>NZ_CM174396.1:0-4800000 GCF_057834205.1 Streptomyces sp. GL_148 | reverse complement strand
GGGGCCGGTGGCCACGGCGACGCCGTGCGACTGCGAGAGGCGCAGCCCGAAGCGCCCGGCACGCTCCGCCAGCCGGCCCAGGTCGCTGCCGCCGTAGAGGAGGTCGTCGATGAACTCCCGGCGCGCCGCCTCCTCCTGCCGGACGGCCTGGTGCTGGGCGCGTTCGTAGCCCTCGACGAAGGCGTCCACCGCCTGCTCCACGGCCGCGAGGAGCGGGTCGGATGCGGGGAGGGGCCGTACGAGCTGCGCCGCGGCCAGGTGATCGCGGATCAGCGCGCGCAGCGGCAGGCCGGCCTCCGCCGCCCGCTCGCCTTCCGCACGGCGTGACTCCAGCTCCGCGCCGGTCAGGCGGCGGCCCGTGGCGCAGGCGTCGACGAGCAACTCGGAGTACCCCGAGAGGTGGCTCGCCGGTGCTTGTGGTCCCGCCACGGTGTTCCCCCCGATCCCGACGCGCCCGTGACGCGTCCTTGGTACGGGGACAAGCGTGACACGGTGGCATCCGGGCCACCGCGGGTCACACGCTGGTCAGGGCCGCCGCACCGAAGGAGACGTCGAAGCGGTCGCACCAGATGGTGATGCTGCCGTAGTCGGACGGGTTCACGTCGGCCGGGATCGCGTAGTTCTGGTCGCCCTTATTGCCTTTGAGCTTGCCCAGGCTGACGTACTTGCCGTCGTCGAAGACGCGCCAGCCCGCCGTGCCCTCCTTCACCGGGGCGTCCGTCAGCCAGACCCGCAGGTCCGGGCCGTTGCTGGTGTCGAGGTTCTCCAGGCGCAGGGTGTGGGAGCCGTCGGGGAGCCGGATGAGCTTCGCGGTGCCGGTGGTGGCGTGCTCGTGGCTGATCAGCGCGCCCTGGGCGAGGGTCTGCGGGGTGGCGGGCGCGGTGCCCGGCGCCGCTCCGGCGGCGGGCGAACCGGTGGGTGAGGGTGCGGCGGCGGAGGGGGCCGCCGCCGGGAGGGACTCGTGGACCGTGGCGTCCTGCCAGAGCTTCCACGGCTGGAACCAGTACAGGCCGAGGCCCAGCAGGAGGGCCGCGGGGAGGGCCAGCACGGCCAGGAGCCGGCGGCGTCCGCCCTGCCTCTTCGCCGGGGTCTGCGGGTCGCTCTGCGTCGGGTGCTGCGGCTGGTTCGGCGTCGCGTTCTGCGTCACTCGTCGTGCCTTCCTCGCGTTCGGCCGTCCGGCCGTCCGGCCGTCATGGGCATTCAACGCGCGGGCACGGGCGGGGGCCAGGCCCGGCCGGATGACGAAAGGCTTACGTCATCCGGCCGGGGTGCGGCGGGGTTCTGCCCGTCGGCCCGGGTCAGAGGGTGCGGAGCTTGGTGGTGAAGACCTGGTTCGCGATCTTCTCGCCCATGGCGAGGCCGTCCGTGGCGTCCCACGGGTAGTGGACGCCGAGCCAGATGCGGCTGTCGGCGTCCTCCTTGCCAGCCGCGCTGAAGCTGGTGAAGTGGCGGGTCTTGACCGGGGCCTGCGGTTCGTCGGTGGTGAGGTCGAAGGAGATGTCGTCGCTGCCGAAGTAGCGCTTCATGACCCCGGCCCAGGCGCCGCCGAAGGAGGCGTGGCCGGAGACGTACGCGGGGAAGCAGGGGCTGACGTTGACGCCCGTCGGGCTCTTCAGGAGCGGCTTCCACTGGGGGTCGAGGCCGCCCTCGCGGATCGCCGAGACGGGCCGCCACAGGTCGATGGGGGTGGCGAACTTGGCGTCGCGGACCGCGATTCCGGTGTCGGCCATGGCGAGGGAGACGAGGGCGAAGAGGCGGGCGTTGGCGTAGACCCCCAGGCCGCGGGCCTTGGCGACCTCGCGGGTGGCCTGGAGCATGTGGCCCGGCGGCTTGTAGGTGCCGTTGTTGTCGTTGGCCCAGAACCAGGCCGCGGCGAGCTGGTCCGGGGTCCGGCTGATCACCGGGGTGGCCGCGGTCGGCTTGTCGGCGCCTGCCGTGCGGACGGCCTCGACCTGGCGCTTGTACTCGTCGCTCGCCACCAGGGCCTCGTACGAGCCGTACTGGGCCAGGGTGGTGGGGCGGAACTGCGAGCTGGAGGTCAGCGAGAACGGCTTGACCTGGCCGTAGAACGGGCTGATCGCGTCGCTGTCCTCGTCGCATGAGGCGTCGGGCATGTCCGGGTAGCTCGTCGGCCGCCAGGCGCCCGGCTTGTTGTCCCCCACGTAGACCTGGGGGTTCTCGGAGCCGTCGCCGGTGCGGGCGTCCGTCATCTGCTTCACCATGGCGGCGACCACCGAGAGGTCGAGGAAGTCGCCGGCGGTGGGCTCGGTGCCGAATCGCTCGCGGAAGCGCGAGTCGAGGTACTGCGTCTGGTCCGCGTAGCGGCTCTGCTTGTTGCCGTAGAGGCCGAGGAGGATGTTGTAGGCCGTACGGCCGATGACGCGCTCCTCCTCGTCCGGGCCCTCGGCCCAGCCCACGTAGCTCACCGCCTGGATGTACGGCTCCGAGGTGATCTTGCCCTTCCACTTCAGCTGGTACGAGGACTCCGCGTCGTAGATCGCCGCGTTCATCATCGCGGCGGCCCGGGCCATCGGGACGGGCCCGCCGCCGACCCGGCGGAAGACGTTCTGCAGCACGTCGTTCCAGTAGTGCACGGGGTCGGCTATCGACTGCGCCGGCAGCGCGGCCTGGGCGGGCTGCGGGGCGGCGGCGAGGACGGTCCCGGTCGCGGCCAGGACCACAGCGGTCGCCAGGGCGCGGTGCCAGAGCGCGCTCCGGCGGGCGGCGCTGCGGAGGGTGGCACTGCGGACGGTGCGGCGAGGGGTGCGGACGTTCTCGGGCATGGCTCGACTCCCTTTGATCACAGGCATGTTGATCACCACGGGAGGTGGCGGCGTGATCATGTCCCTGGGCGGGCCGGGGCGCTTGTAGAAAAGGGAACGCCCCCGCGGAATGGCCGGTCCCGCCCGGCTGGACGGCGCGAACCCACCACCGTCCCGCCCCCGTTCCGCCCCCACACCCCGCCCGCCATCGACAGATCGTGGATCGCCGGAACTTCAGGCCCCTTCCGGCCGACCAACTCCACGCGGAGAGACGGCCGGTGACAGCGGAAGGGCGTGGGATGGGCGGGCTGGACGTGCGGATGGAGGGGGTGGGTTGCCGGCACGGGCGCATCGAGGCCGTAGCCGGCGTCGACCTGGAAATCGCCGCGGGCGAGCGCGTCGCGCTGACCGGCACCAACGGATCGGGCAAGACCACCCTGCTGCGCGCCGTGCTCGGACTGCACCCGCAGGTCAGCGGGAAGATCCTGGTCGGCGGCCGTGCGGGCGACCCGGCCTGGCGGCGGCGGGCGTGCGCGTGGATCCCGCAGAAGCCCGCCGCCGGACGCTTCCCGCTCCTGGGCGGCGAACTCCTCGCCAGCGGCGGCGACCCCCGCGCGGCCGCCGAGGCCGCCGACCGGCTGGGGGTGGGGCCGCTGACCGGGCGGCCGCTGCACACCCTGTCCGGCGGGCAGTTGCAGCGGATGTACCTGGCCCGGGCGATCGGCTGCGTGGCCGCGGGGGCCGGCGTACTGCTCGCCGACGAACCGACCGCCGCCCTGGACTTCGCGGGCCAGGACGAGGCCGCCGACGTACTGGCCGCGCTGCCCGTGACGCTCGTCGTCGTCACGCACGACCGGGCGCTCGCGGAACGCTGCGACCGGGTCCTGGAAATGGCCGCCGGCCGGCTGCGGGAGGTCCGGTGAGCGCCGCCCTCGCCTCCGCCGACCTCGGCACGCTGCTGCAACTGGCCCCCGTACAGCGGGCGGGCTTCGCCCTGCTGCTGGCCGCCGTCGGACTGCCCGTCATCGGGGTGGTCATCGTCGGGCTGGACATCATGCCGGTGCGCTTCGCGATGATGCACGTGGCACTGCTGGGTATCGCCGTCGGCCTGCTCACCGGTCTGGACCCCATGCTGTGCGCGCTGGTGGCCTGCGCGCTGGCCGGAGCCGGGGTCGCCCCGCTGGCCCGGACCCCGGACGGGCTGTCCGGGGCGATGGGGCTGCTGATGAGTCTGGCGATCGCCGCCGCGCTGCTGCTCCTCGCGGTCTCGGGGGTCAACGCCTCGGGCGCGTTCGCGCTGCTGTGGGGCTCGATCCTGTCCGTCGGCGGCGCCGATCTCGTGGTGCTCGGCGTGCTGGCCGTCCTCGTACCCGGCCTGTTCTGGTGGCGGCGGCGCGAGGTGGCGTTGCTGCTGTACGACCGTGAGCTCGCGCAGTGTTCGGGCGTGCCGGTGCGGGCGCTGACCACCGTCCTGCTGGTGCTCGTCGCGGTCGCGGTCGCCGGAGCCATCAAGCTCACCGGCGCCCTGCTGGTCGACGCCCTGACCCTGCTGCCCGCTCTGGCCGCGCGCCGGCTGGGCACCTCACTGAAATCGATCACCGGGTGGGCGGTGGCCATCGGCGTCTTCGTGAACCTGACCGGCTTCCTCATCGCCCTCCGGCTGGACTGGCCCCCCGGGCCCGTCCTCGTCCTGACCGCGGGGGCGCTCGTCCTCGCGGTGCACCTCGTACCCGAACGGAGAATCCGCTCATGGCGCCGCGAACCCGCGTCCGCAGCACTTCCCCTTCCCTCCTCGCACTGAGTACGGCACTGGGCCTGGCGCTGGCCCTGGTGACCGGCTGCGGCGACAGCGACAGCGACACCGACGACAGTGGGCGTGGTGGTGGCACCGCCAAGGGCGGCAAGCCGGCCGTCGTCGTGACCACCACCTGGGAGGGCGCCTTCGCCAAGGCCGCGGGCGCGCAGGACGTCAAGGTGATCGTGCCGCAGTCCGTGCACCACGCGCCGGACTACGACCCCAAGCCCTCCGACCTCGCCGCCGTGGCCGGGGCCGACTTCGTGCTGTACGCGCCGTTCGAGCCGTACGCCGCGAAGATCAAGGAGGCCGCCGGGTCGAAGGCGGAGCTGGTCGAGGTGAACCTCGACAACGACGCCGACAAGGTCAAGGCCGAAGTCACCCGGCTGGGCGCGCTGTTCGGCACGCAGGCCGCCGCCGCGAAGTGGACGGCGGACTTCGACGCCGAGTACGGAAGGGTCGCGAAGGACGTCCAGGCCGCCTGGCCCGGCGGGAAGAGCCCGGCGGTCGTGAGCCAGGTGTTCACCGCCTGGTCCGCGAAGCTGGCGGGCGCCACCACGGTGGGCACCTACGGCCCCGAGGCGGTGACCCCGGCGCAGCTGGCCGACCTGTCGGCGAAGAAGCCGGCGCTGGTACTGGACAACGCGCACATGTCGACCGGCACCGTCCTGCCCGATTCCGGCGCACGACAGGTACAGATCGTCAACTACCCCGGGAACGACCTGGACTTGCTGCCGGTCTACCGCAACGCGGGGGCCGAGCTGAAGAAGGCCATGGTCAAGGCGGGTGGATCCGCCGGATAGCGCGGAGCGGGGCGTCGGCGGGACGGGGCCGGCGCCCCCGGTACGCCGGTACGGCGGTACGCCGGGAGGCCTGGAGGGCGGAGGCCTGGAGGGCGGGGCGGTCCACTGAGGGCCGCCCCGCCCTCGTCTACGCGCCCACCCCGGCGGGTGCCGCAGCGGCCGGGGCGCCGGCGCTCGCCCCGGCACGGGCCTGGGTGGCCGGCTCGGTACGGGCGCTGCCGGCCGGCTCGGTACGGGTCTGGGCGGCGGGCTCGGTACGGGACTTGGCGGCGGGCTCGGTGCGGGTGCTGTCGGCCGGCCCGGGGAAGGCCGGGGTGGCCCCCGCGCCGGATCCTCCGTGCGCGAAGCGTGCGCGCAGCGCCGCGCGGTCGGGTTTGCCGGCCGGGGTGAGCGGGAGCTCCGCCAGCAGCAGCAGGTGCTCGGGGTGCTTGCGGCGCTCCAGGCCGCGGAGCTTCAGGTGCCCGGCAAGGGAGCCGAGGGTGGGGAGCTGCGCGCCGCGGGGGACGACGCAGGCGGCGAGGCGCTCGCCCATCACCTCGTCCGGGACCCCGACACAGACGACGTCGCGGACGAGGGGATCGTAGGAGAGCTCCCGTTCCACCTCGGCGGGGCTGATGTTGGCGCCGCCGCGGATGACGATGTCCTTGAGGCGGCCGACGACGTGGAGGACCCCGTCCCCGTCGATGAAGCCGAGGTCGCCGGTACGGACCCAGCCCTCGGGCGTGCGGTACCGGGCGTCCAGGTCGGGGGAGGCGACGTAGCACATGGGGGTCATGGGGCCGCGCGCGATGATCTCCCCGATCGCGCCGTCGGGGAGCCGCTCGTGCGTCTCGGTGTCGGCGATGCGGATCTCGGCGACCCGGGGATCGGGGCGGCCGGCGGCGATGCCCGTGCCCTCGGTTTCCGGGGCCGCAGCGCCCAGTCCGGTGTGGCAGTTGACCCCGTCGGCCGAGCCGTAGAGGTTGACGACCGGGCAGCCGAAGGCGCGGCTCGCGCTCTTTGCCGTGGTCTCGTCGAGGGGGGCGCCGCCGAGGACGAGGGCGGTGGGGGCGGGGAGCGGGGCGGCGCCGTTCCCGCCCCCGGATGCCTCCGCCTCCGCCTCCGCCTCCAGCCGGTCGAGCATCATGCGGATCATCGTGGGCACCCCGAGGACATGGGTGGGCCGGTGCTCCCGCACCGCCGCGAGGGCCGCCTCCGGTGTGAAGTGGTCGAGGACGATCAGGGTTCCGCCGTGCCGGGCGAGGGTGACCGCGGTGCCGCTGGAGCCGAAGGCGGACGCGAGCGGTACGAGGAACAGGCAGCGCGGCGGTGTCCCGTCGGGCATCAGCGACGCGAGGAAGTTGCCGCGGCCGCCGGCGAGGGCGTTGTGGGAGTAGGCGATCATCTTCGGCTCCGCCTCCGAGCCCGAGGACACCAGGATGCGGGCGGCGCTGTCGGGGTGGGGCCGGGCGGGTACGAAGGCGGCCGGGTCGGAGCGCAGCAGCTCCGCGAGCCGAATCGTTCCTTCAGGCTCCGTGCCCGCCGGTCCGCCGACCGTGACGACATGGCGCAGCGCGGGCAGTTCGGGGGCCAGGTCCCGCAGTTCGGCGGCATGGCGGTGGCCCCGGTGCTCCACGGCGGCGATCACTGCCACGGCCTCGGCGCGGCGCAGCAGGCAACGGGCATCCTGGCCGCCCCGGCCCACGGGGAAGGGCAGGGCCACCGCTCCGAGGGCGGCCAGGGCCAGGTCCGCGATGACCGCGTCGCGGCCGTTGGGGAGCTGGACACCGACCACGTCGCCGGGCCGCACGCCGAGCTCCGCGAGGCCGGTGGCCAGGCATCTCACTTTGCGGTCGAGGGCGGTGTAACAGAGCTTGCCCTTGGCGTCGATGACCGCGGTGTGGTGCAGATCGGCGATCTGGCGGGCCCGGAAGAGGCTGTAGAGGTCGAGGTCGGGACAGGTTCCGTCGACCGCCCACGAGCGGCGCAGGCCCACGGGCAGCAGATCGTGCAGTGCGACGGTCATACGAAGCTCCAGGGGTCGGGAACGGCGGGGGCACCGTGCGCGTCGCGGCTGATCGAGCCGCCGAAGCGCGGGTCGTGGTGCAGGTCGGCGAGGTCTGTGGTGACGGCGGTCGCGGCGAGGCCGCGCGCCCGCAGCGCTCGTAGGGCGTCTTCGGTGGACGGCACGGACGGCGCGGACGGCATGGTCGGCGCGGACGGCACGGACGGCACGGACGGCACGGACGGCACGGGCGGCATGGACGGCGCGGTCGGCGCGGACGGCATGGACGGCATGGACGGCTCCGCGAGGCCCTGGACGACGGCCGCCGCCGCGCGGGCGTCCGCGTCGGCCGGGGCGATCCAGCCGTCGGCGGTGCGCAGGGGCGTACGGAAGCCCGCGGGCCGGCGGCCGTGTTCCCCGCGCCGGGCGCGGCGCAGGGCCGGGGCGGTGAGCAGGTCGGCGGCGCCGAGCAGCGAGGAGTCCACGCGGACCCCGCGTCCCGTGCGCTCGCGCAGTAGCAGCCCGGCGAGGACGGCCTCGGTGCCGAGCAGCCCGCCCAGCACGTCGAGCAGGGTCATCAGGGAGGGCGCGGGCACCTCGCCCTCGGGGCGGGCGGCCTCGCCCACGCCGGTGCGGGCCTGGACCATGAAGTCCGTGCCCATCGGCGGATCGGCGATGCGGCCGGTGCCCCAGCCGCCGGTGTACGCGTAAACGAGCGCCGGGTTCGCCCGCGCGAGGTCGGCGGAGTCCAGGCCCAGCTCTGCGGCCTTCCCCGGGGCCCAGTTGTGCAGGAACACATCGGCTCCGGCCGCCAGTTCGGCCAGCCGCAGCCGGTCGCCGGGCGACTTGATGTCGATCTCCACGGCACGCTTGCCCCGGTTCAGGGCCAGCCAGCGGGCCGAGATCCCCGAGCAGGCGGGCGGCATGCCGCGCAGCGGGTCGCCGCCCGGCGGCTCGATCCGGATCACCTCGGCGCCGAGCAGCCCCAGCAGATGGGCGGCGAGCGGCGCCTGCACGCGACGGCCGGCTTCCAGGACGGTCATGCCGGCGAGGGGGCCGGGGGGTGGGGTGGAGCCGGGGGGCTGGGAGGAGCCCGGGGGCTGGGAGGAGCCCGGGGGTACCTGCGGCGCGGTCTTCGGGGCATGGCTGCCGGGGCCGTACGGGGCCAGGGTCCAAGGGGCGGCTCCGTCCTGTTCGGCGGCCCGCTCGGCCAGGCTCCACAGCCGGCAGACCTCGGCCCCCGAGGCGGCCGACGCGTCGCGGATCCGCTGCCAGCCGTGCGCCCGGGTGGTGGCGTGCAGCGCCTGGGGGAAGGGTGCGCACGCGGTGGCGTACCGGAACTGGAAGGGCCGCCAGCCGGCCCGTACCGCGTCGGAGGGGGCCTCCAGAGCCCGCCAGAAGCCGGCCCAGGCACCCGGATCCAGGGTCTCCAGCTCGAAGAGCGTGCCGTCGGCCGCGGTGAAGGGCGGCCCACCGGGCGCGAGTTCGGCGGCTTCGCCCTCGTCGGCGCCGCTCGCGGCGAGGTACTGGGACACGACCAGCAGCCCGGCCCGGTCCACGTACGTGTGCGGCTGCGCGGCGGCGCCCTCGCACCCCCTGGCCCGGGCCAGCAGGGCGGCGAGCAGACCCTGCGTGGTGAGGACGGCCGTCGCGGCGGTGGCGTAGTCGACGGCGAGCCCCCGCGGCAGGCCGTCGCGGCGGCCGTGGACCGCCATGATGCCGGTCGCGGCTTGAGCGGTGGCCTCGTCGGTGATGCCCATCAGGCTCGCCTCGGGCAGGCTCGCCCCGGGCGATGACCAGGCGACGGTGGCGGTCGCGCGGGCGGGGCGGCCGATCCCGGAGGCGTGGCCCGGGGCGCGGCCGAGGGCGGCTCCGAAGGCGCCCCCGAAGGCGGCTCCCGCGTCCCCGAAGGCGCCGTCCGCGTCCCCGAAGCCGCCGTCCGCCAAGGTGATACGGGCCGTGCCGGTGTCGTCCCCCACGGCCGGCCCGGTCTCGACGGCCTCCCCGGCATCTGCGGCGACGGCACCCAGCACCCTCAGGTGCTCGGCCACCGGGCCGGCGAGCGCGGGCGGTCCCGAGGTGGTGAAGCGCAGCCCGTCGAGCGGCCGAGCGGTCTGGGTGACGGCGGGTGACGCCATGCCTCTCCTCTTCTCCCGGCCCGGCGATCGGCCGGCGCCGCAGGTGGTCCCGTACGCGGGAACCAAGGGGCGGGCCCGCCCGACCAGTTCCACGGGAAGGCAGTCGCACTGCCGTTCCCACGGGTTCCCGGAGGGCTGGAGGAAAGTGGTGGAGAACCGAGTGACGGAAAGCGGAGGGAGTGCGACGGGCTACCCGAGCGAACCGACAGGTGTGGACGCGGAGTTGAGGGACCGGGTGGCGGAGTTCGTACGGAAGCAGGTGATGCCCCGCGAGCCCGTGCTGGACGCAGGCGGCCCCGCCGCGGCGGCTGCCGTGCGGGAGCTCCAGGCCGGGGCGAAGGAGGCGGGCCTCTGGGCCCTCCCGCTCCCCGCGGAGCTGGGCGGCCAAGGACTCGATCTGGCGCGCTACGCACGGCTCGCCGAGGCCGAGGGGGCGAGCGACCACGGACCGGCCGCGCTGGGGTCGGCCTCACTCCTCGATGCGACGATGCTGTGGCGGCACGGCGGCGACCGGGTACGCGCGCTGTACCCGCGCCGGCTGACGGGCGGCGAACTGCGCGCCTGCTACGCCATGACCGACCCCGAAACCCCGGGCACCGACCCGCACCTCACCTCCACGCGCGCGGCGGAGCAGCCGGACGGAAGCTGGACCCTGAGCGGCCGCAAGTGGTTCACCTCGCACGCCGCCGAGGCAGATCTGGTCACCGTCCTGGCTCGCACCGACGGGCAGCCGGGAGACCGTACGGGGCTGTCGCTGCTCGTCGTTCCCACCTCGGCGCCGGGCTTCAGGGTGGTGCGGGAGCTGCCGGTGCTGGGTGCGGCCGGACAGTGGGAGATCGAGTTCGACCGGGTGCGCGTGGACGCCGACCACCTCCTCGGCGAACGCGGCCGGGCCCTCGCCATCGCCGGGGAACGGCTCCAGCTGGGCCGCACCCTGCGCTGCCTGCGCTGGCTGGGCCAGGCGCAGCGCGCGTTCGACCTCATGTGCGAACGCGTGAACTCCCGTACCGGGTCGCGCGGTCCGCTCGGAAGCCACCAGCTGGTGCAGAGCCACGTCTTCGAGTCGCTCCTGGCGCTGCGCGGCACCCGGCCGCTCGTCCACGAGGCCGTGGCCCGGATCAGCGCCGGACAGGACGCGCACGTGGAGGTGGGCCTGGCCAAGGTGGCCGCGGCCCGCACGCTCCAGCAGGTGACCGACGCGGCCATCCAGATCCACGGCGCGGCCGGCCTCGGCCCCGACACCCCCCTGCCCGCCCTCTACCGCACCGGCCGCACGGCCCGAATCCTGGACGGCCCGGACGAACTGCACATCACGGGGGTGGCCCGGAGGGTGTTGGGGGGGTACGGGGGGTAGGGGTGGGGGCCGGTCCTTGGCGTTGACGGTTCCGGGGGGCGTCCCGGCAGTCCAGTGTCCTTTCGGTGCGGGCCGGTCCGTCAAGAGCGCTCCCTGCGGTCGCGTCGCTTCGCGATGGCCTTCGGCCACCCTTGACCGACCGACCCACCCCGAAACGCCACAAGACTTCCGGGATCCCCCCGGGGAATGGCCGGGGGGAGGAGAGGGGAGGAGCGGCCTCGTCTGAGATGCGCAGCCCCCTCCGGCCGGCGGTCATCTGGACACGGCCCCGGCAGGACCGTGACCTCGGTCGGAACGGACGCGCGGGACGGTCAGAGCATCCAGGCCGGGCGTCTGGACACCCTTCCCGTGGTCGGGGGGCGCGACAGATCGCTACGCCGCGCTCGGCTTAGCGACTACCGACCGTCTGTGGCTGGTCATAGGCCGCCCAACGACCGGTTCATCTCCCACTCGGCTTAGCGACCGCGGACCGGCCGTGGGTGGGAACGACGGACCTCCGGGGGGGGAGGGAAGGGGCCGTCAGATGGTGCGGACGTCTGCCAGGCCGGTGAGTTCGGCCAGGCCCAGGGCCAGGAAGAAGTCGCCCCAGACCAGTTCGTGGCGGACTGCCAGGTGCTTGTCCGCGTCGTAGCAGCCGTTCAGCAGTCGGCCCCGGGAGAGGTGGTGGTCGACCAGGTGCTCCAGGATCTCCGCCGCGCGCTGCGCGTGCGTCGCGGCCCGGGGGCCGGGAAGGAGGGACAGCTTGAGGAGCGCGACGGCCGTGACGGCTGCGGCGGAGGTGTCCGCAGGGCCGTCCGGCCGGGCCGGGTCCGCAGGCGGTACGAGGGGTGTTCCCGGTGCTGTCCACGCGGCGGCGAGGCGCTCGGCCAGTGCCTGCGGCTGCCCCGGCAAGCATGCGGCGACGGCTGGGCGGTGCAGTACGTCGGCCAGCGCGAGCAGGAGCCAGGCCGGTCCCCGGCTCCAGCCCGGCGCCGGCTCCGCACACGCCAGCCAGCCCTTCTCCGCCTCGTAGGACCAGGCCGGTACGAGGTCTCGGGCGCGGCAGACCTCCGTCCCGGAGCCGGGCAGGCACAGGGTCAGGTGCCGCTGGAGGTGTGAGGCCGCCGCCGCCGGGCGGACGGTGGCGAGCAGTGGAATCGTGCCCGGCAGCCCGTCCACCCGGGCCAGCAGCCGGGGGCCGCCGAACGCCGATCCCCAGGGCAGCAGCCCGAGTTCCCCGTCCATCGCCGCCGCACAGGCTCCGGCCGCCCGGGCGCGCAACGCCTGTGCCTCGGCGTCTTCGACGGCCAGAGCAGTCCCGTACCAGAGGATCAGCCCGCGCGTGGAGGTGTCGGCGTCCACCCAGCGGGCCAGCCGCGCGGTGCACGCGGAGGCGGCGGCCCGGTCGCCTTCGGCGCCCGTGTGCCGGGCTCTCAGCCACAGCAGCCCCGCCCAGAACCCACCGGCCCAGGAACCCCGGCCGGTCGTCGTCCACTGCCCCGAATCCGGGTCCGCATAGAGCGGGAACCGCTCCTCGCCGACCTCGGCCGCCGTGGCCGCCACCTGGTCTAGGACCTCCGCCAACGCCCGTTCCGCCCTGCCGTCCGCCACCCGCGCACCCCCAACTCGCCCACCTAGGTGGTCTGTCATGCCCGCCGACCCCGGGGGCCTTCGCGTCGACGTCGTACGTCTCGCCCCCGCCGCCGTTCCCGCACCGCCCAGGCCACACCGACACCAGAAGCCACCCCGAACTCCGCCGCCACCAGCAGCCAGCCCGTCCCGTAGCGGCCGGCGTTCGCCAGGGGACCGAAGAGGAGGGGGCCGACGGCGAAGCCGGTGAAGAAGCCGGCGGCCACGAGCGCGGAGTCCTGGCCGGCGCGGCCGGGGGCGGAGCGCTGCATCACCAGGACCATCGAGACGGCGTTGGCCGCTACCGCGAACACCCCGACGGCCACCGCGGCCACCCACACCAGCGGACCCGCGCTCGGTGCCGCGACCAGCAGGACGGCCGCTCCCACCGCGCCGGCGGCGAGGCCTCCCGGCAGCCACTCGGCGCGTCCCGGCCGGGCCGCCTTCGACCAGCCGACCCGCCCGGCGATGCCCGCGACGCCGAGCACCGCGACCAGCGCGCCGGCCGCGGTGGGGGCCATGCCGAGCCGTTGCGCGCCGAAGAGGGCCACGTACGTGTTGACCGAGGTGATCCCGCAGCCCAGGAACAGGGAGAACACCGCCAGCCAGGCGATGGCACCCCTCGGTACGAGGGAGGCCCGGGGCCCGGCCGGAGCAGCCCGCGGGTCGGCGGGCAGGGCGCGCAGCGCCCACAGCGCCGCCAGCGCGGCAGTGGCGGCGGCCGTCCACACCGCCCCGCGCCAGCCGATCACGCCGGCCAGTGCCGTGAGCGGCAGCCCGGCGGCGAAGGCGCCCAACTGGACGCCCGACTGCTTCAGGCCGGTCACCGGCCCCCGGCGGCCGGGAGGCACGGCGGCGAGGATCGCCTTGTTGGTCGCCGGGTTGGCCAGGGCCTGGGGCAGTCCGCCCAGCGCGACGGCGGCGAGCAGGAACCCCGGTCCGGGCGCGGCGCCGATCAGCGCGAGCGCGGCCGCGGACACCGACAGCAGGAGTACGAGGGAACGGCGCGGCCCGATCCGGTCCACCAGCCGGCCGCCGAGCGGCGACAGCACGGCCGCCGTGCCGAACCCGGCCGTGGTGGTCCAGCCGAGCACGGAGGGCGAGACCCCCAACTCCCCCACCAGACGCGGACCGAGCGCGCCGAGGAGGAAGAGCTGGAGCATCGAGAAGGCCATGGCGCCGGTGAGGAGAGCCGTGAGTCCGCCCGCCGGGCCGCCTGTCCGGCCCGCGGCCGCCCCGGGCGTCTTCACCGGCTGCCTCCGGTCCGCCACCGCTCGCCCACCCCGTTCCCGCCGCCATCACGTCCGGCACTTCCGGCACTTCCGGCACTTCCGGGGACAGGAGTCGGCGCAGTGAACGCCCGGGTTCCCAAGGCCTGTTGTGGTGTACGCCACAACAGGGCGGGACTCGATTTCCGGACGAGGAAAGCCTGATGCCCTCTGTCGTCCCCCGCCCGGCCGGTGCAACGATGGCCCGGCCATGACACCGGGTCGATGTTGCCGAGCCGTACGGGCCGCGATGTTCGCGGCCACCTGCGTGCTGCTCTCGTCCCTCGGGCACATCCTCATGTCGGGAACCGCCGTCCCCTGGTGGGGGATGGCCGCGGCCTTCGCCGGAACCTCGGCGACCGGCTGGTTCCTCGCCGGGCGGGAGCGAGGCCTCGCGGCCGTCGTCTCCGCGACCGTCGGCGTCCAAGCGGTCCTGCACGGCGGGTTCTCGCTGGCCCAGGCCGCGGCAGCGCGGCCACAGGAAACGGGCGCCTCTCTGACCTCCCTGGGCCGCCGCTGGGCGCAGTACCTGCTCTGCGCCCCATCCGTGCTGGAGCCCGCGCCGGGCACCGGCAGCACCGCCCGGCACGTCGTGCAGGACGTGCACGCCATGGCCGGGACGCACGGGACGCACGCCCTGCACGGGATGGCCGACGGCTCCGCGTCGATGGCGGCGGCCCTGCCGACGCCGGCCGCGCACTCCATGGGCTCCATGTCACCGGCGGGCATGCTCGCGGGCCACCTCCTGGCGGCCCTGATCTGCGGCCTCTGGCTCGCGTACGGGGAACGCGGCGCCTTCCGCGTCCTGCGCGCCGTCGCCGCCCGGTTCCTCGTACCGGTGCGCCTGTTCTTCCGGCTTCCCGCGCCCGCGCACCGGCCCCGCGTCCGCCTTTCCCGGAACCACCGGGTACGGACGCCCCGCAGGCTGCTGCTCGCCGACGCCCTCACCTCACGGGGTCCACCTCACGGGACCGCTGTCGTCTGACAGCCGGCTCCCCGACGCGCCACGGGTCCAGCACCCGTACCCGTACCGCGCCTCGGGCATCGGTCATGCCGTCCGGCAGGCCGTACCCCCGTTCACCGGCCTCGCGATGGCCGCGCACCGGGCTCCGGGCCCGCGTTCCGAGCCCTCCGGGCTCCGCTCTCCGGGCCATCCGGGCGCGCCGGCAGTGCGGTACCTGCGATCACCGTGGTCACTTCGGCCACCCCTGGCGCCCGCGGCGCGGCATCGAATCCGGCCGGATTCGCAGAAGGACACCAGGCGATGACCCCTGCCCTGCTCACCCGCCCGACCACCGCCACCGCCACCCGCCGCGCCGCCGGTCCCGACGAGGCCGTCACCCTCCTCGCGCTGGCCGCCCGTGACGGCGACCCCGTCGCGGTGGACCAGTTCGTGCGCGCCCTGCACCGCGACGTGCGCCGCTACGTCGCCTACCTCAGCGCGGACCCCCAGTCCGCCGAGGACCTGACCCAGGAAACCTTCCTGCGCGCCCTCGGCAGCCTGCACCGCTTCGAGGGCCGCTCCTCCGCCCGTACCTGGCTGCTCTCCATCGCGCGGCGCACCGTGGTGGACAGCCTGCGGCACAAGGCGGCCCGCCCCAAGATCGCCGACAGAGACGACTGGCAGACCGCGGCCGAGCAGAGCCAGCCCCGCGGCGTACCCGGCTTCGAGGACGGCGTCGCGCTCGCGGAGCTCCTGGGGGCGATCCCCGCCGAGCGCCGCGAGGTCTTCGTCCTCACCCAGCTGATGGGGCTCCCGTACGCGGAGGCGGCGCTCATGCTCGGCTGCCCGATAGGCACCGTCCGCTCCCGCGTGGCCCGGGCCCGCTCGTCCCTGATCGGCCTGCTGGAGGACACGGACCCGGCCGCGGCCTGACCCGGACCGGGCGCCCGGACGGGGGCCGGACCGCGATTGCGCGGTCCGGCCCCCGTCCGGCGGGTAGGGCGGTCCTCAGGCCAGGAGCTTTTCCTTGGCCTTGTCGAACTCCTCCTGCGTCAGGTGGCCCTTCTCCTTGAGCTGGGACAGGCCCGCGAGTTCCTCCGCCGGGCTCTGGCGGGGGCCCGCGGCCTTCTGGACGTAGTCCTGGAAGGCCCGTTCCTGCTCCTTCGCCTGCTTCAGGTCCCGCTGGCCCATGCTCCGGCCGCGGACGATGAGGTAGATGAAGACGCCGATGTAGGGCAGCAGGAGCACCAGGATCAGCCAGCCGGCCTTGGCCCAGCCGTTCAGCTCGTGGTCCCTGAAGATGTCAGTGATCACCTTGAACAGCAGGAAGAACCACATGACCCACAGGAAGAACCACAGCATGGTCCAGAACAGGTTGAGCAGTGGATAGTCGTCCACGCGTCACTCCGATCGCATAAGGGGCATATCAATACATACCGCCTGACTGAGTGATCCGCACGCGGAGTAGCCGGTCCGACGCAGCCACGGGACCATGGGTCCATGGAGGAGCGCCCCCTCACCGGGATCAGCCCCCCGGGCCGGATCGCCACCCCCGGGGAGGGCATCGGCCAGGACGAGCTGGCGCTCGCCGCACGCAACCACGGGCTCCCGCTGGAGGCCATGCGCTACGAGGTCACGCCTGCGGGGCTGCACTACGTACTCGTGCACTACGACATCCCGGACACGACCACGGCCACCGACGCAGCCGCCGACACCTGGCGCCTCACCGTGCGCGGCCGCCTCCGGACCCCCCTGGAGCTGAGCCTGCGCGACCTGCGGTCCCTGCCCTCCGTGACCCACCGGGTCACCATGGAGTGCGCCGGCAACGGGCGGGCCCGGCTGTCCCCGCGGCCCGTCAGCCAGCCCTGGCTGGTGGAGGCGGTGGGGACGGCCGACTGGACGGGGGTGCCGCTGCGCGCGGTGCTCGCGGAGGCCGGGGTGGCTCCGGGCGCCGTGGAGGCGGTGTTCACGGGCGCCGACCACGGGGTGGAGCGGGGCGTCGAGCAGGACTACCGGCGCAGCCTGCCGCTGCCCGTCGACGAGGACGTGCTGCTCGTCCACACGATGAACGGCGGGCCCCTGCCGCCGCAGCACGGGCATCCGCTGCGGCTGGTCGCGCCGGGCTGGTACGGCATGGCCCACGTGAAGTGGCTGCGCGACATCGAGCTCGTCGACACGGCGTTCGGCGGTTACCAGCAGGCCACGGCCTACGGCTACAAGCAGAGCGCCGAGGAGGCCGGCGAGCCCGTCACCCGGATCGCCCCGCGCGCTCTGATGATCCCGCCCGGATTCCCCGACTTCATGTCCCGCACCCGGGTCGTCCGCCCCGGTCCCCTGCGGCTCGCCGGGCGCGCCTGGTCGGGCTACGGGGCCATCATGCGCGTGGAGTTGAGCACCGACGGGGGCCCCGACGGAAGTGGCTGCAGCTGGGCCGACGCCGAGGTGCTGCCGCAGGGCGGACACCCGTACGCCTGGCAGGGCTGGCACGCCGACTGGACGGCGGTCCCGGGCGCCGACCACACCCTCCTGGTCCGCGCCACCGACGCCTCGGGGCGCACGCAGCCGCTCCGGCAGCCCTGGAACCGCGGGGGCTTCGGCAACAACCAGGTCCAGGCCGTCTCCGTCGTGTGCCGCTGAACCCCGCGGGCCAACCCCTTGCCACAGCCCTCCCCTTCCCTCGAAACTGACACATCGTCAGATCATTGCGAGGGAACGAGGGAAGGAACCGAGGATGCAGACCATCTGGCTCGGCGGGCCCGAATGGGTCGCCGTTCTGCGGATCGGGCTCGGGCTGTGGTGGCTGGAGAGCTGGCGGCACAAGGACAAGAAGGAATGGTTCGGCGGAGGCGGCATCCGCTGGGCGGCCGGCGTGGCCGAGAAGCACCGCTGGGGGTTCGTGACGCGCGGCTTCGACGTCGTCGTGAAGCCCTACCCGCGCTTCATGGCCTACCTCGTCGCCTACGCCGAACTGGCCCTGGGACTCGGCCTCATCGTCGGGTTCCTGACCCCGATAGCCCTGCTCGCCGGGCTGCTGCTCAACCTGGTCTACCTGATCCTGATGATCCACGACTGGGGCGAGCAGGGGCAGAACCTGATGATGGCCCTGATCTCCGGGGTCGCCTTCTTCGCGATGGGCTGGCAGGTCTGGTCCCTGGACAACGCCCTGGGGATCTTCTGACCCCGCCGGCCCCCACGCCTCCCGGCCCCCGTCAGCCCCGCCGGTCGAGCGGGTTCGCCGCGATGCGCTCCTTCGCACCGCTCGCCACGTAGGCCGCCGCCGCGCACTGCGGCTTGCGCGCGGCCTGGTCGGCGACCAGTGCGAAGAAGGCGTCGCCGAAGCCGAGGCGCGGGTACTCCGTGAGCAGCGCGGCCGTGAAGACGGGGTCGGCGTCGCCGACGCCGACCCCGGAGACGTCCGCGGTCGTACCGATCTGGAGCAGGTGGCTCTCCACGTCCTCGGCGGCCGTGACGTCCTCGCGCATGTGCCGCACGATGATCTCCTCGGCGCGCGCCCGGCGCTCCGCCGGCCAGCCCAGCCCCGCCGTCAGCACGCGCGCAACGTGGCCGCCCGCCTCCTCGAAGGGCAGGGTGTGGCTGTCGAAGGGCGCGGTCAGCCCGAGATCGTGCACCAGCGCGCTGACGTAGAAGAGTTCGCGGTCGTACGAGAGCCCGTGCCGGTCCGCGTACTCGGCCCCGAAGGCGTACGACCGGACCGAGTGGTTCAGCAGCGCCGCATCCGTGTACTCGGAGGCGATCTCCAGCGCGGCCCGGCCCGACGGAGTGTCAAGAGTCCATGTCACATAGGTCATGGCCGGTCAGCGTAGGCGGACGCGGAAGTCCACCTCCGAGGGGCCCTCCTCCCCCGGCCAGGCCAGCAGGCGGGGCGGAGCCGCCGGGGTCTCGGCGAGGACGGTGCCGCGCGAGACGACGTAGCGGGGGCGGACCTGGCGGCGGACGGCCTCGGTGGAAGATTCGGCCGGCAGCAGCACGAAGGAGGCCGGGTTGCCCTGGCGGACCCCGTACTCCGAGGGCGAGAGGCCCAGGACGCGCGCCGCGCGCTCGGTCACCATCTCGAAGGCCACCGGGATCTCGTCGGCCCCGGTGAGCTGGGCGGCGTAGATCCCGACGAGGGCGGTCTGCAGCGGGTTTCCGGTGCCGAGCGCGTTCCATGGGTCCATCACGTCGTCGTGGCCGAAGGCCACGTTGACCCCCGCCGCCAGCATCTCCTTGACCTGGGTGAGGCCGCGCCGCTTGGGGTAGGCGTCGAAGCGGCCCTGGAGGCCCAGGTTGGCGAAGGGGTTCGAGACGAGGTTGATCCCCGAACGCGACAGCAGGCGCTGGAGTTTGAAGCTGTACGCGCCGCCGTAGGAGCCCATGGCCGTCGTGTGCGAGGCCGTCACGTGACCGCGCAGCCCCGAGCGCAGGGCGTGCGCGGCCAGCACCTCCACGAACCGGGACTGTTCGTCGTCGATCTCGTCGCAGTGCGCGTCGACCCGCAGCCCCTGCTCCTCGGCGAGCCGGAAGGCGACGGCCAGCGAGGCCACCCCGTCCTCCCGGGTGTCCTCGAAGTGCGGGATCGCGCCGACCACGTCGGCCCCGCGCCGGACCGCCTCGCGCAGCAGCGCCTCGCCGCCGGGGAAGGAGACGATGCCCTCCTGCGGGAAGGCGACGATCTGCAGGGTCATCACGTCCCGGATCCGGTCGCGCACCTCCAGCAGCGCGTCGAGCGCGGCCAGCGCCGGGTCGGTGACATCGCAGTGTGTACGGACGTGCAGGACGCCCTGCGCCGCCTGCCAGCGCAGCACCTCGGTGGCCCGCGCGATGACGTCCTCGCGGGTCAGGGTCTTCTTGCGCTCGCTCCAGCAGGCGATGCCCTCCCAGAGGGTCCCGGAGGCGTTGGGGCGCGGATCTCCGGCCGTCAGGGCCGTGTCCAGGTGGATGTGCGGCTCGACGAAGGGCGCGCTGAGCAGGCCGCCGTGCGCCTCGATCAGCACGCCCGTCGCCGGCGGCTCCTTCTGGTCGTCGTACGGGAGCACGCGCGCGATCCGCCCGTCCTCCGCGACCTCGACGTCGTGCAGACCTTCGCCGTGCAGCAGCCGGGCACCCCGGACGATCATCCGCATCGCGTCAGCCTACGGGGGTCAGCCTCGCTTGGCCTGGGCCTTCTGCTGCATGCCCCGGGTCTTCGCGGCAACCGACTGCACATCGCGGACGGCGGCCTTGGCGCGCGCCTCGGCCGCCGTGTTCTTCGCCATCGCGCGCTCTGAGTCCTGGTGGGCCGGCTTGCCGGTACGCGCCTTCTTCGCCATGACCGCCACTCCCTCGCTCGCAGCTCTACGCAGCCTCGTACGCGGGACCGCGTACGGACACCACCCTGCGCCCGTTCGGCCCCGTCGGCATCTCGGGGGACGGGCTGCGGCCGATCCGGTTACATGGGGTGCATGACTGACGCCACCCCCGGCATGAACGAAGCCGATACGAACGCCGCCGCCATGCCCGACTGGGAGAAGCGCTTCCGGGCCCCGCGCGTGGGACTGCCCGAATGGGCCGAGGACGCGCCCGACCGCGCGCTCTTCGTCTCCAACGCCACCGGGACCTACGAGCTGTACGCCTGGGACCGCGCCACCGGCGCCCAGCGGCAGGCCACCGACCGGCCCAACGGGACCACCGACGGCACCCTGTCCCCCGACGGCGAGTGGCTCTGGTGGTTCTCCGACACCGACGGCGACGAGTTCGGCACCTGGGTCCGCCAGCCCTTCGCGGGCGGCCCCGACGAGCCGGCCACCCCCGGGCTGGAGGCCTCGTACCCCGCCGGGCTGGCCATCGGGCGGGACGGGACGGCCGTCGTGGGGCGCTCCACCGACGAGGACGGGACCACGATCCACGTGGCCCGGCCCGACGGGTCGGAGCCGGCCGTCGTCTACCGGCACCGCGAGTCGGCCGGGGTCGGCGACCTGTCCCGGGACGGGACCCTGCTCGCCGTCGAGCACACCGAGCACGGCGACGCGATGCACTCGGCCCTGCGCGTGATCACCCTGGACGGCGACACGGTCGCCGAGCTGGACGACTCCAAGGGCGGCACCGAGGAGCTGGGCCTCATGGTGCTCGGCTTCGCGCCCGTCGCGGGAGACACCCGGCTGCTCGTCGGCCACCAGCGGCGCGGCCGGTGGGAGCCGATGGTGTGGGACGTGGCCGCGGGCACCGAGGAGGGGCTGGCCGTCGATCTGCCCGGCGACGTCGGCGCCGAGTGGTACCCCGACGGGTCCGCGCTGCTGATCGAGCACGGCTACGAGGCGCGCAGCGAGCTGTTCCGCTACGACCTGGCCGCGCGGGAGCTCGTACGGCTGGACACGCCGCCGGGCACCGTGTCGGGTGCGACGGCGCGGCCCGACGGGTCGGTGGAGTACCAGTGGTCCTGCGCGGCCGAGTCCTCCGTCATCCGGTCGACCGCGGGCGGGGTCGTGCTCGACCCTCCCGGTTTCCGGCCGCCCGGCTCCGTACCGGTCGAGGACGTGTGGGTCGAGGGCCCCGGCGGGCGGATCCACGCCCTCGCCCAGCGGCCCGTCGGCCACGGAGAGGGGCCCTTCCCGACCGTGTTCGAGATCCACGGCGGGCCCACCTGGCACGACAGCGACGCCTTCGCCGCGACCCCGGCGGCCTGGCTCGACCACGGTTTCGCGGTGGTCCGGGTCAACTACCGCGGTTCGACCGGCTACGGGCGCGAGTGGACCGACGCCCTCAAGCACCGGGTCGGCCTGATCGAGCTGGAGGACGTCGACGCCGTACGGGAATGGGCGGTGGCCTCCGGGCTCGCGGACCCGGCGCGCCTGGTGCTGTCCGGCGGCTCCTGGGGCGGCTACCTGACGCTGCTGGGTCTCGGCACCCGGCCGGAAGCCTGGGCGGTGGGGCTGGCGGCCGTACCGGTCGCCGACTACGTGACGGCGTACCACGACGAGATGGAGGCGCTGAAGTCCCTGGACCGCACCCTCTTCGGCGGCACCCCGGAGGAGGTCCCGGAGCGCTTCGAGGCCTCCTCGCCGCTGACGTACGTGGACGCGGTGACGGCGCCCGTGCACATCGCGGCGGGCCTCAACGACCCGCGCTGCCCCATCCAGCAGATCGAGAACTACGTGGACCGGCTGGCGGCGCGCGGGGCGGAGCACGAGGTGTACCGCTACGACGCCGGGCACGGCTCGCTCGTCGTGGAGGAGCGGATCAAGCAGGTCCGGATGGAGATCGACTTCGCGCTGAAGCACCTGCCGCGCTAGGCCGTCGGCCGGCCGGCGCCGGGCCCCGGCTTCGGGCCCCGGCACCGGTGATCCGGTGCACCCCCCGTACGGTGGTGGGGTGCACCGGTTTCTCCTGACCCCGCGCTGGTGGGGGATCAACGTCTTCGTCGCGCTCGGCGTTCCCTTCTGCCTGTTCATGGGGACCTGGCAGCTCGGCCGGTTCGAGGACCGCGTCGACACCCACAAGGAGGCGACCAGCGCACGCCCCGCCGACCAGACGGCCGCGCCGCTGGAATCGCTGCTCCCGGTGGACAAGCGGACCTCGGGACGGCTCGCCTCGGTCTCCGGGGAGTACGCCGACCAGCTCCTCGTCCCCGAGCGGCGGCTCGACGGCGAGTCCGGCTTCTACGTCCTGACCCTGCTCAAGACCGACACCGGCAAGGCCGTACCCGTGGTCCGGGGCTGGCTGCCCGGCAGCGCCGACGCGGGCCGGGCCCCGGCCCCGCCGGCCGGACGGGTCGAGGTGACGGGCGCGCTCCAGGCCTCGGAGACCTCCACCAGCAAGGGCGTCTACTCCGCGGGCGGGCTGCCGGCCGGGCAGCTCGGCGTCATCGGGGCCGCCTCGCTCGTCAACATCGTGCCGTACGGCCTGTACGACGCCTGGCTGACCGTGCAGACGCCCGCCGACGGGATGACCCCGGTACCGGCGCAGGCTCCGGTCAACACCGGGCTCGACCTGAAGGCCTTCCAGAACCTCGGCTACACCGGCGAGTGGTTCGTCTTCGCCGCGTTCGTGCTCTTCATGTGGTTCCGGCTGTACCGGCGCGAGGTGGAGACCCTGCGCGACACGGAGACGGGCCTCCTCACCGAGACCGGGGCCGGGGCCGGGGTCGGCGCCGAGACCCCGACGGCCGAGCGGGACCAGGCGGAGCCGGCCCCGGCCGGGACCGGCTCGGCGTAGCCTCCGGGGTTTCGCCGCGGGCTGCGTCCCGGGTGGTGGCCCTGGCTGCGCCCTCGCTCACACCCCGGTCTACCGGACGGGGATGACGCCCGTCCGGTAGACCGTTCCGCCGCACGCCTCGGCGATGGTCGTCTGCGTCGTCGGGCCGTCCGTGCCCGACGTATGGGGCGTGTGGGACACCACGGCACCGAGCGGCGGGGTCTCCGCCTGGGTCTGGCCCGTGTCGGTGCCCGCCTCGGTATCCGGGGCGCCTGCGGAACCGCCCTCCGGCGTCGTGGCCTCCCCGGAGCCGTCCGCGCCGGGACAGCCCGCCTCCGGCGGCACCCACGCGAAGCGGACCTCGTACGCCGCGTTCGGCGCGAGCACCATCCGCAGGGTCTCCACCGACGGGTCGGGCAGCAGCCCGGTCGCCGGATCGCCCGTGACGTGGCTGACGACCGCCACCGCGGCTCCGCCCTCGCTCGCCGGGCCGGCCGTCAAGGTCTCCGGGCCGCGGACGGTACAGCCGCGCGACGACACGTTGGTGACCCTGAAACTGCCGTAGACCTTGCCGCCGGCCGACGGGGCGCGGGTGCTGCCCTCCACGCCGACCTGGCTCTGGGTGCAGTTGGGCACGTCCGAGGACGCGGGCGGGGGGATCAGACCGCCGCCGACGGTGCCCGAGGGGGCGCGGGGCGGGGTGACGTCCGGCCCGCCGACGCTCGGGAAGCCACCGGCCGCCGGGGTCGGCGAAGCGCTGGCGCCACCGTTCCCCGCGTCCTTGTCCTTGCTCTTGTCCTTGTCCTTGTCGGAGGACCGCTTGGGCTTCGGACGGGAGCCGGAGCCGTTCTGGTGCAGGCCGGACCCGTCCTTCGAGTCCCCACCCTGCTGCCCGTGGCCCGCCATGGTGGAGCGGTCGGAGCTCCCGCCCGTCCCGGAGGCCAGGTGCAGGCCCACCGGGACCGAGCCGCCCAGCACCACGACGGCCGCCGCCGCGGCGACGAGGATCCGCCGGTTGCGGACCCGGCGCGCGGGGACCGCGTGCCGCAGCCGCTCCAGCGCGTCACCGGAAGGTTCGAGCCCCCCGACGACCCCCTGCAGCAGATCGCGCAGCACGTCCTCCTCGCCCACGGACTCGGAGGCGGTGAGCTTGGCGTCGGCGGGCTTGGCACCGGCGGGCTTGTCCGCCGCACCCGGCTTGCCGCGCACGAGCTCCAGCAGGGCCTCCGGGCCCCCGGAGGCGGAGCCGCCGGACAGGCCGGACGGGCCGGACAGGCCGCGGTCCTCGTCTTCGTTCGTCTTGCGGTCCTCGTTCATGCTTGCGCAGCCTCCATCGCCACCCGCAGCGCGGCAATGCCCCGCGATCCGTACGCCTTGACCGAACCGAGCGATATGCCGAGGGTCTCGGCGACCTGGACTTCCGTCATGTCCGCGAAGTAGCGCAGCACCAGCACCTCGCGCTGGCGTCGCTGGAGCCCGCGCATCGACTTGATGAGATCGTCCCGTTCCAGCAGGTCGTACGCGCCTTCCTCGGCGCTCGCCATGTCCGGCATCGGCTTCGACAGAAGCTTCAGGCCGAGGATGCGGCGGCGCAGGGCGGAGCGCGAAAGGTTGACGACGGTCTGGCGCAGGTAGGCCAGCGTCTTTTCCCGGTCCCGGACCTTGTTGCGGGCCGCGTGGACGCGGATGAAGGCCTCCTGGACGACGTCCTCGCAGGAGGCGGTGTCGTCGAGGAGCAGCGCGGCGAGGCCCAGCAGCGAGCGGTAGTGGGCCTGGTAGGTCTCCGTGAGGTGGTCGACGGTGGTCCCCGCGACCACTTCGGCCACTTCGGCCACCTCGGTCACCGCGGTCACCGCGGTCGCTTCGGCCACCACGGCCGCCCCGGCCACCGGCGCCGTTTCGGCCGCCTCGGCCGCCTCCGTGCTCCCGAGGTCCTCGGCGCTGTCGCGCGGCCCGGGCACCCGGCCTTCCTTGGCCGGTACGGACCCGCGGGCGCCGGGCGCGGTGGGCACGCCGGGCAGCACGGGGGCCCCGGACGCCGTCGCGGCGGGCGGAACGGGAACGATCACCGGGAACCCACCGGGCGTGCGGGATCGCAGGCGCGACGGGATCGGGAGCGTCCCGGTGCGCGCCGCGATGACGGGGAGTTCGAGCAATGCTTCTGCCACGCCAGTTGGACACGCGTCCCCCCGGCAGGGTTGTACGCGCACGGCAGATTCATCGGCGGGATTCTCATTGCCTTCTTGCGTAGCCGCTCACCCGGGCGCGCGTCGTCGTACGACGACGGCCGTCGGGCCATCCACTCGATCAAGGGATTGACGATGATCCTACAAAGTGAAAGAGCCAAAATCAGCCGCGATGAGCTCCGCAGTTTGTGTGGCATTGAGCGCAGCACCCTGACGGAGGTTGTCCGCGCAGACGAAGAACTCCAGCGCACGCGGGTCGTCGAGCGAGCGCCGGACCCGTCCCACCCAGGCCGGATCCGTTCCCGCGGCGTCCGAAGGGGTCGGGAACTCCCCCGCGGCCGGATCGTCCACGAGGACCACCCCGGGCGCCGATTCCAGGATCTCCCGGGCGTGCGCCGCCTGGACGACCCCCTCGAACCGGGCCCGTACGGTCAGCGAGTGGCCGGTCAGTACGGGTACCTGTACGCAGGTCACGGACACCGGCAGCTCGGCCAGGTCCAGGATCCGGCGGGTCTGCGCCCGTACGGCCAGCTCGTGCGAGGACCAGCCGTCCTCGCGCAGCTCCCCGGACCACGGCACCACGTTGAGCGCGAGCGGACCCGCGAAGGGCCCGGTTTCCTCGCCCACGGCCCGGCGCACGTCCCCGGGATGCTCGCCCAGGGAACTGCCGGCGACGAGCGACAGCTGGCGGCGCAGCGCCTCCGAGCCGGCCCGGCCCGCCGCACTCGCGGCCTGGTACGTGGAGACGGCCAGCTCGGCCAGTGCGTACTCGGCGTGCAGCGCGCCCAGTGCCGCGATCATCGCGGCGATCACGCAGTCGGGCCCGGCGACGATCCCCCGCGGCCGGATCCGGGCCGCGTGCCCGTTCACCTCGGGCACCACGAGCGGTACGTCGGGGTCCTCGCGGAAGGCCGCGGACTGGTCCACCACGACGGCCCCGCGCGCGGTCACGACGGGAGCCCACCGGGCCGAGACCTCGGCCGGGGTCAGGAAGAGCGCGATGTCGCCCGCCCCGAGGCCGTCGAAGGCGTCTTCGGTGAGGGCGAGCACCTCGGTCTGCGTACCGCGCACGGTCAGCCTGCGGCCGGCCGAGCGCGAGGAGGCGATCAGGCGTACGTCGCCCCAGACGTCGGCCCGCTGGGACAGCATCTGGAGCAGGACGGAGCCGACGGCTCCGGTCGCCCCGACCACGGCGAGTGCCGGAGCCGGGGCGGACCGGGCCGCGGGCGGGTTCAACGTCCCGTGCCTCCGTAGACGACGGCTTCGTCGCCGTTGTCGGAGTCGAGCCCGAAGGCCGTGTGCACGGCGCGGACGGCCTCGTTGACGTCGTCCTGGCGGGTCACGACCGAGATGCGGATCTCCGAGGTGGAGATGAGCTCGATGTTGACGCCCGCGTCGGACAGCGCCTGGAAGAACGAGGCGGTGACGCCCGGGTTGGTCTTCATGCCCGCGCCGACCAGCGAGATCTTGCCGATCTGGTCGTCGTAGCGCAGGGACTCGAAGCCGATGGTGCCCTTCGCCTTCTCCAGGGCGTCGATGGCCTTGTGGCCCTCGGCCTTGGGGAGGGTGAAGGAGATGTCCGTCAGGCCCGTGGAGGCGGCGGACACGTTCTGCACGATCATGTCGATGTTGATCTCGGCGTCCGCGATGGCGCGGAAGATGGCCGCGGCCTCACCCGGCTTGTCCGGGACGCCGACGACCGTGATCTTGGCTTCGGAGACGTCGTGAGCGACTCCGGAGATGATGGCGTGCTCCACCGGCTCGTCCCCTTGCGGATTCTCGTTGCTGACCCAGGTGCCCGGCAGTCCCGAGAAGGACGAGCGGACGTGGATCGGGATGTTGTAGCGGCGCGCGTACTCGACGCAGCGGTGCAGCAGCACCTTGGAGCCGGAGGCCGCGAGCTCCAGCATGTCCTCGGAGTTGATCCAGTCGATCTTCCGGGCCTTCTTCACGACGCGGGGGTCCGCGGTGAAGACGCCGTCGACGTCGGTGTAGATCTCGCAGACCTCGGCGTCCAGCGCCGCGGCGAGCGCGACGGCGGTCGTGTCCGAGCCGCCCCGGCCGAGGGTGGTGATGTCCTTGCTGTCCGCCGACACACCCTGGAAGCCGGCGACGATGGCGATGTTGCCCTCGTCCAGCGCGGTGCGGATACGGCCCGGCGTGACATCGATGATGCGCGCTTTGTTGTGGACCGAGTCGGTGATGACGCCTGCCTGGCTACCGGTGAACGACTGGGCCTCGTGGCCCAGGTTTTTGATCGCCATGGCCAGCAGGGCCATGGCGATCCGCTCTCCGGCGGTCAGCAGCATGTCGAATTCACGTCCGGCAGGCATCGGGGACACCTGCTCGGCGAGATCGATCAGCTCGTCCGTCGTGTCGCCCATCGCGGAAACCACGACGACCACTTGGTGGCCGTTCTTCTTGGCATCCACGATCCGCTTGGCAACACGCTTGATGCCTTCGGCATCGGCTACGGAGGAGCCTCCGTACTTCTGCACGACAAGGCCCACGTGCGCTCCTCGCTCAGTCCGTCTCATTGCTGGTGCAGTCTAACGAGCGGCCGGGATACGACCGCTTCGTACCACATCATGAGACGAAAAGATCACAGCAAACGTTCCCTCACCGGGGCGTTTACTTCCGGCCGAGTCCGCCGAGCTCTTCGGCCATGACCTGCCCGGCCGCCTCCGCGAGCTCGTCCTCCGCGAGGTCCTCGTCCGTGTCCAGCCCGTCCAGGGCGGCCAGCGGCTGGTCGAGTCGGACGTGTGCGATCAGTGACTGGAGGGCGCGCAGCGTGGCCGACGCCGTCGGTCCCCAGTTGGTGAAGTACGAGAACTGCCACCACCACAGCGCCTCGGTGATCCGGCCCGCCTGGTGGTGGATGAGGCCGTGCCGCAGGTCGGCGACCACGTCGGCCAGGTCGTCGGAGATCCGGTGCGGGACCGGGGCCTTGCGCGGCTCGTAGGGGTCGAAGACCTCCGAGTAGACGTCGACCGGCTCGAGCATCACGGCGAACCGCTCGCGCAAGTCGTCCACATCCGGCTCCGGGCCCAGGTCGGGCTCGTAGCGCTCGTCGGGCAGGACGTCCTGGTACGCGCCCAGCCGGCCGCCCGCCAGCAGCAGCTGGGACACCTCCAGGAGGAGGAAGGGCACCGCGCTGTCCGGGTCCTCGCCCTTGGCCACCTCGGTGACCGCGACGATGAAGGACTCGATCTGGTCCGCGATCGAAGCCGCGAAGTCGTCCGGATCCAGTCCGAGGGCGTGCAGCGTTGCGTCAGACATCGAGAAGTCGCCTTCCTTCAAAGGCCCGCCCGAGCGTGACCTCGTCCGCGTACTCCAGATCTCCCCCGACGGGGAGCCCGCTGGCCAGGCGGGTGACCTTGAGGCCCATGGGCTTCATCATGCGGGCGAGGTAGGTGGCGGTCGCCTCGCCCTCCAGGTTCGGGTCGGTCGCGATGATCAGCTCGGTGACGGAGCCGTCCGCGAGCCGCGCCAGCAGCTCCCGGATGCGCAGGTCGTCCGGGCCGACGCCCTCGATCGGGCTGATCGCGCCGCCGAGGACGTGGTACCGGCCCCGGAACTCGCGGGTCCGCTCGATCGCGACGACGTCCTTCGACTCCTCGACCACACAGATGACCGTCAGGTCGCGGCGCGGATCGCGGCAGATGTTGCACCGCTCCTCCTGCGCCACGTTCCCGCACACCGCGCAGAACCGGACCTTGTCCTTGACCTCCAGCAGCGCGTGCGCGAGGCGGCGGACGTCGGTGGGCTCGGCCTGCAGGATGTGGAAGGCGATCCGCTGCGCGCTCTTGGGCCCGACGCCGGGCAGCCTGCCCAGTTCGTCGATCAGGTCCTGGACCACGCCTTCGTACAACGGACTGCCTTCTTTCGGTACGGGAGGGCTACCGAGCCGGGGAGGCTCGGGAAGGAAAGTTAGAAGGGAAGGCCGGGGATGCCGCTGCCGCCGCCCAGCCCCTGCGCCAGCGGGCCCAGCTTCTGCTGCTGCAGCGTCTGCGCATTCTCGTTGGCCGCCTGGACCGCCGCGACCACCAGGTCCGCGAGCGTTTCGGTGTCCTCGGGGTCCACGGCCTTCGGGTCGATCACCAGTGCGCGCAGTTCACCGGAACCGGTGACGGTCGCCTTGACCAGGCCGCCGCCGGCCTGGCCCTCGACCTCGGCCTGCGCCAGCTCCTCCTGCGCCACGGCGAGGTCCTGCTGCATCTTCTGGGCCTGCTGGAGCAGCTGCTGCATGTTGGGCTGACCACCACCGGGAATCACAGATCACTCACTCCGTAGCGTCGGGCCAAGCGCCGGCGGCTTGGTCAATCCGAGCCTACGTGCTCCCCGGGCGCCGCGCCCTACGCCGTGAGGACCAACTCTTTCGAGTGAGAGACGGGGCGTGCGCGTACCTGATGGCACCCTCCTTGCGGGCGGAAATCCCGGGAATCGTCGCCCACCGCGTCTCATTCGAAGGTAGGAAGAGCATGCGCACCATTGCGCACACGCGCACCACCACACGTTCAGCGCAGGCAGAGGGAGTGCCCGGGTGAGTCAGCCGGAGATGCAGCCCGAGGGGCCACCCCGGGATCCCGCAGAGGACGGCGACCTTACCGGCCGGCCGTTCCCTCTCGGGGACTGGGGCGAGCCCGCCGAGCGGCTCGACGAGCTCTACCGACGGGTCGAGGCCGACGCTCTGCGCACCGCCGAGTGGTACCTGTCGGACCGGGCGTGGAAGCGCCGGGGGGCCCGGATCCTGCGGATCGGTGCCGCCGTCGGCGCGGTCACGGGCGCCGCGATGCCGCTGCTGGAGCTGTCCGGCTCGGTGCCCGGGGCGGCCTCGTACGGCTATCTCGCGCTGCTCCTGGGCGCGGCCTGCCTGGCCTGCGACCGGTTCTTCGGCCTGACCTCGGGCTGGATGCGGGACGTGGCGACGGCGCAGGCCGTGCAGCGGCGACTGCAGACCCTGCAGTTCGACTGGGCCACGGAGAACGTGCGCGAGATCCTGGGCCCGACCGAGGGCACCGCGAGCGAGGCCGCGGAGCGATGTCTGACCGTCCTGCGCCGCTTCTCGGAGGACGTGACCGAGCTCGTGCGGTCGGAGACCGCGGAGTGGATGGTCGAGTTCAGCTCCGGCCCCGCCCCGCTGGTCATGCAGTCCCTGGGAGCGGGCGGATCCCGCTCGGACGCGTACGTCCCGCCGGCCCGCTTCCCGCTCCCCCCGGGCACCCGCCCGAACATGCCCCGCCAGAGGCCGCCGGAGCAGCCGCGCTGACGGGACGGGGCCGGCCCCGCGCGGCGGATCCGGTCCCGTCCCGTACGGGCCGCGTCAGCTGAAGATGATCATCGAGCCCTGGCCGAGGCTCCGGGTGGCCGCCGCGTGCAGGCCCAGCCACACGTGCCGCTCCCGCGCGAAGGGGCTGTCGTCGTACGGGATCGGCCCGGCGGGCTCCTCCAGCGACGTCGGCCGCCCCGGCGGCGCCGGAGCCAGCGGCGGGTTGCGGGGGTCTATCCCGATCGCGGGAGCCACCAGTGCCAGCTCGCGCAGCAGGCCCTGCGCGGACCCCAGCGGGCCGCCCCCGGCCAGCAGCTCCTCGTTGGCCAGCGGGTAGGCGAAGTCCACGGGGACGTAGGCCCCCGCATGGTCGTAGTGCCACACCAGGTGCGACTGCTGCGCCGTCGGCTCGAACATCTCCAGCAGTTGCTCGTAGTCCCCGCCCAGCTCGTCCACCGGTGTCACCGGCAGCCCGCAGATCTGGAGCAGGTACGCCCGCCGCAGGAAGTGCAGGGCGTCGTAGTCGAAACCGGCCACCGGGGCGACGTCCCCGGAAAGCCCCGGCATGTACGCGAACACCGGCACGGACGGCAGTCCGGCCTCGCCCAGCGCCTTGTCGTACGAGGCGATCTCTTCCGCGAAGGGGTTGTCGGGGCTGTGGCACAGCACGTCGACAAGGGGGACCAGCCACAGGTCACAGGCCACTCGGCCTCCGATCAGTCGTTGTCGCCGATCGGGCCAGCGTAGTGCGCCGGACACGCTCAGCGAAGGGGTGAGCAGAACCGAAGGAGCGGTAGACACGGATCCGGGCCGGATCCCGCCTACGACTGCTGCCCCGGGCCCACCCTCCAGACCCACACGTCGCGCACCTGGTCCGGCTCCCGGCCCAGCAGCCCGGTGATCAGTTGCCGCAGTTCCGCGTCCCGGTCCTGGCGGGGCAGGACCACCGCGCCTGCCTTCCAGTACTCCAGGTCCTGGCGGGCCTGTGCCCGCCAGCCGGCGTCGACCTCGGGCGGCTCGGTGCCGTAGCGGACGTCGCGCAGGAGGTTCGAGAGGTGCCGCGGGGTGGCCCCGTAGATGCCGATCCGGTCAGGGCCCCACGGGCCGTTGAAGTAGCCGCCGGCCAGCCGGAAGCCGAAGTCCGCCTCGACCTGCCAGTGCAGCGCGTCCGCCTGGCCCGGGTCCGGCAGCGGTACCGGAACGAGTGCCTCCCCGTCCTTGACGTAGCCCTTCCAGTCCCCGGAGGTGATGAACGCGGGCACCGGCGCGCGGTCCCGTACGGTCAGCGGCAGCGGCAGGACCGGGATCAGCGCGGCCGCCGCCCCCAGCAGGCCGAGCGTGCGCAGCTCGCGGGTGCGCAGCCGGAGGATCCGGTCGAGCGCGAGGGCGAGCAGGATCCCGAGGACGGGGGCGCACACCATCGCCACGCGCCCCTCGATCACCGACTCGAACAGCGGCAGCTTGATCATCAGGCGCCACGGGCCCGGCAGCACGATCTCGGTACGGGGTACGGGCACCCACGGCCCGAGGGACAGCAGGAGCGCGACGAAGCCGGTGATCGCGAGGGCCCGTACGGCCCTGCTCCGCCACAGCCACACGCACACGGCCACGCCGAGGGCGAGCAGGGGCCAGCCGTAGAAGGCGTTCTGCTCGGTGGTGTTCAGGGAGAGCTTGCCGGCCGTCTCGGGGTCGCCGAAGAGGGAGCGGGCCGCGAACTCGATCAGGGCGCGCGGGCTGTTCCCGGCGTTGTCCCCGTGCAGGACCGAGTGGTAGCTCTGCGGGCCGAAGAACTGCCAGTACAGCGGGACGGCCACCAGCGGCAGGCACACGCCGAGCGCCACGACCAGACCGGAGCCCAGCGGACGTGCGGCCGCGAGGGCGCGGCGGGGGGCGACGAGGAGGTAGGCGAAGCAGAAGACCAGCATGCCGAGTGCCGCGATGAGCAGCGGCTCCTCGCCGATGAAGATCTGGTACGTCGCGAAGAGCCCGAGCAGTACCCCGTCACGCGTCACGCTGTGACCTTCGCGGTGGCCCTCGCACAGGCGCAGCGCCCGGTCGATGATCAGCGGGATCATGAAGAGGACGACGAAGTTCGGATGGCCGTTGGCGTGCGAGACCATCGGCGGCGCGAAGGCGGCGAGCGCCCCGCCCGCGGCGGCCGCCCAGCGGCTGCGCACGAACCGGCGGCGGATCAGCCAGTACCAGGTCCAGGCGCTGGCGGCCATGCCGAGCGTGAGGACCAGCGCGAAGGTGACGGTCTCGCCGAAGAGCAGCGTGACCGGGATCAGCGGGACGTTCAGGCCGAGCATCGTGGCGTTGGCCATCAGGTTCACGCCGTCGGGCATGCCCTGGGAGAGGGTGAAGAGCGGATTGCGGAGGTGGGTGACGTTGTCGGTGGTGACGCCGACGAACCACTCCCACTGGTTCTGGTCCTGGAGCGCGTCCGCGAGGTAGGCGCCGTCGAGATCCGCCCACAGGCCCTGGAAGACGTAGAGGGAGAGCGCGATGAAGACGGCGGCGACGGCGAGGCCGCCGGCGTTGAGGCGGAAGAGGTCACCGAGGGCGCGGCGGCGGTCGGGGCGCGGGGCCGGGGCGTGCGGGGTGGCTTGCGCCGGGGCCGAGGGCGGGGCGGAGGCCGGGGCGTGCGCCGTGGCCGAGGGCGGGGCGGAGGCCGGGGCCGGGGCGTGCGGGGTGTCGGCGCGGCGCACCGGGAGCTCGACCTCGGCGACGTGCCAGCCCTGGCGGCGGACCCAGCGCAGGACCTCGGCGTCGATGGCCGGTCCGTCGAGGGTCGAGGCGCCGAAGGCGGCGCGGGCGCGGTCGCCGTCGAAGAGGGCGAAGGCGCAGGTGTCGGCGCGGAATCCCGGTATGCCGGGGATGCCGAGGGTGCGGACCAGGCGGCTGCGGGTACGGCCGAGGACCACCGCGGGGGCCGCGTCGTCCGTGCCCTGGTCCAGGGCTTCCTCGAGGCGGGCCAGCTCGTCGAGCGGGGTGCGGAGGGCGGCGTCGGTGAGGAGCACCCGGTCGCCGGTGGAGGCGAGCACTCCGGCGCGGAGGGCGGCGCCCTTGCCACTGTGGCCCCGGCCGTCGCCGAGGCGGATCAGGCGGATCCGGGGTTCCGCTGCGGCCGGGGCGTCGGTGGCGTCGCCGTCGCCGTCGGCAGTGTCGTCGCCGTCGCCGGTGACCAGGATGAGTTCCCAGGCGCCGGGACCCGTGCCGCGGTGGGCGTCGAGGTGCTCGCGCAGGGCGGTGAGGGTCTGCTCCGGGACGGGCGCGGGGATGACGACGGACAGCCCGACGGCGCCGAGCCAGCGCGTACCGGTGGGGGTCCGAGTCTCCTGGCCGGCGCTCGCGGCCGTCTCCTGGCCTGCGCTCACGGCGCTCTCGCCGCTCATGCGCCGGTCGTCTTCAGGCCGTCGGCCCAGTCGAGTCCGTGCTGGTTGTACGCGTGCACGAGGCGTCGTACCTCCTCGGCGTCCGCGCGGGTCACCGCGTCCATCAGTTCGTTGTGGCCGGCCCACAGGTCGGAGCGCAGGCCCGGCTCCGCCTTCAGGTAGGGCACGGCGAAAACCCAGCACTGCACCCGGATCCGGTGCAGGAACTCGGAGATGTAGATGTTGCCGACCAGCCCGCTCAGCTCCCTCCAGAAGCGCAGGTCGTAGCCGATCAGCACTTCGAGCGAGCCGTTCAGCGCCGCCCGCCGCGCCTCCTCCGCCCGGCGGCGCACCGAGACCAGCCGTTCCCCGGAGCCGGGGGCGGTGCCGCGTTCCACGAGCCTGCGGAAGATGCCTTCCACGATCAACGTACGAGCCTCGATCATGCCCCGGAAATCATCCACGGAGAAGACTCGGACGCGGAAGCCGCGGTGCTGGACGGAGTCGAGCAGGCCTTGCGCGGAGAGATCGACGAGGGCTTCACGGACGGGGGTCGCGGAGACTTCGTACTGCTCGGCGATCTGTTTGACGGTGAATTCGCTTCCGGCCGCCAGGCGTCCCGCAAGCACCTCGTCACGCAGCGCGTCCGCGATCTGCTGGCGAAGTGTGTTGCGGGTGACAGCGCCGCTGCCTGGCATAGGGGTCCGTCTCCATCTGTGGGCTTCGGACACCTTAGGCCAGGCAGCGCGGCCGAAACCGATCGGTTTGTGGCCGCTATGTGGATCTAGCGCCCGTTATGCGGACGGGCCGCGCTCATCTTCTTGATTATTCACCCCTGCGCGGGGCCCTCTCGGGGCACCCGCGCAGGGTCGTCCTCGCTGCTCCGAGCCTGTTCGGGGCCTGTTCGGGGCCTGTTCGGGGCCTGTTCGCGGCACGTCCGGGGCCCGCCCCCGGCCCCAGTCCCGGGGGCGGGCGTCAGTCTCGGTGAAGCCCGGTCAGGCGTCGACGAGGCCTCGGTCAGGCCGAAACGTGCCGGTCGGCGACGGTGAGCGCGTCGTCGAGCAGGGCCAGGCCTTCCTTCGCGTCCGCTTCCGTGATGTTGCACGGAGGGACGACGTGGGTGCGGTTCATGTTGACGAACGGCCACAGCCCGGACGCCTTGCAGGCCGCCGCGAACTCGGCCATCGGCGCATTGTCGGCGCCCGCCGCGTTGTAGGGAACGAGCGGCTCGCGCGTCTCCTTGTCCCGTACGAGTTCCAGGGCCCAGAAGGTGCCCAGACCGCGCACCTCCCCGACCGAGGGGTGGCGCTCCGCGAGCTCGGCGAGGGCCGGGCCGATCACGTTCTCGCCGAGGTGGGCGGAGTGCTCGACGATGCCCTCCTCCTCCATGGCGTTCATCGTCGCGACGGCGGCGGCGCAGGCGAGGGGGTGACCGGAGTAGGTCAGCCCGCCCGGGTAGGGGCGCGTGGCGAAGGTCTCGGCGATCGCGCCGGAGATCGCGACACCGCCGAGCGGGACGTAGCCGCTGTTGACGCCCTTGGCGAAGGTGATCAGGTCGGGGGTGACGTCGAAGTGCTCGGCGGCGAACCACTTGCCGGTCCGGCCGAATCCCGACATGACCTCGTCCAGGATGAAGACGATCCCGTAGCGGTCGCAGAGCTCGCGCACGCCGGCCAGGTAGCCGGGGGGCGGGGTCATGATCCCGGCCGTGCCGGGGACCGACTCCAGGATGATCGCGGCGATCGTCGCCGGGCCCTCGAAGGCGATGGTGTCGGCGAGGTGGGTGAGGGCGCGCGCGCACTCCTCGGCCTCGGTGGTCGCGTGGAAGGGCGAGCGGTAGAGGTACGGGCCCCAGAAGTGCACGACGCCGGCGGCGGCCGTGTCGGAGGGCCAGCGGCGCGGGTCACCCGTCAGGTTGATCGCGGCGGAGGTGGCGCCGTGGTACGAGCGGTAGGTGGACATCACCTTCTGCCGGCCCGTGTGCAGACGGGCCATGCGGACGGCGTTCTCCACGGCTTCGGCGCCGCCGTTGGTGAAGAAGATCTTGTCGAGGTCGCCGGGGGTCCGCTGCGCGATGAGGCGTGCGGCCTCGGAGCGGACGTCGACGGCGAAACCGGGGGCCAGGGTGCAGAGCTTGGCGGCCTGCTCCTGGATCGCGGCGACGACCTTGGGGTGCTGGTGGCCGATGTTCGTGTTGACCAGCTGGGAGGCGAAGTCGAGGTAGCGCTTGCCGTCGTAGTCCCAGAAGTGCGACCCCTCGGCTTTGGCCACGGCGAGCGGGTCGATCAGGGCCTGGGCGGACCAGGAGTGGAAGACGTGAGCGCGGTCGGCGGCCTTGACGGTGGCGCCCGAGGTGACGTGAGGGGTCATGACCGCAACCGTAGAAGTGCGCAGGTGGGGAGGGATATCGGCGGTCTGTATGCGGGTGGGGGGCGGGTCTCGGCAGTCTGTCTGGGGATATATTGACAGCACCCTGTCATGATGGCAGCCTACTGTCATAGAAGGAGCGCGGCCGGACCGGCCTGAAGAGGCGGCACGAGACGGGTCGGGTCCGGTCCTGACATCAGAAGCACAGCGACGGCGACGGCGACACCGGAGGGCGAGCACGATGAGCGAGACCCAGACGAAGACGCAGACGAAGACGCAGACGCAGGTGGAGAAGCAGGTGGAGAAGCAGGCGCTGGCGGCGGAGACCGGAGCGGAGGGCCGGGCCGAGTCCCGCCCCACGGTCCACGTGGCGGTGTACGACACCTATGCCGACTGGGAGACGGGCCACACCACCGCGCACCTGACCCAGCACGGCTACGAGGTCCGAACGGTCGCCATCGCCGCCGGACGGCCCGTCACCACGATGGGTGGCCTCCGCATCCAGCCCGACCTGGCCCTGACGGACCTGCGCCCCGAGGAGTCCGCTCTCCTCATCCTGACCGGCGCCGGACTGTGGGACACCGGCGACGAGCTGGCTCCCTTCGCGGCGAAGGCCGAGGAGTTCCTGGCGGCGGGCGTCCCGGTCGCCGCGATCTGCGGAGCCACGGCCGGCCTGGCCCGCGCCGGAGTCCTGGACGGACGTACGCACACCAGCGCGGCCCCCTTCTACCTCGGCGGCCAGCCGGGCTACGGGGGCGCCGCGCACTACGTCGAGGCCGACGCAGTCACCGACGGCGACCTGATCACGGCGGGCCCGACCGAACCGGTGGCGTTCGCCCGCGAGGTCTTCGCCCGCCTCGGGGTGTACGAGCCGCAGGTGCTGGACGCCTGGTACCGGCTGTTCCACGACTCGGACGCGAGCGCGTACCCGGTCCTGATGGCGGCGGACCCGAACCATGCCTGACCAGCCCACGCCCCGCGCCACCGCGCAGACCTCCCCCACAGACCCGGCGCCCCACGCGGGCCCGGCATCCGCCCCGGGCCCCGAGGGCGCGGCCCGGAACGCGGCGGCCCCGGACACCGCGCGCCCCGCGCCCGCCGGCGCGGGCGGATCCGCGGACCCGGTCCCGCCCCCGGGTACGGAGCCGCCCGCCGGGGAACACCCCGAGGGCGGCGCAGCTCCGGCGGCGCGCGGCAGAGGGCCGCGGGAGAACTCCCTCCGCACCCGGCAGGACCTCCTGAGCCGCACCGCCCTCGGGGTGTTCCGGCTCAACGGCCAGTTCCTCTCCGTATCGGAGGAACTGGCCCGCCCGGCAGGGCTGACCGCAGCCTGGTGGCAGGTGCTCGGAGCCGTGCTCCGCGAGCCGCTCCCCGTCGCCGGCATCGCCCGGGCCATGGGCATCACCCGGCAGAGCGTGCAGCGCATCGCCGATCTGCTGGCCGCCAAGGGCCTCGCCGAGTACGTCCCGAACCCGGCCCACCGCCGGGCGAAGCTGCTGCGCCCCACGGATGCCGGCCGCACCGCCGTCGCCAGGATCGGCCCGGGCCACGCGTCCCTGGCCGCCCGTCTCGCGGAGACCCTCGGCGAAGACGGCTTCGCCGAAACGGTCCGGGTCCTGGAACGCCTGTCGGCCGCCCTGGACACCCTGCCGCCCCCACCCGACTCTCCGGCGGCTTAGGCCGTCTCTTTCGGACCTTGCCTGGCCTGCGCCGCTGGGAGCAGTCCCAGCGGGGTGGTGCGGGGGTCGATGACCCGGTGGTTGGCCGGCAGGACTCGGTCCGCGAACGTCACGTCGCGTTCGGCGACGAACCGGAAGCCCTCATGCCCTGTGGACGTCTCGCCGGACCTTGTCCGCCATGCCTTCGCGCGGCCAGCGTCGAGGCAGGGTCCCAACACGCTCCACCCGTACGCCCGGTGGAACCTCCGCATCGGGTGTGTCCGAACCCCGGTTGCCACGCCCCCACTCCCGGCCGGCGGCAACCCGACCCCCGCAACCGGCATCCCGCCCCGACCCCACTATTGTCGGGCTCCGGCGAGTCCCAGGGGGAGGACCACCTGTCATGGAACAACTGCACTCGCGCGATGCAGAGCACATCGGTCCTTACCGCCTGCTCGCCCGTCTCGGCACCGGCGGAATGGGCCAGGTCTACCTCGGCCGCGCCGAGGACCACGACCCCGGCGCGGGCACCGCAACCGGCACCGCAACCGGCACCGGCATCAGTACCGGTACCGGTACGGCCGCCGGCACCCGGACCCGCCCCCGCGCCGCAGGCACCCGCACCGCCGCCGTGAAGCTGATCCACCCCCACCTCGCCGCCCACCCCGACTTCCGCACCCGCTTCCGCCGCGAGGCCGACGCCGCCCGCCTCGTCGGCGGGGACTGGACCGTCGCCGTCCTCGACGCCGACCCCGACGCGGAGATCCCCTGGCTGGCCACCGCCTACATCGCCGGGCCGAGCCTGCGCCAAGCCGTGGGCGGCGACTTCGGCCCGTTGCCGGCCGGCTCCGTACGGGTCCTGGGCGAGGGGCTCTCGTACGCCCTCCAGGACATCCACCGTGCCGGCCTCGTCCACCGGGACCTGAAGCCCGGCAACATCCTGCTCACCGCAGCCGGCCCCCGCGTCATCGACTTCGGCATCGCCCGGGCCCTGGGGGCCACCGCCGACCCCGCCCTCACCCAGACCGGCGAACTCCTCGGCTCCCCCGGCTTCCTCGCCCCCGAACAGATCAACGGCACCCCCGTGACCGCGGCCTGCGACGTGTTCGGCCTCGGCTCGGTACTCGCCTACGCCGCCACCGGCCGACTGCCCTTCGGGGACCCGGAGCAGCCCGGAGGCATCGCCGCGCTCCTGATGCGCGTCACCGAAGCGGAACCGGACCTGGCCGGCGTACCGGCCGAACTGCGTGACGTCGTACGCGATTGCCTGCACAAGGACCCGGCCGCCCGGCCCGCCCCCGCCGAGATCCTCGAACGGCTCGGCGCGGGGCGGAGGGACGCCCCGGAGCCCTGGCTGCCCGCGCCGCTCGTCGCACGGCTCGGGCAGCATGCCATAGCCCTGCTGGACCGCGTGGACGCCGGTCCGGACCGGCCCGAGCCCGTGACCGTGCCCGCCCAGCGCACCGCGGCGGAACCGGGCCCGGCCACGCTGAGCCCTGCGCCGCCCGCCTCGACGCTCACCCCCGTGCCCGGGGCGAACTCCGGCGCCGGCGCCGGTGCCCGCTCGCGGCCCGCGGTCGTCTCCACGGCCCTGCTCGTTGCCGTCGCCGCGGTGGTCGCCGTCGCGGCGGGCGGCACGGTGTACACCGTCATGAGCGGATCCGGCGACGGTTCGCCCCGCTCCAGCCACGGCGCCGCCCCGGCCGGCTCCTCCGGCCCGCGGGGCACCGCGGACGGGACCGACACCGGCACTGGCACCGGCACCGGCACCACTCCTGTCCCTTCCGCCACTCCGGCGACGCTTCCCGAGGCCTACGCCGGCACCTGGCGGTCCACCTACGGCGGCCAGAGCTGGCAGCTCACCCTCAGCCCCGGAACGACCGGCTCCAACGTCATGTCCCTGACCCTCCAGGCCCCCGGACTCAGCTGCGCCTGGACCGCGCCGCTGCGCTCCGCCACCACCGACGGCGTCGGGCTCGACCCCTCCACGGTGATCTCCGGTGCACCGCCGTCGTGTTCGCCGGGCGGCCGGAGCACGCTGCGGCTGCTCCCCAACGGGAACCTGGTGCGGGAGCTCGACGGCAGCACCGCCGCTCCGCTCACGTACCGCAGAAGCTAATTATTTCGAAGTCAATAAGCCTGCAAGCAAAGCTTGTTGCATTCCACGGTCCCCCCTCACACTGCGGCACATGGAGCCGTTGAAGGTAGTGGCACAACTGTGGGAGCGGATCGAGGCACGCGACTGGGACGGAGTGGCCCCGCTGATCGCCGAGGACGCGGTGATCGAGTGGCCCGTAAGCAGCGAACGCATCGTCGGTCGCGACAACTTCATCGCCGTCATCAGCGATGACGACTACGCGGACGAGAGATCCGTCGACGTGCTCCGGATCCTCGCGGACGGCGATCTCGTCGTGACCGAGGTGGAGATACCCCAGGACCACGTCGTCTACCGCGCCGTCTCCCTGTGGACCGTGCGGGACGGGCGGATCGCCGGAGCGCGGGAGTACTGGACCAGCCCCGGGCAGGACCCGGCCCCGCGCTGGCGCGCCGGCTTCGTCGAACCTCTCGCGGAGCCGCTCTCCGAATCGCTGGCGGCGGACTGAGCGGGCCTCTTCCAACTGGCCGTGCCTGACCCCTGAGTAGCCCCTGTCATACCTGAGAGCTACTTGGGAAGTGGGCTCTCCAGTGTGACGCTGACGAGGGCTCCTGATTCCTAACTTCGTGACCAGAGAAGAACGCAGCACCGCCCCTCTGGCACGAGCGAAGGAACGGACCCATGAGCCGCCGACCGCGACCCACCGCACGTCCCGACGGCCGCAGCCGTGGCCGTCTGCGCCGCACGCTGCTGGCCGGGCTCGTCGCCGCGGCCGTGGTGTTCCCCGTTTCCGCCGCCGCTTCCCCGGACGTCCCCGCACCGGCCCCGGCGGTCCTCGGCGAGAGCACAGCCCTCCCCGACCGGTACGCCGCCCGCCTCGCCAACCTCGCCGAGGCGGCCCGTACGGCCGAGAACGCCGGCCGCGGCGGCCGCGCGGCGAAGCTCCGCGCGATGGAGGCGGGCGGCGATGCCCGGTTCCTCGTCTTCGACGGGCGCGGCAAGGGCCGGGCGATAGAGGTGTTCGGCGATCTGGAGACCGCCGACCGGGTCGCGGTCCTGGTCCCCGGGTCGGACACGACGCTGGACACCTACCAGAGGTTCCGCGCCGGAGCCGTCGCCCTTCAGCAGCGCCTCCGCGCCGAGCACCCCCGCTCCGCCGTGGTCGCCTGGCTCGGGTACGACACCCCCGGCACGGTCAGCCCGGCCGTCCTGACCACCGGCCGCGCCGACGAGGCCGCCGCCGAACTGGGCTCCTTCCTTCCCGGATTGGCCCGGCTGGCCGCCCCGGGGGCCCGCCTCTCGCTCCTCTGCCACTCCTACGGGTCCGTCGTGTGCGCCCGTACGGAGACCGGCCCCGAGGTGACCGACATGGCGCTGTTCGGCAGTCCGGGCACGGGGGCCGACTCCGCCGCGGACCTGCCGACCCGGGCCCGGGTCTGGGCCGGCCGGGGTGGCGACGACTGGATCTCCGGTGTCCCGCACGTCCGCGTCGGCGGGCTCGGTTTCGGCGCCGATCCCGTGGACCCGGCCTTCGGAGCCCTGCCCTTCGCGGCCGGCTCCGGCGGCCACAGCGACTACCTCAAGCCGGGCACCGAATCACTGAACGGCCTGGCCGGGATCGTGCTCGGCTCCTCCCCGCAGGCCCGGCCCGTCCAGGGCGCCGCTCCCGCCGCCCCTGCCTCCCCTGCCTCCCCTGCCTCCCCTGCCTCCCCTGCCTCCCCTGCCTCCCCTGCCTCGGCGGCATCCTCGTCCTTCACCGCCGCCCTCGCCCCGTCCGTCCTCGCTGCTCCGGAGGTCTCCCGTGCGCGTGCGTGAATCACAGACCCGCTGGTCCGTTCTCGCGGACCGCATCGACTCCGCAACCCCCGCCCACCGGGACCGGGCGGTGGACGCCCTCCGGGCCTTCGCCATCCTCGGCGTGGTGCTGGGCCACTGGCTGGTCACCGCACTGACCAGTGCCGACGGCGGCCTCAGCACCACCAGCCCGCTGGCCCACATGAGCGGACTGGCCCCGGTCTCCTGGGTGTTCCAGACCCTTGCCGTCTTCTTCCTGGTCGGCGGCCACGTCGCGGCCCAGGGGTACGATTCGGCGCGCGGCCGCGGAGTCCCTTACGGGCAGTGGGTCCGTCAGCGTCTCGGCAGGCTGTTCCGGCCGGTCGCCGCCGTCCTGGTCCTCTGGAGCGTCGCCGCCGTCGGCATGCTGCTCGGCGGCGTCGGGACGGACACCGTCCGGACCCTCCTCAAACTCGTCCTGTCCCCCTTGTGGTTCCTCCTCGTCTTCGCCGCGCTCACCGCCGCGACCCCGCTCGTCGCCCGGCTGAGCCCGCTGTGGCCGCTGGCCGTGGTGGCCTCGGTCGATGTCTGGCGATTCGGATTCGGGGGGCCCGAATGGATCGGCTGGGTCAATGTGGCCGCCGGCTGGCTGGTGCCCTACACCCTGGGCGCCGCCTGGTCCCGGGGCGCCTTCGCCCGGCGCACCCCGGCCGCGCTCCTGCTGGGCGGCGGGATCGCCGCCACGGCCGCACTGATCCTCTGGGGCGGATACCCCGCTTCGATGGTCGGAGTCCCCGGAGCCGCGATCTCGAATCTGAATCCGCCGACGCTGGCCGCCGTGGCGTTCGGCCTGGCCCAGTGCGGGCTGGCACTGCTGCTGCGGGGGCCGCTGGCCCGGGTGATGAGCCGGCCGCGGGCCTGGGCGAAGGTGGCTCTGGTGAACCTGTCCGCCATGACGATCTTCCTGTGGCACCAGACCGCGATGATGGCCGTCACCGCCCTGGGGCTGCTGGTCTCCACCGATCTGCCCGGCCTGCACACCGTGCCCGCCTCCGCGGAGTGGATAGCCGTCCGGCTGCTCTGGCTGCCCGTGTTCGCAGCCGCGCTGGCGGTCTGCTGGGCCGCCTTCCACACCTACGAGCAGGCCGGCGACCGCCCCCGCGGCCGGACCCGGCGCGGATCCTCCCGGACACCGGTCATCCCCTCCCGGATCGTCGCCTCGTCCGCGGCCCTGCCCCGGGGGACCGTCTCCCTCAACGCCCGCACCAACTCAACTCCGGCCGCTGAAAGCACAGTCACCGGCCCGGTGGCTCCCGCCAAGGAGACCCTCCATGCCTAGGCTGGACGACGTGAACGAGCAGAGCGAGCCCCCGACTCCGGCCCCGATTCCGGCCCCGGTCCGGGCACAGCACGCGACCCCGGCCGGGGAACCGGCTGCGACCGTGGCCGACGGGGAGCCGGGAGGTTCCCCCGCCAGGGCGTCGGCCGTGGTGCGGAGCGTGGCCCGGGGGCTGTTGGACCTGAAGGCCGATCCCCTCCCGAGGATGTCGAGGCCGCGCTGGCTGGCCTGGCTCCCGCACGTGGTGCTCCTCTATCTGGCAGCGGCGTTGTTCGCCGTCACCACGGAGCAGCTGAGCAACCACTACGGGGTCAACGGCTCCGTCCGGCCGTTGCTGGCGACCATGGTCGCCGGGTCCATCGTGATCGCGATGCGGTGGCCGATGGCCGGGTACTGGATCGGTCTGACCGCGGCAGGACTGATCGCCGGGGAGATCCACGGCCACGTCGGGCAGGGCCAGAACTGGCCGTGGATGCCCGCCGGGCTGTTCGCCTTCGCCCCGGTGCTGCTGCTGGTGTCCCTGCGGGTGCCGCCCCGGGTGACCGTCGGGGCGGTCACCGTCGTCGTTGCCTGCACCGGGCTGGCCGAAGGCCTCTTCAGGCCCGAGCACAGCGGCACCGGCACCCCCGGGGCCATCCTCCTGTTCTCCTTCACCGGCCTCCTCGGCTACGCCCTGCGCGCGACCCGGCTGGCCCGCACGCAGCTCGTCGAGCAGGAGACCCTCACCGAGGAGGAGCGCGCCCGGCGCACCCTGCTGGAGGAGCGCAGCCGGATCGCCCGCGAGCTGCACGACGTCGTCGCGCACCACATGTCGGTGATCTCCATCCAGGCGCAGGTGGCCCCCTATCTCGTGGAGAACCCGTCGGAGGAGCTGAAGGAGAACCTGGCCGGGATCCGCGCGAATGCCGTGGAGGCCCTGACGGAGCTGCGTCGCGTCCTGGGGGTGCTGCGTTCCGAGAACCCGGACGAGGCCGCCGGTCCGCATCATCCGCAGCCCACGCTGGCCGAGTTGGACGGCCTCGTGGAGAACGTGCGGGCGGCCGGGCTGGAGGTCACCACCGAGATCGCGGGCATCCGCCGCCCGTTGTCCCCGGGGGTGGAGCTCACCGCCTACCGGATCGTGCAGGAGGCGCTGAGCAACTGCCTGCGCCATGCGCCCGGCTCCCGCGTGGAGGTCGGCATCGCCTACGGACCCCGCGATGTGCACCTGTGCGTCGCCAACACCGCTCCCACCCGGCCGGTCCCGCCGAGCATGGGAGCGGGGCACGGGCTGCTGGGGATGCGGGAGCGAGCGGGCATGCTGGGGGGCGAGCTGGCCGCCGGCCCCCGCCCCGACGGAGGGTACGAGGTGAGCGCCGTACTGCCGATGGACCCCGTGTCCCCGGGCGGCGGGCCTTCCCCCGCCTCCGAGACGACGAAGAAGGACACATGACTGCTGCCCCGATCAAGGTGATGATCGCCGACGACCAGATGATGGTCCGCCAGGGCTTCACCGTGCTCCTCGACGCCCAGCCCGACATCGAGGTCGTCGGTCAGGCCGTCGACGGCGCCGAGGCCGTGGCGAAGGTCGCCGAACTGGCGCCGGACGTGGTCCTGATGGACATCCGGATGGGCGGCATCGAGGCCACCTCGCTCATCACCGCCGCCCCGGGCTCCGCGGTGAAGGTGCTGGTGCTTACCACCTTCGACCTCGACGAGTACGTGTACGAGGCGCTGCGCGCCGGCGCCTCGGGGTTCCTCCTCAAGGACGCCTCCGCCGATCAGCTGGCGGAGGCGGTCCGCGTGATCGCGGCCGGGGAGGCGCTCCTCGCTCCGAACATCACGAAGCGGCTGATCACCGAGTTCTCCCGGCTGGGGGCCCCGAGGGCGCCTTCGAAGGCGCGGATCGACGAGCTGACGGAGCGGGAGACGGAGGTCCTGTCGCTGGTCGCCCAGGGCATGTCGAACGCGGAGATCGCCGAGCACCTGATCCTGGCCGAGCAAACGGTCAAAACGCACGTGGGCCGGATCCTGGTGAAGCTGGGCCTGCGGGACCGCACACAGGCGGCGGTGTTCGCGTACGAGACGGGTCTGATCCGTCCGACGGGCTACTAAAGCGGCCCCGGTAGTACTTGAGGGGGACCCCGGGAAATCCCCTTCAGCGGCGACGCGGACCAGGACGGGGCCCGCCTACCGTGGGGAGCATGACCGAGACGACCCACGGGGCGACCCCCCGGACACCCGAACTCCGGCTGGCTTCGGGCTTCATCCAGAGCCTGCGCCAGGATCTGATCAACGAAGCCTTCGCCTACCGTCCGCTGCCTCCGATGCCTACGGACGGCCGTCTGGTCAGGCTGCTCCCCGCGGGGATACGGGCGGAGGCCGTGCACCTGCCGCACGTGGTCGTTTGCCTGCTGGCGTTCTTCGTCATGGCCTTCGCCTCCGTCAACGACGGCGTGTCCGGGGCCGGCGCCTTGGTGATGGGGCTGCTGGCCGCCGCTCCCGTCCTGATGACCCTGGTACGGCCCGTGGGGGCGTTCTGGGCCGCCGTCGCGGTCACCTTGCTCTTTTCGGTGATCGACCCGGGGGGCTTTGAAAGCCCCTGGTCTCCGGGCTCGTTCGCCGCGTACCTCATCACGGTGACCATCGTGGCGATGCGCACCAAGCCCCGGACCGCCGGCTGGATGTGGGTGGTCACGGTGGCCGTCGGCATCGTGACGTCCACCGTGCTCGGCGGCGGGCACGCCGCTTACGTCGGCCCGATGGCCTTCGTGCTGGCGATCGCCCTCCTCGCCGTGAGCATCCGCACCATCCGCAAGCAGGCGGAGCAGGAGGTCACCGCGCAGCAGGAGGTCACCGCCGTCGAGCGGGACCGGCGCACCCTGCTGGAGGAGCGGACCACGATCGCGCGGGAGCTCCACGACGTGGTCGCCCACCACATGTCGGTGGTGGCCATCCAGGCGGAGGCCGCCCCCTACCGGGTGAAGAATCCGCCGCCGGAGCTGGAGGCCGCCTTCGTCACCATCCGGGAGAACGCGGTCGCGGCCCTGACCGAGCTGCGCCGGGTGCTGGGTGTCGTCCGCTCCGCGGACTACGAGGCACCGGACGCCCCACAGCCGACGCTGGCCTCGCTGGACGGCCTGCTGGCCAATGTGCGGGAGGCCGGGCTGAGCGTGGACAAGACCGTGACGGGGGCGGTGCGCGAGCTGCCGCCGGGTGTGGAACTGTCGGCCTACCGGATCATCCAGGAGGCCCTGAGCAACACCCTGCGGCACGCGCCGGGCGCCAGTGCCGGGGTCGAGGTCTCGTACGTGCTGGGCGGGCTGGGCCTGCGCATCGTCAACGAGGCCGGCACCGGGGATGTGCGGCCCTCGCCGGGGGCCGGGCAGGGGATCACCGGGATGCGCGAGCGGGTGGCCATGCTGGAAGGGGAGATGACCGTCGGGGAGCGGGCCTCCGGAGGGTTCGAGGTGGCGGTGTTCATACCCGTGGCCGGCAGCCGCCCGGTACCGGAGAAGGATCCGGCATGACGATCAGAGTGCTCATCGTCGACGACCAGATGATGGTCCGTGAGGGATTCTCCGTGCTGCTCAATGCGATGGACGGCATCGAAGTGGTCGGGGAGGCGGTGAACGGGCGGGAGGCCATCGCCCAAGTGGCGGCGCTGAAGCCGGATGTGGTGCTGATGGACATCCGGATGCCGGAGATGAACGGCCTGGAGGCGACCCGGGAGATCGTCGCCGCCGACACGGACGCGAAGGTGCTGGTCCTGACGACCTTCGACCTCGACGAGTACGTGTACCAGGCCCTGCGGGCCGGCGCGTCCGGGTTCCTCCTCAAGGACGCCTCTGCCCGCCAACTGGCCGACGGAGTCAGGGTGGTGGCCGCCGGGGAGGCGTTGCTGGCGCCCTCCGTGACCAAGCGGCTGATCACGGAGTTCTCGAAGTTGTCGGAGACCCGCACACACGCGGGGTCCGCGGGGGTCACGGAGCTGACGGAATTGACGGAGCGTGAGACCGAGGTGCTGGTGCTGATCGCACAGGGGTTGTCCAACGCGGAGATAGCGGATCGCCTGATCATCGCCGAGTCCACCATCAAGACGCATGTGAGCCGGATCCTGGTGAAGCTGGGACTGCGGGACCGCACACAGGCGGCGGTGTTCGCGTACGAGACCCGGCTGGTGACCCCCGCTTAGGCCGGTTGCGAAAAGTTGTCCACAGCTGTGGACAACTTTTCGGATGAGAGTGGATCAAGGGGGCCGGGGCTCAGGCCGCCAGGTCCCGGTGGCGCAGGGCGGTCAGGGCAGCGGCCAGGAGAGCCGCCGCCAACGCGGTCAGCATCAGCAGAGGAGTCCAGGTCAGGGCCTCGGAGCCGGGGATCCGGGGCAGGTGGGCGAAGGGGGACAGGTCGAGGACCGCCCGGGGGAGGTTCAGCGCGGGGCCGATCCAGCCGAGCATCAGCGCGGCCCCGGCCACCGCCCAGCCGGCCGACGCATAGGTGGGGACCGCGCCGTACAGGAGGGCCGCGACGGCTCCGATCACCCACACCGCGGGGAGTTGCGCGAGAGAGCCCCCGACGGTCTGCGCGAGGCCCGCGCCGTGGCCGAGGCCCAGGCCGAGCCCGCCCAGCAGCAGGATCAGCGCCGAGCCGCCGAAGGCGACGGCCAGATGACCGGCGGCCCAGCGCAGACGGCCGACGGCGTTCGCCAGCACGGGCTCCGCGCGCTGCCCCGACTCCTCGGCGCCCAGGCGCAGCACCGACGACACGATGAAGAGGGCGGCCACCAGCCCGAGCATCCCGGCCATCGTCGCCAGGAAGGCGTCGGTGAGGCCGGCCCGACCGCCCGCGCCGCCCATCCGCTCGATGATCTCCCGGGTCTTGGCGTTGTCGCCGACCAGCTCCGTGGCCCCGTCCGCCATCCCCCCGAACACCGCACCGGCCACCAGGAATCCGAGGCTCCAGCCGAGCAGCCCGCCCCGCTGCAGCCGCCACGCCAGCGCCCCGGCACTCCCGAGCCGCCCCTCGGCCGGGCCCGGGCGGACCGCCAGGAAGCTCATGCCGAGGTCGCGGCGCCCGGCGAGCGCGTAAGCAGTGGCCGTCTGGGCGGCGAAGGCCGCCGCGAACAGGGCGAGCACCCACCAGCGTTCGGCCGCGAAGGCCCGTAGGTGCTCCAACCAGCCCAGCGGCGAGATCCAGGTCAGCGCCGACGAACCGTCCGCCGAGCCCGCGTCGCCCGCGGCGCGCAGGACGAAGGCCGCGCCGAGCAGCGCCCCGGCGAGGCCCTTGGCGAGCCGCGCACTCTCGGTGAGCTGCGCCGTGACAGCGGCCGCCGACGCGAACAGCATCCCGGTGGCGCCGATCCCGAGCCCGAGGGCGAGCGCTCCGCCCGCGCCCCGCCCGGCGAGCCCGGCCGTGACGAGGAGGGCGACCAGGGCGTTGGCGGTGAGGGCCGCCAGCAGGGCCGCCGTCAGCGGGGCCCGGCGCCCCACCATCGCGGCCGACAACAGCTCCTGACGGCCCGTCTCCTCCTCCTCGCGGGTGTGCCGGATCACGATGATCAGGCTCATGACCCCTGCGAGCAGCCCGGCGAAGACCCCGCCCCGCCAGGCGGTCAGTGCGCCGACCGAGTCGCCGAAGGCGGGGCCGTAGAGGGCGCGGAGCGAGCCGTTCGCGCTCATGGTGGAGAGCAGGCGGGCCCGTTCGGCCGGCGTCGCGTACACCGATTCGAGTGAGGCGGGCAGGCTGAGCACCAGGGCGGCCACGACCAGGATCCAGACCGGCATCATGACGCGGTCGCGGCGTAGGGCGAGGCGCAGCAAGGGTCCGGTTCCGGCCAGTTGACGGTGTTTCATCGCAGCTCACCCGCCTCGTCGCCGCGGGCGTAGTGCCGCAGGAAGAGCTCTTCGAGGGTCGGCGGGGTCGCGGTCAGGGACCGCACCCCCGAGGCGGCCAGCGACCGCAGTACGGCGTCCAGCTTGTCCGTGTCGGCCTGGAGGCGGATCTTCTGCCCCCGCACCTCCACGTCGTGCACGCCCGGCAGGTGCGCGAGCCCGTTGGGCGGTCCGGCGAGCTCGGCGCTGATCGACGTACGGGTCAGGTGGCGCAGTTCGGCGAGGCTGCCGGTCTCGACCGTGCGGCCCTTGCGGATGATGCTGACCCGGTCGCAGAGGGTCTCGACCTCGCTGAGGATGTGCGAACTGAGCAGGATGGTGCGGCCGGCGGCCCGGGCCTCGGCGACGCAGCTCCGGAAGACCTCCTCCATCAGCGGGTCGAGGCCGGAGGTGGGCTCGTCGAGGATGAGCAGCTCTACGTCTGCGGCGAAGGCGGCGACGAGGGCGACCTTCTGCCGGTTGCCCTTGGAGTACGTACGCCCCTTCTTGGTCGGGTCGAGTTCGAACCGCTCGATCAGCTCGGCGCGGCGCGCCCGGTCGAGGCCGGCGCGGCCGCCGCGCAGGCGCCCGTAGAGATCGATGACCTCGCCGCCGGAGAGGTTGCGCCAGAGGGTGACGTCGCCGGGTACGTAGGCGATGCGGCGGTGCAGTTCGACGGCGTCGGCCCACGGATCGCCGCCGAGCAGCCGGGCGGCGCCGGAGTCGGCGCGCAGCAGACCGAGCAGGACCCGGATCGCGGTGGACTTGCCGGCGCCGTTGGGGCCGAGGAATCCGTGCACCTCTCCGGTGGCGACCGCGAGGTCGAGGCCGTCCAGTGCGTGGGTGCGGCCGAACGCCTTGTGGAGTCCGGCGACGCTGATTGCCTTCGTCATGGTTCCGAACGTACGCTTCTTTCACAATTTTGTGAAGGTCGGGAATCACGTAAAGTCGGGAGGGTGGCGGAAGACGTGAACGACGGCGACATGAAGACGGAAACGGCCCCCCGGGAGCCCCAGGGCCCCCGGGACGAAGAGGCGGTCTCCCGCTTCGTCGAGCGGTTCGCCGCGCAGCTGACCGAGGCGGGGATGCAGCGGATGGCGGCGCGCGTCTTCGCCCAGCTGCTCGCGAGCGACGGCGGCGCGATGACCTCGGCGGAACTGGGCGAGGCCCTGCGGATCAGCCCCGCGGCGGTATCGGGAGCCGTCTCCTACCTGTCCCAGGTCAACATGGTCAGCCGGGAGCGCGAGCCGGGCTCGCGACGCGACCGCTACGTGCTGCACGACGAGCTCTGGTACGAGACCTTCACCCGGCGGGACCAGATCCTGACCCTCTGGGAGAAGACCCTCCGCGAGGGCGCGGCCGGCCTCGGCCCCGACTCCCCCGCGGGCACCCGGATCGCCGAGACGGCGGCGTTCTTCGAGTTCATGCAGGCGGAACTCCTGGGCCTGATGGACCGCTGGCGCACGCACCGCGCGACCCTGAACCTGCCGTGACCCGGTCCGTACCCAGCAGTGGCCGCCATGGCGGGCGGGAGGCCCTCCGCCTAGCGTGGGCCGGGGGGGCCCGCGACCCGGCGCGGGACGCGGGAAACCGGACTCAGGAGCGCAAACTCATGGCAGACAGCCCCGTCCACACCCCCGCCATCGTCCTCGTCCACGGCTTCTGGGGCGGCGCCGCCCACTGGGCCAAGGTCATCGGCGAGCTCCACCGCCGCGGGTACACCGACCTGCACGCCGTCGAGAATCCGCTGACCTCCCTCGCCGACGACGCCGAGCGGACCCGCAAGATGGTCCGGCAGATCGACGGGCCGGTGCTCCTCGTCGGCCACTCCTACGGCGGAGCCGTCATCACCGAAGCCGGGGACCTGCCCAACGTCACCGGTCTGGTCTACGTCGCCGCCTTCGCGCCCGACGCGGGCGAGAGCCCGGGCGGGATCACCCAGGAGAAGCCGCCGGCGGCGTTCGAGAACATCCTCCCCGACTCCGACGGCTATCTGTGGGTCAAGCAGGACACGTTCCACGAGAGCTTCGCCCAGGACCTCACTCCCGAAGAAGCCCTGGTCATGGCCGTGACCCAGAAGGCTCCCCTCGCCTCCACCTTCGGCGACGCCGTCACCGCGCCGGCCTGGCGCGCGAAGCCGTCCTGGTACCAGGTCTCCACCGCCGACCGCATGATCCACCCCGACAACGAGCGCCGCATGGCCGCCCGCATGAACCCCCGCAAGACCATCGAGCTCGACGCGAGCCACGCCTCCCTCGCCTCCCAGCCGGGCCCGGTCTGCGACCTCATCGAAGCGGCCGCCTCCGCCTGAGCGCGCCCCGCCGCCACAGCCCGCGCGCCCGGCCCAGCTCCCGGGCGCGCGGCGCCCACACCACGGCCCCCGGCCCCGGGTCCCCGGCCAGCCACACGAACCGCTCCGCCGGAGGGTCGGGTGCCTCCGACTCCGCGGGCGACGGCGGGAGCGCCGCCTGCGGGAGCGCCGGGTCGCTGCGCGGCCACGCGCGCGGCGGCAGCACCCGTCTGCCCAGCGGGCCCAGGGTCAGCACGTGGAGCCCGTCGCCCAGGACCAGCAGCGGCGGCAGCCCGCGCCCGCGCACCACCTCGACGTCGTACGGGGTCCAGCGCAGCTCCGGGTCCCGCAGGAGGCCCCGCACGCATCGGGCCACGTACAGCTCCCGGAGGGCGACGAGCACCGGCAGGCACAGCACCACCAGGAGCACCCCCTGCAACAGCGCCGGGCGGGTAACCAGCGCCCCGATCAGCGCGGGCCAGCACATGACCGGCAGCAGGCAGATCAGCAGCGCGTCCTGCCGCCAGTCGCCGAGCGCGGCCCGGACAGCCGCTTCGCTGGGCGGCCCGGGCTCTCGGACCGCCTCCGCCTCCGCCCTCGGCTCGGGCTCGGGCTCCGGCCCGGGCTCCGCGGCTTCGTCGTCGTAGGTCGAACCGATCCCGGCCATCTGACCCGCCCCCCTCGTCAGCGCTGCAGCGGCAGCGTCAGCCCCCACGCCCCCGGGTGCAAGGTCCACGTACGGCGGCGGACCGGACCGGTGATGCCGACGTCCGACCGGTAGCGGAAATCCGCCCCGGAGACCGTGACGGCCGACGCCCGCGCCCGCACCACCCGGCCGGAACCGGAACCGGATTCCGAGTCCGAGCCGGGACCGGAGCCCGAGTCCGAGTCCGAGCCGGGACCCGCACCGGCACCGGCACCGAGGCCCGGTGCCGTGACCGCCCCCATCCGGACCAGCACGTCCGCCAGCCCGTCGCCCTCCCGCGCCGACACGGTGAGGTCCTCCACCATCCGGTCCACGTCCGCCAGGACCACCCCGTCGGCCTCCACCCGCAGCCGGTGGCCCCCGCCGGATCCCGTGGCGGAAGAGGCCCCCGGCGGGCGGACGAACGTACGGACCAGCGAGCGGTACGCGTTCCACACCGACGGCCCGGCCGGCCGCGGCACGCCCCCGGCCTCCGGCCGGAACCCGGCCTCGGCCCCCACGGGCGGCGGCGGGATGCCGATCCCGCCCAGCACCACCCCGTCGCTGTCGTCGACGAGCAGGTCCCGCATGCCGACGGCCCCGTCCAGGACCGCCCGCGCGGCCGACACGGCCGACAGCGGCACGCCGAGCTGCAGCGCCAGTACCAGCGACCCCGCCGGCCCCACCGGAATCAGCGAAACGGCCCCCTCGGACAGTGCCCGCTCACGGTGCAGCAGCCCGACGGCCCGTACGAGCGCGCGGTCGTCGCCCACGATCACCGGCTGCCGATGACCCCGGCGGGCGAGGGCCCGCGCAAACTCCTCCTGTGAGTCCGGGAGACAAATTTTCGCCGCCGCACCTGCTGACAGCACATCTTTCGCGATTCGCACCGACTCGCCGTCAAGACGGCGGGCGACCGGGTCGACGAGCACGAGCAGGCCGCCTACCGGCGCGCCCGCATGGCTCATGGTGGGCTCTGGAGCCGACACCTCGGTCCTTCCTCGGGTAGCATCTTTGTGCAAGAGGCCCTTGCGCTATTGCGCCAGGGCCTTCGTCTATTCCGGGGCACCGGTCCGACGGCTCAGCCTGCGGTGTACATCGTCGTACGCCCCCTGACCTTGGACATGCCCCATCCGGAAGAGGTGTACGCCTGTGCCCGCTCTTGTGCTGCTCGGAGCTCAGTGGGGTGACGAGGGCAAGGGAAAGGCCACCGACCTGCTCGGTGGATCCGTTGACTATGTAGTGCGTTACCAGGGTGGCAACAACGCCGGCCACACGGTCGTCGTAGGCGACCAGAAGTACGCGCTGCACCTTCTCCCTTCCGGCATCCTCTCCCCCGGATGCACCCCGGTCATCGGCAACGGTGTCGTGGTCGACCCGGCCGTCCTGCTCTCCGAGCTGCGCGGCCTGAACGAGCGCGGCATCGACACCTCAAAGCTGCTGCTCAGCGGCAACGCGCACCTGATCACGCCGTACAACGTCACCCTCGACAAGGTCGGCGAGCGCTTCCTCGGCAAGCGCAAGATCGGTACGACCGGCCGCGGCATCGGCCCGACGTACGCGGACAAGATCAACCGCATCGGCATCCGCGTCCAGGACCTCTACGACGAGTCGATCCTCACCCAGAAGGTCGAAGCGGCGCTGGAGGGCAAGAACCAGCTCCTCGCGAAGCTGTACAACCGCCGCGCGATCGACCCGGCCCAGATCGTCGAAGAGATGCTCCAGTACGCGGAGCAGATCAAGCCGTACGTCGCCGACACCACCCTGATCATCAACAACGCGCTCGACGAGGACAAGGTCGTGCTCTTCGAGGGCGGCCAGGGCACGCTGCTCGACGTCGACCACGGCACGTACCCCTTCGTCACCTCCTCGAACCCGACCGCCGGTGGCGCCTGCACCGGTGCGGGCGTCGGCCCGACGAAGATCAGCCGCGTCATCGGCATCCTGAAGGCGTACACGACCCGCGTCGGCTCGGGTCCGTTCCCGACCGAGCTGTTCGACGCGGACGGCGAGGCCCTGCGCCGCATCGGCGGCGAGCGCGGCGTGACCACCGGCCGCGACCGCCGCTGCGGCTGGTTCGACGCCCCGATCGCCCGCTACGCGACCCGCGTCAACGGCCTGACGGACTTCTTCCTCACCAAGCTGGACGTGCTGACCGGCTGGGAGGAGATCCCGGTCTGCGTCGCGTACGAGATCGACGGCAAGCGCGTCGAGGAGCTCCCGTACTCGCAGTCGGACTTCCACCACGCGAAGCCGATCTACGAAAACCTCCCCGGCTGGTCCGAGGACATCACCAAGGCCAAGACCTTCGCGGACCTCCCGAAGAACGCCCAGGCGTACGTCAAGGCCCTCGAGGAGATGTCGGGCGCCCCGATCTCCGCGATCGGCGTCGGCCCCGGCCGCACCGAGACGATCGAGATCAACTCGTTCCTGTAAGCAGCGGCGGTACCTGCACCGAGCCCGGAGGGGCGGCCCAGCGCGGCCGCCCCTTCGGCGTACCCGGGGCACTCGGGGGGCTCGGCGGCCCCGGGGCACCCGGTCCTACCAGGCCAGCTGTGAGATCTCCTCCGCCACCACCGCGCACGCGTCCGCCGCCAGATCGATGAGCGGGAAGTGGCCCACCCCGTCCAGCAGGGTCAGTCCCACCATCTCCCCCGCCAGCGCGGCCGCCGCCACGTAGGCCTCCGCCACCGCCTCCGGGACCTGGATGTCGCTCCGCCCCTGGACCACCGCCGTCGCGATGCCCGTCGGGAGCAGCACCGCCGGGTCCGCGTACGGGCGGCGCGCCTCGAAGGCGGCCGCTCCGCCCAGCAGTTGCGCCGAGGCTCCCCCGCAGACCCCGAGCTCCTCCGCCACCGTGAAGTCCGCGATCGGGGCCAGCGCCACCACGCCGCGCAGCAGCGGCGGCGAAGGCAGCCTCCAGCCGGCCGGGGCGTCGTACGGGAGCACGTGGCGGGCCGCGGCCCACAGCGCGAGGTGGCCTCCGGCCGAGTGGCCGGTCAGCACCGTGCGGCGCGGGTCCGCCTCCGGCAGGCTGACGGCGGCCAGGCCGGGCAGGGCGTCGAGGGCGGCGGCCACGTCGTCGAAGGTCTCGGGCCAGCGGCCCGCCACGGGGCCCTCGGCATCCTGGTGCGGCAGAGGCTGCGATGCCCGGGACTGGCCGCGCCGGTACTCGACGTTGGCGACGGCGAAACCCCGGCGGGCCAGGAGATCCGCGAGGGGGGTGATGTGCTGCCGGTCGTACGGGGCGCGCCACGCTCCGCCGTGCAGGACGACGACCAGCGGCGCGGAACGCGCGACACCCGGCTGCGCCCGCTCCCCGCGCGGGGCGTAGAAGTCGATGACCTGGTCGGGGTGTTCACCGTAGGCGGCCGTCGCGTCGGGAGCCACGGGCGGATGTGAGAAGGCCGAGGCGGCCTCGGCGGCGTCCCGTTCGACTGCGGGGTCCGTCATCGGCTCAACCTCCGGTATCGCATGGGACAGGGGGGACTGGTGTTCCGGTGTTCCGGCAGAGCGGGACCGTATCAGGCCGGAACGGCCCCCTCGGTGGCGGGCCGTGGAGATACCGGCGCGGGCGGGGCCGTAGCCCCGCCCGCGCGGTGATGTGACGTTTCGCTACCGGTTCACCCGAAAATGTGACCCAGTGCGCGCGCTGCACGCTCCGCATCCGCGAAGCCGACGTACAGCGGGGTGAATCCGAAGCGCAGGACATCGGGGGCGCGGAAGTCCCCGATCACCCCTCGCGAGATGAGCTCGCGCATGACCCCGTCCGCGTTCTCCGTGCGCAGCGACACCTGGCTGGCGCGCTCTTCGTGCCCGGTGGGGGTGACCAGCTCGACCTTGCCCGCCGGGACGTACGCCGCCACGCACTCGAGGAAGAAGTCGGTCAGCGCGAGGGACTTCGCGCGGACGTCCTCGACCGCGACCCCGTCCCAGGCGTCCAGCGCGGCCTCCAGCGCGAGCATGGACAGGATGTCCGGGGTGCCGACGCGAGCCCGCGCCACGCCCGGGGCGGCCTCGTAGGAGGGGGTCATCGCGAACGGGTCCGCGTGACTGTTCCAGCCCGGCAGCGGGGAGTCGAAGGCGGACTGGTGGCGGGTGGCGACGTACAGGTACGCGGGGGCGCCGGGGCCGCCGTTGAGGTACTTGTACGTACAGCCGACCGCGAGGTCCACTCCGTGCGCGTCGAGGCCGATGGGCAGCGCCCCGGCCGTGTGGCACAGGTCCCAGACGACGAGCGCCCCGGCGGCGTGCGCCGCCGCGGTGAGCGCCGGGAGGTCGTGCAGGCGGCCGGTGCAGTAGTCGGCGTGGTTGAGGAGCACCACGGCGGTGTCCGGGCCCATCGCCTCCGCGGCGGCGGCCGGGTCGACCGGGACGACGCGCAGGCCCGTCATCCGGGCCGCCGACTGGGCGATGTAGCCGTCGGTGGGGAAGGTGGCGCCGTCCACGAGCAGCTCGGTCCGGCCGGGCGCGGCCATCCGGGCGGCGGCGACCAGGGCCTTGAAGAGGTTGACGCTGGTGGAGTCGCCGACGACCACCTGGCCGGCGGCGGCGCCGACCAGCGGGGCTATCCGGTCGCCGATGCGCTCGGGGGCGTTCCACCAGTTGGCTTCGCCCTCGGTCCAGGAGCGGATCAGGCGGGTGCCCCACTGCTCCGTGACGACCTCGGCGAGCCGGGCGGCCACCCCTGCGGGGAGCGCGCCGAGGCTGTTGCCGTCGAGGTAGACCACGTCCTCGGGGAGGGTGAAGCGATCGCGGAGCTTGCCGAGGGGGTCGGCCGCGTCCAGGGCTTCGGCGCGCGCCGGCAGGTCGGAGCCGGGGGCCACGTTCGGCTCAGACATGGCTGCGCGCCGTCCACAGCTCGGGGAAGACGTTCTTCGTCGCCCGCTTCTCCAGCCAGGTCACGCCGGCCGAGCCGCCCGTGCCCGTCTTCGCGCCCATCGCGCGCCGGGTGGCGACCAGGTGGTCGTTGCGCCAGCGCCAGACCAGCTCGGCGACGTCGGTGAGGACCTCGCCGAGGCGGTGCAGGTCCGGGTGGGCGTCCGGGGCCGCGTACAGCGCCGTCCAGACGGCTTCGACCCCGGGCGAGGGCTCGTAGCGCTGGGAGAGGTCGCGGTCCAGGACGGACGGCGGGACCGGGAGGCCGCGGCGGGCGAGGAGGCGCAGCACCTCGTCGTAGAGGCTGGGCTCCTGGAGGGCCTTCTCCAGCTCCGCGTGGACGCGCGGGGCGCCGCGGTGCGGGACCAGCATGGAGGCGGCCTTGTCGCCGAGCAGGAACTCCATCCGGCGGTACATCGCCGACTGGAATCCGGAGCCCTCGCCGAGGGCGGCACGGTACGCGTTGAACTGGCCCGGGGTCAGCTGGGCGAGGGGGCGCCAGGAGGAATTGAGGGCCTCCAGCTCGCGGAGGGATCGTTTCAGCGCATCCATCGCGACGGGGAGCTCGTCCTCGCGGAGCGCCTGCGCGGCGGTCTCCCACTCGTGGACGATGACCGTGAACCACAGCTCCATGACCTGGGTGGTGACCAGGAAGACCATCTCGCCCGGGTCGTCCGAGCGCAGGTGCTGGAGGTGGGTGAGGACGTCGGCCTGGACGTAGTCCTCGTAGGGAGTCGTGCCGGCGAAGTCGAGGTTCGGGGTGTCCGAACCGCCGTCTCCGGAGGCATCAAGGGCGTTAGACATCGCTGTCTCCTCGATACGTGCTTCCGGGTAGCGGTCCGCTCCTTCCGGTGAGGTGAGTGGAGCTCCGGTCCCCTGTCCGCATCATAAGACCGTCGTGCCGGACAGCTTCAATAGTCAGTGGCGCACGTCACCTTCCGCGACCGGGGCGACCGGGGCGACCGGGCGGCCCCCCGAGGGGGGAACCCGCCCGGCCGCGAGCACGGAAGGCCCGGGGGCCTCAGGCGCCCAGGACGTCCGCGGCCGTCTCGGAGGAGTCGCGCAGGAAGGTGGAGCAGCGCTCGTACTCCTCCTTCTCGCCGATCTCGCCGGCCGCGCGGGCCAGGGCGTTGAGGGCGCGCAGGAAGCCGCGGTTCGGCTCGTGCTCCCACGGCACCGGGCCGTGGCCCTTCCAGCCTGCGCGGCGCAGCGCGTCCAGGCCGCGGTGGTAGCCCGTACGGGCGTACGCGTACGACTCGACCGTGCGGCCGGCCGAGAAGGCCTCGTCGGCGAGGAGCGCCCAGGCGAGGGAGGAGGTCGGGTGGGCGGCCGCCACCTCGACGGCGGGGCTGCCCGCGGCGATGGCCGCGATGCCCGGCTCGTCGGGGAGGTGGGTGGGGGCGGGGCCCCCGAGGAGGTTCTGGTGAAGAGACATGGCACCAGTCTGTCGGATGGGGGATGCCGGCCTGCGCGAAGGCCATGCGGGAAGGCCATCTGGGAAGGCCATGTGGGAAGAGCATGGGGGAAGGGCCCGGCCCCGCCGTCCGTGGACGGGGGATCCGGGCCCTTCCGGGAAGCCGCTGCTGCGTGAGCCGCTGCTACTTGAGCTTGGTGCCCGTGGAACGCAGGTTCGCGCAGGCCTCGGTGACGCGCGCGGCCATGCCGGCCTCGGCGGCCTTGCCCCACGTGCGGGGGTCGTACTTCGACTTGGTGCCGACCTCGCCGTCGACCTTCAGGACCGCGTCGTAGTTGCGGAACATGTGGTCCACGACCGGACGGGTGAAGGCGTACTGGGTGTCGGTGTCGAGGTTCATCTTCACGACGCCGTTCTCCAGCGCGGTGGCGATCTCCTCGGCCGTGGAGCCCGAGCCGCCGTGGAAGACGAAGTCGAACGGGGAGGACTTGCCGTACTTCTCGCCGACGCCGGCCTGGAGGTCCTTGAGGAGCTCGGGGCGCAGGACGACGTTGCCCGGCTTGTAGACGCCGTGCACGTTGCCGAAGGAGGCGGCCAGCAGGTAGCGGCCCTTCTCGCCCAGGCCCAGGGCCTCGGCGGTGCGCAGCGCGTCGTCGACGGTGGTGTACAGCTCGTCGTTGATCTCGTGGCTGACGCCGTCTTCCTCGCCACCGGTCGGGGTGATCTCGACCTCAAGGATGATCTTCGCGGCGGCGGCCTTGGCGAGCAGCTCCTGGCCGATGGCCAGGTTGTCGGCCAGGGTCTCGGCGGAACCGTCCCACATGTGCGACTGGAAGAGCGGGTTGAGGCCGCGGGCCACGCGCTCGGCGGAGATCTCGAGCAGCGGGCGGACGTAGCCGTCCAGCTTGTCCTTGGGGCAGTGGTCCGTGTGCAGTGCGACGGTGATGTCGTACTTGGCGGCCACGATGTGCGCGAACTCGGCCAGGGCGGCGGCGCCGGTGACCATGTCCTTGTTGTACTGGCCACCCAGGAACTCCGCACCACCGGTGGAGATCTGGATGATGCCGTCGCTCTCGGCCTCCGCGAAGCCGCGCAGTGCAGCGTGCAGGGTCTGGGTCGAGGTCACGTTGATCGCCGGGTAGGCAAACTTGCCTGCCTTCGCCCGGTCGAGCATCTCGTTGTAGACCTCGGGGGTTGCGATGGGCATCTGTCCGCTCCTTGGATGTGCGGGGAGTGTGCTTATTGCGGGCCCTGACCTGGGGGCGACGTTGCCGTCGTCCCCATCTTTCCAGACTCGCGCCCCCGCTCCACCTCCGCGACGGCGCCGCGCGGCCCGATCCGGGGGGAGTGTTTCACGTGAAACATTCCCCCCGGCCGGAAAGGCGCAGGTCAGGGCCTACTTCCGGACGTCCGGGGACCTAAGTCACCAGTTGTGCGGAAGCACGACCCACTGTCCGAGGGTTAGGACAAACCGAGGTCGTCCAGCTGGTAGCCCGTGAGGTAGGGCAGTCCGGCGGCCGCGATGGCGTCGGCCGCGCCGCGGTCGACGATCGTCGCGACGGCGACGACCTCGCCGCCGGCCTCGCGGACCGCCTCGACGGCGGTCAGCGGGGAACCGCCGGTCGTCGAGGTGTCCTCGACGACCAGGCAGCGCTTGCCCTTCACGTCGGTGCCCTCGATGCGGCGCTGCATGCCGTGCGCCTTCTGCGCCTTGCGGACGACGAAGGCGTCCAGGCGCGCGCCGCGCGCGGCGGAGGCGTGCAGCATCGAGGTGGCGACCGGGTCGGCGCCCAGCGTCAGGCCGCCGACGCAGTCGAACTCCAGGTCGGCGGTGAGGTCGAGCATGACCTGGCCGACCAGCGGGGCGGCTTCGCCGTCCAGGGTGATCCGGCGGAGGTCGATGTAGTAGTCGGCCTCGCGGCCGGAGGAGAGGATCACCTTGCCGTGCACGACGGCCTTGTCCTTGATCTGCTGCAGAAGCGCATCGCGTACGTCACTCATGGCCCCGAGCTTAATTGGGCACTACCCGAGCCGCCGCCACGTCCACGTCGTGGAGATCTCCAGCGGGTCCACGGGGGTGACCAACTGCGGGAGGCTGTTCAGGCCGTTCGGCGGGCCCGACTGCGGTTCCACGCAGACGGCCTCGGGCTGCTCGTCGTAGACGACCACCCATTCGGAGCGGCTGGTGACCTTCAGCTCCAGGGCGTCGGGCCACGTGAGGGTGACGTCGACCCCGTACGGCATGCCGAAGCAGTCGTCCCAGGGGCCGGGCTTGGGGTCGATGCGGTTGCCGGTGGGGAGGTGGTCGGCGCCGCGCTCCTCCTGCCAGGCGGCTTCGAAGTCGATGCGGACGTCCGCCCCGCCGGGGGCGAGGTTGCGCAGGAACCAGGGGTGCCAGCCGGCCTGCGCCGGGAAGGAGTCCCCGTAGGTCTCGATGCCCATCGTCAGGGTCAGCGCGTTCTCGCCCAGCTCGAAGATCTGGGTGACCAGGCCTTCGTAGGGCCACGGGTCGGCGAGCGGGTACGTGAAGGCGGCCTCGGTGGCGGTGGCCCGGGCGGGGCGCCAGGCGGCGTCACGGCCGAAGCCGTGGATGGCGTGCGGCGGGTGGTTGAGCGGAAGCTGGTGCAGGGTCGCCCCGTCCTGGAACTGCCCGTCCCTGGTGCGGCCGCACCACGGGACCATGGGGAAGGACCCGTAGTGGTCCCCCTGTCGCAGCAGCTCCGTCCCGTCGATGCGCAGACTGCTGATCCGGCAGCCGTTCTCCTGGTCGATGGTCACCTCGGCGCCGCCGGCGCGCAGTTGCGTACTCATGCCATGACCTTAGTCAGCCCGACGGGGTGATCAGGGCCGCGCGGGGAAGCGGGCGAGTTCCCCGGGGCGGGCGGACGCGTTCCCCGGGTCAGCGGACGCGTTCCCCGGGTCAGCGGCGGCGGCGCAGGGCGCGGCCCAGGAGGACCGCCGAGGCCACGGCCACGGCCGCGGCCGGGGCGATCCAGCGGAGGCTGGCGTTCGCGGAGGCGGAGGTGGGGGCCGGGACCGGGGCGTAGCGGCCGCGCGGGGGCGCGTGGTCGACCTCCTCCGCACTGCGGCCGATCATCGTGCGGCGGGCGTGCGCGGCCTCGGCCGGCGGGTGCGGGGGCCCGCCGAGGTCACCGAGGTCGGCCATGCCTTCGAAGGTGCCCTCCAGGAACGGGTCCAGGGAGGGCGGCGGAGCCTCGGTGTCGAACACGGATGCGGTGACCTCGGTGAAGCCGGGGCCGGGGCCGTCCTGGTCCTGGTCCACGTCGGTGTCGGCGTCCGCACCCACGTCGGCGTCCGCGTCCGCCGCCGCGTCCGCGGGCCCGGCCGCGCCCGCGTCCGCGGGCCCGGCCGCGCCGTCGACCGCGAGGGCCGCGAGGTGCCCGGCGGCCCGGTCGAGGAGGCGGTGTCCGGCCGTGGCGGCCGCGTCGGGGGCGAAGGCGGCGGCGCGGCCGTCGGCGGCGGACTCGGCGGTGAACTCCAGCCGGGTGCCGCCGTCCGCCTCGGTCAGGCGCAGCGCGAGGGAGAGCTTCACGGTCCCGCTCCCCCGCACCTCGGTGCCCTCTCCGGCGAGGGTGAAGCGGTCGGGGTCCTGCTCGGTGACGGAGAGGGTGCCGCGGTAGGTGACGGTGTGCCCGCCGACCCGCACCTTCAGCCGGCCGGACAGCGGCCCGGCCTCGGTATCGGCGTCCTGCTGGAGCCCCGGCACGCATCGCGCCAGCCGGGCGGGGTCGCGCAGCACGGCGCGGACGTCGGCGGAGGGGACCGGTACGAACACCTGATGCTCCATGCGGACGAGCCTACCGACGCGACCGCCCGGCCACGAGTACCCGGGCCACGCGTACCCCTTCTCCGGGCACCCCTTCTCCGCGCACCCGGCTACGAGCACCCCGGCTACGAGTACCTCGGGTGCGGCAGCGTCGAAGGCGGGAGGCCCGCCACCCGGGTGCGCTCCGCGTCCCGGGCCGCGTCGGCCAGGGACTGCGTGGACAGGGAGCGCAGGGCGGGCGTCTCCCGGTCCACCCGCAGCCGGGGCACGCCCTCGCGGGCCGCCAGGACGAAGCCCCAGTCCTGCGCCAGCGCCGCCGTGGAGGCGGAGGCCGCACCGAGCACCCGGTCGGGGCCTGCGGCGAAGCCCGAGAGGCGGCCGCCCGCGCTGTAGGGGGCGGTGCGCAGGCCGGCCGCGCGCAGGGTGGCCTCGACGGTCCAGTAGGTACGGGGCCTGGTGCCGGGCGGCCCCGCGTGGACGGCGAGCCGCCCGCCGGGGCGCAGGGCCCGCGCGGCCAGCCCGTAGAACTCCTGCGAGTACAGCTTCGTGCTGGGGGTGATCCCGGGGTCGGGCAGGTCGGAGACGATGACGTCGAAGCGGGCCCGGGCGGCGGGTGCGCGCAGCCAGCGGAAGGCGTCCTCGGTGACGACGCCGACGCGCGGGTCCTCGTACGCCCGCCCGTTCAGCGCGGACAGCATCGGGTCGGTCCGGGCGAGCCGCACGACTCCGGGGTCGAGCTCGACGACGGTGACGGAGGCGACGTCGCGGTAGCGCAGCACCTCGCGGGCGGCGAGGCCGTCGCCGCCGCCGAGGACCAGGACGCGGGTGTGCGGGCCGGTCATCGCGGGGTGCACGAGGGCCTCGTGGTAGCGGTACTCGTCGTAGCCGCTGACCCGAAGGCGGCCGTCGAGGAAGAGGTCGAGGGAGCGCGGGGAGCCGGTCGGGGGGCCGGTGAGGACGAGTTCCTGGACGCCGGTCTGGACGGCGACGCGGACCTCGCCGCCGTAGACGGCGCGGCGGGCGACGCGTTCGAAGTCGTCGGCGAGGACGGTGGCGCAGCCCAGGACGGTGAGGACGGTGACGTTGACGGCGACGAGCAGCCAGCGGGCGCGGCGGCTCAGGTCCCGGCGGAACAGCCACAGGACGAGGCCGCCGCCGGCGATGACGTTGACGGTTCCGGTGAGCATCGCGCCGGTGAGCTGGCCGAGGACGGGCAGCAGCAGGAAGGGGAAGGCGAGACCGCCGACGAGGGCGCCGACGTAGTCGGCGGCGAAGAGGTCGGCGACGGCGCCGCCCGCGTCCTGTCTGCGGATGCGCTGGATGAGGACCATCAGGAGCGGGATCTCGGCGCCGATGAGGACGCCGATGGCGAGGGAGAAGGCGACGAGCGCGGGCCGGGACTCCCCCAACCAGGCGAAGCTGGCGTAGAGCGCCATGGCGGAGAGCCCGCCGAGCAGGGCGAGGCCCGCTTCCACGAGGGCGAAGCCGAAGGCGGGGCGGGCGCGCAGGGCCTTGGCCAGCAGGGATCCGACGCCCATGGCGAAGACCATGACGGACAGCACGACCGACGCCTGGGTGACGGAGTCGCCGATGAGGTACGAGCCGAGGGCGAGCAGCTCCAGTTCGTATACGAGCCCGCAGGCGGCGCAGACGAACACGGTGGCCAGGACGAGGAGTCGGCCGGTCCTGGGCCGTACGGGCAGGGCGGCCGGGACGCGGGCCACTCCGCGCGGCTCCGGAGCCGGGGGGCGGCGCCACCGGGTGCGGAGCACCCCGCGCGGGGCGGAACGGTCGATCATGAAGCGAACCGTACGTCACCGCCTGCCCGCATCCGGTCACCCACATGGGTGTAAGTGGCGCACTGGTTCGGGCAGTTGGCGTAACCGTCCGGCAACTGCGCGACCCCGCGACCCCGGCGCCCCTAGATCAGCGCCGGCGACTCCCTTTCCACCCCCGCAGCGGCCGTCGCGGAGGTGGCCGCGCCCGTCCCCGCCGTCGGAGCGGCCGTCCGTACGCCGACCCGGGTGCGGGTGGCCACCAACTGCCCTTCCTGCGGGTACGCGTGCCAGGTCCGCCAGCGCACCTGCCCCTCGTAGCGCTGCGCGAGCATGGCGGTGAAGGCGTGCGGGCTGCCGGGGAAGGTGCCGGCGAGCCCGTTCGGGTGGTCCGCGACCAGCGCGAGCAGTTCCTGCGCCCGGCCGGCGAAGGAGCCGCGCGAGAGGTTCTCGACCCGCGCGGCGAACTCGTACTCCCAGTCGCCGACGCGCTTGGCCACGCCGAGCGGAAGCGGGGTGCTGCTGCCGGGCATGCAGGCGACGGTCTCGGAGCAGAGCACGTCGCCCTCCTCCAGGAGCACCTGGTGGGAGGCCCCGAGCAGGCGCAACTCCACTTTCGCGCCACCCAGTTCGAGGTTCAGTACGGCCAGGGCGGGCAGCCGCTCCCGACCCAGGGCCCAGGCGAGATCGGCGGCACGCGTGTCGGTATAGGTGGTCTGGAGGGTCGTGAGCATGAGTCGGCTCCGCAAACGCGCGAGGGAGATGGGCCGGGGCCCGCCAGCGGTAGTCAACGGGTGGGGGGACACCGGCACGGGTCCACAGGAAGTCCAGGGAGGTCCGAGGACTGGTCTACTCAACCGAGGGAATCATGAAAGGCACGGCACTCACAGCGTTTTTACCCAAGTTGCAGGGGTTTACATCCCCTCGGGGGCTACACAGTTCACGTGTTCAAGGACATGCCGCCCGTACGCCGTATTGCGCGGCCGTGACGTCCGAACAAGAAGACGCCCGACGGAAGTTGTGCCCGGCGGGCGCCTCACCTATGCGGGACGCGGTACGAAGATGCTCTGACGGAGGAAGCGGCGGAAGCGGCGTAAGCCATGGATCCATGCTGCCCCGTGTCAGCTGGAACCGCATCCTCCGCCGCCGCCACCGCCTCCGCCGCCGCAGGAGGACGAGGAGGAACTGCACGAGGAGGAGCCTCCGGAGTCGCCCCCGGCCCACCAGCCCCCGCCGCCGCTGCTGTCACTGCTGCTGCCGCTGCGGCCCCTCCCGCCTCCGCCGCCGCCGCCCTTGAGCATCAGTACGACGATCCCCACCATCACCACGACGAAGATCACTGTTCCGTAGCCCATCCCCCGACCCCTCTCTGCTCCCCCGGTCCCCCGGGGTGCGGGATCCCCTTCGTCCCGCGTGCTGGGGGGATGCCCGCGCCGTACGCGGCCCAAAGCACACTTGAGCAAGTCCAGAGCTTCCCCGCAGGATGACGCCCATGAGCGCTCCCGAACGCCCCACCCGCCCTGCCCGCCCCTTCCTCAACCGCCGGCTGGCGGCCTTCGGCACCACGATCTTCGCGGAGATGTCCGCCCTGGCCACCGCCACGGGATCGATCAACCTGGGCCAGGGCTTCCCCGACACCGACGGCCCCGCCGAGATCGCCGAGGCGGCGGCGCGCGCGATCCGCGACGGCCGGGGCAACCAGTACCCGCCGGGCCCCGGCGTTCCGGAGCTGCGTACGGCGATCGCCGCCCACCAGCAGCGCTTCTACGGCCTGGCCTACGACCCCGACACCGAGGTGCTCGTCACCGCCGGGGCCACCGAGGCCATCGCGGCCTCGCTCCTGGCCCTGCTGGAACCGGGCGACGAGGTCATCGCCCTGGAACCCTTCTACGACTCCTACGCCGCCTGCATCGCGATGGCGGGGGCCGTCCGGGTGCCGCTGACCCTGCGCGCCCCCGACTTCCGCCTCGACGTCGACGCGCTGCGCGCGGCGGTCACCCCCCGCACCCGCCTCCTGCTCCTGAACACCCCGCACAATCCGACGGGCACCGTCCTGACGCCCGCCGAGCTGGCCGCGGTCGCGGAGCTGGCCGTCTCCCGCGATCTGCTGGTCATCACGGACGAGGTGTACGAGCACCTGGTCTTCGACGGCGTCCACACCCCGCTGGCGAGCCTGCCGGGCATGCGCGAGCGCACGGTCACCATCTCCTCCGCCGGCAAGACCTTCTCCTTCACGGGCTGGAAGGTCGGCTGGGTGACGGGGACGCCCGAGCTGGTCACGGCGGTCCGCTCGGCGAAGCAGTTCCTGACGTACGTGTCCTCGGGCCCGTTCCAGTACGCGATCGCCGAGGCCCTCGCCCTGCCCGACGCGTACTACGACTCCTTCCGCGCGGACCTGGCCGCCAAGCGCGACCTGCTCTCCGACGGCCTCGCGGCGGCCGGCTTCGAGGTCTTCCGCCCGCAGGGCACCTACTTCGTCACCACCGACATCACCCCGCTCGGCGAGCCCGACGGCCTCGCCTTCTGCCGGGCCCTGCCGGAACGCTGCGGGGTGGTCGCCATCCCGAACCAGGTGTTCTACGACGACAAGGCCGCCGGGGCGAACCACGTCCGCTGGGCCTTCTGCAAGCGCACCGACGTCCTGGAGGAGGCGGTGGAGCGGCTGCGGCGGCTCTGAGGCGGAGCGCGGGAGGCCGGGCCCGGCGGCTAGGCCGTCTGTGCGAGCGGCTACGGGAGGTCGTAGTCGAACCAGATGCGGTGGGTGCCGTCCTCGTCGACGCGGAGGCCACCCGCGCCCGTGATGCCCTTCAGAGCGGCCGTGCCGCTGCCCGGGACGATCGCGAAGTGTTCGGCGGCGCGGTCGGGGCCGCCGTCGGTGGCGGCCGAGTGGACGAAGTTGAAGGCGCCCTCGCGGCCGGCCAGGGCGCCCTCGAAGGACTCCATCGCCACGTAGCTCCCGATGCCCGCCTCCTCGTCGAAGGCGGCCGTGAAGAGGGTGGCCGAGCGGCCCGCGAGGGTCTCGCCCTCGTAGTGTTTCTCCATCGTGGCGACTCCGACCGGGAGACCCGTCTCCACCGGGGGCTCCGGTGTGAGCGCCGTGGGGGTGAAGCTGATGACCTTGAAGGTGCCGGAAGCTCTCATCATCTGATGAGCGTACGCACGCGAGACCAGGAAAGTCGGGATACATGGCGACGGAGCCGGAGACGGTGGCGGACGGCATACGGATCGGCCCGCACACCGGACCGCGCACTGGTTCCCGCACCGGACCGCGCACCGGCCCGCGCACCGGTTCCGGCAGCGGCCCGCGCACCGGCCCCCGGGCCGGGATCCCGGGCGCCGTCCTCGCGCTCGGGGTGTACGCCGCCGTGCGCGCGCCCGGGGTGCTGGCGGTCGCCGTGGCGGCCTGGTGGACCGGGCGCAGCCCCGTACGGGTGCTCGGGGAGTCCTGGGACTCCGTCTGGTACCTGCGGATCGCCGAGTACGGCTACGGGCGGACCCAGATCTATCCCGGCATCGGGTCCGTGCAGAGCGATTCCGCGTTCTTCCCGCTGTACCCCGCCTTGATCCGCGGCGCCTCCGCCGTGCTGCCCGGCTCCCTGGCCGTCGCCGCGCTCGCCGTCGCCTGGATCGCCGCGGGCGCGGCCGCCGTGGGGGTGTACCGGGTCGGGGCGCACCTGCTCGGGGCCCGCGCCGGGGTGCTGCTCGTCGCGCTGTGGGCCTCGCTGCCGCACGCCGTCATGCTGACCCTCGCGTACACCGAGGCCCTGCTGGCCGCCTTCGCCGCCTGGGCCCTGTACGCCCTGCTGCGCGGCCGCTGGGGCTGGGCGGCGGGGCTCGCCGTGCTCGCGGGGCTGACCCGGCCCACCGGGATCGCGGTCGCCGCGGCCGTGACGGCGGCAGCGGCGTACGAGATCTGCCGGCGGCGGGGCCGCGCACCCGCCGCGGTGTGGGCCGCCGGGCTGGCCGCTCCCGCGGGCTGGGCCTCGTACGTCCTGCTCGTCGGCGTGCGCCGCGGGGATCCGCTCGGCGGTTACTTCGCCGTCCAGAGCGGCTGGGGCTCGCGCTTCGACTTCGGCGCGGGCGCGCTGAGCTCGGCACGGCACGCGCTGTCCGGCATCGGGCAGGTGGAGCTCGCCACGACCGTGACGGTGGTCCTGCTGACGGCCGCGCTGGTGCTCGCCGGGCTGCTGGCGGCCGACCGCAGGATCCCGCTGCCGCTGCTCGTGTACACGGGCGTGCTGCTGGCGATGACCTACGGCGGGGCGGGCTTCTTCGAATCGAAGCCGCGCTTCCTGCTGCCCGCGTTCCCGCTACTGCTGCCGGCGGCGGCCCTCATGGCGAAAGCCCGGCCGCGCACCGCGGTCGTGGTGACCGGGGTGCTGGCCGGGCTCTCGTACGGATACGGGCCGTACCTGCTGCTCGCGTCCGGGGTGGCGCCGTGAGGCGTGGCACCACGAGGGGTCGGACGCGGACCGCTGGGTCCTGGACCGCGAAGACCTAGTTGGTCTCGCTGTCGCCGCCCTCTTCGTCGTCCTTCTTGTCGGCGGAGTCGACTTCCTTCTCCAGGCCGAACGTCTCGACGAGCCACTTGTCGAACTCGATCGACGCGCGGACCCAGCTGACCGTGGAGGACACGAAGTGCTCCAGGTTCACGCCGGTGCCGATCAGCATCTGCGCCTCGCCGATCAGGCGGACGGAGCCGTCGTCGTGCGTGTGGCTGTAGACCTTGGGCCACAGCGTGCGGCGGTTCCAGTCGTCGATGGACTCGAGGAGCTGAGCCTTCTCTTCGATCTTGTGCGGGCGGTCGTAGAAGGTCCGCACGGAGAAGACCTGCTGCTCGTCCTCGCCGCGGAACATGAAGTACGTGCGGAAGTCCTCCCACGGCGCCGCGAGGTCACCCTCGTCGTCGACGACGTACTTGAGCTCCATCTGCTCCAGGAGCTGCTTGACCAGATCCTGGTCGGGGACGACGGGGCCCGCCGGTCCTGTGGCCTGCGGATCGGGCTGCTGCCCTCCGAAGTTCGGAATCGAGGCCGGGTCGATGCTCACCGTGTGACTTCCCTTCGTGCGGATACGGCCATCCTCCCCCATCGCGCCCACCCCGTGTCCACCCCCGCAGCTACGATCCGCTCCGGGCGGACAGGAGTAGGCCGCCCATAAGGGGGATGGATGGCCATTCAAGGGAGTTTGCGCGTCCTGGCCGTGTCGGTGCTCGCCGCTCCGCTGGTGCTCGGTCTCGGCCTCGCGATCGGGCTGTGGACCTTCCTGAGCGAGGGGGACGAGCCCGAAAGGAAGCCCGCCGACCGCCGGGAGGTCACCTGCCCCGAGGCCCTGGAATTCGCCCTCGGGAGCCTGCCGGCAGGGACCCACCACGAGACGTGCCACCGGACCGACTCGCCGGTCTCCACCGTGACCGGGTCGTTCCGTATGGACCGGAACGGGGTGGAGGCCTGGCTGACGGCCGTCTTCCCCGGGGCGCGGGAGCACGGGTGGGGCGAGAGGCCGAAGATCTGCCCCCAGGTGGGTCCGGAGTACGACCCGGAGGGCGGGAACCGGTGCCTGAGCCTCGACCGTCCCGACGCCGCCCCCGGCCGTGCCTCGAGGGTGGAGATCAGCGTCGAGCAGGGCACGGACGACGCCCGGGTCCGGTTCGTCGCCTTCGACGGGTGAGAGCACGGGTGAGAGCACAGGTGACGGCACGGCTGAGGGCACGACTGAGGGCCACGGGTGAGGGCCCCGGAGAAGCGTCCCCGGGGCCCCGTACGGCCCTGCGGGGGCCTCAGAGCGCCTTGCCGACCAGCAGGCCGTCGCCCGCCACGGACACCCGGACGGTGTCTCCGTCGCGGACCTCGCCCGCGAGGATCTCCTTGGCCAGGCGGTCGCCGATGGCCGTCTGGATCAGGCGGCGCAGGGGGCGGGCGCCGTACGCCGGATCGTTGCCCTTCTCCGCCAGCCAGGCCAGGGCTTCCGGCGTGACGTCCAGGATCAGGCGGCGTTCGGCCAGCCGCTTGGCGAGCCGGCCGATCTGGAGCTCGGCGATGTGGGCCAGCTCGGCCCCGCTCAGGGCGGAGAAGACCACCAGGTCGTCGAGGCGGTTGAGGAACTCCGGCTTGAAGGTGGCCCGCACCACGTCCAGGACCCGGGCCTTCTTCTCGTCCACAGCTGTGGACGGATCCATCAAGAACTGGCTGCCCAGGTTCGACGTCAGGGTCAGGATGGTGTTGCGGAAGTCCACGGTGCGGCCCTGGCCGTCCGTGAGGCGCCCGTCGTCGAGGACCTGGAGCAGGACGTCGAAGACCTCGGGGTGGGCCTTCTCGACCTCGTCCAGGAGCACCACGGAGTACGGGCGGCGGCGGACGGCCTCCGTCAGCTGGCCGCCCTCCTCGTACCCCACGTAACCGGGCGGGGCGCCGACGAGGCGCGCCACGCTGTGCTTCTCGCCGTACTCCGACATGTCGATGCGGATCATGGCCCGCTCGTCGTCGAAGAGGAAGTCCGCGAGGGCCTTGGCCAGCTCCGTCTTGCCCACGCCCGTCGGCCCGAGGAACAGGAACGAGCCGGTCGGCCGGTCCGGGTCCGCGATGCCCGCGCGGGTGCGGCGTACGGCGTCGGAGACGGCGCGCACGGCCTCGCCCTGGCCGATCAGGCGCCGGCCCAGCTCCTCCTCCATGCGGAGCAGCTTCTGGGTCTCGCCCTCCAGGAGGCGGCCGGCCGGGATGCCCGTCCAGGCGCCGACCACGTCCGCGATGTCGTCCGGGCCGACCTCGTCCTTGACCATCGTGTCCTTCGAGACCTCGGCCTCGGCCTCGGTGGCCTCCGCGAGCTCGTGCTCCAGGGCCGGGATCTCTCCGTAGAGCAGCTTGGAGGCGGTGTCGAAGTCCCCGTCGCGCTGGGCGCGCTCGGCCTGGCCGCGCAGGTCGTCCAGGCGCTCCTTGAGCTCACCGACCCGGTTGAGGGACTGCTTCTCCTTCTCCCAGCGGGCGGTGAGGCCCCGCAGGTCCTCCTCCTTGTCCGCGAGGTCCTTGCGGATCTTGTCCAGGCGCTCGCGGGAGGCGGGGTCGGACTCGTTGTTCAGGGCCAGCTCCTCCATGCGCAGGCGGTCGACCGAGCGCTGGAGCTCGTCGATCTCCAGCGGGGAGGAGTCGATCTCCATGCGGAGCCGGGACATGGACTCGTCGACGAGGTCGATGGCCTTGTCGGGCAGGAACCGGGAGGTGATGTAGCGGTCGGAGAGGGTGGCCGCGGCGACGAGCGCGCTGTCGTTGATGACGACCTTGTGGTGGGCCTCGTAGCGGCCCTTGAGCCCGCGCAGGATCGCGATGGTGTCCTCGACGCTCGGCTCCGCCACCAGCACCTGCTGGAAGCGCCGCTCCAGCGCCGGGTCCTTCTCGATCCGCTCGCGGTACTCGTCGAGGGTGGTCGCGCCGACCATGCGCAGCTCGCCGCGGGCCAGCATGGGCTTGAGCATGTTGCCCGCGTCCATGGAGGAGTCCCCGCCGGCGCCCGCGCCGACGACGGTGTGCAGCTCGTCGATGAAGGTGATGATCTGGCCGTCGCTGGACTTGATCTCCGCGAGGACCGTCTTGAGCCGCTCCTCGAACTCGCCGCGGTACTTCGCGCCGGCCACCATCGCGCCGAGGTCCAGGGAGACCAGCCGCTTGTTCTTCAGGGACTCGGGGACGTCGCCCTTGACGATGCGCTGGGCCAGGCCCTCGACGACGGCCGTCTTGCCGACGCCGGGCTCGCCGATGAGCACCGGGTTGTTCTTCGTGCGGCGCGAGAGCACCTGCACGACGCGGCGGATCTCGTGGTCGCGGCCGATGACCGGGTCGAGCTTGCCCGCGCGGGCGGCCGCCGTGAAATCGGTGCCGAACTTCTCCAGGGCCTTGTACTGGCCCTCGGGGTCGGGGGTGGTCACCCGCCGCCCTCCTCTTGCTTTCTCGAAGGCGTCGCGCAGCTTCTTGGCGGTCGCGCCCTGGGCGGAAAGGAGCTCTCCGGCGGCGCCGCCCTTGGCGGCGACGGCGATGAGCAGGTGTTCGGTGGAGAGGTACTCGTCGCCGAGCTTCCCGGCCTGCGCGTCGGCCTCCGCCAGTACGGCGAGCAGTTCACGGGAGGGCTGCGGGGGCGCGACCGTGGAGCCCGTGACGCTGGGCAGGGCGGCGAGCAGGCGGTCCGCTCCGGCGCGTACGGCGGCCTGGTCGGCGTCGGTCGCGGCGAGCAGATCGGTGATGTTCTCGTTGTCCTCGCCGGCGAGCAGCGCCAGCAGCAGGTGCGCGGGCGTGAGGTCCGCGTGCCCGTCCTTGACGGCCCTGGTGGTGGCCGCGTTCAGCGCGTCCCGGCTCCTGTTGGTCAGCTCGGCATCCACGTGCGCCTTCTCCCTTCCTCACCTGTGTGTGCTTTACATGAGTAACCTGCACAAAGTTGAGTCTATTCCACTCAAGGTGGAGGGACGTACCCTTCGCGCATGTCGACTCCCAGCCCGGCCGGCACGGCCCGACCGACCCAAGATGTACTCAACCCGACGCCGGACTACCTCGCCTTCTGGCGGGAGCGGCACGTCTGCACGCTGACCACGCACCGCCCCGACGGCAGCCCGCACGTGGTCCCGGTGGGCGTGACCTACGACCCGGAAGCCGGGCTGGCACGGGTGATCAGCAACAAAAGCAGCAAGAAGGTCCGCAACGTGCTGGCGTCGCAGGGCGGCCCGCAGGGCGGGGCCCGGGTGGCGGTGTGCCAGCTGGAGGGGCGGCGCTGGGCGACCCTGGAGGGCCGCGCGGTGGTCCGTACGGACGAGGCCGCGGTCGCGGAGGCGGTACGGCGCTACGCGGAGCGGTACGGGCGGATGCCCTCGCCGAACCCGGACCGGGTGGTCGTGGAGATCACCCTCGACCGGGCCATGGGGCGCGCGTAGGCGACGATCTCCGATTCAACGATGTCCGGTTCAACGACGTCCGGTTCAACGATGTCCGGTTCAACCACTGGACACGGACATCACAGCGACGCCATCGTGGTCAGGTCCACGATGGCGTCGCTGTGTGGGGGTAGTGCCTGAGCGATCTGCGACGACAGGGGAATCGCTTCAGGCACTGCGGGGGGTGGCGGCGGATTCGGGCTCGAAAAGTTGATGATCACGCTGATCCAGATTGACGAAGACCATGCCGTACCGGATCTCGCAGCGGACGGGCTGCGGTGCGCCTCGGGGACGGCGCAGACAGCGGTAGGCACGGACGTCCTCGTCCTCTTCCCGCACCACGATGATCGGCTGGCCGAAGAGGGTGACCCTCAGCGAGTCACCGGCGTAAGGAATGGCACTGGTGAGATCGATGAACTGCCAGCCTGAGCGGTATGCCGATGCCATTTCACGGCGGAAGCCGTGGTCGTCGGGGGTCATCAGGAGACCCGGGTGGGCATAGAGTCCCAGCTGATGTCCGAATTGATGTCCGACTTGCCCACCGGTGCCGAACTCGGACCCGAATCGGCTCGAGCGCTCCCCGCGTCCCCGTTGACAGCGACGGCTGCCCCAAAGACCGCCACGGCGGAGAAAACAACGGCAAGCGCCGAGCGAAGCATTCTCTTGAACATGGTCGGCTTCGTCCTCACTTGATGGAATCCTCTCCCCCGCGTGTCAGACGATGGCTCATTCAGGCACGTCAGTGCCACAGGGACGATGCATCATGTTCTTACATGTTCAGGACCCTGGGGGGTGGAGATTTGCCCAATACCGACACGAACCCGACACATCCCCACTCGGTCACCTGTATGTGCACCGAGGGAACACGGCTGTACGCGGCGGCGCTGAGCACCGGCCGCGTGCCGCGCAGCGAGGTCGGCAACGCCCCCTGCCTGCTCGAATTCGGCCTGCTGCGACCCGACCCCGATGACGCGAACCAGCTCCGCGCGGTTCCCCCCTCCGTCGCACTCGCACAACGTCTCCACCCGATCGAACAGGAGATCCAGGAGCGCCGCCGCAGCGCCGTGGACCTCACTGACGCATTCGAGCCGTTCCTCGCCATCAGCGCCCGGAGTCCCGCGAACTCCCACGCCATCACCCCGCTCGAGGGCCTGGAACAGATCAACGCCGCGCTCGACCTGGCCACCGCCGAATGCCACACCGAGGTCCTCACGGTCCAACCGGGCGGAGCCCGGCCCCCCTTCGCCCTGTCCGAAGCCCTGGAGCGCGGCACCAACGTGACCAACCGCGGGGTGAGCATCCGCACGCTCTACCAGCACACCGCGCGGCACAGCCAGGGCACGCTCGCCTACGCGGACCGCATCTCCACCGGGAAGGTCGAGATCCGCACCCTCGAGGAACTGATCGAGCGCCTCATCATCTTCGATCGCACCGTGGCCTTCATCCCGGCCGGCGACGCCCGGGGCGTGGCGCTGGAGCTGCGCCATCCCGGAGTCGTGGCGTACCTCATCAAGGTGTTCGAGCAACTGTGGCGCCGAGCCGTGCCGTTGGGCGACGAGGTGACCTACGAGCACACGCCCGCCGGGATCTCCGGCGTGCAGCGCTCCATCGCCCAGCTCCTCATCGAGGGACACGTGGACGAGGCCATCGCGCGCCGGCTGGGGATGAACGTACGAACCTGCCGCGCGCACATCGCCAAGCTCGCCTCCGCCCTGGGCAGCGGCAGCCGGGCCCAGCTCGGCTTCCTCATCGCCCAGTCGGGCATCCTCGACGACAAGTAGCCCCGCGGGCCCGGCAGGAGGTCCTGGAGCGCGCTGGAGCGCCCTGGAGCCCCGGACGGGTACAGCGAGGCGCGGGAACGACGAGAAGGCCCCGATCCGGCGGATCGGGGCCTTCTCGCGGTCAGTGCGTCGTCAGTGCGTCGCCCGTCCGCCGTCAGTCCATCGGGCGCTTGGGCGCCGGCCGCCAGACGACCAGGGCGCTGCCCGGCTGCGGGGGATGGTACGGGACCAGGTCGCGCCGGTACGAGGCGTGCACCTGGGCCTCGCGCTGCTGGAGGACCGCGGCGGCGCCGTCGACGGCCGTCGAGAGCTCGGCCACGCGCTGCTGGAGCGCGGAGACCTGGTTCTCCAGCTCGATGATCCGCTTGATGCCGGCCAGGTTGATGCCCTCTTCCTGGGACAGCGCCTGCACCGTGCGGAGCAGTTCGATGTCACGGGCCGAGTAGCGCCGGCCGCGCCCGGCCGTACGGCCCGGGGAGACCAGGCCGAGGCGGTCGTACTGGCGCAGGGTCTGCGGATGCAGGCCCGAGAGCTGGGCGGCCACCGAGATCACGTAGACCGGGGTCTCATCGGTGAGCTGGTACTGGCTCCTACGGCGGCCGTCCATGTCATGCTCCCTTCGCGGACTCGAACAGCGCGGAACGCGGGTCCTCGGACTCCGTCGCCTCGCGGTACAGCTCCATGGCCTCGCGGGCCTTGTCGTTCAGCTCGGTCGGGACCGCGACCTCCACCGTCACCAGCAGATCGCCGCGGGTGCCGTCCTTGCGGACCGCCCCCTTGCCGCGGGCGCGCATCGTGCGGCCGCCCGGGGTGCCCGGGGGCAGCTTCAGCGTCACCGAGGGGCCGTTCAAGGTCGGGACCTTGATGTCGGCTCCCAGCGCCGCCTCCGCGAAGGTCACCGGAACGGTCACCGTGAGGTTGTCGTCCTTGCGGCCGAAGACCGGGTGCGCGTCCACGTGCACGACCACGTACAGATCACCGGCCGGGCCGCCGCGCTCGCCCGGAGCTCCCTTGCCGCGCAGCCGGATCCGCTGGGAGTCGGAGACCCCCGCCGGGATCCGGACCTGCATGGTCCGGGAACTACGGGCCCGCCCGCTGCCCTTGCAGATGTCGCACGGGGTCTCGGCGATGAGGCCGCGGCCCTTGCAGTCCGCACAGGGGTCGGTCAGCGAGAAGCCGCCGCCGCTGCCGCGCGAGACCTGGCCGGTGCCGACGCAGGTCGGGCACACGCGGGGCGTGCCGTTCTTGTCGCCGGTGCCCGAACAGGCCTTGCAGGGCGCCTGCGAGGACATCCGGAGCGGGACCGTGGCCCCGTCCACCGCCTCCGTGAAGGAGAGGGTGACCTCCGATTCGATGTCCTGGCCGCGGCGCGGCTGGGTACGGGTGCCCGCCCCCGCGCCGGCGCCGCCGCGGTTGAACAGGCCGCCGAAGACGTCGCCCAGGCCGCCGCCGCCGAAGCCGCCGCCCGCACCGCCCTGCTGCTGGCCCCCGAAGAGGTCGCCGAGGTCGAAGTTGAACGAGCCGCCGCCCCCGCCGGGACCGGGGCGGAAGCCACCGTTCCCGAACAGGGCGCGGGCCTCGTCGTACTCCTTGCGCTTCTTCGCGTCGCCGAGGATGTCGTTCGCCTCGGAGATCTCCTTGAAGCGCTCCTCGGCCGAGACGTCGCCCTTGTTGGCGTCCGGGTGGAACTCGCGGGCGAGCTTCCGGTACGCCTTCTTGATCTCGGCCTCGGTGGCGTCCTTCGGGACACCGAGGACCTTGTAGTAGTCCTTCTCGACGAAGTCCTTCGTGCTCATCCCCGGTGTCCCTCCTCTCGCGCTTCTTCTTGTCCTACACGTCGTGCAAAGGGCTCAGCAGCTTCAGCCCTTTTCGGGGGCATCCGCGTCCTTGTCCGACGGGTCCGACGCGTCCGACACGGCTTCCGCCGCCTCGGACTTCGGCGCCGTGCCCGGCTGGGGCTCGGCCACCGCGACCCGCGCGGGACGGATCGTACGCTCGCCGATGCGGTACCCCGGCTGCAGGATCGCCACGCAGGTGTCCTCGGTGACGTCCGGCGCGTACGAGTGCATCAGGGCCTCGTGGATCGTCGGGTCGAAGGGCTCGCCCTCCTTGCCGAACTGCTGCAGGCCCATCTTGGCCGCGGCGGTCTCCAGCGATTCGGCCACCGACTTGAAGCCGCCGACCAGCTCGCCATGTTCCCGCGCCCGGCCGATGTCGTCCAGGGTCGGGAGGAGCTCCGTCAGGAGGGACGCGACCGCGATCTCCTTGACGGCGATCCGGTCCCGCTCCACCCGGCGGCGGTAGTTCTGGTACTCCGCCTGGAGCCGCTGGAGGTCCCCGGTGCGCTCGCCGAGCGCGGTACGGGCCTGGTCCAGCTGGGCCAGGAGAGCGACGTCCGGTGCTGCTGCGGAGTCCCCGGCCGGGGCCGCGGCCTCCTCCTTGGAGGAAGCGGCGGCCTTCGGCTCGGCGGCGTCGTCGTCAGGCGTGCCGTCGGCGGGGACTTCGGGCTTCTCGTCGAAGCCCGGGGTCTCCTCCGACATCAGGCAGCGCCGCCCTTCGGCTTCTCGTCGTCCACGATCTCGGCGTCGACGACGTCGTCGTTGGCGTCGGCCTGGCCGGCGTCACCGGTCGGCGCGCCACCGGCGGCCTGGGCACCGGCGTCGGCGTAGATCGCCTGGCCGAGCTTCTGGCTGACGGCACCGAGCTTCTCGGTCGCGGTGCGGATCTCGGCGGCGTCCTCGCCCTTGAGCTTTTCCTTCAGCTCGGCGATGGAGGCCTCGACCTCTTCCTTGACGTCGGCCGGGACCTTGTCCTCGTTGTCCTTGACGAACTTCTCCGTCTGGTAGACGAGCTGCTCGCCCTGGTTGCGGGACTCGGCCGCCTCCTTGCGGCGGGAGTCCTCGTCCGCGTACTGCTCCGCCTCCTGGCGCATGCGGTCGACCTCGTCCTTGGCGAGGGAAGAGCCGCCGGTGACGGTCATCTTCTGCTCCTTGCCCGTGCCGAGGTCCTTGGCCGTGACGTGCATGATGCCGTTCGCGTCGATGTCGAAGGAGACCTCGATCTGCGGGACGCCACGCGGGGCCGGCGGCAGGCCGGTCAGCTCGAACATGCCGAGCTTCTTGTTGTACGCCGCGATCTCGCGCTCGCCCTGGTAGACCTGGATCTGCACGGACGGCTGGTTGTCCTCGGCCGTCGTGAAGATCTCGGACCGCTTGGTCGGGATCGTGGTGTTGCGCTCGATGAGCTTGGTCATGATGCCGCCCTTGGTTTCGATACCCAGGGACAGCGGGGTCACGTCGAGGAGCAGGACGTCCTTGACCTCACCCTTGAGAACGCCCGCCTGGAGGGTCGCGCCGAGGGCGACGACCTCGTCCGGGTTGACGCCCTTGTTGGCGTCCTGACCGCCGGTGAGCTCCTTGACGAGCTCGGCGACGGCCGGCATGCGGGTGGAGCCGCCGACCAGGACCACGTGGTCGATCTCGGACAGGTTGATGCCCGCGTCCTTGATGACGTTGTGGAACGGGGCCTTGCAGCGGTCGAGCAGGTCCACGGTGAGCTGCTGGAACTGCGAGCGCGTGAGCTTCTCGTCCAGGTGCAGCGGGCCCTCGGCGGACGCCGTGATGTAGGGCAGGTTGATCGAGGTCTCGGTGGAGGACGACAGCTCGATCTTCGCCTTCTCGGCGGCCTCGCGCAGGCGCTGGAGCGCCATCTTGTCCTTGGACAGGTCGACGCCGTGGCCGTTCTGGAACTGCTTCACCAGGTAGTCGACGACGCGCTGGTCCCAGTCGTCGCCACCGAGGTGGTTGTCACCGTTGGTGGCCTTGACCTCGACGACACCGTCGCCGATCTCCAGGAGGGACACGTCGAACGTGCCGCCACCGAGGTCGAAGACGAGAATGGTCTGGTCGTCCTTGTCGAGGCCGTAGGCCAGGGCGGCGGCAGTCGGCTCGTTGACGATGCGCAGGACGTTCAGGCCCGCGATCTCGCCGGCCTCCTTCGTCGCCTGACGCTCGGAGTCGTTGAAGTAGGCCGGGACGGTGATGACCGCGTCCGTGACCTTCTCGCCCAGGTACGCCTCGGCGTCGCGCTTCAGCTTCTGCAGGATGAAGGCGCTCATCTGCTGCGGGTTGAAGTCCTTGCCATCCAGGTTGATCTTCCAGTCAGTGCCCATGTGGCGCTTGACGGAGCGGATGGTCCGGTCCACGTTCGTGACCGCCTGGCGCTTGGCCACCTCGCCGACGAGGACCTCGCCGTTCTTGGCGAAGGCGACGACGGACGGCGTGGTCCTGGCGCCTTCGGCGTTGGTGATGACGGTGGGCTCTCCGCCTTCCAGAACGCTGACGACGGAGTTAGTGGTGCCCAGGTCGATGCCGACCGCACGTGCCATTTTGATTCCTCCAGCTGACTTGAGTGGAACAGACTCAAGAGTGCCGCACCGCTCCGCCGGTGTCAACAGAGGTGAGTCGAGGGGACTCAACCTTTAGGCTGTGCTTACGCTCAGGAGCGCGAAATCCAGCCCCGCCGGCGTTTGAGGCGCGGGGCCTGGGGCGGAGCCCCAGCAGCGGCGCCGCACCCGAACGGGGCACCACCGCCGCGCGGCACCCCCACACCGCCGGAGGCGTACGGCACCGTGCTGGCATGCACAAGCTGCTCGCGCTCCCCGCCCGGCCAGGGCCATGGCCGGCCGGGCCATCGGCCAAGCGGGTGCTCGACCTCGCCGGAGCGGCGCTCCTGATCGGGGTGCTCCTCGTACCGCTGCTGCTGACCACCGCCCTGCTGTACGCGACCCAGGGCGCGGGTGTCCTCGTACGCGAACCCGCGGCGGGCCTGGCCGGACGGCCCTACCGGGCGTGGCGGTTCCGCGTGGGCAAGGGGCGGACCGGGGCGGCGCTGGAGCGGTGCGCACTGGACCGGCTGCCGCAGCTGCTCAACGTGGTGCGGGGCGAGATGTCGCTGGTCGGGCCGCGTCCCGGAAACAGTGCGTCGGACCGGCCCGAGCGGCTCCTCGTACGGCCCGGGATGACCGGGCTGTGGCAGGTGAGCGCACGTTCGGACCTACCGTGGGAGGAGATGGACCTGCTGGACCGGCACTACGTGGATAACCACTGGCTCGGAATGGACCTGGCGATCCTCGCGCAGACCCCGCGGGCGGCCTGGCGGCACGGGCGGCCCTGAGGTGGGGGCGAGCGACGCAGATCACCGCGCGCTCGGCTACATTGCGGCGTCGGGACTGGGTAACCTCAAGCCTTGACTGGATAAGTTACCGCTTAGTAAGTGCCGCCCGAGGAGCCTTCCCATGCAACTCGCCGCGATCATCGTGTCGCTGGTCCTGACCGTGGTCGGCGTCGCGCTGCTCGCCCGAGCCGTGGCGCAGATCTACCGCTTCGTGAAGCTCGGACAGCCCGTACCGGCAGGCAGCCGTACGGACGACCCGAAATCCCGAACGATCACCCTGGTCCGGGAGTTCCTCGGCCACAGCCGGATGAACCGCTGGGGCCTCGTCGGCTTCGCGCACTGGTTCGTCGCGATCGGCTTCCTGACGCTGCCGCCGACGCTGGTGCAGGCGTACGGACAGCTCTTCGAGGCGGACTGGGTGCTGCCGATCATCGGCGGCTTCCTGCCGTTCGAGCTCTACATCGAGTTCATCGGCCTGATGACCGTGGTCGGCATCCTCATCCTGATGGGGATCCGCCTCGCGTCGCTGCCCTCGCGGGCCGGCCGCAAGTCGCGCTTCACGGGTTCGAAGGCCTGGCAGGCGTACTTCGTCGAGTACATCATCCTGACCATCGGCCTCGCGATCCTGTGCCTGCGCGGCCTGGAAGGCGCGATCCACCACGTGGACTCGTACGAGCCGGCGTACTTCGTCTCGTACCCGCTGGTGCTGGCCTTCAAGGGCATGTCGCTCGGCGCGCTGCAGAACGCCATCTACTTCACCGCGATGATCAAGATCGGCACCTCGCTGATCTGGATGATCGTGGTCTCGCTGAACACCAACATGGGTGTGGCCTGGCACCGCTTCCTCGGCTTCCCGAACATCTGGTTCAAGCGCAACGCCGACGGCGCGGTCGCGCTGGGCGCGCTCCAGCCCATGACCAGCGGTGGCAAGGTCATCGACTTCGAAGACCCGGGCGAGGACGACGTCTTCGGCGTCTCGCAGGTCGAGCAGTTCTCGTGGAAGGGCATCCTCGACTTCTCCACGTGTACCGAGTGCGGCCGCTGCCAGTCGCAGTGCCCGGCCTGGAACACGGGCAAGCCCCTCTCCCCCAAGCTCCTGATCATGTCGCTGCGCGACCACGCGCACGCCAAGGCCCCGTACCTGCTGGCCGGCGGCGGCAAGGACATGGAGGGCAACGAGAAGGCGACGCCGGAGCAGTTGGCCAACGTCCCGGCCGCGGCCCTGGCCGAGGCGGAGCGCCCGCTGATCGGCACGGCCGAGGAGAACGGGGTCATCGACCCCGACGTCCTGTGGTCCTGCACGAGCTGCGGCGCGTGCGTCGAGCAGTGCCCGGTGGACATCGAGCACATCGACCACATCGTCGACATGCGGCGCTACCAGGTGATGATCGAGAGCGCGTTCCCCTCCGAGGCGGGCACGATGCTCAAGAACCTGGAGAAGAAGGGCAACCCCTGGGGCCTCGCGAAGAAGCAGCGCGTCGAGTGGACCAAGGAGGTGGACTTCGAGGTCCCGATCATCGGCAAGGACGCGGAGGACCTCTCCGAGTTCGACTACCTCTACTGGGTCGGCTGCGCCGGCGCACTCGAGGACCGGGCGAAGAAGACCACGAAGGCCTTCGCCGAGCTGCTGAACATCGCGGGCGTCAAGTTCGCGATCATGGGCGGCGACGAGAAGTGCACGGGTGACTCCCCGCGCCGCCTGGGCAACGAGCCGCTCTTCCAGCAGCTCGCGCAGGAGAACGTCGCGATGCTGAACATGGCGTTCGGCGAGGACGACGAGGACGAGTCGACCAAGAAGCCGAAGTCGGCGAAGCGCATCGTCTCCACCTGCCCGCACTGCTTCAACACCATCGCGAACGAGTACCCGCAGCTGGGCGGCGAGTACGAGGTCATCCACCACACGCAGCTGCTCCAGCACCTGATCGACGAGGGCCGCCTCACGCCGGTGACCCCGGTCGACGGGCTGATCACGTACCACGACCCGTGCTACCTGGGCCGGCACAACAAGGTCTACACGCCGCCGCGCGAGATCATGTCGGCCGTGCCGGGCCTGCGTCAGCAGGAAATGCACCGCCACAAGGAGCGCGGCTTCTGCTGTGGCGCGGGTGGCGCGCGGATGTGGATGGAGGAGCGGATCGGCAAGCGCATCAACAACGAGCGCGTCGAAGAAGCCCTGTCCCTGAACCCGGACATCGTCTCCACCGCCTGCCCCTTCTGCCTCGTCATGCTCACCGACTCGGTGAACGGCAAGAAGAACGACGGCCAGGCGAAGGAACACGTCACGGTGGTCGACGTGGCACAGCTGCTGCTGGACTCGGTGAGGACGCCGGAGCCGATCGAGGAGCCGGAGCCTGAGCCGGAGCCGGTCGTCGAACCGGAGCCGGTGGCTGAGGCAAAGCCGGTGGCTGAGGCTGAGGCCAAGCCGGTCGCTGAGCCGAAGGCGGAGACCCCGGCGAAGCCGGCGGCTGAGGCCAAGCCGGTGGCTGAGGCTGAGGCCAAGCCGGTGGCTGAGCCGAAGGCGGAGACCCCGGCGGAGCCGGTGGCTGAGGCCAAGACGCCCGAGCCGAAGGCGGAGACCCCGGCGGAGCCGGAGAACGACGCCGAGGCGAAGTAGCCCGCGCGGCACCGAACACTGAGCGCCGGAACGGCCCGTCCCTGTGGGGGCGGGCCGTTCCGGCGTACGGGGTCGGGGTCCGGGGCGGAGCCCCGGTTTCGGGAAGGGGCGGGGTGGGGGAAAGGTCCACGCACCGGCCGGCCCCGCCCGGCCGCCCCTCACCGGCGGAGCGCGGTCAGGACCGCTCGCTCCGGCTGCGGCGCAGCATCGCGAAGCCCAGCCCGGCCGCACCCACCGCGGTCATGCCCCCGCCGGCGGCCAGCAGCAACGGTGTCTGCGACGCGTCGGCCTCCGCCGCCACCGGGACCACGCCTTCGGCGCCCGCCTTCACTCCGCCCTTGGGCACGACCCGCTCGACGGCCTTCTTCTCGACCTTCTCGACCTTCTCGACCGGCGTGGCGGGCTTGGCGGGCTTGGCATCCTTGGCGACCTTGTACGTCTCGATCAGCTTGCCGCTGGTGAAGTCGTAGACCCAGCTGTTGCCACCGCTCTTGCCGTCGATGACGACGAACTTCACGCGCTTCCCGTCCTGGACGAGCTTGTACGTCCAGCCGTCGTTCGTCGCGGTCGGGTGCTTCAGGTCGAGCGTCCCGAGGAGGTTCCCGTTCGGCATCGAGAGCTCGACGCGCTTGCCCTTCGGGCCGTCGATCAGCCGCGCGTTGCGCCCGTCGGGCATGGCGACCTGAACGGAGTTCTCCGCCTTCTCCTTCTTCTCCACCGGCTTCGGCTTCTCGACCGGCTTGGTCGCGCCCTCGACCCACGAGGTGACGGTGCCGTTCGGCTGGAGGGCCACGTGCAGCCCGTTGTTCTGGCCGTGGGCAGGCTTGCCGCCCTTGCTGACCAGGGTGTCCAGCTTGGTGCCACCGGAGAAGATGTCGGCCTCGAAGTGGCCGTCGCCGAACTTGTAGATCCTGGCCACCGATCCGTCGGCCAGCTTCACGGTCGTGACGTAGTCCCGGACCAAAGGCTTCACGGGCGGAGTGGTCGGCGGCGTGGTGGGCGGGACGGTCGGGTCCACCTGCGGCTGCTGCGGGTCCACGGACGGCTGCTCGACGCCCGGCAGGACCTGCGGGTCCGGTACGGCCGGGGAATCCGCGAAGGCGGACCCCACGGGAAGGGCGAGGACGGCGGCCGCACCGGCCACGACGGCGGCGGTACGGAGGGTGGTGCGACGGTGCGGACTGCGCATGACGGGGCTCTTCGCGTGCTCGTTCGTGCTTCGTGGCGGTGGCTACGTCTACGAAGCTACGGAGCCGGTATGTCCATATTCCGTCGAGGATGTAACGGGAATCAGCAGACTGCCGCGCAGCCACGTAACCCACCCCGAACCCACCTCGCACCCACCCCGAACCCACCCCGCACCCCACCCCGAACCCACTCCACCCCACCCCGAGAAGGCCCTCCAGGTACCCCCTAGGGGATGTCACAGCTCAGCCGCAAAGGGGGCTTCTTCCCCCGGCCCGGCCACCGGGCCGCCCGGGAGCGGGTACTTTCGATCACGTGGCTGGATTCAGGATCGGACGCGGCCGGGACAACAACCGCACCCCGCAACAACCTCCGCGGCAGCAGCCGTACGGTCAGCAGCAGGCGCCCCAGGCGCCCGCACCGTACGGCCAGCAGCCCTACGCACCCCAGCAGTGGCCGCAGCAGGCCCCTCCCGGGGGCCACGGCGAGCCCGAATACTTCGACCCGCATGGCGGCAACGCCGGCCAGGGTCAAGGTCAGGGATACGGCTACGGCCATCCCCCCGTCCAGGGAGCCGGGGGCCCGGGCGACTCCCCGGGGTACACCCAGGCCTTCGCCATCGGCGAGGACCCGTACGCCTACAACCAGGGCGGGACCTACCAGGCGGGCGCGGCACAGGCCGCCGCCCCCATCGGTCCGCGGCTGCCGTGGAAGGACCTGCTCCGGGGCATCGTGACGCGCCCGGGCCAGACCTTCCTGCAGATGCGCGACTACGCCGTCTGGGGGCCGGCGCTGATCGTGACCTTCCTCTACGGACTGCTCGCGGTCTTCGGCCTCGACGACACCCGCAACGACGTCATCAACGCCACCCTCCCCAATGCCTTCCCGATCGTGCTCTCGGCAGGCGTGGCCTTCGTGATCTGCGGCCTGGTCCTCGGCGCCGTCACGCACACGCTGGCCCGCCAGCTGGGCGGCGACGGATCGTGGCAGCCCACGGTGGGCCTGTCAATGCTGGTCATGAGCCTGACGGACGTACCGCGCCTGCTGTTCGCGATGTTCCTCGGCGGCGACAACATGCTCGTCCAGATCCTGGGCTGGGCCACCTGGGTGGCGGCCGGCGCGCTCTTCACCTCCCTGATCAGCAAATCGCACGACCTGCCGTGGCCGAAGGCCCTGGGCGCGTCGGCGATCCAGCTGATCGCCCTCCTGTCGATCATCAAGCTGGGCACGATCTAAGGCGCACACGCACAGGCACACGCACACACGCACATGAAGAGGGGCCCGTCGCGCGGTGCGCGGCGGGCCCCTCTTCACACGACTCTTCACACGACGGATCTCAGGCGTCGAGAACCTGTCCCTCACGCTTCACGACGGGCGGTTCGACCGACCAGGGGAAGTTGACCCACTCGTCGGTCTTCTTCCACACGTATTCGCACTTCACGAGCGAGTGGGACTTCTCGTAGATCACGGCGGACCGGACCTCGGCGACGTGCCCGAGACAGAAGTCGTGGACGAGCTTGAGCGTCTTCCCCGTATCGGCGACGTCGTCGGCGATCAGCACCTTCTTGTCGGTGAAGTCGATCGCCTCGGGCACGGGCGCCAGCATGACCGGCATCTCCAGGGTGGTGCCCACCCCGGTGTAGAACTCCACGTTGACCAGGTGGATGTTCTTGCAGTCGAGCGCGTACGCCAGACCACCGGCGACGAAGACGCCGCCGCGGGCGATGCTCAGGATGATGTCGGGCTCGTAGCCGTCGTCGGCGATGGTCTGCGCCAGCTCGCGCACGGCCCGCCCGAATCCCTCGTAATCGAGGTTCTCGCGCACTCCGCCACTCACTGCCTCACTCGCTCCGTCACTCATGCCTCGTGCCTCACCTGGGTCCGGTGGAAGTTCTGGAAGGACCGCGAGGCCGTCGGGCCGCGCTGGCCCTGGTACCGCGATCCGTACCGCTCGCTCCCGTACGGGAACTCCGCGGGCGAGCTGAGCCGGAACAGACACAGCTGCCCGATCTTCATACCCGGCCAGAGCTTGATCGGCAGCGTGGCGAGGTTCGACAGCTCCAGCGTCACGTGGCCCGAGAAGCCGGGGTCGATGAAACCGGCGGTCGAATGGGTCACCAGACCCAGCCGGCCAAGACTGGACTTCCCCTCCAGTCTGGAGGCGATGTCGTCGGGCAGCGAGATGACCTCGTAGGTCGAGGCGAGTACGAACTCACCCGGGTGAAGGATGAACGCCTCGTCACCGTCCGGCTCGACCATCCGGGTCAGATCGCTCTGCTCGGTGGCGGGGTCGATGTGGGCGTAGCGGTGATTCTCGAAGACCCGGAAGAACCGGTCGAGACGTACATCGATGCTGGAGGGCTGCACCATCGACTCGTCGAAGGGGTCGATGCGAACCCGTCCGCTGTCGATCTCGGCCCGGATGTCTTTATCAGAGAGAAGCACGTCCCGAGGATACGCAGAGCGCGCGGGCCGCCCCAATCGAGGCGGAACCCCGCGCGCCGGTGTCTCCCTCTTGTCTACCGCTTCGGCGCCGCTCCCACGGGCACGGCATGCCGCAGCCGCGCACAGCGCGGACACCGCAGCAGCCGTCCCGGCCCGATCCGGCCGGCACCGAGGTGCTGCAGCGGGAACGAAGCGGTGCTGAACACGTGCCCTTCGGCACAACGGACGACGGTGTGCTCCATCGAGTCCCTTTCCCCAACCAGCCGTACTGCGATGAATCGCCACATTAGGGGATGAACAAGACCCACTCCAGCCGCCGCTCCGCACACACAAGGTACGCCCCAACTCCCGCTCCCACGACCCTCCGTACACCCCGCACGCGACACCACTCCCGGGGCGAATTCACCAGGGGTCGATCATGGGGTAGGGTGAGAAACGATAGCGCTCCAGGCAACTGGATCACTGTGCGGATGTAGTTTAATGGTAGAACATGAGCTTCCCAAGCTTATAGCGCGGGTTCGATTCCCGTCATCCGCTCCACAGCAAAGCCCCAGGTCAGCGGCCTGGGGCTTCGTCGTTGTCTAGACCTCTCAGCCCTCGCCGTGCCCTCCGCGTGCCCCAACTCGCGGGAATGCCCTGGCCGGAGGCCCTTTCGCGCACCACTTGCACCACACGGGCGGGAGCGCGTCTCACAACGCGAGACCCACCCCGAGTGACCCGCACCACACCCCGACGCCTCTGCGGCAATTCGCTTTCCCAAAGCGCCGGTTGGCGTAGCGCTCGGGTCAGTCGCAGCCGGGGCGGCAGCCGCAGGCGTCCGTGGTGGCAGCGACGGGCGGTGCGGCCACGGCAGCAGGTGTCGCGCAGCAGCCCCTGCGCTGGGCGGCGGACAGGTATAGGAGCAAAGTGACGAGACCGGGAAGCAAGCGGACCCGCAGCGTCCTGGAGGGCCAGCCGGGGCGGACCGGGCGTCCGGCCCGCCCCGGCTCGTGTGCTCGTGCTCCGTCAGACGCCGAAGTCGGCGACGATCCCGGTCAGGCCCGAGGCGTAGCCCTGGCCCACGGCGCGGAACTTCCACTCGTCGCCGTTGCGGTAGAGCTCGCCGAAGATCATCGCGGTTTCGGTGGCCGCGTCCTCGGAAAGGTCGTAGCGGGCGAGTTCGGCGCCGCCGGCCTGGTTGACGACGCGGATGAAGGCGTTGCGGACCTGGCCGAAGCTGTGGCCGCGGGTCTCCGCGTCGTGGATGGAGACCGGGAAGACGATCTTCTGGATGTCCGCCGGGACGGCGGCCAGGTCGACCTTGACGACCTCGTCGTCGCCCTCGCCCTCACCGGTGAGGTTGTCGCCGGTGTGCTCGACGGAGCCGTCGGGGCTCTTCAGGTTGTTGTAGAAGACGAAGTGCCCGCTGGAGGGCACCTTGCCGGACTCCCCCACCAGCAGGGCGCTGGCGTCGAGGTCGTAGTCGGTGCCGGTGGTCGTGCGGACGTCCCAGCCCAGACCGACCAGTACCGCGGTCAGGCCCGGCGCCTCCTTGCTCAGCGAGACATTGCCGCCCTTGGACAGGCTCACACCCATGTCGTATCCCTCTCGTGGCCGAAGCCGGTAGCCGAGTAGCCGTCCTCAACCTCACCGGCCGCCTCGGGGGAATTCCTCCCGCCCCGCCGGGGACTTTGCCTACCCTTTACGATGAGATCGGGGACACTCCCCATAACCATCCGCGGACCGGAGACGGTACCGCCGAGCGAAAGAAGGAGCGGCAGACCCGCAATGGGTGAACCTCCTAGTCCGAGCCGTGCCACGTCCTGCCCGCAGATGTTCGAGCCGGGAGCGGGGGTGGCACGGTGACCGAGATCCTGCTGCTCCTTCTCGCGCTGGTCCTGACGCTGGCGTGCGCGGTGTTCGTCGCCGCCGAGTTCTCTCTCACCACCGTCGAGCGCAGCGAGCTTGAGCGCGCCGCCGCTGCCGGTGAGCGAGGTGCCGAGGGCGCGCTGAAGGCCGCGAAGCGCCTCACCTTCCAGCTGTCCGGTGCCCAGCTGGGCATCACGGTGACCTCGCTGGTGATCGGCATGCTGGCCGAGCCGTCCGTGTCCGCGCTGCTGCGCGGCCGCTCCAGGCCATCGGCCTTCCGGCGGGCGCGGTGTCTACCACCGCCACCCTCTTGGGCGTAGCTATCTCCACCGTCGTCCTGATGGTGGTCGGTGAGCTGGTGACGAAGAACTGGGCGATCTCCCGGCCGCTGGCCGTGGCCAAGGTCGTCGCCGGTCCGCAGCGCGCGTTCACCGCCGCGTTCGGCCCGCTGATCCGGCACCTGAACAACACCGCTAACCGGCTCGTACGGCGCTTCGGCCTGGAGCCCGCCGAGGAGCTGGCCTCCGCCCGTACGCCGGAGGAGCTCGTGGCGCTCGCCCGGCACTCCGCCCGCGCCGGTGCGATCGAGGCGGACTCCGCCGAGCTGTTCGTCCGTACTCTGCACCTGGCCGAGCTGACCGCCGAGAACGTCATGACCCCGCGCGTCGACGTCCAGGCCCTGGAGCTCCACGCGACCACGGCCGATGCCGCGAACCTGACGCTGGCCACGGGCCTGTCCCGCTTCCCGGTCTACCGCGACACCCTCGACGACGTCGTCGGCACCATCCACATCCGCGACGTCCTCGACCTCGACGAGGACGACCGGCTGGTGACGAGCGTCGGCGACCTGATGAGTTCCGCGCTGATGGCGCCGCATTCGCTGCCGGTCGACATCCTCCTCGGCAGGCTGCGCAAGGCCCACACCATGGCCGTGATCATCGACGAGTACGGCGGCACCGCCGGTGTCGCCACCGTCGAGGACGTCGTCGAGGAGGTCGTCGGCTCGGTCCGCGACGAGCACGACCCCTTCGAAGCCCCCGACCTCCTCGAAGGCCCCGAACTGGACGGCCGCAGGGTCTGGGAGGCCGACGGCAGCGTCCGCGTCGACGAGCTGGAGGAACTCGGACTGACCGCGCCCGAAGGCCCGTACGAGACCCTCGCCGGGCTCATCGCGACCCGCCTGGAGCGCATCCCGGTCGAGGGCGACACCGTGGAGCTGGACGGCTGGGAGCTGTCCGTGCTCGACTGGGCTCTTGAGCACCTCTCGGCGATGATGGCCACCGCCCAGCTCGGCATCACCGGCTCCTCCCTGGTGCTGGGCGCGGTCGCCGAGCCGGCCATCGAGCACCTGCTGGAGCCTCCGTTCCACTCCATCGGGGTGCCCGAGGGGCTGATCCACCCGATCGCGTTCGTCATCGCGCTCACCCTGGCGACGTACCTGCACATGCTGGTCGGCGAGATGATCCCCAAGAACATCGCGCTTGCCGCCCCTGCGCCGACCGCGCTGCTGTTGGGGCCGCCGCTGGTCGCCCTCACCAGGGCGCTGCGGCCGTTCGTCTTCGGCATCAACGCCTTCGCCAACACCCTGCTGCGGCTCCTGAAGGTGGAGCCGAAAGACGAGGTCGGCTCCGTTTTCACCGACGAGGAACCCGCCCGCCTCGTCAAGGACTCCAGCGCCGCGGGCTTCCTCGCCCCCGAGGGCGGCGAACGGCTCCGGGACGCCCTGGAACTGGGCACCCGCCCGGTCGGCGAGGTGATGGTCCCCCTCGACAAGGTGGTCACCGTCCCCTGCGACATCACCCCCCGACGCCTGGAACGGACAGCGGCCGACCACGGCTACTCCCGACTCCCCGTCATCGGTCCGGAGACCCAAGAGATCTGGGGCTACCTCCACATCAAAGACGCACTCGCCGCAGGCGACCGCTCCGCCCCCTTCCCGCGCAGCGCGATGCGCCCCGTCATCACGGTCGCCCTCGACACCCCGCTCGACGACACCATGACCGCGATGCGCGATGCCGGCACCCACCTGGCGGCCGTCGCCACGGACACCGGCACGGTGATCGGCTTCGTCACGATGGAGGACCTCCTGGAGGAACTGGTCGGCGCCGCCCACGACGGCGACGCCTGATCCTCTGGTTTCGCACACACCGAGGGCCGGCACCCACGGCGGGTGCCGGCCCTCGGCGCAGTTCGCCGCACCTATGCTGCGGCCGTGACCACACCCCCCAATCTTCCCCGTCGCCCTCTGATAGCGGCGGTCCTGCTGATCGTCGTAGTCAGCGCCTCGGTCACGTCGTGGCGCTGGTGGGAGCGCCGCCAGGCCGGCGAGTTCACCCGCAATCCCCACTACTGCGAACTCGTCGCCCCCGAGGCCATCCACCGGCTGCTGCCGACCGCCTACGGCGGGCGCGAGGACCTGGGGTCGTGCACCTGGGCCGCCCCTCGGGAGAAGGGCGTGTACCGGGCCAACGTCCACCTGCGCGCATCACGACTCACGGTCGAGGTGGCCCGCGAGAACTACCGCGAACAGCACAGCGGCAAGGAACGCGGCTGGGAGAAAGGCGCCCAGGAGGACCTGCCCGGGCTCGGCGAGGAGGCCTTCCTCCGCTTCGGGCCGACGGACCCCGGCAAGAACATCACCGCGCAGGCCGTCTTCCGCCGCAGCAACATGCTGATCACCCTCACGTACGCCCGCAGCGACGACGACCGCGAGGCCGTCCGCGCCGGAGCCATCGACGCCGCCCGCGACGCGGCCACCCAACTGCGGCCGTGAGCCGCCGTGCCACCACGTGCGAATCGTGCGGCCCTTGCCCCGGTCCGTCCGCTCAGGCTTCCCGTTGTAGCTGTGCCTTGGTGATCGCCCCTTGCCTGGCCACGCGAACCCGCGCGTCGATGCCACCGGCGACCTCCTGCTGACGTTCGTCGTCGGAGTGCTGGTAGATCATCGCGGCCTTCTCCGAGGACTGGCCGGCGCGGACCATCGTGTCCTTCAGCGTGGCCCCCGACTGCGTCGACAGGGTGTGTCCCGTGTGGCGCAGGTCGTAGAAGCGGAAGTCCTTCGGGAGGCCGACCTTCGCTCGGGCCTTGGCCCACTTCCGACCGAAGGACGTGCGCCGGAACGGTGCTCCCTTCTCCCCCACGAACAGCAGGCCGTCGGGCCCCTTCTCCGCGAACCAGTCCAGGTGCCGCTTGACCTCCATGTAGAGGAAGGGCGGTAGGTGGATGGTGCGGACGCCCGCCGCAGACTTGGTGTCGCCCTCGACGCGGCGGCCGGTGTTCAGTTCCGGGGGCAGCTCGCCCTGTGCGAGCAGGCCGAGCATGGCGAGCCCGGCGGCCGTACCGAGCGCCCACACCCAGGTCAGGGCAGTTCGGAGCAGGTCGGGTAAAGCGGGCCGGCTCACGCGGACGCCGCCTTCGGATCCTCCGCGCGCAAGGCGATGGCCCTCTCCAGCTGGAGGCTCAGCAGCAGGACCCGTCCGGGGTCCATGTCCAGCGTCGCGGTGGTCTTCGTCCCGTCGAGGAAGCAGACCTCGACGGACAGGGCCGCGTTCCCGGTCCGGCGGTCGTAACGGGGGTCCTTGTCTAGGAGGGCGAGGCCCGGGACGATCGGGGTCGTCGTGCGGGTTCTGGGGTCCTGTTCGGTCGTCGTCACCGGTGGTTCCTCTCACGCGTCCGGGCAGGCGCCAACAGGCCCTGAGCAGGCCCTGTTCGAGCCAATCGGAGATCCAAGGGGTGATGTTCAGTCAACGGCGATCCACAGCCTGGGGACAGAGCCCAGGATGTAGTCCTGCGTAATCCCGCGTAATCCAGGCGGGGAGGGTGACGGGGTGCCGAAGAACCCGGTCGTCGCGGATCTGATCAAGCAGGCGTGCCAGGAACGGAGCTGGGGGCCCTCCGAGTTGGCGCGCGCTCTCGGCCTTGCGGAGAGCGGGAACCCGCGCCGCCTCCAGTGCCAGCACGCACGCCGCTGGATAGAAGGGGAGCGGACACCGGATCACTGGTGGCCGTACATCGCCCAGGTGTTGGCCCTGAACCCGGAAGCGATCAACCTTCCAGAGGCCGTGCCGGTGGCACTCCACGCCGATACCGTTGCATCAGTCCTACACCTGGGAAGGAGCGACGTGGACCGCAGGAACTTCATCCTCGCGTCCAGCGGATACGCCCCGTCCGCCCTCGGACTGCCCGACATGGACAGCATCACCCGCCGGACCACGACCGCTCCCCCAGGCGCTGTCCGGGTAGGCCGGGGCGAGGTGGCAGCCGTACGCCACATGGTGAAGGCCTTGGGTGACTCGGCCTCCGAGCTCGGCGGCGGCCACGCCCGCCACCTGGCCGTCCGGTACCTGACGCAGGACGTCGCGCCCTGGCTGGAGGGCCGCTTCACCGAGGCCACCGGCCGCGAGCTGTTCGCCGCGACCTCCCAGCTCGTCCACCTCGCCGGCTGGATGACACAGGACGAAGGCGACACCCCCGAACTGCGCGGGCTCGCCCAGGGCTACTACGCGCACTCCTTCCGCCTGGCCGCCGAGGCCGGAGACCCGGAGCTGTCCGCCACGGCCCTGCGAGGGCTCGCCGTGCAGTGCGTCGACCTCGGCTACCGGGCCGAGGCCGTCCAGCTCGGCGAAGCGTGCCTGGACTACGGCCGGCACCTCGACAACCCGCGCGCCGTCGCCTACTACGAGGCCACCCTCGCCAACGCCGCCGCCCAGGACGACGACCGCCGCATGGCGACCAAGCACCTCGCCATGTCCGAGACCGCCATCGGCAAGCCGGCAGCCGCAGGCGGAGACTCCTGGGCAGCGCACTACTCCCCCGGCCGCTGGGCCCACGTGTCCGGCATGATTCTCTCCCGCCTCGGCGACCTCGACGCCGCCGAAGAGCACCTCCACCTCGCCCTGGACATCCACGGCCTCGACCGCCGCCGCACCCGGGCCATCGTCCTCGCCGACCTCGGCGGCGTACGCCTGCGGCAGGGCGACGTGGACGGGGCCATGGCCACCTGGCGCGAGTTCCTCGACTGCGCCGACGGCATCCGCTCCGTGAAGGTTCAGGCCGCCCTCCAGGACATGCGAGTCCGCCTGCGCCGGTACAGCAGCGTCCCGGAAGCCGAGGAGCTTCGCGATCGAGCAGCTCGCCTAACTGGCTGACGGACTGCTGGAGCACGCGACGGTCCAACGCGTTGCCCGGGTGGTCTACTGCATGTGCTCGGCGCGACCGGCGTTGATCGCGAACGCGATGTCCTCGGGCCAGCCGTCGGAGTGGTTGCCCACGAAGTACCTCTCCAAGGGCTCCTGCCGGTCTCCGGTCGCACGGAACGTCACCTGGGACTCGATGTCCCCGCCGAAGTGCCGGTACGTCACCTCGCCCGATCAGTTTCCGGGAAGGGTGACGACCCGGGCCCGCACCGCCCCCACAAGACCACTCACACACCATAAACGAGCTTGAACTCAAAGCGTTTCGGATCGACAGGTTAGGTGCGATTTGGACTAAGGGACCATCCATGAAGAAATTGCCCCCATAAACGGAATTACATGCTCCGGCGGCGACGGCTCCTAGGGATGACCACACTACTCCAACGGGTGGGCTGCCTAATGGAGTTGAAAGATTCCTGGCATGAAACCCCAGACATCTAAACCCTCTCACAGGAATAGGGATTTCATCGGGAAGTTCATCTGTGGTTATCTGTGACCGCACCGGGGGGCGCGTGAGTTTTTGCTTCCCCCTGCGCCGGTTGGAGGGCGGGCCCACTCTCCGACTGCCAGCCGCTGTGGACATAGCAGCGGAGACCAGCGAAATCTGTGGGGAAGTAAATGCAGCGCAAGACGGCAATACGAGGTGCGGTACTCCTGCTCGGGGCTGCGACCCTGCTGGGGGCGACCCCTGCTATGGCGGCAGATCTGAACTCGTACTCCTGGGGCACCTACCAGCAGGCCCACGCCTACAGCTACGGCACCAACACCAGCGTGGCGATCAAGGACACCCGCGCCGACGGGCGCACCGTTTACACGGAGTACTACCGTTCCGTTGACAACACCATGCGCACCCTGCACAACAAGAGCGGTAACGGCACCACGGTCTACAGTGGCTCGGGCAGCACTATCTGGAAGCTCCGCGCCTGCCAGAGCATCGAGTGGTCGCCGGACAGCTGCGGCAGCTGGGCGTCCAGCCGCTAAGCCCGAGTTCGGCGGGTCTGACCACCGCCGGGCCATGTGAAACATGAATGGGGTCGCTGCCAGATTCACTACTCGGCAGTGACCCCTTTTTCATTTCAGCGAGGGAAGTATGGAACCAACAATCAGTCAGGCACAGCGTACTGACGGGCGCGCAGCGAACAGCACGGCACTCGAACTCCGGTCGCTGCACTACTCGATCGGCGACCGTGTCCTTTTCGACGGCCTCGACCTGACCCTGTTGGCCGGCGAATCCGCCGCCGTCATGGGCCCCAGCGGCAGCGGAAAGAGCACCCTGCTCTCGTGCGCGCTGGGACTCGTCAAGGCGGAGGGGATCGTCCGGGTCGCGGGCACCGACCTCACCCGGCTCAGCCGTCGCGGACTTGCTGAGCACCGGCGTACGGCGATCGGTGTCGTCTTCCAGTTCGGTGAGCTGCTGCCTGAGCTGAGTCCGCTGGAGAACGTCGCCCTCGCGGCCCTGCTCTCCGGAACCTCGCGACGAACCGCCTATGACGAGGCGGCAGCACTGCTCGACGAACTCGGCGTGCCGGTGTCCGATACCCCCACTGCCTCCCTCTCGGGCGGCGAGCGCCAGCGCACCGCCGTCGCCCGCGCTCTCATCAACAAGCCGTCACTCCTGCTCGCCGACGAACCCACCGGGGCCCTCGACGAGGCGAACCGGGAGAGCGTCGCCGACATGCTGTTCTCCCTGCCCGAGCAACGGAACTGCGCGTTGCTGACCGTGACCCACGACCCCCAAGTGGCCGCGCGGGCGGACCGGACCTGGCAGCTGGCCGACGGTGTCCTGGTCGAACGGACCGCGTCATGACGCCGGTGCGCAGCGGCGCCGCCGTGTGGTGGCAGCTCATACGCATCGGCTCCGCCGCACGGCGTTCCGGTAGCAACATCCGTGCCGTCGCCCTCGCGTGCGCCGCTCTCGCACTGAGCATCACAGCCACAGCAGCGGTCCTCGCCTTCGCCTCGTACGACGGCCGGGACACCCGGGCAGAGGCTCGCGGTCCTGTGTTCACGCAGTCCGCCACAGCCCCGGAAACCAGGGGGCTGTGGAGCGAGCAGACAGACGAGCTCTCCGGCCGCATTCCGTTCTCCGTGGTGTACATCGAGCCCGTTACTGAGGACTCGCCGCTTCCCCCCGGACTCTCCCAGTGGCCCGGGCCCGGCGAAGTGGTCATGTCGGAGGCGCTCAGCAAAGCGGGTACCTCAGACGAGATCGACAGCCGGTACGGAACCGTTGTAGGAGTCATCGGCGCCTCGGGCCTCACCTCTCCGGGGGAACTGCTGGCGTACGCCCGCCCGGCCGCAGGCATGGCGGTTGCCGGCCAGATGCAACCGATCTCCGGCTACGGTGGCACTGGTCCCTTCCCCCTCGGTGACGCCACCGCCCCCGAGCCGATCTTCATGATCCTCAATGTCCTGCTCTTGATGGCCGCGCTGCCCTCCGGGGCCCTCGCCGTGGCTGCGGCCCGCACCGGTTCCGACGCGCGCGACCAGCGCACGGCGCTGCTGACTGCGCTCGGCGGTGGCCAACGGGCCCGGGCCGCTCTCAACGTCGGCGAGGCCTTGCTGCCCACCACGATCGGTGTGCTCATCGCCGCGGTGGCGAACATCACCGCGATGAGCACGGACATCACCCTGCCGATCGTCGACTTCACCCTCGCCGCCGTCGACGCCCGGCATGCAGGGTCGGCGCTCCTGCTCGCACCGGTCCTCGGGGGCCTCCTCGTGCTGCTCGCCGTGGTACTGCTGCATCCGCCGCAGCGCGGACGTGGTCACGAGACGAGGCCACGTCAGGCATCCTCACGGCTGCCGCGCTGGTGGCCGTACCTCTTCCCCGTCATGATCCTGATCGCGATCCGCGGGCCCGAGTGGACCAGCAGTCCGATGATCCGTCAGACGATCTACGTTGTCGGGCTCATGGGGACCTTGGCCACTCTGCCCTCGGTCATCGCCCTGCTCACGGCGGTTGCCGGGCGCGGCCTCGCCCGAGCGGGCCGCCGGACGGGACGCTCCGGCGCGCTTCTGGCGGGCCGTTGGATGATGGCCTGGCCCGGAGCCGTAGCACGGCTCACCGCCGGGGTGGTGATCGCCTTCGTTGTGATCGGCCAGACCCAGCTGTGGTACGCCCGCACGGCAGGACCCGCAGTGCTCGCCGAGCAGACCGAGGCTCGCATCGGCAGCAGCGTGCTGCTCGTCGGGATACCCGAGGGGGTCACCTCGACGAAGTCCTTCCTCAATGCCCTGCCCGACCGGGTAGGGGACCTCCGTGTGAGCGCCGACCACAGGAAGGGGACCTTGGAGGTCACGGGGCGTTGCGAGACCCTCCAGAAGCTGTCCCTCCCGTGCTCGGACGCCGGCACAACGATCAACCCCCGCGACCCTGGCCACGACATCCGTATTCAGGAGATGTCCAACTGGCTGGGCGGAGTCAACGGCTTCTCCGTCCGTGCCGCGGAGGTACCGGTCGGGCAGTCGATGCTCCTGGTGAGTACCGATGGCAAGGACCTCCCCATCCCTGCGGTGAAACAGGCCGCCAACTCCCACCTCGGCCTGGCCCCGCATGTCGGCACCATCGGTGGTGAGTGGCTGGGCGGGTCGAAGGATCTCGCCAGGAAGAGCCTGTGGCTGCTGCTCTTCGGTGCCTTCGGCGTCGTGGTCGTCGCGATCTCCATCACCGTCGGAAACCTCGCGGAGTTCATGCGCTTCGCCCGCCGCATCACCGCACTGAGCGTCCTCACGGGCAGCCGGACCATTTACTTCAGCGCGGCATTCTTCTCCCTCTTCATTCCGCTCGTCACGGCCGCGCTGCTGGGCCTCCTCACGCATGTATGGCTCGCGTCACCGCTCACCTCGGGCACCCACCGGAACGAGTTCTTCGAAGTCTCATGGCCGCTGTTGCTCGGCGTCGTCGGCGGTGCCGGTGCCATGGCGCTGCTGGTCTGGCTGTGGGGAGCGAGTACTGCTTCACGGCAGGCAAGTACGTGGCGCCCGAGTGCCGACTGAACCAACCCCGTCCACGAGCTGTACGGGTGCCGATCCGGCCGCGCCCGCACCCGTACAGGGCCCTGTAGTCCCGGCTCGGTGAGGTTTCGACAGGGAGCTCTGCAGCCTGACCTGGGGTGCCCACGGCAGGCGAGGGGTCAAGGTCGGGCTGCGGCGGTCGTCGGCCGACCGCGCAGTGCCGACCGCAGAGCTGCCACACGGTCGGCGACCGTCTCCATGGCGGGTGCGGCCTCGTCGACATGGGCCGCCGCCCCCGCGCAGATGCCGGTCTGCTGGCCTCGCGGTAGGGGATCGCGGAGATCACCCCCACCTCGTCCGCCTGACGCTTGCGAGCGCAATCCCCATGCTCGGCGGCCTGTCAGCGACGGCAACTCGTAGGCGATCCGGACGACTCGCGGCCCCTGTGGGGCGCCAACGCGAAGGCCGTGCCCCAACCGTGCCCTTAGTGAGGGTCAACAGCGGTCAGAACCGGTTTAAGCAAGGGCTCAGGAAGGGGCCTGATCGCCCCTGTTTACGCAGGTCAAGGCCATACGGATGCATTCCGCGCCGTAGATTCCCAAGCTTATAGCGCGGGTTCGATTCCCGTCATCCGCTCTTCCAAGAAGGCCCAGGTCAACGACCTGGGCCTTCTTCGTTGTCTGGACCTCTCCCGGCCCGCGTGCCATAACTGCCCTGATGGCGCTCCAGATTGCTCGCCGAGTCGCTGCTGGCCGGCCGGAACCGACCGGGCGGACCGGGCCTCTCCGACTGGTACCTCCCGCCGTCCTACGACTCGGCCCGCAGGACCCCGCCCTGCTCGCCTTCCTCACCACCGTGCTGGGCAGCGAGGTCAGCACGCCTCGACGACCTGGACAGCGCAGCCTCCCGGCGCGCAGACCAGCGTCCGGGCGAGGGCTACCCGAGTGACACTCCAGCCGACCGCCCGGGGGGCGTGCCCCATCCGTGCCTTCAGAGCGGTGAACATGCCGAGGGTGATGAGCCGCCATTGCACTCCCCGGTGTTCGTCATGACCCACCACCGGCGTCCTTCGTTCACACTGAACCGCAGTTGTTCCGGCGGGCCGGAGGCCAGCTCAGGGAGCGGCCGGTGCACGACCGCACCTAGCTCGCGAGCGCCTTGAACAGGCCGCGGATCTCGTCCTCGTCCGCGATCACCGGCAGGGTGTCGAAGTAGAGCTCCCACTCGCCCTTCGGGCCAATGCGCTCGACGATCCCGAAGGGGATGTCGGTGCCCTTGGCGTCGGTGCCGTTGGGGTCGATGCCGTTGGGATCGGTGCCGTTGGGGTCGGTCATCGTGCCATGCCACTCGATGTAGGTGGTGGTGCGGCCGAATGCGACCTGGCCGGCCTTGAACTCGACGTCGGCGTTCTCGAACAGCCGCTGCAGGTAGGCGGTCTTGCCCTCCTGGGTGGTCAGCGACCGATCCAGGCCGGGCCCGGCCAGCTTGGCGTTGCCGGTACGGGCGGCCAGCGCGGCAGCGTCCCCGCTGTTCCAGGCGGCGAGGCGGGCGGGGATTTCCTGGGCGTGGAACCGGTCGGGGGCCGCTCCGCGCGGGCCGGGGCCGGCCGGGTCGGCGATGCCGGCGAAGAGGGGGCGGGGCCGCTGAGACTCGGGCAAGACCTGGAATAGCTCGTAGCGGTCGTAGTAGCGACGGGCCTGGATGGTCTTGCCGTCATCGCCGAGGACGTTGCGGGCGATCTGCGGGTAGCTGACCTTGCGGCCCTTGAGGGTGACCGTGTTCTGCTGGCCGAACATCATCACGGCGCCGTCGGCGACCACGTTCGTGCCGCGGTAGCGGAGGTCCGGCACAAGGCGGAGTGAGTTGCTGATCGACGCGCCGATCACTTCGTGGCCGCGCTGGGGCTTGCCGCCGGCCTCCCAGAGGCTGGCCTCCTCGTCGAAGATGTCCAGGTAGGTCTGGAGGCTGGGGGCCTCGCCGAAGATGATCTGCCGCTTCATGAAGGCGCAGGCGTTCGGGGTGATCCGCCCTTCGAGCCGGTCTACCTTCTCTCGGACCTCGGCGCACTCGCCGCCCTCGGCGGTGGCGGTGGCCGGCGCGGCACCGATGGTGAGGCCTGCCAGGAGAGTGGCCGCCGCGAACACTCCGGTGCGCGTGTACCGCCGCATGTTCATGTCGTTCCCCGTTCGTGATCGCTTGATCGCTTCGATGGATCGAGCTTCTTCGAGGGCGCCAGAGAAAACGATTACCTCAGGGGTAATGACGGGCAGTTGACAGTGCGGATGACGACCGACCACGGATGACAGGCACTGGCACGGACCAGGTTCCGGTAGGTGCGTCCAGGCCGAGCCGACCCGCCGACCCGCCGACCCGCCGACCCGCCGACCCGCAGCCACCGGATACCGGATACCGGATACGGCAGCGGAGGCGGCGGCCTTCGCCTGCCCCGGCGGCTCCGCCATGGACATCCACGGCCTCGACCGCCGCCGCACCCTCGCCAGCACACCTTTTGGTGGGCCTCACTTGACGACAGGCGACCCGCACAGCTTCTGGTGGAGGCCGAGGCCGGCCAGGCCTTCTGGCTGCGCGGACTCGGTGACCAAGAAGGCTGGGACCCCATGGCCCGGTCGACGAGCCCATGCGGCTGACCGGTTGCGGAAGCCATCCGGGGGCGACAGCCGCCGACCCGCGGCGCCGACTCGTAGGCATTCCGGGCGACTCGGCCCGCTCGCGGCCATCATCATGGGGGCGTGCCCCAACCGTGCCCTTAGGAGCGGTCAACAGCGGTCAGAACCGGAGCGGGCCTGTGGTGATCAGAGTGCTGGTAGATCAACGCGGCCTTATCCGAGGGCTGGCATGCCCGGACCTAGAGTCCTTCAGGGTGGCAGCGACCCAGAGACAATCCGCACTTCGGAATCACCAGCCATGCGGCGGTGTAGCACCGGGAGTAGCGGCTCATACGACCCATGTTCGTCCGCCTTGCGAAGGGAGTCTGTAGGGCAAACCCCACATTGCTGCGATCCCAGCGAATCCGCGATGAAGCCGAATCCGCATGGGACGACTCTCTGGACAGGTCCTGGAAGGGTCCAGCCCCACACCTAACCGATACTCCGTCGTCAACGACCGCGGGCCCTCACAGGCCGCGCAAGACACCGAATCCACGAGGGTCCCCTCCACTGCTGCGCAGGGGAATAGTGGGCGTGAGCCCCCACTGCCATCCAGCTGATCGTCGCTACCGCCAAGCGAGAACTCCGCAGCCAGACAGCGCCGTTGTCGCGAGTAGCTCGCACGTCCAGGACCGAACAGCCACGTACTCGTAGGGCGTCCCACTCTGCTCTGAAATCGCCTTCCACAGAGAGCGACACAGCGCACCTGCTGGTAAGAATCAATCCGATATAGGTCATTCTTCGCGGATCGAAGATCGAAGTCAGCTGCATACATGAGGCTTTGGGGGATCTTGGGTTGAGGCCCACACCGGCCGACGGGCACCCAGCTCACCGCGAACAGACGACGGGGAAGCGTACGGCTCCAATGCCAGAGCAACCATCCCGACCTAACGGAGATGAAGCGGCCGATACCGGGGGGATCGGGTGCTCCGGCTCGCCAAACACACACCAGCAGACGAAGTCTTCGGGGCTCAGAGCCACTACTGCTGCCTCTCCGCGCTTCCGCCAGGAACAGCTCCAGGCACTGGAGGCGGGCATGGTGTTCCTCAGCGAGCAAAGCTGCGGGTATGCGTCACTGCTCGTGATGACACTGCCTGCGTCAGACCACCAAGCGGATGCGGTCCGGGCCTTCGCGATTCCCCCTCGCGGGGCTCAAGACCACCACGGAGCGGGTGCTGCGCCGTGGTGGCCAGAGTCACGGGCAGGAGGTGCCGGTCGCCGGATAGAGGGAGACATCCTCGGCTCGCATGCGGACGGCATGCTCGGAAGAGAAGCGACCACGCGCCGGGGAGGGATCCCACACCCACAGGTCGCTGCCTTCCCGGGGGAATACCAGGACCGGCCGGCTCGTCGGGAGCGGGCCCGGCTGAACGGAAATCGGTTTGGCCGGGTCGACCGGTCGCACACAAACCAGCCGTCCGTTGATACCGAAGTATCCCGGAGGCTGATCACCCTTGACCGCAGCCGAGTATGTACGTTCCGCAGCAGCCTGGACCTCCTTCAAGGTCAGTTCCGCCACCCCGAGGGCGGCGAGCAGGACGAGTAGGGGAAACACCCCATTCACCATCACGCCTTGCGAGATGTGCAGGTTGAAGTACTTGGCCCATCCGTAGAGGGACACGTAGAACAGTGTGATCACAAGAGTCAGTGCCACCGGCTTGAGTGCCACGGAGGAGCGCCAGTAGAAACTGATGTGCACGGCAGGCTCGGGGATTCCCAACACATCTTCGAGATAGGCCGTGTGAAGGAAGGAACCGATCCAAGGGAGCACGAACGGAAGCGGCGCGATGAGCACGGGCAGAAGCAGCAGCAGATTGCGGCTCAGCCACGAGCGGGAGAAAGCGTGCCAGCAGCCGGAAGCGGTCACCAACATCAGCAGGCCCTGGGCCAACCCCCAGGCCTGGGCTCCGAGCCCGGCTGGGCCGTGCACCAGCCACTGGTACAGCACCCAGGTGGAGCCGCCCACGACGAGCGCACCGCACGCGAGGCGCATTAGCCGGGGCCTTGGCTCGTTCGACGTGATCCAGTGGCCAACCGGCCCGAAGGAAGTGAGAGGCGCCAGTAACGCCAGAAACCGCCACGGGGAGGAGAACGACGCAATCGTCCAGGCACACAGCAGCGGGAAGGCTACAGCGAGCAGTGCCATCGTCACGGGTCCAAAGCGCCGCAGAACATTACTCGGTGACGATGATTCTTCTGTCTCCCGTCTTGGTCTGGGCCCGACGGAAAGGCGAAGGTCGTGGATGTCGTCGTCGAACACCGCAGATCCCTGCGTGAGATTCGCCCACTGCTCCTTCACCCTGGCCTTCAGCTGCTCACCGTCCTCCCCGGGGACGAGCGGAACAGTCAGCACATGGCCGGTATCGGCTCCGCCGAGGGCCTCGATGTGGCGTCCAAGCCAGCGGCGGAACCTCCCAGCTCCCGGCGGCGTCCGCCGCACCACCCGTACCAGGGTGGTGCCCCGCTCCTCCTCGTACCGGGCGAGTCTTGCCTCCCGGATCCGGAAGTTGACTGGAGGCTTCCTCAGCAGGCGGCCCGCCTGCTCGCGGACAGCACCAACCGCCGTCCTCCGCTGGCCGTACGCGAGGGCATCGATGACCAGGACAACGCGCCCATCTGTCACCATCAACCTGTCGTGCGGCTGTGCGGTCCGTACCTTCCAGCCCGGCTGGGATCCGAGTGCCTCGACCGCGCGCTGGGTCTCATCCGGGTCGTCGGGCCCCTCAACGATCACCCAGACGCGCTGAGTGGCAGCAGGGAGCACTTCACCCGCCGGGCCGCCGCCGTCGGGCTGACCGGCCCCGGCCCCGGAGGCACTGGGCTCACCTCTCTGCGGTGGCACCACCGCCGGTAAGTGGGCCCGCCCAGGGCGCCTCACCTGTACTAAGGCATTCAGAAGTCCCGCCACCGTCTTCCTCCTTCTACTCCTGTGAAGTTGAGGAGAAAGAGTGACAGCAGGCACTGACAAAACACTCACCGGGCAACGTTGCGGCCAACAGGACAGAGCGGCAAGGGTTCCGACTGCATTGCGCGCTTGTGCACCACCTCGCCGGCGACGAGGTCACGGGCCTTCGGCCGTTCTCACGTCATCGCAGGCGGAGACAAGAACGCGAACATGGCCTGGCCGTCCGCCCGGGCACTCTCGTCGGCCAGTTGACGCCAAGCTGCATGCTGCGGATCGTTCAAGGCCTTCGCGAACGCGAGCTTCTTACGGTCACCCTTGTCGAGTTGATCTCTGAGTTGCAGCGGATTGGCGGGCAACGAGAGCAAGAACGCCAGATCGCGGTAGTGGCGCTCCGGTGAAGCGGTCTTGATGCTCACCGCTGCAGCCTTCGCGACGATCGCCCCCAACAGGCTGGGGCGTCGGATCCGGCCGATCCGCGGCCCCAGTTGCACACCCACAGCCTCGGTTCTCTGCGCAGCCTGCCGACCGCCCGGCACCTCCAGCGTGCGGCCGGGCGGCGTCGTTGTGAGGTCTGCACGGGGTCCGAGGTTGTCGGGCGCCAGCAGATCCACCACCAATCGCTGCGGCTCCACCCCGCGCTGATAGCGGTGCAACAGGTTGCCCTGCGGCGACATACCGGCGGGGGAGAATCCGAACCGTTCCAGCGCCGCGACCAAACGACGCAAGCTCTGCTGGTCCGACTGCACGTCAGCCAGGACATCCAGGTCAGCGCTCGCCGCGGGTGGGGTCCGACCGTGCTCCAGGCCGTGCAGGAGCACCATCTGCCCACCGATCAGCGACCAGGCATCCGGCACCTGCTCCGCAAGGTCGAACAGCACGCCCCACAACTCCACCAGCGGGCCGGTGAACAGGTCCGACTCCAGTCGTACGTCGGGCAGATCAGCCGCCATGATCACACCTTCCGAGGCTGCGCGTAGCGAGTCAGCAGGGACTCGAGCAACCCAGCTGCGGCAGCGTCGGCTCGGCTCTCATGGCGGTCCAGCAAGTCGGCCGCCACCACTGAGGCGGGGACGTCATGGCCCTGCCCTGGGGCCTCAGACCTTGAGGTCAGGAAGGGCCACATCTCCGACGGGGGGATTCGGACCGAGACATTGCCCCGCTCTTCATCACGGACCATGCCGAATGCGGCTTCCAGCTTTCCGACCCGGTCGGGATGTACGTAGATCTCCGCACGGCCGAGGGAGATGTAGTCCGCCCCTGCCTGCGCCGCAGCACTCGCTCCCCCCCGCACCACATCCTGAGCGGCGAGCAGAACTGGCAGTACGCCTGAATGAACGCGGTACGAGCGAACCTCGGCACGGGCGGCAAGGAGCTCCTGGACCAGAGCTGGAGACAGTTGCCCGTGGGCAAGGAGGTTCCGCAACCGCGTCCTCACCCGGGACTTCTCTGCATCGGTCAGGCCCACCGGCTGATGGCCGTCCAGCACCGCCAGAACGCCCCATGCATTGCGGGCCGACAGCGGTCTCCGCGAACGACGGCCCCGGTCCTTTCGCTCCCGGACGCTGTCCCCGGCAACCACCCAACGGCCACCGACCCGCTGCCCTTGCAGCTTTCCGTCATGCAGCAACTGACGGACGCGGGAATCATCCACCCCGAGCAGGGCCGCAGCCTCTTTCACCGACAGCAGTTCCATGACCATCCCCTTGCGCCTCCTCTCACAAATTTGGGAGGGGACACGCAAGTAGCCTCCCACTCAGACCCCCTTGCGTCAAGCCTCCCCTTAACAGGAGGTAAGACGCAACCATTGCGGCAGGGACATGCCGCACGACCCGGGCCAACGGACGCATGCCCCATCCGTGCCCTTCGGAGCGGCGAACAGCGGTCAATACAGGTATGGGCGGACCCTCGCGGCAGCTCCCCCGGCAGACCATTTCCGCAGGTCAAATGCCCTATCGATGCCCCGCACGTCATAGATTCCCAAGCTTATAGCGCGGGTTCGATTCCCGTCATCCGCTCTTGCAAGAAGGCCCAGGTCAGCGACCTGGGCCTTCTTCGTTGTCCAAGCCCACGCGAGGCGGGTTGGTGCGGATTTCCGCCGTCAAAGCGGCAGTTGCCATGCGCCTCAAGCAGGAGCGCACCCACCTGCCGGTCGGTGCCGGACGGTGCTCGACGCAGCCCCACTCGCCGCCGTTCGCGGAGCCCTTCGCGCCCTACCCGGGCAGGGGGCGCGCCCGGCACTGAAGGGGTGGCACGCCTTCCGACGCCGCCACACCGGGGACGGGCGTCACCCGTGCGCCTCGCTTCATCGTCGAAATGGTGCAGAACATCACTGTGCGTGTCAGCGTGATCCGAGAGGAATCCGTACCCCACACATCAAGGAGTCGCCGTCATGGACGGTAGGCAGGACAAGCGCCAGGAGCCGAGCAAGGGCCGCGAGGCACAGGAGCACCATCGCCCGGGAGACCCCGCGCACCCCCAGCCGGGCAAGCCGTCCCGCGAACAGGGACAGAAGCCTGGGCAGAAGGAGACCTCGCGCCGCCGCGAGGACGACCTGCTGCGCGAAGAGGACCTGCACGACGAGACGCTCTGAAGCAGAGCTCCACCCGCCCACACGCCCAGAGCCCGGCCGGTCCACAGTCACCCCGGCCGGGCTCTGTTGCGTCCCGCCTTACGCCGGCCTTGACGCCCTGCAGCCGTACACGGTGTCGACGTCACGGCTCGTCGACAGCGATCACCGCACCCGGCGTACCGTGCCAGCTGACTCAGTGTGGGGGCGGGCAGCTCGGTCGTGACGTTCCTGGAGCCCGGAGCGCGGCCACCATGCGGGACCGCATCGTCTCCGGCCTCACCATCGCTGCCGGAAAATACCTGGTCAGAACCGGCTTCCGGGACCATGAACCGGAGTACGGTGAAGACACCGGGAGTATTTCGCACACCCGCTCCCACGCGGACGTCGTTTCCGGCGATCTCTGCGCCTGGCCGTTCTGGAACGGCCAGGAGACGGGTCCGCGAAATGACCACGACCCTTGACCCCGCTGCCGCAGGCACACGTGCACCCGCGCGCCCCGCGCGCTTGTCACTCACGCTGAACAGTCAGCTCGCAGGTCAGCTGGACGGTGCCTGGTGGCCGTACTCCCGTGACCTCGAAGCCGAGCTCCCGGCTCTCGCCGCCGCCTTGGACGAGCCCTGGGGGCGCATCACCCGCGTCACCGTGAACGCCACCCGCTGGCCCGTCATCCCGCACACGGTTCTCGTAGACGGGCGCACGGTGCACGTGGGCTGGTTCACCGAACAGGACCCGGACAAGCTGATCCTGCTCTCCTACACCGTCGGTCGCTGGGACCTGCTGGTGATCCCGCCCGAGACCGAGCCCGCAGCCGCGGCCCGGCTGATGGCAGCTGCCGCGATCCCGGGCAGCGTCCTCACCGCAGGTGTCCTGATGGCCAACGAAACCGTCATCGGGCGCGGCATCCGGGACGCCCGGGGCCGGGAAGCCACCTGGGAGGACGAAGGCGGGGCTTCCATGGCCACCTTCGGGAACCCGATGGGCCGACACGCCCTCCCGCTGCCCGGGAACACCTGGAGGTGAGCTCCATGGAGACCATCGCCCTCATCACGGTGATCATCCTCGCGACCGGCATCGGCATGCGCTGGATCCACCTGCTCAACGCGCAGCACGACGCCCGGATCGCGGCCCACCACTTCAGTGACCCACTGCCGCGACCTCCCGGTCAACCGGACGACATCAGTCGTCGAGCCCACCACACGGGTGCCGACCGGTGAGGAACAGGCGTTCCTCCTGACCGGGACCAGCGGGTGGGCGCCCCGCGCCCACCCGCCGAATTCTCTGCCCACTCCGAAGGGAACACGCCAGCGTGAAGTACATCGAGACCCAGATACTGCCGTCACTCGGACACGCCGAGGTCCGGATCATCGCGCACACACCCGAAGCCGCCCGCGCGGTCGCGGAGGCGCTTCGCCGCTCCTTCGCCGGTGCGGAACAGCGCAGCTACCCCGGCCTCGACGGCAACACCCGCCTGCACCTCACCGTGGATACGGCAACACCCGCCGGCCCCACCCGCTCCTGGCTGGCCGCCAGCAGAACCCCCGTAGGCGCCGGCGCCCACTACGACGAGACCTGAGCCCAGGCCCCCGATCCCACCCGCCCGCATACGAGAGGACGCGGTCATGGCCACACTGCGCGAACGCAAGACCTACCGCGATCAGGTGCTCCGGGTCCTCTACGAAGCCGTAGAGGGCAACCGCCTCCTCGGCATCACCGGAGCGCAGTTGCAGCGCGACCTCCACGTGCCCGAACAGGATCTGGCCGCCGCCTGCACCTACCTGGCGGGCGAAGGGCTGATCACCGTCGACTGGGAGCCGGGCAACACCCCCGCGATGGTCACCCTCACCCACGAGGGAATCCGTCGCATGGAGTCCGAGGAGGAAGAGCGCGGCTGAATCCCCCTTGCACACGTGCAGGGGTGTGGAGCGGGCAGGTCAGCGCTGCAGGGTGAGGAGACCCGGTCGGTACGGCAGGCGGTCGTAGGGGCCGCTCGCGGTGGGGGGCTTGCCCTGGTAGAGGAATTGCAGGTTGCAGGGGTCGATGGTCATGGTCTGGTCGGGGTTGTTGCGGACCAGGTCACCGTGGCTGATGTCGTTGGTCCAGGTGGCACCGCTGTTGGCCTTGCCCGCGAAGGGGCTGCTTTCGCTGCCGGCCTGCGGGGTCCACGAACCGCTCAGGCTGGAGGCCGTGAACGAGCGGAAGTAGCGCCCGTTCGCACCCTTCGCCTCAACGATCATGAGGTACTGGTTCTGGCCCTGCACCTTGTAGACCTGCGGCGCCTCGAACAGGTTGCTCTCCGAGTCGCTCATGATCGTCGTGTAGGACGAGCCGAAGCTGCCCGGGAAGTTCCCGATCGGCATGCTCGCCCGGTAGATCTTGCCGTTGTCACCGGCGAAGAACAGGTACATGTTCTGGCCGTCAGCGATCAGGGTCTGGTCGATCGGACCGGTGGGAGAGTTGGGGATGCTGCCGGTGAACAGCGGCTGCGGCGAGGACCAGCCGTTGGGGTTGGTCGGGTCGCTCGACGTGCGGTAGATGAAGGGCCACGAACCCCACTGGTACGCCAGCACCCAGATCTTCTTGGGCGCGAAGTAGAACAGCGTGGGCGCCACCGCGGCTTGGCTCATCCCGGTCTGGCCGGCCGACGCCATGTCGGGCCAGTTCGTGAAGGGGCTGAACATCATCGAGCCGTACGACGATCCCGCCGCGTTCGACGCGTAGACCAGGTGCTTGCCGTTGTGCACCACGCTGGTGAAGTCCTTCAGCGAGCCCCACCCGTTCGCCGGCTGCGCCAACGCACCCGTCGACGCCCATCGGTACGTCGACGGAAGAGCGCACGTGCCGCCCGGCGGCGGGGGCGTTGTCGGGGTCGACGTCCCGGACAGGCCGGTCCACTTCTGGTTGGTGCCGGACCAGCAGGAGTACAGCTGGATCTTGGTGCGGTTGGCGGTGGCCGCGCCGACGGCGTCGAGGCACAGCCCGGACTGGACGTCGGCGATCGTGCCGTTGGTGTTGATGTTCCACTGCTGGCCGGCGCCGCCGTTGCAGTCCCCGATGACCACCGCGGTGCCGTTGCCGGCGCCCTTGGCCAGGGCCTCCAGGCACTTGTTGCCGTAGATCACCAGCTGCTTGCCGGAGGTGTGGGTCCAGCGCTGGTTGGTCTGTCCGTTGCAGTCCCACAGCTGCGCCTGGGTGCCGTTGACGGTGGTGGAGCCGTTGATGTCGATACAACGACCGGAGGCGACACCCTTGATCGCCCCGGTACCGGTCCCGCCGGTACCGGTCCCGGTACCGGGGGCGGCCTTGAGGGCGTTCACGACGGCGGTGTACGCGGCCTTCGGTTTGCCGTTGTTGTCGAACAGCAGGGGGCTGTCGCCGCTGCGCCAGGAGTCGCTGTCACGGATGCCCCATACCGTGATGCCGGTGCACCGGGACACGGACAGGCAGGCCTTGACCGTGTTGGCGTAGTGGGTGGACGACGCCCGGGCGATGTCCAGCTCGGTGATCTGGACGTCGACGCCCAGGGCGGCGAAGTTGGACAAGGTGGTCTGGAAGCTGGACGGCGGGCCGTCGGCGCCGAAGTGGCTCTGGAACCCGACGCAGTCGATCGGTACGCCGCGGGACTTGAAGTCCTTGACCATGCTGTAGACGCCCTGGGTCTTGGCGTCCGACCAGTTCTCGATGTTGTAGTCGTTGTAGCAGAGCTTGGCCGAGGGGTCGGCCGCCCGGGCGGTGCGGAACGCTTCCTCGATGAAGCCGTTGCCCAGCAGGTTCTGGAACACCGAGCCGCGGTGCTGGGTGGAGCCGTCGGCGAACGCCTCGTTGACCACGTCCCAGGCGTAGATCTTGCCCTTGTAGTGGGTCATCTCGGTGGTGATGTGGTTGTTCATCACGCTGCGCAGCGTGTTCGCGTCGCCGATGGAGCTGACCCAGGACGGGAGCTGTGAGTGCCAGACCGTGGTGTGGCCGCGCACGCGCTGGCCGCGTGCCAGCGCACGGTTGACGATCTGGTCGGCGGGGCCGAAGTTGAAATTGCCGCGGGACGGTTCGATGGCGTCCCACTTCATCTCGTTCTCCGGGGTGATCATGTTGAACTCCCGGTCCGCGAGCGCGGCGTACGTCGAGTCGCCGAGCCTGCCGGCGGCCACAGCGGTGCCGAAGTACCTGCCCGACGGGGCCGCCTGCGTACCCAGGTTCGCGGCTCCGGCGGAGCTGGGGAGGAGCGTCACGGCACCGGCCACCAGCGCCGCGGCCGACAGTCCTATCGTCAATGTCCGGCGACGCCGGCCGAGCCGGTGCAGGCCCTTCATGATTCTCCTCGGGGGTCACGGGGTTCGTGGGTGTGTCGCGTCATGAGAGGGGCCTTCTTCAGGGGATACGTCAACGGGGGAAGTCCCCCCACGAAATGGAGGCCTCCGAACTCCCGGTCTCGTAACAAAAAAGCCGCCCCGCCCGGACGATTGCTCAGTGATGCATCTCGCAGGCAAAAAGCGTTACGCCAAGCCCGCGACCCGGCCCTGAATGCTCAAAGAGCGGTGGCCCAAGCCCTGCGCATGATGAAGGAAGCCTGGCCGGCGAAGGCCCGAGTGCCGTCGGAGCCATCGAGCCAGATGCCGCCGCCGCGGTGGCGGAGGACCGACCCGGAATAGTTGTGCGCGTGCAGTGTTACCGAACCGGCAACCGCCCCGGGGCGCGGACAGAAGGTGGCATCTTCACGGAACAGTTCGCTGCCGTCATTGGTGCTCAGCCGTAGCCGCAGGTCACGATGGCGCAGATAGCGGCCGTCGGCGGCGCGGAAGGTGACGCACCGTGTGTCGGCCAGCCCCCCGATGACCGTGAAGGTGGACCGTTGCCGTGTCCGTGCGCTGCTGGACGCGGAGACTCGGCCGAGCGTCGCGAAGTCGTCGGCGTACGTGAGGTACAGGGCGGGGTCGTCCACGGACTCCAGGGACTGTGCGCCCAGCGGAACAGTGCCTGCGACGGCGGACGGACTCACCGGGGACGGTCCGGCCGACGTGGTGGAGCGCGACGGGATCGGCGTGGGCTTGCCGACTGTGGGAGCGGCGATGACGGCTGGCACCCGATGCGCCGGTTCGGGCCAGGTCGCATAGGTGGCGGTCCCGGCGATGAGCACCGCGCCCGTGGTGAGGCTCACCAGCGGATGAGCGGTCACCGCGTGGAGTTTGGCGATCAGCGAGCTGTACGGACTGCCTCCCGCCGTCGCCGTGCCGACAGCGACGTGTGCCGTGGCCGGCCCGGCGGCGCTCGCGGCCGTACCCGACAGCAGGCCCTTGGCGGCCAGCGCGGCGATGAGTCCGGCCGGAACGGCCAGCGGCGCGAGGCTGAGGAGCAGTAGTCCGGCCGGAACCCGCTCTGTCGTCTTCGCCGTGCAGACCGGGCAGCCGCGGGTGTGCCGCGCGATGCGCTTACGCCACACCGATGCACGGAGTCCGTCCCAGCCGACGACGGTCTCGTCCAACTGCGGACAGCGCGGGTCGGCCTCCAGTGCGGCGACGATCGTCCGGCTCAGTTCCAGCTGCTCGCGCATGCGTTGCAGACGTACTCCGACGTGGGGAACAGTCACCCCCATCGCGGCGGCGATGTCGTCACGGCTCAGCGAGCCGGCGCATTCCTGCCACCACAGCGACAGCAGCACCCGATGGTCCGGGTCGAGCCACCGGCCGGCTTCGACAACCTGACGGCGCTCGTCCGACACATGCAGACGCAGGATCGTCACGTCCTCAGGTTCGGCGCCGGCGTCCGGTATCTGGAGTGCCTCGTCGATGACCGTGGTCCGGCCGGCAAAGGCGCGTTGCCGGTGCCAGTGGGTATTGATCTGGCGGAGCGTGATCGACACCAGCCAGGACCGGAAGCTCTCCGGGGCACGCAGGGCGGGCAGGTCGCGCACCACGCGCAGCAGGGTTTCCTGGACGACGTCGTCGACGTCGGCATGTCCGCTCAGCGCTCGCCCGACGATGCTGTAGAGCAACGGCAGGTATGCGGCGATCAGCTCCTCGCGCGCCCGATCGTCACCAGCCTGCGCCGCGACGACCAGCCCCGCGTGGTCCGCGTCCATGAGCCCCATTCCCACCTCCCTCAGGGGAGCGATCCCGAGCGATCCGCCGAGTACGGCGCCGCACCTTGGCGTCGGCAAGGGTATGCGGCCAAAGCCTGTGCCTTGGATCACTGGACCGGCCCGCGCCGAATTGGAGTGCCCGTACCGCGCGTTGTGCGCTGGTCGGCAGAAAAAGATTCCCGGCTCAAGGCAACCCTTTGCGGAGCCTGTGACCACAAGGAGTCGGACCCGGCCGTTGCGGTCGCTGGATCCACCTTTCCTCCGGTGGCATGCAAGGAGAACACCCCCCATGAAGAACCCCACGAACGGCGGGCGCCGCGGGCGTCACCGCCGTCGCTGGACCGCGACCGGTCTGCTGCTCGGCGTGCCCGCCGTCCTCGTGCCGTACCTCCTGTTCGTGCAGGAGGACTCGCAAGCCGCGACGGTCGACGGCAATGCCTACTACCGGCTGGTTTCCGTACGCAGCGGCAAGGCGCTGGACGTCAACGCCTTCTCCACCGCCGACGGCACCCGCATCCAGCAGTGGACCGACCAGAACACCGCCAACCAGCAGTGGAAGCTGAGGCCCGCCGGAGACGGCTACTACGAGCTGGTGAACCGCAACAGCGGCAAAGTGCTGGGCATAGCGGGCAATTCGACTGCCCAGGCGGCCGCCGCCGAGCAGCAGACCGACAGCTCCTCCACCTCCCAGGAGTGGCGGATCGACGATGTGAGCGGTTCCGGCGCCGTCACCTTCACCTCCCGCAGGAGCGGCCAGGTCCTGGACGTCTCCGGAGGCTCCACGGCCGACGGCGGGGCAGTCATCCAGTATCCCGGCAAGGGCAGCACCAACCAGCAGTGGAAGCTGGTGAGAACGGCCGAGGCCCCGGCGGCCGGGACCGGACCGTACGCATGGAAGAACGCCCAGGTGGTGGGCGGCGGTTACGTCACCGGGCTGGTGTTCAACCCGCGGGAGAAGGGTCTGCTGTACGCGCGCACCGACATGGGCGGCGCCTACCGCTGGGACGCCGCGGCCGAGCAGTGGATGCCGCTGACCGACTGGCTCGGCGAGAAGGACTGGAACCTGCTGGGCATCGATTCGCTGGCCACCGACCCCGTCGACCCCGCGCGGCTCTACCTCGCGACGGGCACCTACACCAACGACTGGGCGGGCAACGGCGCGATCCTGCGCTCCACCGACCGGGGCCGCACCTTCCAGCGGACCGACCTGCCCTTCAAGCTGGGCGCCAACGAGGACGGCCGAGGGGCGGGCGAACGGCTGGCGATCAACCCCGCAGACCCCGGCACCCTGCTGCTGGGCACCCGCAAGAACGGCCTGTGGCGCAGCACCGACCACGGTGTGACATGGAGTCAGGTCTCCTCGTTCCCCGTCAAGGACGGGGCGAGCAGCGGCACGGGCATCTCCTTCGTGACGTACGGCCCGGCCGGCAGCAAGACGGTCTATGCCGGCGTCGCAGACAAGTCCACCTCCCTGTACCGCTCCACCGACGGCGGCAGCACCTGGCAGGCCGTCTCCGGGCAGCCCACCGGCCAGATGCCGCAGCACGGCGTGCTCTCCGGTGACGGCTCGCTGTACCTGACGTACGCCAACACCGTCGGACCCAGCGGCGCGACGGCGGGTTCGGTGTGGAAGTACACGCAGGCGGGCGGGGCGTGGAAGAACATCTCTCCCTCGCAGGGCAGTTACGGGTTCTCCGGGCTTGCCGTCGACCCGCAGAAGCCGTCCACGGTGATGGTCACCACCCTCGACCGCTGGTGGCCCGAGGACGAGCTCTACCGGAGCACCGACGGCGGCACGACCTGGAAGGCGCAGGCCGCGAAGTCGGCGCGGAACGCCTCCGCCGCTCCTTACGTCGGTACCGGCACCGGGCACTGGATGACCGCCCTGGCCATCGATCCCTTCGACTCCGGGCACGCGCTGTACGGCACCGGCAGCGGCATCTGGCGCAGCAAGGACGCCGCCGCCACCGACGGCGGCGGCACCAGCCACTGGACCGTGGGGACCCGCGGGCTGGAGGAGACCGCGCTGATGGACGTGATCGCTCCGCCGGGCGGCGCCACCGCCGTCACCGCCATGGGCGACCTGGGCGGTTTCCGCCACGACTCCCTGACCGCGGTGCCCGCCGGGCGGCTGCAGAACCCGATGATGATCACCAGCACCGACATCGATTTCGCCCAGTCCAACCCTTCGGTGATGGTCCGCGTCGGCCGTGGCGGCACGCAGGACGGCGCCTACTCCACCGATGGCGGCAGCAGCTGGAACGGCTTCAAGGCCGAACCGGTGGGCAGCGCCGACAGCGGCCGTGTCGCGCTCGCGGCGGACGGCTCCGCCATCGTCTGGACCGAGGCCGGCCAGGCCCCGTACCGCTCGACCGACAAGGGGGCGAGCTGGTCGAAGGTCAGCGGCCTGGGCAACGGCGCCGTGGTCGTCGCCGACCGCTCCTCGGCCAAGACCTTCTACGCACTGGCCGGCGGCACGCTCTACGCCAGCACCGACGGCGGCGCGTCCTTCACGGCCCGCGCCACCAACCTGCCCGCCGGCCGCCTCACGGCCGTCCCCGGCATCGCCGGGGACCTGTGGATCGCCGACGGTACCAAGGGGCTGCTGCACTCCACCGACGGCGGCGGCACCTTCACCACGCTCAGCACGGTGAAGTCCGCCTCCGCCCTCGGCTTCGGCAAGGCCGCGCCGGGCGCCTCCTACCAGGCCCTGTACCTGATCGGTACCGTCAAGGACGTCACCGGGGTCTTCCGCTCCACCGACAAGGGCGCCACCTGGCTCCGCGTCAACGACGACGCCCACCAGTGGGGCAGCATCGGCGGCGTCGGCGTCATCTCCGGCGACCCCGACACCTACGGGCGCGTCTACGTCGGCACCAACGGGCGCGGCCTCCAGTACGGCGACCCGTCCTGACCGCGTCCTGAACCCAACGCCCGAGCGGGGCCGCAGGCACACAACGGCCTGCGGCCCCGCCATGGTTGAGGGACCTTGCTACGTCCCCTGAAGGCAGCCCAACAGGGCTGGCTCTGAGCGCCTCGCGTTCACGACCCGCGCCTGGATCCCTCACTTGGCCGAGCGGCCGCAGAATCGCTTCCTCGTTAGCTGGTCAACAACAACAACGCCTGTCCGTGAGACCGAGCCCTCACGAGGGCTCAGGAGACTGCCCGCCGTTACGCGGGTCCGGCCCGCTGCCCGCTTCGGCAGATGGCCGAGCGCTTTCCGGACATCCGGGATCACCGTGCGGCCAACCCCCAGGCGGGAGGCGCAGCGACGGTCGGTGAACACCGGCCGTTCTTCGTCAACATCCATTGACGCTGCATGGCGGTCCGTCTCCCAGCTCTCCAAGATCATCGATGACCGCCGGCCCCGCGCCTCGCATCCGGATTCCTGCGCAAGTGGCCGGCCCTGATCTCGAGACATCGGAGTGCACGTGCGCCTCTTCAACACCCGCCGCCGCACGATCGGCGGCCTGTCCGTCGGGGTGGGCCTGGTGATCGCAGGCACTGCCGGCTACGCCGTCGCCGACGCCGGAACCACGGCCAACCGAGCGGAAACCTTCCACGCACAGGCCGCGGTCTTCGCGCAGGGGAACGGCACGATCACCCTGCAGCACAACATCAAGGAGGTCACCAGGGTCGCTCTGGGCAGGTACTGCGTCAAGGTCACCGCCGAGGCGAACATCGACGTGCCGAAGACCATTCCGGTCGCCACCGCGCACTCAGGCGGCGCGTTCGCATGGGCCAGCGCCACCCCGACCTCCGCCTGCGGCAACGCCACCGACACGTACTACGTCGGAACCCAGAACGTGCAGGGCCAGGTAGCCGACTCGGCGTTCAAGCTCCTCGTACCCTGACCCCTCCCCGGCACCCCTGCATCCCCGTACCCCACGACGGCGAGACGCCGTCGCGCTGCCGTGACGCATTGAGTCTCGCCGGCGCCGCCCGCCGCCCCTGTACGGCCAGGCGATTCACGGCAAGCCAAGGTCTCCCTTCCCCACACATCCCGAGGAGTCGCCCCATGAGGCCCCTGTCCAAGAAGGCCAAGATCGTCGTTCTGGCCGCCGCCGCAGCCTGCGCGGCGACCACCGTCACCGCTGCGGTCGCTTCCACCCCCGGCCCTGCCCGTGCCCCGTTCTCCCAGGCCAGCGCCCTGGTCGAATTCAACGGCACCACCTCGCAGTCCAAGGGCATCAAGTCGGTCACCAAGCCGCAGGCCGGCATCTACTGCATCACGTTCACCGACAACCGGCTCGACCCGCAGAAGCTCATCCCCACCGCGACCATCGCGGCCATGGGGTCTTACGTCGGCGAACCCGGAGCAACCCCGAACGGCAGCACCCTGATGATCCGCACCGACCCGTTCAAGGAATGCGGCAACGACCCCGAGGCGATCACCGTCATCACCTCGAACGCCGACAACAACTACGCGGACACCGGGTTCTACTTCACGGTCGCCTGATCTGGCAGTCAAGGCGCCCCGCAGCGCCGTTCGGGCGTTGCGGGGCGTTCAGACAGCCTCATTCGTGCCCGGCTTCAGACGAACACCAGGGCGGCCAGGCCGAGGTAGATGCCACCGGTCAGGTGGGCCAGGCCACGGTCGCGGCGCGGGGTTCCCTGGAGTCGGCCGGTGAGTGCGGCGCCGACGAGTGCGTAGCAGAGGTCGAGGGCAAGGGCGACGGTCAGGAAGACCACGCCGAGGAGGAGCATGCGGGTCTGGGTTTCCGCCGGGGTCAGGCCGGTGGACAGGAACTGCGGCAGGAAAGCCAGGAAGAAGAGGACGACCTTGGGGTTGAGCAGGTTGACGAGGACGCCGTCGACATAGAGCCGGAGCAGTCGGCGTCGAGCGGAACGGCCGACGGCTTCGGCGGAGTCATCGGCGTCGGCGGAATGCGGGTGGCGGCGCAGCGCACGTATGCCCAGGTAGGCGAGGTAGCCGGCGCCCGCGTAGCGCAGGACGGCGAAGGCGAGCGGGTGGCCCGTGATGAGCGTCGCCAGTCCGCAGACGGCGGCGATGACGTGGAGGAGCGTGCCGGTCTCCACGCCGAGGGCCGAAACGATGCCGGCCCGCCGTCCGTCCCGCACGCTGCGCGTGATGATGTAGATGAGGTTGGGTCCGGGCACGGCCACCAGGATCAGGGAGGCGAGGACGAAGGCGGCGAGTGAGGTCATCCGCGTTCCAGTGCCGTGTGCAGCAGACCGAGGGGCGGGGCACCGAGGTCGAACAGGGCGCTGTGGAAACGACGGAGTGAGAAGTCGCCGCCCCAGCGTGCCCTGGCCTGCTCACGCAGGTCGAGAACGGAGTGGAGCGTGCGGCGGACGTCGGTCGCCGCCCGGCGCAGCGCCCTGCCGTGGCTGGCGTGCCCGGGTGCCACCTCGTGTATGGCCATGTTCGGCATCAGGGTCCGGTTGAAGCCGGTCGACAACCACTGCTCGCTCTGCGCCCTCGTCCAGTCGGCGTGCGGGAGGGTGACGCGGAAGCTGCCGGCCGCGTCGGCCTCGTGGGGCGCGGACGCGAAGAGGCCGGCCAGAGCCCGGCGCTGGGAGTCGGGCATCGGCTGGACTACCACCTCGACATCGTGGTGGGGCACCAGATCGTGCCGGGCGGTCCAGGCGACGGTCTCGTCGACGAGTGCCCCGAACTCCGCCAACAGGCCGTCTGCCTCGGGGTGGTCGGCCTGGAGCGCCCGTACCGTGTCGGCAGGCGTGGCCGCGGCGTCGAGAAGGGCGGCCAGACCACGGTGCAGTTCGAGCTCGCCGAATCGGACCCGGAGGGCTTCCTCCGCCGCCGCCGCGTGCGCCTCGTCGTGCGGGTCCGGATAAGGCTTCGTACCGGCGGGGCCGCCGAGCGCGGCGAGGCCGCGTCGCACTCCGTCCGGAGACAGGTCCTGGACGGTTCCGTCGTACTCGTGCCGCCCCGCGCCGTCTCTCACCGCGAAGACGGAGAGGTCTCAGACGGCTGCCAGCCGCGGGTCAAGGGGCGGCAGGGGCGAGAGGGGTGAAATAGGCGAGTTGGGTGAGTTGGATGTCATGCCGTTAGCCTCTCGTCGCGGCGGCTCGTGCTCCCGTGCCAAAGGAGGGGAAAGTGGACCGGAATCGTCAGACGCCCGAGCTGGACGAGCTGATCGACCTGCTGGGCGACTGGAGTTGGGGCGAAGGGCCGCTGTACCGGCGGCTCACCGACGCGGTCGGCCGAGCCGTACGGTCCGGGGACCTGCGCACCGGGGACCGTCTACCGTCCGAGCGGCGGCTCGCCGACGCCCTCTCGGTCAGCCGGGCGACGGTTGTCGCCGCGTACGACGCACTGCGCGGGTCGGGCCTGGCCGAGACCCGTCGGGGCAGCGGCACGCAGGTATCGGGAGGCGCTGGGGCACACCGGGTTCCGGTGGACGGGCGGGTACGCGGCGGTCAGGCCACCGCGGTGGTCCAACGGCTGATCACACAGCCGCCGGACCTCATCTCGCTGGGGCAGGCAGCCGAGGCCGGAGGTCCTGACCTGGCCCAAGCGCTGCTCCAGCTGGTCCGCGAGGACCTGCCCGGGCTGATCGGTGAGGCGGGCTACCACCCGGCCGGGCTCCCCGCGCTGCGAGCGGCCATCGCCGCCCACCACACCGCTCACGGCCTGCCGACCGTGCCCGACCAGGTGGTGGTGACCACGGGTGCCACGCAGGCCGTCGCCCTGAGCGCCCAGCTGTACCTCGGGCGCGGGTCCACCGCCCTCGTGGAATCCCCCGGGTGGCCGGGCTGCCTGGACGTCCTCAGGGCGGCCGGCTCCCGGCTCGTCGGCGTCCCGCTCGATTCCGACGGGGTCCGGATCGACCGGCTCGCCACCGCGCTCGCCGAACACCGGCCCGCGCTGCTCTACCTCATGCCGACCTACCACAACCCCACCGGCACCCTGATGTCCGTCGGTCGTCGTCGCCGGGTGGCCGAGCTCGCCGCCGAACACGGCGTCACCGTCCTGGAGGACAGCGCACACGCGGCAGGGCTCGTCCCTGGTCAGGCTCCGCCGCCGATCGCCGCGGCCCCCGCCGGGGGAACCGTGCTGACGGTGGGTTCGCTGGCAAAGGCCGTATGGGGCGGTCTCCGGATCGGCTGGATCCGCGCGCCGCAGGACACGGTGGCGCGCCTGGCCCGGCTCAAAGCACTCAACGACCTCGGCAGCCCGCTCCTCGACCAGGCCCTCGCCGCCCGGCTCCTCCCCGCGCTCCCGGCCCTCGCGCCCGAACGGGCCCGCATCCTCCGCGAGCGGCTGGCCACCATCACCCGGCTGCTCGCCGAGCAGCTTCCGAACTGGCGCTGGCAGGCACCGCAGGGCGGCTCCGTTCTGTGGGTCCAGCTGCCCGCGGGCACGGACGCCCGGCTCTACGCACGGGTGGCGCTGCGCCACGGCGCGGAGGTCATCCCGGGCGCCACGATGGATGCGACCGGCGCCCACGACGACTATGTCCGCATCCCGTACTCCTTCGCCCCGGAGACCGCGGCAGCACTGGTCGACCGCCTATCGGCAGCCTGGACCGCACTGTCTCCGAGCAGTGGCCACCCCGTGCCACAACGTGCCATCCCTGCCGAAGCGCAGGCAGCCTCGCCCCGATTCGACAGATGATCACGAGTGGTGACATTGGGGTGACGCGTTGTCAGTGGCGGGTGCTTTCATGGGTCCGGTGCGCAGGGAGGCGCATCGCGACTGGTGGGGGGATACAGCTGTGCCCTGGATCAATGACTATTTCCGGTCAGACGGCACTCGGGTCGAAGGCCACGTCCGGCTCCCTGCCGGGGCCCGGCGGGAGACCGCACTGCTCGGCTTGATCGTCGCCGGAGTGATCGTCTTCGGCAACGGAACAGCATCTGCGGGGGCTGGAGCGGGCTCGGGTCAGGAGTTACCCAGGCCGCAGTCGACAGTGATCTACCCGATCAAGTGGCCGGCGTGGGAAAACCGCCCGGCGCCCCAACCCATACCGACGGTCTCCTATCCGATCGTCTTCCCCAGCACGGGGACCGGCAGGTGAGCCGCCGCCCACCCGCAAAGAGGCGCAAGCGCACCAGCACAGCGCGGCGCCGGAAGGCCACCGGCTCGGAGGAGCTGTGGCTCATCGGCTTGGTCGGCCTCGTGGCCCTCAGTCTCGTCGCGGCAGTCATGTCGTGGCTCGCTGCCCATCCCTGGGTCCTGGTACTCGGCCTACTCGCAGCCGGGGCCGCGGGCGCGCTGTGGCTGCGCCGGCGCCAAGAGGCCGCGCGATGGGACCAGATCCGGGCCCAGGGCCTGCGCTACGCCGTCGAACACCTCGACAGCCTTCACCACAATGACTTCGAGTTCGCCGTACGGGACCTCATGCACCGCGACGGCTGCGCCGACGCGCAGAAGGTCGGCGGCCGGGGCGACAACGGCGCGGACGTCAAAGCCACCGACCCCTACGGCCGCCGCTGGGTGATCCAGTGCAAGCACCGCAAGGCCGGCTGGTCCGGTTCCGCAGTCGGCACCCCGGACCTCCAGGTCCTCAACGGCACCGGCCGCCAGATACACGGCGGCGACGTCCTCGTCATGCTCACCAACGGCCGCTTCTCCGGACCCGCCCTCACCTTCGCCAAGTCTCAACGCCTCCACCTCGTCGACCGCCACCTCCTCGCCCAATGGGCCACCGGCTCCCGCCCCTTGTGGGAACTCCTCCGCGCCGTCCCACCTCCCCGAAAGCCCACATCACTCTCCTAGGAGTCGGACTCCGAGGAAACCCGTTCACCAGCTTGGGCGGCGTCCCGATCCACGGTCGCTCGTACCCGTCCCGGCGCTGGTGCAGCTTGTCGCTCTTGCCCCGGAGCTGGGCCAACTCACGCTCCAGGGGCTTGAGCTCGTCACGGACTGCCCTGAGTTCGGCGAGGCAGTTGTCTAGCATTTCCTCGCCCAGGACAGTTGACCCCGCCCGGCGACACACCCCGTGGGACGGCCGGGGCCGCGGCCCCGGAACTCCGTTCAGAAGGCGCTCAGCGCCTCGCGGGTGTTGGTGCGGTACAGGCCGACCTTCGGGTTGGCGACGCTGCCCGGCTTGGCCAGCTGGAGGCTGACGCCGTCCGCGTTCGGCATGTGCTCCTTGTCGGCCAGGACGTTGACCTCGTCGGCCACGGGGCCGTTGCCACCCGACGGGTTGAGGTCCACGGCCGCGTACGCGGTGGCGCCGGGGCGCACCGGGTACGCCGGGGCGCCGCCCAGACCACCGGGGGCAGTGGCCTGGAGACCGAGCGCGCCGCCCTTGGCGCTGAAGCCGACGGTGGGGAAGTAGTCCAGACCGCAGGAGGTGGAACCGTTGTTGGTCACGGTGATGACGCGGACGGTGGCCGGAGCGCCCGTCGGGGAAGTGACCTTGACGGTCAGGTTCCGCGCCGAGCAGGGGTGGGTGTAGGCGTAGGAGTCACCGGTGGTGCCCCCCGCGTCCTTGCCGCCCGAACCGGCCTTCGCCGGGGTGGTGGTGGCCGTGCCGGTTCCGGTGCCCTTGCCGGCGGACGGGGCGGCGGAGGCGCCCTCCCCGGACGGCGTCACGGTCCCGGTCGAGACCGGCTTGTCCGCGCTCTTGGTCGCGGCGGGGTTCGCGGTCGGCCCGCCGGCGCTGTCCGAGCCGCCGCAGGCGGTCAGGGCCAGAGCGAGGCCGGCGGTGGCGGTGGCCAGGGCGGTGGTGCGGAGTCGGTAGGTGCGCATGGGGAACTCTCCGTGTCGGTGCGGTCGTCAGACGGAGGCTTCCGCTTCCCGCCTGACGAGACGTTGGTTGGGGCTGCTGTTCCGGTCGGCTGCTGCTGCAGGCGGCCGAGGGCGGTCGGTGGGGCGGGTGGGGCCCTCCCGTTGCGACCGCCGATCCGATCGGGGGACCGACGGGCTGATGGCGCAACTGTGGGGCCGGTTTCGTCCCAGTGGCGTCTGGACCGGGATAGTAGGAACCCTGGAACGCTCCCGACCCCTCTCACCTGGGCGATCGGGCGAGCCTGGAACGTGTTCCGGGATGAGGGGGAGGGTGGAATGGCCACGGAGACGGAGCTGTTCGCGGAGCTGATGCGCGGATTCAAAGAGCGCTCGGGGCGCAGTTACGGCACGCTCGCGAAGCGTCTGCACTCCAGCAACTCGACGCTGCACCGCTATTGCAGCGGCGCGGCGGTGCCCACGGATTACGCCCCGGTGGAGCGGTTCGCCCGAGTCTGCGGTGCCTCGGCCGACGAACTGCTCGCGCTGCACCGGCAGTGGCTGCTGGCGCTGGTGGAGCGGCGGCGGGGGGTGCCGGAGGGGCAGGCCTCGGGGGCGGGGGCGGCGAACTCCGCGGCGCCGCGGGGTGGTGACGCCGCACCGGAGGTGCCGCCTGCATCGGCGGTGACGGTGGTGGTGGCTGGGGAGGCTTCGGAGGTCCGGCCGCAGGCGGAGACCGACCCCGCACCAGCCCCGGCGTCCGCGGCCGGGTCCGCCCCGGCGCCCGGACCTTCCGCTGCGGAGGCACCCGCACACGCCCCCGCCGCCCTTATCCAGCCGGGCCCCGCCCGGGCCTCCGTACCGGGGGCCCGGCGTCGTCGACTGCTGCTCGCCGTTGCGGCCGCCGTGGCCACCGCCGCGGTGGCGGGGGCCGCCGCCGCCGTTTCCGCCATGGGAGATCCGGGTCACGGGGACACGCGCCGCGGCGCCGCCCAGCCGTCCTCGCGCGAGCGGGCGGCGGCGGGCCCGGCCTTGCCGTCCGGCGGGTCGTCGTCACCCACGCCCACAGCCGATACCGCACCCCCGTCCGGCCCCGGACCGTCGTCCCCCTCGGCAACGTCCGCGTCCACCTCGCCGCCGGCCACCGCCAAGGAGGGGCCCTCCCCCGCCGCCCCGTTCACGGTCAACGTCCTGCCCGACAACTGGGACAGCCCCTGCGACCAGTGGTTCGCCCTGGACAAGGCACCCGGCACGGTCCCCCCGCCCCCCGCCGGGCAGGCGACCGAAGGGTGGGCCCGGGCCCTGCACGCCGTCCCGGCGGGACACCTGCGCATGCAGCTGACCGTCCAGGGCACCGAGGGCAAGGCCGCGGTCCTGCACGCGCTGTACGTCCATGTCGTGAGCGGCCGCAAGGCTCCCGGCTGGAACGCGTACACCATGGGCTCCGGTTGCGGCGGCACGCTGGTGCCGGCGAACTTCGCCGTGGACCTGGACGACGCCTCCCCGAGGGCCAGGCCCGTACCTGGCAAGGAGGGCGAGCGGCCGACGGCCTCGACCGACTTCCCGTACAAGGTCTCCGCCACCGACCCCCAGGTGCTGAACATCGACGCCGCCACACTCGGTCAGGACGTCAGCTGGTACCTGGAGCTGGCCTGGAGCAGTGGCGACCGCAAGGGCACCACCCGCATCGACGACCACGGCCGCCCGTTCCGCACGGTCGCCCTGAAGGCCGGCCACAGCTACTGGTACAACGAGAACAACAACGCCTGGCTGCCGTACACGGAATGAAAGACCCATTGCACCCGGTCCGCGACGGTCGGACGGCCAGGCGTACGCGGTCTCCCGCAGCCCAGCTGAACACCGGCCGCCGCGTCGACGGCCCTGCTCATTTCAAAGCAGGTGCGGCGGTGGCACGACCAGGACCACGGCCAAGAGACGGGGCCTCATCCGCGGGAGCGCCTGAGTCTCGAACCACCCGCCAGACGGGAGCGTGTGACGGCGAGCCGTACCGGGGGTGGGATCGCCGAGTTCGAACGGGTCGATGCCGAGGTTGGCCAGCTCGACGATCTGGTCGGCGACGGCCTTCACTTCATCGCGCACAACCTTCGGGTAGCCCACCTCGTCCTCGGCGTGGAAGGCGTACTCCCACATCCAACGGTCGTCGGTCACCGGGCAGCCTCGCCAGCGGTACGGAGGCCGGCCTCGGCGGCGGCGGCGTTGCGGATGCGGCTGATCTCGGCGGCGATGTCTCGGGCCTCGCCGAGGTCGGTGACCTCTCCGGCACGGGCCTCAAGCACGTGGAGTCGGGCGGCGGTCTCCGGGTGTCGGGCAATGGCCACCTCAACGGCCCACGCCTCCATGAAGGTGCGGAGGGGATTAGCGGAAACCTCGGCGCGCGCGCGGGTGGTGCTGGCCGCGCGGTCGCGGTCGAAATCGGCAAGCAGCTGCGGGGCCACCTGGGCGAGGGCAGCGCGGATCGCCTCGGGCTGGGCGGGCGGCTGCGGGACAGCGGACGGCTGGGGCGCGGTGCTCATGCGGCTTCGGTCCTCTCCTCTTGGTCAAGTTCGCCCGCACGGTAGGCGTTGGCAAGGGTGGTGACGTGCTGGCGGGACCAACCGACGCGGCGGCCTGCCGCAGCTTTCTGCCCGTAGCGGTCGGCGGAGCCGATCCGGCCCACCGTGTGATTGAGGTGCGCCTGCGCCCGCGCAAGGGCCTGCTCGGCCCGGCGGACGGCCTGGAGGGCATCGTCCAGATCGGTCTTTTCGTCGTCGGTCAGGGGTTCGCTAGTGGCTCGCACAACCCGAGCATAAACCGTCATCAACACTTGACACTATGAGGCTCTCCCGCGGGAGGCCAAGCCGAGAGGAGCGACGCACCACGAGAATTGGGTGGAAGCTGAACCCTAAAGAGGGTCCCGCCGACCCCGGCATTGCCGGCACTCTGCGACGACGGGAACTGGCGGGAAGGCCCTGCCCGGTGCCCCTTGCAGTGCGGGCAGACCACGGTCTCGCACTTCAGCTCAGCCATCACCGCGTCATCCCGCCCCGCCCGCTGCGCTCGGGCGAGGAGCTGGGCGCGACGATGGCCTGCCCGCGTCGTAGCCGGCGAATACCCCCACTCTCACAACACTGCACTCGAGGCGAATCAATATCTGTCCCGGCGGTCTGAGAATTTAACGGGCATCGCGAGGAGAGTTTTTACCGCAAACGCAGGGGTTGAATTTATTCGACCCCTGCGTTCCACTGCGACGTGCTACTGTCCATCTCGGTTGCAGTTTTGGTTCCCAAAAACTTAAGGCGTCTCCAGTCGGCCCTCACGTCGCATGGTGGCGCTTCATATTTCCGGTCATTTTCCGGGCGGGGCATCATCGCGGCGACACGGTCTCCGCACAGTGCGGACGCCGGTGTACTGCCCCAAGGAGATATGACATGGCTGCTGGCACCGTGAAGTGGTTCAACGCGGCAAAGGGTTTCGGCTTCATCGAGCAGGACGGTGGCGGCGACGACGTCTTCGCCCACTTCTCGAACATCGCCGCCCAGGGCTTCCGCGAGCTGACCGAAGGCCAGAAGGTCACCTTCGACATCGCGCAGGGCCAGAAGGGCCCGACGGCGGAGAACATCGTTCCCGCCTGACGCTGACTCGCGTTCAGCAGCTGGGGCCCGCATCCCTCGGGGTGCGGGCCCCAGCTGCGCACATCCCCCGCGGTGCGTCCACCCGCGGGACCAAGCACGGGATGCCTCCTCGGAGCCGCACCCGAGCCGATTTCTCCAGTTTCGCGTCCGCATGACGCCACACTCATTGCAGCGCCCGTACCCGCGCATATTTCTCGCGGGCCGGATCCGCCTCCGCATTCCATTCGGTCCGTTCTCGCAATTCTCTGCGCTGCTCTTCTGCTGCGGGAATTCCTTGATACGTGCCGTATCAAGGAAGGTTTCGAATGAACCCCACACGCAAGAACGAGCGTTCGTCCCGTACCCGCAGCCGCACCGGCGGCCCCGCTTTCGGCAACGGCAACGGCGCCGGTTCGGAGCGGGGCAGCCGATTCGGCTCCTCGGGCTCCCCGACTCGAAGCCGTTCCGCAGGTCCGAGCCGCTCGGGCGGCTCAGGCCGCCGGCCCGCCGCGGTTCAAGGCGAGTTCGCGCCGCCGAAGACGATCACGCCCGCGTTGGCCGCCGTCGAAGCCTTCGCCGATCTCGACATGCCGGCCGAGCTGCTGGCCGCCCTCGGAGCGCAGGGCGTGAGCGTGCCGTTCCCGATCCAGGGCGCCACCCTGCCCAACACCCTCGCGGGCCGGGACGTCCTCGGCCGGGGCCGGACCGGCTCCGGAAAGACCCTGGCGTTCGGCCTCGCCCTGCTGGCCCGCACCTCCGGGCAGCGCGCTGAGCCCCACCAGCCGCTCGCGCTGATCCTCGTACCCACCCGCGAACTGGCCCAGCAGGTGACCGACGCCCTCACCCCGTACGCCCGCGCGGTCAGGCTCCGCCTTGCCACCGTCGTCGGCGGCATGCCCATCGGCCGCCAGGCGGGCGCCCTGCGCGGCGGCGCCGAAGTCGTGGTCGCCACCCCGGGCCGGCTGAAGGACCTCATCGACCGTGGCGACTGCCGGCTGAACCAGGTCGCGATCACCGTCCTCGACGAGGCCGACCAGATGGCCGACATGGGCTTCATGCCCCAGGTCACCGCGCTCCTCGACCAGGTGCGTCCCGAGGGCCAGCGGATGCTGTTCTCCGCCACCCTGGACCGCAACGTCGACCTGCTGGTGCGCCGCTACCTGACCGACCCGGTCGTGCACTCCGTCGATCCCTCGCAGGGCGCGGTGACCACGATGGAGCACCACGTCCTGTACGTGCACGGCGCCGACAAGCAGCGGACGACGACGGAGATCGCCGCCCGTGACGGCCGCGTGATCATGTTCCTCGACACCAAGCACGCCGTGGACCGCCTCACCCAGGACCTCCTCGACAGCGGGGTCCGCGCCGCGGCCCTGCACGGCGGCAAGTCCCAGCCGCAACGGACCCGGACCCTGGCCCAGTTCAAGACCGGACACGTCACCGTCCTGGTCGCCACGAACGTCGCGGCCCGCGGCATCCACGTCGACAACCTCGACCTCGTCGTCAACGTGGACCCGCCGACCGACCACAAGGACTACCTCCACCGCGGCGGCCGTACCGCCCGCGCCGGCGAGTCCGGCAGCGTCGTCACCCTGGTCACCCCCAACCAGCGCCGCGACATGACCCGCCTCATGCAGGCCGCCGGGATCGTCCCGCAGACCACCCAGGTCCGCTCCGGCGACGAGGCCCTCAACCGGATCACCGGCGCCCAGGCCCCCTCCGGAATCCCCGTCACCATCACCGCGCCGGTCGTCGAACGCGCCAAGCGCGGTGCGGCCTCCCGCGGTCGGCGGCGGCCCGTTTCGGCCGCACGGCGCGCGAGTGTGCGTCAGTCCGCCTTCGATGCGGCGGCCTGACAACCACGTGATCAGAAGACTGGCCCATCTCTGCAGGAGGCACGTTGTGACGCTGGTCCGGATGCAGCCCAGCTCCGCCAGAGCCAACCCGGCGATGAGCTATCGCCGGCTCGACGCCCTGCCCGTGGTCGACGAACAAGGCAGTGCTCCGGGCGTCCTCGCCCTCGCCCTCTGACCCGCCTCAACACGACAGAACCGTCCCCCTCTCCTTCTTCCTGTGAGGCACCATGCGCTGCGTCATCGCCCGCTTCCCGTTCGAGCTGACCAAGAGCGGCGTCCTGGAATCGATGAAGGGCATCAAGCCCGAGGAGGTCGTCGGCGACTCCGTGATCATCGGCCGCCGTGTCTACCCCGTGAAGCAGGTCGGCCAGGTCATCACCCGCCAGGACAGGCGTGATTTCAGCGTCGGTGAAGTCCTGCGGGCCATGACCCAGCTCGGCTTCACCTGCCGCGGACTCCCCCGGGCCGCCGCGCCCGCGCGCGCCCTCAGTCCGCTCCAGCACGCATCCGCGATGCTCGGCGCCTCTGTGGCGGTCTGACCGACTCGGCCGGTGCGAGCCGGCACCCGGACGGCGAGGAGGGCCCGACCGGCACACGCCGGTCGGGCCCTCCCGCGTACGGGGGCTTCTTACGTGGGCTCCCGGTCAGTGGCGCCGATTACCTCATCCTCGACCGCACGGAAATCTACCGTGGCTGGAGTAGACATTGGGTGGTGGCGTGGTTATGGCTTCTCTCGTAGCCGAGCTGCCGACGAGATCCCCCTGTGCTCCGGCCCGTGCTAGACAGACAGCAATCAAAGGGGCATCTTGCAGCAGCTCAAGCTCGGAATCATGTCGCAGACCCGTAAAGAGAACGAACACCGTCTGCCGATCCACCCAGCGCACTTCGAACGCATCGATGCCGACCTTCAGCCCAACATCTACCTGCAGACCGGTTACGGCGATCACTTCGGCGTTTCGGACGGTCAGCTTGCCCCGTGGGTCGCCGGTTTCCGCTCACGCGAGGAGCTGATCGCGGAGTGCGACGTCATCCTGCTGGCCAAACCGCTGCACGAAGATCTGGAGGACCTGCGGGACGGGCAGGTGCTGTGGGGGTGGCCGCACTGCGTGCAGGACGAGAAGGTCACGCAGGCCGCCATCGACCGCAGGCTCACGGTGATCGCCTTCGAGGCGATGAACCACTGGACCCGGGACGGGGGATTCAGTCTCCACGTCTTCCACAAGAACAACGAGCTGGCCGGCTACTCGTCGGTGCTGCATGCCATGCAGCTGACCGGGGCGACCGGTGACTACGGGCGGCGGCGGCGTGCGGTGGTGATCGGCTTCGGCGCCACCGCCCGCGGCGCGGTAACCGCGCTCAGCGCGCTGGGCGTTCACGATGTGCATGTACTGACTGCCCGCGGCATCGCCGCCGTCAGCTCACCGATCCACTCGGCACGGATCGTGCACTTCGACCACGACGTGGCCGACGACACCCTCGACCCGCGGCGCAGCATCGTGGTCACCGAGGACGGTCCGGAGCCGCTGGCCGACTTCCTCGGCGGGCACGACATCATCGTCAACTGCGTGCTCCAGGACACCGCGGCGCCGCTGATGTTCCTGATCGAGGAGGACCTGCCGAAGCTCGCGCCCGGCACCCTCGTCATCGACGTCTCATGCGACGAGGGCATGGGTTTCGCCTGGGCTCGGGCCACCACCTTCAACGCGCCGATGTTCACCGTCGGCGACCAGGTCCACTACTACGCCGTGGATCACAGCCCCTCCTACCTGTGGGACGCCGCCACCTGGGAGAACAGCGAGGCGCTGATCCCGTTCCTGCGGTCGGTCCTCGAAGGGCCGGCCGGCTGGGACGGCGACCACACCATTCGCCGAGCAATCGAGATCCGCGGCGGCACCGTCCAGAATCCGGCAGTCCTGGCCTTTCAGCAGCGCGCCGCACAGTACCCGCACGCGCTGCTCTGAACCGATGCCACCTGGTCGGCGGCATACCCACGCCGGGTCACCGTCGGCCAGGATTACCTCTTCGCCAGCCGAACGAAAATCTATCGCGGCTGGAGTAGACATTGGGCAGCAGCGTGGTTATGGTTTCTCTCGTAGCCCAGAGAGACAGCAGGGCCTGGCAGAGACGAACTGCCAGGCAGCGGTACCCGCAGTACGAGTAGTCGCAGTACGAGTAGTCGCAGTTCATCAGTGCGGTGCGGTCGTGGAGTGTCGAAGCCAGAGCGGTTGCAGGACGGCGACGGGACTGACGACCGGACCGGGCGGCCCGCAGTGATCAGGGGCCGCCGAGAGAAGTACCGCAGTTGACGCAGTGGCAGTACCCGTGAATGCAGTGCGCAGTAGTAAGCAGTTGATCACCGAGGAAAGAACGGAGGAGCCGAGCACCATCAGGATCGCCCGGGTGGAAGCCTGAGCCCGGGTACCGCAGGACATCGATAGTGAGGTGGTCTCCGGTCAAGCAACCGCGATCCCCGCACTCCCGGCAGCATCTCGGTCGGGTCGGCGGAATCACAGGGTCGGCGCAGTATCAGGGCCGACAGATGGTGTAGTAGTTCCTTCGGGGCCCTGGTGCCATAGGCGCCAGGGCCCCTCCACGCGTTCCACGAGAGAGGTTCAATGACAGCAGACGACTCGTTCGGCCGTCTCGACGACGACGACTACCCCGCCTACACCATGGGCCGGGCCGCGGAGATGCTCGGCACCACGCAGGGATTCCTCCGGGCACTCGGCGAAGCCCGTCTCATCACCCCGCTCCGCTCCGCCGGAGGACACCGCCGCTACTCCCGCTACCAGCTGCGCATCGCTGCCCGAGCCCGCGAACTCGTCGACCAGGGCACCCCCATCGAGTCGGCCTGCCGCATCGTCATCCTCGAGGACCAGCTCGAAGAAGCCCAGCGCATCAATGCCGAGTATCGCCGCGCCGCAGAAGCGTCCACCCCGTCGGACTCGGTCTGAGGCGAATGTGTCCGTCCGGGACGGTGGTCCCGCGACTGGAACACCCCGAGCCGGAACTCCGCCTCAGTGGCGCGTCTGCCGCACCGCTGAGGGGGCGGCGTTCACGCCCCCGCAGCACCTCGGATCCTCGTAGGTCCTCGTAGGTCCTCGTAGGTCCTCGGACGGACCCTCACCACACGTCGCGCCTCGGCCCGAATTCGGGGTCATGCCCTACAGCGACGGGCAGCAGATGACCGTCAAGGTGACCGGCACCAACGAGGCGCGGTCCGAGGTCCCCGACAAGATCTCGGTCGGCAAGTGCCTGCTCATCCATCCGCAGGACCACTACGTGATGGGCGTTCTCGACGTGGCCGCCCTGTCGAGCATGCGCACGGCCATCGGGATCCTCCTGGGCCGGCAGGCCGCCTTCCCCGGCGAGGCCCCTGCTCCGCGGCTGGGCATCGTCGGAGCCGGCCGCGTCGGCGGGCGGGCGACTGAGCGCCTGTGGCTCCGTGGGGAGTTGGGGTGGAGAGGCGGTGGACAGTCTGTGTCCCCCCATTCCGTTCGGCGCGAGGGGGGTTGCAGAGCCGGACGGCGCTCATCCTATGATCACAGTCTGCCGACACGGGGGGCGCCATGGCCGCGGATTCTGCTCAGGAGTGGGGGCGTGTGCCTGCGGGCGGCGCGGACCAGCAGGTGCGTACGCAGTTGAACGGCATCCCGCCGGAGCCGTCAGGACTGGGCGGCGGGCAACCGGGCTTCGCTTCGACGCCGGCGCAGAAGAACGCGGCGGCCGGCACCATCGAGAACGAGCTGGAGCCCAACACGAAGAAGGCCGCGGAGCACGCGGACGACTCCACCAGCTCCGCGCAGAAGGGCTTCGGAGGCTGGGAGACCGCCGCCGGCCTGAAGACGGTCGCGGACACGTGGGACCAGCAAGTGAGAACCCTGATGGGCCGTCTGGCAGCCGAGAAGAACGCGCTGCGCGGCGCCTCGGGCCTCTTCGTACGCAATGACACCGGCGTGGGTGACCAGCTCCTGTCGCAGTCCAAACTGAACAACCTGTAGGGGCTGCGGTGCTGACCTACCACGAAGTCATGACCACGGACCTGGGCCTGCTGACGACGGCCGCCTCCCAGTGGGAGGCAATGGCCGGCGAGTTGAACAAGGTCGAGATCCGCTACGGCGAAACCGTCCAGAAGATCACCATGGGCCCGAGCTGGGCCGGCGTGAGCGCCGGTGCCGCCCAGACGAAATTCGCGGCCACCCGGTACGAGTACGCCGCAGCCCAGAGCCAGGCCAAGGCGATCGCGAGCCTGCTGCGGGACGCCCACGACATGTTCACCGATCTCAAGCAGAAGCTCGAGAGCGCCCGCGACGACGCGATAGCCGCCGGCATGACCGTGTCCGAGCAGGGGCGCATCGGCTTCGACTACTCCAAGCTCACACCCGCCGAGCGCAGCGCGTACCACCACGATCCCGACGGTCAGACCATCATTCGCGAATCCGTCGCGACATGGCAGCAGCACATCGACGACCGCGTGAAGGCCGTCTCCGAGGCCGACCGGACCGTCAAGACCGCCTTGAGCGCCGCCGTCGTAGACAGCAACAAGGACGCCTTCGGCAAGGGCAACGACGCCACCTTCAACGGGTTCAACGCCCACCCCGAGGGGGACCTGGCGAAGGCCGGGGCACCCAAGGCGGACGAGGCCGCGACGAAGACCGATGGATGGACGTCCGAGGGCACGGCCTCGGCGAAGGGGCCCGGCGCCGAGTTCAAGGTCACCGGCCCCAAGTACGGCAAGGAGGGCTCGGTCAAGGCCGCCGCCGACCTCTTCCACCTCAACGCCGAAGGGTCGACGACCAACGGGGACTGGAAGCTCTCCGGGGTTGCCGACGCCTACGGAGGCGCCCGGGCCAGCGCGAACTTCGGTTTCACCGACGCGGGCCTGAACGCCAAGGCCGAGGCGTCCGTGGGACTCCGCGGGCTCGCCGAGGGGCGGGCCGAGTACGGTCCCTACGCCGGCGTCTACGGGCGGGCCGAGGGCTTCGCCGGCGCAGAGGCGAGCGCCGGCCTCAAGGCGGGCAAGGACGGCGTCGTCGTCAACGCGAAGGCGTTCGCCGGGGCGAAGGCCTCCGTCGCCGGAGGCGGCGAGGTCGCCGGCATCGGCTTCGGCGCCACGGCCGAGGGCTGGGCCGGTCCTGGTGCGGAGGCCAAATGGGGCTTCGAGAAGAACGACGAGGGCGTGTACAAGATCGGCGGCAAGGTGGGACTCTCCCCCGCCCTGGGCGGATCCGTAGGTCTCGAGTTCACAGTCGACCCGGACAAGGTGGCCGAGAGCGTCGGCGACGCGGCCGACGCGGTGGGCGACGTGGTCGGGGACGGAGTCGACGCGCTCGGCAATGCCGCCGGCTCGGTCAAGGACACCGTCGGCGGCTGGTTCTGATGTACTTCCCTGCGTAAGGAGGGCCCACGATGCCCCTGACACTGCCGACACCGATCGAGTTCCGCCTACCGGAAGGCTGGCTCCCGGCTGCGCCCCCGGACGGCGTCGACGTCCCCGGGGTGGCCTTCGCCGCAGTGCATCCCCACCCGGACCGCGGGTTCACCGCCAACATCACCATCGCCGGCGAGGTCCCGGAGGATTCGGCGACCCTGGCCGAACTCGCCGACGAGTCGGCGCAGCGCCTGCGCGAGGTCGCCGAGCCGGTCGTGGTGGCCCACCGCCGCGAGGTCGGGTCCGCGGACGCGCCCGCCCTGACCCAGCGGCTGATCTTCTCGGCCGTCGTCGGCGACCTGCGACACGACCTCGTCCAGTCACAGGTGTTCCTGACCTTCTCAGACGTCCGGGACCCGCGCAGGCGGGCGGTGATCCGGCTGGCCCTGACCGCCACGGCGGCCCAGCACGACGAAGTCCTGGGGGACTTCCAGGAGTTCGTGCGCACGGTTCGCCCGGACACCGGGGCGGGAGCATAGCGATGGGCCTCCTGGACCACTACTTCGGCACCCGGCGTCCCGACGAGGGTGTCGCACCGCGTACACCCCTGGAGGTCCGGTCAGCGCTCCTGGCGCTCAACGGGCCGGGCGTCCCCTTCGCCGTACGCACGGGGACCCCGAAGGAGGGCGACCTGGTGGCCGAGTGCCGGCTCCCGCAGCTGCGCGTGCGGCTCTGGACCCGAATGCGCCTGGACGCGGCGAAGCACGAGGTGCGGGCCATCGACGAGCAATGGGAGGTCTCGCTGAGCGAGCACGTCCTCGGGCAGCGCTCCCGCGGGCCGGCGAACGCGGTGTACCGGGTGTGGGGGAAGGAGACGGGGCCCGACGGGCGCGAGCGCAGGGTCGAGACGCTCCGCTTCGAGACCCGGGAGATGAAGGACCCCCTGCGCCAGGCGGTCCTCGACGCCGGCTGGACCTGGCGCGGAGTGCTGTTCCGGCTCTGACCGGCCCTGGCCGGCCCTGGCCGGTCAACCAGCCGGGATCGGAAGCCGTTTCCCGATGCGGGGCTGCCTGCCCGGCCGGATGCCAAAGAATGGGCGCATGGCTGATGACGGACGGTTCCGAGAAGGGCTCGCCACGCGCATTGCGCAATTCGATCGGGAGGGAGCGCAGCTCCGCGCCGGTCTGGCGGAGGAGGAACGGCAGCGCGTTCTCGACTCGTTTCCGTTGTCGGACTGGGGAGACCTGGAACTGGAGCAGTATGCGCTGGGACCCGACGGCCGCCGGAACGGGCTCTCCTTCTGTCGGCTGATGGAGTACGGCACCGACAACTTCGGCAGCATTCGCGGGGGCAGCGCGGCGAAGCACATCGTCTACCAACACCGGTCGGGCCAGTGGCGAGTCGTGCCCAGCGCACTGAGCGGGCTCACGGTGCAGGCGGCTTGGGCCCAGGTGCGCTCCGAGTTCGTGACGGCCTTCGATGCGGCGGGTCAACGAGCGTACGAACGTCTGGCCGACCTGGAGTCGCTGTCATACGGCCAGGCACTGACCACCAAAGCACTGGCGGTCTACTTCCCCGGCGAGTTCCTGCCCGTGTTCTCGGCCGCGCACGTCCGCCACTTCACCGCGCTGCTGGGTGGCAAGCCGCGTGCGTACTCCTCCGGTACGCGTACATGGCGGGCGAACCGCGAGCTCCTCGCACTCCTGAGTGCGTATGAGGAGCTCAAAGGGTGGAGCCCGCATGAGGTGATGGACTATCTGTACACCTTCCACGATCCGCGGCCGCATGACCGGGTGGTCTGGAAGATCGCCCCCGGGGAGCGCGCGAGCCTCTGGGACGACTGCTTCCAGAGGCATCGCATCCGGATCGGCTGGGACGAGGTCGGCAGTCTGGGGCAGTACGAGAGCGACCAGGAACTCAAGGCCGCACTGGACCAGCACTGGCCTCGCAGCGCCGGCGGAAACCTGCGGCTCGCGCGGCAGATGCTGGCTTTCCGTGACTTGGAGCGCGGCGATCTCATCATCGCCAACCGAGGAAAGTCAGAGGTGCTGGCCGTGGGCACCGTGGTGGGCGGCTACGCGTACGAGTCCGCGGTACCGAATCACCGCCACACCGTTGGCGTGGACTGGGACACTTCGTACGCCCAGAGCTTCGAGGCACCCCGGCACGCCTGGCAACAGACGCTCGCCAAGGTGCCCGCCACCCTGATGCGGGAGATCAGGCACGGGCGGGGCCGACACGGCGCAGCCGATGCTCACGGCCTGGCAGGCGAGGCCGAGGGGAACGGCGAAACCGGCGTCCTGGAGAGGGGCGCGGCTGAGGTTGCCGTGCTTCCCATGGACGAACTGCCCGATGATGTGCGGACCGTACGGGATCTCCTGGAGCACAAGGGACAGGTGGTACTCCAAGGACCGCCCGGCACCGGCAAGACCCGGCTGGCGCTCAGCGTCGCCCTGGCCCTTGCGGGACGTGCGGACCTGATCGAGGCGTCCCCTGCACAGCGGGCCGCTGTTCTCGCGGCACTGTCCGCCGTGCCCGAGGACGCGAACGAGTCCGGGGAGGACCGGGCCGCACAGCTCACGATGGTGACCTTCCATCCGTCCTACGGCTACGAAGACTTCGTCGAGGGCTTCAGGCCGGACACGTCGGCGGACGGGGCCGGCCTCCATCTGAAGATGAAGAAGGGGGTCTTCCTCCGGGTCTGTGCGGCCGCCGAGAAGCTCCCGGACGAGATCTTCCTGATCGTCGTGGACGAAATCAATCGTGGTGATCTGCCGCGCATTCTGGGCGAGTTGATCACTCTGCTGGAACTCGACAAGCGGGGATCGGTCTCCATCACCTTGCCGACGAGCGGGCGACAGCAGACCGTGCCACCGAACGTCCGCATCATCGGCACCATGAACTCCGCCGATCGCAGCGTGAGCCACCTCGACTCCGCGATCCGGCGCAGGTTCGCGTTCCTCGACGTACCGCCGGACCTGGATGCGCTGGACGGTGAGGTCGAAGGGCTTGGGCTGGCCTCCTTGCTGGAGGGTCTGAACGAGCGGCTCGACACGCATTTCGGCCCGGACCATCTCCTCGGCCAGGCGTACCTCCTCTCGGACGACCGTCCGCTCGCCACCGTCGAACAGCTCTCCCATGCCTTCCACCACGAGATCGTGCCGCTCGTGACGGACTACTGCCTCGGCCGCCCCGAAATGCTGCGGGCCGTTCTGGGCGAGCTGGTGGACAACAAGACCGGCCGGGTCGTCCAGACGAATCCGCGGGACCTTCCCGGAATGCTGGCGAAGGTCTTCGTCACCGCTGGGATCACCGACGAGGACGGCCTGTCCGTCGAGCACGAATGGGCCGAGGTGTAGCCGGTGCCACCGGGAGCCTCGAGGAGGGAAGTGACGCTCGATGAGTACGCGTCCGACAAAGTACCGAAATCCGATCTGAGCTCCGCCGATCTCCACAGACTTCGCTCCCTCAAATCCATCGGCGTGGTGGAGAAGCAGGACCACTACGTCCTCACCGCACGGACGGTTACCGGGGTGCTGGAGCTCAGCCGCATCCGGCTGGTGCTCCGCCCCAAGTTCCCCATCGCGGGAAACCGGCTGATCGACTGGCTCTCGTACGCCAACGGACAGAACAGCACCACCGACGAAGAGCTGCGCAATTGGCCTATCGGCAGCGACGGTTATGCGGGGCTGGTGCCCGCGGCCCTGCTGCATGAGTGCCGCCTGCTGTTGCGCCGCGGCCTGCGCCGGAACTACGTGCGCCGACAGCGCGTGGACACCACGCTGCGGGGCCGGCTGAACGTGGAAGCACAGGCCACCCGGTGCTTCGGCACGGTCGACCAGCTGCACGTCAGGACCTTCGAGTACGAGAACGGGGGCTGGGAGAACCTGGTGTGCGGAGCCGCCCTGACCGTTGCGGCCGGGCAGTCGACCTCACCGCTCCTCAAGCACCAACTGACCACCACGGCAGCGGACTTCCCGACCACTCTCCGGCCTTCTGACGTGCTGCCGCTGCTCGCTCGTGCGCAGTACTCCGCGCTCAACGCCCCCTACCGGCCCGCACACGCATGGGCACGCATGGTGCTGGGCGGCGGCGGGCCCAACGACCTGCTGGACCCGTACGGCTTCAGGGCGCAAGGGCTGCTGCTCAAGCTGGACGACCTCTGGGAGAGCGTGGTCCGGCGGATGGCGGAGGAGGCGGCGACGGCCGTCGGTGGCCGGCGGGCCCGGGGTGCGGGCGACCACATCCGCACACACGGCAGGCACGGGAGCAGCACCCCTCCCCTCCTGCCCGACGCACTGTTGTCCTTCGGCCCGCCCGGTGCATCGTCCGCGACCTACCTGGCCGTGGACGCGAAGTACAAGAACTATGCACAGCGCAATGTTTCCCGTGAGGATCGCCACCAACTCCTCACCTATATCGCCGGCTACACCGACCCCACGAATCCCCTCGCACTCCTGGTCCACCCCGATCCCCAAGGACCGTCCAGCCACCGTCTGGAATTCCGAGGGCCGCGCGGGCTGGTGGGCCGCATCCTGGTGCTCGGACTGGACACCCGCTCCGAGCCGAAGGCCGCGGCCGCACCGCTGCGGAAGGCGATCGTCGACTTCGCGGCGTCCGTGGCCACGATCTGACCACGGACGTGCGCAGGTGGGCCTTCGTACGACGGCTTCGCCAATCTAGGCCTGGGCCAGTTCGCGCACCGTGGCCATGTCGCTGAAGGGGAGCAGCTCCTCACCGACGATCTGGTGTGGTTCGCTGCCCTTGCCTGCGATCAGGACCGTGTCGTCGGGGCCCGCCCCGGACAGGGCGAAGGCGATCGCCTGGCGGCGGTCGGCGTAGCGCTGGAAGGGGGTACCGGTCGCCGTGAGGCCGGCAGAGACCTGGTCCAGAATGGCCTCGGGGTCCTCGTTGCGGGGGTTGTCCGAGGTCAGGACACAGAGGTCGGAATGGGTCCCGGCGATCCGGCCCATCTCGGCCCGTTTGGTGGTGTCGCGGTCCCCGCCGCAGCCGAAGACCGTGATCACCCGGCCGCGGGCGAAGCCCCGGATGGCGGTCAGGACCTTGTCCAGGGAGTCCGGCGAGTGGGCGTAGTCCACGATCACCGACGTGCCCAGCGGGGTCCGGAAGCGTTCCATCCGGCCCGGGACCGGCGGCATCCGGTCGAGCGCGTCGACCAGGGGACCCAGCTCGTGCCCCAGCACGTGGCAGGCCGCCACGGTGGCCAGCGCGTTGGCGACGGAGAACCGGCCGGGGACGGGGATCGAGGCCGGGTAGGCGCGTCCGTCGTGGTGGAGGGTGAACCGCGTACCCGACGCACTCACCACGAGGTCGGTGGCCCGGTAGTCGGCAGGGCGGTCCAGGGCGTACGTGGTCACCGCGCCCGGCATCATCGACACGATGGACGCGCCCACCGGGTCGTCGACGTTGACGACCGCGCGCCGGCACAGGCCCTGGAAGAGCCGCAGCTTGGCGTCCCGGTAGTCCGCCATCGTTCCGTGGTCGTCCAGATGGTCCTGCGTGAGGTTGGTGAAGATCCCGACGTCGATGAACGTACGGTCCACCCGGTACGTCAGCAGCGCCATCGAGGTGGCCTCCAGCACCACGCCGGCGGCCCCGCGGTCGCGCATGTACCCCAGGAGGTACTGCAGGTCGGGAGATTCCGGCGTGGTCAGCACCGATGGCGGCATCGGGATCGGCTCGTCGCCGATCCTGCTTCCGGCGGTTCCGATCACCCCGACCCTGGAGCCCTCGGCGATCCGCAGGACGGACTCGACCATGTACGAGACCGAGGTCTTCCCGTTGGTGCCGGTGATCGCCACCATGTCCATCTGGCGTCCGGGCTCGCCGAAGTAGCGGGAGGCCACCACCGCGGCGGCCCTCCGCGTGTCGGGCACCCGGACGGCGCAGGCGCCCAGGGGCCACGCCGCAGCCGGCAGGCCGGGTTCGCTGCCGTCGACGAGTACGGCGGCGGCGCCCCGGGCCAGGGCGGGTGAGACGGCGCCGGGGCCGCCTTCCCGGTGTCCGGGTACGGCGATGAAGAGCGAGCCCGGCGTCACCCGGTCGGCGTCGAAGGTGGCTCCCGCGGTGATCAGTGTCGTGTCCGGATCACCCTGGAGAACGTGGTGCTCCTGCCCGGCCAGCAATTCGCTCAGCTTCACAATGGTCCCTTCGAGGGGGCTCGGGCCCGGGCATGCGGCCGTAGCCAGGCGGCAGCGCCGGCGGCATGCCGGGAAGCTGCTGTGGTGATGTGGAGCGGAGGAGCCGGAGGCGGAAGCGCGAAGCGCTAGCCGTGGCCGTGCAGGGCGGTACGGCGGGTCTCGGGCACCGCGGCGAAGGCCGTGCCGGCCGGGTCGACGACGGTCGGAACCCCGGCGGCCGGGCGCATCACGGAGGCGGCCTGCTGCAGGCACTGCCTCGAAGAACGTGTGCGACCCATGGGCCGAGTGTACGGTCCACCCGGCGGCCCGGGATTCAGGCCGCCGGGTCGGCAGCGCCGCCCGGTCGGCACGCTGATCCGCGCGGCGCCCCCGGCGACGGAGAGGCAGCTCGGTCCCCGTCCACGGGGTGCGGTCGCCGCGCCGTCGCAGGTCGGCGACGTGCACGGTGCCGCCGACGCTCCACGACTGTCCGGCCGCCCGCCTCCGCCGGCCGCTCCGCCGACGGGTCCGCATCATCACCGAGACCCGGTGGGAGCTCGGCTGCGAGGTCGCGGGAGCGGGGCCACCAGGCCGGTCCAGCTGTCCGGCGATCATGGTCTCGGGGTGAGGTCTAGGCCGTCTCTTTCGGATCTTGGCGGCGCGGGCGGCCGCTCAGGGTCAGCGAGGACTGAGGAGGCAGAACTCGTTGCCTTCCGGGTCGGCCAGAATCGTCCAGGAGATTGCGGACTGGTCGATACCGGGGTCGGTGGCGCCCAGGGCGCGCAGTCGGGCTTCTTCTGCTTTCAGGTCGTCATCGGGGTAGGGGCAGACGTCGAGGTGGACGCGGTTCCACACACTCTTGGCGTCGGGGGTGCGGAGGAACTCCAGGTAGGGGCCGACGCCTTGGGCGGACCGCATGGTCGCGTGGTCGTCGGCGACCTCGTGCAGCGTCCAGTCCATCGCCTGGCCCCAGAACCGGGCCATCGCTCGTGGGTCGGTGCAGTCGACCACCACCGCGGCGATCGGCCCGGTGTCCTGGTAGATCGGGCGGGGCTCCAGGACGCAGAACTCGTTGCCTTCCGGGTCGGCCATGACCGTCCAGGGGACGTCGCCCTGACCCACGTCGGCGAGCGTCGCGCCGAGACCCTTCAGGCGCGCGACCAGCTCCGCCTGATGGGCGGTCGAGGTGGTGGCCAGATCAAGGTGCACCCGGTTCTTCACCGTTTTGACTTCCGGGCGGGCGATGATGTCGATGCAGACGGCCACGGGGTCGGGGTAGGCGAAACCCACGGGTTCGAGGTTCGTGACGCCGGGTCCCTCGCTGTCGACACCCCAACCGAGTGCCTCCGCCCAGAACCGGCCGAGCACGGAGTCGTCCTGAGCCTTCATATTGATCTGCACAAGTCTCGTTGCCATGCCGAAGATCCTAAAAGCTGTCGCCGCCCAGGCCGCCGCGGTCAATCCCCGGCCGTGGCGATCGTCCGAGCGGCCCGGGCCGCTCGGGCCGCTATGCCCGCAATGCCCTTCCATCTCCTCCCCGTTGGGCCTGAGGCTGCCGATCTGGGTGGTCGCCACCGCGCTGCAGGCCCGGGCGATCGCCCGGGGCCGTGACCGGACAGGCGGTGCAGCCGCCGCCGACCGGGCGGTCCTCATCGCCAAGGAGTACGGCCTGACGCCGCGCGAGCTGGAGATCGCCCAGCTCGTCTCGCGCGGGCTGGCCACCACGGAGATCGCAGCGGCGCTGTTCATCTCCCCGCACACCGTGCGGGACCGGGTCGAGGCCCCGGATGCGGCCTCGGGGGCTGTGGCTGATGCTGGCAGTGCGAGAAACCCCGCCCGAGGGAAGGACGCCCCATGTCCATGATGGACAAGCTCAAGCAGATGCTGAAGGGCCACGAGGACCAGGCCGGTCAGGGCATCGACAAGGCCGGCGACTTCGTCGACGAGAAGACCCAGGGAAAGTACAGCTCCCAGGTGGACACCACCCAGGACAAGCTCAAGCAGCAACTGGGCTCGGATCCCGACCAGGGCAAGCCGCCGCAGTCCTGACCTGAACCAGGGGACCGTCCGGTCGGAGCGCCGGTTGGTGTGGCGGTCGGTTCAGTCGTCGCAGCGGTCGCAGCCGGGGTGGCAGCCGCAGGGGTCCGTGGCGGCAGTGACGGACGGTGCGGCCGCTGCCGCGGGTGCGGCGCAGCAGCCCTTGCGGAGGAGACCGCCGGTATCGTGACGCGGTTCCTCACCGCGAGGTGACCGCAGCCTCCACCGGGGAACCCCGTGGTGAGTGATCGGCAGCGTCAGTGGCTGCGGGGCGCGTACATGATGACGGCCATGCCGGCGAGGCAGACCAGGGCGCCGATGATGTCGTAACGGTCGGGGCGGTAGCCGTCGGCGACCATGCCCCAGGCGATGGATCCGGCGACGAAGATCCCGCCGTAGGCGGCGAGGATGCGGCCGAAGTCGTCGTCGGACTGGAAGGTCGCCACGACCCCGTACAGGCCGAGCGCGATGACGCCGGCGCCGATCCAGATCCAGCCCTTGTGCTCGCGGATGCCCTGCCAGACGAGCCAGGCCCCGCCGATCTCGAAGAGGGCGGCGACGGCGAACAGGGCGATGGAACGAGCGACGGTCATACCGGGACCCTAGTGCTGTGGCCGGAAAGGTTTGCCGGGTCGCGGTGTTCGGTGCGGTGCCTCGCAAGGCGGAGGGCCGTGCCTCGTACTGGACGTACTTGCGCGGTCCGACAACGCGGCGAGGTGCCGTGCCGGGCGCCGCGACCCGGTGAACCTTTCCGGTCACAGCACTAGCGGCGGCCCGCGGCGGGGATCTTCACGGTTCGAGGGCTCCCCGGCAGCCGCATGCGTCGCCTCCCCTAGCTCTTCGCCGCGCAGGAGCAGCTACGGCGGCGCTGCCCGGGCCACCAGGGCGTTCAGCACCGTCTCGTGCTCGGGCCCGACCTCGATGTCCAGCCCGATCACGTCCTCGCCGGGGCTGACCGTGAAGGCGAAGAAGGAGCAGCAGGCGCTCTCCCGCTCCACCAGGTCACGTACGGCCTCCTCGACACCGGGGCCCGCGGCCAGGGAAAGGCTCAGGCGCAGCGCCGCCGGGCGGGACAGCGAGGTCAGCCGCTCGGCCAGCAGCGAGTCCCACTCCGCGACCCGCAGCGGTCTCTCCTCGGTCGGCAGCGTGCAGGACTGCGGCACCCACTCGAGATCGCCCATCTCGCCCCACATGCTCTCGAAATCGGTGGCCGGGAGGCGGGTGCAGCACCCCATCCGGGCCCTCCACCTCCCGTGCCTGGCGTCTTTCCGCTCGGCCCGTCGCCAAACCCGCTTCACAGTCCGGCGAGCCGGCGGACGGCTGCGGTGAGGGAACGGCCGCGCGGGGCGTCGGCCCATGGGTTCGCCTTCAGGAGGTCGTCCGCGTCGGCGAGGGTCCAGCGGCGCGCGTGCAGGTCCGGGTCGTCGAGGTCGTCCCAGCTCAGCGGCGCCGCCACGGGGGCTCCGGGCCGGGCCCGGACGGCGTAGGGCGCGACGGCGGTCTGCGCGTACGCGTTGCGCTGGACGTCCAGGTAGAGCCGGTCCCCGCGGGCCTGTTTGCGTGGCGCGGTGGTGAGCCGGTCGGGATGGCGGGTGACGAGCAGGTCGGCGAGGTCGATGACGAGGCGGTCCGGGTTGTCGGGGCGGTCGGCCTTGGAGAGCCAGCGGTGCAAGGTGACGCACCCCTGGTCGGCGAGGTAGAGCAGGGTGGCGGTGTCGTCGCACAGGACGTGGGTGACGGTGCCGCCCTCCTTCGGGAGCTCGGCCCGGTGGATCCAGTCCGGGAAATGGTCCGGGATCTCCTTCTGGAGGAAGCCCTGGCCGTCGACGCCGTCCGGATGGTGCCCCACCTGCGGGCGCGCCCGCAGGTGGGGCACCATCCGGCGGGCCACCGTGCGGTAGTAGGCGACGAGGTCGGCCTTGGTGATGCCGTCGTGCGGGAACAGGACCTTCTCCGGGCGACTGACCTGGAGGGTGCGGCTGCCCGCCCGGATGCTGTGAGTCGTGGTCATCGTTTCCTCCCGGCGGCGGGGCGTTCGCGGGTGAGGTCGCGGGATGGGCAGGTCCTGCTGCGGCTCGGGCAGCCGGTCCAGGAGGCTGTTCACGGCTGCCCACCGGCTGCCTCGGCCATCTGCCTCAGGGTGCGCCTGGAGCGCGTCGACCGGGCTCGCCAGGGGTCTGGCGTGCCCTTCGGGGAAGCGCGTCCGTCGGCGTGCTTGACCAGCAGCCACGCTTCGCGTTCGCCGTCGGCGTCGGCGTTGCGGAAGCGGGTGAGGGCGTAGCCGCCGTGCAGCTTGCGGCCGTCCAGCCAGAAGCTCGCGTGGCCCGCTGCCAGCGCCGCGGCGAACGGGATCCGGGTACCGTCCCGGCCGGCCGAGAGGTTGCGGTAGGTGCCCTCGTCCCAGATGATCACGCTGCCCGCGCCGTACTCGCCCTCGGCGATGACGCCCTCGAACTCCCGGTACTCCATGGGATGGTCCTCGGTGGGCATGGCCAGCCGTTTGTCGTGCGGGTCGCTGGACGGGCCCTTGGGCACCGCCCAGGACTTCAGTACGCCGTCCACCTCCAGCCGGAAGTCGAAGTGCAGGGCGGTCGCGTCGTGGATCTGCACCACGAACGAGGGCCGCTCCTCCGGCCCGTCCGGCCCGTCCGGCTCACGGGCGGGGCCGGCGCCGCTGCCCTTGGGCTCCTTGGTCTTCGAGAAGTCACGCCGGCGCCGGTACTCCGCGAGACCCTTCTTGGGGGGCATGGTCACCTCCGGCCTCCCTGGAGGGGCGGGGACGGCGGCCGATCGGGCTCTGGCTCCGGTCCTGGGGCGGGCACGGGTGCCGGTCGGGGTGCCTCGGGATCGCCGGGCCACGGGTGCGTCGGCGGCGCTGGATGCGGATCCGCGGGATCCCGGGGGAACGGGTGGGTGGGCGGACCGGTGTTCAGATTCAGATTCGGCTTCGGATTGGGATTGGGATTCGGATTCGTCATGGTGCTTCCGGTTGTTCATGAGGGGACGGGACCGGTGGCAGGCCGGTCAGGCACGGTCGGTGGACTCGTCGTCACCCGTCGCGTCCGGGCGGCGGAGCCGACCAGCCGATCGCGCCGGGCAGCTCGTAGGCCGCCACGGCGTCCACCGTCGCCGCGATCAGGCGTGCGTACCGCACCGCCCACCGGAGCGCCTCGTACGACGCCGGGGATCCGTCGACGCCGACCACTACACGGGGGGTCCGACCACTGGTGTCCATGGCCCCATCCCTCCTCGTTCGATTCCCCCCTCCACTTCAGTCTTCCCTCCCCTCACGCCGGAGACACGGCTTCACGGACGGGCCATGCCCGCGCGCCTGCGTACCGTCCGGCGGGCACCCCCGAGTACCGTGGGAGGGGCTTTTGGGGCGCACCAGCGGATGGGGTTGACCGTCGTGTCGACATCGAGTCACGAAACGTTCGGCGCACCCTGCTGGGTCAGCCTGCTGTCCCGCGATCTCGGCGCCGCGCAGCAGTTCTACGGGGCGGTTCTCGGCTGGGAATTCGGACCCGTCCGCCTCGGAGAGGCGTTCTCCGTCGGCTTCGCCGACGGGATCCCGGTGGCCGGCCTCGGCTCCCTGCCCCCGAAGCTCACGACCCCCGTGGTCTGGACTCCGTACTTCGCCGTGGACGATGCCGACGTCACGGCGGCGCGCGTCCTCGAACGCAGCGGAACCGTCGCCGTGGGCCCCTTGGCCTTCGGCACCGGACGGGCGGCGCTCGCCTCGGACCTCGACGGGGCGGTCTTCGGGATCTGGCAGGGCGATGCCATCCCCGACTGGGGTATGGGCGGGGATGCCGCTCCGGCCTGGTTCGAACTGCGCACGAGGAACGCCTTCGACGCCGCCATCTTCTACGGCGAGGTCCTGGAGTGGGCCTGCGAGCACGCCGGCTGCTGCGAGGTCGCGTACGCGGAGGAGAGCGAGCGCATCCTGCTGCGCCACGCGGGCCGGACGGTGGCGCGCCTGCACGGCGGGACGCTCGCGCAGGCTCCGGACCCGCATCTGCGGCCGCGCTGGCACGTCCACTTCCGGGTGCCCGACCTCGAAACCGCGGTGAAGGCGGCCCTCGGACTGGGCGGCAGCACCGTGTCCGAGACCGGCTCCGGCCTCTCCCCCCACGAGATCACCCTGCGGGACCCCGAAGGCGCGGTGTTCAGCATCGCCGGCCCCGCGGGCCCCGCCGGACCCGGCCGCTCCTGACCGGCGGGCGCGTCTCAAGAGGGCTCACGGCAATCCGGCCGCAGCCGCCTCAGCCGGCCTTACGCAGGTCAGCGGCGGCTCCCTTGGAGAGTTCGACCCGGGCCAGGGCCGCGGCCAGCCTCGGCAGGTCGTCGGCGGGGACGAGACGTGCCAGGCCCTCGGGGGTCTTCGGGAGCCCGAGGGCGGCGGCGGCGCGGCGGGCCCGGCGGTCGAACGACGGGCGCAGCTCGGGCCAGACGCCCTGCGCCTCCCTGCAGAAGATGTCCGCCCCGACCGGGCCGATCCGCGGGACCTCCCGCAGCAGCTCCCGGACACGGTTCGGGTCTCCGCCGGCCTCGTCGCGCAGCCGGCGCAGGTCTCCGCGGTACCGGTCGAGGACGAGTTCGGCTCCGGCTCCGAGCGCGGTGGCGGTGCTCTCGTCGTAGCGGCGGTAGTGCGCGCGGCCGAGTGCGTCCACGCGGTCCTGCCAGAGGGAGGCGGCCATCGCCCGTGGGGTGCGCAGCCCGGCCTCGAACAGCTCGCGGGCCGCGGCCACCGCGATGCCGGCCTTGATGCGGACGGAGAACAGCACGCAGAGGGTCAGCAGTTGGTGGAGCGGTGCGGGCGTGTTCCGCAGCCGGATGCCCGCTTCCTCGGCGTGGGTCAGCCCGTACTCCTCCAGCAGGCGCTTCGTCGTCATGTCCCGGGACACGGCTCAGGCCACGCTGGGGACCGGGGTCCGGCGGGGCTCCCGGTCCGGTCCGCGGAGATCACGAGCGCGCGGCATGGTGACTCCTCACCTGGGACGCGGCCTCGATGACGAAGCCGCTGCGGGGCCGGGTGGGGATCCGGTTCAGGGGGATGGACAGGTCCTGTTGCGGTACGGCGGGGTCCGTGTGGGCGAGGGCCGAGGAAAGAGCCGCGAGCAGGGAGAGGGTGATGTCCTCCCCGGGGCACCGATGGCCGGTGCGGGCGTCGCCGCCGCCCTGGGGGATCAGTTCGCCGAGGCCGGGTTCGCGGCCCAGGAAACGCTCGGGGACGAAGTGGTAGGGCTGCTCCCACAGGGCGGGGTCGTGATGGTGCCCGTACACGTCGAGGAGGAGCAGCGTTCCGGCCGGGACCTGCTCGCCGGCGAAGGTGAGGTCGCGGGCGGCCAGGCCTGCGACGAAGGGCACGAAGGGGTAGAAGCGGCGGACTTCGTGGGCGAACGCGCGGGCGCGGGCGGGGCCGTCGGTACGCAGTTGGTCACGCAGGCCGGGATTGCGGTGGAGGGCGTGTGCGGCGAAGGTGACGTACCAGGTGATGGCGATGGTCGGACGGATGATGTTGAGGAGCTCGACGGCCGCCGTGTGCGGATCGAGCAGGGTGCCGTCCGGCTCACGGTGCAGGGCGACCGTCTCCAGCACCGTCCCGGCGACCAGGTGCGGGTCGTCCGCGCGGACTCGGTTCACGGCGGCCATGAGGCCCTGATCCTGGCGGCGCCGGGCGCGGCGGGCCCGTACGTGCCGGGGCCCGGCGGTGGCGAACCCGTCCACCATGGCCACGCAGTCCTCGGCGATCTCGCGGGCCGCGTCCGGCGTGACCGGCAGACCGACCCAGTCGCAGACCGCTACCGCGAGCAGATCCGCCACCTCGTCGAACAGCACCACCCCAGAGCCGTCCCAGCGGGCCACGGCCTCGCGCCAGCCGGTTTCCACCCGTGCGGTCAGGCCGCCGATGGCCACGGGTGACATCAGCAGCGACGTCAGCAGCCCTTTGCGCGCCCGGTGCTCCGCCCCGTCCAGGGTGTGCACCGCTCCCCTGCCGAAGAGGGTGTCGAGCACCGCCGACGGCAGCGCGCCGTGCCGCTCGACGTGCGACTCGTCGTAGAAGAGGGCGACGGCCTGCGGACCGTGCAGCAGTACCGCGGGCCGCCCCATCAGGCGGGTGTGGACCAGCGGCGCGCCGTCATGGGCCCGGCGAAGGTCCGGGGCCCACGCGTAGCCGTGGAGCAGCAGGGACAGGGTGCCGTCGATGGGGGGAGCGGACAGGTGGGCGGACAGGTGACCGGACATGTCATGCGCCTACCCGGGGTGGGGGCGCACATTCGGGCCGGGGCCCGTGTTCCGTGTTCGGGGAGTGACGGCCAGGCGTCCGGTGACCTGCCCGGCGGCGAGGCCGTCTCTTTCGGATCTTGCCGGTCAGGCTCGCGCCGTCCGGCGGGCGTCCAGGACCACCTACCCGATGTGGGGCGGCCGGCTGCTCGGGACCACCAGGCCGGATTCGTAGGCGAGGATCACGAGCTGGGCGCGGTCGCGGGCGTGGAGTTTGGTCATGGCCCGGTTGACGTGGGTCTTCGCGGTCAGTGGGCTGATCACCATGTGGGGGTGCGCTCGGCTTCCTCGGCCCGCTGCTCGGCCTGCCGCAGGGCCTCACCGGCGGCGGCGGCCGCGATGAGCCAGGCGATTTGAAGGGCGCCCCGGGCCTGCGCGAACGCCTCGCCCGTGTCGTGCGGGCCCGAGACGAGGGCCGCGAGGGGGAGAGCGGCGAGCACGGCCACGCTCACCGCCACCGTGACGATGCGGTGTCCCGCCCGCATGGCCGCGTACACGGCGAAGAGGAACGCGACGGCGGCGACGTCGAAGCCCGCCGCCTGGTAGCCCACCGCGCAGAGCCCGGTGACGGCGAGGACGGCGACCGGCGCCCGGCGGCCCGCGGCCAGCGCGAGGCCGCCGGCCGTCAACAGCGCGTAGCCGAGCAGGCCGAGGCCCGTGGCGGAGTGCTGCCCCGACAGACCGGTGACCAGCAGCGCCGCCGCCACGCCCACGGCGATCAGCCAGTCCCTGACACCGGCCCGTACGCGGAACCGTCCTTTGCTCATGCGCGCACCGTAGCCCGTGGCCTCCGCGGGCGAATCCCGCTCCCGGACGACCGGACGGCTACCACGCACGCAGTAGCTCCACGGCGCCTGCCGCCGGCGCGGTAGCGCGAAGTGTCTGCGGCTGCCGGACGACGTGCCCGGGGCCCGGCCGACATGCTCCCACCACATCCAGTCGTGGGAAGAGAAGGAGCATCCTGATGTCCGCTCACCGCCTGTTCGCCGCCGGTGTCACCGAGTTCAGCCTGGGGAGGCTCGGAGCCACCGCCGGCGGGCTGTTGGGTCTGGCCGCCGTGATCGTCGCCGTGCTGGCGGTGACCCGGCCCGCCGGTCGTCTCGGCACGGCCGGCGGTTCGCTCGGAGCCGCGGCGGCCGTGGTCGCGGGGCTGATCGCCACCGCCCTCGGCGGGCTGGTCGCGGCCACCGCCGATGGTGGACTCGGCACCGGCAACGGGCTGGGCGGGGCCTACGTGGCCCTGCTGCTCGGGCTGGCCGGCACGGCGTTGGGCGGGCGGGCGCTGATCCGCTCCCGCCGGGCCCGCTGACCAGGAGTCCCGATGACCAGGAGCCCTCCGACGGCGCCCCGGGACACCATGAGCGCCCCGCGCGCGAGGACTGGGGCTAGCCCCACCCCGCGGTCGGGGGGTTCCCGGCCTGTGCGCCGCGCCCCGAATTCATACGCTCGTATACATGTTGAAGCGGACAGCACACGCAGTCATCGTCGGCGCCCTCGCACTGAGCACCGCCGCGGCCATCGCGGTCCCCGCGCACGCGGCCACCGCCTTCGCAGCAGCCGACCGTACCCACGACCCCCTCGGCGGGCCGGTCGTGCGGACCGACAAGGGAGTCGTACGCGGCACGGTCACCGCCGCCGTGCGCTCCTTCCAGGGCATCCCGTACGCGGCGCCCCCCACCGGGGCGCGCCGCTGGGCCGCCCCGGCCCCCGCCGTCCGGTGGGAGGGCGTCCGGGACGCCACCGCGCCGGGGGCCGCCTGCCCCCAGACGGGGTTCCTCTCCCCCGTCGGCCCCGCGTCCGACCAGGAGGACTGCCTCTTCCTCAACGTGACCACCCCCCGGGCGCCTTCCGCCCGTCCCCGCCCCGTGATGGTGTACCTGCACGGAGGCGACCACACGGACGGCGCCGGGTCCATGTACGGAGCCGAGCGGCTCGCCGCGCAGGGCGACGTGGTCGTCGTCACGGTCAACTACCGCCTCGCCGCCCTCGGTTACCTGGCCCACCCGGACCTGGAAGCGGCCCGCGGCGAATCCGGGAACTACGGCTTCCTGGACCAGCAGGCCGCCCTGCTCTGGGTGCAGCGCAACGCCCGCGCGTTCGGCGGGGACCCGGACCGGGTCACCCTCTTCGGCCAGTCCGCGGGCGGCTACAGCACCTGCGCCCACCTCGCCTCCCCGTCCTCCGCGGGCCTCTTCGACCGGGTCATCCTGCAGAGCGCGCCCTGCACGGGGCCCGATGGCCGCCGCGGCCGCGGCGAGGCCCTGGCGGCCGGTACCGGCGCCGCCGCGGCGATCGGCGCCAAGGCCGGGGTGAGCGACTGGCGCACCGCCGCACCCGAGCACCTCGTCAACCCCTTCGGCGCGGGTCCCGAGTACACCCCCGTCTACGGGGGCGCCCTGCTGCCCCGTACCCCCGGCGAGGCGTTCGCCGCGGGGCGGTTCCACAAGGTTCCGGTGCTGCAGGGCATCAACCGGGACGAGGAACGGGCCCGGGTCTACGGCCTCGAACTGGCCAAGAAGCAGGCCACGCACGACCCGGACGCCCGGCTCGACGAGGCGGACCGGCTGAAGGTGCTGGAGGACGCCTTCGGCGAGGAACGGGCCGCCGCCATTGCCGCGCAGTACCCCAGCGCCGCCTACGCGGGCTCCCCCGGCCTCGCCCTCGCGGCGGCCCTGACCGACGGGAACTGGGCCCGGCACTCCGTCGAGACCGGTCGGGCACTGTCCCGCCACGTACCCACGTACACCTACGAGTTCGCCGAGCGCACCACCCCGTGGTACTCCGACCCGCAGTTCCCCAAGCCCGGCTTCGAGCCGGGCGCCGGCCACACCTTCGAACTGCCCTACCTCTTCGAGGTCGACGCCTACGAAAAGCTCACCCCGGAGCAGCAACGGCTCTCCGCCGCCATGATCGCCGTCTGGACGGACTTCGCCCGCACCGGCAAGGCCGACTGGAAGCCCACCACGCCCTCCGCCCCCAACGCCCAGTCCCTGTCCTCCGGCCCCGGCGGCATCCGCCCCGTGGACTTCGCCAAGGACCACCAGTACGCGTTCTGGAAGAACCTGGACCACGTGAACCCGTGAGGTTCCACGCCTGCGAGCGGGCCGTTCCCGCCAAAGACAGGTGACACGGGCGCCGCGTTGCGCCCGATGTCACCACTCGGCGATCAGCGGCGTCCCCGGTGCGTGCTGCCGCCAGGCTTCGGCGAGGCGGACGAGGCGGGCGGGGGCGGCGATGCCGCGCAGGGCCGAGATCTTGTCTTCGGCGACCTCGAAGGTCACGGCGCCCAGGACCTGGTCGCCGAGGACGAAGAGGACGGCGGGGGCGTCGTTGACGACCGCGTAGTGGAGGGCCGTCGCACCGCCGGCGAGCCGCCGCTTCGCGGGCGTGGACTTGAAGCCGCCCCGCATGACGGCGGCCACGCGCTGCGCGGTCTCGTACCGCAGGAGCTTCTCGGCGAGGCCGGCGCCGTCGGAGAGTGCGATCACGTCGTCGGTGAGCAGTGACACCAGCCGTTCGGTGCGGCCCGAGGTGGCAGCGGCCAGGAACTCCTCGACGATCCTGCGGGCGGACGCCGGGTCGACTTCGCCGACGCCGCGGCGGCGCGTCGCGGTGACGCGGGTCCGGGCACGGTGGAGGTGCTGCTGGCTCGCGGACTCGGTGATGTCGAGGATCTCGGCGATCTCCGCGTGGCCGTACGAGAACGCCTCGCGCAGGATGTAGACGGCCCGCTCGACGGGTGACAGGCGCTCCATGACGGTCAGCACGGCCAGGGAGACCGATTCGCGCTGCTCGAAGGTGTCGGCCGGGCCGAGCATCGGGTCGCCCTCGAGGAGCAGTTCGGGGAACCAGGCGCCGGCGGTGCGTTCGCGGCGGGCCTGTGCCGAGCGGAGCCGGTCGAGGCACAGGTTGGTGACGACCTTGGTCAGCCAGGCTTCCGGCACCTCGATCCGCTGGCGGTCGGCGGCCTGCCAGTGCAAGAACGCGTCCTGCACGGTGTCTTGGGCATCGGCGGCGGAGCCCAGCAGACGGTAGGCCAGCGAGGCCAGCCGGGTCCGGCTGGCCTCGAACCGGCTGGTGTCGAAGCGGTCAACGCCCGTGCTGTCCATACGCGTCACCCTAGGCGGCTACGCGACCGCCTTGCCGGCGGGGGCATCGGGTGCGTGCGGGGCCGCGTACGGGACTGCGTACGGGACTGCGTGCGCGGCGGACGCGTCCGGCGCGGCGGCCAGGCGGCGCTGACGCGTGGGCAGGCAGAAGGTCGGGTGCGAGGTGCTCCACAGCGACATCGTGAGGATACCCGCCTTGATCCGCGCGGCCTTCCGGCCGCCGAGGTACTTCGGCTTGGCCTGGGCTTCGTGGTCGACCAACTGCAGGATCCCGTCCAGCCGTCCGAGGCTGATGTGGTTGCCCGGGTAGGGCATCTTGACGTGTCCGATCGTGCTTCCTGTCAGGCTTCCCAGGATGGCCTTCACGGCCTGCATGGCGGTGAAACCGGCCGAGGCGCAGGACATCGGCAGCGGCCGGCCGTTGTCGCCGAGTGTGTGGACGCTGTCCCCGGCCGCGTAGACGTTGGGGTGCGAGAGCGAGCGCATGGTGCGGTCGACGAGGATCCGGCCGCTCTCGGTGACCGCCAGCCCGGCGGCGGCGGCGAGGGGGTGCACCGCGAACCCGGCCGTCCACACGGTCGCGTCGGAGGGCAGGGCGGTGCCGTCGGCGCACAGGACCCGTGTCGCTTCGACGGCTTCCACGGCGGAGTGTTCCAGGACGGTGATGCCCAGCCGGTCGCAGGACCGGCGCAGGTGGCCGCGTGCTCCGGCGGAGAGGGGGGCGCCCAGCTCGCCGCGGGCGATCAGCGTGACCGACAGACCGGGCCGGGATTCGGCGATCTCGGTGGCGGTCTCGATGCCGGTCAGCCCGTCGCCGACGACCAGCACGTTCCCGCCTTCCCCGAGTCCCTCCAGGCGCTCGCGCAGGCGCAGCGCCGAGGGCCGGGCGGACACGTCGAAGGCGTGCTCGGCTGCGCCGGGGACACCCCGGTCGTCCCCGTGGCTGCCGAGCGCGTAGAGGAGGGTGTCGTACCCGAGCTCGTCGGCGCCGCCGTCGGCGTCGGCCACGGCCACGACCTGGCGCTCGGGGTCGACCGCGGTGGCCCGGGCCAGGCGCAGCCGGATCGCCGTGCCCGCGAAGATGTCGGCGAGCTTCCGGGTTTCGATGTCCTGGCCGGCCGCGACCTGGTGCAGCCGGAGCCGCTCGACGAAGTCCGGCTCGGCGTTGACCACGGTGATCTCGACGTCCGCCGGGGACAGCCGGCGGGCCAGGTTCCCGGCCACGTGGGCCCCGGCGTAGCCGGCGCCGAGGACGAGGATGCGGTGCTTCATGGGGTGCTCCTGTCGGTTCGCTGGGCTCTCGGTGACTTGAGCGGGACAGCGAACCGATTCCTGACAGGAGCTCGGTGTGATCCAGGTCACATGACGGATGGGGGCACCCCCTGGCACCACCGGCTACACAGATGGCGCCACACAGGCCTCGCAGTGGCGCCATCGATGTGCCATCATGGCACCATGGCGGTGCGCCTCGTGGCCCGCGGCCCGAAGCCCGCACGTTCACGAAGTCGCCATCGGAGGGGTTGGATCATGGAGACAGTGCAGAGCCGGAAGCAGGAGGCGTCCGGCGCGTCCGGCGCCTTCACCGCCTTCTCCCGCTTCGTGGTCCTCGGCGGAGGGGTGGGGATGGCCTCCAGCTTCGCCGTCGCGGCCCTCGCCACCTGGATTCCCTGGATCCTGGCGAACGCCCTGATCACCGTGGTCTCCACGCTCCTCGCCACCGAGCTGCACGCCCGCTTCACCTTCGGCGCCGGCGGGCGGGCGACCCGGCGCCAGCATGCGCAGTCGGCCGGATCCGCGGCAGCCGCGTACGCGGTGACCTGCGTGGCGATGCTCGTCCTGCGGCAGCTCGAGACGTCGCCCAGTGCCCTGCGCGAACAGGTCGTCTACCTGTCCGCCTCCGCGCTCGCCGGCGTCGCGCGGTTCGCAGTGCTGCGCCTCGTGGTCTTCGCGCAGCACCGCTCGAAGTCCGCGGCCGCCGCCGGCACCGCCCGCACCACGCGTGCCGTACCCGCGGCCGTGGCCCGCACCGCGGCCCCGGCCGGGGCCGCGGACCTCTGCCGCGCGGCCTGACGGCCCGAGGGCCTGTCAGCCGGGCTGCGAGAACTGTTCGGTGCCGACGACCTGGAGGAGGTTCAGCCGGTCGGCCGTGTCCGTGCCGGGCGGGGGCGTCAGGAGCAGGAGGCGCTGGTCGCCCTCCGGGGCGAGGAGCACCTGGCAGTCGAGGTCCACGGGGCCGACGACCGGGTGGATCACCCGCATGCGGCTGTGGCGGCGGACGGCGACCTCGTGCAGTTCCCACAGGGCGGTGAACTCCTCGCTGGCCTCCCGCAGGCGCTCCACCAGACGGGTGGCGGCCGGGTCCGAGGAGCGCCGGCCGACGGCCGCCCGCAGGTCCGCCACGTGGAGGCGGCTGTACTGCTCGTGTTCCCCGGCCGGGTACGCGTCCCGCGCGGACGGGTCGGCGAACCAGCGCCAGACGACGTTGCGGCCGTGCTCGGACACCGTGCACACGCCGCCCAGGAGGGTGCGGGCCATCTCGTTCTGGGCCAGTACGTCGCCCAGGTCGCTGAGGACCTGCGCCGGAGTGCCGGGCAACGCGTCCAGCAGGTGCAGCAGGCCCGCGCTGACCTGGTCTCCGGCGAGCCGCGCGGCGGGCGGGCGGTGCCCGGCGAGCAGGTGGAGGTGGTCGCGGGCGTCGTCGCCGAGGCGCAGGGCGCGGGCGAGGGCGGACAGCATCTGCGGTGAGGGCTGCGGGCCGCGGGCCTGCTCCAGCCGGATGTAGTAGTCGGCCGACATGCCCGCGAGCTGGGCCACCTCCTCGCGCCGCAGCCCGGGCGTACGCCGCCGGGGCCCGACGGTGAGGCCCGCGTCCTGCGGGCGCACCCGCTCGCGCGAACGGCGGAGGAAGTCGGCGAGCTCAGGGCGATCGATCGTCATGATGATCATCCTGCCGGACCCCTGCGGGACGGTGGAGCCCGCGGTGGATCCAGCGGTGGATCCCGCGGCGTGGCCCGCGGAGTGCCCCGCCCCGCATCCAGGGATCGGCGGTCCCAGGTTCGAGGGGTCTCTCCCGGCCCCGGCCACGCGGCGGCAGTGTGGGCGCAGCCGGAGGGGAAACGCCCCCGGCGCCCAACACACCAGGGGGAGCAGCCATGTCCACGACACTGAGCACCGAGACCACCGTCAGCGCCACGGTGAGCGCCACCGTGCGCGTCGCCGACGCCGAGGTCTCCTACGACCGCACCGGCACGGGCCCCGCGCTCGTCCTCGTCCACGGCACCGGCTCGGGCGGCTCCGCCGTGAACTGGGGGCAGACCCTGCCCCGTTTCACCGGCGACCACACGGTGATCACCCCCGATCTCTCCGGCAGCGACCGCACCACGGACGACGGGGGGCCGCTGACCGTGGAGGGGCTCGCCGCGCAGGTCATCGCCGTCATCGAGGACGCGGGCACCGGGCCGGTGGACCTGCTCGGCTTCTCCATGGGCGCACCGGTGTCCGCCGCCGTCGCCGCGCTCCGCCCCGACCTCGTGCGCCGGCTGATCCTGGTCGCCGGCTGGGCCCACACCGAGGGGGACGAGTACCTGCGCAACCTCTTCACCCTGTGGAAGCAGCTCGGCGCCTGCGACCCGGCCGCCTTCGGCCGCTCCGTGGCCATGACGGGCTTCAGCCGGGGCTTCCTCAACGCGATCGGCCGCGAGCAGGTGGAGCTCCTGATCCCGAACATGCCGCCCACCCCCGGCACCCTGCGCCACGTCGACCTCGACACCCGCGTCGACATCCGCGGCCTGCTGCCGTTCATCGAGGCCGAGACGCTCGTCATCGGCGCCACCCTGGACATCACCATCCCGGTGGAGAACAGCCGTGAACTGCACGCCGCGATCGCGCACAGCACGTACGCGGAGATCGAGACCGGGCACGTCGCGTTCTTCGAGAAGGAGGACGAGTTCGTCGAGCTGGTCGACCGGTTCACCCTCGGCGGCCGGGCGTAGCGCCGTGCGGCGCCGGACGCCTTCAGCGCAGGTCGAGCCGCATCAGGACCCGGGGATGACCGGCCAGTACCGAGGTGGTGTCGGCGGCGTGGGTGAACCCGGCACGCTCGAAGTTCGTCCGGATCCCGGCGTACGCCATCGTCAGGTCGACCCGGGCACCCCCGCTGTCGATCGGGTACGCCTCGATCGCCGGTGCGCCGTGGGACCGGGCGAACTCGACCGCACCGGCGATGAGGGCGTGCGAGACCCCCTTCTTCCGGTGACCGGGGCGTACGCGGATGCACCACAGCGACCAGACCGGCAGGTCGTCGACGTACGGGATCTTCCGGCTGCGCGCGAAGGAGGTGTCGGAGCGCGGTGCGACGGCGGCCCAGCCGACCGGCTCGTCACCGTCGTAGGCGAGCACGCCCAAAGGGGCCCCGGAGCGGCACAGTTCGGCGACGTACGCGCCGCGGGCCGGTCCACGGAGCTCATTGTTGAGCTTGGACGGGATCCGGTAGCTCAGGCACCAGCAGACGTTGGCCCCGGGAGACTTCGGACCGATCAGGGTCCGGACGTCCTCGAAGACCGAAGCCGGGCGGATTTCGATGGCCATGGGACCACGATGTCACGGCGGGGTCGCTCCGGTGAGGGTGTCGACCAGGGCCTGGGCGAGGACGGTCGCGGCGCCGATCCTCGTGTCCTCCCGCTCGTCGCCGGTGACCTTCCCGATCACCGCGTCCCGTACCGACTGGGAGATGTCCAGGCCTCCGTACAGCTCGGGGAAGGACAGTGCCATCAGGCACACGCCCACGTTCGCGGAGAGGATCGACCGGCCGGCCAGCGCCGGGGCCGTCCGCAGCCGGCCGGCGTCGCGGCACCGCTCCACGGCCGTCAGGAGCAGGGCCTGCGCTTCGGCGATCGCCTGCGGCTTGGCCGCTCCCGCCGGGGTGAACATCAGCCGGTAGAGGTGGGGGTTGCCGAGCGCGAACGCCACGTGGCTGTCCCAGGCCGTGCGCAGGTCCGCCACCGGATCGCTTGTCTGCGGATTGCGGCGCTTGTTGGCGAGGAAGCGCTCGAAGCCGAGGTCGGCCACCGCGGTGAGCAGGCCCTCCTTGTCTCCGAACTGGCGGTAGATCTCGGGCATGCCGACCTTGGCCCGGTCGCAGATGGCCCGGGTGGAGATCGCCGGTGCGTCCTTGGTGGCGAGCAGCTCCGCGGTGGCTTCCAGGATGCGTTCTCGGGCCGTTGACATGGCGTCGATGGTAGCAGCGCTAACAGATCTGGCCTGGGGAGAGAGGGGCTGGGGTGTACGCCATCGCCGAGTTTCGTAATCAACGCTTACCATCCGTGTTAGCGTTGCACACATCTGCTCGTGAGCGCCGATCGAGAAGCACCCACGGAGACGACATGGAGACCGATGGACACCGGCTGGACCTCGATTCCGCGCCCCTGGGGCCCGTCGCACGACTGATCGTGATCGTGCTCTTCGAGGGCGTGGACCTGCTGGACGTCACCGGACCGCCGGAGGTGTTCTCCCTGGTCCCGCGGGAGACCGACGACGCGGCCGGCTACCGGGTCGCCCTGGCCGCGCGGACGCTCGATCCCGTCACCACCTCGGCCGGGGTGCGCATCCTGCCGGACCTGACCTTCGCCGAGGCCGCCGCGCGGAGCATCGACACGCTCCTGGTGCCCGGCGCGGTCGAGCTGGACGCCGAGCGCCGCGTCCGCGCCCTCACCGACCCGGAGGTGGTCGGCTGGGTGCGGACGCTCGCCGGGCGCGCGCGCCGCATCGCGTCCGTCTGCGTGGGGGCGCACCTCCTGGCCGCGGCCGGGCTGCTCGACGGCAAGCGGGCCACCACGCACTGGTCCACCGCGGAGCAGCTCGCCGCCGACCATCCGGCGGTCGAGGTGGACGCCGACCCGGTCTTCATCCGGGAGGGCGAGGTGTGGACCGGCGCCGGGATCAGCGCCTGCCTGGACCTCTCGCTCGCCCTGGTGGCAGAGGACTTCGGCGAGGGGGTCGCCCTGCGCGTGGCCCGCCAGCTCGTGATGTACGTGAAGCGGCCGAGCGGGCAGAGCCAGTTCAGCGTCCCACTGGAGCCCGTCTCGGCGACGCGGCGCGGCGAGGACCTGCGGCACTTCGTCCGGCGCCGCCTCGGCGGCCGGCTCAGCCTGGCCGACATCGCCGCGTACGCGCACGTCAGCGAGCGGCAGCTGGCCCGGATCTTCAAGTCCGAGCTGGGCATGACCCCGGCCGCCTACATCGAGTCGGCCCGTGTGGAGCTGGCGCGCGGCCAGCTCGAAGCCACCGATGCCACACTCGAACGGATCGCCTCCACCTGCGGGTTCGGCACAGCCGACACCCTGGTACGGGCGTTCCGCCGCACGCTCGACACCACGCCGACGGAGTACCGGCTCCGCTTCCGGACCGCCGCCGGCTGAGCCGACACCCTGCTACGCGGTCCCGCGCGCGGCCGGGTCGAGGGAGTCGACGTCCTCCATGAAGCTGAGCATCCGGGCGTTGACCAGCTCGGGGTGGTCGATCTGCGGGCCGTGCCCGGTCGCGGAGACGATCTCGGCGCGGGCTCCCGGAATCACCCGCGGCACCCGCTCCAGCTGGCGCTTCGGGTGCACGAGCAGGCTCCGCTTGCCCATGATCAGGTAGAACGGCGTGCGGATCGTGCCCAGTTCCGCGTCGGACAGCGGCAACGGGGCGGGCCGGCGGATCCGGAAGGCGCGGACGCCCGCCTGGATCCACGTCCGCAGTTCGGGGACGACCAGGACCGGCTGCTCCAGCCACTTGGCCAGGGCCGGGCGCAGCGCCTTGGGGGCGAAGGTCGCGAAGAGGCTGGCGAAGATCCACACGAAGAAGCGCAGGCCCACCTTCTCCAGGCCGCCCGGGTCCAGGGCGGTGACCGAGGCGAGCCGGCCGGGGCGCAGGTGCGCCTGGTTGACGACCAGCCAGCCGCCGTAGGAGGAGCCGACCAGGTGGACCCGGTCCAGGCCGAGCTCGTCGAGGGCCTCGTCCATCCACTGGGCGGCGCGCTCGGGCTGCCACATGGGCTCGCGCTGGACGCTGCGGCCCGGGTCGCCGGGGGTGTCGAGCGCGTAGACGGGCCGGTCGGCGCTGAGCGCGGCGGTGTTGGGGTACCACTGGGCCGAGCAGCCGCCCGAACCGTGGATCAGGACGACGGGCGTACGGGACTCCGCCGCCGGGTCCGTGGGGCCGTACCGGTAGACGTGCGTGGTCCCGAAGCTCGTCTCCACGTCCGTCTCGGAGCGGGCGGGCGCTCCCATCGCGTAGATCGCGTCGCAGGCGGCGAAGTAGCGGTCGCGCAGCTCGTCGCTCACGTAGCGGCCGATGTCGCGGCGTACACGGGGCACGCTCTCAGGTGTAGGGGTCTCGGGCACGGGGGCACCTCCTGGAGGATCGAGGATCCGTTCTTCGTGATACGACCGTACCATGATGTTGATACGGCGGTACCATCAAAAAGAGCCGCGGGCTCATCACCGACGGGCACCGAGGGGCGGAGACACCAGAACATGCCGAAACGCGTGGACCACGAGGAACGGCGCACCCAGATCGCCGAGGCACTCATCCGCGTCGCCGGACGGCGCGGGCTGCACGCGGTCGGCATGCGCGACGTGGCGGCCGAGGCGGGAGTCTCCCTGCGCCTGGTCCAGTACTACTTCCAGACCAAGGAGAAGCTGCTCTTCTACGGGCTCCAGCACCTGACCGACCGCTTCACCGCCCGGGTGGGCGCCCGCCTCGCCGCCGCCGGCCCGAACCCCAGCCCGCGCGCGACGATCGAGGCGCTGCTGCTGGCCTCCCTGCCGACCGACGAGGAGAGCCGCACCTTCCACCTCCTCTACAGCTCCTACTCGATCCTGTCCGTGACCGACGAGGCCCTCGCGGCCCAGCCATTCATCGACAACCCCGACGCCGCCGAGAACGCGGTGGCAGGGCTGATCGGCCAGGCCCAGGAATCCGGCCTGGCCGACCCGGACGTCGACGCGCGCACCGAGGCGATCAGCCTGCTCGCCATGGCGGCGACCATGGGCACCAGCATCCTGGTCGGCCAGCGGGGGCCCGAGTCGGCCGTCGCGGTGCTGCGCCACCACCTGGACCGGATCTTCAGGACGGGCACACGGAGTCCCGCGGGGGACGCTCCCCCGTCGTGAGGTACGCGGTGACCGTGCGGTCGGAGCAGTGGCGGTGGCGGTGCTCGTCAGGGCGCCCGCGACGGTCGTAGCGCAGAGGGCGCTGAGTGCGGCCTTGCCGCGGTAAGTGCTCGTGACTCCTCCCCCTCCTGAAGGAGGGGGATTCTCGCTATGCCTGTGGGGCGTTGCGGCGGACCAGCCCGGCCCGTAGAACGTTGAGCGCGCCCACCGTGTCCGCGTGCGCGGTGTGGCCGCAGGCGGTGCAGTGGAACCTTTCCTGTGTTGGCCGGTTCTCCTTGGCGGTGTGCCCGCATTCGGGGCATTGTCTGGAGGTGTTGCGGGGGTCCACGGCGATCACTTCCCTGCCGGCGCTTTCAGCCTTGCTGGTGAGGATCGTGAGGAACACCCCCCATCCGGCATCCATGATCGAGCGGTTGAGACCGGCTTTCGCCACGGCCCCGTTGGGCAGGAAACCGCCCGGAGCCCCGGGGTCGGGCTTCGGCCCGGGGGTCTTGCTCATGTTGCGGATCTTGAGGTCCTCGTGCGCGATGAAGTCGTGCTGACGCACCAGGTCAAGGGCGGTCTTGTGCACGTGGTCCAGGCGCTGGCGGCGGACCTTGCGATACAGGGCCGCAACCCGTTCAACGGCCCGCCGATGGTTGCCGGTGCGCTTGTCGCGGCGCACGCGGGGAAACCGGGCGAGGGCGCGTTGTGCGGCCTCCAGCTTCGCGGCGGCGCAGCGGCCGTGACGCGGGTTGGGCACAAAGGCGCCGGCCGAGTCGGCGAGGAAGTTGGTGATGCCCAAGTCGATGCCGACCATGCTGCCAGTGGGCGGCAGGGGCTCGGGCTGTTCCTGCTCGGCGGTCAGTACGACGTACCAGCGCTTGCCCTCGCGCTTGACGCTGACGGTCTTGACCCTGCCAGCCACGGGCCGGTGCTGGTTGACCTTGACATACCCGACCCCTTGAAAGCGGACCCGGGTGACCGGGTCGTGCGGGGTGGCATCCCACCGGCAGCCGTCGCCGTCCTTAGGGAAGTCGACGGTGTCGAACCAGTTCACGCCCCGGAAGCGCGGGTAGCCGGGTGTGTCGCCGGACTTGATGCGGCGGAAGAACGCGGCAAAAGCCTTGTCGAGACGGCGCAACGTGGCCTGCTGCGAGGAGAACGCCCACCGGCCCTGACAGTCCAGGTCGAATGCCCGGATCTCCTTGAGCTGTGCCGACTGCATCCCGTACTTGATACTCACCTTCGAGGCGTGCCTCCAGGCGTCACGGCGCTCCTGCAACGCCCCGTTGTAGAGGGAGCAGTGATCACGCAGCATTTCGCCGAGCGCGATCTGCTGGCCCACGGTGGGCCGCATGAGGAACTTGTACGCACGGATCACCCGGCCCACCCCCCTCTCGGTCAAGGTGCGATCAACGTAGCGGAGACCACTGACAACGCAGCGAACTCCGATGCTTCACGCCAAGGTTGGCATTCCAGCCCGAGCTAAGGGCCGGGATTCCCAGCGAAGATCAAGGGATGGAACGAGGATGTCGAGCGTTCGCCGCCGCTCCATCCGATAGCCGGGACGGCCGTTCGGGGGGCTATCCCCCACCGAACTCCCAGCCCGGCCCCCGGTCAGACCACCACGACCGCCACCGCCGCCGCACCCATGAGCGCGGCGGCGGAGTGGATGGCCGCATGGCCGTAGTCACCCGACCAGAGGTGGCGGGCCAGACCGGCGATGGCGGTCAGGCCCGCGATGATGCCGACCTGCGCGAGCAGGGTGACGGTGGTGAAGGGGGTCAGCAGCAGGAGCACCGCGTTCAGCCAGAACGGGGCGGCGCCCGTCCAGCCCCGCCACTCCCGCACCTCGCGCCACTGCCGCCGGTTCGGCCAGTGCGGCCGGTACGGCCCCTCCCGACGGCCTTTGGGTCTTCGGTGGTCCCCGAGCTCTCGGGTCGCCGTCGTCACCGCGCCGTCACCAGCCTCTCAGTCACTTGCACGCAAGACGTCAACTCGCAGGCTGTACAGCCTCCTTGGGTGTGAGGGCGGGGGCAAGGGCCCGTTCGGCAAGAAATCCGAAAGCCAGGCCGAAAGTGGTCCACATAGCGGCTTGAATGGCGAGCGAGGCGAGCCGGAACTGCCAGACGAGCGCCGCCGGGAAGCCATCCGGCACCTCGCTGATGCCGGGCAGGAGCGCATAGGCGATGCCGACGGCCGCCACGAAGGCGAGCGAGGCGGCGACCGAGGCGTTCCAGTTGCCCAGGCTCGGCGCGAGGCGCCGGCCCAGGATCAGCGCGGCCGCCGCGAGCAGCAGGCCGAGCGCGAGCATCAGGACGTAGAGGGTGGTCCGCTGGACCGTGGTCTCGGGGTCCCCGACGGCCGGCGGGTTCGCCGGGTACTTGAAGAACGGCACCAGGGTGATGGTGACGAACAGACCGCCGGAGACCAGCAGCGCCGTGGCCCGGGGGCCGAAGCGGCCGATCCGGCCCAGGGCGTAGCAGTAGACGAGCGCGGCGATGCCGCCGAGCGCGATCCCGTAGAGCAGGGTGCCGGTGCCCAGCCCGGCCGTGGCCTGGAGGGCCCGGCTGACCGGGGCGGCCTCGCCGTCGCCGTGATCGTGGGCTCCGGCTTCCTCGATGGCGATCGCCGCGTCGACCTGGGATTCACCCAGGAAGTACGCGACGAGGAACGCCGCGGCTCCGGCCAGCAGGCCGGCGAGCATGCCCCGGACGAGGAGCACGCGGGGGGAAATGGGGGTCATGGAGTTTTCGGTCCCTTGCGGATCGGTGGATCAGTGGCAGGGGAAGCCGAGGAGGTGGCGGCCGTCGTGCATCCACTCGTGCACGGTGTCGCCTTCGAAGATCGCGGTGGCGCCCTGCTCGGCGCCGACGAGGTAGAGCAGGACCAGCATCAGGACACCGGCGAACAGCGCCCAAGGGGCCAGAGCGGTGAGGGAGATGGGTGCGACGGCCAGGGGAGCGGCAGTCGTGGGCACGGCGGAGTTGGCCATGGCAGGAGCCTCCAGAGGGAACACGCGTCCCGGTCAGTGGTGCTTTCGACGACGGTGGCGGGTCTGACTTTCCTCCCCCTCCGGGAGGATTCACAGTGGCGCGACCGTGCCGGATTCTCAACCGGACTTCCGTCATACCGTCGTCTTGTCGTCCGCCACCGTACCGCTCTTTATGGCCGCCTTACAGGGTCACCTCAGGAGGGCTCCGTCTCACCGACGTCCCTCCAGTCGATGGCGCGTCAGTCGATGGCGCCGGTCCATGGCGTCAGTCGAGGGCGTCGACCACCTCGCCGAGGTCGATGAACTTGAAGCCGGTCGCCTCGCGGTCGCCGTCGCCGGGGGTTTCCCGGCCGTCCTGGACGACGAGCAGGCCGCGGGGGTAGCGCGTGCCGAGGGGGGCGTTGAGGGCGGCGGCGCCGTCGCAGACCTCGGAGCCGTCGAGGGTGGCGGAGGCCGCGGTGATCCGGAAGGCACCCTCGAACTCGTTGCGGTCCTCGCGCTCGCGGTCGTAGGCGACGAACGTGTCGTCGCCCTGGCTGGAGGCGAGCAGGTAGCCGTCGCCGTCGGCTTCGGTGACCAGGGTCAGGCCCTCGACGTCGGCCTTCAGGCGCTTGCCGCCGTAGCCGGGGTCGGCGCCGGGCGCGCACTCCTCGGTCTCCTCGTCGTAGGTGCCGGGGACGCCGTACTCGCGCACCTTGTCGATCAGCTTCGGCGTGCCGGTGAGGCCCGCGTCGATGCGCCAGATGCCGACGTCCTCCTGCCCCGCGTACAGGGTGCCGTCCGCGGGGTCGACGACCATGCCCTCGATCTGCGGCAGCTCGCCCGGCTCGGCGCAGGGCGTCCAGGCGGCGCCGTTCGGCAGGCGGAAGGAGGACGGCAGGTCGAGCGTGCGCACCTGGCGGTAGTCGACCGTGCCGGCGGGGGTGGCGACCAGCTCCAGCAGGGCGATCCGGGTGCGGTTGCGCTGACTGACCACCGCGTAGGACCGGCCGGTCTTCCGGTCCGTCCAGGTGGCCAGGCCGTACGCGGTCTTCTGCTCGTTGATCTCGGCCTGGTCGGCGGAGAACACCGGGCGCGCTGCCGGGTCGGTGACGTCTGTAAGCGGGCCGCCGGGCCGGTTCCGGTCGATCCGGTAGATCCGCAGGCGGTCGTTGCCCCGGTCGCTGACCACCGCGACATCGGCGCGCCCGCCGCCCAGACGCAGGCCGTTGACCAGGTCGACGTTGTTGAAGCGGCCGGGAGCGTCGTCGGCGCCCGGTCCGGCCGGGGCGGGCAGCGACTGCACCTGCCGGGCCTCCAGGTCGTAGACCCGCAGACCGCCCTGCTTGGCGGTCGCGATCACCAGGCTGCGGCCCGGATCGGCGGCGTTGCGCCAGATCGACGGGTCATCCGCGTTGGCGTCGCCGCCGGCCTCGTCGTCGAACAGCGGCGCGGTCTCGGCCTTGGGCCGGATGCTGCTGATCGAGGAGGCTTGGGCCGGGAGCGCGACGGACGCGGCGAGTGCGGTGCAGAGCACGAGTGCGGAGGCGCGGGCGGCCGAACGTATGGTCAATGTTCTTCCTTCATAAGGGTTTTGCCCTGAAGGGAAGACGCTCGCCGGGACGGTTGTCATGTCCGCGCTGTACAGGTGGCCGACGGTTGAACGCGATGCGAAACCCCGGGACAATCCCATGGTGCACCCCACCCTCGTACGCGTCCGGCTCGTGAGCCCCCCCTTGGACGAGGCGGGGCGGCTGCACCGCTTCCCGTACGCGGATCCGTGCCCGGGACACGAGGGGCTGCGCGGGCAGGATCACGGGGCCTGGGCCGGGCGGAGCATGGACGAAGTCGCCGGCGAGGATCCCGGCGGGCTGCGGCGGTGGATGACCGACACCTCGTACGCGCCCCCGGGCGGCGGGGAGTCGGTGGACGCGCTGATCGCGCGGGTCGGCCTCCACCTGGGCGCGCTGGCGCCGGGGACGCACCGGGCGCCGACCGGGCCGGGCGTCGTACGGGCGGCCGTGGTGTGGGCCCTGGAGCTGCCCGCGGCGGCCTTCTGGCGGCTCGACGTACGGCCGGGGTCGGTGACGACGCTGACGGGGCGCTCCGGGCGCTGGAACCTGCTCGTGGGGCAGCCGGAGGAGCGGCCCGAGCAGTCCGAGCAGTCCTAGGACGCGGAGCGGCCCGGACCCCGCGACGCGGTCCGGGCCGAACTACCTGCGGAGCCGAGCGGGCGCTACGCCACGATCCAGTCGCTCGTCGCGATCACCGGCTGCACGCCATCGCGGTGCACGGTGCCCTCGATGAGGCCGTACATGCGGTCGGCCGCGAAGTAGACCTCGTTGTCGTTCTTGAGGCCGAAGGGCTCCAGGTCGACGAGGAAGTGGTGCTTGTTGGGGAGGTTGAGCCGCACCTCGTTGACCTTGGGGCAGTTGTCGAGCACGCGCTCGGCCATCTGGTTCAGGGTCTGCTGCAGGGAGTACGAGTAGGTCTCCGCGAAGGCTTCCAGCATGTTCTTGCGGACCTTCTTGTACGACTGGTCCCAGTCGTACCCGGCGTCGTCGGCGGCGAGCGCCGAGTGCGCCCAGCGCGCGGTGACCTTGGTCGCCAGGATGCGGTCGTACGCCTCCTGCAGCGTCGTGTACTTGTCCTTGATGAAGCCGTGGAACTCGGAGTTGGTCGAGTTCATCACGGTCAGGTCCTTCAGACCCGAGATCACCTGGAGACCGGTGGTCTCGCTGTACGTGATCTGCGCGGTGCGCACCTCGGTGCCCTTGAGGGCGAAGGAGTGCTGCTCCTTGCGCGTCGGGACCGGGATCCGCTCCCAGGCGTACTCCTCGACGCGGATCTGCGCCTCGCGGATCGGGGCCTGGGAGGAGACGAAGTGCTTGGCGAGCAGGATGCCGAAGGCCTCGGGGGAGGCGACGCCGTGCTCCTTGGAGAAGGCGTACACCGTGTTCTTGGTGGTGTCGGTGGGGAGGCAGTTGGCGTTGTCACCGGTGAGGTGGACGTCGCGGAACTCGCCGCGCAGCGCGACGGAGACGTTGAGGTCGCGGATCTCGTGCCAGGAACCGTCGCTGCCCTTGCGGGTGACCTTGACGATGCGGTTCTCGGCCTTGCCGTACTGGTTCTGGGCGAGGATGTGCTTGCTCATGCGCTGTCTTCCTTCGGGTACTCGGGAACACGGAGTCCGGTCGTCTGGATCCCGTACGCCCGGCGTCCGGCGGACGCGCAGCCCGCCCCCCGCCGTTCGGTCACGCCGATTCCTCGCGCGGACCGCCCCGGGACTGACGTGCATCCCGGTCCGTAGGTGCCTGTTGATTCCAGCACGTCTCCATGCCGTTCGTAAGGGAGCGGATCCTCCGAGAACAGGCACCCACGGCTTGGGCAACCGCACGATCTGCGCAGGTCAGACCGTGTGCGCGTCCGCCACCGTCAGGGCCTCGTCGATGATCCGCAGCCCCTTCTCCACGTCCTCGGCGGACACGTTGCAGGGCGGCGCGACGTGGATGCGGTTCCCGGCGAGCAGCGGCCACAGCCCGGCCTTCTTCAGGGCCGCCCCGAACTCGGCCATCGGCGCGTTGTCCGCGCCCGCGGCGTTGTACGGGACCAGCGGCTCGCGCGTCTCCTTGTTGCGTACGAGTTCCAGGGCCCAGAAGGTGCCGAGCCCGCGGACCTCCCCGACGGACGGGTGGCGCTCCGCGATGGCGGCGAGGCCCGGCCCGAGCAGCTCCGCGCCGGTGCGGGCGGACTGCTCGACGATGCCCTCCTCCTCCATGACGTTGATCGTCGCGACGGCGGCGGCGCAGGCCAGCACGTGCCCGGAGTACGTCAGCCCGCCCGGGTAGGGCCGGCGGGCGAAGGTCTCGGCGATGGCGGCCGAGATGGCGACCCCGCCGAGGGGGACGTATCCGCTGGTCACGCCCTTGGCGAAGCAGATGAGGTCGGGGCGCACGTCCCAGTGCTCGGAGGCGAACCACTTACCGGTGCGGCCGAAGCCGACCATGATCTCGTCGAGGATGAAGATGATGCCGAAGCGGTCGCAGAGCGCACGGACCCCGGCCAGGTAGCCGTCGGGGTGCACGAGCACGCCGGGGGCGCCGCCGACGGTCTCCAGGATGATCGCGGCGATGGACTGCGGGCCCTCGAAGACGATCGTGTCCTCAAGGTGACGCAGCGCGCGCTCGCACTCCTCGGCGGGGGTGGCCGCGTAGAAGGGCGAGCGGTAGGCGAAGGGCCCCCAGAAGTGCACGACGCCCGCGGTGGCGGTGTCGTTGCCGAAGCGGCGCGCGTCCCCGGTGAGGTTGATCGCGGTGGAGGTGGCGCCGTGGTACGAGCGGTACGCGGAGAGCACCTTGGGGCGGCCGGTGTGCACCCGGGCCATGCGGACGGCGTTCTCCACGGCCTCGGCGCCCGCGTTGGTGAAGAAGATCTTGTCGAGGTCGCCCGGGGTGCGCTCGGCGATCAGCCGGGCCGCCTCGGAGCGCACGTCGACGGCGAAGCCGGGGGCGACGGTGCAGAGCTTGCCGGCCTGCTCGGCGATGGCCGCGGCCACCTTCGGGTGCTGGTAGCCGATGTTCGTGTAGACGAGGGCACTGGAGAAGTCGAGGAAGCGGTTGCCGTCGTAGTCCCAGAAGTAGGAACCCTCGGCACCGGCCACGGCGAGCGGGTCGATGAGCTCTTGGGCCGACCAGGAGTGGAAGACGTGACTGCGGTCGTCGGCCTTCACGGTGGCCCGTGTGGAGGTGGCGAGTGCGGCGGCGTCGCGTGCGGCGGCTTCTGCGTTCATATTCCGAGGGTAGTTGTCCACGATGTGGAATTCGGCGGGGATGGCAGGAAGCTGAGGGGGCGGGTCGGGTCAGGGCGGGGCGGGTGCGTCAGACGACGTGCCGGCCGCCGTCGACGGTGAGCACGTCGCCGGTCGTGTAGGCGGCGTCGACCAGGTAGAGCGCGGCCTCGGCCACGTCCTCGGGGGTGCCCACGCGGCGCAGCGGGGTGTTCTCCGTGATCCACTCGCGCGAGCTCTCCCAGACCTGGTCCTCGCCCTCGTACCAGGGGGTGTCGATCAGGCCGGGTGCGATCGCGTTCACCCGGACGGCGGGTCCGAGCTGGGAGGCCAGCAGCCGGGTCATGTGGTTCACCGCGGCCTTGCTGACGGCGTAGGGGATGGAGCTGCCCAGCGCGCGGGTCGCCGAGACCGAGGAGATGTTGATGATCGAGCCCGCGCCGGAGCCGTTCGCCCCGGACGCCCGCAGGTGGGGAGTGGCGGCGGTGATCATCTGCCAGGTGCCGACGACGTTGACCTCGAAGATCTCGCGCCAGGCGTCGGCGTCGGCCGCGTCCAGATCGCCCAGGGGGATGAACCGGGTGACGCCCGCGTTGTTGACCAGGATGTCGAGCCGTCCGTAGGTGTCGATGGCCGTCCGGACGATCCGCCGCGCGTCGTCGGCGTCCGCGACGTCGCCCCGCACGTAGACCGCGTCGGGCAGTTCGGCGGCGAGCGCCTTGCCCGCGTCCTCGCTGCGCGCCGAGTTCAGGACCACGCGGATGCCGGCCGCGGCCAGCCTGCGGGCGATGCCGGCGCCGATGCCGGAGGAGGAACCGGTGATCAGGGCGACACGGGTCTCGGCACCGGACTCGGCACCGGACTCGGCACGGGTCTCGGACATGGCATTCCTCCTGGCAGGGGTTCGCTTTCCGCGTGCGGACTACGACCGGAGCATAACGCGAATACCGCATGTCGGAAAAGAATTTCCATGATGCGGAATGAGCTCCTCCACTCCATTCCCAGCCCAATACCGCCACATACAGGGCATATCAATACACATCCACTTACTCCTGAGCGAATGGCGCGTCCACCCCGCGTTAGAGACCCGTCAAGGCCGCGCCAACGGGCGTATGGGCCCCGTCAAGGAAGCCTGTGAGCAGCCGAAAAGGCGTTCCACTCAGAGGTGTCCTAAAACCGCCCGTCCTCGAACCCTCCGGGAGCTCACGATGGCCGATCTGGCCTTCGTCGTCACCACGATCGCGGTCTTCGCGCTGGTGGTCCTCGTCGCCAAGGGGGTGACCAAGCTGTGAACGCCGAAAACGTCATCGGCCTGCTGGTCGCCGTCGCGCTCTTGGGTTACCTCGTCGTCGCCCTCGTCTTCCCGGAGAGGTTCTAGCGCCGATGAGTCCCGTCCTCGCCGGGGTGCTCCAGCTGCTCGCGCTCGTCGCAGCCCTGGCCCTCGCCTATCGCCCCCTGGGCGATTACATGGCCCACGTCTACTCCTCGAAGAAGCACTACGCCCCCGAGAAGTGGATCTACAAGGCGGTCGGCGCCAATGCGAACGCCGAGATGCGCTGGCCGGCGTACCTGCGCTCGGTCCTCGCCTTCTCCGCGGTGAGCCTCCTTTTCCTCTACCTGCTCCAGCGCCTGCAGGGCCACCTGCCCGGCTCCCTCGGCTTCGTCTCCATCAAGCCGGACCAGGCCTTCAACACGGCCGCCTCCTTCGTGTCGAACACGAACTGGCAGTCGTACGCCGGTGAGCAGGCCATGGGCCCGCTCGTGCAGACCGGCGGCCTTGCGGTGCAGAACTTCCTCTCCGCCGCCGTGGGCATGGCCGTGGCGGTGGCCCTCGTACGGGGCTTCGCGCGCTCCCGCACCGGCGAGCTCGGCAACTTCTGGTCGGACCTGGTCCGCGGCACCGTCCGCATCCTGCTCCCGCTGTCGCTGATCGCCGCGGTCGTGCTGGTGGCCTGCGGGGTCATCCAGAACTTCTCCGGCATCCACGAGGTCGGGCAGTTTGTAAATGGGCACAGCTTCGGCGGCACCCAGCAGTGGAACGGCGGGGCGGTCGCCTCGCAGGAGGCCATCAAGGAGCTGGGCACCAACGGCGGCGCCTACTTCAACGCCAACTCCGCCCACCCCTTCGAGAACCCGACCCCCTTCTCGAACCTCTTCGAGATCTTCCTGATCCTCCTCATCCCCTTCTCCCTCACCCGCACCTTCGGCCGGATGATCGGCTCGGTCCGCCAGGGCTACGCGATCCTCGCCACGATGGTCACCATCTGGCTCGGCTTCACCGCCCTGATGATGTGGACGGAATTCGGCCACCACGGCCCGGCGCTGCAGGCCGCGGGCGGTGCGATGGAGGGCAAGGAAGCCCGCTTCGGGATCGGCGCCTCCGCGATCTTCTCGGTCGCCACGACGCTGACCTCGACCGGCTCCGTCAACTCCTTCCACTCCTCCTACACCGGCCTCGGCGGCGGGATCCAGCTGCTGGGCATGCAGCTCGGCGAGATCGCGCCCGGCGGCGTCGGCTCCGGGCTCTACGGCATGCTGATCATGGCGATCATCGCGGTGTTCATCGCCGGCCTGATGGTCGGCCGCACCCCCGAGTACCTGGGCAAGAAGATCGGCACCCGCCAGATCAAGTTCGCGGCCTGCTACATCCTCATCACCCCGGCCGTGGTGCTCGGCTTCACGGCCCTGGCGATGGCCCTGCCCACCCCCGCGCACTCCATGTCCAACGGCGGCGCGCACGGCTTCTCCGAGGTCCTCTACGCCTACACCTCGGCCGGCAACAACAACGGCTCGGCCTTCGCGGGCCTGAACGCCAACACCCAGTGGTTCAACACCACCACCGGTCTGGCCATGCTGCTCGGCCGCTTCCTGCCGATGGTCTTCGTCCTGGCCCTGGCCGGCTCGCTCGCCGAACAGCAGCCGGTCCCGGCCACCGCGGGCACCCTGCGCACCGAGAAGCCGCTGTTCACCTTCCTGCTCGTCGGCACGATCATCATCGTCACGGGCCTCACCTACTTCCCGGCCCTGGCGCTGGGCCCGCTCGCCGAAGGGCTCGCCTCATGAGCACCGTCACCCCCACCCGAGCCCCGCACGGGGACCTGCCCAGCGGTCACAAGCCCGAAAGGGCCAAGATCGGCGGCGGCATCTTCGACCCGCAGCAGCTGCTGAAGTCCTTCCCGGACGCCGTCCGCAAGCTCGACCCGCGCGTCATGATCAAGTCGCCGGTCATGTTCGTCGTCCTGATCGGCTCCGTACTGACCACCGCGCTGGCGATCTCCGACCCGGGCAACCTCTTCGGCTGGGCGATCACCGTCTGGCTGTGGCTGACCACCGTCTTCGCCAACCTCGCCGAAGCGGTGGCCGAGGGCCGCGGGAAAGCCCAGGCCGACACCCTGCGCAAGGCCAAGACCGACACCGTCGCCCGCCGCCTGAACGGCGCCGTGGAGGAACAGGTCCCGGGCACGGACCTGCGCATCGGCGACCTGGTGGTCTGCGAGGCCGGCGACATCATCCCCGGCGACGGTGACGTGGTCGAAGGCGTCGCCTCGGTCGACGAGTCCGCCATCACCGGCGAATCGGCCCCGGTCATCCGCGAGTCGGGCGGCGACCGCTCCGCCGTCACGGGCGGCACCAAGGTGCTTTCCGACCGGATCGTCATCAAGATCACGACGAAGCCCGGCGAAACCTTCATCGACCGCATGATCAACCTGGTCGAGGGCGCCTCCCGGCAGAAGACGCCGAACGAGATCGCGCTGAACATCCTCCTGGCGTCCCTCACCATCGTCTTCCTGCTCGCCGTCGTCACCCTCCAGCCGTTCGCGATCTACGCGCACGCCGAGCAGTCGATGATCGTGCTGACCGCGCTGCTGGTCTGCCTCATCCCGACCACCATCGGCGCCCTGCTCTCCGCCATCGGCATCGCGGGCATGGACCGCCTCGTCCAGCGCAACGTCCTGGCCATGTCGGGGCGTGCCGTGGAGGCCGCGGGCGACGTCTCGACCCTGCTGCTCGACAAGACCGGCACCATCACCCTCGGCAACCGCCAAGCCTCCGAGTTCGTCCCCGTCAGCGGCGCCATGGCCGCCGAACTGGCCGATGCCGCCCAGCTGTCCTCGCTGGCCGACGAGACCCCCGAGGGCCGCTCCATCGTGGTCCTCGCGAAGGAGAAGTACGGTCTGCGCGAACGCCACCAGGGCGAGCTGACCGGCGCCGAATGGATCCCCTTCACCGCGCAGACCCGCATGTCGGGCGTGGACGTGGACGGCCGCAAGGTCCGTAAGGGCGCGGCCGGTTCGATCATCGCCTGGGTCGGCGAACAGGGCGGTACGGTCGCCCCGGACGCGCGGGCCGCGGTGGACGAGATCTCCGGCGCCGGCGGCACCCCGCTGCTCGTCGCGCTGGAGGACGCCAAGGGCGCCCGGGTCCTCGGCGTCATCCACCTCAAGGACGTGGTCAAGGAGGGCATGCGCGAACGCTTCGACGAGCTGCGGCGCATGGGCATCAAGACCATCATGATCACCGGTGACAACCCGCTGACCGCCAAGGCCATCGCCGAGGAGGCGGGCGTCGACGACTTCCTCGCCGAGGCCACCCCCGAGGACAAGATGGCCCTCATCAAGCGGGAACAGGCCGGCGGAAAGCTCGTCGCGATGACCGGCGACGGCACGAACGACGCCCCGGCCCTCGCCCAGGCGGACGTCGGCGTCGCGATGAACACCGGCACCTCGGCCGCCAAGGAGGCCGGGAACATGGTGGACCTGGACTCCAACCCCACCAAGCTCATCGAAATCGTGGAGATCGGCAAGCAGTTGCTGATCACCCGCGGCGCGCTGACGACCTTCTCCATCGCCAACGACGTCGCCAAGTACTTCGCGATCATCCCGGCCATGTTCGCGGCGGTCTACCCGGGCCTGGACAAGCTCAACATCATGGGCCTGCACTCCCCCGACTCCGCGATCCTCTCCGCCGTCATCTTCAACGCGCTGGTGATCATCGCCCTGGTCCCGCTCGCCCTGAAGGGCGTCCAGTACCGGCCCACCAGCGCCGACAAGATGCTCCGCCGCAACCTCACGCTCTACGGACTCGGCGGCCTGGTCGCCCCGTTCATCGGCATCAAGCTCATCGACATGGTCGTCTCCCTCATCCCCGGCCTGCGCTGAACCAGGGCCCTGCGTACTCAGGGCCCTGCTCATCCAGGGCTCTGCTCACTTAGGAACGTGCTGACCCCATGAACAACTCCGTAGGCAACACCGCCCGCCTGCTCGGCGCCGGGCTGCGCGCCCTCCTCGTCCTGACCGTGCTGTGCGGGGTCCTCTACCCGCTCGCCGTCACCGGCATCGCCCAGGCCGCCTTCGGCCACAAGGCCAACGGCTCCAAGATCAAGGACGCGAGCGGCAAGGTCGTCGGCTCCTCCCTGATCGGCCAGTCGTACGGGGACGACCTGCGCTGGTTCCAGGGCCGCCCGGCGGCGGGACTCGCCAAGAACACCGTCAACACCCAGTACGAGCTGCTGGTCTCCGGCGCCACCAACAAGGCGGCGGACAGCCCCGAGCTGCTGAAGTCGGTGCAGGAGGCCAAGGCCAAGGTCCTGCTCGACAACACCGTCCCGGGCTACGCCCCGCGGCTCGCCCAGATCCCGGCGGACGCGGTGACCTCCTCCGGCTCGGGCCTCGACCCGGACATCTCCCCGGCCTACGCGGAACTCCAGACGGCCCGCGTCGCCCGGCGCAACGGCCTCCCGGTGGCCGAGGTGGCCAAGCTGGTGGAGGCCCACACCGAGGGCCGCACCCTCGGCTTCATGGGCGAACCGCGCGTCAACGTCCTGGAACTCAACACGGCCCTGCGGAACCTCAAGCGGTGAGGGTCACCGGCTGAAATCCCGGTGCCGGGCGCCGGACCGCACTGGCACACTCCCCGCATGGACGCCACCGCCGCGGCTGAACCCCGCCTTCGCATACGCGAGATGACCGAGGCCGATATCGACGCCGTAGCCGCCGTGCGCACCAGCGCGTGGCGCTACGCCTACGCCGGGCTGATGCCGCAGTCCTACCTGGACGGGCTCAGCGTCGCCGCGCAGGCCGAGAAGCGGCGCGCATCCTTCGCCGATCCGGCCGGCGCCGTGACCGACCTCGTGGCCGAGGGCCCCGACGGGGCGGTCCTCGGGTGGGCCGCCTTCGGCCCCGCCACGAGCACGGATCCCGAGGGCACGGCGCCCGACGAGGGCGAGCTGTCGGCCCTGTACGCGCGGCCCGACGTCATCGGCACCGGCGTCGGCCGCGCCCTGCTGACCGAGGTGCTGCGCCGGGCGCCCTACCCCGCGGTACGGCTCTGGGTGGTCGAAGGCAACGCCCGGGCGCGCCGGTTCTACGAGCGTGCCGGCTTCCGCCCCGACGGCGGAACCCTCGTCGAGTACGCGGACGGCTCCCCGGTTCCCGAGCTCCGCTACCGCCGGGCGGCCGCCGCCGCCCCGCGCTGAGCGGGCTGCCGCACCCGCCGCGCCCGCCGCGCCCCGCTCATGGCAGCCTCTCCGCCAGCGCTCGGGCCATCGCGACGGTCGGGACCGCCTCCCTCGTGCGCCGGTACGGGGTCAGGTCGCGCAGCAGCCGGCCGAGCGCCTCGCGCACCGCGCGCGACTGCACCGCCGGGGCCGCCGTGAGGAACGCCCGCCAGTGCTCGCAGGCCCGGGTGAGGTGCCCGAGGCGCAGCAGCGTCTCGGCGAGCGCGGCGTGCGTGAGCGCGGTGGCCCGGTGCTGGCCGGCCGCGCGACCGCGCAGGGACCGCTCCAGGGCGTCGGCCGCGGCCGGGAACTCGCCGAGGGCGAGGTGGGTCCGGGCCCGGGCGAAGTCGAGATCGGCGCGGGCGTACGAGTCGAAGGGCCCGTCGGGCGGCTGCGCCGCGTGCAGCCCGTGCAACCGGTCGGCGGCGGCCAGATCATCGGCGGCGGCGGCCCGTTGGCCGGCGTGGGCGTGTGCGGCCGCGCGCTGGACCAGGAGGAACGCCAGCGTGCCGGGCTCCCCGTCGGCGGGCGCGGTCTCCACCGCCGTCCGGGCGAGCCGTACCGCGTGCGCGGGCTGCCCGAGCCGGCCTGCGTGCGCGCTCATCGCGCGCAGGGTGATCGCGTACATCCGCCGGTCGTCGGCCTGCCGGGCCAGTCCGAGGGCGATGCCGTGGTACTCCTGCGCGAGCCCGTGGTACCCGGAGTCCGCCGTCATCTCCCCGAGCAGGTGGGCGAGTTGGGCGTACCCCCGCCACACGTCGGCCGCCCCGCACCCGGGCCCGGGCACCCCCCGGCCGCGTGCGGCGGGTCCCGGGCCGTCCGTGTGGCGGGCCGCGAAGGCGCCCGCGTCCTGGGCCAGCCAGGCGGCCAGCGCCGCGCGGGTGTGGACGCCGCCGTGGGTGAGGTAGAGGCCCGAGAAGCTCCCCGCGAGCGCCCTCAACTGCTCTGCGTGGGCCGCGAGATGCCGCCGCGCGGCGAGCTCCGGCATGCCGGAGCCCGTCCCTGCACGGGTGCCCGTACCTGCACGGGTACCCGTACCTGCACGGGTGCCCGTACGCGCACCCGCGGCGGCCTCGCCGCGGCCGCCCGCCGCCGGGTCCTGGCCCCACACCGGGTCCGGCACCGGCACCGGCTGGTACGGGCTGCGCAGCAGCGGCGGCCTGCTGTGCGGGTCCACGTCGGCCCTGGCCCGGAGCGCGAGCCGGAGCAGCCCCCCACCCCCGCCTTCGGCCGCCCCCGGGCCGGGCCGTACGCCGGGCCCCTCCGAGCCCGCGCCGAGGCCGGCCTCCGCCACGGTGACCAGCCGCCCGCAGCGCTCCGTCAGCGCCGCCGCTATCAGCTCGGGCACGGGCCGGCGCGGCCGGGTGCCCGACAGCCAGTGCGCGACGGCGGTCCGGTCGTAGCGCAGGGCCAGCCCGTGCAGGGTCCCCAGGGCGTTGACAGCCCGCGCCAGCTCCGCCCCGCTCCACCCGGCCTCGGCCAGCAGGTCCCCCAGCCAGGCGTTGGCCACCCGTCGCCCGCTCACGACGCCCGCCCCGGGCCGGACTCCGCATTCAACGCTTTCACCACTGCACCCCCCGCATTCCCTTCTCCGCGTCCGCCCCCTGGTGTTCGCTGGAGCCGTCCCCATCGGATTCCACGGACCGGAGAAGCATGTCTGTCTCGGAAACGGCCAATGCCCCCGCACCCGCCGCCTACGCGTACCCGTTCCCCTACCGGATTTCCGGTGTCGGCGCCCAGATCGGCGAGGTCATCTCCGTCGAGGAACGGGCCCGGCTCGCGCACATCCCGCACCGCAAGCGGGCCGGCGAGGAAATCAGCGGCACGGATCGAGCGCATACTCGGGGTCACCTCCAAGAGCTGGGACCGGGAGCGTTTCGCCTCGCTCGACACCGTCGTCGACGTCGCCCGCGCGGCCCTGCGCTCCGCCCTCGCCGAGCCCGAGGACATCGACGCCGTCTTCGTCGCCACGTGCACCCCGTACGAGATCATGCTCGACCAGGACGCCTTCAACCTGCTGCGCCGCCTGCGCATCCCGGACAGCGTGCCGCCCTTCCAGCTCGGCGCCGGCTGCGGCGGGCTGTCCCGCGTCGCCGCACACCTGGCCCGGACGGGGGCCCGCCGCGCGCTCGTGGTCTCGTACAACGCCGCGAGCCCCATCGGAATCGACGAGAACGGCATCATTTCCCAGTACAGCGGCGCGGACAGAGAGCATCCTTTCGCGCACACCCTGTGGTGTTCCGGGGCCCTGTTCTCCGATGCCGCGACCGCGCTCGTATTCGAGCGGGACGAAAGCTTCGAGGGCGGCCTCGGCTTCTATTCGCACGATTCCCTCGATTTCGGGGGCGAGCCCGGATTCAGCGATCCGCTCATCCATTACCCCGGCGGCGGCGCCGCCCACCCGCCGGGCTTTACCGGGTCCGCCGAGCTCTCCGCATTCGGACTCAACGGACCGGAGCTGGCCCGCTATTACTCGCGCGGCATGATGCTGAACCAGGAGACCATGGACGCCCACCGCCCCGGTTTCGTGGACGAGGTCCGGCGGATCTACACGCACCAGGCCGGCCCGGCCCTGGTCGAGAACTACCACCAGCTCGCCGGCCTGGACACCCACAAGGCCCCCGCGCACGCCCGCGAGCTCGGCAACCTCGTCACCTCCGCGGCCCCGGTGCTCTTCTACACCGACGTGGTCAACGGCCTGGTCGGCGCGGGCGACTCCGTCTGTTTCTCCGTCATCGGCGCCGGTCCCGAGCGCGGGGCCTTCCTCGCACGGGTCGCGATCCCGGGCGAGGTCACCGTCACCACACCGCTGCCGCCCGTCCCGGCCACCGCCGAGACCGCCGGGACCGCCGGGACCGCCGCGCCCACCCGGGCCGCCGAGCCCGTCGGGTCCGCCCGGGCCGTTGAGCCCGCCCGGGCCCCCGGAGCCCCCGGAAGCACCGCCACCGCGTAGACGCACGCGCCCACCTCCTTCGAAACGAGTCCGCCGTGCACATCGCCCTCGCCGGGGCCGCCAGCCCCACCGGCATCCGGCTCGCCGCCGAACTGCTCGGCCGCGGCCACCACCTGACCCTGCTCACCGGCACCGACGTGCGGCGGAGCAGGCTCCTGCTGGCCCGTCAGCTCGCGCTGACCGGGCTGTATCCCGAGTACGTGGACCTCCTCGCGGCCCGGCTCGACGCGCGCCGGGGCGCCGAGGTCCTGGCCGGCGCCGCACCCGCCCGGTCGGCGCCGTCCGCACGGTCCACCGCACCCGCCGGCCTCTTCGACGCCGTCTGGTGCGTGGAGCAGCCCGCCGCCACCGCGGCCGCGCTGCTGCCCCTCGCCTCCGGAGGGGGGAGGCGTACGGCATTCCACCTGGTCACCATCGGAGACGCGGGTCCGGCCGGGCGTACGGTCGCCGCCGCGGCCGTACGGGACGGGTTCCCGGCCGGGGTGCACTGCCTGGCCCCGACCGTCAGCGACCTGGCCGACCACGCGGAGCTGCCCCGGCCCGCCTTCACCCGGCTCGCCGTCGCCGAGTCCGTACGGGCGGCTCCGGCGGCGGCTCCGGCGGGGGATCCGGAGCCGGGTGCTCCGGCGACGGTCAGCCTGCTGCCGCTGGCCCCGGCCGCCCACGCCCTGGCGGAGGCCGCCGAGGAACCGGGCTGGTCGGGGCTGCGCCACATCGGCTGGGTGCACGCACACCCCACCGAAGCCGCGGCCCTGGCCCGGGCCGTCGGCCCCGAGCTGGCCCCCGGCCTGCTGCGGCGCCTGTCGGAGCTCCAGCCCGTGGCCGCCACGACCGAGCTGGACGGCCCGCCGCTCGGCGCCGGGTACCTCACCCGGGCTGCGGCGCCCGTCCTGCCTCCCGCCCGGCAGCCCGCCCGGACGGCGGAGCGGGTGTGAGCGCGGCCGGGCGGCCCTGGCGGGAGCGGCGCGTGGTGGACGGTCTGGCGGAGGCCCTGCGGGAGGCCGCCTCGGAACGCTTCCTGGGCAACGGCCGGACGCCGACGAAGGCGGCATCGGCTGGGGCATCGGCCCCTGCCGCCGCCCCAGCCGAGGCGGACCGCTTCGGAAGACTCGGAAGGCTCGGAAGGTAAGGAGACCCCATGGCCAGGGCATATGCGTATGGATCATTCATGATCCAAGGACAAGCCGCCCGGACCACCCCCGCAACTCAGGCCGACGGCCCGGCACATCGGTCCGCTTGACAGGTTTTCGCATGTGGCAGAACGTGCCGCCGATCCGACACGCCCAAGGTCCGGCCTTGACGTTCTCACCCGTTCGGGCGCACAGCCCGCACACCCGGTCCCGCCCGGGCCCACCGGCCGCCATCTGCGAAGACGTCCCCGAGTGAGGGCGGCAGGACGATGACTCGCCGTCAGTTCGCCGTGTTTCGCGCCCCGCCGGGGGCCGGGGAAGGGTCCACTGCTCTCGGGACCGGCCGTCCGAGCCGGACCAGGAGGGATCCCCATGCCCCGCGCCAAGTGGGTGGTCGGCGTACTGACGGTGGCTCTGCTGTGCACCGGCCTAGGGGTGTTGCGCACCAGCGAAGGCGGCCGGCCGACCGCCCCGACCGCGGGCGACGCCCTGCCCTCGCGGGTCCTGGGGCTGTCCGGCCCGCGCCGCCTGGCCCGGCAGTTGGAGCATTCCGGCGGGCACACCACCGGCAAGGGCTCCCGGCGGCCCGGACGGTCGGGAGTCACGGCCCTTGCGGCCTCGCTGCCGCTGCGCCTGCTCATCCCGGTCCTCGGAACGGACGTACCGCTGGCGGGCGGTACCCCGCCGGGGGGCGGGCCGGACACGGAGGATCCCCAGCCCGGCGCCGCCGACGCCAAGCCCCCCGTCCCGGACAGCGCCGTGTGGGACTCCGTGAGCCCGACACCGGGCGCGGCCGGGACCGCAGTGATCTCCGCGGACCTCCCCCGGCTCGGCGAACTCCGGCGCGGGCAGACGATCGAGGTCGCGCGCGCCGACCGGCGTACGGCCGTGTTCACCGTGACCCGGGTCTCCCCCGGGACCGCCGGGCGGGGCGGGCCGTCCGGCCGGGCCCAACTCCGGCTGATCAGCGGCGAGACGGCCGTCCTGGCCCGCCTCACCGGCCACCTCCGCAGCCCGCGCTGACCGGCGGCGGCCCCTGAAAGGCGGACACCCCCTGCGGCCACCTGACAGCCGTGGGGGGCGTCTTCGTCCCCCGGTCGGGGGACGCTGCGGTCCCGGCGGAGAGTCCGTCCGCGTGTCGGGGCACACCCTCCGCATGAGCGGGACACGGCGTGCGCCGACGGCACCGGACAGGGCCCCGATGACGGCTGCCCTGACGGTGCTCTGCGTCGTGCTGCTGTGCCTCTTCGGCGTCGGCGGAGCCGGTCCGTCCTCCGCGGCGGCCGAAGGCCCCCGCCCCGCCCCCACCGCGCCGGCCGAGCCCACCGAGGCACCGGCCGATCCGGCCGGCGATCCGGAAGTACGTGTGGCGGTACGGGTGCCCGCGCGCGGCGTCCCCGGCGTACGGGGACTGCAGCGGCCGGTGTTTCACGTGAAACCTCCCCGGTCCGGCCCCACGGAGCCGGTCCCGGACCCGACGGGCGCGCTCGCACCCGCGGCATCCCTGGGGGCGGTACGGAGTGTGGTCCTGCGCTGCTGACCGGGCCGAGAGGCCGAGCAGCAGCACCGCGCGCCCGGCACGGCCGGCTCACCGGGGACACCCGGCACACCCGGCACCCGAGTGTCTTTGGCGCGCGTCCCCCCACACCCCCGAAACACCGTGAGGTTCCGCCATGCCCTTCGACCCGTACCTCGCCTTGAACGCCATGCTCCGCGCCGAGGCCGCCCGCTTCTCCCCGCCGGCCCCGCCCGCACGCCGGCAGGAACCCGAGTCCGCCAAGACCGCGCAGACCACCGCCGAGGCCCCGACCGGAGAGGACACGGCCGTGCAGGGCGGCGCGTAGGGGCATCACGACATGAGGAGGCACCGGTTCCCGCGCCCTCGGCAACGGAGAGTGGTCACGTGAGGTTCGACCACGGAGCGCGGGAACCGGCGCCTCATTCAGTCTCGGTCACCCACCCGTTCACCCGCCTCGGCCTTTTGTCCGCTTTCGCCCCGCCGAAAGTACCGCTCGGCGGAGTTGTCCCCAGCGACCGGTGACGTACGCCGGAGCCCCGGCCCCGCACGTGGCGGGCGGCCGGGGCTCCGGCGCACCTGGGCGGCCCCGGACGGGCCTACGAGGCGTTGCGCGTGTGATAGCGGTAGAAGGCCGCCGCACCGACGCCCGCACCGACGAGCAGGCCCAGGCCCGAGCTCTTCAGGATGGACTCACCGGCCAGGCTGTACAGGTAGCCGAAGGAGATGCCCGCGAAGATCCCGTACGCCGCCGCGTGCGGCTCCTGCGCCAGCCGCGGGCCGATCCGGGCCAGGGCCACCAGGCAGGCGGCGAAGATCGCGCCGCACAGGATCCCGTAGAAGACGTTGCCCGCGTCGACGGGCCCCATCTGACGTTTCATGAAGGCGGCGTAGACGCCGTAGACCAGTCCCATGAGCAGCGGTCGCGCGAGGGCCGATTCTGCTCGTGTGGGCCGCCGTACCGGACGCCGGCTGCCGGTGCCCCCGGGGGGCGGTGGGTGCCGCATGTGCCATGACGGGCTCCTCTCTCCCATCCTCCAGGGCACACCCGCAACCCGGGACCGGCAACCGGAGCAGTCGGGCGGCTACGCGCCGGGGGCCGCCCGCACCGCCACCGCGTCGATCTCGAAGAACATGTCCGGCAGGGCCGGCGGATGGCGCAGTCGGCCGCGCACGACCCGGCCCGCACCACCCGGCCGCAGCAACCCGGCTCGCGCCGGGCGCCCGGCCCCCTTTCCCTGGTGACGTGCGGACCTTCCTCTCGGCGGTACTCATCGCGCTCGTGGCCCTGCTGGTGCCCGCGAGCGCCGTCGCGTACTGGGCCGATCGCGAGCTCGGCAGCGCCGACCGCTACACCGCGGCCATGTCCCCGCTCGCCTCGGATCCCGCCGTGCAGAACCTCGTCGTCACCCAGGCCGGCCGGGCCCTCTCCGGGCAGATCGACGCCGGCCCCTTCCAGGGCGGGGTCGACGCCCTCCTCGGCGAGGCCCTGCGCTCCTTCGTCGGCACCCCGGCCTACCAAACCGCCTGGGACGCCGCGAACCGCGCCGCCCACGGCGCCTTCTTCCACGCACTCACCACCGGCGACGGCAACGCCGTGACCATCGACCTCGCACCCGTGATCGCCCGGGTGAAGGCCGATCTCGTCGACAACGGGGTGCCGTTCGCCGACCGCATCCCCGAGACCCACGTCTCGGTGGAGGTCATGGAGTACGACAACCTCGGCGCGCTCCGGAAGGGCTTCCGCATGCTGCAGATCGCCGGGGTCTGGCTCCCCGTGCTCACCCTGGTGCTGGCCGCGACGGCCATCGCCGTCGCCGTCCGGCGCCGCCGGGCCGTCCTGGCCACCGGGCTGGGACTGGCAGTCGGGGCCGTCCTGCTGTGGGCGGCCGTGATCCTGTGCCGACACCTCACCTTGGACGACCTGCCGGCCGACATCGACCGGGCGGCCGCCGAAGCCGTGTACGACGCGCTCACCGCGTTCCTGCGGACCACCGCCTGGGTGGTGCTGGCCGCCGGACTCGCCGCCGCACTGGCCGCCTGGCTGGCGGGCCGACTGCGCCGCGACACCCCATAAGCTCGGAACCGGCGGATTGGCACGCAAATCCGTAGAAGAATCCATAGAGCAGCACAGAAGAACCGATTCACGAGCGGCGGCACGGAAGCGGGAATGAGCACCGAACGCACGGAAGGCATACCGGACGGGCGGCCAGGGCGGGCCGGGCGGACAGTACGGGCCGGGCAGAGCGCCGGACGGTTCGGTCCGCTGGCCCCGCCCGCCTGGCTGCTGAAGGGGCTGCGGCCGAGTTCCGCGCCGGTCCCCTGGGCCGCCGCGCTGCGCGCGGCCGTCGCCATGGCCCTGCCGCTGGCCGTCGGCTTCGCCGTCGACGAGCCCGAGTACGGCGCGCTCGTCTCGATGGGCGCCCTGTCCGGGGTCATCGGTGACACCGCGGACGCCTACCGGATGCGGATCCTGAACATCGCCGTGCCCCAGCTCTTCGGGGCCGTGGGCGTCGCGCTGGGCACGCTGGTCTTCGGGCACGGCTGGGTCGCGGTCGGCGTCCTCACCCTGATCGCCCTGGTCTCCGGGATGATCTCCTCCATCGGCACGGTGGCCTCCGTCTCCGGACTGCTGCTCCTGCTGAACGCCGTCGTCGGCGCCGGCCTGCCGATGCCCAGTCCCTGGTGGACGGCCCCCCTGCTGCTGAGCGCCGGCGGGCTGTTCGTCCTCCTGCTGACCCTGCTGGGCTGGCCGCTGCGCGGGCGGCAGCCGGAGCGGGCCGCCGTCGCCGCCGCCTACCGGGCCCTGGCCGACACCCTGGAGGCCGCGGGCGGACCGGGCCCCGCGTACGAGGCGCGCCGCCAGCAGGTCACCCAGTCCCTGAACCACGCCTACGACCTGGTGCTGGGCCGCCGGACCCGGGTGCACGGCCACAGTCCCTCGCTCGTGCGGATGCTGGCCCAGCTGAACGTGCTGATCCCGCTCGTCGAGGCGGCGCCCGCCGCGCACTTGCGCCACAGACCCCTCTCCCCCGCGATCCCGGCGGCCGTACGGGACCTGGCGACGGCCGTCGAGGAGGGCCGCACGGACACCCCCGTACTGGACCTGCCCGCGCCGGACGGCCAGTCCGAGCGGGCCATCGACGCGGCCCTGCGGCACGCCGCGACGATCGTTCCACTGGCCGAGCCGGACATGCACAACGTCGACGACCGGCTCGGGCGGCCCGCAGCACTGCGGGTCCGGGCCCGCCGGGTGGTGCGCGACATGATGTTCTCCGAGGCCTCCTGGCGGTACGGGCTGCGGCTCGCGCTGTGCATCGGGCTGGCGCAGTCCCTCGTCTCGGTGGTGGAGATCGAGCGCTCCTACTGGGTAGCCCTCACGGTCACCTTCGTCCTCAAGCCCGACTTCGGCTCGGTGTTCTCCCGGGCCGTGCTGCGCGCGCTGGGCACCGCGGGCGGGCTCGTCATCGCGGCCGCCGTGCTCTCGGAGGTGCCGCGGGGGTGGTGGGACGTACCCGTCATGGTGGTCCTGGCAGCCCTCATCCCCATCTTCTCGGTCAAGGGCTACGCCTTCCAGACCGCGGCGATCACCCCGGTCATCCTGCTCCTCTCCGACCTGCTCAACCACCAGGGCTTCGACCTGGTCCGGCCGCGGCTGCTCGACAGCCTGATCGGCTGCGCCATCACCCTGATCGCCGGGTACATGCTCTGGCCCGAGAGCTGGCACACCCGGATCGGCGACCGGCTCGCCGACACGGTGGACGACGCCGCCCGGTACGTGGAGCACGCCTTCGGCTCCGACCCCGACACGGATGCGGGCCAACGGGCGGGCCGCACCGCCCGGCTCCAGGCCCGCCGCCGCATCTACCGGGACCTGTCCGGCGTACGCAGCGAGTTTCAGCGGGCGCTGACCGAGCCGCCGCCGACCGGGGAACGGGCCGCCGCGTGGTGGCCGCTGGTGGTCGCCGTCGAGCGGATCGTCGACGCGACGACGGCCGCCCGGGTCCGGGTCAACCACGGCGCGCAGCGCCCCGGCTCCCGGGAGGTCGAGGCGATCGCCGAAGACCTCCGGGCCCTGGCCCACGGCGTCCGCAGGGTCGACACCCCCACCCTGCTCCGCCCCACCCCACCCCCCGAGGTCGACGAATCCTCCGTCCTCTCCCCGGTCCGCCAGGAACTCGCAGCAGCCAGAGCCATCGCGAACCCCACCCACGACTAGGCCAACTCCAGCCCCGCCGGCGTTCGAGGCGCGGGGCCCAGGGCCGGAGCCCCTGGCGAACGGCGCCGCACGCACCCACCGGGCCGGCCCACATCCAGCCCCGCCGGCCAACTCCAGCCCCGCCGGCGTTCGAGGCGCGGGGGCCCGGGGGCGGAGCCCCTGGCGAACAGCGCCGCACGCACCCACCGGGCCGACCCACATCCAGCCCCGCCGGCGTTCGAGGCGCGGGGGCCCGGGGGCGGAGCCCCTGGCGAGCGGCGCCGCGCGTCCCCCCAATGGCCCCGCCCCCGGGCCCACCCCGCCCCCACGAGGGAGCATCGGGACATGAGCCTCCGCCGGCGCAGCCGGGCGATCCTCCTCACGGCCGCCACGGCCACCCTGGCGGCCATGACGGGCTGCGCGGACGTGGAGGGTCTCCAGGACGACGGCGACCTCGGCACGGCGCACGCCCCCCGCACCCTGTGGAAGGACATCCGCCCCGACCCCCCGGCCCCCGGCCAGCAGCCCGGCACGGCCACCGCCCTCCCGGGTCTCGCCAAGGTCCCCGACCTGTCCATGCGGGGCGTGAACGCCGTGGACGTCGTACGGGCCGACATCACCGCCGCGACCGCCGCGGACGCCGGCACCGGCCGGCTCGTCGACCCCCGGGCGATCCAGCGCATCGCGCTCTGTACACAGGCTGTGGACGGCGGCCCCGACTGCCCCGTCCGGCCCGCCGTCCTGGCCGATGTGACGGGCAACGGCAGGGACGAGCTGATCACCGCCCTCGACATCGACGGCCGGGTCAGCGAACTGCGCGTCTACACCGTCCAGGACGACGGGACGATCGCCCGCATCCTGTCGCGGCGCGGGGTCCTGGAGGGCGTGGAGGTCGCCGCCGAGCACCTGGCGGTCCGCGAGCCGACCTCGAACCCGAAGAAGGTCTCCATCTCCGACTACGTGTGGGATCCGGAGGCCGGGATCATGAACCTCGACCAGCTCACCCTCGACGAGTGCCCGAACCAGGGCGATGCCTCCCCCTGCCCGACCCCGACCCCGGGCACGGGCACAGGCACGGGCTGAGGAGGCCGGGATCCCGATGCTCCGGACGAGCAGCCTGCGCTGGAAGATCGCCATGACCACCACGGCGGTGTGCTGCGCCGTCGCGGCCGTGCTCGGCATCCTCGTGCACAACGTGGTCGCCCGCCAGCTCGTCGGCGAGGTCCGCAAGGACGTGGACCGCGAGCTGGACTACGCCCTGAGCCAGTACGAGTACGGCACCGCGCACGGCGACGGCAACAGCGCCCTCGACCCGCCGGGCCTCCCGGCCCCGCTGCGCGAGCTGGTCGCGCGCGGACTGACGGGCAGCATGACCGGCACGCAGGACGGCAAACCCGTCATGTGGGCGGCCGGACCCGCCGACGGCAAGCCCCTCGCGGTCTGGGTCCCCTACGAGAGCACCCGCACCCGGCTCCGGGAGACCGACGCCGCCATCCTGGTCTCCGCCCTCCTCGCCGCCGGACTGGTGGCCCTCGCCGGCCTTTTCCTCGCCAACCGCATCAGCCGCCGGCTCGCCACCACGGCCGCCGTGGCCCGGCGGATCAGCGCCGGGGACCTCGACGCACGCGTCGGCTTCCCGGCCGGCGGGGAGGGGCCGCGGCCGCGCTCCCGCGACGAGGTGCGGGACGTGGCGCAGGCCCTCGACTCGATGGCGGCCTCGCTCCAGGCCCGGCTGGAGGCGGAGAAGCGGTTCACGGCGGACGTCGCGCACGAGCTGCGCACCCCGCTCACCGGATCCCTGGCCGCGGCCGCGCTGCTTCCCGAGGGCCGGCCCAAGGAGATGATCAACGACCGGCTGAAGGCACTGCACCTGCTCACCGAGGACCTGCTGGAGATCTCCCGGCTGGACTCGGGCGTCGAGCGGGCCGACCTGGCCCGGGTGGAGCTCGGCCGTGCGGTGGAGCGGGCGGCGGCGAGCACCCGGCTGCCCGTCACGGTACGGATCGAGCGGGACGCGGTGGTGCTCACCGACCGGCGCCGGCTGGACCGGATCCTGGCCAACCTGCTGGTCAACGCCCACAAGCACGGGCAGCCGCCGATCGAAGTGACCGTCACCGGCCCGCTGGTGACCGTACGGGACCACGGGCCCGGTTATCCCGCCGAACTGATCGCGCAGGGCCCGCGGCGCTTCCGTACCGGCGATCCGGGACGCGGACGGGGCCACGGGCTCGGCCTGACCATCGCCGCCGGACAGGCGGAGGTCCTGGAGATCGAGCTGCGCTTCTCCAACGCCCCTGACGGGGGCGCGGTGACCACGCTCCTGCTGCCGGTCGTCCCATCTCACCGAAGGTTGGTCAGTCTCACCGAACCTTGACCACTCGGCTGTTTGTCTCATCGAATTTTGACCGCCGCAGGTCAGGGCAGATGGCCCCCGGGCCAGGCCGGCGCGACCTGGCGGTCGGCTGACGCGCTGTCGCCTGCGGTTCCCGTCCTCGAGAAGGTACGGCTCGCTGTGGCCTTACAAACTCCTTTGCCGAGTCCTACCTTTGAGTTATGAAAACTCAACATCCCGGCCCGCTTGCGGAAGTCGTGTTACCCGTGACAGCCGGATGGCGGCTGCTGTTCGTGCCCAGCCGGGCCCGGGAGCTGGCTGTCGCGCTCGGCGGGAGCATCATGGTCCCGGCGATGTTCGCGGCCCCACTTCTGCTGGCCGCTCTGGTGGCCGCCGCGATCACGGGGAACTCATTCCTCTGGGGCAGTTTCTGGGTCCTCCTGGCACTCACGGTCGTCGCAGTGATCCTGCTCGCCGTGGGCTTGATGTACGTCGCGGCCTCCATGATGGTGCGGTGGGTCGAGTTCCGCCCCCTGGGAAATCCGGCCCAGATCGTGATCGCCCGCTTTCTGCGTTCGTCGACCATGGCGATGGCTGATCTGCAGCGAGTCGTCGTCATCGAGCGACTCAGTCTGGGGCGGCGACAGTCGATCAAGGTGGTGTTGCACACCGGCAGCGAGAAGGTGGAGTGCGAACCGGGGGCGTTCGCACCGCTCACTCGGGTCGACGCACAGGCGCTGACCGACTGGTTGACCGAGCAACTCGGCGGGTCCCAGGTGGCGGTGGAGCGTCAGACGGAGGTCAAGCGAGACTTCGCGCGTCCGGACGGGTGGTGGACCCCGTCCCACACCGCCGAGCTGTGGCAGGTTCCCGTCGGCGAGGTCGACGGCATTGCCGCCCAGCGCGGCGTCGAAATCTATCGGTACACGCCCCGGGCAGCAGCGATGTACAGCCCCGCCACTACGGCCACCGTCTACGATCCGGGCCGGGCCTACGAGGTCGCCGAAGAACTCCGCGCGGAACGAGCCGCCGGCCAGGCCGCCGACAGCACGGCAGCCCCCGGCCCGGCCGAGGACGACGCAACGGATTCCCGCTGACTCGGTCGGGCCCTTCGCTGAGACGAGACACCGGTCGGGCGCCTGCCGGAAGGAAGTTGAGCGGGGGCGGTGGATGTTTCACGTGAAACATCCACCGCCCCCGCACGGGTCAACTCACCTCGGCTCAGACGTCAGACGTCAGACTCCGATGTTCTTGCCGTCCTTGCGCCAGACCGAGACGACCGACGGGCGGACGATCTTGCCGGGACCGTCAGGCCACACCGACTGCGGCTTCTCGACGGACGCGCCGTCGATCTCGCCCGGGTGCTGCACGGCGACCAGGACGCGCTTGTCCTGGATGATCGGGCCGCAGGTCTCCGCACCGCGCGGAACGGTCAGGAACTGCTTCAGCTCACCGCGGCGGTCACCGGCGGTCGCGACACCGAACAGGCCGTCGTGCGAGCCGAGCTGGTTGCCGTCCGTGGAGATCCACAGGTTGCCGTGCGGGTCGAAGGCCACGTTGTCCGGGCAGGAGATCGGGCTGACCTTGTCCTTCGGGAAGCCCGCGAAGTAGGTCGCCGGGTCGTTCGGGTCACCCGCGACCAGGAAGAGGCGCCAGGCGAAGCCGTCGCCGGCCGGGTCGTCGAAGTTCTCGGCGAGCTCCAGGATCTGGCCGTGCTTGTTCAGGTTGCGCGGGTTGGCCTCGGTCGCGCCTTCCTTGCCCGGCTTGCCGCGGTCCGCGTTGTTCGTCAGCGCGATGTAGACGCGGCCGGTGCGCGGGGACGGCTCGACGTCCTCGGGACGGTCCATCTTGGTCGCGCCGACCTTGTCACCGGCCAGGCGCGTGAAGACGGACACCTCTTCGGCGGTCATGCCCTCGACGTGCGAGACGTTGCCGGAGGGGGAGGAGGTGAGGATCTTGATCCAGACACCGGAACCGTCGAACTCGCCGTCGGTGGGGAGCTTGCCGGAGCCGTCGATCTCGGCGGCCGGGGTGTCACCGGTGAGCTTGGCGACGTAGAGGGTGCCCTCGTCGAGCAGCGTGAGGTTGTGCTCCTTCGCCGCGCGCGAGTCGCCCTTCTTCATCTGCTTCGACGAGACGAACTTGTAGAAGTAGTCGAAGCGCTCGTCGTCGCCCATGTAGACGACGGGGCGGCCGTCCTCGGTCAGGCGGGGCTGCGCGGCCTCGTGCTTGAAGCGGCCGAGCGCGGTGCGCTTGCGCGGGACGGAGTTCACGTCGTACGGGTCCAGCTCGACGACCCAGCCGAAGCGGTGCGGCTCGTTGGGCTCCTGCGCGACGTCGAAGCGCTTGTCGAACCGCTCCCACTTGCGCTCGGTGGCGCCGGCCGTCACGCCGTAGCGCTTCAGGCGGGCCGCCTGGGTGGGGTCGGTGACCAGGCCGGCGTTGCCGAAGTACTGGTTGAAGTTCTCCTCGCCGTGGAGGGTGGTGCCCCACGGGGTGGTGCCGCCGGCGCAGTTGTTGAGGGTGCCGAACACCTTGCTGCCGGTCGCGTCGACCGAGGTCTTCACCAGGTCGGTACCGGCGGCCGGACCGGTCAGCTGGAACTCGCTGGTGGCGGTCAGGCGGCGGTTGAGGCGGTGGCGGCTGATGGCCGTCAGCTTGCCGCTGCGGTGGTCCTCCTGGACCGCGACCACGGACAGGCCGTGCGCGGCCCAGGCGATCTCGACCTGCTCGCGGGTCGGGTTGGCCGGGTCGTAGGCCTTGAACATGAGGTTCTCGTCCGTGTACTCGTGGTTCGCCACGAGCAGCTGCTGGCGCTCGTAGTCGCCGCCGAGCGGGAGCAGGCTCAGGAAGTCGTTGTTGTAGCCGAACTGACCGGCCTGGGCGGCGGCGGTCTGGTTGTCCGGGTTGAAGCCCGGCGCGCCCTTGACGATCGGGTCGCCCCAGCGGATGACCACGTTCTGCTCGTGGCCCTCGGGGACCGTGACCTGGTCGGCGGTGTTCGGCGCGACGGGCGTGAAGCGCAGACCGCGGGCGCCCGCGGCGTTGACCCCGGCGGCGCCGGCGCGCTGCGCCTCGACCGTGGGGTCCGCGGAGGCGGAGGAGCCGTTGCCGCTCAGCGTGATGGCGGTACCGGCGGCCGAGGCGACCGTGACGACCGCGGCGGAGCGGAGCATCGCGCGGCGGGAGTAGGCGCGGGCTATGACGTCGCCGACGTACTCGTTGTCGCTGGTGTTCGGCACCTCGTGGAAGCAGGCGTCGCCGCAGCGGTAGCGGCAGGTGAGAGCGGAACGGCCGCCCCCGTGAGAGGTGCCGATGAGCGGCAGAAGCTTGCGCACGAGTGTCCTCCGTTGATGCACGGTCCCCGACAACGTGTCGGAACAATCCGTCGGTGACGCTATGGGCGGGTTGCGCCGAAGCGGCGGCCGCTGGGTGAACGCCCGGTGAATCCGGCACGTCGAGGCGGCAGTTCGGCGGCGGAACGGGTGTGTTTGAGCCGTGGGCGCCACGAAAGGTGCCCCTCCCAAAGTTCCAGCCAGGGGGCCGATAACCTTACGTGTCCACTCTGGGCAGGGATCCACCGCGCCTCACGGACAAATGACGCACGCACTCATGCGAAAGGCCTGGCCCATGGGTATTCGGAGCTTGTTGCGCAAGGTGTTCGGACGGACCTCTGAATCGGTTCCGGAGACGACCGGCACCACTTCGGCGGCCCTCCCGAGCCAGACCGAACGCACCCCCCTGGACGCGGCGGCCGAGCTGGTCGCCGCCTCCTTCGACAACCCCACTGTTCCCCCGCAGTCCACCCCCCGGGACCTCGAACCGGGCACGGTGCTCACCGCCCCGGCCCCGGCCCCCAACCCGGACCCCACGGTCCCGGAGGCCCGCCGGAGTTCCCCCACCGGAGGTTCGCCGGCATCCCCGGCGACGCCGTCCACCACGACGGCCCCGGCCGCCGCCGAAGCGGAACCCGTCACCGAGGAGGAGTCGCCGGTCGCCGCAGCCGAGGCCGAGGCAACGCCGGAGCCCGCCACCACCGCCCCGGAGACGGAGCCGCTCACGACCGAGGCCGAGGCGGAAGCCGAAGCCGAGGTGGCGGAAGCCGAGCCGCTCGCCGCTCCGGCCGCCGAGTCGGAGACGGAGGCGGAGGCCGACGCAGCCGCTGCCGTCGCCCCGGCGGAGCCGGCCGAGGCCCCCGAGGCCCCCGAGGCCCCCGAGGCCGAGCCGGTCACCGCCGAGGCCGAAGCCGAGCCGGTCACCGCCGAGGCCGAGGCCGAACCGGCCCTGGCCGCAGCGCCCGAGGAGGAGCCCGCCGCCGAGGCGGACACCGAGCCGCAGGCCGACGTAGCGGCCCCGGAAACGGACACCGAGCCCGAGGCGGAGCCCGCCGCGGCGGAGGCCGAGGCAGAGCCCGTGGCAGCCGAGGCAGAGCCGCAGCCCGAGGCCGGGGCCGAGCCTGCCGCGGCTGAGGCCGAGGTCATCACCGAGGCCGAGCCTGCCGCCGCCGAGGCCGAGGTCATCACCGAGGCGGAGCCTGCCGCCGCCGAGGCCGAGGCCGAGCCCATGGCGGCCGACGCCGACCCGGAGCCCGCCCCGGCCGAGGCCGAGGCCGAGCTCCTCACGGCCGATGCAGCCGATGCCGCCGCAGGGGGCCCCGCGCACTCCCTCGCCGCCCTCAAGCGGCAAGCGCCCCCGCTCGCGGCCGCGTACAAGGCCGCCGGGCAGGCCCTGCGCACCAAGGGGAAGGCCGGCGCCCGCGCCACCGTGTTCCTCGTGCTCGACCGGTCGGGCTCGATGCGCCCGTTCTACAAGGACGGCAGCGTCCAGCACCTCGCCGACCACGCCCTCGCCCTGGCCGCTCACCTCGACGAAGAGGCCACCGTCCGTACGGTGTTCTTCTCCACCGAGCTGGACGGCGCCGCCGACCTGTCCCTCGACGCGTACGACGAGGCCTGGGTCGAGGCCCGCCACGCGGAGCTCGGCCGGATGGGCCGCACCAGCTACCACGTGGCCGTCGAGGCCGTCGTGGAGCGCTACCAGAAGGACGGCGGCGAGGGCCCGGCCCTGGTCGTCTTCCAGACGGACGGCGCGCCCGACAACGTCCGCCCCGCTCGGCAGGCGATCGCCGACGCGGCCGCCACCGCCCCCGGCATCCACTGGCAGTTCGTCGCCTTCGGCGAGCACGACGCCAAGGCCTTCGACTTCCTGCGCAAGCTGGACGCCGACAACGCCGGCTTCTTCCACGCCGGCCCCGCGCCGGCCGAACTGACCTCGGCAGCCCTCCTCAAGGGCCTGCTGGAGAAGTTCTAGAAGACACGGAAGAAGGGCCCGGGATCCGTTACGGATCCCGGGCCCTTCTTCCGTACTACGGCCTACGGCCTACGGCCTACTGGTGGGGCTTGACGGCCTTGTCGACCGGCTCGCTGGTCTTCGTCTCCACCGGCTTGCGCAGCGCGATGTTCAGCTCGCGCAGACGGGACTCCTCCAGGATGGTGGGCGCGCCCATCATCAGGTCCTGCGCGTTGCCGTTGAGCGGGAAGGCGATGGTCTCGCGGATGTTCGGCTCGTCGGCGAGCAGCATCACGATGCGGTCCACGCCCGGGGCGATGCCACCGTGCGGCGGGGCGCCGAGGCGGAAGGCGCGCAGCATGCCCGCGAACTCGCGCTCGACGGTCTCGGCCTCGTAACCGGCGATCGCGAAGGCCTTCAGCATGACCTCGGGCTCGTGGTTGCGGATGGCGCCGGAGGACAGCTCGATGCCGTTGCAGACGATGTCGTACTGCCACGCCAGGATGTCGAGCGGGTCCTTCTCCTCCAGGTCCTTCATGCCGCCCTGCGGCATGGAGAACGGGTTGTGGGAGAAGTCGATCTTGCCGGTCTCCTCGTCCGCCTCGAACATCGGGAAGTCGACGATCCAGCAGAAGCGGAAGACGTCCTCCTCGAACTGCCCGGCGCGCTTGGAGGCCTCGACGCGGACGCCCGCCATGATCTTGGAGACCTCGTCGAACTCGCCCGCGCCGAAGAACACGGCGTGACCGGCGGCCAGCCCCAGGCGCTCGGTGAGGACCTTGACGTTCTCCTCGGTGAGGAACTTGGCGATCGGGCCGGTCAGCGCACCGTCCTCGCCCACGCGGACCCAGGCCAGGCCCTTGGCGCCCAGCGAGATCGCGTACTCGCCGAGGCCGTCGAAGAACTTGCGCGGCTGGGCGGCGGTGTCCGGGACGGCCAGGGCGCGCACGTGCTTGCCGGCGAACGCCTTGAACTCCGAGCCCTCGAACACGTCGGTGATGTCGACGAGCTCCAGCTTGGAACGCAGGTCGGGCTTGTCGTTGCCGTACTTCATCATCGACTCGCGGAAGGGGATCCGCGGGAACGGCGAGGTGACCGGGCGGCCCTTGCCGAACTCGGTGAAGATCTCCGTCATCAGCCGCTCGATGGGCTGGAAGACGTCCTCCTGCTCGACGAACGACATCTCGACGTCGAGCTGGTAGAACTCGCCCGGCGAGCGGTCGGCGCGGGCGTCCTCGTCGCGGAAGCAGGGCGCGATCTGGAAGTACCGGTCGAAGCCGGAGATCATCAGCAGCTGCTTGAACTGCTGCGGCGCCTGCGGGAGCGCGTAGAACTTGCCCGGGTTCAGACGGGACGGGACGACGAAGTCACGGGCGCCCTCGGGGGAGGTCGCGGTGAGGATCGGGGTCGCCATCTCGTTGAAGCCGAGGGCCACCATCTTGGAGCGGATGGAGGCGATGACGGCCGAGCGCAGCATGATGTTGCGGTGCATGCGCTCGCGGCGCAGGTCGAGGAAGCGGTACTCCAGGCGGCGCTCCTCGTTCACCCCGTCGTCGGTGTTGATGGTGAAGGGCAGCGGGGCGGCGGCGCCGAGCACCTCGACCGCGGTGACCTCGACCTCGATGTCGCCGGTGGCGAGCTCGGAGTTGACGTTGTCCGCGCCGCGGGAGACGACCTTGCCGTCGATGCGGACGACGGTCTCCTTGGTGACGCTGCTCAGCGCCTCGTTCGCGGCCGTGCCGGGACGGGCGACGAGCTGCGTGATGCCGTAGTGGTCACGCAGATCGATGAAGAGGATGCCGCCCAGGTCTCGACGATTGTGCAGCCAGCCACTCAGCCGGACGTCGGAGGCGACGTCGGAGGCACGAAGCTCGCCGCACGTGTGGGACCTGTACCGATGCATCAGTCATCCAGTTCTACGTGATACCAGGGTGGATTCAACCGTCCCAAGGTTACCGTCCGGGGCGGGAGCCCGTGCGGGCCCGCCCGCCGGGGGTGGTGAACAGGCACGTCAGGTGGATGACCTGTAAAGATGACCAGGTGCGCACAGAGGACGTCCTGGCCGCCATCGCGACCGGTTTGTGGCGATGGGACAACGCCTCCGGGACGGTCACCCTCGACAGCGAGGCCGCCCGGCTGCTCGGGCTGCCCGCCGAGCCCGTCGCACTGCCCGAGGTCGCCGTGCGCTCGCGCTTCCACCCCGTGGACTGGAACGAGATCAACGGCATCGTGAACCTCGCGGTCGCCGAGGGCACCCTCGCCGAGGCCCGGCTGCGGATCATGGACGAGGACGGGCGCGTGCTGCGCACCGTACGCAGCCGCTCGAAGCCGCTGGAGAACCGCGCCCCGGACGGCCGCCTCGACTACGAGCTGATCGGCACGATCCAGGAGATAGCCGAAGCCCAGCCCGGCACCACGGCCGCGCACACCACCGTCACCGGCGACTGGCGCCGCTCGCGCGAGGCGTTCCTGCTCGACGCCGGGCGGGCGCTGGCCGAAGCCCGCTCCACCGCCGAGGTCCTGCGGGTGGCGGCCTCGCTGTCCATGCCCGGGTTCATCCCCGACGGTCTGGCCGTCTTCGGCGTGTCCGGCGACCGGCTGTCGATCATCGGGCACCACGGGCACGATCCCGGGGACGAGGGCCCCTTCGCGGACATGCCGCTGCAGACCGACTACCCGGCCGCGGAGGTCGTCCGTAGCGGGCGGGCGATCTACCTCCCGAGCCCCGACGACTACAAGCGGCGCTTTCCCACCACCTGGCCGCTCGCCCAGCGCTTCGACCGGATCTCCTGGGCGTTCCTGCCGCTGATCGTCGCGGGACGCACCATGGGCGCCTGGATGGCCGCATTCAAACACCCGGTGTCCTTCTCCCCCGACGAGCGCTCCGTCCTGACGACGGTGGCCCGGATGCTCGCACAGGCCCTCCAGCGCGCCGGAGTGGCCGAATCCGAGCGGGAGCTCACCACGGGCCTGCAGCGGTCGATGATGCCCCAGCTCGGCCCCGAGATCCCCGGGATGACCCTCGCCGCGCGCTACGTGCCGACCGGCGGCGGGCTCCAGGTCGGCGGCGACTGGTACGACATGATCCCGCTGCCGTCGGGACGGTTCGCGCTGGTCATCGGCGACGTCCAGGGCCACGACGTCCGGGCGGCCGGGCTCATGGGACAGCTCCGGATCGCGGTGCGCGCGTACGCCTCCGAGGGCCACCGGCCCGACGCGGTGCTCTCGCGCGCCTCCCGCTTCCTGGCGGGCCTGTGCTCGGAGCAGGACACCGGGTCGGACACGGGCCGCCCCGGTACGGGCGGGGGCGGCGGAGACTCCGATTTCCAGAGCCCGCGCTTCGCGACCTGCCTCTACGTGGAGTGCGATCCGCAGACCGGCCTGCTGGAGGTGGCCCGCGCCGGGCACCCCGACCCGGCGGTGCGGATGGCCGACGGCACGGTCCTGATGCGGCCCACGGCGGGCGGGCTGCCGCTCGGCATCGTGCCGGACACCGACTACCCGACGACGCGGTTCACCCTGGAACCCGGCGAGACGATGATGCTCTGCACCGACGGGCTCATCGAGACGGGCGGGCACGACCTCGACACGGGCTGGGCCCGGCTGCGGGCCATCCTGGAGTCGCAGACCCCCGACCCCGGGACGCACGATTCTCAGGACATGGAGCCCGGCCACCTGGAGCGGCTGGCCGACCTGCTGGTCCAGGCGGTGCACGGCCCGTCCTCGCACCACACCACCGGTCCGCTGGCCGACCGGCGCGAGGACGACATCGCCGTGGTCCTGCTCTGCCGCGAGGGCGGGGGCTGCGGCTGCGAGACCCCGCTGCTGCACCCCTCTCGGCGGAGCCGGCGCACCATGACGACCGTCGCCCAGGCGGAGCCGGAGCGGGTCGCGGGGGTCCGCCAGCAGATCCGGGAGCTGCTGCACGACTGGGCGGACCCGGAGCAGGTCGACTCGGCGGTGCTGATGGTCTCCGAGATGCTGACGAACGTACTGGTCCACACGGACGGGGACGCCCTGCTGATCGCCGAGGCGGTGGGCGAGCTCGGCTCCCGCCGGCTGCGGGTGGAGGTGGCGGACGCCTCCGACGAGCTGCCGCACAAGCGGCACCCCGGCGAGATGGCGTCGAGCGGGCGGGGCGTCCTGCTGCTGGAGATGCTCGCGGACGACTGGGGCGTCGACCCGCGCGGCGAGGGCAAGTCCACGTGGTTCGTACTGAACGAACGTTCCAAACCCGAGACCGACCCGCTGGACTGACCTTCGGGCGGCGGGCCACCGGCGTGTTTGGATGAGCCGTGCCGACAACTCCCCTGCTGCCCGAGCCCGTCCGCCGCCTCGCCGCCTGGTGTGTCGTCGTCCTCCTCGCCACCGCCGTCCTCGCGCTCGTCGTGTGGCTCTGCACCGTCTTCCGGACGGTGGTCACGCCCGTCCTGCTCGCCGTGCTCGGCACGGCCCTGCTCGGGCCGATGCACCGACGGCTGGTCCGCATGAAGGTCAACCGCTCGCTCGCCGCGGCCCTCACCTGCCTGACCGTGGCCGCCGTCGTCGGCGGGGCCGGCTACATCGTCGTCCTCGCGCTCATCGAGACCGGCGACCAGATCATCGACTCCCTGCGGAAGGCCGGCGCGGACCTCGCGAAGCACTTCGGGGCGCTCGGCACCTCCCTGGAGGACGTGGCCAAGAACTCCAAGGACCTGCTCACCAAGTTCGGCGGAACGGCCGCCTCGGGCGTGGTCACCGGGCTCAGCGTGGTCGCGGCGATGCTCGCGACGGCCCTGCTGGCCATGGTGCTGATCTTCTTCTTCCTCCGCGACTCCGACCGTGCCGTGGGCACGCTGCGCTCGATGGTGCCGAGCCGCTCGGGCGACCTGATGGAGGCGATGGGGCGGCGCGCGTACGGGGCCGTCGAGGGCTTCATGCGCGGGACCACCTTCGTGGCCCTGGTCGACGCCGTGCTGATCGGCGCGGGCCTGCTGATCCTGCAGGTCCCCGGCGCCGTGGGACTGGCCGCCCTGGTGTTCGTGACCGCCTACATCCCCTACCTCGGCGCCTTCCTCTCCGGCGCCGTGGCGGTCCTCGTCGCCCTCGCCGACCGGGGCTGGGTGATCGGCCTGTGGGCGCTGGGCTTGGTGCTCGCGGTCCAGATGATCGAGGGGTACATCCTCCAGCCCATGGTGCAGAGCCGCACGGTGCAGATGCACCCGGCGGTGGTCATGCTGGCGATCACGGCCGGCGCGAGCGTCGCCGGCATCCTCGGGATGCTGCTGGCCGTACCGCTGACCGCGGCCTTCTTCGGCGTGGTCTCGGAGCTGAAGTCCCGCTACGCGACGCAGGCCTGATGTCCGGTCAGCGGGTGAAGGAGTCCGCCTCGCCCGGCTCGGTCTCCAGGGCCCGGCGGTCGAACATCAGCATGCCGAGGTAGAACAGGCCGCCGAGCAGGAGGAGGCCCACCACGATCACCACGGAGACGAAGGCCTCCTTCGGGGTCACCAGGACGAACAGCGCGACGAGCGTCCACAGCAGTGCGCAGATGGCGACCGGCAGTTCGAAGCGTCCCAGGTCGAAGGCGCCCTTCTTGCGGCTCAGGCGTCCGCGCACCGCCAGGTAGAGCACGATGGTCGCGCCGTAGGTGACCGCGGGGAGGATGGTCGAGGCCGTGATCAGCTCCAGCAGCGCGGCTCCCGGCAGTGCGACCATCAGGACGACGCCCAGGGCGAAGACCAGCACGGTCGCCGGGATCGGCGTCCGCGTGTGGGGGTTGACCCGCCGCATCAGCTGGTGGGCGGGGAAGCGCGCGTCGCGCGACATGGCGAAGACGAGCCGCGAGCACGAGACCATCACCACGATCCCGGCGCCGAAGAACGCGATGGTGATCGCGACCAGCAGCGTCCTCTCCATCACCGGACCGAGCTGGTCACGCATGATCGCCGCGACCGGTGAGCCCTCGGCGCTGATGCGGGGGATGTCCTCGATCGCGACCGTGAGCGTGATCAGGAACAGCATGCCCAGAACCCCGGCCGCCACGACCGACCCCACGATCGCGCGCGGAACGGTGCGGAACGGGTCCTTGGCCTCCTCGGCCAGGTTCGCCGCCGAGTCGAAGCCGACGAGGGTCGCGAGCCCCATGATCATCGCAAGCATCAGCCCGCCGCCGACCGCGAAATAGTCCGGGGTGCTCTCGACGACACCACGCGAGGTGAGGTTGCCGACCGCGCCGTCGCCCGTGACGGCCACCGCGATGACGAGCCCGATCGCCACCACCACGACGAGCGCCAGCTCGAGCCCCACCGCGACCGTGTTGATCAGACTGACGAGACGCGTGGAAGCCACGGCCAGCACGGTCTGGACGAGCAGCACCACCAGGGTGATCAGGCGCGCGGCGCCCTCGTCCGGCGCCATGCCGGCGAGCGGCATGAACGCCTGGCTGGCGAGCGCGTTGTCGACCGCCACCACGCCGATCGCCAGATAACAGAAGGTCAGCCACCCGAACCACCAGCCGATCTTCGGGCTGGCCAGCCGCGAGGCCCACTGGTACGAGGAACCGCTGAGCGGGATGCGGGCCGCGAACTGGGCGACCACCAACGCCACCAGGGTCTGTCCCACCGCAGCGACGATCCACAGCCAGATCCCGACCGGCCCGGCGGTCAGCAGGACTTCGTCGAAGGTCGCGAAGATGCCGACCGCCACCGAGATGAACGCGAACGAGATCGCGAACACCTGGAAGGAGCCGAGCGTCCGCTTCAGCTCCTGCCGGTAGCCGCCGGCCTCGACGGATCCCGCATCACTCCGGGCATCGGACGATGACTCCACCACCGCGGCCACCTCCTCGAAGGGCCCGTCCGAAGGTCCGTCCGAAGGTCCGGCTTCCTCGCGGGGCGTCGGACTCCACCCAACCACTCGAGGGTGGACATCCGTGGAGGCACAACCGCCGTCACCTCGTTTTAGGTGGTGCAGAGCAGTCGACGGCTCGTCCAGGTACCGCTCGGAGGGCAGCCGCTGCTCCGGGGCCAGGGCGCCGGCCGCGATGGCGTGCGCCAGGGCCTGCTTGGCCGGTTACGGCCTGGGCCGCCGGAACCAGGCCGCGCTCTCCTTCTTCAGGCAGCAGGACAGCAGGATGGCGGTGATGGCCACGCTCGGCGCGGACATCCCATCCCCGGAGACCAGCCCGATCAGGGCATTCGCGCCGGTGAGTGCCGCGACCACGATGGCGGCGATCCGCACGCGGTTCCCGCCCGTGCGGAACTTGAGGCCGATCACCAGGCAGGCGATGCCCATGAGCAGCGTGACCAGAGCGGTGACGAGAAGGGCCCCGCCGGTGAGCCCCGCCTCGCCGGTCTCGTCCGCGACGGTCCCCGCGGAGGTGAGCAGGAGGAGGAAGAGCCCGATCACGAGGTTCAGGCCCGCCTCCACGAACAGCACGATCCGTGCCGTCTTCACGGCCTTCGGCATCTCCTGCGGGGCGTACGTGCCGACGGCCTCCGCGGGGTACGGGGCCGCCTGCTGCATCGGGGGGTAGGGAGGCGGTTCGGTGTTCAACTCGGGCTCTTTCGGTGGGCTGATCGGCTGGGCGCGTATGCCACGGATAAGCCAACAGCCCGCCGTAGCCGCAGCCGCCCGCCGAAGGTCCTGATGATCAGTCCGATCGTCCCTGCGTGGTGGCGGTGGCGTACGAGGAGACCAGGCGCGCGAGGTGCCGGCCCGCCAGGAGGAGGGGGGTGCGGCTCTGCGTGACCTGGGAGGTCATCTCGGCGCCCTCCAGGGTGTTGATCACGGTGACCGCCAGCTCGCGCGCCTCCGCCTCCGGGTGGCCGCAGGCCAGGAGCTTCGCGGCGACGAGCTCCTGCCAGTTCGCGAAGGCCCGGGCGCAGGCCGCCTGGAGCTCCGGCAGGCGGCCGACCGATTCCAGCGCCGTGGGCGTCACCGGGCAGCCGTCGCGCCAGTCGGACGCTTCGAGCGCCTCGGCGAGCAGCTCCGCGACGGCCTCTATGGCGCGCGCCGGGTCGGCGTGGGCGGACAGCCCGGAGCGGAGCCCCTCGGCGAACTCCTCGTCGCCGAAGTGGATCGCGGCGACCGCGAGCTCCTGCTTGCCACCGGGGAAGAAGTGGTACAGCGAGCCGAGGGTGGCCTCCGCCTCGCGGACGAGCTGCTTGACCGGCGCGTTCTCGTACCCGCCGTGCTGGAGCAGGCGCGAGGCGGTGCGGACCAGCCGCTCCCGCGTCCCGAGCCCTCCGTCCGCCGTCGCCTTCGTCTTCACCTCTGCTGCTGCCATGGGGGAACCCTACCTCGAATCTAGATAGAGCGTTCGTTCTAGTGGCGTGCTACGTTCACCCCGAGCGCCGGATAGAGCGTTCGTTCTAGAGAGCCGCAGACATCGACCCGAGGAGAGCTCTGCCATGAACCAGGTCCCGAACCAGGTCTCGAACCACGTCCCCCACCAGGTCACCGTCATCGGACTCGGCCCCATGGGCCGCGCCATGGCCGCCGCCTACCTGGACGCCGGGTACGAGGTCACCGTCTGGAACCGCAGCCCCGGCAAGGACACCGAGCTTGTGGCGCGCGGTGCGCGGCGGGCCGGCAGCGCCGCCGACGCGGTCGCCGCGAGCGGGCTGACCGTGCTCAGCCTCATCGACGTGGACGCCATGTACACGGCCCTCGCCGACGCCGACCTCGGCGGCCGGGTCCTGGCCAACCTGTCGTCCGACGTACCCGACAAGGCCCGGGCAGCCTCCCGCTGGGCGCAGGAGCGCGGGGCCTCGTACCTCACGGGCGGGGTGAACGTACCGCCCACCGGCATCGGCCAGGAGGGCTCGTCGATGTTCGTCAGCGGACCCGAGGACGTCTACGCCGCCCACCGCGCGGCACTCGACGTACTCGCCGCCACCGACTACCGGGGCGCCGACGCCGGCTACGCGCAGCTCTACTACCAGCTCAACATGATCATGTTCTGGACCGCGTACACCGGCTGGTACCAGGCCCTCGCCGTGGCGCAGGCCAACGGCCTTACGGCCGCGGACATCGTGCCGTACGCCGGCTACACCGCCGACACCATGCGCGGCTTCTACGAGGGCTCCGCCCCGCTGATCGACGCGGACGCGCACGCGGGCACGTACGAGCGCCTCGCCATGTGCGCGGCGAGCGTGGAGCACATCCTCCACACAGCCGCCGACTCCGGCGTCGACACCGGGATCCTGACCGCGCACGCCGACCTGTACCGCCGCGGGGTCGCCGCGGGCTTCGGCGCCGACAGCAGCTCGCGGCTGGTCCAGGTGCTGCGGGCGGGCGCCTGAGGGCCTGCCGCCCGTCGGCCCTAGCCTGCGGCCACCTCGAACTCGATGGTCTTGCTTCCCGTCTGACCCCAGTCGGTGGTGATGTCGGCCTGCAACGTGTACGTGCCGACCTCCCTGAGGCTGTCGTCAAAGTTGAAGAGGGTGACGCTCGGCGGCCGGCAACGGCCGCTGCGGTGGAGCTTGACCACCTCACTACCGCGCTTGAGCGTCCACTGCACGTAGCAGCCGGTGTCCAGGCGGCCCGTCGCGTCGTAGACCTCGGTGTTGGCGCCGGGCGTGGACCGGGTCCGATAGACGTTCGGCGCGATCTTGCCGCTCGACCCCATCACGATGCGAACGGTCAAGGCGCCGGTGTGCTGCGGGGATGGACGCGGGGGAGGCGCGGAGGGTGGGTTCACCGGCTGCGAGTTCTTGGGCCCGGACCCGGGCCGCCGCTCCGGCGCGGTGGTCTCGTCGGCCCCGGACGGTTCCGTCTCTTGCGCGGGAGGCGCCGCGCGGGTGGCGCTGCCGGCGTCGGGTGACGCCTGGCCGTTCGGGCGCAACGAGGGCTGCGCCGGAGGCTGTGCGGTCGCCGCGGGCGGCGGGGCGTCCGGGGCCGCCAGCTCCTTGACGGCGACGAATACGCCGAGAAGGGTGCCGATGAGGGCGACGATGACGACAAAGGGGTGATCAGCCAGACTCTTCTGTCCACCGCTCAACGAGATTCCCTCCCCTGACCCCGCTCTTCGCCGCCGGGGTGACCTCGTGGGCTGCCGACCCTAGCGGCTCCCGGCCCACCCCTGCGGGCGAATGCCGGCGCTGCCTCGTGCCGACTCGACCGGCGGCCCGGCCCGGCCCGGCCCGGCGCACCAACGGCGTCCGGCCGGTCCGGGCTCGCGCCCGGCCGGCCGGTGACGTACTCGGGCCGGGCCCCGTACGGGGCCCGCGTCCTCCTACTCGGTGCGTCTACTCGCTGTCGGCCTCGCCCGTGCCGCGGTGGCCGAGGCCGGTGCGCGCGGTGGTGGGGATGCGGCCCAGCCGGCCCGCCTGGAAGTCGTCGAACGCCTGCTGCAGCTCGTGCTTGCTGTTCATCACGAACGGCCCGTAGTGCGCCATCGGCTCCCGGATCGGCTGCCCGCCGAGCAGGACGATCTCCAGCGCGGGGGCGTTGGAGTCCTGGCCCTCGTCGGCCCGCAGGGTCAGCGAGCCGCCCTCGCCGAAGACCACGGTCTGCCCGGTGTGCACCGGCCGCCTGTCCTCGCCGACCGTGCCGCGCCCTGCCATGACGTACGCCAGGGCGTTGAAGTCCTCGCGCCACGGGAGGGTGATCTGCGCGCCGGGTGCGACCGTCGCGTGGATCATCGTGATCGGGGTGTGGGTGATGCCGGGGCCCTGGTGGCCGTCCAGCTCACCGGCGATCACGCGGAGCAGGGCGCCGCCGTCCGGGGTGGAGAGGAGCTGGACCTGGCCGCCGCCGATGTCCTGGTAGCGCGGGGGCATCATCTTGTCGGAGGCGGGGAGGTTCACCCACAGCTGGAGGCCGTGGAAGAGCCCGCCGGACAACACGAGGGACTCCGGCGGGGCCTCGATGTGAAGCAAGCCGCTTCCCGCGGTCATCCACTGGGTGTCGCCGCCGTTTATGACTCCGCCGCCGCCGTTGCTGTCCTGGTGGACGAAGGTTCCGTCGATCAGGTAGGTGACGGTCTCGAAGCCGCGGTGGGGGTGCCAGGGGGTGCCCTTGGGCTCGCCCGGGGCGTACTCCACCTCGCCCATCTGGTCCATCATGATGAACGGGTCGAGGTACTGGTAGTTGATCCCGGCGAACGCACGGCGCACAGGGAATCCCTCGCCCTCGAAGCCACCCGGGGCGGTCGTGACGGCCAGCACCTTGCGGGCGGTCGTCTCCTGGGCCGGCTCCCCGACGCGCGGGAGCGTCAACGGGTTCTCCACAGTCACTGCAGGCATGGTCGGAACCTCCTTCTGGCGTCGAGTTTAGTTGAAACCCGAACTTTCTGCCACCCGACAGAACAGAGAAGACCCCGGGGGAATTCCCCCCGGGGTCTCAGGTTCTCTCGGCTGCGCGCTCGGCGCGCGGCCCGTCAGTCGCAGGTGGGGTGGTACCGGCACCAGTGGGCCGTCGCCGCCTCGGCCGGAGCCGCGGCGAGGACGCCCACGCCCATGGTCAGGGCCACGGTCGCCAGGACGGCGGCCGCCTTCGTACGAAGCCCCGCACGCGTGGCCGAAGTCTTACGAGTACGCATCATGACTGGCTCCTCAGGTCGAAGTCCGGATCGAGATCGAGCGGGGTTGTGGGGGACCCCCCGTGCATCCCCCACAGCACCGATGTTCGGAAGTCGCGGCCGCCGCCGCGATCCTTTCGGGCAGGGCCGAAGGTCCGAAGGGCCTACGGCTGGATCGTGATCGAGTTGTACGGGGTCATGTCGAGCACGACCGAGTTCCCCGGCCACACGCCGTCACAGTCGGTGCCGTTGGTGTTGTGGCACAGCCAGATCTTCCAGCCGTCGGTCTGGTTGTTCGTGATCAGGTGTTTGCCGTTGTAGCCGTAGATCTTGTACACGCCGGCGTACTTCCAGCTCTGCCGGATCCCGCTGTCCACGGTGGTGCCCCAGTAGATGCAGGCGTACCCGCTCGGGCAGTAGGTCGCGACGGCCTGCGCCGGCGATGCCGCCAGGACCCCCGTACCCAGCGCCATCACCCCCGTGACCGCCACTGTCGCGAGCTTCGTGCGTAAGGACGTACGTGCCATCACAGTCCCCCTGTCAGTAGGAGCGGGTTTCCCCCCGCAGCACTGATATTCGGGAGTCTCGGCCGCCGCCGCGATCCTTTCGGGTACCGCCGAAACCTGCGCTCGGCTCCGAGACCGCCCGGTCCGGGGAGAGTGGTCATGCCCGGGACAACCAGAGGCCCCGGACGGGCGTCCTCATGATCGACATGGTCGATACGTACGGACCGACGCACGCCGCATGACAGGAGCCCGATCAGTGACCACCTCGACGCACGAGGCCGACGGCGCGCAGCCCAGCGCGGAGGCGGGCACCGAGCACGGGAACCCGCGGGCCGTGCTCGCCGCACTGGGCTGGTCCGCCGCCGTCACGGCCGCGGTCGTGGCCCTCGGGTACGCCTCCTACCGGTGGGCGGCCACCGGCCTCCCCCTGGAACCGCTCCCCGGCTCGCCGTGGCCCTACCTCGCCACCTGGGGCGTCCTCTGCCTGGCCTGCTGCCTGCTGCTGCGCTGGTCGACGGGGTTCGGAGGCGTGGAGGGCGGCGCCCAGGCGGTCGGCGCCCTGGCCTTCGCAGGCATCCGCACCTCCCTGGCCCACCGCCCCGACCTCGGCCTCCTGTGGACGTACGGCGCCATTGCCGTCGCGCTGACCGCGGTGGCGGCGGTCTTCTGGCGGCTGCGCCACCGCTCCTGAAGTCAGCCGCCGCTGTGGAGGAGGTCCACGCCCAGGGCCGTCGCGGAGTGCAGGACCGCCTTGCCGTCCCGCGCCGTGGTGATCAGGCCTGCCGCGCGCAGGGTGCGGGTGTGCTCCGAGACCGACGGGAGGCTGATGTGGAGGTCGCGGGCCAGCTCGGAGGTGGTCCGCTGCTCGACCAGCAGCTGGAGCACGGCCGCCCGGGTCCGCCCCAGCAGCGCGTCCAGCGCGCCGTCCGCCCGGTCCGGGGAGACCAGCGGGAGGGGGGTCAGCGCCGGGTAGAGGAGTACGTACGTCCCGTCCGGCTGGTCGTCCAGCAGCGGGCGGCCCGTCCAGAACGGCGAGGGCATCAGCATCAGCCCGCGCCCGCCGAGCCGGACCTCGTAGTCCGGCGGCCGGCCCACCTCGAAGACCAGGCCCGACCAGTCGGCCTCCGGGTGCGTGCTCGCCAGGCAGGCCTTGATCCCGTGCGCTGCCAGCAGCCGGGTCCGCCAGGCCACGTCCGCCTGGAAGGACTGCCGGATGCGCTGCCAGTGCGGGGCGATGAGGACGTCGTACGCGGACCGGATCGCGGAGTCGAGCTGGTTCCAGGCCTCCCGGTCCTGGCCCCAGAGGGCATGCAGCCAGCTCGGGGACCCGGGCGCACGGGTGGCGGCGCGGGCCAGTCCCTCCGGCGTGAGGAAGGGGACCCGGTCCCGGATGACGCTGAGGCCCTCCTCCAGGTTCCGTGTGTACGGCTCCACGAAGTGGGGGTTGTCGCCGTCGGGGCGCAGCAGGTCGAACAGCGGCCGCACCCGCCCCGGCAGGTCCCGCGCGGCCAGGCTCCGCCAACGGCCGAAAACCGCCTGCTGGTCCGTACGCTGCGCGGCGACCAGCGCGAGGGCCAGCTCCACCAGGGGCAGGGGCTCGCTCGCGAAAGTGACGTTGAGCAGGTCCTCGGCCTCGAAGTGCACGCGCAGCATGTCAGCCCCCCGGCGTCGGCTTCTAGCCGTACATGCGGCGCATGGCGAAGTCGACCATCTGCTCGACCGCCTTCGCGTCGAAGACCATCCGGTGGTCGCCCTCCATGTCGAGGACGAAGCCGTAGCCGGTGGGCAGCAGGTCGATCACCTCGGCGCCGGTGATCACGAAGTACTTGGACTCCTTGCCGGCGTACCGGCGCAGCTCCTTGAGCGTGGTGAACATCGGGATGACCGGCTGCTGCGTGTTGTGCAGCGCGAGGAAGCCCGGGGTGTCGCCGCGCGGGCAGTAGACCTTCGAGGAGGCGAAGATCTGCTGGAAGTCCTCGGCGGACAGCGACCCGGTCGTGAAGGCGCGTACCGCGTCCGCGAGGGAGGGCGGCGAGGGCTCGGGGTACAGCGGCTGCTGAGGCTGCTGCTGCGCGTAGCCCTGCTGGGGCTGCTGCTGGGCGTAGCCGCCCTGCTGCCCCGCGCTCACGTTCTGGTCGTAGCCGTACATGGCCCGAAGCCTACCGATGGCGTGGCCCGCCGGGACGACGAGTTCCGGTCAGTGGGACTTCAGCCCCGTGACGAAGCCCGCCCACGCGGTGGCCCCGATCATGAGGACGGGCCCGCCCTGCACCTTGGAATCCCGGACGGGGACGAGCCCTGGGATGCCGTCAGCGACCTCGACGCAGAGTCCCTCCGTGGCGGTGCTGTAGCTGCTCGTGCGCCAACTGGCGGCGCTCAAGTCGTCGTGCATGATTGCCATTTGCGAAGTCCTCTGCAGCGTCTTCGATCATCTTCAGAGACGTCTTGGGCGGCAGTGCCGACGCCCGAAGACGGTTGTACGCACGCTGGTACTGCTCCACCGTGCCCGGGTCGTCAATGAGCTGGCCGCTGTACATGCCCTCCGTGTACATCACCGGCGGGGAATCGCTGAACGTCATGAGCAGGGTCGATCCCATCATGAAAGGGTGCGCCCCGGCATTCCACGGAAGGATCTGTGGAACGTAGTGACGGCGCCGCGCAACGGCGGCGATGTGCTCCAGCTGTTCCGCCATGACCTGGTCCGGGACGATCGGGTCCCGAAGGATCGACTCGTGCAGGACGACCCACGACACCGGCCCCTCAGGCTCCTCGAATACCCAGCTGCGGCTGCGCCGCAGGGCGACCTTCCTCGCAATCTCCGCCTCGCCATCCGTTGGGTTGAAGGTGTGGATGATCTCCCGGATGTACGGCTCCAGTTGGAGAGCGCCAGGGAGGAGCATGGGGCTCCACTCCTCGATGTCCCGCGCTCGCGTCTCCATCTCCAAGGCGTCCTGGAAGTACGGCGCGAAGAGGCTCTTCCGCGCCTTGCGCACGTCCTCGCAGCATCGCGCGAAGAACCCATCCGTCCGCAGCACCCGGTCCACGTGCTGTGCCAGATCCGTCGGCATGGTCCGCTGGCCCCGCTCGATCTCGCTCAGATAGCTGACGCCGTAGAAGCTGCCCGCCACGGTCTGCTGGAGCGTGAGCCCCGCCGTCTCGCGGCGCCAGCGCAACTCCTTGCCGTAGAACGCCGACACATTCGCCGAGCCGTCCAGGTCCTTGCTCGCAGCCACCGACCCCCACTTTCCACACTTCGCGCTGTGGACTCGAAACGCTTCCCAAGCTACGCCGAGCCACGCCAGCCTGTGAGCAGTTCGTCACTCCCCGCTGCGAAAGGCCGGCTCCGCCATGAGCGACCACCCCCACGACCACGAGGCGACCCAGGCCCTGGACAACCTCCGAGCCGCACTCGCCACGCACGGCATCACGCTCCCCTCCCTCGGCCTCCACCTCCTCTCCTACGCCGGGCGGTACGACTCCCCACCCCTCATCGCCCTCGGCAACTGCAACCCCGCCACCGCGCAGCGCCTCGCCGAAGCCCTGGCGGGCACCCCATGAACAGCGACCTCACGCTCCGGCTGCTCGTCACCCCCGGTGCGATCCCCCTGGCCCGCCACGCAGTGCGGGAACACCTGGGGAGCCCAGACGTAGAGCTCTGCGTCAGCGAGCTGCTCACCAACGCCCTCGCCCACCTGGGCAACGGCACGCCGGTCACGCTGCGGGTCATCGGAAGGGCAGCCCGTACGCGGGTCGAGCTCACCGACCCCGACCCGCGCGCACGGCCCGTACTGCGACAGGCGGCCGACGACGCGGAATCCGGCCGGGGCCTAGCCCTGCTCGACGCGCTGGCGCTGCAATGGGGAGTGATCCAGGGGCCCGGGAGCAAGACCGTCTGGTGCGAGCTCGAACTTGACCCTGGTCACAGTCACCACGGAAGGGTTGCCGTTATTACCCGTGGGTAGCATCATTACGTTACCGATTGGTATGCACGAGGAACCACTCTCACCGAGCCTTAACGGAGCCGTCGCCATGGGGCACTACAAGTCGAATCTCCGCGACATCGAGTTCAACCTCTTCGAGGTACTCGGCCGCGACAACGTGTACGGCACTGGCCCGTTCGGTGAGATGGACACCGAGACCGCCAAGACGATCCTCAGCGAGATCGCCAAGCTCTCCGAGAACGAGCTGGCCGCCTCCTTCGAGGACGCCGACCGCAACCCGCCGGTCTTCGACCCGGCGACGAACACCGCGCCCGTCCCGGCGTCCTTCAAGAAGAGCTACAAGGCCTTCATGGACTCCGAGTACTGGCGTCTGGGCCTGCCCGAGGAGATCGGCGGCACCACCTCGCCCCGCTCCCTGATCTGGGCCTTCGCCGAGACGATCCTGGGCGCGAACCCGGCCGTCTGGATGTACTCCTCCGGCCCGGCGTTCGCCGGCGTCCTCTTCGAAGAGGGCAACGAGGTCCAGAAGAAGATAGCCGCGCTCGCCGTCGAGAAGCGCTGGGGCTCCACGATGGTCCTCACCGAGCCGGACGCCGGCTCGGACGTCGGCGCCGGCCGCACCAAGGCGGTCCAGCAGGACGACGGCTCCTGGCACATCGAGGGCGTCAAGCGCTTCATCACCTCCGGCGAGCACGACATGGAGGAGAACATCCTCCACTACGTCCTCGCGCGCCCCGAGGGCCACGGCCCGGGCACGAAGGGGCTTTCGCTCTTCCTGGTGCCCAAGTTCCACTTCGACTGGGAGACCGGCGAGCTGGGCGAGCGCAACGGCGTCTACGCGACGAACGTCGAGCACAAGATGGGCCTCAAGGCCTCCAACACGTGCGAGATGACCTTCGGCGACCAGCACCCCGCCAAGGGCTGGCTGATCGGTGACAAGCACGACGGCATCCGCCAGATGTTCATGATCATCGAGTTCGCCCGGATGATGGTCGGCACGAAGGCCATCGCGACCCTGTCGACCGGCTACCTGAACGCGCTGGAGTACGCCAAGCAGCGCGTGCAGGGTCCGGACCTGGCCGAGTTCATGGACAAGGCGGCCCCCAAGGTCACCATCACGCACCACCCCGACGTGCGCCGCTCGCTCATGACGCAGAAGGCGTACGCCGAGGGCATGCGCGCCCTGGTGCTGTACACCGCCTCGATCCAGGACGAGATCCAGGTCAAGCAGGCCGCCGGCGAGGACACCGCGTCCCTGGTCGGGCTGAACGACCTGCTCCTGCCGATCGTGAAGGGCTACGGCTCCGAGAAGTCCTACGAGCAGCTCGCGCAGTCGCTCCAGACCTTCGGCGGCTCGGGCTACCTGCAGGAATACCCGATCGAGCAGTACATCCGCGACGCCAAGATCGACACCCTCTACGAGGGCACCACGGCCATCCAGGGCCAGGACTTCTTCTTCCGGAAGATCGTCCGCGACCAGGGTGCTTCCCTCAACGTCCTCTCCGAGACGATGAAGAAGTTCCTGGCCGAGGGCCCCGGCGGCGAGGACCTCGCCCCGGCCCGCGACGCGCTCGCCAAGGCGGCCGTCGACCTGGAGGCCATCGTCGGCCAGATGATCGTCGACCTCACCGCCACCGGCGAGGACGTCAAGAACATCTACAAGGTCGGCCAGAACACCACCCGGCTGCTGATGGCCTCCGGTGACGTGGTCGTCGGCTACCTGCTCCTCAAGGGCGCGGCCGTGGCCGCCGAGAAGCTGCCGGCCGCCTCCGCCAAGGACGTGGCGTTCTACACCGGCAAGATCGCGGCGGCGAAGTTCTTCGCCTCCCAGATCCTGCCGGGCGTCTCGGTGGCCCGCGCGCTCGCCGAGTCCGTCGACAACACCCTGATGGAGCTCGACGAGGCCGCCTTCTAAGTCCTCGGCACCCATCCCACAGCTGTACGCGGTGTACGTACGCGCAGACGGCCGGGCCCTCCGCACAGGGGGCCCGGCCGTCGGCGTGCGCGCGGGCGCAGACACCCGGCTCGCAGCCCCGTACCGCCTGTGGGCTGCGGGGTTCCCGGGATGTCGGTGGTTCGTGGGACGCTCGTGGGTATGAGTCCACAGGAGCAGCGGCGCGGCAGCAGGGGGTACTCGGTCCCGACCGGGCGCCCCTATGCCCTCAAGGAGCTGCAGTCCGCCGTGGGCAGCCTCGGAGACCACCTCAAGGAGCTCTACGAGGGCGCCCACCCCACCGAGTACGAATCGGTGGCCGACGCCCTCTACACCGCCTTCCAGACCGCCGCCGGGCTCGCCCCCGCCAAGAGCTACACCGGCTGTCCGGAGCACCCCAACGGCGCGCTGGACCCCGAGGCGCCCGACGGCTGGGGACGCTGCCTGATCTGCAACGACCGGCGCCGCCTCGGACTGCGCGCGCAGGGCGCCCGGGCCGCGTCCGCCGCCACCCCGCCCGTCGGCGAGCAGCGCCGGCTCGGCTATCCCGTGCCCGAGCCCCCGTACACGCTCCAGGCGCTGCAGACCCGCCTGCGCACGGTCGAGGAGCGGCGCTTCCACCTGAGCCTGTCCTCGCCCCCCGAGGACTTCGTCGCGATGGCCGACGACCTGCACCGCGCCTTCATCGTGGCCCGCGAGCTGTCCCGGCCGCGCAACGCCTCCGGATGCTCCGAGCACCCCGGCGCACCCATCGATCCCGACGCCCCTCCCGGTGAGGCCTGTATCTTCTGCGCCGGACGCAAGAGGCGCGCGCAGCGCTCCGCGCAGACCCCGGAAATGCTCCCGCGCATCCGCCGGGGCGAGCGCAGACAGCTGCAGCGCCGCTTCGACCGTCCGCCGGGCTGACAAGCACCGGGTGCCCCGGGACACACCCCCCGCGGCCCTTGCTCCGGCTATCCGCCGCAGTCCGGCCATGACGAACACGACCGTCGTTAAGGTGAACCACATGAGCTCTCCCGCCGCCCGCTTCGACCGCGGCCACACCGACGACCTGATGACCTTCCTGGCGGCGAGTCCGTCGCAGTACCACGCCGTGGCCAACGCGGCCGAGCGGCTGGAGAAGGCCGGATTCAGGCAGTTGGCCGAGACGGACGCCTGGGACGCGAGCACGGGAGGCAAGTTCGTACTCCGCGGGGGCGCGATCATCGCCTGGTACGTGCCCGAAGGCGCGGCCGCGCACACCCCGTTCAGGATCATCGGCGCGCACACCGACTCCCCCAACCTCCGCGTCAAGCCGCTGCCGGACACCGGCAACCAGGGCTGGCGGCAGATCGCCGTGGAGATCTACGGCGGCACCCTGCTCAACACCTGGCTCGACCGCGACCTGGGCCTGGCGGGACGCCTCACCCTGCTCGACGGCACCGAACGGCTCGTCAACATCGACCGTGCGCTGATGCGCGTACCCCAACTCGCCGTGCACCTGGACCGGTCGGCGAACACCGACGGGCTCAAGCTGGACAAGCAGCGGCACATGCAGCCGATCTGGGGCCTCGGCGACGTCCACGAAGGCGACCTGATCGCCTTCCTGGAGGACGAGGAAGGCCTCGACCGCGGCTCCGTCGCCGGCTGGGACCTGATGGTCCATTCGATCGAGCCGCCCGCCTACCTGGGCCGCGACCGCGAGCTCCTCGCGGGCCCGCGCATGGACAACCTGCTGTCGGTCCACGCGGCCGTCGCGGCCCTCGTCGCGGCCTCCACGGCCGGCACGCTCGAGCACATCCCCGTCCTGGCCGCCTTCGACCACGAGGAGAACGGCTCGCAGTCGGACACCGGCGCGGACGGGCCCCTGCTGGGCAACGTGCTGGAACGTTCAGTCTTCTCGCGCGGCGGTTCCTACGAGGACCGCGCGCGGGCCTTCGCCGGCGCCATCTGCCTCTCCTCGGACACCGGCCACGCCGTGCACCCCAACTACGCGGAGCGGCACGACCCCACGCACCACCCGCGCGCCAACGGCGGCCCGATCCTGAAGGTCAACGTCAACCAGCGCTACGCGACCGACGGCAGCGGCCGCGCGGTGTTCGTGAACGCCTGCGAACGCGCCGGCGTCCCGTGGCAGACCTTCGTCTCCAACAACTCGATGCCGTGCGGCACGACGATCGGCCCGATCACCGCGGCCCGCCACGGCATCCAGACGGTCGACATCGGCGTGGCCATCCTCTCCATGCACAGCGCCCGCGAACTGTGCGGCGCGGACGACCCGTACCTCCTGGCCAACGTGATGCTGGCGTTCCTGGAGAACTGAGGCTCCACGCACCGACCGCATGACCGTGCCCGCCGGGGGATCTCCCCCGGCGGGCACGGTCGTTGTCGTAGCGCTGCGTCTCAGTCGTCCATCCCCGCCAGCACCAGGGGCAGCCGGGTCACGCCGTCGGCGGTGATGCGGACCGGTACCCCCCAGTCCTGCTGGTGGACGTGGCAGGCCGGGTACTCGTTCTCGGGGTCGTCGTCGCAGGAGGCGGCCATCGCGGAGACGTGCAGGACGCCCTCGGTCAGCTCCGGGTTCAGCGCGAGCTCCCGGAACAGGTCCGTCCCGGCCCCCTCGCCCGCCGTCAGGAGCTCGGGCGGGGTCGAGGAGACCAGCAGGCGGGTGGAGGGCCCGTAGCGGGTGTCGAGCTTCTGGCCGCTCGGCGCCTGGAAGACGATGTCGAGCCGGAGCGTGCCGGGGGCCACCTCGGTGGCGGCCCGCTGCGTGCGGTGGGCGACCGCGTCCACCCGTACGGCCTCCTCGGGAAGCCGCAGCCGGGTCAGCCGGTGCCGGGCCGACTCCACGACCACGATGTCGTCACCGACGAGCACCGCGTCGCTGGGCTCGCGGAGATCGGTGGCGAGGGTGGTGACCTGCCCGCTCGCCGGGTCGTAGCGCCGCAGGGCGTGGTTGTACGTGTCGCACACCGCGACCGACCCGTCGGGCAGCGCGGTGACGCCGAGCGGGTGCTGCAGCAGCGCCTGGGCGGCGTCGCCGTCCCGGTGCCCGAAGTCGAAGAGGCCGGTGCCGACCGCGGTGGTGATGGCGTAGCCGCCCTCCCCGTCGGGGTGGACGTACCGCAGGGCGCTGCTCTCGGAGTCGGCGATCCACAGGCGGTCCGGGGTGGCCGCGAGCCCGGACGGCTGGGAGAACCAGGCCTCGGCGGCCGGCCCGTCGTGCAGCCCCTCGTTCGTCGTCCCGGCGGCGACGGCCACGGTGCCGCTCTCCGGGTCCCAGGTCCACAGCTGGTGGACCCCGGCCATGGCGATCCACACCCGGCCCTGCCACCAGGCCACGTCCCACGGCGAGGACAGGGCCACCTCCAAGGCCGGCCCGGAGGTCGGCGAGCCCTGCCACCACTGCCGTCCGGTCCCGGCGACGGTCTCCACGGCCCCGGTCGCGGGGTCGAACCGCCGCAGCGCGTGATTGACGGTGTCGGCGACGACCACGGACCCGTCGGGCAGCAGCGCCAGCCCCTGGGGCTCGCTGAAGCTCTCGGCGGTGAACCCGCGCTCCCCGCTGCCGAAGCGCCGTACGACGCTCTCCCCGTCGGGCTCAAGCTCCACCAGCTGGTGCCGGGTCGTATCGGACACGAGCAGGTTCCCGGAGGGCAGCACGAGCGCCTTCCCGGGGAACCGCAGGTCACCCGCCACCGGCTCGGGCGCCACGTACGGCCCGTCCCCGCGCCGCAGCGTCCCCTTGGCCTCGTGCTCGGCCTCCAGCTCCTCCACGAGCTTCGCGATGGCGTGCGCGTGCCCCTCCCCGGCGTGCTGCGCGACGACGTACCCCTCGGGGTCGATCACCACGAGCGTGGGCCAGGCACGGACGGCGTACTGCTTCCAGGTCGCGAGCTCGGGATCGTCGAGCACGGGGTGGTGCACCCCGTACCGCTCCACGGCGTCGACGACGGCGGAGTGCTCGGCCTCGTGCACGAACTTCGGCGAGTGCACCCCGACGATCACGACGGTGTCGCGGTGCTTCTCCTCCAGCTCGCGCAACTCGTCGAGCACGTGGAGGCAGTTCACGCAGCAAAAGGTCCAGAAATCTACAAGAACGCACTTACCTCGCAGGTCGGCGAGGGTGAGTTCCTTCCCGCCGGTGTTGAGCCAGCCACCCTTGCCGATCAGCTCGGGGGCACGGACACGGGCACGTCGGCGGGGCGCGGGCGCAGGGGTGGGCGCCGGGGCAGCATCGTTCATCCTTCAAGCTTGCCATCCTGAGGAGAACGGGCTTCAGGGTGTGTGCGCCGGCAGCGCCCCGGCCGCGGCAGCCGGTGGTGCGGCTCATCCGCCGCAGGATCTGGCGATCTTCGCGTTCTCGTCGATCTCGATCGGGAAGTCGAAGCTTCCGCCCAGGTTCACGGTCCATCCGTGGGTGAGGGTTCCGGACGAGGGGTTGCTCGCGAGCCAGAACGGGGGTGCGGTGTGGGAGCAGGTGCCCGCGGTCGGGCCCTGGGCCTCGGCGGACCGCAGGTGTGCGGTCACGAACTGTTTCCCGAGCGTCTCCAGTGCCGTGGAGTCGCCGGACTTGGTGGCCGTCACCAGTCCGCCGTAGAAACCGGACACCGTCGGGTCGCCGCCCTTGCCGCCTCCGGTATTCGTCGCGCAGGTCACGGCGACCACCTTCCCCGTGGTCCCGTCGAAGATGACGGAAGGGGTCCGGTCGAGCGGTTCGGTCCCCCGGTACAGCAGGACCTGCCCCGGCAGCAGCACGCCGTCGACCTCGGCACCGCAGGTCACGCCGAGCGAGTCGGTGCCCCAGATCCGTTGGTACGTGGGCTCGTTGGCGAACAGCGCCGCCACCTCGGCCGGATCCACCTGGGAGCGGGTGGCCGGGTTCTGGAAGCGCAGGGCGGAGAGGAACAGGGTGTTCATCGTCCGGGCCGGGTCGAGCCGGGGCGGCGGGGCGGGCAGGGAGGGGGAGGGAGGCATCTCGGCAGTCGGCGCGGGCGCCGCCGGTGCGGGCCCCGAGGTGCGGTCCCGGCCCTCTTGGACGACGAAGCCGGCGCCCAGGGCCACGAGCACCGCGGCCGCCGCCGCACCCGTCCGCAGGCGCCGCCGGCGCTGCCGTACCGACCCGATGAGGCCGTCCACGTCGTAGCTGCGCGGCGGTTCCCGCCGTGCCCGGTCGAGCATGGCCGCGGCCAGCTCCTCCTCCAGGTCGAAGTCCTTCATGCCGCCCCTTCCGAACCCGCGCTCAGTGCCTGTGTACCGACGGTCGACCGGAGCTTCGACAGGCCCCGGGCCACCTGGGACCGGACCGAGCCGGCCGAGATGTTCATCAAGCGGCCGATCTCCGCGTCGTCGAGGTCTTCGAAGTACCGCAGCACCAGTACGGTGCGCATGCCGACCGGCAGGGACTGCAGTTCGCGCATCAACTCGTCGCGGACCACGAGCCCTTTGTACGGATCGACGTGCCCGCCCCCGATGCCGTCGTCCAGGGGGACCTCCGCACGGCCGCGCAGCTTGCGCCAGCGGTCGTTCGCGAGGTTCACCAGGATCCGGCGCGCGTAGGCCTCCGGCGCGTCGGCGGAGCGGACCTTGCGCCAGTGCCGGCACACCTGCTCCAGCGTGGACTGCACGAGGTCGTCGGCCACGTGCCGCTCGCCGGTGATCAGCAGGGCGGTCCTGAACAGTGCCGAGGACCGTGCCTGCACGAAGGCCGTGAAGGCGGGAACGTCAGTGGTTCGCATGGCCACCCGGCCCGTGCCTCTTTGGCATCTGCATCCCTCCCGAAGCCCCCTTGGCTCCCCCGACCTACCTGACGGAGCCCGCCCCCCGACTGCTGCACGCGTTCTGCGACCGTGGCCCAAGCGTTATCTCCTAGGCCCCGCCGGCCGTGCGCACGCCCCTGCACCCTCCCCCTGCACGGCTCTGACCAGGTACGCAGGGCGGCACAGGATGAGTAGGCGTACTCAGGTGGCGGGACCCGGCAGCTTCGAGACTGGCAACAGAACGAACGAAGCGGAACGCAGAACGGGAAACGGTGAACGTCATGGTGCGGCGCTGGTCGAAGGCTGAGATGTGGGTGCCCGGTGCGTACCTGGCGCTGGTGGTCGCGATGCTGGTCTACGTCGCGGTCGGCCAGTGGAACGGGGACAGCGGGATGTTCGCGGTCTTCCCGATCCTGGCCACGGCGCCGGTCAGCTTCGTGCTGCTGATGTCCCTCGTGCCCGCGCCGGACGCCCTGGACTCGGACGCGGCCTTCGACCCCCGGTACGAGGGCTCCGAGCCGCCCGCGAAGCTGCCCACGGACTACCCCTCGGAGTCGGACGCGCGCCCCGCGGACTGGGTGGCGCCGGACACCTCCGTGGCCGACGACCCCTCGATGTGGGCCGGACTCGGCTTCTGCGCCGTGATCCTGGTCAGCGCCCTGGTCAACGCCTCGGCGATCTGGGCCCTGCTCCGCTACGTGGCACGGCGGCGCGACGTGAGGAGTGCGACGGCCTAGGCCGGCAGGCCCGGTTTCAGACGCGGGCCAGTGCGTCCGTGATGAAACGTGCGGCGCGGTCCAGGGCCGCGTCGGCCTCGTCCAGCAGGCCCTCGAAGACCTGGAAGACGTGGGGGACGTCGGCGGTGACGTCGAGCTGGACGTCGACCCCGGCCGCGGCCGCCCGGACGGCGAACCGGGTGGAGTCGTCCAGCAGGACCTCGTTGGAACCGGCCTGGAGCAGCAGCGGGGGCAGCCCCGTCAGGTCGGCGTGGACGGCCGGGCTCAGCAGCGGCTGGGCGGGGTCCTGTCCGGCGAGGTGGTGGGCGAAGACGGTGGCCAGTTCCGCGCGGGTGAAGACCGGGTCGGCGTCGTGCTTCGTGGTCATGCTCTCGCCCGAGAGGGTGGCGTCCAGGCCCGGGGAGAAGGCGACCGCGGCGGCCGGCATCGGCAGTCCGGCCTCGCGGGCGGCGAGCAGGGTGGTGATGCCGATACCGCCGCCGGCCGACTCCCCGGCCAGCACGATCCGCTCGGCCCGGGCGCCCTGGTCCAGCAGGTCGCGGTAGGCGGCGAGGCCGTCCTCGACGGCGGCGGGGAAGGGGTGCTCGGGGGCGAGGCGGTAGTCGACCGAGACGGCGCGGACTCCGGTGCGGCGCACCAGCGCGGCGGTGAGGTGCAGGGCCGTGTCGGGTGAGCCGAAGACCCAGCCTCCGCCGTGGAAGTAGAGGATCGTCCCGGTGGTCGCCCCGGTGGCGGGGCCGCCCTCGGGTTCGACGGGCTCGATGGGCTCGACCGTCAGGGCAGGACGGCCGCCGAGGACGGAGGGGGTGACGGTCACCCCGGCCGGGGCCGGGCCCGAGGTCATCTGGGTCTCGAAGTCCTTGCGGAGCTGCTCCGGCGGGAGGCTGCCGTCGAACGGGGACTGCCGCATCAGTGCGTCGACTGCCGCGCGCTGCGCCTTGCTCATGCGATCCTCCAGATGAAGCGCTGTTCTTCACTAGGAACTATATTCCTAGGAATATCATTCCCGCGAAACTGGAGCAGAAGAATGGCCGACCTCGCACAGGTGTTCACGGACCTCGTCCGGTACGAGACCAGGCTCTACAACGCGCTGGGCGAACGGCTGCGCGCCGAGCACGGCCTGACGATGGGCCAGTACGAGTTCCTGCGCATCATCGACGGCCGGGACGGCTGCCGGGTCAACGACCTGGCCGAGGAGGCCGCCATCACCGTCGGGGCGACCAGCAAGGGGGTGGACCGCCTGGAGGCCGCCGGCTGGGTGGTCCGGCGTCCCAATCCCAGCAACCGCCGCTCGTCCCTGCTGGAGCTGACCCCCGAGGGGGACGCGCTGCTGGCCGCTGCCACGCCCACCTTCGAGGACGGCCTGCGCTCCTGGCTCGCCGGGCCGCTGACGGCGGCCGGCTCGCTGGAGCGGCTGGCGTCCACCGTCGCCCTGCTGCGCAGGACGATGGAAGACGCCTCGGCGGGCTCGGCAGGCCCGGCAAGCCCGGCAAGCCCGGCGGGAACGCCTGCCGGCTAGCCGGCTCTCCCGCGGGACGGCGTCAGGCTCCGAAGTCGCGGAGGGAGCGGACGAGGGAGGCGATGAAGGCGTCCTGGGTCTCCGGCGGGAGGAGGTCCAGGGAGAGGTACGGGTTGAGGTCCTCCAGTTCGACCAGGAGGAGCTCGCCCGAGGGCGCACGGCAGGCGTCCACGCGCTGGATGCCGTGGGTGAGGGTGTTCCAGTCGATGAAGGTGCGCGCGAAGGAGAGGTCCACGGGGGTGGGCTCGTAGGGGACCAGTTCCCAGCGGCGGGCCGGGTCGGGCGCGTACAGGGCGTATTGGAAGGTGTCGTCCACGAAGTAGAAGGAGACTTCGTAGGAGAAGTCGATGCGCGGCTGGATCAGGAACTCCCCCGGGGCGCAGTCCGGGTGCGGGGTGAAGGTCAGGCCTATCGAGTCGGCGCCCTGCTTCGGCTTCACCGCGTACGAGGGGGACGCGGGGAGGAGCGGGAGGTGCGCCGGGTCGTCGATCGTGGGGATGACCGGGTGGCCGGAGGCGGTGAGGTCGACGAGGTACTGCTTGCCCGCCATGTCGCCGCGGCCCGTCAGGGGGTTGTAGACGCGGACGCCGGCGGCGAGGGCGGCCGCGCGGAAGGAGTCGTAGGCCTCCTGGTGGTGGATGACCGGGCCGCTGTTGCGGACGATGACCGTGTCGAAGGCAGGGAGCAGGGCCTCCGCGTCCAGGGGGTGGCACAGGGCGAGGGGGAAGTGCTGTCGCAGGCGTGCGGTGAGGAAGACGTCCTCGTCGCCGTAGCGGCGGCCGCGCGCCGGGTACGCCAGGTCGGTCACGTAGAGGAGTGGCATGACCGGAACCTATCGCGGGCAGCGATGAGGGCGTGAAATACCTGGTACGGGACAAAATGCTGGCCATCGGGGACGACTACTGGATCGAGGACGAGGACGGCCGGCACGCCTTCCTCGTCGACGGCAAGGCCCTGCGGTTCCGGGACACCCTGGAGTTGAAGGATCCCGACGGGCGGATCCTCATCACGCTGCGGGAGAAGCTCTTCGCCCTGCGCGACGCGATGACGCTGGAGCGCGACGAGCGGCGGCTCGCGGTGATCCGCAAGAAGCGGTTCTCGCTGCTGCGCAACCACTACTCGGTGGTGCTCAACGAGGGCACCGAGCTCGATGTCAGCGGGCGGATCCTGGACCGGGAGTTCAAGGTCGAGTACGAGGGGGAACTGCTCGCGCTGATCTCCCGCCAGTGGTACCGGATCCGCGAGACGTACGCCGTCGACGTGGTCCGCGAGGACGCCGACGCCTCGCTGCTCATCGCCGTCGCGGTGTGCGTGATCCGGATGGCGGAGAAGGAGCGGGAAGGCCCGGGCGAGCCGTAGGGCGTGTCTTTCGGATCAGGCGGGGCCCGCTCAGTCGCACTCGCCGCGGCTGCAGTCCCGGAGCGGGCCTGCGCCGGGGATGGCCGTCAGGGCCTCGCGCAGGGCGGCGCGCTCGGGTTCGGTGAGGCTCTCGTCGTACGTGACCTTCAGGCGGGTCCCGGAATCGAGGAACGACTCGTTGATGCCCGTCACTCCGTACAGCCCGAGGCCCGCCTCGGCGAGGCCGTCCTCGCCGTACAGGGAGCCGGGGATGTCCACGGAGTAGGAGTACGAGGGCCGCAGCCAGGCCTCGGACGCCAGCCAGCCGGCGACGGTCAGCACCGCCGCGGTCACCAGCACGGCGATGCCGGCGTACACGCGGGCGAGGACCGGGCGGCGGCGCGGATCGGCCGAGCGGGCCAGCAGCAGCACGGTCGCCGGCGCGATGACCGGGAACATTCCGAAGATGCCCAGCAGGATCCCGAGGACGATCCCGCCCACACCGACACCGAGGCACAGGACACGGAAGTCTTCGCGACCCCGGACGAAGAGGGTCCAGCTGAAGGCGATGAGGGGGAAGAGCATGACCACACCGAGCGGGAACGACATCGCCCAGACCGCCACGGCGGCGGTGGAGAGGGTGGCGAGGCCCGCCATCGAGCGCTGGAGCCAGTGGACCCGTTCCGCCGGGACTGGTTCCGCCGGTTCTGCGCCCGCCGAAATCGTCGCCACCGGTCCCGCCGACGGGTCCGCCACCGGTCCCGCTTCCGGGTCCGTCGTCCCGTCCGTCATGCCCCGTACCCCGTCCGTGTCCTCGTCCCCCGAGGGCTCTCGTCGAGTAAAGCACCGCCGTCGCCGCGCACGTGCCGTGGGCCCTTCGGGGGGCTCAGAGGCCGAGGCGGCGGTCCTTCAGGGCCGGGAACTGCTCGCGGGTCTCGGCGACCTTCTTCGGGTCGAGGTCCACCGTCAGGACCTCCTCCCCCGGGCCCGCCTCCGCGAGGACCTCGCCCCACGGGTCCACGACCAGGCTGTGGCCGGCCTGTTCCACGCCCCCGTTGGTGCCTGCCGTGCCGCACGCGAGGACGTACGACTGGTCCTCGACGGCGCGGGCCCGGTTCAGCAGCGTCCAGTGGCCCCGGCGGCGGGCCGGCCAGCCCGCGGAGACGACCAGCGTCGTCGCCCCGGCGTCGACCAGGCCGCGGAACAGCTCCGGGAAGCGCAGGTCGTAGCAGGTGGCCAGGCCGAGGGTCTGCTCCGGCAGGGCGACCGTGGTCAGGGACTCGCCCGCGGACATCAGGACGGCCTCGCCCTGGTCGAAGCCGAAGCGGTGGATCTTGCGGTACGTGGCGGCGAGCTCGCCCGTCGGGGAGAGGACGAGCGCGGTGTTGTAGAGGGAGCCGTCGCCCGCGCGCTCCACGAAGGAGCCGGCGTGCAGCCAGACCCCGGCGTCGCGGGCGGCCGCGGACATGGCCCCGTAGGTCGGCCCGTCCAGCGGCTCGGACTCTGTCTCGAACTGCTCGTAGGCGAAGGCGCCCACAGTCCACAGTTCGGGCAGGACGACGAGGTCCGAGCCGGACTGTTCGCGCACGAGGTCAGTGGCCCGGGAGCGGCGGGAAACCACCGACTCCCCCTCATTCACCGCGATTTGGATCAGGGAAGCGCGCACAGTACCACCGTCCTGGCTTTCAAGCCGTCAACTCGGGCCTACGATCGTCACACGAAAGCACTGCCGGGGTGCTCACCGGCAGCGTAGTTTTGAAGCCATTGCACAAGCTTCCAGAACGCGCCAAAGCGCCAACGCGCCCAACAGGCCAATGAACAGCACGCGAGGGGTCCCGTTGACCGTCCATCCGCATCCCAGCCTTCAGCCCTATGCCGACGCGTGGACCCACTCCATCGAGGCGATATCCGAGCTGGTCCTTCCGTTGACGGAAGGCGAGTGGAGCCGGGCGACGCCCTGCCCGAACTGGTCCGTGCGCGATGTCGTGTCCCACGTCATCGGCATCGAGTGCGAGCAGCTGGGCGACCCGCGGCCGATCCACACCCTGCCGCGGGACCTGCGGCACGTGGTCGACGAGTTCTCCCGGTACATGGAAGTGCAGGTCGACGTGCGGCGGCACCACACCGCGCCCGAGATGACCTCCGAGCTGGAGTACACGATCATCCGCCGCTCCCGGCAGCTGCGGAACGAGAAGCGGGAACCGGACACGATGATCCGCGGCCCGCTGGGCGAGCCGGCGACGCTGGAGCACTCGCTGCGGCTGCGCGCGTTCGACGTGTGGATCCACGAGCAGGACCTGCGGGCGGCCCTGGGCGCACCCGGGAACTGGGACTCGCCGGGGGCCTACGTGGCCCGGGACGTCCTGCTCGCCGGGCTGCCGAAGGTGGTCGCGAAGAAGGCGGGCGCGCCCACGAGCTCGGCCGTGATCATCGACGTGCACGGGGCGCTGGAGTTCATGCGGACCGTACGGGTCGACGCGGAGGGCCGCGGCACCATCGACAAGGCGCCCTCGCTGGGGCCCGCGGTGACGCTGACCCTGGACTGGGAGACGTACGTACGCCTCGCGGCCGGCCGGGTGCGTCCGCACACCGTGGCCGACCGGGTGAAGGTGGAGGGTGACCCGGCGCTGGCCGAGGCCATCCTGGCCAACTTCTCCGTGACTCCGTAGGCCGGAGAGCCCCTGGTGTGGTCGGTGATTTCGTCCGCTGCCGTACCGGCAGCGGACCGGTTCGATTGGTTTTCCGACGTGGTGGCACAGCAGCTGGTGTCCACGTCGATCAGGAGTGAGCACGCGGGCGACTTCCAGGCGGAGGCCGCCGTGCTCGACCTGGGCTCCGTGCAGGTGTCGCAGTTCGGCTACGCCCCGCTGCGCGCCCGGCGCACGGCGGCGCACGTCCGCAGCAGCGACCCCGAGCAGTACCAGTTGGGGCTGGTGACCAGCGGGTCCATGTGGATCGCGCAGAACCGGCACGACTCGGGGCCCTTCTCGGGGGACCTGGTGCTGTGGGACACCTCGCACCCCTTCGAGTCGGGCGTCCCGGGCACCGAGCCGGTCCGGGCCGTGATCCTCTCGCTCCCCCGCACCGCGCTCCCGCTGCGGCCGGACCGGGTGGACCGGGTGCTCGCCGAGCGGATCCCCGCCGACCGGGGCATCGGGGCGATCCTCGCGCAGTACATGCGATCCCTGGCCGCGCACGGGGAGGAGTGCGCGCCCGCCGAGCTGGAGCAGTTGGGCTCCGTCGCCCTCGACCTGGCCGGAGCCTGCCTCGCCGAGCGGATCGGCGCCGAGGACGAGCTGTCCGAGGAGAGCCGGACCCGGGCGCTGCTGGCCCGGATCGACACCTTCATCGGGCACAACCTCGGCGATCCCGAGCTGAGCCCGTCCCTGGTCGCCGACCGGCACAGCGTGTCGCTGCGCCGGCTCCAGCTGCTCTTCCGGGAGCGCGGGGAGAGCGTCGCGGCCACGATCCGCCGGCGCCGGCTGGAGCGCTGCCGCGAGGACCTCGCCGATCCCGGGCAGCCGGCCGTCCCCGTCCACACCGTGGCCCTGCGCTGGGGATTCACCAACGCCTCGGTGTTCAGCCGGCTGTTCCGCGATACGTACGGGGCCAGCCCCAGCGAGTTCCGCCGCGCGGTGGTGGAGGAGGCCGCTGCGGGTGCCGCGGCCGGTGCCGCTGCGGCTGCCGCAACCGACGCCCCGGCCGGCGCCACCGCCTAGCCGGCCGTCAAACCCGTTGCGCGGATTGTCAACGCTCCCTGCGCGCAGTGCACACGCGGCCGCGCGGAGCCCTCGTAGGCTCGGCAGGCGTTGGCCGGAACCCGACTCCGCGGAGTGGACGGGCGGATGGGTGGGAAAGGACGGGGGTCTGTCCCACCCGGACCCGTCCTCCTCGGTACGGGGCCTACGCGCAAGCCGGGCCGGCACCGGATGTCACCGGGCCGGCCGCGGGTCGGCAGGGGTGCCGACGGGGGTGCCGGCCCCGGCGGCTGCCACGGCGGTGGCGGCCGGAACCGGGGCCGGCGGAGTGACCGGGGCGATGCCCACTGCTTCCACCCGCTCGTGTTCGCGGGCCAGGGCGCGGCCGCGCAGGCGCAGGATCTGGGCGATGCCCAGGAGTTCCAGGACGAAGACCGACGAGAACGCGATGCGGTAGTTGTCCCCGGTGGCGTCGAGGAGAAGGCCCACCACCAGCAGGGTCGTCATCGAGGCGATGAAACCGCCCATGTTGGTGATTCCGGAGGCGGTGCCCTGACGTTCCGCCGGGTTGGCGGGCCGGGCGAAGTCGAAGCCGATCATCGACGCGGGCCCGCACGTGCCCAGCACCAGGCAGAGCGCGATCAGCAGCCACATCGGCGCGTGGTCCCCCGGATAGGCCAGGACCGAGCCCCACAGCAGTGCGGTGAGGGCGACCGTGCCCAGGGCGAGCGGGATCCTGGAGGACTGCCTCCGGCCGACGATCTGGCCGTAGACCAGGCCGAGCGCCATGTTCGAGGCGACCACCAGCGTGAGCAGCCTGCCCGCGGTGGTCCGCGAGAGCCCCTGGGCCTCGACGAGGAAGGGCATCCCCCACAGCAGCAGGAACACCATCGCCGGGAACTGCGTCGTGAAGTGCACCCACAGGCCGAGCTTGGTGCCCGGCTCCCGCCAGGAGTCGGCGATCTGGCGCCGTACGAATCCACCCGCGCCGGAGGCAGCCGGGGGTACGGGCTCGTGCCCCTCCGGGTGGTCACGCAGGAACAGCACGAGCGGGACCAGGACGACCAGCCCCGCCACCGCGCTGCCCGCGAACGCCGGCACCCAGCCGACCCCGTGCAGCACGGGAGCCAGCACCAGCGTGGAGATCAGGTTGCCCGCCATCCCGACCAGGCCGGCCAGCTGCGCCATCAGCGGGCCCCGGCGGGCCGGGAACCAGCGGGTGCCGAGCCGCAGCACGGAGATGAAGGTCAGGGCGTCACCGCAGCCCAGCAGGGCGCGGGCCGCCAGCGCCATCCCGTAGGAGGGGGAGAGCGCGAAGCCGATCTGGCCGGCGGTGAAGAGCACGGCGCCGAGGGTGAGCACCTTCTTGGTGCCGAGCCGGTCCACCATCAGGCCGACGGGTATCTGCATGCCCGCGTAGACCATGAGCTGGAGCAGGGCGAAGGTGGACAGCGCCGAGGCGTTCACGTGGAAGCGGTCGGCGGCCTCCAGCCCGGCGACGCCGAGGCTGGTGCGGAAGATGACCGCAACGAAGTAGACGGCGACGCCGATCGACCAGACGAACACCGCCTTGCGGCCGCCCGGCGGGTCCTTGAAGACCGTTGTCCCGGGGGCGGCGATGGACGCGGAGCTCATCGGGCGGACCCCCGCACCAGTTCCCCGACCCGGCTCACGTGGGCCCGTACCGCCGCGGCGGCCGTGTCGGCGTCACCCGCGCGCAGGGCGTCGAGGATCTCCCGGTGCTCGGCCAGCGTCCGCTCCACCCGCTCGGGGTGCGCGTGCAGCAGGGCCACGCCCATGCGGAGCTGGCGGTCGCGCAGTTGGTCGTAGAGGCGGCAGAGGATCTGGTTGCCGGCGCTGCGCACGATCTCCGCGTGGAAGGCCCGGTCGGCGGCCATCATCGCCCCGAGCTCGCCCGCGTCACCGAGCCGGCGCTGCTCCTCGACCAGTTCCGCGAGCCGCTCCAGCAGCCCGGCCGGGGCGGGCACGGCCTGCCGGACGGTGAACTCCTCGACCAGCAGCCGGGTTTCGATCACGTCGGCGATCTCCTGGGCGGAGACCGCGAGGACGAGGGCGCCCTTCTTCGGGTACAGCTTCAGCAGTCCCTCGGTCTCCAGCCGCAGCAGCGCCTCGCGGACCGGCGTCCGCGAGACCCCGACGGCGACCGCGAGCTCGCCCTCGGTCAGCAGCACCCCGCCCTCGTAGCGGCGGTCGAGCACGGCCTGCTTGACGTGCTGGTAGACGCGTTCGGCAGCGGTCACGGTGGTACCGGCGGTACGGGCGGGTGGCATGCGCACAGCATAGATACAACAGAGGTGCAACCCGGGGCCCGTCCACCATGCGGACCGTCACGATGTAGACCGTCACGATGTAGACCGTCACGATGCGGACCGTCACGATGTGGACCCTGCCTAGGCCGGGCCGATCACCGCCCCCTCGTGCCAGCCGGAGCCGTCGCGCCAGTAGTGCTGGAGCAGGCGGTCGGTGCGCAGGACGATCACCTCCAGGTTGAACCCGAAGCTGCCCTGGAGCATCCCGGTGACCGCCAGCACGTCGTGGCCGAAGACGGCCGAGCGCCGCCAGGGGGCGCCGCCCGCGTTGCCGCGCCACCAGTGCTCGACGCGGCCGCCGCCGCCCGTCACGCACAGCTCGTAGTTCCCGGCGGTGTCCTCGTCGGCCGCCCCGTGCTGCCCCTCGATCAGGCAGGGCGCGGAGGTGATGCCGGAGCCGAAGATCTCGCCGGGGCGCCAGACGAACCCGTTCGGGTCGTCGCGCCACCACAGCTGCATCCGGCCGTCGGCGCGGGTGGCGACCAGGTCGAGGTGGCGGGAGCGGGTCTGGACCAGGGCCGGGCCGAAGTGCGCGATGCCGGAGGCGAAGCGGCCGCCGTCGTTCCAGGTCCAGGGGGCGCCGTTGATCCGCCACCAGTGGTTCAGGCGGCCGTCGGCGGTGCGGACGACCACCTCGAAGTTGCCGGGCGCCCCGTAGTCGCTCTGGATGAAGGCCGGGGTCGAGCCGACCGCCGCGTCGCCGGGGCCGAAGGCGCCGCCGTCGCGCCAGGCGCCGACGAAGTGCTCGTAGTACCAGTGGCGGAGCCGGCCGCCAGTGGTGACGTGCAGGGACTCCATGTTCCGGTTGTACGTGGTCCCCGTGAAGGCGGGCTGGCCGGAGGCGTCGGACGCGAAGCTCTGGGCGCGGATCCAGGCGAAGGGGGCGTCGCCCTCGCGCCACCAGTGGCTCAGGGAGCCCCCGCCGGCTCCGCCGAGCGCCGCCAACTCGAAGTTGCGGTGGGCGCGGCCGTTGCCGCTCTCGTAGACGTTGCCGGTGTGCAGGCGGCGCTTGCTCCACGGGTCGATGTTGGTGTCCTGCAGCCCGCACTTCGCCCAGTCGTCGATCCGCGCCTCGCCGTACGCGATCCGGCCGTAGCCGCCCACGTGGTGGCCGGTCCCCCAGGAGTTCTTGAACAGCCAGCAGCCGGCCGCGTCGTCGTAGCCGGTGATCAGCACGCAGTGGCCGCCCGCCAGGTGGTCGCTGGTGCGGTGGTAGACGCCGGAGCCGAGGCCGAAGAAGTCCTCGTACACGTCGAAGCAGGCCGTCAGCGGGCCCACCGTGTCCAGCCACACCTTCTGCTGCTCCACGTCGCCGAGCAGCACGTGCCCCCCGGTGATGCGGACGGTCCGGCCGGAGCGGTCCCAGCTCGGGGTGCACTCGGCCCGCCAGGCCTCCCGGCGGTCGACGGGTGTGCCGGGCGGCGGCGGCGAGTACGGCCGGCAGCCCGGGTCCGCGAGTCCGCCGTTGGTCCGGATCCAGTCGAGGGCGGCCTCGGGGCTGCCCGTCTGCCCGCAGGGGGACTTCATCCCCTCGTGCACGTCCCCCTCGGACCGCTCGGCCCACACGTGGTGCTCGATGCGGGCCATCGACTCCACCAGGCCCGCCGCCCCGAACGCCCAGCAGGCGCTGCACGGGTTCTGGTCCTTCACCTTGGTGAGCCAGGGCCACCCCCACCGGCTCCGCCAGTCCACGGCGGAGGGGCGCGCGGCGGCGAGGGGGTGGGTTCCGGGGAGCAGGCCGTGCGCCGCCCTGCGCCGGGTGAGGTGCGGATTGCCGCTGACCCGGCCCACGAGGCTCCGCAGGTCCACCGGCGGCGCGGCCCCGGCGGGGGTCAGCTCCGCTGCCGCCGCCGTGCTCGTACCCAGGCCGAGGGCGGGCCTCGGCACGGGGTCCCCGTCGGCGAGGTGCTCGCTCACGGACCACCGCGCCCCGCGCGCCGCGAGCAGGGCCCGCAGCTCCCCCGCGGTCTGGACACGCCCCTCCGACTGCTCCGGCATTCCGGCCCCCCAACGCACCGTACGGATCCGAGCCCCGGGAGCGTCCCCCTGCCCGGAGGGCGCGTCAAGGGGGTCCGCACGGTCGCGCGGCGGCACGAGGGGCGCTGGCCGCTTGGTGAACGGGAGCCCCGGGGTGCGGGTCGCTGCTGCTGCTGGCCGTCGGCCGCCAGGGTCCGGCGGGCGGTCCGGCCGGAGTCGTCAGGCGGGGAGGAAGAATCCGGTCACGTCGGCGAGCAGGCCGTCGCGGTGCACCGCGCTGCTCACGCCCGTCATGAAGGTCTCACCGTCCGGGCCGACCTGGGTCCAGCGGGCCAGTGACCGGTCGTGGTGGTCGAGGACCTCGTCGATGCGGAAGCGGTGTCCGGGAAACGCCCCGGCGAAGCCGTCCATGTACGCGTCCAGTTCGGCCAGGCCGCCGACCTCGGTCCCCGGGTCCCGGTAGGTGACGTCGTCGACCGCGACCGCGCCGAGCGCGGTGAGCCGTATCGAGGGGTCGGCCGACCAGCACGCGGCGTAGTCGTCCCAGAGCTGCTGTTGGTCACTCATCGATGTTCCTCTTCGTTGGCTTGCTCGGCTGTCTTGGCTCGCCTGGCGCCGATCGATGCCAGGGCTCCGTCGGTGATGGTGTGCAGTTTGGCGGCGGCCGTACCGGACCGGACGAGCACCAGCAGTCCCTGGTAGAGCGCCAGGAGCTGGGCGGCTGACTCCTCGACGTCGAGTTCCGGGGGCAGTAGCCGCTGGGCACGGGCGCGCGTCAGCGCGTCGGCGAAGCCGGACTCGATCGTCTCCAGCCCCCGGCGCACGCCCGGCGTCGCCTGCGGAACGGTGAACGACTCCACCGCGCTGTTGGTGAGCAGGCACCCCGGATCGGGTTCGGGGCCGATGCCGGTGTCGAACGCCGAGGTGAAGAACGAGCGGATGCCGGCCACGGGGTCCTCCGCATCCCGCAGATGGACGCGGACCCGGCCCTCCACCACACGCTCGTTGTAGGCGTCCAGCGCGGCACTGAACAGGCCTTCCTTGCTGTGGAACGCCCGGTACAGGCTGCCCGGGTGCATTCCGGTCGCCTCTTCGAGGTCGCGCAGCGAGGCGCCGAGGTATCCACGACGACGGAACAGGCGCATGGCGGAGGCCAGCACTTCGTCCTGGTCCCAGACCTGCTTGCGGCCCATCAACCCTCCCCGTAGTTGAACGATCGCTCACAAACTAGCACGCTCGTGGCCCCTATAGGCCAACCACTGCTGCCGCGCCCTGAGCACAGCCGGGTCAACTGAGCCGCTCACGGGCCAAGTGACGGGTGCTGACCGAGGCGCAGGCGCGCTCTTCCGGCAACACCGGGGCGGAGGCGCGCAGCCGCCAAGGGTGGGCAGTGTCAGGGCGGACGCGTGCCGCGCTCCACCAGCAGTACCGGGCCGGAGGCGCAGCCGCCACGGGTGGGCAGCGTCAGGGCAGGGTGGGGCGTGCTCAACCCCGGGCGCCCGGCGGGGCGCTGCCGCTGGTGGGCGGGCAGCGCCAGGGCCGGGGGTACGGCGGCTTCGCTACTGGACGGGCAGCGGGACCGGGAGCGGCGGGGCCGGGACCGGGAGCGGGGGCAGGCCCGGGAGGCCGAGGCCGGTGAGCAGGGCGACCAGGGCCGCGACCAGGTCGGTCACCACGTCCGTGGCCTTGGCCTTGGCGTCGGTGGAGCAACCGCAGGGGCCGGCGGCCTTGGTGAGGCCGTCGACGGAGCCCTTGAGCTTGTCGATGGCACCGGTGGCCAGGTCGAGCGGACCGGCGGCGGGCTTGGCCTTGTGGACGGAGACGGTGAGCGCCACGGGCAGCGCAGGCGCCGCCACCGGCAGCTTCGGCGCGTCGACCGGCAGCTTCGGAGCCTCGACGGGCAGCGCCGGGGCCTCAGCAGGGAGCTTCGGAGCGTCCACCGGCGGCTTCGGAGCCTCAACGGGCAGCTTGGGGGCCTCCACCGGGAGCTTCGGCGGGTCCACCGGCAGCTTCGGGGCGTCCACCGGCGGGAGCGGTACCGGGAGGGCCGGGGCGGCGGGCAGGCTCTTCTTCAGCTCGGCGATCGCGGCGTCGATCTTCTCCTTGAAGGCAGCCAGGTCCGCGTCCGGGATCTTGCCGTCGGGGGACTTCAGGACGGCCGCCAGCAGATCGGTGACGGGTTTGAGCAGCCCGCCGACCCCGCCCAACGACTGCACCTGCGCGAGCAGGGCCTCCGTACCGGGGATGGCCTTCCCGGCCGGCGCGGCCGCCACGAACGCGGCGGCCTGCGGCTTCGCGGACGACTCCGCCGCCGCCGACGCCAGACCGGGGGACGCGGTCAGCAGGGTCAGGCAGAGGGCGGCGGGAAGGGTGTAGCGCGTGATGCGGTGCAACGGATCTCTCCTGTCGAGGAGCCGCGGCATGGGACGTGCCGGGGCGTGGCGTGACGTGGGACGGGACATGGGACGTGTCCCAGCCCACTCACCGACACCCCGTCAGCCCCCGCAACCCGAGCCCCCGCACGGCCCGCGCGGACACGCCGCGCAACCGGCCTACGTACGCCCTTGACCTGCGTCTACGCCGTCACCCTCGGGCGATGCCCCGTCAGACGGGTCCCTCCCAGCGGATCTCGCCGTCCTCGACCCGGTCCGTGGCGGCGAGTCCGACCCGTGTGGCGACGGCCGCGGATGCGGTGTGGTCGGGATGCACATGCGCGATGACCGAGCGCACCCCGGCCTGCGCCCCGAGCCATTCGACCATCGCCCGGGTCGCCTCGGTGGCGATGCCGCGGCGCTGCCAGGCCGTACCGACGACCCAGGCGATCTCGGCGGCCTCCCCGAACACGGTCGCCTGGACCGTGCCGGTCAGGCAGTTCTCGGCGTCGAGCCGGACCACCCAGTTGCACCAGGAGACGGCGGGGTCCGGCGAACCGGCGACCAGTCGTTCATAGCGGGCGTGCAGCTCCGACACGGTGAGCGGGGCCCCGCCGATGAAGCCGTGCAGCTCTGGGTCCCCGAGCACGGCGGCCATCTCCCCGGCGTGCGAGGCCTCCAGCGGCAGCAGCGTCAGCCGATCGGTGCGGATCATCATCCCGCCTGAGTCGCCGCGAAGTCGGCCCACGCGGTGGCGGTGACCCGGATGACGGGCCCGTCCGCCTGCTTGCTGTCCCGGACGGCGACGGTTCCGACCACGTTGGTCGCCACCTCGACGCACTCCGAATCGGTCTGGCCTTCGCTGTAACTGGACTTCTTGAACTCGAAGTTCTTCACGTGACTACGTACCTTTACTGATCGCTTCGATCAGGTCGATGGAAGCCTGCGGAGCGAGACTCATGCGTGTCAGGCGCTCGAACGTCCGGGTGTACTTCTCGCTGGCTTCCGCCCCCTCTGCCCACACAGTAGACGCGATGCCCTCGGCATAGCCCACGTCCAGGGCCCCGGGTTCGGCGAACGACAGGACGTTGAACGCGCCGCCGGCGGCATGGTGCGCCCCTGCTCGGAAGGGCAGCACCTGGACGTGGACGTGGGGCTGTCTTGCCATCTCCACGAGGTGGTCGAGTTGTGCGCGCATGACGTCGGGGCCACCGATCTGCTGACGCAGCGCAGCCTCCCAGAGCACCGCGTGGAACCCCGCCGGCTTCTCACCCCAGAGGCGTGCTTGCCGCTTCAGCCTCGACTGCACCAGCACCTCGATCTCGTCGGGGTTCGTCCAGTCGGATGTGACACCGAGAGCCCGCACATAGTCCGCGGTCTGCAGGAGCCCTGGCACCAACGCCAGTTGCCACGTGCGGATGTAGGTCGCCACCTCTTCCATCGCCACGTACTCGCCGAGACCGCCCACCTGGGGGACGTGGTGCCACCAGCCCTTGACCTTCCGGCGTTCACGGTCCAGACGGGCCAAGTCCAGCAGTCCGCTCACGAACTCCGCGTCGGTCACTCCGTAGAACTCGCACAGCACGCGGATGTCCGGGTCGCGCATGGGCACCCAGCCGCTCTCCATCTTCTGGACCTTCGTCGGCGTCGCGGTGATCTCCCCGGCCGCCTGAGCCTGGGTTCTGCCCGCCGCTGCGCGCAGCTTGGACAGCTCGCCACCCAACCTGCGGCCCAACACCGTTGACACCCGGTTGCCCTCGGGTTCTCGCATTCCACGGTTCACCGCGCCAGTCTCGCGCCATCCTCCGGCGGAAGTCGACACCGTCACCCATTCAGGGAACATAATCCCCGAACGGCTTGTGCCCCAGAGGTGTCGTCCCTACCGTCAGTGCCGAGCGAACTACTCACCGCACAGAGTCAGTTGGCGGAAGCGCACCGGCCTGTCCACGGGACGGCACCGGCATGACACCGCCCGTACCGGAGGTGCAGCACCATGGACCGTCACGACGTACGGAACTACCCGCCCCGCCAGGACTCCGTACCCACCGCCCGCCGGCACACCGCCTGGCTCGCCGTGGCGTGGGGGCGGCCCGAGCTGGCGGCGGACGCTGCGCTGCTGACCAGCGAGCTCACCACCAACGCGCTGCTGCACGGCTCCGTCTGGGACCGGTACTTCCGGGTCGAGGTCCGCCTCACCGGAGCAGTGCTCCGCATCGAGGTCACCGATCCGAAAGGAGAGCGCCGCCCCGAACCGCGAGCGGCACTCGCCGACCACGACCAGTTCGGGCGCGGGCTGCACATCGTCAAAGCCCTCTCGGCGCACTGGGGATGCACGGACCTGGTCGTCGGCAAGACCGTGTGGGCGGAGCTGGCCGCCGCCCACTGAGGGCAGGAGATCCCCCGTTAGGGTGATCCACATGGATGGGTGGACGGCGCCGAGTTCCATCGAGCGCGAGCTGCACGAGGCCAAGGCGCGCGGGGACTGGCCGGGGTACCTCGACGCCCTCGCACGCAGCGAGCTGTTCCTGCCGCAGTCCCGGGCGCAGGTCGACGCCGAGCCCACGACGGCCCGCTTCCACCCCACCCCCGACCGGCGCTGCCTCGTCGTCCACACCCGCGGCATGCTGCCGGTCCCCGACCCGCACACCGTGTACCTGCCCAGGTCACTCGCCTGGTTCGCGAACGCATGGGACTCCGCCGACCCCCCGCACCTCGCCGTGAACCCCGGCACCCCCTCCGAGGCCTACCTCACGACCACGCCCGCCGACCTCGCCCGCTGGCGCGCCCACTGGGACGCCGTGGCCCCGGTCTGGGGCCTCGCCCCCGGAGCCGTGCACTCCCTGCACGTCGGCGGCCCGCTGCACGGGCCGGTCGCGCACGGGGTCGCCGTCGGAGCCCATCTCGCCGTCTCCAACGGGGAGTTCTGGAACGCACTGGCCTACCACGGCAACGGATACACCCGAGAGCGCGAACGGCTGCGCAAGGGCTGGGGCATCACCGGCGCCACCGAATGGCACGACACGCTGCGCCGCCTGCTGGCCACCGAGATGGTCAGCCCCGTCTGGGAGTTCGCCCTGCGCGTGCGCCGCGTGCTCGCCTCCGACTTCGCCGGCCCCGTGGACGTGGAGCACTGGCGGCACGCCGCCGCCTCCACCCTGCGCCGCAGCGCCGAACGGGCCGCCGAGCCGCAGCTCACCCCCGACGGGGTCACCGTCGCCGCGCCCCGCCCCACCGCCGAGGTGGAGGGCGAGGTGGCGGGCGTGCAGCGGCTGATCGGCCGGATCGCCCGCTACGAGCAGCGCTTCCGTGCCGACGGGCTGCTGCCCGAGGACGGCTGGGTCCGCTCCGTGGAGGGCTGGGACCAGGGCCGGGCCTCGCAGATGGCCCGTTGGGGCCTCGGGACCCGCTACGGAACACTCGCCGACGCGGAACACGGCGTACTGCGCGCCTCAGAGGCGGCGAGGGCCACGTACCGCTCCTGGGAGGAGTTCTCCGCCGGGTACGCCCTGGGGCGCTGCCTGCACTTCGACGAGGAGGAGTTCGGCGAGTGGTACACGGGCGTGCTGGCCACCCACCTCACCCTGGTCACCGACCCGGCGAGCCCCTGGCGCAACATCCCCTGGCGGGCACCCTAAGGAGCCACATGACGCAGCAAGGCCCCCTCACGACGGAGCGCATGGACGGCCCGGCCGCGGTACGGGCCGCGGACGCGTTCAGGCTGGTCTACGCCGAGGCGTTCGCGGAGGCTCCGTACCACGAGACCGACGAGCACGTCGCCGCCGCCTTCCGCCGCTTCGCCGTGCAGACGCGCAGGCCCGCCTTCCGCGCGGCCTTGGCCCGTACCCCCGGCGGCGAACCGGCCGGCATGGCCTACGGCTGGACGCTCGCGCCCGACGCGGTGTGGTGGGACGAACTCACCGAGCCCGTGTCCGACGCCATGCGGCGCGAGGACGGCCGCCGCACCTTCGGGCTGATCGAACTCGCCGTGCGCGGGCCGTGGCGCGGACAGGGTGTCGCGCGGCGGCTCCACACGGCGCTGCTCGACGGCCTCACGGCCGAGCGGGTGCTGCTGAAGGTCCACCAGGAGGCCGGGACGGCCTCGGCCGCCTACCGGGCGTGGGGGTACCGCAAGATCGGCGAAGCCCGGCCCCCGGGCGCCGACGCGGGCGGGGACGCGGGCGGGGACGCGGGCGGAGACGCGGGCGGGGACACGGGCACGGACCTGCGTGACGTGATGCTGCTCGATCTGCGGCGCTGAAGGCGACGGCCCTCAGCTCACGGCCGGGGGTCCATGGCGGCCTTGTCGGACTCGCTGCGCAGGACGCAGAACTCGTTGCCCTCGGGGTCGGCGAGGACGGCCCAGCCCGAGCCGTCGGGGTTGCGGCGATCGGCGACCAGGACGGCGCCGAGGCCCAGCAGCCGGTCCACCTCCCACTCGCGCGAGCCCTCGGGGCGCAGGCACAGGTGGATCCGGTTCTTGACCGTCTTGGCCTCGGGCACCTGGTTGAAGTACAGCGCCGGGCCCTCGGCCAGCAGCACCTGCGTCGCCCGGTCACCCGGTCTGGCGTCCGGATCCACCGGGCGGCCCGTCACGCCGCTCCAGAAGCGGGCCAGCCCATAGGCATCCGCACAATCGATCGCCACGTTCTGCACTACCGAAACCATGCGGCCAGCCTTGCCGATCACCGCTCAGGACGCCACGGGGTTGTGGCGCTCGTCACGGCTTCGCGGGAGCCGGGCGAGGGTGACCGCGCGCAGCAGCCATTCCACCGGTCCGTAGCGGTGCCGGGCCATCAGGTGCTTGCTGAGCACGAGTTGGGACCCGTACAGGGAGAGCGCGCCGAAGACGACGGCGGCCGCGCCGAGGCGGTCGTACAGGGCGAGGCCGTATGCGGTGAAGACGAGGGCCATGACCAGGGACTGGCTCAGGTAGTTCGTCAGGGCCATCCGGCCGGCCGGGGCGAGGAGCAGGGCGATGCGCCCGCCCGGGGCCGTCCTCATGAAGAGGAGCATGCCGCAGACGTACGCGGCGGTGAGCGCGGGGGCCGTGACCATACCCACGACCGAGCCGAGGAGGGACCACCGGGGACCGAGCGCACCGCCGGCGGCCACGGCCATGAAGAGGCTGCCGGGCAGGCCCACGGCGACGCCGAGCACACACATGCGGCGCATCCGGGCCGTGTGCCTTCCCGTGTCGGCGAGGAGGCGGCGCTTGCCGCAGTACAGGCCGGTCAGGAAGGCGGCCAGGACGAGGCCGCCCATCAGCGGTACGGCGAGGAGCGCGTCGGGCAGCTGGCCGAGGTTGGCCCGCACGACGGAGGCCGGGTCGCCGCGGTAGTCGGCAACCAGGGCGGCGAACTCCGGGGAGAGTTCGTTCAATCCGGCCGCCTCGGTGTCCGACATGAACAGGGAGCCCAGCCCCAGGAGGAGCAGGAAGGCGCTCGTGCAGCCGTACACGATCCGGGCCGCGCGCCGGGCCGCCCCGGGCGAGCAGGTGCGGGCAGCGATCAGGATCAGGCCGATCAGCGCGTAGGTCATGAGGATGTCGCCGGTGTACAGCAGGACGGCGTGCAGGAAGCCCAGGACGAGCAGGCCGAGCGAGCGGCGCAGCATCCGGGGAACGGCGCTCGCGCCCTCGCGTGCGGCGGAGTCCTGCTGAAGGGTGAAGCTGTAGCCGAAGAGGAACGAGAACATCAGGTAGAACTTGCCGACCGCCAAGGCCTGTACGGCCCCCTCGACGGTCCGGTCGAGCATGGAGGCATCCGGGTCGACGGCGCCACCGGGGCCGTACGGGCCGGCCATCATCAGCGCGTTCACCAGCAGGATGCCCAGCAGCGCGAAACCGCGCAGGGCGTCGACCTCCGGTATGCGTGTCGGCCGGTCTGTCCGTTCGTGCGCAGCAGCCGTTGCGGGCACCGCTCCCCCAAGTGGTCGTGGGCTCTCTCGTGGAGACGGTAGCCCGGCGGGTCGGGGCCGGGTCCCCGGCCCCTCACTCGCGCGCGTAAACCGAGAAGGGGCGCACCCCCGGACCCTGCCGCGCGGCGACTACCAGGTCCTCGTACACGAGCAGGGCCGGCAGTTCGCCCTTCGCCCGGTCCACGTCGAGACCGGTGTCCATGCTCTCCTTCTCGTCGCCGGTGGCGGCGTCGAGCACCCGCAGGTCGTCGAGGCCGTCGTTGCGGGAGCCGCGGTCGGCGAGGACGGTCACCCGGCCGCCGGTCACGTCCAGGGCGCGCAGACCGCCCGCGACGCCCACGTCCCGAAGCCACACCTGGCTGCCGCTCGCGAGGTCGAAGGCGACCACCCGGTCCCGGTACGCCTTGCGCTGCCTGCTCTCGGCGCCGAGATAGAGCCGCCCGTCCGCGATGGCCACGAGAGCCGGCGTGTCTACCCGGCCGCCGAGGAGTGCGGTCCACCGCTGCTTGCCATCGGCGAGGTCGAACGCGGCGAGCCGCAGTTCGGTGCGGTCGCAGGCGAGTACGGCCACCACCTGCCGCTCCCCGGCGGCAACCTGCTCGGGCACGCAGCCCTCGGGCACGGCGGCCGTCCAGCGCGGGGCGCCGGTCCTCAGGTCGAAAGCGCGCAGGGCCTTCGCCCCGGAGACCTTGGGCCGGGTGCTGGGAGTCCACATGTCCTCGCCGATGGCCCACATGTCGTCGGCGTCCCGCAGGACGGCTGTCCCGCCACCGACGGCGACCATGTCGCTGAACGTCTCCGTCAGTTCCCCGCCCGGGGTACGGGGCGTGTGCCATCGTTCGCGGCCGGTCGTGAGGTCGAGCGCGGCCACGGTCGAGCATCCCCCGTTCGCCATGTTCCCCCGGGCGATCAGGACGACGGAGCCGGCCGTGCGGCGGCTGACGGTGCAGATGCGCTCCTGCCCGGGCGGGGCGTACTCCCAGCGCCCCTTGCCGGTCCTCGCGTCGAAGGCGGTGACCGCGTCGTACCGGCTGCGGACGAGTGTGTCGCCGACCACCCAGGCCCCGTTGCCGTACTTCATGGCGCCGCCGTCGACCGGGGCCTCCCAGGCGACGCGCAGCGAGCCCCCCGGGGCAGAGCAGCCCGCCGTGAGGAAGTCGCTTGGGGCGAGCGGGCGCCCCGATTACCGTTCCTCCCATGACTCTTGTGCTCAGCGACACCGTCCGAAAGCTCCTCGACGCCCCGCACCCAGCGGTGCTCGCGACCCTCAACCCCGATGGCAGTCCGCAGAGTTCGGTGGTGTGGGTGACGCGGGACGGCGACGAGATCCTGATCTCCACCGTGCGCGGCCGCCGCAAGGAGCGCAACATCGTGCGGGACGCCCGGATCGGCCTCACCGTCTTCGACCTGGCCAACACCGACCTCTACGCCGAGATCCGCGGCACCGCCACCGTCACCGAGGACACCGGCCGGGCCGTCGCCGTCCGGCTCGCGGAGGAGTACGAGGGACCGGGCGCGGGCGCGGAGTATGCGAACGCCCCGGCCGAGAACGTCCGGGTCGTCATACGCCTCACCCCGGCCAAGGTGCTCGGCAGCGCGGCGCGCTGAAGCCCACCGCGCGGCAGGCCCTACGGAAGCCCCGGCCGCACCGCCGCCCAGGCGTCCAGCGCCGCCGCCAGGGGGTCGGTCGCCGCGAGGTACGGCCGGGCGGGTTCCGTACAGCCGAGCAGGTTCTTGATGCGGCGCAGCCGGAGGATGTCGGCGCGCGGCAGGTCCCGCCACACGCGTGCCTGCGCAGCCGCCTGCGCCGGGGTCAGCTCGAAGCGGGCCAGCACGGCCCGGCACAGGGCGGCGGGGTCCCGGTCGCCGTCCCCGTCCTCTCCGGGCCCGAGATACCGGATCAAGTAGGCGTGTACGTAAGGCCGTTCCTCCGGCCGGCCCAGCCGGTCGAGGGCGGCCAGCGCGACCCGGGCCCAGCGCAGCCGCACCCCGTCGGGCAGCTCCTCGTTCTGCATCGAGAACGTGGCCAGGCACCGCAGCGTCTCCGAATGCGGCTCCTCCAGCAACGGGGGCCCGGTGGCCAGCCAATCCTCCAGGTCGGCCAGCGCGTGCCCGTCCGGCGGTACGTACGTCAGCACCTGCCCGCGCGCGAGCAGCGCGACCACGGGCCCCGTGAGCTGCACCTTCGCCACGTGCCCCGCGTCGAAGGACCCGACCGCGCGCCCGTACCGCTCGATCTCCCGCAGCCTGGTCCGCAGCCCGCCGGCCGCGAACACCTGCCCGGACCGCGCCACCCCGCCGATGCACCGCACCACGCACACGCCACCCGTGACATCGGCCGTCTCGACGGCACACACCTGCAACTCCGCGAAGGACACCCGCTCCCACCCCTCTCCCGGCGGGGAGGCTACCCCCGGGAGCCCGCGTGCGCAGTCACTTCGTGACCGCGCACGGACCACGTTCGCCCGAGACGACCCCGGCGGTTCCGTTCAGGCCCCCTGTTCCGCCTCCAGGACCAGGCGGATCTCCGTGACTTCGTACCCGGCGCGGGTGAAGGCGGCGGCCATCGGGGCGTTCACGGTGTCCGTGGTGGCGGTGATGCGGTCGGCTCCCTCGGAGGCGTGGAAGCGGGTGATCTCGGCGAGGATCTCGTCGATCAGGCCCTGGCCGCGCTGTTCGGGGACGACGCCGAGGTAGCCGACGTTGCGGTGGTACGGGGTCGCGGAGGGGATCGCCATTCCGGCGAGCGTGCCGTCGGGCAGGTGGGCCAGGCGCCACCAGGAGCGCTCGCCCGGGCAGTCGGTGTAGAACTCGATGTCGTCGCGCGCCAGTTCCTCGGCGTCGATCGTGCGGAGCTCGTTCTGGGTGTGCAGGTCCAGGCTGCCGGACGAGAGGCGGACGAAGGCGTCGACGAACTCCTCGTCGGTGCCTTCGCGGAAGACGAGGCGGCCGGTGGGCTCGGCAGTCCCGGCGGCGGGGGTCCACTCGAAACGGAGCCGCTCGATCTCGCGGACCAGGCCGGAGGAGGCGGCCGCCTTCCGGCGCCAGGCGACCGCGTCGGCCAGGCCGTCGGGGGAGGTGCGCCAGTCGCGCGGGAGCGAGATGTTGTAGTCGGGGAACTTGCCGAAGGCCTCGTGTCCGGCGGCGAGCAGCCCGGCGGCGACGGCGGCCGGGTCCGCCGCGGTGCTCCGTACCTGGAGGCAGTCGAGCGCGATCGGCCGCTCGCTGTCGGCGCGGCCCCACCACAGGGCGCGGGCCAGGACCTCGCCGTTCTCGTCCTCGGCGATCCAGGTCCACTCGGGGCGCATCTGGCCCGCGGCGAGCTCTTCGCGGATCTTCTCGGGGGTGAGGGCGGGGACGGGGCCGTCGGCCGGGTAGGCGAGGGCGCGGTCCAGGTCGGCGGGGTCTGCGGTGGCAGCGCGGAAATGCATTGGCCGATGATCACACCGCCGCGGAAACCCCCACAAGGGCATTTCGCCGCGTCGGAGCGGGCACCGGGCGCAACGGAACCGGCCCCCCGGCAGGTGCCGGGGGGGCCGGTCCGGGCCGTCAGGACCAGGTGATCAGACGGCGGGGGTGCTCCAGGACGGCGGCGATGTCCGCGAGGAAGCGGGAGCCGAGTTCGCCGTCGATGAGGCGGTGATCGAAGGACAGCGCCAGCGTGGTGACGTGGCGGGCCTTGACCTTGCCCTTGTGGACCCACGGCTGGAGCTTGATCGCGCCGACCGCGAGGATCGCGGACTCTCCGGGGTTCAGGATGGGCGTACCGGTGTCGACGCCGAAGACGCCGACGTTGGTGATGGTGATGGTGCCGTGCTGCATGTCGGCCGGGGAGGTCTTGCCCTCGCGGGCCGTGGCGACCAGCCCGGACAGGGCCTGCGACAGCTCGCCGAGCGTCTTGGCGTGGGCGTCCTTGATGTTCGGGACGATCAGCCCGCGGGGCGTGGCCGCCGCGATGCCCAGGTTGACGTAGTGCTTGAGCACGATCTCCTGGGCCGCCTCGTCCCAGGACGCGTTGACGTCCGGGTTGCGGCGGATCGCCACGAGGACGGCCTTGGCGATCAGGAGCAGCGGGTTGATCCGCAGACCGGCGAGGTCCGGGTCCTCCTTGAGCTCCTGGACCAGCTTCATCGTGCGCGTCACGTCGAAGGTGATGAACTCGGTGACGTGCGGCGCGGTGAAGGCGGAGCCGACCATGGCCTGGGCGGTGACCTTGCGGACGCCCTTGACCGGGATACGGGTCTCGCGGACCGACCCGGCCACCTCGGCCGGGGCCTGGGCCTGTACCGGAGCCGCCTGGACCGCCGGAGCCGCCACCGGTGCCGCCGGAGCCGCCGGAGCCGCCGCCTGCGGGGTGAGGGCCGCCGCGGCCGCCGCGTGCACGTCCTCGCGGGTCACGACCCCGCCGTCGCCGGTGGGGATCACCGCCGCCAGGTCGATGCCGAGGTCCTTGGCGAGCTTGCGCACCGGCGGCTTCGCCAGCGCCTTGCCCGCTCCGCTCTGCGCCGGGACCACGACGGCCGGGGCCGCCGGAGGAGCCGGGGCAGCCGGAGCGGCCGGGGCCGCCTGGGCCACGCCCGTGCCGTTCTGCGCGGCCACCGCGGGCTGCGGCGCAGCCTTGCGCGGGCGGCGCTTCGTAGAGGCGGTGGAGACTCCGTAGCCGACCAGGACGGGCTGGCGGGCCGCCGGGGCCTCGGGCTCCGCCTCGGCGGCGGCCGGAGCGGCGGCCGGAGCAGCGGCGACGGCCTCGGCCGCTGCCGGACCCTCCTCGCCGGGGGCCGTCTGGACCGAAATGATGACCTGGCCGACGTCGACCGTGACGCCCTCCTCGAAGAGGAGCGCGTGCACGACCCCGTCGAAGGGGATCGGCAGCTCGACGGCCGCCTTCGCCGTCTCCACCTCGCAGACGACCTGGCCGTCGGTGACCGTGTCACCCGGCTGGACGTACCACTTGAGGATCTCGGCCTCGGTGAGGCCCTCGCCCACATCGGGCATCTTGAATTCGCGGATCGTCATCGCAGGGCTCTCCTCAGTACGCCAGCGAGCGGTCGACTGCGTCGAGCACCCTGTCCAGGCCCGGCAGATACTCGTCCTCCAGGCGGGCCGGCGGGTACGGGGCGTGGTAGCCGCCGACGCGCAGCACGGGCGCCTCCAGGTGGTAGAAGCACCGCTCCGTGATGCGAGCGGCGATCTCCGAACCCACACCGAGGAACACCGGCGCCTCGTGGACCACCACGAGCCGGCGGGTCTTCTCCACCGACGCCTGGATCCCGTCGAAGTCGACCGGGGACATCGAGCGCAGGTCGACGACCTCCACCGACTTGCCCTCCTCGGCGGCCGCCGCGGCGGCCTCCAGGCAGACCTTCACCATGGGCCCGTAGGCCGCCAGGGTGATGTCGGTACCCGTACGGGCCACGCGCGAGCCGTGCAGCGCGTCGGGGATGGCCTCGACGTCGACCTCGCCCTTGTCCCAGTAGCGGCGCTTCGGCTCGAAGAAGATCACCGGGTCGTCGCTGAGGATGGACTGCTGGAGCATCCAGTAGGCGTCGCTCGCGTTGGACGGCGAGACCACCTTCAGGCCCGGGACGTGCGCGAACAGCGTCTCCGGGGACTCCGAGTGGTGCTCGACCGCGCCGATGCCGCCCGCGTAGGGGATGCGGATGACGACGGGCATCTTGATGGTGCCGAGCGAGCGCGCGTGCATCTTGGCGAGCTGCGTGACGATCTGGTCGTACGCCGGGAAGACGAACCCGTCGAACTGGATCTCCACGACCGGCCGGTACCCGCGCAGGGCCAGGCCGATCGCGGTGCCGACGATGCCGGACTCGGCGAGCGGGGTGTCGATGACCCGCTCCTCGCCGAAGTCCTTCTGCAGTCCGTCGGTGATGCGGAAGACGCCGCCGAGCTTGCCGACGTCCTCACCCATGATCAGGACCTTGGGGTCCTCTTCCAGGGCCTTGCGCAGGGAGTCGTTGAGCGCTTTCGCGATGGTGAGCTTCTGTACGGCCATGACGGTCACTCCCCGCCTTCGAAGGACGCGAGGTAGGCGGCGAACTGCGCGCGCTCCTCGTCGACGAGCGCGTGCCCGTCCGCGTAGACGTTCTCGAAGATCGCCATCGTGTCGGGGTCGGGCATCGAGCGCACGACCTCGCGCACCCGCTTGCCGAGCGCCTCGCTCTCCACCTCCAGCTGCTCGAAGTACGCCTCGTCGGCGCCTCCGGTGGCCAGCAGGTGGGCCTTCAGGCGCAGGATCGGGTCCTTGGCCTCCCAGGCCGCCGTCTCCTCGTCGCGCCGGTACTTCGTCGGGTCGTCGGAGGTGGTGTGCGCACCCATCCGGTACGTGAAGGCCTCCACCAGGGTGGGCCCCTCTCCCCGGCGGGCCCGCTCCAGCGCCCAGCGGGTCACCGCGAGGCAGGCCAGTACGTCGTTGCCGTCCACCCGGACGCCCGGGAAGCCGAAGCCCTGCGCGCGCTGGTAGAGCGGCACGCGCATCTGGCGCTCGGTGGGCTCGGAGATGGCCCACTGGTTGTTCTGGCAGAAGAACACCACGGGCGAGTTGTAGACCGCCGAGAAGGTGAAGGCCTCCGCCACGTCGCCCTGGCTGGACGCGCCGTCGCCGAAGTAGGCGATGACGGCCGAGTCGGCGCCGTCCTTGGCCACGCCCATCGCGTACCCGGTCGCGTGCAGCGTCTGGGAGCCGATGACGATCGTGTACAGGTGGAAGTTGTTGGTGGTCGGGTCCCAGCCACCGTGGTTCACACCGCGGAACATGCCGAGGAGGTTGGTCGGGTCGACCCCGCGGCACCAGGCCACACCGTGTTCCCGGTAGGTCGGGAAGACGTAGTCGTCGTCGCGCAGGGCCCGGCCGGAGCCGATCTGGGCGGCCTCCTGGCCGAGCAGCGAGGCCCACAGGCCCAGCTCGCCCTGGCGCTGGAGGGCGGTCGCCTCGCCGTCGAAGCGGCGGGTCATGACCATGTCGCGATAGAGATTGCGCAGGTCATCGGTGGTGATGTCGGCGACGAAGGGTGCGAATTCCGCGACGTCGGGATTTTCCGCGACGTCGACGCGCACCCCCTCGGGCGTCAGCAGCTGTACGAGCTGGGGCTCGGCGTCATGCGTCTTCGCGGTGGCAGCGGCGGGCTTGGCGGCGCTTGTTGCGCCGGCCGGCCGCTTGGTGCCACTGCTGCGTCGCGGCTTGCGCGCGGCAGTGCTCTCCACGGTCACGATTGCTCCTCCGTCGGTCCGGCTCCCGGGTTCTCCGGGGACCAGTGCGGCTCACCTGGATCTCTGCCCGCGCACGGGGTGGGTGCGCTTCGGGTCTGGGATTCAGGCGTGACAGGTGCCCCGGCGAGTGCCCTGCTCAATGCACGTTACCCAGTGCGTCGCATAACTGCGAAACCCCGTTTGACCTGCGATTTTGCTTGGATTTCCAAGTAAATCGGCGGAACCGGGAACAACCACTGGTCACAGCCTTGCAGGGGGCCGGAACAACGGCACGTTATCCCGCTCGTCCCCGGCAGGGAAGGGGTGAGTGTGTGAAACTGAGTTCGTGCGCGAAAACGGAAAAATCAAGGTATTCCTCCTGGACGACCACGAAGTGGTGCGTAGGGGTGTTCACGAGCTGTTGTCGATGGAATCGGACATCGAGGTCGTGGGTGAGGCCGGTACGGCCGCCGACGCGCTGGTCCGGATCCCCGCCACCCGCCCCGACGTGGCCGTTCTCGACGTCCGGCTGCCCGACGGCAGCGGCGTGGAGGTGTGCCGCGAGGTGCGCTCCCAGAACGAGGACATCAAGTGCCTGATGCTCACCTCGTTCGCCGATGACGAAGCGCTGTTCGACGCGATCATGGCCGGTGCCTCGGGCTACGTGCTCAAGGCGATCCGCGGGAACGAGCTGCTCAACGCGGTGCGTGACGTGGCGGCCGGCAAGTCCCTGCTGGACCCCGTCGCCACGGCCCGGGTGCTGGAGCGGCTGCGCGACGGCAAGAACGGCAAGGGCGACGACCGGCTCTCCAACCTCACCGAGCAGGAGCGCAAGATCCTCGACCTCATCGGCGAGGGCCTGACGAACCGCGTGATCGGCGAGCGGCTGCACCTGGCCGAGAAGACCATCAAGAACTACGTCTCCAGCCTGCTGTCCAAGCTCGGCATGGAGCGCCGGTCCCAGGCCGCGGCGTACGTGGCCCGCCTGCAGGCCGAGAAGGGCCGCTAGTGCTGTGACCGGAAAGGTTCACCGGGTCGCGACGCCCGGCACGGCACCTCGCCGCGTTGTCGGACCACGCCGGTACGTCCAGTACGAGGCGCGGTCCTCCGCCTTGCGATGCGTCCCCTCGGCCCTTCGGGCCTGGGGAGACCCCATGCACCGAACGCCGCGACCCGGCAAACCTTTCCGGCCACAGCACTAGCCTCCCCGCAATTCGCTACACAGCGTTACGCCCCGTGGTCGCACCATTCCACGGGGTGCGCTGTTTAATTCGGGACCAACGTCCCCGATGTGCGGGGCGGGCTCCTCTTTTCCGGCAGGGTGTCGGTACCGGACAGTGGATGACATGTCCCCAGAGGAACTCCACGCCATCGAACTGCTGCGCCGCGTGCCGTACGGCCGTGCCGCCACCAGCATGCGCGCGCTGCCCTTCCTCGCCGTCGCGCGCCACATCGTGGTGAACGGCAAGGTCGTCCTGAGAATGCACGCCGGTTTCGGCTACCACCAGGCCTGCAACGGCAGCGTGGTCTCGTACGGCGCCGACAACTTCAATTCCGGCGAGTCCCAGTTGTGGTCGGTGCAGTTCACCGGCACCGCGAACCTCGTCGAACCCACCACCGCCGAACTGGAACTGTTCGGCCCCGGTCCGCACTTCGTGGACGGCGCGGTCTTCGACCCCGTCTACATGCGCATCGAGCCGCACCTCGTCACCGTCCACACCCTCGCGGGCAATCTGGACCGGCAGTACCAGCACGCGCTCTGAGCAGGCCCCTTGGGACTTTGGTCCCATGAAGAACGGCCCGGCGGCCACCTCATCGAGAGGGACCGCCGGGCCGTTCTTCATCACTCAGGGCTACTCCCCGGGCTGCCCGGCCCCGTCGTCCACGGGCGGCTTCGTCGAGGGCGGCGGCGTCGTCGACTTCGACGTGCTCGGCGAGGGCGTCGGCGTCGGCGTGGGCGTCGGAGTGGGCGTCGGCGTCGGAGTCGGAGTGGGCGTCGGCGAGTACGAGTAGCTCGGCGACGGGGTCTTGCTCCGGCTCGGGGGCGGCGTGTAGGAGTACGAGCTCTCCGGCGCCGACTTGGACGTCGAGGTCTCCGGCGTCGAGGCCTCCGGCGTCGTACCGGCCGAGGAAGACACGGAGGACGCCGGCGGGGTCACGTTCGTGCCGGGGTCCTTCTTGTCGCCGAAGCCGTTGACCGCGTACGCCACGCCGCCCGCGACCGCCAGGACGGCGAGGACCGCGAACAGCCACAGCTTCCAGTTGCCGCCGCCGGAACGGTCGTCGTACCCGTCATAGCCGCCGGGCCCGTTGTACCCGCCGTTTCCGCCGTGGCCGTTACCGCCCCCGCCGGGGTAGGCGGAGCCGTCGTCCGGGTTCAGCGGCGGCACCATCGGCTGCTGGAACTGCGAGGTGTTGGAGTGCGAGCCGTACGGCGGCTGGCCCTGACCGGGCGTCGCCATCGCCGTGGTCTGCGCGGGGCCGCGGCCGTGCGGCAGCGCCATGGTGACCGGGCCGGTGTTCCAGGTGCCGGTGTTGGGCCCCTGGTCGTGCAGCATCTGCAGGGCGTACTGGACCAGCCCGCGCATCTCCTCGGCGCTCTGGAACCGGTCGTCCGGGTCCTTCGCGAGGGAGCGCATGACGAGCCCGTCGAGCTCCTGCGGGATGTTGCCGCCCTCCGGCAGCTGCGAGGGCGGGATCGGCGCGTCCTGCACGTGCTGGTAGACCACCGACAGCGGGGTCTCCCCGGTGAACGGGGGCCGCAGCGAGAGGAGTTCGTAGAGCAGGCAGCCCGTCGCGTACAGGTCGGAGCGGTGGTCCACGGCCTTGCCGAGGGCCTGTTCGGGCGAGAGGTACTGCGGCGTGCCCATGACCATGCCGGTCTGGGTCATCGTCGACTGCGCGCCGTGCAGGGCGCGCGCGATGCCGAAGTCCATCACCTTGACCGCGCCGGTGTCCGTGATGATCACGTTGGCGGGCTTGATGTCACGGTGCACGATGCCGTGCTGGTGCGAGTACGCCAGCGCTTCGAGCACGCCGGAGGTGATGATCAGCGCCTGCTCGGGGCCCGGGGCCTCGGCACTGATCAGCAGGTCGCGGATGGTGCGGCCCTCGACCAGTTCCATGACGATGTAGGGGACGACGTTCGGCCCGACACGGTCCTCGCCCGAGTCGTACACGGCGACCACGGCATGGTGGTTCAGGCCGGCGACCGACTGTGCTTCACGCGTGAAGCGGGCCTTGGACACCGGGTCCTCGGCCAGATCCGGGCGCAGCAGTTTGACGGCGACGGTCCGGCCCAGCCGGACGTCCTCCGCGGCGAAGACCTCGGCCATGCCGCCTCGGCCCAGACGGTGGGTCAGCCGGTAACGGCCGTCACCCACCAGGCCGCCCGCGCCCCAGTGCTCAGGACTTTCTGCCATCCCGGCGCCGCTCCCCTCGGGTTCGGGTGCCATCAGTCCTCACCGTCGTCTGTCTCGGCCGCCGCTCAGCGGTAGGTCCTCATCGTGTGCTCCGACGAACGCTACAGCCTCAGAACCGGTCACCGTTCGGACAAGCGCGCCTTGGACCGCCTGTGGACCCCCTGTGGCCTTGTGGTCACGGAACGGGAACCTGGCTTGACGTGTGCTTGCCCTCCGGCAGACTGAGGCCGACATGCGCTCAGCCAGAGGCGTAGGGACACATCCCGAGGGGAAGCAACAGTCATGAGCCAGGACGGCACTCAGGGCCAGTACGCGGGCGGCTCTCTGGCCGGTGGCCGTTACCAGCTACGGGACTTGCTCGGCGAGGGAGGCATGGCCTCCGTTTACCTCGCCTACGACTCGGCGCTCGACCGCCAGGTCGCCATCAAGACCCTGCACAGCGAGCTCGGGCGCGAGCAGTCCTTCCGCGAACGCTTCCGCCGCGAGGCTCAGGCTGTAGCGAAACTGTCGCACACCAACATCGTCTCGGTCTTCGACACCGGTGAGGGCGTCGTCTCCTTCGCGAACCCGTCGATGGCCGACGGCGCGGTCATGCCGTACATCGTCATGGAGTACGTCGAGGGGCAGCCACTCGGCTCCGTCCTGGACGGCGACATCAGGCAGTACGGGGCCATGCCGGCCGACAAGGCGCTGAAGGTGACGGCCGACGTGCTGGCGGCTCTGGAGAGCAGCCACGAGATGGGGCTGGTCCACCGCGACATCAAGCCGGGCAACGTCATGATGACGCGGCGCGGAGTGGTCAAGGTCATGGACTTCGGCATCGCGCGGGCCATGCAGTCGGGGGTCACCTCGATGACGCAGACCGGCATGGTCGTCGGCACCCCGCAGTACCTCTCCCCCGAGCAGGCGCTCGGGCGGGCCGTGGACGCCCGATCCGACCTGTACTCGGTGGGCATCATGCTCTTCGAGCTGCTGACCGGTCGGGTTCCCTTCGTCGCCGACTCGGCCCTGGGCATGGCGTACGCGCACGTGCAGGAGGAGCCGGTCGCGCCCTCCTCCATCAACCGCTCGGTCACCCCGGCGATGGACGCGCTGGTGGCGCGGGCCCTGAAGAAGAACCCGAACGAGCGTTTCCCCACCGCCGCCGCCATGCTCGACGAGGTCGCGCGGGTGGCGGGGTCCGGGCACACCGGGGCCCCGGTCATCGTCCCGGGCGCGCACCCGACGAACAGCGGAGCCGGGCTCGGCTCGGCCGTGTTCCCGCCGGTGGACTCCGCGCTGCAGGCCCCGCCGCACTCGGTGCAGCAGCCGTACCAGGCGCCGCACACCCCGATGCCGTCCGCGTACGCGCCGACGCCGCCGCCGGGGCCGCAGTCCGGGGCGTACGGGTACCCGCAGCAGCAGCCCCTGCACCAGCCGATGCACCAGCAGGCGCCGACCCCGGCGCCGTACTCGGCCGCGACGCCGCCGCCGTACGCGGTATCGCCGCAGGGCGGGCACAGCAGCCAGGGCGGGCACGGCGGTCAGAGCGGGGCCGGCGGGAAGAAGAAGAACACCCCGGTCGTGGTGGGGGCCGTCGTCGTGGCGCTGGTGGCCATCGGCGGGCTGATCGCCGCACTGGACCTGGGCGGAGACGACAAGGACAAGGCCGGGCCGACCAACCCGAGCGCCTCCACTTCGGCGTCCGGCCCGGCGAAGACCGGGCACAAGGGGCCGGACCTCTCGCGGACGATCGAAGAGTCCAAGTGCAAGGAGCCCCGGAAGGACTCCGACCCCACCAAGGTGGTGGCGCCGGACTTCCGGTACATCAACGAGGTCTCGGTGAAGGCGTGCATCCGGGCCGGCGGCTGGAAGTACGACCCGAAGCCCAAGGACGAGGCGGTCTACGGCGAGGGGACCATCGTGGAGCAGTACCCCGTCGAAGGCTCCGCGATCGACCCGAAGGACACCACCTTCACCCTGTTCATCTCGACCGGCGACCCGGAGTGATCCGGGAGTGATCCGGCGCTGAGAGGTGCGGTGCGCCACGGAGGAGTGAAGCGGGGTTCGCCCGCCGGGCGGCGGGTCTGATACATACGCGCAGGACACACCCGCCGCACCTCCGGGAGTCCTCTTGCACCACCCCGCGCGCCACCTCGTCCGCGTCCTCACCGCCACCGCCGCCGCACTGGCGGTGGGCGCGCTCTGCGTCGCGCCCGCTTCGGCGGCCGGCGCCTCGTCCAGCTGCGAGACCACCGGCGCCTACGGCAGCGCCGACTGGACCTGGCTGAACCGCTCCACCCTCATCCACATCAAGCTCACGTCCGTGGACACCGCGGACGACGCCCGCGTCGCGGGGGTCCACCTCTACACGCTGGACCACCAGGGCGGCTCGCACGAATGGCCCTGGCGCTTCAACAAGCGCGGGGCCGGCAAGAGCCAGACCTGGGAGACCACCCTCCAGGACAAGCGCGGGATCGACCGGGTCGGCGTAGAGGTCGCGGCGTTCAACGACGCCGGCTACCGGAGCCTGTGCGGGTCCGGATCCGTGAAGAATCCGACCTTCTGAGCGGGCCGGCATCCCGAACGGCCCGTACGGGATGCCGGTTTTGTCCGGTTGTGTAAATCTGAGTCCGTGACCTACGCCCGCGCGCTGCGCTGGACCGCCGGGGCAGCGTTGGCGACCGCCACGCTGCTGATCACGGCGCCCGCACACGCGGCGGCTTCCACGTCCGTCCCAGCCTCCGCTTCGGCCTCCGCCCGCGCCCTTCCGTTCGCCTCCGCTTACGTCTTCGCCCCTGGTTCCGTTGCCGCCGCCGCTTCCGTCGCCGCCGCCGCGCCCGCGGACGCGGACGCGGCCGACGCGGCGGAAGCGGCGGAAGCGGCGGACCGGGCCTTCGAGGATCTCGCCGGAAGTTCCGCCGGGGCCGGGCGGGAGCGGCCCGGGCGGCCGGTGGGCGAGCCCGCCAATCCCGAGACCGTGCTCGCCGCGCGCCCCGTCCCGGCGCATCCGCGCACCGAGCAGGTCCCGGCGGTTCCCGCGACCCCTTCCGAGGCCCCGGTGATCGGTGCGCTCGGCACCGAGCCGAACGAGCGGGCCGCCGATCTGGCCGCGCACATACTGCCGCTCGGAACGGGATTCGCCCTGATGGGACTGGGTCTCGGGTTCATGGGAATGCGGCTGCGCCGGGGCATGTAGCCCCGGCCCCGCCCCCGGCGTCCACCACCGCCTCACCCCCGGTCCCGCACCGGTCCCGCACCGGTCCCGCCCCCGATCCCGCCCCGGGTCCCCCTTGCGACGTAGGCCCCAGGATGGTTGCGGAGAGAGGCATACTCGGTATACATACTGAGTATGTCGATCCGCCACGGCCTTCTCGCCCTGCTGGAACGGGGCCCTCGGTACGGCTCCCAGCTGCGCACCGAATTCGAATCCCGCACCGGTTCCACCTGGCCGCTCAACGTCGGGCAGGTGTACACCACACTCGCCCGCCTGGAGCGCGACGGCCTCGTCGCCCCCGGCGGCGAGGACACGGCCGGGCACACCCTGTACGCCATCACCGAGACCGGGCGGGGCGAACTGCGCGAGTGGTACGAGCGTCCCGTCGACCGGGCCAACCCGCCCCGGGACGAGCTCGCGATCAAGCTCGCCATGGCCGTCGGCGCGCCCGGGGTGGACATCCGCGCCGTCATCCAGGCCCAGCGGCACGCCACCGTCCAGGCCATGCAGGACTACACACGGCTCAAGGCTCAGGCGCTCGCCGCCATCGAGAGCGGGCGCGGCAGCGAGCGCGACGACATCGCCTGGCTGCTGGTCCTGGAGCAACTGATCTTCCAGACCGAGGCCGAGGCCCGCTGGCTCGACCACTGCGAGTCCCGGCTCGTACGGCTGTCCGCGCGCGGGGAGCGCGCGCCGGCCGAGGCCGAACCGCCCGAGGGCACCACCGTCCCGACCACGCCCAAGCCCACGCCGACGACCACGCCCACGACCACCGACCGGTCTCTTTCCCGTACCGCCCGCACGCGGCGGGTCTGAACCACCGCTCCACGTCCCAGGGGGGAACCCTTCATGCCCGACCAGCCCGTATTGCAGCTGGACCAGCTCGTCCGCATCCACGGCAGCGGCGCCACCGAGGTGCACGCCCTGCGCGGGATCGACCTCTCCGTGTACCCCGGCGAACTCGTCGCCGTCATGGGCCCCTCCGGGTCCGGCAAGTCCACGCTGCTGACCCTCGCCGGCGGACTCGACACCCCGAGCAGCGGCAAGGTGATCGTCGAGGGCACCGACATCACCACCGCGAGCCGCAAGCAGCTGGCCGCCCTGCGCCGCCGCAGCATCGGGTACGTCTTCCAGGACTACAACCTGATCCCGGCGCTCACCGCGGCCGAGAACGTCGCCCTGCCGCTCGAACTCGACGGCGTCTCCGCCCGCAAGGCCCGCGTCTCCGCGCTCGCGGCCCTGGAGGAGATGAACCTCGGGCAGCTCGCCGACCGCTTCCCCGACGAGATGTCCGGCGGCCAGCAGCAGCGCGTGGCCATCGCCCGCGCCCTGGTCGGCGACCGCCGCCTCGTCCTCGCCGACGAGCCGACCGGCGCCCTGGACTCCGAGACCGGCGAATCCGTACTCGCCCTGCTGCGCGCGCGCTGCGACGCCGGCGCGGCCGGGATCCTGGTCACCCACGAGCCGCGCTTCGCCGCGTGGGCCGACCGCGTGGTCTTCCTGCGCGACGGCAGCGTCGTCGACGAGACCCTGCGCAGCCACGCCGACTCCCTGCTCTCCGGGCAGGCGGCCGCTCAGTGATCTCCTCGTACCACTCCTGGATCGCGGCGATCCGGATAGCCCGCCGCGACGCCTGGCGCTCCAAGGGCCGCAGCGCCCTCGTCCTGGCCATGATCGCCCTGCCGATCGTCGGCGTGAGCGCCGTCGACCTCACCGTGCGCAGCTCGGAGCTCTCCACCGAGCAGCGCATCGAGCGGGTGCTGGGCGCCGCCGACGCCAAGCTGACCCCGTCCCACATGAACGCGCCCCTCTACCAGAGCCCCGACGCGCAGAACTACGCCCCCGTCGGCGGCTACGACAAGTACAACCAGGGCTTGGACGGCCGGGACGAGCCCGCCACCGCGACGCCCGTGCTCCCGGCCGGAGCGCAGTCCGTCAAGGACAGCACGACCTACGCCAAGGTCCGCACCCGCTACGGGATCCTGGACGCCGAGCTCCGCGAGGTGGACCCGGCGAGCCCGCTGGTCAAGGGCCTGTGGACGCTGGAGCGCGGCCGACTGCCGCAGGCTCCCGGCGAGATCCTCGCCACCGGTCACTTCCTGGAGGAGTCCGGGTACTTCCTCGGCTCCAGCGTGACCCCGCGCGAGTCGACCACCTCGTACAAGATCGTCGGAATCTACGAGATGCCCGACTCCCTGAACAACGCACAGCTCCTGGCCCCGCCGGGAACCCTGTTCGCCCCCCTCGACCGGGACCGCAAGGCCGCCGGCGGCACGGGCCTCGACCCCCAGGACGAGTACCTGGTGAAGGTCGGCGGCGAAGGTTTCACGTGGAACATGGTCAAGGAGACCAACGCCAGGCAGCACCTCCTCGTCGAATCGCGCGTCGTGCTGCTCGACCCGCCGGCCGACTCCGAGGTGCCGCTCTACACCCAGCAGCCCAAGAACCTCTGGCAGCCGGGCGTCACCGTCGGAGCCACCGAACTCGCCATCGTCTCCACGGTCGTGGGCCTCGCCATGCTGGAGATCTGCCTGCTGGCCGGACCCGCCTTCGCGGTCGGCGCCCGGCGCTCGCGCCGCCAGCTCGGCCTGGTCGGCGCCAACGGCGGTGACCGGCGGCACATCCGGGCCATCGTGCTCTCCGGCGGCCTCGTCATCGGCGCCGCGGCGGCCGTCATCGGCACCGCCCTCGGCATCGCCCTCACCCTCGGGCTCCGCCCGGTGCTGGAGGACACGATCGGCCAGAGGTTCGGCAGCTTCGACGTCCGCCCGCTGGAGCTCCTCGGCATCGGCCTGCTAGCCGTCCTGACCGGCCTGCTGGCCGCGATCGTCCCCGCCGTCAACGCCTCCCGGCAGACCGTGCTGGCCTCCCTCACCGGCCGCCGCGGCGTGCGCCGGGCCAACCGGGTGCTGCCCGTCCTCGGCCTGATCGCCATCGCGGCCGGGGCCGCCATCGCCCTGTTCGGCTCCGTCTCCGAGATGGGCGTCACCGTCGTCGCCGGCGGCAGCGCCATCGCCGAGCTGGGCGTCGTCGCCCTCACCCCCACCCTGGTCGGCCTGTTCGGCCGGGCCGGCCGGTGGCTGCCGCTGTCGCCCCGCCTCGCGCTGCGCGACGCCGTCCGCAACCGGGGGCGCACGGCGCCGGCCGTGGCCGCCGTCCTGGCCGCCGTCGCCGGCACCGTCGCCGTGGCCACGTACCAGCACAGCAAGGAGCTCCAGGCGCGGCACGAGTACGTCGCCCAGCTCCCGTACGGCTCGGGTCTGATCGAGACCAACGAGTTCACGGCGTACCGGGACGTGCCCGCGATGCGCGAGAGCCTGACGAAGGAACTCCCGGTCGCCGTACGGGCCGACGTGGACCGGATCGCCGTCGGCAAGCCGGGCTGCTCCCCGTACGGGGACGACCCGGAGTGCGGGCAGGCCGCGATCGTCATCCCCAAGGAGCAGCGCTGCCCGCTCTACGGGGTCGCCGACTGGTCGACCGCGTTCTCCCCGGCCCGGCAGAAGGAGCTGCACGGGGACTGGCGGTGCCAGAACGACCGCTACGGCGCCCAGGCCTCCGTGGTCATCGCCGACGAGAAGCTGATGTCCGTACTGGCCGTGGGCGACCCGGGCGCCACGTCCGCGCTGAAGGCGGGAAAGGCCGTCTCCTTCAAGAAGCAGAACGTGCACGACGGCAAGGTCACCGTCCGGCTGATCAAGGGCCGCAACGAGCCCGCCCCCGGGTCCGCGCCCGATGAGCCGGGACCCGGCCAGGACAAGGTCTTCGCCGCGTACCAGGTCCCCGCATCGGTGACGGGCTACGGCCTGGAGCTGGTGCTGCCGCCCGCGGCCGCGAAGACCGCCGGCGTCCTGGGCGTCCCCTTCGGCTCGTACTTCACCCTCGACGGGGACGCGAGCTCCGAGCAGCGCCAGCGGCTCGAAGGGGCCCTCGACAAGCTGGGCCTGGACACGCACGTCCGGATCGAAAAGGGCTACGAGGGCGACGACAGCCTGGCCATGCTCGTCCTGACCATCTTCGCGGGCCTGGTCACCATCGGCGCGGCCGGCATCGCCACCGGCCTGGCCCAGGCGGACGCCGAGGGCGACCTGAAGACCCTGGCGGCGGTCGGCGCACCGCCGCGGGTGCGGCGCACGCTCAGCGGCTTCCAGTGCGGGGTGGTCGCCCTGATGGGCGTGCTCCTCGGCTCGGCGGCCGGGCTCCTGCCCGCGGTCGGGCTCCGGCTCACCGAACGGCGGGCCGCGGCCGACATGGTCCGGTCCGGCATCGAGAGCGGCTACGAGGCGGCCTCCGAGGCCATCCCCTACATCCCGATCGCGGTGCCCTGGACCACGCTGGGCGGGCTGCTGATCGTGGTCCCGGTGGGCGCGGCGCTGCTGGCGGCCCTGGTCACCCGCTCGAGCGGAGCACTGGCCCGCCGCGAGGTCTGACGCCTCCGGCGCCTGCTGCCGCCCCAGTTGGTGACCCAGTTGGTGCCCCCACACAGGGTGGATCACGCCCGTGCGGGGGCACACCGTGTGAATACGAAGGTGTGCGAGAGAATGACGGCATGGAGATGCCGAGGAGTGAACGGTCGCAGGACAGCCCCCCGCACGGCCTGATCGTGGGGCAGGACGGGATGCCGGTCGGCGGCGCCGATGACGAGTCGCGCGAGGTCCCGGTGACGGAGATGGTCGAACAGCCCGCCAAGGTCATGCGGATCGGCAGCATGATCAAGCAACTCCTGGAAGAGGTACGCGCCGCACCTCTGGACGAGGCCAGCCGGGTCCGTCTCAAGGACATTCACGCAGCGTCGGTGAAGGAGCTGGAGGACGGCCTGGCTCCCGAGCTGGTGGAGGAACTGGAGCGCCTTTCCCTTCCCTTCACCGAGGAGGCGATCCCCTCCGAGGCGGAACTGCGGATCGCCCAGGCGCAGTTGGTGGGCTGGCTGGAAGGCCTGTTCCACGGCATCCAGACGGCCCTGTTCGCGCAGCAGATGGCGGCGCGGGCCCAGCTGGAACAGATGCGCCGCGCCCTCCCGCCAGGCTCCTCCCACGAGGACGACGAGGACGGCCCCCACGGCGCCATCCGCTCGGGCCCGTACCTCTAACCCCCACCCCACCACCCACCCCTCCGGGGCCGCCCCCAACCCTCGGGCGGCCCCGCCCCCATGCGGTGCCCGTGCGGGGCCGTACGGAACCTGCGGGGCCGAGCGGAACCTGCGGCGCCGTAACCGGGGACCAGCCCCCGGACCCCCGCGCCTCAAACGCCGGCGAGGCTGGATCGGGCCCGCCGTCCGGCGCTCGTGGCCCGGCGTCCAGGTCTCTTCAGCCCGCCCGCGCCAATCCAGCCGTCCGGCGTTTGAGGACCGGGGTCTGGGGCGGAGCCCCAGGGGGTCCGGGCAAAGCCCGGCACCCCCCTCCAGCCCGTCCGGCGCTTGAGGACCGGGTCCGGGCAGCGCCCGGCTGGGGGTCCCCCCGGACGGAGTCCGGGGGATGGGCGAAGGGCGGGTAGGGGACTTCGCCCGCGCAGCGGAACACCGCAGTCGGCCCGCGGGCCACCGGGTTAAGAACCCGGTAAACGCCACAGCCCATCCGCCCCCAACCCCCCTCATACTCAGGGAATGACCTACGACGCCATCGTCCTGGCCGGCGGCGCCGCAAGCCGACTGGGCGGAGCCGACAAACCAGGCCTCCTGGTCGGCGGCCGCCCCCTCCTCGACCGCGTCCTGGACGCCTGCGCAGACGCCCGCACCACCGTCGTCGTAGCCGGCCGCAGGCCGACCGCCCGGCCCGTGCACTGGGCCCGGGAGGACCCCCCCGGCGGCGGCCCCCTCGCCGCGCTGGACGCCGGCCTGCGGCACACCACCGCCCCGCTGGTCCTCGTACTCTCCGCCGATCTGCCGTTCCTGGACCGGCAAACGGTCCGCTCCCTCCTCGATGCCCTCGACGCGCCCGAGCACAGCACCCGGGACGGAGCCCTGCTCCGGGACCCGGGCGGCCGCGACCAGCCCCTGGTCGCCGCGTACCGCGCCGAGCCCCTGCGCAGGGAAATCGCCCTGCTGGCCACCGAACACGGCTCCGTGAACGGCCTCCCCCTGCGCGCCCTCACCGCCGAACTCGACCTCACCCCGGTCACCACGGCTGCGCCACTCGCCTCCTTCGACTGCGACACCTGGGAGGATCTCGCCGCCGCCCGCGCCCGAATCAGAGAGCATGGAACCGTGCTGGAGCAATGGATCACCGCCGTCAAGAACGAGCTGGGCATCGACGTCGCCGTCGACACCGAGACCCTGCTCGACCTCGCCCGTGACGCCGCGCACGGCGTCGCCCGGCCCGCCGCCCCGCTGACGACCTTCCTCGTCGGCTACGCGGCCGCCCACGCCGAAGCCACCGGCGCCGACCCCGCGCAGGCCGTGGCCGAGGCCTCCCGCAAGGCCGCCGAGCTGGCCCTGCGCTGGGCCGCGGAAAGCGAGGCCACCGGCCCCGCGGCCACCGGCCCCGAAGCGACCGGCTCCGGATGACCGCCGACCCCGGCACCAGCAGCGACGCCGACCGCGCCCTCGACCAGGCCCTGGCGCTGGTCAGCCGCGACCCCCGTGCCGACGCCACCGGGGGCGGCGGCGGTGGCGGCGGTGGTGGCGGCGGCGGTGGCGGCCACCGCGCCTCGACCTGGCTCCGGGCCCGGGAGACCGCGACCCGCGCCGGTTCGGCCGTCCGCGGCCGCACCCACCGCGTCCCCCTGGCGGCCGCCCTCGGCGAGGTCCTGGCCGTGCCCCTCGACGCCCTGGGCGACCTGCCGTCCTTCGACACCTCCGCGATGGACGGCTGGGCCGTCGCCGGGCCCGGCCCCTGGACCATCCGCCCCGGCGAGGGCGCACTGGCCGGGAGCGAGCGCCCCGCGCCCCTCGCGGACGGCGAGGCCGTACGGATCGCCACCGGCGCCCGGATCCCCGCGGACACCACCGCCGTGATCCGCAGCGAGCACTCGCGCGAGGCCGGCACCCTGCTCTACGCCGAACGGCCCGTCGCCACCGGCCAGGACATCCGCCCGCGCGGCCAGGAGTGCCGCTCCGGCGACCTGTTGCTGCCCGCCGGGTCCCTCGTGACCCCGGCCGTCCTCGGCCTCGCCGCGGCCGCCGGGTACGACGAGCTCACCACCCGCCCCCGGCCGCGCGTGGAGATCCTGGTCCTCGGCGACGAACTGCTCACCGAGGGCCCCCCGCACGACGGCCTCATCCGTGACGCCCTGAGCCCGATGCTCGGCCCCTGGCTGACCCGGCTCGGCGCCGAGGTCATCGCCGTCCGGCGGCTCGGCGACGACCCGGCGGGCGCCGAAGCGCTGCTGGCAGCCGTCACCGGATCCACCGCCGACGTGGTCATCACCACCGGCGGCACCGCCTCCGGCCCCGTCGACCACGTCCACCCCGTGCTCGCCAAGGCAGGCGCCGACCTGCTCGTCGACGGGGTCGCCGTACGCCCCGGGCACCCGATGCTGCTGGCCCGCCTCGGCGAGCACCCCGACAGCCGCCACCTGGTGGGCCTGCCCGGCAACCCGCTGGCCGCCGTCTCCGGACTGCTCACCCTCGCCGAGCCGCTGCTGCGCGCCCTCGCCGGACGGCGTCCGCGCCCCCGGTACGTGGTGCCCGTGGAGGGCGACGTACCGGGCCACCCGCACGACACCCGGCTCGTACCGGTCCTGCTGACCGAGGACCACGCCGTACCGCTGCGCTACAACGGGCCGGCGATGCTGCGCGGCGTGGCCGCCGCGGACGCGCTGGCCGTCGTACCCCCGAACGGGGCGCGGTCCGGGCAGGAGTTGGAGATCCTCGATCTCCCGTGGGCCTCGGGGGGATGTTTCACGTGAAACTTCACGGATCCGATGCGATGGCACGCGGCGCCGACGAGAAGCTCGTCTCGCGGCGCATCAAACTGCCCAAGCGCATCGTCGAAAAGCCGCTCCGCCAGGTCTCCCGGCGCCTGCTGATGGCGCTGTTCGTGATGTTCCTGACGGTCCTGATCGTGTGGATCGACCGCGACGGCTACCACGACAACGCCAACGACAAGGTCGACTTCCTCGACTGCGTCTACTACGCGACCGTCACCCTGTCGACGACCGGCTACGGCGACATCGTCCCGTACAGCGACAGCGCGCGGCTGGTCAACATCCTGCTGATCACCCCGCTGCGCGTGCTGTTCCTGATCATCCTGGTCGGCACCACCCTGGAAGTCCTCACCGAACGCACCAGGGAAGAGTGGCGGCTCAGCCGCTGGAGGAAGAACTTGCGCGAGCACACGGTCGTCGTCGGCTTCGGCACGAAGGGCCGCTCCGCCCTCCAGACCCTGCTGGCCACCGGCCTCAGCAAGGAGCAGGTCGTCATCGTCGACCCGAGCGCCAAGGTGATCGACATCGCCAACTCGGAGGGGTTCACCGGGGTCGTCGGCGATGCCACGCGCTCCGACGTCCTGCTGCGGGCCGAGATCCAGAAGGCCCGTCAGATCGTCATCGCCACCCAGCGCGACGACACGGCGGTCCTGGTCACCCTGACCGCCCGCCAGCTCAACCGCGGCGCGAAGATCGTGGCGGCCGTCCGGGAAGAGGAGAACGCACCGCTGCTGAAGCAGTCGGGCGCGGACGCGGTCATCACCAGCGCGAGCGCGGCGGGCCGGCTGCTCGGGCTCTCGGTGCTCAGCCCCAGCGCGGGCACCGTGATGGAAGACCTCATCCAGCAGGGCAGCGGACTCGATCTGATCGAGCGTCCGGTGAACCGCTCGGAGGTCGGCAAATCGGTCCGGGACACCGACGACCTGGTCGTCAGCGTCCTGCGCGGCCACCGGCTGCTCCCGTACGACGATCCGCACGCGAGCCCCCTGCAGCTGACGGACCGTGTGATCACCATCGTCCGCGCGATCCCGCCGAGTTCGCCGCCGGTGGTACTGGGCTCGGCGGACTAGCCGGGTCCCGTGCCGGAGGTACCGCCCGGACTGTAGCCTCCGGCCATGCATGCGATCACCATCGAAAAGCCCGGCGGCCCCGAGGCCCTGGTGTGGGCCGAAGCACCCGACCCGGTGGCCGGCGACGGCGAGGTCATCGTCGACGTGGCGGCGAGCGCCGTGAACCGCGCCGACGTCCTGCAGCGGCAGGGTTTCTACAACCCTCCGCCCGGGGCCTCCCCCCACCCCGGCCTGGAGTGCTCCGGGCGGATCTCCGCGATCGGGCCCGGGGTGTCCGGCTGGTCGGTCGGCGACGAGGTGTGCGCGCTGCTCTCCGGCGGCGGGTACGCGCAGCGGGTGGCCGTACCGGCGGGCCAACTGCTCCCGGTACCGGCGGGCGTGGACCTGGTAACGGCGGCGGCCCTGCCGGAGGTCGTCTCCACGGTCTGGTCGAACGTGTTCATGGTGGCCGGCCTGCGCCCGGGCGAGACCCTGCTGGTGCACGGCGGATCGAGCGGCATCGGGACGATGGCGATCCAGCTCGCGAAGGCCGTGGGCGCACGGGTCGCGGTCACCGCGGGCGGCAAGGAGAAGCTGGCGCGCTGCGCCGAGCTGGGCGCCGACATCCTGATCGACTACCGCGAGCAGGACTTCGTGGAAGAGCTCCGGGCGGCCACGGACGGCGCCGGGGCGGACGTGATCCTGGACATCATGGGCGCGAAGTACCTGACCCGGAACGTGGACGCGCTGGCCGTGAACGGCCGCCTCGCGATCATCGGACTCCAGGGCGGGGTCAAGGCGGAGCTGAACCTGGCCGCCCTGCTGGCGAAGCGGGCGGCGATCACCGCCACCACGCTCCGGGCACGGCCCCTGGAGGAGAAGGCCGCGATCATCGCGGCCGTACGGGAACACGTGTGGCCCCTGGTCGCCACGGGCCGCATCCACCCGGTGGTCCACGCGACGTACCCCATGAGCGAGGCGTCCGAGGCCCACCGCGTCATGGAGTCGAGCACCCACGTGGGCAAACTACTCCTGACCACCTGATCCCAATTCCAGCCTCGGGGCGCTACATCCAGCCCCGCCGGCACCACATCCAGCCTCACGGGCGCCGATCCAGCCCCGCGGGCGCCACATCCAGGCTCACGGGCGCTAAATCCAGCCTCGCCGGCGTTTGAGGCGCGGGGTCTGGGGCGGAGCCCCAGGGGGTACCGGGCACAGCCCGGTACCCCCTTCCAGCCCGTCCGGCGTTTGAGGACCGGGTCCGGGCAGCGCCCGGCTGGGGGTCCCCCCGGACGGAGTCTGGGGGATGGGCGAAGGGCGGGTAGGGGGCTCCGCCCCGCAGGGCAGACCACCCACACCCGCCCCCGCCCCACCCGCGGAGCTACACGCTGCGCAGCAGCACCGAAGGCGACTCGACGCAGTCGGCGACGTACCGCAGGAACCCACCCGCGGTCCCGCCATCACACACCCGGTGATCGAAGGTCAGCGACAGCTGGACGACCTGCCGAACCGCCAGCTCCCCCCGATGCACCCACGGCTTCGGGATGATCCGACCCACACCGAGCATCGCCGCCTCGGGGTGGTTGATGATCGGCGTGGAGCCGTCGACCCCGAACACCCCGTAGTTGTTCAGGGTGAAGGTGCCGCCGGTGAGGTCGGCCGGCGCCAGCTTGCCCGCCCGGGCCAGCTCCGTGAGCCGGGCGAACTCGGCCGACAGCGACTCCGCGCTCCGCGCCTGCGCGTCCCGGACCACCGGGACCATCAGCCCCCGCTCCGTCTGCGCGGCGAAGCCCAGGTGCACGGCCGGGAGCCGGACGATCTCGTTCGCCGCCAGATCCACCGTGGAGTTGAGCTCCGGGTGGCGGGCCAGGGCCGCCGTGCAGATCCGGGCGAGCAGCGCGAGCACCGAGATCTTGGGGCCGCCCGCGGCGTTCATCGCGGCCCGGGCCGCCATCAGCTCGGTGGCGTCCGCGTCGACCCAGCAGGTGGCGTCCGGGATCTCGCGCCGGCTGCGCGACAGCTTGTCCGCGACCGCGCCCCGCACACCCTTGAGCGGCACACGGTCACCCTGAGCCGCCCGCGCGGCCGGAGCGGCCGGAGCCGCCACCGGAACCGCGGCAGCCGGCACCGCACGCAGGGCCGCCAACGCCGCCTCGACGTCCGCCCGCAGGATCAGCCCGTCCGGCCCCGACCCCGACAGCCCGCGCAGGTCGACCCCGCCGTCCCGCGCCAGCTTCCGCACGAGCGGCGAGATCACCGGCACGGGCCCGCCCGGAACCACCGGCACGACCGGAACCACCGGAGCCACCGGAACCACCGGCACAGCCGGAGCCCCCGACGCCGACACCGCGGCGGTGACGGGTCGCACCCGTCGCCGACGCGCCGGGCGCGAGTGGTCCGAGCCGTAACCGATCAAGGGCCGGGGCGCGTTCGCGGAGTCCGCGGCCCCCTCGGGGGCGACGGCATCGGCCGGCCCGCACTCCACACCCACCGCCACCGTGATCAGCGGGGCGCCGACGGGCAGTTCGGTCCCCTCCTCGCCGAAGCGGGCGGTGACCACGCCCCCGTACGGGCAGGGCACCTCCACCATCGCCTTGGCCGTCTCGACCTCGACGACGGGCTGGTCGATGGCGACGACGTCACCGACGGCCACCAGCCAGCGGACGATCTCCGCCTCGGTGAGCCCTTCTCCCAGGTCCGGCAGCTTGAACTCCATGACCTGCGGCATCAGTTCTCCCACTGCAGACGGGCCACGGTGTCCAGGATCCGGTCCACGCCGGGCAGGTGGTGCTTCTCCAGCATCGGCGGCGGATACGGGATGTCGAAGCCGGTGACGCGCAGCACGGGCGCCTCCAGGTGGTGGAAACACCGCTCCGTGACCCGGGCGGCGATCTCCGCGCCCGGTCCGCCGAAGCCGCCGGACTCGTGGACCACCACCGCGCGCCCGGTCCGGCGTACGGAGGCCACGACGGTCTCCTCGTCGAAGGGGACCAGCGACCGCAGGTCCACGACCTCCAGGTCCCAGCCCTCCTCGCGGGCCGCCTCGGCCGCCTCCAGGCACACCGGCAGGGAGGGCCCGTAGGTGATCAGCGTCGCGCTGGTGCCGGTCCGCCGGACGAGCGCCGTGCCGATCCCGGGGACCGCCGCGGGCGCCTCGGGCGACCAGTCGGCCTTGGACCAGTACAGCCGCTTCGGCTCCAGGAAGATCACCGGGTCGTCGCTGGCTATCGAGGCGCGCAGCAGCCCGTAGGCGTCCTCGACGGTCGCCGGGGTCACCACGTGCAGGCCGGGCGTGGCCACGTAGTACGCCTCGGAGGAGTCGCAGTGGTGCTCCACCCCGCCGATCCCGCCGCCGTACGGCACCCGGATGGTGATCGGCAGCGGCATCGCGCCCCGCGTGCGGTTGCGCATCTTCGCCACGTGCGAGATCAGCTGCTCGAAGGCCGGGTACGCGAAGGCGTCGAACTGCATCTCCACGACCGGCCGCAGCCCGTACATGGCCATGCCGACGGCCGCACCGAGGATTCCCGCCTCGGCGAGCGGGGTGTCCGTACAGCGGTCCTCGCCGAACTCCTTCGCGAGGCCGTCCGTGATGCGGAAGACCCCGCCGAGCGCCCCGACGTCCTCGCCCATGACGTGGACGGTCGGGTCCTCGGCCATCGCGTCGCGCATGGCCCGGTTCAGGGCCTGGGCCATGGTCGCCGGCTTCGTGGTCGCAGGCTTCACCGCCACCGTGGTCATGATCCGTCCCCCTCTTCCTGCTCGGCCGCGTCCAGCTCGGCACGGAGCATGGCCGCCTGTTCGCGCAGCCGGCCGGTCTGCTCCGCGTAGACGTGTTCGAAGAGGTCCATCGGGTCGAGCACGGGCTCCGCGTTCATCCCGTCGCGGAGCGCCGCCGCCATCTCCTCGGCCGCGTCCTTGGCGGCCTTGATGCCCGCCTCGTCCAGCAGTCCGCGCGCGGTCAGCTCGCGCTCCAGCAGCTCGATGGGGTCGTGCGCCTTCCAGGCCTCGACCTCGGCGTCGCCCCGGTAGCGGGTCGCGTCGTCGGCGTTCGTGTGGGCCTCGATCCGGTACGTGACGGCCTCGATCATGGTCGGTCCACCGCCGGACCGGGCCCGCCGGACCGCCTCGGACAGCACCTCGTGCATGGCGGCGATGTCGTTGCCGTCGACGAGGCGGCCAGGCATCCCGTACCCCACGGCCTTGTGGGCCAGGGTCGGGGCGGCGGTCTGCTTGGCCAGCGGGACGGAGATCGCGAAGCCGTTGTTCTGCACGAGGAAGACGACCGGCGCCTGCCAGACGGCGGCGAAGTTCATGGCCTCGTGGAAATCGCCCTCGCTGGTGCCGCCGTCGCCGACCATGGCGAGGGCGACCACGTCGTCACCGCGCAGCCGGGCGGCGTGCGCCAGGCCGACCGCGTGCGGCAGCTGGGTGGCGAGGGGAGTCGAGAGCGGGGCTATCCGGTGCTCGCGCGGGTCGTACCCGGTGTGCCAGTCGCCGCGCAGCAGCGTCAGGGCCTGTACGGGATCCAGTCCGCGCGCCACGGCCGCGAGGGTGTCGCGGTAGCTCGGGAAGAGCCAGTCCTGCTCCTCCAGGACCATCGCGGCGGCGATCTCGCACGCCTCCTGGCCGACGGTGGAGGGGTATACGGCCAGACGGCCCTGCTTGGTGAGGGCGGTGGCCTGGGCGTTGTAGCGGCGGCCGCGCACCAGCTCGGCGTAGCACCGGCGCATCAGCTCGGGGTCGAGCCGGTCGGCGGCCGGGGTGCCCAGCACCCGGTACGGCTCGGGGTCCGGGAGCAGCGGGGCGGCATCCGTACGGGGCCTCCAGGCGGGCGGCGGGGTGGAGCGGTGGGACGCACCGGCACCGGGCAGCTCTTGGACCGTCATGGCGGCGTACACCTCCTCGTGGGAAGCGGGCAGGGAGTACCCCGGGTGTGAGGCCCCTCACCTACCGATTGTTCGGTTGTCCGGGCAATTTGGCTACAGGCGGCGCCAGGCTGTGGACAAAGTGGCGTCGACGCCCTGGTATGGATGCAGGACGTCCAGGAGAGGCAGGCATCGGGCGATGACGGATGAACAAATGGCCGGAGCCGGTTCGGCGGCAGGTTCGGCGGCGGGGTCGGCGACGGGTTCCGGAGCAGGGGGGGCACTCGGGGGCGCACCCGTACCGCCGGTAGCCCCCGGGCCGCCGGCGCCGCCGGCGCCGCCCCGCCCGCTGGACCCGATCGACCGGTCGATCGTGCGGCTGCTCCAGGCGGACGGCCGCGCCTCGATACGCTCCGTCGCCGAGCAGGTCCACGTGTCCCGGGCCAATGCCTACGCCCGGATCAACCGGCTCATCGACGACGGGGTGATCCGCGGCTTCACCGCCCGCGTCAACCACGAACGCGCAGGGCAGGGCGCCTCCGCCTACATCACCCTGAAGATCGTCCAGAACTCCTGGCGCACGGTCCGCGAACAGCTCCGCGAACTCCCCGGCGCCGCCCACATCGCCCTGGTCAGCGGCGATTTCGACGTCCTGCTCCTGGTCCACACCCCGGACAACCGCACCCTGCGCGAGCTGGTCCTGACCCGCCTCCAGTCCATCCCGGAGGTCCTCTCCACGCGCACCCTGCTGGTCTTCGAGGAAACGGATCTGCTGGCCCGCGACCAGAGCGCCGGCCCCACGATCACCGAGGACTGAAGTCCGGGCGGCCCGCACCTGAAACCGGGGAGCGCCGCGGTGGCCGCCCATGGCAGCCTGACACGTCACCGCGATGCGCCCCCCTGCGGGGCGAACCGTCCACCACCGGAGAGCACCCGTGATCCCACCCCGCCTGGTCCCCCTGCTCGACCAGTTCGACTTCGCCCGCGAACGCCTCACGGCCCGGATGGCGGGGCCCGTCATGGACAGCGGGGACGGTTCGGACACCGAGGTCGGCCCGATGACCGACGAGGAGTACTTCTGGGAGCCGGTGGCGGACTGCTGGTCCGTGCGCACCCGCGCGGCCGGACCCGGGCCGCGCGCGACCCTGCTGGCGGGCGCGGGCCCCTGGGGGCGCGACGCCGCGGCCTACCCGCACCCCTGGCCGCCGCCGGTCACCACGATCGCGTGGCGGCTCAGCCACCTCGGCGAGATGATCGCCCTGCGCGCCGACCACGTGGCCGGCAGCCGCTCGCTGACCCGGGACGTCCACCCGGTGCCGGGCGGCGCCGTGGAGGCGGTCGCCGCCTTCGACGCGGCCGCCGCGGCCTGGCGCACGGCACTGCTCACCGTGGACGACGGCGCGCTGGACACGATCGGGTACTCCAGTTATCCCCACGGCAGCGATCCGGAGGACGCCTTCGTCGACGTCGTGTGGTGGGTCAACCAGGAGCTGCTGCATCACGGGGCCGAGATCGCCCTGCTCCGCGACCTGTACCGGGGGCGCCCGCGCTGACCCGCACCCCTGACCCGCACCCCTGATCCGCCCCGCGGGCCCTCAGCGCTGCGTGCGCAGGCCGTCCAGGGCCATGCTGACCACGGCGTCCGCGAGCTGGTCGGGGGTCGTGCCCGGGTGCGGGCGGTACCACTCGACCAGGGAGTTGACCATGCCGAAGAGCAGGCGGGTGGCCAGCCGGATGTCCACGTCCGCGCGCAGGTCGCCCTCGGCGGCGGCGGCCTTCAGCAGCTCCGCGACCTGGTGGTCGAACTCGCGGCGGCGCTCCAGGGCCCAGCGCTCGGTGCGGGTGTTGCCCCGGACCCGCAGCAGCAGGGTCACGTAGGGGAGCTCGGCGACGAGGACCTCGACCGTGCGGCGCGTGACGTACTCGACGCGTTCGACCGCGCGGCCGCGTATCGCCCCCGGCTCCGCCAGGACCGTGAAGAGCTCGTCCAGGGCCCGGCTGACGGCGCGGTGGAGCAGTTCCTCCTTGCCGGCGACGTGGTGGTAGATCGAGGACTTCGAGATGCCGGCCGCCTTGGAGAGGTGCTCCATCGACGTGCCGTCGTAGCCGCGCTCGTTGAAGACCTGGACGGCGACGGACAGGAGCGTCTCGGGCGTGTACGTGTCCCGCTTGGCCGTGGTCATTCCGTCTCCCCCGCCTCGTCGTCGTCCGCGCCCTCGTCGTCCGTGCCCTCGTCCTCGCCCTCGCCCGCCGCGTAGCCCAGCTTGTACAGCGCCAGCGACGGCGCGTACCGGCCGCCGGGGCAGCGCTCGTCGAGGTGGTGCAGCAGGTCGTACGCCCAGTCGCGGCCGAGCCGGTCGTGCCATTCGGCGGGGCCCGCCGGGTAGTTGACCCCGAGCCGCATCGCCGTGTCGATGTCCTGCGCGCCCGCCACCCCGCGCGCGACGGCGTCGGCGGTGAGGTCGATCAGCATCGCGACCGTCCGGGCGACGATCATGCCCGGGACGTCGCCGATGACGGAGACCTTCTTGCCGAGCTTCTGGAACAGTCCGACGGCCTCGGCGAGCGTCCGCTCGCTGGTGTCCTCGCTGACGGAGAGCGCGATCCGGGTGGCACCGTGGTAGTCGAAGGCGAGGTCGAAGTAGACGACGTCGGCGAACTCGATCGCCGTCTTGCCGTCGGCGAGCACGAGCTGCCCCTCGCCGGGGAGCTGGATGTACGGGCCCCCGTGCTCGACGGCCGTGACCTCGATCCCGGCCTCCTCCAGGAGGTCGAGGAGGCCGGCGGCCGGTCCGAGGTCGCCGACGACGGTCACCTTCGCGGGCGCGTCCTCGGGGCCGGCGGTGTGCGGGGCCGGGGCCTTCGCGTCCGGGCCGTAGGGGTACCAGCCGTGGCCCGACTTGCGGCCGAGGCGACCCGACTGGACGAGGCGGCGCTGCGCCAGGGAAGGGGTGAACTTGGGACTGCGGAAGAAGGACTCCCACACCGAGCGGGTGACGGCCTCGTTGACGTCCTGGCCGATCAGGTCGGTCAGCGCGAAGGGGCCCATCTTGAAGCCGCCGCTCTCGCGGAGCACGGCGTCGATGGTCGCCGGGTCGGCGCCCTGCTCCTCGTACACCGCGAAGGCCTCGGCGTAGAAGGGCCGGGCGATCCGGTTGACGATGAAGCCCGGGGTGTCGGCGCAGCGCACCGGCGTCTTCCCCCAGCCCAGGACGGTGGCGTACGCGCGGCTCGCGGCGGCCGGGTCCGTCGCGAACCCGGAGACCACCTCGACCAGCGGGAGCAGCGGGGCCGGGTTGAAGAAGTGCAGGCCCAGGAAGCGGCCGGGGTGCACGAGTCCGGCGGCGAGCTCGGTGACCGAGAGGGAGGAGGTGTTGGTGGCCAGCAGCGCCTCCGGTGAAACCACCTCTTCGAGCGCCGCGAACAGTGCCCGCTTGACGGTGACGTCCTCGACGACCGCCTCCACCACGAGGGCCGCGCCGGCCAGCTCCGCCAGCGCGGCCGCCGATGCGATCCGGCCGATCGCGTCCTCGGCCTCGGCGCGGTCCAGCCGGCCCTTGGCGGCCATCCGCTCGACGCGGTCCTGGACGAATCCGACCGCGTCGGCGGCGAGCGGGGCGTTGATGTCGTAGATCAGCACGCGGTGACCTGCGAGAAGGGCGACTTGGGCGATGCCCTGCCCCATGGTGCCGGCGCCGACGACCGCCACTGTGCGGGACCGCTCGATTGCTGTCATGCCCAGATCCTCCCGCACCGACTTGTCCACAGGTCTGCCGGGCCCTCTTGTCCCGACCGATCGTTCGGTTACTCTAACTCCAGTCTGCTCTTGTTCATCCCTTCTTGCCTGCCCCGATCGCCTGATCCCGCCCGGCTCAAAGAGGAGTTGGTCCCTGATGGCCGCCGAGCTCACCGTCCCCCAGCTGTCCGCCAAGCACCGGCCCACCCTGGACCAGGCGCTGGCCACGATCCGCAGCCGCGCCTACTGGTCCCCGCACCCCGAGCACCCCAAGGCGTACGGGGAGACCGCGCCGGCCGACGGCCTGGCCGCCTTCGAGGCGCTGCGCGGCACCCGGCTCGACCTCGGGCAGCCCGGCACCGACGGCTGGACGGGCTCGGAGACCTCCCCCTACGGCCTGGAGCTCGGCGTCGAGTACCCGCACGTGGACCCGGAGGTGCTGCTGCCCGCGATGCGGGCCGGCATGGGCGCCTGGCGGGACGCGGGACCCGAGGCGCGCGCCCTGGTCTGCATCGAGATCCTGGCCCGGATCTCGGCGCGGACGCACGAGTTCGCGCACGCCGTCATGCACACCAGCGGCCAGGCCTTCATGATGGCGTTCCAGGCGGGCGGCCCGCACGCACAGGACCGCGGCCTGGAAGCCGTGGCCTACGCCTACGAGGAGCAGACCCGCGTCCCCGGGCAGGCCGACTGGTCGAAGCCGCAGGGCAAGAAGGACCCCCTCGAACTGGGCAAGACCTTCACGGCCGTCCCGCGCGGCATCTCCCTGATGATCGGCTGCAATACCTTCCCCACCTGGAACGGCTACCCGGGCATCTTCGCCTCCCTGGCCACGGGCAACCCCGTGCTGGTCAAGCCGCACCCGCGCGCCGTGCTCCCGCTGGCGCTGACCGTCCAGGTGGCCCGCGAGGTCCTCGGCGACGCCGGCTTCGACCCGAACCTGGTCGCGCTGGCCGTGGAGCGCCCGGGCGAGGGCATCGCCAAGGAGCTCGCCGTCCGCCCCGAGATCAAGGTCATCGACTACACCGGGTCCACCGAGTTCGGCGACTGGCTGGAGGCCAACGCCCGCCAGGCGCAGGTCTACACGGAGAAGGCCGGCGTCAACACCGTCGTCCTGGACTCCACCGACAACTACAAGGGGATGCTGTCCAACCTGGCGTTCTCCCTCTCCCTCTACAGCGGCCAGATGTGCACCACCCCGCAGAACCTGCTGATCCCGCGCGACGGCATCGAGACCGACGCCGGGCACAAGTCCTACGACGAGGTCGTCTCCGACCTCGCGGGCGCGGTCGGCGGCCTGCTCGGCGACGACGTGCGGGCCAACGCCCTGCTCGGCGCGCTGGTCAACCCGGACGTCAAGGCCCGCCTGGAGGCCGCGGCCGGGCTCGGCGAGGTCGCGCTGGCCTCGCGCGAGGTGACGAACCCGGAGTTCCCGGGCGCGGTCGTGCGCACCCCGGTGATGGTCAAGCTGGACTCGGCCAAGCCGGACGACTCCGCCCCCTACCTCTCCGAGTGCTTCGGCCCGGTCTCCTTCGCGGTGGCGGTCGACTCCACGGCGGACGCCCTCGAACTGCTGCGGCGCACCGTCCGTGAGAAGGGCGCCATGACGGTCGGGGCGTACACCACGTCCGCGGACACCGAGCGGGCCATCGAGGAGGTCTGCCTGGAGGAGTCGGCGCAGCTCTCGCTGAACCTGACGGGCGGGGTCTATGTGAACCAGACCGCGGCCTTCTCCGACTTCCACGGCTCCGGAGGCAACCCGGCGGCGAACGCCGCGCTGTGCGACGGGGCGTTCGTGTCGAACCGCTTCCGCGTGGTGGAGGTCCGCCGCCAGGGCTGACGTTCTAGGGCTTCGGCCCGCCCCAGTGGAAGAGGGTCATGGCCACGCTGGTGGCCAGGTTGTAGCTGGAGACCTGCGGGCGCATCGGCAGGGACACCAGGTGATCGGCGCGGGCGCGCAGCTCGGGCGAGATGCCGTGGCGTTCCGAGCCGAAGGCGAGCAGGGCCTCGTCCGGGAGGGTGAGGGCGCGGATGTCCTCGCCCTCCGGGTCGAGGGCGTACAGCGGGCCGGGCGGTAGCGCGTCGATCTCCACCCGGTCCACGGTGGTGGCGTAGTGCAGGCCCGCCCCGGCCCGGACCACGTTGGGGTGCCAGGGGTCGAGGTCACCGCGGGTGAGCACGCCGGTGGCGCCGAAGCCGGCGGCGAGCCGGACGACGGCGCCCACGTTGCCCAGGTTGCGGGGATTGTCGAGGAGCACGATCGGGGCCGTCCTGGGCCGTGCGTCGAGCCGGGCCCGCCCCTCGGCCCGGCCGGGCCGGACCGCGAGGGCCGCCACCCCGGTGGGGTGCACCCGCGCCAGCAGCCCCTTGAGCGGCGCCCGCCGCACCAGCCGGGCGACGTCCGCCTCGACGTCCCCGGCCAGCTCGTGCGCGAGGCCCCGTACGGCTTCCGGATCGTCGGCGACGGCGATGCGCACGTCCGCCCCGAAGCGCAGGGCGTGCTTCAGCGCATGAAACCCGTCGAGAAGCACGAGGTCCTCCCGCACGGCGGCCTCCCGCCAGTCCCGCTCGGTGTCCCTGGCGTTCCCGTGCTGCTCACTCATACCGCCGACCTTACGGTCCCCCGGCCGAACCCAGCCCCGCCGGCCATTTCCAGCCCCTCCGGCGTTTGAGGACCGGGGTCTGGGGCGGAGCCCCAGGGGGGTCCGGGCGCAGCCCGGCACCCTTTCAGCCCGTCCGGCGTTTGAGGACCGGGTCCGGGCAGCGCCCGGGGAACGGTGGAAGGGCGGGTAGGGGACAAGCCCCGCAGGGCCCGGCCTCAGCGCGGGACGGGGCTGGGAAGCGCAGGCTCGGGATCCGCGTACGACTCCGGACCCGGCTCCAGGTCCGGAACGGACCCCCGCGCAGCGACCCGCCCCCCGACCCAGACCAGAAACCCGGTCGGCAAAAACACCGCGTCGGCGGCGATCATCGCCAACGAGAAGAACGGCAGACCCAGCAGCACCGCGATCCCGGCGTGCTCCAGCATCATCAACACCAGCAGCACGTTCTTGATCCGCCGGTTGAACACCGTGAACGGAAAGGCCACCTGGACCGCGACCGTCCCGTAGGACAGCAGCATGACCAGCGTGCCGCTGCTCGCGAGGAAGGCCGAGACCCCGGGCCACGGGGTGAAGTAGTCCAGGTTCAGCGGGTAGTACAGCGCCGTGCCGTCCTGCCACCGCGAACCCTGGATCTTGTACCACCCGGCCGTCGCGTAGATCAGGCAGACCTCCACCATGATCACCAGCATGCCGGCGTTGTGCAGCAGGTTGGCCAGGACGTCGAGGACCGCCCGACCCTCCCCTTCCGGCTCGTAGCGGTCGACCATCCACCACAGCGCGGCGAGCACCCACAGGGAGGTGAAGACCACCAGCCAGCCGGTGCTGAACCGCCCGGTCACCGCCCCGTACGCGAACACCGCGCCGAGCACGCCCCACAGCACCGGCCCCGCCCGCCCGGCCGTGGCCGCGCCGAGGCGGCGGGCGCGGCGGGCGTCCAGCGACCACACCTGCGCGCACCGGGTCAGCACGAGGTAGATCGCCATCAGGTGGATGACGTTGTCCCCGCCGTCGCCCATGAAGACGCTGCGGTTCTGCAGGGACAGCACGCCGACCATGAACACCACGGAGGTCGCCCGGGTGCGCCAGCCCAGCATCAGCAGGGCGGACGACAGCACGGCCACGGCGTAGACGATCTCGAACCAGAGCGCCGAGTCCGACCACATCAGCACCGTGAAGGCGCGGTTCGTGTCGATCAGCCGCAGCGCCAGCTCCCAGCTCCACGGTCCGTCCGGCCCGTACAGCTCGTGGCGGTGCGGGAACTCGCGCAGCAGGAAGAAGAGCCAGGTGCCCGCGAAGCCGATGCGGACCACGGCGCTCTGGTAGGGCCCCAGCGCCTGCCCGCTGACCCGCGCGAGCGCCCGGCCGGCGGAGACCTTGAGCCCCTTCACACCGGACTCCTTCACACCGTCCACCACGGCAGCTCCCGGTAGTACGTCTGGGTGTCGGCCTTCTCGTCGGACCACTGGGGCGCGCGGACCTCCGTCGTCGCCCCGCGCAGCTGGATCCGTACGATCCGGCCCTCTGCCAAGTGCCCGCCCTTGCCCACGGACGTGTCGGCCGGTGTGCGCGGGTCCAGCCGGTCCAGGGCGATCCGGCGCAGGTACTGCTCGGAGAGGTCGCCGCGCTCGCCGGTGGACTTGTTGTCCTCGTCGTGGGAGGTGGTGAAGAAGTCCCAGGCCCGGCGGAGCTCGTTCTGCTCGGTGTGGCTCGGCAGCAGGCTGTGGCGGATGGCCGCGCCGTCCTCGGCGGAGAGCCCGCGCCAGTTGCCGGTCACCAGCAGGCCGTCCTCCGTCCGCACCTCCGCGCGCACCTCCACCGCGATGTTCTGCTGGAGCGGGTTGGGGGCGAAGAGCTTCCAGTTCTGTTCGAACTCGGGATAGATCCAGCCGTCGATCATGCGCGCGTGCTGCTTGCTGACCGTGTTGGACGGGGCCACGTGCAGGAAGACGAGGGCCAGGTGCCCGCAGGCCGCCACCGCCACCACACCGAGCGCGAGGGCCGTGACGACCCGGTACGGGGTGGACAGACCGGCGATTCCGGGCGCCCTGGACGGGGGTGGAGCCGCTCCTTCGAGGGGCTCGCGCTCGTTCGAAACCATCCCGCCCCGATCATCCGGTGTCCACAGGGTTGACCACAGAGGTTGACACCCTACGGGCCCTCGTCCCACCATTGAAGAGGATGAACCGAACGATCGGTCGGTCGGGCGGGACGAGGCGGGAAATGACCTCTGACAGGGGGCCGTGATGGTGGCAGTGACCCCGGCAGCGACATCGGGGACGGAGGGACGGGACGCAGGTCAGGACGCGGGGATCGGCGTGACCGCCGATCTCGGCGCGCAGCTCGCGGCGGCCTTCGACGCAGCCGTGGCGGCCGACGAGCGGGTGGAGCCGCGCGACTGGATGCCCGACGAGTACCGCGCCTCCCTGGTCCGCCAGATGGCCCAGCACGCCCACTCCGAGATCATCGGCATGCAGCCCGAGGCGAACTGGATCACCCGCGCGCCCTCCCTGCGCCGCAAGGCGATCCTGATGGCGAAGGTGCAGGACGAGGCCGGCCACGGTCTGTACCTGTACAGCGCCGCCGAGACGCTGGGCACCAGCCGCGACGAGCTCCTCGACAAGCTCCACGCCGGGAAGCAGAAGTACTCCTCGATCTTCAACTACCCCACGCTGACCTGGGCCGACGTCGGCGCGATCGGCTGGCTCGTGGACGGCGCGGCGATCACCAACCAGGTCCCGATCTGCCGCTGCTCCTACGGGCCGTACGCGCGGGCCATGGTCCGGATCTGCAAGGAGGAGTCCTTCCACCAGCGCCAGGGGTACGAGCTGCTCCTCGCCCTCTCCCGGGGCACCGAGGCCCAGCACGCGATGGCGCAGGACGCCGTCGACCGCTGGTGGTGGCCCTCGCTGATGATGTTCGGCCCGCCGGACGGCGAGTCGGCGCACTCGGCGCAGTCGATGGCCTGGCGGATCAAGCGCCACACCAACGACGACCTGCGCCAGCGCTTCGTGGACATCGCCGTCCCGCAGGCCGAGTCGCTGGGGCTGACCCTGCCCGACCCGGACCTGAAGTGGAACGAGGAGCGCGGGCACCACGACTTCGGAGCCATCGACTGGACGGAGTTCTGGGAGGTCCTCAAGGGCAACGGCCCGTGCAACGAAGAACGGATCGGACAGCGCCGCGCGGCGCACGAGGAAGGCGCCTGGGTGCGCGACGCGGCCGCGGCGTACGCGGAGAAGCAGGCGGCGGCCACGGCCGCCGCGGCGGCAATCGGAAGCGAGGCTCGGGTATGACGCAGAACTGGCCCCTGTGGGAGGTGTTCGTCCGCTCGCGGCGCGGCCTCTCGCACACGCACGCGGGCAGCCTGCACGCCCCCGACGCGGAGATGGCCCTGCGCAACGCCCGCGATCTCTACACCCGGCGCGGCGAGGGCATCTCCATCTGGGTGGTGCCCTCCACGGAGATCACCGCCTCCTCCCCGGACGAGCGGGACCCGTTCTTCGCCCCGTCCGCCGACAAGCCGTACCGGCACCCGACCTTCTACGAGATCCCCGAGGGGGTGCAGCACCTGTGACGAGCACCGAGGCAAGCACCGAGACGAGCACCGCATCGGGGACGGCCGCCGTGGCGGCGGCCCTGGCCCTCGGCGACGACGCGCTGATCCTTTCGCACCGCCTCGCCGAGTGGGCGGGCCACGCGCCCGTCCTGGAGGAGGAGGTCGCGCTCGCCAACATCGCCCTCGACCTGCTCGGCCAGGCCCGCGTCCTGCTGTCGACGGCCGGCGACGAGGACGAGCTGGCGTACCTCCGCGAGGAGCGGTCCTTCCGCAACCTCCAGCTGGTCGAGCAGCCGAACGGCGACTTCGCCCACACCATCGCGCGCCAGCTCTACTTCTCGCTCTACCAGCACGAGCTCTACGGGGAACTGGCGCTCGGCGACGGCCCGTTCGCGCCGCTCGCCGCCAAGGCGGTCAAGGAGACCGCCTACCACCGCGACCACGCCGAGCAGTGGACGCTGCGGCTCGGCGACGGCACCGAGGAGAGCCGGCGCCGGATGCGGACCGGCCTGGACGGGCTGTGGAAGTACACCGGGGAGATGTTCCGGCCGGTGGACGGGCTCGACGGGATCGACGGGATCGACTGGGCCGCGCTGGAAGGCCGTTGGCTGGCCGCGCTGGGCGGCGTACTGGAGCGGGCCGGACTGGAGCTGCCCCAGGGGCCGCGGCACGGCGCCTGGGCCGCGGGAGCCGGCCGGCAGGGACTGCACACCGAGTCGTTCGGCCGCCTGCTCGCGGAGATGCAGCACCTGCACCGCAGCCACCCGGGGGCATCGTGGTGACCGGCACCAGTGCCGGCGTCGCCGCTACCGGCACCGGCACCGACAGGACCCGGCTGGAGGAGGAGCTGGCCGCGCTGGCCGGCTCCGTCCCCGACCCCGAACTGCCCGTGCTCACCCTCGCCGAGCTCGGCGTGATGCGCGGGGTGCGGATGCACGAGGACGGCCACGTGGAGGTCACCCTGACCCCCACCTACACCGGCTGCCCGGCCATCGAGGCCATGTCCGCCGACATCGAGCGGGTCCTGACCGACCACGGCATACCGGAGGTCCGGGTGCGGACCGTGCTGGCCCCCGCCTGGTCCACCGACGACATCAGCGCCGAAGGCCGCCGCAAACTGGCCGAGTTCGGCATCGCCCCGCCGCGGCCGCACGCCGCCGGCGGACCGGTTCCGCTCACCCTGTCCGTCCGCTGCCCGAACTGCGGATCGACCGACACCGAGCTGCTCAGCCGGTTCTCCTCCACCGCATGCAAGGCGCTGCGCCGCTGCACCGCCTGCCGTGAACCGTTCGACCACTTCAAGGAGCTGTAGATGGCCGTGTCACCGCCGTCGCCCACGCCGGTGTCGCCTGCCGGCCCGGCGTCCGCCGCGTCGGCGCGCCCCGCCCGCCACGGCGCGTTCCACACCTTGACGGTGACGGCGGTCGACCGGCTCACCGAGGACTCCGTGGCCCTGACCCTGGCCGTCCCGCCGGAGCTGCGCGCCGAGTACCGGCACGCCCCCGGTCAGCACCTCACCCTGCGCCGCGGCGGCTCCGCTGCGGCCGGGACCGCCGAAGTGCGGCGCACCTACTCGATCTGCTCCCCCGCCCCGGCCGCGGACGGGCCCGGCCCCGGCGCGCTGCGGGTCGGGGTGCGGCTGGTGGAGGGCGGGGAGTTCTCCTCCTTCGCCCACAAGGAGATCGCCGCCGGGGACGTCCTGGACGTGATGGTCCCGGCCGGCCGGTTCGTCCTGGACCCCGCGGCGGCGCCGCCCGCCGCGCACTACGCCGCGATCGTCGGCGGCAGTGGCATCACCCCGGTGCTGTCGATCGCCGCAACCCTCCTCGCCGCCCGCCCCGACGCCCGGTTCTGCCTGGTGCGCAGCGACCGCAGCGCGGCCTCGACGATGTTCCTGGAGGAGGTCGCCGACCTCAAGGACCGCTATCCCGACCGGTTCCAGCTCGTCACCGTGCTGTCCCGGGAGGAGCAGGAGGCCGGGCTGCCCTCGGGCCGGCTCGGCGAGGAGCGGCTGACGGAGCTGCTGCCCGCCCTGCTGCCGGTCGCCGAGGTGACGGGCTGGTTCCTGTGCGGGCCGTACGGTCTGGTGACGGGCGCGGAGAAGGCGCTGGGCTCGCTCGGCGTGCTCCGCACCCGGGTCCACGAGGAGGTCTTCCACGTGGAGGACACCGCCCCGCCCGTCCGCACCGCTTCGGCCGACACCACGCGCGGCCGGGTCACCGCGCGGCTCGACGGCCGCTCGGGCACCTGGCCCGTGCGCGACGGCGAGTCCCTGCTCGACGCGGTGCTCCGGGCTCGCGCGGACGCTCCGTACGCCTGCAAGGGCGGGGTGTGCGGCACCTGCCGGGCGTTCCTGGTGACGGGTGAGGTGCGGATGGACCGCAATTTCGCCCTGGAGGAGACCGAGACGGAGGCCGGGTTCGTGCTGGCCTGCCAGTCGCACCCGGTGTCCGAGGACGTGGAGATCGACTTCGACCGCTGACGGGCCCCCCGCGCTGCCCCTGTCCAATTTCAGGAACGTGTTCTATCTTGACGCACCGTCAGGCGCATCGTCAGGCAGAGCGCGATCCGGGCACGCGGGAGGACAGGCAGTGGACTTCACCTTCACCGAGGAGCAGCAGGCCGCCGTCGAGGCGGCCAAGGCCGTGTTCGCGGACGTGGCCCCCGACGGCGTGCCCAGCCCCGCACTCACGCCGAGGGCGGTGGCCGAGGAGTTCGACCGCGAGCTGTGGGCCAAGCTCGCCGACTCCGACCTGCTGAGCCTGGTCCTCAACCAGGAGCACGGCGGCTCGGGACTCGACGCGATCGCCCTGTGCCTGGTCCTGCGCGAGGCAGCGAGGGTGCTGGCACGGGTGCCGCTGTTGGAGCACTGCGCCACCGCCATGGCCGTCCAGGCCCACGGCAGCCCCGAGCTGGCCGGCGCCCTGCTGCCCGGCGCCGGGCGCGGCAGCGTCGTCCTCACCGTCGCCGCGCACGGCCGCAGCGGCCACGACCCGGCCGAACTGGCCGTCACCGCACGGCGGGACGGGGGCACCTGGGTCCTGGAGGGCCTCCAGACGGCCGTCGCCTGGGCGCACGGCGCCGACTGGACCGCCGTACCGGCCCACACCGGGGAGGGCGAGGCGGTCCTCGCGTTCGTCCCCCGGGGCGCGGAGGGCCTCTCCCTCGCGGAGCAGTACTCCACCAGCGGGGAGCGGCTCGCCGAGCTCACCCTCGACGGCGTACGGGTCCCGGCCGCGCACCTGATCGACGCTCCCGGCGCCTGGGACCACCTGCGCCAGCTGCTGGCCACGGGGACCTGTGCGCTCGCGCTCGGCCTCGGCGAGAACGTGCTCACCATGACCAGCCAGTACACGAGCAAGCGCGAGCAGTTCGGCTTCCCGGTGGCCAGCTTCCAGGCCGTCGCCGTCCAGGCCGCCGACCGCTACATCGACCTGCGCGCCATGGAGGTCACCCTCTGGCAGGCCGCCTGGCGGCTCGACGCCTCCACGGGCGGAGCGGGCGGACCGCTGCCGAGCGCCGGTGATGTGGCCGTGGCCAAGATCTGGGCCTCCGAGGGCGTACGCCGCGTCGTGCAGACCGCACAGCACCTGCACGGCGGCTTCGGGGCCGACACCGACTACCCGCTGCACCGCTACCACGCCTGGGCCAAGCAGCTGGAGCTCCAGCTCGGCCCGGCCGCGGCCCACGAGGAGGCGCTGGGCGACCTGCTGGCCGCCCACCCCCTCGCCTAGCCCGTCACTGGGCCGCCGTCTCAGACGACGAAGCCCGGGGCGCCCGCGTCGGTGACGACCGGACGGCCCGCGGCCTCCCAGTCCTGCATGCCGCCGACCACGTTCACGGCGTCGATGTCCCGGCCCCGCAGGTACTGGGCCACCTGGGCGGAGCGCCCGCCGACCCGGCACATCACGTAGACCGGGCGCTCGTCCTCGATCTTCTCGGTCAGCTCACCGATGCGCGCCACGAACTCGCTCATCGGGATGTGCAGCGCACCCTCGGCATGGCCGGCCGCCCATTCGTCGTTCTCGCGAACGTCGAGGACAAAGGCTTCGGAGGGCAGTGCGGAGGCGGCCACCGAGGGAAGCGGTCCGGAGTTCATGTCTGTCGCCTTCTCTCGTCACGGATAGCTGAGCCAACCTATCCGACCCGCCCGGCCGGCCCGTCCGCCGCGGCCCCAGCCTCGGGTCCCAGCCTCGGGCCCCAGCCGCGGGTCCGGGCCGCGGCCTCACTCGGCGGCGAGTGCCGCCAGCTCCGCCTCGCGCTTCTCGACGTCGCCGAGCAGCTGCTCGGCGATCTCCTCCAGCAGCCGGTCCGGGTCCTCCGGGGCCATCCGCAGCATCGACCCGATCGCGCTCTCCTCCAGGTCCCGGGCCACGACCGACAGCAGCTCCTTGCGGCGCGAGAGCCACTCCAGGCGCTCGTACAGCTCCTCGCTCTCGCTCAGTCGCGGCTCGGCCGGCGCCGGGCCCGCCGCCCACTCCTGCGCCAGCTCGCGCAGCGCCTGCTCCTCGCCGCGCCCGTAGGCGGCGTTGACCCGCGCGATGAACTCACCGCGCCGCTCGCGCTCGGCCTCGTCCTGGGCGAGGTCGGGATGCGCCTGGCGGACCAGCTCGCGGTAGAGGCGGCGCACCTCCTCCGAGGGGCGCACCCGCTCCGGCGGCCGCACCGCGCGGTCCGTGAGCATCGCGGAGGCGTCGTCGGACATCCCCTCCGAGGCCAGCCAGTCGTGGAACAGCTCGTCCACCCCGGGCATCGGCATCACCAGCGAGCGGGCATCGCGCGCCCGGCGCAGGTCCTCCGGGTCGCCGGTCCTCGCCGCCTTCGCCTCGGCGATCAGGGCGTCCAGCTCGTCGAGGCGCGAGTACATCGGTCCGAGCTTCTGGTGGTGGAGGCGGGAGAAGTTCTCCACCTCCACCCGGAAGGTCTCGACCGCGATCTCGAACTCGATCAGCGCCTGCTCGGCGGCCCGCACGGCGCGCTCCAGGCGCGCCTCGGGCCGCTCGTCGGCAGCGGGGCCGGGGCCTTCGCCGGAGCCGGGCTCGGACGCTTCGGGAACTGTCTGCTCGCTCACCCGGCCAGCCTACGGCCCTGGGGCCCGGGTGTTTCACGTGAAACATCCACCGGTTTCACGTGAAACATCCCGGCTGCGGGCTCGGATCCCGGGGCCCAGCCGCTCAGACCCCGGCTGCTCAGACTCCCGTTGTCGCCGCGATCCGCCCCGACCGCACCGCCGCCACCAGTACCGCGTGGTCGGCCTCGCTCCGGTCGGCGTAGGCCACGGCGAAGCCGGCGATGGCCTCGTCGAGCTCGTCGCTCTTGCCGCAGTACCCGGACAGCAGCCGCGGATCCGCGCTGTGCGCGTGGGCCCGCGCCAGCAGGGCTCCGGTCATCCGCCCGTAGTCGTCGAACTGGTCGGCGGCCAGCGCCGCGGGGTCCACACTGCCCTTGCGGTTGCGGAACTGGCGGACCTGGAAGGGCCGCCCCTCCACCGTCGTCCAGCCCAGCAGGATGTCGGAGACCACCTGCATCCGCTTCTGCCCGGCCACCACCCGGCGGCCCTCGTGCTCCTCCGGCGGGGACACGAAGCCGAGCCCGGGCAGGTGCGGCAGCAGCGCCGAGGGCCGGGCCTCCTTCACCTGGAGGACCAGCGCCTCACCCCGGTGGTCGAGCAGCAGCACCACGTACGAGCGGGTACCGACGCTGCCCGTGCCCACCACCCGGAAGGCCACGTCGTGGATCGCGTACCGGGCCAGCAGCGGCAGCCGGTCGCCCTGCAGGGTCTCCAGGTACGGGCCCAGCGCGGCCGCCACGGCCGCCGCCTCCCCGTCGCCGACCCGGCGCAGCACGGGCAGCGCGTCCACGAAGGCCCGGCCCCCGTCGGGCGTGGGCTCGGTGGACTTGGCGGCGAACCGGGCGGAGGTGTTGTTGCGGGCCTTCTCCGAGACCCGTTCCAGGGTGCCCAGCAGGTCACGGGCGTCGGTGTGGGAGACCAGTTCCTCGTCCGCGATGGCGTTCCACGCGTCGAGGGCCGGCAGTTTGGCGAGCAGGCGCATCGTGCGCCGGTAGGCGCCCGCCGCGTCGTGCGCGGCCGCCCGGCAGGTGGCCTCGTCCGCACCGGCCACCCGGCCGGCCAGGACCAGCGAGGTGGCCAGCCGCTTGAGGTCCCACTCCCACGGGCCGAAGACGGTCTCGTCGAAGTCGTTGAGGTCGATGACCAGCCGGCCGCGTGCGTCCCCGTACAGGCCGAAGTTGGCCGCGTGGGCGTCCCCGCAGATCTGCGCGCCGATCCCGGTCACGGGACCGCCGGAGAGGTCGTGGGCCATCAGCCCGGCCGCCCCGCGCAGGAAGGCGAAGGGGGTGGCGGCCATCCGGCCGACCCGTATCGGCGTGAGCTCGGCGACCCGCCCGACGTTGGACTCCTCCACCGCCCGCACCGCGTCCGGCCGGTCGGCCGGGGCCTCGAACCGCGCGTGTGCCGCCCGGGGCACGCGCGTCCGCAGCGCCTTGCCCGCCTCCCGGGGAGAGCCGGCGGGCGAACCGGCGGCCCGCGCCGCCGACCCCGCGGAGTACCGCGGAGCGAACCCCTCGACCACCGGGATCCGTACCTTCGGCTCCGGTCCCACGCCACGCTCCTGCGCTACCGCCGTCATGCGCCCCGCCCCCTGATCGCCATCGGATTTCGGCCCGACCGTACCTAGAGCCCGGCGTCCCTGGCCAGCAGGGCCGCCTGCACCCGGTTCTCGCATTCCAGTTTCGCCAGGATCCGGCTCACGTACGTCTTCACCGTGGCCTCGCTCATGTGCAGCCGCCGCCCCGCGTCCGCGTTCGACAGCCCCTCCCCGAGCAACGCCAGTACCCCGCGCTCGCGCTCGCTCAGTTCGGCCACCCGGCGCCGTGCTTCCTCGTCGCGGCCGGCCGTCCTGCCGGAGGCGAGCTGGTCCACCACGTGCCGGGTCGCCGCCGGGGACAGGTACGCGTCCCCCGCCGCGGCCGCCCGTACGGCGCCGATGAGTTCGCCGGGCGCCGAGTCCTTCAGCAGGAACCCCGCGCCGCCGCCGCTCAGCGCCCGCAGCACGTTCTCCTTCTCCCCGAAGGTGGTCAGGATCAGCGCCCGCACCTCGGGCGCCGCCCGCCCGAGCTCGGCAAGCGCCGTCAGCCCGTCCATCACCGGCATCTGGATGTCCAGCAGCACCACGTCCGGGCCGTGTGCCCGGGCCAGTTCCACCGCCTCCCGGCCGTTCGCCGCCTCGGCGACGACCTCGATGTCCGCCGCCGAGGTCAGGATCATCCTGATCCCGGCCCGGATCAGCGGTTCGTCGTCAGCGATCACCACGCGGATCACCTTGGCTGTCACCCCTGCTCCTACTGCTTGGCCTGGTACGCCTGCTTGTCGACGAGCTTGCCGTCCTTGAAGCAGAACCGGAAAACGCTGTCGCTGCCCAGGTCGGAATCGTCGTCCGCCAGAAAGACCAGACAGGCCGCGCCCTTCGGACGCGGCGGCCCCTTCCGGTCGAGCCCCTCGGTCAGGATGCTGTCCCCGCTGGGCAGTTGCGAACGTACCGCTTCCTCCGAGTCACCCACGTGGACGGCGTCGTACTCGGCCTTGCCGAGCATCGCATCTCCCACCGAGCCCACCAGCAGCGCCACCGCGGCCCCGATCACGATCAGCAGCACCACCACCGCCGCGACGGCGATCCCACAGCCCAGCGTCACGCCCCCGGCGCGGCCGCTCCCGTTCAGCAGCTTCCGGTCGATCGCGTCCCAGTCCACCGGCGCGGCGGTTGCGCTCAGTGTCCTGGCCTGCAGCTGCTGTCCGAAGTCGTCGGCGACCCCACCCGCCCCGGCCTCCTCGGCCCCGGCCGGCTCGGTCCCGTACGGGAGCACCCCGGCCACCCGGAACCCGCCGCCCTCCGCGGTCCCCGCGTAGACCATGCCGCCGACCAGCCGGGCCCGTTCGCGCAGCCCGGTCAGGCCCTGCCCGCCGGACACCACCTCACCGGCGCCCGGTCCGGCGGCCGGGCCGTTGGCGATCTCCACCACCAGGGAGTCGTCCTCGTACCGCAGTTCCACCGTGATGGGCGCGCCCGGCGCGTGCTTGTAGGCGTTGGTCAGCGCCTCCTGCGCGATCCGGTACGCCGCGTGGTCGCACGCCGCGACCAGCGGCCTGGGCTGCCCCGCCGTGGTGAGCCGCACGTCCGTCCCCGCGCTCCGCGCCGACTCCACGATGCCGGCGATGCCCGCCACCCCGCGCGCGGCGGGCTGCGCCTCTTCGACCGGCAGCGGCGCCTCCACCCCGTCCCGGAGGATGCCGACGACTTCGCGCAGCTCGTGCATGGCGGCGACCGAGGCCTGGCGCAGGACGCCCACCGCCTCGCGCTGCCGGTCGGTCAGGACCGGATCGACCTCCAGCGCACCGGTGTGCACCGAGATCAGCGCGAGCTGGTGGCCGAGGCTGTCGTGCATGTCCTGGGCGATGCGCTGGCGTTCGCGCAGCCGGGCCTGCCCCGCGACCATCGCCCGCTCGCGCAGCAGCTGGGCGTTGCGCTCCTGGAGGGCGCGCAGCAGCGTATGGCGCTGGGACCAGTAGCGGCTGGCCAGACCGGGCATGACCACCATGGCCAGGAACATCAGCGCGCTGAAGACGACGATCAGCACCGCGCGGCCCTGCGACCACTCCTTGACCACGCTGAGGGCGACGGCCAGGGCGAAGGCCGCGGTGAAGGCGCCGAGCGCCCGTCCGACGCCGACGATGCGCCGCCCCGCCGACCAGCCGAGCGGGACCGCCACGAGGAAGGCCCCGGGCAGGTAGACGCCCACGGCCGAGCCGACCACCAGCGTGAACACCGGAAGCCGCCGCCGCAGCAGGGTCAGCACCACCACGACCACGGCACTGGCCAGCATCCGCGCCGCCGAGCCCTTGTCGAGCTCCTCGACCCCCAGCCCGAGCAGCACCAGCACCCCGGCCAGCGCGAGATCCCCCGCCAGCATCCGCCGGGTCCAGGGCTCGGGCCCCTTCACCCAGTCCCATCCCGCACGCACCCTCGACGTCACATCCACCCGGCCGACCCTAGACACCACCCCGCCACCCGGCTGCCCTCTTTAGTCGCGCCCGCCGCAACGAAAGTCTCCCGGCGCAACTTTCTTCAACGCGGTGACGGACGCGCCGCGGGCCCGCCCAGGGTGACGGCGAGGGCGGCCAGGGCCGGTACCCACCCCAGCGCCACGCCGAAGAGCCCCGCGTGCGCGGCCTCCGAGAGCGCGGCCCGGACGCCGTCCGCCCCCCAGCCGGCCCGCGGCAGCGCCAAGACGCCGGCAGTGATCATCGCCCGGCCTCGGCGACGTGGGCCGCGTCGGCGGTGGCGGTGGCGTCGGCGGCGGTGGCGGCCGCGTCGACTGCGTGGCCGGCGTGCCCGGCGTGCCCCTGCGCAGGGACCGTACGCTCCCCGGCCGCGGACTCCCGGAAGCCGTGGCGGGACCACCAGCCGGCCAGCGGCGCCGGTGCCCACCACGCCCCATCGCCTTCGGCCTGGCCATGGACTACGAGGTGTTCCTGCTCTCCTGGGTGCGCGAGGAGTGGGAGGCCACGGGTGACCCGGTCGAGTCGATGGCCATCGGGCTCCAGCGCACCGCGAAGATCATCACCAGTGCCGCGCTGCTGCTCGTCGCAGTCCGCGCCCCGTGAATTGCCCGGCTTTTCATCGGTCTTGAATTCGCGCACGACGCACGACGCGCGGCGCACGATCACGCTTCCGTGCCGGACCGCGGGCCGCGGTCCACGACCGGCCCTCCTCTCGCCCGAAGGCGTCAGGCACGACCCCGGAACCGGCCTCCGGATCTTCCCGGCCCGCACGGCCACCCGAGACCCTCGTCACGCCCCGCCCAGGCCCGGCCCACGCCCACGCCCGCTCCCCCGGACACAACGAAAGAGCCCCCGCTCCGGATCTCTCCGGAGCGGGGGCTCTTCCAACTGTGCGCGAGGGGGGATTTGAACCCCCACGTCCCGAAGGACACTGGCACCTGAAGCCAGCGCGTCTGCCGTTCCGCCACTCGCGCAAGTGGCTACCAGTGGTTCTTCCCTTGCGGGCCGTTCCCCTGGCGACATCGGAACATTAGCACGTCGGATGGGGTGGATTCACATCGCTTTTCGTGCTCTCCCGGCCCCCGCCGACGACCGCCCCTCCCGCACTCGGCCGCCGGTGCGGGACACTGTCCTCGGGGCGCCCCTACGATCGCTTGTGAGGACCAACACTCATGCGCACGTGACCGATGGGGAACCACCCGAATCCGCCATGCGTGGATACGATCAGTAAGCAGTACAGGGCGACAACGACGGAGGAGGTGCCCCATGGGAGTCCTGAAGCGGTTCGAGCAGCGACTCGAAGGTCTGGTGAACGGCACCTTCGCCAAGGTGTTCAAGTCCGAGGTCCAGCCGGTGGAGATCGCGGGCGCCCTCCAGCGCGAGTGCGACAACAACGCCACCATCTGGAACCGCGAGCGCACCGTCGTCCCCAACGACTTCATCGTGGAGCTGAGCACGGGCGACTACGAGCGCCTGAGCCCCTACTCGGGCCAGCTCGGCGACGAGCTCGCGGGCCTCGTCCGCGACTACGCCAAGCAGCAGCGCTACAGCTTCATGGGCCCCATCAAGGTCCAGCTGGAGAAGGCCGACGACCTGGACACCGGGCTCTACCGGGTCCGCAGCCGCACGCTCGCCTCCAGCACCTCCCAGTCCCCCGGCCAGCACGGTCCGGGCCAGGGGCAGGGCCACCAGGCCCCCCCGGCACAGCCCGGCGGCTACGGATACCCTCCGACCGCCGCGCCGCCGATGCCCGCCGGACCGCCCCCGGGCGGTCCCGGTGCGCGCCGACCGAATCCTGGCGCACCTGGCGGTCCGGCCCCCGTACCCACCGGCGGCGCCGTCCGGCGCCACTGGATCGAGATCAACGGCACCCGCCACCAGATCTCGCGCCCTACGCTCGTACTCGGCCGAAGCACCGAAGCCGACGTGCGGATCGACGACCCCGGCGTATCGCGCCGGCACTGTGAGATCCGGACCGGAACGCCCTCGACGATCCAGGATCTCGGGTCCACCAACGGCATCGTGGTGGACGGGCAGCACACCACCCGCGCTACGCTCCGCGACGGTTCGCGGATCGTCGTGGGATCCACCACCATCATTTACCGGCAAGCCGAAGGGTAAGCGGGGGCAATGTCAGAGCTGACCCTGACGGTCATGCGGTTGGGTTTCCTGGCCGTTCTGTGGCTGTTCGTCATCGTGGCCGTCCAGGTCATCCGCAGCGATCTCTTCGGTACGAGAGTCACGCAGCGCGGATCCCGACGCGGCGGCGGCGCCTCCGGCGCCCCTACGCAGCAGGGCCGCCAGCCGGCGGCCCCGCCGCAGCAGCGCCAGCGCCGCGGTGCGCCCACCAAACTCGTCGTCTCCGAGGGCACGCTCACGGGCACCACGGTGGCCCTCGCCGGCCAGACGATCACCTTGGGCCGCGCCCACGACTCCACGATCGTGCTGGACGACGACTACGCCTCCAGCAGGCATGCCAGGATCTACCCCGACCGTGACGGCCAGTGGATCGTCGAGGATCTCGGGTCCACCAACGGCACGTATCTCGACCGGACCCGGCTGACCACCCCGACGCCCATTCCGCCGGGCGCCCCGATCCGCATCGGCAAGACCGTCATCGAGCTGCGGAAGTAGTACGAGAATGAGCGAGCGGAGCGAGCGAGCCGCAGCGGCCGGTCCCACCGGGGACACGGACCCGAGCGCGCTCCAGGCCGGAGGGTGGGCAGTGTGGCTCGAGACCGGTTGTACCCCGAGGCGTCGACAGGGCAGGTGCGCATGAGTCTGTCCCTGCGGTTCGCCGCCGGATCGCACAAGGGCATGATCCGCGAGGGCAACGAGGACTCCGGCTACGCCGGTCCCCGTCTCCTCGCGATCGCCGACGGCATGGGCGGCCAGGCCGCCGGTGAAGTCGCCAGCTCCGAGGTGATCTCCGCCCTCGTCCAGCTCGACGACGACGTCCCGGGCTCCGACATGCTCACCGCGCTCAGCACCGCGGTACAGCGCGCCAACGACCAGTTGCGCGTCATGGTCGAGGAGGACCCCCAGCTCGAGGGCATGGGCACCACGCTCACCGCCCTGCTGTGGACGGGCCAGCGCCTCGGCCTGGTCCACGTCGGCGACTCCCGCGCCTACCTGCTCCGCGACGGCGTCCTCACGCAGATCACCCAGGACCACACCTGGGTGCAGCGCCTCGTCGACGAGGGCCGGATCACCGAAGAGGAAGCCACCACCCACCCCCAGCGCTCCCTGCTGATGAGAGCCCTGGGCAGCGGCGACATCGTCGAGCCCGACCTCTCCATCCGCGAGGTCCGGGTCGGCGACCGCTACCTGATCTGCTCCGACGGCCTCTCCGGCGTGGTCTCGCACCAGACCCTCGAAGAGACCCTCGCCGACTACCACGGCCCCCGCGAGACCGTGGCCTCGCTCATCCAGCTCGCACTGCGCGGCGGCGGCCCCGACAACATCACCTGCATCGTGGCCGACGTCCTCGACACGGACAGCAACGACACCCTGGCCGCGCAGGTCAACGACACCCCGGTCGTCGTCGGCGCGGTCGCCGAGAACCAGCACCACCAGCTCTTCGACGGCGGCAACGCCATGCAGACGCCGGCCGGCCGCGCCTCCGGGCTCGGCCGCCAGGCCCCCCCGCAGGCCGGCGCCTTCGGCCCCCCCGGCAGCGGCGAGGCTTCGGGTTACGGCGGTTACGGCGCCCAGGGACAGGGCGGCGGAGCCGACGCGTACGGCAGCTTCGGCGACGCCGACCCGTACGACGGCGACTCCGGGTACGAGGACACGTACGACCACCCCCGCAGGCGCCGCGGCAAGGGCCGCAAGTGGACCACGCGCACGCTGATGCTGCTCGTGGTCTTCGGCGTCGTCGGCGGCGGCCTGTACGCGGGCTACCGCTGGACCCAGACGCAGTTCTACGTCGGGGTCAAGGACGAGCACGTCGCGCTCTTCCGCGGGATCAGCCAGAAGCTGGGGCCGCTGGAGCTCTCCAAGGTGGAGACCGACCGCCCCGACATCGAACTGAAGTACCTGCCGTCCTTCAAGCGCAAGCAGGTCGTGGACACGATCAGCGAGACCAGCCTCGACTCGGCCCGTACGAAGATCGACGAGCTCGGCACCCAGGCTTCCGCGTGCAAGAAGGACGAGGAGCGGCGTGCCGCCGAGGCCCAGGGCAACCAAACACCCGGCCCCGTCCTGACTGCCGCCGAGCAGCAGGTCGCCGGCCAGTGCGAGAAGCAGTAGACATACGCGGGCACAGGGGGCCCGCCACACCATGAGCGTTGTCACCAACACGACCACCATCGGCGCCATCGAGCTGCCGAGCCGGCGGAACACCGAGCTCCTGCTGCTCGTCTTCGCCGTGGTCATCACGATCTTCGCCTACGCCAACGCAGGCCTGTCGATCGACGGAAAGCTGCCCCCGGGCATGCTCAGCTACGGGCTCGGCCTCGCCGTCCTGGCGGGCATCGCCCACTTCGTCGTACGGCGCTACGCCAAGTACGCCGACCCGCTGCTGCTGCCGATCGCCACGCTCCTCAACGGGCTGGGCCTCGTCCTGATCTGGCGCCTGGACCAGTCCGAGCGCCTGCAGAACCTGGCGAAGATCCAGTTCGGCGCCTTCTCCGAGTCCGCCCCCCGGCAGATGATGTACACGGCGCTCGCCATCGCCCTGTTCGCCGTGGTCCTGGTGGTCCTCAAGGACCACCGCGTGCTCCAGCGGTTCACGTACATCTCGATGGCCGCCTCGCTCGTCCTGCTGATCCTGCCCGTGATCCCGGGCCTGGGCGCCGACGTCTTCGGCGCCAAGATCTGGATCAGCGTCGGCGGATTCTCCATCCAGCCCGGCGAGTTCGCGAAGATCGTCATCGCCGTCTTCTTCGCCGGCTACCTCATGGTCAAGCGCGATGCCCTGGCACTCGCCAGCCGCCGCTTCATGGGCCTCTACCTGCCGCGCGGCCGCGACCTCGGCCCGATCCTGATGATCTGGGCGATGAGCCTGCTCGTCCTGGTCTTCGAGAACGACCTCGGCACCTCGCTGCTCTTCTTCGGCATGTTCGTGATCATGCTGTACGTGGCCACCGAGCGGACGAGCTGGATCGTCATCGGCCTGCTCATGAGCGTCGGCGGAGCCGCAGTGGTCGGCGCCACCGCCAGCCACGTCAAGGCCCGCGTCACCGCCTGGCTCGACCCCTTCGCCTGCTACCAGAAGTCCGGCGCCTGCGAGCAGGTCGGCCAGTCGATCATGAGCTTCGGCTCCGGCGGGGTCCTCGGCACCGGCTGGGGACAGGGCAACTCCGACCTCATCGGCTTCGCCGCCAACTCCGACTTCATCTTCTCCACCGTCGGCGAAGAGCTCGGGCTCGCCGGGGTCATGGCCTTCCTGCTGCTCTACGGCCTGATCATCGAGCGGGGCGTGCGCACCGCCCTCGCCGCCCGCGACCCCTTCGGCAAGCTCTTCGCGATCGGCCTCTCCGGCGCCTTCGCGCTCCAGATCTTCGTGGTCGCCGGCGGAGTCATGGGGCTCATCCCCCTGACCGGTATGACCATGCCCTTCCTCGCGTCCGGCGGTTCGTCCGTCCTTGCGAACTGGATCCTCATCGCCATCCTCATCCGGATCAGCGACACCGCACGCCGCCCTGCCCCGGCCCCGGCACCGTCCCCCGACTCCGAGATGACCCAGGTGGTCCGCCCGTCATGAACAAGCCCCTGCGCCGCATCTCGATCTTCTGCGGGCTGCTCGTCCTGGCACTGCTCGTGCGGACCAACTGGATCCAGTACGTCAAGGCCGAGGAACTGAGCACCCGCAAGGAGAACCGCCGGGTCCAGATCGCCCAGTACGCCACCGAGCGCGGCAACATCATCGTCGAGGGCAAGCCGATCACCGGCTCCGCCGTCACCGACGGCAGCGATTACAAGTTCAAGCGGACCTACATGGACGGTCCGCTCTGGTCCCCCGTGACCGGCTACGCCTCGCAGGCCTTCGGTTCCACGCAGCTCGAGTCCCTCGAGGACGGCATCCTCACCGGCAACGACGACCGGCTCTTCTTCGACCGCACCATCGGCATGTTCACCGGCGAGAAGAAGCAGGGCGGCAACGTCATCACGACGCTGAACGCCGCCGCGCAGAAGGCCGCGTTCGACAAGCTCGGCAGCAAGAAGGGCGCCGTCGCGGCGATCGACCCGCGCACCGGCGCCATCCTCGCCCTGGTCAGCACCCCCTCGTACGACCCCACGTCCTTCGCGGGCAACTCGAAGGCCGACGAGAAGGCCTGGGTCGAGCTCAAGGACAGCGAGGACAAGAAGCTGGTCAACCGCGCCCTGCGCGAGACCTACCCGCCCGGCTCCACCTTCAAGGTGGTCACCGCGGCCGCGGCCCTGGAGCACGGCGTCGTCACGGACGTCAACGCTCCGACCGACACCGAGGACCCGTACATCCTCCCGGGGACCAAGACCGAGATGGTCAACCACGCCCCGAACTGCGGCAAGGCCACCCTCAACTACGCCCTGCAGGTCTCCTGCAACTCCGTCTTCGCCAACATGGGCGACAAGGTGGGGCGGGACAACATGGTGAAGACCGCCGAGAAGTTCGGCTTCAACAACAGCAAGATCGACACCCCGGTCCGCGCCTTCGCCAGCGTCTACGACAAGACCATGGGCAAGGACGGCAACGCGCTGAGCTCCATCGGTCAGTTCAACACCGCGGCCACCCCGCTGCAGATGGCGATGGTCACCGCCGCCATCGCCAACAACGGCAAGCTGATGAAGCCGTACATGGTCAGCCAGCTGGAATCGCCCGGCGTCGACATCGTCGAGAAGCACGAGCCGCAGGAAATGAGCCGTCCCCTCTCCGCCGAGAACGCGAAGAAGGTCCGGGACATGATGGTGAACGTCGTCGAGAACGGCACGGGCAGGACCGCCAGGATCAACGGCACCGTCGTCGGCGGCAAGACCGGCACCGCCCAGCACGGCGAGGGCAACAAGAAGCGCCCCTACGCCTGGTTCATCTCCTACGTGGAGAACCCGGACGGCAGCTCGCCGGTCGCCGTCGCCGTCGTCATCGAGGACAGCGGCGCCGACCGCGAGGACATCAGCGGTGCCGGTCTCGCCGCCCCCGTGGCCAAAGCCGTCATGCAGGCCGTACTCAAGAGCAACAAGGGGTAACGGGCGGGGCGAAAGGCCCCACGAGAGCCGCAAGGGGCATACAGATGTGATCCGGGTCACCATTCCCGTCCGGATCCGAGCGTACGGTACCGGTCCGGTATCAGCCGGTGGTCACGAACCGATCACCGACGATCGGCCGGTAGCCTTTGCGCGAACAGCACACCGCCGGACCACACACCGGTGCGGTCGGGACTGACGGAGAGGGCTGCAACGTTATGGAAGAGCCGCGTCGCCTCGGCGGCCGGTACGAGCTGAGCCACGTGCTCGGCCGCGGTGGCATGGCCGAGGTCTACCTCGCCCACGACACCCGGCTCGGCCGTACCGTCGCCGTCAAGACCCTGCGCGCCGACCTCGCCCGCGACCCGTCCTTCCAGGCCAGGTTCCGCCGCGAGGCCCAGTCGGCCGCATCGCTCAACCACCCGGCGATCGTCGCCGTGTACGACACCGGCGAGGACTACGTCGACAACATCTCCATCCCGTACATCGTGATGGAGTACGTCGACGGCTCGACCCTGCGCGAGCTCCTGCACTCCGGCCGCAAACTGCTGCCCGAGCGCACCCTGGAGATGTGCATCGGCATCCTCCAGGCGCTGGAGTACTCGCACCGCGCCGGCATCGTGCACCGCGACATCAAGCCCGCCAACGTCATGCTGACCCGCTCCGGCCAGGTCAAGGTCATGGACTTCGGCATCGCCCGCGCCATGGGCGACTCCGGCATGACCATGACGCAGACCGCCGCCGTCATCGGCACCGCCCAGTACCTCTCCCCGGAGCAGGCCAGGGGCGAGCAGGTCGACGCCCGCTCCGACCTCTACTCGGCCGGCTGCCTGCTGTACGAGCTCCTCGCCGTCCGGCCGCCGTTCATCGGCGACTCCCCGGTCGCCGTCGCCTACCAGCACGTACGGGAAGAGCCCCAGCCCCCGTCGAACTTCGACTCCGAGATCACGCCCGAGATGGACGCGATCGTGTTGAAGGCGCTGGTCAAGGACGCCGACTACCGCTACCAGTCCGCCGACGAGATGCGCGCCGACATCGAGGCCTGCCTCGACGGCCAGCCCGTCGCCGCCACCGCCTCCATGGGCGTCGCCGGCTACGGCTACCCCGACCAGGGCAACGGCTACGGACACCAGGGCTACGACCAGCCCACCACCGCCCTGCGCACCGCCGACCCGAACCAGACCTCCATGCTCCCGCCGATGCCCCAGGGCGACGGCGGCTACGGCGGCCCCGGGTACCCGGACCAGGGCGGCTACGACCAGGGCGGCCGCGGCCGGCGTCCGCAGAAGAAGAGCAAGGCCTCCACGATCCTGCTGGTCACCGCCGGCATCCTCGTCCTGGTCGGCGCGATCCTGATCGGGCGCGCCCTCTTCGACACCAACGCCGACAACCGGCCCGCGGTCCCCAAGCTCATCGGCGAAACCCTGGAAACGGCCAAGGCCAACGGGGACAACGTCGGTCTCGTCGTCCAGCAGGACGGGGAGATGGCCTGCGAGACCGCCCCCAAGGGCAGCGTCTGCGAGCAGAACCCGGCCGAGGGCACCAGGGTCGACAAGAACTCCATCGTCAAGGTGAAGGTCTCCACGGGCGCGCCCAAGGTCGCCGTGCCGGACGTCCTCCGCCTGCCGTTCGACGCCGCGGAGAAGACCCTCAAGGACAAGGGCTTCCAGGTCACGAAGAAGCTGGACGAGTCCGAGGCGTCGCCCGGTACCGTCCTGGACCAGGACCCGAAGAGCGGCGGCCAGGTCGAGGCGGGCAGCACCATCACCCTGACGGTGGCCAAGGAAATCTCCAAGGCGACCGTCCCGGACCTGACCGGCAAGAGCCAGGCCGACGCTTCGAAGGCCCTGCAGGCCGTCAAGCTGAAGCTCGGCAGCATCACGGAGGTCGACGCGCCCCCGGGCACGGCCCCCAGGACGGTCGTCGGCCAGGACCCCGGCATCAACAGCCAGGTCGAGGTCGGCTCGGCGGTCAACATCTCGGTCGCCAAGCCGGTCCAGCAGCTCCAGGTCCCGAACCTGGCCGGCAGGACCATCAACCAGGCCCGGGAACTGCTGGCCGCCAAGGGCCTGGTCTTCGGAGCCGTCCTGTCGGGCTCCTCGGACGGCAAGGCGAGGATCCTCAGCACGGACCCGCCCGTCGGCAGCCCGGTGGAGCCCAACGCGGTGATCAACGTGAACACGGTCCCCGACAACCAGCAGGACGGCGGCAACGACGGCGGCGGCGGCTTCTTCGGAGGCCTGGGCGGCTGACCGCGCGGCATCGCACACCAACGGGTCGGGCCCCTCTCCACGAGAGGGGCCCGACCCATTTTTCGTACGTGTCTTCATATGTACGAAATTCGTTAGCCCGGACGGGGCGGGCAGCTGAGCCCGCCCGGGAGGGACGGGCCATGATCAACGAATCGGTGCTGCTGGAGTCCAGGACTTTGCGCACGAGCGTCCTGGAGCGGACGGACGTGCTGGACAGGGTGAAGGCGCTGTCACTACTGCCGGACGGGCTCCACGTGACGACGGCGATGGTGGCGGCGTATTACGAGGTCACCGAAGTCGTCGTTCGCGCCCTACTGTTCGACCACCGCGAGGAACTGGAGTCCAACGGCTACCGGGTTCTGACAGGTACAGAACTGAGTTACTTCAAGCAACTCGGTGACATTCGGTCACAGGTTTCGTCACTCGCAGTATTCCCCCGCCGGGCCGTCCTGAACGTCGGAATGCTCCTCAGGGACAGCGAAGTCGCACGTCAGGTGCGTACGTACCTCCTCGACGCCGAGACCGAGGTCCGCACTCGCCCTGTGGATAACCTTGTCCACAGGGCGAGTTGGGACGAGCTCGACGAGCGGATCGACAATCGCATCACCGACGTGCTCGGCAAGACCGTCGTGCCGATGCTGAACGTCCTGATCGAGACGTCCGGCGAACAGCGCCGCGAGCTGATCTCCCTCCGGGAGGACGTCCAGCAGATCCAGATGAAGCTCATCGAACACGACCTCCAGATCAGCCGCCTCCAGCGCGGCCAGGACGTGAGGGCCCTCACCGGGGTCATCGGGACCATCGACGCAATGAACTGGAAGGAGTTCGAACTGCACGTCGCAGAGCTATTGCGGCGGGACGGGTGCACCGACGTCGAGGTGTACGGCGGGCACGGCGGCGACCGCGGGGTCGATATCACCGCCAAGACGGCCGACGGACGCTCGGTCGCCGTCCAGTGCAAGAACTTCGCGCCCTTCCGGCACGTGCTCAGCGGTGAGATGCAGAAGTTCCTCGGCTCCTCCAAGGTCCTCCACCAGGCCGACGTGGCCCTCTACGTGGCCACCTGCGCCTTCACGCGCGAGTCCCTGGCCATCGCCACTCAGGGGGGCGTCACGGCCGTCCACAGGGGCCTTCTGGAGGCCTGGAGCGCCGGAGTCCGGCTCCAGGTCTTGCGCTGACTTTGAAAGCGACAGCCTGTCGCTTTCAAACGAGGGTTATCCACAGCGCAACGACTGTCAGCGCAGCTCCGCCGGAAGGCTCCGCTTCGCGTCGACCTTCTCCGTGCGGACCAGCTCGCCCCACACGATGTAGCGGTACTTCGAGGTGTACACGGGCGTGCAGGTCGTCAGGGTGATGTAGCGGCCCGGTGCCGTGCGGCCCGACTCCTTGGGGACCGGGCTGATCGAGTCCACGTTGTACTTCGAGGTCTGGCTCAGTTCCGCGAAGACCTTGTACACGTACCAGGTGTCGCGGGTCTCGAAGACGAGCGCGTCGCCGTTCTTCAGCTTGTCGATGTTGTGGAACTTGGCCCCGTGCCCGTCGCGGTGCGCCGCCAGCGCGAAATTGCCCGCCGGGTCCCACGGCAGCGCCGACTTGACCGGCTCCGTGTAGTAGCCGGCGACGCCGTCGTTCAGGACCTCCGAGGCGGTGCCCCGCTTGACCAGCACCTCGCCGTTCTTCATCGCCGGCACGTGCAGGAAGCCGATCCCGCCCTGGGTGTCCAGCGCGCCCGGCGCCGCGGCCGCCTGCGAGGGCGCCGCCCGGTCCCACTGCTCGCGCACCGCGTCCCCGCGCGCGGAGGCGTCCCGGTCGGCCAGGACGTTCGTCCACCACAGCGAGTACGCCACGAACAGCCCGAGCACCAGGCCCACCGTGATCAGGACCTCGCCCAGCAGGCTCAGGAACCCCGCGACGGCGCTGCGGTGCGGGGGCGGTGCGGCACGTGACACTGCGGTTCCTCTACGGGCTGGTCAGCTCGGGCGGAGCACCCTGACTGCGGGGGCGTTCAGCTGTCATCCTGCCCCATACGATCAGCCGGTAGGTGCTGGTGAACTCCGGGGTGCAGGTGGTCAGCGTGATGTACCGGCCCGGGGCGGTGAATCCCGATCCGGCCGGCACCGGCTTGATCACCGCCACGTTCGACGGCGGGGTCTGCGCGAGCTGCGCGCTCGTCTCGTACGTGTAGTACGCGTCCCGCGTCTCCACCACGATCTTGTCCCCCGGCACCAGCCGGTTGACGTAGCGGAACGGTTCTCCGTGTGTGTTCCGGTGGCCCGCCAGCGCGAAGTTGCCTTGGCGGTCGGCCGGCATCCCGGTCGCGAGCGGCGCCTCGGAGTAGTGGCCGACCATGCCCTTGTCGAGGACCTTCGCCTTGTTCGTCCCCTCCGCGACCGGCACCTTCACGTCCAGCTTCGGGATGTACAGGATCGCGAAGCCCTGGCCCGGCTCGAACGCCGCCGCGACCGGCGGGGCGGCCGCCCCGGCCGGATCGCGGTCCCAGTTCTCGAGCAGGGAGCCGGCCGCGTCATCGGCCGTCCGGCCCGCCAGGAAGTTGGTGTACCAGAGCTGGTAGCCGACGAAGAGCAGCATCACCAGGCCCAGCGTGATGAACAGCTCCCCGGCGAGCCTGCTGACGACCACCACCGGTCCGCCCGAGGCCGGCCGCCTGCGCCGCCGGCCCCGGCCCCGCGCGCGCGTACGCTTCGCGGCCTCCTGCGCTGCCCTGCGTCGCGCTGCCCGGCCCTCGGTGGGCGCGGACGGCGCGAGCGCCGTCACGCGACGGCCTTGCCCACCACCGGGGCGAGCCCCACCGAGCGCTCCACCGCGCCCGCGTCACCGCAGCGCACCAGCCAGTTCGCGAGCATCCGGTGGCCCCACTCGGTCAGCACGGACTCGGGGTGGAACTGCACGCCCTCGACGTCGTGCTCGCGGTGACGCAGACCCATGATGATCCCGTCCTCGGTCCGCGCCGTGACCTCCAGCGTGTCCGGCAGGGTCGGCGGCTCGGCCGCGAGGGAGTGGTACCGGGTCGCGGTGAAGGGCGAGGGCAGTCCCTCGAAGACGCCGAGGCCCTCGTGGACCACCGGCGAGGTCTTGCCGTGCAGCAGTTCCGGAGCCCGGCCGACGACGCCTCCGTAGGCGACGGCCATCGACTGCATGCCGAGGCAGACGCCGAAGACCGGTACGCCCGTGTCCGCGCAGTGGCGGACCATGTCCACGCAGATGCCGGCCTCTTCGGGCGTCCCCGGACCCGGGGACAGCAGGACCCCGTCGAAGCCGTCCTGGGCGTGGGCGAGCTCGACCTCGTCGTTGCGCAGCACCTCGCATTCGGCGCCGAGCTGATAGAGGTACTGGACCAGGTTGAAGACAAAGCTGTCGTAATTGTCGACAACCAGAATGCGCGCGCTCACGGAGTCGCTCCCGATCCCTCGTCCACCGTCACATCGTTGAACGGAAGCAGCGGCTCGGCCCACGGGAAGACGTACTGGAACAGCACGAACACCACCGCGAGCACCAGCACGAGGGAGATCACCACACGTACCCACGCGTTGCCCGGCAAATGCCGCCAGATCCAGCCGTACATGCCGCCTGTGTCCTTTTCGTCCACGATCGTTCAACGCACCGCAGGGGCGGTACGTCCACAGCCTAAAGCCACCCGCCCGGCGCGGAGGGTCACCTTGCCAAACCCTCCGGTACACCCTGGGCCAGGGTCCGCATACCGGTCAGTTCGGCCCAGACCACGAGCCGGTGGCTGTGGCCCCATTCCGGGTCGCAGGTGGTCAGCGTCAGGTACGTGCCCGGCCCGGTGAAGGGCGAGCGGCTCGGCACCGGATCGACCACGCCGACCTCCGTGGGGAGGGTGCGCAGCGCTTCGGCGCGGACGGTGTACGTGTACCAGCCGGTGGCGTCCTTGAGGATCACCAGGTCGCCGGGGCGCAGCTTGGGGATGTCCTTGAAGGGGTCCCCGTACGTGCGCCGGTGGCCCGCCACGGCGAAGTTCCCGGTGGAGCCGAGCCGGGCCGTGCCGGCGTAGTGGCCCAGGCCCTTCTTCAGCAGCTCGGTGCCCGTGCCCTCCAGGACGGGCTTGTTCCAGCGCGGGCCGAAGCGCGGTACGTACATCTCGGCGAAGGCCCGGCCCGGCGGGTACGCGGCGCTCTGCGGTGCGGCCGGGGCCGCCGACGGCGCGGGGGCGGGCTGCGGAGCGGCCGCGGGCGCCGCGGACCAGCGGTCGCGCATGCGGGCCATCTCCCCGTCCATGGCCTGGTCGGCCTTGACCCCGGTCCACAGCAGGACGTAGACGACGAAGAGCACGATGAGCGAGCCCGCGGTCAGGCACACCTCGCTGAACGTCCGTACCAGCAGGCGCAGTACGGCGTCACGGGGTGGCGGACTCCAGCGGCTTCGCATAGTGGAGGTCCACTGTGCCGGAGTAGCCCGGCAGTGTCAGCGCCTTGTGCTCGTCCACTTTCCAGCCGAGCCCGTACGCGTTCACGTACAGCTGGTAGTTCTGCAGCGCCGGGGAGGCCGCGAGGGCCTTCTTCAGCGCGCCGGGGTCACCGACCGCCGACACCTTGTACGGGGGCGAGTACACCCGGCCCTGGAGGATCAGGGTGTTGCCCACGCAGCGCACGGCGCTGGTGGAGATCAGGCGCTGGTCCATGACCTGGATGCCCTGGGCGCCGCCCTGCCAGAGGGCGTTGACCACGGCCTGGAGGTCCTGCTGGTGGATCACCAGGTCGTTTGGCTGCGGCTCGGGCACGTTGGGGATGCGGGCCGTGGCGTTCGGGGGCGCGTCGTTCAGGGTGACCGTGACGGCCTTGCCGGTGATCTCCTCGGTGCCGGAGGCGGCGCGCAGGGCGGCCAGCTTGGCGTCCTCGGCCTTGGTGCTCCCGTTGTCGCGTTCGGCGAGGGCGTCGACCTGGCCGCGTGCGGTGGCGGTGCTCTTCTCCAGCTCCAGATTGTTCTGGCTGCGCTCCTGGATCAGGTCGGACAGCTTGAGGAGCGAGGCGTCCGTCCGGATGTTCGTACCCTTGGAGGTGTTGAAGCTGGTGACGAAGATCAAGCCGGCCAGGGCGAAGACGGCGGCCGTGAGCAGCCGGACCGGTCTGGCACGGCGACGGGGACCCGCGGAGGAGTCGTCGGAATTGGTCAACGTACCGTTCTCCTTCAACGCCACAGGTCCACTACGCTAACGGACGCCCGGGGCAGGCAAGGTCCCCAGCCCATCGACAGGAGAGCCCCTCGTGCCGAAGTCACGTATCCGCAAGAAGGACGACTACACGCCGCCCCCCACGCGGACGCCGCAGTCGATCAAGCTGACGAACCGCAACTGGGTCGCCCCGGTCATGCTGGCGTTCTTCTTGGTCGGTCTGGCATGGATCGTCGTTTTCTATCTGTCCGAGACCCAACTTCCGATCGAAGCTCTCGGAAATTGGAACATTGTGGTCGGATTCGGCTTCATTGCGGCAGGATTCGGCGTCTCTACGCAGTGGAAGTAGCCCGGCTCCGCAAGCTCTCCCCATGAGTTATCCACAGCGTCATCCACACCTGAGGAAAAGACAGAAGATCTGTGGATAACTCTGTGGAGAGTTGACGCCGGTGTGATCAGTTGAGTACGGAAAGTTCGGCCGTCCGGATCGCGATCAGGGCTGTGGCCAGCAGGAACACCGCCACACAGGTGCCCCACTGGACGAATTTGCGATTCCGCGCGCCCATGTCCTTGGCTGGCCACAGGAAGCCCGACGCGACCAGCACACCGGTGACGAGGCCACCGATATGGGCCTGCCAGGACACGTTCAGCCCCGGTACGAAGGTCAGTACCAGCATGAACACGGCCATGGTGATCAGCGGCCGCATCTCGTACCGCATCCGGCGAGCCAGCACCACGGTGGCGCCGAGCAGGCCGAAGACGGCCCCGGAGGCGCCGAGGGTAGGGACGTTCATCGGGGTCAGCAGATAGACCACGGCGCTGCCGCCCAGGGCCGACAGCAGGTACACGGTGAGGTAGCGGGCCCGGCCGAGGGCCTGCTCCAGCGGTCCGCCGATGAACCACAGGGCGAGCATGTTGCCGAAGACGTGCCACAGCTCGGTGTGCAGGAACGTCGAGGTCAGCAGCCGGTAGTACTCGCCGGTGGAGACGCCTTCCGCCGGCCCGCCCTCCAGCTCTCGGTACCAGCCCAGCAGCTCCAGCTGGATCGCCAGCCCGGGAAAGACCTGGACCGCGAGGAACACCGCCACGTTGATCCCGATCAGGATCTTGGTGACCAGGTACGGATCGGCGGCGGCCACCCCGCCCGCGATCGTGCGCGGGGCGTTGGCGGCGGGCCCGTGGCCCGTTCCCGAGCCCCCGCGGACGCACTCGGGGCACTGGAAGCCGACCGAGGCGCTGATCATGCACTCGGGGCAGATCGGCCGCTCGCAGCGCGTACAGCTGATCCCGGTCTCGCGGTCCGGGTGCCGGTAGCAGCCCGGAAGACGGTCGGTGTCCATCGGTCCCCTCGGTCGGGGGCGGGGCGGCGGATCCGCCGCGCCCGTCCGGTACGTATCGAGGACGGACGGGCGGGGCCGAAAGGTTCCCCTGCGGTCAGCGCTTCTCGATGACGACGGACTGGATGATCACGTCGTCGAGGGGGCGCTCCGTGCGCGGGTTGGTGGGACCCGCGGCGATGGTGTCGACGATCTTCTGGCTGGCCTTGTCGCTGATCTCGCCGAAGATGGTGTGCTTGCGCGTCAGCCAGGCGGTGGGGGCGACGGTGATGAAGAACTGCGAGCCGTTGGTGCCCGGGCCGGCGTTCGCCATCGCGAGCAGGTAGGGCTTGGTGAAGGCCAGGTCGGGGTGGAACTCGTCGGCGAACTGGTAGCCGGGGCCGCCGGTGCCGTTGCCCAGCGGGTCGCCGCCCTGGATCATGAACCCGCTGATGACGCGGTGGAAGACGGTGCCGTCGTAGAGCGGGTCCGTGGTCTTCTGGCCGTCGGTGGGGCGCGTCCATTCGCGCTCGCCGGTGGCGAGTTCCACGAAGTTGCGCACGGTCTTCGGAGCGAAGTTCGGCAGAAGCTCGATCTCGATGTCGCCGTGGTTGGTCTTCAGGGTGGCGTAGAGCTTCTCGGCCACGGATCTGCCTTCCTCTCGTCATCACTGTCGGTTTCAGATCCTCGCACGGAGGGATGCACCGGACGGAAATCGTCCACCCGTATGCCCTGTCGCGCGCGCCGGGCGGCGTTATGGGAGGCATGATCCGACAAAGGGTGGAAAGGTGAACTGTGTCCGCCACCGAGGAGGAGGATCCTGTGACCCGCAAGGAAAGCGTGCGCCTGGCAGCATCAAGTGCCAGGGATACGGCGCGGCACGCAGCGGAAGTGGTGGCGCCGTACGCGGAATCCGCCAAGCACGCTGCGGTGCATTACGCCCACGAAGCAAATGAACGGCTCGCACCGAAGGTGTCGTACGCGGCCGGCGAGGCAGCCAAACAAGCCCGCCAGACGTACGACTGCCACGTACAGCCCATGATCAAATCAGCGCGCGCCCACGTCCCGCCGAATGTGGACCGGGCGGCGTCCAATGCCGTGAAGCAGACCCGTCTGGCGGCCCGGCACGCGGCGGAGTACACGCAGCCGCGTCTGGAGAGCGCCCTCGCGGCGGCCCAGCCGGTGGCCGAGGAGGCCGCTTCCCGGTCGACGGCGGCGCTGGCGGCGCTGCGCGGCCAGGTATCGGCCAAGGAGGTCAAGAAGCTCGTACGGCGCCACGAGCGGCGTGCGCGCTGCGGCCGCCTGTTCAAGGGTGTGGTGGTGGTCGGCGTCCTGGCCGGCGCAGCCTACGCCGCGTGGCGCTGGTGGGACCAGCAGTCGAACCCTGACTGGCTCGTCGAGCCGCCGGCCGCCACCGAGCTGTCGGCTCGCGACGAGGGGGCCCCGGCCTCCTTCGACGATGAGCTGGCCGCGAAGGAGCGCGACGCCGGGACGTCGGATTTCGTGTCCGGCTTGGAGGAGGAGGCCGAGGCCGCGCAGGAGCGGATCGACGCCGAGGACGCGAAGCGCAAGCACCGCTGAGGAACGCGTGAAAGAGAGCGGGGCCCGGATCCTTTCCAGGATCCGGGCCCCGCTCTCGTTTTCCGCTAGCTGGGGAGGGTGAGCTTCTGCCCCGGGTGGATCATGTCGGGGTTCGAGCCGATGACGCCCTTGTTCATCGCGTAGAGCTCGCGCCAGCGGCCCTCGTTGCCGAGCTCGCGGCGGGCGATCGCGGAGAGCGAGTCGCCCGAGCGGACGGTGTACGTGCGCTGCGCCTTGGGCGCGGGCTTCGGCATCGGGGCCGCGGGCACCGCCTTGTGCGCGGCGGAAGCCGGCGTGGGCGTGTGCGAGGCCGGCCGAGTGACGGGGGGAGCCGGTGCGGCCCTGGGCGGCATCGGCGCCGCCTTGGGCGGAGCCGCCGCCGCCATGCGCTCGGCGGCCGCCTTGGTCGCCGCTGCCGAGTCGGTGTACTTGGTCCCGGCGTCGGCAGGCATCGCGGGCGGGGCCGCCGGAGCGGCCGCGGCCTGCTGCTGCACCTGCTCAGCCGCCTTTCCCGCGGCCTTCTCGGCTTGTTCCTTCTTCTTGTCGGACCTCATGAAGTCGAACAGTCCCATGTGCGTACGCCTCCGGCATGGTGGTGCCCCCTGGGCTGAGTGCCCTTGTCCCCAACTCTCTGCCCGAAGGCGCCGGACGGCCCTGCGACGGGGCCATCCGGGGGATACCGGTGGATACCGGGAACCGGGGCGCTGCTACTGGCGGGCCCTGCGAGCCGGCCTCGGGCTCTCCGACGGGGTTGCCAGGTCGCCCTTGACGAGCAGGTTCAGTACCCGCAGCACGGCCTCGCGGTCCGCGTCCGCGAGGGAGGCGAGGGCGTCGGCGTGGACCTGGTCGACGATGCGGCTGCTCTCCTGCGCCAGGGCCGCGCCCTGCTCCGTGACGACGATGACGCGGGCCCGGCGGTCGGTGCTGGACTGCCGCCGCTCGGCCAGGCCGGCCTTCTCCAGGGCGTCGACGGTGACGACCATTGTCGTCTTGTCCATGCCCCCGATCTCGGCGAGCTGGATCTGGGTCCGCTCCTCCCCCAGGGCGTGCACGAGCACGCAGTGCATCCGCGCCGTGAGCCCGATCCGGTCGAGCGCCACCGCCATCCGGGTGCGCAGGACGTGGCTGGTGTGGTCCAGGAGGAAGGAGAGGTCCGGCTCGTTCTGTGCGGGCGCCATGGCTGTCATGTCCGCCAGTCTAGCAATTCAGTCCCCAACAGATCGTCTGCAACAGAACTATCTGATACGGTCTTACCAAGTCAGCCCGCCGCTCACGACTGGGGACACAGATGCCTGCCACTTCCGCTCCCGCCGCCCCTCCGATCGCTTCCCCCGGTGCCGCCGCGTCCGCCCCTGCCGCACCGCGCGGGCTGCGCTCCCGGTGGACCGCCCTCGGGGTGCTGTCCACCGGCGTCCTGATGACCGTCCTCGACGGCAGCATCGTCACCGTCGCCATGCCGGCCATCCAGAACGACCTCGGCTTCACCCCCGCGGGACTCAGCTGGGTCGTCAACGCCTACCTGATCGCCTTCGGCAGCCTGCTGCTCCTCGCCGGCCGGCTCGGCGACCTCATCGGCCGCAAGCGGATGTTCCTGGCCGGGACCGGCGTCTTCACCGGAGCCTCCCTGCTCGCCGGGTTCGCCGGATCCCCCGAGGTGCTGATCGCCGCCCGGTTCCTGCAGGGCCTCGGCAGCGCCATGGCCGCGGCCGTCAGCCTGGGCATCCTGATCACGCTGTTCACCGAACCCCGCGAGCGGGCCAAGGCCATCGCCGTCTTCTCCTTCACCGGCGCGGCCGGAGCCTCCCTGGGGCAGGTGCTCGGCGGGGTCCTGACCGATGCCCTCGACTGGCACTGGATCTTCTTCATCAACCTGCCCATAGGACTCGCCGCCCTCGCGCTGGCCCTGCCCGCGCTCCCCGCCGACAGCGCTCACGCCCGGACGGGTCTGCGCGCCGGGGCCGACGTCATCGGCGCCCTCCTGGTCACCGCCGGCCTGATGCTCGGCATCTTCACCGTCGTCGAGGTGGAGCGCTACGGCTGGATCTCCGCCCACACCCTCGGCCTCGGCACGCTCGCGGTCGCCCTGCTCGCCGGCTTCACCGCACGCCAGGCCAGGACCCGCACCCCGCTGGTACCGCTGCGGATCTTCCGCTCGCGGACCGTGGTCGGCGCGAACCTGGTCCAGATGCTGATGGTGGCCGCACTGTTCTCCTTCCAGGTCCTCGTCGCCCTGTACCTCCAGAACGTGCTCGGCTACGGAGCCGCCGAGACCGGCCTGGCGATGCTCCCGGCGGCCGTGGTCATCGGCGGGGTCTCCCTCTTCGCCTCGGCCCCGCTGAACGCCCGCTTCGGCGAACGGGCCGTCCTGCTCGCCGGACTGGCCCTGCTCGTCGCCGCCCTCGGCCTGCTGACCCGGCTCCCGGTCCGCGCCGACTACGTCACCGACCTGCTCCCCGTGTTGCTGCTGGCCGCCGGCTTCGGCCTGGCCCTGCCCGCCCTCACCGCGCTCGGCATGTCCGGCGCCGATGAGCAGGACGCGGGCCTCGCCTCGGGCCTGTTCAACACCACCCAGCAGATCGGCATGGCCCTCGGCGTCGCCGTCCTCTCCACCCTGGCGGCCGCCCGCACCGACTCCCTGCTCTCCAGCGGCCACGACCGCGCCGCGGCCCTGACCTCCGGCTACCACCTGGCCTTCGGCATCGGGGCCGGCCTGATGCTCACGGCGCTCGTGGTGGCCGCGACCCTGCTGCGGACCGGCCGGCGCCGGTGACCCCCGCCCGTTGTTTCACGTGAAACATCGGGCGGGACGGGCCAGAACCGGCCGGGCTGACCGATGGGACCGCGGACACGACTGTGGGCCGCTCCGTACACCGGAGCGGCCCACAGTCGTTTCACCACAGGCCCTACTTCACAAAGAGGCCGTTGAGCGTGCCGTAGTCGACCGCACCGTCGAGCGCCCCGTACGTCCCCTGCTCCAGCACCTCCACCGCAGCGGCACGGGCCGCCGTGTACGCCGCCTGGGCCACGCCGGTCCCGACGCTGACCCGGCGCACCCCGGCCTTCGCGAGCTCGGCGACGGACGGACCGCCCGGCCCGGCCAGGACGTTGACCGGCAGCGGGCCCCGCGCGATCTCACTCAGGGCGTCCAGGTCCAGCAGCCCCGGCACGAAGATCCCGTCGGCCCCGGCGGCGGCGTACGCCTCCACCCGTGCCAGTACGTCGGCGAGGCGGCCGGACTCCTCACCGATCCCGAACAGGAAGACGTCGGTACGGGCGTTGATCACCAGCTCCGGCAGCCCGGCCGCGGCGGCCGCCGCACGGGCGGCGCTGATCCGCTCGGCCTGCTCCGAGGCGGTGTGGAGCGTACCGTCGGCCGCCTTCGAGTCCTCCAGGTTGATCCCGACGGCGCCCACCGCCACCACCTCGCGCACGGTGGCCGCGACGTCCTCGTAGCCGCCCTCGACGTCCACGGTGACCGGGACGTCCACGGCCGCCACGATCCTCGCGGCCGCAGCCAGCATCTCCGGCCGCGTCGCGTGCTGCCCGTCCCCGCGCCCGATCGACCAGGCCACACCACCACTGGTGGTGGCGATGGCCTGCGCCCCGGCCGACTCGATCACGGCCGCGCTGCCCGCGTCCCAGGCGTTGGGCAGGACGAGTACGCCCTCGCCCAACGCCCGCAGCCGCAGGGCCTTCTCAGTGGTCTTCACATCCACGGTCATCGGAAGTCTCCTCAACATCAGCCTTGCTGAATGATCGTCATACCGCCCAACCCGGCCGAGATTAACGCGAAAAGCCCCCTGCCCGGCGTGTGCGCCGGGCAGGGGGCCTCGTCTCACGGCTGTCGAGCGCCGGTTACAGCGCGCGCCAGTCCAGGGTCGTGCGGGCCAGTCGCGCCACGTCGTCCAGCAGGGCCAGCCGGGCCGCGCGGACCGCCGGGTCGGGGTCCATCACCAGGACGTCGTCGAAGAAGGCGTTGATCGCGACGACCAGCGGGGCGGAGACCTCGATCAGCGCGGCGAGGTCGTCCTCGCGGCCGGTCAGGGACTTAGCGACGGACTGCGCGCTCTCGGCGAGGCGCAGCTCGGCGGGAGCGGTCAGCGGGGAACGGTCCACCGCGTCGGCGCCGCCTTCCGCGGCGTCTGCGGGGAGGATGCGCACCACGCGCTGGAGTGCGGCGGTGAGCCCGTCGAACGCCTCGGTGCCGACGTGGCGCTCCAGCGTGGCCAGGGTGCGGTCGCCGTGGGCGGGGCGATCGGCCCACACCAGGACGGCCTGGACCAGGCGGTGCTCGTGTCCGGCGTCGGTGAGCTGCTGCTCGTAGCGACGGGTGATCAGCTCGGCGGCCTCCGTGAGCCGCTCGGCGGGCACCTCGACACCCTGGGCGGCGAAGCGTTCGGCCGCCGCGCGAAGCGCCTCCTTCACGCGGACGCCGGCCAGCGCGGGAGTGCTCCGCAGAACGTTGAGCAGACCGATGGCGGCCCTGCGCACGCCGAACGGATCGGAGCTTCCGGTCGGCGCGGCACCGATCACGAACATGCCCGTCACCAGGTCGAACCGGTCGGCGAGCGACAGTACGGCGCCCGCGTCACCGGCGGGCAGCGCGCCGCCCGCGGAACGCGGAAGCTCCATCTCGGCCAGGGCTCGCGCGACCTCCGCGGACTCTCCGGCGTGGCGTGCGTACTCCTCGGCCATCACCCCGGCCAGGCCGGAGAACTCGACGACCATCTGGGAGGCCAGGTCGAACTTCGCCAGCGCACCGGCGCGGCGCACCGTGGCGAGCGCGTCCTCGTCGAGCCCCGCGTCCGCGGCCAGACCGAGGGCGAGGGCGGCGATGCGGTCGGCGCGGTCGGCGACCGTGCCGAGCCGGTCCTCGAAGGTCAGCTTGTCCAGCCGGCCGCGGAGCTCCTGGGGGGAGACCTTCAGGTCGGCGCGGAAGAAGAAGGCGGCGTCCTCGTAACGGGCCCGCAGCACCGCCTCGTTGCCCGAACGCACCACGTCGTCGTCGCACGTGCCGTTGGCGAAGGTGATGAAGTGGGGCATGAGGCGCCCGCCCGCGTCCAGCACCGGCAGGTAGCGCTGGTGCCCCCGCATCACGGTGGTCAGGACGCTCGCGGGCAGGTCGAGGTAGCTCTCGTCGAAGGATCCCCGGACCGGGTGCGGGAATTCCACGATGTCGGTGATCTCGTCGATCAGTCCGGCTTCACCGGCTACATCGATGGATCCGCCGACCTCGGCCGCCGACTCGTGGGCTCCGCGCACCACCACGTCGCGGCGGGCCTCGCGGTCCAGCAGGATGCCGTGCATCTTGAGGAAGTGGGCGTAGCCCTCGGCTGACGCCACCTGGACGACCGGGTCGGGGGCCGTGCGGTGGACCCGGGTGGTGTGGCCCGAGGAGAGCGCGGAGACGGCGACCGGCAGGGGGGTGCTGCCGAGCAGGGCGAGCAGCCAGCGGACGGGGCGGGAGAACGAAAGGGTCGGGTCGTTCCACCGCATGTTGCGGCTGGCGCGCAGCCCGGACACGACCTCGGCCAGCAGTTCGCTGAGCACCTCGACCGCCGGGCGGCCCGGCTCTTCGCGGGTGAGTACGACGTACTCGACACCGCTGACGTCGAGGACCTGCAGGTCCGCCGGGTCGACGCCCTGGCTGCGGGCGAAGCCCAGCAGGGCGGGGGTGGGGGCGCCGTCCTTGTAGGCGGCGGCGGTCTTGGGGCCGCGCACGGTCTTGGCGGTGTCCGGCTCGCGCGGCTCCACACCGTCGACCGTGATCACGATGCGGCGCGGTGTGGCCATCGCGGTGATCGGGCCGTGCCCCAGCCGGGTGGCGGCCAGCTTGGCCGTGACCGCCTCGCGCACCGCGTCGGTGGTGGCGCGGACATCGGCGTACGGCAGTTCCTCCATGCCGATCTCGAACAGCAGCGTCTCGGTGCTGGACACCGTGGGCAGCGCGGCCCGCACGGCTGCGGCCGGCGCGGCCGCCACTCCGAGCGGGTACTCCAGTACGGCGCGGCGCTGCGCCCACAGTTTGGCCGACTCGTGGGTGAGCCCGCGCATCAGGGAGAAGGCCTTGGCCCGCTCCGTGGTGCTGAGAGCGCCGCGCGCGTCGAGCACGTTGAAGGTGTGGCTGCACTTGAGTACGTACGTGTAGGCCGGGATGGGCAGCTCGAGGTCGATCATGCGCCGGGCCTCGGACGCGTACGCCTCGAAGAGCTTGTGGTGGGTGTCGACGTCGGCGTCGTCGAGGTGGTGGCGGCTCATCTCGTACTCGTTCTGGCCGAACACCTCGCCGTAGGTGATGCCCGGCGCGTAGACGATGTCCTTGAAGTGGGACACGCCCTGAAGGTTCATCAGGATGCGCTCGAGGCCGTAGGTGATCTCCACCGACACCGGGGACAGGGTGACCCCGCCGACCTGCTGGAAGTAGGTGAACTGGGTGATCTCCATGCCGTCCAGCCAGACCTCCCAGCCCAGCCCCCAGGCACCGAGCGCGGGCGAGGCCCAGTTGTCCTCCACGAACCGCACGTCGTGCGCGCTCAGGTCGACGCCGAGCGCCCGGAGGCTGCCCAGGTACAGCTCCTGCGGATTGCCCGGGTCGGGCTTGAGGATCACCTGGAACTGGGTGTGCATCTGGAGCCGGTTCGGGTTCTCTCCGTAGCGCGAGTCGTCCGGCCGCACGCTGGGCTCGACGTAGGCGACGCTCCAGGGCTCGGGGCCGATCACCCTCAGCGCCGTGGACGGGTTGGCCGTTCCGGCCCCTACCTCGGTGTTCAACGGCTGCGTGATCATGCAGCCGTTGTCGCTCCAGTACTTCTGCAGGGTGAGTATCGCGTCCTGCATCGTCAGCGCGGTGTGGCCGTTCTTCATGGTGATCGAATCGCCTGTTTCCCGAGTCGGTGCGGCAAGGTGGTGCCAGGGAACGGTACGAGAAAAGCCCCCTTGGTCTGCGTTTCCGCAGGTCAAGGGGGCTTTCTACATGTGGAGCCTAGGAGATTCGAACTCCTGACATCTGCCTTGCAAAGGCAGCGCTCTACCAACTGAGCTAAGGCCCCGGATGTGGGCATGCCGGTCCCCCGCGAGCGAGTGACCGTTCCGTAGGACAGAGTACCGGGTGTACCCCCACATCCCGCAAAATGATAGGGACTCCCGCCCCGCGACCACTCTCCGTAAGATGCTCGCGAGGTTCGCACCAGCGAAGGGGAGTAGTAAGAGTGGACGCAGTACAGCAAGAGGCGACCGCCAGAGCCAGGGAACTCCAGCGGAGTTGGTACGGGGAGCCGTTGGGCGCGCTCTTCCGCCGGCTCATAGATGACCTCGGTTTGAACCAGGCCCGCCTCGCTGCCGTCCTCGGGCTGTCGGCGCCGATGCTGTCCCAGCTGATGAGCGGCCAGCGGGCCAAGATCGGAAACCCCGCCGTGGTCCAGCGGGTTCAGGCTCTCCAGGATCTCGCCGGCCAGGTGGCCGACGGGAGCGTCAGCGCGGGAGAGGCCACCGACCGGATGGACGAGATCAAGAAGACCCAGGGAGGTTCCGTCCTCAGCAACAGCACCGGCCAGGCCGCCACCGGCTCCGGCGCACCCACCGTCAAGCGCGTCGTACGCGAGATCCAGTCGCTGCTGCGCTCGGTCTCCGCGGCCGGCGACATCATCGACGCGGCGGACACCCTCGCCCCGACCCACCCGGAACTGGCAGAGTTCCTCCGGGTGTACGGAGCGGGCCGCACCTCCGACGCCGTCGCGCACTACGAGGCGCACCAGAACTGACACGCGACGAACGCCACGCACGCAACGGACACAGCTGACGACGGGGGACGGGCGCAGCAATGGGTGAGATCTTCGCCGGCCGGTACGAACTGATCGACCCGATCGGACGTGGCGGCGCAGGCGCCGTATGGCGTGCCTGGGACCACCGGCGCCGCCGATACGTCGCAGCGAAGGTCCTCCTGCAGAGCGATGCCCACACCTTGCTGCGGTTCGTCCGCGAGCAGGCGCTGCGGATCGATCACCCGCACGTCCTGGCCCCGGCCAGCTGGGCGGCGGACGACGACAAGGTCCTCTTCACCATGGACCTCGTCGCCGGCGGCTCCCTCGCCCATGTGATCGGGGACTACGGGGCCCTGCCGCCCCGGTTCGTCTGCACCCTGCTCGACCAGCTCCTGTCGGGGCTGGCGGCGGTGCACGCGGAGGGCGTCGTCCACCGCGACATCAAACCGGCCAACATCCTGATGGAGGCCACTGGAACCGGGCGGCCGCACCTGCGGCTGTCCGACTTCGGCATCGCCATGCGCAAGGGGGAACCCCGGCTGACCGAGACCGCCTACGTGGTCGGCACGCCGGGCTATCTCGCGCCCGAACAACTCCTCGGCTCCGAGCCGGACTTCACCGCCGACCTGTTCGCCGTCGGACTGGTCGGCCTCTACCTCCTCCAGGGCACCAAGCCCGACTCCCAGGCCCTCGTGGAGCAGTTCTTCACCCACGGCACCCCGGATGCCCCCGAGGGCGTTCCCGCGCCGCTGTGGGACGTCCTGGCCGCACTGCTCCAGCCGGACCCCCGGAGCAGGTTCCAGACGGCCACCGGGGCGCGCAGGGCCCTCGCCGAGGCCTTGGAACTGCTGCCGCCGCCCGGCCCGGACAGGGATCCGGTCGAGGTCTTCGACCAACTGGGCCCGGTGCCCGCCGATTTCACACCCCAAGAGCCCCGAGGGCCCCAGGGGCTCCAGGGACCCCGCCCGTCACCGCCGGCCACTGACGGGGACGCGTACCAAACCGAGCACCGGGCCGCGCACGAAGCCCGCTACCAAGCTCAGTACCAAGCTCCGTACGAGACCCCGTCCACGGCCCCCCACGCGTCCCCGGCCGTCACCGTGCCCGCGCAGCCGGCCGACGCCCCCACACCCGTCACCACTCCCCTCGGGGTCTTCGGGCCCTCGGAGACGGGCAGCTTCCACCTCCCGCCGCCCGTCCTCGCCGGCGCCCCGACACCGCAGACCGCGCCGACGACGCCGACGGCCCCGTATCCGTACCAGCAGCAGCCCATGCCGCCCGCCACTCCCCCCGTACCCCGCACGACCGCCCTCGCGCCCCCGCCCGCGAAGGTCACCGCCGGGATCCTGCTCGCCGCGGTGCTGTGCTTCGCCGTCGGGATCTGGGCCCTGACCCAGATCTAGGGCCCGTCCTAGGCGGAACGCCGCCGGGACAGCAGGATCCAGCCGCCCAGGAGGAGCAGCAGCAGCGTCCCCGTACCGAAGCCGGCGCCCGCGACCACCCGCATCACCGACCGGTTCGCGGCGGCGGCATCGGCCTCCACGGCCGTGCTGCCCTCCTTGGCCGCCGTACGGTCCTCGGCGCCCACGCCGAACCCGCCGGCCGCGAGGTCCTCCGCGTAGGCCGGGGCCTTGCCCGGAGCGCCGATGATCTGCGTGCGCAGGGTCAGCGGGACGGGCACCGCCTCCTGGGTGAACTCCCCGACCTTCCCCGCCATGGTCACCGCGACGTAGTACCAGCCGGCCACCCGGACCGAACCGACCTTCCGGTCGGAGGCGAAGCGGTTCTCGTAGGCCACCGGCGGTGTCCGCGGCAGGGTGAGCCCCGCCTGCTTCCCGTCGTAGGAGACGTCCTCACCGTTGATCAGGGACCGGTACGGGCTGTACAGCGAGACGGAGAGCCCGGTCGAGGCGTACCCGGAGTCCTTCGTCATCGTGCCCGCGGAGAGTTCGGCCGCGAGGCCCAGCTGCTGCCCCCAGTCGAGCGGCACCCGGTAGAAGAGGGTCTGGCCGGGCCGCAGTTCGTCGCTCCAGACTCCGCTGTCCAGCGCCCGTGCGTCGTTGAAGCCGGTGCCGCCGGAGCGCGGAGCCGCGTCGCTGCCGGGCAGGGTCGGGGAGGCGGAGGGCCAGACGCTGGGGGCGGCGACGGGCGCGTTGCTGCCACCGAGCTTCGGTTCGCGCTGCACCCGCAGCTCCAGGGGCCACTCCGCCCGGTCCCCGTCCTTGGCCGTCTCGCGCGTGACCTTGACGTAGTAGGTGCCGCCCGTCTGACAGAGGGCGTCCTCCTGCATCACGCGGGCTCCCACGGCGCTGATGGGGACGGGGTCGTAGCCGAAGTCCGCGCGCCCAGGGCCGCCCATGCAGGAGTGGTTCTCGATGGTGAGGACGTCCACCGTCAGGCCGTCGCTGTAGCTCACCTTGGCGCTGCCCGGCGGCTGGAGCACGGCGGAGACGTACACGGTCGAACTGTCGTCGAGGTTGAGCCGGTAGTACCGCTCCCCCGGCGCCATCGAGTCCTTGTAGACCGCGCCGGCCTTCAACTCCGGGGCCCCGGCCGTGGAGGGCTGCCCCACCACCGCCTGCGCCCCGTCAGCGCCCCGGTAGGCGGGCACCGGCTGCGGGGTCCCCGCCGCTGCCGCGGCCCCCGGCAGCGCCGCGACCAGCCCGAGGACGGCCAGCGCCGCCGCAGCGGTCGTCCGTACCCGACGTACCCCACCCATCACACGCACCCACCCCGAGTTTGCCAACGCAAGCAAGTTCTTTGCATACCGCAATATTTCGTCACAGAGCAGCACAAAGCCCCGACCGCAGCGGCAGTCGGGGCTCTGGGATCAACCTCGGGTCTCAGACACCGGAACCAGAAGGCACGGAGTCGGTTGCCTCCGTCCACAGGTCCTGCTCTGCGCGGTCCGCCTGGATCTGGCGGTACACGAGGAGCCCGCCGATGGCGGCCAGTGCGACCAGGAGCAGCTTCTTCACCGCGCGACCTCGTCTTTCGTTGACGTAGGGGACTTCTGGCGCCCAACAATACACACCGACCGATACCGATCGGTGACCTGCCGGCCCATCAACTGGCCCACCAACTGGCCCAACGACAAAGACCCCCAGGCCATGGGCCTGGGGGTCTTCGACACTGTGGGGCTAACAGGATTTGAACCTGTGGCCTCATCCTTATCAGGGATGCGCTCTAACCAACTGAGCTATAGCCCCATCCGCGCTGCGCGCTGACTTCTGAAGGTTAGCGCACAGACCCGGTGACTCCAAAATCGATAGCGGCGGCCCGTCTGCGCAGGTCATCCGCCCCGTCCTCGGAGGCCTACTCGTCCTCGGCGAGCGTCAGCTCCACACCGCCGACGAAGCCCGCCGACAGGTTGTAGATGAACGCGCCGAGAGTCGCCAGCGCCGTCATGAGCACCACGTCGATGACCGAGATCACCGACGTGAAGATCAGAACGCGAGGCAGCGACAGGAAGGTCTGGAGGTCGAAGCCGTTGCTCTCGTTCGAGCCGGTCGCCTCGCTGATGGTGCCGCCGACGCTGGAGAAGATGCCCATGGCGTCCATGACCATCCACAGCACCACCGACGCCACGATCGTGCAGACGCCCAGCGCGATCGACAGCAGGAAGCTGACCTTCATCACCGACCAGGGGTCGGCCTTGGCCACCCGGAGCCGCGCCTTGCGCGTCCTGGGCGCCATACGGGCCCCCGTGCGCGGCTTGCGCTGCGCGCCGGGGTCGCCCGCCCCCCGCGGCGCCCCGGGGCCCTGGGGCACCGAGTACGCCTGCGGCGGGTGGTACGGCTGCTGAGGGCCGGCCCCGGCCTGAGTCTGATGCGACTGAGGCGGCTGCGGTCCTCGGGTGTCCGTCACGGTTCCCCCCTGGGAGTCCGCGGCGGGGCCACGGGCACCGTTCGTTCCAGTGTGGGCCGGTCCGGCGCCCGTGGCTCCGCTCACGCTTACTCCTCGTGCTCCCCAGCCGAGGGCTCCGTGCCCTCGGCGGCCTCGGCGGCCTGTCCTTCGACGGCCGCCTCGGTCCCGATCTCGTTCTCGCTGTCGTCGACCTCGTCAGTTTCCTGACCGGCCTCCGCGTTGCGGGCGATGCCGACGACGGCATCCCGCTTGCCCAGGTTGATCAGCTGGACGCCCATGGTGTCACGGCCGGTCTCCCGTACTTCGTTGACGCGCGTACGAATCACACCACCGCTGAGCGTGATGGCGAGAATCTCGTCCGTTTCGTCCACCACGAGCGCCCCGACGAGCGAGCCGCGGTCTTCCACGATCTTCGCGGCCTTGATGCCCAGTCCACCACGGCCCTGGACGCGGTACTCGTCCACCGGCGTCCGCTTGGCATAGCCGCCGTCGGTCGCGGTGAAGACGAACGTACCGGGCCGGACCACGCTCATGGAGAGCAGTTCGTCCCCTCCGCGGAAACTCATGCCCTTCACGCCCGAAGTGGCGCGGCCCATCGGACGCAGCGCGTCGTCGGTCGCCGTGAAGCGGATCGACTGCGCCTTCTTGCTGATGAGCAGCAGGTCGTCCTCGGCGGACACCATCTCGGCGCCGATCAGCTCGTCGTCGCTGCCGTCCTCGGTCTCCCGCAGGTTGATGGCGATGACGCCACCCGAACGGGGCGAGTCGTAGTCCTTGAGCGCCGTCTTCTTCACCAGGCCGCCCTTGGTGGCCAGGATCAGGTACGGGGCGGCCTCGTAGTCGCGGATCGCGAGGATCTGGGCGATCTTCTCGTCCGGCTGGAAGGCCAGCAGGTTCGCCACGTGCTGACCGCGGGCGTCGCGGCCGGCGTCCGGGAGCTCGTACGCCTTGGAGCGGTAGACCCGGCCCTTGTTCGTGAAGAACAGCAGCCAGTGGTGCGTGGTGGACACGAAGAAGTGGTCGACGAGGTCGTCCTGCTTCAGCTTCGTGCCGCGCACGCCCTTGCCGCCGCGCTTCTGCGAGCGGTAGTCCTCGGTCTTGGTGCGCTTGACGTACCCGCCGTGGGTGATCGTGACGACGATGTCCTCTTCGGCGATCAGGTCCTCCATGGACATGTCGCCGTCGAAGGGCACCAGCTTGGAACGCCGGTCGTCGCCGAACTTCTCGACGATGGCCGCCAGTTCCTCGCTGACGATCTGACGCTGGCGCTCCTCGGAGGCCAGGATCGCGTTGTACTCGTTGATCTTGGCCTGGAGCTCGTCGTGCTCGGCGACGATCTTCTGCCGCTCCAGGGCCGCGAGGCGGCGGAGCTGCATCTCCAGGATGGCGTTCGCCTGGATCTCGTCGATCGACAGCAGGCCCATCAGGCCCTCACGGGCGATCTCGACCGTGTTGCTGCGCCGGATCAGCGCGATGACCTCGTCGATCGCGTCCAGCGCCTTGAGCAGACCGCGCAGGATGTGGGCGCGCTCCTCCGCCTTGCGCAGGCGGAACTTCGTGCGCCGGACGATGACCTCGATCTGGTGCGTCACCCAGTGGCGGATGAAGGCGTCGATCGACAGCGTGCGCGGCACGCCGTCCACCAGCGCCAGCATGTTCGCGCCGAAGTTCGTCTGCAGGTCGGTGTGCTTGTAGAGGTTGTTCAGCACGACCTTGGCGACGGCGTCGCGCTTGAGGACGATCACCAGGCGCTGGCCGGTCCGGGACGAGGTCTCGTCCCGGACGTCGGCGATGCCGCCGACCTTGCCGTCCTTCACCAAGTCGGCGATCTTCTGCGCCAGGTTGTCGGGGTTGGTCTGGTACGGAAGCTCCGTGACCACCAGGCACTGGCGGTTCTGGATCTCCTCGACCTCGACCACCGCGCGCATCGTGATGGAGCCGCGACCGGTCCGGTACGCCTCCTCGATGCCCTTGCGGCCCACGACCAGGGCGCCCGACGGGAAGTCCGGGCCCTTGATCCGCTCGATGAGCGCGTCCTGGAGCTCCTCGTGCGAGGCCTCCGGGTGCTCCAGCGCCCACTGGGCGCCGGCCGCGACCTCGCGCAGGTTGTGCGGCGGGATGTTGGTGGCCATGCCGACCGCGATGCCCGCCGAACCGTTGATCAGCAGGTTCGGGAACCGCGCCGGCAGGACGGTCGGCTCCTGGTTGCGGCCGTCGTAGTTGTCCTTGAAGTCGACGGTCTCCTCGTCGATGTCCCGGAGCATCTCCATGGCCAACGGCATGAGCTTGCACTCGGTGTAGCGCATCGCGGCCGCCGGGTCGTTGCCCGGGGAGCCGAAGTTGCCGTTGGAGTCCACGAGCGGCATGCGCAGCGACCACGGCTGGGCCAGGCGGACCAGGGCGTCGTAGATCGAGGAGTCACCGTGCGGGTGGTACGTGCCCATGACGTCACCGACGACGCGGGCGCACTTGTAGAAGCCCTTCTCGGGCCGGTAGCCGCCGTCGTACATCGCGTACAGCACGCGACGGTGGACCGGCTTGAGGCCGTCCCGTACGTCGGGTAGCGCGCGGGAGACGATGACGGACATCGCGTAGTCGAGGTAGGAGCGCTGCATCTCCGTCTCGAGCCCGACGGGCTCGATGCGTACGACGGGCTGCTCCTCCGCGGATTCCGCGGCGGTGGGCGTGGTTTCGTCGGCCATTGCTGGTCAAAGGTCCTTTCAGGCGGTCAGCTGAGCCGACTCAGATGTCGAGGAAGCGAACGTCCTTGGCGTTGCGCTGGATGAAGGAGCGCCGGGCTTCGACGTCCTCACCCATCAGCACCGAGAACAGGTCGTCGGCCTGCGCGGCGTCGTCCAGGGTGACCTGGCCGAGCACGCGGTGGTCCACGTCCATCGTGGTGATGCGCAGTTCCTCGGCGTTCATCTCGCCCAGACCCTTGAAGCGCTGGATCGAGTCTTCCTTGATCCGCTTGCCGTTCTGCTTGCCGAGCTCGACCAGGGCGTCGCGCTCGCGGTCCGAGTACGCGTACTCGAAGTCGTCGCGGCCCCACTTGATCTTGTAGAGCGGCGGACGCGACAGGTAGACGTGACCGGCCTCGACCAGCGGCCGCATGAAGCGGAACAGGAAGGTCAGCAGCAGGGTGTTGATGTGCTGGCCGTCGACGTCGGCGTCAGCCATCAGGATGATCTTGTGATAGCGGAGCTTCGCGATGTCGAAGTCCTCGTGCACACCCGTGCCGAAGGCGCTGATCAGCGCCTGGACCTCGGTGTTCTGGAGGATCTTGTCGATGCGGGCCTTCTCGACGTTCAGGATCTTGCCGCGGATCGGCAGGATGGCCTGGTACATCGGGTTGCGGCCGGACTTGGCCGAGCCGCCGGCCGAGTCGCCCTCGACGATGAAGATCTCGCACTTGGTCGGGTCGTTGGACTGGCAGTCCGACAGCTTGCCCGGCAGCGAGGCGCTCTCCAGCAGACCCTTGCGACGGGTGAGGTCACGGGCCTTGCGGGCCGCGACGCGCGCCGTGGCCGCGTTGATCGACTTGCGGATGATGTCCGCGGCCTCGTTCGGGTTCCGGTCGAACCAGTCGTTGAGGTGCTCGTGGACGACCTTCTGCACGAAGGTCTTGGCCTCCGTGTTGCCCAGCTTGGTCTTCGTCTGGCCCTCGAACTGCGGCTCGCCCAGCTTGATCGAGATGATCGCGGTCAGACCCTCGCGGATGTCCTCACCGGCGAGGTTGTCGTCCTTCTCCCGCAGGAACTTCTTCTCACGCGCGTAGCGGTTCACCAGACCCGTCATCGCGGCGCGGAAGCCCTCTTCGTGGGTGCCGCCCTCGTGCGTGTGGATCGTGTTCGCGAAGGAGTAGACGCCCTCGGTGTACTGCGAGTTCCACTGCATCGCGATCTCGACCGAGAGCATGCGCTCCTTGTCCTCGGCCTCGACGTCGATGACGGTCGGGTGGATCATCTCGCCCTTGCGCGAGTTCAGGTACTTCACGAAGTCGACGATGCCGCCCTCGTAGAAGTACTTGACCGTGCGCGCCTGCTGGTCGTCGGTCTCCTCGGCGGTGTCCGCGCCCATCGTGGCCTTGGCCGACTCGCGCTCGTCCGTCAGGGTGAGGGTCAGGCCCTTGTTGAGGAAGGCCATCTCCTGGAAGCGGCGCGAGAGCGTCTCGAAGGAGTACTCGGTGGTCTCGAAGATGTCGCCGTCGGCCCAGAAGGTGACCGAGGTGCCCGTCTCGGACGTCGCCTCGTTCTTCAGCAGGGCCGCTGTCGGGACACCGAGCTTGTAGTCCTGGGTCCAGCGGTGGCCGTCGGTCTTGACCTCGACCGCGACCCTGGTCGACAGGGCGTTCACGACGGAGACGCCGACGCCGTGGAGACCGCCGGAGACGGCGTAGCCGCCGCCGCCGAACTTGCCGCCCGCGTGCAGGACCGTCAGCACGACCTCGACGGCTGGCTTCCCCTCGGACGGCACGATGCCGACCGGGATACCGCGGCCGTTGTCGACCACGCGCACGCCGCCGTCGGCGAGGATCGTCACGTCGATCGTGTCCGCGTGCCCGGCCAGGGCCTCGTCGACCGAGTTGTCGACTACCTCGTAGACGAGGTGGTGGAGCCCGCGCTCACCGGTCGAGCCGATGTACATGCCGGGCCGCTTGCGGACCGCGTCCAGGCCCTCGAGGACCTGGATGGCACTGGCGTCGTACGAGGAGGTGACCTCGCCGTTCTGGCCGACTGTGGACTGGTTGTCGTTGGGGTTGCCGGAATCGGCCACGAAGCGCCCTTTCTGGCACAGCACAGGCCGTACTCCGGGCCGGCATGCATGCAAGCGGGAGCGGCTGCGTCGATCTGCGTTGTCAGCGGTGGTCAGCTTTACTCGACTGGATCCCGCGCGTGCGCGGGATTCTCGTTCAGTCTACCGGTATCACCCCCATGAATGGGCGTTTGCCGGTACCTGAGTCCGCATGTGCCGCCCGGAAACTCCTCTCTCCGACTCCCCATATCCGGGGAGGGGCTCAAAGAGGCTCACACGGGCATTGAGCGCTTCGGGCTGTCAACCTCCCGCTACCGTGAGGGACACCACCCGCAGAGCCGTCCGTACGGGTGGCCGCCGGATCCCTACTCACCCGTACGGGCTCACCGCGCGGGCCGGCCTACGGGCATCGGCGCGCGGGGCCCGGCACGGGCCGGGGCCGGGGCCGGGGCACGCCCGGAACACGCACGACCGGAACACGCACGGGCGAGCGCACCGGTTCAGCCGCCCCACGCGGGCAGCCTCAGGCGCGCACGGTGTCAGGCCCCTCGGTGTCGGGCCTGTGGGTTCACCCGTAGGTGTCCCCCGGGCCGGTGCTCCCCGGCGCCCGCCAGGGGCCGTACCGCTTCGGACCGCCGCCCGGGCCGTGGACCTTGATCAGCCGGACGGTGCCCTGCCCCAGGTCCGCGTTGAGCCGGGCCACCAGCTGCGGAGCCATCAGCTTCAGCTGCGCCGCCCACGCCGAGGAATCGCAGCGCACCACCAGCTCGCGGTCCTCGTACCGGTCAGGCACGCAGTGCGTCGCGATGTCCTGGCCGACGATCTCCGGCCAGCGCTCCATCACGCCCGCCACCGCCATCGGCATCTCCCAGCCGCGCTCCGTGCGCAGCCGGTCCAGCGCCGCCATCAGCGGCATCGGGTCCCGGCCGTCCGCGCGGGCGCCCGAGCGCAGGCCCGGCTGGTGGCGGCCCTTCTTGTTCTGCGCCGCGTTGCCGCGGGCCCGCGCCTGCTCGCGCGCCGCCGCCAGCGCCTGGCGCGCCAGGTCCACGCCGGAGGGTTCGGCCGCCTTGCGCGGCGGGTCCTGCGGCCCTTCCTGCGACGGCGGGCCCTGCTCCTTGCCGCTCACAGCCGGGTCACCTCCCCGCCGGACACCGCGAACCGGGTCCCTGCCAGCACCCCGGGCACGTCGTCGTCGACCGCCGCCGTCACCAGCACCTGCTCGCCCGGCGCCACCAGCTCCGCCAGCCGCTCCCGGCGCCGCGCGTCCAGCTCCGCGAACACGTCGTCGAGGATCAGCACCGGCTCGCTGCCCTCCGAGCGCAGCAGCTCGTAGGAGGCCAGCCGCAGGGCCAGCGCGTAGGACCAGGACTCGCCGTGGCTCGCGTACCCCTTGGCCGGCAGCTCCCCGAGGCGCAGCACGACGTCGTCGCGGTGCGGGCCGACCAGGGTCACGCCGCGCTCGATCTCGCCCTTGCGCACCTCGGCCAGCGCGCCGAGGAGGACCTCGTACAGCGCCTCGCGGGTGCGGGCCTCGCCGCTGTCCACCTGCTCGCCCGCGGAGGACTTGTAGGCCACGCCGAGCGGTCCGCCGCCGGGCGCGAGCTGCTCGTACGCCTTGTCCGCCAGCGGCAGCAGGGTCGCGAGGAGGTCGAGCCTGTGGGCCAGCAGCTCCGCGCCCGTGCGCGCCAGGTGCTGGTCCCACACGTCGAGGGTGGACAGGTCCATGGAGCGGCCGCCGTGCCGGCGGGCCATCGCCGCCGACTTCAGCAGGGTGTTGCGCTGCTTGAGCACCCGCTCGTAGTCCGAGCGGACGGCCGCCATGCGCGGCGAGCGGGCCGTGACGAGCTCGTCGAGGAAGCGGCGCCGCTCCCCGGGATCACCCTTGACCAGGGCCAGGTCCTCCGGGGCGAACAGCACCGTGCGCACGATGCCCAGGACGTCCCGCGGCCTGACCTGCGAGGACCTGTTGATCCGGGCCCGGTTGGCGCGGCCCGGATTCAGCTCCAGCTCCACGAGCTGCTGCCGCTCGCCCTGGGTGACGGCGGCCCGGATGACGGCGCGCTCGGCGCCCATCCGCACGAGCGGGGCGTCCGCGGAGACGCGGTGGCTGCCGAGGGTCGCGAGGTAGCCGATGGCCTCGACGAGGTTGGTCTTGCCCTGCCCGTTGGGGCCCACGAAAGCGGTGACGCCCGGTTCGAGGGGAACCTCGGCCCGGGCGTACGAGCGGAAGTCGGCCAACGAGAGATGCGAAACGTGCATACGGCGCCGACCTCCCCCGGCTTCCTGCTGCTCTGCCGTGCTCCGCTCCACAGGCTGTGGATCTACAAGTCGTGGATCTGTGGACCTGTGGAGCGGTTGTGGATTACTTCTTCTCGACCGCGTGGCCGCCGAACTGGTTGCGCAGCGCGGCGATCATCTTCATCTGCGGGGAGTCGTCCTGGCGGGACGCGAAGCGCGCGAAGAGCGAGGCCGTGATCGCGGGCAGCGGCACGGCGTTGTCGATCGCGGCCTCGACCGTCCAGCGGCCCTCGCCGGAGTCCTGCGCGAAGCCGCGCAGCTGCTGCAGGTGCTCGTCCTCGTCCAGCGCGTTCACGGCCAGGTCCAGCAGCCAGGAACGGATGACCGTGCCCTCCTGCCAGGACCGGAACACCTCGCGGACGTCGGTGACCGAGTCGACCTTCTCCAGGAGCTCCCAGCCCTCGGCGTAGGCCTGCATCATGGCGTACTCGATGCCGTTGTGGACCATCTTCGCGAAGTGGCCGGCACCGATCTTGCCGGCGTGCACGGCGCCGAACTCACCCTCGGGCTTGAGGGCGTCGAAGACGGGCTGTACGGCCGCGACGTGCTCCTTGTCGCCGCCGTACATCAGCGCGTAGCCGTTCTCCAGGCCCCAGACGCCGCCCGAGACTCCGCAGTCCACGAAGCCGATGCCCTTGGCGGCCAGCTCGGCGCCGTGCTTCTCGTCGTCGGTCCAGCGGGAGTTGCCGCCGTCCACGACGATGTCGCCGGGCGAGAGCAGGCCCGCGAGCTCGTCCACGGTGGACTGGGTCGCCGCGCCGGCCGGGACCATGACCCACACCACGCGGGGGGCCTGCAGGCTGTCCACAAGTTCCGACAGGCTGTGGACATCGGCGAGGTCCGGGTTGCGGTCGTATCCGATGACGGTGTGGCCGGCGCGGCGGATGCGCTCGCGCATGTTGCCGCCCATCTTGCCGAGACCGACGAGACCAAGCTCCATCAGGTGGTTCCTTAAGCGTTGTGGCCGTCTGTGCCGGGGTGCCCCCGGCGCCCGGGGACATCCCCCCCGTGCCGAGCCTACGCCGGGCCGTGCCGCCCGGCGCCACGGGCACTGCGGGTGTCGGCGCCGAGGAAGGCGGCGGGCCGCGCACGAGGCTCCGTACAGGCTCCTGCGCGGCCGCCGGGGCCCCTGTGGAGCCGCTACGGGGCTTCGCGGGCGGGAGGCGGAACGCCCTCGGGCCCGGTCCCGCGGGGAGCGGGGACGGGCCCGAGGGGCTTGCCGCGTCGTGTCCGGGCTCAGCCGGAGAGGCGGACCGGCATGATCAGGTACTTGTACGCCTCGTCGGCCTCTGCGTCGACCGCGGGGCGGCCGCTGAGCAGCGCCGGCTTGGTGGACGTGGTGAAGCTCAGCTGCGCGGCCGGCGAGTCGATCGCGCTCAGGCCGTCCAGCAGGAAGGTCGGGTTGAAGGCGATCGAGATGTCGTCGCCCTCCAGCTTCGCGTCGACGCGCTCCACAGCCTGTGCGTCGTCGGAGGAGCCGGCCTCCAGGATCAGCACGCCCTGCTCGAAGCTGAGGCGGACCGGGGTGTTGCGCTCGGCGACGAGGGCCACGCGCTTGACGGCCTCGACGAACGGGGCGGTCTCGATCACGGCGATGGAGTTGAACTCCGTCGGGAAGAGCGTGCGGTACTTCGGCAGGTCGCCCTCGAGGAGGCGGGTGGTGGTGCGCCGGCCGGCGCCCTCGAAGCCGATGAGTCCCTCGCCCTGGCCGGAGCCCGACAGCGCGATGGTGACCGTGTCGCCGCTGGTGAGCGACTTGGCGGTGTCCAGGAGGGTCTTGGCGGGCACCAGGGCCACGGCCGAGGCCTCGGGGTCCTCGGGCTTCCACAGGAACTCGCGGACCGCGAAGCGGTAGCGGTCGGTGGAGGCCAGGGTGACCTTGTCGCCCTCGATCTCGATGCGGACACCGGTCAGCACGGGCAGCGTGTCGTCACGGCCGGCGGCGATGGCGACCTGGGCGGCGGCGGAGGCGAAGACCTCGCCGGGCACGGTGCCGGTCGCGGTGGGCATCGTCGGCAGCGCCGGGTATTCCTCCACAGGCAGGGTGTGGAGTGTGAATCGCGAGGAGCCGCAGACCACGGTCGCCCGTACACCGTCTGTGGAAATCTCCACCGGGCGGTTGGGCAGGGCCCGGCAGATGTCGGCGAGCAGCCGGCCGGAGACCAGGACGGTGCCGTCCTCCTCGACGTCCGCCTCGACGGAGACCCGGGCCGAGACCTCGTAGTCGAAGCCGGAGAGGGACAGCTTGCCCTCCTCGGCCTTCAGCAGCAGGCCCGCGAGAACGGGCACCGGCGGCCGGGCCGGGAGGCTACGAGCAGCCCAGGCCACCGCCTCCGCGAGTACGTCGCGCTCCACCCGGATCTTCACCGGAAACCGCCTCCTGCTGTTGCTCGCTCGTCTGCCGGCCTTCGTCGTCGGCTCGTCGATGCCTCGACCGATGCCGGGGACCAGTCTGACGTACGGCGCCGACAGTCGTCGCTGCCGGCGGTCAAGTCGGGAGCGAGGTGTCGGGGAGGGCGATCCACCGAGTTGTGCACAGGACCTGCTTGAAAACCGAAACCGGGCTAACTCTCTATGGGGGTAGTAGTAGGGCCTGTGGAAACGGTGGATAACAGTGTTTTTGCAGGTCACCCCGTGTTTTTTATCCCCACACCCTGTGGGTGACACCGGTGGACAACCAGGTGTCTCTGTGGAGAACGAAAAGTTCTGCACAGGCCATCCCCAGATGACCCTCACTACTCCACAGGTGCGTCCCCAGGTTTTCCCGAGTACTCCACAGCCCAAACGTCGACTTCGGTGTGACCGCTTTCACTCGGGGCGGTGACGGGGGGTTCCTCGTTGCCGAACAGTGGACAACGGTGTGGGGAAGTCGTCTGATCCTGTGCACAGCACCCGGGAAGCTGTGGATCGCCGGTGGACAACGCGGTGGACAGACCTGTGGACGAATATTTCGTCCACAGCCTGTGGATAGTCGTTGCGCACAATTCCACAGGGGTCTGACCAGCCCTGATGGTGCCTCACACCAGGGCCCTGTGGACAGTCTTGTGGGCAGCGCGGCCCGTCCCCAGGGTGTGGACGGAAGAAAGTCGCCCAATCTGTGGATGACTTGCCTCCCAGGGGGCGTATTCGAACAGCCCAGGGGCGCACGCATGAAGAAGGGCGCCCCCGAACTGACCCGGAAGCGCCCTCTTAAAGCGTTTGGAAGGGCTCGGCGGCGCCCGTACGGCACGTCCACAGAGCCGGCGTCAGCCGTTCTTGATGCGGTTGGTGAGCTCGGTCACCTGGTTGTAGATGGACCGGCGTTCCGCCATCAGAGCGCGGATCTTGCGGTCCGCGTGCATGACGGTGGTGTGGTCGCGGCCGCCGAACTGCGCCCCGATCTTGGGCAGCGAGAGGTCGGTGAGCTCCCGGCACAGGTACATGGAGATCTGCCGGGCGGTGACCAGGACCCGGCTGCGCGAGGAGCCGCACAGGTCGTCCACGGTCAGCCCGAAGTAGTCGGCGGTGGCCGCCATGATGTCGGTGGCGGTGATCTCGGGCGAGCTGTCCTCGCCGCCCGGGATCAGGTTCTTCAGTACGTCCTCGGTCAGGCCCAGGTCGACCGGCTGCCGGTTCAGGCTCGCGAAGGCCGTGACCCGGATCAGCGCCCCCTCCAGCTCGCGGATGTTGCGCGAGATGCGGGAGGCGATGAACTCCAGCACCTCCGGCGGGGCGTTGAGCTGCTCCTGGACGGCCTTCTTGCGCAGGATCGCGATGCGGGTCTCCAGCTCGGGCGGCTGGACGTCGGTGATCAGGCCCCACTCGAAGCGGTTGCGGAGCCGGTCCTCCAGGGTGGCGAGCTGCTTGGGCGGCCGGTCGGAGGAGAGGACGATCTGCTTGTTGGCGTTGTGGAGCGTGTTGAAGGTGTGGAAGAACTCCTCCTGTGTCGACTCCTTGCTCGCCAGGAACTGGATGTCGTCGACGAGCAGGATGTCCATCTCGCGGTAGCGCTTGCGGAACGCGTCGCCCTTGCCGTCGCGGATCGAGTTGATGAACTCGTTGGTGAACTCCTCGGAGCTCACGTACCGCACCCGGGTGCCGGGGTAGAGGCTCCGCGCGTAGTGCCCGATGGCGTGCAGCAGGTGTGTCTTGCCGAGGCCCGACTCCCCATAGATGAAGAGGGGGTTGTACGCCTTCGCCGGCGCCTCGGCGACGGCCACCGCGGCGGCGTGCGCGAAGCGGTTGGAGGCGCCGATGACGAAGGTGTCGAAGAGGTACTTGGGGTTCAGCCGGGCGGTCGGCTCCAGCGGCCCCGAGGTGGAACCGCCGGACGGCGCCGAGGGCGCGGGCCGGCTGGGCGCCGGGCGCGGGGCGGACTGCTGCTCGTACTGCTGTTGCTCGTACTGGCGGGAGGAGCGCTGCTGGCCCTCGTACTGCTGCTGCTCGTACTTCTGCTGTTCGTAGGAGCCCTGGTCGTAGGAGGAGGGCTCGGGCTGCTGCATGTAGCCCGGCTGCGGGGAGGCGTACGGGTCGCGCTCGGGGAAGCCGCCGAGGCGGGGCTGCTGCCAGCCGTAGTCGTCCTGCTGGCCGCCGCGGGGCCAGGCGCCGGGCTCGGAGCGCTGCTGCTGGTAGTCCGGGTAGGCGGGGCGGGCGCTGGGGAGCTGGTCGTCGGCGGGGCCCGTATGACCCATGGGTCCGGTGTGCCCGCCCGGGCGCTGGCCGCCGTACGGTTCGTAGCCGTCGCGGGAGGAAGACGAGGACGGGGCCGGGGGCGAGGGCTCGCCCGCCGAGTCGTCGACGGTGATGGCGATCCGGATGGGGCGGCCGCATTCACGGCTGAGGGCGTCGCTGATGAGCGGGGCGAGCCGGCCCTCGAGGACGCGCTTGCCGTACTCGTTGGGGACGGCGAGCAGGGCGGTGTCCGCCACCAGGGCCAGGGGCTGACAGCGCTCGACCCACTGCTTGTCCTTGGGCTCGATGCTGTTCTGTCCCTCCCCGAGGAGCTTTTCGAGCACCCTTGGCCACACTGCGGCAAGATCGGCAGGTACGTCAGCCACAGAGCACGCTCTCTCAGAGGGGGTCCCACGAATGTGTGGTTCTTTGGGACGGTCGGGACAAAAAATCCGGGGTCAGGCAACGGTAGTCAGGCCAGCGGGTACGGTTCAAGTCGTTGTCCACAGCCTGTGCACAGTGTGGGGCACCGCCGGCTCGGTTTGACCGGATGGCGTAGCCGCGCGTACCGTAACGAGGTCGAGTTGTCGATGGCTGCTGCCGCCTGCCTACCGATGGGCGAAGATCACTGATTGTGATCGTTTTGCGGTGCCACTCGGGCGTAACGCGAGATTTCTCCTCGTGGGCGCACGGTGACAGCCAGGCGAGCGATGTCCCGCCATAACGATTTATTCTCTGGAGCCCCCGAGTGAGCAAGCGCACCTTCCAGCCGAACAACCGCCGTCGTGCCAAGACCCACGGCTTCCGTCTCCGGATGCGTACCCGTGCCGGCCGCGCCATCCTCGCGAACCGTCGTGGCAAGGGCCGCGCCGAACTCTCCGCGTAACTGACGGGCGGATCGTGACGTCGTGCTGTCTCCCGAAAATCGGCTGAGGCGGCGCGAGGACTTCGCGAGCGCGGTACGTCGAGGTCGCCGGGCCGGTCGCCCGCTCCTCGTCGTCCACCTACGTACAAGCGGTGCAACGGACCCGCACGAGTCGGGGGAGATCGATCCCTCGACGCGTGCGGGTTTCGTCGTCAGCAAAGCTGTCGGCATCGCCGTCGTACGCAACCGGGTCAAGCGCCGTTTGCGCCATCTCGTCCGCGAGCGGCTGTCTCAGCTGCCCGAAGGTAGCCTGATGGTGGTACGGGCTCTGCCCGGAGCGGGTGATGCCGGTCTCGACGAGCTGGCCCGGGACCTCGATGCCGCATTGCTGCGGCTCCTGGGAGGCGTGGCTCGATGAAGTACCCGCTGCTCGCATTGATCAAGCTGTACCAGTGGACGATCAGTCCGCTGCTCGGGCCGGTGTGCCGCTACTACCCCTCGTGCTCGCACTACGGGTACACGGCCATCGACCGGCATGGTGCGGTGAAGGGGACGGCTCTGACCGCCTGGCGGATCCTGCGGTGCAATCCGTGGTCCCCGGGTGGCGTGGACCACGTCCCACCCCGGAAACGCCCGCGTTGGCACGAGCAGCTGCGCAGTGCGTTGCGTAGATCTCGCAATGCTCAAGGAGCCTGATTAGTGGACACGATTGCCAATCTGTTCAGCTTTATTACCACGCCCGTCTCGTGGATCATCGTTCAGTTCCACAAGGTGTACGGCGCCATGTTCGGCGTGGACAGTGGTTGGGCCTGGGGCCTGTCCATCGTGTCCCTGGTGATCTTGATCCGCATCTGTCTGATCCCGCTCTTCGTGAAGCAGATCAAGGCGACGCGCGGCATGCAGGCGATCCAGCCGAAGATGAAGGCGATCCAGGAGCGCTACAAGAACGACAAGCAGCGCCAGTCCGAAGAGATGATGAAGCTGTACAAGGAGACGGGTACCAACCCGCTCTCCTCGTGCCTTCCCATCCTGGCGCAGTCCCCGTTCTTCTTCGCGCTCTACAGCGTGCTCTCGAGCATCGCCAGCGGCAAGACGATCGGCGAGATCGACGGCCCGCTGCTGGAGAGCGCGCGTAAGGCGCACATCTTCGGCGCTCCGCTGGCATCCAAGTTCATGGACAGCGCCGAGAAGGTCGAGGCCCTGGGCGCCTCGATCACCGACGTGCGCATCGTCACCGCCGTCATGATCATCATGATGTCGCTGTCGCAGTTCTACACGCAGCGCCAGCTGATGCAGAAGAACGTCGACCTTTCGGTCAAGACGCCGTTCATGCAGCAGCAGAAGATGCTGATGTACGTCTTCCCCCTGATCTTCGCGGTCATGGGCATCAACTTCCCCGTCGGTGTCCTCGTCTACTGGCTGACCACGAACCTGTGGACCATGGGCCAGCAGATGTTCGTCATCAGCCGGAACCCCACCCCGGGCAGCCTGGCCCAGGACCAGTACCTGACGCGTCTGGTGAAGCAGATCGGTGCGCACGGCGAGCTCAAGGGCCGGGGCAAGAAGAAGATCGTCGCGGCGATCGTGGCCAAGGGCCCGGACCGCAACGACAACGAACGCAAGTTCATCTCCGCTCTGACCAAGCAGGGCCTGGCCGCGCAGGCGGACGGCTCCGTGACGAAGAGCGTCGAGGCGACCGTCGACGCCGACGCGGCCGGAAGCGGTGGTGCCCAGAAGCGGCAGCAGCCCAAGCGGCAGTCGAAGTCGCAGCGTCAGACGCCCCCCAGCAAGCCCGCTCCCAAGAAGTAAGAAGGAGTCCCTCCCGTGACGGAAGGCACCACCACCGCCGCCGCTGAGAGTGGCGACACCCTGACCCGCCTCGAGCAGGAGGGTGAGATCGCGGCCGACTACCTTGAGGGTCTGCTGGACATCGCCGACCTGGACGGCGACATCGACATGGACGTCGAGGCGGACCGCGCCTCTGTCTCCATCGTCAGCGAATCCGCGCGCGACCTGCAGAAGCTCGTGGGCCGTGACGGCGAGGTGCTGGAGGCTCTGCAGGAGCTGACCCGTCTCGCCGTGCACCGCGAGACCGGGGACCGCAGCCGGCTGATGCTGGACATCGGCGGCTTCCGGGCGAAGAAGCGCGAGGAGCTGACGGCTCTGGGCGCCAAGGCCGCGGAGGACGTGAAGTCGTCCGGCGAGCCCCTGAAGCTGGACCCGATGACCCCCTTCGAGCGGAAGGTCGTCCACGACGCCGTGGCGGCCGCCGGTCTGCGGAGCGAGTCCGAGGGCGAGGAGCCGCAGCGCTTCGTCGTCGTGCTTCCGGCCTGACCGGAAGCTTGAGTGTCCGGCCCCGTCTGTCTCGCAGGCGGGGCCGATCTTTGTCAGCCTGGCAGTGACGACGTGGCCCGCGGGACGGCACGGCCACAACCATGCGGTACGGAAGGACGGTCCCCGTGACGGAGGCAGCTGAGCTTCCCCCGATGCCCGAAGAAGCACCCCAGGCACCCGAAGAGGCGCGTGCGGTGTTCGGTGAGCATTTCCCGGAAGCTGTGCGGTACGCGGAGCTGCTGGCGGACGCGGGTGTCAAGCGGGGCCTGATCGGGCCGCGCGAGGTGCCGCGGCTCTGGGAGAGGCACCTGCTGAACTGCGCCGTGCTCTCCGAAGTGGTGCCTGAAAACGTCACCGTGTGCGACGTGGGTTCGGGTGCCGGCCTCCCCGGCATTCCGCTGGCCCTGGTGCGCAGGGACCTGAAGATCACCCTGCTGGAGCCGCTGCTGCGCCGTACGAACTTCCTCCAGGAAGTCGTGGAGCTGCTGGGGCTCGACCACGTGACGGTCGTGCGCGGGCGGGCCGAGGAAGTCCTCGGCAAGCTCCAGCCGGTGCACGTGGTGACGGCGCGCGCGGTGGCTCCGCTGGACCGGCTCGCCGGATGGGGCGTGCCCCTGCTGCGCCCCTACGGCGAGATGCTGGCGCTGAAGGGCGACACCGCCGAGGAGGAGCTGGTGGCGGCGAAGGCCGCGCTGACCAAGCTCGGTGTGGTGAAGACCTCGGTGCTGCACGTCGGCGAGGGGATCGTGGACCCGCTCTCCACCGTGGTGCGGGTCGAGGTCGGGGAAAGCCCGGGCGGGGTGCGGTTCGCGGCGAAGCGGGCCAAGGCCGCCCGTACGAGCCGTACGCGCAGGCGTCGCTGAGCCCCTGCCGGGCAGCGCTCGCAGGCGTATCGCAGGGGTGTTGAGCCCTATAGGTATGGATTTCGGAGTGTCGTAGCGGCCGGATGACTCCGTCCGGGCATCGTGTTTCACGTGAAACGTCGCTCTCTGCTGCACGGAATCATCAGCCGCGGTCGTGCGGCCACGTCCCCCCGTCTCCGCAAGGGTGAAGGGGGGACGGAGTTGTCCACATCGGTGGATTCATCCACAGGAGTACGGGCCCCGCTGGTTCGCAGCCCCGGTGACATGGCAGGCTCTGTTCATCGCGAGCCTGATGCCGAGGAGAGTGACACCGTGCGGTCAGACGCCAACCTTGCGGGGCCGATGGCCGATCCGGTCCCCGGTCCCCGCTCTGAATTCCCGGGCGACGATGTTTCACGTGAAACATCGGCCCCGCCCCTAGTGGACAACGAAGACACGCCCATCGGCCGTGCCGCCCAGATCGCGGTCGAGGCCCTCGGACGTGCGGGCGAGGGCCTGCCCAGGCCCCCGAAGACCCGGATCATGGTGGTGGCCAACCAGAAGGGCGGCGTGGGCAAGACCACGTCGACCGTGAACCTGGCCGCATCCCTGGCCCTGCACGGTGCGCGGGTCCTGGTGGTCGACCTCGACCCGCAGGGCAACGCCTCGACGGCGCTGGGCATCGACCACCACGCGGACGTGCCGTCCATCTACGACGTGCTCGTGGACAGCCGCCCGCTGATGGAGGTCGTCCAGCCGGTGGCCGACGTGGAGGGGCTCTTCTGCGCGCCGGCCACGATCGACCTGGCGGGTGCCGAGATCGAGCTGGTGTCCCTGGTGGCACGGGAGAGCCGTCTCCAGCGGGCCATTCAGGCGTACGAGCAGCCGCTCGACTACATCCTGATCGACTGCCCGCCCTCGCTGGGCCTGCTGACGGTGAACGCCCTGGTCGCGGGCGCGGAGGTGCTGATCCCGATCCAGTGCGAGTACTACGCGCTGGAGGGGCTCGGTCAGCTGCTGCGCAACGTGGACCTGGTGCGGGCGCACCTGAACCCGACGCTGCACGTGTCCACGATCCTGCTGACGATGTACGACGGCAGGACCCGGCTGGCCTCGCAGGTGGCGGAGGAGGTGCGCACCCACTTCGGCAAGGAGGTGCTGCGCACGAGCATCCCGCGGTCGGTCCGCATCTCCGAGGCTCCGAGCTACGGGCAGACGGTGCTGACTTACGATCCGGGTTCCAGCGGTTCCCTCTCCTACCTGGAGGCGGCGCGGGAGATCGCGCTGCGCGGGGCCGGATTCCAGTACGACCCCCAGCATCCCCATCAGGGTGCTGCGGGCATGAACAACACGCAAAGCATGGCGGAGGGGATCCAGTGAGTGAGCGACGTAGGGGTCTGGGGCGGGGGCTCGGCGCGCTGATTCCCGCTGCTCCCCAGGAGAAGGTGCCGCCGGTGATCGGTGCCGGGTCGACGTCTCCGTCGGCGGTTCCGCTGCTGCCTTCGGAGCGGGGTGTCGCGGCGGCGAAGCTGGCTTCGCTGGCGCAGGCTGATGTTTCACGTGAAACATCACCGGCGATCGAGTCTGTGCGCGAACCGGAGCCCGCTGTGGGCCCGGAGGCCGGCGAGGTGGCGGGGGCGACGTTCGCGGAGCTCCCGATGGACTCCATCACGCCGAACCCGCGCCAGCCTCGAGAGGTGTTCGACCAGGACGCGCTGGCCGAGCTGGTGTCCTCCATCCAGGAGGTGGGCCTGCTCCAGCCGGTGGTGGTGCGTCAGTCCGGGCCCGGTCGCTATGAGCTGATCATGGGCGAGCGGCGCTGGCGGGCGTGCCGGGAGGCCGGCCTGGAGCGCATCCCGGCGATCATCCGTGCCACGGACGACGAGAAGCTGCTGCTGGACGCGCTGCTGGAGAACCTGCACCGGGCTCAGCTGAACCCGCTGGAGGAGGCAGCCGCGTACGACCAGCTGCTCCAGGACTTCAACTGCACGCATGACCAGCTCGCGGACCGGATCGGACGTTCGCGTCCTCAGGTCTCGAACACGCTGCGGCTGTTGAAGCTGTCTGCGCCCGTGCAGCGGCGGGTGGCGGCGGGTGTGCTGTCGGCGGGGCACGCGCGGGCACTGCTCTCGGTGGACAGCTCCGAGGAGCAGGACCGGCTGGCCCAGCGGATCGTGGCCGAGGGCCTTTCGGTGCGCGCGGTCGAGGAGATCGTGGCGCTGATGGGCTCGGAGTCGCCGAGCGCGGTGAAGCCGAAGGGCCCGCGGGCGGGTGCCCGGGTCGCCCCGGCGCTCAGTGAGCTGGCGACGCGGTTGTCGGACCGGTTCGAGACGCGGGTGAAGGTGGATCTCGGCCAGAAGAAGGGCAAGATCACCGTCGAGTTCGCGTCGATGGAGGACCTGGAGCGGATTCTGGGCACTCTGGCGCCGGGCGAGGGCAGGGTGCTGGACCAGGGCGCTGCCGGGGAGTAACCCACAGCCTGGGGGCGGTTCGTGCCGGTGTGAACCGGTGCGGCCCGCCCCCTTTGCCTTGTTGCGGTTTCGGGTGATTCGCGCTGTGGATACGATGCGGTCATGGGTCGTCGGCTGGTACCGCTCACGCTGGACAACCTCCAAGACCTGCCCCGGCGTTGCCGGTCCTGTGTCTTCTGGGAGCTGGACCCCGTCAGCGGCGATGCCGCCGTGAAGGCGGGGAACCCTGCCGAGGAGAAGGAGGCGTGGATCTCCGCCGTCCTCCTGGAGTGGGGCTCGTGCGGACGGGTGGTCTACGTGGACGAGGTTCCCGTGGGGTTCGTTCTGTACGCGCCGCCGGCGTACGTGCCGCGTGCGACCGCGTTCCCGACCAGCCCGGTGTCCCCGGACGCCGTACAGCTCATCACCTCGTGGATCATGCCGGGGTACCAGGGCCAGGGGCTGGGGCGGGTGATGGTGCAGACGGTGGCGAAGGATCTGCTGCGCAGGGGGTTCCGGGCGATCGAGGCGTTCGGCGATGCCCGGTGGGAGGGTCCGGCCTGTCTGCTGCCGGCGGACCATCTGCTGGCGGTGGGCTTCAAGACGGTGCGCCCGCATCCGACGCGTCCCCGGCTGCGGTTGGAGCTGCGCTCCACGCTGTCGTGGAAGGAAGACGTGGAACTGGCCCTGGACCGGCTGCTGGGCGCGGCCCGGAAGGAACCGGCGCTGCGTCCGCTGTGAGACGGGAGCAGCCTGTTCCCGTACGCGCCTGACATGCGGACGGGGCCGCCCTGGCAGGGGACGGCCCCGTGTCACGCGATCGCGTCCGGTCTCGGACGCGGGTGCGTCAGGCCTTGATGGTGACGAAGGCGTCGAGGTCGCGCAGGATGGCGGCCTTCGGCTTGGCGCCGACGATGGTCTTGACGACCTCGCCGCCCTGGTAGACGTTCAGCGTCGGGATGGACATGACGCCGTACTTGGCCGCCGTTTCCGGGTTCTCGTCGATGTTGAGCTTGACGATCTCGATCTCGTCACCGTACTCGGAGGCGATGGCCTCGAGGGACGGAGCGATCTGGCGGCACGGACCGCACCAGGCGGCCCAGAAGTCCACCAGGACGGGCTTGTCGCTCTTGAGGACGTCGTCATCGAAGCTTGCGTCGGTGACGGTCTTGAGGGTGCCGGCCACAGCGGCCTCCTTCTTTTCCTGCGGGGAGTGGGGTGTGGTGTTGCTTGAGGGTGTCAGACCGCTGCGTGCGCCTTCTCGGCGTCCGCGAGGGCGGCGAGGAAGCGCTCGGCGTCGAGGGCCGCGGAGCAACCGGTGCCCGCGGCGGTGATGGCCTGACGGTAGGTGTGGTCGACCACGTCGCCCGCGCCGAACACACCGGTGAGGCTGGTGCGGGTCGAGGGGGCGTCGACCTTGAGGTAGCCCTCCGCGTCGAGGTCGAGCTGGTCCTTGAACAGCTCGGTGCGCGGGTCGTGGCCGACGGCGATGAAGAGGCCGGTCACGGGCAGTTCGGAGGTCTCACCCGTCTTGGTGTTGCGCAGGGTGAGGCCGGTGAGCTTCTGCTCGCCGTGGATCTCCGCGACCTCGCTGTCCCACGCGAACTTGATCTTCGGGTCGGCGAAGGCGCGGTCCTGCATGGCCTTGGAGGCGCGCAGGGAGTCGCGGCGGTGGACGATCGTGACGGACTTGGCGAACCGGGAGAGGAAGGTGGCTTCCTCGATCGCGGTGTCACCGCCGCCGACCACGGCGATGTCGTGCTCCTTGAAGAAGAACCCGTCGCAGGTCGCGCACCAGGAGACGCCGCGTCCGGAGAGGGCGTCCTCGTTCGGCAGGCCGAGCTTGCGGTGCTGGGAACCGGTGGTCACGATCACGGCCTTGGCGCGGTGCACGGTGCCGGCGGTGTCGGTGACGGTCTTGATCTCACCGGTGAGGTCCACGGAGATGACGTCGTCCGGAATCAGCTCGGCGCCGAAGCGCTCGGCCTGGCCACGCATGTTGTCCATGAGGTCCGGCCCCATGATGCCGTCCTGGAAGCCGGGGAAGTTCTCGACCTCGGTGGTGTTCATCAGGGCGCCACCGGCGGTGACGGCGCCTTCGAAGACCAGGGGCTTGAGCGAAGCGCGTGCGGTGTACAGGGCGGCGGTGTAACCGGCCGGCCCGGAGCCGATGATGATCACGTTTCGTACGTCGCTCACGGGTTGATTCCTCGTCTCTGCGGACTGCCTGCTGCCTACCGGGGGGCCGGTGTGGACTCTCACCCCACCCAACGGATCCTACGGCGCCTGCATTCCCGAGTTGTCCCCCCGGGCTTTCCGGCCGCTCAGCTCCTCGGGTAGGTGCGGGTGAGCAGGGGCTTTCCGGGAACGGCCGTGGGGTCGGTGACGCAGGCGGAGCCGACGAGATAGGCGTCGACGACGGTGGGGTCGCCGGGGTGGGGCAGGACGATGAGGAAGACGTCCTTGCCCTCGTAGGTGCCGGGTTCGAAGCCCAGGGGGGTCTCGGTGCGGCCGGTGGCTTCCTGCACGCAGGCGGGTGCCTGCAGCGCCCGGCCATCGGCTGGGGCGGGGCTAGGTTCGGCCGGAGGGCTGTTGTCCACTCCGAAGGTGTTGTTCCCCTCCCCCGCGGCCTTGTCCCCCGGGCCGCCGGACGCGAGGAGCTCGCGCACCGTGGCGGGGAGCCCCTGGGCGGTGTACTCGGGCACGGCGGACCTGGGCTGGGCGGCGGATGCCTCGCTCCGCGCGGACATGTCCTGCGCGGGGCGGTCGCCGGACATCAGGCCGGCCACCAGGACGCCGGCGGCGCACGCCGCGAGCAGTCCGCCCGCGAGAGCGATCCGGCGGCGTGCGCGACGCCGTCCGGGGCCGGTTGGGCCGGTCGGGTGACCGGAGGGCCGCAGGGCGCTGGTCTCACCGAGCGGTGCGGGGGCGGTTTCACGTGAAACATCGGCGTCGGCGACCCGTACGGCCGGCTGGTCCGGGTGGCCGGGCCCGGACTTGCCGTGCGGGGTGGTGGCGTCGAGGAGTGCTTCGGCGGCGAGGGCCGCGTCGATCCGGCCGGAGATGTCGACGGGCATCCGGGCCGGCCCGGGCAGGGTGCCGAGGAGGGACCGGATCTCCTCCAGGGAGGCACGGACGTCCGCGCACAGGGGGCAGTCGCCGAGATGGCTGCGGACCTCCACCGTGCGGGACGGGGAGAGGAGGCCTTCCGCCAGCTCGGAGATCTCCGAGACGTCAGGGTGCCCGATCGTGCCGGTCGCGCCGGTTGTGGGGTTCACGCTCGTCCACCTCCGCCCTTCACTGCGTTGGGATCCGGGGCCGGATCCCCGCGGTCTGCCGTCGGTGGGACGGTTGTCCCCGGTGTCCGGTTCCTTCCCCGCTCGGTGTCGGTGTTATCCCCGGTATGCGTGCGCAGATGAGTGAGGAGCGGGACGAGTTTCGCCCTGCCGCGTGCGCACCGGCTCTTCACGGTGCCGACGGGGACGTCGAGGATGCGGGCGGCCTCGGCGACGGGGTAGCCCTGCATGTCGACGAGGACCAGAGCGGCCCGCTGATCGGCCGGGAGGGTGCTCAGGGCCGCCAGCAGCTGCCGGTGGAGGTCCTGGCGCTCCGCGGGCGCCTCGGCGGACTCGTGGGGCTCCAGGAGGCGCTCCAGGCGGTCCGTGTCGTCGAGGGGGGACGTCCTGCGGGAGGCGGCCTTGCGGGCCCGGTCCAGACAGGCGTTCACGGTGATGCGGTGGAGCCAGGTCGTGACGGCGGATTCGCCGCGGAAGGTGTGTGCGGCCCGGTAGGCGGAGACGAGGGCGTCCTGCACGGCGTCGGCGGCTTCCTCCCGGTCGCCGAGGGTGCGCAGGGCCACGGCCCACAGCCGGTCACGGTGCCGGCGTACGAGCTCACCGAAGGCGTCCGGGTCTCCGGCGGCGTGCAGCGACAGGAGTTCCTGGTCGCTGCGGCCGCTGGGCGTGGCTTCGTTCAACGCCGGCCCCCTCCCCTGCTGTCCGTCAGCCCGTGAACTTCACGTCCGTGATGGCTTGCTTGAAGCCCGGCCCGCTGTACGTGTCGGCGCCCGCCGCCGGCATCGCCGTGATCCAGACGAGGACGTAGCGCGTGGTGACCGGGGAGTCAGTGGTCGCCTTGAGCGTGCTGTCCGACGTGGAGCTGGTCGCGATCCTCTTCATGGAGCCGACCGGGGTCGACGAGGACATGGAGTTGGCCGCGTAGAGCGTGACGTTCGTGTGGCTGCCGGCGTACTTCAACGCTATCGAAGCGCCGTTGACCGCTTGCTCGGAGCCGAGATCGTAGACGATGCCGACGCCGGCTTTGTAGTCCGTCTTCATCGCGGGGCCCTCGCGGTAGCTCTTGGTGCGCCAGTAGGTGGTGGCGTCGCCGTCGAAGGTGTTTCCCACGTTGGTGGGGTCCTGGGCCAAGCCGTCGGGAAAGTACTCCTGGGCGCCCTTGATGGAGAGGAGCGTGGGCTCCTTCTTCTCCGGGACGTCGTCGGCCGTCTCATGCGTGGTCTGGCTGCCGCTGGTGCTGCCCTGGTTGCTCCGGTTGAGCAGGGTGTCGGCGAGCTGCCAGCTGCCCAGTCCGAGGGCGGCGATCAGCAGGGCCGCTACGCCCCACTTGAGGACGCGGCCGGTACGGCTCTGCAGGGGCGGCGGCGGAGGAACGACGGTGAGGACCTGCGCGGTGGGCATGCCGGGGCCCTGGGGCCTGCCGTAGCTGCCCTGCTGGTAGGTGGTGTGCTGGTACTCCGGAGGCGCTGTGAAGGTGGGCTCCGGCGGCCGGATGCGGGGCATCGCGGCCACGGCCTTGGAGAGCTCTTCCGGGGTGGTGCAGGCGGGTTCCTGCCGCGATGCGGTGGCCCCGTCGTTGGCGAGGGCACGCATGGCCAGCTCGCCCAGACCGCGGTGCACGCCCGCGCGGACCTGGTCGGGGGCGATCAGGCCGACGCCCTTGGGCAGGCCGGTGAGGCCGTAGGCGTCGTTCTCGTACGGCCAGCGCTGGGTCAGCGCGGCGTACAGGAGGGCGCCGATGGCCTCGGTGTCCGAGCGCTGCGGGGTCTCGCTGGTGATGCCGCGCAGGGCGGCGTTCACGGCGAGGCCGCGGATGCGGTACTGGCCCGAGGAGGTGCGCAGTATCGCGCTGGGGGTCAGCCGCAGGTGCGCCAGGCCCTCGCGGTGCGCGGCGGCCATGGCCTGGGAGACCTGGCTGACGAGCTGGTAGGCCTCGTGCGGCTCCATGGGGCCGGCGGCGAGGACCGCGGTGAGCTCCGTGGCGTCGGGGAGCCACTCGTGGACGACGTAGACGAGGTCGTTCTCCTCCACGGCGTCCAGGACCTGGACGAACCGGGGGTCGCCGAGCAGGGCCGAGGAGCGGGCGGCGGCCAGGACGGCGCGGGCCCGCGCGTGGTCGGCGGGCAGCAGGTGGACGCCCACGGCCCGGCGCAGTTTCTCGTCCATCGCACGCCAGCTGCTGAATCCGTCCAGACGGGTGACGCACTCTTCGAGCCGGTAGCGTCTGGCCAGCTTGTGGCCGCTGTGCAGCTCGGGCGCGGCAGCGGGTGCCGCGTTCCTGCGATCGCCGTCCTTCTCGGGCATGGTTCCGTCCGCGGCTTGTCCGTTCTCGGTGTCCACCCCGTCGGCCGTGGCCTGGGCCGTCTCTGCGGCCAGCGGCTCGTCGCCGCCGTTGTCGGCCACGTCGACGGCAGCCGTGCTACGTTCCGCCACCGTCGTCCCCGCCTCCCCATCCGTTGCGCGCTGTCGGCCAGTCTGCGAAGCCATGCCAATTGTGCCCACAGTCCACCGATCTGCACGACACGCCAGGGAGCAGGATGGTTGTACGCATCAGCGTCCCAGGCGTCCGCGGACCATCCCGACCATGGCGTTGAGTTCTTCGATGCGCATCCGCTTGGCGGCGACGAGGAACACCGCCGCCAGGGAGATGCCGCCGGCCACCAGGGCGGTGAGGGAACCGAGTGCTCCGCTGCCGATGAAGTGCAGGACGGCGTAGGCGACGGCGCCGGCCACGGCCGCGGCCGGGACGCAGGCGCCGATGAGCCGGGTGTAAGTGCGCATCACGTGCGCCCCGTCGAGGTCTCCGCCCAGGCGGGTGCGCAGTCGGCGCCAGGCGACACCGACACCCACGGCGTAGCCGAGGCCGTAGGCGGCGGCCATGCCGACGACGGCCCAGCGGGCGGGGAGCATGAAGAAGGCGACGGCTGACATGCCCGCGTTGACGGCGGCCACGATGACCGTGTTGTAGAAGGGCGTCCGGGTGTCCTCGTAGGCGTAGAAGCCGCGCAGGACCACGTACTGGACGGAGTACGGGATCAGTCCGAGGCCGAAGGCCATCAGGATGAAACCGATGTTCTGGGCGCTCTCCGCGCCGGAACCGGCGTAGAGCAGGCCGGCCATCGGGACGCCCAGGGCGAGGAACGCGAAGGCGCAGGGCACGATCGCGACGGCGGAGGTGCGCAGTCCGTAGGAGATGTCGTCACGGACCGCGGCGGCGTCGCCGTCGTGGGCGGACCGGGAAATGCGCGGCAGGACGGCGGTCATGACGGAGACGGTGATGATGGCCTGCGGCATCTGCCAGAGCAGCAGGGCGTAGTTGTAGCCGGTGATGCCGGTACCGCCGTGGCCCTGCTTGTCGGCCAGCTCGCCCGCCCAGGTGGCGAACTGGGTGACGACGATGAGGCCGATCTGGTTGGCGAGGACGAAGAAGAACGTCCACTTGGCCAGGCCGGCGGCCTTGCCGAGGCCGTGGCCCTTCCAGTCGAACCGCAGGCGCGGCTTGAAGCCGGCGTCGCGCAGGTAGGGAAGCATCGCCAGGGACTGGACGACGAGGCCGAGCAGGGTGCCCAGGCCCAGCAGCCGGACGCCCTCGGGAGTGATGCCGGCCTCGGTGACCCCCGTGGTGGTGAAGCCGCCGAAGGCCCAGATGAAAGCGCCGAAGGTGGCGATGACGACGATGTTGTTGAGGACCGGGGTCCACATCATCGCGCCGAACCGGCCGCGGGCGTTGAGGATCTGACCGAGGACCACGTGCACACCCATGAAGAACATGGTGGGCAGGCAGTAGTGGGCGAAGGCGACGGCGACGTCCAGCCGCTGCGGGTCGTCGGCGATCGTCTGCGACATCATGCCGATGAACAGCGGGGCCGCGAGCACACAGACCACGGTGACGGCGCCCAGCAGGACCATGACGAGGGTCAGCAGCCGGTTGGCGTACGCCTCTCCCCCGTCCTCGTCGTTCTTCATCGCGCGCACCAACTGCGGGATGAAGACGGCGTTGAGGGCGCCGCCGCCGACCAGGACGTAGATCATCGTCGGCAGGGTGTTGGCGACCTGGTAGCTGTCGTTGAGGGTGGCGACGCCGATCGCTCCGGCGATCACCAGGGTCCGCATGAAGCCGGTGATGCGGGAGACGATGGTGCCGGCGGCCATCAGGGCGCTGGACTTGAGCAGACTCGAGGCGCGTCCGGCGGGCTTGCTCGGTGCCGGCGCGGCCACGGGCGCGTCCTCGGCCGGGGTGCGGGGCGCCGCGTCCTGGTCCCGGTAGAGGTGGGCGAAGGCGTCGGGACGGGGGTCCTGGTCGGCGGCCTTGGTCACGAGGGAGTCCACGCCCACGAACTGCGTCGTCGTGGCGTGGTCGCCGTAGGGCAAGTGCCGTGACGGGCCGTCCGGCTCGGGCGGCGGGGTCTGGGCCCATACCCGGGGGTCCGGGGCGTACGAGGGGGCCGGCGGGGCCGCGTAGAGCGGACCGGGCTCCTGGAAGGTGCCGGGCGGTGGCGGGGGGTGCGAGGCCCGGTCGTACAGGACCTCTGCCACCGGGTCTTGGGCGGACAGGTCCTGCGCCCGGTACGGGTCGTAGGCGTAGGCGTCCTGGACATAGGGGTCGTGGTCCGGCGCTGGTGCGGGCGCGGGAACCTGTCCCGGCACCGGGGCGCCGGGGGCAGTGCCCTGGGAGGGCGCGGGCCCGCCAGTGCCCTGCGCACGGTCACCTTCGTACGGCGCGTTCATCGAAACCCCACCTCATCGTCCCCAGGCCGACCGGCCACGGCGTCGCTCAACGGTCCACTGTCTCACCCGTGCCGGACGGGTCCGCGCTTTGCGGTCCGGTGTCCGGGGACTCGTCACTCTGCTGCGTGCTCTCCTCGGCGGCGGCGCGTGCCGCGACACGCTTGCGGCTGGCGTACATCTTGATGCCGGCCAGCACGAGGAGGAGGACACCGCCTGCGATGACGAGCATGACGGTCGGGGTCACCTCGGTGGCTTCGACGGTGAACGTGCGGGCCTTCCCGTAGGGCACGCCGTCGATGGTGAACAGCTGGGCCGTCACCTCGACCGGGCCGCTCGCGGTGGCGTTTGCGGGGAATTTCACGGTCTGGCTGTGCCCGCCCTGGACCGCGACCTGCTGCTGGGACTCCCCGCTGTCGCCGAACATCAGCCGGGTCGGGTTGGCGGACCGCACCCGCAGGACCAGGTTGTGGGTGTCCTGGACGAGGCTGTTCTGGACGCTCACGGGGATGGTCGCGCTGTGTCCGGAGAGCGTCGCATCGGACTTGGGAATGATCTTGACCTTCTCGGTCAGACCGATCAGGTACCGCTGCACCTGGTCCCGGTAGTCCCACGCCGCGTCGGGGCGGCCGCGCCAGGAGGCGGACATCTCCCGGTTGGTGGTGTTGCCGAAGGGGATCTCGACGCGGTCGGGCGCGGTCAGGATCACCTTGAAGGCGTCGAGGGTCGTCTCGGTGGTGCGGATCTTCTCGAAGGCGGAGACCGGCAGTTCCTGCTTGCTCAGCGCCTCGGGGTACTGGCCGGCTCCCGGGACCTGCGTCGCGGCGCGGGGGTCGGGAGTCGCGGCGGCCGCCGCCTCCAGGTCCACGGCCTGGCTCCAGCGGCCCGCCTGCAGACCCCGTATGGCGGCGGCCATCGTCTGCACTTGGCTGGAGCTGGGCATCCGCTGCGGGGCGACGACGACGCTGCGCTGGTTGTCGGTCTCCTGCAGGTTCAGGGCGAGGGTCTGGGCGAGGAACTTCTGCACCGCGAGGGTGGAGTTCCCGGCGTGGAGCACGTCGCCCTCGAAGGCGGTGGAGAGATCGGCGTCGGCGACGACCGCCGTGGTGCCCGCGCCGATGGGCCGGGCGGCCGACGGGGTGTAGCCGAGGGCGCCCGTCTCCTGGAGGCTGTCGCTGCGGGTGAGGACGTTGTGGGCGCCGGCCGAGGTCGCGACGTTGACGATCGACGGGTCGATCGCCCCGTCCACGGGCCAGGAGAAGTCGGTACTCGCGGGGACGTGCAGGACGGTCTCGACGGCCTGCTTCGCCTTGTCGGTGGCCGGCCGCAGCTGTCCCAGGGTGCCGGACACGTCCTTGCCGCGGTGGGCGAGCGAGGCGATGTCAGGATCGGCGAAGGGCAGTGCGACGACCTTCTTGCCCTGGACGGCGCTTTCCAGCGAGCTCAGCCACTGCTCGGCGATGGCCTTGTTCTTGCCCTGGACGGTCCGGCCGTCCGGGGTGCGGACCCGGTAGCCCTTGGTCATGGCGTCGACGGTGTAGAGCAGATCCGGGTCGATGAGCCAGGTGATGGGGAGGTCCTTGCCGAGGGTGACCATCTGTTCCAGACGGCCGCCCGGCCTCAGCTCGTCGGCGAGGCTGTCGTCGAGGAAGACGGGGGTCTGCAGCTCGTCCGAGCCGGTCTCCGAGGTCAAGTGCGTGGTGGAAATCAACGGCCACACGTACGCGAGCTGGGACCGCTTGGCGGCCGCCTCCGGCTGCCAGGGCAGGAAGGTCCGCTTGATGCCGAGGACCTGCTCGTACTGGCGGCTCTCGGTCTCCCCGGACAGGGAGACGCCGAGCTGGTAGACGCCGTCCTCGTCCAGGTCCAGCTTGTTCACCGGAACCTTGAGGGTGAACGGCTGGCCGACCTTCGAGGGCAGCGAATCGATCTTCACGGCGAACTCGGCACCGACCTCCGCCGGGTCGGCGCCCGCCCGGAATCCGCCACGCTCGGCGGCCTCGTCGATGGAGCTGCGGTCCCCCAGGGCAGGCCCGACCCGCAGGCCCACGTGTGCGTCGGTGATCTTCTCCGGGCCGTTGTTGATCACGGTGCCCGAGATGGTGAGGGTGTCGCCCTTGACCGGGGCGCTCGGTGTCATGGTGTCGAGCTGGACGTCGACGGCGGCGGCCGCCGTTTCGGCTGCCTGGGCTTCGGGGGCGTGCGAGTAGACCAGGCCGGCGAGTACCGGCGTCCCGGCGAGCAGGACGACCGCGCGCCGCAGCCAGCGTCGCCGGGCAGGAGCGAGGGGTGCCCCCTGGATGTCTGCCGCCTCGGCCAACGCGCTCGCCCGTCCCTCGAAGTGTCAGTGGTCGTCGTTTGTGCGTCCACGCATGGTAACGAGGCCCGCTGTGCGCGAGTGCCGCGCCTTGCTCCACATGATCGGGTCCGCCCCGGGGTGGCCGCGGGCCGGGGTGGCCGCAAAACGCGGGAGCTCCCGGCGGGCCGGGCACGTACCCTTTTCTGTTGTGCCGAACGCCAACGAAGACAACCCCAGTGTCCTGAATCACGGGCAGGCCCGCGCGGTGAGTGAACTGCTGCGGATCGCCCCTGTCGCCGACGAGCTCGGCCGCCGCTTCCAGGAGGCGGGATTCCGGCTCGCCCTGGTCGGCGGGTCCGTCCGCGACGCGCTGCTCGGGCGCCTCGGCAACGATCTCGATTTCACCACCGACGCCCGCCCCGAGGACGTTCTCAAGATCGTCAGGCCGTGGGCCGACTCGGTGTGGGACGTCGGCATCGCCTTCGGCACGGTCGGTGCGCAGAAAGAAGCCCGCGTCGGAGACGCTGATCGAAGCTTCCAGATCGAGGTGACCACGTACCGCTCGGAGTCCTACGACCGGACCTCGCGCAAGCCCGAGGTCTCCTACGGCGACTCGATCGAGGACGACCTCGTCCGCCGCGACTTCACGGTGAACGCGATGGCCGTCGCGCTCCCCGAGAAGGAGTTCGTGGATCCGTACGGCGGCCTGGAGGACCTCCGGGCGGGCGTGCTGCGCACCCCGGGCACGGCCGAGGACTCCTTCTCCGACGATCCGCTGCGGATGCTGCGGGCGGCGCGGTTCGCCGCTCAGCTCGACTTCGAGGTCGCCCCGGACGTGGTGGCGGCGATGACGGAGATGTCCGGCCGCATCGAGATCGTCTCGGCCGAGCGGGTCCAGGCCGAGCTGAACAAGCTGCTGCTGTCCGCGCACCCGCGCAAGGGCCTGGGCCTCCTCGTGGACACGGGGCTGGCCGAGCACGTGCTGCCGGAGCTGCCGGCGCTGCGTCTGGAGAGCGATGAGCACCACCGGCACAAGGACGTCTACGACCACTCGCTGATCGTGCTGGAGCAGGCGATCGCGCTGGAGCAGGACGGCCCGGACCTGGTGCTGCGGCTCGCGGCGCTGCTGCACGACATCGGCAAGCCCCGGACCCGCCGGTTCGAGAGCGACGGACGGGTCTCCTTCCACCACCACGAGATGGTGGGCGCGAAGATGACCAAGAAGCGCATGACCGCACTCAAGTACTCCAACGACATGGTCAAGGACGTAGCCCGGCTGGTGGAGCTGCACCTGCGCTTCCACGGTTACGGGGACGGGGAGTGGACCGACTCGGCCGTGCGGCGCTATGTCCGCGACGCCGGTCCGCTGCTGGACCGCCTGCACAAGCTGACCCGCTCCGACTGCACCACGCGCAACAAGCGCAAGGCGAGCGCGCTCTCCCGCACCTACGACGGGCTGGAGGAGCGTATCGCGCAGCTCCAGGAGAGGGAGGAGCTGGACGCGATCCGGCCCGACCTCGACGGCAACGAGATCATGCGGGTCCTCGACGTGGGTCCCGGCCCGGTGATCGGCAAGGCCTACGCGTTCTTGCTGGAGCTGCGGCTGGAGAACGGCCCCATGGAGCACGACGCGGCGGTCGCCGCCCTCAAGGAGTGGTGGGCCGCACAGGGCTGAGCGCCTGAAGGTCTGGGCACCAGAGGGTCTGAGCGCCTGAAGGTCCGGGCGTCCCGATGTTTCACGTGAAACATCGGGACGGAGACCCGGTCGTGCTCCGGTCAGGGCGATGTTTCACGTGAAACATCGCCCTGACGCATGAGGAGAGCCGCGGTAGCGGCATAGAGCGTCGCCACCCCGAGGATCAAGGGGACGGAGTGCCCGTCGAGGGGGAGCACGAGAGCGGCCACCCCGGCGGCCCCGACGAAGGCGGCGTTGAAGAGCACGTCGTAGACGGAGAAGACGCGGCCGCGAAAGGCGTCGTCCACCTGGGACTGCACGACGGTGTCGGTGGAGATCTTGGCGCTCTGGGTGGCCAGGCCCAGCACGAAGGCGGCCGCCAGCATCGGTCCGGGCGCGAAGAACAGGCCGAGCGCCGGCACCAGCACCGCGGCGCTCGCGGCGCAGAGGGTGATGGAGCCCAGGGCGCCCAGCCGGCCCACCAGCCAGGGAGTGATGACGGCGGCCGCGAAGAACCCGGCCCCGGAAACGCCGACCGTGACCCCCAGCAGGGCCAGCCCGTCGGCCTCGTTGTCCGACCAGGCGTAGCGGCAGAGCATGAGCAGCGTGACGAACAGGGCCCCGTAGCAGAACCGCATGACGGTCATGGCGGTGAGTGCCCGGGCCGCTTCGCGCCGGGAGGACAGGTGCCGCAGGCCCTCGGCCAGGCCCCGCACGGTGAGGGCGATCCCCTGGCGGACCGTCGGGTTGATCCGGCCGGGAGGGTGGTCGGGTCCGAGGAGGTCCAGGGCCAGTCGCAGGGAGACCAGGGCAGCGCACAGGTAGAGGCCGGCTCCGAGGAGGACGACCAGGGCGTCGGAGTCGTCGGCCAGTACACGGACGAGGAAGGCCAGGCCCCCGCCGGCGACGGCGGCGAGCGTTCCCGCAGTGGGTGAGAGTGCGTTCGCGGTGACCAGCTGGCCGGGTGCGACGACCCGCGGCAGGGAGGCGGCGAGCCCGGCCAGGACGAAGCGGTTGACCGCGGTCACGGACAGGGCCGAGGCGTAGAAGAGCCAGTCGGGGACGTGCGCGACGATCAGCATGCCGGTGACGCAGGCGAGGAAGGCCCGCAGCAGGTTGCCGTAGAGGAACACCTGGCGGCGGCGCCAGCGGTCCAGCAGGACTCCCGCGAAGGGGCCGATCACCGAGTAGGGCAGCAGGAGCACCGCCATGGCGGAGGCGATGGCCCCGGGAGAGGCCTGCTTCTCCGGGGAGAAGACGACGTAAGCGGCCAGTGCGACCTGGTAGACCCCGTCGGCGGCCTGGGAGAGCAGCCGTACGGCGAGCAGGTTGCGGAAGTCCCGCAGACGCAGGAGTACGCGCAGATCACGCACGACAGCCATGGGGGCAAGGGTCACATACGCGGAGGGTCCCCGGGCGCATTGCCCAGGGACCCTCCGCGGAAGCACAGCCGAAGTCCAGGCGTCCTTGCGGACGCCGGGGGTTCGACTAGCGCTCGACCTCGCCCTTGATGAACTTCTCGACGTTCGCGTAGGCCTCGTCGTCGAAGTACTGCACCGGCGGGGACTTCATGAAGTAGCTCGAAGCCGACAGGATCGGGCCACCGATACCGCGGTCCTTGGCGATCTTCGCGGCGCGCAGGGCGTCGATGATGACACCGGCGGAGTTCGGGGAGTCCCACACCTCGAGCTTGTACTCGAGGTTCAGCGGGACGTCGCCGAAGGCGCGGCCTTCGAGGCGGACGTAGGCCCACTTGCGGTCGTCGAGCCACGCCACGTAGTCGGACGGGCCGATGTGGACGTTCTTCTCGCCGAGCTCGCGGTCGGGGATCTGCGAGGTGACGGCCTGAGTCTTGGAGATCTTCTTCGACTCGAGGCGGTCGCGCTCCAGCATGTTCTTGAAGTCCATGTTGCCGCCGACGTTGAGCTGCATGGTGCGCTCAAGACGGACACCGCGGTCCTCGAACAGCTTCGCCATCACGCGGTGCGTGATGGTGGCGCCGACCTGCGACTTGATGTCGTCGCCGACGATCGGGACACCGGCCTCGGTGAACTTGTCGGCCCACTCCTTGGTGCCGGCGATGAAGACCGGGAGGGCGTTGACGAAGGCGACCTTGGCGTCGATGGCGCACTGGGCGTAGAACTTCGCCGCAGCCTCGGAACCGACCGGCAGGTAGCAGATCAGGACGTCGACCTGGCGGTCCAGAAGGGTCTGGACGATGTCGACCGGGGTCTCGGCCGACTCCTCGATCGTCTCGCGGTAGTACTTGCCCAGACCGTCCAGGGTGTGGCCGCGCTGAACGGTCACGCCCGCACTCGGGACGTCGCAGATCTTGATGGTGTTGTTCTCGCTGGCGCCGATGGCGTCCGAAAGGTCGAGGCCGACCTTCTTCGCGTCGACGTCGAACGCGGCGACGAATTCGATGTCGCTCACGTGGTAGTCGCCGAACTGGACGTGCATCAGACCGGGGACCTTGGCCGCCGGGTCGGCGTCCTTGTAGTACTCGACGCCCTGCACCAGCGAGGCGGCGCAGTTGCCTACGCCGACGATGGCTACGCGAACCGAACCCATTCCGGTTGCTCCCTGTTTGTTCTCGGACGAGGCCTGCGAGATGCAGACCTCACTTTGTGGTTTCGTCGGACGGACCGGGTCGTCTCTGATCCCGTCCCGCCCGCTCACTCTCGATGAGCTCGTTCAGCCAGCGCACTTCGCGCTCCACGGATTCCATGCCGTGGCGTTGCAGCTCGAGCGTGTAGTCGTCGAGCCGCTCGCGTGTGCGAGCCAGCGAGGCGCTCATCTTCTCCAGGCGCTCCTCAAGGCGGCTGCGACGGCCCTCCAGCACCCGCATGCGCACTTCTCGTTCGGTTTGACCGAAGAAAGCGAAGCGGGCGGCGAAGGACTCGTCCTCCCAGGCATCGGGGCCCGTGTGGGAGAGGAGCTCCTCGAAGTGCTCCTTACCTGCTGCCGTCAACCGGTAGACGATCTTGGCGCGGCGCCCTGCGAGTGAAGCGGCGAGAGCGTCTTCCGGGGCATTGCCCGGCTCTTCGATCAACCAGCCGTTGGTGACGAGCGTCTTGAGACAGGGGTAGAGCGTCCCGTAGCTGAACGCTCTGAACACCCCCAGTGAGGTGTTGAGCCGCTTGCGCAGCTCGTAACCGTGCATGGGGGATTCGCGAAGCAGGCCGAGAACAGCGAACTCGAGGATGCCTGAGCGCCTGCTCATCCGCTTGCCCTTCCCCAGTCTCGGAGTCTTTATGTCGAGCTGATGTATCGGCTCGATACATCCAGACGATAGAACGGGTGGCCGCCCGCTACAAGTGGCGACACGGTGACCGGCGTCACATCACTGATTTGACGGAGGCAAGTTGCCTGATTTGGGGTGAACTTCGGCACTGATTGGCTTTTGGGCGTGCGTAGTCTGTGCGCCATGACACCGGGGGGACCGGAACTCACCTGCCGCTTCCAGGCCACTCGCCTGCCCGAGGAGTAGTCGTTCGATGAGCGAGCACCGCCGCAAACCGCAACAGCCCCAGAGCGGTGGCCGCGCCGCCGCCCGCAAGGCTGCCCAGCAGCGCCCCTCCAGGGGCGCCGGTTCCGGGCGTGACGTCCCCACCGCGTCACCCAGCGGGCCGTATTCACCGCAGCCGGGTCACGGCAGCCGGTCGGACGCCCGGAGATCCGCCGGCCGCGGCTCGGCGGGACGGGGCCGGGGCGCCGCCGCAGCCGCGGGCGCCGGCCGCCCCAAGCGGTTCATCAACTATCCGCGCGGCGAAAAGGCCGGCTGGAAGCGCTTCGTCCCCTCCTGGAAGCTCGTCAGCGGTACGGCCCTGGGCTTCTGCGCGATCATCACGGCAGGCGCCGGCATCGGCATCGCTTCGGTGGACACACCCGACGTGAACAAGACGGCCGAGGCGCAGAACAACGTCTTCTACTGGGCGGACGGCACCCAGATGGTCGCGACCGGCGGGTCCGTCAACCGCCAGATCGTCCCCATCGGGAAGATCCCCCGGTCCATGCAGAACGCCGTGATCGCGGCGGAGAACGAGTCCTTCGAGTCGGACAAGGGCGTCGACCCGATGGGCATCGCCCGCGCCGTGTGGAACATGGCGAAGGGCGGATCCACCCAGGGCGGCTCCACGATCACCCAGCAGTTCGTGAAGAACCAGTACCTGGACTCGGACCAGACGCTCAAGCGAAAGGTCACCGAGCTCTTCATCTCGATAAAGCTGGGTGTCAACGAGGAGAAGAGCGAGATCCTCGCCGGCTACCTGAACACCGCCTACTACGGCCGCGACGCCTACGGGATCCAGGCGGCCGCGCGTGCCTACTTCGGCAAGGACTGCGACAAGCTGACCCCCTCCGAGAGCGCCTTCCTCGCCGCCGTACTCAAGGGCCCCAACCTCTACAACCCCGACGGCGGCATCGGCGCCGCGGCCGCGCCCGAGCAGAACACCAAGCGGGCCCAGGACCGCTGGGCATGGGTGCTGGAGCGCGAGGTCAAGGTCGGGCGCATGCAGCAGGCGGAGCGGGACCAGTTCAAAACCTTCCCCCCGCTGATCGAATCCGCTCAGGCCGCCGGCATGTCCGGGCAGATCGGCTACCTGGTCGATACCGCCAACCTCTACCTGTCGAAGACCAAGGGCATCAAGGTCGAGGACCTGGCCAAGGGCGGCTACCGGATCCACACCACCTTCCAGAAGAAGAAGGTGGACGCGCTGGTCAAGGCCGTCGAGGGAACCCGGGACGGGATGCTCGACGAGAAGAAGCGGCCCAAAACGGACACCTTCGTCCAGTTCGGCGCGGCCTCGGTGGACGTCAAGAGCGGCGCTCTCGTGGCCCTGTACGGCGGTCCCGGCATCGACAAGAAGCACTTCAACAACAACGCCAACACCTCCGGCGTCCAGGTCGGCTCGACCTGGAAGCCGTTCGTGCTGGCCGCGGCCATGCAGTACGGCACGCAGAACTCGGACGGCGAGGGAATCTCGGCCGACAGCAAGTACATGGCCAGCGACCTCACGGTGATCAACAACCGTGCGGGCCAGCCGCTGCGCGACGGCTCCGGCAAGCCGTTCCGGCAGAAGAACGAGAGCCCGACCGATTACGGCTACGTAACCTTGAACAAGGCGATGGAGGACTCCATCAACGTGCCCTTCGCCCAGCTCGTCTTCGACGTCGGCCACCGCAAGGTGAAGGACGTCGCCGAGTCCACCGGCATCCTCCCGGAGTCCTTCGACCCGAACGACAACGCCTCCTTCGCGCTGGGCACCTCGACCCCCAGCGCCATCCGCATGGCCGACTCCTACGCCACCTTCGCCGCCTCCGGAATCCACCACGATCCGTACTCGGTGAGCAGCGTCCAGAAGAACGGCAAGGACCTGCCCAACTTCGGGCCCCCCAAGGGCTCGCGGGCCATGGACAACTCCATCGCGGACAACATCACCAAGGTCCTGCGCAACGTCGTCGAGAAGGGCACCGGTACGAAGGCCAAGAAGCTGGGCCGGCCCGCCGCGGGCAAGACCGGTACCACCGACAAGAACATGTCGGCCTGGTTCGTCGGCTACACCCCCGAGCTGTCGACCTCCGTGGCCCTGTTCCGCTCGGACCCGAGCGCGAAGAAGAAGGAACTGATCTCGATGGAGGGCGTGGCGGGCATTCCCTCCCTCCACGGTGGTGACATCCCGGCAGAGATCTGGACCAAGTACATGAAGGAGGCGCTGAACGGCGTCCCGGAGTCGGACTTCCCGGAGCCCGACGAGCTCGGTGTCGTCGCGGACGCCTCGGGCGCTCCGTCGCCCTCCCCCTCCATGTCCCGCTCCCCCTCGCCGTCTCCGTCGAACTCCCCGTCCCCGTCCCCGTCCCGGTCCCCCAGCCCGAGTCCTTCGCGCGGCGCCAAGCCGACCTGCAAGCCGTGGGCCATCTGCGATCCGGACCCCAGCCCCAGTTCGTCCCGGTCGCCCTCGCCCTCGCCCAGCAAGACGCGCGACAGGCCGAGCGGCGGTACCGGAGACTTCCCGATAGGGGGCTCCACGGGGGGCTGACCGCAGGCCTCACGACACGGACGGAGAGGGCCGTCGCACCCAGTGCGGCGGCCCTCTTGCCTGTGCCATGGGAGAGGGCGGCGCCGTACGGCAGGATGTGCGCATGACGAAGGTGCACGAGGACAGCCCCGTACTGCCCACCCAGCAGGACGAGGTGGCCGCCGCGGGGAGTGAGTTCATCGGCGGCCCGCTGGGCCGATACGCCCGGCTGGGCGGCCACTGGCTGACCCCGGTGCGGGTCGTCGTGCTCGTCGCCCTGGGGATGTTCGCGCTCGGCATGGTGCAGAAACTGCCCTGCTACGACTGGGCGTGGTTCCGCGGGGCCGGCTCCCAGTACACCCACGCCTGCTACTCGGACATCCCGCACCTCTACGTCGTACGCGGCTTCGCCGACGGCCTCACCCCGTACTTCGACCGGATCCCCGGCGACATGCAGTTCCTGGAGTACCCGGTGCTCACCGGGCTCTTCATGGAGATCGCCTCCTGGATGACTCCCGGCAGCGGCTCCATGCAGCACCGGGAGCAGATGTACTGGATGGTCAACGCGGGCATGCTGATGGTCTGCGCCGCCGTGATCGCGGTGTGCGTGGCCCGCACCCATCGCCGGCGGCCGTGGGACGCGCTGCTCTTCGCCCTCGCACCCGCCTTCGCGCTCACCGCGACCATCAACTGGGACCTGCTGGCCATCGCCCTGACCGCCGCCGCGATGCTCATGTGGTCGCGGGGCGGGGCGCGGTCCTTCGGTGTCCTGATCGGCCTGGCCACCGCGGCCAAGCTCTATCCCGTCCTGCTGCTCGGGGCCGTGTTCGTGCTCTGCTGGCGGGCCGGGAAGTGGCGTGCGTTCGGCGAGGCGGTCGGCGGCGCCCTGGTCGCCTGGCTCGTGGTGAACCTGCCCGTGATGTTCTTCGCCTGGGAGGGCTGGCAGAAGTTCTACACCTTCAGCCAGGAGCGGCCCATCGACTTCGGGTCCGTGTGGCTGCTGATCTCCCAGCGCTCCGGGAACCCCCTCGAAGGCGCCAACACCTATGCGACGGGCCTGACACTGCTGCTGTGCGCGGGCATCGGGCTGCTCACCCTGACCGCGCCCCGCCGCCCCCGCTTCGCGCAGCTGGCCTTCCTGCTGGTGGCGGCCTTCATCCTGGTCAACAAGGTCTACTCGCCCCAGTACGTGCTCTGGCTCATCCCGCTCGCCGCGCTGGCCCGGCCGCGCTGGCGCGACTTCCTGATCTGGCAGGCCGGCGAGGTCGTCTACTTCCTGGGGATCTGGTTCTACCTCGCCTACACGACCAGCGGGGACAAGCACCAGGGCCTGCCCCTGGAGGGCTACCAGCTGGCCATCGCGGCCCACCTGCTGTGCACGCTCTACCTGTGCGCGGTGGTCGTACGCGACATCCTGCTGCCCGAGCGGGACGTGGTGCGGCGTGACGGATCGGACGACCCCTCCGGGGGCGTCCTGGACGGCGCCGAGGACGTCTTCACGCTCCTGCGGACGCCGAAGGCGCCGCAGGACGCGGCGCCTTCGGAGGGTCAGCGGGTGGAGTGGGGCGCGCGCCCCGGGGAGTGACTCAGGCGTCGAGCACCCGGTCGAACTGCGTGGTGGTGTGGCGCAGGTGCGCCACCAGCTCGTCGCCGACCTTCGGCTCGGGAGAGTCCGACGGCACGAACAGGATGGACACCTGCATGTGCGGCGGCTCGGCGAACCAGCGCTGCTTGCCCGCCCACACGAACGGCGACAGGTTCCTGTTGACGGTGGCGAGTCCGGCGCGGGCGACGCCCTTGGCGCGCGGCATCACCCCGTGCAGGGCCTTGGGGGCCTCCAGGCCGACTCCGTGGGAGGTGCCGCCGGCGACGACGACCAGCCAGCCGTCGGAGGCGGCCTTCTGCTGCCGGTAGCCGAACCGGTCGCCCTTGGCGACGCGGGTGACGTCGAGGACGGCGCCGCGGTACTCGGTCGCCTCGTGGTCGCCCAGCCACAGCCGGGTGCCGATGCGGGCCCGGAAGCGCGTCTGCGGGAACTGCTGCTGCAGCCGCGCCAGCTCCGAGGCCTTCAGGTGGCTGACGAACATCGTGTGCAGCGGCAGCCGGGCCGCGCGCAGCCGGTCCATCCAGCCGATGACCTCCTCGACGGCATCGGAGCCGTCAGGGCGGTCCAACGGCAGGTGCAGGGCGAAGCCCTCCAGCCGGACGTCCTCGATCGCCGTGTGCAGCTGGCCGAGGTCCTGCTCGGAGATCCCGTGCCGGCGCATAGAGCTCATGCACTCGATGACGACACGGGCGCCGACCAGGCCGCGTACACCGTCCAGCGAGGACACCGAGCGGATGACCCGGTCCGGCAGCGGCACCGGCTCCTCACCGCGCCGGAACGGGGTGAGGACGAGCAGGTCACCGCCGAACCAGTCCTTGATGCTGGCGGCCTCGTACGTCGTCCCGACGGCGAGGACGTCGGCGCCCATTCGGGTCGCCTCCTCGCAGAGCCGCTCGTGACCGAAGCCGTAGCCGTTCCCCTTGCAGACGGGGATCATCCCGGGGAACTGGTCCTGGATCTGCTTCTGGTGCGCACGCCAGCGCGCGGTGTCGACGTAGAGCGTGAGCGCCATGCCCGTCCGGAGCCTCTCTCGATGAGCTGCGTGGTGCAGCGGTGCGGTGTGTGTGGATGGGGCGGGGTCAGCGACGCGACATGTAGATGTCGAGTGCCTTGTGCAGCAGCTTGTTGAGCGGGAAGTCCCACTCGCCGACGTACTCGACGGCCTCGCCGCCCGTGCCGACCTTGAACTGGATGAGGCCGAACAGGTGGTCGTTCTCGTCCAGGGTGTCACTGATGCCGCGCAGGTCGTAGACGCTTGCGCCGAGCGCGTAGGAGTCGCGCAGCATGCGCCACTGCATCGCGTTCGAAGGACGGACCTCGCGCTTGTGGTTGGCGGAGGCGCCGTACGAGTACCAGACGTGCTGGCCGACGGTGAGCATCGTGGCGGCGGCCAGCGGCTCCCCCTCGTGCGTGGCGATGTACAGCCGCATCCGGTTGGGATCCTCGGCGTTGAGGGCCGTCCACTGGCGCTGGAAGTAGCTGAGCGGGCGCGGGCGGAACTTGTCGCGCTCGGCCGTGACCTCGTACAGCTTCTGCCAGGTCGGCAGGTCCTCGTAGCCGCCCTGGACGACCTCGACCCCGGCCTTCTCGGCCTTCTTGATGTTGCGGCGCCACAGCTGGTTGAAGCCCTTGAGGACGTCGTCCAGCGAGCGGTTGGCCAGGGGGACCTGGAAGACGTAGCGGGGCTGGACGTCGCCGAAGCCGGCGCCGCCGTCCTCGGCCTGCTGCCAGCCCATCCGGCGCAGCTTGTCGGAGACTTCGAAGGCGCGGGGCTCGATGACGGAGGCCTCCACGTCGCGCAGGCGCTTGACCTCCGGGTCCTGGATACCGGCCTTGATGGCGGTCGAGTTCCAGCGGCGGATGACGACGGGCGGGCCCATCTTCACGGTGAAGGCGCCCTGCTGCTTGAGGTGCGCCAGCATCGGCTGGAGCCACTCTTCGAGGTTGGGGGCGTACCAGTTGATGACCGGGCCCTCGGGGAGGTACGCGAGGTACCGCTTCACCTTGGGCAGCTGTCGGTACAACACGAGTGCGGCGCCGACGAGTTCGCCGGACTGGTCGAACCATCCGAGGTTCTCGGAACGCCACTCGTTCTTCACGTCGGCCCACGCCGGGACCTGGCAGTGGCTAGCCGAGGGCAGGCTCTGGAGGTAGCCCAGGTGCTGCTCTCGGCTGATGGTCCTCAGGGACAGGCTCATGCGGGGCGTCTCCTCGGCGGCTTCGCTGGCTATGGCGCGAAGCCTACTGCGACGGGGGCGCCACCCATCTGGGGGACAGGCCGGGCCCGGGCCGGTGGGAGGCCGGCGCCCCGTCGCGGAGGCACCCGGTCAGCCCAGCCAGCCGCCGAAGAGACCGCCGTGCGCCATGCCGAGGAAGAACCCGATGGCCGAGGCTCCGAGGCCGATGATCAGTGCTGTGCGTTCGCGTGTCGTGGCGGAGATGAACTGGCCGTAGAGCCCGGTGACGATCCCGATCAGCCCGGCCCACGAGCTGAGCAGGTGCAGATTGTGGAAGAAGGCCGTGACGAACGCCACGGCGCCGAGGACCAGGGTGACGGCCACCAGGGTGTCCTGGAGCGGATGGGGTTTTCCGTCGGTCGCGAAGAGCGAGATGGAGGACTGAGATCGCATTGCCTGTGCCATCGGAAGGCACCTCCTGGCTGCAGCAGAGCGGTGCTGCGGGCTTCCTCCGGCAGGGGCCGAAGGCATAGCACCGAGCACACCCGATGCATACAGATTGTGGCCTCCTGGTGCCGGATTTCAACCGGAAGGAGTCGAGGAGGTAGTCTGTACAGCTGCGCGGTGTCTGCTCTGCAGATGCCGTGCGCACGCATCACGACCCTCCTGCCACGGAACGACCGTGGCCGCTGAGTCCAAAGGAGGTGGGTTCCACATGCGTCACTACGAAGTGATGGTCATCCTCGACCCCGATCTCGAGGAGCGCGCTGTCTCCCCGCTGATCGAGAACTTCCTTTCTGTCGTCCGTGAGGGCAACGGAAAGGTCGAGAAGGTCGACACCTGGGGCCGTCGTCGTCTCGCTTACGAGATCAAGAAGAAGCCCGAGGGCATCTACTCGGTCATCGACCTCCAGGCCGAGCCTGCGGTCGTCAAGGAGCTTGACCGACAGCTGAACCTGAACGAGTCGGTTCTCCGGACCAAGGTCCTTCGCCCCGAGACCCACTGAACTTCGGTTCAGCGGTAATCGGGACCGAGTAGCACAGCAGCCCAGCAGCAATCCCCGCCGAGAGGTTCATCCATGGCAGGCGAGACCGTCATCACGGTCGTCGGCAATCTCGTCGACGACCCCGAGCTGCGCTTCACCCCCTCGGGTGCGGCGGTCGCGAAGTTCCGTGTCGCGTCCACTCCCCGCACCTTCGACAAGCAGACCAATGAGTGGAAGGACGGCGAAAGCCTGTTCCTGACCTGCTCGGTCTGGCGCCAGGCGGCTGAGAACGTCGCCGAGTCCCTCACGCGGGGCATGCGCGTCATCGTGCAGGGCCGGCTGAAGCAGCGGTCGTACGAGGACCGTGAGGGTGTCAAGCGCACGGTCTACGAGCTGGACGTCGAGGAAGTCGGCCCCAGCCTGAAGAACGCCACGTCCAAGGTCACCAAGACCACTGGTCGCGGTGGCCAGGGTGGGTACGGCGGCGGTGGCGGCGGTCAGCAGCAGGGCGGCGGCGGCAACTGGGGCGGAGCCCCCGGTGGCGGCGCCCCCCAGGGCGGCGGAGCTCCCTCCGACGACCCCTGGGCGTCCAGTGCGCCGGCCGGCGGCCAGCAGCAGGGCGGCGGCGGTGGCGGTTGGGGCGGAAGCTCCGGCGGCTCCGGCGGTGGCTACTCGGACGAGCCGCCCTTCTAGGGCAGCTCGCTCCCCCACTTCTTGATTTCACAGGAGAGACACAATGGCGAAGCCGCCTGTGCGCAAGCCTAAGAAGAAGGTCTGCGCGTTCTGCAAGGACAAGACCGCGTACGTGGACTACAAGGACACGAACATGCTGCGGAAGTTCATTTCCGACCGTGGCAAGATCCGTGCCCGCCGCGTCACCGGCAACTGCACGCAGCACCAGCGTGACGTCGCCACGGCTGTGAAGAACAGCCGTGAGATGGCACTGCTGCCCTACACGTCCACCGCGCGATAAGGAAAGGGTGACCGAATAATGAAGATCATCCTGACCCACGAGGTCTCTGGCCTCGGCACCGCCGGCGACGTCGTCGACGTCAAGGACGGCTACGCCCGCAACTACCTGGTCCCGCGTGGTTTCGCGATCCGCTGGACCAAGGGTGGCGAGAAGGACGTGGCGCAGATCCGCCGCGCCCGCAAGATCCACGAGATCGCGACGATCGAGCAGGCCAACGAGTTCAAGGCCAAGCTCGAGAACGTCAAGGTCCGTCTGGCCACCCGCGCGGGTGACGCCGGTCGTCTCTTCGGTTCCGTCACGCCCTCCGACATCGCCACGGCGATCGAGGCGTCCGGTGGCCCGAAGGTCGACAAGCGCCGCGTGGAGCTGGGCTCCCCGATCAAGACCCTCGGTTCGTACCAGGTCTCCGTGCGTCTGCACGCTGACGTGGCCGCGACCGTCGGCATCGAGGTCGTCGCCGCCTAAGGGCTGCGCATGAAGGGCCGCACCCCTGTGGGGGTGCGGCCCTTCATCGTTGTTTCACGTGAAACAACGGGCTCGTTCATCGGTCCTGTTTCACGTGAAACATCGCTCCAGGGCGACAGCGGGCGACAGCGGTCTACCGCGGGCCGCCTCCGCTCTATCGGGTGGCTCCGGCGACCAGCCAGCGGCCCGAGCGGGCGCGCAGCTGGAGGGTGACCATGCGGACCAGCATCATCAGGGTCATCGCGCACCACAGGCCCGTCAGCCCGCCGCCCAGGGCGGGTACGAGCAGGGCGGCCGGCGTGAAGACGACGAGGGTCAGCAGCATGGCCCAGGCCAGGTAGCGGCCGTCGCCCGCGCCCATCAGGACGCCGTCGAGGATGAAGACGATGCCGGAGACGGGCTGCGAGAGGGCCACCACGAGCAGGGCCGGCAGCAGGGCGCCTTCGACGGCGGGGTCGCTCGTGAAGAGCGGGATGAACACCGGGCGGGCCGCGATCACGACCAGGCCCAGGACGATGCCGGAGACGATCCCCCACTGCACCATGCGGCGGCACGCCGCCTTGGCTCCCTCCGTGTCGCCCGCGCCGAGGTAGCGGCCGATGATGGCCTGCCCGGCGATCGCGATCGCGTCGAGAGCGAAGGCGAGCAGGCTCCACAGGGCGAGCAGGATCTGGTGGGCGGCGATGTCGGCGTCCCCGAGGCGTGCGGCCACGGCGGTCGCGATCAGCAGGACCGCCCGCAGGGACAGGGTGCGGACCAGCAGGGGCGCACCGGCCTGGGCGCAGGCCCGGATGCCGTCGGCGTCGGGCCTCAGGGAGGCGCCGTGCCGGCGGGCGCCCCGGACGACCACGACCAGGTAGGCGGCGGCCATGGCGCACTGGGCGATCACCGTGCCCCAGGCGGAGCCGGCGATGCCGAGACCGGCTCCGTAGACGAGGGCGACGTTCAGGACTCCGTTGAGGGCGAAGCCGCCGATCGCGACGTAGAGCGGGGTCCGGGTGTCCTGGAGGCCGCGGATGACGCCGGTGGCGGCGAGCACCACGAGCATCGCGGGGATGCCGAGGGCGGAGATCCGCAGGTAGGTGATCGCGTACGGGGCGACGGTGTCGGAGGCCCCGAAGAAGGAGATCAGGGTGGGCGCCGTGGGCAGTACGACGGCGACGACGGCCGCGCCGAGGAGCAGGGCGAGCCAGATGCCGTCCATGCCCTGCCGGATGGCGGCCTGGAGGTCGCCCGCGCCGACGCGGCGGGCCACGGCCGCGGTGGTGGCGTAGGCGAGGAAGACGAAGATGCTCACGGCCGTGGTGAGCAGTGTGGCCGCGATGCCGAGACCGGCCAGCTGGGGTGTGCCGAGGTGGCCCACGATGGCGCTGTCGGCCATCACGAAGAGGGGTTCGGCGACGAGGGCGCCAAAGGCGGGGACGGCGAGTGCGAGGATCTCGCGGTCGTGCTGTCTCGGGGCAGCCTTCGGTGCGGTGGGGGCCAGTCTCATGTGCTCAATCTAATCTTCCACAGGTAATAGATGCAAGGGCTCTTGGGTCCTTACCGATGCGTCGATTCGAGCGTTCGTCCCACCTCATTGGAGGCGATCTCGGGACAGTGGCCAGAAATTTTCTCCCCCACAGCCGGTGGAGGGGGAAATGCCAGGTCAGGTGGGGTGAGGGGGTGGTCCAGGTGATTTTGTCCACAGCGCCGTCCCCCGGTCCGTGCACAGCTTCCGGGGAGTTACCCACAGCATTGGCGCCGTCATCCACACCTCATGCACACAGCCTGTGGATAACAGGATTGGCTGACGTCGCTCCCGGCCCTACCGTTGGTCGTTGTCCGACTCGCCGAGAGCCGATTCGGGTGCCCCAAATGTCAGAGCCGTGTCGTAGAAAGAGTGACACGGCAAGGTCCGCGTTGCGGACGGGAGGAGGCCCGGTGAGCATGTCCGAGCCCATGGACGACCCCTGGGCCGACAGCGGTCCAGGTGACCGTCTGCCCGCCCGTACGCGCCGCAACGGCGAAGGCCGTGGCCGCGGGGACGAACAGAGCGACCGAGGCCGTGAGGGCGGCTCCTGGGACGGCGGTGGCGGCGGCTTCGAGCGGGTCCCGCCCCAGGACCTCGACGCCGAGCAGTCCGTCCTGGGCGGCATGCTGCTGTCCAAGGACGCCATCGCCGACGTCGTCGAGGTGCTGAAGGGGCACGACTTCTACCGTCCGTCGCACGAGACGATCTACCAGGCCATCCTCGACCTGTACGCCAAGGGAGAGCCGGCCGACCCGATCACGGTCAGCGCCGAGCTGACCCGGCGCGGTGAGATCAGCAAAATCGGCGGCGCCCCCTACCTGCACACCCTGGTCCAGTCGGTCCCCACGGCGGCGAACGCCGAGTACTACGCGGAGATCGTCCACGAGCGGGCGGTCCTGCGCCGGCTGGTCGCCGCCGGTACGAAGATCACACAGATGGGTTACGCCGCCGACGGAGACGTCGACGAGATCGTCAACAGCGCCCAGGCCGAGATCTACGCCGTCACCGAGCAGCGGACCTCCGAGGACTACCTGCCGCTCGGCGACATCATGGAAGGCGCCCTCGACGAGATCGAGGCGATCGGGTCGCGCAGCGGCCAGATGTCGGGCGTCCCGACCGGCTTCACCGACCTGGACTCGCTGACCAACGGCCTGCACCCGGGCCAGATGATCGTCATCGCGGCCCGACCCGCCATGGGTAAGTCCACCCTCGCGCTCGACTTCGCCCGTGCCTGTTCCATCAAGGCGAACCTGCCCAGCGTCATCTTCTCCCTCGAAATGGGGCGCAACGAGATCGCGATGCGCCTGCTCTCGGCGGAGGCCCGGGTGGCCCTGCACCACATGCGCTCGGGCACGATGACGGACGACGACTGGACCCGGCTGGCCCGCAGGATGCCGGACGTCTCCGCCGCCCCGCTCTACATCGACGACTCCCCGAACCTGTCGATGATGGAGATCCGGGCGAAGTGCCGCCGCCTCAAGCAGCGCAACGACCTGTCGCTCGTCGTCATCGACTACCTCCAGCTGATGCAGTCGGGCGGCTCGCGCCGGCCCGAGAGCCGCCAGCAGGAGGTCTCGGACATGTCCCGAAACCTCAAGCTCCTGGCGAAGGAGCTGGAGGTCCCGGTGATCGCGCTGTCCCAGCTGAACCGTGGTCCCGAGCAGCGCACCGACAAGAAGCCGATGGTCTCCGACCTGCGTGAGTCCGGCTCGATCGAGCAGGACGCCGACATGGTGATCCTGCTGCACCGCGAGGACGCGTACGAGAAGGAATCCCCCCGCGCGGGCGAGGCGGACCTGATCGTGGCGAAGCACCGTAACGGTCCGACGGCCACCATCACCGTGGCCTTCCAGGGCCATTATTCGCGGTTCGTGGACATGGCCAACACATAGCATCCGCAGCATGGATACCGCACTGGAAGATCTTGTCCTCCTGCCTGCGACCCGGCGTGCGCTGAGCCACCGGATCGCGGTCGCGCAGCGCGAAGGCCGGACTCCGTCCCTGGTGGCGGCCGTGGTGCGGGGTGGCGAGGTGGTCTGGGAGGGGTCCCGGACCATGGTCGAGGGGCACGGTCCCGACGGAAACGTGCAGTACCGGATCGGGTCGATCACCAAGACGTTCACCGCCGTGCTGGTGATGCGGCTGCGGGACGAGGGCCTGCTTGAACTGGGCGACCCGATCGAGAAGTTCCTTCCGGGTACCGGAGTCGGCGAGGTGACGGTGGGACAACTGCTGTCCCACACCTCCGGACTGGCGGCGGAGACGCCCGGCGAGTGGTGGGAGCGCACGGCGGGCACGCTGCGGCCGGAGCTCTCGGACGTCCTGGGCGAGACCCCCTTCCGCTTCGAGCCCGGTCGGCGCCACCACTACTCCAACCCCGGGTACACACTGCTCGGTTCACTCATCGAAGCCGTCCGTGCGAGGCCCTGGGAGGAGGCGCTCCGCGCCGAGGTTCTGGAGCCGCTGGGGCTGGAGCGCACGACGGCGCAGCCGGTGGCCCCGCACGCGGGCGGCTGGGCGGTGCACCCGTGGGCGGACGTGATGATGCCGGAACCCCTGGAGGACCTCGGGCTCATGGCCCCGGCCGGCCAGCTGTGGTCCACCACCGGTGATCTGGCGAAGTTCGCCGCCTTCCTCGTACGGGGTGACGCGCGCGTGCTGAGCGCCGAGTCCGTACGGGAGATGCGGACGTCGGCCACTCCCCCGGAGCTGGGCATCGCCGACCTCGGATACGGGCTCGGGGTACAGCTGACGCAGAGCGGTGGGCGACAGCTCGCGGGACACAGCGGTTCGCTGCCGGGCTTCCTCGCCGGGCTGTGGCTGAGCGAGGCGGACGACGTGGCGGCGGTGGCACTGGCCAACTGCACGTCGGGGCTCGCGGTCTCGACGCTGGCGGCCGAACTGGTGGGCATCGTCGCCGAGGCCGAGCCACGGATCCCCGAGCCGTGGCGGCCGCTGCGGGAGGCCGATCCCGTCGCGCTGGAGCTGTGCGGCCCGTGGTACTGGGGCACGTCGGCCCAGGCCGTACGGCTGGCCTACGACGGATTCCTGGAGCTGGGCCCGGTGGGCGCGACCGGCCGGGCCGCCCGTTTCCGGCGGGAGCCGGACGGCAGCTGGACCGGACTGGGCGGCTACTACGCGGGTGAGTCGCTGCGGGCCGTCCGGCGGCCGGACGGATCGGTGAGCCACCTCGACCTCGCCTCGTTCGTGTTCACCCGCGAGCCCTACGACCCGAAGTCCCCGGTGCCCGGCGGGGTCGACCCGCAGGGCTGGCGGGGGATCGGCTAGCGCACCGCCCTCACCCCGTGACGAGTTCGCGCTCCAGCGGGGTGCGGAAGCGCGGGGTGATCCGGTCCTCCCCCAACCAGGCGGCGAGCCGGACGGCCTCGGCGGCGACGGCCTTCTCGGCTTCGCTGCCGGGGTCGCCCAGCAGCCGGTGGACGACCTCGCCGTCGCCGCGCTGGGCCCAGCCGCCGACGATCTCTCCGTTCCACCACACGGTGGGGCCGATGTTGCCGGAGCGGTCGAAGTGAGGTGCCCCGAAGTTCGCGGACTCCCGCCATGCAAGAGATACTTACCTTGACCAAAGGATAGGTAAGTGGCAAAGCGCACGACCCCGTACTCGGCAGAACTCAAAGAGCGAGTAGTGCGGGAAGTACTCGACAAATCACGCCCCCACGCGGATGTCGCCAAGGAGTTCGGTGTCACCGAGAGCTCGTTGAGTCGTTGGGTCGCCCAGTACCGGAAGCGGCACCTCGCAGGCGAACCGATGGCAGATTCCATCGCCGCGGACGAGCGTGTCCGCGAGTTGGAGAAGAAATTGCAGGAGGTCACCACCGAACGGGACTTCCTAAAAAAAGCGGCAGCCTTCTTTGCCCGCGACCATCGGTGACCGAGAAGTATGAGTTCATCGACGGCGAGAAGGACAATTTCCCGATCACGGGCATGTGCACCTGGCTTGACGTTTCCACCTCTGGTTTCTACTCCTGGAAAATGCGACCGGCTTCGCCCACTTTTCGAGCGGCGTGAAAAACTGAAGCTCATCATTCGTCATGTCTTCGACGAATCCGATGGCACCTACGGATACCGCCGAGTTCACGCCGCCCTCGGCCGCAAGGGCGTCGAGGCAGGGCCCGAGCTGGTGCGTCTCCTGATGCGGGACCTGGACCTGGTCCCCTGCCAGCCAAGGCCCTGGCGGATCACGACCGTGTCAGACAATGATCAGCCGGCACTCCGGGACTTCCTCGGACGCGACTTCACGGCCGCCGCTCCCGGACAGAAACTGGTGGGAGACATCACATACATCCACACCTGGGACGGCTTCCTCTACCTGGCGACGGTGATTGACTGCCACACCAAGGCCGTTGTCGGCTGGTCCATGGCGAACCACATGAAGACATCCCTCATCTCGGACGCCGTCGACATGGCAGCGGGCAATATCAAGCTCGCTGATGGATGCATATTTCACTCTGACAGAGGAAGCCAGTACACTTCACAAGAGTTCCGAACGAAACTTCAAAGGATGCAAATGCGGCCCTCGGTCGGCAAGACCGGAGTCTGCTGGGACAACGCCATGGCCGAGTCTTTTTTCGGAGCCCTGAAGAACGAACTCGTGTATCGCACTACCTTCCCGTCCCGGGAACACGCACGCAAGGCGATAGTGCGGTACATAGAAGTCTTCTACAACCGTAGACGCCTGCACTCGGGACTTGGGTACAAGACCCCGCAAGAGGTTCACCGCGAATACGAGAAGATACAGCTCGCAGCGTAAGTTTCTCGCGCAAGCACAGTCCGTTTTCTTCGGTGCCCCTCAAAGAGCGGCGGGCGGTGGGCGGGATCGAGGTGGAAGCCCCGGTCCGCCCAGCCCATAGCGCTCGGGTCCAGGGCGGGCAGCAGGGCGGCCCAGGGCTCCTGGCCGGGTTCGGGCCCGGTGTCCCCGGGGCAGACGATCGCGGTGGTGCCGTCCTCGAGCCGGACCTCGTCGGGGCCGACGGCCGCGAGGGCCTTGCGGACCTCGGTGAGGGTCCAGCCCGTCCACCACCTGAGGTCGGCCTCGGTGGCCGGACCGTAAGAGTGGAGCCAGCGCCGGGCGATCTCGGCGCGGGCCTCGGCCGCGGGCACGGCCGGCCAGGGTTCGGTGTGGACCCAGCGGTACTGGCTGGAGGTCCACGAGCCCCGGGGCCGGTCCCGGCGGATCCGCCCGTCGGCGGCCAGCAGGCGGATGACGCGCGTGGCGACCCCCGTCTCGGTCTCGTACTTCTTGCCCCGGCCGTAGACGAACTTCCGGCGCAGAGCGGGGACGGCGGCGGAGAGCTGGCTGCCGGTGGAGGGGCCTTGGGCGTCGAGCGCGTCCAGCACGGCGCTCTCCACCCGGGCCAGCCAGTCCGCGTCGAGGCCCTGACCGTCCTCCTCCAGGTGCTTGAGGAAGGTGCGGCGCTCCTTCACGGCGATGCCGCGGGCGGTGGAGGCGTCGACGTACGGGGCGAGCTCGGCGGAGACGGCGAAGAGCGTGTTGCGCATGCTGAGCAGCCGCACGAGGGTCACGTCCTCGTACAGGGCCCGCTCGATCGCGGCGGGCGAGCCTTCGCCCAGCCTGGCGCGGGCGGAGAGGAAGACCGTCGCGGCATCGGTGGCGTGCAGGGCGACGACGGCGTCCGCGGCCTCGGACACGGTGGTGGCGTGTGCCGACGGGGCCAGGCGGTGCCGGCGGCCGAGGCGTCGGCGGCGCTCCGCCGTGGTGACGAGGGGAAGGCTGCTCATCCTCCCGATCGTAGGCCGGGCAGCCGACAGCGACCCGGCCCACGCACGGGGCCTCAGAGCTGGAGCTTGAACCCGACGTGGGAAGCGGTGAAGCCGAGCCGCTCGTAGAAGCGGTGGGCGTCGGTGCGGGTCACGTCAGAGGTGAGCTGGACGAGTTGGCAGTTCTCGGCACGGGACCGTTCGATCGCCCATTCGATGAACCGGGTCCCCAGCCCGCTGCCGCGTTCGTCGGCGTGGACCCGTACGCCCTCGATGATCGAACGGGTGCTCCCCTTGCGGGAGAGTCCGGGGACGATCGTCAGCTGGAGGGTGCCGACGACGCGGCCCGCGCGGACGGCGACGACCACGTGCTGGTGGGGGTCGTCCGTCAGCCGCTTGAGGGCCACCACATAGGGGGTCAGATCGTCCGGGGACTCCCGGGTGGCGCCGAGCGGATCGTCTGCGAGCATCGCGACGATCGCGGGCAGGTCCTCCTCGGTGGCGGGACGGATGAGCAGGCCGGAGTTGCTGTCGGTCATGGTCTGGTGCTCCTTGCTCAGCCGGCCGCCACGGTGAGCGGGGCCCACCGGCGGGTCCAGTCACCGGCCAGGCCGGGGATGTCCCGGGTCATGACGGTGTTGAAGGCCACGGAGCCGAGACCGCGGTCCTTGAGCCAGTCGAGCAGTTCTTCGTGGCGTACGTCGACATCGGTGCGCAGGTGCCGGTCGGTGGCCGCCGCGAGGGCGGTGACCAGCGCCCTGGCCGTGTCGGTGTCACGGGCCACCAGGGGTCCGATGACATGGGTGTCCATGTTCGGCCAGATCGCTCCGTAGCCGATCAGGTCGCCGGAGGGGGCCTCGGCGACGAGCAGTCGGTCCGTGAAGGCGGGCAGCCGGGTGATCAGGTGGGTCCGGTCGACGCCGAACACCTCTTCGTCCAGTCGCAGGATCCCCGCGATGTCCTCGGCGCCGGCGGGCCGGACGCGGACGGTGTCCGGTGCGGGTGCACCGGCATCCGGGAGGAAGGCGCCCCGCAGCATCTCGGCGCGGCCGGTGGTCTCGAAGCCGAGCTCCTCGTAGAGGGGGCGGCCGTACGGGGTGGCGTGCAGGGTGATCGGAACGCCCTTGAGGACCTCGTCGCAGATGTAGGTCATGAGGCGCCGGCCCAGACCCTGGCGGGCGTAGCGCTCGGCGACGAGGACCATGCCGATGGCGGCGAGCTCGGGGTCGGCCATCGGCGGTCCGTAGCGGGTGACGACGCAGGCCGTGGCCAGTCCCTGTCCGTCGGGGGCGTCGATGCCGTAGCCGTGTCCGGCGGCGAGCAGCAGACCCCACTTGTGGTCCTCGCGGGGCCAGCCGCGGTCTTCGGAGAGATCGGCGCAGTGGCGGAGGTCTTCCACGGTCAGTGCGCGGATCGGGAGAGAGGTGAGGTGTGGTGGTGTCACGGCCCCAGACTGGTTCATCGAAGGTGACCCGGTCCAGGGGATTTGGGGTGGATGTTTCACGTGAAACATCCACGCGAGGTCCGGTGGGGGACATCCACTGTTTCACGTGAAACGAACGTACTAGCCTCGACGGTTATGACCCTCCTTCACCTGTTCGACCTCGACGGGACGCTGATGTACGGCTCGGCCTCGCCGGTCGAGATCTCGCGGCAGCTCGGGCTGTCCGACGAGATCGCCGAGCTGGAGCGGGCCTTCGCCGCACGGGAGCTCCAGCCGCACCAGTTCGCGCTGGCGGCGCAGAAGCTCTGGGCGGACCTGACTCCGGCACACGTCCGGGCGGCGTTCGACGGGGCTCCTTGGCTGTCGGGGATCCGGGAGGTCTGGCAGGAGATCCGGGAGCGCGGGGACTACTGCGCGGTCATCTCGCTGTCGCCGTCCTTCTTCGTGGAGCTCCTGCTGGAGTGGGGCGCGCACGCCGCGCACGGCTCGGTCTTCCCGGAAGTGCCCTTCACCCGGCCGGTGGACGTGGCCGGGATCCTGACTCCGGAGGGGAAGGTGGCGGTCGCCGACCGGCTGTGCGCGCGGTTCGGCCTGACCCGGGCCGACTGTGTCGCGTACGGGGACTCCAGCACCGACGTGGCGCTCTTCGCAGCGGTCCCGCTTTCCGTGGCGGTGAACGCCCGTCCCTACTTGGTGGAGCGGGCGACGCACGTCTACGAGGGCCGGGACCTGCGCGAGGCATACCAGCTGACAGGGGTGGCGCGCACGGGAGTTGAGGCATCTTAAGGGGAAAGTGGGTTCGAAACGCGGATTTCCCGCATTTCCCCGCAAGCTCTGGGGCGGACTGGCACGCTGTGGAACCCGGAACCACGGATTCGAAGGCCGTGGCGCGTGCAGCCCTACCGAGATGCTCGAAGCGAGGCACCGCATGGACGCTCCGCCCACCAGATCGGCAAGACGGGGGTCATCCCGGATACCGTCCAGGGACGGGGCGCCCGAGCCCTCCCCCGACGCCGTGCTCATCCGACGGACCCTCGCGGAGATCGCACCCGTCGCCGACAAGGTGACCTCCTACTTCTACGCCGTCGTCTTCACGGGATACCCGGACCTCCGGGGGCTGTTCCCCGCTGCCATGGACGTGCAGCGCGACCGGCTGCTGAAGGCGCTGCTCACGGCCGCCGAGCACATCGACAACCCCGAGGTGCTCACCGCCTACCTGCGCAGGCTGGGCACGGGGCACCGCAAGTACGGAACCAGGCCCGAGCACTATCCGCCGGTGGGAGAGGCCCTGATCGCGGCGCTGGCCAAGTACGCGGAGGCCACCTGGGGGCCGGAGACCGAGGCCGCCTGGGCCCGGGCGTACACCGCGATCTCCCAGATCATGATCGACGCGGCGGCCGAGGACGAGCCCAAGGCGCCGCCGTGGTGGCACGCGGAGGTGGTCTCGCACGATCTGCGCACCTCCGACATCGCGGTGCTCACTGTCCGCCCCGACCAGCCCTACCCCTTCCTCGCGGGCCAGTACACGAGCCTGGAGACCCCATGGTGGCCGCGGATCTGGCGGCACTATTCCTTCGCCTCGGCGCCGCGCGCGGACGGACTGCTGTCCTTCCACGTCAAGGCCGTTCCGGCGGGATGGGTCTCCAACGCGCTCGTCCGGCACGCCCGCCCCGGCGACGTGCTGCGGCTCGGGCCCCCGGCGGGATCGATGGTGGTGGACCACAGCACCGACAACGGAATGCTGTGCCTGGGCGGCGGCACGGGCATCGCCCCGATCAAAGCACTGATCGAGGACGTGGCCGAGCACGGAGAGCGGCGCCCGGTGGAGGTGTTCTTCGGGGCGCGCAGCGACGACGACCTGTACGACAAGGACACGCTTCTGGGGCTGCAGCGCTCGCACCCCTGGCTGTCGGTGCGCCCGGTGGTCTGCGACGAGGGGCTGGCCGGACAACTGCCGCAGGCCGTCGGCACTCACGGACCCTGGAGCTCCTACGACGCGTTCGTCTCGGGGCCGGCGGCGATGATCCGCAGTGGGGTGGACGCGCTGAAGAGGATCGGGATCCCCGGTGAGCGGATCCGGCACGATGCGGTGGAGGAACTGGCGGGCGTCGCCGGCTGATTCCGGCGGCGCCCGCGTGCGGTGGGTCAGCCCAGGTCGGGGGCGTGCATCGCGCGCACGCCTTCGATGTTGCCGTCGAGGTAGTGGCGCAGGGACAGCGGGACGAGATGCACCGCGGCGATGCCGACGCGGCTGAAGGGCACGCGGACGATCTCGTACTCGCCCTCCGGCTCGTCGATCTCGGGGCCGTGCCGCTGGCTGGGGTCCATGGATTCGAGATGGCAGACGAAGAAGTGCTGCACCTTGACCCCGGTCACTCCCCCGTCGGCGATGTGCTCGACGGTGTCGACGAAGCAGGGCACGACATCGGTGATCTTCGCGCCGAGTTCCTCGTGGAGCTCTCGATGGAGGGCGTCGACGACGGTCAGGTCCGAGGGCTCCACGCCCCCGCCGGGGGTGAGCCAGTACGGGTCGACGCCGGGTTTGGTCCGCTTGATGAGGATCAGGTCGCCACCGTCGAGCAGGATCGCGCGGGCGGTGCGTTTGACCACTGGACGTTCGGTCATGGGAGAAGAGTGGCCCAGACTTCCGCTTCTGAAACGCGTGCCGGTGAAACCCGCCGGGCGGGGATCCGGGCGGTCCGAGCCGCGGGGCGACGCACTCGGACCGCCTTCGGGCGGGCGGTCAGCTCTTCGCGGCCGCCAGGTCGAGTGCTCGCAGGACGTCCGCGACCAGGTCCTCGGTGTCCTCGGCACCCGCGGAGAAGCGGATGAAGCCCTCCGGAACGTTGTCGCCACCCCACCGCCGGCGGCGCTCCGCGGTGGAGCGCACCCCGCCGAAACTGGTGGCGTCCTCGACGAGTCGCAGCGCGGCCATGAACCGTTCCGCGTGAGCCTGATCGGGCAGGGTGAAGGAGACCACGGAGCCGAAGCCGCGCATCTGTCGCGAGGCCGTCTTGTGGGACGGGTCCGCCGGCAGACCCGGGTAGCGCAGCGCGGTGACGTCGCCGCGGTCGGCCAGGGCCTCGGCGACGGCGAGCGCGTTGGCCCACTGACGCTGGGCGCGCAGCTGGATGGTGGACAGGGACCGGTGGGCGAGCCAGGCCTCCATGGGGCCGGGGATCGCGCCGACCACCTTGCGCCAGCGGCGGATGCCCGCGGCGAGCCCGGCATCGCGGCAGACGACGTACCCGAGCAGCAGGTCGCCGTGGCCGGTCAGGCCCTTGGTGCCGCTGGCCACCGAGAAGTCGGCACCCAGTTCGAGGGGGCGCTGGCCGAGCGGGGTCGCGAGGGTGTTGTCGACGGCGACGAGGGTTCCGCCGGCGTGCGCCGCGTCCACGAGGCGTCGTACGTCGCAGACGTCGAGCCCCGGGTTGGACGGGGTCTCCAGCCACAGCAGCCGGGCCCCGTCGAGAACCGCGAGCTGGGCGTCCTCGCCGGTGGGGGCGGTGCGCACGTGGACTCCGTAGGCCTCCAGCTGTTCTCGGACGAGGGGCAGCACCTGGTAGCCGTCGTCCGGCAGGACGACGGTGTCGCCGGCGCGGGCCTGGGAGAGCAGGACGGCGGACACGGCGGCCATGCCGGAGGCGAAGACGACCGTGTCCACCCCGTCCAGGCCGGGGGCCTCCAGCTCCCCGATGGCCCGCTCCAGCAGGGTCCAGGTGGGGTTGGTGTCACGGCCGTAGGCGTAGGGGCCCTCGACGTCGCCGGGAAGGTGGAAGTGGGCGGCGAAGACGGGGCCGGGCAGCGGCGGCTCGTTCTTGACGGGCTCCGGCAGACCGGCGCGGACGGCGACGGTGCCGTCTCCGAGCCGCTCGGACGTCGCAGGCACGGGGCCGGGGGCGTTCATGGGGTGTGCTCCTTCACGGCTTCGCTTACGGCGGCCAGCAGGCCGGGGCTCGCCGACTCGACCAGGTGCAGGCACTCCTCGAATCCGTCGAGGGGGCCGTAGTAGGGGTCCGGTACGTCGGTCTGCGCGGAGGAGGCCGCCGGGTCGTAGGACCGCAGCAGCCGGACCTTGGCGGCGTCCTGCGGGGTGGGGGCGAGCGCTCTGAGGTCGCGCAGGTGCCCGACGTCGAGTGCGATGACGAGGTCGAGGCGGGCGAACCAGGAGGCCCGGAACTGCCGGGCCCGGTGTCCCGGCTCATATCCGGCGGCCTCCAGTACGGCCACGGTGCGCGGGTCGGCCCCGTCCCCCTCGTGCCAGCCGCCGGTGCCGGCGCTGTCGACCTCGACCAGGCCCGAGAGCCCGGCGTCGGCCACATGGGAGCGGAAGACCGACTCGGCCATGGGCGAGCGGCAGATGTTGCCGGTGCATACGAAGCACACGCGGTACATGGGCGCCCGGCTTCAGTTCTTGTCGGGCAGGACCATGTTCAAGGCCCAGGAGACGACGGAGATGATCAGGGCGCCGACGATCGCCGACCAGAAGAAGTCGTTGACGTGGAAGCTGAGGTCGAACTGCTGCGCCAGCCAGGAGGTCAGCAGCAGCATCGCCGCGTTCACCACGATGGTGAAGAGGCCGAGGGTGAGGACGAAGAGGGGCAGCGAGAGCAGTCTCACCACGGGCTTGACGATGAAGTTGACCAGGCCGAAGATCAGCGCGACCAGGATCAGGGAGAGTGCTTGGTGGCCCATGCTGGTGCCGTCGTCCAGCGTGATGCCCGCGACGAGCCAGATGGCGACGGCCAGGGCTGCCGCGTTGGCGAGGGTCTTGACTACGAAATTCGTCATGTGTCTGATCGTTGCAGAGAAGGTCCCGGTGGAACATCAGCTGATCTGCGGATGCTTGCCGGACGAGAGAGCACAAGGGGTACGAAGAGGATGAAGGCCTTCCGGCTGGACGAGCTCGAGGCCGAGCGGGCCGCGAACAAGGGTGCCTACCTGCAGTTCCTGCGCGAGCGGAACATGTCGGTCGGGCTGTACGCGCTGGACGCCGGGCAGAGCGATCCCCAACAGCCGCACGGCCAGGACGAGGTGTACTTCGTCGTCAGCGGCCGGGCCTCGATCACCGTCGGCGAGGAGACGACGATGGTCGCCAACGGGAGCGTGGTCTACGTGCCGGCCGGGGTGCCGCACAAGTTCCACCACATCACCGAGAACCTGAAGGTAATGGTCGTCTTCTCTCCGCCGGAAGGGTGAACGGCCGGAAGGACGAACGGACCGGGGCTGAGGGTCCGGGGCCCCTTCCCCCTAGGGGTCGGATCAGGGGACTACGGGGGCTCGCAGGCCCCCGCTGGGGGCCGTGGCCTCCTAGCATCGAGAGCAGGAGTTCACCGGCTAGACGGACTAGGAAGAAGAGGTCGAGGACATGGAAGGCATCCGAGGGATATTCGAGGGCATGCCCTGGTGGGTCAAGTGGGTCGCCGTCCCGCTGCTGGTGCTGTTCGTCTTCGGTGGTGTGATCACCAGCATCATCGGTGCGCTGATCGGCTTCCTCTTCAAGGCGCTGCTCCTCGTGGCCCTGGTCGGAGGCCTGATCTTCGTCGTCCGGAAGTTCAAGGGCACCGAGTCGAAGTCCTCCGCCGGGGAGTGGTAGAACTGGCGCAACCAGGGTCACAGTGGGATTAACCCAGCTGAGGGAACGTGAAGCGCTAAACCGCTCACAGCCCGGGAATCGGCGGATAGAGTGGCAATCTGTGCCGTTCCCTGGGCACCGAACGCCGGTACTGCCGCTCTGACCTGCGGTTCTTTGTTACAGCCGCCGAGCACGACCCCCAGGAGTCACGGCACACGCGGGGGCGGCCCCCGCAGGGCGGGCCCCCCCAAGGCTCGCCGCCACGCCTGGGGGTGAGCTTTGTCTTCGGTTCACAATGCCGGTGTGCCGACTCTGATCGGTTCGGTGCAGCGGGCACTGAGGCTGCTCGAAGCGGTGGGTTCCCATAGTGAGGGAGCCCCGGCGAAACAACTGGCGCGCGAGGCCGGGCTCCCGCTTCCCACCGCGTACCACCTGCTGCGCACCCTGACGCACGAGGGCTATCTGCGACGGGAGAGCGGGGTCTTCGTCCTGGGGGACGCCGCGGGCCGTCTGGCCGGTGGCGGGCTTCAGCAGAAACGTCGCAGCATGATCCTCGACTCCCTCGCGCACTTCCGCGACGCGGTCGGGGCCCCCGTCTACTTCGCGGTCTACCGCGAGGGTGAAATCGAGGTCGTGGGTGTCTCGGACACCCCGGCGAACCCGGCGTGCGAAGAGTGGGCCGATTTCCGCGAGACCGGGCACGCGCACGCCGTCGGGCAGTGCCTGCTCGGCCAGCTCGACGAGAAGGCCCGCAAGGACTACTACGACCGGCACCCGGTCGAGGCCATCACCGCCTACACCGTGCGGGACATGGCGGCTCTGGAGCAGCGGATCGGCTCCATGGAGCGGATGCAACCGGTGACCGAGCGGCAGGAATACGCCCTGGGCACGGTGTGCGCGGCCATCCCCATCACGGCCGGCGACACCGCCGCGACCATGGCGATTTCTCTTCCTCTGCACCACGAAAATCGATTGCTGTATGCGGTCGATCGGCTACGGAGTGAAGTAGGCGCGCTGTTGAGCACCCTCTCGTTCTCTATCAGTATCTGAAAACTCACTCCTTGTGATCTGCAAGCGCTTCCACCACTCTTGTCAAGAGGGCCTTGGGGGATCATTCCTGGCCACTTCCACTACAGCGGGGTAGTCAATGCGCGAGTCGGTACAGGCAGAGGTCATGATGAGTTTCCTCGTTTCCGAGGAGCTCTCGTTCCGGATCCCGGTGGAACTCCGGTACGACGCTCGTGACCCCTACGCAGTCCGCCTGACCTTCCACCTTCCCGGAGATGCGCCCGTGACCTGGGCGTTCGGCCGGGAGCTCCTTCTGGACGGCATCAACAAGCCGTGCGGTGACGGCGATGTCCACATCGCCCCGACCGATCCGGAGGAACTGTCCGATGTCCACATCCGGCTGCAAGTAGGTGCAGACCGGGCACTCTTCCGCGCGAGCGCGGCGCCACTCGTGGCGTTCCTCGACCGCACCGACCGGATCGTCCCGCTCGGCCAGGAGCGCAACCTCGGGGATTTCGAGGAGAACCTCGACGAGGCGCTCGACAAGATCCTCGCCGAGTCGCAGCAGAACGAGCAGAACGCGGGCTGACCGGAGCCCGGCCGGACGCCTGCTGACCAGGGCGTGCCGGCACGCACCAACTGCATCACCGCACCACCTGCATTACTGCCTCACCACGTACGCACCACGTTTACGCACCACGGCTCAGCGTGCCGACGCGCTGAGCGCTCCACCTTGCCGTTCCTCACGACCGGCCGTGCGCGCGAACTGACCATTCGCGCCCGCAGGTCCGCCTTTCAGCGCTTGCGTCGCCGGCCCCGGCCGCTGCGGAGCGGCCCCGAGGCCGCTGTGGCCGCCGGGGATTCCGCGCGGTCTGCGGACACCAGCAGCGCGGCCAGTGCCGTCGTCACGGGTACCGAGGCGACCAGTCCGATCGAGCCCACGAGGGTTCGTACGATCTCTTCCGCGACCAGCTCGCTGTTGGCCACCGAACCCATACTGCTGTTCGCGATCGAGAACAAGAGAAGCAGTGGCAACGCCGCGCCTGCGTACGCCAGTACCAGGGTATTAACCACCGACGCGATGTGGTCACGCCCGATGCGGATACCCGCCCGGTAGAGCCCGCGCGGGCCCATCGACGGGTCTGCCTGGTGGAGTTCCCACACCGCCGAGGTCTGAGTGACGGTCACGTCGTCGAGTACGCCGAGCGATCCGATGATGAAACCGGCAAGCAGCAAACCGCTCATGTCGATGTTCGGGTAGAGCCCGTGGATCAGCCCGGTGTTGTCGTCCGTGTTGCCGCTGAGGAACGCCCAGTCGACGAACACCGAGCCCAGCAGGCCGATCAGCAGCAGCGAGATGATGGTGCCGAGGACCGCGACCGAGGTGCGAGCCGTCAGCCCGTGGCACATGTAGAGCGCGATCAGCATGATCGCGCTGGCTCCGACCACGGCCACGACGAGCGGATTCGACCCCTGCAGGATCGCCGGGAGGATGAAGAGGGTCAGCACCGCGAAGCTGACGGCGAGGGCGATGAGCGCGAACAGCCCGCGCATCCGCCCGACGAGGACCACCGCGAGGGCGAAGATGCCCGCGAGCAGGGCCATCGGCAGCTTGCGGTTCACGTCGATCACGGAGTACTGGAGATCCCGGGGCGCGTCCGGGGCGTAGGCGACGACCACGTCCTGGCCGTCCGTCAACTGTCTCGGGGCGCCCGGCTGGACGATCTCGACGAACTCGCGGCCCTTGTCGGGGCCGCTGCCGACCTTGATGGTGGCCTTCTTGCACTCGCCGTTCTGTGAGGCGAGGGCCTCTCGCCCCTCGGGGGTGGAGGTGTCGCCGGTGGCCGGTACCTGCGCGGCGTTCACCGATTTGCAGTCGACGTGTTGGAGCGCGACGACCGTGGCCTGCTGGGTCTGCCGGTCGAAGCCGACTCCGGTGCGCGCGTGGTCCGGCGCGCCACCGGGCCAGAGCACCACCATGCCGATCACGACGGCGGCGGCGAAGGGGATCAGCACGGCCGCGATCACCTTGCGCAGGTGCTTCGAGACGGGAGCCGCCGGGCCATGGCTGTGCGCATGGCCGTGGGAGTGCCCGGGAGACGGGTCGGGCGAGTGGCCGGGGTCTGCGTGCGTGTGGCATGAGTGGCCGGCGTGACCAGCGGGATCCGTGGGCTCGATGGGGGGCTGCGGCGAGGACGTCACTGGCAGATCATCGCAAGAGATGAGGGGGCCCACTGTTCAGCACGCCACACATGACGCTAGCGTGGGGGCTACTTTGCACAACGCGGGAGCTCGGAGCACCGGGCTGAGAGGGCGCTGATCACCGTTCGCATTCGAATATGCGTACGGGAGGAGGCTGCGTCGACCGCCGAACCTGTTACCGGGTAATGCCGGCGTAGGGAGATTAGGTCTCATGACCATTCAGGACGCACGCACGCCTGCCGTCAGCCAGGACGCCGATGGCCAGACCGAGCGCCAGCCTGGCTGGCACAAGGGGTACGTGGCGGGCTCCCGCCCCGACATCCGGGTGCCGGTTCGCCAGGTCCACCTCACCAACGGCAAGGACGTGACGCTCTACGACACGTCCGGGCCGTACACCGACCCGCAGATCGAGACCGACGTGCGCCGCGGCCTGCCGCCGCTGCGCGAGAACTGGATCATCAGCCGCGGTGACACCGAGGAGTACGCGGGCCGCCCCGTGCGCCCCGAGGACGACGGCATCAAGCACACCTCGCCGCGCGGAGGCCTCAAGAACCTCGACGCGGTCTTCCCGGGCCGTCCGCGCCAGCCCCGCCGTGGCCGTGGCGGCGCCGCGGTCACGCAGCTCGCGTACGCCCGCCGGGGTGAGATCACCCCGGAGATGGAGTACGTCGCGATCCGCGAGAACGTCTCCCCCGAGGTCGTCCGCGAGGAGATCGCCGCAGGTCGCGCGGTCATGCCGGTCAACGTGAACCACCCCGAGATCGAGCCGATGATCATCGGCAAGCGGTTCCTGGTGAAGGTCAACGCCAACATCGGCAACTCCGCGGTCACCTCCTCGATCGAGGAGGAGGTGGACAAGATGACCTGGGCGACCAAGTGGGGCGCCGACACGGTCATGGACCTTTCGACCGGCCGCAACATCCACACCACCCGCGAGTGGGTGCTGCGCAACTCTCCCGTGCCGATCGGCACCGTGCCGCTGTACCAGGCGCTCGAGAAGGTCGACGGCCGCGCCGAAGACCTGACCTGGGAGATCTACAAGGACACGGTCATCGAGCAGGCCGAGCAGGGCGTCGACTACATGACGGTCCACGCCGGCGTGCTGCTGTCGTACGTGCCGCTGACCGCCCGCCGCAAGACCGGCATCGTCTCGCGCGGCGGTTCGATCATGGCCGCCTGGTGCCTGGCGCACCACAAGGAGAACTTCCTCTACACGAACTTCGAGGAGCTCTGCGAGATCCTCGCGGCGTACGACGTCACGTACTCGCTGGGTGACGGCCTGCGCCCCGGTTCCATCGCGGACGCCAACGACGCGGCGCAGTTCGCGGAGCTGAAGACGCTGGGCGAGCTGAACACGATCGCCAAGCGGCACAACGTGCAGACGATGATCGAGGGCCCCGGGCACGTCCCGATGCACAAGATCAAGGAGAACATCGACCTTCAGCAGGAGATCTGCGAGGAGGCGCCGTTCTACACGCTCGGCCCGCTGACCACCGACGTCGCGCCCGCGTACGACCACATCACCTCGGGCATCGGCGCCGCGATGATCGCCTGGTGGGGCACCGCGATGCTCTGCTACGTCACGCCCAAGGAGCACCTGGGCCTGCCGAACCGCGACGACGTGAAGACCGGTGTCATCACGTACAAGATCGCGGCCCACGCGGCGGACCTGGCCAAGGGCCACCCGGGCGCCCAGGAATGGGACGACGCCCTGTCGGACGCCCGGTTCGAGTTCCGCTGGGAGGACCAGTTCAACCTGGCCCTCGACCCGGACACGGCCCGTGAGTTCCACGACGAGACCCTCCCGGCCGAGCCGGCCAAGACCGCGCACTTCTGCTCCATGTGCGGTCCGAAGTTCTGCTCGATGAAGATCTCCCAGGACATCCGCCGCCAGCACGGTGGCGACCTGGGCGCCGAGGAGATCGAGGCGGGCATGGCGGAGAAGTCCGCCGAGTTCGCGGCCGCGGGCAACCGCGTGTACCTGCCGCTGGCCGACTGACCCTCCGCTCCGGCACACACGGACGGCCCGCGACACCGAGGGGGGAGTCGCGGGCCGCCGTGGGGTACGTCGTGTCAGCCCAGCGCGGCGAGATAGCGGTTGGGTGCGTCCGGGGCGGCGAGATTGCGCATGCTCAGCTGGTTGAGGCAGTAGTAGGCGAGGTCGGTCGAGTCGTAGACGTGGTGGGCGACCAGGGCCAGCTGCCTGAGTTGCTCGTCGGTCATCGACTCGGGGTGTCCGAAGTCGCGCACGTACACGACATCGGCTTCGAGGAGCTGGTGCCGGGCCGTGCGGAAGTCGCCGCCGAAGACCACCGGGGCGATCGGCCAGCGCTTGATCGCTGCGAAGGCGTGTGGGATGAATCCCTGGCCGCGCAGCTCCTGGTCCACGTCGCCGAACACGGGCTGGTTCTCGTACAGCGGGACGAAGGAGACCTCCGTGTGCACGGCCACGGCCCCGGCCAGTTTTTCCCGGGCGCCTTGGAAGACCATCAGCTCGGCCCCCTGGATGTCGATCTTCAGCAGATCGAAGGCGCCGACCGCTTCGACGTCGTCCAGTCGTCGGGTGGAGACCCGGACCTCTTCGCGGATCCGGCCCCATTCGCTGAAGCCGTTGAAGAGCCCGAGCCGGTTCGCGTCGGGGCGGAAGAGGCTGGTCATCCCGGAGCTGGTGGCTACGCAGAGCGTGTGGGTGCCGCCGTCGCCGAGGGCGTCGGGCAGGTAGGTCTCGTACGGGCCCTTGCGGCGTTGCAGCGTCTCCAGCGCATCGGGCTGAGGCTCGAATCCGGTCACTCTGCACAGGCCGGCCTCGAGCATGCCCCGGTACGGCGGGTCTCCGTCGATCGGGTTGGCGCCCACGTCGACGACGTGGGTCGGACGGGTCGGCTGCACCAGGTCGAGCAGGGGTGAAGCGGCATGCGTCGAGGCAGTGATGGTCATGGGCGCTCTCCGGGTATCGAGCTGACGAAAGCCTGATGAGGACCCCTTCGACGCAGTTTTCCGCAACCGGAGTCGATCGGGCACGGACGCCACGCGAGGAGACGGGGTCAGGCGAATACCCGGGACTCCACGCCCAGCTTGCGCCGCGCGAACTCGAGGTTCGCGAGGATCCGGTCCTGCTGGTCGTCGGGTAGCTTGCCGTCCTGGAGCAGGCGTTCGCAGCAGTCCGATGACTCCTGGTACTCACCGGTCCAGTAGGCGGCCACCGCGAGTTCGTCGAGTGCGCGCCAGTCGTGCCAGGCGAACTCCACGAAGAGGATGTCGTCCGGGTACGGCACCCGTACGGCCTGCCGGGCGAACAGGTAGGCGAGGGGCCAGCGGCTTTCGAGGCGGCAGAGGCGGGCGAGGTCTGCGAGGGCCTCGGCCCGTGAGGGACGGCTCTCGTGTGCGCGGAGGTAGCGGTCCATCACCTCGGCCGGCGGCCTGTTGAGGGTGACCGCGAGGCGCGCGGCGTAGAGCTGCGCGCAGTAGGTCTCCTCGGCCCAGCCGCCCATGGCCACCCGGTGGTCGTACGCGGCGAGGGACTTCTCCGGCTCTCCCGCGTCGCGCCAGCTCTGGGCGAGGTAGAACGCGTAACGGGCGTTGTCGGGTTCTTTCGCGAGACCTTCGGTGAGTACCTCCGCGTCGCGCAGGTACTTCGCCCGCTGGCCTTCCGCCCGGAGGCGGCCCCCACCGCCGACGGAGAGGATGTTGAAGCCCTCGATCACGCCGCGGCTGTACTCGGTGCCGGATTCGATGTACTCGTGGAGTACGCCCACGTACCGCCAGGGCAGCCGGTTGGAGACCAATGCAGGCCGCCAGTGAACGATCGGACCGTCGTGCAGCGCGACCTGGTACGCGTCGAGCGTCAGGTCCGGCATGCGGAAGCCGGGCTGAACCTGCATCTCGTCGTCGCCGTCGATGAACAGCAGGTAGTCGGCGCTGGAGCGGGCGAGTTCGATCGCCTCGGTGCGGCTGCCGTCGAAACCCTTCCACGGCCGTTCGTGGAGCGTGCCGGGCAGGTCGGCGAAGCAGTCCCGGATGACGTCCTGGGTGCCGTCGGTGGAGCCCGTGTCCACGATCACCCAGGTGTCGATCAGGGGGCGCACCGACTCCAGGCACTTTCGGATGGTCGGAGCCTCGTTCTTGACGATCATGTTCAGACAGATGGTCGGCTTCACCGCAGCACCCTCTCCTCGGACGGATCGCGGGCGACTTTAGGGAGTGAGGCCGCCGATCGGGTGGCGGCACGCCGACCGAAGCACCGTTGCGCGCTCGTGGACGCATCCATTGGTAGGGGCCTGATAGGCCAATCTGTTGATAGGGGTCAAAAACCCTCAAGACAACCCAGCTGTCGTCCGTAGCCCCCGGAGGAACCTCGAACTTGCGGCCGGGGCGTCACCCGTGCCGGCTCGCATTCCGTTTCAAAGGAGCGCTGTACATGAGTCGTGAGCACCGGACCAAGGCCATGGCACTCGGCCCCATCCCCCGCAAACGGGCCTGGATTGCGGGAGGCGCCCTGGCCTCGCTCTCCCTCGTCCTCGTGGGCATGGCCAGCCCCGTCGTCGCGGCGGTCAAGCCGACCGTCTCGGCCGTGAGCGCTGCGGCACCGTCGGGCGGCGGAGGCGACGACTGCAGGCCGCACGGCGGACCTCACGACGGGCCGCACGGCAAGCCGCCGCACGCCGCGCTGCTGGACAAGTACCTGGGCGGCGGGGACGAGGGTGACGGCCCGGGCTGGGACGACAACGGGCGCGACCCCCACGACGGGCACGACGACAACTGCAACGGCCAGACCGGCCCGACGGGTCCGACCGGCCCCACGGGTCCGACCGGCCCGAAGGGCGACACGGGTCCCACCGGTCCTACCGGCCCGGGTGGGACGGGTGCGACGGGTGCCACCGGCGCGACGGGTGCCACCGGCGCGACGGGTGCCACCGGTGCGACCGGTGCGACGGGTGCGACCGGTGCCACGGGTGCGGGGGGTACGGGCTCGGTAGGACCGACCGGCCCCACCGGTGCGACGGGTGCCACGGGTGCGCCGGGCGCTGACGGCGCTGACGGCGCGACGGGCGCTACCGGTGCCACGGGAGCGACGGGTGCGACGGGTGCGGGCGGTACGGGCTCGGTAGGCCCCACCGGCCCCACCGGCCCCACTGGCCCGACGGGTGCCACTGGCCCGACGGGTGCCACGGGTGCGACCGGTGCCACGGGTGCTGGGGGTACGGGCTCCGTAGGCCCCACCGGCCCCACCGGCCCCACGGGTGCCACGGGTGCCACGGGTGCGACGGGTGAGACGGGTCCTGCCGGTACTACCGGTGCGACGGGTGCGACCGGTGCCACGGGTGCCACGGGTGCGACCGGTGCGACCGGTGCGACCGGTGCCACGGGTGCGACCGGAGCCACTGGTTCGTGCAGCGCCGTCGCCGCCTACAAGCCCACCGGCTCGGAAGAAGTCAAGGCAGTCAACAGCAACACCGCGGTGTGGGTCGGAATCCGGAGCATCCAGCCGGACGTCGACCCCTTCGAGTGGAACAACCTGAGCGACAACGCGCGCTTCCCCGCCGGGGCGTGCGGCGTCTCGGTCAGTGACCAGGCCGGGCTGATCAACGTCGAGACGGTGGCCCCCAACGGGACGGTCTGGGAGACCACGTGCACCCAGAACCCCACTAACCCTCCGAGCCTCACCTGCAACTCCCCCTGGGCCCCGGTGAACGCTCTGGTCGACAGCCCGCCTCTGCAGAACCAGTCCGCCAAGAACATGCCCGCCAAGAAGCCTGCCATCAAGAACCAGGCTGCCAAGAAGCCGGCCGCCAAGCACATGGCGGACAAGGGCAACAAGCACCGCGGCTGACACTCCGACGGGTAACCCCGGCGGAAGCAACACCATGAACCGACAGTGAACCCAAGCGCCGGGCCGCTCCTGAGGGAGCGGCCCGGCGTTTATGTGCTTGTGCTGGAGTGCGCTCCAACTCCTACAGTGCGGGCCCATGAGCATGCGATACCGAATTCTGGGTGGGACCGGCATCGAGGTCAGCGCGCACTGCCTCGGCACGATGATGTTCGGCGCGGTGGGCAATCCGGATCACGAGGAGTGCGCGCGGATCATCCACGCCGCGCTCGATCACGGGATCAACTTCGTGGACACCGCGGACATGTACTCCGCCGGGGAGTCCGAGACGATCGTGGGCAAGGCGCTCAAGGGCCGACGGGACGACGTCGTGCTCGCGACCAAGGTGCACTTCCAGATGGGCGAGGGCCGCAACCGCAGCGGGAACTCCAGGCGCTGGATCGTGCGTGCCGTCGAGGACAGCCTGCGCCGCCTGGACACGGACTGGATCGACCTCTACCAGGTGCACCGGCCCGATCACGGCACGGACGTCGAGGAGACCTTGTCCGTCCTCGGCGATCTGGTCCGGGCCGGCAAGATACGGGCCTTCGGCTGCTCCACCTTCCCGGCCGAGGAGATCGTCGAGGCGCACCACGTCGCCGAACGGCGGGCTCTGCCGAGGTTCCGGACCGAGCAGCCGCCGTACTCGATCCTCGCGCGGGATCGAGAGCAGTGTGCTGCCGGTGGCCCGGAGGTACGGGATGGGCGTCCTGACCTGGAGCCCGCTCGCGTCCGGATTCCTGAGCGGGAAGTACCGGCTCGGCGGTGCCATCGACATGACCTCGGGGCGTGCGGCGCTCACTCCCGCCCGGTTCGACCCCGCGATTCCGGGCAATGTCACGAAGCTGGAGGCCGTGGAGCAGCTGGTGGAGCTCGCCGACTCCATCGGCTGCACGCCTCCCGAGCTGGCGGTGGCCTTCCCGTTGGCACATCCCGCCGTCACCTCTGTGATCATCGGGCCGCGGACCATGGAGCAGCTGGAATCACTGGTGAAGGGCGCCGGACTGGTCCTCGACGACGCGGCCCTCGACCGGATCGACGAGATCGTGGAGCCGGGACGGAATCTGTACCACCCGGACGGAGCCTGGCGCTCGCCGGCGCTGGCGGATCTCGCGCAGCGGAGGCGGGTGCTGGGAGACCGGTCCGCCGGTTAGGCGGGCGAACGCTTGGATGTTTCACGTGAAACAGAGACGGGTGTTTCACGTGAAACATCCTGCGCCGGATGGCAAGGCCGTGCGCAGACCCGTGTGGCCGTGCGGCAGGCCGCCAAGTGGCGGTGTTCACTGGGCCGTTCCGCTGACCGTTGGGCGCGCCGGTCGGACTCGCGGGGTCGAGGTCCTCAGGATGACCCGCGGAGCCCGGTCATATTTCCGGACTTCGCAGGTCGATTCGATCCGGTGTCTGCGAGGAGCGGTACATGAGTTCTGAGAACAAGGCCCGTACCTACCTGGGGCCGTTGCCCCGACGGGCCGGCTGGCTGACGGGAGGCACGCTCGCCACGGTGGCGCTGGTGCTGGGCGGCCTGGCGTCCCCTGCGGTCGCGATGGCCGAGGCGTCGGGGAGTCCGGACCACTGCAAGTCCCAGCGCCACAGAGCGGGCGTGCCGACGGCGGCTCACGGCGACGACTGCAAGGTGGGCCCGCGGGGGCCCAAGGGCAAGACGGGGGCTACAGGACCCGCCGGGCCCAGGGGCGCGACGGGTCCGCGGGGCGCGACGGGCCCGACGGGTCCGCGGGGTGCGACGGGCGCGACGGGTGCTACCGGGGCGACCGGCGCCACGGGCGCGACGGGTGCCACCGGGCCGTGCAGTGACATCGACAGCTACGCGCCTTCGGGCACGGAGGAGTTCCACGCCGCGCTCAGCGGTGGTCACACCTACGCCGGCATCGCCTCCGCCCTGGGTGCCGTGCCCGTCTGGACGGATGTCTCCGGCCTCAACAACTACCCCAACAGCGCAGCCACCGGGTTCGCCTGCGGAGTCTCCATCTCAGCCCAGGGCCCCAACGCGTACATCAAGGTGCTGACGACCACCCGGCGGGTGTTCCAGCTGCACCTCGCGGTCAACGGCCCGAACTTCATTCCCGATGCCAGCTGGACGGAGCTGTCGCCGGGTCCGGCGCCCGCCTTCCGGTCCAAGGGCGTCTCCAAGGGAGACATCGCCTGGAAGGGAGACCTCGGCTACGCGGGTCCCCCGAACAGCCTCCACACGAAGTAGCCGTCACTCCGGCCCGGTCTCCGGGCCGCCGAAGTCCGGGCTGGTGAAGTCCGGAGACGTGTAACCGGGACGGGGCCCCTGCGCCGGGGCCCCCGGACTGGTGAAATCGGGACGGGTGTATCCCAGGTTGGGGATGCGCCCGGCTCCCGGCTTTCGGGGGGCCGGGAAGCCGGCCCCCGCGCTGGGATCGGCCAGCGCGTCCCGGAGGAACGGCACGATGCCCCGCTCCAGCAGGGCGTTGCGCCAGGCTTCCCGGGCCCGCGCCACCTCGTCGGGTACCGCCTCGGTCTCGTCCGCCGCCACCTCGGTGGAACTGTTGCGGACGGCCGTCACGAGCAGCCCGATCACGGCGAAGAGCAGCGCGGCGGCGGTGAGCCCGCCGAAGAGCCAGCCCGCCGTCAGCATCGTGTCGGCGAAGGCCGGTTCGGGTTCGATCATCTTCAGGATGTAGCCCACCAGCAGGAAGATCAGCATGGCGGTGCCGGCCAGGACGGGCGCGAGGACCGCGACCACGGCGCTGATGCCCGCGCCGCCGCCCTGCCCGTCGTCCTCCTCCCCCGTCGTTCCGGGGGTGGACAGGATCTCGTCCTGCCGTTCCTTGCGGACCTTCACGTAGTGGTCGTACTCGGCTGCGGCCGCGGCCGTCAGCAGCGAGGTGGCCCCCATGGCCATGGTGCGCAGCTGTTCGGCGTTCAGCCGTTCGCCGAGCGCGGCGAGTTCGGGCCGGGCGCTCGCCGTGCGCAGCGCCTCGTCGAGGAGCCGATCGAACTCCGGTCGGTCTTCGGTGAGCAGGTGCGGAGCGCTGGTCATGTGCATCCCCCGATGCTCCGTGGGGACCGGTATGCCCGCGTAGAACGGGGCGCCGGCACAAACGGAGGAGAGCCTGCTACGGATAGAGCGATGGTAGAGCGCCCACGCCGTGCGTCGACAGGGGCTTTCCGGAAATACCCAGCTCCGGGAAGCCTCAGTCGTTCAGCGGGAGTTGCACGACGAGCAGTTTGCCCGCCATCGTCACGCCACCGTCCATGGCGATGGCCAATCCTTCCGCGTAGACGTGGGGGCCGACGACGGCCTCCGGACCGTGCGCCCCGTCGCCGTCCTCGGTGCCCACCTCGCCCAGCAGGTACGGGATGGGGCTGTGGCCGTGCACGACGCGACTGCCGCCGTAGGTGCCGATGAGCTCGCGTACGGCCTGGGGGCCGGTCTCCTCGTCGCGGAAGGCGAAGCGCTTGGTGAACTTGCGGAACAGGTCCCAGGTGATGTCGGCGTCGTTGCGGTTGAGCAGCTCGTGGATGGTGTCGTTGACGTCCTCGACCGAGTCGCCGTAGTCGAGGTAGGCGGTGGTGTCGGAGTGGAGGAGCAGGTGGTCCTCCACCAGGACGGCCGCGTCCAGCCGGGACATCCACTGGAGGTGGACGTCCTGCAGCCGGTCCATGTCGGTGCGCTGGCCGCCGTTGAGGAGCCAGGCGGCCTGGAAGGTGGCGGTGCCGGCGCCGGAGACGATGGGGGTGTCCCCGAACCGCTTGGCGCCGATGAGCAGCAGTTCGTGGTTGCCCATGAGGGCCTTGCAGTAGCCGCCCGCGGCGGCGGCTTCGGCGGAGAGCCGCATGACGAGGTCGATGACCCCGATGCCGTCGGGGCCGCGGTCGGTGAAGTCGCCGAGGAACCAGAGCCGGGCGTTGCCGGCGGACCAGTTGCGGTCGGCGTCGATGAGCCCCTGGAACTGCAGTTCGGAGACGAGTTCGTCGATGTAACCGTGGACGTCCCCCACGACGTACAGCGGGCCGGGACCCCCCTCGTCCGGGGTCTCCTGGGGGACGTACTGGATCTGGACGGTGTCGCCGGGGCCGCCGAGCCCGATGACGGGGAGGTCGCGCTGCGTCGGGGTGTACCCCTCGGGGTCGCTGTCCTCGGCGACGTGGCCCATCGGGCGGCCGGGCTCGCCGAGGACGCCGGCGGCGCCGTACGCGGCTTCGTGGCCGTACCCGTGCTGCGCGGGGACGGGAGCCGGACCCGCGTCGTAGTAGGCGGGGTACTCGCCGTAGACGGGGGCGTCCGCTCCGAACCCTGCGGGGCCGCCCGATCCGGCTGCTGCGGCCCCCGGGGGGACCGTATGCGAGGCGGGTTCGGCGACCGGCAACCGGAAGTCCCGCTCGGTGTCCGTCCGCACCGCGGGTCCCTGACCGGCCCCCTGAGTCATCGACCCCTCCACCACCGTCGCGCTGCCGTACACCTGCGGACCCTCCCGCCTTCGGGGCTGAGGATCCGTGATGTCGTGCGCCCATCATAGGAATGCAGCTCGCGCTCTGTGACGCACCAGGGGTGGTGAATCCTGGGCGGAGCTGGTCCTTCCTACCGGTTTCTCCCGATATCGGTGTTGCTGAAATCCTCGGCGGGGCCCCAGGCCCCGCCGTTGGGCCGGCGTGGTGGTCAGTCCTGTGCCGGGGATCGGGGCGGGCTGACGGTCGTACGGGGCTGCCTGCGCTGGGACGAGGTACGGATGATCAGCTCGGTCGGGATGACCTGTTCGACGGGTCCGCCCGTGTCGACGCCCTCGATGGCGTCGATGAGCAGCTGGACGACGGCGGTGCCGATGCGGCGCGGTTTGAGGGACAGGGTGGTGATGGGCGGTTCGGTGTTGGCGTACACGGTGGATTCGCTGCAGCACACGAGCAGCAGATCCTCGGGAACACGCAGGCCGTAGCGCCGGGCGGCGGCGAGCAGGTCGGTGCCATTGGGGTCGAACAGGCCGTAGACGGCGTCGGGCCGGTCGGGCCGGGCGAGGAGCCGGTCGGCGGCGACGGCGCCGGCGCACGGATCGTGGGCGGGGTAGGACTCGTAGACGGGGTCCTGGCCCACGCGCTCACACCAACGCAGGTAGGCCGTGGTGGAGAGCCGGGTGTAGGTGTCGGTGGTGGTGCCGGTCAGCAGCCCGATGCGGCGGGCTCCGGCGGCGGCGAGGTGGTCGAGGAGGCCCAGTACGGCGGCCTCGTGGTCGTTGTCGACCCAGGCGGTGACGGGGAGTGAGCCGGCGGGGCGTCCGTCGGAGACGACGGGCAGACCCTGGCGGACCAGTTCGGTGACGACGGGATCGTGGTCGGAGGGGTCGATGACGACGGTGCCGTCGAGGGCCACGTTGGACCAGACGTCGTGTCGGGAGGTGGCGGGGAGGATGACGAGGGCGTAGCCGCGAGCGAGCGCGGCGGAGGTGGCGGCCCTGGCCATCTCGGCGAAGTACGCGAATTCGGTGAAGGTGAAAGGTTCATCCCCGTACGTCGTCACGGTCAGGCCGATGAGGCCCGACTTGCCGGTACGGAGGGTGCGGGCCGCCGCGGAAGGGCGGTAGCCCAGCCGGTCTGCGACCTCGCGAACGTGGCGGCGGGTGGCGTCCGGCAGTCGTCCCTTCCCATTGAGGGCGTCGGAGACGGTCGTGATCGAGACGCCCGCCGCGGCGGCCACGTCCCTGATGCCCGCCCGGCTTTGTCGGCCGGCGGCCCGCCGGGTGGTCTCGGTCCGGCTCACCTGATGCTTCCCTGCTGCTGTCATGGCGAGCCGATAGTAGGGCGCGGTGGGCAGGGCGGTCCGGATGCATATGCACGCGTTGACAGGCACGATTCTGCACGGTTCGCCACCCCCAATGACCTTGGAAATGAAGGTGTTTGGTTGCAAAGGGTGTCGGGTGCCCTTGTCGACGGGACCGTGCATGCCAAAACGGTGCGCTCTCGTCCTCTGCTCAACTCACCTGTACGAGGGACGCGCGCCACGGCGCAGGCCACCGGCGCACGCATATATGCGTGCGCTCTCCCGCATTCCAGGCGCCTGCCGTTCTCGGATGGACGGAATCCTCATAAGGTGAGGAGTATTGAGTCGACGGCGACGTCGTACGGGACGGTCGAGGAGGACCTGCGGTGAGCGAGAAGAGCCCGAAGCTGCGCGCCGAGCTGGACGGCATCCCCACCTACAAGCCCGGGAAGCCCGCGGCAGCGGGCGGTCCGGTCGCGTTCAAGCTGTCCTCTAACGAGAACCCGTACCCGCCCCTGCCTGGGGTGCTGGAGAGCGCGGTCGCCGCGGCGGGCCACTTCAACCGGTACCCCGACATGGCGTGCACGGGCCTCGTGAACGAGCTCGCGGATCGTTTCGGGGTCCCGGTCGAGCACATCGCCACCGGCACCGGCTCGGTCGGCGTCGCCCAGTCGCTGATCCAGTCGACGGCGGGTCCCGGTGACGAGGTCATCTACGCCTGGCGGTCTTTCGAGGCTTATCCGATCATCGTTCAGATCTCGGGTGCGACCTCGGTCCAGGTCCCGCTGGCCGAGGGGGACGTGCACGACCTGGACGCGATGTTCGAGGCGATCACCGACCGGACCCGCCTGATTTTCGTCTGCAACCCCAACAACCCCACCGGCACCGCGGTGCGCCGTGCGGAGCTGGAGCGGTTCCTGGACCGGGTGCCCTCCGACGTCCTCGTCGTCCTCGACGAGGCGTACAAGGAGTTCGTGCGCGACGTCGAGGTTCCGGACGGCATCGAGCTCTACCGCAACCGCCCCAACGTCGCCGTGCTGCGTACCTTCTCCAAGGCGTACGGGCTCGCCGGCCTGCGCGTCGGCTTCGCGGTGGCGCACGAGCCGGTGGCCGCGGCGCTGCGCAAGACCGCGGTGCCCTTCGGCGTCAGCCAGCTCGCCCAGGACGCGGCGGTCGCCTCGCTGCGGGCCGAGGACGAGCTGATGGGCCGGGTCGGCTCACTGGTGAGCGAGCGCGCCCGGGTCCACGGGACGCTGCTGGCCCAGGGCTGGACGGTGGTGCCCGAGACGCAGGCCAACTTCGTGTGGATGCGGCTCGGCGAGCGGACCGCCGACTTCGCGGCGGCCTGCGAGAAGGCCGGCGTGGTGGTCCGGCCCTTCGCGGGCGAGGGCCTGCGGGTCACGATCGGCGAGCCCGAGGCGAACGACCTCTTCCTGCACACGGCGGAGGCGTTCTTCAAGGAGATGTAGCGCTCCCGGGACTGGTGTCAGGCCAGTTCCACGCGGATGGGGTCGCCGTCGCGGACGGTGGCCAGCAGGCGGGGGTCGCCGTCGAACGAGCCGAGGACGTTGCACGGGCTCGCCAGGCGGCTCTCGCCTCCGCGGGAGATCGGGGTGGGGCCGTAGGGCAGCGCGAGCGCGTCGCCCTCGGTCCAGAACGCGACCGTGCCGGGCTCGACGACCTGCTGGGCGTCGTGCTCCAGCGCCACGGAGACGCCGGTGTCGAAGTAGACCTCCTCGCCCCAGGTGTTGGCGGAGGCGGAAATGGGGAGTGCGTCGGCGAGCGCCTTGGCGGTCGGGGTCTCGTCGAGCGTTGCGGTGAGCTGGCCGGCGGGCCAGAGGAATCGAATCTTCATGGGTCGTATTCAACAATCTGTTGAATTTATTCGCTAGGGGGGACCCCCCCCTGAAAGATGCCGACAGCAGTGCGACATAATGCTTGTGAATGTGAACGCGTTCACAAGCGTCCCTGCTTCGTCCCGGATTGAGTGGGATACAAGAGGCAAACTGCGGCTGTGACCACGGCGAAACGAAGGAGACGATGACGTGGACCTAGCTTTGGCGCCAGAGACCCTGGCGCGATGGCAGTTCGGTATTACCACCGTCTATCACTTCCTCTTCGTCCCCTTGACGATCTCTCTGGCCGCGCTCGTCGCGATCTTGCAGACCGCCTGGGTGCGTTCGGAAAAGGAGAAGTACCTCAAGGCCACCAAGTTCTGGGGCAAGCTCTTCCTGATCAACATCGCGATGGGTGTCGTCACCGGCATCGTCCAGGAGTTCCAGTTCGGCATGAACTGGTCCGACTACTCGCGGTTCGTCGGTGACATCTTCGGAGCCCCGCTGGCCTTCGAGGCGCTCATCGCCTTCTTCTTCGAGTCCACCTTCATCGGTCTGTGGATCTTCGGCTGGGACAAGCTGCCGAAGAAGATCCACCTGGCCTGCATCTGGATGGTCTCGATCGGCACCATCCTGTCCGCGTACTTCATCCTCGCGGCGAACTCCTGGATGCAGCACCCGGTCGGCTACCGGATGAATCCGGAGCGCGGCCGGGCCGAGCTCACCGACTTCTGGCTGGTGCTCACGCAGAACACCGCGCTGACCCAGTTCTTCCACACCATGACGGCGGCCTTCCTGGTCGGCGGTGCGTTCATGGTCGGCATCGCGGCCTTCCACCTCGCCCGCAAGAAGCACATCCCGGTCATGCGGACCTCGCTGCGACTCGGCCTGGTCGTCATGATCATCGCCGGTCTGGGAACCGCCATCAGCGGAGACCTGCTCGGCAAGGTGATGTTCAAGCAGCAGCCGATGAAGATGGCCGCCGCCGAGGCGCTCTGGGACGGCGAGGCGCCGGCCCCCTTCTCCGTCTTCGCCTACGGCGACGTGGAAAAGGGTCACAACACGGTGGCCATAGAGATTCCGGGCCTGCTGTCCTTCCTGGCCAACGACGACTTCACCTCGTTCGTCCCGGGCATCAACGACGTCAACAAGGCCGAACAGGAGAAGTTCGGGCCCGGTGACTACCGGCCCAACATCCCCGTCGCCTACTGGGGCTTCCGCTGGATGATCGGCTTCGGCATGGCCTCGCTCGGCGTCGGCATGCTGGGGCTCTGGCTGACCCGCAAGAAGTTCTTGCTCCCGCCGGGGCTGCGCACCGGTGAGGAAGAGGTCCCGCACCTGGTCCTCTTCAAGAAGGCGCTGAGCCCCAAGTTCACGAACTGGTACTGGATCATCGCGCTCTGGACCATGGGCTTCCCGCTGATCGCCAACTCCTGGGGCTGGATCTTCACCGAGATGGGCCGTCAGCCCTGGGTGGTCTACGGGGTCCTGCGCACCAGGGACGCGGTCTCGCCGAACGTTTCCCAGGGTGAGGTGCTCACCTCGATGATCGGCTTCACGCTGCTCTACGCCGTGCTCGCCGTGATCGAGGTCAAGCTCCTCGTGAAGTACGTCAAGGCCGGCCCGCCCGAGCTCACCGAGGCCGACCTCAACCCGCCGACCAAGATCGGCGGGGACGACAAGAACCCCGACCGGCCGATGGCCTTCTCGTACTGAGGCTGAGGAGACCACACCATGCAACTCCACGACGTCTGGTTCGTGCTCATCGCCGTTCTCTGGATCGGCTACTTCTTCCTGGAGGGCTTCGACTTCGGAGTCGGCGTCCTGACCAAGCTGCTGGCCCGCAACCGCACGGAGAAGCGGGTCCTGATCAACACGATCGGGCCCGTGTGGGACGGCAACGAGGTCTGGCTGCTCACGGCCGGAGGCGCGACCTTCGCCGCCTTCCCGGAGTGGTACGCCACCCTCTTCTCCGGCTTCTACCTGCCGCTCCTGATCATCCTGATCTGCCTCATCATCCGCGGGGTCGCCTTCGAGTACCGGCACAAGCGGCCCGAGGACAAGTGGCAGACCAACTGGGAACACGCGATCTTCTGGACTTCGCTGATCCCCGCGTTCCTGTGGGGCGTGGCCTTCGCCAACATCGTGCGCGGAGTGAAGATCGACCAGGACATGGAGTACGTCGGAACCTTCTTCGACCTGCTCAACGTCTACTCGATCCTCGGCGGCCTGGTCACCCTGACCCTGTTCACCTTCCACGGCGCGGTGTTCACCTCGCTCAAGACGGTCGGTGACATCCGGGACCGCTCGCGCAAGCTGGCCACGCAGCTCGGGGTGGTGACCGCCGTCCTGGCGCTCGCCTTCCTGACCTGGACCCAGGTCTCGCGCGGTGACGGCTGGAGCCTGATCGCCATGATCGTGGCGGTAGTGGCCCTGGTCGGAGCCCTCGGCTTCAACCTCGCGGGCCGGGAGGGCTGGTCCTTCGGGCTGTCGGGGGTCACCATCGCGGCGGCCGTCGCGATGCTCTTCCTGACGCTGTTCCCGAACGTCATGCCGTCCTCGCTGAACGATGCCTGGAACCTCACGGTCACCAACGCCTCGTCCAGCGCGTACACCCTGAAGATCATGACCTGGTGCGCGGCGGTGGCGACCCCGGTCGTCCTGCTCTACCAGGCGTGGACGTACTGGGTGTTCCGCAAGCGCATCGGCACGCAGCACATCGTCGACGTGCACTGAGCCGCTCGGCCGGCTCGCCCGCTCCGCTCCGCTCCGCCCGTTCCTGCCTGGGGGATGTTTCACGTGAAACCGATCGACCCGCGCCTGCTTCGGTACGCCCGGTCCACCCGCCTCTTCCTGGGGGCGGTGGTGGCCCTCGGGCTCGCCGGGGCGGGGCTGGTCGTCGGTCAGGCCATGCTGATCGCCGAGATCGTGGTCGGTGCCTTCGAGGACGGACTGGACGGCGGAGCCCTTCGGACGCCCCTGCTGCTGCTCGCGGCGGTGGCGCTCGGCCGGGGTCTGGTCGCCTGGCTGACCGAGCTGGCCGCGCACCGGGCGAGCGCGGCGGTCAAGTCGGAACTGCGCGGCCGGCTGCTGGAGCGGGCGGTGGACCTCGGACCCGGCTGGCTGAGCGGACAGCGGACGGGTTCCCTGGTGGCCCTGGCCACCCGGGGAGTGGACGCCCTCGACGACTACTTCTCGCGGTACCTGCCCCAGCTGGGGCTCGCGATCGTCGTCCCCGTGGCGGTGCTCGCGAGGATCGTCACCGAGGACTGGGTGTCGGCGGCGATCATCGTGGTCACGCTCCCGCTGATCCCCCTGTTCATGATCCTGATCGGCATGGCCACCCAGTCCCGGATGGACCGCCAGTGGCGGCTGCTGTCCCGGCTCTCGGGGCACTTCCTGGACGTGGTGGCCGGTCTGCCGACCCTCAAGGTCTTCGGCCGTGCGAAGGCGCAGGCGGAGTCCATCCGCAAGATCACCGATGACTACCGGCAGGCGACGATGCGCACCCTGCGCATCGCGTTCCTGTCCTCCTTCGCGCTGGAACTGCTGGCGACGCTGTCGGTCGCGCTGGTCGCCGTGACCATCGGCATGCGGCTCGTCCACGGGGAACTGGACCTCTACACCGGGCTGGTCATCCTGGTCCTGGCGCCCGAGGCCTACCTGCCGCTGCGCCAGGTCGGGGCGCAGTATCACGCGGCGGCGGAGGGACTGGCCGCCGCGGAAGAGATCTTCGAGGTGCTGGAGACCCCGGTCGCCGCTTCGCACGGGACGGGCTCCCCTGCGGTCTCGGGACTGCGAATCGAGCTCGACGGGGTGGCCGTACGGTACGACGGCCGGGGCGAGGACTCCCCCGGACCCGTATCGCTGACCGTGGAACCGGGCGAATGCGTGGCCCTCACCGGGCCGAGCGGCGCGGGCAAGTCCACGCTGCTGCAGGTGCTGCTGGGCTTCGTGACGCCGAGTGCGGGCCGAGTCCGGGTCGGGGGCGTGGACCTGGCCGGGCTGGCGCCCGAGCAGTGGCGGGAGCGGATCGCCTGGGTGCCCCAGCGGCCGCACCTGTTTGCCGGGACGATCGCGGAGAACGTACGGCTGGCGCGGCCCGGCGCCGCCGCGGCCGAGGTGACCGCCGCCCTGGTGGACGCCGGGGCATGGGAGTTCGTACGGGCCCTGCCGCGAGGGGCGGACACCCTTCTCGGCGAGGGCGGGGTCGGACTGTCCGCCGGGCAGCGCCAGCGCCTCGCGCTGGCGCGGGCGTTCCTGGCGGACCGGCCGGTGCTCCTGCTCGACGAGCCGACGGCGGCCCTGGACGGCGAGACCGAGGCGGCCGTGGTGGAAGCGGTACGCCGCCTCGCGGTCGGGCGGACCGTCCTGCTCGTGGTGCACCGGCCGGCGCTGCTTGCGCTGGCCGACCGGGTCGTCAGGGTCGGGACCGGCCCCGCCGTGCCCTCCCCCACCGCCCCCCTTCCCACCGTGCGGGCGGGACAGACGGCGGCGGGACCGGCGCCGCGCGATCCCGGCGAATGGATCCTCGGGGACGCTCCGGAGCGGGCGGGCGGTACGGGCGGCGGCGACGGCGGCGGCGGCGATCCGCTCAGGCGGGTACGGGGCGTGGCCAAGGCCTGGCAGGGGCGGTTCAGGCTCGGGCTGTTCCTCGGGGCGATGGCCGTCGGCTGCAGCGTCGGGCTGATGGCCGTCTCCGGATGGCTGATCTCGCGCGCCTCCGAACAGCCTCCCGTGCTGTACCTGATGGTGGCCGTCACCGCGACGCGGGCCTTCGGCATGGGACGGGCCGTCTTCCGCTACGCGGAGCGGCTCGTGTCCCACGACGCGGTCCTGCGGATGCTCGCCGACCTGCGCGTCTCGGTGTTCCAGCGGCTGGAGCGCATCGCGCCCGCCGGACTGCGCACCCAACGGCGCGGGGATCTGCTGACCCGGCTCGTGGCCGACGCCGACGCCCTGCAGGACTACTGGCTGCGCTGGCTGCTGCCCGTCGGCACCGCGGCGCTCGTGGGCACCGGCTCCGTGGCGTTCACCGCCTGGCTGCTGCCCGGGGCCGGTGTGGTGCTCGCCGTCGGGCTCCTGACCGCCGGTGTCGGGGTACCGCTCGTCAGCGCGGTCTGCGCCCGCCGCACGGAACGCCGGCTCGCGCCCGCCCGGGGCGAGCTCGCCACCCGTGTGGCAGATCTGCTGACCGGAACCGCGGAGCTCACCGTCGCCGGAGCGCTCGGCGGCCGCAAGGCCGCCGCGAAGGACAGCGACCGCACCCTCACCGGGATCGCGGCCCGCGCGGCCGCCGTCACCGGGCTCGGGAGCGGGCTGTCGGCCCTGGTGACCGGACTGACCGTGGTGTGCGCGGCCGCCGTCGGGGCCAACGCCGTCGCCGGGGGCCGGCTGTCCGGGGTGGCCATGGCGGTGGTCGTCCTGACCCCGCTGGCCGCCTTCGAGGCCGTCAGCGGGCTTCCGCAGGCCGTCCAGTACCGCCAGCGGGTCAGGCGCAGCGCCGAACGGGTCTACGAAGTCATCGACACCCCCGTCCCGGTCACCGAGCCGGAGCGGCCCGAAGCCCTGCCCGCCTCGCCCTTCCCGCTGCGGCTGACGGGGCTCGCCGCCCGCCACCCCGGGCAGGAGAGGGACGCGCTGCACGGGCTCGACCTGACCCTGGAGGCGGGCCGCCGGATCGCGGTCGTCGGGCCCTCGGGAGCGGGCAAGACCACGCTGGCACACGTCCTGCTGCGCTTCCTGGACCAGCACGAAGGCTCGTACACCCTGGGCGGGACCGATGCGCGCGCCCTCGACGGGGACGACGTGCGCCGGGTCGTGGGCCTGTGTGCCCAGGACGCGCACATCTTCGACAGCTCGGTACGGGAGAACCTGCGCCTGGCCGCCCCGGGGGCCGACGAGGCGCGGCTGCGGGAGGCCCTCGCCGCGGCCCGGCTGCTGGACTGGGCCGAGGGGCTCCCGGACGGGCTGGACACGCTGGTCGGCGAGCACGGTGAGCGGATCTCCGGCGGTCAGCGCCAGCGTCTCGCGCTGGCACGGGCGTTGCTCGCGGACTTCCCGGTCCTCGTCCTGGACGAGCCGGCCGAGCACCTGGACCTGGCCACCGCCGACGCGCTGACCGCGGACCTGCTGGCCGCGACCGAGGGCCGCACCACCGTGCTGATCACGCACCGGCTGGCCGGCTTGGAAGAGGTCGACGAGGTACTCGTCCTGGACGGCGGTGCGGTGGTCCAGCGCGGTGCGTACGCGGAGCTGGCGGCGGCCCCCGGTCCGCTGCGCGGGCTGCTGGAGCGGGAGCGGGAGGCGGACCTGACGGCCGGCTCCGGGCAGGCTCGACTTTCCTCGCTAAACGGGACTAACTAGGCTCAAGGGCATGTCAGCGCAGGAGTCGCAGGAATCGCCCGAGTATCCGCCGGAGCCCTCACCGCAATCGCCCGACCCGATGGAGGCCGCGACCGCCGCCACCCGGAGTCTTCAGGGTCTGTCCACCGAGCTCACGGCCCGGGTGCCGCAGCTGCTGGAGGCCATGCGATCGGTCGGTACCGGCCTCGAACTGCACTCCACGCTGGACCGGATCTGCGAGACGGCCGCCGAGCTCGCGGACGCCCGCTACGCGGCCATCGGCGTGGTCGACACCGAGGGCCGGGGGCTCTCGGACTTCGTCACCTTCGGCATCAGCAATGCGCTGGCGAAGAAGATCGGGCACCGCCCGGACGGGAAGCGCGGCCTGCTCGGCGCGCTGATCTCGAACCCGGACCCCGTGCACCTCGCCGACCTGGCCAAGGACCCGCGCTCGTCGGGGTTCCCCGCCCATCACCCGCCCATGAAGACCTTCCTCGGCGTTCCGATCCGGGTCCAGGGAGAGATCTTCGGGAACCTCTACCTGGCGGAGAAGAACGGTGGCGGCGAGTTCAACGACTACGACGTCCACATGGTCCGGGTGCTGGCGACCGAGGCCGGCATCGCCATCGGCAACGCCCGGCTCTACGAGGCCGCCACCCAGCGCGAGCGCTGGATCGACGGCTCGGTCGCCGTCACCACGGCCCTGCTGTCGGGCGGGGACGCGGACGACGCGCTCGCGGTCGTCGCCGAACAGGCCCGCCGGCTCGCCGATTCGGCCGCCGGGATCGTGATGCTGCCGGCCGAGGACGGCGGGATGGAGATCGTCGCGGTCTCCGCGGAGAACCCGGCGACCTCGCTCGGCGTCGTCATCCCGGCGGAGAGCCCGGTGGTGGCCCAGCTGCTGGAGGGCGAGTCGGTCTTCGTGGACGACGCGGCCTCGGACCCGCGCATGATCAGTCGCCTGACCAGCCAGTACGGGGCCTGCATGATGCTTCCCCTGCAGAGCGGCGGCCGGGTCCTGGGGGCCCTCGTCACGCCGCGGGCGCGCGGGAAGAGGCCGTTCACCGAGGCGGAGCGGACCCTGGCCACGCAGTTCGCCTCGCAGGCGGCCCTGGCGCTGATGATGGCGGAGGCGCAGCGGGACCGAGAACGCCTCGCGGTGTTCGAGGACCGCGACCGGATCGCGCGCGACCTGCACGACCTGGTCATCCAGCGGCTCTTCGCCACCGGCATGATGCTGGAGGGCGCCCAGCGCCGTTCCATCGTCCCGGAGGTCCGCGACGGCGTCGGCAAGGCCGTGGACGAGCTCGACGTGACGATCCAGGAGATCCGCACCGCGATCTTCGCGCTCCAGCAAGGACCGGCGGAGGCCCCTTCGGGGCTGCGCACCCGGGTGCTGCGGGAGATCAACATGGCTGCCGTGCCGCTGGGCTTCAAGCCCGCGCACCGCTTCCTCGGACCGATCGACGCGGTCGTCGGCGAGCTCGTCGGAAAGAATCTGATCGCCGCCCTGCGGGAGGCGCTGTCGAACGCGTTCCGGCACTCGGAGGCGTCCCGGATCGAGGTGGTGCTCGACTCCACCGTCAGCCTGGCCGACGGGCGGCCCGGGGTCCGGCTGGAGGTGGCCGACGACGGAGTGGGCATCCCGGAGGGCGGGCGGCGCAGCGGGCTGCGCAACCTGCGCCGACGGGCCGAATCGCTCGGCGGATCCAGCTCGTACGGCCCCGGCCTCGGCGAGGAGGGCGGCGGGACCACCCTGGTGTGGGAGGCCCCGCTGTAGCCGTGCTTCGGCTGGTGGCTACGCCTCGGTGCGGTCGGTCCGTTCGGCCAGGATGCGCTCGATGACCAGGGCGACGCCGTCCTCGTTGTTGGCGACCGTACGGCCCGACGCGGCCGCGATCACATCCGGATGGGCGTTGCCCATCGCGTACGAGGTGCCGGCCCAGCCGAGCATCTCCACGTCGTTCGGCATATCGCCGAAGGCGACCACTTCGGCCGGTGAGATGCCGCGCTCCGCGCAGCACAGCGCCAGGGTGCTCGCCTTGGAGACCCCCGGGCCGCTGATCTCCAGCAGGGAGGTCGGGCTGGAGCGGGTGATCGAGGCGTACGCGCCGGCGACGGAGCGGGCCAGGGCCAGGAACTCGTCCGGGGCCAGCTCGGAGTGGTGCGCGAGCACCTTGAGCACGGGCGCCGAATCGTCGTCCGTGGCCTCGTCGAGCAGCTCCTCGGCGGTGGCGACATGGGCGCCCGGGTCCTGGAAGAACGGCGGGTACTGCGGCTCGTAGTTGATGCCGGTGGTCAGCTCGACGGCGAAGGAGGTGCCGGGGGCGGCGGCCCGCAGGGCCTCCACCACCTTGAGTGCCGTGATCCGCGGCAGCGGCCTGACCTGGACGAACTCCCGACCCGCGGGTGGCCGGCCGGTGGTGTGCTCGTCGGTGGCGTGCCGGTCGATGGCATGCAGGTCGACGACGGCGGCCCCGTTCGCGCAGATGGCCAGGCCGTGGCCCTGGACGTGGTCGCTGACCACACCCATCCAGCGGGCCGGGCGTCCGGTCACGAAGAACACCTCGATGCCGGCCTCCTCGGCGGCGGCGAGGGCGGCGACGGTGCGCTCCGAGACGGATTTGTCGTCGCGCAGCAGGGTGCCGTCGAGGTCGGTGGCGATGAGCCGGGTCGCGGGGGTTGGCCCGTCCGGGCGCTGGGGAGCCGAGGTCACGGCTCCATCTTCGCCCATGCCGAGGGTGGGCGACGTTTCACGTGAAACATCACGACCTTGGTCCGGGCGATGTTTCACGTGAAACATCGCGACATGGTTGTTAGTGGGCGGTGGAAGGATCTCCTCGCCGGTTCCGCTGCCGTTGGCGCTGCCGGCTCGGTGCCGGTTCCGACGACGTCACACGGGGGCGACGTGCTGCTCATCCCTTCAGCCCGCGCGGCGGATTGCGACGCATGTGGCGGCCCGCGCGCCAAGTGGGTCGCGAGCCTGGCGATGGCCCTGTGCACGGTGTGCGAACAGGCGGGCGGCACCCACCGCCCGGAGCGCGAACCGGTGCTGGTGGGCGAGGTCCTGGCCGGTGCGGCCGACGCCCTGGCCCGCGCCGGCCGCGCCGCCGCTCCGGCCCGCCCCTACTCCGCAGTCCTGCTCGCCCTGTGGCGGCACAAGGCCGAGAGCGGGACATGACGGCGGCCGGCACGCCGGTGAGGGCTGCGAGGCCCAGGGCCAGGGAGAGCGGCGTCAGGAGTTGCAGCCACTGCACCGTCCTGAGCGTGCGCCCGGGGACGGGATCTGACGCGCGGCACAAACGCCGAGTCGTCCGCGTGAGGGCCGTGCGGGGCGGACGTAGGCTCGGGGCATGAGTCTGCGCCTGAGCACCGTGATCCTGCCCGTCGACCGCTGGCACGAGGGAGGCCGCGCGAAGTGGCAGCGCGCCGAGGAGCTGGGGTTCCACGCCGCCTACACCTACGACCACCTGTCCTGGCGGACCTTCCGGAACGGGCCGTGGTTCGGCGCTCTGCCGACGCTCACGGCCGCCGCGACGGCCACGGAGCGGCTGCGCCTCGGCACGCTCGTCACCTCGCCGAACTTCCGCCACCCGGTGACGCTCGCCAAGGAACTGATCTCCCTCGACGACGTCTCGGGCGGACGGATCACGCTCGGCATCGGGGCCGGCGGCAACGGCTTCGACGCCACCGTGCTCGGCCAGGAGCAGCCCTGGACCCCCAAGGAGCGCGCCGACCGGTTCGGGGAGTTCCTGCCGCTGCTCGACCGGCTGCTCACCGAGGACTCCGTCTCGCAGCGGGGCACGTTCTACTCGGCGGAGGAGGCCTTCAACATCCCCGGGTGCGTCCAGCGCCCCCGGCTGCCCTTCGCCGTCGCCGCGACCGGCCCGCGCGGCCTGAAGCTCGCCGCGCGGTACGGGCAGGCATGGGTGACCACCGGCGACCCCAAGATCTTCGACGAGGGCACTCCGGAGCAGTCGGTACAGGCCCTGCGCGGCCAGGTCGAGAAGCTCGGCAAGGCGTGTGCGGAGACCGGCCGGGAGATGGCCGAGCTGGACAAGGTCCTGCTCACGGGCTTCACTCCGGACCGGGGGGCGCCGCTGGAGTCCGTGGCGGCCTTCGTCGACTTCGCCGGCCGCCACCAGGAGCTCGGCTTCACCGAGCTCGTGATCCACTGGCCGATCCCCGACTCCGACTTCGCCGCCGACCAGGGAGTCTTCGAGCGGATCGCCACGGAGGCGCTCGCACAGCTGGGCTGAGCGGGCAGCTGCTGCTGCCGCCGCTGCCGCTGCCGCTGCCGCTGCCGCCGCTGCCGCCGCCCCGGGCTTCGGGGCGACGGCAGCGCCCGGCGGCGTCAGGACGAGGTACGCAGCAAGTGCTCCGTGGTCCGTTCGGCGCTCTCCAGCAGCCACTCCGGGGCCACTCCTTCGGGCAGCGCGCGTACCTCGGCCGCCAGCGCCGAGACCCGGGCGGCGCCGGCTTCGGGCCGGCCCAGCTCGTGCTCGGTCCAGGCGGCGTTGTTCACGCACTGGAACCGGGCCTGCAGATGCTCCGGGCCGAGCTCCGCGTGGAGGGCGGCGGCCCGCTCCCACAGCAGGATCTCCTCCAGCCGCAGCGCCTCCAGCTCCGCTGCGCCCAGCGGTTCGGCGGGCCGTGAGTCCCGGCTCTCCTCCAGCTCTTCCGCTTCCCCCGCTTCCCCCTCTTCCCCGACTTCCCCGTCTTCCTCGTGCGCTTCCTCGTCGGCGCGGACCCGGCGGTCGAGTACCTGGGCGAGCTGGTTCCAGGTCTCGGCCAGTTCGGCCCGTGCCTCCTGGTCCTCGGGAGCCTGTGTCAGCGCGGCGGTCAGCACCTCGGCCGCCTCGCCCATCCGGGCCCGGGCCCTCGCCACCCCCGCGTCGGTGACCTCTTCGCGCAGCCCCAGCCAGGCCAGCGACCGCAGGATACGTACCTCGGCGACCGGCGCGTCCTTCGACCGCCGGCGCAGTTCGAGGGCCCGCTCGTACGCGGCGACCGCCTCCGGCACCAGCTGCGCCCCGGAGAGCTGATCGGCGGCGGCCTGGGCGAAGTTCGCCTGCGGACGCGGGTCCTCCCAGTCCTCGGCGAGCTCCGCCGCCAGCAGGTACTGCTCGGCCGCGCCCCGGGGATCGTGCAGTTCGCGCAGCAGGTCGCCGAGGAATTCCCGTACGGAGACGGCCTGGCCCTCACCGTGCTCGAGCAGGTCCGGCAGGGTCGACTGCAACACCTCGGCCGCCTCGGCGGTGCGGCCCTCGCGGGCGTGGCACCGGGCGAGCAGCAGCCGGGCCTGGGCTCCGCCGTCGGCGGTGAGCCCGGCCTGGTCGAACCAGTGCGCCGCCTCCAGAGCGTGCCGCGCGGCCTCCGCGTCGGCCTCGCCGCGCCCCAGCAGGATGTCGGCGAGGGTGAGCCGTACGACGCCCTGCGCCTCGGGGTCGGTCACCTCGGCGGCATGCGTCAGCCCGGCGCGGGCCGACTCCTCGGCCTCAGCCGCCCGGTCCAGCGACATCAGCACGCCGGCCCGCAGCACGAGCGGGTCCACGGCGAGCCACGGCCGGCCCGCCGCCACCGAGCGGTCGGCAGATGTGGCGAGCAGCGTCACGGCACGGTCCGGGTCGCCCTGCGAGAGGGCGAGGCGGCCCAGCATCTCCTCGGCCTCCGCCACCACGTCGGGCAGGGCCGCGGCGTAGGAATCGGCGAAGGCGGCCAGTTCGGCGGCCAGCTCGCCGTGCCCGTGCCCGTGGCCCTGCCCGTGCTCCGGGTCGTGGCCGCCGCCGTCGCCGCGCCCGTGCCCGTGCCGGGGGTCCTCGGTGGCCTCGACCGAGCGCAGGTAGGACTCCACCCGGATCCCGGTCAGTTCCGCGAGCGCGATCCGCCGGGTCCGCAGCGGCTCGCCCGCGTCCAGCGCCTCGGCGGCGCGCAGGGCGACGGCCAGCAGCGCGCGCAGCTCCCCCGCCTCGGTGCCCGACTGCGCGGCCACCGTCGCCAGCCGCAGCTCGGCCAGGGCGGCACGCTCCGCGAGCCCCAGCTCCCGGTAGCGCTCGCGTACGCCGGCCAGCAGTTCCGCGGCGTCGCCGGCGCCGGCCCGAGCGGCCGCCAGGGCCCGGTGGTCCGCCACATCGGCGGTGGCCAGCGGATCGGACCCGGCAGCCGCCTCGGGGCGCAGGGCCACTTGCTCCCAGAGGGCGTCCGCGCCGGGGTGTCCGAGGTCGCGCGCCTCCCGGGCCCGCTCCACGAGTTCCGCGAAGCCCTCGGCCGGGGTTGCTGCCGCTCCGGGCACCGGGGCGGGGCCCGGCTGCGGGAGCGCCGCGAGCGCGGAGCTGCGTACGCCCAGAGGCAGGACCGCGGTCAGCGGGGCTCCGCCGATCCGTGCGAGGAACCGCTCCGAGACCCGGGTGGAGCCGTTGCGGGTGTCGAACCGCCGGGCGATGTCGAGCGAGCCCGCGCGCAGCACCTCGTACAGCTCGGACACGGTGCACGGGCTGCCCTCGTAGGGGACGGTGGGGCTCTGGCCGTGGCCCAGCTCCGTGAGGCGGCGCAGCAGGACGAGGACTCCCCCGTGGAAGGCCAGCTGGTCGGAGAGGTTGGCGAGCGGGGCCACGTGCGCCGCGTGCTCGGCAAGGATCTCCAGGCCGCGGGACTCGTTCCCGGTGAGCGCGCAGAATTCGATGTGCCGGCCCACCGAGGGCAGCAGGCTCTCCTTGTCCCGGGCCAGCCGGTATCCGCGCAGATGGGCCGAGCGTGCCTCGTCGAGGCGGCCGAGTCGCACCAGCGGCAGCAGCGAGGCGGCCAGGACCCGGTGGGGTTCCTCGGCGCAGGTCTGCTCGCCGGACAGCACCGGCTGCCAGCGCACCAGGGCCTCGGCGTCGTCACCGCGCAGCACGGCGTACTGGCCCTGGCTGTTGAGTTCGCAGGCGTGGCAGTCGCTCATGTCGTCGCGATCGGCGGCCTGCCAGCGCTTGTACGCGCGTCCGGCCCGCTCGTCGTCGCCGGTCGCGTCGGCGAGCCACAGCTCGGCCTCGCGGACGGGACGCTCGCTGTAGCCGGCGATCCGGTAGCGGCGCTCCATCTCGTCCAGCCAGCCGGCGGCCGACTCCAGCGGGATCTCGGGAGAGTGGCCGATGGCGCTGGCGATCCACTTGAACTGCCAGAACAGCGAGTGGGCATCCCACTCGTCGAAGGCGCCCGGGTCCTTGTCGTACTCCTGGAGCAGCCGGGCGAAGGGGACGAGCATCTTCGGCGACTCGGAGCTGTACAGGTAGGCGTTGATCAGGTTGTCCAGTGCCGCACGGAACAGCGGGCGGTCCCCGGTCGCTTCGGCGGCGGCGGACAGCGCCTCGGCGTGCGCGTTGCGGGCGGACCCTCCCGGGGCCTGGCGGTTCTCGGCCAGTCCGCGCTCGATCTCCTCGCGCGTCATCGTGCTCACTTCTGCTCCTCCTGGGGGTCGGCTCCGGTGGTGCTGTCCGTGCTGTTGACCGGGTGCGTCGCCCATTCCAGGAGCCCGAGGAAGGCCCGGTTGAGCAGCGTGGTGTCGGCCGCGCGCAGCGGCCGCTGCGACCTCAGCAGGGCCTGTCCGTACAGCGATTCGACGGCGGTGGCGGTCAGGGCTTCGTCGGGGAGGGCGGCGATCCGGCGGATGAGCGGGTTGTTGTGGTTGAGCACGAGGCGGGCGCGCGGAGCGGAGCCGCGCAGCGAACCGAGGATGCCGCTCCACAGGGAGTCGGCGGTCTCCAGGGCGGCGGTGCGGTCGCGCTCCTGACGGGCCTGGCGGTCGTCGAGGTAGAGCGCGGGGACGACGGCGGGCTGGAAGGCGCGCAGGACGACGTCGCAGCTCTGGGGTTCCAGCCGGGTGCGGGCGGTGGCCAGGAAGGGCGCGAGGGCCAGTTCGGCGGAGGTCGGGACCGGATCGAGGCGCTCGGTGACGGCCCCCGCGTCGAGCTCGGTGACCTTGAGCTCCGGGCGTACGGCGGGCAGCAGGGCCAGCAGGTCGGCGTCGTAGGTGTAGCCGGCGTTGATGACTCCGAGTCCGTGGGCCGCCGCGATCGGGGCGATCTGGCGGAACTCCTCCACGGTCCGGGTGAAGTGGATCTCGGTGTGCGCGGCGGCGAACTCCTCCAGGTTCATCGACCCGTCGCTGGTCTCGAACGGCAGCCAGGGCAGCATCAGGCCGAGCAGCTCGGGGTCGTGCCGGGCCAGCGATTTCACCCCGAGGTGGTGGACGCTGAGGAAGGCGGCCAGCCGCTCGGGTTCGCTGGTGGCGAGCTCGGCGAGCCAGGCGCGGACGCGGGCGCCGAGGGCCTCGCGCACGGCGGCCAGGGTCTCGTCGTCGTACAGGTTCTCGCGGGACGCGGTGGGCCGCAGGGTGTCGGTGTCCAGGACGGCGCGCACGAAGAACGCCCAGTCGGGCAGCAGGTTGTCGGCCTTGTCGGTCAGCAGCATGCCCTTGAGGTGGACGCGGTGTCCGGACCGGTGGGCGGGGCTGGTCGGCTCGGGCAGGACGTACGCGACCCCGCGCACTCCGGCCACTGGCAGGTCGAGGTCGATGCTGTCGAGGGGGGTGAAACCGAAGAGCTGCGCGCAGTGCCCGGCGAGCGCGACGCGGCGGGCCGCGGGGGTGAGGAAGGGCCGGTCCCAGACGGCGGGCCGGTCGGTGACCGGGCGGGGTCCGGCAGCGGAGCCGTCGTCGAAGGTGATGTCGTAGGGCAGCAGGGAGCCGTAGTCGCGGGCCAGTTGCTCGACCTTGGCCGGTACGGTCCATTCCTCGGCGCCGGGACGGGCCTCCAGGACGACGGTGGTGCCGGGCTCCGGGCGGGCGTCGAAGGGCAGTTCGCGGACGGTGTACGAGCCGTCGTCGGTGGCCAGCCATTCGACGGGCGCGGCCAGCGGATCGCGGGCGGAGCGGGTGACCACGCGGATCTGGCGGGCGACGACGAAGCAGGCGAGCAGACCGATGCCGAACTGGCCGAGGAACTCCTGGCGGGTGGTCTCCAGGCCGTGCGGGCCCCCGCGCTTGGAGCTGCGCCCGATGGTGGCGAGGAGGGAGTGGGCCTCGTCGGCGGTCAGGCCGATGCCGCTGTCCTCGATGGTCACGCGGTTCCCGGTCGCCGACAGGCGGATGGCGATCTCGGCTTCGGGATCCAGGGCGTGGCGGGCGGTGACCGCGTCGACGGCGTTCTGGAGGAGCTCGCGGACGTACACGCGGGGGCTGGAGTAGAGGTGGTGGGACAGCAGGTCGACCAGGCCGCGCAGATCGACCTGGAAGGTGTTCGGACCGGATTCTTCGGACGTCATGGGGCGTCACCTCGCGTGCTGGTACGGGTTGTTCGGCGACCGCGAGGTACCCCCCTCACAGATCCCGGAGTGAGGAACAGCGTAGGGGGATGATCTGACAATCCCTCGGTGAATTCCCGTCCCCCCGGGGCTTCTCCGGATCTTCTCTCCGGCTTCGCCCGGGCATCTCCGGTGCATCTCGGGGGTTATTGGAAGCGCAGGAATTGCGGCGGCACGGAGTCCGCCAGCCACACCCCATTGGCGCTGACCCGAAACACGTGCCCCGCGGCGCGCATCGCCCCCGCGTCCACGGCGAGGACGACCGGCCGGCCGCGCCGTGCGCCGACCCGGGTCGCGGTCTCCCGGTCCGGGGAGAGGTGGACGTGGTGGCGGGCCATCGGGCGCAGTCCCTCGGCGCGGATCGCGTCCAGGGCGGCCGCGACGGTGCCGTGGTAGAGGTACGCGGGCGGTTCGGCCTCCGGCAGGGCCAGGTCCACGGGGACGGTGTGCCCCTGGTTCGCGCGGATCCGGGTGCCGTCTACGGCGAACCGCTGCTTGTCGTTGGCGGCGACCACGTGGTCGAGCTCGGCCCGGCTAAGGCGGAAGCCGTGGGCGGCCGCGGCGCTCAGAAGATCGTCGATCTCCACCCAGCCTTGCGGGTCGAGCACCAGTCCGATGCGTTCCGGCTGATGGCGGAGGTGTTTCGAGACGTATTTGGACACCTTGACGGTGCGCTTGTCATCCATTCGCCCAGCGTGACGGCTCGGCCGGGTCCGGCGCAGCGATTTTTCGCCGTCCTCCCGAACCTGGACTCCCCCTATCGCGTTTCCAAGATACGGAATACATTTTCCGCTGAACTGCCACCCAAGGGGAAGAAAAGTATGACAAACAGCGCGTCTCTGTCTCTGTCTCGGCGGGCGACCGCCGAGCTCGTCGGCACCGCCGCCCTCCTCGTGGTCGTCATCGGATCCGGAATCCAGGCCGCCGCGCTCACCTCCGATACGGGTGTGGCTCTCGTCGCCAACTCGCTCGCCTCGGCCATCGGGCTCGGCCTGATCATCACGCTCTTCGGGCCGCTCTCGGGCGCCCACCTCAACCCGGTGGTCACCCTCACGGCATGGTGGGGGCGGCGCGCCGGCGGCGAAGGACTCGAAGGCCGGGAGGCCCTGGTCTACGTGGCGGCCCAGACCGCCGGGGCCATAGGCGGGGCCGTGCTCGCGGAGGCGATGTTCGGCCGCGTCCCCGGAGCCTTCTCCACCCAGGTCCGCGACGGCGGACACCTGCTCGTCGGGGAGGTCGTGGCCACCGCCGGTCTGGTCCTGGTCATCCAGGGCCTCGGCCGCATCGGCCGGACGAAGCTGATCCCGGCCGCGGTCGCCGCCTACATCGCCGCCGCGATCTGGTTCACCTCCTCCGGGTCCTTCGCGAACCCGGCCGGCACCATCGGGCGCAGCTTCAGCGACTCCTTCACCGGCATCGCCCCGCAGTCGCTGCCGGGGTTCGTCGCCGCCCAGCTCGTCGGCGGGATCCTCGGCCTGGTCCTCGCGGGCTTGCTCTACGGGAGCACCCGCCGGGCAGCCGCCTCCACCGCAGGCAACGCCTCCATCACCGACAGCGCCTCCACCGCCGACAGCACCCCCACCGCCGCGACCGAGTCCACCACTGCGGCCGTCGGCCCGGTGGCCGAAACCAGCGCACCCGGGCCGGTGTTCCAGGCCGTCGTCTGACCCTCCGGGGGCGGTTCCCCACAGGCCGGTCGGACTTGTCCACAGCCCTTTGCACCGGTTTCGGCGACAAAAGCGTGATCCGGCCTGTGGACTACTGAGCGAGCACTACCGGCCGCCGCGACTGGCCAGATCGTTCATCGTCCGGGCCTGCAACTCCCGCTCCGTGGCGGCCCGGACGAACTCCGCCACATGGTCGGGCCCCACCAGTTCCTGCACCGCCCGTACGGTCTCCGCGGGCAGCGCCACCGGGGCCGGCCCGGACGGCTGGGGGGTCCCGACGGCCCCGAGGTGCCGCTGAAGGTGCCGGGTGGCCAAGAGGCGCATCGCCCGCGCCAGTTCCGCGTCCACCGTCTGCTGGGCCAGTGGCCGCAGTCTCCGTACCATCGTCGCCGCCTCGGCCGCGTCGGAGTCCGTCGGGGGCACGGCACCCAGGTACCGGGCGAAGACGTGCTCCGTGGTGAACTCCAGGAAGCGCGAGGCGATGAGCTCCACCTGTCCGCGCAGCTCCCGCAGATGACCGGTGATCGCGGGCAGCGGGACCCCCGCGGCGTACAGCTCGGCGGCCACGGACAGCTCCTGCGGGGACGGAACGAGGAACTGGTCCGGGCGCCCCGGGATCCGCTCCAGCACGCCCAGCTCGCACGCCTCGCCGACCGCTTCGTCGTCGGGCTTGCCGCCGAACCGTTCGTTCAGCTCGTCCCGGCTTATCCGGGCCGCTTCCTCGTCCGTCCACGGCCCGTGCACCTCGGCCACCAGCCCCAGGACTCCGCCGAGCCCACGGCCCGCGTCCCAGGCCTCCAGCAGTTCCTTGATGGAGGCCAGGGTGTACCCGCGGTCCAGCAGGTCGGCGATCTGACGCAGGCGCGCCAGATGCGTGTCCCGGTAGACGTTGGAACGGCCTCGCCGCTCCGGCTTCGGCAGCAGACCGCGGTCCTGGTACGCCCGGATCGTGCGGACGGTCGCACCGCTGTGGTGCGCCAGATCCTCGATCCGGTACTCGGCTACTGCCTGCTCGGACAATCCCGGCTCCCTACGACATGGCGGCTCGGCCGACCGCGCCCGCAGCGGACCGGGCGGCAGGTGAAGCCGCGAGGTACTCGACCGCCCTGCGCAGCGAGCCCTCCTGCGAGGGATGGTACGACCGCCGCAGGTAGCGGGGTATGGCCGTGCCGAGCTCTCTCCAAGTGGGCAGCAGACCCTTGGCCACGGCCCGGTGGTGCGCGCGCAGCGAATAGCGGGTCCGTCCGCGCAGCTCGGGGTCGTTGCGCAGGAGGTACGAGGCCCCCGCGATCCAGAGCCAGCCCAGGACCGGCGCGACCACGACCATGCCCTCGACGCGCCGGACGTAGCGGGGCAGGCCCGAGCCGCCGCAGTGCTGGTACATGTCGAAGGCGACGGAACGGTGCTCCACCTCCTCCGCGCCGTGCCAGCGCAGCAGATCGAGCATGACCTCGTCCGCTCCGGCCGCGTCCAGCCCCTCGGCGCCGAGCACCCAGTCCCCGAGGACCGCCGTGAACTGCTCGATCGCGGCGACCAGCGAGAGCCGGAAGCGCAGCCACTCCTGCGCGGTGATCGGGGCACCGAACGGCGGGGTCTCCCCCAGCAGCTTCTCGAAGAGGAAGTCCACGTACTTCGTGTACGCCTCGGTGGGCAGCCGCTGTTCGGCGAGGTGGTCCAGGACGTAGGAGTGCTGCACGCTGTGCGTGGCCTCCTGGCCCATGAACCCCTTCACGTCGCTGCGCAGCTTCGGGTCCGTGACCAGGGGCAGGCCCTCTTTGAAGACCTTCACGAACCACCGCTCACCGGCCGGCAGCAGCAGGTGCAGCACGTTGATGACGTGGGTGGCGGTGGGCTCGGCCGGTATCCAGTGCAGCGGGGTGGCCTTCCAGTCGAAGGCCACCCGGCGCGGTGCGATCGCGTACGGGTCCGTCCTGCCCGCGACCGCCCCGGTCACAGCTTGGGCTCCAGTTTCGCGAACCGCCGCAGGGTCCCCGGCGCGAACCGGGACATCCACAGGGCGCCCTTGGACTCGGGGGTCACCGGGACCACGGCCTGGTTCTTCACGACCGCGAGCAGGATCGCGTCGGCGACCTTCTCCGGCGGGAAGTTGCGCAGCCCGTAGAGCCGGGAGGACTTCTGCTGGCGCCGCTTCTCCTCGGCCTCGTCCACCCCGGCGAACCGGGAGGTGGCGGTGATGTTGGTGTTGACGATGCCGGGGCAGATCGCCGACACCCCGATCGACTTCGAGGCCAGCTCGGCCCGCAGGCACTCGCTGAGCATCAGCACCGCCGCCTTGGAGGTGCTGTACGCGGGCAGCACCTTGGACGGCAGGTAGGCGGCGGCGGAGGCGGTGTTGACGATGTGCCCGCCCTGGCCGCGCTCGGCCATCTGCTTGCCGAAGAGCCGGCAGCCGTGGATGACGCCCCACAGGTTGACGTCGAGGACCTTCTTCCAGTCCTCGGTGCTCGTCTCCAGGAACGGCCCCGACAGGCCGATCCCGGCGTTGTTGACCAGGACGTCCACGATCCCGTACTCGGAGGCGACCTTCGCGGCGAGCTTCTCCATGGCCTGCTCGTCGCTGACGTCGACGCACTCGCCCCAGGCCTGCGGCGAGCCGACCAGGCGCGCCATGTCGGCGGTGCGGGCAGCGCCGTCGGCGTCCCGGTCCACGCACACCACGCGTGCGCCGGCCTCGGCGAACGCGAAGGCGGTGGCCCGGCCGATGCCGCTGGCGGCTCCGGTGACCAGGACCAGCCGGCCGCCGAAATGGTCCGCGTACTTGCCCGGAGCCTTCGTCTCCGGCGCCCGCGTGGCGGGCTCCTCCCGGGAGGTGACGAACTCGGTGATCCAGGCGGCCAGCTGGTCGGGCCGGGTCCGCGGCACCCAGTGCTTGGCCGCCAAGGTGCGCCGCACCAGGTCCGGTGCCCACAGCTCCAGCTCGTCGTAGAGCCGCTCGGAGAGGAAGGCGTCGTCGGTGGGGGTGATCAGCTGCACCGGTACGTGGGCGTACGCGTCGGCGCGCGGCCGGCGCAGCCGGGCCCGGATGTTGTCCCGGTAGAGCCAGGCGCCGCGCGCGGCGTCGGAAGGCAGCGAGGCCGTCGGATAGTCCCCGGCAGGGACCTGCTCCATCCGCTGGAGGATCTTCGGCCACTGTTTGCCGAGCGGCCCGCGCCAGGCGAGCTCCGGCAGCACGGGGGTGTGCAGCATGTACACGTACCAGGACTTGGCGCCCTGGTTCAGCAGCTGGGCCGCCCGGCGCGGAGTGGGCCGGGCCATCCGCTTCTTGATCCAGTGCCCGAAGTGGTCGAGCGAGGGCCCCGACATCGAGGTGAAGGAGGCGATCCGGCCCTCGGTACGGGCGACCGTCGCGAACTCCCAGCCCTGTACGGAGCCCCAGTCGTGGCCGACCAGGTGCACCGGGCGGTCCGGGCTGACCGCGTCCACGACCGCGAGGAAGTCGTCGGTCAGCTTCTCCAGGGTGAACCCGCCGCGCAGCGGCTGCGGGGCGGTGGAGCGCCCGTGGCCCCGTACGTCGTAGAGCACGACGTGGAACTGGGAGGCCAGCCGCTCGGCGACCTGCGACCAGACCTCCTTGCTGTCCGGGTAACCGTGTACCAGGACCACGGTCGGGCGGTCCGCGTCGCCGAGCTCGACGACGCACAGCTCGATCCCGCCGGTGCTCACCCAGCGCTCGCGCGCACCCGCCAGGCCCGCGTCCGTCATTGCGCTCATGCCGCCTTCTCCTCAGCCCAGCGCCGCACGTGCGGCAGATCGTCGTCCAGCCAGTACGCGCTCTCCTCGGGGTCCCGGGAGTCGGTGACGACCAGGATCTCCTCGAACTTCGCGCCGGTGCCCCGGAAGCCCAGGTGCGGCTCCACCGCCCACAGGCCGGGCTGGGGCGGGTGGTCGGAGAAGCGGTACGGGCTCCACAGCGGGGACCAGCCCTCGCGGTGGCCGCGCAGGGCATCGGAGGCCAGCCCCTTCAGGGCCTGGGTGCCGAACCCGAACGCGGTCGGCGCCCAGCTCCGCTCCTTGACCCGGTCTATCTTGTGCGCGATGACGCCGAAGGGGTAGGCCCGGTGCCGGTTCGTGTACCCCTGGACGAGCATCAGCCGCTCCACCTCCTCGTAGATGTCGCGCAGGGAGCGGCGCTCGCGCACCTGGTCGAGGATCAGCGTGCGGTGCGCCTGCAGATCGGACATGAGCCGGTCCTGCACCGGGTTGAGGCCGAGGCTCCCCGAGTACCCGATGTCCGCGGTGTGGCCCTTGTAGACCGGGGCCATGTCGAGGATGAACGGCATCCCCGGCTCCAGGGCCCGGTTCGTCGGAAAGAACTGCAGGGGGATCTTGAAGCCGGTGAAGGCGGTCCGGTCCCCGAACCACGCGAACGGCATGTGGAACCAGTCCCGCACCCCGCGCTCGCGCAGCCAGTCGCGCTGCATCCGCGCGGCCTCGCGCTCGGTCACGCCGGGGCGCAGCTGCGCCGCGACGGCCTCGGCGCACTCGTAGGAAAGGCGCTGCACCTCTTTGAATCCGCGCAGCTCGGCGGAGAGTTCCGTGGTGCGTCGCTTCGTGCGTTGCCTCGTGTCCCCAGCCATGCCAGCCGTCCGTCCATATAGCCGTACGCGCCCGTAACTTGACACTGATGAATGTGACAATGACCGGAGATCACGTCAAGGCCCGTGCACGGACCTGTGGACAAACTTGTCCGGTACGCATCAGCCCTACGTCAGCCTTACGTCGGGGTTCGTAGTCCTGAAGGCGGAGAAAAGATCGAGCTCCAGGTCTGACGATCCGGGCTCCGTACGCCACTAACGTCGGTCACGTGACTGTCATCGCGACCGAAAGCCTGAGCAAGCGGTATCCCCGAGTGACCGCCCTCGACCGGCTTTCCTTGGACATCGGACCCGGAGTTACCGGGCTCGTGGGCGCCAACGGAGCCGGTAAGTCCACGCTGATCAAGATTCTGCTGGGACTCGCCCCCGCCACCGAGGGCACCGCCGCCGTGCTCGGACTCGACGTAGCCACCCATGGCAGCGCGATCCGCGAGCGCGTCGGCTACATGCCCGAACACGACTGCCTGCCCCCCGACGTCTCGGCCACCGAGTTCGTCGTGCACATGGCGCGCATGTCCGGGCTCCCGCCGACCGCCGCCCGTGAGCGCACCGCGGACACCCTGCGCCACGTGGGGCTGTACGAGGAGCGCTACCGCCCCATCGGCGGCTACTCCACCGGCATGAAGCAGCGCGTCAAGCTCGCCCAGGCGCTGGTCCACGACCCGCAACTGGTGCTCCTCGACGAGCCCACCAACGGCCTCGACCCGGTCGGCCGCGACGAGATGCTGGGCCTGATCCGCCGCGTCTACACCGACTTCGGCATCTCGGTCCTGGTCACCTCCCACCTGCTCGGCGAGCTGGAGCGGACCTGCGACCACGTCGTGGTCGTCGACGGCGGCAAACTGCTGCGCTCCAGCTCCACCAGCGACTTCACCCAGACCACCACGACCCTCGCGGTCGAGGTCACTGACTCCGACGCCCACCCGGACGGCACCGCCGCCCTGCGTAAGGCGCTCACCGAGGCGGGAGTGACGCTGCACGCGGGCGAGGAAGTGGGCCTGCCGGGAGCCGGTCACATCCTGCTCGTCGAGGCCACCGGCGACGCCACGTACGACATCGTCCGCGACACGGTCGCGGATCTCGGCATCGGCCTGGTCCGCATGGAACAGCGCCGCCACCACATCGCGGAGGTCTTCCGCGACAGCGACGCGGCAGCCGCCAAGTCCGCCGCCCAGGCCGCGGCGCAGTCCGCCGCGTGGGCGGCCAACATGGCCAAGGCCCAGTCCACCACCCAGCAGAAGGGAGCCGGTTCCGATGGCGCCTGACACTTCGACCCAGATCCACAACATCGGCTACCGGTCCTACGACGGTCCCCGGCTCGGCCGCTCCTACGCCCGCAAGTCGCTGTTCGCACAGTCCCTGCGCGGTGCCTACGGACTCGGCCGCTCGGCCAAGTCCAAGGTGCTCCCGATGCTGCTCTTCGCGGTGATGTGCGTTCCCGCGCTGATCCTCGTCGCGGTCGCCATCACCGTGCCCGGCTCCACCGCCCTGCCGATCAAGTACACGACGTACGCCATGACCACCCAGGTGATCGTCTACCTCTACCTGGCCTCCCAGGCGCCGCAGTCCGTCTCGCGTGACCTGCGCTTCAAGACGGTTCCGCTCTACTTCTCGCGGCCGATCGAACGCGTCGACTACGTCCTGGCCAAGTTCGCGGCCATGGCCTCGGCCCTGTTCATCCTCACCGCCACCCCGCTGCTGATCATGTGGATCGGCGCGCTGCTGGCGAAGTTCGACTTCGCCGACCAGACCAAGGGATTCGGGCAGGCACTGGTGTCGGTACTGCTGCTGTCGCTGCTCTTCTCCGGCCTCGGCCTGGTCATGGCCGCGCTCACCCCGCGCCGCGGCTTCGGCGTCGCCGCCATCATCGCCGTGCTCCTGATCCCCTACGGCGCCGTGTCGGTCGTCCAGGCCATCGCCCACGAGACGGGCTCGACCGGGGTCATCGAGTGGCTGGGCCTGTTCTCCCCGATGAGCCTCATCGACGGTCTGCAGACCGCCTTCCTCGGCGCCGACTCCGGCTTCCCCGGCAGCGCGGGCCCCTCGGGCGCCGTCGGCTTCGTCTACCTGCTCGTCATCCTCGGCCTCATCGCCGGCTCCTACGCCGCGCTGATGGCCCGCTACCGGAAGGCCGGGCTGTGAGCATCATCGACATCGACCACACCTCCCGCTGGTTCGGGAACGTCGTCGCCGTCAACGACGTGACCATGCGTATCGGTCCCGGAGTCACCGGTCTGCTCGGCCCCAACGGCGCCGGCAAGTCCACGCTCATCAACATGATGGGCGGCTTCCTCGCCCCCTCCACGGGCACCGTCACCCTCGACGGCGCCCCGATCTGGCAGAACGAGCAGGTCTACAAGCAGATCGGCGTCGTGCCCGAGCGCGAGGCCATGTACGACTTCCTCACCGGCAAGGAGTTCGTCGTCGCCAACGCCGAACTGCACGGTCTCGACGAGGCGGCCGCCCAGCGGGCCCTGGCCACGGTCGAGATGGAGTACGCGCAGGACCGCAAGATCTCCACGTACTCCAAGGGCATGCGCCAGCGCGTGAAGATGGCCTCCGCCCTGGTCCACGACCCGTCGGTGCTCCTGCTCGACGAGCCGTTCAACGGCATGGACCCGCGCCAGCGGATGCAGCTCATGGAGCTGCTGCGGCGGATGGGCGACGACGGCCGCACCGTGCTCTTCTCCTCGCACATCCTGGAGGAGGTCGAACAGCTCGCCTCCCACATCGAGGTGGTCGTCGCCGGCCGGCACGCCGCCTCCGGCGACTTCCGCAAGATCCGCCGCCTGATGACGGACCGCCCGCACCGCTACCTCGTCCGCTCCTCCGACGACCGGGCCCTCGCCGCGGCCCTGATCGCCGACCCGTCCACGGCCGGGATCGAGGTGGACCTCAAGGAAGGCGCCCTGCGCATCCAGGCCGTCGACTTCGGGCGCTTCACCGAGCTGCTGCCGCGGGTCGCCCGCGCGCACGGCATCCGGCTGCTGACGGTCTCGCCTTCCGACGAGTCCCTCGAGTCGGTCTTCTCCTACCTCGTCGCGGCCTGAAGGAGCTGGCACCCATGTACAACCCCACCGTTGCCCGGCTCACCTACCGGGCCCTGCTCGGCCGCCGTCGCGCACTGATCCTCTGTGCGCTGCCCGTCCTGCTGATCGCCATCTCCATCGCGGTCCGTGCCTTCACCGGCCTCGACGACAAGGTCGCCGCCGACCTCCTCGGCGGCTTCGCCCTGGCCACGATGGTCCCGCTGATCGGCGTCATCGCCGGCACCGGTGCCATCGGCCCGGAGATCGACGACGGCTCGATCGTCTACCTGCTCTCGAAGCCGGTGAAGCGCCCGACGATCATCATGACGAAGCTGACCGTCGCGATCGCCGTCACCATGGTCTTCTCCGCGATCCCCACCCTGATCGCCGGCTTCATCCTCAACGGCAACGGCCAGCAGATCGCCGTCGCCTACACCGTCGCCGCGCTCGTCGCCTCGGTCGCCTACAGCGCTCTGTTCCTGCTGCTGGGCACCGTCAGCCGGCACGCGGTCGTCTTCGGCCTGGTGTACGCCCTGATCTGGGAGTCGCTCTTCGGCAGCCTCGTCGACGGCGCCAAGACCCTCAGCGTCCAGCAGTGGTCGCTGGCCCTCGCACAGAAGGTCGCGGGCGAGGGGTACGTGGACGCCACCGTCGGGCTGCCCACCGCAGTGATCCTGCTCGTCGTGGTCACCGTCGGCGCCACCTTCTACGCCGGACAGAAGCTCCGCCGCCTGACCCTGGCGGGCGAGGAGTAGGACCTCTGTACCGGCGTCCGTAGCGGCGTTCACACCGGCGTCCGTACCGGATGTTTCACGTGAAACAGTGCCCCGCCCGGCCCACCGGCCAGGCGGGGCACAGCTTTGCGCGAGATCATCGGGGCATGATCGAGTACACCGAGCCCGAGCCGTCCAGGCCAGTACGGTCCTGGATACGTTCCGCGCCCGGCACTCACATCTGGCTGCTGATCATCGTGGTCACCAGCGTCGTGGTCGTGATCGTGCCCGACCATCTCGAACACGTCCTGCTCCACCGCAACAGCAGCAACATCCACGAGCTCGCCCGGCACCCCATACGGGCGCTGCTCAGCAGCGCGTTCTGGATCGAGGACCCGGCCTCGCTCCCGCTCTACTTCGTCCTCTTCGAGATCTTCCAGGCCAATGTCGAGCGCTGGCTCGGCACCCTGCGCTGGCTCTTCATCATCGCGACCGGACACATCACGGCCACGCTGATCAGCCAGAAGCTGGTCCTGATGGCCATCCAGGACCACCGCGCCCCGCGCAGCATGGTCCACGTCGTCGACATCGGCGTGAGCTACGGACTCGCGACCGCCGTCGGGGTGCTGATGTACCGCCTGCCCGGCCCCTGGCGCTGGCTCTACCTCGCCGGCTCCGTGGCCTTCTTCGGACTCCCGCTCGTCTCCGACGGCACCTTCACCGACTTCGGCCACGCCATCGCACTGGCCGTCGGCCTCCTGGCCTGGCCGCTGACCCGGCACCCGAACCCGAGCCGGATCCACGTCTGACGCACGGAAATTCACTGGTACGAGGCGTGCGGCGGAGGCAGAGTGAGCCGTGCGGGGAGCAACAAGAAGGTCCGGAACAGCCACTTCGAGCGCGCCTCGCGGCGCGGGCCGTTCCGGACCTTCCGTTCGTCTTCCGCTCGGTTACGCGGCGCCCAGCAGACGCTCCAGGACCACGGCGATGCCGTCCTCCTCGTTGGAGGTGGTGACCTCGTCCGCCACCGCCTTGAGCTCCGCGTGCGCGTTGGCCATCGCCACTCCGTGCGCGGCCCAGCCGAACATCGGGATGTCGTTGGGCATGTCGCCGAAGGCGATCGTCTCGGCCGCCTTCACCCCCAGCCGGCGCGCGGCCAGCGAGAGGCCGGTGGCCTTGCTCAGCCCCAGCGGCAGGATCTCCACGACACCCGGACCGGCCATGACGATGCCGACCAGGCTGCCCACGGTCTGCCGCGCCACCTGGACGAGGGCGTCCTCGTCCAGCTCGGGGTGCTGGATGTACAGCTTGTTCAGCGGGGCCGACCACACCTCGGAGGTGTCCTCCAGGTAGAGCGCGGGAAGGCCCTCCTGGACCTGGTAGCCGGGGCCGAAGAGCACTTCGCCCTCGACTCCGTCCCGGCTGGCGGCGATCGCCAGCGGACCCACCTCGGCCTCGATCTTCTCCAGCGCCAGCGCGGCCAGCTTCCGGTCGAGCGTCACCGAGGTCAGGAGCCGGTGCGCGCCCGCGTCGTAGACCTGCGCGCCCTGTCCGCAGACCGCGATGCCCTTGTAGCCGAGGTCGTCGAGGACGTGCCGGGTCCACGGCACGGCGCGGCCCGTGACGATGATGTGCGCTGCGCCCGCCGCGGTGGCCGCGAGGAGCGCCTCACGGGTGCGTTCCGAGACGGTGTCGTCGCCGCGCAGCAGCGTCCCGTCGAGGTCGGTCGCGACGAGTTTGTACGGGAACGGGGCCGGGCTCACTTGGTGATCGGCTCCAGGATTTCCCGACCGCCCAGGTAGGGCCGCAGCACCGGGGGAACCCGGACCGTGCCGTCGGCCTGCTGGTGGTTCTCCAGGATCGCGACGATCGTGCGCGGGACCGCGCACAGCGTTCCGTTCAGCGTGGACAGCGGAGCGGTCTTCTTGCCGTCGCGGTAGCGGATCGACAGACGGCGGGCCTGGAAGCCGTCACAGTTCGAGGCGGAGGTCAGCTCGCGGTACTTGCCCTGGGTGGGGATCCACGCCTCGCAGTCGAACTTGCGGGAGGCGGAGGCGCCCAGGTCGCCGGTGGCGACGTCGATCACCTGGAAGGGCAGCTCCAGGCTGGTCAGCCACTGCTTCTCCCAGTCCAGGAGACGCTGGTGCTCGGCCTCGGCCTCCTCCGGCGCGACGTACGAGAACATCTCGACCTTGTCGAACTGGTGGACGCGGAAGATGCCGCGGGTGTCCTTGCCGTACGTTCCGGCTTCGCGGCGGAAGCACGGGGAGAAGCCGGCGTAGCGCAGCGGCAGCTTGTCCGCGTCGATGATCTCGTCCATGTGGTACGCGGCGAGCGGGACCTCGGAGGTGCCGACCAGGTAGAGGTCGTCGTTCTCCAGGTGGTACACGTTCTCCGCGGCCTGGCCGAGGAAGCCGGTGCCCTCCATGGCGCGCGGGCGGACCAGCGCCGGGGTGAGCATCGGGGTGAAGCCGGCCTCGGTGGCCTGTGCGATGGCCGCGTTGACGAGCGCGAGTTCCAGCAGGGCGCCGATACCCGTGAGGTAGTAGAAGCGCGAGCCGGACACCTTGGCGCCGCGTTCGACGTCGATGGCGCCCAGGGACTCGCCGAGCTCGAGGTGGTCCTTGGGCTCGAAGCCCTCGGCGCCGAAGTCGCGGATCGTGCCGTGCGTCTCCAGGACGACGAAGTCCTCCTCGCCGCCGACGGGCACGTCCGTGTGGACGACGTTGCCGAGCCGCAGGAGCAGCTGCTTGGCGGCTTCGTCGGCCTCGTTCTGCTCGGCCTCGGCGGCCTTCACGTCCTGCTTGAGCTGATCGGCCTTCTTCAGCAGCTCGGCCCGCTCCTCCGGAGAGGCCTTGGGGATGAGCTTGCCGAGCGACTTCTGCTCGTTGCGGAGTTCGTCGAATCGCATGCCGGAGGACCTGCGGCGCTCGTCTGCGGAGAGCAGTGCGTCGACGAGGGCGACGTCCTCTCCACGGGCGCGCTGCGAGGCGCGGACACGGTCAGGGTCTTCACGGAGCAGCCGGAGGTCAATCACCCCACCAGGCTACCGGGCCGGGCTTCAGGGGATCGCACCGATATCACGCTGCGTGTCGCTTTGTCCTAATTGCCGCGAATGGAAAACTTCCGGCGAGAGACTGGAACCGGTCCTTCCGTTGAGGGTAATAAAACTGCCCCCTTTCCCTGAAAGGGGGCACAACGGCAGCGATCGGGCAGCCTCTGAGCAGGAGGGGAGGGTCTTCCTTGTCCACAGGAATTCCCCAGGCGACCGGCTTATCCACAGGCTGTGCGCCGGATCTGTGGACACAGGAATAGATCAATCTCGACGGTGGGGCCCGCGGGCCCAATCAGGGTTCAAACCACCCTGACACACTCATTCGGGTGGGAATGACTCGCCCCAAAGAGTTGATCGGTGATACGGGGGTGACAGCGTTCACCTCCCGCTCGTCAGCGCGAAACCTGTGCCACCCGGCCGATTAGTCGACCTTGTCGTGCTGCTCTGTCGACTTGTCCCCAGGCTGGCACCGCTCCCTGTGGATAACTCTGTGGACAGTGGACAGAGCGTTAGGGGCGCCCGTCGAGGCAACGCGTCAGCCAGTCCGAGGCAGCGGTGAAGTCGGCGTCGGAGGTGCCGGACCGGGCGGCCTGGACGTCACCCTGAGCGACGCCGGCGCGCGGGTAGGAGCCGAGGAACCGGATCTGGGGGCAGGTGCGCTTGAGGCCCATGAGCGCCTCTCCGACCCGGCGGTCGGAGATGTGGCCTTCGGCGTCGACGGCGAAGCAGTAGTTGCCGATCCCCTCACCCGTGGGCCGGGACTGGATCAGCATCAGGTTCACCCCGCGGACGGCGAACTCCTGGAGCAGCTCCAGCAGCGCGCCGGGGTGGTCGTCGCCCAGCCACAGCACGACGGAGGTCTTGTCCGCGCCGGTCGGCGCGGCCGGCCGGGCAGGACGCCCGACGAGCACGAAGCGGGTCTCCGCGTTCTGCGCGTCGTGGATCTCGGTGACCAGCGGCACCAGCCCGTAGGTGGCGGCCGCGAACTCGCCCGCGAAGGCGGCGTCGAAGCGGCCCTCCTGGACCAGCCGGGCACCGTCGGCATTGGACGCCGCGGACTCCCACAGGGCGTCGGGCAGGTTCGACCGCAGCCAGTTGCGCACCTGAGGCTGGGCGACCGGGTGCCCGGTGACGGTCTTGACGTCCGAGAGCTTGGTACCGGGCCGCACCAGCAGTGCGAACGCGATGGGGAGCAGCACCTCGCGGTAGATCATCAGCGGTTCGCCGGAAGCCAGCTCGTCCAGGGTCGAGGTGACCCCGCCCTCCACCGAGTTCTCGATCGGGACCAAGGCCGCCGCGGCCTCGCCGTTGCGCACGGCGTCCAGGGCGGCCGGTACCGAAACCATCGGGACGAGCTCCCGGGTCGCGGCTTCGGGGAGGGTGCGAAGGGCGGCTTCGGTGAACGTGCCTTCGGGACCGAGATAGGTGAAGCGGGTGGCCGACATGCGATCAGCCTAATGCCGGGGCCCGGACGCCACCTGGGTTGTTCACCCTTCGAGCAGCCGCTGACCCACGTACTCCCCGGGGCGCGCGCCGGGCGGCACCGCGTACAGGCCGCTCGACTCGTGCCGGATGAATTCCGACAGGGCGTCGCCGCGGTCGAGCTTGCGCTGGACGGGGACGAAACCGCGGGACGGGTCGGCCTGCCAGCAGATGAAGAGCAGCCCCGCGTCGGGGGTCCCGTCGGCGGCGATCCCGTCGTGGAAGGAGAAGGGGCGTCGGAGCATGGCCGCGCCGCCGTTCTGCGCGGGTGCGGAGATCCGGGCGTGCGCGTTGGAGGGGATGACCGGCTTTCCGTCGGCGCCGATCTTGTCGAGGGCCATGGCGGTGGTCTCGCCGCCTCCGGTCAGGGGGGCGCCGGTGGCCTTCGTACGGCCGATGACCTGCTCCTGCGCGGCCGGCGACTGCTGGTCCCAGGAGTCGAGGAGCATCCGGATACGGCGTACGACGGCGTACGAGCCCCCGACCATCCAGGCGTGCTCCGGGGGCACCGTCCCCTGGACGAAGATCCGCTGGTCGAAGTCGGCTTCGGTGGGCTTCGGATTGTTGGTGCCGTCGACCTGGCCCATGAGGTTGCGGGCTGTCATCGGGGAGGCGGTGGCGCCCGGAGAGCGGTTGAAGCCGTTCATCTGCCAGCGCGGCCGGGCCGCCTCTCCGGCGTCCTTCTGCAGGGCGCGCAGCGCGTGGAAGGCGACCAGCGCGTCGTCGGAACCGATCTGCACCCATAGATCGCCGTTGCTGCGCCCGGCATCGAGCCGGTCGGCGGAGAAGCCCGGCAGCGGGTCGAGGGCGGCGGGACGGCGCGCGGTGAGGCCGGTGCGATCGAAGAAGGAGTGGCCGAAGCCGAAGGTCACCGTCAGGGAGGAAGGGCCGGCGTCGAGGGCGATGCCGGTGTCGGCGACGGGTGCGGTCTCGCCCGCGGTCAGCCGCCGCGCGGTATCGGACCAGCGCCGCATCAGGGCGGCGGCCTCGGTGCGCCCGGCACCGGGCGCCAGGTCGAAGGCGAGGACGTGCCCCTTGGCCTGGAGGGGCGTGGTGATGCCGGCCTGGTGATCCCCGTCGAAGAGGACCCGGGTGGCGCCGAGGCTGCCGGGAGCGCCGACGGAGTCCGCAGTCCCGGACCCCGACGCCTCGGACTGTACGAGGGCCCCGCCGGCGGCGCCGAGCGCGAGCCCGGCGGCGCCCGCGGCGCCGACCGTGCCCAGCAGGCGCCGCCGGGAGATCTCGATGCCGGGGACTTCCGTGGTGGTCTGGGTGCTCTGGGTGCCCTCGGTGGGTGCGCTGTTCTGGGTCACGCTGGTCAGCCGATCTTCACGTTCTTCTGGACGGTCGTCTGGTCGATGTCGGAGGTACGGATGGTCACGTCGATCCGCCAGTCGCCGACCAGCGGAAGCTGGACGCCCGATGCGGTCCAGTGCCCGGGAGCGGCGCGCTCGGGGAGGACCGGAAGCGGGCCGATCTCCTTGGCCTCCAAGGTGAACGACACCTTGAGCTCGGGCAGGTCGAGCGGTTTGCCGTCGGGGGTCTCCGCCCACACGTGGAGCGTGTTCGCACCGATACGGCCCGGGTCCAGCTGGAGCCGGACCGAGCCCTTGCCGTTCTGACCGCCGGTGTCGAAAGGCAGAGTGACCTTGACCGCGCGGTCGGGAACGGCGGTGGCGGTGGAGCCGCGACCCGCCTCCAGCTCCGCGGCACGGCCGGGCTCGGTGCTGGTGAGGATGGTGGTGACGGCCAGCAGGACCACGGCGACGCCCGCCTCGGCGAGCACGGACCTGCGCAGCCCGGCGCGGTCCGGGTCGGCATCGCGCGCCTGCTTCTCCCGCGCGGTGCGCCGGGCGTCACTCTGGCGGGCGAGCTGCGCTGCGCGCCGGGGGTCGGAGGCGGCGGTGTCGGAGGCGGCGGGGATGTCGGAGGCGTCGGGCACGGCGGTGGCGGCCGGGGTGACGGTCACGGGCGATGTTTCACGTGAAACATCGGGGGCGGGCCCCTCGGCCAGCCTCGAGGTCCACTTCCGGGAGGTGTAGGCGATGGCGACGACGAGGGCGACGAGGCCGATCTTGACGAGCAGCAGTCGCCCGTAATCGGTCCCGGTCAGCGCGGACCAACTCCCGACCTGACGCCAGGCCTGGTAGGTGCCGGTGCAGGCCAGGACGAGAACGCTGGTGAAGGCGACGGTGGAGAAGCGCCGGATCGCCGTGCGCTCGATCCCCGGGACCTTGTGGAGTGCGACGAGCAGTGCGGTGAGTCCGCCGAGCCACGTGGCGACGGCCAGCAGGTGCAGGATGTCGACGGGCATGGCGAGGGCGGGCTGGATGCCGGTGGAGGCGTGCTCGGACAGCGCCCAAGTGGCCGCGATACCGCCGGCGACGACGGTCCCGCCGATGCCGAGCCCGAAGACGAGGTCACTCTCCCCCTTGGCGTCCTCTTCGGAGACCTCCGAGGTGCCGGGGCCGTCGGATCCGTCCGAGCCGTCCGACCCCTCCGAGCCGTCCGACCCCTCCGAGCCGTCCGACCCCTCCGAGCCGTCCGATCCGTTCGACGCGTGCCGCCGGGCATAGGAGCCGAACAGGACCGTGATGAACAGTGCGGCGGCGCCGAGGAGAAGCAGCCGCGAGACGAGCGAGGCCCCGGACTTGGTCTCCAGGACGGCCTTCAGCCCGGTCAGGTCGAAGGCGTCGGCGAAGTTCCCCGACCCGGTGTACGGGTTGCGGAGCAGCAGCATCACCAGTGTGGCCACGGTGAGCGCGACCCAGGCCCGTACGACCAGCTTCTGCATCGGCCGCTGCGCGGCGCCCCGGCGCCAGCACAGGAGGATGAAGGCGGCGGCGCCGACGAGCACGGCGAACCCGGCGTAGGCCACGTAGCGCGCGATGCCGTAGGCGACGGCGACGGGCCCGTCACCCGCCGTCCGTGAGGGAAGGGAGACGGCGGTCTCGGAGGGGGCTCCGATGGAGAAGGTGAAGGCGCCGGAGATCGGGTGGCTGTCCGCGGATATGGCCTGCCAGGCGACGGTGTAGGTGCCGTCCGGCAGCCCCGGGCGCAGGGCGGTGCCGTAGCGGATGATGCTCCCGCTGCAGAGGTCGCGCAGTTCGCCGGTGTCGACCCGCTTGCCCCGGGGATCCAGGACGCGGATGGAGTCGCCGTTCATGGCGACCCCCTCCGAGAAGGAGAGGGTGATCTGGGCGGGCGCCGTGGCGACCACCGCCCCGTCCGAGGGGTCGCTCGCGGTCAGCGCGGCGTGTGCCGAGGCCGGCGCGGCAGCGGCGAAGAAGGCTGCCAGCAGAGCGGCGAGGACCAGCGTGAGCCGCGGCAGGAGTGCCGTGGCACGGACGCGGGCCGTCGATGGGGTCGGGGCGGTGGCCGTCATGGCGTGTCAGTCCCTCGGTCCGTCAGTGGGCGGTGCCGTCGGTGGATGTCGGAGCCTTGTACGTCCGCTCCTTGACGTCCAGCTCGACCTTGACCGGGCCGGACTTCTCGAAGCGCAGTTCGATGGTGACCCTGTCGCCGACCTTGGGGGTGTTCTTGAGCCCCATGAACATGACGTGGCTGCCGCCGCGCGCCAGCTTCAGCTCGCCGTTCGCGGGCACGTCCATGGACTGGACCTGCTGCATCTTCTGATCCTTGGTCTCGTGGATCTGCAGATCGTCGGAGAGCGTGCTCGTGGCGCCGGTCAGCTTGTCGGCCGTCTTGGAGTCGTTCTTGATGACCATGAACGCGCCGGCCATCTCGTCGTTCACGGGCTCCGGCATGTAGCCGCCGCTGACCGTCAGCCTCGGCGCGATGCCGGAAGCGGACTCGGACTCCGAGGAGCAGCCGGATATGGCGAGCGCGGCCGTCAGGGAGAGGGCGGCGGCGAGGGTGCGGGTGGTGCGGGTGTTCACGGGTTCTCTCCCTTGACGATCTTCGGCAGGTCCTTGGTGTAGCCATCGACGGTGGTGCTCTCGCCGTAGAGGAGGTATCCCTCGTCGGTCTTGGGCGAGAAGGCGATGACCTGGGCGCCGTGCATGGAGACGACGTTGCCGTCGGCGTCCGTCTTGGCGGCCTCGATACCGATGCCGAGCGTGCGTGCGGCGGCCTGGATGGTGGCGAAGTCCCCGGTCAGCCCGGTGAATGCCGGGTCCAGGCCCTTGAGCCACGAGCCGAGGGACTCGGGAGTGTCCCGTTCCGGGTCGGTGGTGATGAAGACGACCTGGAGCTTGTCCTGGTCGGCCTTGGGAAGTGCCTTCTTGGCGACGGCGATGTTGCTCATCGTCAGGGGGCACACGTCGGGGCAGTGGGTGTAGCCGAAGTAGATGAGCGTCGGCTTGCCCTTGGTCTGCTCGCGCAGGTTCCACGGCTTGCCGGTGGTGTCCGTGAGGACGGCGTCCGGCTTGTCGAAGGGGCGGTCGAGCACGGTGGCGGAGCCGGCTTTCGCCTGGCTCTCGCTGATCTGGGTGACCTGGCCGTTCTCGGCCGGTTCACCACCGCAGGCGGTGAGGGTGAGGGCGGCCGCCGCCACGAGGGCGGCGAGCGTCACACGTGTGGTGCGCATGGGAAAGTCCCTGGGATCGGGGGTGGTACGGGTGGATCCGCGAGCCCGGCCGGCCCGGATGACCGGCCGGCTGCGCGGGATCGTCAGGTCAGGGGGTCAGGGGGTCAGGGGGTCAGGAGGCGCGGCGGCGCGAGGCGACGCCGAAGGCCACGCCGCCGAGTCCGATGACGATGCCGGCGATGCCGAGGGCCCGCGCGGTCGTGTCGGAGCCGCTCTTGGCGGCGGCTGTGTCGTGGCCGTCCTGGCCGTCCTTGTGGCCGGCGTCGGAGTTCTTCGCCTCGTCCGCGGGCTTCTTGGCAGGGTCGTGGTGGTCAGCGCCGGCGGCGGTCAGCTTCAGGACGGGCGCCGGGGCCTGCGGTTCGGCGGCGCCCTCCTTGGGCTCCTCGATCCAGCGGACGACCTCGCCGTTGTCGTAGGTCTGGATGGCCTTGAAGACCATCTGGTCGGCGTTGTCGGGCAGCTTGCCGACGGAGACCGGGAACTGCTGGAACTTGCCGGCCTCGATCTTGCCGCCGGACCAGGTCACCTTGGTGACGACCTCGTTGACCTGCTTGCCGTGCACGGTGAGCGGCTTGTCGAGCTTGGTCTTCTCGACGCTGGACGTCCAGCCGGGGATGTCCTGCGGCATGACGGACGTGAGCGGCTGGTCTACGGGGAAGTTGACCTCGAGCTGCGTGGTCGCAGCGTTGTCGCGCTCGTTGGGGACCTTGAAGTTGAGCGTCGCGTAGCCGCCCTTGGCGGCCTCCCCGACGGGCTGCACGCCGACGTGGGCGAAGGCGGTACCGGAGAGGAGGAGGACGGAACCGGCGGCGAGGGCGGCGGCGAAGGAGACGCGAGAGGTCTTCACGGCAGAAACACTCCACGGAAGCAGTGGTGACGGTGGCTCCGCGCGCGGCGCGCACGGAGTTCGCGGCACCGGTGCTCCCGTCGTGAGTCCCGGGGAGGAGAGGTGCCGCTTCAGGCTGCGAGGGCGAATGCCGTGGGCGGCCCGCGCCTGATCACCGTGTGCTGGAGTGCGTCCCGGCCCGTGGAGAGGGCGGGGCCGGTCCCGTCGCCCGCTGCCCGCGGGGTACGGGCGGGCCGGCCCGGAAGGCCCGCGCCGAGGGCTCGTACGTAGGCCAGTGCGGCACGCAGCGGGCGTACCGGTCCGGCTGCGGCGGAGAGCCTGGACAGTTCGAGGAGACGGAACAGCGCGGCGTCGCCGCGCCCGAGCAGCCAGCCGGCGGCGAGTGCGGCCAGCAGGTGCCCGATCAGCATGGTCGGGCTGAACAGCCCGACCAGTCCGGTGGCCGGCTCGACGAGGCCCTGCCCCAGGTGGGCGTGAGCCATGTGCCCCTGTGCCTCGGCCTGCGCGGCGACGGCGTCCGGGTCCAGCCCGGCGCTCTCCAGGATCCGCCGGGCATCCGACGGGTGGATCGGGACGGAGTTGCCCCCGCACACCAGTTGGGCGGCCAGCGCCGCGAGCGAGGTCTCCGAGGAGGTGCCGCCGCCCGCCGGGACGTTGTGCTGGCCGAGGCCGAACACCGTGTGCAGCGCGAGCTGTCCGCCCGCCAGCGCGGCGGCGATGCCGGGCAGCGAGCGGCGGCGTCCCGCGAGCGGGGCCGCACCTGCGAAGACGGCGAGGAAGCCGGCGCAGAGGGACCACCAGGGCACCGTCGCGCAGGAGGCCAGTGCGTGCCCGGACGCGGACAGCACGACACAGACCGCGGTGAACACCGCGGCCCGGATCAGCCTGAGGCCGGGTCCGGCCTGCGTCGCGTGGGGGGATGCAGTCATGGCCGGGCCATCATCGCACTGGCCTTAGGCGCCGCATACGGCAGGTGCGACAGCAGGTTTGCATTCCCGCGGACGGATCCCGGGCTTGGGTCCGTGCACACACCCGGGCACTCCCCCGCCCGTACCGCATACACCGCCGCCCGGGAGCGCCGCATCGGCCGAACGAGGGCTCTGTCGGCCCTCGGGGGCTTAGCCCGGGCCCCGGGCGGCAATACGTAACCGTATGAGCATCTGGTGGTCTCTCCACTTGAGGCGCGAAGCAGCGAGTGTGCCCCTCGCGAGGCGGCTGCTGCTGGGGACGATGGAGACCGCGGGAGTGGACCCGGACATCTCCTTCGACCTGTCGGTGGCGCTGAGCGAGGCGTGCGCGAACGCGGTGGAGCACGGTGGCCGCGAACCAGCCCCGCGCTCCGGCTCCACGGACGGGACCGGGGCGTACCACGTCACGGCCTATCTGGACGGGGACCGCTGCCGCATCGAGGTGAGCGATTCGGGCCCGGGGTTCCCGCCCGCGACGGTGGCCCGCAGCAGACCGTCCCTTGCCGAGCACGGCCGGGGACTGCACCTGATCGAGGAGCTCGCCGACCACGTCCGCTTCCGCAACCGGCCGGGCCGGGGCGCCGTGGTCAGCTTCGACAAGATGCTGAAGTGGCGGGACGACTCACTGCTGAAGGTGTCGTAGACGCGCCGATGGGCGGAACCCGTGGAGGGTCCCGCCCATCGGCGCGTACGAGCGGTGGCGTCAGCCCTTGAGCCGTGCCATCCACGCCTCGACCTCGTCCGAGGTGCGGGGCAGCCCGGCCGACAGGTTCCGGTTGCCGTCCTCGGTGACGAGGATGTCGTCCTCGATCCGGACGCCGATGCCGCGGTACTCCTCGGGCACGGTCAGGTCGTCGGCCTGGAAGTACAGACCGGGCTCGACGGTCAGGCACATCCCGGGCTCCAGGGTGCCGTCGACGTACGCCTCGGTGCGCGCGGCGGCGCAGTCGTGGACGTCCATGCCGAGCATGTGGCCGGTGCCGTGCAGGGTCCAGCGGCGCTGCAGGCCGAGCTCCAGGACACGCTCGACCGGGCCCTCCAGCAGGCCCCACTCGACGAGCTTCTCGGCGAGCACGTGCTGGGAGGCGTCGTGGAAGTCGCGGAACTTCGCGCCCGGCTTGACGGCGGCGATGCCGGCTTCCTGGGACTCGTAGACCGCGTCGTAGATCTTGCGCTGGATGTCGGTGTACGTGCCGCTGATCGGCAGGGTGCGCGTGACGTCGGCGGTGTAGAGGGAGTGGGTCTCCACACCGGCGTCGAGCAGCAGCAGGTCGCCGGAGCGGACGTCTCCGTCGTTGCGGACCCAGTGGAGGGTGCAGGCGTGCGGGCCGGCGGCGCAGATGGAGCCGTAGCCGACGTCGTTGCCCTCGACGCGGGCGCGCAGGAAGAAGGTGCCCTCGATGTAGCGCTCGGAGGTGGCCTCGGCCTTGTCGAGCACCTTCACGACGTCCTCGAAGCCGCGGACGGTGGAGTCGACGGCCTTCTGCAGCTCACCGATCTCGAAGGCGTCCTTCACGGCGCGGGCCTCGGAGAGGTAGACGCGCAGCTCCTCGTCGCGCTCCTTGGTGACCTTGTCGGTCAGAGCGGTCTCGATGACGGAGTCGTGACCGCGGACGCTACGGACCGGGCCCTCGGCCTCGGCCAGCTCCTCGGGGAGCTTGCGCACGTCCTTGGCGGGGATGCCCAGGAGCTGCTCGGCCTCCGTGAGGGAGTGGCGGCGGCCGACCCACAGCTCGCCGCTGCCGGAGAGCCAGAACTCGCCGTTCTCGCGGTCGGAGCGGGGCAGCAGGTAGACGGTGGCGTGGTGGCCGGTCTCCCCCGCGGGCTCCAGGACCAGGACGCCGTTCTCGGTCTGGTCGCCGGTGAGGTACGCGTACTCGGTCGAGGCGCGGAAGGGGTACTCGGTGTCGTTCGAGCGCGTCTTCAGCCGTCCGGCGGGGACGACGAGGCGCTCGCCGGGGAAGCGCCGGGACAGCGCGGAGCGGCGGGCGGCGGTGTGTGCGGCCTGAGCGATCGGCTCAAGTCCGCGCAGCTCGGTGTCCGCCCAGCCCGTGCGCATGCTCGCGGCGAGTTCCTCGCTGACGCCCGGGTACAGCCCGTTCTTGCGCTGCTTGTGCTTCTTCTTGGGCTGCTCTTCTTCCGGGGTCTCCGGGGTGAGCTCGTCAGCCACGTCTTCTCCTCAGTACGACGGACACGGACCGGGTATGGACCTCATCCATCGTATGTGTGAGCGGACGCCCCCCGACGGGTCGTGTGACAAATCCGCCAAAGCAGGTCACACGTCCCGCCTCTTACGTCCTCGTCACCCGCCCGGCGTCACATGCCCGGCGACCCGCCCGGCGTCACTCGAACCGCGCCGCGAGCAGCACGATGTCCTCGGGGGCGTCCGCCGGGAAGGCGGGCCCGTCCCCGTCGCCGTCCGGCAGAACCGTCCGCAGGATGTGGTCGCAGATGGCGGCCGGGTCCTCGCGGGCGCTACGGGGGATCCCCGCGGCGGCGGCGTGCAGGCGCGCGTACGCCCGGTCCATCGGGTCCCCGGTGCGCCGGAGCAGCCCGTCCGTGTACAGCAGCACCGTTTCTCCGGGCGCGGGCTCGATCTCCACGCTGGGAGCCTCCCAGCAGGACAGCATCCCGAGCGGCGCGGAGAGGGTGGTCTCCACGTACTCGGTGCGCCGCTCGCCGATCAGCAGCGGCGGAGTGTGTCCGGCCCCGGCCAGGATGAGCTTCCTCCCCCGGCCGTTCGAATTCGGGCCCCCGGCGGGCTCGCAGTAGGCGAAGAGTGCGGTCGCCGAGCGCGCGGGCTCGGTCAGGCGCAGCAGCAGCTCCAGGTCGGAGAGGACGGCGACGGGGTCCTCGCCCTCCATGACGGCGTACGCCCGCAGCGAGGCCCGCAGCCGCCCCATCGCGGCGACGGCGCTCGGTCCCGAGCCCGTGACGGAGCCGACGGCCAGCCCGAGGGCGCCCTCCGGCAGCGGCAGCGCGTCGTACCAGTCGCCTCCGCCGTGCGGGCCGGTGTGGTGCCGGGCGGCGAGCTGGACCCCGGGGATCCGGGGGAGCCGGCTGGGCAGCAGTTCCTCGGCGACGGTGGCCAGGCTGGAGCGGGCGCGCTCCACCTCCAGCATCCGGGCCAGGTGCTCGGCGGCGTGCCGGACGTACAGCCCGGCCAGGTCGCGCTGGCGGTCGCTGGGCTCGGCCTGTTCGTCGTAGAGCCAGACGGCTGCGCCGAGCCGGCCGGTGGCCTCGGCGGTCAGCGGCAGCGCGTAGCTGGCGGCGTAGCCGAGGCGGGCGGCGACCTCGCGGTGGCGGGGGTCCACGGGGGTGGCGTACCCGTCGGCGCCGGCGGCGGCGGTCGCGCCGGGCTCGGGCAGGACCTCCGAGCCGCCGTTGGCATCGGGCAGGCCGTCGAGGATGCGGCCGTAGGAGGTGGCGCTGCGCGGCACCGTCTCGATGTGGCCGAGGTCGGCGTGGCCGAGCCCGAGGCCGATCGTGGTGGTGGGGCCGAGTCCGTCGGAGGGCTCCAGGACGATCAGGCCGCGGCGGGCGCCGACGAGGGCCGCGCCCGCCCGCAGGAACTCCTGGAGGGAGGCGGTGAGGTCACTGGTGCGGGCGAGCCGCTCGGTGAGCTCGTGGAGGGTGGTGAGGTCGGAGACCATGCCCGCGAGACGGTCCTGAATGACCGAGCTCGCGGCGGGGCCCTGCGCCGGTGCGTGGACCGCTCGCGGGCTCGTCGATGTGGACACGGCCGTGGGCGCCACAGTGTGCGGGGACGCTGTGACAGCTGGATCGATTCCAGCCACTTTCGGCAGATGCGGGGCGCTCATGGCGTCCGCCTTTCCAGCTGGTGCGATTCGCCATATAGCATCGCAAACCCCCAGATCATGCTGCGCCGCTATCAATGAATCCACATCTACACGCACACGAGGAGCGATGTCCAGCATTGCCCAGGTGGGAATCCTGGTGTCCGTGGGACGGCAACTCACTGTCCGGTCAGGGCTAGAACTTGGCTGGAAAAAGCGGGAAGCGGACGGTTTTTGCGGTCGACTGGGCGAGTCCGTCGACCGGTCCGGGTACGTAATCCGTTGCACCCGGGGAGAGTTGGCGTAGCCCGGTGCCCGCCGGGAACCGTCGGGCACGGTCCGTCGTCCCCATCGACGACAGCCGTCCCCCGCGCGGTCCCGGGTCGCGTACCGCCCCCGACGGACGTTTCATGGACCCGTAAGAAACTGCACGAACCGTGTGAACCTGCTTCAGGCGGACAGTGACGCGAAAACGTGTACGTGCGGTGAACCATCGCTCACATGGTGTGATGTGGCCCTCGGCGTTCAACGGAAAGGAACGAGCGCTCATGCGCGAGATCCTCGGAAGGCGTCTCCAGCGGCTCCGCAATCGCTTGCAATCCCTGCGCCCCGCCCCGCCGCAGGGTGATGCGCCGGCTCTCCTCGACGCGGCGCTGACCTGCGCCACCACCTGGAACTGGCCCGTGCTGCCGGGCGTCGGACGCTCCGGCGCCGACAGCTCCCGGTGCGCCTGCCCCGATCCCGAGTGCGCGGTGCCCGGCGCGCACCCCTTCGATCCCGGGCTGCTCGCGGCCACCGCCGACCCCCGGATGGTCTCCTGGTGGTGGGCCAACCGGGCGGGTGCCCCCATCCTGCTGGCCACCGGCGGGAGTGCGCCCTGCGCGGTGAGCCTGCCCGCCGCGGCGGCCGCGCGTGCCGTCGGACGACTGGACGCCGAGGGGATGCGGCTCGGGCCGATCGTGGCCACGCCCACGCGGTGGTCGCTGCTCGTGGCGCCGTACTCGCTGGAGCGGCTCGGCGAGATCCTCTACGCCAAGGACCACGTGCCCTCCTCGCTGCGTTTCCACGGCGAGGGCGGCTACTTGCTGCTGCCGCCCTCCGCCGCGATCGGCGGCGGCCAGGTGCGGTGGGAGCGTGAGCCGGCGGGCTCAGGGGAGATCTGGCTGCCGGAGGTGGAGGCGGTCGTGGACGCACTGGTGGAGGCGAGCAGCGGCGCCTCGGGCGGCGGGAGCCGGCTCGCGTACTGAGGCTCGCGCACTGAGCCTCGAGTACTGAGGCTCGCGTACTGAGGCTCGCGCACTGAGCCTCGCGCGCTGGGGCTCGCCTTCTGAGGCTCGTGTACTGGCGCCCGTGCACTGACGGATCACTCGTACGGGTGCCAGCGAGACGAGTTTCCAAGGGAATTGGGCGCGGGGATCTCCGTGCCCCATTCCCGGATCGCTATCTTCGGCGAATGAATCTCCGCCTGATCGGTATCGGCGCCGGTGTGTTGATCATCTTGTCGCTCCCGTTGGCGGGCGCGATCGCCGGGCCGGATTTCGCCGGTCAGAGCGACGGAAAGGGCGGCGGGCTGCTCTCCTCCTTCGGCCTCGGTCACCCTCCCAAGGGCGACCCGGGGTCGTCGGACTCCAAGGCTTCCGAGAAGTCCGGGGGCTCAGCCGTTTCGGGCGGTCCGGGAGCGAGTTCCGCCTCCGGCCGGTCCCGTACGCCGGCCTCCGCCGCCGCGCCGGGCCGCCCGGGCCCGGTCGAGCAGCCGCGTACGGACGCCCGCTGCGGACCCGAACTGTCCTCCCCGCAGGGGGTGGAGGCGCAGACGTGCGTCCTGTCGGGCGAGGGCCGGACCTGGGGGCGCAGTTACTACCGGAACACCAGCGGCCGCGCCCTCGATGCGGTGCTCACGGTGATGGGTCCGGCGGGGCGCACGGTGCAGATCCGCTGCGCGGTCGGCGCGGGCGATGAACCGGGGCTGTGCGAAACGCCGAGGGAAGAGTCGGCCGGGGCGCCGGAGGACTACTCGGCCGTAGCGGAATTTGCAGTTCCGGATGATGAAGGAGCCCTGCTCCTGCGGTCCGGGAGTAACTCACCGGTACCGGGTGACGGTTGAGCGCCACCGGAAAATCAAGGGCCCGGTCGCTGGCGACGGGGGATGCACCAGCGACCGGGCTACAAGAACGGTAACAAGAGATCGCCTGTTCGCAAATTCGATCTCTGATATTCAGACACCGATTTGCAGGCGATTAGCGGGAGTTGTGACACCGGTCACCGGTGACCGGTCACCGGTGACCCTCCCGCAGCCCCTCCCGTGGACCCTCGCGGCCGGCCCGCGAAGGGGCCGGCCGCCTGGTCAGCTGAGCGTGACCTGGCGGTTGGTGAGGCCACCGCGGGCCCGGCGCTCCTCCGCAGTCAGCGGCGCGTCCGTCGCGAGGGCCGCGGCGAGCCGCTCCGCGAGCTCCGCCGCGGGCTTCTCCACGTCCTCGGCCGAGACCCCGGTCGGCAGGTCCCAGACGGGGACCATCAGGCCGTGGGCGCGGAAGGAGCCGACCAGCTTGGTGCCCTCGCCGAGCGAGGACGTGCCCGCGGCGGAGAGACGCGCGAGCGCGTCGAGCAGCTTCTCCTCGGGGTGCGGCATGACCCAGCGCAGGTGGTTCTTGTCCGGGGTCTCGCACCAGTAGGCGGCATCCACGCCGGTCAGCTTGACGGTCGGGATGGCGGCCGCGTTGGCGCGCTCCAGGGAGGCGGCGACCTCCGGGGAGGCGCTCTGGGCGCTCTCCGCTTCCGGAATCCAGAATTCGAACCCGCTGTGGACAACCGGCTCGAAACCGCCGTCTGCGGACAGGAGATCCTGAAGTCGCGGACCCTCGGCCGGAACCCGGCGGGCCGCGACGACGGTGCCGGGCTCGGCCACGAGCGCGCGCTCCAGGGTGTCGGCCATGTCCCGGGCGAGGTCGCCGGTGGTCGAGTCGTTCTGCAGGCCGAGCAGGACGGAGCCGTCCTCGCGGCGCAGTGCCGGCGAGGCCAGCGGCAGTACGGTCACCAGCGTGACGGAGGGGACGCCCTCGGGCAGTCCGCCCTTGAGCGTGAGCGGCACGGTGGCGGCGGGGACGAGCTCGCGCAGCGCCACCCAGTCACACTCGCCGGGCAGGCCCTCGAACGGCCGGGCCACGTGCTCGGTGACGGCGTGCGCGGCGGCCGCGCCGTGGCAGGCCTTGTAACGGCGCCCGGATCCGCAGGGGCAGGGCTCGCGAGCGCCCACCACCGGGATCTCCCCGTTGTTGAGCTGCGGCTTTGCGGACTTCGCGGCGGGGCGCTTCTTGGCCATCGTGGGTGTCTCCCGGTTGCGGCGGTACGGCGTCGGTCTGGGCGCGAGCCTAGCCGTTCGTACCGCCACAACCGGTGGGGTGCGGCCGGGAGCACGGTCGGCGTGCGCTCCCGGACGGCCGCCATCCGTCCACCCGCGGTCGATCACCGATCGGATCAGGGATCCAGATCGTCGAAGGCCGTACTGAAATCGATCGCCGGGGGCGCAACGCGCGTAGCGAAATCTTCGTGTCGGGCCCCACAGGCAACGATCGCCCAGACGGTGACCTCACCCGCCGCTCCGTCCCGGACACCCCAGTCCTGGGCCAGGGCGCTGATGATGTTCAGCCCCCGCCCGCCCCGTGCGGTGACCGAGGGCTTGGCCGGGATGGGGCGGGTGGGCCCGCCGCCGTCCGTGACCTCGACCGTCAGCCGCCCCGCCTTGTCGACGCGCCACGACGCTTGTATCCCACCGTCCCCGATCTCCCGCGCGCCCAGCGGTCTGCCGTGCCGGCAGGCGTTGCTGAGCAGTTCGGAAAGGATCAGTACGGCGTCATCCACGATCGATTCGGACACTCCGCTGATGCGCAGCTGCTCGCGCATCCGGTGCCTCGCCTCGCCCACGCCCGCAGGACCATGGGACACGTCCATGCACGACGACGTGGGCACTTCTTGTGCCACCATCAACGCCACCCCCGGAACCTCCTTAGCCCCACGCATGGTCTGGATGCCCCAATGGCCTGGACCGGAAACCGTCGGACCGGCGCCCTCTGACGCATTCACGGCGACCGAACGCGGAGCGGATGCGCCGGTGCACACCCTGTAACGGATGTGGCGCCTGTGGCGGAGGTGCAAACCGGGACGTCAGCGGCCTAGCTGTGACAAAACTTGTCGCGGTCTGTTGGTGATGATCGCTTCCACACCCAGATCAGCGCAGAGCTGAACATCTTCCGGATCGTTCACGGTCCATACGTGAACGGAATGTCCGGAGGCCTGAAGTTTGCGGATGAAGCCCGGGTGGTTGCGCACGATCCGCATCCCCGGCCCGGCGATCCGCACTCCGGCCGGCAGCCGCCCGTCCCGCATCCGGGGCGAGATGAACTGCATCAGGTACACGGTCGGGACCGTCGGCGCGGCCGCTCGCATCCGGTGCAGGGAGCGCGCGGAGAAGCTCATCACCCGGACCGGGTGCGGCCCCTCGGGCGGCGGGGCGTCCAGCGCGAAGCGCTTGAGGAGGAAGAGCAGGCGCTCCTCCACCTGTCCGGCCCAGCGCGTCGGGTGCTTCGTCTCGATCGCCAGCTGAACCGGCCGTCCGGCGTCCGAGACCAGCTCCAGCAGCCGCTCCAGGGTGAGTACGGAGGTCCGCTCGGGATCCGCGTCCCAGTCGGGAGACTCCTCCCGGTCCTTCCACGAGCCGAAGTCGAGGGCGGCGAGATCGGCCAGCTCCAGGGCGGAGACGGCGCCGCGGCCGTTGGAGGTGCGGTTCACCCGCCGGTCGTGGACCAGGACCAGATGGCCGTCGGCCGTGAGCCGGACATCGCACTCGAGGGCGTCGGCCCCGTCGTCGATGGCCTTGCGGTAGGCGGCCAGCGTGTGTTCGGGGGCATCCTCCGAGGCGCCGCGGTGGGCGACGACCTGGATGGTGCGCGGCGTTGCGTGGGTCACCGGCTCATGGTGCCACCGGGAGGGGCTCGGATGTCGGGGAGAGCCCTGCGGGCGCTTCTGGAGATGCGTCCGAAATGTCGGAGATAAAGGATGGGGGAGACTCACAGGTCCGGCTTACAGTGCTCTGACGGGTCATGGGAAAGGCTTTGCCCAGGAACTTGTACGGCACGTCGAACGTTCAGTCGGACCGATATCGCCCGTATTTCTGAAGCCGTGTGTGACGAGGAGAGAGCGCTGTGAGCACCGAGAACGAGGGCACCGCGGCCCCGACGCCCCCCGCGGCTCCGCCCGTACCCCCGGTGGCCGCGCCCGTCGACGCCGCGCCGGTCGCGCCCGCCGCGCCGGCGCCCGTGGAGCCGGTGACGCAGCAGTTGCCGCCGGCGCCCGCCCCGGCCCCGGCTCCCGTGTATGCCGAGAGCCCGGTCCCGCCGGTCACCCCGGCGTACGCCGATGCCCCCGCTCCCGCGCCGCAGGCGATGGGCGCCGAGGGCTGGCCTCCCCCGCCGCCCGCGGCCCCCGCGTACGGGGCCGGTGACGGCCAGGGCGGTGGCGGCTGGGGCGTGCCCCTGGCCACCGACGGCGCACCGCAGCCCAAGCGGAAGGGCAAGGGCGGCATGATCGCGGGCGTCCTCGCGGCGGCGCTCCTCGCGGGAGCCGTCGGCGGCGGCGTGGGCTACTGGGCCGCCGACCGCAGTGGCGACGGCTCCGGCTCCACCACGGTCAGCGCCGGCAACACGCCCAAGGACCTCAAGCGCGATCCGGGTTCCGTCGCGGGCCTGGCCGCCGGCGCGCTGCCCAGCGTCGTCACCATCGAGGCCTCGGCCGGCGACGGCGAGGGCGGCACCGGCACCGGCTTCGTCTACGACCAGCAGGGCCACATCCTCACGAACAACCACGTGGTCGCCTCCGCGGCCAACGGCGGAAAGCTCAGCGCGACCTTCTCCGACGGCAAGAGGTACGAGGCCGAGGTCGTCGGCCGGGCCGAGGGGTACGACGTCGCCGTCATCAAGCTGAAGAACCCGCCGTCCGGGCTCAAGCCGCTGCCCCTCGGCGACTCCGACAAGGTCGCCGTCGGCGACTCGACCATCGCGATCGGCGCTCCGTTCGGCCTGTCCAACACCGTCACCACCGGCATCGTCAGCGCCAAGAACCGGCCGGTCGCCTCGGGTGACGGCTCCAGCGGCAAGAACTCGTACATGAGCGCCCTGCAGACGGACGCCTCGATCAACCCGGGCAACTCCGGTGGTCCGCTGCTCGACAGCCGCGGCGCGGTCATCGGCATCAACTCCGCGATCCAGTCGGCGGGCAGCGGCGGCTTCGGCGGCGGCCAGGCCGGCTCCATCGGCCTCGGTTTCGCCATCCCGGTCAACCAGGCGAAGAACGTCGCCGAATCGCTGATCAAGACGGGCAAGCCGGTCTACCCGGTGATCTCGGTCTCCGTGGACCTCGCGGCCAAGACCGACGGAGCGAAGATCTCCGAGACGGGCGCCGCGGCCAGCGAGCTGGTCGACCCGAACGGTCCGGCGGGCAAGGCGGGGCTGAAGCCCGGCGACATCATCACCGAGCTCGGCGGCAAGCCGATCGACAGCGGCCCGACCCTGATCAGCGAGATCTGGACGTACAAGCCGGGTGACACGGTGAAGATGACCTACCTGCGCGGTGGCAAGCCGACCACGGTGGACATCACGCTCGGCTCGCGGGTCGGCGACAAGTAGAGGCCGGTCGCCTGCGGGCGGCAGAGCCAACTGGCTTGATGGCGAGGGGTCGTAGGCGTGATTGTGCCTGCGGCCCCTCCCAACGTCCGCTTATGCTTCGACCGTGTTCGATTCGCGGCACATACGGACCTTCCACGAGGTGGTCGCCTCGGGGTCCTACTCGGCCGCCGCCCGGGTCCTCGGGTACACCCAGCCCGCCATCACCCAGCAGATGAAGGCGCTCGAACGCGCCGTCGGCACCCCGCTGTTCACCCGCGTGGGACGCCGCATGCAGCTCACCGAGGCCGGGGAGTCGATGGCCCGGCACGCCGAGGCCATCCTGGGCAGTCTTTCCGCCGCCGAGGCCCAGCTGAAGGCCTACGCCCGGCTGCGGACCGGCCGCGTCCGGCTCTGTGGCTTTCCCAGCGCCAACGTCACCCTGGTCCCGGAAGCCCTGAGCAGCCTGGCCAAGGAGCACCCGGGCATCCAGGTCGAGCTGCTGGAGGGGGAGCCCCCGGACTCCCTGCGCAGGCTGGAGCGGGGCGAGTGCGACATCACCCTGGCCTTCACCTATCCCGGCCTGCACGAGGAGGTCCCGGAGGAGGTCGCCGAGGTCAGGCTCATGGAGGACCAGCTGACGGTGCTGCTGCCGACCGGGCACCCGCTGGCCCGGCGGCGGGCCGTGCACCTCGCGGACCTCTCCGAAGAGCGGTGGATCGCCGGCTGCCCGCGCTGCCGGGCGAACCTGCTGCACGAATGCGCGGAGCTCGGCTTCGTGCCCGACATCCGGTTCGCCACCGACGACAACCTGGTGGTCCAGAGCCTGGTCGCACAGGGCCTGGGCGTGGCCATGATGCCCGCCCTGGTGCTGCCCTCGCTCTCGCTGAGCAAGGTGTGCGGGCGGGCCCTCCTGCCGGCCGCGCGTCGTCACATCGCCGCGCACGTGTACCGCGATCATCTGCGGGTCCCGGCGACGGCGGTGGTGCTGGAGGCCCTGAGGCAGGCGGCCTCGAACCGCGTCGGCTGCTGAACCGGCACCGCCGACGCTCCGACTCCGCCCCAACCCATAAGCCGGGCTTGGGATTTCGGCTCACAACTGTCGTTGGACGTGATGGGTGGGCTCCTCGACGCTCCCCCTATGACCACCACCACGCCGGCCCGCACGACCGCGAGGACGGCCGCCCTCGTCAGTGAGATCCGTACGGTCGTGGACCGGGGACTGGCCCCCGACCTGACCGCCTACCTGGTCGGCGAACGCCTCGCCCCGCACCTGGGGACGCCCGGTCTGCTCACCGCCGAGCAGCGCGAGGGTCACTCCGACCGCTACCGGCAGCACATCCTGCACGCGGAGCCGGACGGCAGCTTCTCCGTGGTGGCCCTGGTGTGGCTGCCGGGTCAGGAGACCGCCATCCACGACCACGTCTCGTGGTGCGTGGCCGGGGTGCACGAGGGTGAGGAGAGCGAGCTCCGCTACCGCCTCGCCCCTGCCACGGCCACCACCGGCGCCCGTCTGGTGGCGACCGAGCACGTGGTCAACGGCCCCGGAGAGGTCTGCGGATTCGCCCCGCCCGGTGACATCCACAAGGTCCGCAACTCCTGTCGCACGAAGGCGATATCCCTGCACGTCTACGGCGCCGACGTCGTACGCCTGGGCAGCAGTGTCCGCCGCGTCTACACGCTCCCGACCGACTGATGGCCCTGCTGAACCGCCCGGTGCGCGGGGTGGGATCACCGGTTCCGGGCGATGTTTCACGTGAAACATCGTCATCGTGGCCCGGGTTGGGCCTCGCGGCGGCCGGAGTCCTGGCGGCCTGGTCGGTGCACCGGCTGGCGCCCTGGGCGCCGATGCTGACGGTGTCGGTGGTGCTTGGTATCGCCGCGGCTCACCTCCCCCGTCTACGGGGCTTCGTACGGGGCCCCGCGCGCCCGGGCCTTTCCCTGGCAGGGCGGCGCCTGATGCGGATCGGCATCGTCCTGCTGGGCCTGGCGCTGGGGCTGGACGAGGTGCTCCGGCTGGGCTGGGCCACCGTGGCGATGGTGGCGGGGGTGGTGGCGGCGACCTTCCTCGGCACCCTCTGGCTCGGCCGGCGACTCGGACTCCCCGGAGACCAGCCGTTGCTGATCGCCACCGGGTACTCGATCTGCGGAGCCTCGGCCATCGGAGCCGTCAGCCAGGTATCGGGCAGCGATGAGGAGGACGTGGCCTCCTCGGTGGCCCTGGTCACCCTGTGCGGCACCCTCGCCATCGCCGTCCTGCCGCTCCTGCAGTCCCCACTCGGACTGTCCGACCCGGATTTCGGCCGCTGGGTGGGCGCGAGCGTCCACGACGTCGGCCAGGTGGTGGCGACCGCCCAGACGGCCGGTCCCGGCGCCCTGGGCGAAGCGGTGCTGGTCAAGCTGATGCGCGTGGCGATGCTGGCCCCGCTGGTCGCGGCGGTGGCCTTCTCGGTACGGGCCCGCAGGCGCGGAGTGCGCACTCCCACGGGCCGCAGGCCGGTTCCGGTGCCGCTGTTCGTGGCCGGGTTCCTCGCGGCGGCCGCGCTGCGCGCCACCGGGGTACTGCCCGGCGTAGCGCTGGAATGGGCGCACACGGCCCAGGAACTGCTGCTGGCGGCCGCCCTGTTCGGCCTGGGCAGCGCGGTTCACCTGCCCACCCTGTCCCGTACCGGCGGCCGGGCCGCTCTCTTGGGTCTCGCGGCCTGGGTGGTGGTGGCCGGAGCTTCGTACGCGGGTGTCCTCCTCACCACCTAACCGGAGTTGGCCATTTCCTGGCCGGAACCGACCGAACGTTCCGACTGGTGCCTGACATCTCGTTCCCGGCGTGCCACGCTGCCCCCGATCCGCACCGACAACTCTTCATCCGGGCACGGCAGAAGGAGTCATGCGTGAATCGCCATCGGACAGCCATATCGGTCTTACTCGCGACGGGAGCCCTGCTCGCGGGTACCTTGACGGCGGCCTCCCCCTCGGCCGCCGCGCAGCGCCCCGCCCCGGGCTCCTGGTCGGCCGAGCGGATGCGGGCCGCCACCCCGCTGGACATCACGGCCACCCCGGGCATTGCCGCCCCGGGCGCGGCCGCCCGTACGGCGCCCACCACCGCGGAGCGCCCCACGACGATCGCCCCGACCCCCGCCGGCGCTTCCCCCGCGGCCTTCCCCCAGCCGGGCGGAGCCTGGACGGCCGGTGGCGCGGTGGTCAAAACCTCGGGCCGGGTCTTCTTCACCTTCAACGGGAAGAGCGCCTCCTGCTCGGGCGACTCGATCACCAGCGCCAACGGCAGCACGGTGATCACCGCCGGCCACTGCGTGAAGTACCAGGGCGCCTGGCACACCGACTGGATCTTCGTCCCGGGATACGACAACGGAAACGCGCCCTACGGGCAGTGGACGGCCACCAAGACCTTCGCGACCGACCAGTGGGTGGCGAGCGAGGACATGAACATGGACGTCGGTCTGGCGGTCGTCGCCCCGCTGAACGGACGGACGCTCAGCCAGACCGTCGGAGCCCAGGGCATCGTCTTCAACGGCGGGTACAACAAGAAGATGTACGCCTTCGGCTTCCCGGCAGCGGCCCCGTACGACGGCACCAAGCTCGTGTACTGCAGCGGCAACACCGGCAAGGACTTCCTGCTGACCAAGGACCACAGCCTGCCGTGCAACATGACCGGCGGCTCCAGCGGCGGCCCCTGGTTCCAGGACTTCAACGAGGCGACCGGCCTGGGCACCCAGGTCTCCGTGAACAGCTTCGGCTACACGTTCCTCCCGAACCGCATGTTCGGACCGTACTTCGGCAACGAGGCGAAGGCGGCCTACGACAAGGCCCAGATCGCCTGACCCTCCGAGAATCCCCAGCGCCGCCCACCCCCACCGCCCGGTACTCTGTACCCGCCAGGTGGGTTGCCCGAGCGGCCTAAGGGAACGGTCTTGAAAACCGTCGTGGCGCGAGTCACCGTGGGTTCAAATCCCACACCCACCGCCAAGTCAAGAAGCAGCAGGTCAGAGGGCGGGTACCCGATTCGGGTGCCCGCCCTCCGGCCATGTGTGGGCCAGGGCTCGGGCCGTTGGAACAGGTTCCTCAGTCCGCGGCAAGGGCATCCGCGACGGCCCGGGCGAAGCCTTCGGGGTTGTCGAGCATGATGTTGTGCCCGCAGTCCGGGATGGAGACGACCGCCACTCCAGCGGCCTCCAGGGCCTCGGTCCCGGGGAGGCTGCCGTCCTCGGCCGGGAGCAGGTAGCTGCGCGGGATCTTCAGCCGCAACAGCACCTCGCGCATCGTCGGCGTCGTGCCCGCCGCCAGGTGGACGGCGCTGCGGTGCAGGGCGACGCGGCCCGCCAGCCGCATTGTGGACCACCAGTGCGCGCTGACCCGGTCGCGCACCTCGGTCCAGCCGCCGGCCAGGAACTCCTGCTCGGTGTAGGTGGCGAGCCCGCTGCTGCCCGTGGCGGCGGGGTCGGGCGGGGTCGGGTCCAGGTTGGCGTCGACCAGCACCAGCCGGGAGACGAGGTGGGGGTGCCGGTCGGCCAGCACGATGGCGACAGCGCCTCCCATACTGTGCGCGATCAGTTCGGCGGCGCCGGTGCCGGCCTGCTCCAGCGCGGCGGCGAGGGCGTCGGCATGCGCTTCCAGCGTGTACGAGAAGTCCTCCGGCCGGTCGCTGTGCCCGTGCCCCAGGAGGTCGATCAGCAGGGATCGCCGCCCGGCGAGCAGCGGATGCACGGCGCTCGCCGCGAAGTATGCGGGCGAGGTGGATCCCAGCCCGTGCACGTAGACCCGCGCGGGTCCGCCCCCCGGCAGTTCGGCCCAGCGGATCTGGTCACCATTCGGCGTGACGACGGCACTTCGCATCCTGAACTCCCCCAAGTCGATGTGGATCACGAGCGTAGTGGCTCGCCTCCCGCGCACGAGCTGTGGAGTCAGCCGAACCAGACGACCAGGCGGACGCCCTCGTCGCCGTGCAGGCCGGCCAAGGTCCGCATGACGGACCAGACGGCGCCCCAGTCGCTCTCGGGCACCGTGTCCCTGCGCCGGAGGGGGCCGATGCGGAACAGACGGTCGCCGTCGGGCCACTCCGTGCCCTCCGGGTGGGCGCGGGCCGCGTGGTGGAGGGCTTGGGTGTCGGTGATGCCGGAGAGCTCGGTGAAGCGGTTGAGGTCGGTGTTCCTGCCGTACAGCTCCCAGGTTCCGTCGGCGCCGCGGCGGTACTCGTGGACGCAGTCGTCGACCTCGTTCGAGAATTCGTCCCAGTCCACGGCCGCCAGCTCCGCCCAGGTGATCCAGGACGAGCCCCTCGAATCCCTGCCCCATGCATCGAGGGCGGTGCGGCTCTCCTGGGACGCGTCCTCGGGGAGGCCGCGGTAGTCGGCGAGCGGACGGAACGCGGTGGGCTCGCGCACGCCGAACAGCGACCCGAAGGCGGCGTAAGAACGGCCGTTGTAGAGGTCCGCGATGTCGGCGGCCTTGTTCCAGCTGCGGTCGTCCTCGTCCAGCCAGCGATCCCAGCGGCACTCGATGAAGCCGTAGATGTCTGTCCCCATGCCGGGAATTCTGCTCGGTGGGGCGGCATCGGGCGAGGGATTTGCCGTGTCCCCGCCGGGGCAGCGGTGGGTGCCCGGGCGGGCACCCACCGCCCGTCGGGTCAGTAGTCCTTGAGGGTGATGGAGTTCGCGGCCTTCTGGATCGGCTCCATGACCTTGGCCATCATCCGCTCCTTGCCCGGCAGGCGGCCCAGGAGGGAGAGGATGGTCAGCTGGACCGAGATCTGGCGCTTGGTCCGCATGACCATGTGCTTGATGTTCGAGGGGCCGAGCTTCTGGTTCTCCTCCGCGAAGCGGCGCATCTCGCGTTCGTACGCCGCGAAGCCGGTCCCGTGGTCCCCGCCGGCCGCCGCGAGCTCGCCCGCCAGGACGTAGGCACCGACCAGGGCCAGGCTCGTGCCCTGGCCGGAGGCGGGCGAGGCGCAGTACGCGGAGTCGCCGACCAGGGCGGTGCGGCCCTTGGACCAGCGGTCCAGGTGGGCCTGGCTGAGGGAGTCGAAGTAGAAGTCCGGGGCCTCGTCCAGTGCCGCGAGGAGCCGGGGCACCTCCCAGGCCTCGCCCGCGTACGCCTCCGCGAGCAGCTTCTTCTGCTGGGGGACGTCGTGGCGGTCGTACTCCAGCGGCCCCGAGGCGAAGAGGAACATCGCCTTCGCGCCGGTGTCTTTGGCCGTGCTGTACGTCAGGGCCGTGCGCAGGGGGGAGACGTAGGTCAGCTCCCAGCGGTCGAGGTCGAGGTGGTTGGGGACGCTGTAGATCGAGACGTAGTAGCCCAGGTCCCGGATGAAGCGCTCCTCGGGGCCGAAGACCAGTGCCCGGGTGTGGGAGTGCAGCCCGTCGGCGCCGACGACCAGGTCGAAGACGCGGCGCTCACCGCTGTCGAAGGCCACCTCGATGCCGGCCGCGGTCTCCGTGGCGGAGGCGATGGAGTCGCCGAAGAGGTACTCGACACCGTCGGCTCCGTCGACGGTGAGGTCGTAGAGGATCCGGTTGAGGTCACCGCGCAGGATCTCCGCGTCGTGGCCCGCGCGGCCGCCGAAGGTGTCGCCGTCCAGCGTCGCCACCCGCTTGCCGGCCGCGTTGACGATGGAGCCGCCCTGGACGTCGGTCCGCTGGGCGCGGACCGCTTCGAGAACCCCGGCGCGGGAGACCACGTCGAGCGCGGCACCCCGGATGTCGATCTTGTAGCCGCCCTCACGGAGAGCGGAGGCGCGCTCGACCACGGTCGGCCGGAAGCCGTGGTGGCGCAGCCAGTGGGCCAAGGCGGTACCCGCGATGCCGGCACCCGATATCAGTACGTTTCGGTTCTGCATGGAAACCTGGTCCCCCGACCATGAGAAGAAGATCCGCGCGCCGTGGGTGGAGCATGCTGGTCGGGCTGAGTGGATGTCAACATCCGCCCAGAGAAGGGGAGATGGAGATCTTCCGGCGGAGTTCCGGCCCGTCGTCAGGTAAGGATCCAGAGGGGTGGGATTGTGCGATTAGCCCCTTTGAGTGGTGTTTGTCGGAAGAGCGGCGCGGGGCGTGGAGGCGTTCCGGTTGCGCCCGCATCATGACGAATGTATTCAGATCCGCCCGTCGGAACATCGCGAAAAGAGGGACCCGTCATGGCTCACCGCAGCACCATCACGTCGATCTGGACCACCGTCCTCGCGGCCCTCGTGGCCCTCCTCACCTCCCTCGGCTTCGGCGGTAAGGCCGCCCAGGCCGCCACCACCCCGCTCTCCTCCTCCCCCGCCGCCGCCCCCGCGGCCGTCGCGGCGAACCGGCCGGCCTTCATGGCCCGGCGGACCTGGAGGGCGATGATGCGCGGTGGTTCGCTCCCGCCCACCATCAAGCAGCGCATCCGTGCCGAGGCCCACGGCAAGACCCCGTCCGTCCGCCGCTCCACCACCGCCCTGGCCGCCGGCTCCGGAGCCGAGTTCGATTCCGAGTCCGGAGTGGACGGCAGCGTCCGTAGCGCCGCGATCGCCGCAGCGGCCCGGGTCGCAGCCGCCCGCCGGGAGATGGCGCTCGCCGCGTAGCACGCCTCGGCACGGAGTACTCGTACGGCGCAGATGTGGGACCCGTTGAGCGCAGGGCCCGTTAACCGCAGGACGCAGGACGCAGGACGCAGGACGCAGGACGCAGGACGCAGGACGCAGGACGCAGTGCGCGCAGGTGCAAGGTGTAGGGCCCAGTGCGCGGCGCCCAGTACCCAGTACCCAGGACACAGCAGCACCCGGAACCAGTACCAGACCAGTACCAGCACCCCCAGTACGCCGCAGCATGCAGGAGCAACGCAGGAGCAACGCAGCAGAACGCGAGAGCAACGCAGCGCAGGCGCTGGAGCCCGGTCGGTCGGTGTGAGTAGGCCGCGACCGCGGATCGCGCCGTGAAGGTGCCCCGGAGCGGGGCACAGCGGGAAGGCCCCGGCGAGCGCCGGGGGCGTGCAGGGGGCGTGAAGCTTGGCAGCGCAGGGCCGCAGGCCAGGGAGACGGTGGGGTTCCCGGACGGCGCGGCCCTTTTCGGCATGTCCGGGGCCGGCCGGTTGGCGGAACGGTTCAGCCCTTCCCCGGCAGGGGTTTCGGCGGGTCTCGAGGCGTTGACCTGGGGCGCCGGGGGCGCGAATGGGGTTTATCCGATGTTGGTCATACTTGCGGGGGAATCGAGGACTCCGGGGTGGTTCGCCGGGGATTCGGTGGGCAACTCTGATCTCGCGACGTCGTCACCACACGGAACGACCGAGGCGGTCGGCCAACTGCCTTGGAGTACACCCCACTTCGGTTTTCTGGAGGATAAAGACATGGCAAGCATCCGTACCGCCCGCGTCATCGCCGCCGTCGCCGCTCTCCCCCTCGCCGTCGCCCTCTTCGGCGGGGTGGCCTCGGCCGACAACGGCTCCTTCGCGAACGACGGATCGAATGCGAGCGTCGCCAGCATCATCGGCAGCGGCGTGGGTGGCAACAACCACGGCAACTCCTCCACCTCGCAGCAGGTGGCCACCGGATCCGGCGCGTCCAACCAGAACAACACCGCGCAGGTCAACGGCTCGGCCTTCACCGCGATCGAACAGCACAACTCCAACGTCGCGGTGAACTTCTACCCCTGGTGGTAGCCGCGGCCTGAGCCGCACCGACTGACCAGGGCGCCTGCGCGACCGGACCGGCTGGGGTCCGGTAGTGCAGGCGCCCTCGGGCGTTTTACGTGCTCCGTCACAGCGCCCCGGCCTTGACATCCACGTGGAATCTGACGGACAGTCAGCTTCACTTGATGATGTGATGCCGGGAGGCCAGCGCCGTGCACCTCGCCCCGACCGAAGGCCAGTTGCGGCTCCGCGCCGAGCTGCGGGAGTACTTCGGAAACCTGCTGCCGGACGGGCTGCCCCAGGACCCCGCCGAGCAGCGCGCACTACTGCGCCGGATCGGCGCCGACGGACTCCTCGGCCTCGGCTGGCCCGTCGAGTACGGAGGCCAGGGCCGCGGCCCGGACGAGCAGTTCGTGTTCTTCGACGAGGCCTACCGGGCCGGTGCCCCCGTCTCCATGGTCACCCTCAACACCGTCGGCCCGACCCTGATGAAGTACGGGACGCAGGAGCAGAAGGACTACTTTCTGCCCCGGATCCTCAAGGGCGAACTCGTCTTCGCCATCGGCTACTCCGAGCCCGAGGCGGGCACCGACCTCGCCTCCCTGCGCACCAGGGCCGTCCGGGACGACGAGGGCTGGCTGATCGACGGCCAGAAGATCTTCACCTCCAACGCCCAGAACGCCGACTGGATCTGGCTCGCCTGCCGCACCGACCCGCAGGCCCCCAAGCACAAGGGCATCTCCATCATCCTGGTGCCCACCGACGCCCCCGGCTTCGCCTGGACCCCGATCGACACCGTCGGCGGGCTGACCACGACGGCCACGTACTACGACTCCATCCGCGTGCCCGCCGGCAACCTCGTCGGCCCGGAGCACGGCGGCTGGGGCCTGATCACCAACCAGCTCAACCACGAACGCGTCGCCCTCGCCGCCATCGGCATGCAGGCCGAGGACTTCTACCAGGGCGCGCTCGACCACGCCCGTACCCCCGACCCGGTCACCGGCGAGCGCCCCGCAGACCGTCCCTGGGTGCAGTCGCGGCTCGCCGAGGCCCATGCGCGCCTCGCCGCCGTACGCCTCCTCAACTGGCGCCTCGTCCAGGACGTCGGCGCCGGCACCCTGGCCCCGGGCGACGCGAGCGGGGTGAAGTTCCTGGGTACCGAGTCCACCGTCGAGGTGTACCGGATCTGCCAGGAGGTGGTGGGGGAGGAGGCGCTCATCCGGGGGTCAGGCCCCGAGGTCTTCGCGGGCGGTGAGCTGGAGCGGATGAACAGGGCCGCCCAGATCAACACCTTCGGGGGCGGCGTCAGCGAGGTCCAGCGGGAGATCGTCGCCATGATGCGGCTCGGCATGAAGGGAAGGAAGCGATGACCGCCACGCCCGCCACCGGAGCATCGGAAGCGGAGACGGGAGCGAAATCGGGAGCGGAGACGGGAGCGGAGACGGAAGCAGCGCGCTTCCACACCCTGCTCACGGCCTTCGAAGGGCAGCCCGCCGCCACCGGCGGCCAGGGCAAGGACGCGGTCAACAAGCCGATGATCCGCCACTGGTGCGAGGCGATGGGCGATGCCAACCCCGCCTACACCGGGCCGGACGCCATCGCCCCGCCCACCATGCTCCAGGCATGGACGATGGGCGGGCTCTCCGGACACGCCGGCCGCTCCTCGGCCTACGACGACCTCCTCGCGCTGCTCGACGGCGCGGGCTGCACCTCCGTCGTCGCCACCGACTGCGAGCAGGAGTACCTGAGGCCGCTGCGCCCCGGCGACGCGATCACCTTCGACGCCGTCATCGAATCGGTGTCGCCGCGCAAGACGACCAAGCTGGGCACCGGCCACTTCGTGACCACCCGCATGGACGTCCGCGCGAACGGCGAACTCGCCGGGACGCACCGCTTCCGGATCCTCAAGTACGTCCCGGCGGCGAAGAAGCCCACCGAGCCGGCGGAGAAGAACGCCACCGAGCCGGCGGCGAAGAAGACCACCGAGCCCGGCAAGAAGCCCGCCCAGCGCCCCCGCCCCGTGATCAACCGCGACAACCAGGGGTTCTGGGACGGTGTCCGCGAGCACAGGCTCCTGATCCAGCGCTGCACCGCCTGCGCGACGCTCCGCTTCCCCTGGCTCCCCGGCTGCAACACCTGCGGGAGCCCGGACTGGGACACGGTTGAGGCATCCGGCGCCGGCACGGTGTTCTCGTACGTGGTCATGCACCACCCGCCCTTCCCCGCCTTCGACCCGCCCTACGCGGTGGCTCTCGTCGAACTCGCCGAAGGGGTCCGCATGGTCAGCAACATCACCGGCGTTCCGTACGACAAGGTCCGCATCGGGCTGCCCGTGCGCCTGGAGTTCCTGCGCGTGGACGAGGAACTGGAACTGCCCGTCTTCCGGGGGAGCGAAGCCTGATGGACTTCCACCCCACCGAGGAACAGGCCGCCGCGGCCGGACTCGCCGCCCGGATCTTCGGCGACCTCGCCACCCACGACCGCCTCGGCGCCTCCGGCACCGGCAGCGACGCCGAGCTGTGGAAGGCCCTCACCACCGCCGGGCTGACCGCCGCCGTCGAGGACGTCGGCCTGCTCGGACTGGTGCTCCTGCTGGAGGAACAGGGCCGCACGACCGCGCAGGTCCCGTACGCCGTCACGTGCGTGTACGGGATCCTCGCCCTGACCCGGCACGGCAGCGACGAGCAGCGCGCCCGGCTGCTCCCCGCGCTCGGCTCCGGCGACGCGGTCGCCACCGGAGCCTTCCCGGACCGGGGCCGGATCACCGCTTCGCCGGACGGCCGGCTCACCGGCAGCGCCCCCGCCGTGCCCTGGCTGCGCGAGGCCACGCACGTCCTGGTCCCGGACGCGGCGGGAGCCCTGTGGCTCGTATGGACGGACGCGCCCGGGGTGCACGCGGAGCCGGTGGAGACCACCGCTCCCTGGTCGGCCGGAGCCCTGACGCTGGTCGCCGCCGAGGCGGAACGGGTCGGCGGGGAGGGTGCCTACGCGGACGTGCTGGCCGTCGCCCGTACCGCCTTCGCCGGCCTCCAGGCGGGGGTCTGCGCGGGCTCGCTCGCCCGCGCCGTGGAGTACACCTCCACCCGCGAGCAGTTCGGCCGGCCGCTCTCCACCAACCAGGGGGTCATGCTGCGCGCGGCCGACGCCTACATGGACACCGAGGCGATACGGGTCACCGCGTACGAGGCGGCCTGGCGCATGGACGAGGGGTTCCCGGCGGGCGAGCACGCGCTGACGGCGGCCTGGTGGGCCTCGGAAGCGGGCAAACGGGTCGTCCACGCGGGCCAGCACCTGCACGGCGGCATGGGCGCCGACCTCGACCACCCCGTGCACCGGCACTTCCTGTGGGGACGCCAGCTCGACGCGTACCTGGGCTGCGGCAGCGAACTGCTGGCCGAGCTCGGCGCGGTCCTGTCCGAAGACACGCCCGAATGCACGCCCGAATCCACGCCCGAGGGGGACGAGGCATGAACATCGGCGACACACTGCCGCCGCTGGAGATACCGGTCAGCCGCACCCTGATCGTCGCGGGCGCGATCGCCTCCCGCGACTACCAGGACGTGCACCACGACGCGGTGCTCGCGCGGGAGAAGGGCTCCCCGGACATCTTCATGAACATCCTGACGACCAACGGCCTGGTCGGCCGGTACATCACCGACCACCTCGGCCCGCGCGCGGTCCTGCGCAAGGTCGCGATCCGCCTCGGTGCCCCGAACTACCCCGGCGACACCATGACGCTGACCGGCACCGTCACCGCCCTCGACGGGGACACCGCCGAGATCCGCGTGGTCGGCGCCAACGGCATCGGCCACCACGTCACGGGCACCGTCACCGTCACGCTGGACGGCGTGCCGTCCGGCCCGGGTCCCGCGCAGGACACCCTCGGCACCCCGGAGGGCACGGCATGAGCGTCCGCACCCGTGACCAGCTCGGCGGCCGCGCCGCCATCGCCGGCATCGGCGCGACCGAGTTCTCCAAGGACTCCGGCCGCAGTGAGCTCAAGCTGGCCGTCGAAGCCGTGCACGCGGCCCTCGACGACGCCGGGCTCACCCCCGCCGACGTGGACGGCATGGTCACCTTCACGATGGACACGAGCCCCGAGATCACGGTCGCCCAGGCGGCCGGCATCGGGGACCTCTCCTTCTTCTCCCGCATCCACTACGGCGGCGGCGCCGCCTGCGCCACCGTCCAGCAGGCCGCCCTCGCCGTCGCCACCGGGGTCGCGGAGGTGGTGGTCTGCTACCGCGCCTTCAACGAACGCTCCGGCCGCCGCTTCGGCTCCGGCGTCCAGCAGCGCGAACCCTCGGCGGAGGGCGCGGCGCTCGGCTGGTCGCTGCCCTGGGGGCTGCTCACCCCGGCCTCCTGGGTGGCCATGACGGCCCAGCGCTACCTGCACGCCTACAACCTGACCCCGGAGGCCTTCGGCCACGTCGCGGTCACCGACCGCCGGCACGCCGCGAACAATCCGGCCGCCTACTTCTACGGCAAGCCCATCACCCTCGCCGACCACGCCGCCTCGCGCTGGATCGTCGAGCCGCTGCGGCTGCTCGACTGCTGCCAGGAGACGGACGGCGGCCAGGCCATCGTCGTCACCACCCCGGAGCGGGCCCGCGACCTGCGGCAGAAGCCCGCCGTGATCACGGCGGCGGCGCAGGGTGCGGGCCGCCGACAGGAGGCCATGTCCTCCTTCTACCGGGACGGCCTCACGGGGCTGCCGGAAATGGACGTGGTCGCCCGCCAGCTGTGGCGGACCAGTGGGCTGCGACCCTCGGACATCGACGTCGGCATCCTCTACGACCACTTCACGCCCTTCGTGCTGATGCAGCTGGAGGAGTTCGGCTTCTGCGCGCCGGGGGAGGCGGTCGATTTCGTGGCCGCGGACGCGCTGCCGCTCAACACCCACGGAGGCCAGCTCGGAGAGGCGTACCTGCACGGCATGAACGGCATCGCCGAGGCGGTCCGCCAGCTGCGCGGAACCTCCGTCAACCAGGTGCCCGGCGCCGTCCACGCCCTGGTCACCGCCGGTACCGGGGTCCCGACCTCCGGGCTGATCCTGGGCGCGGACGGCTGACCCCACCCGCCGCGGACGACTGACCCCACCCGCCGCGGACGACTGACCGGCCGGCCGTGGACGGCTACTGAGCCTGCCGGCCCCCTCGGGCGGAAGCCCCGCCTCCTCCACCTTCAGGAGGTGGGGCGGGCCCCACCCCTACAACCTGAGGGGGATCCCGCTTCGGCACCTGCGGCCGATCCGGTGGGGCCGCGCCGCTCCTAGCGTGGAGGCATGACCACGCCTGTGTGCACGCTCGCCTCGAATCCGACGCCGTACCCGTCGTTCTCGGCGTACGTCCGGACCCGCGGCACGGTCCTGATGCGCACCGCGCGCTCGCTCACCGCCAACCCCTGCGACGCCGAGGACCTCCTCCAGACGGCGCTGGCCAAGACCTACGTCGCGTGGGACCGCATCGAGGACCACCGCGCCCTGGACGGGTACGTCCGCCGGGCCCTCGTCAACACCCGCACCAGCCAGTGGCGCAAGCGCAAGGTCGACGAGTTCGTCTGCGACGAGCTCCCCGAAGCCGACGAGCCGCCGGCCGCCGACCCCGCCGAGGCACAGGCGCTGCGCGACGCGATGTGGCGCGCGGTGACCCGGCTGCCCGACCGGCAGCGGGCGATGGTGGTCCTGCGCTACTACGAGGACCTGAGCGAGGCCCAGACCGCCGAGCTGCTCGGCGTCTCCGTGGGCACCGTCAAGAGCGCCGTCTCCCGGGCGCTGGTCAAGCTCCGCGAGGACCCGGAACTGACACCCGTCCGCTGAGTCCGGCCCCGCCCGGCCGATGTTTCACGTGAAACAACGCCCGCGTTTCTACTCTTGGGTAGTGACATGCCGACCGGTACGTGCGCAGAATCGCAGCATCCGTAGCCGCCGCAGCGCCGCAGCGCTCACCGGGAGGACGCTTTGCTGAGCACCATGCAGGACGTACCACTCCTCGTCACCCGCATACTGCAGCACGGGATGACGATCCACGGGAAGTCCCAGGTCACGACCTGGACCGGGGAGGCCGAGCCGCACCGTCGCAGCTTCGCCGAGATCGGGACCCGTGCCACGCGCCTGGCCAACGCCCTGCGCGACGAGCTGGGCGTCCAGCAGGACGACCGCGTCGCGACCCTGATGTGGAACAACGCCGAGCACGTCGAGGCGTACTTCGCGATCCCCTCCATGGGTGCCGTCCTGCACACGCTGAACCTGCGGCTCCCTCCCGAGCAGCTGGTCTTCATCGTCAACCACGCGGCCGACAAGGTCGTCCTGGTCAACGGCACCCTGCTGCCGTTGCTCGTCCCGCTGCTGCCGCACCTGCCGACCATCGAGCACGTCGTGGTCGCGGGCATCGGCGACCGCTCCGCGCTGGAGGGCCTCGGCGTGCGCGTGCACGAGTACGAGGAGCTCCTGGCGGGCCGCCCGGACACCTACGACTGGCCCGAGCTGGACGAGCGCCAGGCCGCGGCCATGTGCTACACCTCCGGCACCACCGGGGACCCGAAGGGCGTCGTCTACTCCCACCGGTCCATCTACCTGCACTCCATGCAGGTGAACATGGCCGAGTCGATGGGCCTGACCGACAAGGACACCTCCCTCGTCGTCGTCCCGCAGTTCCACGTCAATGCCTGGGGCCTGCCGCACGCCACCTTCATGACCGGCATCAACATGCTGATGCCGGACCGCTTCCTGCAGCCCGCCCCGCTCGCCGACATGATCGAGCGGGAGAAGCCCACGCACGCCGCGGCCGTCCCCACCCTCTGGCAGGGGCTGCTCGCCGAGGTCACCGCCAACCCGCGCGACCTGACCTCGATGAAGCAGGTCACCATCGGCGGCGCGGCCTGTCCGCCGGCCCTGATGGAGGCCTACGACAAGCTCGGCGTGCGCCTCTTCCACGCCTGGGGGATGACCGAGACCTCTCCGCTGGGCACCATGGCCCACCCGCCTGCCGGTCTGACCGCCGACGAGGAGTGGCCGTACCGCATCACGCAGGGCCGCTTCCCGGCGGGCGTCGAGGCCCGCCTGGTCGGCCCCGGCGGCGGCCTCCTGCCCTGGGACGGCGAGTCGGCGGGCGAGCTCGAGGTCCGCGGCAGCTGGATCGCGAGCTCCTACTACGGCGGCGTGGGCGGCGAGCCGACCCGCCCCGAGGACAAGTTCAGCGCGGACGGCTGGCTCAAGACCGGAGACGTCGGCGTGATCAGCCCCGACGGCTACCTCACCCTCACCGACCGCGCCAAGGACGTCATCAAGTCCGGCGGGGAGTGGATCTCCAGCGTGGAGCTGGAGAACGCGTTGATGGCCCACCCCGAGGTCGCCGAGGCGGCGGTCGTCGCCGTCCCGGACGACAAGTGGGACGAGCGCCCGCTGGCCACCGTCGTCCTGAAGGAGGGGGCCACCGTGGACTACGCGGGCCTGCGCGCCTTCCTCGGCCGGTCGATCGCCAAGTGGCAGCTGCCGGAGCGCTGGGCGTTCGTCGAGGCGGTGCCGAAGACGAGCGTCGGCAAGTTCGACAAGAAGGTGATCCGCAAGCAGTACGCGGACGGCGTCCTCGACGTCACCAAGCTCGACTGATACCCGTGGGGCCGGCGGTCCCTACTGCCCGCGCGTGAGCCAGGGCCGCAGCAGCTTGCTGATCGCGGGCATGGCCACGTAGGTCATCAGGGTGCTGAAGACGACGGCGAACGCGGCCGTCCGCAGCACGAAGTGCAGATTCACCAGGTACGGCCCGAGCAGCGCGTTGCCCGCGAGCGAGATCGGGAAGATGGCCAGCCCCGAGCTGATCGCCATCTTCCACCGCGGCGGCGCGGGCCGGGCCGTACCCGGCTTCGCGAACCAGGTCTCCATGCCGTGCAGTTCGCGCCGGGCTATCTCGGTGTGGTGGTGCCCGAGGCAGTTCGAGAACCAGGCGGCGCGCTCGGCGGAGTCCTGCCACCGCTGGAAGGCCGCCTGGTTGCGGAACCGGTGCACCAGGAACCAGGGCCCGCCCTCGACGGCCGGGCGGAACAGCCCGTACCCCAGGTGGTCGGGGAAGGCCGCGGCCGTCTCCAGGATCCCGTGGGCCCAGGCCTCGAAGTTCTCCTCGTGGCCCGGATCGACCTGTCGCGCGATGAGCAGGCTGACCTCCCCGTTGTCGGCGGGGACGGTCTGCTCGCTCGTGTCGATGATGGCCATGCGGCCAGAATGACTAGTTGGTGCCGATCTTGGCCAGCAGGTCCACGATGCGACCCTGCACGTCGGCAGAGGTGGACCGCTCGGCGAGGAACAGCACGCTCTCGCCCGAGGCCAGCCGCGGCAGTTCGGACGGCTCGATCCCGGTGGCCGTGTAGACGACCAGCGGGGTGTGGTTCAACTGCCCGTTGGCGCGCAGCCAGTCCACGATCCCGGCCCGGCGGCGGCGCACCTGCATCAGGTCCATCACCACCAGGTTCGGCCGCATCCGGGTCGCCAGCTCCACGGCGTCCGTATCGGCGTCGGCCCGCGCGACCTGCATGCCGCGCCGCTCCAGGGCGGTGGTCAGCGCGGTGGCGATCTCGTCGTGCTCCTCGATCAGCAGCACCCGGGAAGGGTGTTGCTCGCTGTCGCGCGGCGCGAGCGCCTTCAGGAGCACGGCCGGATCGGCGCCGTACGCGGCCTCGCGCGTGGCGTGCCCCAGCCCGGCCGTGACCAGTACGGGCACCTCGGCGGCCACCGCGGCCTGGCGCAGCGACTGCAGGGCGGTCCGGGTGATCGGTCCCGTCAGCGGGTCCACGAACAGCGCGGCGGGGAACGCGGCGATCTGCGCGTCGACCTCCTCACGGGAGTGCACGATCACCGGGCGGTAGCCGCGGTCGCTGAGTGCGGCCTGCGTCTGCGCGTCCGGAGCCGGCCAGACCAGGAGCCGGCGCGGGTTGTCCAGCGGCTCGGGCGGCAGCTCGTCGTCCACGGGACGGGGCACGGTCCGGTTGACCACCTCGACGGCGCCACCGGGCCCGTCCAGCGGCTCGGGGCCCTCGGCCGAGCCCGCCTCGGGGGCTCCTATGGCGAAGGCCCGGCCCTCGGGCGCGGGCTCCGCGAGCCGGCGCCGCCGGCCGGAGCCGTTCGTGTCGGTGGACCCGCCGCCCTGGCCGAGGCTGCCCAGCGCGCGGACGCTGATCGGCGCCCCGGCGGCCTCCGCGGGGGTGTCCTGCGGCTGCCGGGCTCCGGGTACGGCGATCTGCCCGCTGCCGTCCGAGTCCTCGGGGGCGGTACGGGCCGCCGGAACCGGCCAGGCCGGAGTGGCGGGCAGCGCACGCCGCCGCCCGGTGGGATGCGTCTCGGGGCCTACGGGGCCCTGCGCGCCCGCGTCCGGCCGCCCGGCGGCGGCTTCGGCGCCCTCGGAGTCGGTGCCGGGCGCGCTGAGCACCCGGCGCCCGCGCCGCCCGCCCGCGGCGTCGGCGTCGGCGTCGGAGGGGGCCTGCGGCGGCTGCGGCGGCGTCGGCCCGGCGGGCAGCGCGAAGCCGCCCTCCGGGGCGATGGGCCGTACGGGAGCGGGACCGGGACCGGGAGCGGGGGAGGACACAGGCGCCGGCATCGGAGTGGGCATCGGAGCAGGCATCGGCGCGGGCGTCGGCCCGAGCCCGGTCGCCGGCACCGGGCCGCCCGGTTGCGCCGGTCCCGCCGCGCCCAGGGCACGCCGCCGCCCGGCGGGGTGCTCCGTCAGCGGAACGGGGAGCCCCGGGAACGGCGGCACCGGTACGGGAGCCACCGGCACGGGCGGGAGCGCGGGCATGGCGGTCCCCTGCGGGGGCACGGGCCGCCCGGGGCCGCCCGGGCGGTCGTTGCCGCCACCGGAGTCGCCGCTGCCGTCGCTGCCGTCGCCGTTCTGGCCGCGGCGCCGCCCCGTGCCGCTACTGCCACCGAGGCCCGCCGGGTTCACGGGGGACTGGGCCAGTTCCGCGGGAGCGCCGTCGCCGGGCCGGGCAACCGCCCCGGCCTCGCCGCCCCGGCGCCGACCGGAGGGCAGCGCGAGCGCGCTCCCGCCGTCGGAGTCCTGGCCCGCCTTCGCCACGCCGGTGCCGGAACGGCTGCCGGAGCCGCCTTCGGCTCCCGTGCCGGCGGCAGCGTCGTCGTCGAGGAACGCGTCCACACCGCGCCGGGCCCGCCGGCCGCCGGAGACCTGCCCCGGGCCGCCCTCGGTCCCGGGAGCGGCCGGCGGAGCCTCCACCGGCTCGGGCAGGGTGACCGTCCCGGCTCCGGCGCCCAGCGGCAGTTCCAGTACGTACGCCCCGCCGGGAGCGCCCGGTACCTCCACCGTCTGCAGCACACCGCCGTGCGCTTCCACGATGCCCCGCACGATCGGCTCGTGCACCGGGTTGCCGCCCTCGTACGGGCCGCGCACCTCGATCCGTACGACCTCTCCGCGCTGCGCGGCGGCCACCACGATCGTCGAGTCCATGTACCCGCTGCCCTGGCGGGTCTTGCCGGTGGCGTCCACCCCGGCGACGTCCGCGACCAGGTGCGCGAGGGCGGTCGCGATCCGCTCCGCGTCCACCTCGGCCTCGATGGTCGGGGCGTGCACGGCGAACTGCGCGCGCCCGGGGCCGATGAGCTCGACCGCGCCGTCGACACCGGCCGCGACGACCCCGTCGATCAGCACCTTCTTCTTGTCGAGCTTCTCGCCACCCGCGTCCAGGCGCTGGAAGGCGAGCACGTTGTCGACCAGCGTGGTCATCCGGGAGTAGCCGGCGGCCAGATGGTGCAGGAGCTGGTTGGCCTCGGGCCAGAGCTGTCCCGCGTCGTCTGCGGCCAGCGTGGCCAGCTCCCCGCGCAGCTCCTCCAGCGGCCCGCGCAGGGAGTCTTCGAGGACGGACAGCAGCTGGGCGTGGCGCGCGGCCAGCGCGTCGTAGGAGCGCCGGTCGGTGAAGGTCATGACGGCGCCGACGAGCTGCTCCCCGTCGCGTACGGGAGAGGTGGTCAGGTCCACGGCGACGGGCTGCCCGGTCTTGTTCCACAGCACCTGGCCGCGGACCCGGTGCTTGCGTCCGCTGCGCAGGGTGTCGGCGAGCGGGGACTCCTCGAAGGGGAACGGCGAACCGTCGGCGCGCGAGTGCTGGACCAGCCCGTGCAGTTCGCGGTTGCCGAGGTCGGTGGCGCGGTAGCCGAGGATCTGGGCGGCGGCCGGATTGACCAGCACGACCCTGCCGTCGGTGTCCGTGCCGACGACGCCCTCGGCGGCGGCGCGCAGGATCATCTCGGTCTGGCGCTGGGAGCGGGCCAGCTCGGCCTCGGTGTCCACCGTCTGCGAGAGGTCCCGTACGACGAGCATCAGCAGCTCGTCGCCGGTGTACGAGGGCTGCGGCTCGCGGTAGGCGTCACTGCCGTCGAGATGGGCTGCGGTGACCTCGACGGGGAACTCGCTGCCGTCGGTGCGGCGGGCGACCATCCGTTTCGGGCGGGCGCGGCCACCCTCGTCCTCGCCGGGCCGGCGCATGGAGCCGGGGATCAGCTTGGAGTCGAACTCGGGCAGGAGGTCGAGCACGCCCCGGCCGACGAGCCCGGTACCGGGGCTCTCCATGACCTCGAGGGCGATCGAATTCGCGTTGACGACCGTGCCGTTGGCGTTGACGAGCAACAGCGCGTCCGGAAGAGCGTCGAGTATTGCTGCGAGGCGAGCAGCGCCTCGGGATGGCCTGCTGCTCACGACGAGCTTCCTCCCTGACCACAACTACCGGCATGTCACGGGAGGAGTCTAAGCGCACGGGCTCCCGGTGAGGGGGCGGATGCCCGGCGCATATCGCCCGACCCGGGCATCCTCCCAGGTCAGGAACGCCCACGTGGAAGCACAGGTTCCAAGTCGTTCCACCGGCGGATCTCGCATCCGTTCGTCCGGCGGAACCGGGACTCCACCCTGTGGCCATGCCACGTTCCGGTGATCCGGGCCGTGGCGCGGCCGCCGTCCTGCATGGTGCAGAGCTGATTCTCGGGCTCGGGAGCGAAGGGATCCTTCCCCTCGCGCGTGAGGGCTTCGAGGCGGGCGCAGGCGTCCTCGGCCCGCGGGTGGTTCCCGCCGGGCGGATCGCACTCCAGCCGGTACTCGCCGTCGGCCAGCGGGTTGCCCGTGTCGGCCACGAGGATGGTGAGCCGGTCGGGTGAGGCCAGCAGCCGGCTCAGGGGCGGCAGCGGGGGCAAGGGGCCCGCCGTTCCTGCGGCCAGAGCGGAGGCGACGGCGAAAGCGGCGAGACGCAGCATGGGGAACTCCAGGTCGTCCGTACGTCGTACGACAGACCAACGACGAGCCGGCGCCGACGTTCCGCACACGGGGGTGCTTAAGGCTTTGCTCTGCGGGCCGCCCTCCTTGTACCGTGGGAGCGGATTGGTGACCGGCCCCTGGCCTGTGTCATCATCTGCACGCACCTTCGTACGCGGGGGTGTGCTGGAGGCGTCGCCTAGTCCGGTCTATGGCGCCGCACTGCTAATGCGGTTTGGGGCTTACCCCCCATCGAGGGTTCAAATCCCTCCGCCTCCGCACTTCACGAAGCCCCGGTCCTTGCGGACCGGGGCTTCGGTGCGTTCGGGGTCCGGGAGGTGGCGGGATCTGCCCGCACGGACGCGCACCGGGGACGCCCCGGCACCCAACCGGATGATCTTCTTCCAGGCCATTTCTGCAGGTCAGAGCGGGTGGGGCTAATGGATTTCGCGTCCCGGCGAGGTCCATGTATTGTTGTTCTCGCAAGGCCAACGGGGCGCAAAACCCCGGCCAGCCAAGCACTCGTAGCTTAACGGATAGAGCATCTGACTACGGATCAGAAGGTTGCAGGTTCGAATCCTGCCGAGTGCACAGCCCAAGAGGCCCCCCGGTTCACCGGGGGGCCTCTTGTGTTGTCGTTCTCCTTTTCTCTTCCTCCTCGGCTCCCTCCCCGTCGCCTCCTTCCTCCTCCTCAGTGATGAGGCCTGGCTCCGGGGGGTTACCGGGTGAGGTGGCTCTGCCGGGTGACGCGGGGTGACGCGCGGCCCGGATACGGTTTCTTGGAGATCGACTCAACGGGGGATCTCGCCGGGGAATCTCACCGGGAGATCTCGCCGGGAAAACAGGGGGAACTCACATGGGACTGTTCGGGAACGCGCACGCCGTGGATCCGGCGTCGGCACACCGCGAGTACGCGCGGCTGCTGGGGCAGGGGGAGCAGGTGCACGCCGCGTATCTGCTGATCCGCGACACGATCCTGTTCACCGACCGGCGGCTCGTGCTCATCGACAAGCAGGGGCTCACGGGGAAGAAGGTGGAGTACCACTCGATTCCGTACCGGAGCATCACGCACTTCTCCGTGGAGACCGCCGGCCACTTCGACCTGGACGCGGAGCTGAAGATATGGCTCTCCGGGAGCTCGGCGCCGATAGCGAAGACCTTTACGAAGGGCGTCGACATCTATGAGGTCCAGGCGATCCTGACGCAGTTCGTCGCCCGCTAGCCGGGCCGGGGAGGAGAGGGAGGGGCCGGGCCGAACCCTGTTCGGTCACGGGGGGTGATTCCAGGATCGGGTAGCGTCTCCGCGAGGGTGTGCGGGGACGCAGGAGGAAGTTCGGTGGACGACATCGACCGGGCGCTGATCCAGCGCCTCCAGGAGGACGCGGGCCAGCCGTACGCGGCGCTGGCGGCGTCCGTCGGGCTCGCCGCGGCCATCGGCGGTGTCAGCGGGACCCAGGTCACCGTCGTCCCGGAGATCTTCTTCGAGCGGCCGCTCCCCCTGTGACCTGGTGGTGCACCGGCCTCCGGTGGAATGACGGCCGGCCCGCCATGGGCTGGTACGGGCGGGGACCGGGACGGGGAGAGCGCACCAGCCTCCTCGCGTACGGGCAGCCGCTCGCCTTCGCCGCCAGGGGAGAGCGGCACTGCCTCGGCATCCGAAGGGCCGGACGGCGGACGCCCTGCCCGACGGAGCGGACCGTTCCCGGCCGGACGGGGAACGCCCAGTGCCCCGAGTGCGCCGGCCTGGACCGTTCCTTCTCGGTGGCGGCCGACACCAACGCCGGTGATCCGCGTACCTACCGGGTGTACCTCGCCTGGTTCGGGACCGGGCTGGTCAAGGTCGGCATCACCGCCGAGGAGCGCGGGTCCGTCCGGCTGCTGGAGCAAGGGGCGGTGGCCTGGGCCTGGCTGGGGCGCGGGCCGCTGATGGCGACCCGCCGGACCGAGGAGCTGCTGCGTTCCGCGCTCGGAGTGCCAGACCGGATCGGTTATGCCCGTAAGCGGTCCGTGCGGGGAGAGCTGCCGCCGGTGCCCGAGCGGGCGGCGGAGGTCGCGGCCCTGCACGCACGGGCGGCCGCGCTGGAGGGGTGGCCGGAGTCGCTGGAGAGGCTGGAGTGCGAGGTGACCGACCACGCCGGGGCGTTCGGGCTCGCCGCGCTGCCCGGCCCTGCCCGGGTGATCACCGAGATGGTGCCCGGCGGGACCGTCGCGGGCCGGCTCGTCGGGGCCGCGGGGCCCGATCTCCACTTCGCCGACGGGCTGGTCGTGGACACCCGGCTGCTCGCGGGCTGGGAACTGGTGGCGCCCGGGGAGGGCGATGTCACCGATGTGCCCGTGGCAGGGATCCCCAGCACCGGGCGGGACACCGCCGCCGCGCAGGACGGGCTGTTCTGACCCGACCGACCGACCGACCGACCGACCTGACCGACCTGACTGCCCCGACCGACCGACCGACTGCCCGCCCGACCCGGTGAGGAGTGGGGCAAGGTCAAAACTTGGATCCCTTTGGCCGTCCGGGCCGCTTTCCGGTGGACATACCACGTACCGGCCGCAGAGGGTGGTGGGCATGACCATTCAGCCCGTGCAGGCTTTCGAACCGCCCTATGTCATCAGTGTGTTCACCAGCGTCCGGACCCCCGAGGACAGCGGCTACCCCGAGACGCTCGAGCGGATGACCGAGCTCGTCAGCGGGAACCCGGGTTTCCTCGGCTACGAGTCCGCGCGGACGCCCGGCGGGCTCGGGATCACCGTCGCCTACTTCCGCGACCACGAGTCCCTTGGCCTCTGGCGCCAGGAGATGGAGCACCAGGCGGCGATGAAGCAGGGTCGCGCCGACTGGTACGAGAGCTACACGCTGCACATCGCCACGGTCGAGCGGAGCCACGGCTTTGTCCGCGAAGACGGCTGAGGCCGTCCGGGTGTTCCGGGAGCGGCTCGGGGTGCCCGGGCTGGTCGACGTACACACCCACTTCATGCCCGAGCCGGTCCTGGACAAGGTGTGGGACTACTTCGACGCGGTCGGCCCGCTGACCGGCGTCGAATGGCCCATCACCTACCGGCACGAGGAGGAGCAGCGGGTCGCGCTGCTCCGGGAGTTCGGCGTTCGGGCCTTCACCGCCATGCTCTACCCGCACAAGCCGGCCATGGCCGCCTGGCTCAACTCCTGGTCCGCCGATTTCGCCGCCCGCACCCCCGACTGCCTGCACACCGCGACCTTCTTCCCGGAGGACGGGGTGCGGGAGTACGTCGGCCAGGCCGTCGCGGCGGGGGCCCGGGTCTTCAAGGCCCACCTCCAGGTGGGCGGGTACGACCCCACCGACGACCGGCTCGACCCGGTCTGGGGTCTCCTCGCCGAGGCCGGGATCCCGACGGTCGTGCACTGCGGTTCGGGGCCCGTCCCGGGGAAGCACACCGGACCGGAGCCGATCGCCCGGCTACTGGCCCGCCACCCCCGGCTGCCGCTGATCGTCGCGCACATGGGGATGCCGGAGTACGCGGACTTCCTCGACCTCGCCGACCGGTACCCCGAGGTCCGCCTCGACACCACCATGGCCTTCACCGACTTCTCGGAGCAGTTCAGCGGCTTCCCGCCGCAGGACCGCGGCCGGCTCGCCGACCTCGGCGACCGGATCCTGCTGGGCACCGACTTCCCGAACATCCCCTACCCCTACGAGCACCAGCTCGATGCCCTCGAACGGCTCGGCCTCGGCGACGCCTGGCTGCGCGCCGTCTGCCACGACAACGGAGCCCGGCTCTTCCACCTGGCCTGAGGGGCGGGAGGGGTTTCTCAGGGAATTCACAGGTTCAGGCAAGAGCGCTCTCACCGGCGGCGGCCAGCGTGTACGCATGACTGCGACGACCACTTCCCACGCGTCCACGTCCACCGCCAGCCACACGGCCCTCGTCCGGCCCGATGGCAGCCCCTGCCGGGTCCTCGTCGTGGACGACGAGGCCGCCCTCTCCGAGCTGCTCTCGATGGCCCTGCGCTACGAGGGCTGCGAGGTCCGCAGCGCGGGCGACGGTGCGGGCGCGGTGCGCGCGGCGCGGGAGTTCCGGCCCGACGTCGTCCTGCTCGACATCATGCTCCCCGACATGGACGGGCTGGCCGTCCTGGGCCGCCTTCGGCGGGAGCTCCCGCACGTCCCGGTGCTGTTCCTGACAGCGAAGGACTCGGTCGAGGACCGCATCGCGGGTCTGACGGCGGGCGGCGACGACTACGTCACCAAGCCCTTCAGCCTGGAGGAGGTCGTCGCCCGGCTGCGCGGCCTGGTCCGGCGCTCCGGTGCGGCGCAGGCCGCGCGCGGCGGGTCGGTGCTGGAGGTCGGTGACCTGCGGCTCGACGAGGACAGCCACGAGGTGACTCGGGGCGGTCAGGACGTCCACCTGACCGCGACCGAGTTCGAGCTGCTGCGCTACCTGATGCGCAACCCGCGCCGGGTGCTGAGCAAGGCGCAGATCCTGGACCGCGTGTGGTCGTACGACTTCGGCGGCCAGGCCAACGTGGTCGAGCTGTACATCTCCTACCTGCGGCGCAAGCTGGAGAGCGGAACCGGCCTCCCGCCGATGATCCACACCCGCCGCGGCGCCGGCTACCTGATCAAGCCGGCCGACTAGTGGCGGCCGCGCGGTCCCGCCGTCCCCGCCGGCCGGGCCGCCCCGCGCGTCCCTCCGGCCCCCGCCGCCCCCGCCGGAGCCGGCGGCCCTGGTCGCTGCGGACCCGGCTCGTCGTCTCGGCGGTGGCCCTCATCGCCGTCGTCGGCGCGGCCATCAGCACCGTCACCACCGTCGCGCTGCGCTCGTACCTGGTCGACAAGGTCGACCAACAGTTGCGCGTCTCCGTCGAGATGGCGAGCCGCCCGGGCGCGGGCAAGCCGAACCGGGGGAACAACGCCCTCGGCATCGTCCTGGCCCCCGGATCCCCGCTGGGCGCCGTCGGGGTCCGCCTGGACACCGCGGGCAAGACCGTCGAGAGCGTCCGCAGCCAGCGCAGCGCCGCCGTCGGCGGATCCGGGCCCGGCGGCCACCCGCCGCTCACCGCGGAGCAGGCCTCCGCCCTCGCCGAGGCCGCCCGCAAGGCCTCCCTCAAGACGGCCGGCGGCCCTCCCGGCGACCCGGTCGAACTGCACCTGCCCGGCCTCGGTGGCTACCGGGTCCTGACCGCGCCCGACGGCGGCGTCGGCAGCGACGGCAGTGTCGGCGCCCTCGGCAGCGACGGCGGCGTCGGCAGCATCGTGGTCGGCTTCCCGCTCGCCGAGGTCGACTCCACCGTGCACACCCTGATCGCCGTGGAAGTCTTCGTCACCCTCGCCGGGCTGATCGCGGCCTCCCTCGCCGGACAGGTCCTGGTCGGTGTCGCCCTGCGCCCGCTGCGACGGGTCGCCGCCACCGCCACCCGGGTCTCCGAACTCACCCTGCACAGCGGCGAGCCCGCCCTCCACGAGCGGGTCCCCGACGCCGAGGCCGACCCCCGTACCGAGGTCGGGCAGGTCGGCGCCGCCCTGAACCGGATGCTGGGCCACGTCTCCTCGGCCCTGACCGCACGCCAGCAGAGCGAGACCCGGGTCCGCCAGTTCGTCGCCGACGCCAGCCACGAGCTGCGCACCCCGCTGGCCTCGATCCGCGGCTACGCCGAACTGACCCGCCGGGGCCGCGAGGAGCCGGGCCCCGACACCCGGCACGCCCTCGGGCGGATCGAGTCCGAAGCCACCCGGATGACCGGTCTGGTGGAGGACCTGCTGCTGCTGGCCCGGCTCGACGCGGGCCGCCCGCTGTCCACCTGCGACACCGATCTGGCCCCGCTGGTCGTGGACGCCGTCAGTGACGCCAGGGCCGCCGGCCAGGACCACCACTGGCGCCTGGAACTCCCCGAGGAGCCGGCGCCCGTCCACGCCGACCCGGCCCGGATCCAGCAAGTGCTGGTGAACCTGCTGGCCAACGCCCGGACCCACACCCCGCCCGGCACCACCGTCACGGCGCATGTTTCACGTGAAACATCCGCCGTCCGGCTCCGGATCGAGGACGACGGCCCCGGCATCCCGCCCGAACTGCTGCCCCACGTCTTCGAGCGCTTCGCCCGGGGCGACGCCTCCCGCTCCCGCTCGGCGGGCTCCACCGGCCTCGGCCTGGCCATCGTGGCCGCCGTGGTCTCGGCCCACGGCGGCCACGTCGACGTCCGCAGCACCCCCGGCCACACCTCCTTCGAGGTCCTACTCCCCCTGGCCGACCCCGTTGCTCCCACTCCGGCGCAGCCGAACTCACAGACGGGCCACAGGGTCAGCACACAGCGGTGACAGCCCGGCCGGGGAGGGTCGGGGCATGCCTACCGACACCTCTCCCGGGGCGCTCCCGGTACGGGCGCCCCTCGCGCCGGTACCGGGCGAGCCCGTCCTCGACGTGGTGATCCCGGTCTTCAACGAGGAGACGGACCTCGGCCCCTGCGTGCGCAGGCTGCACGAGCACCTCACCCGGACCTTCCCGTACCCGTTCCGCATCACCATCGCCGACAACGCGAGCACCGACCGCACCCCCGAGGTCGCGGCCGCCCTCGCCGCCTCCGTGGCCGGGGTACGCAGCACTCGGCTGGAGCAGAAGGGCCGCGGCCGGGCCCTGCGCACGGTGTGGGGGGAGTCGGACGCGCCCGTCCTGGCCTACATGGACGTGGACCTCTCCACCGACCTCAACGCCCTGCTGCCGCTGGTCGCCCCGCTGATCTCCGGCCATTCCGACCTCGCCATCGGCACCCGCCTGGCCCGCTCCTCGCGGGTGGTCAGGGGAGCGAAGCGGGAGTTCATCTCCCGCGCCTACAACCTGCTCCTGCGCTCCTCGCTCTCCGCCCGCTTCAGCGACGCCCAGTGCGGCTTCAAGGCGATCCGCCGGGAGGTCGCGACCCGGCTGCTGCCGCTCGTGGAGGACTCCGGCTGGTTCTTCGACACCGAGCTGCTGGTCCTCGCCGAGCGGGCCGGGCTGCGGATCCACGAGGTCCCGGTGGACTGGGTCGACGACCCCGATTCCACCGTCCACATCGCCCGCACCGCCGCCGAGGACCTCAAGGGCGTCTGGCGGGTCGGCAGGGCGCTGGCCGTCGGCGCGCTCCCGCTGGACCGCCTCGCCCGCCCCTTCGGAGACGACCCGCGCGACCGCACCGCCCTGCCCGGGGTACCGCGCGGGCTGGCCCGCCAGTTGCTGGGATTCTGCGTGGTCGGAGCCCTGTCCACGCTCCTCTACCTGCTCCTCTACTCCGCGGCCCGGACCGCCGCCGGCCCCCAGCTCGCCAACGCCGCCGCGCTGCTGCTCTCCGCCGTCGCCAACACCGCCGCCAACCGCCGGCTCACCTTCGGCGTCCGTGGCCGGGCCCGCGCCGTGCGCCACCAGGCCCAGGGGCTCGTGGTGTTCGCCATCGGACTGGCCCTGACCAGCGGCTCGCTCGCCGCCCTCGGGGCCGCCACCGCCACGCCGGGGCACAGCACCGAGCTGGCCGTCCTGGTCACCGCCAACCTCGCCGCCACCGTGCTGCGGTTCCTGCTCTTCCGCGCCTGGGTCTTCCCCGAACGGCGCGCCACTTCCGCGAAGGACCACTCCTGATGACCACGGCAGCGCTACCGCTCCACCCGCCCTCCCCCGCCGCCCCGTCCCACAGGGCTGCCCGGACGCACGCCGCCCGGCCCGGCTGGGAACGCCCCGCCTTCCTCGGGCTGCTCCTCGCCACCGCCGTCCTGCTGCTGTGGGACCTGGGGGCCTCCGGCTACGCCAACTCCTTCTACTCCGCCGCCGTCCAGGCGGGCAGCGAGAGCTGGAAGGCCTTCTTCTTCGGCTCCTCCGACGCTGGGAACTCCATCACCGTGGACAAGCCGCCGGCCGCGCTGTGGCCGATGATGCTGTCCGTCCGGCTCTTCGGGCTCGGTGCGTGGCAGATCCTGGTCCCGCAGGCCCTCATGGGCGTCGGCACGACCGCCGTGCTCTACGCCGCCGTACGCCGCCAGTTCGGCCCGGTGGCGGCCCTGATCAGCGGAGCGGTCTTCGCGCTCACGCCCGTGGCCGCGCTGATGTTCCGCTTCAACAACCCCGACGCGCTGCTGACCCTGCTGATGACCGTCACCGTGTACTGCGTGCTCCGGGCCCTCGACGGGGCGCACACCACGTGGCTCGTCTGGGCCGGGGTCGCGGTCGGCTTCGCCTTCCTGACCAAGACCCTGCAGGCCTTCGTTATCCTTCCGCCCCTCGCCCTGCTGTACGCGGTCTGCGCGCCGACCCGGCTGCGCAGGCGCCTGGGCCAACTGCTGCTCTCCACGCTCGCGATGGTGGTGGCCGGCGGCTGGTGGGTGGCGGTCGTCGAACTGTGGCCCGCCTCCTCCCGCCCGTACATCGGGGGCTCGCAGACCAACTCCTTCCTGGAGCTGACCCTCGGCTACAACGGCCTCGGCCGGATCAACGGCGAGGAGACCGGCAGCGTCGGCGGCGGGGCCCGCACGGCCGCCGAGGGCATGACCGGCGGCCCCGGTGGCGGCCCCGGTGGGGGCGGCGGGATGAGCTGGGGAGAGACCGGCATCGACCGGCTGTTCTCCTCCAACATCGGCGGTCAGATCGGCTGGCTGCTGCCCGCCGCGCTGATCCTGCTCGTCGCGGGCCTCGTGGTCACCTGGCGGGCCCGCCGGGCCACCGACTCCCTGGAGGGCATGGCCCGCGCGGCGTTCCTGGCCTGGGGCGGGGCGCTGCTGATCACCGCGGTGGTCTTCAGCTTCATGCAGGGCATCTTCCACGAGTACTACACCGTCGCGCTGGCGCCCTACATCGCCGCCCTGGTCGGCATGGGCATCGCCGTCCTGTGGGAGGAGCGGGGCAGCCGGGCCGCCTCCCTCACGCTCTCCGGGACCCTCGCTCTCACGTCGTACTGGGCCTTCGTGTTGCTCGGCCGCTCCGCGGAGTACGTGCCGTGGTTGCGCTGGTTGGTCCTCGCTGCCGGACTCGGCACGGCCCTGCTGCTGCCGTTCGCCGCGCGGCTGGGCCGCCGCAGCGCACTCGGTGTGGTGGCAGTCGGCCTGGGCGTGGCCCTGGCCGGACCCCTGGCGTACTGCCTGAGCACGGTGACCACCCCGCACACGGGCTCGATCGTCACGGCGGGCCCCGCGGTCGCGGGCGGCCGTGGCGGCCCCGGCGGCGGGATGCGCGGCTTCGAGATGGCGGGCGGCGGCGGCACGCCCGCAGGCGGAGCCGCCCCGCAGGGCATGCCCCCGGGCGGAACCGCCGCGGGCGGCCAGGCACCCGGCGGCCAGGCACCCGGCGGCCAGGCCCAGGGCGGCCAGGCTCCCGACGGCAACCAGCCCGCCGACGGCGGCCGGAACACCCGGACCGGCGGCGGCCCCGGCGGCGGCATGGGCGGCCTGCTCGGCGGGACGAAGACCAGCGCCGAGGCCACGGCCGCGCTGCGCGCCGACGCGGACCGGTATACGTGGGCGGCGGCCGCCATCGGCTCGCAGAACGCGGCGAGTTACCAGCTCGCTTCGCAGCAGCCGGTGATGTCCATCGGCGGCTTCAACGGCAGCGACCCCTCTCCGACCCTGGAGCAGTTCAAGGAGTACGTGAGCGCCGGGAAGATCCACTACTTCATCGGCCAGAGCGGCACGGCAGCCGATGGTGCCGCGGCCACCGGCGAAACCGGGGGCGCCGAGACCGGCACCGCGACCCGTGGCGGGGGCGGCCCCGGCGGGGGCGTGAGCAGTTCCATCGAGACCTGGGTCAAGGCCAACTTCAAGGCCACCACCATCGGCGGAGCCACCTTCTACGACCTCACGTCCACCCCCTAGCATCAAGGGGGCGGACCGGGCATTCCGGGCTGGTCCCGTGCGTGCGAGGAGGATGCCTCCATGGTCACCCCGGCCGATCCCGGCACGGTCCGGACCAGCGTCTGGCTGGCCGTCCGGCCGGCCGCACCCGCCCGGCGGCGCAGCGAGGCCCCCGCCGGCCTCGACCGGGAGCGGATCACGGCGGCGGCCGTACGGCTGTTGGACGCCGAGGGGCTGGCCCGGTTCTCCATGAGGCGGCTCGCCGCCGGGCTCGGGGTCACCGCGATGTCCCTGTACTGGTACGTGGACACCAAGCACGATCTGCTCGAGCTCGCCCTGGACAGCGCCCTGGGCGAGCTCGGCGAACAGCAGGAGCCGGCCGGGCCGCCCGCGGAGGGCTGGCCCGGCCGGCTCCGTTCGCTGGCCCGGGGCTACCGCAGGCTGCTCGTGGACCACCCGTGGGTGGCCCCGCTCACCGCCGCGTACCCGAACATCGGCCCGCACGCCCGGGCCTTCGACGCCGCCCTGCACCGGCTGCTGGACGCCACGGGCCTGCCGGACGCCACCCGCACCGGGGCCCGGTTGGCCGTCTCCCAGTTCCTGCACGGCTGTGGGGGAACGGTCCGGCGGCCGCCCGACGGGGAGTTCTGCCTCGCGCTCGACGTCCTCATCGCCGGCATCCAGGCCCACACCGCCCCCGGCGCCCCCGCCGCCCCTGCCGAGCCCGCAGCCCCGTAGACCGCCCGGCTACTCCGCCGGGGCGGCGGCCGGCTCGTGGGCCGACGGCTTCGACTTCAGGGCGACCTCCTTGATGAACACCACCAGCACCAGCGCGAGCAGCGCGGTGGGGGCGGCGTAGAGGAAGACGTCGCCGACGCCGTGCCCGTACGCGGACTCGATGACCGTGCGGAAGGGCTCGGGCAGCTCGTCGAGATCGGGGATCGCGCCCCCGCCGGTGCCGCCGTGGCCCATGGCCGCCGCCTTCGGTCCGAGCGCGGCCAGGCCGTCCTGGACGTAGTGGGTGACCCGGTTGGCCATGACCGCGCCGAGGGCGGAGACACCCATCGCGCCGCCGAGCGAGCGGAAGAAGGTGACGACCGAGCTGGCGGCGCCGAGGTCCTCGCTGGCCACCTGGTTCTGGGAGGTGAGGACCAGGTTCTGCATCGTCATGCCGAGGCCGAGGCCGGTCAGCGCCATGAAGATCGCGATGTGCCAGTACGGGGTGTCGTACCGCAGGGTGCCCAGCAGGCCGAGTCCGGCCGTCAGGAGCACTCCGCCGGAGACGAGCCAGGCCTTCCACTTGCCGGTCTTGGTGATCACCTGCCCGGAAACGGTGGAGGAGACGAAGAGCCCGCCGATCATCGGAATCGTGAGGATTCCGGACATCGTGGGGGACTCGCCGCGGGCCAACTGGAAGAACTGGCTGAAAAACACGGTGCCCGAGAACATCGCGATGCCGACGAAGAACGAGGCCGCCGAGGCGAGGCTGATGGTCTTGTTGCGGAACAGGCGCAGCGGAATGATCGGGTCGCTCGCCCTGGACTCGACGAGGACGAAGAGCAGGCCGAGGGCGAGCGCGCCGCCGGTCATCGTCCAGGTCTGCCAGGAGATCCAGTCGTACGAGCTGCCGGCCTGGGTCACCCAGATCAGCAGGAGCGAGACGGCGCCGCTGATCAGGAAGGCGCCGAGCCAGTCGACCTTGACGTCGCGGCGGACGACGGGCAGGTGCAGGGTGCGCTGGAGCACGATCAGGGCGATGACGGCGAACGGGATGCCGACGTAGAAGCACCAGCGCCAGCCGAGCCAGCTCGTGTCGGTGATGACCCCGCCGAGCAGCGGGCCGCCGACGGTGGCGACGGCGAAGACCGCGCCGAGGTAGCCGCTGTACCGGCCGCGCTCGCGCGGGGAGATCATCGCGGCCATCACGATCTGGGCGAGGGCGGAGAGCCCGCCGACACCGATGCCCTGGACGACGCGGCAGGCGATGAGCATGCCGGTGTTCTGGGACATGCCCGCGACCATCGAGCCGAGGACGTAGATCACCAGGGATATCTGGACCAGCAGCTTCTTGCTGAAGAGGTCGGAGAGCTTGCCCCACAGCGGGGTCGACGCCGTCATCGAGAGCAGGGCCGCCGTGACCACCCAGGTGTACGAGGACTGGGTGCCGCCGAGGTCGCCGATGATCTGGGGCAGGGCGTTGGAGACGATCGTGGAGGACAGGATCGCCACGAACATGCCGAGCATCAGCCCGGAGAGCGCCTTCATGATCTGCGGGTGGGTCATGGGCGCGCTGTCGGACGTGGTCTCCGGCCGGCCGCCTCCCCGCACACCGGTGGGTGTGGTCGTAGCCATGTGTTTCCTTCGGTCTAGCTGTCTGGAAGCGTGAAGCCCGATCGGAGCCGGGCCAGCAGGATGTTGAGGTGGTCGACGTCCGCGTCGGACCAGTCGGCCAGGGCCTTCTCCAGCGCGCTGGTGTGGCGGGCGGCGAGCTCGGCGAGGAGGGCGCGGCCGGCCGGGGTCGGGCGCAGGATCCGGCAGCGGGCGTCGCCCGGGTCGGTGTCGCGGGTGATCCAGCCGCGGTCGGCGGTGTGCGCGACGTGCCGGCTGGTCACGGAGATGTCGACGGCCAGGTACTCGGAGAGGCGGCTGAGCCGCATCTCGCCGTGGCGGTCGAGCACCGTGAGCACGGCCGCCGAACCGGGAGGGCAGTCGGAGGGCAGGAGACGGGCGAGGTCGCGCTTGACGGCGCCGATGCCGGTGAGCTGACGGGCCAGTTCGGCGTAACGCGTGGCAGACGTGGCAGGCGTGGCAGCTGTGGTCGCCACGGGCGTTGCGGTCACCGGGACCCCCCTCCGAATGTCGTTGCTTCGGGCAACCATAAGAGCAGATGGTTGTTACAGGCAAATGAATCGGAGGGCTGGGCGGTAAAGGAATCGGAAAACCGGCTAGGGTCCTGCGCATGGCTGCGAATCACGACTCGAACCACAACTCACCGGCTCCCGAGGGTGACTACGACCCCGCGGGCAGCACCCAGATGTTCCGGGCGTTCGTCGACGAGCCGGTACCGGCTCCCGCCGTCCCGGGCTCGCGCATGCAGAACCGGGCCGCGCGCAAGTCGGGGCCGGGCGCGGGCCTGTGGATCGGCGTGGCCGTCGCCGCGGTGGTCCTGATCGCCGTGGTGGCCTGGCTCGCGCTCTGAGGCCCGGCCGCCGGCTCAGCTCCAGGTGGCCGTGACCTTCTGGGTCTCCACGCGCATGCCGAGGGTGACGCGCCAGGATTCGACGCAGATCCGGTAGGTCTGCGTCTTCGTCGTGCCGCCCGCGATCGGGGCGGGCAGCGGCTGGGTCGAGTTGATGGTGGCCCAGTCGACGCCCAGGGCGCCGATGATGTGCGTCGCGAAGCTGACCGTGCCCGACCGTGCCGCCGTGCTGCCGGTGTTGGTGAAGGCCACCGTGACCTGCTCGCACCAGCGTTCCGCCGTGGCGCTACGGGTGGGCGCGCCGATGCTCAGCTTCGCCGGCGTGGCCGGAGGCGGCGCGGGCGCGGACGGTATCGGCTTCGGGGGCGGGCTGGACGGCGTCCCGGGCTTGCCCCCCGGGGCGGTGGGGGGCGTCGTGCCGGGTGCGGTGCCGGGCGGGCTCCCGGAGCCGCCGGGGGGCGTGGCTGCGCCCCCGCCCGATGCGGAGCCGCCGGGGGGCCGGGACCCCGGGGCGCCGGGCTGCGTACCGCCAGGGGTCTCACCGGGGGTCTCGCCCGGGACCCCGCCCGGAGTGCCGGTCGGGACACCGGCCGGCGGGATGTCCGCCGAGGTGCTGCCCGACGTACCGCCGGCGGTCGCGGAGGATCCGGGCGACGCCCCGGGGAGCGACTGGAACTCGACCCGGGCCTTGGGCGCGACGTTCTCCCCGACGCCCCGCTCCGGGCCCGGAGCGGCCGCGCCCACGGCCACGTAACCCTCGCGTGCCGGGCTGCCGCAGCCGGTCAGGGCGGCGGCGGCAGCCGTGGCGCACAGGACGAGCAGGGCGGCTGGCCGGGATACCTTTCGCATCCCGGCAGTTTTCCTGACGCGCCGTCAATTGGGAAGCGGGTGCGATGGATTGCCCGAGCGCACCCGCACCCGGTGACCGTGGCGGCTACTCGCCGATCAGGCCGACGCGGAGCTGCGCGAGCGTGCGCGTGAGCAGCCGGGAGACGTGCATCTGGGAGATGCCGACCTCCTCGCCGATCTGCGACTGAGTCATGTTCGCGAAGAACCGCAGCATGATGATCTGCCGTTCCCGGGGCGGGAGCTTGGCCAGCAGCGGCTTGAGCGACTCGCGGTACTCGACGCCCTCCAGCGCGGTGTCCTCGTACCCGAGCCGGTCCGCGAGCGAGCCCTCGCCGCCCTCGTCCTCGGGAGAGGGCGAGTCGAGCGAGGAGGCGGTGTACGCGTTGCCCACGGCGAGGCCGTCGACGACGTCCTCCTCCGAGACTCCGAGCACGGCCGCGAGCTCCGGCACGGTCGGCGAGCGGTCGAGCTTCTGGGCGAGTTCGTCGCTGGCCTTGGTGAGGGCGAGGCGCAGCTCCTGGAGCCGGCGCGGGACGCGCACGGACCAGGAGGTGTCCCGGAAGAACCGTTTGATCTCACCGACGACCGTCGGCATGGCGAAGGTCGGGAACTCCACCCCGCGTTCGCAGTCGAACCGGTCGATGGCCTTGATCAGCCCGATCGTGCCGACCTGAACGATGTCCTCCATCGGCTCGTTGCGGCTGCGGAAGCGGGCCGCGGCGTAGCGCACGAGGGGGAGGTTCAGCTCGATCAGGGTGTCGCGCACGTACGTCCGCTCGGGACTGTCCGCGTCGAGGCCGGCGAGCCGCTTGAAGAGGGAGCGGGAGAGGGTGCGGGTGTCGATCCGGGTGTCGATGGCTTCCGAGCGGTGGGACACTGCCGGCACTTCACGCTGCTTGACGAGCGTGAGCACCTGTGAGCTGCCCTGGTCTACGGACATGCCACCCCCTTGAGGTCGCGGACGGTCGCGCTTCATCTGCGCGCCCGTCGGAGGAACGCAGCCTCCACCTGAATACCGGAGGCGGGGCTGCGGCAAACGCGGTTCCAGCAGAATGTCACATGTCGGCAACACGCTGTAGCGCCATGTCGACAAGTATCTCCAGCGACAGAACACGATAGGCCTGCTCTAGGGCGGGAATCTGCCGGTGTGTCAGGAAACGCGGAGAATGATCTCCACTCGATCCGGTTAGGCCTCGATCCTGTTTGCGGATCTCAGCCGGGCGAAGCTCCGGGCGAGGAGTCGGGAGACGTGCATCTGGGAGACGCCGAGCTCGGCGCTGATCTGCGACTGGGTCAGATTGTTGTAGTACCGCAGGAGGAGGATCCGCTGCTCGCGCTCGGGCAGTTGTACGAGGAGGTGGCGGACCAGGTCGCGGTGTTCCACGCCGGCCAGCTCGGGGTCCTCGTAGCCGAGGCGGTCGAGCAGGCCGGGGAGCCCGTCGCCCTCCTGGGCGGCCTCCAGGGAGGTCGCGTGGTAGCTGCGGCCGGCCTCGATGCAGGAGAGCACCTCGTCCTCGCTGATGCGCAGCCGCTCGGCGATCTCGGGGGTGGTCGGGGTCCGGCCGTGCAGGGTGGTGAGGTCCTCGGTGGCGGCGTTGACCTGGACCCACAGCTCGTGGAGGCGGCGCGGGACGTGGACGGTGCGGACGTTGTCGCGGAAGTACCGCTTGATCTCGCCCACGACGGTCGGCATCGCGAAGGTCGGGAACTGCACCCCGCGCTCGGGGTCGAACCGGTCGATCGCGTTGATCAGCCCGATCGTGCCGACCTGGATCACGTCCTCCATCGGCTCGTTGCGGCTGCGGAAGCGGGCTGCCGCGTACCGGACGAGCGGGATGTTGGCCTCGATGAGGGCCCCGCGGACCCGGGAGTGCTCGCTCGTGCCCGGCTGCAGGTCCTTCAGCTGCCCGAACAGGACCTGGGTGAGGGCCCGGGTGTCGGCGCCCCGGCTCTGCGGCCTGGGGGCGACCGGGGGCTCCTCGGGGGCCTCCTGCTGGGGCGGTACGTGGGACTCCTGCGGGGAGGCCTGCGGGGAGCCGGGGGGCGGGCCCTGGTGCGGGGTCTGGTGTGGGGTCTGCGGGGAGGCGAGGTGGGCCTGCAGGGCGGCCGGGTGGGGGCCCTGGTGCAGGGCCTGTGGGGTCTGCGGGGCGGCCGGGTGCGGGCCCTGGTGCAGGGCCTGCGGGGAGGCCTGGTGCGGAGCCTGGGCGGAGTCCCGGTGCGGTTCCTGTGGGTGCTCCTGCTGCGGGTCCTGCTGGGGCGGCACCTCGGGCGCAGTACTGGCCGGCACGGTCACGCCACCCCTTCACTTCACGTCATCAACTCATCCGTCAAAAGCGGTCATAGCATCACAAGACATGTGCGCTGTGTGCAAGCACCGTATATCGCCGTGTTGGGAGCAAATTGGGCATAACAGGGCATCTTGCCCCGTGTGCGGGAACGCAAAAGCCCCCCACCCGTCGGAGTGGGGGGCCGGGAAGTCCGGAAGCCGCTTCAGCGTACGGGTTCAGCGCACCAGTTCGGTCATGAACTCGCCGATCGCCGTTGCGGCATCCGAGATTCCTTGGAAGCCTATTTGCACCATATCGGCGGCTTTTACGGGCTGAGTGATGATGACGAAGAGGACGAAGACGACGAGGGCGCCCGAGATCAGCTTCTTGGTTTCCACGTGCGCTGTCGGCCTCCCCAACCGGTCCTGCAAGGTCGGGAGAGTCTAGCCCGTCGTGTTCGAACACTCACCCGGCCTTTAAGGACCAATGGCCCGGCGGCATAGGCCCTTTGCCGGTGTGCCTACGGCCTCGGCAGGCGCAGTATTGAACACGAGCCCACCGGTTCTGGCAGGAAATCGGTGAGCGAGGGACAGGACCTCACTGCGGGGTCCGAGCCGCAAGCTTCCCCCCTGACTGCGGCTTGGACTGGCAGGTTCCGTCCTCATCGGGGGAAGTGGCTTGTCCCCCCGATGCCACTTCCCCCGTCCCAACCGTTGAAGGTCCCGACTCAGGTCGGGGCCTTCTTCGCGTTGTCCGCCGAATGGCCGTGGGATCCGGGTCCGGTCCGCCTACTCCAGCCCGCCGGCCAGGTCGGCGATCGGCTGGACCGGGGCGATCACGGGCGCGAGCTGGTTCGGCAGCTCCATCAGCTGGTTGAGCTGGTTCAGGCCGCCGCTGACCTGCCCGCCGATCTCCTGCACGGAGGACGGGCTCGCCCCCTCCGGCATGCCCTGCGGCGCCGGCAGGTCCGGGAGGGTGAGCGGGGCGACGGGGGCGGCGGAGGCGGCGGGAGCCGCGAGGCCCGCGGCGGCCCCCGCGAGGGCGATGGCGGCGAGGATGCGCTGGGTCTTGGTCATGCCGTGACAACGGCCGAGGGCGCGGGCGGTCACGCGGATGTCCCTCGGACGCCCGTAGCGCCTTGCACGGCGGGAAACGCCGAGAGCCCCGACCCTTGCGGGGCGGGGCTCTCGGTGAAGAGCGGTAGCGGTGGGATTTGAACCCACGGATAGCTTGCACCATCACACGCTTTCGAGGCGTGCTCCTTCGGCCGCTCGGACACGCTACCGAGAGAGAGCTTAGCCCAAGGAGACCCGTGCTCTGAAATCCATTCGCCCGGAGCCCTCAGAGCTCGCGGAAGAAGTCCGTCAGCTGCCGCGCGCACTCCCCCGCGAGCACGCCCGCGATGACCTCGGGCCGGTGGTTGAGCCGGCGGTCCCGTACGAGGTCCCAGAGCGACCCGGCCGCGCCCGCCTTCTCGTCGGACGCCCCGTAGACGACCCGGGCCACCCGTGACTGCACGAGCGCGCCCGCGCACATCACGCACGGCTCCAGGGTCACCACGAGGGTGCACCCCGGGAGCCGCCATTCCCCGAGGGCGGCGGCGGCCCGGCGCAGCGCCAGTACCTCGGCGTGCGCCGTCGGGTCGCCGGTCGCCTCCCGCTCGTTGTGCCCGGTGGCGAGGAGCTTCCCGTCCGGGCCGAGCACCACGGCGCCGACCGGCACGTCGCCGGCCGGCACCGCCCGGGCGGCCTCCCGGAGCGCCAGGCGCATGGAGTCCGCCCACGGGTCCCGTACGGGATCGGGTGCGTACGGGGTGGGCTGCGGGGTGTGGTGGTGCGCGGGGATCACTAGCGGACGGCCTCCAGGACCTCGGTGGCGCCGAGTGAATCGGCGATCTCCGAGAGCGCGTCCCCGTCCAGGGTCATCAGTTGTTTGTGGCTGACCCCGAGGTCGTCGAGCAGCCTGGGGTCGCCGAGCGGGCCGGCGGGTGCCGGTGCGGATCCGGCCCGTACGTCGTGGCTGTCGTCCGCGTCCGTGTCGTCCGTGTCGTCAACGTGTTCGTTGTCTACCCCGTCTCTGTCGGCGGGTCCGCCGTCCGGATAGGAGGCGATGACCTCGTCCTCGCCGTCCTCGGTGCCGTCGAGGTCCAGCTCGTCGAGTTCGTCGTCCTCCTCGTCCTTGCCGAGCAGCTCGTCGGTCAGCATCGAGCCGTAGGAGCTGCGGGAGGCGGCGGAGGCGTTGGACACGTAGTAGCGCGGGTCCTCCTCGCCGTCCACCCGGACGACCCCGAACCAGGTGTCCTCCTGTTCGATGAGGGCTACCACCGTGTCGTCGTCGACAGAGGCGGAGCGGGCGAGATCGATCAGATCACTCAGAGACTCGACATCGTCGAGTTCCATGTCGCTCGCTTCCCACCCGTCTTCGGTGCGCGCGAGCAGTGCGGCGAAATACACCGTGACTCTCCCACTGGTCATAGGCGTGCCGGTTGGAGTTCCCCCCGGCCGGAGGTGGGTGGGGGTGGAACGGCCCCCTGCTCGCCGTTTCGTACCCCGCCCAGTCGGCATCGTGGCAGAAACGGAGCCATTGCGAGAGGTCTTCCGCGCCGTGGCGCTGGCCGCGCGTGTTGTACGGGGCCTCGTGACGGGGGCGGAACGGCGCCCGGGCGGCGGCCCGGCGGCGGGCGTACGGGTGCCCGGCGGGACCTCGCCGGGGCCCGCGGCGGGGCCTCACCAGCGGAAGGTGCGCATGCGCATCTGCTGGCGCATGCGGGCGGCGCGGGCACGTCTGGGCTGGACCCGGTCGCGCAGTTCCCGGGCCTCGTGCAGGTCACGGAGGAACTGCGCGCGCCGGGCTCTGCGCTGCGCCGTCGTCTCCAGTGGCTCGTGATCGTCGTCGGGCATGGGTCACCGCCCCTGGCTGGTCCGGTCCGGTCCGTCCCCCCGAACCCCCACCTTCCCTCGGACCGGCCGTTTGATGCCACCTTCCGTCACGACTCGGAAGGAACTCAGTCGGATTCCGACAATCCCGGCTATGCGGACTCCTCCGGTGACTCCGGCAGGGTCGGGACGATCGCCACCGGACCGTGCGCGTGCTGCAGCACGGCGTTCGCGACCGAACCGATCATCAGCGACCGGATGTGGTGGCGCGGGTGGTGGCGGCCCACGACGACCAGCGCCGCCGAGTTCGAGGTGGCGACGAGGCGCCCGGCCGCGTCCCCGGGCACCGCCGCCTGCTCGACGGGCACGGTCGGGTACTTCGCCCGGAACGGTGCGAGCCGCTCCGTCTGGGAGCGGAGCATCTCCCGCTCGGCCGGCACCGCGTCCTCGTCCTCCGCCGCCAGCGCCTCCGGCGGGATCACCGCGAACGGGCTGTCGACCACCATCGTCGGCGACGGCGGGATGCTGTATGCCGACACCACCTGCAGGGTGGTGGCCCGCGCGGCGGCCTCCGCGAACGCGAAGTCCAGTACGTTGTCGGGCGTCTCCGCGGCGTGCAGTCCCAGCACCACGCGCCCGGCCGAGGCCTGGGCGGCCACGCCCACTCCGCGCGCCTCGTGCGCGACCACCACCACGGGGCAGGCGGCGCTGGTGGCCACGGCGCGGCTGTTCGAGCCGAGCAGCAGCGCGGCGAAGCCGCCGCGGCCCCGGGAGCCCATCACCAGCATCCGGGCCCCTTCCCCGATGTCCCGCAGGGCCTCCGGGACGGAGCCTTCCAGGGACTCGTAGCGGACTTCGGAGGGGAGCGGGCCCCCCGCGGCCAGGTGGGCCCGTATCCGCCCGCTGACGGGATCCTCGGTTTCTTCGGGCTCGGCGCGGTCGTGGAGGGAGGAGCGGCGTGCCGCGTACAGCTGGGCGCTGTCGGACAGCACGTGGGCGACGATGAGCCCGGTGCCGTGGCGCACTGCCGCAGCCCTTGCCCACTCCAGGGCCTTGAGGCTGTGTTCGGATCCGTCGACTGCGGCGATCACCATTGCGTGGGTCATCAGTCCAGCGTGCTGGGGGTCCGGGCGGGGCGCATCTCCAGGTGTTTCCGGGCGTGGCCGCCGCTTCGGGCGCGAAGGGGTGGACGCAGCGCGTAGCCTTTTGCGTGTGGGTCGCGCGTTTGCGGCCGTTTTCGCAGGTAGCGGCGTCGCAGGTCGCAGCTTTCGCTGCGGCAGCCGAGTCTTGGAGGATGTTGTGCGTTTGCAGGTCGTGGATCACCCGTTGGTGGCGCACAAACTCACCACCCTGCGCGACAAGCGCACCGACTCCCCCACCTTCCGGCGCCTCGCCGACGAGCTGGTGACCCTGCTCGCGTACGAGGCCACCCGGGACGTGCGCACCGAGCAGGCCGACATCGTCACCCCGGTCGGTCCGACCACCGGCGTGAAGCTCTCCCACCCGCGGCCGCTGGTCGTACCGATCCTGCGCGCCGGTCTCGGCATGCTCGACGGCATGGTGCGGCTGCTGCCGACCGCCGAGGTCGGCTTCCTCGGCATGGTCCGCAACGAGGAGACCCTCGAGGCCTCCACGTACGCGACGCGCATGCCGGAGGACCTCTCGGGCCGCCAGGTGTACGTGGTGGACCCGATGCTCGCCACCGGCGGGACGCTCGTCGCGGCGATCAAGGAGCTCATCAAGCGCGGGGCGGACGATGTGACCGCGGTGGTGCTGCTGGCCGCGCCCGAGGGCGTCGAGATCATGGAGCGCGAGCTGGCGGGCACGCCGGTGACGGTGGTGACGGCCGCGGTGGACGAGCGGCTCAACGAGCACGGCTACATCGTGCCGGGGCTGGGCGACGCGGGCGACCGCATGTACGGCTCGGCGGAGTAGCGCCACGGTCCGCTGAAGAAGCCCGGCCTCCCCTTCGGGAGGCCGGGCTTCTTCGTGCGGGCTTCTTCATGCGGTCAGCAGGCGGTCAGCAGGCGGTCAGCACTTCGTGGCGGGTGCGGGCTGGGGGTTGGCCAGGGCGGCCAGGGCCTTGTCCGCGTCGGCCTTCGGCGTGAGCTCCTTGAAGGCGTCGCCCAGGATCAGGTCGATGTCCGCGGTCTCGCGGGTGTCGGTCTGCTGGGTGGCGCCGGCGAGGTTGGTGCCGAGGACGGAGAAGGCGGCCTTGTCCGTCTGCGGCGAGCCGACCAGTATCCCGGCGCCCGGCACCTTCTTGTCGAAGTCGGCGGGGGCGTTGCCGACCTTGCCGATGACGAAGCCGCGGCTCTTGAGCTCATCGCCCACGGCCTTGGCGAGGCCCGCGCGCGGGGTCGCGTTGTAGACGTTGACCGTGATCCCGCCGGGCGGCGGGAGCACGACCTGCGGCGCGGCGGCGGCCGGTGCAGCGGAGGCCGGTGCGGCGGAGGCCGTGGAGCCCGCCTTGGGGGCGGGGGTGGCGCAGCCCTTGGCGGCGGCGGTCTTGCGTTTGTCCGCGTCGCCGCCGAACACATCGATGAGCTGCACGGCCCCGTAAGCGATCAGGGCGAGCCCGATGATCGATCCGAGCACCAGGAGGACGATCCGGCGGCGGCGTCGAGGCCGGGACATGCGGGGGTAAGCCGCTCCCGTGACCTTGTACTTTCCGCCCATGCCAGGGGGAGTGAGCATGCTCATGTGCGCAGCGTAATGCCGTCCGGTGCCGATGCCCACTGAATCATCTGTTGATAGGGCAAGGCTGACCCGAAAGGCGCAACCGGGACCTATCCGACACCCGGGAAGGGCGGGTCAGCCCAGTTCGAGGACGCGCGCGTGCAGGACCTGGCGCTGCTGGAGCGCGGCGCGGACGGCACGGTGCAGACCGTCCTCCAGGTACAGGTCGCCCTGCCACTTCACGACGTGGGCGAAGAGGTCCCCGTAGAAGGTCGAATCCTCGGCGAGCAGCGTTTCGAGGTCGAGCTGGCCCTTGGTGGTCACAAGCTGGTCGAGCCGGACCGGGCGCGGGGCGACATCCGCCCACTGCCGGGTGGTTTCCCTGCCGTGGTCGGGGTACGGCCGCCTGTTTCCGATGCGCTTGAAGATCACACGGAAAGCCTACCGGGCAGGGGCCTGCGGGCGCAGCCTTGCGATGACGGTGCAAAGGTGGCAAACAGCGCTATTTCGGGAGTGATATATGAGCCAGAGCACCGCCCCCGCTTCCCCTGCCGGCCAGATCGCCGCGGGGTACGCCTTCACCGGACCCGCGCTCGATCTGGGTGCTCTGCTCTGGGACGGGGCCTGCCTGCCGGAGCACCAGATCCGCATCCCGCTGTCGATGCTCAACCGGCACGGCCTGGTCGCCGGCGCCACCGGAACCGGCAAGACCAAGACGCTGCAGCTCATCGCCGAGCAGCTCTCGGCCAACGGCGTTCCGGTCTTCCTGGCGGACATCAAGGGCGATGTCTCGGGGATCTCCGCGCCCGGCACGGCCAACGAGAAGATCGAGGAACGCGCCAAGGACGTGGCCCAGGAATGGGAGGCCACCGGATGCCCCAGCGAGTTCTACTCGCTGGGCGGCATCGGCCCCGGAATCCCGCTCCGGTCCACCGTGACGAGTTTCGGGCCGGTCCTGATGTCCAAGGTGCTCCAGCTCAACCAGACGCAGGAGCAGTCGCTGGGGCTGATCTTCCACTACGCCGACACCAAGGGCCTGGAGCTGATCGACCTCAAGGACCTGCGGGCGGTGGTCGCGTTCCTCGTCTCGGACAAGGGAAAGCCCGAGCTCAAGGGCATCGGCGGACTCTCCACGGTGACCGCCGGAGTGATTCTGCGGGCGCTCACCGCCTTCGAGCAGCAGGGAGCCGCGGAATTCTTCGGCGAGCCCGAATTCGACACCAGCGAATTCCTCCGGACGGCGGCGGACGGGCGCGGACTGGTCTCCGTGCTGGAGCTCCCGGCGGTCCAGGACAAACCGCAGCTCTTCTCCACTTTCCTGATGTGGCTGCTGGCGGACCTGTACTCGGATCTTCCGGAGGTCGGCGATCTGGAGAAGCCCAAGCTGGTCTTCTTCTTCGACGAGGCACACCTGCTGTTCAACGGGGCCTCCAAAGCCTTCCTCGAAGCCATTACGCAGACGGTCCGGCTGATCCGCTCCAAGGGCGTCGGCGTCTTCTTCGTCACCCAGACCCCGAAGGACGTGCCGGCCGATGTGCTGGCGCAGCTCGGCAACCGGGTGCAGCACGCGCTGCGCGCCTTCACCCCGGACGACGCGAAGGCGCTGAAGGCGACGGTGAAGACCTTCCCGAACTCCGGCTACGACCTGGAGGAGCTGCTGACCCGGCTCGGGACGGGCGAGGCGGTGATCACGGTGCTCAGCGAGAACGGCGCACCGACGCCGGTGGCGGCGACCCGGCTGCGGGCCCCCCGGTCGCTGATGGCGCCGATCGACGCGGCCGCACTGGACCGGGCGGTGAAGTCCTCGCTGCTCTACTCGCGGTACGCGGAGCCGGTCGACCGGGAATCGGCGTACGAGAAGATCAGCGCCGAGCAGGCGGCGGCGGAGGCACAAGCCGAGGCGGCGGCGGCCGAGGCGGAGGCGCAGAAGCAGGCGAAGGCGGCTCCGAAGCCGGACCCCTCGCTGGCGGAGCAGGTGGTGGGCAGCGGGCTCTTCCGCTCCCTGGCCAGGTCGATCGGTACGCAGCTGGGCCGCGAGATCTCCCGGTCCCTCTTCGGAACGGCCAAGCGGCGCCGCTGAACCTCACGGGGCGGGAGGAGGATTTTCGTACCGGGCGCCCCGCACGGCCTGCGAGACTCGAAGCATGCGGACCGAACTCACGGACACGACCTCCAGCAAGGTCAACCGGGCCCTGCTCGACGCGCGGCGGGCCGTCGGGAGCCCCACGATGGGGCTCGTGCTCAACCTCCTCGTCGCCACGGACGAGGAGAACGCCTACGACGCCCTCCGCGCGGCCTCCGAGGCCTCGCGCGAGCACCCCTGCCGGATCATCGTGGTGATCAAGCGCAGCGCGCGCGGCTCGCACCGGCTGCGGCCCAACCGGCTCGACGCCGAGCTGCGGGTCGGCTCCGACGCCGGGTCCGGGGAGATCGTGCTGCTCCGGCTGCACGGGACGCTCACCGAGCACGCGGGATCCGTGGTGCTCCCGCTGCTGGTGCCGGACGCGCCCGTGGTGGCCTGGTGGCCCGCCGAGGCCCCGGCCGCGCCGGCCCGCGATCCGCTCGGCGCCCTCGCGCAGCGCAGGATCACCGACGCCGAGGCGGCCGCCGACCCGGTCGCCGCGCTCGACGTCCGGGGCGGCGCCTACGAGCCCGGGGACACCGATCTCGCCTGGACCCGGCTCACCCCGTGGCGCTCGCTGCTGGCCGCCGCCCTGGACCAGAAGCCGCTCCCGGTGACGGGCGCGGCCGTGGAGAGCGAGCCCGGCAACGCGAGCTCCGAGCTGCTGGCCCGCTGGCTGGAGGACCGGCTCGGCGTGCCCGTGGAGCGGGTGGCGACAGAGGGCCCGGTCATCACCCGGGTCCGGCTGACGACCACGGCCGGGGAGATCCGCGTGGACCGCCCGGACGGGGTCCTGGCGACCCTGCTCCTGCCGGGCAGCCCCGACCGCAAGGTGGCGCTGAAGATCCGCAGCAGCGCCGAGCTCATCGCGGAGGAACTGCGACGGCTCGACGCCGACGAGACCTACGCTTCGGCGCTGCGCTTCAGGCGGCCGGCCCAGGCGTCGCTCTCCGCGTAGTGGTTGTCGTAGACCGGCTGGCTGTCGATGATGTCCTGCACCGTGGCCTCGCCGGCCCGGACCCGGCCGAGCAGCCGGTAGTAGTCGAAGCGGCCCATGCCGGGGGTGAAGCCGACGAAGACCTCGGCGGTGGAGTCCGCGGCCGGGGCGAAGGCGTGCTTCACACCGGGCGGCACGGCGAGGAAGTCGCCCTTGGTCAGGGTGTGTATCTCGTCGCCGAGCAGGACGTCGAGCGTGCCGTCCGTGACGTGGAAGAACTCGGTCGCCTTGGTGTGGAAGTGCACCGGGGCACCCGCCGCGCCGGCCTCGAAGGTGGCCGTGTTGCAGGTGAGCTCGGCCGTGTCCGTGAGCAGGGTGATCAGGCTGCCGGGGCCATCGGAGATGATCTCGGCAGTGGCGGCGCGCGTCAGGTTCTCAGTCATGATCACGAGCTTAGGGGCGGGGTCTGACAAAGGGCCGGCCACCCGCCCGAAGCGTCAATTCCGCTTACTGGAACCGCTGGTGGCCGCTTTCTCGGCCTTCGCGGCGGCCTTCGCCTCCTGCTTGTGCGCCCGCACCTTGGCCAGCGACTCCGGGCCGGTGATGTCGGCCGCCGACCGGTAGACGTTCGCCGGCCCGTACCCGCCGGCCGCCTCGCGCCAGCCGCGCGGCCGCACCCCGAACCGCTTGCCGAGCAGCGCCAGGAAGATCTGCGCCTTCTGCTCCCCGAAGCCGGGCAGTGCCCGCAGCCGCGCCAGCAGCTCGGCGCCGGTCCCCACGTCGGTCCACACCCTCGACGCGTCCCCTTCGTAGTGCTCCACCAGGTACGCGCACAACTGCTGCACCCGCTTCGCCATCGAGCCCGGGTAGCGGTGCACGGCCGGCTTCTCGGAGAGCAGCGCGGCGAAGGCCTCCGGGTCGTAGGCGGCGATCGCGTGCGCGTCCAGGTCGTCGGAGCCGAGGCGCCGGGCGATCGTGTAGGGCCCCGAGAACGCCCATTCCATGGGTACCTGCTGGTCCAGCAGCATCCCGACCAGCGCGGCGAGCGGGCTGCGGCCCAGCAGCTCGTCGGCCTCCGGCTGCTGGGCGAGCCGGATGGTGACCCCGCTGTCCGTGTCTTTGTCCATGGCTCCAGGGTCCCGCGCGGCGGCTCTCCCCGCGCGGTTGTCAGACCCCGCGCCTAGCGTGAGACCGAGATGGGTCACGTCGTACACGACACAGGAGTCGATCGATCATGGCTGAGTTCCCCGAAGGCGCACCCTGCTGGGTGGACGCGATGTTCACCGATGTGGAGGGCGCCAAGTCGTTCTACGCCGACGTACTGGGCTGGACCTTCGGCGAGGCAAGCACCGAGTACGGCAACTACACGCAGGCCTACTCCGACGGCAAGGCCGTCGCGGCCGTCGTCCCGCCGATGCCGGGCGGGGACACGCACTCGCAGTGGTGTCTGTACTTCGCCTCGCCCGACGCGGCGGCCACGGCCGAGAAGATCAAGGCAGCCGGCGGCGAGCTGCTGATGGAGCCGATGCAGGTCGGCACCTTCGGGACGATGGCGATCGCGAAGGAGCCGAGCGGCGCGGTCTTCGGCGTCTGGCAGCCCGGCGACCACAAGGGCTTCGAGAAGATCGGCGAGACGGGTTCGTACGCGTGGGCGGAGGTCTTCACACGGGAACCGGCCAAGGCGGACGGGTTCCTGCCGAAGGTCTTCCCGTACGAAGCCCAGCAGATGGAGGCCGGGGACGACCCGGAGATGGCCGACATGGACTTCAAGGTCTTCAGCCTGGGCGGCAAGGAGAACCCGGTGCTCGGCCGGATGAAGATGGGCGACGATTTCCCGCCGCACATGCCGCCCTACATCCAGATCTACTTCGGCGTCCCGAACTGCGACGAGGCGGTCGCGAAGACCAAGGCGCTCGGCGGCAAGCTGCACTTCGGCCCGATGGACAGCCCCTTCGGTCGCTTCGCGGCGGTGACGGACCCGCAGGGCGCGGCCTTCGCGGTGATCGACATGTCGACGACGGTCGGCGAGATGCCGAAGTTCGACTGACGGACGGGGCGGGGGCGGGGCCGGTCTGGGCCGGGCACCGGGAGGCTGCCCCGGAGCCCGGCCCGCTTCCGGCTGGGCACCCTCGTCCTCCTGCGTCCTACGCGGCGAAGCCGAGGGCGAAGGCGGCGACGACCGGGGCCATGTAGATCACCGGGAAGGGGACGTGGGCGTAGGCCCGGGCCCGGACCACGGTGATCACGGCGCCGGTGTAGTAGAGGACCAGGCCGATGCCGGCGGCGACGGCGACGGCCGGGACGAAGAGGCCGGCCAGCAGTCCCAGCGCCCCGGCGGCCTTGGCCGCGCCGAGCGGGGTCCACCAGGCCGCGGGGACCTTGTACTGCTCCATGGCCTCCACGACCCAGGGGGCGCGGCGCAGGAGCGAGTACCCCGAGAAGCCCGACATGGCGGCGGCGAGTACGGCGACGACGGTGGCGGCGATGTCCATGAAGGGCTCCTCGGCAGGCGGTGCGGGCGGTTTTTTTTGTTCCTCACCGCACTGACCCGCGCCACCGCACCGGTGTGACAGGAACCCCGAAGATTTTTTTGTCGGCGCATCGGCCAGCCGCCCGGGTGGTTCCGGGCGGCGGATGCGACGGGTCGAACGCAAGTCGACGCAGGGCCGCCTAACGTCGATCTTGAACCGAGCTGTCTACGTAAGAGGTCGAACCACCCATGAGCCTGAGCATCCGCAACCAGATCGCCGGCACCGTCACCTCCGTCACCTCGGGCGAGGCCATGACGACGGTCAAGGTCCGCCTGGAAGGTGGCCAGGACATCACCGCCGCGATCACCACCGATGCCGTCAAGGACCTCGGCCTCGCCGCGGGCTCCTCCGTGAAGGCGCTGGTCAAGGCCACCGAGGTCGCCCTGGCCACCGGCGCCGTCGACGGCATCTCCATCCGCAACCAGATCGCCGGCACCGTCGCGGACATCGCCACCGGCGGCGCCATGGCGTCCGTCAAGGTGGACGTGAACGGCGGCGGCCTGACCGCCGCCATCACCAAGGACGCCGTAGAGGCGCTCGGCCTGGCCGCCGGGTCCTCGGTCGTCGCGCTGATCAAGTCGACCGAGATCTCCCTCGCGACGGCCTGACCCGACGGAACGGCTATAAAGGCCGCGAAGGGGGCAAAGGCGGCGGTTGGCGTAGCGTCTTAAGAGCGACCAGGAAGTGGCCGCGGCATATGAACGAAGGGTGCCGTCGATGTCCGTCCCGTCCGCCCAGCCCACGCCGCCGACCCCGCCCGTTCCTCCCGCCCTCCCCGTCCTCGTCGGGTTCGACGGGTCGTCGCGGAGTCTCGCCGCCGCCCGGTGGGCCGCCCGCGAGGCCATGGCGGCCGGGGCGCCGCTCCGGCTGCTCCACGTCGGCCAGGCCTGGCCGACCATCCAGCCGATCTCGGTGGAGTTCCAGCCCGTGCTCGGCGCGAGCGAGCATGCGGCGAGGACCGTACTGTCGGCCCTCGCAGAGGAACTCCGCGTCACCCACCAGGGCCTGACCGTCGAGGCGGCCACCGCCGAGGGCGGACCCGGCAACGAGATCCCGCGGGCGGCCGCCGAGTCGAACGCCGGGCTGATCGTGCTCGGCGCGAGCGGCGAGGACCGCCACGTGGTCCCGCTGCTCGGCTCCACCGCGCTGCACGTCGCGGGGCGAGCCGAGGTCCCCGTCGTCCTGGTACGGGAGCCCGCCGAGCGTGCGCCGCACGGACACGGGGTCGTCGTCGGGGTCGACCCGGAGGGCGACTACGCCGCGGTACTGGACTTCGCCTACGCCTGGGCATCCGCCCACGGGCTCCCGCTGCGCGCGGTGCACGCGGGCCCGGCAGGCCCGGAGCCGCTCGAAGCGGTGGTGGCCGCGGCCGGCGCGCGCTACCCGCGGGTGCCGGCCGAGTGCGTGACCCGCCCCGGCGAACCGGCGCAGCTCCTGCTCGACGAGTCCGCCGAAGCCGACCTCCTCGTCGTGGGCCGCCGCCATCACCGCCCCCTCCACGGCATGGGCCCCACGGACCACGCGGTGGCCCACCACGCCCACAGCCCGGTGGCCCTGATCCCCCACGGCTAGGCGGTTTCCTTCGGATCTCGCCCCGGAGCCCGTCACCGCCGCAGCAGCACGATCACCGACCCCCACATCGTCAGCAGTACGTTGCCCAAGGCGTACGGGACCGTCGTCCCCAGGGCCGGGATCTGGCTGCGGGCGCGTTCCGTCAGGGCGCCGAGGGCGGCCGTCGTGGTCTGGGCTCCGGCCAGGGCGCCGAGCAGGATCGGGAGGGGGAGTCGCTGCACGAAGTGCCCGTAGGCGAATCCGGCCAGCAGCGGCACGCTCGTCACGGCGGCGCCCCAGAGCAGCAGCGGCCAGCCGGCTTCGCGCAGGCCCGGGACGAAGCTCGGGCCGGCGTTGAGGCCGACGACCGTGACGAACACGCACAGGCCGAGCGTGCCCATCAGCCACTGCGCGGCCGACGGCAGGTTCCCGTAGGTGGGGTACTTGCTCCGGATCCAGCCGAAGATCAGCCCCATCAGCAGCGCTCCGGTGGAGGTGGACAGCGACAGCGGCGCGCCGGCCGCGTGCAGCGCCGGGATGCCGAGGCAGCCGCCGAGGAAGAGCCCGAGCGCGATCCACACCATGTCCGTCGCGAAGCTGGTCGGCACCGGCTTGCCCAGCTCCACCGCGGCGGCCTCCACCCGGCTGCGCGGTCCGGTGAGGACCAGGGTGTCGCCCCGCTCCACGGTGCTGTCGAGGCGGACCCGCAGGTCGGCGCCGGCCCGCCAGTGCTCGTCGACGAAGACGCCCGGCATGAACTCCTCGTGGCGCAGGGTGCGGATGGTGCGGCCGCTGAGGTTCCGGTCGGTGATGACCACGTGCAGGGACTCGGTGCGGTAGGCGAGCAGCTCGAAGTCGTCCGTCTCCATCCCGATGTGCGTGCGCGCGTCGTACGCGACGAGGTCGCCGCGGACCGCGCTCACGGCCAGGACGTCCCCGATCTCGACGCGGGTGCCGGCGGTGTGCTCCAGGATCTCCCCGTCGCGGCGCAGCCGGGTGATGTAGAGCCGCCGCCCCGCGGTCTTCTGCTCCGCCTCGAAGTCCCCGATCGTGCGCCCGGCGAAGGCCGCCACGTCGACGGCGTACGCGCGCAGCACGTGCTTGTAGTAGCCCTCCCCGGCGTCGGGATCGTCTTCGGCGGCCTCCAGGTCGGCGGCGAGCACGGCGCTCTCGGCCGCGAGGTCCCGGCGCAGGAGGCGGGGCAGGACGCCTGCCAGGAGCAGCGCGGGCAGGACCGTACCGAGGGGGTACGTGACCGCGTAGGCGACGGCGATCAGGTGCGACTGGTCCCGGGCCTCGGCCGCACTGACGCCGGGCAGGTGGGAGATGGCGTCGGAGCCGACGCCGATGACGGCGGACTGGGTGAGGCCGCCGCCGAGCAGACCGGCGGAGAGGCCGGGCCCGTAACCGGCGAGGGTGGCGAAGGCCCAGGCGGAGGCGAGTCCGGTGACGCAGACGATGACGGCGAGGAGGACCTGGGGGAGGCCGTCCTTGCGCAGGGCGCGGAAGAACTGCGGGCCGACGTCGTAGCCGAGGGCGAAGAGGAACATGAGGAAGAAGACGGACTTGATCGGACCGTCGATCTCGACCTTGGCCTGGGAGCCGATGACCAGGCCGGCGACGAGGCATCCGGTGACGGCGCCGAGGGCGATGGATTTGTACCGGACGCGGCCGAGCAGGAAGCCGACGGCGATGGTCAGGAAGATCAGCAGCTCGGGATAGGGCTGGAAGATCTCCTTCCTGAGCCAGTCCATCCACGCCACGCGCACTCGCCCGCTTCCCGCCCGCCGGTGCCGCCCGCGCGGCGGCCTCGGCCGGCTCGGCCGTCTCGGAAAACGGTATGTGCCGGTGTGCGCACCCGCACGTCGACTGCCTGACCTGCCTGACCTGCCCGACCTGCTCGACCTGACTGGCCTGCCTACCCGTCCAGGTGGAGCAGCAGGTTCAGCTCTTCCACGTCGAAGCGGGCGAAGGCCGAGGCGCACCGCTCGGCCGGCGCCTGCCGGAGGGCACCGTACGGCGGGGCGTCGGACGGCCCGACGGTCTCGGCGCGGCGGGCGGCGAGCGTGGCCCGGGCCCGTTGCACCGCGCTGTTGGCCGCGGCGACGGTGCAGCCGTGGAGCTCGGCCACCTCCGCGGCCGAGAGGCCGACGACCTCGAACAGGATCAGCGCCGCCCGCTGCCGGGGCGGCAGGTGCCGCAGCGCGGCGGCGAAGGCGAGGCGTACCGACTCCTCACCCACGACGAGGTCCGCCGGGTCGTCGGGGCAGGTCTGCTGCCCGATCCACGGGGCGGCCTCGCACAGGCCCACGGGCCGGGCCCGCCCCTGACCGGCGGCCAGCGCGTCCAGGCAGACGTTGGTGGCGATGCGGTAGAGCCACGCACGCAGCGACGACCGTTCGGCGAGGCGGTCGAAGCCCCGCCAGGCCCGGATCATCGTCTCCTGCACGGCGTCCTCCGCCTCGGACACCGACCCGAGCATCCGCCGGCAGTAGCCGGTCAGCTCGCCCCGGTGCTCCTCCAGCCGGTCCGCCGGCTCGCTGCGCCGGGCCCGCCCGGCCGGTCGCGGGGTCAGCGGGCGACCCGCTCGGCGAGGTACTGCTCCCAGGTGCGCCGGCCGAGCGCGTGGCCCGGGGCGGTCAGGTGGCCGGCGCGCCAGGCGGCCCCGATCTTGCCGGGGACGCGGACGGGAAGGACGGCGCGGTGCTTGCCGGTGGCGCGCAGCCAGTCCTTGGCGAGGCCGGCGGCCGGGTACACGGTCGGGCCGGCGAAGTCGGGGACCCGGCCGGCCGGGTCCCCGAGGGCCAGCTCGACCAGCCGGTCCGCGACCTCGCCCGCGTCGGCCGGCTGGCAGTCGGTGCCGGACGGTACGAGGACCACCGGGAGCTTGGACAGGGCCCCGAAGGCGAGGTCGAGGAGCGCGGGGAACTGGGTGGCCCGCAGGTTGGTCCAGCCGATCCCCGAGGCGGCGAGCACCTGCTCGCCCTCCAGCTTGACCCGGAAGTACGGGTAGGGGATCCGGTCGACGCCGACGATCGAGATGTTGACGACGTGCTCGACGCCGGCCCGCCTCCCGGCTTCCAGCAGGTGGCGCAAGCCCGGGACGTCGTTCTTGAAGTGCCGGATGTCGCTCGCGCAGTGGATGACCGTGACGACGCCCGCCAGTGCCTCGTCGAGTCCGGCGCCGGTGGTCAGGTCGCCGGTGTACCAGTCCACGCCGGCGTCGTCCGGCAGCGCGGTGCTGCGCGTGAGCGCGCGGACCGGGCGGCCGGTGCGGCGGACGCGCTCCAGCACTTCGCGGCCGAGCATGCCCGTCGCTCCGGTCACCATGATCGTGTCGTTCTTCATCGGTCTCAGCCTTCCGAAGCCGCTGTCGCTGCCACTGCTGTCGTGTCGCCGGCGCGGGCGCCGTTGCCGTTGCCGTATCCGTCACTGATGAAGAACCGACGGGTCAGGCGTTCTGTGACAGCTCTCGGAGCTGAGTTGCCAGGAAGGCGAGTTTGTCCGGGTTCAGGACGAGCCGGATGCCGGTGATCCCGCCCTCGCCGAGCTCCAGCGCGCCGAACGCGGTCAGCTCGCCGTCCGCCCAGCTGACCACCACCGGAACGCCGTTGGCCTCGGTGAAGCCGATCTGCGCGCCGTTGACCCACCGGGAGAAGAGGCCGACGAGGAAACGGGCCGCCTTGTCCCGCCCGGCCACCGGCCGGCTCGACGCACTCGCCTTGCCGCCGCCGTCCGACCAGACGACGACCTGGTCGGAGAGGAGCTGCTCCAGCTGGGCCATGGCGCCCTCGGACGCGGCGGCCAGGAACCGGGCGAGCAGCTCGTCGTCCTGCTCCCGCGAGGTGGTGAACCGCGGCCGGCCGTCGGCCAGGTGCTGCTTGGCCCGCCGGTAGAGCTGGCGCGCGTTCGCCTCGGAGCAGTCGAGCACGCCCGCGATGTCCCGGTGGCTGTAGTCGAAGGCGTCGCGCAGCACCACGGCGGCCCGCTCGGGGGCCGACAGTTGCTCCATCATCGTCAGCACGGCGAACGACACCGAGTCCCGCTGCTCCGCCGTCTCCATCGGCCCCAGCGCCCCGGCGCCGGTCCCCACCGGCTCGGGGATCCAGGGGCCGAAGTACTCCTCGCGCTGCACCCGGGCGGAGGTGAGCCGGTTCAGGCACAGGTTCGTCACCACCTTGGCCAGCCACGGGCCCGGCGCGGCCACTTGGCCGGGCTGGACCCCGTGCCAGCGCAGGTACGCGTCCTGCACGGCGTCCTCGGCCTCGGCCGCCGAGCCGAGCATCCGGTACGCCAGCGAGAACAGCCGCGACCGGTGGGTCTCGAACTCCTGTGCCGTGTCCATGGCCCCACGCTAATGCGGGGCAACTCCGCAGTCCCGCGGCGGGCGTCCGTCAGCGGCCGTGCCGGGCCGCGAGCAGTTCGAGGACCTGCCCCGCGGTCCAGTTGCCGCTCGCACCGGGGCAGTCGGACAGGTAGTCGGCGATCTCCCGCTCCCGCCACGGTCCCGACTCCAGCAGGCCGCCCGCCAGGTACCGCAGGTACGCGGCGGAGGGCATGAGCGGCTCGACGTCCCGGAGGGACCACGGGGCGGTGAACGTCAGTACGGGGATGCCCTCGACCGTCCCCGGACAGATCAAGGTCTCGTACCGGCCGCTGCCCGACTCGTCGCGGCCGTCGCGCAGCACCTTGGCGAGGTCGAGGTCCGTCCCCGGTTCGCGGTACATCTCCTGCGCGGCGATGTCCGACACCTGGCCCACGCTCACGAGGTGCGCGCGCCCCAGCAGGCGACCGGGCGCCGACGGGTCGTAGAAGCCCCTGCCCCCCGTCCACACCGGGGACTCGGTGGCGAAGTAGAGGCATCCGTCGAGCTGGACGGCGATCGACCGCTCCGGCGCCCGGCGGTCCCGGCAGCCGGGATACGAGCGCGTCGCACCCGGCGGCGTTCCGCCGGCGATGTAGGCGGCCAGCCGGTCCATGTGCATGTTGGAGCCGTACGAGGCGTACCAGACCCGCCCGTCGACCCTCGGGGTCTCGACGCCGAGCGGAACGGCGGTGTGGACGACCATGCGGTTCCTCGCCTGCCCCGCCGCAAACGGCGGGGCTCTTCGACCCGGATGGGGTGCCTTCCCCAGCCCTGCTTACCCGTCAGACCTCTGCCGGGAATCCAACCGCATGCTCGGGGCAACCGCTGAGGGTGCGAAGTTCCGCGAGGCCGGGATATGACCCAGGTCACCACGGCCTGGTCGATTACTCCGCCCTTCCCTTCCCGTCATACCGATGACACCAACGCTGCGCTCCGGGGCACAGGGCCCGTGAGCGGGCCCCGAAGCCGAGGGAAGGCACTCCATGACACAGACCGTCAGCGCCCCGATCACTGCTCGCCCTGCGGTCCTGCCGGGTCTGAAGGCGCGGTGGCTGTTGGCCGGCGGGGCTGCGGCCGGTTCAGTGGGGTGTTCAAGGCCGACCCCGGGGCCGGGTTCCCGGTCGGCGCCCCCGAGGGGCGGGTGACCTCGATGTCCGCCCACGGCGCCGTCCACATGGTTGCCGGGTCGCTCGGCTACCTCGCGCTGTGCGCCGCGTTCCTGGTCCTGGCCCGCTCCTTCGCCGCCCGGTCGGACCGCGCCGAGGCCGTGGCCTGCCGCCTCGTCCCGGTCGGTGTCCTCGCGGGCTTCGCCGGCTCCTCGGTCACCGTCCTCGCCTTCACCGCGGGAGCCGGCCTGGGCCTCGCCGGGCTCACCGCAGTGACCGCACGCCTCGCCACCAGGTGATCCCCATCCGGATCCCTATGCGTCCACGCGGGCGGGCAGCCCGAACAGCGGGAACAGCCGCTCGGTGTCGCGGAAGAAGCTGATGCCGGTGACCGGTCGGCTCGGACGTCGACGACTTGGAGCGCCCAGGGATCGAACCCCGTCCCGTCGGCGCTGGGCCGGTACTGGCCGAAGGCGGGGGAGCCGTTCGCCACGGTGGGGATCAGCCGGGAGCCCCGGCAGCCGACGGCGGGCCCGGTCAGCCAGGCCTGGATGTCGCCGGCGACTTCCACGGCCGAGAAGCCGAGGACCTCGTGCAGGATCAGGGTCGCCCGCTGCCGGGGCGGCAAGTGCTGGAGCGCGGCGACGAAGGCGAGGCGCACCGACTCGTCGCCGACGGCGAGGTCCGCGGGGTCGCCGGGGCGGGGCTCGATCCAGAGCCCGGCCTCCAGCGGTGCACCCGGTGAGGTGGCGCCACTGGTGGGGCCGCACAGATCCATGGGGAGCGCCCGTCGCTTCCCGGCGGCCAGCGCGTCCAGGCAGACGTTGGTGGCGATGCGGTAGACCCACGAACGCAGCGACGACCGTCCCTCGAACCGGTCGAAGTTCCGCCAGGCCCGGATCATCGTCTCCTGGACGGCGTCTTCCGCCTCGAACACCGACCCCAGCATCCGGTAGCAGTAGCCGGTCAGCTCGTCCCGGTGATCTTCGAGCCGGTCAACCGTGGCCTCTCGGCCGACTCCGGACGTGTACGCGTCTTCCATCCCCGCCCCCGATGCAGCGACTGTCGTAGGTCTCCGGGAACGCGAAGAGCCCCACCGCAAGCGGTGGGGCTCTTCAACGTATTGCCCGGTGAGAGCAATGGCGGAGGATACGAGATTCGAACTCGTGAGGGGTTGCCCCCAACACGCTTTCCAAGCGTGCGCCCTAGGCCACTAGGCGAATCCTCCGCGGCAAACAATACAAGACGTTGAGGGGTGCTCGCGAACGTGATCGTCGGGCGGGCTCGGACCGGGGTCCGGGTCAGGGTTCGGGCTGGGGTCCGGGTCGGGGGTGCGGGGAGGTCCGGCCGGGGTCCGGCTCGATTCCGGGGCCCTCCATCCGCTAGGGTGGGGCCAGCCCCTCACGTGGCGCTATCTCACCCAACTCCCCCAGGGCCGGAAGGCAGCAAGGGTAAGTGGGCTCTGGCGGGTGCGTGGGGGGCGCTTTGCGTTCCGGGACGGCTCTGCGGGCCGCTGTTGTCGGTGGGCCCGGATAACCTCGTAGACGTGTCGTCCCTTGCGCTGTACCGCCGCTACCGCCCCGAGTCGTTCGCCGAGGTCATCGGTCAGGAGCATGTCACTGACCCGCTGATGCAGGCGCTGCGCAACAACCGGGTCAATCACGCGTACCTGTTCAGTGGGCCGCGAGGCTGTGGCAAGACCACCAGCGCGCGCATCCTGGCCCGCTGCCTGAACTGTGAGCAAGGCCCCACGCCGACCCCCTGCGGGGAGTGCCAGTCCTGCAAGGACCTCGCGCGCAACGGGCCGGGGTCCATCGACGTCATCGAGATCGACGCGGCCTCGCACGGTGGTGTGGACGACGCCCGTGACCTGCGCGAGAAGGCCTTCTTCGGGCCCGCCTCCAGCCGGTACAAGATCTACATCATCGATGAGGCGCACATGGTCACCCCGGCGGGCTTCAACGCCCTGCTGAAGGTGGTCGAGGAGCCGCCGGAGCACCTCAAGTTCATCTTCGCCACGACCGAGCCCGAGAAGGTCATCGGCACCATCCGGTCCCGGACGCACCACTACCCCTTCCGGCTCGTGCCCCCCGGCACCCTGCGGGACTACCTCGGCGAGGTCTGCGGCCGCGAGGGCGCCCACGTCGAGGAGGGCGTGCTGCCGCTCGTCGTGCGCGCCGGAGCCGGATCCGTCCGTGACTCCATGTCCGTCATGGACCAGCTGCTGGCCGGCGCCACCGAGCAGGGTGTGACGTATGCCATGGCCACCTCCCTGCTCGGGTACACCGACGCGTCGCTGCTCGACTCCGTCGTGGACGCCTTCGCCGCCGGGGACGGGGCCGCCGCGTTCGAGATCGTCGACCGGGTGGTGGAGGGCGGCAACGACCCGCGCCGCTTCGTCGGCGACCTGCTGGAGCGGCTGCGCGACCTGGTGATCCTGGCCGCCGTGCCCGACGCCCGGGAGAAGGGGCTCATCGACGCCCCCGCCGACGTGGTCGAGCGGATGCAGGCCCAGGCCTCCGTCTTCGGGGCCGCCGAGCTGTCCCGCGCCGCCGATCTGGTCAACACGGGGCTCACGGAGATGCGCGGAGCCACCTCGCCCCGGCTGCAGCTGGAGCTGATCTGCGCCCGCGTGCTGCTGCCCGCCGCCTTCGACGACGAGCGTTCCGTGCAGGCGCGCCTCGACCGGCTGGAGCGCGGCGGCGCGGCCTCCGCCGCCGCTGCCTTCGCCCCGGCCCCCGCCATGGGCTACGTGCCCGGGCCGGAGGCCCACGCCATGGCCCCCGCGGCCGTACGGCCCCCCGCGCCGCCGGCTCCGGCGCAGCAGGCTCCCGTGCACCAGGCCCCGGCCCCCGTGCACCAGGCCCCCGCCCCGGCCCCGGTGGCTCCGCCCGAGCCGGTGGCCCCCGCGGCCCCCGCTCCGGCCCCGGCCGCCGCCCCCGGCGCCTGGCCCGGAGCCGCGCAGCCCGGCGGCGGCGCCCCCGGTGCCTGGCCCGGCGCGGCCACCCCCGGCGCCCCCGCGGCTCCCGCTCCGGCCTCGGCGGCGCCCGCCGCGGGTGCGTGGCCCGGCGCCGCCACACCCGGTGCCCCGGTGGCTCCCCCGGCGGCCCCCGCCCCGGCCGCCCAGGCCTCCGCCCCGGCGGCGCCCGCCGCCCCGTCACCCGGCATGGCCGCCGGCGCCGGGCAGATCCAGGCGATGTGGCCGGCCGTCCTGGAGGCCGTCAAGAACCGCCGCCGCTTCACCTGGATCCTGCTCAGCCAGAACGCCCAGGTCGCCGGCTTCGACGGCACGACCCTGCAGCTCGGCTTCCCCAACGCCGGAGCCCGCGACAACTTCGCGAGCAGCGGCAGCGAGGACGTCCTCAAGGCGGTGCTCGCCGAGCAGTTCCAGGTCACCTGGAAGATCGAGGCCGTGGTCGGCGGCGGAGCCCAGCCCATGCCCCCCGTCTCCGCGTCCTCCTACGGGGCTGCGCCCGCGCCCGCCTACAACCAGCCGCCGGCCCAGCAGGCCCCGCAGCAGCAGCCGCAGCAGTCGTACCAGCAGCAGCCGCAACAGCCGCAGCCGCCGCAGCAGTCGTACCAGCAGCAGCAGTCCCAGCAGCACCAGCCGCCCACCCACCAGGCGCCCCCGCCCGTCGCCCCCGAGGACGACGTCGCGGAGGCCGACGACCCGGACCTCGTCGACACCGCACTGAGCGGACACGACCTGATCGTGCGCGAGCTCGGAGCCACCGTTGTAGAGGAATATACGAACGACTAGGGGGTCCGACTTGGGTGCCCACACGAAGGGCACCCGGGAACGCGGGCTAGTCTTCATGGCGTGAAGGTCCTCGTCATCGGCGGCGGCGCCCGCGAACATGCCCTGTGCCGCTCTCTGTCCCTCGATTCCGACGTCAACGCGCTGTACTGCGCTCCCGGCAACGCCGGCATCGCCGAGGTGGCCGAGCTCCGCCCCGTCGACCCGCTCGACGGCGAAGCCGTCGCCCGCCTCGCCACCGAGCTCCACGCCGACCTCGTCGTCGTCGGCCCGGAGGCCCCGCTCGTCGCCGGGGTCGCCGACGCCGTGCGCGCGGTGGGCATCCCCGTCTTCGGCCCGTCCGGCGAAGCCGCGCAGCTGGAGGGTTCCAAGGCCTTCGCCAAGGACGTGATGGCCGCCGCCGGCGTCCCGACGGCCCGCAGTTACGTGTGCACCACGCCGGAAGAGGTGGACGAAGCCCTCGACGCCTTCGGCGCCCCGTACGTGGTCAAGGACGACGGCCTCGCCGCCGGCAAGGGCGTCGTGGTCACCGACGACCGTGCCGCCGCCCGCGACCACGCGCTGGCCTGCGACCGGGTGGTCATCGAGGAGTTCCTCGACGGCCCCGAGGTCTCCCTCTTCGCCATCACCGACGGCGTCACCGTGCTGCCGCTCCAGCCCGCGCAGGACTTCAAGCGCGCGCTCGACGGCGACGCGGGTCCCAACACCGGCGGCATGGGCGCGTACTCCCCCCTGCCCTGGGCCGACCCGAAGCTCGTCGACGAGGTCATGGCCTCGGTCCTGCAGCCCACCGTGGACGAGCTGCGCCACCGCGGCACCCCCTTCTCCGGGCTGCTCTACGCGGGCCTCGCGATCACCTCGCGCGGGACGCGGGTCATCGAGTTCAACGCCCGCTTCGGCGACCCCGAGACCCAGGTGGTCCTGGCCCGGCTGCGCACCCCGCTCGCGAGCGTGCTGCTGAACTCCGCCAACGGCACCCTGGACTCCCTGCCCCCGCTCAGCTGGCGCGAGGACGCGGCCGTCACCGTGGTCATCGCCTCCCACAACTACCCGGAGACCCCGCGCACCGGGGACCCCATCACGGGCCTGGCCGAGGTGGCCGAGCTGGACGCCCCGTACGCGTACGTCCTGCACGCCGGGACCCGCAGCGAGGGCGACGCGGTCGTCAGCGCGGGCGGACGCGTGCTGTCGGTGACGGCGACCGGTTCCGATCTGGCGGAGGCCCGGGACAGGGCGTATAAGGCGGTCGCGCGGATCGGGCTCGACGGCTCGCAGTACCGCACGGACATCGCGGCGAAAGCCTCAGAACAGCGCTGAACACCGCTGAACACCGCTGATCAGCGGGATTCGACGGAAGCGGGCCCGGTGCGCATTCGGTGCGGCCGGGCCCGCGCGCATGCTCGCGTGCGAGTGCATCCAGCCGCGTTCGAACGCACCCAGCTTTACCCAAAGCCATTCCATCGGGTGATCGTCACTCGGTCTGCCTGACGGCCGCCTCCGCCCCAACTATGGTGCGGCGCAAGCATTCCGGCTCTCATTCCGGCACATGGCCCACCGGCATTGCGATGTCAGTGGCTGGTGTCACAGTGGGGGAGTGAGCAACGCCGCCGCATGGCAGAGGGGGTGAGGTCCGGCCGTGTCCGGAACCGGTTCGACCGCTGAAGTGGGTACGCCGTCCGCGCGTTCCCGTGCCTTGGCCGTGCTGCGTGTGCGCAGCAGGGCACTGGCCGTCGGGCTGCTGCCCGCCGCGCTGGCCGTGGTGCTGGTGAGCGCCCGTACGACGGGCCGGCTCGCCGGCGACCCCTGGCCGGCCGTGACCCTCGCCGTGTGCGCCGTCGCCGCCTTCGTCCTGCTCGTCGGCGGGATCTTCGCCGCCGTCGTGCTGCGGGCGAGCCCCGCCATGACCCCGACCGTGCCGCTGTCGGAGTCCGCCGCCCCCGATCTCTACCGGCTCGTGCGGGACCTGGCGGACCGGATGGACGTTCCGGCGCCCTCCGCGATAGCCCTGACCCCCGACTGCGACAGCTGGCTGGAGGACCGTACGCACGCGGCGCACCGCCGCGCCCGCGGCCGCACGCTCATATCAGGTGGGGCCGCCGGAGCCGGCGGCCCGGAGTCCGAGCCCGGCGCCGCCCCGGTGCTGGTGATCGGCTCGCCGTTCCTGTGGTGGATGAGGGTCGCCGAGCTGCGCGCCGTCCTCGCGCCCGTCGTCGCCGGTACGGGTCCCTCCGCGCACCCGGACATAGCCGACGCACGCGGATTCGTACGGGGCCTCGACGCCGCCGTGGACGTGGGCGGCCGGCGCTTCCTCGGCTGGATCGCCGCCCCCGCCCGGCTGCTGCTGCGGCTGTGCAGGGTGGACGCCGCCGAGATGGAGCGCGGGGTCGCCGCCGCCGCCTCGGACCGTGCACAGGGTGTGGACTACGCGCTGCGCATCGTCGCCCAGGAGCAGGTCGGGCTGGCGTACGCCGGCTGGGACCGGCTGCTGACCCGCGTCGCGCTGCCCGCCTGGCGGATGGGCCGCTGGCCCGCGCACCTGGATGCGGGCGTCGTCTCCGCGCTGACCGAGCTGTCCCGCCGCGACCGGCTGGCCGACGGGTTCACCTCACGCCTGGGCGAGCGCCCTGCGTGCGATCTGCTGGACCAGCCGGGTGTGGTGGACGAGGCCGCCTCGCTGCTGGCGGCGCGGCTGTTCCACGGCGGACCGGCCGAGGCCGGTCCGGACTGGTCGCCGGTGGACTGGGCGGCCTATCCGGAGGAGGTCGTCGACCGGAAGTGGCGCACGGAGGCGGCCCGCCTGCTGGCCGCACTGGACGTGCTGTCGCCTTCCTCGGTGCCCGCCGCGTCCACGGTGGAGCGGGTGCTGACCTACCTCGCGGGCGCCGATGCCGACGCCCTGGCGGGCCGGCTGAGCGGTGACCTGGCACGGGAGGCCGTGCCCGCCCCGGCCGCCGCCGCGGGCCGCGGGGCCGACGCCCTGCCGCTGTTCCCGCTGGAGGCTCCGCGCAGCGGGCGGGACCTGCTGGCGGACCACGTCGTGGCGCTGGTGTGCTGCGCCGCCGTCGACTCCGCCGGGGGCGAGCCCGGTCTGGACTGGCTGGACGGGCCCGTCCTGCTGGTGGCCGGGGTGCGGCGGGCCGACCTCGCCGGACCGGTGCTGTCGCTCGTGGAGGACCGGGACCCCGGCCCGCTCCGGGACTGGCTGGCGGAGGTCGGCGTACGCCCGGAGAAGCCGGTCCGCCTGGTCTAGGGCCCCGGCCCCCGGTGGCTCGGCCCCCCGGGTCCCGGCCCCCGGGCCCCTCAGGCCCCCCGTGCCCCAGGACTGGGCGCGGGCGGGGTCTCCGTTGAACTTTTCGCGACGAACGGTGACGGAGTGCGTGCGTTATGTGATGTGCTGGGGATCGGTCGCGGCATTCGGGGGAGCGAGGGAGGGGAGCAGCGGTATGGGTGCGGAGCAGATCCGGCGTTGGGAGTCAGGTGCGCTCGCGCACGCGGTGACCGATCCCTTCGGCCAGGGCCCCCTGCCGTGGTTCCGGGGGAGCGAGCTCTACTACGACGACAACGGCCAGGTCGTGCCCTGGTACGTGGACCCGGCCGTCGCCGCCGGACCCGGGCAGCAGATCCCGCGCGCCCGTGGCGCGGGCGGCCCCCGCACCGCCGACGACGTGCACCGGCAGATCAAGGGGTTCGCCTCCACCGGAGCCGTCGCGCCCGGTGAGGCCATCGACTTCCACATCACCGTGGATCCGCCCCAGCAGTTCTCCGTGGACGTCTACCGCATCGGGCACTACGGCGGCGACGGCGCCTCCAAGATCACCACCAGTCCCCGGCTCTCCGGCATCGTCCAGCCCGCGCCCCTGACCGCGGACCGCACCGTCTCCTGCCACCACTGGTGGCTCTCCTGGCGGCTCCAGGTCCCCTCGTACTGGAGCATCGGCGCCTATGTGGCGGTCCTGACGACCGCCGACGGGTACCGCTCGCACATCCCCTTCACGGTGCGCGACGACCACCCGGCCGATCTGCTGCTCCTGCTGCCCGACATCACCTGGCAGGCCTACAACCTCTACCCGGAGGACGGCAGAACGGGCGCGAGCCTCTACCACGCCTGGGACGAGGAGGGCCGGCTGCTCGGCGAGCGCGACGCCGCCATCACCGTCTCCTTCGACCGCCCCTACGCCGGCGCGGGCCTGCCCCTGCACGTGGGCCACGCCTACGACTTCATCCGCTGGGCCGAGCGCTACGGCTACGACCTCGCCTACGCCGATGCCCGGGACCTGCACGCCGGCCGCGTCGACCCCACCCGCTACCGCGGCCTGGTCTTCCCGGGCCACGACGAGTACTGGTCCGGCCCCATGCGCCGCACCGTGGAGCGCGCCCGCGACCACGGCACCTCGCTCGTCTTCCTCTCCGCCAACACCATGTACTGGCAGGTCGAGCTCTCCCCCTCGCCCTCCGGGGTCGACGACCGGCTCCTCACCTGCCGAAAACGCCGCGGCCCCGGCCGCCCCAGCCTCTGGCGCGAGGTGGACCGCCCGGAGCAGCAACTGCTCGGCATCCAGTACGCGGGACGGGTGCCCGAGCCCGCGCCCCTCATCGTGCGCAATGCCACGCACTGGCTCTGGGACTCCACCGGAGCCGCCGAGAACGACGAACTGCCCGGCCTGGTCGCGGGCGAGGCCGACCGGTACTTCCCGCGCACGCAGCTCCCCGAGCACCAGAGCCGGATCCTGCTCGCGCACTCCCCGTACGAGGACGGCGAGGGCCACCGCCGCCACCAGGAGACCTCCCTCTACCGGGCGCCCAGCGGCGCGCTCGTCTTCGCGTCCGGAACCTTCGCCTGGTCCCCGGCCCTCGACCGCCCCGGGCACGTGGACGAGCGGGTCCAGCGGGCCACGGCCAATCTCCTCGACCGCATCTGCAAGAGGGACTGACCCGGACCCGTTGTCCGTGTTCGCGATCCGGTACGGGAGAATGAGCCGCGCGCTCGTACAGAACCACAGGGAGACTCCGTGCCCGGATTCGTCGAAAAGCCCGAGCCGGTCGAGGTGCCCGGCCTCGTCCACCTCCACACCGGCAAGGTCCGCGACCTCTACCGCGACGAGGACGGCCATCTCGTCATGGTCGCCAGCGACCGCATCTCCGCCGCCGACTGGGTGCTGCCCACCGAGATCCCGGACAAGGGCCGGATCCTGACCCAGCTCTCGCTGTGGTGGTTCGACCAGCTCGCGGACCTCGTCCCGAACCACGTCATCAGCACCGAGCTGCCCGCCGGCGCCCCCGCCGACTGGGCCGGCCGCGCCCTGGTCTGCCGGAACCTCGACATGGTCCCCGTGGAGTGCGTGGCCCGCGGCTACCTGACCGGCTCGGGCCTCGCCGAGTACGAGAAGACCCGTACGGTCTGCGGACTGGGCCTGCCCGAGGGCCTGGTCGACGGCTCCGAGCTGCCCGGCCCGATCTTCACCCCGGCCGCCAAGGCCGAGGTCGGCGAGCACGACGAGAACGTCTCCTACGAGGAGGTCGCGCGCACCCAGGGCGCCGAGACGGCCGCCCTGCTGCGCCAGACCACCCTCGCCGTCTACGGCCGGGCCCGGGACATCGCCCGCGGCCGCGGGATCATCCTGGCGGACACCAAGTTCGAGTTCGGCTTCGACAAGGACGGCAACCTGGTCGCCGCCGACGAGGTGCTGACCCCGGACTCCTCCCGCTTCTGGCCGGCCGACCTGTGGGAGCCGGGCCACAGCCAGCCGTCCTTCGACAAGCAGTACGTCCGCGACTGGCTGTCCTCCCCGGCCTCCGGCTGGGACTCCAAGGGCGAACTCCCGCCGCCCGCCCTCCCGCAGGAGGTCGTGGAGCAGACCCGCTCCCGCTACGTCGAGGCCTACGAGCGCCTCACCGGCCAGACCTGGGCCTGAGCCCACACACGGCGAAGAACGGCGAAGGGGCCCCGGAAACGGGGCCCCGAAGCCAAGCCGGAACCGAGCCGGAAACGGCCCGGAAACGAAAGAAGCCCCGGTCCGAGGACCGGGGCTTCTTCACTGCTGAGCGGACAACGCGACTCGAACGCGCGACATCCACCTTGGCAAGGTGGTGCTCTACCAACTGAGCTATGTCCGCAGGTGCGCCGTAGCGCGAGAACTACTATACCCAACCCCGGGACCGCGCGAGACGCACTGCCGTGTGCCGGTTCTCGGCGCCCAGCTTCGTCGCCGCCGAGGACAGGTAGTTCCGTACCGTCCCCGGGGACAGCGAGGCCCGCTCCGCGATCTCCGCGATCGGCGCCCCGTCCCCCGCCAGTTCCAGCACCTCGGCCTCGCGGGCGGTCAGCGGGGAGTCGCCCGCGCTGATCGCGTCGGCCGCCAACTCCGGGTCCACGTAACGGCCTCCGGCGTGCACGGTCCGGATCAGTTCGGCCAGCCGCTGCGCCGAAACGGTCTTCGGCGCGAAGGCCCGTACGCCCGCGGCGAGGGCCCGTTTCAGGTGCCCGGGCCGCCCGTGGCTGGTCACGATCATGGTCTTGCAGTCGGGGAGTTCGGCCCGCAGGGATGTGGCCACGCTCACACCGTCGGCCCCCGGCATCTGCAGGTCCAGCACCGCCACGTCCGGCCGGTGGGCCCGCGCCATCGCGAGCGCCTCGGGCCCCGAGGCGGCCTCGGCGACGACCAGCAGATCGTCCTCCAGTCCCAGCAGAGCGGCGAGCGCACCCCGGATCAGGTGCTCGTCGTCGGCCAGCAGTACGCGTACGGGGCTCATGCCCGCGCCTCCACTTCTCGGATCGGCCCGGCCGCCGGGCCGGGAATCTGCGCCCGCAGCCGGAACCGGCCACCGTCCACCGGGCCGGCCTCCAGCGTGCCGTCCAGCACCGCGAGCCGTTCCCGCAGGCCCGCGAGCCCCGAGCCCGGCGGCCCTGCCGGGGCCTTGGGGGCCCCGTCGTTCTCCACCACCAGCGTGAGCGCGCCCGAGGGGCCCGCCGTCAGCCGGATCACGCAGCTGCGGGCGTCGCCGTGCCGCAACACGTTCGTCGTCGCCTCGCGCACCACCCAGCCGAGCGCCGACTGGGCCTCGGCGGGCAGCGCGCGGCCCTGTTCGTACTCGACCAGGCAGTCCATCCCGGCCGCGTGCAGCACCCCCCGCGCACCCTCCAGCTCCACCGCGAGGTTCGCCTCCCGGTAGCCGCGGACCACGTCGCGGACCTCTCTCTGGGACTCCCGGGCGATCCGCTGGACCTCGATCATCTGGTCGACGGCTTCGGGGCGTTCGCGCCGCGCGAGCTGCACGGCCAGCTCGCTCTTGAGGGCGATCACCGCCAGGTTGCGGCCCATCACGTCGTGCAGGTCCCGGCCGAACCGCAGCCGCTCCTCGGCCACCGCGAGCTGCGCCTGGACCTCGCGGGCCCGGTCCAGCTCGTACACGGTGTCGAGCAGCCAGCCGGAGAACCCGCAGGTCGCGCACAGGAGGGAACTGGTCAGCAGCGCCCCGACGGCCAGCCCCGCGGACTCGCCGGCCGGGACGCCGGAGGCGACGGACGCCAGGCCGACGAAGGCGGCCGTGGCCGGAGCCACATAGCGCATCTGCCGGACCTTGCGCAGACACAGGACGAGCGTGCCGCTGGTGAAGCAGCTCATGCCGGCGACGAGCGTCGGGGCCACTGCCGGGTCGCTGATGAGCCCGGCCGCGCGCAGGCCGAGGATGCCCAGGGCGGCGGCGGCGGTCAGGGCGGTGACGGTGACCGCGAGCCGCACCGGGCGCTCGCGCCGCCCCAGGATCCAGTCAAGCGACCGGGAGGAGAGGAAGCCGACGAGCAGGGAGTGCGCGCACACCGTCAGGAAGAGCGCGACCGGCACCACTGCCGAGCCCTTTCCGGCGGTCGAGCCCAGCACGGCCAGTCCGATCGACGCGATCTCGATGACCACGAAGAAGTGGAACGACCAGCGCGTGTACAGCTCGACCTTCCCCGCGCTGCTGCGGTTCTTCCACCAGCCGCTGAGTTTCATGGCCCCAGTCTCGCGGGCTCCGGGCCGGGGAGGCCATGACACCTGTCATGGATCTCGGGGCCGGGATCTCCGATAACCGGGCATACGACAAAGGCCCCGGTCATTGACCGGGGCCTTCATACGCTGAGCGGACGACGCGACTCGAACGCGCGACATCCACCTTGGCAAGGTGGTGCTCTACCAACTGAGCTACGTCCGCATGCTTCCCACGACGAAACTGCCGTGCGATGCGTGCATCACTCTACCTGATCCACAACCGTGGTCGGTAAAGCGAGCAGAGCGGGTGACAGGGATCGCACACTGCGCCTTCCCCCTGGAAGGGGGATGTTCTGCTACTGAACTACACCCGCACGACTTCGGGGTCTGACCTGCGGCCTCGCCCCTTGGCGTGATCCACACCTTAGCGGACCGGTGGGGGTGGATGGCAAATCGGCTCTCAGTGCGCGGCGTTGTACTCCTCGTAGATCTTCTTGGGGATCCGTCCGCGCGGCGGGACGTCGTGCTGGTGGGAGCGGGCCCAGGCCCGGACGACCGCCGGGTCGGGGGCGATGGCGGTGTGCTTGAAGGCCTTCCCGGACCGGGCCTGCCGGCGGCCGGCGGCCACGAACGGGGCGAGGCCCTTCCGCAGTTTCTTTGCGTTGGCCACATTGAGGTCGATCTCGTACGACTTACCGTCCAGCCCGAAGACCACCGTTTCCGATGCATCTCCGCCATCGATGTCGTCGGAGATCGTGACTACTACACGCTGCGCCACGGATATCGGTCCCTTCGTGCGACGCCGCTCCCGCTGACGTGCGCGGACGGAGCGGTGATGTCGCCTGTGTGGATGTTTCGGAGGAATGCATCTTTCTGGCGTCGCCGTGCACCGAAAAATGCCGGTGCATCGGAGGAATCCTTTGTACCCCGATTCTCATTGCATTGCGAAGCCCAGTTAATTATCTCCGCGTGTCCCGCCGCAATGCCGGGCGCGTGGTTTTCCGGCGGATTTTGCGAAGCGTTGGTGAAGCCGAAACGGCGTGGAGGATCGTACAAGAGAGATATCTACCCGCGTAGAAATTTCCTCCAGGTACGCTGAGGGAACCGCCTTCGCACCAACCACCTCATCGGGAGTGCCAGTGGCACGCGTCGTAGTCGACGTCATGCTCAAGCCGGAGATCCTCGACCCCCAGGGCCAGGCGGTGCAGCGTGCACTGCCGCGCCTGGGATTCGAAGGGATCGCCGACGTCCGCCAGGGGAAGCGCTTCGAACTGGAGGTGGAGGGACCGGTCGACCAGGCCGCCCTCGACCGCATCCACAAGATGGCCGAAACCTTCCTCGCCAACACCGTCATCGAAGACTTCACCGTGAAGGTCGAGGCCTGACGGTGACCACTCGCATCGGAGTCGTCACGTTCCCCGGAACGCTCGACGACCGTGACTCTCTGCGCGCCGTGCGCCTCGCGGGAGCCGAGCCCGTATCGCTCTGGCACCGCGACAAGGACCTCCACCAGGTCGACGCGGTCGTCCTCGCGGGCGGCTTCTCCTACGGGGACTACCTGCGCGCCGGAGCCATCTCCCGCTTCTCGCCGGTGATGGAGAGCATCATCGAGCAGGCCAAGGGCGGCATGCCCGTCCTCGGCATCTGCAACGGCTTCCAGATCCTCACCGAGGCCCACCTGCTGCCGGGGGCGATGCTCCGCAACAACCACCTGCACTTCATCTGCCGCGACCAGAAGCTGCGGGTGGAGAACACGGAGACCGCCTGGACCGGCGACTACACCGCCGGCGAGGAGATCTCCGTACCGCTCAAGAACATGGACGGCCGCTACGTGGCCGACGAGCGGGTGCTGGACGAACTGGAGGCCGAAGGCCGAGTGGCCTTCCGGTACGTGGTCCGCGGCGAAGCCGCTGATGGATGCGGCAACCCCAACGGCTCGCTGCGCGACATCGCCGGCATCACCAACGCCGCGGGCAACGTCGTGGGCCTCATGCCGCACCCCGAGCACGCGGTCGAGCCGCTGATCGGGACGGGCCGCACCGACGGCCTCCCGTTCTTCACCTCGGTCCTGAAGAAGCTGGTCAGCGCATGAGCCTCGACACCGTCAAGAACGCCACCGAGACCCCGGACGCCTCCCAGCCCTGGAAGGAACTCGGCCTCAAGGAGGACGAGTACGCCCGGATCCGCGAGATCCTCGACCGCCGTCCCACCGGCGCCGAGCTCGCCATGTACTCCGTCATGTGGTCCGAGCACTGCTCGTACAAGAGCAGCAAGGTCCACCTGAAGCAGTTCGGCGAGAAGGTCCCGCAGAACGACGCCATGCTCGTCGGCATCGGCGAGAACGCCGGAGTCGTCGACGTCGGCCAGGGCTACGCGGTCACCTTCAAGGTGGAGTCGCACAACCACCCGTCGTACATCGAGCCCTACCAGGGCGCGGCCACCGGCATCGGCGGCATCGTCCGCGACATCCTCGCCATGGGCGCCCGCCCGGTCGCCGTCGTCGACCCGCTGCGCTTCGGCGCGGCCGACCACCCCGACACCAAGCGCGTCCTGCCGGGCGTCGTCGCGGGCATCGGCGGCTACGGAAACTGCCTCGGCCTGCCGAACATCGGCGGCGAGGTCGTCTTCGACGCCTGCTACCAGGGCAACCCCCTCGTCAACGCCGGCTGCATCGGCGTCATGAAGCACGAGGACATCCACCTCGCCAAGGCCTCCGGCCCGGGCAACAAGGTCATCCTCTACGGCGCCCGCACGGGCGGCGACGGCATCGGCGGCGTCTCGGTCCTCGCGTCCGAGACCTTCGACGACACCAAGCCCACCAAGCGCCCCGCGGTGCAGGTCGGCGACCCCTTCCAGGAGAAGCTCCTCATCGAGTGCACCCTGGAGATCTTCAAGGAGAAGCTGGTCGCGGGCATCCAGGACCTCGGCGGCGCCGGGCTCTCCTGCGCGACCTCCGAGCTCGCCTCCGCCGGCTCCGGCGGCATGCGGGTCGAGCTGGACACCGTCCCGCTGCGCGACGCGACGCTCTCGCCCGAGGAAATCCTCATGAGCGAGTCGCAGGAACGCATGTGCGCGATCGTCGAGCCGCAGTACGTCGACCGCTTCATGGAGATCTGTGAGAAGTGGGACGTCATCGCCACCGTCATCGGTGAGGTGACCGACGGCGAGCGCCTGGAGATCTTCTGGCACGGCGAGCAGATCGTGGACGTGCCCCCGGGCACCGTCGCCCACGAGGGTCCGGTCTACAACCGCCCGTACGCGCGCCCCTCCTGGCAGGACGCGCTCCAGGCCGACGACGCCGGCAAGCTGCCCCGCCCGCAGACCTCCGAGGAGCTCCGCGCGCAGGTCCTGGCCCTGGTCTCCTCCCCGAACCAGGCCTCGAAGTCCTGGATCACCGACCAGTACGACCGCTTCGTCCAGGGCAACACGGTGCTCTCGCAGCCCGAGGACGCCGGCATGGTCCGCATCGACGAGGAGACCAACCTCGGCGTGGCCATGTCCACGGACGGCAACGGCCGCTACGCGAAGCTCGACCCCTACACGGGTGCGCAGCTCGCACTGGCCGAGTCCTACCGCAACGTGGCCGCGACCGGCGCCAAGCCCCTCGCGATCTCCGATTGCCTGAACTTCGGCTCCCCCGAGGACCCGGACGTCATGTGGCAGTTCGCCGAGGCCTGCCGCGGTCTCGCCGACGGCTGCCTGGAGCTGGGCACCCCGGTGACCGGCGGCAACGTCTCCCTCTACAACCAGACGGGCGACATCGCGATCCACCCGACCCCGGTCGTGGCGGTCCTCGGTGTGATCGACGACGTCAACCGCCGTACGCCGATGGCGTTCGCGGAGGCCGGCCAGCTGCTGTACCTGCTCGGCGACACCGCCGAGGAGTTCGGCGGCTCGGCCTGGTCCGAGGTGGTCCACCAGCACCTCGGCGGCATGCCGCCCAAGGTGGACCTGGGCCGCGAGAAGCTCCTCGCGGAGATCCTCATCTCGGCCTCGCGCGACGGCATGATCGACGCCGCGCACGACCTGTCCGACGGCGGCGTGATCCAGGCGCTCACCGAGTCCTGCCTGCGCGGCGGCAACGGTGCGCGGATCGTGGTGCCGGAGGCGCTGGACGCCTTCACCTTCCTGTTCTCCGAGTCCGCGGGCCGGGCCATCGTGGCCGTCCCGCGCAGCGAGGAGCTCCGCTTCACCGACATGTGCGGCGCGCGGGGCCTGCCGGCGGCCCGGATCGGTGTGGTCGACGGCGAGGAGATCGAGATCCAGGGCGAGTTCACCCTCCCCCTGGCCGAACTCCGCACCGCGCACGAGACCACGATCCCGGCGCTGCTCGCCTGATCCGCCGTTTTTCCGAGCCCCCGTCCGGAACCTTTCCGGGCGGGGGCTCGTCCGTTCCGGCAGGACGTCCGCACGGGTGGCGGCCACGGGGGCAGGGGGGACGGATGTCCGGGAGCAGGGGCCGAAGGCCCGGTACGGGCGGGGTGGTCGGTCTGGTCGTGTGCGCGGCCGCCCTCGGTGTGGGCGGCTGGTTCGTCTACGAGCAGTACGGGACCCGCCAGGACAGCCGGGCGGAGATCAACGAGGCCTGTGAGGGGCTGGTGGACCCGGATGCGGTGATGCGGTTCGGCGGCCACGCGGACAAGGTGGACTCCACCGGCACGGGGGGCCAGGTGTGCGTGCTGCGCCGGGCGGTGACCTTCGAGGGGCAGGAGCAGATGGAGGAGTACTTCTCGCTCAAGGTCGTCGCCTCCAAGGACGCCGAGCCGGGCGAAAGCCGGTTCGTCCTCGGGACCCGCAGCGTAGAGGTGACTGCGAAGTGCGCCGCCCCGGCCGAGTCCGCCGGGGTGACCTCCCTGCGGGTGACGGCCGTGCGCGAAGGGGACCGCGCGCACCGCGGCGAGCCCGGGGCCCTGGCGGCGCTGGCCCGCGAGGCGGCCCTGCGCGCGGCGGCGAAGGCCGGGTGCGAGACCACCCTGCCCGCGGCCCCCACGACCTGACGGCTACCGGACCCCGGGCGCCCGGCGGCGTAGGGTCGGCCCCATGCCGCCCGCCAAGAAGAAGCCGCGCACCTACGACCACGCCCGGACCCGTACGGCCGTCCTCGCGCAGTTCGGGCACGTACGGGACGCCGTACGGGAGTTGGACCCCGAGCGGCTCGCCCGGCCCAGCGGGGTCGGGCACTGGTCCGTCGCGGAGCTGGCCGCGCACATCGCGTGGATCGCCGACTCGCTGGCCGGCGGCCTCGCCCGGCCGCCCGCCGCCGTCGCCGAACTGTCCGCCGCCGAGTGGCCCTTCGCGACGGCCTCGCTCGCCGGGAAGATCGCCGAGGCCGCGAAGGAGAACCTGGAGGGCGCCCCGCTCGCCGAGCTCTACGACCGGGCCGGCGCCCGCCTGGCCGAGGCGCTCGACGCGAACCCCGGCAGCCGCGTGCTCGACCTGTGGATCGGGGCCATGACCCTGGCCGACTTCCTGGTCACCCGCACCGTCGAGCTCGTCGTCCACACCGACGACCTGCGCCGCGCCACCGGACTGGACATCCCCGTGGACCGCCAGGCCCTGGCCGCCTGCACCCGGCTGCTCGCCGACGCCCTCGCGCTCAAGGCTCCGGGCGGGGCGGTGGAGTTCCGCGTCCCGCCGTTCGCGGTGGTGCAGTGCGTCGAAGGGCCCCGGCACACCCGCGGCACCCCGCCGAACGTGGTGGAGACCGACCCGCTGACCTGGATCCGGCTCGCCACCGGCCGGACGAGCTGGGGCGAAGCACTGGACGGGGCCCAGGTCCGGGCCAGCGGCGAGCGCGCCGACCTCTCGGCGCTGCTCCCCCTGATGAGCTGATCCGGGAACCGGTTCGCAGCCTGGCGCGTCCCACCGGCATGCGTACGCTGCCGCTCTTCCCCGCCGCCCTGGTCGCCGTACTCGCGCTGTCCGTCACCTCCACCGCCTGCGGTGACGACGGCGCCGCGCCGGGGACGCAACCCGCCCGCGGGTTCTCCGGCCCCTGGTCGGTCGAGAGCCTCACCGTCGACGGCAAGACGCTGCGGGCCCCGGCCGCCGCCCGGCTGTCCGTGGAGCGCGGCAAGGGTTACGAGGCCGAGGCCAGCGGCAACTACGGCTGCAACGGCTTCACCGCCGCGGTGATCTTCGACTCGGCGACCGTCATGACCGTGTCGCCCGGCGTCCACACCGACATGGCCTGCCCCGACCTGCCGTTCGAGACGGCCTTCGCCAGGCTCTTCCGGGGCCCGCTGACCGTGGAACAGGGCCAGGAGAAGATCACGCTGAAGACCTCGGACGGCAACACGATCGCCCTGAGCTCGAAGCCCCCGGCCCCCGCGGCCCCGTTCGTCGCCACGCAGTGGACCGTCGATTCCCTGATCAAGGGGGAGACGGCTTCCTCGGTCCCGGCCGGCGCCGAGGGCCGGGCCCGCTTCACCGTGGCCGCGGACGGGAACGTGAGCGGCAACCTCGGCTGCAACCGCTTCAACGCGAGCGCCGCCGTCGAGGGCGACAAGCTCACCGTCGGCCCCCTCACCAGCACCCGGATGGCCTGCGAGGGCGGACCGGGGGAGGTCGAGCGGGCGCTGACCGAGCTGTTCGGCAGCGGCCCGCTCACCTGGAAGGTCCAGGGCGAGGCCCTCACCCTCACAGCACCCGGTTCGGGCACCGGCATCACCGCGAAGGCGGCCTCGGCCGTCGAGTGACCCCGGGCCTCAGACGTGCGCGGTCCCGCCGTCCTTCGCCATCGCCGCGGCGATCCGGCGCGCGGACTCGGCCCACACCTCGTCGGGGAGCCTCGGCAGCACGTCGTCCCACAGCGGCAGGCAGGAGCCGCGCAACTGCAGCATCCCCTCGGGCCGGGCCATCAGGAAGAGATGCAGGTGGGCGCCCCCGTCGCCGACCTTGCTGACGTGCACGCGGCCGATCCCTCCGAGCGTGCGTACGGCCCGCTCGATCCGCTGGGCCATCCCGCCCAGCTCGGCGGCCCGCTCGGCCGGCAGGTCCAGCAGATCGTGATGGCCGCGCGGGATCAGCATGAGGATGGCGGACAGCGAGCCGTGCAGGCCCATCAACCGCCAGTGCTCGTCCGTCCACAGGAAGTCGGAGTCCGCCGGCACGCAGCCCTCGCACCCCTCCGGCCCGGCCTCCCCGTTGCGGGGCGGCTCGGGCAGGACGGGCTCGTCCAGCGGCCTGACCCGCAGCTCACCCTCGAACGGGAAGGTGTCCCACATCGGGATGCCCTCGGAGGAGAAGGGGATCGGTTCGCCGATCGGCAACCGGCGTACGTACTCACTGGGTTCAGGTATCAGGTCCGTCATGATCCACAGCCTTCCACAGGCTGTGGACCACGTCACGGGCTCCCGCCTCGGCGGCTCAGCCCGGGTACGGCAGCAGCCCCGCGTCCGTCTTCTCCCAGGCCGCCCGCAGTTCGGCCAGCCGGGCCGGCTCCAGCGCCGCCTTGTCGGCCTGCTCGCGGATGTCCCCGGCCAGGTTGAAGAGCTGGTCGCGGCCCGCCTTGCCGCGGTAGTACTTCCAGTCCCCGCGGCGCAGTGCCCGCTCCCCGCGCACCCGCCAGAACAGGTTCCGCTCGGCGACCTCCTCGCCGCGCAGCAGGTACCCGGCCAGGCTGACCCCGTCCAGCGGGTACGCCGGGTTCGCGCGGGCGCCCGCCAGTTCCAGCAGGGTGGCCGTCCAGTCCGGGGTGAAGACCGGCACGTGGCTGACCTGGCCGCCGTCGAGCCGGGCGGGCCAGCGCACGATGGTCGGGACGCGGATGCCGCCCTCCTGGAGGGAGGACTTGTTGCCGGCGAGCGGCCAGTTGTGGGAGAAGCGCTCGCCCCCGTTGTCGCTGGCGAAGAAGACCAGGGTGTCCTCCTCCTGGCCGGAGCGCTTCAGCGCCTTCAGCACCTCGCCGATCGAGCGGTCGAGGTCCTCCACCATCTGCTTGTACTTCTCGATGGACCCGCCGTCCTCGTGCCACAGGGCCCGCCTGTCGCCGGCCTTGATCCGGCGGGTGACCTCGGCGCTCGCCTCGGTGTCCCCGTCGGCGATCCACGGCCAGTGCGGGGTGGTGAAGTTGAGGTTCAGCAGCCACGGCTTGTCGCCGTGGTCGCGGGAGACGTACTCGCCGGCCCGCTCGGTCAGGATCCGCGTGTAGTAGCGCAGGTCCTTGTACTCTGCGTCGCCCTCGTAGAGGTCGTACGAGCCGTCGCCGGACAGCTTGGAGTAGTACTCCAGGGCCCCGCTGAAGTTGCCGAAGAACTCGTCCCAGCCCGACTTGGTCGGGCTGTAGTCGGGCAGGAAGCCGCAGTGCCACTTGCCTATCAGCGCGGTCGTGTACCCGGAGCCGCGCAGCAGCGAGGCCAGCGTCGGGTGGGTCGGCTCCAGGCCCGCCGTCTTGTCGGCGATGGGCTCGGCGAGGCCGCCCTTGGCGCGGCCCGGGTAGCGGCCGGTGTACAGGCTGAAGCGGGTCGGGGAGCAGGTCGCGGAGCCCGAGTAGGCGTCGGTGAAGCGGACGCCCTGGCGGGCGAGCCGGTCCAGGTTCGGGGTCTTGATGTGCGGGGAGCCGTAGGAGGACAGGTCGGCCCAGCCGAGGTCGTCCCCGAGGATGAACAGGATGTTCGGGCGGTGGGAACGGCGTCCCCGCTCGGCCCGGAACTCCCGCTCCTGCGGGCTCGCGTGCTGCGCTTCGGCGGGGGGCGCCGCGTGGGCCGGGGCGGCGGCGCCCAGTCCCACCGCCGCGGCGGCCGCGGTCGCGCCGACCGCGCCGCCGAAGGCGCGCCGGGACAGGTTGGGTTCGTACGAGGTCACGGGTACTCCAGAGCAGGGCCCGTCGGCCCTCCGGAGCGGGCCGGCTCGGGGCAGCGCGGGGCGGCGCAGGGCGCGGCGGAGCGCATGCCGGAGCAGACACGGACGGAAAGCGGCGGGGAAAGGTGAAAAGAAAAGGAAAAGCGGCGCGAGCTACGCAGAACAGCGACAGATGGCGCTGGCGACACGGACGAGGTCCACGTGTCGGCGCGCGACGAGGGTGACGGTGCGGTCACCGAGAGGCTGCATGAGCCGGAGCTTGTACGAAACCACAGGCGACTGTCAACCAGGGCAATCCGGATATTGAGACGAACAGGTTCCGTCACCCTGCGTGCTGTGACATTTCCCGGGCATCCCCAATTCGGACCAGTGGTCGATCTCGCCTACACTCGGAGACGTGCCTCGTGGTGATGGACGACTCAACCACGACCTGCTCCCCGGCGAAAAGGGCCCCCAGGACGCTTGCGGCGTCTTCGGTGTCTGGGCTCCGGGTGAAGAGGTCGCCAAGCTCACCTACTTCGGACTGTATGCATTGCAGCACCGCGGACAAGAGTCCGCGGGTATCGCTGTGAGCAACGGTTCCCAGATCCTCGTCTTCAAGGACATGGGCCTCGTTTCCCAAGTCTTCGACGAAACCTCTCTCGGCTCGCTCCAGGGTCATATCGCGGTCGGTCACGCCCGCTACTCGACCACTGGCGCCTCCGTCTGGGAGAACGCTCAGCCGACCTTCCGTGCGACCGCCCACGGCTCCATTGCCCTGGGTCACAACGGCAACCTGGTGAACACCGCCGAGTTGGCCGAGATGGTCGCCGACCTCCCCCGTCAGGACGGCCGTGCCACCCAGGTGGCGGCCACCAACGACACCGACCTGGTCACCGCCCTGCTGGCCGGCCAGACGGACGACGACGGCAAGCCCCTGACCATCGAGGAGTCGGCCACCAAGGTCCTCCCGAAGGTGAAGGGTGCCTTCTCGCTCGTCTTCATGGACGAGGGAACGCTCTACACCGCCCGTGACCCGCAGGGCATCCGCCCGCTGGTCCTCGGCCGCCTGGAGCGCGGCTGGGTGGTGGCGAGCGAGACCGCCGCCCTCGACATCTGTGGCGCCAGCTTCGTCCGCGAGGTCGAGCCGGGCGAGCTCATCGCGATCGACGAGAACGGCCTGCGGACCTCTCGTTTCGCGGAAGCAAAGCCCAAGGGCTGTGTCTTCGAGTACGTCTACCTGGCGCGCCCGGACACCGACATCGCCGGCCGGAACGTCTACCTCTCGCGTGTCGAGATGGGACGGCGCCTGGCCAAGGAAGCCCCGGCCGACGCCGACCTGGTGATATCGACGCCGGAATCGGGCACGCCCGCCGCCGTCGGCTACGCCGAGGCCAGTGGGATTCCGTACGGCGTGGGCCTGGTCAAGAACGCCTACGTGGGCCGGACCTTCATCCAGCCCTCGCAGACGATCCGCCAGCTCGGCATCCGCCTCAAGCTCAACCCCCTCAAGGAAGTCATCCGGGGCAAGCGCCTGGTGGTCGTCGACGACTCGATCGTCCGCGGCAACACCCAGCGCGCCCTGGTCAAGATGCTCCGCGAGGCCGGCGCGGCGGAGGTCCACATCCGGATCTCCTCGCCGCCGGTGAAGTGGCCGTGCTTCTTCGGCATCGACTTCGCCACCCGGGCCGAGCTGATCGCCAACGGCATGACGGTCGACGAGATCGCCACGTCGCTGGGCGCGGACTCGCTCTCGTACATCTCGCTCGACTCGATGATCGAAGCGACGACCATCCAGAAGCCCAACCTCTGCCGTGCGTGCTTCGACGGCGTGTACCCCATGGAACTGCCCGACCCGCAGCTCCTGGGCAAGCAGCTCCTGGAGACGGAGCTGGCCGGCGGCACCGACGCCGCCGACGCACTCCGGCGCCCGTAGGGCCCGAGGCAACGCCATGGTCCGCGGGCTCGCCCGAGCCCGCGGACCATGGCCCCCTCCCCTCCCCTCCCCCTTCATCCTGCTCAACCTGCGCGAGGCCTGCTCTTTCAGGCTTTTCCGGGGCCTCGCATCACACGCAGCAACGACACGAAAGCTCTCTCCTGTCATGACAGAGAAGACCACCGGTGCCAGCTACGCAGCCGCGGGCGTGGACATCGACGCGGGAGACCGCGCCGTCGAGCTGATGAAGGAGTGGGTGAAGAAGACGCAGCGCCCCGAGGTCCTCGGCGGCCTCGGCGGTTTCGCCGGCCTCTTCGACGCCTCCGCCCTCAAGCGCTACGAGCACCCCCTGCTCGCCTCCGCGACCGACGGCGTCGGCACCAAGGTGGACATCGCCCGCCGCATGGGCGTGTACGACACCATCGGCCACGACCTCGTCGCGATGGTCATGGACGACATCGTCGTCTGCGGCGCCGAGCCGCTCTTCATGACCGACTACATCTGCGTCGGCAAGGTTCACCCCGAGCGCGTCGCGGCCATCGTCAAGGGCATCGCCGAGGGCTGTGTCCTGGCCGGCTGCGCCCTGGTCGGCGGCGAGACCGCCGAACACCCGGGCCTGCTGGGCCCGGACGACTTCGACGTGGCGGGCGCCGGCACCGGCGTCGTCGAGTACGACCGCCTGCTGGGCGCGGACCGCATCCGTACGGGCGACGCCGTCATCGCGATGGCGTCCTCCGGTCTTCACTCGAACGGGTACTCGCTGGTCCGCCACGTCCTCTTCGACCGGGCCGGAATGTCCCTGGAGGGCCACGTCGAGGAGCTCGGCCGGACCCTCGGCGAGGAGCTGCTGGAGCCCACCAAGATCTACTCGCTGGACTGCATGGCCCTCACCCGCACGGCCGACGTGCACGCCTACTCCCACATCACGGGCGGCGGCCTCGCGGCGAACCTCGCCCGGGTGATCCCGGACCACCTGCACGCCACGGTCGACCGCTCGACCTGGACCCCGGGCGCGATCTTCGACCTGGTCGGCAAGGCCGGTCAGGTGGAGCGCCTGGAGCTGGAGAAGACGCTGAACATGGGCGTCGGCATGATGGCCGTGGTCCCGCAGGACTCGGTGGACGTGGCCCTGACCGCCCTGGCCGACCGGGGCGTCGACGCCTGGGTCGCGGGAGAGATCCTCGACCGCGGCGACCACACCGAGGGCGCGACGATGACCGGCGACTACGCGAGCTGACCGGCTCGGGGAGCACGGCCACCACCGGCTCCCACCAGTGCGAACAGCACGGAAACCCGGCCCGGGGCGATGCCCTGGACCGGGTTTCCGTACATGTGAAGCTGTGTGCCGCTGCTGAGGATGAGGATCAGCGCACCGCGAGTCCGACGCCGAGTGGCGCGTCAAGCACCGCGACGGTAGACGGACGGACCGGACTCTTCGTCCTCGTCCTCGTCATCGCTGTTGTAGCGCTCCGCGTACTTGGCGTACGGGTCGTCCTCGTCATCATCATCAAGCTCGTCATCGACGACCGGCTCGCTGACAGGCAGCGGTTCCGTGTGCGATGCGCCCAGCTCATTGGCCAGACGCGACAAGTCAGTCCCGCCGCTGCTGTACTTCAGCTGGCGGGCGACCTTCGTCTGCTTGGCCTTTGCCCGGCCGCGCCCCATGGCTCGACCCCCTCGGTGACGGGGCTCGACGGCCCCAGAGTCTGACACGCGTTCATGGTTCGGAGCGGGCTCTCCGTGGAGAGACCGTCCGTAGGGGTTTAACGGTACCTGCTTCCGCGGCCATACGGTACGCCGCCCGCATGACGCGCCCCGGTGCAGTACCAGCAAGGCGCCCCGTCCTCGCTGGTCAGCTGCGATTTTAGCCGTTTCCTGACGGGCGACCCGCCGAAGCGCAGTGAGTTCCGTCTCGCTGCGCCCCGGAGGGCCGCCCAGAAGCCCCATAAGGGCCCCGTGAGGGTCAGACGGTGCGTGCCGCGCTGCGGGCGTCCGCCATCCGCTGCTCGGCGATGCGGTCGGCGGCCGCGGCCGGCGGAATCCCGTCCGCCTTCGCACGTGCGAAGATCTCCAGCGTGGTGTCGAAGATCTTCGCGGCCTTGGCCTTGCAGCGGTCGAAGTCGAAGCCGCGCAGCTCGTCGGCGACCTGGATGACCCCGCCCGCGTTGACCACGTAGTCCGGCGCGTAGAGGATCCCGCGGTCCGCGAGGTCCTTCTCCACACCCGGGTGCGCGAGCTGGTTGTTCGCGGCGCCGCAGACGATCTTGGCGGTGAGGGCGGGCACGGAGTCGTCGTTCAAGGCCCCGCCGAGCGCGCAGGGGGCGTAGATGTCCAGGCCCTCCACGCGGATCAGCGCCTCGGTGTCGGCGACGGCGGTCACCTTGCCGGCGTACTTGTCGAGGCTGTGTTTTTCAAGGATGTGCTGCACGGACTCGGCGCGGACGTCCGTGATGACGACCTCGGCGCCGTCCTGCAGCAGGTGCTCGACCAGGTGGTGGCCGACCTTGCCGACGCCCGCGACGGCGACCTTGCGGCCGCGCAGGGTCGGGTCGCCCCACAGGTGCTGGGCGCTGGCGCGCATGCCCTGGAAGACGCCGAAGGCGGTGAGGACCGAGGAGTCGCCGGCGCCGCCGTTCTCGGGGGAACGGCCGGTCGCCCAGCGGGTCTCGCGGGCCACGACGTCCATGTCGGCCACGTAGGTGCCGACGTCGCAGGCGGTCACGTAGCGGCCGCCGAGGGACTCGACGAACCGGCCGTAGGCCAGCAGCAGTTCCTCGGACTTCAGTACGTCCGGGTCGCCGATGATGACGGCCTTGCCGCCGCCGAGGTCGAGCCCGGCGAGCGCGTTCTTGTACGACATGCCGCGCGAGAGGTTCAGCGCGTCGAGGACGGCCTCCTCGTCGGAGGCGTACGCGTGGAACCGCGTACCGCCGAGGGCCGGGCCCAGGGCGGTGGAGTGGATCGCGATGACGGCCTTCAGGCCGGAGGCTCGGTCCTGGCACAGCACGACTTGCTCGTGGCCGCCCTGTTCACTGCGGAACAGGGTGTGCAGGACGCCGTCGGTCATTTCGGTCACGGTGGTGACTCCCATGGATGAGATGCGGCGGGAAAGACGCCCGCCCTGCGGGTGGGGGAGGGCGTGCTGGGAGCAGCGTAAGACCTGCGGGGCTCCGCGATCCTCCCTGTCCGGAGATCGGGACGTTCCGGGGTGACGGCCCGGCGCGCGGGCGGGGCAGCGGGCCGCCGTCGGAGTAGCGCCGGGCGGGGCGGGGGAGTACGAGAGCGTGAGCGAATCCCCCGATCCCCGGCTGCCCTCCGCCCGCTCGGCCCCCGCCGTCCCCTACGCCTCCTACCTGCGCGTCTACGAGCCGCTGACGGCCTTCCCGGAGCCCGAGCGCACCCACTGGGCCGACTACGCCCGGCGCGGGGCCACCCCGACGGCCCAGGACGAACTGCGACGGTCGCTGGTGGACTTGGTACGGGTGCCCGTGGTCGGGGTCCCGGCGCACGAGAGCGCGGACGCCTTCACCGCCGAGGTCGACGGGGTCCTGCTGGTCTGCCCCTGGCGGACGAGGCTGCGCGGCTGGCTCGCGCTCCAGGAGCTGGTGGCCGAGTTCCCGCTCCCGGTGCTCGACGCCGCCCTGCCCGCGGCCGCCCGCCGCCGCGCGGCCGAGGAGTACGAGGACTGGCGCGGGCGCAATCCCGATGCGCGGCCGTGGATCCGTACGGGGGTCTGGCAGGTGCCGCTGCGCTGGTTCGTGCTGGTGTCCGACGAGGAGCGGGAGTACGTGCCGGGCGAGGGGCTGCGCTACCGGACCCCGATGGTGCAGGCCCGGCGCCGGCTCGCGCGGGGGCTGCGGACCCTGCGGGAGGCGGACGGGTACGGGATGCTCGCCGACGGGCTGGTGGAGGTCGGGAGCTGGCTGGAGGAGTTCCACCCCCGCTCGATGGTGGAGCTGGACTACGGCGGGCTGCTGCACGCCCTGCCGGCGGACCGGCTCGATGCCGATCACTCGGCGGCGGACCTGGCGGCGGGACTCGCGGCCCTGCGGGCCGGGGACCGGGACGGGGCGGCGCGGACGTACGGGGCCCTGGCGGAGCGGTGGCGGGCGGTCCGGGAGAGACTCTTCGCCAATTGAGTCGCTCGGTTCCGGTTTCGGTCCGAGTGACCTGCGCGACCCGGGTAGCGACTCCGGGTGCGGTTGTCCATCCGGCGATCGGCCGAGCACGGAAGAGAACGGCCAGCTCAAGGCCGTGATGCCCTCTTTTGGGTCTTTGTTCCGGGACCTTCGTCCCGATACGGGCCATTGGCCCAAGCGTGACGGACCGCACTTTCTACACCCTTGCGCCCTTCCCCTACCCTCGTGCCAAAATAGGACAAGGAGTCCGGGGAGGGTTCCTTCCGTCCAACTAAGGGCGGAATGCTCGGTATTGCACTCTACGGGGGGTCTGACGACTCCTGATCGCTCTGTGACTGATCGTCACAGTGGGGTGACTGTCCGTTATGGGACGGTCCATCGGCTTCCGCCGCTGATGAACACCTCGGAGGGCAATTCCGTCGGTTTGGCCCTTAGGGCTGGACGGATGGTGTAGTTGTAGTGCCGAGGACAAGCCGTTCGTCCTATAACCGACTCGGCCCGCGTATGTCCATTTCGGGCAACGCGGGCCAAGGTGCAGAATTTAGAGGAAAGAACCGAGATGGTTCGGTTCTCCCGAGGAGGCCGCTCATGACCGCTCGCACCCCTGATGCCGAGCCGCTGCTGACCCCGGCTGAGGTTGCCACGATGTTCCGCGTGGACCCGAAGACGGTGACCCGCTGGGCCAAGGCAGGCAAGCTCACGTCCATCCGCACCCTGGGTGGACACCGCCGTTACCGCGAGGCTGAGGTCCGCGCACTGCTTGCGGGAATTCCGCAGCAGCGCAGCGAGGCCTGAGGTTCCGCAGCACCCCTTATTGCCGGGTCTATATCGGGTCCCCCAATCCGATGAGACCCACAGAGCTTCAAACGACCGGACCTGCCCCAACAGGTTCATCAGTCGTTCGATCGCGCTGGACTCCGCCGGGTCCAGCGCGATCTTTTTTATGCCCTGGTCAGGGGGTTATCGAGCGGGTGTGCGGAGCCGGCGGGGGTGGGTGCAATGGCACATATAAAATCGAGTGGGCGTATGGGCCCCATAAAAGCGTGCGTCTCAAAAACACATGAGGTGACTCCCGTCACAGATGATCACTCTTGTGGATCAGGCAATGCACCCCGTAAGGGGATGTGCCGCGCAGAGCGCATCATCCGGACGGGCGATTTCCCGGGCGGCGGGGCCGGCCGGCGGGGCCGACTCGGGCACGCGCGGCTTCGGGGTGACTTCGGGTGGGGTGCGGGGGGAATGCGTCGGGAGGCCCGTGAGGGGCCTCCAGGCGCCCCTCACGGGCCTGCGGCGGGTCAGGTGAGGTTCCTGGTGCCCCGGGGCGCCTCAGGGGCTCAATCGGGGCCGTGGGGCGGGCCGGTGGGGCAGTGGCGGCGGTGTGCCCCACGCGCTGTGCTTCGACCCCGCCCTCGACCGCCGGAAACGCGTCAGGGCCCGCATCCCTGAGGATGCGGGCCCTGACGATCTTGCGAACCTGACGGGACTTGAACCCGCGACCTCCACCTTGACAGGGTGGCGAGCTAACCAACTGCTCCACAGGTCCTTGATTTGCGGCCGCTGGGCGGCTGCGAATCAGACTGTACCGCAGCTCAGGGGGTGCAGTCGAACCCGATCACCTGGCAGGTCCCGGGGCCGCCGCGTCCACCGCCTTCACGATGCGCTTGTCGGAGACCGGATAGGCCGTTCCGAGCGCGTGCGCGAAGTAGCTGACCCGCAGTTCCTCGATCATCCAGCGGATCTCGGTGACCTCCGCGGGGACCGGCCTGCCCTTCGGCAACTGCTCCAGCAGCCACAGGTACTCGTCCCGCATCTCGTGGACCTTCTCCATGCGCGTGGTGTCGCGCTGGACGCCCGTGGGCATCTGCTGGAGCCGCCGGTCGATGGCCACCAGGTAGCGCATCAGGTCCGGGAGCCGGCGCAGTCCGGTCAGCGTGACGAACCCGGCCGGCATGAGGGCCGCGAGCTGCGTCTTGACGTCCTGGACGTTGGCCACCAGGGCGAGGCTGGCCGTGGTCTTCAGCCGGCGTTCGCAGGCCTGCCAGGCGGCCAGCACCTGCTGCACCTGCGTGATCGTCCGTACGGTCGTGTCCACCAGGTCGGTCCGCACGGCCTCGTAGAGCTTGCGGAAGCCCGCCTCGTCCCACGCCGGGCCGCCGTGCCGGGCGATCAGGTGGTCGGCCGCCGCGGTCGCGCAGTCGTCGAACAGCGCCTGGATGGAGCCGTGCGGATTGCGCGACAGCGCCAGCTTCTGCTGGTTGCTCAGGTGGTCCGAGGCGAACTTCGCCGGGTTCACCGTGATGTTGAGCAGGATCAGGCGTCGGGTGCCCAGACGCATCGCCTGCTGCTGCTCGGCCTCGGTGTCGAAGAGGCGTACGCAGACGCTCGTACCGGCGTCCACGAGCGCCGGGTACGCCTTCACCGGCTGGCCGGCCCGGCGGGTCTCGAAGACCTTGGTCAGCGTGCCGATCGTCCAGTCGGTCAGCCCGGTCTTCTCCACCGACTCCCCGCCCTCCCGCTCCGCGCTGGCCGCGGCGGCCTGCGAGAGGGCCTGGCGGGCCTTGGGCTTGAGCTGGAGCCGCAGGGCCTCCAGGTCCTTGGCCTCGGCGAGGTTCTTGCGGCGCTCGTCGACGATCCGGAAGGTGATCTTCAGGTGGTCGGGGATCCGGGTCAGGTCGAAGTCCTCGGCGGTGACCGGGACCCCGACCATCCGCCGGAGCTCCCGGGCGAGCGTCACGTGCAGGGGCTCTTGCAGCGGGTGGGAGGTGGCCAGGAAGCGGGTCGCGAAGTTCGGCGCGGGCACGTAGTGCCGGCGGATCGGCTTCGGGAGGGACCGGATCAGCTCGGTGACGACCTCTTCGCGCAGGCCCGGGATCTGCCAGTCGAAGCCCTCGTCCGTGACCTGGTTCAGCACCTGGAGCGGGATGTGGACGGTCACGCCGTCCGCGTCCGCGCCCGGCTCGAACTGGTAGGTCACCCGGAACTTCAGCCGGCCCTGCATCCAGGAGTCCGGGTAGTCGGCCTTGGTGACCCCGGCCGCCTTCTCCGTCAGGAGCATCTCGCGCTCGAAGTCGAGCAGCTCGGGCTCGTCGCGCTTCTTCTGCTTCCACCAGGAGTCGAAGTGCGCCCCCGAGACCACGTGTTCGGGGATCCGCTGGTCGTAGAAGTCGAAGAGCGTCTCGTCGTCGACCACGATGTCGCGGCGCCGGGCCCGGTTCTCCAGCTCCTCCACCTCGGTGAGGAGCTTGCGGTTGTCGGCGTAGAACTTGTGGTGGGTCCGCCAGTCGCCCTCGACCAGGGCGTTGCGAATGAACAGGTCGCGCGAGACCTCGGCGTCGATCCGGCCGTAGTTGATCTTCCGCTGGGCGACGATCGGCACCCCGTACAGCGTGACCTTCTCGAAGGCCATCACGGCCGCCTGGTCCTTCTCCCAGTGCGGCTCGCTGTACGTGCGCTTGATCAGGTGCTGGGCTAGCGGCTCCACCCACTCCGGCTCCACCTTGGCGTTCACCCGGGCCCACAGCCGCGAGGTCTCCACCAGCTCGGCGGACATCAGGAACTTGGGCTGCTTCTTGAACAGCGAGGAGCCCGGGAAGATCGCGAACTTGGCGGAGCGGGCCCCCAGGTACTCGTTCTTGTCGGTGTCCTTGAGCCCGATGTGCGACAGCAGACCGGCCAGCAGCGAGATGTGCACGCTCGTCTCGGGGGCGTCGGCCTCGTTGACGTGAATGCCCATGGACTTGGCGACCGTACGCAGCTGCGAATAGATGTCCTGCCATTCGCGGATCCGCAGGAAGTTCAGGTACTCCTGCTTGCACATCCGGCGGAAGGAGGACGAGCCGCGCTCCTTCTGCTGCTCCCGGACGTAGCGCCACATGTTCAGGAAGGAGAGGAAGTCGCTCGTCTCGTCCTTGAACCGGGCGTGGTTCTGGTCCGCCTGCGTCTGCTTGTCCGAGGGCCGCTCGCGCGGGTCCTGGATGGACAGGGCCGCCGCGATGACCATGACCTCGCGGACGCAGTTGTTCTTGTCCGCCTCCACCACCATGCGGGCGAGGCGCGGGTCCACGGGGAGCTGGGAGAGCTGGCGGCCCATCGGCGTGAGCCGCTTCTTATGGTCCTTCTCGTCCGGGTCGAGCGCGCCGAGCTCCTGCAGGAGCTGCACGCCGTCGCGGATGTTGCGGTGGTCCGGCGGGTCGATGAAGGGGAACTTCTCGATCTCGCCGAGGCCGGCCGCGGTCATCTGGAGGATGACGGAGGCGAGGTTGGTGCGCAGGATCTCGGCGTCCGTGAACTCCGGACGGGTCAGGAAGTCGTCCTCCGAGTACAGCCGGATGCAGATGCCGTCCGAGGTACGGCCGCAGCGGCCCTTGCGCTGGTTGGCGCTGGCCTGCGAGATCCGCTCGATGGGCAGCCGCTGGACCTTGGTGCGGTGGCTGTAGCGGGAGATGCGGGCATTGCCCGGGTCGATCACGTACTTGATGCCGGGGACGGTCAGCGAGGTCTCGGCGACGTTGGTCGCGAGGACGATCCGGCGACCGGTGTGCTGCTGGAAGACGCGGTGCTGCTCGGCGTGCGAGAGGCGTGCGTAGAGGGGGAGGACTTCGGTCAGGCGGAGCTTGCGCTTCTCCAGCGCGTCCGCCGTGTCGCGGATCTCGCGCTCGCCGGAGAGGAAGACCAGGATGTCGCCCGGCCCCTCCGCCTGGAGCTCGTCCACGGCCTCGCAGATCGCGGTGATCTGGTCGCGGTCGCTGTCCTCGGAGTCGTCTTCCAGGAGCGGCCGGTAACGCACCTCCACCGGATACGTCCGGCCGCTGACCTCGACGATCGGGGCCTCGCCGAAGTGCCGGGAGAACCGCTGCGGGTCGATGGTCGCCGAGGTGATGATCACCTTGAGGTCGGGGCGCTTGGGTAGCAGCGTGGCGAGGTAGCCGAGCAGGAAGTCGATGTTCAGCGACCGCTCGTGGGCCTCGTCGATGATGATCGTGTCGTACGCGCGCAACTCGCGGTCCGTCTGGATCTCGGCGAGCAGGATGCCGTCCGTCATCAGCTTCACGAAGGTCGCGTCCTGGTCCACCTGGTCGGTGAACCGGACCTTCCAGCCGACGGTCTGGCCGATCTCGGACTTCAGCTCCTCCGCGATGCGCTCCGCGACCGTGCGGGCCGCGATCCGGCGGGGCTGGGTGTGCCCGATCATGCCCCGGACCCCGCGCCCCAGCTCCATGCAGATCTTGGGGATCTGCGTGGTCTTGCCGGAGCCGGTCTCGCCCGCGACGATCACGACCTGGTGGTCGCGTATCGCCTCGGCGATCTCGTCCTTCTTCTGGCTGACGGGAAGGTTCTCGGGATACGTGACCTCGGGCTTCCGCGAGGCGCGCCCGGCCAGTCGCACGGCGGCCGTTTCGGCCTCCGCGCGGATCTCGTCGAGTACGGCCTGCTTGGCCTCGGGCTTGCGGATGCGGCGGGCGCCTTCGAGGCGGCGGCCGAGGCGGTGCGCGTCACGGAGGGAGATCTCACCGAGAAGCGTCTGCAGGGCGGCGAAGGAAGTAGACATACCTGGTCGAGGATCTCACCCGTAGGCGCTGGGTGGCGAACGCATTTGTGGGGCTGACCCGTACCATTTCGGGACGAGTCCCCCGAGCGTTACCCCGATGTGTCCCCCTGACATGTCTCCCTGACGTGTCACCCGACGTGTCACCCGTGATGTCCCAGCCGTGTCCGAGCGAGAGGCCGCCCACGATGTCCCGCAGCCGCCGCCTCCGGTGCGTGTTCGCGGTACTGCTGGGCTGGGCCCTGCTGGCCGGGACCTTCCAGGCGGCGGCGGCTCCGGTGGCCGCCCGGGTTGGGGCGGCTCCGGTGGTCGCGGTCGTGGTCCCGGTCGTCCCGTCCGTCTCGGTCGCCGGGGCTTCCGTAGCCGTCGGGCAAGGGGCCGTGAGGGCTGCGGCTCCCGCGGAGCCGGGCTCCGCTCCCGCCGGGGCCTTCGCCTTCGCCTCCGCCGGTCCGGCCGGGCCCGCCTGCGCCCCGGGATCCCCCGGCCGGGACGGCGTACCCGCCCTGCCGGTGCGGGCCGGGTCCGACCAGGCCCAGGCCCATGCCCCGCCCGCGCGGCCCGGGCCCGAGGTGGCGGTCCCGTCGCGGGTGACACCGGTACGGGTCCTCGTACGCGGGCCCGGCCAGTCGGCGCCGTCCCCGCTGGAGCTGTCCGTGATGCGGGTGTAGGAGGACCGGCCGCACCAGCCGCCGGTCCGCCAGTCCCGCCCCGTCCCGCACAGCCCTGGAGCACCCGCATGTCCGCTTCGCCGTCCTCTTCCTCTTCCTCCCGCAAGCCCCTGCTGATCTCCGCCGGGGTCGCCCTCGCCGCCGTCACCCTCGGCCTCGTCTCCTGGCAGGCCACCAAACCCGAGAACGGCGCCGCCGGCGCCGCCCGGTCGTCCGCGGCTTCCGCTCCGGAGGCCGGATCCACCACGGACCCCGCCGCGCAGCTCAAGGCCCTGGCCCGCCGCGAGTCCGGGGACAAGCTCGCCGCCGGCCGGGCCGACGCCCCCGTCGTCCTGATCGAGTACTCCGACTTCAAGTGCGGCTACTGCGGGAAGTTCGCCCGCGACACCGAGCCCGAGCTCGTGAAGAAGTACATGGAGGACGGCACCCTGCGCATCGAGTGGCGCAACTTCCCGATCTTCGGCGCCGACTCCGAGGCCGCCGCCAAGGCCGCCTGGGCGGCGGGGCAGCAGGACCGCTTCGTGCAGTTCCACGCGGCCGCGTACGCCGAGGGCGCCAAGGAGAAGGGCTTCGGCGCGGAGCGGCTGACCGAGCTGGCGCGCGAGGCCGGGGTCCCGGACCTGGAGCGCTTCACGGCGGACATGGCAGGGGAGCAGGCGGCGGCCGCTCTGGCGAAGGACCAGGAGGAGGGGTACCGCATCGGCGTCACCTCCACCCCGTCCTTCCTGATCAACGGGCAGCCCATCGCCGGAGCCCAGCCCCCGGCGGCCTTCGAGGCCGCCATCGCCAAGGCCAAGGCCAAGGCGCAGGCGGCCGCGAAGTGACCGACGTCGGATACCTGGCCGCCCTGCTCGGCGGCCTGCTCGCGCTGCTCAGCCCGTGCAGCGCGCTGCTCCTGCCCGCCTTCTTCGCGTACTCCATCGACTCCACGTCCCGGCTGCTGGCGCGCACCGGGATCTTCTACGCGGGCCTCGCGAGCACCCTCGTACCGCTGGGGGCGGCCGGTTCGTACGCCGGGCGGTTCTTCCACGGCAACCGCGAGGCCCTCGTGCTGTGCGGCGGCTGGCTGATCATCGGGCTCGGCCTCGCCCAGATCCTGGGCCTGGGCTTCGCCCCGAAGCGGATCGCGGAGCTGTCGGGGAGGATCCGGCCGACCACCGCCCTGTCGGTGTACGCGCTGGGCGCGGTCTACGGGCTGGCCGGCTTCTGCGCCGGACCCATCCTCGGCAGCGTCCTGACGGTGGCGGCTGTCAGCGGCAGCCCGCTCTACGGAGGCCTGCTGCTGGCGGTGTACGCACTGGGCATGGCCGTGCCGCTGTTCGTGCTGGCACTGCTCTGGGAGCGCTTCGACCTGGGCCGCCGACGCTGGCTGCGCGGCCGCTCCCTCTCGGTCGGCCGCTTCGAACTGCACACGACCTCGCTGGCCTCGGGCCTGTTCTTCATCCTGCTCGGCGCGCTGTTCCTGGCGTACGACGGGGCGAGCGCCCTGCCGGGGCTGCTGGACGTGGACGATTCGTTCGCGGTGGAGCAGCGGGTGCAGGCCGTGGCGGACGCGGTTCCGGACTGGGCGCTGCTCGGGCTGGTGGCCGTGGCGGCTGCGGGCGTGGGCCTGGCGCAGTGGCGCCGACGGGCCCGGGCGGCCGGAGTCGGCGCGGGCGCGGGCGCGGAAGGGGAATGACGAAGAAGGCCCCGTCCGATGGACGGGGCCTTCTTGATTCTGGTGGCTGGGGCCGGGGTCGAACCGGCGACCTATCGCTTTTCAGGCGATCGCTCGTACCAACTGAGCTACCCAGCCACGAAACCGTTTCCGGCTTCAGCGAACCTGACGGGACTTGAACCCGCGACCTCCACCTTGACAGGGTGGCGAGCTAACCAACTGCTCCACAGGTCCTTGCAATGTGCGAGCACAAGTCTCGCACACGGTAATGCGTACCCCCAACGGGATTCGAACCCGTGCTACCGCCTTGAAAGGGCGGCGTCCTGGGCCACTAGACGATGAGGGCTAAAGGCCCGCCGGGCACTTTCCAGCGCGTCGGGGACGTGAGAAGCATATGGGATCCCGGCGGCGATCGCCAAAACGGTTTCCGCGGGCGGGTCAGTGGCGGGTCAGCGACGGGCCGGAGGCGGCCGGGAGGCGGCCCGGACCAGGCCCCGAGGGGGTCAGCCCCAGCCGAGTTCGTGGAGCCGCTCGTCGTCGATGCCGAAGTGGTGGGCGATCTCGTGGACCACCGTCACGGCGACCTCGTGGACCACCTCCTCCGCGCTCTCGCACATCCGCAGGGTCGGCCCCATGTAGATCGAGATCCGGTCGGGCAGGACCCCGGCGTACCACTCGCCGCGCTCCGTGAGCGGGGTTCCCTCGTAGAGGCCGAGCAGTTCGGGGTCGTCGGAGGCGGGCTCGTCCTCCACGAAGACGGCCACGTTGTCCATGACCCGGGTCAGCTCCTCGGGGATCGAGTCCAGCGCCTCGGCCACCAGCTCTTCGAACGCGTCACGCGTCATCTCCAGCACGGGGCCATTCTCCCGTGCCCCGGTCCGATTGCGGCGGCTCGTTCCCGGCGGGCCGGTACCCGGCGCGCGAGAATGGCCCGGTGTCGACATGCGAAGCGGAGTGGGGATGACCCGGCCGGCGGAGGGCGCCGAGGCCATCGACCCGGACGTCGATCTCCACGTGCCGGTGCAGCGCGCCGAACCGCAGCGCCAGGTGGTCGCGGCCGTGGCGGCCGGCGGGGCCGTGGGCGCCGCGGCGCGGTACGGGGTCGGGCTGCTGTGGCCGGCCGCGCCCGCGGCCTTCCCGTGGGGGACCTTCTGGATCAACGTGACGGGCTGCGCGCTCATCGGTGTCCTCATGGTGCTGATCAGCGAGGGCGGCCGGTCGGCGCATCCCCTCGTACGGCCCTTCCTCGGGGTCGGGGTGCTCGGCGGGTTCACCACCTTCTCCACCTACGCCGTGGACTTCGCGCGGCTGCTCGACGCCGGTGAGGCCGGTACCGCGCTGGCGTACGCCGGGCTCACGGTGGCCGGAGCGCTGGGCGCGGTGTGGGCGGCGGCCGTGATCACCCGGCGCGCGGCCGGCGCCGGCCGGGGCCGGTGGCGCGGTCGGTGGCGCGGTCGGGGACGGGTCCGGGGGCGGGGATGAACTGGCTGATCGTCATGGTGGGCGCGGCCGTCGGGGCGCCCCTGCGGTACCTGACCGACCGGGCGGTGCAGGCGCGGCACGACTCGGTCTTCCCCTGGGGGACCTTCGTCGTGAACGCGGCCGCCTCCCTGGTGCTGGGGGCGCTGACCGGGGCGGTGCTGGACGGGGCCGCCTCCTCGCGGCTGAACCTGCTGCTCGGTACGGGGCTGTGCGGGGCACTGAGCACCTACTCGACCTTCTCCTACGAGACGCTGCGCCTTGCCGAGCGGGGCTGGACGTTCCTGGCGGCGGCCAATGTGGCGGCCTCGGTGCTGGTCGGGCTGGGTGGGGTCACGCTCGGCCACCAGGTGGCGGGACACCTGTTCGCCTGAGGGTGCGCCGCCCTTCTCCCCTCGGGGCGTTTTGGGGCGTGTCCCTTACGGGGCAGAGGGAGTTGGGCACACTGACCCGCTCACCGCGGACCCTTGCCAGCGTTCCGGAGGTGCCCCGTGCGCCAGTTGTCCGCTTCCCTCCGATCCTCCCGGTCGCTTCGTCTGGCCGTCGCCGCGCTCGCGGTGGCGGCGACCGCGGGCTGCATGAGTGTCGGGGAGGACGCCGCCAAGCCCGGGCCCTCCGCGTCGACGGGCGTCCAGGGCGGCAAGTCCGGCGGTGGCTCCTCGTCCGGGAAGAGCGCCGGGACCCAGGGCGGCGGCCACGGCTCGAAGGGCGGTACGGGAAACCAGGACGGCAAGGCCGGAGGCCCCGGGACCACCTCCGGCGCGGCCGGGGCCTCCCCCAGCCCGGGCGCGCCGGCCGGTCCGCCCGGGGTCCCCTCGCCGTCGGCCGGTCCGGGCGGCGGAGCGGGCGGCCAGGGCCCCCAGCAGCCCCCGGCGGGCGGTTCCGGCTCCGGGTCGGGCTCCGGCGGAGGCGGCTCCTCCGGGGGCGGCCAGCCCGCCTCCCCGCCCCCGGAGCCGCCGAGCCCCGCACCGTCGGTCTCCTCTCCGCCCGTGACGGAACCCACACCGCCTCCGGCGTCCCCGCAGCCGGAGCCGTCGGAGGGTCCGGGCACCCAGCCGTAGGCCCGGTCCCGGCTCGGACCCGGCCCGATCCGCCCGTCACGGTCTGGCGGGCGGATGGCGTTTCCGCAGGTCAGCGCCATCTTCGGGGGAGTGACTTGCCAGACCCGGGGGAGGGTGCGTATGGTTATAGATCGTTTGATCCCATTGCCCGGCGCCGACTCCGAAGAGCGCCGCGTGGCGCGTACTCTCCCCAGCCGTGGCTGACCGCATTGAGGCGGTCGATTTGCGAATTCACGGAGTTTGGGCGCGTGCCGAGACTCCGGAAGGTTTCGCATTTCGCATGTCCATTTCCAGTTCTGACCGTTCCGTCATGCCCGAGAACGACTCCAACGAGATCGTCGACGCCGAGACCCTCGCGGTCACCGAGGCCATCGAGGCCGTAGTCGCCGACGAGATCATCGAGGCCCTCGAGGCCGACGTGACGAACCACGAGTCCGACGAGTCCGACGACTCCTTCGAGGACTCCACCGAAGACTTCGACAACGCCGCGTCCGATGACGACGCTGCCGACGACGCCGACGCCGAGCCCACCCTGACCTTCGGCGACCTCGGTCTGCCGGACGGCATCGTGCGCAAGCTCGCGCAGAACGGCGTCACCGCGCCCTTCCCGATCCAGGCCGCGACCATCCCGGACGCCCTGGCCGGCAAGGACATCCTCGGCCGTGGCCGCACCGGCTCCGGCAAGACCCTCTCCTTCGGTCTGCCGACCCTGGCCTCGCTGGCCGGCGGGCACACCGAGAAGAAGAAGCCCCGCGCGATCATCCTGACGCCGACGCGTGAGCTCGCGATGCAGGTCGCCGACGCTCTCCAGCCCTACGGCGACGTCCTCGGCCTCAAGATGAAGGTCGTCTGCGGCGGTACCTCCATGAGCAACCAGATCTTCGCTCTGGAGCGCGGTGTCGACGTCCTCGTCGCCACCCCGGGCCGTCTGCGCGACATCATCAACCGTGGCGCCTGCTCCCTGGCGAACGTCCAGGTCGCGGTCCTCGACGAGGCCGACCAGATGGCGGACCTGGGCTTCCTGCCCGAGGTCACCGAGCTGCTCGACCAGATCCCCGGCGGCGGCCAGCGCATGCTCTTCTCCGCCACCATGGAGAACGAGATCGGCACCCTGGTCAAGCGCTACCTGACCAACCCCGTCACGCACGAGGTCGACAGCGCGCAGGGCAACGTCACGACCATGACGCACCACGTCCTCGTCGTGAAGCCGAAGGACAAGGCGCCGGTCACGGCCGCCATCGCCGCCCGCAAGGGCCGCACCATCATCTTCGTCCGCACCCAGCTGGGCGCCGACCGCATCGCCGAGCAGCTCATCGAGTCCGGCGTGAAGGCCGACGCGCTGCACGGCGGCATGACGCAGGGTGCCCGTACCCGCGTCCTCGCCGACTTCAAGGACGGCTACGTCAACGCGCTCGTCGCCACCGACGTCGCCGCCCGCGGCATCCACGTCGACGGCATCGACCTGGTCCTGAACGTGGACCCGGCCGGCGACCACAAGGACTACCTGCACCGCTCGGGCCGTACCGCCCGCGCCGGCAAGTCGGGCGTGGTCGTCTCCCTGGCGCTCCCGCACCAGCGCCGCCAGATCTTCCGCCTGATGGAGGACGCGGGCGTCGACGCCTCGCGCCACATCGTCCAGGGCGTCGGCGCCTTCGACCCCGAGGTCGCCGAGATCACCGGTGCCCGTTCGCTGACCCAGGTCCAGGCCGACTCCGCGAACAACGCCGCGAAGCAGGCCGAGCGCGAGGTCGCCGACCTCACCAAGCAGCTGGAGCGCCTGTCGCGCCGTGCCGTCGAGCTGCGCGAGGAGGCCGACCGCCTGGTCGCCCGCTCCGCGCGTGAGCGCGGCGAGGACCCGGAGGCCGCTGTCGCCGAGGTGGTCGAGGCCGCCGAGGCCGAGGTCGCGGCCGCCGTGGCCGAGCCGGTCGCCGAGGAGCGCCCCGCGTTCCAGAGCCGTGACGACCGTGGCAACTACGAGCGCCGTGACAACCGTCGCGACGACCGTGGCGGCGACCGCGGTGGCGACCGTGGCGGCTTCCGCTCCGGTGGCGACCGCGGTGACCGTGGTGGCGACCGTGGCGGCTTCCGCTCCGGTGGCGACCGTCCGGCCGGCGGCGGCTTCCGCTCCGGTGGCGACCGTCCCGCCGGTGGTGGCTTCCGTCGTGACGACCGTCCCTCGGGTGGCTTCAACCGTGACGACCGTGGTGGCGACCGTGGCGGCTTCCGCTCCGGTGGCGACCGTCCGGCCGGTGGCGGCTTCCGCTCCGGTGGCGACCGTCCGGCCGGCGGCGGCTTCCGCTCGGGCGGTGACCGTCCCGCCGGTGGTGGCTTCCGTCGTGACGACCGCCCCTCGGGTGGCTTCAACCGTGACGACCGCGGCGGCGACCGTGGCGGCTTCCGCCGCGACGACCGCCCGTCCGGTGGCTTCAACCGTGACGACCGTGGTGGCGACCGTGGCGGCTTCCGCTCCGGTGGCGACCGTCCCACCGGTGGCGGCTTCCGCTCCGGTGGCGACCGTCCGGCCGGCGGCGGCTTCCGCTCCGGCGGCGACCGTCCCGCCGGTGGTGGCTTCCGCCGCGACGACCGTCCCACCGGTGGCGGCTTCCGCTCCGGTGGCGACCGCCCGGCCGCCGGTGGCGACCGCCCGTACGGCCGCCGCGACGACAACCGCCCCTCCGGCTCCGGCTCGACCGGTGGCTCCTCCTTCGGCCGCCGCGACGACAAGCCCCGCTGGAAGCGCAACGGCTGAGACCAGCCGCTGAACTGATCGCCTGACAGGGCCCCTACGACAACCCGTCGTAGGGGCCCTGTCCGTGCGTGCCCCCGCCGCCGCGACGACTTCCCCGGGCCGGACGACCCATATGCGATCGGCTGTCCCGCGCTCTGCGGCTATGCTCTGGGGTGAGCACACCGAGGGCCATTAGCTCAATTGGCAGAGCAGCGGACTTTTAATCCGTTGGTTGTCGGTTCGAGTCCGACATGGCCTACTGCTCACAGCGCCCCACCCGGTCCTCCGGGTGGGGCGCTTCTCGTCGTGACGTCCAGTCAGGGCCGCGGCGGGAGCCAGCCGTGCCGGACCGCCCGGGCGCCGACCTCGAAGCGGCTGACCGCCACTCTCATGGCTCTGACCAGCGGTTATGTCCGATCCGGGGTGGCTCGGACGTTAATTGGTGAAGGCCTCCCCCCGGATGGCGTAGAGTTGGGTTTACCGACGCGGGGTGGAGCAGCTCGGTAGCTCGCTGGGCTCATAACCCAGAGGTCGTAGGTTCAAATCCTGCCCCCGCTACTCAGTACGAAGGCCCGGTCCCCTTTGGGGGGCCGGGCCTTCGTCGTGTCCGCGGTGCGTGTCCGTGTCCGCGGTGCGCGCCGTCACTCGAACGGTCCCGCCCGGGTCGCCGTACGGGCCCTGCTGCCCCCAGCCTTGGGGGGCGAGTCGGACCGGGCGTCAGGAGAGCAGCGTGGCGGGGCTGGGCCGGCAGGGCAGGGGCGAGCGCGTCTTCGGCGCGGTCGCCGGCAGTGCCGTGGTCCGACGGATCATCAAGATGCTCCCCGGCACCCTGATCGTCCTCGGCTTCCTCTTCGACGTGCTGACCCCGCCGAGCTTCACCGGGTCCCCCTTCTTCTCCGCAGCCCCGCTCATCGCAGCCCCGCTGTTCTCGCTCCGGGCCACCGTCCTCACCGGGATCCTCGCCACCCTCGCCGTGGTCGTGCTGCACCTCTACAACGGCACCACCTTCAAGGTGGAGGCCATGACCGAGCTGGTCACCGTCGTGACCGTCTCCGGGCTGGCCACACTGATCAACATCGTCGTGCGCCGCGGTACGGAGCAGCTCGCCTCCGCGCGCGGCATCGCCGAGGCCGCCCAGCGCGCCGTACTGCCGACGCCCGCCGAGCGGATCGCGGGTCTCCAGGTCGCAGCCTCGTACGAGGCCGCGCAGGCGGACGCCTTCATCGGCGGCGACCTCTACGCCGTGCAGGACACCCCGTACGGGGTGCGCCTCGCGGTGGGAGACGTACGGGGGAAGGGGCTCGGAGCGGTCGAGGCGGTGGCCGTGGTCCTCGGGGCGTTCCGGGAGGCGGCCGAGGACGAGCCCACCCTGGAAGGGGTGGCCCGGCGGCTGGAGCGGGCGCTCGCCCGGGAGGGGAACCGGCGCGACAGCCTGGACGCGGTGGAGGGGTTCACCACGTGCGTGCTCGGCGAGATCCCGCCGGGCGCGGGCCTGTTGCGGCTCGTCAACCGCGGCCACCCGGAGCCGCTGCTGCTGTACGCGAACGGCGCCCTCGCGGAGCTGGCCCCGGCAGAGCCGGCGCTGCCGCTGGGCATGGGGGAGCTGGGCGGCTGGCCGGACCGGGTGCAGGAGTGGCCCTTCCCGGAGGGGGCGACGCTGCTCCTGTACACGGACGGGCTGACCGAGGCCCGGGACGGGACGGGGGCCTTCTACGATCCGCCGGCCCGGCTGCGCGGGCGGGTCTTCCCCGGACCCGACGAGCTGCTGAGCGCGCTCGCCACCGATGTCCGCCGCCACACGGGCGGCGCGGCGACGGACGACATGGCTCTGCTGGCGGTGGCCAGGCCGGGGGCGCGGCAGCCGAACCGGCGCCGGACGGTGCGGGTGGTCCCGAAGGGGGACGGAGTGTGACCGAACGTAGCCGAAGAAGCGCGCTCGGCTAGCAATCTGACGGACCGTCATTGTGAAGATGTGGCGAGAGGGGTGGGAGGGGCGGCCGTTTTTTGCCCGGGTTGATCCCTGAGCGCGGTGATAAGTCCTGGCCAGAGCTGCGCAGTCGGTGGCTGATTGTCATTAACGATCAATCGCAACTGCTTGGAATCACTCCCCCTTCTCTATTACCGTTCGATAACGCAGAGCGGTCGTCCCAGCCGTCGCAAGAGACGGCACCGTGCGCGTGCTCGCCCATGAGGAGTGTGCCCCGGTGGCCTCCAACTCGCCTGCCCCTGAAGGCATCGACGTCCAGGAGCAGCCCACCGCCGGAGCCTGGGGCGAGTGGAACCCCACCGAGGACTCGGCCCGGCCGCCACGCGGCAAGCACCGCGTGCTCAAGCAGCGCGGGGGACTGGCCCGTTCCTCCACGGTCCTCGGCGTCGGCGTGATCGCCGCGGTCGGCGCGGGCGGCATCGCCACCGCGCAGGACCGGCCCCAGGTCGCCATATCCCTGCCCTCGCTGCCGCCCCTGCTCTCCCTCCCGGAGGCGCTGGGCGGCGCGGACCAGGACGGTGCGGACCAGGGCGGCGCCGACGCCGCGCGGTCCTCGGGGCCGGCACGGTCGGGGATCATCCCGCAGCAGGCCGACCGCCGTTCCGACGCGGGCGAGCTGCTGCGCAGCCGCATCCTCCAGCAGGCCGAGTCCCAGCAGGAGGCCGCCGCGGCCCAGGAGCGGGCCGAAGCCGAGCGGGTGGCACAGGAAGCCGCGGCCCAGCAGGCGCGCGACGCCCGGGCGGCCAAGGAAGCGGCCGAGAAGGAAGCGGCGGAGGCGGCCGAGAAGGCCGCGGCCGAGAAGGCGCGCCAGGCGCAGGAGGCCAAGGAAGCCGCCGAGGCCAAGGCCAAGGCGGAGGCCGCGGCCCGGGCGGCCGGATCCTTCTTCCTGCCCACCTCGGCCTACACCCTCACCTCGCACTACGGCGACTCCGGCTCGATGTGGTCCTCCGGCTACCACACCGGCCTCGACTTCGCCGCCCCGACCGGCACCCCCGTCAAGGCGGTCGGCTCCGGCAAGATCACCTCGGCCGGCTGGTCCGGGGCGTACGGCTACCGCATCGTGCTGGAGCTCCCCGACGGCACCGAGATCTGGTACTGCCACCTGTCCTCGATGTCGGTGACCGGCGGCTCCGTCGCCGGGGGCGACACCATCGGCCGGGTCGGCGCGACCGGCAACGTCACCGGCCCCCACCTCCACCTCGAAGTGCGCCAGGGCGGCGTCACGGTGGACCCGCTGTCATGGCTGAGGGCACGGGGCCTGAACGTCTAGAACCGGGTACGCGTCCAGAACCGGGTACGCGTCCGGAACCCGGTACGCGTCCCGGCGCCGGCCCGCCCGGCGGGCCCAGGGGATCGAACCAGGGCGGGAGTAAGTCCTCCAGCACCGCGGCCCGGGACAGCGCCGGGCCGGCCGTCGCGCGGCGCAGCCAGAGCCGGCGCAGCAACTCCCGTTCCCGCCCGGCGAAGTCAGGCTCCCGGGCCGGGCCGCCGCTGCGCGCCCGGTGACGTAGCAGGGCCAGGGCCGCGGCATCGGCCTCGTACAGCGCGACCGCGCGTCCCGCCGGCCGGCCCCCGGTGCTCCGGGCCAGCGCGCGGGCCAGGGAGCGCGCGGGCATCGACACCAGCGCGGGCACCTCGGCGGGGCTCAGCCAGCCGGCGGCCGCGTACAGGGCGAGCTCCCCGGCGACGGCCCGCAGTCGGCGGCGCCGTATCCACACGGCCAGCCAGGCCAGCAGCCCTAACACCGGGACCATCACGCAGCCGTAGACCACGTAGAACCCGGACTCGCCCAGGTCCGAGGAGCTGTTCCACAGCGCGTGCAGGCCCATCGCCGAGCCCAGGCCGAGCAGCGGCAGGCCGATCCGGCGCGTCCGGCGGACGGCGAGCGCGGCGGCCCCGAAGCCGAGACCGGTGGCCACGGTGAACAGCGGATGCGCGAACGGGGACATGACACCCCGGACGAAGAACGTCGCCGCCGTCACGGAGTTCAGCACCCCGGTTCCGTTCTCGACGTCCTCGTCGAAGGCGTTGCCGAGATAGAGGATGTTCTCGGTGAAGGCGAAGCCGGTGGCGGTGAAACCGGCCATCACGAAACCGTCGGAGGGACCGGTGAACTGCCGTCTCCTGAACAGGAACACCAGCAGCAGGGCGGCCGCCTTGGCGCTCTCCTCGACCACCGGAGCGATCGCCACCGAGCCGAGCTGGTCGGCATGGGAGGGATCGGCGGTGGCCGCGGCTATCCACTGGGTCGCGAAACTGTTGGCCAGTATGGCGATCAGCGCCGCGGCGCACGCCCCCCAGCCGAAGCAGAACGACAACTGCGCCCACGGATGCGGCGCCGCCCGCCCCACCCAGCGGAACGCCGCCACGAGCGGCGCCACCGGCAGCAGGGCCAGGCCCAGACCGACGAAGAACCCGGGCGTACCGGTCTGTTCGCGTACGAGTTCCAGGATCGCGATGCCGCAGACGCCGAGCAGCACGACGAGTACGCAGGTACGCGCGGCGCCGGGGGTACGCGGCACGCGGTGGAGCAGCCGGGGCGGCCGGGTCGCTCGGGGCACACGGTGACTCTACCGAGCGGACCCGACACGTGGAGTGATGTGCTCAGTTCTCGGCGATACCCGTACGCCGGAACAGCAGATCGTGTACGACGTGCCCCTTGTCGAGGCCCTGGCCCTCGAAGCGGGTGAGCGGCCGGAAGTCGGGCCGGGGTGCGTAACCGCCGTCCGCCTGCGTGTTCTCGAACTCGGGCTGGGCGCTCAGCACTTCGAGCATCTGCTCGGCGTACGGCTCCCAGTCGGTCGCGCAGTGCAGGATCGCCCCGGGCGCCATGCGGGTGGCGGCCAGCGCGAGGAACTCGGGCTGGATCAGGCGCCGCTTGTGGTGGCGGGCCTTGGGCCAGGGGTCCGGGAAGTACACGCGGAGCCCGGCGAGGGAGTCCGGGGGCAGCATCTCGCGGAGCAGGATGATGGCGTCGCCGTTCGCGACGCGGACATTGGTCATCCCGCCCCGCTCGGCGAGAGCGAGCAGATTCCCCTGCCCGGGCGTGTGCACGTCGGCGGCGAGGATCCCGGTGCCCGGGTCGGCGGCGGCCATCTGCGCGGTGGCCTCGCCCATGCCGAAGCCGATCTCCAGCACGACGGGAAGCCCGTCGAACATTTCCTTCAGATCGATCACGTCGTGCCCGTCGATGTCGAGCCCCCAGGTCCTCCAGAGCCGCTTCAGGGCTTCGCCCTGCCCGGTGGTCACCCGGCTGCGACGGGGCTGGAAGCTCCGGATCCGCCGCTCGTGGTGCGACCCGGCCGGATCGGGAGCGGGCCCGTCGGGAAACCGCGGCTCGGTACGCCACTTCGGGGGCACGTAGCTGGAGGTCGCCTCCGGCGCGGGCTCGGCGGCGGGATTCTGGGGACTCAGAGACTCAGACACAATCCCCGGATTCTACGCGCGCCCCGCCGACGCGGCCGTTCGTGTCCCGTGCGGCGCCGTTGACCGGGTCGGGGCACACCCGGCCTCGCCGGCGTGTGAGGCGCGGGGTCTGGGGCGCGGGGTCTGGGGCGCGGGGTCTGGGGCGGAGCCCCGGGTCGTTGCGGGTCAGGGCGGAGCCCTGCTGGGGGTCCCCCCGGACGGAGTCTGGGGGATGGTGGAAGGGCGGGTAGGGGGCTTCGCCCCGCAGGGCCGCCCGCCCGCAGGCGCAGCCCGCGCAGCGGGGAAACCGGGCCCGGGCCGCCCGAGAGAGGCCTACGCCGCCCGCAGGGCCTTGAGGGCCCGCCCGGCGATCTCCCGCCCGATCGGCAGCGAAGCCGTAGCCGCAGGCGAAGGCGCATTCAGCACGTGCACCGCCCGCTCCCCCTCCCGGATCAGGAAGTCGTCCACCAGCGTCCCGTCCCGCAGCACGGCCTGCGCCCGCACCCCCGCCGCCGCGGGCACCAGATCCTCCCCGCGCACCGCCGGCAGCAGCCTGCGTACCGCCTCGACGAACGCCGCCTTCGACAGCGACCGCCGTACCTCACCCGCTCCGTACCGCCAGTGCCGCGCGGCCATCCGCCAGGATCCCGGCCAGGCCAGCTCGTCCGCGAGGTCCCGCGGCCCGACCACGCCCCAGCCGTACCCCTCGCGGGCCAGCGCCGGCACCGCGTTCGGCCCGACGTGGACCCCGCCTGCGATGCCCCGGGTCAGGTGGACGCCGAGGAAGGGGAACGCCGGGTCCGGCACCGGATAGACCAGCCCGCGCACCAGCTCGGGCCGGGCCAGGTCGTAGTACTCGCCCCGGAACGGCAGGATCCGCATCCCCGGGTCGTCCCCGGCCAGCCGTGCGATCCGATCGCACTGCAGCCCCGCGCAGTTCACGAGCACCCGCGCGCGCACGACCAGCCCGCCGCTGGTCCGCACCGCCACGCCCGACGCCCGCCGCGAGATCAGATCCACCGCCCCGCCGTAGACGATCTCCGCCCCCGAGGACTCCGCGAGCTGCTGGGCGACCCGCCCGTAGTCCACGATCCCCGTGGTCCCGACGTGGATCGCCGCGAGCCCGCGCACTTCGGGCTCGTACTCCGCGATCTGCGTCGGCCCCAGCTCCCGCACCGGGATGCCGTTCTCCCGGCCCCGCTGCACGAGCGCGTGCAGCCGCGGCAGCTCGTCCCGCTCGGTGGCGACGATGAGCTTGCCCGTCACCTCGTGCGGGATGCCGTGCTCCGCGCAGAACTTGACCATCTCGGCCGCACCGCGCACCGCGAAGCGCGCCTTGAGCGAGCCCGGCTTGTAGTAGATCCCGCTGTGGATCACACCGCTGTTGCGCCCCGTCTGGTGCCGGGCGGGGCCGTCCTCCTTCTCCAGGACGACCACCCGGGTCCCCGGAGCGAGCCCCGCGAGGGCATGCGCCGTCGACAGGCCGACGATCCCGCCGCCGATCACCAGCACGTCGCAGTCCAGCCTGCCCAGTCTGCTCATGCCGCCCACGCCGCCGCCCACACTGACACCTCCCACCCCTGCATAGTGCACCCCGCCACTGACAACGAGGCCACGCGGGGCCTATGCCGGGGTTACCAGCAGAGGCCTGGCCCGCTCGCGCAGTTCGGCGACGCGCGGTTCGTCCCCGTACGGTTCCAGCCGGTGCAGCAGGTCCCGTACGTACTCCGTCGTCCGCGCCGACGAGATCCGCCCCGCGACCTCCACCGCACGGGTCCCCGCCGCGCACGCCGCGTCGAGGTTTCCCGACTCCAGCTCGGCCACCGCGCTCACGACGAGCCGCAGCCCGTGTGATCGTACGTACTCCTCCGTCGGCCGGGACAGTGCCTGTTCCGTGAAACGCCTTACCTGGCGCGGGAGTTTGAGGTCCCGATAGCACTCGGCCGCGTCCGCCGCGAAGCGGTCGTACGAGTAGAAGCCCAGCCAGGTCGGATCGGCGTCGCCGTCCCGGGCCCGTTCCAGCCAGCCCTCGGAGGCGCGCAGCGCGGCCCCGGCGGCCGCCGAATCGCCTGCCTTCGCGTGCGCACGGGCCTCGACGAGGCGGAAGAAGCTCATCGTCCGCGCGGTGGCCAGGCCCCGGTTGCGCTCGACGGCGGCCTGCGCGAGGTCCACGCCCTCGTCCGGGAAGTCCCGATAGGTGGCCTGCAGGGACATCGACGCCAGCACGTACCCGCCGAGCGGTACGTCCGCTGCGGCGCGGGCCAGGCGCAGCGCCTGGATGTAGTAGCGCTGGGCGGCCTCCTGCTGTCCGGTGTCGAAGGCCATCCAGCCGGCCAGCCGGGTCAGTTCGGCGGTGGCGCCGAAGAGCGCGCGGCCCACCTCGTCGGTGTAGGAGCCGAGCAGCAGCGGCGCCGCGTCCACCCGCAGGCATTCGGGGACCATCGAGGAACGCCAGTCGCCGCCCCCGTACTTGGAGTCCCAGCGGCGGGCGTCCTCGGCGGCTTCGCGCAGCTTGGTCACGTCGCTGTGGCCCACGCGCTGCGGGCCCCCGGCATCGGGCGCGGCCGGAGCGGGCGCCGGTGGCGTTTCACGCGACGGCTGGGCGGGCACACCCCCGACATGGGCGCCGGGCGGCGCCGGAAGGCCTTCCGGCGGGGCCGCGCCCGGCACCGCTTCGCGCGCCACCGCGTTGCGTGCCACCGCGTCGCGACCCACCGGTTCGCGTGCCACCAGCTCGCGTGCCACCGGTTCGCGTGCCACCGAGCTGTCGGCAGGAGATATCAGCCAGCGCGAGGCCGGCGTCGCGTACGCCGACACCGAGAAGGATCCGGCGAGCGACTGCCAGATCCCGCCACCCCCGCGCCGGCCGGCGAGGTCGAGCCGGTAGAGGTCGGTGGCCGAGCGCACGGCGGCGCCGACGTCGCGCGGGAAGGCCAGCCCCACCTCGGGCGCCGGGTCGGCGTCCGCGAGCCCGATCTCGTGCAGCGGCACGGGCCGGCCGAGCTTCGCGCCGATGGCGGCCGCGATCAGGTGCGGGGCGGCGCCCTGCGGCACCATCCCCTTCGACACCCACCGGGCCACCGACGTCTTGTCGTAGCGGAGGGTCAGACCGCGCTGAGCGCCGAGGTCGTTGACCCGCCGGGCCAGCCCGGCGTTGCTGATGCCCGCGAGGGCGAGGACGGCGCCGAGCTTCTCATTGGGCTCGCGGAGCTCCCTGGACATGCGCCACCCCTCGTCACACGCGGAACGCAGACGCCGCCGGGGCATAGGCGCCCGGCATTTCGTAAACCCAGCGTAGTTCCCCGCCTCCCAAGCGTTAAGGCCCGCTGTTCCGTATGGCGGGATTGTTGTCCGTATGCACAGTCGGGCGGGGGCCCGGGGCCGGGGCGCACGTGTCAGCGCGTGCTCCACCCGTGTGGCCGTGCGCCCGCCCGTGCGCTCTGGCCGCTGCGGGGGCCCGGCGCTTCGATGTGCGGTGCGTGGGTCGGGCCGCCGCGTGGACCGGGCGGGCCGGGGGATGCCGCTGCCTCAATCCCCGCGGGTGGCGGAATGGTCCGGGGGGTGGATCCCGCCTCCCGGACCGCGCTCCGCGGTCCGGGAGGCGGACCCGCGGGGCTGCGCGCAGGCTCAGCGCAGGGCTCTCAGTACGGCTGAAGAATGGCCGAAACCGACCTATGGGGCGGTCGGAACGGAACGCCAAATACCGCATGGCCGGGGCGTGTTCGTTTATACGTGCGCCCCCCTTACCCACTCCCGCACGCCTGTCTCGTGGCAGCATGGACCCCGAGCCACCCGGGGTCCCTCCGGCCCGCGCGCAGAGCGCCGGCCGCGCGGTTCGCACCCCGGTCAGGTGCCCACGGGCTGGGGAGGCGGCGGTGCGCTGGTTGGTGGGGTGGAGCAGTATCGCCGCGAGCTTCGGCACGGCCGGACGGGTCGCGGGGCACGGTGCTGCGCACGCCTCGGACCAGGGCGGATACGGCTCGGGCCACGGGTCCGGCTACGGCTCCGGTGCGGGCTACGGATCGGCCGGGGGCTACGGCTCCGGGCACGCCTACGGCTCCGGGCACGGCGCCGGCCCCGACGGATGGGGCGACGGCCCGGTCCGCGGCGGCCTCGCCGACGCCGGCCACCCCGACGAACCGGGCGCCGCCGCCGCCGACCGCACCGTGGTCCCCGTCGGCGCCCAGCTCCTCTGGGGCGATCCCGACCCCCTGTGGGCCGTCGGCGACTGGCGCCCGGACGAGATCCGCACCCTCACCGCCGATCCCGCGGACCCCTTCAACCGCCTCGCCGTCCTCGGCTGCTGCGGCGCCACCGACGAGGAACTGCGCCGCGCGCTCTACGCCGCCCGCGGCGGCGCGCTGCGCCACCTCACCCAATGGCCCGGCAGCTACACCGCCGTCGTCCAGGCCGGCCGCCGCATCACGGTCGTCGGCGACCTGGCCGGCGCCCGCCCCGTCTTCTACACGCCCTGGGCGAGCGGGACCGCGTACGCCACCGCCGCCCTCCCGCTCGCCGACCTGATCGAGGCGCAGCTCGACATCGGCCATCTCGCCGCCCTGCTGGCCTGCCCCGACAGCCCGGAGGCGCTGGGCGACGGCACACCGTACGTCGGCGTACGCCGCATCCCGCCCGGCCACGCGCTGATCCTGCGCGAGGGCTCGCGGGAGATCACCGGGTACGAGCCGGTGGCCTCCCTCGCGGTGGCCGCCCCCACGGCCGACCCCGAGCTCGCGGTGGAGGGCGTACGGGAAGCTTTGGTCGACGCGGTGCGCGCCCGGCTCACGGCTCCGCGGCATGCCCCCGAGACGCTGCCCCATGACCCCGGACCCGTCCCCGGAATGGGCCCGGCCGACCGGCGGGCCGCACGCGGCGCACCCGCGCCCGTCCCCGGAGTCGGCGCGGACCTCTCCGGAGGCAGCGCCTCCGCGACCCTCGCCCTGCTCGCGGCCGGCCTCCCGGGCGCACCCGGCACCCTCCTCGGCCGCACCGGGGAACGCCTCCTCGCCGTCACCTTCAACGACCTGGCCACGCCCCAGGGCCGCGAACCCGAACTGGAACGGGCCCACGCCATCGCGGCCGACCCCCGCCTGCACCACGTGGTCGTGGCCGCCGCCGAGGAAGCCCTCCCGTACGCCGACCTCGACGGCCCGCTGACCGACGAACCGGGCCCCTCCCTGGTCTTCGCCGCCCGCGAGCGGCGCCGCCTAGCGGCCGGCTCGGCGGACCACTTCACCGGCCACGGCGCCCGCCAGGTCCTCGACGCCCACCCCGCCCGGCTGGCCGACCTCCTGCTCGACCGCCGCCGACGCGACCTGCTCCGGCCCACCTGGGCCCTCGCCCGCTCGTCCCCGTCGACCGGCGACTCCCTCCTCGTCCCCCTCACCGTGTACTCGGCGGCCCGCCGCCTGGCCCGTACGCCCTACCGCGCCGGCATGGAGGCCGCGGCGTCCCGCCTGCGCGACGGAGTCCCGGCCGCGGGCCCCCTCTCCCCGGTGGACGCCTCGCTCGCGGCCCTGACCTGGTCCCGGCCGGGCCCGGCGGCGGCCTGGCTCACGGGCGAGGCCCTGGCCGAGGTATCGATCCGCCTCACCGCCGCCGCGGGCCGCCCCCCGCTCTCGCTGCGCCCCGGGGAGGCACGGGCCCGCGCCGTCCTGGCCCGGCACGCCGCCGACCACCGGGTCTTCGAGCAGGCAGTGGAGGTCCGCAGCCAGCGGCTGCACGCCCCGTTCCTGGACAACCAGGTCGTACGGGCCGCCCGGGCCCTGCCCGAATCCCTCCGCGTGCAACCCGGCGCCCGGGCGGCGGTCCTGCGCGGGGTCCTGTCCTCGGCCGGGGTCCGGGACCTCCCCCCGGGGTGGGGCGCGACGGCTCACGCCCCGAACGAATCGGCGACCCGTCTGGGACTGCGCGCGGCCCTCCCGCGACTCCTGGCCCTCTTCGCGTCCCCGCTCCTGGCGGACGCGGGCCTGATCGAAGCCCGGGTCGTCCGCCAGGCCCTCCTCGACGCGGCGGACGGCCGCCCGGTCCCGCTCGACGGCCTCGCCGAGCTCGTCTCGATGGAACTGTGGCTGGGCCGCCTCCTGGCCCGCCGGGGCACCTGCTGGACCGGCACCTCCACCCCCCGCCGCAGAGCCGTCCCCACCGGAGTCCCCCTCCGCCGCCCGGCCCTGTCCTGACCTAGGCCGTCTCGGCCGTTCGCCCCTGAGCGGCCGGGACCTGACCGGCCCGCTCCGGAGGCGACGGCCCTCAGCGGCAGCTGATGACGGAGTCGGCCCAGGTCGCCAGGGTCGGCAGGCGGCCGCCACCGGCGCGCTCCACGACCAGGCGCAGCGTCTTGTGCCCGGAGAGCGAGACGGAGACGTCCGCCGCCGGGTCCTCGTAGCCCAGGGCCCGGGACTGCCACAGCCGCTGCCCGTCCGCGTACACGGAGAAGCGGACCGTGCCGTTCGTGAGCAGTGACATGCCGTCCACACCGGCTCGCGCGGAGAAGCTGACGCACCTGCGGTTGAGGGTGATCTCCACGGAGGAACGGGAGGCGACGGTGATCCCGTGCGCGAAGCGCTGTCCGCCGATCACGGGCCCCCAGCGCTGCCACACCCAGCTGCTGCGCCAGGTCTCGATCTCGGGGCCGTCGTGGTTCCCGTAGGCGGACTGGCCCAGTGAGGAGAGCCGGAACCCCTGCGGTGCCTGCGGCGAAGGTTTGGGAGGCGTCGGCTTGGGCGGCGGTACGGGACTCGGCGTGGGGCTCGGCTTCGGACTCGGGGTCCGGCTGGGACTCGGAGTGGGCGAGGGCCGCTCCGGGCTCCGCGAGGGCGCCGGCACGGCCGCAACCGGCGGCGGGGGCGTCCGCTTCTTCGGGGGCGGTACGGATTCCCGTGCCGCCGGCGGCTGCGCCTGAGACGGGCCGGGCTCCGGCGCGGCGGGGGCCGGACTCCGCGGCACCGGCACGGCCACGCCCGGAGCCGGGTTCGCGCGGACGGACGGAGCGGCGTCGTCACCGGCCAGCGCGAACACCACCCCGGCGGCCGCGGCCACCACGACCCCGGCGGCGATGGCCGCCTTGGCGGGCAACCCCAGCCCCTCGGAAGCCACGGCTCCGCCGACCCCACCGGCCCCGCCTCCACCGGCAGCGCCACCGGCGGCACCACCCGCAGCCCCGGCCCCGGCGGCCCCGGCACCAGCCGTGGACCCGCCCGCGGCTGCGGCAGCAGCCCCGGCGCCACCCGCGGCGACGGCTCCGCCGGCCACCACTCCGGCCGCCTTGGCCGCGTACCCGGCGGCGAACCACCCGATGACGGCGACCGGCAGCAGCGCGGGAATGCCCGCGTTGACGTCCTTGAGCTCCCCGGCGGCGAGCCGGCACCGGGCGCACTCCTCGAGGTGCTTGCGCAGTCCCCGCTCGGCCCGCATCCGCAAGCCCCCGCGGGCATAGGCCCCCAGCCGGTCGGCGTACCGGGCGCAGTCCCCGCCGGAACTCAGCGCGGTGCTCACATGGGCCTGGAGGTACGCCTGCTTGAGGCCCTCGCGGGCCCGGCTGGCCAGGACCGCGGTGGCGTTCGCGCTCAGCCCGAAGAGCGGGGCGATCGCGCTCGGCGAGGCCTCCTCGACGGTGGTGTGCCAGAGCACGGCCTGCCACCGCTCGGGCAGGCTCCGGAAGGCCTGCATCGCGAGGGTCTGCTCGGCCTCGTGCATGGCGCGCACATCGGCGCCGAGTTCGAGGGTGTCGTCGCCTGTTCGAACGGGCAGCCCGACCGTGCCGTCGCCGGACCCCGAAGCCTGCTCCGCGAACAGCGCGAAGTCCTCGACCAGATGCTCCCGCTTGGCCGTTTTCGCCCAGGCGGCGGCGACCCGGCGCACGGTGGTGAGCAGGTAGGCGCGCACCGACTGGTCCGGACCCGCCCCGCCCCGTACGGCCTGGAGCGTCCGTGCGAACACCTCGGCCGTCAGGTCGTCGGCGGTGTGCCCGTCGCGGCAGCAGGTACGGGCATAGCGCCGCACGGCATCGGAGTGGCGGCGGAACAGTTCCTCGTAGGCTCCGTCGTCACCCCCGCGCATCCGGGCGATCAAGTCCCCGTCGGAAGGCGGGAGTTCCCCGGTCACCCCGGCGGCGTGCCGACCGCCCGGTTCGCGCTGCGCCGGGACCTGCCGCGCGGGCAGGCTGCCCGCCTCGACCTCGCCTCCGGCGCCACCGTGTGGCTCTTCCCGCCCGTCAACGCTCATCGCGGAAGCCCTCGCAGGACACACTCAACCGGTACACCGATCCAGCGTGTCACACGGCGGGCACGCGCCGAACCGGTCTCCACACCTTCCACTCATCCGGGCAAGCCCCGACGAATCGCCGTACGGAGCCTCACCCGTTCGAGCGAGAACCCCCAGGAAGGAGCCGGTTGACGCCCGCCGACCAATCGAGCCCTCCGACCTGCGCCGCCTCAGACCCGAGCCGGCCTGAGACGCCCCGGACCTGAGACGCCCCCCCCGACCCGGGCCACCTCAGACCGGAGTCGGCCTGAGACGCCTCCGGCCTGAGATGCCCCCCGACTACGCCGTCCGGGACCGCAGCCCTTCGAGCAGGATGTCGAGCAGCCGTGCGGAAGCCGCCGCCTGCTGCGCCGCGTCCGGCAGCGCGGGCGCGGCCGTCGCTATCACCAGCAGCACATCGGCCACCGTGACATCGGCGCGCAGCGCACCGGCTTCCCGGGCCCGGTCGACGAGGCGGCCGACGACCTCCAGCAGCTCGCCCGCGCCCGCGTCCTCCGAAGGCTCGTCGTCCAGGCCGGTCCGCGCAGCGCCGACGACCCGCAGGTCGGGCGCACCGCCGGCCGCGACGACCTGACGCTGGTGCGGAACCCGTGCGGCCTCGCCGTCCGCCCCGTCGGCGCCGTCCTCACCGGGCTCGGCGACCCGCAGTACCTGCGGAGGCAGCAGCCGCCCGGCGCCCGAGGCGACGGAGGTGCGCAGGAAGCGCGACAGCGCCTGCCACGGCTCTTCCTCCTGGCCGAGCGCGGTGCGGGCCTGCTCGGTCAGTCGCGAGGTCTCCTCCTCGGCTATCCGCCGGACCAGGACGTCCTTGCTCGGGAACCGTCGGTACACGGTGCCGACACCCACCCGCGCGCGTCGTGCGACGTCCTCCATGGGAGCCCCGTAGCCGAGCTCGCCGAAGACCTCGCGGGCGGCGCGAAGTACGTGTTCGAGGTTGCGCTGTGCGTCGACGCGCAGCGGCGTGGAGCGGCCCACGCCGTGTGTGGTGGCGCCGCCGGCCATCAGCCGCCCATGGTTGTCGGTCGCGGAAGCGGCCGACGACAGAGCGGTGGCAGAAGCATGGAAATCGGAAATGTGCATATGTATCCCCCGGTAATCATTTGTCTCCCCCCGGAGACACTCCCCGCCTTCATGTCGAGGGGGGCCACGGTCATGAGGGCCCTGGTCCTACTCCTCGACGAGTTACGAACATAGTTGAGCCAGAGTCAATTCAGAAGAGGCAGCCCCGGACGGACCACCGCCCGATCGGAGCATTCACCCTCAATTTTCCGTTCGAAGCCCCCAGAATCGCTCATTCCGTACCGTCTGACCTGCGTACTTCCCCCTCCATCCACACCCCCTGACAACCTCGCCCCGCCGTCCACTCCGGTCACACAATTTGTCAGGCCTGTGGACAAACTCCCGGCCACGTTGCGTCATGGGACGGTGAAGGCTGCTAACTCCCGGGGCACGGCCCCCGGTACCCCGCCCCGTACGCGGATCCTCATCGTCGGCGGCGGCTACGTAGGCATGTACACGGCGCTCCGGCTCCAGCGAAAGCTGAGAGCCGACGAGGCCGAGATCACGGTGGTCACTCCGGAGCCGTACATGACGTACCAGCCCTTCCTCCCGGAGGCGGCCGCCGGCTCCATTTCCCCGCGCCACGTCGTGGTCCCGCTGCGCCGCGTCCTGCCGAAGTGCCGCATCGTCATCGGCGAGGCCCGCCACATCGACCACGCCGCCCGGACCGCGACCGTCACCACCCTCGCCACCGACGAGGAGGGCGCGGGCCCCGTGGAGATCGAGTACGACGAACTGGTCCTCGCCCCCGGCTCCGTCTCGCGCACGCTCCCCATTCCGGGACTCGCCGAATACGCCATCGGATTCAAGACGGTGGAAGAGGCCATCGGCCTGCGCAATCACGTCATCGAACAGATGGACATCGCCTCCTCCACCCGCGATCCCGCCCTGCGCGACGCCGCCCTCACCTTCGTGTTCGTCGGCGGCGGCTACGCCGGCGTCGAGGCGCTCGGCGAGCTGGAGGACATGGCCCGCTACGCCGCCCGCTACTACCACAACGTCAAGCCCGAGGACATGAAGTGGGTGCTGGTCGAGGCCAGCGACCGGATCCTCCCCGAGGTCGGCCCCGAGATGGGCACGTACACGATCCGCGAACTGCGCCGCCGCGGCATCGACCTGCGCCTGGAGACCCGGCTCGAATCCTGCGAGAACCGGGTCGCCGTCCTCAGCGACGGCGCCCGCTTCCCCACCCGCACCGTCGTGTGGACCGCCGGCGTCAAACCGCACCCGATCCTCGCCGCCAGCGACCTGCCCAAGACCGACCGCGGCCGCCTCGCCTGCACCTCCTTCCTCACCGTCGAAGGCGTCGAGCACGCCTGGGCCGCCGGTGACGCCGCCTCCGTCCCCGACATCACGGCCGCGGAGAAGGGCGTCCCCTGCGCCCCCAACGCCCAGCACGCCGTCCGCCAGGCCAAGGTCCTCGCCGACAACCTCGTCGCGTCCCTGCGCGGCGGACTCCTCACCGAGTACGCCCACAAGTACGCGGGATCCGTGGCCTCCCTCGGACTCCACAAGGGCGTCGCCCACGTCTACGGCCGCAAGCTCAAGGGCTACCCGGCCTGGCTCATGCACCGCGCCTACCACCTCAGCCGCGTCCCGACCCTGAACCGCAAGACGCGCGTGCTCGCCGAGTGGACGCTCTCCGGCCTCTTCAAGCGTGAGATCGTCTCGCTGGGATCCCTCGAACACCCCAGAGCAGAATTCGAACTCGCGGCGGGCGGAGGCCCCAAGGACCCTCCGAAGAAGAGCGAGGGCTGATCTGTCAGTCCCGTCGGCCACACTGGACGTGTGACCATAGGTGGGCTCACACCTGCACAGAGTGACATCAGCGTGACATCCGAGTGCCACCCGATCGCCACCGAGTGACACAGCGACCACGAGCGACACCACGAGGCTTGAACGCAGTGAACTTCACGCGCTGGAGCGCCCGGTTCCCCGGAACGCAGCGTCGCGCCGCCGCCCGGTCCGAACACGCCGCCGCCCAGGCCAAACGGGGCGAGGGCTCGGTCCCGGCCGCCCGCGGCGCCGCCGGCCATTCCGCGACCGGCCCCGACGGCTGCCCCGCCGACCCCACGGTCCGCGGCACCGGTTCCGCCCACGGCGCCGCCTGCGCCCCGGCCGCCGCCGACGGTACGGGGACGCCCGCGCCCTCCCTCGACGAGCTCCCCGTACGCGACGTCCTCGACCGCCTCCCGGCCCTCGTCGCCCTCGTGCACGGCCCCGACCACCGCGTCGCCTACGTCAACGACGCCTACACCGCCGGCTTCGGTGCCCGCGCCCCCGGCGCCCCCGCGCACCTGGCCCTCCCCGAGCTCGGCGAGCTCGGCCTGCTCCCGCTCCTCGACCAGGTCCAGCGCAGCGGCAAGCCCCGTACGGCCAAGAACCGCACCGCACCCGGCGGCACCAGCTCGTACACGGTCACCTGCACCCCCATCGAGTTCCCCAAGACCAAGGCCGACGCCGACGGGGCCACCGCCCACGCCCACACCGGCACCGCAGCATCCGACGGCGAAGCGGAAGCCCACACCGGCACCGGCGTCCTGATCCACCTCGCCGACGTCACCGACCACGCCGAAGCCGTCGAGCGGCTGCGCGCCAGCGAGCGCCGCCAGCGCGAGGCCGCCGTCACCCTCCAGCGCTCCCTCCTCCCCCAGGAGCTCGAACAGCCCGACGACCTGCGCGTCGCCGCCACCTACCAGCCCGGCGGCACCGAAGCCGCCGTCGGCGGCGACTGGTACGACGTCATCACCCTCGGCGCCGGCCGCACGGCCCTCGTCATCGGCGACGTCATGGGCCGCGGCGTCCGCGCCGCCGCCGTCATGGGCCAGCTCCGCACCGCGGTCCGCGCGTACGCCCGCCTCGACCTGCCGCCCCACGAGGTACTGCAGCTCCTCGACGGACTGGCCGCCGAGATCGACGCCAGCCAGATCGCCACCTGCGTCTACGCCGTCCACGACCCCAACGAGGGCCTCCTCGCGTACGCCTCCGCCGGCCACCTCCCGATCCTCGTCCGCGACGAGGACGGCACCGTCCGCCGCGCCGCCGACCCCACGGGCCCGCCGCTCGGCACCGGCGGCTGGCTGCACACCTTGGGCACCATCGCGCTGGGCCCCGGCTCCACCGCCGTCCTCTACACCGACGGCCTGGTCGAGCGCCGCGGCGAGGACATCGACGAGGGCGTCGCCGCCCTGGAGCGCGCCCTCTCAGGCGCCCAGGGCACCCCCGCCGTCATCTGCGACCGCCTGATGCGGGCCCTCGGGGTCGACGCCGACCACGACGACGACGTCGCCGTGATGGTCCTCCAGCAGCCCGCCCGCACCGGCGCCGACGCCGAGCTCTTCCACAACGCCGCCCTGGAACTCCTCGGCGGCGTCGAGGCCGCCCCGCGCGCCCGCGCCTTCGCCCAGGGCGTCCTCGCCTCCTGGCGCTTCCCGGTGGAGCTGTGCGACCTCGGAGTCCTGGCCGCGAGCGAACTGGTCGCGAACTCCCTCCAGCACGGCACCCCGCCCATGCGCCTGCGGCTGCGCCGCACCGACCGCCGGCTGATCATCGAAGTCACCGACGGGGACGACCACCTCCCGCGCCGCCGCCGCGCCGAACCGGCCGACGAGACCGGCCGCGGCATCTCCATCGTCGCCACCATCGCCTCGGCCTGGGGCTCCCGCCGCACGCCGGGCGGCGGCAAGGCCGTCTGGTGCGAGTTCGCCCTCCCCGACAAGGCCCCGTAGCCACACACGAAGAAGGCCCCGGTCCACCGGACCGGGGCCTTCTCTGTCTCCTCCTACGTCACTACCCCTACGCGGGCACCCGCTCGGCATCCTTCACGCGCTCGGCGCCCTTCACGCGCTTCACCACGACGGTGCTGCCGGCCAGCGACGGATTGTCCTGCACGGGCGTCAGCTGCTTGCCGAGCCGCAGCGCCAGCCCGGCGATGCCGAGCGAGACCAGGACGAAGATCCCGATGTAGAGCATCGGCACCCCCGCGGCCAGCGGCACACCGAGCGGTCCGAGCGCCAGAGCCATCTGCTTGACCAGCGCGAAGGCCGAGTTGTACTGGCCCACGGACCCCTCCGGCGCCAGGTCGGCCACCAGCGGCGCCAGCGTCGGCGACAGCATGGCCTCGCCGATGCCGAAGAGGGCGTACGTGGTCACGAACGCGGCGGCGGCCATGACCGTGCTGCCGTGCCCCAGCCCGGAGAACGCGGCGATGATCCACGCCACGGTCCAGAGCAGACCGACGAGCGCGATCACGCGGGACCGGCGGTGGTTCTCCACCAGCCGCAGCACGACGAACTGGGCGAGCACGATCGCACCGGTGTTGGCGGCGAGCGCGAAACCGAGCGTGGACGGGGAGATCCCGGCGGCCTCCGTACCGAAGGCGGCGAGACCCGACTCGAACTGTCCGTAGCAAGCGAAGAAGAGGACGAAGCCGAGGATGCAGAACTGCACCATCGCCTTGTGCTCCATCAGCCGCTTCCAGCCGCCGCCCGTTTGAGCGGCGTCCTTGGCCAGCGCGGTGCTGATGGCCGGCACCTGAGGCATCCGCACGGTGGCGATGACCCCGGCCAGCACGAGGAACATCACGGCCTCGATGCTGAAGAGCAGGGTGAAGCTGCCGGGACGGCTCTCGTCGACGATGAGCCCGCCGATCAGCCCGCCGATGCCCAGACCCAGGTTCTGCATGAAGAACTGGAGGGCGAAGGCACGGGTCCGGGTGGACGGGGTGGAGCACCGCACGATCATCGTGGCCAGCGCGGGCTGCATGACGGCCTGGCCGGCACCCAGCGCGAGTGCGGAGAGCAGGATCGCGACCACGCCCGTGGAGAGCCCGAGCGACAGTGCGCCGAACGAGGCGACGACGGCCGCACCGATGACGACGGGGACCGGACCGCGCCGGTCGATCACCCGCCCGGTGAAGGGCAGCGCGAGAAGCGCACCGAGGGCGAACGCCATGAACGTTCCCGTCGCCCACATGGGGTCCAGTTCTCGCACCTTCGCCGCGTAGACGTAGAGGAACGGAACCGTGAAGCCGATACCGAACGCGGTCAACGCGTTCCCGGCCTGGATCCTCCGCATCGCAGCGCCCATCACCTTGGTCACTTCTCACCACCTTGATTGCTGAAGCTTGAAGACTTCATACCTAAAGTTCGATCCTTAACACTACACACCGAAGGAGTTAGATGCCAACGACCCCGTGCCATACTTCGACCCATGGGTGACACCCCCGACGGCACTGCGCCCGTCCACGAGCCGAGCCTCGACGAACAGATCGCCGTCTATCAGCGCGAGTTCCAGGACCTCGACCCCCAGGTCGAGAAGGTCGTATCGGCCCTCAGCCGCCTGAACCGCCGCATGAACGTCGCGTACGGCCGCCAGACGGCGGCCCTGGGCATCAGCAACGCGGAGTGGGAGGTTCTCAAGGCCCTGGTCCTCTCCAGAGCCCCGTACCGGATGGGCCCGAGCGAGCTCGCGAAGCAGCTGGGCCTCACGCCGGCGGCGATGACCCACCGGATCGACCGCATGACGGCGGAAGGACTGGTCACGCGCGAGCGGGACGAGAACAACCGCGTCCGCGTGATCGTGGAGCTCACCGCGGAGGGCCGCAGCAAGTGGCTGGACGCGATGCGCGCGGCGACGGTCTTCGAGGAGGACCTCCTTCAGGACCTCAGCACGGCGGAGCGAGGCGTACTGGGCGACATGCTCACCCGCCTCCTGGACCGCGTAGAGGACCTCCAGTCCCCGCACTGACCGCCTAGTGCCCCGGCCCCAATCCTGGGGTTGACGTGGGCCCCGCGGATCCGTAAGGTTCTTCGAGTTGTCCCTGAGCCGAAAGGTTTCGGAGACAACAAATCCCGCCGCCTCGTTGCGGCACCCAACTCAGCACGATCTCCCACTGGGAACGCATTCGGCATGCCCGAATTCATTCTCGAAGGCCGATTATGAATCGCCTGGGAAATCCACTAGAGTTCGGGAGTCGGAAGGGCCCAACAGCCCGAACGACAAACCCCGTTGACTGGGAGTCAGGCCCGAAAGGATCTGATAGAGTCGAACTCGCCGGAAAGGGAAACGCGAAAGCGAAGACCTGGAAGGCGGAAAACAAGCGAGACAGACTCTGATAGAGTCGGAAACGCAAGAACAGAACGAAAGCCCGGAGGAAAGCCCGAGAGGGTGAGTACAAAGGAAGCGTCCGTTCCTTGAGAACTCAACAGCGTGCCAAAAATCAACGCCAAAAAGTTGATACCCCGTCCATTTCGGTGGATGAGGTTCCTTTGAAAAAGACCTGTGAGGTCGCGGCTTCGGCCCTGATACTTGCAGGCAATTACACAGCGAGGACGCAGTGGACGGTCGGTCTTATTCCGACATGACTGTCCCGCTCTAAGTGCGTGTGCACCGGATAACCGGTAAACATTCATGGAGAGTTTGATCCTGGCTCAGGACGAACGCTGGCGGCGTGCTTAACACATGCAAGTCGAACGATGAAGCCCTTCGGGGTGGATTAGTGGCGAACGGGTGAGTAACACGTGGGCAATCTGCCCTTCACTCTGGGACAAGCCCTGGAAACGGGGTCTAATACCGGATAACACTCCTGCCTGCATGGGCGGGGGTTAAAAGCTCCGGCGGTGAAGGATGAGCCCGCGGCCTATCAGCTTGTTGGTGGGGTAATGGCCCACCAAGGCGACGACGGGTAGCCGGCCTGAGAGGGCGACCGGCCACACTGGGACTGAGACACGGCCCAGACTCCTACGGGAGGCAGCAGTGGGGAATATTGCACAATGGGCGAAAGCCTGATGCAGCGACGCCGCGTGAGGGATGACGGCCTTCGGGTTGTAAACCTCTTTCAGCAGGGAAGAAGCGAAAGTGACGGTACCTGCAGAAGAAGCGCCGGCTAACTACGTGCCAGCAGCCGCGGTAATACGTAGGGCGCAAGCGTTGTCCGGAATTATTGGGCGTAAAGAGCTCGTAGGCGGCTTGTCACGTCGGATGTGAAAGCCCGAGGCTTAACCTCGGGTCTGCATTCGATACGGGCTAGCTAGAGTGTGGTAGGGGAGATCGGAATTCCTGGTGTAGCGGTGAAATGCGCAGATATCAGGAGGAACACCGGTGGCGAAGGCGGATCTCTGGGCCATTACTGACGCTGAGGAGCGAAAGCGTGGGGAGCGAACAGGATTAGATACCCTGGTAGTCCACGCCGTAAACGTTGGGAACTAGGTGTTGGCGACATTCCACGTCGTCGGTGCCGCAGCTAACGCATTAAGTTCCCCGCCTGGGGAGTACGGCCGCAAGGCTAAAACTCAAAGGAATTGACGGGGGCCCGCACAAGCAGCGGAGCATGTGGCTTAATTCGACGCAACGCGAAGAACCTTACCAAGGCTTGACATATACCGGAAAGCATTAGAGATAGTGCCCCCCTTGTGGTCGGTATACAGGTGGTGCATGGCTGTCGTCAGCTCGTGTCGTGAGATGTTGGGTTAAGTCCCGCAACGAGCGCAACCCTTGTCCTGTGTTGCCAGCATGCCCTTCGGGGTGATGGGGACTCACAGGAGACCGCCGGGGTCAACTCGGAGGAAGGTGGGGACGACGTCAAGTCATCATGCCCCTTATGTCTTGGGCTGCACACGTGCTACAATGGCCGGTACAATGAGCTGCGATACCGTGAGGTGGAGCGAATCTCAAAAAGCCGGTCTCAGTTCGGATTGGGGTCTGCAACTCGACCCCATGAAGTCGGAGTTGCTAGTAATCGCAGATCAGCATTGCTGCGGTGAATACGTTCCCGGGCCTTGTACACACCGCCCGTCACGTCACGAAAGTCGGTAACACCCGAAGCCGGTGGCCCAACCCGTAAGGGAGGGAGCTGTCGAAGGTGGGACTGGCGATTGGGACGAAGTCGTAACAAGGTAGCCGTACCGGAAGGTGCGGCTGGATCACCTCCTTTCTAAGGAGCACAGTACCGATTGCAGACAAACGTTCTGCACGGTCAGCTCAGGGTGGAACGTTGATTAGTTGGCACGGTTTCCAAAACCTTCTGTAAGTACTGCTTCGGCGTGGAAAACAGTTTGAGTGGCGGGGATCGTGCTTGGCACGTTGTTGGGTATCTGAGGGTACGGCCGAAAGGCTTTATCTTCGTGATGCCGGCCCCAGTGAACTCGCCAGCTTGTCTGGTGGGGTGATGGGTGGCTGGTCGTTGCTTGAGAACTACACAGTGGACGCGAGCATCTGTAGGCCAAGTTTTTAAGGGCGCACGGTGGATGCCTTGGCACCAGGAACCGATGAAGGACGTGAGAGGCCGCGATAGGCCCCGGGGAGCTGCCAACTGAGCTTTGATCCGGGGGTGTCCGAATGGGGAAACCCGGCAGTCGTCATGGGCTGTCACCCACTGCTGAACACATAGGCAGTGTGGAGGGAACGCGGGGAAGTGAAACATCTCAGTACCCGCAGGAAGAGAAAACAACCGTGATTCCGGGAGTAGTGGCGAGCGAAACCGGATGAGGCCAAACCGTATGCGTGTGATACCCGGCAGGGGTTGCGCATGCGGGGTTGTGGGAATTCTTTTGATCGGTCTGCCGGCCGGTCGGCGAGTCAGAAACCGTTGATGTAGTCGAAGGACATGCGAAAGGTCCGGCGTAGAGGGTAAGACCCCCGTAGACGAAACATCAGCGGCTTGCTTAAGAATCTCCCAAGTAGCACGGGGCCCGAGAAATCCCGTGTGAATCTGGCGGGACCACCCGCTAAGCCTAAATATTCCCTGGTGACCGATAGCGGATAGTACCGTGAGGGAATGGTGAAAAGTACCGCGGGAGCGGAGTGAAATAGTACCTGAAACCGTGTGCCTACAAGCCGTGGGAGCGTCGCCGTTATTCTTCGGAATAACGGTCGTGACTGCGTGCCTTTTGAAGAATGAGCCTGCGAGTTAGCGGTGTGTAGCGAGGTTAACCCGTGTGGGGAAGCCGTAGCGAAAGCGAGTCCGAATAGGGCGATTGAGTTGCACGCTCTAGACCCGAAGCGGAGTGATCTAGCCATGGGCAGGTTGAAGCGGAGGTAAGACTTCGTGGAGGACCGAACCCACCAGGGTTGAAAACCTGGGGGATGACCTGTGGTTAGGGGTGAAAGGCCAATCAAACTCCGTGATAGCTGGTTCTCCCCGAAATGCATTTAGGTGCAGCGTCACGTGTTTCTTGCCGGAGGTAGAGCACTGGATAGGCGATGGGCCCTACCGGGTTACTGACCTTAGCCAAACTCCGAATGCCGGTAAGTGAGAGCGTGGCAGTGAGACTGTGGGGGATAAGCTCCATGGTCGAGAGGGAAACAGCCCAGAGCATCGACTAAGGCCCCTAAGCGTACGCTAAGTGGGAAAGGATGTGGAGTCGCAGAGACAACCAGGAGGTTGGCTTAGAAGCAGCCACCCTTGAAAGAGTGCGTAATAGCTCACTGGTCAAGTGATTCCGCGCCGACAATGTAGCGGGGCTCAAGCGTACCGCCGAAGTCGTGTCATTGCAGCAATAGGGCCAACGCCCGCTGTGATGGGTAGGGGAGCGTCGTGTGCCGGGTGAAGCAGCAGCGGAAGCTAGTTGTGGACGGTTCACGAGTGAGAATGCAGGCATGAGTAGCGATACACACGTGAGAAACGTGTGCGCCGATTGACTAAGGGTTCCTGGGTCAAGCTGATCTGCCCAGGGTAAGTCGGGACCTAAGGCGAGGCCGACAGGCGTAGTCGATGGACAACCGGTTGATATTCCGGTACCCGCTTTGAAACGCCCAATATCGAATCAGGCGATGCTAAGCCCGTGAAGCCGTTCCGGACCCTTCGGGGAAAGGAAAGTGGTGGAGCCGGTGACCCAGACTTGTAGTAGGTAAGCGATGGGGTGACGCAGGAAGGTAGTCCAGCCCGGGCGGTGGTAGTCCCGGGGTAAGGGTGTAGGCCGAGGGGTAGGCAAATCCGTCCCTCATATAAGGCTGAGACCTGATGCCGAGCCGATTGTGGTGAAGTGGATGATCCTATGCTGTCGAGAAAAGCCTCTAGCGAGTTTCATGGCGGCCCGTACCCTAAACCGACTCAGGTGGTCAGGTAGAGAATACCGAGGCGTTCGGGTGAACTATGGTTAAGGAACTCGGCAAAATGCCCCCGTAACTTCGGGAGAAGGGGGGCCATCACTGGTGATCGGATTTACTCCGTGAGCTGGGGGTGGCCGCAGAGACCAGCGAGAAGCGACTGTTTACTAAAAACACAGGTCCGTGCGAAGCCGTAAGGCGATGTATACGGACTGACGCCTGCCCGGTGCTGGAACGTTAAGGGGACCGGTTAGTCACATTTCGGTGTGGCGAAGCTGAGAACTTAAGCGCCAGTAAACGGCGGTGGTAACTATAACCATCCTAAGGTAGCGAAATTCCTTGTCGGGTAAGTTCCGACCTGCACGAATGGCGTAACGACTTCTCGACTGTCTCAACCATAGGCCCGGTGAAATTGCACTACGAGTAAAGATGCTCGTTTCGCGCAGCAGGACGGAAAGACCCCGGGACCTTTACTATAGTTTGATATTGGTGTTCGGTTCGGCTTGTGTAGGATAGGTGGGAGACTTTGAAGCGGCCACGCCAGTGGTTGTGGAGTCGTCGTTGAAATACCACTCTGGTCGTGCTGGATGTCTAACCTCGGTCCGTGATCCGGATCAGGGACAGTGTCTGATGGGTAGTTTAACTGGGGCGGTTGCCTCCCAAAAAGTAACGGAGGCGCCCAAAGGTTCCCTCAGCCTGGTTGGCAATCAGGTGTTGAGTGTAAGTGCACAAGGGAGCTTGACTGTGAGACCGACGGGTCGAGCAGGGACGAAAGTCGGGACTAGTGATCCGGCGGTGGCTTGTGGAAGCGCCGTCGCTCAACGGATAAAAGGTACCCCGGGGATAACAGGCTGATCTTCCCCAAGAGTCCATATCGACGGGATGGTTTGGCACCTCGATGTCGGCTCGTCGCATCCTGGGGCTGGAGTCGGTCCCAAGGGTTGGGCTGTTCGCCCATTAAAGCGGTACGCGAGCTGGGTTTAGAACGTCGTGAGACAGTTCGGTCCCTATCCGCTGTGCGCGTAGGAATATTGAGAAGGGCTGTCCCTAGTACGAGAGGACCGGGACGGACGAACCTCTGGTGTGCCAGTTGTCCTGCCAAGGGCATGGCTGGTTGGCTACGTTCGGGAGGGATAACCGCTGAAAGCATCTAAGCGGGAAGCCTGCTTCAAGATGAGTATTCCCACCTCCTTGAGAGGGTAAGGCTCCCAGTAGACGACTGGGTTGATAGGCCAGATGTGGAAGCCCGGTAACGGGTGGAGCTGACTGGTACTAATAGGCCGAGGGCTTGTCCTCAGTTGCTCGCGTCCACTGTGTTAGTTCTGAAGTAACGAACTGTGTCATATCCGGTTTGGTTAACTTCATAGTGTTTCGGTGGTCATAGCGTTAGGGAAACGCCCGGTTTACATTCCGAACCCGGAAGCTAAGCCTTTCAGCGCCGATGGTACTGCAGGGGGGACCCTGTGGGAGAGTAGGACGCCGCCGAACAATCATTGTGGGAAAGCCCCGCACCAACCCTTATAGGGTTCGGTGCGGGGCTTTTCTGCGTTTCCCGGGACTTCCTCGTCGTCGCCCTGCGCAAGACGCACGGTCGGCAGCGCGGTTCTGAAGGAACGCAGCCACGTGGCGGCCATGTCGGCCGCGTCGCAGTCAGTCGCACGTCGCATCACAGGCTCAGCGCTGTTCACAGCCCGGGACTATCGCAGAGGCGTGACCCTGCCGCATCCGGATGTGAGCTGGGGTGCGTCTGTGTATGACCAGGACCACGCCGGCCAGACCCGTGTCCGTGGAAGCTGTCTTCCCGGAGCTGGCCGCCTACCGGGGCCGGACCGGCAGGGGACGACGGGCCGGTGCCGTTCGTAGGGCTCGCCCAGTTCTTCCACCGGGACGTCCCGGCCTTGGTGGGCGGGCCCGAGGGCGCGGACCTGGTACAGCTCTTCCGCTGCCGTTCACCCACGGGCCCTTCTGGGAGCGCCGTTACCGACTGCGGTGGCGACGGGCTGAGGAAACCGAGCGCGCGGCGCGCTTCCTCGTCTCCCCATCCGAAGTACCCCTGCTGCGGTGCGAGCACGAGCTCCCCGAGCCGTGTGTCCTGCACCCCGAGGAGGTGGACTCCTACCCCTCGTGGGGCGCTTCAGGGTGACGGGGACGCAGGGCCTGGCCGCGGACGGCCGCTCTGTGTTGATGCTGATCCAGCAGTGGGACGGGTCCGAAGCCAGTAGGAGCGGGCCGCGATGGTCAGGGCGATGCCGTAGACGGCGAAGGCGGCTATCCCGATCCAGCTGACGAGCAGTGCGTCGCTCGGGGAGTGGAAGTCGCCGCGTCGCATCGTCACTGCGCCGGCTGTGGCCAGGGCCAAGTATCCGACTCCCACAACGCCGTACGGCGCGAGCGTGGCCGCGCCGAGCAGAGCCGGGGCGAGCGGGAGCCAGCGCGGCACCCGCCGGCCGCGTAGGAATAGCGTCCAGCGTGGAAAGACCTGCCCCCACGGGCGGACCAGGCCCCAGAGCAGAAAAATGCCGAGCACGGCCAGTAGCGCGGTGGGGTCCAGGCCCCAGGACTCCAGGGTGAGGAAGATCCCTGAGGCGCCGTTCCGCTCCGACACCGCGAGCATCTCCTCGCCGGTGATACCCGCGAACGTGCCGCCGGACGCCCAGACCAGCTTCATCGCCGCGTACGGGACAAAGGCCAGCGTCCCGGCCCAGGGAGCGAGTTGGGTGAGCCGCGATACCTCGGCCGACGCTCGTACGGCGGTTCCGGCGGGCAGGCGGTCGGACCGGGCCGTGGCCGCGAGCAGGACCGCACCGACCGCCGCCAGGGCCTTGTTCGCAGCGGACGCTCGGCTGTCCACTCCTTGGCCGACCATCAGCGTGATCACGTCCATCAGCAGGCTGAACGCGGTGATCCCGGCAAGTCCGCAGGCCACCCAGAGCAGCACCCGTAACTCCGGCCGCAGCCCGTACCGCACCACTGCCCCACTGACGAGTGTCACCAGCACGCCCACCGCCACGACCACCCACCCCAGCCCGGAGGCCCATGAGCCACCGCCGTGGGGGAGCAAAGAAGTCCCGCTCAGCGCGCACGCCAGGCCGAAGCCGGCGTACAGCACCGCCCACAGCATCGTTGCCCGGGCCACCCAGCGTGGCCATCGCTGCCACCAGGCGCTGGGGGGCGCCTTCATCGTCCGTTCAACACTGGTCATGCTCTGAACGTCGCACCGACGGCGGAGGGTGGCGTGAGCCGCCGGAGTGATCTCTCTCTCCCCCAGCCGGGTGAGGGACCCCTGCTGCCAAGGTATGAGCTATGGAGCGTGACGTCTCAACTGGCCGGCCGTGGGGAACTGGACTGGACTGACCGCTGTCACCCGTGGCCGGCAGCGGGCGACCGCCAGCTGAGTGATCGCGGAGACCGGCCTTCCGGCGCCCTACAGGAGAGTGGGGCGACCTGTCGCGCCGATTTTGACGGTGCAGGGGGTGTCATGTAGAGTTAAACGGTTGCCTGGAACTGGACAAGTTCGGCAGCCGGCCCCCAAAGAAGCAATTCAGAGTGGGCACCCTCGACTCCTCATCCAGGAATCTGAAGCCGGGAAATCCGGTGGAAAACTTCTGATAGAGTCGGACTCGCCGGAAAGGGAAACGCGAAAGCGAAGAACTGGAAAGCGAAACCCGCTGACTGGGAATCGGACACAAAAGAGTCTGATAGAGTCGGAAACGCAAGAACAGAACGAAAGCCCGGAGGAAAGCCCGAGAGGGTGAGTACAAAGGAAGCGTCCGTTCCTTGAGAACTCAACAGCGTGCCAAAAATCAACGCCAAAAAGTTGATACCCCGTCCATTTCGGTGGATGAGGTTCCTTTGAAAAAAGACCTGTGAGGTCGCGGCTTCGGCCCTGACACTTGCAGGCAATTACACAGCGAGGACGCAGTGGACGGTCGGTCTTATTCCGACATGACTGTCCCGCTCTAAGTGCGTGTGCACCGGATAACCGGTAAACATTCATGGAGAGTTTGATCCTGGCTCAGGACGAACGCTGGCGGCGTGCTTAACACATGCAAGTCGAACGATGAAGCCCTTCGGGGTGGATTAGTGGCGAACGGGTGAGTAACACGTGGGCAATCTGCCCTTCACTCTGGGACAAGCCCTGGAAACGGGGTCTAATACCGGATAACACTCCTGCCTGCATGGGCGGGGGTTAAAAGCTCCGGCGGTGAAGGATGAGCCCGCGGCCTATCAGCTTGTTGGTGGGGTAATGGCCCACCAAGGCGACGACGGGTAGCCGGCCTGAGAGGGCGACCGGCCACACTGGGACTGAGACACGGCCCAGACTCCTACGGGAGGCAGCAGTGGGGAATATTGCACAATGGGCGAAAGCCTGATGCAGCGACGCCGCGTGAGGGATGACGGCCTTCGGGTTGTAAACCTCTTTCAGCAGGGAAGAAGCGAAAGTGACGGTACCTGCAGAAGAAGCGCCGGCTAACTACGTGCCAGCAGCCGCGGTAATACGTAGGGCGCAAGCGTTGTCCGGAATTATTGGGCGTAAAGAGCTCGTAGGCGGCTTGTCACGTCGGATGTGAAAGCCCGAGGCTTAACCTCGGGTCTGCATTCGATACGGGCTAGCTAGAGTGTGGTAGGGGAGATCGGAATTCCTGGTGTAGCGGTGAAATGCGCAGATATCAGGAGGAACACCGGTGGCGAAGGCGGATCTCTGGGCCATTACTGACGCTGAGGAGCGAAAGCGTGGGGAGCGAACAGGATTAGATACCCTGGTAGTCCACGCCGTAAACGTTGGGAACTAGGTGTTGGCGACATTCCACGTCGTCGGTGCCGCAGCTAACGCATTAAGTTCCCCGCCTGGGGAGTACGGCCGCAAGGCTAAAACTCAAAGGAATTGACGGGGGCCCGCACAAGCAGCGGAGCATGTGGCTTAATTCGACGCAACGCGAAGAACCTTACCAAGGCTTGACATATACCGGAAAGCATTAGAGATAGTGCCCCCCTTGTGGTCGGTATACAGGTGGTGCATGGCTGTCGTCAGCTCGTGTCGTGAGATGTTGGGTTAAGTCCCGCAACGAGCGCAACCCTTGTCCTGTGTTGCCAGCATGCCCTTCGGGGTGATGGGGACTCACAGGAGACCGCCGGGGTCAACTCGGAGGAAGGTGGGGACGACGTCAAGTCATCATGCCCCTTATGTCTTGGGCTGCACACGTGCTACAATGGCCGGTACAATGAGCTGCGATACCGTGAGGTGGAGCGAATCTCAAAAAGCCGGTCTCAGTTCGGATTGGGGTCTGCAACTCGACCCCATGAAGTCGGAGTTGCTAGTAATCGCAGATCAGCATTGCTGCGGTGAATACGTTCCCGGGCCTTGTACACACCGCCCGTCACGTCACGAAAGTCGGTAACACCCGAAGCCGGTGGCCCAACCCGTAAGGGAGGGAGCTGTCGAAGGTGGGACTGGCGATTGGGACGAAGTCGTAACAAGGTAGCCGTACCGGAAGGTGCGGCTGGATCACCTCCTTTCTAAGGAGCACAGTACCGATTGCAGACAAACGTTCTGCACGGTCAGCTCAGGGTGGAACGTTGATTAGTTGGCACGGTTTCCTGGATGGATCACAAGTACTGCTTCGGCGTGGAAAGTGACTCACTGACGGGGGATCGTGCTTGGCACGTTGTTGGGTATCTGAGGGTACGGCCGTAAGGCTTTATCTTCGTGATGCCGGCCCCAGTGAACTCGCCAGCTTGTCTGGTGGGGTGATGGGTGGCTGGTCGTTGCTTGAGAACTACACAGTGGACGCGAGCATCTGTAGGCCAAGTTTTTAAGGGCGCACGGTGGATGCCTTGGCACCAGGAACCGATGAAGGACGTGAGAGGCCGCGATAGGCCCCGGGGAGCTGCCAACTGAGCTTTGATCCGGGGGTGTCCGAATGGGGAAACCCGGCAGTCGTCATGGGCTGTCACCCACTGCTGAACACATAGGCAGTGTGGAGGGAACGCGGGGAAGTGAAACATCTCAGTACCCGCAGGAAGAGAAAACAACCGTGATTCCGGGAGTAGTGGCGAGCGAAACCGGATGAGGCCAAACCGTATGCGTGTGATACCCGGCAGGGGTTGCGCATGCGGGGTTGTGGGAATTCTTTTGATCGGTCTGCCGGCCGGTCGGCGAGTCAGAAACCGTTGATGTAGTCGAAGGACATGCGAAAGGTCCGGCGTAGAGGGTAAGACCCCCGTAGACGAAACATCAGCGGCTTGCTTAAGAATCTCCCAAGTAGCACGGGGCCCGAGAAATCCCGTGTGAATCTGGCGGGACCACCCGCTAAGCCTAAATATTCCCTGGTGACCGATAGCGGATAGTACCGTGAGGGAATGGTGAAAAGTACCGCGGGAGCGGAGTGAAATAGTACCTGAAACCGTGTGCCTACAAGCCGTGGGAGCGTCGCCGTTATTCTTCGGAATAACGGTCGTGACTGCGTGCCTTTTGAAGAATGAGCCTGCGAGTTAGCGGTGTGTAGCGAGGTTAACCCGTGTGGGGAAGCCGTAGCGAAAGCGAGTCCGAATAGGGCGATTGAGTTGCACGCTCTAGACCCGAAGCGGAGTGATCTAGCCATGGGCAGGTTGAAGCGGAGGTAAGACTTCGTGGAGGACCGAACCCACCAGGGTTGAAAACCTGGGGGATGACCTGTGGTTAGGGGTGAAAGGCCAATCAAACTCCGTGATAGCTGGTTCTCCCCGAAATGCATTTAGGTGCAGCGTCACGTGTTTCTTGCCGGAGGTAGAGCACTGGATAGGCGATGGGCCCTACCGGGTTACTGACCTTAGCCAAACTCCGAATGCCGGTAAGTGAGAGCGTGGCAGTGAGACTGTGGGGGATAAGCTCCATGGTCGAGAGGGAAACAGCCCAGAGCATCGACTAAGGCCCCTAAGCGTACGCTAAGTGGGAAAGGATGTGGAGTCGCAGAGACAACCAGGAGGTTGGCTTAGAAGCAGCCACCCTTGAAAGAGTGCGTAATAGCTCACTGGTCAAGTGATTCCGCGCCGACAATGTAGCGGGGCTCAAGCGTACCGCCGAAGTCGTGTCATTGCAGCAATAGGGCCAACGCCCGCTGTGATGGGTAGGGGAGCGTCGTGTGCCGGGTGAAGCAGCAGCGGAAGCTAGTTGTGGACGGTTCACGAGTGAGAATGCAGGCATGAGTAGCGATACACACGTGAGAAACGTGTGCGCCGATTGACTAAGGGTTCCTGGGTCAAGCTGATCTGCCCAGGGTAAGTCGGGACCTAAGGCGAGGCCGACAGGCGTAGTCGATGGACAACCGGTTGATATTCCGGTACCCGCTTTGAAACGCCCAATATCGAATCAGGCGATGCTAAGCCCGTGAAGCCGTTCCGGACCCTTCGGGGAAAGGAAAGTGGTGGAGCCGGTGACCCAGACTTGTAGTAGGTAAGCGATGGGGTGACGCAGGAAGGTAGTCCAGCCCGGGCGGTGGTAGTCCCGGGGTAAGGGTGTAGGCCGAGGGGTAGGCAAATCCGTCCCTCATATAAGGCTGAGACCTGATGCCGAGCCGATTGTGGTGAAGTGGATGATCCTATGCTGTCGAGAAAAGCCTCTAGCGAGTTTCATGGCGGCCCGTACCCTAAACCGACTCAGGTGGTCAGGTAGAGAATACCGAGGCGTTCGGGTGAACTATGGTTAAGGAACTCGGCAAAATGCCCCCGTAACTTCGGGAGAAGGGGGGCCATCACTGGTGATCGGATTTACTCCGTGAGCTGGGGGTGGCCGCAGAGACCAGCGAGAAGCGACTGTTTACTAAAAACACAGGTCCGTGCGAAGCCGTAAGGCGATGTATACGGACTGACGCCTGCCCGGTGCTGGAACGTTAAGGGGACCGGTTAGTCACATTTCGGTGTGGCGAAGCTGAGAACTTAAGCGCCAGTAAACGGCGGTGGTAACTATAACCATCCTAAGGTAGCGAAATTCCTTGTCGGGTAAGTTCCGACCTGCACGAATGGCGTAACGACTTCTCGACTGTCTCAACCATAGGCCCGGTGAAATTGCACTACGAGTAAAGATGCTCGTTTCGCGCAGCAGGACGGAAAGACCCCGGGACCTTTACTATAGTTTGATATTGGTGTTCGGTTCGGCTTGTGTAGGATAGGTGGGAGACTTTGAAGCGGCCACGCCAGTGGTTGTGGAGTCGTCGTTGAAATACCACTCTGGTCGTGCTGGATGTCTAACCTCGGTCCGTGATCCGGATCAGGGACAGTGTCTGATGGGTAGTTTAACTGGGGCGGTTGCCTCCCAAAAAGTAACGGAGGCGCCCAAAGGTTCCCTCAGCCTGGTTGGCAATCAGGTGTTGAGTGTAAGTGCACAAGGGAGCTTGACTGTGAGACCGACGGGTCGAGCAGGGACGAAAGTCGGGACTAGTGATCCGGCGGTGGCTTGTGGAAGCGCCGTCGCTCAACGGATAAAAGGTACCCCGGGGATAACAGGCTGATCTTCCCCAAGAGTCCATATCGACGGGATGGTTTGGCACCTCGATGTCGGCTCGTCGCATCCTGGGGCTGGAGTCGGTCCCAAGGGTTGGGCTGTTCGCCCATTAAAGCGGTACGCGAGCTGGGTTTAGAACGTCGTGAGACAGTTCGGTCCCTATCCGCTGTGCGCGTAGGAATATTGAGAAGGGCTGTCCCTAGTACGAGAGGACCGGGACGGACGAACCTCTGGTGTGCCAGTTGTCCTGCCAAGGGCATGGCTGGTTGGCTACGTTCGGGAGGGATAACCGCTGAAAGCATCTAAGCGGGAAGCCTGCTTCAAGATGAGTATTCCCACCTCCTTGAGAGGGTAAGGCTCCCAGTAGACGACTGGGTTGATAGGCCAGATGTGGAAGCCCGGTAACGGGTGGAGCTGACTGGTACTAATAGGCCGAGGGCTTGTCCTCAGTTGCTCGCGTCCACTGTGTTAGTTCTGAAGTAACGAACTGTGTCATATCCGGTTTGGTTAACTTCATAGTGTTTCGGTGGTCATAGCGTTAGGGAAACGCCCGGTTTACATTCCGAACCCGGAAGCTAAGCCTTTCAGCGCCGATGGTACTGCAGGGGGGACCCTGTGGGAGAGTAGGACGCCGCCGAACAATCATTGTGGGAAAGCCCCGCACCAACCCTTATAGGGTTCGGTGCGGGGCTTTTCTGCGTTTACGGGGTCTTTTTGGTTTGGCGGTAGGGAAACTCGGATGAAGTCGGGCCGGCCGGCTCGTTAGGATCCCGAGGTATGAGCGATTACCTGATACGTCCTGTACGGGCTGAAGAGTGGGACAAGGTGAAGGAGCTGCGGATCGCGGCTCTGCGGGATCCGGCCGCGCCGGTGGCCTTCCTTGAAACTCTTGAGCAGGGTGAGGGAAGGAGCGATGAGCTCTGGCAGGAGCGGGCTGCCGGGGCTGCTGCGGGGCGGGGTGTCCGGCAGTTCATCGCTGAGGGGCCCGATGGGGTGTGGGCCGGGACCGTGAGCATCCTCGTCGAGGAGGCCGGCACGACCGACATCTTCGACGGGGAGATCGAGGAGTCCCAGGCGCACCTCGTGGGTGTGTTCGTCCGGCCGGGGCAGCGGGGGACCGGGCTGACGGAGCGGCTGTTCACGGCCGCGCTGGAGTGGGCCTGGGGGCTGGAGGAGCCGGTGCTGGCGCGCGTACGGCTCTTCGTGCACGAGGAGAACGCGCGGGCCGGGGCGTTCTACCGGCGGTTCGGGTTCGTGCCCAGTGGGAAGGTCGTGCCGGTGCCGACCGACCCGTCCGCGAAGGAGCTGGAGTACGTGTTCCCGCGGCCTGCCTAGTGCTGTGACCGGAAAGGTTCACCGGGTCGCGACGCCCGGCACGGCACCTCGCCGCGTTGTCGGACCACGCCGGTACGTCCAGTACGAGGCGCGGTCCTCCGCCTTGCGATGCGTCCCCTCGGCCCTTCGGGCCTGGGGAGACCCCATGCACCGAACGCCGCGACCCGGCAAACCTTTCCGGCACAGCACTAGTGTGATGCGCCGGAAATCTCAGGCTTAAGTTTGTGGTTGGTTGCTGCTTGCTGGTGGGGTGATTTTGGTGAGGTAGTCGGCGAGGGATTTGAGGATCTCGTCGGCGGTCTTCGTCCAGGTGAACGGCCGGGGATTCTCGTTCCAGGTGGCGATCCACTCCTTGATGTCGCTCTCGAGAGCCTGAACGGAGGTGTGGACGCCGCGGCGGATGAGCTTGTCGGTCAGGAGGCCGAACCACCGCTCGACCTGGTTGATCCAGGACGATCCGGTGGGGGTGAAGTGGACGTGGAAGCGGGGGTGTCTGGCCAGCCACGTCCGGATCTCGGGGGTGTTGTGGGTGGCGTAGTTGTCACAGACCAGATGCACGTCGAGGTCGTGGGGCACTGTCTTGTCTATCGTGACCAGGAACTTCTTGAACTCGATGGCCCGGTGGCGGCGGTGGAGTTCACTGATCACGGTGCCGTCGGCGATGTTGAAGGCGGCGAACAGGCTGGTGATGCCGTGCCGCAGGTAGTCGTGGGTGCGGCGCTCGGGCATGCCCGGCATCATCGGCAGCACCGGCTGCGAGCGGTCCAGCGCCTGGATCTGGGACTTCTCGTCCACGCATAACACCACGGCCCGCTCGGGTGGGTTGTGGTAGAGGCCGACGACGTCGACGACCTTGGCGACGAACTGCGGATCGGTGGACAGCTTGAAGGAATCCTGCAGGTGTGGCTTCAGGTCGAACCGCTTCCAGATCCGGCCGACCGTCGATTTCGACAGGCCCGTGCGGGCTGCCATCGAGGCCCTCGACCAGTGGGTGTCCTGGCCCGGAGTGGACTCCAAGGTCGCCACGATCACCTCCTCGACCTGGTCGAGGAGAATCGAGGGCGGCCGGCCCGGCCTGGGCTCATCGGCCAGGCCGTCCAGACGCTCGGCGATGAAACGACCACGCCAGCGGACAACGGTCGAGGTGTCGATGCCGAGCTCGGCCGCGGTCTGCTTGTTCGTCCCACCGTCCGCGCAACGCAGCACGATCCTCGCGCGAAGTGCCAGGTACTGGGCGGTCTTCGCACGCCTGGCCCACCGGGTCAGCTGAGCCCGTTCGGACTCGCTCAGAACGAGGTCGGGCTTCGGCCGGCCGATGCGCATCCCGTCCTCAAGCCCCGCGATGCCCTCCACCGCGAACTTCCCACGCCACTTCCGCACCGTCGCCGCGGTCACACCGACTTCCACGGCGACCCGCGCGTTCGGCACCCCACCCTCACAGGCCAGCACGATACGAGCACGCTCCGCGAACCGCGGCGCCACAGCCCCACCCGCCCAACGGAACAACTCCGCACGCTCTTCATCAGACAGGCGGACTTCAACAGCACGAGGACCCGGAGACATGCAAACAGGCTACAGACTTAGCCATGAGATTTCCGGCGCATCACACTAGCGGAGCGTGTCTGAAAGTTCGTGTAAGTCCGTGATGTGGAAGCCTGGCCCGGGGCTCGGCCTCGGGCCTGTGGGCCAGGCGGATCGGACGAGTCATGGCAGACAAAAACGGAGCGGCCGCGTCCGTGGCCGACGACAAGACGGTTGACGAGGTGGTCGAGCGGCTGCTCGACAAGGCTGACTCCTCGGGGGCGGCTCTGCTCGGTGAGGGCGGGCTGCTGACGGAGATCACCAAGGCCGTTCTGGAGCGGGCCCTGGAAGCCGAGATGAGCGAACACCTCGGCTACGAACGCGGAGATTTGACAGGTCACGGGTCGGGGAACTCCCGCAACGGGACCTCGTCCAAGACGGTGCTGACGGACGCCGGCGCGGTCACTTTGGCGGTGCCGCGGGATCGCAACGGCGACTTCGAACCGAGGCTGGTACCGAAGAACGCCCGCCGCCTGGCGGGGTTCAACGACCGGATCCTCTCCCTCTACGCCCGCGGCATGAGCGTGCGCGACATCCGCTCCCACCTCGCCCAGATCTACGGGGTCGAGGTCAGCCCGGACCTGATCAGCAAGGTCACCGACGCCGTGATCGACGAGCTCGTGACCTGGCAGAACCGGCCCTTGGACGCGGTCTGGCCGATCATCTACATCGACGCGTTGTGGGTGAAGATCCGCTCTGGCTCGGTGACCTCGAAGCCGGTCTATCTGGCCGTCGGCGTCGACATGGACGGCCGCAAAGACGTCCTGGGCTTGTGGGTCGGCTCCGAGGGTGAGGGCGCCACCACCTGGATGGCGGTCCTCTCCGAGCTACGAAATCGGGGCATCGAGGACGTCTGCATCGTGGTCTGTGACGGGTTGAAGGGCCTGCCCGACGCGGTCACCGCGACCTGGCCCAAAGCCACCGTCCAGACCTGCGTGATCCACCTGACGAGAGCCTCGCTCAGGCTTTCGTCGTCGCGGGACCACCCCAAGCTGGTCCCGGCCCTGAAGGCCATCTACACAGCCCCGACCGAGACCGCGGCCGAGCAGGCCCTCGATGCTTTCGAGGCCTCTCAGCTGGGAGAACGCTATCCCGCGATCGTCCGGACCTGGCGGTCGGCCTGGCCGGAGTTCACGCCCTACCTGGCGTTCCCGCCGGCCATAAGGACCGTGGTCTACTCCACGAACATGGTCGAATCCATGAACGCCCGGCTCCGCAAGGCCACTCGAAATCGAGGCCATTTCCCCTCGGAGCAGGCCGCGTTGAAGGTCCTCTACCTCGCGGTCCGCGAGCAGATCAACCCGAAAGCGCGCGACGCGAACCACGTCGCCGCACACTGGAAAGAGGCACTGAACCAGTTCTCACTCTTTTTCGAGGACCGGCTCAGCATCCAATGACACCAGACGACTTACACAAGATCGCTGACACACCCCACTAGCGGGCGGTTACGGGCAGGTCCGCTTCCGGCCAGCGGGAGCGGGCCTGTTCGCGGCTGCGGCACAGGGCGAGGAGCGGGAGCGTCGTGTCCTGGAGCAGCTGCGGCAGTTGGGGGATCGGGGCCACGGCGGCGACGTCCTCGAAGACCAGGGTCAGTGGTGGGTCGAGCCGACCGTCGGATGACCGTGCGGCCATGCGGCGGCCGTGCTCGACCACGCTCGAGGCGAGTGCGGTCAGCAATGGCATCGCACCCGGGTGGGCACGAGGGTCTTCCAGGGGTTCGCCCACCACGTAGAGGGTGCCCCCTTCGGAGGCGAACGATGCGAGGGCGAGGGAATCGGTTCGGTTCGGGGTGCAGGATTCCCGGATGTGGATCGAGCTGAGGGCCGTTAGGGCGCGGGCCGTGAGGTGTTGGGCCTGTTCGCGGCGGTCGGGGTGGGCGGTGAGGGCGCTCTCCAGCTCGCCGGCCGCGCCGGGGGCGGCGGTGGCCGCCTGGGGGTGGGTGCGCAGGATGCGGACCGGCTCTTGGGCGTTGGTGCCCTGGGCCCAGCGGTGCAGTTGCTTGAAGGGGCGGTTGTCCAGGGCGGCGGCCTGGAGCCAGCTGCGCAGGAGCGTTTCCGCGGTCTCCGCGAGCGCGGAGTCCATGCGGGCCTGGGGGCGGACCGGGGCGAGGAGCGCGATGGCGCGGGCGGCGGCGGTGGCGCGGTCCGCGCAGCCTTCCGTGGGGCTCCAGTGGAGGCGGGCCGGGGTGTCGCAGAGGTGGGACGGGTCGTAGAGGAGGACGGGGCCCAGTTTGGAGCGGGCGTCCTTCGTGTCCGACCAGAGGGCGGGGGACGACGTGATCACGAGGGCGGGGCCCTGTGCGGCTGCGATGGCCTCTGCGGCTGCGGTGGTTCGGGTGTGGGGTGGGGCGTAGGCGATGCGGTGGGTTTGTGGCGGGGCTGGGGTCGGTGCGGGCACCGGGGTGGGGGCGTAGCCGAAGCCGTAGCGGTACGCCTCGTCCGTGGGTGCGGCGCCGTTGCCGGGGGCTCTGCCCCCGGGCCCCCGCGCCTCAAACGCCGGCGGGGCTGGGAATGGCTGCGATGCCGACGGGGCCGTCGGGGGATGCGCCCCTGAGGGGGCTGGGATCGAGTGGGGTTTGGTGGGGATGGGGACCGTGGAGGGGTGCGGCGCCGTGGCCGGGGGCCAGCCCCCGGACCCCCGCGCCTCAAACGCCGGCGGGGCTGGGAATGGCTGCGACGCCGGCGGGGCTGGCAATGGCTGCGACGCCGACGGGGCCGGGAATGGCTGCGACGCTGGGGGGGCAGTGGAGGGGTGAGGCGCCGTTGCCGGGGGCGGGCCCTCGGGTCCTCGCTCCTCAAACGTCGGCGGGGCTGGATTTGGCCTCGGCCGGTTTGGAGCCGTGGGTGCGGCTGGGGTCGGCTGGTCTGTTGGTGGGGTGTGGCGGCGGGCCTTTGTTCGGGCGAGGGTGCCCAGGGTGAAGATCGCCAGGACCAGGAGGATGAGGAGCTGGCTGATGAGCAGGCCCCAGAAGAGGCCCCAGTTGGAGAGGGCCTCGGGGGGTGTGTCCGGCCAGGCGGCCGGGATGTTCTGGGGTTGAGCTATCAGTGAGCGGACCGCGGTCGGGGTGCGGGTGAAGGTGACCTTGTCGGGCCAGGCGCCCTTCGCGAAGAGCGCTGCCAGGCCGGTGGACGTCCAGGTGAGGACGGCCAGGCCCAGGAGGAAAGCCAGGAGGCTGAGCAGGAGGCCGTCCGGGATGCCGCCCTGGGGGCGCTGGTCCGTGCTGTTGGGCATGTCAGGCCACCGTGGTCGCCGAGCCGCCGGCGTTGCGGTGGCGTTCCATCAGGAGAGCGCGCTCCTCTGTCTCCAGTTCGGCGGCGAGGAGGTCGTCGGGCAGGCGGTGCTGGACCGAGGATTCGGTCATGGCGCGGTCGGTGAAGACCAGGGGGCGTTCGGCTTCCGTGATCAGGTGTTTGACGACCTGGACGTTGCCGTTCACGTCCCAGACCGCGATGCCGGGGGTGAGGGTGGGGATGATTTCCACCGCCCAGCGGGGGAGGCCCAGGACGCGGCCCGTGGCGCGGGCCTCGTCGGCTTTCTGGGCGTAGATCGTGCGGGTCGAGGCCATTTTCAGGATCGCTGCCGCTTCGCGGGCCGCCGCGCCGTCCACCACGTCCGAGAGGTGGTGGACGACCGCCACGAAGGACAGGCCCAGGCGTCGGCCGAACTTGAGGAGGCGCTGGAACAGCTGGGCCACGAAGGGGCTGTTGATGATGTGCCAGGCTTCCTCGACCAGGAAGATGCGCTTCTTGCGGTCCGGGCGGATCCACGTGTGTTCCAGCCATACGCCGACGATCGCCATCAGGATCGGCATGGCGATGGAGTTGCGGTCGATGTGGGAGAGGTCGAAGACGATCAGCGGGGCGTCGAGGTCGATGCCCACGGTGGTCGGGCCGTCGAACATGCCGCGCAGGTCGCCGTCGACGAGACGGTCGATGACGAGCGCGACGTCCAAGCCCCAGGCACGGACGTCGTCTATGGCCACGTTCATCGAGAGCGCCGACTCGGGTTTCGGGTGGCGCAGTTGTTCCACGATGTCCATCAGGACCGGTTGGCGGTCCGTGATGGTTTCCACTACGTAGGCGTGCGCGACCTTGAGGGCGAAGCCGGAGCGTTCGTCCAGGCCGTGGCCCATGGCGACTTCGATGATCGTGCGGAGCAGCGCGAGCTGGCCCGTCGCGGTGATCGCCGGGTCGAGGGGGTTGAGGCGGATCCCGTCGTCGTTCGCGGCGATGGGGTCCAGGCGGATGGGGGTTATTCCCAGCTGCTGGGCGATGAGGTTCCATTCGCCGACGCCGTCCTCGCCCTGGGCGTCCAGGACGACGACCTGGCGGTCCCGGAAGCGGAGTTGGCGTAGGACGTAGGTCTTTTCGAGGGCGGATTTGCCGTTGCCGGATTCGCCCAGGACCAGCCAGTGGGGCGCCGGGAGTTGCTGGCCGTACAGCTGGAACGGGTCGTAGATGTAGCCCTTGCCGCTGTAGACCTCACGGCCGATGATGACGCCGGAGTCGCCGAGACCGGGGGCGGCCGTGGGGAGGTAGACGGCCTGTGCCTGGCCCGTTGAGGTGCGCACGGGGAGTCTGGTGGTTTCGACCTTGCCGAACAGGAAGCTGGTGAAGGCGTCCGTCAGGGCGGACATGGGATCTCGCATGGGCGGCCATTCCCTCCAGCTAGCGTCGGATGCCGGTGGCGAACGGCAAGGTGTTGACGAAGGCGCGGTGGTGCTCGCGGTCACACCATTCGAGCTTCAGGTAGGACTTGCCCGCCGAAGCGCGGATGGTGCGCTTGTCGCGGGCGAGGGCTTCGGGGGAGCGGGAGGAGACCGTGATGTAGCCGACCAGGTTGACCCCGGCGGCGCCGCTCGCGAGGTCTTCGCCGCGCTGGTCGAGCCGGCCGTGCGCGGCGATGTCGCGGGGGTCGACGGTGCGGTTCATCTTGGCGGCGCGGCTGGCGTCGGCCTCGTCGTTCGTCTTCTCCGTGAGCATGCGCTCGATGGCGATCTCGGTGGGCTCCAGGTCCATGGTGACGGCGACCGTGCGGATGACGTCGGGGGTGTGGACGAGGAGCGGGGCGAGGAAGTTCACGCCGACCGGGGTCATCGGCCACTCCTTCACCCAGGCGGTGGCGTGGCACCAGGGGGCCCGGGTGGAGGACTCGCGGGTCTTGGCCTGGAGGTAGGTCGGTTCGACGGCGTCCAGTTCGGCGGGCCAGGCGTTGCGCTTGGTCATGGCCTGGATGTGGTCGATGGGGTGGTCCGGGTCGTACATGGAGTGCACGAGGGAGGAGAGCCGGCCCTGGCCCAGCGGCTGGCGGACGCGGATGTCGGCCTCGGCGAGGCGGGCGCAGATGTCGGTGAGCTCGCGGGCCATGACGATGGCGAGACCGGCGTCGCGGTCGACCTTCCTGCCCTTGTACGGGGTGGCCGCGCGGGCGATGGTGTGGGCCTCGGCGGCGAGCTCGCGGGTGAAGTGGATGCAGGCGACGAGGTACGCGCGGTGCTGCTCGGAGGAGGTCGACACCATCGACTGGAGCTGGTCGTACGAATCGCGCAGCCAGACGGGGGCGTTGGTGTCGCCGCGGGCGGCCACGTCCTTGTCGTGGGCCTCCGGATCGGCCGGCAGGGTGCGTACGAGCATCTGGACGCGGGTGACAAAGCCGTCGCCGTTGGCCACGTGCTTGAGGAGGGTGCCGAAGCGGTCCACGAGGGCCTCTTGGTCCTCGCTGTCGCGCAGGCCCACGCCGGGGCCCTCGATCTCGATGGCGGCGGTGACGGTTCTGCGGTCCGCGTGGAGCAGGACGGCGATCTCGTCGGGGCCGAAGGGGGCGGCGAGCCAGTTGATGCGGCCGATGCCGGGGGGCGGGCCGATTTCGACCTCGCGGCCGTCGGCGGCGCGGATGCCGGCCTCCATGGAGCCGGAGCGGAAGGTCGTGCCGCGGCGCAGCGTGCGCTTGTAGCTGCGGTTGATCTCGAACCAGCGGTAGAAGGTGCGGCCGCGGTAGGGGATGTAGACGGCGGCGAGGGCGAGCATCGGGAAGCCGGCGAGGGAGACGATGCGCAGGGTGAGGGCGGGGACGAGCAGTCCGCTCATCATGCCGAGGAACGCGCCGACGATGATCAGGGCGATCTCGCCGGTCTCGCGGTTCTTGCCGACGATCGCGTTCGGCCGGGCCCGGCCGATGAGATACGTGCGGCGGGGCGTGACCGGGTGGAGCTGCTGGTGCGACTGGGTCGTCACCGCCCGTCACCTCCTGTGTTCCTCGTGCTGGAGCCCGTACGGGGCGGGGGTGCGGCGGCGGGGCCGCCGCTGTTCCCGCCGCCGGAGCCGCGGCTGCTGTGTGCGGCCATGCCTCCGGAGATCTGGTTGTCGCCGCCGGCGCGGTGGGCGCCGCCGCCGCTGTTTCCGCCGCCGCCGCGGCTGCTGTGGGTCTTGATGCCCTGGGAGACGAGGGAGGCCGGGGAGCTGATGACGGCGGCCGCCTGGGCGCCGTCGGTGGCCTGGCTGCGGTTGGTGCGGGCGGAGGCGATCTCGTCGCCGAAGCCGGGGACGAAGCGGTAGATCATCGCGGAGGCGAAGATCGCCAGGAGGATGATGGCGAGGCCGGAGACGACCGCGGAGAAGGCGTTCGGGCCCTCCTCGCCCGCCAGGGCTCCGGCGAGGCCGAGGACGATCACGATGACCGGCTTCACGAGGATGACGGCGATCATGATGCCCGCCCAGCGGCGGACGTGGCCCCAGAGGTTGCGGTCGACGAGGCCGGCGTAGACGACGGTGCCGAGCAGGGCGCCGACGTAGAGGAGCGCGGCGCGGATCACGAGCTCGAGGCAGAGGATGCCGGCGGCGAGGACGGTGACGAGGGCGACGACGATCAGCATGATCGGGCCGCCGCCGATGTCGTCGCCCTTTTTGAGGGCCTCGGCGAAGGAGCCGAAGAAGACGTCGGTCTGGCCGCCGGTGGCGGAGGCGATGACCTCGGTGACGCCGTCGGTGGCGGAGACGACGGTGTAGAGGATGAGGGGGGTGAAGGCGGAGGCGAGGACGGTGAGCCAGAGGAAGCCGATGGCTTCGCCCATGGCGGTGGTGAAGGGGACGCCGCGGATGGCTCGTTTGGCGACGGCGAAGAGCCAGAGGATCAGGGTCAGGATGGTGGAGGCGGCGAAGACGATGGCGTACTGCTTGAGGAAGGTGCCGTTGGTGAAGTCGACGTTGGCGGTGCCGTTTACCGCTTTGCTGAGCTCGCCGACGATCCAGGCGGCGGCGTCGGCGCAGCCCTTTGCCAGGGAGGACAGGGGGTTGAGGGCGTCGGCGGGGTCGTTGGGGGCGAGGCCCGTGCCCGGGCCTGTGCCGGCGGAGCTGCCGCGTTCGCAGTACTCCCGGGCCGGCCCCGCGATCAACCCGCAGGGGTTGCTCGGGCTGGGCAACGGGGCCGGCGGCGGTGACGGCGCGGCCGTCGCGCGGGCGGCGAAGAGGACGACGGCGGTCTGGACGGCCGCTGCCGTGGCACCGATGCCGCGGAGCGAGAGCCTGCGGCTACCGGGCATAGGTGAAGCCTCCGAATTCGGTGACGGCGCGGCCGATCTCGTCGGAGTTGGATACCGGGTTGTCGCCGCTGACGGGGGTGGGACCGTCCTTCTGCGCGGTTTCGATGACCTTCCAGTCGGACCCGTTCCACTTCAGCGTCAGGGAGATGGTGAACCAGCCGTTGGTCACGGGGCGGGTGGACTTTTCACCGGTCAGCCCGAACATGCCGATGCACCAGACCTCGACAGAGGCGCTGTCGTTGGAGAAACTCTTGATCTTGGTGCCGACGGGTACGGTCCTGCTGACGAACGTGGAGCCCGTGGGTGCGAGGCCGTCTTTGGTCAGCCCGATCTGGGAAAGCAGGCCGGGTGAGTAGTCGGCGTCGAAGCCGCTCCGGAGCTTGCTCCTGGTGCTGTCGTCTGCGACGGCGTCGACAATGGCACGTCTGCGCGCGGGGTTGAACATGCCGTCAGAACCCAGTGCTACGGCATAGTTCGACGCTGCCGACTGGGCGCCCTGCTGGTCCTGGGGGAATCCGGAAGGCACCCCGGACGACCCGCTCCCGACCGGGGCCACGCCCGTGGCTGCCGTTGGGTTGGTGGCGGTGGGGGCCTTGTCGGCGGTCGGGGGGTCCTCGGGGTTGCGGGACTGGTTGGCGAAGGCGATGGCCGCGATGAGGAGGACCACCACGCCGACGACGGTGATCAGGCCTCGGGAGGTGCGGCGCGGCGGGGCGTACGGGTCCGAGGTCTCTGCGAAGCGGGTACGGGTCTGGCCGGTGCCGCCGACCTCGCCGCCACCGTATTGGTCGTCGGTGCTCATTCGGTGTTCGCCCCCTCCGCGTCGTACGACGGTAGCGCTGGTATCCGCGCAGGCGCGGCGTGGTGAGTCCTCATCAGGGCTCGGGCTAGACGGCCATTCCGTAGACGATCGTGAAGAGGGTGCCCAGTGAGCCGATGATGAAGACGCCCGTCAGGCCGGCCACGATGAGGCCTTTGCCCTGTTCCGCGCTGAAGGTGTCGCGCAGTGCGGTCGCGCCGATGCGCTGCTTGGCCGCGCCCCAGATGGCGATGCCCAGGCAGAGCAGGATCGCTACGGCCATGACCACTTCGATCATGATCTTCGCCTCGTTGCCGAGGCTGCCGAACGGCCCCCAGTTCGGGGCGATTCCGCCGATGATGGTGGTGATGTCGCCCTTTTCGGCTGCCAGGATCATGTAACTCACCGCCCCTGTATGGGTAGTTCCGGTAGCCCGTGCCCGGACGGCAGGGGTCACGCTCTATCTTCCCTGATGAAACCGCCGTCGGATGTCGACTTGGCTGCTCTCTTTACCCGATCTGTCGCCCCAGGTGTCGTTCGTACGTCCTGACCTGGGGTCGGGCGGCGTGTGGGGGAAAGAACGTATGGTCACTCTGTGTATCACGAGGGGTGACTGCGGGCAATGATTGTGGTGCCGGTGGGCTGGGTGGCTGTCATGGGGGCGCCGTTTGGCGCAACGGGTCGTGGTTCGTTCGACCATACCGATGATGTTTTCCGACATTCCGTCAGTCGGCCGGTACGGGGGTCTGGTTGCGGGTGATGCTCCCCGTGGGTGGGCCGGTGAGCCGGTGGGTTCGCGGTGCCGCTGGCGCTCGTGCCGGCGGGGGGCCTCGGCTCCGGTGGCCGTCGCTGTCGGGAGCGGTGCGTGCGTGTCTCCGGGCGGTGACCGGTCGGCGCCCGTGGCCGGCGGCGGCGGGTGTACGGGGCCGCGTGGTCCGCAGGGGCCCAAGGCGAAGGCGCAGGGCAATCAGGAGCTCAGTGCCGCGCTGAGCCGGGGGAAGGCGTACATCGGGCGGCGGACCGTGATGGGGGCGACGGTCGGCGGCTATGCCTGGAAGGACCTCACCACGCCGGCGAACCCCGGTTTTCCCAGGGATGCGTGCGCGGTGTCCGTCACCTATACCGGCCAGCGGGCCTAGGTGAAGGTGCTGACGGCCGGCGGGGACGTGTCCGAGATCTTCTGCGACTACTCGGCCGCGGGCTTCGCGTGCCCGCTCGGCTGGCAGGCCGTCGTCCGGCCCTAGAAGGCTGATGAAGATGTTGGGTTCTGGCCCCGCCGCGTCAGCGGCGGGGCCAGACTCGTTGTTGTGGTTCAAGGGGAGTGGGTCGGAGAGCTGGTCGGGCCCGATGTGTGGGCGACGTGCCGGGAGTTGATTCCGGCTGGGAGTGTGTTCGCGTTCCTGGCCGAGCACCGTGGCCGGTTGTTTCCCGCGGAGATGTTCGCGGATATGTATCCGTCGGCGAACGGGCGGCCGTCCATGCCGCCGCAGATCCTGGCCGCCGCGATCACGGTGCAGGCCCTGCATGGCCTGTCGGACTTCGAGACGGTCCAGGAATTACGCTGTGACCTGCGGTGGAAGGCCGCGTGCGGGCTCGGTCTGCACGACATGGCGTTCAATCCGTCGCTTCTGGCGTACTTCCGCCGCCGGCTGGCCCGCTCGGCCCGCCCGAACCGCGTGTTCGAAGCGGTCCGCGAGGTCGTGAAGGCCACCGGGGCACTGAAGGGCAAGCACCGCCGGGCACTGGACTCCACGGTTTTGGACGACGCGGTCGCCACCCAGGACACCGTCACCCAGATCGTCTCTGCGATCCGGGCGGTGATCCGGGCGGTCCCCGGCGCCGCCGAGGTGGCCGCGGTGCAGTGCACGGCCCACGACTACACCGACCCGGGCAAACCCCGCATCGCCTGGAACGACGTCCAGGCCCGCGCCGACCTGGTGGATTGCCTGGTCGCGGACGCACTGCGGCTGCTGGGGCACCTGCCCGAGCAGCAGCTCGGGCAGGCCGCCGGCGCGGTCGGCCTGCTGGCCTTGGTCGCCGGGCAGGACGTCGAGCCCGCCGACGGCTCCGACGGCCGCGACGGACGGTGGCGCATCACGCGAGGGACCGCCCCGGGCCGCATCGTCTCCACCGTCGATCCCGAAGCCCGCCACGTCCACAAGACCCGCAGTCATCAGCAGGACGGATACAAGGCACACCTCGCGGTCGAGCCCGAGACCGGCCTGTTCACCGCCGTCGCACTGCGTCCCGGCTCGGGGGCCGAAAACCACGAGGCAGCCGTCGGCCTGGATCTGCTCGCCGATGAGGAACAGCCGGTTCACGCCTTCGGCGACACCGCCTACTCCACCGGCGACGCCTGCAAGGTTCTGGAGGGGGCCGGTCACCGGCTGTTCCTCAAACCCGCCCCGCTGCGGGCGGCCGTTCCCGGCGGTTTCACCCTCGAGGACTTCGCCATCGACACCACCTCGGCGACCGTGACCTGCCCCCAAGGACACACCGTCCCGCTCTCCGATCCCGGCGGACAGCACCATCAGCGCAGAGCCACTTTCAAGGATCTGTGCACCGGATGCCCCCTGCGCGAGCGGTGCACCAAAGCCAAAGCAGGCCGGATCCTGACCATCCGCCCCCACCACGACCAGCAGGCGGCTGCCCGCCACCAGGCCGCCACCGATCCCGACTGGCAAGCCGCCTACCGCCGCTGGCGACCACCCGTCGAACGCGCCGTCGCCTGGATCGTCCACCGGGGCAACCGCCGACTCCGATACATCGGCACCATTAAGAACGACACCTGGCTCCACACCCGAGCAGCCGCCCTCAACCTCCGCAGACTGATCAACCTCGGACTCACCAACACCAACGGCACCTGGCACCTCGCCCCAGCCGGCACATGAACGCGAGCGGCTGCCCGGCCTCCGGCCGGACAGCCCCTCAACAAGATCTTCATCAGCCTTCTAGAGCCTGTCGTCAAACTCCCGTCTGCCGCGCGGCGTCTGGCACGCGCTCTCGCCGCACCGGGCGAAAGCCCGAGTACGTCCAGTACGCGTACTTTCGCCCGGCGCGCCGAGAGCACGCACTAGACGCCGCGCGGCCGCCCTTCGGGCGACGACGGGAGTTTGACGACAGGCCCTAGGGGACGAAGATGTTCGAGGCGAACGGGGCGAAGCGGGTCTCGCCGGAGTGGATGACGCCGATGACCGCACCGGTGCACCAGCGGCCGCTGGTGATGAAGACGGGGCTGTCGGTGTGGTTCGTGACCGCGGCGGGGCCGTTGTGCAGGATGCAGCCGGACGGTTCGTGGATCGCGTGGCCGTTGATGACCAGCTCTCCCGAGGACGCGTGCGCGGAGCCGCCGAGGCCGAGGACGAGGGTGGCGGCGGCCGCGAGGGTGCCGAGGGTCGTGGTCGGTCGTCGCATGGTGGGGGACCTCCAGTGGGGCCGTCGCCGGCTGGTGACGATCATCTTCCGGTTGTGTGGCTCACCGTAGGGGGTTCGGTGCGGAAGGTGATGCCCGTGGAGGGGCATGTGGATGCTTCGGGGGCGCACGCGTGTCCGGTGTGCGCCGTCAGTTGCCCCGGACCAGTTCCTACGGGAGCCAGTGCGCGGGGCGGGTGAGGGAGGGCGGGATGCGCGTCGCGGCGTTGCCCCGGGCCGCGTTCAGCTGGGCCTGCGTGAGGAAGAGGGTGCCCGTGAGGTCGGCGCCCTGCAGGTCGGTGTCGCGGAAGTCCGCGCCGATCAGGTCGGCCGTGCGCAGGTCGGCGCCGCTGAGGTCGGCGGCGATCAGGTAGGCGCCGCGCAGGTCCGCGCCGGGGAGGCGGGCTCCCATCAGGTCGGCGCCGCGGTGGTTCTTCTTGCGGCCCGCCACCTTGGCCCGTACGAGCTCGCTGGTCTTGAGGAGCAGGGTGTTGACCTCCTGGCGCAGCGGGGTGATGTCGAAGTCCGCGAGGGCCTGCGGGGTCGCCGCGGTCCAGCGCGTGGTGTCGGCCAGGGCGGTGCGCAGCTGCGCGTGGAGCGGGCGGGCGGCGGGGAGGGTGAGGGCCTCGGCGAGGTAGAAGAGCAGCTCGTGCAGGCTCCGCATCACCGGGAAGACCGTGAACATCGGGCCGGCGGAGGCGGGGTGGGAGCGCCAGTCGCGGCCGCCGAAGGTGACCTGGGAGACCTGCTGGCCGGCGCCGAAGCAGTCGAAGACGGTGCAGCCCTGGAAGCCCTGGTCGCGCAGCCCGGTGTGGATGCCGCAGCGGAAGTCCTGCCGGAGGTTCTTGCAGGGGGTGCCGGCGGACTTGTTGACGGCGAAGTCGGTGGACTTGGAGAAGGGCAGGGCCACGCAGCAGAGCGCGAAGCAGCGGGAGCAGTCCGCTTGCAGGAGGGGGAGCGGGGCCGGGGCGCCGGGGCGGGCGGGAGGGCGGCCGACGGGGCGGTCGGGGCGGCCGGAGCGGTCGGGGCCGGTGGGAGGAGGCTTGGGCACGTCCTCATTGTCTCCCCGTGGGGGAGTTGGGTGGTCGTCGGGTGGTCGTCGGGTGGGCGGGACGCGGAAAGCCCTTGATCGTCGAGGGCGGGTCCGGGGAGCATCGCCGTATGACCGAAGTGATCGCAGTAGCCGTCATCACCTTCCTCGCCGTCATCAGTCCCGGCGCGGATTTCGCCATGGTCGTCCGCAACAGCTACCTCTACGGGCGGCCCACCGGGCTGTTCGCGGCCGCCGGGGTCGCGGCCGGGGTGCTGGTCCACGTTTCCTACACGATGCTCGGGGTCGGTCTGCTGATCGCCTCCTCCGCCGAACTGTTCACGGTGATCAAGCTCGCGGGCGCCGCGTACCTGGTGTGGATCGGGATCCGGACCTTCCGGGCGCGCACCGAGGTGGCCGTGGACCTGGAGGAGAAGGGCGGGCTGACGCCGTTCGGGGCGCTCAGGAGCGGGTTCCTGACCAACGTGCTCAATCCGAAGACCACGCTGTTCGTCGTGTCCACCTTCACGCAGGTGGTCGGGCCGGGGACCCCGGTGTGGCAGCAGGCCGGGTACGGGCTGTTCATGTCGGCGGCGCACCTGGGGTGGTTCGGGGCGGTCGCGCTGTTCTTCTCCAACTCCCGTCTGCGCGACCGGATGCTGAAGGCGCAGAAGGCGCTGAACCGGGCCATCGGCTCGGTCCTGGTGGGGCTCGGGGTGGGGCTGGGCTTCGCCCGCTGAGCCCTGGGCCCCTGGGCCCCTGGGCCGCTGGGCCCCTGAGCCGCTGGGCCTGGGCCCCTGCGCCGCTGGGCCGCTGAGCCGCTGGGCTCCGCAGGCCCGGGTTCCGGGCTCCGTCGGCCGGTGGGGCTGGCGGTCGCCGGTTACCAATCGGTAGCGTGGCGGCCATGGGTGCCGAGAGCGGGGTCGAGGGGTTCTACGAGCGGATCGACGCGGGGCGGTTCCTGGCGAGCGGCTACACGCGCGGCCCGTGGGATCCGGGCTCGCAGCACGCCGGGCCGCCGGCCGCGCTGCTCGGGCGGGCGATCGAGGAACGGCCGGGCGGACGGGACGACATGCGGATCGCCCGCATCACCTACGAGATCCTCCGGCCGGTGCCGATCGGCCCGTTGGAGCTGACGACCAGTGTGCTGCGGGCCGGGCGTGGTACCGAGGTGGTCGAGGCCGCGCTCGCCCCCGCCGGGGCCGCGCCCGTGATGCTGGCGCGGGCGCTGCGGATCCGGGTGGCGGGGGAGTCCGTACCGTCCGTCGTGCCCGGGCCGGAGCTGCCGCCGCCCGGGGAGGTGGGGCCCACGCCGTTCTTCCCGGTGCCGTGGGAGAAGGGCTACCACTCGGCGATGGAGACCCGCTTCACGCGGGGCGCGTTCGTCGAACTCGGTCCCGGGACCTGCTGGATGCGGATGAGGGTGCCGCTCGTCGCCGGGGAGGAGCCCCGGCCGCTGGACCGGGTCCTGGTCGCGGCGGATTCGGGGAACGGGATCAGCTCCGTCGTGGACTTCGGGCGGTACCTCTTCGTCAACGGCGACCTCACCGTGCACCTGCACCGCCATCCGGCCGGTGAATGGGTGTGCGTGGAAGCCCGTACGAGCGTGGACGCGGCGGGCATCGGGCTGGCGGACGCACGGCTGCACGACGAGAAGGGCCCGATCGGGCGGAGCGCACAGAGCCTGTTCGTGGCTCCGAGGGGGTAGAGGGCGGAGGCCCAGCGTCCCCCAATAGGTCGTATCTTCCTATGAGTTCACTCGTACGGCACCGTCTGTGCTCCAAGTGCCCCGGGTGGAGCGGTTCCTGTGCCGGTCCCCCGGCGGGATGATTCGACACGGGGTGGCGGGAGCCCCGGGAAAAGCAGTTCGATGGGGGAAGGTTGGCGGGTGCGCAGACTCTGGGTGATCGGTGGAATCGGCTTCGGGGCGTGCCTGTGCTTTCTCGCCCTGCTCGTGGTCGGTACGTACTCGGCGGCCGCGGGCATCGCGACGGGCGCGGGCGGGCGGGCGATCGGGCTCGCGAAGGGGGCCGTGCCGGGGAAGTACCAGTCCCTCGTGCAGAAGTGGGGCAACCTCTGCCCGACGCTCACCCCTGCGGTGCTGGCCGCCCAGCTCTACTCGGAGAGCGGCTGGAACCCGGGCGCGGTGAGTCCGGCCGACGCGCGGGGCATCGCGCAGTTCATCCCGGGGACGTGGGCGACGCACGGCATCGACGGCGACGGCGACGGGGACCGTGACATCTGGGACCCGAACGACGCGATCCCGTCGGCGGCCTCGTACGACTGCGAGCTGGCGCGCTACGTGTCCAAGGTGCCCGGCGACCCGGTGAAGAACATGCTGGCCGCCTACAACGCGGGTCCCGGCGCGGTGAAGCAGTACGGGGGCGTCCCGCCGTACCGGGAGACCCAGGGGTACGTGAAGACCATCACGACCCTCGCCAAGAGCTTCGAGGCCCCCATCGGGCGGGTGGCGCCCTCGCAGCAGGCCGCCGGGGCGATCTACTTCGCGCAGAAGCAGCTGGGGACCCCGTACCTGTGGGGCGGGAACGGGACGCCCGAGCAGGGCGGGCGGTTCGACTGTTCGGGGCTGACCAAGGCCGCGTACGAGTCGGTGGGGATCGATCTGCCGCGCGTGGCGAACGACCAGTACAACGCCGGTCCGCATCCCTCGCGCGCGGAACTGCTGCCGGGGGACCTGGTGTTCTTCTCCGACGATCTGACGAACTCCCGGGAGATCCGGCACGTCGGGCTCTACGTGGGCGGCGGGTACATGATCAACGCCCCGTTCACCGGAGCCGTGATCCGCTTCGACAAGATCGACACGCCCGACTACTTCGGGGCGACGCGCGTGACGAAGGACGGCGCGGAGGCGCTGCCCCGGCGCGAGGGCGTCGGCAACACAGCGTGAAGCCAAGGCCCTGAGCTGCGACGATGAGTCACTCTTCGGTAACGTTGGGGTGATCATTCGGTGGAGAGTGGAACGTAGCAGCCAGAACGGGCGTTCCATGGTCACCGGGGGCAGGACGAGTGGAAGCGCCGGATTGATCACCGGGGGGCGAAGGGCCGCACATCGGGGTGCGGCCGCACGGGTACCAAGGCAAGGGCAAGGGGCCGCATCACCATGGCTGGACTCACAACAGGTGGGCCGAACGTGGATGTAAGCCTGCTGTACGAGATCAACGGACTGGCGCGGCACGCCCCGGGCTGGCTCGACCGGACGGTCGCGCTCATCGGCGAGTACGGGATCCTGCTGGCCCTCCTGCTCCTGGTGCTGTGGTGCTGGCGCGGAGCGCGCCGGCAGGACGAGCACGCGGCCGTCGAATCCTTCGCGGCGCTCGTGTGGGCCCCGCTCGCCGCAGGGGCCGCGCTGCTCCTGAACATTCCGCTGCGCGAGTTCGTGGGACGGCCCCGGCCGGCCGCGCAACACGGCGGGATCGAGGTGCTGGACCCGAGCGCCGGGCTCAACCCCAGCGCCTTCTCCTTCGTCAGCGACCACGCGACGCTCGCGATGGCGCTCGGCGTCGGCCTGTTCGTCGCCCACCGGGGGCTCGGCTTCCTCGGGATCGGGCTGGCCCTGCTGGAGGGTTTCACGCGGGTCTACATGGGCGTGCACTATCCGACCGACGTCATCGGCGGGCTGGCCCTGGGCACCGCGGTGGTGCTGCTGCTCGCGCCGCTCGCGATGGCGCTCCTGACCCCGGTGGTGCGGGCGGTGGCCCGGTCCCCGCGGCTCGGCGTACTGGTCCGGTCCCGCGACCGCGTGGTGGCCCGGCCGGTGGACCTCGCGGCGACCCCGCCGGCGGGGCGCGGGCACGAGAGCGACCTCGCCGCCTGACGCGCTGCTCCGGGCGGTCCCCGGAGCGTCAGCCGATGCGGTACGAGTCCCAGACGCTCAGCACCACGGCCGCCAGCAGGCACAGCGCCGCGGCCACGAAGCAGACGCGGACCGCCGCCGGACGGGAGCGCGGGGGCGGGGTCACGGATCGCCGCCGGTGTCGGTGCCGTCCGCATCCGCCTCCGCGTCGGAGCGCCGGTAGCGGGAGCGCAGCCACAGGCCGGTCGTGGCGGCCGCGGCGGTGGTGACTCCGATGGCCAGGGCGACGTCGCCGGGCCCGTCGGCCGTGCCCACGGGGCTGGCCCGGGCCGGGGTGGCGGGGGCGAACGCGATCAGCAGGGCCCAGAGGAGGGCGGCGAGTCGGGGCGCGGGTCCGGGCATGAGTCAAGGGCAACCGCTCCCGGGCGCGTCGGCCAGCCGGGCCGTCCGATCGGGCGAAACGCCCTAGTCCGAGGGGTGGCCGGTGGCGTCCTTGCGGGCCAGGTCGCGGGAGCGGCGGGCCGGGCCGCGCCAGCCGCACGTACAGACGGCCAGGCTGAACGAGCCGCGTTCCGAGGTGGTCGTGGCGTGACCGGTGGGTGATGCCGGCGCCGGGCCCGAGGGGTCGCGGGGGAGCGGCACTGCGGCAAGCGGAGGGACGAGAGTCGCTTCGGTGTGCGGTTCCACTCCACCAAGGTACCGGGCCGGGGCGGGTGGGGCACTGGCCCGGGGCGAGGAGCTCGCGGCCGTGACGGGAGGCCCCGGGCCTCGTTAAGCGGAGCGGGTGGGGGCCTCGGGCAAACAGCGGTCACGCGTTGGGGGTTGGCAGGCGATGGTGGTGCACCAGCACAGGCACAGGCGGCGACGCGCGGGTCGGGCCGCGGTCGCGGTCGGCCTGGCCCTGACGGTGGCGGCGTTGAGCGGATGCGGTGGCGACGCCGTCGCGGGCGATGACGCCCGCGCCGCCGACGACCCGGCGGCGACGGTCCGCGGAGCCGCCGACGCGCTCGTCAGGACCGGGAGCGCGCAGACCCGTACGGCCATGGAGATGGCGACGGGCGGCACCCGGGTCACGATCCGGGGCGAGGGCGGGGTCGACTTCAAGAACCGGATGGGGCAGCTGCTGGTCATGCTGCCCGATGACGCCAAGGGCAAGGCGGAACACCGGCCCATCACCGAGCTGCTCGTCCCCGGCGCGCTCTACATGAAGAACCGGGGCGCGGGCGTCCCCGACGACAAGTGGGTCCGCATCGACACGACGGCCCTCGCCGACGGGAACCTCGTCACCGGCGGGGCCACCGACCCGATGGCCGCCGCGGAGCTGCTGCGCGGGGCGCGGGAGGTGACGTACGTGGGCGAGACCGAGGTGGGCGGGACCAAGGTGCGGCACTACCGGGGTACGACGGACATCGCGCGGGCCGCGGCGCAGGCCTCGCCGGCGGTGAAGGGGGCGCTGGAGGCGGCGGCGAAAGGGTTCAGCAAGGGTGCGGTGCCCTTCGACGCCTACCTCGACTCCGAGGGCCTGCTGCGCAAGGTCCGCCACCGCTTCACGTACGTCAACAATGGCGTGATCGACGTGTCCTCCACCACGCTGCTCTACGGTTTCGGGACCCCGGTCACCGTCGTCCTGCCGGCCGAAGGGGACATTTACGCCGGGAAGATCGCCGATTAGCCGGCCGGAGCCCCCGGGGGCGGCGCGATCGGGGGCCAGGGCCGGCCATCGGTCCAGTGTGGGGGGCCGGAAATGGTCCATCCGTGTCATGTGCGCCGCGCCGCGCGCTCCCTACGCTGAGAAGCCGAGCGCCGGCGACCGGACGACGGCAGATTGAGGTGACACGCGTGACTCCCGCAGGCGGTTCGACGGTGCAGGACCTCGTGGCGCTCGCCGAGATCGAACTGTGCGGAGAGCTGATCATCGCGGCGTCGGCCGTGGCCGAGGACAGACTCAGCCAGGACCGGATCGACGAGGTGCTGATGGGCGTGTGTTCCGGCTGACCTCCGTCCCCGGGGCAGGTGCCCAGCAGTCAGGTACGCAGCAGGCGGGCGATCGCCTTCGTCGCTTCCTCGACCTTGGCGTCGATCTCTCCCCCGCCCTTGACGGCGGCGTCGGCGACGCAGTGCCGCAGGTGCTCCTCCAGGAGCTGGAGCGCGAAGGACTGGAGCGCCTTCGTGCTCGCCGAGACCTGGGTGAGTATGTCGATGCAGTAGACGTCCTCGCCGACGAGGCGCTGGAGCCCCCGGATCTGGCCCTCGATCCGGCGCAGACGCTTGAGGTGCTCGTCCTTCTGGTGGTGGTAGCCGTGCACCGCGCCGGCGCCGGGGTCCGTGCCCGTGTCCACGCTCGTGTCCGCGCTCGTCCCCGTGTCCGTGTCCGCGCTCGTGTCCGTGGCCGTGGTGGCTCCGGAGCCCTCCGCCTGGATGGCAGTCATGCGTCCTCCCGTGGTCCGGAATGGGGGACCTATACCCCTCGTGGGTATAGGGTACCGGCCCCCGGCCGCAGGGGCAGGGGCCCGTCGTCCTCACTCTGCCCGATGGAGGACACTGGGGAACTGCCGGTTAGCCGTGGCCAGGGGATGCGCCTAGCATCAGCCTGACCGAATCCAATGCACCCCGAGGACCTCACGTGCGATTTCGTCTGACCCCCAGGGAGACGAGCTTCTACGACATGTTCGCCGCATCCGCGGACAACATCGTCACGGGCTCCAAGCTCCTCATGGAACTGCTCGGAGCGGACTCCTCCGCCCGAGCCGAGATCGCGGAGCGGATGCGGGCAGCGGAGCACGCGGGAGACGACGCCACCCACGCGATCTTCCACCAGCTCAACTCCTCCTTCATTACACCGTTCGACCGCGAGGACATCTACAAGCTGGCGTCCTGCCTCGACGACATCATGGACTTCATGGAGGAGGCGGTCGACCTGGTCGTCCTCTACAACGTGGAGGAGCTCCCCAAGGGTGTCGAGCAGCAGATCGAGGTACTGGCGCGCGCGGCCGAGCTGACCGCCGAGGCCATGCCCCACCTGCGCACGATGGAGAACCTGACCGAGTACTGGATCGAGGTCAACCGCCTGGAGAACCAGGCCGACCAGATCCACCGCAAGCTGCTCGCCCAGCTCTTCAACGGCAAGTACGACGCCATCGAGGTGCTGAAGCTCAAGCAGATCGTCGACGTGCTCGAAGAGGCGGCCGACGCGTTCGAGCACGTTGCGAACACGGTGGAGACCATCGCGGTCAAGGAGTCCTGAACCTCGTGGACACCTTCGCTCTGGTCGTGACCATCGGTGTCGCGCTCGGCTTTACGTATACGAATGGTTTTCACGACTCCGCGAACGCGATCGCGACCTCGGTCTCGACGCGTGCGCTGACCCCGCGCGCCGCGCTCGCGATGGCCGCGGTCATGAACCTCGCCGGTGCCTTCCTCGGCAGCGGGGTCGCCAAGACGGTGAGTGAGGGCCTGATCGAGACGCCCCAAGGCAACCGGGGCATGTGGATCCTCTTCGCGGCGCTCGTCGGCGCGATCGTGTGGAACCTGATCACCTGGTACTTCGGCCTGCCCTCGTCCTCCTCGCACGCGCTGTTCGGCGGGATGGTGGGCGCGGCGCTGGCGGGCGGCACCGAGGTGCTCTGGACGGGTGTGGTCGACAAGGTCATTATCCCGATGTTCATCTCGCCGGTCGTCGGCCTCGTCGTCGGCTACCTGGTGATGGTCGCCATCATGTGGATGTTCCGCCGTTCCAACCCGCACAAGGCGAAGCGCGGCTTCCGCATCGCGCAGACGGTCTCGGCGGCCGGCATGGCGCTCGGCCACGGTCTGCAGGACGCGCAGAAGACCATGGGCATCGTGATGATGGCCCTGGTCATCGCCGACGTGCAGACCGAGGGCGCTGCGATCCCGGTCTGGGTCAAGATCGTGTGCGCCGTGATGCTCTCGCTGGGTACGTACGCGGGCGGCTGGCGCATCATGCGCACCCTCGGCCGCAAGATCATCGAGCTGGACCCGCCGCAGGGCTTCGCGGCGGAGACCACCGGTGCCTCGATCATGTTCGGCTCGGCGTTCCTCTTCCACGCGCCGATCTCCACCACCCACGTGATCACCTCGGCGATCATGGGTGTGGGTGCGACCAAGCGGGTGAACGCGGTCCGCTGGGGCGTCGCCAAGAACATCATCCTGGGCTGGTTCATCACCATGCCGGCCGCGGCGCTGGTCGCGGCGCTCAGCTTCTGGGTGGTCAACCTCGCCTTCGTGTGACCGCCCGAGTCCTACGGAAACCAGTGCGCCCCGCCGGATCGGCTGATCCGGCGGGGCGCACTGGCATGTCGGGCGTGGGGCCGGCTGCTAAGGGTTGGCGAGCTTGCCGGGGCCGAAGCTCCAGCCGAAGTGGGCGCGGCCTGCCGGTCCGCCGAGGCCGGCCAGGTTGTGGCTGGTGGCTCCGACGGCGGTGACTCCGGTCGCGTCGGTCTTCAGCTTCCAGACCCGGCCGGTGAAGTTGTCCTCGCCGTACCCGCTCACATAGAGCTCGGGCTTTCCGTCCTTGTCCGCGTCGAGCAGGGTCGTGCTCGCGCCGAAGTGGTCGAAGCGCTCGGAGGTGCTGGGGATGCCCGTGGAGTTCTGGGTGAACACCTTGGAGCCGGTTCCGGTGATGCCCGAGGCGCTGCCGCGCAGCACGGTGATCGAGCCGGACTGGTGCGTGGCGGCCAGGTCGGTGCCTGTCTCCCAGGGAGCGCCGACGATGATGTCGGCGTATCCGTCTCCGTCGGTGTCCCCGACGGCGACCGCGCTGCCCCACCGGTCGTCGGCTTCCGCGACGCCGGGGACGCCGGGACTGTCCTGCGTGTAGGTGAGCACTTCGGACAGGGTGCGGGGCATCTTCGGGCCGCCGTAGGCGACGTGGATCCGGCTGCCGTCCTTGTCGAACTGGTTGGCCTCCCCGCCGACGAAGTCCTGGTAGCCGTCCCCGTTGATGTCGCCGAACGCTCCGGCGCGTTGGCCCTTGGCCCAGCCGACGGGGGTCGGGCCGGCCGGCCCGCCCTTGTAGATCACGCTCTTGTCCCAGCCGGTGGCGACGACCTCCGCGATACCGTCTCCGGTCATGTCGGCGACGTAGAGCCCGATGATGCGCAGGCTCTCCGAGTTGGAGGTGTGGCGGAGCTGGATCGCCGCCGGCTTGCCGGTGGCGAAGTCGAAGGGTCCCTGGAACACGACCAGTTTGCCGGAGGGTGCGTTCGTTTCGTCCGCGACCGTGAGGATGTCGGCGACGCCGTCACCGGTCACATCACCGACGGCGGCGGCCCTCCTGGGTGTCAGGTACGCCCCGTCCGGGAGGCGCGTTCCGTGCTTGATCTGGCGGGTGTCGCGGCCGGTGAGGCCGTCCTTGCCGCCGCGCAGGATGAGGACACCATAGACGTCGTGCACGATCAGGTCGGTGTATCCGTCGTGGTCCACGTCGCCCTGGCCGGAGATCCAGCCGAACCCGTCGTTCTCGGTCAGCTCGCCGGGAACGCCGGGGGTGTCCCGGGAGATCAGCGCGGCCGTGTTCTGCAGGCCGGTGCGGGAGCCGTACTGGACGGAGAGCATCCCGGCGCGGCTGATACCGCCGACGGTGGCGGTGTGGGCGCCGATCGCGAGGTCGGGGTAGCCGTCGCCGTTGAAGTCGGCGGTGTCGCGGGCGGTGGCCGCCAGGGTGGCCGTCGGGGCCGCGGTGGCGGGGGTCAGGGTGGTGAGGCCGAGGACGGCGGCCGTGCAGGCGGCCGTGGTGAGGAGCGTGCGTGCGCGCATGGGCTGGGTGTCCCCCCGTGGAGGTGGTTGGTGGTGAGGTGTGGGTCGGGTCGGCCCGTCGTCAGCCGGTGGTGCGGAAGCCGAAGGAGGAGACGCCCTTGGGGCCGCCGAGGTCGGCGAGGGTGAAGCTGGTGGCGCCGGCGCCGATGACGCCGGTGGTGTCCGTGGTGAGCTTCCAGACGCGGCCGGTGAAGTTGTCCTCGCCGTGTCCGCCGACGTAGACCTCGGGCCTGCCGTTCTTGTCGCTGTCCAGGACGCGGAGGGTGGTGGCGAACTTGTCGTCGAGTTCGGAGGTGCTGGGGATGCCGGTGGAGTTCTGGGTGAAGGACTTGGCGCCGGTGACGGTGATGCCGGTCTTGCTGCCGCGCAGGATGGTGAGGGCGCCGGAACGGGCGGTGGTGGCGGGGTCCGTGCCGGTTTCGCCGGGGGCGCCGATGAGGATGTCGGCGTAGCCGTCCTGGTCGGTGTCGGCGACGGTGAGCGTGTTGCCGAAGAGGTCGCCGGTCTCGCTGATGCCGGGGACGCCGGTGCTGCTCTGGCTGTAGGTGCGGGACGGGAGGGTGGTGCTGAGGCCGTTCGGGCCGCCGTAGGTGACGGTGACGTTCTCGGCGCCATGGCTGACGAAGTCCTGGTGACCGTCCCCGTTGATGTCGCCGAAGCTGCCGGAGGTTTGGTTCGGCAAGTCGCCGACCTTGACCAGGCCGTTGGTGCGCGTGCCCTTGAACACCGTGCTCCTTCGCACGTTCTTCGTGGGGTCGACACCGCCGATCAGCACGTCGTCGATGCCGTCACCGGTCAGATCGGCCACGCTCACGGCGCCGGTGTCGAGGCCGTCCAGGGCACGGGTGTCGCGGATGACGAACGACTTCGGCTTGCCCGTGGTCCGGTCGAACGGCCCGTACTCCGTGACCTGGCCGTGAGCCAGGCGGCCGCCGCCCCAGGTCCCGGAGAGGATGTCCGGGGTGCCGTCCCCGTTGACGTCGCCGATGGCGAGCGCCGACCAGAGGCGGTCCGAGCCGCCCGCGGACTTGAACTCGTCCGGCACGGTGACGGAGGCGCCGGTGATGCCCTGCTTGCTCCCCCAGAACAGCTCGAGGTTCATGCCCTGAGCCACGACCAAGTCGTCGTAGCCGTCCTGGTCGAAGTCCCCGTGGCCTTCGGGGTGACCCCACTTGGAGTCCTCGCGGGGATCGCCTTCGACGCCCTCGGTGGCCCGGGTGATGACGGAGGCCTTGTCGTACTGGAAGCCGGTGGCCGATCCGTAGACCACGGACACCGCCCCCGCCTTCTTCAGGCCGTTGACGGTGGCGGTGTGGGCGCCGATGGCGAGGTCGGGGTAGCCGTCGCCGTTGAAGTCGGCCGGCTTGGCCGGGGTGGCGGCGGTCGTCGACGTCGCGGCGGGCGCCGCGGTCGTGGCGGTGGCCGCGGTCGTGGCGGTGGCCGGGGCGGCTGCGGTGAGGCTGAGCGCGGTGGCCGCGCAGGCGGCGGCGGTCAGCAGGGTGTGCTTGCGCATGGGTGGACGTCCTGTCCTTGTCCGAGGGGTGACGGGTCAGCCCGCGAAGCGGTAGCCGAAGTTGGAGGCGCCGGAGCTGCCGCCGAAGGCGGTCAGGCCGAAGCTGGTGGCGCCGGTACCGGTGAGGCCGGTGCCGGGCACGGTGAGGAGCTTCCAGACGCGGCCGTCGTACACGTCCTCGCCGTTGCCGCCGACGTAGACCTCGGGCTCGCCGTTCTTGTCGGTGTCGATCGCGGTGAGCGCGGAGCCGAAGTGGTCGTTGCTGTCGGATGTGCTGGGGATGCCCACCGTGTTCTGGGTGAGGATCTGCGCGTCGGCGGTGGTGATGCCGGTCTTGCTGCCGCGCAGCACGGTGAGGGCGCCGGACCGGGCGGTGGTGGCCTCGTCGACGGCGCTCTCGTCCGGGGCGCCGACCAGCAGGTCCGCGGATCCGTCGCCGTCGGTGTCGGTGATCGCCAGGGTGCTGCCCCAGAGGTCGCCGGGCTCGGCGATGCCCGGGACGCCGATGGAGGACTGGGTGAGGAGCCGGGCGGGCGCGGTGGTGTTGAGGCCCTTCGGGCCTCCGTAGTTCACGCTGACGGCATCCCGCTCGATGTCGCTGCGCGTCGCGGCGAGGCCGATGGCCAGGTCCAGGTACCCGTCGCCGTTGAGGTCGCCGAAGGCGGAGCCGGTGACGTTCGAGTGCTCCGCGTACTGCTTGAACGTGCCACTGCCCTTGACCAGACCGGTGCGACTGCCCTTGAGGACTTTGCTCTTGGGCTTGTCGTCCCGGTCGCCGCTGACGATGACGTCCGCGAACCCGTCGCCGGTGACGTCCGCGACGAAGAGGGCGCGGGGCCCGCTCAGCTGGTCTTCCTTCTCGATGTCGCGGAAGAGGGTGGACGCGGCCCTGCCCGTGCTGCGGTCGACCGGCCCGTACAGGACGCTCAGGCCGGAGGCGCCGCCGCCGTGGGAGCGGATGACGATGTCGGCGGTGCCGTCGCCGTTGACGTCGCCGCTGCCGAAGGCGCCACCGAGCAGTGCGGGGTCGGTGGCCGTGTGGTGGCCCGCGGGGAGCGTGGTGGAGGCGCCCGTGATGCCGCTCCGGGAGCCCCAGAGGATCATGTTCTTGTCGATCCAGCGGAGGTACACGTCGTCGAAGCCGTCGCCATCGAAGTCGCCGTGGGCCGCGACCTCGTGCCACTTGCCGTCCTCGACCGGGCTGTCGGGGACGCCGGGGGTGGCCTGGCTGATGGCGGGCTGGTCGTACCTCAGGCCGGTGGCCGAGCCGTAGGCGACGGTGATGGCGCCGGCCCGCTTGACGCCGTCGACGGTGGCGGTGTGGGCGCCGATCGCGAGGTCGGGGTAGCCGTCGCCGTTGAAGTCGGCGGTGTCGCGGGCGGTGGACGGGGCGGCGGGCGGGGTCGCGGTGACGGGGGTCGGGCTGGTGAGGCCCAGGACGGCGGCGATGCAGGCGGCCGTGGTGAGGAACGTGCGCGTGCGCATGGGTTGGGTGTCCCCCCGTGGAACTGATGGGTGGTGAGGTGCGGGCCGGCCCGGAGGCGTCGCGTTGCCTACTTGCCGAACCAGGCGCCGAAGTGGGCGCTGCCGTAGCCGCCGCCCAGGTTGAAGGACGTGGCGCCGGTGCCGGTCAGGCGGGTGCCGCTGTTCTGCAGCTGCCAGACCCGGCCGACCCAGTTGTCCTCGCCGTTGCCGCCGACGTACAGCTCGGGCTTGCCGTCCTTGTTCGCGTCGAGGAGGGTGACGGCCGAGCCGAAGTGATCGGCCGTCTCGGAGGCGCTGGGGATGCCCGCGGAGTTCTGGGTGAAGACCTGGGAACCGGTGCCGGTCAGGCCGGTCTTGGAGCCGCGCAGCACGGTGACCGCACCGGCCCTCTCGGTGGTGGAGCCGGTGCCCGACTCCACGTGCGCGCCGACGACGAGGTCGGCGTAGCCGTCATTGTCGATGTCGCCGAGGGCGACATCGTTGCCCCAGCGGTCGCCCTTCTCGTTGACGCCCGGGACGCCGGCGGTGTCCTGGTCGTAGAAGCGGGCGGGCAGGGTGTTGCTCACGCCGTAAGGGTCGCCGTAGGTGACGGTGATGCCGCCGGTCCCGTACATGTCGTACCCCTGGCGCCTGCCGACGAAGTCGCCGTAGCCGTCCCCGTTGATGTCCCCGAACGCGCCGACGCGCCCCAGCGAGTCGAGCATGCCGCCCTGGACCAGGCCGTTGGGGGTGCTCTTGAGGAGCATGGCCGTGCGCTCGAGCGCGCTGTGGTTGCTCCCACCCATCACGACGATGTCGGCAATGCCGTCGCCGGACATGTCACCCACGCTGACCGAGTCGGTGCTCATCCCGTCCTTGGCACTGGTGTTGCGGAACTGCGTGGAGGCCGGCTTTCCGGTGGCACGGTTGAACGGGCCGAACCACGTGGCCAGGCCTAGCGAGCCCTTGACGCCGACCTGGGCCCCGGGCAGGACGAGGTCGTCCTTGCCGTCGCCGTTGACGTCCCCGACCGCCCCTGAGATCGATTCGAACCAGGGCGACTCGGCCGTGCCGGTGCCCGCCGGGAGGGCGGTGCCACCCGAGATGCCGGACACACCGCCCCACAGGATCAGGGTCTCCCAGTAGGAGGTGATCGCCAGAATCGTCGTAGCCGTCGGCGTCCAGGTCGCCGTAGGCGGACTCGTGGCCCCAGCCGCTGATGGTGCTGGTCGGCTCGCCCGGGATGCCGGCGGTGGCGCGGCTGATCAGTTGCTGCTTGTCGTGGCGCAGGCCGGTGGAGGAGCCGTAGGCGATGGAGACTATGCCGGCCCGCTTGAGCCCGTTGACGGTGGAGGTGGGGGCGCCGACGGCCAGGTCGGCGTAGCCGTCGCCGTTGAAGTCGGCGGCTTCCTTGGGCACGTACTTAGGCGTGGCCGCCAGGGCGGTGGGTGCGGCGGGCGCGGCCGTCGCGGGGGACAGGCCGGTGACGGCCAGCACGGCCGCGGTGCAGGCGGCGGCCGTCAGGTACGTGGTACTGCGCAAAAGATCCCCCCCGGAATCCGGTGGCGGCCTCAAGGGCCGCTTCCGGTACGCAACTTGTCGCTGGCGTACGTATGACCGACGAGCAGGGGGCAGGGTTGTTGTGATCCAAGTCACGATGTGGGGTGGTGTGCGGGGGCCGGGAAAAGAAGCGGGCCGGCTCCCCCCACCCAGGGGGAGCCGGCCCTTTTTCTTTCTTTCGCCTTGCGGTGGCACCGCCATGCAGCACCGCAGGACGTCTCGCAACATCCCGGTTTAGCCGAAGCGGCCCGAGATGTAGTCCTCGGTCGCCTGCACGGACGGGTTCGAGAAGATCCGGTCCGTGTCGTCGAGCTCGATCAGCTTGCCGGGCTGGCCGACCGCGGAGAGGTTGAAGAAGGCCGTGCGGTCGGAGACGCGCGCCGCCTGCTGCATGTTGTGCGTCACGATGACGATCGTGAAGCGCTCCTTGAGCTCGCCGATCAGGTCCTCGATGGCGAGGGTGGAGATCGGGTCGAGGGCCGAGCAGGGCTCGTCCATCAGCAGGACCTGGGGCTCGACCGCGATGGCGCGGGCGATGCACAGACGCTGCTGCTGGCCGCCGGAGAGGCCGGAGCCGGGCTTGTTCAGGCGGTCCTTGACCTCGTTCCAGAGGTTGGCGCCCTGGAGGGACTTCTCGACGATCTCCGCGAGCTCGGACTTCTTGAAGGAGCCGTTGAGGCGCAGACCCGCGGCCACGTTGTCGAAGATCGACATGGTGGGGAAGGGGTTCGGGCGCTGGAAGACCATGCCGACCGTGCGGCGGACCGCGACCGGGTCCACGCCGGGGCCGTACAGGTTCTCGTCGTCCAGCAGCACCTTGCCCTCGACGCGGCCACCGGGGGTGACCTCGTGCATGCGGTTCAGGGTGCGCAGGAAGGTGGACTTGCCGCAGCCGGAGGGGCCGATGAAGGCGGTCACGGAGCGGGGCTCCACGGTCATCGAGATGTCGTCGATGGCCTTGTGGGTTCCGTAGAAGGCGGACAGTCCGCTGACGTCGATTCGCTTCGCCATGGTGGTCACTTCGCTTTCAGTGGTCGCGTCAGCGACCGGTCTTGGGGGCCTTCCAGCGGGCGATGCCGCGAGCCACCAGATTGAGGATCATGACGAAGGCGATCAGGACGAGGGCTGCGCCCCAGGCCCGGTCGTAGGAGGCTTCACTGCCGACCTTGTACTGCTCCCAGATGTACAGGGGGAGCGAGGACTGGGCGCCTTCGAAGGGGTTGTTGTTGATCAGCTGGGTACCGAAGACCAGCAGCATGATCGGCGCGGTCTCACCCGCGATGCGGGCCACGGCCAGCATCACGCCGGTGGCGATGCCGCCGATGGCCGTGGGGATCACGACCTTGAGGATCACGCGCCACTTCGGCACACCGAGGGCCAGGGCGGCCTCGCGCAGCTCGTTCGGGACGAGCTTGAGCATCTCCTCGGTGGAGCGGACCACGACGGGCATCATCAGGATCGACAGGGCCAGGGCTCCGGCGAAGCCGGAGGGGCCGAAGCCGAGCATCAGGGTCCACGTCGTCAGGATGAACAGACCCGCGACGATGGAGGGGATGCCGGTCATGACGTCGACGAAGAAGGTGACGGCCTTGGCGAGCGGGCCCTTGCCGTACTCGACCAGGTAGACGGCGGTCAGCAGGCCGATCGGGGCCGAGATCGCGGTGGCCAGCGCGACCTGCTCGATGGTGCCGAGGAGGGCGTGGTACACGCCGCCGCCGGGCTCGAAGGAGGTCACGCCGTTCATCGAGTGGCTGAGGAAGTCCCCGTCGAGGACCTCCATGCCGCGGCTGATCGTCGTCCACAGCAGCGAGAGCAGCGGGACGAGGGCGAGGATGAAGCAGACCCAGACGACGGAGGTCGCGACCCGGTCCTTGGCCTGGCGGCGGTTCTCGACGATCGAGCTGGCCGTGTACGTGATGACCACGAAGAGGATGGCTGCCAGCAGACCCCACTGGATCTTGCTGTGGAGGCCGAAGAGGGCGCCGAGGCCGGAGCCGAGGGCGACCGAGAGGGCGGCGATGCCGGCCGGGGCCCAGCGGGGCAGGTGGCCCTGCGTCAGGCTGCTGGGGGCGGCGGACTTGGCGGCCCGGGAGGGGCGCGGGTCCTGGAGTGCGTGGCTCATCAGGCGTTCGCCCCCGAGAAGTCCTTGCGACGGGCGATGATCAGCCGGGCGGCGCCGTTGACCAGCAGGGTGAGCAGGAAGAGCACGAGACCGGAGGCGATCAGGGCGTCGCGGCCGAACTCGTTGGCCTCGTCGAACTTCGCGGCGATGTTCTGCGCGAACGTGCCGCCGCCCGGGTCCAGGATGTGGCCGGAGATCAGGAAGCTCGGGGAGAGGACGGTCGCGACGGCCATCGTCTCGCCGAGCGCGCGGCCGAGGCCGAGCATCGAGGCGGAGATGACTCCGGAGCGGCCGAAGGGCAGCACCGACATGCGGATGACTTCCCAGCGGGTCGCGCCGAGGGCCAGTGCGGCTTCCTCGTTCATGCGCGGGACCTGCAGGAAGACCTCGCGGCTGACGCTGGTCACGATCGGCAGGATCATGATCGCGAGCAGGATGCCGACGGTGAAGAGCGAGCGCGCGACGCCGACCTGGGTCTTGTCGAAGACGTAGGTCCAGCCCATGTACTCGTCGAGCCACAGGTTCAGCCCCGCGAGCTGCGGGACGAGGAAGAGGGCGCCCCAGATGCCGTAGATGATCGACGGCACGGCGGCCAGCAGGTCGACCACGTAGGCGAGGGGGGCGGCCAGCTTGCGCGGCGCGTAGTGCGAGATGAACAGGGCGATGCCGACAGCGATCGGAACCGCGATGGCCATCGCGATGATCGAGCTGACGACGGTGCCGAAGAGCAGGACGGCGATGCCGAAGACGGGGGGATTGGCCGACGCGTTCCAGTCGAACGTGGTGAGGAAGTTGCCCTCGTTCTCGGCCAGCGCGATGGAGGCGCGGTAGGTGAGGAAGATGGCGATCGACGCCATGATCACCAGGAGCAGGATGCCGGAGCCCTTGGAGAGGCCCGCGAAGATCTTGTCACCGGCGCGGCCGGTGGACCTTCCGCTCTTGGAGACAGGCGGAGCCGTGTCTAGCTGGGTGGGTGTGGTGGAAGCCATGGTCTTTCCGGTCTGGATGGGGGGCAGGCCCCCTGGCGGCGGTGCACCGGATCCCCTGGGTGGAGGGGAGGGTCCCCGGGGCCGGTCCGCCCCCCGGACGGGGGGAACGGACCGGTGGTCCCGGGGGTCTGTATCAGGCGAGCTTCGCGATGACTTCGCGGACCTTGGCGTTGATCTCGACCGGGATCGGGGCGTAGCCGTTCTCGGTCAGGACCTTCTGGCCCGCGTCGGACGCGGTGTAGTTCAGGAAGGACTTCACGGTCGAGAGGGTCTCGGCCTTGTTGCCCTTGTCGCAGACGATCTCGTAGGTCACCAGGACGATCGGGTAGGCACCCTCGGCCTTGGTGGCGTAGTCGAGCTTCAGCGCCAGGTCGTCACCGGTGCCGGAGATCTTGGCGGCGGCGATGGCCTTGGAGGCGTTCTCGCCGGTGGCCTTGACCGGAGCGGCAGCGCCGGTGGCGACGTCCACGGTCTTGATGCTCTGCGAGGAGGCGTACGAGAGCTCGAAGTAGCCGATCGCGCCGTCAACGGCCTTGACCTGCGAGGCGACACCGGAGGAGCCGGAGGCGGCCTGGCCACCCGGGGCCGGCCACTTCTTCGCGGCCTCGTACGTCCAGGCCTCGGGAGCGGCGGCCTTGAGGTACTTGCCGAGGTTCTCGGTGGTGCCGGAGTCCTCGGAGCGGTGGAAGGCCTGGATCGCGGTGGCGGGAAGCGTGACGCCCGGGTTCAGCTTCTTGATCGCCTCGTCGTCCCACTTCTTGATCTTGTCGTTGAAGATCGCGGCGAGGGTGGGGGCGTCCAGCGTCAGCTTGTCGACGCCGGCGACGTTGAAGCCGATGGCGATGGGGCCGCCGACCATCGGCAGGTCGATGCCCTGACCGCCGGTGCAGATCTTCTTCGACTCCTCGAGGGCCTCGGGCTTCAGCGCCGAGTCGGAACCGGCGAAGCCGACGGTGCCCTGGTTGAACGCGACGATGCCCTCACCGGAGGAGGAGGACTTGTAGTTCACCTCGACGCCGGGGCAGGCGGCCATGTAGTTCTTCACCCACAGGTCGACCGCGTTCTTCTGCGCGGAGGAGCCCGAGGCGAGGAGCTTGCCCTTGGCGCCGTCGCACTTGATGTCGCCCACGGCGGCGGAAGGCTTGGCCGAGGCACCGGCGTCGGTCTTGGTGTTGTCGTCCGAGCCGCACGCCGTGAGGACCAGGGCGCCGGACACGACGAGCGCCCCGAGGGCGGAGGCACGAAGCATGTTCTTGCGCTGAAGCTTCACTTTCGGGTGTTTCCTTCCAGAAGCCGCCGGCCGCTTTCTGAATCGGGGCGGCGTGCGAAGAGGACTACGTCGGTTGCCCGGAGGAATCGTCCACGTTCGGGGCGACTCGCTCCCTGCTCCTACGAAGTTAGGCAGATCAGGTGAAGCGGCCGACCGCGGTAAGTGAACGGACGGTGAACCGTGGCGGACGGGGTGGTGTGCCCGGCCGTGTTCGGCATCCGACGTCATCTCCCGTTACCCCGCCGTTACCGTAGCGTGACCGCCGTGGACGGGTGCGGCGCCGTTGCCGGGGGCCAGCCCCCGGACCCCCGCGCCTCAAGCGCCGGCGAGGCTGAGAGATCGCCTCAAACGCCGGCGGGGCTGGATTTGGCGGCGGGGCTGGATGTGTCTGCGTGGCTGGAATCAGCCGGTTGCCAGATGTGCTGGAAGGTGGCGCGGGAGGCCTCGACCTCGTGGCGCTGGTCCGCGTGCAGGACGCCCAGGGCGTACGCCGTCGCCGGGGCGATGCGGGGGGTGCGGGCCGCCGTGGCCGAGGCCGCGGCGGCTTCCGCGGCGTCCCGGTGACGGGTCAGCGCCTCGCCTGCGACCGTCAGACGGGCCACGTCGCCGCCCAGGGCCTCCTGGGCGTAGCGGTGGACGCGCAGCAGGCGGCGTACCTCGTTCCACGAGCCGTCGTGGTCCGCGTCGTACGGGTGCGAGGGCGAGGGGGCGGGCAGGGAGTGCACCGCCGTGGACAGGCGGGAATGAGCCACCTCGGCGAGGGGGACCAGGACGTCGTTCACCCGGCCGCCCGCCGCCACCGGGTCCAGCGGGACCTCGGAGGCCAGGACCGCCACCGCGTCCGCAACCGCGTGGAAGCGGGAGGAGCCGAGCGCCTGCAGCGTCGCGGAGTGGGCCCGGGTACGCGCCAGGGTGAGCTGGCGCTCCAGCAGGGCGCCCGCGCGCGCGGAGCCCACGGTCAGCGAGCCCGCCGTACCCCTGGGCGCCGGTACCTCGGGGCTCCCCGACAGCCGCTGCAGGGCGTCCATCAGCCGTGACAGCCGGGCCGCGTACGCGTGCTCGTCGGCCAGGGTCGTCGAGAGCCAGACCAGCTCCGTGCGCAGCGAATCCGCCCAGGAGGAATCGGCCACCGCCCTGAAGGTGGACAGGGAGCAGGAGATCCGGCGCGCAGCCCCCCGCAGGCTGCGCGCCGCCTCGCTGCCCTCGGCGCCGCCGCTCGCCGCGCCCTCCTCGTGCAGGCGCAGGCCCCGGAGGAACGCGGTGGCCTGCGCACGCAGGTACGTACCGAGCACGGTGCCTGCCGCCGTCGCGGTCAGGTCATGATTTGGCTGAGCCACGCCGGCGCCTCCGGGCGTCAATGAGCATCTCCTGAACGTGCCGCAGCGGCTGGCCCTCGCTGTCCGTGCTGTGCCGGGTCCATTCGCCGTCCGGGCCCAGGTGCCAGGAGGTGGTGGCGTCGGACATGCCGGTTTCCAGCAGCCGGTCCAGTGCCGTGCGGTGGGCCGGGTCGGCGACCCTGACCAGTGCCTCGATACGGCGGTCGAGGTTGCGGTGCATCATGTCGGCGCTGCCTATGTACACCTCGGGTTCGCCGCCGTTGCCGAAGGCGAAGACCCGGGAGTGCTCCAGGAAGCGGCCGAGGATCGAGCGGACCCGGATGTTGTCCGAGAGCCCGGGGACACCGGGGCGGATCGCGCAGATGCCGCGGACCCAGATGTCGATGGGCACGCCCGCCTGCGAGGCCCGGTAGAGGGAGTCGATGAGCGCCTCGTCGACGATCGAGTTCATCTTGAGCCGGACGTACGCGGGATGGCCCGCCTTGTGGTGGGCGGCCTCCTTGTCGATCCGGGAGATCAGGCCGCCGCGCAGCGAGCGCGGGGCCACCAGCAGCCGGCGGTAGGTCTCGCGGCGCGAGTAGCCGGACAGCCGGTTGAAGAGGTCGGAGAGGTCCGCGCCGACCTGGGAGTCGGCGGTGAGCAGGCCGAGGTCCTCGTAGAGCCGTGCCGTCTTGGGGTGGTAGTTGCCGGTGCCGACGTGGGAGTAGCGGCGCAGCGTGTCGCCCTCCTGGCGGACGACGAGCGACAGCTTGCAGTGGGTCTTGAGGCCGACGAGGCCGTAGACGACGTGGCAGCCGGATTCTTCGAGCTTGCGGGCCCACTTGATGTTGGCCTGCTCGTCGAAGCGGGCCTTGATCTCGACGAGTACGAGGACCTGCTTGCCGGATTCGGCGGCGTCGATCAGGGCGTCCACGATCGGGGAGTCGCCGGAGGTCCGGTACAGCGTCTGCTTGATCGCCAGGACGTCCGGGTCGGCGGCGGCCTGCTCCAGGAAGGCCTGCACCGAGGTGGAGAAGGAGTCGTACGGGTGGTGGAGCAGGACGTCGCGCTCGCGCAGCGCCGCGAAGATGTCGGGCGCGGACGCGGACTCGACCTCGGCGAGGTCGCGGTGCGTGCCGGCGACGAACTTCTTGAACTTCAGCTCAGGGCGGTCCAGGGAGGCGATCCCGAAGAGGGCCGTGAGGTCGAGGGGGCCGGGGAGCGGGTACACCTCGGACGGGTTGACCTTCAGCTCCTGCACGAGCAGGTCCAGGACACCGGGGTCGATGGACTCCTCGACCTCCAGGCGCACCGGCGGGCCGAAGCGGCGCCGCATCAGTTCCTTCTCGAGGGCCTGGAGGAGGTTTTCCGCGTCGTCCTCCTCCACCTCGAGGTCCTCGTTGCGGGTCACGCGGAACATGTGGTGCGCGAGCACCTCCATGCCGGGGAACAGCTCCTCCAGGTGCGCGGCGATGACGTCCTCGAGGGGGACGTAGCGCTGCGGGGAGGCTTCCAGGAAGCGGGAGAGGAGCGGGGGGACCTTGACCCGGGCGAAGTGGCGGTGGCCGCTGACGGGATTGCGTACGACCACGGCCAGGTTCAGGGACAGGCCGGAGATGTACGGGAACGGGTGCGCGGGGTCCACGGCCAGAGGGGTGAGCACCGGGAAGATCTGGTTGCGGAACAGGGTGAAGAGGCGCGCCTGCTCCTTCTCCGTGAGGTCCGGCCACCGGATGAGGTGGACGCCTTCTTCGGCGAGCTGCGGGGAGATGTCCTGCTGGAAGCAGGCGGCGTGGCGGGCCATGAGCTCGCGGGAGCGGGTCCAGATGAGGTCGAGGACCTCACGGGGCTGCAGGCCTGAGGCCGAACGGGTGGCGACGCCGGTCGCGATGCGGCGCTTGAGGCCGGCGACGCGGACCATGAAGAACTCGTCGAGGTTGCTCGCGAAGATCGCCAGGAAGTTCGCGCGCTCCAGGAGGGGCGTCGTGGGGTCCTCGGCGAGCTCCAGGACGCGCTCGTTGAAGGCGAGCCAGCTGCGCTCCCGGTCGAGGAAGCGGCCCGCGGGCAGCTCACCGGTGTCCTTGTCGTCGTAAGCGTCCAGGTCCGCGTCGAGATCCGGTTCCAGATCGACGTGCGGGCGGTGGGCGGCTATCGACCCCAGGCGGGCATGGGCGCCGGTGGCGGCGCGCGCGGCCACGGCCTCGGGGGTGGCTGCGCGGGCGGCCGCGGAATCGGAGACATCGGCGGCGCTGGGTGCGGACGGCGAGGCGAACTTGTGCGCCGGCTGCTGGGTGGGGACCTCGGAAGGGGTTGCGCTCGGCTTGTGGCTCATGACTCCATTCTTCCGCGCGCGCGGGAGGACAGGCGCGTCGGAAGTGTCGGCCGTCAGTCGGAGTCGGGGCTGCATGCGGTCAGCTTCGCGACCGCGCATTAATGCCCGGTTAATGGCGTATGGCTTCCAGGGTCCGGGCGGGGGTCGTCTGGTGCGGGGGTCGTCTGGTGCCGACCGGGAGCGGGGGAGCCGTGGCTGCGCCCGCGAAGCGGGGGCCGCCGCCGCCCGTGCCGACGCGGTGGGGCTGCGGGCAGGTGCGGCGGGCCGGGGCCGCGTCTGCGAAGCCGGGGCCGCGGCCTGCACCGACGGCGCTGGGCGGCGCCAGCGGGTGCGTGGGGTCCGGGGGTGTTCTAGCGTCGGTAGGAGGGAGGGATGTCCTGCCGAGCCGGTCCGGTACGGGGCCCGGGCCCAAGCCGTACGTCGGCTGCGCGTGCTCGGCGTCGTTCCCGCGTGGTTCCGGAGAGCAGGTACGTCCCATGCGCACGTCGACCCGTATCGCCAGTGTCCTCGCCGGTCTGAGCCTCGCCCTTGGTGGCGCGTCCCTGGCGGCTCCGGCCGTGCAGGCGGCCCCCGCGGACGTTTCCGCCTGCATCAGTCAGGTCGAGCGGGAGCTCAAGGGCGGCGAAGCCCCGGCTTCCGTCCGTGCGTCCTGTTACATCGCGCTGAGCGGCGCCCAGGACGAATGCGTGTCCGGTCTGACCGAGGGCGCCGGTGTGACCAAGGGGACCGCGGAGGCCGCCTGCAAGCTGGGCGCCGAGTAGCCGAGTAGCCGGGGAGCCGGGGAGTCCGGGGCCGGGGAGGAATCCCGGCCCCCGGCCCGGTCAGCTCTCCGTGCGGTACATCAGGTCCACCTCGTGGGTGGAGAAGCCGAGGCCCGCGTAGACGGCGAGGGCCGCCGGGTTGTCGGCGTCCACGTAGAGCATCGCCGTGGGCAGGCCCGCTCCGGCCAGGTGCCGCAAGCCGATCGCGGTGAGGGCCTTGCCGAGGCCGCCGCCCTGCGCGCCGGGGCGTACCCCGAGGACGTAGACCTCGCCCAGCTGCTGCTCGGCGTGCACCTTCGTCCAGTGGAAGCCGACCATTTCGCCGTCGCGCTCCGCGAGGAAGAAGCCGTCGGCGTCGAACCAGGGCTGCGCGATGCGGTCGTTCAGGTCCCGCTGCGTGAGCGAGCCCTGCTCGGGGTGGTGGGCGAAGGCCTCCGCGTTGACGGCCAGCCAGGCGGCGTCGTCGGTGCCGGGCACGAAGGTGCGTACGGTCACCCCCGCGGGGAGGACCGCCTCCGGCAGGGGGGCCGCGTCCGCGCCGAGCGGGCGGCGGAGCTGGCGCAGTTCGCGGAACAGGGTCAGGCCGAGCACCTGAGCGAGGTGGCGGGCCGCTGACTTGCCGCCGTGCGCCCACACCCGGATCCGCTTGCCGGAGGCGGCCAGCAGGGCGGTGCCCAGCGCCCGCCCGTGCCCGCGCCCGCGCATCGCGGGGTGCACGACGAGCTCGGCGGCGGGGGCCTCCACCGGGTCGGTGTCCTCCAGTTGCCCGTACGCGGTGAGCCGTCCCTCGGAGGTGAGGAGGAAGTGCCGGATCCCCTCCCGCGCTCCGCCGCGCAGCTGGAGCCGGCCCTGCTCGGACACGGCGGTGGTGCCGTCGGTGCGGGCCGCGTCCTCGATCAGGGCGAGAACGGCGTCGGCCTGTTCGTCCGTCAGTTCGTCGAGGGTCTGGATCTGCCGTCCCGGCTCCAGGACCACTGCTGCGTCGTCAGTCATGGAACCGAGCCTACGACCACGGTGGGGGAGCGGCGGGGTGCGGCCCGGACGGGCGCCCGGACGGCCGCGCGAACGGGCCGCGAACGGGCCGCGAACGGCCTGCCGACAGCCCGCGGACAGCTCCGCCGACGGGCGTCCGTCTCCTGCGTGTAACCAGCTCGATACCCGGTACCCCTGTCGCGCTACGCGCGTTGACTCTAGGCTTCGGCAGACCTCCCAAGATGTATCGCTGTCCGCAAAGGGGACCAAATGTCAGCGACGCCACAACGGCTCCGCCGAAACCGCCGGTTGGCCCTCACCGCTCTCGCCGTTGCCACGGCGGGCGGTGCGATGATCGTTGCCGCCCTTCCGGCCGGAGCCGCGAGTGGTGACGGATACGGCTCGGACTACGGCCGTACCGTCGACGTACAGATGCTGTCGTTCAACGACCTCCACGGCACGCTGGAGCCCCCGCAGGGTTCCTCGGGCACGGTGACCGAGCGTCAGGCCGACGGCACCACCAAGGCCATACCCGCGGGCGGTGTCGAGTACCTCGCCACCAGCCTGCGCGAGGCCCGCAAGGGCCACCCGTACTCCGTCACGGCCGCGGCCGGCGACATGATCGGCGCCAGCCCGATGGTGTCGGGCCTCTTCCACGACGAGCCGACGATCGAGGCGCTCAACGACCTCGACCTGGACGTGAGCGGCGTCGGGAACCACGAGTTCGACGAGGGCAAGACCGAGCTGCGCCGCATGCAGTACGGCGGCTGCCACGCGGTCGAGGGCTGCTTCGAGTACGGCAAGGAGTTCGGCGGCGCCGACTTCAAGTACCTCGCCGCGAACGTGGTGGACGAGAAGACCAAGCGTCCGATGATGAACCCCACCTTCATCTGGAAGAAGGGGGACGTGAAGATCGGCTTCATCGGCGTCACCCTGGAGGGCACGCCCGACATCGTGACCGCCGACGGGGTCAAGGGCCTCACGTTCGGCGACGAGGTCGAGACGGTCAACAAGTACGCCGAGGAGCTGAACAAGCAGGGCGTGAAGTCGATCGTGGCGCTGATCCACGAGGGCGGCCTGCCCGCGAGCGGCGCGTACAACTACGACTGCGACGTACCGGGCGCCGGCGCCGGCATCTCCGGGGCCATCGTCGACATCGCGAAGAACATCTCGCCGAAGGTCGACGCCCTGGTCACCGGCCACACGCACCAGGCGTACGCGTGCAACATCCCCGACCCGGCGGGCAAGCCGCGCACGGTCACCTCGGCCGCCTCGTACGGCCGGCTGTACACGGACACCACGCTGACGTACGACCGCGCGACCAAGGACATCGTCCGTACGCCGGTCACGTTGCCGAAGGCCGTCCAGAAGGTCGTCACCCGGGACCAGCCCAAGGCCCCGGACCTGACCGCGCTGATCCAGCGCTGGAACGCGCTGGCCGCGCCGATCGCGAACCGTCCGATGGGCTACATCTCGGCCGACATCCCGGGCCGCGGCTCGTCGGAGTACGAGAAGCCGCTCGGCAACGTGATCGCCGACGCGCAGTTGGAGGCCCTGGCCCCGGCGGCCAAGGGCGGCGCCCAGCTCGCCATCATGAACCCGGGCGGCATCCGCGCGGACCTGGCCTACAAGGCCGCCGGCGGCGAGGGCGACGGGGTGGTGACCTACGGGGAGTCGTACACCGTCCAGCCGTTCACCAACATGATGACGGTCGTCGACCTGACCGGCGCCCAGCTGATCACCACGCTCCAGCAGCAGGTCAGCGGCCCGGTCAACGGCGTGAGCCCGAAGATCCTGCAGATCTCCAAGGGCTTCTCCTACACCCTGGACACCACCAAGGCGGGCGCCGAGCGCATCGTCGTGGACTCGGTGAAGCTGAACGGCGAGGCCATCGACCCCGCCCGGACCTACCGGGTCGCGATGAACGAGTTCCTCGCGGGCGGCGGTGACGGCTTCGGCGTCCTGAAGGAGCACAAGAACAAGCTGGTCGGCGCGTCCGACCTGGACATCTTCAACGCCTACCTGGCCGGGCACTCCTCGGCGACCGCGCCGCTGGCCCCGCCGGTGGCGGACCGGATCACGGTCATCAAGTAGCACCTGTTTCTTGTAGCACCTGCCTCTTGAGGGGCGGTGGGCCGTCGGCCCGCCGCCCCTTCGGCGTTCCCGGGGGTCCTACAGGGCGGCGAGGAAGCCGCGTACGGCCTCCGCGAGGCCCTTCGGGTCCTGGAAGGGCACGAAGTGCTCGGTGTCGAGGCCGGCGTACGAGGTCCCGGGGCGCTTGGCCACCATCGCGTCGGCCAGCTTCCGCGGGAGCACCTCGCTGCGCAGTCCGTGGACGAGCAGCGCCGGGCAGCTGCTCGCGAGCCAGACGTCCCAGCGGGAGGCGTCGTCCCCGGCGAGGGTGGCCAGGGTGGCCGCGGGGTCGAACGGCAGCCGCCAGCCGGAGTCGTCCGGAAGCGGGCGCAGGAAGGGAGCGACCCCCTCGCCGAGCGGGCCGAGCGCGGCGAGGAGTTCCTCGCGGGTCGGCGCCGTGTACGGGAGGTCGCGCAGGAAGTCCCAGAAGGACGGGCCGTCCTGGCGCGGGCTCTGCACCGGGGCGTCGACGTTGATCAGGGCGGACACCAGGTCGGGGCGGGTGGCGGCGAGGTGGTAGGCGTTGACCCCGCCGAGGGAGAAGCCGAGGACGGGCACGGGGCCGCCGGGGGCGAGGTGTTCCAGCAGGGCGGCGGCGTCGGCGGTGTAGCCCGCGCGGCTGTACTCGGAGGCGAGGTCGGAGTCGCCGTGCCCGCGCTGGTCGGGGGCGATGACCCGCCACTGCTCGCCGAGGTCGGCGGCGAGGGCGGTGAAGTGGGCGCCCTCGGAGAGGCCGCCGTGGAGGGCCAGCAGCGGGCGGCCGGGCCCGCCGAAGTCCAGGTAGGACAGGGTGCGGTCGTCGATCTTCAGCTCGTGGCGCATGGCGTTGCTCTCCCCGCGTGTGCTGGTCGGTAGGCCTGAGTTCAGCCTGACAGGATTTGGGCAAGCGCGCAATACACGCGTGTAGCGCGTGTGCCCAAATCCTTGGCGCGGCTACGATCCCGGCATGGGAAATCGCGAGGACCTGCTGGCCGGAGCCCGGCGCTGCCTGGAGGAGAAGGGGTACCTCCGCACGACCGTGCGCGACATCGCCTCGGCCGCGCAGGTGAGCATGGCCGCGATCGGCTACCACTTCGGCACCCGCGAGGTGCTGCTCAACCAGGCGCTGTTCGCGGCCATGGACGAGTGGGCCGCGGGGTCGGGCCGGCTCACCGGGCAGGGTGACACCGCGCGGGAGCGCTACGCCGACACCTGGGACCGCAAGATCCGGGACTTCGCCGAGATGCGCTGGCTCTGGACCGCCTCCGTCGAGGCCTTCGTGCACGCGCAGTCCTCGCCGGAGCTGCTCGCGGTCCTGGCCGAGGGGCAGCGCCGCAACCGGCGCATGGTGGCCGCGCAGTTGCGCGGGGTCCCCGTCGAGGAGGTCGCGGAGGAGGACGTACGGAGCCTCGGGTCGGTGCACATCGCCCTGCTGACCGGGGTGATGGTGCAGTGCCTGACCGACCCGGAGCACGCGCCGGACGGCCGGTCCCTCGCCCAAGGGCTGCGTGCGATGGCGGAGTTGCTCGAAAGCTGATGCCTACCCGTGGGTAGTAATGCGTGCCTCCGCGCGCCATAATCCGGGCCACCACTGGGTCGGCAAAAGGGGCGGGCATGGGCGCGGGCACGGTCACGGGCATGGGCACGAATGCGGGCGGCGCGGGTACGGGGCTGCGGCGGCGCGGCTTCCTGGCGGGGGCGGTCGCCCTGGGCGGCGCGACCGTGCTCGGCGCGGGCGCCGGGACGGCCTCGGCCGCGACTCGGGCCACCGGCACAGCAGCAGCGAGCGCACTCTCCACCCAGGACTGGATGAGCGGCCTCGGCGACTCCACCGCCCTCCAGCGGATGACCATCCCCGGCACCCACGACTCGGGCGCCACCAGGGGCGGGCTCTACGTCGCCTGCCAGAACACCTCCATCGCCGACCAGCTCGGCTCCGGGATCCGCTTCCTCGACGTCCGCTGCCGGGTGACCGGCGGATCCTTCGCGATCCACCACGGCGCGTACTACCAGAACCTGATGTTCGGCGACGTCCTCGCCGCCTGCTGGAACTTCCTCGCCGCGCACCCCTCCGAGACCGTGCTGATGCGGCTCAAGCAGGAGTACTCCGAGGAGAGCGACGCGACCTTCCGCGCCGTCTTCGACGACTACCTGAACAACCGGGGCTGGAGCCCGCTCTTCAAGATCGCGGACTCGCTGCCGACGCTCGGCCAGGTCCGCGGCAAGGTGCTCCTGCTCCCCGACAACGGCGGCCTGCCCGGCGGCCTGCGGTACGGCGACGGCAACGTCTTCGACATCCAGGACGACTACATGGCCGAGCCCTTCGCCAAACGGGGCAAGATCGAGAACCACTTCCGCAAGGCCGTCCAGCAGCCCGGCAAGTTCTTCATGAACTACACGAGCACGGCCGCGGCCCTGCCGCCCCGCTGGAACTCCGACCGCCTGAACCCGCAGGTGCACGCCTTCGTCGACGGCGCCGAACTGGCCGGCCGGACCGGGCTCGGGATCGTCCCGATGGACTTCCCGAACACCCGCTCCGGCCTGGTCGCCTCACTGATCCGGCACAACTGACGCCTGCGCGGGCGGCGGAGCCGGTGCGCCCGGGATGCTGAGGACCGCCTCCGTGCCCGGGCCGCCGTCCGCCGGGGCGCGCAGTGCGGCCGTGCCGCCCGCTCGCTGCACCGTACGGGCCACGATGGACAGGCCGAGGCCGCTGCCGGGCAGGGCTCGGGCGGAAGGGGAGCGCCAGAAACGCTCGAAGACGTGCGGGAGGTCGTCGGCCGGGATGCCGGGACCGCGGTCCCGTACGGTCAGCTCGCCCGCGCGCAGCGACACGGTGACCGTGCTGCCCGGCGGGCTGAACTTCACCGCGTTGTCCAGGACGTTGACGACGGCCCGCTCCAGGGCGGCCGCCTCGCCGCGTACGTACCAGGGCGCCAGGTCCGAATCGAACTCCAGCTCCGGACCGCGCAGCCGGGCCCGGGACAGCGCCGTGCCCGCGATCTCGTGCAGGGCCACCACCCCGAGGGGGCCCGGGGCGGCCGCGTCCGGGCGGGACAGCTCCTGCAAGTCACCGATCAGCGAGGCCAGTTCCGTCATCTGTGCCTTGACCGAGGCCAGCAGTTCCCTGCGGTCCTCCGGCGGGATGGCCCGGCCGGTCTCCTCGCTGCGCGCCAGCAGCTCGATGTTGGTGCGCAGCGAGGTGAGCGGGGTGCGCAGCTCGTGCCCGGCGTCCGCGATCAGCTGGGCCTGGCGCTCCTGGGAGGAGGCGAGCGCGGCCGTCATGGAGTTGAAGGAGCGCGAGAGGCGGGCGATCTCGTCGTCGCCCTCGTCGGGGATGCGGACGGTGAGGTCCTCGGTGCGGGCGATGTGCTCGACGGCGTCGGTCAGTTCGTCGACCGGGCGCAGGCCCGTACGGGCCACCCAGAGGCCGGCGACGCCCGCGCCGAGGATGCCGACGCCGGAGACGAAGACGAGCACCCAGGCCAGGGTGGACAGGGGCTTGTCGATGTCGGCGAGCGGTTTGGCGACCGAGATGGCGAAGAGCGGGGAGGCCGGGGAGACCCGCGCGGGCTGGGTGTAGACGCGCATGTCCACGCCTTCGGCGGTCGTCACGTCGTGCAGGGTCGCGCCCCGCAGGCCCGCGGCGATCTGCCTGTCGAGCGCGGTGACCGGCAGGTTCGCCGGACCGCTCACCCAGCAGTGCCCGCCGTCGGCCGTCACGATCTGTACGGACGCGTTGAGGCTGCCCGCGATCTCCTGGCCGGCCTGGGCGTTCTGGTCGTTCTGCGTGGGCGCCTTGTCCGGGCACGGCTGGTTGCCGAAGATGCGCCGCCCCACCTCCGCGGAGGCGTTCGTGGACATCAGGGACCGGTCCAGCTGGTCGCGCAGCTGCGTACGCACCATCACCCAGGACACCGCGGCGACCGCCGCCACGGCCAGCGCCACCGCGACGGTGACCAGCAGGGCGAGGCGGGAGCGGAGCGGGAGGGCCCGGAACCTGGCGGTGGGGCTCACTCCGGGCCGCCGGTATCGCCGGCCCCCGCGGCGCGCAGGACGTAGCCCACCCCGCGCACGGTGTGGACCAGGCGGGGCTCGCCCCCGGCCTCGGTCTTGCGGCGCAGGTACATCACGTACACGTCCAGGGAGTTGGAGCTGGGCTCGAAGTCGAAGCCCCATACGGTCTTGAGGATCTGCTCGCGGGTCAGGACCTGGCGCGGGTGCGCGAGGAACATCTCCAGCAGGGTGAACTCGGTACGGGTCAGCTCCACCGGGCGGCCGCCGCGGGTGACTTCGCGGGTGGCGAGGTCCATGCGCAGGTCCCCGAAGGTCAGCGCGTCGGCGTCCTCGGGCCGGCCGTCCCCGCCGGAGGGGGCGGCGTAGGAGCTGCGGCGCAGCAGGGCGCGTACCCGGGCGAAGAGCTCGTCCAGCTCGAACGGCTTGACCAGGTAGTCGTCGGCGCCCGCGTCGAGGCCGGTGACGCGGTCGCCGACCGTATCGCGGGCGGTCAGCATCAGGACCGGCGTGGTGCTGCCGGCGGCGCGCAGCCTGCGGGCGGCCGTCAGACCGTCCATCCGCGGCATCTGGATGTCCAGGATGATCAGGTCGGGGACGTACGAGTCCGCCTTGTCGAGGGCGTCGAGCCCGTCGACGGCGGTCTGCGTGCCGTACCCCTCGAAGGCCAGGCTGCGGCGCAGGGCCTCGCGTACGGCCGGTTCGTCGTCGACGACGAGGATGCGCTGCTGGTCGCCTTCGGCGCTCATACGGGGTCCCCCCAGGTGGTGGTCGGTCTCCTACCAGGCTCGCACGGGGCGGACTGGTAGTCGGGTTAGAAGGAGGTCCCGAAACCGTTCGCGGTGTCGTTGCCGGTGCCGTTGTCGCTGCTGCCGTCACCGCCGGGGCCGCCCTTGCGCAGGGAGGGGAGGTCGGCCTTGATGGTGTTGACGGGGATGGCGAAGCCGAGGCCGACGCTGCCGGCGGAGCCGCTGCCGCTGGAGGGGGAGTAGATCGCGGAGGGCATGCCCACGATCTCGCCGTTCATGTTGACGAGGGCGCCGCCGGAGTTGCCGGGGTTCAGGGAGGCGTCCGTCTGGATGGCTTTGTACGAGGTGGTGTCCGTGCCCGTGTTCCCGTTGAACTGCTGACCCCCGTACGAGAACGGGAAGCCGTCCTGCGGGGACTGCTGCTTCTCGGACTTCGGGACGTTCACCTCGCGGTTGAGCGCGGAGACGATGCCGCTGGTGACCGTGCCGGTGAGGCGGTCGGGGGAGCCGATGGCGACGACCTCGTCACCGACCTTGATGGTGTCGGAGTTGCCGAGGTTCGCCGGCTTGAGGCCGCTCGCGCCTTCCAGCTTGATGAGGGCGAGGTCCTTGTCCGGGTCCGTGCCGACGATCTTCGCGCTGTACTTCTTGCCGTCGCTCATCGTCACCTGGATCTTGGCGGCGCCGTCGATCACGTGGTTGTTGGTGACGATCTCGCCGTCGGCGCTGATCACGATGCCGGAGCCGGTGCCCTGGCCGGAGGCGGTGCTGGTGTCGATGCGGACGACGGAGGGGCTGACGTTCTCGGCGACGCCGGAGACGGTGCCGTTGCTCGACTGGGAGATGGTGCTGCCGTTGACCAAGGTGCCGGTGCCGTTGGTCTTGTTCAGCATCTGCTGGACGGCGGCGGCCGTTCCGCCGCCGACGACGGCCGCCGCGAGGGCCACGGCGGCGAGGAGGGCGACCGGGCGCTTGGCGCGGGCGTGGCCCTGGCCCTGGCCCGGGCCCTGCGGGGCGGGGGCCGCGGGGGCGGCCTCGCCCCAGGTGGCCCAGCCGCCGGTGCCGCCGTTGCCTCCGGTGCTGCTCTGGGGGACGGTCTCGCCCTGGATGACCGGGGGAGTGTGGGCCTCGTGCCAGCCGGGGGCCGGGGCGGCCGGGGGGTAGGAGGGCGGCGGCGGGTAGGCGGCGGCGTCCTGTGCGAGCCGGTCACGACCGCGCTGCCAGTCCTCGCCCCAGGGGGCGGGCTGCTCGGGGCGGTTTTCCTGGGGGTACTCGCCTTCGCGGCGGAGGTTCTCGGTCATGACTACGACTGTGTCCGCCGATGATGAGAGGTTCCTGAGTCCCCGCTGAGAAGCCCGACAGAACCGTGTATGCCCGAAATAAGGCCGGGTTGGGCCGAGTGGGCCGGGTGCGGGCGGGTTGGCCCTGCGGGGCTGGGTCCCCTACCCGCCCTTCGCCCGTTCCCCGGGCTCCGCCCCGGACCCCTGGGGCTCCGCCCCAGACCCCGCGCCTCAAACGCCGGCGGGGCTGGAATTGCCCCCGCAGAGCGTGCACGTGCGGGCTGACGCCGGCGAAAATCCAGCCCCTCCGGCGTTTGAGGCGCGGGGGTCCGGGGGCTGGCCCCCGGGTACGGCGCCGCGCGCGGGCACGGCGGGCAGCACGCTCCGGGGTGCCGGTTACATCAGCGGCCAGCTGTTAGCGGCAGCCGCAGGAGCGGCGGACGACCAGGGCCGACGGGAACTGCTTCAGGCGTTCGCGGCGGGAGCCCGCCACCCGCAGGGCGTCGTCCAGGACGAGGTCCACCGCGGCGCGGGCCATCGCCGGGCGGTCCGAGGCGATGGTGGTGAGGGGCGGGTCCGTCAGGGCCGCCTCCTTGACGTCGTCGAAGCCGGCCACCGCCAGCTGCTCGGGCACGTCGATGCGCAGCTCCCGCGCGGCGCGCAGGACGCCGATCGCCTGGTCGTCCGTAGCGCAGAAGATCGCCGGCGGGCGGTCCGGCCCGGCCAGCAGTTCCAGGGCGACCTTGTACGCGTCGTAGCGGTTGTACGGGGCCTGGAAGAGCCGGCCCTCCACCGAGCGGCCGGATTCGAGCATGGCCCGCCGCCAGCCCTCGACGTGGTCGGCCACCGGGTCGCCGACCTCGGGGGTGCTCTCGACGCCGCCCAGGCAGGCCACGTACGGGTGCCCGTGTTCGAGGAGGTGCCGGGTGGCGAGCTGCGCGCCGCCGATGTCGTCCGTGACGACGGCGACGTCGTCGATGGCCTCGGGGCGCTCGTGGAGGAGGACCACGCGGGCGTCCCAGGCCTCGATCTCGGAGGCGGCCTGCTCGCTCATGCCCTGGCTGACCAGGATCAGGCCGGAGACCCGCATCCCGAGGAAGGCGCGCAGATAGTGGACCTCGCGCTCGGTGCGGTAGTCGGAGTTGCCGACCAGCACCATCTTTCCGCGCTCGGCGGCGGCCTGCTCGACCGCGTGCGCCATCTCCGCGAAGAACGGCTGGCGGGCATCGGGGACGATCATGCCTATGAGGTCGGTGCGGCGTGAGGCCATCGCCTGGGCGACCCGGTCCGGGCGGTAGCCCAGCTCCTTGATCGCGGCGAGGACACGCTCGCGCGTGGCCGGGGCAACCGGCCTGGGTCCGTTGTTGATGACGTAGCTCACGACGGCGGTAGAAGTACCCGCAAGTCGTGCCACGTCATCCCGCGTCACCTTGGCCACGCGCGGAAGTCTACGCGGGGTGACCTACCTCTGGGCAGGGCGTCCAAAGGAGGTCATTCCCGCGGGCTCCCTAGTCCATTCGGGTGAGTGCCGCCGCGGCCCGCGCGGAGGCCTCGGCCGCCGCCTTCGTGGCCGCCTGTGCGGCCGCTTCCGCCGCCGCCCGCTCCACCTTCTCCGGGGTGACGAAGCGGTACCCGACGTTGCGGACGGTACCGATCAGCGACTCGTGCTCGGGCCCGAGTTTCGCGCGCAGACGCCGTACGTGCACGTCGACGGTGCGGGTGCCGCCGAAGTAGTCGTAGCCCCACACCTCCTGGAGGAGCTGCGCACGGGTGAAGACCCGGCCCGGGTGCTGGGCGAGGTACTTCAGGAGCTCGAACTCCTTGAAGGTCAGGTCCAGGACCCGGCCCTTCAGCTTCGCCGAGTACGTCGCCTCGTCGACCGACAGGTCACCGTTGCGGATCTCCATCGGGGAATCGTCCGAGCCGAGCTGCTGGCGGCCGGTGGCGAGGCGCAGCCGCGCTTCGACCTCGGCCGGTCCCGCGGTGTCGAGGAGGACGTCGTCGATGCCCCAGTCAGCGGTGACGGCCGCGAGGCCGCCCTCGGTGACGACGAGGATCAGCGGGCAGCCGGGCCCCGTGGAGCGGAGCAGCTGGCACAGCGACCGCACCTGGGGCAGGTCGCGGCGGCCGTCGACGAGGATCACGTCGGCGCCCGGTGTGTCCACGAGGGCGGGGCCCTCGGCGGGGGCCACCCGGACGCTGTGGAGCAGCAGGCCGAGGGCCGGCAGCACCTCGGTCGAGGGCTGCAGGGCATTGGTCAGGAGCAGGAGTGAGCTCATGCCCGACCACCCGCCCGGGTCGGACGGTGGTACTGGTGGTGCTGGTGGTGTGCGTGCGCAGGTGCGTGCGCCTGTACCTCTGCCCGCACCTGCACTTGCACGACGGTTCGCTGGTCCATCACGTCGGTTCCTCCTCGGTCCCGTCGAGGACTTTCGCGGCACTGCTTCGTACGACTTGCCGGGTATCCGTCCGTCCCCGCGCCCTGAGGCCCGGATGGACACCACTGTTCTCGGTCCGTTCAACGTGCTGAAAGCACAAAAGGACCCGGGGGCTACGTTGCCCGGATCCTCTCGCCAGCAGAATAGCCCACCCTCCCGGGCCGGGCCGAGGCTTCTGAGCGTTCCACTTCTGTGGTTCCCACCACCTCCGGGACCTGCATATGGGTCGGTTTCACCGTATCGGTGGACCCGGTGCGGGCCGCCTGGGCGCACGCGGGGCGCGCGGAGGCACGCCGGGATCGGGGGCGCGAGGGTTCATGATGGAGGCCGACGGCAGAGCGCCGACGAGAGGAGCGTGCAGTGGCAACCGGAACCATCCGCTACTGGGCGGCGGCGAAGGCCGCGGCCAAGACGGCGGAGGAGCCGTACTCGGCGCGGACACTGGCCGAGGCGCTCGACGCCGTGCGGGAACGCCACCCCGGGGAGCTGACCCGGGTCCTGCTGCGCTGCTCCTTCCTCGTGAACGAAGAGCCCGTGGGCAAGCGCCCGCACGATTCCGTCGAGCTGACCGAGGGGGGCACCGTCGAGGTGCTCCCGCCGTTCGCGGGCGGGTGAGCGGAGCCCCATGAGCACGCCTGAGGAACAGCAGCAGCAGTTTCTAGAGCAGCAGCAGCAGCAGCAGCAACAACAGCAGCAGCAGCAGCCGGATCCGTACGGGACCCAGACCTGGCAGTCCCCTACGTGGGACACCTCGTACCAGCCGGTGCAGGCCCCGCTGGACGGCGTACCGGCGCAGTACCCGGTCGCCCCCGAGGGCTGGTTCCGCGAGGAGCCGCAGGCCCCGGGGCAGGGGCAGGCGCAGCCTCAGGCGCCCGTCCCCGGTCAGGAGTGGGGGCAGCAACAGGCGTACGCGGAGCCCTACCCGGACCCGTACGCGGACCCCTACGCGGACCCCTACGCGGCTCCGGCCTACCCGCAGACCTCGGCCCCGGACCACTGGTTCCGCGACGAGGCGCCGGTGCAGCCGGTACAGCAGGCGGCGCCGGTGCAGCAGGCCCCGCAGGCCGCGCAGGGCGAGCCCCCGCAGCAGTGGGGGGAGACCGCCTACGCGCCGGCGTACCCCGGCCCGTCCGACCCGTTCCAGGCGGAGGCGCAGGCGGCGCAGGCGCATGCCCAGGCCCAGGCTCCCGCCCTCGGCCAGGAGTGGGTCGCGGAGTCGGCCCCGTACCTCCCGCAGCAGGCGGTCCAGGCTCCGGACGGGGCTCCCGCCGCGCACCCGGCGGCGGCCGACGCTGTGGCCGGCGGGGTGGCCGACGCTGCGGCCGAGGAGGAGCCCGCCTGGTCGCCGCCCACCCTCGCCGGCAACACGCTGCGCGCCGTGGACCCGGCCCAGGCCCGCGCCGAAGGCCGCTCTCCGATCATCGATCCCGGTCCGCAGGCGGCCATACTGACGGCCGCCCTCGGGCTGGTCATCGCGGCGGCCGCCGCGCTGAGCGAGTTCGCGCTGCTCGCGCCCCTGATCGCCCTCCAGGGCCTCACCGCGGCGGGCTGGTTCCGGCTCAACGGCATGTGGCCGGCCCGTCAGGGCATCGCCCTGGCCTTCGCCGGGGCGGTCGTCGCCGACGTGGCGGTGCTCGCGGTGGACGAGCCGTACGGCCCCGGCGCGATCATCGGCACCCTCGGTGCCTGGGTGCTGCTGACGCTGGTGCTCCAGCTGCGCAGCCACGCGGAGCCGGACGAGCGGATGTACGGGCTGATGGCCTCGGTGGCCTCGGCCGCGCTGGCCATTGTCTGCGCGGGCTACCTCGCGGCCGGCTCCGCCGCCGTGAGCGTGGGCGCCGCAGCCGTGGCGGTGGCCGTCTTCGCCCGGGCGCTCCCGCTGCCCACCGCGCCCTCGGTCGGCGTCTCGCTGGCCGCCGCGGCCGGTGCGGGCATCGCCGTGGGCGGGCTGACGTCCGTCGGAGCGGGCGGTGCGCTGATCGGCCTGGCGGCCGGGGTGTGCGCGCTGATCGGGCTGCGCGTGGCGGCGTACGACTACCCGTCGAAGTTCGTCCACATGACGGCCGGTGTCGCGCTGCCGCTGGCCGTGGCGGCCCCGGCGGTCTACCTGATCGGCAGGGTGGTGGGCTGAGGCCCGCGCCTCCCCTCCTGAGCGCCCGCCCCGCTTGCCCGGGGCGGGCGTTGTCACACCGGCGCACACCGGCGCGCACCGGCCACCCCCGCCTCACCCCGCCTCACCCCGCCTCACGTCAACTCACAGCGCCCTCACGGCCGGACATGGTCCACTGGCCCGACGTACCAATCGTCTGGGGGGTGGGCACGTGCGCGTCCTGCGTGTCGTTGTGATCATCGGACTGGTCCTCGGTGGCCTGTTCGTCGGGCTGGACCGCTGGGCCGCCGGCTATGCCGAGGACCGGCTGGAGGATGAGATCCAGGCCCGGCAGGGCCTGTCCGGAGTGGAGGCCGACGTCCACGGGTTCCCGTTCCTGACCCAGCTGCTCTCCCGGGACCTCGACCAGGTCGACCTGAAGGTGGCCGGCGTCGACGTGGCGACCTCGGACGGCCGTACGACGCACCTCTCCCGGCTGCGGGTCGCCTTCCGCGGGGTGGAGCTGAACGGCGACTACAACGGCGGCACCGCCCGGTCCGCCAAGGGCTCGGCCCTCGTCACGTACGCCGACCTGACCGCGGCCGCCCAGCCCGGGGTGACGGTCGCCTACGGCGGGGCGCCGGGCAAGCTCAAGGTCACCGCGAGCGTGGAGTTCCTCGGCAGGACCCTCAGTCGCAGCGTGGTGTCGACGGTCTCCCTCGTCGACTCCGGCGACGGGAAGGGCTCGAGAGCCGTCCGGATCCGCGCCGACGAGGTGCCGGGTGAGGGTCTCCCCGGGATCGAGTCCGTGGTCCGCAGGAAGACCGACTTCGACCGCCGGATCGACGAAGGCCTGCCGTCGGGGGTCCGGCTGACGGCGCTGACTTCGGACGAGGCCGGTGTGGTGCTCACCCTGGGCGGTAAGAATCTGGCTCTGGCCGGATAGTGAGACGAGTAGGTCCGATCCGCAGATGGGAGGGCCCCACGGGGCTCCGGGCGACCCGCGCCCGGAGATCCACGAGGGGCCCGATCCCACTATTCGGACGATCCTGTCTCGGAATATGACACGGCGGTGACAGGGCGGCCGATTCGTCCCTACGATCCATGGCTATGAAGCATCAGCAGGCGGACCTCACGAAGCGACGGGCAGTAGACCTGTGTCGCGTCGCCGCCATGCTCTGTCGATCCATGTGACGTGTGAGCGCATCCCGCTCCATAGCCGGACGACGGCCTTCCGCTTTCCCGTGTGACCACCTCTGCCTCCCGCCCTCCTGAAGCCTCCCCGCAACAGGATCCGCAGGGGGTACCTCTCAGCGGTAGCTGGGGGAACACCCGGACGCACGCACCCCGCACCACCAGCACCACCCCGCCGCACACTGCCCCGGAGGAGAACACCATGAGCCGCAGCGACGTCCTCGTAGACGCCGACTGGGTCGAGGCCCACCTGAACGACGCGAACGTCGTCATCGTCGAGGTCGACGAGGACACGTCCGCGTACGACAAGAACCACATCACCAACGCCGTCCGGATCGACTGGAAGAGCGACCTCCAGGACCCGGTCCGCCGCGACTTCGTGGACCAGGAGGGCTTCGAGAAGCTCCTCTCCGCCAAGGGCATCTCCAACGACGACACCGTCGTCCTCTACGGCGGCAACAACAACTGGTTCGCGTCCTACGCCTACTGGTACTTCAAGCTCTACGGCCACCAGGACGTCCGCCTGCTCGACGGCGGCCGCAAGAAGTGGGAGCTCGACTCCCGCGACCTGGTCGACGGCACCGAGGTCCCCAGCCGCCCGGCCACCGAGTACAAGGCCAAGGCCCAGGACACCTCGATCCGCGCCTTCCGTGACGACGCGGTCGCCGCGATCGGCACGAAGAACCTGGTCGACGTCCGCTCGCCCGACGAGTTCTCGGGCAAGCTGCTCGCGCCGGCGCACCTCCCGCAGGAGCAGTCGCAGCGTCCGGGTCACATCCCGAGCGCCCGCAACATCCCGTGGTCGAAGAACGCCAACGACGACGGCACCTTCAAGTCCGACGAGGAGCTCACCGCCCTCTACCAGGCCGAGCAGGTCGACCTGGCGAAGGACACCATCGCCTACTGCCGCATCGGTGAGCGCTCCGCGCTCACCTGGTTCGTGCTGCACGAGCTCCTGGGCCAGGAGAACGTCAAGAACTACGACGGCTCGTGGACCGAGTACGGCTCGCTGGTCGGCGTGCCGATCGAGCTCGGCGCCAACAAGTAGTTCCAGGTACCCGGCGTTCCAGGTACCCGGCGTTCCAGGTGCCCGGCGTTCCGGGTACCCGGCCTTCCAGGCACCCAGCATTCCGGGCATGCGACGCCCGTAGTCATACCTCTCTAGGACAGGACAGAGAACATGTGTGGAGCACAGATCGGCGGGCCCGACCTCTCGACGCTGAAGCCCGGTGAGACGGCCATCCAGGGCCAGGTCACCAAGGACGGCGAGCCCATCAGCGGCTACGTCCGTCTGCTGGACTCGACCGGCGAGTTCACCGCCGAGGTCCCGACCTCGGCCACCGGCCAGTTCCGCTTCTACGCGGCCGAGGGCTCCTGGACGCTGCGCGCACTCGTGCCCGGCGCCCAGGCGGACCGCGCCGTGGTCGTCGTCGAGTCCGGCGGCGTGACGGACGTCGCGATCGCGGTCTGAGCACCGCACTTGTGTGACCGTACGACTGCATAACCGGCCGAAGGGCCGCACCCCCGGGGGTTGGACGCCGCCACTATTTCGGGGTGTGGTCCTTTGGGTCGCTCTTGTGAGTGATACCGCTACTCGGGTGATTCCGATTACGGTCGGTTGTATGAATCTCGCGGGGTGGGCGAAGGTGCGCTCGATGGCATGCCATGGCTGATTCGGTCAGGCAGCTGCGTGCCATCGCTCCCTCGTTCGTGGCCACCGGCCCCTCTGGTGTGGCGATACGGGGCCGTCTCAAGGGTCTGAGTGCCGAGGGCGAGAGCGTTCTCCAGCTGGTCGGCGAGCATCAGGGAAGGCTCGCGGCGCGTGACCTCAAGCGGCGTTGTGCGGATGGCCCGGACCATTCCGTCGAGACGTGGGCGGCCCGTAAGCGGGGGCTGACAAAAGAGTCGTCGTCGCGGATCGCCGGGGCGATCACCAAGGCCAGCCACGATCAGTGGGCGCTCGCCCGCCGCTGCCAGGCCGCGCACATCCAGGACCTGGACGCCGGCATTCGGACGCTGCGACACCGCCTCGCCCTCCCGATTGGGGAGAAGGGAACCAAGCGGGCTGCGGGAGGCTACCGCTCCAGGAGCGAATGGTTTCGAAAGTCCCGGCGTCTCGCGGCTCTGGAAGAGCGGCATGCGGCTGCTGTGGCCGATTGGCGGGCGGGCCGGGTCCGGGTGGTGCGGGGTGGGAAGCGGCTGGCGAACACCCGCCACCACCTGGCCGAAGCCCAGCTCAGTGCGGAGCAGTGGCGTGCCCGCTGGGAAGCCGAACGCTGGTTTCTAGCTGCTGATGGCGAGTCCGGTAAGCGGTTCGGGAACGAGACGATCCGCGTCACCCCCGACGGTGAGGTCAGCATCAAGCTCCCGGCCCCGCTCGCGCACCTGGCCAACGCCAAGTACGGCCGGTACGTCCTGGCCTGCCGGATCGCATTCGCGCACCGGGGCGAGGAATGGGCTGAGCGCATCGAAGCGAACCGGGCGGTGGCCTACCGCATCCACCTGGACGTCGCACGAGGCCGCTGGTACCTGACCGCAGCCTGGCAACGCCCCGTCATCCAGACGATCCCACTCGCCACCGCCCGCGCGAACGGCATGATCGGTGTCGATACCAACGCCGACCACTTCGCCGCCTACCGGCTCGACCCGCACGGCAACCCCATTGGCGAGCCACACCGCTTCCGCTACGACCTGTCCGGCAACGCTGATCACCGCGATGCGCAGATCCGCCATGCCCTCACCAGGCTGCTGCACTGGGCGAAGAGTGTCGGGGTCAAGGCCATCGCGATCGAAGACCTCGACTTCACGACCGAGAAGACCCGCGAGAAGCACGGCCGCAAGAAACGGTTCCGGCAGCTGATCTCCGGCATCCCGACCGGCAAGCTCAAAGCCCGACTCGTATCGATGGCCGCCGAACACGGGCTGGCCATCGTCGCAGTCGATCCCGCGTACACCTCCCAGTGGGGACGCCAGCACTGGCAAAAGCCGCTGGTCACCCCACGCCGCAGAATGTCCCGTCACGATGCCGCCGGCATCGCGATCGGGCGACGCGCCCTCGGACACCCGATCCGGCGACGGACGGCACCGCCCCCACACGACCAGAGTGATCGTGTGGGGCATCGGACCGCCCAGGCCGGACCAGGCGCCCGCAGGCGTGACGGAAACCGCCCACCCGCCACGGAACACGTCCCCAGAGATGTGCCGCCGAGCGGGACGAGAACGCGGGGACCCAGTGCATCCAAAACCGTTCGGGATGCGCCCAGTCAGCACGAGTGGGTTCAAGACCCACTCGTGTCTGCCGGCTAGGAACGGTTGGACGCCATCGGATCGGCCTTCGTGTCCGTCCGGGCCTCGCCGGGAGCGGGGGGCGGTTCTACCCTGGAGGCATGTCCGCCGCCCGGCGCCGGCGCGCCTACTTCCTGCTCATGGGCGGATGTCTGTTCCTCTTCGTCTCCGCCTGGTCCTTCGTGCGCCTGTGGTCCGTCGAGGCAGCCGTGGCGATGTGCGTGGTCGCCATGGTCATTCCGCCGGTCGCCGCGGTGGTCGCGAACCGGCGCGGCCCGGACGACCGCTGGTGGGACGACCCCTCGGGTGACCCGAAGTCCGACGAGTGGTGGGACGAACTGGATGGAAAGCGGCGTAACGAGGATTGAAACCCGTCGATATAAAACTGTAATAAGTATGACGGCCACATCTCCCTCCGGCAGGGTGTCTTGTGTGTACGCGGGCAATCGATCCGCGACTCCAGTCCTGTGGGGGGACTTCTTTTGGAACACGAACAGACCATCTCTGACCAGCGGAAAGAGGGGGAGAGTGGCCCGGAATCGGGCACTCCGGACGTGGCGCCGGTGGCGGTTGCGAACGCACCTTCGGCCACCCCTCGCCGTCGCGGCGGCCGTACGGTCCTCCTGATCACGGGCGCCGCCGTCCTCGGAGTCCTGGCGGGCACGATCACCGGCTACGCGATCCAGTACGACCGCGAACCGACCCCGCTGGCGCCGCTGGCGCAGGCGGACCTGGTGGCGCCGAAGGCACTCGCGCCCGATGACGCCACCACGAACAAGACGATCAACGTCAACCGCTGGCACAAGACGGACCACGACCTCGCGAAGCTGCTGATCGAGGCGCCGGGCGGGGCGAAGAACGGCGGGTCGGGCTACGTCTCCACCGATTTCCTCGCTCTGGACTTCGAGCACCCCGACCGCGCCCTGAGCAACTTCGCCGCGACCGGGCTCCGCCGGGCCGCCTCGGTGCGGTGGTCGCAGGACGACACGACGTTCGTCGATGTGAGGCTGCTGCAGTTCAACGACCGCAGTGCCGCGGAGGATTACCAGACAGACCAGTCCGCGTACACGTCCACGAAGGAGTACGCCGGCAACGACGGCATGCCCATCGACGGACTTCCCTCGGAACTCGGGCACGTCTGGGTGTACTCGAAGGCCTACGAGAAGCCGGGCTACCTGCCGATGCGCACCGCGCGGGCGTACGCCCGACGCGGCGACGTCGTCCTCGAGATCCACTACATGAACAACCGGGGCAAGGTCGCCGCAGGCGATGTCATGGAGCTTGCCAAGCGACAGCTGGAGCGACTGTGACCGAGCCGACGCAGAACGAAGTGACCCCGGCTGCCGTTTCCGAGGCCCCCGCGGGCGGCGGTCCGACGCCCGAGTCCCCAGCCGAGGCCGTGGCCGCAGCCGAGGTGCTTCCCGAGCCGCCCGCGAAACCAGCGCGCCGGATCAACCGCAAGGCAGTCGCCCTGGTCGCGGGCGGCCTCACCGTCGCCGTGCTGGTGGGCGGTGGCGTCGCCGCGTCCTCCGCGATCGCGGACGCGGACCGGGAAGCCCCCACCGCCTACTGGGTGCCCACGGGCGAGCGCATGGGGAAGACCGTCGAGCCCGGTACCGTCCCGGCGAACGAGCTCACCGGCAAGCTGCTGCCGATCTCTGCCGGCTTCACCCTCGGCCCCGACCTGGGGGCGCACGGCAAGGACTTCTACGTCTCCGGGGAGAAGGCGGTCGACGGCTTCAAGGAGTCCCGCGACGGCCTGTCCACCACCGAACGCAAGAAGCGCGACGAGATGCTGGCCGGGCTGAAGCTCAAGGGCTTGGCAGGGCGCAGCTACACCAAGGGGAAGGGCGAGTGGGTCGCGGAGGTCCGCATCATGCAGGCCGACCCGAAGGCGGTGGGCAACCACGCCGAGATCGTCAAGAAGATCCTCGAACTCACCGGCGACAAGCGCGAGGCGCCGAAGGTGGACGGATTCCCTGACGCCAAGTGCTCGCTGATGGCGATGGGGGAGGAGGGCAAGGAGACGATCGACTCGATCGACTGCACGGCCGTCGAGGGCGATGTGGTCGTCACCTTCCGCGCCTACGGGGCCAAGCCCTTCTCCACCTCCGACGCCGTCGCGTTCTTCAAGAACCAGATGAGCCACCTGAAGACCCCCGGGGAGTCCGCGTGACCGAGCAGAACACCACCGGAGCCGTCACGGTGGCCCCCGGGGACGAGGCCGCTGCAGCGAGTCCCGCGGCGGCCGCGGAGGTCTCGGCGGCGCCGGAGGTCCCGGCCGCCGCCCCCGAGCCCGCCCCCGCCGCCCCGGAGGTCCCCGCCGCGCCCAAGGACCGCCGCAAGCTGTTCGCCGCGCTGCGCTGGACCGCCGCCGTACTCGTCTTCGGCGCCGTCGGCACGGGCGTCGCGTACCAGGTCGCCCAGCCCGCGCGCACCGACATCCCGGGCCTGTCCACCAAGGCCGACGGCCGCTGGGCCTACCCGGCCCTGGCCAAGCCGACGCTGCCGGCGGGTGCGGCGCTGCCGTTCGCCAAGGACAACGAGGACGGCATCCACTACGCCGGCCTCACCCAGTTGCTCCTGCCGCCGCCCGCCGGTTCCACCCCCGACTCCACGTTGAAGCTGGAGAAGGACGAGGTGGTGACCCCGGACTCCTTCCTGACGGAGTACGACGCCTCCGCGCACGCGAAGATGAAGGCGCAGTTCGCCAACGACGGCCTGCGGCAGATCGTGGGCCGGGGCTGGACCACCCCGGACGGTACCCTCACACGCATCTACCTGCTGCGGTACCACTCCTCCGGCTTCGCGGACACCTTCCAGGAGTGCAGTGCCGACATGCATCTGAACGCGACCCGCGTGGCCCCGGACCTGTCCTGGGCCGAGGCCAGGAACCGGCAGTCCCGGCCCGACCTCGCGGGCGTGTCGCTCTACGCAGAGCCGGCCCCGTTCGGTGACGCGCAGGCCAAGGTCGGCTGCGTCCCCTCCGGTGACGTGGTCGCCGTGATCCTCCAGTCCCGCAAGGGCGAGGTCGCGACCGTGCCCTTCCACCAGACCGTGGTCCTCCAGTACCAGCTGCTCCGCTAGCGCCGGAGCCCCTCGTACGGGCCACCTCACACCGTGCCCCGGTCCCCAGGCCAGTAGGCTTGGGGACCGGCCCCGTAACGCCACCCTTAACACTCCGAGGAGCACCCCGTGCTTGAGGCAGTCTTCACCTCCCTGCTGGTCCTGGTCTGCGTCGGCGTCCTCGCCTTCTCCGGACTGGCCGTGAAGAAGCTGTACCAGGGCCAGCGCTGATCCCCTCGGATCTGCCGTCGACCGCCCCGGATACCGGAACCCCTCCCACAGATCGCCTGAGCTGAGCAGCCATTCATGATCCAGATCCCGTCCGACCTGAACCCGGGTCTCGTCCCCCTCGCCTTCCTCCTCGGCAACTGGGAGGGCGCAGGCGTCTTCGACTTCCCCGGTGAGGAGAAGTGCAACTTCGGCCAGGAAGTCGTCTTCAGCCACGACGGCCGGGACTTCCTGGAGTACACCTCCCACACCTGGGTGCTCGACGCCGAGGGCAGCAAGGTGCGGCCGCTGGAGTCCGAGTCGGGCTACTGGCGCATCGACAAGGACCGCAAGGTCGAGATCGTCATGGTCCGTGACCAGGGCGTCGTCGAGGTCTGGTACGGCGAGCTCGCCGACAAGAAGCCGCAGATCGACGTGGTCACCGACGCGGTCGCCCGCACCGCGGCCTCCGGCCCGTACAGCGGTGGCAAGCGGCTCTACGGCTACGTGAAGAGCGACCTGATGTGGGTCGGCGAGAAAGCCACCCCCGAGGTGGAGCTGCGCCCCTACATGTCGGCCCAGCTGAAGAAGGTCGTCACGCCCGAGGAGGTCGCGGAGATGGCGCGCAACCTTCCGGACATGCCGGACGACGGCATCGCCTTCTTCCGCTAGGCCGCCGGCGGACCGCGGGACCACTGGGACCGCGCGACCACTGGGACCGCGCGACCACTGGGACCGCGCGACCGCGCGACCCGTGGCAAGCGTGCGCAGGAGCCCCCGGCCGCCCCGGCCGCCGGGGGCTCCCGCACGCGCGGCGCCGTCCCGCACGGCACCGTTCCCGCTTCCCGCACGGCCTCCCCGCTCCCCTGGTGCGGGCCCGAGGCCTACACTGGCCGGGTGGTGACCACCGACAGCACCGAGAACCTCGCCGCCGCCGACGGCGGCGACTGGAAGAGCGACCTGCGCCGGCGCGGATACCGTCTGACCCCGCAGCGCCAGCTCGTGCTGGAAGCCGTGGACGCCCTGGAGCACGCCACCCCGGACGAGATCCTCGTCGAGGTGCGCAAGACGGCCTCCGGGGTCAACATCTCCACGGTCTACCGCACGCTGGAGCTCCTGGAGGAGCTGAAGCTGGTCTCGCACGCCCACCTCGGGCACGGGGCCCCCACGTACCACCTCGCCGACCGGCACCACCACCTCCACCTGGTCTGCCGCGACTGCACCGAGGTCATCGAGGCGGATGTGGACATCGCCGCCGAGTTCAGGTCCAAGCTCCGCGACACCTTCGGCTTCGAGACCGACATGAAGCACTTCGCGATCTTCGGCCGCTGCAAGACCTGCGCCGCCAAGCAGCACTAGGACTGCCCGGGGCAGGGTCGTAGGCTGGAGCCATGACCAGCAGCCCCTTGCTCCATCTCCCCGGCGCCGTGCAGGCCGAAGGCCGCGACGAGGGCGTCGCCGCCCACTACGGAGAGCTGTACGGAGAACAGCGCACCCTCGCCGACGGCCGCGGCTTCGTCGACCTCTCCCACCGCGGGGTCGTCACCGTCACCGGCTCGGACCGGCTGAGCTGGCTGCACCTGCTGATCACTCAGCACGTCACCGCCCTCCCGGCCGGCGAGGCCACCGAGGCGCTGATCCTCTCCGCGAACGGCCACATCGAGCACGCGCTCTACCTCGTCGATGACGGCGAGACGATGTGGATGCACGTCGAGCCCGGCACCCAGGAGGCGCTCATCGCCTACCTGGAGTCGATGATCTTCTTCTACCGCGTGGAAGTCGCCGACCGGACCGCCGAGTTCGCCGTCGTGCACCTGCCGGCCGGCTCCATCGCCGAGGTCCCCAAGGAACTCGTCGTACGGGAAACCCCGTACGGCCGCGACGTGTTCCTGCCGCGCGACGGGCTGGAGGCCTTCGCCGCCTCCCACGGCCCGGCCGCCGGGCTCCTCGCGTACGAGGCCCTGCGCGTCGAGGCGCACCGGCCGCGGCTCGGTCTGGAGACCGACCACCGCACCATCCCGCACGAGCTCGGCTGGATCGGCACCGCCGTGCACCTGCAGAAGGGCTGCTACCGCGGCCAGGAGACGGTGGCCCGCGTCCACAACCTGGGGAAGCCGCCGCGCCGGCTGGTCTTCCTGCACCTGGACGGCTCCGAGGTGCTGCTCCCCGCGCACGGCGCGCCCGTACGGCTGGCCGCGGACGGGGAGGAGGGCCGTCAACTGGGCTTCGTGACCACCTCGGTCCGCCACCACGAGCTGGGCCCGATCGCCCTCGCGCTGGTCAAGCGGAACGTCCCGGTGGACGCCCCGCTGCTGGTGGGCAAGACGGCCGCCGCCCAGGAGGTCGTCGTGGCGCCGTGACCGCCGCGCGCTAGATGTCGATGACGATGGTGAACGGGCCGTGGTTGGTCAGCGAGACCCTCATGTCCGCGCCGAACCGGCCCGTCTCCACCGTCGCGCCCAGCGCCCGCAGCTGCGCCACGACCGCGTCCACGAGCGGCTCGGCGAAGGCCCCGCCGGCGGCCGCGTTCCACGTGGGGCGGCGGCCCTTGCGGGCGTCTCCGTAGAGGGTGAACTGGGAGATCACCAGCAGCGGCGCGTTCACGTCACTGCAGGACTTCTCGGCCTCCAGGATCCGCACCGACCAGAGCTTGCGCGCCAGCAGCTCCGCCTTCTCCGGGGTGTCGTCGTGGGTCACCCCCACCAGAACGCACAGCCCCTCCCCGACGATCTCCCCGACGGTCTCGCCGGCCACCACGACGCTCGCGCCGTCCACCCTCTGCACCACTGCTCGCATACCACCTGTGTACCAGGCGTGCACCCGTCCGGGGCCGATCGGGTGGAGTGGGACTGCGTCGGTACCACGGGGAGTGGCACGATGCACGCAGGCGGTGCCCCCAGCACCGGTCGAGGGGACGGACACGAACGCATGAATACTTCTGGTACCTCCGCACCTGCTTCTGCGCCCATCGCAACCGTGGGCTCCGCAGCGCCCATCGCACCCATGGCGTCCGCGGCGTCCGCCGAGACCTCGGCGCCGCGGCCGCCCGCGCAGCGGACCGGGGCCGCGGACGCCCCGCCGACTGCGACCACCGCGCTCGGCCTGCCGGAGCTGCGCGGGCTGCGCCGCGACGCGCAGCGCGACGAGGCCGACCTGAGCTACGTGCGCCGGCTGCTCCAGGGCCGCATCGACATCCTGCGCGCCGAGCTCGCCCGGCGTACGGACCCCGAGGCGCCGGTGGTGGACCGCCTCTCGGAGATCCTCGCGGACGCCCCCTCCAGCCGCAGCGCCTCCGCCCGGCACGTCACGCTCGGCACCCCGCACGGGGAGGAGTACCGGCTGCTGGCGGCCGAGATGCTCTCCGACGTGGAACTGTCGGACCTGGGTGCCCGCACCGACGAGGAACTCCACGAGGGCATGGGCCGGTTGGTGCGCTACGAGCAGCAGGTCTCGCGGCGCCGCCAGCAGCTCCAGCGCACGGCCGACGACTGCAGCGCGGAGATCACCCGGCGCTACCGGGAGGGCGAGGCCCAGGTGGACGACCTGCTGGCCTGAGCAGGCGCGGGGTCCGCGGAAAATACGGGCGACGGGGGCGGGCCGGGCCGATTAGCGTGGGTCGCTATGAGCGCTGACGTCCGGCCGATCGCCGTAACCGAGCTTCCCGACTGGCTGCGCACCGTGCACACCGGTTTCCTGAACGCGACGCACGGCACGCCCGCGGACGTCGCCCTGCTGGCCGAGAACTTCGACTTCGCCCGGACGCAGGGCGCGTTCGACGCGGACACCGGCCGGTGCGTGGCGACCTTCCGCTCCTTCCCTCAAGAACTGACCGTGCCCGGCCGGGAGTTCGTCCCGTCGAGCGCGATCTCGCACGTGTCCGTGCTGCCCACGCACCGCAGGCAGGGCCTGTTGACCCGGATGATGGCCGCCGAGCTGGCCGCCGCCCACGCCCGCGGTGACGTGCTGTCGACGCTGATCGCCGCCGAGTACCCGATCTACGGGCGCTACGGGTACGGGCCCGCCACCTCCACCGCGGAATGGGAGATCGACGTACCGCGCACCGGGCTCGACGGGCGCTGGTCGGCGCCCGAGGCGGGCGGGCGGATCGAGCTGGTGGACGTGGACGAGGTGCGGAAGGTGGGCCCGGCGCTGCACGAGCGGCTGCGCGCGGCCACGCCCGGCGTGGTGAGCCGCAACGCCCGCTGGTGGCGGTTGAACACGGGTGAGGAGGAGATGTCGCACCACCCGTACGAGCCCGGGTTCCACGCCGTGTACCGGACGGCCGGGGGAGAGGTGGCCGGTCTGGTGCGGTACACCGTGGACGACAACTGGACCGACGCGAAGGTCCCCCACAACACCCTGCGGGTCAAGCAGCTCATCGCCGTCACCCCGGAGGCGGAGCGGGCGCTGTGGCACTTCCTCTGCTCCATCGACTGGGTGGTGAAGGTCCGCACCGGCTACCGCGCCCCCGACGACCTCGTCACCGGGCTCCTGCCCGACGCGCGCGCCGCCCGGCTGGTGACCTCGGCGGACATGTTGTGGGTGCGGCTGCTGGACGTCGTACGGGCCCTGCGCGCGCGGACGTACGCCGTGCCCGGGGTCCTCGTCCTGGAGGTCGCCGACCCGTCCGGGCCGGCGGGCGGGCGCTACCGGCTGGACGCGGGTGCGGGGGACTGCGTACGCACGGAGGAGCCGGCCGATCTGCGCCTGGACGTGGGCACACTGGGGGCGCTCTACCTGGGCGACGAGTCGGCGGTGCGGCTGGCGGCGCTCGGCGCGATCACGGAAGTGCGCCCCGGAGCGCTCGCGCTCGCGGACGTGGTGTTCCGCACGGCGCGCCGGCCGTGGTGCCCGGACATCTTCTGAGCCCTGGCTGTGGCTGCCTGTTGGGTTTGCTCCTGAACTGGAAAGAACGAGGACTGAGGTAGTTGGCAACACTGGTGGAAACCCTGCGCGCGGCCGGCTGCGTCTTCGCGGAGGAGGAGGCGGAGCTGCTGACGGCCGCCGCCGAGGACGCGGGGCACCTGGAGGGGCTGCTGGCCCGGCGGGTGGCGGGCGAACCGCTGGAACACGTCGTCGGCTGGGCGGAGTTCTGCGGGCTGCGCATGGCGGTCGGCGAGGGGGCCTTCGTGCCGCGCCGGCGCAGCGAGTTCCTCGCGCGGGAGGCGGTGGCGGCGGCCCGGCCCGGTGCGGTGGTCGTGGACCTGTGCTGCGGGGTGGGCGCGCTGGGCGCGGCCGTGGCCGCGCAGGTGCCGGGGGCCGAACTGCATGCGGCGGACATCGACCCGGCCGCACTCGCCTACGCCCGGCGCAACCTGGCCCCGTACGGCGGCCGGGTCTGGGAGGGCGACCTCTACACGCCCCTGCCCGCAGCCCTCCGGGGCCGGGTGGACGTGCTGGTGGTCAACGCCCCGTACGTCCCGACCGGGGAGATCGGCCTGTTGCCGCCGGAGGCCCGCGACCACGAGCCGCCCGTCTCCCTGGACGGCGGCGCTGACGGCCTGGACGTCCACCGCCGGGTGGCCGCGGGCGCCCCGCCCTGGCTCGCGCCGGGCGGCAGCCTGCTGATCGAAACGAGCGCCCGCCAGTCCCCGGTCACGGCCTCGGCCCTGACGGCGGCGGGCCTGTCGGTGCGCGCGGTGACCTCCGAGGAGTACTACGCGACGGTGATCATCGCGACGGCGCCGTAGGCGGCGCGGGTCGCCGGCGCAGGGGGGGTGGGAGTTATTGCAAGCAGCTGCTTGCAATAGTTAGCAAGGTGCGGCAGGATCGGGGCATGGCATCGCTCAACGTCGGGAACCTCGGCGAGTACCTGCGCGAGCAGCGGCGGCAGGCGCAGCTTTCGCTGCGGCAGCTGGCCGATGCGGCGGGGGTGTCGAATCCGTACCTCAGTCAGATCGAACGCGGGCTGCGCAAGCCGAGCGCGGACATCCTGCAGCAGCTCGCCAAGGCGCTGCGGATCTCCGCCGAGACGCTGTACGTGCAGGCCGGAATCCTGGACGAGCGGGACCGGGACGCCGTGGAGACGAAGGCCGTGATCCTCGCCGATCCGTCCATCAGCGAGCAGCAGAAGCAGGTGCTGCTCCAGATCTACGCGTCCTTCCGCAAGGAGAACGCCGCAGAGGCCGAGGCGAAGGCCGAGGCGGGAGCGGACGTCGCTGCCGACGGTGGCAGTGGCGATGCCGAGACGCGCCATACGAACTGAGTACGCACCGAGTACGCACTGAGCACGAACTGAGACCGTGATCCGGGAGGACCACCACATGGCCATCGCCGATGACCTGAAGAAGACCCTCACCGACCCGACCCCCCTCTACTTCGCCGCCGGCACCGCCGACCTCGCCGTGCAGCAGGCCAAGAAGGTGCCCGGGCTGATCGAGCAGCTGCGCGCCGAGGCCCCCGCGCGCATCGAGGCCGTGAAGAACACCGACCCGAAGGCCGTGCAGGAGAAGGCCAAGGAGAAGGCCAAGGAGGCGCAGGTGGCGGTCACCGCCACGGTCGCCGAGGTGTTCGGGGCGATCGACGCGAAGAAGCTCGGGGAGACCGCCCAGGACCTGGCGCTGCGCGGGGTCGGCGTGGCCGCCGAGTACGCGGTCAAGGCCAAGGAGGCCTACGACAAGGTCGCCGAGCACGGTGAGCAGGCCGTACGTGCCTGGCGCGGCGAGGTCTCCGAGGAGATCGTCGACATCGCCGTGGTCGTGGAGCCGGAGGCCGCCGAGCCGGTGGCGGAGCCCGCCGCCGAGCCCGCGCCGAAGAAGGCTCCGGCCCGCAAGGCCGCAGCCAAGAAGGCCGCCGCCGAGACGGCCGACGAGAGCTGAGAACTGCGCGACGGACCGGGCACCCGATGGGCGTCCGGTCCGTTGTGGTTTGGGAAAGGGGCTCTGCCGGTAGCGTGGAGGCAGGTGGCATCCGGCGAGCGAGGCGCGAGAAGGCGGTCAGGCGATGTTGATGAACGGGTTCGATAACGGAGTGCTTCCGTTGCTCGGGTTCGCCATGCTCGGGCTTGCCGTGGCGGCCTTCGTGCTGGCGCTGACGGCGCGCGAAGACGCGTACCGGGCGGCCGGCAAGCAGACCAAGACCTTCTGGCTGGTCATCCTCGGCATCACCGTGCTCGTGGACTTCTTCCTCGGGATGCTCTTCCTGGAGATCGCAGGGCTGGTCGCCAGCATCGTGTTCTTCGTCGACGTGCGCCCCGCCATCAAGCAGGTCTCGGGCGGCGGCGGCCGGCGGGGCGGCAGCAGCAGCGACGGGCCGTACGGGCCCTACAACGGCGGACGGTAGGCAGGTAGGCGGCCGCAGGCCGTAGGCGGCCTGTTCGGTCCGGTCGCCCAGCCCGTCAGCCCGTCAGCCCGTCAGCCCTCGGCGCGGGAGAGGAGGACGACGGCGACGTCGTCCGTCAGCTCCCCGCCGTTGAGGCGGCGGGCTTCGGTCACGGAGGCTTCGAGCAGGCCTTCGCCGCTCAGCCCGTCGGCCAGGTGGCGGTTGATCATCTCGACCATGCCGTCCTGCCCCAGCCGCTCCTTGCCCTGGCCGATCTTGCCCTCGATCAGGCCGTCGGTGTAGAGCATCAGGCTCCACGTGCCGCCCAGCTCCACCTGGCGGCGAGGCCAGCGGGCCCGGGGCAGCAGGCCGAGCGCCGGGCCGCTGTTCTCGTACGGGAGCAGTCGCGCGGGGCGGCCCGGCCGGGAGATCAGCGGCGCCGGATGGCCCGCCAGGCACAGGCCCGCGCGCCGGCCGTCGGGGGCGATGTCCACCGTGCAGAGCGTCGCGAAGATCTCCTCGCAGGGGCGCTCGACTTCGAGGACCTCCTGAAGGGTGGCGAGCAGGTCGTCGCCGCACAGGCCGGCCAGGGTCAGCGCCCGCCAGGCGATGCGCAGCTCGACGCCGAGGGCGGCCTCGTCCGGGCCGTGGCCGCAGACGTCGCCGATCATCGCGTGGACGGTGCCGTCGGGGGTGCGGACGGTGTCGTAGAAGTCCCCGCCGAGGAGCGCGCGGCTGCGTCCGGGGCGGTAGCGGGCGGCGAAGCGGAGGTCGGAACCCTCCAGGAGCGGGTGCGGGAGCAGCCCGCGCTCCAGGCGGGCGTTCTCCTGGGCCCGGAGTTTCGATTCTGCGAGCTTGTACTGGGCGATGTCCGCACGTTTTCTCTCCACGGCGTAGCGGATGGCGCGGCTGAGCAGCCGCCCGTCGAGCTCGTCGCGGAAGAGGAAGTCCTGGGCCCCCACGCGTACGGCCTCCGCGGCGCGCTCCGCGTCCTCCTCGGAGGTGAGGACGAGGACGGCGTGCCGCGGGGCGATGCGGAGCACCTGGCGCAGGGCTCGGAACGGATCCGCGGCGTCGCCGACGCCCGCGCCCGCGCCGTGCGGGAGCGCGAGGTCGAGCAGGACGCAGTTCACGTCGGGGGTGAGCAGTCGGGCCGCCTCCGTGAGGTTGCGCGCGCTGCGCAGCCGGATGCGGTGGCCGTCGGCGTCGAGGATCTCGGGGACGGTGAGGCCGCCGGCGGGGTCGTCCTCGATCACCAGCAAGGTGAGCGATGACGTGCCGCCCGGTCCGCTCTCGGTGCCCGGGATGTCCCTCTGCCGCGGTACGGGTACGGGCATCGTCTCCGGTTCCTTCCCGCCCCCTCGGGGGTTCGCTCGTCCGGCGACCCTAGCGGCGGGACGAGAGAAGCGGAATGGCGGGTCCGGCTCGGGGCTCCGGCATATGCCGTTATCGGGGGGGAAAGTCCGCGTCGACGAATGACCAACGTCACGGCGCGGGGGTACGACGTCCCGCCCACCGAGACGTCACCCCGTCGGGGGCGGTCCGTCCCCGCGGGCGGGCCGTCCCGGCGGCGCTGCCCGTCGGTGAGCGGGCGGTCGCTACGCGTCCGGCCGGACCACGGCCTTGATCGGCATGGAGCCCGCGCCCGCCATGGTGACGTTGCGGCCGGGGCGGGGGGCGTGCACCATCGCGCCGTCCCCGACGTACATCCCGACGTGGCTCGCGTCGTCGAAGTAGATGATCAGGTCGCCCGGCCGCATGTCCTTGACCGCGACGTGTCGTAGCCGGAGCTGCTCCTGCGAGGTGCGCGGGATCCTCTTGCCCGCCGCGAGCCAGGCCTGCGAGGTCAGCCCGGAGCAGTCGAACGAACCGGGTCCCTCCGCGCCCCACACGTACGGCTTCCCTATCTGGGCGGCCGCGAACTGCACGGCCCGCTTGCCCGCGTCGGTGGCCGCCGCGCCCGAGGAGCCGGTCATCGCGCCCGTGGACAGCCAGTCGGTCTGCGCCTTGCGCTGCGCTTCCGCCTCCAGCTCCAGCAGCCGGGCCTTCTCCTCGGCCTCCAGCTTGCTCTCGAGGTCCTCCGCAGCCTTGATCTTGTCCTCGACCTGCTTCTTCGCGGTTTCCTGCTTGACCCGGTTGGCCTCCAGGGTCTCCCAGTGCGCGCTCGCGTCCCTCGCGTACTGCTGCAAGTCGCTCTGGGTGCGGTTCAGTTCGGAGAGCAGGTCCGAGGTGGCCTTCTCGCCCTGGCGCAGCCGGGCGTTGCCGTCGAGGAACTGCGACGGGTTGTTGCTCAGGGCCAGCTGCGCGCCGGGCGGGAGCCCGCCCGAGCGGTACTGGGCGCGGGCGGCCGCGCCCGCGCGGCCCTTCAGGGTGGTGATGCGGTCCTGGCCCGCGAGGACCAGGTTGGCGATCTCCACGATCTTGTCGGACTGCGTCTTGGTCTCGCTCTCCGCGAGGTTGAAGGCGTCCGTGGCGGCGCCGGCCTCGCGGTACAGACCCTCTATTTCCTTGCGGACCTGCTCCAGGGACTTGCCCTGCTGGGGCTCCGGCGCAGCGAACGCGGTACCGGCCAGTGCGCCGGGCGCGGACAGCAGCGCCATCGCGCAGAGCAGTGTGAGGGCGATCGAACCCCGTCGTCGTTTCCTCATGGTCCCCCCAGACACCGGATTGACTAACCGTCAGTAACTTGTGATTGCCTTCGGGATGGTGCCACGAGTCGGTGAATTCCAACACCCTTGTGGATATCCATCCGATGCGTCCCGATCGCCCCCGGTGGCCCCACTGGCCCCGGCGGCCTCACTGTCCCGGTGGCCACCGTCTCACCCCGAAGGCCTCAACGCTTCCCACCGCACCGTCAGTTCCCCCTGACGCCACCGCACCGGCCCGTCCGCCAGCGGCCAGTCCCCGGCCAGCGCCCGCGCCGTCCGGATCCAGCGCTGCCGCGCCCCGTAGGAGGCGTACGGAGCCGCCGCCGCCCACGCCCGGTCGAAGTCGCGCAGGAACGCGTGCACCGGCTCGCCCGGCACGTTGCGGTGGATCAGTGCCTTCGGCAGCCGTTCCGCCAGGTCGGAGGGGCGCTCCAGGGAGCCCAGCCGGGTCGCGAAGGTCACCGTGCGCGGCCCTTCGGGTCCCAGCGCGACCCACACGTGCCGCCGCCCGATCTCGTCACAGGTCCCCTCCACCAGCAGCCCGTCGGGAGCCAGCCGGGCACGGAGCCGCTCCCACACCGCCTCGACCTGCTCCTCGTCGTACTGGCGCAGCACGTTCGCCGCCCGGATCAGCGCCGGCCGGACCCCGCCCTCCAGCGGTACCTCGAAGCCGCCGTGCCTGAAGCTCAGGCCCTCCCGCTCGTACGGCTTCGCGCCCGCGACCCGGGCCGGTTCGATCTCGATGCCGACCACCCGCACCCGCGGGGCCGCCTCCCGCAGCCGGGCCAGCAGCTCCACCGCGGTCCAGGGCGCGGCCCCGTAGCCGAGGTCCACCGCGACCGGGTCGTCCGCGCGCCGCAGCGCCGCTCCGTGCGTCGCCGCGATCCAGCGGTCCATGCGGCGCAGGCGGTTCGGGTTCGTCGTCCCGCGGGTCACCGTGCCGACGGGGCGACGAGGGGGAGGGGTGGAGCGGGAGGCCATGTGCAGAGAGTAAGCGGAGGGTTCCCGCCCGATAAAAATCCGGCGCGGCGGCAGGAAATCCGTCCGTCCCGGAATGCGGGAGACGGCTGCCCGGGTTGCACTCCTAGAAGAGAGCGCCGACAGCGCTCTCCGCGTCATGCCGTCCGAGCGAGAGGAACTGCTCCCTTGAGCCAGTACGTGTCCCGCATCGGCGGCAGCATCGGCGGCCGGTTCGCCGCGGCCCGGTCCGCCGCCCGGCACGAGCCGCCCCGCCTGCGCCTGCCCGCCGCCGTCGGCGGCCACCGCAAGCCGCGCCGCGTCGCGATGCTCAGCGTGCACACCTCACCGCTGCACCAGCCCGGCACCGGCGACGCCGGCGGGATGAACGTCTACATCGTCGAGCTGGCCCGGCGCCTCGCCGCGATCAACATCGAGGTCGAGATCTTCACCCGGGCCACCACCGGCGGCCTGCCGCCCGTGGTCGAGCTCGCGCCCGGAGTCCTCGTACGGCACGTGGACGCGGGCCCGTACGAGGGCCTCGCCAAGGAGGAGCTGCCGGCCCAGCTGTGCGCCTTCACCCACGGCGTCATGCAGGCCTGGGCCGGCCACCGCCCCGGCTACTACGACCTGGTCCACTCCCACTACTGGCTCTCCGGCCACGTCGGCTGGCTCGCCGCCGAGCGCTGGGGCGTCCCGCTCGTGCACGCCATGCACACCATGGCCAAGGTGAAGAACGCGGCGCTCGCCGAGGGCGACACCCCCGAGCCCGCCGCCCGCGTCATCGGCGAGACGCAGATCGTGGAGGCCGCCGACCGGCTCATCGCGAACACCGCCGAGGAAGCGGACGAGCTCGTCCGCCACTACGCCGCCGACCCCGGCAAGGTCGCCGTCGTCCACCCCGGCGTCAACCTCGACCGCTTCACCGTCGCCGACGGCCGCGCCGCCGCCCGTGCCCGCCTCGGGCTGCCGCAGGACGCCGTCATCCCGCTCTTCGCGGGCCGCATCCAGCCGCTCAAGGCCCCCGACATCCTGCTGCGGGCCGTCGCCGAACTGGTGGACCGGGAGCCGGCGCTGCGCACCCGGCTGTTCGTGCCCGTCGTCGGCGGGCCGAGCGGCAGCGGCCTCGCGAAGCCGGAGGGGCTGCAGAAGCTGGCCGCGAAGCTCGGCATCGCGGACCTCGTGCACTTCCATCCGCCGGTGGCGCAGGACGCGCTCGCGGACTGGTTCCGGGCGGCGTCCGTGCTGGTCATGCCCTCGTACAGCGAGTCCTTCGGGCTGGTCGCCATAGAGGCGCAGGCCACCGGCACACCGGTGCTGGCCGCGGCCGTCGGCGGGCTGCCGGTCGCCGTCAACGACGGGGTCACGGGGATCCTCGTACCCGGACACGATCCGGTCGACTACGCCCGGGAGCTACGGCGCTTCGTGGACGAGCCGGGCCTCGCGGACCGGATGGGCGCGGCGGCCGCACGGCACGCGCAGTTCTTCGGCTGGGACACCGCCGCGAGCGGCACGGCCGACGTGTACACGGGGGCGATGCACGATCACCGCCGTCACGTACGCTCCCACCATGGCTGACGCTGACCCCACCGACGGCACCGACGGCACCGACACCGCCGCGATCATCGAAGCGACGCTGACCGGCGCGGAACTGAGCTGGGAGAGCCCCGAGCCGGGCTCGTACGTGGTCCAGCTCCCCGGCACCCGCAAGCTGAGCACCACCTGCTCGCTCAAGGCCGGAAAGCACTCCCTGTCGGTCAACGCCTTCGTGATCCGCCACCCGGACGAGAACGAGGCCGGCGTCCACCGGTGGCTCCTGGAGCGCAACCTCAAGCTCTACGGCATGGCCTACGCGGTCGACGCGCTCGGCGACGTCTACCTGACGGCCCGCCTCCCCCTGTCGGTGATCACCCCCGACGATCTGGACCGGCTGCTCGGCACGGTCCTGGAGGCGGCCGACGGGGCCTTCAACACCCTGCTGGAGCTGGGTTTCGCGAGCGCGATCCGGCGGGAGTACGAGTGGCGGGTCTCGCGGGGCGAGTCCACGCGCAACCTGGACGCCTTCAAGAACCTGACGCAGCCGTCGGGCTGACGCGGCACGGTGGTCCGGGCCGCCTCCCCGCCTCAGACCCCCGCGGCGCCGGGGACGACGGCGGTCGCCGGGCCCGGCTCCGCCGTGACGACGGGCTCGGTGGGGCCGGCCGTCCCCGCTCCCGGCTCCCCCTGGGGGAGCCCCCGCATGAGCAGCCAGTAGCCCAGCGCCGCCACCGTGCCCAGGACCGCAGTCGAGCCCCACAGCCACCCCGCGCCGAAGTGCTCGATCGCGAAGCCCGCCATCAGCGGCGCGATCAGCGAGGCCACCGCCCACGACATCGTGTACATGCCCTGGTAGCGGCCGCGCCCGTGCGTCGGGGAGAGCCGCGCGACCAGGCCCATCTGGATCGGCGAGTTGATGATCTCGGCCAGCGTCCACACGCAGACGGTCAGCGCCAGGCTCCACACCGAGCCGCCGAAGGCCGTCAGCCCGAAGCCGTACCCGGCCAGCAGCGCCGAGATGACCAGCAGCTTCTGCGGATCGCGGTGCTCGATGAAGCGGGTGACCGGGATCTGCAGCAGCACGATCAGCACGCCGTTCACGGCGGCGACCAGCCCGTAGTCGGCGGTGGAGAACCCGGCCGCGCCCATCGCGAGCGGCAGCCCGAACGAGCCCTGCATGAAGATCAGCGAGATCAGGAACGACAGCCCGACCACACCCATGAACCGCCCGTCCCGCAGCACCGTCCCCAGGCCGATCTCCGGCCCGGCGGCCGCCTTCTCCGCCGCCGTCTTCTGCGGCTGGGACTCCGGCAGCTTGAGGTAGACGAGCACCGCGCAGACCAGCGTCAGGGCCGCCTCGCCGAGGAACCCGGCCAGGTAGCTGTACTCCGCGACGAAGCCCGCCACGGTCGCGCTGACGGCGAAGCCCAGGTTGATGGCCCAGTAGTTCAGCGCGAAGGCCCGTACCCGGTCCTCCGGCCGGACGATGTCGGCCATCATCGCCTGCACCGCCGGCCGCGAGGCGTTGGAGGTCATGCCGACCAGCAGCGCCACCGCGGCGATCGCCGCCGGCTGCTCCATGAATCCGAGCAGCGCCACCGAGAACGCGGTCGACGCCTGCGCCGCCATCAGCGTGGGCCGCCGCCCCAGCCGGTCCGTGAGCACCCCGGCGACGAGCGAGGACACCACACCGCCGAGCCCGTGCAGGGCCACCACAAGTCCCACGAAGGAGGCCGAATAGCCCCGCTCCAGGGTCAGGTACAAGGTCATGAATGTGGCGACGAAGGCCCCGAGCCTGTTGACCAGCGTGCTCGTCCAGAGCCACCAGAACTCCCGGGGCAGGCCCGCCACGCTCTCGCGGGCGGCCCGTCTCACACTGGCAACGGACATAAGGAATCCCCCCGGAGATGTAAGTGTCCCTCTGCTCGTTTGGACCCTACGGGCCCGGTCACTCGAGAGCCACTGGATTGACGGCTGCCGTCAATCGGGGACCGTTCGCACGCCGTCCATACCGCGCGCGGGGGGCGGGGTGCGTCCATTAGGCTCGTACGCATGGCCGACGCACCGTACAAGCTGATCCTCCTCCGCCACGGCGAGAGCGAATGGAACGCGAAGAACCTGTTCACCGGCTGGGTGGACGTCAATCTCAACGAGAAGGGCGAGAAGGAGGCAGTCCGCGGTGGCGAACTCCTGAAGGACGCCGGACTTCTCCCCGACGTGGTTCACACGTCCCTCCAGAAGCGCGCGATCCGCACCTCCCAGCTCGCGCTGGAGGCCGCCGACCGCCACTGGATCCCCGTCCACCGCTCCTGGCGCCTGAACGAGCGCCACTACGGCGCGCTCCAGGGCAAGGACAAGGCCCAGACCCTCGCCGAGTTCGGCGAGGAGCAGTTCATGCTGTGGCGCCGCTCGTACGACACCCCGCCGCCGGCGCTCGAGGACGGTACGGAGTTCTCGCAGTCCGGGGACCCGCGCTACGCCTCCATCCCGCCGGAGCTGCGCCCGCGTACCGAGTGCCTCAAGGACGTCGTCGTCCGCATGCTCCCGTACTGGTACGACTCGATCGTCCCGGACCTGCTGGACGGCCACACCGTCCTGGTCGCCGCGCACGGCAACTCCCTGCGCGCGCTGGTCAAGCACCTCGACGGGGTCTCCGACGCCGACATCGCGGGCCTGAACATCCCGACCGGCATCCCGCTCTCCTACGAGCTGGACGCCGACTTCAAGCCCCTCAACCCGGGCGGCACCTACCTCGACCCGGACGCCGCCGCGGCCGCCATCGAGGCCGTCAAGAACCAGGGCAAGAAGAAGTAGGTAAAGCGATCACGCCCCTGACCTGCGCACACGGCGCAGATCAGGGGCATTCGTTTGCCCTGGGCCCTCTGTGGGCCCTCAGCGTGGGGGACCGTCCGGCCGCAGAGCCCTGCCGAGAGCCTCCCGCGCGCGGTCGCGGCTGCTGGGCATGAGGTGCGCGTACACCTTCAAGGTGAGCCCCGGATCCGAGTGACCCAGGTACTCGCTCACGGCCTTGATGCTCTCTCCCACGTCCAGGAGCACGGACGCGTAAAAGTGCCTTAGCGCGTGCATGCCGTGCTCCCGAGCGGCGGCGTGCTCGCGGCTCTTAGCCGCGGGGATGACGCCTGCCTTGGCGAGTGCGGGCTTCCAGTGGTCTTCGTTCACCGATGTGCGCCACAGGTGCCCGCCCTGCGGGCCGGTGAAGATCAGGCGCTTCGTGACGGGCTGGCCGCCGGCGCGCATCCAGGGCAGCGTGATCTCCACGGGTGGGAAGAGCTTCATGTGCGCCTTGAGCGCGTCCGCCACGGGGTCGGGCAGCGGTACGTCGCGCAGCTTGCCGCCCTTTGGCGGGGCGAACACGGGCACGCTCAGGCTCTGCTTGAGCTGGTGGACGACATGAAGCGTCCCGTTGTCGAAGTCGAGTTCTTCCACGGACAGCCCCAGGATCTCGCCCTGCCGCAACCCGCAGCCGGCGCCCACGTCCACCATGGGCTGGAACCGTTCGACCAGGGCGCCCCGCATGGCGAAGACCCGATCCGGCTGCCAGGGGACCACACGGCGCGCGCCCATCTCCGGGAGTGCCACCGTGCGCGAGTTGCAGGGGTTCCGGGGCAGGCAGCCGTCTTCGACGGCGGCGCTGAGGACGGCGCGCACGTTGGAGAAGATGACGCGGGCGTACGAGCCGGACATGCCGGAGGCTTCGAGCTGCGTCACGAACTCGCGGATGTGGCTCGGCTGGAACGAGCCCAGCGGCCGGTCCCCGATGCGCGGGAAGGCGTGGAGCTTGAGCTGGGACGTCATCGACGCTCGGGTGTTCGGGTCGCCGCTCTGGCTCGCCAGCCACTTTTCCGCGAACTCCTTGAAGGACGTCCGGGCCGCGCTCGGGTCGATGTACTGGCCGCGCGCCACGTCGGCGCGGATGGTGCTGAGCCACTGCTCGGCGAGGCGCTTCTGCCCGTCCTCGAAGGACTTGGACTTCTGCTTGCCGTCGGGGGCGAAGTAGCGCGCCCTGTAGCGCATGCCGGTGCCGTGGCGAGCGGTCTTGGTGCGGACGGTCTTGCCGTTGTCGTCGGTCTCTGTCTTGAACCAGCGGTCTTGGATGTGGCCAGCCATGGGGCTGTGTCCTCTCGGTTGGGTGTGTCAGGGAGGCCGGACGGGGGTGTCCGGCTGGCTCCCTGCGGGAGTTCTGGGGCTGGCTGGCGGGGCGCCTCCCTGCCTCCCTGAGGGGCTGTCTGCGCAGCTCAGGTGGAGGGAGGTGGTCCAGGGAGGCGGTCAGGGAGTTCTCCCTGCCTCCCTGGTGCCTCCCTGGGTTTTGGGGCGGGGCCCCTTTACCGGTGCTACCGGGCTGGTCAGGGGCCGCTACCGCCCCCGCTACCGGGGTAAAGGGGTGGCTCTACCTGTGGCGCCCTCCCGGACGCTGTGACGGGGAGCTACTGCCTACTGCCTACCGGCTAGTGCCTACTGCCTACTGCCTACTGCCTACAGGCCTGTTCAGGGGCGGTGGGGTGGCTGTTGAAGGGGTTCTACTGCCTAGTGCCCGGTGGGCAGTAGGCAGTAGGCAGTAGCTCTGCGTGGAGGGACGTCAGGCGGCGTCGCGGGTGGCCTGTTCGTGGATCCAGGCGTGGACGGCGGCGGGGTCGTAGCGGATGTGTCGGCCGACGCGGAATCCGGGCGGGCCGGTGCGCTTCTTGCGCCAGCCGTAGATGGTCTCGATGGGGACGACGAGCATGGGGGCGAGGTCTTCGGGGGTCAGGTAGCGGTCGGGGAGTCCGGCGCGGAGGATCGCGCGGGGGTCGTTGTCCGGGCTGTTGGCGGGCATGGGCGGGGTGACTCCTCGTGTCCGTGGCAGGGGTGCTGAGGGTCGATGCGGTCGCGGTCCTAGAGAGTTGCTGTATCGCAGTGTCCGCAGCGCCCCAGCGTCCGCAGGCTCTGCATCCATGCAGGTCGGGCGCGGTTTGCGGTGTGGACGCTCGTGTGGACGCTGCGGACGCCGGCGGGGGCTAGCGTCCGCAGGGGCTGACGTGCCCGGGCCGCTGGTGCGCGGCCCGGTCCGGGGTGATCCGGCGGTGTCAGTGCTGCTCAGGGATGGTGCGGCCTTGCCCGAGTGATGCCACTTCGGGCCAGAGTGGGTCTTGTGGGGGTGTGGACGCTGCGGGCGGGGCGGGGTCGATGCGGGAGAGGACGAGTAGGCGGTGGCGGTGCCGGTCCTGGCTACGCTGCGTGTCGTCCACGGCCACCCCGATGGACCGCAGGAGCGGCGCGAGCCGTTTGATGCGCCCGCTGGCCCGGGTGGCGTCCTTGGGCCAGCCCTGCGGCCGGAACCCTCCGGGGAGCGGGAGCTGTTCAAGGAGTTGGGCGGCGGTCCCGCTCCAGGTCCCGCACTCCTCAACGAGGGTGGCCACGGCTGTGCCGAAGGGGTCCCCTTCGAGTGCGTCTCCGGCGACGTTGGCTGAGGTGGCGAGGTAGGAGTCCAGGGTGTGCCACTCCTGGACCTGGTCGACGGCGGCGAGGACGCGGGCGAAGCCGGCCATGCGGGGCATGGAGTCCAACTTGATGCCGGGCAGGACGGCGAGGACGGCCGCCAGGAGGTCGAACAGGGCGCCCAGGACGGCGGGTCGGACTGCATCGAAGGCGGCGTCGAGTTCTTCCTCGGTGCGGCGCTGGTCCTCTTCGATGAGCTGCAGGTCCAGCATGAGGAGCCGCTCTGCGAGGTCCCCGGCCAGGGCTCCGGCGTCGATGGTGGTCATGGCGAGGACCCGCCGGAAGGAGAGCACGACCACGTCGTCGTCGGTGTAGAGGGCGCGGTCCACGATCCCGTCACCGGTTACGGCCTTGCACAGGGTGTCGGAGAGCCAGGGCGGGATGGTGCTGATGTTGTCCAGGCACAGGGCCCAGGAGTTGAAGGCCTGAGCCGACCACGCCTTGACGTCCCGGGGCTGGCTCCGCTTGCTGGCGGGGGAAGGGTCGATGAGGTTGACGACCATCTGCGCCGTCTTCGACTTCCCCGTGCCCTGCTCGCCCTTGAAGGTGATCACCGGGTGCGGGATGTAGGGGATCCAGGCCGCGATGAGCCAGCCGACGAGCTGGTGGAAGGTGGGCGCGTCCATGTTCAGCAGGGCGTGGAGCTTGGCCAGGCCGTCGCCGTCCAGGACCGGGGCGGGCATGGGCGCCATGGCGCCGGAGCGGCGGAACAGGATCGGCGAGCGGTCCACGATGTGCCAGCCGCCGGCCGACACGGTCACCGCCCGGCCGTCCGCGCTGCCTAGGTCCACGACGATGCCGTTCGGGCCGCCTCCCACCCGCAGGTCCACAGGCGCGGGGTCGTCCTTCTCGGCGACTCCTTCCAGGACCATCATGGCGTCGGCCAGCGCGGACTGTGAGGCGACGTCGCCGTCGTAGGTGTCGGCGTACTTGCGGGCGAGACGCTGGCGCAGTCCGGCCCGGCCGCGCAGGGGGAGGGCGATGTTCGGTCCGTCGATCGCGACCGCGTAGGGGCGGCCGTCGGTCGAGGTGACGAACGTGTACCCCTCCCGGGCCAGCGCGACGAGCCGGGACGCTGCCGAAGGCTTCTTCCCCTCCCCGGTCGCAGCATCGGCCGGGGTCGATCGACTGGCCTTCTGCGGGCCGGTCGGGGGCTGCGGATCGGTGGTCTTGGCGTGGCCGTTCACGGTGTTCACGGCAGTGTTCACGCCGACTCCCTTCGCGGTGTGCGGGCAGGTCCGTGCGGGGCGGTACACAGTCGGGTGCGGGCGGGTCGATCGGCGGTCCGTCCGCCGTGTGAGCTGCGGTGGACGGCCATACGGGGATGACCGTGAACGGGGTGAACGCCCTGGTGAACACCCGACCGTCCACCCGAGTCGACGGCCGTGCGGTCGGCCGACTCCTGGGCCTGAGCCCGGCGCGCCAGCAGCCGCAAAACATCCGGCGTGAACATCTCGGGGGACCGGTGAACATCCACCCGATCCACCGGGCTTCCACCCGACTCGACCGGCCTCGATCCCGCAGCCGGGATGGTCGACCGGTCGAGGGGGGAAGTCGGGTGGACGCCGGGGTGAACGGCTGAAGCGTCCACCCCGTCCACCGACCCGATCAGCAGCAGCGCGATCAGGAGCGGGAAGCGATCGGCCTTGCCCCGGTTGCAGGGCAGGCAGGCCAGCACGAGCGCGCTCGCCGACCAGGTCCGGTAGAGCGAGACCGGGACGACATGGTCCATCGTTGCTTCGTCCAGGCTGCGAAACCGGTGTGAGCAGTAGGCGCACCGCCAGCCGTCGCGGGCCGCAAGCTGGGCCTTACGGGCGCGACGGCGGGCGGAGTTGAGGTGCGGCCGGGCGTGCAGACTCACGCGGCCACCGCCAGGCGGGAGACGTCCAGCGTGACGCGGTAGCCTTGGACGCCGTTGGACTCGATCAGCCCCTCGCGCCGCAGGATCGCCCAGGCGTCGTCCACGGTCGACGTGGAGACCCCGTAGCGGGCCTTCAGGTCGACTCGCCGGGGCAGACGCTCCCCGGGCTGCATCTGCGTGAGGTCGTAGCGCAGGGACTTGGCAAGCTGCGACGCCTTCGACTCCTTGCGCCGTATGCCGGTCTTGCGGGTGGTGGAGGGCTTCTTGCCCGTGGGCGGGCGCAGGACGCTCACGCAGCGGGCGGCGCCCGCAGCCTTGTCCCACCCCACGCCCAGACGCTTGGCGATCTCGTGCACCGTCAGGCCCTGGGCCTTCAGCAGCAGGATCTGACGGGACTCGGTGCTCAGCCGCAGCAGAGCCGCGCGCTTGACGTCGCTCAGCTCAGCCAGGGCCTTGCGCTCCCACTCCTCCAAATCCCCCTCCAGGGCGGCCGGGCCGCACAGGCTGGGGTTGTCGAGCTTGAGCAGCAGCACCGCGGCTTCGACCAGGCGGGCGGCGGTCGCGTCGCTGCACTCCAGGTGCTCCGCCATCAGCGAGGGGTGCAGCCCGTCCAGCTTCAGCAGCAGTGCCTGCCGCTCCGCCTCAGGCAGCCCCGCCACCATGTCCGCCAGGTAGCCGGGCAGCTCCATCAGCGCGCACTGACTCGGTACGAGCGGGCAGTAGATGTTGCAGGTGACCGGATCGGTCCAGTCGATGATCCGCTCGTTGTGGCGGGAGACGTGGAAGTAGCTGGAGATCTCCTGCTTCACCCGGAAGAACAGCACCCTCCGGGTGGCGTCCGTGTCGAATGCTCCCTCGCGCAGCAGGTCCCGTGCGCCGGTCCGGGCTACCCCGAGCCAGACGTTCTGCACGATGTCCTCGGCCAGCATCCAGGCGCCGCCCATGGCCCGGCTGTCCGTCCGCAAGCGGGAGTAGGCGAAGCGCACCAGATTCGGGGAGAACGCTTCGTACAGCTCAGCCAGCCGAGCGGACTGCGCCGGCGTCAGCGGGATGTCTTCCCCCTGCTGCAGCCGCCTCCCACACGGGCTGTTCTCATCCCGTAATGCTGTCTTCGCCTCGTTTCCAGGCATCATGGAAGTACCCCTTCAAGGGTCGGGGAGCGGCTGACTGCTTGGCGGTAGGTGGCCGCTCCCTGTTGAAGCCCTGGCGTTGACCAGGGCTTTCTTGCGTTCTTGGCGCTGTCTCAGGCGCCCTTTCGTTAACTAGCGTGCACTAGTGCGTGCTAGTCGTCAAGGGGTGTCGAGTGGTGTGCACTAGTTCGCTCTGGTGGGTACGCTCAGGGCATGACAGCTACGGGAGGACCCAAGTCGAAAGCCGCCCAAGTCGCCGACGCGCTGCGGGTGGAGGTCACGTCGATGCGTCCCGGCGAGAGGCTCCCCACGCAGAGGGAGCTGGTCGAGCGCTTCGGGTATGCCGGCCAGACCATCCAGAACGGCCTGGCCATCCTGCGGGCTGAAGGGGTGATCGTGTCTTCTGGCAACCTCGGAAACTTCGCTGCGGGCAGTGTGGGGCAGGGTGATAAGTCGGATGAGATCAAGGAAATTCGCTCCCAGATTCAGGCGTTGACTGAACGCGTCGCAGAGCTGGAATCGCGATGCGGCGCTAGTGGTGCTTGATCTGTAACCAGCTTGCTGCGTCGGGGTGTTGATCCGTAAGTGACAGCAAAGTGACAGCTCGTCAGGCAGGGGGGACACCCCCGAAGTCCCCTGACTGTCCCCTTGCGTGTCCCCAGGGGTGACAGGCAAGACTCGCGTTAGGCACTCGGGAGAGAGGGCACATGGGCGACGACAGGCCTGCATGGGCACGACGGATGGCGGCAGAGCGCGCGGCGCGGGACTGGTCGCAACGAGACGCGGTAAGGGCTCTTCGAGCCCATGCCCCAGGCGAGCTTCCCTCCGACGACAGCCTTATCCGTCAGTGGAAGCGCTGGGAGTCAGGCGCCACCCCGAACGACTTCTACCGCCCCGTCATCGCGGCTCTCTTCGGCACCGTGACGCACGCGCTCTTCCCGGCGCCCGCGCGGAGGGATGGGGAGCGGGAGATCATGGAGGCGAGCGGCATGGAGACCTTGGAGATCGTAAGTCGGCTCAATCGCTCCGACGTCGACAACGCGACGCTGGACGCGCTCCGGATCACGACCGACCGGCTGTGCTCCGAGTACCCGTTCATGCCCAGTGCGCAGCTCCTCATTGAGGGCCGTGCTTGGCTGCGGCGCGTGGTCGACCTTCACTCGAAGAGCCTCACGCTGGCCCAGCACCGCGAGGTACTCGCGCTTTCGGGCTGGCTCGCCCTGCTCGTGGGCTGTGTCGAGTACGACTCTGGCGAACGCCACGCGGCCGAGTCGACCCGCCGGGCCGCGCTCTCCATCGCCACCGAGTCCGACCATGGTGAGGTCGCGGGGTGGGCCCATGAAATGCGTGCCTGGTTCGCTCTCACGACCGGCGATTACCGGGGCGTCATCGCGGCGGCTCAGGCGGGGGCCGAGGTCGCGGAGCACCAGGGCGTCGCCGTCCAGCTCGCGGCGCAGGAAGCGAAGGCGTGGGCGCGGCTCGGAGACCGGCGGCAGGTCGAGGTAGCTCTCGACCGTGGCCGGCGCATGCTCGAAGGGATGCCGCACCCGCAGAACCTCGACAACCACTTCGTAGTGGACCCGGCCAAGTTCGATTTCTACGCGATGGACTGCTATCGACTGGTGGGCGAGGACAAGCTCGCGAGCACCCTCGCTGAGGAGGTGCTCCGCGCGGGGACGGACTTCGACGGGACGGAGCGAGCCCCCATGAGGAACGCAGAGGCTCGCGTCACGCTCGGGGTGACGGCCGCCCGAGCGGGTGACCTTGAGGGAGCCCTCATCATGGGTGAACGCGCGCTCCAGGGCGACCGGCAATCCGTGCCGTCGCTCATCATGACCAGTCGCGAACTCGCGGCGGAGATGAAGCGCCGGTACAGCGCTGAACCGGCGGCTCAGGACTACCTCGCCAACCTGCGGACGCTGGGACAGGAGAATCCTGGGTTCCTGCCCGGCTAGCGCGCTGCGCGAGCCCCGAAGCCCCGGTTTCCGGTCGGATGCCGGGGTTTCGTCTGTCCCTTGCTAGTGCCGTATCAGGCAACGTTCGCCCTGTGTTCGAGGTGAGATATGGTCCTCAGCCATGGGCGAATTGGTGTTGATCAGGCACGGCGAGACCGCATGGAGCCGGACCGGCCAGCATGCTGGCCGCACCGACCTGCCGCTGACCGAGGCCGGGGAGGACGCGGCGCGTGCGCTCGCACCTCGGCTGGCCGAACGGGAGTTCGCCGCCGTCTACAGCAGCCTGCTGACTCGCGCCGTGCGGACCGCCGAACTGGCCGGGCTGAGCGGCGCGGAGCCCGACACCGACCTGATCGAGTGGGACTACGGCCGCTACGAGGGGCTGACCGCCGAGCAAATCCAGGAACTCAAGCCCGGCTGGGAGCTGTGGCGCGACGGCGTCGACGCCGGCGAAGACCTCGGGCACGTGACGGTGCGGGTCGACGCTTTCCTCGGCCGGGTCCGGCCGCTGCTGGACAAGGGCGACGTGGCCGTCGTTGCGCACGGCCACCTGTCACGCATACTCACCGCGCGCTGGCTCGGGCTCGACGCGTCGGCCGCGCGGCAGTTCGGGCACCCGCATCCGGGGACGATCAACACGCTGGGTTACGAGCACAAGCTGCCCGTCGTGCTCGGGTGGAACGTGCCGTAATGGCGGCTGTCCATATCCCGTCCAAGGTGTAGCTACTGCCGTGCCATTAGGCGACGTTGGCGCTGTCGACGACGGAGCGTAGGCGCCGGTCGTCGGCGTGGCGATTTCGCCAGATGATGTAGCGGCGGATCATGCTGCCCTGCTCCTTGTGGCAGGCGTGGTCGGTGCCATCGAGGGTGAAGTAGCGCAGGGCGGTGAACTGGGCTTCTATGCGGTTGAGCCAGGAGCTGTTTGTAGGGGTGTAGGCGATCTCGACGTTGTTCGCCGCGGCCCAGGTGCCGACCCGCTGGCACCTCTTCGTGGTCAGGTGCGGGGAGAAGGTGTCACAGACGATCGCGATACGGACCTCGGGCGGGTAGAGGGTTCGCAGGTAGCGGCAGAACTCCAGGAACTGGGTGCGCTTCTTGACCGGCTTGATGTGGCCGTAGAGCTTGTCCTTGGCCAGGTCCAGGGCGGCGAACAGGTGCCGTACTCCGCCGTAGCGGTTGTAGGTCGCCCGCCGCCTGCGGCGGGGTTCGCGGTCGGGGTCCTTGTGTTTGCCGGAGCGTTCGGCCCACTGCCGGCCCGGGTGGGGCATCAGGTTGAGCGGCCCGAACTCGTCCATACATAAGACGACTTCGGGCTCGCCCTCCTCGGGTATGACCTCGCCGTCGGCGATCGCGTAGAGGTGTTCGACGCGGGCCTTCTTGGCCGCGTAGTCGGGGTCGCGGGAGGTCTTCCAGGTCTTCAGGCGTTGAAAGGAGACGCCTTCCTCGCGGAGCAGGATGCGCAGGCCCTCGTGGCTGATGTCGTCGACCACCCCCTCGGCGACCAGAAAGTCCGCCAGCTTGGTCAGGCTCCAGGTCGAAAAGGGCAGGTCGTGTTCGGTCGGCTTGGACTTCGCGATCTTCTTGATCTCGCGCCGCTCGGGCAGGGTGAACGTCCTGGGCCGGCCGCCCTTGTACTTCGGATACAGGGAGACGAAGCTGTCGGCGTTGAAGTTGTGGATCACATCCCGGACCCGGTCCGCGCTGGTGAACGTCACCCCGGCAATCTTCGCCACCGGCATGCCCTGGGCGGACAGCAGGACCATCTGGGCCCGCCGCCAGGTCACTACCGACCCGGTTCCCCGGCGGATGATCCGAAGCAGCCGTCTGCCTTCGTCATCGTCGATCTCGCGTACACGTACTCGTTCTGCCACCCGGACAGGGTGACGGCCACGCGTCGCCCGGCACAGCACCGGGACGGCGCGTCACATCACAACAGGGCAAACGTTGCCTGTTAAGGCACTAGTCGCTAGTTCCCAGGTCAGATGCCCTTCAAGTTGCTAGGACTGGTGCTAGACCTAGCGACCCCTGTTGCTAGACCTAGCACCTGTTTCCGGGGCTCTGCGAGTCGGAGAAGGAGCTAGAAGGAGCGGCCTTCGGCCGCCGACCCCTGGCAGCTCGCTGCGCTCGCGCTCGCCGCTCACTTGGGCATGGCCGTGTGGGCGACTGGCGGGGCGTCATGGGTGTGACGCCCCGGCGTTACGCCTCGTTGCGCGTGACGGCCTGGCTGGCCTCGGTGCCTGGACCTGCGTGACTTGGGCGTCACGGCTGCCGTGACGCCCGTGACGCCCAGCCTCCTTCCGAGGCGCCGTGGGGCGGTTACCGGTTACCGGTTACAGGCCCCGTGGACGCCGGTTCGCGCTGTTCAGGGTGGGGAAGGGCGGTGTCTTCGGCCTGTAACCGGTAACCGGTAACCGCGTCCGATGTCTCTGACCGTTTGGTCTCCCTGCCGTCGCCCGCCGGCCGCCGTATGGAAGAGGCCACCCGGTCGCGCCTCGGTGGCCTCTTCGTCCCCCGGCCGCGCCGAGTGGGGGCATAGCGTCCGCAGGCCTTCCGCTAGAGACAGCTTTGACCTGCGCTGATGCTCTTAGCCTGGGGCGGGTGTTGCGGACGCTGCGGACACTGCCGGACGCTAGCCAATTCTCGTAGCGTCCGCACGATTCGGGCAGGTCAGAGCAGAGCGAGAGTGTCCAGCGGACGCTGCGGACACTGTCTTCCCTCAACTCTCTAGGACGGCAGGTGCCCCCCGGCTAAGAGCTGCAAGTCGCCCGTGGCCCCGACGGCTCTTCAGGTGGCTGCGACCGTCTTCTCTGAAGAGCCGTCGTTGCCTGCGACTGGAGCGGCCTTCCAAGGGTGCGGGCGCCCCCACCCGCCCTCTTGGAAGGCCCCCTCCCACGTGGCTCTTCTACTGGGTAGTGGGGTGCCCGCCCCACTACCCAGTGGGACACCCCACTAGAGCCCGTGGGGCCCTTCAACAGCCCGTTTCTACTGGGGACCCCACTACCCACTACCCAGTAGGCGCCCAGGTTCGGCGGTAACTTCCCGCAGGCACAGGCAAGAGGAGCACCCCCGCCAACGTCGGGGGTGCTCCTCTTGCTTGTGTGTTACCCCTCCTGCCGAGCCTCGTAGAGCTCCCACGCACGTTCCAGGGTCTCCACCGCAGCCGGGATCGCGCCCCGCTCCTCCAGATACTCCCGTTGGCCGCTGAGCTGCCGCCGACTTGGCCAGTCGGGATCGGCAGCGACATCACGCGCCAAGTCACCGATCGCGCTCTGATCCTTCGCGTGCGTCTTCAACCACGATGTGAAGCCTTGGGTTCGACTCATTCCGGCATCGTTCCACCACCTCGGCGGCGCGGTGGGGGAAACGGCAATCCCCAAGCCCACCCCCTGAAGCGCTCCTCTTTGGAAGGCCCGAGTGCGAACCCGGTAGCCGCCACGTTCCCGGAGTCTCGCCGGCCGGGGCGCCGATGGGTCGCCGCCCGGAGGGCGGTTCTTCCCGTCCTTGTCTGTGTCGCTTGTCGCCTCAAGGGGAAAGGCGCCCGAGAAATCGGCAGGCAAGCTGATGAGCTGCGAAAACAAGGACGGCAAGCGACAAGCGACAAGACAAGCGACAAGCAAGCCGGGGCACGGCCCTGAGGCGGTGGACGCGGCTGGTGGTGGCGCGGGAATCAGATCAAGGGCCGAACCTGGGCCCTCGCTGGGCCCTCCGAGGGTGACAAACGTCGACGGGTAACGACCAACGATGACCGCTCGGATGCAGGTCAGCGCAGGTGCCCAAGCCCGTGAGCAGGGGCCAAAGATGGGCCCGCCAGACCCAGGGCAAGAAGAAGTAGCACGAGCGGTCACGCCCCCGGTCTGCGCACACGGCGCGGACCGGGGGCGTTCGTCTGTCCCGGGGCCCGTCATGGGCCCGGGCCCGGGCCCATGACGGGTGCGCCGCGGTGTGGTATCTCGTACAACCGTTCCGGCCCAACGGGAGTCTTAGGGGCGGACATTGGATCGAGTTTTTGGGGGAACCGGCCGTGAGGCGCCACATCCATCACGCCGTCGCAGTGATCGCGACGCTCACCACGTTCACCGGAGGCCTGCTGGCCGCCACGGGCACCGAGGCCGAGGCGGCGACGACCGGTCCCGCGGCCACCCGGTACGCCGACGACTTCAACGGCGACGGCTACCACGACCTGGCGATCGGCGCCCCGGACGCCGCCGTGAACGTCACGGGCACGGACGGGGTCATCACCCCCGTGTACGCCGCGGGCTACGTGACCGTCTCCTACGGCGGCCAGTACGGCGCCCAGAAGACCGGCCTGAAGGTCATCACCCAGAACAGCCCCGGCATACCGGGTGACCCGACGGCGAACCGGGCCTTCGGGGCGGTCCTCACCAACGGCGACTTCAACGGCGACGGCTACGCGGACCTCGCCGTGGGCGCGCGGGACGAAACGGTCACCCTGATCTGGGGCAGCGCCACGGGCCTCAAGGGCGCCACCACGATGGCCGACCCGCAGAAGAAGCCCGGCTACGGCGTCGTCCTGAAGGCCGGTGACTTCACCGGTGACGGCAGGACCGACCTCGTCGTCGGCTACTCCACCTCGCTCCGGCTGTTCCGCGGCCCCTTCAAGGCGGACGGCTCGCCGCTCTCGACGCAGGCGGTGGACCTCGGCCGCGACTACCCCGTCTTCGGGGCGGAGGACGCGCAGAACCGGATCGCGGTGGGCCGGATCAACAAGGGCGCCATCGACGACCTCGTGGTCCTCGGCGAGCGCAGGAACTACGACGAAGCGATGCGGGGCCGGGTGCTCCTCGGCGGGACGTCCGGACTGCGCTTCACCCCGGTCACCATCCGCGGCGGCGGCAGCGTCGCCATCGCGGACTTCGACAAGGACGGCTACGGCGACATCGCGGTGGGCGACTCCGCGGTCCAGATCGACACCGACTACGCCGCGGGCGTGGTCCGGATCAACTACGGCTCCGCCAACGGCGTGGACGACACCCGTGGCGTCCGGACGTTCACCGAGGACAGCGACGGCCTCCCGGGCACCGTGGAGAAGTACGACCGCTTCGGCCACTCCGTCGCCGCGGCCGACCTCAACCTGGACGGCAACCCCGAGCTGATCATCGGCGCCCTGGGCGAGCGGAAGGCCACCTGCGAGCACTGCTACATCAGCGGCGGCGGCTTCTACGTGCTGAAGGGCACGGCCAAGGGCGTCACCGGCATCGGCGCCGCCTGGTACGCGCACAACGCGCCGGGCCTGCCCACGCCCGCCGGCACGTTCCGCATCCCCTCGCTGCTCAAGGTCACCGACCTGAACAACGACAAGCAGCCCGAGCTCACCTTCGCGGTCGCGGCGACCGTCCCGCAGGTCTGGTCCGTCGGCACGAAGGACGGCAAGGTCGCCGGGACCTCGCCCACCCGCGTCGTCAACCCGCCGGCCGACTCCCGGGTCACCACCGGCACCGAGTTCGGCATACTGGCCCGCTGACCGGGGTCCGAGGCCAGCCCCCCACCTGCCGCTCCTCGGCGGATGGGGGCTTCTCGTTGCCGTAAGCCCCGCCGGTCACGGGCCGCAGCGGCCGGGCCGCGTCGCGCGCTCGGAGATCCTGCGGTCCATCTCCGCGCGCCACGCACGGCCGTGTCCTCCTCGCTCGGACCGGTGCGAAGGGCCCCGGCCGACGGGGTGTCGGACGGGGCCCTTCGTGTACGGGTGGCCAGACGGGCGGCCAGACGGGCGGCCTCAGCCGCCGCACTGGCAGGGGGCGCCGGACTGGCAGCCGCAGCCGCAGCCCGAGCCGCAGCCGCAGGCCGCGAGCAGGGGCAAGCGCAGGCGCAGGCCCTCCGGGGGCTGCGCCTCCTGCTCCGGGGTGATGGGGACGGGGGAATCGGGCATGGATCCTCCTCGTAGGCGTTGTGCCTTCGCCCTCATTCATGCCCAGCCCGGCCCCCGCGTCAACGGCGCATTGGGGGCTCGTTGTTGATCCGGGCCCCGTCGATCGGGTCCCGTCGATCCAGGCCCCGCCGGCCCCTACGGCTCAGACGCCCTCGACCTGCGTGGGCGCCTGGAGCTCGTCCGCGTGCTCGCCCGTCACCAGGTAGACCACGCGCTTGGCGACCGACACCGCGTGGTCCGCGAAGCGCTCGTAGTAGCGACCCAGCAGCGTCACGTCGACCGCCGTCTCGATGCCGTGCTTCCAGCGGTCGTCCATCAGGTGCTGGAACAGCGTGCGGTGCAGCTGGTCCATCTCGTCGTCGTCCTGCTCCAGCTGGAGCGCCAGGTCGACGTCCTTCGTGATGATGACCTCGGCGGCCTTCGCCATCAGCCGCTGCGCGAGCTGCCCCATCTCCAGGATGGTCGCGTGCAGGTCGCGCGGGACCGCCGTGTCCGGGAAGCGCAGCCGCGCGAGCTTGGCCACGTGCTGCGCCAGGTCGCCGGAGCGCTCCAGGTCGGCGCTCATGCGCAGCGAGGTGACGACGATGCGCAGGTCGGTGGCGACCGGCTGCTGGCGCGCGAGCAGCGCGATGGCACGGGCCTCCAGGTCGTGCTGGAGGTCGTCCACCTTCTGGTCGGCGGCGATGACGCTCTCGGCGAGCTTCAGGTCGGCGTCGAGCATCGAGGTCGTGGCCCGCCCGATGGCGGAGCCGACCAGCCGGGCCATTTCGACCAGGCCTTCACCGATCGAGTCCAGTTCCTCGTGGTACGCGTCACGCATGTCTCGTGTCCCTCTCTCGACCTACTACGACCTACTACCGCCTACTGCAAGTACTGCCCAGGGAGCGGGCCGGTGCGGCCATCGGCCCCACGTTGCCACGGTGAACCCCGAACGCGACCGACTCCGGCATCCCAAGTGAATCAGCACGGTCGTCAGGGTGAACTCTGGGCGACGACTGTTCGAGGTGCCACCCGAACGGCTGTGGAAGTGTCCCCCGGCCTGCTTAACCTGGAGTCATGGACGTGAACGCGGCGGTCGCCGCAGCTGCAGCGATCGCCGGTCTTTGCACCGGTGTGATCGCGATGCTGGCGTTCCGCTGGAGCGAGCGCGACCAAGCCCGCCCCACCCGGAGCTCCATGCGCCCCGACATCAATGCGGTGCTCCCACCAGGAGTGGACACCGTCCTCTCCGTGCTCCGCTCCTCCGCCGTCGTACTCGACGAAGGGGACGCGGTGGTCAAGGCCAGCTCGGCGGCATATGCCCTCGGCCTGGTCCGCGGCGGCAAGCTGGCCGTGGAGCCGATGCTCCACATGGCCCGCGACACCCGGCGCGACGGGGAGATACGCCAGGTCGAGCTCGACCTGCCCCGGCGCGGCACCGGCCGCGGCGAAGCGCTCGCCGTCTCGGCACGCGTCGCCCCACTCGGCTCCCGCCTGGTGCTCCTCCTCGTGGAGGACCTCACCGAGGCCCGCCGCATCGAGGCCGTACGCCGCGACTTCGTCGCGAACGTGTCGCACGAGCTCAAGACCCCGGTCGGTGCGATCTCCCTGCTCTCCGAGGCCGTCATGGACGCCTCGGACGACCCCGAGGCGGTCCACCGCTTCGCCGGCCGCATGCAGATCGAGGCCACCCGCCTGATCAACCTCGTACAAGAACTCATCGACCTCTCCCGGGTACAGAACGACGACCCCCTGGAGGACGCGGAGCCCGTCCGCGTGGACACGCTCGTGGCCGAGGCCATCGATCGCTGCCGCCACACGGCCTCCGCGAAACAGATCACCATGGCCGCCGGCGGCACCGCCGACCTGCGGGTATGGGGCAACCGGGGGCAGCTCGCGGCCGCCCTCGGCAACCTGGTCGAGAACGCCGTCAACTACAGCCCCGCCCGCACCCGCGTCGGCATCGCCGCGCGCCGGGTCACCGCGCCGGGTGGAGACTTGATCGAGATAGCCGTGACCGACCAGGGCATCGGCATCCCGGAAAAGGACCGCGAGCGCATCTTCGAACGCTTCTACCGTGTGGACCCGGCCCGCTCCCGCGCCACGGGAGGAACCGGCCTGGGCCTTGCGATCGTGAAGCACGTAGCGGCTTCGCACGGCGGGGAGGTGTCGGTATGGAGCTCGGAGGGTCAGGGTTCCACGTTCACCCTGCGACTCCCCGAAGCGGCCGCGCCGGTCCCGGCGACGGCCTCCGCACCCGCCAACACCCAGCTCGAACCTCACACCGCACCAGCCATCCCTGCCCCGGAGGTCCTTCCGTGACCCGAGTGCTAGTCGTCGAGGATGAGGAATCCTTCAGCGACGCCCTGTCCTACATGCTCCGCAAGGAGGGCTTCGAGGTCGCGATCGCCGCGACCGGGCCCGACGGGCTCGACGAGTTCGAGCGCAACGGCGCCGACCTCGTCCTCCTCGACCTGATGCTCCCCGGCCTGCCCGGCACCGAAGTCTGCCGGCAGCTCCGCGGCCGCTCCAACGTCCCCGTGATCATGGTGACCGCCAAGGACAGCGAGATCGACAAGGTCGTCGGGCTGGAGATAGGAGCCGACGACTACGTCACGAAGCCCTTCTCCTCGCGGGAGCTGGTCGCCCGCATCCGCGCGGTCCTGCGCCGCCGCGGCGAGCCGGAAGAGGTCACCCCGGCGGCCCTGGAAGCGGGCCCCGTCCGGATGGACGTCGACCGCCACGTGGTCACCGTCGCCGGAGCCAAGGTGGACCTCCCGCTGAAGGAGTTCGACCTGCTGGAGATGCTGCTGCGCAACGCGGGCCGCGTACTGACCCGCATGCAGCTCATCGACCGGGTCTGGGGCGCCGACTACGTCGGCGACACCAAGACCCTCGACGTCCACGTCAAGCGCCTGCGCGCCAAGATCGAGCCGGACCCGGGCGCCCCGCGCTACCTGGTCACGGTCCGTGGCCTCGGCTACAAGTTCGAGCCGTAAACCGTAAGCCGTACGCACACATACGGGAACGGCCCCCGTCCGCATCGAGCGGACGGGGGCCGTTCCCGTTGAGTACGGTGCTGCGCGCCTCAGTGACCGGTGCCGGTGGACGCGGACGCGGATCCGGAGGGGGACCCGGACGGGCTGCTCGCGGGCGAGCCCGAGGGGGACCCGGACGGCGAGCCCGAGGGGGAACCCGACGGGGAACCGGAGGGGGAGCCCGACGGGCTGGCGGCCGGGGTGGCGCCCGGGACGGCCGCGGCGGCGGTCGCGCCGTAGCCCGCGTACATGCCGGTGGCCGGGACGACAAAGCCCTCGAGCTCGACGTCACCCGTGGTGCTCAGCTGGAAGACGATCTTCTGGACGTTGCCGTCCACGACGGAGTCGCCGCCGACGATCACGGCGGAGGCGTTGCCCTTGCCGCCCAGGACGACGGAGCCGCCGGCCGGGATGACCACCTTGGAGCCGCTGCCCGCGGGCTTCAGCGTCACGACGGCCTTGGCGCCCGGAAGGGTGATGCCCTCGAGCGTCTGCTCCTTGGTGCCGGTGTTGAACACCGTCGCGGAGACCGCGGCCGGGCCCTTCTTGTCCTTCTCCTGGGTGATCACCAGAGCGTTCTGGACCTTGATGTCGCCCTTGGTGACGGCGGCATTGTCCGGCTTGACCTGGAGAGTCGGAGCGTCGTGGCCCGCGGCGCAGGCGCCCAGCGAGACGATCGAGAACACGACGGCGGTGGCGGCGAGGGCGCCGCGTCGAAGGCTGCGGCTCACGGGGGAGGCAACTCCTTGGACGTACGGAACGGAAGGGTGGACGCCTCGGAGCAGCGAAGTAAAGCCGCTCTAAGGATGTGTCAGCGCGCTTAGGTTACCGAGCCGCCGCCCCGCCCCCGCACCCGACCCTCCGCAGTGTGGGGCCGGGCCCTGGCCGGTCCTCAACGGGGAACCCGCCCCCGCACCGGCGGGTTCCGTCACCGCCGCGCCGGGGCCGGGTGATCTTCCATTCGCAAAAGGACCGCTCGCAAAGGCCGGCGCGCCTCCGGTGATCAATTTCCGGATTTCCTCGAACACCGCCCCGGTGATCAATTCCGGATTGGGCCGGAACGGGCGCCGTACGGGTGGCCGCCAGTCGAACGGAGTAGTTCGGTTTCCCGCCCCGGAAACCGTCAAAACGGGACGTACGCCACATCGTCGGGGGTCCCGGGCGGGTGTAGCGTAGCCGTTTCGCCTGGTCCGCACAGCGCCTCCGACCTGCGAATACCCCCTTCCGGAAGCCTCCCGCAGCACGTTCCTGTCGCTGTTGTCAAGCCCTGAGATGGGCCCTGACCTGCGAAAACGCCATTCATAACGGTCGATTCTCGTGTTACCCTGGATAGCCACGGAAGGGGTACCTGTCACATGACGTTCAAGGTTGGCGACACCGTGGTCTATCCCCATCACGGGGCCGCGCTGATCGAGGCTATCGAAACTCGCCAGATCAAAGGCGTGGACAAGACCTACTTGGTGCTCAAGGTCGCGCAGGGTGACCTGACCGTTCGCGTCCCCGCGGACAATGCGGAGTTCGTAGGCGTTCGCGACGTAGTCGGCCAGGACGGGCTGGACCGGGTCTTCGAGGTGCTCCGCGCACCGTACGCAGAAGAGCCGACGAACTGGTCCCGGCGCTACAAGGCAAATCTGGAAAAGCTCGCTTCTGGCGATGTCATCAAGGTCGCCGAGGTTGTGCGTGACCTGTGGCGTCGTGAGCGTGAGCGTGGTCTTTCCGCAGGTGAGAAGCGCATGCTCGCAAAGGCGCGCCAGATCCTGGTGAGCGAGCTCGCGCTCGCCGAGAACACCAACGAGGACAAGGCCGAGGCCCTCCTCGACGAAGTGCTCGCGTCCTGACGCGATCATTCGTACGCTTTGTCGTACACAGTTGTGCCGCGGTGCCCGATGACAAGGAGACTTGTTGCCGGGCGCTGCGGCATGTCTGGACCCATACCCGTACTCACTGATGCCTGTGCTCACTGGCGTGGGTCACTGGCGTGCCGGGTCCGGGCAGCCGACTCGACCGGTCGTCACGGAAGGGGCGAGGGCGTCGCACCCGGCACCCTTCAGGCCATACCCATGTCGGCCGAAGTCACAAACCTGGCTCGGAGCTACTGATGTCTGACGAATCGCGCCCCCACCGCACCGCCGCGGTGATCCCGGCCGCCGGCCGCGGTGTCCGTCTCGGTCCCGGAGCCCCCAAAGCCCTGCGGACCCTGGGCGGCACCCCCATGCTCATCCACGCCGTGCGCGCCATGGCACGCTCCCGCGCGGTCGCTCTCGTCGTCGTCGTGGCCCCGGCCGACGGCACCGCCGAGGTGCGCCGGCTGCTCGACGAGCACGCGCTGCCCGAGCGCACGGAGATCCTCGTCGTCCCCGGCGGGGAGACCCGGCAGGAATCCGTACGCGCCGGCCTGGACGCGCTCCCGGCCGACATCACCGCCGTCCTCATCCACGACGCGGCCCGCCCCCTGGTCCCCGTGGACACCGTCGACTCCGTCGTCGAGGCCGTCCGCGACGGCGCACCCGCCGTCGTCCCCGCGCTGCCGCTGGCCGACACCGTCAAGGAGGTCGAGCCCGGCCGGCCCGGCGAGCCCGAGCGGGTCGTCGCCACCCCCGTACGGGCCCGGCTGCGCGCCGTACAGACCCCGCAGGGCTTCGACCTCGCCACGCTCCGCCTCGCACACGAGAAGCTCGCAGCGGGCACGGCCGACGGCGAGGGCGCCACGGACGACGCCGGCATGGTGGAACAGCTCGGCGTCACCGTCGTGGTGGTCCCCGGCCACGAAGAGGCCTTCAAGGTCACCCGCCCGCTCGACCTGGTCCTCGCCGAGGCCGTACTCGCCCGCCGGAGGGCCACCGATGCCTACTAGCCACGCCGCCGACGCCGCCGCCCCCGCGGCGCCGCTGATCCCGCTCGTCGGCATCGGCACCGACGTGCACGCCTTCGAGACCGGCCGCGAGCTGTGGTGCGCCGGCCTGCTCTGGGAGGGCGAGGACGGCCTCGCCGGGCACTCCGACGGGGACGTCGCCGCGCACGCCGCCTGCGACGCGCTCTTCTCCGCCGCCGGCGTCGGCGACCTCGGCGCACACTTCGGCACCTCCCGCCCCGAGTGGTCCGGCGCCGCCGGAGTCACCCTTCTGGCGGAAGCCGCCCGGATCGTCCGCGCCGAAGGCTTCGAGATCGGCAACATCGCCATCCAGGTGATCGGCGTACGCCCGAAGATCGGCAAGCGGCGCGAAGAGGCGCAGAAGGCGCTCGCAGCCGCCGCGGGCGCCCCCGTCTCCGTCTCCGGCACCACCACCGACGGACTGGGGCTCACCGGCCGCGCCGAAGGCCTCGCCGCCATCGCCACGGCCCTCGTCTACCGGACGAACCGGGTCTAGTACCCCGTACGCCCACACCGCTCACGCGGCTCTTCGACAACAAAGCGGGCCCCGCGTGCCGAAAGGGTCGCGGGGCACTGCTACAGGCGCACTACCCTGGATGCCGTGACTATTCGCCTGTACGACACCAGCGCCCGGCAGATCCGTGACTTCATCCCGCTCGTTCCGGGCTGCGTCTCGATCTACCTCTGTGGCGCCACCGTGCAGGCGGCTCCGCACATCGGGCACGTCCGCTCGTACCTGAACTTCGACATCGCGCGCCGCTGGTTCACCTACCGCGGGCTCGACGTCACCTTCATCCGCAACGTCACCGACATCGACGACAAGATCATCGCGAAGGGCGAGGCCCAGGGCCGCCCCTGGTGGTCCATCGGCTACGAGAACGAGCGCGCCTTCAACGACGGCTACAACGCGCTGGGCTGCCTCCCGCCCACGTACGAGCCGCGCGCCACCGGCCACGTGCCCGAGATGATCGAGATGATGCGCGGGCTCATCGAGCGGGGCCACGCCTACGTCGCCGACGGCAGCGTCTACTTCGACGTGCGCTCCTTCCCCGGCTACCTGGAGCTGTCGAACCAGGACATCGACGACCTGCGCCAGCCCGCGGAGTCGGGCATCACCGGCAAGCGCGACCCGCGCGACTTCGCGATGTGGAAGGCCTCCAAGCCGGGAGAGCCCGACTGGGAGACCCCGTGGGGCCGCGGCCGTCCCGGCTGGCACCTGGAGTGCTCCGCGATGGCGCACAAGTACCTCGGCAGCGCCTTCGACATCCACGGCGGCGGGCTCGACCTGATCTTCCCGCACCACGAGAACGAGATCGTCCAGGCCAAGGCCTACGGCGACGAGTTCGCGAAGTACTGGATGCACAACGCCTGGGTCACCCTCTCCGGCGAGAAGATGTCCAAGTCGCTCGGCAACTCCGTCCTCGTCTCCGAGATGCTCAAGGTCTGGCGCCCGATCGTCCTGCGCTACTACCTCGGCACCCCGCACTACCGCTCGATGATCGAGTACAGCGTGGAGTCCCTGCGCGAGGCCGAGTCCGGCTTCGCGCGCATCGAGGGCTTCATCCAGCGCGTCATCGAGAAGGCCGGCGGCTCCGTCGAGCCCGCCGCCGAGGTCCCGCCCGCCTTCGCCGAGGCCATGGACGACGACCTGGGCGTCCCGCAGGCGCTCGCGATCATCCACACCACCGTCCGCCAGGGCAACAGCGCGCTCGCCGCCGACGACAAGGACGCGGCCATCGCGCGCCTGTCGGAGGTACGGGCCATGCTGGGCGTCCTCGGCCTCGACCCCCTCGACCCGCACTGGGCCGGCGAGGCGGACCGCGGGGAGGACCTCCACGGAGCCGTGGACACCCTCGTACGCCTGGTCCTGGAGCAGCGCGAATCCGCGCGCGCCCGCAAGGACTGGGCCACCGCCGACGCCATCCGCGACCAGCTCCAGCAGTCGGGCCTGGTCATCGAGGACAGCCCCACCGGACCCCGATGGACGCTCGGCCCCCGCTGAGCCCACCGGCGCAGTCCCACTGGAGCACTCGGATTGGGCTGCCCGGCGTCCCGGGCGGCACACTCTTCATACGTACATATCGCAGAACCAACGAAATCAGGTAGAGGTCATGGCCGGGAACAGCCAGCGCAGGAACCGCCGCACGTCCAACAAGAAGGGCGCGACGGTCGGCAGCGGTGGCCAGCGGCGCAAGGCCCTGGAAGGCAAGGGGCCCACGCCCAAGGCCGAGGACCGCAAGAAGCACAAGGCCAACCGCATCAGCAACGCCATGGCCCGCCAGGCGGCCAAGCGCCGCCCGGCGCCGCGCCGCGGCGGCCCCAAGGGCACCAGCGAGATGGTCGTCGGCCGCAACCCGGTCTTCGAGGCGCTGCGCGACGGCGTGCCGGCCGTCACCCTGTACGTACAGCAGTTCATCGACAACGACGAGCGCGTCCGCGAGGCCCTCCAGCTCGCGGCCGAGCGCGGCAACATCAACCTGATGGAAGCCCCGCGCCCCGAGCTCGACCGCCTCACCAACGGGCTCAACCACCAGGGCCTGGTCCTCCAGGTCCCGCCCTACGAGTACGCGCACCCGGAGGACCTCACCGCCGCCGCGTACGAAAACCACGAGGACCCCCTCATCGTCGCCCTCGACGGCGTCACCGACCCCCGCAACCTCGGCGCGATCGTCCGCTCCGTCTCCGCCTTCGGCGGCCACGGCGTGGTCATCCCCGAGCGCCGCGCCGCCGGCATGACCGCCGGTGCCTGGAAGTCCTCGGCCGGCACCGCCGCCCGTACCCCGGTCTCCCGGGTCACCAACCTGACCCGCGCCATCCAGGAGTACAAGAAGGCCGGCATCACCGTCGTCGGCCTCGCCGCCGAGGGCACCCACGAGGTCCACGAGCTCGAAGCGCTCGGCGGCCCCGTCGTCATCGTCGTCGGCTCCGAGGGCAAGGGCCTCGGCCGCCTCGTCGGCGAGAACTGCGACTACCTCGTGCGCATCCCGATGCCGGGCGGCGCCGAGTCGCTCAACGCCGGTGTCGCCGCGGGCGTCGTCCTCTACGAGGCCTCCCGCCGCCGCGCCACCCGCGGCCGCGCCTGAGCACCACCGGCGCACCCGGCAGCACCACCGGCGGCAGCCGCCTGAGCACCACCGCGGCCGCCGCTTGATCCACTTGGCTCATCGGACGTGACCCGTGAGCGTGCCACCCCGCCCCTTACGGGCGGGGTGGCTTGATTTGACGGGTCTCGGACACATCCCTGATGTCAAGGCAGTGTCCTAAACACTCATCACTCGGTTAGATGAGTGTGGACACCAGAACGCCAGGGTTCGACGACCAGCCCGCGCTGAGCATGGTCAAGGTGCCGTGCGACCCCGCACAGGTCATCGTCAACCACGCCAGCTTCCGCGTGCGGCTCGCAGCGAGCCCCAGCGCGCGTCCCAGGCCCTCGGGCGCCCCCGGGCTCGCCCCGGCACTCGGCGGGGCCCTCGCGGCCGCCGGAGCCGGCGCAGCCCGCCGCCGGCCCGTCGTCTGGAGCGGCAAGTCCGCCCCCGGCGACGCCGCCGCCAGCGCTGCCATGGGCGGCCTGCTCCAGGCCGTGCGCGAGCACGGGCGCGGCCACGAGGCGTACGACGGCGGGGCCACCCAGGTCATCCCGCGCATCGACCTCGCCCACGACCTCGCGGACGACACCCTCGCCACCCCGACCGTCGTCGGCCAGCGCAGCTACGGCTCCTCCCCCGAGGACACCGACACCCGCCTGCAGCCCGTCGTGGGGGGCCTCTCCCACCCCCACGACGCCTACGACGACGCCCACTTCGAAGGCACCGGATCCGCGGACTCCCGCCGGGCCCAGGGCGACGCCCGCGCGCAGGCCTCGTACTACCCGGGCCGCCGCATGAACCTCGGCGTCGTGCTGCTCCCGCTGCGCGTCTTCCTCGGCTTCATCTCCATCTACGCCGGCATGGGCAAGCTGTGCGACCCCGTCTACTTCGACGGCGGCGAGCGCGGCTCCATGGTCACCTGGCTGCAGACCCTGCAGCCCTGGGCGCTCGCCGAACCGCTGCGCGACTTCGCACTGGCCCACCCGGTCGGCGCCGGTCTCAGCGTGGCCTTCCTCCAGGTCATCGTGGGCGTACTGACGGTCTTCGGCCTGTGGCAGCGGTTCGCCGCCTGCTTCGGCGCGCTGCTGTCCGCCGCGCTGCTGATGACGGTGAGCTGGAAGACCGTCCCCGCCTACGACGCGCCCGACATCATCTACCTCGCCGCCTGGAGCCCGCTGATCATCGCGGGCGCCCCCGTCTACTCCCTGGACGGCCGCCTCGCGAGCGAGGCCTGGCGCACGCTCGGCCCGCGCTCCGAGGTCTGGCGGCTGCGCCGCCGGGTCCTTCGCCGCGGGGCCGTCATGGCCACCGTCGTCTGCGGGCTCACCCTGCTCATCGGCTCGCTCCTCGGCGGCGCCGTCCGCTCCACCACCGTGGTCACCGTGCCCGGACCGGGCGAGGCCCCGAGCAACTACCTGCCCGGGCGGCCCCTGCCGAGCACCTCCAAGCAGCAGTCCGCGCGTCCCAGCCCCTCGAAGCCGGCCGCGCAGCCCTCGGCCGGAGCCTCCTCGCCGACGGCCAAGACCGGGCGCGGGGCGGCCGGTTCGGCCTCCCCGACGGCAGGCTCCGGCTCGCCCTCCGCGACCCGGGGAACCACCAGCGGCACCAAGACCCCGCGCAGCACCCCCCGCCAGTCCACCCCGCAGAAGCCCCCGGCCAGCTCCACGGGAACGGGCAGCGGCGGCTCCACAGCAGGAACGGGGAGCACCGCACCGTCGCAGCCCGACCTGCTGGGCGGACTCCTCGGCGGCTGACAGCCGCCCCACGAAGGCGAAGGGCCCGGTACGCGAGAGCGTGCCGGGCCTTCTTCGTGTGCCGCGTGCGGAGGCGCTACGGGGCCTTCTGCGCGGCCAACTCCCGTGCCGCCTCGGTCAGGTCCTTCGCCGTGTCGATCGCCCGCCAGTAGGCGCCCTGGGGCAGCGGGAAGCCTGCGAGGCGCCGCTCACGGGCCAGGCGCGGAAAGGTGGTCCGCTCGTGGTCGCCCAAATCCGGGAGGAGAGCGGCGAATTCGGGACCGAAGACGTACACGCCGGCATTGACCGGGTACGGGGACTGCGGCGCCTCGATGAAGTCCAGTACGTGCCCGTACTCGTTGATCTCCACCACCCCCCACGGAATGCGCGGCCGGGCGAGCGCGAGGGTCGCCGTGGCGCCGCGTTCGGCGTGGAAGGCGGCCATCTCGCGCAGCGAGAAGCGGGTCCACACATCGCCGTTGGTCGCGTACCAGGACCGGTCGGGGTGCGGGAGGTGCCGGGCGGCGTACTTCAGGCCGCCGCCCCGGCCCAGCGGTTCGTTCTCCACGACGGTGGTCACCCGTAGCGGCAACGGGGCCTCGGCCAGCCACTTCTGGAGCACCTCGGCGAGGTGCCCGCAGGAGACCACGGCGTCCGTCACCCCCTCGGAGGCCAGCCACGCGAGCTGGTGCCCGATGATCGGCATCCCCGTTCCGGGGATCTCCACCATCGGCTTGGGGCGGTCGTCCGTATAAGGCCGCAGCCGCGAACCCTGGCCCCCCGCCAGGACAACCGCCTGGGTCGGGGAAGCCGGGAACGCGGCCGCGTGGGGTCGGTCGGAACGCTCGGAATCGGTCATGTCGTTGTCGTTGTCGTCGATGTCGTTGTCGTCGTCGTGTCCGGTGCGGAAGGAGGGCGCGCGGCGGCGGCCGTCAGCCCATGGAGGCGACACCGGACGCGTACGCCGTGTCGCAGACCGGCCGCGCGTACGACTGGGCCTTCGTGGGCCCGTAGGCGTCCACCGCGGCCCGCCCGAGGGCGCGCGCGATGCCCACGCAGTGCGCGGCGAGGGACGGCCGCCGGTCGACCTCCTGCTGGAGGTGGGTGAGGACGTCACCCGGCTGCTCGCCCTGCTGGATCTCGCTCAACAGCTTGTCGCGCAGCACGTCCTGGGCGGCGCGCGGCTTGGCGGGGACGGAGACGTCCTCGGCGGACGCGGTCAGGATCTGGGAGGGGGTGTTGTCCGCCCAGGGAACCATGGTGACCGCGAGGGTCCCGGACAGGACCAGGACGACGGGCAGGACCAGGGCGAGGGATCGGCCGATACGGCGGGCAGTGTGGGTCACGAGGGCGAGAGTAGCGCTCGGTGAAGATATGGCGACATTTAGTCACCCGGTCGGGGGATGGTTCGAGGTGACTTTTCGAATTAAGGGTTGACGGTTGGGGCCGAATGGCCCGATCTGCCGGACCTCGTGCCAGACCTCGTGCCGGAACTCACGCCGAAGGGGCGCCCCTTGACGGGACGCCCCTTCGGTACGTGCGGTTCGCGCGTACGGGTCAGCCGGAGAGGCGGGCACCCGAGGACGTCGAGAACACGTGGATCTCATTGCCGCGCGGCACCACGTGCAGGGTGGAGCCCTTCTCGGGCACCTGGCGGCCGTTCACGCGCACCACGATGTCCTGCGAGCCCTCGGAGTGCGAGGTCGAACCGTAGACGTACCCGTCGGCGCCCAGCTCCTCGACGACGTTCACGGTGATGGTCAGACCGCCCGTGTCGCCGATGTCGAAGTGCTCCGGACGCACGCCCACGGTGACCGTGCGGTCGCCCGCGTCGGCGGCGGCGGACAGCGCCTCGCGCGACACCGGGACCACGCTGTCGCCGAACTTCACGCCGCCGTCGGCGATCGGGACCTCGACCAGGTTCATGGCCGGCGAGCCGATGAAGCCGGCGACGAACAGGTTCGCCGGGCGGTCGTACATGTTGCGCGGGGTGTCGACCTGCTGCAGCAGACCGTCCTTCAGCACGGCCACGCGGTCGCCCATCGTCATGGCCTCGACCTGGTCGTGGGTGACGTAGACGGTGGTGATGCCCAGGTTGCGCTGGAGGGCCGCGATCTGGGTACGGGTGGACACGCGGAGCTTGGCGTCCAGGTTCGACAGCGGCTCGTCCATGAGGAACACCTGCGGCTTGCGCACGATCGCACGGCCCATCGCGACGCGCTGGCGCTGACCGCCGGAGAGCGCCTTCGGCTTGCGGTCGAGGTACTGGGTCAGGTCCAGCATCTTCGCCGCGTCCTCCACCTTCTTGCGGATGGTGGCCTTGTCCTCGCCGGCGATCTTGAGCGCGAAGCCCATGTTGTCGGCGACGGACATGTGCGGGTAGAGCGCGTAGTTCTGGAACACCATCGCGATGTCCCGGTCCTTGGGCGGCAGGTGCGTGACGTCGCGGTCACCGATGCGGATGGCGCCGCCGTTGACGTCCTCCAGGCCGGCCAGCATGCGCAGCGAGGTGGACTTGCCGCAGCCGGAGGGGCCGACGAGGACGAGGAACTCGCCGTCCGCGATCTCCAGCTCCAGCTGGTCGACGGCGGGCTTGTCGCCGCCGGGGTACAGACGGGTCGCCTTGTCGAAAGTGACAGAAGCCATGGTGATGAATCCCTTCTACCGGCAGGAACGTGCCGGACGATCCGAGTGGAAGGTCTAGTCCAGTGGACTGAACTCCGCTCGACGCTACCCGCCCGATCCGCTCCTGTCAGCACCTGGGCGGGGGTGACTTCCCCGACGCGCCCCGGGCGTCCCCGACCGCCCCGGGCGACTGTCAGAGGCGGCTGCTTTGATCACGACCATGACCATCTACGACGTGACCCGCGCGCTGCCCGACATCGAGACGCTGCGCGACCGCTGCCGGGCGATGGCGGCGCTGGACCTGGTGATCAGCGGCGAGGAGGACGACGGCTACTTCGCCTACGACCCGAAGTGGGGCCCGGGCGAGGAAGCGGCACTGATGGACAACGGCTCCGGCGACGACTACGCGATCGTCTTCACGGCGGCCGGGGTCTTCGGGCACGGCTTCGACCACGAGTCGGTGATGAGCCCGTGGGCGGACACCGACCACGAGGACGGGTGGCCGGGCCTGACCGACGGCATACCGGAGGCCTTCCGGCCGTACCTGACGGAGCCGGCGTTCTGCGTGGACGGCGTGCTCAACGCGACCGCCGTCTTCTGGCGCGAGACCGCCGACACGCAGTGGCGTACGGGCAACGTGGACTTCCCGGAGGGCAAGTCCGACCCGGACGGCGCGGACTACCTCTTCGAGCTGCTCGTTGCGGGCACCCCGGAGGCCTACCGCGACTTCGCCGAGGACTACTACGAGACGGACCTCCCCCTGGAAGCGGTCCGCCACGTGTGGGAGCTGCGCCCGCTCACCCAGGCCGTCGTGGACGCCCTGAACCCGGGCCTGCCGCTGGCGGCTGTGGTCCCTAGGGTGGCGCGGGCCGGATATCCGGGGGTTTGAGAGGGGTCGCCCACGGCGGCCGCGGACACCGGAAAGTTCTTCGCTGCGGGGTCGGGGCGATGTGTAGAGTGAAGGCGATTCCGTGCCTTGCACAGACTCACCACGCCCCCTTAGCTCAGTCCGGCCAGAGCAACGCACTTGTAATGCGTAGGTCGTCGGTTCGAATCCGACAGGGGGCTCCATCCCAGGCCGGAGTCTTGTCGGCCAGGAAATTCGTACAGAAGCGGAAGGCCCCGGGCTGTTGCCCGGGGCCTTTTGCGTGGCCGTCAGTGGCGGCCCGAGATGCGATCTGCCAGGCGGGCCAGTGGGGTTGTGGTCGGGGTGTGGGTGGTGGTTTCCCGGCGGTCCGCTTCGCGGTAGGCGGCGTAGAGGGCCTGGACGCCCAGCCAGCGGAAGGGTTCCGGCTCCCAGCGGCGGACGCGGTGGTTGACCCAGGGGAGGGTCGTGAGGTCCGTGCTGTCGCCCAGGACCAGGTCGCGGAGGGTGCGGGCCGCGAGGTTGGCCGTGGCGACGCCGGAGCCCACGTAGCCTCCCGCCCAGCCGAGGCCCGTCGTGGCGTCGAGAGTGACCGTGGCGCACCAGTCTCGGGGGACGCCCAGGACGCCCGACCAGGCGTGGGTGATCTCGACTCCCGTGAGGGCCGGGAAGAAGGAGGTGAGGAGGTTGGTGAGGGCCGTGATTGTGGCGGGCTGGGTGCGGCCGTCGTTGTCGGTGCGGGAGCCGTAGCGGTACGGGACGCCGCGGCCGCCGATGGCGATGCGGTCGTCGGCCGTGCGCTGGGCGTACATGTAGGCGTGGGCCATGTCGCCGAGGGTCGAGGCGTCGGACCAGCCGAGTTGGGACCAGGTCTCCGGCGGGAGCGGGGCCGTGGCGATCATCGAGGAGTTCATCGGGAGCCAGGAGCGCTTCTGGCCCTTGAGGGCGGCGGTGAAGCCTTCCGTGCAGCGCAGGACGTACGGGGCACGGACCGTGCCGTACGGGGTGAGGGCGCGGCGGGGGGCGATCTCCGTGACGGGGGTGGACTCGTGGATGACGACGCCGAGGCGTTCGCAGGCGGCCGCCAGGCCCTTGACCAGCTTCAGGGGGTGGATGCGGGCTCCGTGCGGGGTCCAGGAGGAGCCCACGGCGTCCGCGATGTTGATGCGGGCGCGGGTGTCGGTGGCGTCGTAGAGCTCGCGGTCCGTTTCGCCGAAGGCGAGTTCGGTGGTGTGGAAGGCCTTGAGGCGGGAGAGCTGGGCGGGGGTGCGGGCCACTTCGAGGACGCCGCCGCGGTGGATGTCGGCGTCGATGCCTTCCTTGGCGGCGGTGTCGATGACCTCGGTGACGGTCTCGTTCATGGCGTGCTGGAGGCGCTGGGCGGCCGGGCGGCCGTGGAGGGCGGCGTAGCGGTCGCGGCCGGCGATGCCGTTGTAGAGCCAGCCGCCGTTGCGGCCGGAGGCCCCGTAGCCGCAGAACTTCTGCTCCAGGACGGTGACGCGCAGGTCGGGGGCGGCGGTCTTGAGGTAGTAGGCCGTCCACAGGCCGGTGTAGCCGCCGCCGACGATGACGACGTCGGCCGTGGTGTTGCCGGTGAGCGGGGCGCGGGGTGGGTGGGCGGGGGCGGTCTCATCTGTCGCGTACCAGAAGGAAATTCCGCCGTTGATCGTCATGGGGGAGTTGGTACACGGCGATTTGGGCGGGTGTCCAGGGGCGTGACGTCGGGTTTTAGGGGCTGAGGGGTGGCCGAATGGCTGATGTGGGCGGTGTGGTTCCCTCCTTAGGGTGGGGCGGGGATTTTGTCAGGTTTTTGTATGAGAGGTACTGGTTCGTATGGCGCGGGTTGTGGTGGCGGGGAGGCTGGTCGCGGCGGTCGCGTCCGTGGCTCTGCTGGGTGGGGCGGTCGTCGGATGCGGCTCCGGCGAGCAGGGGGACGCGGTCGCTTCCGAGGCTGCGGTGCGGACCAGTCCGATCGCCGGACAGCTCGCGGGGCTGCCCACGACGGTGGACGGGGCGAAGATCGTCGTGGGGAAGCCGGACGCGCCGCGTACCGCGCAGGTGCTGGTGGACCCCAAGTGCGGTCACTGCGCGCGGTTCGAGGGGGCCGGCGGGGAGTCGCTGCTGAAGCTCGCGGTGGCCGGTCAGGTGAAGATCGAGTACCTGCTGGCCTCCTTCCTGGACCGGGGCGGGGTGAGCGGTTCGGCCAAGGCGGTCAACGCGTTGCGCGCGTCGGCGGACGCCGGGAAGTTCGCGGAGTTCCATGCGGCGGTCTTCGCCAGTCAGCCGAGGGGCAAGTTCACCGACGAGCTGCTCCTGAAGATCGCGGACCGGGTGCCGGGGCTGCGCGGGGCGGACTTCGACGCGGCGGTGAGGGACGAGAAGTACCAGGGGTGGGTCGCCGAGGCCGAGCAGGGTTTCGAGGCGACGGGTGCGCAGGCGACGCCGATGGTGCTGGTGGAGGGGAAGCCGGTCGGGTCGAGGGACGGGTCGCTGTTCGACGCGGGGGCGTTCACGCGGGCGTTGAAGGGGGTCGGGATCGGGGCTTCCGCCTAGGCCGTCCCCCTTTCCTGTCGTGTCGTGCCCGGTCCGCAGGCCTAGGGTCGGGCCATGGAGGGTGCGACGGCGGGTGTGGCGGGCGGTGCGGGCGCGGGTGCGGGTGGCTCGGGTGGTGGCGGGTTCCGCGGGGTGCCCGAGCGGTTCGCGCGGGCGCAGGTGCGGGACAACGGGGCGGCCGGGCGGGAGTTCGTCGATGCGCTGCCCGCGCGGGTGGCGGCCTTCCTGGAGCGGTGGGAGCTACGGGTGACCGGGCCCGGGATGCACGGGGTGACGGCCCTGGTGCTGCCGGTGGTGCGGGCCGACGGGACGGCGGCGGCGCTGAAGCTGCCGGCGCTGGACGAGGAGAACGCGGGGGAGGCGCTCGCGCTGCGCGCGTGGGCCGGGGAGGGCTGCGTACGGCTGCTGGCGGACGATGCGCAGACCGGCACGCTGCTGCTGGAGCGCCTCGACGAGAGCAGGCACCTGTCGGCGCTGGCCGTACGGGACTCCGGGCGGGCGGTGGAACTCGTCGGCGGGTTGCTGGCCCGGCTGACGGCGGTTCCGGCGCCGGCCGGGCTGCGGCGGCTCGGGGACGTGGCGGCGGCGATGCTGGAGGCGGTGCCGGGTGCGTTGGCGCAGTTGGGGGACGCCCGGGAGCGGGGGCTGGTCGCGGACTGCGCGGCGGCGCTGGCGGAGGTGGCGGGGGAGCCGGGGGACCGGTTGCTGCACTGGGACCTGCACTACGACAACGTGCTGGCGGGCGGGCGCGAGGCGTGGCTGGCCATCGATCCGAAGCCGCTGGCCGGTGATCCGGGGTTCGAGCTGTTGCCGGCGCTGGTCAACAACTTCCGTGCGCGGGAGGTGCGGTGGCGCTTCGAGTCGCTCGCGGAGGCGGTGGGAGCGGACCGGGAACGGGCGCGGGCGTGGACGCTGGGGCGGGTGCTGCAGAACTGCCTGTGGGACGTGGAGGACGGGGGCCGGCCGGCGGCGGTGCAGCTGAGGGTCGCGGAGTCGTTGCTGGGGCGGGTGGGGAAGGGGAGGGGCGGTCGCGGTGGCTCGTAGGGTGCAGGCATGATCCGTAGCGCCGTCGTCAGCGACGTACCCGTCATCCACGCCATGATCCGCGAGCTCGCGGAGTACGAGAAGGTGCCGCACGAGGCGCGCGCCACCGAGGAGCAGTTGCGGGAGGCGCTCTTCGGGGAGCGGCCGGCGGCGTTCGCGCACCTCGCGTTGACGCCGGAGGGCGAGGCGGTCGGGTTCTCGCTGTGGTTCCTCAGCTTCTCGACGTGGCGCGGGGTGCACGGCATCTACCTGGAGGACCTGTACGTCCCGTCCGGGCGTGCGCGGTGGGGGCCACGGGAAGGCGCTGCTGCGGGAGTTGGCGCGGATCTGTGTGGAGCGCGGGTACGAGCGGCTGGAGTGGTCGGTCCTGAAGTGGAACGAGCCGACGATCGCCTTCTACGAGGCCCTGGGTGCGCGGCCGCAGGACGAGTGGTCGGTGTACCGGCTGACCGACGGGGCGCTGGCGGAGCTCGGGGGCGCGTAGGCCGCCGGGGCCGGCCGGCTCTCAGGGTTCCAGGACGACCTTGCCGGTGGTGGCGCGGGTCTCCAGGTCGTGGTGGGCCGCGGCGGCTTCGGCGAGGGGGTAGCGCTGGAGGGCGGGGCGCAGGCGGCCGGCGGCGGCTTCGGCCAGGGCGCGGGTTTCGAGGCGGCGCAGGGGGTCGTCGCCGCCGGCGCGCCGGAGCATGGCGGGGCCGAGGACGTGCTGTGTGGTGATGCCGCGGGCGTCCAGGCCGGCCTGCTCGGTGTCGGTGAGCGCGAGCGGGCCGCCGGACCAGCCGAAGACGAGGTGTTGGGCGCCGTCGCGGAGCAGACCGAGGGCGGTGCGGGCGACGGCGCCGCCGACGGAGTCGAAGAGGACGGTGGCGCCGTCGGGGTGGTGGGCGCGGAGGGTGTCGGCCCAGTCCGGGGCGGTGTAGTCGAGGGCGAGGCCGGCGCCGTTGGCGGCGGCCCGGGCGGTTTTGGCGGGGCCGCCGGCGAGGGCGACGACGGTGGCTCCGGCGTGCTGGGCGTACTGGACCAGCAGGGTGCCGATGCCGCCCGCGGCGGCGGGGACCAGGGCGACGGAGCCGGGGCCGAGCTCGGCGAACTGGAGGATGCCGAGGGTGGTGCGGCCGGTGCCGATCATGGCGACGGCGGTGGCGGGGTCGAGGCCGGGCGGGATGGCGTGCAGCCGGGTGGCGTCGGTGACGGCGTACTCGGCGTAGCCGCCGGGGGTGAATCCGAGGTGGGCGACGACGGGCTGGCCGAGCCATGCGGGGTCCGTGCCGGGGCCGAGGGCGTCGACGGTGCCGGCGACCTCGCGGCCGGGGACGGTCGGGAGGTCGGGCAGGGGCGCGGGCGGGCCCTGGACGCCGCCGCGCAGCGCGGTGTCGATGAGGTGGACGCCGGCGGCGGCCACCGCGATGCGGACTTGGCCGGGGGCGGGGACGGGGCGGGGGACGGACTCGTACGTGAGGTTCTCGGCGGGGCCGAAGGCGTGGAGGCGGATGGCTCGCATGGTGGTCATGGCGGTCGTGGTCGTCGTGGTGGTCATGGGTGAAGCCTCGGACCTCAAGTGGGGTTGAGGTCAAGGGGTGGGTCAGGATGGGGGGATGGCGATGGCGCGGGACGGGCGGAAGACGCAGAAGCGGCAGCAGCCGCAGACGGTGAAGGCGGCGCGGCGGGCGGAGGTGCGGCTGCCGGAGCTCGGTGGGTGGGAGGACGCGGGGCTGGAGCTGGAGCCGGACGGGGACTACGACGGGCTGGAGCTCGTCGAGGTGGACCTGACGGGTGGGGACGGGCGCGGGGCCCGGTTCATGGACTGTGCGCTACGGCGCTGCGTGCTGGACGAGACCGGGCTGGCCAAGGTGCGGATCCTGGACTCGGTGCTGGACGGTGTCCGCGGGGTGGGGACGGACCTGTCGGAGGCTTCGCTGCGCGACGTGGAACTGCTGGACGCCCGGCTGGGCGGGGTGCAGCTGCACGGGGCGGTGCTGGAGCGGGTGCTCGTGCGCGGGGGCAAGATCGACTACCTGAACCTGCGGAAGGCGCGGCTCAAGGACGTGGTCTTCGAGGGGTGCGTGCTGGTGGAGCCGGACTTCGGGGGCGCGGTGCTGGAACGGGTGGAGTTCCGGGACTGTGAGCTGCGGGCGGTGGACTTCACCGGGGCGCGGATGGCGGACGTGGACCTGCGGGGCGCGAGCGCGCTCGAGATCGCGCGGGGCGTGGACGCTCTGGCCGGGGCGGTGATCAGTGCGGGGCAGCTGTTCGAGCTGGCTCCGGCGATGGCTGCGCAGCTGGGTGTGCGGGTGGTTCCGTAGCGGGCCGCCGTCCTGCGTGCTCGCTCTGCCTCCGGGACGTGGCGAGCACGCAGGCGTGCAGGGCGCGTCAGGAGTAGCGGTGGTTCGGCCAGTGCGGGTCGTACCAGCGGTCGCCGTCGGTGAGGCCGAGCAGCCGCACGGCGTGGAGGAGCTGTTCGGGGGCGCCGTGGGCGCGCAGGCGTTCGGGCGCCCGGCTCACGAGCCAGGCGGTCAGTTCCGTCCGTACGGCTTCCGCTTCGTCCGGCCAGAAGGCCCACGTCGTCCAGGGGAGCGAGTCCCCCAGGAGGTCCCGTTCCCATTCGTCGACGGTGTTGGCGAGGTGCTGGTCGGCGACCGGGTGGTGGAGGGCCTCCCAGTCCGCGAGCCAGGGGCCGATGGTGCCGGAGGCTTCGGTGCACAGTTGGAGGAGTTCGTGCACGGGGAGGGCGGGGTCCGGGGTGAGGAGGGAGTGGGCCCACCAGGCGTGCAGGAACTCCCGTACGGCTGCGCTCTGCGGCGCGGGCCACTCCTGCCACTCGCCGCGGTGGAACGAGTAGCCGACACGGTCGCGGTCCCACCAGTCGCCGAGGCCGCCGGTCAGGAAGCGGGCGAACTGCGGCAGGATGCGGCGCAGCACGGCGCCGTGGTCGCGCCAGTCGGGGACGCTCCAGGTGCGGTGCAGGAGGTCGGGGTCGAGTTCCGTGTCGGGGAGCTTCAGCAGGGCGAGCTCCTCAAGGCTGCCCCAGTGGCAATCGCAATTGCTCTCGTCGGCCCGGGCGGTCATCCCACGGAAGGTGACGGCCAGCTGGGCCAGTGCCCGGTCCAGTCGTACGCGGGCTGCGGCTGTGGCCGCGGCTGCGGGGTCCTGGTCGTGCGCGGGGTCGTGGTCGTGGTCGGTCATGGTCGGCGGTGCCTCACGGGACTCCAGGCCGTCCGGACCTGAAGAGTGCGACCCTACCGGCCGGTCGTCCCCGGGCGGCCGGTGGGTCGGGCCGACGGCTCGGGCCGACGGGTCAGGCCGGGACCCGGGGGAAGCGGGACTGCAGGGTCCAGATGACGGGGTTGTCGCCCAGGCCGTCGTGCATGTCGATGAGGTCCGCGATCACGTCGTGGAGGAAGTCCCGTGCTTCGCGGCGCAGCAGGCGGTGGCTGAAGGTGAGGGGGGCTTCCTCCGACGGCATCCAGTCGGCCTCGACGTCGACCCATCCGAAGCGGCGCTCGAAGAGCATGCGGTCCGAGGACTCGGTGAAGTCGATCTCGGCGTACTGCCGGTTGGCGGCGCGGCTGCCGCGCGGGTCCTGGTCGAGCTGCTCGACGATGTCGCACAGCGCCCAGGCGAAGTCCAGTACGGGCACCCATCCCCAGGCTGTGGACACTTCCCGGTCCGCGTTGGTGTCGGCGAGGTAGACGTCCCCGCAGAACAGGTCGTGGCGCAGCGAGTGGACGTCCGCCGAGCGGTAGTCGGTCTGCGGAGGGTCGGGGAAGCGCCGGGAGAGGGAGTAGCCGATGTCGAGCACGTACCCGATGGTGTCACGTGCGGGGAGGGTGTCGCCGCATCGCGTACCAGCCCGGGAGGGGAAGGGGCGGTGGTGTCGGTCTGCGTGCCGGTGCCGGTGTCGGTGTCGGTGCCGATGGCTCCGTGCTCAGGGGAGGAGGCGTTGCTCCTTGGCCACCGAGACCGCGCCCGCGCGGGTGTCGACGCCGAGCTTGTCGTAGATGCGGCCCAGGTGGGTCTTGACCGTGGCCTCGCTGATGAACAGGGCGCGGGCGATGTCGCGGTTGCCGAGGCCGCGGGCGAGCTGGCCGAGGATGTCGAGTTCACGGTCGGTCAGGGTGGGCCGGGTGCCCCGCATGTGGGCCATCACGCGGCTGGCCACGGGTGCGGAGAGCGTGGTGCGGCCCTGGGCGGCGGAGTGGATCGCGGCGAAGAGCTCCTCCGGGCGTTCCGCCTTCAGGAGGTAGCCCGTGGCGCCCGCGCCGATGGCCCGGGTGATGTCCGCGTCGGTGTCGTAGGTGGTCAGGACCAGGACGTGCGGGGGGTTCGGGGCGGCGGTGATGCGGCGGGTGGCCTCCACGCCGTCGATGCCCTCGCCGAGCTGGAGGTCCATCAGGACCACGTCGGGGCGGAGTTTGGCCGCGAGGGCGACCGCCTCCTCGCCGCTGCCCGCCTCGCCGAGCACCTCGATGTCCGGCTCGCTGCCGAGCAGGGCGAGCAGGCCGGCGCGGACCACGACGTGGTCGTCGCAGAGGAGGATCGTGGTCGCCTTCTTGGCGTCCGCGGCAGGGGTGGCGGCAGGGGCAGGGGCATGGGCAGGGGCAGGGGCAGGGGCAGGGGCCGAAGGGTCCGGGGTCGTCGCGGCCGGGTTCTCGTTCGTGGTCATGGGGTGGGCTCCAGGGGGATCGACGCCGACAGGACCGTGCCCTCGCCCGCGGTGGATTCGATGGTCAGGGTGCCGCCGAGCTGGCGGACGCGGGCCCGCATCGCGGGGAGGCCGTGGCCGCGTTCCCCGGCGGCGCTGCGGGTGGTCTGGGTGAAGCCGTGGCCGTCGTCGGCGACGTCCAGGACGACCTGGTCGCCCAGGAAGCTCAGGGTGAGGGCCGCGGTACGGGCCCCCGAGTGCTCCCGTACGTTCGCCAGCGCGCCCTGCGCGATGCGCAGCAGCGCCTGCTCCGCGCGGTCGGGGAGGCGGACCGGCGCGCCCTCCAGGTGGAAGCGGACCTCGATGTCGGGGCCGGCGTCCAGCGCGCGCAGGGCGTCGGGGAGGCCGGCGCCGTCGGCGAGTTCGCGCGGCGCGAGGTCGTGCACCAGGCGGCGGGCCTCGGCGAGGCCGCGGGCGGTGATGTCGGTGGCGGTACGGACGTGCGCGCGGGCGGTGCCCGGGTCCGTGTCCCAGGTGCGGTCGGCTGCTTGGAGGAGCATCTGCTGGCTGGACAGGTGCTGGGCCAGGGTGTCGTGGATCTCCATCGACAGCCGCTGGCGTTCGGCGAGGGTGCCGGCGCGGCGTTCGGTGGCGGCCAGTTCCCGGCGGGTGCGGATCAGGTCGTCGATCAGGGTGCGCTGGGCCGCCGCCTGGCGCTCCATGTGGACGAACACGGCGGTGGCGAGCGCGGCGACGGCGGGCGGGGCGAGGAGGAGGTTCGGGTCGAAGGGCTCGGCGCCGGAGGCCTGGGCGAGACGGAGCTGGGCCGCTACGACGAACACGGTGAGCAGGGCCACGAGGACGATGGCCGCGCGGGGCGGGAGGGTGCGCAGGGCCGTGTAGAAGAGCGGTACGGCGCACCAGGCGAAGCTCGGCGCGAGGACGACGAGGACCACCCAGACGGCGACGACCAGGCCGAGCCAGAGGAGGCGGCGCAGGGTGGGGGCGGCGCCGAGGGCGGGGCCGAGTACGTAGAGCAGGGCCAGGGTGATGCTGAGGGCGATGATCCAGGGGGTGCGGGGTTCGTCGGGGTGGCGGAGGAGGAAGCGGGCCACGGAGGCGCCCAGGAGGAGGAAGAAGGCGGTGTGCATGACCGTGGCCAGGGCGCGGGTGTCTTTTTGGGGTGGGGGGGTTGCCGGGCGGCTCGGCGGGCCGGGTTGGTGTGCGGTGGTCACGGGGGTGCTCCTGGGGGTGGTGCGTAGGTCCATGGTGCCGGTTGTCCGGCTGTGCGGGTGGGTGGCGCTGCGCGGGCTGTCCCCTACCCGCCCTTCCTCCGTTCCCCGGGCGCTGCCCGGACCCCGGTCCTCACGGTCCTCAAGCGCCGGACGGGCTGGAGGGGTGCCGGGCTGCGCCCGGACCCCCTGGGGCTCCGCCCCAGACCCCGCGCCTCAAACGCCGGCGGGGCTGGATTTGGCTCCGTCCCAGACCCCGCGCCTCAAACGCCGGCGGGGCTGGATTTGGCTCCGCCCCGGGCCCCGCGCCTCAAGCGCCGGCGGGGCTGGATTTGGCTCCGCCCCGGGCCCCGCGCCTCAAGCGCCGGCGAGGCTGGATTTGGCGCCGGACGGCTGGGGGCAGGGGACCGGAAGGTCAGGTAAACGCCTCGTGGGGGCAGGCCGCATCAGCCGATCGGTTGACCCTTGGGTCAACCGGTGGGGGGCGGCTTCGGAGCCGGTACGGGGACGGGGTGGTGGGGGTGGCGGGGAGAGGCTTGGAGCAACGGCAGGACAGCCCGCCGAGCCGACGTTCACAGGAGCAGCAGACATGAACACCCGCACCCGCGTTCTCACCGGTACCGCCCTCGCCGTCGTCCTCGGCGCCGGAGCCCTCGGCGCGGTCAGCGCCAACGCCGCCCCGGCCTCCGCCCCGGCTTCCGCGCCGGCCGCCGTCGCGAAGAAGGACGGCGACAAGAAGAACTTCACCACCTCCACGCACCTCACCGTCGACGCCGCCACCCGCGCCGCCCAGGCCGCGCTGCACGCCGCCGAGCAGGAGAACCAGAAGGTGACCGTCGCGGTCGTCGACCGCAACGGCAACACCATCGTCACGCTGCGCGGCGACGGCGCCGGCCCGCAGTCCTACGAGTCCGCGCAGCGCAAGGCCTACACCGCCGTGTCCTGGAACGCCCCGACCTCGGTGCTCGCCGGCCGCCTCGCCCAGACCCCGAACCTGAAGGACATCCCCGGCACCCTCTTCCTCGGCGGCGGCACCCCCGTCCAGGCCGAGGGAGCCCCGGTCGCGGGCATCGGCGTGGCCGGCGCCCCGAGCGGTGACCTGGACGAGAAGTTCGCCAAGGCCGGCGTGGACGCCCTCGCCGAGTAACGGGGACGAGCGGCACGGGACGTAGTCTCGGACGCGTGGATCACCGCTTTCTCGCACGCCTGGCCGCCCCTGCCGTCGCCACCCTGCTCGCCCTCACGGGCTGCACGGGGGAGACCGTGCAGGGGCGGCCGGGTGCGTCGGGGGTGCGCGACCCGTTCTTCCCGAAGGCCGGCAACGGCGGTTACCAGGTCGAGCACTACTCCCTGGACCTCGACTACGACCCGGCCGACGGGCGGCTGCACGCCACTGCCGTCATCACCGCCCGTGCCGAGCAGGGGCTCAGCTCCTTCAACCTCGATCTCAGCGGACTCGAGGTGGAGGGCGTGAGCGTGCAGGGCGCCGGGGCCCGCTTCAACCGCACCGGCAACGAGCTGACGGTGCGCCCCGCCGAGGACCTGGAGAAGGGGGAGGTCTTCCGTACGGAGGTCGACTACTCCGGCCGGCCCAAGGCGCTCACCGATCCCGACGGGTCCGAGGAGGGGTGGATCGTCACCCCGGGCGGCAAGGGCGCGGTCGGTGTCGGTGAACCCGTCGGGTCGATGGCCTGGTTCCCGGGGAACCACCACCCGAGCGACAAGGCCACGTACGACATCACGGTGACCGTCCCCCACGGGTACGAGGCCGTGTCCAACGGCGAGCTGCGTTCCCGTACGGAGGAGACGGAGGAGGACGACGGGCGGACCGTGTTCGCCTGGCACTCCGCGGAGCCGATGGCGAGCTACCTGGCGACCGTGGCCGTCGGGAAGTTCAAGGTGACGACCGGGCGGACCGCCTCCGGGATCCCCGTCTACACGGCGGTGGCGCCCGGCGAGGCGGCGGCGAGCGGGGCCGCGCTCGCGCGGCTGCCCGAGATGGTGGAGTGGGGCATCGGGCGGTTCGGCCCGTACCCCTTCTCCGCGACCGGTGCGATCGTGCTGCCCGCGCACAGCCTCGGCTACGCGCTGGAGACGCAGACCCGGCCGGTGTTCCCGGGGGCGCCCGGCAGCCAGGAGCTGGTGCTGCACGAGCTGGCGCACCAGTGGTTCGGGAACTCGGTGTCGCCGAAGTCCTGGAAGGACATGTGGCTCAACGAGGGTTTCGCGACCTACGCCGAGTGGCTGTGGTCCGAGGACCACGGCGGGCCGAGCGCGCAGCAGCACTTCGACGCCTACGTCGCCGGGGACACCCGCGTCGACGGCGAGGCGGGCTCGGACTGGAGCGCCTTCCCGCCGGCCGCCCCCAGGAACCCGAAGGAGATCTCCGGGTCCCCGGTGTACGGGCGCGGGGCGATGGTGCTGCAGCGGGTCCGGCAGGAGGTCGGCGACGAGAAGTTCTTCGCCCTGGTGCGGGGCTGGGCCGCCGACCACCGGCACGGGAACGCGAGCACGGCCGATTTCACCGCCTACGCGCAGAAGAAGACCGGCCGTGACCTGACGGAGGTCTGGGACGTGTGGCTGTACGGGAAGGACCGCCCGAAGGCCCCGAAGGCCCCGAAGCCCCCGCAGGCTCCGTAGACGCCGTGGCCCCGCTTACAGAGCCTTGCGCAGGACCGTGCAGGGGCGGCCCGCCTCGCGGTCGGCGCCCCGGCGCAGGGTGACGTAGCCCTGGGACTGCCAGAAGGCGAGGCCCTTCTCGTTGCCGTCGAGCACGGCGAGCCGTACGCCCGACCGTCCGGCGGCGCGGAAGCGGTCCTCGACCAGGGCGACCACGGCGCGGCCGTATCCCTCGCGGTGCGCGGTGGCGTCGATGAGCAGCAGGCCGATCCACGGGTCGGGGTCCTCGGACGCCGGGTCCGGGTGCTGGGCGAGCGTGGCGGCCAGGCCTACGAGGCGTCCGGCGGAGCGGGCGAGGAGGACCTCGGCGCCTTCGCGCGCGAGCTCGTCGGCGAGGGCGGCGGCGACCTGCTCGACCGTGATGCGGCCGGGGTCGGGGAAATCGCCGCTGAGCTCGAAGAACGCGTGGTTCGTCGCGTAGAGGGTGGCGATTTCGGTGAGGACCGGGCCCGGCAGGGCGCCGTCCTCGACGGGAGCGAGCGGCAGGAGGATCACGTACCGAACGGTAGCGAAGCCCCCTCCCCGGACGGCCGGGAGGGGGCTTCGGCTTCAGACGCGTCCGTGGACGCGGGCGCTCAGGGTCAGACGTTGACGCCGAAGTCCTGGGCGATGCCGGTCAGGCCGGAGGCGTAACCCTGGCCCACGGCGCGGAACTTCCACTCGGCGCCGTTGCGGTAGAGCTCGCCGAAGACCATGGCGGTCTCGGTCGCCGCGTCCTCGGAGAGGTCGTAGCGGGCGATCTCGACGCCGCCGGCCTGGTTCACGACGCGGATGTACGCGTTGCGGACCTGGCCGAAGTTCTGGCTGCGGGTCTCGGCGTCGTAGATGGAGACCGGGAAGACGATCTTGTCCACGTCGGCCGGCAGGCCGGCGAGGTTGACGTTGATGGCCTCGTCGTCGCCCGCGCCCTCACCCGTGCGGTTGTCACCGGTGTGGACGATGGTCTGGTCCGGGGTGGACTTGTTGTTGAAGAAGACGAAGTGGCCGTCGGAGACGACCTTGCCGAGCGCGTTGACCGCGATCGCGGAGGCGTCCAGGTCGAAGTCGACACCGGTGGTCGTGCGGGTGTCCCAGCCCAGGCCGACCGTGACGGCCGCGAGGCCCGGGGCCTCCTTGCTGAGCGAGACGTTTCCGCCCTTGGAGAGGCTTACTGCCATGGTGACTGGTGTCCCTTCCTAGTCTCACTTGGTCTCACTTGTCGTATCGACCGTGAGGATGCCCAAGTTACCGCTGACCTCCATAACGCGGCGAGAGGGGCGCCAGGTTCCGCACCGGGGGAATTGTCGAAGAAATGAGGGTGACGGGGCTCCGGCGGGCACGGATCATAGGGGGCATGCCTGGTCCCTATGTCATCCGCGGTTCGGTCGTGCTCCCCGAGGGCGAGCTCGCCTGGCGTTTTTCGCGGTCCTCCGGGCCGGGCGGCCAGCACGTGAACACCTCGGACTCGCGCGTGGAGCTCCTCTTCGACGTCGCGGCGACGAAGTCGCTGCCCGACGTGTGGAAGGAGCGGGCGCTGGAGCGCCTCGCGTCCCGGCTGGTCGACGGGGTGGTGACCGTACGGGCCTCCGAGCACCGCTCGCAGTTCCGCAACCGCGAGATGGCGCTGGTCCGGCTGACCGCGCTGCTGGCCGAGGCCACGGCGCCGCCCCCCAAGGCGCGGCGGGCGACGAAGATCCCCCGGGGCATCAACGAGCGGCGGCTGCGCGAGAAGAAGGCCCGCGGCGAGACCAAGCGGGGCCGCAACGCGCGGGACTGGTAGCCACCGGGCCGCCGGCCGGGCCGCCGGCCGGACCGCCGGCCGCCGGGCTCAGGGCGCCAGGTGCCGGTAGCGCCCCCGGAAGTACGCAAGGGGCGGGGAGTCCGGCGCAGGCTGGGTGGCGGTGAGGACGTGGCCGATGACCAGGGTGTGGTCGCCCGCCTCGACGCGGTTCTCCGTACGGCACTCCAGGGTGGCCAGGGCCCCCGAGAGCAGCGGGGCGCCGGAGACGCCGCCGCGCGTGTAGGGCAGGTCCGCGAACAGCAGTCGGTCGCTGATGCGGTTCTTCATCGAGAACCGGCTCGCGATCTGGACCTGGTGGTCGGCGAGCACCGACACCGACCACAGGGGCTGCTCGGCCAGCAGGTCGTCCATCCGGGAGCCCTCGCGCACGCTGACGAGGACCAGGGGCGGTTCCAGGGACACGGACATGAAGGCGGTCGCCGTCATGCCGACGTCCTCGCCGCGGCTGCCCGCCGACAGCGGGGGTTCCTGCGCGGTGATCAGGCACACGCCCGCCGCCAGTCGGGACATCGCGGCCCGGAACTCGTCGTTGCTCACCCCCACAGCATGGGGTGCGGGTACGGAAAGTGGTGTCACGGGGTCGTTGGGGGCACGGTCGGGACGCTACTGTCACCCCCTCGCGCGGCGCATCGGGCGGAGGTCCGACGGCGCCTCGGGCGGAGGTCCGAGGCGCGCCCCCGTCCGATGGCCTACGCCGGCCCGGGCCGTTCCGGGTTCGGGCGTATCGTTTGCTTCCGGGAACAGATCGGGCGAACCGGCCGGAATGAACCCGAGTGGGGCGACGCGGCGACCCCCTTATTCATCTCATGTGACTTGAGTCACAGAGAGCAAGATTTGTTGACCCTGTGTACCTGCCGCACAGCTCACTGTGATTCAGTGGACGGGATACCGCAACGAAGCGCCGATGACAAACCTGGAGTTGCTGTCGAGGTCTCGGGGAGAGCGAGCAATGGAGACCGAGTCGGAGCCGTACGTCCGTCTTGCGACCCTGCGGCAGCTGCACCGGGTGGTGGCCGAGCTCAATACGGCCCGGAGCCTGGCGGACACCCTGCAGACCGTCGTGGACGGCATCGTCCTCGGCCTCGGCTACGAACTCGCCTGCGTCAACCTCGTTCGCCCCGACGGTGATCTGGTCGTCGCCGCCTTCGCGGGAGACCCCGCCGCAGAAGCCCTGATCACCGGCCGTGTCGGCTCGCGCGCCTCCTGGGAACGCCGCCTGATGATGGGCGAGAACTGGGACGGACTGCGCTTCATCCCGCACACCGAGCGCTGGGTCCTCGTCGAGGACGACGTCCCGCAGTGGCACACGGAGGGCCCCGACCCGCGGTTCGAGGACGAGTGGCACCCCGAGGACCGGCTCTACGCCCCCATGTACGCCACCGGCGGCGAACTGCTCGGCGTGGTCTCCGTGGACCGGCCGCGCAACGGCCGCCGGCCCGGCGCCTGGGGCCGCGAAGCACTCCAGATGTATGCCTTCCAGGCCGCGATTGCCATCAGCAACGCCCGGCTCCGCGCGAACATGCAGCGGGCCCTGGTCCGCCTCGAGCGCGAGCAGCAGGCCCTGCGGGCCAGCGAAGAGTCGTTCCGCCAGGCCTTCGAGTACGCGCCGAGCGGCATGGCCATCGCCGAGATGGGCGGGGACCAGCACGGCCGCCTGCTGCGCACCAACGACGCGCTGTGCCGGCTGCTGGGGCGGCCCGCCTCCGTGCTGCGCCGGTACTCCTTCTCCGACCTCGTGCACCCCGAGGACATCGGCACCCTGCTGCGGACCTCCGCCGAGGGCGGCCGCGCCGAGCTCAGACTCGGCCGGCGCGACGGTACGTACGTCTGGGTGTCGCTGCGCAACTCCGTCGTCGCCGACGCCGCCGACGGGCCGCGCTTCCTGCTCACGCACGTCGAGGACATCGAGGAGCGCAAGCGGCACGAGCTGCAGCTCGCCCACCGGGCCAGCCACGACTCGCTGACCGGCCTGCCCAACAGCGCCGAGCTGCGCTCCCGGCTCGGAGCCCGGCTCTGTCGCCGCCCGCAGTCGGTGCGCGCCACCGCCGTGGAGGCGCTGGACGCCGCCTTCGAGACGCGGCCCCCAGGAGAGGGCGCACCCGGTCAGCACGGCGCGCACGGCGAGCACGGGTACCGGCCCGACGGCTTTCCCGAGCCCTTCGAGTTCCCCGGGGGCATGGGCGGCCCCGGCGGCACGCCGGGCGGTGGCTCGGCCGCGGTGGGCCCGTACGACCACCACGTGCACACGGTCGCGCCGGCGACCGACATCGACGACGGTACGAAGGGGCTCGCGGTGCTCTTCTGCGACCTCGACGGATTCAAGTCGATCAACGACCGGTTCGGGCACCACACCGGCGACGCGGTCCTGATCGAGGTGGCCCGGCGGCTGACCACCGGGGTCCGGGACGGGGACACGGTGGCCCGGCTGGGTGGTGATGAGTTCGTCGTCCTCGCCGACGGGCTGGGCGCCGCCGACGCCGCCGACCTCGCGGTGCGGCTGCGCAACGCGATCATCCCGCCGATCCGGGTGGACGGCCGCGCGGTCCGCGTGGGAGCCAGTTTCGGGATCGGCTGGGCGAGCTGCGGCATGTCGGCCGACGAGGTGCTGCGCTCCGCCGACCAGCGCATGTACATCGAGAAGCGGTCCCGTTCGAAGGCGCACCGCCGGGCCGGGTAAGCTCTCGGGCCGCCCGTGGGCGCACCTGTTCGGGGTAGGCTCCCCGGGGTCGAAAGGAGTGACCTGCGATGACGACGCCCGCGAACCACGGCCCGAACAACGGGGCGAACCAGCCCGAGGATGACGACCCGTTCGGCTACCTCTACGAGGACGGCCAGGCCGCGGGGGCCACCCCGCCCGGGCAGGGCGGCGGGTACGGCTACCCGGGACCCACGGCCGGCGGTCAGCCGGGTGTGCCCCGGACCTCGTACAACCAGGTCCGCACGGTCGGTGACCGGCCCAAGGGCGGCCAGCGCGGCCCCGTGCCCTATCAGCAGGGCCCGCCGCAGCAGCCCCCGGCCTACCAGGCGCAGTACCAGGCCCCCGAGGCGCTCCAGGCGGGCGGCTACGGCGTTCCGCCGCAGCAGCCCCCGCAGTACACCCAGTCCGTTCCGCTGCCGGGCTCCGGCGGCGGGCGCGGTGGCGGCCACGGCGGCGGGCACGGCAGCGGCGGGTCCAGCCGCAGGGGCATGCTCGTCGCGGCCGTCGCGGTGGTCGCCGCGGTGGCGATCGGCATCGGCGCGGCCGTGATCTTCGGCAAGGACGACGACAAGGACAAGGGCAAGAACACCGCGAACACGGGCCAGAGCCCGTCGGCGCCCGCCCAGAACACCCCCTCGGGCCGGCCGAGCGGCTCCGCGTCGCCGGACGCTCCGCTGCCCAAGGGCGACGCGGGCGGCTCCGGCATGGTGATCACCGGTGGCGCCACGCTGGAGAGCGCGGTGCCGGGGGCCAAGAGCGCGAGCGGCAAGTACGTCGGCGGCTTCAACCAGCAGGGTGCGGCCGTGACCTGGACGCTGGACGTCCCCAAGACCGGCGAGTACACCTTCCGGATGTACTACGGCGTGCCGGGCAAGGACGCCAACATGACGCTGGCGATCAACGACACCGTGCAGACCCGGCCGATCAACATGAAGAACTTCGCGAAGGCCGGCGAGGGTGACTGGGCCAAGGGCTGGACCAACACCTACTCCTACGTGAACCTCAAGCAGGGCACGAACACCATCAAGATCTCCTGCGAGGCGGGCAACTCCTGCGAGGCGGTCATCGACCGGTTCGTCCTCGAGAAGCGCTGAGTCCTCGCGCGGTCGGGGCCCCAGCCGGGCCCCGACCGTGGCAGGCTTCCGTTAGATCCGGCCGGCCTCGACGCAGTAGATAGCGACCCAGCCGATACGCCCGTTGTAGTTGACCTTCACCCAGTCGTTGCCCGAGGGACCTCCCGACCAACAGCTGTAAGACCCGCCCTCGTTGTTGCGTGTACAGGGCGTCGTGGTGCACGGGACGCGGGTCGACGTGTTCGAGACCGTGGCGATGAGGCTTCCGGACGTGCTCGCGCTGGTGCGGATGTTGAAGGAATGGCTGCCGTTCATCCACACGCCCGCCGTTTCGGCAGCGGCTGCCGGGTTCGACAAGCCCAGTACTGCCGCAGCGGTGAAGCCGACGCATGTCAGGGCGGCCCGGATTCGTGAGTTCATCAGTGAACACTCCAATTAGCGACTCGGATATGTGTTCGATTTAATGTAGGGGTGAGGTCTCGGTACAGCCCGGGGCTGCACGGAATTGGCTGAAATCCTCGGTCTGACCTGCGGGAATGGCCGAACTACGTGCCCGCCGTGACCTTCACCGACCCCCGTACCTCCTCGTAGGTGCGGGGGTCGAAGTCTCCCGCCGTGGGGGCGGCGACCGTGGCCGCCGAGAGGGCCACCGCGCGGGTCAGGCGGTCCGGCCAGTCCAGGCCCTCGGTGAGGGCCGAGAGCAGGCCCGCGACCGCGGAGTCGCCGGCGCCGGTGGGGTTGCCCGCCAGGGTGCGGGGCGGAGCCGCCCGCCAGGTGCCCCCGGCGGTGGCGGCGAGCAGTCCTTCGGGGCCGAGCGAGGTGACCACCGCGTGGGCTCCGCGGCGGCGGGCGTCCCGGGTGGCGGGCAGCGGCTCTCGCGATCCGGTCAGCTCGGCGAGCTCGGCGGCGTTCGGTTTGATCACGTCGGGGCGGGCGGCGACCCCGCGGCGCAGGGCCTCGCCGCTGGTGTCGAGGAGGACGGGCACGCCGGCTGCGCGGGCCGTCCGTACGAGGGCCGCGTAAGCGCCCACGGGTACGCCCGGGGGCAGGCTGCCGCACAGGGCCACCGCGCGGGCGCCGCCCGCCAGCAGGGCCCCGTAGCGGGTGAGGAACGCGGTCCACTCGGCGGCGCTGATCAGCGGGCCCGGTTCGTTGAACTGCGTGGTGTCCCCGGAGGCCTCGTCGACGACGGCCAGGGTGCGCCGGGTGGTGCCCGCGCAGGGGACCAGCTCGTCCCGGACGCCGGGGGAGCCGGCGAGCAGCTCGCGTACGAGGGCTCCCGTGGGGCCGCCCGCGAAGCCGGTCGCGGTGACCTCGTGGCCGATCGCGGCGAGCACGCGGGCCACGTTGAGGCCCTTGCCGCCGGGCCGTTCGGTGACCTCGGTGACGCGGTGGGAGGCGTGCGCGAGCAGGCGCGGTACGCGGTAGGTGACGTCGAGTGCGGTGTTGAGCGTCACGGTCAGGATCATGGAGGGGCCCCGGGTCTCTGTGTGTGCCGGGATCATGCCAAAAGAAGGAGCGGTCGGCCCAGTACCCCGGGCCGACCGCTTTCGTGAAGGGGCCTGATCAGTTGCCCGCCGCGAGCGGGTTCACGATCCATTCGCCGCGCCGCATGACGCCGCGGACGTCGAAGGCGGCGTCGAGGACGACGAGGTCCGCGTACTTGCCGGGCTCCAGCGAGCCGACCTGGTCGTAGACGCCGATCAGCTTGGCCGGGTTGGCGGAGATCGCCTGGACCACGGACTCGACGGGGAGCTTGTCGAGGGTGACCGACCGCTTGAAGGCGGTGTCCAGGGTGAGGGTGGAGCCGGCGATGGAGCCGCCCTCGACGAGGCGGGCGACGCCCTCCTTGACCTCGACCTCCAGCGGGCCGAGGTGGTAGATCCCGTCGCCGAAGCCGGCCGCGTCCATCGCGTCGGTGATCAGCGCCACCCGGTGCGCGCCCGCGTGGCGGAAGGCCAGCTCCAGCATGGCGGGGTGCAGGTGGGTGCCGTCGTTGATCAGCTCGACGGTGACCCGCTCGTCCTCCAGCAGGGCCGCGATGGGGCCGGGGGCGCGGTGCTCCAGGCCCGGCATCGCGTTGTAGAGGTGGGTGGCGACGGTCGCGCCGGCGTCGATGGCCTCCAGTGTCTGCTCGTACGTGGAGTCCGTGTGGCCGATCGCGGCGATGACCCCGTGCTCGGCGAGCAGGCGTACGGAGTCCAGGCCGCCGGGGAGTTCGGTGGCGAGGGTGAACATGCGGGCGGCGCCGTGCGAGGCGTCGATCAGCTTGCGGACCTCGGCCGGGTCGGGGTCGCGCAGGAGGTCTTCCGCGTGCGCGCCCTTGCGGCAGGGGCTGATGAAGGGCCCCTCGAAGTGGATGCCGGCGATGTCGCCCTGCTGGGTCAGCTCGGCGAGCAGTCCGGCGCGGCGGGCCAGCTCGTCCAGGTCGCCGGTGACGGTGGAGGCGACCAGGGTGGTGGTGCCGTGCTCGCGGTGGGTCCGTACGCCCTTGAGCACTTCTTCGGCGGTGCCGGAGGTGAAGGAGGCGCCGCCGCCGCCGTGGTTGTGCATGTCGACGAAGCCGGGGACGATCAGGCACCCGGAGAGGTCGACGACGGCCGCGTTCTCCTCCGCGCTGCCGGCGATGCGCTCCCCGTCGACGATGAGGCGTCCGCCCTTGACGATGCCCGTGGGCAGCACCACGTCGGCGCCGGTGAGAACGGTGCTGCGGCCCACATGTGCGCTTCCGGACATCAGGCAGGTACCTCCGTGGCGAGTAGATCCCAGGCGAGCAGCCCTGCACCCAGGCATCCGGCGGTGTCCCCTAGGGCCGCCGGAACGATGTGGGGCAGCCGCTGGAACGTCACGCGTTCCTCCACGGCCGTCCGTAGTGGTGTGAACAAGGTTTCCCCGGCCTCGGCCAGTCCGCCACCGATGATCAGCGTGCGCGGGTCCAGCAGGGTGATCGCGGTGACCAGCCCGTCGGCGAGGGCGCCGATGGCGGCGAGCCAGACCTCCAGGGCGCGCTCGTCGCCGGATTCGACGGCCTTGGCGCAGTCCGCGGCGTCCGCGTCGGGGTCGCCGGAGGCAGCCGCCCAGGCGCGGCTGACGGCGGAGGCGGAGGCGAGGGTCTCCAGGCAGCCGCGCTGGCCGCAGCCGCAGGCGGGGCCGCCCGGGCGGACCACGATGTGGCCGATCTCGCCCGCGTACCCGTGCGCGCCGGCCTCGATGCGGCCGGCGATGCCGATGGCTCCGGCGATGCCGGTGCCGAGGGGGACGAACAGGAAGCGGTCGGCGCCGCGGCCCGCGCCGATGCGGCCTTCGGCGAGTCCGCCCGTGCGGACGTCGTGGCCCAGCGCGACCGGGATCCCGCCGAGGCGTCTGCCGAGCAGTTCGCGCATGGGGACGTCGCGCCAGCCCAGGTTCGCCGCGTAGACGGCGATCCCGTTCTCGGCGTCGACGATGCCGGGGACGGCCACGCCGGCCGCGGAGGCGGTGGTGGCGAAGCGCTCCCGGCCGAGGTCGAGGAGCTCGGCGGCGAAGTCCTGGATCGTCTCGACGACGGCTTCGGCGCCCCGCTCGCGGCCGGTGGCGCGGCGCGCCTCGTGGAGCAGGGTGCCGTCGGCGGCGACGAGGGCGGCCTTCATCCCAGTGCCGCCCACATCGAGGGCGATGACGTGTTTCACGGGTTTCACGGGTGACAGTCTCGCGTGATCGGAGGGCAAAGGTCTAGTCCACTGAGGGGGATTGTTGAGTGGCCATACAAATTCGGGACCTTCGCCGGCGAGTGTCTCGGTACGAGGGTCGGTACGCGGGGCCGTGGGCGGGTCCGTGGGCGGGTCCGTGCGCGCGTGCGCGTGCAGGCCGTGTGCACGTTTGGGTCCGAGTGTTGACCAGGCTCAAAAGTGGTGTAGACCTTTACGCGAATCGTACGGAACAACCTGGGGTGGAACGAGAACTTTGAAGGCGCGAACTGTCCAGGCCAGAAAGCTGAACCTCGCCGCGTCCGGCCTCGCACTGTGCCTGACCACCGTGACGCTGACCGGCTGCGGCGCCGTGTCGGGCCTCACCGGGGACAACGAGGTCACCCTCAAGGTCGTGGCGGCCGACTACGGGGACAAACCGGAAAACTCCTCCAAGCCCTACTGGAAGGACCTCGCCGCGTCCTTCGAGAAGCGCCACCCCGGCATCAAGGTCCAGGTCGACGTCTACTCCTGGTCCGAGGTCGACGCCAAGGTCGCCGAGATGGTCAAGGCCGGCGAGGCCCCCGACATCGCCCAGATCGGCGCCTACGCCGACTACGCGGCCGCGGGCAAGCTGTACTCCGCCGACGAGCTGCTCTCCGTCAACACCCAGGCCGACTTCCTCGCACCGCTCGCCGAAGCGGGCAAGGTCCGGCGCGTCCAGTACGGCCTGCCCTTCGTGGGCAGCACCCGGCTGATGTTCTACAACGAGAAGCTGTTCGCCGACGCCGGAATCATCCCCAAGGACGGCAAGACCCCCTGGCAGCCCAAGAGCTGGGCCGATCTGGAGGCCGCCGCCAAGAAGCTCAAGGCGGACGGAGTCCCGACGCCCTTCGCGCTGCCCCTGGGCCGCGAGGAGGCGCAGGCCGAGACCATGCAGTGGCTGCTCGCGGGCGGCGGAGGCTACGCCGACAACGAAGAGCAGTACTCGATCGACTCCGCGGCCAACGTCAAGACCCTGGAGTTCCTGCGCGACGAGCTCGTCGGCGGGGGCCTGACCGGCCCCGTCGAACCGGCCAAGCTGAACCGCCAGGCCGCCTTCGACTCCTTCGCGCGCGGCGAGGTCGGCATGCTCAACGGGCACCCGACGCTGCTCAAGCAGGCCGCCGCGAAGGGCGTGGAGTACGGCATGACCCCCATGCCGACCTCCGACGGTGTGCCCCACCCGACCATGGGCGTCGCCGACTGGGTGATGGCCTTCAAGACCGGCCACCAGACGCAGTCCGGGAAGTTCCTGGACTTCCTCTACGAGGCGAACAACGTGACGGCCTTCACCGAGAAGTACGACCTGCTCCCGGTCACCACCAGCGGCTCCCGGGCGATGGAGGCCTCTACGGGTGCCTCCTCGGCGGAGCTGAAGACCTTCCTGCGCGCCCTGCCCAACGCGCGGCTCTACCCGGTGGGCAAGAAGTCCTGGGCGGCCGTGAGCGAGGACGTCAAGAAGAACATCGGCAAGGCCGTGCAGCCGGGCGGACAGCCCGAGAAGACCCTCGCGGACCTCGCGGAGATGGCGCGCAAGGCGGATTCCCACTGATCCGGGGCGGGCGCGGGCTGTCGTAGGGCGGAGTTAATCTGGCCGTATGACGGACGCGGACGAGAGGCCGCCGGCCGGGCTGAGCGCCGACGAGGCGGCCGTACTGGCCTACGAAGGCCGCACCTGGCCCGGACCGGGCGCCAAGGAGCGGGCCATACGGGAAGGACTGGGGATGCCCCCGGTCCGGTACTACCAGCTGCTCAACGCGCTGATGGACGACCCCAGGGCACTGCGGCACGCACCGGGCACGGTGAACCGCCTGCGGCGCATCCGCGAGGCCCAGCGGGCGAGGCGGTAGCTGCGGGGCCGCGCGCCGTAGCCGTGGCCCCGTTGGGCCGTTAGGGTCGTGCGTATGGGGAGCCATCCGCACGATCTGCCGATGCCCGTCACCACCGCCGGACGCGAGGGACTCGAAGCCCTCCTCCGCGCACCGCGCCGCTGCGTCATCGCCCTCGACTTCGACGGCACCCTCGCCGACATCGTCCCCGACCCCGACCAGGCACGGGCCCACCCCGGAGCCGTCCCCGCGCTGGCCGCCCTCGCCCCCGAGGTCGGCTCCATCGCGGTCGTCACCGGCCGGCCGGCCGGGGTCGCCGTCCGCTACGGGGGCTTCGCCGGAGTCCCCGGCCTCGAACACCTGGTGGTCCTCGGGCACTACGGGGCCGAGCGCTGGGACGCCGTGAGCGGCATCGTGCACGCCCCGGCCGAGCATCCGGGGGTGGCGGCGGTCCGGGCGGAGCTGCCCGGGTTCCTGGACGCGATCGGTGCGTGGCGCGGGACGTGGATCGAGGAGAAGGGCCAGGCACTGGCCGTCCACACCCGCCGCGCGGCCGACCCGGAAGCCGCCTTCGCGGCCCTGCGCGAGCCCCTGGCGGGGCTGGCGGCCCGGCACGGCCTGATGGTCGAACCGGGCCGGGCCGTACTGGAGCTGCGGCCGCCGGGGATGGACAAGGGCGTCGCCCTCACGGAGTACCTCACGGAGGTGGGGGCGGAGGCGGTGCTCTACGCCGGCGACGACCTCGGGGACCTGGCTGCCTACTCGGCGGTGGAGAAGCTGCGGGCCGGGGGCATGCCGGGGCTGCTCCTGTGCAGTGGCTCGGCCGAGGTCCCGGAACTCGCCGCCCGCGCGGACCTGACCCTGTCCGGCCCGTCCCAGGTCGTCACCTTCCTGTCCGCCCTGGCCGCGGCGCTCCCTCCTTCTTGACGCGCCGCTCGCGCGGCTCGGCCCTGGCGGGCCGCACCTTCTTGACGCGTCCCTCGCACCGCTGCGCGGGCTTCGCGCCGCTGCGCCGGACTCCGTCCGGCGGTGGCCGGTCGGCGGTGCCGCCACTGCCGTCTGGGGCGGGGGCCGGTGGGCGGGTGCGGCTGGTTGGTCCCTGCGGGGCTGGGTCCCCTACCCACCCTTCGCCCGTTCCCCGGGCTGCGCCCGGACCCTTGCCGGGTGCGGCGCCGTTGCCGGGGGCCAGCCCCCGGGGCCCCCGCGCCTCAAGCGCCGGCGGGGCTGGAATTGCCCTCCGGGCAATCCAGCGCGCCGTGCACTGCGTGCACGTTCAGGCTGACGCCGGCCGAATCCAGCCTCGCCGGCGTTTGAGGCGCGGGGTCTGGGGCGGAGCCCCAGGGGGTCCGGGCGCAGCCCGGTACCCCCTCCCAGCCCGTCCGGCGCTTGAGGACCGGGTCCGGGCTGGCCCGGGGAACGGTGGAAGGGCGGGTAGGGGACTCCGCCCCGCGCAGCGGCAAGGGTTGCTGCGGGGACTCCGCCCCGCGCAGCGGCAAAGGTCGCTGCGGGGGACTCCGCCCCGTGCCGGGAGGGTCAGGCGCGCAGGGCGTCCAGTTGGGACGTGAGCCATTGGGCCGGGGGGAGGGCGGTGGCGGCCACCGCGAGGCGCTTCGTGCGGTCCGCGCGCTCCGCCGCCGGCATGGAGAGGGCCGCGTGCAACGCCTCCGCCGTGGCCGTCACGTCGTACGGGTTCACCGTCAGCGCGTCCGCGCGCAGCTCCTCGTATGCCCCCGCCCCGGTGGACAGCACCAGCACGCACCCCGCCTCCGAGACCACCGGGATCTCCTTCGCGACGAGGTTCATGCCGTCCCGCACCGGATTGACCAGCGCCACGTCCGCCAGCCGGTACGCGGCCAGCGACCGCGCGAAGTCGTCCTCCACGGAGACCAGCACCGGCTGCCAGTCGGCCGCGGCGAACTCCGTGTTGATCGCCGCGGCCAGCTCCCGTACCGACTCGGTGTACTCCCGGTAGACGGCCAGGTCCTGCCGGGACGGGTAGGCGGAGGCCAGATGGACCACCCGGCCGCGCCATTCGGGGTGGACCGTCAGCAGCTCCCGGTACGCCAGCAGCCCCCGCAGGATGTTCTTCGACAGCTCCGTGCGGTCCACCCGGACGATCGTCTTCAGCCCGCCGACCTCCGCCCGCAGCGCCGCCAGCTTGTCGTCCACCTCCGGCCGGTGCGCGAGCCCGCGCAGCTCGTCCCCGTCCACGCCGAGCGGGTACGGGGTCACCGAGGTGAACCGCTTCTCCTCGTACTTCCCGCGGTCCGCGAGCAGCTTGCGGTGCCACACCCCGGCCTGTCCGTCCCGGGGAAAGAAGGGGTCCGCGATGCCGGTCGCATCATCGAGGTGCGCGCCGGCGATGAAGTTGTCCGCCCACCCCCAGGTGTGGAACCCCAGCCGGTCCGCCCCGAGCATCCCCCACACCAACTGGCTCCGGATGTCCGCCGGGAGCATCTCCAGGAACTCCCGCGAGGCCCACGGCGTGTGCGTGAAGTGCCCGATCCGCAGGTCGGGGCGGAACTCCCGGAGCATCCCGGGGGCCAGGGCCAGGTGGTAGTCCTGGATCAGGACCGCCGCGCCCTCGGCCGCCTCCTCCGCCAGCGCCGCCGCGAAGGCCTCGTTGTACGTGACGTACGAGGCCCAGCGCCGCCGGAACTCCGCGTCGAAGACCGGCTCGCGGGGGACGTCGTACAGGTGGTGGTGGAGGAACCACAGCACCGAGTTCGCGATGCCGTTGTACGCGGCGTCGTAGACCTCGGGGTCGATGTCGAGCATGCGCACGCCCGGCTCGGCGACCCCCCGCCGTACCGCCTCCCGGTCCGCGTCGGACAGGGCCGCGCAGATCCACAGCGCCCCCGGCTGCTCCGCGAGGGCCGCGGAGAGGCCGGAGACGAGGCCGCCCCCGCCGCGGCGGGCACTGAGCGTGCCGGCCGCGTCGAGGGCGTACGAGAGGGGGCCGCGATTCGCGGCGACGAGCACCTGGGAAGCCATGCGGCGAACCTAGCCCGCCTCGCCTCCGGTCAAACGTCAGCGCCTGCGTGTGCGCCGGACCGAGAGGAAGAGCACACCGCCGATCCGGGCGTTACGCCACGCGACGGTGCGCGTACTCCTCGATGTCGAGCATCGGCGGCCGCTCCTCGGTGTCCACGGCGTAGGTGTGCGGCACGAACCCCTCCGGGCCGCGCTCGAACTGCGTCAGCTCGGGGCGTACGAGGTGCCCGCGCGAGAGCCTCACCTGCGCCGTGCGGTAGATCGCGGCGGCCATCCGTCCCAGCGCCTGGCCGTCCTGGTGCCGGTGCAGCCGTACGCCCACGTCCACCTGGGCCAGCGCGTCCAGCCCGGCCGTGTGCAGCGCGTCCACCAGCAGGCCCAGCTCGACCCCGTAGCCCACGGGGAACGGCAGCCGCTCCAGCAGCTCGCGGCGTACGGCGTACTCGCCGCCCAGCGGCTGGACGAAGCCGGCCAGCTGCGGCCAGTGGAGGTTGAGCAGGGGGCGGGCCACCAGCTCCGTGACCCGGCCGCCCTGGCCGTGGCCCTTGGCGGAGGCCGGGGCGGCCGGGTCGCCGAACTCCTGGCCGAGGGGTCGGTCGTACATCGCCTTGACGAACCGCACGTCCGGATCGGTGAGCAGCGGGCCGACGATCCCGGAGACGAAGGAGGCCGAGAAGTCGCGCAGATCGGCGTCCACGAAGCAGACGACGTCACCGGTGGTGACCAGCAGCGAGCGCCACAGCACCTCGCCCTTGCCGGGCAGTGCCGGGATCCGCGGCAGGACCTCGTCGCGGTGCACCACCCGGGCCCCGGCCTTGGCCGCGACCTCCGCGGTGCGGTCTGTGGAGCCCGAGTCGATCACGACGAGCTCGTCCACCAGGGGCACCGGCAAGCCCTCGATCAGATCGCGTCGGATCACCTCGACGATCTCGCCGACCGTCGCCTCCTCGTTCAGCGCCGGCAACACCACGCTCACCGTGGTCCCCGCTGCCCGCTTGGCCGAAAGCAGCTGGCCGAGCGGTCGGTCGGCGGCTGACCAGGAGCGGTCTGCCAGCCAGCGCTCCACCTCTTCCAGCACCTTCAGCACTCCCTGGTTCTTCACTGGTTTGGACCGAAATATGATCCATCTCGCGGTTCGGACGGCTGTCTCAACCGTCCGGGCCTTCGGTTACAGTCTTGAACAACGCGAAGGTCCACCGCATGCCGGGGGTCCCCGCGTACAAACGCACCGGCGCGCCGCAGAGCGCGTGTGCCGGTGCCATACCGCTCATCCAGAGGGGCAGAGGGACACGGCCCGTTGAAGCCCCGGCAACCCTCCAGTCGGTTCTCGCGATCGCGCATTCCAGCGCCGCCAGCGAGGTCCCCGGCTAGGGAAGGTGCCAATTCCGTCTCATGGCGAAGTGCGCCATGGGGAAGATGAGGAGAAAGGGCCTCGCCATCATGGCTGCACAGTCTGTCGCAACCTCTGCCGAAACCGTTGAAATCAATACTGTCGTTGAAGCTGGCACCGTCGGCACCTCTGTCGATCTCGGTCCCGCCACCGGCCTTTCCTGTCGTGAGTGCGGTACCCGCTTCGAGCTCGGCCCGATCTTCGCCTGCGCCGAGTGCTTCGGCCCGCTCGAAGTCGCCTACGACCTGCCGCTCGGTGACCCGGAAGCCCTGCGCGCCGCCATCGAGGCCGGCCCGAACAACATCTGGCGCTACGCGCCGCTGCTGCCCGTCCCGGCGGACGTGGCCTCCAAGCCGAGCCTGAACCCCGGCTTCACCAAGCTCGTGGACGCGGCCAACCTGGCCAAGGAGCTCGGCGTCACCGGCAAGCTGTACGTCAAGGACGACTCCGGCAACCCGACGCACTCCTTCAAGGACCGCGTCGTGGCCATCGCCGTCGAGGCCGCCCGCGCCTTCGGCTTCACCACCCTCTCCTGCTCCTCCACCGGCAACCTGGCCGGCGCCGTCGGCGCCGCGGCCGCGCGCGCCGGCTTCCGCTCCTGCGTGTTCATCCCGCACGACCTGGAGCAGGGCAAGGTCGTCATGGCCGGTGTCTACGGTGGTGACCTCGTCGGCATCGAGGGCAACTACGACGACGTCAACCGCTTCTGCTCCGAGCTCATCGGCGACCCGCTGGGCGAGGGCTGGGGCTTCGTCAACGTCAACCTGCGCCCGTACTACGGCGAGGGTTCCAAGACCCTGGCGTACGAGATCTGCGAGCAGCTCGGCTGGCAGCTGCCCGACCAGATCGTCATCCCGATCGCGTCCGGCTCGCAGCTCACGAAGATCGACAAGGGTCTGCAGGAGCTGATCAAGCTCGGTCTCGTCGAGGACAAGCCGTACAAGATCTTCGGCGCCCAGGCCGAAGGCTGCTCGCCCGTCTCGACCGCCTTCAAGGCCGGTCACGAGGTGGTCCGCCCGCAGAAGCCGAACACCATCGCCAAGTCGCTGGCCATCGGCAACCCGGCGGACGGCCCGTACGTCCTGGACATCGCGCGCCGCACCGGCGGCTTCGTCGAGGACGTCAACGACGAGCAGGTCGTCGAGGCCATCAAGATCCTCGCCCAGACCGAGGGCATCTTCGCCGAGACCGCGGGCGGCGTGACCGTCGGCGTCACGAAGAAGCTCATCGAGAACGGGCAGCTCGACCCCACGCTGACCACCGTGGTCCTGAACACCGGTGACGGCCTCAAGACCCTGGAGGCGGTGGCCGAAGGTGGTGGCCAGACCGCCACCATCCGCCCGAGCCTGGACGCGTTCCGCGCCGCCAACCTGGCCTGATCTCTCTCCCTGCACACCGGAAAGGCAGTAGCGCCATGAGCGTCAACGTCCGCATCCCCACCATCCTGCGCACCTACACCGGCGGCCAGGCCGAGGTCCCCGCCGAGGGCGCGACCCTCGAAGAGGTCATCCAGTCGCTGGAGGCCAGCCACCCCGGCATCGCCGCGCGCGTCCTGGACGACCAGGGCAAGCTGCGCCGCTTCGTCAACGTCTACGTCAACGACGACGACGTGCGCTTCGAGGGTGGGCTGCAGACGTCCACCCCGGACGGCGCGGGCATCTCGATCATCCCCGCCGTCGCGGGCGGCTGCTGAGCGGCCAACGGCTCGTAGAAACTGAATTGCCCCCTCCGTTACTAAACGGAGGGGGCAATTCTGCTTGGTTGGGCGCGGTAGAGTTGGGGAAGTCCCCTCCGCTGTTCTTGCCCGCCGCATATGAGCGGGTCGCGAGAGGGTTGACATTGAGTCAACATGCAAGTGCGCTATGGGTCCTTGGCGTGGTTTGTCCGGCCCGAGTTGCCCAGGAATATTCCGGGTTTTCACCCTATTTCAATCTTTTGGCGTGTCCAGAATTCTCGTCGGAATGACCTGTTGCAGACAGCAGCGGTGCGGATACATTCAGCCCCGGTCGAGGCGTTCCGGCGCAAGTTCTGACCCGGGACCGCGAAGTGCGGTCCTGCGCAAGGGCCAGTAATAGGGGAGTTAGGCATGGCTCAGGGCACCGTCAAGTGGTTCAACGCGGAGAAGGGCTACGGCTTCATCGCGGTCGACGGTGGTGCGGATGTGTTCGTCCACTACAGCGCCATCCAGATGGACGGGTACCGCACCCTTGAAGAGGGTCAGCGGGTCGAGTTCGAGATCTCGCAGGGCCAGAAGGGTCCGCAGGCGGACATGGTCAAGCTCGCCGCCGGCTAAGACGCGTTCCGTATTTCCGCTACGATCGCCAAGTCCCGTGAGGGGCAGGGCGAGAAGACGCCCTGTGGGAGTCAACCGCACCGTGTCCGTCCCCGGCTCGCCGGTACGGATCACGCGGCAGTGCAACGCCTGCGTTGTGCCTCTGCTCCCCGAATGCCGGACCAGCGCCCTGAGCGACCCCGGATGAGCCGCCCCCGGGCGACCACGCCGGACAGCCCAGGAACCGCCCCGGCTGCAATCCGTCATCCCCACAGGAATGGTGGATCAAGTCTTAGTCCGACCGCGATCGGCAACGGACATGTACGCGGCCACGCACGGCGGTCGCGCACAGCGACACCACTGCATGCATACGAGGGGCCCACATCCTGGACACGGGATGCGGGCCCCTCGTGCGTGGCGGCTCCGGCGCCCTTGTGGCGTCTGGGTGTTCATCCCGGGTTGGCCGAAGCCGCTTGCACTCGGGGGGGTCGAGTGCTAATCATTGGCGTTAGCACTCTCCTGGTGAGAGTGCTACCTATACGAGGACCGGGTCAGTGAGGCCCGCAGGGTCCGGCGGGAAGAAACCGCCGGGCACGCAGGCCGTCCGTCGCGGGCGCGGGCGCGGTCCGGGAGCAATCCACCGCTGTCCGGGAGGACCACTTCAGATGGCCAAGATCATTGCGTTCAACGAGGAGGCCCGGCGCGGTCTCGAGCGAGGCATGAACCAGCTCGCCGACGCCGTCAAGGTCACCCTTGGCCCCAAGGGTCGCAACGTCGTCCTTGAGAAGAAGTGGGGCGCCCCCACGATCACCAACGATGGTGTCTCCATCGCCAAGGAGATCGAGCTCGAGGACCCGTACGAGAAGATCGGCGCCGAGCTGGTCAAGGAAGTCGCCAAGAAGACGGACGACGTCGCCGGCGACGGTACGACCACCGCCACCGTTCTCGCCCAGGCGCTCGTCCGCGAGGGCCTGCGCAACGTGGCCGCCGGTGCGAACCCGATGGCCCTCAAGCGCGGTATCGAGAAGGCCGTCGAGGCCGTCTCCGCCGCCCTGCTGGCGCAGGCCAAGGATGTCGAGACCAAGGAGCAGATCGCTTCGACGGCCTCCATCTCCGCCGCCGACACCCAGATCGGCGAGCTCATCGCCGAGGCCATGGACAAGGTCGGCAAGGAAGGCGTCATCACGGTCGAGGAGTCGCAGACCTTCGGCCTGGAGCTCGAGCTCACCGAGGGCATGCGCTTCGACAAGGGCTACATCTCGGCGTACTTCGCCACCGACATGGAGCGCATGGAGTCGTCCCTCGACGACCCGTACATCCTGATCGTCAACTCCAAGATCGGCTCGGTCAAGGACCTGCTGCCGCTCCTGGAGAAGGTCATGCAGTCCGGCAAGCCGCTGCTGATCATCGCCGAGGACGTCGAGGGCGAGGCCCTCTCCACCCTCGTCGTCAACAAGATCCGCGGCACCTTCAAGTCCGTCGCCGTCAAGGCCCCGGGCTTCGGTGACCGTCGCAAGGCCATGCTCGGCGACATCGCCATCCTCACGGGCGGCACGGTCATCTCCGAGGAGGTCGGCCTCAAGCTCGAGAACGCCGGTCTCGACCTGCTCGGCCGCGCCCGCAAGGTCGTCATCACCAAGGACGAGACGACCATCGTCGACGGCTCCGGTGACAGCGACCAGGTTCAGGGCCGCGTCAACCAGATCCGCGCCGAGATCGAGAACTCCGACTCGGACTACGACCGCGAGAAGCTGCAGGAGCGCCTGGCGAAGCTCGCCGGCGGTGTTGCGGTCATCAAGGCCGGAGCCGCGACCGAGGTCGAGCTCAAGGAGCGCAAGCACCGCATCGAGGACGCCGTTCGCAACGCGAAGGCGGCCGTCGAAGAGGGCATCGTCGCCGGTGGCGGCGTGGCCCTGCTGCAGGCCTCCTCGGTCTTCGACAAGCTCGAGCTCACCGGCGACGAGGCGACCGGCGCCAACGCCGTCAAGCTCGCGCTGGAGGCCCCGCTCAAGCAGATCGCCGTCAACGGTGGTCTCGAGGGTGGCGTCGTCGTGGAGAAGGTCCGCAACCTGCAGATCGGTTGGGGCCTGAACGCCGCGACCGGCGAGTACGTGGACATGATCGCCGAGGGCATCATCGACCCGGCGAAGGTCACCCGCTCTGCCCTGCAGAACGCGGCGTCCATCGCGGCTCTCTTCCTCACCACCGAGGCCGTCATCGCCGACAAGCCCGAGAAGGCCGGCGCCGCTGCCGGCGGCGGCATGCCGGGCGGCGACATGGACTTCTGATCCACCCCCGGGCTCCGGCCCGACGGTAGATCGGCTGTTCTTCACGTACCGAGGGCGGCACCCCTTCCTGGCGGAGGGGGTGCCGCCCTCGGGCGTTTCCGCCGGGCCGCTGGTGCCGTAAGACGTTTCGTCTTACGCTTGGTGCCATGGCTGACACCGTGACGATCCGCACCGACTCGGAGACCGAGCACGCCCTGGCTGTCCTCACTCAGGACGGCAGCTCGCGATCCGTTGCCATAAGAGCCGCGGTGCTGGAAGCGGCCCTGCGCAAGGAACGCGCCGCTGCGCTGCGCCGCGCGGTCCTGCGGATGCCGCTGGGTGAACCCGACGGCATCGACATCGCGGCGGAACTCTCCCGAAATCGCGAGGACGAGCGCTGATGATCTACCTCGACTCCGCCGCGATCGTGAAGCTGGTCCACGCTGAATCCGAGACGCAGGCACTGCGTGACTGGCTCGACGAAAGGGCGGAAACCGGCTGGGTCAGCTCGGCGCTGGCCGAGGTGGAGTCCTTCCGGGCGCTGGCTCGCCATGCCCCGGCCGCCGCCGTGCGGCTCCATCTCGTTCTGGACCTGATCGATCTGATCGAACTCGATCCGGGCATCCGCATCCTGGCCCAGACCGTGCGGCCCGCCACCGTTCGAAGCCTTGACGCCATCCATCTGGCGACGGCGCTCGACATCGGCGCGCGGCTGACCTCGTTCGTCACCTACGACAAGCGCCTTGCGGATGCCGCCCGCGATGCGGGACTGCCCGTCGACGTCCCCGCGTAGCTGATTGACTGCCGGCATGACTGACGTGAGCGACGTGTTCATCAAGATCTGCGGGCTTCGGACCGGGCGGGACGTCGAGGTCGCCGTGGCGGCCGGAGCCGATGCCGTGGGCTTCGTGTTCGCATCCGGCAGTCCGCGTACGGTCGACGTCGCCACCGCGCGGGCGCTGGCCGCCGGGGTGCCGGACGGGGTGCTCACCGTGGGGGTGTTCCGGGGCCAGTCCGTGGCCGAGGTGCGGCGCTTCACCGAGGAGAGCGGCGTACGGGGCGTGCAGCTGCACGGCGAGGAGGCCCCGGAGGACTTCGCGGCGCTGCGCGCCGAGGGCCGCACCCTGCTGCGGGCGACGGCGCACCACGTGGAGCGCTGCGGGGAGTACGGGGAGGACCTGCTCCTGATCGACGCCCCGGACCCCGGCTCCGGCAAGCCGTGGAACTGGGGCTCGCCGGAGTTCACCGCCCCCGCGGGCCACTGGCTGCTGGCGGGCGGGCTGACCCCGGCCAACGTGGGCGAGGCCCTGACGGCCACCGGCGCCTGGGGCGTGGACGTCTCCAGCGGCGTGGAGAGCGAGCGCGGGGTGAAGTCCCCGGACCTCATCCGCGCCTTCATCACGGCCGCCCGCGCGGCGGGCCCCCGCCGGGGCTGACCGGTCGGCGGGGTCGGGGCCGGGGCCGGGGGCGCCACGCCCGGGGGCGCGGGCCGGGCGTGTGGATCCGCTGCGCCGTCCGGCCGCTCGCCGCCGGTGTCGCCGGAGATCGGCCCGCCGGGGATGGTCAGCTGTCCGACGGTCAATCGCCCCCAGCGAAAGGTGGTACCCGGTGAAACGAGCCCGTTTCCTCGCCGCCGTCCTCGTCCCGTCCCTGCTCACGGCCGCCCTAGGCGCCACCGCGCTGACCGCGACGGCCGCGGCCGCGCCCCTGCCGAAGCCGAAGTACCCGGTCCCGCACTGCTTCGGCACGGACAGGACAGACCTCAACGAGTTCCACGGAGTGAAGGAGCGGATCGTCGGTCCGCCCACCTGCCGCGAGATCTACGCCAAGGAGAAGTGGGTCAGGGTCGCGCCGGGCTGGAGCACGGCGCCCAGCGCCGCCGTGGCCGTCTACCCGGCCGGCTACACGCCGTCCGAGACCGACCCGATCGACGACTTCAACTCCAAGTTCGTCAGCGCCACGTACGTCCTCGACATCGGCACGCCGCAGGAGAAGCGCTACACGTTCAAGAAGAAGCAGGTCCTGCGGACCGGCCTCCACGGCCCCGACGGCCTTCCGTACTCGGCGCCCGTCTCGCCGTCGCTCAAGGCGCCGGACCTCGGCCCGCACACGAACACCGTCCTGTTCACCCTCAAGGACGAGCACTGCGACGGCCTCGGGTCGGACCGCGAGGCCAGCTGCCTGCCCGCGGGCACCTTCCCCTACACGGGCGACACCCCCATCACGGTGGTCCCGGCGCCGTAGTCAGGTCAGCGGGGGCCCGGTCTGCGGGGGTCCGGTCAGCGGATGTCCGGTCACGCCAGCGAGTCGATCCAGCGCTCCAGGCGGCGCCCTTCCGAGGCCATCAGCTCCGGGTCGCGGAAGGTGTTCGTGAGCAGCGAGATGCCCTGGTACGAGGCGATCAGGGCGACCGCGAGCTCGCGCGCGTCGGTGGTCCGGCCCATGGCGAGGAACTGCTGCTCGGCCCAGTCGAGCAGCACCCGCATGACCTTGGCGAGGGTCTGGTCGAGGCCGTCGTCGCGCTTGTCGAGCTCGGAGGCGAGCGAGCCGGTGGGGCAGCCGTAGCGGGCGGTGAGCTCGCGCTGGTCGACCCAGCCGGCGAGGAGGGCCTTCAGCCGGTCCTGCGGGGCGGGGAGCACGTCCAGGGCGCTGATCATGTCCGCGAGGGCCTGCGCGTGGGCGTCGATGGCCGCTTCGACCAGCTGGTCCTTGGTCTTGAAGTAGTAGTAGACGTTGCCGACGGGGACGTCGGCCGCGCGCGCGATGTCGGCGATCGTCGTCTTCTCCATGCCCTGCTCGTGCAGGACCTGGGCCGCGGCCGCGGCGAGGCGTTCGCGCTTGCTGCTGCTGCCCCCGCGCTTCGTACCTGAGTAAGTCACCTGACTAAGTGTAGACGGGCGCCGCCCCGGGGGCTATGGTCGTCCCCAGAAGTTAGTCAGTCGACTAACTCACTTCACGGGTGGGAGTCGCCTTTCATGTTCGTCATCACGGGTGCGACCGGAAACGTCGGCAGCGAGCTGGTACGGATCCTCGCGGCGGGGGGAGAGCAGGTCACGGCCGTGTCCCGCCGGGCGCCGCAGGACGCCCTGCCCGAAGGCGTCCGCCACCACCGGGCCGACCTCGCCGAGCCGCAGAGCCTGCGGCCGGCTCTCGCCGGGGCCGGGGCCCTGTTCCTGCTCGTCGCGGGCGAAGACCCGCGGGCGGTCCTCGAAACGGCCGCGGAGGCCGGCGTACGCAGGGTCGTGCTGCTGTCCTCGCAGGGGGTCGGGACCCGGCCCGGGCAGTACGGGCACCCGGCCGCCTTCGAGGAGGCCGTCCGCCGGTCCGGCCTGGAGTGGACGGTCCTGCGCTCGGGCGGGCTCGACTCCAACGCCTTCGCCTGGGCCGAGTCGATCCGTACGCACCGCACGGCCGCCGCGCCCTTCGGGGACGTCGGGCTGCCGACGGTCGATCCGGCGGACGTCGCCGAGGTCGCGGCGGCCGTACTGCGGGGCTCCGGGCACGCGGGGAACACGTACGACCTGACCGGCCCGGCGCCGGTCACCCCGCGCGAGCGGGCCGAGGCGATCGCGGGGGCGATCGGCGAACCGGTGCGGTTCGTGGAGCAGAGCCCCGAGGAGGCCCGGGCGCAGATGCTGACCTTCATGCCCGAGCCGGCGGTGGAGGGCACCCTGGCGATCCTGGGCGCGCCGGTCGCCGCCGAGCGGGCCGTCAGCCCGGCCGTCGAGCGGATCCTGGGCCGGGCCCCGCGCCCCTTCGCCGCCTGGGCGGACCGCTCGGCGGCGGCCTTCCGCTGACCGGCCCCGGCCTTCCGCTGACCGGCCCCGGCCCGGTCCCGCATCAGCCGGCATCTCCCTCCCCTTCTCCACAGGAGCAGCAGCCATGCCCGTACAGCCCGTACTCGACTCGACGATCCACTACCGGGAGGCCGGTGCGCGTACCGGTGTGCCGGTGGTCTTCCTTCACGGGAACCCGACCTCCTCCCACCTCTGGCGGGAGGTGCTCCCCGCCGTCGGCGGTCAGGCGCGGCTGCTCGCGCCGGACCTGATCGGGATGGGGGACTCGGGCAAGCCCGCCATCGGCTACACCTTCGCCGACCACGCCCGCTACCTCGACGCCTGGTTCGACGCGCTCGGGCTGGAGGAGGCGGTGCTCGTCGGGCACGACTGGGGAGGCGCGCTCGCCTTCGACCGGGCCGCCCGGTATCCGGGGCGGGTACGCGGGATCGCGTTCACCGAAACCATCGTCAAGCCGATGAGCTGGGAGGAGTTCCCCGAGGGCGGCCGCGAGCTGTTCCGGGCGATCAAGACGCCGGGGGTGGGGGAGGCCATGCTCCTCGACGCGAACGGCTTCGTGGAGCAGGCGCTGCCCGGCAGCGTCGCCCGGCCGCTGGACCCCCGCGACCTGGACGTGTACCGGGCCCCGTACCCGACCCGGGAGAGCCGGCGCCCGCTGCTGCAGTGGGCCCGGTCGATGCCGCTGGGCGGGGATCCCGCCGAGGTGGTCGCCCGCGTGGCGGCGTACGGGGAGTGGCTCGCGGGGAGCCCCGGGATACCCAAGCTGCTGCTGACCTTCGCCCCGGGGCCCGGGGCGATGACGGGACCGGCGACCGTCGACTGGTGCGTGGCGAACATCGCGGGCCTGGAACTCGCCCGGCACGACGACGTGCCCGCCGGGCACCACACGCCCGAGGACCACCCGCTGCTGGTCGCGGCGGCGGTACGGGACTGGGCGGGGCGGCACGGGCTGTGGGGGTGAGACGGCTGGCGAGCCGGTCGCTCCGAGCGGCGGGCGCCCGGTCGCTCCGGCGGGAGCCCGGTCGCTCCGAGTGGCGAGGGCGGGGCGAAGGGCGCGCAGCGCGGGCCTTCGGACCCCCCGGCGGCGGACGTAGGTCCCTGTCGGTGGGCCTTCCGCCCCGGGGAGACTTCGCATCATGGACACTCTGGATTCGGTGATCGTCAACGTCAACGATCACCTCTGGACCTACCTGCTGATTCCGCTGGTGGTCGGTGCGGGCCTGTACTTCACGGTCCGCTCCCGGGGTGTGCAGCTGCGCCTGCTGCCCGAGATGTTCCGGGTGGTGAAGGAGAAGACCCCGCCGCGCGCCGACGGCCGCAAGCAGGTCTCGTCGTTCGGCGCCTTCACGATCTCCGCCGCCGCGCGCGTGGGTACCGGCAACATCGCCGGTGTCGCCGCCGCCATCACGCTGGGCGGCGCGGGCGCCGTGTTCTGGATGTGGATGATGGCTCTGATCGGCGCGGCCTCCGCCTTCGTGGAATCGGCCCTCGCCCAGCTCTACAAGGTGCGCAACGCCGGCGGTGCCTACCGGGGCGGCCCGGCCTACTACATGCAGCGGGCGCTCGGTAAACAAGGGCTGGCGGGCCGAGATCGACGGCGGCCGGATCACCTTGAAGCCGCCGTCCCACCGTCACCGCCACGCCATCGCGGCCACGGTGCAGCGCGCCCTGTACGGGGTCGTGCCGCCCGAGTGGGGTGTGTATCTGTGGCTCGGCGTCCACATCGCGGCACTCGACAAGCTCTACGTGCCGGACCTCGTGGTCGCCCCGGCCGCCCTGGTGGATGACGTGGGACCTGAGGTCTCCGACCCCGTCGACGCGGCCGAGGCGCTGCTCGTCGTGGAGATCACCTCCAAGAGCAACGCCGAGGACGACCGGAAGAAGAAGCTCTGGGCCTACGCCCACGCCCCCGTCCCGGTCTACCTCCTCGTCGACCGCTTCGACGAGCACGGCCCCACGACCACCCTGTTCACCGAACCCCAGAACGGCGCGTACAAGCACGCCGTCCGGGTCGCCTTCGGCGACGGGTTGCGGCTCCCCGAGCCCTTCGCGCTGACGCTCGGCACGGGGAGCTTCCCGCACTGATCCGCCGGTCCGTGGCCGTCAGGCGAGGCGGTCCGGTATCGGGGCCAGGTCGTAGTTGGCCCAGACGTAGGAATCCATCTGGTGCTGGTCGCCGGAGAGGTTGGTGACCCGGTCGACCTTGCCGTCGGCGTCGAAGTGCCAGACCAGCGCCCACAGCGTGTCGACCTTGCCGACGCCCCCAGTGGTCCAGCCGCGGTGGACGTCGACCACGTACTCCTCGTTGGCCTCCAGGAACAGCGGGTCGGCCTGGAATCCGGCCTTGCCGAGCTGGGTGAAGAAGGCCGCGACCTCCTCGACGCCCCGCTTGGTACCCGACAGCGGGTGGTGGCCGGGGATGGTCCACTCGATCCCCTCCGCGAGCACCTCCCGCATGCCGTCGAGGTCGTAGGCCGCGTAGGCGGTGAAGAACTTGGTGATCGCGTCGACCTTGGCGTTCTTGTCGCTCATGTGGTGTGGATCCGTTCCTTCTCGTCCGTGATCGCGTGCCGTTCCTCGTACCGCGCACGATCGACGATAGGTGCGGACTCCCGCGTTCAGGAGGGGGATTTCACCCGCGGGCCGACCGGCCTAGGCCGGGCCGGAGACGGCGACCGGGCCGTCCGGCTCGACCGAGGTCACGACCGCCGTCGCCCGCAGGGACTCGACCTGTTCGGGGGAGAGGCGGGCGCTGAAGCCGTTCAGGGCGTGGCGGTAGACGTGGACGGGGGTGATCCCGTAGGCGTCCGCGACGGCGGCCGGGTCGAGGCCGCGGTGCACGGTGACGATGTACGCCGGCCACTCGGCCGGGGCCGTACGGGACGCGGGAGCGGCTGGTCCGGTGGTGGGGGAGAGGGGGGCGGCGTGCGCGGGCAGGGCGGCCGAGGCCGCCAGGGCGAGGGCGGCGAGGGTCGTCGGCAGGGTCCAGCTCGTACGGGTACGCATGTCGGCGAGGCCACCACGTACGGCCGGTCCGGTGAACGACCTGCGGCGGCGCGGCGGCCGGGGGCGGGGGTGAACCGCGGGAACCGCGAATGCGCCCCTCGCCGGATGCGCGCGCGGTGTCTTCCGTACGGGTGAACCTGCCGGCCCGCGCCGCACGGGCGCGAGGTGTTCGCGCAGGTCGGGAGGGGCCGGGAGCCACGAGGGCGGAATCCTTTCTTCAGTCGGTACGAGAATCAGCCCGCGCCGGCCTGCACCGGCTCGCGGCGCGGCCGTACGGCGGCGCCGGCCCGGTCAAGGCCCGTGGCCGGTCCGCCGATGAACGGGAGGGCCGCACTCCGGGACGGGTTTTTCGGTGTTCCCGTCGGAAGGAGGCGGCTTCCGCATGCCGCCCTCCACCCTTCGGGAGTCCCCTCGATGTCGATGCGCCTGCTCGCCCGCGCCGCCACCGCCGCCCTGCTCGCCGTCACCCCGGTGGCCGTCGGTTCCGCGTCCGCCGACGCCGCGCCCGAGCCCACCCCGGTGCCGCTGACCGTCTCGGCCAATGCCATCCCCGGCCAGTACATCGTGACGCTCGAGCCCGGCTACGAACCGGCCAAGGTGGCGGAGCGGCTGGGCCTCAAGCCGAAGTTCCTCTACACCAAGGCCATGAACGGCTTCGCCGTCCCCATGACCAAGCTCCAGCTGGAGATGGCCCGCGTCGCCCTGGGCGTGAAGTCGGTCGAGACGGACGCGAAGGTCTCGGCCCCGTCGAGCGTGCCGTCGACGGCCCCCGCCCTGCGCGGGCCGTCCGCGTCCTGGGGCCTGGACCGGATCGACCAGAAGGAACTGCCGCTCGACGACACCTTCACCACCCAGGGCAACGGCGCGGGGGTGACCGCGTACATCCTCGACACGGGCATCGACTACAAGCACGAGGAGTTCGACGGCCGGGCCACCTTCGGCTTCGACGCGATCAAGGACGGCCGAGACGGCCAGGACTGCAACGGCCACGGCACGCACGTCGCGGGCACGGTCGCCGGCCAGACGTACGGGGTGGCGCGCAAGGCTTCCCTGGTCAGCGTCCGCGTCCTCAACTGCGAGGGGACGGGCGACTCCTCCGGGATCATCGCCGGCCTGGACTGGGTGGCCAAGAACGCCAAGCAGCCCGCCGTCCTCAACGGCTCCCTGGGCGGGGACAAGTCCGAGGTGCTGAACTCGGCGGCGGACGCCGTGACGGACGCGGGCGTCCTGCCCGTCTTCGCGGCGGGCAACTCCTCGAAGGACGCCTGCCTCGTCTCGCCCGCGTCGGCTGGGAAGGTGCTCACGATCGCCGCAAGTAACCAGTGGGACGAGGAGACCAGCTTCTCCAACTACGGTGACTGCGTCGGCCTGTACGCGCCCGGAGAAGCGGTCGTCTCCGCCAAGCTGGGCGGCGGCAGCGTGGCCGAGAACGGCACGTCCATGGCCGCACCGCACGTCACCGGCGTGGCCGTGCTCTACAAGCAGGCGAACCCGTCCGCGACGCCGCAGAGCATCGTCGAGTACTTGAGGGACGAGTCCACGAAGGACGTGCTGAAGAGCATCAGCAAGGGCACCCCGAACGAGCTGCTGTTCACCAGCGGCCTCTGACCACCACGGACGCGAGGGCCGTGGCGCTCACGCAGCGGCGCGATTCCTTCGACGCGGTGATCTGTCTGTATGCCCTGATCCACATTCCGGTGGAGGAACAGCCTGCCCTACTGAGCCGGATCGCTTCCTGGCTGCGGCCCGGGGGCTGGTTTCTGGCCACCACCGGGCATCGGGCCTGGACCGGGACCGATGCGAGGGCGACAACGGCCATGTTTTGTTCTGGGCTCGGCGGCGGCGCTCACTTCACCTCACCCCCAAGGAACTTCCGGGGGCGACCACTTAGAGCGTCCGCCAGTAGGTCATCGGATGCGGGGTGTGCGGGGTCGTGTGTTCCAGCGGTAGCGGGTCCATGCCTGGCGGATCAGGTGGCGGACGGTGACGAATACGCAGGCCAGGGCGATGTAGAACTTGATGGCACTCTTTCGTCGCTCGGTGCAGCGTCGGAGTTTCCCGAAGTTGTTCATCCAGGAGTTCGTGCGCTCGACGACCCACCGGCCTCCCGCCTGGATCGGGACTTTCTCTCCGCGTGGGGTGATCTGTGCGTCGATGCCGCGTTCGGCCAGATCGTCGTGGACGGGGCGGTAGTCGTAGCCGGCGTCCAGGCCCAGCCGCGGGCGCTCCGGCAACGGCCCCAGGGCCTTCTCAAGATGGCTGTACGCGTCCAGGGTGGCGGGCAGGAGAGTGTGGTCGCGGATGTTCGCGGGTGCAGGCTCGGTGATCAGGGGTATGCCGCGGGCTTCGGTCAACTGCGAGCGTTTGAGGCCTTGTTTACCGCGGTCGACGGGGCTCCTGCCGGCGCACTCACCACCAGAGGGGGCCTTCGTGATGCAGCCGTCCGCGACGAGGTGGTCCAGATCCAGGCCGATCACACGGTCGTAGGCGTTCAGGACCAGCAGCCGCAGCTCCTCCATGACTCCCAGCTTGATCCACTCGTCCCGACGGCGCCGCAGCGTCGTGGCGGAGCAGTACTCGTCGGCCGCGCGTTCGTATCCGCAGCCGAAGGCGAGGACCTGGACCAGGCGGTCGAAGACAATCCCGTCGGCTATCCGCGGGTTGTGACAGCCCAGCGGATGACGCTCCTCACGGTCAGGCAGCAGCGCCAGGAACTGGTCGCGAACCGGTTTGAGCAGGCATGATGGGACAGCAGGCACGGACACCCCGAGTGATCATGAAGCGTGAGAACTCCATGATCGGGGACCGTGCCTGCACCACTTCACCCGCCTACTGGCGGACGCTCTTAGTACCAGGGGCGGGCGTCGGGCGTGGGCAGCGGGCGCAGCTTCGGCCAGCGTGCGACGAGGCGGTCGGCCAGGGCGGAGCTGAGGCGGCCGACGCCGTGCAGGTGATCGTGGTCGCGGGTCATGCCGGCGACCACGCCCAGGCGGTGGACGAGCCGCTCGCGGGCGGTGACGTAGCCCCACTCGAAGTCCTCGACGGGCACCCGGGCGAGCTGGTCGACCGTGCCGCGGTGGGCCCGCTCGACGAGCGCGTCGCCCTGGATCACCCAGCCCGCGCACGCGTCGGCGAGGTCACCCGGCACGTCCGTCCCGGTGAGGCCGCGCCAGGTGCTCCGGTAGATGTCCTCGACCTCGGTGAGCGGGGCCGCGGTGACCGACAGGGCACACCAACAGGTGGGGAAGCCGATGCGGAAGTAGGCGAGTTCCATCAGGCCGTTGCCGAGCGAGGCCCGCTCGAAGTCGACGAAGCGGATGCCGTCGGCGGTGCGCAGGTCATTGCCGGGGCAGGGGTCGCCGTGCAGCAGCGCATGGTGCGGGGTGGGGTCCAACCGGTCCAGGAGACCGGCGAGTTCGCCGGGAACCGTGGCCGGTACGGGTACGTCGAGCGTCCCGGCCAGGGCGAGGAAGGACTCCGCGTCGCCGGTGGTGGGCCCCGACGCGACCGGCAGGGCGCCCGCGTCGGCGGGCCCGGTCAGGGCGTGTAGCCGGGCGAGCGACTCGGCGTACGCGGGCAGCCAGTCGCCCGTCTCGCCGAGGTCGGCCACGTACTCCAGGACGATCACCCGCGAGGCCGGGTCCGTGGCGAGCACCGCGGGAGCCACGGCGGGCCCGGAGGCCCGCCCCGCCAGGCGCAGCCCGGCGAGCTCCCGCGCGAAGCGGGTGCCCGCGTCGGCGGCCGTGTCCCCGACGTCGGTGGCCTGCTTGACGATCACCGGCCGCCCGTCCGACAGTCGCACCCACCACACGCGTGACCGCGGACTGCTGTCCAGGAGTTTGGTCTCCTCGGGGGTGCCCAGGGTGGAGATCAGCGACTCGTTGAACGGAAGACGGTTCGACATGCGCGGCTCCTAGACGAGGGCGGCGACGAAGGCGGCCCAGGCGGGGGCGCCGAAGGTGAGGTGGGGGCCGTCGGGGACCTTGGAGTCGCGGACGGGGATGATGCCGGGGTGGCCGTCGGCGACTTCGAGGCAGTCGCCGCCCGTGCCGTCGCTGTAGGTGGACTTGCGCCAGGTGGCGATCTCCAGGCAACTTCCGCCGCTGCCGTCGCTGTGGCTGGATTTGTGCCAGGTGGCTGTCGACAGGCCGTACTCAGGCTGCTGCGTCATGCTCGTACCCCTCCGCCACGGACTCGATCAGGGCCAGTGACTCGTGCGGTGACAGTGCGCTGGCTGTAAGGAGATCGTAGGTCAGGGAGTGGCGGGCGACTGTGGCTGGATCGTCCAACAGGATCCCTATCGCGTTCCCTTGGACGTAGGCGAGCGGTGGAGCGTCCTCGAACGACATCAATTTGAGCGTGCCGCCCATGGAGGGATGTGCGCCCGCACTGAACGGGAGTACTTGCACGATGATCCGGCGTGATCGCATCAAGGATGCGATGTGGCGCAGGCTCTGGGCCATCACGGTCTTGCTGACCACGATCCGCCTAAGGAGGGTCTCATCGAGCACACACCACAACAATGGCGTTGTTGGATCACTGAGGAGCTTTGCGCGGGCCAGCCGGTTGGCGACCAGCTCGTCGATGACCTCGTCCGTCGCGGTCGGCTGATATGCACGGAATACCTCCCGGGCGTATGGCTCCACCTGCAATATTCCGGGGATCGCCAGGGGCGCGTACTCCCGGATCTCCTTGGCCAGGGCCTCCGCCTCGGCCGCTGGAGCGAAGTGGTTGGGGTACTTGGACTTGGCCAGCGCCCCGGAGTTGCGGGTGAAAAAGTCGTCCGTGCCGAGGATTCGGTCTATCTCGCGGCCCAGCTCCACCGTCATCCGGCGCGTGCCCGCTTCGAGTTGGCCGATGAAGGAGCCGCTGACGAAGAGGGGCTCTCCGAGTTTGTCCTGGCTGAGGCCGGCCCTTTTGCGGGCCACGCGCAGTTCGGAGCCGAGCATGGTGCGGGGTGAGGAGAACGGGTCGACGTCTCCGGAATCGGGCACGGCAACTCCCCTGACAACAGGTGCGGTTGTTGGTGTGTGGCCCATGAAGGCTAGCCAGGGCGTGGCCACGCTGTGTACCGAACGCGATTACTCAGAGCGAAAGGTGACATGTCATGGTGCTCACGCCGATGGAGCGGATGCTGGCGGCCGAGGAGGCCGTGGGGCAGCTGAAGGCCGCGCTGACGGACGTAGGGGTGGTGTTCCCCTCGCTCGGGGTGGACGGGGTGTCCGCGGCGGGGTCGTACGGGCTGCCGCTGGTCGATCTGGGGCGCTGCAACCTGGACACCGCGCTACGGCTGGCCGCCGTCCTGCACGAGCGGGCCCACCCCTGAGGGATCGGTGAGGCGGACGGTCAGGCGCGGGAGGAACCAGCCGACCAGGGGGCCCGTGCACAGGGCGACGAGCACGGTGCCGAGGCCGAGGGTGCCGCCGAGCAGCCAGCCGAGGCCGGCCACGGACACCTCGATGCCGGTGCGCACCGTCGCGACGGGCAGGCCGGTGAGCCGGACGAGTCCGGTCATGATGCCGTCGCGCGGGCCCGAGCCGAACTGCGCGCCGAGGTAGAGCGCGTCGAAGAAGCCGAGGGCGACCAGGCCGAGGGCGAGGTACGCGAGCGCGGCGGCGGTCCCCTGGGGGGTGGGGAGTACGGCGGCGGTGGCGTCGGCGGCGAAGCCGACGATGGCGACGTTGAGGACGGTGCCGAGCCCGGGGAGCTCGCGCAGCGGGATCCAGGCGAGGAGCACCAGGAGCGAGATCAGGTTGGTGGCCCAGCCGAAGGAGATGCCGAGGCTCTTGGCCGCGCCGTCGGTGAGCACGCTCCAGCTCGCCGTGCCGAGGCCGGACTCGACGAGCACCATGACGGCGGCGCCGTAGCCCGCCAGGCCGAGCAGGAGTTGGGGGACGCGGCGCGCGGTGCGGCCCGCACGGAGCTGGGCGAAGGCGTTCATGCGGGGCGGGTGGGTGGCGGGAGCGGGGTGAGGCATGGCCTTAGCCTCGGAGATATCTGGACCGTGATTCCATAGCCAGATTGGTTAGCCTGGTCCGATGAAGATCAGCGCGCACTCCGTCGGACGCATGGTGGGGACCTGGCAGGAGGGGCCCGGCCCCGCGCACCGGCGGCTCTCCGACCGGCTGCGGCTGCTGATCCTGGACGGGCGGCTCTGTCTCGGGGCGGCGCTGCCGGGCGAACGCGATCTCGCCACGGCGCTCGGTACGAGCAGGACCACGGTCGGGGCCGCGTACCGCACGCTGGTGGAGCACGGGTACCTGGAGACGAGGGAGCGCGCGAGGGCGACCTACGGCTCCCGCACGGGGACGCGCCCGCTCCGCGCCGGGCCGGTACGGACACGGAGGCCATCGACCTGTCCTTCGCCGCGCCGCCCGCGCCCTCCGAGATCCTTCACGCCGCCTTCGCGACGGCGCTGGAGAGGCTGCCGCTCCACTTCGAGCGGCACGGGTACGACCGGTACGGCACTGCGGAGCTGCGCGAGGCGGTCGCCGGGTGGTACGGGCGCAGGGGGCTGCCGACCTCGCCCGATCACGTCATGATCACCAGCGGTGCGCAGCACGCGATCGGTCTGCTGGTGCGCACGCTGCTGTCGCCACGGGACAAGGTGCTGTTCGACCACCCCACCTATCCGCACGCGATCCGGGCGTTCACCGATGCGCGCGCCCGGCTCCTGCCGGTGGCGGTGGGCCCGGCGGGCTGGGACGTACCGCACCTGCTCACGGCGGCGCGGTCCGCGCAATTGGCCTACCTGATCCCGGACTTCCACAACCCGACCGGGATGTACATGCCCGTGGGCGTGCGCCGGAGCCTGCGGCCGGCCTGCCCCACGATCATCGACGAGACGCTGGCCGATCTGCGGCTGGAGGCGGCAGACCCGGATCTGACTGCGGAACCCTTCGCCGCGCACCACGCCACCGCCATCAGCATCGGCTCGGTGTCCAAGAGCATCTGGGGTGGCCTGCGCATCGGCTGGATCCGCGCCGTGCCCGCGCTGCTGGAACGTGTCGCGCGGGCCCGCCCCGCGACCGATCTCGGCACCCCGGTGGTGGAACAGCTGGCCACCGCAGCGCTTCTGAACGGTGGTCAGACCCGACGGCCGGACGCGCTCCGTCAACTCCTGGAGCAGCAGGACGCCCTGCTGGGGGCGCTGGCGGAGCACCTGCCGGAGGTCCACGCGCCGCGGGCGGCGGGCGGTGTGACGCTCTGGGCGCGCTTCCCGGAGCCGGTCGCCTCGCGGCTGGCGGCGGTCGCGCCGGACCACGGGGTGGTGATCGCGGCGGGGCCGCGGTTCGGGGTGGGCGGCGCGTTCGAACGTCATGTCCGGCTGCCGTACACGCTCCCGCCGCCCCGGCTCGCCGAGGCCGTGCGCCGCCTCGCCGCCGCGCACCGGGCCCTCACGGCGGGTGCCACCGGGATCCATACGCCGGCGCCGGTGGCCTGAGCCGCGTTGGGCCGTGGCGGTGGCCGTCTCCGGCCGTTCGGGGGAACGGCGGCGATCCGGTCCACCCCTTCTGCCGTCCGGCGTGGGCATCGTCGACGCAACGAAAGAAGGTGGACGCGATGCCGCTGTATCTGTCGAGGTTCAGCTACACGCCGGAGACCTGGGCGAGGCTGATGGCCCACCCCGAGGACCGGGCTCAGGCCGCCCGGTCGTACATCGAGTCCGTCGGCGGGAAGCTGCACGGCTTCTGGTACGCCTTCGGCACGCACGACGGCTACAACCTCTGGGAGGCCCCGGACAACGTGTCGATGGCCGCGGTCGCTCTGGCGATCAGCGGGGGCGGCGCGCTCAGCTCGTTCGAGACGACGGTCCTGCTGAGCGTCGACGACACCCTGGACGCCCTGCGCAAGGCCGAACAGATCCGCTACCGGCCCCCGGGTGCGTCCGGGACGCCGTGAAAGCGGGGATCGACGACCTCTAGACCTTCACCGCGGCGAAGCGCGTGCCGCAGAGCGCGGTGAGGTCCTCGGGGTCGGAGGTGAGGACGGTGACCGGGCCGGGCGCCGCGAGTGCGGTGGCGGCCAGCATCGCGTCGATGGCGTACTTGTGCCCGTGCAGGCCGGCCTCGCGGAGCAGGGCCGTGGCGGCGTGGGCGATCTCCTCGGTGACGGGCTCGACCACCACTCTGGACAGCGCCCACATGAGGGCGGGCATGTTGATCTTCAGGTGCACCACCTCGACAAGGGTGGCCGTGCTGGTGATGACCCGCATGTCGTCCGCGAGGGCGAGGGCGAGCCAGCGCGTGATCGTGCGGTCCCGCAGCACTGCCTTTGCGAGTCCCTCGCTGTCCAGCACGAGGGTGCCTCCGGGCTTGGTCGGCTTCGGAGTCATGCGACGTCCTTCTGCTCGGTGTTGCTGTCGGGCTGCCCTCCGTGGGCGCGGCGGAATTCCTCCCGGGTCGCGTCGATCTCCTCCGCGGTGATCGGTCCGTGCTCCGCCTCCGCCACGGCGACGAGCTCCGCCAGGTTGTCCCGTTCGATCTGACGGGCCACGGCGGCGGTGACGTAGGCGGAGAGGCCGGAGGGGCCGCTGCGGGCGCGAGCGGCCTCGGCGATGTCGCGGGGCATCGAGATGGAGTACTTCTGGGTAGCATCGCTCATGCCACCCATGCTACTTCCGGTGCCACCGCCGGGCTCGGCGTGTGGGGCGTAGAGGTACATGTGCATAGGCTCTCGGCATATGCAGGACCGGGATGACTTTTCGTGCCGGGTTCGCTCGATGGGGTGACGGCCCGCCCTCAGTCCGTGCTGAGCCTGGCGTGGAGGTGTTCGTCGTGCCAGCCGTCCGCGTGGAGGAGGGCGCCGCGCATGGTGCCCTCCAGGGGGTAGCCGGATTTCAGGGCGAGGCGGCAGGAGGCCGGGTTGGCCGTGGAGTGGGTGATGCGCAGGCGGTGCAGGCCGAGGTCCTCGAAGGCCCAGCGGGTCAGGACGGACAGGGCCTCGGTGGTGGCTCCGCTGCCGCGGCCGGCCGGGAGGAGCCAGTACACGAACTCCCCGCTGCCGTCCCGCAGGTCGATGTCGGCGAGGCCGATCATGCCGACCGCCACCGGGCTGCCGTCGCGGTCGCCGTCGCCGGCTTCGGTGGGGGCCAGGGCCCAGACCGCCGAGCGTTCCGCGTGCCAGCGCTCGCGCCAGCGGGCCATGCGGGTGACGGCCTGGGCCTCGGTGAGCGGGTCCGGGCGGTTCCAGTGGCGGATGTCCGGGTCGGCGTACGCGGCCACGAGCGCGGGGGCGTCGTAGGGCTCCCAGGGGCGCAGGCGCATCCCGCAGGGGAGCTCGTACGAGGGCTGGGTGAGAGCGGCCATCCGGCCTGACGGGACGACGGGCGGTATCGAGTCGGTCATCGGGTCATCATCGGCCGTCGGCGTACTCGTGCCGAGCACCGGTGTCCGCCATCGGGGGGTGGTCGCCCCGGCGACGGCTCTCGGCGATCACCGCGGCCGGGGCGGTGGCGCGGAAGAGGGCGAGGAGTGCGCGGCCCTCGGCCGAGTCGGGGTCGAAGAGCTGGCGGGCGAGGCCGGGCGTGACGGCCGGGCCGTGCAGGCGGACCTCGTGGCAGCTGAAGCAGAACTGGGCCTCGAACAGCGCGAACGCGAGGTCGTCCGCGTAGGCGCGCATCGCCCAGCCCGGATGGAATCCGCAGCGGTGCCGTACGCCGTCCGGCAGCGACGCGACGAGCGCCAGCGCCGTCTCCGTCTCGGCCCCGGTCCACAGGGCGACCGGTTCACCCGTGAACGGGCCGTCGGCGGATCGGGTCGGCGGCGCGGTGAGGCGTACGACCTCCATCAGCGCGGTGGTGGACACGGCTTCGGCGGGGAGCTGCATGTCCGCAGTCTCCCCGCAGGCGCCTCGTACCGTCAGGCCAGGGCCGGTTCCTTCGCGGACTCCGGTTCCGTGGCCTGCGCCGGCTCGGTGTCCGGGCCGGAGTTGAAGTCGGTCAGCATCTGCTGCGTGAAGCCGAAGAAGTACGTGGCAGCGAAGCCGACGAGGTAGCCGACGGCCAGGCCGCCCGCGTAGATCGCGATGGTCATCCCCATGCCCGACTTGCCGTCCAGCAGCGGGAACAGTGCCCAGCCCGAGGGGCCGATGGCGGTGGAACCGAAGGCGGTGCCCAGCTGGTTGAAGAGGCCCACGAAGGCTCCGCCCGCGGCGCCGCCGATGCAGGCGGTGATGAAGGGGCGGCCCAGGGGCAGGGAGACACCGTAGATGAGGGGTTCGCCCACGCCCAGGAAGCCGGCCGGGAGGGCGGACTTGATGGTGGCGCGGATCGAGCGGTTGTGCGGGAGCTTGTAGTAGACGGCGATGGCCGCGCCGACCTGGCCCGCGCCCGCCATGGCGAGGATGGGGAGCAGGACGGTGTAGCCGGTCTGCTCGATCAGGGTGGTGTGGATGGGGATCAGGGCCTGGTGCAGGCCCAGCATGACCAGCGGGAGGAAGAGCCCGCCGAGGACCAGGCCCGCGAAGGCCCCGCCGGTGGCGAGCAGCCAGGTGGCGAAGGTGCCGATGGCGCTGGAGACCTCACCGGCGACGAACATCAGGCCGAAGATGGTGACGAGGCCGGAGATCAGGACGGTGAGGGTGGGGGTGACCAGGACGTCCAAGGCCTCTGGGACCCACTTGCGGCACCACTTCTCCACCTGGACGGCGAGCAGCGCGGCCGCCAGTGCGCCGAGTACGCCGCCCTGGCCGGGGGAGAGCTGCTGGCCGAAGGCGTCGATCTTCGCGACGCCCGGGAAGACGATGATCGCGGCGACCGCGCCGCCGAGGATGGCGGTGCCGCCGAACTCCTTGGCCGTGTTGTAGCCGACGAAGACCGCGATCAGGGACATGAACCCGGAGGCCATCGCGGCGAGCGCCGGGACGACGGCCGGCACCCAGCCCATGTTGGTGAGGAACCCGCCCAGCCCGGCGATGATGCCGCAGCCGATGAGGGCCGGGATCAGCGGGACGAAGATGTTCGCGATGCGGCGCAGGAACAGCTTGAAGGGGGTGGAGTTCTTCGCCTTCCGGGCGTTCTTGATGGCCGCGCCCTGGGCGGCGAGTTCGTCGGCGGTCACGGTGTGGGGGGCCGTGGTGTGGGGGCCCGCGGTGTGGGCGGCGGCGGGCGCCGTCGCGGCGGCCGACCGGCCCTCCTCGACCAGGGCTTCGAACTCGGGCGTGACGCGGGCGACGGTGCCCGGTCCCAGCACGATCTGGTAGGTGTCGTCCTCGACGACGCCCATCACGGCGGGGAGGGCCTTGAGGGCCTCGTCCTGGACCAGGGAACGGTCGCGCAGGGTGATGCGCAGCCGCGTCATGCAGTGCGCGATGGAGAGGATGTTGTCCGGACCGCCGACCAGGGGAAGGATCGCGGCGGCTGTGGCGCGGTTCTTGTCAGTGGACATGTGGTGTTCGCCTTGCTGCTGGGGGGTCAGCGGGGGTGGCCTGGAGGGCAGGGGTGGGTCAGCGCGGGGTCTGGGTCAGCGCGGGGTCTGGGTGAGGGCGGCTCGGAGGTGGCCCCGGGAGGCGGCGAGCAGGTCGGCGGCCGTGGGGCCGTCGACTCCGCCGAGGATGACGAGGATGGCCTGCTTGACCTCGCCGTCGGCGGCGGTGAGCGCGGCCTCGATCTCGGCGTCGGGGGCGCCGGTGGCCAGCGAGACGATGCGGCGGGCGCGGGCGCGCAGCTTCTCGTTGGAGGAGCGCATGTCGACCATCAGGTTTCCGTACGTCTTGCCGAGCCGGATCATCGTGAGGGTCGAGATGAGGTTGAGGACGAGCTTCTGCGCGGTGCCGGCCTTCAAGCGGGTGGAGCCGGTGAGGAGTTCGGGGCCGACGACCACCTCGATGCCGTGGTCGGCGGCGGCGGCGAGCGCGGAGCCGGCGTTGCAGGACAGGCCGACGGTGAGGGCCCCGCGGTCGTGGGCGAACTCGACGGCGCCGATCGCGTAGGGGGTGCGGCCGGAGGCGGAGATCCCGATGACGGTGTCGTCGGCGGTCAGGGCCAGCGCGGTCAGGTCCTCGGCGGCCAGTTCCTTGGAGTCCTCGGCACCTTCGACGGCCTTGACCATGGCGGAGGGGCCGCCCGCGATCAGGCCGACGACTTCGGAGGGGTCGGTGTTGAAGGTGGGCGGGCACTCGCTGGCGTCCAGTACGCCCATCCGGCCGGCGGTGCCGGCGCCCGCGTAGATCAGGCGGCCGCCGCGGGCCATCCGCTCGGCGATCCCGTCGATGGCGGCGGCGATCGTCTCCAGCTCACCGGCGACGGCGGCCGGGACGGTGGCGTCCTCGGCGTTCATCAGGCGGGCGATCTCCAGGGTGGACAGCCGGTCGATCTCGGCCAGTTCGGGGCGGAAGGCCTCGGTGGTCAAGGTGGCGAGCTGGGCGCGGAGTTCGGCGTACGCGGTCATGGGCTTCGGCTCCTGAGCTACTGGCTGCTGTTGCTGGTGTCGCTGCTGGTGCTGTTGCTTCTAGTGCTGTGGCCGGAAAGGTTTGCCGGGTCGCGGCGTTCGGTGCGGTGCATCGCAAGGCGGAGGACCGCGCCTCGTACTGGACGTACCGGCGTGGTCCGACAACGCGGCGAGGTGCCGTGCCGGGCGTCGCGACCCGGTGAACCTTTCCGGTCACAGCACTAGCGGGTGGTGCTGCCCCGCTGGGCGGCGGGTACGGGGGTGTGGTGGCGGGGTGCGAGCGCCTCGTACGAGGCTGCGAGCGCGGGCGCCGCCGTCTCGTAGGTCTGCTGGGCGACGCCCACGAACAGGCAGTCCACGACGAGGAGCTGGCTGGTCCGGCTCGACATGGCCGCCGGGCGCAGCTGGGTCTCGCGGGCGGCGGAGGTGGCCAGGACGAGGTCGGCGTAGTGGACGACGGGGGAGTTGGCGCGGGCCGTGAGCGCGAGGGTGGTGGCGCCGTGCTCGAAGGCGGTGCGCAGTGGCTCGATGACGTCGCCGGTGCCGCCGGAGTGGGTGATGGCGACGGCCACGTCGCCGGGGCGCAGCAGCACGGCGGTGGTGACGGCCAGGTGCGGGTCGCCCGGCGCGTGGGCGATCAGGCCGATGCGCGACAGCTTCTGCGCGAGGTCCTGGGCGACGAGGCCGGAGGCGCCGACCCCGTAGATCTCGATGCGGCGGGCGCCCGCGAGGGCGGCGACGGCCGAGCCGAGGGCGGTGACGTCGAGTCCGGCGGCGGTGTCGGTGAGGGTCTGCGCCTCCTCCTGGGCCAGCTTGGCGACCACGTCCGCGAGGGAGTCGTCGACGGCTATGTCCACGGTGACGGCGGGGGCCGCGCCGGACTCCTGCTGGGCGGCGAGCGCGGCGAGCGCGAGGCGCAGGTCGCGGTAGCCGGCGTAGCCGAGGAGGCGGGCGGTGCGGACGACGGTGGCCTCGCTGGTGCCGGTGCGGGCGGCGAGGTCGCTGACGGTGAGCGCGGCGCATCCGGCGGGGTCCTCGGCGACGGCCTCGGCGACGGCCTGCATGGAGCGGGTCATCGAGGGGCCGAGGCTGCGGACGCGGGCCCGCAGGGCGGCGGGGGCGGGGACGGGGACCGGGGCGGGGACGGGGACGGGGACGACGGTCGCGTCCACGCTGCCGCTGAAGGTTTCTTTCGCATTCTTGCTCACCCTTGAAACTTATTTTCAGGGGGGCGGGAACGTCAAGACGCCATAAGTCATCGGGGAAAGAGGACCTTCGCCACATGACCCGTCCGGGTCCACAATGTGTCCATGGACCACGCGACCCCCCTAGAACAGGCGCTGCACGCCGCACGCGCCCTGGTACTCGCCGATCTCGTCGCGGGCGAGGTCGCAGAGGCCGATGTCGTCTCCCTCGTCGAGAACGCGGTCACCCACCGCCGGTGGTGGGTGGAGGAGTGGCCGGAGGGTGTCGACTACCTCGCCGGACTCGTCGCCCAGGACGTGAAGGACGCGCTGCTGGAGAAGTACGGACGCTGGCCGCTGTGCCCGGTCTGCAACCACGGCGAGCCGCACGCGCTGGACGTGGAGCCCGAGCTCGGCCCGGACCCGATGTGGGTGTGCTCGGAGGCCGGCGTGCGGGTGGCGCCGGTGGGCGGCCTCGGACCGGTACTCGGCGGCGGCCTCGGCTCCGGGAGCGGCTCCGCCTTCGGGTACGGCGAATGAGCCGCCGGTGACGGTGTACATCGACCCGCCCGACTGGCCGGGTCACGGCCGCATGTGGTCGCACCTGGTCAGCGACGCCTCGTTCGAGGAACTGCACGCCTTCGCGGCATCGATCGGCTGCCCGCCGAAGGCCTTCGAACGCGACCACTACGACGTCCCGGAGCATCGCTACGCGGACGCGGTGGGCGCGGGCGCGGTGGAGATCGGCAGCAAGGAGCTGGTCCGCAGGATCACGGCGGCCGGGCTGCGGCGGCCCAAGGGGCGGCCGGCGTAGGCGCTGTCCGCTGTCTACTGCCTGTGCTGTCAGGGCTTGGCTGCGGGTGCTGTCCGTCAGACCTTTTCGGTCGCGCCCGACCGGGACGGGGCCGAGGTGGCCACCACGAGGGTCGGGCGGGCCGCGCGGGACCCCGTACGGCGGTCCAGGCGCAGCGCTACGAGACCCAGGGCGATGGCGGTGACGGTCATCGCGCCGCCCGCCCAGGCGGTGGCGGAGTAGCCGTACCCGGCGTCGATGACGGTGCCGCCGAGCCAGGGGCCGCCGGTGTTGCCGAGGTTGAAGGCGGCCGTGGTGGTCGCGCCGGCCAGCGTCGGGGCGGCGCCCGCGACGTTGAACATGCGGGCGTTGAGCGCCGGGGCGGTGAAGAACGCCGAGAAGCCCAGCAGGAACGACAGGGCGATCGCGGCCGCCGCCGTGGAGGCCAGCAGGGCCAGCACCGCGAGGAAGACAGTGGAGGCGGTGATGCCCCACAGCATCACCCCGAACAGGTGCGCGTCGGCGATCCGCCCGCCCGCCGTGGTGCCCACCAGCGCGCCGATCCCGAAGAGGCCGAGGATCCAGGGGACCCACTTCGAATCGAGCCCGGCCACGTCCGTGAGCAGCGGGGACAGGTAGCTGAAGGCGCAGAAGACGCCGCCCGCGGCGAGCGCCGTGACGCCGATCGACAGCCACACCTGACGGTCGCGGTAGATGCGCAGCTCGCGCGCGAGCGTCGGCTTCTCGGCGGGCAGCGGGATCTTGGGGATCAGCGCGAGGATGCCGACGAGCGCGACGGCGGAGGCCGCGCCGACCGCCCAGAACGCGGAGCGCCAGCCCAGGTGCTCACCGAGGAACGCGCCGGCCGGGACGCCGAGGACGTTGGCGATGGACAGCCCGCCGATCATGACGGCCATGGCCCGGGCCCGCTGGTGCTGCTCGACCATGGCGATGGCCACGGCGGCGCCGACCGCCCAGAAGCCGGCGCAGGCGAGCGCGGAGACGATGCGGGAGGCGAAGAGCAGCTCGTACGAGGGGGCCAGCGCGCCCGCGACCTGCCCGAGGCCGAAGAGGGTGATCAGCGAGAGCAGGGTGGTGCGCCGGGGCAGCCGCAGCGTGGCGACGGCGAGCAGGGGCGCTCCGACGACCATGCCGATCGCGAAGGCGGATATGAGCAGGCCCGCCTGGGGGATGGTGACGCCCATGTCCTCGGCGATGGGTGGCAGGAGCCCGGAGAGCATGAACTCGCTGGTACCGAGTGCGAAGACGGAGAGGCCGAGGATGTAGACGGCAACGGGCATACGGGTGCGTTCGGCTGCGGCGGGCATGAACTATCCCAACCACGACGCACGGGATCGCATTCCCCAGGGCTATGCGGTGCCGCTTTCGCCTTCGCCTTCGCCTTCGGTTTCGGTTTCGCTGAGCTCCGCGAGCTCGGCGGCCAGGTTCGCGCGGGCCGGGGCCTCCCAGTGCGCAGCCCCGTAGGCGGTGCGGAAGAGGCGGGGCAGCTCCAGCAGCTGGCGCAGCACCGCGGCCCGGCCGGCGCGGAAGGCCTCGTCGGGGACGAAGCCGTACTCGGCGCGCACGGCTGACGCGTAGGCGGCGTACTCCTGCGCCGTGCCCGCCAGGACGCCCAGGTCGGCGTCGCAGAGCAGCTCGCCGTTGGTGTCGCCGGGTGCGGGGTCGTGGGTGATCGTGAGCCGGACGAGACGGGCCACCTCGGCGGTGCGGGCGCCGTCGATGCCGAGCTCGGGCAGGGCGCGCTCGGCGAGGGCGGCGCTGCGCTCCTCGTTTTCGGAGCGGTCGGGCCGGTAGACGGCGTCGTGGAACCAGGCGGCGAGCTCTACGGCGGGCTGGTCCGCTCCTTCCCCCTCCGCCGCGAGTACGTCGATGCGTGCGAGTACGTCGGCCAGGTGCGCGGTGGTGTGGTACCTGCGCTGCGGCTCCGCCCAAGCGGTGAGGAGGCGGTCGGCGTAGGGGGCGGGGTCGAGTCCGGGGGCGGCTCCGGCGGCGGCGGTGGTGGCGTGCCAGCGGGCGCGGAGGTTCTGCTCGCGGTGCGTGTCGGACGTCATGGCGGATGTCATGCGCACATTGTGGTGGTGGCGTGATTGTGCTGGTGAAGGGCGGGGGAAGGCCCGTACCCTGGATATTGGACTAGACCTATTTTCCAATGCGGGACGAAGGATGGGATTACATGAGCAACCGTGCGCTCCTGGAGGTGATCGCCCTCGACGTGGAGGATGCGGTCGCGGCCCAGGCCGGTGGGGCGGACCGACTCGAGCTGGTCACCGACATGGCCGCCGACGGGCTGACCCCGCCGCGCGAGACCTTCGCGGCGATCCGGGCGGCGGTCGACATCCGGCTGCGCGTGATGCTCCGGAAGGCGGACGGCTTCTCGGCGGGCTCCGCGCAGGACGTGGAACGCCTGGTGGAGGAAGCGCGAGCGCTGCGCGCCGAGGGCGCGGAGGAGTTCGTCCTGGGCTTCCTGAACCCCGACGGCAGCCCCGACCTCACCGCCGTCGAGGCCGTCGTGGCGGAGCTCGGCGGCTGCGGATGGACCTTCCACCGGGCGATCGACCGGGCGGCCGACCGGGACCAGCTCCGCAAGGCGGTCGCGGACCTGCCCGGGCTGGACACCTACCTGACCGCGGGCGCGGCGGGCGGGGTCGACGAGGGCCTGCCGGTGCTCCTGGCGGAGGCGGCCCGGTCCGCGGCCGCCGAGCCCGGCTACGAACCCCGCATCCTGGTCGGCGGCGGCCTGGCCCTCTCCCACCTGCCCGTCCTGCGGGAGGCGGGCATCTCCGCGTTCCACATCGGCAGCGCGTCGAGGCCCTCCGGCTGGGACCGCCCGGTGTCGCCGGAGGCGGTCGCGCGGTGGCGGACGGCGCTCGACGGCTGAGGGCGCCGGGCGGGAGCCCGGGGGGCCAGGGGCCGGGCGCGCTGCCCCCGGCCCCGGCCCCGGGCCCGGGCCCGCTGCCTAGGTCCGGACGGTCGCGGTCGCGGAAGGCCCGGTTGCGGAAGGGGCGATGTCCGAAGGTCCGGACTCCGAAGGCTCGGTCGCTCCCGCGTCCGGCGGCCCCGCCTTGCTCCCCGGACCGCGCTCGATCATGCCCAGCGCCACCCCGATGATGATGACGACGCCGCCTGCGGCCTGGGCCGCCCGGATCGACTCCCCGTTGATCACGACGGCGCCGATGACGCCGAAGACCGGTACCAGGTTGAGGATGTTCACGGCGACGCTCGACGCCATCCTGCGCAGGCCGTAGTTGTAGAGCAGGAAGCCGCCGACCGAGCACGCCACGGCCAGGTAGACGAGCAGCGACGAGGCGGTGGCGCCCGGCGCGTGCCAGTCGCCGATCTCCAGCAGGGAGGCGAGGAGGAATCCCGCCGCACCCGCCAGGGTCTGGTAGTAGGTGATGCTCACGGCGTTCTGGCCGGCGCCGGCGCGCTTGGCGAGCACGTTGTACCCGGCCCAGGCCAGCCCGCCGAGCAGCAGGAGGACGTCTCCGGCCCAGCGTGCGCTTCCGCCGACCTGGGCTCCGTTGCGTACGACGAGGAAGGCGCCGACGGCGGCCAGCAGCACGCCCGCCACGCGCAGCAGCGGCATCCGGGTGCGGTGGAGGACCAGTTCCAGCAGCATCGTCATCAGCGGGTACGTGGCCACGATCAGGGACGCGTCGGACGCGGTGGACAGATCGACGCCGATGTTCTCCAGGATGAAGTAGACGGTGATGCCGAGGAATCCGCTCAGGTAGAGCTGCCGCCGCTGCCGGGCGTCCGGCCGGGCCGGGCGATGGCGGTTCAGCCGCACCATCGCGGCCAGGAGCACGGCCGCGATGGTGAACCTGATGCCGCCGATGCTGAGCGGCCCGACGTCCTCCAGTACCTGCTTGGTCACCGCGTACGAACTGCTCCAGAACAGTGCGGCCGCCACCACCGCACTCACCGCCCCCACGCCGGGCACTCGCTCGCGCACCTGAAGTCGCCTCTCTCCACCACCACCGAACACGCCGTTGGCCGAACAAATGCCAGTCAACTGGCGAGCAGGTTAGCGAGATCATCGAAGCTGATGCTTAGAATCCGAACTACCTTCGGAATGTGGCAGAGTGAGGCAGGCGTGGACGAACTAGATTCGGCGTTGGTGCGGATGCTCCAGGAGGACGGTCGGCGCACCAATCGCGACATGGCCCAAGCGCTCGGTATCGCGCCGTCCACTTGTCTGGAGCGGATCCGGTCGCTGCGTGAGCGCGGCGTCCTGACGGGGTTCCACGCGGAGGCGGACCTCACGGCGATCGGCCGCGGGCTGCAGGCCGTGATCGCCGTACGGGTCCGCCCGCCGACGCGTGCGGTGATCGAGGCCTTCCAGGCCTTCCTGGAGCGGATGCCCGAGGTGATCTCGATCTTCGTCCTCACCGGAAACGACGACTTCCTCGTGCACGTCGCCGTCCGCGACACCGACCACCTGCACGCGGTGGTCCTGGACAAGCTGACGAAGCGTCCGGAACTGGCCGACGTACGGACATCGGTGGTCTACGGGCACATGCGCAAGAAGGTCATCGGGCCGACGTGACGCCCGCGCGGAGACCGCACGAGCGGGACACCGTACGAGCGGGTCACCACCCCGGTGGCGTGGTCTCCTTCGCCGCCGTGATCAGCAGGTAGTTCGCCTCGACGCCGCCCACAGTCACCCGCAGGCCGCTGCGCGGGAAGGCCCGGACCAGCAGACCGCGCCGCTCCCACTCCTGCGCCACCGACTCCGTGCCCTCGCCCACCGGCGGCCACAGGAAGTTGGTCTCGCTGGGCAGCACCTCCCAGCCGAGCCCGAGGAGCGCCTCGCGGGTCCGCTCCCGCTCCGCGACGATCCGCTCCACCCGCTCGAAGAGTTCCGCCTCCACGCTCAGCGCAGTCAGCGCGGCCTCTTCGGCGAGCCGGCTCACCCCGCACGGCTCAGCACGTCAGCCCAGCGCCTCGGCTCAGCGCGTCAGCTCAGCGCGTCAGCTCAACTCGGCCGGGAGCGGGGCCGCGTGGAGGAGGGTGAGGCCCGAGACGGCTCGGGTGAGGCAGACGTAGAGGCGGCGCAGGCCGGTCCGTTCGTCGGGCTCGCCCGCCACCACGTCCGCCGGCTCGTGCAGTACGACGTAGTCGTACTCCAGACCCTTCGCGAGGGACGCCGGCACCAGCGTCAGCCGCGACTGCGCCGTGGTCTCCTCGCCGGGCGAGAGGTAGGGCAGGCCGGCCGCCAGCAACGCCTCCCCGAGCTCCGCGATCCGCGCATCCGCGGCGATCAGCCCGATCGACCCCTCGTGCACGAGCGAGGCCCGGCAGGCCGCGATCACCGCCGCCGGAAGGGCGGAGGGAGAGTCGACCGGGGAGACGATCAGCGAGCCCGGGGTCTCACGGACCGAGGAGACCGGCGACAGGCCGGGCGAGATCGCCGGCAGCAGCCGTGAGGCGTAGGCGATCACCTCGCGCGGCACGCGGAAGCCCGCCGTCAGTTCCTCCAGCACCGCGCCCGGCTTGCCCAGATGCCCCAGCGCCTCGTCCCAGCTGCGCGTCGCCCACGGGGTCGTGCCCTGTGCGAGGTCACCGAGGATCGTCGCCGAGCCGGTCGTGCAGCGGCGGCCGACCGCCCGGTACTGCATCGGGGACAGGTCCTGCGCCTCGTCGATGACGACGTGGCCGAGCGAGTGCGTGCGCTCCACCAGGTCCGTCGCCTCGTCGATGAGGACCAGGTCCGCCGCCGACCACTTCACCGACTTCACGCTGCGCGCAGGCTTCGCCCACAGCAGCACCTGCTGCTCCTGCTCCGACAGGATGCCGTCCGCGTGCTCCGTGAGGAACTCCGGGTCGGAGAGGAGGCGCAGCACCAGCTTGGCCGGTTCGACCAGCGGCCACACCGCCTTGACCACGGCCTTCACGGCGGGATTGCGCGCCACCGCGTCCTGGACCCGGTCGTCGGGCGCCTCGCCCGCCTGCTCCATGCGTACGAGGACCGCGTGCGAGATCCGCTGCGGGAGGGCGTCGCGGGCGGCTCCGTAGCGGATGTCGCGGTTCTGGAGTTCGGCGACGATCTCGGCGATCTCGTACGCGGGCACCCGCCAGCGGCGCGATCCGCGGACCACCATCAGCGGTTCGACGGGCTCCGACACGTGCGAGTGGACCGCGCGGCGCAGGACCTCCGCCATCCGGGCGTCGCCCTTGACCACGGCGGTTTCGGCGGCGTCCGCGCCGCGTACCTCCAGGTCCGCGCGGGCGACCAGATCGTCGACCGTGGCCTGCTTCACCTCCAGCTCGCCGAGGGCGGGCAGGACCTGCTCGATGTAGTGCAGGAAGGAACGGTTCGGCCCGATGACCAGGGTGCCCGTACGGGCGAGGCGGTCGCGGTGCGCGTAGAGGAGGTACGCGACACGGTGCAGGCCGACGGCCGTCTTGCCGGTGCCGGGACCTCCCTGCACGCAGACGGAGCCCGACAGGCCGGAACGGACGATCTCGTCCTGCTCCGGCTGGATCGTCGCCACGATGTCGCGCATCGGGCCGACGCGCGGGCGCTCGATCTCCTGCTGGAGCAGCTTGCTGACGGCCGCCGCCTCGGCGGGGTCGGAGAGGTGCTCGTCCTCGTACGCGGTCAGCTCGCCGCCCGTGTAACCGAAGCGGCGGCGCAGCCCGATGTCCTGCGGGTCGTTCTTCGAGGCCCGGTAGAAGGGCTGGGAGACGGGCGCGCGCCAGTCGATCACCATCGGGTCGCCGCCCGCGTCGTGGACGTGGCGGCGGCCGATGTAGAACTGCTCGCCCTCCGCGCCCTCGGCGAGCTCCGCGCCGGGCGCGTGCAGGTAGTTGAGGCGGCCGAAGAAGAGGGGGGTGTGGGCGAGGTCGGCGAGGGCCTTGATCCGGTCGTCGATCTGGGCTTGCAGGACGATCGCGTTGACCCAGTTCGCTGTGACGTCGCGGATGTCGAGGTTCTCGACGTCCTCGCGCATCGCGCGGAGCGCGGACCGGGAGGCGGCCAGGTGGGCCCGCTCGCGACCCAGGGGGTCGGTGGCGGCTGCGTCGGCTGTCGCCGATGCGGCGTCGGGGTCTGTGGCGTGGGCGTGCGCGGGCACGGAACTGCCTCCATCTGCTGAGGACCTGCGTGATGCGGGCGGACGGGCCCGCCGGTTTCCGAGCGGCCGGCGGCGCTCCCGGTGACGCGGCGGGAGGCGGCAAGAGCGGAGATTCTAGCCATCGCGAAGGCGCTGCGCGAATGGATAAAGGAATGGATAAAGGGGGGGCGAAAGTCCTTCGGGGTGGTGACCCCGTACGGGGGGTGTTCGGTCCGTGTCCTCCTTCGGACAGAGCCCGTAGGGGGAGGCATGGGCCGAGAGGAGGAGGCCGGAGACCTGGAGGTTCAGCCCTCAGGGCGATGTGACAACCCGGTCGAAAACCGACCATGGATACATGAGCACCGCAACCTACACCCCGGTCCAGGGTCGCCGCCCTCGCGGCGCCACCGCCACTTCCGATTCCCGCCCCCGCCACAGCGTCGGCAGCGTCCTGCGCGCGGCCAAGGTCTTCGCGGCGACCGCCGTGAGCGTGGTCGTCCTCGGTGAATACTCCGAGGACGCGGGCGTCATACGCCACTGAGGCGCGGCGCCGCATGCTCTGTGCTGCCGTACTCGCGCGTCGGCCGGAGGCCTCCGCTCGGGTCCCGGGGCGTTGATCCACTAGGGTCGCGCCGTGAACCGGAGTTCCGAGCCCAGCCGCCCTGCGTCGCCCCGCGCCGGAGTGCTGCTCGCGGGCCCGCTGCTCGTGCTCGGCGTGCTCTGCGTCGCCCTGCGCATCCCGGTGGCCGATGCCCTCGCCCCCGGCCTCTCCGCCGCCGAGTGGAGTCCGCCCGCCGCGTATCCGCCCTTCGCGGCCATCCTCTTCGCCCCGGCCGCCTGGCTGCCGACCGGCGTACTGAAAGCCGTCCTGGTGGGGGGCAGCGCGGGCCTGTTCGCCCTGCTGATCCTGCTGTCGTGCCGGCTGGCGGGACTGCGGGCCCGGCCGGGCGCCGTGCTGGCCGCCACCGTCGCCGGGCTGTGGCTGGAGCCGCTGTTCCAGACCCCGCTGTCCGGCCAGATCGCCCTGGCCCTGGCCTGCCCCGTCCTGTGGGACCTGCACCGGCCGCGCGGCGCGCTCGGCAAGGGCTTCGCGCTGGGCACGGCCGCCGGGATCACCCTGACCCCGGCGCTGCTGATCCCGTACCTCCTGCTGACCGGCCAGGTCAGAGCCGGGCTGACCGCCCTCGGCGCCTTCGCCGGCAGCGGCCTGCTCGGGCTGCTGGTCCTCCCGGGCGCCTCCGCCGAGTTCTGGTCCCGACACCCGGCTGCGGGCGGCCGCTCGCTCCTGCTGGACTGGCCCCACCTGTGGGTCTGGACCGTCCCGCTGCTCACGGCCCTGCTCGCCGCCGCCCTGCGCCGCCGGTCACCCCTCGGGCAGCAGGATGTCCGCGTCGTCGAAGACCCGCAGCACCACGAGCAGCAGCCGCCCGCGCGACACCATGTACTCGGCCACGATCTGTGAGGTGAGCCGGATCTCGCGGTCCTGCTCGCCCGCTCCTATCGGCCGGGACAGCTCCGTGTACGGATCGCGGGCCAGGATTTCGAGCGCCTTGTCGAAGGAGGCGCGGCGCACGGGTTCCAGCCGGTCCCGATCGCGGCCCGCGGACTCCGTGAAGAGGACCTCGTACATCTCCTGGTGCGTCATACGACCAGCGTAGTGCTCGGCCGCCCCGTCCGTCAGTCCCCGGCCAGCAGCTCGTCGGCGTCCATGATCCGGTAGGCGTAGCCCTGTTCGGCCAGGAAGCGCTGGCGGTGCGCGGCGAAGTCCTGGTCGATGGTGTCGCGCGCGACGACCGAGTAGAAGCGCGCCTCGTGGCCGTCCGCCTTCGGGCGCAGGACACGGCCCAGGCGCTGTGCCTCCTCCTGGCGGGAGCCGAAGGTGCCGGACACCTGGATGGCGACCGTGGCCTCGGGCAGGTCGATGGAGAAGTTCGCGACCTTCGAGACGACCAGCACGCTGATCTCGCCCTCGCGGAAGGCGTTGAAGAGCTTCTCGCGCTGCGCGTTGGAGGTCTCGCCCTTGATGACGGGCGCGTCGAGGTGCTCGCCGAGCTCGTCGAGCTGGTCGATGTACTGCCCGATGACCAGCGTCTGCTCGCCCGCGTGCTTGGCGACCAGCGCCTCGGTGACCTTCCGCTTGGTGGCGGTGGTCGCGCAGAAGCGGTACTTCTCCTCCGTCTCGGCGGTCGCGTAGGCGAGGCGCTCCGACTCGGTCAGGTTGACCCGGACCTCGACGCAGTCGGCCGGCGCGATGTAGCCCTGCGCCTCGATCTCCTTCCACGGGGCGTCGAACCGCTTGGGCCCGATCAGCGAGAACACGTCCGACTCGCGGCCGTCCTCGCGCACCAGCGTCGCCGTCAGGCCGAGCCGCCGCCGTGCCTGCAGGTCCGCGGTGAACTTGAAGACCGGAGCCGGCAGCAGGTGCACCTCGTCGTAGAGGATCAGTCCCCAGTCCCGGGAGTCGAAGAGCTCCAGGTGCGGGTAGATGCCCTTCCGCTTCGTCGTCAGGACCTGGTACGTGGCGATCGTGACCGGCCGGATCTCCTTGCGCGTACCGGAGTACTCGCCGATCTCCTCCTCCGTCAGCGAGGTCCGCTTGATCAGTTCGTGCTTCCACTGGCGGGCCGAGACGGTGTTCGTGACCAGGATCAGCGTGGTCGCCTTGGCCTTCGCCATCGCACCGGCGCCGACCAGCGTCTTGCCGGCGCCGCAGGGCAGCACGACCACGCCGGAGCCGCCGTGCCAGAAGCCCTCGACGGCCTGCTGCTGGTAGGGGCGCAGCGCCCAGCCGGTCTCGTCGAGCTCGATCGGGTGCGCTTCGCCGTCCACGTACCCGGCGAGGTCCTCGGCGGGCCAGCCCAGCTTGAGCAGGGTCTGCTTGATCTGCCCGCGCTCGGAGGGGTGCACGGCCACGGTGTCGGCGTCGAGGCGCGCGCCGACCAGCGGGGCGACCCGCTTCGACCGCAGGATCTCCTCCAGCACCGGCCGGTCGGTGCTGGTCAGGACCAGCCCGTGGACGGGGTGCTTGGAGAGGGTGAGCCGGCCGTACCGGGCCATGGTCTCGGCGACGTCGACGAGCAGCGCGTGCGGGACGGGGTAGCGGGAGAACTCCACGAGCGCGTCCACGACCTGCTCGGCGTCGTGCCCGGCGGCCCGCGCGTTCCACAGCCCGAGCGGCGTGATCCGGTACGTGTGGATGTGCTCGGGAGCACGCTCCAGCTCGGCGAAGGGCGCGATGGCGCGCCGCGCGGCCGCGGAGAGCTCGTGGTCGATCTCGAGGAGGAGCGTTTTGTCGCTCTGGACGATGAGGGGCCCGTTCACGCGCGTGTCCCTTTCCTGCGGGGGAGGGCCACCCGGACGCGGGCGGCCAAACCTCCAGTCTGCCGCATCGCTCCGCGGGCTGGGCGGTTCTGAGCTGTACGGAGCCCCGTCGGTCGGTGCGGCGCCGTTGCCGGGGCTCCGCCCCGGACCCCGCGCCTCAAGCTCCCCCAGCTACCGCTGGGTGATCAGCGGCGGATCATGCCAGGCCGCGCAGGAGCAGCTTCAGGCCGCCCTCGAACTCCCGGTCCGGGGTGACCGTGCGGGCGTCGCGGGCGGTGGCCGTCATGTACGGGAACTCCTGCGGGGGGAGCCCGGCGATGGCGGCGGTTCCGGGGCCGGCCAGCGGCCCGAGGTGTTCCAGCTGCATGGCGCCGATCACGTACGCAATGAGGGCGCGCAGGGCGAGCACCCGCTCCTCGGCCTCGATGCCGGCCTCGGTGAGGACTCCGAGCACCGTCTCCGACCAGCGCAGCCCGCCGGCCGAACGGTGGCGGTGCGTCAGGGAGAGCGGGAGCGCGGCCGGGTGGGCGCCCATGGTGTCGCGCAGGCGGCGGGCCAGGACGGTGATCCGGCCCGGCCAGGGGCCCGGGGGCGGCGGGGTGGTGTCGACACCGCTGAGGACGAGTTCGACGACGAGTGCTTCGAGTTCCTCGCGGCCCGGGACGTAGCGGTACAGGGCCATGGGGCTGATGCCGAGCTCGGTGGCGACGGCGCGCATGGAGAGGCCGGGGAGCCCGTCGCGGTCGATGACGGCGAGGGCGGCGGCGGCCAGTTGGTCCGGGGTGTGCGAGCGGGGGCGCGGCATGAGGGTTGACAGCGTACGGCATACGCCTACGCTGGAGAGGCAGGCGTACGGCATACGCCTACGCCTGTCGAGGGAGGGTTTCCCATGCTCGAACCCGGTTCCGTGGTACCCGTACGCCTGCTCACGCCCGTCTCGTCCGCAGGGGCCGTCTCCGTGCCCGACCCGGAGCGGCTCGTCCATCTGCAGTTCCGGCGCTTCGCCGGCTGCCCCGTCTGCCACCTCCACCTGCGGTCCGTCGTCCGGCGCCACCCGGAGATCGAGGCCGCCGGGATCCGCGAGGTCGTGCTCTTCCACTCCTCCGCGGAGGAACTGCGCCCGCACGTCGCCGACTTCCCCTTCGCCGTGATCGCCGACCCGCAGCAGCGGCTGTACCGGGAGTTCGGCGTCGAGTCCTCCCCGCGCTCCCTGCTGGACCCGCGCGCCTGGGGGCCGGTGCTGTGGGGGATCGCCCGCTCGGCCGCCGAGGTGGCGCGGGGCCGGGAGCGGCTTCCCGCACGGCGGCAGCCGAACGGGCGGCTCGGGCTGCCCGCCGACCTGCTGATCGGGCCGGACGGGAGGGTGCTGGCCGCCAAGTACGGGGAGCACGTCTACGACCAGTGGTCCGTCGACGAGCTGCTCCGGCTGGCGGCCGCCCGAAATCCCGTGGGCGCCGGGGGAGCGCCTGCGTAGGGTCGCCGGATGAGCAGCGATCAGCAGAGTGGCGATCAGCAGACGTTCGTCCCCCCGGCCGAGGTGTTCGAGGTGCCCGTCCGGCTCGTCGGGGAGGGATTCCGGCTGGAGCCCCTCGGGCCCGAGCACAACGAGGGCGACCTCGCCGCCTGGAGCGGGAGCATCGCGCACGTGCGGGCGACCCCGGGCTTCGTGGGGAACTGGCCGCCGGAGGAGGGGATGAGCCCCGAGGCGAACCTCGCCGACCTGGTGCGCCACGCACGGGACTTCGCCGAGCGGCGGGGATTCACGTACAGCGTGCTGGAGGGGGAGCGGGACGGGGAGGGCGAGGTCATCGGGTGCCTCTACATCTACCCCGCGAAGGCGGACCCGGAGCGCGTCCACGTCAGTTCCTGGGTGCGCGGGGACCGGGCCGCGTTCGACAAGGCGGTGTACGAGACCGTCGTGCGCTGGCTCGCCGAGGTCTGGCCGTTCGATGCGGAGCGCATCGAGTACGCGGCGAGGTGAGCGAAGCCGAAGGGGCCCGGCCCGCGCGTTGCGTGGGCCGGGCCCCTTCGGGGTGGTGGCACGGCCTAGCCGCGGACGGTGCGCCGGCGGTGGGCGAACCAGGCGGCTGCGCCGCCGAGGCCGATGAGGACGGCGGCCAGGCCGGAGTACAGGGCGGTGTTGGAGTCCGAGCCGGTGTGCGCGAGGGAGCCGGTCGGGGCGGGGGTGTTCCCCGTGGCCGGGGTCGTCGTGGCCGCCGGAGCGGTGGTCGCGGAACCGGTCGGGGCCGGGGTGGTGGGCGCGGGCTTCGTCGGAGCCGGGGTGGTGGGCGCGGGGGAGGTCGGCGGGGTGCTGGTCTTCGGGCCGAGCGCGAACTGCTGGTCGGCGGAGAGGAAGGGGTAGGTGTTGCCCTCGGCCAGGCCGACGGAGGCGGTCACCTTGGCCGGGGTGAGCTTCTTGAGCTGTGCCTTCGGGCCGAGCCCCAGCCGCAGGCGCACGATGTGGTCGCCGGAGGCGGCGCCGAAGCCCTTGGCGATGACCGGCAGGTTGAAGTTGCCGCTCTCGCCCTTCAGGTCCTTCCAGGTGCCGTCGACCTTCACGCTGGCCCGGAGGTCGGCTGCGGCCAGATCGGCCATGGCCACCTCGATCCGGGTGCCGAGCCCGGAGGAGAAGGCGCCGTCACCGGTGACCCGGTAGCGCAGGTCCATCTCCCGGCAGTCGGGGGACCCGCCGTCCGCGCAGGGGGCCGCCTTGCCGAACGAGGTCTCCAGCACACCGGGCTTGCCCGCCGGGCTGGTCTTGAAGGTGAGGGAGCCCATGCCGCCGTCCGCGATCTCGTTCTGGATGGCCGCCGCCCGCAGGGTGAAGTCGCCGTTGACGGTCGGGTAGCTCTTGCCGAGGCCGATGGTGACCTTCCAGACCAGCTTGCCGCCGGCCGGGATCTCGAAGCCCTGCGCGGAGTTCGTGCCCGCCGGGTAGAAGAGGCCCTGCCACCCGGTGTCCTGCTGCCCGATCGAGAAGGAGGTCGCCGGGGCGCTCACCGGTTCGACCTTGTAGATCACGTCGGCCTGCTGGAGCGGGCTGGCGCCGGTGGCGTCGAGGACCATCCACGGGTGGTAGGAGGAGGACTTGTCCGTCGTGTTGGTCACCGTCAGGTCGAAGGTCTCCGTCGCCCCGCCCCGGGTCAGCGGTCCGCTCGGGACCGGCGCGCTCATCGCGGTCTTCAGCGCCTTCGGGTTGCCCTCATCGGCGGAGGCCGACAGCGGCGTCAGGAAGGTGCCGGCGACGGCGGCGGCGACCACGGCGGCCGAGCCGGTGCGCAGGGTGGCGGAGCGGAGGGTGGCGGAGCGGAAGACGGCGGAGCGAGCGGACATGGCGGATTCCCCCCAGGAATCGTCAAGAACACATGGCAGTGGCGGCCGAGAGGCCGAGAGGCAGTGCAGAGGCAGTGCAGAGGCAGTGCAGAGGTGAGGCAGAGGTGAGGCAGAGGTGAGGCAGAGAAAGAGAGGCCGCGCGAGGTGGCCGGCTACTGAAGGCCGGTCCGATGGTGCTTGGTTCTCGCCGGCGGTCCGGTTGCTTCCCCCCGGTCGCTCCTGCGATGAGCTGATCCTCACACAGATCACATCCCCAATCCGTCGCCGGAATGTCACCGCCGCGCAACAGGCAAAAAAGCTCTCGCAGCCTGTTTCCCGCTACGCGCCCAGGTGCTCCAGCGGCCCCGCCGGATAGGGCGTTTCCACCGGCAGCAGGGCCCGCGCCGCCTCCTCCTCGCCCGCGCGGAGCAGGCCGTGGACCTCCCGGGCCAGCGGGGTGGCATCGCGGATGGAGACCGTCCACTCGTCGGCGTAGGCCCGCGATGCCGGTCCGGACAGGCCCAGTTGGAGCGAGCGGTACGGCAGCGGGTTCAGGTGCGGTCCCGCTCCGGGTCCCACTGGACGCGGGCCGGGGAGGTGCGCAGCGCCCGGCTCCAGGCCTCGCGGTCGGCGTGCACGCCGGGGACGTAGTGCGACAGGCAGGCCTCGCGCAGCGCCCGGTCGAAGCCCGCGCGGGTGATCTCGACGGCCAGGACCGTCTCCTGGCCGGCCTTGGCGGCCCAGCCGCAGCGGTACATCATCCACAGGAACGAGGGCTTGACCCAGGTCATCCGTTCCCGCTTCCAGGCGGGCGGGAAGCGGCCCTCGCGGGCGGCCGGCACCCCGATCCGCGGGTCGTACGCCTGGTACACGGTGAGGGTGTCGGCGGTGTGCGAGGCGCGGATCTGATGGCGGGGGGCCTGGGCGGCGGGGCTGGCAGGGCCGGTGGGGCCGGTGGGGGTTGCGTCGGACATGGCTCCAGGGTGCGGGCCAACGCCCCGCCCGGGCCAGGGGATTTCCCTCCGGGCGCCCTTGGCGGCATCCTCCGGCGCCCCCGACTACACCTGGTCCTCCGCCAGTTCCGCGACCCCCGTGATCCGGTGCAGCGCGAAGGTCCGTACCTCGTCCGCCGTGTGGTCGTAGCCGGTGACGAAGCCGCCCTCCACCCGCACCGGGGCGATGACCCGCTGGCTCGCCGCGCCGTCGGCGTTGACGTAGCCGATCCACACCGCGGACCCGGTGAGCGCCGCCGCCTGCACGGTCGCCAGGGTCTCCGCCGCGCTCGTGCGCGGGAGTTCGCCCGGGGCGGCGGAGCCGGCCGCTCCGGACCCGGAAGCGCCCGACGGCTCCTTGCGGACCGCCGTCGCCGCCATGTCGCCCGCGCGGATCGCCCGTACGGCCGCCCCCAGCAGCGTCGAGTCCGGGACCGGCGGCCCGTCCGGGACCGGTACGGGCCGTGCGCGGGCCGGGGTGCGGTGGGCATCGGCGCGGGAGACCAGGACGTCGCCCGTACGGGATTCCGCGGCCGGCGCGTACCCCATGGCCCGCAACCCGTCGAGCAACGCGGTCGGTTCGGCCTGCGCGGCCAGTACGGTCGGGGCGAGGCGGCGCAGCCCGAGGCCGGCGGACCGCTTGTCGGCGAGGATCTCGTTCAGCATGCCGTCGTCGTCGCAGCGCACGTACGAGGAGGCCGCGCCGACCCGGAGGTGTCCGTGCCGCCGGGCCACGTCGTCGATGAGGTACGACAGCGGCTGCGGCACCGGGGTCCGGCTGTGCTCGGTGAGGAAGGACTGCAGGTCGACGGCGGTGTGGCCGGCGTCCAGGGCGCGGCGCACCGACCCGGGCGTGAAGCGGTACACGGTGGCCCCGCCCTTGGACTCGACCTCCGCCAGCACGGCCAGCACCTCGGCGAGCGCCCGCCGCAGCGGCCCCGGGGCCACCGCCGTCAGGTCGGCCTGGAGCAGTACGTGGTCCACGGGCTCGGGAAGCAGCGGCGCGAGCAGCGGCGCCGGGTCGCGGCCCTCCAGCAGGGCCCGGCCGGGCGCGGCGAGGGCGCCCCGGCCGGTGACTCCGAGGACCTCCGCCTCGGTCAGCGTCCAGCGTGCGAGGCGGGAGCGCAGTTCGCTCGTACCGCGCACCGGCCGCTCCCACGCGAGGCGGGCGAGGACCACGGCCGGGTCGGGGGAGCCGCCCTCGGGGAGGTCGGCGAGGAGGCTCAGGATGCGGCGGCGCACGTCGGGGGCGGCGGAACGGTCCAGTTCCGCGCCGAGCGCCGACAGGGTGCGGCCCTTCGCGTCCTGTTCGCCGACGAGGCCCGGGGTCCGGGTGGAGGTCAGCCAGGCCGCCGCCAGCACCGACCAGCGCTCGGCGGGCGGGAGTTCGAGCCACACGTCGAAGGCGGGGGTCGGGGCGTACCGCTCGTCGGCCTCGCCGTCGCTGGCCAGCAGGCCCGCCGCGTAGGACAGTTCGATCCAGAACGCCGCCGACGGCTCGTCGGTGTCCAGGGTGGCCGCCGCCCGCTTCAGGTCGCGTACGGAGAGCCCGCCCGCCCGGAGCACGGGCGGACCGGCGTGCTCCCAGGACTTCACCAGCTCCTCGACCGTCGACAGCGCGGCCAGTGCCTGGCCGGCCGCGTTCGCGTCCACAAGCTGTGGACGGTGCTCGCGGTGTACGGGAACCTCCGGGGGCAGCGGCTCCGTCGCCCGGTGCGCGAGCCCGCCGCGCAGGTACAGCGCCACCTCGCGCGGCAGCAGCACCGTGCGCGCCGTGGCCGGCAGCAGCAGGCCGCGGTCGCGCAGCCAGCGCACCGGAGGCGTCGGATGGGGCGTCACTTCCCCGTAGGGCGGGCCCCAGACGAGCCGGCCCAGCACCTGGTGGGCCTCCGCCGGAGCCTCGTCGAGCAGCGCCGACATCCGCTCCGGGTCGGTGAACAGGGCCGTCAGCGCGGTCACCGCCGACACCGGGTCGTGCGTCGCGGGCAGCCCGACGGCCGCCACGATCTCCTGGATCCGGGTCGGCGACATGCCCGCGGTGGCCTCGGCGACGGTCGGGCCGAGCCCGGTGGGGGAGGGCCGGGTGGGGGAGGGGGCGAGCAGCTCGCGGGCGGTGCGCACCAGGCGCAGCCGCTCGTCGTCACCCCATACGAGGGCCTGCTCGCGCAGGGTCGTCAGGGCCCGGGGGAGTTCGGCGCGGGCCCCGTTGTCGACGCCGGAGGTGGTGCCGGTGTCGCCGCTGAGCAGGGACTCCAGTACCGCGTACGGGCAGGGCTCGGGGCCTACCGCGAGGGCCTCGGCGGTCTGCAGGGCGAACCGGTCCAGGCGGTCCAGCGCGCGTACCACCGAAGCCCGCGTCCCGGCCCGCGTGGCGAGCTGCGTCACGTCCCCGGGGACCGGGCTCAGCAGGTCCGGCCGGGCGCGCAGCAGGGCGCCGAGCCCGTCGTCGTCACGGGCGCGCAGCGCTTCGGCGAGGGAGCGCGGAGCGCTTCCCGCGGTGCTCGGGTCAGGCACGGGCGTCGCCTCCTGGTCGCGTCGGCCGGTCAGTCGGCCGGTCCCCATCCGGTCAACGGTATCCGCTGCGCCCCCGGCCGCTCCACGGGCGCACGCGCTACCTTCGCTGGAGGTGGCACGGGAGGAGCCGGGGCGTGGAGATCGAGAGCGACCATCTGGTCTACGAATATCTGAGCCGGGTCGGGGACTTGGCGCAGCGCAGGCACCTGTCGTCGGGGGACCGGATGCGGCTGGTGGCGGGGCTGCGGGACGAGATCGACCGGCGGCGGGCCAAGTACGAACCGGAGACTCCGGCGGCGGTACGGCGCATCCTGGAGCGGATCGGCACGCCGGAGGAGGTCCTGGACACGTTGTCGGCGTCGGGCGCGGATGGCTCCGCCGCCGTTTCGTCTGCTCCCTCCGCGTCCGCTGCGTCCGCTGCGCCCTCCGCGCCCTCCGCACCTTCGGTACCGGTGCAGCGAGGGGCCGCGCCGCCGCATCTCGCGGGGCTCGACGAACTGGGCGCGGGCGAGAAGCTGGAGCCCGACTGGTGGACGGTCGGGCCGGCGTCGGCGGTGGAGGGCTTCGCGGGCGGCATCGAGATCCCGGAGCTCCTGAAGGGCCCGCGCCCGGGCCCGCGCCCGGAGCGCGAGCCGGACTCGCAGCCGGGGGATCCCGCCGGAGCCCCGGCGGGCGGGCAGCCGACCCTCATGGGGTTCCTGCGCGAACGCCGCCGCCGGGCCAAGGCGGAAGCCGCGGCGGCCGCCGCCGCGCCGGTGGCTGCGGCGGTGGCTGCGCCGAGGCGGAAGCCGTACGCCTTCCTGGTGCTCGCGGCGGTGGCCCTGCTCGCGGGGGCCGTCTCCGGCTACTGGCTGCTGCTCGCCGCGGGCTGGCTGCTCGCGTACGCCTCGCGCGTGCTCGGTGCCGCGGAGCGGAAGTGGGTGGTCTTCGGGCTGCCCGGGGTGGTCTTCGCGGGGGCGGTGGTGTGGCTGTGGGGCCGGCTGGACGGCCGCTGGGGCGATGCTCTGGCGGACGAGGCCCTGAGCGGTACCTTCCAGGGCCTGCTGCCCTGGCTGGCGCGTGCGGCGGCGGTGTCCTCGGCGCTCTACCTTCTCTGGCGCTCGCGCCGCCGCTGAGCCCCTCCGGGGTCGGTCGACTCGTGCGGCGCCGTTGCCGGGGACCGGTCCCCGGACCCCTGCGCCTCAAACGCCGGCGGGGCTGGATTTTGGCTGGCGTCGGCCTGTACGTGGCCGTGGGGCGTTGGCTGCGGGTGGGCCGGTGCCGGGGGCGGGGTGGGGTGTCGGCCTGGACTGCATGATTTAGGCGCCCCCTGCTCGCCTTCGACAGGGCGCGGGGTGTACCTGCGCCACAAATCACGCTTTACGTCCAGGCCAACACCCCACCCCGCCCCCGTCCCCGACCCCCGAAGCTCCGACCCCGGGCGGGCGAACTTCCGACCCCGGGCGGGCGAGCTTCCCACCCCGGCCGGCCCGGGCTTCCGGCCCCTGCCGCGGGAGCCGCGGGAGCGGGGGGAGCCGCAGGGGCGGGGGCTGACATGTCGCTAAATTTCATTGTCTGGTAAGGCGGGGCTCGGTCTGCGTTCCCGTCCGCAGTGCCCGGCTCGGCACAATGGAGGCATGAGCCCCGAGACGCAGCTGACCGTCGGATTCGACCTCGATATGACCCTCATCGACTCCCGGCCGGGCATCAAGGCGGCCTTCGAGGCGCTTTCGGCCGAGACGGGCACGTTCATCGACACCGAGCAGACCACTTCCCGCCTCGGTCCGCCGCTGGAGCAGGAGCTCGCGTACTGGTTCCCGGAGGCGGAGATCCCCGCCATGGCCGACCGCTACCGGGAGATCTATCCCACACATGCCATCGAGCCGAGTCCGGCGATGCCCGGCGCCCGCGAGGCGGTCGAAGCGGTCCGGGCCCTCGGCGGCCGCGCGATCGTCGTCACCGCCAAGCACGAGCCCAACGCCCGCCTGCACCTGGACCACCTGGGCATCAAGCCCGACGCGGTCATCGGCTGGCTGTGGGCGGAGGCCAAGGCGGTCGCCCTGCGCGAGTACGCGGCCCAGGTCTACGTCGGCGACCACGTCGGCGACGTCCGCGGCGCCCGCACGGCCGGCGCGGTGTCGGTGACGGTCCCGACCGGCCCGTGCCCGGAGTCGGAACTGCGGGCGGCGGGCGCGGACGTGGTCCTGACCGACCTCACGGAGCTGCCGGCCTGGCTCGCGGAGTACGAGCGCACCCGTACCGCGTAAAAGCCGGCCCCGGCCGTACCGGCCCTACGCCTGTGAGGCGCGGGCCGCGGTGCGCTGCGCGGCGGCCGAGCGCAGGACGCCCGCCGCGGAGATCGCGAAGCCGACGCCCATGAGCATGCACACGGCCCACGCGTACGACGGGAACGGGTCCATGTCGAGGAAGAGCGGGGCCATCGTGGCGAGCGTGGCCACGGCGCCGACGATGAAGACGATGCCGCCGGCCTTGACGAGCGCGTCGCCGGGGCGGGCGGTGTCGTCGGCGGCGTGGTCGGGCTGAGGAGTAGGGGTCACCCGGCCAGGGTAATTCCCCGGCCGTCCGAGAGCGTCTGGGGCAGCGGGAGAAGGAGCGCGATCGATACCGGCCAGTGCCACTGGCCGGTATGGGTGGAGCGGCTTGACGAGGGGTAGATAGACGGAGAGGCTTCGGGCAATGGCAGGCAAGAGCAAGCGCTGGATAGCCTGACCTGCGGGAACAGTGGTTTGGCTGACTGGTGGAATGGGGTGCTCGCTTTGCCTACCGGCAAGGTCAAATGGTTCAACAGTGAGAAGGGCTTCGGCTTCCTCTCCCGCGACGACGGCGGCGACGTCTTCGTCCACTCGTCGGTGCTCCCCGACGGGCTGGACGCGCTCAAGCCCGGCCAGCGCGTCGAGTTCGGTGTTGTGGCGGGGCAGCGGGGTGACCAGGCACTTTCGGTGATCGTCCTGGATCCGGCACCGTCCGTCGCGGCCGCGCAGCGGCGCAAGCCGGACGAGCTCGCCTCCATCGTGCAGGACCTCACGACCCTGCTGGAGAACGTCACGCAGCAACTGGAGCGAGGCCGCTACCCCGACAAGGCGCACGGCGGGACGATCGCCGGCATGCTGCGCGCGGTGGCCGACCAGCTCGACGTCTGAGACGTGCGCACGACCGTGCCCCGCCGCCCGTGAGGGTGGCGGGGCACCTCTCTGTCCTACGGGAACGCCAGCGCGTCTGCTGCGATGGCCGGAACCAGCCCCTCCGCGGCCGCCCTGGTCAGCAGCCCGCGCACGGCCGCGTAGCCGGCTTCGCCGAGGTCGGCGGTGAACTCGTTGACGTACAGCCCGATGTGCTGGTCGGCGACGGCCGGATCCAGCTCCTGCGCGTGTGCCCGTACGTAGGGCCGGGACGCCTCGGGGTCGGCCCAGGCCATCCGGACCGACGTACGGGCCGACTCGGCGAGCGCGCGCAGCGTGTCCGTGCCCAGGGAGCGCTTGGCGATGATGGCGCCGAGCGGGATCGGCAGGCCGGTCGTGGACTCCCAGTGCTCGCCCATGTCGGCCAGGCAGTGCAGTCCGTAGTCCCGGTAGGTGAACCGGGCCTCGTGGATGACCAGTCCGGCGTCCACGCGGCCGTCGCGCACGGCGGGCATGATCTCGTGGAAGGGGAGGACGACCACCTTGCCGACGCCCCCGGGCAGTACGTCGGCGGCCCACAGCCGGAACAGCAGGTAGGCGGTGGAGCGTTCGCTCGGGACCGCGACCGTCTTGCCGGTCAGGTCCAGGCCCGGCTCCCGGGTCGGACCGCGGTCCTTTACCAGCACGAGCGGTCCGCAACCCCGGCCCAGCGCGCCGCCGCAGGGCAGCAGCGCGTACTCCTCCAGGACCCACGGCAGGACGGCGTAGGACACCTTCAACACGTCGAACTCACAGTCCTCGCCGCGCTCGGCCAGGCCGTTGGTGATGTCGATGTCGGCGAAGGTGACGTCGAGGGCGGGCGCGCCGGGGACCCGGCCGTGGGCCCAGGCGTCGAAGACGAAGGTGTCGTTCGGGCAGGGCGAGTACGCGATCCGCACGGGCTGCTCGGGCGGTACGGCGGCTGCGTCGTTCATGAGGGTCCTCCCCAGGAAGCGAGTACGGGTACCAGCGCCCGGAAGCCGTCGGCCAGCGCGGCCAGCGCCTCGCCGATCCGCCAGGCGTCGCGGTCCCGGGGGCCCACGGCGTTGGAGACGGCACGGACCTCCAGCACGGGCAGCCCGTGGGCGGCGGCGGCCTCGGCGACCCCGAAGCCCTCCATGGCCTCGGCCCCGGCGAGCGGGTGCCGGGCGGCGAGGGCGGTCGTACGGGCGGCGGTGCCGGTGACGGTGGAGACGGTCAGGACGGGCGCGAGCAGCGCCCCGGTCGCCTCGGCGGCGCGCGCGGCGAGCTCTGCGGGAGGCAGGTGCACGCTGCGGCCGAAGCCGAGTTCCACGACGGTGAGGAACCCCTGCGGGGTCTCGGCGCCCAGGTCGGCGGCGACGATCGCGTCGGCGACGACGAGGGAGCCGATCGGGGCGGCGGGCGCGAACCCGCCGCCGATGCCGGCGCAGACGACGAGGCCGTAGCCGTCGGGGTCGGGCGCGAGCGCCAGGGCGGTCGCGGTACCGGCGGCCGCGGCGGCCGGTCCGACCCCGGCGACCAGCACGTCGAAGGCTCCCCGGCGGTGGATGAGGTAACCGCCGGGGAGGGTGCGCGGCTCGGGGCTGCGGTCGTGGACGGGGACGTGGTCCGGGCCGGGGGTGTGGTCCGGATGAGGGACCGGACCGGACAGGCCTCGGACGACGGAGTCGGCCTCCGCCGTCACCGCGGTCACGATGAGCGCGCGCATGGTGGGTACGTGACTACTTGAGCTTGACGTTGAAGGCCCAGACGGCGAGGGGCTTGCCGTCCTCGGAGACCTGGACGATGTTCAGCTTCTTGGAGGCCGGTGCCTCGCCCTGGCCGCCGGTGGCGAACAGGTCGGCGCCGGGGAAGCTGCGGTAGGTGTTGGAGGAGGGCTCGGTGATCGGCTGCCCGTCGAGGACCGCCTGCCACTTCTTGCCGTCCTCGACGACGTCCGGCTCGACACCCAGGCGCAGCGTGTCGCCACGGCCGTAGTCGATGTTCTTGGCGTGCTTCAGGTCGCCGAAGCACTCCTGGACCTTCTCGGCCGTGAGTTCCTTGCCGTCGCTGCAGGCGGCTTCGGTGGACACCGACGAGGTGCCGACCGTCACGGTCGCCAGCGGCGTCGGCTTGTCACAGGCGGAGAGGAGGAGGAGGCCGGCGGAAACGGCTCCGAGGGCCGCGACGCTGCGGCGGGCCCTACCCGAGAAAAGCGGTGCGGTCATGAGCCGAAGGCTATCGGGCCCGTACGCTGCGCTGCTGCACGGGGTCCTCCGGTGCGGCGTGCTGCGCAGGCGGGACCCCCGCATCGGTGCGGCGCCGTTGCGCTAGCGCCCCCGGCTGCGCCGGGCCTTCCGGGGCTCCGCCCCGGACCCCGCGCCTCAAACGCCGGCGAGGCTGGATTCGGCTGCGCCCGGCACTCGCGGCAAACGCCGGCGGGGCTGGATTTGGCTGACGCCGGCCTGCACGCGCAGCCCCGGCTACGCCACCCGCGGTCGCGGGGACGTCGGGTGCTGGTGCCGCGGGGACGTGAGGAAGCCGCGCAGGGCCATCGTCGTGCCCAGGGCCACCACCGTCGCGGCGACCCACATGCCGAGGACCCCGTTCAGGGGGAGGGCGATGCCGATCGCGCCGCCCAGGACCCAGGCCACCTGGAGCAGGGTCTCCGAGCGGGCGAAGGCCGACGTACGGACCGCCTCGGGCACGTCGCGCTGGATCATCGCGTCCAGCGAGAGCTTCGCGAGGGCCTGGCAGAAGCCGGCCGTCGCGCCCAGGACGGCCATGAACACCCCGCTGAAGAAGACCGCCGCGAGGACGGCCACCGCGAGGGTCAGGGACAGCACGGCGGCGATGATCGCCTCGGGCGCGCGGGCCCGGAGCCAGGCCCCGACGGCGGTCCCGCAGGCGTTGCCGACGCCCGCCGAGACGCCGACGATGCCCAGCGACACCGCCGCGCTCTGCCCGGCGAGCGGCTGCTCGCGCAGCAGGAACGCCAGGAAGAAGATCAGGAACCCGGACAGCCCGCGCATCGACGCGTTCGCCAGCAGCCCGCACAGCACCGGGCGGCTGACCGTCCGCAGTCCCGGCCGCTTCGAGTGCGCCTCGTGGGTGGAGAGCCGGGCCCGGCGTTCGCCCTTCGCCTCGTCGACCTTGTGCGGCAGCGTGAACGCCGCGAAGGTGCCCCAGATGAAGATCGCGCACGCCCCGTAGAGCGGCCACGGCGGGCCGATCGTGTGCAGGGCGGCGCCCACGGGCGCGGCGGCGCCGGTGGCCAGCAGGCCGGCCAGGGTCACCCGGGAGTTCGCCTTGACCAGGGAGAACCCCGGTGGGAGGAGTCGGGGGACGACCGCGCTGCGCACCACCCCGTAGGCCTTGGAGGCGACGAGGACCCCGAGGGCGGCCGGGTACAGCTCCAGGCCGCCCGTGGCCACCGCGCCCGACATCATCACGGCCAGCAGGGCCCGGGTGAGCATCGCCCCGGCCATCGCCGCCCGCCGCCCGTGCGGCAGCCGGTCCAGCAGGGGGCCGATGACCGGGGCCAGCAGGGCGAAGGGGGCCATCGTGATGGCGAGGTACAGGGCCACCCGGCCGCGTGCCTCGTCCGTGGGGACGGAGAAGAAGACGGTGGAGGCGAGCGCGACTGTGATCATCACGTCACCGGCACCGTTGATCGCGTGCAGCTCGATCAGTTTGCCGAGGCCCGATTCGCCCGCCCCGTGCGCGTGGGTGGCCCGCCGGATCCCGCGCGCCGTACCGGTGAACGGCAGGTGCAGGGCACGCCCGATGGCCCGGCCGGCCCGCCTGGCCGGTCCCGAGCCGTCATCGGACGACCGTACGGGTGCCACGTGGCCATAGTGCCCCACTCGGCCCCCCGGGACCCTTCCCGGCGCGTCGCGGGGACCCGGCCGCGCCCCGGGTTGGCCGTGGGTGTCCGCGAATCGGACCTTGCATGTGGGACGAAGGCGCCGGAGGAGGTAGCGTGCGTAGCGCGCCACCGGCGGTTGCTCCTGGCTGCGCGCCTCTTCGCGATCCCGCAGAATGGATCGCAGGTAGGTGCGCCCTGGAACCCGATCGGGCGCGGACGTCGACGCGGCCCCCTGGTCCGCTCCGCCCGCGCTACGTAGGGACAGCCGACGGGTCGTTGTGGACGACAAGTACGGACGGCGCACTCGTGAGACGGCGTAGGAGAGAACGAGACCTGTGAGTGCTGCGACGACGCGAAGCCGTACCCCCGACCGCCTGTGCGTCGAGGCGGTAGCCCTCGCCCGGGCGGCGGCCGAAGAGGCCGCCTACCCCGGAGTGGTGGGCGAGCACACCGCCGCCGTTGCGGAAGGTGACAGGGTCGTCACGCACTTCTTCGAGTGCAAGGACCCCGGCTACCGCGGCTGGCGCTGGGCCGTGACGGTGACGCGTGCGTCCCGTGCGAAGAACGTCACCCTCGACGAAACGGTGCTGCTGCCGGGCGACGACGCCCTGCTGGCCCCCGAGTGGGTGCCGTGGAGCGAGCGGCTGCGCCCCGGCGACATGGGCCCCGGGGACCTGCTCCCGACCGACGCCGAGGACCTGCGCCTGGAGCCGGGCTGGTCGGGCGAGGACGCCCCGCCGCCGAACTCGGTGGTGTCCGCCGAGATGGCCGAGCTGGTCGAGGCGGAGGACGCCGACGTCACCGACCGCGCGGTGGTGCCCGTACGCGGCTCCATCACCTCGGTGGCGGAAGAACTGGGCATGCGCAGGGCGCGCGTGCTCTCCCGCTACGGGCTGCACAGCGCGGCCGACCGCTGGGACGAGTCCTTCGGCGCGAAGACCCCGATGGCGCAGGCGGCCCCGGCCTCGTGCGTCTCCTGTGGCTTCCTCGTCGCCATCGGCGGCTCGCTGGGCCAGGCCTTCGGGATCTGCGCGAACGAGTTCAGCCCGGCCGACGGCCGTCTGGTCTCCCTGTCCTACGGCTGCGGCGGCCACTCGGAGGCCGCGGTCATGCCGGCGCCGCCGCGACCGGCGCCGCCCGTCCTGGACTCGATGGCCTCGGACGAGTTCCACCTCCGCCCGTCCCCCGAATCCGGCTCGGTCCCCATCACGGACGCCCTGGCCGCGGACCTCGGCCACTCCTGACCACGAACGGCGGCGGCCGGGCCCGGTCGGGCCCGGCCGCCGCCGTTGTGGTTCTCCGTCTCCGTCTCCGTCTCCGTCTGCGTCTGCGTCTGCGTCAGCCGGTGGTGGTGGCCGCCGGGGCCGGCTCAGGCTCCGGTTCGCCGACGGTGGGCGGCGCGGGCCGAGGCTGCCGCTGCGCCGTAGCCGTCCCGCGCTGCCGGATCCTGCGGACGAACCACGGCGTCCAGTCCTTCAGCTTCATGGCCGGCGACTCGATCAGGTGCCAGGACAGCGCCGCCAGCAGCACCGTGCCGGCCATGGCCAGCAGCAGGAAGACCGGCTTGCCGTACGTGGCGTAGCCCAGCAGGGCGAGCGCCTGCTCCACCGTGAAGCCGTAGATGTAGATCCCGTACGAGTAGTCCCGCCTGCGCCCGATCGTCTGGAACGGCCGCGGCAGCCGGATCGCGAGCCACAGCAGCAGGTAGGCGAACGCGGGGTAGCCGAAGACGAAGACCCCGCCGTAGAGCAGCGTGCCGAGAAGCACCGCGGCGCAGACCAGCGCCAGGGCGTCGTGGACCGGCACCCGGTCGCGGTACAGCTGGAACGTGGCGCCGATCAGGAACACGAAGCACAGGTGGATCAGGAAGTGCACCGACATGGAGCCCAGGAGCGGCACCTGCACCGCGGCCTTCATGTCACCGGGGATGCCGCGCAGGGACGGGGCGGTGACCCAGTCCCGCAGGATGAGGAGGCCGAGCACGGCCGCCGACAGCGGGACGAGCCTGCGGGCCCGCCTGAGCGCACCCGAGGCGGCCAGCACGCCGACCATCAGGTAGCAGAAGATCTCGTACTTGAGCGACCACAGGGCGCCGTTGACGCCGGGGTCGAAGTTGGTTCCGCGGGCCTTGCCCTCGCTCAGCACACCGGAGATGTCCCAGTGGGTGCTGACCGAGGTGTTCCACATGCCCTGGAGGTAACTGACCGGGCCCTGGGGGTGGTTCCAGTACCCGTCCAGCGAGCCGTGGAGGTGGGAGTACAGCAGGGGGAGGACGACCAGCGCGGAGACGAGCAGCGAGCCCCACAGGCCGGGCAGGATGCGCAGGGCGCGGTGCCAGGCGTAGCGGCCGGGGGTGCTGCGGGCGCCACTGCCCGTGATCATGAATCCCGACAGGACGAAGAAGCCGATGACGGCCATCTTGCCGACGTCGGTCTGCGCCCCGCTGTACCTCCACATCGGGTCGAGGGGGCCCCACCCGATCGGCCACACGTGTGAGAGCACCACCGACGAGGCGAGGACCAGGCGCAGTACGCCGAAGCTGTTGGCCCGCGGCGAGTACAGCTCACCGAGGGTTCCGCGCCGGCCGGGCAGGACGGGTGCGCTGCGAGACATGCTCAGACACCGACCGGGCAGACGGCGGCCCACAGCTCGGCGACGGCGTCGCGCAGGCTCCGGGTCGGCTTCCAGTCCAGCGCCCGTTCGGTGGCGGACATGTCGAGCTGGTGCCACTCGGTCTCCGGGCCGCTTCCGTCCGGGGCGGGAACCTCCACGATCCGCGTCGGTACGCGGCTCTCCTCGATCAGGAGCTCGACCACCTCACGGGCGGACGTCGCCCGGCCGAGCCCGAGGTTGAGGACCGGCGGGCAGCTGCGCGGCGGGACGAGGGCGGCGGCGATGGCCTCCGCCGCGTCCCCGAGGTGGAGGAACTCGCGCTGGGCGGTGAGGGGCATCAGCGACAGCTCGGCGCCGCCGGCGGCCCGGCCCGCGGCCAGCTTGCCCGCCATGACGCCGAGGAGGCTGTGTACGGGCTGGCCCGCTCCGACGACGTTGCCCAGGCGCAGTACGAGGGCGTCCAGGCCTTGGTCGCGTACGGCCTCGGTGATCAGCTCGGTGGCACGGAGCTTGAGCCGTCCGTAGACCGTCGAGGGGCGTGCGGGGGAGTCCTCGGTGTAGCTCGTGCCGACCGGGAAGAGGCCGTACTCGTGCACGGATCCGATGTGCACCAGCCGCGGCGGCTTCGCCATGCCCCCCAGCGTCTCCAGCAGGCGCTCGACCATGCCGAGGTTGGCCGGGACCATCTGTTCGTCGGTCAGGCCCCAGTCGCCGCCGGCCGCGTTGACGATGACGTCGACCCGGTGGGCCGTGAGGATCCCGGCGAGCTCGGCCGGCGGGTCGAGGGTGAGGTCGAAGGCGACGAACTCGCCCGGCAGCGTGACGGTCGGCTCCTTGCGGGCGACGGCGAGCAGGCCGTGGCCGCGCTCGTCGAGCGTGGCGCACAGGGCCCGGCCGATGAAGCCGGTGGCTCCGAGGACGGCCACACGGGGCAGGGGCTGGCTGGTGAGCGGCATGGGCGTGGGCTCCGGACGGGTCGGGAGGGGGAGTGGTGGCTGTGGGGGGCGTGCCGTCAGCGGTGATCAGCGCCGGCGACGTGCCGCAGCAGGGTGCGGGCGCCCTTGCTCTGCTTGTTCTTCAGCGCGCCGGGGACCATCGTCAGCGCGTGGATCCGGGAGGACAGGTGAAGCCGGGAGGCCTTGGCGGCCTTCGTCCAGCCCGCGGCGTCCAGGCGGTCGGCGACGTCCATGAAGAAGCGGTTCGCCTCTTCGAAACGGACGCCGGTGAAGGCCTGCCGGGAGGAGATGCTGACGGCGTGCCGGCGGTATTGGAAGCACAGGGTGTCCGACAGGAGCATCTGCTCGCCGGCCTGGAGCACGTCGATGACCAGGGCGAGGTCCTGCGTGACCTCCAGGTTGTCCCGGAAGCCGGCCGTGCGGACGGCCTCGGTGCGCCAGCAGATGGAGGGGAAGAACAGCCAGTTCCCGCGCAGCACGCTCGTGGCGAGCGCCTCGCCGCCCATCAGCACCTCACCCTTGAACGCGGGCTTGTACAGGCGGCGCTTGGACTGGTCGACGAGGCCCTCGGTGGGCTTGCCCGCGCCGTCGATGACCTCGACGCCCGGCTGGATCATGCCGATGCCGGGGTGCTTGGCGATCGCGGACCGGATGGTGGCCACGTACGCGGGCAGCATGATGTCATCGGTGCCCATCAGCACGAAGTGCTCTTCGCGGACCAGCCCCAGGCACGTGCGGTAGTTGCCGGTGACGCCGAGGTTCCGCTCGTTGCGCCGGTAGGAGACGCGCGGGTCGTCGAGCTCCGCGAACCAGCCGGGAACGGACGGCTCCTTGCCGTCGTCGACCACGGTGAGCCGCCAGTCGGGGTCGGTCTGCGCCAGCACGCTCCGCACCGCGGCCTGCATCAGGGCCACATCGCCGTAGTAGGGCAGCATGATGTCGAGAGTGGTCATCGGGGGTGCACCGGGTCCTTCGCAGGGGACGGGACGGGAGGTGTCCGGTGGCCAGTCGCTCAGTGACCGACGGCGGCCGGGCATTCCTCGTAATCGGGCAGGATGCCCGACCCACGCCTCTGTCAGAGGGCCGTAGCGGGACGGCTCAATGAACAGTCCGTGCCGTGCTGGAGCGGCGTCCGGCCCCCGTCAACGCGGGGGATTACCGCACCCGGACGGCCCAGTACAGTGACCGCACTATGCGTATTCTCGTGACCGGTGGCGCCGGTTTCATAGGCTCGCAGTTCGTACGCTCCCTCCTCTCGGCAGACCCTGCCGCCACGATCACGGTCTTCGACAAGCTGACCTATTCGGGCGTCGAGGAGAACCTCGCGCCCGTTGCGGGCCACCCCGGTTACGCCTTCGTCCGCGGTGACATCTGCGACGTCGACGCCGTCGACCAAGTCATGGCCGGCCACGACGCGGTGGTGCACTTCGCAGCCGAGTCCCACGTGGACCGTTCCATCGCCGGCGCGGGCCCCTTCGTGATGACCAACGTCGTGGGCACGCAGGTACTGCTGGACGCCGCCCGGAAGCACGGCGTCGGCCGCTTCGTCCACGTCTCCACCGACGAGGTCTACGGCTCGATCAGCGAGGGCTCCTGGACCGAGGAGTGGCCGCTCGCGCCGAACTCCCCGTACTCCTCGTCCAAGGCGGGCTCCGACCTGCTGGCGCTGGCCTACCACCGCACCCACGGCATGGACGTCGTGGTGACGCGCTGCTCCAACAACTACGGGCCGTACCAGTTCCCCGAGAAGGTCATCCCGCTCTTCACCACCAACCTGATCGACGGCAAGAAGGTCCCGCTCTACGGCACGGGCGGCAACATCCGTGACTGGCTGCACGTCTCGGACCACTGCCGCGGCATCGAGCTGGCCCTGCACAAGGGCCGCGCCGGCCACGTCTACAACATCGGCGGCGGCGTCGAGCTCACCAACAAGGAGCTCACCGGCCTGCTGCTGGACGCCGCCGGTGCCGACTGGGACATGGTCGAGACGGTCGAGGACCGCAAGGGCCACGACCTGCGCTACTCCCTCGACATCACCAAGATCAGCGAGGAGCTCGGCTACGCGCCGCAGGTCGGCTTCGAAGAGGGCCTGGCCTCGACGATCGACTGGTACCGCGAGAACCGCGCCTGGTGGGAGCCGCTCAAGGTCAAGGCCGCCCGGCAGCCGTGAGCGCACCGGACGCGGCGGTGAGCGCTCCGGATGCGGCCGGCAGCGCACCGGATGCGGCGCTGAGCGCTCCGGACGCTCCGGTGAGCCGGAAGCGGTCGCCGCTGGCGAGGATCGCGAGCACCCTGCCACCCGGCACCCTGCTGGTGATCAGCGGCACGGTCGTCCTGGGCGCGGCCTCGTACATCCACCTGATGGCGGCCGGCCACAGCCTCGACACCGACGCCATGGCCGCCCTCTCGGTGCTCTGGACGATCCTCATGTCGGTGGGCATCGGCCTCTTCTTCCCCGTGGAGCAGGAGCTCACCCGGATCGTCGCCGCGCACCGCGTCGCCGGCACGGGCGTCGGGGGCGTCCTGCGCCGGATCGCCGGGCTCACCCTCGGCATGCTCGTCCTGCTGGCGGCCGCTCTGGCCTGGACGGCCCCGCTCCTCGCCGACACGTTCTTCTACGGGCACACCGAGATGGTCGGCGCGCTCGGCCTGGCCTTCGCCGCGATGGCCATCGGCAACATCTGCCGCGGGGTGCTCGCAGGCCTCGGCCGGTTCGGCCCGTTCGGCCGGCAGCTGGGCATCGACGGCGTCCTGCGCATCGGCCTCGCCGTGGGCTTCGCCCTCGCCGGGGTCCGCTCCCCGCTGGCCTTCGCCCTGATCCTCACGGCCGCCCCGCTCGTCGCCGCCCTGGTCACCTCGGTACCCGTCTTCCGCGGGCTCGGCCGGGGGCCGTTCGACCGGTGGCCGGGGCTGCTCGGCGGCCTCGGCCCGCTCGTCGTCTCCACCCTGCTGTCCCAGGTCGTCGTCAACGCCGCCGTGGTCAGCACCAAGCTCCTCGCGCCCGAGGACGGCGCGCTCGTCGCGGGTCTGCTGAACGCGATCGTGCTGGCCCGGGTACCGCTCTTCGTCTTCGGCTCGCTCCAGGCCTCGCTGCTCTCCGGACTGGCCACCGCGGCGGCCGCCGGCGACCGCGCCGGCTTCTCCCGGCTGCTGGGGCGGACCTCCCTGGTCGTCACCGCGCTCGGCCTGGCCGGGGGCGTCCCGGCCACCCTGCTCGGCCCGTGGCTCATCGAGGTGCTCTTCAAGGCCGAGGCGGGCCTCGGCCACGCCGTGTTCTTCTGGATCTCCGCCGGCACGCTGTTCTACATGCTGGCCATGGTGCTGGGCCAGGCCCTCCTGGTCCTGCACGAGCACCGCCTGCAACTGCTCGGCTGGGCCGTGGCCACCCTGGTCCTGGCCGGCGCGACCCTGCTCCCCGGCGAGGTCTCCGTCCGCGTGTGCCTCGCCTACACCCTGGCCTCGCTCGCCGCGGTCATCGGCATGGCCGTGGCCCTGTGGCTGACCTTCCCGCGCCGGCCCCCGGCCACACCGGGAGCCCCACCCGGAGCCGCTGCCGGAGCCCCACCGGGAGCCCCACCGGGAGGACCTCGCCCGGTTGGGTGACCTGGGGTGTGGGCGCCCGCCCGGCAGAATGCCGCCTCGACGAGGGCCGCGCCCGGGGATAGACCCGTACGCTCGGTGCATGGGGGAATCGGACATGGTGGGACTGGACGGCCGGGTCACCGGAACGGTCGGGCCGGGGCTGGTCGGCGAGGTCATCGTGCGGATCCGGGGCGGAGCCGAGCATTTCCTCGCGCACCCGGCGCAGGGGACGGGCCGGCTGGCGGTCGGGACGGTGGTCACGGTGGTCGAGTACCTGCCGCCGCGGACGGTCTACGTGATGGCCGTGTACGGGGACTGACCAGGGGCCCCGCCCTCTCGTATCAAGATGGCGACAAGATTCGGTCACCGTCTTCACGCCGTTCCTACGCGGGCGCACACTCGCCTTCTCGGTGGCGAACGCCGCCGCGTAAGAGGGGGAGTTGCCGATGTCTGTCGGCGTACTGGCAGGGATTGTCGTGGGTGCGATCGTGGCCGTGATCGGCCTGTTCAAGCTCATGTGGCGGGTGGCCGAGCCCAACGAGGCGCTGGTCATCTCCGGCTCCGCGCACAAGACCGAGGGCATCGCGGAGGGCATGGGCTTCCGCATCGTCACCGGGCGGGGAACGATGGTGATGCCCGGCGTACAGGCCGTGCGGAAGCTGTCGCTGGACCTCAACGAGACCCAGCTGAACGTGGACTGCGTGACCCACCAGGGCATTCCGCTACGGGTCAAGGGCGTGGTCATCTTCAAGATCGGCGACGACTTCGTGTCCATCGCCAACGCGGCCCGCCGCTTCCTGGACCAGCAGAAGATGATGCCCGAGCGGGTGCACATCGTCTTCGCCGGCCATCTGCGGTCCATCGTGGGCGGGCTGACGGTCGAGGACATGATCCGCGACCGGGAGAAGCTGACCGGGCAGACCCGGGCGGCGTGCGGTACGGAGATGGAAAAGCTCGGCCTGATCGTCGACTCCCTCCAGATCCACGAGATCGAGGACCCGACGGGCTACATCAAGAACCTGGCGATGCCGCACGCGGCGGCCGTCCAGCGGGACGCGCGGATCGCCCAGGCGGACGCCAACCTGCGGGCCACCGAGGCCGAACAGGCCGCCTTCGCGCGGATGTCGGAGGCCACCCGGGACAGCGAGATCCTCCAGGCCGGCTACCAGGCCGAGCGGGACAAGGCGGCCGCGACGGCCCGCCAGGCGGGCCCGCTGTCGGAGGCGGCGGCGCGCCAGGAGGTCGTCGTCCAGGAGACCCGGGTGGCGGAGCTGGAGGCGCACCGGCGCGAGCAGCAGCTCCAGGCCGACGTGCGCAAGCCGGCGGACGCGGCGGCGTACGAGACCCGGACCCGGGCCGAGGCGGACCGCGACGCGCGCATCTCGGCGGCGCAGGCCAAGGCGAAGGAGACGGAGCTGGCGGCCGCGGCCGAGGCGACCCGGGTGACGACGGCCGCCGCGGCCGACGCGAAGGCCACGGAGGCGCGGGGCCTGGCGGCGGCGACGGCCACCCGCGCGACCGGTGAGGCGGAGGCGGCGGCGACCCAGGCCAAGGGCCTCGCGGAGGCGGCGTCGGCCCAGGCGAACGGGCTGGCGCAGGCGGAGGCCGCCCAGGCGAAGGGCCTCGCGGAGGCGACGGCCATCAAGGCGCGGGCCGCCGCGCTGGCGGAGAACCAGGAGGCGGTGGTCGCGCAGCAGCTCGCCGAGAACTGGCCGGCGATCGTGGAGGCGGGGGCGGGTGCCTTCGGCAACGTCGAGCACATGATCCTCCTGAACGGGGCGGAGGGCATGTCGGAGATGTTCGCGAAGGCCCTGACGATGGGCGGCACGGGCCTCGGCCTGGCCCGCCAGCTCCTGTCGACGATGTCCCAGCCGACCCCTCCCACCACCCCGGTGAACGGCTCCTCCCCGTCGGACTCCCACCAGATCCCGATCCAGGGGGCCTGAGCCGGAGAGGCGCGGCACCGCCGCCGGGGACCGACCAGTCCCCGGACCCCTGCTCCTCAAACGCCGGAGGGGCTGATTTTGGCCGGCGTCAGCCTGGATGTGCAGGTGGGCTGGATTGCCCGCAGGGCAATTTCAGCCGTCCGGCGTTTGAGGACCGGGGTCTGGGGCGGAGCCCCAGGGGGGTCCGGGCAGCGCCCGGGGAACGGTGGAAGGGCGGGTAGGGGACTTCGCCCCGCAGGGCCCACCCACCCGCACCCGGACCCGGACCCGGAGGGTCAGGGCTTGGGGCGGCGGCGCAGGAGCCGCTTCGCGGCCAGGGTCAGGGTCAGGGCCGCCACGAGGACGAGCGCGCCCTTCGTGAAGCTCCCGCCCTCGGGGCCGCCGGGCGCACCCGGGGCAGGAGCGGGCGCGGCGGAGCCGGAGCCGGAGCCGGAGGCCGAAGGCGAGGGCTTCGCGGCGCCCGCCACCGGGACGGCGACGACCCGACTGTTCGCCCCCTCCGCCCCGAACATCAGCGTCGCCCCGTCCGCCGTGTACGTCACGGACTCCGCCTGCCCCTGCCACGGCGCGGCCACCGCCTCCCCGTCCCCGGCCGGCCGGCCGTCCTTCCACGGGTACGTCTTCGCCCACAAGTACCCGCGCAGCGCGAGCCGCCCCCCGTCCGGGGAGAACGCCCCGTCCGTGACCCACGGGACGTCCCCGATCCGCCGGAAGGTGTTCGTGCCGGAGGCGGACAGCGCCTGCGGCCCCTCGTACAGCCCGCCGGCCCGTTCGTCCTTGCTCGCGATGTACACCCGCCCCGTCACCGGGTGCACCATCAGCGCCTCCGCGTTCCGCGGCCCGTCGGCGTACTTCACCGTGAACTGCTCGGCCTTGAGCGTGGCGTCCCGGAGCGTCTTCGGCTCGGCGAACCGGTAGATCCACACGTGGTTCCAGGAGCCGCCCAGGTTGTCCCCGATGTCGCCGACGTACAGCCGCCCGTCCGGGCCCAGCGAGATCCCCTCGATGTCCCGCGGCGTGCCGATGCCGGTCAGGGTGATCCGCGCGACCGTCTTCCCCGTCGCGGAGTCCACGGCGTACACGTACGGGCCGTCGTCGCTGTCGTTGTGCGTCCAGTAGACGCCCGGGTGGATCCGGCTGGCCGCGAGCCCGCTCGACTCTTTGATCCGGGGGTCGCTGATCGTGAACCCGGACGCGGCCGGCCCGGAGGCGGCGGCGGCCACCGGGGGGACCAACGCGAGGGCAACAGCAGCAGCGGCGGTCAGGGGCAGCAGGTGCGGGCGCATCCCCCTACCCTGCCAGCCCGCCCCGCGTGTCCGGCATCACAGGGGCCGCGGCCCGGTGATCCGCGAAGATGTCCGGATGCGTTTCATGTTTGTCGGCGATTCCATGACCGTCGGACGCGCCGGCGACTACACCTGGCGCTACCGGATGTGGCAGCACCTCGAGACCACCTTCGGCGGCCCGTACGAGATCGTCGGCCCCCGCAGCGGGCTCTACGACGCCCTCGCGGACGCGCCGGCCAGCGAGGCCTACGCCGACCCCGGCTTCCCCGCCGAAGCCCGCCGCCACCTCGCCGGCTGGGGCGAGGGCTGGCAGCACATGGCCCCGCTCATCGGGCCCGCCGCCGGCGCCGCCGGGGCCGACGTGCTGCTGGTCTCGCTCGGGCTGATCGACCTGGGCTTCTACACCGCCGCCGAGGGCACCGCGGCCAACGTCCGCCGGTTCATCGCCGAGGCCCGCGCCGCCCGGCCCGGGATACGGATGGTCCTGCTGCCCGTCATACCCAACGTCCGGGCCCGGGACGACGCGCCCTTCGCGCAGCAGGTCGAGCTCTTCAACGAGCTCCTCGCCAAGGCCGTCGCCGACCTGTCGACCCCCGCCTCGCCGATCCTGCTGGCCGCGCGCCCGGAGGCGTACGAGATCGACGGCGACACCTACGACGGCACGCACCCCAACGCCTCCGGCGAGCACCGCCTGGCCGGGGAATTCGCGGCGGTCCTCCACCAGGCCTGGGGCCTGGGCGGCCCGTACCGGCCGCGCCGGGACGAGTAGCACGAACGCGCGATGGTCACCTTCCACAAGGAAGGGACGATGCCCACCGCCACGTACAGCTGTCTGCTACCAGGCGAAGGCTTCCGGGGAGGGTCCCGGACCGGGGAAGATCTCGTCCAGGGCTGTCAGCAGCTCGTCCTCCAGCTCCAGCTCCAGTGCGCGCAGCGCGCTCTCCAACTGCTCGGATGTGCGCGGACCGACGATCGGGCCCGTGACCCCTGGACGCGTCAACAGCCAGGCCAGCGCGGTCTCGCCGGGCTCCAGGCCGTGCTTGTCCAGCAGGTCCTCGTACGCCTGAACCTGGGCCCGCACCGAGGTGTTGGTCAGTGCGTCGGCGGATCGGCCCGAGGCGCGGCGGCTGCCCTCGACCTCCTTCTTGATGACCCCGCCGAGGAGCCCGCCGTGCAGCGGGGACCAGGGGATGACCCCGAGCCCGTACTCCTGGGCGGCCGGGATGACCTCCATCTCGGCTCGCCGCTCGGCGAGGTTGTACAGGCACTGCTCGCTGACCAGGCCGACCGTTCCTCGCCGCGCAGCGGTCTCGTTGGCCTGGGCGATCTTCCAGCCGGGGAAGTTCGAGGATCCGGAGTAGAGGACCTTGCCTTGCTGGATGAGGACCTCGACGGCCTGCCAGATCTCATCGAAGGGCGTGTTTCGATCCACGTGGTGAAACTGGTACACGTCGATGTAGTCGGTGTTCAGGCGCTTGAGGCTGGCATCGACGGCCCGCCGGATGTTCAGCGCTGACAGGCGGTCGTAGTTGGGCCACGGGTCGCCCTCGGCGGCCATACTCCCGTAGACCTTGGTGGCGAGGACCGTCTTCTCGCGACGGCCGCCGCCCTGGCTGAACCAAGTGCCGATGATCTCCTCGGTACGGCCCTTGTTCTCACCCCACCCGTACACATTGGCGGTGTCTACGAAGTTCAGACCCGAGTCGAGCGCGGCATCCAGGATGCCGTGGCTGGTGGGTTCGTCTGTCTGTGGACCGAAGTTCATGGTGCCGAGAACGAGTCGGCTGACCTTGAGTCCGGTGCGTCCGAGCTGCGTGTACTTCATGAGCCCCAAGCCAACTGCTTCGAGTCCACTCCAGGCAAGAGCGCCGCGCGAATGCGCATGATCCGGTGCGGGTCGGTATGGATGGTGCCGGTGAACGCTTTCCGTCGGTATTCGGTGGCGTAAACCAAGTGAACGTGCAGGTTGTGGACACTATGACGTCCGTGCGTGCATCGGGACGAGGATTCCAGCGTGGTGGCATCGCGCGCTGCTAGGTTCTCGGTCGTGAGTCAAGGCGTGTTGGTCAAGCGGCAGTTCGGCCACCGCGCCCGGCTTGTGCCGTCGCCTGCCGAAGAGTTGAAGACCGACAGCCTACTTCCAGGCGTGGAAGAACTGCTGGGACGGCCGCGCGGACGCCCCGAACTTCAAGCCCGAGCCGCACCAGGGCCCGGAGGTCGGTATCGACGTGGGCGTCACTGTGCCGATCGCCCTCTCGGATGGCGAAACGTACGGGCACGGCGAGTGGCTGACCGATCGCGAGAAGGCCAAGCTCCTGTGCCTGGAGCGGCGCGCCGCGCAGTGTAAGCGGCACCAAAAGCCCGGCGAGCAGGCCAGCCGTCGGCTGCACCGCACCTACGACCAAATCGCAGGACTCCGCGCGAAAGCCAAGCGCCGGGTCCTCGACTGGCAGCATCAGACGACCACCGCCATCGCCCGCACCTACGGCACGGTCGTGGTCGAAGCACTCACCATCGCGAACATGGTCAGGTCTGGCCGGGGAACCATCGAAGAGCCGGGGAAGAACGTTGCCCAGAAGTCCGGGCTGAACCGCTCGATCAGCGCGGAGGCGTGGGGCCGGACGGTCGTCGTGCTGGCCTACAAGACGGCCCGGCACGGCGGCACCCTGCACAAGGTCCCCGCCGCTGGCACCAGTCTGCGCTGCTCGGCGTGTGGCTTCATCACGCCCGGGAGCCGGGAGAGCACTTCAACAGTTCCACCACGTGGCTCGGCGGACGCGCTCGCGAACAGTTCCGTACGGGCGCAGGTGCAGGCGTACGAGGACCTGCTGGACAAGCACGGACTGGAGCCCGGCGAGGTCGCCCTGGCCTGGCTGCTGACGCGTCCCGGGGTCACGGGCCCGATCGTCGGGCCGCGTACGCCGGAGCAGCTCGCGTCCGCGCTGCGGGCGGTGGAGCTGGAGCTGTCGCCGGAGGTGCTGGCCGGGCTGGACGAGGTCTTCCCGGGGCCGGGGCCGGCTCCGGAGGCGTTCGCCTGGTAGGCGCCGGGCTACGGGGCCGAGGGGCTACTGGCCCACCGCGGCGGCCACCGCCACCACGAGGAACATCAGTACGAGCACACCGGCCATGACGCGGTTTCTGGTCTTGGGATCCACCCGTCGAGCCTAACGCGACCGGGCCCGCCCTTCGGACGGAGGGGCGGGCTCTCCCAGTTCCCAGGAGCCGACGACCTCGTAGCGGGGCTGCTCGCCGGGGACGCCGGAGTCGGGCAGGTTGCTGCGGACCAGGCTGAGCTCGCCGACCTGCCAGGCGGTGCCCTCGAAGGAGGCCAGGGCCGTGCAGTAGGGGCGGACGTCGTCCCGCTCGTCGCGGAGCCGGCCGAGGGTGAGGTGGGGGGTGTAGCGGTGGTGCTGGTCCATCGGCACCCCGGAGCGCCGTGCGGCGGCGTCGGCGCGCTCGGCGAGCATGCGCAGGGCGTCGAGGTCCCCGGCGGCGCCGGCCCACAGGGAGCGGTGGCCGAAGTGGCCGGAGCCGTGGATCCGGAGCGGGAAGGGCGTGCTCCGCGCCGCGGCGCGGGCGAGGCGTGCGTGGAGCTCGGGGAGCAGTTCCTCCCGCACCTCGCCCATGAAGGCGAGCGTGAAGTGCCAGCCCGCTTCCGCGGTCCAGCGCAGGCGGTCGTCTCGTAGGCCTCGGACGGCTTCGGCCAGTTCCGAGATGGCCGTCTCGGGCGGGATGACGGCTGCGAACAGTCTCATGGCCCGAGCCTAGCGGCGGGTGCCCGGTGCGGCGCCGTTGCCGGGGACCAGCCCCCGGACCCCTGCTCCTCAAACGCCGGAGGGGCTGGATTTGCCCCCGGCGGGGCTGACCTTGCCCGGAGGGCAAGGTCAGCCCCGCCGACGAGGCGCTACGCCGCTGTGACCAGCTGGCGGGGGCGGTCCGAGGGGACGAAGGTCAGGCCGTGGCGGTTCACGCTGAGGCGGAGGTTGCCGATGCGGGACAGGACGAGGCCGATCGTGACCGCTGCGGCCAGGGAGACCGCGCCGCCCGCGGCCATGCCGATCCGCGCGCCGTACGTGTCCGTGACCCATCCGACCAGCGGGGCCCCGATCGGGGTGCCGCCGGTGAAGACCATCATGAACAGGGCCATCACCCGGCCCCGCATCTCGGGGTCGGTGGCCATCTGGACGCTGGAGTTGGCGGTGACGTTGACCGTCAGCCCGAAGACCCCGAGCGGCACCAGCAGCGCCGCGAACAGCCAGAAGCTCGGCGCGAACGCCGTCACCAGCAGGAGGACGGAGAAGAGCACCGCCGCCGCGACCAGCAGCCGCAGGCGCGAGAGACCGCGCCGGGCCGCCAGCAGCGCGCCCGCCAGGGAGCCCGCCGCGATCAGGGTGTTGAAGAGCCCGTACGTGCCCGCGTCCCCGTGGAAGACCTTGCTGACGAAGGCGGACAGCCAGATCGGGAAATTGAAGCCGAAGGTGCCGATGAAGCCGACGAGCACGATCGGCCAGATCAGCTCGGGCCGCCCGGCGACGTACCGCAGGCCTTCGCGGAGCTGGCCCTTCGCGCGCGGCTGGACCTCGATCTGGTGCAGTTCGCGCGTCCGCATCAGCATCAGGGCCGCGATCGGCGCCGCGAAGGACAGGCCGTTGAGCAGGAAGGCCCAGCCGGAGCCGACGGCGGTGATGAGGACACCGGCGATGGCGGGGCCGACCAGTCGCGCGGACTGGAAGTTCGCCGAGTTCAGGCTGACCGCGTTGGCCACCTGGTCCTTGCCGACCATCTCGGAGACGAAGGTCTGCCGGGCCGGGTTGTCCACGACGGTGACCAGGCCGAGGAGGAAGGCGGCGAGGTAGACGTGCCAGACGTTGACGTGCCCGGCGAGGGTGAGGACACCGAGTGCGAGGCCGGTGAGGCCCATGGCCACCTGGGTGCAGAGCAGCAGCGGCCGCTTGGGGAGCCGGTCGGCGAGTACGCCGCCGTAGAGCCCGAACAGCATCATCGGCAGGAACTGCAGCGCGATGGTGATGCCGACGGCGGAGGCGGATCCGGTGAGCGACAGGACCAGCCAGTCCTGGGCGATGCGCTGCATCCAGGTGCCGGTGTTCGAGACGACCTGGCCCGTGGCGAAGAGCCGGTAGTTCCGGATCTTCAGCGAGCTGAACATCGAGTTCTTGTTCTTCTTGTCCTGCGTGTTCTGCGTGTTCGTCGAAGTGCTGTGCGTGTGCGTAGTGGTGGATGTGTGGCCGGGGGCGGAGTCTGCTCCGGGTCCCGTACTCAAAAAGGTTCGCCTCCTGGCGTCGTTCCTATAGGTGCGCGAGCTTGTCCAGGACGGGCGCGGCTTCGCGCAGCTTCGCCCATTCGTCCTCGGTCAGCTCGGCCGCGAGCCCGGCGAGGAAGGCGTTGCGCTTGCGACGGCTCTCTTCGAGCATCGCTTCGGCCTGCTCCGTCTGGCGGACCACCTTCTGGCGGCGGTCGTCGGGGTGCGGTTCCAGCGTGACCAGTTCCTTGGCTTCCAGCAACGCGACGATGCGCGTCATGGACGGCGGCTGCACGTGCTCGCGCCGGGCCAGCTCACCGGGGGTGGCCTGGCCGCAGCGGGCGAGGGTGCCGAGGACCGACATCTCGGTCGGGCTCAGCGATTCGTCGACGCGCTGGTGCTTGAGGCGCCGGCCCAGCCGCATGACGGCGGAGCGGAGGTCGTTGACAGCGGCTGCGTCGTCACCATGGGAAAGGTCATGCATGTTCTTTAGAGTAACTCATTACTCTACCTAAGGAACACCACTTATCTGGTGTCACTCGTACGGGTGAGTCGGCTCCGGAAAGTGACACGCGTCCATGCCCTGTGCCCCGACTCTTTCGACATGGGGACACATGTGCTGAGCATGCGCATAGACGGGGAGCTCCTCGACAGGCTCCGGACTCATGCCGCCAAACGCGGAATGAGCGTCCAGGACTATGTGGTCCGGACGCTCATTCGCGACGATTTCGACGAACGCTTCAAGGCGGCCGTCGACGAGACGGAGAAGTTCTACGGGCTTACGTGAGGCCCAGCGCCGGCATCGCGTAGTAGAAGACGAAGACCGCCGACACGACGTACATGGCCACCGGGACCTCGCGGCCCCGGCCGGTCGCCAGTCGCAGTACGGAGAAGGCCACGAAGCCGATGCCGATGCCGTTGGTGATCGAGTACGTGAACGGCATCATCACCATGGCCAGGAAGGCCGGGGCGGCGATCGTGAAGTCGTTCCAGTCGATGTCCCTGACCGAACCGGCCATGATCAGGAAGCCGACCGCGACGAGAGCGGGCGTGGCCGCCTGTGAGGGGACCATCGTGGCGAGCGGCGTGAGGAACAGCGACACGGTGAAGAGGCCGCCCGTCACGATGTTCGCCAGGCCCGTCCTGGCCCCTTCGCCGACGCCCGCCGTGGACTCCACGAAGCAGGTGGTGGCCGAGGAGGAGGAGGCGCCGCCCGCGGCGACGGCCATGCCGTCCACGAACAGGACCCGGTTGATGCCGGGGAAGGAGCCGTCCGGCTTCGTCAGCTTCGCCTCGTCGCCGACGCCCAGGATGGTGCCCATCGCGTCGAAGAAGCAGGACAGCAGCACGGTGAAGACGAACAGGATGCCCGTCAGCATGCCGACCTTGCCGAAGCCGCCGAACAGGCTGACCTGACCGATGAGGCCGAAGTCGGGCGCGGCCACGGGGTTGCCCGGCCACTGGGGGACCGTCAGGCCCCAGGCGGTGTCCGGGAGCTTGGTGATCAGCTGGATCACCAGGGCGGCGACGGTCGTGGTCACGATGGAGATCAGGATCGCGCCGGGGGTCTTGCGGATGATCAGGGTGAGCGTCAGCAGGACGCCGACCACGAAGATCAGGACGGGCCAGCCGTCCAGGTGGCCGTTGCCGCCGAGCTGGATCGGGACCGTGGTGTGCGCGAGGTCCGGGATGCGGGTGACGAAGCCCGAGTCGACCAGGCCGATCAGCAGGATGAACAGGCCGATGCCGATCGCGATGCCCTTGCGCAGGCCGAGCGGGACGGCGTTCATGACCCGCTCGCGCAGGCCGGTGGCGACCAGCAGCATCACCACGAAGCCCGCCAGGACCACCATGCCCATGGCGTCGGGCCAGCTCATGCGCGGGGCGAGCTGGAGGGCGACGACGGTGTTGACGCCGAGTCCGGCCGCCAGCGCGATCGGGACGTTGCCGACCACGCCCATCAGGAGGGTGGTGAAGGCGGCGGTCAGCACGGTGGCGGTGACCAGCTGGCCGCCGTCGAGCTGGTTCCCGTACATGTCCTTCGCGCTGCCGAGGATGATCGGGTTCAGCACGATGATGTAGGCCATCGCGAAGAAGGTGGCGAACCCTCCGCGGACCTCGCGGCCAATGGTCGAGCCGCGTTCGGAGATCTTGAAATAGCGGTCCACGGGGGCCGTCGTGCTCATGGGGGTCCTGGTCCTCAGTGGTGGTTTCATACGATGAAAACGGGCCAAGCCCAAACCGTTTCAGTATGAACACATGAACGAAGGGGCGTCTATCTCCGCGCGTAGACCCGCCGCCGACCAGCCTAGACTTGGCCCCATGGCGAAATGGACTGCGCAGCACGAGGCCCCCGAGCCCCTCGAGGGTCCGATCGTCGGCACCGTCGCAGGCGGCACGATCATCTGGTTCGCCCTCTTCCTCTTCCAGCTCCCCTTCTACGGGTGGTTCGCGGACCGGGGCATGCTGTGGTGGGTCTGGACCTGCGCCGTCGGCGGGGTCCTCGGCCTGATCGGCCTCTGGTACGTCCGCGGCCGTGACGCGGCGCTGAAGCGGCATGAGGCTGAGCTGGCCGCCGCTGCGCTGAACGGATCCGACCAGTCGGGCCCCTCACCCCAGGCGGGCTAGGCCGTCTGCCCCCTACCAGGGGAGGATTCGGCTCATCCCGAAGTCGGATCTTCGTACTTCTCGGCGGGTGAACCGTTGGAACCCCCTTTACCGTCGAAAGCATGACGGAGCGGGCGCAGATCGAATCAGACGGACCGGAGCCGGCCGGCGGTGGCTCTGCGGCCGCCGGGACAGCCATCGACGCGGGGGCCGAGCTCGATCCCGTCCACCCGGTCCAGCCGCCCGGACCCCGGTTCAAGCAGGGCGGGCTGACCACCGCCGAAGTCGCCGAGCGCGTCGCCCGCGGAGCCGTCAACGACGTCCCCGTCCGCAGCAGCCGCTCCACGGCCGACATCGTCCGCGCCAACGTCTTCACCCGCTTCAACGCCATCATCGGCGTCCTGTGGGTGGTCATGTTCTTCGTCGCCCCGATCCAGGACAGCCTCTTCGGCTTCGTGATCATCGCGAACACCGGCATCGGCATCATCCAGGAAATGCGCGCCAAGAAGACCCTGGACAGCCTCGCCGTCATCGGCGAGGCCAAACCCAGCGTCCGGCGCGACGGCCGTACCGCCGAGATCTCCACCTCCGAGATCGTCCTCGGCGACGTCATCGAGCTAGGCCCCGGCGACAAGGTCGTCGTCGACGGGCTCGTCGGCGAGGCCGACGGCCTGGAGATCGACGAATCCCTCCTCACCGGCGAAGCCGACCCCGTCCTGAAGAAGCCCGGCGACCCCGTCATGTCCGGCTCGTTCGTCGTCGCCGGCGGCGGCGCCTTCACCGCCACCAAGGTCGGCCGCGAGGCCTACGCCGCCCAGCTCGCCGAAGAGGCCTCCCGGTTCACGCTCGTCCACTCCGAGCTGCGCTCCGGCATCTCCACCATCCTCAAGTACGTCACCTGGATGATGATCCCGACCTCCATCGGCCTGATCATCAGCCAGCTGATCGTCAAGGACAACAACCTCAAGGACGCCATCGCCCGCACCGTCGGCGGCATCGTCCCGATGATCCCCGAAGGCCTCGTCCTCCTCACCTCCGTCGCCTTCGCCATCGGCGTCATCCGGCTCGGCCGCAAGCAGTGCCTGGTGCAGGAGCTGCCCGCCATCGAGGGGCTCGCCCGCGTGGACGTGGTCTGCCTCGACAAGACCGGCACCCTCACCGAGGGCGGCATGGACGTCACCGAGTGCCGCCCGCTCGGCGGCGCGGACGCCGCGTACGTCAAGAAGGTGCTCGGCGCGCTCGGCGAGAGCGACCCCCGCCCCAACGCCAGCCTCCAGGCGATCATCGACGCCTACCCCGACAGCGCCGAGTGGCGCTGCACGGAATCGCTGCCCTTCTCCTCCGCCCGCAAGTACAGCGGCGCCAGCTTCAGCGAGGGCGACGGCGAGAACAACACCTGGCTGCTCGGCGCCCCCGACGTGCTGCTCCCGGCCGGCGACCCGGCCCTGGAGGAGATCAACGAGCTCAACGAGCAGGGCCTGCGGGTCCTCCTGCTGGGCCGGGCCGCCCGCGAACTCGACGACCCGGCCGTGGCCACCGGGGTCAAGCCGACCGCCCTGGTCGTCCTGGAGCAGCGGCTGCGTCCCGACGCCGCCGACACCCTGCGCTACTTCGCGGACCAGGACGTCAAGGCCAAGGTCATCTCCGGGGACAACGCCGTCTCGGTCGGTGCGGTCGCCGGGAAGCTGGGCCTGCCCGGCGCCGAGAGCACCGTCGACGCACGGGGGCTCCCCGCCGAGCAGGGCGCCATGGCCGACGTGCTCGACCAGAACGCCGTCTTCGGTCGGGTCACCCCGCAGCAGAAGCGCGACATGGTCGCCGCCCTCCAGTCCCGGGGCCACACCGTCGCGATGACCGGCGACGGGGTCAACGACGTGCTCGCGCTCAAGGACGCCGACATCGGCGTCTCGATGGGCTCCGGATCGGAGGCCACCCGGGCTGTCGCGCAGATCGTCCTGCTCAACAACAGCTTCTCCACCCTGCCCTCGGTGGTGGCCGAGGGCCGCCGGGTCATCGGCAACATCACCCGCGTCGCCACCCTCTTCCTCACGAAGACGGTCTACTCGGTGCTGCTGGCCGTCCTGGTGGTCTGTTCCCAGGTCGAGTACCCGTTCCTGCCGCGCCACCTGACACTGCTGTCCACGCTGACCATCGGCATCCCGGCCTTCTTCCTGGCGCTGGCGCCCAACAAGGAGCGGGCCAAGCCGCACTTCGTGAAACGCGTGATGCGGTACGCGATCCCGGGCGGGGTCATCGCCGCCGTCGCCTGCTTCGTGACGTACGTGATCGCCCGCCACCACTACACCGGCCCCGACGCCCTCAAGGCCGAGACCAGCGCCGCGACGCTCGCGCTGTTCCTGACCTCGATGTGGGTCCTGGCGATCATCGCCCGCCCCTACACGTGGTGGCGGGTCGGCCTGGTCGGGGCGATGGGCGGGGCGTTCCTGATCGTGCTCGTCGTGCCCTGGCTCCAGGACTTCTTCCAGCTCAAGCTGGAGGGTGCGGTGATGCCGTGGACCGCGGTGGGCATCGCCGCCGTCGCGGCCGTCCTCATCGAGTTCACCTTCCGGTGGGTGGACCGGAGGTTCCCGGCGTAGCCCGTGGCTCGGGGTTCACCCATGAGGGGACTGGACGGGCGCTTCGCGGGGTGGTCATACTTGCTATATGGCTACGAAGAAGATCACGATCACCGTGCCTGAGGAGCTCCTGGAGTCCATCCGCTCCCGGGTGGACTCGCGCGGGGTGTCGGCGTACATCACGGAAGCGGCGGCCGGTAGAGACGCCGTGGACAAGCTGGGTGAGCTGTCGGCCGGCCTTCAGGAGGAGCATGGCGCCCTGACCGACGAGGAACTCCGTGCCGCGGATGACTGGCTCGCCGAGATCGACGCCAAACACGACGCACTGAGAGCGGGAGCCGAGGTGATCCACGACTCAGGACAGGCTGCGGCATGACGCCCCGCCCGAAGCCCGCGGCCGTTCATCGCCCGAGGCTGTTCGTCTTCGACTCCGAGGCACTGTCCAAGGCGGTGCGCGGGGACCGGGCCATCGTCGGTCTGGTCAACAAGGCCTGGGAGCGCAAGGCGCCGGTCGTCACCTCCGGGCTCACGACGCTGGAGGCATGGGATCCACGGCCGGGCAGGGCCCCCCGGCTCTGGGACTGGTCCCTGTCCCGCATCGAAGTCGTTCACGCGGATGACCCGGTCGTCGGTATCGCTCGTTCACTCCTCACGGAGGCGGGACTGCACGGCCACAAGTACGCCGTCGACGCCGTCCTCGCTGCCGTCGCCGTCGCGAAGTCGAGGCGAGGCGCGCAGGTGACGGTGTTCACCTCTGACGTGGACGACCTGGGGCGGCTCCTGTCGGGGCACCCTGTCGTGGTCGAGGCGGTTTAACTCCCTGGGTTCCTCTACGCCGCCAGGTCGTGGGCCTGCTTCGCACGGTGTGCGATGCGGGTGCGCAGGCCCAGGATCGCCACCGCGGCGAGCAGTCCGGCGACGAGGGCCCCCCACCACAAGGCCGCCGGCCCGACCCCGGTGTAGAGGGCGACGCCCAGGGTGAGGGCGGAGAAGCGGGCCATGCCCCAGGTCCAGCTGAAGGCGCCCTGGTAGCGGCCGCGGGCGTCGGCCGGGGCCAGGTCGGCCACCAGGGAGGCCGCGATGCCGGCCACGGCCAGCTCGCCGAGCGACCAGACGGCCACCGAGACCACGTACCCGGTGACGGAGTCCGCGAGCCCGGTCAGCGCCACCCCGGCGGCGATCAGGGCACTGCCCGCCGCCTGCACCGGCAGCTGCGGCAGTCCCGACAGCTTGGACGTCACGAACGGCTGCAGGGCCACCACCAGGACGGCGTTGACCGCGGCCAGGGCCCCGTACACGGCCGGCGAGAGCCCGCTGTCGCGGACGGCCAGCGGCAGCGCCACCTCGGTCAGCGAGTACACGAACAGCTGGATCCCGAGCAGCGGGAGCAGCAGGAGCAGCAGCCGGTCGCGCAGGACGACCCCGTAGCCCAGGCCCGTGGACGTGGCCGGAGCGGTGCGGGCCGGTTCGCGCAGCCGGGTCGCGACCACGAGGGCGTAGACGAGCGCCGAACCGGCGTCGACGGCGAAGAGCAGCCAGTACCCGTGCGCGGCGAGGAAGCCGCCGAGGACGCCGGCGACGGCCGTGCCGATGTTGACGCCCCAGTTGAACAGGGCGTACGCCTTTTGCCGCCAGCCGGTGTCCACCGAGTCGGCCAGCAGGGCGAACGCGGCGGGCGGGACGGTGGCTCCGGCGGTGCTGAGCAGCAGCGCGGAGGCGGCCATCGTCCAGAGACCCGGGGCCAGGAACAGGGCGCCCTGGGCGACGGCGGAGCCGATGAGCCCGATCAGCATGGTCGGACGGCGGCCGATCCGGTCGGCGAGCAGCCCGCCGACGGCCGGGCCGAGCAGGTGGCCGGCGCCCAGCGCGCCGAGCACGAGGGAGATGTCGGAGCCGGTGATGCCGCGGTCGGCGAGGAGGAAGACCAGGAACGGGGTGACGAGGTAGCCGAGCCGGTTGATGATCGAACCGGCGAACAGGTTCCAGACGAGGGGCGGGAGACCGCGGAAGGAGGAGGGCATGACAGGAGCCTGCGCCCGGACGGCCGCCGGTCCCATTGATTAAGGTGGGGCCGAATCCAACGCACGGCGACGGGGGTGCGCAGGGCCATGGAATACGAACTGAGCTTCTCCGCGGCCGACCTGGCGCAGACCCGCTTCGCGGTGTCTCCGATGTGGGAGGTCGTCACCAGCTTCCGGCTGCTGAACACCGAGACCGATCCGCCGCTGCACCGCCGCTGGGCCGCGCAGGTGCGGCCCCGGCTGCGGACCGCGGGCCTGGACCGGGGCTGGCTCGCCGCGCTGATCCCGGGCGCCGGCTACCTCGCGGACTTCCTCAACCCCACCCCGGCCGGCCCCTTCCCGGAGCTGGCCGCAGAGCTGGCGGCCATCCGCGGTAGCAGCCCGGAGAACGTGCGCTTCGACCTGGACACGATCGCGGGCAAGTCCCGAGGCGCAGGTGCCCGCCCGGCGGCGCGCCTGAGGCTGCTCCACGAGGACCCCGAAGCCGTACTGGAGAAGGTCACCGACGAGATCCAGACCTACTGGGAACTCGCGCTCGCGCCCTACTGGCCCCGGATCCGCCAGCTCCTCGAAGCCGACGTGTTCCACCGGGCCCGGCAGGTCGCCGAGCACGGCTCCGCCCATGTCCTCAACGAGCTCCACGACACCGTCAGTTGGGACGCCGGAACCCTGCGCATGGTCCGCCGGGCCTGCGCGCTGACCCGCGACCAGACCGGCGCCGGACTGCTGCTGGTGCCCTCCGCCTTCGCCTGGCCCCGGCTCCTGACCCGCTCGGTGGCCCCCGAACCGCTCCAACTGGCCTACCCGGCCCGGGGGATCGGCGCCCTGTGGGAGCCCCGCGCGACCAAGGCCACCGACGCGGTGGCCGCCGTACTGGGCCGCTCGCGCACCCTGCTGCTCGCCGAACTGGACACCCCGGCCTCCACCACCCAACTGGCCCGGCACAGCGGCCTGTCCGCCGCCGCGGTCTCCCAGCACCTCACGGCCCTGCGCGACGCGGGCCTGGTCACCGGCCACCGCGCCGGCCGCTCGGTCCTGTACGCCCGGACGGCCATCGCGGACGCCCTGCTCACGCCGGCGGGGTGACGTGCGGGCCGCCCGGCGGGATCACCGGAAGGTGTCGTACGTCGTGAACGCGGCGAGGGCCAGCATCGCGAACGTGCAGGCGTAGGCGGCGGTGTACCTCACCACCACGGGGAAGAGGGAACCCGGGACCTTCGAGCGGTAGGGGCGCAGGGCGTCGTAGACGACGTGGAGGGTCGGCGTCGTGTGCTTGCGGGTGTGGTGCGTGTACGTGACGCCGTCCGTGGCGGTGAACTCGTACCAGGGGTACGGGGTTCCCTGCGGGTCGATGGCGCGGACGGCCTCGACCGTGATGCCGCGCCGGGCCAGGGCCACCCGCACGGACGTGGTGAAGACCCCGGCGGTGAGGGCGGCCAGGCCGAGGAAGACCGGTATCCCGATGACGGCCACATTCACGGCGACGAACGCTCCGCGGGTGACGCCGGCCCAGATCGTGTAGCCGAGGTAGGCGAGCACGATGGCGGCGGTCCGGCCGTGTGCCCTCCAGGTGAGCCGGATCGGCTCCCCGCCGGGGATGGACTCGGTGGTGACCGATGCGCTGCCGGCCGGGTCCCGCTCCGCGGGCAGGGCGTCGTTGACGGCGGTGGCGAAGGCCGCGGTGGCGGCCGGCTTCCCGCCCGGGAGCTGGTGGACGGCGCCGTCGGTCAGTTCGACCTGGAGGAGCCCCTCGCCCTCGACGCGTGCCTCTCGGACGGCGGCGAGCGGGATGTCGGTGTTCCGTGCGCCCCGGACGATGAGCAGCCGGTCGGTGCCGAGCGAGGCCCTCGCGTCGTCCCCGCGCCAGAGCGGTTCCTCCCCCTCGGATGTCGACCCGGTGGTGACCAGTGCGCTGCCGGCCGGGTCCCGGTCCTCGGGAAGGGCGCGGTTGAGGGCGGCGGCGAAGGCCGCGGTGGCGGTCGGATTGCCGCCGCTCACCCGGTGGGTGGCGCCGTCGGTCAGTACGATCTCGACGAGCAACTCATCCCCCGCGCGGGCCGTTTGCACGGCCGCGAGGGGGATGAGCGTGTACTGCGGGCCCTGATGGATCCGCAGGTGGCCGGCTTTGAGCGTGGCCGACGTACCGCGGCCGCCGCCGCGCCCGATCAGGACATGGGAAGAGGACATGCCCCTATGATCCCCGGCGCGCCCGGATGGTTGTAGGGGCGCGGTGGGGACGGCTCAGTCGAACCAGCGGTCCCGGGCCAACTCCGCCGTCCGTGACGGGTCCTCCAGCAGGGCCGCCACCTCGAAGCGGCGCGGCCACTGGCCCGCCGCCCAGGCCAGGGCCGCGGCGACGCCTTCCACGGTGGAGGCGTGCAGGGTGCCGTCCGGGGTGCGGCGCCAGTCGAGCTCGGTGCCGCCCGCATGGAGTTCCTCGTGCTCCACGTAGCTCTTCGGGGTGGCCGGGCCCAGGAGCTGGTGCACGGACTCGGGGACCTCGTGCTCCTCGCCCTCCGTGGTCACCTCCGCCGGCACCGTCTCCGAGAGCCGCCGGACCTGGAACAGCTCCGCCAGGTCGGCGGCCCGGGACGGGGCCACGGGCAGCAGCGGGAGCCCGGCCGTCAGGGGCAGCAGGTCGGGGGCGTCCGCGATCAGCGCCTCGGCCGCGTCCACCACGACCACCTCGCCGTCCACGACCGCGCGCAGCTCGTCGGGCAGGGTGACCTGTTCGGGGTCCAGCTCGGCCAGCGCCCCGTACAGGCCGTGGAGTTGGCGTCCGCCGACCTCCCGGTCCGGGTCGGCGAGGCGGCCCAGCAGCTCGGCGGCTCCGCCCGGCTCCTCCAGCAGGGCGGGCACGGTGGTGCGTACGCCCAGGGCCCGCAGCACCTGTTCGTCCTCGAAGCCGGTGGCGTCCGCCGGGGTGTAGAGACCCGCCAGCAGCGGGTCGCCGCCCGCCGAGCGCAGGCCGGCCGGGCGGCGGCCGTCCAGGACCGGGTGGTCGCGCAGCCACCACGCGGTGTACGAGCGCACGGAGCGGGTGGTGCCGTCCGGGAGCAGGACCCGCACGGGCTGGGTCAGGGCGTCGCGGTAGGGAGGCTGGGCCAGCATGGCCAGGGCCTGGGGCCAGCAGTCGTCGTCGACCAGGTCGAGGTCCCGTACGGCGACCAGCTCGGTGGCGACCGGCGGCACGGGGGTGTCGGGGAGCTGGTCCAGGAGGTCCTCGCACCACACGTCGACGGCGTCGAGCAGACCGGCGTCGTCGGGCTCGGCGAAGTCCCCGTCGCGGGGCTCCAGTTCGTCGGGGTCCAGGACCACGTCGGTGGCGCGGACCAGCTGGAAGGCGGCGAGGACGCCCACGGCGGTGAGGGTCCGCTCGTCCCAGCGTTCCACCAGCTCGGCGTCCACGTACGGGATCTCGTCCTCGCGGACCACGGAGGCCAGCGGGGAGCCGGGCAGCAGGAGCTCGCCGGCCGGGGTCGGTTCGCCGTCCTCGTCGGGCAGGGCGAGCGCGCCCAGCCACGGTTCGTCGCCGGGGCAGAGCTCGGCGTCCCGGACCAGGCCGAGGACGATGTCGGCCAGTTCCTCGGGGTCGAGGGCGTCCTCGTCCCAGATCTCCCCGGCGTCCAGCGAGGCCGCGACGGCCGCCCGCACCTGCGGGGTGGTCAGGACGGCGCGCGGGCTCGCCGGGAGCGCGCCGAGCTTCTCCAGCAGCGGGTGCACCGCGTCGGGGTGGGCCACCTTCAGGCCGAGCCGGGCCAGGCCCTCCGGGCTGCCCGACCGCGGGGCGTCCGCGCCGGGCAGCAGCAGGTGCCGGGGCCCGATCGCGGTGCGGCCGTCGGCCAGCGGCACGGGGAGGCCGGAGAGCCGGTCGGGGTCGACCCCGGCGAGGCTGTCGTAGAGGCGGTACCACCACTCCGGGGTCCGCTCGATGCCCGCGATCCGCTCGATGGCCTCGCCGAGCGGCAGCCGGCCGACGCCCAGGGTGCGCAGTTCGGGGCGGCGTTCCAGCCCGGCCGGGAGCAGGGTCGGCAGGACCTCCGCCAGGACCCGTACGGTGTCGGCGCCCGCACCCTCCACCACCTCGGCCTCGAAGGGGCGCAGGGCGGCCCGCTCCTCAGGGTCCTCGGCGGGGGCGGCGGGCGCGAGGAAGGCCGTACGGGGCAGGCGCGCGATGACGGCGGCGCGCAGGGCCCCGTCGAGCTCGCCCTTGCCGAGCGGGCCGGGTACGAGGTCCACGAGCGCGGTGCTCACCGGGTCCCAGGAGCCGAGCAGTTCGGCGTACGCGTCGGCCGCGCGCTCCACGAGGAAGTCGGTCAGCGGCCCCGGCGCGGGGTGCCGGCGGGTGGTGTCCAGCGGCAGGGTCGCGATGAGCAGCGCGGGGATGCCGAGGGGTTCGTCGGTCGGGGTCGGCGCGTGCACCACGGCGGCGGTCGCGGGGCGGACCGGGGCGCCTTCGGCGTCGACGGGCACGGACCAGGACACCGCCCAGACGGGCCGCAGCCGTTCCTCGACGGGCCGGTCGGCGAGCAGCGCCTTCTCGATGGGGCCGGAGTGGCGGACGGTGCGCCAGCGCTTGGTGTCCGAGGCGGAGTCGGCGATGACGGTGTACGGGCCTTCGGTGCGGCGGGTCAGCGTCCGCACGCCCCCGGTGGGGGTGTCCACGACGACCTCGGCGAGCCCCGGCAGCGTCAGCAGCAGGGCGTCGTCGACGGCGGCGAGCAGCCGCCCGGCCAGCTCCTCGGCGGCGGCGTCGCGCAGCGGGAGGACCACGACGGTGTCGTAGCCCTCGGGCGCGGTGCCCTCGGCGGGCAGCGGGAGGCGCAGCAGCGGGACGTGGCCGTCGCGGCGGCGAAGTTCCTCGCCCAGCCCGGAGCTTCCGACGGCAGCGCCGCGGGCCAGCTCCCGGGCCTCGGCCAGGGACCAGCGGACCCCGCCGTGCCGGCCGAGGACGGCGGGCTCGTCGGAGACGGCCAGGACGGCGGCGAAGCCGACGCCGAAGCGGCCGACGCTCCCGGAGGAGTCGTCGCGCTTGGCGGAGGCGCGCAGCGTGGACAGGGACTCCACGCCGGTGGCGTCCAGCGGGGAGCCGGTGTTGGAGACGGCGAGCAGCGCGTGCCCGTCGGGCTGGTGGGTGCCCGCGTGCAGGGTGAGCCGCAGCCGGCCGGGGACCCCGGCGCGGGCGGCCGCGTCGGCGGCGTTCTGCGCGAGCTCGACGACGAGCCGGTCGCGGTAGCCGCCGAGCGCGAGGTCCTCCTCGGCGTTGGCGTCCTCGCGGAAGCGGGCCGGGCCGGCGCCCCAGGCGTCGAGCACCCCGCGCCGCAGCCGGGCCGTGCCGAAGGGGTCCACGCCGTCCTGGGCCGCCGTCACTCGCACGCTCACGCTGCTGCCTCCAAGCTGTACTGCGCTGTACTGCGCTGTACGGCATCCGGGAAACGCCGGATGCCGAGGCCCTGAAGGTATCGCGTGCGTCGAGCGGCTCCGCAAACGAACCGGCTTCGGGCAGACTTCAGGAGTCGGTATCGCACTGCTATTTGTGAGGATTGCGCATGATCACGCTCACCAAGGAAGACGGCCCCGCGGACCTGGGTGGCGTAACCCACCTGTCCATCGGGGTCTCGTGGGACCCCACCGTGGGCAGCAGCGGCGGCCTGATGGGCAAGTTCAAGCGGAAGATGGGGACCGACCTGGACCTGATCGCGATCGCGATGCAGGGCGCGGACCCGGTCCGCCTGGCGGGCCTCGACTCCCTGGACCCCATGGGCAACGGCTCGCTGCTGCACAGCGGGGACAACCAGACCGGCCACGGCGACGGCGACGACGAGACGGTGACCGTCGAGTTCGCCCGGATACCGGGCAACGTCACGTCCATCGTCTTCGTCGCCGCCGCGTACAAGAAGGGCAGTTCCTTCCAGAGCGCCCGCAACATCAGCTTCAAGGTCTACGACGGCACGGGCGGCAGCACACAGCAGGTCGCCGACATCTGGCCGAGCCTGCTCGGGAGCGACAACGGCTGCGCCGTGGCCAAGGCGGTCCGGGACGGGTCGGGCTGGAAGCTCCACGTCATCAACGAGACCGGCAAGATCAAGGCGGGCGACGAGCAGGCCCTCATGCGCTTCGCCGTGGCGAAGTAGTCACCCGTTGGGCCGAGGGGCTATTCCTGTCCGACGAGGTGCGCGAACACCACGACGTTGGCGTCCCAGTGGCGGTCCTCGGTGAGGTTGCCGCCGCAGGTGATGACGCGGAGCTCGGCCTTGCCGTGGGTGTCGCCGTAGACCTTGTCGGTCGGGAACCGGTCCTTCTTGAACGTGTCGACCGTGTCCACGGCGAAGACGGCGGTGGAGCCGTCGTCGCGGTGGACCTCGATCTTCTCGTCCTTCTTCAGCTTCTTGAGGTTGTAGAAGACGGCCTCGGGCGCCCGGGGGGTGTCCATGTGGCCGACGATGGCGGCCGCGCCCTTCTCCCCGGGGGTCGGGCCCTCCTTGTACCAGGCCGCGTCCTTGGGCTTCGCGAAGTCGGGCTCCTGCATGGCGCCCTGGGCGTCGAGTCCGACGGAGTCGAGCGGGGCGTCGACCTTGATGTCCGGGATCACGATGCGGTCCGGGACGGAGGCCCCCAGCACCGAGGCGGCCTTGGCGTCGGCCGGGTCGTTCTCGGCCGCGCCGCCGGCGGCGTCACCGCCGGAGGAGCAGGAAGAGATCAGCAGGACCGTGAGCGCCGAGGCGCCCGCCAGGGCGGCCACGCGCAGTGCGCGGCCGCTCCGGCGGGGGGCACGTTCGGGGGTGGACTGCTCAGCCATGGTTCGCGGCGTCCGAGGGGACCCAGCCGAGCGGGGCCTGGCCGGTGTTCACGGAACCCTTGGGGGTCTTGTGGTGGCTCGGGTCGACCGGGGTCGGCTTCGGCTTCGGGTTCGGCTTCGGGTTGACCGGGCCGGTGGCGTCGGTGGAGAACTTGACGGTGTCGAACTTCTTGCCGCCCGCGTAGGCCCCGACGCCGTAGTAGCCGGACTTGACGTCCTTGGCGACGACGGCGGTGCCGGTCCAGACGCCCTTGCCGTTGCTCTTCAGGTTGACCTGGCCGCCGAAGGCGTCGGACGTGACGAACGCGCTCTTCTCGTTCACCGAGGTCTTGATGGTGACCTGGATCTTGTCGCCCGGCTTGCCGTTGTCCTTGGACAGGCTGACGGTGGACTCGGTCGGCTTCGGGGCGTCGGCCTTGACCGTGAGCTGCGCGGTGGCCTGGAGCTTCTTGCCGTCGGGGCCCGTGCCGGTGAGGGAGATGCCGTAGTTGCCGGCGGGGACCTGGGCGACGGTGGCCGTGGCGCCGCGGCCGTCGGTCATCTTGACGTCGTTCAGGGCCTTGGAGGAGAGGGACAGGTTCGTCGAACCGTCCGGGACCTCCATCGAGAGCTGGACGGAGTCGCCGGCCTTGGCCGAGGAGACCGAGACCTTCAGGGCCACCGGGGCGGCGGTCTTGCCGGCGCCGGGGCTGCTCGACGCCGTCGGGGCGGAGTCGGCGGCGAACGCGACGGCGGGGGCGGCCAGGGCCATAGACGAGGCGAGGGCGATCGCCGAGAAGGTAAGTGCCTTGCGCATGGGGTTCCTCCTGAACGGGCCGGGGTTCGTTCCCGGCACACCAGACATGAGGGACATCCTGGGGTGGTTGGTTGCGCCCCTCCGGGGGGCCGGGAGGGGCCCCTGCCGAAGGTCCCGCGGCATAAAACCGCAGGCGGCGACGGGGGCGTGGATCTTCCGTTTGCGGGCTCTTTGCCCCGATTTTTGGGACCAAGGTCCCGGGGTTCGGGGGCGGGTGGCGGGCCTCGGTCTTCAGGGCTCGTTCAGGGCTCGTTCAGGACCGGCTCAGGGCCTCTTCAGCGAGGACGCGGACGACGCGAAGCCCCCGGTGACGAGGTGTCACCGGGGGCTTCGGAGCGTGTCGGACGGGAGGGGACCTCAGCGGACCGGGTCGGACCTGTGGGTCAGAGGGCTTCGATGACGTAGTCCACGCACGCGGTGAGCGCCTGCACGTCCGCCGGGTCGATCGCCGGGAACATCGCGATACGGAGCTGGTTGCGACCGAGCTTGCGGTACGGCTCGGTGTCCACGATGCCGTTGGCGCGCAGCACCTTGGCGACCGCGGCCGCGTCGATGTCGTCCGAGAAGTCGATCGTGCCGATGACGGCCGAGCGCTTCGCGGAGTCCGCGACGAAGGGGCTGGCGTACTTCGACGCCTCGGCCCAGCCGTACAGGTGGGCCGCGCTGGCCGACGTACGGCCGGTCGTGAACTCCAGACCGCCCTGGCTGTTCATCCACTCCAGCTGCTGGTCCAGCAGGAAGAGGGTGGAGAGCGCCGGGGTGTTGTACGTCTGGTTCTTCAGCGAGTTGTCGATCGCCGTCGGCAGCGAGAAGAACTCCGGGATGTGCCGGCCGGAGGCGTGCACGCGGGCCGCGCGCTCCAGGGCCGCCGGGGAGAACGCCGCCAGCCACAGGCCGCCGTCGGAGGCGAAGGACTTCTGCGGGGCGAAGTAGTAGACGTCGGTCTCGGTGATGTCCACCGGCAGACCGCCGGCGCCCGAGGTCGCGTCCACCAGGACGAGTGAACCCTCGTCGGCGCCCGCGACGCGCTTGATCGGCGCCGCGACACCCGTCGAGGTCTCGTTGTGGGTGTACGCGTACACGTCCACGCCCGCCTCGGCCACCGGGTCCGGGTGGGTGCCCGGGTCGGAGGAGATCACCGACGGAGCGTCCAGCCACGGCGCGGACTTCGCGGCGCTGGCGAACTTGGAGGAGAACTCACCGAAGGTGAGGTGCTGCGACTTCCGCTCGATGAGACCGGCGGTCGCGATGTCCCAGAAGGCGGTGGAGCCGCCGTTGCCCAGGATCACCTCGTAGCCCTCGGGGAGGGAGAAGAGGTCCCGGAGGCCCTGGCGAACCGATCCGACCAGGTTCTTGACCGGAGCCTGGCGGTGGGAGGTTCCGAGCAGGGAGGTACCGGTGGCGGCGAGGGCGTCCAGCGCCTCGGTCCGCACCTTGGAGGGGCCCGCGCCGAAGCGTCCGTCGGCGGGCTTGATGTCAGCGGGAATCTGGATCTCGGCCACAAGCGGAGCGTATCCGGTCCGGGTCCACGCCTTGGAGCCGCGTCCACCCGATGAGATGACGCGGGCGGATGCGAGCCGGTGGGATTCGGGCGGGAGGCGGTGGGAGGCTGTCAGCCGTGACGTCACCCGGTGAACTCGAACGGACCCTGCGGAAGAACCTGCGCGGAGAGGTGGACTTCGGCGCCGCCGCCCGGGCCCTGACGACGATGGACGCCTCGAACTACCGCCGCGTCCCGGTCGGCGTGGTCTCCCCCCGCGACGCCGAGGACGTGGCCGCCGCGCTCGCGGTGTGCGCGGGGGCCGGGGTCCCCGTCGTCCCGCGCGGCGGCGGCACCTCCATCGCGGGTCAGGCGACGGGCGTCGGCGTCGTCCTGGACCTCACCCGCCACATGAACGCCCTGGTCTCCCTGGACCCGGCCGCCCGCACCGCAGTGGTCCAGCCCGGCCTGGTCCTCGACCGGCTGCGGGACGCCGCCCGCCCGCACGGGCTGACCTTCGGGCCGGACCCCTCCACGCACTCCCGGTGCACGCTCGGCGGCATGATCGGCAACAACGCCTGCGGGGCCCACTCCGTGGCCTGGGGAACCACCGCCGACAACGTCGCCGAGCTGGCGGTGACGGCGTACGGGGGCTCCTCCTACCGGCTCGGCACGGGCTGGACGGGCGCGCCGGACGGGCTGCGGGAGCTGGTGTCGCAGAACCTGGCCGTCCTGCGCACCGGCATGGCGGGAGGCCCGGCCGACGGCTTCTCGCGGCGGATCTCCGGCTACGGAGGCCTGGACGCGCTGCTCCCCGAGCGGGGCACCGAGGTGGCCCGGGCGTTCTGCGGGAGCGAGGGCACCCTCGGGGTGGTCACCGAGGCCCTGGTACGGCTCGTGGAACTGCCGGCCGCCCCGGCGCTGGCCGTCCTCGGGTACGCCGACGAGAGCGCGGCGGCGCAGGCCGCGGCGGGGCTGCTGCCCTACGAACCGCTGACCGTGGAAGGGATGGCCGCCGACCTGGTCGGCGCGGCCGCGGCCGCCGGGCTCCCGCGGGGCGGGGCGTGGCTGTTCGTGGAGATGCGCGACGAGGGAGCGGCGCGGGCCCTGCTGCGAGCCTCCGACGCCGTGGACAGCCTGCTGCTCACCGACCCGGCGGCGCAGCGGGCCCTGTGGCGGATCCGCGAGGACGCGGCGGGCACGGCCACCCGGATGCCCGACGGGACCATGGCCTGGCCGGGCTGGGAGGACTGCGCGGTACCGCCCGCCCGGCTCGGCGCCTACCTGCGGGAATTCCGGGCCCTGCTGGCGGAGCACGGGCTGCGCGGATCCCCGTACGGCCACTTCGGCGAGGGCTGCGTGCACGTGCGGATCGACTTCGACCTGGTGACGCCGCCGGGCGTGGCCCGCTTCCGGGGCTTCTCCTCGGACCTCGCCGACCTGGTGGTCGCGCACGGGGGCTCCCTGTCCGGGGAGCACGGGGACGGGCAGGCGCGGGCGGAGCTGCTGCCCCGGATGTACGGGCCTTCGGTGATCGGCCTCTTCGAGTCCTACCAGCGGGTCTGGGACCCGGCGGGCGGCATGAACCCCGGGATCCTGGTCCGCCCGGCCCGCCTCGACGAGAACCTCCGCTTCGCGGTGCTGCCGCCCTCGCCGTTCGCGGGGGAGGTGGCGCGGTGCGTCGGCGTCGCGAAATGCCGCTCGACGGACGTCGGCGGGCCGGGGGTGATGTGCCCGTCGTACCGGGCCACGGGGGAGGAACGCCACTCCACGCGGGGGCGGGCCCGGCTGCTGCACGAGATGCTGGCCGGGGAGATCGTCACCGACGGCTGGCGCTCGGCGGAGGTTGCCGAGGCGCTGGATCTCTGCCTCGGCTGCAAGGGCTGCCGCAGCGACTGCCCGGTGGGGGTCGACATGGCCTCCTACAAGGCGGAGTTCCTCCACCGCCACTGGGCGGGCCGACTGCGCCCGCTCTCCCACTACGCCCTGGGCGGGCTGCCGGCTTGGCTCCGCCTGATCGCCGCCCTGCGCCTGGCGCGGCCCCTCAACCTCCTGTCCCGCTTCCTGCGCCTCCCGGGCCTGGAGCGCTCCCGCCCCTTGCCGCGCCTGGCCCGAACCCCCTTCACCCGCGCGTGGCGCGCCGCGGCCCGCTCCGCGGGGCGAAGTCCCCTACCCGCCCTTCCACCGTTCCCCGGGGCTGCGCCCCGGACCCCCTGGGGCTCCGCCCCAGACCCCGCGCCTCAAACGCCGGCGGGGCTGGATGCGGCCGGCGCCGGCGAAAATTCAGCCCCTCCGGCGTTTGAGGAGCGGGGGTCCGGGGGCTGGCCCCCGGGAGCGGCGCCGCACCCGGCGAAGGGTCCGGGCGGAGCCCGGCTGGGGGTCCCCCCGGACGGAGTCTGGGGGATGGGGGAAGGGCGGGTAGGGGACGGCCGCCCGCAGGGCACGCCCGGGACCGTCGTGACGGTGTGGCCGGACACGTTCACGGAGTACCTCGCGCCCGAGGCCGGCCACGCCGCAGTCCGGGTCCTGCGTGCCGCCGGCCTGGAGCCCGTGGTGCAGCCGGGCCGCGTCTGCTGTGGGCTGACCTACATCTCCACCGGCCGCCTGGACGCCGCCCGCAGGGTCCTGCGCCACACCCTGGACGCGCTGGACGCCGCAGGCGCCCCGCAGGGTCCCGTCACCGTCCTCGAACCGAGCTGCGCGGCAGCGCTCCGCACCGATCTGCCCGCCCTCCTCCCGGAGGACCCCCGCGCACCCCGTCTCGCAGCGGCCGTCCGAACCTTCGCCGAGACCCTGGAGGAGTACGCCCCGCACTGGCAGCCGCCCCGCCTCGACCGGCCGGTCGCCGGCCAGACCCACTGCCACCAGCACGCCGTCCTCGGCGACGCCGCCGACCGCCGGCTGCGCGAGCGCGCCGGGCTGACGGGGGAGCTCAGCGGCGGCTGCTGCGGCCTCGCGGGCAACTTCGGCTTCGAGCCCGGACACCACGAGGTCTCCGTGGCCTGCGCCGAGGAACAGCTCCTGCCGTCGCTGCGGGCAGCCGCGCCGGGTACGGAGGTGCTGGCGGACGGGTTCTCCTGCCGGACCCAGATCGCGCAGCTGGCCGGCGGCCGGGCCCGCCACCTGGCGGAGGTCCTGGCTGAGGGCTTGCCGGAGGGACTGCCGGAAGGCCTGCCGGAACCGGACGTACACCGGATGTAAGGCAAAACACGGACGCATGGTCCTTACCCACCCCCTAATCTGGATAAATGCCCGCACCCACCGCCACGCCCACCGAGCCCTCGCGAGCGAAGGCAACCGCCCCCGCCCCGGTCCCCGCCCCCGCGGACGGCTCCTTCCGGGCCCGCTTCGGCCCCGTCGCCCTGGTGGTCACGGCGGGCGTCTCGGTGCAGTTCGGCGCCGCCCTCGCGGTGATGCTCATGCCGCGGGCGGGCGCGGCCGGCGTGGTCACGCTGCGGCTCGCCGCGGCCGCGCTGGTGCTGCTGCTCGTCTGCCGGCCCAAGGTGCGCGGGTACTCCCGCTCCGACTGGTCGACCGTGGTGTGGTTCGGCGTGGCCATGGCCGGCATGAACGGTTTCATCTACCAGGCCATCGACCGCATCCCGCTCGGCCCCGCCGTCACCCTGGAGGTGCTGGGCCCGCTGGTGCTCTCCGTCGTGGTCTCCCGCCGCCTGCTGAACCTGCTGTGGGCCGGGCTGGCGCTGGCCGGAGTCGTCCTGCTGTCCACCCACGGCGGAGGCGGCCTCGGCGGGCTCGACCCGCTGGGCGTGGCCTTCGCCCTCGCGGCGGGCGGCATGTGGGCGGCGTACATCGTGTTCAGCGCGCGGACCGGCCGCCGGTTCCCGCAGGCCGACGGGCTGGCGCTGGCGATGGCCGTGGCCGCCGTACTGTCCCTGCCGCTCGGCGTGATCGAGGCCGGCTCGGCCCTGCTGCGCCCCAGCACCCTGCTCCTGGGCCTCGGCGTGGCGCTGCTGTCCTCGGTCCTGCCCTACACGCTGGAACTGCTCGCCCTGCGCCGGCTCCCGGCGCCGACCTTCGCGATCCTGATGAGCCTGGAGCCCGCGATCGCCGCGACGGCCGGGTTCCTGATCCTGAACCAGGCGCTGTCGGCGCTCGACGCGGTGGCGATCGCGCTGGTCATCGTGGCGAGCATGGGCGCGGTCCGCTCGCAGACCGGCCCGCGGAACGTTTCCGGTGCTCAGGCCGTCGTCAAGGGGTCCAGCGCGGGCAGGAACTGATCGTAGAAGCCGGCCTTGAGCCGTAGCGCCCGCTCCTCGATCTCCCTGAAGCCGTCCGCCCTGTCCGCCGCGTCCTCCCGGTCGCCTCGGGCGAGGAGCTCGGTCACCCGGGCGGCCAGCCGGTCGGAGTGGGTGTCGGAGAGCATGGACACGGTCGCGAGCGAGTGCGTCTTCGCGTCGTGGACCAGGTGCGGGTGTTGAAGTGCTCTCCCGGCTGAAGCCGGGAGATTCCTGCTTACCTTGCGGCAGCGGGCTTGACGCGCTTCGCGCGCCTGACGACTGCCCTCCCGGCAGCCGGGACGAGCGCGAGGCCCACCCGGTACAGGAGCAAGACGTTCCGGGCCGCGTTGTGGTCGGCGTTGCCCGACCAGCCGCAGTCCGGGTTCTTGCACACGAACACGGCCTGGGACTCCCGACTACCTGGGGTGGTGACACCACAGGCCGAGCAGCGTTGGGAAGTACCCGGGGCGGGAACCTTGTGCAGGGTGCCTCCGAGCCGGGCGGTTTTGTACGTCAGCATGGTGACCGTCCGGCCCCACGCCTCCCCGCTGATCGAACGGTTCAGCCCAGACTTCTGGGCGACGTTCTTCCCCGGCTCTTCGATGGTTCCCCTGGCGGACTTGACCATGTTCGTGATGGTGAGCGCTTCGACCACGATCGTGCCGTAGGTGCGGGCGATGGTGGTGGTCGTCTGGTGCTGCCAGTCCAGGGCCCTGCGCTTGGCTTTCGCGCGGAGTACTGCGATCTGGTCGTAGGTGTGGCGCAGCCGGCGGCTGGTCGGCTCGCCGGGCTTGCGCTGCTGCTTGCGCTGCGCAGCGTGCTGCTCCAGGCGCAGGAGCTTGGCCTGCTCCTTACCGGTCAGCCACTCGCCGTGCTCGTACGTCTCACCGTCTGAGAGGGCGATGGGCAGGGTGACGCCCACGTCGATGCCGACGTCCGGCCCTTGGTGGGATGCGGGCGTGGCTTCCAGGGTCTGGATGCGGAAGGCGATGTGCCAGCCGAGGGCGTCCTTGATCATCCGGGCCCCGGTGATCCGGTTCTCCGCGCCTGCGTGCTTGCCCACGGGCAGGTCCTTGGTCCACCGGAATCGGACCCGACCGATCTTGGGAATGTTGGCCATGCCCCAGCGGCGGTGCACGCGGGTGATGTTCAGGTCCCGGCCCTGCGGGATGTCCACGGACATCACCGTGCGGATGCGGCCCTTGAAGTTCGGGGCGTCCGCGCGGCCGTCCCAGCAGTTCTTCCACGCCAGTACATAGGTTTTCAACACCGCTTGCGCGGCCTGCGCGGGCAGGACAGCAAGAAAGACGATGTCCTCGCGGGCCTGGCGTATGGCGGCATCCGCGTTCGCGAGGGTCCGTTTTTCCTTCGGCATCATCTGCCACCAGGCGTGCAGCAGGTTCCACATGGTGCGGGCCGCGTGCGCCTGGCTATCAGTCTTCAACACCTCGGCAGGAGACAGCGCGAGCCGGGCGCGGTGCCCGAACTGTCGCTTGATTAAGGTGTTTTGGCTCACGATTGGGAACCTAGCGGTGGTTTGTGTCGCCGCGCTGGAATGCACATTCCGATGTCAGAAGCAGGCGCCATGTCTTCTGTAACCTGCACGTTCACTTGGTTTTCGGCACCAAGTATCGACGGAATGCGTTCGCCGGCGCCCTGCTGACCCGCACCGAAGGATCACGCGGGAGGTCTGCGTCGAGTTCGAGGCCGAGCTGAAACAGTTCAACGGCGAACAACGCCACCTGCTCGTGCGCTACCGGCCGAAAGTCCAGCCTTCCAAGCTGGTCATCTCCCTCAAGGGCGTCAGCTCCCGCAGGCTCCGACAGGAGTACAACATGATCGGCGTCGGTGTGGCGACCTGCGCTTCGACCACGTCGAGCTTGCTCAGGCGGTCGATCTCCAGCAGGAGGAACACGGTGACCGTGCTCAGGATGAGCAGGGTGACCTTGGGGAGCGCGCCCCCGGGAGCGAGCGCGTCGAGCCACCCGAAGAGGTCCGCGAACAGGACCACGACGCCCGATATGGACATCAGGGCCAGCGCGATCCGTTCCACCCGATAACGAACGCCGACACTCATGTCGCTCCAGCCCCCGTGCCCGGTACCTGGTACCTCGTGCCCGTCGTGGTCGGCGATGAGGCTATACCGACTCCCGTTGTTCCAGGGAGGTTTGATGGGTGGGGTGGGGTGGGGGTGGGGTGGGGCGAGTTCAGGCCAAGCCGATCCCCTGCGCTCCCGTCCCGTCCCGTCCGGTCCCGTCCGGTCCCGTCCGCTCCGGTCAGTTCCGGATGACGTCGCCGGCCGGCCCGGGCGCCACGTCGGCGTGCTGGACGTTCGCCTCGACGTGGGTCGTCCCGGACACCCAGGAGCCGGAGCCGGCGGCGTCCCCGTCCGGGAGGTCCTGGCCCCAGCCGCTGGCCATGGCCACGCCCAGCGCGAGCGCGCTCAGGGCGGCCGTGGCGAGGTACATCCGACGAGTCGTCATGCGGGGAGCATCCCAGCCGCCCGCACCGGAGGGAAGACCTCAGACGAACGCGTCCGTGGCCCGATCTCATCCCTGCCTCACCCCCTGCCTCATCCCTGCTGGTCCGTGCCCGCGCCCGCATCCCCCGTCGTCCCGTAGCGCGCTGCCGTCGCGGCGGCTGCCGCTCCGATGCGCCGTCGCAGGGCGGCCGGGGCGAGTACCTCCGCCTCCGCGCCGAGCGCCAGGAACTGCGCCTCCGCGTGGTCCTGCGACTCGATCGGCAGGACCACCCGTGTCCACCCGGGCAGTCCCGGGTCCGAGGTCCCGGTGGCGGCGAGGGCCCTGGCCTGGGCGCCGGTCAGCCGGGCGGCCGCGCGCGCGGAGACCCGTACCTCCGCCTCCTCCGGGTGCAGCCGCTCGTGGAACTCCGCCTGGCTGCGCCGCCAGTGGGCCGCCAGCTCGAAGCCGTCGGGGAGCGTGCATTCCCCGCCGGTCTCCCGTACGGCCAGGATCTGGTCCACCCTGTAGGTGCGCGGGGGGTCGGGCGTGCCGGGCGTGCGGGGTGCACTTTCCACACTTTCCGCACTCTCCACACTCTCCGCACTCTCCGCTCTCTCGGCGTTCGCCGCGTTCTCCGCACGCTCCGTGCCCGCGACCAGGTACCAGCGCCCCGCCTTCAGGACCAGCCCGTACGGGGCCAGTCGCCGGTCCACCTCGTGGGGTTCCTTCCAGCGCCGGTACCGGACCTCGACGACCCGCCCCCGCCACACCGCGTCGGCGATCCGCCCCAGGTGAGGGGTCTCCTCGTGCTCCGCGTACCAGCCGGGCGCGTCCAGGTGGAACCTCAGCCGCATCCGGTCGGCCTGCGCACGCAGCTCCGCGGGCAGGGCGGCGCGCAGCTTCAGCTGGGCGGTGGACAGGGCGCGGCCGAGGCCGAGTTCCGCGGCCGGTCCCGGCAACGAGGTGAGGAAGAGGGCCTCCGCCTCCCCTGGGGCCAGCCCGGTGAGGCGGGTGCGGTACCCGTCGAGGAGCTGGTAGCCGCCGCTGTGCCCGGCGTCGCCGTACAGCGGGACACCGGCGGCGGCCAGGGCCTCCGCGTCGCGGTAGACCGTACGGACCGACACCTCCAGCTCCTCGGCGAGCTCGGCGGCGGTCATCCGGCCGCGGGTCTGGAGCAGGAGCAGGATCGAGAGCAGCCGGCTGGACTTCACTGGGACTTCACTGACACATGGTGTCAGTGAAGTGCTCCTACGGTTCCCCCATCAGCGCAGGAACAGCAGAGAACAGCAGAGAACAGCAGAGATCAGTTGGTGGGGAGACCGCACATGAACGACTTCGACTTCCTCGTCGGTACCTGGGACGTGTCCAACCGGTGGCTCGCCGACTTCCTGGACGCGGACAGCGGCTGGGAGGCGTTTCCGGCGGTGTCCCGGATCACCCGCCACTTCGACGGCGCCGCGAGCTTCGACGAGATCGAGTTCCCGACGAAGGGATTCGCGGGGCTGACCCTGCGGCTCTACGAGCCCGAGCGCGAGCGGTGGACCCTGAACTGGGTCAGCCGCCGGACCGGAACGCTCTTCCCTCCCGTCACCGGACGGTTCGACCCGGCCACGGGGACGGGCGTCTTCGAGGGCGAGGACACCCACGGGGGCAAGGACGTCCTGGTGCGGTTCGTGTGGTCGCGGACGGAGACGGACTCCCCGCGCTGGGAGCGGTCTTCTCGGCCGACGGGGCCGAGACCTGGGTCCACAACTGGACGATGGACCTCAGCCGCCGGGCGGTCGGCGCCGTCGCGTGATTCCTTCTGCCCGGCTGCGTGTCAGAGGAGCCCTAGAAGGCTGATGAAGATGTTGGGTTCTGGCCCCGCCGCGTCAGCGGCGGGGCCAGACTCGTTGTTGTGGTTCAAGGGGAGTGGGTCGGAGAGCTGGTCGGGCCCGATGTGTGGGCGACGTGCCGGGAGTTGATTCCGGCTGGGAGTGTGTTCGCGTTCCTGGCCGAGCACCGTGGCCGGTTGTTTCCCGCGGAGATGTTCGCGGATATGTATCCGTCGGCGAACGGGCGGCCGTCCATGCCGCCGCAGATCCTGGCCGCCGCGATCACGGTGCAGGCCCTGCATGGCCTGTCGGACTTCGAGACGGTCCAGGAATTACGCTGTGACCTGCGGTGGAAGGCCGCGTGCGGGCTCGGTCTGCACGACATGGCGTTCAATCCGTCGCTTCTGGCGTACTTCCGCCGCCGGCTGGCCCGCTCGGCCCGCCCGAACCGCGTGTTCGAAGCGGTCCGCGAGGTCGTGAAGGCCACCGGGGCACTGAAGGGCAAGCACCGCCGGGCACTGGACTCCACGGTTTTGGACGACGCGGTCGCCACCCAGGACACCGTCACCCAGATCGTCTCTGCGATCCGGGCGGTGATCCGGGCGGTCCCCGGCGCCGCCGAGGTGGCCGCGGTGCAGTGCACGGCCCACGACTACACCGACCCGGGCAAACCCCGCATCGCCTGGAACGACGTCCAGGCCCGCGCCGACCTGGTGGATTGCCTGGTCGCGGACGCACTGCGGCTGCTGGGGCACCTGCCCGAGCAGCAGCTCGGCGAGAAGGCCGCCGGCGCGGTCGGCCTGCTGGCCTTGGTCGCCGGGCAGGACGTCGAGCCCGCCGACGGCTCCGACGGCCGCGACGGACGGTGGCGCATCACGCGAGGGACCGCCCCGGGCCGCATCGTCTCCACCGTCGATCCCGAAGCCCGCCACGTCCACAAGACCCGCAGTCATCAGCAGGACGGATACAAGGCACACCTCGCGGTCGAGCCCGAGACCGGCCTGTTCACCGCCGTCGCACTGCGTCCCGGCTCGGGGGCCGAAAACCACGAGGCAGCCGTCGGCCTGGATCTGCTCGCCGATGAGGAACAGCCGGTTCACGCCTTCGGCGACACCGCCTACTCCACCGGCGACGCCTGCAAGGTTCTGGAGGGGGCCGGTCACCGGCTGTTCCTCAAACCCGCCCCGCTGCGGGCGGCCGTTCCCGGCGGTTTCACCCTCGAGGACTTCGCCATCGACACCACCTCGGCGACCGTGACCTGCCCCCAAGGACACACCGTCCCGCTCTCCGATCCCGGCGGACAGCACCATCAGCGCAGAGCCACTTTCAAGGATCTGTGCACCGGATGCCCCCTGCGCGAGCGGTGCACCAAAGCCAAAGCAGGCCGGATCCTGACCATCCGCCCCCACCACGACCAGCAGGCGGCTGCCCGCCACCAGGCCGCCACCGATCCCGACTGGCAAGCCGCCTACCGCCGCTGGCGACCACCCGTCGAACGCGCCGTCGCCTGGATCGTCCACCGGGGCAACCGCCGACTCCGATACATCGGCACCATTAAGAACGACACCTGGCTCCACACCCGAGCAGCCGCCCTCAACCTCCGCAGACTGATCAACCTCGGACTCACCAACACCAACGGCACCTGGCACCTCGCCCCAGCCGGCACATGAACGCGAGCGGCTGCCCGGCCTCCGGCCGGACAGCCCCTCAACAAGATCTTCATCAGCCTTCTAGAGCCTGTCGTCAAACTCCCGTCGTCGCCCGAAGGGCGGCCGCGCGGCGTCTGGTGCGTGCTCTCGGCGCGCCGGGCGAAAGTACGCGTACTGGACGTACTCGGGCTTTCGCCCGGTGCGGCGAGAGCGCGTGCCAGGCGTCGCGAGGCAGACGGGAGTTTGACGACAGGCCCTAGCGGCCCGAGCGCCGAGCTCAGTCCGCTCGGCCGCTGCGCCACGGGCAGGTGCTCGACCAGTCGGACCGGGCAGCCCAGCGCCGCGGCCCCCGCATCCGCGACGGCGTCGTCGCCGACCATGAGCACGTCCGCGGGCGCCGCCCCGAGGGCTTCGCAGGCGATCCGGAACAGGTGGGGGTCGGGCTTCTGGACCCCGTGTTCGAAGGAGAGCACGTACGCGTCGACGAACCGGTCGACCCCGTGGGCAGCGGCACCTCTCGGGTGAGGGCGGTGTAGGCGGTCCGGTGCTGCGCCGGGCTCAGGTCCCGCTCCCGCCACAGCGGCTCCAGCCGGGCCGGCAGCCGCCGGGGTGACGCGCCGCCGGGAAGGGCGCCCGCCTCTTCCAGCAGGGCGGCGCAGGCGATGAGTTCGGCCTCGGGCAGGTCGATTCCGGCGTCCGCGACGACTGCGCGCAGCCAGTCCTCGGTGGGCTCGACGCGGAAGAGGGTGCCGGAGAAGTCGAACATCACGCCTTTGACGGCGCCCGCGAGCGCGTCCGAGCCCGCGCCGGTGCCCACGTCCGTGCCCGCGTCCGCGTCCGTGCCCGCGTCCTTACCCACGTCACTGTCCTTGCGACCCACATCGCTGTCCTTGCGCTCGGCCATGACGTGGATCCTCGCCGCGGGCCCACGTCCGCGCAAGCCCCGTCCGCCCGCCGGGTGGGCACCCCAAGTCCCCGGCCACCCGCCCCCGTTCGCGTCCGCCAAAAATAATGCAAGCACGCTTGATTGTTTTCGTGGCGGCTGCCACGCTTCCCCTCACGCCGAGAAGGGGAGCGCACCCGTGCCCGATCCGTCCGCTGTCGAGAACGTCTTCGCCGTCTTCGTCGATCTCCGCGAGGAGGGGCGGGAACTGGACTCCCTGGTCGGGGAGTTGTCCGCCCCCGACTGGGCGAAGCCCACGCCCGCGCCCGGATGGAGCGTCGCCCACCAGATCGCCCACCTGCACTGGACCGACCGGGCCGCGCTGCTCGCCCTCACCGACGCCGCCGCCTTCGCGGGGCTCGTCGAGGAGGCCCTGAAGGCCCCCGACTCCTTCGTCGACGCGGGCGCCGAGGAGGGCGCCGCACTGGCCCCCGCCGAGCTGCTCGCCCGTTGGCGGGGCGGCCGGGCCGCACTCGACGAGGCCCTCGCCGCGGCCTCGCCCGACGCCAAGTTCCCCTGGTACGGGCCGCCGATGAAGGCCGCGTCGATGGCGAGCGCCCGCCTGATGGAGACCTGGGCACACGGCCAGGACGTGGCCGACGCCCTCGGGGTGCGCCGCGTACCGACGGACCGGCTGCGGCACGTGGCGCGGATCGGAGTGCGGGCGCGCGACTACGCGTACGCGGTACGGGGACTGCCCGCGCCGGCGGGGGAGTTCCGGGTGGAGCTGACGGCTCCGGGAGCCCCCGGCGCGGTGTGGACGTACGGCCCCGAGGACGCGCCGCAGCGGGTCACCGGCCCGGCGCTCGACTTCTGCCTGCTGGTGACCCAGCGCGCCCACCGCGCCGACCTGGCCCTGACGGCGTCCGGCCCCGACGCCGACCGCTGGCTCGACATCGCCCAGGCCTTCGCCGGCCCGGCGGGCCCGGGCCGCGCGCCGGGGGCCTCCCGGTGACCCGGCGCCCCCTGCTGATCGGCAACGCGTCGGGCTTCTACGGAGACCGCTTCGACGCCCTGCGCGAGATGCTTAACGACGGCCCCCTCGACGTACTGACCGGGGACTACCTGGCCGAGCTGACCATGCTGATCCTGGGCCGCGACCGCCTGAAGAACCCGGAACTCGGCTACGCCAAAACCTTCCTGCGCCAGCTGGAGGAGTGCCTCGGCCTCGCCCACGAGCGGGGCGTACGGATCGTCGTGAACGCGGGCGGCCTGAACCCGGCGGGACTCGCCGGAGCGGTACGCGCGCTGGCCGCGAAGCTGTCCGTCCCCGTCGCGGTCGCGCACGTGGAGGGCGACGACCTGATGCCGTACCCGCTGCTGCCGTCCGGGGAGGGCGCGCTCACCGCGAACGCCTACCTCGGCGGCGCCGGGATCACGGCCTGCCTGCGGGCGGGCGCGGACGTGGTGGTGACCGGCAGGGTCACCGACGCGGCCCTGGTGAGCGGGCCCGCGGCATGGTGGTTCGACTGGGCGCCCGACGACCACGACCGGCTGGCCGGGGCGGTGGTGGCGGGCCACGTACTGGAGTGCGGCACCCAGGCCACGGGCGGCAACTACGCCTTCTTCACCCGGCACGACGTGTCCCGGCCGGGGTTCCCGCTGGCGGAGATCGCCGAGGACGGCTCGTCGGTCATCAGGAAGCACACGGGCACGGGCGGAGTCGTCTCCGTCGGCACGGTCACGGCGCAACTCCTCTACGAAACCCAGGGAGTCCGCTACCTCGGCCCCGACGTGACGGCCCGCCTGGACACGGTCCGGCTGACGCAGGCCGGCCCGGACCGGGTGGCGATCTCGGGCACCCGCGGGGAAGCCCCGCCCGCCACCCTCAAGGTGGGCGTGACCCGCATCGGCGGCTGGCGCAACGAGGTCGTGTTCGTCCTGACGGGCCTGGACGTGGACGCGAAGGCGGCGTTGGTGCGGGAGCAGTTGGCCGCACTGCTCGCGCCGGTGGAGTCGGTCTCCTGGACGCTGTCCCGCACGGACCACGAGGACGCCCCGACCGAGGAGACGGCGAGCGCGCTGCTCCGCCTGGTGGTCCGGGACCCGTCCCCCGACCGGGTGGGCCGCGCCCTGACCTCGGCCGCCATCGAACTGGCCCTGTCCAGCTACCCGGGCTTCCACGTCACGGCCCCGCCGTCCCCGGCCCAGCCGTACGGAGTCTTCGAGTCGACCACCGTCCCCGTCGGCGAGGTCCCCCACACGGGAGTCCTCGCGGACGGCACCCGGCTGCGGATCGGGGTGAACCGTGGCCCTGCGGGGCACGTCCCCTCCCCGCCCTTCCCCCATCCCCCAGACTCCGTCCGGGGGGACCCCCAGCCGGGCTCCGCCCAGACCCGCGCCTCAAGCGCCGGCGCGGCTGAAGGATCGCCTCAAACGCCGGCGGGGCTGGGGTTGCCCGGCGGCGCCGAAAGTCCGGTTCCGTCTGCACATTCAGCCCCTCCGGCGTTTGAGGAGCGGGGGCCCGGGGGCGGAGCCCCCGAAGGGGCCGGGGCGGAGCCCCGCCCCGGGGGTCCGGGGGCGCAGCCCCCGGTTTCGGGAAGGGGCGGGGTGGGGGAAAGCCCCGCAGGGCCCACCGCCCCCGAGCCACAGGCCCCGGCCACCTCCGAGCCACAGGCCCTGGCCACCTCCGAGCCGCAGGCCCTGGCCACCCCCGGGCCGCAGGCCCTGGCCGCCCCCGATCAGGCGGCGCCGACGGCGCCCCCCGCCCCCACCCGCAGGGTGCCGCTCGGCACCATCGTCGGAGCCCGCAGCGGCGACAAGGGCGGGGACGCCAACGTCGGCGTGTGGGCCGAGAGCGACCCTGCCTGGGAGTGGCTCCACCGCACCCTCACCGTCGAAGCCTTCAAGGCGCTGCTCCCCGAAACGACCCCACTGGAAGTGACCCGCGCCGAGCTCCCCAACCTCCGCTCCCTCAACTTCACCGTCACCCGGATCCTCGGCGACGGCGTGGCCTCCGGCCACCGCTTCGACCCCCAGGCCAAGGCCCTCGGCGAGTGGCTCCGCTCCCGCCACGTGGACATCCCCACAGCCCTGCTGGAACCGCCCACGGGGACGCCCGTAGCCCTCCCGCCGCCGCCCGCGGAGATCCCCGTACTCACCACCACCCCGGAGGGGACCCCGTGACCCGCCTCAAGAGCGCCGTCGACCCGCTCGCCCCCGAGCACGCGCAGGCCCGTACCGCCGCCCTGGAACGCCTCGCCGAGCTCGATGCCGTGCACGCCACCGCCCTCGCCGGCGGCGGCGAGAAGTACACCGCCCGGCACAAGACCCGCGGCAAGCTCCTCGCTCGCGAGCGCGTCGAGCTGCTCCTCGACCCCGACACCCCCTTCCTGGAGCTGTCCCCGCTGGCCGCCTGGGGCAGCGACTACCCGGTGGGCGCCTCCATCGTCACCGGAATCGGCACCGTCGAGGGCGTCGAATGCCTGGTCACCGCCAACGACCCCACCGTCCGCGGCGGCGCCTCGAACCCCTGGACGCTCAGGAAGGCCCTGCGGGCCAACGAGATCGCCCGCCAGAACCGGCTCCCCTGCATCAGCCTCGTCGAGTCCGGCGGTGCCGATCTTCCCTCCCAGAAGGAGATCTTCATCCCGGGCGGCGCCATCTTCCGCGACCTCACCCGGCTCTCGGCCGACGGCGTCCCCACCATCGCCGTCGTCTTCGGCAACTCCACCGCCGGAGGCGCGTACATCCCCGGCATGTCCGACCACACCATCATGATCAAGGACCGCTCCAAGGTGTTCCTGGGCGGTCCGCCGCTCGTCAAGATGGCCACCGGCGAGGAGAGCGACGACGAGTCCCTCGGCGGAGCCGACATGCACGCCCGGACCTCGGGCCTCGCCGACTACTACGCCCTCGACGAGCACGACGCCATCCGTCAGGCCCGCCGCGTCGTCGCCCGCCTCAACCACCGCAAGGCCCACCCCGATCCGGCACGCGCCGAAGAACCCCTCCACGACCCGGAGGAACTCCTCGGGATCGTCCCCGCCGACCTCAAAACCCCCTTCGACCCCCGCGAGGTCATCGCCCGCATCGTCGACGCCTCCGACTTCGACGAGTTCAAGCCCCTCTACGGCACCAGCCTGGTCACCGGCTGGGCGAGCCTCCACGGCTACCCGGTCGGGATCCTCGCCAACGCCCAAGGAGTGCTGTTCAGCGCGGAATCGCAGAAGGCGGCCCAGTTCATCCAGCTCGCCAACCAGCGCGACATCCCGCTCCTCTTCCTCCACAACACCACCGGCTACATGGTCGGCAAGGAGTACGAGCAGGGCGGCATCATCAAACACGGCTCGATGATGATCAACGCGGTCTCGAACTCGAAGGTCCCCCACCTCTCCGTCCTCATCGGCGCCAGCTACGGAGCCGGCCACTACGGCATGTGCGGCCGCGCCTACGAGCCCCGCTTCCTCTTCGCCTGGCCCAGCGCCAAGTCCGCGGTCATGGGCCCCGCCCAGCTCGCCGGAGTGCTCTCGATCGTCTCCCGCCAGTCCGCGGCCGCGAAGGGACAGCCCTACGACGAAGAGGCCGACGCCGGCATGCGCGCCTTCGTCGAGGCGCAGATCGAGGCCGAGTCCCTGCCGATGTTCCTGTCCGGACGGCTGTACGACGACGGGGTCATCGACCCCCGCGACACCCGCACCGTCCTCGGCCTGTGCCTGTCGGCCGTCCACAACGCCCCCGTCGAGGGCGCCCGTGGCGGCTTCGGCGTCTTCCGGATGTGAGCCCGCACATGACCCTGAACGCTCTGAACCCCCTGAACTCGTCGACCCCCCTCACCTCCCCCCTCACGGCCCCCCTCACCTCCCTCCTCGTCGCCAACCGCGGCGAGATCGCGGTCCGCGTCTTCCGCACGGCCCGCGCCCTGGGCCTGGCCACCGTCGCCGTCCACTCCGACCCCGACGCCGACGCCCTGCACGTCCGTACGGCCGACGCGGCCGTACGGCTGCCCGGCGCGGCCCCCTCCGACACCTACCTGCGCGGCGACCTGGTCATCGCAGCCGCCCTCGCGGCGGGCGCGGACGCCGTCCACCCCGGCTACGGGTTCCTCTCCGAGAACGCCGACTTCGCCCGCGCCGTCCGCGCCGCCGGACTCACCTGGGTCGGCCCGCCGCCCGAGGCCATGGAGGCCATGGCCTCCAAGACCCGGGCCAAGGAGCTGATGCGCGCCGCCGGGGTCCCGCTGCTCGACCCCGTCGACCCGCACGCGGCCACCACCGCAGACCTCCCGCTGCTCCTCAAGGCCGCGGCGGGCGGCGGCGGCCGCGGGATGCGGGTGGTCCGGGACCTCGACTCCCTCAAGGAATCCCTCGAAGCCGCCTCCGCCGAGGCCCTGTCCGCCTTCGGCGACGGAGAGGTCTTCGCCGAGCCCTACGTGGAGCGCGGCCGCCACGTCGAGGTGCAGATCCTCGCCGACTCCCACGGCACCGTCTGGGCGCTCGGCACCCGCGACTGCTCCCTCCAGCGGCGCCACCAGAAGGTCATCGAGGAAGCCCCGGCGCCCGGCCTGCCCGAGGCCCTGCGCGCCACCCTCCACGAGGCCGCCGTGGCCGCCGCCCGCGCGGTCTCGTACGAGGGCGCGGGCACGGTGGAGTTCCTCGTCACCGCCGACGGCCGCCCGTACTTCCTGGAGATGAACACCCGCCTCCAGGTGGAACACCCCGTCACCGAAGCGGTCTTCGGGATCGACCTCGTCGCGCTGCAACTGCGGATCGCCGAGGGCGCCGCCCTCCCGCTGCACCCGCCCACGCCCGCCGGACACGCCGTCGAGGCCCGGCTCTACGCCGAGGACCCGGCCCGGGACTGGCGTCCGCAGACCGGGACCCTGCACACCCTCGCCGTGCCCGGCGAGGTCCGCGTGGACACCGGTTTCACCGACGGGGACACCGTCTCCATCCACTACGACCCCATGCTCGCCAAGGTCGTCGCCCACGCCCCGACGCGCGCCGAAGCGGTCCGTGCCCTGGCGCACGCCCTCGCCGGAGCCCGGATCCACGGACTGACCACCAACCGCGAGCTCCTCGTAGGCTCCCTGCGACACCCGGAGTTCGCGGCCGCCCGGCTCGACACCGGCTTCTACGAGCGCCACCTGCCCGCCCTCACCGAGGCCGCCCCGGACGACCCGGCGCCCGTGCTCTGCGCGCTCGCCGCCGCCCTCGCCGAGGCCGCGCCCGCCCCGGACGCCCCGCTCGCCACCCGCCTCGGCGGCTGGCGCAACCTCCGTTCCCAGCCGCAGAGCCGCCGCTACACGGCCGACGGAACCGCATACGAAGTCCGCTACCACCCGTCCCGCAGCAGCCACCCGGAACTCCTCGACCACCCCGGCGTGCGCATCCTGTCCGTCACGCGGCACCTGGTGACCCTCGAAGTGGACGGCGTCCGGCGGCTGTTCCACGTGAAACAAAAATCGAACACGACGTACGTGGACTCCGTGCTCGGCTCCCGCGCACTGACCCCCGTCCCCCGCTTCGCGGACCCGCAGGACCGCACCGAACCGGGTTCCCTGCTCGCCCCCATGCCCGGCACCGTCGTCCGCGTCGCCGAGGGCCTCGCCCCCGGCAGCCCCGTCACCGCCGGGCAGCCCCTGCTCTGGCTGGAGGCCATGAAGATGGAGCACCGCATCCTCGCGCCCGCCTCCGGCACGCTCACCGCGCTCCACGCCGTCACCGGCCAACAGGTCGAATTCGGCGCCCTGCTCGCCGTAGTCCAGGAGGAAGCATGAGCTCCACCCCCGGCACCACGACCCTCGGCACCACGACTCTCGGCACCACGACTCTCGAAACTGAAGAGCACCAGGCCCTGCGCGCGGCGGTCGCCGCCCTCGGCCGCAAGTACGGCCGCGAGTACCTCGCCCGCACCGCCCGGGAGGGCGGCCACCCCGACGAGCTGTGGGCGGACGCCGCGAAGCTCGGCTACCTCGGGGTCAACCTCCCCGAGGAGTACGGCGGCGGAGGCGGCGGCATCGCCGAACTCTCCATCGTCCTCGAAGAACTCGGCGCAGCGGGCTGCCCGCTCCTCATGATGGTCGTCTCGCCCGCCATCTGCGGCACGGTCATCGCCCGCTTCGGCACCGAGGCCCAGAAGCAGGCCTGGCTCCCCGGGCTCGCGGACGGCACCCGCACGATGGCCTTCGGCATCACCGAACCCGACGCCGGCTCCAACTCCCACCGCATCACCACCACCGCCCGCCGCGACGGCGACGACTGGGTCCTCACCGGCCGCAAGGTCTTCATCTCCGGCGTGGACATCGCCGACGCCACCCTCATCGTGGGCCGCACGGAAGACGCCCGGACGGGCAGCCTCAAGCCCTGCCTCTTCATCGTCCCCCGCGAAACCCCGGGCTTCGCCTACACCCCGATCGACATGGAACTCCAGGCGGCGGAAAAACAGTTCGAGCTGGTCCTCGAAGACGTGCGCCTCCCCTCCTCCGCCCTGGTCGGCGACGAGGACGCGGGCCTGCTCCAGCTCTTCGCAGGCCTCAACCCCGAGCGCGTCATGACCGCCGCCTTCGCCATCGGCATGGGCCGCTACGCCCTCGCCCGGGCCGTCGACTACGCGAAGACCCGCCAGGTCTGGAAGACCCCCATCGGCGCGCACCAGGCCATCGCGCACCCCCTGGCGGCCGCCCACATAGACCTCGAACTGGCCCGCCTGATGATGCAGAAGGCGGCCCACCTCTACGACGCCGGCGACGACATGGGGGCGGGCGAGGCCGCGAACATGGCGAAGTACGCGGCGGGGGAGGCCTGCGTCCGGGCGGTGGACCAGTCCGTCCACACCCTGGGCGGCAACGGCCTCACCCGCGAATACGGCCTGGCCGCGCTGATCGTCGCCTCCCGGGTGGCCCGGATCGCCCCGGTCAGCCGCGAGATGATCCTCAACTTCATCTCCCACCAGACCCTGGGCCTCCCCAAGTCCTACTGACCGCACCGTGCCGGGGGCCAGCCCCCGGACCCCTGCTCCTCAAACGCCGGAGGGGCTGGTTTTTCCCAGCCCGCAGGCGTTCAGATGCAGGCTGAGGCCGGCTAAATCCAGCCGTCCGGCGTTTGAGGACCGGGGTCTGGGGCGGAGCCCCAGGGGGTCCGGGCACAGCCCGGCACCCCCCTCCAGCCCGTCCGGCGCTTGAGGACCGGGGTCCGGGCAGCGCCCGGGGAACGGGCGAAGGGCGGGGAGGGGACTTCGCCCCGCAGGGCCGAGCTACCGCACCGGCCCACCGGAGCCCGCCGCAGGCGACCCGCATACCCTCCCCGGAGGGGATCCCGACCGAGCCGACCACCCCCTCCGGAGGAGACATGCCCCCACTGGTCCACGCCGCGCGAACGCCCGGCCTCGCCACCCTCACCCTCGACTCCCCGGCCAACCGCAACGCCCTCTCCGCCACCCTGGTCCAAGAACTCCGCGCAGCCCTGGCCGCCGAAGCCGCCGCACCGGCGACCCGTGCCATCGTCCTCACCCACACCGGCACCACCTTCTGCGCCGGCGCCGACCTCAAGTCGCCCTGCGACCCGGCCGACTTCCTGGCCCTGCTCCGGGAGATCGCCGAACTGCCCAAGCCCGTCGTCGCCCGGGTCACCGGCCACGTCCGCGCGGGCGGCCTCGGGCTGCTCGGCGTCTGCGACATCGCCGCCGCCGGGCACGGGTCCACGTACGCCTTCACCGAGACCCACCTCGGCGTGGTTCCGGCCGTGATCTCGGCGCCGCTGCTCCCGCGCCTGGACCCCCGCGCCGCGGCCCGCTACTTCCTGACCGCCGAGGTCTTCGACGCCGCGGAAGCCGCCCGCATCGGCCTGCTCACCCTCGCCGGCGCAGACGCCGCGGACCCCGAGAACCTGGACAAGCTCCTGGCCCCCGTCCTGGAAGGCCTGCTCAAGGCGGGCCCCGAGGCGCTGGCCGCGACGAAACGGCTGGTCACCGCCCCGGTACGGGCTGCCCTGGACCGGGACGGGGCAGCCCTCACGGAGCTGTCGGCCCGGCACTTCGCCTCCGCCGAGGCCCGCGAGGGCATCAGCGCCCGCTTCGAACGACGGGACCCGTCATGGCTGCGGTGACCGCGGAGAGCGGGCCCAAGCAGGCCCGCAGCCGGGTCACCCGCCGCCACCTCCTCGAAGCGGCCGTCTCCTGCCTCGCGGAACAGGGCTGGGCCGGATCCACCGTCGCCGTGGTCGCCGAGCGCGCCGGCGTCTCGCGCGGGGCGGCCCAGCACCACTTCCGCACCCGCGAGGAACTGTTCACCGCGGCCGTCGAGTACATGGCCGAGGTGCGCTCGACCGCACTGCTGGACCTGTTCCCGCGCGGCGGCAGGGCCGCGGCCCGTGCCGACGTGGTCGGGGCGCTCATCGACCTGTACACCGGCCCGATGTTCCGCGCCGCCCTCCAGTTGTGGGTCGCGGCCTCCCACGAGGAGCAGCTGCGGCCCCGCGTGGCCGAGCTGGAGGCCCGCGTCGGCCGCGAGACCCACCGCATGGCCGTGGAACTCCTGGGCGCGGACGAGTCCGTACCGGGCGTACGGGAAACCGTGCAGGGCCTGCTCGACATGGCCCGCGGCCTGGGCCTGGCCAACGTCCTCACCGACGACACCGCCCGCCGGGCGCGGGTCGTCGCCCAGTGGGCCCGCATCCTGGACTCGGAACTGGGCTGAGACCGCCCCCTCCCCCTCTCCGGAAACGCGACGGGCGCCGCACCCCCGAGGGGATGCGGCGCCTGGCACGAGCGGCGGCCCTGTGCGGGGGCAGCCGACGCGGTCGCGCACTCAGACGCACTCAGCGCACTCAGACGGTCTCAGGCGCACTCAGACGGTCTCAGGCGGTCTCCGCCATGTCCGCGTAACCGGCGATCTCGCGCGGGTTGCGCACACCCGGCCCGGTGTAGCGGGCCGAGGGGCGGACCAGGCGGCCCGTGCGCTTCTGCTCCAGGATGTGCGCGGACCAGCCGGCGGTACGGGCACACGTGAACATCGAGGTGAACATGTGCGCCGGGACCTCCGCGAAGTCCAGCATGATCGCGGCCCAGAACTCCACGTTCGTCGCGAGCACCCGGTCGGGACGGCGCGCGTGCAGCTCCTCCAGGGCGGCCTTCTCCAGGGCGGCGGCCACCTCGTAGCGCGGGGCGTCCAGCTCCTTGGCCGTACGCCGCAGCACGCGGGCGCGCGGGTCCTCGGCGCGGTAGACGCGGTGGCCGAAGCCCATCAGCCGCTCGCCCTTGTCCAGGGCCTTCTTCACGTACGCCACGGCGTCGCCGGTGCGCTCGATCTCCTCGATCATGCCGAGGACGCGCGACGGCGCCCCGCCGTGCAGCGGCCCGGACATGGCGCCGACCGCGCCGGACAGCGCGGCCGCGACATCGGCACCCGTCGAGGCGATGACGCGCGCGGTGAAGGTCGAGGCGTTCATCCCGTGCTCGGCGGCCGAGGTCCAGTAGGCGTCGACGGCCTTGACGTGGCGCGGGTCGGGCTCGCCGCGCCAGCGGATCATGAACCGCTCGACCACGGACTCGGCCTTGTCGATCTCGCTCTGCGGGACCATCGGCCGTCCCTGGCCGCGCGCGGACTGGGCGACGTACGACAGCGCCATTACGGCCGCCCGCGCCAGGTCGTCACGCGCGGTCTGCTCGTCGATGTCGAGGAGCGGTTTGAGACCCCACACGGGGGCGAGCATGGCGAGCGCGGACTGCACGTCGACCCGGATGTCACCGGAGTGCACCGGGATCGGGAAGGGCTCGGCGGCCGGCAGGCCGGGGTTGAAGGCACCGTCGACCAGCAGACCCCAGACGTTCCCGAAGGAGACGTGGCCGACGAGGTCTTCGATGTCGACGCCGCGATACCGCAGCGAACCACCCTCCTTGTCGGGTTCGGCGATCTCCGTTTCGAACGCGACGACTCCCTCGAGACCGGGTACGAAGTCGGACATCAGGCGGCTCCTCAAATAGTGCGAACACGCGCGGCTTCCGGCGTGATTCGCGGTCCGGCGCGGTCATCCCCGTTGATGCCCGGCACGGCCGATGGTCATCCGTTCGGGACCGTCGGACCGGCCCCAAGATTTTGTACGTTCCGCTTGGCGCGGGGAAGCGTGACATACGGCACAGTCCCGGACGCGTTGCTGCGGCAGGATGGCCGCGTGACCGATCAGCACCCTGACCCTGCCGACATGCGCAAGCAGTACCGCTCCCAGCTCGTCGCCGAGGAAAGCCTCGCCGAGGAGCCGATGGGCCAGTTCGCGCGCTGGTTCCGCGACGCTGCGGAGGCGAACGTCTTCGAACCCAACGCGATGGTCGTCGCGACCGCAACCCCGGACGGCCGCCCCAGCACGCGCACGGTCCTGTTGAAGCAGTTCGACGAGCGCGGATTCGTCTTCTTCACGAACTACGACTCCCGCAAGGGCCGCGAAGTGGACGCCAACCCATTCGTCTCCCTGCTCTTCCCCTGGCACCCCATCGCCCGCCAGGTCGTCGTCACCGGCACGGCCTCGCGCATCGGCCGGGACGCGACGGCGGCGTACTTCCGCTCCCGCCCCCACGGCTCCCAGCTGGGCGCCTGGGCCAGCGAACAGTCCACGGTGATCGCCTCCCGCGCGGAACTGGACCGCCGCTACGCGGAACTGGAAGCCCGCTACCCCGAGGGCGAACAGGTTCCGGTGCCCCCGCAATGGGGCGGCATCCGCGTGGTCCCCGACGCGGTGGAATTCTGGCAGGGCCACGAAAACCGCCTCCACGACCGCCTCCGCTACGTCCTGGAGGCGGAGAAATGGCGCGTGGAACGCCTCTGCCCGTGACCCCGTAGGGGCCCTCACACGCAGACGACCCGCGAGCTCGGGTTTCCCCCCTGCAGTGGGGGAAGCCGGCCGGACGTACCGGCGAGCTCGCGGGTCGGGTGACTGCTTGGGATTGGCGCCGGCGACTCCGCCGGGCACCGCACTGGGTGCGTGCGACAACGGGCGCTTTAGCCCGCAGCCACCTCACGCGTCCGGTTTCCGTACATTGCGGCAACCACCTCCTTCCGTGTGCCGCCACTGTAGGCACCGCCGCGGAGCGCGCTCAACCGAATTTCGGGGGCGAATCCGTAGCTGTATCCGTCCGCTCTCTGGAGCAGCGACACATTCCGGTGGGAGACATCAAACCGGCAGGTCAGCGTGGTGATTCGATGCTGGCCACTCGTCCGGACCGCGATCCGGCCCACCCAGGTACCGACCCACTTCCCCCGGGGAACCACGGCGCGCACGAGGTCGCCGGTGGCGTAACCGTTCAGAATCTTCGCGCGTGGCCGCCGCAAGCGGGGGAACCCGAACCGGTCCGGGGTGGTTCTGGCGTACGCACCGCGCCCTGTCGAACTCACCACCAAGATCTGCGCGGGCACCCGTACGAGCCGGTCGCCCCGCTCATGGTCAAGGAATCCGACGGAGAGGGCATCGAGAGTGTGGCTCTTCGGCAGCTCCATCACGACGCGGTTCCAGTACGTCCGACCGCCCGACCAGGTGTGCACGGGCATGCCCAGCGTGGCCAGCGCCTCCACGAGCGGGTACCGGGTGGCGTTCATGACCGCGATGTCCCGAAGCGGTCTCCTGAGCTGAGCGAGCACGCCCTCCAAGCGGACGGGCCGGGTGGCGAGGAATTCCTCGACTCGCTGAGTGCCCTTCGCCTGATTGCACGGAATGCAGGCGAGGACGAGGTTCGAAACCCGGTCCGACCCCCCGAATCTGCGGGGACGGACGTGTTCGACGTTGAGCGGTACCGCGGACGCGTCGCAATAGGCGCAAGACCTGTTCCACTTGGCCAGCAGGAACTCACGGATCTCGGACCTGGCGAGTGTGGCCCCCAGGTTCTCCCGTACGCCGGACTGCCCGACTCCGGTGACAGCGGTCGTATCGAAGGCGACTTGTTCCACGTGGATCTCGATGACTGGTGCGTAGCGGCACAACTTCGTCACGAGCGACATCGTGGAGTCGACCCGATGCCGTAGCGACGGAGGGAGCCAGCCGGGTGGCCGGCGGCGGTTGTCGGACCGGGGAGCCCGGTACCGCAGATTCGAGGAGCGGCGCCGGCGGCGGTAGCCCGCGCGCCGCATCATGCCGCGGCGGATCTGCTGTCCCCGATGCCGGAGCTCGATCGTGACGAGCCCCCGGCGGGCTACGGAGGTCCGGCTCTCCGGGTCGACGGGATGGAGTTCGTCGGTCACGGCGATCCCCGTTGCTTTCGACCCGGGGTCGAGGCGCACTTGCACGCCTGTGACGGTGGAACCCTCGCGGGTTCGGTCCCTGAGCCGGATGGTGAAGGGCGCTCGCCGGGCCAGGACCGCTCGCCCGCTCCGGAGCATTTCGCGGGCCCGGGCGGGATGGCAGGGCATCAGGGGTTCGCCCCCCTTCGCCAGAACGAACACCCGGCTTGCCGTGTCGCGGGGAGCGTCACCGCTCCCGTTCACTGCCATGGCCGCTGCGTGAGCAGCGGATCCGGCGTTCCGCCGACGGGCCCAGGTGCGGTTCCCGTCGATCTCCCCTCGCCCATGTTCCACGTCGGCGCCCGGCGCAGTGGCCGGGAGTCCGCGAGCCGTTTCGTCCCTGCTCCCGGGGGTGTCTGCGCTCACGGATTCCAGAGCAGGCTGCTGAGGAAGCACAGCCTGGTGGGTCTGCTCACCTGCGGAGAACGTAGTCATCGAGGCACCTCGTCTGATCCGCGGATCGTGATGACTGGGGCTGGTCACTCGGTGAGGGAGCGAGTGACCTCCCTTCTCGTGATGCGGCCGACGCTATCGACCTCGGACCGAGCGGCGCCGACGGATCGGCAGGGCTCACTCGAACGTGTGGTCGCTCAGGTCGTGTAGTCCCGGGGGCGGACTGTGTTCATTCGATCCCGGAGCTGTCTACTCTGTCCGCCGAGCCTGGGGGGGCCGCATGGAGAGGGCGTTGCCGCGCGAGTACCGGACCCGGGCGGGATCGGGGTCCGGGGCGTATCTGTGGATGGGGATCGTCTGGCTGTGGGGGTGCTACCAGTCGGCCACCGCCGATCGCCTGCCGCTCTGGTGGAGGGTGGCGCTGCCGGTCCTGACGGGCCTGTTCTACGTGGTCCTGGCGTATGCCAGGCCGCGCCGGTTCACCGTTCTCGATGAGCAGGGGATCGCCGTACGGAGGTTCATGCGGGTACGGCGGCTGCGGTGGGCCGAGCTGCACGACGTCCGGGCCGAGGTCTGGCCGGGGCGGGCGCGGACGGTGCCCGGCGCGCCGAGGGTTTCCGCGTACGCCTACCTGCCCGGGGGCAGGCGCGTCTCGCTGCCGTGCGTGGACGACCGGGAAGTCGAGGGGGTCCGTACCGAAGTGGCCCTCATCCGGGGCGTGTGGACCGGGCTGCGCGGTTCCGGGTGGCAGTCGGATCCGGGGGCGGAGGCGCGCATCGCCCGGGCCGCCGCGCGGCGGGAGTGGTGGGCGGGGTCGCGCGGGGCGAGCCTGCTGATCGGTGCCGGCGCGGTCGCCGGGATCGTGTTCCTCGTGGTGCTCCTCGGCTGACCGGTCGACCCCTCCCGCTGGGACATACCGGGATGATTGCGGGAAGTGGGTGTGGGCTGCGTCACGTTCCAGTTCAATGACGTGACGTGCCGCACACGCGAACACCTGTAGGGGGCCCAGGTGACTGCATCCGGACGTGATGAGACCGCCGACGATCTGCTCGCAGCGCTGCTGGACGGGATGGACGCGGCTTTGTGCGCGTTCGACGCCGATGGCGTGATCACCCACTGGAACCGCGAGGCCGAGCGGATCCTGGGGTGGTCGGCGATCGAGGCCGTGGGGCGCAAGGGGTTCGCGGGGTGGGCCGTGCGGGCCGCCGACGCGCAGGACGTGCAGGACAGACTCATGGCCGCCCAGGACGTGCCGGGGCGGCAGGTGCACGAGTTCGCGCTGCTGACCAAGGACGGCGGGCGGGTGCTCGTGCGGACCCAGTCCGCGGGGGTGCCGGGCGCCGACGGGAAACCGGCCGGGGTGTACTGCGCCTTCAGCGAGGTGCACGCGCAGATCGACCTGGAGCGTTCCATCGCCTTGAGCGAGGCGCTGATGGAGGACGCCTCCTGGGGCGTCGTGCTCGTCGACGTGGACCTGCGCCCGGCCGTGGTCAACGCCCACGCCGCCCGCGCCTTCGGGTCCGGCCGCACCATGCTGCTCGGGCGGCCCCTGGGGGAGCTGCTGGCGCAAGGGGTGGAGGAACTGGAGGGGGCCCTGCAGCACGTGCTGGCCGAGGGGGCGCCTCCGGCCCCGGCGGAGCTGTGGGTGTCCGTACGCGGCCCCGAGGGCGTGCGGCGGCGGTGCTGGCGGTGCGGGTTCCTGCGCCTGGCGTCGCCGCTCGCGGAGGAACCCGTACCACTCGGGGTCGCCCTGCTGTTCCAGGACGTCACCGAGGCCCGCCAGGCGCAGCTGGACACGGCGCAGCTGCGGTTCCGGTCCCATCAGCTGTACCGGGCCGGGCGGGCCGCCGCCGAGTGCGAGGACCCGGCCGAGGCGGCGGCCGTACGGCTGGAGTTCGCGCTGGCGGGCTTCGCCGAGCACGCGCTGGTGGACGTACTGGACGGCTCGCTGCCGGAGCGCGTACGGCTGCTGCGCTGGGCGGCGTCCCCGCCCGGCCTGCCGGGGCTGCCCGAGCCCGGGGCGATCCCGGTGCGCTACGAGGCCGGCCACCCGGTGCTGCAGGCGCTGGACCGGGCCGGGTCGGTGCGGACCAGCGCGCCGGGCGGGCGGGCGGACGGGGCGTGGGCGGGCGCCCGGCGCTGGCCCGAGGGGGCGGCGCACGCCCTGTGCACGGTGCTGCGCAGCCGGGGCCGGAGCCTGGGCACGCTGACGTTCCTGCGGGGGCCGTCCCGGGCCGCCTTCGAGCGTGCGGATGCGGAGTACGCGGAGGAGGTGGCGGCCCGTGTCGCGGCGGACCTGGACCTGGACCTGGGCTTGAAGGGCCGGTGACGGGCCGCGTGTAGAGACGGCCTAGTGGCGGAAGAAGATGCGGTCGCCGTACTCCTGCATGACGCGGCCGTTCCACTCGTGGCCGCCGTCCACGTTGCCCGAGCGCAGGAGCGGCGGTTCGACGCCGCGGGCGACGAGCTCGCCGGCCGCGGCGGCCATGACCGCCTGCATGATCGCGCTGGTCACGACGGTGGAGGCGGGGGCGAAGGGGGCTTCGATGCCTTCGTGGGTGAGCTCGGCGTCGCCGACCGCGATCTTGCTGTCGAGGACGATGTCGCAGTGGTCCTTGAGGAAGGTGCCGGAGACGTGGCGGGACTTGGTGTCGGTCGCGTAGGCCACCGAGGTGACGCCGATGACCTTGAGGCCGATCGCGCGGGCGTTCATGGCCATCTCGACCGGCAGCGCGTTGCGCCCGGAGAGGGAGATGATCACGAGGACGTCGCCGTCACTGGCCGGGCTGCTGTCCAGGACTGCCCCGGCGAGGCCGTCGACGCGCTCCAGGGCGCTGCCGAGGGTGGCGGGCATGACGTCGATGCCGGCGGTGCCGGGGACGGCGAGGAAGTTCATCAGGGCGAGCCCGCCGGCCCGGTAGACCACGTCCTGGGCGGGGAGCGAGGAGTGCCCGGCGCCGAAGGCGAAGAGCTTGTGCCCTGCGGCCACGGCGTCCGCGATGACGGTCCCGGCCTCGTTGATGCGGGCGGACTCCTCGTCCCGTACCCGCTCCAGCAGGCCGATGGCGGCGTCGAAGAACTGACCGGCCAGCTTGCTCTCGCTCATACGCCGATGGCCTTCCGGGGTGGGAGTGGGTGAGGTTGTCGTCCGTGTCCGCCGCTCACCGTGCGGTCTGGACCAAGGGCGTGTCAATACGAACTTTCATCCCGGGGGCGAAAGGCCCGGTGGACGGCGTAATGAGAGGTGGCCCGAGGTGCCCGGGGGGCGTTTGAGGGCGGTCCGGTACGGCCCTTGACGTCCTACACGGGACGGTTGTCGGCGCGATGGGTCAGAATTGGGGGCAGGGCCAGCGCACGCAATCCGAGGGGCACGAATGTCCGGACTGATCGACACCACGGAGATGTACCTCCGCACCATCCTCGAACTGGAAGAGGAAGGTGTGGTCCCCATGCGCGCCCGGATCGCCGAGAGGCTGGACCAGAGCGGCCCGACGGTGAGCCAGACGGTGGCGCGGATGGAGCGCGACGGCCTGGTGGCCGTCGCCAGCGACCGACACCTGGAGCTGACCGACGAGGGGCGCAAGCTGGCGACGCGGGTGATGCGCAAGCACCGCCTCGCCGAGTGCCTGCTCGTCGACGTCATCGGCCTGGAGTGGGAGCACGTGCACGCCGAGGCCTGCCGCTGGGAGCACGTGATGAGCGAGGCGGTGGAGCGGCGGGTGCTGGAGCTGCTGCGCCACCCGACCGAATCGCCGTACGGGAACCCGATCCCGGGGCTGGAGGAGCTGGGCGAGAAGGCCGAGGCCGATCCGTTCCTGGAGGAGGGCATGGTCAGCCTTGCCGAGCTTGACCCGGGCGTGGAGGGCAAGACCGTCGTGATCCGCCGGATCGGTGAGCCGATCCAGACGGACGCGCAGCTGATGTACACGCTGCGGCGGGCGGGCGTTCAGCCCGGCTCGGTGGTCAGCGTGACCGAGTCGCCCGGCGGTGTGCTGGTCGGCAGTGGGGGCGAGGCCGCGGAGCTGGAGGCGGATATCGCCTCCCACGTGTTCGTGGCGAAGCGCTGACGGACGGACCGAGGGAGGGGCCGGGGGGATCGACGGGCTGACGCACGATCGTTCGAGCGGGTCGCCAGTGCGAGCGAATCCGACTGGTGTCGGCCTGCGTGGACCGGTGTGGATCTGCATGGATGGTCCCGGCGCCTTGCGGCGCCGGGACCGGTCCTCCCCTGCTTGACCTGGAGCCCCGAGCTCTCAAGGTCATCCCTTCGGACCGTCTTCCCCGAGCGGCCCGCCTCCCTGTTGAAAGGATCTCCATCGGCAGCGGCGGTCAATCCTTGAGCAAGGTCACTCGAAAGAGCGGTGTTGTCGGTGAGAACCCCGTTTTCGAATACGGGTTCGATACTGTGGCCGGGAGCGAAGGGGGTGCATCTGCGGTGGTACGACGCCTCGATGTGACGGGGGCCGACGGCGTACGCCTGGCGGCCTGGGAGTTCGGCGAAGCGGCCCCGGAGCCCCAGCGGTCGCCGTCGGGTGAGCCCGCGGCTCTCTTACTGCACGGCCTGATGGGCCGCGCCTTCCACTGGACGGGCACCGCCCGCTGGCTCGGCGAGACCCGCCGCGTCGTGGCCCTCGACCAGCGCGGCCACGGCCAGAGCGAGCGCCCGCCAGCCGCCGGCCCCGGCAGCTCCGTCGCCTACGGGCGCGAGGCCTTCGTGGCCGACGCCGAAGCGGCCGTCGAACAGCTCGGCCTCGCGCCGGTGACGCTGATCGGCCATTCCATGGGCGCCCTCACCGCCTGGCAGCTCGCGGCCCGCCGCCCCGACCTCGTAGCGGCCCTGGTCATCTGCGACATGCGGGCGTCCGCGCTGGGGGAGGCCTCGCAGCAGGAGTGGGAGGAGTGGTTCCGCCACTGGCCGCTGCCGTTCCCCACCCAGGACGCCGCACGGCGCTGGTTCGGCGAGGACGACCCGCGGGTGGAGCGCCCGGATCCCGGCCGGGGCGAGTTCTTCGCGGAAGTGATGCACGAGGCCGACGACGGCTGGCGCCCGCTGTTCTCGCGCCGGCAGATGCTGACCGCGCGGGAGACGTGGGTGCACGACGCGCACTGGGAGGAGCTCGCCCAAGTCCGCTGCCCAACACTGGTCGTCCGCGGCCTGGACGGCGAGCTGGGCCGGGCCGAGGCCCAGGAAATGGTCCGCGTCCTGCCGGCCGGACAGTACGCGGAGATCCCGGACGCAGGCCACTACCTCCACTACGACCACCCGACGGCTTGGCGGGCGGCGGTGGAGCCGTTCCTGGAGGGCATCAAGGCACCGGCGTGAGGGGGCGGGCCCCCGGGGAGCCCGTATGAGGCTTACGGGGCCCTGCGGAGCCCTGGTGTTCCCTGCGGCAGGGGGCCGCTTCGGCCACGACTCCCTGCGCGCGGGCGAGTCGGCCCTCGCCGAGGCGGACGCGGCCCTGGCACCGCGGTCCCGGCCCGCGCGGAGTCGGTCAGAGCCGTCCCGCTTTGAGGGCGCCGAGAAGCCCGCTCCAGGCGCCGGCGCTGACCCTCAGGACGGCCCCGGCGGCCGGCTCACCGCTCTCGGCGACGAGGATCTGGCCGGCGGGGGAGGTGGCGACGTAGACGCATGAGTCGCCGGACGCGCAGCGGGAGGACCTCTGCCACTGGTACTGGTACACGTGTCCCCTTCACAGGTCCGCAGCGACAGCGTCGATGAACTCCCGCGACTTCTCGGGGCTGAGGGCCACGGCCTCCATCCGCTCGAAGAGTACGCGGTAGTCGGCGAGTTGCTCTGCGGCGTCCAGGTATACGAGCCCGTGGGTCTGGTCGAGATGGACGGTGTCGAGCTGTGGCACGGGCCCGGTTGCGTAGTAGATGGACTGCCCGGATCCGTGGAGGGCTCCCACGCCGAAGGGGATGACCTGGACCGTCACGTGATCCTGCTCGCCCATGGCCAGCAGATGCGCGAGCTGGGCGCGGGCGACCACGCCGCCGCCCACCGGAATGCGCAGTGCGGCCTCGTGGATGAGCGCCTGGTACGTCACCGGCTGCTCGCCGAACAGCACTGCCTGCCGCTTGAGGCGGAAGGAGACCCGGTGCTCGATGTCCGGCGGGGTCAGGGCCTGGACTGCGTGCCGGAAGATCTCGCGAGCGTGATCGGCGGTCTGGAGAAGCCCGGGAATGAGCGTGGTGACCGCGCCTCGCAGGCTGTGTGCGTGATGCTCCAGCTCGGCAAGGTCGAGCAACGGGCCGGGGAGGATGTCCCGGTACTCCTCCCACCATCCCCGCCGGCGCTCACCGGTCATCGCGACGAGCGCTGAGATGTACGACTGGTCCACGCACCCGTAGAGACCTGCCAGCGCACGCACCCGCTCGGGGCTCGCGCCGATGCGGCCGGCCTCCAGGTTGCTGATCTGGGTCTGCCGCATGCCCAGGTGCTTGGCGGCCTCGGTCGCGTTCAGGTCGGCGCCCTCGCGCAGCTTGCGCAGCTCGGCACCGAATCGAAGCTGACGCGCAGTCGCCATGCTCAACTCACCTTCCTCAGACCGCTGTCACCCACAAGAGTGGCAATGTCACTAGTGACACGGAAGTCGTGAAACACATTACGTCGAGCCGCTACTTTGGGATGCAGGCCACCGCCTGGAAGTACCCCGCTCGACGGAGCGACCTGGTCACCGGGCACCGCACGCACAAGGTCCAACTCTCCTCCTTGATCGGAGACTTCCATGGGCGCAACCGTAGCTCCGTCTTGGGCTTACACCCTCCAACTCCCGCACGATCGGCGGGCAGCGGGAATCGCCCGTTCCACACTGCGAGCAGTGCTCCGGAGCCACGACATGCAGGGGCCGGCGGACACGGCCGAGCTCTTGGCGAGCGAGCTGGTCTCCAACGCCTACCGGCACTCGTACGGCCCCTGCGCGCTCCGGCTCAGGGCGATGGCGGCGGACCGCGTCCGGGTCGGCGTCTGGGACACCAATCCCCACATCCCGGCCCCCTTCGGCGGCGAACCCGCACGGCCGGTGCCCGGTGCTGCGCCCGAGTCCGCGCCCGGGTCCGCGCCCGAGCCCGCGCCCGAGTCCGAGGACGGCCGCGGCCTGGTCCTCGTACGCCTCTGCGCGGACCGCTACGGCTCCTACCGCCTCGACGGCGTGCACAGCGGCAAGTTGCTGTGGGTGGAGTGCGGGCCGGGCCTGTGAATTTCCGGCGAACCCGGAATCGGAGGTTCCGGGGCAACCCCCACATCCCGTTCGGACGTGGGTGGTTGACCCATCGATCGAACTTGATTTCCGCACAAGCGTCCTGAAAGCCTTCGTTCGATTCAGCTGTCGCAGCAGCAACAACGGAGGCAATACGCATGTCCCCGCGCACGTCCCGAATCCGAATACGCCGCGCGTGGCTGACGGCCACCGCCGCAGTCACGCTGGCACTGACCGGCCTGTCGGCCCCGCCCCCGGCGCACGCCGAGGAGACTCCTGCGCCACTGCCCGAATCGTGGATCCAGGAGCCGCAGGCAACCGCGAGCGATGCGGAACCCGTTGGCACGATGGCGTGGACCAGCCCCGGCGGCAAGGCCGACCCCTCGGACTTCACCCTGCAGGCCGGCGCGATGAACGGGACGACCGCCGAACGCGTCGCCCGCCTCGACGGCGTACTGCCCAAGTCGGGCGTATCGAAGCTCCTTGCCGATGCCAACCGCACCGTCAACACCACGTCGTGCACCCGCGACCCGTTCGGCACGGCACCTGCTCCGGCCCTCAAGTGGTGCCTGGAGAACGACGACTCGACCTCGCGCGAGTGGATCCCACAGGCCATGACCGGCGTCTCGGACGCCGCGGACAGTGAGCAGTACGGCGCAGGCAACGACACGAACATCCAGCTCTACGCGTCCTACGACAACTGGGACCCGGGCCGGGACAGCAACGACAACGAGGTGGGTGACTGCAACCCCGACGAGTTGAAGGCGAACGACGCCTGCAACCAGAAGGGTGTGCGGATCTCCTTCGTGCAACGCCGCGCAGACGGCACGGTGAAGTACCGGCACGTACTGCTGGGCTGGGCGTACATGAACAATTCCGGCCATGTCTCCTTCGACGGAGTGCACTCCGCCGAGGGCTCGACGGTTCCGGACCCGAACACGCACATGCAGAACGGCCTGCACGCGGGCGGCATGGTCTGGTACGGCCACTACCTCTATGTCGCCGACACCCGCAACGGCATCCGGATCTTCGACATGGAGAAGATCATGGACCTGGATCCCAACGGGGACGGCAAGGCCGGTGACGAGATGGGCGCGGACACCGACGGGGTGAAGACCACGTCCAACGTCGAGGACAAGACCAAGGTCGGCCGCCAGAACAACGTCTGGTACAGCTTCGGCTACCGCTACGTGATGCCGCAGGTGGCGGCCTGGAAGTTCAAGGTCACGCAGTCCAACCCCTCGGGTTCGTTCAAGTGCGTCAGCACGGGCGCCCCGAAGGCGTCCTACCTGTCGCTCGACCGCAGCACGACCCCGGACCGCCTGATCATGGGTGAGTACTGCCGTCCGGAGAGCGGCTACCCGTCGCCCGGCCGGATCGCCTCGTACCCCGTCAAAAGCCTGGAGAACCGTTCCGGCGAGGTGGCGGCCGAAGGCTGGGCCAACTACCTGCCGATGACGAACGGCGGCGCCCAGGGTGCACTGGCGATGGGCGGGAATCTGTACGTCAACCAGAGTGCCGGTCACAACGACCCGGGCAACCTCTGGCGTTACAAGTGGAGCAACGGTGACCTGGTGTCCAACGGCAGCGCGATCAAGACCGCCACGGGTGCCGAAGACCTCTACTACGAACGTGGCGCGCAGCGTCTGTGGTCGGTCTCCGAGCACTACGGTCCGGCGGTGAACGCCGAGGCCCTCGAAGACGGCAAGTCGGCGCCGTGCCTGGGCCTCGTGTGCGAGCGCGTCCTCTACGCCCACAGCAAGGCTCAGCTGGACGCCCCGTAGTCCGGCTCCGACCCACCACAGACATCGGCTCCCGCCGCGCTGATCACGCGTGGCGGGAGCCGATGCCGTTCCGTTCTGTTCCGTTCCGTTCCGTTCCGTGCCGTGCCGGGCGGGACCCGCAGACCCGTACCCGCGTCAGCCCTTGCTGACCGCCAGCAGGATCTCCGGGAGCTTGCGCACCACCGTCGGGGCCGCGAGGCGCAGGCCGGCCCAGGTGGCCAGCGTGCCCCAGGCCGCGCCCAGGGGGAGCAGGATCCAGGCCAGGGACTTCTGGTCCGTGGCGCTGAAGTAGAGGGCCAGGGCGATCAGCGGCGAGCTGACCAGTGCCGAGGCGAACATGCCGCCGAGGAGGGCCGTCCACGCCAGGGCGCCCTGGCCCGGGGCGACGCTCTTGAAGGCACCGTCGGTCGGGATCGAGTACGCGAGGTGGGCGGACGCCAGGGCTCCCGTGCACAGCATCGAGCCGAGCAGGGCCAGGGCCAGGCCCAGGGCGCCGGGGAGGCCGGCCCAGTCGCCGAGCAGGCCCGCCGTGACCGCCGCGACCAGCACCGTGAAGGGCACGGTGACCAGCGCGAGGGCCAGGGCGCGTGCGCGCAGTTCCACGTACGCGTCCCGGGTGCTCGCAATGGTCTGCGCGACCATCCAGAACGCCGAGGTGTCCTGCCCGAACTGGTTGTACATCTGCAGGCCGAGCATGCCCGAGGCGAAGCAGGCCAGGTACACCGAGCCGCCGCCCTGGACGGCGTTGGCGACCGGGATGATCAGGCCGAGCGCCAGGGCCGACACCCACGCCGCCTTGGTCTTCGGGTCGCGCACCATGTAGCGCAGCACGCGCTGGGCGGCCGCGCCCGTACGGTCGTCCGGCAGGAGCGACCAGCCGCCGCCGGCCGCACCGTTCGCCGGCTTCTTCATCTCCTTGGCGGCCGCGATCGTCGAGCCGTCAGGGGTGACCATCAGCTTGGTCAGGCTTCGCTCCCAGAACCAGAGCAGCAGGCCGAGGGCCGCGACCGTGATGAGGAGCTGGGCGGCCGCGATCCCGTACGAGCCCTCGCTCGCGGAGTCCACCATCCCGACGGCCGTCGCGGGCGGGAGCCAGCGCACGACCTCCCCGGCCGGCTCCAGCCTCTCCAGGCCGCCGGTCTGGAACAGCCGCTGGGCGGCGAAGTTCGCCGCCTGTGCGCCGATCGCGATGAGCAGGCCGCTGAGCAGCGCGAGGTCGCGCCCCTTGCGGCTGGTCAGCAGCCGGACGTTGGCCGTGGCCACCGTCCGGGCCAGCGCGACGCAGCCGACCAGCAGCAGCGGTACGGCCAGTACGGCGGCAACCGCGCCCGCCGCGCCCCGGGCGACGGCGATCACCGAGCCGACGGCCAGGCACAGCGTGAACAGCGGCCCGATGCCGACGAGCGAGGCGGCCAGCATGGCCCGTACGAGCGGACGCGGGTGCAGCGGCAGCATGACCAGCCGGGTCGGGTCGAGCGTCTCGTCGCCGGTGGCGAAGAACAGCGGGACGAACGTCCAGCACAGGGCCGTGATCGCCGCCAGCAGGACGACGACCGCGCCGGCGTGCGCGTTGCCGCGCAGGACGGTGAGGCCGAGCGTGGCGAAGAAGGCGATGACGAGCGCGAAGGCGAGGGCGCCGAAGTAGGCGGCCTTGCGCATCGGGGAGCCCTTGAGTCCGTTGCGCAGGAGGGACAGCTTGAGGCGGACGAAGATCGGGGTGATGTTGACGGACGCGGCCGCGGAGGCGGGTCCGCCGGTGGCGGACGCGGATGCGGGCGCAGGAGCACGCGTCGGCGTCGGCGTGGGCATGGGCGTCGGCATGGGTGTGCTCATCGGACGCCCGCCCCGTTGCTCCCGCCGTTGGCCGCGGCCCCGCCGCCGAGCCAGTCCAGGGACTCGCCCGTGGCCCGGCCCTGCGCTCCGACCAGCTCCAGGAACGCGGCCTGCAGCGAGGGCGCGTCGCCCCGTACGTCGGCCAGCGGGCCCGCGGCCCGGATCCGGCCGGAGGCCATGACGGCGACCCAGTCGCACAGCGACTCGACGAGCTCCATGACGTGGGAGGAGAAGACGACCGTGGCTCCGGAGGAGGTGTAACGTTCCAGCACTCCGCGGATGGTCTGTGCGGACACCGGGTCGACGCCCTCGAACGGCTCGTCCAGGAACAGCACTTCGGGGTTGTGGAGCAGCGCGGCCGCCAGGCCGATCTTCTTCCGCATGCCCGTCGAGTAGTCGACGATCAGCTTGTTCTGCGAACCGGCCAGGTCCAGGATGTCCAGCAGCTGGGTGGCCCGGCTGTCCGTTTCCCGCCCCGGGAGCCCCCGCATCCGGCCCATGTAGCCGAGCAGTTCCCGACCGGAGAGCCGCTCGAAGAGCCGCAGCCCCTCCGGCAGCACGCCGATCCGGGACTTCACCTCCACCGGGTCCGCCCACACGTCGTGCCCGGCGACGATGACCCGGCCCATGTCCGGGCGCAGCAGTCCCGTCACCATCGAGAGGGTCGTGGTCTTGCCCGCGCCGTTCGGCCCGACCAGGCCGACGAACTGCCCGGCCGGCAGCTCCAGATCGATCCCGGAGACGGCCACCTGCTCGCCGAACCGCTTCCACAAACCCTCGACCCGCACGGCGGGTGCGGCGGCTGGTGCCGGTCGTGCACCGCCGCCCGTTCCGTCCGCCCCGCCGATCGCAACGCCCTGGTCCGGCATGCGCCTGCCTCTCGTTCTGTTCCCCGTGTCCTGCTTTTCTCACCATAGGAGGAGGGGGAGAGGCCGAGCAGTTACTTATGTCATGAGTTTCCCCGCGGAGATCTCCGCTGGTCAGGACGGGGCGGAGCGGGTGGCGCGGGCGGAGGGGGTGGAGCGGGCGGAGCGGGGATCACGCCGTGCGTCGGGCCCGTTCCGCCGCCGCCTCGCGACCGCACGCGTAGGCCAGGGCGTCGATCAGCTCCTCCACGTCCGGAAGCCACCGGTTCGCGGCCGTCGGCGGCTGCGCCCACTGCACCGAACCACGGCCGCCGATGCGGGTCGGCGGCGCGGCCACGTACTCGCCCTCGCCGCGCGTGGCCAGGTCGAGCTGGGCCGGCTGCCAGCCGATCTTGCGCAGTAGGTCGGGAACCTTCGCCCCGGCGCCGGGCAGGACGAAGAACAGCATCCGCCCCGCCGGGTTGGCGATCACCGGTCCGAGGGTGCGCTGCATGCGCTGGAGCCGGGCCAGCGCCAGGAAACCGGCCGCGTCCGGGACGTCGAGGGCGTCGAAGGTCCGGCCGGTCGGCAGCAGGATGGCGGCCTTCGGGTTCTTCCCCCAGAGCCGCCTGACCTGCACGGCGCTGCCCGAGGCCTGCGAGGCCCAGTCCTTCCCCGCCGCGTGCGCGCCGGGCGCCGGGCACTGGGCGCCCCCGCACGAGCACTGTTCGCGCCCGTCGCCGGACTCCAGCCAGGTGCCGGCGAAGACATCCCAGTGCCGTTCTTCCGTGTACCGCACGGCATGGTCCAGCAGCGGCTCACTGCGCTGCAGGGGGATGGGTGCGGTCTCCGTGACTCCGATGGTCTCTTCCACGTGCAACACAACTCTTGCGGTCACCGGGGGTTACGGGCTTCAACCGGCCGGGCTCGGGAGCATCGATCCTGCATGCGGGGCGCATCGGTGCATCGCGGGGGGCGCGTGGGAGGCCGGGGCGCCGGAGGTGGGTAGCGACAGGACCCAATGGGGAAGATTCCCCGCACATCAGGCGGGAAGTGATCATTCGAACGATCACCCGCGTCTCTGGGGGTTTTCATGGCAGCCAGGCCTCTCGTCGCCCGCCAGCCGAACGAACGGCTGCAGGCGCTCATCCAGGAAGCCGGGTGCTCCAATGCCGGGCTCGCCCGGCGCGTCAACATGTGCGGGGCCGAGCACGGTCTCGACCTCCGCTACGACAAGACCTCCGTGGCCCGCTGGCTGCGGGGCCAGCAGCCGCGCGGCCGGGCCCCCGGGATCATCGCGGAGTCTCTGGGCCGCAAACTCGGCCGGACCGTCACCATCGACGAGATCGGCATGGCCAACGGCAAGAACCTCGCCTCCGGGGTCGGCCTGCAGTTCTCCCCGACCGTCATCGGCGCGATCGAGCAGGTCAGCGAGTTGTGGCGGAGCGACGTGGGCCGGCGCGACTTCCTGTCGGGGTCGAGCGTGGCCTCCTCGGCGCTGGTCGAGCCGAGCCGCGACTGGCTGATCACGGGGGCCGACGCGCAGGTCGCGCGCAGCGGCGGCTCCCGGGTCGGGATGTCGGACGTGGAGGCGGTACGGGCCACCACGCAGGCACTGAAGGACCTCGACCACCGCTTCGGCAGCGGGCACGTGCGCCCGGTGGTCGTGCACTACCTCAACTCGGTGGTCTCCGGCCTGATCGGCGGCTCGTACCGGGAGCCGGTCGGCCGGGCGCTGTTCGCGGCGGTCGCCCGACTGACCGAGCTGGCGGGTTACATGGCGGTGGACACGGGCCAGCCGGGCCTGGCGCAGCGGTACTACATCCAGGCCCTGCGGCTCGCGCAGGCGGCCGGCGACCGGGCGTACGGGGGTTACGTGCTGGCGGCGTCGATGAGTCACCTGGCGGCGGAGCTGGGCAACCCGAGGGAGATCGCGCAGCTGGCGAGAGCGGCACAGGAGGGCACGCGGGGTCAGGTCACCCCCCGGGTGGAGGCGATGTTCTACGCGGCGGAGGCGCGGGGGCACGCGCTGCTCGGTGACGCGCGGTCGACGGCCGTGCTGTCCTCGCGGGCGGTCACCGCGCTGGAGCGGGCGGAGCCGGAGTCGGGTGACGACCCGGAGTGGATCCGGCACTTCGACGGGGCGTACCTCGCGGACGAACTGGCGCACTGCCACCGGGACCTGGGGCAGGCCGACGCGGCGGCGAAGCGGGCGGAGGAGTCCCTGCGGGGCCTCCCGGCGGGGAAGGCGCGGCGGCGGGCGATCGGGCTGCTGTTGCTGGCGGCGGCGCGGGTGCAGCAGCGCGAGGTGGAAGCCGCCTGCCAGACGGCGACGCAGGCGGCGGAGGTCCTGACGGGCATCCGCTCCCACCGTGGGGCGGTCTACCTGGAGGACTTCCGCACCCGCCTGGACCCGTACCGGGAGGAACCGGCGGCCCGGGAGTTCACGGCCCGCCTGGAGCCGGTGGGCTGACCGGGGTCGGTCGCCTCGTGCGGCGCCGTTGCAGGGGACCGGTCCCCGGACCCCTGCGCCTCAAACGCCGGCGGGGCTGGATTTGGTCGACGTCGGCCCGTACGTGGCGGTGTGTGGGCGTGGGCGTGGTCGGGCTGCGGCTGCGGGGGTGGGCCGGTGCCGGGGGCGGGGTGGGGTGTCGGCCTGGACTGCATGATTTAGGCGCCCTCTGCTCTGCTCCGACAGGGCGCGGGGTGTACCTGCGCCACAAATCACGCTTTACGTCCAGGCCAACACCCCACCCCGCCCCCGTCCCCGTCCCGGGCCGCCCCCCCCAGCCCCGCCGACGGGTGGGTCTCTCAGCCGTCCGGCGGGATCCTTTTCGTCGTCCGGCATTGAGGGCCGGGGCCCGGCTTTTCAGTCCTCCGGTCCGGAGTTGAGGGCTGGGGGTCGGGCTTTCCAGCCGTCCGTCCGGCTTCGCGGTGCGGGGCGTTCCAGCCCGCCCGCGCTAATCCAGCCCGCCCGCGCCAATCCAGCCGTCCGGCGTTTGAGGACCGGGGTCTGGGGCGGAGCCCCAGGGGGTCCGGGCGCAGCCCGGGACCCCTTCCCAGCCGGTCCGGTTCCCAGCCCGTCCGGCGTTTGAGGACCGGGTTCGGGCGGAGCCCGGTGGTGTTCCTCAGCCCCGCCGGCGTTTGAGGCGCGGGTCGGGGCTGGCCCGGGGAACGGTGGAAGGGCGGGTCGGGGACTTTGCCCCGCGTAGCGGTAGAGGGTGCTGCGGGGGGTTCGCCCGCGTAGCGGTGAAGGGTGGGTAGGGGGCTTCGCCCCGCGTAGCGGCGCACGCGCAGTCGGGGTCGTGGACGGGGCCGGGGATGATCTTCGGTGGGGGCGGGCCTGCCGGGCGAGGGGGATGACCGGGTAGCGTGAGCCGACGGTTCCGTAGACGCGGACAGGTCGGAGAGGGAGTTCCGGTGACCGAGAGCGGACAGGGCGGCAGCCCGCAGGGAGGCGAGCCGTGGGGCCCGCACGTGCCCGCGCAGCCGCCCGCGCAGCCCGGCCGGGAGCCGGAGTACCTGCACGGTGAGCCCGCCTACGGCTACCCCGCACCGGGCGGCCCCGCCTACGGCTACCCGCAGGGTCACGTGGTCGGCCCCGGCTACGAGGGCCCCGGCGACCCGCACGGCTACGGCTACCCGCCGCTGCCGGAGGCGGCCACCCAGTACATTCCGCCGGTCCCGGCCGCCCCCGCGCACGAGGAGGCGGCGACGCAGTACATCGCGCCGGTCCCCGCGGCGCCGGCGCACGGCGAGGCCGCCACCCAGTACATCGCGCCGGTCCCGGCCGCCCCCTCGTACGACGAGGCCGCGACGCAGTACATCGCGCCGGTTCCGGCCGCCCCCTCGTACGACGAGGCCGCGACGCAGTACATCGCGCCGGTTCCGGCCGCGCCCGCCGATCCCGCCGCCGGGTTCGACGAGATGTTCCGGGGGGACACGCAGCTGCTGCCCCCCATCCAGGAGCCGGTGCTCCCCCAGCAGCCGCGCCGCCCCCAACCGCCGCAGCGCCAGCAGCAGCACCAGCAGTACGCGCAGCAGCCCCAGCACCAGCAGTACGCGCCGCCGCCGCAGCAGTATCAGCAGCAGCCGCCGCACTACCAGGAGCAGGAGCTCGCCCCCGCTCCCCGCAAGGTCTCGCCCGCGATCATCGCCGCCGTCGTCATCGGCCTGGCCGTCGTCGGGCTCGGGGTCGGTGCGCTGCTCGGTGACGGCAAGGCACAGAACAACGACCCGGCCGCCGCGGCGCCCACCCCTACCCCCGGCAGCTCCGCCGCGGAGAGCGGCGAGGCTCCGCTGGATCCCGCGCAGCCGCAGGCGGTCCAGCTCGACAAGCTGCTCGCGGACAGCAACGACAGCCGGGCGTCGGTGATCAAGGCCGTCGAGGACATCAAGGGTTGCAGCAACCTGGACCAGGCGGCCACCGACCTGCGCGACGCGGCCCGGCAGCGCGAGGAGCTGGTGACCCGGCTCCAGGAGCTCAAGGTGGACCAGCTCCCGAACCACATGAAGCTGACCGCGGCCCTCACCAAGGCGTGGAAGTCCTCCGCCGAGGCCGACAACAGCTATGCGGCCTGGGCGGACGACGTGAAGTCCGACGGCGACAAGTGCAAGGACGGCAAGGCCAAGTCGACCGGCAACGCCTCGGACGCCAACAAGGCGAGCGGCGACGCCACCAGGTCGAAGGAGTCCGCGGCGCGGATGTGGAACAGCATCGCCGCCAAGTACGACCTCACCAAGCGTGACAAGACCCAGCTCTAGGACCGGTCCCCGAGGGATGGTCCCTAGTTCGAACGGGGGGCCTGTTCCAGGGTCTTGGTCATGTCCATGGACTGCTCGCCGCCCGGCTGGGCCACCAGGCGGCCCTGCTGGACGACCTGGAAGGTGACCCGGCCGTTGACCATGCGGGGGAAGCCGGCGACGGCGCGCATGTCCTCGTAGCGCCAGCTGAGGTCGGGGGTCAGGCCGCCGGTCTTCACGGGGGTGGACTGGTTGAGCTTGCGCGTGAGGGCGCGCGCGGTGAGGTCCTCGTCCTCCTTGAACCGCTTCACCGTCTCGCTGAACACCGTGTACGCGATCCAGGTGGTCTGGGCGCCGCTGTCGTCGGGGTCCACGGCGTTGTCGCCGAAGGCGTGGTCGGAGATGACGTTCCGCATCTGCGTCCACAGGGGATCGGTGGCGACCGGGTACCAGCTCGTGGCGTACGCGCCCTCGAAGGGGCTCTCCTTGCCGCCGGTGCGGTCGACCAGGGCCTGGCTGACCGAGCCGAGCACCGAGGAGACCTGCGGTTTGCGGTTCTGGGAGTCGGCGGCGCGGCGGAAGGCGTCGAAGAAGGTCTCGGTGCGGGCGCCGAGGACGGCGGCCACGCAGCCCTTGTCCTTCCCGTCCTTCCCGTCCTTCGCCGAGGAGGCGCCGCCCTTCCCGGGGGGCCCTGCGGAGGCCGCCAGTGCCTGGTTGGCCTGGGTGGAGAGGTCCGCGGAGTCTTCGGCGGCCCGGATGTCGCTCGCCTCGGCCATCTGGTTGGCCTTGAGGCCGGCGTTGAGCTGGATGGGCAGGGAATCGCCGGCGAGGGTGTCGGGGCGGACCAGGGCGACCTTGGCGCAGGTGCGCCCCAGCTGGTGGCCGGCTCCGGCCATCAGGACGGGCTGGCCGCCGTTGACGGGGAAGGAGAGCGGGGACCGGAACTCCTCGGAGGAGACCCCGTACCCGCCGATGAAGGGGATGCCCTCGGCTTCCAGCGGGGCCAGGAAGGCGCGTCCGTGCTGGCTGTAGGAGCCGATGACGGCGACGGTCTTCTCGGCGATCGCCTTGCGGGCGCAGTCGGCGGCGCCGGTGGGCGTGTTGCGCTCGTTGCAGGTCAGGACGCGGAGCTTGTGTCCGTTGATGCCGCCCTTGGAGTTGACCCAGCGCTCGTAGGCCTTGGCCATGCCCGGCATGCCGGGCATGTTGGTCGCCTTGGAGTCCTCCGGAGCGAAGGTCATGACCGTGAGGGTGCCGGCGTCCCCGGGGCCCCCCGAGCCCCCGGGGAGCACCCCGCAGCCGGCGACGAGACACGCGCCCATCGCCATGGCCGTGGTCCGGGCCAGAAAGGTTCGGGAGAGTGCTGCTGCGCGTCGCCGGGTGGTCATGTGCATGCACCATGCCGCGCCAGGGGTAACTGAAGTGTGAGGTGCGAGCAACATCGGGTGACGTCGAGGTGAATTACGGGTGTCACCCACACGCTGAGTGAGCGCCGGGCGGGTCCGGGCCCCCGGGTGCGGGCGCCTGAAGATCACGCCGGACGGGAACGTACGATCGAAAGCGTGACATTCGCCCAAGGTTCGAAGAACTCTTCCCGCCGCGGCGGCCGCTCCTCCACCATGGGCGGCATGCCCCTCAACGACATGCCGTGGTGGCGCTGGCGCAGCAACGTGCGCTCGGCGCTGCACATGCTTTCCGACCCCGTGTTCCAAGAGGACACCTGGCTGGCCGGCGCCGAGGGGTACGGGGACGTCACCGACGCCGTGTACCGGCTCGTCGAGGACACCTGGCTCGACAGCTGGTCCGCGGAGAAGTACGTCGGCACGATCTTCCGTGACTCGCAGGAGGCGGCCCTGGTGGACCTCGCCGTGCTGCGCGTGCTGCGGATCATGCACCAGATAGGCGCCGACGCCCCGGTCTCCGGCTACCTGGAGCACCACGCCTGGCCGGAGGCGGTACGGGCCGCGCGCGAGGCCCACGTACGGCTGGCGACGGCGGACGGGGACGACCCGGACGCGCGCCCGTGCTCACTGGACGTCCTGAAGATCCTCACGCGCGCGGTGTGATGTGGAAGGCTGTGGGGTCATGAGCGACGACCCGCAGCCCCAGGCCACGCAGCAGTACGTACTGACCCTCTCATGCCCGGACAAGCAGGGCATCGTGCACGCCGTGTCCAGTTACCTGTTCATGACCGGGTGCAACATCGAGGACAGCCAGCAGTTCGGCGACCGTGACACCGGCCTCTTCTTCATGCGGGTCCACTTCTCGGCCGACGCCCCGGTGACCGTGGAGAAGCTGCGGGCCAGTTTCGCCGCGATCGGCGACTCCTTCCGGATGGACTGGCAGATCCACCGCTCCGACGAGCGCATGCGGATCGTGCTGATGGTCTCGAAGTTCGGGCACTGCCTCAACGACCTGCTCTTCCGCCACCGGATCGGTGCGCTGCCGGTGGAGATCGCGGCGGTGGTGTCGAACCACACCGACTTCGAGGAACTGGTCGGCTCGTACGGGGTCCCGTTCGTGCACATCCCGGTGACGAAGGACACGAAGGCGGCGGCGGAGGCGCAGCTGCTGGAGCTGGTGCGGGCCGAGGAGGTCGACCTCGTGGTCCTCGCGCGGTACATGCAGGTGCTGTCGGACACCCTGTGCAAGGAGCTGAGCGGGCGGATCATCAACATCCACCACTCGTTCCTGCCGAGCTTCAAGGGCGCGAAGCCGTACCACCAGGCGCACGCGCGGGGCGTGAAGCTGATCGGCGCGACCGCGCACTACGTGACGGCGGATCTGGACGAGGGCCCGATCATCGAGCAGGAGGTCGAGCGGGTGGGGCACGAGGTCACCCCGGACCAGCTGGTGGCGATCGGGCGGGACGTGGAGTGCCAGGCGCTGGCGCGGGCCGTGAAGTGGCACAGCGAGCACCGGGTCCTGCTGAACGGGACCCGGACGGTCGTCTTCACGTAGCCGCCGCGCGGCCTGTATCCGGCTGCGCGGCCTGCATCCGGTCGCGCGGTCTACATCCGGCTGAGCGAGGCTGCCGCGAAGAGGACGTCGCGGATGGCCTCGCGGTCGCCGTTCTGGCCGACCGCGGCCTCCTCCGGGGAGATGTGGCCCGCGGCGAGCTGGCAGAATTCGGCGCCGTCCAGGGCGATCCTGGCCACCGTGTGGTCCGGCGAGGGTTTCGCCGCGGGGGAGTCCAGGGCGATGTCCCAGCCGCCGCCTCCCGCGCCCTCGATCTCCAGGTGCAGGGTCCGGCCCGGCGCCCCCGCCGCGACCAGCCCGCGCGCCGGCGCCGCCAGCCCCGCCCGACGGCGGACGGCCAGGGCCGCCGGCAGGAGCCGGGCCGCCAGGTCGATCATCCGGTTCAGGTGGGGCGCGGACGGCGGCTCGTACGGGTAGTCCACCGCCTCCGCGATGTCCACGGCGTGGACCCAGCACTCGAAGGCCCGTTCCAGGAAGGCGTCCCCGAGGGGCAGGGCGAAGGCGCCGTACTCCACGTCCAGTTCCGCCACTCCGCGGCCCGCGAAGGACACCGTGCGGACCAGCGTGTGGCCCTGCTCCCGCCACGGCTCGCGTACCCGACGGGTGGTCGGGTACGGGGAGTCCTCCCAGAACCGCTCCGTGCGCTCGGTCGGGGTGCCCGCGGGCGCGTCCCGGCCCAGGGGGTCGTCCAGGCCCAGCGCGGCCGCCACGAGGCCGTCCACCGCCAGCAGGTGCCCGATGACCCCGGCGACCGTCGTCCGGCGGGTCTGGTGGCGTTCCTCCTCGAACCACTTCAGCCGGACCGGGGTGTGCCACTCCGAGTCCCCGAAGTCCCGTAGCAGCGCGTCCAGCCGGGCCGTCTCGGTGTCGTACGGGCTCGCCCACACCGGGACGGGGATGCGGGCCGGGCGCTTGCCGAGGCAGTCCTCCAGCACGCGCGAGCGCAGCAGCGGCTTGAGGTCGAGGCTGTCCTCCGGGTGCAGCAGCCCCACGGCGTCGCGCAGCCGCAGCGCCTCCTCGGCGCAGGGCGCGCACTCGGTGAGGTGGTCCTCGACGGCCTGGGTCTCCTCCGCGGAGCAGGCCGCCAGGGCCCATGCGCCGAGCAGGGATTTCAGTACGGCGTGGGTGGGCGGGGGCGCGGCCGGGACGGGAGCGGGCTCGGGCTCGGCGGGCGCCGGTACGGCCGGGTACCCGGAGATCTCCGGGTACTCCGTGTACCGCGCGTCGACGATGTCGTCGGTGTCGTCCAGCGCGTCGAGGGCGTCGAGCGCGTCGAGGTCCTTCGGCTCGTCGGGGTCCAGCGGCCCCTCCGAGGACGGCGCGTACCCCGGCCCCGAGAGGTCGAGGTCGTCGGCCGCACCGCGCGGGCCCGGTATGCGCGCCGGGCCGCCGGGGTTGCGGGGCTGCTCGTGCCGCTCGTACTCTTCGCCGTCTTCTTCACCGAAGGGGCTGGGCGGCATCGTCATCGGGTCGTTCCATATCCGGAGGGGCCGTATCCCGGCGGGACCGTGTCGTCGCGCGGGACGGCGTTGGCCGTGGACAGCAGTTGCAGGCCCAGGCGCAGCCGGCGCCGGGCCTCGTCCTCGCTGATCTGCAGGTCGGCGGCGGCCTGCCGGTAGTCGCGGCGCTTGAAGTAGGCGAGTTCGAGCGCGGCCCGCAGGGGTGCGGGCATGGAGGTGACGATGAAGTCGGCGCGGGCGGCCGCGTTGGCGCTGCGCACCTTCTGTTCCAGTTCCTCGCGGGAGCCGTTGCCCAGTTCGGCCTGGCGCAGGCGGGCGACGGCCTGTCCCTGGGTGATGCGGGCGACCCAGGAGCGCATGGAGCCCTGTTTGGGGTCGTAGGCGTCCGGGTTCTCCCAGATGTAGCCGAAGACCTCGCGGGTGACCCGGTCGGCGGCCTTCTCGTCGCCGAGGACCCGGTGGGCGAGGCTGTGCACGAGCGAGGCGAAGCGGTCGTACAGTTCGCCGAGCGCGGCGGCCTCGCCGCGGGCCAGGCGTTGTTGCATGCGGCGGTCCCAGCGCGGTGGTGCGTCCTTCGGCATCGTGCCCCCAGCCGGCTTCCCGGTTTCGCAGCCGTGTGTCGACCACTCGAATGTAGTGGGCATGCAGCGGGCCGCGCCCGTTTTGCCAGAACCTCGTCCCGGAAGTGCGCCCTCCGTGATAGAGGCGTCGCACGGCGCGAACGGGGAGGTGCGGTCCGGACACCGCTGTTGAGAAAGACGTGGGTACAGGTGTACGCGCCCCGTCGCGCTCCTCGTGCGCTGGTTCGATGCGGCCACCTCCTTGCCCGCTTCGCTTAACGCGCAGGCCACGTAGGCCTTACGCTCCTGTCCTGTCTTGAACTGACCCCACTGCACACGTGAAGGCGGAACGCCGAACATGGACAGCGCAGAATACGAGCGCAAGATCGCCGCCCGATTCGCCACCTTCGACCAGGACGGGTCCGGGTATATCGACCGGGAGGACTTCAGTACGGCGGCCAAGGCGGTCCTGGCCGAATTCGCCGTGGCGGCCCGGTCCGACAAGGGGCAGGCCGTGTTCGCGGGCGCGGAGGCCTTCTGGCAGGGCATGGCGGGCATCGCGGACGTGGACGGGGACCAGCGGGTCTCCCGCGAGGAGTTCGTCACGGGCGCGGCGAAGCGGCTGCGGGACAACCCGCACCGGTTCGCGGAGATCGCGCGGCCGTTCCTGCGGGCGGTGATCGCGGTGGCGAGCCCCGCCGGCGAGGCGGCCGGCGGTGCCGCGGGCGGCGCGACCCCGGCGGCGACGGCGCGCGTCCTGCGCGTGCTGGGCACCCCGGAGGAACTGGCGGGCCCCGTCGCGGCCGCCCTGGACGCGGACGGCGACGGCCGCATCACCGAGGACGAGATCCTGGCGGCCTTCGCCGGCTACTGCGGGGTGGCGGCGCCGGACGCGTAGGCCCTGACCGGGCGGGGCGGGAGCGGGATGGCGGGGCCGGAGCGGGGTGGCGGGGCCGGAGCCCCGCAGCCCCGGCGCGCCCCCGCCCGCTACGCGAAGCGCTCGCGGAGTTTGTACTTGAGGACCTTGCGCAGGGCGTCGTTGCGGGGAAGCGCCTCGACCAGTTCCAGCTGTTCCGGGAGCTTGTGGGTGGAGAGGCCCTCCGTGCGGAGGTGCGCGGTCACCTCGGCCAGCGTCAGCGGGGCCGCGCCCGGGGGCTGTTCGACGACCGCGCAGACGCGTTCGCCGCGTTCCGGGTCCGGCAGGCCTATGACGGCGACGTCGGCCACGGCGGGGAGCTGGTGGAGGAGGTCCTCGATCTCCTTCGCCGAGATGTTCTCGCCCTTGCGGATGATGACGTCCTTGCTGCGGCCCGTCAGGACCAGGTAGCCGTCCTTGGTGAGGTGGCCGAGGTCGCCGGTGATCAGGTAGCCGTCGGCGTCGAAGAGGCCTGTGTTCTGCTCGCGGCCCAGGTACCCCTGGCAGACCGCCTCGCCCCGCAGGCGGACCTCCCCGTCGGTGTCCGGCGGGAGGAGCGTCCCCTCCGGGGTCGTGATGCGGATGGACATGCCCTTGGGGGGCCGGCCCTCCGTGGTGGCGAGGTTCTCCGCGGTGTCGTCCGGGGCGCCCATCGTGATCATGGGGACTTCGGTCATGCCGTAGCCGTGGGTGAGTTGGCAGCCCAGCTCGCGGACGACCGCGTGGTAGATCTCCGGGGGCTTGGGGGCGCCGCCGCCCGCGAGGAGGCGCAGGGTGGGGATGAGCTTGGCGGAGGGGTCCTTGCGCTGCTCGGTGAGGAACATCGAGTAGAAGGCCGTGGAGCCGCCGGCGACGGTGACCCCGTGGCGGCGGTACCCGTCCAGGGCGTCGGGCATCGCGAACTTCTCGAACAGGACCGCCGGGAACCCGTAGAGCAGCAGCATCACCGTGTAGTCGGGGCCGGCGATGTGGGCGAACGGGAAGGCCATCGAGCCGACGTCGTCCGGTGACAGGTGCAGGGCGTGGGCCAGGCAGGAGCCGCCCGCGATGAGGGAGCGGTCCGTGTGCAGGACGCCCTTGGGGTCGGAGGTGGTGCCCGAGGTCCAGTAGATCCACCGGACGGCGACGCCCTCTTCGGGGGGCGGGGGGAGCACGGCCGGGTCGCCGGTGGGGAGGGACTCGTAGGCCTCGAAGACGCTGTGCGCGCCGAGGCGGTGGGCCATCGCGGTGTGGTCGAAGCCGCGCCAGACACCGGGGACGGCGAAGAACTCCGCCTTCGACTCGCGCAGGGCGAAGCCGACCTCGCGGTCCCGGTAGAAGGGGATGACGGGCGTCTGGACGGCGCCGATCCGGGCGAGGGCCACCGAGAGCAGCACGGTCTCGATGCGGGTGGGGAGCTGCCAGGCGACCACCGTGCCGGGGCGCACGCCCATGCCGTACAGGCCGGCCGCGACCTGCTCCGAGCGGCCCTGCAGCTCCGCGAAGGTCAGGCGCCGGTCGTCGGCGGGATCCTCGGCGGCCTCGATGAGGACGGGTGCGTCGGGGGTCATGGCGGCCCGGCGGGTGATCAGGTCCCAGAGCGTGCGGGACCGGCTGAGTTCGACTGCGGTGCTGTCCGTCATCCCGGACCGACCTCCCCTGGCCGACATGACCTGACGGATAGTCAGATCAAGCGCAGAGCGTAGGGCGCGGACGCTTGTCGGTCCAGAGGTGGGGAGCTAGCTTGGTTCCAGATTTCTGACGCTCCATCAGATTCGCCGGAGCGGCGGATCGGAGCGACGGAGCCATTCGGCATGCGGCGAGGGGACATCATGGAACTGCCTCGGATCATCAGCGTCGACGACCACGTCATCGAACCGGCCCACCTGTTCGACGTGTGGCTGCCCGCCAAATACCGCGACCGCGGGCCCAAAGCGCTCACCGCCGGCATCGGCGAACTCGCCTACACCGGCGGCAAATACGTGATCACCATGGACCCCGACGGCCCGCCCACCGACTGGTGGATCTACGAGGACCTGAAGTTCCCGTACAAGCGCAACATCGCCGCCGTCGGCTTCGACCGCGACGAGATGACCCTGGAGGGCATCACCCGCGAGGAGATGCGGCGCGGCTGCTGGGACCCCAAGGCGCGCCTCCTCGACATGGACCTCAACCACGTCGAGGCCTCCCTGTGCTTCCCGACCTTCCCGCGCTTCTGCGGGCAGACCTTCGCCGAGGCGAAGGACAAGGAGGTCGCCCTGGCCTGCGTGCGCGCCTACAACGACTGGATGGTCGAGGAGTGGTGCGGGGACAGCGGCGGCCGCCTCATCCCGCTCTGCATCATCCCGCTCTGGGACATCGACCTGGCCGTCGCCGAGATCCGCCGCAACGCCGCGCGCGGGGTGCGGGCCGTGACCTTCTCCGAGATCCCCACCTACCTCGGCCTGCCGTCCATCCACTCCGGCTACTGGGACCCCTTCTTCGCCGTCTGCCAGGAGACCGGCACCGTCGTCAACATGCACATCGGGTCCAGCTCCCAGATGCCCGCCGCCTCCCCCGACGCACCGCCCGCCGTGCAGGCCGCGCTCAGCTTCAACAACGCCATGGCCTCGATGATGGACTTCCTGTTCAGCGGGGTGCTCGTCAAGTTCCCGACGCTGAAACTGGCGTACAGCGAGGGCCAGATGGGCTGGATCCCGTACGCCCTGGAGCGCGCCGACGACGTGTGGCAGGAACACCGCGCCTGGGGCGGGGTCAAGGACCTGATCCCCGAGCCGCCGTCCACGTACTACTACCGGCAGATGTTCTGCTGCTTCTTCCGCGACAAGCACGGAATCGCCTCGCTGGACGTCGTCGGCCGCGACAACGCCACCTTCGAGACGGACTACCCGCACGTGGACTCGACCTTCCCGCACACCAAGGAGGTCGCCCTCGACCACGTCAAGGGTCTCGACGAGGAAACCGTCTACAAGCTGATGCGCGGAAATGCCATCCGTATGCTCGGTCTTGACTTCGACAAGGACCGGCGGACGGGGCGGTAGGCGCAGTGGACCTCACCTACACCGAGGAGGAACGGGAGTTCAGGGCCCGGCTGCGGGCCTGGCTCGCCAAGGAGCTCCCCGGGCTGCCCCCCAAGCCCTCGCCCGACGACTGGCCGGGCCGCCGCGCCTACGACGCGGGCTGGCAGCGCAGGCTGTACGACGCCGGGTACGCCGGACTGCACTGGCCGGTGGACGCGGGCGGCCGCGGGGCCACCCCCACGCAGCACCTGATCTTCCTGGAGGAGACCGAGCGCGCGGGGGCCCCGTACGTCGGCGCGAACTTCGTCGGGCTGCTGCACGCCGGCCCGACCATCGCCGCCGAGGGCACCGCGGAGCAGCGCGCGCGCTGGCTGCCGCCCGTCCTGCGCGGCGACGAGGTGTGGTGCCAGGGCTTCAGCGAGCCGGACGCGGGCTCCGACCTGGCCTCGCTGCGCACCCGCGCCGTCCGCGACGGCGACGAGTACGTGATCACCGGCTCGAAGATATGGACCTCGCACGCGGAGGTGTCCGACTGGTGCGAGCTGCTGGTCAGGACCGATCCCGAAGCCCCCAAGCACCGCGGGATCTCCTGGCTGGCCATGCCGATGGACGCCCCCGGGGTGACGATCCGGCCGCTGCGCACCCTGGCCGGGTCCACGGAGTTCGCGGAGATGTTCCTCGACGAGGTACGGGTCCCGGTCGCCAACCGGGTCGGCGCGGAGAACGACGGCTGGCGGGTCACGATGGTGACCCTGTCCTTCGAGCGCGGCACCGCCTTCGTCGGCGAGGTCGTCGCCTGCCGGCGCACCCTGGGCGAGCTGGCGCGCACCGCGAAGGCGAACGGCCGCTGGGACGACCCGGTGCTGCGGCGCCGGCTGGGCCGGCTGTACGGGGAGTTCGGCGCCCTGTGGCGGCTCACCCAGTGGAACGTCAGCGAGTCGGAGCGCTCCGGCGGGGTTCCCGGCATCGGCGGCAGCGTCTTCAAGCTGGCGTACTCGCACGCGCGCCAGGAGCTGTACGACACGGCCGCCGAGGTGCTGGGCGCGCAGTCCCTGTCCCTGGACGAGGAGTGGACCCTGGACCGGCTCTCCTCGCTCTCGTACACGATCGCGGCGGGCACCTCGCAGATCCAGCAGAACATCGTGGCCGAGCGGATCCTCGGCCTTCCGAAGGGCAGGTGAGCGTCCGTGGACTTCCAGCCGACGCAGGACCAGCGGGACCTGCGGGCGGGCGTACGGGACCTCCTGGCGGGCCGGTACGGGCGCGAGGAGCTGCGCGCCTCGGTCGACCGGGCGGCCGCCACCGGTGGGTCCGTGGACCGTGAGCTGTGGCGGGAGCTCGGCGAGGCCGGGTTCTTCGCGCTGCGGCTCCCGGAGGACGAGGGCGGGGTCGGGCTCGGGATGCCGGAGGCCGTCCTCGTCTTCGAGGAGGCCGGGCGGGCACTGCTGCCGGGACCGCTGGTCGCCACCCACCTGGCCGCCGGACTGGTCGCGGGGGCCGCGGAGGGGGAGGCGGTGGTGACGGCCTTCGACCTGGAGGGCCCGCTGGTGGCCCACCTCGGCGAGGCGGACGCGGTGCTCGGCGCGGACGGGGAGCCGGTCGAGGTGTACGCGGGGGAGCCGGTGCGTTCCGCGGACCCGCTGACCCCGCTGGCGCGGGTGCTGCTGCCGGGGGAGCCGGTGGCGTCCGGCGCGTACCGGGACGCGGGGGCGCTGCTGACGGCGGCGCTGCAGCTCGGCAGCGCACTGCGCACGGTGGAACTGGCGGTGCGGTACGCCAAGGAGCGCGAGCAGTTCGGGCAGCCGATCGGGGCGTTCCAAGCGGTCAAGCACCTGTGCGCGCAGATGCTGGTGCGGGCGGAGGTGGCCCGTACGGCCGTCTACGCGGCGGCGGTGACGGCCGATCCGGCGGAGGTGGCCGGGGCCAAGCTGCTGGCCGACGAGGCCGCCGTGCGCAATGCCCGGGACTGTCTGCAGGTGCACGGCGGGATGGGCTTCACCTGGGAGGCGGACGTACACCTGCACCTGAAGCGGGCGTGGGTGCGGGCGGAGCAGTGGCGGACCGCGGCGCAGGCGGAGGAGGCACTGGCGGCGGAGCTGCTGGCGGCGGTGGAGTAGCCAGGCCGCCGACGCGATTGCTCGCTCGCTGTGACGGAGGGGTGCGGGAGGGACGGCGCGGGACGCATGTCCGATTACGGAGAGTTGATATCGGTTTGTGTCCTTCGCCCGACTCATTGCGCCCCGGAGCCGGGGGGTCGCTCCGGTACGCTCCCGGGAATGCGAGCGGTTGAGCGGCGCGAGCGCCGCACAGTATGCACCACGCCTACTCCTTCACGCTGGAATATGCCCGAAGCGCTTGTTGTGGTGACTGTATGTCAACCATGCTGCTCCGCAAGGGGGTCACACTCGGTGACCCCGTCCTGTCGCGAGGCGAAGTGTCCGCCGGTTCGGATGGTGTGAGCGGTGCAGGTGCTTCAGGTTCAGCTGGAGGTAGGACCGGACCCCGCCGAGGTCGGCCGGGCCCGCCGATGGGCCCGTTCCCGGCTGGCGGGCTGCGGCATAGGGGATGACGAGCCGCTCGCCGAGACGCTGATCCTGCTGATCTCCGAGCTGGTCACCAACGCCGTCGTGCACACCGGCTGTCCGGCCGTGCTGCGCATGCTCTTCGGGGAGCCGGGGGTGCGGGTGGAGGTCGCGGACGCGAGCGACCGGGCGCCGTCCCCGCGACAGGCCGCCGGGGACGATACGGGCGGCCGTGGACTGGAGCTGGTGGACGGGCTGGCGGACCGCTGGGGCTGGCAGCGCGAAGGCTCCGGGAAGCGGATCTGGTGCGAGATCGACCGCGCGGAGAAGAGCGCGGAGGGGGTCGCGGAGAGCGCCCCGGGCGGGCCGGAAATCCAGGGCGCGATCCGGGAACCGCGCGTGTACCTCTAACGAGGTGTTGACGGTTCGTCAACTGGTGATCACTCTTGTGTTGAACGATTCGTCGCGAGGGGACGCCAAGGGTCAGTCCTGCCTTGACGAGTGCGGGTCGTGGGGTGGCGGCCGCCGTGCCGCGCTCGGGGCGTGCATGCGCGCCGCCGCCACCCGCAGAACCACCCGCGGAACCAATCCGTGGACGTCTCCGTCGTGTTCCGTCGTGTTCGTGCCCCCGTCGTGCAATGCGATGGCACCCCCGGGTCGTCTTGAGGGTGAGGGGGTGTTGCCGGGTGGAGCCATCCGAAGAAACGTTTGCGGAGTTCGTCGCGGCCCAGGGACTCCCGTTGCTCCGCACCGCGCGGCTGCTGACGGGCGACTGGCATCTGGGGCAGGACCTGGTGCAGGTGACCCTGGCCAAGGTGTACGACCGCTGGGCCCGCGCGGGCCGCTACGACGCGCCGATCGGCTACGCGCACAAGGTCATGGTCACCACCTACTGCACCTGGCGCCGCAGGCGCTGGCACCACGAGCTTCCCCATGAGGCCCTGCCGGATTCCGCCGGCGGCCCGGGCGGCCCGGGCGGTCTCGGCGCCGACGCGGCCGAGGCGGTCGCCGCCTCGGACCTGCTCGAACGCGCCCTGCTCGGCCTGCCGCGGCGCCAGCGGGCCGTACTGGTGCTGCGCTACTACCAGGATCTGACCGTCGAGCAGACGGCGGAGATCCTGGGCTGCCCGAACGGCACGGTGACCAGCCTGGCCGCGCGGGCGCTGACCCGCTTGCGGGCCCACCCGGACCTCTGGCCGGGCCACGACTACGAGACGAGTGAGGCGGAGGTCCGGTGAACGGGTTCCCCGAAGAAGAGCTGCGCCACGCCCTGCACGCGCTGGCCGACCGGCCGGGGGTGCCGGTCGCGGTGCCGACGCCGCAGGCTGCCGTCCGGGCGGCCGCCCGTATCCGCAGGCGCCGGCGCGCGGCCGGTGCCGGGCTGGTGGCGGCCGTCGCGGTGCTGGCCGTGCTGGCCCCGTCGTGGTCGTCGGGCGACGGGGCCCGGATGCCGGCCCCGCCCGCCGCGTCCGCGGGGCCGCCGAGCGGGCAGGATGAGGCGACGGAGCCGGCCGTTCAGAGCGACCCGGCGCTCGGGGTCCCGTACGCGCACACGCTGTACGTGCACTGCGGGATCCGGTCCACGAAGTTCGGCGGCCGCTGGTGGCGCGCCGAGCCGGAGGTGCCCGAGGAGGCCCTGGACGCGGCTCTCAGGACGAACCCGTACACGGCGGGCACGATGGTGCTCGTCTCGGAGGTCGAGGCGCGCTTCGTCCGCAGTAGCCCGGACCTCGCGGTCACCTTCCGCCCCTTGGCGGTCGAACCGGAGCCCTGCCGCTGAGCGTTGGCGTACGTCCCCGGGTCGGGTGCCCGCGGTGCGCGTGGAACCATGAGGTGTTCATGACGTGTCTCTGTTCGTGGCGCGTCGTCCCACCCCGAAGACCCACCCTCACCACAGGAGGAGCGCATGGCAAACCCGTACGAGGTGACGCCTCCGCCCGCCCCGAGGCGCCGTGGGAGCAGACTCCCCGGCTTCCTCGTCCTCGTGCTGCTCGTCGCAGGCATCTACGGAGCCTCCCAGTGGCTCGGCAAGGACGGCGACACGAGCGACGCCAAGGCCTCCCCCTCCGCGTCGGCGTCCGCCGAGCCGTCCAAGGACCCCGGGAACCCGGAGTCCTCCTCCGACACGTCGAGCACGTGGGCGGTGGGCGACTGCGGCGGCCCCGACCCGGACAACAAGCCGGACGGCTACCGGCCGCAGAAGTGCTCTGCGTCCGGAGCCACCTTCAAGGCGATCGACATCAAGGACGCCAGCATCCTGCCGGGCGCGATCCAGTGCCCGCCCGGTACCGACCTGATGATCCAGGTGAGCATTTCCTACGGCTCCGCGAAGTCCGGCGGCATCCCCACCAACACCGTCTGCGGCCGCAACCTGACCGGCGAGCACCCCGGTGACGCGGGCGCCGGCGGCGGCCAGCTGGTGCAGGGCGACTGCGTGACCGACCAGGCGCAGGAAGTGCCGTGCGCCTCGGGTGGAGCGGGCACGTACAAGGTGCTCGGCCTGGTCAAGACGAAGGCCGAGTGCCCGTCCGGGACCACCGAGCCGATGCGGCTGACCATGGCGGTGGGCCGCCCGTACGACGTGATCTGCGCCAAGGGCTGACGGCGGGCCGCGAGGGGCGGTGGTCCCGGACCACCGCCTTTTCACCGCCCCGGGCGGTGCGCGACGGCCAGCGGGAGGCAGTCGACGGGCCGGACCCGCCACTCGGCGCGGAGTCCGTCGCGCACGGGTCGGTATGTCGACCGGGCGAGCTTCCCCGCAGCCGCCTACCGTCGAGGTATGAGCGGGATTTTTGCGGTCTACGAAATGTCGGGTGACGAGGAACGGTCCGTCCTGCGTCTGCATGCGGCGCCTGCTGCCCCGGGAATGGCCACGGCCCCGGGTCCGAGGACCTTTTGCGGCAAGGACACCTTCGCCATGGAAGCGGCCTCCTGGACGCCGTCCTCAGACCCCGGTTCCCCGTGGTACGCCGCGGAGGACGAGAGCCGGCTCTGCCCCGCCTGCGATGACGCGGTCGGCAGCGGCTGAGCACCACCCCGAACCAACGGCCTGACCCCCCGCCCCGCCGGAGCGGGGGCGGACGGGCGCCTCAGAGGATGGCGACCGGGGCCACCGGGGTGCCCACCGCGCCGACGAAGGGTTCCGGCATGGCCGAGAGGAGGAAGGAGTAGCGGGATTCTTCCGCACAGGCTGTGGACAACTTTTCGAGGTTCCAGTTCTGGCCCTGGTGCATGCCCATCTCGACCAGGTCCAGGGCGTGCACCGGCAGCCACAGGTTCTCTATCTCCGGCGGGAAGATCTCGAAGGTCAGGGTGTCGTTCGCGACGGCCGCCACGTCCCGCGCGTGGAACCACTCGGGCGTACGGACGGACAGGCCGGGCGACGGGTAGCCGTAGCCGTGCTTGTCGCCCGCCAGGTAAACCTGGACCTGGCCGGTGCGGACCAGGACGATGTCGCCCGCGCGGACGGTGACGCCGCCGAACTCCTCCGCCTGCTGCAGGTCCTCCGGGGTGACCGCGTGGCCTCCGGGGAGCCGGTCTTGGCCCTTGGCGCGGGCCACGTCGAGGAGCACTCCGCGCGAGACGATGTGCCCGGCCTTGTCGATGCCGCTGAACTCGGCGCGGCCGTGCGCCGTGATGGTGCCGGCCGGGCGGCCGTTGTAGATCTTCCCCGAGTGCGAGACGTGCGTGAGCGCGTCCCAGTGCGTGCCGGCCTGGAGTCCGAAGGTCACCGCGTCGTCGCTGCACGCCACCGTGCCCGGGCCGAAGAGCTCCTGGTTGATCTGCACCATCGTGTGCAGCGGGTTGATCCGGCCGGGGATCATGCCGGACTGCACCCCGTCCTCCTTGAGGGGGAGGGCCAGGGGGATGCGGCGCCCGGTGCGGATCTCGGCGGCGGCCGCGCGGACGACTTCGTCGGTGATGAGGTTGAGGGTGCCGATCTCGTCGTCGGCGCCCCACCGGCCCCAGTTGTTGACGCGCTTGGCGATGTCGTGGAACTCGGCGGGCATGGCCATGGATCTCATCAGCTCCTCGAAGCGGAAATGAACGGTGGAAGCGAACTGGGGCTTGTGCTGGCGCATCCGACTGCCCATAGAATCTAACGGACCGTCAGAAAACGCGGGAAGGGGCCGGACGTGGGGAACTTCTTGGCAGGCAAAGTCGTCGCCGTCACAGGCGCCGGCCGGGGCATCGGGCGGGCCGTGGCACTCGCCGCGGCCGCCGAGGGTGCCAGGGTCGTCGTCAACGACTACGGCGTGGGGATGGAGGGCAACGAGCCCACCAGCGAGATCGCCGAAGCGGTGGTGAAGGAGATCGTCGCCGCGGGCGGCGAGGCCGTCGCCGTCGCCGACGACATCTCGACCATGGCGGGCGGCCAGCGCATAGTCGACACGGCGCTCGCCCAGTACGGACGCATCGACGGAGTCGTGTGCGTCGCCGGCATCCTGCGCGAACGGATGCTGTTCAACATGTCCGAGGAGGAGTGGGACCCGGTGGTCGCCACCCACCTCAAGGGCACTTTCACCGTCTTCCGCGCCGCCTCCGCCGTCATGCGGCGCCAGGGCACGGGCACGCTGATCGGCTTCACCAGCGGCAACCACCAGGGCTCGGTGGCCCAGGCCAACTACAGCGCCGCCAAGGGCGGGATCATCTCGCTCGTCCGCTCCGCCGCGCTGGGCCTGGCCAAGTACGGGGTCACCTCCAACGCCGTGGCGCCCGTGGCGCGCACCCGGATGTCGGCCAACGTGCCGATGGAGCTCAAGGAGATCGGCGAGCCCGAGGACGTGGCGGCGCTCGTGACCTACCTGCTCTCCGACAAGGCCGTGGCCGTCGGCGGCGAGAAGATCACCGGGCAGGTCTACACGATCGCCGGCCCGAAGATCGCCGTCTGGGCCCAGCCCCGCGAACTGCGCGCCGGCTACGCCGAGGGCTCCTGGACCCCCGAGAAGATCGCCGACTTCCTGCCCGGGACCGTCGGCACCGACCCGATGCCGATGCTCGCCCAGCTCGAAGCCATGGCCAAGGCGGCGGCCGCCAAGGACCGCCCCAACGCGTAGCCCCTGGCCGGGTGTTCGCAGTGGGTGGGTGTGTACGCGTGCCACGGCGCGAGAGACCGGTTGCAGCGGCCGGACAGGACCCGAGGGGGCACTGAGCATGGACTTCGGCTTCGACGAGGAGGACGAGGTGTTGCGCGGCCACGCCCGTGAGTGGCTGGCGGAGCACCTCACGGGGCCGTACGAGGAGGCCGTCGGCCTCGGTGGCCCCGGCAGCGAGCACGAAGGAGTCGAGATCCGGCGTGCGTGGGAGCGCGAGCTGGGGCGGGCCGGCTGGATCGGCCAGGGCTGGGAGACGGGGGAGGGTGACGCAGAAGCAGGCGCGTACGGCAACCGGCGGCTCTCCCTCACCGGGCAGGTGGTGTGGGCCGAGGAGTACGCGGCTGCGCGCGCCCCGGCCCGGGTCGGCCACATCGGCGAGAACCTCCTCGCGCCGACGCTGATCGCCTACGGCTCCGCGGAGCAGCGGGCCCGCTTCCTCCCCGGCATCGCCCGCGGCGAGGAGCTGTGGTGCCAGGGGTACTCCGAACCGGGCGCCGGCTCCGACCTCGCGGGAATCCGTACGACGGCGGTACGGGACGCGGCCGACGGCCTGTACCGGGTCACCGGGCAGAAGATCTGGACCTCGCTCGCCCAGGACGCGGACTGGTGCTTCGTCCTGGCGCGCACCGGGGCCGGGTCCGTGCGCCACCGCGGGCTGTCCTTCCTCCTGGTCCGCATGGACCAGCCGGGCAAGGTCGAGGTCCGGCCGATCCGGCAGATGTCGGGGACCTCCGAGTTCAACGAGGTGTTCTTCGACGGGGCCGTCGCCGCCGAGGTGGTGGGCGGGGAGGACAACGGCTGGTCCGTGGCCATGGGACTGCTCGCGCTGGAGCGCGGGGTCTCCACGCTCGTCCAGCAGATCGGCTTCGCGGCCGAACTGGAGCGGGTGGTCCGGGCGTACGTGGACGCGGGCTCCGGCGACTCCGTCCTGCGCGAACGCCTCGTACGGCAGTGGGCCGAGCTGCGCACGATGCGGTGGAACGCACTGCGGACGCTGGGCGCCGCTGGCGGCGCGGGCGGCGCGGGCTCCGACCCCGGCGCGCCCAGCGTGGCCAAGCTGCTGTGGGGCGGCTGGCACCGGCGGCTCGGGGAGCTGGCGGTGGAGGTGCGGGGCGCGGTGGCCACGGCCGGGCCGGGGCACTGGTCGCAGGGGACCCCGTACGAACTCGGACTCGACGAGGAGCAGCGGCTGTTCCTGTTCACCCGCGCCGACACCATCTACGGCGGCTCGGACGAGATCCAGCGCAACATCATCGCCGAGCGCGTGCTCGGCCTGCCTAAGGAGTCCAGTTGAGAGGCGTCGTATTCGACGGCAAGCAGGCCCAGGTGGTCGACGATCTGGAGATCCGGGACCCGGGGCCGGGGGAGGTGCTGGTCGCGATAGCGGCGGCCGGGCTGTGTCACAGCGATCTGTCGGTGATCGACGGGACGATCCCGTTCCCGCCGCCGGTGGTGCTCGGGCACGAGGGCGCGGGCGTGGTGGAGGCGGTCGGTTCCGGGGTCACGCACGTGGCGCCCGGCGACCACGTCTCGCTGTCCACGCTCGCCAACTGCGGGGCGTGCGCGGACTGCGACCGCGGGCGGCCGACGATGTGCCGCAAGGCGATCGGGATGCCGGGGCAGCCGTTCTCGCGGGGCGGCAAGCCGCTCTTCCAGTTCGCGTCCAACTCGGCCTTCGCGGAGCGGACGATCGTCAAGGCCGTGCAGGCGGTGAAGATCCCCCAGGACATCCCGCTCACCTCGGCCGCGCTGATCGGCTGCGGAGTCCTGACGGGCGTGGGCGCCGTCCTGAACCGGGCCAAGGTGGACCGCGGCGAGACGGTGGTGGTCATCGGCACCGGCGGCATCGGGCTCAACGTGCTCCAGGGCGCGCGGATCGCGGGCGCCACCACCATCGTGGCGATCGACGCGAACCCGGCGAAGGAGGCGGTGGCCCTTCAGTTCGGCGCCACGCACTTCATCGACGCCTCGGCGGTGGCGGACTCCTCGGCGGCCGTGAAGGAGATCCTGCCCACGGGCGCGGACCACGCCTTCGAGTGCGTGGGCAACGTGAAGCTGATCCGGCAGGCGATCGACCTGCTGGACCGGCACGGACAGGCGGTCCTGCTGGGCGTGCCCGGCTTCACGGAGGAGGCGGCCTTCCAGGTCTCGTCCATGTACCTGGACAAGACGATCATGGGCTGCCGGTACGGGTCCTCGCGCCCGCAGCGGGACATCGCGCTCTACGCGGAGCTCTACCGGCAGGGCAAGCTGCTGCTCGACGAGCTGGTCACGGAGGTCTACCCGGTCGAGGACTTCGCCAAGGCCGTGGACGACGCCCACCACGGGCGGGTGGCGCGGGGGGTCCTCACGTTCTGACCCCGCCGGTTCCGCTGGAACCGCTGGACCCGTGACCGGCACCCGCTCCCCGGAGCAGTGCCGGCCACGGCGCGTCCTCAGCTCCGCTTGACCACCCAGGTCAGGGCCAGCACCGGGGTCAGGCTCGCGAGGAAGGCGGGCAGCCGGTTGTAGCCGTGGACCTGGAATTCGAGGGCGACGGGCAGCAGCAGGATGAGTCCGCACAGCAGGATCGCGAGGGCCGGCAGGTGGGTGCCGGGCCGGAAGCGGCGCAGCTTCTCCATGTCCGACGGGTCCATGTACGACTTGGTGATGGCGGCCGCGACGCCGAAGAGGAGCAAGCCGAAGAACGCGGCGATGGGGTCGCCGAGCCAGGCACGGGTCATGAAGGGGTGTTCGGCCACGCCCTCCTCGGGGTGGGCCGGGGCGAAGTGGGCGTCGACCCGCATGCCCGGCTCGGGGAAGCGGCTGGTGGTGTACCCCTCCAGGGCGACTTCACGGGGCCCGCTGTCGAAGGGGACGCGGACGACGAGGTCCGTGTCGTACGAGCCGTGGCTGTCCTCGGTGGGGGGCGTGTGTACCGGTTCGCCGGCCAGCCGGACGATCTCGACTTTGTGTGCGGCGTACCCGATCCGCTCCAGCCGCTCGATCTCCTTGCCGTTCGCGCTGGAGCCGGTGCACAGCACCACGAGGGCCGCGGCGACGGCGAACTGGACGCCGATGGCGAAGACGTAGGACAGCCGCTCGTCCCCCGAGCGGTAGGGGGGAGGCGTCCACGGCTTGTCCAGTGGCCCGATACGGGCCCGGTACGAGGCTGCGACCCAGCAGCAGGCGAAGACGGCGGAGGCGGCGGCGAAGGCCAGCTCGGCCGTCAGCGGCGGGTACGGGGACACCGGGGTCAGCGCGCAGACGATCGCGCCGGCAGCGGTCCCCACCATCAGCCAGCCCGTGACGCCGGTCCACCGGCTCTGACCTGGCTCGTACGTGTGTCTCATGGCCCCCGCCTGTTCGAGATCCGCAGGATAGCGGCGGGGGCGTGCGCTGGGGTGTGGGGGCCGTCAGCCGGTGAAGCGGCCGAAGCGGCCCTTGTGGAAGAGGAGGGGCTCGCCCTCGCCGGCCGCGCCCATCGCCTCGACCCTGCCCACCACGATGAGGTGGTCCCCGCCGGTGTGCACGGCGTGGATCCGGCAGTCGATCCAGGCGGGCACCGCGTCGAGCTGCGGCGAGCCCGTGGCGGGGGCCGGGGTGTGGGCGACTCCGGCGAACTTGTCGGCGCCGCTGACCGCGAAGGCCCGGCACAGCTCGCCCTGTTCGGCGCCGAGGATGTTCACGCAGAACACCCCGGTGCGTGCGATGCGGGGCCAGGTGGTCGACGTACGGGCCACCATGAAGGTGACCAGCGGCGGGTCGAGGGAGAGCGAGGCGAAGGACTGGCAGGCGAAGCCGGCCGGGCCTTCCTCGTCCTCGCCGGGCGGGGAGGTGATGATCGTGACCCCGCTGGCGAAGTTCCCCAGTACGGCACGGAATTCCGCGGGGCTGACCGGCGCGCGCTCGTTTTCGCCGACGGCCCGCAGATCGGGGCGGGGTAGTGCTTCGACGGGCTCGGCCCCGGGCTCCGCGGCGGCGGAGGGGAGGGAGCCGACTGATCTGAGGTATCGGACGACGGTGGCCGCCATCCCTGCGTGTCCCATCACGTTTCCGATTGAAGCTGACGGTGCGTCAGATGGGAAGGGGGGTGTAAGGTCCGCCATGGATTGAACGTGTTCAAATTAGGTTGAGTGAGGTCGAGGGGGCTTGCCGTGCTGAGTGGTGGTGTGGGCACTGGTGCGGATGGCGGCGTGTGGGACGGCGGGGCCGAAACCCGTGCGCCCGGTGGTGGCGGTGGTGGTGGCGGTGGGGATGGCAGTGGAGAGGGTGGCGGAGAGGGCGGTGGCCAGGGCAACGCCCAGGGCGCCGGTCGCCGCGGAATCGCGCCGGGCGCCGCCACCGTCGCCGCGGGCCAGTTCATGGTCGTCGCGCTGCTCTGGCAGCTCACCTCCCTCCTGTCCTCCCCGGCGGCGCAGGACCCCTACGGCCGGGGGCACGGCGGCGGCCTCGGCGCGCTCTTCGCGCTGTGCTTCATGTGCTTCGTCCAGCCGCTGATCGCGTTCGCGGCGGGCTGGGTGCACAGCACGCTCGTCACCGTCCCGGTGGTGGAGCTCTCGAACGCCGCCGGACTGCGCACCCGGATCCCCGCGCCCTGGTGGGCCCTGCCGGCGCTCGCCGCGCTCAGCGCCGCGTACGCCACCCCGGTGGCCCTGCTGACCGGCGCCCCGTACGCCGCCACCTGCGGCTGGTTCGCGGCCGCCGGGGCGCTCCCCGTCGCCGTGGCCGTGTGCGCGCGGATGCGGCGGTGGACGCAGTCCTCGGTACGGCGGTGGGCGCTGGGGTCGGCCGCGGTCGCGGTGCTGGCCGCGCTGGTCGTCGCGTTCAACTCGCCCACGCAGGTGGTGCCGTACGAGCCGCCGGCCCTGGCGCGCGCCGACTACGTCGGCGTGTGGAGCGGCGACGGCGTCCGCCTGGAACTGGACGAGCAGGGCGCGGTGGTGGCGGAGAAACTGTTCGTGGACGACGGGTTCGAGGTGGTGGACCGCTGCTCGGGCCGCGGCACGTGGGAGCTCCGGGAGGCGGACCGCTCCTACCGGGCGGCCGTGGAACTGGCCGTCGCGGACTGCGGGACGGCCTCGCTGACGTGGGAGCTGGCGGGAACGGCCGCGGAGCCGGAGCTGTTCGTGCTGATCGGAGACCCGGACGCCGGAGACGTACGGGTACTGCGGAAGCGGGCGCGGTAGGCGGTCGGAGCGAGGTCCAGGGTGTGCTGGAAGACGCGGCGCATCGTCTCGGCGGAGCCGAACCCCGACTGCTCGGCCACCGCGTCCACCGGATCGTCGCCCGCTTCGAGGAGCGCCTGCGCCGCTTCGAGCCGTACGGACTCCACGTACCGGCCCGGCGTCATCCCGGTCTCCGCGCGGAAGAGCCGGGCGAGGTGGCGGCCGCTGACCCCGGCCTGCCGGGTGACCTCGTCGAGCGTGAGCCGGGGGTCGGCCCCGATGGCGTCCATGACCGTGCGCAGGACCGGGTGCTTGGCCTCGCGCGGGGTCAGGCGGGCGCTGTACTGGGACTGGCCGCCGGGCCTGGCCATGAAGACGACCAGCTCCCGCGCGACCTCCCGGGCGACGGCCGGCCCGTGGTCCTCCTCGACCAGGGACAGCGCGAGGTCGATGCCCGAGGTCACCCCGGCCGAGGTGACCACGTGCCCGTCCTGGACGAACACCGGATCCGCCTCCACCCGCACCCGCGGGTACGCCGCCGCGAGCTGCGCCGCGAGCCGCCAGTGCGTGACCGCCCGCCGCCCGTCGAGCACCCCGGTCTCCGCCAGCACGAAGGCCCCGGCGCACACCGAGGTGACCCGGCGCGAGCGGCGCACGAGCTCGGCGACCAGGCCCGTCAGGGCCGGATCGGCCACGGCCCGCCGCCAGTCGCTCCGGCCGGGGACGACGAGGGTCCCGGGGCGGGCCGGCAGGCCGTCGGGATCGCCGTCCGCGCCGATGCGTACGCCCGAGGAGGTGCGGACATCGGCCCCGTCCGGGGAGACGATCCGGACCTCGTAGCGGGCGCCGTGGACATTGGCGGTACTGAACACCTCGGCGGGACCCGTGACATCGAGCAGCTGCACGCCGTCGAAGGCGACGATGACGACGGGGTGCGCGGCTGCCCGGCACAGGGGGCGCGCGGCTGCTCGGCCCAGGGGACCCGCGGCTACTCGGCCCACGGGGAGTCCAGGATCAGGCGTACGAAGTCTCCGCGCTCGAAACCGGGCACGTGGTGCGCGAGGACGTCGGCCTTGACGTTGCCGAAGGCCGTGCCGGGCTTGGGTGCCACGCCGTCGGCGAAGGCGCGCAGGATGCGCTCCTTGAACCGGGGCCGCGGGTGCAGGGCGACGACCGCCGCGCGGTCCGCCTCGGCGAGGTCGTGGTAGCCGATGCCGAGCACGTCGTATTCCACGCCGGCCGTCACCAGGGCCACCTCGGGCTCCATGTGTTCCGGGATGCCCGGGGTGGTGTGCAGGGCGATCGCCGTCCACACCCGGCGCACCGCGTCCTCGGGGACCTGGTGGCTCCGCAGGAACCGGCGGGCCTCGTCGGCGCCGTCCACCTCGAAGCGGCGGCCGCTGGTGTGGAAGGGCTCGGTGAGGCCGAGGTCGTGGAACATCGCGGCCACGTAGAGCAGTTCCGGATCGGCCTCGATGCCGAGGCGGCGGCCCTGGAGGCTGCCGAAGAAGTACACGCGGCGGGAGTGGTCGTAGAGCAGCTCGCCCACGCTGTCCCGGACGAGCTCGGTCGCCTCCTTCGCCAGTCGTGAGTCCGGTACCCGGATCGGCGCGCGTGCGTGTGCGTCGCTCGTTGTCATGGTTTGGCCCCTTCTCTTGGCTCCCCTGCGGGTCCCACCAGTCTTTGGGGCCGTGCGTCCTCTCGCTATGGCCATCACGCCACACATCCCACAGATACGGACACGGCAGGGCCGTACGGGTGATTCCCCCGCCGTACGGAGCGCTCTGGAGGGCGGGTTTTGGATGGGCTCGGCATCGTGGCGGGGGGACCGGAGGCAGGGCCCCGACCCGGTAGCAGCGGCGCACGCACAGGAGGACCTTCATGCTCGGCACCGATTTCCGTAAGGGATCGCCCAACTGGCTCGACCTCGGGAGCCCCGACACCGACGGGGCCGTCTCGTTCTACACCGGAGTCTTCGGCTGGGAGTTCCTCGCCCTCGGCCCCGAGGCGGGCGGCTACGGCTTCTTCCAGGTCGACGGCAAGACCGTCGCCGCGCTGGGGCCGCTCACCGAGGAAGGCGCCACCTCGGCGTGGATGCTGCACTTCAACACCCCCGACATCCAGGAGACGGCGGCGGCCGTCAAGGCGGGCGGCGGAGTCGTGCGCATGGAGCCCGGGGACGTCATGGGTGAGGGCTGGCTGGCGCAGTTCACCGACCCGCAGGGCGCGGAGTTCGCGTGCTGGCAGCCGGGCAAGACCGCCGGGCTGGGGCTGACCTCCGAGGTGAACACCCTGGTCTGGGCGGAGCTGCACGTTCCCGACCCGGTCGCGGCCGTCGAGTTCTACGCCGGCCTCTTCGGGTGGCGCTCGGCGGAGATGGAAGCACCCGGGATGACCTACCGGGTACTGAGCATCGCCGACGGGGACCAGGAGGACGGCTCCTTCGGCGGGGTCGCACCGCAGGGTGATGGCGCGGGTGAAGTCGCGCGCTGGGTGCCGTACTTCAACGTCGCCGACGTGGACGCGACCGTGGCCGCGGTGCGGGGCGGCGGGGGCTCGGTGCTGATGCCCGCCGCCGATGTCCCGGAGGTCGGGCGGATGGCGTGGACGGCGGACCCGGCGGGAGCGGTGTTCGCTCTGCTCACGCCGGACCCGCAGATGTAGGTCCCCGTCCTCCAGGCTTAGCGGCCGCGGTACTTCGGGGTGCGGCGCTCCACGAAGCTGGCGACCCCCTCGTTCGCGTCGGCCGTGGTCATGTTGAGCTCCTGGGCGGTGGCCTCGGCGGCGAGCGCCGTCGCCCGGTCACCGTCCAGAGAAGCGTTGACCAGCTGCTTCGTCAGGGCCAGGGCGCGGGTGGGGCCCTGCGCGAGGCGCTCCGCCCACTCCCGGGCGGTCACCTCCAGCGCATCGGCGGGAACCACCTTGTTCACCAGGCCGAGCCGCTCGGCCTCGGCCGCCGGGACGGCGTCCCCGAAGAACATCAGCTCCTTCGCCTTCTGCGGGCCGACCAGGCGGGGGAGGAGGTACGCGCCACCGCCGTCCGGGACCAGGCCGCGGCGGACGAACACCTCGATGAAACGGGCCGGTTCGGCGGCGATGACCAGGTCGCAGGCGAGCGCGAGGTGTGCGCCGATGCCGGCCGCGGTGCCGTTGACGGCGGCGATGACCGGCTTCTCGCAGTCGAGCACGGCCGTGATCAGGCGCTGCGCGCCGAGCCGGATCATGCGGGCCACGTCCCCGGCGACCCGCTCCGCGGGGGCGGCGGGAGATCCGCGGAGGTCGGCGCCCGCGCAGAAGCCCTTGCCGGTGGCGGTGATGACGACGGCGCGTACGTCGGGGTCGGCGGAGGCTTCGGCGAGCAGGGCGATGACGCGCTCGCGCTGGTCCCAGGTGACGGCGTTCATGGCCTCCGGCCGGTTGAGGGTGATCCAGGAGACGCCGCTCTCGAAGCGGTGGAGGACTTCGTCCTCCGGGGTGCCGGTCATGGTGGAACTCCTGTTCGTGGGTGGGCCGGTGCGGCGCCGTTGCCGGGGACCGGTCCCCGGACCCCTGCGCCTCAAACGCCGGCGGGGCTGGATTTTGGCTGGCGTCGGCCTGTACGTGGCGGTGTGTGGGCCGGGGCTGCGGGGGTGGGCCGGTGCCGGGGTCGGGGTGGGGTGTCGGCCTGGACTGCATGATTTAGGCGCCCTGTGCTTTACGTTCGACAGGGCGCGGGGTGTACCTGCGCCACAAATCACGCTTTACGTCCAGGCCAACACCCCACCCCGCCCCCGTCCCCGTCCCGGGCCGCCTCTCCGGCCCCGCCGATGGGCCGCCTCTCCTGCCCAGCCGGCGGGTGGGTCTTTCAGTCGTCCGGCGGGGTCCCTTTCGCCGTCCGGCGTTGAGGGCCGGGTTTGGCTTTTCAGCCGTCCGGCGTTTGAGGACCGGGGTCTGGGGCGGAGCCCGGTGGCATCCCTCAGCCTCGCCGGCGTTTGAGGCGCGGGTCCGGGCTGGCCCGGCTGGGGGTCCCCCCGGACGGAGTCTGGGGGATGGTGGAAGGGTGGGTTGGGGACTTTGCCCCGCAGGGCTGCCCCACCCGCCCGCGGCGGGGCGGCGCCGAGCGAAGGGTGGTCAGCGGCAGATGGCGAGGGCGTCCAGGGCCACCGCGCCCTGGCCTCGGGGGAGGACCATCAGGGGGTTGATGTCGAGCTCGGAGAGTTCGTCGCCCAGTTCCATCGCCATCCGCTGGACCCGGAGGATGACCTCCACCAGCGCGTCGACGTCCGCGGGGGGCGCCCCGCGGACGCCCTCCAGCAGCGCGTGCCCGCGGAGTTCCCCGAGCATGGCCCGGGCCTGGTCCTCTCCGAAGGGCGGGACCCGGACGGCCACGTCGTGCAGGACCTCCACCAGGACTCCGCCCAGTCCGACGGTGACGGTCGGGCCGAAGAGGTCGTCCTGGGTGACCCCGACGACCATTTCGACGCCGCGTTCCACCATCTGGCAGACGAGGATCCCGTCCAGCGGGACGTTCTCGTAGCGGGCGATGTCCGTCAGTTCGCGGTAGGCGTCCCGGATCTGGCTCGCCGAGGTCAGGCCGATCTTGACCAGGCCCAGGTCCGTTTTGTGCGCCAGCTGGGGGCCCGAGGCCTTCATGACGACCGGGTAGCCGACCAGTCCGGCCGCCCGTACGGCCGCTGCGGCGCTGGTCACCAGTTGCTCGCGGGGTACCCGTATCCCGTAGGCGCGCAGGAGCTGCTTCGCCGCGTGTTCGCTGAGCTGCTGGCCCGGACGCATGAGGGCCTGGGCCTTGCGGAAGGAGGGCGAGGTGGTGCGCGGGGCGTCCTCGAAGGGGGAGCGGTAGGCGGCGGTGAAGCGGTGGTGGCCGAGGTACGCGCGGACGGCGGTGATGCAGTTGCCGAAGGTGCGGAAGGTCGCGACCCGGGAGGAGCCGAGGAGGGTGGTGCGGTAGGCCTCCTCCGTGCCGACCGGGGAGCCCCAGATCACGCAGATTAGTTTGTCTGTTTGTTCGGCCGCGTCCACCAGGTCCTGTGCCAGTTTGTCGCTCATGGGGGGGAAGGGTCCCGTGATCGGGCAGATCAGGACGCCTACGGAGGGGTCCGCGAGGATGGCGTCGATGATTTTGCGGCCTCGCCAGTCGCCTACCGGGTGGCCGCCGTTGTCCACGGGGTTGGAGACGCCCAGGTACCCCGGGATCCACTGGTGCAGCTCGTCCTGTTTGGCCTGGGAGAGGGTGGGGATGCTGAGGCCCGCCTCGGTGGCCAGGTCGGAGAAGTGGGCTCCGGTGCCGCCGGAGATGGAGTAGACGACCACTCCGTCGGCGAGGGGCTTTCGGGCGCGGGCCAGGAGGGCCGCGGTGTCCTGGAGTTCGTCGAGGCCGTCGACCCGGATGACGCCGAACTGCCGCATGGCGGCGTCCACGACGGTGTCCGCGCCGGTCAGCTTGCCGGTGTGCGAGGCGGCCATGCGGGCGCCGGTCTCGGTGCGGCCGACCTTGACGGCGACGACGGGGACGCCGTTGCGGGCGGCCCGGTCGGCGGCCAGGAGGAACTGACGGCCGTCCTTGAGGCCTTCCACGTAGCAGGCGATGGCCCCGACCTCGGGCTGCTCGGCGAAGTAGGAGATGAAGTCGGAGGTTTCGAGGTCGGCCTCGTTGCCGGTGGGCGCCCAGTGGGAGAGGCGGATGCCCAGCTCCTGGAGGGTGTAGACCGGCCGGCCCTGGTGGCCGGACTGGGTGATGAGCGCGATGGCCGGGCCGTCGAGGTCGTCGCGGAACTTCTCGAAGGCGTTGAGGTTCGTGTTGGGGCCGAGCAGGCGCAGGCCGGAGCGCCGTACGGCGGCGCCCAGGCGGGCCTGTGCGGCGGCGCCCTCGTCGCCGGTCTCGGCGAAGCCGGAGGCGAAGGCGACCGCGAACTTCACCTTGGCTTCCGCGAGTTGCTCGACGATGGGGAGCGGATCGGCTACGAGGAGGACCGCGAGGTCCACCTGTTCGGGCAGGTCGGCCACGGAGGCGTGGCACGGCAGCCCGAAGACCGTGGCCCGGGTGGGGTGCACGGGGTGCAGCCGGGCACCGACGCGTTCCGCCCAGGCGATGAGCTGGCGGGTGATGCCGGTGTTCGGTCTGCCGTCGGCGTCCGAGGCGCCGATGACCGCCACGGACTCGGGCCGGAAGAACCGGTCCAGGTCCGGGGCGTCGGCGTGCAGGGGCCGACCGCTGACGTCCAGCGCGACCGTGTCCTCGGCGGACGGAGCCGCTGTGGAGTGGACGGCCGTCCTGGGGGTCTCCCCGCAGGCCTCGACACGTGCGCGGAAGTCGGTGGTGAGGGTGCCGTGAGTAGATCCAAGCATCGTTCCGCCCGCTCCTGCTCGATGAACCTCGACGAATCTCAATAACTGACGCGTAGTCAGATTACTGAACTGACGTGCCGTCAGGAACAGGGATGCACAGGAAAGCTGGTGGAGGTGATGTGTGGACCGCTCGCGGACCGGTTCCCGGGCGCACCTCAGGGTCGTCCCGGGGTGGGTTTTGGTGTCACTTCCAGGGCCGTCCAGGGAACGGTCTCAGATCGCCGGGGGCCGGTCCAGACCATTATTCGGCCGAGGTCAGGGGGTCGTGATGGCCCTGCGGGGGCGGCCGCCCCCGCAGGGCCGGCCTCGCCGCTCCCGGAGCTCCTCACCACTCCCGGGGGGCGATGAGCTCCTCGACGTCCGCGTCCGCGAATCCGTACGCCGCGGCCACGAACGCGAAGTCCTCGGCTATCTCCTCGCGCGCCACGGTCTCGATTTCGCTCCCCGCCGCCTCGAACTCCGCCTCCAGCAGGTTGAACTCCTCGGTCGCCGCCCCCGTCAGCACGTACAGCGCGGCCAGGTCCGGGGGCTGTTCGGCCTCGATGCGCGCGCACAGCCGGAGCAGGATGGCCCGGCCCTTGTCGAGGACGTGATCCGGGTAGTACGCGTCCTCGTAGAGCGGCTTCAGGAAGGAGCGGGCTGTTGTTCGGTGGTTCGTGATCGACATGGTGATCCCCCGTGGTTGCGTCGCCGTCGGCTGGCCGGCGTACCGATGCTGCATCAGGCCACTGACAACGGGGGGAGGGGGAGGGGGCCGGCTTATGGGCGGAGCGTGCGGGCGATGCGCTTGGCGATCTTCTCGGCGTCCAGGGCCAGTTCTCTGAGCATTCCGCTAATGGGATTGGTGAACCCGAGGAAGTAGAGGCCCGGGGCGTCGGGCGGGGTGTTCGCGCCGTGCGTGCGGGGGCGGCCCCGGTCGTCCAGTACGTCGAGGTCGCCGACCAGTCCCTCCAGGGCGCGGCGGTAGCCGGTGGCCGCGATCACGGCGTCGGGGGTGATCCGTGAGCCGTCCGCGAGGACCACCTCGGCTCCGTCGAAGGATTCGACGGCGGCCACGGGCTCCACCCGGCCCGTGCGGACCGCGTCGATCAGGCCGACGTCCTGGAGCGGGATCGACCCCTGCTTGACCCTGCTGTACAGGCCGGTGGTGGGGCGCGGGAGTCCGTACGCGGACAGGTCCGGGACCGAGGCCTTGCCGACGATCGCACCGAGCCGGTCGACGAGCCGGACGGGCAGGTGCCGGACCAGGATCCCGGTCCGCTGCGAGGGCCAGCCGGCGGTGGAGCGGCGCAGGATGTGCGGGGCCGTGCGCACCGCGAGCCGGACCCGGGCGGCGCCGCCTTCGGCGAGGTCGACGGCTATCTCGGCGCCGGTGTTGCCGACGCCGACGACGAGGACGTCCTGGCCGGCGTACGGGGCGGGGTTGCGGTACTCGGCGGCGTGGGCGAGGGGGCCCGGGTAGGTGTCCCGGCCGGGCCAGTCGGGGATGAGGGGGGTGTGGTTGTACCCGGTCGCGACCACGACCGCCCGGGCCGCCATGATGCGGCCGCCGGTGGCGTGCAGGGTCCAGCCGGGGGCGTCGGGGAGGGAGCCCGTGGATTCCGCGGAGTCCGTGGGGGTTGTGGAGTCCGTGGGGTCCTGGGGGTTCTTGGAGGGCTCTATGCGGGTCACCTCGATGCCGGTGGCGATCTCCAGCTCGTGGAACTCGGCGTACTTCTCCAGGTAGCGCACCACGTTCTCGCGGGCCACCCAGCGCCCGAAGCGGCGCGGCATGGCCAGCCCCGGGAGGGCGGAGAGCCGGCGCGTGGTGTGCAGGTGGAGGCGGTCGTAGTGCCGCCGCCAGGAAGCGCCGACCGACTCCGACTTCTCCACGACCACCGCGCGGACCCCGCGGGCGCGCAGCGCGGCGGCGACGGCGAGGCCGCCGGGGCCGGCGCCGATCACGTAGACCGGGCGGGGCTGGGTGGACAGGTCGGGTGCTGTGGGGACTCCGGGCATGAGGTGTGAGCGTATCGCCGTACGGGGGCGGTGGGTCTCGGACGAGGAGGGAATCGGTTGCGGATCGATTACGGGGAGTGGCGGGCGGGGCCGGGGGCCGTGGGCGGGGACTTGTGGGATGGGATGGGATCCGGTGAACTGACGGTATGTCAGGTGAGTGCTGCCCCGGAGGAGTGGTGTCGTGAGTACTGGAGCCGGTACGGCTGCGCGGTTCGACCTGCCGGAGATCGACGACTTCACGCGGCCCTACTGGGACGCGGCGGCGGAGGGGCGGCTGTTGCTGCGCCGCTGTGGGGAGTGCGGGAAGGCGCACCACTATCCGCGGGAGTTCTGCCCGGCCTGCTGGGCGGGGGAGGACCGGGTGACGTGGGAGACGGCGAGCGGGCGGGCCACGCTCTACACCTGGTCGGTGATCCACCGGAACGATCTGCCGCCCTTCGGGGAGCGGGTGCCGTACGTGGCGGCGGTGGTGGATCTCGAGGAGGGGCCGCGGATGATGACCGAGGTCGTCGGCGCGGAGGGGGCGGAGCTGCGGGTGGGCATGGACCTGGTGGTGACCTTCCGGGAGGCGGCGGAGGGGATCTGGGTGGCGGTCTTCAGCCCGGGCGCGGGCTGATCGAGCGGGGCGGCCGGTGGGCGGCCGCGTGGTGTGGTGCGGTGCCGTGCCGGTGCCGTGCCCGTGTGTTGCCGCGTGTGGTGCCCGCGGGGCGGGGAGTGGCTGCGGCGCGGCTTGGCCCTGCGGGGTGGAGTCCCCTCCCCGCCCTTCGCCCGTTCCCCGGGCGCTGCCCGGACCCCGGTCCTCAAACGCCGGACGGGCTGGGAGGGGGTACCGGGCTGCGCCCGGACCCCCTGGGGCTGCGCCCCGGACCCCGGTCCTCAAGCGCCGGACGGCTGGTGGGTTCGCCGGGCGGATCGGGTTGGTCAGGGCCACAGGAGGTGGTGGGTCCAGGGGGTGGTGGGGGTGCGGGTGTACTGGAGGCGGGTGTGGAGGCGGGCTGCGTCTCCCTGGAAGAACTCGATCTGCGTGGGGGAGAGCACGTACCGGGTCCACGTCGGCGCCGGGGCGTCCGGCTCCGCGCCGGCCCGTTCCCAGGACTTCGCCGCCACGGCGGCCAGCTCCTCCCGGGAGGCCAGCACCTCGCTCTGCCGGCCCGTCAGTGCCGCCGCCAGCGCCCCGCGCGTGCGGGCCGCCAGGTCGGCGCGGCTCTCCGTCGCGTCGCAGGCGGTGACCCGTCCCCGGATGCGGATCTGGCGGGCCACCGCCGGCCAGTAGAAGCCCAGCGCCGCGGCCGGCTGCCCGGCCAGCTGCCGGCCCTTCGTGCTGGTGGAGTGCGAGGCGAAGTGCAGGCCGCGCTCGTCGGCGTCGTGCAGCATGAGCGTCCGTACGTCGGGCCGCCCGTCCGCGTCCACCGTCGCCAGGCTCATCGTGTGCGGCTCGGGCTGCCCCGCCTTGGCGGCGTGCGTGAACCACTCCCGGAACAGCTCGAGCGGGTCGGCCGGTGCGGTGGCCGTGTCGAAGGACGGCAGCGGGCCGTCCCAGACGCGCAGGGAGTGCAGGGTGGTGTGGAAGTCGGCGTTCACGTCGCTCGCGTTGCTGCTCATGTCTCGATCGAACACCACGCGGCCGTGGCGGCACCACGGGAAAACCGAACGGGGGCGCCCCGGCCGACCTGTTCGGTCGGGCGGAGCGCCCCCGTGGACGTCTGCGTGTTTCAGCAGGCCGTCAGGGCGTCACGACATCAGTCGAGGACGTCCGGGATGGGCTCGGTGGTGCTGCGCTGGAGCGTCGCGCCGGCGGCCGGGCCGACGGCCCAGTCGGTGAGCTTGATCGCGTCCGGGTAGCGGTCCGTGGCCTTCAGTAGGACGCCGACGATCGACTTGCCGTTGCGGGTCACGGCGAAGACGAGGCACTGGCCCGCGGCCGTGCCGGTACCCGTCTTGACGCCGATGGCGCCAGGGGTCTGGTAGCCGTTGCCGGGCTTGATCAGCAGGTTCGTGTTCGTCCACGTGGCGACGGCGGACGTTCCGCCGCTGCTGTACGAGGGGGTCTTCACGATCGCCTTGAAGGTGGTGTAGCGCATCGCGGTGCGGGTGAGCTTCGCGAGGTCGCGCGCGGTGATGTAGGTGGTGCCGCGCGAGATGCCGTCGAAGGTGTCGTAGTGGGTGTTGGTCATGCCAAGGTCGCTCGCCTTGGTGTTCATCTTCGAGATGAAGCTCTGGACGCGTGCCGCCCTGGTCGTGCCCTGTCCGAAGGTGTCGGCGAGCGCGTAGGCGGCGTCGCAGCCCGAGGGCAGCATCATCGCGTACAGCAGCTGGCGCACGGTGGGGGTGGCGCCGGCCTTCAGGTAGGCCGAGCTCGCGCCCTCCCGGGCGACGTAGTCCAGGTGCTCCTGGCGGATCGTCACCTTCCTGTCGAGGTCGAGGCTCGACCTGGTGAGGACGACCAGCGCCGTCATGATCTTCGTGGTGCTGGCCCCCTCACGCTTGGTGTCGCCCAACTTGCTGGTGAGCGTGGCGCCCGTGGAGGCGTCCATCAGGAAGGCGGAGGTGGCGGTGACCGGCGGGGCGGTGACCGCCTGGGCCGGGGCGGCGACCGTCAGCAGGGCGCCCGTGGCGACCGTGACGGCGAGAGCGGCGCGAGAACGCCGCAGCAGGTTCGATATCAAGTCAGTTCCCGTGATGGCTGGAGGTTCCCCGAGGGGGCCGTGGATGCCAGGGCAGTCCGTTGTGGAACCTGCCTGGCGCGCCGACCCCTCCGGGAGCTTACGCAGCCGCACCGACAGGGCGTCAGTCCCGTCCGAGAATGATGGTGCCCGACGAGCAGAACCAGCCGCCCGTGCCCGAGGCGATGGCTACTTGTGGGAGGGTTCCGCCCCGTTTGCGCACCTGACCCTCGGCCGCCTCGCCGCGGAGTTGGCGTACCGCCTCGACGAGCAGGAACAGGCCGCGCATGCCGGGGTGGCAGGCGGAGAGTCCGCCGCCGTCCGTGTTGACCGGGAATTCGCCGTCCCGCAGGAGGCGCCCTTTCTCCACGAATGCGCCGCCCTCGCCCTTTGCGCAGAAGCCGAGGTCCTCCAGAGTGACCAGGGTCATATAGGTGAAGGCGTCGTAGATTTCGGCCAGGTCCACATCCGCCGGGGTGAGCCCGGCGCGGGCGAAGGCCTGGCGGCCCGAGACGGCCGCGGGGGAGACGGTGAAGTCCTCCCATTCCGACATCGTGGTGTGCGAGACGGCGGTGCCGGAGCCGAGGATCCACACGGGCTCCTTGGCCGTGTCCGGTACGTAGTCCTCCGCGGCCAGCAGGACCGCGCAGCCGCCGTCCGAGCGGATGCAGCAGTTCAGCTTCGTGAAGGGGTCCGCGATCATCCCGGAGGACAGGACGTCGTCGACCGTGATGGGGTCGCGGAACATCGCGTCCGGGTTGGTGGCGGCGTTCGCCCGCGCCTGCACCGCCACCTCGGCGAGCTGCTCCAGCGTCGTGCCGTACTCGTGCATGTGGCGGCGCGCGGCCATCGCGTACTTGGAGACCAGCGTGTGCCCGTACGGGACCTCGAACTGCAGCGGTCCCCGCGCCCCGAAGGAGAGGTTCGAGGTCCGGCGGCGGGCCTTGATGTCCGCGCGCGCGGTGGATCCGTAGACGAGGAGGACCGCGTTGGCGTGCCCGGCCGCGATGGCGTCGGCGGCGTGGGCGGCCATGACCTCCCACGTGGAGCCGCCGACCGAGGTGGAGTCGACCCAGGTGGGGCGCAGGCCCAGGTACTCGGCGACCTCCACGGGTGCCAGGATGCCGAGGCCGGCCGAGGCGAAGCCGTCGATCACCGACCGGTCCAGGCCGGAGTCGGCCAGGGCCCGGCGGGCGGCCTGCGCGTGCAGGGCGTACGGGGTGGGGCCGTCCACCCGGCCGCAGTCCGAGAGGGCGACGCCGACGACGGCGACCCGGCGGGGCCGGGCCCCGGGGCCGGCGGGGGCGGGGGCGGAGAGGGGTCCAGGCATGCCCTGACGGTACAACTGACGAACCGTCAGATACTAGAGGGTCGCCGGGAGTCCGCCGGGAGCCCGCCGGGCGGCCCCGAGGCCGCCGCGCCCTACGCCCCCGGGTCCCAGGCGCTGAGCCGTTCGAAGATGCGCTGGTCGCCCTCGACCTTCAGGGAGTTGATCGGGATGCGGTCGTACAGGGCGAGGACCAGCTCGCCGGCCGTGCCCCGGAGGGAGACGGCGGCGGCGTCCGGTTCGTGGTCGGTCGCGGTCGTGGTGGTGGTCGGCAGGGTGCCGGGCGCGGGGAGGCGGACGGTGCGGGCGCCGTCGGCGGAGAGCGTGAGGCGCCAGGAGTGGCCCTCGGAGGCGTGGAAGTCGACAGTGGCGGGCTCGTGCGGCCAGGCACTCGTCGTTGCGACGCAGGTGGACAGGAACTCGTCGACACCGTCGAGCGCCACCTCGGCCGACAGCGGCTGCGGGGCACCCACGGTGATCTGGGCGTCGTAGGTGTGCACCGCCATCTGCTGGAGCTGGTGCCGGGCTACGGCGCCGGAGGTCGGCGGCGACTCCAGCGTCTCCCACCACGTCCAGCAACCGCGATCCGGGCCGGCCTGCCGCAGTGCGTCCACCAGTTGCTCCGTGGACTCCGCCAGCCAGGTCAGCAGGGCCTCGCGCTCCCGAGGTGCAGCGGGGGCGCCCGCCGCTGAGGACTTGGCCGGAGCAGGCCCTGCGGCGACGGTGGCGGCCCAGTCGCGGCGCCCCTCGCCGATGTGCTGCGCCAGATCGAACAGCGTCCACTCGGGGCAGGTCGGCACCTGTACGTCGAGGCTGGGCGCGGAGGCGACCGCGGCGCGGAAGGCGGTCGACCGTTCGTCGATCAGTCGCAGCAGAGCGGGGAACTCAAGTGTCGTTGTCACCCGGACTCTCTATCACCGCCTTCCAGTAAGGGGACAGCGATTTTTGCGGCCGCCGCGGCCCGGGGCGGGCTTGCAAGGAGCCTCAGGGGGCGGCCCGTTCGGGGTCGAAGCCCTGCGGGAGGTGTGGCCGGCCCCGTGGTCGTCGTAGGCCGCGCCGCGTGATGGGCCCGGCCCCCGCCGCTCCCGGGCGATCGGCTTCGGAACGGTCCGCCCCCTGTGCTTATGGCGCCGTCCGCCCTAACATGACGGCCCGTCAGATACGGGGAGGAGCCCGACGATGGATGCCGCCTTCACCGCGGAGCAGGACGAGATACGGCGTACCCTGCGCGAGATCCTGGGCAAACGCTGCGGCCCGGACGAGGTCAAGGCCGCCGTCCGCACCGACGCCGGATACGACCACGAGCTGTGGCAGCAGCTCGCCCGGCAGCTCGGGCTGCCGGGCATCGCCGTGGCCGAGGAGTACGGAGGCGTCGGCTGCGCCCCCGCCGACCTGGCCCTGGCCTGCGAGGAGACCGGACGGGTGCTGCTGCCCTCGCCGCTGCTGGCCACCGCCGTGCTCGCCGTGCCGCTGGTCACCGCCCTGGGGACCGGCGCCCAGCGCTCCGCCCTGCTCCCGCCGCTCGCGGCGGGCGGGCTCACCGCCGCGCTCGCCGTACCCGGCCCCGCCCTGGCCACCGCCCTCGCGCTGACCGGGGACAACGCCCCGGGCGACTGGGCCGGCGGCGGCCGGGCAGGCGGAGTGCAGGCCCGCGCCGTGGACGGCGGCTGGCGGCTGTACGGGGAGGTCGCCCAGGTGCTCGACGGGCACAGCGCCTCGCTGCTGCTGGTCGCCGCGCACACGGGAGGCTTCGCCCGCAGCCGCACCCTGCTGTTCCTCGTACGGGAGGACGCGCCAGGCCTCGTACGGGCGCGGCAGACCACCCTGGACGAGACCCGCCCGCAGGGGCGGATCCAACTCCGCGACGTAGAGGCAGAATTGCTCGGCGGCGACGACGCCGACGTGGCCGGAGCCCTCGCCGCCACCGGACGCGGCGCCGCCGCCGTCCTGGCCGCCGAGGCCGTGGGCGCGGCCGGGCAGGCGCTCGCCCGCACCGTGGAGTACGTCCAGCAGCGCGAGCAGTTCGGCCGGGCCATCGGCTCGTTCCAGGCGGTCAAGCACCGCCTCGCCGACCTCTACGTACAGGTCCAGGCGGCCCGCTCGGCCGCCTACTACGCGGCCTGGGACCCGGAACAGGGCGGACTCGCCCTGGCCCAGGCCCTGGAAGCGCTGCGGATCACCGCCGGCGAGGCCATCCAGCTGCACGGCGGCATCGGCTTCACCTGGGAGCACGACGCGCACCTCTACTTCAAGCGGGCGGCCGCCGACGAACTGCTCTTCGGCCCCGTCCACCGGCTGCGCGCCCACGCCGCGGACGCGGCAGGGCTGTTCGCCCCCCTCGCACCCGCGGCCGTACCCGCGTCCGCCCCCGCCCCACGGAACGAGAAGGTGGCCGTCTGATGGCGCCCGGAGTCAAGCTGATGCAGAAGGTCTCCTCGACCATGCTGTTCGCCAAGATCGCACCGCACTTCATCCCCGCCATGGACAAGGCGGTGCACAAGCTGACCCGCGGCAAGGTCATCCTCAGCGCCCAGATGCTCCCCGGCGTGATCCTCACCGCCAAGGGCGCCAAGACCGGCGAACCGCGCACCACCCCGCTCGCGTGCATGCCGGAGCAGGACGGGGCGAGCTGGGTGCTGATCGGCTCGAACTTCGGCCGCCCCGGACACCCGGCGTGGACCGGGAACCTTCTCAAGAACCCTGACGCGGACGTGAGTTGGAAGGGTCAGGACATCGCCGTACGCGCCCGCCTGCTGGCGGGTGAGGAGCGCGCGGCGGCGTGGCAGGCGGTGCTGAAGTTCTGGCCGCCGTACGCGGCGTACCAGGCGCGCATCGAGCGCGAGATCCGGTTGTTCCGCCTGGAGCGTCGCTGATCACGGCGGAAGTCCCGTAAGGGAGGCGCGGCGGACCCGGTGGGGTCCGCCGCTTACTTCGTCGGCTTCTTGCCCGTGATGCCCAGGTGGACCAGGAGCGCCAGGTTCGGCTTCAGTTCCGCCTGCTTGACGCCCCAGGTCTGGAAGCCCTTCTGGTGCGAGGCGACCGCCGCGAGCATGGCGACCAGTGAACCGGCCATCGCCGCCGGGCTCACGTCCTTGTCGACCTTGCCCTTGGCCTGGAGCTCCTTCACCGACTCCGTCAGGGAGTTGGTGACGGAGTTGAGGATCTTCATGCGGATCTTGTAGAACCGCTTGTCGCCCTCGGCCGCGCCGAGGTCGACGACCCGCAGGATCGCGTCGTTGCGCCGCCAGAACTCCAGGAAGCCGTCGACGAGTTCCTCCGCCGCCGCCCATCCCGCCTTGCCGACCCACGCGCGCCCCTCGACCAGCGAGGTCAGCTGCGCGCCCTCGTTGGCCATGCGCTCCGCGATCTCCAGGACGGCACCTTCGACGTCCGGGAAGTACTGGTAGAAGGTCGCGGGGGAGGTACCGGCCTTGCGGGCGACGTCGATCACTTTGACGTCGCGGTACGGCGAGGAGCTGAGCATCTCGCTGAGGCAGTCGAGCAGCTTCTGCCTCGTCGCCTGACCGCGCCGGCCGGCAACGCGGCCGTCGACGGTGCGTACTTGTCCTGTCATGCCGTCAGCTTACCGAGGGGTGATCGGCGCGCGATTCGGCCGCCTGCAAATGGGGTTACGGGACGCCTGGCCTGGGCGTAAGCGCGTCCCGACCCGTCACCGCGGCTGATTCCGGCAGGGCGGGCGCCCCGGGCGCGCCGTCCGGGTTCGGACCCTATCCCCCGAATAGTCTTATCAACAGGCTGTGGACAAGTTTTCGGGCACATCATGATCCGGAGGACATGGCTGGGCGAGCGAGGCAGAACGTGCGCGGAGGGTGCACACCCTTGCACACCCCCGCACAACGGAAGGAACCGGGCTCATGGCCACATTCGCGGAAGGCTCACCCTGCTGGGTCGACGCCTCCCTGCCGGACGTGGAAGCCGGCAAGCGCTTCTACGGTGAGCTCTTCGGGTGGACCTTCTCCGACAGTGCGGGAGCCGAGTACGGCCACTACACCCAGGCCTACAGCCGCGGCCGCAACGTCGCCGCCCTCGCCCCCAAGCCCGACGGCCGCATGCCGACCGTCTGGGGGATCTACCTCTACACCACCGACGCGTACGCCTGCGCCCAGCGCATCCGCGCCGCCGGCGGCCAGATGGTCATGGACCCGATGCCGGTCGGCCCCTACGGGACCGCCGCGATGGCCGCCGACCCCGGCGGGGCCGTCTTCGGCCTGTGGCAGCCCGGCACCCACCACGGCTTCGACGCCCAGAACGAGCCCTACACGTACTGCTGGAGCGAGGTCTACACCCGCGCCCGCGACGCCGTGGACGTCTTCTACGCCAAGGTCTTCGGCTACGTCCCCGAGGACCAGAACGACGCCGGCATCGAGTACCGCGTCTGGTCCCCGCCCGGCAAGGCGCCCGGCTCGGAGACCGCCGTCCTGGGGCGCAGCCTCATCACCGACGCCTTCCCCGAGATCATGCCCGCGCACTTCCTGGCGTACTTCGCCGTCCCGGACTGCGACCAGTCCGTCGCGATGGTGCAGCGCCTCGGCGGCCGGGTCACCGCCGACCCCTTCGACACCCCGTACGGGCGCATCGCGGTGGTCGCGGACAACCAGGGCGCGGTCTTCGGGCTGCTCTCGGAACCGCGGACTAGGACGGGCGGCTAGCCGGCCCCCGGCCCCGGCCCCCGCCCGGTTCCGTACGGGCTGAGGGCTACGGGTTCACGGCGAGGTCGTCCGGGCGGCTCTCGGCGTTGAGGTGCTTGCCGTCCGCGTCGCGGTAGCGGGCGATCCAGGTGCCGGTGCCGTCGGCGGTGAAATCGTGGACGAAGCCGCCGTTCGCGGCGGTCTTCGCATGGCCCTTGTAGACGTAGTCCTGGCTGCCGGTGGGCTGGAAGTAGAACAGCACCAGCTGTCCGCCGTAGGCCTTCGCCGGGGTCCCGTGCCGGAGGGTGCCCTTGACGGAGAAGGCCTGGCCCGTGCGCAGCGGCTCCGGCGCCGCGTTGAACTTCGTGAACTCCGTCGCCGTCCGGGTCAGCCGGACCGGCTCGGTGACGGAGCCCTGCATGCGCGGCGCGGCGGCGTACCGGAGCCGCCAGTAGCCGTCCGCCTCGCCCGGCAGCGCCAGGTCGAACCGGTCGGTGGCGAAGTCCACGGTGAACACGTTGCGCGTCGTCCAGCTCCTCTTGCCGTCGGCCGAGTACTGCACCTCGACAAGGGTGGGCGTCTGACTGAGGGGCTTGTGGGCGAGGCCCCCGGTGAACGTCACGCCCGCGGAGCCGATCGTGGCCTCGACGTCCGTGAAGTAGCCGGCCTCGACGACCTCGGCCTCCGTGTCGGCGATCGCGTACTGCAGCCACGGGGACCTGCCGCCCGCCCACGTGGTCTTCACCGGGCGGTCGTGGACCATCCTCAGCTGCCGCTCGAAGCGGCCGTCCGCCGTCGTCCTGGGCTCCCCGGTGAGGTCCGCGAGCATCGGCGTGCCCTCGGGGACGGGCCCCCGCGTCCCGTCCCCGGCGATCCTGACGGCCCGGCCCGTGATCGTGGCGATCGAGCCGGAGCGGGTCGTGATCTTCCGGGATCCGGGGTCGAGGAGGATCTCGGCCTTCTGGCGGACCGCGCGTGCGGTGTCGCTGCGCCCCCCGGCGCTCACGTCCGCGGTTTCCAGGACGTCGACGCGCACCTCGGTGTGGTTCTCCGTACCCCGGAAGGCGAACGGGGAGGACAGGTGGCCCTGCGCGTCCGTGGTCGCCTCCTGCGAGGTGCGCTCGCCGGAGAGGCGGACCTTGGTGTTGCCCAGCGGGGCGCTCGCCCCGGTCCGCGGGTCGAAGGTGGTCACGTCCGCCGACACGGTGGTCTTGAGGTTGTCGAGGGACACCCCGTCCACCACGTCGACCTTGGTGACCACCGCACGCAGCCGGTAGTCGAAGTCCCCGCAGACGACGGGCTCGGCTTCCGAGCCGACTTCGAGCGTGTAGATCCCCAGGGCGGCAGGCTTGAGCGGCTCCGAGACCAGCTGGAAGCCGAGGAGGACGCCGTCCGGGTCGGTCACCTTGCGGAACGTGCCGACCGAGGCGACGCGCAGTCCCGTCTTCCTGTCCCGCAGGTGGACGACGAGGCCGTCGGGCACGCCCGTCCCGTCCGACGCGCTGGAGACGACGAGGGACCCGTCCTGCCGGGCGGACATCTCCGGCGGACAGGGAGCGGACGCGGCCTGCGCCGGTACGGCCTGCGCCGGCCCCGTGACGGACGAGGCCTGCGCCGTTCCCCGTACGACGGCGGCCTGCGCCGCCCCCGGTATGGCCTGCGCGCCCTCCGCCACGGCCAGGCCCCCGAGCACGGTTGTGGCGACGACGATGGCTGAAGTCAAACGGTGACGCACGGATCCCCCCGGACAATGACGAGCTGAACGGGGGGCTAGACCCACGACACCCCCCATGGGTTGTACGGCGTCCTCGCAGTCGCGTACGCGGCCACCCGCCGTGCCGGGGCCGGACCAGGCGCGGGCCTGACAGAATCGGGGGTGCGCGACCCGGGCGGCCCCCGGGGGTGAGACGCTGCTCGGGGCAGGCCCGCGGCGGCTCGTGCGCATCCGGTGACGTGACGGCGATGACGGCGATGCCACCGGCGGACGGCTGAAAGAGCGGGGCCCGTGAGGGACCCCGTACGGGGATGGGTGTGGAGGCGAGTGGTGGAGCAGCTGACGCAGCACGACCCGAGACGGATCGGCCCCTTCGAGGTGCTGGGACGGCTCGGCGCCGGCGGCATGGGGCTGGTCTATCTCGCCCGGTCGGCGTCCGGACGCCGGGTGGCGATCAAGACGGTGCGCACCGAGCTCGCCGAGGACCAGCTCTTCCGCGTCCGCTTCACCCGTGAAGTGGAGGCGGCGCGGGCCGTGTCCGGCTTCTACACCGCGGCCGTCGTGGACGCCGACCCGCGCGCGGCCGTGCCGTGGCTGGCCACCGCGTACGTACCGGCGCCCTCCCTGGAGGAGATCGTCCACGAGTGCGGGCCCATGCCCGCCCAGGCCGTACGGTGGCTCGCCGCCGGCATCGCCGAGGCGCTGCAGTCCATCCACGGGGCGGGCCTGGTCCACCGCGACCTGAAGCCCTCCAACGTGCTCGTCGTCGAGGACGGCCCGCGCGTGATCGACTTCGGCATCGCCAGCGGGGTCTCCAACACCCGCCTGACCATGACGAACGTCGCCGTCGGCACCCCCGCGTACATGTCGCCGGAGCAGGCCAAGGACTCGCGCAGCGTCAAGGGCGCCAGCGACGTGTTCTCGCTCGGCTCCACGCTGGTCTTCGCCGCCACCGGGCACCCGCCGTACCACGGGGCGAACCCGGTGGAGACGGTCTTCATGCTGCTGCGCGAGGGCCCCAACCTGGAGGGGCTCCCCGACGAGCTCCGCCCGCTGATCGACTCCTGCATGCAGATGGACGCCACGCAGCGGCCGACCCCGGCCGACCTGCAGGCGCAGCTCGCCCCGCACCTCTTCGAGGGCGGCGACGAGAGCGGTACCGCCTCGGCGTGGCTGCCCGAGCGGGCCGTCGCGATGATCGAGGCCCGGCGGGCCGGCCACCGCAACGCCGCGGCCGCCGCACATGCCGCGGCGGCCGCCGTGCCCAGGCCCGCGCTTCCCCGGGCCGGCGTCTCCGCACCGATCGAGAGTGCCGGTCCCGCGTCCGGGCGCGCCTCCGGTCCCGCGTCCGGTCCCGCGTCCGGTCCTGCCACGCACCGCCGCCCGCGCGGCGGAGCCGACCCCTGGACCGACCCGCGGACCGGCCAGGCGGTCCCGCAGCGGCCCGAGCACCCTCCGATGGCGCCCTCGGGCGAGCCTGTGCGGCTCGGCGGTTCCCCGGTGCCGATCGGCCCGGGCCCGCAGGCCTCCGCCTCGGCGCCGGCTGCCCACGCCGCCTCCGCCGCGGACTCGGCGACCGGCTGGATCCGGCCGCCCGCCGGCATCCCGGTGGCGGGCTCCGCGCCCTCGGTCGTCGTACCGAGCCCAGGCCCGGCCCCCGACAGCGGCCGCTGGCGGCCCTGGCGGTTCCGGATGTCGAACGAGGTCTGGGGCACCCCGACCGTCGCCGGCGACCTGCTCTACGTCACCTCCTTCGAGGTGCACGCCCTGGACGTGGCCAGCGGCCGCCGCCAGTTCAAGACCCGCGACGTCGCCTGGTCCATGGCCGTCTCCGACGGGCGCATCCACGCCTCCGACGGCCCCTCCCTCTACGCCCTGGACGCCACCGACGGCTCCGAGCGGTGGCGGCTGTCCGCCGATGCCTGGGTGTACGCCGTGCGCGCCGACCGGGGCACCGTCGTCACCGCCACGCGCGGAGGCGGCGTACAGGCCTGGGAGTCGTCCAGCGGGCAGAAGCTGTGGGAACTGACCGGCGCGCAGAGCGACTTCGAGACCGCCGAGGCGGCCCCCGTGCTGCACGACGGCACGGTCTACGTGTGGCAGGACGCCCGGCTGCGCGCCCTGGACGCCCGCTCCGGCCGCGAGTCCTGGTCGTACCCGGTCGGCGACGCCGCTTCCTGCGGGAACGTGCCCGTACGGGTCACTCCCGCCCCCGACGGCAACGTCTACGTCGCCGCGGGCACCCGGGTGATCTCCGTCGACCGGGCTTCGGGCCGGGTGCGCTGGCACTTCGAGGCGCCCGCCGTGTTCCTCGCGCCCCCGGCCTACGCCCCCGGCGCGGCCGTCACGGGCGGCGGGGTCTACCTCGCGGACTACCTGGGCACCGTCTACGCCCTGGACGCGGCCAACGGCAAGGACCGCTGGCGCATCGCCACGGAGCCCCGGCAGGCCGCCGACCCGGTCCTCGTCGCCGCGGGCAACGTCCACCTGGCCGCGGGCAGCGCCGTGTACACGCTCGACGCGGTCACCGGCACCCCGAAGTGGCGGTTCGCGGCGGGCGGCGAGATCACCGGTTCCCCGGCGGTCGCGGACGGCCGGGTCCACTTCGGATCGGCCGACCACTGCCTCTACACCCTCGACGCGGCGGGTGGCCAGCTCCGCTGGAAACTGGCCACCGGCGGGGAGATCAGCGGAGCCCCGGTGGCCGAGGCGGGCGTGGTCTACGCGTGCAGCAAGGACCGCTGCGTCTACGCGCTGGACGCCGCCAAGGGCACGGGAACCCGTACGTCCGGCTGACGCGGCTCGGCCGCCGCCTGAGCTGCGGCTGAGCCATCCGGGGGCCCGGTCGCGGCCCCCTCGGGGTCGCGCACCGCACGAGGAGTGACAGGATGGACCCCATGAGCAACGTATTCTTCGACATCAAGATCGACGGCGCCGACGCCGGTCGCATCGTCTTCAACCTCTTCGACGAGGTCGTCCCGAAGACCGCCCAGAACTTCCGCGAGCTGTGCACCGGCCAGAACGGCTTCGGCTACGCCGGCTCCGGCTTCCACCGCGTCATCCCGCAGTTCATGCTGCAGGGCGGTGACTTCACCAACCACAACGGCACGGGCGGCAAGAGCATCTACGGCGAGAAGTTCGCCGACGAGAACTTCACCCTGAAGCACGACCGCCCGTACCTGCTGTCGATGGCGAACGCCGGCAAGAACACCAACGGCTCGCAGTTCTTCATCACCACCGTCGTCACCTCCTGGCTCGACGGCAAGCACGTCGTCTTCGGCGAGGTCGTCGAGGGCAAGGAGATCGTCGACAAGATCGAGAAGCTCGGCACCGCCTCGGGCTCCACGAAGAGCAAGATCGAGATCGCGGCGTCCGGCGTCGTCGAGGCCTGATCCCCACCTCGCCCGCAACGGCTGGCCGGCCCCGCCCCCTCAGGGGGACGGGGCCGCCGTCATGTCAGGGGGCCGGGGCCGCCGGATGGGCGGCGGACGGCCGGGGCTCTACGTGTGGTCCTGCGGCGGGGTCGGCCAGGGCGACGGGGCCGGGGGGTGGGCCGGGTCCTCGACGGGAGCCGGTGTCGGGTCCGGCTCAGGCTCCGGCTCCGGAGCGGGCCGGTCGCGGCGGCGGGGGCGGCCGCTCATCACGGCCGCCGCGAGGATGAGCAGGGCGCCCGCGCCGAAGGCGTTGGCGAGGCCGTCGCCGAGTCCCGTGCCGTCGCCGCCGACGGAGAGGCTGCCCGCGGCCTGGCCCTGGCGGACCATCCAGAGCACGGCGAAGCCGAGGACGACGACGCCGGAGAAGGCCATGAGCAGCCGGGAGCGCAGCACGATCGCGACCAGCGCCAGCAGGGCGGCGAAGAGGAACGGCAGTAGGAGGGAGCCCAGCAGGGCGGCCTTGGTGTCGGTGATCCCGGCGGCGGTGAAGAGTTCCTGGATGCGGTAGTCGCGTCCGTGACGGCCGTCGTACCAGGCGCGGAAGGGGCTCCAGACGGCGGCCGTCGCTCCGATCAGACCCAGGATCGAGCCGAGTACGTTGCGGATCATGCCCGGCCCTCCGGGGGAGTGGGTCTGGATCTCGATCCCGACGCTACGCCCGCCCCCGGAGCCCCGCACGCGGAGGTCTACGCCGCGCGGAGGTCTACGACACGGGGAGTCCTACGCCGCGCGGAACCCTACGAGGGGAGCGCCGGGGGGAACACCCGCACCACCGGTGCGCCGGCCAGCAGGGCCGCCGTGCGGGACAGGGCCCCCGTCAGGTGAGGGGAGGCCAGGTGGGCTTCCCAGGACGCGGCGTCCGCCCACTCCTCCAGGACGACCCAGGTCCCCGGAGCGGTCGGGTCCTCGTACGCGCGGTAGGAGACGTTGCCCGCTTCGGCCCGGGTCGGCGCGACCAGCGACAGGGCCTGTGCGCGCACCTCCGCCTCCAGACCGGGCCGGGCCTGGAGGCGGGCGATGGCCGTGATGACGCCGGCGGTGTCGGAGGCGGTGGTGGTGGCCGTGGTCTCGCTGGTCATGGTGTGTCCCCCCGGGGAGCGATCGTGGCTCTTGGCGGCCACCGTACCGGTGCGCCTTGCGCCTCCTGATAGCGTGCCGCGGGTTGTTCAACGGGGAGAGGTTCAGGTCATGGTGGTCACGGGGCGGCGCGTCAGGGTCACGGCGGTACTGGTGGGCGTGGTGCTCGCGCTGACGGGGTTCTCGTCGACGGGCAAGAGCGGCAAGAGCAAGAGCAAGAGCAGCGGGGGCGGGTGCTCCAGCTCCAAGAGCAAGTCGAAGTCGAAGACGAAGAGCTACGGCAGCACGGGCGGGAACGGGAGCGGGAGCGGCAGTGGCTCCTCGGCCACGGCCACGCCCACCGAGTCCCGGCCGCTCGCGCACGCCGTGGTCGTCACCTGCGCCGGCCCGTCCGCGGCGAAGGCCACCGTCAAGGTCACCTCCGACGCGACGGCCGCGCACACCTTCCGCGTCCCGCTGGTCTTCGAAGGCACGCGCGGCGGCCGGGTCGACACCGCCTCCGTGGACCTCACGCTCAAGGCGGGCGAGAGCCGGACGGTCGACATGCCGATGACGAGCGCGGCCAAGGCGGGCGAGGTCCTCAGTTGCATCGTGGGCCGCGTCCAGACCCTCTCGACCGCGTCGCCCACCCCGACGTCGACCTCCACCTCCGGGACCACGGGGTCCACCACCGGCGGCAAGACCACGAGCACGCCGAAGCCCAGGTCCACCAAGAAGACCCGCTGAGCGGCGGCGGGGGTCCGCGAAAGCGTCCCCCGCCCGCCCTCCCCCCTCAGCGGATCCGGGGCTCCGGTCCCGTCCCGCCGCGCCGGCCGGCGAACAGCTCCGCCTGCCGCTCGGGCGGCAGGTTCCCCAGTGCCACCAGGCCCGGAGCCTGCGCCAGCGCCTGCTGGAGGGTGGCCTGCTTCGCCGCCCACAGGGACCGTACGGTGCCCTGCACGGCCTCCGTCGGGAAGCCGGCCAGCGTCTCGGCCGCCCGCAGGGCCGCCGGGAGCAGCGCCTCGGGCTCCGCCAGCTCCGAGACCAGGCCGATCTCGTACGCCCGCCGCGCGGAGAGCCGTTCCGCCGTGCCCATCAGGGACATCCGGGCGGCCTCGCCGAAGGGCATGCGCTGCGCCATGTAGATCGCCTCGTAGGCGCTGACCATCCCGTAGCTGGTGTGCGGGTCGAAGTAGGTCGCGGAGGCGGAGGAGATGATGAACTCCGACTCGCCCAGCAGGTAGAACGCCCCGCCGCAGGCCATGCCGTTGACGGCGGCGACCACCGGCTTCCACAGGTCGTTGGCCTTCGGCCCGATGGCGACGAGCGGGTCGTCCACCGAGTACGGCGAGGAGGGCTGCGGCACCTCCACGCCCCGGTCGATGCCCGTGCAGAAGGCCGCCTGCCCGGCGCCCGTCAGCACGATCGCCCGCACCTCGTCCTCGTAGCGCAACTCCCGCCACACCCGCCCCAGTTCGGCGGCCGTCGCCAGGTCGATCGCGTTGTGCTTGCGCTCTCGGTCCAGGGTGACGACCGCGACCCCGGTGGTCTTGTCCCGCTCCACGCGCAGGCCAGGGGTCCCGTCGGCCGTCACGACTTCTCCAGTACCCAGCGCGGCACCGGCGTCCCGCCCGTCTCGGTGAACACCACCTGGACCCGTGCGCCGATGCGCAGCCGCGCCGGGTCCATGGAGTCCAGCGGGGCGTCGGCGGAGGTGACGAGGTTGCCGACGAGGCGGATCTGCGGGGCGTCGGCCAGCTCCACGAGGATCACGTTGTACGGGGCCTGCGCGGCGTACGCGGGCAGCAGCGGCGGGTGCGGCCGTACGTACGACCAGATCCGGCCCCGGCCGCTCATCAGGCGCCATTCGGAGTCGAAGGACCGGCAGTGCGGGCAGCAGGGGCGGGGCGGGAAGCGCAGTTTCCCGCAGGTGGGCGCCGCGCAGGCCTGGACGCGGAGTTCGCCCTGGGCCGCGTACTCCCAGAAGGGGGCGCCGTCCTCGTCGGGGACGGGGAGGAGGAGCTCGTCCGCGGGAGTCGCGGGCGTCGCGGGAGTCGCGGGTGTCGGTGGCGTCGCGGGCGTGGTGGTGGTCATCGTCTTGTTCAGCTCCTCGGGTCCTCAGGCGCGCAGCAGGATGGCGGACGTCGGGACACCCTCGCCCGCGGTCACCAGGCAGGTCGCGGCGTCGGGCACCTGGGCGGTGGAGATGCCGCGGAGCTGCTTGACGCCCTCGTTGATCAGGTTGAAGCCGTGCACGTAGGCCTCGCTGAGGCCGCCGCCGCCGGTGTTGATGGGGAGCCGGCCGCCGATCTCCAGGGCGCCGCCCTCGGTGAAGGAGGCGCCTTCGCCGCGCCCGCAGAAGCCGTAGCCCTCCAGGGAGAGCGGGATCAGGGGGGTGAAGGCGTCGTAGATCTGGGCGACGTCCACGTCCTGGGGCCCGAAGTCGGCCTGCTTCCACAGGTGTCGGGCGGCGGTCCAGGCGGGGCCGGACAGCGGGTCGTCGTTCCAGTAGTTGACCATGCCGTGGTGCTGGGAGGGCAGGCCCTGGGCGACGGAGTGGACGTAGACGGGCTTCTGCCGGCAGTCGCGGGCGCGCTCGGCGCTCACGATGACGCAGGCCAGTGCGCCGTCGGTCTCCAGGCAGTTGTCGAAGAGGCAGAGCGGGTCGCTGATCATCCGGGCGGTCATGTACATCTCGCGGGTCAGCGGGCGCTCGTACATCATCGCGGCCGGGTTCTCGTTGGCCCGGTTGCGGCAGGCCATCGCGACGTTGAAGAGGTGGTCGCGGGTGGCGCCGTACTCGTGCATGTAGCGGCGGGCCAGCATGCCGATCTCGTCGGCGGGGCGCAGCAGGCCGAAGGGGCGCGTCCACTGGCCGGGGGTGGGGAGCTGGACGGCCGTGTTCTTCCACGGCCGCGGCCCCGAGCCGCGCTTGCGCGAGCGCCAGGCCACGCCGACGCTCGCCTGGCCGGTGGCGACGGCGGCGGCCAGGTGGCCGACGGTGGCGCAGGAGCCGCCGCCGCCGTAGCCGATCTTGGAGAAGAAGGTGACGTCGCCGGCGCCGATGGCTTTGGCGACCTCGACCTCGTCGGTCTCCTCCATCGTGTAGGAGGAGAAGGCGTCGACCTCGGACGGGTCTATGCCCGCGTCGTCGAGCGCCGCGAGAATGGCCCGGCAGGCCAACTCCTTTTCGGACTGCGGCAGTTGTTTGGCAAAGGCGGTCTGCCCGATGCCGACTATCGCCGTAGCGTCCTTGAGCGTTGCCGCCATCGCCACCTCCGGGGTGCACCAGTACTGACAGCCGCGAAGGCTACAGCTAATCTGACGGATAGTCAGCTACTGGTGTTGCAAGGAGGGGCGGACGATGGCCGAGGACGCACACGGGCTCGCCGGCACGACGGGGGCGGGGGCGCCTCCGGCGCCGGGAGCGGGGCGGGGCGGGAGCCCGCGGGCCGGTGCCGCTGCTGCGGGCGCCGATTCCGGGGCCGGGTCTGCGGGCACCGCCGCCGATTCGGGCACCGGGTCCGGGCCCGGGCCCGGGGTCGGGGTCGTGCCCGGCGTTGCCGCCGGGGGGGAGCCGGGGGCCGCGCCTGCCCCCAGGGGCGGTGCCGACGCCGCCCCGGGCTCGGGCGCCGCCCTGGGCTTGGGCGCCACCCTGGGCTTGGGTTCGGCCCCGGGCTTGGGTTCCACCTCGGGCTCCGCTCTGGGGTCACGCTCCGGCCTGGGGTCGGGCTCTGCCCCGGTGTCCGCCTCCGCCCCGGGCTCGGAGCCCGTCTCCGGCTTGGGGTCGGGGTCCACCTTGGGCTCCGCCCCGGCGTCCGGCTCGGCATCCGGGGCCGGTACCGGACCCGCTCAGGGCGCCGGTGGCCCCGCCTCCGCGGCCGCAGCGGCGCCGGCGGGTCCGGCCGCGTCGGCCGCGGCGGGCTTCGCCGAGCCCGCCCACCCCGGGCCGGCGGCCTCGGCCGCCCCCGCCGACCCCGGGCCGGCGCTCGCGTGGGCCAGCATCGGCGGGCTCGTCCGCGATGCCGCCGTGCGCTTTGCCGGCCGTGAGGCCGTCGTCGACGGGCGGGTCCGGATCGACTACGCGCAGCTCGGCGAGCGCGTCGAGCGGGCCGCCGCCGCCTGCATGGCCGCCGGTGTGGAACCGGGGGACCGGGTCGCCGTCTGGGCGCCCAACACCCTCGAATGGATCGTCTCCGCGCTCGGCGCCGTCTCCGCCGGAGCCGTCCTCGTCCCCCTCAACACCCGTTTCAAGGGCTCCGAAGCCGCCTACGTCCTCCAGCGCAGCCGCGCCCGGCTCCTCTTCGTCACCGGCACCTTCCTCGGTACCTCCTACGTCGCCTCCCTGCGCCGTGCCACCGCCGAGGGCGAGGGCTCCGGGCCGCTGCCCGGCCTGCCGCACCTGGAGCAGGTCGTCGTCCTGTCCGAGGACGCCCCCAGCTGCTTCCGCACCTGGAAGGAGTTCCTGACCGGCGGCGATGGCGTATCCGCCGAGGCCGTCCGCGCCCGCACGGACGCGATCCCCGCCACCGCCCCCTCGGACATCATCTTCACCTCGGGCACCACCGGCAGCCCCAAGGGCGCCGTCATCTCCCACGCCCAGTCCCTGCGCTGCTACGAGGTCTGGAGCGAGCTCGCCGGACTGCGCGAGGGCGACCGCTACCTGATCGTGAACCCCTTCTTCCACACCTTCGGCTACAAGGCCGGGATCATCGCCTGCCTGATGCGCGGGGCCACGATGGTCCCCCAACCCGTCTTCAACGTGGACACCGTCCTCGCCAACATCGCCGCCGAGCGGATCTCCGTACTCCCCGGCCCGCCCACCCTGCACCAGTCCCTCCTCGACCACCCCCAGCGCGACCACCACGACCTCTCGGCCCTGCGCCTGGTCGTCACGGGCGCCGCCGTGGTCCCTCTCCAGCTCGTCGAACGGCTCCGCGGCGAGCTGCGCATCGGCACCGTCCTCACCGCGTACGGGCTCTCCGAGGCGAGCGGCATCGTGACGATGTGCCGTCGCGGCGACCCGGCGGAGATCATCGCTTCGACCTCGGGCCGGGCCATCCCCGGGACGGAGGTCAGGATCGTGGACGCGGACGGAGGGCCCCAGCCCACGGGCCGGCCCGGGGAGGTGTGGGTACGCGGCCACAACGTGATGCGCGGCTACTTCGAGGACCCGGCCGAAACCGCCGAGGCCATCACGCCCCAGGGCTGGCTCCGCACCGGGGACGTCGGCGTCCTCGACGCCGCCGGGAACCTGCGCATCACCGACCGGATCAAGGACATGTTCATCGTCGGCGGCTTCAACGCCTACCCCGCCGAGATCGAGCAACTCCTCGGCCTGCACCCCGACATCGCCGACATCGCCGTCGTCGGCATCCCGGATCCGCGCCTGGGTGAGGTCGGCAAGGCCTACGTGGTCCGCCGCCCCGGCGCGGTCCTCACGGCCGACGACCTGATCGCCTGGTCCCGCCGGGAAATGGCCAACTACAAGGTCCCGAGGGAAGTGGAGTTCGTCTCCGAACTCCCGCGCAACGCGAGCGGAAAGGTCCTCAAACGCGAACTCCGCACCCGCTGAAGACGACGGACCCGGACCCCCGGCTGCGGACGGAGCCGGGTCCGCTCCGGTCAGAGCCAGCCGCGCTGCGCCGCGCGCAGGCCCGCTTCGAAGCGGCTTCGCGCGCCGAGCCGTTCCATCAGGGCCGCCATGGACCGGCGGACCGTGCTCAGCGAGACCCCCAGCTGGTGGGCGGCCGCCTGGTCGGTCATGCCCCGGCTCAGAAGCCGCAGCAATTCCCCCTCGGGCGGGGTCAGGCCGGTGCCCTCGTCGCGCGGCCGGTCGCAGCCCAGGGGCAGCGACGCCTCCCAGACCTGCTCGAAGAGCGCGGTCAGCGCGGCGACCGCGCCCGGCAGGCGCAGTACGACGGCCCCCGCCCGGGTGTCGGCCGGGTCCAGGGGCACCAGGGCGTGGGCCCGGTCGACGAGGATCATGCGCAGCGGAAGTGAGGGTACGGTCCGTACGCCGCCGCCGTTGTCGCTCAGCCAGCGGGCGTAGTCGAGGGTCGGCGGGTTTCCGCGGACACTGTCGAGGCAGACCGTGCGGACACCGACGCCGCGCCCGAGTAATCGGGAGTCGTTCTCCCGGGCCGCCTCGATGGCGGGAGCGGACTGGGCGCCGCCCGGCATGAAGGTGCAGATCTCCGACACGGCCTGGTCCGCGATGAGTTCGAGGTGCGCCTGGACGGCGTCGATGCCGACCAGCCGTTCCCCGCCGCCCCCGCCCCCGCCGGTGGCCGGACTCGGGCCGCGGCGCAGGTCGGAGATCAACCGCGACACCGCCTCGTGGGTCTCGGCGATCTCCCGCTGACGCCGGTCCAGATCCTCCTGGTGGCGCCGCAGCATGAGCTGCATCCCGAGCTCCGGGCTGACCGCCCGCCAGGTCCCGGGTACCGCCCGCGACCTGCGCAGCAGCGATGCCTCGGCGAGCCGGTCCAGGGCCTCGCGCACATCCGTCTCCGTGCTTCCGAGGTGCGCGGCGATCTGGTCGACTCCCCAGCCTTCCGGGCGGGTGGCCATCAGCTGGTAGACGGCTTCGGTGGACGGATCGAGCCCGAGCGTGGCGAACAAGATGATCCTCCGTGCGGAGAGGGCAGCGTGGGCCGAGCGTGACAAGCGGGTGCGCCCCTGTCTTGTCGAAATCGGCACGTGGCCGCCGCCGCGCTCGTGACAACAAGCGTTCAGGACAACTTGCTCTCATCCGGTACGTCTTCCGTGAGGTTCCGCCCGCCGACGATGCTTCTGCTGCGAAACGACGAGACATCGACGAGACATCGAAGAGAAAGGGAGTGGCCCGCCATGTTCTTCGCCTTCTTCGGCCTGATCTGGGACTGACGCCCCCGTGTACCTAGCGATGGCGGCGGTGGAACTGACGGCGAGTCCGCAGGCCCCGCACCAGCGTCTCGACCAGCACGTACTGACCGATGTGCTGTGGGCCTGCGCCGAACCGGCGGACAGACCCGAGCACCTGACCGTCCTGGCCGGGGACGGACGGGCCGATCTGGTCCTCTACTCCCTCGCCGACTCCGAGCGAGCGGCCGGCGCCGCTGCCCTGCAAAGCGTTCTGCGCGCCCTCGCCATCTCCCCGATGCTGTCCGGCTGGACGGCCCGGGCAATCCCCCTCGACCTGACCGGCGGCTTCGGCCCGACCGACCCGCCCGGTACGGAAGGGAACACCAGGCCATGATGTGGACGAAGTTTTCGACCGAGCACTTGTCGGGCACCGATCGGTACGACTTCTGGGACGCGATGGTCTCGTCGTCGCTGTTCCGTACCACGGTGGCCTGCGACCACCGCGAGGACTTCGCGGCCGGCTCCGCGGCCCTGGAGCTGGGCGACGTACAGACCTTCGCGCAGTACTACCCGTCGATGAAGGTGTCGAGGTCCCCGCTGCTGGTCCGCCAGCACGATCCCGAAGTGCTGCACCTCTGGCTCACGGTGCGCGGCAGGATCGGGATGACCCAGTCGGGACGGGAGGTGGAGGTCGGCGAGGGCGACCTCCTGTTCTACGACTCCTCGAAGCCGTGGCAGGGCTGGACCGATGCCATGAACCGGCCCGACGTGTCCTCGCTGATCGTGCAAGTGCCGCGCACCGCACTGCCGTTGCACTCGAACACCCTGGACCGTCTCATCCATACGCGCATCCCGGGACGGACGGGCATCGGGGGACTGCTGCGCCGCTACCTGACGGGTCTGATGGACCACGCGCCCGAGTACGAGGCCTGCGACGCACCGCGCCTGGCCCACACCACCCTGGACCTGCTCAGCGCGATGCTCGCCGAAGCCGCCCGAGCCCGGGAAGGGCTGTCTCCCGAGACGCAGCACAACGTGATGCGCATACGGATCAACGAGTTCATCCGGCGGCGCCTGGGCGATCCCGGCCTCTGCCCGGCAACGATCGCGGCGGCCCACCAGATCTCCCTGCGCACCCTGCACCGGTTGTTCCAGCAGCAGGGCACGACCGTGGCGGCCCGGATCCGCCGCGAGCGCCTGGAGCGCTGCCGCGCGGATCTGGCCGATCCGCTGATGAGGTCCCGCAGCATCCACGCCATCGCCGCCGGCTGGGGTTTCACCCGTCCCGCCGACTTCACCCGCGCGTTCCGGGCGGCGTACGGGCTGCCCCCCAGCGACTACCGGCACCTCGCGGGCCGCGCTCCGGCGGACCTGCGCGCCCCACGGCCTGGCACGGATCGCCAACCGGTCGGCACGGGATGCCAACGACTTCCCGAACGCCTCCCCGCAGGCTGATGAGCGGGCGCACACAGCCCTTCACCAGGCCTCGACCAGGCCCGTTCAGGGGAGCAGCAGGATGCAGAAATTCCTTGCCAAGGCAGGAATCACGATGGGCGCACTCGCGCTGGCAGTCGGCAGTGTCACCGCCATGGCATCGACCGCGCAGGCGAAGGGCGCTTCGGTCATCGCGAGCTTCGAGGGCAAGAAGATCGACCTGTCCAAGGGCTGGGGCGCCGCCCAGGCGTGCAACGTGAAGCGTGACGGCATCGCCTGCTTCCGCACCACGGCGGAGAGCGACGCCCAGGCCGCACGCCAGGCCGGCACCGCGAGCACCTTCGGTGCCCAGGGCTACTGCTCCACCCCGCTGCGCCTGTACGAGCACGGCAACTACAACCCCAACGGGGGCAGGGTCCTGTCCTTCTACGACAGCGGCTACTGGCAGAACCTCGGCGACTGGGGCTTCAACGACCAGACCTCCTCCTACCGGACCGGCAGCTGCGCCACCACCTTCGCCGAGCACAACACCGGCGGCGGTGCCCATGCCTACGTCGGCGCGTGGGTGAGCGACCCGGCCATGGGCAGCGGCTGGTGGAACGACAAGGTCAGCTCCATCTGGCTGCACTGACCCGAGTCCGCCGCGTAGCCGAGAGGGGCGCCGCCGTGCCACCGGGCGGCGCCCCTCTTCGGCGCGGCCCGAGCGGGCAGTCTCCCGTCCCGGGCTGGTCCCCCGGCTGGTCCGATCGGTCGGATCTGCCGGTGGGTCGCGCCGGGACGCGCCGGGCGGCGCCGGAGCCGGGGTTATGGATGGTTCATCCGACCATCCATGAGCCCCAACCTCAGGAGCCACCCGATGCGCCCCATGCGCCCCATCACAGCGGCCTGCCTCGGCACGGCCACGCTGGTCACCCTCCTCGCCTGGACCCCCGTCGCGGCGGCCGCGACGGACACCGGTTCCGCTCAGGCCAGGGACAAGGCCCGGATCATCACAGTTACGGCCGAGGTGCAGCAGCTGACCCGCTTCCCCGTCACCGACGGCATCGTCTCGCAGGGCGATCAGGTCGTCGTCCGCTCGGACCTCTTCGACGAGGCGCACAACAAGGTCGGCGAGAGCCACGGCGCCTGCACCACCACCCGGGGCGGCGCCGATGAAGCGGAGCAGTGCGTCGTGACCTACACCCTCCCGGGCGGCCAGCTCACCACGCAGGGGATTTACTTCAACTACCTCGACCAGGGTCCCTTCGACAGCGCGATCACCGGCGGCACCGGGAAGTACGAGAAGGCTCGCGGCTCGGTCCACGCCGACACGATTCGCACGACCCCCAGGGTCGTGAGGCGCTTCACGATCCGCCTCGTCTGACGGACCCCGACGTCCCCCTGACCCCGGAATCCGGCCGCTCGATGCCACGGAGTTCACGCCTGACCAGCGGAATCCCACCGATCAAGTCCGGAAGGACAACGGCTACTTAGGACCTGCAAGGGCTGCAGCCCTTGCAGGTCCCGGGCGTCGGGCTGCGGAAGGCCAGCCCGCAGTCCGTACAGTTCACAAAGGGATCCGGCGGTACGAAGGCGGGCGCGCGGGGCAGCGGCACCAGCGGCGGTGGCAACTGGGCCGCGAGCCGGTGGGCGATCAGCCCGGCCGGATTGCGGAGCCCCTCCGGCAGCCGGGCGGACAACGCGGTGACCAGCGCCTGCACCCCCGCCCCGCGCTCAAGCCAGGCCTCGACCCCACCCGCGAGGTACCGGACGTCGCGCTCCCCGAGCAGCAGCCGCGGATCGGCCCGCCGCAACTCCGCCAGCACCTCACAGGCGACCCGCCGCCGCCCGGGGTCGCCCGGCTTCAGGGGCACGGGCACCCCACTCCCGGGCGCGGCACCCGCCCCGGCCGGACTCTCCGCCTCCGGCCGGGGCGCGGGCTCCGCCGGAGGCTCCGGCTCCACGGTCGCTCCTACGGCTGCCGCCCCTTCCGGCTCCGCCGACTCTGCCGACACGGCGGGCTCCGGGGCAGGCCCGGTCTCCGGCAGCGGCGGCACCGAGGGGCAGCCCCCAACAGGGGTGACGGGTCCGTGGCCGCGACGTGCCGCGACGACAGCGGCAGCCCGGGGATGGTTGAAGGACACCGTACGGGTGACGATCCGCCCACCCGGCAGGGTCTCCAGGGACCGGTCCAGGTACCCGAACGCCACCAGCTCCCGAAGCCCGTTGCCGATCGACTTCTCCCCGAGCGGAAGCTGCTTGACCAGCTCCTTGATGCCGATGGGCGTCCCGGCCGGAAGCGACTGGATGTAGATCCCCAGGATGCGTGCGACCGCCGACATCTCGGGATGCTGGATGAGGTCGTTGCTCACGACGGTGAACCGCCCGGTGAGCCGGACGTTGGCGTGCCGAACCCCGTATGTCGCGCGCGAGGGCGCGGTAAAGTGCACCGAAGCCATGGGGAAGGGTCTACTTCCTCGTTGGTCAGGCCCTCGATCGGGATTGCAGTCCCGGCGGGGGCCGTCTCATGTCTGAGTCTGAGTTGTCGGGGCGAGCATATGCCAGACAACCACCGCGAAATCCACCCCAGTTGGCTGATTCACCCGTGTGAGTGAGAGCCTGCCCGGCGGGAGGCTGGAGGGGTTTGGAAGAGGTTCTTTCTCCAGGTACTCAAGCCAAAAGAAGGCTCGCGCCCCACCGGGACGCGTCCGCACGCGTCCCGGTGGCTCCCGTCTCCAGCACCCAAGTTCGAGCCGTGCAGGAGGGCGTCAGGCTTGGGCTCGAGCAGGCACCTCGCGGGCGAGTAGGAGTGCCACGGCGCCCAGGAGGGAGCCGGTGATGCGGCGTTGCAGGGTGGCCCAGCTCGGGCGTTGCCCGAGGAAGGCGGCGATGGCGCCGGCGGCGATGACGATCAGGGCGTTGACGGTCAGGCTCACCGCGATCTGGACCGACCCGAGCGTCAGGCCCTGCACGGCCGGATGCCCGCGATGGGGGTCGATGAACTGCGGGATCAAGGTCAGGTACATGATCGCGGCCTTGGGGTTGAGCAGGTTCGTCACCAGCCCCATGCGGAAGAGCCGGACCGGGCTGTCACGGGGAATGTCACGGACCTCGAACATGCCTCGCCCGCCGGGGCGTAGGGCCTGCCAGGCGAGGTGGGCCAGATAGAGGACGCCGGCGGCTTTGAAGCCTATGAACAACCAGGGCACGGCGACGAACACGACCGCGAGGCCGAGGTTGCCCATCAGCATGTAGACGACGAAGCCGACGCCGGTGCCGGCCAGGGAGATGAGCCCCGCAGCACGCCCCTGGCTGATGCTGCGCGACACGAGGTAGATCATGTTGGGCCCAGGGGTCAGCACCATGACCAGCGCGGTGAGCGCCATCCCGATGGCGGACGCACCGGACACGGGTGAGGACAACGAGGTGAGGGACATGCCCCCACCCTGATGTAATGCCCTTATGCATCTCAACCCTTACGGAGAGTATGCCGTGCTCCTCGCCCGTTCCCTGGCCGACGACTGGCCCGACACCCGGGCCGGGATCGTCGAGCGGACCCGCGAGTTCGGCATGACGATGCCCTTCCCCGAGCGGCCGGACGACCACGCCCGCTGCCGGGCCGTGCTCGACGACTGGATCCGGGTCGTCGACGCCCGTGACTCGAACGAGCGGGCGGCGATCCTCAACGAGCAGATGGCCACCGCGACTGCGTATCCACGCCTGACCGACCACAACGGCGAGGGCTGGCACCTGCACTATCGCGACGTCGACGACGACCTGGCGCGAGTCCTGCACGCCGTGTTCAGCGTCGGCACCGCCCTGCACCTGACGACGCGCGGCATGCATCGCCTCGGCCGGTGCTCGGCTGACCCCTGCACGAACGTCGTCGTCGACACCTCGCGGAACGGCACCCAGCGGTACTGCTCACCACGCTGCGGCAGCCGGGACGCCGTCCGTCGGCACCGCGCTCGTCAGCGCGAGCGGTGACGACGTCATCGGCCTGGGGAAACGACGTCTTGCAGTGTCTGCGGCATGGGGTAGATGCGCTCCGTGGGAAACAGCCGATGAGCCTTGGTGGCGTGCCCGGTCTGTATCAGTGTCGAGGCTTTGCGGACCTGGGGGGTGAGGTCGGTGAGGCTGACGATCCAGTCGTCGGTGAACGTGCGGATCAGGTGGCGGCCGATGCCGACCTGGATGCTGTAGTGGTTCAGTGCCGCGCCGCGCGGTGAGCGCTCCGGGTCCCACTGGACATGTACGGCTGCCTGGGCCACCGCCGCCGGGTCGGCGGTCGTCAGCACGGCCTGGGACAGGACCTCCTCCCAGCCCTCCCGAGTGATCCGCACCGCGAGAACACGTTCCTGGCCCGGCTTGCGGGCCCAGTTGCTGCGGTGCATCAGCCACATGAACGACGGCTTGATCCACGTCATTCGGTGGAACGAGAACGGCGCCACGAAGCGGCCCGCCTGCAGTGCCGCGTCAGCGATGGCAGGCGAGTACGCCTGATAGACCACGATCGTGCGAGCGTCGTAGTCGGCACGAATCTGATACTGGGGCGTCATGCGCCGCACCCTGCCATCCGGTCCGCCGGCGCGGCGAGCCGATTTTGCCTTTTCCGCTGCCATCGGCGGAACAGGCCTAGAAGAGGCCGGCGTGCATGTGGTTCTCGAGGATCTCGCGAAGCCACGGGCTGCGGACGGCCGGCAAGCGGGCCAGCGTGTGCTGGAAGGTTCCCGAGTCGGCCCGGAACAGGTAAGGGGGGTGAGGCGCGGGCGGGTTGTCACGGAGTACGCCGTCGGGCATGACCCCCGACGCGGGGCGGCGTAGGTCCGGCTCGGGGAAGGCCATCCACCTCCATACCCCGAACGGCAGCGGCACCGGGTGGGCCGATGCGTCCGGGGCGGCCGGGCTCCAGAGCTCTCCCGTCTGCGGGTGCGTCGGCACGAGGATGATGTCGGCGCCCGTGTCGGGGGCGGGCAGTCCCGCTCCGGCCAGGACGGCGCGGCCGGCCGGCTGACCCGCGGGCAGCAGGGCGTCCAGGGCGCGTTGGAACACTTCCGCGATCAGGCCGTGCGGGACGGTCACCGGTCTGCCGTCCGAAGCTGCCAGCAGATGTGCCAGGGCTCGGCCGGCCGCCGCCTCCCACTGCGGGCTCCATGACCACCAGTGGTCCAGCCCGCGCGGTGAGCTCCATCCGGTGACCGGTTCGAACGGGGGCGTGCCTTTCCCCTCCTCCAGCAGTTCCGCCCAGGAGAGCACTGCGGCGGCGTTGCCGTCGTCGACGGGGAGGCGGTGCACGGCATCCGGCGCTAGCCAGACCGCCTGCCAGAGTGAGCAGTCGTCGATCCGGCTCGCCACGGGCAGACCGCACGCCTCGCAGGCCATGTTGGGGCCGTCACCCCGGCCGAGGCCGCAGCAGTAGCCGCCGCCTTCCTCCGGGACGAGCACGGTGCCGCGCGCGTCCCCGGGTGCGATGACGATGCTGCCGGGTGCGCCGTCGGACACGGCGTGGACCGGAGCGTGGATGCCGCGTGCCGCCGCCTCGCCCGGATCGACCTCCTGCCACCTCCGCCACGGCGGCCCCCAGGGTTCCGGTTCCACGGCGAACGTTCCCGACTCCATGAGAACCGGCAGCTGGATCCCGTTCCCGTACTTCTGATGGGCGTGGGCCGGCAGCGCGACTTGGGACAGCGGGACGGTCAGCCCGGCGCCACAGCCGGCACACACGAACACGAACAAATGTCCTCCGCGAGAGCAGCAGAGGAGGCATCGTCGCAGCTCCGCGCCGGCCCGGCCACCGTGTTTCTCGTCAGCCCGTGAAGGATTCCGGGCCGAGGCGGCCCCAGGCCACGAAGGCGGCCAGGAGGACGTAGGCCAGGTCGACTGCCATGTACCTGGGCTCGTGGCGGCGGTAGCGGACGAGGGTCGCCCCCAGCATGAGGAGGACCAGGCCGATCGCGGCCAGGGGGACCAGGATCGGGGCGATGTCCAGGACTGCCGGGAGGATCAGGCCCGTCGCGGCCAGCATCTCCACGGCTCCGATGGCCTTTACTCCTCCGGCGCTGAAGCCCTCGACCCACTTCGCGCCGGCGCCGCTGGCGGCGATCTTCTCCTTCGGAGTGAAAGCCTTGAAGGCGCCGCCGAGCAGGTAGGCGACCGCGAGCAGTCCGGTGACGATCCACAGCGCGATGTTCATGGAGTCCTCAGTCCTTGTGGGGAGGGGAGGGGCCGGTCGGGCGCCGGCTCCGGCCTGTCGGCCGGAGCCTTGTGGCGCACGGGGTCAGTGCTGGAGCTGGCCGGGCTGGTAGTCGCCGGCCGGGGTCTGGACCATGACGTTGCCGCGGTTGAAGGCGTTGATGAGGGCGATCTGGGTCACCAGGGCGGCGAGCTGCTCGTCGTCGAAGTACTTGGCGGCGTTCGCCCAGACCTCGTCGCTGACCCCGCCGGCCGCGTCGGCGATGCGGGTGGCCTCCTCGGTCAGGAGCAGGGCCGCGCGCTCGGCGTCGGTGTACACCGTGGCCTCGCGCCAGGCTGCGACCAGGTTGAGGCGTACCGCGGTCTCGCCGGCCGCCGCCGCGTCCTTGGTGTGCATGTCGATGCATCCGGCGCAGCCGTTGATCTGGCTGGCGCGGAGCATCACCAGTTCGCGGGTCGCGGCCGGCAGGGTCGACTCCCCGAGCGCCTTGCTCGCGGCGATGATGTGCTTCCACGCCTTGACGGCGACCGGGTCGGCGAAGAGGTTCAGGCGAGCTGTCATGGCGGATTCCTTTGCTGTGGGCGGTCGTTCGGTGCGTGTGGCCTTCGTGTTCTTCGTTGTGCTCCCTCTAAGACACGGCAGCCCCGCGCCCTGTGACAGATGGGGATTGTGACCTGGGTCACTAGGCCTGTTCATGATCAATGGATCGGGAGTCGTTGGATAGCCTGCGGAGCGGCGCGCAGTGAATCGGGGGAGGGTTCTCGTGCAGGGAGCAGCGGACTTGTCGGGTGTGGCGGACGCGGCCGGGTACCGGCCGCTGCTGTTCTCCATCGCCTACGGGATGACCGGGTCGGTGGGTGACGCGGAGGACATCGTCCAGGACGCGTTCCTCGGGCTCACCAAGGCCCATCAGGCCGGGACCGAGATAGCCGCCCCCAAGGCGTACCTGACCACGTCGGTGACGCGGCTCGGGATCAACCACCTGAGCTCGGCGCGCGTGCGACGGGAGACGTACGTGGGGGAATGGCTGCCCGAGCCCGTCGTCGTGGACGGCGAACGGCCGGGGCCGGCGGAGCACGCCGAGCTGGCCGACTCCCTGTCGATGGCGTTCCTCGTCCTGCTGGAGACCCTGTCCCCGGTGGAGCGCGCGGTGTTCATGCTCCGCGAGGTGTTCGGGTACGAGTACCCGCAGGTGGCCCGGAGCACCGGCAAGTCCGAGGCGAACTGTCGCCAGATCTTCGCCCGCGCCAGGAAGCGCATCGCCGCCGGCGCTCCGCCGGCCCCGGCTCCGGCCCGGCGGGCGGAGGGTGAGGAGCTCGCCCGTACGTTCTTCGAGGCCGCGGGGGGGGGCGGCGAGTTGGACGCCCTGCTCGACATGCTCGCGCCCGACGTCGTCTACCACGGGGACGGTGGCGGCAAGGCGAGGGCGGTCGCGAAGTCGGTGACCGATCCGCACCGCGTCGGACGGCTGCTCATCGGCGGACTCCGCCGGCTCCGCTCGCTCGGCGCCTCCCTGCGCCCGGCCCTGGTCAACGGCCGGCCGGGCGCCCTGATCGTCGACGCCGAGGGGCGGGTGGCCAGTGTGGTCGAGCTCGACATCGCCGACGGTGTGGTCCGGGCGGTCCACACCGTGTCCAACCCCGACAAGCTCGGCCACCTCGGCCCGGTCTCCGACATCGGCCGCCTGCCGGAGAAGGGGTAGGGGGAGGGGGGAGGAGTAGGAGTAGGAGTAGCGGCTCAGCCCGCCCGGCGCGCCAGTACCAGCCGCCAGCTCGGCGTCCCGTCCGGCCGGCGGCCGAAGTGGTCCAGGGGGAGGGTCTCCACCGTGAAGCCGGCCGCGCGCAGGTCGGTGCGTACGCCGCCCAGCGGGAAGGTGCGGTAGTACATGACGAACGGCGGGCGCCAGACGGCATTGCGCACCCGCATCGCCGCGTCGAAGCCGGACAGGGCCCACCACGCCGGGCGGCTCGGCGGGATCGGGGCGCCGATCGGGAAGGCGAACACGCCGCCGGGTCGCAGGGCCTCGTAGACCCCGGAGAAGACGGCGGGGCGCTCGGCCGGGAGGAAGTGGCCGAAGGCGCCGAAGCTGACCGCCAGGTCGTACGAGTCCCCGAGCGCGGCGGGCAGGGCCCGCGCGTCGGCCCGCAGGAGGTCCACCCGCTCCTCGGGGTGGGCGAGCCCGGCCTCGGCGAGCATGCCCGAGCTCAGGTCCACTCCGGTCACCCGCCCCCGGCACAGCCGCTGCAGCATGCCGAGGCCGGCGCCCGTGCCGCAGCACACGTCGAGTCCGGTGTCGAAGGGGCCCTCGTGGCGGGCGAGCGTCTCCTCGACCGCGTCGAGCATCCGGTCGGGGGTGCGGAAGGGCGTGTGGTCGAACTTCGGGGCCAGCAGGTCGTAGCCCCGCTCGATGGAGGACAGCGCCTGTACGGCCAGTTCGCGGAGGGTCGGGCCCTGGGAGGTGAACACACGATCAGCCTAGTGAGCGAGGGGGCGGGCGGACGGCATTTCGGGCCCTTCGACCCCGGGCAAAACGGGCATCCCGCGGCACACGCACATGCGGCGGCCGCGGTGGTCCCCCTCCTGGCCACCGCGGCCGCCGCATGTGCGTGCACCCCGTTGGTCCCCCCAGACCCCCGGCCCCCGTGGTACGTACTGCGGTACGGCCCGGGCCCCCGTTTCCCCCGTGTGCCCGGGCCGTACGCGTCTGTGAGGCCTACGCCCCCACCTACAGGCCGCCACCGGCCGCGTGGTTGTCCATCGTCACGATGTCCTCGTCCGCGGCGTGGTTGTCGAGCGGCTTGATCTCGACGCCTGCCGCATGGTTGTCCATCGGTTTGACGTCGACATCCGAAAGCTGGTTGTCGAGCGGTCTGGTGTCACCGTCGGTCGGCAGGGCGTTCTCGTTCGTCGTCATCGGATCTCCTGATGGGTGGGTAGGTCCCGTTCGGCGATTCCCCCGCGGACCGCCGAACGGGTCGTCCTCCGGCCGACCCGGGTGCCCCCCGACACTTCGAGTCGATGAACCCCATCCTGGCGGGTGGGGATAAACGAACGATGAACGCCTCGTTCAGCGGCGCCTCAGGCGGCGATCTCCGCCGCCAGCAAGGCCTGTACCTCGGCCAGTTCGGGCGACTTGAGCTGCGTGAACACCACTTCGGCGTCCCGCCAGCACACCCGCGCCCGGTCCCGTTGCCCCAGCTGCCGCAGCGCCCTGCCCAGTACGGTCAGGACCCTGGCGCGGTTCCATTCGCCGCCGATCCCCCGCAGGGCGATGGCCTGTTCCGCGTGCGAGGCGGCCAGCGTGGGCCGGCGCGCCGCCAGGTGGACCTTGGCGAGCCGGAAGTGCGTCACGCCCTCCCACAGGGGCTGCCGGTTCTCGTGGAACAGTGCCAGCGCGTCGTTGAGCTGGGAGTGCGCCTCGGAGAGCCGCTCCGCCTGCGTGAGGGCGATGCCCAGCGCGTAACGGCCGTTGGCCAGGCGCAGGGTGAGCCCCATCCGGTCGTAGATGGCGATGCCCTGCTGGGCGAGCTCGATGGCGCTGGCGAGCCGGCCCTGCTCCACGTGGATGCGGGACAGGTTGCACAGGGCGCTGGCCTCGCCGACGTGGTTGGCGTCGGCCCGGAAGTTGTCGATGGCCTCCAGGAGGTACCGCTCGCCGTCGTCGTAGCGGCCCTCGTAGATCGCGATGATGCCCCGGTCGTTGGGCGCCCAGCAGCTGGGCAGCAGGTCGCCCGCAGCGCGGGCGAGCACCATGGCGCGGCTGGCCTCGGCATCGGCCTCGGCGAAGCGGCCCGCGACCAGGTGGGCGTTGGTGAGCGTGGTGCGGGCGCGCCCCTCGGCGTACGGGTCCCGCGCGGCCTCCGCCGCGTCGCGCAGCGCGGTCGCGGCCGACTCGTACTGCTTGGAGTTGGCGCCGGACTCGGCGAGGTCCTTGGCCGCCCACAGCAGGTCCACGGCCCGGCGCAGCAGGTCCTGGCGCCCGCTCGTGCGCACGGATGCCTGCCGGACGCACGCGAGCAGCGGGTCGGCTTCGGCGTACAGCCAGTCCTGGGCGGAATGCGGCTCGGTGAAGACCAGACCGGGGTGGCGGGTGGCCGACAGGTGGGCCACGAGCCGGTCGCCGGGCCGCTCCAGGCCGTACACCCCGGCGGCGGTGGCCAGGTAGAAGTCCAGCACCCGGTCCAGGGCGGCGTCGCGCGCACCGGGCGGCTGCTCGTCGCGCTCGGCGCAGGCCCGCGCGTAGAGGCGTACGAGGTCGTGGAAGCGGTAGCGGCCGGGCGCGGCCGATTCGAGGAGGGAGCAGTCGACTAAGGCTTCGAGCAGGTCCTCGGTGTCGTGCTCCGGCAGGTCGAGTACGGCCGCTGCGGCCGCGAGGGAGATGTCCGGCCCGTCGGGCAGCCCCAGCAGGCGGAACGCCCGCTGCTGCGCGGGCTCCAACTGCCCGTAGCCCAGCTCGAAGGTGGCCTTCACGGCGAGGTCGCCGGCCTGGAGCTCGTCCAGGCGGCGGCGCTCGTCGGCGAGCTTCGCGGCGAGCACGGAGACGGTCCAGGTGCGGCGGGCGGCGAGCCGGGAGGCGGCGATGCGGATGGCCAGCGGCAGGAACCCGCAGGCGCCGACCACGTCGAGGGCGGCCTGCCGCTCGGCGCCGACCCGCTCGGCCCCCACGATCCGGGTGAAGAGCTGGAGCGCCTCGTCGGGGCTCATCACGTCGAGGTCGACGAGGTGCGCGCCGGCCAGGCCGGCCATCCGGACCCGGCTGGTGACGAGGGCGGCGCAGCCCTCGGTGCCCGGCAGCAGCGGGCGGACCTGGGCCGCGTCGCGGGCGTTGTCGAGGAGGACCAGGACGCGGCGGCCGTCGAGGGTGGAGCGGTAGAGCGCGGCCCGTTCGGCGGGGGAGTCGGGGATGGAGGTGTCGGGGGTCCCGAGGGCGCGCAGGAAGGAGCCGAGGACGGCCTCGGGCTCGGCGGGGCGGGCCTCGGTGCCCTGGAGGTCGACGTAGAGCTGTCCGTCGGGGAAGTGCGGGCGGGCGGCGTGCGCGACGTGTACGGCGAGGGTGGTCTTGCCGACGCCGCCGATGCCGGCGAGGGCGGAGACCGCCATCACCTGGCCCTCGGCGCCCGCGAGGATCCGGCCGAGGTCCCGGACGAAGCTGGACCGGCCGGTGAAGTCGGAGACGGTGGCGGGCAATTGGGCGGGCCTCACGTGGACGGGCGCGGCGGCCGGTGCCTGGTCTTCGGCGCGGGCCAGTTCGGAGTCGGCCCGCAGGATGCGCTGCTGGAGCCCGGCGAGTTCGGGGCGCGGGTCGACGCCGAGTTCGTCGGCGAGGAGCCGGCGGGTGTCGGCGTACACGGCGAGGGCCTCGGCCTGGCGGCCGCTGCGGTAGAGCGCGAGCATCAATAGTTCGCGCAGCCGCTCCCGCAGCGGGTGGGCGGCGGTGAGCGCGGTGAGCTCGGAGACGGCCTCGGCGTGGTGGCCGAGCTCCAGGTCGAGGTCGAGGCGGGTCTCCAGCAGCTGGAGGCGCCACTCGGCGAGCCGGGTGCGCTCGGTTTCGGCGTGCGGTCCGGGTACGCCGGCCAGCGGTTCGCCGTCCCAGACGTCCAGGGCGCGGGCCAGCAGCGTACGGGCGAGCGCGCGGTCGCCCTTGCCGGCGGGGGCGCTGGAAGTGCCGGGGGCGCCGGGGGTCCCCTTCCCGGCATCGGCGCGGGCGCGGGCGCCGGTGCCGCCCCTGTCGCCGGCGGTCTTCGCCGTCCCGGCGCGTGCGGCCTCGGCGTCGGCGGCGAGGGCCCGGGCGATGCCCAGGTCGAGGGCCTCGGGGTGGGGCAGGCGGATCGCGTAGCCGCCGGACTCGCTGACGAGGAGCCCGGGTTCGAGGATCTTGCGCAGGCGGGAGGCGTACGTACGGATGGTCGCGAGGGCCTGCTGCGGCGGGTCCTCGCCCCAGATGGCGTCGATGAGCTCGGGCGCGGTCGCGGTGCGGCCGTCGCGGAGCAGGAGCACGGCGAGCAGCGCCCGCTGCTGCGGGGTCCCGGAGCTCAGCGCCTCGCCGCCGCGCCAGGCCCGGATGGGCCCGAGCACGGCGAACCGGTTGCCTCCGGCGGTGGAGGGGGACTGGGTCCCGGTGGCGGCTTCGGTCCCGGGCTCCGCGGCGGGCGCTGCTTCGACTCCGGGTCCGGCGGCTGCGGCAATGGCGGTGTCACCGGACTCGGGGTGGTTCCGCTGGTGCGGGATGGCCGGTGTGCCGTCCATCTGGTCTCCCCCCTGCCTTCCATAGGTGTAAGGGCCAGTCTGCCCTGTGTTGCGCGTACACGTCAGTCCGTAACGGACCCAGTCCTTACGGATCCGGGACCCAGTCCTTCCGGATCCGGGACCTGGTCCGTGCGGATCGGGGCCCCGGTCCTTACGGATCCGGGATCCCGCCCTGCCCAACTAGCTGACGGTTCGTCAGATTGACGCTACCGTGAGGACATGGAGACCTTCCCGAAGATCATCTCGGTGGACGACCACACGGTTGAGCCCCCCAACGTCTGGCGGGACCGGCTCCCGTCCAAGTACCACGACGTCGGCCCCCGCGTCGTCCGCGCCCCCCTGAAGGAAATGACCTTCCTCGGAGGCAAGTTCGCCCCCGTGATGGGGGCCAAGGGCGACGACGGACCGATAGGCGACTGGTGGGTGTACGAGGACCTGCACCGACCCCTCACCCGCCTCGACACGGCCGTCGGCTACGACCGCGACGAGATCAAGCTCGAAGTCATCACGTACGAGCAGATGCGCCCGGGGTCCTTCTCGGTTCCCGACCGGCTCGCCGACATGGACGTCAACCACGTCCAGTCCGCCCTCTGTTTCCCCACCTTCCCGCGCTTCTGCGGCCAGACCTTCACCGAGGCCAAGGACCGCGAGCTCGGCCTGCTCGGCGTGCGCGCGTACAACGACTGGATGGTGGAGGAGTGGTGCGGCCCCGACGCCGCCGGCCGCCTCATCCCGCTCACTCTCATCCCGCTCTGGGACGCCCGCCTGGCCGCCGCCGAGGTCCGCCGCAACGCGGCCCGCGGGGTCCGCGCGGTCGCCTTCTCGGAGATCCCGCCCCACCTCGGGCTCCCCTCCGTCCACACGGACGAGTGGGACCCCTTCCTGGAGGCGTGCAACGAGACCGGCACGGTCATCGCCATGCACATCGGCTCCTCCTCGCGCATGCCGTCCACCTCGGCGGACGCCCCGCCGGCCGTCGGCTCGACCATCACCTTCGCCAACTGCTGCTTCTCGATGGTGGACTGGCTGATGAGCGGCAAGTTCGAGCGCTTCCCGAACCTCAAGATCATGTACGCGGAGGGCCAGATCGGCTGGATCCCGTACATCCTCGAGCGCGCGAACGTGGTCTGGGAGGAGAACCGCGGCTGGGGCGGGGTCGCCGACAAGGTGCTGCGCCCGCCGTCGGAGCTCTTCGCGGAGCACGTCTTCGGCTGCTTCTTCGACGACGCCTTCGGCCTGAAGAACCTCGACTCCATCGGCGTCGCCAACGTCCTCTACGAGACGGACTACCCCCACTCCGACTCCACCTGGCCCAAGTCCCGCGAGGTCGGCGAGTCCCAGATGGGCCACCTGGCCCCGGACGTGGTGGACCGCATCGTCCGCGGCAACGCGATCGACCTCCTGGGCCTGACCCCGGAAGGGCTCTGGGCGGGGGCGTAGCGGGTCGGCCGCCATCGGCGGGCAGCCCCGACCGGAGTCGCTCCGGGCGGGGCTGTCCACTGCGAGCCGTGAGCCGTGCCTGCAGAAACGATATCTCTTGACGTCGATCTTGATATCGTTTAAGTGGACAGGGGTCGATCGACCCTTCGCTGAGGAGGTTCGCGATGGCCAGAACCGTGATTGACGTCGACGACGCCCTGCTGGCGGAGGCCGCCGAGCTCTTCGGTACGAAGACAAAGGTGGCGACGGTGAACGCGGCCCTTCAGGACGTGGTCAACCGGCGCAAGCGGGAGGCGTTCTTCACCCGTCTTGCCGAGGGCCGGCTGCCTGACCTGACCGGTCCTGTCGACCAGCCGGAGGCGTCTGCGACGCAGGCGGAGCCTGCTGTCCCGGCTGTGCAGGACAGGGCGGCATGAGTACGAGGTTCCTCATCGACAAGTCCGCACTCGCGCGCTACCCCAAGCCGGCTGTACGCAGCGTGCTGGACCCTCTGCACAACGCGGGCTTGCTCGCCCTGTGCGGCGCCATCGAGCTGGAAGTGCTGCACAGTGCCCGGGGGCGAGCCGAAGCCCAGGAGATCAGCGAGGAGCTGCGCGGGTTCGACTGGCTCGCCACATACGACGAAGCGTGGAGCCGCGCCGTCGAGGTTCAGGCGCTGCTCATCGAGGCGGGGACCTGGAAGGCGGTGTCCGTCCCCGACCTGATCATCGCGGCGACGGCCGAGCTGCACGGAGCCACCGTCCTCCACTACGACGGCGACTACGACATGATCGCCGAGGTCACCGGCCAGCCGATGCGGTGGGTCGTCCCGCGGGGAACGGCCGACTGAGGGCGACGGCCCCTTCAGGCGTCTCAGGGGCGTGCGACGGTGATCGCCGGGCGGACGTGTGCCAGGAGAAGCTCCAGGAAGCGGTCCGGGCGGCTGAACGAGGCGAAGTGGCTGCAGCCCTCGATGAGGGCGAACCGCTTCACCGGCGCCTCGACCTCGTCGAAGAAGGCCTTGGCGGCCGCCGTCGGAGTGAGTACGTCGTGCTCGCCCTGGAAGACGAAGAACGGGATCTCGAAGCGCGTGCCGTCGGCCCGGTCGTCGAGCCCCGCCGTCCCCTCCGTGATCCGCTCCGAGAAGGACTGCCCGCGGAAGAAGTCCCGCAGATCGCGCAGCGAGTGCAGCGGCGACAGCCACATCGAACCCAGGACCACCTTCTTGAGCGTGGTCAGCGTCAGCGGGTCGCTCTGCGCAGTGAGCTTGGCGTACGCCGCCTGCTGCTGCGGGGTCCACGCGTGCGGGTCCGCCCCGATCGCCTCGGCCTGCGCGAGCCACTTCGTCTTCCCGGCGGTGCGCAGCCGCTCCAGTAGGGCGTCGTGGGCGGAGGTGTCGCGGCCGCCGGTGTGGATGTTCTGGTCGGTGCCCACGTACGCGGAGTAGAGCTCGGGGTGGTTGCGGGCCAGCCGCAGCCCGAAGGCGCTGCCGTAGGAGTTGGCCAGGAGCACCACCCGCTCGGCGCCCAGCAGGTTACGGGCGTGCCGGGTGACCTCCAGGGCGTCCTCGTAGAGCCGCTCGAAGGTGGCCTCGCCCTGGCCCTGGGGGCCGCCGTGGCCGAAGGTCTTGCCGGCGCCGCGCATGTCCCAGCGGACGATCGTGAAGTGCCGCTCCCAACTGCGGGTGCGGGCCGTGTAGATGGAGTTGGCGGCGCCGGGGCCGCCGTGGATCTCGACGAGGACCGGGTTGGCCCGGTCCTCGCCTCGGACCGAGATCCACTGGTCGATGCCGCCGATGCGGACGAAGCCCTGCTCGTCGATGCCCTGCGGGGACTCGATCCGCAGGGTCCTGGCGGCCTGTGCGCGGCGCAGGGCGCGGTGGGTGAGGAGGGTGGCCGCGGGGGTGGCGAGGGTGATGGCGGCGGTGACGGCGGTGGCGGCGGCAAGGGTGGCGATCATTTTGCGTCCTCCATAAACTGTTTCCAGCGGATACAGAAGAGTGTGGAGGGTGGCCGGGGCGGTGTCAACAGCTGGGGCAGGGGGTCCCCCTTGCGGGGGTCGCCGCGGGCAAGGCATGCTTCGCCGGAGCAAATTGGGGAGGGTTGTCTGTGATGGACAAGCGGGCCGTGGTGACCGCGGTGTTGTGTGCGGTGGCGGCGCTTGGTGCGTCCGCTGCCATGACGAAGGTGGTCCCGGCCGATGACGGCAAGGCCTCCGCACGCCTGAACGCGGCACCTCCGGATACGTCCTCCACGGCCCGCCCGTCGCAGTCGCAATCACCGAGACAGGTCCGGCCGTCCGATGGGCCGACCCCCGGACCGACCGCGTCACCCCCCGCGCCGGGCGGGCCCGCGGCCTTCGCCGGGGCGCTGTTCGAGGGCGATGTGACCGGCGATCACTTCTGTACCGCGACCGTCGTGCACAGTCCCGGGCGGAACCTGATCGTCACCGCCGGCCACTGCCTGCGCGCCGGCCGGGTCGGCGAAGGCGCCGCCTCCTTCGCACCCGCGTACGCGGACGGGCGGGCCCCGTACGGCACCTGGAAGCTCGCGGAGGTCTTCGAGGACCCGCGCTGGTCCGAGGGGACGAACGACGACTACGACCTCGCCTTCGCCCGCCTCGCCCCCGACGCCTCGGGCCGCAACATCGAGGACGTCACCGGCGCCGCCGTCCTGGACACCACGGGACGCACGGACGAGCAGGTCACGGTGACGGGCTACCCGTCGGACCGCAAGGTCCCGCGCACCTGCCTGTCCCGCGCGGTGCGGCTGAGCGCGACGGAACAGCGCTTCGACTGCGCGGACTTCCCCGGCGGCACGAGCGGCAGCTCGTGGATCGCCGCCGACGGAAAGATCATCGGCGTTCTGACCGGCGGGGACACGGACGACGTCTCGACGAGCACGATCCTGTCCGACTATGCGGCGCAGCTGTACGCCCGGGCGACGGCCGGGGCCACGGGTGGGGCGACGGGCGGGGCGACGGCTGGGGCGACGGCTGGGGTCACGGGCGCGGGGACCGGCCGGTGAGCCAGTATTACGACCTCGGCGACGAAACGCTCTGGAACCCATCGAACGGCGCCGCCCGTCTCTTCCACGCCCAAGTGGCCCTCTTCGAGGCGGGACTCGGCGTCCCGTCGGGCATCGGCCCGATGGAGAACGACGAGTGCCAGATCGACCCGGCCGCCCTCGGCTCCTTCGCCGAAGCCCTCGTCGTCCGCTACGGACTCACCGGCCACGCCGTGATCCGCGCCCTCTCCGAGGGCTTCGTGGCCACCGTGCTGGTGCTGGCGGAACGGGCGAGGGCGCAGCTGAACTGGCCGCGGCCCGCCGGTTCGCTGGAGGGGGCCCGGGACGTCCAGGTGCCGCTCCCGGGCTCCTACGAGTCCTCGGCGGAGTCCGCGCTGCGCACGGCCGCCCGGGAGCTGTCCCGGCGGATGCCGCGCTGAGATCAGGCGAGGAGCCCCAAGTGCACGGGCTCGGCGGGGACTTCGCCGAGCAACTCGGCGAGGCGCGGCGGCCACAGGGGTTCACCGAGGGTGGCGAGGTTCCGCGGGGACAGCCACCGCCAGTGGGCCTCGGGGTACTCCGGTACCGGATCGCGGTGCGGGCCGGTGGTCACGTAGATGTGCTCGTGCTGGCGTACGGGGATGCCCTGGTGGGTGAAGTCGTGCTCCCAGGTGCAGAGCAGCCGCTCCGGCTCCAGGTCCGTCCAGCCCGTCTCCTCCCGCAACTCCCGCCGCACGCACTCCTCGGGCGTCTCCCCGGGATCGATGCCACCGCCGGGCGGCAGCCAGTGGATGCCGACTTCCACGTTGTTCTCGCGGAACAGGAACACGGATCCGGCGGGGTTGAGGACGACGATTCTTGCGGCCTGCCGTGGAGTTCGCATCAGACCAGCGTACGACGGGGGGTGCGCGGGGCGGGAGGGGTTTGTCGGGGGCGAGGGCCGGGCGAGGGCGGCGGGGACCGGGGCGGTGGGCTGGGCCCGGGGGATCAGAGGTGGCGGGACGCCGGAGGCCCGTCCCAGGTGGGGGAACGTTTCTGGGTGAAGGCCTGGGCGCCTTCCGTGGCGGCGGTTGTGGCGAACACGGGTGTGCTGAGCGGGTCTTGGACGGAGTAGGCGGCGTGGTCGTCCAGGCCGCGGGTGTTCTGGACGATCTGCTTCGTGATGTGGACGGCGTGGGGGGAGTGGGCCTGGATGCGGGCGCTCAGGGCGAGGGCCGCTTCCAGGGCCCGGCCTTCGGGGGTGAGGCGGTTGACCAGCCCGTAGCGGGCGGCGTCGGTGGCGGACAGGGGAGCCGCCGTCAGGAGCATCTCCATGGCCACGTGGTACGGGAGCCGGCCGGGCAGGCGGATGGCTCCGCCTTCGGCGGCGATGAGCCCGCGGGCCACCTCGGGCAGGGCGAAGAACGCGGTGTCGGCCGCGGTGATCAGGTCGCAGGCGAGGGCCAGTTCGAAGCCCCCGGCGACGGCCGCACCCTCGACGGCGGCGATGAGCGGCTTGCGCAGCCGGGCCCGCGTCAGCCCCGCCAGGCCCCGCCCGGCGACGACGGGGACGCCTTCGGTGGGGAAGGCCTTGAGGTCCATGCCCGAGCAGAAGTGGCCCCCCGCACCGGCGAGGATGCCGACGGCAAGCGACGCATCGTCCTCCAGCCGGGTCAGGGCCGCGTCCAGGGCCTCGGCGAGGGGCCGGTCGACGGCGTTGCGGACGTGGGGCCTGTTGAGGGTGATGAGCAGGACGCCCGGGGCGGGTTCGGCCAGTACGACGGGGTCGGGTGTGCCGGGTGTGCCGGGTGCGTGGGGCATGTGGGGCATGCGGATGTGCTCCTGGGTGGGTGGGTGGGTGGGTGGTGGGGTGGTGGTGGGGCGTGTGGTCAGTTCCGTACGACGGGGAGTGCGGCCAGGCCGCGCATGACCCGGGCCGGCCGCCAGGGGAGTTCGTCGGTGGGCTTGGCCAGCGCGACGCTGCCCAGGCGCTGGAGGAGCAGGGGGAACGCGACGGCACCCTCGAGGCGGGCCAGTGCGGCACCGATGCAGAAGTGCGGCCCGTAGCCGAAGGCGAGGTGGTCATTGGGCGTCCGCCCCAGATCGAGCCGGTCCGGCTCGGGGAAGCGGAGGCCGTCCCGGTTCGCCGAGCCGATCAGGAGGCTGACGATGTCCCCCTCGGCGATCACCTGCCCGTGGAGGGCGATCGGTTCTGCTGCGCAGCGGAAGGTCGCGTCGCGCACCGGGGAGTCGTAGCGCAGGAGCTCTTCGACGGCCGTGGTGACGAGCCCCGGCGAGATGAGCCGGGCCGCCTCGGCGGGGTTGCGGAGCAGGGCGAGCGTGCCGTTTCCGATGAGGTTCATGGTGGTGTCGTGTCCGACCAGCAGCAGGAGGTACGCGGTGGACCGCAGCTCCTCCTCGCTCATCGCGCCGCTTTCGTCGCTGGCCCGCACGAGGGCGCCCAGCAGGTCCACTCCGCTCTGCTCGCCCTCCGTACGTTTCGTGGCGACGAGCTGATCGAGCAGCGCGTGCAGGGCTTCGTCCACCCGGGCCGGATCCACGCCCGGAGCGGGCGCGATCGTGGCCATCAGGGTGTCCCGGGTCTTTGCGTTGTCCAGTTCCTCGGGGACCCCGAGGATCGCGCAGATCATCCGGAACGTCAGGGGCGCGGCGAAGTCCCCGATCACGTCCACGTGCGCGTGGCCCTCGACCCGGTCCAGCAGCAGGTGCGCGGTGTCCGTGATGAAAGGTTCCAGCTGGGCGATGCGGCGGGGCACGAAGGCCGTGTTCACCAGGGTCCGCAGCCGGGTGTGATCCGGCGGATCGGCATGGACCAGGTGCCGGTTCAACCCGACCGGCCCCGCAACATAGCCGGGCACTCGCCCCGGGTCCTTGCTCAGCCGCTCGTCGGTGAGCAGGGCCAAGACGTCCTCGTAGCGGGAGACCTGCCACACGGCGGGCCGCCCGTCCCGGCGCTCCGCACGGAGGGGTGCATGCCGGCGCAGCCAGGCGAAGTAGGGGTACGGGTCCCGAACCCGCGCGGCCAGCAGGTCGGGGGGCGGGGCGGGCAGGGCAGGAGCGGACACAGAAACTCCGGAATCGGCAACCAACAAGGTCACCGCTTCAACGGACATGGATGAGAGGAGGGTGCGGAACGTACTGGGGTTCGAGGGGAGTTGGGGGAGGTCAGGGGTTGGGGGGCGGGGGATGGGCTTGGGCTGCGGGCCGGTCCTTGGCTGCGTGGGGTTTCGGGGGGCGTCCCGGCAGTCCAGTGTCCTTTCGGTGCGGGCCGGTCCCTCAAGGGCGCTCCCTGCGGTCGCGTCGCTTCGCGATGGCCTTCGGCCACCCTTGACCGACCGACCCACCCCGAAACGCCACAAGACTTCCGGGATCCCCCCGGGGAACGGCCGGGGGGAGGAGAGGGGAGGAGCGGCCTCGTCTGAGATGCGCAGCCCCCTCCGGCCGAGGGTCATCAGGACACGGCCCCGGCAGGACCGTGACCTCGGTCGGTACGGACGCGCGGGGCGATCAGAGCATCCAGGGCCGGGCGCCTGAACACCCTTCCCGAGACCGTCGACCGCCGACATGAGCGAGAGGAGGACATCCAGCCCCTCAGGGTCGGGGGGCGCGACAGAATCGCTACACACTCCCACTCGGCTTAGCGACTACCGACCGGCCGTGGCTGATCTAGAGGGGTGGCTGCGATGGGGGCTGATCTAGAGGAGTGGCTGTGATGGGTTTGCCGGGAGTTCGAAGACGAGGTCGATTCCGTCGGTCTCGTTTCCCCGCTCGGCGACGCGGGTGAAGCCGAAGCCCGCGAGGGTGGCCAGGGAGGCGGTGTTGTCGGATCGGATCGTGGCCCGGACGGTCCTGACATCGGGCTCTTCGGCGGCCCTGGCCAGCAGGGCGGTCAGCATGGCGCGGGCGTAGCCCTGGCGGCGGTAGGTGGAGACGACGCTGTAGCCGATCTCGACCACGCCTGCTTCGTCCGGCGGGCCGTGGAAGCCGGCGTCGCCGATGACCGTTCCGTCCGGCTCTGACACTGCGGCCCGAGTGGTCCAGGGCGCGGCGGACGGGTCCTTGGTGAGCTGGTCGGCGCGGTAGCCGAAGATCCAGCGGGCACGGTCGGATACGAAGTATTCGTCGAGGGCGATCCCGGCCTCGGCGCTGCCGCCTGCGAGGTCACCGTCGGCAAGAGCCCGTAGGGCCTTTGCGTTGAGCTTGACGAAGCGGACGCGTTTGGGGAGAAGTTCATTGCTCATCGCGGAGATGCTCACCCAGCGGGCGAGGGCTGTCCACCGCTTTACGGACCGCCGATCACGCCACCTTCGCGTCGTTCTTCCGGCGTACCAGCTCGGTGATCCAGGTGGGCGCGTACGGAGAGGTGCAGCCGGGGGGTGTCGGGTAGTCCTTCAGGACCTCCAGGCGCTCGCCGATGGCGAGTGCGCGGGCGCGGTACTCGGCGTGCTCGATGCCGATCTGGGCCAGGCAGTGGTTCATCGCCCACTGCAGGCGGTCAGGGGCGTCCTTCATCTCCGCCTCGATGACGTCGAGGAGTCCCGCGAGATCCAGCTCAGCGGGCTTCTTCGCCACCCGCTCGGTGGTCAGCGCCCACCCGGCACTCGCGACCACGGGATCAGGATCGGCGAACCACAGGAGACGCAGCTCTTCCGCGTGCGGGCTCTTCTTCACCACGTAGTTCACCAGCCAGTCGTGCACCTTGGGCCTGCGCGCCTCGCGCAGCATGGCGTCCAGCTCGTCCCGCCCGAAGGCCTTAGGGCGGCAGATCAGGATCGCCAACAGCCTCGCGGCCGTGTCACCCGTCTCCCAGAGCCGACAAGCCAGCTCCTGCTGCGTCTTCAACCGCTTCGCGACCGCGCGCAGCTTGCCGAGGTTCACACCGTGATCGTCACCGTGCTTCTCGTTCACCGCACGCGCCTTAGGGTCCTCCAACGCGGCCAGCTCAGCCATCACCTCGGCCAGTACCTCCGCCATCTCCTCCGCCATCACCTCGGTCGTTTCCGTCTCACCCACCGCAGCCTCCTCTCCCTCACGCCGAGATTCACCCTACGAGGGAGGCACCCGCAGCCCCCTCTCCGCCGCACCCCCTCTCCATCGCAGCCACCCCTCTAGATCAGCCACGGCCGGTCGGTAGTCGCTAAGCCGAGTGGGAGTGTGTAGCGATCTGTCGCGCCCCCCGACCCTGAGGGGCTGGATGTCCTCCTCTCGCTCGTGGTGGCGGTCGACGGTCTCGGGAAGGGTGTTCAGGCGCCCGGCCCTGGATGCTCTGATCGCCCCGCGCGTCCGTACCGACCGAGGTCACGGTCCTGCCGGGGCCGTGTCCTGATGACCCTCGGCCGGAGGGGGCTGCGCATCTCAGACGAGGCCGCTCCTCCCCTCTCCTCCCCCCGGCCGTTCCCCGGGGGGATCCCGGAAGTCTTGTGGCGTTTCGGGGTGGGTCGGTCGGTCAAGGGTGGCCGAAGGCCATCGCGAAGCGACGCGACCGCAGGGAGCGCCCTTGAGGGACCGGCCCGCACCGAAAGGACACTGGACTGCCGGGACGCCCCCCGAAACCCCACGCAGCCAAGGACCGGCCCGCAGCCCAAGCCCATCCCCAATCCCCAATCCCCAACCCCCAACCCCCTACCCCGCCTGCAACGCCAGCGTCGGCGACAGCTTCGCCGCGCGGACCGCCGGGTAGAGGCCGGCCACCGTGCCGATGGCCAGGGTTGCTGCGAAGCCGCCTGTGACGGCCCAGAGGGGGATCACCCAGGGGAGGTCGCCGGCTCGGGCGTACACCGCCGTGGCCGCGCCGCCCAGTGCGATGCCTGCCAGGCCGCCCAGGCCCGACAGGAGCAGGGACTCCGTGACGAACTGGATGCGGATCTGGCCCTTGGTGGCGCCCAGGGAGCGGCGCAGGCCGATCTCGTGGCGGCGTTCCAGGACCGAGATGATCATGGTGTTGGCCACCCCGACCCCGCCCACGAGCAGGGCGATGCCGCCCAGGCCGAGGAGGAGGGTGCTGAAGGCGCCCTCGGTGGCGGCCTTCGCCTGGAGGGCCGCCGACGGGTCCGTGACCGAGACCGTGCTCGGGCTCTGCGGGTTGGCCGTCTTGGCGATCAGGTCCCGGACCTGCTGGACGCGGTCGTCGGCGGAGCGCTCGTAGACGGACGTGGGATGGCCGTCGAAGCCCAGGATGCTCTGGGCGGCGTCCCAGCCGATCAGCGCCGCGCGTTCGATCTCCGGCGCGAGCGGGATCGGGTCGAGGATGCCGATGACGGTGAAGTACTGGCCGCCGATGAAGACCTGCCCGCCCGGCCCCGTGATGCCCAGGCGCTCGGCGGTGACGTGCCCGAGGACCACGGACGGGTAGCGGCCCGTCGCGTCGTTGAGCCAGCTCCCGCTGTGCATCCGGGCCCGCAGCGTCTTCAGGAGCTCGTCCTTCGCAGCCTTGAGGGCGATGCCGTTCGTCTCCTCCTTCGGAATGTTCTCGCTGCGGCGGACGGACTCCATCACGTCGCCCGTCGTGCCGACCGATTCGACCCCGTCGATCCGGGCGATCATGCCGGGGGCGTCCTTCGGCAGCTTGGTGTCCTGTCCGGAGAACATCGACGGGGCGGGTGTGGCGACCATCATGTTCGTGCCGAGCTTGTCGAGTTCCTGGAGCAGCTTGGCCTGGCTCGACGAGGAGATGCCGACGACCGCGATCATCGTCGCGATGCCGATCGCGATCCCGAGCGCGGACAGGAACACGCGCATGGGCCGCGAGCGCAGCCCCGCCGATCCCACGTGGAACACGTCGCGGGGGCCCAGCCGGGGAGGTGACAGCTTGCGCGCCCTCCTGCCGGCGGCGCGCGCCTCCTTCTCGGCCGCCTCGGCCGCGCGGGACTTCGTACGGGAACCGGAACCCATTACGCGCCCACCCCCAGCGCGTCCGCGTTCCACAGGTCCGCCACGATCTCGCCGTCGCGGATGCGGACCTGCCGGGGCAGGCTCGCCGCGATCTCGTTGTCGTGGGTGATCACGGCGATGGTGGCCCCGTCCTGGTTGAGCTCGTGCAGCAGTGCCATCACCGACTCGCCGGACGCCGTGTCCAGGGCGCCCGTCGGCTCGTCGGCGAGCAGCAGGTCCGGTTCGCCCGCCACCGCGCGGGCGATCGCCACGCGCTGCTTCTGTCCGCCGGACAGTTCGTGCGGCCGGTGGTCCATTCGGTCGCCGAGGCCGACGCGCTCCAGGGCGCGTTCCGCCCGCCGTCCGCGTTCGGCGCGGGACAGGCCGGAGTACAGCAGCCCTTCGGCGACGTTGGCCCGGGCGCTGATGCCGGGGACGAGGTGGAAGGACTGGAAGACGAAGCCGACGTGGCGGGAGCGCAGGGCGGAGAGGGAGCGGTCGGAAAGGCTCGCGATGTCGTACCCGGCGATGGCGACGCGGCCGGCGGTCGGCCGGTCCAGCGTCCCCACGATGTGCAGGAGCGTGGACTTTCCCGATCCCGACGGTCCTACGATGGCGAGGAGTTCGCCGTTCAGGACGGTGAGGTCGACTCCGCGCAGGGCCGCGACCCCGCCGGGGTACTCCTTGGTGACTCCGGTCAGTTCGACGACCGCGTGGGCGTGCTTGTTCATGACGAGGGGACTCCTACGAGCATGCCCTCCTTGAGGGCGTCCCCCTTCACCTCCACCCGGCCCTGGCCGAACATGCCGAGCTCGACCTTGACCTCGCGGACCGTGCCGTCCTCGACGACCTGGACTCCGAAGCCGCCCTCGGCGAGGGCGAGGAGCGAGTTGACCGGTACGGAGAGCACCGCCTTGCGGACCTCGCCCGTCAGGCTCACCGAGACCGGGGACCGGTCGGGGCCCGTGGCCTCGGCGGGGTTGTCGAGGGCGATGTCGACGTCGACCTTCGGCTTCTTGTCGCCACCGCCGCCACCTCCGCCGCCACCTCCGCCCCCGCCGCCCGAGGACGGGTCGTCGCCGTTGGCGGTGGCGCCGACCGAGCTGATCTTGCCCTTGGCGGTGCCCCCGCCGGGCAGGCTCACGGTCACCGGGTCGCCGGTCTTGACCTTGCCCGCCTTGGCCACGTCCAGCTGCACGCGGACCATCCGCTCGGTGCCGGTCAGGGTCATGACGGGCTTGCCGGCGGCGGCCTCGTCGCCGACGGCCATGTCGTTCTTCTGGATCCGCTGGGGTCCGGAGGCGAAGGCGATGTCGTCCTTGCCGACCTCGCCCGTCTCCTTCACCTTGTGGGACTTCTGCCAGCGCTCGACGGCGGTGGCCGTCCCGGCGGTGAAGGTGCCGTCCGAGGTGTCCAGGCCGGTGCCGAAGCCGAGGGCCTGGAGGTTCTGCTTGAGCTGTTTGACGTCCTCGCCCTTGTCCCCGGACTTCAGGGACCGGTACATGGGCGTGGCGCCGTACATCAGGCGCACCGGCTTGCCGTTGACCTCGTAGAGCTTGCCGTCGCGCTCGACGGAGGATCCGGCGGGCGCCACCCAGGTCAGGGTCGCGGAGCCGGGGCCCGACCCGGACCCCGCCCCGCCCGAGCCGGAGGCTCCGCCGGTCCCGCCGGTCCCGCCCGTCCCGCCCGCCCCGCCCGCCGAGTCCGCGCCCACCGCGTTGAGCTTGCGTTCCTTCGCGAAGCCGAGCGTCCCGTCGACCTTGAACCCGGAGGTCAGGTCGCCGCGCGTGACCGGCGACGTGGCCCCCGGCAGCCCGCCCGCACGGCCCTGCTTCGAGCCGTCGCCGCTACCGTCGCCACCACTGCCGCCGCTGCCGCCGTCCGTCCCGGCCTGGGCGACGACCGCGTACCCGCCGCCCGTGACGGCGAGTACGACGGCCAGCGAGCCCAGGAGCCACCTCCCGCGCTTCCTCACTGGTCGGCGCTGCACTTGTTCAGCTGGGCCATGAAGGCGTCCTTGTCGGCGCCCTCGGGTATGGAGAACCCGGTCCGCGCGTTGCCGTTGAACTCCGGGTCCGGCATGTCGAAGCCGTTGTCCCGCATGCACTTGGCCTGCTTCAGGGCCTTGTCCTTCTCCGCCTGCGGGATCTCGCCGCCGGAGCCGGGGCCCTTCATCCCGCACTTGTCCATGGCCTTCTTCAGGACCTCCTGGTCCATGCCCGCGCCGAGCGTCATGCCGCGCGGGTCCTCGCCGGGCTTCGGGTCCGGCATGTCGACACCGTTCTCGCGCAGGCACTTGCGCATCTTGAGGGCGTTGTCGGCGTCCGCGCCGCCACCGCCACCGCTGCCGCCCGCGCCGCCCGTGCCGCTCGAGTTCGAGGAGTCCTTCTTCTCGTCCTTCTTTCCGTCCGAGCCGCCGGCGCCGCCCGTGCACGCGGTGACGAAGAGGGTGAGGCCGGTGAGGAGCGCGGCCGTGGTCATGGTCGTGGATCGCTTCATGGGCCCGAGACTGCGCGAACAGCGGGTTTCGCTTCTCTAACGGCTCGTGCTTACAACGGCGAAATGTCGCTCTCCGGTAAAGAGGACGCCATGCGAGTTCTGGTGGTGGAGGACGAGGAGTTCCTGCGGGAGATGATCGCCGAGGGGCTCCGGGGTGACGCGCTGGCCGTCGACGAGGCGAGCGACGGCCTGGAGGCCTTGAGCCGCCTGCGCCTGGGTGCGTACGACGTCCTCGTCCTCGACCGCGACCTGCCCGGCCTGCACGGCGACGAGGTCTGCCGCCAGGTGGTGCGCGAGCGGCTGCTGACCCGCGTCCTGATGCTGACGGCCTCGGGGACCGTACGCGACCGGGTGGAGGGCCTCGGCCTCGGCGCCGACGACTACCTCACCAAGCCCTTCGCCTACGACGAGCTGCTCGCCCGCGTCCTGGCGCTGGGGCGGCGCGCCCAGCCGGCCCTGCCGCCGGTGCTGGAGCGGGCCGGGGTGGCCGTGGACGTCGCGCGGCGCACCGCGACCCGCGAGGGGCGCAGGCTGGCGCTCTCCCGCAAGGAGTTCGCCGTGCTGGAGTCGCTGCTGCGCGCCGAGGGCGCGGTCCTCAGCAGCGACGACCTGATCGAGCAGGTGTGGGAGGAGGACACCTCGTACAGCACCAACGCGGTACGGGTGACCCTGAGCAAGCTGCGCGCCAAGCTGGGGGAGCCGCCGCTGATCGAGACCGTCCCGGGCGCCGGATACCGGATCGGTGATCCACGATGAGAGCAGTGCTCCACTCCGAGCGCGCCCGTCTCACCGTCCTCTACGGCTCCCTGCTGCTCCTCGCCGGCGGCGGTCTCATCGCACTGATCAACATCCTGCTCCGCAACGGCCTCTACAGCCGCATCAGCGGCGCCGTCATGACCACCCGGCCCGCCTTCGAGGGCACCCCGCCCCCCGTCGTCCCGGGCCAGCGGGTCCCCGGACCCGTACCCGCCGAAAGGCTCGACCCGGGCACCGGGCTCATCCCCGGCACCGGAACCGCCCCGACCCCCGAGCAGCTCTCCCAGTGGCAGGCCACCCGCACCCTCACCACCGCCGTCGAGCAGGCCACCCTCCACGAGCTCCTGGTCGTCTCCCTCCTCGCCCTCGCCGTCTTCGCCGTCCTGTCCATCTGGCTGGCATGGTGGATGGCCGGCCGGGTCCTGCGCCCCGTCGGCGTGATCACCGAGACGGCCCGGCGCCTGTCCGGCGCGAACCTCCACGAGCGGATCGGCCTCCAGGCCCCGCCCGGCGAACTCAAACGGCTGGCGGACACCTTCGACGGGATGCTCGACCGGATGGAGGACCTGGTCGGGGCGCAGCGCCGGTTCGCCGCGAACGCCGCCCACGAGCTGCGCACCCCGCTCGCCGTCCAGCGGGCGGCCGCCGAGATCGGGCTGGCGGGGGAGCCGCCGCCGGAGAAGGTGGCCCGGATCCGTTCCAAGCTCATCGAGGTCGCGGACTCCAGTCAGCACCTCGTCGAGTCGCTGCTCCTGCTCGCCGTCTCGGAGGAGGGCCTGGAGGCGACGGAGCCGGTGGACCTGGCGGGGCTCGCGGAGGCGGAGCTGGCGGGCATCGAGGGGACGGCCCCTCAGGACCTGGCGGTCGTACGGGATCTCGCGCCGCTGACCGTCGCGGGCGACCGGACGCTGCTGGGCCACCTCGTACGGAACCTGCTGGCCAATGCCGTACGTCACAACCGCGCGGGCGGCCGCCTGGAGGTGGCGACCTCCCGGGAGGGGGTGCTGACGGTCTCCAACACCGGTCCGGTGATCGAGCCGGGGGACGTGCCGCGGCTGCTGGAGCCCTTCCGGCGGCGGGCGGAGCGGCAGCATACGGCGGGCGAGGGCGCCGGGTTGGGGCTCTCGATCGTCGCGTCGATCGCGCGGGCGCACGGCGCGGAACTGACGGCGCGGGCCAACCCGGCGCCGGGCGGCGGGCTGATGGTCAGGGTCTGGTTCCCGGACGCGCCACCGGCGGCGCGACCCGCCGAGGAAACGCCGGGCGCTTGACCGGTCAACAAAAATGAAGATCGGCTGTGTACGGTCGGGTCAATGAGCAAGCACGCCCGAGCCGGCTCCCGCGCGTCCCGTCCGTCCCGCACGCCCGGGGCGTCCGGCCCGACCCGGCGCTCCCGCGCCGGAGGTGCGCGGCGCGCCGGGGGCGCCCCGCGCGGTTCCCGGCGTGCCCGCGGCTCGCGCCCGCTCGCCCTCGCGGCCGCCCTGGGCCTGCTCGGCTTCGGCGCGGGCTGGGCGTACCTCGCCCAGGACCCGCCGGCCAACGCCGCGGCCCTGGCCGCCGCCGACGCCCGGCCGCCGGCCGAGGAGCGGGCCGCGCGGGCCGCCGAGCGCGACCCCTTCCAGGGCCTGCCCGAGGTCAGCGAGCAGACCCGGGCGAAGATCCCCGCGGACGCCCGCCAGCTCATCCTGGTCACCGGCAAGGCCAAGGACTCCTCGGAGTCCACCGCGGCCCTCTACACCCGCCCGGCGACCGGTGCCGACTGGCTGAAGAGCGACAGCTGGCCCGCGCGCAACGGAGCCAAGGGCTGGTCCACGGAGCGTACGTACGGGGACCTGACCTCCCCCGAGGGCGTGTTCGCGCTGACCGACGCGGGCGGGCTGCTGGCGAAGCCGGCGGGCACCAAGTTCCCGTACGACCAGGACGGCTCCTTCGTGGCGACGGGCCGCGGGGTCAACGGCGAGTCGCTGCGAGGCTCCTTCGACTACGTCGTCGCCATCGACTTCAACCGCAAGTCCGGGGTGAGTCCCCTCGACCCGACGAAGCCGGAGGGCGAGGAGAAGGGCGGCAACATCTGGCTCCACGTCGACCACGACGGCCCCTCGCAGGGCTGCGTGGGCATCCCGAAGGCCGCGATGCACAAGGTCCTGGCGACCCTCGACCCGGCGGCGAAGCCGGTCATCGTGATGGGGCCGCGGGGCTTCTGACGGTCCCGCCGGAGTAGTCCCCGCCCGCCGGGTTCTTGGCCAGCAGCGCGACGTAAGCGAGGTCGAAGACGGCGCACAGCAGCCCCAGCCCGAGGATGAACGGCGCGTCCTCGATGACCCCGAAGAGGAAGGTCGGCGCGAGCGTGCCGAGCCATTTGGCGACCGCGATGACGAGGGACTGTCCGAGCGGGCCCCGCCGGCTCGTATAGAGGGCGATGAACAGCCCCGACATCAGCAGGTTCTGCAGGAACGCCGAGTACCGGCTCGCGTCGTGCGCGCCGAAGTGGGCGAGGAAGAGCCACTGCACGGCGAAGGCGCTCGCGAAGACGAGGACGCTCCAGAAGGCGAACAGCGGCCGGGTCACGAAGCGGGGCAGCTCGGCCCGCCCGTAGCGCAGGTACGTGTACACGATGACGATGTCGGCGACCGCCCACACCACGTTGACGACGCCCTGGGCCGAGAGGCCGGTACGGAACTCGTTGACGGCGTAGGTCGATTCCCACGCGAAGTTCAGCGCGAGCGCCGCGACCGGCATCGCGTACGTCCGGTCCCGCAGCCCCACCCGGATCGCCTCGACGTACACGAGGGTCCACGCCACCCCGCTGACCAGGGTCAGAAACAGTTCCACGCGCGGCACCCTAGCGGTCGGCCCCGCGCTCGCACATCCCTTCGTGCGCGGCCTATCCGTGGCTCCGCCGTCACATCCTGATGCCGGTGGCCCACGGGTCCCGGCGGAAACAGGCCAGGGCTAGAATCCACACACTCGAATCCGCGTTCCAGGGGGGCCGGCTCCTGCGGGCCTGTGAGAACGCGGCTGTGCCACACACATCCGGGGGGATCTGTGACCCTTTCCGTTCCGCGTGCCGTCCGCGGCGCGCTCCTCGCCGCCGCCACGGCGCTCGCCACCACCGCCGGCCTGCTCGGCGGCGCCTCGGCCGCCCAGGCGGCCAGCGGTTACGACCGCTGTCCCTGGGGCGAGGTCTGCGTGTTCAGCGGGCCCGTCGGCACCGGCGAAATGAAGATCGTCAAGAGCAGTCTGGCCCGCCTCGGCACCTGGGACAACCGCATCAGCTCGCTCGTCAACAGCAGCGAGTACACGGTGTGCGTCAGTTCCGAGCCCGACTACGGCTGGGAGGGCGCCACCCACTACTACAGCGGCCGGGTGTCCTTCGACGAGAGCTCGCGCCCGGACCTGGACGACGCCATCAGCTCGATCGAGCTCCTGCCGGACGCCGAGGACTGCGGGACCTTCGCCACCTACCCGTCCTGGTGGTGGAACGAGGAGCCGCAGACGCGTCCCGCTCCCACGGCCGCCGAGACGGCCTTCGGCGACCTCGACGGCGACGGCCGCACCGACCTGCTCGGCCGCAACCGGTACGGCGCGCTCTGGTCCGTGACCGCGGCGGAGGACAACAAGACCCACCGCCTCGGCACCGGCTGGAACGCGATGACCCAGTTGCTGCGCCACGGCGACTACAACACGGACGGCAAGGAAGACGTCTTCGCCCGGGACAAGGACGGCGCCCTGTGGTTCTACCCGGGCACCGGCTCGGCCCTCGGTACGCGCGTCGGGCTCGGTGGCGGCTGGAACGCGATGCGCGACCTCGCCGCGGTCGGCGACCTCACCGGTGACGGCAAGCGGGACCTGCTCGCCCGTGACACGGCCGGTGTGCTGTGGTCGTACCCCGGCAACGGCAAGGGCTCGTTCGGCACGCGCAAGAACCTCGGCGGCGGCTGGGGCGTGATGAACGAGCTCGTCGGCGCCGGCGACATGAACTCCGACCGCATCTGCGACCTCGTGGCCCGTGACACGTCCGGGCGGCTCTGGTTCTACCCGGGCAACGGCCGCGGCGGCTTCGGTGCGCGCAGCCTGATCGGCACCGGCGGCTGGAACGGCTTCAAGGAGCTGGTGGGCGTCGGCGACTACAACGGCGACGGGCGACCCGACCTCCTCGCGCACTCGTACAGCGACAACTACCTGCGCCTGTACCCCGGGACGGGCGCCAAGGACGGCCACCTCGGCGGCGCGAAGGTCATCGGCAGCGCCTCGGACGCGCACCTCGTGTTCTGAGCCCGCGGCCCGGCCACCCGGTTCGCACCACCCCCTTCAGTCTTCAGACCTCGCAACTCAGTTCAGAACGGACTGCCTTCCTCATGACCCGACCCGGTTCCGGATCCCGTCCCCTGCGCCGTCCCCTGCGCCGCGTCCTCGGCGCGGCCGTCGCCACGGCCGCCTCGCTGGCCGCCCTGGTCACCGCCGCGCCCACCGCCGCCGCGGCCGAGAACTACGAGCGCTGCCCGGCGGGCAAGTTCTGCGTCTTCACCGGCGACTACTTCACGGGCGAGATGAAGACCTTCTCGTCCCCCCAGGCCTCGCTCGGCACCTGGGACAACAAGATCTCCTCGCTGGTCAACAACAGCGGCCTGTACGCGACCGTGTACCCGGACGCGAACTTCTCGGGCGACTACCTCTACGTGACCCCGTACAACGGCCCCAACGACCTCAACGGTTCGATCATGGGCCGGTTCGACAACGCGATCAGCTCCATCCGGATCGCCACCACCTCATACGAGGCCATACAAGGCGTCCCGTACATGGACTGGACGCCCTGGCCCGACCAGCCGCGGCCCGCGCCGGTTCCGGCCGTCGCGAACTTCGCCGACCTCAACAACGACCGCATCGCCGACCTCCTGGAGCGTGCCGACGACGGCCGCCTGTGGTTCCTGCCCGGCACGAGGGACGCCCAGGGGCGTGCACAGGGCAAGTTCCTCGGCAGCGGCTGGAACGCCATGACCCAGCTCGTCCGCCACGGCGACTACAACGCGGACGGCAAGGAGGACGTCTTCGCCCGCGACAAGGCCGGCGTCCTGTGGTTCTACCCGGGCCTCGGCACCGGCGCCCTGGGTGCGCGGCTGAGCCTGGGCGCCGGCTGGAACGCCATGCGCGAGATCAGCGCGGCCGGCGACCTGACCGGTGACGGCCGAGGCGACCTGCTCGCCCGCGACACGGCCGGTGTGCTGTGGATGTACCCGGGCAACGGCAGGGGCTCGTTCGGCACGCGCAAGAACCTGGGCGCCGGCTGGGGCGTCATGAACCAGCTCGTCTCGCCGGGCGACCTGTCCGGCGACGGCCGGGCGGACCTCCTGGCCCGGGACGGCTCGCGACGACTGTGGCTCTACCCGGGCAACGGCGCGGGCAGCTTCGGCGCGCGCAAGCAGCTGCCGTACTCCTGGCCGTCGGACTCCCCGATCGTGGCCACCGGCGACTCCACCGCCGACGGCATCAGCGACGTGATGCGGCCCATCGACTGGCAGGCCTTCGTGTACCCGGGCACCGGAACAGGCAGCCTGCGCGGCCCGGAGGCCAACATGGGCTGGGACACGGCCGACCGGGTCCGCGTCTTCTGACCCGAGGGGCTGCGGCCCCGAGTGTTCCGAACTCCGGGTGTTCCGACCCCGACTGTTCCGACCCCGCGCCTCCGGGCGCGGGGTCGGACGTGTTTCCGGGCCCGTTCTCCGGGCCCGTCTTCGCGCCGCCCCCTTGCCTGACGACCCGTCAGCTACGACGATGGCCCCCGCACCGGTATGACGAATCGGCAGTCGAGGACGAGGCGGGTACGGCCCATGGCGCGCGTGTTTCCTGAAGGTCGGCTGGTCTACGGGATGCAGCTCCCGATCCAGTCGCAGAGCACCATCTACGCCGAGCCCTGGGAGGCCACGGCCGGCGCGGCCGATCTCGCCGCGGTGGCCGGGGCGGCCGACCGGGCCGGCTTCGGCTACGTCGCCACCTGCGACCACGTGGCCATCCCGCGGCACATGGCCGGCCCCATGAGCACCATCTGGTACGACCCGGTGGCCACCCTCTCCTTCCTGGCCGGGATCACCGAGAACGTGCGGCTGCTGAGCCACGTCGCGATCCTGGGCCTGCGCCACCCGCTGCTCAGCGCCAAGCAGTACGCGACCGTCGACCACCTCTCCGGCGGCCGGCTGATCCTCGGCGTCGGCGCCGGGCACGTGAAGGAGGAGTTCGAGGTGCTCGGCGTGGACTTCGCGCGCCGCGGCGCCGTCCTCGACGAGACCCTCGACGCGCTGCGCGCCGCCCTCGGCCCGGAGGAGTACCCGGAGTTCGAGGGCGAACTGTTCTCCTTCAAGGACCTCGGGCAGCTTCCCCGCCCCGTCCAGTCGCGGATCCCCGTCTGGGTGGGCGGCTCCTCGCCCGCCGCCGTCCGCCGGGCCGCCGTGCGCGGCGACGGCTGGCTCCCGCAGGGCGACCCGCTCGACAAGCTCCCGGCGCAGATCGCCCGGATCAAGGAACTCCGCGCCGAGGCCGGGGTCACCGGACCGGTGGAGTTCGGTGCGATCACCGCGCCGCTGTACGTCGGCGAGCCCGGCTGGGACACCGGTCGGCGGACCCTCACCGGCAAGGCGGAGGCGCTCGCCGAGTCGCTGCGCGCGTACAAGGCGATCGGCATCGACCAGATACAGGTCCGCTTCCGCAACCGCGACCGGGCCGAACTCATCGACCAGATCACGGCTTTCGGGTCCGAAGTGGGCCCCCTCCTCAACGATTAGCGACTAGCGACTAGGGGTCAACGCATGGGCAAGCCAGGCAAGCTGGACGGACGCGTCGTCATCATCACGGGTGCTGCGCGCGGCCAGGGCGAGCAGGAGGCCCGGCTCTTCGCCGCGGAGGGCGCCAAGGTGCTCCTGGGCGACGTGCTGGACGAGCAGGGCGCGGCGGTCGCGAAGGAGATCGGCGAGGACCGGGCCCGGTACGTACGGATGGACGTGAGCCGGGAGGAGGACTGGGCTGCCGCCATCGCGGCGGCGAAGGAGGCCTTCGGCCCGGTCAACGGGCTGGTCAACAACGCGGGCATCCTGCGCTTCAACGAGCTGACCGCGACCCCGCTGGAGGAGTTCCAGCACGTGGTCCAGGTCAACCAGGTCGGTGCCTTCCTCGGCATCAAGTCGGTGGCCCCGGAGATCGAGGCGGCCGGCGGCGGCACGATCGTCAACACCTCCTCGTACACGGGCCTGACGGGCATGGCGTACGTGGGCACGTACGCGGCGACCAAGGCGGCGATCCTGGGCCTGACGCGGGTGGCCGCGCTGGAGCTGGCCGCGAAGAACATCCGGGTCAACGCGATGTGCCCGGGAGCCGTGGACACCGCGATGGCCACTCCGGGGAACACCAATCCGGCGGACCTGCCCCAGGAGGCCCGGGACGCCATGGCGGAGCTCTACAAGCGCGTCGTGCCGATGGGCCGGGTGGGACAGCCCGAGGAGATAGCCAAGCTGGCGCTGTTCCTGACCAGTGAGGACTCCTCGTACATCACCGGCCAGCCGTTCGTGATCGACGGCGGCTGGATGGCGGGCGTCAGCATCCTCTAGCGGCCGTCGAGTACCCCCGTGGCTGTATCTGATGGAGCGTCAGGTATTGACGCTCCCGCCCTCGCGATGGAACAGTCGTGACATCGAATCTGACGCAACGTCAGAAACAGAAGGACGGTGAATCCCCTTGGAATTCGGGCTCTTTGTGCAGGGATACGTGCCTGAGGCACGGTCCAAGGTCGACCCCGAGGCAGAGCACAAGGCGCTGATCGAGGAGACCGAGTACGTCATCCAGGCGGACAAGTCCGGGTTCAAGTACGCCTGGGCCTCCGAGCACCACTTCCTGGAGGAGTACTCGCACCTGTCGGCGAACGAGGTGTTCCTCGGGTACCTCGCTCACGCCACCGAGCGCATCCACCTCGGCTCCGGCATCTTCAACCCGCTCGCCCCGGTCAACCACCCGGTCAAGGTGGCCGAGAAGGTCGCCATGCTCGACCACCTCTCCAAGGGGCGTTTCGAGTTCGGCACCGGCCGCGGCGCCGGCAGCCACGAGATCCTCGGCTTCCTTCCCGGCATCGAGGACATGAACGGCACCCAGGAGATCTGGGAAGAGACCATCGCCGAGTTCCCCAAGATGTTCCTCCAGGAGGAGTACGAGGGGTTCCAGGGGAAGCACTGGTCGCTCCCGCCGCGCAAGATCTTCCCCAAGCCGTACGGCAAGGCCCACCCGGCCATGTGGTACGCCGCCGGCTCGCCCTCCTCGTACGCCATGGCCGCCAAGAAGGGCCTCGGAGTCCTCGGCTTCAGCGTCCAGAAGGTCTCCGACATGGCCTGGGTGCTGGAGCAGTACAAGACCGCGATCCAGGAGGCGAAGGCCATCGGCGCCTTCGTCAACGACAACGTCATGGTCACCTCGACCGCGATCTGCGCCGAGACCCACGACAAGGCCGTCGAGATCGCCGTCAACGCCAACATGAACCGCTTCCAGTCGCTGGTCTTCCGCTACCACGACACCTTCCCGCGCCCCGAGATGATCCCCGAGTGGCCCGAGATCCTCCCCGAGTACAACGCGGAGATCATCGAGCTGCTGATCGCCGAGGAACTGCTCATCTGCGGCGACCCCTCCGAGGTCCGCGCGCAGTGCAAGCGCTGGGAGGAAGCCGGCGCCGACCAGCTCTCCTTCGGTCTGCCGACCGGCGTCTCGCCCGAGGACACGATGACCACCATCAAGCTCATCGGCGAGCACGTCATCCCGCACATCGACACCGACCCGGTGCACCGCACCACGCGCTTCCGCGAGGCTTCGGGCGCCTGAGGAACGGGGGCGGCGTCTTCCCGGACCGCCGCCCCGCAACCGGCCCCGGCCGGAGGTCGTACGGAGGCCGCGGCCGGCCGAAGACCCCCGACCGGGGCCCTGGGCTGCGGCGCTGCACGTGCGGCGCCGTTGCCGGGGACCAGCCCCCGGACCCCCGCTCCTCAAACGCCGGAGGGGCTGAAAGATCCGGGGCTCCGCCCCGCACCCCGCTCCTCAAACGCCGGAGGGGTTGGATTTGGCAGGAGTCGGCCCGCACATGAGCGCCGGGGGCTGGGAAAAACCAGCCCCTCCGGCGTTTGAGGAGCGGGGTCTGGGGCGGAGCCCCAGGACACGGCGCGCAACGCGAGAACCGGCAGAGAGGACGTCATGCTCGACCATCTGATCAAGGGCGCCACCGTCGTGGACGGGACCGGCGCCCCGGCCCGCGTGGCCGACGTAGGGATACGCGACGGCCGGATCGCCGTCATCGCGGAGCCCGGCACCGTCGCCGAAGAAGCCAGGAGCACCGAGGACGCGACCGGCCTCGTCCTGACCCCCGGGTTCATCGACCCCCACACGCACTACGACGCCCAGCTGTTCTGGGACCCGTACGCGACCCCCTCCATGAACCACGGAGTGACCACCGTCGCGGGCGGCAACTGCGGATTCACCCTGGCCCCCCTCAACCCCGCCCGCCCCGAGGACGCCGACTACACCCGCCGCATGATGAGCAAGGTCGAGGGCATGGCCCTGGCCGCACTCGAGGAGGGCGTCGACTGGACCTGGTCCACCTTCGGCGAGTACCTCGACGCACTCGACGGCCGCATCGCCGTCAACGCCGGTTTCATGGTCGGCCACTGCGCGCTGCGCCGGCACGTCATGGGCGAGGACGCCGTCGGCGGCCAGCCCACCGAAGAGCAGATGCAGGCGATGCTCGACCTGTTCCACGACGCCATGAACGCCGGCGCCTGGGGCCTGTCGACCACCCAGTCCTCCACCCACTCCGACGGCTCCGGCGCGCCCGTCGCCTCCCGGCACGCCAAGCCCGAGGAGCTCCTCGCGCTCTCCCGGGCGGTCGCCGAGCACGAGGGCACCCAGCTCGAAGCGATCGTCGCGGGCTGCCTCGACCAGTTCGCCGACGAGGAGATCGACCTCTTCGTCGAGATGAGCGCGGCCGCCGGACGGCCCCTGAACTGGAACGTGCTCACCATCGACGCCTCCGTCCCCGAGCGCGTGCCGCGCCAGCTGATCCCCAGCGAGCGCGCCCGCAAGGCGGGCGGCCGCATCGTCGCGCTGACGATGCCGATCCTGACCCCCATGAACATGTCGCTGGGCACCTTCTGCGCCCTCAACCTCATCCCCGGCTGGGGCGAGATCCTGGGCCTGCCCGTCCCCGAGCGCATCGCGAAACTGCGCGACGCCGACGTGCGTGCCGAGATGCTGGTCCGCGCGGCCAGCAAGGAGGCCGGGGTCTTCCGGCGGCTGGCCAACTTCGGGCGCTACGTCATCGGCGACACCTACAGCGAGACGAACGAGGGCCTGTCCGGCCGCGTCGTCAACGACATCGCGGCCGAGCGCGGCCAGGACGCCTTCCAGTGCCTGGTCGAGATCTGCGCCAACGACGACCTGCGTACGGTGCTCTGGCCCATGCCGACCGACAACGACCCGGCGAGCTGGGCGCTGCGCGCCGAGACCTGGCAGCACGAGGACGTCATGCTCGGCGGCTCCGACGCCGGCGCCCACCTGGACCGGATGTGCGGAGCCCCGTACACGACCCGGTTCCTCGGGGACTGCCTGCGCGGCCGCAAGCTGGTGCCGCTGGAGCAGGCGGTACGGATGCTCACCGACGACCCGGCCCAGCTGTTCGGCCTGCGCGAGCGCGGCCGGATCACCGAGGGCTTCCACGCGGACCTGGTGCTCTTCGACCCGGAGCGCATCGAGGCGGGACCGGCCACGCTCGTGCACGACCTGCCCGGGGACAGCCCGCGGCTGGACGCGCGGGCGATCGGCATGGTGTCCGTACGCGTCAACGGCGTGGAGACCATCCGCGACGACGAGGTCACGGGGGCGATCCCGGGGATCGTGCTCCGTTCGGGCCGGGACACGAGGACGGTGAGCACCAGGTGAGCAGCGCTACGGACAACCCGCAGAAGCTCTACATCGGCGGCGAGTGGGTCGAGCCGGCGGGCGGCCACTACGACGTGGTCAACCCGGCGGACGAATCCGTCGTCGGCCTGGCGCCCGAGGCCTCGCGCGGCCAGGTCGAGGACGCGGCGCGCGCCGCGGCCGCGGCCTTCGAGGGCTGGTCCCGGACGATGCCGGAGGAGCGGGCCGCGATCCTGGACCGGGCCGCCGACATCATCCAGCGGGAGTACGAGCCCTGGGCGGCGCTCGCCCAGGCCGAGACGGGCGCCCCCACGGGGATCGCGCGCGGCATGCAGGTCGGGGTGGGCGTGGCCCGCTTCCGCCGGTACGCGAAGGGCGCGCTGGAACCGGTCGAGCGCGGGCTGCCGCCGCAGGTCACCGAGGCGGGCCCGATGGGTGCGGCGAGCATCCTCGGCGCCCTGGAGGTGCGCCAGCCGGTCGGGGTCGTCACCTGCATCACCTCGTACAACAACCCGTGGGCCAATCCGGCGGGCAAGGTGGCCCCGGCGCTGGCCATGGGCAACACGGTGGTGGTCAAGCCGGCCCCGCAGGACCCGCTGTCGGTGTTCCGGATGGCGCAGGCGCTGCACGAGGCCGGGGTCCCGGCGGGCGTGGTGAACGTGGTCTCCGGTACCTCGGTGGAGGTCGGCGAGGCGGCCGTGGACTCCCCGGACGTGGACATGGTGTCCTTCACCGGCTCCACGGGCGTCGGGCAGCGCATCGCCGAGGTCTGCGGCCGCACGATGAAGCGGCAGCTGATGGAGCTGGGCGGCAAGGGTGCGGCGATCGTCCTGGCGGACGCCGACCTGGACGCGGCGGTGATGGGGATCGGCACGACCTTCTCCTTCTACTCCGGGCAGATCTGCACGGCTCCGACCCGGGTGATCGTCCACCGGTCGGTGTACGAGCAGCTGGTGGAGAAGCTGCAGGGCTACCTGGCCTTCATGAAGGTCGGCGACCCGTCGGTGCGCGGCACCGTGGTGGGCCCGGTCATCTCGGCGGCGCACCGGGACCGCGTGGAGTCGTACATCGAGCTGGGCAAGAAGGAGGGCGCCCGGATCGCCTTCGGCGGTGAGCGGCCGGTGGTCGGTACGGAGGGGAAGGGCTTCTACGTGGCCCCGACCCTGCTGGTCGACTGCACGAACGACATGCGCGTGGTCCGGGAGGAGATCTTCGGGCCGGTCGTGGTCGTGGTCCCCTTCGACGGAGCCGCCGGAGACGACGACGAGGCGGTGGCGCTGGCCAACGACAGCGACTTCGGCCTGATCAGCTACGTGTGGTCCGCGGACGCGGCGCGCGCCTTCCGCGTGGCGCGGCGGCTGCGGGCGGGCGGGGTCGGGGTGAACACCATCGGGCGGAACATGGAGGCGCCGTTCGGCGGCTTCAAGCGCTCGGGGGTCGGCCGGGACGTGGGCTCGTACGCACTGCACGCCTACAGCGAGATGCAGTCGATCGTCTGGACGACGTAGCGGGTACTAGGAGTGGGCGCGAGGCGGGGACCCGTTCACGGGCCCCCGCCCCTGGCTAGTGCTGTGACCGGAAAGGTTCACCGGGTCGCGACGCCCGGCACGGCACCTCGCCGCGTTGTCGGACCACGCCGGTACGTCCAGTACGAGGCGCGGTCCTCCGCCTTGCGATGCACCGCACCGAACGCCGCGACCCGGCAAACCTTTCCGGCCACAGCACTAGCGGCCCTTCCCGAAGCTCCTCGGGTCGGTGGTCGCGAGCCGCTCCAGCGCGGCGGCCGACTGGACCTCGGGCGGACGGCCGTCGTCCGGCAGCTCCCAGTGGAAGTACCGCCGCGATCCGCCCTCCGTTTCGGGTTCCGGCGGAAGGCTGAAGCCCACGTCCACCGTGTCCGGCTCGCGCCAACTGGTGCCGACCCAGCCCGGTGTGACGTCCCATCGGGTCAGCAGATCCGGGCGCTCGCGCAGACCGGCCTTGATCAGTCGGGCCGTGTTCCGCGCCGGCCAGCACCAGGAGTGGTCCCGCTCGGCACGCCTGACCTCGGCTTCGTACGCGGCCGCGTCGAAGCGGTGCTCGGGCGGAGTCGGCCCGGCTGTCCCGCGCCACTCGCCCCACACCACCTCGGCGCCGTCGCGGCGGATGGTGACGTACAGCGCCCCGCAACAGCCCTCGGTGCAGCCGGCCTCGGCGAGCTGCACCTCCCGAGGCTCGGCCCCGGCTCGGAGTCCGCCGGTGTCGAGCAGATACTCGGGGCAGTGGGCGGGGCCCTTGTCGAACAGCTGAGGCAGCAGGGGTAGGCCGTCGACCAGGATTCGGGTCTCGACGGCGGGGGAGTCGGCGGGCTCGTCGACGACCACCTCGATACGGAACCGCTCCCCGGCCGCGGCGCGGACGAAGGGCTGCCTCCCGGTTCGCCGGATCCACGCGGCCGTGCGACGGCCGTCGTCGCTGTCGTCGGCCGCTCCGGCGGACGGCAGCCGACGTTCCAGCAGCTCCAGCACCGCGTCCCGCTCGCCCGGCGGCCAGTCGAGCAGCCCGCCAGGGCCGCTGTGCAGGTCGAGGGCGACCGACAACAGCAGCGCGTGGTGGTCCAGGGTCGCGGGAAGCAGGTCCGCACGCGCGGCCAGGGCCTGGTACGTCACCCTGGCCGGCCCGTAGTCGAGGATGTCGGCCCGGTGCTCATGATGGCCGGCCATCCGGTGCAGCAACCGGCCGGCGGCGGCGAGCAGGGCGCCGTCCTCGGGGTGCGCGCGAAGGAGGCCCTCCAGGTCCGCGGCCTCGGCGATCCGCCGGGCGAGCCACATCACCTCCCGTTCGTGCGACAGGTTGACCAGCGCGGTCCGTACGGCTTCCGTGTCCCCGCCGGCGACGGCCTGGATCAGCGGAGTCAGCGCCCCGGCCCTGCTGCGGTGGGCGAGCAGCAGCAGCGCGGCCGCCTGCCGGTCGAGCGGGTCGAGCGCGGCGGCAGCCACCTGGCCGAGGCCGCGCAGGAGGCCGAGGATCTTGAGATGGGGCACGTCCTCGGGTTCACCGAGGCGGATCAGCAGGGCCAGGCCGACGCTGACGGCCGCCATGCTCGTGCCGGTACGGGTCAGCCGTCGGGCAGTGCGCCGGGCGCCGGCCTCGTCCTTCAGCGGCAGCCTTCCGACGTGCGCGCGGAGGGTTCGGTACGGCATCCGCAGCGCATCGGCGGCGAGGTGGACGGCTTCGGCTGCCCGTACGGGATCCGGATCGGCCAGCAACGGGGTGAGGGCGGCAGCCACCTCGTCCCCCGCCTGAGCCCAGGTCAGGTCGCTGCGGCTGGGTTCGGGTGGTCCGTCGGGCAAGGGGTGGCCGCGGCGCGGGAACGGGCCGTCGGCGTCGACGCCCTGTCGGAACAGGGCGTAGTCGTACAGCGAGGTTCCGGGAGTGAGCGGGACGCGCTCTTCGCGGACGCTCACAGGGCGGGGTGGGACTCGATTCCGTAGGTCATGGGGGGAGCCTGCCAGGCCTGGTCAGGGCGCGTCCAATGAAAAAACGGCCTCGCCCCGCACCCGGCCGTTGACCTGGAGCTGCACCAGGTGTTCGCCGGAGTGGTAGCGGCGGGTGGTGATCGGCTTGAAGGAGTGGCGCTTGGTGCCGGTGAGGGTTTCGCCCGGGCCCAGTGTGCGGGTGGTGAGTTTGAAGACCTTGGGGGTACGGGTGCCGTTCGCCTTGGTGTGGTGGACGACGTAGTCCACCACCAGTTCGGCCGGGAGCGGGCCGGGGTTGGTGACCGCGTAGTCGAAGGCGAGGTACTCGCCCACGGCGATCCGCGGGGTGGTGACCACCGGCCCCTTCACGGCGACCGGGACGTCGGGGGAGTGCCCGAGGAGGGTCAGTGCCTCGGGCCGCCCTGCCTTGATCAGGGTGCGCAGGCCGTGCCGTACGACGCGATTCGTCGTCCCGGTCGGCGCGGCCGCGGCCAGCCAGCGGCCGGCGGTCTCCACCGCCGTCCCGGGGTGGTCGCGGCTGATGTCGTTGAGGTGGTTGGCCACGGAGCGGCGTACGTACTCGGAGTCGTCGCGGTAGAGGGCGTCGAGCAGGGGCAGGGCCGGTCGCGGGTCGGCGACGAAGGCCGGCAGCTGCGGCGCCCACGGCAGCCGGGGCCGGGTGCCCTCGCTGGCGAGCCGGCGTACGTGAGGGTCGGCGTCGGCGGTCCAGCCGGAGATCACGGCCAGTGCCCGGGCCGGGTCCGCGCGCAGGAAGGGGCGTACGGCGGATTCCGCGGTCAGCCGTGGGGTGAGGTCGTGCAGCAGAACGAGGCCTTGCTCGAAGGCGCCGGTCTCCAGGGCGCGTACGGCCACGGCCTCGTTGACGGGGAAGGTCATCCAGCCGTCGAAGGCGGGACCGGCGAGGGCGGTGCGGACGGCCGTCTCGAAGCCGGGCCAGCCAGCGGGGAGGTCGGTGAGCACCGCATCGCGGACGGCGGCGACGCGGCCGCTGTAGCTCAGCCCGTCGAGGGCCCCCGCGCACGCCCGAACAGCCGGGGCGGAGCGCCGGCCGGCCGCCGCGGCGAGCTGCCGGGCCAGGTTGCTGACGGTATCCGCGCTGAGGAGTTCGTCTGCGGTGGGCATGGGGTCAGTCTGGTGGATGCCGCCCCGGTTTGGCCGCGCTTCCTTGCAGCCGAAAAATTGCCACGGGAAAGTTTTGAATGGGGCAAAACGGGCGTGGCTGCGGTTTCCGCATGCCGGAAGGTTTGGGCTTGGGCCTGTCGATGCGCGGATGGATGCCCGAGTGAACCTTGCATTGCAGCCACATGAACAGTCTTGATCTCGGTATTCTAAGGAATTTAGACCTGCGGAGTACCGGACTTAAGTCTTCCGGATGTGGAAAACGCAGCGTCTAACGTCCTGACTCATGACACAGATGGACGTTCGGCCCACGGTCGGAGACACGGTAAGCGGCGTAACCCCTGAGGGCGACGTACGCGGCAAGGGCCTCGGCAAGGGCTCCGTCGGCCTCGTGGGAAGTGCCGTCATCGGCATCTCCACCGTCGCCCCCGTCTACTGCCTGACCTCGGTCCTCGGCCCCACCGCTGGTGAGGTCGGCATGCAGATGCCGGCGATCTTCCTGGCGGGTTTCCTCCCGATGCTCCTGGTCGCCTTCGCGTACCGCGAGCTCAACAAGGCCATGCCGGACTGCGGCACCTCCTTCACCTGGACCGTGAAGGCCTTCGGCCCGCGGATCGGCTGGATGTGCGGCTGGGGCCTGGTGGTCGCCACGATCATCGTGCTCTCCAACCTGGCCGGCGTCGCCACCTCCTACTTCTGGCTGATGGCCGGCGAGGTCACGCACAACCCGTCGATCGCCGCCCTGGACGACAACAAGCTCGTCCACATCGTCACCTGCCTCACCCTCATCGCCGCCGCGACCGCCATCAGCTACCGCGGCATGACGGCCACCAAGGGCGTCCAGTACGCGCTGGTCGGCCTCCAGCTCGCCGTCCTCGCCATCTTCGTGGCGATGGCCTTCCAGAAGGCCTCCGCGGGCACCTTCGACACCGGCCTGGACTTCTCCTGGTCCTGGATGAACCCCTTCGCGGTCGAGTCCATGGCGGCCTTCACCGCCGGACTCTCGCTCTCGATCTTCATGTACTGGGGCTGGGACGCCTGCCTGGCCACCAACGAGGAGACCACCGGCTCCACCAAGACCCCCGGCCGCGCCTCGCTCATCGCGATGGTCGTCCTCGTCGGCTCCTACCTGGCCACCGGCATCGCCGCCCAGATGGCCGTCGGCTCCGGCGGCGAAGGCCTCGGCCTCGCCAACGAGGAGACCTCCGACAACGTCTTCGCCGCCCTCGCCGGCCCGGTGATGGGCCCGACGCTCGGCATCCTGCTCTTCGGCGCCGTCCTGGCCTCGGCCGCGGCGTCCCTGCAGACCACCTTCATCCCGGTGGCCCGTACGGTCCTGGCCATGTCCGCGTACGAGGCGCTGCCGCCCTCCTACGCCAAGGTCCACCCGAAGTTCAAGACCCCCGGCCGCGCCACGATCATGGCGGGTGTCGCCACAGGCGTCTTCTACACGGTCATGACCCTCGTCAGCGAGAACGTCCTGACCGACACGATCTTCGCGCTCGGCCTGATGATCTGCTTCTACTACTCGCTGACGGCCTTCGCCTGCGCCTGGTACTTCCGCAAGGACCTGCGCAACTCCGCCCGCGACCTCTTCTTCAAGGGCGTCTTCCCGGTCCTGGGCGGCGTGCTGCTGGCCGCGGTCTTCTTCAAGACCCTGTATGACGCGTGGGACCCGTCCTACGGCTCCGGCTCCACGCTCCCCGGCCTCGACGTCGGCAACGTCTTCGTCATCGGCGTCGGCCTGCTGGCCCTCGGCCTGGTCGTCATGTTCGTCACCGAACGCCGCAGCCCCGCCTTCTTCCGCGGCGAGGTCCTCACGAAGTCCACCCCGTCCCTGGTGGTCCAGGACTGACCCCAGGGGGCCCGGCGCCCCCACCCCTGCTGTGTCATGCACGCCCGCGGCCCCGGATCGATCCTCCGATCCGGGGCCGCGGGCGTTGTCAGCCGCAGGTCAGCCGAGGGTGTACTGCTCGTCGCCGAACTCGGCGACGATCTTCAGTTTGCCGCCGAGCGCACGGACGTAGGCGGCGAGGGTCTCGACCTCGCTGCGCTCCAGCTCGCCGTTCTCGATCCGGGAGACGCGCGCTTGGGTGACCCCCATGGCTTCCGCGACCTGGACCTGGGTGGTGTGCTGCCGCTTGCGGACCTCCGCCAGCCGGTGGGCGCGCACGACGGAGATCATCTCCGCCGCCCCCCGGTCGATCTCCGCCTGCTCGGCGGGCGAGAAGGCGAACTCCTCGACGAGGTCGTCCCAGCGGGCAGCCTTGGCGCTGCGGTCGGGTGTCGGGCTCATGGGGTGTCCTCCTCCTGCAGTGTCACGTAATCCTGGTACGCCGCCTCGGCCAGTGGGATGGACCAGCGGTACCAACCTTGCCAGTCGCCGGCCTTGTCCCCGCCGACGAGGAAGACCGCCCGCCGCAGCGGGTCGAAGACGAACAGCAAACGCACCTCGGTCGCTCCGGCGGATCCGGGTCTGAGTTCCTTGAGGTTGGCCAGCCGGGACCCCTTTACGGTGTCCACGAGGGGGCGCCCCATGGCGGGGCCCTCCTGCCGCAGGGCCGTGATGGCCTTGCTGATCTGGATGAGCGTAAGCCGATCGCTCTGGCGCAGGGTGTGCAGCCATGAGAGAGCGGGTTCCACGACGATCACTTCCCAGTCCACGGACCTTCCCCCCGAGTATGACTCGTGCGGCATATTATGCAAGAGTTATATCGCGAGTGGGCCGCAGACGGCTGCCGACCGATGTGCGGGAATGGCGGGGCTGGGTGGTGACCCGGGGTCGGGCGGGTCGTTCTGGTCGGCATGAACAGTTATTTCGGTTACCGACGATTTCGAGGAGGCCGAGATGGCGGCGCGTACGAGCGTGCCCGCAGCGGAGACGTACCTGACACCGGCCGGGGCCGCCGAGCTGCTCGGTCTGTCCCGGCCCTTCGTGGCCCGCCTGCTGGACTCGGGTGATATTCCGTCGAGCCATCTGCCGGACAGTCGGCACCGCATCGTGCGGCTCGCCGACGTCCTTGCCTTTCAAGCTCGGCGGGCACGCCGCCGAGAAGGCCGCCGACGGATCGCCTCGGCCGCGGAAGACGCTGGACTGCCGTACTGAGCCGCGTGAGCGAGGGGGTCTCACGCGTGTCGTCCTGGACAGGCTTGGCAAGGCGGGGTTGACACGGTTCGCGGATCGGCTGGGGGAGACCGGTGACCCGTAGCCGCTCGGGGTCGTTGGGCCTGGCATGAACGCCATCAAGCGCAGCCTTGCCGCCCTCGTCCTGTCCGGAGGAGCGGCCCTCGCCCTCACCCCCGCCGTCGCGCACGCCGCCGACGAGCCCGCCGTCCAGGGGCCCCCGATCACCCAGCGCGTCGGCGAGATCGTCGACCACCCCGGGGGCGCCGTCAAGGACGCGAAGACGGCGGTGGAGATCACCGCCTCGGCCGCCGGGTCCGCCTCGAAGGCGACCGACGCCTCCCTCGGCGGAGCCGGGAACGCACTGTCGTCCGGGCTGCCGAAGGCGCCGAAGGTGGGTGCCTGAGCGACCGGGCGACTGGGCCGCCGGGCAACCGCGGGTCAGCCGTCGGTACGGGTGACCAGGACCAGCGGGACTTCGCGGCCGGCCGTCCGCGCGGCCGCGTCCCGGTAGGCCGCGTACGAGGGCATCGCGGCCACCACCACCGGCCACAGCCGCTCCGCCTCCGACGGGGTCGCGGGGCGGGCGAGCGCCGGGAAGGTCCCGGCGCCGACCTGGAGCGTGACGGCCGGGTCGGCGCTCAGATTCAGGTACCAGGCCGGGTGGCGCTCGGCTCCGGCATTGGACGCCGTGAGGACGTAGGAGTCCCCGTCGGCCACGTAGGCCAGCGCCGTGCGCCGCAGCACCCCGGAGCGGCGCCCCCGCGTGGTCAGCAGCAGATCGCGGATCCCGGGGCGCGGTACGCCGCCGGTCTCCTCGAAGCGGCGGATGTGGTCCGCCACCCAGGGGTTGGGGCTGTCTGTGGCGGAGGGGGCGGTGGGGGCGGGTGTGGCGCCGGTCATGCCCCCGTCACCCCCGCGTGCGCGCGGTGCACGGTCGGGGCGAGCACCTCGTCGAGGACGGCCCGGGCGAAGTCCGCGTGTGGGATCCGGGCCCCGGCGTCGGCGGGGGCGAAGGCATAGCCGTCCCCGGGCCCGTCCCCGCCCCCGGGCTCGCCGTCGGAGGTGAAGTCGCCGGACGGGCTCAGCACCGCCCAGTCCAGGCCCGCCGGCGCGGCCGCCCGCAGGGCCTCGGTGCCGGCGCCGTGGCCGACGTAGAACTCCCGCCACTCCTGCGGGTAGCCCGGGGTGTCCATCAGCAGCGTCCCGGACCGCGTGGGCAGGACGGACGCCAGCCCGACGGACACGAGCCGCCCCACCCCGGCCCCGCTCAGCCCCGCCGCCAGCGCGCGGGCGGCCGCCGGGAAGAACTCGCCCGGGACGGCCTCCATGTCGTACACCGCCGCCACCGCCGCGTCGTGCCCGGCGGCGAGCCGCGCCACGTCCGCCGCCGAGGTGACGTCCCCGTCGCGCCGCCCCGCCTCGGTGACCTCGTGCCCCCGCGCCCGCGCCTCGGCGACGACGGCCCGGCCCACGCGGCCGCCCGCACCGAAGACGATGAGCTTGAGCTTGATCTGTTCGTCGATCCGTCCGTTCCCCTGGTTCGTCATGTCCCGGACCCTAGGGGGAGGGCTGGTTACCGATCGGATACCGGCCTACCGTGTGGATCATGACGCAGAGGCCGCCGCTCACGCCCCCACCCCTCGACCCCGAGATGTTCGACCCCGTCTGCCCCTCGCCCCTGGTGCCGTTCCGGATCGGCGACAAGTGGGCCACGCTGATCCTGCGCTGCCTCCAGGACGGCCCCCGTCGCTTCTCGGAGCTCAAGGTCCCGCTGCGCGAGATCACCGCCAAGTCCCTCACCCAGTCCCTGCGCGGGCTGGAGCGGGACGGCTTCGTGGCGCGCACGGAGTACGAGACCCCGGCGCGCCGGGTCGAGTACGCCCTCACTCCGCTCGGCCGGGGACTGCTGGGCCCCTTGGACGCGGCGTGCGCGTGGACGCGGGAGCACTGGGACGAACTGCTCGACGCCCAGGAGGCAGGGGCGGCAGCGGCAGAGGCAGCAGAGGCGGCAGCGGCGGCAGGCCTCCCCCGGGCGAGCGGCTCGCGCTGATTTCGGGGCGGGCCCTCCCGGCGGGGTGGTCGTTGGGCAGGACATGATCCTCTGGTTGCTCAATCACCTCAGCACGTTCTTCCTCGGAGTCCTCCTCGTCGGCGGCTTCGTCGCCCTCGCCATCGGCGGCAGCCTGGCCGCGCGCCGCCGCTTCCCGCACCTCGCGAACGGCGACCACAACGAGATGGTCGGGGTGGCCCTCGGAATGTTCGGCGCGATCTACGGCATCATCCTGGCCTTCGTCGTCGTCACCCTGTGGACGCAGCTGGAGAACACCCAGACCATCGTCGCGACCGAGGCCACCGACCTGGCCCTGGTCGTCCGCAGCGCGGAGGTCTTCCCGCCGGCCGAACGCGCCCGCGTGGACCGGGCGGTGGACGACTACGTCCACGCCGTCGTCGAGATCCAGTGGCCCCTCATGCGCGAGGGCCGGCCCAGCTACGAGGCCACCGCCGGCCAGACGCACGCCCTGTACACGGCACTCCAGGCCTACGAGCCCTCCGGTCCCCGGAGCGAGACCTTCTACGGGGAGGCCGTCGGCCGCCTCAACGACGTGGCCGCGCAGCGCCGGGCGCGCGTGACGATGGCCGAGACCTCGCTGCCTCCGCTGCTCCAAGTGCTCGTGTACGGCGGTGCGCTGGTGATCCTCCCGCTCACCTTCCTCTTCGGACTGCGGAGCCTGAAGATGCAGCTCCTCTTCGTCTCGGCGGTGGCGGGACTGATCGGCTTCAGCCTGCTGCTGGTGCTGGCCCTCGACCGCCCCTTCGCCGGGGAACTGAGCGTGAGCCCGGCACCGTTCAAGGACGCGGCCCTGGCGCAGTTCTGGCGCTGAGGCGGCCGCTTGCGCTCAGCCCCAGCTGCGGGAGGAGAGCACGAGCTGGTAGCCGTCGGGGTCGGTGACGGTGACCCCGTAGGTGTCCCAGTACGGGTTGTGGGCGGGCGTACGGGTGCCGCCGTGCTCGACGAGCCGGGCCACGAGGGCCTCGTCGGGCTCCTTGCCCAGGTAGACGACGAAGAGGTCCTCGGCCGTGGGGGAGGGGGCCACCGGGTTCTCGGGGTCGTGGGTCAGCTCGAAGTGCCAGCCGCCCCCGAGGGGCCCGACCATCAACAGGTCGTGCTCCCCGGAGACCCGCTCGGTGGAGCGCCACTGCACGTCGAGCCCCAGCCCTTCCACGTAGAACCGCTCGGCGGCGGCGAGATCGAGGGAGGGCCGGGCTATCCGGATGTGCGCGTGTGAGTCGATCATGGAGGAGAGGGTACGGGCGGGCCGGGGCCGGAGCGTCAGGTGAGGGGACCGAGGTCGATGGCGTCCAGCCGGTCGGGATCGGTGAGCACGTCGATGGCGGTGATCCGGCCGCCGGTGACCGTGAAGGCCATCACCGACATCAGCCGGCCCTCGACCACGCACAGCACGCCGGCGGCCCCGTTGACGAGCACGGGGCGGACGAACGGGGCGAGGCCGCTGTAGAGGGCCGCCTGCGACCCCACGGTCCGGGCACCGGTCAGAACCACCGACTGGCCGGCGCGCACCGTGCCGCCGTCGGAACGCAGGACGACGTCGGGGTGGAGCAGGGCGAGGAGCGCGTCGAAGTCTCCGTCGCGGGTGGCCGCGAAGAACGCGCTGACGGCCTCGCGCTGCCGGGCCAGGTCCGGATCCGGCGCGTGCGCCTGCCCCTGGACGCGGCGCCGCGCACGGCTGGCGAGCTGCCGGGTGGCCGTCGGTGTCCTGTCGAGCATCAGGGCGATCTCGTCGAACGGCACGGAGAACATGTCGTGCAGGACGAACGCCAGCCGCTCCGCCGGAGCGAGGGATTCGAGCACCACGAGGAGAGCGAGCCCGACGGAATCGGCGAGGAGCACTTCGTGCTCGGGGTCGACCACCCCGCCCTCCCGGGCGAGGACCGGGTCGGGCATCCGGGGAGCGGCGTCGACCCCGCCCGTCCGGTCCAGCCGGTCGTCGAGGGAGTCCTCGCGGCGGGTCTCCCGGGCCCGCAGCCCGTTCAGGCACAGCCGGGCCACGACCGTCGTCAGCCACCCGCCGAGGTTCTCCACGTCACTGACGTCGCTACGGCTCAACCGCAGCCAGGCCTCCTGGACCGCGTCCTCGGCCTCACCGATCGACCCGAGCATCCGGTAGGCGACGGCCCGGAGATGGGAGCGGTGCTCCTCGAAGCGGAGGGCCAGCAGGTGCTGGCCATCGGCGTTCGCGTCCACGCCCGTATCCACACCCGTATCCACGCCCGTGTCCACGCCCATGTCCATGCTCGTACCCCCGTACTGAGTCCCCGACCGGTCGGCTCAGTAGATCATCCGGCCGCGCCGAAACCCCGTTACTTCCAGGGGTCTTCGGTCGGCGTGCAGCCCAGCGCGCGGAGCTGGTCGTCGGTCTCCTTGAGCGCCTGGATCCCCTCGCCGATCTCCGCCCAGCCGGTTGCGGCCGCCTCCTCGACCTTCTTCTTGTCCGTCGCCGACACGGAGAGGGCCGACGCGTTCAACACCCTGTCCGTGCCGTTGGAGAGGCTCTCGCGGGCCTTGGTCCAGGAGTCGTGGGTCTTCTGCTCGGGGATGTAGGCGACGTTGTACCCCCGTGCCTCCTCCAGTCGGGAGGACAGCGGGCCCAGGTCGATGATGAACTTGCCTTCCTCGTGCTCGGTCTGGGCGCTCCGCGCTGCGGAGATCAGTCCGTGCAGCAGCTTCTCGCCGCCGGTGTGGTACCACTGGATCACGGCCGGGCCGGGGTTCAGCGGCGCCGTGGCGCTGGGGGTCGGTGCGGTGAAGGTCGGCGCGGGCTTGAAGCTCACGTTCGTCTTCGGCGGCGTGACTTCGGGCTCGCCTGCGCATCCGGTGAGCAGGGCGGCGCCGATGGCGATGACGCCAATGACCGATACGAGCGGTAAGCGGACGCGCATGGTTCCCCCTGGGGAGTCTTCGGGTCGTGCTTCGGAGCGGGTTTCGGATCAGGCTTCGGATCAGTCCTTGCGCCCGGTCGCGGCGACGGTCACACCCAGACCGATCATCGCGAGCCCGCCGGCCCCACCCACGGCGGAGAGCCGCTGCGGCGACCGCGAGAACCAGCTGCGGGCGGTCGCGGCGACCATGCCCCAGGCGCTGTCGCAGACGACGGCGATGAGGTTGAACACGAGCCCGAGCAGCAGCATCTGGGCGGTGACGTGCCCCTGATCGCGGTCCACGAACTGCGGCAGCACGGCGGCGAAGAACACGATGGTCTTCGGATTGGCCACTCCGACGGCGAAGCCTTCCCACAGCGACCGCCAGTTCCCGTACTCGGCTGCGCCCGCCCCGAACTCCGCACGGAGTGAATGCCGCTGCCGGAAGGCCTTGATCCCCAGGTAGACGAGGTACGCGGCCCCCACGAGCTTGAGCCCGGTGAACACGAGCACGGACCGCTCCACGACGGACCCCACACCGAAGGCCACGCCGACGACGAGCACGTACGCCCCCAGCGTGTTCCCGGCCACCGTGATCAGCGCGGCCCGCCACCCCTGGGACAGTGCCCGCCCGATGACGAAGAGCACGCTCGGCCCGGGGATGAGGATCAGCAGCAACGACATGGCGGCGAACGCCAACAGCCGGTCAGTGGACACCATGCGGTTCATCGTTCCGGACGGGGGGCTGGGAGGGGAAGGGGATTTCCGGCGGGCGCATCATGAAGACGTCGATCGGGTCCTGGGCTTCCACGACGAATCCGTGACGCTCGTAGAGCCGACGGGCGGCACTGCCCTGCAAGACGTTCAGGCCCACGGTCATGCCCTGCGCGTCCGTCCGCTCCAGCACCGCCCGCAACACGGCGGATCCGAGCCCTCGGCCCTGATGGTGCGGAGCAAGGTAGAAGTGCTCCAGCCACAGCCTGCCCTCGGCGGGCCGGACCGTGACGCATCCCGCGAGCTCACTGTCGATCATGACGATCGACGTGTGCTGCGGCGAGAAGGAGTCCCGCAGCCGCTGCCGTACCCGGTGCTCGTCGTAGCGCCCGAGGCGTTCCAAGTCCCCACGCATGACCCCGGCCCGCAACTCCGCGATCACCTCGACGTCCGCCGCCACCGCAGAACGCAGCACCCACATCCCCTCTGCATCCATGGCCGGAGTATCTCAGTGCGCCTGCCGTGAACCGGCAGACGGGTGCCTTCCGTTGATCTATCGGGTTGCCGTCGCACGGCCCGGTCGGATAGGAACCTTGCATGCTAAAAGGCAACACGGTGGGGCTCAGGGCCCGGCACGAGGACGACATCCCGATCCTGCATGCCGGTCTCCACGACGACGTGGTCACCGCATCGAGGTCTACGGGCCACCCGTGGCGGCCGCTCATGGCCGGTTCGGAGGCGCTGCCGTTCGTGGTGGACGACAAGGAACAGGGCCACGTCCCGTTCTCCGTGGTGGACCTGGAGAGCGGCGCGCTGATCGGCACCGCGACGCTGTGGGGGATCGACAACCACAGCCGGGCCGCGCACGTCGGCCTCGGGCTGTTGCCGTCCGCCCGCGGCAAGGGCTACAGCACCGACGTGGTCGCGGTGCTCTGCCACTACGGCTTCGTCGTACGCGGCATGCACCGGCTGCAGATCGAGACGCTGGCGGACAACGCCCCGATGCTCCGCTCCGCAGAGCGCAACGGCTTCGTCCGCGAGGGCGTACTGCGTTCCTCGGCCTGGGTGATGGGCGAGTTCCTGGACGAGGTCCTGCTCGGCCTCCTCGTCGAGGACTGGGAGCCGAAGCGATAGGGCCTGCTGACAGGGGGCAAGCTCACTGGTGGCGGCGGTGGGGCTGCAGTCCGAAGAATGCTTGCTACGTCCGCCGCCCCCAGGACGCGAGGATCAGCAGCACGGCCGGCACCAGACCCAACAGGAACCCCGACGGTCCCAGGATCCACCCGGCCAGCACCACCCATCCCGCCACGACCCATCCCACGTAGCGCGGGACCTCCTGGCCGGTGCGGGCCATCCGCGACAGCAGCAGGCCCAGCAGAATCAGCGGCACCGCGAAGCCGCCCGGCAGCGCCCAGAACAGACGCACCGCCTCGGCGTGGGTGTCGGGGTCCGCGCCACGCAGCTCGCCCGACAGCCAGCCGCCCCACTGCGACCGGGACACGACGGCGAAGAGCGCGGTGTGGAGGACGCCGATGGACACGGAACTGCGGCCTGCCCACAGGGTCAGGGTGCGGGCGCGATCGCTGCCGCCCGCGGAACAAGTTTCGATACGCTCGGTTCCGATACTCATAGTTCCGTATGATGGGCCAATGCAGCCTCCGAAGCAACCCGCCGGCCGCCCGCGCGAGACCCGCGTGGACGCCGCAATCCGCGACGCGGTACGCGAGTTGGTGCCACGCGTGGGATACGCCGGCCTGACCATGGACGCCATCGCCGCCAAGGCGGGCATCGGTAAAGCGGCCATCTACCGCCGCCACACCTCACGCGGCGAACTCGTCTTCTCCGTACTCGTGCACGGGAGGAAATCGCAGCCCCTGCCCGACACCGGAACACTCGCCGGCGACCTCACAGCGCTCGCGAACCTGATCCTGGGGATCTTCTCCGACCCGGTGACCGCCGCAGCCACCCCCGGGCTGCTCGCGGACCTGCAGCAGCAGCCCGACATCGCCGCGCGGTTCCAGGAGACCTTCATCGCCGAAGAACGCGCACAGATCACCGAGTTGCTGGAACGCGCCCACCAGCGAGGCGAACTCACCACACCGCCAGACCCCGCCTTGGTGCACGCCGCCGTACTCGGCACCGCGTACGCCTGGCTGTTCCTCCTCGCCCAGCCACCCACCCCCGCCCTCGCATCGCGCATCGCCGCGCTCGCCGAAGCCGCCGCCCGGGGCAATTGACCGACCGGGGGAAGGGGTAGCCCGCAGCTCAGGCCCCGGTGACCCCGCCCACGAACGCGGCCCAGGTCCGGGGGGAGACCGCCAGCTCGGGGCTGGTGGTCAGCTTGGAGTCCCGGATGTGGACGGAGTCGGCGCAGCTCGCGACCTCTACGCAGTTGTCGCCCTCGCTGCCGCTGTACGTGGACTTGTGCCAGGAGAGGGCGACCTCGACGCAGCTGTCGCCGTCGCTGCTGCTGTAGCTGCTCTTGAACCACCGGAGCCGGGAGCTGTTCACAGGGATCCTCGCATTCGCATCAACAGGCCCGCACTGTCCGCAGGGTTGAGGGCCTGGATGCGAAGTTTGGCATACCGCTGGTGGAGGTCGCTGACGTCTTTCGGGTCGGAGATGACCCGGCCCGTCTTCTGCCCCTCGCTGTACCCCAGCCACTGGTGCTCCTGGGTTTCGAGGAGTTGGAAGGCGCCGCCTGGGCCCGCGTGTTCCAGGCTGACCGTAGGCATGATCTGCAGATCCACATTGGGCAGCCTCCCCGTCTCCAGCAGGTGGTCGATCAGCTCGCGCGTCACCTCCGGCCCGCCCGTCTGCCGTTCGATCACCGACTGCTCGATGATGAAGCTGAAGGCGACGTACGGGGTCTTGAGGAGCACCGCCTGCCGGGACAGCCGGAAGATGATGCGGGCCTCCACCTGTTCGGGTGTCGGCAGTGGTGGGACGTCTCGGATCTGGGCCCGGGCGTAGGCCTCCGTCTGTAACAGGCCTGGAATGGACCTGCACTCGTACGTGTTGAGGGCGACCGCGTCCTCCTCGAGCTCCGCCCACCGCCTGAACCACTTCGCCAGTCCCCGTCGCCTCGTCAGCTGCTTCGCGGCGATGCGGATGACGCCGAAGGCGTCCAGTACCTCCTCCACCTTCTCCACGAACCGCGTGGACGGGTGCCGCCGCCCCTGCTCCACCGACCCGATGTACTGCACGGAGTACCGGATCAGAGGGTGCAGTTGCTCCTGGGTCAGGCCGGCGCGCTTCCTGAAGGCCTTGACCATCTCGCCGAAGTTGCGCAGGTCGGCGTCCGGCTCGACCTCGTTGTCACCGCTGTCATCGACACTCGCCATGGAGGTCACCTCCCCGGCATCATGTTCACTGTCGGTGACCGAGACTGTCCAGAGCGCGAACTCGTACAGATGAAAAGTAGCGGTTCACTTGCTGGGGAACACCCCACCTCGCACGGGACTTTGCTCCCATGACCACACCTTCGGGCGCCGCCCAGACCCTCGCACGCACGTTCACTCAGCGTTTCAGTTCCACCCGGCTCGGCGCCCGCCTGGCGCGGCAGCTGGCGCTCGTCGAGCTGCACGACTGGGGCATCCCCGACCGCACCGGGCTCTCCGAGGACGCCGGGCTGCTCGTCGCCGAGCTCGCCGCCAACGCGGTGGCCCATGGCCGGGTCCCCGGGCGGGACTTCGAACTCCGGCTGAGTCTGCTCCCCGGGGCGCTGCGCATCGAGGTGTCCGACGCGCGCCGGGACCGCCGCCCGGCCGTCCGGCCGCACGAGTACGGGGCCGAGTCGGGCTACGGCATGCGCATCGTCGACGCCGTCGCCGCCGACTGGGGGGTCAGGGACCGGGTGGTCGGGAAGACGGTCTGGGCGGAGCTGACGGTTCGGGCCGGGGCCGGGGCCCCGGACCCGGCGCCCGTGTCGCAGACGGCCTATCAGGTCGTCCGGCACGCGTAGCGCGGCGCCGAGGGCGGTGGCGCTCACTGTTGGCGATGCGCCTCGCGGTGGTGCCGGGCGTCGGCGACGACCCAGATGACGAGCCGGCCGTCCTCGATCGTGTAGACCACGCGGTAGTCGCCGACGCGGAGGCGGCGGCGTGATGCGTGCCCGTGCAGGGCCCTGATGTCGAAGGCTGCCGAGTCCCCCGCCGCGAGGGCCCCCTCGAACTCGGCGAGTCGTTGCAGGATGTGCAGGGCGTCAGGGCGGGGGACCGAGAGCAGGTCGCGTTGTCCGTGCCGGGTGAGGCGGATGGTGTGGGTCATCTGTCAGCACTCTTCGTGACGGAGGACGGCGGCCATCTCCTCGAGCGTGGCGGACCCTGCGGACCCTGCGCGCTCGGATTCGTCGGCCCTTTCGTTCAGCCATGAGTCCTCGGCTTCGTCCGTGAGCCGGCGCAGCAGCCGGTACTCCTCGATGCCGATCACGACCGCCTCCTGCTTGCCGCCGCGCGTGATGACCGTGGGGACGCCTTCGCGGCACGCGCGGGCCATGGCGTCCGCCAGGTGGCTGCTCACTTCTTCCATGGACTCGATCACAGGCTCACTCATGCAGCGAATGTACCGAATGTGCCTGCGGGGCTCTCAGAGGTTCAGAGGTTCAGAGATTCAGAGGTACTGGCCGAACTCGTCCAGGATGCGCAGGATCGCGGGCTCCTCCTCCGAGGGGAGCTGGAGGACGACCTCCTCGATGCCCAGGTCGGCGTAGTGGGACATCTTGCCGGGGGTCGGCTGGACGGCGTACGGGACCACCTGGAGGGACTTGGGGTCGCGGCCCGCGGCCTCCCAGACCTGGCGCAGGGCCGGGAGGGACTCCGTCAGGCCGCCGCCGCCGATCGGGAGCCAGCCGTCGCTGTGGTCGGCGATGGCTGCGAACAGCTTCGGGCCGGCCTGGCCGCCGATCAGGGTGCGCGGGCCGTACAGGGGGACGCCCGGGGCGAGCTCGCGCGGGGTCTGGACCGGCTTGGGGTGGGCCGAGCTGGCCTGGACGGAGGAGAACTGGCCCACGTACGCCGTGGGGTGCGGGGACCACAGGGTCCGCATCAGGGCCATGCGGTCGCGGACCAGTTCGCGGCGGGTGCGCCACTCGACTCCGTGGTCGGCGGCCTCCTCCACGTTCCACCCGTAGCCGATGCCGAGGGTGACGCGGCCGCCGGACAGGTGGTCCAGCGTGGCGACCTGCTTCGCGAGGTCGATGGGGTCGTGCTGGGCGACGAGGGTGATGCCGGTGCCGAGGTGGAGCCGCTCGGTGACGGCGGAGGCCTGGCCGAGGGCGACGAAGGGGTCCAGGGTGCGGCCGTAGCGGTCGGGGAGCTCACCGCCCATGGGGGCCGGGGTGACGCGGCTGACCGGGATGTGGGTGTGCTCGGGGAGGTAGAGGCCGGAGAAGCCGCGTTCCTCCAGGGCTCGGGCGAGGGGTACGGGAGCGATGGTGCGGTCGGTGAGGAAGACGGTCGTGGCGATCCGCATGTGCGCTGACACCTCCGTGGTGTGGGGAGGGCCAAAGTACGGCTTCGCGCGTGCGGAGGGCAGGGGCGCGCGTCGGCCACGGCGCCCGGTCCTGGCCACGGCCGCGGCGGTCCGCCCGGGATCACCCCCGCGGGTACCGGGTCAGCCAGGTGGCCGAGGCCGCCGCGGGGCCGTGGAGGGCGGGGCCCTGGGTCATCTCCAGGGCGAAGTCGTCGGCGAGTTCCAGGACCGTGGCGCGGCCTTCGAGGCCGGCGAGCCAGGCCGCCGGGAGGGCCGTTTCGCCGTGCTGGGCGCCGAGCAGGGAGCCGCACAGGGTGCCGGTGGCCGCGGAGTCGCCGCCGTGGTTCACCGCGAGGCGCAGGCCGTGCGCCACGTTCTCGGCGACGAGGGCGCAGTACACCGCGATGGCGAGGACCTCCTCGGCGTGGCGGCCGTGGCCGGGGGAGCCGGGGGACAGGCCCTCGACCGTCTGCGGCGACGGGACCCCCGTGGTGACGGCGCCGAGCGCGCGCTGCAGGGCGTCCGTGACGGGCTGGTGGCCGGGGCGGACGCCGAGCAGGCCCAGTGCGCGCTGGACGGCGGAGTCGAGGGACTCGCCGCGGGTCAGGCCGTGGACGATGACGGCGTGGGCGCCGGCCGACAGGTAGGCGGTGGGGTGTCCGTGGCTCTGCGCGGCGCACTCGACGGCGAGTTGGAGGACCAGGGCCGGCTCCCAGCCGACCAGGAGCCCGAAGGGGGCGGAACGGGTGGCGGCGGCCGGATCCAGGGCGGTCGGGTTCTTCGGCTGGGCGAGCGTGCCGAGGACTCCGTCGGCGAAGCCGGTCAGGCAGGAGCGGTCGGGGGAGCGGCGGGCGTAGAGCCACTCCTCCTGCGCGAGCCAGCCGTTGTCCTCGCGGCGCTCGTCGGGGCCCCAGTCGTGCTGGGTGAGGGCCCAGCGGAGGTACGCGCGGTGCACGTCGGTCGGTGGGTGCCAGGCGCCGGTGTCGCGGCGCACGTGAGCCCGTATCAGGCCGTCCACGGTGAAGAGGCCGAGCTGGGTGGCGGCGGTGATCTCGGCGCGGGGGGCGGCCGCCGGTCCGGTGAGGCCCGCCGGGCCGTGGGCGGTGAGGAGTTCGGGGAGGGAGAGGGCGGCGACGGGTGCGCCGAGGGCGTCGCCGATGGCCGAGCCGAGGAGGGTTCCCCGGACGCGGCTACGGAAGTCCTGCTGCTCGGTGCGGCCCCAGAGGCCGGTGGTGACGGCGGCGCGGCCGCCGAGGGTGGCGCCGGCGGCGGGGCCCGTGGCGGGGCCGAGGCTGGTTCCGGTGGTTCCGGTGGTTCCGGTGGCTCCGCCAGTGGCTCCGCCGGTGGTTCCAGGTGCTGCCTGGAGGGGCTGGGCGGCCCCGGGCCTGCCCTGTTGCTCCCCGGACGTTTCCGTCGCCGTGTCCATTTCGATCCCCCCGGACTCCCGCGCGTGCTCTGGCGGGCACTGTAGTGGACAGTACCGATCGGGTCCGGAAGCAGTCGGTCATGCGGACGCCTGTGGACCGGGAACGGCTGAAATTCCGCCGCTCCCCTGCGGGGTGCGAAGCCCGATGTCCGGGCCCCCTGGGGCTCCGCCCCAGACCCCGCTCCTCAAACGCCGGAGGGGCTGGATATGGCTGACGCCGGCGAAAATCCAGCCCCTCCGGCGTTTGAGGAGCGGGGGTGCGGGGGCTGGCCCCCGGAACGGCGCCGCACGCGGCAACGGACTCTGCCCGGGGTGCGTTCCCGCGCCGGCCAGGTGGGTGGCACGTTTTGACAGTGGACTTACGCCCGGTCGATTTCGGCCATGCAGAGTTCACACTGCGTTATTCGCAGGCCAAGAGTCTCGGGGGCATGAAGAAGGCACTGCTCGCCGCGACCGTCGTCGCCTCCACGCTCACCGTCGCCATCGCCGCGGCCCCCGTCGCCTCCGCCTCCGGGTGGGACCTCTCCTGGGGCGGCCGGCACCACGGCAACGGCAACTCCTCCATCCCCTTCACCGAGGCCACCGTCACCGCCGGTGCCGACGGCGCGTACACCCTGAAGTGGAACGCCAAGGGCAGCACCAAGCACGTGGAGATCAAGGCGAACGGCAAGGTCGTCGCCCAGGGCGGAGCCCAGGGCGAGGCCGTGGTCAGCGGGCTGCCCGCCGCCGACCGGCAGTGGTTCGACTTCGAGCCCGAGCGCGGCGAGGGCCTGCGCCTGGCCGACCGGCTGATCAAGCTGGACGGCACCACCAACTTCCGTGACGCGGGCGGCTACCGCACCACGAACGGCCAGTGGGTCAAGATGGGCGAGATCTACCGTTCCGACGCCCTCAACAAGCTCACCGAGAACGACCTCGCCAAGCTCCAGCGCCTGCGCGTCAAGACGGTCTTCGACCTCCGCATGGAGAGCGAGCGCACCACGGACGTGGACAAGGTCCCGGCCGGCGCGAACTACGTCGTCGCCGACGTCTTCGCGGGCTCCGGCTCCTTCCAGACCATGCCCAAGACCCCCGACGAGGCCGTCAAGGCCATGATCGACGCCGAGAAGGTCATGGTCAGCGGGGAGGGCGGGAAGAAGGCCTACACGCAGGTCTTTGAAGGCATCGAGCGCGACCGCGACCGCAACCGCGACCGCAACCGCGACCGCAACCGCTCCGTCCTGTTCCACTGCACCGCGGGCAAGGACCGTACGGGCTGGGCGAACGCCTCCCTGCTGACCGCCCTCGGAGTGCCGAGCGAGACCGTGATGGCCGACTACCTGGCCAGCAACGACTACCGCAAGGCCGCCAACGAGGCGATCCTCTCGCACCTGCCGGCCTCGCACGCCGCCGTCTACAAGCCGCTGCTGGACGTGCGCCCCGAATACCTCAACGCCGGGTACGACGAGGTCACCGCCACGTACGGCACCTTCGACAACTACCTCAAGACCGGCCTCGGCATCGACGGCCACGAGCTGAAGCAGCTGAAGAAGGACCTTCTCGTCGGCTGATCAGCCCGACCCCGACCCCGACCCCGACCCCGCGCATGCGCACGCGTGCGCGGGGTCGGTCCGCGTCAGTCCAGGACCGGCAGCAGCTCCGGCAGGTGGCCGTCCGAGGCGCGGGCCGCCGCCTGGCGTTCCTCCGGGACCTCCCCGTAGAGGGTCGTACGGGCCTTCGCGGGCCGGCCGGCCGCCTCGGCGACGGCGATCAGGTCCTGGACCGACTTGTACGAGCCGTAGCTGGAGCCGGCCATCCGGGAGATGGTCTCCTCCATCAGGGTCCCGCCCAGGTCGTTGGCGCCCGAGCGCAGCATCTCGGCCGCGCCCTCCGAGCCCAGCTTCACCCAGCTGGTCTGGATGTTGGTGATGTGCGGGTGGAGCAGGATCCGGGCCATGGCCGTCACCGCGCGGTTGTCGCGAACCGTCGGGCCGGGGCGGGCGATGCCCGCCAGGTAGACGGGGGCGTTGGTGTGGATGAAGGGCAGCGTCACGAACTCCGTGAAGCCCTCGACACCCTTCGCGTGCGCGTCCTGCTGCATGCGGGCCAGCGTGCGGAAGTGGCCCAGCCAGTGCCGGGGCTGGTCCACGTGGCCGTACATCATGGTGGAGGAGGAGCGGATGCCCAGTTCGTGGGCGGTGGAGACCACGTCGATCCAGTCCGCCGTAGGCAGCTTGCCCTTGGTGAGGACCCAGCGGACCTCGTCGTCCAGGATCTCCGCCGCCGTGCCCGGGATCGAGTCGAGGCCGGCCTCCTTGGCCGCCGTCAGCCAGTCCCGTACCGACATCCCCGTGCGCGTCGCGCCGTTGACGACCTCCATCGGGGAGAAGGCGTGCACGTGCATGCCGGGCACGCGCTCCTTCACCGCCCGCGCGATGTCGAAGTAGGCCGTGCCGGGCAGGTCCGGGTGGATGCCGCCCTGCATGCAGACCTCGACCGCGCCCACGTCCCAGGCCTGGGCGGCCCGGTCGGCGACCTGGTCGAGCGAGAGGGTGTACGCGTCCGCGTCCGTGCGGCGCTGCGCGAAGGCGCAGAAGCGGCAGCCGGTGTAACAGACGTTGGTGAAGTTGATGTTGCGGGTCACGATGTACGTGACGTCCTCGCCCACCACCGACTTGCGCAGGTCGTCCGCGATCCGGCAGAGGGCGTCCAGCGCCGGGCCGTCCGCGTGCAGCAGGGCGAGCGCCTGCTCGTCGGTGAGCTTCGTCGGGTCGTCGGCGGCCTGCGCGAGCGCCGCCCGTACGTCGGTGTCGATGCGCTCGGGATCGGGGACCATGCCGGGGGCCGCGGCCTCGCGCAGGGCCTCCCAGTTGCCGTAGACCTCGTCGAAGTCGTCGCGCCGGTCGCCGGTACGGCCCTGCGTGTCGATGGTGGTGTGCAGGTCGGTGCGGCCGTAGGCGGTGAAGGCCTCGTCCGGCTCCTGCCACGGCCGGCCCTCGACCTTCGCGGCCTCGTCCGCGAGCCCGGTCTGCGCATCGGCCAGGGCGCGTACGTGCGGCAGCAGGCGCGGGTCCAGCCAGGGCTCGCCGCGCTGGAGGAACTCCGGGTAGATGGTGAGCCGTTCGCGGAGCTCGAAGCCGGCGGCCGCGGTGCGCTCGGCGAGCTCCTCGATGTGCGGCCAGGGGCGCTCGGGGTTCACGTGGTCGGGGGTCAGCGGGGAGACCCCGCCCCAGTCGTCGATGCCGGCGCCGATGAGCAGCGCGTACTCGGAGTCCACCAGGTTCGGCGGGGCCTGGATGCGGGCGCTGGGGCCGAGGATGTGGCGGGCCACGGCGATGGCCGCCGCGAGCTCCTCCAGCTCCGCGTCGGGCATGCCGCGCATGGCCGTGTCCGGCTTGGCCCGGAAGTTCTGGACGATGACTTCCTGGATGCCGTGGTAGCTGCGCTGGATGCGGCGCAGCTCGAAGAAGGCGTCCGCGCGCTCCTCGTAGGATTCGCCGATGCCGATCAGCACCCCGGTGGTGAAGGGCACGTTGGAGCGGCCCGCGTCTTCGAGGACGCGCAGCCGCACGGCCGGGTCCTTGTCGGGGGAGCCGTGGTGGGGGCCGCCGGGCTCGGACCACAGCCGGGTGGCGGTCGTCTCCAGCATCATCCCCATCGAGGGGGCGACGGGCTTGAGCCGCTGGAGATCCGACCAGCTCAGGACGCCGGGGTTGAGGTGGGGGAGGAGACCCGTCTCCTCCAGGACGCGGATGGCCATGGCGCGCACGTAGGCGAGGGTGTCGTCGTAGCCGTGCGCGTCGAGCCACTCGCGGGCCTCGGGCCAGCGGTCCTCGGGCCGGTCGCCGAGCGTGAACAGGGCCTCCTTGCAGCCCATGGCCGCGCCCTGGCGGGCTATGTCGAGGACCTCGTCGGGGGAGAGGTACATGCCGTGGCCCTCGCGGCGGAGCTTGCCCGGGACCGTGACGAAGGTGCAGTAGTGGCACTTGTCGCGGCACAGGCGGGTGAGGGGGATGAACACCTTGCGCGAGTACGTGATGACGCCGGGCCGGCCGGCGGCTTCGAGTCCGGAGTCCCGCACCCGGGCGGCGGACGCGGCGAGGTCCTTCAGGGCCTCGCCGCGCGCCTGCAGGAGTACGGTCGCCTCGGTCGCGTCGAGCGCGACGCCGTCGCGGGCGCGGCGGAGCGCGCGGCGCATCGAGTTCTCGGTCGGAGCGTCACTCGGAGTGGTCATGGCCCGAGCATACGATCCGCTCGCGGGGGTGCGGTGGGGCTCATCGCATCAGCTCTCCGGCGTTGACCAGCAGGGACTGGCCGGTTATCGCCCGTGCGCGGTCCGATGCGAGGAAGGCGGCGGCGTCCGCGACGTCCCCGTCGGTGGCCAGATCGGGCAGCGCCATGCGGTCGGTGAGGCGGGAGTGGACGTCGGCTTCGGGGACGCCTTCGGTGTGCGCGGTGAAGGTGACGAAGGCCTGCACCGGGGGCCCCCACATCCAGCCGGGGAGCACGGTGTTCACGCGGATGCGGTGCGGGCCGAGCTCGCGGGCCATGGAGTACATGGCGGAGGTCAGGGCGCCCTTGGAGGCGGCGTAGGCGGCCTGCTGCACCTCGTTGGGGGCGGCGATGGCGGACTGGGTGCCGATGATGACGACGGAGCCGCCGGTTCGCTTCAGCGCGGGCAGGCAGGCGCGGGTCATGCGCAGGGTGCCGAGGAGGTTCACGTCGAGGATCTGCTGCCAGGTGCCGAAGTCGGCGTCCTGGAGGCCGCCGAAGTACGAGTCCCAGGCGGCGACGTGGACGACGGCGTCGACTCCGCCGAAGCGGTCCTGGGCGAGGGCGGCGAGGGCCTCGCACTGGCGCTCGTCGGAGATGTCGGTCGGCAGGTACGCGGTGTGCGTGCCGTCGGGGTCGATCTCGGCGGCGGCCTTGGCGAGGTTCGCCTCGGTCCGGGCCCCGAGCACGGCGTTGCCGCCGTCGCGGACGACGGTGGCGGCGACCTGGTGGCCGAGGCCGGCGCCTACGCCGGAGACGATGACGGTTTTGCCTTGCAGCAGCAGCGACATGGTGCGGGCCTCCTGGACGCCGGTCTGTTTCTGACGGTGCGTCAGGCTACGGGGCGGGGGGCGGGGAGGGAAGGGGTGGGGTGGGGGCGGTCGCCTCGTGCGGCGCCGTTGCCGGGGACCGGTCCCCGGGCCCCTGCGCCTCAAACGCCGGCGGGGCTGGGGTGTGGCCGGCGTGGGCCGGGGCTGCGGGGGTGGGCCGGTGCCGGGGTCGGGGTGGGGTGTCGGCCTGGACTGCATGATTTAGGCGCCCTGTGCTTTACGTTCGACAGGGCGCGGGATGTACCTGCGCCACAAATCACGCTTTACGTCCAGGCCAACACCCCACCCCGCCCCCGTCCCCGGCCCGGGCCGACCCCCAGCCCCGCCGACGGGTGGGCTTCTCAGCCGTCCGGCCCGGCGGGATCCTTTGCGCCGTCCGGCGTTGAGGGCCGGGGCCCGGCTTTTCAGTCCTCCGGTCCGGAGTTGAGGGCCGGGGGTCGGGCTTTCCGGCCGTTCGTCCGGTGTTCGCGGCGCGGGGTCCGGGGCGTTCCAGCCCGCCCGCGCTAATCCAGCCGTCCGATGTTTGAGGACCGGACCCCTGGGGCGGAGCCCGGGGCCTCGCCTTCGGGCTGTCCGGCGTTGAGGCGCCGGGTCTGGGGTTGTCCAGCCCGCCCGCGCTAATCCAGCCCGCCCGCGCCAATCCAGCCGTCCGGCGTTTGAGGACCGGGGTCTGGGGCGGAGCCCCAGGGGTCTGGGCGCAGCCCGGGACCCCTTCCCAGCCGGTCCGGTTCCCAGCCCGTCCGGCGTTTGAGGACCGGGTTCGGGCGGAGCCCGGTGGCATCCCCAGCCTCGCCGGCGTTTGAGGCGCGGGTCCGGGCTGGCCCGGCTGGGGGTCCCCCCGGACGGAGTCTGGGGGATGGTGGAAGGGCGGGTCGGGGACTCTGCCCCGCAGGGCGGCTGGGCGGCGGCAGGCGGGCAGCTGGGCAGCTGGGCGGGCAGGTGGGCAGGCAGTCCGGGCAGCGGCAGGCGGCCGGGCAGCCGGGTGGGCGGGCAGCCGGGCAGCCGGGTGGGCGGGCAGCCGGCCGGGCAGCCGGGTGGGCGGCCGGGTAGGTGGCTACTGGGTCAGGCGGTGTAGGCCTTCCTTGATTTCTTTTGGCGTGTGCGTCGTGAACGACAGGCGCAGGGTTCGGGGGTCCGGGGTCGCGGCGAAGAAGGGGGCTCCGGGGACGAAGGCGACGCCCCGGGAGGTCGCCGCGCGGAACAGGGCGCTCGCGTCGTGGCCCTCGGGGAGGCGGGCCCAGACGAACATGCCGCCCTCCGGGCGGTTCCACGTGGAGCCCGGCGGGAGCGCGGCGGCCAGGCCCGACAGGAGGGCGTCGCGCCGGATCCGGTACGCGTCGCGCACGCGGGCCACGTGCGCGTCCAGGTCCGCCGTCCGCAGGTACTCCGCCGCCGCCAGCTGGTCGAGCGTCGAGGTGTGCAGGTCCGCCGCCTGCTTCGCGAGCACCGCGCCGCGCAGCAGCGCGGCCGGGGCGCGCAGCCAGCCGAGCCGGAGCCCGGGGGCCATCACCTTCGAGAAGCTGCCGAGGAGCACGGTGCGGTCCTCGGCCCCCGGGTGCGCGGCGAGCCAGGGCAGTTCGCGGCCCTCGTAGCGGAGGTCTCCGTACGGGTCGTCCTCCAGCAGCCACAGTCCGAGACGGGCCGCGAGCGATGCGATCTCCGCGCGGCGGCCGGCGGGGAGGGTGCGGCCGGTCGGGTTCTGGAAGGTGGGGATCGTGTAGAGGAGTTTGGGGCGTTCGCGGGCTACGAGCTCCGCCAGCGCGTCCGGGAGGATGCCCTCGTCGTCGCAGGGGACGGGGATGACCCGGGCGCCGGCGAGCTGGAACCCCTGGAGCGCCGCCAGGTAGGTGGGGTTCTCGACGAGCACCGCGTCGCCCGGCTCGATCAGCGCGGTCGTGAGCAGATTGAGTCCCTGCTGGGAGCCGGTGGTGATCAGCAGGTCGTCCCCGGTGGTCGCCAGCCCCCGGCGGCCGATCCGGGCCGCCACCGCCGCGCGCAGCTCGGGGACGCCCTCGGTGGTCGAGTACTGGAGGGCGCGGCGGGCGGACCGCGCGAAGGCGGAGTCGTACGCGGTCCGCAGGCCCTCGGCGTCGAAGAGTTCGGGCGCGGGCAGGCCGCCGGCGAAGGAGATCATGCCGGGCTGGGCGGTGACGGCGAGGATCTCGCGCACGGCGGAGGGGGAGGTCGTACGGATCCGGGCGGCGAAGGGCGGCGGAGGGGCGGGGGCGGGGGCGGGGGCGAGGACGGCGCCGGCTGTGGGCGCTGAGGCGGGCACGGGAGCGGGCACGGGAGCTCCTTCGGGAGGCGGGTGCGCGCATCGTAGCGGCGGGAAGGTGTAGACGGCACCTATGTATCGGATACTGAACGGCCGCTAGGGGCTCCCTATCTGACGTTGCATCAGCTAGACCGTCTCCCATGACAGCAGACGAGCGGAACACCCGGGCCGACGACTACGCCGAGCTCGCCTCGGTCGGCCCCTACGGAGTCCACCCCGGCCACGCGCTGATCACCATGGTCGAGCCGCACCCGGGCCACGAGTTCGCGTACAACCGCTGGTACGAGGACGACCACTACTACGCCGGCGCCATGGCCATGCCCTGGATGTACGCCGGCCGCCGCTGGGTCGCCACCCGCGAGCTCCAGGAGCTGCGCTACCCGGAGAAGTCGGCCGTGGCCCAGCCCGTGACCGCCGGGTGCTACATCTCCACCTACTGGGTCACCGAGGGCCGCTACGACGAGCACATGAAGTGGACCGTCGGCATCAACAAGCGCCTCAACCGCGACGGCCGGGTCTATCAGGACCGCACCCACGTCTTCACCGCGTTCCAGGACCACGAGGCCACCGTCTACCGGGACGGCGCCGCCGGCCCCCGCGACTTCCACGCCCTCGACCACCCGTACGGCGGGCTCGTGGTCCAGGTCATCGACGCGGAGGGCCCGGAGCGGCGGGCCGAGCTGCTGGAGTGGCTGCGCTCGCGCGCCCTGCCGAAGCGGCTGGCCGGGTCACCGGCCGCGATGGTCACGGTCTTCCGGCCGACGCCGCTGCCCGGGGACCGGATGACGTACGTCAAGCAGGTGGAGGGGGTCGACACCCGGCTGACCCTGCTGTGGTTCCTGGAGGCCGACCCGCGCGAGTGCTGGGACCGCTTCCAGGGGTTGGACACGGAGGTCGCGGAGTCGGGGCTGGGGCGGGTGGAGCTGGTGGCGCCCTTCATCCCGACGGTGCCGGGTACGGACCGGTACGTCGATCAGCTGAGGTAGGGCTGGGGCTGGGGCTGGGGTCCGGGGGCTGGGGTCCGGACATGGCCGAGCCCCCTCGGCAGGCGACGGCGGGCCGGTCGAGAGGGCTCCAGTCAGTGGTGCAGGTGGTTCTGGTGGTGCAGGTCGTGCGATGGAGCTGGTGGCGCTTGTCGTGTGACGGTTGGCTGGGAGGGGCGCCTCGATGTTCAGGCGAGGCGTCCCAGGCGGCCCTCGGTCACCTCGGTGACGAACGAGGTCCAGGAGCCGGGCGCGAAGGTGAGGGACGGACCGTCCTGCGCCTTCGAGTCGCGGACCGCGATGGCTTCCATGACGGGGGACTTGACCTCGACGCAGGCGCCGTTGGCGGAGTACGAGGACTTGGTCCAGTTTTCCGTTGCACCTTGACGAATAGCCATGTTTCTCTCCGGTTCAGCGAGTGGTTCCGGTGTCATGTCGGCCATTGCTCCGGCTGACGTGATCGACGCTACCCGCAGCTCCCGTTGTGCGAAGGGGGCGTTCACCCGACCGAGTGGCATATTCCATTCAGGTCTTCTGCCGCCGGGGAGTGACGGTGTACCGTACCGGCCTTTTCGCAGGACCTCATTTCCCCTTGCCCGCGAAGTCCTCGATGATCTGCGCGATGAACTGCCTCGTCTGGTCCACGTTGTGGGCCTGTGCGCGCAGATGTTCGTACATCACGCTGTATTTCTGGACGTCGTTGGCCTTCTCCAGGTACAGGTCGCTCGTCACGCCTTCGATGTAGACCACCGTCGAGTCCGACGCGTCCGGGAATTCCAGAATGGCGTACTGGCCGTTGACGCCCGGGTGGGCGCCCACCGAGAACGGCATCACCTGGACCGTGACGTGCGGCTTCTCCGACTGCTCTATCAGGAACTCCAGCTGCCGGATCATGAGCTGCGCATCGCCCACGTGCCGTCGCAGGGCGGCCTCGTCGATGACCGCCCACAGGCGCAGCGGTCCGATCTCGGGATTGCTGTTCTCGGTCTCGTGGAGCCGCTTCTGGCGGTGCATCCGGACCTGGACGCGCTTCTCCACGTCGACGGGAGCCGTCTCCGGCCACGCGCCGCGGACGAGCGACTGGGCGTACTCCGGGGTCTGGAGCAGGCCCGGGATCACCAGGGGTTCGTAGGTGCGCAGGCTGGCGGCGTCCGTCTCCAGGCCGATGTAGACGCTGTACGGGATGTCGCCGAAGGCGTGCCACCAGCCCTGCTGGCGGGAATCCTTGGCCATTTGCATGAGGGAGTCGACGAGCCGCCGGTCTTCGACCTCGTAGACGTCGCACAGATCGCGGACGTCGCGCTGACTGATGGAACGGCGGCCGTTCTCCAGCCGGCTGATCTTCGACTGGGAGACGAGCAGGCGTTCCGCGACCTGCTCGGCCGTCATGCCTTTGTCCTCGCGCAGTTTGCGCAACTCCATGCCCAGTCGGCGGCGTCGGACGGTGGGATTGACATTGGACGCCACGTGAACGGCACCTCCGCCTTCTTCTCGTGCTGTCTCTCTGCGTGTCTGATGGTGAGCAGACTGCCACCGAAGCGTGTGACCTCGCTGGGGAACGGTCCGGATCGGTCCGGATCGGCCCGGAAAAGCAAACGCGCGGGGCGGCGGGGCCGGCGTACCGGCCTCGCCACCCCGCGCGCTGGCGGCTTCCGGGCCGGGTCCTGGGGACGTCGGCCACGGTGATGGCGTTACGTGTGCTGCGGTCCTGCGGGTGGTGCTTGTACTGGCTTGCGCTGGCTTGCTGTCCTGCCTTGCCTTGCCCTGTCCTGCCCGTGCTGCGTGCCCCGCCGGTGGGTCAGTGCGCGGCCGCGCGGGCCATCGCACCGGTCCGGCGCGGCTGCAGCGGAACGGCTGCCGCCGTTGCCCGGGCGGGCTGGGCCGGTGCCCGGTCGCGGCGCGGCTGTGCGGCCACGCCGTTCTGGACGTCCATGACGGCGTGAGCCACCAGTCCGCCCATCGGGTCGTGCCGGATCAGGTCCCGGAGCCGGGACCTGGACGACCGCCCCTCGTTGCCGGGGTACAGGTGCTTGCCGAGTCCGACCGCGTGGGCCAGTGCGGCAAGCGCCGCGGTCCGCGGGTCCGGCGGTACACCGGTGCGGATCGCACTGTCCAGCCGGCCACGGATCTCCCGGCTGATCGCTGTGTCGGTCGCTTGGTAGCGAGTCGTCGGCAGCACCCCGCACATCTGGCCCGCGACGGCATGGACCATGCCGCAACGCTCCAGGTGAGCGAGGTAAATCTGACGGAGCCCCAGTCGGGGTCCGCCGATCCAGTGGACCGCCCGAACCGGGCTGCCGCGCCTGCGCAGCAGTTCCAGTGCGGAGTCCAGAGTCGGATCTCCTGTCGGCCGTGGCATCACCACGGCGATACGATCCCCATCAGGGGCTATCCGTCCTGCCAGAGCCAGCTCCACTAGCTGTGCCCCGGCCAGGCCGAGGTCGAGCGACTGCGGCTGCGCCGTGGTACCCGTGGCCGGGTCCAAGGCGAGCAGCAAAAGCTCCTCCGGAATCGTTCTGCGGCTCTTGCCCATCCATGCCTCCCCGCGTGGATGAGTGACAGGGTGACGCCTCTCACATTCATCTGTCGAGAGCGCCTGGCCGCTTTGTGGGGGAACTATCAGCTATGTCGTTCTCGTCTAGCACGGGGGCGATGCCCCCTAGACGGGACACTGTTAGACATTCGGACAGCCGGACGTGAAGGCGATCGAGGAGGAACTGGTGGCGGGCGAGTCCCCCGACAAGTCGGTTGATGAAGGAACGTCGGGGACGGCGGAGTCGTCCGAGGGGCGTGACCCGAGGGCGTCGCTGTTCCGGCCGAGGGAGTCGGAGGACGGGTCCGCGGAGCGCGATCCGCTGCGGGAGGCGGTGGCCGCGTGGGTGGCCACGGCCGGGGACGGGGACGAGCCGTCCGAGCAGGCCGCGCCGGCCGCGCCGGGCGAGCAGACCGAGGTCTCCAAGGCCCTGCCCGCGGGTGCGGGTGCGGGTGCCGGTGCCGCGGGTTCGGCTCCTGGCTCGGCTTCGCCGTCGCCTTCGCCTTCAGAATCCGCTTCGGGGTCCGGGGGTGGCGAGTCCGCTGCCGCCGGCCCGGCCGAGAGTGAGCGCACGGCGGTGTTCCGCACCGTGACGCCCCCGACCGCCGATTCCGCTCCTCCCGTTCCCTCTCCCTCTGCTGATTCCGCTTCAGAGCGTGAGGGCGCCTCGGGTGCCCGGGGCGCAGCCGCCCCCGCCGATGGTGGGAGCACGGCCAAGTCCCGTACCGCGACACCTCCGGCACCCGCCGACCAGCCTGCACCTTCCGCTTCCGCTTCCGGTTCTGCTGCGGGGGCCGACTCCTCGGCAGCTGCCGTGGGCGGCGAGCGTACGACTGCGTTTCGTGCCGTGACTCCGCCGGCCGATGTGGGCCGCTCCGCGGGTTCCGGTTCTGGTTCTGCTGCGGGGGACGACTCCTCGGCAGCGCCCGTGGGCGGCGAGCGTACGACTGCCTTTCGTGCCGTGACTCCGCCGGCCGATGCGGACCGCTCCACGGGTTCCGCTTCGGGTGTTGCCCAGGGCGTGCCCGCGGCTGCCGCCGAGCCGGCCGGGAGCGACCGTACGGCCTCGTTCCGCACGGTGACGCCTCCCGCCGGTACGGGTCTGCCCGCGGATTCCGCTTCCGGCGCCGACCGGGCGCGCGGCGCCTCGGGCGAGCCCGCGGCAGGCTCCGGCTCGGTCGATAGCGAGCGCACCGCGGTGTTCCGTACGGTCACGCCGCCGCCGGCCACCACCGGCCGCCCGGCGGGTTCCGCTTCGGCGCCCGCGCCTGCACCCGCCGACAGCGAGCGCACGTCCGCGTTCCGCACGACGACCGCCCCGACTTCGGGCACGCCGGCCCCCGGTACTCCGGCTTCGGGTACCAAGGGCTCGGGTACTCCGGGCTCGGGTATTCCGGCTTCGGGTACCAAGGGCTCGGGTACTCCGGCCTCGGGTACTCCGGCCTCGGGTACCAAGGGCTCGGGTACTCCGGCTTCGGGCATTCCGGCTTCGGGTACCAAGGGCTCGGGTACTCCGGCTTCGGGTACCCCGGCCCCGGGCACGCCGGCCTCTGGTACTACCCGGACCCCTTCGGGCGCCCCGGGCGGCCAGAGGGCCCCCGGTGGGCAGACGCCTTCGCGTACCCCTGCCGCCTCCGGTGACCCGCGTACCCCGGGCGCCTCCGGTGACCCGCGCACCCCGGGCGGCTCCGGCTCCGGCTCCGGTGAGCCCGTCGACAGTGAGCAGACCGCCGTGTTCCGGGCGGTCAAGCCCGGCTCCGGGGCCGGGTCCGCTCCGGGCGGCCAGGCGGAGGACAGCGAGCGGACGGCTGTGTTCCGGGCGGTCAAGCCCCCGGCTCCGGCCGCTCCGGCCGCAGGCGAGCCAGCCGACAGCGAGCGGACCGCCGTGTTCCGGGCCATCAAGCCCGGGACGGCCGACCCCGGCGCAGCCCGGCAGGGCAGCGGCACCGCCGACCCCGGCACCGCCCGGCAGGGCAGCGGCACCGCCGACCCCGGCACCGCCCGGCAGGGCAAGGGTGCCGCTCAGGCGGGGGCCCCGCGTGGCGTTGGCGGGGAGCGGGCGAGCACCTTCGTACCGCTGCGCGGCGACGACGTGCCCGCGCGGCCCACCCCGGGCGCGCCCCCCGCCCCCGGTACTCCGAGGACCGCATCCACCCCGGCTCAGGCGCAGGCTCCGGGTGCGGCTCCGGGACGGACCGGGGTACCCGCCGGGATGCGGACCCCCGTCACGCACGAGTCCCCGGAGCGGACCACGCAGCAGCCGCTGCCGCCCAAGCCGCCGCTCGACATGCTGGCGGACCTCACCAACAACCCGCCCCCGCCGCCGAGCGCGGCCCGCACCGCCGTCCGCCGGTTCAAGATCTACGCGCCGATCCTCGTGCTCCTCGCGGTGATCCTCGCCGTCGTCCAGCTCGTGCGCCCGCTGCCCACTCCGACGCTGAAGGTGACCGCCAACACCTCGTACACCTTCGAGGGCGGCGCCCCGAACCTGCCGTGGCCGAAGGAGGGCCAGGCCTACATGGCCGCGGCCGGCCTCGGCACCGTCGGGTCCTTCGGCGAGCAGAAGCCCGTGGCGATCGGCAGTGTCGCCAAGGCCATGACCGCCTACGTCATCCTCAAGGACTTCCCCATGAAGAAGGGGGAGGCGGGGGAGATGATCCCCGTCGACAAGACGGCGGTCGAGGACGGCAAGAAGGAGACCGAGGGCGAGTCCACGGTCAACAACCTGAAGGAGGGCGACAAGATCTCACAGAAGGACGCCCTCTCCGCGATCATGATCCCGTCCGCCAACAACGTCGCGCGGCTGCTCGCGCGCTGGGACGGCGGGCAGGAGGCGTTCGTCAAGAAGATGAACGACACCGCCAGGGAACTCGGCATGACCAACACCACGTACACGGACCCCTCGGGTCTGGACGCGACCACGGTCAGCACCGCCGAGGACCAGGTCAAGCTCGGCCTCAAGATCGTCGAGATGCCGGAGCTGATCGCGATCACGAGGCAGCCGTCGTGGACCGACCCCTCGGGCAAGAAGTGGCGGAACTACAACGACCTGGTTCCGTACAACGGCTCGCTCGGCATCAAGACCGGCTCCACCACCAAGGCCGGCGGCAACCTGCTCTTCGCCGCCCACAAGGAGGTCGGCAAGACCGACCAGCTGATCGTCGGAGCGGTCCTCGGCCAGCACGGCGTGCCGATCCTCGGCACCGCGATCGCGGCGAGCAAGGACATCCTGCTCGCCACGCAGAAGATGCTCAAGGCCGCGCCCGTCGTCAAGAAGGGTGATGTCGTCGGCTACGTGGACGACGGACTCGGGACCCGCGTCCCGGTCGTGGCCACCGCCGACGTGGAAGCGGTCGGCTGGCCGACCCTCACCATCTCCACGAAGCTGGCAGACGGCGCCGGCCAGCTCCCGCAGACCGCCAGGGCGGGCTCGGAGATCGGCATGCTGACCGTCGGCGAGGGCGCCAGCCAGGTCAAGGTGCCGGTGGCGCTGCAGAGCGACCTCATCGCACCGGGCCTCGGCAAGAAGCTGACGCGCGTCGGCTGACGCGCCGGCCGAGCCGACCGCCCACGCGTCGGCCGACGCCGCGCACGAGCGAGCGAGGAGCGGGTCCGGCGCTCCGGGGGCAACCCCGGGGTGCCGGACCGCGTCTACGAACCGAGGGACGCACCCGAGGCGACCGGAGTGGGGAGTACGTCGGCGTGACCACCGCTGAGCGGCAGGAACAGGGCCACGGCCAGGAACAGGGCCACGGCCGGGACGAGGCTGCGCTCCGAGACCCCGAGGCCCTGGCAGCGGAGGGCAGTGCCTTCGGCCATGCCCTCGGAGGTCCCCTCCGAGGGCCCCTCGTCCGGCCCCTCGTCCGGGCCCTCGGCTGGGCCCGTCGGCATCCGGTGGCCGTGGCCACCGCGCTGGCCGGGCTGCTGCACCTGATCTGGTTCTTCGCCGTGGCCAACAGCGGCGGCGACCTGGCCGCGCAGGACGCCTGGGCGGAGTTCGTGGGCCGCCATCCCGACTCCGCGTACAACCTGGCCTGGTACGGCGGCATGCACCCGGTCTCGTACAGCGTGGTCTCGCCGTACGTGATGCACGTGCTCGGCGTCCGCACCACGATGATGATCGCCGGTACGGTCTCGGCCGGGCTGCTCGCAATGATCCTGACCCGCTGCCGCGGCGCCGTCCGCGAGCCGCTGTGGCCCGCCCTGGCCGGGGTGTACGGGCTGCTGTGCAACGCCGTGTCGGGCCGGGTCACCTTCGGTCTCGGCGCGATGTTCGCGCTCGGGGCCGTCGCCGCCGTCTTCTGCTGGCCCCGCAAATGGGCCGAGCGGCGCTGGGCGAAGGCGGCCGTGGCGGCTCCGCTCGCGGCGGTCGCCACCGCCTCCAGCCCGGTGGCCGGGCTGTTCCTCGGGGTGATCGCGGCCGCGCTGTTCCTGAACGGCCGGCGCCCGGGCGCGTACGCCCTCGGCCTGGCCCCCGCGGCGGTGGTCGGGCTGTCGTCCTGGCTGTTCCCCTTCTCGGGGACGCAGCCGATGAAGCTGATCTCGGCGGCGCTGCCGTTCGCGTGCGCGCTGGCCGCGCTGTTCCTCGTACCGAAGAGCTGGAAGTCGGTACGGACCGCCTCCGCGATCTACGCCCTGGGGGTGGCGCTGACCTGGGCGATCGACTCCCAGGTCGGTTCGAACGTGACCCGGCTGGCGATGCTGTTCGGCGGGGTGGTGCTGCTCGCGGCCCTCCCGTACGAGGCTCCGCGCACGCGCCGCTGGTACGGGCTGCTCCTCGCGCTCACCGGGGTGACCGCCTGGATCACCGTCAACAGCGTCACCGACATCGTCCGCACCACCCCGCTGGCCTCCTGGAGCCGGGAGCTCGCCCCGCTGGTGGACCAGCTCCAGAAGGCGGGCGCCGACCGGGGCCGCGTCGAGGTGGTCCCGGCCAGCAGCCACCGCGAGTCCTCCGCCTTCCCCGCGTACGTGAACCTCGCGCGCGGCTGGAACCGGCAGGCCGATCTGGAGCGCAACCCGGTCTTCTACGACGACACCCTGACGCCCGGCAGCTACCGCGAGTGGCTGGAGCGCTGGGCCGTGCACTACGTGGTGCTGCCCGCCGACAGACCCGATGAGGGCGGGCGGGACGAGGCGAAGCTGGTGCGCGAGGGGCTCCCGTACCTCCAGCAGGTGTGGGGCGACGCGAACTGGCAGCTCTTCAAGGTCACGGACCCGACGAACCTGGTCGCCGGCCCCGCGACGGTGGTGCGCGCCGGCGCCGACCAGCTGGTCATCGACGTGAAGCAGGCCGGACGGGTCATGGTGCGCATCCCGCATTCCCCGTGGCTGGGCCTGGTGGACGGCGCGGGCAAGCCGGTGGAGCCGCCGCAGGAGACGGAGGCCTCGAAGGCCGCCGCGAAGGCCGCGCCGAAGGGTGCGGTCGCCTTGCCCAAGGTCTTCGCGAACACGGCCGGGTGCCTGTTCAAGGCGGCCTCGGACGGTACCGGGGACGAGTGGACGGAGCTGCTGGCCCCGGCGCCGGGGGAGTACCGGATCGCGGCGAAGTACCAGCTCCCGCGGGGCACCCCGTGCCCGGACGAACTGCTCTACGAGGTACTCGGGCCGCCGGAGCGCCCGGCTCCGGCGCGTCCTTGATCGACCATTCTTTACGTCCGGTCCGGGTGCGTCGGGCCCTTTATGTGCATACCATCCGAGTAGTCCGATTGGGTGCCCCGAGTCTTTTTAGGGAGTGACGACGGGATGAGCAAAGAGCAGAAGCAGGACTTCCATACGGCTGTCGCGAAGGCCGCGGAGGCGACCAACCTGCCCCGCGCCGTGCAACACGCGCACGGCTTCTCCGGACCGATCCGGAGCAAGGTCAAGGGCGGAGCGCACACGAAGGCGGAACTCAAGCGGGCCGGGACCCCGCAGGGCGACCGCATCGGCGAGCGCAGCAGAGGCCTCAGCTGACGGCGGGGCCGAAGTCTGAGCCCGCTTCCCTGTCGTGAATCTGATGATGTGGCCCTTCCGGCTCCAGCCGGAAGGGCTTTCGTCTGCCCCTGCCCCTGCCCCTGCCCCTGCCCCTGTCTCTGTCCCTGTCCCTTAACGGGTTCGCGGGGAGGTGTCCGGTCGGCTGTTACCTCACCGACGGACGACCTGGACATGACCCTCGTAACGTCGTGGTCGTCGCCACCGCGGGTGACGCCGACCCGAGGGAACCACTGATGCGCGCCACTGTCCGTACCGCCGCCGCCGCGGCGCTCACCACCCTCACCGCGTGCGGGACCCTCACGGCGTGCGGCGCCGGCAGCGGGGCCGGCAGCGCTGCAGGGCTGCCGCCGGACCCCGAGGTCGGCAGCACGGCGGCGCCCGCTCCCGCGGGCGAGGGCGCGCCCGCCCTCCCGAGGGCGAAGCCGACCGGGATGAAGATCGACGCGGCGGGCGTGGACGCGAAGAAGATGGTCGGCCTCGCGGTGGACCCGGCCACGGGCGAGCTCGGCGTACCGAACGCGGACACCGACGCGGACAACCCGGGCTGGTGGACCCAGGGCGTGACCCCGGGCGAGAAGGGGGCGGCCGTCCTCGTCGCGCACTTCGACACGAAGTACGGGCCCGCGGTGATGAAGAACGTCAAGAAGATCAAGCTCGGCGACCTGATCGAGGTGCCGCGCGAAGACGGGAGGACGGCCAGGTTCACGATCCGCGAGATCGAGGACGTCGCCAAGAAGGACTTCCCCACCGACAAGGTCTACGGGGACACCAACCGCCCCGAGCTGCGCCTGCTGACCTGCGGCGGCGAAATCAAGAACGGCCACCGCACCAACAACGTGATCCTCTACGCGGACCTGGTGGCCTGACCCCCCGCCTGATCCCGCCTGATCCCGCCTCACGACCCCGACCACACGAGACAGTTCCTTGACCCGTGGGCGGGGCGGGAACCTATCGTCGGCGGGCGGCGGTGACGAGAACGAGGAAGGCGATGCCCGGTGTCAGAGGGGGGAGTGCGACAGGTATCCGTGCTGGACCGCGCGCATTCCTGCCTGGAACCGGCTGCGGACGCCCAGGTGGGCGAGCAGCCCGGTGATCACCCGCCCCACGGTGCGCGTGGAGACGCCCAGGCTGTGGGCGATGGATTCGTCCGTCCGCCCCTCGGCCATGAGCTGCAGTACCGCGGCCTGCTGCCGGGTGAGGAGCTCGGGCTCGCAAGGCGCCGCCGTCGGCCCGAGCGGGGTCGCGGCCTCCCAGATGTGCTCGAAGAGCGTGACCAGCAGGGAGATCAGGCCCGGGCTGGTGACCAAGGCCGCCGCGGCCGCGGTGTTCGTCGCGTCGACGGCCACCAGGGCGCTGCGGCGGTCCACGATGGTGAGGCGGTTGGGCAGGACCGGGCTGGTGCGGATGTGAGCTCCGATGCTTTCCAGCCACGTCGCGTACTCCCGGGCGTGGTTGTCATGGCGGATGCTGTCGAGGTAGATGGTCCGCATCACGATGCCCTGCTCGACGTTGCGCAGGTTAAGCGGCCGGGCCGCCTCGATGCTCGCCGGCGACATCTGCGAGTCGGGGGCGAACGACAGCACCTCGGAGCGGGTCCCCGCGGACAGCAGCTCGATCTGGTCCCGGATCGCGTCGATGCCTTCCAGGTACCGGATTCCGGACTTGGAGGATTCCTGCGACGAGGAGTCGGCGATCTCGGCCATCAGGTCGACGACGGCGGCCCGCGTGGCCTCCATCCGCTGCTGCTGGGCGGCGAGTTCGGCCTGCTGGCGGGCTTGGAGCAGTTGGAGCGCGAGCTGCGGATCGATGGCGCGTCCCTGTCCGGGGTCGCCCTCGCCGCCGCCGCGCAGCAGCGCCATCTCGCTGAGGCGGACCAGTGAGCGGCGTACGTCGTCCGGGGTCAGGCCCAGCCGCTCCGCCAGCTCCAGGACTCCGTCCCGCGGATGGGCCAGTTTGCTTCGGTAAACCGATGCGGTCACATCGTCGAGCTCTAGTCGACCGAACATTGTCGCCCCACCCCTGGAAGACCCTGCATGGCATATCGCCGCAGCTCACATGGCCTGCGCGCGTGCGTCAGGCTAGCTTGCCCGGCCGCGCGATCGAAGGGTGTACGGCACCGAATTCGGCGGAGCTATCCGGTCGATCCGACGAATGCGGCGATGCCGGTTTCGCCGGCTCGCCGGTTCGCCGGTTGGGCCCCCTTTCCGCCCGTGTCGGCGGATTTCCCGCCGATGCGGCACGTTTAGTGAGGGAACGAGAACTAATCGGGAGGATTCATGTATCTGGTCCACGTGCACTTGAGGGCCCCCCAGGGGGTGGGCGACCTGCCACCCGGTGCGGAGGCCGCCCTCTCCGAGGTCCAGCCGGCGATCGAACTGGCCGTACGCCACGTGAGCGCGGAGGGCGAGCCGGTGCTCGGCCTCTACCTCCGGGCCCCTGACCTCCACTCCGCCGAACACTGGGCCGCGGTGGCCTGGAACCACGCCGCGCGCCGGATCGACGGGGCCGACGCGTGGACCCTGGTGAAGGCCGAGGTGCCGCTACTGGTCGTCGACGAACTGGCCTGACGAACTGGCCTGCCGAACTGACCTGTTGGACCGCCCTGTTGGATGCTCCCCAGCGCATCGTGTCGTGTGTAGGACATGTCGGGTCCAGGACACCCAAGAACCCTGGTTCACCCCTTTCACCTGCGGCAATCTTGATCACGTCAGCAGGAAACACCGCACAACTCGGGGGACCCCAGCCATGTTCAGCCGCCTCAAGACCGCCACGCTCCTCGCCGTCACCGCCACCGCGCTCCTCACCGGAGCCGTCACCGGCGTCGCCGCGCAGATCACCGGTTCGGACGGTGTGACGCAGCAGGCGGACTGGCGCTGGGACAGCGCCCCGCTCGTCGCCGACGGAGTGGACAGCTGACCACCGGCCTCCGGTCCGGCGGGAACAGGGTCCGCGAGGCACCGAGGGTGACCGCACCGGCCCGACGGGGAGCGCTTCCCCGCACCACCGGCCGATTCGCCTGGTTGTCTCCGACGGCCCTCTGGCCGCTCGCCCGGCACCTGCTCGCCACCGGTCCGGTCCGCCCCCAAGGAGGCGGCACCCGCAGGGCGGACGAGGAAGCCGTCTTCGCAGCGGTCCTGTACATCCTGGTGAGCGGCGAGTCCTGGCGCGCGCTGCCGAAGTCCTTTCCCGTCTCCTGGCAGAACGCCCACCGGCGGTTCGGCCAGTGGTGCGACGAGGACCTGTGGAACCGGATGGAGGCCACCGCCCGGGCCACGCCCCACATCTCCGCACCGGTACGGGACTGGGCCGAACGCGTCGCCGAGGCGGCACGGTCCCGCCGACCCGACCTCACGGACCGACCCGACCTCACGGACCGACCTGATCTCCTGGTCCGACCTGATCTCCCGGTCCGTACGGACCGTACGAGCCCTACAGCCCTCCGGGCCGCCCGGGCTGCCTGACCGCGCCGCCGGACGGGGCCCCTTCCGGCTCCGGTCCCCAGGCCCAGGCCCGGACCCCGCTCCGCCCCTCACCTGAACCTCCCTGCCACTCCCATGGCACAGCCGTGCCCAAGGGCAGGGCACTGTCCCCGCCCTGTCCGCAGGCACCGGCACAGACTTCTGCACCCCACCCGAACACCCATCGAGAGGTTTACCGTGCGCAGATCAGCGCTCCCCATAGTGGCCGCCATGTCCATGGCTCTGCTGCTCCCGCAGCAGTTCTCGGCCTCCGCCGCCGAAGAGGTGCCCAGCGCGCCCCTCGCCGCAGGCGAGATCCAGAACATCGGCCCCGGCATGTACCAGTCCGCGACCGACAGTTACCAGGTCTTCGAGAACGACGTCTCGGTCGGCCTCATGGGCCGTACGCACACCGTCGCCGGTCAGGCGCAGGGTGGGGTCTCGCAGGCCCAGGACGCACCCCAGACCCGCTCCGACCTCGGAGTCTTCGGTCCCAGCTGGGAAGCCGAGTTCGTCGGTGGCCAGCTGAACCGCAAGCTGACCCAGGACTCGGGGTCGATCACCACCACCGACCTGGAAAGCAGCGCGTACACCCGCTACGAACTGACCGAGTCCATGGACGGTCCGGGCGGCGGCAGCATCAACACCTACACGGCGTCCGACGGTTCGACCCTGGTCGAGAACGTGTCGTGGGACGACCTCGCCGGTGACATGAAGTCGAGCATCACCGAGACGCTGAACATCGCCATGGGCGCCGCGGCCGAGGGCGACACCGGCCCCGTCGGCGCGGACGGCAACCCCATCCCGGTGGCCGATCTCAAGCCCACGTACACCTGGAAGCAGGCGTCCGGCAGCGGTGACACCTGGCGCGTCACGAGCGTCGGCAACAAGGCGTACAAGGCCACCACGGTCTCCTACGACACCCAGGGCCGCGTCGCCACCGTCAGCGAGCCCGCCCGCGGTGAGACCCCGGCGAAGTCCCTCGCCCTGACCTACGCCACCGCGACCACCGCGACGGGCACGACCCTCGGTGACGTGGCCGGCCAGGTCAAGGAGATCACGGTCACCTCCGGCCAGGTCGCCCAGACGCTGGCCCGCTACACCTACGAGGCCTCCGGTCTGCTCCGCGAGGTCACCAACCCGGCCGAGGGCAGCGAGCTCAGCTCCTACACCTACGACGGCGGCGACCGTCTCTCGACCCTGACGAGCGGCGACGGCGGCAAGTGGGAGCTGACGTTCAGCGGCGACGCCGCCGCCCCGCAGGCCCATGAGACCAGCGATGTCGTCCCCGACGCCGGCTCCATCGCGCCCGGCCAGGAGCAGCCCGACGGGGTCAGCCCGCCCTCCGAGAACTTCATCGGCGGGGACATCACCGACCCGCAGGCCAACCCGCGCGCCTGCGGCTCCCCGGAGTCGTGGATCCGGTACTGGGGCAACTGCTCCACCCCGGTCGCCCATTACGGCTGGAGGTGGCCGTCCTGGAAGCAGACGCCCACCGGCTCCTGGGTCCGTGGTCTCAACTACGACCACTGCACCTCCTCGTATGACCGGCCCGCTGGCTTCGACTTCCGGGCCGCGTGCGACGCGCACGACTACGGCTACGGAACCATCGGCAACACCTACAAGGGCTACAGCTACTACCTGGACCGCAACAAGGGCATCGCCACCGACGTCGCGTTCTACAACCTGCTCCGCTACAACACCTGCCCGGCCTATTCCTGGTGGTCCCGCGGCGCCTGCAACAACCTGGCCTACAACTACTACCTCGGCGTCTTCTACGGCGGGCACCCGAGGAACGGCGCCGACGCCACCTGATCGTCCCGTCGATTCGCTCCGGCGAGTCGCCTGACGGACCCGTTCGACGGACACCGTAGGGGCCGGGCGCCCGACATCGCCGGCCGCCCGGCCCTACGTCCCCCTGAGGCTTCCCCCGGCCTTCCCCCCGCTCCCGGCTTCGGCGCCGCCTGACCATTCGGCCCCGCCCGCGCCTGAGCCCGCGTCACCCCCTCGCTTTCGCTTGACCCTTCGCCTGCCCCTTCGGCTCGCCCGTGTTGTCGCCCGAGCGCCCGATGGCCACACCCCCTCCCCCTTTCCGCTCCCCCTTCCACGGAGACACGAAGTGAAGAGATCCATGCGGGTCGCGCTCGCCGCCTCGGCGGCAGCCATGGTGCTCACCGCGATACCGGTCGGCGCCAACCCCTTCACCGGTTCCAGCCCGGCGTTCGCCGCGGAGGACAGCCCGGTGGACCCGCCGCTGTTCGACGAGACCCAGGACGGCGGCACCGTCCGCGTCAACGTCCTCCTCGACGGGCGGTCGGAACTCTCCTCGGCCTCCGAAGCGGGTGAAACCCTCGTCTCCTACGACAGCCTGCCGATGGTCACGCTCCGCGTGGACCGGGCCGGCCTGGACTCGCTGAGCGCCATGCCGGGTGTCGTCAGCGTCAGCGAGGACATCCCGGTCGAGCCGATGCTGAACGAGTCCACCGTCAAGATCGGCAGCGACAAGGCCGTCGCCGCCGGGAAGACCGGTGCCGGCAGCGCGATCGCCATCCTCGACACCGGCGTCGCCACCGGGCACCCGTTCCTGGCCGGCCGCGTCAAGGCCGAGGCGTGCTTCTCCGTCACGGACGCCGCGTACGGCGCCACCAGCCTGTGCCCGGACGGCACGGCCGAACAGGTGGGCACCGGCAGCGCCGACGCCGACAGCGGCCCGTGCACCACGGTCGGTACGGGCTGCTCCCACGGCACCCACGTAGCGGGCATCGCCGCGGGCAACGGAACCGGCGTGACCGGTGCACCGGCCCGCGGTGTCGCCCCCGGCGCGGACATCATCGCCATGCAGGTGTTCTCCAAGTTCACCTCGGACTCGTACTGCGGGCCGGGAGCCAGCCCCTGCGTCCTCAGCTTCACCAGTTCGCAGATCAAGGCGCTGGAGAAGGTCTCGGCCATGAAGAAGGCCGGCACCAACATCATCGCCGCGAACATGTCCCTGGGTGGCGGCCGCTGGACGGCCGCCTGCGCCGCGGACCCCCGTAAGCCGATCATCGACACCCTCTTCGCCGAGGGCGTCGCCACCGTCGTCGCGGCCGGCAACAACGGCTACACGAACGCGGTCAACGCCCCCGGGTGCGTGCCTTCCGCCCTCACGGTGGGCTCCACCACGGACGACGACCAGTTCTCCACCTTCAGCAACCGCGGTCCACTCCTCGACCTCGTCGCCCCCGGCACCTCCATCGTCTCCTCCGTTCCCGGCGGCGGGTTCGCCTCCAAGAACGGCACCTCCATGGCCGCCCCCCATGTGGCGGGTGCTCTCGCGGTTCTCCGCCAGGCCTACCCCGCCAAGAGCGTCGCGGAGCTCGAGGCGCTGTTGAAGTCCACGGGCACGCCCATCGCCGCGGAGGGTGGCACGGTCCCCCGCCTCGACATCAGCACAGTGGTCGGCGCAGGCGACCCGATCCCGGCCCCCGCCCCCGACCCCAAGCCCCGTCCTTCGCGCATCCTCAACGACACGAACTTCACCATCCCCGACCTGGCAATCGCCCAGTCGCCCATCACGATCGCGGACGTCCCCGGCCAGGCATCGAAGTCCATGCAGGTCCAGGTGAAGCTCACCCATGACTGGCTTCCCGAAGTGAAGGTCGACCTGATCGACCCGGCCGGCAAGGCCTACCCGCTCAAGGCAACGGGTGGGGCGCAGACCGGCGGCACCCTCGACACCACCTACACCGTGGATGCCAGCACCTCCCCGGCCAACGGCACCTGGAAGCTGCGAGTCGAGGACAAGTCCGCGGGCGGCACCGGCACCCTCGACCGCTGGTCGCTGACCGTTCCCACGCCCTTTGTGAACGCAGCCGTCACGGCCATCCCCGACCCGGGCACGGCGACCTCGGAGATCACGGTCAGCGGGCTGGCCGGCAAGGCCACCGGTGGGCTGCAGGTCGACCTCGACGCCACCCACATGTATCCCGCCGAAGTGAAGATCGACCTGATCGACCCGGACGGCAAGGCATACCCCCTCAAGTCGGTGGCCGTCGGCAGCACGATCATGAAGACCTACACGGTGGACGCCGCCTCCTCCCCGGCCAACGGCACGTGGAAGCTCCGCGTCGAGGATGTTTCCGCAGGAGCCACGGGCAGCATCAAGGGGTGGTCGCTGACCTTCCCCTCGCTCGAGAACCAGGTCAACCAGACCGTTCCCGATGCAGGTGACTTCTCCTCCGCGACCACCGTGAGCGGGATCGCTGGAAACGCGCCGAAGGACCTCAAGGTGTTCGTCGATGTCACGCACGACTGGCTCGGCGATGTCGCGCTCGAACTGAAGGACCCGAACGGCAAGATCTACCTGCTGAAGGAGTCCGCCCCGCTGGAAGCCGGCGGGAACCTCAAGAAGATCTACACCATTGACGGCAGCACCTCGCCCGCCGCGGGCACCTGGACCCTGCGCACCTACGATGTGTCCGAAGGCGGCACCGGAACGCTCAACGGCTGGTCCCTGACCTTCTGACAGGCCCTTTCGCCGCACTGTCAAAACCGCGTTCATCTCACGAAGGTGCCAGGCCGGAAACACCCGGCCTGGCACCTTCGCGCGTACGCCGAGCAGGCACGAGCAGTGCACCCGTCATCAATCCGGCGACCACGGCGACGGCCCGCTCCGTCGGACTCGATCGCGGGCTCTTCCGGCGTGCGGGCGGAGGCCGGCTCCTCGGCCGGTTCGAGGCCGAAGCGGCGTATGAGCGGCTCGCGGTGTTGTTCGGGTCCCACGCCAGGGCCCTGCGTACTGTGCCCTCGGCAGGAGAGGGTCAGCCTTGAAGTGCTGTGATCACTGCTGCGAGTGCTCCCAGGAGGGCCGCAACGGCTGTGATGCCCGCCAGCCACAGATGGGCTCGCCCAGGCTTCCCGTCATCAGGCTCGCCCCCGGGAGGGCTATCGGGATTCGACACGGTGTTCCTCCATGCGATCGGGCCTCCCCAGCGATTCCCATGCCGAGGACCTGTCTCGTGAGTTCCGGTCCCGTCCGGCCGGACGGGACCGGAACTCCGTTGGGGTCGGAACGTAGCAGTCCTCTGACCTGCTCATTTCTCAACTGGTGCAATTTCAGACGGCTTGCGGGGTGCGAGCTACGGCATACTCGTCCCCAACGCCAAGGAACGTGGGACACGTCTGTACTGCGTCATATGCCAGGGGGACGTGACGCGGGCTTGCTCGAACAATGCCGCGTATGGGTCTAATGGCCCAAATGGGGGCCCGGCCCACTTGGCTAGATTTCGCTCCCTCTGGAGAGGCCCACCCAGCGCGAAGCGGGGCGTAGATGCCAAAGACCCCCAGTCATGATCGACTGGGGGTCTTTGTCTTGTGCCCTCGGCAGGATTCGAACCTGCGACACCCGCTTTAGGAGTTCGATCAGGCACTCCTCGCCACCCGCAGCTCGCTACGTGCAGATGCTGCGGGGAGCCGCTCCCGGACGCGGTCATCCGCCCGTGTTGATGTCAGCGGTAGATGTCAGATCTCGTCCTGCAACTGCTCCAGGCCCTCCATGAACGCGTTGTGGAAGTCGCGCTCGGCGGCTCGACAGGGAGCGCTGAAGAACATGCGCTGGGCCTCGACGAGCCCGCATCCGACCACCTGCATGGTGACTCTGACGGCGTCCACTCCGTTGCAGTCCCGTTCGTTCAGGAACTCTTGCAGGGCGTCCCCGTCGCGGCTCGCCGCCCAGACGGGTCCGGCAGCTTCCGCCATGTCGACGATCCGAGCCATACGTACGGCATCCATGCTGCTTCCCTCTACTCCCGGGCCCGACAGGCAAGATGGCGTCAACCGCGCTAGCGGCTGATCGGAACCTCGTAAACGATCTCGCACAACGCGGCAGGAATGACGATGTCCGCCGTCTCCACAGGCTGGCCTTGGTCGCTGTAGTAGGTCCGCCGGATGTGGGTCACCAGTGCTGCCTTCTGGATGCCCAGAAGCGACGCCTCCTCGGCCGTCGCCTGCCGCGGCTCCGGCTGCTCCACCGCGTGGCTGACCGTGATCCCGATCTCGGCCATGCGGTTCACGACGCCCGCCCCGGCGTGCGGCCCACCCTCAGGCAGGACGACGAGCGTGCCGGCGGTGAGCTCGTACGGCTCCCAACTCGTCGACAGCTGCACAGGCCGGCCATCGGCAAGGAACTCGTACACGGTCCGCACACACAGCGCCCCAGCGTCGATACCGAGCCGAGCCGCGATCTCGGCCGGCGCGGGCACCTTCGCCTCGGTCCGGCTCTCCCAGTTCCCCTGCCGACCCAAGGCCTGCATGTCCGCGCGGAACGGGGACTCACCGGGCTGCTCGCGCGCTGAGGACCGAACAACCCGCACACGCTGACGGGCCTCGGCGACGTACGTCCCCGACCCCGCGCGACCTTCCAACACGCCCTGGGCGATCAGCAGCTCCTGCGCCCGGCGCACCACGTTCTCGCCAACCCCGCACTCCCCAGCGATCTGCGCCCGCGACGGGAGCCGATCGCCGACGGTCCACTCGTGCTCCGCGATCCGCTGCCGCAGTATGTCGGCGATACGGAGATAAGGCGGCTGCTCAGGCATGTAGAAAATCTAGTCCACTAGCTCTAATCTAGTTAACTAGCTTCACTCAAAGTGTTCGTCCGGCAACGGAGGCTCCTGTGCCCGCTTCGGAAGCAGCAAGGGCCGAGGACATCGCTGCCCGGCTGTCCGCCTTGGGACTGACCACGCAGGTGGAGGCGCACGCCCGCTACACGTCGATCGAAGCGGAGGTACCGGAAGCACTGCCCGCCTCCGCATGGCGGGAGGTCCTGGAAGTGGTGGCGGAGGCCGACCGATTCGGGCTCCTAGCCAGCAGCTTGACCGGCCGCACCCTATGGGCCGCCGTACGCAAAGCGGTCCCCGCGACGGGCGACGTCCGGGGACCTGGCCGACAGCAGTAGGAGCTGATCAGCATGTCGAACCGTATGGTCCCCACCCCAGCCCGCACCAGCGCCCGCCCCCTCCGGCCGGCCCCACCACCCAGCGCGGAAACCTCCCCCTACCGCTCGACCTCGTGCGCGATCGGCACCCACCCCGAATGCGCGCAGTCGTCCCCGGCCACGGCACCGGTCGGCGTACCCGTGATCTACGAGGCCTGCGACTGCCCCTGCCACACACCAGACGCCCGGTCCGACCCGCGGCGGGTGACCCAGTGAGCGGATGGACCCCAAGCGGCGCCCTGGCGACGAACGTTGAGATCACCTCGACCACCGTCCAACGCGGCGACGTAATCCAGGTAGGCGGCCAGCCATGCCGCGTCATCGACCTGATCCAACTCCCGGCCAGCGCCAAGCGACTCCGCTTCGAGTCGGGCGAACTCCTGACCATGCACGCCCGCACCCGCCTCGTCGCCCTACGGATGCGGAGGAACTGGTGACCCACCCTTCGCCCTCCCGCCATCGCCGAAGACCTCCGCAACCAGATCTCGACGGGCCGCCTGAAGGCTGGCGAACGCCTCCCCTCCGAGGCCCAACTCGCCGCCCGCTACTCGGTCAGCACACCCACGCTGCGGAGCTCCCTGGCACTCCTCCAGAGCGAAGGCCTCATCGAAAAGGTCCACGGCAGCGGCAACTTCGTCCGCCACCCCCTCCGCAGAATCACCTACGTCGGCGGTGGCCATGCGCCAAGCACACCCACCGCGGCCGAGGAAGTCCTCCAGACCACCGTCCGCGCCACCAACCTCCGAGCGCACGCCCCGCTGACCGCCCTCCTCAAGGTCGCGTCCCGCAGTCCCCTGACGGAGTTCCTCTGCCTCAGCCAAGAAGGAAGGACCCCGCACAGCCTGGCCCGCATCTACGTGCCCCGAGACCTGGTGCCGGCAGACATCCACAAAGGGCCATTAGCCGCACGACTGGCAGAGCGGCGCCCACCACTGGCGGCGGTCCGGGAAACGGTCAGCACCCGCCTCCCCACCCCAAACGAAGCGACGACCCTCCGCATCAGCGCGACCTCGGCCGTCCTGTCGATCACGCGCGTGGCGACGGACACCACCGGCCGCGTGGTCGAGGTGACCCTCCTGGTCCTCCCCGGAGACCGCGCCGACGCCGTCTTCACCAGTCACCACACGGCCAAAGCCAGGAGGGCGGAAGCATGACCCCCCACAACGAACTGCGACTCCTGCCGTGGTCAGGTCCGGACGGCAAGCCCTGCTTCCTAAGCGCCGACGACAACGCCGGCTACCTGTCCCGCCTCGCCGACAACACCGAAGCGGTGCAACTCGGCCTTGGACCGGAGCTCTTGGATCATGCCCTCGAAGTTCTCGCCAACGAGGAGGTCGACCCGGACGAGCTCCTCTTTCTGGCAACAGGCCTGGCTGGAGCCCTACGAGATGCAGTCCGTGTAGCAACGAGTCGAGGCCACCGCCTACCGATACCGGCTCCCTTCGCCGCCGAAGAAGGCGCCGTCGTCCCTCATGCGCCAACCGTCTCCGGCTAGCACCGCACCCCAATGACAGCGAAGCCCCCAGCGATCACTGGGGGCTTCGCTGTTCGCGGGCGGTTAAGGAAACGGCTCAGCCAGCAGCCAATCCACTGCGCCGTTGGGTCTGATCGAGCAGTGGGGTTTGCCCCCTCGTTAGGGGAAGCGCTGAGGGCTAGCACCGCTTGAAGTCCACTCGTACCAAACTTCGTTGAAACAGTACGAAGTGCTTCAGCTACCTGGCACGATGACGACGTAGTCCGTACAGAGGAGAGGTTGCTGCTGTGGCCACCATTCAGCCACGCTGGTACGTCAAGAGCGTTCACGTCGATGGGCTTGCAGGGCGTAAGGAGCCATACAGGCAAGAGCTCAACCAAGATGTGAATATCTTTTTTGGTCTAAATGGTAGCGGGAAGACGACTCTCCTGCGCATCGTGCACGCCGCTTTGAACGAAGAGGTGGCGTCATTGATGGGTGCCCCATTTGACAGCGCCACCGTGGAAATTGCCCTGCCGGAACATGATGCAGTAATTTTGCGCCGATTTGAAATGCCGGACGAAGAGTCGTTCGAATCAGCCATTAGGCGCGCACTCCCTTTGAGTCTACGCAACCGACCCAGTGCAAGATATTCGCCAAGGGCCGAGCGCGTAATCCAAGAGCTATTCTCCTGGACTACCACCTACGCCTTTCCTGAATCGGCAAAGCAGGACGAAGCAAGAATTCGGAAGCTCGTCGACTTCCCGCACAGATACCTCCCAACTTCGCGAATCTTTGACGTGCGGGACATCTCTTCAGAAGCTGGCGATAGGAATATCGACGAATTCTTCGCTGACTCAATCCAGCGATTGTGGTCCTCCTACTCAACTGAGGTTCTAGGGACCGTTAGGCAGGCTCAGGAGGAGGCTTTGGGGAGGATTTTGGCAGGTGTGATCTCGCCTGAGATGCAAGGCGCAGTGGGTCAAGACCTCGACTACGATAAAGCTTTCCGCCGTGTTACTAGCTTCTTGCAACGTCGCGGCGCCGCGCATCTCGTTCAAAATCAAGAAGAATTTTTGAGCAGGTTTGATACAGATCAGGCATTTAAGCGCGTAGTGCTTGACATCAACGAAGTCGAAGAGCAAATCGAGGATGCGCTCGAACCGAGAACTAAACTTCAGACCTTGGTGAGCCGGCTAATTTCAGGACCAAAGCAGATCAGCTTCCTGGACAGTCAGATCAGGGCTATTTCCTCTGACGATAAGGAAATTTCGCTCGAAAGGCTATCGTCTGGAGAGAGGCAGCTAATTCGAATCCTTGTCGAGGCGCTTTCGGCTGGTGGAAGGCCGATCATCATCGACGAGCCGGAGCTGTCGATGCACATCGACTGGCAGCAGGTTCTCATTGAGTCGATCCAGACGATTGATGAGAGAGCGCAAGTAATTACGGCGACACACTCTCCCGAAATCATGGCAGACATCGAGGATGAAAAGATCTTCCGACTTTGAGGCTACAGCATTCTCCGCGTGGGAAACTCAGGCAGATGCAGATGTCGAGTACCCAGTTCTTTGGGTATGTCGAGGGGATAAACGTCGATAGATATGTCCATGGAAGTAATTGTGAGCGCGCCCTCGATGGCCTGAATGTCGGGTATCGCATAGCGTCCGCCGAAGAATTGCCCGGACAGGCAGGCGGAAAGGCTCGACTGAGAACTTATTATGAAGAACTCCGGGATAGTTCTTCTCTGATTACCGACTTCAAGGGGAAGGTGACTGTCGTCGCCTTCTTTATGGACAAGGATGTCGACGATCGAACCGGCCTCAAAATATCATCCGATCATGTCTTCTATACTGATTTCTACGATGTGGAGAATCATGTATTTCATGAGGGTGACGTTGCGAGGGCAGTTGCCATCGGATGCAGCCTTCCCCCGAACTGGTGTCGCGAGGAATTTGGGAAGCGTGGCGATTGGCAGCAGCTGGCCGCAGTCCGTTGGAAAGAGTGGGTTCGCCTCTGCTTTACAGCTAAGGTCCTAGGCCTCCCGGGAGAGGCCAATTACCGTAGGCCGTCGCCCATCAACAGGCAACCTCATTCCATGGCTGACCCCGACTTGTCTTTCAGGCAGGAAGGGAGATCTCATGCGGCTTCGCGATCGGCGTCAATTTCCTGCGCCAATTGGAATGCCGTTCGGGATGAGGTGGACACCTACTATGCTTCCGGCGAATGGAATAAAGTCTTCAAGGGGAAATGGTATGCCTATATCCTCCAAAGCCAGGTGATCGATAACTGTCCCCAAAAGTTGGACACAAAACATCTGCAGTCAGTGCTCGTGATGCAGGTCGCGGCGACAATGACATTTGATAGCCCCTGGGCGCTATCAATGCAAGCCGGGATTCGAAGCCTGGTAACTGGGGCATGAGCGGATGTTCCGCTTAATGATTAGATCCCGACGTAGGTAGGTGCGGTGGCTTTGGCTGGCGTCATGCCAGAATTGGGGTCGAGCATGACCAGACGGCCCCTCCCTCGCAGTGTCCCTGTCCCGCATTGCAGCACAGGGTGTGGTTTTTGATCATCTCGACTGTCACAGCCCCTGAGGTCCTCGCCAATCGGAGCCACACGCCTCTGCAGTCGCGCAGCCACAGTCGGGCCCCGCTGTCATCCCGTCTGCCGTCGTCCCACACGTAGTGGTAGCGGGGCAGTCGTCAGGGGCCCAGGTGGAGCGCCCTGCTGGACGAACGACCTGGGCCCCTGGCGGCTGGTCTGCTACGGCTTGCCCTGGGACGACGGCAGACGGGATGACAGCCCCCACCCCAACCACAACGGAGCCGCGGTCGCACGACTGGCCCCCGCATCCCAGAGTCAGAGCGCCCCCGCCGGAGGCATCAGTCCTGACGGACGGCTCGCCGATCAGGCGGGGCTCATCCAGCCCATCAAGTCCTCAGCCATTGGCGCGCGGCCGGCGCCCCGGGCTGGAGCGGGGCGCAGACAGGAGCGCAGGCCCGGGGCGACGGCCGCGCGACGCCGCCTTGGCGGCGGAAGCGCCCTTGATGAAGTAGGGAAACTCTTATCGCGCGGTCTCGGCCCGGAACTTGTCGAGTAGACCGAAGAAGAGGTCGATGGCGGAGACGCTTCGGTCCTCGGCTGTGAGCTCGATGGCGCGTCCCCAGGTCAGGTTGCCGTAGTCGCTTCCGACGTGGTCGCGAAGCCATTCGGCGAAGGGGCCGTAGGTACTGAAGGGGGTGGCGTCCAGGTTGCCGCTCACCTGCATGGCCACGTCGAATCCGTGCAGCATCGAGTGCAGGTGTGTGACTGAAGAATGGGGTACGTACATACCCGGCCTCAGGCGCACGTTGTCCAGGAAGTCGTAGACGTCGCGGATCTCACTGATCGGCTTGGGAGCGGGCCGTCTTCTCGCGGAGGCGCTCACGCCGATGCCTTGAGCAGGTGGCGGCCGTCGTGGCTGCAGACGTGGGGGCCCGCATCGTCTAGGGCGTCCAGGAGGCGGATCGCGTAGACCTCGGACATTTGAGCAGTGACCTCTTCTGGGGTGAGCCAGGCGACCGCGGTCGATTCCTCCGAGGTGCGTTCGGTGCCGCCTGACGGCTTGCAGCGGAAGGCCAGGGCGACGATGCCTCGGGTGGTGTTCTTGTAGACCCCGGTGAGCTCGTCCACCTCGACCTCGATGCCCGTCTCCTCCAGGACCTCGCGGCGCACGCCGGCCTCCGGGGACTCGGCGAGTTCGAGGACTCCGCCCGGCAGTTCCCAATTCCCGTTGTCCGCGCGACGGATCGCCAGGTCCAGGCGGCCGTGTACGTCCTCCAGCCCGAAGGCACCCGGGCCCGGAAGTTCGCCTACGGCAAGACCTGGGCCGAGTGCGACGTGAAGCGACGGGACCTGCTCGCCAAGGTCGACCAGGGCGTGCCCGTGCCAACGAAGTCCGCAAAGCTCTCCGAGTGGCTGCCGTACTGGCTCGACAACATCGTCAAGCCGCGACGCAAGCTCAGCACGTACGACAAGTACGAGGCGCACGTCCGTCTGTACCTGGAGCCCATGATCGGGACCCGGCGGCTGGAATCCCTCGGGGTTGCCGACGTCCGGCGCTTCCTCGTCCAGCTGGAGAAGAAGACCACCGCTGCTACCGCCAAGGAGTCGCACCGAGTGCTGCGGACGGCGCTCACCGCCGCCTGCCGGGAGGAGCTGATCGCGCGCAACGTGGCGTCGCTCGTCGAACCGCCCCGGCCGCAGTCGCGGGAGCTGAGTCCGTGGTCCCTGGACGAGACGCTCGACTTCCTCGCCGCCGCCCGGACCGACCCGCTCTACGCGGCCTTCGTCCTCGCCATCACCATGGGTCTCCGGCGCGGCGAGCTGGTCGGCCTCCGCTGGACGGACCTCGACCTCGACAAGCGTGTGCTCTACGTCCGACAGCAGACCCAGCGCCGCCGCGGCGTCCTCTACGACGATGACCCCAAGGGGCGACGCCGGCGGGCGGTCCCGATTCCCGCGATGTGCATCGCCCCGCTGCGCTGGCACCGGATGCAGCAGGGCGGCCAACGAGCCAAAGCGGGGGAGAAGTGGACGGAAAGCGCGCACGTCTTCACGACCCGCACCGGCCGCCCGGTCGAGCCGCGCAACGTCTACCGGTCCTTCACCCGTGTCGCCCAGGGCGCCGGCCTCCGGGTGATCCGGCTGCACGACGCCCGCCACGGCTGCGCGACGTTGCTGACCGCCGCCGGGGTGGCGCCCCGCGTCGTGATGGAGATCCTCGGGCACAGCCAGATCAGCATCACCATGGACGTCCACACCCACGTTGTCCAGGACACCCAGCGCGAAGCGATCACCCACATGGACCGCCTGCTCAAGAGGCGCCCGGCCGGCGGTGGCCGTCCCCGTTGATGTCAGGCGTAGATGTCAAAGGCCCCCAGTCGTGATCGACTGGGGGCCTTTTCCCTTGTGCCCTCGGCAGGATTCGAACCTGCGACACCCGCTTTAGGAGAGCCGTGCTCTATCCCCTGAGCTACGAAGGCGGGTTTTCGGTCTGTGTCGGCAATCACCCTACCCGATAGGGGTGGTGAGCATCTACGGGTCACATTTCCCCAGGTCAGGCTGCGTGTGGAGGGTCTGAGCGGGAGCCCTGACCTTCCTGTTCCTGCCCACGTCTTCCCTGTCTTTCCTTGATCTTCCTTCCCCTTCTGTCCCCCGTCTGTCCCCCGCCGTTCCCCGGTTCTGTCCCCCGCCTGTCCCCCCGGCGCTACTCCACCGTGGCTGTGCGCTGAGGTTCTGAGCGGCGTATTCGCAGGTGAGAGGCCGTCTTCCAGAGTGCTGACGACCGCAATCCGTTCGCGATCCCTGGGTGATGAACGCGCGATGTGCATCTCAGCCGGGGAGGATCATGCGCTGGAGGCGTACGTCCCACGTGCACTCGCGGTAGAGCCGGTTCAGGTCGTACGCCGCGTCTTCATCGTCGGCGTTGCAGGGCTCGGAGTCGTTGGCGCCGTCGCGGTAGTAGAAGCCGTACTCCTCGCACTCCTCATCGCCGGGCCAGCGTCCGGACCAGAGGGTGAGGCAGCCGGTCCCGGGGTGGTTGCAGTCTCTGCGCTGGCGTCCGGTGAGGGCGCATCGCGCGAGGGTGCACCTGTCGGTGTGGAGGTGGCCGGGGTGTGCGTGGCACTTCGGGCAGGTGTTGCTCTGGGGGTTGGTGGACGGCTCGGGCTCGGGCGCCGGGTCGAGCTGGAGCCGGCCGAGCCAGAGTGCTTGGAGGTGCTGGTCGAGTTCGCGGCCGTCGGCGACGGAGTGGATATCGAGGGTGCGGTGGAGGAGTTCGCGGAGGTGGATGGCGGGGAGTTGGCTGAGGGCCCAGTGGAGGGTGAGGCTTCCGTCCTTGTGGCGGGTGATCCATCGGGTGCGGGCGCGCCAGGACACCTTGAGTTCGATGTCGGGCTTCGTGGTGAGTTGCGTGATCCGGCGGCCGTGATTTTTCAGCCATTCTCGGGTCTCGTTGGCGTAGAGGTTGATGAGGGTTCGGCGGGCATCGTCCTCGTTTGTCGCGGCGTGGTGGCGGAGGTCGAGGGTGGGGCCGAGGTCGGGGTGGGTGTAGGCGATGGCGGCGCTGGCGCCGGGCTCCTGTCGGGTGATGCGGAGGGTGTGGGGGCGGCCGAAGAAGGGGAAGGTTTCGCCGTTCTTGATGGTCTTGGTCGGGTTGTCGGGTGTGGTCTCGCAGAGGTGGGTGAGCTGGCGGTATATCCAGCGGCGTCGGCGGTTGACGAGCTCGTGGGCTTCTTCGTCGGTGGTGGTGTCGGGGCCTCGGACGATGATGTTGCCGGTGCTGGCTACGTCGAGTTCGAGGGTGGTTCGGTTGCTGGTGCGGATGGTGACGGAGACGCCGTTGATGTTGATGGTGCGTTCTTTCAAATAGGTCATTGCGCATCTTCCGGTTGGGGTGGGTTTTGGTGAGGGCTTGCGGTGGTGCCCTTCCCGCTCATATCTAAATTCTACTATGAACGAGAGGGGGGTCAACTGGGCTTGAAGAACGACTTCCCCTACCTGTCTCTCGCCGTCGCCTCGGCTTCGGCGAGGCGCGAGCGCGCCGCCTTCAGCGCGCGTCGGGTCTCCGCGAGCTTGGCTGCCCGCCGTATCTCGAGGTCCCGGAGTCTGGCCACCTGCCTCTCGCAGTGCTCCAGGTGCTCCGGTCGATGACGGCGCCAGGCCTGTGCGGCGAAGGGTCCCTCCGCGGGGTGACTGTCGTACTCCTCAGCTCCGCGAAGTCCAGGAACTCGACCTCCACGACGTACTTGGTGCGGCGGGGTTCGGGACCTGTCTCCAGGACGAGCTTGGGGAAGTCGGAGTGCCGGGCGGCCCAGTTACTGACAGCCGACCGGGTCACCCCGGCGAGCTTGGCGCCGGCCGCGAGGTGGATGAGTTCCTTCTCCCTGCCCTGGAATTCCGGCCGGTGCCAGGTCGCGGGTGTGGTGCTGTCCGTGGTGTTCGGGTTCTCGCTCATGGTCTGCCTTCGGGTGTGCGCCCGGCGGCGGCCTCGGTGAGGCCGCCGCCGGAGAGGTGGGGGAGGGGGTCTACTTGGACTTCTTCGGGCGGGGCTTGTACTTCTTGATGCCCTCCGCCAGGACCTCGGTCTCGACCTCGCTCAGCTTGTAGCCCTGCTCCTTGAGGAACGACAGCCAGGTCACCGTGTCCTGATCGATGTTGCGCCACGCACCGTCGTGCATGACCTCGCTCTCGAACATCGCTGCCACCTGGGCCAGCAGCAGGCGCCAGCGCCGCGTCTTCGCCGTGGTGGCGATCACCGGCCCGTACGGGTTGGCCACACGGTCCCAGTGGCTACGTCCTTCGTTGGGGTCCGCCATGTGGAGGAAGGAGCTGATCAGATCGGTCTTCGGGCGGGAGGCCGCCCGGCCGTAGCTGATGGAGGTCCCCGTGATCGTGGACAGGATCAGGACCCACGTCGCGTCGTTGGCCTCGCCGCCGGCCGCGCAGAGCTGGCCGATGTACTCGCGGCGCACGTTGCGGGCCGTCCTCCACGCCTTGTTGTAGCGCCGCACCTTGCGGACGGCCTCCAGCATCTCCGGCGTCGACTTGGGGGCCTTCGCCGCTGCGGACTCGGAGTCGGTGAGTTCGTGGTCGTACCGCTTCCAGTCCGTGCACAGCCACTCCACCTCGGTGTCGCCGGGAACCAGGGCGACCGCGTGGCCGGGGCACTCCTGGTGCAGTTCAGCCGTCATGGTGTTGCCGATGTCGCTGACGAGGTCGCTGAGGCGGCGCGAGGTGCCGTGCTCGCGGTTCGCGTTCCAGGCGACGACCGGGATGCCCTGGGCCTTGAAGTCCTCGACGAGGCGGGCCCGCTCCTCCTCGTCCTTCTGCTTCTGGCGGAGCTCGGCGAGGGCGTGTGCCCAGTGGCCGCGTGAGGAGTCACCTGCCTCCGTGTCCTTCCTCTTGGCGCCCTTGAGGGTGGTCAGGGCTCCCCCGAGGGTCTCGACGGAGTGGTAGTCGGCCATCTCCACCAGGTCGAAGGCGGCGGCGTTGGCTTCGCGCAGCGCGCGGTCGCTGAGCTTGGCCGCCTGCGGGGCGGCGGCGACCTCCTCGGGCTTGATGCCCAGGGCGCGGGCGGCACGCTTCTTGCGCAGCTTGCCGACCGGCATGAGGGACAGCTGTTCTGCGGCGTCGAGGACATCGAGGGCGGTCGCCTGGCGGCGGTGGACGTTCTCGATGACGGACAGGGCCAGGGCCTCGTCGTCCACGTCGCGCAGGTCCTCGCGGACGATGGCCGGCACGAGGCGGATCGGCTGTCCGGCTTCTATGGCTCGCTCGGCGGCGATGATTGCAGCCTTCATGCGGCGCTGGCCGAAGACAACGCCGAGGGCGCCGTCCTGCGCGCCGGTCTGCGGGCGCAGCAGCAGGGGGGCGTTGACGCCGAACTCCACGATGGAGTCGATGAGTGCCTGGTCGGGCTCGGTGCCGTTGTCGTCCTCGCCTCGGGTCTTGCGGTGGTTGAAGGGGTCGATCACCAGCTCGCGGGGGTCGTACCAGCCGAAGTGGCCTTCGTAGGCGGCGATGGTGGTCGGGGTGGTGGGCTCGATCGCGGTAGCGGTCATGGTCTTCGTCCTTACGGGTGGGGGTGCGGGCGGGGTCGCCGCCCGCACTGGTGGGGTCTTGTCAGGCGCTGGTGGTCGTGGTCGTGCGGGTCGTGGCGCGCTTGGTGGCCCTGGGGGCTCCGGCGGCCTTGGCGGTGCGGCGCACGGTGGTGGGCTTCGCTGCTGTGGCTGCCTTCTTCGGCTTGGCCGCGGGGGCCTTCCTGGGCTTCGCCGGGGGCTTCGCGGCGGTCGGGGCCGTGGGCGTGGTGTCGGTGGGCGGGTTGCTCGGTTCGGCGGTCTCGTCGACGGTCGGGGTGTCCTGCGCGGGCTCGCTGCCGGCCGGGGCCTGCTCGGTGGGCTTCTCGGTGTCCGCGTCCGGCGGAGGGTGGGGGGTTCCGCTCTGCTGGAGCTTGGGGCGGTGGCCGTCGAGGGCGGGGAGCAGGCGGTTCCCGATGGTCTTGAGGAGGGTGTCGCTGGTGGCTTCGGAGTCGCTGAAGACGGCTCCCGCGTTGTAGGTGGGCTGGCCTTCCATGTGCAGGGAGGTCTGGGCGCCGACTCCGTCCCACAGTCGTCGGACGCTGATGGTGTGGCCTGCGGTGTGGTCGAAGCTGATGGCTTCGGCGTCGGTGGTGTCGTCGGACTTCGTCCAGGTGTCGCCGAGCCGGGCGGCGATCAGGTCGCCCAGGATGTAGAGGTCGACGAGGGACAGGCGGGGTGCGGTGCCGGTGCTCATGTGGCATTCCCCGAAAGGGTGGTTGGTCTAGCGGGGCTGGCAGGCTGCGCGGATGGTCTCGGCGGCGTCGTGGGGCAGGCCGGTGAGGGCTCCGGCGGCCGTGTATCCGGCGAAGACGACCTCGCCTTGGATCAAGTGCGGCAGTGGTGCGGCGAGTTCGTCCACGGCGCGGGCGGCGTGGAGGTTGGGTTCCTGCCAGTCGCGGTGGGCGCGGGCCAGGATCACGATGTCGGGGTCGGTGGGCTGCCGGATGAAGTCGACGGCCTGGATGCTGTCGAGGAGGGCGCGGCCGATGATCCGGATCTGCTGGCTGTGGACGGTGCCGATGTCCAGCTCGCGGATGTTGCCGTTGAGGTCGATCCGCAGTGCAATCTCCGGTCCGGTCACGGTGTGCTCCTCCTGGTTGTGGCTGGTGGCTTCCCCCTCAGCTTATATCGAAATTCTACTATGCATGAGGGGGGTGTCAACCACATCGCAGCAGGTCAGAGGTGGGGCAGCTAGGTCATGCACCAGCCGGAATCGCAGCCGACATCCATCGGTAGCTCCTCCTGCGCCGCCGTCACCGCCTCCGCCAGAGGGCGGCCGGTCCGCGTCAGGAACACCGGATCGCGATCCAGGGCGGCCCGCCGGGCGATCAGCGTCTCTTCCAGCTCGCAGGCGCGCTCGAACAGCACGGTCCCGGAGCAGCTCCGACCAGCCCGCCAGAGACTTCAGCGGACAGAACCAGCACGCCGATTTCGACGGAAGTTCGAGACCCTCGTCGGCGATGACGGACAGGCAGTCCACCCGGCGCATCCGCAGGTCCAGCAGGGGGTAGGTGATCCGCTCGTACTTCTCGACGTGCCGGTTCGACGCCCTGCTGATCTCGTCCAGGGAGATCCCGATCCCCACCTCCGCGGGCGTACCCGGGCCGGCGCCGCGCTCGCGCAGCCACCTGCCCGTCACCGAGATCTTGAAATCCTTGGTGCACGAGCGAGTGCCCGGGGCCCCGTTCGACATCCGCACGGGGATCGGCAGGGACCGCGACCCCGGCCGCATCAGCCGCCCCCACAACGTCTCGCGCCGCCCCGAACGCGTGACCCGATCCAGGACGTGCAGGTCGAGGCCGTGCGCGCGGGCGTACGGGGCGGCGACCCTCTCCACGTAGTCGAGCGTGCGCGGGTCCTCGCTGTCCTCGCCGACGTTGGCGAAGAGGAAGGTGCGGTGCGGGATCTGACGGCGGGCCGCCAGGACCATCAGCCCCATGCTCTGGGCGCCTCCACCTCTGTCACCTATTCGGCGCTGTTGCATCTCGCTGGCGCGGAGCGCCAGCGGTTCAGCTCCGGTGCGGTTCCCTCTGCTCGGCGGACAGTCTGTGGACGTTCGTCGGAAGGGACTGGGCTGCCCGGAGGTGGGCGAGTTCAGTGCTGAGGGCGTGGATGACTTGGGCATAGACCTCGTTTCGTTCGATGAGTTCGCGATTGTGCTGGCGTAGCCGTGTGTTTGTGGCTTCGAGGTCGTCGACTTTGGCTTTCAGGTTTTGGAATGCAGTGGGGATTCCGTTGACGGTTTCCCGGGTGGTTTCGAATTCCTTCCGAAGGTCGGGGTGTTTGTGGGTGAGGACCCATCGCTTGACTCCGGCTTCGGCGGCGAGTTGGACGACGGTGAGGGCGCCGCTTGAGCGGGTGGGGGTGCCAGCGAGGAGGCGTTGCATGGCGGCCTGGATGGCGTCACGTTCGAGTGCGCGGTGGGTGCTCACGGGCGAGGCTCCTGATGGGTGGTGATGATCTTCTGGAGTCGGGCGAGTTCGTGCTGCTCGCGGGCGTGGCGGATTGGCGGGGCGAGGGGGTCGTTGATGATGGCTTCGAGGGTGTTGGCGCGGTCGCGGAGGTAGTCGATGTCGCGGTCGGTGCGGGCGATGTTGACGCAGGACGGCTTGCAGTCGTCGATGTCCGGGGTGTGGCGGGTGCTGCGTTCGTCCGCGCTGAGTCGGCAGGCGGCGCGGGCTGGGTCGAGGACGCAGGTCATGCCTTGCCCGGGGAAGATCTGCAGGTCGGGGTTGGTGAGCATGCTGTGGGCTTCGCGGGCGGTCCGTAGGACGCGTCCGGAGAATCCGGCGGCGGCGTTCACGCGGTGGCGGTAGGTGTCGGCGGCGGGGCCGCTGACGTGCTCGCCGGCCTGGAGTTGTTCATGGGCTTCGGCGAGGGTTTCCAGGCGGGCGAGCCATTCTTCGAAGGCGAGGTCGTCGGGGAATCCGGAGGCGTAGTTGCCCGAGTAGCCGAGGGTCATTTTCACGCGGACGTGACCGTACTGAATGGCCGCGGCGACGAGGCCGCGGGGGCGGCGCGCGATGAACCAGGCGAGTGTTCGGCGGAGCCTGCTCAGGGCGATCTTCGGATTGGTGGGGTCGGCGGGGATCATGTCGGGATGGTTCCGGGCTGTGCAGTAGTCGTTGATCCAGCCGATGAGAGTGTTGATGTCCTTGTTGCCGAGGGAGTCGTTGCGGGCTTGTCCGACGCGTTCGCGGAGAGATGCGGCTCGGGATCGGCCGTTGACGAGGATGGTGTTGGGGAAGAGCAGTTGGGCTTCGTGCAGGCGTTGGAGCACGGTGACGGCGGTGGCAACGGGGGCGGTGACCACCCAGGGGTCGGTGCGGTGTTCGCCTTCGGGGTTGGGGTTGCCGTCGGGGTTCCGGACGCCTTTGAAGTGCCTGCCGCGCAGGAGGATCAGGCCCGTGGCCGCGTCGTGCTCGATACATCCGCGTTCGAGGTTGAGTGTCTCGCCGGGACGTTGCCCGGAGAGGTAGCTGACGAGGACCAGGCAGGCGGTGCTCAGGTGTCGGGCCAGGACGGGGGCCTGGTCGTAGGTGATGTGGGTGGTGAGCCAGGGGCTCCCGTCGAGTTTCCCGTTGATGGGTGTGGTCAGGTAGGTGTCGTCGGCGACGGGCAGATCGCAGGAGGCGATCACCTGGTGGGCGTTGCGCGTGATCTGGGCGCCGAGCTGGAGACTGAGGAAGTAGGTGTTGACGATCAGGTTCCCGTCCTCGTCCTGCCGGCCCGGCAGTGAAAGTCCGCGGGCGCGGTAGTCGTCCAGGAGACTGGTGATCATGAGCGGGATCGCGTTCTTCCCGCGCCGCTTGCCGGGCGGGGGCGCGTCCTCGCGGCTCGCTGATCCTTTTCGGCCGCGGTTGGAAAGGATCTTGTACTCGTCGAAGGCCGCGATGATGTCGTCGGCGAAGTCCTCGGTGAAGCGAAGGGCCCATTTCAGCAGGGCGGTCATGGTCGCGGGGTGGACCCGGGGAGTTCGGTTCTCCTCGCTGCTGCGGCGTTGGCCGAGGATGTCCTGGACGCGTTCGCCGTTCCAGGGCGGGGCCTGCGGCAGCCGGTCGTCCTCGTCGGGCAGCAGGTCACGCAGGGTCCAGGTCCGAACGACGGCAGCGAGGAGGTCCTCGCGCAGGTCGTGGGAGACGGCCGCGGCCTTGATGTCGGCGGCGTACTCGTCCAGGTCCGTGGCGGTGACTTGTCCGAAGCAGGTCAAGCCCCGGCCGTCGAGCCAGTGGGCGAAGCTCTTGAGGAACCGGCAGTATCCGACGACCGTGCGGATCGCGGGCCGCGGGGTCCCGGGCAGGAGACCGGTCCCGTCGGGGTCCTTGTGGTTGATCAGCAGCCAGACCAGCAGCTTGACGGTGTGCCGGAAGGCGGGCGGGGTGCCGTGGAAGTCGATGCAGACACGGGAGGCGTGCGCGTGGAAGAGCGCGGGGGTCAGGTTCCAGCGGTCCTGCGCGAATACCGCCAGGTCCCCGGGGGCGGTGCCCGGCCGCAGGGGGCGGGTGGCGAGCACCATTGTCGTGGGGCCGGGCAGCAGCCGGCGTACTACCGGTGCAGAGATGGTGGCGGGGGTCATGTCAGGTCAAGTCCTCGGGTCAGGAAGCGGTCGACCAACTCGTGGTCGCCGGGGGTAGCGCCGTCGCGGGCATCCGCGATCACGGCGGGCGAGTAGTGGCCGAGCAGGTCCGTCAGCCGGGCGGCGGGTTCGGCCAGGCGCTCGGCCCAGCGCAGGGGTGTCATCTCCTGCCGACGGGCTTCGAGCGCGTCCAGGACCAGAACCTGGACCGGCAGATGGGCCGGTGTCGCCCGGGCACATGGGCAGGACAGGCAGAGCAGGAACGAAGCCGAGCAGGGCTTGCCCGCCGGTGTGAACGGACTGGCCATCGGGTCGGTGCAGCCGGCGAGGACTGTGTCCAGCCGGCCGGCGATGAGCTGCTGGAGAGCGGCGGCATCCAGCCCGTGGCGGGCGGCCACGGCCGAAGGATCCGTGCGAGCCTCGGTGATGTCGTGGGCGGAGAGCACGGGGATCGCCGGCGCGGACCGGGCCCGTGCCACCTGCTGGTCCAGGACGTCGGCCACCACCTTCTGGTATTCGGCCAGGTTTCCGCGGTTGCGGGCCAGGTACTCGTTCGCCAGCGTCGTCTCGGTGTGGGCGACCGGCCGCTGATTGATCTCCAGCCAGGTCAGCCGCAGCCGCCGGCTGTCGATGTGCAGCGGCACCGGCCGTCCCTCGCCGTCCGGCGTGTCACCGGTCAGGCCCGCGGACCTGCCCCACAACAACATGAGCGACTTGGGAAGACCCTTGCGGAAGCCCCGGCCCTGATTGCCCTTGGAGCAGTGGAAGGCAAACAGCGCGTCGGTCCCCAGGCGGGTTCGGGCGTCGGCGGCCAGGTCCAGCAGCAGGTCGTAGACACCGAACGGAGTGTTCAGGTCCTCGCGCCGCTCACCCGCGTCGTTCGGGACATCGCGCAGAGCCACGGTCATGGCTGCCCTGCGACTGCCTCGGCGAGGCTTGACCAGGTCGATCTGAGCGGTCGGGGTGCCCCCGGCATGGGCGTCGGGACGGTGGTGAGCGGTGGTCGCCGCCGCCAGCGTCGAGTAGTTCTGCCCGGTCAGGCAGAGCAGCAGGACCGCGGCGGCGCCGATGTCGTGGTGGGTCAGGTGCAGGCGGGAGATCACGGCGTTGACTCCGCCGGCCCGCCGCACGGCCTCCTGCTCGATGGAGACCCCGTTCCCGTACCGGGGGATGTCCCCGATACGGTCGACGTGATCCAGCAGCCGGGCTGTCTCCCACGCCTGCGGATCGCTTGCCTGGTCGATCTGGCCGGCCCGCCAGTCGGCCAGCAGCCGGCGGCCGGACCGGATGCGCGTCGCGGCGGCCCGTAGTTCGGACCGTGCTCGCGCGGTGATGCGCCGGAACTCCGCCTCGCTGTAGCTGACGGTGGGCGCATCGCACTTGGCGAACCGGGCCGTGGCCAGGCGGGCGGCGAACTCCGCCGGCGGATCGGGAGCGAACCTCAGGATCGACCGCAGGCCGGAGACGTCCCGGTGCAGCGTGCTCGCCCCTGTCAGCAGATACCCGTCCAGGTGGACCGCCCTCAGCTGGTCGGGGGCCGTCGGCGGATTCGATAGGCCGGCCAGATAGCGGCAGAACCGCCTCAGAATGCTCACTGTGTCCAGGGCCGACGTGGTGGTCCGCCGAGTCCCGGCCGGGCCGGTCACCCCGAGCACTCCCAAGGCCATCCACTGCCGCAGTTCCGGTGCGACGGGCAGCACCGACAAGTCGATGTCCACCGCCTCACCACCGCGTTCGGGATAGAACCGCACCAGGCACTGGCCCTCGTCGACGAACAGCCGCTGCGGCGGCCGGTATCCCGCACCGGGCAAAACCGCCCGGCGTCCCGCCCCGCTCACGTATCCGCTCCCGCTGCCGGGGCGGTGACGACGCGCGGGTGGCCGGCGAACATCTCCGCCATCAGCTCCGCCAGTACCGTGCCGTGGGCGTGCTCGATCAGCAGAGAAACATCCAGGTCGCGGAACGGCTCCAGATACACGTCCATCGTGGTGGCCACGTCCGCGTGCCCCAGCAGCGTCTGCACCAGATGCCACGTGTCGCCGAATTGGGCCCTGAAGTCCCGCAGTTCATCGGCGTCCAGGTGGGCGAAGCGCCGCTCGTAAAGCAGTCGACCCACCGAGAACCAGCGCAAGGCCATCGAGTGCCGAAGCATGTGGGCGGTCGCTGCCACCCCTTCGAGACCGGCCCGGGCCACCCTCTCATTCGCGGTATCGAAGGTGTGCTGCCAGCCGCGGGGAGCCCTCGGCAGCCCGTCCTCGTTCAGCCACAACGCCGCCGGGGCCAGACCCGCAGGCGTCTCCAGGAAGATCCGGCCCCGCATCCGGGGCGACAGCGCGTCCAGCGGAACCCGCACCAGCTGACCTGCGGTATCGACCAGCTCCAGCCGCCGCTGCCCCAGCACCCGGCGCAACACCAGAACCCCGGACAACCTCTCGTAGCGGTCCGTCCGCCGGGCCCGGCGGACCGCCGCGGCCCTCTCGCCCTCGCAATACCCCAGAGCGTCATCCAGCACCGTGCGCGGCATCCAAAACCGCCGCCCCCGCCCGCCCTTCGCGCAGGCCGCAGCCAGTCGGGACGTGAAGTACGACCGGCCCGCCCCTTCTCCGGGAAGCTCCAGCATCAGGACGCTGGCCCACTCCGTCAGCCGCAGCCCCGTCCCGTACAACCCGTCGGCGAAAGCGCAGTCCCGCTGGCTGTTCCGGCCCCGCCAACCGGCCACTTCCCGGCCGGCCCGGTCCAAACCCCGCAGCCCCACGTCCCGCCACATCGCGTAGCCGCCCGGATCAAGCCACTTCACATCCCGGTCCCGCTGAACATGCGGCGCCGCCTCGAAACCGGCGGCTCCCGCGTACGGAGCCGGCCGCTGACGCACCACACGGACCACCGGATTGCGTACCCCGAAACGGGCCACCGCCCAGTCGTAGAACGCGCTGACCGCATCCAGGTTGTCCGCCACGGTTCCCCCGGCCACCCGCTCGGGGTTCGACTCGTCCGTCATCCGCCAGAACTTGAAGCCCTCCACGTCCTCCGCGCCAGCGGTGTCCCAGCGGCTCCCCACCGCGTCCAGGAACCCCAGCCACGTGCACAGGGCGTACCCGTATTTCTCCCGCGTTCCCTCCGCCCGATTCCGCATCCGCAGCGATCCGAAGAATGCGTTCACTTCCGGGACCACGCGCCCATCGGAATTGATCAGGAACTCCTGACCGGCCCGAATTCCAGTGTGCGATGCGAATTCGGGCAGGCTCGGAAGACCGGCCAGCACCGGATCGCTGGCGTACCACGACACCTTCCGCTCGGGCTCGAACCGGCGCAGGCCCCACAACCCAGACTGTTCGCCGACACTCGGCAGTTGCTCGTTCATGGCCCGGACCGAACCACGGCGACCAGCCCAGATGGGATGCAACACGCTGAACTCGGTACAGACCCAGGCCGAAACTGATCGCCTTCACGCTGCCACGACCTGCTCGAAGAGCTGCTGCGCGCGCCGGATCCCGGCGATGATGCGCGCCTTGCCCAGTATCTCGTCTCGGTGGGCTATCACGGCGCGGGCCTGGGCCTGGGCGTCCTCGACGGCGCGCGGGTTCACCAAAGCGTCATCGCAGGCCACGGTCACCCGCATGCCCATGCCCCAGACGATCATGTTGACGGCCGCGCACGCGGCGGCGATCTTGTCGATGTCGACCATCGACCACTGGAAGTCGGCCGGGTCGAATCCGAGACGGCGAAGGCGCTGGGCTGCCGCGCGCAGCAGGCCGCCACTCCCGCCGGCCGGGTCGTGGATGTGCTGGCCCGTCTCCGGCTTCTTCGACTCCATCGACACCGACACCACCACCTCGGCCAGCCCGTCGGCCACCGTCGGTGGGGTGTGGTACTCGCCGAGGCCCTGCTGGGCGCTGTTGCTGCGCAGCAGCATCATCACGTGCGACAGGGTGTCGGTGTGGGTCCGCTCGTACGGGTCGGCGTGTCCGGTCAGGTCGAGGATGCCGCCCTTCAGGGCGGCTTGCGTGACGGCCCGGACGGCGTAGATGCGGTGTTCGTCGACCGTCCTTTCGTCGTTGAGCCACTCGTGGAGGATGCGGGCCCGCTCGATGAGGTCGGGCCGGTGTGCCCAGTGCTGCGCCCAGATCTGGCGGTACATCTCGATCAGCTCGCCGCCGTTCAGGCCGAGGATCTGCGCCTTGAGGTCCGGTCCGGCGGAGTCCTTCTGCCGCACAAGGGCGAGAGCGGCCACAAGCCCGATCGGAACGGCGATGTCCGGGCCGCCATGTGCCCGGTTCCACGCCCCGGTGACGGCCTCACCAAGGGCGAAGGCCTTGGCGTGGAGATCGTGCGTCCCTGCGGGCTTCGGCTTGGGCTCGGACCGAAGTGGCGGAGTCGCGGCCGCGGTTGCGGTGGGAGCGGGCCGCGGAGCCGGGGCCGGTTTGGCCGCGAAGGTCCGAGGCGCCGGCGAGGGCTCGGGCTCGGCGTTCGCGAAGAGATCCAGTTGCAGGGACACGGCTTCTCCTTGGTGAGGGGGTGCTGAAACGGGGCGACCCGCCCCGCCGGGGAGGCGGGGCGGGTCGGGAGCCGGAAGGGGTCCCCTCCAACTCATATCTAAATTCTACTATGAATGAGGGGAGGGTCAACCTCCCCGAAATGGGCTCGGGCAGGTCAGCCCTCGTCGACCCAGACCATTCCGTACGGGGTCTGCCGCAGCATCGACATCGCCGCCTTGTGGATGTCCTCCTGCATGGCCACCCAGTTCACCGCGCCAAAGGTGTCGCGGTACGCCTCGATCTCCCACTGCTGCGGGGAGCCGTTGAGGCTGGCCATGATCTCCGGGAGGCCATCGCCGTGTCCGACCAGCCGCTCACGGAACTCCGCGTGCGCGTCCCTCAGGAGCTCCCTCCATGCCTCGTCACGGGGGCCGCGCCCGAGGTCGGCGCCGGAGGTCCAGCCATGGAAGGCTGATACCGCACCGACCTCCCGCAGGGCCGCCCAGGCGACCGCCCTCTCCTTCGAGCGGAGGACCGGTACGTACGTCAGCTCGTACAGCTGAGCCTGCGGCCAGTCGTCGCCGGGCGAGGTTGTGCTCGCGGCGTCGTGTGGCGCCGCCGCCTCTGAGCGTGCCCAGCCGCGGGCGCCCATGCGGCGAGCGGGCACGATGCTGCGCCACTCCAGAGGGGTGTCCGGCTTGCGGAAGCGGGCGCGCCATACGCCTCCCGTCGGCGCAGTGTCCCGGCCGGCGCCGCTCACCGCCCGCCCTCCAGGAGGGTGATCTTCGCGTCGAGCTTCGTCTTCCACCGCTGGAACGCTGCCGGGTCGCAGGTGCGCAGCTGCTCCATCAGTAGCACGGCCCTGGCGGCGTGGGTGCTGCGCTCCCGTGGGGTCACCGGCACGTGAACCACTTCACCCTGGCGTCCGGAGGGCCACGAGGGGACCTCGGAGTCCGGAGTGGCCATGGCCACACGCCAGTTCAGGTTGGCCTCCAGGAGCCCAGGTGTCTGGGAGGTGATCGGCTCTGCCTCCATCGCGTTGAGGAAGTCCGAGTGCGCGGGCATCTCGAGGACGGGTCCGCCCGCGCAGTTGTCGGGCATCTCCACCCACACGCGCTGGCCGTATGCCGGATCCGGCGCGACCTCCAGTACGTATCGGTTGTAGGCCAGCCATGTGCCGCAGGTGGTGGACAGGTATAGGACGCTCACGCGGTCGCCCATCTTGTACGGGGTCATGTGACTGCTCTCGGGTCGGGGCGGGTCAGGAGCGGGGGAAGGCCCTCAGTGCGGCACGGCCGCGCCGGGCTGTGGCCGGGCAGGGGCCGAGCAGGTGTTCCGTGAGCGCGACGGCCTTCGCCTGCTCGCCGTCGTTGTGGGCGAGGAGCAGCAGGTGGGCGGCCGCGAAGAACTCCTGCGCGGTGGTGGCGTGACGGACCCGGCAGGAGCAGGAACCGCTGTCAGTTGAGGTGAGGGCTTCCAGGAGGCGAGGGAACTCGGCCTTCGGGGCGCACCCGGAGTGCCTGCCCGGCGGCTGGGCTCGCCGCAGGTGGCTGTAGAAGCGGACGCCCTGCCAGCCGCACAACATGCAGGCCACGGGCCAGTTCACATCGGACCCCGGGTATCCCCCCAGCGGGGCCCATCCCAGGGCGTCGATACGGGCAAGGGCCAGCGCGGCGGAGGTCATGTTGCGCGGGCTGGGCGGGAGTTCGAAGAGGTGGGCGTTCAGGTAGTCGGTATCGGGCATGCGCGTCTCCCCGGAGTGGATGTATGGAGGGCGGCGAGGGGGTGGTGGTAGGGCCACCCCCTCGCCTTATATCTGAATTCTACTATGAATGGGATGAGGGTCAAGCCAGCTCAACCCACTGGGCAGCCACCTACATGACCGGCTGCTCCGCGGCCGCCGGGGCAGGCTCGATGGCTCGAACGATGCCGCCGCCCCGGTAGACGGTCCAACTGCTCTGGAAGGCGTATCCGTGCTCGATCAGCAGCTCGGCGATCTGGGATTGCAGCGTTCCCGACCACTCGGGCGCGATGCACGCCGGGTCCACCGGTCCCGGGATGGTCACCGGCGGATGATCTTTGTGCGGCTGGCCACGGCCGTTGAGCCACGTGACCGTCCCCACGCGCGACCCCGGCCTGCATTCGAGCTTGATCCGCTTCGGGCCCGCCGGGCCACTGCGCTGCTTCGGCTTCTTCGCCTTCGCCGCCGCCTGCGCCTCGCGGATGAGGCCGGCCGGGGCCGCCTCCGAGGCTTCGCGGGCGGACTTCGTGCCCGGCACCACGCCGTCCGCGAGAAAGGCGCGCATCGCCTCGCCCGGGCATCGCCCCCGCACCTGCGTGTAGTCCGCCGAATGCGACCCGACCCGACCGCCGTCGAACGTGGCGTCCTCCAAGGTCATCACCCGCTTGGGGGCCAGCCGCAGATTCCAGGCGACCGACAGGGTCTTCGGGTTGACCCTTTTCACCTCGTACCAGGAGTTCAGGTACAGCACGAAGTCGCCGGGCGCGAAGTCGTCGGGCTCCCAGAGCTTCACCCCGTCGGCCTTCGCCTTCTCGATCACCTCCTCCCAGTGGGCGATCTCCTCCTTCAGGTCCCGGACGTACCGGGAGTGCCGGTCGCCCGAGTCCCAGCCCTTCTCGGCCGCTTCCGAATGGTGCCGCTCCTGCTGGCGCAGGTCGGCGCGCAGCTTCTCCAGCCGCCGCAGGGTGCGCTGCGGGTTGTTCCGGTGCGCCTTGAAATTCTCGGCCGCCCGGGTGCGGTCGGCCCAGTAGCCGGCCCGGTCACCTTCGGCTATCCCGGCCCGCATGTTGCTGTCGATCCGCGCGGCGTCCCGGCGGGCGCGACCCTCGCTGTGGTGGCCGACGAGGATGGGCTGGCCGAAGGGGATGCTCTTTGCGATCTGGCGGGCCGCATCGAGCCGGGCCTCAGCGGAGAGGCTGGCGCGGTCCGCGCGGTCGCCGTACCTCTCGGCACGGTCATCGGCGCGGTCCTCGCGGTCGGCCTCGGCCTCCTTGAAGGTGCGCCGTGTGTCCTCGTCGATCTCGACGGTGACCTCGTGACCGGCCTCGCGGAGCGCGGCGGCCGCGCCGTTGATGCTGCAGGTGTCGGCCTCCTTGTCCCGGGACTGGCGGATGTAGAGGCTGCCGAGGGAGCGGGAGAACCAGAAGCCGTGGTCCCGGACGATCTCGAAGATGCCGTCCCCCTTCCGAGAACCGCTGAGGAGCGTGCCTTCGAGGCGCGTGTGAGAAATCGTGATGGTCACGATGAAGTTCCTTCCGATCCGATCTGGGTGAGTCGGCCGACGGGGTGCCAGCCTGCGTAGAGGATGTGGATGACGGGGTCGTCCGCGGTGAGCTCGCACAGCGTTCCCCAACGGTGGGCCTGGACCTCGGTCACGAAGAAGGCCACGGTGTCCCCGGCCTGGTCACGGACGTTCTCACCGTCCTCCTGGCGCAGCCACACGCGGGACCCGGCGTTCATACCGGCCACCCGTCGGACATGTGGACCGCGAGGGTCAGGGTTGCGACGAGCGATATCTCCAAGTCGTCCCGGTCGAAGGCGAGTGACTGGGCGACCAGGAAGTGAGGGCCGATGCGGTGCGCGAAGTGGGCCCGCTCGGTCATGCCGGCCCGAGCTGCTGCGTCCGCGGCCTCTGCCAGGTATGAGGCGTAGCGCAGGGCATCGTCCTCGGCCTCGCCGAGGAACGCTCCGCGGGCCTCCCACGCTGCCTGGAGGAGCAGCGTCCGGCGCGTCTCCGGCCCGGTGTGCTGCCACAGCTCCAGTAGCCCGCCGTCCTTCGCGAGCTCAAGAGGCGTACGGCGTTCGGCGGGTACGCGCAGGAGCGTGGCGGCCGTGATCAAGGCGGTGCGGGTGATGTAGAGGTCGAACACCTCTGGCTCCATCCGGGGTTGTAGGTGCGGGCGGCCCGTAGGCGTCGCGCCGGTCACTGGTCGTAGGGGATGAGCGCGGTCATCGCCAGGGACAGCTGGTGGGAGACCTCGAGGTCGGGGCCGAAGGCCAGGAGGTGGGCCAGGAGCATGGCCTCGTGCTTCGTCTCTACGAAGTCCTCGGCGCTCCCGGCCGGGTTGGCTGCGGCCCAGGCCCGAGCGGCGGAGGTCAGGGCGTCCGCGAGAAGGGACTCGTCGGTGCCGTCCTGCACGATTTCGACGGAACGGGCCGACCAGCTGATCAAGAGCAGGACGGTCTGGCGATCCTCAGGGGACAGCCCCCACCAGGTCATCCGCATCTGTGGAACAGCAGCGAGCAGTCGGTGGGCGTGGGGGTGCGGGCTGGCTGACAGGTTCCGGGCCGTGTTGCGGAGCTGTTCGAGGAGTACGGCAGTCATGGGGCTACTCGATTCCGGGAGGGACGGGCGTGGTGTCGGCGAGCTGGCCTTCGGTGGCCCAGCGGGGGTGAGGGTCATCGGCGGGCGACGGTGTGCGCGCGGGACGGGTGCACGAGGCGGGCCGCGGCCATCAGGTTTTCGGCCTCGCACCGACGGCCGAGCTGGAGGAGCGCGCCGACTTCGAACATCGTCAGCCAGCTGCAGGCCGGTATCGCGGCGGCGAACTCTTCGTAGTCCTGGGCGTGCTTGTGGCCCGGCCGGCGCGACCAGGCGCGGCGGGCGACGGTGTGCGCCAGGGAGGCGGCGCTCTGGGTCTGCGCGTTGCTCAGGTTCAGCGTTGCGATGATCTCCGCCGTTCCGAGGAGCGGCAGGTGCTTGAAGGACATGTGGTTCTTCCGAGTCCAAGAGGTGTGGGCGGCGCGCCCGTGCGGGCGCGCCGAGGGGTTCAGTCGTTGGCCCAGCCGAAGAACAGCCAGCCGTTCTCGGCGCTGGACGTGGTGACCGGCAGAGCTCCCGCCGGTCCCCACTTGTCGTCGATGCGGGGGTCGTTGGCGGAGATGAGTTCCATTGCCCAGCCGATGGCGTAGGCCTCGGAGCGGCGGACGTCATCGATGACGACGTAGTGGTCCTTCTCGGCGATGGAACCGCTGCAGCCCCCGGAACCGTGCTCGTGCAGGGCTTCGTTGCGGGTCTTCATGAAGGCCTTGGCTACGTCGTCTCCGGTGACGACGTCGAAGAAGGTGATGGCGCCCATCGGGGTCTCCAGGTGGTGTGGCGGGTGGCGGGTGGTGGCATGGCGCGGCCCGCCCCGGTGGCGGGGCGGGCCGGGGAGAGGTGCGCTCAGCGGATACGGACGCGGCTGCGGTTGGTGCGCATCGGGCTCGCCGGGCGGCACAGGGCCGGGGCGGGAGCGCGGCGGACCTCGGCCAGCAGCCGATCGACCGGGTTCAGGAAGGGCGCAGGGGCCGCCATGACGTTCGCGACCGCTTCGTCGAGCACCTCGATGCGGATGGTCGGGAACTGCTGGCTCCAGCGGCTCATCGCCTCGCCGTCGGCTTCATCCAGCCCGGCGGCCACGGCGAACTCCGCCCACTGGACAGCCATGTTGACCGAGGCCCACGTGAGCGCGACTTCCGCCTGCTGCTCGGTGATGGCGTAGTTGCGGGCGACGTGCAGGACGGCGATCGGGTCGGGGATCGGGATGCTGTTCACGGGTTTCCTTCCGGCTGGTCTTCGGACGGGGCTTCCCCCTCCTGATACCTGAATTCTACTACCTCTAGAGGGGGTGTCAATGCAAAGTGGCAGGTCACAGGCCCGATGCGTCGACGCTAGGCTGCGGCTGGCGCTACCTTGCGGGCGCTGAGTGCGCCCCGCTTGCGGATCGTGGCGGCCCCCGCCGCGCGGGACTGCGCGCGCTGCGCCGTGACGCGGCACTGCCCGCAGAGCGGCTCACCGTTGCGCCGGTGCCCCTTGACGCCGCTGCTCTCCCCGCACACGCCGGCCCGCGAGGGCAGCCCCTTCGGGAGCGCCGGCGCCGACGCGGCCGAGGCGACGACCCTTCCGTTGATCCACACCCGCGCGGAGCACACGCCATCGAACTGCGAGCCCTGCGGCCGAACCCGGTCGTAGCACTCGGCCAGCACCGGGCAGCCCAAGCAGGTGCGCACCAGGGGCTCGGTGAGCTCGCCCAGCTCCTTGGCGGACTTGCGGGTCGCGGGAGGGTCGAAGACGAACTCCTCGACGCCGACGCACGGCGCCAGTTCCATCCAGGACGTCGTGGCGGTCGAATTGATCACGGCTGGCACCTTCTCGGCGGGCGGGCGGGGCGGGTGGGTCAGAACAGGGCGGGCTGGGGGTGCGGCGCGGGCGTAATGGCCTCCTTGGCCGCCGACGCCCTCAGGGCCAGGCGGGCGGCGGTGCGCGACCACGGCTGGTAGGCGAGGGCCCGCCACGCCTCCGGGTCCCGGAAGGGGACCGGCCCGCGGTGGTAGGCCCGCTCGTGCGCTGCCTCGTCGTCCACGGCCTGGCGAAGTGCTCCGTAGCGAACGGGAGTCAGGCGTTGGTCGATCAGCTCGGAGGCGTCGACCCAGGCCACGAGGCCCGACCTGATCCCCGCGGGCGCCTCGACCTCGTAGGTGAAGCCGCGCGGTGCCCGGGTCCAGGTGCACAGGGCTCCCGCCTCCGGCTCGCCGGGAACGCGGCGCATCCGTAGCCGCCGGCCGGGGTCCAGGAGCTGCTGCTCACCCCACTGGGCGCGCTGGTAGTTGTACGGCAGGTCCACGAACGCGGCGAGCTGTGCCGGAGTGAAGAAGTCCCGGACTGCCATCCGGACGTCGTCACCGGTGAGCGCCGTGCCGACAGCCGGGGCGGCGGCGGGAGGCTCCATGAAACTACTCCAGGTGATGTGTAGTGGCCTATTTCTAGGCCACTACACGCGGTTGAAGGGTCAGGCGTACTGGAGCAGGCGGGAATCGGCGAACTCCTGCTCTCGTACCTGCTCAAGTACGGCCGTCAGCGCGAAGCTGACCTGCCAGGGCATTGCGGTCATCGACAGTCCGAGTCGGGGCCGGCGGTCGGTGAACTCCCGTACGGAGACCAGCGTCCACCCCTGCGTTCCCTGCTGCTTCTGCGCTGTGACCTGGAAGTGGTCGACGTAGAGGTGGATCGTCGACCGCCGGGTGGAGCTCTTGACGTGGATCTCCCAAGAGCGGGTCAGGGCGTCCATCAAGTACTCCGGTGCCACGGTGGCGCGGCCCTGGCTGATCTGAGGCTGGTTCATGCGTTCTCTCCAAGAGGTATCGCGGGCCCCTCCCGTGTTATCTAAATTCTACTATGTGGGGTAGGGGTGTCAATCAGGCGATGGCGTCAGGATACAGAAAGATCGTGGCCTATTGCTTGTTCCGGGGGTTCACCGAAGCCGAGGCCTCCTTCGCCGCCCGCGACCGCACACGGATCTCCGCGATCGCATCCCTGGCCACCGACGACAACGGCGCCCCGTCGGAACGGACTTCGTTCAGCACCTTCTCGTCCCGGGCCCGCTCCCGCGCACGAGCCGCCTCCTTCTTCACCCGCTCCTCATCCGCCCGCTGCTGACGAGGACTCGTCCCGCAGCCACGGCAGGACCGCCCACCGCCCTCCGGGTGCGCCGAGCACCGCCCCGGCTCCTGCGGCGCTGCCGGGGTCTCCTCTGCTGCGGCAGCGGGCTCCCCAGCAGCGCCAGCTGCGGGGGTTGGGGGGTTCTTCTTTGAGTACTTGCTCTGGTTACTACCTATAACCCCGGGCGAACCAGCGGCCGGAGAACCAGACCCCGGGGAACCGAACCCCGAAAACCCGGTTTCGGTGCCGACCTCGCCCTCAAGGTTCGGCCCGGCCGGACTCGGCCCCGCCGGAGCCGGGCCCCCGGCCTTCCGCCGGCGTGCCGCCCGCCGCTGCTCCGCCTCCCGGAACTCCTCCGCCGCCCACTCCTGCGCCTGGTCGTAGACCTCGGTGACCCGATGGAACGTGCCGTCCGCCAGGCGCTCGGTCACCACCCGGTAGTACCCGGCATCCCGCAACTCCCGCAGCGCCGTCCTGACCGCCTCGATGCCCTCCTTGCCCGCTTTCGAGATCCGATCGGCGGCAACCTTCCACGAGTCCGGCTTGGCCAGCAGGTACGCCAAGATGCCCCGGGCCCGGAAACTCAACCGCGCATCCTCGAGCGTGGCCGTCGGCAGCACGGTGTACCCGGTGCTGAGGTGGCGGCGAAGAATGGTCACGGGGAGCCTCCAAGGGCATATGAGCGGTGTAGCTGGGTGCGTTGGGGTCATCGGCCGCCCCGCACGCGCGAGGCGGCCAGGGGTGCCATCAGGCGGCCGGACGGGCCTTCGAGACCTTGATCGACCGGGGCGACTTCTTGCCTGGCGCCTTGCGCATCGGCACCGTCATGCCGGCGCGGCGCATGATCCGGACCATCGCCTCCTGGTCGGGGACCATCGGCACGGCAAGGTCGGCGTCCTCGAACGCGCCGACCATCGCCTCGACGTCGGCCTCTTCCTTGTCCTTGCCGCCCTCCCACCCGAGATGGTTGGGGCCGTAGTTGCCCTCCGGCGAGTCGTCGACCATGGCGCGGACGAGCTTCTTCACCTGGTCCGCCTCCCTGCCGCGCTCGCAGGCGCGGACGTAGCGGTCCAGGGCCTTCGCCCGGTCCTCGTCGTCGTGAATGAGCAGGGTCTGTGCTGGAGTCCCCGGGGCCGCGTCGGGCCAGCACGCGGAGAGGAACGCGCAGTTGTCGCAGATCGCGGACAGCTGCGGCCCGTCATGGTCGCGGCGCAGCTCTTCCGGAGCCGGGGCCTCGATCACCCGGTCCACCCACCAGCGCGCCTCCGCCGCCAGCCACTGGTCGAACGGGAACTCCTCGACGTGCTCCTCGCCCGTGTCCCGGTTGACGAACCGGAACCGGATCCGCTCGACCTGTACCGGCCCGAGCCGGTGCAGGTACCGCTGACCGGGGATGTCCGCGAAGCCCACCGTGCACAGCAGGCTCGCGTACAGCAGGACCTGCCGCATCTCGGCGGCCGTGGGCCCGAAGCGCACGACCCGGTCCCAGATCCGGCCCGACTTCGTCTTCACGTCCTCGACCGTCAGTTCCGCGGCAGCAACCTTCGGCCGGTGCCGCTTCGGGAGGCGCCCGGCTGTCGCCGCGTCCAGCTGCACGACATCGATGTGCCCGCGGATCGTGTCGTCCTGGACCGTCCGCTCCACCAGCCACCCGTACTCGCGCCGCGCGTCCTCCAGCAGGCCCGTGTGGATGTACGTGCCGAGGATCGCGGTCTTCTTGTCAGGGGTGTTGGTCCGGGCAGTGCCCGCCAGGATGTACCCGGCCCGGCGCATGCAGATCGTGTCCGACGCCCCCAGCTGGGTCTGTACCGACCGGGGCCGGCGTGCATCGGCGGCGTGCGCGGCCTCCCAGATGGAAACCTGCGAGCGGGCGCGGGGCCTTATGGCCGTTGTGGTCATGAACAAGCTCCAAGAGGTGCGCCGGGCCCGCCCGAGGCGGGCCCGGCGAAGCGAGGTGGGGGAGGGGATCAGGCGGCTTCGTGTTCGTCGAAGGCCGTTCCCGGCGGTGGCTCCTCGCCGTCCTCGGCTGCGGCAGCCCGCAGGCGCGCGGCATCGCTCGTCGGGCCCACGAGCGGCTTCGGGTTCTGCAACGCGACGGCCTTCTGCTCGATGGAAGCCCGGATCACCAAGACCTCCTCGCGGCTGAGGTTCTCGGTCCCCTCGATCTGCTTCCACAGCTTCTTCAGCTCGCCCACACCGGCAGCGGCCGCCTCGTTGACCTTCGGCAGCCACGCTTGCGCGAGGTCACCCGTCAGTTCGGGTGTCGCCCTCGGCTGGTTGTGGATCGCGCAGCCCATCCACCCGAACACCAGCTGCTCGATGGTCAGGTCCGGCGCGTTCTTCGGCTCCCCGCCGCGCGGCACCTCGAACTTCAGGGAGCGGGCGCCGATGATCTGGGGGTCCTCGTTGCGGCGCAGCCGAACCCAGACCGTCGAGTCGAAGGCGAGGGACTTGTGGCCCTCGACCCGCCAGTCCTTGGTGCGGGGGATCGGGTCGCCGTTGCCGTCGACGGCAGTGACCTCCTTGCCGCGTGCGAGAAGGATCACGATGCCCGGCATGGTGCGGACGAGGTACATCACCTTGCTCCACCGCTCGGCGGCGTCGTTCCACAGGTTCATGGACGGCTTGACCTCGGCGTCCGGGTCCTTCCGCAGCTTGTTCTGGCCCGAGATCGAGCGCCTGGCCCGATCGTTGGTCCAGTTCACGAGCATCCGCCACAGCATCGACACCGAGTCGATGACGAGGACCACCGGCTTCTCCTTCGCGGCGGCCGCCCGTTTCGCCTCGGCGTGCACGGCCTCGATCTGGCCGAGGATGTCGCGGTAGCTGCCGTCGTGGTCGATGAGCAGGTAGTCCGCGCCGGGCACGTTCACGTACTCGTCGGCGGTGTCCTCGCCGAGCTCCAGCCAGTACGCCTGTCCGGTCTTCTTGGATCCGGTGAACGTGGCGGCCGTGTGGCTCTTGCCTGCCTTCTCCTCCCCTTCGAGGAGGATCACCGGCCAGGGGATGACACCGGTGGGCTTTCGGGTGCGGAGCTTGGGGACGGGCTGGGTGGGCATGAACTACTCCAAGAGGTGTGATGTGTAGTGGCCTATTTCAGGCGCTGCGCAGGCCTCGGGTCTCGAAGACCGACGACCATTCGGGGTGCCGCTCAAGCAGTAGGCGGGCGTAGCGGGACCGGTAGTCGTTGTTCAGCTTCCAGACGTCGCCCCTGGTGGCCCTGCCGTACTCGTAGCGCAGGACCTCGAAGAGCATTCCGATACCGACGCGCCTCAGGCCTCGGTCGACGCAGTCGGCGGTCATGGCTTCCAGCTTCCCGAGGATCCAGGGGTTGAGCTGGTGGAACGCCTCGAAGCGGTCCTGGATGCTCAGCGGTTCGCCGGCCCGGTCCGGGTGGCGCAGCGGCGCCATCGGCAATTCGAGCTGCATGGAAGTCATGAACTTTCCCCCTCTTGTAAGTAGTGGCCTATTTCTACGTCACTCCGGCGTGGTGGATCAACCGCATCGCCCTGCCTATATCGCAATTCTACTATCCATTAGGGGGGTGTCAATCAACACCCGGAGAGCCGAGACGCCCGGCCGTCAGCGCAGGCTGAGCGGCAGCCTGCGGATGCGAGCCCGAACAAATGCCGCAATGCTGGATCCGCCGATATCCGTAAGGAGAGCCGCCATGTCGATGCTCGACAAGCTCAAGGGCCTGCTCAAGGGCCACGAGGACACAGCCCGGCAGGGCGTAGAGAAGGCCGGAGACGCCTTCGACGCGAAGACCCAGAACAAGTACCAGGGCCAGACCGACATGGTTCAGCAGAAACTCAACGAGCAGCTCGGCACGGACAAGCCCGAAGGACGCCCGCCGCAGGCGTAAGACAACGAGAACCGCCCTCGCCGGTCCCGCAGGACACGACGAGGGCGGCCGCCCGCGACGAAGGCGAGACGCCTACGCCTCGGAGTCCTCCGCCACGGCCTTCTTCCCGCGCGCCTTGAACGACGACCCCGGACCTTCGTACGTGCCGGTCCGCAGCCGCTCCGCGACCGACTCGTTCAACTTCCACTCCCCAGGGCTGCGGCGGGCCTCCGCGGAAACCATCACCGTGTGCTCCGCACCGGCGAGCACCGTGTCCAGCAGCCACAGCGACGACCCCGACAGCGAGTAGTCCGCCGCCGGCAACTGGCCGCGCGCACTCGTCCGCGCCGCCTGGCTCACCTTCACCTGGCTCACGCCGAACAGCTCCGCGTACTCCTGCGCGCCGACCAGAGGCGGCAACTCCGCAGCCTTCATCGGCTTCGACGTCGCACCCTGCTCCTCGACGAGCTTCTCGAGCAGGCCCTGATCCAGCTGCCGGCCACGGCTCCCCGGCGGAAGCGCCAGGTCGATCACGAGACCGCCCGGCCAGTACGGCTTGCCCGAGACGATCACCGCGTCCTCGTACGAGAGCACCCCGCCAGGAACCCACCGGTCACTCACGGCCGTGGGGGCGATGCCGTACACCTTGGCGATCTCCTTGCGGCCCATTACCAGCGGCTTCGCCACGACAACCCCACCTCTCTCCCGAATCTTCCATAGCAGAATACGGGTAAAGCGGTCGGGCTGCACACGGGCCCCGGAAGCGTCCCCGCCGCGCCGTTAGACTGGGGATCACACTTTCCAAGAGGTGTACGGAAACGCCCCCGCCAATCAGCCGATGCTCGGGGGTTTTTCCGTATCCGGCGCCACCAGCCGCGCGACCGGGACGCCCAGGCACTGGACGTATCCTCTTCTGCCCGTTTCCATCGAGCGGCAGCGACCTGCTACGACACCTCATGCTCCAGGTAACAGGCCGTCCCCGTCCGCCGGGCATAGGCCACCGCGCACAGCCGCCGGTAGCCGGCCGAACCCATGGCACGCCCCCAGCCCGACAACGCGAGAACCTTCACCTCGCTGTGCTCGTCGGGGTCGAGCACGATGCTGCCGATCTGCTCATCCGTGAGCCGCCCGCCATCGAAGACGAACCCGATCTTGTTGACGGTCCAGTCACCCAGCGGGGGAAGGAAATGCACCGCCAGGAGCTTCGGATCACCGCCGAAGGTGAGACCGGTCTCCTCTAGCGCCTCACGCTGGGCACACTGCCAGGGGGTTTCCCCTTCATCCTGGTTGCCCCCCGGCCATTGCCAGACCTCAGGATTCCGGGCCGCACGTAACTGGATCGGCCGGTCCCGCTCGTCGGTCACGAAGAAACAGGCGTACGCGGTCGCCTTCGGGAGGGTGGCGATGTACTCCTCCGGCGGGAGCCAGACGCCGCTCACGGCGCCTCCACAGAGACCGCGTCATCGAAGGTCGGCTGCTGAGGCAGGAACCGGCTCGACTTCTCCGCGATCTGACGGGCGAAGTAGTCAGCCGCGTCCGGGCGCATCCGTGCGAGCGCGACCAACGCCGTGATCGCTGTGTCCGCCACCTCGGCCTGCACGTCCTCCCAGGTGCGACTGCCCCTTGCGCGGATTGGTTCCCCGAACACCTACGACGGCCTGGGCCGCCTCCCCGAACTCCTCCCCGATCTTGAGGACCTGCAAAGTCCACTGCTCCTCGATGGGCAAGGATCGCCCGGAGTCACCGGCTTCGAAGGTGGCGGCCAGCTCGGTGATCGTCTTCCACAGGTCTTGCATGAGTTCCTCGTCTCGTTTCGGGTGGGAAGGGTCAGGTGCGGCGGTGCCGGCCGCGTCCAACGCGCAGCGGCAGCGTGCTGTAGCCGGGAACGACAACAGCCTCTGCCGGAGCGGTCGGGGCAACGAGCCGTCGTGCAGCGGCGTAGTCGGGGACGATCGTGACCGGCTCCCAGACGAAGCCGTCCCAACGTTCGATGCCCCTCGGCTCCTCGGGCCGGACGTGCCCGCCGCGGGCCGGGCCTTCGGCCAGAGAGACCGCCCGGAGCTCGCCGACCTTGCGCCTGCGGTCATCTCGACGAGCAGCCCACGCCTCCAGCGGTTCGTCAGCCGGATCGGCGGAATCGAAGGCCATGACGGAACTCCTTGCTCAGTTCTGGGTTCGGGGAACGGGAACGACACCGGGGCGGTCGCTTTGCAGCTCCATGAGCTCGCGGAACAGGCCGGGCTGCGAGCACAGTTCCGGATAGGTGCCCTGCTGGACGACCCGACCCTTGTCGAGGACGACGATGCGGTCCGCGATGGCCACGTTGGCGAGGCGGTGCGTGATCAGGACGATCGGCCGTTCGTTGGCGATGGCGCGCAGCCCGGTGAAGATGCGGTGCTCGGCTCGGGCATCCAAGGCGCTGGTGGGCTCGTCGAGAACAAGGAACCCGATGCGGAAGAACGCGCGGGCGATGGCCAGGCGCTGCCACTCACCGCCCGAGGCCTCCTCCCCGCCGAACCACTGCTTAGCCAGGAGCGTGTTCAGACCGGACCGGAATCGGGCGATGACCTCCGAGGCGCCGGACCGCTCGGCCGCGATCAGAACATCTCCGTCATCCTCGCCCCTCGGCTGCCCCAAGGTGATGTTGTCGCGGGCGTTGAACGGCCAATGCGCGAAGTTCTGCGGGACGACCGCAGTGTTCGCCCACAGGCTGTGCGCCTCGTACTCCTTGATGTCGACGCCATCCCAGGTCGCCGAGCCGCTGTCGGCGAGGTATAGGCCGGAGAGGATCTTGGACAGGCTGGTCTTGCCGGAGCCGTTCTCTCCGACGAGCGCGAGGATCTCCCCGCGTCGGACCTCCAAGGTGACCTTCTCCAGGGCGGGCCGATCAGCACCGGGGTAGGTGAAGGACACGTCCTCGACCCGGACGACGGTCGGCGAGACGGCCTTCTTCGTACCCCGGGAGATGCGATGGCCGCCGGCCTGATCGGTGAAAGCGACCCAGTCGTCGAAGTAGAGCCCGGTGCGGAACAGCTGGGTGCCGTAGCCGACCATGCCGCGCAGCGCGCTGCCCACCGACCGCAAGGCGAAGACGGCGGTTCCTCCGGCCGCGATGCTCATGTGGCCGGTCGCGAGCAGAGCAAGGAGCGCCCCCCACATCAGGGCCGCAGACAGGCCTGACGCGCCGGCCCCGAGCAGGGCGTAGCGGGCGCCCCGGTGGATCGCCTCATCGGTGGTGGCGTCCACGCGGGCCCCGATGGCCCGGTAGCGGTCGAGGAGGAAGTCGGCCATCGTGCCCGAGCGGACCTGGTCGGCGGTCTCTTTGTCGGCGATGTACCAGCGCAGATGCCCCAGGGTGCGGCGTTCGGCGGCCAGAGAGCGCCCGGCTTCGTAGTGGATACGGGCTGCCTTCATGCTCGCGATGCCCTGCGGCAGGACGGCCAGGAGAAGGAGGGGCAGGAGGACCGGGTGCAAGATGAGGACCACGCCCGCGGAGGCGATGAGCGAACCGAGGCAGGACATCAGCTGCTGGGACTCGGTGATCAGATCGCGGGCCACATCCGCACCACGGTCGGCGTTCTCCCAGGCGTCGTTGAAGCCGGGATGGTCGTAGGCCACAAGCTCCGAGTTCACCGCGGCGCTCAGCATCTTGAGCTCCGCCTCCCGGGAGATGCGGGGAGAGAGCCGGTTGGAGATGTTGACGATCGCGATGCCGAGCAGGGCTCGCAGCCCGGCGGCGGCCGCGAGCAGCGAGATCGACGGCAGGGCCTCCTGAAGGCGGGCCCCGATGTCACCGGACGAGATCAGGGCGGTGATCGTCTTCGTAGTCGCCAGAAGCCCGGCGGCTTCAAGAACGGCCGAGACGGCCTGGCAGGCCAGAAGCAGGGAGACGGCCCGCCGGTCCACGCCCCACCCGAGCTGAAGGCCGCGGCGAACCAGCTGGGGTAACCGGCGCGTCATCGCCCACGTGGTCATGGGCCTGCCCTCCAGAGCGGCCAGGTTCCCAGGCCGGAACCGGTACTCCTCGTCGGCCCCCGGTTTCTCCGTCTCCTGATCGGTCACGTCACTCTCCATCGCTCTGCTGTTCTGGCTGGTCAGAATGTAGGAACGGGCCACCACGAAGGACTCGCCCGACCGGATTCCACCCGATCGAGTCCGACGCCTCCGACGCGCCGTTATATGAGGCTGGGGAGAACTCCAGGCGCCCACCGGCCAAGCCAGAACGCGGCCACGGATGACGCGGCGAGACCCTCGGTCGAGCCGTCATGGGGTATCAGCTCGGTTGGGGCGATGTACCCCTCGCCTGGATCGAGACGGATACGGAAACACCGCATCGCGCCCCCTGCGGCCATCAGCGCGCGCACGTCATCGGTGTGGGGGTAACGGCTGCGGTAGTCGGTGTGGACCGCCCGGCATACCTCCTGCGCGTCGAGGTCCCCGAGCAGGATGTACCGGGGGCCGGGCCCGAGGTTCAGGCAGAGCCGCCGCCGACCAGTGGCCTTGTCGGCGTAGGAGAGCCTGTCCCAGTTGTCGAGGTGAATGCCGATGAGACGGCCCACTTCGTAGTTGTCCGTGGTGGTGACCATGTCCGGCCACGCCGGGGCCTGGCCCAGGTGCAGGGCCTCCGGATCGCCCAGCGGAGCCACAAGATCCTCCAGGGCGCCGCCGCCGAGGTGTGGCGGACGGACGATCTCCACAATCCTCTCCGGGGCCGTCGAGGCGTCCACGGACAAGGCGCGCGTGAGGGCGTCCGTGAGGGGGCTCCAGGCCCCGCCTGGAACGACGGCGCCATCCTCGTAGCGGGCATCCGCGCGCGCGATGCGGACCTGCGTGTGCTGGCACCGTGCGCGTAGGGCAGCAGGATCATGGAACGCGATGTTCAGGGGCATGGCGTGGGTCCTCCAGAGCAACAGGTCACAGGTCGCCGCGGATCGGATCGCCGTAGCTGACCTCCAGGTCTGCCATGAGAGCCTGGGTGAGTTCGTCGGCTTGGGCGGGCGTGATGAGCACCTTGTTCAGGTGGGCGGCCCCCGCGACCTGGGAGAGGTCGCTGCCGCGGAGATCCAGACCGGTATAGCGGCCTTTGCCGAAGTCGGTCGATCGCAGCGAGCAGCTGTGGATCGCCGCCCCCGTCAGGTCACACTCCGTGAATGTGGCCTCATCGAGGCTGCACTCGGAGAATGCGACAGGGCCAGCCGCGCGTACCTTCTCGAAGGTGGCGTAGTCGAGTCGGCACTTCTCGAACAGGACGTTCTCAAGGCTCAGCCCGCCAAGCATCCCGCCCATGATCTTGCAGTCACGGAACACGACGCGGCTGAGCTTGCTGTCCCGCCACTGGAGCGAGGACAGGTCGCATCCGACGAACTCGACTCCGTTGACCCGAACATCGTCGAAGACGACCCGCTCCGCGCGTAGCCCGCTGATACGGCCGGTGACCAGCTGTGTCGACGCCAGCTCCAGGGAACGGACGTTGACGCCCATGTACTGGAAGTCCTGGACGATGCCGCGGCCGGCTTCCAGAGCGGCCACGTTGGTCAGGTACAGGCCGGGCTCTTCGAGATTGGGCAAGGTCACCGTGGTGTGACCGAAGGTGCGGCTCTCCATCGGGATGCTCCGTTCGTTCGGGCTGGGTGGGCCGCCAGACGGTGGCCCACCCAGTCGGTTCTACTTCTTGTTCCAGTTGTCCCAGGTCGCCTTGTTGTCGAAGGCCGGCGTGTTGTTCACCCAGGTCGGCCTGTTGTCGAACTTCGCGCAGGGCGGGAGCGGAGCCAGGGATATGAGCTCAAGGAAGCCCTCGGAGAGCTCGGTGACGCGGTCAGTGAGTGAGGGCGCGGGAGCGGACATGACGGGTGATCCCTTCGAAGAGTGCGATCTTGGAAGACGTGCAGTACCGGGTGCGACCGCCGTCGAGGCGGTGATCGTGTTCGAAGTACCGGTTCGCCGCGTGGCCTCCACCGCAGAACGCGAAGTACGGGCAGGCTGCGCGGCAGGAGTCGACCCCTGCCCACAACTCCGTCAACCAAGGCGTACGAGCCTCGGCTTCGGCCAGCAGCACGTGCAGTGGATCGCTCAGGACGTTGCCGGTGGTGAAGTCACCGAAGCGTGCGTCCTGGTAGCCGGCGAGTTCCGGCGACAGGAGTACGACACCGCCGTCATAGGCCACGGTTGGGAGGGGGTCCCACACCACGGTGGTGCTGCCGGCGTGGTCGCCACGGTTCAGTACCGTGCGGGCGAAGTCCAGAACCCGGGTCACCTCCCTCACCGGAATGCTCGGGCTGGCCTGCCAGGCGGAGGCCAGTGTTTCCCAGAACCGGACCACCTCCTCGGCGTCCCGCTCCTCTGTGAGGTTGGCGCCCTCCTGCTCCTCGATATTGACACCGACGGACGTGCAGCCCAGGTCCGCGAAGAACTCGTAGAACTCTCCGGCAAGGGCAGCGTCAGGCTCGGAGACGACCGCGATGGCCGAGAAGGGGATGCCGTGGCGCTGCAGCCGCTCGATGCCCCGCATGATCACGTTGAAAGCGGGGTGTCCGGCACTGGTGACCCGCTGGGTGTTCATGTGCGCGGGGCCGTCGATGCTCACGCCGACGCTCATGTCGTGCTCGATCAGGAACTCGCACCAGGCGTCATCGATCAGGGCGCCGTTGGTCTGAACGGTGTGCTTCACCCCCTGGAATGGAGCCATGAGCGCGGCCAGATGATCGCGGCCCGCCGCCAGGGGTTCCCCGCCGTGCCAGACCACCTCGAAGGCAGCGTTCGATCCCGCCCACGGGTTCACGGACCGGGCGACGGACTCCGCCACCGAGACGGGCATGAGGTGCTTGGTCTTCCGGAATGGCAGATAGCAGTAGGAGCAGTCGAGGGGAAGGCACTGGGTTGTGGGCTGCATGATCACCGCGCCCGGCGTCGCGGCCAGCCGCGTCACTGGTGGTCCTGGATCCAGTGGGCCAGCTGGTACGCGACCGCGGGCGAGCAGCTGCCCAGGTCGACGTAGAGCCGGCCCTCGGTGCTGCGTGTGCTGTGGATCGAGGGCAAGTCGATGCCGATTGAACTGAACGCTTCTGTCAGGGAGTCGGCCGCGTTGCCGGAGATGGTGTCTTCCAACGACGAGGGGGCGTCCTTCGTGCCCACGCGATCACCACCGATCTTGATGGGAGCTGTTTGGGGTGGTGACAGCATGGTGAGGTGGGGGCCGCGGGCTCAAGAAATTTGCAGGGGCTTGCAGCCGGTCATTCAAGTGCGTTGATCGCCTCGGTGATCAACGCGCGAGCTGCCTTGCCGTAGACGGCGATCCGGGCGAGCTCCGCGAAGATCCGGGCGTAGGTGGCCACTTCGGACGGCTGGACCAGCGTCACCTCGGCGGAGGCCAGTTCAATGACGACGCGCTCCCCGTCGTACACCCAGAATCCCTCGTTGGGCCACATCACCCGCTGCGCGCCCATCGGGATCACGCCCAGGCTGACCTGCTGCCACAGCGAGACGGTCATCAGGTGCCCGAGCTGGGCGGCCATGGTCTCTGTGTCCCCGAAGCGGGCTCGGAGCGCGGTCTCCTCCACCACGATGCCGAACTGGCGCCCGGCATCCCGAAGGACGGCGGCCTTGCGGACAGCACGCACCTCGGCGGCTTGCTCGGCATCATCAGGGATGTTCCAGAAATCGATGATCCGGCCCATGAGGGCCCGCGCGTAGGCGGGTGTCTGGAGAAGGCCAGGCACCACGCCCGGCTCGTAGATACGGAAGTGACGGGTGCGCTCGTAGCGTGGCAGAGCAGCCTCCTGCACCGGGGCGAGACCGTCACCGAAGACGCGCCGCCACTCCACGTACATCTCTTCAATGCTGCTCGCTGTCGCCAGCAGATCCGCGTAGTCCTCCGGGGCTCCGCAGTACTCCGCGTAGGTGAGCAGGTCTTCCTCGGTCGGCGACGACACAGCGGTCTCGAGTCGGGAGACCTTCGACTCGCTCCAGCCGGCACGGGCCGCGAAGGCCCGTGCCGTCTTGAAGCCGCCCGCTCGGCGCAACTCGCGCAGGCGCGCCCCCAGGCTCCGACGGGCCTCATCTACTGCGGGGAATGGGGACGCGGCCATGGGAGGAGGGCTAGCTGGGCTTGTAGTCGGCGTGCGGGACCGCACGCTCCCACACGGCTTCGAACGAGCGGCGGCAGAGGTCCAAGACCACAGGATCGGTGGTCAGCTCCCGCCACTCCGGCTTGATCGTCCCGTCGCCGGCGAAGTGCTGGACGAGGACCTGGGAATCGTCGAAGATCCAGAAATCGTTGCCCGGGAAGCCGATGCCCGTGGTGTTGCGGCGCGACAACCACCGAATGTCCTCACCCGCGGACACGTTGGCGTCGGAGATGAAGTGCTCCCAGCGGATGTAGTCGCTGTCGGGGGTGCAGAACAAGCGGGCTCTTCGGATAGCCACCCCACGAGCGGTGGTCTCCCGCACCAAGCTCAGCCAGGCCTGAAAGTCTTCGTCATCGGCAAGGAGATCTTCCCGCGAGCCGTCCCGCCACGCATCGAATGCGGGATCGGGCATGTAGGCATCCCGCATCTCCAGATGGACGGCGGAGTGCTGAGCGGAGGCCAGGAGCTCCCTAAACGTCGGCGGCGCCACGATCCTCCTTCTCGAAGAAGGCCACCATCCTGCGGGGCAGCTCGATCACGTCCTCGTGATCGGGAAGGGAGAGCTGGGCACGCCTCTCGGTGTCCAGGACCTTCCGGCCCTGCACCATGTAGGTGTCGCGCTCTTTGCCCAGGTAGATCGTGGGGCTGTCGCTCGCCTCGGGGCTCTTGCCACGGTCTTCCTGCTCGAAGAAGGCCACCATCCTGCGGGGCAGCTCGATCACGTCCTCCTGGTCGGGCAGCCCGAACTGGGCCCGCCATTCGGTGTCCAGGACCTTCCAGCCCTGCACCACGTAGGTGTCGCGCTCGTCGTCCAGGTAGATCGTGGGGCTGTCGCCCGTCTTGCTCTCGGGGTCCTTGCCAAGCATGCGCAGAGCCATGGTGCCCTCCTCGCTCGGGGTGCTGCCGGGTCACTCGGGTGAAATCCTTGCACTGAACTCACCTGTAACGCACGAAAATTGCGCCAGTTTGCAGGCGGCGGCATTTCGCCGAAAACGGACACGACTGGGCCCCGCTGCAGAACAAGCGCAGCGGGGCCCAGTCGGACGGCTCCTACATCGCAGAGGCGCCGGCGAGCTCCCGAGCTACCGCTTCGAGCCCGAGCGAGTTGGCACCCTTGACCAGGACCACGTCACCGGGCCGCAGCAGACGCTGGATCTCCTCGACCAGCGGCACACCCTGGTCGGCCTTCGAGGCGGTGAGTCCCGCGGCCTGCATCGCAGCCAGCATCCGATCCATGTGGGTGCGGCCGATGCCGATCACCTCGGCCGGACCGAGACGGACCACGTGCTCGGCCACCTTGTCGTGCCAGGCGTCCGCCTCGTCGCCCAGCTCCGCCATCTCCCCAAGGACCGCGACTTTCCGGCGAGTCGGCCCGGCGATGTCCCCGAGGGCGACGAGCGCGGCGACAACGGATTCCGGGCTGGCGTTGAAGGCGTCGTTGATGACGGTGACCCCGTCCGCCCGCGTGGTGACCTCCATGCGGCCGCCGCTGGAGATCTCCGCTTCGCGGAGCCCCTGGGCGATACGGTCCGCAGGGATTCCGGCTGCGATGGCGGTGGCAGCGGCAGCCAGGGCGTTCAGCACGTTGTGCCGGCCGTGGACCCGCAGGTCGATCCGACGCCGCATACCTCCGTGGACGAGCACGAAGTGCGGGCGCCCGTCGAGCTGGACACCGACCTGCTCCGCGCGGACATCGCAGTCCTCACCGAACCCGAAGGTGATGACCGTAGCCTCGGTGTCCCCAGCCATTCCGAGTACGAGGGGGTCATCCCCGTTGAGGACGGCGATCCCGTGCGCGGGCAGGGCCCGGACGATCTCGGCCTTCGCGTCGGCGATGACCTCGCGGGAACCGAACTCCCCGATGTGCGCGGAGCCCACCCCGAGCACGGTGGCGATGGACGGCCGGGCGACATCGCACAGGCTGTCGATGTGTCCGAGGCCGCGAGCGCCCATCTCCAGCAGGAGGTACCGGCTGTCCTTCTCGACCCTGGAGACGGTGATGGGGAAGCCGATCTCGTTGTTGAACGAACGAGGCGTCGCCACGGTGGGGCCGTCCAGCTCCAGGATGGACTTCAGCAGGTCCTTGGTGCTGGTCTTGCCCGCCGACCCGGTCAGCCCGATAACCGTGCCGGTGTAGGCGTCGGCCACACGCTTGGCGATCTGGGACATCGCGGCCAGTACATCCGGTACCACGAGGGCAGGAGCGCCGACGGGGCGGTCCGCGAGGACGGCGACAGCCCCGGCCTTCACAGCCTGCGCGGCGAAGTCGTGCCCGTCGAGCGTCTTGCCCTTGAGGCAGCAGAACAGGCTGCCGGGCGTGATCTCGCGGGAGTCGAATACCAGCGGCCCGGTGATGTGACTGCTGTGATCGTCAACGACGTCGAGGTGCCCGTTGGTGACGAGGGCGGCGATTTCCAGAGAGAGGGGGATCACGGGTGCTCCTACTGTGCGGGGCCCAGGACGACCCCCCGTCCGGCGAAGAACCGGCCGAGGTCCGTCCTCGGGACCTGGTGGAACTGCTGTGACTGCTCCGGGAACCCGGAGGGGTTGTGGATCGCGATGTGGTCGGGACCGGCGCCGACGGCGAGCACCAGGTGTCCGCCGCGCTGTGCCGGGCTGGGGTCGAGGGTTCGGATGGTCTTGTGCACGGAGAGCAGCACCAGGCGCCCGCGGGATACCTCGGCGTCCACCTCCTCGACCGACAGCTGGGGCCTGGTCTCGGCGAACAGGCCCCAGCGGGAGGCCACCCACGCGGCGAACGGTGCGTAGATCAGCCCGTGCACCTGATCGCCGTCGCGTACGTACGCTCCTGCATCAAGGGCCTCACGGACCAGCGGCACCGACGCGGGCACAGGCTGCCCGAAGTGCCCGAGCGCCATCCGTAGGCACGCCATGCCGCACATCCGAGGCGCCCAGAAGGCGTACTCCTCGGCCGTGTCGGCGCCGGATGACTCCCACAGCGGATCATCGGCCGCCGAAGTGGTGCCCAAGACGAACTCGGGCACCAGGGACGGCGACTCCCACTGGGAGAAGTAGGGGACATGGTGGGTCGTTGCAGCGGTCATGTCCCCACTCTGCCGCCGTCAGGGAACGTACGAGACCTTCGTGAACGCCGTGTCCAGCACTGCCTTGATCAGCTGGACGTACGACACGCCGGCCGCGGCGGCCATCGTGGCCAGGTTTCCGGCCTCGCTGAGCCCCGGAACGGTGTTCACCTCCAGCACCGGGCAGCGGCCGTCCGTGCCGATCAGGAAGTCCACGCGGCTCACCCCGTGCGCCCCGATCAGCCGGTGTACCTGCAGCGCGGTCTCCACCACCCGCTGCTCCACCTCCTCCGGCAGCTCGGCCGGGCAGGTCTCGTGGCGAAGGCCCCGGTCGTGCTTCGCCTCGTAGTCGTAGAACGCTCGATCCGTCTCGCAGGTCAGCAGCGGCAGCACGACGGGGCCGCCCTGGTCGAGGATGCCGACCGTGCACGGGGTGCCGTCGATGTACTCCTCGACCATGTACTCGGCGTACGGCTGGTCGCGCCGCGCCCGCAGCAGCTCAGTCAGCTCCTCTGCGGTGCGGGCGATGCCGGCGCCGAGGCTCCCCCCGCCGCCCGCGGGCTTCACGAACACCGGGTAGCCGAGGTTGAGCTCGACCGTCGTCAGGGTGGTCTCCACGGAGTGCTCCGTCAGCACCGTGATGGACTTGGGGGTGTCGATGTTCCGGGCCGCCAGCAGGGTCTTGAACGTCGGCTTGTGCATGCCGAGCGCGGAGGCCAGGACACCCGAGCCGGTGTACGGGATACCGAGCTGTTCCAGGAGGCCCTGAATCTTGCCGTCCTCGCCGCCGAGCCCGTGGCAGGCGAGCAAGGCGACGTCGATGCGTTCCCGCAGGCCTGCGCCGAGCTCGCGAACGTCGCCCAGGTCGATCATCTCGGCCCTCATGCCGGCGCCCGACAGCGCCTTGAACACGGCCTCGGCGCTCGCGATGGACCCGGGCCGCTCGGGAGAGTCTCCGCCGTACAGGACGCCGATCCGGCCCCCGTAGTGGGATTGGTCAGACATGTACGCTCCTGGTGATTGGGGTGTTGCTCCGATCGAAGGCGTCCCGGCCCGGTGCCGTGCCCGCGTACGCGGTGGAAGGCTGAGCGGGCCGCATACCCGCGCCGGGACGCCGTGGATGCCCCTTACGGGGCTGACTGATGGATGGTCTGTTCGTAGGCCGTGAGGTGCCCCATCGCCCACGCACGCTTGATCGCGTACGCAGGCCTGTCCGTAGCGTCCAGGGCGGCCAGGAGATCGCCGTACGTCTCGCGCAGGCGCCACTCCGTCCATCTCACCTGCGCCTGCATGTCCACGACCGTCAGCCCCTCCGCCAGGTAGCCAAGTACACGGACCTGCTCCTCGGTCAGGGGAACGGGCGGTTCGGGGTTGGGCCTGGACAGCTGACCCGACGCATAGGCCTGGTGGACCGAGGCTGTGGTCCGCACTGAGCCCGTCTTGAGCCGGGCGAACTTCAGCCGGGACTGAACCGTTCCGGGCCTGACGGACAGGCGACGGGCTATCGCCTGGATCTTCAGTCCCTCGGCCGCCAGACTCACCGTCTGGACTTCGCGTTCGGTCAGCCCGAACTGTGCAGAAGGACGCGCTGTGCCCGTCATGCCGCCCCGTCCAGAACGACACGTTGCGGCGAGGTGATGACCTGTCCGTCGGGCAGAAGCGTCGCGGCGTCGTCGTCGAATTTCACGACGCCGTTGCACAGAAGGTTCCAGCCCTGTTCGGGGTGCGCGGACACGATCTGCGCCTCTCCTCGGTTGCTGTCCTCAGCCCGCGGACACGGGGGAGAGTGAGGACAGGCCGGGGGTGGGAGCTGATCCACAAGAACGCCTTTCTGGCTGAAGGCTGCCCTGGGGCAGCGGGGGATGAGGGTGTCGGCGCAGGTCCGTCGCACCCGTGCTGTCGGTCTCAGGGGGCGAGGGTCAGCAGACGCAGGGCAACCCAGACGACGACGTACCCGGAGTAGAGGGCCATCGCGCACGAGGTGCCCGGTCCGAAGCCCGAGCGGTCCAGAATCCGAAAGGGGTGTCGGACCGCGACCCGGAGCCGGGGGAGCCTCTTCGTTGGTGAGTGCCGGGCTCCCTGAAGAAGGGAAGCGCCGTCAGAAGTTGGGCTGTGGCGTAGGGGCACGTCAGGCGTCCGGCGTCGGGCTGGCTTCCGACCGCGGGCGTCGCTTGTACGTGGACCACGGGCCGGGCTCACTGGCCGGCCGCATCTGTCCTGCCTGGGGTTGCTCATCAGCCTGTGCGAAATGCGGCATGGGCTGGAGATCTTGCGCTCTGGCCCATGCGGTTCGTGGGCTGCGGACCTCTAATCGTCCGGAGTGCGCGGAGGGCCGTAAGTCGTCGTCGTCAACCTCAAACACTCTGTCTCTCCTTGGAGATGGGGAAGGTGCACCAGGTGGTGGTGCCGTCTTGGCTGAACCCGAGCTTGCCGCCGGTGCTGTGGACCGTTTGAAGCACGATCCGCATTCCCCGTCCCCTCTCGGACGAGGGGTCTGCCGTGCGGACACGGGGGAGCTCCGAACTCCCGTCGCCGACGGCCAGCCGGAGGAGATCACTCTCGACACCGAGGCGGAACGTGATGACGGGGCCGCATCCGTAGCGCAGAGCGTTCGTCACCAGCTCGGAGGTCACCAGCTCCAGCGCGTCGACCAGGTCCTCCTGGCTGGCCAGCCGGAGCCACGCCTTGCACAGGAGGCGGGCGCGTCGGGGGAACATCGCGTCCACGTCGTCCACGGCGCCGGAACCCGCCCGTCTGCCACGGACCTTGAACTCAAGGTCAATGGCGCTCGGGAACAGGCGTCCTGTGCTCGTCGCCGGGTTCTCGCCGGGGGTATTGCGAAACGGCATGCCGCACCTCGTCTTGGTCGGTCGCGGTTCCGGGCAGCACGCGGCCCTGAGCTGCTGGAGGGCGCGCCACACACCGAGGTCACGCTGAGTCGATTCACTCGAACCCAACGTGCTCAACGGGGAACAGCATGGCAGCGCAACGGCTACGGTGGAAGCCTCTTCGCAGAATTCTGTGAGACTCCTTCCGTCTTCGAACTTCCGTGCACGCACGGGCAGTTGCACCTAATCGCGGAACATTCCGCGAAATGACGGAAGGCGCGTTGCGCAGCTCGAATGTCCGCCGTCAGACTGTGAGGCGACACGTAGGGGAGGGTGATCGTGAACGACCTCAGCTCGACGGCTGGTACAGGGGCTTCAGAGGGGCCCGTCATCGAGTCCGCTTCGCCCGCGCTCTGCCGAGTGCAGCTGGGCGTGGAACTGCGGGCCGCTCGTACATCCGCTGGGAAGTCCGCATCCGAAGTGGCCCGCCACTTCTCCTGGGCGCCCTCGAAGCTCACACGGCTCGAAACGGCGGACAACGGGATAGTCGAGCCCGCCGACGTCGCCGCCCTGTGCGCGCTGTACGCAGTCCCGCCGGAGAAGGCCGCCGAGCTCGGCGGCTACGCAACGGTGACCAAGACCAAGAAGGACTGGTGGCAGCGCCAGGACGTGCGGGACGTCATCCAGCCCGGATTTAAAGCGTACTTGGGGCTGGAAGCCATCGCCGATCGTCTGATCAGCTACGAGTCCGAATACGTGCCCGGCCTGCTCCAGACCAAGGAGTACGTCCGGGCGATCATGGGACGGGCCAACGAGGGGCAGCCGGCCGATCAGCTTGATCTCAAGATCGCAGTCCGCATCACCCGGCAGGAAGTCCTCCGTCGCCAGGCCTCGCCGCCCGAGTTCACCGCGATCATCAACGAGGCTGTCCTCCGGCGACGGGTCGGTGGCCGGGACGTCATGCGGGCCCAACTTGCGTACATCGCCGAGGTCGCTGAGAGCATGCCTCACGTGAAGGTCCAAGTCATCCCGTTCGAACTCGGGGCTCACCCGGGGATGAACGGCAGCTTCACGTTCATGAAGTTCAGACAGCCGCTCAAGTCGATTGTCTACATGGAGAGTCTGGCCGGCGCCGGGGTATCCCGACGCGACCAGGACGTACGCAAGTACGAAGCCGCAGTCCGTGACCTGCAAGCCATCGCCCCAGGGTATGAGGACTCCCTGGGCATGATCAGAAACGCCTGTAAGGAGTACTGATGTCCATCCGTGCCGACGAGCTGTCCGTCGACTGGTTCTCGTCCAGCTACAGCAACGACCAGGGGGGCAACTGCGTGCAGGGAGGCCGCTGCAACAACGGCGACATGGCCGTCCGGGACTCCAAGGTGCCGAACGGAGACGCCTTCCGCTTCCAGCCCGCGGCCTGGCTGCCCTTCATCGAGCACGTGAAGCGCGCCGGCTAACCCACAGCGTCCACGCCTACGACTGGGCCGCCCTCCTCAAAACAGGTGGGGAGGGCGGCCCCGGTCAACTCTGGACTGCGTTGCAGCCTGCGGCAACCGTTCACGACGTCCCGGCCGTGGTGTCGGGTAGACCGCCGAGGTGACCTTTGAAGATCGCGCTCATCGACTCCGGAATCGGCCTTCTCGCGGCAGCAGCAGCCATGAGGCGCTTACGGCCCGACGCCGACCTGATCCTCTCCTCCGACCCGGACGGCATGCCCTGGGGGCCACGGACCGCTGCCGACCTCCGGCAGAGGGTCCTGGAAGCCGCCCAAGCAGCCGCATCCCACCGCCCAGACGCTCTGATCATCGCCTGCAACACCGCCACGGTGCACGCGCTGCCCGCCGTGAAGGCGGTACTCGAACCGGCGATCCCCGTCATCGGGACGGTACCCGCGGTGAAGACCGCGGTCGCGACTGGTGGACCCGTCGCGATCTGGGCCACACCAGCAACCACCGGCAGCAGCTACCAGACCGCCCTGATCCGCCTGCACGCAGCTGGAGTTCAGGTCACCCAGATCGCCTGCCCTGGACTCGCGGACGCAGTCCAGCACGCCGATTCGTCCGCCATCCGGGAGGCGGTAGCCGATGCCTCCCGGCGAACCCCAGCCGGTGTCACCGACGTAGTCCTCGGCTGCACCCACTACGAGCTCGTCGCCAACCAGATCCGAGCAGCCCTGCGCCGCCCCTCCCTCGTCACCCCGATCCTGCGCGGCTCGGCCGACGCGGTCGCCGCCCAGACCCTGCGCCGCCTGAACGGGCGATCCGGCGCGGCCGCCGCCGGAGAAGGCCGCCTGACCGTGCTGCTCAGCGGCCGCCAGTCGCGACTTCCCAACGCCGCCTTCGCCTACCCCGCCGGCGCCTACGTCTCGACACCGGCCCACGCCTGAGGAAGCGGCGAGGCCCCCGGAATCCCGAGGGCCTCTCCTTGATCAGTCGTCCACGACGGTCAGCTGTCCGCCGCCCGGACTGGTGCTCGTGGGCGGATCACTGCGGTACAGCCAGTTCGGCAGCAGGTTGTGCACGACGGGCAGCGCCGTCACCCGGGTGACGGCACCGGCTACCGCGAGGGCGACAGCGACGCCCGCAGCGGTCTGAGGGATGCCCGCCGCGTCCACGATCAGCGGGAAGCCCGCAGCCAGACCCAGAAGGGTCTGGAACACCGTACGGATCGTTCTCTGGTTCGCATCGGATGCGCTGCGCGACTTGGTCACTTCGGTACCTTCAGCTTCTGGCCGGGGTGGATCACGTAGGGGGAGAGGATGTCGTTCTCGCGCGCCAGGGCGAGCCAGTTCACGCCGAGCTGCTGTCCGATGCCGGACAGGGTGTCACCGCTGCGGACCGTGTAGAGGTCGGAGCCCCCGCCGGGCGACCCCGCGAGGCGTCCGGCGATGCGCTGGCGCAGGCCCGACATGGCGAAGCCCTTCGGGTCGACCTTGCCGGGCTGCCACTCCTTGTGCCCGATCACGCTGGCCGCTCCCCACTTGTGAGCACGGCAGATCGCGGCGGAGACCTTCTCGATGGCCCCCAGCTGCGCCCCCGGCCAGGGATCCGCGCCGTCGCCGAGGTTCTCGCACTCGAAGCCGTAGAAGGCGGTGTTGCCATCGGCGTCCGCTTCGTTCGCCGCCGGCAGTGCCCGTTCCGCGATCACCGCAGCCAGAACGTCGGAGTCGCCGGCCCCGGCATGATTCGCCCGGCCGTTGCCGACCAGGTAGACGGTGCCGTCCTTGGCGATGACACCGTGGCAGAGAGGACCCGGGAGGCCCGAGTAGCCGTTCTCGCAGATGCTGACCGTGTTCGCGGTGCCGGACGTCACCGTGTGGTGGATCATCACGCCGCGGACGGGGCCCCAAGGCCCCTTGTGGTTCCGGTTGTGGGTGCGCCAACCGGGGCGCTCGACGACGCGCACGCCCTCAGCGCGCAGCGCCGCCACGAGTGCATCAGCACTCAGAGGTGTAGCCATGTTCGAATCTCGGATTCTCCCGCGCCCAAGATCAAAAAAGGTAGGCGGAGCCCGCGTCAGCGAGCCGTGCCCTGCGTGACCAGCCACAGCTGGAGCACCATCAGTAGCAGCGGCGCCACGAACGACGAGAGCACCAGGCGGCGAGTTGCCGCCGCCTGCGCCTGGTCCTCCCGGCGCTGCTGTTCTGCCCGCTCGGCAACCTGGTCGTGCTCGCCGCGGAGTCCAGCAAGAGCCGCCTCGACAGCCCCGATGCGCTGCTCTGTCGCCCGCTGGTCAGCCCGGTACACATCCTGGGTAACCACCTGGTCGAGCCGAGCCGCCAGATGAGCAAGGTCTCCACGCAGGTCCTCACGGAGCTGCGAAACCGCGCGGTGCAGCTCCCACAGCGTCGGCTCTGCGCTCGGCGGCACGGACACGGACATCACTCCTGACGGCCCCGCGCGCCTGAAGTCGATCGTACGTGCGCAGGCAGGACGCCCCTGGTGCTGACGCCCGGGGGCGGGCCCGCAGGTAGTCCTGCGGCCCGCCCCGCCGCTACTTCACGTACGTGACCTTCAGCTGCGGCGGGTACCCCTGGCCGACGCCGTGAGCACGTCCGTAGTACGTGCTGTCCGTGCTGTTCGGGTCCAGCGCGATCCCTCTCCACTTCGTCTCGTCGAAGATGGCCGTGATGTCGATCCACTGGCCTTCGTTGCGGCGAAACGAGACGCTCATCGACTGGCCGTCGCTGCTGAAGCTACCCGGCCGCGCGCCGTGGCTGTGCGCCTTGATGACCGCCGTACCGCCGTCCGCGTAGTACCAGTGCTCGAAGTACACGTACAGCTGGACCTTCTCGATCTTGGCGCCGCTCAGGTCGGTGCTCAGCGATGCCGGGAAACCGACGAGCGAGGCGGTCAGACCGTTGGTGCTCGAGTAGTAACCCTGGAGCATCTGGTTCCCGTGGTAGCTGCTGTACCCGCCTCGGTTGGTGTAAGTGCCCGACCATGCCGCGCTGTACGTCTTCTCGTACCGCTGGGTCGCGGGCTTCGTCGGCTCCGTTCCGCCACCGGCACCACCGCGGTTGAATTCGCCGGTGTTCGCGATGGCCCGGCCGACGTCCTCGACGTACATCGTCGCCGGGAACCCGCCGCCCCCGAAGAGGGCGACGGTCCCGCCCGCCGCTCCCCACCGCCACATGAAGGTACTGAGGAGACGGTGAACACCGGCACCCAGGGCGGCACCGGAGGTGATCAGCTCAAGGCGTAGCCGCTGCCATCCGCCACCTGCCGGGACCACGTTGCTCTGGAGTTGTTTAGAGGTGACGGTCGGGGCTGCCGTCCCGCCGTCGCGGAGGAGCAGCAACAGCTCGCCTCCGCCAGCGGAAGGATCCGCGTAGGCGTCGACGACGATGCGGTACTGCCGGTCCGCTTGGAGGCGGACAGGTAGCTCGATGTAGCCGGTCTCCGTATCCATGGCAGCCTGCACCCCGGCGGTCGTCGTGTGCACGGCGATGATGCCGCGCGCCAAGTCGGAGAGCTGTGTCTCCAGCTTCTCGCCGTTGACGGAGAGCACGCCGGCAACGGACAAGTCGTTGAACGCACCGTGCCCGTCCTGGTTGATCGTGGCCACGGGGACGCCGTCGTTGGCGATCGTCAGGTACTGCGGCCTCCCAGTGACCAGCGAGATCGATTCCTCACCGTCCTGGTCGTACAGCCGCAGCCCTTCGGGGCTGATCTCGGCACGGGCACCGGAGCTCGTGGACGACATCACCAGCCGGATCACTACGTTGTCGAACGTGACCGTGCCGACGGTCGCGTCGTTGACCGCGACGCGCATGCGGCCCGTGACGGTCTGAGCTGGGGCAACCAAGTTGGCGTTGCCGGACATGAACAGCCAGCCCTTGCCCGCCGCACCGCTCGCGCTGCCCACCGTGCTGTAGCCCAGCGTCGCGCCGGCCGCATCCTCCCAACGGACGTACACCGTCGCGTTCCTGCCCACCCAGTCCGCGCTGATCTGGTAGTCGGCGGCCGCCCAGATCCGCATGCCCGGCGTCGCGGAGAACAGTCCGAGCGTGAGCGTCCGGTCCGTAGCCGTCGCCGCCGTGCAGTCGGCACGCAACGCCTTCGGGGTGTCGCGGCCTGGAGTGACGATGCTCCACCCGCCGCTCACAGCAGCCCGCTTCAACGAGACGTCACCCTCGAAGCTGCCGTCGGCCACCAAGTTGCCGTCGACCCCGAGTGCGATCTTGTCGGCGGTGATCGTGCCCGCCTTGATGTGGATGGCCTCAACGGCGCCCGCCGCGATCGCCGAAGCCGTCACCGAGTTCACGGCCAGCTTCTCCGCCGTAATGGCCAGCGCGGCCACCTTGTCCGCAGTGATGGAGGAGGCGGCGATCTTCTCCGCCGTCACCGTCAACGCCGCGAGCTTGTCCGTGGTGATCGAACCCGCGAACACCTTCGGGGAGGTGATCGCCCCGTCCGCGATCTGCACACCGGCCACGATCGGCCGGACGCAGGCGTTGTCCCACCACAACGTTCCCGCCGTGCTGGCGCCGGACTCGACCCGCGCACGGGCACGGACCGCGCCGTCTGGTGCCGTGACGGTGGCTGACAAGCGTGCCCACTGCCCGCGCACCGGGCTTGTCGTGCGGGCCTTGCTGTAGCTGAGGATCTTCCCGTCTGCGGCCTCCCACCGCATGTGGAAGCTGACCTCCGCTCCCGCCCAGTCCTCGGAGGCGAAGTAGTCGCTGGCCAGGTAGAGCTGATCTCCGGGAGTGGCCGGGAGCAGAGTGAGGTCCACCGCGCGGTACACGGCTGTCGCGGACACGGCGTCGATGCGCAGCGACGCAGGGGACCCGTTCCCGCGGGTCTTGTCCTGGGTCGCGTAGGGGATGGCCGCCGTCAGGGCCACGGTCGGGGCGCCTTCGAAGGATGGGTCCGCGAGGATGTTCGCGGTGCCGACCACGGTCAGCTTGTCCGTGGTGATCGCGCCAGCGACGACGTGCCCGGCAGATACCGTGGCGGCCTGGAGTTCCCGGCCGCTGATCGTGTCCGCGGCGACCTTGCCCGCCGTCACCGAATCCGTCGCGAGGGCGCCCGTCGTCACCGATCCGGCAACGAGGTTGCTGCTGTCGACGATGCCCGTCTTGAGGGTCTCGACAGTGACCGCGTCCACCTGCATGATCCCGGTCGAGCTGTTCGCGCCCGTCGGGGTGGATTCGTAGTTGAGGAAGAGGAACGGCACCAGGAAGCGCACTTGGTCGTGGAGCTTGCCCGGGGCCCGAGGGTCCGGGCAGACCCCTGCCGTTCCGGTTACCCCGGCCGGCGCACGGCCGCGCAGATAGCCGGTGAACACCTGCCAGCCCGAACCGGCGTCCAAGGGTGTCCGGGATGCCGCGCAGTAGTAGTGGGTGCCCGTCGAGTTGGCTCCGGTCCGGTTCACCATCGTGGTGCCGTCCGCTGCGAACCCCATCACGCCCACGTACAGGTCGTCGGTCCCGGACGCGGATGGACTGGTCGTCCGTACGCGCGCTGACACCCGGTAGAGGGTGTCGGGGTCGTACGGGATCGGAGTGGTCCCGCGCACCACGGCGTAGCCGCTGGCCTGCCCGACAGTCCGCCCGGTCGGGGCATCCGGGACACCCGTCAAGAACTCCCACTTGGCCCCGGCCCCCACCGCGACCTGAGCCCACGCTGACGGGTCACCGAGTGCGTCCACGTAGTGCTGGGTGATGCCGTCGGCCAAGGTGCCACCGAGCGCGTTCAGGGTGACGGCGCCCGAGCCGATCTTGTCGCCGGTCACCGACGCCTTCGCGAGCTTCGCCGCGAGCACAGCACCGTCCGCGAGCGCGGCCGTCTTCACCGCACCGACTGCGATCTTCGTGTCGGTAACGGCCTTCTCGGCGAGCTTGACCTCCGACACGATCCCGTCGAGGAGGTCCTGCCCCACGGCCTGGCGTGCCGCCGCGATCCGTGCAGCGGAGACCGGGCCGGGAATGCCGGCGGTCGTGAGCGCCACGAGCCGGACATGGCGGGGGACGTAGTCGCTGACCGCGACCGTCACCGTCGCCCCCGACGCACCTTCGATCGTCGCCGCCGGATTCCGGACGTCTACCTGCTCGTCGGCCGACAGCAGGAGATGTACCTGTACCCGGCCCAAGTTCAGCGGCGGGGCCGTCGCATCGGTGAACCCGCCATCCCAGCCGATCCGGAGGCCACCCAGCACGGGTACGACCTGCGGGACGGTGGGAGTCGGCGGAGGAGGGCCGTTGAACGTTGCGACGCCGGTCGTCCCGTCGAACTGCACGCCGACCGTCCCGGTCAGGACACCTTCCTCGTCGTACACCTCGATCGCACCCGCCTCCACCGAGGAGTAGGCCAGGCTCGACGTGCGGGCCTGCCCGGTGAGCCTGCGCTCAACATCCGCGAGCCGGGCGGCGATCTGTGTCAGATGGTTCGCCACATCAGCCCCCGTAGACGAATCGGTCAGCGCGGGCCAGCGACAGCGTGACCCGCTCTCCGTCGTCCCCCTGGGGAGGCCGGATCCGCCAGCCGGTGATCCGGCACCAGCCGACCCAGTTCACCCACTGGTCGTGGATCCGGACCCGTACGTCGTCGCCGACCTGCCACGAGCCGACCGGCGCCGACGGATGGTCGATGACCTGGATCTCGTGGACCTCGCCGAGAGCCTGCCGGGCGATGCGCTCACGGCGGGCCCGCGTAGCGAGACGGTCGTTGCCCTTCTCCGCGGGTATCTCGAGGATGCGTTCCATGCGCAGGCGCCCGTTACGCACGGCGTCGATGGCACGCCTACGTCCCCGGCCTTCGCCGGCACCGAGCGCGATGATCACCTGCGCGTATTCGTCCCCGTCGTACGTCACCGGCGCGACCGCAGAGATGTTCGCCCCGGTCGCGAACATGATGTCGGTACGCCGGGTACCCAGGCGCGGCCACCCAAGACGGATCTGCCCGGCTGGACGGCCCTCCAAATAGAGGGTGTCCTCCGTCCATTCCGGGCCGCCCTCGATCTTCGTCATGTCCTCCACGATGTCGCCGAGGACGGGGGCCTCCCACCAGTCGACCTTGTACGGCTCCGCGGGCGTGCCCACCTTTGTGCGGCTCGGCGACGGGTCGACCAGCACGTTGAGATCGCCGTCCGGCTGGCTCTGCGCGTAGGCCCACACATCGCGGATGACCTGGCAGGCGTCCGCGTGGACGTAGGGGCCGCGCCCGTCGAGCTGCCCGTGCACGTCATGCCGGCGGTGAAGGTAGGAGCCCCAGCCGCCCGCCTCGATGGGGAACTTGTCGCCCTCCGGCTCGGCCCTCCAGATCAGCCCGCCCCACAGCACGGTGTCGTCGCGCTCCACCGTCAGCACAGTGTTCGCGGGGCTGATGGTGGAGCCCACCAGGTTCTGGAAGGGAACGGGGACCTCGCCCGACAGGTCACCGGGCTCCGACAGGCCGGGCCCGAACTCGACACCGGACAGCGGAAGATCATGGACGAGCACAGCGCCGCTCAGGGCATCGTGGACTCGGTAGCGGTAGGCGGGCATGGTCAGATGCCTTCCTCGAACTCCAGGTCAGCGATGACCGTGGTGACGACGTCGGCCTGTAGGGAGCCCGCGTTGTCCTTCGTGAGGAAGACCAGGCCCTGGAGCCGCTGGGTGGTGCCCCGGATGTCGGCGGGGATGTCGATGGTGTCCGCGGCGATGGCGTTGATGCGGACGGATCCGTCCCCGCGGGTACTGCCGTCGTCGATCATGATCGACTGGCCCTGGATACCGCCGAGCCGGAACGCGGTGGAGCCCCAGATGCTCCCCATGACCTGGAGGCCGGAGATCGTCATGACGATGCGGGCACGCCGGGCCCACGTGGGGACGCGTATGTCGAAGCGGGAGGCCGGCGGCCAGTCGGCCCAGGTGCCCGAGTTCCCCTGCCAGTTCTGATCCGCGCCCGGCGAAGCGGTGTGCAGCTGTCGCTCCCGCCTCGGGTTCGCGATGGTCCGCACATCCTTGATCATCGAGTCCGTGACGACCTTGGCGTTCGCCGGGAGGTCGATCCTGGCGAGCGCGACGGCCGTCATCCCGGCTGGCGGCTTCACCGTGTTCGCCGCCACGTTGGAGATCACGTGGAAGTACCCGATGTCGTCTTTCTCCGGGTTCCGCACACCCTCGTACTCGGGGTCTTCGACGCGCAGCACGAGCAGGTCCGAGCGGCCCGAGACCCCGGTCGGCGCGATCGGCACGCTCTGGAAGCCCACGTTGTACTGCGTGTAGCTGCCCTGCCCCCACGCCATGGCGCCGCGGATGACCGCCGAGCCGTCACCGACGCGGACACCGATACCCGGCGTCGCGAGCTGGGTGACGCGCAGGTCGTCCGTCTCTGTGATGCCCTGAGCGCCGTGACTCAGGTCCCTCACCATCATGCGGAAGGCGCGCGCTGCGTGCGTGCCGCCGTGGACGAGAAGAGGGGGGTTGATCAGTGTCATGAGCAGGGAGTCCTTCAGGAGGTGGTTACAGGGATTTGAAGGCGGCCCGCCAGGTCACCGACAGGCGGGAGGCCGAGGAGTAGCCGCGCGCGGTCCACCACAGCTCGGTGGAGCCCACCGGGATCTGGAAGCGGTCCAGCCGGGAGTCCGTCGACATGCCCACGGCGACGTTCTCGGTGCCGTTGCGCAGCGCCCATCGCGTCCCGGGCCGGGTCTCGATGTCGATGTACTCGCCGGTGGTCAGCGACACGGACAGCTGGAGGAGCTGGCTCGTCTTCGGTATGTAGATGCGGGGGTCGATGCACGGGCCGGTGATCCGCAGGGTCGGCCACGCCGGGAGGGTGCCGTCGTTTCGGACCCAGCCGCGCCGCTCGTCCGGCAGGGAGATACCCGTGTTCAGCGGAGCGACCAGCGGCGCCTTCAGCCCGCCGAGGTCCTGCCGGGACAGCGACAGCCTCAGCGCGGACGTCGTGTCCGCGTAGAAGCGGGGGTCGACGGCCACGAACTCGATATCCAGGGGGATCCAGCCGACAGCCGCGTTCTCCCACGACGGATCTACCCGCCGCAGTCGGCCGAACAGGACGCGCGTCTCACGGCCAGGCCATTTGATCCGCAGCGGCATCACCGCACCCGGCGCCGTACGGGCATCGGCGGCGTCCGCGGCTTCTTGCAGGTCGGCGAGGATTTCCACGCCGGCCGCCGGGTCCCCGGGCGTCTTGATGCCGCAGTCGATGCGGATCGTCCGGGCCTCGTACCAGTCGGTGCCCGCCCACGCCCCGTCCGCGCCGGGCCGGGGCACGACATCACCACGCACCGGGGCCCGGCCCAGGCCCTCGATCTCCGCCATGGGCACGCGCGTGCCGTACCCGATGACGACACCACCCAGCTCCACCTGGAAGTCCTTCAGCACGGCGGTCATCGCAGCCCCCCGCGCTGTGCCCGCCGCAGCTGGTACGCCATGGACGCAGCGATGTCGTTCGCGGAGGCCGGGCTGTTCGCCACGTGGATGGTCTGCGTGCCGATCGCGGGTGACTGCTGCACCACGACGATCTGCGCGCGGCCACTCCCGGCATCCACAAGCTTGCGCGGTACCAGCCCATAGCCGAACTTCCCCGCGGTCGCACCGAGTACGGCTGTGGCTCTGCCCCGCTTCGCCGCAGCATGCGGGATGTACGACTCGCCACCGGTCTCGGGCTCCGCGAACTTGATCAGCCCCCTGGACGCCCCGGCGCCGCCGTAGACACCCGGCTCCCAGATACCGCCGTTCGCGTAGGCCAGTCCCCGGTTCGCCTTCACCAGGTCCGAGAGAAACCGCTCACCTCGAGCCCCCATGCTCCGCAGCTGGGACGACGCCCGGTTCGCGACCTCGATCAGCCGATCCTCACCGAGCCCGGTCACGTCCGCGACATCGTGAATGCCACGGCCGGCACCGAGCGCACCGATCAGCTTCACCAGGTCGGTCAGCTGCTCCCCGTCCAGAGACTTGCCCGCAGCCTTCGCCGCCGCGTTCGCCTTCTCCGCCTTGCCCTGGTCGCGCACCGCCTCCTGCGCGAGGGCCTCCGCGCTCGCATCGTTCTGCTGCGCCAGCCGCTCAGCGAGCGCACCGAAGCCATTCGTCGCCAGCTGGGTCAGGGCGCTCTGGAAGGACGCGTTGTCCTTCACCGCGTTCTGGAGCTGCGCCGTGTAGTCGGCCAGGCTCCCGCGGGCCGTCGCCGACAACTGCTTGAGCTGGTCAGCCATGTCCTGCACGTAGCGGGTCGAGCCGGTAGCCATCTTCCGGGTCAGCTCAACGCCATCAGCCCCCATGTCCTCCAACGCCTTGGCCACGTCCGTGCCGGCCCGCTGGGCGACGGTGGTCAGGTTGGAGCGCCAGGCCTGCGCCGTCGACACCGAGCTGCGCAGGTTCGACTCGAACAGGCCGAGGTCGAAGACTTCCTTGTCGCCCTTCTTCTTCTGCGACTTGGACACCACATCGCTGATGGAGAACCCGCCTCCACCGAGAGGCTGGTACGACCAGTCGGACAGCCCGCCGGACGCGTTGTACGTGACCTCACCGCCGAACCGGCGCGCCACCTGGTCGAGGATCGCCTTCGAGCGGGCCCGCTTACCGGACGCGAACGGGATGTACGCCTCGCCCTGGGTCTCGTCCTCCGCCCACACCCGCCACTCACCGCCGCGAGCGATCTGCGCGACGTGGTTCTCCCGGACACCACCGGAGGCGTACGTGAGGATGCCGCCGCTCGCGAACTGGTAGCCGTCCGCGTACGGGCCCGGCTGCCGCGAAGTCCTCCAGATGTCGTTGTGGACGGTGGTGACGGTCACCGTGCGCCCGTAGATGCCGTTGATGGCGCCCTGGATGGTCGCGGCCCCGCTCGTCGCCGACCCGGTCGGCACGGTCACCGACACGTTCTTGCTGCCCGGCACCGCCTCGATGGAGAAGCCGAGGTTCAGCAGCTCCTGGCGTGCGACGTCGGTCGGCGCGCTCACGATGACGGACTTCCCGCCGGGGACACCCGCGATGGCCGTCTTGACGTTCTCCAGGCTCGCGATCGTCTCCGCCGTCGACGACGACACCGCGACATGCTTCGCCCCGGGCGTCTGGCTGATCTTGGAGATCAGCGCGTCCAGGTCGGTGCGCGCCAAGTCGGTCGGCGCGGTCACCTGCACCCGCCGGTCCTTCAGGTCGGTGATGGAGAACCCGAGCTTCTTCAGGTCCTCGCGCGCCTCGTTCGACAGCGTCGCGATGGTCACCGTCTTGTTGTCGGGTGTCGCCTTCAGCGCCTGCTGCACGGCGATCAGCTCCGCCATCGACGCATCCATGCCGGCGGTCTGGAGGAGGATCGACACCTGCTCGGGCACCAGGCCCGCCGCATCGGCCAGCTTCCCCGCCTGCTCGGCCGACAGCCCGAAGCCCTTAGCCGTCGAGATCGCAGAATCACGCGCGGACTGCATCTGCTTCTGCGCCGCCTGGAGGGCTTCCGGGACGCTCTTCCCATTGGCCTCCGCGAACTGGTACGCCGCCAGGGCCGCGTCCGCCGAGTTCGTCGACAGCCCTTGCAGGACATCGAACAGCTTCTGCCCGTTGCGGGTCACCGTGGACAGCGAACCATCCATGTTCAGCAGGACCTTGCCGTACCCCTCGGCGTGGTCGACGCCGCCCTTCAGCGCATCGGACGCGTCCAGGACGCTGCGGTTCAGGCGGGCTTCGGCCGCCGACAGGTTCACCGACCCGCCGGCCAGAATGTTCAAGGCGTCGTGCAGCGCGCGGGCCCGGGTGTCCGCGTCCGCGGTGCTGTCCGAGAGGCGCCGCATCGCGTCGGAGAACTTCCCGAACGGGCCCACGCTGTCGGCGGCGGACTTGGCGCCCGAGCCCGTGGCGTCCGCGAGGTTCTTGGCGTCCTTCACGGCCTGCGACATCTCGCCCTTGACGGACCCCAATGCCTCGGCGGCCTTCGCGTAGGCGACACCCTGCTGCGTGTAGGTGTACTGGCCGCCGCCAGAGGTCACGATCAGCTCGCGGTTGGCGTCGGCGGTGCTCTGCAAGCTCTTCTGGAGGGCGTTGAGTCCGCCGTCCTGCCCGAGGTAGGCGTTGGTGAGCTGACGGGCGTTGACCCCGGCCTTCTCCATCACGTCGACCAGGCGTGCCTTGCCGTCGAAGACCTTCGCGTCCATGACGGCCTGCGCGGCGGCCCCGCGGACGCTGTCGGTGATCGCACCGTTGGACTCCCGCAGTGCCTGGGACAGGCCGCTGATCCGCTGCTGGTGATCGGCGGCAGCCTGCGCGGCCTTCTGCTGGGAGGAGGCCAGCATGGACAAGCCGATACCGGCTGCAGCGATGGCGACACCCCACGGGCCGCCGAGCGCACCCATCAGCCCGCGGGCGGCGCCGCCCAGCCCGACACCGATCGACCTGGCCAGACCGGACGCCGGACCCTCCGCAGCACGGAACGCGGCGCTCATCTGCCCGACGATCGGGATGCGGGTCTGGAGCACGGCGAGAGCCGAGCCGATACGGCCCACGGACTGGCCTTGGGCGGCGGCGAGCGTGGACTGCACACGCATCTGTTCGCCCCACGACCGGTACGCGCCGACCACCGGCCCCGACACCGTTCCAGCGAGGCGGGTCATCGTCGGGGCGACCCGGCTGGCCATCATCATCGCGATGATCGCGGTCTGTACCGGGCCTGGCAGTGCGGAGAACCCGCGCACCAGCCAGGCCACCACCTCACCGATCGGCTTGAGCGCACCGGACACGTACGAGGCCGCGCTGCTCGTCAGGTTCAGGGCGGTGACGATGATGTCCAGGGCGGTCGCACCGGCCCCGCTCTCGCTCGCCACGTCGGACAGTGCGTCCGCGACTGGTTCGAGGCCCTGGCCCAGGTTCCTGAAGATGTCGAGAGCGGCCCGGCCGGCGTTGACCACCACGTTGATAGCCGAAGCGAGCGCGTCGAACGCCAGGTTCTTCACCGGCGCCCCGAGGCTGCCGAGAACATCCCGGACCTCGGCCAGCCCGCTCGCAGCTGCCTTCGACGCCGACGGCCTGGCCAGGGTGTAGAGGTCGTGGAGGTAGTCCAGGGCCCCGGCGACGGCCGGAGTGCCCGAGCCGAGGACCTTCGTCGTCAGGCGGGTCAGTTTCTCCAGCGCGGGCGCGGCCGCCGTGTAGAGGACTTGGCCGCTGTTCTTCGCCTGGCTCTTCAACTGGTTGAGGGCACCGGCGAGGCCCTTGGTCTGGGAGGCGGCGATCTCACCGGCTGCTCCGGTGCGGCCGATGGCCGTCCGCATCTGGTCGAAGCTCTCGACGCCCTGATGGGCGAGGGCCATGGCACCGGCGAGGGCGGGCTTCCCGACGACCTTCGACAAGGCCGCGGTGAAGTCCTTCTGGCTCAGGCTGTGCTGGGCCTTCTCGAACCCTTCGACGACGGTCCGCAGGCCCTTGAAGTTGCCCTGTGCGTCCCATGCCTCGATGCCCAGCTCGGCGAGGCCTTCCTTCATCCGCTTCGTCGGAGCGGCCAGGTTCGTGAAGATCCCTCGCAGGGACGTTCCTGCCTTGGAGCCGAGGATGCCGGAGCGGGCCAGCATCGCCACGGACGCCGCCGTGTCCTCCAGCGAAATGCCGAGCTGGGCGGCGACCGGGCCGGTGTACGACATGGCGTAGTAGATGTCCTGGAGCCCACCGGAGGCCGCGTTCGCGCCGGCCGCAAGGACGTCAGCAGCTCGGCCCGCATTGTTCGAGCTGAGCCCGAATTGGTCCATGACGTCACCGAGATACCGGGCGGCGTCGGCGGCGGACAGGTTGTCGGCTGCGGCGAGTTGCATCGCCGCCCGCGCGTTCGCGATGGACGACGTGGAGGTCTGGCCCGCCTTCGCGAGCTCCAGCATCGCGTCTGCGGCCTTCGAGGCCGACGTGCCGGGGATCTTGAGGTCGGAGCCAAGTTCACGGGCCTTGGCCGCGGCCATGACCATCTCCTGGCCGGAGGCGTTCGTGACCGCGCCCCACTTCTGGATGGCGCGCTGGTACTCGTTGCCCTCCCGGGCGATCTCCGCGAGACCGGCGACGATGCCGCCACCGGCCACCAGACTCCGCAGGTGGTGCGCTTCCTGGCGGGCCCCGATGAGTCCGCGCCGCAGCTGGCGCATCGACGCGTCGCCATCCGAGCCGGCCTGACGAAGAGCACGCCGCGCACCGTCGGCGTCCGTGGAGATTCCGCGCAGCCCGGCGGAGCCGGAGCCGACACGGCCAAGGGTGCGGTGGAGGGAATCGACATCACGGCCGAGGGACCGCAGCGCGCCGGAGGCGCCACGGATGCTGGACAGCAGTTGCGCCGCGTCGGCGCGCATCTGCACGCTGAGCGTGTAGCTCGACACCTGGCCGGTGCCCTTACTCCCCGCGCGCCTACCTCGTGCGCCCCACCGCCCCCAAGCGGTGCGTGCGGGCCGCTAACGGCCCGCACGTCCAACTCAGTCCACCGTAGTGCTCCCGGCCGCACGGTCCCCGGCCTGAGCTTCGGCCGCCGTGCGGGGGATCAGCCCGATCCGTACGCCGTACCCGTCCGGCCCGTCCGGTACCTGCTGCTGCTCCGTGGCGATCAGCTCACAGCCCACGCACCGGACCGTCGTGCTCACGTACGCGTGCCGGTCACCACCCGCATCCTCGTCCCACTCGGCGCCCCGCGTGCCGCACTGCTCGCACACGCTGCGCCGGTACGCCTCATAGGCGAGCGCCTTCGCCCGGTCGCTCTCCGACCAGCGGCCGTCTCCGGCGCCGAGGAAGGAGGAGTGCGAGATCCGGTACCGGTCGCACACCTCTAGCTCGGCCCGGAGCTGACCGTCAGCGATCAGCCTTTTCCCAGCTCCGTGACCGTCGACCGGTTGATCTGCTGCGCCTGCCAGGCCGCCGCGAACAGGGCGTTGGACTCCGCGATCGGCCAGCTGTCCAGGAGGTCCTGGGCGTCCTCCACGGTCAGGCCCTCCACCACCTGGCCGTCCTCATCCCGCTCGATGTGCGCGGCGGCCACCAGCGCCGGCGGGAAGCTCTCGGGGTTCCAGGCGTCACCGGTCTCCGCCTGGTCCTCCGTCGGAGGGTTCTGCCGGATCAGCCCGTCGAGGACCGGACGCGGCAGAGCCCTGAACACGAGCCGATCCGACACCGCGTCGTAAGCGGCCTGCGCCGCGGCCAGCTCGGCCTGCGCCGCCTCAAGGTCGGCCTGCTCACCGCCGGTCTCTGCATCAGCCATCCGCAGACGGGCCAGGTTCAGCTTCGCCTGGTCGAGACGCTTCTGCGCGGCCGCGTCATCGCACAGCTGGAGAACCTGCTCCGGGAGCTGTCGGGCGCGGAGACGGGCGAGCTTGCTGGCCCAGTGGGCATCACGGGCAACAGCAGGCTCGGGCGGGGCGGGGGACGCGGTGGTGCCGGACATCAGGGGTGTCTCCAAGGGTGAAAGGGGGGTGGGGCCCGGCCGGGCCTTCGTCGAGCGCACGCCAACAAGGGATAGGGCGCAAGGACGCGGCAGGCCCGGCCGGGAGTTCAGGAGGAAGCAGGCAGCGTCTTCGGGGCGGCAGGCGGTACGGGCGCGTCCTGGAGCGGCTTCTCCGTGATCGAAAAGCTGACCACGAACTTGGCGGCCTCGTTGTCGACGGAGTACTGCGGGGACCGGGAGCCGATGCGCACTGGGAAGACGTCCATCGACCGGCTAGCCGGGATGTCGCCCTTGCGGAGGATCACCACCCAGCCCGTGGAGTCCTTCGTCAGGAGCTGCTCGATCTCGTCGGCGACCTTGTCCTCATAGAAGCCGAGGGACGAGTCGTCCGCCTGATCAGTGCCGGGAATCTTCGACTCAAACGTCGAGCCCAAATCCGGGGTCTCGATCGCCTGGTTCGACAGCGACCAACCATCGATCGCCGCGATGGCGTTCGTCAGGTCGGTGCCGGCGGCCAGTTCCGCCCGAGTAGGAAGGTTGCCAGCGTCTTTGACGGCCTTAAGCCACAGGATGCGCGTGATGCCGCGCCGCGAATACTTCTGGATCTGCAAGGGTCTACTGTCCGATTCCGGGACGGCAGCCGGACACGAGGGAGGCCCCGTCCCTCGACGTCTGCCGGGGAACCGGCCCGCCCCGAGAAGAGGGTGGGCGTCCGCGCGGGGGCCTCCGCGGTGAGGGAGAGAGCCAGGCTCAGCCAGAGACGGCGAGCCAAGGCCACTGCACGTAGAACAACATACTGTCAGCAAGGAGTCGCGTGCGCCGAGGGCGAGGGCGATTCGCGCGTGTCGGTGAGCAGACAAGCCTTCACTGTGACGTGCGACCGGAAGTCCTACTCCCGATGAGCTGCCGCGGAGGAACCCTCCGCAGCGCCTGGCGCTCTCTGGCAGAACTGCGCACGTGATATCACCTGGGTGGAGCCTTCGAGGTGAGTGCTGCTCACGCGTCGCACGATATCCCCCAATCGTGACACCTCAGCCCTCGCTGGAGCATGGCGGTCGGCGCGGCCTCTCCGTGGCGCGGCTCTGCCCACCGAATGGGGGCCGACGCCACCCCTTTCGGGGGAACCGGCCAGGCATTGCCAAGCCATGCGGGTACGGATACCGAAGCTGGGGTGGGACACCGAATGGTGCGCGCCCTCGTGCATCAGTCACTGGAGGACCCGATACCCCGGATCGCCCCGCTCAGCGGCATGAGCTGGGCGATCCGGTTCAGCCGTGGCCTGGACGGGCTTCTTCACAGGCACCCGTTCCATGCTGTTGGCCACGGCTGGAAAACCCCGGTGTGGTGCCGTGTTGGGGCACGGCACCACACCACCATCCGGGAGTGCGCATCGACCCGCTTCCGCCACGTGCGTTCAGCACCTCTGGTGGTGGGTGTCGTGCGGTGGCGCGTGGCCGATGGTGGGAGTTGGATTGGCCGTAACTGCTAAGGCAGATCCCCGAGTGAGGATGGGCGCATGCGATACGCAGGTACGACGATCATGGTCGACGATGTCGGCGCAGCGGTGAAGTTCTACAAGGAGGCATTCGGGCTGGACGAGGCATTCGCGGATCCCGACGGTACCTTCACCGTGCTGAGCGACGGCACACCGGGCTCGCTAGAGACGCGGGTGATTCTGTGCGTCGAGCACTGGAGCAAGATCGAAGATTTCACTGCCCCCGGGCAGCCCAATGGCTTCCGGATCGGTTTGGAGGTCGACGACGCCGACGCCGCATACCGCAAAGCCATCAACGCGGGTGCCATCAGCGCGAAGGTGCCGACCGTGCGCCCCTGGGGCCAGAGGGTGTCCATCGTCTTCGACCCTCACGGTGTCATCTTCGAGCTCGCCGAACCAGTCGAATACAAGTAGCAGGCGTCCACTCGAGCCTCTGCCCCTTCGGCCCGGCTATGCCCAGAGCCGCTGGGTTGGTGCGGAGGCAGGCGGCCACCCGGGCGGACCGCTCCGATGGCTGTCTGCGGTGGCTGGGGGCGGCTAACGCCAGGATGCTTGCTGCGACGTTCAGCTGTCCGCCCCTGGGCGGGTCGGCGTGCGTTCGCTTGAGCATCGTCCCTCCTGACCAAAGGGCGGTTGCAGGTGGTTGGTACGAAGACGGCAGGCCGTCAGCCGGATGGCTGTGCACGGGCATGGAGCAGCCGGGCCTACGGTGACGCGCTGCGGTTGGGGCAGGGGCGGCTTTCGTTGCGGGATAGGGACGGGTGGCTGCTGCCGTTGGAGGTGTGGCGCTGGTGCGCGCCGGCCGATACCTGTGACCTGGCGGTTCTGCGGCGCTGTGCGGGGCCGGTGCTGGATATCGGCTGCGGTGCTGGAAGGCTGGTTGAGGCGTTGACCCTGCTCGGGCAGCAGGTGCTGGGCATTGACATCTGTCCTACCGCGGTGGAATCGACAGCGTGTCGTGGTGGCGACGCTTTGTGCTGTTCGGTCTTCGAGCCGCTCCCGGATGAGGGCCGCTGGGAGAGCGCGCTGCTGCTCGACGGCAACATCGGTATCGGCGGGGATCCGGCCCGTCTCCTGCAACGGGTCCGCCAGCTCGTACACGGGAAGGGCCTACTCGTGGTGGAGACCGACGCCGAGGACGTCGACGGTCGCCACCTGGTGCGCCTTCACGACGGCCGTCGCATACACGCCGCGCGTTTCGCGTGGGCAACCGTGGGCCAGGCCGCCCTGCACCAGCACGCGAAGTCCTCCGGCTGGTCTGTCGCGGACCGGTGGATCACCGGCGGCGGCCGTCACTTCGCCGCGCTGCGACCCCGCTGACCCCAACCGGCGAGCCACAGTCGGGCCAGCAGACACAGCGCGGACAGTGCGAAGAGTGCTGCCGTGATCAGCAGCCATCTCGGGAAGAAGCCGGTGGCGGAAAGCCCCGTCGAGGCGGTGAAGTGATCGACCTGGCTGAGGACCAGGGGCCACCACGCCAGGAGCAGAAGCCCGGAGAGAAACGCGGGGACCCGTACGTAGTTGACGCACCCCGAGCTTGATCGCCGCGCTGCGTCTGAGCGGTCGGGGAGGAGGAGTTGCAGGGCGCGGTCGGTGAGCGAGTACAGGGGCAGCAGGAGCAGGTCGTGGAGCAGCGCCGCCCCGACGAACCACATGACGACACCCCAGGTGTCGCCCTTGAGTAGGCGCAGCCCTGCGTACAGGGCGAGTGCGAAGGAGCAAGCGACGAGCAGCAGGTGCAGAGGGGGTGCCCCGTAGCGGGCGCGGAAGGTGGTCATGCGGGCTCTCCGAAGGTCAGGCGGGTGACCCATTTGGTGTTGTGGACTCCGGGTGCCGCGGGGACGATGACCCGGGCGGGGTAGCCGTGGTCGGGCGAGAGCGGTGCGCCGTTGACGCCCAGGGCGAGGAGCGAGCGCCGGTCGCGGATCTGGTTGTCGCGCAGGACGGCGGAGCTGAATGATCCGCCGCGTTGCGCCGACTGGACGAGGACCTGGGGCGGGTTGTCCCCGATGCCGACCAGGGCAGCGAGGTCGATGAGCCGGACACCGGTCCACAGCTGGTTTTGTGTGGACCAGCCTTCCACGCAGGCGATCGGCAGCGCCGATTCGTGCTGGGGCATGGCCAGGATCTGTTCACGGGTCAGGAGGACCTGGCGGGTTCCGTTGCGTACGGTCAGCCGCCAGGCCGGGCCGATGTCACCGGCCCGGATACCGACGGAGGCGGCGGTCTTGTTGATCTGGAAGCCGTTCGGCCCGGAGCCGGGTTCCTGTCCGTGCGGTGCGAGCAGCGCGGTCTTGCGCCACCAGCCGCCCAGACTCTGTCCCACCGTCACCACGAGCAGTACGACGGAACCCGCTGCCACCATGCCCACCGCGCCCCGCCGCGAGACCGTCGGTGCAGCGGGCGCGGGCGCCATCAGGCCACTGCTGTCCACCAGCTCGACCGCAACCCCGCCGCCGGCTTGCGGCATTTCCTCCGCCTGCCGGCCGGCCCGTACCGCGCGCAGTGCGCGCCCGAGGCGGAAGGTGGCATGGACGACGAACGCGCCGATGAACACCCAGGCGCCGTAGAAGTGCAGGACGTAGAACGAGCCGGGGAAAATGTAGTGCAGCTGGATGTTCAGGATCCCGGTCACGAACTCGAACCCGGCCCCGCCCACCAGCAGCAGAAGCGAGAATCGCTCGATGCCGTGGCTGACGGAACGCACCGGTGGCCACTCGAACAGCTTGGGGATGACCGACCACAACTTGCCGAGCAGCACCGGGATCAGCACGATCCCCAGCGTGACATGTACCCCCTGGGTCAGGCGGTACAGCCAGTACGGCGACGTCGGCCACGAGAAGAGGTAGAACCCCAGTAGCCCCTTGTCCCGGGTCTGATCATTGACCGGCGCAAGATCCGGGTTGTAGGCGGCGTAGGACACCAGCCCCGTCACGAACACGATGCTCACCCCGAACAGCAGGACCAGGCCGAACACCGCGGTCAGCCACGGACCCCGGATCGGGCTGCGCCAAAACGCAGGCCGGGCCGGGCCCGGCGGCGGCCCCGAAGCAAGCAGCGGCTGTAGACGTCCCAGCAGGCCGACACGTGCCGCCGTCGGCGTTCCGGGTGGCTTACGGACCGGCAGGCGCACGCCGCCCGGGCCCGCAGACTGGCTGCCCGTAGGGCTCCTCGGCGCCGGCCGGGCGGGCTCTGGTGGCATTCGCGGAGGCTGATCGCTGTCTGACGGCGGAGCGTCTGGTGGCCTGACTGCCGCCTGCTCCCTCGCCTCTGGACGCATCGGCGCGGGAGGCTCCGGGTTCTCAGGCAGCCTTCCGGGCTCGGCCTTCGGGTCACCGTCGCTGGCATCCATGCAGCTCCTCAGCGGATTGCTCGGCGCCCACCGGACGCACGTCACCTGAGGAGAACGTGCCGCACATCTTTGGCCCTGCGAGGCAAGCCACACCGTGGGGCACCCGGGCGGGCGAGCATCCCGCCCGACACCGGCGATCTTTCTGCCAGGCGTCACCTCCTCTCATCGCGGACCTCGTCTCAGCGGGCGTGCCCCGGCCGGTGACCACACCTTCTGGCCATAGGGGCGACGGCAACGCTGACTCGTCGTGCCGCTGGGCCTTCGCCGTGAAGCGCCCGGCCATGACGCTGGGGCTCACAGGAGCGTGGCCACCCGGTCGTGGTAGGCGCGGCCCGCTGCCGTGTCGCGGTAGGGCCCCAGGCGGCGTTCGAAGGCGCGGATGTATTCCACGGCTCGTACCGACCGCATCTCGGCCGCCTGGTGCGCCGCCTGCGTGGCCAGGGCGCAGGCGTGGTCCAGTTCTCCCAGGCTGAGGCGGGCGGTGGCGAGGACCATCCGGCACAGGAGGCGGCTTCGTGCGTATCCCGGGGCCCGCAGGTGCAGGGAACGTTCCGCGTGCTGGGCGCAGGCGCGGTACTGGTGAAGATCCCGGTGGCAGTGCGCGAACTCGCCCGCGAGCTGGCCCTCGTCGTAGAAGCGTGCCCAGTGCGGCACCTCGTCCCCTGGCCGCACCATGCTCAGTGCGCGCTCCGCCCGTACGAGCGAAGCCGTGCAGGCCCTGGCTTCGCCGCACGCCGCGTGCCCACGGGCTTCGGCGGAGTGCAGCATGGCCTGGACAACGGGCGGGGCGCCGGCGCCGACGCCCTGCTGGGCCACCCGCGCCAGCTGTACTGCCTCGCGGCCGTGGCCCAGGTAGACGGCCTGACTGCTCATGGTGACCAGGACGTAGCAACCGTATACCCGGTCGCCGGCCGCTTGTGTGAAGCGCAGGGCCTGAACGAAGTACCGCTGGGCGAGGCCGTGGGCGGCCATGTCGTACGCGGTCCAGCCCGCCAGGCGGGTCAGATCGGCCGCGGCGGCGAACAGCCTCCTGCCCGTCGCCTCGCTGTAGGCGCCCCGCAGCATGGGCTCGACCTCATCGGTCAGATAGCTCACGAGCGCCCGCCGTGCGTGCCCACCCCCATAGGTCTGGTCGAGGGCGTGGAAGAGTTCACCGGCCGAGCGCAGCGCCGCGATGTCCCCTCCGGAGACCTGTCGGCCTGCTCCCCGGCCGGTCTGCCTCTGTGGGGGGACGGCAGTGCTGCTCTGAACGGGCAGGTGCCCTCTTGCCAGTGCGGCCGGGTCGGGGCGGCCCACGGGCTCGTTGGCCCGGCCGATCAGCCAGTCCCGGCTGGGCACCACAAGCCCGGCGGGGTTGAAACCGATCTTCCCGAGCGCGGGGTTGCCACCCGAGTCGGCGCGCCACAGGCCGCTCGCGATATCGAGGGCCTGCTCCGGCGTTTCCGCGAACTCCAGGCCCGCATACTCGGGGGCACACACATCGAAGCCCACAGCCCGGGTCGACACGCTCCGGCCCAGGCGCCCGGTGAACACCTCCACGATCAGGGCGGGGGTGGCCCCGCGCGGCTGCTGTCCACGCAGCCACCGGGCGACTGAGGTCTTGTCGTACCTCAGATCCAGACCGTGCTCGCGGCCAAGCTGAGTGACCCGGCGAGCGAGCTCGGCGTTGGAGAATCCCGCCTCCCCGATCAGCCTCGCGAGAAGCCGGTTGACCACACGCTCCGGAGGTCCTTCGGCCATCAGCTCCACAGTCTCCTGCCTTTGGGACTGGCATCCCAGCCAGCCCTGTGAACGCTGCGAATGTAGCGGCCGACTCTCCACCCAGTGCGCCCTTTGCCCGGGGTTCATCCCATCGTGCGAACGAGGGACCGCTCCACGGAGATGGCCGAGCAACCGACAAGGGCCTGGTGTCATCGTGCTCCCCTACGGGTACAACCCACGCGGCGCCGGCGGTGGAGGGGCGGGCTCATGGCTCACATGGTGACGGAAGCCGAGCGGGCTGCCCAGCGCCGCATGGTCGGTGTCGTGCGGATCTCCGGTGTCCTGTCGGGTGGCGGGCTGGCCGTGTGGCGCCAGGACGCCACCGGAGAGTGGAAGGCGTCCGCGGCGGAACTGTCGCAGGACCTGGACCTGCTGGGGGTGCCGCACGAGACCGTGACGGCCTTCAGGCCACCCCGGGCCCGCGAACCGCACCGCCGCAAGGGCTGCGAGGTACGGATTCTGTTCGCCGAGCTTGGCAGACTGGTGCGGTGGGTGCCTTCGCTCCAGCAGCCGATCGACGAACTCCCAGCCGGGACACCGGGCTTCACGTTCACCTGTTTCGAGCCCAGGCGATCGGGGATGGCGACGGTGCTGCTGTCCTGCTTCGCCGCCGAATGGCCGACGTGGACGGTCAGGCAAGCCGGTTCGATGGGTCTGCTCTGTGCCCGCTGTGGCTTCGACCTGCGCACACGCGGGGCAGGACAACGCCTCGCCTACAACATCCCGGAGCGCCCGGAACTTTGCCGTCTGGTGTGCGGGACCTGTTGCCAGGATGGGCTTCCCGAGATGGAGCGGCTCGCCGGTGCGGGGGAGCCCGCGTGAACCGGTCAAATCCCACGGCGCCGCCGCCGGCACCCTGCTGCGCAGCCTGGACATCCTCGGCCAGTCAAGTGGCCAAAGACGTGTACGCCCGTCTGTGCCGCCGCACATCCTCACGCCGTCCATGTTCGGCGGTCCCGACGGATGTCGAGGGTGGCGCAGTGGAAGGAGCCACCCAGGGCCTGGACGTTACGGAAGGGGGACGGCAGGGGTGTGAAGCCGAGTGAGGTCAGCAGGGTCTGGAGTTTCTCGTCCTCGGCTTCCACGAGGACGTGCCGGTCATCGACGACGAGGAGGTTGATGCTCACCCACGCGCTCGTCATGTACCGTGGCGGGGGTCCGGCGTTCGGTTCGGGCCGTGGCGCGGGCACCAGTTCCCACCCCTCCAGCGGAGTGCCGCGCATCGCCTCCGGGGCGATGCGGTCCGGGTTGTAGAGGGCGAGCCCCTCACGCAGTGGGCACAGCGTTGCGTCGATGTGCATGGCGTGGGGATCGTCAGGTTGCAGCAGGTGCACCCGAATGTCGGGTCCGAGGCGTGCACGCAGGTGGTCGACGCCGGAGCGATTGGTGACGTGGCTGAGCTGGCCCACGACGGTGCGGGGCCCCAGACGGAGGAAGTCGGCGGCGTCCCAGGCGGGTCTGCCTTCACCGATCACCCATCGTGACCCGGGTTCGCGCCCTCCGGTCTCGATGAGGTCCATGCCGAGGTCGACGTCGGCCGGCAGCCAGCGTGCGCCTGCCTGCCGCCACTGCTGGATCAACGTCCAGTAGGCGAGCAGCTCGTGCTGCCGGCTGCGCCAGGCCATGGGCGCTTCGATGACGCGGTCGCCCATCACGAGCAGGCTGTCCCGGGGCATGGTCGCGCAGTACCCGCCCAGTCCCTCCCAGGGCACGCGCTGCGGGCGGTGGACGCGGCAGCCCATCGACTCCAGCAGTTCCGCCAGCGCCTGGAGTTCCTGCTCCGCCGCTTCGGTGATCCATACCGGGAACGGGTGCCCGGGCCGGAACTCGTCCCAGTGCTCGACCGGCATGGTGGCCTCGATCATGCGCCGGTCCTCGTCGGGGAACATCGCCCCGAACGCCGTACCGACCACTACCTCCCGCAGCGCACTCCACTCGTCGCACGCGTCCACCACCGCCACAGGCACTCCTTGTCCGCTCAGCCCCTGCGAAGGACCGTACGCAGGCACCGGATGCGGCAGGTCAGGACACGCCGCGGCAGTGGAGCCTGACCGCGAAGGAGGACGGCATAGCGCCGTCCCCGGATCCGTGGCGACACGGGGGTGTTGTCACAGGAATTGTGCTGACGGGGGCAGGACCTGGGTGACGCGCCACAGGCATCGGGGCAGATCGCCTTCCTCGAAGGGCTCGACCTCCTCCAGCCTCCAGCCGTCGGCGAGCGCGTCGACCAGGTAGCGGGGGAAGAAGTGCACGGCGAACCCGCCGCGCTCGTAGATGTCGTCGCCGTGGGCGATGCCGGTGCCGTAGTGGGCGTCGCCGGTGTGCCGGACGGTGTAGACGAAGATGCCGCCCGGCCGCAGCACCCGGCGCACCTCGTTCACCAGTCTGCGGATCTCCTGAGTGGACAGGGCCATGCACAGCAGCATGTGCGCGAAGACCGCGTCCACACAGTCGTCCGGGAGCGGGAGGGGCTCACGCACATCGTGGACGGCTGTGGTGACCCGCTCGGCGACGCCCTGCTCCTGGGCTGCCTTCTCCAGCTGCTCCAAGCCGGTCGCGCTGAAGTCGGTGGCCAGGACGGTGAACCCCGCACCGGCGAAGTGGAGAGCGTCGCGGCCGTGGCCGGCGCCGAGTTCCAGTACGTCCTTCGCCCCAGCCGCCCGGAAGACCGCCGAGGCATGGAGCGCGGGGGCGGAGGGCCCTCCGCCGTACATGCCGGGATGAGCGGTGTAGGTGCTCTGCCAGTGGCTCCGCTGCGCGTCCGCCAAATCCTGATCGCTGTCCTTCATGGACCGTGTTTCCCTTCGTGTCCCGGGCCGGTTCCGGTGTCACTACAGGTCTGGCCGGGGGTGCCGGTCAGTGCCTGCCGCAGTTGCTCGGGGCTGGGGAGACCGGAGAGGCCGTCGGGTGTCCGGTATACCCGGCACGCAAGCCCCGCCGGACGGCCGGGCTCGGCGAACGGATCGTGCCCGTCGATGAGGAAGGTCGGAGAACCGGTGAAGCCGGTTTTCTCTGCCTGTTCCTGATCGGTGATCACGTGCGTGGTGACCTCGACGCCGTCCAGACCGAGCTCGGCGAGCACCTGGTGCACCCGGGCGGCGGCGGGCCCGGCGTGGGGACAGTGCGGTACGACCAGGAGCTCGACGTTCATGTCTCCAGGATCGCGCACATCGGGCCCGGCGGACGCCGTCTACTGCCGGCCCAGAGCTTCCACCGTCTCGGCAGAGGTGTCTCGCAAGCCCCAGGTGCGCGTCCTCGAGCGTGGTAGGGGACGTGGTCGAGGAGTCCGGCAACGCGGTCGTCGCAGAGGGCACAGGAAGAGGCGCGGACGGCCGGTGCTGGATGGAGCGGGCGCAGCGCACCCGTGCGCGACGCGGAGGCGAGCCGACCACGCCGCCAGGAGGTCTGGCCGGAGCGGCCCTGCCGATCAGATCAGCCCGGAGGGGGTCCGTCGGCCGGTGGTGCGTTCGGGGTCGTGGATGAAGAAGACGCCGACGAGGGGGACGTCACGCATCCCGTCGGGGGTGTCGACGCGTACACCGCCGGCACCGTCGAGACGCAGCGTGTGGCCGCTGACGCTGCGCAGGGTTTCGCCGCCCGCCCCGTCCCGGGAGATGACACCGCAGGTGAGGGGCCGGTCGGCTTCGGCATGTTGGCCCAGGGCGCTGCGCACGAGGAGGCGGCCGGAGGCGTCCCAGGTGGCGGGGCTGGTCCAGGTGCAGCGGCTGACGGTGTCAGAGAAGATCTGGCGGCGTCCGCTGCCGTCCTGGGCGTCACCGATCCAGATCAGTCGCATCTGCCCGGGCAGCGTGCTGGTCGTCTCGAACATGCCGCCACCATCCCACGTCCCGCGCGCGGTGGGCCGCTCACGCGCCGGACTCGCCGGGCCTGGGTCCCGCTGCGTCCCCACGGAGCGAGAGCGAGTGGTGTGTGGGACGGCCCGCCTCGGGACTTCGAGAGCCGATCTTGCGTCGCAGTGCCGATGCCGCGTGACGGAAGGCAGAACCCCAAGTCAGAACCCCAAGCCATCCTTGACAGGATCCACTGTTCCGGCTGCCAAAGGTGGACTCCGTTTGCGCCAGCTGCGGGACTCAAAGGCACGAGGAACGCCCGACCTCGGCGACACCCGCTGAGAGACTCCCGAAGAAGGGCAAGGGCGCCGAATCCCGCGGGCTCGTTGGCTCACGCGCAGGGGAAGGTGCGGTCGGCGGCGTCGGCCTCCGCAGGTCGCGGCCGCTGGTTCCTGTCTGCTCGGCTGCCCAAGGCGGAGGCTGCCGCCCGCGCGACGCGGGAGGAGGATGAGATGAGGGCCGAGACGGGCGAACGAGGGCTGGATTGTCGGATCTCAGGCTCCGCCGCAGCGGGTGAAGGAGGTCCGGTCATGGTCGCGTCCGAGGCGTTCCGGGCCGAGCCAGGCCCGGTGGGGGTGGTTCCGTCCGAGCCCGGCGGTCTGCTGGATGTGCTGAGTGTGGCCGCGGTGGTGCTGGACGCCGAGGGGCGGATCGCGTTGTGGAGCCCCCAGGCCCAGAAGCTGTTCGGCTGGTCCGCCAAGGAGGCGCTGGGCAGGTACGCGGCCGAGCTGCTGGTCGCCGAGGAGTACGTCGACCTGGTCCTGGAGCTGTTTGCCAAGGTCATGGCCGGTGGCGGTGCCTGGGCCGGGGTGTTCCCGGTGCGGCACAAGGACGGCTCCACGAGGCTGGTGGAGTTCCGCAACATGCGGCTGCTGGACGAGCGCGGAGGCGTGTACGCCCTGGGGATCGCCTGCGACGAGGCCGTGCTGCGCGGTGTGGAGCGCGACCTGGCGCTGTCGGTGCGGCTGGTGGCGCAGTCCCCGCTCGGGCTCGCCGTACTGGACACTGACCTGCGCTATGTCCTGGTCAACCCGACGCTGGAGCGGATCAACGGCCTGGCCGCGGAGAAGCATCTGGGCCGTACCGTCCGTGAGGCACTTCCGTTCCTGGACACGGACGTGATCGAAGCCTCGATGCGCCAGGTCCTGGACACCGGCGTACCGCTGCTGGACCAGTTTGCCGTCGGACGCACCCCCGCCGACCCGGACCACGACCATGCCTGGTCGGGCTCGTACTACCGGCTGGAGGACCCAGGAGGGCGGGTGATCGGTGTCGCCCTGTCGGTGGTGGACGTCACCGAAAGCCACCGCGCGGCCACCGAGGCTGCTGAGGCCCGTCGGCGTCTGGACCTCATTGCCCAGGCGTCGGTCACTGTCGGCACCACCCTGAACCTGGAGCGAACGGCCCGCGAACTCGCCAGCCTCGTCGTGGCCGACCTGGCCGACATCGCCTCGGTGGACGTCCTCGACTCGGTCCTGGAAGGCGGCGTGACCGCGATGCCCGGCCCCGTCTCCGGCCAAGCCCTCTTCAGGGCCCTGGCGGTAGCGGCGGCCTACGAGACGGACGCCGTCCACGCTGCCGATCCGGTGGGGGAGCGCACCACCTATCCCGTCGAGCGCCTGGTCACACGCTGTGTGAGCACCGGTCGTCCCGTCCTGGTGGCGCACGTCACCCGCCGGGATCTGGCGCACATCGCGTGCGACGAGGCGGCCGCGGATCTCCTGGCCCACGAGGGCGTGCACTCCTACCTGGCCGTGCCCCTGACCGCCCGCGGACAGGTCCTCGGGGTGCTGGGCCTCCTGCGCACCCGCAGCCCGCTCCCCTTCAACCAGGACGACGTCGCCCTGGCCGGCGAGCTGGCAACCCGTGCCGCGATCGCCATCGACAACGCCCGCTGGTACCAGCACGCCGCGGACACCGCCCTCACCCTCCAGCGCCACCTCCTGCCGCACCCCCCACCCCAGGCCACCGGCCTCCAGATCGCCTACCGCTACCAGCCCGCAGCCGTGGCCAGCGGGATCGGCGGCGACTGGTTCGACGCCGTCCCCCAGGCCCGTGACAAGACCGCCCTCGTCGTCGGCGACGTCATGGGTCACGGTGTGCACGCCGCCGCCACGATGGGACAGCTGCGCACGGCCACCCGCACCCTCGCCGAGCTCGGCCTCGACCCGGCGCGGGTCCTGCGCCACCTCGACCACATCACCGCTGGACTGGACCAGACCATCGCGACCTGCGTATATGCCGCCTGGGACCCGCACCGCTCCCACTGCCGCCTCGCCCTCGCAGGCCACCCGCCACCCGTCTTCGTACGGTCAGGACAGGCCCCCGAACTGCTCGATCTGCCCGCCGGTGTGCCGCTCGGCGCAGGCGGGCTCGGCGGCTCCCCCTTCCGGACCACGGTCCTGGACCTGGTCCCCGGAGACCAGCTGGTCCTGTACACCGATGGCCTTGTCGAAACCCGCGACGAGGCCCTTGACGACCGCCTCGACCTCCTCCTCAGCCTCCTCACCGATCCCTGCCTCCCCCTGGAGGCGACCTGCGACCGGCTCCTGGCTGCACTGCGCCGTCCCGATGCCGCCGACGACGTCGCCCTCGTCATCGCCCAGGTGCGAGCCCACCCGCCCGCAGACGAGGCGCGCGCAATTACGGGTTCAACGCGACGAGCCGTCCCCGGCAATGCCGGGTTGGGTTGATCAGGTGTGGAGGCGGCTGTTGGGGCCGTCCTGGTCGCCCGCGCTCTCGTCGTTGAACCAGTAGTCGCCGGCGGCCAGGTGCCGGAAGGAGTGCGTAGTCTCGCTCGGCAGTTCGACAGTGACCGCCCGCTTCCCGTCCTTGCGCGGGCGCAGGGTGTGAGTGCCGGGTGCCAGTCGTTGAAGTCGCCCACCACGCTCACCGGGCCGGGGGGCCTATCCGTGGGAAGAACGAACGTGACCTCGGTGCGGTCCTTACGAAGCTTGCGCTCCAACATTCGAAGGATCCTGCCGGTTGGAGAAGGGGTGTGCGGCCAATCGTCCCGCCGCATGGCGCACCTGGAGTTCGTTCAGCGTTCGAGGACTGGTTGCGTTCAGGCTTGCGACATGCTTAGGCGATGCTGTTGTACGTACGTCACGACGTCGCTTGTGACGGAGGAGCCCGAGCCTTCGTCCACGACGAGCTCGCGCCCCCACAGGCTGAGGCCGGGCACACTGAGGGGCTGTTCCCACCCGCCGGCTGGGGTGCGTCCCAGGAAGGCGCGGCGTACCCGGTCGGCCAGCCATTCGGCTTGGTCGGTGCGGGCGGCGACGATCGTCACCTGGTAGGTGAGGTGGGCGTCCTCGGAGGCGTCGGAGAACGGCGCGCCGTCGACGGGGCCGCCCAGCGGGTAGAGGACGCTGTACGGGAGCGGCGCCGGTTTGCCGTCCACCAGCGGAAGCCCCCCGACTCCGCAGGGCCGACCGGTCGCCGCGGCCAGCATGGTGCGCACGGCGGGCGTCAGGGGGGCGCGGTCGATCACTCGGCGTACCGGGTGAAGTAGGCGGCGGCCGGTCCCTCGATGCTGAGGACGCCGTACCGGCACAGCCCGAGCGCGTCCCACTCGCTGAGGCCCGGTGTGGTGATGACCGACAGGGAGCGTTCGCCGTCCACGTCCAGGACCTCGGCAACGACGATGGCACGGGACAGGATGCCCCGCTCGTGCCCGCCCAGGACTTCGGTCAGCACCGTCTCTACGTCGGCGGCCAGATCGTTCACAGGGCACGCTCCACCGCAGCACCCAGGATTCGAGCTACGACCGGACCGGATGCTTCGACAGCGGGCCCGACGTGAGGGAACGGGGGCTGCGCGTACCGGCGGCCGAGGCTGTCCGTACCGACGAACCCATACTCCAGCCTCCGCGCCTGCGGAGCACCTGAGCCGATCTGCGCGACGAACACGGCGCCGGCCGCAGTCACCTCGGACTGCCACGAAGCCCTGTACCGGCCGGTGATCACCCTCGGGCCCGGACGGCCGGACGCGCGCTGCCGGATCGACGCCACCAGCAGAGCCGCACTCACGCGGGCCGCAGCCTCCGACTCCGACCGCAGAGCCAGCCCCTTCTCATCGAAGAGGGCCGCGAGCGCCGCCGGATGGTTGAACGAACCCTTCCCCCGGCTCACTGGGCGCCCCGGTTGCGCTGCTCCAGCCACACGGTCCGCAGCACCGGGAACGACGACACCTCGCCCAGCGTGGTCACCTCGTACGTACGGCCCTCGGCCTGCTGGTCACGAGCCTCGACCACCAGCACCACGTCGTGGTCCTCCAGCTCCGGCGCCGACAGAGGCAGCAGCAGCTTGTACCCGGCCCGGATCTCCTCGACCCACGCCCCGTCCCGGCCCCGGCTGCGGATCTTCTCCTGCTGCGGATACAACCCGGCGTTCCCGTCGTGGACCACCAGCGGCGGCCCGTCGATCAGCTGCCCGGTCTCCGGGTCGAGGACCTGCTGACCGACATCACGCGTCACCTTCACCGTGTCCGGCATCAGGTACCGCTCCGCGAAGCGGGCGATCCCAGCCTGATCAAGCACGATGCGCCCACTCCCGCAGCTGCGCCAGGACTCCGCGGGTCAGCTCACCAGGCCGGCCATCGAGGTCATCGCGGTTCAGCACAGCCTCGTCGAGCTTCTGGGAGTCCACGGCGTCGAGGAAGCCGATCACGACGTGCCTCAGGTCGGACGGCTCGGCCATCACCTCGGCCAGCCCGTCGAAGCCGAAGCCCTCCCAGCCCGGAGCCAGATACAGCGTGATCTCGGGACCCTCGTCCACGGTCTGCGTGATCCGGTAGGCCTCCACAGCCCCCGCCACGTCCTGCCCATCGACCTCGATGACGGCCGACTCATCAGGACGGGCAGCTATTCGGACACGGCGGGGCTCATCGAAAACGCTCATGATTTGGAGCGTAGGTGTGCGAACGGGGCGCCCGCGGTCCCCTCTCCGGGCGGTCTCGCTGACCTCGTGGACCGTCCCGCTGGCTGCCGTAGCGTGAGGCACGTCCATTAACCAAAGCTGGCTGCTGTGCTTATCGGACCCGAGCGTCCCGCCCCTCTTCTGGGGGGGGGCGGGACGCCGCCGTTTCACCCCGGAGGGGCGTGGAGGCCCTGCCCGTTTCCTCTTCTGCCCGTTATGCCGTCGCGCCGGACCGGGCGGCGTCCAGGATGCGGTGGGCCCCCGCATCGGCGAGCTCCGCTGCAAGGGCTTTGCCCAGGGCTTCGGGATCGTCTGCGGGGCCTGTCCGACGACAGGCCAGCTGCTGCTTTCCATCCAGGGACGTGACTTGCCCCAGCAGAGTGAGAGATCCGTCGGGCAGAACTTCGGAGGCGGCGCCGATCGGCACGGTGCACCCTCCGTGGAGTTCCGAGAGCATCGCGCGTTCCGCCCGCACCTGCGCGTCGACGCCGAGATCACCAACAGCCCCCAGCAGTTCCCGGAGTGTCCCGTCGGTCTCGCGGACCTGGATGCCGAGGGCGCCCTGGCCGGGGCTCGGCGGGCAAGTCTCCAACGGGAGGAGCTCCGTGATCTCGTGGCCTAGCCCCAGCCGGTGCAGACCAGCAGCCGCCAGCACCACCGCGTCGAGCTTCATCGAGTCACGCAGCCGCAGCCGCGGGGGAACGTTGCCCCGGATGGGGATGACGGCCACGTCCGGGCGCAGAGCCTGGAGTTGCCCTCTACGTCGCACGGACCCGGTACCGACGCGGGCGCCGGCCGGGAGTCCAGCGAGCGTCGCGCCGCACAGCGCATCCCGGACGTCCTCGCGTGGTGGAGGCGGGAGGAGGACGGTGCCAGTTGCGAGGGTGGTGGGGACGTCTTTCAAGGAGTGGACGACGAAGTCCACGTCGCCGAGGACAAGGGCCCGCTCCTGGCTGGAGCTGAAGGCGGAGCCGCCTGACCGTTCGGACACCTGGTGCAGCGGCGAGGTCCTGTCGCGGTCGCCGTCTTCTCGGATCTCACGCCGGATGAAGCTGGCATCCGGAAAGCGGTCACGCAGAAGGGCGAGGTAGCCGCTCACCTGGGCTCTCGCTAGGGCGCTTGCGCGCGACCCCACCACGTATGTCGCCACGTCCACCAACTCCTTCATTCGGATTGGAGGCTCACAGGCTATGAGGGGCGGAGTTGTGCCTATGCAGACAGACGGTCGGGAAGGCCTGGCTACGGCGTTTCCTGACAGTCAGCGGTTCGTTGATCCGAGAGCGTGTGAACGGCACGCATTTCCCCATCAGCCCGTCGGCGGAGCGCAGTGCTGGCGCCGAGACATCCATGGATGGAGTTGCATCGTGAGCACCGGCGTCAGCATCGACGAGCAGGTACTGAACGACTACAAGAAGCTCACTACGAGGAAGATCAACTACCAGCTGTGTCGAATCTCGGACGACTACACGCAGATCATCGTTGACAAGAGCGGTAGGACGGACAGCTACGCGGAGTTCGTCGCGATGCTGCCCGAGAGCGACCCCAGGTATGCGATCCACGACTACGAGTTCACCACCAGCGACGGTAGGAAGGCCAGCAAGATCGTGCTGTTCAGCTGGCTGCCCGATAGCGCCCCGATCAAGTCCAAGATGATCTTCGCCTCCAGTAAGAGCACCCTCAGGGCAACCCTGGACACCATCGCGGTCGAGATCCAGGCAACCGACCACAGCGACCTGGAAGTCGAAGAGGTGAACGCCCGCGTCGTCCGTTAGCGTCGGGGACGGCTGAGCAAAGGCACCGTCAATAGGGTCTCGGCCGTCCCTGAAGCTGGATCGTCCGGTGCCGTCTGGGTGCTGAGTTGGGCGAGGCGCCGTTCGATAGCGGTCACGTTCGCTGAGTGGTCGATCGTCGCTACCCCGTTCACGGTCACCCGCAGAGGCTCGGCGAGCAGCGCGGCGATCCGTGCGTGAAGCACCTCGTCGGCAACAGCCCGCGCCGAGCCGAGGCGTTCGTACCGTTGGGCCAGGTCGACCGGATCGGTGTCGGGGCCGAGCTGCGCTGTCAGCCAGTGAAGGACATCGGTGTGCACGAAGCTCCTGTTCGTACGGAGGAGGCGGGGAGGAGCGGTGTGCTCCTCCCCGCCGGTGGTCAGGCTTAGGCTGCGCCCTTACGGGCGGGCTTCGCCTTCGGTGGCTCGCCGTTCTCCCAGCAGCTCGGGTTGGTGATCTGCTCGGCGATGTCCGGGTCCGTGACCTCGGTGCCAGCGGTCAGCACGAGCGGTACGCGCTCCACCGGGTCCAGGACGTGCACGGTCGCGGTCAGGACGCCAAGGGCGTGGACGGCCGCGCTCACAGGACGGTCGCCGTGATGTGGCAGTCCGGTGCGGCCAGCACCGGCATAGCGACGGCGGCGCCCTTCGTCCAAATCTGTACGGGGTCGTCCTGCGCACCGCGGGTGATGATGATGCCCGGGGCCTCCTCCCGTTCGATCTGCGCGCCGGTGCCCCGGGACAGGGCCAGGGACTCGGCGGTCGTGCCGTACTGGGTCTGTCCCCACTTGGCCCGATCCGGCGGAAGCAGAATCCACTTGTCCTCGGGCAGCACACGCTTGGACACGTCGTCCTGCCAGACCTGCGCCTTGTAGAGGGTGATCGGCGGAAGCCCGTACGTGCCACGGACGCTGTTGACCTGCTCGGGGGTCAGGACCGACGTCGGGGTCTGCGCGCCGGACGGGGTGCCGTGGTACGCGGCCCGGTAGGAGCCGTTCCCCGCGAGGTGCGACCACGCCCTGCGGGAAGTGAGGACCATCTCCGGGGCCGGGGCGCCGATCGAGTCGAGATAGTCGATCCAGCGCAGCTCGTCAGCGAGCGGGTCGGACGTCGGATCGCTCCAGGGCTTGGGCGCGGTCGGCATGTTCGCCGCCGGGACTCCGTAGTCGACTTCGACGGTCAGCCCGTTCTCGCCGGCGAGGGAGAACTTGCCGTCGAGGAGCACGTCACCGGCGGCCAGCTCCAGGCGGGAGCGAATCGCTTCGACATGCCGTTCGACATCGTCGTAGAGCAGCTCGACAAGCCGGTCTTCGTCGGCGCCGCGCGCCGCGTCCAGGAGGAGCTGTTCCATCTCGCCGACCAGGAGCTTCTGGCCGAGCGCGGGCAGGGTGCCCTCGGTCTGCGTGGCTTCGGCCTGGCGCTTCGCGAACGGGACGCTGGTGTCGTACGCCCGGTAGGAGGCGGTGTTGACGCGGCGCTTGGAGTTTCGGATACGCCACTTCACGTCCTGGACCTGCGTCTCCGCGAACACGGTCTGCGTCAGGAGGAAGTCGCCCGGGTTGGGGATCGAGCGCGCGTACACGGTGAGGTCCGCGACGGACACGCCCTTGAGGAGGTCGCTGATGCTCATCAGCTCACCGCCAGGAAGCGGAGCTGCGCGCCCGCCGGGTTCGCGGCGATCTTCGACGGATCAATGCCGCCGGGGATCTTCGCCGTCTTCACCGTGCCGTGCCAGAGCAGGGCGGCCGGGACCTTCACGGTGCCCGGGGTGAACGCGGCCTCCGCGTAGACGAGGCCGGCGAGAACCTGGCGGCCGTCGGTGGCCGCCGGGTCGTAGGCGCCGTACAGGCCGGATGCGGTGATCCGGCCGACGGGCACCCCGGACCGCACGAAGCCGTGCGGGGCCGTGGCGGTCGGCTCGGAGTAGTGGGTGCTCTTGGTGAGCTTGGCCAGGTCGAGGGTGATCGTCTCGGTGGAGTCGGTGCCGTGGCGGGAGGCGAGCCAGTCCCGGTCAGCGGTCACGGTCACAGAGGTCGTGTACGGCTGTATCAAGCCGCTGTCTCCTGTAGTGCTGGAGGCGACACGCACACACCGGAGTTGGTGGAGCGGTCCACGAGGAGAGAGCGGGGCGTGGTCCCCGCGGCGGGCAGCTGTCGCTGCGCGCGGGCTACGAAGCCGGGGGCAGGATGCCGCGGCGCCGTGCCATCGCGAGACCGGCAGAGCCGGGCTTGCTGGTCTGGCCACCCGGGCGGGGCGGAGGCACGGAGGCGGGAGATCCGCCCGGCGCCGGCGGGATCGCGTCGGGGTTCTTGGGACTGGTGGTGAACAGCTCGGGGCGCCGGTTGCGGAGGTCGCTCGCGGCCTGGGCCACAGCGGTGTCGTCCGCGTCGTCCGGGACGCGCAGCAGGGCCACGGCGTCGTTGAGGTCTTCGCCCGTCGCACCGAGTCCGGCCAGGGTGGCCCGGCGTGAGGCGTCCCGCTCGCGGGTGCTCGCTGCTGCCTCGCGCTGGATGGCGGCCGCTTCGCGGGCATCGAGGTCCTGCTCGCGGCGCTGGGCTTCGGTGAGCTGCGCCTGTTCGGCTTCGCGCTGCTGGGTGATGAACTGCTCCAGCTCGCTGGCCGAGGTGAAGCCCAGCTTCTCGACGAGTGCGCGGGCGCCGGATCGCTGCCCCTGGTCCTTCTCGCGGGCCATCAGCTGCTGAAGCTGCTGCTGGTCGAAGGACACCTTCACCGCGGCGTTGGACGGGTCTTCGGAGGAGGCACCGAGGATCGGGAAGACGGGGCGGCCGTCGCGGCGGTAGCCGAGGACGGCACCGGGATTGGGCATGGTGCGGGACATCAGGACGTGCAGCTCCTCGACGTCCCCGCGCCATCAGCGAGTCTACGGATGCCAGCGTGACGCCCTGCGGCTTCCTCGATACCCCTCACCTGGGATGATCAACACGACTATCCAGGTGGGGGGCATCGTGGAAGAGATCGACGGCGTATCGATCGAGAAGTCGACGGCGGTCGACCGGCGGCCGAAGAAGGCGTGGTTGGCCGCCGGGGCCGTAGCGGTCCTGGTGGTGGGTGGGGGCCTGTGGCTGTGGCAGCCGTGGGCGGACCGCACACCGTTCACCGCGTATACGGCCGCCCTGCAAGAGGCCGAGTACACCGTCCCCGGGTCCTCACCCGGGTCCTGCGTACGGACGGCTGCATCCGAGGAAGAACACGTCATCTTCGACGAAGACGGTAAGCAGCTCGCGGCCGGGCGGGACCCGAGGGAAGGCCGAGTGCTGGGGCCGGAGTTCGGTGAGTTCGCAGGCGACTGCCTGTTCGTCTCCCGCATCGACAACGTTCCCGGCGGGAAGGGGACCTACGTGACGCAGTGGGGCGGAGGCACCAAGCAGGAGGTCTCCGAAGAGGATATGCGCGAGTCGGCGGAGGCCCAGACGGAGCGGTTCAAGACGAAGCGGAAGTCGGACTTCAAGACCCCTCCGGAGAGCTAGAGTCCTCCTCGTCGTCCCCCGGCTGGGCCGATTGGGATCCGGCTGGTGCCGTCTTCTCCCGCCGTACGGTGATCCGATCCACCTCCTCGCGGGCGTCCTCGATCGGGTAGCCGGCGTCCTGCAACATCCGTACGCCGGTCTCCAGGCTCAGCACACTGGCTCCGACACCGCGCACCACCTCGTCCAGGACGGCACTGCGGTCCGTAGGCGTGTGCGGGCCGAAGGCCAGGCGCACCGGCAGGTTTTCACCGGCGGGCCAGCCCTCCGCCTGTCCGGCCTGGTGGAGCCTCTGCACCATCTTGAACAGCAGCCCGTACTTGTGCGCGCGGGCCAGGCGCATCGCGTCGACCAAGGAGTCCAGCGGGCCCAGGGACAGCTGGAGGGCGTACCCGCTGGGGACGTCGGAAGGGTCGACCGTGCCCAGGCTGACGGCGGGGAGACGCGCGTTGACGGCCGCCCTCTCCCGGATCTCTTCCACGCGGGCCCGGAGCTCCGCCAGCTGCCCGGAGGTGTCCAGGACGTCCATGCGCCCGCCGTCGGCCAACTGGAAGATGGTGCCCGGCTCCACCGACAACGGGCGGGGCCTGCCCGTGACCCGGTCCACCTCGGCGCGCGCGCCGGCCAGACCGATGATCGGGGCGCCGGTCGTCGCCGAAGCGCGCGCCGAGTCGGTGTCGGTCTCTGCAAGTTCGTCCAGCACCTGCATTACGGGGGCGAGCGACGACTGCCCGAAGTGCTCGCCGTCGGCCACGGTGTTGCTGATGTGGATGATCGGCAGGAAGTCCAAGCGCAGGTCGAGACGGTGCAGGACCTCTCCGTCCGAGCGGGTCCGGAACCGGGCCTTGTCCAAGGGCAGGTCATCGAGGCTCTGTCCGTGGCGCAGGTCATCGAGGTTCCACTCCGCGTCGGTGAGGAAGCAGGTGGTGCTGGAGGGCCGGTCCGCCCACGGGTAGGTCCGCTCGATGATCCCGCTGTCCGCACGGAACACGTCACCGGTCTCCAGCAGCCACCCGCCCGCCCCATCGGCGACCAGGTCACGGCCGGTCCGCCCGGCGTCCGGTGGCGTGCTGCGCGTCGCCGCCGTGATCGGCCCCAGCTCGTAGGTGATGCGCCGGATCCGCGCCTTCACCCCGTGCTCGGCGTCCTCGGGTATCTCCCAGGCCAGATGGACCCGCCGCGGGTAGTCGCCCGGATCCGCGTCCTCATCCAGCACAGGGAAGTAGAACCCGGGGTCGAAGGTCCGCAGCCGCACCCTCCCCTTGTCCGGGTCCCAGGCCAGCAGGTACACCGCGTCCCCGAGCAGCACCGCCTTGCGCTCAGCGGCCTGCATCCGCAGCGGCAGCAGCTCCTTCTCCGCCCAGCCACGCAACAGCAGCTGCACGGCGGCCGCGGCCTGCGCCTGCGGGTCGGGCTCATCGGTCCCGGCGTGCTCGGCGCCCGCGACCACGATCTGCTGCGACTTGCCGAGGAGGTGCGCGAGCGCGGTATCGACGAAGACAGCGGCGTCTCCGAACTCGCGGCGCTCGGCGCCAGCCTCGTTGCCGGTGAGGACGGCCAGCTCCCCAGCCTGATTCGCGTCGTATGCCGCGAGGATCTTGTACGCGGCCAGTCGGCGCAGAGCATCCCGGGGAACCCATGTCGCCTGCACCTGAGGTGCGAGGGACCGATGAGGGTGGCCGCCGCTGGCGGCCGTCATCATCGGCTTGTAGTTCAGCCACGACCAGGCGTCGGACACGAACGTGCGCAGGCCCACAGGAGAAGTCCCCCAACGGCCCCGCGCCGACTCACAGCCTATGCGAGGCAACCGTGCGCCAGCGGGCAGAGCGTTCGTGGCTGTTGCGGGGGCCTCGCCGACGGGGGTGGCGGCGAGGCCCACGCAGAACGGTACTGCTCGCGCTCGCCAGCGGGACGCAGAATCGTTGAATTGCAGAAGTCTGCAATTTCATAGATGCTGTGGGTGCTGTGTTCGTAGGTAGCCGCGTGCACAGCGCCAGGCGTTCGCCCCGCTGCTCGGGGTGGTGAGAAGGGTGCGAGACCGTGCCGGTTCCGCTGTATCAGGCCAAGGCCGAGTTCTTCCGGATGCTCGGGCACCCGGTGCGGATAAGGGTTCTGGAGCTGCTGCAGGACGGGCCGATGCCGGTACGGGACCTGCTGGCCGCGATCGAGGTCGAGCCCTCCGCTCTCTCGCAGCAGCTCGCGGTCCTGCGCCGCTCGGGGATCGTCACCTCGACCCGTGACGGCTCGACCGTTGTGTATGAGCTGGCGGGCGGGGACGTCGCGCAGCTGATGCGGGCGGCGCGGCGGATCCTGACCGAGGTCCTGGCGGGTCAGCGGGAGCTGTTGGAGGAGCTGCGCGAGTCCGAGGTCCCGGCCTCGTGACCATGACCACCGCACTGACCTCCGTGCTCGGCCGGGTCCGTTCCGTGCTGCCCGCGCGGGCCGACTTCGCGGTCATGGCCCGTAGCCCTCGCCGGGATCTGCTGGCCGGTCTCACGGTGGCGATCGTCGCTCTGCCGCTCGCGCTCGGCTTCGGTGTCTCCTCCGGGCTGGGCGCCGAGGCGGGGCTGGCCACCGCCGTGGTGGCCGGCGCGCTCGCCGCCCTGTTCGGCGGGTCCAACCTCCAGGTGTCCGGGCCGACGGGTGCGATGACCGTGGTTCTGGTGCCGATCGTCGCCCAGTACGGGCCCGGCGGCGTCCTGACTGTCGGGCTGATGGCCGGTGTCCTGCTGATCGGCCTCGCGCTGCTGCGGGCCGGGCAGTACATGCGCTACGTACCGGCGCCGGTGGTGGAGGGGTTCACGCTCGGGATCGCGTGCGTGATCGGCCTCCAGCAGATACCCAACGCACTCGGGGTCGACAAGCCACAGGGCGAGAAGGTCCTGCTGGTGGCCTGGCGGGCTCTCGTGCAGTTCGCGGCTTTCCCGAACTGGACCGCGATCGGCCTCTCCGTAGGTGTGGCCGCGGTCATGCTGGCCGGTGCCCGGTGGAAGCCGACGATCCCCTTCTCCATCGTCGCCGTGATTGCAGCGACCGTGATCGCACAGGTCTTCCACCTGAGCGCGGCGGCCCCGATCGGGAACCTGCCCTCCGGGCTCCCCGCCCCCTCCCTCGCCTTCCTCGACCTTTCCGCCCTCGGCTCGCTGCTTGCCCCCGCGGTCGCCGTGGCCGCCTTGGCCGCGCTCGAGTCTCTGCTGTCGGCGACGGTCGCGGACGGTATGACGGTCGGGCAGCGGCACGACCCGGACAAGGAGTTGTTCGGGCAGGGCATCGCGAACCTGGCTGCCCCGCTCTTCGGTGGCGTGCCGGCAACCGCCGCGATTGCCCGTACCGCCGTCAACGTCCGCACCGGTGCCAGCTCCCGCCTCGCCGCGCTCACTCACGCCGCGGTGCTCGCGCTGATCGTGTTCGCCGCAGCCCCTCTCGTCTCCAAGATCCCGCTCGCCGCCCTGGCCGGTGTGCTGCTGGCGACGGCGATCCGCATGGTCGAGGTCGGATCCCTGCGGGCGATGGCGAAAGCGACCCGCTCGGACGCAGTCGTCCTCGTTCTCACCGCAGCCGCCACCCTGGTTCTCGACCTCGTCTACGCGGTGATCATCGGTCTCGTCGTCGCCGGAGCCCTCGCGCTGAAGGCGGTGGCGAGTCAGGCACGGATGGAGCAGGTCGACTTCCGCCCGGACTTGCCCGGCGAGCACAGCGACGAGGAGCACGCCCTGCTCGCGGAGCACATCGTCGCCTACCGCATCGACGGCCCCCTCTTCTTCGCCGGCGCCCACCGCTTCCTCCTGGAACTCTCCGAGGTCGCCGATGTGAAGGTGGTCATCCTGCGTATGGCGAGGGTGACCACCCTGGATGCCACCGGCGCCCTCGTCCTCAAAGACGCGGTGGAAAAGTTGAACCGGCGCGGCATCGCCGTCCTCACCTCCGGCATCCGGCCTGGCCAACGCCAGGCCCTGAACGCCGTCGGCGCCCTGGACCTGCTGCGTCTGGAGGGCCGCGAGTACGCCACCACCCCGGAGGCGATTGCGGGGGCCCGCAAGTACCTGGAGCAGGCGGGCCTGCTGCCGCTCAAGCACCGACCGCACCGCATCCGGAAGGCTGCCCGATGACCGTCCCCGCCGACCGCCGCATGATCGAGGTCTCCGGCACCGAGGCCCTGTGGCTCCTCGAAGGCTCCGCCCAGGGCCGACTCGTCTACATTCAGCGGGAGCTGGCTGTCGTCCGCCCCGCCGCACACGTGATGGAGTACGGGCGCCTCGTCGTCCGCTCGCCCGTCCAGGCGGCCGCCATCCCCGGGCGCGCGCTGCTGGCCTACCAGGTTGACGAGATCCGCACCCCGGCCGGAACCGGCTGGACGGTGAGCGCGCACGGCCCGGCCGATGTCATCGCCGACCCGGACGAGGCTGCCCACTACCGGCGCACCCTGCCCGGCTGGGCGCACGGCCCCCACGACACCCTGTTGCGGCTTCACCCGCAGCAGGTGTCCGGGTTCCGCCTGGCCCGCACGGTTTCGGAGGCGGGCCGATGAGTGTCCGGGTCGAGACGATGCCCTACCGGCACGTGCTGGACGTACCCGCCATGGGCTCGGCCGTGCGCATCGCCCGCGAGACCACTGAACTCGTCCTGGTGGAGTGCGGAGTAGGGCTTCGCCATCCGAGTGTGGGTCCGGCGCTGCTGATCCTGGCCGAGCTGGTCACCAACGCCGTCCGCCACGCAGCCGTCCTGTCCCCGACCATCACGGTCACCTACGCGCACGGGCCGGGTGCGTTCGCGTTCGCCGTCCACGACCGCCACCCCTACCAGCCCCCACTGTTCGGGGCGCTCGGCACAGCCCCGGGCAGCGGCCTGGCCATGGTGGTCGCGATGACGATGGAGCTGGGTGGCACGGCCCTTGTAAGGCCGGACGCGGACGGGCGCGGCAAGGCCATCTGGATCACCCTTCCCCTGTGATGAGCGAGCCGAGGAGCTGACGATGACGATCGAATGGCGCTACACCACCCGCCAGGACCTGGGTGTGCTGTCCCTGGCCGGGTATCTCGGCGCGGACGCGACCGACCGGTTCGCCGGCGCGATCGGCTGGGCGCTGGCCCGGGGCGCCGGTCCGGTCATCCTGGATTTGACGGGGCTGCTGGGCTGGTCGGCCGGCGGGCAGATCGCCGTCGCCCAGGCCGCTCGCCGCCTCGCCGAAAGCGGGCGCCGACTCGAGCTCGCGGCGATACCCGCGGACGGCTCGCTGGTCCCCGACGCCACGTGCCCGCCCGTCGCCGTCCACTGCGACCTCGCCGCCGCGCTGGCCGCCCACGGAGCCCACGGGACGGTCAAGCAGTGGGCCACCGATGACTGGCCCACCCAACAGTCCCCCGAGGAACCCGCCCTTACCTGAGACCAGCACCACCATCCACGAGAACGACGAAGGACACCTGCACCATGAGCGACATCATCGTCAAGGACTCCAACGGCACCCCGCTGGAGGACGGCGACTCGGTCACCCTGATCAAGGACCTGAAGGTCAAGGGCACCTCCGAGACCCTCAAGCGCGGAACCCTGGTCAAGAACATCCGCCTCACCTCCCGGCCCGGCGAGGTCGAGTGCAACACGAAGCAGGTCAAGGGCCTGGTCCTGAAGACCGAGTTCCTCAAGAAGGCCTGACCGGCAAAGGACCCGCTCTCGGGGTCCGAACGTCACGAAGGTGACCCGCCGGGTCCCAGGAGTTGCAGGGATCTGCAATTGTGGAGGTCACAAGGTGTGGAGAGGGGCGAACGGATGCCCCTGTGAAGGAACGGTTCCGGGTGGATGAGATGGGCAGTCGAAGCAGGGGTACCCAGGTGAGCACGCCGCTGTACCAGCTGAAGGCGGAGTTCTTCAAAACGCTGGGGCACCCGGTCCGCATCCGAGTCCTGGAACTCCTGTCCGTACGCGAACACGCGGTCGCCGAGATGCTGCCCGAGGTCGGGGTCGAGGCCGCGAGCCTCTCACAGCAGCTCGCCGTCCTGCGCAAGGCCAACCTGGTGATCACCCGCCGCGAAGGCTCCAACGTGTACTACAGCCTCACCCACCCCCAGATCGCCGAACTCCTGAAGGTCGCCCGCGGCATCCTCTCCGGCGTCCTTCAAGGACAGGCCGAACTCCTCGCCGACCTCCAGGCCACCAGCCACACCTAGGCCACGCCGACGGTGCCGCCCCCGCCAGGGCTGCGCCTCACATACGGCGGCCGTCTTCCGTTAGTGCGGGTTCACCTGCGCTTCTGACACCGGAAGACGGCCGCTCTTCATTTCTGGGCGTGCTGGCCGAGGTAGAACAGCAGCCAGATGAACCCGGCGAACACGTGCGTGCCGAAGATGTAGAAGAAGGCGCGCAGGGCGACGCCCTTCTCCTTCCACTTCTCCTGGTCCGCCGCCGTGTCCTTCGCGGGTGGGTTGTCCGTCATCACGCTTCCTTCTCGGTGTCCGGGTCCTGGAGTGGGTGGGTGCATGGGCGGATGCGTAGCTGTATGCCGTGCTTGCCGGCGTGCTGGATGACGGCGGCGACTTCCCCGGCCTCGACCGTACGGACATCCTGGTCGGGGCCGGTGGGGAGGTAGGTGATCTCGTACAGCTGGACGGCCCCTTGGCTGCTGCTGGTCACGGTGTGCCTTCCGGCAGGATGAAGCGGACGACGACCGTCTTGCCGCGTCCGCCGGGGGCGGGCTCGATGCGGACGTCGCCGCCGAAGGTTCGTGCCAGGTCGGCCACCGTGCGCAGCCCCTGTCCGGAGGCCCGGGCGGCGTCGCCCAGCGTTATCGGGCGCGGGTCCAGATCCGCGACGGCGACCGCGAGCATGTGGTCGCTCATGTGGATGGTGATCTCGGCGTCCGGGGAGTGCTGGGCGTGGCGGACTGCGTTGGTGACGAGCTCGCTGACCACGAGCAGCACCGTCCCGAACAGGGCTGAGGTGCTCTCCAGGCCGAAGAGGACCAGGGAGCGTTCGGCGCGCTCGCGAGATGCCCGTACCGAGCTGGGCACCAGCGGCACCGTCCAGGCGTGCTTGCGCACCTGCGTCGCCGCCGGCTGCCCGCTGGGGTGGCGGGCCATCACCGACGCCTCGGACGGGCCGGTGACACGGTCCGGCTCACCGGCCGTCTCCGGCGTCGGTGGCCACGCCGTGATCGTGGGCCACGCGCAGCGCGTCCTCCAGCTCCTCCGCGGCCTGTGCCTCCTCGAAGGCATCGTCAGCCTCCCGCGCAGCCGCGAGACGAGCCCGCGCCACCCGGACCCGTTCCAGCGCCGCTTCCTCGAACCCGGCCACACCGCAACCCCCGTCCACTGAATACAGAACTAGTAAATTGCATAACTCTGCAAGTCTAGCCGGTGCGGGCCTGTCTAGAGGTTCATGTGGGTGGGGGTTACCGGTCAGGGGGCCTGGTGGACGCGCTGGCTGGTCAGTTCGTACCGGGCCCCGACCACGGCCAGCCCGCCCGCCGTGACCTTTGCCGCCAAGGTGGGTTCGACGGCGAGGCGGGAGCGCACCAGTCGCACGTTCGCCGTGACGGCCGCGTCCACGCGCTCTATAGCCGGAAGGGTGCGGTCGATCGCCGGACGGATCTGATCCGCCAGGTATTGCATGTGGCCAGGCAACAGCTCCCCCGACTGGGCGGCGTGGACGGCGGCGGTGACGGCGCCGCACGACTGATGCCCCAGGACGACGATGAGCGGGATGCCTAACTCGAGGACCCCGTAGGTGATGCTGGCGAGGACCGCCTCGTCGAGGACGGAGCCTGCCGAGCGGACCGTCAGCAGGTCACCCAAGCCCTGGTCGAAGACCAGCTCCGGAGGGACCCGCGAATCCACGCAGCCCAGCACCACGGCGAAGGGATGCTGCCCGGCCACCAGCGTCTGCCGAACAGCCCGAGTCCGGTCCGGATTCCGCTCATGGAACGACCGCCAGCGGGCATTACCCGCCACGAGCTCTCGTAGGGCCGCCTCGGGACTCCTGGGCCGCGAGCCCTTCCCGTCGGCGCGGGTCGCAGTCGAGGTGGCAGCGGGACCGGAAGCGAGCCCGGCGGCCACCGCCACAGCTCCCGTCAGCCCCGCCCGGACGAACCGGCGCCGCCCCAAAGGGGCAAAACCTTCAGCACTACCTGTCATGCAGGGACAAAGTAGGCGCATCCCGGCGGGTGCGCGGGCTGCCACCTCCGGCTTGGTCGGGCCTTGAGGAAGTCTTGGACAAAGGCACCGGCCGAGGTCGACATGGACTGTCGCCCCGGTACCGGCTGCCTTCGCGTCATCTTCGCCCGGACAGCCGCCCATCCTGATAGCCCGACGAGCCGAGCCCACTGCGCTGCGGGTCGGCCAGCTCAGTCAGACCGTGCACGGCTGCGTCCATGCGGTCGGGGGAGTCCATGCCCGCGACCCAGGTCACCATCTGCTGCTCCAGCTGAGGCCACTGACCGACATGGTGCACCCGGCCCTGCTCGTACAGCTGGGCGATCGGTTCGGCTCGGAGCCGCTTGCCGTGCTTCGCTGTGACCGGGAGCACCGCGGGCATCAACATGCTCTCCGTGCGCTGCTCGCGCTGGAGTTCCTGCCACGCCTGATGGAGGATCTGGCGGCTCATATCGCCGCCGTAGTTGGCCTCGACCACGATGGCGTCCGCACGCAGCTCGATCGCGAGTAGGCACGCCTCTCGACCCCAGGCATCCGCGCCACGGTTGCCCGAGCGGTCGTCCAGGACGTACAGGTGTCCCTCGGCGTCGCGGGCCACAGCGACGATGCCGGTCTCGTCGCCCACCGCGGACTCGCCGCCGGCGGGGTCCACGGCGACCACGATTCTGTTGAGGTCGATGCCACGCAGCTGCGCGGCGCTGATCCGGCTGTTGGTGATCCATGCCCAGTCCCAGACTCCGCCGTCCTGCGGCCGGGGCTGCTGCTGGTAGAGGCTCCACCAGACGCGTTCGCCCACCGATCGGCGGATCTCTGCGAGTGCGGCTTCGTCATACCGCTCCGGCCAGAGCGGGCCGCCGACCAGTCGCCCGAGGGCGTCGTCGTCGGACAGGGCGAGCGCGGGCAGGTCGATGACGGTCCAGCGGCTGCCTTCGTCGGCGAGGACTCGTCCGGCGAGGTCGTCCTCGTCCCAGCGGGTCTGGATGAGGATGACGGAGCCGCCCGGCTCGATACGGGTCAGGAGGACGGCCTGCCACCACTCCCACAACCGGCGGCGCATCGTCGGGCTCGACGCCTCCGCAGCGTCCTTGATCGGGTCGTCCACCACCGCCAGGTGGGCGCCCTTGCCGGTCAGGCCACCGCCCACGCCGGCCATGACGGCGCCGCCTTCGGTCCCCAGCAGGTCGAAGCGGTTCGCCGCCGAGGAGCCCGGCCGCAGAGAGATGCCGATCTGCGGCCCGTAGGTGAGGATCGCGTCGCGGATCCACCGGCCGTGGTCGTCGGCCAAGTCGGAGGAGTAGGAGGCGATCATCACCCGGTGCTCCGGGCGCCGCCGCAGGTACCACAGCGGCGCCCACCGGGCGGCCCTTCGGCTCTTGCCGTGCCGGGGAGGCATGGTGAGCAGCAGCTTCGTCGGGACGCCGGCCGCGACCCGTTCGAAGGCAGCGTCGATCAGCCCCAGGTGCGGGGCCTGCATCTCCCGCCCCTCGGTGAGGACGGAGGCCATCGCCCCCGGAGAGCGATCCATCGCCATGTCCCGCTCGATACGGGCGAGCTGGGCACGGAGCTGTGGTGTGGAGGCGGCGGCTATCTCACGGCGGCGCGGCGCGGGAAGCGACCGGTACAGCTGGAGGACCGCAGCCTCATCAGCCCTGGCCACCCTCGCCCGGGTCGCCTGCCAGGGCAATCAGCCGCTGCAGCTCTTCCAGCCCCGCGGTCTCCACCTGCACGGCGCCGCCGTCCGGGCCCGATACCTCAGTGCGTACTGGCCGGTTGAGGCCCAGGAGGTGGCTGCTGCGCTCGATGATCCGCACGGCGCGGTCGACGGCCTGGAGGTCACCGTTACGGATCGCGGACCGGTAGACGCCGAAGAAGAGCCGCTCCAGGCGCTCCACCATCAGCTTGCGCAGCTCGTCCGCGCTGTCGTCCAGCGCGGTGCTGCGTTCGGCCAGTGCCTTGGACACGTCCTTGCAGGCGAGCTCGATCAGTCGGGAGTCGGTAGGGGGCTCGTCGCCCCGCTTGTACGTGTCGATGCCGTACCCCTGCGGGTAGGCGACACCATCGCTGTTGATCGACGGATCGGCTGCGAGCTTCCGCCCGATGGTCAGCCAGTCGACGCCGGCCAGTTTCAGATCAATTGCGTCGGCTCGGCGTTGGGTGATTGCAGCACGCACGGCCCGGGTGGGGCGGCCCATGAACACAACTCCAGGCCCCGCGCCACCCTCCCATGATCCTGTAGCGAAGGGTGCCGCCCGGCGACTTGGCGCGGCCCGCCCCGCGTCCAGGTGCTCTTGGGGACGCGGGGCCGGGCGGGGAAGGGCTAGCCCTGGGCCAGGGTCCACTTCGTGAGGCGGTCCACGATGTCGAGAAGGGAGCGGCGCGGTCCGTCCGCGATGAAGGCGAACATGACGAAGGACGGGATGAGGGCGATCACGACGAACAGGGCCGGGATGATGCGCACGACGATCGTCAGGAAGTCGACGACGGCGCGGAGCGTCTTGGCCTGGGCGAGTACGTCAACAAGGCGGTCGAACAAGGTGTCTCCTCAGTTGCGAGTCGGGGCGAGCAACCTGGCTTCCGTCCTGAGGGCATACTTCTCCCTCAGTTCGGGGTCTGCCGTCTCCGGCAGAACGTCCAAGTCCCTAACCGCCCCGCTGACCCGAACTGCGTGAGTCAGCGGCGAGTTAGAACTCGCCCGCGTGGAGGCACCTGTGCCACCCTTCCCGACCGCCATGGCCCTGAGGCCTGTTCCATCGCCAGACATGCGTCTGGCGGCCCGGGAACGTTAGCGGGCCGCCAGACTGCTACACAAGAGGTCGATCAAGCCACTGGCTGAACAGGGGCTCTTGTCACTGGAAGGTGAGCTGCTCGGAGCCGTCCCCCGGCTCCGGCCGGGGCGGCTTCTCGGGAGCGTCGGGGACCTCCCTGTGCTGCCGAAGCCACCAGCCAAATTGCCAATTCCGGCACGTCCTATACAGCCGCGCCTGCCGCATCGGTGCGGTGGCAGGAATGGATTGCTCGCCCCACCCGGTGATGGGCCTGGCGTTGGTCAGTCGCACGCCGAGTCCAGGAACTAGTGCGTCCCCCTCCCACGATGCGCCGGGCGCGTACTCGAAGGCCAGGTGGGCGTTGCGGCTCCAGTCCCATGGGAGGGGCAGCGCACACAGGTACCAGGCGACCGGTGGTGACTCCGCCGGCAGCAGCAGGGTCTGCTGCTCCAGCCGGCGGTCCACCTTCGGCCTGTCGCACTCGGCGAACGTCTTCAGGCAGTGCTGCGTCAGGTCGAGCTGACGTATACCCGCCAGCCACATGATGCCGTACTTGTCGCGTGATTCTATTTCTATGCGAACCCTCTTGAGGTCCGCCCCCGATTCCATTTACTACCCCTCCATTTGGCTATTCCTATCCTTGATCAATTCTATCAGAATTTCCACGATCCCCTTATGTTTATCGTGCCGGAAATCATTGGGGTAGGGCATGTTGAATTCATTCTGAAAGGCCTCCTCGTATTCCTCGATGGGGAAGGGGCGCGGCTTGCGGCAGACGGCCTTGACCGTGGCCCGCGTGGTGTCGCTCAGCTCCACCTCCTCGAAGTAGCGGGACAGGAGGCCGCGCAGCGACTCCGGGGTGTGGTACCGGATCCGCTGCCACTTCCCGCGCACGAACCGCATGTCAACGCTGTGCTCGTCCAGGAACGCGAGACGTGTGGAATCCCGGCTGATGGAGTGCTCGGAGTTCTCGTACGCCTTCTCGCGTTCCAGGTTCCGGGTGCCGATGCACACCTGCCCGTCGGCCGCGCAGAGCGCGTTCACGGTGAGCAGCACCCAGTGCTGGTATTCGAGGCTGGTGGTCGCGTTGATCACCGAGTCCAGAACGACGACCTCGTACAACCCGCCCTCGCGAAGCTCCCGTTCGATCCCGCGGATCATGGACACGATCCCGCGGACGTCCAGGCTGTACTTGCCCTTGAGTGTCCGGTACGGCTCGTAGTCCTGGACCCGGTAGCCCTGTGCGCGCAGGTGCTTCGCGTAGTCACCGTGCCCGGCCCCGAAGTCCACGACGCGGTGCGAGGTCGTGAGCCACGGCAGGACCAGCCTCTCCCACACCTCCGACTTGTAGCGGACTTTGTCCGCCTTAGCCTTTGAGGAGTGCTCGCGGAGCCGGTTCGGCTGGACGATGTGCTGATTCCAGACGGGGGCCTGCTCCTCCAGCCCCGTCCAGTCGTAGACGCCGTACTCGCCCGTCAGGTCCTCGACCAGCTGGCCGGCATCGAAGGAGGCCACGGTCCACGCGAGGATGTCGAACCGCTGTGCCTTCGCGACCGCCGCATACTCCGCGTTCAGCACGACACGGCCCTGGTCATCGATGACGACAGATCCCCACGGGCCGTGAGCTGCGGTCATGAAGCCGATGGCCTGCTGGAATGGGAGGTTGCGGGAGGCGATGACCTCGATGCTCTGCCACGGAATCCAGCACCACTGGCCGATCGGTCCGGCCTCCGCGTAGACGACGCTGCTCTCGGTCTCGACACGGTTGTGCAGGAGGTTGAACTTGATCTCGTCCTGGAGGCGGACCTTCTGCGGAAGGATCATCGCGGGCACGGTGGTCTGCCCGATCGCCTTCAGCCCCTTGGTTCTCTGGTGGCCGGCGACCAGTGTCCCGTCGGCGTTGAGGATGACCGGCTTGACCACGCCGTGGCGGCGCAGTGACCCCTGGAGCCGGACGAACGAACTCTCCGAGAGGCGACGCGGGTTGTAGTCGGCCGGGCGGAGCTTATCCAGCGAGTAGGCGGGATCGAACCGTACGTCGAGGGGATTCACGCGGCGTTCTCCTCGCTGGCGTGGTGCTCCTCGTTGAGGACGTGCCAGCCGAACCCGAGGTCGGAGTCCTTCTCGTCCACGTACCGCTTGTAGATCGCGTTGAGGAACTCCACCTCGTTCTGCGTGATCCGCACACGGGTGGATGACCACTGGAGGTACCCCCACTGGAGGTAGTCGACGGCTGCGGCGGCCCCCGTGCCGGCGCCGTCGCTCGGCAGCTCGATCGGCGCGGGCAGCGAGGTGTCGTCCAAGAGGTCGTCCAGCTGCTCCTGGTCGTAGCCGGTCCCCTCCAGGTCCGGGAGGTCGGTGAGGATGTCCGCGAGGAGGGCGGTGTCGTACCCGGCCAGGTCGCTGGTCCGGTTGTCGACGATGACGATCTTCGCGGCCGTGGCCTCGTCGACGTCCAGCCAGGTGGCCGCGATGTCGTCCCAGCCGAGCTTCCGGGCGGCCTTCGCCGTGTGGTTGCCCGCGAGGATCTCGTTCGGACGCCCGGTGTGCGTACCGCGGTTGACCACGATCGGCTTGTACTGGCCGTGCGTGGACAGGGACTCCCCGATCGCGTCCAGATCGCCGTTGCGCGGGTTGCGGTGATAGGGGGCCAGGTCTGCGAGCGGGAAGGCCAGCGTCGCGAGCGAGTCGGGGATGCGGGGTGCAGCGGTGTACACGAGGGCTCCAGCCCCCGCGCCCACCATCGACGATAGGTGATCGGGCGCGGGGCCCGGCACGATGACAGCCCGGGTCTCACGCAGTCAGTTCGTCACGTCGTCGTCCGATGCCGCAGGCCGCCACCGAAGCGGTCGGTCGCGAGGGAGTTCTTCATCGCGGGACTTGCGCGCGGGGAGGGAGGCGCACGGCTCCGTCGAGCCGGTCGGCCCGCCGGACAGGCTGACCCACCCTTCGTCGCCTACCCCCTCAGGACCCGACATGAGGTACCACCTCCCGCCCAACTCACCGGTCAGGGCCATGCCCAGCAAGGCTGTCGGCATGGCCGCTGCTCCGCCCTGCACGTCCCATTACCACCCCGGGGCTCAGGAGTAGGCAATAGCAGTACGGGGGCGCACGGATCGAACGGAAGCGCACCAACGATCTGTATCCACCAAAGGGGCAAATGCTGTTCTTTTCGCGCCCCCGGAACGTTCCGTGCCAGAGGGCGATAGAGAACGTCCCGGGTGTCCCAGCATGCGATCTTGACCGGCTTTGGTCCGCCTGCCCCGTCCCCGTGCCTGCCATCACCAGCCCTGCGGTCAGCGCAAGCCTTGTTCGCGGGCAGTCGCAACCGCGCCGGCGGCGCTCACCCCGCTTCGTCTCGTGGCCCGTCCACCAGATCACGGGACTCGGCCGACGTCACGCCCCGCGTCACCACACGCTCATCTTCACTCTCCAGGGCTGCTTCACCGGAGCAGGCCGACGACTGGGCCAAGTTGCCCGCTTGGCACGCGGATCGCCGCGCACCCCCAAATCAGTCGACGCGGCGGGCAGCCGGCGCCGTTTGCTTCATTCGGTGAGGCGGTTCCAGCGTGCGATGTCCTTCGGGAGGGTCAGCGGGCGGTGCCGGGCGGTGTCGGTGTCGGACAGTCGGGGTTCGCCGGTCGGAGAGTTGGCGCTGGTGTAGCGGGGGGAGGTGGCGCTCCACATGGTGACGCCGGCGATGAGGTGGCCGAGGGCTTCGAGGTAGGTGCGCAGTTGGGGGCTGGCGTTGGGGTGGAGGGTGTCGCGGAGTTTGAGGAAGGTGTCCAGGGTGCGGTTGCGCAGGGCGTTGGCTGTGTCGACGGCTTCTTGGAGGGTGAGGTGGGGGGCCTCGTTTTGCAGGACGAGGATGAGGCTGCAGTCGTATTCGCCGCGTTCCGTCTCCTTGTGGCGGGAGAGGAGTTCGTTGTCGAGCAGGGCGATGGTCAGGGCGGTCTGGGTGGCGGCGCGTGCGGCGGCCGAGTCGATTTCGGGGGCGGGGATGTCGACGCCGGTGGAGATTTCGACCATGGCGGCCACGGCGTCGCCTGCGCCGTGGGCGTAGCGGAAGGTGAGGTAGTCGTCGAGGGAGGGCAGGGTGGCGGTCCGTTGGAGGGAGGCTTCGTGGACCATGCCCAGTGCGTAGCCGCGGAATCCGTCGATGGCCCGGCGCAGGGCTGAGGGTTGGGCGATGGTGTGCAGGTCCTGGGCGATGTCGGCCCAGGCGCGGACCCAGATGTCGTCGTCGGGTGTGAGGGCGTCGGGTGTCTCCATGATCTGGACGAGGCGGGCTGCGCGGCGGATGAGCTGGTGGAGGTTGTCCTCGGAGGTGCCGGCGCGGTCGCCTTCGTCGTCCAGGGCGAAGCCCCAGGCCATGTAGCGGGCCATGGTACGGGCGCTGAGGCCGGTGGCGGAGGGGATGGTGGCGGCGGTGCCGTAGGCGCCGACGGTGCCCATCAGGGCGGCGTGCTCGGCGTCGGGGCACACCCCGGTCCGCTGAAGCCAGAGGCCGATGTCCCCGGCCATGGCCTGGGTGTCGGCGTTGGCGAGGGGGGTGATCGGAGCCCAGAAAGTGGGCAGCTCGAATGCCGTGGCGGCGGGGGCGGGGGCGGTCATGGACATGCTCCTTGGGATACGGGTTTCAGCGGGTCCGGTCGGCGGCGAGACGGGCCAGGCAGGTGAGGTCGGCTTCGGCCGCCGGCTCGGGATCGGCTGCGCGCAGGTGTTCCAGCGCCTGACCGAGGTGGTGGCCGCTCTGACCGACGGCCCAGTCGCGTCCACCGGCGGCCTCGACGAGATGGGCGGCCCGTTCGAGCTCGTCGGGGCCCAGCGGGCGGGAAGTGGCGTACAGGGCGCCGAGTTCGCGGGCGGGTTCGTTGTCCGCGGACAGTGCGGCCGTAACCGGCAGGCTCTTCTTGCGGGCCTGCAGGTCGGCCAGGCGTGGCTTGCCCGTCACCTCCGGGTCGCCCCAGATGCCGAGGATGTCGTCCGCGAGCTGGAAGCACTGGCCCAGGTGGCTGCCGAACTCACGCAGATGGGCGGTGCGCTGCGCGTCGGCTCCCCCTGCCAAGGCCCCCAGGGCGCAGGAGACGGCGATCAGCGAGCCGGTCTTCGCCGCGGCCATCGCGGCGGCCTCGCTCGGGCTGACTGGATCGGGGCGCTGTTCGAGGGTGGTGTCGGCGTACTCGCCGTCGATGAGCTCCTGCACGGCTGCTGTCAGCCACTGCAGGCCGGTGCCGCACAGTGGCGTGGGCGCCTGGGCCATGGTCTGCACGGCGAGGAAGAACAACGCGTCGCCGGCCAGAATGGCCGCCGGTGTGCCGAACAGGGCCTGGATGGTGGGTCGGTGACGCCGCAGTTGGTCGTTGTCGATGACGTCGTCGTGCAGCAGGGAGGCGTTGTGGACCAGTTCGGCCGCGACCGCAGCGGGCAGCGCCTGGGCCGCCCGGCCGCCGACGGCCCGGCATGCCAGGAGGACCAGCGCCGGGCGCAGCGCCTTGCCCGGCACGGCGGCCGGGCGCCCCTCGGCGTCGGTCCAGCCGAGGTGATAGTCCGTCAGGCGGCGTATCGGTGGCGCTAAGTGGCGGGTGGCCCGGCGCAGGGCCGGGTCGACCGCACGGGCGGCATCGGCCAGGATCTGGCCTGCGGATCCGGCCCGGGGCGGGGCTGTCGGTTGCGGTGTCATGCCGGCTCCTCATCTGGGGCGATGGTGGTGGGTTGCGACGGCGCGCGCACGGGGCGGTCCGGCCCGGCGGTGCGAGGCTGGGCAGTTCCAGACGTGGTTCGCTGCGCGGTTGGGCGCGCCGCGACCGCCGCTGTCGGATGAGCGGATGCGGGAGAGGTGTGCGCGCGGGCCTGTTACGGCCGGTCGGGCCCCGGGCCGCGGTCGTCGTGGTCCGGGGACGGGCGAGGGTGGGCGACGACGATGACGCGGTCGGGCGTCAGCACGGCCTTGGCAACCGGCCGGGGCTCGGGTCCGGGCCCCGGAGTCAGGCGCCATCGGGTACTGATCGCCACGAGGGCGATCATCTCCTCAGTGAGGCTGAAGACGTCACCGATGCACTTGCGTGCGCCGCCGCCGAACTGGAACAGGCCACGCTGACCGGCGTTGTCGCCACGCGGGGAACACCAGCGGTCGGGGTCGAAACGCTCGGGATCGGGGAACAGGCGCGCGTCATGGTGGAGCATGTAGGGGCTGAACACCACGGCGCTCCCCGCGGGGACGCGCCACTCGCCCAGGCCGGCGTCGGCGGTCGCGGCCCGGGTGAGCAGCCAGACCGGCGGGTACAGGCGCATCGCCTCGGTCAGTACGCCGCGGGTGTACTCCAGGCGGGAGAGGTCCTTAACGGTGGGCACCTGCCCTCCGAGGACGCTGCTGATCTCGGCGTGCAGGCGTTCCTGGACTTCGGGGTGCCGGGCGAGGAGGTGCAGGGTCCAGGACATGGCGGTCGCGGTGGTCTCGACTCCGGCCATCATGAAAGTGAAGATCTGCTCGTGGACCTCCGCCTTACTCAGCCGGTCCTCGCCCTCACGGGCTTCCAACAACGCCGACAGCATGTCCTCACCGTCGGGACGGTCGCCCTTGATGCCCTCGTGCTCTTCGATGACCTGGTCGATGACTGCGTGCAGGTCCGCCGCCGCCCGGTGGTACTTCCGGTTGGCGGCGGTGGGCAGCTTCTCCCACACCCGTAGCGGTGCGGTCATCTGCCGGTAGACGCCCTCGGCGACGATGGGGATGGCTTGCTGGACGGTCGCGATGCAAGCACGGTCCAGGTCGGAGCCGAACAGGGTGCGTGCGGTGATCCGCGCGAACAACGTCACCATCTGTTCCACCATGTCGACGGGCCGTTCGGCTTGCCACGTCTCGATCAGTGCGTCGGTCTCCTGGGCCATGACCGGTGTGTACGCCTCCAGCCGGGCGCGCGTGAAGGCGGGTTGTACCAGGGGGCGCTGGCGCTGGTGTTCGGTCCATGCACTGGTCGCCAGCCCGTTCGCCACGATCTGGCGGGCTTTGTCGAAGAGCATCCCGCCCTTGTCGAACACCGCCGGCTCGCGGAGCATCTGCTGCACCAACCCCGGCTCACAGACCACGTACGCCCGCACAGGACCCAGTCGGATCCGGACCAGGCCACCGTGGCCCGATAACGACTTCATGAACTCCAACGGCCCGCGCCGCAATTGCGGAAGGTGCCCGAGGAGAGGCCACGCCCCCGGCGCGTCCGCCACCCGACCTGACAACCGCTCCGCCACAGCCGGCACCCGACCCCCTCCATCGACGTCCACGCGGCAAACCTTAGAACGCTGGGGCGCGGCCGGTCAGGCAAATGATCACATCGTCACGACAGGCAGCCCTGGAAGGCTGCCCAGCCTGTGCCGCCACCGTCCAGAGGCCTCGCCGACCACAGGCGACGTGCCCCACCCCCGAGCAGCGAGACCGGGGAGGGCGGACGCCCCCGGTCTCGACCGGCTGAGATCTCCACGATCACGCCGGAGAACAACGCCGCATAGATCGGGACCGGGATCACCATTACTACGGGCGAACGATCATGTAGGCCCGCATTTGGCATGCCCCATTCCGGCATGCCGACCTGGACTCCTACGCGATGTCTCATTCAGAGGCCACCGCATTCCGTCTCGTGGCCTTGTCCCCGCGGCTCTTCGGCGCTGTCAGACCATCTCCTCCCCCTGGGTGGAGCGTTGTGAGCCGCGCTGGCGCAACCTGGCAGTCGGAGCGTGCATCCGCCGTACCGTTCGACGCCGACGCGGCCGGCCCTTGCGAGGTTGATTGACCGATTTCCAGGGCGGACGGTGGTGTTCGAGTCGTGTTCAGGCCGACCAGTGGGCAGCGGATGACCGATAACCACGTTTTACGGACGGCGGTGGGGTGGTTACCTTCCGTCATGCACGCTGATCAGCGTCGATTCCCGGGCGCTTGAACGCCGACCTCACACGCCCGGGCGTCCTTACCGACGACCCCAGGGGACCCACCATGACCGATACCACGACCACCGCGGGATCCGGAGCGGCAGGCAGGGCCCCGTACGACGGCGCCGATGTCAGCACGTACTTCGACCCCTCCGGGCTGGACGACGGCAACTACCCCGACCCCAACTCCGACACCCACTTCATCGCCGCCGTCGCCCAGACGCACGCCTACTCGATGCCGTGCGGCAAGGGGCCTGATGGCGAGCTGCTCCACTACGTCGCGGACAGCGGCCCGGACCCGGTCACCTCCCGCTGGGACTACCCCGAGGTCGCAGGCTGGTGCGAGACCGTGACCACCGGGGGCAGCGCCGAGGTGTCGGGTGTGCCGCTGGCGGTACGCGGCCTCACGGCCAAGGTTGAGCGGGAGGGCAAGCCGGTGCACTTCGCCCGAGTCGTCTTCACCGACCTCGACGGTGTGCAGCTGGGACGCGGCTACACCGATTCCAACGGCCGGGTCACGTGCGACGGCGATCCGCTGCCGTCCACCCGCGCCGAGCGCGAACAGCGCCTGGCCGAGCTCAAGCGGGGCTACGTCGCCACCTTCCCCGGAGGCGGCGGCAGCGACCCGGAACAGGGCTGGCAGCCCTCCTCCGGCCAGGGCGTCATCGACACGGTGGACGCCGCCTCGGTGGAACTGACCGCCGCCGAGATCGCCGAACTGCCCGACGGGTACATGGAACGGGCACTCAGGACGCTCCCCGCCGACAAGCAGAAGCTCCTGCTCTCCAAGGCGACCACGGAAGAGCTGACCACCGCCGCCCGCACCCTGTGGGGCGACAGCCTGCGCGCCGACCTTGCCGACGACGTGATCCGGTCTGTGACCGAAGGCATCATCCGGGTCGCGGAGAACGCTCCGACGCTCCTGGTCCTCCTGCCCGCCGAACGGCTGGCCGTGCTCATCGACAACCTGGACGACACGACCACGGCCGCCTTGGAGGAGACCTTCGCCAAGCTCAAGGAGGAGGCCGTCCTCGAACAGGGCCGCAAGGACGCGCAGGCGGCGCGGGAGAAGGCCCGTCAGGACCTCATCAATGCCGACCTCCCCGACAACACGGTCAAGGCCCGCACCCCGAACAGGCGGGTCTCGGCGTACAGCTGGGAGAAATGGGCACGCGGCGGCCGGATGATTCTCGTGGACACTATCCGCCCGAACTACGAGCTCGCGGACATCTCCAACGTCGACGTGGACCACTACGTCCGCCGGGGCAACAGCTTCGAGGTGGCCGCGGCGGGCACCGTCACCGCGGACTTCACCTACGCCTACCGCATGAGCTTCACCAGGGACCCGCGCACCGGCTGGTACATCAGGACCGAAGACCTCATCAAGGTGTGACCCTGCGGCCGGACGAAGGCCGTGCGTTCGCCCTTCGTCCGGCCGTGCAGAAAAGTGCCTGGTCACGGGCGTTTTCACGCCGTCCGGCCCTGGGCTGTGGCCTGGAATCACGTATCCAGTCAGCCCGCGCACTCGGCATTGTCTAGTGCGCGCACGCGCACGCTGAGTCGTGTCTGCCTGTGTGCCGCCCATCTGGCCACGGCAGGCCGCCCGCCCCGAGTCTTAGGAGCAGAGTGACCTTCACCGACGAACAAGCCGCCCCGGCAGCCCCTGGGGAAGCCCTCCAGTTCATCCCGGCGCCTGCCAGCCCCGTGGATCCGCCCGCCGCCATCGCCCGGGACTCCCTCCTGCGGGCCATTGCCGAAGTGGCCCAGCGCGTCACCGACGGTGTCCCAGACGAGGCGTCGAAGGTCCTGGCCGAGCTGGCCCGTGCCTACGTCCTGGTCCTGTCCGGCGAGGGCGACCGGGTTTCCGGGGACCAGCCGTTGGCTGCTCAGCTTCGGGCGGGCGGACACCAAGTGGGCCTGAGCCTGGAGCTCGAACCGTAACCACGACCAGCACCGCGGTGCCCGCTTCGGATCCGTGGCGCCGCGCAACGGCGCGCCGGCCGGCTGGTGAGGGCGAATGCCAGGTGCACTACGAGTAAACGATCAGACGGGAGTTCGTCTCACTGTCCTGTCCTTTGGGCCAGAAGAAGGCCGCCGTCAATGAGAAAGGACCATCGGAAACGCGAACCTACACCGCGTACGAGCTCGAAGAGGTCGGGATGGCGTTCGAGATCAACGGTGACGTAAGCGTGGAGGAGGGACGGAGCGGTTCCGGTCTCCCAGACACCCTGGCCCCGCTGGAAAACGAATGGCTTCATGGCGGGCCAACGTACTCATCGGCCCGCCGGCCGCGGGCGGAATCGGGGAAGAGGCCCGTGCCGCCGGACGTGCGGATGCTGTGGATCTGGCACGCTCTCCGGGACCGGCTGGCAGACTGCGGATCACGCCCGCTGTGACGAAAGGCATGCCCGTGACCAGCTTCCCGCCGACAAGCTCGCTGAAGCTGGCCGTGGGCCTGCTCCGTCCGTCCACGGCCCATCTCCATGGGTGTCCGCCGTACACGAGGCGGCCACGATCCTCGCTCCCTCATGGACCGCCCCCGCAGGGGACTTGGAACTGAGGGCACTCGCCCTGCTGTTCTACGCGCGCACGTGGGATGGCCGCCACGCCCCGGCAGACGTGACGATGGACGAACTCCGGGCAGCTGTCGATGAGACCGGTACGCCGATGACCTATGGGGTCAGGTCGCAGGAGCCGAAGGTTGCCGCCGAGATCAAGGCGGCGGTGCGCGAAGCCAGGCACGAGCCGACGTTCTCCGGGACCGACGCCACTCCGGCCCGCGACATCAGCCAGATTTGGCTGCTGTCCAGGGATCTGTGCAACCAGTACTCAGGGATCGATGCCCTCGATGACGAGTGCGGCCCCGGTCCGTCCGCCTTGCGCCACTGCGTACCGACCCTGGCCGAGGCCCTCGCCGGCATCACGGAGGAAGAACGCCGAGGCCTCGACCCGATGGAAGCCACCACGGGAGTACTGCACGTCTCGACGCCCCGGGTCATGGTCACCCGCCCGAATGCCTGGGTCCCCGCAGACTGCACAGTTTGGGATTGCCGGACCACCGATACCGAGGAGCTCGGCAAGCTGACCGTGGACGGACTCATGGTCATGTGGACCTGCACCAACGGTCACGAAACACCGATGCACGGCCGCGCCAATGGCCTCTCGGCATCCCGGGTGCGCTTGGGACTGTGGTACCTCGGCTACGACCAGCTCACCGACGGCGAACTGGTCATCACCCCCCACCTGGAAGTCGCCAGCAGGGAGCTCCCCGAGCACACCAAGCCGGGGATGTCGACAGCAGTCCCCTGGTAGCCGACCAGAGGCCGGCCGGGCCAGGCAGGCTGATCGGGTTGGGCGTCCTCCTCGGCGGCCCCGACCAGCCAGCAGCAGACGGGCGGGAGCATGCCCCGAATGCCCGCCAGCGGTGTGACTATCAGCGGTAAATGGCGACAGATATCGACATCAGCCCAGGTCGGCTGGCTGTTTGTCGGCTATAGCTGGCGAGAGTGGTCAGTGATAGTTGGCGAAGACTCCTCGCGGTGATCACAGACAGTAGTTGCTTGGTGCGTCCGCGAGGACTTTCAGGTTCTGTGCGTGCGCGGTCAGGTGTGTGCGGAGTGCGGTGCAGTAGCGATCTCGACGCGTGTGGATGAGGTTCAGGAACCGGTGATGGGCGGTGGCTTTGTCGATCTTGAGTCCGGTCGGGGACAGGGTAGTGCGGAAGACCGGTGCGTACCTCCACTCCCCGTTCGTGGCCAGGGCCCAGACGTAGGCGGAGGCGCACTGCCGGTGCACTTCAGGACCGTAGCGCAGGTGCAGTTGGTGGGGAGGGGGCAGCTGCTCGGTGACGTTCTCCCAGTCGTCCTGGGAGAAGTGCCAGAAGGCGAGGGTCTGGCGTCGTTCGTAGTAGTTGACGGACGGGGACTGGTTGGCGATGTGCTGCGCGAGGGCTTCGAATGCTTCGGGCAGTCGCTCTGTGATGTGGGCTTGTCTCCAGGGGTGGTCGGGCGGGGCGGTGAGGTTCAGCGTGGAGGGCTTGCGCTGGCTGAGGGGGAAGCCCAGGAACCGTGCGGCGTCGGTCGCGGTGCTGTTGTTTGCGGCTTGAACGAGCTGGATCGCCGCGATCCGGCGGAAGAGGGTGAGGACACCTCGGATCTTGGGCGAGGCCCCATTGGCCAGCAGGATCTCGAGCCACTCGCGGGGAAGCCGCTGGGGGATGTGTTCGGGAAGGTAGCCGCGTCGGCGGACGGGGATGACCAGGTTGGTGTTGACCTGCTGGCCGGCTGGGGAGAAGCGGCGCCCGACAGCCTGTTCGACCTCGTGCCGGAACAAGGAGGAGCCGTCACGGCGAAGGAGTGCCCAAGTGCGGCCCCATCCCGGATCGTGGCTGGGAGGAGCTTTCGCCATAAGGTCGCTGATCCCTTGGCGGAGCTGAGGAGTGGGGCGTGTGGTGAGGTCATGCGCGAGTCGGAGAACACATGCGGTGGCCGGGCTGGTGAGTGGTGCACGACCCCACCGGCCTCCGGACCGCATCGCCCGAGCGGCAGGAGAGGGCCCTTGGGCGGTGAGGTCGCCCTCGTATTCAAGGAGCTTTGCGGTGGCTGCGTCCTGCGGCCAGGTGGCAATGATCATCGCGGTGGCGGCTTGCAGATCGGTGAAGATCTCGGACGCCCGGACAGGATCATGCTCCGGAGCCAGTCGTAGCAACAGATCGCGCTGAAGGGCTGTCTGTTCGGAATTGAGGGGTGCCGTCACGTTGTCGGTGGCGTCCAGCCTCGCCTTGCAGACCGGGCCCCGTGCCGCGGTGCGGTTTCGGCACTGCGCGGGGTGCAGGACCTCTCTGCCCGTGCCGCCGATGAAAGCAGGGGAGCCGCTCAGCGCAGGGAGGCGGCAGGAGGGGCAGATGTCGGCGAGGAGGCGGTTGTGCTCCAGGCAGGCGAAGACGATGGCCAGACGCCATTCGAGCTTCCAGGGACCGCCATGCTGGCTCTGGACATCGCTGGCGTCGCCCGCCAGGCACTGCGGGCAGTACCGGCTTGAGGCTGGCAGCACCCACTCGCGGACCAGCCCGTGGCGCCCGGCGCTCGGACCCGGTCGCCTCACCACTTCGGCGATCGGAGGGTAGTGACTGGCCCAGCGACGGAGCGTGAGCAGGTCGGCCTCTTCCTCGCTCAGCCGGGCCCGTCGGGCGAACTGGCGGCGAACGTCCGGATCGAGCATGAGCAGATGTCGGGCCGGCGCCTTGGCGAACCCCTTTGAGTTGGCCGCGGCCAGGCCGGTGAGCTCGATGACCCGGCTCGGCAGGAGGCCGAGCCGGTGGGAGAGCCTCATGACGAAGCCGGGCAGGCTCTCACCAGGCAACGGTTCCAGGCTCCTGGGCAGCGGGTCGAAGGGTCTTTCGTTCATCGCTCAGGTTCCTGCCTGTGCGGCGCTGGGCCCGCGGTCATCGAAGACGGTGTTGCGTCTGCGGTGTCCGGAGCCTGCAGGCGCGGGTTTCCCGGCTCCCGCCGTGGCGGGAGCCGGGACCTGGGGGACCTCGCCGGCGTCTGGGTCGCGGCCTGGGTCGTCGAGGCTCAGGACGACCTGATCGAGCAGTTCCTCGTCGATCAGCTCTCTGCCTGTGTCCATCGCTTCCTGCGCGTCGGCCTCGGCCAGGCGGTTGAGGAGTCCGACGACTCCGTCGGTGCGGCGCATGAGGTATTCGGGCATGGACCCTTGAAGTTCCCCCGGGGTGCGGGAGTGGCTGGTGGAGTGTCAGATGGGGATCGTGAGAGGAGATGTCACGATGTCCGCACCGATGAAGTACCCGCTGGAGTTGCGTGAGCGGGCGGTGGCCATGTATCGGGCCGCTGATCCGAAGCCGGCGATCCGTCACATGGCGAGGGATCTGGGTGTGCACCACGAGGCCCTGCGCAACTGGATCCGCCAGGACGAAGCCGACCGCAGTGAGCGCGGGGACCGGCTGACGTCCGGGGAGAAGGACGAGCTGGCGGCCCTGCGCAAGGAGGTCCGGGACCTGCGCCGGGCGAACGAGGTCCTGCGGACCGCCTCCGCGTTTTTCGCGGCCCAGCTCGACCCGACCCGGCCCAGGTGACCGCGCTCATCGACGAGCACCCGCACCTGGGAGTCGAGCTGGTACTCCGGGAAACACACACACCGCCCTCCACCTACTACCGCCGGCGGTGCCGGCAGAAGGACCCCTGCCGCCGGGAACGCGAGGACGCGGCCCTCCTCGAGACGATCAAGGAGATCCACACCCAGTCGCACGGCGTCTACGGCTCGCCCCGTATCCACGCGGCACTCGCTCGGCGCGGGATCCGGGTCGGCCGCAAGCGAGTCGAGCGGCTGATGCGCCAGGCCGGCCTCGCCGGGATCAGCCCCCGCACACGCCGCTGGAAGACCACCACCACCGACCCCAAGGCCTCCTTCGCCCCGGACCTGGTCAAACGCGACTTCACCGCCCCGGAACCCAACCGGCTGTGGGTCACCGACCTGACCGTGATCGACACCGCCGAAGGCCCCCTGTGGCTCTCCGCGATCCGCGACGCGTTCTCCCGGCGCGTCGTGGCCTGGGAGACCTCCGCCCACGCGGATGCCGACCTGGTCCTCGCCACCCTGGAGTACGCTCTCGCTTCCCGGCACCCCTCACCCGGACAGCTGACCCACCACGCCGACCACGGCTGTCAGTACACGAGCATCAAGCTCACAACACGCCTGCTCAGAGCCGGGATCGCGGCGTCGATGGGATCGGTGGGCGACTCGTACGACAACGCCCTCGCGGAGAACCTGTGGACCCTCGTCAAGAGCGAGGGCATCCGCGGCCGCGTCTTCGCCACCCGGGCCGAGGCGAACCTCGCGCTCTTCGAGTACATCGACGGTTTCTACAACACCACCCGCATCCAAAAACGCCTCGGCTACCTCAGCCCCATCGAGTACGAAGAGAACCACTACGCCAACCAGGCAGCCACCGAACGAGCGAACCTGAACACCCACCAACCCATCACGACCAGCTGATCAGTACCTCCCACTCACCGGGGGAGCCTCACCTTCGGTCAGCATGCCCGGTCTGGCCTTGAACAGCCGCAGGCCGGCTTCCAGGCCCCTCAGGTGGTCGTGGAACGCCTGGATCTGGGCGGGGGTGGTGTAGTGGAAGCGGTCCAGCTCTACGAAGTCGAAGCGCCGCTCGGTCTGGGTGACCTCCAAGCCGTGGATCCTGTTGCCCGCCGTGGCCGGCATCACCCACTGCTGACCGCGTTTGTCCCAGCGAGCCCGTCGCAGGAGGCCGGATCCGACGATGTCGACGCCGACCAGGACCAGGGTGACGTTCATGCTCATGAACGCCCGTACCAGGTCGAGGGTGTCCTGGTCGTCGGCGCGGTGCAATCGCAGCCGGGTGATGTCGTCCAGGATCAGGACCAGGACACCGTGGTCGTCCAATGCTCCGGCGACCTGACGAACCAGCTGGGGCAGGGTCAGACCTTTGGTGGTCGCCCCGAAGAAGCTGAGGATCGCCTCGCAGGTGCTCTTCGGCGTCGCGGTCACGGGGGTCTGGACGTAGGCGACTGGGGCGTGCAGGGCCCGGGTGCCCCGCGGGAGGTGAGGGTTGACGAAGTTGTTCATCTCGAGCCAGGTGTCCTCGAAGTCCGCGACGACCTCGCAGACCGTCTCCGTCTTGCCCTGGTAGCCCCATCCTCCGACGATCACCCCCGGCCAGGTGGCCGCGGTCCGCTGCAGGGCGTTTCCGAAGACCCGCCGGGAGAGGAGCCGGGATACCTTCAACGCCATCGGGGTCTCCTGCAAGGGCAGGTTGACGTGCGTAGCCGTCCGGTGAAGATCGTGCAGAGCGCGCCCGCGGGGACTCAGGGCCCGCCACTGGTCCATCGTCAGCGCCGGCGCGGGAACGAACGCCCGGCGGTTGGCCCGGTAGTGCTGCCAGCCGTCGAAGGTGTCGCGCCGGGGCGGCTTGCCACTGAGGATCGCGCTGAGGGGATGCGGCTGCCCGAGGTCGGTCATGAGCTCTCCCTGGCCTCACTGCCGTCGTCCGGCAGGGCGAACAGGTTCCGCCGTCGCAGGCTGTCACCCAGCCGCGGAGGCGGTGAAGGGGCGGGGGCGATGTTCTCCTCCCGGCGTCGACGGCGCTCCGCGTCGACGGCGCGTTCGACTGCCGACGCCTCGGCGGGCCAGGGCATCACGCGGGCCGCCGGAAGACCCTCCGGATCTCCAGGCTCAGGTGCGGGCCGGTCGGCCGCCGCCGCTGCCGCCTGAGCGGTGCGGCGTGAGCGGCCGGCCTTCTCACGCTTGGTCATCTGGGAGGGCCACTGGGCGACCGGGATCGCCGAGCCGAGGATCTTCAGCAGGGTGGGCAGCAAGTCGGCGTCGGAACGCGGCGCCAGGCCCAGAGCACGGACCTCGGCCAGCAGCGTCTGGGCGGTCGAGTCGGAGAACGCCGGGACCTCGCCTTGGGGCGGCAGCCCGGTCCAGCGCAGGACGTGCCAGTGGCCCGGCTCATCAGGATCCTCGAAGAACACGGCCCGGCGGTCGCGCCGGTCGGAACGGACCAGCCACAGGCCCTTCTTCCGGCCGCCGCGTGACGACGGCCCCCGGAAGCGGTCCTCGTCCAGCAGCGGGTCGTGATACCAGAGTCCGAGAATCTTCACCCCGCGGCCCTGGTGGATCTTGACGTGATGGCCGCGCAGGAGCTGGTAGTAGAGCTCGGGAGCGGGGATCTCAAGATCGAGTCCGCCCTGCAGTGCCGCCGCCGCGAACAGCGAGTTCGGACTGTGCTCCTCGCCCGGACCCCAGGCCGGCGCGTACTCGCCCAGGACTCGGTTTTGCCAGACCCGGACGATCCACGTTGCGATCACGTGCTCCATCTGCGACATCGTCAGCAACGCGTCCGCCTCCGGATCGGCGCCGCGGTCGGCGACGTCGGCGCCGGTGAAGCCCAGCAGGTGCTCCAGCAGCAGGGTCTTGACCGAGGAGAACGCTCGCTCGACGGCGAACTTGTCCGTGGCCCGCAGAACGCGGGCCGGCAGGATGTTGCAGCCCAGGACCTCCTGGGCGTCGACGAGGTGGTGGCTCTTGTAGGGACCGCCGTGGTCGGTGGTCACCGTCTCCGGCGCGAAGAACGGAAGCGCGGCGACCCGGTGGCCGGCGAACTCGGTGACGACCGAGGCCGGGACACCCGGATAGGGCCACTCCATCTCCTCGCCCCAACCCTCGCGCATGGGCAACGGCAGCATGACATCCCGCAGCAGCATCGCGATGTCCACCGAGGTGTCCGATACCAGCGTCAGGCGGAACGCGACCAGCGAGTGCGTGTAGAGATCCAGCGCGAGCGACAGCATCACCGAGACCGGCTCGCCGAACACCGACTCGCGGACCTTCACCGGCAACGGCGTACTGTCCAGCGCGACCACCTGGCCCGGCCGGTGGACCACCACCCGGTGCCCGGTTTCCGCAGTCTCCGCCGTACGGACGTAACGCTGACGCACGCCGTCCGAACCGAACCACTCTCGCCAGACCGCGATCAGCGTGTTCCGGGACGGCACGTCCTTGAGAGCAAAGTCGGGAAACACCTCGTTGACGTACTGGTTCACCAGCCGGATCCGGGCGGCCATGCTCATCCGCGACCGCCGAAGCGACTCCTGCCGGACCGCGAAAATCGCCTCCCGGACCTCCTCCGTGATGCTCGGATGCCCGCCGCCGGCCCGGGTCCACCGGCCGTCCGCGCAGGCCAGCACCAGGTCCCGGCCGCTCTTCCCCGCCAGCCGCTCCAGCGTGCGCTTACTCAAGAACCGCAGGCCCAAGGCGACGGCTTCGACGGGAGGAAGAGCCTTCACCTCGGCCGCCTTCGCCCGGCGCCGCTCGGCCAGCGTCGTCGTCCGCGGGTCGTATGCCGGCCGCGGCTCGCCGGGCAGAGCCCGTGACGGGTGCCCGGCGCGGAAGCCGGTCTCGGCTTCCAGGACGTGCTCGGCCCGGATCCGGGCCCGCAGAAGCTGCTCCTCGGTCAGATCGCCCAGGACCACCCCCTGCCGACTGCCCCGGACCGACAGCGCCTTGGAGGTCCTCAGCGGCCGGACGTTCGGGTGGTTCACCAGCCACCGCAGCGAACGGCGCTCGCGTTCGCCCGCGGCCGTGGCCAGCACGACGCGGCCCACCTGCGGCTCCACCGCCTCGACCATCCACTCCACCCCGTCGAGCTCGAGGGGCACCCCGGGCGCCAAGGCCAGAACACCACGGCTCACAACCGGCTCCCTGAAGCCGCCGGACCACTTCCGCCGGCCCAGACCACGGAGCGGTCACCCAGGGGACCGGCCAGGTCGACACCCAGACGGCGATGCCAGAGCAAATGAACGGCCTCCGCCCGAGCCACGAGCGGCCATGGTGTCGAAGCGACCAGATCGCCGAACGACAGCGGCCCCCGCTCGGCCAGCTCCAGCAGCTGCGGCTGCAGGCCCAGCCGGTCAGACCTCGGTCTCCGCCGTGCCGAAAGCTCGTCCACCACGCTCAGAACGTGGGGCCGCCAGCCCGTCACCACGCTGTAGCGCCATCCGGCGCTCGCAGCGGCTTCCCGAGTCGCGGCAAACTTCACCAGGTCCTCGTCCCGGATCAGGCTGGCGGGCCGGACATCCAGAACCCACCTCCCGCCGTCGGGCATCACCGCCAGGAAGTCCGGAATGTGTGCCGAGCGGCCACCAACGTGCTCGAAATCCAACCGGAACGGCTGAGGCAGAACCTCCACTACCCCGACGAAGTCCAGCACCAGCAGCAGGGCGCGCTCCTCCAGCGACTCGAACCCATGCAGCCGGCCGGTGGAGACCATGGCCTCCAGTCCCGGTCGGTGCCGCTGCCTCGCCCGCCAGGTGAACCGGCGAACGGGCTGTGAGTCCAGCACCGGCACCGACCCCAGGTCCCTCACCGGCCAGACGACCTGGCTGCCATTGACCAGCCAGGTCGTCGTCCACCGCCGCGGCCAGGACTCATCGAGCACCAGGCCGCGGCGGCAGGCTGCATCGCCGGTGAACGGCGTGAACAGCTCCGCGAGGTCGCACTCATCCGAACGGATTCCAGGCCCGGTCCGCGTACTCACGAACCAACGACAGCACCTGACCGTGTGGCTTCGAGGCGGTGTCGGCGGCGGCTGAACCGTGACCCACTTTGGGCGGGTCAAAAGTGACTCAGGTGTCTTCTGTTGAGTGTTCAGTCGTTGTCGTGCGGGTCGGTGGGGATGCGGCCGAGTTCGCGTCCTCGCATGCGATACGAGTCGCCTTTGAGGGAGTGGACCTCGGCATGGTGGACCAGGCGGTCGATCATCGCGGCGGCGACGGTCTCGTCGCCGAAGACCTCTCCCCACCGTCCGAAGGGTTTGTTGCTGGTGACGATCACGGACGCGCGTTCGTATCTGTTCGAGACCAGCTGGAAGAACAGGTTCGCGGTCTCGGCCTCGAAGGGGATGTAGCCGACCTCGTCCACCACGATCAGCGGGTAGCGGCCCAGCCTGGTGAGCTCGTCGGCGAGGCGTCCGGCCTGGTGGGCGGCGCCGAGGCGGTCGACCCACTCGGCGGCGGTCGCGAACGCGACGCGGTGGCCGGCCTGGCAGGCCCTGACCGCGAGGCCGATGGCCAGGTGTGTCTTTCCCGTGCCCGGCGGGCCCAGAAAAATGGCGTTCTCTTTCCCCGCGATGAAGTCCAACGTTCCCAGATGCGCGAGCTGTTGGCGTGTCAGACCGCGCAAATGGGTGACATCGAGTTCCTCGATCGTTTTGACCGCGGGGAAGCGGGCGGCGCGTACTCGCGCCTCGCCGCCGTGCGATTCGCGGGCGGAGACCTCGCGCTGGAGGCAGGCGACGAGGTACTCAGCGTGTGTCCAGGACTCCTTGCGGGCCCGCTCCGCGAGCCGGCCCGCCGCGTCGAGGAGGGCCGGGGCCTTCATCGCCCGGGCGAGGAAGGCCAGGTCGGAAGCGGTCTGCTGGCCGGTCCGGCGGCCCGCCGCGGCACTCTTGCCGCTCGCTGCGACGGACTCATCGGTCGGGTCGATGTCATCGCCGGCGGCTATGACGGTGCGGGGCATCAGCTGGCCTCCCTGTCGTTGGCGCCGCCGTCGATGACGGTGAACAACCGGTCGTAGGTGCCCAGCTCGCGCTGTTCGACCTCGACGAGCGGACCGGCGCGGCCGTCGGACTGCGTGGCCGAAGCGGCGGCCTGGCCCTGGCGGGCGGTCTGCTGACGGTGGACTTCGCGCCGCATCACGATGCCGGTGGCGGCGTGGTCGGGGTCGGTGAGGGTCTGGTGGCGGGCCCAGCACCTGGGGTGCTGGGCGACGATCTCCCCGCCCGCGGCCAGGACGAGGACCTGGTCGTTGTCGGTCAGCACGGTCACCATCCGGCCGATCGCCGCCGGGTCGACGGAGTAGTCGCAGGTATCCACGCGGACGTAGTGGTCGCGGCCGAGCCGGATCTGGAACCGCCACCAGGACGGCGGGTCGACCGGCGGCAGCGCGAGCATCCCGGCCCTGTCCGCTTCCCAACGGTCGGTGGGCCGGGCCTGCAGAGTGCGGTGCTGGCGCCGGTTGGCGACCTTCAGCCACTCACCGAGCTGGGTGTTGAAGTCGTCGGGCCCGGCGAAGTGCCGGCCGGGCAGGAAACTCGTCTCCAGGTAACCATTAGCCCTCTCCACCAGGCCTTTCGCTTCTGGATCGCGGGGACGGCACAAATGGATCTTGGTGGAGAGTAGGCCCGCGAACGCCGCGAACTCGCCCGTCACCCGGCCCCGGCCCACCCCGGCCTCGTTGTCCCAGACGAGCATTTTGGGGACCGCGTTCCACTCGGCCAGCAGCCGCCAGTGCCCGTCGATCAGATCGCCGGTCCGTTTCGACGGCAACATTCGGGCGGCGATCACCCGCGAGTAGCCCGAGACCATCACCAAAACCGGCGGGTGACCGCTCTGCCCATACCCGAGCGGGATGTCCGCCTCCGGGAACCACAAGTCGCACTGGGCCAGCTCACCCGGCCGATAGACCGTCCGCGAGACCGGGTCGACCGGGGCATAGGCCGGCCGCAGCTCGCGCACCCTCTCCTTCAGGATCGTCATCCCGCGGTCCCAGCCGATCCGCTCGGCGATCACCGTCGCCGGCATCGACGGCGTCTGCCGCAACAGCTCGCGGATCTGCCCTTCCACCGCGTCGACCGCCGAGCCCTTCAGCGGTCTCTCGTACTTCGGCGGCCGGTCATGCGCCAGCGCCCGCTTCACCGTGTTCTTCGAGATGCCCAGCTGCCGGGCGATCGCCCGGATCGGCATCTGCTCAGCCCGGTGCAACCGACGGATCTCTGCCCAGTCCTCCACAAGGATCACCTCTTCCTCCTGACCTTGATCAACAAAGCCAGGATCAGACGAAGATCACCACATGAGTCAGTTTTGATACGCCGTCAGAGGGTCCGCGTTAGACCGTCGTCGAGAGGCGGAATCCCCGAACGAGACCCCCGCCGAGGCGACAATCACCCGTCAGAGGGGCCAGCTTGGCCAGACCTAGTTGCAGGTGACCGCGATCCGGTCGGCGTTCAGCGTGATCTGCTTGATTGCGACCTCGTTGCTCGAAGCGTCCAGGCTCGGACCTGTGATGCCCGTGGGGTAGGCGTTCGCCAGCGTCCAGGTGATGTAGAGGACCTCCCCGGACTCGTCGGTGAGGCTGATCGTGATGTCCTTCTTGTCGGCGGTGTTGCCGGTGTAGTTGTAGAGCCACTCGTAGAGGCTGGTCTTCCCTGGAAGGACGCACTCCGACAAGGTCACCGACGGCAGCTGGGCCCTGGTCATGAAGCGGAACAGGCCCCCCATGCCGTCCCGGTACTCGCCCGCTTCGAACTGCTGGTCCAGCCCACCCACACTCTTGGCGCGGATATCGGTCTCGCCGTCACCGTCAATGTCGATGGCGAACCGGAACGTAGGGACCGGGTAGTTCGACGCGATGAAGTCAGCCTCGTCAGCCATGCCGTGCTCCTGTCAGATGATCTCTGGTGGACAGGAGCATGATCGCGATTTTCCCTCCGCCTGGCAGGCAAATCACGGAAGAGCACAACCCGGATGGCCAATCTGCTAGTCGCCAGGCCGACCTGGCTGACTACTTCTCGTAGCCGGATAGCTGGCGTCGCCAACCAACGCTGACATTCGCCAGTTATCGCTGACGGTCACAAGCGGCGCTCTTCTCGCCCTAGTCTGGAGGCATGATTCCTGATTTTGTGGCAGATCTCCGGAATGTAGTCGGCCCCGACTGGCCGTTGTGGCTGCCAGGGGTGGTCGGAGTGGTCGTCGACGAGCAGCAGAGGGTGCTCCTGCAACAGCGGACTGCCGCGGGGCTGTGGACACCGTTGAGCGGGATCCTGGAGCCCGGCGAAGCACCGGCCGCTGCGGTAGTGCGGGAGGCAGCGGAGGAGACCGGTGTGCGGGTGGTGGTGGAGCGCCTGGTGGCGGTGACATCGTCCCCGCAGGTGCGGCACAGCAACGGTGACGTCGCGCAATACTTCGAGGTCGTGTTCGCCTGCCGCCCGGCAGAGGCGGGTCAGTCGCCCAGGGTTGGTGATGACGAGTCCTACAAGGTCGCCTGGTGGCGGCTGGACGCACTGCCGCCGATGACCGATCGGATGCGGGAGCTCATCGAACTGGTCGGCAAGAACGAGCCTCAGGCATGGTTCGCTCCGGCACCGTGACCACGCACCGAGGCTCCACGACGGAGGGAAGGGGCCGGGCTGGTCAGGCAGGGACGGCTCCTGTACGGATGGCGAACTCGCGCAGGCCCTGCACACGTGCCGGGCTGTAGAGCAGGCTCGATGTCAGTGCCCGCAGCGCCGGACGGCACACCTCCTGGGCCGCCTCCTCCTCGACGCGGCGCAGAGCAGCGAATGCCTCCTCGCCGTTGCCGAGCGCGTGCCACATGCGGGCCGTGTCCGTCCAGGCGCGGGCGCGGCGTTCGGGGGTCGGCATGAGGTCGATGTTCAGGCCTCGCGCGATCCCCACACCCTCGTCCGGGGTGCCGAGGGTGGTGTGAACGCCGATGCGGTAGACGGCGACCTGGGCCTTGGTGGCATCGACGGTGAAGAGACCGCTGGGAGCCGCCTGCGGGCGGCGCTCGACGGTCTCGTCGGCCTCGTCGAGCAGAGCGAGCGCGGTTGCCCGGTCGCCGCCAGCGGCTGCCGAGTACGCCGCAGTCAGCAGCAGAGTGGTCCGTACGGCTCCGGTGCGCCCTTCGGCAGGGTCGAGCACGGCTGCTTCGGCGGTGAGGAAGCGGACCGCGGAGGAGCAGCTGCCGGAGCGGCGCATGGTGATGGCCAGGACGCGGGCGGCTTCCCCGACGGGGACGGGCATCCCGCTAGCCCGGGCGGCGGCCAGAGCGCGATCAGCAGCGACCCACGCGGCGTCGGAATGCTGCTTCGCGGCGAGTTCGGAGGCCAGGACGTAGGCGCGGGCGAGGATGGCGTTGGCCTGTTGGCGGGCCCGTCCGGCGGACGCGTCCCTAGTCGCCTCCGCGGCGGAGAGCAGGCCGGGCAGCGAGTTGCCAAGGTCGTTGTAGCGGGCGGCGGTGAACGCCTCCCGCGCGGAGGCCGTCTGGTCGGCCAACACCCGCAGCGGGGCGGGGCCAGCGGGCGGGAGCCGGAACAGCACGTCGTCGAGGTCCGGGACCATGGTGGGCGAGGCAGCCGCCGTGCCCGTGCCGACGACGACGGCCGACGCTCCGGCAGCCAGCGCCCCCAGCATGTTCCTGCGACGCATCGCGTCCTCCTCGTCCGACATCGGTAGGGTCCCCACGGTAGCGATCAGCGGGTCCGCGAGGGCATGGAACCCGCTGACCTGCTCAGGTGGGATATGGAGTACCCGGGCCAAGAGCAGGCGGGTGTCGAGGTCCACGCGCATCCGGTTGCCTTCGATCCGCGAGATCGCCGACGCCGAGTAGCCGACAGCCTTGCCGACCTCAGCCTGTGTCAGATCCAGGGAGTGACGCGCATCGCGGAAGATCTTGCCTAAGTCACTCGTACTCGGGCCCATGGGTACCTCCAGTGCACCGACGGGGACGCACGACAGTACTGCCCGTCGTCGCGTGGCGACAGGGCGTGCGGATGCACACGGTATGCCGGTCCCGCACACCGTGTGCGGGACCGGCCAAATCCGATCCCGAACTGGCGCGGCACACACGACGGTTGCGGCAGCAGACGGACGGCACTCGGACTGCTTCGCTGCTCGACTCCTCAGCGGAGGCACCCTTTGAAGGTCTTGATCACCGGCGGCGCCGGCTTCATCGGCTCGGCCCTCACCCAGGCCCTGGCCGGGGCCGGACACACGGTCACCCCGCTGGACAACCTCTCGGTCACCACCCGGCGCCCGCGCCCGAAGGAGCTGATGGTCCGCGACGTCCAGTCGCTGACCGCCCGGGACCTGGACGGCGTGGACACGATCGTGCACCTGGCCGCCCTCAAGTCCGTCCCCGAGAGCTTCGAGATCGGCGGGTTCGAGCACAACGTCGCCGTCGACCGCCACATCTTGCACACCTTCGCCGCCTCGACCGCACGGCGGCTGCTCCTTGCCTCCTCGTGTGAGGTGTACGGCCAGCAGTCCGGCCCGCTCGCCGAGACCGCGCCGTACGCTCCCCGTTCCCCGTACGCGGCGGGCAAGGTCGCCACCGAGCAGCTGGTCGGCGTCTACCGGTCGCTCCTGGACGACGACCGCCAGATCGGCGTCGTCCGATTCTTCAACACCTTCGGGGCCTACGAGGACCCCGACGCCGTCGTACCCGCCTTCCTCTCTGCCGTCGCCGACGGCAGGCCGTTGACGATCGACGGCGACGGTACGCAGGCCCGGGACCTGACGTACATCGACGACTCCGTCACCATGCTCACCCGCATCCTGGACGCTCCCGCGCTGCTGCCCGTCGTCAACTGCGGCTCCGGCACGGCGATCTCCGTCCTCGACCTGGCCCGCGCCGTCATCCGCGCCGCTGGCTCCGGCACCATCACCCACACCGCCCCGCGGATCAACGAGATCGACTCGTTCACCGCCGACCTGAGCCTGTTCACGCGCATGTACGGGGCCGTCGACCGCATGCCCCTGGACGAGGCTCTGGCCGTGAGTCTCCGGAACGGCGCGCGCACCCTGACCCCGGCCTGACTCGGCCGATGAACGCCGCGAACTAGTCCCCGTGCTGCTCGCGGTCCCGCGCTCCGGCCGGGGCCGCGAGCAGCACTCCGTCACACCACCGGGGAAGGTACCCGTGAACGCTCAGATTCTGCTGTCGCCCCTCACCGACACCCGCGCCATCCGCGTCACCGGCGGCCACCGCCTGGAGGGCACCGTCGCAGTACAGGGCAGCAAGAACGTGGCCCTGCACCTGTACGCGGCCGCCGTGCTCGCCGACGAACCGCTGATCCTGACCGGGATCCCGCCCATCCTGGACACCCAGGTCTGCGCGGAGATCCTCACCAGCACGGGCACCACGGCCACGATCAGCGGCGACCGCTTCGAGGTCACGCCGGCCACCGCCTGGCAGCCGGTCATCCCGGACGAGCTCGGCAGGCGCATCCGCACGACCGCCGTCATGGCGGCCGGGCTCCTCGCCCGCGCGGGGCGAGTCCGGTTCCCCCTGCCGGGCGGCGATGCCTTCTGCCATCGCCGGATCGACCGGCACCTGGCTGCCATGGAAGCCGCCGGCGCCATCGTGGACGTCACCGACACCCATGTGGATGCCCGTTTCACCAGCGGGGGCCCGGCGCCGTTCACCACCGATGTGATGACGAAGGGCTGGGGGCCGAGCCTGGGGGCCACGGTCACCGCGATGCTGCTTGCGGCCCGCGCCCGCGGCACGTCCACCATCGTCAACCCCAACTCGGAGCCCGAAGTCCGGGCTACCGCTGCCCTGCTCGAAGCGGGCGGGGTCGGCATCGACTGGGAGGGCGCCACTGCCCTTCACGTCACCGGCACCGACTGCATCTCCGGCGGCACGGTCGAGGTCCCGCCGGACAGGCTGGAGGCCGCAACACTGGCCCTGGCCGCCGCCGTCACCGGAGGAACCGTCCTCCTCGACAACATTCCCGTCGCCGCGTTTCCCGCTGCTCTGGTGTCCATGCTTGCTGCAGCCGGAATCGCGCTGGCCCCGTCGCACGGCGGCACCCTCGCCCGTTGCCCCGCCGGCCCCCAACCAGTGCAGACGGTCACCGCCTCCGCGACTTGCACCGACGTCCAGCCCCAGCTGACCGCATTCCTCACCCAGGCCCCGGGCGTCTCCCGCATCGAGGAGCGGATCTATACCTCACGGGCCACCCACGTCAGCCCGCTGCGCGAGTTCGGCGCCGCCGTCACCGCCGACGGCCCGACCATCACCGTGCACGGCCCGTCCCCTCTCACCGCAGCCCGCGTGGTCGGCCAGGACATCCGGGCCGCCGCCGCCCTCGTGATCGCCGCCCTCGCGGCCAAGGGCACCTCGACCCTCGGCGGCATTTACCACCTGGACCGCGGTTACGGCGACCTGTTGCCAAAGCTCGTGGTGCTCGGTGCCGCGTTGGAGGTCGTACTCGAGTAGGCGGCCGAGACAGCCGAAATCGCCGCGCACTCCAGCGCCTTCAGGCTGCGGACCAATACCCGACCCGGGCATGAGCGTGCCCCGCCGACGGGGGAGGCGGCGGGGCACAGACCGATCGTATCGGGCGAGTCCGACTCTTCCCGTTTCTCTTCTGAATACGGGCTATCTGAGGCCCCGGGCTCCGTGGGCTGACGGTCCCAGTGGTTATCGCCAGCTCGGCTGGCCGTCGCCACACAGAGATCACGGTCCGGACGCGGTCCCTTGCCGTGGTTCCTCAGGAGGCGGTGCCGCTCCCGGGCCGCCGGGTGCCGGGTTCAAGCGGAGCCACGCCGCTAGCGCGGCCTGGAGGTCCATGACCTCTCGATGGGTGAGAACCTCGCCGCTGGGGCCGACATGAAGGCGTACGCCCTGAGCGGTGATCCTCCACCCGACGGTGCGTCGCGCCGGCGAGCTGATGGCAGAGCCGCGGGCAAGGACTCGCAGCGCCTCACTGGCTCGGGGCGGGAGAGGTGGCAACGCCTGTCCACCAGGAACCGGGCGCAGGGGCCGTGAAGGAATGCCGATGGCCTCATAGAAGGAGCGGATCGCGTCATCGAGGGAGTTCGGGATGGAAGGGGCCAGGCCGACGAAATCCTGGATCAGCTCCGGATGCGCGGCTGGCGCGTTCGCCCCGTACGGATAGGAGTGCAGGGGGTATTCGTTGGTCTCCAACTGCACGCAGGCGGGCGGGACGAGTACACGGCTGTAGCCCTGACTGACCAGGGTTCTGTGGATCTTCCGGAGCTTCTTGGCCTGCGAGGGCACCGGATGAGGGTCCACGTAGGGAGGCACGTCGGGCCTGGTGGGCTTGGGTGCCAAGCCCATCGGCCCGTTGCAGCGATGCAGGACGCCGGCCTCGGTCAGCACGACGGTTGCCTGCCGACCTCGCTTGTCGCAGCCGAGGCGGAATCCGACCACGGTCGTCGCCATGAGCTCTCCCTAGAGGCGTTCCCGGTCGACGCCGTCCGTTGTTCTTGCTCCGGCAGCTAGGGGACCGCGGTGAACGGCGGCACCGCGTTCGACTGCAGGTGCTTGAGCCCGCACAAGCAGGTAGTCCCCGAGACCGTCGGGGAGCTGATCGGAAGTCCAGTGGTGCACCCATGCTGCGAGTGCGGCGGAATCGGAACGCAGCTCGTCCATGCCGTCGAGGGAGCCGAGTTCTTGCATGTGGAGAGGACCGTGCTCGCTCGCCAGTGTGTAGGTGGCGACCTGGAGAGCGCCGGTGACCCCGTCCGTCACGACTCCTCTCGGCGCAGTCAACTCGATGCCGAGGTCGTAGTCGTGGCCGTGCGGTTTGTGGCAGGGATGCCAGCTCGGCAGAAGCGGGAGCTGGTGGTACGCAGCCACGGTCAGGCGATGTCCGCTGGTGAGAGTGCCCACCGATCCCCCTCGAACTTGATGACGCTCACTGCTGGTTCCGAGTCTGCCAGCCGAAAGCCGTGCACATCAGGCGTTCCGCTGACCCAGAGCACGGGGCGTGGCGGCGCGAGGCAGCGCGCCGGAGCGGTTCGGTGCGGGTCAGGGGGGAGCCTGCCCCGATCTCCCTCGTCGGCGGGGCTTCATTCCAGTGGGATACGTACTGGCGGAGCATGGTGAGGACCAGGAGCCAGCGCGCAGGCCCGGCCGCTCGCTCACGCTGCGACCGCCCAGGCCTGGGCGCGAGCTTCCCTCCGCAACTCCACGAGAGCGGCGTAGGAGTGGCCGGGCTCGGTCCAGTAGGGGTGGGAGTACAGGTCGCGCAGTGCCTGGATGAGCTCGTGCCGTAGAGCGGTGGTTCCGCGGATCGGAGGCTGCTGGGCCAGGGCCGCGTAGGTCCGGATCACGTGGATCTGGGCTGCCAGAAGATCATCGGGAAAGGTGGTTCGCGCCATGCCGAAATTAGGCCACCTGTTCGATTTCGCGCGCAAGTCGATCTCAGGCTTCACGGCCTGGAGCATTTGTTCGGGTGGATGCCCATGCGGGGTGTCGGCCGTGGCGCGACGCCGGGGAGGGTCCGAGTTGCCCGGCCGTCACAGCTTAGGCGCGACGCGGCCGGTGCGGCGTCGTTGTTCCGCTGTGAACATCGACTCGAATCAGGCGGGTCTCATCCGCATTGAGATCACGGCGGCGGACTTCGACGCCGTCCAGGCGGCAGCGGAGCGGATCTCCACGCTCTGGCTCTCTAGCTCGACTCCGCCCCGGAGGGTTCCGGGCGAGGAGGGGGTCCATGTGACCGTCCACGCGGACATGGGCCGCAGCGCGGCGGAGGGCGGCTACCTTGAGCCACCCCCCGACGGGGACTACGTCATGGGTTGAGTGCCCACCCCGGGGATCGAACCCGGAACTCTGCGGCCGATATCCCTGGGGCCGGTACCGCGCACCTCTGCCAGTTGGGTCAGGTGGGCTTGAACGGATGGGTCTAGGTTGCCGTCTGGGGGCCGACGTATCGCGCCCAGACGTCCGTGCCCTGGGATCGTGCTTCGTAGGCGCCCGCCGGGCGGAACGAGGAGTGCAGGCCGGCGCGGATGCGGTAGGCGAGGTTCGCCGCCCGGCTGGTCGAGTCGCGTGCGTCCACGTGTGCCCACTCGCCGTGGCGGTCTCGCAGCGACTGCGCGGCGGTGTCGGCGTCCGAGTTCCGGGAGGGCATGGGCTCGAAGCGGGCGTGCATCAGCGGGTGGCTCCGTTCACGTAGGGCGCCTCGGCGAGCTGGCGAATGCGGGCGGCCGTGGCCCACTGGCTGTCGGAGAGGTCCTCGCACAGCCGGTTGGCGAGTGCCGCGATCTCCGAGAGGGCCTGCTCCATGGTGGGGGCAAGGGCGGGGACCGGCCGGGTGTGGATGGAGCCTCGGGAGGCCGCGGGGGTGTAGGGCATCAGGCGGTCCATCAGCGGTTGTTGCAGCGGCAGGTGTTGGTGATGACGTTGAACCAGCTGTCGCAGGAGTTGCACCAGGTCGAGCCGGGGGCCGGGGCGGAATCGGGGTCGTGGTCCATGGTGCTCTTCCTGGTCAGAACGTGTCGGGGAGGGTGGCGCGTGGGCCGTTGGGCGCCAGGGTGGCGACGATGAGCGCGAGGTCGCGTGGTCGCCACAGGGCGGCTTCGAATCCGCAGGCCGCCAGGTGTGTCAGCCACTCGCGTTGGGCCGGGCGAACCTTGCCGGTGTCGGTCTTCAGCTCGACGAACAGAGTGCGTCGGGTCAGTGGGTGCCCGTAAACCTCGTCCGGCCAACCGGCGTCACTTCGCCGCGAGTTGTGCGTGTGGTAGGCGAGGGCCCAGCCGCGGAGCTGAGCCAGCTCCCTCACGCGGCGACGGAACTGTTCTTCGGTCACAGCGTGCTCGGGGTGGGCCGGTAGGTCCAGTTCGATATCGCTGCCTCGAGGACGGCGCAGTGCTCGGCAGCCTTCGGGTCCGGCTGCGGCGTGTAGACGAGTGCCGGCCGGGGGTTGGTCCGGCGGTGCCGGTCCTTGAGGACCGCTTCGACGGTGTACCGCTCGCTGACGAGTTCTGCGAGGGGGTGACCGTACTGCTCCATGGCCTGTGCCTCTTCGAGGTCGTCGTAGGTCGTGGTCGTAGGCATCTGCTTCTCCGTGGGTGTGGCCGGGACCCGCAGTGGGGGCGGGTCCCGGCCGGAGGGGGTGGCTCGTATCTGACGAGCCGGTCCGGGCGGGCTGGGCGCGGGGTGTCGCTGCCCGTCCGGAGGTGGGTGGGTATCGGGCCGTGCCTGTGGCCTGATGCGCAGGACCGTAACACGATTTTGTGTAGTGGCCTATTTGTTGCGCGTCAGTCCACTTCGATCACGTCGCCCGGGTCGTAGAACTGCGGCTTGCTCAGACCGCTCCAGGTGACGGCCACGAGGCGCTCGCCGGTGAAGGGATCCGTGGCGTGACCGGAAACCTCGCCGAGCAGGTGGGAGAGGCCGTTGGGTCCGGTGCGGGCCGGGGTGACGACGGTTCCGACTTCGTATTCCACGTGCTTCAGCCCTTCTGTTCACGGGTGTTGGCGATGAGGTCCAGGCCGCGGCCACATTCGGCGGTGACGGGCTCCTGGAAGGAGAAGCCGCCGCCCTGCCCTTCGAGGTCGGTGGCGGTCCAGTCGCCGGGGCCGCCGGCGCCGGGCCGTTCGAAGTGCTGGACGTCGCCCGAGCCGAGCGTGATGGCCAGGCGCAGGCCGCCGGATCCGGTCGGTGTGACGCCGAACCGACTGCCGGTCGTGAGGGCTTCCTGCGTGAGGGTGTCGCCTAGGTTCACGGAAATCTCCTGAATAAGTAGTGGCCTATTTTGTGGTCAGTAGAGGGCGCTGAAGCCGTCGCAGAGGCTGCACGTGTCGTCGGTGGCTGGGTTCACGCCGTCGTCGCATGCCGGGCAGTCGAGGCGGCGTCCGATGCCGTGGCACTCGGCGCACTCGCGGTCGACCTCGTGGGGTCCGTGCAGGTAGGTCTCCGTGCCGGACCCTTCGCAGCTGTCGCACTCGGGTGCGTCCCTGTCGTAGACGTCGGCGCAGCGGATCGGGGTGTACGTGGGCACGGAGGGCTCCTCTCTGTGTGAGGCGCTCACCGCCTCCCTGATACCTCTATTCTACTATCTATCTAGGGGGTGTCCAGCTCCTCCACTGCCCAAGCTGCTTACCGGCGCACGTGCTTCAGCAGTGCCGAGCCCACGCCGTCGACCCGCTCGCTAGTCCACTGCGATCCGGACAGGCTCAGCCGAACCACCTGCCTGTCCGCCTCCAGTAGCCGTACCGCAGCTGAGCCTGCCGCCGAGTAGATCAACCTCCAAGCCCCCTCTGCGGCGGGACGCTGCAGCCGGTCACCGTCCACCTGGGCGGGCTGCTTGTCCACCTGTCCCGGTATCTGGTGACTGATCGCGTTGAGTAGCTGTGCATCGTGACGGCATCCTCCGGAGCAGACCATCAGGCACGCCCGGGTGCTGTCGGCGAGCATCGCGTGCCGGACATCGGTCCCCACGGCCCGGCTGCGGATCTCCACGTGAGGGGCGGGAACGTGGCTGCTGCGCTCCATCCAGAACCCCTCTCCCACTTCGTCGCGGTGTCGGCGTCCGAGCTCCCAGCCCTCCAGGCGCGACAGCTCCGGCCACGTCCACAGCTGGCCGCCGTTCTGGAAGTCGGCGGAGTGGGGCCGGTCGGTCATCCACAGCTGTGTACGTGGACCGACCCGCAAGGCTGCACCGTCGCTGTACGAGGTCTCGATGCGCACGAGGACTCGGTGCGCATCGAAGTTGACTGACCGCCTCGGGGGATGGGTGAGGACCGGGCAGTCGCCGCACAGTCCGTCAGGGCGTGAGCAGGTTCCGAAGCCTCCCCAGCGTGCCCGCCTGGTGTCCAGGCTCTCGAACAGGGTGGCGTACGACCGGGGGCGCAGCGCGCACTGGGCTTCGGCCGGCCACATGTGCGCGTTGAGGCTCAGCCGGTTGAAGCCCTTGCCGTCTGCGGGCCGCACCGGCAGGGGCGCGGGCAGAAAGATAGGCATCAGAACAGTTCCTCCTGTCCTTCGGTCTCCCCCGGATTCGACCGGGTCGGGCGTGCTGCTCTCGTCGGGGGCTCCTCACCGAACAGGGCCTGTGTCCCGTGCCGGTCCGGCGCGGCGTAGATCCGTTCGGGCCCGGTGCCGACCGGCAAGGTGATCGGGGCTCCGGCGTCGAAGTCGCCATGGTTCATGGTCGTCCAGTCCTGGCCTGCGGCCGGCTGCGTGGTCAAGGTGGTCTCCTTCGCTTCCCTGGCGGCGCATGCCGCTGAAGAGGGCGGTGGGCTACGAGGTCTTCGGGCGGTGGGTGAAGGGCTGGAGGCCCGAAGCGACGGTGAGCACGGCGCACACGTACTCCTCGCGCCGATGGAACAGGGCGGCGATCGGTGCGGGCGACCAGCCCTCTGCGGCGAGGCTGAGGATCATCCCGGAGGCGGCGCGCGACGACATGCCCGGAGGTCGGAGGCAGGTGTCCGTGTCGACCTGTGCGAGGCGGTTGACCAGCTGCGGGCTCCAGCCCTGCCGGGTCAGGCGCTCCAGCATGGCGGCGGCTCCGGCCGGCTGCGGGTGAGGAGGGAACATCGTCTTGTCTCCCAAGGGGTCGGTGGTTCGAGGTGCGGGTGCTGATCGGCTGGGGGAGGCGGGGCGGGGCCCGCAGGCCCCGCCCCTGCTCGCCATCAGGCGGCGGCCGTCTCCGGCTCGCCGGTCTCCGTGGCCTCGGGGTTGACCGCGATCAGCTCGGCGGCCTCGGCGTGCGCCTTGGCCTGCTTGAGCTGCCAGCGGGCCTTCGTCAGGGAATCCGCCACCCGGTCGAGCTGGTCCAGGCGGGCGCCGACCTGACCCTCAAGGGCCTGCGCCAGCTTGATCGGGTCGGTCTTGGCGATCTCGTCGAGCATCGCGCGGACCTGCTCGATCTTGTCGAGCGTGCCCTTGGTCTTCTTCTGGGTAGCGGCGCGCTGCTCGCGCTGCTCGTCGGTCAGGTCCTCCGTGATCATCAGGACGGCCTGGTCCTGCTGCTGCTTCATGGCGAAGGCGAAGTGCACGATCTCGTTGTCTGCCTTGAACTCCCCGCGAGTGAACTTGCCGAGGAGTGCCCCCTGGTTGGCGAGGCTGAGCGCGGCGATCTGTACGGCGGCCGCCGTGCCGATCGCGCCGTCCTGTACAAGCTTCTGGAACTCGATGCGCAGGTCCAGCAGCGCGAGGCGGAGCTTGACGTAGGCGGTGGTCTTGCCGAAGTCGGCGGCCACGGTGGCGATGGTGGCGCCGTCCTCCTCGTCCAGGATTCGCTGGTAGCCGTTGGCCTCCTCGAAGGGGGTCATGTCCTCGCGGTTGACGTTCTCCGACATGGACCGCTTGAAGCGGCGCAGCTCGTTCTTCTCCGAGATGATGCTGACCTTGACGGTGGACTTGCCGAGCGAGGTCAGGGCGCGGAAGCGGCGCTCGCCCGAGATGATCTGGTAGCCGCCCTTCTCGTTGTCGGGGGCGACCTCGATCGGGGAGATCTGGCCGTAGGCCTCGATGGAGGTGGCGAGCTCGCGGATGGCCTCCTCGTTGAAGTACTCGCGGGGCTGGTTCGGGTTCGGGCGGACCTGGGTCATCTTCACGGTGCGGTAGGTCATTTCAGGCTCCAAGAGGTGTTTGGCTTTGGGCTTCCCTGCCCTTGCTTATACCTGAATTCTACTATGGCTGAGGGGAGTGTCCAGCCCCCGAGGGTGAGGGTGGAATGACCTAGGTCACATCGGAGCGGGGCCGTGAGCTGGGAAAACGCCGAGGGGCGCCGGATCTCTCCGGCGCCCCTCGGCCCCCCTCCTCATGCCGCGAGCGCGCGACCCCCGTCCACGCGCTCACGCCACTGCCGCACCTCAGGCGGCGCACCCGCCATCAGCGCGGAGGCGCACTGAACGTGCAGCGGGCAGGCGGAGCACAGGGCCTTCGCGGCCCGGCCGGCTCCCGCCCTGCGCCCCGCGTCACGGCAGGCGCCTTCACTCCAGGCGATCGGCATCGCCAGGAGGTCGTCCTCGTAGTCGAGATGGCCCAGCAGGCGCAGCGCGTCCGAGGCGTTGCCCAGTGGGCCGTCGGCCCCGCCTGGTCGCGGCTGCTGCGACAGCGCGATGATGCGCTGTACGTCGATCACGAGTCCCCCAAAGTCGTTCGAGGCGCGCGAGGTTTCGCCTCGGCCGCCCCGTGCCCCAGCGCGCCATGTCCCCGGCGTGCCGTTGATCGTGTGCTGCCCGAAGCCCGGCGGGATCTGCCGCCGGCCAGCAGGCGAATGCGCGTTCCGGCCCGCCTGTGCGGGCTGCTTGTGGCGGCCGTGGTGCACAGGTGTGGGCAGGGGTCGAAGAAGAAGTTGCGTCGCGAGGCCCCGGAGGCACGGGGCCGCGGATGCCGCCTTTGGCCTCAGTCCCGTAAAGCGGCGTCGGGCGTTGGTTGCTGCACGTTCTCTCCGGGGTCGAGTCCAGGGCTGAGGCCTGGACGAGTGCGGTGTCACCCCTGGTCAGTGGAGCGGCGCACGGTGGAGCGTACGAAGCGGAAGCCCCTGGGCGAGGTCGTCAGAACATACGCAGTCCACTCCCAGGCGTGTCAAATCAACGAGACATGGGCGAGGGGTGGGCTGGTCGGCTGCGTAAAGCGGACGAGATAGGATCTCGGTTTCCGGTAAGCGACAGCCCCGAGGGGCGAGGAGTAGTGATAGAAGCCATGGGCGACCGCGCTCACATTGGCGAAGGCTTCATGGCCCGGAGGCTCGCTCACCTGATCGCGGAGCTGCACCCAGCCGGGCGGGGCCCGTATACGCCCCGGGAGATCGAGGACCTCATCAAGAGGTCGGCCGGGCCGGGCGATCCGACGGTGACGCACGCCACCATCGCGAACATCCGAACCGGCAAGGTCACCAACCCAAGCCTCGACTCGATGAGGGCGCTCGCGAAGTTCTTCGGCGTCTCGACCAGCTACTTCGTGGACGAAGAGGTGGCGGAGGCCACCGACCGCCGGATGCGCGAGATCAAGGAAGGCGTCGAGCTCGCGAAGGCCAGCGACGACCTCGCCGAGGTTCTGGAGGACGGCCACGTCCGGGCCATCGCATTCCGCCTGCGAGGCCTATCAGCCAAGACCCTCAAGGGAATTCAGGGGATGGTCGAGGGCGCCCGCGATCTTGAAGGACTCCCCGTTGTCGACGAGAAGCCCGGCCGCAGGCGCAAAAAGTGATCTTGCCCGAAGGGCCCGCCGTCTCACCGTCTATTTCACCCAGTGAAATACGTTCAGTGGTCCAGTCCAATGGCGATACCCTTGCGCACGACGCCGAGGAAATTCCCGGCTCTGTCAGCAGGCGCCCGGGGAGGTCCGGCCAGTGCAGGCCGGAAAGCGGGGGCGCGAACCATGTGGTGGAAGCGGCTGGAGAGCACGACGGGTGACCCGCTCAAGAAGCTCGTCGCCCGCCTGAGCATCCCCACCCCCTTCGACCTCGAAGCGTTCTGCGAGGCCGTCGCCGAAGACCGCGGTCGGCCCCTGTTCCTCCAGCAGCTCGACGACTCGAACCCGGACCTGCCATGCGGCCTGTGGATGAGCCTTGATGCCTTCGACCTGGTCTTCTACCAGCCTGCGGCCAGCGCCATCCTGCGCCGGCAGATCGTCCTCCACGAGATTTCGCACATGCTGCTCGGCCACGTCGGCCCGCACTTCGACACCCTGAGCGGCCCAGAGGGCGACGGCGAGCTGCCCGCCGGATTCCCCGCGAACCCGTTCGCCGCGCACACCGAGAAGTTCGGACGCAGCGAACCCGACCTGCCGGTCTCCGAGTTCATGCGCGCCCACGCTGCCCGGGTACGCGCCCAGCTCGCCAAGACGACCGCAGAGGACGAGGAATTGGGGATTTCCCCCAGCGCAATGGCCGCCCTCCTCGGCCGAACGAAATACTCCGGGCCGCAGGAATCAGATGCGGAGACCTTGGCCACTCTCATTCACGAGAAGGCCAGCCGCACCGAGGCGCGGTCACGGACGGCCGAAGGCGCAGACGTTCTCGAACGACTCAGCGACGCCTTCGGACACCCCACCCAGTAAGAAAGTCTGACCCATCAAAACCGCAGTTGTCCTAGCCCTTTGGCTTGTTGCCGCCTGGCGCCTGCCCGCCGCCATCCGAGTCCAGCGACAGCGGCCCCTGTGGGCCGCGTTCACGTCCGTCGCCGTCGCCTGCACCATCGCCCGCCCCGCGGTGAAGCGGATCGTCATCGAGCCCCTCGGGATCACCAACCTGGCCACGCTGCTGCAACACGCAGTCGGCATAGCCGGGTCGACGTTCGTCCTGATCTTCGTCATCGCGATGGCCAGACCGGCCGCCCTGGCCCGAGGCCGGTGGCCCCTGTACGGGATCGCCGCCGCGAGCATCGTGCTGCTCGCCACCCTCTTCACCCTCACCCCGAGGCCTGACGAGGTCCACAACTTCTTCGAGGCGAACCTCGGACAACCCACCGGAACCGCCTACTGCATGGTCTTCCTCGGCTATCTGGCCGTCGCGATGTCCATCTCCAGCTGGCTCTTCTGGTCTTACAGCCGCCACGCAGCCGGCGCACCCCTGCGCACGGGCCTGCGCCTCCTGGGCGCCGGTACCGCCTTCGGAGCCCTCTACACGCTGTGGCGCATCGCGCACATGGCCACCCGGCTGGCCGGCACCGAGTTCGTCACCGACGACGACACCACCCAGACGATCGCGGACCTCGTCGAGTACCTCGCGATCCTGCTGATCGTCCTCGGCAATTCCGTCCCCGCTGCCGGAGTGCTGTGGAGGACCGTCACCTACCGCCGGGCACTGCGCCAGGTCGAGCCGCTGTGGACAGCCCTGACCGAGGTCGTCCCCGACGTCGTCCTCAACGACCCCGTCGGCCGAAGCCCTCGCCTGCGCCTTCACCGCCGACTCATCGAAATCTGGGACGTGGTCCTGGTCCTGCGCGCCTACGTGCCAGCACAGACCCTCGACGCCGCACAGACAGCGACGGCCGACGTCCCCGCCCCGAAGCGGGACGCCTACGCCGATGGCCTGTGGGTGCGAGCAGCGTGGGAGGCGAAGCTCCGCGGCGCCAGCCCCGTCTGCGAGTCGGTCCCCAAGGTGAACCACATGGACGACGAAGACACCGACTTCGACGCCGAGGTCCGCTCGATGCTCGTCATGGCCGCCGTGTACCGCAGCCCCGCAGCTGCGGAGTTCGCCCGCAACCACCAGGAGATCCCTGCATGACCACCACCACCGCACCCGGCGCGGAGGCATCGTTCGCGAAGCAGGTCACCGACGTCCTGGAACCGCGCACCTGGATTCTGGCCGTCACCCTCCTGATGGGCTGGTACGCCGACCGGCTCGCCGGAATCGGCTGGGGCCTTGTCGCGGGCTTCTTCTGCGGCGTTGTCCCCATCCTGTGGATCAAGTGGGGTGAGCGGCGCGGCCACTGGGGCGACCGGCATGTCCGGCGCCGGCAGGACCGCCTCGTCGTCATCCCCGGAATCATCGTCTCGGTGATCGTCTGCATCTCCGGGATGCTCGCCCTGGACGCCCCGGAGGAGATGACCGCCCTCATCTTCGCGATGCTCGCCACGCTCGTGGCCATCCTCGCCATCACGACCGTGTGGAAGATCAGCGTGCACACGGCCGTATCCAGCGGGGCCGTCGTCATGCTGGCACTGGCCTACGGTCCGTGGACGCTGTCCGCGTTCGCCCTGGTGGTCCTCGTCGGCTGGTCGCGCGTCCGCCTCCGCGATCACACCCCCGCCCAAGTGCTCGCCGGCGCGGCCCTGGGCGCCGCTGTCGCCGGGCCGGTCTTCGCGGCTATGAGCTGACGCAACGCGTGCAGAGGGGCCCCGACCAACCCAGGTCGGGGCCCCTCTGCACGTAGCGGCCGCAGTCAGCTGGTGGACGTCCGCCAGTCGATCCGGATGCGGCTGTGCGGGTCGTGGTTGCGGCCGCCACCGGAAGCCAGCACGTGCACCTTCGTCACCGACAGCATCACCAGACCGCGCTGCGAAGCGCGCGGCGCCGAATTCCACCAGGACACGATGTCGTTCACGTCGGAGAGGGGAACCTTGGCGAGCTGCCCAAGGAACCGAACGCGAACGAGGCAGGCCTTGAGGTCGTCCTTCGTAGCCTGCTCCGCTGCCTTGTACGCCTGGGGGACCATGGACTTCCGCATGGACTTGAGAGCCGCAAAACGATCCTCGGCTCCGTCGATGTGCTCACGGAGGCGGGCCAGTTCTTCTCTGGCGTCCTTCTGGAGGCGCAGGAGCTTCGCGTGGACTCCTGGCCGCAGGAGGTCCGCGAGGACCTGCTCAGCCACGGCGGGCTCGAGACGGTCCGCGTTCATACGGACCTTGCCGCACGAGGCACGGTTCCCGGTGGGGGGCAGGCAGCGATATCCCGGTCCCGCGTCGGCGTTGACCCGGGCCCCCGACATGTCGTAGCCGCATTCGCCGCAGTCCGAGAGCCCATGGGTGAGCAGGTAATCGTATGCGTCCCGGCGCGGTGCCGGCTGGGCCTGCCGCTCCTTGAAGCGCGCCATGAGGCGGTGGTACTCGCCCGGGGCCAGGACCGTTTCCCCGAAGCCCTCGATGGGATTACCGTCCGCGTCCAGCCCTGCCATCCTCGGGTGGGACAGCGTGCGGACTAGGGTCTCGCCGCGCCAGAGCCCACCGGTAGAGGTGCGCCCGCCATGGTCGTTGACCCAGAGGGCGATGGAGTTCTGCGACATCTGCGGGTCGGTCGGGAAGAACCGGGAAGCCGCCTGCCGCAGGTACGCCGCTTCGTCGGAGTCGAGCCCCCCGCCGCTGGCGTAGCCGGACAGCCGTCCCATATGTCTCAATCCCTCGCGTGATGATCGCGTGCAGATGAGTAGCCGCTCACCTGTCTAATAGGCCAATGTACGTGTTGCGCGACGTTCGAACAGTCCGCTGTCGGGTCTGTTCATGGGCGGTACACGAAAGCCACAGGTAGAAGGGTCGAAAGGTTGCCCTGTTGTGGCGCACCTCACAATGTTTCATCAGTGTGAACGTACATCAGGCGAATTATTCGAACGCGCAGGTCAGTGCGCAGGCGACACGAAGCCCGCCACCTCGACGCGAGGGGCGGGCTTCGGAGAAATAGGTCAACGCACAGAGGTCAGTGGCGAACGCCAAGCAGTTCCCACAGCGAGGCGGTCGCCACCTTCGAGGTCGACCCCAGCGCGATGACCTGAACAGGGAACTCCCCGGACTTGATCAGCTTGTACGCCGTGTCCTTGCCGATCGACAAGGCGCGGGCCGCAGTGGTCACGTTCACCATCGGCGGCAGCTCCAGCAGCTCCGCCATGGTCATCGCCCCGCGCCGCTCCCGGCCCCCCGGAAGTTCCTGCGCGACAGATGCAGATGAGGACATAGGTGGTCACATCCCTCTTCCCCGCGCCACCTGACCGGAAGCATACGGTGCCCAAGGAGGCGTCCCCTTCGGTACAGAAAGATCAGGACACGTAAGGACAGCCCAGCTCAGAGGGGGACACGTGTTCAAGGGGAGCACCTACAAGCGGTGCAAGTGCACCGAGCCCAAGCTCGACGCCGCCGGCGAGCCGATGTTCAAGGCGAACGGCGAACCCGCCACGCGCGAGATGGGATCCGACTGCCCCGACCTCAAGAAGAAGGACCACGGCTCCTGGTACTACTACGTCAACCTCTCCGAGTTCCCCGGCACGGGTAACCGCCGGCCGCGCAAGGGCGGCTACCTCACGAGTAAGGCCGCCGCGAAGGATGCCCAGAAGCTGTGGGATGAGGCCAGCGACGGCATAGACATCGAGTCCAAGGAGACCGCGCAGCAGTTCCTGCTCCGCTGGCACGAGACCCGGGTCGACCTCAAGGAGAGCACCCGGGAGGACCACCACGACTTCATCCACCGCCTCTACATCCCCGCCTTCGGTGACGTGCCCATGCGCGACCTGCGCACCAGACACATCCAGGCGATGTTCAAGGGCATCTGGGACTTCAACGAGGTCAAGGCAGCCAACCGCGTGGCCGCCATCCTCGCGAAGTCCGAGGTCGACGAAGCGCACCAGGCCTGGAAACAGGCCCCCAAGCCTCGACCGCCCCACCTGCGTGAGCGGTGGGATGCCGCCCGTACTGCCCTCAAGGAGGCGTACGCGAAGCCCCGTCAGGACACCGGGCCCGGCCGGCAGGAGAAGTTCCTCCAGTGCCTCTCCGGTGCGATGGCGTCCGCCGTCCGCGAGAAGCTGATCACGGAGAACTGGTGTGACGCGGTCATCATCCCCACGTACGAGAAGCCCGACCCGCTCGTGTGGACACCCGAGCGGGTCGCCCGCTGGCGGGAGACCGGGGAGGTTCCCGGCCCCGTCATGGTCTGGACGCCGGAGCTGACCGGGGAGTTCCTCGACCTGGCCGTCGACCACTCCATGTACGTCATGTGGCACTGGATGACGTTCCGGGGCCCCCGCCGAGGCGAAGCCACCGGCCTGCCCTGGACGGAGGTGGACCTTGACCAGGGATACGCCAACCTGGTCGAAACGCTGGCCGTCCGTTCCTCGTACGAGACCTACGCCGAGACCCCCAAGAGCCGAGCCAGCCGCCGTACGGTCACCTTCGACTCCATCACCCTGACGCTCCTCGCTGCCTGGCGGGAAGTGCAGAAGGGCCAGCGCGAGCGATGGGAGCTCAAGCGCGCGCAGTGGAAGGCCGACAACCCCGACAAGCCTCAGAAGTACGGCCCGTTCTTCGACTCAGGGAAGGTCTTCACCATGGAGGACGGCCGGCCCTGGAACCCCAAGCACGTGAGCCAGACCTTCGAGCGGTTCCTTGAGCGCCACGACCTGCCGCCCATCCGACTGCACGACCTCCGGCACTGCGCCGCGTCCCTCTCCCTGATCGCAGGCCTGAGCATGAAGGCGATACAGCTGCTCCTGGGGCACGCCAGCTTCAGCCTCACCGCGGACACGTACACCTCGCTCATGCCGCAGTTCGACAAGGCGAACGCCGATGCCACGGTGGCCGTTGTCCCGCGTGCCCAGGCTTCAACTGCGGAGAGCCCCGGCGGGGGACAGTCCCAGCCCGAAGCTCCGCCCGAGGAAGAGCCGACCACCGACCAGGCACCCCACCTGGTGCTCATCAGCAGCTCATCGGACGCAGAGGGCCGGGAGATCGCCGCCTAGCGCGCTGTCCCCCATCTGTCCCCCGGGAAGGCCGAAAGGGCCCTTGGATTCAAGATCCAAGGGCCCTTCTCGGCACTCAAACGCCTGTGACCAGGCGTTTCTCTGTGCCCTCGGCAGGATTCGAACCTGCGACACCCGCTTTAGGAGAGCGGTGCTCTATCCCCTGAGCTACGAAGGCGGGCCTTGCGTGCAGCGTGGCCGAATGCTCTGCGTGAGAGTGCGGCTCGCCTCGGCGAGGTCCTGGGCTGCCGCAAGGGCAGCCCAGGGACAGGGTAGCGGATCAGTGGGGGGCTCTGCGGCTCAGTTGTTGCTAGGGGGAAGCCGAGGACGCCTGGTTGTGGGCCTTCCCCGAAGTGGCCAGTGCGAGGCAGGCGGCCACGGCCGAGAGTGAGGCCAGGGCCGCGAACAGGTGGGGGTAGCCGCCGAGCGGGCCCGCGAGGGCTGCGCCGGCCCAGGGGGCCAATGCTCCCGCGATGTGGGCCGGGGCGCCGAGGAGGCCGGAAAGGCGGCCGTAGTGCGTGGTGCCCCATCGGTCGGTGACTGCTGTGGCCTGGAGCAGGGTCAGGTTGCCGCGTACGACTCCGGCTAGGACCGCGAGCGCGATCAGCAGGGGCATCGGACCCGGCACCAGGGCGAGGGCCGCTGTCGTCGCACCGCCCAGGGCGAGCAGGGTGACGGTGCGGGTGGTGGTCGAGGTGCGGGTGGAGAGGCCGGCGTAGAGGGTACGGCCGAGGGTCTGGCCAGCGCCGCCGAGTCCGAGGGCCCAGGCGGCGGTTGTCGCGTCGGCGCCGCGTTCGGTGAGGAGCGGGATGAGGCTCATGACGACGGCGTACATGGCGAAGCCGGAGAGGGTGAAGGCGACGGCCAGGAGGAGGAAGGGGCGGCTGCGGGTGACCGGTGTGCGGCCGACGGAGGGCGGGGCGGGCGGGGCCGGGGGCCAGGGGGCGCGCAGGGCGAGCGCGTGTGCGGGGATGGTGATGGCGGCGAGGATGGCGGCGAGGGCGACGTAGGTGGCCCGCCAGCTGAGGTGTTCGGCCAGGGTCGCGGTCAGCGGAGCGAAGAGGGTGGACGCCAGGCCGCCGGCAAGGGTGACGATCGTCAGGGCGCGGATGCGGTCGGGGCCCCACCAGCGGGTGAGGGCGGCGAAGGCGGGCGGGTAGAAGGTGGCGGCCATGGACACGCCCGCGAGGATCCAACCGCAGGTGAAGACAAGCAGGTTGGGGGATGCTGCGATCAGCAGGATGGCCAGGACGCCGATCACGGATCCGGTGGTCATCACCGCGCGCGGGCCCCGACGGTCGAGGATCCGGCCGACCGGGATGCCCGCGACCGCCGAGACGACGAGCGCGAGGGAGAAGGCTGCGGTCGCGGCGTTGAGGGACCAGCCGGTGTCCGCCGTCAGGCGCGGGAGCAGGACGGGGAAGGCGTAGTAGACGATGCCCCAGCTCGTGATCTGAGTGGCACAGAGGGCCGGGAGGACGCCGCGTGGCCGTGATCGGACCCCCGTCCCGGTCGCGGCCACGTCGGCCTGGGTGTGTGACACGGAGGTCAGCAGCCGCCGGAGGAGGCCGGGGCGCCGATGGTGAGGGTGGCCGGGGCCGCGCAGCAGCCTCCGCCGCTGGTCTCTTCGGCTGCCGTGGGCTGCTCGAAGAGGCCGGCTCCGCCGCAGACTCCGGTCTCGGGGAGGGTCAACTCGACGCGTTCGGCGGCCTCGTGGTCGCCCGCGAGGGCGGCGGCGATGGAGCGGACCTGCTCGTAGCCGGTCATGGCGAGGAAGGTGGGGGCGCGGCCGTAGGACTTCATGCCGGCGAGATAGACGCCCTTCTCCGGGTGGGAGAGCTCGGCGGCGCCGTGCGGGTAGACGGTGCCGCAGGAGTGCTGGTTGGGGTCGATCAGGGGGGCGAGGGCCGTGGGGGCCTGGAGGCGTTCGTCCAGGCCGAGGCGCAGCTCGTCGAGGAAGGTGAGGTCGGGTCGGAAGCCGGTCAGGGTGATGACCTCGTCGACCGGGTCCAGGCGGCGGCCGTCCTCGCCGACGAGGACCAGGCGGCCGTCGGTGTCCCGCTCGACGGTTTCGGTGCGGAAGCCGGTGACCGCGTCGGCGTGGCCGCCGTCGACGGCGGCCTTCGCGGCGAGACCGAGGGCGCCGCGGGCGGGCAGCTGGTCGGCTTCGCCGCCTCCGAAGGTGGAGCCGGAGATGCCGCGGCGCAGGATCCAGACCGCGTGGGTGCCCTCCTGCTCCTTCGCGAGGTCGGCCAGGTAGGCGAGCGCGGTGAAGGCGGAGGCTCCGGAGCCGATGACTGCGGTGCGCTTGCCGGCGTAACGGGCGCGGATGGAGGGGTCCTTGAGGTCCGGGACGCGGTACGCGATGCGGTCGGCCGCGCTCTTTTCGCCGAGGGCGGGCAGGCCGCTGCCACCGGCCGGGCCGGGGGTGGACCAGGTGCCGGAGGCGTCGATGACGGCGCGGGCGAAGACGCGGGCCTCGGTGCCGTCGGCCGTGGTGTGGTGGATGACGAAGGGCTGGGCTTCGCGGTCGGCGTCGACGATGCGGTCGCGGCCGGTGCGGGAGACGCCGGTGACGGTCGCGCCGTAGCGGACGCGCTCGCCGAGGACGTCGGCCAGGGGCTGGAGGTAGAGCTCGGCCCACTCCCCGCCGGAGGGGTAGGTGTCGGCGTCGGGCTTGACCCAGCCGGTGGGGGCGAGGAGCTTTTCGGCGGCCGGGTCGACGACCTCGCCCCAGGTGGAGAAGAGCCGTACGTGCGACCAGTCGCGGACCGCGGAGGCGGCGGCGGAGCCCGCCTCCAGGACGAGGGGCTCGATGTCCCGCTCGACGAGCCGGGCCGCGGCCGCGAGGCCGATCGGACCGGCTCCGATGACGACGACGGGCAGGGCTTCGGTGGATGCGTTCACGACGGGCTCCCCTGTTGATTCGACGTTTGTCGATGTCCTGACGCCCCTAGGGTGGCACCGGACATCGACGTTCGTCAACATAGACATCCATCTAATTTCTGGGGATGATGAGGGCATGTCGACCACGAGGGTGTTGCCCCTGCTGGAGCCGGACGCCGCCGAGGCGTGCTGCCCGCCCCTGTCGGAGCGCCCGCTGACGGCCGAGGAGGCCGAGCGGACCGCGGTGATGTTCAAGGCCCTGGGCGACCCGGTGCGCCTGCGGCTGTTCTCGGCCGTCGCCTCGCACGAGGGCGGAGAGGCCTGCGTGTGCGACATCTCGGATGTGGGCGTCTCCCAGCCGACGGTCTCCCACCACCTGAAGAAGCTCAAGGACGCCGGCCTGCTCTCCTCCGAGCGCCGCGGCACCTGGGTCTACTACCGCGTGGAGCCCGCCGTGCTCACCGCCATGGGCGCCATCCTGACCCGGGCCGGCACGGTATGAGCCTGCGCATCGAGCCGCTGACCCGGGCGCACGCGGACGAGGTCCTGGCGATCTACGAAGCCGGGATCGACGAGGGCAACGCCACCTTCGAGACCGAGGCCCCCGCCTGGGAAGCCTTCGACGCGGGGAAACGGCCCGGACACCGCTTCGTCGCGGTCGGCCAGGACGGGAAGCTGCTCGGCTGGGTGGCCGCGTCCAAGGTCTCGGACCGGTGCGCGTACGCGGGCGTGGTCGAGCACTCCGTCTACGTGCACCCCGGCGCCCGGGGCCGCGGCGTCGCCCGCGCCCTGCTCGACGCGCTGATCGCCTCGACCGAGGCGGCGGGCATCTGGACGATCCAGTGCGGGATCTTCCCCGAGAACACCGCGAGCCTGGCCCTGCACCAGAGGGCCGGCTTCCGCGTCATCGGCACGCGCGCGCGCATCGGCCGCCACCACGGCGTATGGCGCGACGTCGTCCTGCTGGAGCGCCGCAGCCCGACGATCAGCTGACCGCGATCCCGCTGTCGAGCGTGAGCCGGACGACCCGGCCCCACCTTGTGCCGCCTCTGCCGTTCCGGCTCAGCGGCGCCCCAGCAGCTCCGCGATCTCGCGGGCCGCGTCCCGGGCCGGGCGGCCTACGCCGATGAGGGTGGCGGAGGCCGGGCCGGTCCAGTCGCCGTGGCCGAGCAGGTGCAGGCGGGGTTCGTCGACGGCGCGAGTGCCTGCGGTGGCGATGTGGCCGCGGCTGCCGCGCAGGCGCAGCGGGGCGAAGGGGGCGAGGGCGGGCCGGAAGCCGGTGCACCAGATGACCGCGTCGGCCTCGGCCCGGGTGCCGTCGGCCCATTCCACGCCGGTGGCGGTGAGGCGGGTGAACATCGGCTTCGCCGTCAGGAGTCCGGCGTCGCGGGCCGCGCGGACCGGGGGCACGGCCACGATGTCACCGAGCGAGGCGACACCGCCGGTGTCGGTGCGGCCCGCGTCCAGGGCCTGGCGGCGGGCGGTGGCCGCGTCGAAGAGGGCCCGGCCGTCGATGTCGTCGGGCAGGTAGCGGGGCGGACGCTGGGTGACCCACGTCAGCTCGGCGACGGACGCGAGGTCGGCGACGGACGCGAGGTCGGCTGCAGACACGAGGTCGGCGGCGGACGCGAGGTCGGCGGCGATCTGGGCCCCGGAATTCCCACCGCCCACCACGATGACGCGCTGCCCGGCGAACTCACCGGGACTGCCGTACTGGACGGTGTGGAGCCGGCGGCCCCGGAACTCGCGCCCTCCGGGGACGGCGGGCAGGAAGGGGCGGGTCCACGTCCCGGTTGCGCCGACGACCGCACGGGCCCGCCAGTCCCCGGAATCCGTCGCCACCCGCAGGAAGTCGCCGTCGCGGTGGACGGCGTCGACCCGCACGCCCCGCCGCACGGGGAGCTCGTACCGCTTCTCGTAGTCCGCGAGGTACGAGACCACGTGCCCGGCGTCCGGGTAGACCTCGCCCTCCTGGACGGGCATGAACCGGCCGGGCAGCGAGGAGTACGCCGCCGGGGAGAAGAGGTGGAGGGAGTCCCAGGTGTGCTGCCAGGCTCCGCCCGCACCCTCCTGGGCGTCGAGGATGACGTGCTCGATGCCCAGGCGGCGCAGGTGGTAGCCGGCGGCGAGCCCGGACTGGCCGCCGCCGATCACCACCACATCCGCGTGCTGCGTCATGCCGCGGGCGACCCGCTGTCCGTCTTGCCGCGCATGAAGATGACCGCGACGAGGGCCAGGCCCACCACGGCCCCCACGAGCTGCACGCCCACGAACGCCGGCACCGAGGCGGGGGCGATGCCCGCGAAGGTGTCGGTGAAGGCGCGGCCGATGGTGACGGCTGGGTTGGCGAAGGAGGTGGAGGAGGTGAACCAGTACGCGGCGCCGATGTACGAGGCCACCGCGACGGGCGCGAAGCGCAGACGGTCCGTCCGCGCCAGGCCGAAGATCAGCAGGATCAGGCCGGCGGTGGCCACGACCTCGCCGAGCAGCAGGTTCCCGGCGGAGCGGTCGTGGGTGGACCACTTCACCAGCGGCTCGCCGAACATCGCGTCGGCGAGGATCGCACCCGCGATGGCGCCGACGATCTGGGAGGGGATGTAGACGGCCAGGTCGCGGGCGGTGACGCCGGCGCCGCCGCTGCGGCGGCCGGTCCACCACTCGGCGAGGCTGACGACCGGGTTGAAGTGGGCGCCGGAGACCGGGCCGAGGAGGGCGATCAGGACGCCGAGGCCGAAGACGGTGGCGGTGGAGTTGGCCAGCAGTTGCAGGGCCACGTCCTGGGTGAGCTTCGTCGCCTGGATGCCGGACCCGACGACGATCGCGACCAGCGCGGCCGTCCCGACGAGTTCGGCGGCGGCCCGGGCCACCAGCGGGATGGCGGGCGGGGTCGCGCCGGGTACGGGCGGGGGCGCGTCGGCGGGTATCGCGGGGACCGCTGCGGGGGCGGCGCCGACGGGCTCGGTGACGGACAAGGCAGGTTCTCCTCGGGCAGGTGAGGGGGAAACAAGCGGGTTATGGGCAGGACCGCTTGATGTTCGCTTCGGACGTGGCACGCGAGGCCTGCGCGAGGCCGGCGAACTGAGCGGCGATGGCCTCGATGACTTCCGGGCGGAGTCTGTAGTAGATGAAGCGGCCGCACGGTTCGGTCTCCACGAACCCGGCCTCTCTGAGCACCTTCAGGTGGTTCGAGAGGTTGGTCTGCTTGGCACCGGTCTCCTCCACGAGGTGCGTGGTGCACAGCGTCTCGCGGGAGAGCAGGGTCACGATCTGAAGCCTGAGGGGGTCTGCCAGGACTCGGATCAGTTCAGTGTCGACTGACGTCATCATGGACTGATACTGTCACATCATCCGGGGCTGATACCAGTCCGGGCTGAGTCATTGTCGCCCGAGCGAGATGGACGGCCCCGTTGACCCTGCCGATGAAGGAAGAACCGATGTCCTCCACCCCGCTCGCGTCCGTGCTGTTCGTCTGCATCCACAACGCGGGCCGCTCCCAGATGGCGGCCGGGTTCCTGCGCCACCTCGCCGGCGACCGCGTCGAGGTCCGCTCCGCCGGCTCCGTGCCCGGCGAGCAGATCAACCCCTCCGCCGTGGCCGCCATGGCCGAGCTGGGCATCGACATCTCCGACCAGAAGCCGAAGGTCCTCACCCCCGAGGCCGCACAGGCGTCGGACTACATCATCACGATGGGCTGCGGCGACGCCTGCCCGTACTTCCCCGGCAAGACCTACCTCGACTGGCAGCTCGAGGACCCGGCAGGCCAGGGCGTCGAGGCCGTCCGCCCCATCCGCGACGAGATCAAGGGCCTCATCGAGGGTCTGATCGCCGAGATCGACGCCAAGAAGCAGGCCGACGCGCGCTGACCGCCACCGCACGACGCGACGACGCCGCGGCCCACAGGCTGCGGCGTCGTCGCGTCGTCCGTCCGGCACGCTACTTCCCGAGGAGTGCGGCCTCGGCGTCGTAGCCGTACAACCAGTCCTGCTCGCGCAGGTTCTGCGTGCCGGCAAGCGCCAGGTCGCGTTCGCGCTGCCCTTCCCCGTCGGAGAGGTGAAAGGTCCGCGAGTTCGCCCGGGACATCTGCTGGAGTTCGTCGGTACGCGGCCGGCGCACCTGCTCGTAACGGGCGAGCGCCGCCGGGATGTCGTCCGGTTGGACACCCTGCAGGCAGGCGGTGAGCACGACGGCGTCCTCGATCGCCTGGTTGGCTCCCTGCGCCTGGAAGGGAAGCATGGGATGTGCCGCGTCCCCGACGACCGCGATCCGGCGAGTGGACCAGTGGGTGAGCGGGTCGCGGTCGTGCAGGGCCCAGCGGCCCACGGAGTCGAGGGCCTTGAGGACGCTGAGCACCTCCTCGTTCCACCCTTGGTAGGTCTCCAGCAGGTCCTCGACGCGGCCTTCGGCCGTCCACGACTCGACCGACCAGTCGCCGGCCGGAGCCGTGGCCCCGACACTGATCCACCGTCCGGCGCTCACCGGGTAGCACACACAGTGCTGTTCCGGTCCGAACCACAGCCGGACCTTCGGATCCTCCAGGAGGAACGGCAGTTGTTCGGCCGGCACCAGCCCCCGGTAGATGGACTGCCCGGAGAACCTGGGCTCGTCCATGGCGAGGGTGTCGCGCACCACCGAGTGGATGCCGTCTGCGCCGATCACGACGTCGGCCTCGTAGGTCGAGCCGTCCTCGAAGCGGAGCAGCGCCCCCTCCGGCAGCTCCTCGACACCCACACACCGACGCCCGATGTGCAGGATGTTGCCATCGATGCTCGACAGCAGCGCCTGGTGCAGATCGGCGCGGTGCACCGTGTAGTACGGCGCCTCGTAGAGCTCTTCGCAGGCGCTGCCGAGCTCGGTGCGGCCGAGCAGCCGGTTGTCGTCCCAGCTGCGCATCTCCACGGCGGAGGGGCGCACCGCCACCGAGTTCAGCCGGTGGGCGAGACCCAGACGGTGCAGGAGGCGGGTGGCGTTGGGTGCGAGCTGCACACCGACCCCCACCTCACGCAGGTTCTTCGCCTGTTCGAAGACCTCGCAGCGGATACCAGCACGACTGAGGGACAGTGCCACGGTGAGGCCGGCGATGCCGGCGCCCACGACCGCTATGCGGACGCCGCCCCGCTTCCCCAGGGAAGGCGTTCGATTCTGGATCATGATCACAACTCTCGACGGGCGGTCTCAGTAGTAGAGGATGGCCTTGTTCCAGTCCTCGTCCGGGCCGAACAGACTTCTGGGTTTGACGACGTCGGGCATACCGGTCAGCACGTCCTGCGGGACCAGGCTGCCCGGGGCGATCCCCTCGACCTTGCAGGCGACGCCCAGCTCCCGCCGCACCGCATCCGCCAGTTCGGCGCACGCCGCCGCCTGATGCTCGGCCGCCACCTCGATCTCGACCCGCAGGTGGTCGGAGGCGGTCTGCGCGCGCCAGAACAGCACTCCGTACTCGAAGGGGAGGCGGTAGACGAGGTCCTCCAGCCGGTGCTGGGTGACCAGGGTGTCACCGATCCGGTGCCCGTAGACGGCCCGTCCGAGGACGGTGACGGTGGGCAGCACCCAGCCGCACGGACACGGGTCGTACGACACCTCGACCGAGTCTTCCAGGTTGTAGCGCAGCAGCGGCATGGCTTCCCGGTGGAGCGGTGTGACGACCAGCTGCCCCACGCCCTCCGGGCCGATCTCCCCGGTGTCCGGGTCGCGGACCTCGAACAGGAAACGGTCGGCCCACAGGTGCAGGCGGCCGTGCGTGCACTCGCCGGCCAGACTTCCGGTCTCGGTGGAGCCGTACTCCTCCACCACCGGCACGCCCCACAGCCTGCTGATCCTGGCTCGCCGGGCCGCGCTCAGCGGCTCGCCGCCGACGAACAGGGCGCGCAGTGCCGGGAAGTCCCGGTCGGGCCGGAGCCCCGCGGCCCCGGCCGCCGCGGCCCACAGCAGACACTCCGTGGGCATCGACCAGGTCAGCGTCACCTCGAGGTCGTGCAGGGCCCTGACCACCCGGGAGTACGGCATGGCGAGCGAGCGGTTGTCGCCGGGAACCACGGTCGCGCCGTTCAGCCGTCCCGCCGCGTGCGCCAGATGCCCGGTGAGCAGCATGGCGTAGGGGGTGCGCACGAGCAGCGTGTCCGACGCGTCCATGCCGACCCACTTGCGGGCGAAGCGTTCGGCGAGATCGACCCAGTCGTCCTCCGTGTAGAAGGAGGGTGTGGGCTGACCGGTGGAGCCACTGGACTCGTGGTACGTCGCCAGCTCGCTTTTGGCCACCGCCAGCATGCCGAACGGATAGTTGTCGCGCAGGTCGGACTTGGTGGTGGTGGGGAGCGCGCCGAAGGCGGCCGGGCCGGCGGATATCGCGTCCGCACCCAGCCGGGCTCGGTAGAAGGGCGACGTGACGGCCCGCGCGAGGACCGCGGGCAGCTGCTTCTGTTGCAGCGCCGCCAGTTCTTCGTAGGTGGACCAGTCGCCGATGCGGGGCAGCTTGCCGGTCTTCGTCATGGCGTTTCCTCCCATCCGAGAAGACGGGACGCGTTGCGCCACGCGATCTTCTGCCAGTCGTCGTCGCCGAGCCCCAGGCGGCGGAGCTTGGTCAGCTCCACCTCGGGGTGCTGCAGCGGGGCCTCGGAGCCGAAGAGCACCCGGTCCGCGCCGAGTTGCTCAACTGCGGCGCGGGCCACGCAGGTGTAGCCGCCCGACGTCTCCAGCAGCACGTTCCGCAGCGGGGCGATCAGCTCGACGGCGTACAGGTCGATGTTCCCGATGCCCGCGTGCCCGAGGACGAAGGTGACCTCGGGATAGCGGGTGGCGAGCGACACGAGGTCGGCGACCCGGCTGCCCGAGCGTTCCAGGCAGACGGTGTACACGCTGTGCCCGACGTCCCGGGCGACCTCGACGAGACCGGCGGTGCGCGGGTCGTTCAGCGCGATTCCGTGCACCGCCGGGGAGATCTCCATGCCGCGGAAGTCCGCCGCCGCGCGGCGGTAGTGCTCCGGGTCCTGGTGCGGGTTGGCGAAGAAGAACGGGATCAGCCGGCCGTCCGACGCCGCGCAGGCCCGCAGCACCGCGTCGTTGTCGGCGTCGGTTTCGATGTGCCCGCCTTCCACCAGGAAGCGGGAGAGCTGCGCGAGCGGCATGGTGCCGCCCGCACAGACCACCGCACGTCCGATGCCGCACTCGTCCATGGTGGCGAGCAGGCGCCCTGGTGCCTGGGGCACCGGGGCGAGCCGCACATGGAAGTCCAGCACCGAACGCCCGGCCTCCACGGCCGGCATGTGCGGACTCACTGCTCGCGGCAGAATTCGTCGATCGGGTAACCGACGTGACGGTCCTCGGTCGGCAGGTAACCGAGCACCTTGTCACCGGGCTTGAGTTCGGTGCTGTTGAGCACGACGCCGCCGGGGCCGAGCACCCGCACGTGCCAGTCGTCCTGCAGGATGAGGTTGACCCGCTGGCCGTTCGGCGCGACCGCGTCGATGGATATGAGCGGACGGGACTCGATCTTCACCCGGCCGACGGTCACCATCCGGGTGCCGCCCTTGATGTCGACGGCCATCACCTTGCTGCCCGACTTGAGCTCGCTGAGGTAGCTGGTGCGCTCGTCCTTGGAGAGCGTGTACGAGTGGATGGCGCCGGCGTTCACCCGGAACGGGCGGGTCGGCATGTAGGGCAGCGGGTGCGTCTCGCTGACGCACAGGATCATGCCCTTGGAGTGCGAGCCGACCATGATGCCTTCGTCCTCGCGGAGGTACGTGCAGGTGTCCACGCACGCCCGCTCGCCCATGCCGATGTGCGAGGTCTCCACGATCTCCAGCTCGGTCAGGTTGAGGTCCGGCACGTCGGACTGCGCCGCGGCCTTCAGCTTGGCCGCTTCGCCGACCGCCTTGGGCGCCATCATCACGCCGTCCGAGCCGTGCTCCAGGACACCGCAGATGATCTCCGCCTCTTCGACGTCCTGGGCGATGGTGACCATGCTGCCGGTCGAGCGGGCGGCCGCGGCGATCACGATCTCCAGCGGGATCTTGGTGGGGTCGCGGAAGAGCAGCAGGCTCCACCGCTCGGTGCGCGCCGACTCGCAGGCGTCCTCCAGGGTCGGCGCGTCGATGATCTCGACGAAACGGCCGAACTCCACCCCGTGGTGCTTGACGGCCAGTTCGGCCGGGGTCACGCCGTGCCGGGCGGGGTCGACGACGACCACGGTCGCGTCCCCGAAGTCCTCCGGCAGGTCCTTGCCCTGCGGGAAGAGGATCTTGGTGATCGTGGGCGGCAGGTCCGCCAGATCGGCCGCCTCGTCCGCGACGATGCCTTCGAGGCGGTAGTGCAGCGCCTCCTGGAGGATCGCCTCCTTGGTCTCGCCGAGACCTCGGATGTCAAGCCAGCTGATCTTCATTTTGGTACTCCCGTATGGATGTGAGTGGTATGGAGCGAAAGGTTGGACGACGGCCGGTGCGGCTCAGCCGACCAGGGTGCGGAGCTGTTCCGTGCTCGGGTCCTGTGTGGCGCGACGGTCGCTGATGCCGTATCCGCGGAGCTGGTGCAGGCGCTGCGCGATCTGTCGTGTCATCGCGCCGGGGTCGGCGGACTCGAAGATGTTGCGACCCATCGCGAAGCCGCTGACGCCGCCGCGCAGCGCCTCGTCCACGTAGGCCAGTACGTCGGGCACCGCGGTCTTGCGCGGGCCTCCGGCGACGATGACCGGGATGGCCGCGTTCTTGACGACGTCCGCCATCTCGTCGGGCGAGCCCACGTACGGCGTCTTGACGATGTCGGCGCCGAGTTCGGTGGCCACGGTGATGGCGTGGGCGACGAGGGCGGGGTCCCGCGGATTGGTGACCTTCGGGCCCCGCGGATAGATCATGGCCAGCAGAGGAACGTTCCAGCGGTCGCAGAGGTCCGACACGTGGCCGAGGTCCGTGATCTGCTGCCGCTCCTCGGCCGAGCCGAGGTTGACGTGCACGCTGACCGCGTCGGCGCCGTGCCGCAGTGCCTCGTCGACGCCGGCCACCAGGTACTTGTCGTCCGGGTCCTGGGCGTGCATGGTGCTCGCGCTCAGATGGACGATCAGCGAGGTCGTGCGGAACCGGTCCGGGTTGACGTGGCGCAGCCCGCCCTTGTGCAGGACCACCGCGTCGGCGCCGTTGTCGGCGATCTGTCCGACGAGGGCGTCCAGTCCACCGTCCCGCATGGGGATCGGCCCGTCGCTGATGGGGTGGTCCAGCGGTACGACAAGCAGCGGGTGGCCGCCGTCGCTGTACAGGCGCCTCAGCCGGATCCTCCGGCCGAATGAAAGATTGGTGACCATCACGTATCCCCTCCTTGCGGGCGTCGGGCGGGAACCCAGCGGTCCTCAGTCCCGGCTCAGTCGGCTTGCCCTGGCCCGTCGACGGCTAGTTTTCGTCGACCGGCCGTGGCGCGCCATCGCCCGTTTACGTGATCCCGTCCATGAGGGACACGGGAGATTCGAGCGGCGGACCGCGCCGGGTCGGGGGGCGTGGGGCCGCCGGTGCGGGCGTACGGAGGGGAATTCCGTCGGCACTCCGCGCATTTGACATATCAGCCTCCGCGCAGGGAATGTTTTCGGCCAATTTCAAGATCATCCACCGTGAATCACCAAGGGCCAACTGGCCTGTAGCGGTTATCGTGATATCGGAAAAACGTGCTGGCAGGAGGCCCGGAGTGGAGAATCAGGTGCTTATCGCCAGCGATCGCCACGGGGGAACGATGCAGATCATGACTGTGGAGAGCACCGGTGCGATTTTCGGCCGGGAAACCGAATTGGCCGGCCTGCAGGAAGCTCTGAGAGCGGCGGCGTCGGGAACCGGCCAGTGCTTCGTGGTGGACGGGCCGCCCGGAATCGGCAAGAGCCGGCTGCTGCAGGAGGCTGCCCGGGAAGCCGGGCTGCTGGGGATGACGGCCGCGCTCGGCCGGGCCACCGCGCTGGACCGGGTGGCGCCGCTCGCGGTGTTGTTGTCCGCGCTGCGGGAGAGCGTGCCCGCCGTCGTCGACTCGGCGGACATGGCGGCGCTCGGCGGCCTGGGGGGCCAGGAGGCCAACCGCTTCTGGCTGGTCAGCCGGCTCGGCGACCTCATCGAGGAGTACGCCCGCACCCGCCCGTTGCTCATCGCCTTGGACAACGCCCAGTCGATGGACGAGCTCACGGCGTTCACCCTGCAGATCCTGGTGCCCAGGCTGCGCGCCTGCTCGGTGATGTGGCTGCTGGCGCGGCGCCCGCCGTCGGCCCAGTCACCGAGGTACGACGTGGTCGGCCGGCTCCTCGAGGACGGAGCACGGCATGTCGCGCTCGAGCCGCTCGGCAGCGACGCCATCGCCCAGTTCTGTTCGCACGCGCTCGGCGCGGCCCCCAGTTCCGAGCTGGCGTCGCTCGCGGCGGGCAGCGGCGGCAACCCCTTCCTGCTCGGGCAGCTGCTCAACACCCTGGAGGACAGCGGCCGGCTGTCCCGCGCCGACGGCACGGTGGGAGTCGTCGGGAACGACGCGCTGCCCGACGACTTCCTGTCCGCGGTCGACTACCAGCTGCGCCACCTGTCCGCGCCGACCCGCCGACTCCTGGAGGCCGGCTCCGTCTTCGGCCGGCCGTTCCTGCTGAGCGAGGCGGCCGGCCTGCTCGGCGAGCGCGGTGTCGCCCTCCTGTCCCAAGTCGAGGAGGCGGTGGAGGCACACGTCCTGGTGGACGACGGCACGGCGCTCGCCTTCCGCCACGACCTCATCAGGGAGGCGGTGTACGACGGGATGACCGGATCGGTACGGCGGGTCCTGCACGAAGAGGCCGCCACCGTCCTGGAGGCCACGGGCAGGCCCCGTGCCGAGACCGCTCTGCACCTGATCCGGGGGGCCTGCAGGAACAGCCCGCACACCATCAGCGTGCTCTGCGAGGCGGCGAATGAGGTGGCCTCCACCTCCCCCAGCACGGCCGCCGACATGATGCTGGAGGCGCTCGACATCCTGCCTTCCGACGACCCCAAGGCGCCTGCCCTCATCGCCAGGGCGGTGAGCCTCCTGGCTTCGTCCGGTCGCATCACCGAGGCCCGTGAGCTGGGCGGGGTGGCGTTGCACCACAACATCAGCCGCGTCCAGGAGGCGGCGGTCTACGTGGGACTGGCCGACGCGCTGAAGCACGCCGGCCAGGACGCGATGGCGGTCGAGTACACCCGTCGGGCCTTGGCCCACCCCGGGATTCCGGACGCGGTACGGGGACAGCTCCTCGCCGTCCAGGCGCACGCCCTACTCACGGGCGACGACCTGAGCGGCGCGGAGGCCGCGGCGACCGAGGCGATGGCGCTCGGGGAGCCGGAGACGGCGGTGTACGCGGGTGCGGCCCGCAGCGCCGCCGCGCGGATCCGGGGCAGGATCGACGAGGCCGTGTCACTCGCCTCCGACGCCGTGCAACTGGCCGACGACGCGGGCCGGGACGCGCGTCACCGCCACCCCCGGCTGTGGCTGGGCCGCGCCCTGGTCGCCGCCGACCGCTTCAGCGAGGCCGATGCCGTCTTCGAGCTCGGGGAGGGCGACGCGCGCACACTGGGCTCCGCCTGGTCACTGCCCCTGTGGCACTACGGCCGGGCCGAGCTGCGGATGATGGCCGGCCAGCTGGACGACGCCCAGGCGGAGGCGCTGGCCGGGAAGGCGGTGGCCGAGCAGCTCAGTGCGCTCGCCATCGTTCCGTCGCTGATCGCCATCCTCGGCCAGGTGGCGATCCACCGGGACGAACTGGTGCGGGCCCGCGGGATGTTCAAGGACGCGCGCCGGATGGCCGACTCCGGAAGCGGCGTCGTGGCGGAGGACATCGCCTGGCTGCAGGCCCAGCTGGCGTACGCCGCGGGGGACTCGAAGGCGGCGGTGACGGCCTTGTCGGCGGTTTACGAGCAGCTCGAGGACCGCCCCCTGCTGCTGACCCAGGTCTCGTGGTCGTCACCGGGGCTGGTGCGGTTCGCGCTCGACGCGGGGGCGCGCCCGGAAGCGGAGGCGGCCGCGGCCGCGGCCCGGCGGCTGGCCGACAACACCCCGAAGAACGTTTCGCTCACGGCCGCCATGCACCACGCCGAGGGCCTCCTGCACGACGACGTGGCGTCCCTGCACGCCGCGGTGGAGACGTACCGGACGAGCCCGCGCCACCTGGCGCGGGGCATCGCCCTGGAGGACACCGCGGCCGCCGAGGCCCGGGCGGGGCGCCGTACTCACGCTGTCGCCCTGTTCGAGGAGGCACTCGGCCGGTTCACGCATTGCGGGGCCACCCGGTCCGTGGCACGGGTCCAGCGGGCGCTGCGCACGCTGGGCGTGCGCCGTAAGAAGTGGCAGTCGGTGCAGCGGGCGCAGACGGGCTGGGACAGCCTGACGGATGCCGAGCTGCGCGTGGTGCGTCTGGTCGCCGAAGGGCTGACCAACCGGGCCACCGCCGAGCGGCTGTTCCTGTCGCCGCACACCGTCGACACGCATCTGCGTCATGCCTTCGCCAAGCTGGGCGTCTCCAGCCGGGTGGAGCTCGCACGGCAGGCGATGGTCCACGAGGCGGGCGAGGAGCCGGCCGTCGCCTGATCCTCCTCCTGGTCTCCTGGTCTCCTGGTCCCCTGGTCCCCTGGTCCCCCGGGGCTGTGACCGCCGGACACCCCCTGGCGGTCAGGCCCGGGGGCTCAGCTCCTTCCGCATGCCGACGATGGTGTCGACGATCGGCTGCACGATCCCGCCGAAGTACTGGGCGGTCGACTCCACGAAGGAGCGGTCCTGCTCGCCCTTCGCCTTCCCCTTCGCCGAGAGCACCACCCTGATCGTGAGCGTCGTGGCCCCCTGCTCGTCGTGCCCGATCTCGTTGCGGATCTCCGCCAGGTAGGGGTCGTCCAGCTGCTGGAAGACCATGAGGCGGCGGTCGTGGAAGACGACCCGCTCCCGGGCCTTGGCCTGGCCCGCCACGGTGATCTCCCGCAGCAGACCGTCGTCATGGCGCTCCAGCACCTGGCAGTCGGTGATGCCGGCGATGAACGGGACCGGGTTCTCCGCCTTGCGCAGCAGCCCCTGCCAGACCTCCTCGGGGTCCAGCAGCTGCTTGACCCCGCCGTCCTCTCCTACGACCGGCACCGTCCAGCTCAGCACGGACATGGGTCTTCGCCTCCTGTGGGCCGGCACCGCGGCGGACTCCGTCGCCCGCGCGTCGCGGCGCTCTCGCCGAAGGACAGCTTCCCCCTCTGCGCCTCACGGGACATCCCCGGTTCGCGTGAGCTTCTCTCCGGCGCCGGACCGCGGCCACGCCGGCCGGACCGGCCGAGGATCACGTAAAGACGCGATGCGAGAAGAGGCGTGGTTGACGAGGCTGGTGATCCCGCAGAGCGGGCTTCGAGCCATCCGTTCGGCGGGCGTATCGGTACTTGATGGGGGAGCAGTACATGGGCGGCATATCACGTCGAAGATTCCTGGTGACCACGGCGGCGGCGGGAACCGTCGTCGGCGGTGCCACGGCTGTCGCGGCCGCAGCGGAAGAGGGGCTGAGCGCGGCGGCCAGCGGTCCCTTCGACGTCACTTCGGCGGATCAGCAGTATGCGGATCTCGTCCGCGGGTTCAACCAGCGCTGGGTGGGCAACCCCGACTACGTCCGGATGGTCGCCTCACCGAGTCAGGCGGTCACCGCCGTGCAGGAGGCCGTCACCGCGGGCAAGCGGATCGCCGTGCGCAGCGGCGGCCACTGCTACGAGCCCTGGGTCAGCGACGGCATCAAGGTCGTCATCGACATGTCCCAGATGAACCGGGTGTCCTTCGACTCCTACCGGCAGGCGTTCGCGGTGGAGGCCGGCACCACGATCGTGGAGATCTACAAGGCCCTGTACAAGAACTGGGGGGTCACCCTCCCCGGCGGTACGTGCCCCACGGTCGGCGCGGGCGGACACGTGGCGGGCGGTGGCTACGGCGCGCTCTCCAGGCGGCACGGCCTCATCGTCGACCACCTGTACGGGGTCGAGGTGGTCGTGGTGGACGCCTCCGGCAAGGCCCGGCTGGTCACGGCGACCCGCGAGGCGTCGGACCCCAACCGGGACCTGTGGTGGGCGCACACCGGCGGTGGCGGCGGCAACTTCGGTGTGGTGACCCGCTACCTGTTCCGCTCGCCCGATGCCGCCGGCACCCCGCAGAGCCTGCTTCCCAAGCCTCCGGCCACGCTGCTGGTCAGCTCCGTCTCCTGGTCGTGGGCCGACCTCACGGAGCAGTCGTTCGGCCGGATCCTGAAGAACTACGGGACGTGGTGCGAGAACAACGCCTCCGCGTCCTCGCCGTACGCGGGCCTGTTCAGCCAGCTGAAGCCCGCGCCCAAGGCTGCGGGTTCGTTCTCCCTGACGACGGAGATCGACGCGACCCTGCCCGGCGCGGACCAGCTGCTCGACACCTTCCTGGCGGCCGTCAACCAGGGGACGGGCGTCTCCTTCCGCGTCGACGAGCGCAGGACCCTGCCGTGGCTGCACGGAGTCGAGTGGCCCGGCTTCACGGGCGGCGGCGACCCCACCAACCGCTTCAAGGGCAAGTCCGCGTACATGCGCAAGACCTTCACGGACGCCCACGTCGCGGCGTTCTACAAGCACCTGACGCGCCCGGACTACCCGTACCCCGGTGCCCTGGTGATGATCAGCTCGTACGGCGGCAGGGTCAACACGGTCTCCCCGACGGCGACCGCCGTGTCCCAGCGCAGCTCCGTCATGAAGCTCATGTTCGTGAACTTCTGGCGGGACCAGTCGCAGGACGCCTGGCACGAGGCCTGGCTCCGCGAGTTCTACCGGGACGTGTACGCCGACACCGGCGGCGTCCCCGTGTCCGGGGACATCACCGACGGCTGCTTCGTCAACTACGCCGACGGCGACCTCTCCAACCCGGCGTGGAACACGTCGGGCGTGCCCTGGCACGACCTGTACTACGGCGCCAACTTCCCACGGCTGCAGCAGGTCAAGGCCAAGTGGGACCCCAAGAACATCTTCCGTCACGCCCAGTCCATACCGCTGCCGGCCTGAACGGGGCGGCACGGCGGAAGACCCGTGAACACATGTCAACGCAGCACCGACTAGGAGTGAACAGATGAGTCTCAACGGCAAGGTAGCCATCGTCACCGGCGCCTCCCGCGGTATCGGCCGCGCGACGGCCGAGCGCCTCGGCCGCGACGGCGCCGCCGTCGTGGTCAACTACCAGACCAACGCGGAGGCGGCGCAGGAGACGGCCAAGGCCGTCATCGCGGGCGGCGGGAAGGCCATCACCGTCCAGGGCGACGTGTCGGTCGCCGCCGACGTCGCCGCTCTGTACGAGGCCGCGATCAAGGAGTTCGGCGGCGTCGACATCGTCGTCAACAACGCCGCGACCGTGGCCGCCGCGCCGGTGGAGTACATCAGCGAGGAGGCCTTCGACCGCCTCGTCGCGACCAACCTCAAGAGCGTCTTCCTCTCCCACCAGCAGGCCAGCAAGCACCTGCGGGACGGCGGCCGTGTGATCAACCTCGCCGCCGGACTGCCGTCGGCGGCCATCGCCTTCCTCGGCGCCTACGGCGCGACCAAGGTGGGGGTCGAGGTCCTCACCCGGTCGCTCGCCCACGCGCTGGGCGAGCGCGGCATCACCGTCAACGCCGTGGCCCCCGGCCCGACCGACACGGACATGCTCGCCCCTGAGGCGCGGGCCAACCTCGACACCCTGATCGCCCAGACCCCGCTGCGCAAGCTCGGGCAGCCGGATGACATCGCGGACGTCGTCGCCTTCCTGGCCGGCGAGGACGGCCGCTGGCTGACCGGCCAGACCATCCACGCCAACGGCGGCTTCGCGTAAGACCCCCGCAGCAGCCGCGAAAATGCCGCGGTCCGGGACCCGTGAGGGGGTCCCGGACCGCGGCATTCGCGTACGTCCACGGTCAGGCCGTGGCGACCGCCCGGCCGGCGGTGAGCCGCACGGTGTTCACCGTCGCGGAGGCCGTGTCGTAGAAGAGCAGGTCGTTCTCCGCGATGAAACCGGCCTCCTGCCGGCTCCGGTCCAGACCCGCGGAGGACAGGGTGGCGGTGAACGTGAAGGTGAGACGGCCCTCCTCGTCCTCACCGATCTCGTTGGTGATCTGGGTCAGCAGCGGGTTGTCCATCTGCGTGAAGACGATGCGCCGCTTCGGCTCCAGGGTGATCCGCTCCCGCAGGAGCATCGAACGGTCGCCCCGCAGCGCGATGCGCCGCACGAAGCCGCCGTCGAACTCCTCCAGCACCTCCGCGAAGCTGATCGACGGCACGTAGGAGACCGGGTTGGCCGCCTTGTGCACCAGGCTCTCCCAGAGCTCGTCGCGCTGGATCTCCGGGTACTCGGGGAGGCTGGGGTCGTTGACGAGCAAGGTGTAGGTGAAGACGACCATGGGTCGAACCTTTCGTGCGCTCCGGTAGCAAACGGCGTTGCCTTTCGCCGCAGCATGGCCTCCGCCCGGGTCCGGGGACATCCCAGTTTCACGCGATCTGCCGAGACCGGTTGCCGCCCGCCCGCCCGCCGCACGCGTCGCGAAGGATGGCGTGAAGACGTGATGCTGCGCATCGGGGCCCGCTTGACGATGGAGCAGCGTCACTGCACCGCTGCTCGCCCCAGCGAGACGCCGCAGCGAGACGCCGCGAGACGCCTTGAGACGCAGCCAGAAGCGCCCCCCGATGAAACGACGAATGGGACACCTCTCATGACCAACGACACCACGCCGAGTCGGAGCGGGGCCATGAGCCGCGCCGACTCCCCGGCATCAGGGAAGGCTGGAACGGCCGGTGGCCGCAGTCCCTGGGTGATGTTCTCGGTGCTGGCACTGATCGAGTTCATGTCGGTGATGGACGCCTCGGTGGTGAACATCGCACTGCCCGCCATCCGGGACGACCTCGGGTTCTCGACCACCGGCCTCGCCTGGGTCGTCGACGCCTATCTGCTCGGTTTCGCCGGCTTCCTGCTGCTGGCGGGCCGCGCCGCCGACGTCATCGGCCGGCGGCGGCTCTTCACCGCCGGTGTGGCCCTCTTCACGCTCGCCTCGCTGGGCTGCGCACTCGCGGCCGACGACTGGCAGCTGGTGGCCAGCAGGCTGCTGCAGGGCCTGGGCGCGGCCCTGGTCACCCCGGCGGCCCTGGCGATGATCACCGACATCTTCCCGGAGGGGGCGGAGCGCAACAAGGCGCTCGGCCTGTTCATGGGGATGGCCGGTATCGCCGCGCCGGTCGGCCTGGTGCTCGGCGGACTGCTCACCGCAGTCGGCTGGGAGTGGATCTTCGTGATCAACGTGCCGATCGGCATCGGCATCCTGCTGGCCGCCCTGCGGCTGCTGCCGGCCACCGGCCCGCAGGCGAACGCCAAGCTCGACGTGATCGGCGCGGTCACCGCCACCGCCGGACTGTCGGTGCTCATCCTGGCCGTGTCCCGCGGCGGCGCCCAGGGCTGGGGCTCGGCCGCGACAATGGCCGAGTTCGCCGCCGCCGCGGTGCTGCTCGTCGCGTTCGTCGTCCGCCAGCGCACGGCGGCCGACCCGGTCCTGCCGTCGGTGCTGCTCCGCATGCGGCCGCTGGTCATCGGCAACGTGGCCTTCACCCTGGTCGGCACCCTGCTGATCTCCACCTTCTTCATCATCACGATCTACCTCCAGCAGGTGCTCGGCTACGGCCCGGCGAAGGCCGGCCTGTCCTACGTGCCCATCCCGCTGGCCATGCTGGCCGGTACGCAGGTGGCCCCCCGCGTGTTGCGCTTCGGCCCGCCGAACGTCCTCATGGGCGGTGTCCTCATCCAGGCCGTGGCACTGGCCGCATGGGCGATGGTGATCGACGTCCAGGGCGGTTACCTCACGGGCTTCCTGCTGCCGGCGGTGCTGTGGTCCTTCGGCCTCGGAGTGTCCATCGTCGCGTCCTTCGTCGTCTGCACGATGGGGCTCACCGGCCCGATCGCCGGCGCCGGCTCGGGTCTCGCAACCACCAGCTACCAGGCGGGCGGGGCGATCGGCCTCGCCGCTCTCGTCGCGGTCGCCGACGCCCGTACCCACGCCGTGTCCACCACTCGGGCACCGCTGGAGGCCCTCGTGTCCGGCTACCAGGTCGCCCTGTGGTGCTCGGTCGGCGTGGCGCTCCTGGCGGCGCTGCTCACCCGGCTCATCCGTTTCGGCGCCCAGCCGCAGGCGGAGGCCCAGCCCTCGTAGCGAGTCCGGCCGGGGCCCGGACCGGGCCCCGGCGTCCGGGCCCCGGCGTCCGCGCCCCGCCCCTTCCTCCCGTTGCCCTTCCCCGTGCCGATCCCGCAGGAGCATCCGTGCTTGACCACGTCCCCTCCCTCCCCGACAGCGCGCCCGTACTGATCGTCGGTGCCGGACCGGTCGGTGCGACCCTCGCCCTCGAACTGGCCCACCACGGTGTGCGCAGCACCGTCGTCGAGCGCTCCACGACCGTCTCGGCGCATCCCAAGATGGACTTCATCAACGGCCGCAGCATGGAACTGCTGCGCCGCCTCGGCGTGACCGAGGAGATCCGCCGACGCGGTGTCGCGCCCGACGAGCCTTTCGACTTCCACTGGATCGCCGACCCCGCGCAGCCGCCCGTCTCGGTCTGGGGGTACCCCTCGGTGACGGGGGTCCGCCAGAAGTTCGCGGACGTCACCGACGGCTCGGCGCCGATCGAGCCGTACCAGCGGCTCCAGGGTTCGCTGCTGGAGGACGTCCTGCGCGAGCAGGTGCGCGAGCACCCGCTGATCGACCTGCGGGAGGGATGGGACCTGCTGGACCTGGTGGACGACGGTGACGGGGTGTCGGCGCGGCTGTCCGACGTGGTGCGCGGCACCGAGCACACCCTGCGCGCTTCCTACCTCGTCGGCTGCGACGGCGGCGGCAGCACGGTACGGCGGTGTGCGGGCATCGCGACGCAGCAGAGCGGCCCGAGCACCCGTCACTGCGACGTCTACTTCCGCAGTCAGGACCCCGCCCTGTTCCGCCACGGGAAGTTCTTCCTCACCATCTCCGCCGGCGGGGCGACGCTGGTGAACCGCGACGGCGGGCGTACCTGGACCGGCACGTTCGTCCTGCCCGACGGGGAACCCGAGCCGGACGAGCCGCTCGCCGTGGTCAAGGAGCGGCTGGGCTTCGACTTCGCGGCGGACGAGGTGCTCAACGTGGCGTACTGGTACGGGCGGCTGGCCGTCGCGGACTCGTACCGCGAGGGGAGGGTCTTCCTCGCCGGCGACTCGGCGCACCAGTTCTACCCGACCGGCGGGCACGGGGCGAACACCGGCCTCGGCGACGCCTGCGACCTCGGATGGAAGCTCGCGGCCACCCTGGGCGGCTGGGCCGGCCCGCGCCTGCTCGACTCCTACGAGGCCGAGCGCCGGCCCGTCGCACTCTTCAACCGCGAGATGTGCGCCAACCTCCTCGCCGTGTGGATGCGCTTCCCGCAACTGGCGGCTGCCGGCGCGTCCCGCCCCCAGCTCGCGGCCTACCTCGGCAAGGAGAGCTTCCAGATCGACAACCTGGGCATCCACTTCGGCTACCGCTACACCGGCTCTCCGGTCGTACGGCACGAGGACACGTCGGAGCCGGACTGGCAGTGGGAGTCGATCGTCCCGACCACTCTGCCCGGTGGCCGCGCGCCGAACGTACGGCTGGAGGACGGCGCACCGCTGTTCGACCGGCTGGGTGCCGGTTTCACCCTGGTCGACCTCTCCGGCGAGAACCGGGGCAAGGACCTGGTGGAGCAGGCACGGCGCAGGGGGATTCCGGTCGCGCTGCTCACCGTCGACAGCGCCGCCGTGCACGCCGTCTGGGAGCGCGATCTGGTGCTCGTCCGGCCCGACCACCACGTGGCGTGGCGCGGCGACGTGGCACCGGCTCCCCGCGCGTGGGACGAGCTGTTGGAGCAGGTCACCGGCAGCTGACCGATCTACGCACGAGTACTCAACCAACGGGGGAATGGGAATGTCAGGGATGGCCGACCGGTCCGGCACGCTGGTCGCCTCGACCGACGTGAGCGGCGTGGCCGAGGGCGACCTCGCGTATCCGGATCCGCAGGAGGCGCGGCAGCAGCCCGCCTGGGCGGACCGGCAACTGCTCGTGCGGGTGAGGCGGCAACTCGCCGCCTCGGCCCCGCTGGTCCGTGTCGAGGACACCGATACGTTGCGCCGCCTGCTCGCACGCGTCGCGGCAGGCGAACTCCACGTGGTCCAGGCCGGCGACTGCGCGGAGGACCCGGCCGAGTGCACACCCGGCTACGTGGCACGTAAGGCGGGCCTGATCAACGAGCTGGCGGAGGCGATCCGGACCGCCTCGTCCAAGCCCGTCCTGCGCGTGGGCCGGATCGCCGGGCAGTTCGCCAAGCCGCGTTCCCGCCCGACCGAACTGATGGGCGACCGGGAACTCCCGGTCTACCGCGGGCACATGGTGAACGGCCCACAGCCCGACCCCCGGGCCCGGCTCCACGACCCCGCCCGGATGCTGGCGTGCTACGAGGCCGCGAGCAGCGCGATGGCGCTCCTGGGGTGGTCCGGCGGGGATGCCCGCGGGCCGTCCGGCGCCCGGCCGCCGGCGGAGTCGCAGGTGGTGTCGCACGTGGAGTCGCAGGTGGAGTCGCAGGTGTGGACGAGCCACGAGGCGCTCGTACTGGACTACGAGGTTCCGCTGCTGCGACGCACGGCTGACGAGCGCCTGCTGCTCACCTCCACGCACTGGCCGTGGATCGGCGAGCGGACCCGGCAGCTGGACGGCGCCCACGTCGCGCTCCTGGCCCGTGTGGTGAATCCGGTCGCGTGCAAGGTGGGGCCGACGATGACGCCCGACGAGTTGCTGGCCCTGTGCGAGCGTCTCGACCCGGCACGCGAGCCGGGCCGTCTGACGCTCATCGCACGCATGGGCGCCGACGCGGTGGCCGCGAAGCTGCCGCCGTTGGTGGAGGCCGTCCGCAGGGCCGGCCACCCGGTCGTCTGGCTGACCGACCCCATGCACGGAAACACCGTCGCCGGTCCCGACGGCCTGAAGACCAGGTTCGTGGAGACGGTCCTCCACGAGGTGAGGGAGTTCCGGTCGGCGGTCCGCTCGGCCGGCGGCGTCCCCGGCGGGCTGCACCTGGAGACCACCCCCGACGAGGTCACCGAATGCGTGGCCGACCGCACACAACTCGACCAGGTCGGGGTCAAGTACACGAGTCTGTGCGACCCGAGGCTCAACCCCCGGCAGGCCGTCGCAGTGGCCTCCGAGTGGCGCGGATGACCGTGCGCTCAGCCGAGTTCCCCACACGACGAAACCAGCGGAGGTCCGTAGGAATGGAAGGCAAGACGGCGATCGTCACCGGCGCGGCGGGTGGGATCGCAGAAGCCGTGGTCCGCAACCTGGGCGAGCGGGGAGTCCGGGTCGCGGCGGTCGACAGGGATGCCGACCGGCTCGAGGAGACGGTGCGGCGACTGGTCTCGGCGGGACTGGCCGTCGAGGCGTTCCCCGCCGACGTGACCTCCGCCGAGGCGGTCGAGGCGATGGTGGAGGCGGTGGAACACCGGCTGGGTCCGGTGGAGTACCTGGTCAACGCGGCCGGAGTGCTGCGGCTCGGCGAGGCGCGGAAGCTGACCGACGACGACTGGGCCGCAACGTTCGCCGTGAACACCACGGGCGTCTTCCACGTGTCCCGTGCGGTGGTCAACCGCATGGTCGAACGCACGCGGGGGTCGATCGTCACCGTGGCCTCGAACGCGGCGGGAACGCCCCGCACGGACATGGCCGCCTACGCCGCCTCCAAGGCGGCGGCGACGATGTTCACCAAGTGCCTGGGTCTGGAGGTCGCCCAGTACGGCATCCGCTGCAACGTGGTGGCGCCGGGCTCCACCGACACCCCGATGCTCAGCTCGATGTGGCAGGACGAGACCGGCCGCCGGCAGACCGTCGAGGGCCGGCCCGAGGCGTACCGCGTCGGCATCCCCCTGGGCCGGGTCGCCAGCCCCGCCACGGTGGCGGAATCGGTCGTCTTCCTCCTCTCCGATCAGGCGTCCCACATCACGCTGCACGCCCTCACCGTCGACGGTGGCGCGTCGCTCGGCGTCTGACCACACCAGCACGCACAGCCTTTCTCCGGCCGCCGCCACGGAAGCCCGGCGCACCGGAACTCTGATCACGCGGGAGTTGTTCATGTCCGGCCTGCCCCCTGTCCACTCGTATCCCATGCCCACCGAAAGTGACCTGCCCGGCAACACGGCACCCTGGGTGCCCGACCCCCGCCGCGCGGTCCTGCTCGTGCACGACATGCAGCGCTACTTCCTCAAGCCCCTGCCCGCGGGCCGGCCACCGCACAACGAACTGGTCGCCCATGCCGTGCGGCTCCGCGAGCAGTGTGCCGAGTCCGGCATACCGGTGGCTTACACGGCGCAGCCCGGCGGCATGGACGAGCGGCAGCGAGGGCTGCTGAAGGACTTCTGGGGCCCCGGGATGCGCCCGGACCCCGCGGACCGGCAGGTCGTCGACGAACTGGCGCCGGCCGCCGGGGACCGGACGTTCACCAAGTGGCGTTACAGCGCCTTCTTCCGTTCCGGGCTGCTGGAATGGATGCGGGAGTCCGGCCGTGACCAGCTCATCCTGTGCGGGGTGTACGCGCACGTCGGCGTGCTGATGACGGCCGTGGAGGCGTTCAGCCATGACATCGAGACGTTCCTGGTCGCCGACGCGGTCGCCGACTTCTCGGAGAAGTACCACCGGATGGCGCTGGAGTACGCGGCGGAGCGCTGTGCGGTGGTCCTGACCACCGACTCCGTCGTCACCGCGCTGGACACGATGGTGGCGGCGCGATGACCCCGCAGGCAACCCCCGTACCGCAGGACCTGCTGGCCCGCGTCCTGGTCGCGAAGCCACCGCCCTTCGCGTTGCTGTACCGGCCCGAGACGATGGGGCCGGGGCTGCTGGAGGTGGTGACCGGCGACGTCTCCACGCTCGACTCACTGGCGCAGCTGCCCATCCGGACGCAGTCGGCGGCCGCGGGACGGCCGGAGCACGAGGTACTGGCGCTTCTCCCCTACCGCCAGATCGCGGAGCGCGGCTTCGCCTGCACCGACGACGGCGAGCCCCTGCTGGCCATGACGGTCACCGAGCAGGCCGTGATGACGGTCGCCGAGGTGGTACGCCGGATTCAGGACGTGCCGATCGAGGTCACCGGCAAGCACTTCGACGTGGACGACGAGACGTACGCCCAGATCGTGCGCCGGGTGATCAAGGACGAGATCGGCGAGGGCGAGGGCGCGAACTTCGTCATCCACCGCTCGCTCGTCGCGGACATCAGCGACTACACGCTCGCGCACGCCCTGTGCTTCTTCCGGCGGCTGCTCGCCTGCGAGCAGGGTGCGTACTGGACGTACCTGGTGCACACCGGGGAACGGACCCTGGTCGGTGCCAGCCCGGAGCGGCACATCAGCCTGCACGGCGGGGTCGCGGTGATGAACCCGATCAGCGGCACCTACCGCTATCCGGCGAGCGGCCCCACCCTGCCCGACGTGATGGAGTTCCTCGCGGACCCCAAGGAAACCGACGAGCTGTACATGGTCGTCGACGAAGAGCTGAAGATGATGGCCCGGATCTGCCCCGACGGCTGCCGTGTCACCGGGCCGCACCTCAAGGAAATGGCCCGGGTGGCGCACACCGAGTACTTCGTCGAGGGACGTACCACCCACGATGTGCGCGACATCCTCCGCGAGACCATGTTCGCGCCCACCGTCACCGGCAGCCCGCTGGAGAGCGCCTGCCGGGTGATCAGCCGCCACGAGCCGCGGGGGCGCGGTTACTACAGCGGTGTCCTCGCACTCGTCGGACACGACGGCGGCGGTGAGCGCACCCTCGACTCCTCGATCCTCATCCGCACCGCCGACATCGACACCGGCGGCCGGTTGCGCATCGGCGTGGGCGCCACGCTCGTACGGCACTCGGACCCCGAGTCCGAGGTCGAGGAGACCCACGCCAAAGCCGCCGGGCTGCTCGCCGCGCTGGAGAGCGACCACCGGTCGGGCTTCGGCGGCCATCCCGACGTCACTGCCGCGCTGGCCCGGCGCAACGATACGATCGCGGGGTTCTGGCTCGGCGAAGGCACCTACCGCGAACGCCCGGACCCGGACCTCGCCGGTCGTACGGCCCTCGTCATCGACGCCGAGGACACCTTCACGTACATGCTCGACCAGCAACTGCGGGCGCTGGGCCTCGAGGTGACCGTCAGCCGCTACGACGAGCCGTACCGCCTCGACGCTCACGACCTCGTGGTCATGGGACCGGGTCCGGGAGATCCGCGCGACACGGACCATCCGAAGATCGCTCACCTGAACGCCGTGACCCATCAACTACTCGACAGCCGCCGGCCGTTCGTGTCCGTCTGCCTCAGTCATCAGGTCCTCTCCGCCCGCCTCGGCTTCCCCCTGAGACGGCGCGACGTGCCCAACCAGGGGGTGCAGAAGGAGATCGACCTCTTCGGGAGCCGCGAAAGGGTCGGCTTCTACAACGCCTTCGCCGCCTGGAGCGGCGAGGACAAGGCCGACTGCGAGGGCATCGGCATCGTGGAGATCAGCCGCTCACTGGACACCGGCGAGGTCCACGCCCTGCGGGGGCCGCACTTCTCCTCCCTGCAGTTCCACGCCGAATCGCTGCTCACCCAGGACGGCTCGCGGATCCTGAGGGAGGCGATGGCCCGCATCCTGGCCGACTAGGGGGTCACCGTGCCGGGGGAGACGGGGTCGAGCTGTCCGGGGTGCCGTTCGTGGACCACTCGTTGGCGAAGTGCTCCATCTGCTTCAGGACCAGGTCGATGGCGTCCGGGGCCTCCTCCGGCGGGTACTTGCGGCGGGCCAGGAGTCGCTTGATGGCGCTGCGGAGGCGGGCGCGGACCGCCTCGCGGGCGATCCAGTCCGGCTTGAGCTTGCTGCGGACCTCCGCGACCAGCTCGCGGGCGATGTCGGCCAGCACGTCGTCGCCCATGACCGAGCGGGCAGTGCCGTGGTCGGCGACCGCGTCGTAGAAGGCGAGCTCGCGCCAGTCCAGCGGCGGCTCGAACCTCTCGCCGCGCCGGGCGTCCTCCATGACCTCCTTGGCCATCTCCACGAGCTTGGCGATGAGCTCCGCGCTCGTGCACTGCTGCCGCATGTACCGGACCATGAGGTCCTGCAGCCGCTCGGAGAACGTCGTCCGCCGGACGATGTTGTGCCGGGTCACCTCGCGCATCTTCCGCTCGATGAGCCGCCGCAGGGCCTCTGCCGCCAGGTGCGGGGTCTCGCTGCTCTGCAGCTTCAGGACGAGCGCGTCGTTGAGGTGCGTCAGGTCGGCGCTCTCCAGACCGGCCTCGGCGAGCAGGTCGCTCACCCCGCCGGTCTCCACGACCGAGGACGTCAGCTGCGCCAGGTACAGCTCGACGTCACGGGCTACGGGGAGGCCGCGGGCCTCGCGGTTCATCGCGTCGATCTTCGCCATGTAAGCGCGGACCTCGACGAAGAACTGGACGTCCCGCCGCCAGGCCGGGTGGTCCGGGAAGCGTTCGCCGATGTCGGTGGAGCTGCCGCAGAGCGCGTAGAAGCGCTCCAGGCGGTGGGCGTGCTCGCGGTAGCGCCGGCCGAGCGTCTGGCGGGGGTCGTCCAGCTTCTCCGGGTCGTTGCCCGCGGTGGCCGGGTCGAGGAGGTGGTTCGCGGCCCGGAGCGCGGCATCGATGAACGCCGTCTTGGAGGGCATGTCCAGCCGGGGCCGCCAGGCGAAGCCACGCAGCAGGCCGTCGAGGATGCCGTACTCGTTGCGCAGCTCGTCCAGCGCCCGGCCGAGGTCCTGGCCGAGCGTACGGTCCTTGCGGTCGGCGTCCGTGTACTCGGCGATCGCCCGCCGGAGGTTCTCGGTGAGCGGCGCGTACCCGACGAGGAGCCCGTCCTCTTTGCCCCGGAAGCGGCGGTTGACGCGGGCCAGGGCCTGCATCAGGCCGGCGCCCTTGAGGGGCCGGTCCAGGTACATGGTGTGGACGGGCGGCGCGTCGAAGCCGGTCAGCAGCATGTTGTTGACGATGAGCAGCTGGAGCTCGTCCTGCGGGTCCTTGGCCCGGTTGATGACGGCCTTGCGGCGGCTGTCGCTCAGGGCGTGCGCGAGGAGCCGCTGGGGGTCCTTGCGCGTGTTCGACGAGAACACGATCTTCATCGCGCCCTTCTCGAAGTCGTCGCTGTGCCACTCTTCCCGCAGCTCGCGCAGGGCGTCGTACACGCTGACGCAGATCTCGCGGGTGGCGCACACGATCATCGCCTTGCCGGGCGCGCCGCCCGTCCCGGAGGCGCCGACGAAGGGCTGCATCGCCTGACGGCGCGTCTCCCAGTGCTCTACGAGGTCGGCGCCGAGGTCCCGGATGCGGGCGGGCGCGCCGTACAGCGCGTTCATCGTGGCGACGGCCTGCTCGACGCGGGTGCGCTCGACGTCGTCGAGGCCGTCGGTGATCCGGTCGGCCTCCTCGTCGATGGTCGTCGGATCGACATCCCTGTCCATGACGAGCTGGACGACCCGGCTCTCGTGGAAGACCTTGACCGTCGCTCCGTCGTCGGCGGCCCGCTTGAGGTCGTAGCGGTCGATGTAGTCGCCGAACACCTCGCGGGTGTTGCGGTCGGCCTCGGAGATCGGCGTGCCGGTGAAGGCGAGGAGCGTGGCGTGCGGGAGCGCGTCGCGAAGGTGGCGGGCGTAGCCGTTGAGGTTGTCGTAGTGGCTGCGGTGCGCCTCGTCGACGACGACGATGATGTTGCGGCGGTCGGAGAGGAGCGGGTGGTCCGTGCCGGACTCCTTCTCCTCCTTGGTGCGCCCGAACTTCTGGAGCGTCGTGAAGAGGATGCCGCCGACCCGCTTGGCCGCGAGCTCCTCGCGCAGCTCGGCCCGGGTGAGGACCTGCTTCGGCGACTCCGGGAGGATCTCGCTCTCCAGGAACGTCGAGTACAGCTGGTCGTCGAGGTCGGTGCGGTCCGTGATGACGACGACGGTCGGGTTCAGCAGGGCCGGGTCCCTCATCACCATGGTGGTGGTGAGGACCATCTCCTCGGACTTGCCCGAGCCCTGCGTGTGCCAGACGACGCCGGCCTTCCCGTCCCTCGCCGCGGCCACCCGTACGGCCTCGGCGGCGCGGGTCACGGCGTGGTACTGGTGCGGCTTCGCGATCCGCTTCATCCGCTTCGACGGCACGAAGTTGATGAAGGACTTGACGAAGGAGAGGAAGCGGTCCTGGGTGAACAGGCCGTGCAGGGCCAGGTTCTGGCCCGCATCCCCTATCCCCTCGGCTTCGAGCGGCTCGACCCGCTCGCCGAGCTCGTCCGTGTTCCACGGCGCGAAGTGCTCGTACGGCGTGAACGGCGTGCCGTACTTGGCGGTGATGCCGTCCGAGACGAGGACGACCGCGTTGTACCGGAACGCGGTCGGGAACTCCTCGACGTAGCGGGCGAGCTGGGAGTGCGCGTCCTGGAGGGTCGCGTCCTCGTCGCCGGCGCGCTTCAGCTCCAGGACGGCGAGCGGCAGCCCGTTGACGTACAGCACGACGTCGAAGCGGCGGCGCTTCTCACCGTCGATGACGGTGACCTGGCCGAGGACGCGACAGACGTTCCCGTCCGGGTCGTCGAGGTCGACGAGCCGGACGGTCGGGTTGTGCTCGGCCCCGAAGGAGTCGGTGTACGTGACGGACCGGATGCCGGCGGTCAGGTAACCGTGCGCGGTCCGGTTCTCCTCGTACGTGTCCTGGGAGCCGGGCGTCGTCGCCGCGCCGACCGCGTCCCGGACGGCGTCCGGCGGCAGGTCCGGGTTGAGCCGCTCCACCGCCTCCCGGAGGTCCGGGTACAGGACGAGGTCCTTCCACGACTTCCGGTGCCCGGATCCGGGCGCGAACTCGTTGCCGGGGGCGGGCTCCCAGCCGAGCACGGCCAGCTCTTCGAGGGCGAGGAGTTCCCAGTCGGCCTCGTAGGGACGGTGGTTGTGGCGGTCGTCGTCGGGGGCGTCGGTCATACGTGGTCCTCGACGGTCTTCGCGGCGTCACGGACGCGGAGGCGGCCGGACAGGAGCTGGGGGAGGAGGGCGTCGCGGAGGGAGACGAGGGTCAGGGATTCCTGTTCGGCGACGAGAGCGCGGTCCCAGAGGGGGCCGATCTCGGCGTTCATGGTGCGCAGGGCCTCGGGTCCCGGAACGTGCACCGGTTCATCGAGGTGCTTGCGCTGGATGTGGCCCATGGTGGTCGCCTTGTCCGCGGCGATGGCCCGGAACTCGTCGATCTTCCGGTGCACGAGTTGGCTGACCAGCCATTGCGGGTACCCGTTCTTCGGGATGCACTTGAAGATGTGCTGGTTGATGATCGCCTCAGGGCGGAACCAACGTGCCACGGTCAGCGAGCCCGACCAGGCGAACAGCACGTCGCCGGGCCGGGCGAGGTGCTTCTCCGGTACATCGATGTCGTTGTAGACGGTGGAGCCCCCCGGACCGCTGTTGATCTCTGCGATGCGCACCACCATGCGGCCGGTTCCGGTGGAATCCTTGGTGAATGCACGGCCGTTGACGAATTCTGAAGTCTCCGACAGGGGGCGCTCGGTGGACTGGTCCGAGGAGTGCAGCATGGCGCGGCGGAAGAGCGAGCCGGACAGTTCGTCGGCCGTGGCCGTGATGCGCTCGTTGACGGCGATCTTGTCATCCAGGGCTCCCAGGACCGAGGCGATCGCCCTCTGCTCCCGGAGCGACGGAAGGGGAATCTCCACCGCGCGCAGTTCGCCCAGGCTCAGGTTGGCCTGCACGGACTGCACGACCCTCGACTGCGCCTTCTGCACACGCTGCTTGTCGCGGAGGCAGTAGAGGACGAAACGCGGCTCCACCACGCGGCGATCGGGCCTGATGATGGCCACGGCCTGGTTCGTGTTCCCCGGCGTGACGTCGGCGGTCACCTGAGCCGCCCGCCCGATGGTTCCCGCGATGGTGAACAGGATGTCGTCGACCTGGAGCGCCGAACGGCTCAGGGCCTCGTGGGTCTCCTCGTCGATGAACGCCGTCTTCCGCAGGTCGACGAGGCCGTCCGTCTGGATCGACTCGACCTTGACGAAGGGGATTCCCGAGGGCGTGAACGCCCGTCCGATGCTGGTCGGGGTCGTGCCCTTGGTGACGACCAGCGACACCTGGCCGATGGTGGTGACGTCCCACGAGGTCATCCGAGGCCTCCCGCGACGTCTGCCACGCCCTCGCCCGCGAGGCCTTCCGTCAGGTCGCCCAGCGCTGTGCGGACCGCCTTCTCCCGCTCCGCCGACTCGTCGAACAGCCCGAGCAGCTCCTCCGTCAGCGTGGCGATCCGCTCCGCCACTGCCTCCGGGCCGTGTTCTTCCACCTCGACGGCGCCCACGTACCGCCCCGGGGTCAGCACGTACCCGTGTGCGCGCACGGTCTCCAGGCCGGCCGAGAAACAGAAGCCCGGCTCGTCCGCGTACGTCAGGAGCTTGTCCTGCGCCGAGGCCGTCCCCCGCCATGCGTGGTACGTGTCCGCGACCTTCGCGAGGTCCGCCCCGGTGAACGCACGCTCCGTACGGTCGACCATCTCGCCCATCTGGCGGGCGTCGATGAAGAGGATCTGCCCCCGCCGGTCCGCCAGGCCCTTCGCCCCCTGCGGCGACTTGTCCTTCGCCAGGAACCACAGGCACGCCGGAATTTGCGTCGTACGGAAGAGCTGGGCCGGCAGCGCGACCATGCACGCCACCAGGTCCGCCTCCACCATCGACTGGCGGATCTCGCCCTCGCCGCTCGACTGGGAGCTCATCGAGCCGTTCGCCAGGACGATGCCGGCCGTGCCGCGCTCGCCCAGCTTTGCGACCATGTGCTGGAGCCAGGCGTAGTTGGCGTTGTTCTTCGGCGGGACGCCGTACTTCCAGCGTGCGTCGCTCTCGTCCCTCGCCCAGTCCTTGATGTTGAAGGGCGGGTTGGCCATGACGAAGTCGGCCTTGAGGTCCGGATGCTTGTCGTCGGCGAAGGTGTCGCCCCAGCGGGCGGCCAGGTTGCCGTCGATGCCGTGGATCGCGAGGTTCATCTTGGCCAGGCGCCAGGTGCGCTCGTTGAGCTCCTGGCCGTAGACCGCGATGTCGGCCTTGTGGCCGCGACCCCGGTGCGCCTGGATGAACTTGCTCGCTTGGACGAACATGCCGCCCGAACCACACGCCGGGTCGTACACGCGCCCGTTGTACGGCTCCAGGATTTCCACGATCAGCCGGACGACCGACTGCGGGGTGTAGAACTCGCCGCCCCGCTTGCCCTCCGCCCGCGCGAAGTTGCCGAGGAAGTACTCGTACACCTCGCCCAGCACGTCCTGCGCCGGCTTGTCCTCGGTGCCGGCGAACCGCGCGTCGCTGATGAGGTCGACGAGTTCGGCCAGGCGCTTCTGGTCGACGTTGTCGCGGTTGAAGATCTTGGGGAGGACGCCGGTCAGCGCGGCGTTCTCCCGCATGACCGCGTCCATCGCCTCGTCGAGCAGCTTGCCCACGCCCTGGCTCTTGGCATTGGCCGCGATCCAGGACCAGCGGGCGGTCTCCGGGACCCAGAAGACGTGGGCGCCGGTGTACTCGTCGCGGTCCTCCAGGAAGTCGCCGATCTGGTCCTCGGAGATGCCGTCCTCGGCGAGCTCCTTGGCCAGTTCGCCCCGGCGCTCCTCGAAGGCGTCGGAGACGTACTTCAGGAAGATCAGGCCGAGGACGAACTCCTTGTACTGCGCGGCGTCGATGGAGCCGCGCAGCTTGTCGGCGGCCTTCCACAGGATCGCCTGGATCTCCTTGGCGGTGGAGGCGCTGAACAGCTCCTCCTGCTCCGTGGGCTTCTTCTTGCGCGGGGGCATGAGGCGGGCCTCTCCTTCAGTCGTCGGTTCCGGGAAGCCCGGGCAGGTTCTGGATGGTCAAGGTGCCGTCGGCCATGCCGCCGGCCGTGATGCGGGCCAGGTCGTCGAGGGCCTCGGCCTGCTGCCGCAGCAGCTCCGCCCGGCGCTCGATCCCGGCGAGCACGGCCTCGTACCGCTCCAGCTCCTCGCTCCCCAGGTCCGGGACGCCCAGGTCCTCGATGCCGCGCGAGGCCCGTACGGCCCCGCTGGTCCGGCCGTGCTCGCGGGCGGCGGCCCGCAGCAGCGCCGCCAGGACCCGGGGCCGGACCGGAGGGTCGGCATCGGGGTGCACGCGCAGGATTCGGGCGGGTGCGACGACGACCGACAGGCCCTCGGTGTCGACGTGGACGCCGAAGCGCGGGCTGGTGGTGACGACGAGGTCGCCGGGCTCGGTGAACTGGACGTGCTCGTACGCGGTGAAGACCAGGCCCCGGTCGATGCGACGGCTGCCGAATCGAGCGCTGCCGAGGATCTCCTCCGGCCCGATCACTGCGTAGTGGCCGCCGGGCGAGAGGTGCTCGGGGGCGATGCGGTGGCCGGGGCGGCGGCGCAGGCGGCAGTCCTTGAGGAGACGGCGGACGGTGGTGCGGCGCACCGGCTGGTCCTCGGGGCGCAGGACGGCCCCGGTCTTCAGGGAGCCGTCGGTGTCGGCCCGGCGCGTCACGCGCTCGTCGAGTTCGGCGAGGTGCCGTTCCATATCGGCGATGCGGGCGGGGCGTTCCGCGACGGCGCTGGTGTACCGGGCCTCGGGGGAGCGGTGCTGAGGGGTGAAGCCGGAGCCGGGCCTGTCGTCGAGTTCCTTCGCGGGGACGATGGCCGCGTGGCGGGGCTCGTGCCGACGGTCTCCCCGCCAGTCGGACGCCCGCCAGATGGCGATGTCCTCGGCGAGCACGTCGAGGACCGGCCCGGTGAGCGGCTGGGCGGAGTAGTCGGCGAGGAGGACGCGGCCCGCGCGCTCGTCCTGGGGAGTGCGGGTCAGGATCCAGACGGCGGTGCGGTAGCCCGGGCGGTAGGCGAAGGCCCCGTCGGGCAGGCTGATCGCCGCCTTGAGGAGGCCCTTGCCGAGGAAGGAGCGGCGCAGCCGGTCCGCGTCGCCGTGCCGGGGAAGCGGGTGGATGAGCGCGTCGGCCGGGCCGAGGACGACGGCCGCCCGGCCGTCGGCAAGGTAGTCGGTGAGGTCCTGGATCCGTTCCAGAGCCCGGTGTGCGCTGCGGGTCTCGCCGGCTTCGTAGGGGAGGGCGCAGACCAGCACGTCGGGGTCGCCCCAGTCGTTCGTGGACAGCTCCTCGCCCTCGGTGACGTCGAGGGAGAACTCGAACACGCCCCGGACGAGCATCCGGCGCCGGACGAGACGGGCGAGCGTCGGATCGGGCTCGGCCGCGAGGTAGGTGTGACCGGAGTCCTCGGGCGCCGCCGCGTGCAGGGCGGCGAGCAGGTCGCCGCTGCGGGCGTACGGGGTGGCGAGGACGGACTCGTCGGCCAGGGCGCCGGCGCCGGCCAGGGCCGCGAGGGCGCGGGCCACCACGGGGGTGGGCTCGTCGGTGGCCAGGTCGTGGGAGCCGAGGCGGCGGCGGGCCTCCAGGACCCAGTCGAAGGCTTCGGCGGGAGTGTAGGCGGCCTCGGTCAGTTCGTCGGCGAGTGCGCCCAGGGCCGGGCCCAGGTGGTCCGGGTCGGGGACGGCCCGTAGCTCGGAGAGGAGGAAGGCGTCCTCCGCGTCGAGGCCGGCGGCCTGATCGAGGAGGGCACCCCAGGCGTGCTCGCCGACGGGAGCGTCGCACTGCTGGCGCAGGCAGATCAACGCCGTCAGCGCACCCACGAGAACGGGGGCGGAGAGGCCGCAGGACCGCCAGGCGGAGAGGGTGTGCAGCGCGGCCTCGGCCCGCAGGCGGCGGGGCTCGGCGTTGCCGCGGCCGGTCCGGACCAGCCAGTCCACGACCTCCTGGGCGTCGAAGAGCGGGCTGCCGCTCTCGCGGGCCACTGGTGCGGGGAAGTCGCAGTGGCGCCGGCTCCAGGTGGTGGGGACGGGCCGCTTCACCTGCGCGAGGGCGGCGATCTCGGCGTAACCGATACGCCGGGACAGGGGGCCGGGCAGGATGGGGGAGCCGTCGACCGGAGTCGGGGTGCTCATCGGTCCCCCTCCCGTGGACTTTCGCGGACGTCCACGGAGCTCCGTGAATCGCGTCCGCCGTGACGGCTCGGGGGAGCCGTCGGCGACGGACCACAGAAGCCTACCGCCGATCAAGAGAAGACCCCTCGATGGCCTGGTAACCCCCCTTATCGCCATGGGGAGTTGATTCCTTCGCGTGGAGTGACAGGTTTCCCCTCGTTCGTTCGCAGGCGGCGCAGCGGACGGCATCATGCGCTTCCTGAGGTGCAACAGATCCGGAGAGGGAAAAGATGAACCACGCGGCAGACGAGCTCGAACAGTCTCGGCTCCAGAAGGCCGTCGAGACGATCGCCATCACGCCGGAGGCGGCCACTGAGCTCGTCGGCGGTTACCGTGCGACCTTCGAGAACAAGTTCAAGCGGGAGCCCGAGAGTCCGGAGGACAAGCGCAGGATCGCCGGCAAGATCATTGGCCGGTACTCCAAACTTTCGGCAGCCGCCGGGGCGGCCACCGCGGCCCCGAGCGTGATTCCGGGGGTCGGGACGGCGGTCGCGGTCCTGGGCGGCGGTCTCACCGATGCCGCCGTGGCACTCAAGCTTCAGATCGACATGTGCATGTGCCTGGTCGAAGTGTTCGAGACCAAGCTGAGCAGTGAGGACAAGAAGCACCTCGCCTTCGTGCTCGCGTTGGCGGGTTCGGCGGAACAGCTGGCGACGAAGGGCGGCAAGGCGGCGGTCCTGAAGATCGCCGAGAAGCTCGTCTACCAGTACCTGCGAGGACCCGCCCTGGTCACGATCAAGCAGTTGTTCAAGCGGGTGTCCATCACCTTCACCCAGAAGGCGATGGCCAAGGCGATACCGGCCGGCATAGGTGTCGCTTTCAGCAGTTCGACCAACTACGTCCTGACGACGGTGGTGGGCAAGGTCGCCGTCGCCGTCCTGGCCAAGGACGTGTTGTAGCAGCGCCTCATCGGATCGAAGGGAGGCCCCGGCCCCGGAGGTACGGCTCTGCCGAGCCGCCCGGCGCCGGGGCTCCTCCGCTTTACGCAACTGTGATCGCTCGCATGTCCCGGACTGTCTCTTTTGCCGGAGCGCCAGGGTGATCTAATGGTCGCCTTGCCGCCGAAGGGGCTCCAAAAACCTTCGGCGGGACCGGAATTGGCAGCTCGCGGGGGACCTCCGGATGGATGATCAGAAGCAGCCGCCGCCCGCGGGGCTCCCCCGCCGGCGCAGGTGGGTCGTCGGGGTGGCGGCCGGGTCCCTGCTGCTCTCCGGTGTCGGTGTGGCGGTCGCGCAGGTGATCAAGTCGCCTGCCCAGGCCGCCGCGGACTCCGAGGCCCCTCCGCCGAGCGTGCTGACGGCCCCCGTGGAGCAACGGGTGCTGGTCGCCTCGGTGGTCGTCCGCGGGACCGTCACCGCGCAGCAGTCCGTGGACGTGACCCCGGTGGGCGGAGCCCCGGGCGCGGCCGCCGCCGTCGTCACGAAGCTGCCGGTCGCCGTGGGGGGCCGGGTCGAGGAAGGCCAGGTGCTGCTGGAGGTCTCCGGGCGCCCGGTCATCGCGCTACGGGGCACCCTCCCGGCGTACCGGGACCTCAAGCCCGGCTCCGAGGGCGGCGACGTCGCCCAGTTGCAGCAGGCGCTCGCCCGGCTGGGCCACGGCACGGGCGCGGACGGAGCAGGGCGTTTCGGGGAGGGCACGAAGGCGGCGCTGTCGGCGCTCTACGCCTCCGCGGGCTACGACCCGCTGCCCGCGCTGCCCGACGCAAACGCCTCCGTGGGCGACGCGCGCACGGCCGTGACCGCGGCGGAGCGCGCCGTGGAGGACGCGCGGGATGCCCTGGACCGGGCCAGGCGGGCCGCCTCCGCCCCGCCTCCGGCCGCGCCCACCCCTCCGGCCGCGCCCACCCCTCCGGCCGAGCCCACCCCTCCGGCCGCTGCATCCCCTTCGCCGGGTGCTCGCGGCGCCGGTCCGCGGGCGGTTGACGGCAAGGGCTCCGGCGGCGAAGCCGAGGCCGACTTGAACGGGATGCGCAAGCAAGTGGAGCGCGCCAAGGAGGACTTGGGCACGGCACGGGCCCAACTGGCGGAGGTTCTGACGGCGGCCGGCCCGATGGTGCCCGTCGCGGAGGTGGTCTTCCTGTCGAGCTTTCCCGCCCGGGTGGACTCGATCGCCTCCAAGGTCGGGGCGCAGGTGTCCGGCAAGGTGCTCACCGTGTCGGCCGGAGACCTCGTGGTCAACGGCTACCTCCAGGAGTACCAGAAGGGTTTGGTGCAGCCGGGGAAGCAGGTGGAGATCGTCTCCGAGGTCACCGGCGTGACCGCGGCGGCCTCGGTCGCCTCCGTCGCCGACACGCTGGGGCAGGAGCAGCCCGCCACCGGCACGGGACAGCCGTCGGGTCAGCAACCGCCCGGGCCCAAGGGTTACTTGATGGTCGTCCAGCCCAAGACTTCGCTGGACCCCAGGCTGGCCGGCCAGGACGTGCGCCTGACGATCGAGGCGGCGTCGACGGGCGGCGAGGTCCTGGTGGTTCCGGTCTCGGCGGTCTCGGCCGCCGTGGACGGCAGGACGTACGTGACCGTGCTGGAGGAGGACGGCGTCCGCCGCCGGGTGCGCGTGACCACCGGGACGACGGGCGACGGCCACGTCGAGGTCAGGCCCGCCGAGGGCGACCGCCTGGCCGAGGGCGACCGTGCGGTCGTGGGCGTACGCAGCGGGCCGAACGGGTCGCCGAACGGGTCGCCGAACGGGTTGCCGGACGGATCGCCGAACGGATCGCCGAACGGGTCGCCCGACGGATCGCCGAGCAGTGTCCAAGGCGGGCCGGAGAAGGAGCGATGACCCCGCCGCCACAGCCCGGCGCCCCCGCCGTCGTCGAACTCCGGCAGGCGGGTCTGACCTACCCGGGCCCCCCGCCCGTGCAGGCCCTGGCGGCCTGCGACCTCGCCGTGGAACGGGGAGAGTTCCTCACCGTCGTGGGCCCCTCCGGCGCGGGCAAGTCCACGTTCCTCAACATCGTCGGGCTGCTCGACGCCCCCACCACCGGCAGCTACCTGCTGGACGGGGTCGACACCGGCACCCTGCGGGACGCCGACCGTACGGCCCTGCGCGCCCAGCGCATCGGCTTCGTCTTCCAGGCGTTCCACCTGCTCCCGCACCGCACCGCCTGGGAGAACGTCGCCCTGGCCCTGGTCTACCGGGGGAGCGGCCGCGCGGAGCGGCGTACCAGGGCCCGGGAAGCGCTCGACCGGGTCGGCCTCGGCCACCGGGCGGACGCCCTGCCGACCACCCTCTCCGGCGGTGAGCGCCAGCGCGTGGCCATCGCCAGGGCCCTGGTGGGAGCCCCGTCGCTGTTGCTCTGCGACGAGCCGACCGGCAACCTCGACACCACCACGGCCGGTTCGATCCTGGAGCTCGTCGACGAGCTCCACCGGGACGGCATGACGGTGGTGGTCATCACCCACGACCCCGCGGTGGCGTCCCGCGGCGACCGCTCCGTGGCCATCCGCGACGGCGTACTGAGCGAACTGGTGCGCCCGTGAACCCCCTTCGGCCCCCGCACCGCCCCCGGCTCCGCCTCCCGCTCCGCCTCCGCCGCTCCGCGCGCCCCGCACGCCCCGTATCGCGCTCCCGGTTCGCCTGGCGGGAGCTGCTCTCGGAGTGCCTGGCCGGCGTCCTGCAACGCCCCGGCCGCTCCGCGCTCACCGCGGTGGGCACCGTACTGGGCGTCGGTACGTTCGTGGCCGTCCTCGGGCTGACCGCCACGGCCTCCTCGCAGATCGACGAGCGGTTCAACACCCTGACGGCGACCGAGGTGACCGTCGAGGACGTCTCCGCGCAGACGAGCGAGTTCGTGGACCCGGCCTTCCCGCCCGACGCCGACGAGCGGGTGTCCCGCCTCAACGGCGTACGGCACGCCGGCGTCTACTGGACCGTCCGGCTCGGCGCGGGCCAGGCCGTGGGGTCCACCCCCGTGGGCGGTCCGGCGGCCGGCGCGGGGTCCGGGGACCTCCCGGTCGTCGCCGCCTCCTCCGGAGCGCTCGCCGCCGCGGGCCCCACCCTCTCCCAGGGCCGGGTCCACGACGCCTGGCACGATGCCACCAAGCAGCGCGTGGCCGTGATCGGCAGCGGTACGGCGTCCCGGCTCGGCATCACCACCCTGGAGACCCGGCCGGCCCTCTTCATCGGAGACCACGGGTTCACCGTCATCGGGATCGTCGAGGACGTCGAGCGCAAGGCCGACCTGCTGCTGTCCGTGGTGGTCCCGCGCTCCACGGCACAGGAGCTCTGGGGCGTTCCGAAGGGCGATGCCAGGATGCTCGTCTCCACCCGGCTGGGGGCGGCCCCCCAGGTCGCCGCCGAGGCGCCGACGGCGCTCTCGCCCTCGCACCCCGAGTACTTCAAGGCCGTCCCGCCGCCCGATCCCAGGACCCTGCGCGCGCACGTCACCGCCGATCTCGACGAGCTGTTCCTCCTCCTCGCCTCCCTCTGCCTCTTCATCGGAACGATCGGCATCGCCAACACCACCCTCGTCGCCGTCATGGAACGCACCGGCGAGATCGGGCTGCGCCGCGCCCTGGGCGCCCGTACCCGGCACGTCACCGCACAGTTCCTCGCGGAGTCCGCGGCCCTCGGCTGCCTGGGCGGCCTGATCGGCACGGCCCTCGGCACGATCACCGTGGTGGCGGTGGCCCTGGTCCGCGACTGGACGCCCGTCCTGCACCCCGGCATCGTCGCGGCCGCCCCCGCGCTCGGCCTCGCGACGGGCCTGCTGGCCGGCATCTACCCCGCCTGGCGGGCCAGTCGCGTACAGCCGGCCGAGGCCCTGCGCCGCTGAGGCCCTGCGCCGCCGACGCCCGGTCCCCTCCGGGGGCTCACCGCGTCAGGAACCGCGCCCGCAGCCGCTCCGTCGTGGCCGGCGTGATGCCGACCTCGTCCGCGAGGTAGGACCGGACCGAGCCGTAGCGGGTGGCGAGACCGGCCAGGGTCAGGCTCAGGACCTCGGCGGGCGCACGGCCGTACGAAGGCCAGCGCATCGTGCGGCCGGGGTTGGCGGTGTGCCAGTCGGCCGTCAGGCGGGCGGTCGCCAGCTCGGTCAGGGCGAAGTCCGCGAGGATCTGCTCCACGTCCACACCGAGGAGGGTCAGGACGAGCGCGGCGATCAGGCCGGTGCGGTCCTTGCCGGAGGTGCAGTGGAAGACCGCCGGGCCCGGGCCTTCGGCGAGCAGCTCGATCGCGGCGCGGATCTCCGCCACCCCGTCCTCGGCGACCTCGGCGAACCGGTCCGCGAGGAACCGCCACGGGTCGGTGTCCGGGTCGATCTCGGCCTGGTCGTACGGCCGGTGCTCGATGCTGTGGTTGGCGTACGTGAACCGCTCGGGCTCCGGTATCCGGCCCTTCGCCTCGATCTCCCAGGGGTAGCGCAGGTCGATGACCGTCTGCACGCCGAGCTCCAGGAACCGCTCCCAGTCGGCGCCCGCGAGCTTCCCGAGCGAGTCCGCCCGGTAGAGGGCGCCCCACACGACGGTGGCGCCGTCCTGCGTGCGATAACCGCCCAGATCGCGGAAGTTGTGCAGTCGCTCGAACTCGATGTGACGGGTCATGCGCGGATCCCCCCGATGTCGTACCGATACCGATGATCTTCCTGCGGACCGAGAGGCTACTCCGGCGCCGGCTCAGCCCATCCGCAGGGCCGCCGCGAAGTCCATCTTGTCCTCCAGCCGGCTCAGGTTGCGCCCGGTCAGCGCCTCGATGCGGCTGATCCGGTAGCGGCCTTCCGGGCCTTCCGGGCCTCCCGGGTGCCCGCCCGCCCCCGCGGCCCCCGCCGTGAGCCGGGCCGCCGCCTCTTCCTCGTCGAACAGCGCCTGCCGGCTCTCCGCGTCGTCGGCGGCGGCGGCCGAGCCGGCCAGCGCCAGCAGCCGTTCGGCGGCGCGCCGCCGCATCGTGCGGTCGGTGTCCCGGCCGCCGCGCTCCACCGCGACCAGCCGCGCGAGCCGGTCCAGCAGGTCGACGCGTTCGTCGTTCCAGTCGGAGCTGTCGGCCTCGACGGCGATCAGCCAGTCGGTCAGGCCACGTACTCGGTGACCGAGTTGAACGGCACCTCCACGCCCACCGCGAGCAGCGGCAGCCCGTACCGGGCGCAGGCCTCCACCAGATCCTCGGGGACGTGGCCGAACCGTGCCTCGCCCGCGCCCAGCGCCACGGCGCCCGCCTCCACGAGGACGCGGACGAACGCGTCGGACGGGTCGGACGGGTCGGCCCCCGCGTCCTGCCGGTGCCGCCGGTGCCAGGCCAGTCCGGACAGCACCAGGTCCCCGGGGGACACGAAGCGCCCCGGGTCGGGCAGGTCGATGGTCACCGTGCCCAGCACGGGCCGGTCGAGGTCCCGCTCGCCGCCCGGCAGGCCCAGCAGGCGCAACAGACACGGGTACGCAGGTGCCTGGGCCTCTTCAGGTCCTAGAGGCCCATCGGGGCGTGCAGTTCGACGAGGATCTCCACCTCGACGGGGGAGTCCAGCGGCAGCACGCTCACGCCGACCGCGCTGCGGGCGTGGATGCCCGCGTCACCGAAGGCGGTGCCCAGCAGCTCGCTCGCGCCGTTGACCACGCCGGGCTGTCCCGTGAAGTGCGGGTCGCTGGCCACGAAGCCGACCACCTTGACCACGCGCTTCACGGCGGACAGGTCCCCCGCGACGGAGGTGATGGCGGCCAGCGCGTTGAGCGCGCACTGCTGCGCCAGCTCCTTGCCCTGTTCCGCAGTGACCTCGGCGCCGACCTTCCCGGTGAGGGGGAGGGCGCCGTCGACCATGGGGAGCTGGCCGGAGGTGTACACGTAGTGCCCGCTCTGTACGGCGGGGACGTAGACGGCGACCGGCGAGGGCGTCGGCGGCAGCTTCAGGCCGGCCGCGGCGAGGCGCTCTTCGGGGGTGCTGGTCATGGGCGGATCTCCTTGTGGTCGCTGTCGCGGCTGTCGCAGCTGTTGCGGGAGGGGGAGGAGGCGTCCGTCCGAGGGAAGACGATGACCGGTTTGATCATGCCCGGCTCCTTGGCGGCGAGCCGCCCGAAGGCCTCCCCGACCCGGTGGAACGGGAACTCGTGCGTGGTGATCACCCTCGGGTCCACCAGCCCGTCCCCGATCAGGTGCAGCGCCCGCGCGAGCCGCGCCCCGCTGCTCTGCGGCGGCCGGCAGCGGGCGTACGTGATCTTCCCGCTCCCGGACAGGCCCCCGCGGGCGGCCCTCGCGGCGGCGGGCGCGGCCGTCGCCATGATCGCGCGGTCGGCGCCGGCGCCGCCGGTCAGCTCCAGGATCCGCGCGGCGGTGTCCTCGTAGGCCGGGTCGATCACCACGTCGGCCCCGAACCGCAGGGCGAGGCGCTGGCGCTTCATCTCCGGCTCGACGGCGATGACGCGGGCCCCGCGCAGCCGGCCGGCCGCGATGGTCGCGCTGAGCCCGACCGCGCCCTGGCCGAAGACGACGACGCTGCCGCCCGGGGGCGGCCCGGACTCCTCGGCGGCGGCGAAGCCGGTGGGGAGCGCGCCCGCCGCGTAGAGCGCCTGGTGGTCGGAGATGGTGTCGGGGAGCGGGACCAGCCCGGCCCCGGCCGCCGGGGCGCGGAAGAACTCGGCGAGCCGCCCGTGGCCCTCCACGCCGACGCGCCGGCCGACGTAGGACGGGCAGACTCCGGGGCCGACGGCCTCGACGACGCCGACGGCCTCGTGGCCCAGCCCGGTGGGCGCCCCGGCGGCGATGTGCCCGTCCCAGGCGCAGATGAGCGCGGCCGTGGTGCGTACGAGGACCTCGCCGGCCCGGGGGTGGGGGACGGGCCGTTCCAGCACGGCGGGCGGCTCGCCGGTACGGCGCAGCGCGAAGGCCTTCACGAGACTCCTTACGACGTCGTTACACGGATCGGTTCCAACCATGCGGGTACGGATCCGGCCCGGCGGGGGGCCGTAGGTCGCCGGCAGGCGGGCCGAGGGTCTGCATTTGCTTCTGCCGCTCGGCTCGCCCGACGGCCGTACCGCCGGGCCCGTTCCGTTCCACCTGCGGAGCACACCGCTCACGGGCGGGTGACCCGGACCTGGTAGCTGCCGTTGCGCAGCTCGCCGACGACCGAGACGCTGATGCCCGACTTCCCGTCGGTGAAGGTCTCGCCCGGCCGGAACGGCGCGTCGGAGAGCTCCGCGTGCACGTTGGACCGCCGGGTGCAGCCGCCGCTCGCGGAGGAGCTGTCGGAGACGGTGACGGGACCGCGGCCGGTGTCCACTTCGGAGTCCACCTTGTAGATGAGCACTCCGGGCTTGCAGACGGCCTCGTCGTTCCCGGCGCGGGTGCGCACCTCCACCGCGTACCCGGCGCTCTCCGAGACGGGGATGAAGGCCAGCTTGGTGCCGCCCTCCACGGCCAGCGGACTCAGCACGTGATCGCTGACCCCGGACTTCCCGGCGCAGCTGATCTGGTTGCTGTCGAGCCAGCCCAGCTTCCACTTGTGCCAGCCCAGCAGGTCGTTGTTGGCGCCCCAGTCCTCGCTCATGATGTCCCAGTGCCCCACGGTGCCGCCGCCGTCGGTGGTGTAGAGGTCGGGCAGGCCGAAGACGTGTCCGTTCTCGTGGGGGAGCACCCGGTAGCCGGTCTCCCGGTAGGAGCCGGAGCCGTCGTCCTGGCGGCTGTAGACGAAGGACGTGTTGGCGAGCGGGACGCCGTCGGCCATCGGTGCCTCGCCGTTGCCGGAGAAGGTGACGGAGAGGACGGTGTCGAGGGCGGAGGGGCCCGCGTTCGGGGTGACCAGGATATTTATTAGGTCATACCGGGAGAAATCGACCTCGGTGTCGGACGTTTTGATGATGTGTTCGACGAGCTGGCGGTAGCCGGGCTCGTACGCGGAACCCCGCTCGATCCCGTAGGCCGCGAACGGCATCGGCATCCGCAGCCAGTTCTTTATCGGCGCCTCGGCCCGGTAGGTCAGCCGCCCGTAGGAGCTGATGCGAAACCAGTCGGACGTCTGCGGGAAGAACTCCGCCATCCGGTCGGCCGCCGTGCCCTCGCCCTTGGCGTCGGGGAAGTCGATCATCAGGTTCAGTGCCCGGACCTCGCCCGTCGAGCGCGAGTACCCGGGCGCGGTCGGCAGCCCCTCGGACATCTGCACGCCCATCGCGCCGGAGATCCGGCAGGGGGTGAGCATCGACTCGGCGCTGGTCGCGGCCACCGGCCCGGCCGCCGAATGGCTGTGGCTGGATATGCCCGCGCTCGCCGTCGCCGTGATGCCGAGGGCCAGCGCCGTGATGCCGATGTAGGCGCTGGTGCGGCGCGGCTTGCGTATCCGGTGGCGCGTCTGCGGCATGGAGATCGGCCTTCGGGTCCGCGGCAGCCGGCCGGGTCCGGACTGCGCTCTGTGGGCCCACCCTCCGACGGCTGGAGCGGGCCCGCGCGCCGGGGGAGGCCAAACGGGATCAAAAGGCCCGGCGTTATGTGACCCACGTCACACGGGAGAGTGAAATAAGCGGGGACCCTCTCCCCGTTTGAACCAGAGTCCCCATGAACCGGGGAGCTGCTCCCCGTTTCGGCGGAACGAGCGACTCGCCCGGACGTACGCACCACCCCGCCAGGGAGCAGTCCATGAAGAGCCCCGCCACCACCGATCCGGCGGCCCTGCCCGTACCGGGCCCCGAGGCCGGACTCGACCTCACGGCTCCGGCCGCGGGTGGCTCGGGTGCGGGCGCGGGCGCGGGTGCGTGTGTGGGTGTGGCCGTGGGGGCCGCCGTGGGCAAGATCAAGGCAGCCGGCAAGCGTGCCCGTGCCCGTACCGGCGCGGACTCGGTCCCGCGTCCGCGCGCCGACGCCGTCCGCAACCGGGAACGCATCCTGACCGCCGCCCGTGACGTGCTCGTGGAGTTCGGCCCCGCCGCCCCCCTCGACGAGATCGCCCGCCGGGCCGGCGTGGGCAACGCCACGCTCTACCGGCACTTCCCCGACCGCCCGGCCCTGCTCCACCACGTCGTCCTCTTCGGCATGAACCGGGTGACGGGGCTCGCCGTCGACTCCCTCGCCGAGGAGCCGGACGCCTTCGCCGCCCTGTGCCGCTTCACGCACGCGGCGGCGGACGAGCGGATCGGCGCCCTGTGCCCCGCGCTCTCCAGCGACTTCGACCACGACCACCCCGAACTGGTCGTCTCCCGCGAGACCTTGGAGGAGGCGGTCGAGACCCTGCTGGCCGCCGGCCGCTCCTCGGGGCTCGTGCGCACGGACGTCGGAGTCGGCGACCTGATGATCGCGCTGTCCCAGCTCAGCCGCCCCCTTCCGGGCACCGGCTGCTTCGACGCGGACGTCTTCGTCCACCGTCATCTCCAGCTCTTCCTCGACGGGTTGAGGGCCCCGGCACGCTCCGAACTGCCGGGCTCGGCGACCACGCTGGCGGACCTGAGGCGGAAGGCCATGTGACGCCCAGGGTCGCGCCCTCCAGCGTCGTACACCCGTCCTGATTATCTGTTTTCAGTCATCTCGCACCACGAAGTGGGTACCCCCATGTCAAAAACAGCCGCGAACCCGCCGCTGTCCGTCACCGCCGCCGATCCCAGTCGCTGGAAGGCCCTGGTCTTCATCGCGCTCGCGCAGCTGATGGTCGTCCTCGACGCCACCATCGTGAACATCGCCCTGCCGTCCGCCCAGACCGACCTCGGCATCTCGGACGGCAACCGCCAGTGGGTCATCACCGCGTACGCGCTGGCCTTCGGCGGACTGCTCCTCTTCGGCGGCCGCATCGCCGACAAGTGGGGCCGCAAGAACGCCTTCATCGTCGGCCTCATCGGCTTCGCCCTGGCCTCCGCGCTGGGCGGCGCCGCACAGGGTGAGGCCATGATGCTGGGCGCCCGCGCCCTTCAGGGAGCCTTCGGCGCACTGCTCGCGCCCGCCGCGCTCTCGCTGCTGGCCGTCATGTTCACCGACGCCAAGGAGCGCGCCAAGGCCTTCGGCATCTACGGTGCGATCGCCGGTGGCGGTGGCGCCGTGGGCCTGATCCTCGGCGGCGTCCTCACCGAGTACCTGAACTGGCGCTGGACCTTCTTCGTCAACATCCCGTTCGCGATCGTCGCCGCCGTCGGCGCCTGGATGATCATCCGCGAGCCGGCCGGCGGCCGTAACCGCGCACCGCTCGACATCCCCGGCGTCGTGCTGTCCTCGACCGGTCTCGTCGCCCTCGTCTACGGATTCACCCGCGCCGAGTCGGCCGGCTGGTCGGACGCCCTCACCGTGGGCATGTTCATCGCCTCCGCCGTGCTGCTCGCCGCCTTCGTCTTCGTCGAGTCCCGTACGGCCCACCCGCTGCTCCCGCTGCGCGTCCTGCTGGAACGCAACCGCGGCGGCGTCTACCTCTCGCTCGGCCTCGCCGTCATCGCGATGTTCGGCCTGTTCCTCTTCCTCACCTACTACCTGCAGGTCGTCAAGGGCTTCTCGCCCGTCACGACCGGCTTCGCCTTCCTCCCGATGATCGTGGGCATGATCGCCGGCTCCACCCAGATAGGCGCCCGCCTCATGACGCGGGTCCCGCCGCGCCTGCTGATGGGCCCCGGCTTCATGGTCGCCGCAAGCGGCATGCTGCTGCTGACGCAGCTGGAGGTCGGCTCCTCCTACCCGGCGCTGATCCTGCCGGCGCAGCTGCTGCTGGGCCTCGGCATGGGTACGGCGTTCATGCCCGCCATGTCCCTGGCCACGTACGGGGTGAACCCGGCGGACGCCGGTGTCGCCTCCGCGATGGTCAACACCTCGCAGCAGGTGGGCGGCGCGATCGGCACCGCCCTGCTGAACACCATCGCCGCCTCCGCGACGACCGCGTACCTGACCGACCACGCGGCCGAGGCCGCGGCGGGCGGCCCGGCGGCGCAGCTGATCCAGGCCCAGGCCATGGTGGAGGGCTACTCCTCCGCGATCTGGTGGGCGGTCGGCATCCTGGTCGCCAGCTCCCTCATCGCCCTGACCCTCATCACCACGGGCAGGCCGGGCGCCGGCGACCCGGTCGCGGAGGGCGCGGACGCCGACATGAAGATCCCGGTGATCGCCCACTGACCCATCGCTCACCGACCCCACTCTTCACACGAGGGGGCGGGCCCCGCTCAGGGGTACGGGAATGACTGATGACCCCGCATCGTTCAAATTTGAACGATGCGGGGTTAGTCTTTGTGTGGCGGCCCGCCGTGACGATTCCTGGAGCCCCTGATGACGACGCCCGACCCGAACCGCGGTGCGACGGCCCGCATGCCGGCGCTGTACCTGAGCCACGGAGCCCCGCCCCTCGCGGACGACCCGCTCTGGCCCGGCGAACTGGCCGCCTGGTCCGCGGACCTCCCCCGCCCCCGCGCGATCCTGATGGTCTCCGCCCACTGGGAGGAGGCCCCGCTCGCCCTCGGCGCCACCGAGCGGGTCCCGCTCGTCTACGACTTCTGGGGCTTCCCCGAGCACTACTACCAGGTCCGCTACGACGCCCCGGGCGCCCCCGGGCTGGCCGCGGCGGTCCGCGCACTCCTCAAGGCCCCGGGCACCCCCGTCCAGGACATCCCCGACCGCGGCCTGGACCACGGTGCGTACGTCCCGCTGGTGGAGATGTTCCCGGAGGCCGACATCCCGGTGCTCCAGATATCCATGCCGACCCTCGACCCGCGCCGCCTGATGGAGATCGGCCGCAAGCTGGCCCCCCTGCGCGACGAGGGTGTCCTCATCGTGGGCAGCGGCTTCTTCACCCACAACCTGGCCGCCCTGCGCCACACCGGCCCCGGCGTCCCGTCGTGGTCCGCAGAATTCGACGCCTGGGGCCACGAGGCACTGGCCGCCGCCGACATCGACGCCCTACTGGACTTCGAAGCCAAGTCCCCGGCGGGCCGCCTGGCCCACCCCCGTACGGAACACTTCGCGCCCCTCTTCGTCACCCTGGGCGCCGCGGAATCCGACCTCACCACCCCCGCCACCCCGGTCTCGGGCTTCTGGATGGGCCTCTCCAAGCGGTCCCTGCAATTTGGCTGACCGCGAGCAGCTCTGGTGCCCCAGCGGCTCGGCGTACGCGCCGGAGTCGCTGGTCCTCGCGGTCCGCGACGGCCTCGACGGCCCCCCGGTCTACCTCCCCGCACCCCGCCCGGCGGCCGAAGCCCTGGCCGCCCTCCCGCCCGGCATCGAACCACGCCGCCTGCTCCGCCTGGCCTCCCACTGCGTCCCGCACTGCCTCAACCGCGCGGGCGACACCTGCACCCTGGCCACCCGCCTGACCTCACCTCCGCCGAAGGCCGCCGCGCTTCCCGCCTGCCACCTCCGCCCCTCGTGCGCATGGTGGGCCCAGTCGGGCCCACCTGCCTGCCACGCCTGCCCGCACGTCGCTACCCGCCGCCCCGGACCGGACCGGTGACGTCCTCCCCGATGGTGAACCCCTTGGCGGGACCGGCCGCAATCGCGACCGGGGTCCCGTATGCCGTCCGCGCCTCGTCCTCGTAGACGGCCTTCTCGGGGTTGGGTGAGGTCAGCACGGTGACGGTGCCGCCGTCGTCGAAGTCGTCGATCAGGACGTACACGGGAACGGCCGCCCGGGCGTAATCGCGCCGCTTGCGCGTCCGGTCGCGCGTGATGTTGTCGCTTCCGGGGGAGACGACTTCAACGATGAGCGCTACAGCGGAGGCGTCGACCCCGAGATCGTCCTCGGTGACGTGCCCCTCGGTGTCCTCCAGAACGACGAACAGATCGGGGATCCACACCTTGCGTTTGTGGATGACGTTCATGTCCTGGCGAGCGGCGAACTCGCCGCCGGCGAGGAATACGACGAGCTGATCCCTCAAGCGATTGACGGTACGGCCGTGCGAGTAGCGACCCGTGGGTGACACCTCGATGAACCCCTCGACGATCTCGGCGTGGTAGCCCTCGGGGAGTTCCATGGCTTTCCATGCCTGCCACAGGACGTCGTCAAGGTCCGACGGGGGAGTCGCGACCTTCGGCATTACGGCCTCCAGCGTCTCGTGGGCGAGAGCGGTCATGTGCAGCACCTCCTCTGAGTGTGGGCGTCACCGGCCGGGCGGCACAAGCGACTCTCCGATGCTCAAGGAGAGGCCGGTCATGCCGCAGGAATATGCCGCACCTTCACTCGGACGGGTCGACCGTCGCCGGCCGAGGCAACCAGAAGCGGCCGAAGCTCGTCTCTCGGGGTGGGAGTGCAGTCGGGAACGTCGCTGCAACGGGGGCGAAAACGGCCCTGTCAAGTGTGACGGTGGTCTCATCGCCACCCCGCTCGTGCGGGCCCGCCGCCCTCCGGGGGCGGCCGTAATTCCCGCCCTGACCTGCGCCTCTTCGAGTCCGACGGCGCCGCCGATCCGCTCGGATCGGGGGACGGCGGGGCAGGATACTGCAAGATCTCGAAAAACAGGGAGCGACGTGGGAATTCTGTCCCGATTCCAGTCGTTGTTTCCTTCGGAAGCGGGCACTCGGGAGAGTGTCCAGCGCACCACCGCGACCGAACTCATCGCAAGGGAGCACGCATGGCAACCCGCGCCGCCGCCCGTCGTCAGTCCACGAGCAGCGCTCGTGCCGGGAGCGGGGAGATCGCAGACCGCGACCTGGTCGGCATGTACCTGGACGAGATCGCGCGCACCCCGCTGCTCGACGCGGCCAAGGAAGTGGAGCTCTCGCAGATCATCGAGGCGGGCATCTACGCCCAGCAGATCCTCGACGGCGCGATAGAGCGCAAGGGCAAGCAGCCCTCCCAGGAAGAGCTCGAAGTCCTGGCCGCCGAGGGTGAGCGCGCCAAGGAAGTCTTCATCCGCTCCAACCTCCGGCTGGTCGTCGCCGTGGCCCGCCGCTACCCGCGCAGCGGGCTGCCGCTCCTCGACCTCATCCAGGAGGGCAACGCCGGCCTCGTCCGCGCGGTGGAGAAGTTCGACTACGCCAAGGGCTTCAAGTTCTCCACGTACGCCACGTGGTGGATCCGCCAGGCGATCACCCGCTCCATCGCCGACCAGTCGCGCACCATCCGCCTGCCCGTCCACCTCGTGGAGGAGCTCGGCCGGATCCGCCGGGTCCAGCGCGAGTTCAACCGCGAGAACGGCCGGGACCCGGAGCACGCGGAGATCGCCGCCGAGCTGGACACGACGGAGAAGCGCGTCGGCGACGTCCTGGACTGGGCGCGCGACCCGGTCAGCCTGAACATGGGCGTGGACGAGGACGGCGACACGCAGTTCGGCGACCTGCTGGAAGACACCTCGGCCATCTCCCCCGAGCAGTCCGTCCTCTCCCTCCTGCGCAGCGAGGAGCTGGAGGACCTGCTGGGCAAGCTGGACCAGCGGACGGCGTCGATCATCAAGATGCGTTACGGCATTGAGGACGGCCGAGAGCGTACGCTGACAGAGGTCGGCAAGCAGCACGGGCTGACCCGCGAGCGGATCCGCCAGATCGAGAAGCACGCGCTGCTCGAACTGAAGCGAATGGCCCGCGACACCGGCTTCGACGCGGTGGCCTAACCGGCCCCAGACGCAGCCCCCCCATACGAGCCCCCGGCGCCTATCCCCCCCAGGCGCCGGGGGCTCCCCCTCACCCCCGCCGGCACACGAGGGCGCCCCTCAACCCGGCCGCCCCTCCCAGCCCCGCCGCCCCATCCCAGCCCCGCCGCGCCCTCCCGGCCCTGCCGGCGCTCGAGGCGCTCCTGGCCCCCGCCGCCCCCGCCCAGCCCCTCCGGCGCCGGGGGCTCCCCCTTGCCCCCGCCGCCCCCGCCCAGCCCCTCCGGCGCCGGGGGTCCCCCTTGCCCCCGCCCCCCTCCGGCACACGAGGTGCCCCGCCGCCCCATCCCAGCCCCGCCGGCGTTTGAGGCGCGGGGTCTGGGGCGGAGCTCCAGGGAACGGTGGAAGGGCGGGTAGGGGACAGCCCCGCAGGGCCGCCGCCCCCCCCGCTACGGCCCCGCCGCCTCCGCGAGCCGCGCACCCAGCGCCCGCGCGGCGTCCGCAAGAAACCCCGGCCCGTGCACGGTGAACGGCACCCCCGCCAGCGCCAGCCGCGCCACAAGCCACTCCGGCGAGTCCGCCGACTCGAACCGCACCCGCACCCCGCCAGCGCCAGCGCCACCGCCCCCGGCCACGGGAACCGGCACAGGCACCACAAACTCCCGCACCCACTCCGGCAACCCCACCACCCCCGCGAAGGTGACATCGACGAGGTACGTCGGCTCCCGGCCCCCCCGCCCCCGCCGCACGAAGTCCACCGCGTCCATCGGCAGCTCCCGCCCCACGAACCTCGCCCCCGTCCCGGACGGCTCGCTCATCCGGTCCACCCTGAAGGTCCGCCAGTCCCCGCGCTCCATGTCGTAGGCCACGAGGTACCACCGGCTCCCGGTGCTGACCAGCCGGTACGGCTCCACCAGCCGCCGCGAGGCCGCCCCGTCCCGCGCCCGGTAGGCGAACCGCAGCCGCTCCGGGCCCGCCACCGCCGAGGCGATCGCCGTCAGCGTCCGAGGATCCACGCTCGCCCCGTCGCCCCGCGTCACCGCGACCGTCGCCGACTGCAGCGCGCCGACCCGCCGCCGCAGCCGCCCCGGCAGGACCTGTTCCAGCTTCGCGAGGGCGCGTACGGAGGCCTCCTCCACGCCCTCGATCGCATGCCCGGCCCCCGCCCTCAGCCCCACCGCGATCGCGACGGCCTCCTCGTCGTCCAGTACGAGCGGCGGCATCGCGGCGCCCGCCACCAGCCGGTAGCCGCCCTCCGCGCCCAGCGTGGCCTCCACCGGGTACCCGAGCTCCCGCAGCCGCTCGATATCGCGCCGGATCGTACGGGCGCTCACGCGCAGCCGCTCGGCCAGCTCGCTCCCGGGCCACTCGCGCGGGGTCTGGAGCAGGGAGAGCAGGGAGAGGAGGCGGGCCGGGGTATCGGTCATGCTTCAAAGGTGCCAGCCAAATAGGACACCAACTGACCTACATGCCGTCTAGGTTTCTCCTCATGAGCACCGAGACGACCCAGTCATCGCCCGAAGGAAAGAACGGGCCCGTACAAGAAGAGCGGAACGACCCTCCCGCAAAGACCACCCGCGACGCCGTCGCAACCGGCAAGACCAGCGCAACCGGCAAGACCGTCGCAACCGGCAAGACCAGCGCAACCGGCAAGACCAGCGAGTCCGGCGTGACCAACGAGTCCGCTCCCCCCGCCGACCGCCGCCGCTGGATCGCGCTCGCCATCGTGATGACCGCGGCCTTCATGGACCTGGTCGACGTCACGATCGTCAACATCGCGATACCCCGGATGCGCGAGGACCTCGGCGCCTCCACCAGCGCCATCCAGTGGATCACCGCCGGCTACGCGCTCGCCTTCGCCGCCGGTCTGATCACCGGCGGCCGTCTCGGTGACATCTACGGCCGCAAGCGCCTCTTCCTCCTCGGCATATCCGGTTTCACCGCGGCCTCGCTGCTCTGCGGCCTCTCCCCGAACCCCGACGTGCTCGTCGCCTCCCGCATCCTCCAGGGCGGCATGGCGGCCATGATGGTCCCGCAGGTGCTCGCGATCATCCACGTCACCTTCCCGCCCCACGAGCGCGGCAAGGTCTTCGGTCTCTTCGGTGCGATCATCGGCCTCGGCGCCGTCTCGGGCCCGATGCTCGGCGCACTGCTCACCGAGTGGAACATCCTCGATCTCGAGTGGCGCCCGATCTTCCTGATCAACCTGCCCGTCGGCATCGCCGGCGTGATCCTGGGCCGCAAGTTCATCTCCGAGTCCAAGGCCCCCAAGGCGCTGCGCCTGGACCTGGTGGGCGTCGTGCTCGCGACCCTCGCCCTGGTCATGCTGATCTTCCCGCTCACCAACGGCCGCGAGAACGACTGGCCCGTGTGGGGCTTCGTCTGCATGATCGCCTCGCCGCTGGTCTTCGTCGGCTTCATCGCCTACGAGAAGTACAAGATCCAAAAGGACGGCTCCCCGCTCGTCGAGCTCTCCCTCTTCAAGGTCAAGAGTTTCGCCGGCGGTATCGCCGTCCAGCTGACCTTCGGCATCGCGACCGGCATCTTCTTCCTGGTCTGGATGCTCTACATGCAGATGGGCCTCGGCTGGAGCGCCCTGAAGTCCGGCTCCACCGGCATCCCGTTCTCGATCGCCGTCTCGACCGCCGCGGGCCTGTCCGTACAGAAGCTCGTACCGCGCTTCGGCCGCAAGGTGCTCCAGGCCGGCGCCCTGGTCATGGCCGCGGGCGTGCTCCTCTACATCTGGGAGTCGGACCGCTACGGGATGACCATCACCTCCTGGCAGATGGCCGCCCCGCTGATCGTCATGGGCGCCGGCATGGGCCTGATCATCGCGCCGCTGACCGACACGGTGCTCTCCGAAGTGCCGCGCGAGCACGCCGGCTCGGCGTCCGGGCTGATCAACACCACCGGCCAGATGGGCAACGCGCTGGGCCTCGGCCTGACCTCCGTCGTCTACTTCGGGTTCATCGAGGACGACCGGGTCTTCGGGCCGCCCTACGTGGACGCGTTCCACATCGCGATGTGGTGGGTCGTGGCCGTCCTGGTCGTGATCTTCTCAGTGATGTTCATGCTGCCGCGCAAGGCCGTCCCTATGGCCGAGCGCGAAGGCGGCACGGAGCACGCCGGCTAGTACCGCGCCTGCGCACTGCGCGCACCTCACTCACGGGCATGTCCGCTTCTGTTGGCGGACATGCCCGTTTGTTTTGTTTTCAGGCGCAAGCGGGCGTACGATCCAAGAGAACCCACAGAGTCGGGCATCGAACGGATCTGAAACCACATGTACGCACCGGAGCGCCAGCAGGAGATCCTCCGCCTCGCCCGCGAGGCGGGCCGGGTCGACGTCCTGTCCCTGGCCGACCAGTTCCAGGTCACGGCCGAGACCGTGCGCCGCGACCTCAAGGCCCTGGACCGTGCCGGGCTCGTACGCCGGGTGCACGGCGGCGCCATACCGGCCGGCCGCCTCGACTTCGAGCCGGACCTCACCGAGCGCGAGGCCACCGCCGCCGACGAGAAGGACCGCATCGCGGCCGCCGCCCTCGCCGAAATCCCCGACGGCGGCAGCGTCGTCCTCGACGCGGGCAGCACGGTGGCCCGCCTCGCCGCCGCCCTTCCGGTCGACACCGCGCTCACCGTGGTCACCCACGCGCTGCCCGTCGCCGCCCGGCTCGCCGACCACACCGGGATCGACCTCCACCTCGTCGGAGGCCGCGTCCGCCACCGCACCCGCGCCGCGGTCGACGCCTGGGCCCTGCGCGCCTACGCCGAGATCCGCGCCGACGTGCTCTTCCTCGCGACGAACGGCTTCACCGCCGAGGGCGGCCTGACCACCCCCGATCTCGCCGAGGCCGCCGTCAAGCGGGCCGCGATGGCCGCCGCCCGCCGCGTCGTCCTCCTCGCCGACTCCGCGAAGGCGGGCCAGGAACACTTCGCCCGCTTCGGCTCCTTCGCCGACGTCGACCTCCTCATCACGGACCAGGGGCTCGACCCCGCTCAGAAGGCGGCGATCGAGGCCGCCGGTACGGAAGTTGTGCTCGTATGATCCTCACCGTCACCCCCAATCCCTCCCTCGACCGGACCTACGAGGTCCCCTCGCTGGACCGCGGCGAGGTGCTCCGCGCGAGCGGCGACCGGGTGGACCCCGGGGGCAAGGGCGTGAACGTCTCCCGTGCGGTGGCCGCCGCGGGCGTCCGTACGACGGCGGTCCTGCCGCTCGGCGGCACGCCGGGCACGATGATCGCCGAACTCCTCGGAGCCCAGGGCGTGGACGTCACGGCGGTCTCCATCGCCGGCCAGACCCGCTCCAACATCTCCCTCGCCGAACCGGACGGCACCCTCACCAAGATCAACGCCACCGGCCCGGCGCTGACCGCCGAGGAATCGGCGCTCCTCCTGGAAACGGTCCGCACCTGCTCGGGCGGCGCCGCCTGGATCGCCTGCTGCGGCAGCCTCCCGCGCGGCCTCGGCCCCGAGTGGTACGCCGACATCGTGACCCGGGCCCACGCCGCCGGCGCCCGCATCGCCCTGGACACCTCCGGCCCGGCGCTGCTCGCGGCGCTGCCGGCCCGCCCGGACGTGATCAAGCCGAACGCCTCGGAGCTCGCGGCGGCGGTGGGGCGGTCCCTGGCCACCCTCGGCGACGTGCTCAAGGCCGCGGAGGAGCTGCGCTCGCTGGGCGCGGGCGCGGTCCTGGCCTCCCTCGGCGCGGACGGCCAGCTCCTGGTCTCCGAGGAGGGCACCTACTACGGCACCGCGGCCGTCTCCTCGGTCCGCAGCAACGTCGGCGCGGGCGACGCCTCCCTCGCCGGCTTCCTGATCGCGGGGGGTACGGGGCCTGCGGCCCTGGCCTCCGCCCTGGCCCACGGCGCCGCCGCGGTCCAGCTTCCGGGCAGCGCCATGCCGGCCCCCTCGGACCTGCGGCCCGACGCGGTCCATGTCACCCAGGACCTGCCCCTGGACCTCCCTCTGTCCGAAATGAGCGACGAGCGATGAGCGAGATGACCACCCCGGACCTGGTCGACCTCGACCTGTCAGCAGAGTCCAAGGAGGGGGCGGCACGTGCCCTCGCCGAACGGATGGCGGAGCTGGGCAGGATCACCGACCTGGACGGCTTCCTGGCCGACGTGGCCGCGCGCGAGGCCCAGATGCCGACCGGCCTGGAGGGCGGCATAGGCATCCCCCACTGCCGCTCCCCCCACGTGACGGCCCCCACCCTGGCCTTCGGCCGCTCCCCGTCGGGCATCGACTTCGGCGCCCCGGACGGCCCGGCGGACCTGATCTTCCTGATAGCCGCCCCCGCCGGCGCGGACGACGCCCACCTGTCCATCCTCTCCACCCTGGCCCGCCGCCTGATGCGGCCGGACTTCGTCGAGGCCCTGCGCGCAGCAGCCACCCCGACGGAAGCCGCAGCCCTGGTCGCGGGCGAGCCCAACCCAGCCCCTCCGGCGTTTGAGGAGCGGGGGTCCGGGGGCGGAGCCCCCGAGGGGGTCGCGGCGCAGCCCGCGACCGGGGGCCTGGGGGCGCAGCCCACAGTTTCGGGAAGGGGCGGGGTGGGGGAGAGCCCCGCAGGGCAGCCGTTCCGGATCGTGGCAGTCACCTCCTGCCCCACGGGCATCGCCCACACCTACATGGCCGCCGAGGCGCTGACCCAGGCCGCCGCCGAGGCCGGAATCGACCTCCAGGTCGAAACCCAGGGCTCGGCCGGCTTCACGAAGCTGCCCCCCGAAACGATCGCCGCCGCCGACGCAGTCGTCTTCGCCCACGACGTCCCGGTCAGGGAAAGGGCCCGCTTCACCGGTAAGCCCACCGTCGACGTGGGCGTCAAGGCGGGCATCAACCGCCCCGCGGAACTCCTCCGGGAGGCCCGCGACAAGGCGGAACGCGGCGAGATCGCCACCACCACCCCGACCCCGGTCGAAAAGGCCGGGGAAGACCAGGACGGCTACGGCGCGAAGCTCCGTACTTGGCTGATGTCCGGCGTCAGCTACATGGTCCCGTTCGTCGCCGCAGGCGGCCTCCTCATCGCCCTCGCCTTCGCCATCGGCGGGTACGAGATCAACTCCGCCCCCTCCGTCGCCGAGCACTTCGTATGGACCGAAGCCGCCAGCTGGGCCGCGCTGCTCTTCCAGACCGGCGGCCTCGCCTTCGGCTTCCTGGTCCCCGTCCTCGCCGGCTACATCGCCTACGGCATGGCGGACCGGCCCGGTCTCGTCCCCGGCTTCGTCGGCGGCGCCGTGGCCCTCACCATCAACGCCGGCTTCCTCGGCGGCCTGATCGCCGGCCTCATCGCGGGCGGCACCGTCCTCGCCGTCCAGCGGCTGAAGATCCCCACCGCCCTGCGCGGGATCATGCCGGTGGTCGTCCTGCCGCTCATCGGCTCCGCCGTCACCGCGTTCCTGATGTTCCTGGTCGTCGGCAAGCCCGTCGCCTCGCTCCAGCAGGCCCTCACCGACTGGCTGTCGGGCCTCTCCGGCGCCAACGCGATCATCCTCGGCGTCATCCTCGGCCTGATGATGTGCTTCGACCTCGGCGGCCCGCTCAACAAGGTGGCCTACGCCTTCGCCATCGGCGGCCTCGCCACCCCCAACGAGGGCAGCCTCAAGGTCATGGCCGCCGTGATGGCCGCCGGCATGGTGCCGCCGTTGGCGATGGCGCTGGCCACCACGGTCCGCGGCCGGCTCTTCTCCAAGACCGAGCGCGAGAACGGCAAGGCCGCCTGGTTCCTCGGCGCCTCCTTCATCAGCGAGGGCGCCATCCCGTTCGCCGCGGCCGACCCGCTGCGCGTGATCCCGGCTTCCATGGTGGGCGGCGCGGTCACCGGCGCCCTCTCGATGGCCTTCGAGTGCACCCTGCGGGCCCCGCACGGCGGCATCTTCGTGATCCCGCTGATCGGCAACCCGCTGCTCTACCTGATCGCCATCGCCGCCGGTACGGCCACCACCGCCGGCCTGGTCATCCTTCTCAAGGGGATGCGCAAGCAGGAGGAGACCCCGCGGCAGCAGGCCGGGGCAGCCGACGCGGCGCCCCTGCCGGAACCGGCGAAGGTCACCGCCGCCGCCTGACCGTCGTCCCCGTCCCCGCCCTCGCCCTCGCCCCCGTCACCTCACCCGCGCGCGGAGCTCCATGGCTCCGCGTGCGGCCGTTTCGGTCTCGTAGACCTCGCACATGTGCCGCCCGTCCGGCGTCACCGTGTGCTCGACCTCCCACAGGCTGAACTCGCTCCCGTCCAGCAGGACGAAGGAGTGCTCGTACAGGCTGAAGCCCGCGTCCCGTCCGTCCGCCAGGCACTGGCGGGTGCCGAACACCTGCGTGATCTGGTGCGCGTAGGCCGACCGCAGGAGCAGGGCCACCCGCTCGCCCGGCCGGTCCGGGTTCTCCGCGCGGCGCAGCACCCGTCGGGCGTGGTCCGCGGACTCCTCCACCGCGTACTCGCGGTGCCGCTGGGCCGGGGTCGGATGGGCGAACAGCGCGCTCAGCACGGCGAGGTCGTTCTCCGGCTCCTCCTCCACCGTCACCTCCACGAGGTCCCGCGCCACCTGCGAGGGGACCTCGCCGAAGAGCCGGGCCGCCGCGAGGCAGGTCTCCGCCTTGCTCGCGAAGACCTCGTACCGTATCGAGAGGTCGGCGTCCTGACGGTGCGCCAGCTCCCAAAGGATCACGGAGTCGCCGTCGGACAGCAGGTAGGAGTGCCGGTGGATCTCCCGCCAGGGTCCCGCCGACGGGGCGCGGCGGGTGGTGTGGAGCGAGGACCTGTGGGCGAGCGCCGTACGCAGCCGCTCGACCAACTCGTCCGGCAGGTCGAAGGAGTTGAGGGCGCGGCCCAGGAGTCGCTCGAGGTGCGCCTCGGTTGTCTCGTGTGGATCGCTCAAGGTGGGTCTCCAGGCCGTCGCAGCTTGTCACTTCGCGGAAGCTCAACGTAGCCCCTGGGTCTGACATCACGTCCGGGGTTCGGTAAAACGTCCGGGAAGCGCCAGGGGTTCCAGCCACCCCTTCAGGTCAACCTCCATGTCGATGAGCATGGTTGGACCGGATAGCGGGCACAAGGGCGGGAGCATGACCGTATGGCAACAAATACCGTGGGCGTGCCCCGCCAGCAGGGCCGGCCCCACAACCGCAAGGACGCGGAACCGATCGCAGCCCCCCGCGCGCTGGCCTGGCTGCTGCTGCTCACCGGGGCCGCCGGAGTGCTGGCCGCCTGGGTCATCACCCTGGACAAGTTCCTGCTGCTGGAGAACCCGGACTTCAAGCCTGCGTGCAGTCTCAATCCGGTCGTCTCCTGCGGCAGCGTGATGAAGAGCGAGCAGGCGGCGGCCTTCGGTTTCCCGAACCCGATGCTGGGGCTGGTCGCCTACGGGGCGGTCGTGTGCGTCGGCGCCGGCCTGCTGGCCGGGGCCCGCTACCGCGGCTGGTTCTGGCTCGGTCTCACTGCCGGAATGCTCTTCGGCGTCGGATTCTGCTCCTGGCTCATGATCCAGTCGCTCTACGAGATCAACGCGCTCTGCCTGTGGTGCTGCCTGACCTGGCTGGCCACCTTGCTGATGTTCTGGGCGGTCACCGCCCACACCGTCCGTACGGGGATCCTCCCCGCGCCCGTGCCGGTACGGAACTTCTTCGCCGACTTCGGCTGGGCCCCGCCGGTCCTGCACACCGGCGTGATCGGGATGCTGGTCCTGACCCGGTGGTGGGACTTCTGGACCGGCTGAGGCCGCCGGACGACATGCGAGGGCCCCGGCAGCTGGACGCTGCCGGGGCCCTCGTCACTTCACACCGCTTCTTCGAACGGGTCGCTCCACGGGCGCCGAGTATGTGGACCACGGAGTCCCGGACCGTAGATCGGGAGCGGAGGTCAGCTGCCCTGGGAGACGTTGCCCGAGAGGACCGGGATGTTGTCCAGGATGTGCGAGAGCGGCTCGTCGCCCTTGGCCTGGGTGGAGTTCTCGGTGCACTGCTGGTTCTGCGGGTTGGACAGGACGTTGATGTCCTGGACACCGACGTTGACCAGGGCGACCAGTGACTGGGCGTTGACCTTGGCCGGCAGACCGATGCAGGGCTTGTTCAGGGTGCCCTGGACGACGCCGAGCTGCGGGCTCATGTCACCGTGGGTCTTCTGGTTGCCGTACGCCTGCACGGCACCGTTCCCGTTGACGGTGTTGATCCCGTTGTCGTTGCCGATCGCCATGGCGGGGGCGGCAGCAGCAGCGCCCGCGCCGACGGCGACGGCGGTGACCGCAGCAGCAGTCATGATCTTCTTGAGCATCTTGATCCTTTTGTCGCACGAGTGCCCGCTAGTGGAGCGCCCTGATCAACTGCCTCCGCGGAAGGTTGGTTCCGCTGCTTCACTCAAACGGCCTGTCTGCGGGCAGGTTTTCCCCGGGTGGGGTGAGAGGCCCCCGGACGTGTGCGCGAAGCCCGCACGCACCCCGCAGCGGGGTGCGCGGCCCCGCGCTCGTGTTGCGCTCCGTAGAACCCGTTCGCACGGTGGGTAAGGAGGCGGATCGCTCGGGTCCGCTTCCGAGCGACCACCAGAAGGAACACACCCATGCACCGCACCAAGGCCTCCCGTATCCGCGTCCTCGTCCCGTCGGCCCTGGCGGTCGTCATACTCACCGGCGCGGCAGCTCCCGCGGGCGCCGCGGAAGGTGCAGGCGCCGCCGCGAACCGCGTGGCGGCGGCCCAGGAAGAGATCAAGGAGAGGGTGGCAGCGGCGGGTCCCGTCGAAGACGCCCTCGCCGCGGTCTCCAAGATCCTGGCGGACCTGACCAAGAGCCTGGGCGCCCTGCTTCCGGGAATCAAGATCCCCGAGATCAAACTGCCCGCGCTCCCGCCCCTGCCGCAGCTCCCCGCGATCCCCGGGCTCCCGGACCTGCCCATCCCGGCGCTTCCCGAGATCCCCGACCTCCCCGTCCCCGACGTCCCGATCCCCGACGTCCCGACCCCGGACGTCCCGACCCCCGAGATCCCCGGTGCCCCGGCGGTCCCGGTCTCCAACCCCGCGGCCCCGCCCGCGGCCGCGGTGCCCGCTGTGCCGGCGGTGCCTGCGGTACCCGGCACGCCCGCGGGCACGGTCCCGGAGATCCCGTCGTTCGCCGGGTTCCTTCCGTAGGGACCACCCGGATCCGTACACGGACCCGCACGCGGTGACGACTATTGGGCTGAACAGGTCTGATCGCGTGCGGAGCCGTGTCGTCTGGGAAGGTGGACCGTTTCGCTCGATGTGAGCCCCGGAATCGGGGCAGAACATCGAAGAGAAGGTGCACTTCCCATGAACACTGCCAAGAAGGCCGCCCTGGTCCTGGCCACCGCTGGTCTCGCTGCGGCCGGTGCCGCCGGCTCCGCCATGGCCGACTCCAAGGCCGAGGGCGCGGCCGTGGGTTCCCCCGGTGTCCTCTCGGGCAACCTGGGACAGGTCCCGGTCCACATCCCGGTCAACGTCTGCGGCAACTCCGTGAACGTGATCGGCGCGCTGAACCCGGCGTTCGGCAACGTCTGCGTCAACGACTGACGTTCAACGCACCACACGACTGTGGGCGCCACCGGCGAGGCCGGGGGCGCCCACAGTCGTGTCGGCAGGAGAACGGGACGGGCCCCTCAGTGCTTGCTGCCGCCGCCGTTGAGTTGCACTCCGCCGAGCAGCGGGGAGGCCTGGGTGGCCCCGTTGGCGAGGTGCATCACCTCGGCCGGAGCGTCGTTCTTGACCTCGTTGACCTTCTGGACGGTGGTCACGACCTTCTCTACGCTCTCGCCCTGCTCGGCCAGCCCGTTGCCCACGGTCTGGGGCAGCGCCGCCGATACGGGGTTCACCGAGTCGGTGACCGCCGTCAGCCCGCTCGTCAGGCTCATGGGGACGGCAGGCGCCTCGGTGGCGGCGAAGGCGGGGGAGGTGGCGCCGAGGGCGGCGACGGAGCCGACGACGACTGCGGCGACCTTCGAGAGCTTCATTATCAGAATCCTTTTCTAGGGGCGACCAGAAGTGACCAGTGGCGACCGTCGCGCCACTTTCGACCTGGTTAACGATTCCCCGGCGCCGCGGAAACGCGGAGGCGGACACGGCAACGGCCGGAGAATCCGACAAGGGACTCTCCGGCCGATATTTCTTCTGATTACCGGTATTGCCGTCAGGCGGCGTTACGGGACCTGCGGTACAGAATGGCGCCGCCCAGGATGAGGGCCGAGGCCAGGGCCGCGGCGCCGGCGGGCTGTCCGGCGCCGGTCGCCGCCAGTTCCTGCCGCGCGGGGGCCGCCGCGACGGGGACGGCCTCGGGCGCGGGCGCCGGCGCGGGAAGCGGCGCCGGTGCCGGGGCGGGTGCCGGCGCGGGCAGCGGCGCCGGGGGAAGCTCGACGGGCAGGTCACCGGCGGGGGCCGCCGGCGGCTGGTCGGCCGGGGGCACTACCGGCGCCGGGTGCTCCACGACCTGGCTGCCGTGCGGGGGCATCGGCGCGGGAGCCTGCTCCACCGGGGCGGGCGCGGGCGCCGGAGCGGGGAGCGTGTGCGGAGCCTCCTCCACTACGGGCGCGGGGGCCGGTGCCGGAAGCGGCTGCGGGGCCTCCTCGACCGGCGCCGGGACGGGGGCCGGTACGGGCTCCGGAGCCGGTACGGGCTCCGGCGCGGGTGCCTGCTCCACGGGCGCGGGCAGCGGCTTCGGCGCGGGGGGCGCGTGATGCGGCTCCGGGGTCGGCGCCGGGGGGTGGTCGTCGCACTCCTCTTCCTCGCCGGAGTCTCCGTAGCCACCCTGCTGCGCGGGACCGTGGTCCTCGGGGCCGCCCTGCTCCTCGGGGCCGCCCTGCTCCTCGGGTCCGGAGTCCCCGTAACCGCCCTGCTCGTGCCGGTCCTCGTGCTCGTTGCGCTGGTCGCGCCGGGCTTCCTCGCCGACGTAGCGGCGGACCTGCTCCGCCTGCTCCGGGCTGAGGTAGCGCTCGTAGTCGTGTCCGGCGTCGGATCCGGTCGTGGTGGCGCAGTTGTTGCCCATGGCGGGGTTGAGGCCCGCTCCGGCGTCCACGGTGTTTCCGCACACGTTCGGCGAGAAGGTGATCGGTACCGAGACGCTGTTGCCGGCCAGCACGCCCGGTGAATGGGAGGCCTCGGCCATCGCCCCGGGTTGCGCGTAGGCCGCGCCGGTCGCGATGGACAGCAGACTCGACGCAGCGGCCGCCGTGAGCACCCCCTTGCCCAGTACCTGTCGGCTCAGTACCTGTCGCATGGGTCCTTCCCTGTCTACCGGCCGTGCGGCCGGTGCTGAATCGAAGGTGGCCTCGGAGTGCACCGCCGTGCACTCCGAGGCCACCCCGAGGAGGTCTGCCCTTGCGGGCCAGGTGCTTCGTCAGGCGTTGACGCAGGTGTTGCCGAACGCGGGGTTCAGCAGCGCGATCACGTTGACGGTGTTGCCGCAGACGTTGACCGGGACGTGGACCGGGACCTGGAGCAGGTTGCCGGACAGGACGCCGGGGGAGCCGACGGCCTTGCCGTCCGCCGCCGAGTCGGCCATGGCGGGGGAGGCGGCACCGGCGGCCATGAGAATGCCGGCGGCCAGCACCACTGCCTTCTTGTACGTCATTTGTTTTCGTTTCCTTCCCGCAGAGGTCTATCCGCTGCAGAATTAACAACGAGTGGGTCCGGGAAAAGAAACCGGGGATTTTTGCGCGCTTCCGGTCAATTCACTCAGGTGCTCGTGCGTCCTGAATTGTGGCCGGTTTCCGCGGAGTCCTTATTCGGGTCCCGATATGCGGCGGGGCCGCCGCGACCCGAAGGTGCGACGGCCCCACTGGCGCGGTGCTGTGTCAGCTGGCGCGGCGCTGTCAGCTGCCGGCGGAGGCGTTGCCGGACAGGACCGGGATGTTGCTGAGGATGTGCGAGAGAGCCTCGTCGCCCTTGGCCTGGGTGGAGTTCTCGGTGCACTGCTGGTTCTGCGGGCTGGACAGGACGGGGATGTCCTGGACGCCGACGTTGACCAGAGCCAGCACGGACTGGACGTTGGCCTTGGCCGGCAGGGCGATGCAGGGCTTGTTGAACGAGCCCTGGATGAGCGCCATCTGCGGGCTCATGTTGCCGTAGGTGGCCTGGTTGCCGTAGATCTGCGAGGCCCCGTTGCCGTTCACGGTGTTGATGCCGTGGTCGTTGCCGATGGCCATGGCCTGCGGGGCCATGGCGGCACCCAGACCGACGAACGAGGCGGCAACCGCTGCGCCGGCCGCAAACTTCTTGATCATGATGGTCCCTTTTTTGCAGGATTGCCCGGTACTCAAGCACTCGGATCAACGGCGCAACCGCGGTTTGGGTTGCGAGGCTTCACTCGGATGCGGACGTTTCGGGCGGCACGGTTGACGTCAGGCGTTGACGCAGGTGTTGCCGAACGCGGGGTTCAGCAGGGCGATCACGTTCACGGTGTTGCCGCAGACGTTCACCGGGACGTGGACCGGAACCTGGAGCAGGTTGCCGCTCAGGACGCCGGGGGACTCACCGGTGAAGCCGTTCGCCGTCGCGCCGTCGCCGCCGTGCGCGGAGGCGAGGCCCGCGCCGCCCATCAGCAGCGCGGTGCTCGCGACCGCCAGGGTGGTGCCGCGCACCAGCCTCTTCTTCATCTCTGTTTTTCCTTATCTGTTCGAACAATGGTGCAACCCATAACGAGCCGCCCGTCTCCAGGGTGCGCGTTATCGCCCAAAAGGCCGTATGAGCGAGTCCGGCGTGATTTCCCTCCTGACTTCTGACAAAGTTCACTCCTGTTTTGTCCCCTTGATCGAAAATGGAGACAGGGTCATGGGTTCCTCCCGCAGAATCCTCGGCACGCTCGGCCTGCTGTCCTGCCTCACGCTTTCGGTGAACGCGCCCCTTGCCAGTGCGAGTGCCGGTGCCGCCGTCGCCCCGCCGGGCGCGCGGGGTCCGCTGGTCAAGGAGGCGCCCCGGGTGCCGTTCACCCAGCGTTACCAGGCCGTGCAGCACGGCGGCCTGGTCCGTGCCTCGAACTCGTCCATCGGCTGCCGCGAGGAGGAGTCCGAGCAGGCCGAGCCGTGTGCCGCGGTCAACAAGGGCGCGGCCGGGACCAACGGCGACTACGAGATGTTCTACGACGAGGTCGACAAGGACCCGGACACCTACAACTCCACCCGGGCCGAGCTCAAGGTCCCGGCCGGCGCGAAGGTCTCGTACGCCCGGCTGTACTGGGGCGGGAACCTGCGGGTCGGCGAGCAGAAGCCGCCGCAGGACAACGGCCGGGTGCTCGTCGCCGAGCCGGGCGGCGCGTACAAGGAAGTGCTGGCCGACACGGCGATCGGGCACCGCAACGACGCGGCCGGCGATGCCTACCAGGCCTCCGCCGACGTGACCCCGCTGGTCCGCAAGGGCGGCGCCGGGATGTGGACGGTGGCCCAGCTGAACATCGCCATGGGGCACTCGGACATGGGTGCCTGGGGCGGCTGGACGCTGGTGGTGGCCTACGAGCACCCGCAGGAGCCGGTGCGCAGGGTCTCGGTCTGGGACGGCTTCGAAGGGCTGGCCGCGGGGGCCGGCGAGGCGGCGGGCGAGACGGTGGAGCTCACCGGTCTGGACGCGGCGCCCGGCGCGCAGGGGCGGGTCGGGGTCGTCGCGTACGACGGGGACCGCGGAACACTCGGGGATTCACTCACGGTGACCGCCGACAGCGGGCGCAGGGTCAGTCTCAGCGACGGAGAAAATCCTTTTAATGATGTTATGAATTCCACGATCACGGAATTCGGGGATCGCTCGTTCGTGCGACAGCCCGAACATATGAATAACCTCGGATATGACGCGGACGTGTTCGATCTGAGCCCCGCACTGTCCGGTGGCGCCCGCAGCCTGACCTTCGGGTTCACGGGCGAAAAGCAGGGTCATTTCCTCGGTGTGCTCTTCGTTCAGACAGACGCGCGCCGCTGAACGCAGGAGACCACTCCACGTGCCGACACAGCCCCCTTCTCCTTCTCCCTCTCCTTCTCCCTCTCCCCCTGCTCCTCCCTCCCCTCCCAGGCCTCCGGTCGTCCTCCACCTCGTCCAGCCGGTCGAGGGCGGGGTCGCCCGCGTCGTCGTCGACCTCGTACGCGCCCAGTCCGCGGCCGGCCTGCGGACCTACGTCGGCTGCCCGCGCGGCGGACAGCTCGCGGACGCCGCCCGCGAGGCCGGGGCCGAGGTGCTCACCTGGCGTGCCGGGCGGGCTCCGGGACCGGGACTGGCCGCCGAAGTGCTCGGCGCGCGCCGCCTGATCGGCCGGGTCCGGCCCGACATCCTGCACGCCCACAGCGCCAAGGCCGGACTCGCCGGGCGGCTCGCCGTGCGCGGGGCCGTCCCGACCGTCTTCCAGCCGCACGCCTGGTCCTTCGACGCCGTGGCCGGGGCCACCGCCGCGCTCGCGCTGCGCTGGGAGCGCTTCGGGGCCCGTTGGGCCGACCGGGTGCTCTGCGTCAGCGAGGCCGAACGCCACACCGGCGAGTCCGAGGGGATCGCCGCCCGCTGGTCGGTGATCCGCAACGGCGTCGACCTCGGCCACTTCCGCCCCGGCGGCCCGGACCCCGTCCAGGACAAGGCACGCGCACGCGCCGAACTTCCGCTGCCCGCCGCCTTCCAGGGCGACGGGCCGCTCGCCGTCTGCGTCGGCCGGCTCTGCCAGCAGAAGGGGCAGGACGTCCTGCTGCGTGCCTGGCCGGAGCTGCTCGGAGCCGTTCCGGGAGCCCGTCTCGTGCTCGTCGGGGACGGGCCCGACATGGAACGTCTGCGCCGAGGCGCCCCGCCCTCGGTCCACTTCGCGGGGGCCGCCTTCGACATCCGGCCGTGGCTTCGGGCCGCCGATCTCGTTGTACTGCCGTCGCGGTGGGAAGGCATGGCGCTCGCCCCGCTCGAAGCGATGGCCTGTGGCCGCCCGGTTCTGGTCTCCGACGTCAGCGGTGCCAGGGAGAGCCTCCCGCCCGGCCAGGGACGGCTGTGCCTGGTGGAACCGGATGACCCGACGGCGCTGGCCAAGGCCCTGGGCGGGCTGCTCGCCGAGCCGCGGCTGCTCGCCGGACTCGGGGAGCAGGCCGAGCGGCACGCGCGGATGGAATTCGACGTGCGGCGCACCACGGACGCGGTCACCGGTCTGTATCACGAACTGCTGGGCAGGCCCCGGCCCTTGAACCAGGAGCGCATCAGCCGATGACGATGGACAGCGCACCCGCCCGGCACACCGGGCAGGACGGTACGGGGCCCGCCGGCGGCATCACCGGCACCACCGGGACGACCACCACCGGCGGCGCCGGCGCGACCAGTACGGCAACCAGTACGGCAACCAGTACGGCCACCAGCGCCGCCGTCGGCTCCGGCGTCACCGCCGTCCGTCGTTCCGTGACCGCCATCCACCCCCCGCGCGGCCCCAGGGCCGACCGCGCCCGGGCCACCGTACGGCCGAGGCGGGTGCGCCGCCGCGACGGGATCGCCCCGCTGCTGGCCGCCGACGCGTTCGCCGCCGCGGCGACCGTGGCGGCACTGCCCGGAGCGGAGCTGCCCCTCGCCGCGGCCGCTCCCCTCGCCCTGGCCCTGGTCGCGCTGCACGCGCAGGCCGGGCTGTACCGGCCGCGGCTCGCCCCCTCCGCGCTCCTCGAACTGCCCGCGCTCGCCGGGCGGGCCGCCGCGCTGTGGTGCGCGGCCGCCGCCGTGCTGGCCGCCGCCGCCCCGGGCGACGCCCTGGGCTGGAGCACGCTGCTCGGCGCCGTCTGCGTCCAGGTCGTACTGGCCTGCGCGGGGCGCGGAGCCGTCAACCAGCTCCGCCGTCGCACCCGCGCCCGCCGCCCCGCCTCCGCCCTGGTCGTGGGACCCGGCGCCGGGGCGAGCGCGGTCGCGGCCGCCCTGCATGGGCGCCCCGAGTACGGACTGCGCCCCGTGGGGCTCGCGGACACCGGGCCCGACGGGGAGGGGGCGGCGGGAGTGCCCGTACTGGCCACCCACGAGGACATCCGGCGGGCCGTCATCCAGAACTCCGTCCGGCACGCCGTCTTCACCCGCCCGCCCGAGGCCGACGAACGCACCGCCTCCCTGGTCCGGCTCTTCCACGACCACGGCTGCCGGCTCTGGCTCGCCGACCCGGCGGGCACCGCCAAGGTCACCGGGATGCGCGTCGCGCAGCCCGCGGACCAGCTCTGGGGTTACGCCGTGCAGCCGCTGCTGCCCCGCCCGGCGCGGCTGGCCGAGCGGTACGCGAAGCGGGTCATCGACTCCTCGCTCGCCGCGATCGCGCTGCTCGCCGCCGCGCCCGTGATGGGCGCCTGTGCGCTCGCCGTACGCATCTCCGACGGGCCGGGGGTGATCTTCCGGCAGGAGCGGGTCGGCCTCTACGGACGCCCCTTCACCCTGCTGAAGTTCCGCACGCTGCGCGCCGACGCGCACGAGTCCGCCACCCGCTGGACGGTGGCCGGCGACTGCCGGATGAGCCCCATCGGCTCCTTCCTGCGCAAGTCCTCGCTGGACGAGCTGCCGCAGCTGTGGAACGTGGTCCGGGGTGACATGAGCCTGGTCGGTCCGCGCCCCGAACGGCCCTTCTTCGTAGCCAAGTTCAGCAGCGTGCACCCCGGGTACGAGGCCCGGCACCGGATGCCGGTGGGCATCACCGGCCTCGCCCAGATCAACGGGCTGCGCGGGGACACCTCCATCGAGGACCGGGCGCGCTTCGACAACCACTACATCGACACCTGGTCGCTGTGGCAGGACCTGTGGATCCTGGCCCGCACCGCGGCCTCCTTCTTCCGCTTCCGGCTGGGGGGCAGCTAAAGCATGAGCCTTGCCGCACCGACGTCCTGGGCCCGCCCGGACACCGCCGATCTGCTGCGCCGGCACTGGCCGCTGCTGCCGCTCGCCGCGACCGTACTGGCCCTGCTGGTCCCCGTGCCGGCGGGTGACGCCACCGCCTCGGGGAAGGTCGGTCCGGCCGACGCCGCCTCGCTGCTGCTCGTGTTCGTCTGCGGGATCCAGGCCCTGAGGGGCCGGGTCCGGCCGCTGAGCCCGCTGGGCGTGCTCGTCCTCGGCCTGCCGGCCGTCGGGCTCGCCGTCGCGACGGTGACCGCGGGGGACCCGTACGCGGCCCTGCCCGGGTTCGTGCGCTACCTCCAGGTGTTCGTGCTGGTCCCGGCGGCGATCGTGCTGCTGGTGCGCAGCGCCTCGGAGTTCCGGCTGGCCGCAGGGTGCTTCGTGGTGCTGGCACTGGTCCAGGGAGCGGTGGGCGTGGTGCAGTTCGCCACCCACACCGGAGCCTCGTACCAGGGCGAGGACATCCGCGCGGTGGGCACCTTCGGACCCGGAGACGTCATGGGCATGGCCACGGTCGTGGCCTACGGCCTGGTCGTCGCGACGGCCGGCGCGCTCGCGCCGGGGCTCCCGGCGCGGGTCCGGCGGGCCTCGGGCGCGGCGGCGCTGGTCCTGGTGCTCCCGCTGGTGCTGTCCTTCAGCCGGGGCGCCTGGATCGCGACCTTCGCCGCGGCCGGTCTGGTGATGGCCCTGGCCGGGATCCGGCGGGCCCTGAAGGTGCTCCTCGCGCTGGCCGCCGCCGGGGTGGTGCTCGTGGGCGGCTTCGGCGTCGGCTCCGCGATGGTCGCGGAGCGGCTGACCTCGATCACGCAGGTCTCCGACGCTCCCGACCAGTCGGTGACCGACCGCTACACGATGTGGGCCGCGGCCGGGTCGATGTGGCGCGAGCGGCCGGCGGTGGGGGTGGGGCTGAAGGGCTTCCCGGCCAACCGGGACTCGCACTCCGGGCTGGCGCTGTCCTCCGGCAGCGACACCGCGGGCGCGGGCCAGGGGTACATCCGCCAGCCGCTGCTGTCCCCGCACAACATGTACCTGCTGGTGCTGAGCGAGCAGGGGCTCATCGGGCTGATCGCCCTGGCGGGCGGCTGGCTGGCCCTGCTGGTGGCGGGCCTGCGGCGGTGCCTGTCCGGAGCCTCCGCGCTGCGGGACTGCGGACTGGTCGCGACCGGCCTGCTCGTGTGGCAGCTCACCGACTTCCTCTACGCGGACATCGGGGGCCCGTCGACCGTCCTGACCGGAGTGATCATCGGCTTGGCGGCCTGGTGGGCGCTGCCCTCCGGGGGCGGGACGGGCGAGCTCGCCTCCGGCGGTCACGGTCGCGGTCGCGGTCGCCGTGTCCGTGGACGGAGCCGGGTCCGTGGCCGGGCCGCTGCGGCCGCCTCCGGTCGCGGGCCGGGCGCGCCTGCCCGGGCCGCGGTCCCTGAGGGTGCGGCCGGCCGGTGACGGATACGACGCCCTGGCGGCGGCCCGCAGCCGCGGCGACCGAGGTCGCCGCGGCTGCGGGCCGTCCGCCGCACCTGCCCGGCTTGCCCGTCCCGCCCGTCCCGCCCCTGGCCCCCGGGCGACGGGGCGCCGACGGGGCGGCCGCGGGGGACGGAGCCCGCTCGGGGATCGGGGGCGCGCTCGCCAAGGCGGCCGCCGTCACCGCCGGGCTCACCGCCGCCGGGGCGGTGTTCGGGCTGGTCCGCGACCAGACCATCGCGCACCTCTTCGGAGCCGGACACGACAGCGACGCCTTCCTCATCGCCTGGACCGTCCCCGAGATGGCCTCGACGCTGCTCATCGAGGACGCCATGGCCCTGCTGATGGTGCCCGCCTTCAGCCACGCCCTGGCCCGCCGGGCCGCCAGCAGGGCCGGGCTCACCCGCCAGGAAGCCCGCGCGCAGGATCCCGTACGGCTCCTCGTGGGGGCCACGCTGCCGCGGCTGCTGGTGCTCCTGGCCGCCGTGGCATCCGTCCTCATCGTCGCCGCGCCGCTCGTCGTGGGCGTGCTCGCGCCGGGGCTGCCCGACCCCGGGCTCGCCGTCGAATGCACCCGGTGGACCGCCCTGAGCGTGCTGTCCTTCGGGATCGCCGGCTACTTCAGCGCCGCCCTCAGGGCGCACCGCTCCTTCGTGCCGCCCGCCGCCATCTACGTGTCGTACAACGTCGGCATCATCGGGACCATGATCGCCCTGCACGCCCTGTGGGGGGTGCGCGCCGCCGCCGCGGGCGTCGCCGTCGGCGGAGTGCTGATGGCCCTGGTCCAACTGCCCGCCTTCATCCGCAACGTGGGCTTCGGGCCGACCCGCGCCAAAGGCGCCCCGCGCAGCCAGCGCGACCGCGACCGGCCGACGCTGATCGCCTTCGGGGTCATCGCCCCGGTCATCTTCTTCGCCGTGTTCCGCCAGTCCCAGGTGCTGGTCGAGCGGTTCCTCGCCGCCGGGCTGCCGCCCGGCGCCATCTCGCACCTCAACTACGCCCAAAAAGTCGCGCAGATGCCGATGGTGCTCTCCCTGATGATCTGCACCGTCACCTTCCCCGTCGTCGCCCAGGCCATGGCCGGCGGTGAGCGGGACAAGGCCCGTCGGCGGGTCGAGCGGGACCTCGCGCTCGCCTCGCTCGCCGTCCTGATGGGCACCGCGCTCGTCATCGGGTACGCCCCCCAGATCATCCAAGTCCTCTTCGAACGCGGGGCCTTCAGCCACGCCGACACCGAGGCCACCGCCTCCGTCATGCGGGTCTACGGCCTCGGCCTGCTCGGCCACTGTCTCGTCGGGGCGCTCTCACGGCCCTTCTTCTCCACCGTCCGGCCCACCTGGTTCCCCGCCCTCGCCATGGGCGCCGGACTCCTCGTCAACATCGTCGCCGGAGCCTTCGCCGTCGGCTGGTGGGGCACCTACGGGATCGCCGCCGCCAACGCCGCGGGCATCACCACCACCGCCGTGCTGCTCCTCACCGGCCTCGGCTCGCGGATCATCGCCATCCAGGTCCGCCGCGTCGCCGTCAGCATCGGCCGGCTCTCCGTCGCGGCCCTCGCCGCCTGCGCCACCGGCTGGATCGCCGGACCGATGATCCCCGACCCGCTGGTCAGTGCCGCCCTCGGCTGCCTGCTGGTCCCGGCCATGTTCGGAGCCACCGGCATGGCCATGCGGGCCCTGGAGGTCACCGCCCTGCCGGGCCAGCTCGCCCAGCTCACCGCTCACCTCACCTCCCAGCTCACCCAGAGGTTCCGCAATGTCCGCTGACACCGAAACGGCGCCCACCGCCGCGGCGGCCCCCGCCCGCCGCACCGGCTCGCCGTGGGTCCTGATGTACCACTCCGTCGCCGAGTTCACCGATCCCGCCGAGGACCCGTACGGCATCACCGTCACCCCGCACGCGCTGGAGGCCCAGCTGCTGTGGCTGCGCTCCCGGGGACTGCGCGGGGTGTCCGTCGGCGAACTGCTGCGCGCCCGCGCCGCCGGGCGGGACGCCGGGCTGGTCGGGCTGACCTTCGACGACGGCTACAACGACTTCCTGACCCGCGCGCTGCCGCTGCTGCTCCGCCACGGCTGCACCGCCACCCTCTTCGTGCTGCCCGGGCGGCTCGGCGTCGACAACGTCTGGGACCCGCTGGGGCCCCGCAAGCCCCTCCTCACCGCCGAGGGCATCCGCGAAGTCGCCGCCGCCGGACAGGAGATCGGCTCGCACGGGCTGCTCCACCAGGACCTCACCGCGGCCCCCGACGACGTCGTGCAGCAGGAGCTGCGCGGCAGCCGCGAGCTGATCCGGGAGCTGACCGGGACGCTGCCCGCCGGATTCTGCTACCCGTACGGGCACCTCGACGCGCGGGTCGTCGCCGCGACCCGGGCCGCCGGATACGGCTACGCCTGCGCCATCGACCCCGGCCGCCTCGCCGGACGCCACGCGATGCCCCGCACCCACATCAGCCAGGCCGACGGCGGCACGCGCCTGCGGATCAAGCAGGTGCGCCACCAGGTGCGCGAGCTGCGGCGGGCGGTGCACCTGTGAGCCCCGGGAAGGTGCTGCACGTCATCACGGGACTCGGCGTCGGCGGCGCCGAACAGCAACTGCGGCTGCTGCTGCGGCACATGCCGATGCGCTGCGACGTCCTGACGCTGACCAACCCCGGGCCGGTCGCGGAGGGGCTGCGTGCGGACGGCGTCCGGGTGGTCCACCTCGGGATGCGCGGCAACCGCGACCTGGGGGCGGTACCGAAGCTGGCCAAGTTCATCCGGCGGGGCCGCTACGACCTGGTGCACACGCACCTGTACCGGGCGTGCGTGTACGGGCGCCTCGCGGCCCGCCTCGCGGGGGTACGGGTGAGCGTGGCGACCGAACACTCCCTGGGAGCGGGCGAGATCGAGGGCCGGCCGCTGTCGACCGGGGTACGCGCCCTGTACCTGGCGAGCGAGCGGCTGGGAGCCGCGACCGTCGCCGTATCGGACACCGTGGCGGCCCGCCTGGAGGCCTGGGGCGTGCCGGCCGGGCGGGTGCACGTGGTCCCGAACGGGATCGAAGCCGTGCGGTTCCGCTTCGACGAGGGCGTACGGCGGGCCACCCGGGCCCGGACCGGGCTGCCCGAGCGGGCCTTCGTGGTCGGCGGCGTCGGCCGGCTGGTGCCGGGGAAGCGGTTCGACGTCCTGGTACGGGCGGTGGCGGCGCTGCCCTGCGCGCACCTGCTGCTCGCCGGGGACGGGCCGGAGCGGGCGGCGCTGCGCCGGCTCGCCGCCGAGCTGGGGGCGCAGAGCCGGATCCACCTGCTGGGCGAGCGGGATCCGCTGGGCGATTCCGCCGACGGGCGGACCCCGGGGATCCCGGCGCTGCTCTGCGCGATGGACGTGTTCGTGTCCCCTTCGCGGGAGGAGGCGTTCGGACTGGCGGTGATCGAGGCGCTGGCGGCGGGGCTGCCGGTGCTGCACGTCACCTGCCCGGCGATCGACGACCTGCCGGCGGCGCAGGCGCCGGGGGCGCGGCGGATCGGCACCGGCACGGAGGAGCTCGTCGCGGCGCTGCGGGGGCACATGGAGGCGGGCGTCCGGCGGCTGCCGCCGCCCGGGGTGGTGCGGCGCTACGACATCGGCCGGAGCGCGGCGCAGCTGCTTCAGGTGTACGACCTGGCGATGGCCGCTCCGGCGGCCGGGTCCCGGGCGGCGGGGGCGCTGCCCGCTCCCGGCCGGGGCCCTCGGGGCGCCGCCCCGGCGGGTCCGGTGGGCGCGGCGCCGTTGCCGGGGGCCGGCCCCCGGACCCCTGCTCCTCAAACGCCGGAGGGGCTGGATTTGGGCTCGGCCGGTCTGGATCTGGCCCCGGCAGGTTCGGGCCGTGCGGCGCCGTTGCCGGGGACCAGTCCCCGGACCCCTGCTCCTCAAACGCCGGAGGGGCTGGATGTGGCCCCGGCAGGGCTGGATATGGCCCCGGCGGGTCGGGATGTGGCTGCCGGGGGCCGCGCCGATGACGGGCCGCCGGGGGCCGCCGCCGGTGGTGACTTCGGCTGATCCGATCCCGCAGGGGCCCGCACCGGGCCCCGAAGCAAGCACCTGTCCACCAGGAAAGAGGTACGCACATGGCGGACACCGCCGACCAGAAGAAGTCCACCCACCGGCGCCGGGTACGGCTGCTGCCGCCGCCCGCGTGGTGGCCGCTGCCCGCCGCCGCGCTGCTGGGGCTCGCCGCCGGCGGGGCGTACGGGGTGCTCAAGGCGCCCGAGTACGCCGCGACCAGCTATGTCGTCGCGGTCCCCGACGACACCACCGAGCCGGCCACCGCCCTCGGCTTCGCCCAGGCCTACGCCCGCATCGCCACCAGCAGTTCGACCCTCGCGTACGCCCAGCCCCGCGCGGGCATCGGCGTGGCGAAGCTGCGGACCCAGGTCCGCGCCGAGACCTCCCCCGAGTCCCCGATGATCGCCATCACCGGGACCGCGAAGAGCGCCGGCGCGGCCGCCGACATCGCCAACGCCGTGGCCGACGCCCTGTCGCTGAGCAGCAACCAGGCCGCCAAGAGCACCGGCGTGCAGCTGCTCCTCTTCAACCAGGCCGTCGCGCCCAGCGAACCCGCCTCCGCGTCCCCCGCCCTCAGCGGGGCGGTCGGCCTGTGCGCCGGCGGGCTGCTGGGCGGGCTGTGGCTGCTGGCCCGGCCGACGGCCGCCCGGCGGCGTGACGGGGGTCCCGTCGAGGGGACCGCCGCGGACGCCGTGGAGACCGTCGAGGAGTACGCCTCGCTGCCCGCGCAGGGCGAGCCGGCCGCGGCCAAGGAGAAGGAGTCGGTGCGATGACCTCCGGCTCCGCCGGGTCCCTGTCGGTGACGCTGTGCCGCGATCCCCGGCAGTTCGCCGCGCTGGAGGAGTCGTGGAACCGGCTCGCCCGCGGCTGTCCCACCGCCACTCCCTTCCAGAGCCACGCCTGGCTGCACTCCTGGTGGCTGTCCTACGGCAAGGACGGCCGGCTCCGCATCGTCCTGGTACGGCGCGGGGAGGAGCTGGTCGGCGCGGCCGCGCTGATGCTCGTACACCGGCCGCTGCCGCTGCTCGTGCCCCTCGGCGGGGGCATCACCGACTACTTCGACGTGCTCGTGGCCGCGGAGTACGCCGACCAGGTCGTCCCGGCCCTGGCCAACGGTCTGCACCGGGCCGCCCGGGGCGCGGTCGTCGACCTGCGCGAGGTGCGGCCCGGGGCCGCAGCCGAGGCCGTGTACGCGGCCTGGCCCGGGATCGGCAGCAAGCTCACCGACTCCACCTGCATGGAGCTGCCGGCCATGCCCTTCGACGAGCTGGTCAAGCGGATGCCGTCCTCCGGCGCCCAGCGGGTGCGGGCCAAGCTCCGCAAGACCGACGCGGCGGGGATCGAGGAGCACGAGGTCACCGAGCAGGAAGTGCCGCGCGCGGTACGGACCTTGCTGCGGCTGCACGAGAAGCAGTGGCGCGGCCGCGGGGTGACCCCCGAACACCTCAAGCCCCGCTTCGCCGAACACCTGACCCGGGCCACGCGGCGGATGGTGCGGGTGGGGGAGGGGCGGCTGGCCGAGTTCCGGCTCGACGGGAAGGTGGTGGCCGCGAACCTCACGCTGCTCTCGGGCGCGCTCAGCGGCGGCTACCTCTACGGCGCCGATCCCGACCTGCGGGACCGGAAGGTGGACGTGGCCACGCTCCTGCTGCGCTACGAGACCACCCGCGCGCTCGCCGAAGGCCGCCCGGTGGTCAGCTTCCTGCGCGGCAACGAACCGTACAAGAACCACTGGCGGCCGCGAACGGTGGTCAATCAGCGTTTCCTGATGGCCACGGCCGCGCTCACGCCCCTGTTGCGACTGCACGAGTCGCAGGTGACGGGGCGCGAGCTGGCGGTGGACGCACTGCGGGAGGCGTTGCCGGCCGCCAGGGACTGGCGGGCGCGGCTCAACGAACTGCGGGTCCGATGACCCGAACGCCCCGCCTAGAAGGGCCAGAAGCCGCTCTCCTTGCCCCAGTCGACCTTGACGCAGACCGACTGCTTGCCGACCAGCTTGGAGAGCCACTCGCCGAAGTTGATCGGCACGCACCACTCCGTGCTGTTGACGGGCGGTACGGGCGGCGTCGTCGGCTCGGGCGGCTGGGACGGCTCGGGCTTGGGGACGAGCGGCGAGGGCGCCGGGGACGGGACCTCGGGGCTCGGCTTCGGCACGACCGGGCTCGGGCTGGCGCTCGGGCTCGCCGGGACCTCGGGGGAGGGGACGAGTGGGCTCGGATCGACGGGGCTCGGCTCGACGGGGCTCGGCTCGACCGGGCTCGGCTCGACCGGGCTGGGCTCGACCGGGACCTCCGGGCTCGGGACCACGGGCGAGGGCGTCGGAACGACCGGGCTCGGAACGACCGGGCTCGGGACTGCCGGGCTCGGTTCGAGCGGGGTGGGCTCGACGGGGCTCGGGGCGACCGGGCTCGGAACGACCGGACTCGGGGCGACCGGGCTCGGGACCTCCGGGCTGGGGAGCACGACCGGCGGTGTGACGACCGGCGTCGGGATGTCCGGCGTGGGGACCTGTGGGGTCGGGATGACCGGCGTGGGCACCACGGGGGTCGGGACGACGGGGGTCGGGATCACGGGGGTCGGGACGACCGGGGTCGGGATCACCGGGCCGGTCCGCTGCGGGGTCAGCGCCTCGCGGAAGACCTTCGTCGAGGCGGGGTTCTGCTTGCACTGCCAGACGCCGTGCGGGCAGTAGTCGGTGATGGTGTGGTAGAGCGGCTTCTGCTGATCGATCCACTTCAGCATGCGCCGCATGTACTCCGGATTGTCCCCGTTGCGGAACAGCCCCCACTCCGGGTACGAGATCTCTTTGCCGTGTGCTCGCGCGAAGTCTACGTGTTTCTGGAGCCCGTACGGCTGGCTGATCTGCTCGTCGAAGTTCCGGCCGGGACCCTGGTCGTACGAATCCATCCCGACGATGTCGACCACGTCGTCGCCCGGGTAGCACGTGGTCCAGCCGATCGCGTCCGTGCCGCGGTTCGGGGTGAAGTCGAACTTGAACTTCTGGCCGGGCACGGAGCGCATCGTGTTGACGACGCGCTTCCAGTACGCCTTCCAGTTCTCCGGGTCGGGTCCGCAGCGGTGGGTGTACGTGATCCCGTTCATCTCCCAGCCGAGCACGATCACCGTGTCCGGGACGCCCAGCGCCACCAGCCGTTCGGCGAGCTTCTTGAAGTGCCGGTCGTACTGGCCGTCGGCGCCGGCCCGGATCAGCTGGGCCACCTGGTAGTCGGGGACCCGCTCTTCGTTGCGCTCCTGCATGGGCACGTTGAGGACGAACAGCCGGTCGTCCCGCTGGCGCCGCCACTGCGCCCAGTCGTCCAGGAAGCTGACGTTGCCCTCGATGCCGGCCCACTGGTCACCGGGCAGATAGGTGTGCCCGACACGGATCTCCTTGCCGCCCAGCCAGTTGGACAGGAACGGGATGCGGGCCACTCCGGGCGGCCCGTAGTCGAGGTAGGCGCCCATGGCGATGTCGGCGTTGTCGGTGGGCTTCCCCTGCTCCTCGGGGGCCGCGAGGGCGGCCCCGGTGGCGAGCAGTCCGGCCGTCACCGTTCCGATGCAGGTGCTCGCCAGTCGGTGGCGTGGTCTGGGCATGGCGTCTCCCGAGCTTTCCTGAATCGGTGTGCTTACAAAAGACGTTAGGCATCACATCCGACGAATGGCCTGTCCGGTGACCTCCGCATAGGCCATTCGCACGTGCGCACCCTCCCCGCTTGGTCCGACTAGGTGAAAGACACCGTTCCCATGCACGCGCATCCCAGCCAAGTGCCCGCAGTTCTGCTCAGACTCGATCGGAATCCGTTCCACCACGGAACCCTCGGCGCCGTCAGATCCCTTGGGCGCACGGGTGTGGAGGTCCATGCCGTCGTCGAGGCCGGGGGAGGTCCCATGGGGCGTTCGCGCTACCTGCGTGCCGTGCATCCCGGACCGTCGGGCGGCGTCGACGCCGAGGCGCCCGAGGCGCTGCTGGAGTGCCTGACCGGGGTGTCCGAGCGGATCGGCCGCCCGGCGGTGCTCATCGCGATGGACGACCTGAGCGCGATCGCGGTGTCCCGGGTCGCGCCGATGCTGGGCGGCCGTTTCCGGATTCCCCATCAGCCCGACGACCTGCCCGCGCGGGTGGCGGACAAGGCCGAGCTGTCGCGGCTCTGCGCCCGGTGGGACGTACCGCACCCGGAGACCGTGATCCCGGCGAGCGGGGCCGAGGCGGCGGCGGCCGCGTGGCGGCTGGGGCTTCCGGTGATCGCCAAGTGGAGCCGGCCGTGGCTGCTGCCCCCGGGCACGGGCCTGCGCAGCACCACCCTGCTGCACGCGGCCGCCGAGGCGCGCCGGCTGTACGAGCGCTCGGCGGAGGCGGGGAGCCGGCTGCTGCTCCAGCGGTTCCTGCCGGCCGGGCCGGACACCGACTGGTTCTTCCACGGCGCGTTCGCCCGGGGCGGGCGTCCGCTGATCACCGGGTCGGGGCGCAAGGAGCTGTCCTGGCCGGTGCGGACGGGGCTGACGGCGGTCGGGCGCTGGCTGCCGGACCCGGCGGTGGAGGAGGCGGGGCTGCGGCTCGCCGAGCGGCTCGGCTACCAGGGGATCCTGGACCTGGACTTCCGCCGGGACGAGCGGGGCGCCTTCCGCCTGGTGGACTTCAACCCGCGTCCGGGGGCGCAGTTCCGTCTCTTCACCGACGCGAGCGGCCTGGACGTGGTCCAGGCGATGTACCTGGACCTGACGGGCCAGCGGGTCCCGGAGCCGTCCGGCGGCCCCGGCCGGGTCTTCGTGGCGGAGAACTACGCGCTGCTCGCGGCGGTACGCGGCCGCTCGCTCCCGCGCCGTCCCCCGGCCCCGCCCGCCGCCGGTGCGGGCGCCGAGCCGGGGCGGTCCGTACGGACGGCTGCCGCTGCCCCCGCCCGCCGGGGCCGGGAGCGGGGGCAGGTGGAAGCGGCGTGGTTCGCGGCCGACGACCCGATGCCGTTCCTGGCGATGCTCGCCGCCTTCCTGGGGCGGGGTGCGGTCAAGGGTGTGCGGGTGCTGCGCGGGGTCCCCGCGCAGGGCCGCCGGACGGCCCGGGCGGTGGTCCGCGCCCCGCGCCAGCGGGGCCGGGAGCTTCCCCCGCCCGGCTCCGCCGGGGCCTCCGGTGGGCCCGGCCCCCGGTCCGCCCCGGCGGAGCCGGACGAGTTGGTGACGCGGTGACGCCGTAGGGGCGTAGGGGCGCAGGGGCGTAGGGCGTGGGGTGCAGGTGGCAGGGGACGAACCATGAGGCTGGAGGGACTGCGGTGACACGGATGGACGACCTCGTGGTGGTCGGAGCGGGGCCCTACGGGCTGTCGATCGCCGCCCACGCGGCCGGTGCGGGGCTCGGGGTGCGGATCCTCGGGCGCCCCATGGCCTCCTGGCGGGACCACATGCCCGAGGGCATGTACCTCAAGTCGGAGCCGTGGTCCTCCAACCTCTCGGCTCCCGAAGGGCGTTACACGCTGGCCGAGTACTGCGCGGGCCGCGGGATCGCCGCCGAACACGGAACTCCGCTGCCCATCGGGACGTTCAGCGCGTACGGGCTCTGGTTCGCCCGGCACGCAGTACCCCCCGTGGAGGAGGCGACCGTCACCGAAGTCACCCCGCAGGGCGGGGGTTTCCTGGTCCGCACCGCCGAGGGGCCGCCGCTGGTCGCCCGGACCGTCGCGCTGGCCGTGGGCGTGATGCCGTTCGTCCGCTACCCCGAGGCGCTACGGGAACTGCCCGCGGCCCACTACTCCCACAGCAGCGGCCACCGCGACCTGACCCGCTTCGCCGGCCGCGAGGTCGCCGTGCTCGGCGCCGGGCAGGCGGCCCTGGAGACCGCGGCCCTGCTCGCGGAGAACGGCGCCCGGCCGTGCCTCGTGGCCCGGCGCTCCCGGCTGAAGTGGAACACCGTCCCGCAGCCGCTGCGCCGGCCCCCGCTGCGCGCCCTGCGCGATCCGCACAGCGGCCTCGGCACCGGCTGGCGCAGCTGGGCCTGGTCGGAGCTGCCCTGGGCGGTGCGCCGGCTGCCCGCGCCGACCCGGGAGCGGATCGCGGCGACCGCGCTGGGCCCGGCCGGAGCCTGGTGGCTGCGGGAGCGCTTCGAGCGGCGGGTCCCGGTCCTGCTCGGGCACCGGTTGCAGCGGGCCGTCCCGTCGGGCGGGCGGACCCGGCTCGGGCTGTCCACCGCCGCCGGGGAGTCCGTCGTCCTGGACGCCTCGCACGTGATCGCGGCGACGGGCTTCACCCCGGACCTGGCCCGGCTGGAGCTGCTCGACGCGGGGCTGAGGGCCGCGCTGGCCACCGTAGGGCGGAGCGGGACGCCGGAGCTGAGTCCCGGCTTCGAGTCCTCGTGGCCGGGGCTGTTCTTCGCGGGGCTGCTGACCGCTCCCTCATTCGGCCCTTCCATGCGATTCGTGCACGGCGCCGGCTTCACGGCGGGGAGACTGGTGTCAGGAGTCCGCAAGCGTCTGGGGGCCCGGAGCCCGCTGACGGGTTCCACCGGTGCGCCCCGGACCGACCGGGCTCCGACTGCAGGGCATAGAGCGTGAGAGCCGGTCACACAACGTGAGAGGTGTCGCGATGAGCGATGAGCGCGCACAGGGCCGGGGCTGGGTGAGGATCCCGGCCAGCCGTGCGGAGCAGCCCGGCACGACGAGGGCGGCGCCCCCGCAGCCGTCCGGGCAGTCCTCGTACCCGCAGTACCCGCAGGACTTGTACCCGCAGGACTCGTACCCGCAGTCCCCGCACCCGCAGTCCTCGTACCCGCAGGACTCGTACCCGCAGTCCCCGTACGCGCAGGACGCGTATCCGCAGGACCCGTACCCGCACGCTCAGCACCCGCACGGCCGGCCCGCGCAGGACCGGTATCCGCAGGTCCCGTACGACCCCTCGATGATCTACCTCTCCCTCGTCAAGCGCTGGCAGGAGGCCGGACGCACCCTTCCGGGGCATCCTGACGAGGAGTGGGAGCGGCTCATTTCCCAGCCGTGCTGGCCCGGCCGTTAGGTGGTGTGAGTCTCGTGGCAGCGGCGGAGCGACGTGACAAGAGACCGGAGGGCCCCGGGAGCGCCGGGAGTGCCGGGAGCGCCCGGCAGCCCCTCATCGGCCCCGGCGAGCGGCTCGCGCTCAACGGCATGGGCAGCTTCGAGTGGGACCTCGCCGCCGGGACCCTGTCCATGGACGAGGCCGGGATGGCGGTCTTCGACCTGGAGCCGGAGGAGTTCGACGACACCCCCGACAGCCTGGGGCTGCGGATCCCGCTCGACGATTCCGCGCGGCTCAGGGAAACCGTCCAGGGCGTCCTGGACAGCGGGGAGGAGACGTACGGCCAGTACTTCACGGTGCAGCGGCGCGACGGCCGCGACCAGTGGACGCACACCCAGGGCCGGGTCCTGCGGGACGCGGAGGGGCGCCCGGTGCGCATCGTCGGGATCGTCCGGGACGCGACGGCCGAGCTCGCCCACCTCACGGTGCTGCGCAAGCTGGAGTCGGCCCGCGCCCAGCAGGCGAGCATCGTGCAGCGGACCACGGAGGCCCTGTCGCGGGCGGTGACGGTCGACGACGTGACGGCCACGCTGACGGGCGCGGGAGCGCTGGAACGGCTCGGCGTCGACGGGATGGCGCTGGGGCTGGTCGAGGGCGGCCACATCAAGATCATCGCGCTGAGCGGGGAGTCGCTGGAGATCCTCAGCGAGCGCAAGTTCACCCGGCTGGACGGCTCGCTGCCGCTGTCGCAGGCGGTGCTCAGCAGGAAGGCACGTTTCGTCACCTCGCTGAGGGAGCTGGCGCAGGAGTTCCCGCTGCTCGCCGACTACCTGAACCGCATCCAGTACGACGCGGCCGCCTACCTCCCCCTCATCGCGCAGGCCGAGGCCATCGGCGGACTGGTGCTCTTCTACCGCCGCCGCACCGACTTCAGCCCCGAGGAGCGCAACCTCTGCCTGGGCCTGGCGGGCATCGTCGCCCAGTCGCTCCAGCGGGCGCTCCTCTTCGACCAGGAGCGCGAGTTCGCCACCATGCTGCAGGCCGCCATGCTGCCGCGCCGGATCCCCGAGATCACCGGAGGGGAGATCGCCGTGCGCTACCACTCGGCCTGGAGCGGACGCGAGGTCGGCGGGGACTGGTACGACGTGATCGCGCTGCCCCGCGACCGCGTCGGCATCGTCGTGGGCGACGTACAGGGCCACGACACGCACGCCGCCGCCATCATGGGCCAGCTCCGCATCGCACTGCGGGCCTACGCGGGGGAGGGGCATCCGCCCTCCACCGTGCTGGCGCGCGCCTCCCGCTTCCTGGCCGAGCTGGACACCGAACGGTTCGCGACCTGCATGTACGCGCAGGTCGACCTGGAGACCGGAGGCGTACGGGCGGTTCGCGCGGGCCACCTCGGACCGCTGATCCGGCACACGGACGGGCGAACGGGCTGGCCCAACGTGCGCGGCGGCCTGCCGCTGGGGCTGGCCACGGTCTTCGAGCAGGAGGAGTTCCCCGAGACCCGGCTCGACCTGGTCCCCGGCGAGACCCTCGTGCTGTGCACCGACGGGCTCGTGGAAGAGCCCGGCACCGCCATCACCCAGGGCATGGAGGCCCTCGCCCACGCGGTCCGCAGCGGCCCCCAGGAAGCCGGGGCGCTCGCCGACCACCTCTCGGACCGCCTGTGGGAGCGCTGGGGCTCCGGTGACGACGTGGCCCTGCTGGTGCTGCGCCGGGCCCCGGACCCGGGCACCCACCGGGCCCCGCGCATCCACCAGTACGTCCACCAGGCGGACCCGGAGGGGCTTTCGGAGGCCCGCTACGCCCTGCGGCAGGCCCTGCGCGACTGGGGCATGCCGGAGCTCGCCGACGACGTGGAGCTGGCGGCGGGAGAGCTGCTGGTCAACGCCCTGCTGCACACGGACGGCGGAGCGGTGCTGACGATGGAGGTGCTGCCGGAGCCGGTCCGGCGGATCCGGCTGTGGGTCAAGGACCGCTCCAGCGTGTGGCCGCGGCGGCGCACCCCGGGGGAGTCGGCCACGACGGGGCGCGGGCTGCTGCTGGTGGACGCGCTGGCCACGCACTGGGGGGTGGAGTCCCGGGGCGACGGCAAGGCGGTGTGGTGCGAGTTCGACGCGGCGGGCAGCGCGGCGCGGAGCGCGCCGTGACCGGTCGCTCACGTCGAGTTGTGGGGCGGCGGGAGCGGGGTGATGATGCCGCCATGGAACGGTTTCTGTGGAACCTGCCGTGCGCCGGCTGAGCAAGCGCGCGGTGACGGGAGTCCTGGCGCTGCTGCTGTGCGCGGCCGGGGCGGCGACTGCGGTGGACTGGTCGACCGGGCGTCCGGACACGGACCCGGGGTGCCAGACGGTGGCCTTCATGTCGATGACGGGCGAAGCGCCCGCGTGCCGTTGAGGGTCTGCGTCCGGCTTCGGCGGGCGCCCGGGCCCCGGTAGCGGCGGCTACCGGAGGGGCGTACGCGCGCACTGCGGGCAGCGGCTATCGGCGGTCGATCACCCGGACCGGGTGGGCGTCCTGCGCGACCGTGTCGATCGACCGGGGCAGCAGTCCGCCGCCGAAGTGGATCTCCTGCAGCTCGGCCCTGGCCAGTGCCTCGCCGGCGTGCACGGTCGGGGTGAGGCGCAGGGTGCCGTGCGCCGACCAGTCGTGCACCGCGCCGTCGCACTGGGCGTCGCCGCCGCCGATGCTGAGGCGGACGTCGTCCTGCTCGATGGTCGCCTTGATCTGAACCGCTCCCGAGGGTGACGGGGCGGTGCAGTGGTATTCACCGAAAAGGTGGATCGTGCCGTCGGGAGCGATGTGGGCTTCCGACGATACGTAAATGTCATTTCCGTAGGGCGCGGCCTGTGCCGGGGCGGTGAATACCGCCGTGGCGCCCAGTGCGGCGAGTGCGGCCAAGGCCATGCGGGGGCCGGTCGTGGCCATCGTTCCTCCTGTGGGACGGGGGGTGCAAAGGGGTTGCGGAATTCCGCCGGAACGCATTGTGCTGGCATATCGAGGTCAATGCGCTCCGCGGGATCGTGTCGGTGGGTGCAATTGCCGGCTCGGGCGCGTGAGACTGGCCGGAATACGTCCTCGAAGATCCCCGAAGATCCCCGAAGGGATCCCGCATGCGTCAGTCCGCTCCTGCCACGGCCGCCCTCCTCCCGCTCCTGCTGTTCGGCGCCACGGCCTGCTCCGGCACCCCGGAAGGGGCCGCGCTCGCCCCGGCCGCGGTGCCCGCCGTGCCCGTGGACGACGGTGCGCCGGGTATCGGGGACGATCCCGCGGCGGGGCGGGACGGGGTGGCGCGGGCCGCCTCGAAGGACGCCCGTGTGGGTGACTCCGTACGGGTCAGGGGCCGGGAGATGGGCCGCCACCTCCAGGTGGTGCTGGCCGCCTACGTCGATCCGGCGGTCAGTGTCGAGAAGAACTTCGCCCCGGCGGCGGGCAAGCGCTGGGTGGCCGCCTCGATGTCCTTCGTCAACGTGGGCGGGGCCTCGTACGGGGCTCTCGGGCGCATGTGGGCGCTCGACGGCGCGGGGCAGCGCCACCCGGTGGTGCCCACCGGGGAGCTCACGACCGGCAAACCGCTCGTCTTCGATTCGCTCTCGGTCGGTGAGCGGGCCGAAGGATGGGTGGTGTTCGAAATTCCGGAAAACGCGCGCATCGTGCGGCTCCAGTACCAGGACGCGAACATGCTGGCGAATTCCGGAGGTGGTTTCTGGGCGGTCTAGCCCGCCCGGGTGAAACGGCGTCAAAGGGCCGGGCCGTCGGCCACTAAGGTGCGGCGCATGACTTCTACCCAGGCCGAACTCGACCGCTCCAAGCTCGGCACCCTTTCGGTGCTCGCGTGGATCGGCGACCCCGACGAGGCCCACGACATTCCCTATCTCCTCGCCTACATCCTCGGGGACGGTCCCGACGGTCCCAAGGCGAGCGAGGCGGCCGCCCGCGGGCTGCTGGAGGAGATCGGCCTGCCCATCGGCGACGTGGTGATGGACGGCGTCCGCAACCCGGCCTCCTTCCCGGTGCAGATCCTCCTGGAGGGCAACCAGATCGCGCTGACCCTGCCGGGCATGAACGCGAAGTGCATCGCCCCGCCGGAGTGGGTCAAGGCGGCGGCCGACAGCGGGCAGGCGTACTTCCTCTTCGCCACCCGCGCCTGGCCCGAGGCGGTTCCCGGCCGGCCGGTCGACGCCGAGACGCTGCAGGCGTTCGCGGGTGACACCGAGGTGCTCAACCACAGCGCCCACGCCGTCCTCGCGGTGCGGCGCCTGCAGCGCTAGGCCGTCTGGACCCGTCGTGGCACCCCTCGCGCGCCCGCCGCGCGTCGGCCCCCGCTCCGGCCGCCGGGCCCCCAGCCCGCCCGGTGGCCGGTCCGCCTTGTCCGGGCCGGCCTACGGCCGTTCGAAGGCGAAGCGCAGGGAGCGGACGCGGTTGTCGAAGCTGGACCCGGCCAGGTCCGGCAGGCCGACCGCGCGCAGGCCGACGGGGCGCGTGAGCAGCTCGCGGAAGAGTGCCTTCATCTCCACCCGGGCCAGGTGCGCGCCCAGGCAGAAGTGCGGCCCGCCGCCGCCGAATCCCAGGTGGGGGTTGGGGGAGCGGGTGATGTCGAAGGCGTCCGGATCGGGGAAGACGGCCTCGTCGCGATTGGCGGAGGCGTAGTACAGCACCACCTTGTCGCCGGGGACGAACGCGTGGTTTCTCAGGGTGTGTTCGGAGACGACCGTCCGGCGGAACTGGATGATCGGCGTGGAGTGGCGGATGATCTCGTCCACCGCGCCGTCCGCGTGCGCCTCGAAGTCTGCGAGGAGCAGGTCGCGTTGGTCCGGGTTGTCGGTCAGCAGGGTCAGGCCGTGGGTGATGGCGTTGCGGGTGGTCTCCACCCCGGCCACCATCAACAGCGAGAAGAAGGCGCCGAGTTGGCGGGCGCCGAGTGCCTCGCCGTCCACGTTCGCGCAGACCAGGGCCGAGATCAGGTCGTCCGTCGGGTTCTCGCGCCGGTCCCGCCCGATCCCCGCCACCATCCGCTGCATCCGGGCCAGGGCACGCAGTCCGCGTCCGGGCATCCGCAGCCGGGCCGTCAGCCCGCGTTCGACGCCGATGTTCTCGGAGGCGTGGTTGACGCGGTCGGCGATCTCGGCGCGGTAGCGCTCCGGGATGCCCATCATGTTGCAGATGACCTCCAGGGGCAGCTTCGAGGCCACCGCCTCGACGAACTCGTCCGGCCGCCGGTCAAGTACGTCGTCCACGATGCGCGCCGCCACCGCGTGGATGTCCTCCTCGGCCGCCGCCAGCAGCCGGGGGGTGAAGGCCCGCTGCACGATCTTGCGCAGCTGCGCGTGCTCGGCGCCGTCCAGGTTGACCATCGAGTCCCCGAACAGCGCCCGCACCCACCGGGCCGGCTCGGGCGTCGTCACCCCGGGCGCGCTGGCGAACACCTTGGGCAGCCGGCTCGCCTCCTGCACGTCCGCGTGCCGTACGAGGGCCCAGTGCCCGGTGCCTTCGGGGACGAACACGGGGGAGTCCAGGGCCCGCAGGCGGGCGAAGGCGGCCAAGCGGTGGGCGGGGGGCGCCTGCCAGAAGGCCGGCTCGGCCAGCTTTGTCGAGTCAGCAGCCCTGCCGGGGGCTTGGCTTGGGGGTTGGCCTTGGGCTTGGCCGGGGCGTTGTGCGGGGAGTGTCATGGCCTGGAAACGGTGCCGGGGGCGCGGGGGTGACGGGTCCGGCGCGGCGCCGTTGCCGGGGGCTCCGCCCCCGGACCCCCGCGCCTCAAACGCCGGCGGGGCTGGATTCAGTGGCCAGGGTCAGGCCGACCGCTACGGTCGCCGCCGCGACCAGGCCCGCGTACAGGACGGCGTACGTCCCGGCCCAGGAGCAGGCCAGTACCACGAGGGCGGAGACCGGCAGGGTCAGTTGTTGGGCGAGGCCGCGCTTGAAGTGGCGGGAGTGCAGCAGCCAGACCATCAGGAGGAAGAGCGCGGTCGGGACGGTGACGGCCGCGTTCGCGGCGAGCTGCGAGACGTGTGCCGTGCCGACCGCGTGCTCGACCGCGACCTCGATGCCCGCGCCGATCGCCGCGCCCGAGGCGAAGATCAGCAGGTGTCCGTAGCCCCACGGGATCGCTTCCCGGTTGGAGTTGAGGCGCTCGTGCATCGGCACCGCGAAGTAGATCCACCAGGCGGCGAAGACGATGAGCAGCCCGCCGGCCGCGATCGGCAGCAGTTCGCCCAGGGCCTCGTGCTCGTCGAGCGCCGACTTCACGGCCACCGTGCTCGCCGCGATCGTCTCGCCGAGCACGATGATCGTGAACAGGCCGTAGCGCTCCACGATGTGGTGGGCGTGCCACGGCGTCTGGTGGCCGCGCTCCGCCAGCACCGGAACCAGCAGCTCGGCCGCGGCCACGATCAGGAACAGCCAGCGCTTCGAGCCGTCCGGGGCGAACAGCAGCGCCACCCAGCCGGCCTGGCACAGGACCAGCCCGGCCGCGTACTTCAGGGCCGCCGTGCGGGCCTCGCCGCTCTCGCCGGAGGCGGCGCGCAGCCACTGGGCGGTGAGCGCGACGCGCATGATGAGGTAGCCGATGACGGCCACCGTCCAGTCGTTCTGGTCGAACGCCCGGCTCACGCCCGCGGCGTAGACGAGCACGCCGCAGATCTGGACGAGCGTCGCGATCCGGTACGGCACGTCGTCGCAGTCGTAGGCGGAGGCGAACCACGTGAAGTTCATCCACGCCCACCACACACCGAAGAAGACGAAGAAGTAGCTGATCACGCCGGTGCCGGGATGGCCCTCGGCCAGCGCGTGCACGAGGGCCGCGCCCGCCTGCGCGATCGCGACGACGAAGCACAGGTCGAAGAAGAGTTCCAGCGGGGTCGCGGCACGGTGGCCCTCGTCCCGGCTGCGGGGGGTCATGGGTACGTAAGCCAGAGCCATACCGCCCAGGACAGCAGCCCTGCGGGGCTCAGCAGGCGAGGCGCGCGGCCCTCAGGGCCCGTGTGCCCCGGGCGGACTCGTACCGGCCCAGGACGAGCCGGGCCAGGCGCGGGTGGTCGGCCAGCGGCTCCGAGACCGTCCAGGCGTCCGAGGCGTTCAGGGTGCGGGTGAAGCGGCCCGGGGCCAGCAGGTGCGCGGCCACCGCGATCCGGCGGTACCCGGCGTCCCGGAGGGAGGCCAGGGCTTCGGGGACGGTCGGCCCGGCGGAGGTGAGGTAGGCGGGGACCGCGGGGACGGGGGCGGCGCCGTCGTCGTGTTCCAGCAGGGCGGCCAGTTGGGCCGCGCAGGCCTCCGTACCGGCGTTGCCGCCGGGCCGGGAGGAGCCGGCGCCGGCCACCACGACCGCGTCGGCCCGGGTGTACGGGCCACGGCGCCGCTCGGCCTCGCGCAGCCGGCCGTGCAGGGCGCGGGCGACGTCGCGCTCGCCGCTGAGGCCCTCGGTGAGGACGCAGCCGGTGCCCTCCAGGACGGCGGGGATGTCGACGCGGCGGTGGAAACCGTCGCCGAGCAGCAGCGGGACGACCACCGCACGCGGGTGCTCCCGTACGACCTCGGCGAGCGAGGGACGCTGCACGTCGAGGTGTCCGACCAGCGCGTGCACCCCGCTGATGGCCTCGACGGCGGCGACGAGCCGGTCAATGGTCGCGGCGGCTTCCGCAGCCGCGCTGCCGTGGACGGCGATGACGAGCATGTGGTCTGCCTCCCTGATCCGGCCCCGGGTCCTCCTCCCCACGCTAGGCGCGGCGCGGCCCCGGGTCAGCCTGGCCAAGGGCCCGCGGGGCAGGCCGGAGGTCCTGTGTGGAAAGGGCCGTTTCCCCGTCCCCAGGGGTCCTTTTCGGGCGTTCGGGGCCATGGCGTCGACCTACCGTCGAAGAGTCGGAACGCATGCACGAATGCACGCATCCACGAATGCACGCATGCACGCGTGACGTCTCGGCCCGGCCGCCCTGGCCGCCCCCGGGACCGCGCGGCACAGGGACACGGAGTGAGATCCATGGGGCAGACGCTGGTTGTCATCGGCCACGGCATGGTGGGGCACCGCCTGCTGGAGGCGCTCGCCGAGCGGGACGCGCTCGCCGACCCGGCCCGCCCCGAGCGCGGCGGCTGGCAGGCCACCGTCCTCGCCGAGGAGGAGCGCCCGGCCTACGACCGCGTGCACCTGTCCGCCGCCTTCACCGGCTCCACCGGCGAGGAGCTGTCCCTGGTGGCGCCCGGCTTCCTGGAGACGTACGGCATCGACCTGCGCCTCGGCGACCCGGCGGAGCTCATCGACACCACGGCCCGTACGGTCACCGCCCGCTCCGGCGACGTGCTCCGCTACGACGCGCTCGTGCTGGCCACCGGCTCCTACCCCTTCGTGCCGCCGATCGACGGCGCCGACGCCGAGGGCTGCTTCACGTACCGCACGCTCGACGACGTCGAGGCCCTGACCGCCTACGCCGCGGGCCCCGAGGTCCGTACCGGTGTCGTCATCGGCGGCGGGCTCCTCGGCCTGGAGGCGGCGGGCGCGCTGCGCACGCTCGGACTGGCCACACACGTCGTGGAGTTCGCGCCCCGGCTGATGCCGCTTCAGGTGGACGACGGCGGCGCGGCCGCCCTGCGGGCCACCATCGAGTCCATGGGCGTCGCCGTGCACACGGGCGTCGGCGCGGCCGGCGTGCAGGTCCACCCCGACGGGCGGGCGCAGGCGCTCCGGCTGACCAGCGGCGAGGAGATCGGCTCCGACGTCGTGGTCTTCTCGGCCGGCGTCCGGCCGCGCGACCGCCTCGCCCGCGAGTGCGGGCTCGCGATGGGCGACCGCGGCGGGGTCGTCGTGGACGGCCACTGCCGCACCAGCGACCCGTACGTCTACGCGATCGGCGAGTGCGCGCAGACCGTCGACGGCACGGTGTACGGGCTGGTCGCGCCCGGCTACCAGATGGCCGAGACCGTCGCGGAGGCCCTCGCGGGCGCGGGTGAGCTGACCTTCACCGGGGCCGACACCTCCACCAAGCTCAAGCTGATGGGCGCCGACGTGGCCTCCTTCGGCGACCCCTTCGCCCCCGAGGGCAGGGGCGGGGCCGTCTCGGTGGTCTTCTCCGACGCCCGCGAGGGCGTCTACAAGAAGCTGCTGCTGGGCCCCGACGGCGCCCTGCTCGGCGGAATCCTGGTCGGCGACGCGGAGGCGTACGGCTCGCTGAAGCCGCACGCCGGCCGGCAGCTCCCGGCCCCGCCGGAGGCCTTCATCCTGCCGTCGGGCGACGGCGTGGCGCTGCCCGGCGCGGATGCGCTGCCCGACGACGCGGTGGTGTGCAGCTGTCACAACATCACCAAGGGGCGGGTGCGCGAGGCGGTCGTCGCGGAGTCCCTCACCGACATCGGCGGCATCAAGAAGTGCACCAAGGCCGGTACGGGCTGCGGCGGCTGCATCGGCACGCTGCAGGCGGTCCTGGACGCCGAACTGGCCGCGGCGGGCATCGAGAAGCCCCGCGGACTGTGTGAGCACTTCACCCTGACCCGGGCGGAGATCTACGAGAAGATCCGCACCGAGCGCATCCGCAGCTTCAGCGAGCTGCTGGAGTCCTACGGCGAGGGCGGCGAGGGCTGCGCCGTCTGCAAGCCGGTCGTCGCGAACGTGCTCGGCACCCTCGCCCCCGACCTCGGCATCGGACACGTCCTGGCGGGCGAGCAGGCAGCCCTGCAGGACTCCAACGACCTCTTCCTCGCCAACCTCCAGAAGGACGGCACCTACTCGGTCATCCCGCGCGTCGCCGGCGGCGAGATCACGGCCGAGCAGGTCATCGCGCTGGGCGAGGTGGCCAGGGACTACGGCCTCTACACGAAGATCACCGGAGCCCAGCGCATCGGCCTCTTCGGGGTCGGGAAGGAGCAGCTGCCCGACATCTGGCGGCGCCTCGGCGGCGCCGGATTCGAGTCCGGGCAGGCGTACGGGAAGTCCCTGCGCGCGGTGAAGTCCTGCGTGGGAGCCCGCTTCTGCCGCTTCGGGCAGGGTGACTCCATCCAGCTCGCGATCGACCTGGAGCTGCGCTACCGGGGCCTGCGCACCCCGCACAAGTTCAAGGGCGGCGTCTCGGGCTGCCTGCGCGAGTGCGCGGAGGCGCGGGGCAAGGACATCGGCGTCATCGCCACCGCCAACGGCTGGAACCTGTACGTCAGCGGCAACGGCGGTGCGACCCCGCGTCACGCCGACCTGCTGGCCTCGGACCTGAACACCGCCGAACTCTTCGCGCTGATCGACCGGTTCCTCATGTACTACATCCGCACCGGCGAGCGCCTGGAGCGGACGGCCGCCTGGCTGGAGCGGCTGGGCGGCAGCGGCGCGGGCCTGGACCACCTCAAGGCCGTCCTGATCGAGGATTCGCTCGGCCTCTGCGCGGAGCTGGAGGCGCAGATGGAGCGCCACGTGTCGGCGTACGAGGACGAGTGGTCCGCGGTCCTTGAGGACCCGGCGGCGCTGGAGCGCTTCGGGAGCGTGGACTTCGGGGCGGCCGAGGGCGCCGCAGGCGCGGCGCGGTCCCTGGAGCCGGGCCGCGGGCGGACCGCGGTACTGCCGGACGGCACCGAGGCCGCGGTCTTCAAGGACCGTGCGGGCGAGGTCTACGCGGTCGGCAACCGGGATCCCTTCTCGGGCGCGGACGTCATCGCCAACGGCATCATGGGCTCGCGCGACGGGGTGCCCGTCGTGGCCTCGCCGATGCACAAACAGGTCTTCGACCTGCGGACCGGCATCTGCCTGGACGACCCCGAGGTGTCCCTGCCGCTGGTGGATCTGGGGCCCTGAGGCTCACGACGGAGGCTTAAGGCTCTGCGGCCGCCGTACCAACGCACTGTGGGCGATGGGACCTTGTCCCGTCGCCCACACGACGTTCTCCCCTGATGTGGGGCGCCCCGGTAGGCGGACCCTAAGAAGGTCAGGGCTTTCAGCTTCATCTTTCTCAACCCCTCCGAACGTTCAGGCCCCTTCGACCTTCAGGCCCCTTCCACCTTCAGGCCCCTTCCACCTTCAGGACATGCCATGAACTCCGCCAAGCAGGACGCGCGCGCGGCGACCGCCCGGGTGCAGGCGCCGGATCCGGCGCAGTACCGCCCCGGTCGCACGATCACGGAGTGGACGCCGGAGGACCCGTCCTTCTGGCAGACCACCGGCAAGAAGGTCGCCACCCGCAACCTGTGGATCGCGGTGCCGGCCCTGCTGGTGGCCTTCGTGGTCTGGCAGGTCTGGAGCATCACGGCGACCAACCTCAAGGACGTCGGCTTCGGGTTCTCGCAGTCCCAGCTGTTCTGGCTGACGGCCGTCCCCGGCATCACGGGTGGCACCGCCCGCATCCTCTACACCTTCATCGGCCCGATGATCGGCCAGCGCCGCTTCACCGCGCTCTCCACGGTCGTCCTGATCGTGCCGCTGCTGTGGCTGGGCTTCGCGGTGCAGGACCCCTCCACCTCGTACACCACGCTGGTCGCCATCGCCGCGCTCTGCGGCATCGGCGGCGCCAACTTCTCCTCCTCGCTGGCGAACATCGGCTTCTTCTACCCGAAGCAGGAGAAGGGCAACGCGACCGGCATCAACGGCGGCCTGGGCAACCTGGGCGTCTCCGTGGTCCAGCTGCTCACCCCGATCCTGATCACCACCTCGGTGCTGGCGATCGGTTCGGGCCAGAAGAAGGCGGACGGCTCGGAGATCTACCTCCAGAACGCCGCGTTCGTCTGGGTGCCGGTCCTGATCGTCCTCGCGGCCATCGCCTGGTTCGGCCAGAACGACCTGAAGGTGGCCTCCACCCCCTTCAGCCAGCAGAAGATCATCTTCAAGCGCAAGCACAACTGGCTGATGACCTGGCTCTACGTCGGCACCTTTGGCTCCTTCATCGGTTTCGCGGCGGCCCTCCCGCTCCTGATCAAGACGACCTTCCCGGCGTACTCCGTGGCCACCTACGCCTGGATGGGCCCGGCGCTCGGCGCGCTGGCCCGCTGGGCCGGCGGCTGGATCGCCGACAAGTTCGGCGGCGCGCGGGTGACGATCCTGTCCTTCGTGGGCATGGGCGCGTCGATCATCGGCGTGATCACCTTCCTGCCGGCGGGCTCCGACCAGGGCTCCTTCTACGGCTTCTTCTTCTGCTTCCTGTCGGCGTTCTTCTTCTCCGGCATCGGCAACGGCTCGACCTTCCGCCAGATCCCGGTCATCTTCCGCGGCCAGCACCTCGCGGGCCTGACCGAGGGCACCCCGCAGTACGCGAAGGCGCTGAAGCAGGCCGAGATCGAGTCGGGCGCGGTCACCGGTTTCACCGCGGCCATCGCCGCCTACGGCTTCTTCTTCATCCCGGCGATGTTCGCCAACTTCGCCGTGACCAGCGCGATGTGGGGCTTCGTCGCCTTCTACGCCAGCTGCGTCGTCGTGGCCTGGTGGTTCTACGCCCGCAAGGGCGCGGAGGCCCCCAGCTAAGACTTGATCCGCAATTCACCAGAGGGTGAGCTGTGGATTGCGGCCGGGGCGGTGTCCGGGCTTTCCGGCGTGGTCACGCACGGGGCGTGTCTCATCCGGGGTTGCTCGGGACCGTCGTCCGGCGGTTCGGGGAGCAGAGGTTCCACGGCGTTGCCGTGGGACTGCCGCATGACCAGCACCGCGAGACGTGGTGGTCTGGCGCGTTGCGGTTGACTCCCGCAGGGCTTCTTCCAGCCCTTGTGCGAAGACGATCTGTGCGTGCCGGGACGCGGTGGTGTCCAGGTACGCGGTGGTGGGGTCGTCCACGTCGGTGAGGCGGACGAACGCGGCCAGGGCGGCGGACACGAGGTCGCGCTTCCCGGCGAGGCCGCAGGCGATGCACTTGTGCTCGCGGTCCCGCAGCGACTTACTGACCCGCTCCCCGTACAGACAGTGCTGCGACAGGGCCGTGGACCAGGTGGAGGCCCGTACGAGACGGCCGCCCGCAGCCTGGCACTCCCGTTCCAGGGCGGAGATCAGCAGGCCGGGTGTGGTCTGGGAGAGGCGCTTGCCCCAGAGCCGGTACCAGGTGCGGATGTCGCAGTCCTCGACCACCAGCACGGGCCCGTGGGCGGCGATAATCTGCCGGGCGAGGATACGGGCGCGGTGGCGTCGGTGGTCAGCGGCCGATGCGGCGGCTTCGGCCTGGCGGGCACACAGTTCCCGGTAGCTGTACGAGATCCGGTCGCGGCGGAACGCCTGCTTCGGCACCCCGTCGACGCCGGCAGCGCGGGCCCCACCCGGAACGCTGACGGCCTTCGGTGTGAGGCCCATGGCCGCCCGCTGCTCCGCCCTGCGGATCTGCTTCTTCGACAGCCCGTACTGCGCGGTGTTCATCGCCCGGCGGGAGCGCTCCAGCGCTCGTGCACGGCCGCGCCGCTTGTACGCTTCCCGCTCCAGCAGGGCGCGTTCCTCAAGGCTGAGGGTGATCTCGGTGGAGGCCGGCGTGCCGTTGGCGGGGTCCAGGGTGGCAGGCAGGGAGACGATGGAGATGTTGGAGACGTTGCCGTCCACGCCGCCGATCCTGCCCATCTCGGCGGCCCGCTGGCGCATGTCCCGTACGGCGGGTGCGCTGTAGCCGGGGCCGAGGATCATCAGGTGCGCCTCGTACACCCAGCCGCCCGGCGCGGACGCCTTGCGACGGCGGACGAGATCGACCTTGTGCCAGCGGCCGGGATTACGGCCTTCGCGCCGTCCTCGTTGCGCTCGTGGAACGCGGTCCAGTAGGCATCGACCTTGGCGCGGGCATCACGCTGGACGGCCCGCTTGATCGAGCCCATCGCCCGGAACAGCTTCTCCACGCGGGCCAGGCCGGCGGGGTCGGTGACGGCCAGCGGCAGCACCATCACCGACACCATCCCGTCGTCGGGCTTCTTCCACTTCGGAGCCTTGTTCTTGCCCCGGAACTTCCGCTCCGTCTGCGCAGCCCGCATAACCATCACCCCCCGTCATGTCCTGACTACCCTACGGTACGACATGTGGGTGGTTAAGCCGTTCCAGCAAGAAGAAATGAGATCTACGGCCTTCGCAATCCCCGGACGCGAAGGCGCCAAGCAGGCGGCGGCTCCTCGCGGCATCGCGTGGCGCACCAACCTGACCCACCGTCAGCTCGCGGACCTGTTCGGCGTCGTCATCGCCGCCGTGCACTGCATCCTCGACCGCATCACACCCCTGGTCGCCCGGCTCCTCGAAGCACCCGAAGGCAGCCGGGCAGACCTGTGGGTCGCGGACGGCACGCTCATCCCCGTCGAAGAACGCGCGGTCACCGCCTGCTCCAAGAACTACCGGCGCAGCGTGAACGTACAGTTCACCTTCCGCGTCAAGGACCGCCGTGTCATCGCAGTCGGTGACTCCTGGCCCGGCAACCGCAACGACAGCGTCGTCTTCCGCGCCACCCTGACCGAGCAGCTCTCCGGACACCGCCTGACCATCGGGGACGGCGCCCTACCGCAGCGCCCCGAGGCCGACCTCGTCTCCCGCGACACGACGGGCCGCGCTAGCTCAACGCGGGCACCGCCACCGGCAGCTTCGCCAACCGCAAGCAGCTCGGCACCACCTCGGTCCTGAAGGGCTACCTCCCCTTCTGGCGGTCTCCCCTCTCCGCCTCCGCGCCCGCCACCTGGTCCCTGACCGGGCGGCGGGCGCTGCCTTTCCCAGAATCTTGTGAAAGTTTTCACAAGCGCACGATGGACCTTTGGCCTACCCAAAGTGCCAGGTCAACCGGGATGGGAGACCCTGGGGGCTGGGGATCAGGGGACCTTCGGGCCCCAGCTCAGGACCAACGCGGCGCCAAATGATCGATCAAAAGGCGTGCAATGGATGCAAGCAATGAGGCGATCGGAAGGTGCGGGCGATGACTGCCACCCCTGCGGAAACCACGAAGAACGGCGAAGCCTGGAACGGCTTCAAGGGCGGCCTGTGGCGCGACGCCGTCGACGTCCGCGACTTCATCCAGCAGAACTACACGCCGTACGAGGGTGACGACACCTTCCTCGCCGGTCCCACCGAGCGCACCACCGCCGTGTGGAAGGCGATCACCGACAAGTTCCCGGAGGAGCGCGACAAGGGCGTCTACGACGTCTCGTACGACATCCCGTCGTCGATCACCGCGCACGCCCCCGGCTACATCGACCGCGACAAGGACCTGATCGTCGGCCTCCAGACGGACGCCCCGCTCAAGCGCGCGATCATGCCCTACGGCGGCTGGCGCATGGTCGCCGGCGCCCTGGAGACCTACGGCTACCCGGTCTCCGACGACCTGGAGAAGGTCTTCACGGAGTACCGCAAGACCCACAACGCCGGCGTCTTCGACGCGTACACCCCCGACATCCGCGCCGCCCGCAAGGCCGGCATCGTGACCGGCCTGCCGGACGCGTACGGCCGCGGCCGCATCATCGGCGACTACCGCCGCGTGTCGCTCTACGGCGTCGACCGCCTCATCGCCGTCAAGAAGGAGGAGAAGGAGGAGATCAACTCCCTCCCCGCGGGCAACCGTTCGCTGGAGGAGACGATCCGCCTGCGCGAGGAGCTCTCCGAGCAGATCCGCGCCCTCGCCGAGCTCAAGGCGATGGCCGCCTCCTACGGGTACGACATCTCCGGGCCGGCCACCACCGGCCGCGAGGCCATCCAGTGGCTGTACTTCGCGTACCTGGCCGCCGTGAAGGAGCAGAACGGCGCGGCCATGTCCCTCGGCCGCACCTCCACCTTCATCGACGTCTACCTCCAGCGCGACATCGAGGCCGGCATCCTCACCGAGGAGCAGGCCCAGGAGCTGGTCGACGACTTCATCATCAAGCTCCGCATCGTCCGCTTCCTGCGCACCCCGGAGTACGACGAGCTCTTCTCCGGCGACCCCACCTGGGTCACCGAGTCGATCGCAGGCATGGGCGAGGACGGCCGTCCGCTGGTCACCAAGACCTCGTTCCGCTACCTCCACACCCTCTACAACCTCGGCCCGGCCCCCGAGCCGAACATGACCGTCTTCTGGTCGCCCCAGCTGCCGCAGGGCTTCAAGGAGTTCTGCGCCCGGGTCTCGATCGACACCTCCTCGGTGCAGTACGAGTCCGACGAACTGATGCGCCCGCGCTTCGGCGACGACACCGCCATCGCCTGCTGCGTCTCGGCCATGCCGGTCGGCAAGCAGATGCAGTTCTTCGGCGCCCGGGTGAACCTCGCCAAGACCCTGCTCTACGCGATCAACGGCGGCCGCGACGAGAAGTCCGGAGCCCAGGTCGGCCCGTCCACCGGCGCCCTCACCTCCGAGGTGCTGGACTACGACCAGGTCATGGCCAAGTTCGACGAGCAGATGGAATGGCTCGCCGACACCTACGTCCACGCCCTGAACGTCATCCACTACATGCACGACAAGTACGCCTACGAGCGCATCGAGATGGCGCTCCACGACCGCGACGTGCGCCGCACCATGGCCTGCGGCATCGCCGGCCTCTCGGTCGCCGCCGACTCGCTGGCCGCCATCAAGTACGCCAAGGTCACCGCGGTGCGCGACGAGACCGGCCTCGCCACGGACTACACCATCGAGGGCGACTACCCGGCGTACGGCAACAACGACGACCGTGTCGACTCGATCGCCGTCTGGCTGGTCGAGGAGTTCATGAAGAAGATCCGCAAGCACCCGACGTACCGCGAGGCCGAGCACACCCAGTCGGTGCTGACCATCACCTCGAACGTGGTCTACGGCAAGAAGACCGGCAACACGCCAGACGGACGCCGCGCCGGCGAGCCGTTCTCCCCGGGTGCCAACCCGATGAACGGCCGCGACACCCACGGCTACGTCACCTCGGCGCTGTCGGTCGCGAAGCTCCCGTACGAGGACGCCGAGGACGGCATCTCGCTGACCAACACCGTCACCCCCGACGGCCTGGGCCGCACCCCCGAGGAGCGGATCAAGAACCTGGCGGGCGTCCTCGACGGCTACATGGCGGTCGACGGCTTCCACATGAACGTGAACGTGCTGAACCGCGACACGCTCATGGACGCCATGGAGCACCCGGAGAACTACCCGCAGCTCACCATCCGCGTCAGCGGATACGCGGTGAACTTCGTCCGCCTCACGCGCGCTCAGCAGCTCGACGTGCTGAACCGCACCTTCCACGGCTCTCTCTGATCCCTCGGAGAGACCCACGAGCACGCGCGGCCCGGGGCCGGCCCTCACCCGGCCCCGGGACCGCGCGTCACCAGATCAGCCATTCACTGGACGTCCGGACCGGAATCTGGAAGCTGGAGCACCTGCCATGACCGTCCTCTTCGGTACGAGCCTTCCCGTCGGCCACGCCAACGCGATCAGCGTGAGCGCCGGCCAGACGCCCGCCGCCGCCGCGACCCAGCGGCCGAGCGAGGGCACGGTGCACTCCTGGGACCTGTCCACCGGGGTCGACGGCCCCGGGACCCGGTTCGTGACCTTCCTGTCCGGCTGCCCGCTGACCTGCCTGTACTGCCACAACCCCGACACCATGCGGATGCGCAACGGCAAGCGCACCTCGGCCGACGACGTCATCGCCGAGGCCCGCAAGTACACCAAGTTCATCGCGGCCTCCGGGGGCGGCGCCACCATCTCGGGCGGCGAGCCGCTGCTGCAGCCCGTCTTCGCGGGCGAACTGCTGCACCGGATGAAGAACGACCTCGGACTGCACACCGCCCTGGACACCTCCGGCTTCCTCGGGGCCCGCGCCACCGACGCGCTGCTGCGCGATGTGGACCTGGTGCTCCTCGACATCAAGTCCTGGGACCGGGAGACGTACAGACGCGTGACCGGCCGTCCGCTGGAGCCGACCCTGGACTTCGCCCGCCGCCTCGCCGACCTCGGCAAGGAGGTGCACCTGCGGTTCGTGCTGGTGCCGGGACTGACCGACGCGACGGAGAACATCGAGGGCGTCGCCGCCTTCGCCGGCGCCCTCGGCAACGTCTCGCGGGTCGACGTACTGCCCTTCCACAAGCTCGGCGAGAGCAAGTGGGAGGCGCTCGACATGAAGTTCACCCTCCACGACACGCCGTCGCCGACCGCCGCACAGGTCGCCGAGGCGAAGGCGGTCTTCGCCGCGCAGGGACTGAACGCGGTCTGAGCGGCGGGTCCCCCTCCCGAGCCCTCACTCGAATGGCGTACTCGTAAGGTACGTATAACGGGCTGAATCGGTACAGACCACCTAGCGTGGTGCTGTGTCCGAGCCCTCAGATGTCATCGACGCCGCGCCGCCCCCACCGGCGCCCGAGACCGCGCCGCCGGCCGGGCGGTCCGTCACCGCACGGGCCACCCTGGCCGGCACCGTCGTCTCGCTCCTGCTCATCCTCGCGATCGTGCTCGGCAGCCGGCTGCTGCGGGACTTCGACTCGGCCCTGCTGCCCTACGCCGTGGCCACCGTCTTCCTGGCCTTCGGTGTGGCCTACCGGTACACCGTGTGGGTCTCGGCCCCCGGCGCGCGGCGCCTCTTCAAAAAGGGCATCGGCAGCTTCTGGTCGGCGGAGAACTTCCGCAAGGCGCCCACCGCCCTGCCGAAGATGATCGCCACCTACCTCGGCTTCCAGAAGTTCCTCGGCGCCCGCTCGCGCCCCCGCTGGATCGCCCACCAGCTGATGTTCTGGGGCTGCCTCCTCGCCGCGGCGATCACCTTCCCGCTGACCTGGGGCTGGTTCACCTTCACCTCGGACAGCGGCGCGGGCCCCGGCTACGACATGCGGATCTGGGGCATCAAGGTCCTCGGCTTCGACGCGCTCAGCGTCCTGGGCTGGCTGATGTTCCACGGCCTGGACATCGCCGCCGTCCTGGTCATCCCCGGCGCCTCGTACTTCCTGTACCGGCGGATGAAGGACCGCGGGGCCATGACCGGCCAGCGCTTCGCCTACGACCTGCTGCCGCTGATCTGCCTGATCGTCATCTCCGTGACCGGTCTGCTGCTGACCTTCTCCTCGATCTTCCTGCACGGCGGCGGATACGAGTTCCTCGCGATCCTGCACATGGTGTCGGTGGTGTTCACCCTCATCTACATCCCGTTCGGGAAGTTCTTCCACATCGTCCAGCGACCGGCCGCCGTCGGCATGCAGCTCTTCAAGTACACGGCCCGCCAGGACGAGCAGGTCTTCCTCTGCAAGCGCTGCGAGGAACCCATCGACACCACGCCGTACGTGGAGAACCTGCGCGGCACCATGCAGGACCTCAATCTCGACTTCAACGCCTTCGTCGAATACTGCCCGCGCTGCAAGCGGGTCCTGCGCGGCAACGCCTACCTGACCCATGTCAAGAAGGGTTTCAAGTGACCGCGACCGACCCCGCCAAGGCCGCGTCCCGGCCCGCACCCGTGAACGTATCCATCGACCCGTCCATCGCCCCGCCCGGCACCCGCAACTTCCGCGACGCCGGAGGCATCCCCGCCGACCAGTGGCACGCCGACCAGGACGGCGAGACCCTGGTCCCCACCCACTGCTGCTTCTGCGGGGTGCAGTGCGGGATGTACCTGCGCGTGGACAAGGGCGGCAAGGTCTTCGGCGTGGAACCCCGCAACCACGACATCAACCGGATGAGGCTGTGCCCCAAGGGCATCAACGCCTACCAGCAGGTCAACCACCCCGACCGGCTGACCGCCCCGCTGATGCGGCGCTCCCGGGACGAGGAGTTCAAGGAGTGCTCCTGGGACGAGGCCCTGGACTTCACCGTCTCCGAGATCAGGCGCATCCAGGAGGCCCACGGCAACGACGCCTTCGGGCTGCTCGGCGGAGCCAGCCTGTTCTCCGAGAAGACCTACCTGGTCGGCAAGTTCGCCCGGGTCGCGCTGAAGACCAAGCACGTCGACTACAACGGCCGCCTGTGCATGGTCAGCGCCGCCGGAGCCAACAAGCTCGCCTTCGGCATCGACCGGGCCGGCAACCCCTTCTCCGACATCCTCCTCACCGACTGCCTGCTCATCGCCGGGTCGAACGTGGGGGAGTGCTTCCCCGTGATGACCCAGTACCTGTGGGGCGCGCGGGACCGCGGCGCCTCGCTGATCGTGGTCGACCCGCGCGAGACGGCCATCGCCCGCACCGCCGACATCCACGTCGCGCTCAAGCCCGGCACCGACTCGGCCTTCTTCAACGCCGTGCTGAACGTGGTCATCGCCGAAGGCCTCACCGACGAGGCCTACATCGCCGAGCACACCACCGGCTGGGACGAGGTCAAGAAGACCGTCGCCGAGTACCCGCCGGCCCGCTCCGCGGAGATCTGCGGGGTACCGGCCTCGCAGATCGTCCAGGTGGCACGCGTCTTCGCCGGCGCGGAGAAGGCCATGGCCTGGCACGCCCGCGGCATCGAGCACCACTCCCAGGGCGTCGAGAACTGCCTGTCCGTGATCAACCTGTGCGTGGCCACCGGCCACATCGGCAAGCCCGGCGCCGGCTACGGCACCATCACCGGGCAGGGCAACGGCCAGGGCGGCCGCGAGCACGGCCAGAAGTCCGACATGCTGCCCGGCGGCCGCTCCATCACCAACCCGGAGCACCGCAGGCAGATCTGCCAGATCTGGGGCATCGAGGAGTCCGAACTCCCCACCGCCGGCACCTCCATGATGGAGATGGTCTGGCAGATGCAGCGGGGGGAGATCCGCGGCCTCATCGGCATCTGCAACAACCCCTTCGTCTCCCTCCCCAACTACGCGGTGGTCAAGGACGGCTACGACACCGCCGAGTTCCACGCCCAGTTCGACTTCTTCCTCTCCGAGACCGCGGCCAACGCCCACGTGGTCTTCCCCGTCACCACCTGGGCCGAGGACGAGGGCGTGATGGCCAACGCGGAAGCCCGCGTGGTCAAGCACAACAAGGCCCAGGAGCCCCCCCGCCGGGGTGCGCACAGACACCTGGGTCATCTGCGAGCTCGCCCGACGGCTCGGCGCCGGGAAGCACTTCGACTTCCCCGGCTCCCGCGAGGTGTTCGAGGAACTGCGCGTCGCCTCCGCCGGCACGGTCAACGACTACTACGGCATCACCTACGACCGCCTCGACGAGACCGGCGGGATCGCCTGGCCCTGCCCCTCCACCGAACACCCGGGCACCCCCCGGCTGTTCGAGGACGGCCGGACCTACCACCCCGACGGCAGGATCCACATGCAGGTCGTGGAATGGCACCTGCCCATGGACGCGTACACCGAGGAGTACCCCCTCTCCCTCACCACCGGCCGCACCGTCGCGCACTTCCTCTCCGGCAACCAGACCCGCAGGCTGGGCGCCCTCGTCGAGCAGACCCCCCGCCCCTGGGTGGAGGTCCATCCCTCGCACGGCTTCCGCAACGGCGAACCGGTCCGGGTCGTCACCCGGCGCGGCAGCGAGGTGTTCCCGGCCCTGGTCACCGAGGCGATCCGCCCCGACACCGTCTTCATCCCGTACCACTGGCCCGTCCCGACGTCCGCGAACGCCCTGACCATCGACGCCCTCGACCCCCGCTCGAAGATCCCCGAGTACAAGGTCTGCGCCGCCCGGATCGAGGCCGCCGAGCGGGTCGACGAGGTGCCTGCGCCGCCCACCGCACCGGGTCACGAGGCCTATCCGGAGACCCAGGTCTCCCGCACCGACCCCCTGCCGCCCACGGCTCCCCAGGGCCGTGGCACGGCGGAGAGGAGCTGACCCGCCATGATGGGCCGCACGATCTTCATCGACCCGGGTCGCTGCATCGGCTGCCAGGCGTGCGTCTCGGCGTGCCGCGAGTGCGATTCGCACCGCGGCAAATCGATGATCCACCTGGACTACACCGAACCCGGCATGTCCGTCGCCTCCCTCCCGAGCGTCTGCATGCACTGCGAGGACCCGGTCGCACCCTGCGCCGAGGTCTGTCCCGCCGACGCGATCCTGGTGACCGCCGACGGGGTGGTCCAGCAGGCCGACACCACCCGCTGCATCGGCTGCTCCAACTGCGTCAACGCCTGCCCCTTCGGCATCCCGAAGATCGACCTTCAAGCGAAGCTGCAGATGAAGTGCAACCTCTGCTACGACCGCACCGCCTACGGCCTCGCCCCGATGTGCGCGACCGTCTGCCCGACCGGGGCCCTCTTCTACGGAACCCTCGAAGAGCTCCAGGCGGAGCGCCCCGGAGTCCAGGTCGCCGACTCCTTCGTCTTCGGCGACGTCGTCGTCCAGACCGGCGTGGCCATGGTCGTCCCCGCCGACAAGGTCCAGTGGCCCGTCCCCGGCGGCCTGCCCGTCGTCGAGATCAACGGAAGGGACGTGCGTTGAGCGTCACCGAACAGCCCCCTCCACACCCAGGCCCGGGACCGGACGGCGGAGCGGCCGCCGACGCCGCGATCGAGCAGCTGCGCGACCGGATCAGTGCCGACTCCCTCACCACCCGCCGCGACTACCTGCGGATCGTCGCCACCGTCTCCGGAGGCCTGGCCATCGGCGGTGTCGGCGTGGCCGCCGGCATCCTGCACCGGCACGGGGACAACGAGGGCCTGCCCAACCCGAAGAAGGTCGCCGACCTGCTGCCCCCCGGCCAGTCCGTGGCCTTCCGGTTCCCCGGCGAGGACGACCGGGCCCTGGCCGTGCGCCTCGGGGACGGCTCCCTCGTGGGCTACTCCGCCGTCTGCACCCACCTGGCCTGCGGCGTGCTGTGGCGCGAGGACCGGGGCCCCGACGGGGAGCTGTACTGCCCCTGCCACGAGGGTGTCTTCGACGCCCGCACCGGCGAGGTGACGGCCGGTCCGCCGCCGCGCCCGCTGCCGAGGATCTACCTGACCGAGCAGGCCGACGGCAGCGTCTGGGCCGTCGCCACCGCCCGGTCGGGAGAGCCGGCCAAGGACGCGCTCTGCCGGCAGTTCGGCGACACCCACCCGGAGGAGGCCGCCCGCCTGGGCTGCCCCGGCTCGGCCCGGGCGGGCACCACCGAGAGGAGGCCCACATGAGCGAGACACCGCTGCCGCCCCGCCCGGAGTACCACCCGGGCAGTGCCCAGCCCCGGCTCAACCGCCCGGTGCGCGAGCGGTACCCGCAGATCCGCTCCACCAGCGGGTACGGGGACCCCCGGATCCGGAACACGGGCCCGGGCCCGGGAGCCGGCACCGAGCAGGAGCCCGAGCGTTCCTCACGGCTCAACGCGCGCCTCGCCCTGGCCCTCACGGTCGTGATCGGCCAGCTCTGGGCGCTCACCGTGACCGTCAACGAGTGGATGAAGGGAAACACCGGCACGGCCTGGTGGGGGGCGGGATTCCTGATCCTGTCCTTCCTCGTCGTGATCGGGCTGTGGCTCCTCGACCCGAAGGACCGATGACCATGTCGATGCCCACGCCGACTTCGGCGGCACCCCGAAGCCACCGCGCCGAGAGCTACAAGCCCGGGGCCACCATCGCCGACTGGCGGCCGGAGGACGAGGGCTTCTGGCAGTCCAAGGGCCAGCGGGTCGCCCAGCGCAACCTCTGGGTCTCGATCCCCGCCCTGATGCTCGGCTTCGTGGTCTGGCAGGTCTGGTCGGTGACCGTGGTCAAGCTGAACGACGTCGGCTTCGGCTTCTCGAAGTCGCAGTTGTTCTGGCTGACCGCCATCCCCGGGATCACCGGCGGCACCTTCCGGATCCTCTACACCTTCATCGGTCCGATGTTCGGCGAGCGGAAGTTCACCGCCTTCAGCACGATCATCCTGATCGGGCCGATGCTGTGGCTGGGCTTCGCGCTCCAGGACACCGGCACGCCCTACTGGGAGCTCGCGCTGATCGCGGCCGTGTGCGGCATCGGCGGCGCGAACTTCGCCTCGTCGATGGCGAACATCGGCTTCTTCTTCCCCAAGCGGGAGAAGGGCAGCGCCAACGGCCTGAACGGCGGCCTCGGCAACCTCGGCGTCAGCGTGGTCCAGCTGATCGCCCCGCTGGTGGTCACCGCGGCCGTCCTGGGCGCCCCGGCGGGCGGACCCCAGCACGACGCGAAGAAGAACACCGACATCTGGCTGCAGAACGGCGCCTTCCTGTGGGTGCCGCTCCTGGTCGTCATGGCGCTGGCCGCCTGGTTCCTGATGAACGACCTGAAGGTGGCCGCGGCCCCCTTCAGCGAGCAGAAGATCATCTTCAAGCGCAAGCACAACTGGCTGATGACCTGGCTGTACGTCGGCACCTTCGGGTCCTTCATCGGCTTCGCGGCCGGACTGCCGCTGCTGATCAAGAACAACTTCGAGGCGCAGGGCTACCAGGCCACCACCTATGCCTGGATCGGCCCGTTCGTCGGGGCGCTCACGCGCTGGGGCGGCGGCTGGCTCTCGGACAAGATCGGCGGAGCCAGGGTCACGATGCTGTCCTTCGTCGGCATGGCGGCCGCCCTCGTCGTGGTGATCTTCGCGCTTCCGTCCGGAGGCGAGGAGGGCCACTTCTGGTCCTTCTACATCGGCTTCCTGGTGGCCTTCGCCTTCTCCGGCCTGGGCAACGGATCGACCTTCCGGCAGATCCCGGTGATCTTCCGCAACCAGCACATGCAGGCGGCCGAGGGCAAGGGCCCCGAGGCGCAGGCCGCGGCGCTGAAGCAGTCGGAGATGGAGTCGGGAGCCGTCACCGGCTTCTCCTCGGCCATCGCGGCCTATGGCTTCTTCTTCATCCCCGCGATGTTCGCGGCCATGGCCGTCACCAACGCACTGTGGATCTTCATCGGCTTCTATGCCACGTGCCTGGCGGTGTGCTGGTGGTTCTACGCCCGCAAGGGTGCCGAGGCTCCCAGCTGAGCGGGGCCGGCGGCGGGGGCGGCCGTACCCTGGAGGCATGAGCGACGCCCCCGCCACCGACCCGCACGCCCCGAAGTCCGCACGGCCGGAGCCCGCGGCAGAGCCCAAGCCCAAGCCGAAGCCGCGGCTGGACTTCGGGGACCCGCTGGACCAGCAGTCCTCGGACGACACCGACCGGGGCTGGGGCGAGCGGCCGCCCGCCGGCGGAAGCGCGGCCGACCTGGCCCGCTTCCTCGACGAGAAGCCCCCGCACCACGTCTGAGCCGGCGGACCGGCTAGAGCCGGGGCCCTGACACGCCGGAGTGCACCGTGCCGTCCACGCCGCGCTGGGCGATCAGCTCGTCGCGGATCTCCTTGAGGACCACCAGCTCGGTGATCTCCATGGTCTCCTGGACGCCTTCCTTCGCCCTGCGGCGCTGCTCCACCTTGGCGAGGTACTTCGCCATCGGCAGGACCATCAGGAAGTAGACGACCGCGGCGGTGATCAGGAAGGTGAGCGCAGCGTTCAGCACGGAGCCCCAGAGGAGCTCCACGCCCGTCGGCTTGCCGTCCGCGCCGATCCCGCAGGGGTCCTTGATGCAGCTCTTGTAGGCGTCCAGGCTCTGCGTGCCGACCAGGCCGATCACCGGGCTGATCAGGCCCTTCACGACGGAGTTCACGATGTTCGTGAACGCGGCACCGATGACCACGGCGACGGCCAGGTCGACCACGTTGCCGCGCATCAGGAAGGCCTTGAAGCCTGCCAGGATGCTCTCCTTCTTCTTCTCGCTCACCACTGAGCCTTTCTTCGTATCTGCCGAACATGGAGCCAACGGTTCCGAAAGCTACGGCAGTTTGGGTCCGGGCTGTCCAATCGACCCCCACCCCACGGTGGCTTGACCGGACGTTCGTACGATTCAACACAGCGTCACCGCCAGTCGGGACACGGTCCCCGCCCCCACCAGAGCCCGCGCGATGTCCCGGGGAACGGACAACACGACCAGGGCCCCGCCGTCCCCAACGCCCTGCTCCGGAGCGGGCACTTCGGCGACCCGGGCCCCCGCCGCCACCACCCGGGGCGGCCCGCCGCGCTCCGCCGCGACCACGTCCACCCGGTCTCCGGGCCGCAGCAGCCGCACCGTCGCCCCGTCGGCGATGCGCACCGGCGCCGACACCAGCCGCACCGCCGCCGGAGGCGGCTGCGCCGCGGGCGGCGGGGAGCCCCGCGAGGCCCGCGCCTCGGTGCCGCCCACCGCCAGCACGGCCGCCACCACGGCCAGTCCGGCCGCGGCCCCGCGCCGCCGACGCCGTACGGCCCTGCGCAGCCGGTCCCCGGCCCGCCCCACGCGGAGCGGGGCGAAGAGGGGAACGGGGCGCGCGGGGGGACACGTGGCGGAAGAGGGCTGCCGGGGGACGGGGGAGGGGCGCACCGGGGTGTGGGTGTGGGTCTGTGCCTGGACGCGGGGCGAGGAGAGGGAAGGGACGCGGGAGTTCGCGGTCATGACGGCCACCACCTGACGGAGTGAGTCCGGAGCCCGGAGTCCGGACCCAGAGCCCGGACCCAGCGCCCGGACAGCCCCCACGATCCGTCGTCCCGCCGGATCCCGCTCGACCCTGTGGAGGATCCACAGCTTGTGGATATCCCGGTCACCCGCAGGAGTTACCGCCCCACGGTGATCCGCCGCAGCGCCGCCACCGGATCCGCGGCCCGCGTCACCGACCGCCCCACCACGACGTGGGAGGCCCCGGCCGCGAAGGCGGCCGCGCCGATGCCGATGTCGGCGAGGTCGCTCCCGGTCATGCTCGTGACCACCGTCAGCGCACTCGGCTGCCCATGTCCGCCATGGTGCGGGTGCGGGTGCGGGTGCGGGTGCGGGTCAGCGCTTGGCGGGGATCTCGCAGGACTCCTTGAAGCCCTGGCTGGTCAGGCCGAAGGCGCTGTTGACGCGCGAGCGCATGTTCTCCAGCGCGACCATGGCGGTCAGTTCGACGAAGGCGGCCTCGCCGAGGCGCGCGATCAGTTCGGCGGCGAGTTCGTCGGTGACGGACGGCTCGGTCTCGGTCATGGCCTCGGCGTACTCCATGACCAGCAGTTCCAGGTCCGTGAACGCCTCGCGGGCCTCGCGCCACACCGGCACCTTCTCGGCCTTCTCCGGGGCGATCCCCTTCGCCTGGCCCTCCCAGTAGCCGAAGTCCATGCACCACGAGCAGTTCATGCGGGCGGCGGCGGCCATGACCGCGAGGTGCTTCAGGCCGCCGTCGAGGGCGTTCCACTTCGCCGCCCGCTGTTCGAGGCGTATGGAGGTGAACAGCACGCGCGCGTTGTGCCCGCAGGCCAGTCCGGGTTCGAGGACCTTGCCGTAGGCGCGGCGCGAGTACCAGGCGCCGAAGCGGTTGAGGAGGGTGCGGGGCGGGGTGAGCGAGATGCGTGCCATGGCGGGTGCCTCCTGGGGCCGGGCCCGGCCGGGCGCTGTTCGCCCGGCCTTCACCAACTGAGACCGGACAGCCCCGCGAAACGTGACACGACCCCGGAAACTTTTCCTACGGCAGCTCGATGCCCAGGTCCCAGCCGTCGTGGGCGTGGGTGCACAGGCAGGCGCGGGATTCCGTCGCGGGCAGGGCGGCCACCGCGTCGAAGAGGACCTCGCGCAGGCGCCCGACGTTCTCGCCGAAGACCTTGAGGACCTCCGTGTGGGAGACCCCTTCGCCCGTCTCCGCGCCCGCGTCCAGGTCCGTGACCAGCGCCATCGAGGTGTAGCAGAGCCCCAGCTCGCGCGCGAGGACCGCCTCGGGGTGGCCCGTCATGCCGACCACCGACCAGCCGGCCGCGGCGTGCCAGCGGGACTCGGCGCGCGTGGAGAAGCGCGGCCCCTCGATGACGACCATGGTGCCGCCGTCCACCGGCTCCCACTCCCGCCCGCGCGCCGCCGCCAGCGCCACCGAGCGGCCTACCGGGCAGTACGGGTCGGCGAAGGTGGTGTGCACGACGTTGGGGACCGAGCCGTCCGGGAGCGGCTCCCCGTCGAAGAAGGTCTGGGCGCGGGACTTCGTACGGTCGACCAGCTGGTCGGGGACGAGCAGGGTGCCCGGGCCGTACTCGGGGCGCAGGCCGCCGACCGCGCAGGGGCCCAGCACCTGGCGGACGCCCACGGAACGCAGCGCCCACAGGTTGGCCCGGTAGTTGATCTTGTGCGGGGGGACGGTGTGGCTGCGGCCGTGACGGGGCAGGAAGGCCACGGTCCGGCCGGCGAGCTCGCCGAGGTAGAGGGAGTCGCTGGGGGGCCCGTAAGGCGTCTCCACCTGGATCTCGGAGACGTCCTCCAGGAAGGAGTAGAAGCCCGATCCGCCGATGACACCGATCTCTGCATTCGCCATGCGGCCACCCTAACGGGGCATGCCGAAGGCCCCGCGGTCCATGGGGACGGGCGGGGCCTGGGGCGAAGCGTGAAGCGTCGGGCGGGTCAGGCGGCCGAGGTGCTCGACGAAGACGAGGAGGTCGACGAAGAGGAGGAAGACGCCGAGGTGCTCGACGACGACGCGGCCGGGGTGGCGGCCGGCGTCGACGCGGGCTTCGAGGCAGGGGTGCTGCTCGACGAAGCGCCGCGGCTGTCGTTCCGGTAGAAACCGGATCCCTTGAAGACGATGCCGACCGCGGAGAACACCTTCTTCAGGCGTCCGTCGCAGCTCGGGCACACGGTCAGTGCGTCATCGGTGAACTTCTGCACGGCCTCAAGGCCCTCACCGCACTCGGTGCACTGGTACTGGTAGGTCGGCACGAATTTCCTCCTGGCACTCTGGCTCAATGAGTGCTAACGACGCTTCATGGTGACGTATTCCGGCGGATCAGTCCACCGTCACCGGGACTCGGTGACCCATCCCACGCTCGTTCACCTTCGTGGACGGTGCGGCGGGCGCGGCCTGTGCGGCCGGCTTGGACGAGCTGACGATCCGGCTCGGGGCCTTCGGGGCCAGCTTCGCACGCAGCGCCAGCAGGATGGCCAGGGCGAGCGCGGTGGCCACCATCGGCACGAGGAACCCGTACGAGGACCCGTGGGCGTCCGTCAGACGGCCGGCCAGGGTCACGGCGCCGGCCTGCCCGAAGGCGACGCCGCCGGTGAGCCAGGTGAAGGCCTCGGTCCGCGAGGTGGACGGGATCAGCTGCTCGATCATGGTGTAGCCGGTGATCAGCGCGGGGGCGATGCACAGACCGACGACCAGGCCGAGCGCGCCGAGCAGGATCATCGAGTTCGCGGCCCACAGGACCGAGGCGGCCGCGGTGAGGCCGATGTAGCCGAGGATCAGGCGGCGGCGCGGGCCGATCTTCCAGGCGATCGCGCCGCAGGCGATGCCGGCGATCATGTTGCCCGCGGCGAAGACGCCGTAGAGCAGACCGTTGGCGCCCGGGTTGCCGATCTCCTCGGAGAAGGCGGCGAGCGAGACCTGCATGCCGCCGAAGACGGCGCCGATGCCGATGAAGGCGACGATCAGGACGCGCAGGCCGTGGAACGACAGGGCCGGAGCGTGCTTCTCACCGTGCGCCGGGCGGGCGACGGGCTTGGGCTGCGTGGCGCGCTGGGCGGCGAACAGCAGGCCGCCGATCAGGGTCAGCGCGGCCTCGGTGACCAGACCGGCCGCCGGGTTGATGCCGGTGCACAGCGCGGTGGCGAGCACCGGGCCGACGACGAAGGTGAACTCGTCGGTGACGGACTCGAACGCGGCGGCCGTGGGCAGCAGCGGGGAGCCCTCGAGCTTGGCCGCCCAGCGGGACCGGACCATGGGTCCGACCTGCGGGACGGATGCACCGGCGGGGACGGCCGCCAGTGCGAGCGCCCAGACGGGCGCACCCAGCAGCGCGAACGCCACCAGGGAGCTGACGGCGGTGGCGTGGATCAGGGCCACCGGGACCAGGACGGCGCTCTGGCCGTGGCGGTCGATGAGCTTGCCCATGACCGGGGCGAACACGGCCATGGAGATACCGGTGAAGGCGGCGACGATGCCGGCGCTGCCGTAGGAACCGGTGGTGTGCTGGACCAGCAGCAGGATGCTGATCGTCAGCATGCCGAAGGGGAGTCGCGCGGCGAATCCCGGGAGAACGAAGCCGAGGGCGCCGGGCGTGCGCAGGAGCTGCCCGTAGCCGGGTCGGGTGGACGGAGCGGACTTGTCGGTCGTGACCGCGGATGTCACGGCCTGGCCTTTCCGCTGCCTGGTAGAACTCCCCGTCTGCGGACGATGCGCGCCTTGTGGGCGATGCACCCGTACATGTGGGAGCCCCGAGAGCTGTCCTCTTGCGCCGAACCGAGTGATACCTGGGCGCCCACTGCGGGAGGGTGCCACGGCCGCTTTGCGGTCGCGCCAGCTCTGCGTCAGGCAGAGTTGGTTCGATGTGTTGTTCCTTTATCGTACAGGCAGATCGACCGATACGCCCTGTGATTAGGGCTACAGGGTGTGTCTTCACCTGCGATTAACTGGAACTTCGCATTCAAGCCCCACGTAAACAGGGGTGAATATGGACAAAGAGCGTCGAAATTGATGAATTAGAGCGTCGCTCTAACCCTGGGCGGGACCCTTCGAAGCCCCCTTGCCGGAGCCCTTGCCCGAGCCCTTGCCGGAGCCCTTCGCCTTCCCGCCGCCGTGCCCGTTCCCGTGCCCGTTCCCGCCGGTCCCCAGCCAGCCCGCGAGCTTGCCGCCCCGGGCCACCGCACGCAGCCGTGCCTCCGCGGCGTCCCGTACCGGATCCGTGGCCACCACCAGCAGCTCGTCCCCGCGCCGCAGCACGGTCGACGGCGCCGGTACGAAGCTCCGCGCGTCCCGTACGACCAGCGTGACGGAAGCCCCCGGCGGCAGCCGCAGCTCGCTCACCTCCACGCCGTGCATCCGCGAGGCGGGCGGGATCGCGAAGGACAGCAGGTGCCCGCGCAGCTTCTCCAGCGGCGCCGACTCGATCCCCAGGTCGGAGGCGGCCTCGTCGCTGCTGCCCAGCTTCAGCTTGCGCGCGAGCCAGGGCAGGGTCGGGCCCTGGACCAGGGTGTAGACGACGACCAGGACGAACACGATGTTGAAGACCCGCTCGCTGCCCTCGATCCCGGACACCATGGGGATGGTCGCGAGGATGATGGGCACGGCCCCGCGCAGGCCCGCCCAGGACATGAGCGCCTGCTCCTGCCAGGGCAGCCGGAAGGGCAGCAGCGAGACGAAGACCTCCAGCGGCCGGGCCACCATCGTCAGCACCAGCCCGATGATCACCGCCGGCCAGAAGTCGTGGACCAGCTCGTGCGGGGTGACCAGCAGCCCCAGCAGCACGAACATGCCGATCTGGGCGATCCAGCCGAGCCCGTCCGCGAATCCCCGGGTGGCGGGCCAGTGGGGGAGCTTCGCGTTCCCGAGCACCATCGCCGCCAGGTACACCGCGAGGAAGCCGGAGCCGTGCGCCATCGCGCCGGCCGCGTACGCGGTGATCGCGATCGCCATCACCGCGATCGGGTAGAGGCCCGAGGCGGGCAGGGCCACGTGCCGCAGCCCGTACGAGCCCAGGAAGCCCACCGACAGGCCGATCGCGACGCCGATCGCCAGCTCCAGCGCGATCTTGCCTATGAGGACGTACCACTGGTCGACCGGCCCGACGGTCGCGAAGGCCACGACCAGGATGACGACGGGGGCGTCGTTGAAGCCGGACTCGGCCTCCAGCACACCCGTCACCCGGGAGGGGAGCGGGACCTTGCGCAGGACCGAGAAGACGGCCGCCGCGTCGGTCGAGGAGACGACCGCGCCGATCAGCAGGGCTTGCCGCCATTCGAGTCCGACCAGGTAGTGCGCGCCCGCCGCGGTCACGCTCACGCTGACGGCGACGCCGACCAGTGACAGCACGATCGCGGCCGGCAGGGCCGGCTTGATCTCTTTCCACTTGGTGCCCAGACCACCCTCGGCGAGGATCACGACGAGCGCGGCATAGCCGATCACCTGGGTCAGCTCGGCGTTGTCGAATACGACGTTGCCGATGCCGTCCTGGCCTATGGCGATGCCTATGCCGAGGTAAATGAGCAGGCTGGGGAGTCCGCTGCGCGAGGAGACGCGCACCGCCGCAACGGCGACGAGCAGCACGAGCGAGCAGACCAGCATGAGCTCATTGAGCGTGTGGACAGTCAGCGGGCGGCCCTTTCCTCGATGTGCCAGGCGACGGCGGAACGGCGGACGTCGGACTGACGGATCGTTCCGGTGCGGGCACGGACGGCAAGTACTTCGTTACCTTACCTAATCTTTGGCGCGCCCTTTACTCATTAGCCACATTGTGAAACGCCTGCGGGGCCCTGTCCTCATGACCCCTCGTCACGAGCCGTCGGCAAGGGGCCGACCACGAGCTCGACCCCTGGCGGATCACCAGGGGCGGTCCTGCGCCTATGGTTGCTCCCAGCACTCCCAGGACCACCCTGCCCCTCTAAGGACAGCGATGCCCGCCAACGAAACCGCCCCTTCCGTCAAGAAGAAGGGACGACGCGCCCGTCTGATCGTGCTCGTCCTGGTGCTGGCGCTCTTCGCTGGCCTCGGGTACGGGGCCTACTGGACCGTGGACAGCGTGCGGGCCTCGTTCCCGCAGACCACCGGCTCCCTCAAGGTGCCCGGCCTGGCCGGGACCGTCGACGTCAAGCGCGACGCCAACGGGATCCCCCAGCTGTACGCCGACTCCGACGAGGACCTCTTCCGCGCGCAGGGCTTCGTGCACGCGCAGGACCGGTTCTGGGAGATGGACGTACGCCGCCACATGACCTCCGGGCGGCTCTCCGAGATGTTCGGCTCCGGCCAGGTCGAGACGGACGCCTTCCTGCGCACGCTCGGCTGGCGCCAGGTCGCGCAGCAGGAGTACGACACCAAGCTGTCGCCGGAAACGAAGAAGTACCTCCAGGCCTACGCCGACGGGGTCAACGCGTACCTGAAGGGGAAGTCCGGCAAGGACCTCTCCGTCGAGCACGCCGCCCTCAAGCTCAGCGACGCCTACGCGCCCGAGCAGTGGACCCCGGTCGACTCGGTGGCCTGGCTCAAGGCCATGGCCTGGGACCTGCGCGGCAACATGCAGGACGAGATCGACCGCGCGCTGATGACGGGCAAGCTCTCGCAGGCGCAGATCGACGAGCTCTACCCGCCGTACCCCTTCGACCGGAACCGGCCGATCGTCGAGGGCGGCACCGTCAAGGGCGGGAAGTACGCCCCGCAGCAGCCCGGCTCCGGCAGCCCCGTGGGCTCCGGCGGGCGGGGCGGCTCCACCGGCTCCACCAGCTCCACCGGCTCCCAGGTCTCCACCCAGACCGTCGGCGAGACCGGGCTGGCCGGCAACGCCACCGCCCAGGGCGCGACCGTGGGCCTGCGCACCTCGCTCGGCGCGCTGGCCGACACCCTCGACGAGATCCCCGCGATCCTCGGCCCTGCCGGCAGCGGCATCGGCTCGAACTCCTGGGTCGTCTCGGGCCGGTACACGACCACCGGCAAGCCGCTGCTCGCGAACGACCCGCACCTCTCCCCGCAGCTGCCCTCGGTCTGGTACCAGATGGGCCTGCACTGCCGGGCGGCCTCGGCCTCGTGCAAGTACGACGTGGCCGGCTACACCTTCTCCGGCATGCCGGGCGTGATCATCGGCCACAACGCCGACATCGCGTGGGGCATGACCAACCTCGGTGCCGACGTCACCGACCTCTACCTGCAGCAGGTCAGGCCCGAGGGCTACGTCTACGACAACAAGGTGCTCCCCTTCACCACCCGCGACGAGGTCATCAAGATCGCCGGCGGCGGCGAGAAGAAGATCACCGTCCGGTCCACCAACAGCGGCCCGCTGATCTCCGACCGCAGCGACGAGATCGCCACGGTCGGCGCCCGCGCCCCCGTCACCAGTGCGGCCCCGGACCGCGGCAACGGATACGGGGTCTCCCTGCGCTGGACCGCGCTGGATCCCGGCAAGTCGATGGACGCCGTCTTCTCGCTCAACCGGGCCAAGAACTTCCAGGAGTTCCGCGCCGCGGCCCGCGACTTCGAGGTCCCCTCGCAGAACCTGATCTACGCCGACGACGAGGGCCTCCACGGCAACATCGGCTACCAGGCCCCCGGCCGCATCCCGATCCGGGGCGGCGGCGCGGACGGCAAGATGCCGGCCCCGGGCTGGGACTCCAAGTACGCCTGGAAGGGTGGCAAGGACGGCAACGCCGGGTACATCCCGCAGGACGAGATGCCGTGGGTGCTCAACCCCGACCGCGGGTTCATCGTGACCGCCAACCAGGCCGTCACCGAGAGCGGCACCGGCACGGGCAAGTACCCGTACCTGCTGACCACCGACTGGGGCTACGGCGCCCGCAGCCAGCGGATCAACGACCTCATCGAGGCGAAGATCAAGGACAGCGGGAAGATCTCCACCGACGACATGCGCACCATGCAGATGGACAACAGCAGCGAGATCGCCGCGCTGCTGACCCCGATGCTGGCCAAGATCGACGTTTCGGACCCGGACGTCCGCTCCGCGCAGAAGCTCCTGGAGGGCTGGAACTACACCCAGGAGCCCGACTCGGCGGCCGCCGCGTACTTCAACGCGGTCTGGCGCAACATCCTCAAGCTGGCCTTCGGCGACAAGATGCCCAAGGAACTGCGGGTCGAGGGCAGTTGCATGAACGTCCCCGAGCAGACCACCGGACCGGCCGACGACCTCGCCACGATGATCCGCGAATGCGGCGAGCGCGACTCCGACTCGGCGCAGCCGGACGGCGGCGACCGCTGGTTCGAGGTGGTCCGCCGCCTGGTCAAGGACGAGAAGTCGCAGTGGTGGCAGTCGCCCGCGGTCGGCCGCAGGGTGGCCGCCACGACCACCCGCGACCAGCTCTTCGCCCGGGCCATGAAGGACGCCCGCTGGGAGCTGACCGCCAAGCTCGGCAAGGACCAGTCGACCTGGAGCTGGGGCCGGATGCACCAGCTGATGCTGAAGAACCAGACGATCGGCACCGAGGGCCCCGGCTACCTTCAGTGGCTCCTCAACCGCGGCCCCTGGAACCTGGGCGGCGGCGAGGCCACCGTCAACGCGACCGGCTGGAACGCCTCCAGCGGGTACGGGGTCACCTGGGTGCCGTCGATGCGGATGGTCGTGAACCTCGCCGACTTCGACAAGTCCCGCTGGATCAACCTGACGGGCGCCTCGGGGCACGCGTACCACGACCACTACACGGACCAGACGACGATGTGGGCCAAGGGCGAACTGCTGGACTGGCCCTTCGGGAAGGCCGCCGTGGACAAGGCCACGGTCGAGACCCTGACCCTCCAGCCCGAGGGTTCCTGACGGGCGGCTTCACAAACTGAAGCGGAGCACCCCCGACGGGGTGGCCACCGCGCGCACGGGGTGGTCGTGCGGTTCCTCCGGGACCCGCGCGACCACCTCGTCGTCGTAGAGGAGCACGACCAGCGCGGGATGCGCCCCGGCGCGCTCCAGCCGCTCCAGCACCCGGTCGTACGAGCCTCCGCCCCGCCCGAGCCGCATCCCCCGCCGGTCCACGGCCAGTCCGGGCAGCAGTACGGCGTCGGCGCCGGTCACCGCGTCCGGGCCGAGGCGGGGCCCGGCGGGCTCCAGGAGCCGCATCTTCCCCGGGTGCGCGGCCTCGGCCAGGCTCTCCGGGCCTTCGTACGCCGCCCAGTCGAGGTCGTTGTCGGGCAGCAGGACGGGCAGCAGCACGCGGATGCCGGCCGCCCGGAGGGCGTCGAGCAGCTCGCGGGTGCCCGGTTCGGAGCCGATGGAGACGTAGGCGGCCACGGTGTGGGCGGAGCTGAGTTCGGGCAGCTCCAGGGCGGAGCGGGAGAGGGCGCGGGCCGTCGTGCGCAGGGCGTCGGCGGACAAGGCGCGACGGGCCGCGAGGCGTTCACGGCGAAGGTCCGCCTTGGCCGTCGGAGGCTGGTTCTCTGTCACGGTTGGCTCGTATCCATTTCTATCGGGGTATACCTGATCATGTTCATCTGAATCTCACTCGGGCCTCATGACGAACGACTATCGTTCCGCGCATGACTCAGTTGCACCCCGTGATCAAAAAGGCCGTCATCCCGGCCGCGGGCCTCGGCACTCGGTTCCTTCCCGCGACCAAGGCGACACCCAAGGAAATGCTTCCCGTGGTGGACAAGCCGGCCATCCAGTACGTCGTCGAGGAGGCCGTGTCGGCCGGCCTCGACGACATCCTCATGATCACGGGCCGTAACAAGCGTGCCCTCGAAGACCACTTCGACCGCAACTACGAGCTGGAGTCCGCGCTCATCGCCAAGGGCGACGACGACAAGCTCAAGAAGGTCCAGGAATCCAGCGACCTGGCCACCATGCACTACGTCCGCCAGGGCGACCCCCGGGGCCTGGGCCACGCCGTGCTGTGCGCCGAGCCGCACGTCGGCGACGAACCCTTCGCCGTCCTCCTCGGCGACGACCTCATCGACCCCCGCGACCCGCTGCTGCGCCGGATGACGGAGATCCAGCAGAGCGCCGGCGGCACCGTCGTCGCGCTGATGGAGGTCGACCCCTCCCAGGTGCACCTCTACGGCTGCGCCGCGGTCGAGCCCACCGACGCGTCGGACGTCGTCCGCATCACCGGTCTCGTGGAGAAGCCGGACGCCGCGGACGCACCCAGCAATTACGCGGTCATCGGACGATACGTCCTCGATCCGGCGATCTTCGGCATACTGCGTGAGACCGAGCCGGGCCGCGGCGGTGAGATCCAGCTGACCGACGCCCTGCAGAAGCTGGCCGCCGACGAGACCGTCGGCGGTCCGGTGCACGGCGTGGTCTTCCGGGGCCGCCGCTACGACACCGGGGACCGCGGGGACTACCTGCGGGCCATCGTCCGGCTCGCGTGCGAGCGTGAGGACCTCGGCCCGGAGTTCCGTGCTTGGCTTCACCATTACGTCACGGAGGAGATGTAGGACCTTGAGCGAGCCCGAAGCACCGCAGCAACCCCAACCGGCTGGGCCCCCCCAGCGCCTCTGGTCGGTGGACGAGCACCTGGCGGACGTCCTCGGCACGGTCCGGCCGCTGGAGCCCATCGAGCTCCAGCTGCTGGACGCCCAGGGCTGTGTCCTCGTCGAGGACGTCACCGTGCCCGTCGCGCTGCCGCCCTTCGACAACAGCTCGATGGACGGGTACGCCGTCCGGACCGCCGACGTCCAGGGTGCGAGCGAGGAGTTCCCCGCGGTGCTGACGGTCATCGGGGACGTGGCGGCCGGCGACGGCCGGCTGCCGACCGTGGGCCCCGGCCAGGCCGCCCGCATCATGACCGGCGCCCCGCTGCCCCCCGGGGCGGAAGCCGTCGTACCGGTCGAGTGGACCGACGGCGGCACGGGCGGTGGCGCCGCCACGGGAATGACCCCCGCCAGCGAGTCGCCCGAGGGCGCCGCCGGCGAGGTACGGGTCCACCGCCCCGCCGAGGCGCGGGCGCACGTCCGCGCGCGCGGCAGCGACGTACAGGCCGGGGACCTCGCGCTCGCCGCGGGCACCGTCCTCGGGCCGCCGCAGATCGCCCTGCTGGCCGCCATCGGGCGGGGCACCGTACGGGTGCGTCCGCGCCCGCGCGTGGTCGTCCTGTCCACCGGCAGCGAACTGGTCCAGCCCGGCGAGGCCCTGACGGCCGGCACGATCTACGACTCCAACAGCTTCGCCCTGGCCGCCGCCGCACGGGACGCCGGAGCCATCGCCTACCGGGTCGGAGCCGTCGCCGACGACGCCGACACCCTGCGCTCCACCATCGAGGACCAGCTCATCCGGGCCGACCTGCTGGTCACCACGGGCGGGGTCAGCGTCGGCGCGTACGACGTGGTCAAGGAAGCCCTCACGGCCGTCTCCACGGGCGACGACGACGTGGACGGCGCCGGCATCGACTTCCGCAAGCTCGCCATGCAGCCCGGCAAGCCCCAGGGCTTCGGCACCATCGGCCCCGACCACACCCCGCTGCTGGCCCTGCCCGGCAACCCGGTCTCCTCCTACGTCTCCTTCGAGCTGTTCGTGCGCCCCGCGATCCGCGCCCTCATGGGCCTGCCCGCCTCCGAGGTCAGCCGGCCGAGCGTGCGCGCGGTGCTCGAGGCGGACAAGGCGATCGGCTCCCCGGCCGGCCGCCGCCAGTTCCTGCGCGGCAAGTACGACGCGGAGAGCGGCACGGTCAGCCCGGTCGGCGGATCGGGTTCGCACCTGATCGCCGCGCTGGCGCACGCCGACTCGCTGATGGTCGTACCGGAGGACGTGACGTCGGTGGAGCCCGGGGCCGAGCTGGAAGTGGTCCTGCTCGGCTGAGGCCCCGCGGATGCGGGTAGCGTGTTGCACCACACAGGCCCTTGCGGGGCCCGGACGGGAGCGGCACGCAGATATGAGTACGCAGAGCAGCGCCGGCGGCGCCGCCGGCACCAGGCTGACGCACATCGACGAGGCCGGCGCGGCCCGGATGGTCGACGTCTCGGCGAAGGACGTCACCACCCGGACGGCGCGGGCCAGCGGCCGCGTGCTCGTCTCCCCCCGGGTCATCGAACTGCTGCGCGGCGAGGGCGTTCCCAAGGGCGACGCCCTCGCCACCGCGCGGATCGCCGGGATCATGGGGGCGAAGAAGACCCCCGACCTGATCCCGCTGTGCCACCCGCTGGCCGTCTCCGGGGTCAAGGTGGACCTGAAGGTCACCGACGACGCCGTCGAGATCCTCGCCACCGTCAAGACCACCGACCGCACGGGCGTCGAGATGGAGGCCCTGACCGCCGTCGCGGTCGCCGGGCTCACCGTCATCGACATGGTCAAGGCCGTCGACAAGGGCGCGGTCATCACCGACGTGCGGGTCGAGGAGAAGACGGGCGGCAAGTCCGGCGACTGGGCGCGCTCGTGAACGCCCCGCGCGGCGGCGAGGTCCACAGCCACGCCCATGCCCAGGAAGCGGAGCCCGTGACGCCGCCGGCCCCCTCGCTGCGCGCGCTGGTGGTCACGGCCTCGAACCGGGCCTCGCAGGGCGTGTACGCGGACAAGGGCGGCCCGGTGCTCGCCGAGGGCCTGAGCGCGCTCGGCTTCGCGGTGGACGGCCCGCGCGTGGTCCCCGACGGGGACCCGGTGGAGGCGGCCCTGCGCGAGGGCGTGGCCGCCGGGTACGACGTCATCCTGACCACCGGGGGCACCGGCATCTCGCCGACCGACCGGACCCCCGACGCCACCGCCCGGGTCCTGGACTACGAGATCCCGGGCATCCCGCAGGCCATCCGCGCGGAGTCCCTGGCGAAGGTGCCCACCGCGGCCCTGTCCCGGGGGCTGGCGGGAGTGGCCGGACACACCCTGATCGTGAACCTGCCCGGTTCCACGGGCGGGGTCCGCGACGGGATCGCGGTCCTGTCCCGCGTCCTGCTGCACGCCGTCGACCAGATCCGCGGCGGCGACCACCCCCGTCCCGGGGGCAGACCGCCGGGGAGCACGAGCTGAACGGCCCCTCCTGGCCGGTGGTGCTGGCGGACGGCGATGTCACGCTCCGGCCGATAAAGCTGCGGGACCAGACCGCCTGGCGCGAGGTCAACCGCCGCAACCGCGACTGGCTGCGGCCGTGGGAGGCGACGATCCCGCCGCCCGCGCCCTGGGGGCCGGTGATCCAGCGGCCGACGTACCGCCAGATGGTGCGCCACCTGCGGGCGGAGGCGAACGCGGGGCGCATGCTGCCGTTCGTCATCGAGTACCAGGGCCGCCTGGTGGGCCAGCTGACGGTCGCCGGGATCACCTGGGGCTCGATGTGCGCGGGCCACGTGGGCTACTGGGTGGACCGGGACGTGGCGGGCCGCGGTGTGATGCCGACGGCGGTCGCGCTGGCGGTGGACCACTGCTTCGGCAAGATCGGGCTGCACCGGATCGAGGTGTGCATCCGGCCGGAGAACGGTCCGAGCCGGCGGGTGGTGGAGAAGCTGGGCTTCCGCGAGGAGGGACTGCGCCCGCGGTACCTGCACATCGACGGGGCCTGGCGCGATCACCTCGTGTACGCGCTCACGGCGGAGGAAGTGCGCGAGGGACTGCTGCGCCGCTGGCACCGCGAACACCATCCGCACGGTCCCGCCACGCCGCCCGGACAATAGAAATCCGATATCTGTTCGAATTCTTTCGCCCCATGACCGATTCGCCCATAACCTGATCCGAAGAATCACAAAAAAAGTCCGTGATATCAGCGAGATCGTGCGACACGCCGTCCCAATTGGCGGATCCCCCCGGCCGCGCCCCTCTACGGTGTGGGGTGTGAGCAGCAGCGGCCTCATCTACGCAGTCATTGTCGGGGCCTGGGCCGCCTACTTGGTGCCCATGTGGCTCCGGAGGCAGGACGAGCTGAACGAAGCCCGTCCGACGGAACGCTTCTCCACCGCCATCCGGCTGCTTTCCGGCCGGGCGGGAATGGAGCGCCGTTACGCCAAGGGGCTGCGTGAGCGCGGTGACGAAGAGGCGCAGCCCCAGCCCCCCGCGGACCCGGACGCCGCGACGGAAACGGTGAAACCCGTGGACGCCGCCGACGCCCGGGCCGTCGTCGTGCCCCCGCCGACCCGGTCCGAGCCGAGATCGGCCGCCTCCGAGCGGGCCGACCGCGCGGAGCGGGCCCGCCGCGAGCAGCGCCTGGTCGTCCTGGCCCGCCGCCGGCGCACCACCGCACTGCTCTTCCTGATCTTCACCCTCGGCGCGGTCGCCGCCGCCGTCGGCGGACTCCACTACCTGTGGGCCCCGGCCGTCCCCGCCCTGCTGCTGAGCACGTACATCGTGCACCTGCGGGTCCAGGAGCGACGCCGCTACGAGTTCACCATGGACCGGCGGCGCGCCGAGGCGGCCGCCCGCCACCTGCGCGAGAACCGCCCCCGGCGCCGGGAGTCCGAGCCGGCCGCCGGCTCCGACCCGGACCCCGCGCCACCCGTCTCCCCGCAGGAGGCCGGCCGGCGCGCCCTGGTCGAGCAGACCGACCACGCGGAGTGGGTGGACCAGCAGCGCGAACGCGAGCGCGGCCCCGCCCGAGGTGACAGCTGGGAGCCCGTCCCGGTGCCGCTGCCGACGTACGTGACGGCCCCGGTCGCCCCGCGCGCCACCGGCCCGGCGACCCCGGACCCCTGGAGCGCGACCCGCTCCAGCACGGCCGAGCCGACGGAACCCCGCCTGCGCGCCCAGCCGTCGACCCCGTCACCGCGGACCCGCCCGCGCGACGCGGCCCGTACCCCCCTCTTCGACCAGTACGAGGGCGACGAGCGCCCGCGCGCCGCGAACGAGTGATCGATGACCTGCGCGGACGCTCCCCGATACCGGTTTTGGAGCACCCGCGAGGGGATGCTAATGTTTCACACGTCGCAAGGGCCTGTGGCGCAGTCTGGTAGCGCACCTCGTTCGCATCGAGGGGGTCTGGGGTTCAAATCCCCACAGGTCCACAAACGACAGTTCACGGGTTGCTCCCGAGAACGTCACGAGATCCCGTCCGGTCGGAAGACCGGGCGGGATCTTTTGCGTTCGGGTCAGGAATCGCTTCCGGAGCCGCCGGAGCCGCCGAAACTGCTGAAGTCCTGGCCGGAGCCGAAGTTTCCGTTGATGTCGCGGTCCAGGGCCGGGGCGCGGGGCCGCAGGCGGTCCAGGACCGTCGGGGTGCGGGTGCCGGTGATGAGGCCGCGCAGGAGGCGGTCCTCGATGGCGGACGGGCCCTGGAGGACGTACGCGGGGTGCGCGCCCACCGACTTCGCCTCGGCGAGCAGCCGGCGGCCGGCGCGGGTGGGGCGGTGGCCGAAGCGGGTGAGGAGACCGAGGGCGCGCAGTCGGCGCCCGATCTCCGCGGTCTCCGGGGCCTCGCGCACGGCCGCGATCGCGGCCGGGACGCCGCGCCCGCGCGAGCAGAACGCCGTGAGCACCGCTTCGACCGGGTGACGGGCGGGCGGTACGGGCGCGGTCGCGCGGACGCGAGGGCCGGTGATGGTCAGCGCGCCGAGGTCGCGCAGAGCGATCAGGGCGGCTTCGGCGACGCGTTGGGGGCCGCCGGCCAGGTGGGCCAGTTCGTAGACGCTCGGATCCGTGTGCACGGTCCCCCCGCTGGGTCGTGGTGACGTCCTCGGCCCAGTGTGGGCGCGGTGGCCGGAGGACGACCGTGGCGGTGGGGAGTTCAGAGGCCGATTCGAGGTTCGGGGCCGAGCGGTCCGGGCCGGGCGGCCCCGGGTCAGGCTCCCGGATTCAGCGGCTTCGTCATGCAGCGGCTGGAGTCGTAGAAGCGGTAGTGGCCGAATTTGGCGTCCGTCAGGGTGTAGCCCTCGGAGAGGTAGAGGGCGATGGCCTCCGGCTGCTGGTCGCCGGTTTCCAGGGCCATGCGCAGGCGGCCGGCCGCGCGGGCGTCCGCTTCGAGGGCGGCGAGGATGCGGCGGGCCAGGCCCAGGCCGCGGGCCTCGGGGACCACGTACATGCGCTTCAGCTCGGCGTCGCCGTCCGCGTAGCCCTCGTCGTTCGCCTCGTGGCCGCGCCAGCCGCCGCTGGCTATCGGGGTGCCCGCAGCGTCGTAGGCGAGCAGGTAGAGGCCCTGCGGCGGGGCGAACATCGCCGGGTCGAGGAAGGTGACATCGCCCTCGCCGTCGTAGCGCTCCTGGTATTCGATCTGCACTTGGTCGTTGAGCTTGACCGCGTCCGGGTGGTCGTACGGAACGACGCGGAGCTGTATCTCCTGAGACATCCGAACAGCGTACGGAACGCTCCGGCTATCGTGCAGGGATGTTCTCTGTGACCTCTGTGAATGTGAACGGAATCCGCGCTGCCGCCAAGAAGGGGTTCTCCCCGTGGCTCGCCGGGTCCGACGCCGACGTCGTCTGCCTGCAGGAAGTACGGGCCGAGGAGGGGCAGATTCCCGACGAGGTGCGGGCGCCCGAGGGGTGGCACACGGTGTTCGCGCCGGCCGCCGCCAAGGGGCGGGCCGGGGTCGCGGTGTACACGCGGCGGGAGCCGGAGCGGGTGCAGGTCGGATTCGGGAGTGCCGAGTTCGACGACAGCGGGCGGTACCTGGAGATCGACCTGCCCGGTGTGACCGTCGCCAGCCTCTACCTGCCCTCCGGGGAGGCCGGGACCGAGAAGCAGGACGAGAAGTACCGGTTCATGGGGGAGTTCCTCGGCTATCTGAAGGAGCTCAAGGCGCGGGCCGCCGCGGACGGCCGGGAGGTCGTCGTCTGCGGTGACTGGAACATCTGCCACCAGGAAGCCGACCTGAAGAACTGGAAGACCAACCGGAAGAACGCCGGCTTCCTGCCCGAGGAGCGCGAGTGGCTCGGGCAGGTGTACGACGCGGCCGGGTACGTGGACGTGGTGCGCAGCCTGCACCCGGACACCGAGGGGCCGTACTCCTGGTGGTCCTACCGCGGGCGGGCCTTCGACAACGACGCCGGCTGGCGGATCGACCTGCAGGTGGCGACGCCGGGGCTGGCCGCCAAGGCCGTCAAGGCGTTCGTGGAGCGGGCCGAGACGCACCCCGAGCGGTGGTCCGACCACGCGCCCGTGACCGTGGTCTACGAGCTCGGCGTCTGAGGGGGAGAGGGAAGAGAAGACCCCGGCGCCGGCGGGCGGAGGCGGTCCATGGCCATCGTGAGTTCCGCCTCGACCACGCTCTTGGCGAGGGGGCGCAGGCGCGGGACGGCTTCCTGCGAGATGTGCGTGGTGATGAGGTCCGCGAACAGGGCCGCCATCGCGTCCGCGTGCTCGCGCACCCGGCGGCCCGCCTCCAGGACGGCCGAGAGCGGTACGCCCTCGCGGACCAGGGCCGAGGAGACGTCCAGGAGCCGGCGGCTGACGTGGACGATCTCCTCGCCGTCGGTGGCGAGGTAGCCGAGGTCGAGCGAGGCCGCCAGGTTCTCCGGGGTGACCTCGCCCTCGAAGTAGTCGGCGAGGGCCTCGGGCGTCAGGCGGACCGGGGTCTCCTCGGACCAGCCGATGCCGAGCAGCTCACCCAGCTGACCGACGTCGCGGCCGTTCTCGAAGGCGACGGTCAGCTCGGCTATCCCGCCGAGGGTGTGGCCGCGCTCCAGCAGGGCGGCGACGGTGCGCAGCCGGGCCAGGTGGTGGTCGTCGTACCAGGCGATGCGGCCCTCGCGGCGCGGCGGCGGCAGGAGCTTGCGCTCACGGTAGAAGCGCAGGGTGCGTACGGGTATGCCGGCGGCCTCGGCCAGCTCTTCCGTGCGGTATTCGCGCACTGTGGTCCCTGCTCCTGTGGCTCGGGTGGGTGGCGCTGCGTCCTGCGTCGCATTGTGCGGCACATGCGCAGCCTAGGGCGTACTCCCGGTAACTTTCCCGGCGCGACCCCTACCCATGAGTACGGGGCTGCTCTACTCTCCCGATTGTGCCAGTGATTGCTGGCAGCATCCGAGTGGGCGTTGGCATCGGCATCCGAAGGTGGCTGGCATGGGCGGTGGCATGGACGGGCGCGAGCAGGAACGCGAGCACGTGCGCGAGCACGTACGCGTGGCGGTGATCGGGTCCGGGTTCGGCGGGCTGGGCGCCGCGGTGCGGCTGCGGCGCGAGGGGATCACGGACTTCGTGGTCCTGGAGCGCGCCGACTCCGTCGGCGGTACCTGGCGGGACAACAACTACCCCGGGTGCGCCTGCGACGTGCCCTCCCATCTGTATTCGTTCTCCTTCGCTCCCAACCCCGACTGGCCCCGCACCTTCTCCGGGCAGCCCGCGATCAGGGAGTACCTGGAGCACGTCGCCGACACCTTCGGGCTGCGCCGCCACATCCGGCTGAACCACGAGGTCCGCATGATGCGGTGGGACGCGGACGGGATGCGGTGGGAGATAGAGACCTCGGGCGGGGACCTCACCGCCGACGTTGTCGTCTCCGCCACCGGGCCGCTGTCGGACCCGAAGATGCCGGAGATCCCCGGGCTGGCCGGCTTCCCGGGCAAGGTCTTCCACTCCGCCCGCTGGGACCACGACTACGACCTGCGCGGAAAGCGCGTCGCCATGATCGGTACGGGCGCCTCCGCCATCCAGATCGTGCCCGCCATCGCGCCCGAGGTGGAGCGGCTCACCCTCTTCCAGCGCACCCCGCCGTGGGTCATGCCGCGCACCGACCGGGCGATCACCTCGGTGGAGCGCTGGCTGCACCGCCAGCTCCCCTTCACCCGGGCGGCCCGCCGCGGGCTGCTGTGGGGGATACGGGAACTCCAGGTCAGCGCCTTCACCAAACGGCCGGGCCAGCTGGGGCTGATCGAGTCCCTCGCCAAGGCCAACATGGCGCGCTCGATCAAGGACCCGGAGCTGCGGGCCAAGCTGACGCCCTCGTACCGCATCGGCTGCAAGCGGATCCTGCTGTCGAGCGAGTACTACCCGGCGCTCGCCCGGCCCAACGTGGACCTCGTGGCCTCCGGGCTCAAGGAGATCCGGGGTTCGGTGCTGGTAGCGGCCGACGGGACCGAGACCGAGGTCGACGCGATCGTCTTCGGCACCGGCTTCCACGTCACGGACATGCCGATCGCCGACCGGGTGGTGGGCGTGGACGGCAAGACCCTCGCGGAGGTCTGGAAGGACGGGATGCAATCCCTGCGCGGGGCGACCGCGGCGGGCTTCCCGAACTGGATGACGATCATCGGGCCGAACACCGGGCTCGGGAACAGCTCGATGATCCTGATGATCGAGTCGCAGCTGAACTACATGGCGGACTACATGCGCCAGCTCGCCCTCCTCGATGGAAGTGGCCCGGGAGGGAAGGTCGCCCTCGCCGCCCGGCCGTCCGCGGTCAACGCCTGGAACCGGCAGGTCCAGGTCCGGATGGAGCGGACGGTGTGGAACACCGGCGGCTGCACCAGCTGGTACCTCGACGCGCAGGGCCGCAACACCACGGTCTGGCCGGGCACCACCGGGGAGTTCCGCAAGGAGACCCTGGGCCTGGACCTGGGCGAGTACGAGGTCGTACGGGTCCGCGAGCGCGAGCGCGAGCGGGTCCCGGCGGCCGCTGCGGCCGAAGCGGCGCAGGAGGGGGCCGCGTGAGCCGCCTGACGCACGTGACCGCGGGGCCGTACGCCCCGCCGGCCGCCCGCCGGGAGCTGGTCGCCACCTCCGCCGACGGTGCGCGCCTGCACGTCGAGGTGCACGGCGAGGACGGAGCCCCGGCCGTGGTGCTCGCGCACGGCTGGACCTGTTCCACCGCATTCTGGGCCGCGCAGATACGGGCCCTGGCCACCGGGCACCGGGTCATCGCCTACGACCAGCGGGGCCACGGCCGCAGCCCCGCCGGCTCCGGCTACGGCACCGAGGCCCTCGCCGACGACCTGGTCGCCGTCCTGGAAGCCACCCTCGCCCCCGGCGAGAAGGCCGTCATCGCGGGCCACTCCATGGGCGGGATGACGGTCATGGCCGCCGCCGCCCGGCCGGAGTTCGCCGAACACGCCGCGGCCGCGCTGCTGTGCAGCACCGGCAGCGGCCGGCTGGTCGAGGAGGCGCAGGTCCTGCCGTGGCGCGCCGGCCGCGCGAGGACCCGCATCACCGGGGCGGTCCTGGGATCCCGGGCCCCGCTCGGGCCCGTCACGCCCGTCGCACGCAAGGTGCTGAAGTACGCCACGATGGGCCCCGGCTCCGCGCCCGACAAGGTCGAGGCCTGTGCGCGGATCGTCCACGCCTGCCCCACCCGGGTGCGGCACGCCTGGTCCGGGGTGCTGGCCGCCCTGGACCTGGACGCGCAGTTGGCCGCGCTGACCGTGCCCACCGCCGTCCTCGGCGGCAAGAGCGACCGGCTGACGCCGATCGTGCACGCCCGGGGGCTGGCCGCCGCGCTGCCGAACTGCGTGGGGCTCACCGAACTGACCGGGGTGGGGCACATGAGCCCGATCGAGGCCCCGGAGGCCGTCACCGCCGCCGTGCGCGAGCTCGCCGAGGCGTATGTCAGCCGCTCCGCCGTCAGCCGCTCCGACATCAACCGTCCCGCGAAGGAGAAGACCCCGTGAGCGCTCGCAGGAGTCTGGAAGGCCAGGTCGCCGTCGTCACGGGGGCCGCGCGCGGGGTCGGCGAACTGCTTGCCCGCAAACTGTCCGCCCGCGGCGCGAAGGTGGCCCTCGTGGGCCTGGAGCCCGAGGCCCTCAAGGAGGTCTCCGAGCGGCTGCACACCGACAGCGACCACTGGTACGCCGACGTCACCGACCACGAGGCCATGGCCCGGGTCGCGCAGGAGGTCAAGCAGCGCTTCGGCAAGGTGGACATAGTCGTCGCCAACGCGGGCGTCGCCTCCGGCGGGCCCTTCGTGGACTCCGACCCCGACGCCTGGCGCCGGGTCATCGAGGTCAACCTCATCGGCGGCGCCGTCACCGCCCGCGCCTTCCTGCCCGTACTGATGGAGAGCCGCGGCTACTTCCTGCAGATCGCCTCCCTCGCGGCGATCACCCCGGCTCCGATGATGACCGCCTACTGCGCCTCCAAGTCCGGGGTCGAGGCCTTCGCGCACTGCCTGAGCGCCGAGGTCGGCTACAAGGGGGTCAAGGTGGGCGTCGGCTACCTGTCCTGGACCGACACCGACATGGTGCGCGGCGCCGACCAGGACGAGGTCATGCGCGAACTGCGCCAGCGGCTGCCGTGGCCGTCGAACCGGACCTACCCGCTGGGGCCGGCCGTCGACCGGATCGTGGCGGGCATCGAGCGGCGCTCCGCGCACGTGTACGCCCAGTGGTGGCTGCGCGGCATGCAGGGGTTCCGCGGGTACCTGCCCGGGATCATCTCGACAGTCGGACAGCGCGAGATGAAGCGGTTCGAGCCGCGACTGGCCAGTGTTTCCAAGGGACTTGTGGGGGCCGGCGGGGCCGCGGACGAGCAGGAGCGCAGCCCCGGCCGCTGACCGGAATGCGAGGAATGTCCACCTGGGTGAGACTGGTCGGGTTCCCCTTACCGAACACCGCTACAGGAGTGAGGACACATGGGTATCAAGGACCAGTTCCAGGACAAGGCCAAGGCACTCGCGGAGAAGGCGAAGGCCTCCGGCAAGCAGGACGAGGTCTCCGAGCGCGCCTCGCAGTCCGTCGACCAGGCCAAGGACAAGGCCCGCGAACCCATCGACGGGACCGTCGAGAATTTCGACAAGTAGCGTCGAGTAGCGGTACGTAGAAACACGCGCTGAGGGGCGCGACCCGCCGTTCCCGGGTCGCGCCCCTTTTCGCATGCCCTACGGTCGCCCGCCCCGCCCAGTCACCCCGACGCAGTCACTCCCGCGGCGGCAGCTTCGGCCGGCGCCGGTCCGGTACGTCCGTATAGCCGGGCGGCACCGCGGCCGGGTCCTGTTCCAGCAGCTCCAGTGCCAGGTGCACGGCGTCGTCGAGCTGCGCGTGCCGCCCCTCCGCCCAGTCGAGCGGGGTGCGCAGGATCGGCAGGTCGGGCTCCACGCCCTGGTTCTCCACGGACCAGCCGTACTCGGGGAACCAGGCCGCGTTCATCGGCACCGTGATCACCGTGCCGTCGCCGAGGGTGTGCCGGCCGGTCATGCCGACCACCCCGCCCCAGGTGCGCTGCCCGACGACGGGGCCGAGCCCCAGCAGCTTGAAGGCGGCCGTGATCATGTCCCCGTCGGAGGAGGTCGCCTCGTCGGCCAGGGCCACGATCGGGCCCCGGGGCGCGTTGGAGGCGTAGGAGACGGGCTGCGCGCCCCGGGTCAGGTCCCAGCCGAGGATCGAGCGGGTCAGCTTCTCCACCACCAGCTCGCTGATGTGCCCGCCGGCGTTGCCGCGTACGTCCACGAGCAGGGCCGGCTTGGCCATCTCGGCGCGCAGGTCGCGGTTGAACTGCGCCCAGCCCGAGCCGCCCATGTCGGGGATGTGCAGGTAGCCGCACCGGCCGCCGCTGACCTCCCTGACCACCTCGCGGCGTTTGGCCACCCAGTCCTGGTAGCGCAGCGGGCGATCATCGACCAGCGGGACGATCGCCACCCGGCGTGCGCGGCCCTGTCCCTCGGCGGGCTCGAAGGTGAGCTCCACGGTGGTGCCGCCGGCCGCCGACAGCAGCGGGTACGGCCCGGCGACCGGGTCCACCGGCCGGCCGTCCACGTGGGTGAGGACCGCGCCCTCGCGGATGCCGGTGCCCGCGAGCGGGGAGCGGGCCTTGGAGTCGGAGGACTCGCCGGGCAGGATCCGGCCGACGACCCAGGCGCCGTCGCGGGGGAAGAGGTTGGCGCCGAGCAGCCCGATGGCCCGCTGGTAGTGCGGGGGTCCCTCGTTGCGGCGGGCCGGGGACACGTACGCGTGCGAGGTGCCGAGCTCGCCGAGGACCTCGCGCATCAGGTCGGCGAACTCGTCGGGGGAGGCGACCCGTTCGACCAGGGACCGGTACTGGCGCAGTACCCCGTCCCAGTCGATGCCGCACATCTCCGGCTCCCAGAAGTAGGCGCGGATCAGCCGCCCGGCCTCCTCGAAGGCCTGGCGCCACTCGGCCGCCGGGTCCACCTCGTGCAGGATGCGCCGCAGGTCCAGGTAGACGGTGGAGTCGCTGTCGCCCGACTCGGTCGCCGGGACCGCGCGCAGGTCGCCGTCCTCGTTGACCACGAGCCGGGTGCCGTCGCCGCTGACCGCGAACCAGTCCAGCCCGGAGGCCAACTCCGTCTTGCGGGCCTTGGTGAGGTCGAAGTACTCCAGCGTCGGCTTGCCGCTGACGTCGGCCGGATTGGCGAAGGTCTCGCCGAGCGCGCCCGAGATCGGCCAGCGCAGCCACACCAGCCCGCCGCCGTGCACCGGGTACAGGGCCGAGTACTTGGAGGCCGACACCGGGAAGGGCGTCACCCGGCTCTCCAGGCCCTCCACCTCCACGGTGACCGCTCCGTCGCCGGACTCCGATTCCCCCTCGACCGGGTCGAGTCCGCCCGCCGCCGGGCGCCCGTCGGGGGAGAAGGCGAAGGGGGAGGGGGTGGCCGAGGACAGCGGCACCAGGTACGGGCGGCAGCCCAGCGGGAAGGACAGGTCGCCGGTGTGGACGTCGTAGACGGGGTCGAAGCCGCGCCAGGACAGGAAGGCGAGGTAGCGGCCGTCCCGGGTGAAGACCGGGTTCTCGTCCTCGAAGCGGCCGTTGGTGACGTCCACGATCGTGTGCGCGCCGGGCCCGGAGATCCGGGCCATCTTGATCTGGCGCAGCGAGCGGCCGATGCCCGGGTGCGACCAGGTCAGCCAGTCGCCGTCGGGGGAGAAGGCGAGGTCGGTGACGGGCCCGTTCTCGGACCGGATCAGCTCGCTCGCCTCCCCGTTGGACCCCTCGGTAGCGTCGATGAGGAGCAGCCGCCCGTCGTTGGAGGCGATCGCGAGCCGTTCCCCGTCCGGATCGGAGAGCAGCTCCAGTACGCGGCCCAGCGCGCCCGAGGCGAGCCGGCGCGGCTCGCGGTCGCCCGAGGCGCGGGGGAGGTAGGCGATCTCGATCGCGTCCTCGCCCTCCGCGTCGGTCACGTACGCCACCTGCCCGCCGCTGCCGAGCATCTCGGGCAGCCGGACCCGTACGCCCGGGGTGTCGGCGATGGTGCGGGCGGGCCCGTCGCGGTGCGTGAGCCAGTACAGGCTGCCGCGCACGACGACGGCGCTGGCCCGTCCGGTGGCGTCGACGGAGAGGGAGTCGACGTGGCTGGCGGCCGGGACCTGGTAGGTACGGCGGCCCGCGCGGGGGCCGCCGAGGCGGACCTCCAGCTTGCGCGGGGAGGCGCCCGGGGCGAGCGACTCGACGATCCACAGGTCGCCGGCGCACTGGTAGACGATCCGGGAGCCGTCGCTGGAGGCGTGCCGGGCGTAGAACTCCTCGTGGTCGGTGTGCCGGCGCAGGTCCGTGCCGTCGGGCAGGCAGGAGTAGAGGTTGCCGATGCCCTCGTGGTCGGAGAGGAAGGCGATCCGGCCGCCCACGAACATCGGCGAGTCCAGGTGGCCCTCGATGCCCTCCAGCAGCCGCTCGCCGTGCAGCCACAGCCGGCCGGTGGCGCCGCCGCGGTAGCGCTTCCACGCGGCGGGCTCGTGCGGGGGCTTGCCGGTCAGCAGCAGGGTGCGCCGCTCGCCCGGCTCGTCCCCGGCGGAGGCCTCCTCGTGGACGGCGATGTCGGAGACGGGTCCCCAGGGGAGCCGGCCGCCGGGGCTGCCGTCGGTGGGGAGGGTGTACGCCCAGGCGAAGTAGGAGAAGGGCTGGCCGTGCGAGGAGACGGCCAGGATGTCGCTGCGGCCGTCCTTGTCGGGCGGGGTCCAGCCGCAGACCCGGGTGTCGGTGGAGCCCCAGTAGCTGAGGCGGCGCGCCGGGCCGCCCGCGACGGGGGCGAGGTGGATCTCGGGGTCGAGGCTGCGCCAGGTGGTGAAGGCGATGTGCTTGCCGTCGGGGGAGAACCGGGGGTGGCCCACCCGGGTCCGGTCGACGGTGATCCGCCAGGCCCGGTCGGCAGGCTCTCCGGGAGGAACCAGGGGCGCCACCCAGAGGTCGTCCTCGGTGGCGAAGCACAGCAGATCGTCGTGGAGATGGGGGAACCGGAGGTACGCCGCGTCGTGACTCACCCCCCAATGCTTTCCGCGCGGAGGGGGGCTGGCAACTCGTACAGGTGATCCATGGGGCTTTCCGCGGGGGTGGCGGCCGACGGGCCGGGCGTGACCGACACCACTCCCCAAGCGAAACGGAACGGTTTCGTTTCGCTTGACTGCGGGGTATGGTCGATCCGTACGAAACGGTTTCGTTCGGTTGGGCAAGGTCGGGAAGAGGTGCCGAGATGGTCGAAGAGGTCATGTCGCGTCGAAGCCGGATCACCCCCGAACGGGAAGCCGAACTCCACGGAGCGGTCCTCGACCTCCTGCGTGAGGTCGGCTACGAGGCGCTGACCATGGACGCGGTCGCCGCCCGTACGAAGTCCAGCAAGGCCACCCTCTACCGCCAGTGGGGGAGCAAGCCCGAGTTGGTCGCGAAGGCCCTGCGCTGCACCCAGCCGGTCTCCCTGCGGGAGATCGACACGGGCAGCATCCGCGGGGACTTCGGGGTCATGATCGAGAACTCCGACGACGCCCAGATGGCGAAGGACACCGCGCTGATGCGGGGCCTGACCCACGCGGTGCACGAGAGCCCCGAGCTCCACAAGGCGCTGCGGGACCTGCTGGTCGATCCGGAGATCAACGGTCTGCAGCAGATGCTGCAAAGAGCGGTGGACCGGGGCGAGATCGCCCCGGACTGTCCGGCCGTGGCCTTCGTGCCGCACATGCTGATCGGGGCGTTCATCGCCCTTCCGCTCATCGAGGACCGGTCCGTCGACCGGACCTTCCTCGGTGACTTCATCGACGCCGTGGTCTTCCCCGCCCTCGGCGTCTGATCCCGCCCGGCTGCTCACCCGGCAGCCGCCGCCCGCGCTGTCCCCGCGCTCGATTCCTGCCTCTCCTGACACGCCGCTCTCGTCGTCGGAACGGCATTCCATGCCCTGATCCATCCCACGACCCGAACGGGAGAACCACCGACGTGGCCACCTTCCTTTACCGCCTCGGCAGAGGCGCCTTCCGGCGCCGCCGATTCGTCGCCCTCGTCTGGGTGGCGCTGCTGTTCGTCGCCGGCTTCGGCGCGGCAACCGCGTCCGCGCCCACCTCAGGCTCCTTCTCCATACCCGGTACGGAGGCCCAGAAGGCCTTCGACCTGCTGGACCAGCGCTTCCCGGGGATGGCCGCCGACGGCGCCACCGCCCGCATCGTGATCAAGGCCCCGGCCGGCGAGAAGGTCGACTCCGAGGCCGTCAAGCCCCAGGTCGAGAAGATCGTCAGCGAGCTGAAGGACGGTCCGGGCAAGGACCAGATCTCCTCGGTCACCAGCCCGTACGAGGCCAAGGCCGTCAGCCAGGACGGCTCCACCGCCTATGTGAGCGTCAAGTACAAGGTCAGCGGCATGGAGCTGACGGACGCCACGCGCGAGGCCCTTAACGAGTCCGCCACGGCGGCCAAGGCCGACGGCCTGAACGTCCAGATCGGCGGCGACGCCCTGCAGGCCGCCCCCGAGACGGGCTCCGGCGAGATCATCGGCATCGCGATCGCCGCGATCGTCCTCGTCATCACCTTCGGCTCGCTCATCGCCGCGGGGCTGCCGCTGCTGACCGCGCTGATCGGCGTGGGCATCGGCATCTCGTCCATCACCGCGCTGGCCAACGTGCTGGACCTCGGCTCCACCACCTCCACCCTCGCGATGATGATCGGCCTCGCGGTCGGCATCGACTACGCCCTCTTCATCGTCTCCCGCTACCGCGCGGAGCTCGCCGAGGGCCGCGAGCGCGACGAGGCCGCCGGACGGGCCGTCGGAACCGCCGGTTCCGCCGTGGTGTTCGCCGGTCTGACCGTGGTCATCGCCCTCGTGGGCCTGGCCGTCGTCAACATCCCGATGCTCAGCAAGATGGGCTTCGCCGCCGCCGGCACCGTGGTCCTCGCCGTCCTCGTCGCCCTGACCCTGGTCCCGGCCCTGCTCGGGTTCGCCGGCAAGAAGGTGCTGCCCGCCGGTACGAAGTCCCGCTTCCTCGGCAAGGCCAAGCCGGTCGCCGAAGGCGCCGAGCCCAAGCCCAACGGCGGTACCCGCTGGGCCCGCTTCATCCTGCGCCGCCCCGTCATGGTGCTGCTCGCGGGCGTGATCGGCCTCGGCATCATCGCGATCCCGGCGAGCAAGCTGGAGATGGGCCTGCCGGACGACGGCGCCCAGCCGGTCTCCACCACCCAGCGCCAGGCGTACGACATGCTCTCCGAGGGCTTCGGCCCCGGCTTCAACGGCCCGCTGATGGTCGTCGTGGACGGGGACAAGGCGCTCGCCGACCAGACGGTCGAGCGGATCAAGGGCCTGGACGGCGTGGCAGCGGTCATGCCGGCCACCCAGAACGAGGCCAAGGACGCCGCCGTCATCTCGGTCATCCCGAAGGACCGCCCGTCCTCCGTGCAGACCGAGGACCTGGTCCACGAGATCCGCGAGGGCAGCGACAGCGGCAAGGTGTTCGTCACCGGCGCGACCGCGATGAACATCGACTTCTCGCAGAAGATGAACGACGCGCTGCTGCCCTACCTGGCACTCGTCGTCGGCCTCGCCTTCCTGCTGCTGATGCTCGTCTTCCGCTCGATCCTGGTCCCGCTCAAGGCGGCCCTCGGCTTCCTGCTCTCGGTGGTCGCCGCCCTCGGCGCCGTCGTGGCGGTCTTCCAGTGGGGCTGGCTCGGCTCGCTCTTCGGGGTGGAGCAGACCGGCCCGATCATGTCGATGATGCCGATCTTCATGGTCGGCGTGGTCTTCGGCCTGGCCATGGACTACGAGGTCTTCCTGGTCACCCGCATGCGTGAGGCGTACGTCCACGGGGAGCGGCCGGGCCAGGCCGTCGTCACCGGGTTCCAGTACAGCGCCCGGGTGGTCGTGGCCGCGGCGGTCATCATGATCGCGGTGTTCTCCGGCTTCATGGGCGCCAGCGACCAGATGGTGAAGATGATCGGCTTCGGCCTGGCCATCGCCGTCTTCTTCGACGCCTTCGTCGTCCGCATGACCATCGTCCCGGCCGTCCTCGCGCTGCTCGGCCACAAGGCCTGGTGGCTGCCGAAGTGGCTCGACCGGATCCTGCCGAACGTGGACGTGGAGGGCGAGAGCCTGCGCAAGCACCTCGGGGAGTCCGACGGGGGCTCCGGTCCCGACAAGGACCGCGAGCTGGCCAACGTCTGACCTTTCTGACCTTTCGGTCGCCAGTAGCAGGCACGCAGTACGTACGCAGAACGGCCCCGCACCGAGAGGTGCGGGGCCGTTCCGCGTGACCGGGCCGCCCGGATCGGGCGGGCCCGGCTGGGCCTAACGGGTGGCCGCGGGCGCGGGCGCGTACGTACGGCGCAGGAAGCGGCGCAGCGCGGCGATGTCGAACTGGACCACCGCGACACCCTCCGGGGAGTGGAACTCGACGACGGCCTGGACGCGCCCGCAGGGCCAGACGCGTACGTCGCCGGTCCCGGTCGGGGCCTGGAGGCCGGCCTCCAGGAGGGCGCGGGGGAAGACCCACTCGTTGTCGGTGCCCTCGGGGGAGAGGTCGGCGGGGAAGACGATCCGTACGGCCAGCGGCTCGGCGGGGACGAAGCGCAGGACGACCGGGATGGCCCGGTAGAGCGGGTCGTCGGTGATCACTCGGGCGCGCACACGTTCTTCGACGAAGGGGGCCTCGGGGAAGGGGGCCTCGCGGAGGGGGGCCGTGGCGGTCGCGGCCCGGGTGGCGGTGGCACCTGCGGATGGATTCTCGGCGGCGGCTGACATCGACAAGACTCCTCGAATCGGAACATTTGCGTCCGTATTGCCCCCAGCCTCGCACATTCCCATGAATCCGCACGGAGCTACTTCTGTTCACACCGCTCTTGCCAACCATTCGCAAGAAGGCCCTATTCTTAAACGGTTAAAGACTTTTGCAGGTCAACGGACCGCAGGAAGCGGAGCAAAACCATGCATGTGCCCGACGGCTTCATCGATGCCCCCGTCTCCATCGCCGCAGGCGTCGCCGCAGCCGGAGCCGTGGCGGTCAGCCTCCGCGGCGCCCGCCGGGAGCTCGACGAGCGCACCGCGCCGCTCGCCGGCCTCGTCGCCGCCTTCATCTTCGCCGTGCAGATGCTCAACTTCCCCGTGGCCGCCGGAACCAGCGGCCACCTGCTGGGAGGCGCGCTCGCCGCGATCCTCGTCGGGCCCTACACAGGTGTGCTGTGCGTGTCCGTGGTCCTGCTCATGCAGGGCCTCCTGTTCGCCGACGGCGGCCTGACCGCCCTCGGCGTCAACATCGTCACCATGGGCGTCGTCACCGTGGTCGTCGCCTACGCCGTCTTCCGCGGGGCGGTCAAGCTGCTGCCCGCCGGCCGCGGCTCGGTCACCGTCGCCGCCTTCGCCGGAGCCCTGCTCTCGGTGCCCGCCGCGGCCGCCTTCTTCACCCTCCTCTACGCCGTCGGCGGCACCACCGACGTCCCGCTGGGCAAGGTGTTCGGCGCCATGGTCGGAGTCCACGTCCTCATCGGCATCGGCGAGGCCGTCATCACCGCCGCCACCGTCGGCGCCGTGATCGCCGTCCGCCCCGACCTCGTCCACGGCGCCCGCGGCCTGTCCGCCCCGCTGAAGCTGCGCGTCGGCGGCGAGCTGGTCGACGCCCCCGCCGCCCCGGTCGCCGTGCCGGTCGCGGCCCGCTCCACGAAGCCCGTGTGGATCACCGGCCTGGTCGCTGCGCTGGCCCTGGCCGGCATCGTCTCCTTCTACGCCTCCGCCAGCCCCGACGGACTGGAGAAGGTCGCCGCGGACAACGGCATCGACCAGAAGGTCACCGAGCACGCGGCCGCCGACTCCCCGCTCGCCGACTACGGCGTCAAGGACGTCTCCGACGCCCGCCTCTCCGGCGGCCTCGCCGGAGTCATCGGCGTCGGCGCGACCGTCCTCGTCGGCACCGGCGTGTTCTGGACCGTCCGCCGCCGCCGCGGCGCCGACCTGACGGCCGCCTCCACGGCCGTACCGGCCGCCTGACATGGGCGCGGGCCACGCACACAAGCTCTACCGGGCCGGGGACTCCCCGGTCCACCACCTGCCGCCGCACTGCAAGCTCGCCGCGACCTTCGGCTTCGTGATCGTCGTCGCGTCCACACCGCGCGAGGCGGTGTGGGCCTTCGGCCTGTACGCCGTCCTCATCGCGGCGGCCGCGGCCGTGGCCCGGATCCCGGCCGGCTTCCTGCTGCGCCGGCTCCTGATCGAGGTGCCCTTCGTCGCCTTCGCCGTCCTGATGCCCTTCGTGGCCCAGGGCGAGCGGGTGGAGGTTCTCGGCATGTCGCTCAGCGTCTCCGGCCTCTGGGGCGCCTGGAACGTCCTGGCCAAGGGCACCCTCGGCGTGGCCGCGTCCGTGCTCCTGGCCTCCACCACCGAGCTGCGGGCCCTGCTGCTGGGCCTGCAGCGGCTCAAGCTGCCCCCGCTGCTCGTCCAGATCGCCTCCTTCATGATCCGGTACGGGGACGTCATCAGCGACGAGCTGCGCAGGATGTCCATCGCCCGGCGCTCCCGCGGCTTCGAGGCGCGCGGGATCCGGCACTGGGGGGTCCTCGCGAAGACCGCCGGAGCCCTGTTCATCCGCTCCTACGAGCGCGGCGAGCGGGTCTACCTCGCGATGGTCAGTCGCGGCTACGCCGGCTCGATGCCGGTGATCGACGAGGTGACGGCCACCCGCACGCAGTGGGCGTACGCAGCCGCACTCCCGGTGACGGCGCTCGCCGTCTGTCTGATGGGATGGTCCTTGTGAACGCAGCCCCGGCTTCGGCCCCGATTCCGCCCTCGCTGGAAGTCTCCGGCCTCGCCTACGCCTACCCCGACGGCCACCAGGCCCTCTTCGGGGTCGACCTCGCCGTCGGGCGCGGGGAGCGGGTGGCGCTGCTCGGTCCCAACGGCGCCGGCAAGACCACCCTGGTGCTGCACCTCAACGGCATCCTGACCGGCGGCGTCGGCTCCGTGAACGTGGCCGGGCTGCCCGTGGAGAAGCGCAACCTCGCCGAGATCCGCCGCCGGGTCGGCATCGTCTTCCAGGACCCCGACGACCAGCTGTTCATGCCCACCGTCCGGGAGGACGTGGCCTTCGGCCCGGCCGCCGCCGGAATGCGCGGCGCCGAGCTGGAGGAGCGGGTGCGCGAGGCTCTGGAGCAGGTCGGGATGGCCGCCTTCGCGGACCGGCCCCCGCACCACCTCTCCTTCGGGCAGCGCCGCCGGGTCGCGGTGGCGACCGTACTGGCCATGCGGCCCGAGATCCTCGTACTGGACGAGCCGTCCTCCAACCTGGACCCGGCCTCGCGCCGCGAGCTCGCGGACATCCTGCGCTCGCTGGACGTCACCGTGCTGATGGTGACGCACGACCTGCCCTACGCGCTGGAGCTCTGCCCGCGCGCGGTGATCCTCAGCGAGGGGACCATCGTCGCGGACGGCAGGACCCAGGACGTGCTGTGCGACGAGGCGCTGATGCGGGCGCACCGGCTGGAGCTGCCCTTCGGCTTCGACCCGCGCTCGGTATCGGTGGCATAAGCACCGGTCGGAGGTTGTTGCACACCCCGTGGACATCAAGGGTGTGGTGGCGGAGGGCTTCGAGCCCGTCAGGGACGCGTTCGTGCGCAACTTCCAGGTGCTCGGGGACCGGGGCGCGGCGGTGGCCGTGTACCGCGACGGGCGCAAGGTCGTGGACCTCTGGGCCGGCACCAAGGACGCCGACGGCGGCGAGGGTACGGAGCCCTGGGCCGAGGACACCGTGCAGATCGTCCGCTCCGCGACCAAGGGCGTGGCCGCGGCCGTACCGCTGCTGCTCCAGCAGCGCGGACTGCTGGACCTGGACGCGCCGGTGAGCTCGTACTGGCCGGAGTTCAAGGCGGGCGGCAAGGAGCGGACCAGGGTGCGCGACCTGCTCGCGCACCGCGCGGGAGTCCCGGCCCTGGACCGCGGGCTGACGGTGGCCGAGGCCGCGGACGGGGTCTCCGGAGCGCGCGCGGTCGCCGCCCAGCAGGCCTTCTGGGAGCCCGGCACCGAGCACGGCTACCACGCGCAGACCTTCAGCTGGCTGCTCTCCGAGCTGGTGCTGCGGGCGACCGGCCGTTCGCTGGGGGGCATCCTCGCCGAGGAGATCGCGGAGCCGCTGGGCCTGGACTTCTGGATCGGCCTGCCGGAGTCCGAGGAGCACCGGGTGGGCCGGGTGGCGCCGGTCGATCCGCCGGAGAGCGCGGGCACGCTCAGGACCCGGCCGAAGCGAAACGTTTCCGCGGCCTACGCCGATCCGGACTCCCTCACCCGCCGCGCCTTCGCGGCCATCTTCCCGCTGCCGGACGAGAACGACCCCGCCTACCGGGCGGCCGAGCTGCCGGCCTCCGCGGGCATCGGCACGGCCCGCGCCCTGGCCCGCTTCTACGCGGCCACCATCGGCGTGGTGGAGGACGGCGCGCGGATCTTCACCCCGGCCACCACCGCGCTGGCCGGCAAGGAGTTCTCCTCGGGCCCCGACCGCGTGCTGGTGGTCAACACCCGCTTCGGCCCCGGCTACATGCTGCACGGCCCGGCCTCCCCGCTGCTGTCCCCGGCCTCCTTCGGGCACCCCGGCCGCGGCGGCTCGCTGGCCTTCGCGGACCCGGAGGCGGGCATCGGCTTCGGCTACGTCACCAACGCCCACGCCAAGTCGGTCACCGCCGACCCGCGCGCCCAGGCCCTGGTCCGGGCGGTCCGCTCGGCGCTGTAGCCGGGCCGCGAAAGGGCGTCGCGAAGGCCGGGCCGGGAGCGTTAGCGTGCCTCCATGACGACCACCACCGCGCACCCCCTCTTCGCCGAAGCCCTCGCCGCACTGGGCCTGGAGCCGGACGTACGGAGCTTCCCCGACGGGACCCGGACCGCCGCCGACGCGGCCGCCGCGATCGGCTGCGAGCTCAGCCAGATCGTGAAGTCGCTGATCTTTGCAGCCGACGGGGTTCCCGTCCTGGTGCTCATGGACGGGGCGTCCCGGGTGGACGTGGAGGCGGTGCGCCGCGAGCTCGGCGCGGGCGCCGTGACCCGGGCGGACGCGGCCCTGGTCCGGGAGACCACGGGCTACGCCATCGGAGGGGTGCCGCCCTTCGGGCACCGCACGCGCACCCGGGTCCTCGCGGACCGCTCCCTGCTGGCCCACGAGGTGGTCTGGGCGGCCGCGGGGACCCCGCACACGGTGTTCCCGATGGACCCGCGCGAGCTGATCCGGCACGCGGGGGCCGCGCTGGCCGACGTACGAGAGGGCTGACCGGGGCGGATTCCCCCGGTCAGCCCGCGCCCGTTCGGCCCGCGTTCGGTCGGCCCGCGCCGGCCCGCCCGCCTTCGGTCAGCCCGCGTTCAGGACGGCCGCCACGATCGGGCCCGCCGCGTCGCCGCCGTGGCCGCCGCCCTCGACCATCGCCGCGGCCGCCACGTCGCCGCTGAAGCCGGTGAACCAGCTGTCCGGGTTCTGCGCCCCGTCGACCTCCGCCGAGCCGGTCTTCGCGCCCTTGTCGGAGCCGTGGACCGCGGACATCGCGTTCTGGGCGGTGCCCGAGGTGGCCGTCAGCTTCATCATCCGCACCAGCTGCGCCGCCACCGAGGGCTTCATCTTCCGGGTGGCCCTGGCGAGCGTGCGGCCGTCCAGCGAAGCCTTCACGACGACCGGCTGGCGGAACACCCCGGTCCGGGCGGTCGCCGTGATCGAAGCCATCGTCAGCGGGTTCATCTGGATCTGGCCCTGGCCGATGTACGCGGCGGCCGCCGCGGGACCGGTCGCGGCCGGGACCTTGCCGTCGACGGTGGGCACGCCGACCTTCCACTCGACGCCCTCGCCGATGCCGAAGACCTCACGGGCCTCCTTCGGGAGCGCGTCGTCGTCGTCGACCGGCTTGATCTGCTTGATGAAGGCGGTGTTGCAGGACTGGGCGAAGCTCGTCGCGAAGGTCTTCCCGTCGAGCTTGAAACCCTTCAGGTTCGTGAAGGTCTTGCCCTCCCACGTCACCTCCGCCGGGCATTCGGCGACCTTGTCCGCCGCCACCAGACCCCGGTCGAGCAGCATCGCGCCGGTCACGATCTTCATCGTGGAGCCGGGTGCGCGGGCTCCGCTGAGGGACGCGGGGAAGCCGTCCCCGCGGTGGTCGGCGACGGCCAGGACGTTCCCGGTGCTCGGCTGGACGGCGACCACCGAGGCCTGCGGGAACTTCAGGACCGCCTTCTCGGCCGCCGCCTGGACGTCCGCGTCCAGGACGGTCTGGATCTCCCCCGCCTTCCCCTCGACCAGCGTCAGCAGGGTCCGCCGGGGTGCCTCCTGGGCGGCCGGCTCGATCCACAGCTCGGCGCCGACCTTGCCGCCCTGCCGCTCCCCGTATGTCGCGCGCAGGCTGTCGAGCACCGGGCGCAGTGACGGGTACTTCTCGGCCGTCAGCTCCCTGCCCTTGCGGTCGACGGCCTTGACCGGCGGGTTGGCCGGGGCGCCGCCGCGCAGCTTCTCGCCCTTCTGCAGCTCCGGGTGGAGCACCGAGGGCTCCCAGTCCACGAGCGGCAGCCCGGTGGTGTTGCCGCGGACCACGGTCAGCTTGGACGCGTAGGCGAGGGGCTTGGTGACCCCCTCGTAGGTGACCTCCGCCGCGACGGAGTACGCCACGGTGGTCCCGGTCTGGGTGCCGGGGGTGATCGCGACCTTGGACACGTAGGCCTTGGCCGTGAAATCACCGAGGGCGCCCTGCGCCTCCGCCGGATTGTTCGTCAGGTCGGCCCCCGCCCGGGAGTCCCCGGCCGCCCACGCCGCGAAGAACGCCTTGGCGGTCGCCGCGGCGTCCTTGTCGCTGACCGGCCCGCTGCCCTTGGCGGGCACCGCCGGTCCGGTCGCGCTCGTGCTCTGGCCGTCACTGTCGCCGGCGTCCCCCACCAGCGCGTACACCCCGTATGCGGCCCCGCCCATCATCGCGAGGAACGCCCCGCCGACGATGGCACCCTTTGCAGCCCCGTTCATCCCTCTCCCCGTTCCCGTGTGTCCCGCCCCCGGCCTTGAACGTTGAACGCGTTCAAGGAGGTCATGGAGTAGACCTTACGTCGAACAGACAAACGGTTCAGGGGTTTGGTTGTCTTGGCGACCGGGTTCACACCCGCCCCCGTCCGACCTACACCCAGGTGTCCAGCCACATGCGGTTCTGCCAGGAATCCATCGGGATGGTCTGGCCGGTGTAGATGGGCCAGAAATAGATGAAGTTCCACACGATCAGGAGCACCAGCACGCCCGCCGCCACCGCCCCCAGGGCGCGGCGGCGTTCCGAGGAGCCGGCCGGGCCCAGCAGGGCGCCGATCATCATGGCCACCGCCAGGCAGAGGTACGGGACGAAGACCACCGCGTAGAAGAAGAAGATGGTCCGCTCCTGGTAGTTGAACCAGGGCAGCAGGCCCGCGCCCAGCGCGCACGCGATTGCGCCCGCCCGCCAGTCGCGGCGGAAGAACCACCGCCACAGCACGTACAGCAGCGCGAAGCAGCCCGCCCACCACAGCAGAGGCGTGCCGAGCGCCAGCACCTCGCGCGCGCACTTGGCGGTCTCCGTCGCCGGGCAGCCGTCGGTGCCGGGCGCGGGGGACTCGTAGAAGTAGGAGACGGGACGGCCCAGGACCAGCCAGCTCCACGGGTTCGACTCGTAGGTATGGCCCGAGGTCAGGCCCACGTGGAACTTGTAGACCTCGGTCTCGTAGTGCCACAGGCTCCGCAGCCACTCCGGCAGGAAGGACAACGAGCTGTGCTGGTCGTTCTTGGCGGCCCAGTCGCGGAAGTAGCCGCCCTTGCCGTTGTCGGGGGAGAGGATCCAGCCGAGCCACGAGGCCACGTAGACGGAGATCGCCACGGGGACGAGGGAGAGGAAGCCGGGCCAGTTGTCGTGGCGCATCATCGCCGCGTGCGGGGTGCCCGCGCCCGCCGTGCGGCGCGCGGCCACGTCCCACATGACCATCATCACGCCGAAGAAGGCCAGCACGATCAGGCCGTTCCACTTCGTGCCGAAGGCGAGGCCCAGGCTGACCCCGGCCAGGATCCGGTACGGGCGCCAGCCCAGCTTCAGCGTCTCCGCGATCCGGGCGTCCGGGCGGGTCCGCCCCTCCTCGTCCACCGGTAGCGCCGCCGCGAGCCGGGCCCGCACCTTGTCCCGGTCGATCACCAGCGAACCGAAGGCGCCCAGCACGAAGAACATCAGCACCAGGTCGAGCAGCGCGGTGCGGCTCATCACCAGGTGCAGGCCGTCCACCGCCAGCAGGAGACCGGCCAGACAGCCCAGGAAGGTGGAGCGGAACAGCCGCCGCCCGATGCGGCACAGCATCAGCACGGACAGGGTGCCGAGCAGCGCGGTCATGAACCGCCAGCCGAACGGGTCGAAGCCGAACATCCACTCGCCCAGGCCGATCACCCATTTGCCGACCGGCGGGTGCACGACGTAGCCCGGGTCCAGCGGGAGGGAGACCCCGTCGGGATTGGCCAGGATCGACTTGTCGATGTCCTTGGGCCAGCTCGCCTCGTAGCCCTGCTTGACCGTGGCCCAGGCGTCCTTGGCGTAGTACGTCTCGTCGAATATCACCGCCTTCGGGCTGCCCAGATGGGCGAACCGCAGCACCCCGGCGACCAGCGCCACCAGCAGCGGACCGGCCCACGCCAGCACCCGCTCCCAGCGCTCCGCCGCGGCCGGCCCGATCCCCAGCTGCGCCCACAGCTGGGCGGAGGGCCGTGCGTACGGGGGCACCAGGCGGGTGCGCACGTCCGACTGCCGCTTCGCCCCGGCGGGCGGAACGTAGCCGAAGCCGCGCAGACGGCGCAGCCAGGCGGACGGCTGGTCGGCGGGGTCCGGGCCGGGCCCGTCCTCGGTGGCGGGCGGGGCCCCCGCAGGGCTGGGCGGCGGCGTCGCGGTACTGGTCACCGGCACATGGTAGGGAACGACCCTGTGCCGGACCCAGGGGGACGGGAGTGTGGGGCGCGGCGGTTGGGGCGGCTGAGAGGATGGGGCGGTGACCACTGACCAGCCCCGCTCCGCCGAAGCCCCCGCCCCGGCCCCCTCCACGGCGTCATATTCCGATGGGAACGGGGCGGGCGTCCTCGTCCTCGCCGGGACGCCCATCGGCGACCTCGCCGACGCCCCGCCGCGGCTCGCCTCCGAGCTGGAGCGGGCCGACGTGATCGCCGCCGAGGACACCCGGCGGCTGCGCAGGCTGACGCAGGGGCTCGGCGTGCACACCACCGGGCGGGTCCTGTCGTACTTCGAGGGCAACGAGTCCGCGCGGACCCCCGAGCTGGTCGAGGCCCTGGAGGCCGGCAAGCGCGTCCTGCTGGTGACGGACGCCGGCATGCCCTCGGTCTCCGACCCCGGCTACCGGCTTGTCGCCGCCGCCGTGGAGAAGGACATCAAGGTCACGGCCGTCCCCGGGCCCTCCGCCGTCCTCACCGCGCTGGCCCTCTCCGGGCTGCCGGTCGACCGCTTCTGCTTCGAGGGCTTCCTGCCGCGCAAGGCCGGCGAGCGCCTCGGCAAGCTCCGCGAGCTCGCCGCCGAGCGCCGCACCCTCGTCTACTTCGAGGCCCCGCACCGGCTCGACGACACCCTGGCCGCGATGGCCGAGGTCTTCGGCGCCGACCGGCGCGCCGCCGTCTGCCGCGAGCTGACCAAAACCTACGAGGAGGTCAAGCGCGGCGGGCTCGGCGAGCTGGCCGCCTGGGCCGCCGAAGGCGTGCGCGGGGAGATCACCGTGGTCGTCGAGGGCGCCCCGGCCGCGGCCCCCGGCGACGTGGACCCCGAGGAGCTGGTGAACCGGGTACGGGTGCGCGAGGAGGCGGGGGAGCGGCGCAAGGAGGCCATCGCGGCGGTCGCGGCCGAGGCCGGGGTACCCAAGCGCGAGGTGTTCGACGCGGTCGTCGCGGCAAAGAACGCGGCACAAAAGTCGCCGTGAGACGGTAAAGGGCTAACCTGAAAAGCAAAGCTCAGACCGCGCACCGGGCGCTTTGGGCATGACTCGCCCAAGGACCGTCCAACACTAGACAGGGCCTGATGCGCTCCCGCCCGAAGAGGCGTCCACTGGCAATGGCAGCAGTGGAACAAGAGGAGCTGGCATGAGTGAGATCGCCGAACCCCGACCCCGCCCCCAATCCGCCGGACCCATCGCTTCGACCGTCGCCGCACCGCCCGGCCCGGCCGTCCCCGTGACGGGCCCCGCTCCCGAGGCCGTGCCGACCGTGCACGAGGCGTACTCCTTCGCCTGCATGAAGTGCGGCTACGGCTGGGAGCAGGGGTACGAGATCGAGCACCACACCGACGGCAGGGGCCTGCCGTTCATCGTCTACACGGCGGACGGCGAGCGGGTCCCCTCACCCCTGTCCAACCCGACCTGCCACAACTGCGGCGGCCACGTGGTGCGGATCATGCGGGAGGGCCAGGTCAAGTCGGTCATCGGCATGCTCGACCAGCTCTACCACCACCGCGCGGCCCCCGGGATCGCCGGCCCGGTGCCCGCCGGGTACACCGAGAGGGCGCCGAAGCCCCGCAAGGCCGACCACGACGCCCCCGGGCCGGTCCATGTGGACCCCCCCGGCCTGATGGCCCGGCTGCTGGGGTTCTTCCGCCGGTCATAAGATCGGCCGCATGAGCCGTAGTACGTCGAACGACGCGCCGCCCCCGCTGCCCGAACCGCTCCGGGTGGCGGTCGCCGACTCCCACACCCACCTGGACATGCAGTCCGGCACCGTCGAGGAGGGCCTGGCCAAGGCCGCCTCCGTCGGGGTGACCACCGTCGTCCAGGTGGGCTGCGACGTGAAGGGCTCCCGCTGGGCCGCCGAGACCGCCGCCGCGTACGACAACGTCCACGCGGCCGTGGCCCTGCACCCCAACGAAGCCCCCCGGATCGTGCACGGGGACCCCGACGGCTGGTCGCGGCAGGGCGCCCGGACGGGCGGCGGCGAGGCCGCGCTCGACGACGCGCTCGCCGAGATCGAAGCCCTGGCGGCGCTCGCGCACGTGAAGGCGGTCGGCGAGACCGGACTCGACTACTTCCGGACCGGCCCGGAGGGCATGGCCGCGCAGGAGCGTTCCTTCCGCGCGCACATCGAGATCGCCAAGCGGCAAGGCAAGGCGCTGGTCATCCACGACCGCGAGGCGCACGCCGACGTGCTGCGCGTCCTGCGCGAGGAGGGCGCCCCCGAGCGGACCGTCTTCCACTGCTACTCCGGCGACGCGGAGATGGCCCGGGAGTGCGCCGCCGCCGGCTACTACATGTCCTTCGCCGGGACCGTCACCTTCAAGAACGCGGCGCCGCTGCGCGAAGCCCTCGCGGTGGCCCCGCTGGAGCTGGTGCTCGTGGAGACGGACGCCCCGTACCTCACCCCGGCCCCGTACCGCGGACGGCCCAACGCGCCGTACCTCATTCCGCTGACCGTACGGGCGATGGCCGCGGTCCGCGGCATCGACGAGGACGCCATGGCGACGGCACTGGCGGCCAATACGGCTCGCGCCTTCGCCTACTGAGGGCCCACGGGCGGCCGGCCGGGCCGTCGTCGATCCGGCTCACCCGTTCGCCACGTTCCGTAGCCATCCGGCTTTGTAGCGTGATGACCGCTCCGCTAGGGTGCCGTGCCCGAAGCAGCCGGACGGACCAGTGGAGCGAGCGCGATGAGCGATGTGGCCTGGCCGGCCGGTGGCCGCGACCCCTGGGCCGAGGCCCCGGACCCGACCACGGAACCGGGCCCCGGCCCGGACCTGGACCCGTACCGGGGCCCGGGCGTGGGCCTGGACCCGTACCCGGACCCGGGCGTGGATCCGGGCGTGGATCCGGCCCCGGAGCCGGGCGTGGAGCCGTACGGGGGCCCGTACCGGGGCCAGGGCGTGGATCCCGACCTGGACCTGGACCTCGACCTGAACCTCGACCCGTACCGGAGCCCGGGCCTGGACCCGTACCGGAGCCCGGACACGGACCCGTACCGGGGCCAGGGTGCGGACACGAACCGGGGCCGGGGCCCGGGCATGGACACGGACCTGCACCGGGGCCCGGCTGCGGACCCGGACCCGTACCGGGGTCAGGGCGTGGACGCGGACCCCTACCCGGCCTCCCCGGGCGCGCGCCCGGAGCCCGGGGTGCCGGCGCCCAGGGGCGGCGGCCGACGGCGTCGCAGCGTGCCGGTGGCGTCCTCGGACACCGACGCCGCCGCGGCCGGAGCGGCCCCCGCGGGGACCGGGCGGCGCAGGGGAGGGGGCGGACTCGGCACGGTGCCCGCACCGGCCGGCCCCGGCCCCGGCCCCGGCCCCGGCGTCGGCCCCGGCCCCGGCCCCGGCGTCGGCCCCGGCCCCGGCCCCGGTCCGAGGCGGCGCAGGAGCGCCGTCCCCGCCCCGCGCGACACCTGGCGGCGCATCGTGCCGCAGGCGCTGGTCGTCGCGTTCCTGGCGGGCGGCACCACCGCCTTCGTCGCCGCCGACAAGGCCGTACGCCTCACCGTCGACGGAGTACCGCGGACCCTGCACACCTTCGCCGACGACGTGGACGAGCTGCTCGCCGCCGAAGGGCTCGGCGTCGGCCCCCACGACCTCGTCGCCCCGGCCGGGGCGGAGGTCCTCGACGACGGGGACGAGATCGTCCTGCGCTACGGCCGCCCGCTGAGCCTGACCCTCGACGGACAGCGGCGCGAGGTGTGGACCACCGCCCGCACCGTGGACGGCGCACTGCGCCAGTTCGGCATCCGCGCCGAAGGCGCCTACCTCTCCGCACCCCGCACCGCCCCCGTCCCCCGGACCGGCCTGACCCTCGCCGTCCGCACCGAACGCAGCATCACCTTCATGGCCGACGGCCGCGAGCGGACGATCCGCACCAACGCCGCCACCGTCCAGGAGGCCCTCGACGAAGCCGGGATCACCCTCCACGGCCAGGACACCACCTCCGTGCCCGCCGGCTCCTTCCCGCGCGACGGCCAGACCGTCACCGTGCTCCGCATCACCGGCACCCGCGAGATCCGCGAGGAACGCATCCCGTACGCCACCGAGAGGGTCAAGGACCCCGCCCTCTTCGCCGGCACCGAAGTCGTCGAGCGCTCGGGGCGGCCCGGGGCGCGCAGGGTCACGTACAGCCTGCGCACCGTCAACGGGGTCCGGCAAAAGCCCCGCAGGCTCGCCGAGGAGACCGTCCGCGAGCCCGTCAGCCAGCTCGTCAAGGTCGGCACCAAGCCGCTGCCGACCTCCGTCCAGGGCGCGGACGGACTCGACTGGGGCGCGCTGGCCCGCTGCGAGTCGGGCGGCCAGCCCGGCGCCACGGACCCCTCGGGGACCTACGGGGGGCTCTACCAGTTCGACGTACAGACCTGGCAGGCCCTCGGCGGCAGCGGCCGCCCGCAGGACGCTCCGGGCCAGGAACAGACGTACCGGGCGAAGAAGCTCTACGTACAGCGGGGGGCGAGTCCGTGGCCACACTGCGGCCGTACCCTTTATCGGTGAGCACCGCAGAGCAGCAGCCCGAAACCTCCGCGCCGGAGACTTCCCCGTCCGAGACCTCCCCGCCCGAGACCTCCGCCCTCCTCGGCGCGGCCGACATCCGGGAGCTGGCCGCCGTACTCGGCGTACGGCCGACGAAGCAGAAGGGCCAGAACTTCGTCATCGACGCCAACACGGTGCGCCGCATCGTGCGCACCGCCGCGGTCCGGCCGGACGACGTCGTCGTCGAGGTCGGGCCCGGCCTGGGCTCGCTGACGCTCGCACTGCTGGAGGCCGCGGACCGGGTCGTCGCCGTGGAGATCGACGACATCCTGGCCGCCGCGCTGCCCGCCACCATCGAGGCGCGGATGCCGGAGCGAAAGGACCGCTTCGCGCTGGTCCACTCCGACGCGATGCTGGTCAAGGAGCTGCCCGGGCCGCCGCCGACCGCGCTCGTCGCGAACCTCCCCTACAACGTGGCCGTGCCGGTCCTGCTCACCATGCTCGACCGCTTCCCGAGCATCGAGCGGACCCTGGTCATGGTGCAGGCCGAGGTCGCCGACCGGCTGGCCGCCGAGCCCGGCAACAAGGTGTACGGGGTCCCCTCCGTCAAGGCCAACTGGTACGCGGACGTCAAGCGGGCCGGTGCCATCGGCCGCAAGGTCTTCTGGCCCGCGCCGAACGTCGACTCCGGACTCGTCTCCCTGGTCCGCCGGGCCGAGCCGGTCAAGACCACCGCGACCAAGGCCGAGGTCTTCGCGGTCGTCGACGCGGCCTTCGCCCAGCGCCGCAAGACGCTGCGCGCGGCGCTGTCCGGCTGGGCCGGATCCGCGGCGGGCGCCGAGGCGGCGCTGGTCGCCGCCGGTGTCTCCCCGCAGGCCCGCGGCGAATCCCTCACCGTCGAGGAGTTCGCGGCGATCGCCGAACACAAGCCCCCTGCGGAGAGGCCCGCGCTGTGAGCGGGACGGTCACCGTACGGGTCCCCGCGAAGGTCAACGTCCAGCTGGCGGTGGGCGCGGCCCGGCCGGACGGCTTCCACGACCTCGCGAACGTCTTCCTGGCCGTCTCCCTCTACGACGAGGTCACCGCGACCACCGCCGACGAGCTGACGGTGACCTGCGCCGGCCCGGACGCCGGCAAGGTGCCGCTCGACCGCACCAACCTGGCGGCCCGGGCCGCGGAGATCCTGGCGGAGCGGGCCGGGCTGAGCCCCGACGTCCACCTCCACATCGAGAAGCGGATCCCGGTGGCGGGCGGCATGGCCGGCGGCAGCGCCGACGGGGCGGCCGCCCTGCTCGCCTGCGACGCGCTGTGGGGTCTGAAGACCCCGGCCCCGGAGCTCCTCGCCCTCTGCGCGGAGCTGGGCAGCGACGTGCCGTTCAGCCTGGTCGGCGGGGCGGCGCTGGGCACCGGGCGCGGGGAGATCCTGACCCCGGTGGCCGCCGGAACCTTCCACTGGGTGTTCGCGGTGGCCGACGGCGGGCTCTCCACCCCGGCGGTGTTCCGCGAGTTCGACCGGCTCACCGCCGGTACGCAGGTGCCCGCTCCGCAGGCCTCCCCGGCCCTCCTCGCGGCCCTGGCCTCGGGTGACCCGGACGAGCTGGCCGCCACCCTGGCCAACGGGCTCCAGCCCGCGGCCCTTTCGCTGCGGCCGTCGCTGGCCGACACCCTCGCGGCGGGCACGGAGGCCGGGGCCCTGGCCGCGCTGGTTTCCGGCTCCGGCCCCACGACGGCCTTCCTGGTCCGCGACGCGGAGTCGGCGGCCAAGGTCGCGGCCGCCCTGGAAGCCTCCGGCACCTGCCGCAGCACCCACCTGGCCACGAGCCCGGCCCCGGGCGCGACCCTCCTCTGACGGCCCCGGGCCGCCCGGCGGGGCTTGCGGTGGCCGCTGTCGGCCCTGCCCGTGCGGGCCGGTGGCTCCGGGTGTGCCGCTGAGCGGTGCCGAGTCCCCTACCCGCCCTTCCCCCGTTCCCCGGGGCTCCGCCCCGGACCCGCTGCCGGGTGCGGCGCCGCTCCGGGGGCCAGCCCCCGCACCCCCGCTCCTCAAACGCCGGAGGGGCTGGATGCACCCAGCCCCTCCGGCGTTTGAGGAGCGGGGTCTGGGGCGGAGCCCCAGGAGGGGTCCGGGCGCAGCCCGGGGAACGGGCGAAGGGCGGGTAGGGGACTTCGCCCCGCGCAGCGGCACACGACAGGGGGCTCGGGGCGGAGCCCCGGGTACCTAGGGCGGACTGAGTATCCGCGCCCTGTTGCCGCGGCGGCCCGCGCGGGAGCGTAGGCACCATGGGAGCCAGCGCAAGCGACATCGCCGCCGTCACCCCCGCCACGCGGGACCGCTACGTCGACCTGCTCCGGGTCGCCTCGCTCGGGACCGTCATCGCCGGGCACTGGCTGATGGCCGCCGTCAGCGGCGACGGCATAGGGAACCTGCTCGCCGTCGTGCCGCCGCTCCAGGTGCTCACCTGGGCGCTGCAGGTGATGCCGGTGTTCTTCTTCGTCGGCGGGTTCTCGCACGCCCTGTCCTACCGGTCCCTCGCGCGGCGCACCGACGGCCCCGTCTACGCCGCCTTCCTGCGGGCCCGGCTCCGGCGGCTGCTGCGGCCCACCCTCGTGTTCGTCGCCGTCTGGACCGCGCTCGCCCTCGGCGCGCAGCTCCTCGGCGGGGGCGGCGGCCGGCTCTCGGGGGCCGCGTTCCGGCTGGTCACGCAGCCGCTGTGGTTCATCGGGATCTACCTCGCGATGGTGGCGCTCACCCCGCCCCTGCTGAAACTGCACGAGCGCTACGGCTGGGCCGCCTTCGGGGCGCTGGCAGCGGCCGCCGCCGCCGTCGATCTGCTGCGCTTCGCGGGCGGAGTCCCGTACGCCGAGTTCCTGAACTTCGCCTTCGTGTGGCTCGCCGTCCACCAGCTCGGCTTCCTGCGCGCCACCGGCCCTGGCCGTGGGCAGCTCCGCCGTCCCGGCGCCCTCGCCGCCGCCGGGCTCGCCGGGGCCGTCCTGCTGGTGGCGTACGGGCCGTACCCGCTGTCCATGGTCGGGATGCCCGGGGAGAAGGTCTCCAACATGGCCCCGCCCACCCTCGCCCTGCTCGCGCACGGGATCTGGCTCGTGGGCGCCGTGGAGCTGCTCAGGGGCCCCGCCGCCGCCTGGCTGGCCCGGCCCCGGGTCTGGCGCGGCGTGGTCGCCGCCAACGGGGTCGCCATGACGGCCTTCCTCTGGCACCTCACCGCGATGCTGGCCGTGTACGCCGCCCAGCTCGGGCTCGGCATCGCCCTGCCCGAGCCCGCCGGGGCGGCCTGGTGGGCCCAGGTCCCGGTCCGGTTCCTCGCCGCCGCCGCGCTGACGGGCGTACTCGTCGCGGTCTTCCGGCGCTTCGAGGCGCCGCCCGTCGCGAGCAACGCGCGCCCCGGCTCCGAGCCCGGCTCCGGGCCCGGCTCCGAGCCCGGCTCCGAGCCCGGTTCCGGCCCCCGCGCCGCCCTCGGCACCGCGCTCTGCCTCCTCGGCGTCCTCGGGCTCTCCACGACCGGCCTCGGCGGGCTCCTGGAGGGCCACAGCGCCACCCTGATCGCCCTCCCGGTCACCGCGCCCGCCGCGATCGGCATGGCGCTGGGCGGCTGGCTGCTGGTGGAACGGTCCGGCACTTCGCGGAGGGTTAGGCTGAGGGGCTGATCCACACCCCTTCCCTGGAGCGCTCCTGATGGCCGTCAACCTGGTCAATGTCGAGGCAGTCAGCAAGGTGTACGGCACACGTACCCTGCTCGACGGCATCTCCCTCGGCGTATCCGAGGGGGACCGGATCGGTGTCGTAGGCCGCAACGGCGACGGCAAGACCACCCTCATCCGCATGCTCGCCAAGCTGGAGGAACCCGACACCGGCCGGGTCACCCAGAACAGCGGTCTGCAGATGGGCGTGCTCACCCAGCACGACTCCCTCGACCCCAAGGCCACCGTCCGCCACGAGATCATCGGGGACATGGCCGACCACGAGTGGGCCGGCAACTCCAAGATCCGCGACGTGCTGACCGGCCTCTTCGGCGGGCTCGACCTGCCCGGCTTCGGGCAGGGCCTCGACACGGTCATCGGCCCGCTCTCCGGTGGCGAGCGGCGCCGCATCGCGCTCGCCCAGCTGCTCATCGCCGACCAGGACCTCCTCGTACTCGACGAGCCCACCAACCACCTCGACGTCGAGGGCATCTCCTGGCTGGCCAAGCACCTCCAGGAGCGCCGCTCCGCGCTCGTCTGCGTCACCCACGACCGGTGGTTCCTCGACCAGGTCTGCACCCGCATGTGGGACGTGCAGCGCGGTGACGTCCACGAGTACGAGGGCGGCTACAGCGACTACGTCTTCGCCCGCGCGGAGCGCGACCGCATCGCCGCCACGGAGGAGTCCAAGCGGCAGAACCTGATGCGCAAGGAGCTCGCCTGGCTGCGCCGCGGCGCCCCGGCCCGGACCTCCAAGCCGCGCTACCGCATCGAGGCCGCCAACGAGCTGATCGCCGACGTGCCGCCGCCGCGCGACAAGTCCGCGCTGATGAAGTTCGCCAACGCCCGCCTCGGCAAGACGGTCTTCGACCTGGAGGACGTGACCGTCCAGGCCGGCCCCAAGACCCTCCTCAAGCACCTCACCTGGCACCTGGGCCCCGGCGACCGCGTCGGTCTCGTCGGCGTCAACGGCGCCGGCAAGACCTCCCTGCTGCGCGCCCTCGGCGAGGCCGCCCGCACCCAGGGCGAGGTCCAGCCGGCCGCCGGCACCGTGACCGTCGGCAAGACCGTCAAGCTGGCCTACCTCTCCCAGGAGGTCGGCGAGCTCGACCCGTCCCTGCGCGTCCTGGAGGCCGTCCAGCGGGTCCGCGACCGGGTCGACCTCGGCCAGGGCCGCGAGATGACGGCGGGGCAGCTGTGCGAGCAGTTCGGCTTCACCAAGGAGAAGCAGTGGACGCCGGTCGGCGACCTCTCCGGTGGTGAGCGGCGCCGGCTGCAGATCCTGCGCCTGCTGATGGACGAGCCCAACGTCCTGTTCCTCGACGAGCCCACCAACGACCTCGACATCGAGACCCTGACCCAGCTGGAGGACCTCCTCGACGGCTGGCCCGGGTCGATGATCGTGATCTCGCACGACCGGTTCTTCATCGAGCGCACCACCGACACGGTCATGGCGCTGCTGGGCGACGCGAGCCTGCGGATGCTGCCGCGCGGCCTCGACGAGTACCTGGAGCGCCGCCGGAAGATGATCGACGCGGCCGCTCCGGCGCCCGCTCCGGCCGCCGCCGGAAAGTCCTCGGCCTCCGGGGACGCGCGCGCCGCGAAGAAGGAGCTGCAGAAGATCGAGCGGCAGCTCAACAAGATGACGGACCGCGAGAGCAGTCTGCACGCGCAGATCGCCGAGAACTCCACCGACTTCGACAAGGTCGCCAAGCTCGACGCCGAGCTGCGGGAACTCATCTCGGGCCGGGACGAGTTGGAGATGCGCTGGCTGGAGCTCGCCGAGGAGGCGTAGGGCACGCCGCGCCTTCGGGGCCCGCGCGGCCCAACTGGCCGATAATGGCGGCATCACGGGCCGGTCCTCCCTTGGGAACAGGGGTCGGACCGGCCCGGCGCGGTTCTCGTCGTCAGTGATAGAAAGGGCTTCCTCCCACACCCGAAGCCGAAGGTATGCGCTGATGACCGAGCCGCCCCAGCCGCCGAACCAGCCGCCGAACCCCTCCGGTTACGGGCACCTGCCAGGGCCCCCGCAGCCCGGTTACGGCTTCCCGCCGCAGGGCGAGAACCCGTACGCGCAGCAGCCCCAGCCGCAGCCCCAGCCGCAGGGGCCGTACGGCCAGCAGCCGCAGGGCCCGTACGGCCAGCAGCCGCCCGGGGGCTACGGCTTCCCGCCCCAGCCCCCGCACATGGCCCCCGGCATGCCGCCGGTTCCGCCCTCCGGGCCGAAGAAGAAGCTCACCGTGCTGATCGCGGCCGCCGTCGCCGGGGTCCTCGTCCTGGGCACCGGCGGGTACTTCCTGCTCTTCTCCGACAAGGACAAGGGCTCCGACAAGGTGATCGGGCAGGACACGACGCCGCCGCCCGCCGACGACAAGGCCTCGCCCTCCGCCTCCGTGGACAAGGGCGACGGCAGCGGCAACGGCGATGAGGAGGAGCAGGACCTCAACGCAGGCCGCAAGCAGGGCGAGGACAAGGTCCTCTGGCTCAAGAGCAGCAAGATCAACGGCCCCGGCTCGGGCGTCGACTCCAAGGGGCAGTGGATCGTCGGCGACACCGTCGTCAAGACCGTCTGGAAGTCGGTCACCGGCTACGGGGTCAAGGACGGCAAGGAGAAGTGGACCCTCACCCTCCCCACCATGATCTGCGGGGTCACCAACGACATGACCGCGGACGGCAAGACCGTCGTCATGTACAAGAACGGCGAGTCCGACACCGCCGACTGCAACCAGATGCGGATGATCGACCTCAAGGCCGGCAAGGAGGGATGGTCGAAGGAGGTCCCGAAGGAAGGCCTCTTCGACATCTTCTCCAACCCGGACCTCGCCCTCGCCGGTGACTCCCTCGTCGTCAACCGGATGGGCATGAGCAGCGCCTTCAAGGTCAGCACCGGGGACAAGCTCTTCGACAGCAAGGTGGAACAGGGCTGCCAGCCCGGCGACTTCGCCGCCATGAACGGCAAGATGCTCGCCATCGCGACCTGCCAGGACACCGACAAGACGGTCCAGGTCATGGACGCCGACCCGGCCACCGGCAAGACCACCTGGATCTACAAGCTCCCCAAGGGCTTCGAGGTCAAGAACGTCTACTCGCTGGACCCGATCGTCCTCGACCTCGGCAACGGGGCCAAGGAGCGCTCCATCGTGGTCCTCGGACCCGACGGCAAGCAGCGCGCCACCGTCTCCGGCGAGGGCAGCTTCCTGGTCGGCTGCGGCGGCCTCTTCAACCGCTCCATCCAGAGCTGTGGTTCCTCCTACGTGGACGCGAACACCCTCTACCTGCCCACCAAGGCCGACATCGGCCAGCCGAACGAGATCGTCGCCTTCGACCTCGGCACCGGCAAGGTGAAGTGGCGCACCCCGGCCGGCGAGGGCCGCACCCTGACCCCGCTGAAGGCGGCGGGCGGCCAGGTCGTCGTCTACCGCGAGGCGGAGAGCGAGAAGGGCGGCGAGGTCCTCACGATCCCGGCGGGCGGGGGCACGCCCACCGCGGTCCTGCGCAACCCCTCCGGCCCCGCCGCCCCGGTGGAGAGCTCCTTCTTCTCCCCGATCGTGGACTACGCGGACGGCCGGCTGTTCGTCTCCGCCTCCCATCTGAAGGCCGAGGACAAGAGCGAGAAGTTCCTGATGGTCTTCGGCAAGTGAGGGACCGCCCCGAGAACGAGCAGTCCGCCCAGCAGTCCGCCGAACCGCCCACCGAGAGGCAGTAGCACCGATGAGTACCCCGCCGCCCCCCAGCCAGCCGCCGTCCGGCGGTTTCGGCGCGCCGCAGGACCAGCCGCCGGGCGGCTTCGCCGCGCCCGCGCCCCCGGCCGCGCCCCCGGCCATGCCGCCCCTGCCGGCCGGGCCCCCGCCGCCGCCCCCGGCCCAGCCGCCGACGGTCCCGGCCGGGCCGCCCGCCGGGCAGGCCTCCTACGGCTACCCGCAGGAGCAGGCCTACGGCTACCCGCAGCAGCAGCCCGTCACCGCGCCCATGTACGCGGCCCAGGGCCCGGCGGTCCCCGCCGGCGGCAGCGGCGGCGGCAACGACGTACGCACCCAGCTGATGATCGTCGGCGCGGCCCTCCTGGCCATCGTCCTCATCGTCGGCGGCGGCATCTGGTACGTCTCCGGCGAGGACGAGGGCTCCGGCAACCAGCCCGTGGCCGGCGGCAGCGCGAGCCCCGACGGCGACAAGGCCCCGGGCGGCGGAGGCACCGAGAAGGTGCCGGCCAAGACCAAGTCGAAGACCCTGGTCAACGTCCCGATGCCGGAGTCGGCCGAGATCGTCCAGATCCCCGGCTCCTGGCTCACCGACACCACCTACGCCAAGTCCGACATGGGCAAGGTCGTCGGCTACAACCTGGCCGACGGCGCCAAGAAGTGGGAGATCCCGCTCGGCGCCAACGTCTGCGGGGCCAGCCGCTGGGTCTCGGACAACAAGACGGCGATCCTCTTCGACGAGGCCCTGCCGACGGCCGAGAAGAAGTACCAGCCGTGCAACCAGGTCGGCGTCATCGACCTGAACACCGGCAAGCTCCTGTGGAAGGCCAACGGCAAGTCCCAGAACGGCGGCGACAAGCCCATCACCTTCGGCGAGGTCACCGTCAGCGGCCAGACGGTGGCCGCGGGCGGCACGGGCGGCGGCGCCGCCTGGAACCTCGCCGACGGCAAGGTCCTGTGGTCGGCCAAGACCGACGCGGACCAGTGCGAGGACCTCGGCTACGCGGGCGGCCCGGCCCTCGCCGTGATCCGCCGGTGCGGCCAGTACAAGGGCTACACGCTGTCCGCCCAGTCCCTCGACCCGGTCACCGGCGCGCAGAAGTCCTCGTACAAGCTCCCCGCGGGCCTGGACTTCGCCCAGATCGTCTCCACCAAGCCGCTGATCGTCGCGGCGGACGTCAACGACACCTCCAAGAACGCCACCGGCGTCAGCGACCTCTTCGTCCTCGACGACGCGGGCCAGCTCAAGGCGCGCATCCCGCTCACCTCGGGCAACTACGACCCCGAGTGCGGGGCCACCGAGGTCGAGGACTGCGTCAACATGGTCGTCGGCAACGGCAAGCTCTACCTGCCGACCGAGGAGCACAAGGGCTCGACCGACTCCGGCCGCACCAACGAGATCGTCTCCTTCGACCTGGAGACCGGCAAGCTGACCGCCGACCGCGCCGACGCCGGCGAGCGCTACACCATCTACCCGCTGCGCATGGACGGCTCCAACCTCATCGCCCACAAGGTCCCGCCCTACGACGGCGGCGGCCAGATCGTCTCCATCGACGGCAAGACGATGAAGGAGACCGTGCTCATGCAGCACCCGGCGACCAAGGAGTCGCAGCGCGCCGAGACCCAGTTCCTGCCGGACTCCGCCGAGTACCGCTACGCCAACGGCAAGCTCTTCATCGCCCGCACCGCCGTGATGAGCAGGTCCTCGGGGTCCGACCCGTACTACTCCTTCGTCTCCTTCACGACGGGCTGACCCGTGGCGGGCTGACCCGCGGCGGCAGACGCCCAGAACACCCCGAAGCCCCCGGAAGGTCCGTCCTTCCGGGGGCTTCTGCGCGGTATCCGCACCGCGCCGTCGAACAAGCGTGTAGCTTGCCGGGTCAGAAGGGCGGGGGTGGGTGCCTCAATGGGCGTACGGGTCATGGTGGTCGACGAGCACCGGCTGCTGGCCGAGGCGCTCGCCTCGGCCCTGAAACTGCGCGGCCACCGGGTGCTGGCGGCCGCCGCCCCGGCCGCGGGCGCCGCCGAACTGGTCATCAGCCGCGCCCCGGAGGTCTGTCTGCTGGGCACCGCCACGCCCGCCGAGCCCGGGGTCTTCGAGCCGATCGTCCGGATCAAGCGGGAGCGTCCGCAGATCGCCGTGGTCGTCCTGGGCCCGGTGCCGAGCCCGCGCGGGATCGCCGCCGCCTTCGCGGCCGGCGCCTCGGGGTACGTACGCCACGACGAGCGCATCGAGGGCGTGGAGCGGGCCCTGGCCAAGGCCCGGGCGGGGGAAGTGGCCATCGCGCCGCAGCTGTTGCAGGGGGCCTTCGCCGAGCTGCTCAACCCCGCCGCCCAGCCCGACGACGAGGGCAGCCGGCTGCTGCGGATGCTCACCCCGCGCGAGGTGGAGGTGCTGGTCCGGGTCGCCGAGGGCGAGGACACCCGGCTCATCGCCGCCGGCATGGCCATCGCGCCGAGCACCGCGCGCACGCACGTCCAGCGGGTGCTGATGAAGCTGGGCGTGGGCTCGCGGCTGGAGGCGGCCGCGCTGGCCGCCCGTACCGGTCTGCTGGACCGGGCCGCACTGCCGCTGTCCGGGGGCGCCCGGCCCTGATCCGGGCCGGGGATTTCCCCGGCGGCGCGGATTCGGGTATGCCGGTGACCAGCACGCGCACGGTGCGTGCGTTCCCGGCGAGAGGCAGTAGGCACGTGAGCGAGACGGCGTCTTCGAAGTACCTGGTCACCGGCGGAGCCGGATACGTGGGCGGGGTGGTCGCCGCCCACCTCCTGGAGGCGGGCCACGAGGTCACCGTCCTCGACGACCTCTCCACCGGCTTCCGTTCGGGGGTGCCGGCCGGCGCCGCGTTCATCGAGGGCCGCATCCAGGACGCCGCCGAGTACCTGGACCCCTCCTACGACGGGGTCCTGCACTTCGCGGCCTCCTCGCAGGTCGGCGAATCCGTGGCGAACCCCGGCAAGTACTGGGAGAACAACGGCGGCGGCACCCTGGCCCTGCTGGCCGCGATGCGCGGGGCGGGCGTGCGCAGGCTGGTCTTCTCCTCCACCGCGGCGACCTACGGCGAGCCCGGCGACGGCCCGTTGACCGAGTCCTCGCCGACGGCCCCCACCAACCCGTACGGGGCGTCGAAGCTGGCCGTCGACCACATGATCGCGGGGGAGTGCGTGGCGCACGGCCTCGCGGCGGTCTCGCTGCGCTACTTCAACGTGGCCGGGGCGTACGGGCCGTTCGGCGAACTGCACGACCCCGAGACCCACCTGATCCCGCTGGTGCTGCAAGTGGCCCTCGGCGAGCGGGAGTCGATCTCCGTGTTCGGCGAGGACTACCCCACCCCGGACGGCACCTGCGTACGGGACTACATCCACGTCGCCGACCTGGCCGAGGCCCACCTGGCCGCGCTGCGGGCCGCCGCCGAGGGGGAGCACCTGGTGTGCAACCTCGGCAACGGCAGCGGGTTTTCCGTCCGCGAGGTCATCGAGGCGGTCCGCAAGGTCACCGGGAAGGAGATTCCCGAGATCGTGGCCCCCCGCCGGGCCGGCGACCCGGCCTTCCTCGTCGCCTCCGCCCGCACGGCCCACGAGCGCCTCGGCTGGACCCCGACCCGCTCGGACCTCACGGGCATCGTGACGGACGCCTGGAACTTCACCCGCGCCCGGCGCGGCTGAGCCCGCAGGCACCTCCCGCACCACCCCTGCCCCGCGCGCCCCCGCTCCTCACCAGAGCGGGGGCGCGCGTGCGTTCCGGGCGCGCCCCCGCCGGGCGCTGCGCGCGGGCGCCCGGCGTGCGCACGCCGAGTGAAATACCCCTCGTGCAACTGCCCGCGGCACACGACCGCACGGAACGGGACTTCCGGGGGCGGGAAGCAGTCGATTTCAAGCCACCCCGGAGCCACTCGGGAAGCGCCTCGCCGGAAAATCGCTCGGAAAACTTCTGCAATTCGGCCAACCACGAGCCGACCCCGGCCCTACGCTGATGCGTGACACCGGTGGGGGCCGGTGTTGATTCAGGGGTCGAGACAAGTCGGGTACGACGTCCGGTCCGGGGTAGTGCAGAGATGTCACGGCGGCGGCCGCGGCGCCTGCGGATCACCCGGTCCGGGCGTCGTACCCGCAGTCGTCCGTTCCCCGACCCTTGGGGGTTTTGTGGTCCGTATCCGGGTACTCGTGGTCGACGATCACCGCATCTTCGCCGAATCTCTCGCCGCTGCGCTCGCGGCCGAACCGGACGTGGACGTCTCCGCGGCCGGCAGCGGCCCCGCCGCGCAGCGCTGCCTCGAACGCGCGGTGGCCGAGGGCCGCCGCTTCGACGTCCTGCTGGTCGACTCCGACCTGGCCGCCGTCGCCGCGGGCGTTCCGGCCCAGCGGGAGTCCGGCTCCGCCCCACCCACCGCCGACGGGATCGCGCTGGTGGCAGGCGTACGGGTATCCCATCCCGAGCTCCGTACGGTCGTACTCGCCGAGCGCGACGACGCACGCCGGGCCGCCCTCGCGCTCCAGGCGGGAGCCTCGGGCTGGGTGGCCAAGGACAGCTCGCTCTCGCGGCTCCTGGCCGTCATCCGCGGAGTCCTGCGCGAGGAGACGCACCTGCCGCCCGCGCTGCTCACGGGAGTGCTCCGCGAACTGACCGCGGCGCGCAAGCACCGTACCGACAGCGAACGGCTGGTGGAGTCCCTCACGCCCAGGGAGCACGAGGTGCTGCGCTGCATGGTGGCGGGGCTGGGCCGCAAGGACGTGGCCGCGCGGCTGTTCCTCTCCCCGCACACCGTCCGCACCCACATGCAGAACGTGCTGGGCAAGCTGGGCGTGCACTCCACGCTCGCGGCGGTCGCCCTGGCCCGCCGGGCCGGCGTACGGCCCGCCGACCTGCCGGGACTGCCGGGGCAGGGGCTAGCCGGGGACGTTGTCGAACGGAGCGGTCAACTGGCGTAGCAGCCCGGCGAGATCGCCGCGCTGCGTCCGCGAGAGCTGGGCCAGGATCGCCCGTTCCTGGGCCAGCAGCCCGGCGAGCGCCTGGTCGGCGCGGTCGCGGCCCTCGGGGCTGAGGCGCACCAGGACCCCGCGGCGGTCGTTGGGGTCCGGCAGCCGTTCGACGAGGCCCTTCTTGGCGAGCCGGTCGATGCGGTTGGTCATGGTCCCGGACGTCACCAGGGTCTGCGTCAGCAGCTGGCCGGGGGAGAGCTGGTAGGGCGCGCCGGCCCGCCGCAGCGAGGTCAGGACGTCGAACTCCCAGGGCTCCAGGCCGTGCTCGGAGAAGGCCAGTCGGCGGGCGCGGTCGAGGTGCCGCGCGAGCCTGCTGACGCGGCTGAGTACCTCGAGTGGTTCCACGTCGAGGTCAGGGCGTTCCCGCCGCCATGCCGCGACCAGTCGGTCGACCTCGTCCTCCATGCGGATCAGTGTAAAGGGTCTGTCGATGTGAAGTCTCTTTAAATCGAGCATCTCGATCTCAAGTATCTTGACGTCGAGATATATTTTCCGCCACCATGGGGCATGGAGGGGGCCGGAGCAGCTTCCGATTCCGACCGCACCGCCAGCAGGGAGGCTCGAACATGCATTCCGATACCGCGCCGGCCAGGATTCCGGCGTCGCACACGACCACCACCACGACGACGGCGCCCCCAGCCCCCACCTGGGACCCGCAGCAGTACCTCCGGCACGCCGGCCACCGCGCCAGGCCCTTCCTCGACCTCCTGGCCCGCATACCAGAGCTTCCCTCCCGGGCCGCCCGGATCGCCGACCTCGGCTGCGGCCCCGGCAACGTCACCGCGCTCCTCGCGGACCGCTGGCCCGAAGCCCACATCACCGGGTACGACCTCTCCCCGGAGATGCTCCACCGCGCCGACGCCGAGTACTCCGGCCCCACCGGCGGCGGCGGCCGGCTCGACTTCCGCCACGGGAACCTCGCCGACTGGCTCCCGGAGGAGCCCTACGACCTGATCGTTTCCAACGCCGCCTTCCAGTGGGTCCCCGGCCACGCCGGCTCCTTCGCCCCCTGGATCAACGGACTGCGTCCCGGCGGCACCTTCGCCTTCCAGATTCCCGGCAACTTCACCGCCCCCAGCCACCGGATCCTCGCCGAGCTGTGCGACACCCCGCGCTGGCGGGCCCGGCTCGCCGGACACGGAGCCCGCTACATCCACATCCTCGAACCCTCCGGATACCTGGAGCGGTTCACCGAACTCGGCTGTGCCGCCGACGTCTGGGAGACCACCTACCACCAGCTGCTCCAGGGACCCGACCCGGTGCTGGACTGGGTCAAGGGCACCGCGCTGCGGCCCGTGCTCACCGCGCTGGCCGACGACGACGAGGCCGCGGAGGCCTTCCTCGCCGAGTACCGCACCCTGCTGCGCGAGGCCTACCCCACGGGCCCCCGCGGCACCGTCTTCCCGTTCCGCCGGATCTTCGCCGTAGCCCGCAGGGAGGCCTGAGCATGCCCGTCGGGCTCGCCGCCGTCGACCACGTCCAGCTCGCCGCCCCGCCCGGCTCGGAGGAGCGGCTGCGCGCCTATTACACCGAGGTCCTCGGCATGACCGAGATCCCCAAGCCGCCGGTGCTCGCGGCGCGCGGGGGCTGCTGGTTCGCCGCCGGGCCGGTCCAGCTCCACCTGGGCATCGAGGAGGACTTCCGCCCCGCCCGCAAGGCCCACCCGGGACTCCGGGTCGACGGCATCGAGGCCTACGCGAGCAGACTTCAGGAGCGGGGCGCGAAGGTCGTCTGGGACGACGGCCTGCCGGGGCACCGCCGCTTCTACTCCGAGGATCCGGTGGGCAACCGGCTGGAATTTTTGGAACAACACGGCTTGGAACCGCACGGCCTCTCACCGCACACCCCGGAACGCGTCGGCCGCTGAACCGCCACGGCGCACACGAAGGCGCCCCGCCACCGGAGATCCGGTGACGGGGCGCCTTCGTGCGTGCGGGACCGGTCAGAGCAGGTTCACGTAGGCGTTCCAGCCGCCACCGAGGGAGGTGCTGCCCTTGAAGGTGCTCAGGCCCTTGAGGCCCGTCGCCTTGTACAGGTACGCGGTACCGGCGGAGTTGACGCCGACGAGGTCGGTGCGGCCGTCACCGGTGATGTCGCCGACCGCGGCCAGCTTCTTCAGGGTGTTCCAGCCGCCGTCGCCGATCTTGACGCGGTCGCCGAAGCCGGCGGTGCCGTTGCCCGGGTAGGCCCACAGCGTGCCGTCCGTACCGCGGGCGAGCAGGTCGGCGCGGCCGTCGCCGGTGATGTCGCCGGCGCCGAAGAGCTTGTTGTAGGAGCCCCAGCCGCTGCCGAGGCGGACACGGTCACGGAACTGGTAGCCGTTGCCGTAGCTCGGGTAGAGCCACAGCACGTTGTACTTGTCGCGGGCCAGCAGGTCGCCGTAGCCGTCGCCGTTGATGTCGCCCACACCGACGAGGGAGTTGTAGATGCCCCAGCCGGCGCCCAGGTCGTGGTCGCCGATGTAGAGCTTGCCGCCACCCCAGAAGAGCCAGCTGGTCTCGTTCTGGGAGTCGAACGAGGACGCCACGGCCATGCCGACCTGGTCGACCGGCGCCTGGCCGTTCCCCAGAGCCTCCCGGCGGTCGCCGAAGCCACCGTCCTGCCTGCCGTAGTAGTAGTAGACGGCGCCGCCGCTGGTGCGGGCGACCAGCTCGGAGCGGCCGTGCGCGGGCACGCCGCCCTGGCCGGAGATCAGGTCGACGGAGCCCCAGCCGCGACCCATCTCCACACGGTCGCCGAGACCGGCAGCACCGTTCGAGGGGTAGCTCCACTGGGTGCCGGCCGCGTCACGGCCCACGACCCAGGTGCCGCCGGTGTTGTTGGTCAGCACCTGGAGCTGGTTGTACATGTTCCAGCCGGTGCCGCGCTTGACCCGGTCGCCGAAGCCGCCCGCGCCGTTGCCCGGGTAGACGTAGAGCGAGCCGCCCGGCGTGGCCACCAGGAGGTCGGACTTGCCGTCCTCGTTGAAGTCGCCGCCGCCGACGATCTGGGAGTAGATGTCCCAGCCGCCGCCGAGCGCGATCCGGGAGCCGTACGGGCTGCTCGTACCGGCCGTGCCCTTGCCCGGGTACAGGTACAGGGCGCCCGAGTACGTGCGGGCCAGCAGGTCCGCCTTGCCGTCGCCGGTCAGGTCGCCGACGCCGGTGACCTTGTTGTAGATGTTCCAGCCGCTGCCGGACCAGCCGGTGCGCGAGGCGTCGACCTTGCCCGCCGTCAGCAGCGACAGCCTGCCGGTGACGGAGAGCGTCAGAAACTCCGGGTGCCCGCTGCCGTCGAGGTCGCCGGCCGGGATGACGTCCTTGAAGTCCTCGCCGTAGGCGGGGCCCTCGCCGGCGTCGGCGCCGGGTACGGCGTACACCGGGTCCTGCTCTTCGTGGAAGGTCTTCAGGAACGTCCTGCCGCTGAGGCCGCGGTACAGGATGTCCGACCAGCCGTCACCGTCCACGTCGAGCAGCGGCGCCACCGGGGCCGCCGCACTGCGGGTGCTGTTCTCGGCCTTGGGCGCCGGGGCCTGCGGGCGGGTGCCCGTGGCGCGCTCGTCGGTCGTGGGCCGCTCGGCCTTGGCCGTGGGGAACGGCTTCTCGGCGGCCGAGACCGGACCGGAAAGGAGCATGCCCGCCGCGACGGCGAGGGCGGTGCAGGCCGCGATGCGGCCGGAGCGCGTGGAGCGCATGAAAGACAAGAGGTCTCCCTGGTAGTCAGGCGAAACCGGGTTGAACGATCTCGTCTCAGGGCGCGCGGCAGTACTGCGCTGCACGTGAGACGGCATTCCCCCCCGGGAGTCACCGAAGACTACCCGTGTGGCGCGCGTTGTCTAGACATTAAGCAAGCCGTTTTGATCACGTTCAGAACGCAGCGGTGCCCGGGGCCTGTGGCCCCGGGCACCAGGTGCGACGTACCGCTCACGCACCGCGAACGGACGGGCGCACTCACTTCTTGCGGTGGCCCACCAGTCGCGGCTTCGCTTCCAGGTTCTCCAGTCCGTGCCAGGACAGGTTCACCAGGTGCGCCGCCACCTCGGCCTTCTTCGGCTGGCGCGTCTCCAGCCACCACTGCCCGGTCAGCGCGACCATCCCGACCAGCGCCTGCGCGTACAGCGGGGCCAGCTTCGGGTCGAAGCCGCGGGCCTTGAACTCCAAACCGAGGATGTCCTCGACCTGCGTGGCGATATCGCTGATCAGCGAGGCGAAGGTGCCCGTCGACTGGGCCACGGGGGAGTCACGGACCAGGATCCGGAAACCGTCCGTGTAGTTCTCGATGTAGTCCAGGAGCGCGAACGCCGCCTGCTCCAGCAGCTCCCGCGGGTGCCCGGCCGTCAGCGCGCCCGTCACCCCGTCCAGCAGCTGGCGCATCTCACGGTCCACGACGACCGCGTAGAGGCCCTCCTTGCCGCCGAAGTGCTCGTAGACCACCGGCTTGGAGACTCCGGCCTTCGCCGCGATCTCCTCCACCGACGTGCCCTCGAACCCCTTCTCGGCGAACAGGGTGCGGCCGATGTCCAGCAGTTGCTGACGCCGTTCGGCGCCCGTCATCCGGACCCGGCGGCTGCGCCTGGGCTTCTCGCTGCTGGAACTGCTGCCGTCGTTTCCCACACCCCCCATCATGCCGCGTTCGACACTTCTTCCTTGCGCCGGGCGTCGATGCGGGCCTCGGACGGCCAGCGGACGTCGGACGCCCAGCCCAGCTGTTCGAACCAGCGGATCAGCCGCGCACTGGAGTCGACCTGGCCGCGCAGCACACCGTGCCGGGCCGAGGTCGGGTCGGCGTGGTGCAGGTTGTGCCAGGACTCGCCGCAGGACAGCACCGCCAGCCACCACACGTTGCCGGAGCGGTCGCGCGACTTGAAGGGGCGCTTGCCCACCGCGTGGCAGATCGAGTTGATCGACCACGTCACGTGGTGCAGCAGCGCGACCCGGACCAGGGAGCCCCAGAAGAACGCCGTGAAGGCACCCCACCACGACATCGTCACCAGACCGCCCACCAGCGGCGGCAGCGCCAGCGAGAACATCGTCCAGAAGACGAAGTCGCGCGAGATCCGGCGGATCGCCGGGTCCTTGATCAGGTCCGGGGCGTACTTCTGCTGGTCGGTCTGCTCCTCGTCGAAGAGCCAGCCGATGTGCGCCCACCACAGGCCCTTCATCAGGGCCGGGACCGTCTCGCCGAAGCGCCACGGCGAATGCGGGTCGCCCTCGTGGTCGGAGTACTTGTGGTGCTTGCGGTGGTCGGCCACCCAGCGCACCAGGGGTCCTTCGACCGCCATCGAGCCCATGATCGCCAGGACGATGCGCAGCGGCCGCTTCGCCTTGAAGGAACCGTGCGTGAAGTAGCGGTGGAAGCCGATGGTGATGCCGTGGCAGGCCAGGAAGTACATGAACACCATCAGGCCCACGTCCAGCCAGCTCACCCCCCAGCCCCAGGCGAGCGGAACGGCCACCAGCAGTGCGAGGAAGGGCACGGTGATGAACAGCAGCAGCGCGATCTGCTCGACGGACCGCTTGCTCTCACCGCCGAGGGTCGCGGACGGCACGGACGCGCCGGAAGACGCCGAGGCGTCCTCGATCACGTCGGGACTGATGGTCATAGGTGTGTCCCCTGAGGGTGAGGGAGTCGGCAGGCGCGCCGCCCGGCCACACATCCCTACGGGTGCGTAACCTACGGCAACGTAAGTATGGCAAAGGTCCCCCGCGGGGCAAGAGGAGCGCGCCCGCGGCAGGGTCCATCGGCCCGAGCCGCACGGCCGTCGTCCCGCCTGGTGACACACGGGCCTGGTCACCGGTACAGGCCGCCTATCCTGGTGTCGTCGGACAGCGCGGTCCGCACGGGCAGCCCGGGCTGCGCATCAGGAGCGGTGGCACCGCCGGACCCAGGTCCGGGAGGGCACCACCGCGCGCAACCGGAGCCCACCTCCCAGTAGCGCTCGAAACACTGCAAGGAGCCGCACCTGTGAGCAGTGCCGACCAGGCCCACTCGACCACCGCCACGGCGATGTCCCCCGCCGGCGCCGCCAACGCCGAGCTGCGCGCGGACATCCGCCGCCTCGGCGACCTCCTCGGCGAGACCCTCGTACGTCAGGAGGGCCAGGACCTCCTCGACCTGGTCGAACGCGTCCGAGCCCTCACCCGCACCGACGGCATCGCGGCCGCCGAGCTGCTCGGCGACACCGACCTGGAGACCGCCGCCAAGCTGGTGCGTGCCTTCTCCACCTACTTCCACCTCGCCAACGTCACCGAGCAGGTGCACCGCGGCAAGGAGCTGCGCGCCCACCGCGCCGCCGAGGGGGGCCTGCTGGCCCGCACGGCCGACATGCTCAAGGACGCGGACCCCGAGCACCTGCGCGAGACGGTCAAGAACCTCAACGTCCGCCCCGTCTTCACCGCGCACCCCACCGAGGCGGCCCGCCGCAGCGTCCTGAACAAGCTGCGCCGCATCGCGGCCCTCCTGGAGGAGCCCGTCGCGGGCGCCGGCGAGCGCCGCCGCCACGACCTGCGCCTCGCGGAGAACATCGACCTCGTCTGGCAGACCGACGAGCTGCGCGTGGTCCGCCCGGAGCCCGCCGACGAGGCGCGCAACGCCGTCTACTACCTCGACGAGCTGCACGCCGGCGCCGTCGGCGACGTCCTGGAGGACCTCGCCGCCGAGCTCCAGCGCGTCGGCATCGAGATCCCGGCCGGCACCCGCCCGCTCACCTTCGGCACCTGGATCGGCGGCGACCGCGACGGCAACCCCAACGTCACCCCCGAGGTGACCCGGGACGTGCTGATCCTCCAGCACGAGCACGGCATCACCGACGCCCTGGAACTCATCGACTTCCTGCGCGGACTGCTGTCGAACTCCATCCGCTACACCGGCGCCACCGAGGAACTCCTCACCTCCCTCCAGGCCGACCTGGAGCGCCTCCCGGAGATCAGCCCGCGCTACAAGCGGCTGAACGCCGAGGAGCCGTACCGCCTCAAGGCCACCTGCGTACGGCAGAAGCTCCTCAACACCCGCGAGCGCCTCGCCAAGGGCATCCCGCACGAGGAAGGCCGCGACTACCTCGGCACCGCCGAGCTGCTCACCGACCTCACCCTCATCCAGACCTCCCTGCGCGAGCACCGCGGCGCGCTCTTCGCCGACGGCCGCATGGACCGCACCATCCGCACGCTGGCCGCCTTCGGCCTCCAGCTCGCCACGATGGACGTACGCGAGCACGCGGACGCCCACCACCACGCGCTGGGCCAGCTCTTCGACCGGCTCGGCGAGGAGTCCTGGCGCTACGCGGACATGCCCCGCGACTACCGCGGCCGGCTCCTGGCCAAGGAGCTGCGCTCGCGCCGCCCGCTGGCGCCCACCCCGGCCCCGCTCGACGCGGCCGGCCTGAAGACCCTCGGTGTGTTCGGCGCCATCAAGGACGCCTTCGAGAAGTTCGGCCCCGAGGTCATCGAGTCCTACATCATCTCGATGTGCCAGGGCGCCGACGACGTCTTCGCCGCCGCCGTCCTCGCCCGCGAGGCCGGTCTCATCGACCTGCACGGGGGCTGGGCCAAGATCGGCATCGTCCCGCTCCTGGAGACCACGGACGAGCTCAAGGCCGCCGACGTCATCCTCGACGAGATGCTCGCCGACCCCTCCTACCGGCGCCTCGTCTCGCTGCGCGGCGACGTCCAGGAGGTCATGCTCGGCTACTCCGACTCCTCCAAGTTCGGCGGCATCACCACCTCCCAGTGGGAGATCCACCGCGCCCAGCGCCGGCTGCGCGACGTGGCCCACCGCTACGGCGTGCGCCTGCGCCTCTTCCACGGCCGCGGCGGCACCGTCGGCCGCGGCGGCGGCCCCTCGCACGACGCGATCCTCGCGCAGCCCTGGGGCACCCTGGAGGGCGAGATCAAGGTCACCGAGCAGGGCGAGGTCATCTCCGACAAGTACCTCGTCCCCTCGCTGGCCCGCGAGAACCTGGAGCTGACCGTTGCGGCCACCCTCCAGGCCTCCGCCCTGCACACCGCCCCGCGCCAGTCCGACGAGGACCTGGCCCGCTGGGACGCGGCCATGGACACCGTCTCGGACGCCGCGCATGACGCGTACCGCGAGCTCGTCGAGGACCCGGACCTGCCGGCGTACTTCTTCGCCGCCACCCCCGTGGACCAGCTCGCCGACCTGCACCTGGGCTCGCGCCCCTCGCGCCGCCCCGACTCCGGCGCCGGCCTCGACGGCCTGCGCGCCATCCCGTGGGTGTTCGGCTGGACCCAGTCCCGCCAGATCGTCCCCGGCTGGTACGGGGTCGGCTCGGGCCTGAAGGCCCTGCGCGAGGCCGGCCAGGGCGACGCGCTGGCCGAGATGGGCGAGCGCTGGCACTTCTTCCGCAACTTCCTGTCCAACGTCGAGATGACGCTGGCCAAGACGGACCTGCGGATCGCCCGCCACTACGTCGACACCCTGGTGCCCGACGAGCTCAAGCACGTCTTCGCCCGCATCGAGGCGGAGCACGAGCTCACCGTCCGCGAGGTCCTGCGGATCACCGGCGGCGAGAAGCTCCTCGACTCCAACCCGGTCCTGCAGCAGACCTTCTCGGTCCGCGACGCCTACCTGGACCCGATCTCCTACCTCCAGGTCTCCCTGCTGGCCCGCCAGCGGGCGGCCGCCGAGCGCGGCGAGGAAGCGGACCCGATCCTGTCGCGGGCCCTGCTCCTCACCGTCAACGGCGTCGCGGCCGGCCTGCGCAACACCGGCTGACCCACCCGGACGACGAGGAAGCCCCCGCACCGACGACGGCGCGGGGGCTTCCTCATGCGCGCTCCTACTGGGCGGCGCGACGGCGACGCATCACCAGGAAGCCACCCGCGGCGATCAGCGAGGCGGCCAGCACCGAGAGCAGCGCCACCGGCATGCTCGAACCGGTCGTGGCCAGGCCACCACCGCTCGTACCCCCCGACACCGGAGCCGAGGAGCTCACGGACGGGCTCGGCGTACCCGAACCCGACGGCGAGGCGCTGCCGCTCGGGCTCGCCGACACCGACGAGCTCGCGGAGGCCGACGCGGACGCCGAAGCCGACGCGGACGCCGAGGCGCTGGTCGACGGGGAGGCCGACGTGGACGGGGAGGCCGACGTGGTCACCGACGCCGACGGACTCGGGCTCGTCACCGGCTTGGCGGGGCAGACGTGGGACAGGTTGAACCAGTCCTGCTTGCCGCCCTCGACCACGGCCTCGGCCGCCTTCAGCGTGGCGCCGGGCGCGGAGCCGACGTAAGCGTGGTTGTCGTTCGGAACATCGAAGACCGAGATGGTCTGCGTCCCGCCGGGCTCGAAGGTGACCTTCAGCTCCACGAACCTGGCTTCAGCGGGGTTCCCGGGGAAGATGAAGTGCCAGCCGTCCTGCGTCGCGGGGATGCCGGTGCACGACTTCTCGACGTCGACGCCCGCGTTCGCGACCGTGAGCGGCAGAGTCTGGTGGATCGGGACGGTGCGGGTGTCGCCCGCGGCGAAGGCCGGACCGGCACCGGCGAGGAGAACGAGAGAAACCGCCGTGGGAACCACGGCAGCGGCCCAACGGGATCTGGAAACGAGCATGGTGATACCTCTGACGCTGATGAGGGGACGATGCCGTGGGGGTGGCGGCTCAGCATGCTGACGCCCGGCCGTCAAGGTCAAGAGGTACTCCGTAGTATTCGTACGGACTTGAGAACTGACGCTCCGTTTGTCCTGTATAGCGATCCCCGCGCGCAAGCGCCCCAGAGCGGATCCGCTACGGGGATCGCCGTACGCGCCGTCAGGAGTTGTACGTCGACTGGGCGCGCTCCAGACCGTCCGCGATCAGGCACTCCACCGCGTCGGCCGCCCGGTCCACGAACCAGTCCAGCTCCTTGCGCTCCGTGGAGGAGAAGTCCTTCAGCACGAAGTCGGCGACCTGCATCCGGCCGGGCGGGCGGCCGATGCCGCAGCGCACCCGGTGGTAGTCGGGGCCCATCGACTTGGTCATCGACTTCAGGCCGTTGTGGCCGTTGTCCCCGCCGCCCAGCTTCAGCCGCAGCGTCGGGTAGTCGATGTCCAGCTCGTCGTGGACCGCGATGATCCGGTCCAGCGGCACCTTGTAGAAGTCCCGCAGCGCCGTCACCGGGCCGCCGGACAGGTTCATGAACGACATGGGCTTGGCCAGCACCACGCGCCGGTTCGCCGGTCCGGGCGGTCCCATGCGGCCCTCGACCACCTGCGCGCGGGCCTTGTGCGCCTTGAACTTGCCGCGCATCCGCTCCGCCAGCAGGTCGGCCACCATGAAACCGATGTTGTGGCGGTTGCCCGCGTACTCCGCACCCGGGTTCCCGAGACCCACGATCAGCCAGGGCGCCGCGTCGTCCGACATCAAAAGCTCCTTATACGAAGACGACCGCCGTCCCGCTCCAGTGGAGCCGGACGGCGGTCGTTCAGCAAGTGCTGAGGGGGAGGGGCGAGGCTCAGGCCTCGGCGCCCTCGGCGGCCGGCTCCTCCGCCGACGCGCCGATGACCTGCAGGACGGCGATGTCGCCGTCGACGGCCAGGGTGGTGCCCGCCGGGAGGACCAGGTCCTTGGCGGTGATGGTGGCACCGGCCTCCAGGCCCGCGATCGAGACGGTGACCTCGGTCGGGATGTGCGTGGCCTCGGCCTCGACGGAGATGGTGTTCTGGAGGGTCTCCAGCATGTTGCCGCCCGGGGCCAGCTCGCCCTCGGTGACGATCGCGACGTCGACGGTGACCTTCTCGCCCTTCTTGACGATCAGGAAGTCGACGTGGGAGATCGAACGCTTCAGCGGGTGCTTCTGAACGGCCTTCGGGATGACCAGCTCGGTGCCGGCGCCCTCGATGTCCAGGGAGAGCAGGACGTTCGGGGTACGCAGCGCGAGCTGGAGCGCGTGGGCGTCCACGTTGACGTGCTTCGGGTCGGTGCCGTGGCCGTAGATGACCGCGGGGGTCAGGGCGTCACGACGGGCCTGGCGGGCAGAGCCCTTGCCGAAGTTTTCGCGGACCTTCGCGGCAAGCTTGATCTCGGACATGCTCACTCCTCGTGGGGTGACGGAAATGGACGACAGTCACCCGGCCGGAACACGGCCTGCTACGAAGAGCGCGTCGATAACGGAGCATCCATACCCGTGAAAACAGGTACGGCCTCCCTCGCCGAGCAACTCAAGGAGTGTACCCGGCGGGGAGGCCGTACCCAAAAATGATCTAACTCCAGGGAGTCAGCGCAGTGCGGACGTGCTTACTGCTGCTCTTCGAACAGGCTGGTGACCGAGCCGTCCTCGAAGACCTCGCGCACGGCGCGGGCGATCATCGGGGCGATGGAGAGCACCGTGATCTTGTCGAGCTCCAGGTCGGACGGGTCCGGCAGGGTGTTCGTGAACACGAACTCGCTGACCTTGGAGTTCTTCAGACGGTCGGCTGCCGGGCCCGACAGGATGCCGTGCGTGGCCGTCACGATGACGTCCTCCGCGCCGTGCGCGAAGAGCGCGTCGGCGGCGGCGCAGATGGTGCCACCCGTGTCGATCATGTCGTCGACCAGGACGCAGACGCGGCCCTTGACCTCACCGACGACCTCGTGGACGGTCACCTGGTTGGCGACGTCCTTGTCGCGGCGCTTGTGCACGATCGCCAGGGGGGCGTCCAGGCGGTCGCACCAGCGGTCGGCGACGCGTACGCGGCCGGCGTCCGGGGAGACGATCGTCAGCTTGGAGCGGTCGACCTTGGCGCCGACGTAGTCCGCGAGGACCGACAGGGCCGAAAGGTGGTCGACCGGGCCGTCGAAGAAGCCCTGGATCTGGTCGGTGTGCAGATCGACCGTGAGGATGCGGTCCGCACCCGCGGTCTTCAGCAGGTCCGCGACCAGGCGGGCCGAGATCGGCTCGCGGCCCTTGTGCTTCTTGTCCTGGCGGGCGTACCCGTAGGACGGGACGATCACGGTGATGGAGCGTGCCGACGCGCGCTTGAGCGCGTCGATCATGATCAGCTGCTCCATGATCCACTTGTTGATCGGAGCCGTGTGGCTCTGGATCAGGAAGCAGTCCGCGCCACGCGCCGACTCCTGGAATCGGACGTAGATCTCGCCGTTCGCGAAGTCGAAAGCCTTGGTCGGCACGAGGCCGACACCGAGCTGGTGCGCGACCTCCTCGGCCAGCTCGGGGTGGGCGCGGCCGGAGAAGAGCATCAGCTTCTTCTCGCCGGTCGTCTTGATCCCGGTCACAGCACTGTCTCCTCAGACGTGGGAAAGCTGCTCGCCCCCATGTGCGTCCGTCCCGCACACGGTGAGCCAGCCGAATTGCGTTCACCTATCACGGTACGCGCTCTCGGGCGTAGCCGTTTCCGGTCAGTTCACCTCAGCGTTCGTCGGAGTCCTCGTGGACCGCCGACTGAGCCGCCGTTGCGGCTGCGCTTCCCGGACGCTTGCGGGCCACCCAGCCCTCGATATTCCGCTGCTGGCCACGGGCCACGGCCAGGGCGCCGGGCGGCACGTCCTTCGTGATCACGGAGCCGGCGGCCGTGTAGGCGCCGTCCCCGATGGTGACGGGAGCCACAAACATGTTGTCCGAACCCGTCTTGCAGTGTGAGCCGACGGTCGTGTGGTGCTTGTGCTCACCGTCGTAGTTCACGAACACGCTGGCCGCGCCGATGTTCGTGTACTCGCCGATCGTCGCGTCGCCGACGTAGGACAGGTGCGGGACCTTGGTGCCCTCGCCGATCGTGGCGTTCTTCATCTCCACGTACGTGCCGGCCTTGGCCTTCGCGCCCAGGTTCGTGCCCGGACGCAGGTAGGCGAAGGGGCCCACACTGGCCGAGGCGCCGACGACGGCGGTGTCCGCCACCGTGTTGTCCACGCGGGCGCCGACGCCGACGTGCGTGTCCTTCAGGCGGGTGTTGGGGCCGACCTCGGCCTGCTCGGCGATGTGCGTGGTGCCGAGCAGCTGGGTGCCGGGATGCACGATCGCGTCCTGGCCGAAAGTCACCGTCACGTCGACGAGGGTGCTCGCCGGGTCGACGATGGTCACGCCGGCGAGCATGGCGCGCTCCAGCAGACGGGCGTTCAGCAGTGCGCGGGCCTCGGCGAGCTGGACCCGGTTGTTGATCCCGAGGATCTGCCGGTGGTCCGCGCCCACGGCGGCGCCGACGCGGTGGCCGGCCTCGCGCAGGATGCCGAGCACGTCGGTGAGGTACTCCTCGCCCTGGCTGTTGTCGGTGCGGACCTTGCCGAGGGCGTCCGTGAGGAGGGCGCCGTCGAAGGCGAAGACCCCGGAGTTGATCTCGCGGATGGCGCGCTGGGCGTCGGTGGCGTCCTTGTGCTCGACGATGGCGGTGACCGCCCCGTCGGCGCCGCGGATGATCCGGCCGTACCCGGTGGAGTCGGGGACCTCGGCGGTCAGCACGGTGACGGCGTTGCCGTCGGCCTCGTGCGTGGCCGTCAGCGCGGCCAGGGTCTCGCCGGTCAGCAGCGGGGTGTCGCCGCAGACGACGACCACGGTGCCGGCCGGGCGGTCGCCGCCCAGCTCTTCGAGGGCCATCCGGACGGCGTGCCCGGTGCCGTTCTGCTCGTACTGGACTGCCGTGCGGACGTCGGCGTCGATCGCGGCGAGGTGCGCGGTGACCTGCTCGCGGGCGTGCCCGACGACGACGACGAGGTGGGTGGGGTCCAGCTCGCGGGAGGCGGCGACGACGTGACCGACGAGCGAGCGCCCGCTGATCTCGTGCAGAACCTTGGGTGTGGCCGACTTCATGCGGGTGCCTTCACCCGCTGCGAGTACGACGACGGCTGCCGGGCGGTTGGCGCTCACGGGTGTGCCCTTCGGCTTCGGGTGGTGGACCCGTGAAGGATACCGGTGGGTTTCAGGCCCTAAACGAGGGTGGGTCCCGACTGTGAAAGTCAGGACCCGGACCGTGGAGCTCCCCTGTCAGGACTCGAACCCGAACATAAGGCACCAAAAGCCTCAGTGCTGCCAATTACACCACAGGGGATTAACCGGCTAAACCAGACATTACGCCCTGGCGGTTGAGCCGACGGCACCTACTATGCCGCACCAGGTGCCCTGAATGCGACGGTACAAATCCGAGCCCTTCAGCGGGATTTCCGGTCGCCTCCCGACCGGGGCCGCTGCGTAGGCTGGACCGTATGACCAGTACGGGGGAAGAGCAGGGAGAGGCGGGGGCCGGGCGGGACGGGCCCCTGTGGTGGGAGCGGCGCAGGTCGGCCGTGTGGGACGTGGGGCTCGGCGCGCTGTCCGCCGCCGAGTGCGGGGTGCTGGGCGTCGGGTTCGCCCACGAGGCCGGGATCCCGGTCTTCGCCGGGGTGCTGTTCGGGGTGCTGGTCGGGTCGGTACTCGTGCTGCGGCAGCGCTGGCCCATCCTCGTGGTGCTGGTCGGCATCGCGGTGTCGCCGGCGGCCATGGGCTTCCTGCTCGGCGTGGTCGGGCTCTACACGCTGGCCGCCTCCGAGGTGCCCCGGCGGATCACCGCGACCCTGGCGTCGATGTCGCTGGCCGCGACCTTCGTGGTGATGTACATGAGGACCCGGGCGCAGGACCCCGAGGTCACCCTCACCCTCGCCATCACCCTGTCCGTGTTCGTGGCGGTGGCGCTGACCGTGCCGCCGGTGCTGTTCGGGCTGTACACGGCGGCCCGCAGACGGCTGATGGAGAGCCTGCAGGAGCGGGCGGACTCGCTGGAGCGGGAGCTGTCGCTGCTCGCGGACCGCGCGGAGGAACGGGCCGAGTGGGCCCGTACGGAGGAGCGGACCCGGATCGCGCGGGAGATGCACGACGTCGTGGCGCACCGGGTGTCGCTCATGGTGGTGCACGCGGCGGCGCTCCAGGCGATCGCCGCCAAGGACCCGGTGAAGGCGGCGAAGAACGCCGCGCTGGTCGGGGACATGGGACGCCAGGCGCTGACGGAGCTGCGCGAGATGCTCGGGGTGCTGCGGGCGCAGTCCCCGAAGCCGGCGGCCGTGGCCGCGCCGGCGGCGCTGGTGGGGAGCTTCGACGACGGGCCGACGCTGGGCGAGCTGGAGGCGCTGGTCGGACAGTCGCGGGCGGCCGGGATGGCCGTGGAGCTGGATGTGCGCGGCGAGTACTCCGCGTACGTGGCGGAGGTGGAGCAGACCGCCTACCGGGTGGTGCAGGAGGCCCTGACCAACTGCCACAAGCACGCCGCGGGCGCACGGGTCGTCGTACGGCTGGCGCACCGGGAGGGGGAGGTGGCCATGCAGGTGGAGAACGGCCCCTGCGACGGCAAGGCGGCCGAGCCGGGGCTGCCGAGCGGCGGCAACGGCCTGGTCGGGATGCGCGAGCGGGTGCTCCGGCTGGGCGGGGTGTTCGTGTCCGGCCCGACGGACGGGGGCGGCTTCAAGGTGTCGGCGGTCCTGCCCGGCGAGCGCGGGTAGGGCCGCTGCCCGCAGGGCGGGGAGCGGCTCCCGGAGCCGGCGGGTCAGCCCGTCGTCAGGCGCGTCGGCTGGAGGCCGGTGAGGAGGAGGGTGAGGGCCTCGTCCAGGCTCGCGCCCAGGTACCAGTCGCCCGTGTGGTCCACGCAGTAGACGCGGCCCTCGCGGTCCAGGGCGAGGTGGGAGCCGCCCCCGGCCTGGTCCGTGTCGGCCTCGACGCCGAGCGGGCAGAGCTGGGTGGACAGGGCCCGGCCGAGGTCCGCGAAGGTGCGGGCGAGGTGCAGGCCCGTGAGGGGGTCCAGGCGTATCGCGACGGGCGCGATCTGGCGGCCGGGGCCCGGGGCGGTGACGGTGAGGTTCCCGAACTCCGCCCAGGCTTCGACGGCGGCCGGGAAGACGGTGTGCCGGTGCCCGGCGGGGGTGGTGTGGTCGCGCAGGGCGTCGGCCCAGTACTCGGCCTGCTTGATGTCCCAGCGGCCCGGCTCCCAGCCGGCGGTGCGCAGGGCGGAGTCCACGGCGACGGGGAAGCGGGTCGCCGAGGAGCGGGCGTACGAAGCGGAGGTGGTGGTCATGGCGGCTACTCGGGGTGGGTGAGGTCGACGGGGCGTACGCCGAAGTGGGCGAGGAGGGCCTCGCAGGAGCGGCAGGGAGGTGCGTAGCTGCCGTGGAGCGGGTCGCCGTCCTCGCGGATGCGGCGGGCGGTGATCTTGGAGTGCTTCAGCGAGCGGCGCGCCTCGCTGGGCGTCAGGGGCTTGCGCGAGGCGCGCTTGCTGCGGGCGCCCTCGACGGTGGCGAGGTGGCGGGAGAGCAGGATCGCCTCCGGACATCGGCCGGTGAAACGTTCGCGCTGGCCGCTCGTGAGGGTGTCGAGGAAATCCTGTACGAGGGCGTGCAGTACGGGGGGCAGGTCGGCCTTGCCGGCGGTCCCGGTGAGGGTTTCGCCGCGCACGGACAGGGCGGCGGCCACGGTGGGCAGGATCCCGTCCCGGCGGAAGCGGAGCGTGGGCACGGCGGGGCGGCCGTCCCCGCCGCCGCCCCAGCGCAGCCGGGGATCGCCGGGGCCCTGCTCGGACGTGGCGCGGGCCTGCGCGGGGACGGCCGCCGGGCCACTGGTTCCCGTAGGACCGGCGGGATCCGCAGGTCCGCGGGCGCCCGCGGGGCCCGCGGACCCCTGGGCTCCCGCGCCTCCTGAGTGGGCGTCGGCCGCTTCTGTGCGTGTTGCCGTGTTCTGCATGGTTGCGCTTTCCCTCCCGTGGCCGCGGCGCCGGCCGCTGTCGCGCACGCCCCCGTGCTGTGGGGACAGCCTGTCAAATGTCCCGTGGCATGTGGAAGCGGGGTCGAATATTCGTATCAATTCGGATCTTCCCGGCCGTCCCGCGGGGTCCCCACGCGCGGGCGGGTGACGCCCTTGCCGGAACGCATAGGCTGTGGTGAACCAGCCAGATCCAGCAGGGGGCTACCGCCATGACGACAGGTCGGCTCGGGCATCAGGCCGCGCCACCCAACGCCGCTTATTCGGGGCAGGTCGTGCATTTCCCGGACCCCGTCCGGGCCGCGCGCCATCCCCACGGAGTCCGCATCGACGCGAACGGACACCCCGACTTCGCGCTGTACGCCCGTGCGGCCGTCGAGATCGCCGAACCCCCGGAGGGCTTCGGCGTGGACGAGCTGCGCCTGACGGACTGCGTGTCCGCGAACGCCGCCATGCGGGCCACCGGCCACGAACTGTGGGACACGGTCGGCCCGGTGTCGACCCCGCACGGCTGGACCTGGCACCACGTGTCCGGGACGCGCCGGATGGAGCTGGTCCCGGTCGAGGTGAAGTCGCTGCTGAGGCACCACGCCGGTCTGGCGACGGCGGCGGTGGACCACAACAAGCGCGGGACGCGGTCGTTGCAGGAGGTGCGCCCGGTGCACCTGGGGCTGCCCAAGACGGTGGTCTCGGTGTCCGAGCAGCAGGTCCAGGGCGTCGAGGAGGACCTCGGCTACCGGCTCCCGGAGGCGTACCGCTCCTTCCTGAAGGCGGCGGGCGGCTGCGCGCCGGTGGGCACGGGGCTCGACGTGGAGCTGGGACTGCTGGTGGACCAGCCGTTCTTCACGGTGCGCGAGGAGGCGGCGGTCAACGACCTCGTCTACGTCAACAAGTGCCTGCGGGACCACCTGACGAAGGACTACCTGTGCGTGGCCTTCGTGCAGGGCGGGCTGCTCGCGGTGAAGGTGCGCGGTGAGGCCGTGGGTTCGGTCTGGTTCTCCCCGTACGACGATGCGCGCGACCAGGACGGCTGGTCGGTACAGGAACGCGTGGAGCGGTTGCTGCTGCCGTGCGGTGCGGATTTCGACGCCTTCCTGGAACGGCTGGCGGGCAATCCGCCGGAGCTGGAAACGGTGGCCGGTCTGATGGTGGACGGCGGATTCGCGCGCTCGGTTCCCGTGACCGGTCAGGGTTCGGGTACGGGTTCGAGTGCGGGTTCGGCGGAGCGTTCGGTTCCGGGTGCCGGGCAGGCATCGGGACCGGTGGAAGGGTGACGGCGCGATGGTGACGTTTGCGCAGGCGCAGGAGCGCGCCGAAGAGTGGATCAACGGGGACGTGCCCGCGTACCAGCACCGCGAGGTGCGCGTACGGGAGTTCGGACTCGGTTTCGTGGTGTGGGCGGAGGACCGCCCGGCGGGTCCGGTGTCCGGGGGTGGCCGGCAGCGGCTCGTCATCGCGCGGGACAGCGGGGAGGTGACGCTCTGGCCCGGCCTGCCGGTGGGTGAGGTGATCCGCCGCTACGAGGAGGAGTACGGGGCGTCGGCCGCGCAGGCCGAGGCTTCGGTGCCGGTGCCGCGCATCGACTCGGAGCAGACCTCGTTCATGCTGAGTCCGCCCGAGTGGCTCCAGGAGGCGGCGGACCGGGCGGGGATCCCGGCGGCTCCGGCCTCTCCGGCGGCTCCGGCGGCTCCTTCGGCTCCGGTGATGTCCGCCGCCGTGGAAGCCCCGGCGGCGGCTCCGGCCGCTTCTTTCGATGCGGGCGCTTCGGAGCCGGCGGCGCAGCCGGTGCCGCTGCGGCGCGGGGGAGAGGTCCCCTACGAGCCGACCGCGAACGACGGCGTGCCCGCCGCGGTCCCGGCCGGGGCCACGCCCTGGGCCGGTACCGACGTGAACCCCGGTGCGGACTCCGTGTCCGTACCGCTGCCGGCGACGGTGTTCGCCCCGCCGCTGTCCGGGACGGACCTGGACGACGCCCCGGCGCCGTCGGGGCCGGGCCCGGAGGCGCGCACGACCCTGATGCCCAGGGGCAGTGAGCTGCCGAAGACCGCCGTCGTGCCCGCGCTGGACCCGGAGTCTTCCGGGGCGGGGCAGGGTGCGGCCTGCGGTCCCGGGCCGGCGTCCCGTGGGGACATCGCCGACGCGCCGACGAGCAAGGCCCGGGTCAACCGGCCCGGGGCCCCCGCGCCCGTGAATCCGCCGGGTCCGCCCGGTGCGCCCGGTGCGCCGGGTGCGCCGGGCGGCGGCGAGTCGCCTTCGTACGCCGCCACCATGCTGGCGGGCCCCGGCGGTCCGCAGCAGCCGGGTCCGCCCGGTCCGCCTGGAGCTCCCGGCGGCGGGCTGGATCATGCCGCGACGATGCTGGCGGGTCCGGCCGTGACCGGGCAGCCGCCCGCGCCTCCCGGTCCGCCGGGGGCTCCCGGGTCCTCCGGCGGGCGCGGAGACGCGTATGCCGCCACCATGCTGGCCGGTCCCGGTGGACCGCAGCAGCCCGGCCCGCCCGGACCTCCCGGGGTTCCGGGTGCCGGGCAGCCGCCCGCGCCGCCCGGTCCCCCCGGCGTGCCCGGGGGCGGGCTGGACCACGCCGCCACGATGCTGGCGGGTCCGGCCGTGACGGGACAGCCCGCGCCTCCCGGCCCGCCGGGAGCTCCCGGGGCCTCCGGCGGGCGCGGAGACGCCTACGCCGCCACCATGCTGGCCGGTCCCGGCGGACCGCAGCAGCCCGGCCCGCCCGGTCCGCCCGGGGCGCCGGGTGCCGGGCAGCAGGCACCCGTACACGCGCCGCAGGCACCCGCGCCGCAGGCCTCCGCTCCCGGGGCGCCCACGGTCGGCCCCGGCTACCAGGCCGTGCTGCGCTACCGGGCTCCCGACGGCTCCGAGCAGCAGCTCATCCGCCGTTCCGCGCCCGGCACCCCGCACCCGGAGTGGCAGATCCTGTACGAGCTGCGCGCGATGAACGTGCCTCCGCAGCAGGTGCTGGAGCTGCACACCGAGCTGGCCTCGTGCGAGCTGCCCGGCGGCTACTGCGCCCGCATGATCCGGGAGACCTGGCCGCAGGTCCGGATCACGAGCGTGGCCCCGTACGGGACGGACCACGCGGGCCGGCAGCAGGGCATGCGGCACCTGCTGACCCACCAGGGCGAACTGCACCAGGTGGCGGACGGTCCGGCGCGGCCCGCGCCGGTGCGCGCACCGCTGCCGCAGGTGCCGTTGCAGCCGGCGATCCCGCTGGACGCGATCGCGCAGGAACTGGCGGGCGCGTTCGGGCCGCAGGGGGTGTTCCGCTTCGAGCAGCGCGCGGTGTCCCGGCAGGGTGTGCCGGAGATCGTGGCGCAGACGCTGATGTGGTCGGGTCTGCCGGTGGACTTCGGGCCGTTCTTCTGGGCCCAGGCCGTACCGGGTGCCCCGCTGCCGACGCTGGCCGAGATGGCGGCGCAGCGGCAGGTGCAGCCTGCCTCGGACGCGGGCTCGTACCTGGTGGTGGGCAGCGACTTCGGCAAGGCGCTGTGCGTGCAGTACGGGACCGCGCACATCGTGGCGGTGCCGGTGGAGAGCGGTCCGGGCGGGGCGCCGGTGCCCCCGCAGTTCGTCAACTCCTCGCTGCCGCAGTTCGTCCGGTCGCTGGCGATGCTGGGTCACATGTGGCGGCTGCGCCAGCATCTGACGCCGGAACAGGCGGGCCGCTGGACCGTCGATTTCCAGGCGAATCTGGCGGGCCTGGACAGTGCGGCGCTGGCGTCGCCGGAGAACTGGTGGTCGGTGCTGCTGGAGCAGATGTGGGACGGGCTCCTCTGACCGGTTTCTGCTGATCTCGCGCGGATCCTCCATGGGTTCACCGCTCATCCGGATGGCCGGGTCGTGACCCCCGAACGGGGTCTCGGCCCGGCCATTCGGGCTTCTGGGAGCAAATGACGCATCCTTGACAGGAACCCCCGCGAGAGAGGCGCTTCCAGGATGAGTGCACCCTTTACGACCGTGCGTGGCCGTGGCTACCGGGCGGAAGAGGTGGACCGGTACCTCGCCCGGCTGTCGGGCAGCCGGGACGAGGCCTGGGAGCGGGTGGCCCGGCTGACCGTCCTGGCCAGGGACATGGAGGCGGAGGCGGAGCAGCTGCGCGTGGAGGTCTCCGGACTGGCCCCGCAGACGTACGACGAACTCGGCGAGCGCGCCCGCCGGATCCTGCTGCTGGCCGAGGAGGAGTCCGAGACCCTACGGGGTGACGCGCGGGCGGACGCGCTGGCGGCGGCGGGAGCCGCCGAGGCACACGCCGACCGGGTGACGGAGCTGGCGCGCGGCGACGCGGAGGCGGTGCGCGAGCAGACCGAGGTCCGGGCCCGGCAGGGGCTGCTGCGGGCGGGGCGCGAGGCGGACGACGCGCGGACGGCGGCGCGGGACGACGCGGCGGCGTGGCGGGCGGAGGCGCAGGCGGCGCTCGCGGACACGGCCCGCCGGGCGGACGCGCTGCTCGCTGAGCGCGAGCAGGAACACGCGGAGCGCTGGGACGCGGCGGAGCGGGAACTGGCGGCGCGGCAGGCGGAGCTGGAGTCCCGGCACGCCGAGCTGGAGCGGTACGCGGAGTCCCGGCTGGCGGAGGCGAAGCGGGGGTTCGCGCAGGCCCAGGAGATGGCGCGGCACGGTCAGGAGGACGCGGAGGCGAAGGCGGCGGAGCTGATCGCGGAGGCGCGGGTGCGGGAGGAGCGGGTCGGGCGGGAGACGGAGCGGATCCTGCGGGAGCACGGGGAGTCCCAGGACGAGATGCGGGCCCATATGAACCACGTCCGCTCCAGCCTGGCCGCGCTGACGGGCCGGGCGCCGGCGGAGGGTTGACACCCCGGGGCCCGCGGTCCGGGGCCGGCCTCGCGTACCGGCCCCCGGCCTCGCGTACCGGGCCCCCGGCCTCGCGTACCGGGCCCCCGGCCTCGCGGTCCGCAGCCCCGCGGAGCCCCGGCCCGGGCTACGGGGTGGGCTTGTGGCGGGCGTAGTAGCGGGCGACGCGTGCGCGGTTGCCGCAGAGCGAGGCCACGCACCACCGGCGCCGCGGGTGCGCCGGGAGGAACATCAGCGTGCACCCCGCGCCCTCGCAGTCGCGGAGCTCCTCGACCCGCCCCCCGAGCAGCAGTTCCGCCACGGCCTCCGCGAGTTCTGCCGCGAGCCTGCGGGCCGCGGGCGCCGCCTCCGGCCGGACGGTGGCCGCCGTCAGCCCGGCTTCAGGGGTCCAGGCGAGCTCCTGGTGGGCCGGGGCGCCGGCCAGCGCGGAGTTCAGCACGCGCATTGCCGCCGCCGGGGGCTCCGCGCCGTTCCGGGCGGCGGTCAGCGCGGCGCGCGCGGCCTCCCGTACGGCATGCACCGCGGCCACCTCCGCCGCGCCGACCGGCGGTACGTGCGCGAGCCGGCCCTCCTGCGTCGCCAGCCAGTCCGCGAGGCCGGCCGGGTCGGCGACGAGGTCGCCGACCGCGCAGTCGGTGTTGAGGAGGTCCAGTGCGAGGGGCTCGCCGGTGAGCGGGAAGAACGCTGTCATGCCCTCACATTACCCGTGGCTAATGGGAGTTGGGACCCTTGACACGTTAGTGATCTTCGGTGAAGCTAATGGAAACAATGCCACAGGGGGAATGTGATGACCGTCGTACCCGCCATCCGGCACAACAGCGTCGACGTAGCCGGCGTCCAGGTCGCCTACCGCGAGAGCGGCCCGGCCGACGCCCCCGTCCTGCTCCTCCTGCACGGCTTCCCGACCGCCTCGCACCAGTTCGCCCGGCTGATGGAGGCCCTTGGCTCCACCCCGTACCGGCTGATCGCCCCGGACTACCCGGGCTTCGGCCGTACCCAGGCCCCGGACGGGTTCACGTACACCTTCGACCGGCTCGCGGACGTCGTGGAGGGCTTCACCGACGCCCTCGCCCTGGAGAGCTACGCCCTCTACGTCTTCGACTTCGGCGCCCCCGTCGGCCTGCGCCTCGCCGAGCGTCGCCCGGACCGGGTGAGCGGCCTGATCGTGCAGAACGGCAACGCGTACGAGGAGGGCCTCTCCGACATGGCCCGGGAGTTCTCCGGGCTGCGGCGCGAGGTCCCGGGCAACGAGGAGCAGGTGCGGGGGCTGTTCGGCGAGGACGGCACCCGCTTCCAGTACGAGGCCGGAGTTGCCGACACCTCCCTGATCTCCCCGGACGGCTGGACGCTCGACGTCCACTACCTGGGCCTGCCCGGGCGCGCCGACGCCCAGGCCGACCTCGCCTTCGACTACCACTCCAACTTCGCCCACTACCCGGCCTGGCAGGCGTGGCTGCGCGCCGCGGACATCCCGGTCCTCGTCGTCTGGGGCGAGGGCGATCCCTTCTTCCTCCCGGCGGGCGCGAAGGCGTACCAGCGCGACGTGCCGGACGCCGAGGTCCACCTCTTCGCGGGCGCCGGTCACTTCGCGCTGGAGACCCACCTCTCGGAGATCGCCCCGCTGATCGAGGACTTCCTGGCGAAGCTCGGCCAGTAGGTGGGCGCCTGAGGGGCGGGGTGCTCGTCGCACCCCGCCCCTTCGGCGTGCCAGACGCCCTAGGGCCTGTCGTCAAACTCCCGTCTGCCTCGCGACGCCTGGCACGCGCTCTCGCCGCACCGGGCGAAAGCCCGAGTACGTCCAGTACGCGTACTTTCGCCCGGCGCGCCGAGAGCACGCACCAGACGCCGCGCGGCCGCCCTTCGGGCGACGACGGGAGTTTGACGACAGGCTCTAGAAGGCTGATGAAGATCTTGTTGAGGGGCTGTCCGGCCGGAGGCCGGGCAGCCGCTCGCGTTCATGTGCCGGCTGGGGCGAGGTGCCAGGTGCCGTTGGTGTTGGTGAGTCCGAGGTTGATCAGTCTGCGGAGGTTGAGGGCGGCTGCTCGGGTGTGGAGCCAGGTGTCGTTCTTAATGGTGCCGATGTATCGGAGTCGGCGGTTGCCCCGGTGGACGATCCAGGCGACGGCGCGTTCGACGGGTGGTCGCCAGCGGCGGTAGGCGGCTTGCCAGTCGGGATCGGTGGCGGCCTGGTGGCGGGCAGCCGCCTGCTGGTCGTGGTGGGGGCGGATGGTCAGGATCCGGCCTGCTTTGGCTTTGGTGCACCGCTCGCGCAGGGGGCATCCGGTGCACAGATCCTTGAAAGTGGCTCTGCGCTGATGGTGCTGTCCGCCGGGATCGGAGAGCGGGACGGTGTGTCCTTGGGGGCAGGTCACGGTCGCCGAGGTGGTGTCGATGGCGAAGTCCTCGAGGGTGAAACCGCCGGGAACGGCCGCCCGCAGCGGGGCGGGTTTGAGGAACAGCCGGTGACCGGCCCCCTCCAGAACCTTGCAGGCGTCGCCGGTGGAGTAGGCGGTGTCGCCGAAGGCGTGAACCGGCTGTTCCTCATCGGCGAGCAGATCCAGGCCGACGGCTGCCTCGTGGTTTTCGGCCCCCGAGCCGGGACGCAGTGCGACGGCGGTGAACAGGCCGGTCTCGGGCTCGACCGCGAGGTGTGCCTTGTATCCGTCCTGCTGATGACTGCGGGTCTTGTGGACGTGGCGGGCTTCGGGATCGACGGTGGAGACGATGCGGCCCGGGGCGGTCCCTCGCGTGATGCGCCACCGTCCGTCGCGGCCGTCGGAGCCGTCGGCGGGCTCGACGTCCTGCCCGGCGACCAAGGCCAGCAGGCCGACCGCGCCGGCGGCCTTCTCGCCGAGCTGCTGCTCGGGCAGGTGCCCCAGCAGCCGCAGTGCGTCCGCGACCAGGCAATCCACCAGGTCGGCGCGGGCCTGGACGTCGTTCCAGGCGATGCGGGGTTTGCCCGGGTCGGTGTAGTCGTGGGCCGTGCACTGCACCGCGGCCACCTCGGCGGCGCCGGGGACCGCCCGGATCACCGCCCGGATCGCAGAGACGATCTGGGTGACGGTGTCCTGGGTGGCGACCGCGTCGTCCAAAACCGTGGAGTCCAGTGCCCGGCGGTGCTTGCCCTTCAGTGCCCCGGTGGCCTTCACGACCTCGCGGACCGCTTCGAACACGCGGTTCGGGCGGGCCGAGCGGGCCAGCCGGCGGCGGAAGTACGCCAGAAGCGACGGATTGAACGCCATGTCGTGCAGACCGAGCCCGCACGCGGCCTTCCACCGCAGGTCACAGCGTAATTCCTGGACCGTCTCGAAGTCCGACAGGCCATGCAGGGCCTGCACCGTGATCGCGGCGGCCAGGATCTGCGGCGGCATGGACGGCCGCCCGTTCGCCGACGGATACATATCCGCGAACATCTCCGCGGGAAACAACCGGCCACGGTGCTCGGCCAGGAACGCGAACACACTCCCAGCCGGAATCAACTCCCGGCACGTCGCCCACACATCGGGCCCGACCAGCTCTCCGACCCACTCCCCTTGAACCACAACAACGAGTCTGGCCCCGCCGCTGACGCGGCGGGGCCAGAACCCAACATCTTCATCAGCCTTCTAGGCGGCGCTTGTGTATCGGTAGGGGTCGCTGCGCAGGCCGCGGGTGGTGACCACCACAGTGAACGCGGCCGGCGCCGGTGTCGGGAGGGGAGCCGTCAGGGCTCCCGTCGGGTCGGCGGACGTCGAGAGCGCCGTTCCGTCCAGTTCGACGCGCGGGTCGTCGCCGAAGCCGCCGCCTTCGATGGCCAGGAGCCCTTCGGTCACGGATACGTGCGTGATCACCGGGTTCGCGCGCGTCGCCATCTTGTTCACCAGGTACGCCCCGGCCGGCGCCCCGGTCAGCGCCCACATCTCGGCCGGCAGCTTCGGCAGCCCGCCGCCCACGTCCGTCAGGAAGAACGCCACCACGTACAGCATCGTGACCGCGCTCAGGGCGACGTACTGCAGGTCGACCAGGTCGGTCCGCCCGCCGTCGTTGGAGATCAGGTCGTACATCGGGCGTCGCTCCGTGCCCTTCGGCGCCGGTTTGGCCATGGAGCCCCGCTCCACCCGCATGCCGACGACCGCCTTCGCCGCGATCAGGGCGGCGTACGGGCCTCCGAGCAGCGGGAGGTAGACGGTCGTGAGGGAGGAGAGCGGGCCCTCGGGGCCCTGGAACCAGTCGACGCCGCCGCCCGCGGTGAGCCCGTAGCCGAGGGTCGCCAGGAGCAGCCAGACCAGGATCACCGTCCAGGCCAGGGCGAGCGTGGTCGAGGTGGAGAGGCGCCCGTCGCGGCCGGTGACGAAGCCTGGGTGGCGGAGCAGGCGCAGGGTGATCGGGCCCGCCAGGGCGGCGAGTAAGGCGAGGGTGAGGAGTGCGGACGTCATGTGGGTCCCCCCGGGAGAGTGTGTGGCGTCTCCGAAGAGGGTTACCTTCTCGGCCCGAGCATGACAAGCGCCCGCCCTCAGCCCTCCCGCTGTTCCGGCAGCAGCGGGAACCGCCGCGGCGCCACCAGCAGCAGCACCAGCGCCGACGCGACCGCCGCCAGGGTCGCGCCGAGGAAGATGTGGTCCCCGGCGGCGGCCACAGCACGGCGCAGGTACTCGCCGGCCTCCGGGGGGAGGAGGCCGGGGTCGGTCAGGGCCTTGGAGACGTCGTCCAGGGTCGTGGGGAGCCCGGGCACCGGGGCCTGTGCCAGCCGGCCGGCGATGGTGGCGTTGGCCACGGCTCCCAGCAGCGCCGCTCCGACGCTCTGCCCGACGTTGCGGCAGAACAGCACCGAGGCCGTCGTGGTTCCGCGTTCCTCCCAGCCCACCGTGGACTGGACCCCGACGATCAGCGGGAGCTGGAACAGGCCGAGGGCCGCGCCCAGGAGCAGCATGATCAGTACGGGCTGCCAGACCGGGGCGGGGTAGGGGAGCAGGGTGAAGGAGCCGAGGATGAGGGCGGCCAGAGCGACCCCGGTGGCGGCGGTGTTGCGGAAGCCGATGCGCCGGTAGACGTGCTGGGCGCAGGCGGCGCTGATCGGCCAGCTCAGGGTCATCGCGGAGGTGACCAGGCCGGCGCCGGTGGGGCCGAGGCCGAGCACGGACTGGGCGTACGTCGGCATGAACACCATCGGGGCGACCATCAGCAGGCCGAGCCCGGCCATGGCCAGGTTGACGGCGGCGATGGTGCGCCGGCGCCACACCCAGCCGGGCAGGATGGGCTGCTCCGCCCGGCGTTCGATCCAGACGACGAGCACGCCCAGCACGGCGGCGGCTGCGAACAGTCCCAGCGAGGGCGCCGAGAGCCAGGGCCAGGCGACCCCGCCCTGGACCAGCGCGAAGAGCAGCAGCCCCCCGCAGGCGAAGACGGCGAGGGCTCCCGCCCAGTCGACGGGGCCGGTACGGCCGGGGGCCCGGGTGGGCTCGACCAGGTGGCGGCTGATGATCCACAGGGCGGCGGCGGCCAGTGGCAGGTTGATCAGGAAGATCCAGCGCCAGTCGGTGTACGTGGCGATCAGCCCGCCGAGCGCGGGGCCGGCCAGTGCCGCGGTGGCCCAGACCGTGGACATCCGGGCCTGGATGCGCGGCCGGTCCTTGAGCGGGTAGAGATCGGCGGCCAGGGTCTGGACGGTGCCCTGCAGGGCACCGCCGCCCAGGCCCTGGAGGATCCGGAAGGCGATGAGGGCGGCCATGTTCCAGGCGGCCGCGCACAGCAGCGAGCCGAGCAGGAAGAGGCTGATGCCGAGGAGCAGGACGGGCTTGCGGCCGTAGGTGTCGGAGAGCTTGCCGTAGACGGGCAGGGTGACCGTTGCGGCCAGGATGTAGCCCGAGAAGATCCAGGAGAAGACGGCGAAGCCGCCGAGGTCGCCGACGATCTGCGGGACGGCGGTGGCCACGACGGCGCTGTCGAGGGCGACGAGGCCCATGGTCAGCATCAGGGCGGCGACGACGGCCGTCCGGGGCCGGCCGGGCGGGGAGGCCGCCTGTCTACCCGTACCCGTACCCGTACCTGTACCCGGCTTGGCGGAGGCATGGCCTCCGGGTCCTGCCGGGGCGCTCCCGGGTATGCCTCCGGCGCTGTCGTCGGTACTCGCGCCCGTGCTTTCCCCTGAGCCCATGAAAAACCCTTCCCCCCGTCCGTACCTGCGCGGACACCATCTCACTGCGGCATGCCGGGGTGGTATCCCCTCAGGGCGCCTCGTCCCAACGGGCGAGATCCCCTAGGGGTTGGTCCTCACAAGGATCCAGGGACGCTTCGTCCTGGGGGAGGAGGAGGAAGGGCCGCGGAAGTCCTTAACTGGTTTCTACAGGGCGGGAGTCCGGGGGGGTGGGGCTAGCACCCCTATGGATACGGCGATTGGCACCAGGGCGCCGCGGCACCCCCGGCCAGCAGACTTCGGATGAAGCGCATCACGTGCTTCGCACCACGCATCGACACGAGGGGAAACACCGTGACAACGGCTATGACCGAAACCAGGCACGGGGGTACTGGAGGGCATGAGGCCGTCGCGGCGCGGGCGCGGAAGGTCGTCAAGGCCTACGGCTCCGGCGAGACGCGGGTCGTCGCCCTCGACGCGGTGGACGTGGACATCCAGCGCGGCCAGTTCACCGCGATCATGGGGCCCTCGGGCTCCGGCAAGTCCACGCTGATGCACTGCCTGGCCGGTCTGGACACGGTCACGAGCGGCCAGATCTTCCTGGACGACACCGAGATCACCGGTCTGAAGGACAAGAAGCTCACGCAGCTGCGCCGCGACCGGATCGGCTTCATCTTCCAGGCCTTCAACCTGCTGCCGACGCTCAACGCCCTGGAGAACATCACGCTCCCCATGGACATCGCCGGCCGCAAGGCCGACGCGGAGTGGCTGAACCGGGTCGTGGAGACCGTGGGTCTGGCGGGCCGCCTCAAGCACCGTCCGACCGAGCTCTCAGGCGGCCAGCAGCAGCGCGTGGCGGTCGCCCGCGCACTGGCTTCCCGGCCCCAGATCATCTTCGGTGACGAGCCCACCGGAAACCTCGACTCCCGGGCCGGCGCGGAGGTCCTCGGCTTCCTGCGCCGTTCGGTGAACGAGCTGGGCCAGACCATCGTCATGGTCACCCACGACCCGGTCGCCGCCTCCTACGCGGACCGCGTCATCTTCCTCGCCGACGGCCGGATCGTGGACGAGATGCACAGGCCCACCGCCGACCAGGTCCTGGACCGCATGAAGGACTTCGACGCCCGTGGGCGGACGTCATGACCGTCATGAAGACCGCGCGGCGCAACTTCGTCGCGCACAAGGGCCGCATGGCGCTCTCCGCCGTGGCCGTCCTGCTCTCCGTCGCCTTCGTCTGCGGGACGCTGGTGTTCACGGACACCATGAACACCACCTTCGACAAGCTGTTCGCGGTCACCAACTCCAATGTCACGATCACCCCGAAGGAGGCCGAGAACAGCGGGGAGACCCCGGACACCGGCAAGCCGCCGGCGCTGGCCGGCTCGGTCGTCGACCAGGTGAAGAAGGCGGAGGGAGTGAAGTCCGCGGAGGGCGGCGTCTCCTCCATGGCGGTCACCGTCGTCAACTCCAAGAACGAGAACCTCGGCTCGTCCACCGGAGCCCCGACCTTCGCGGGCAACTGGACCGAGAACGAACTGCGGTCGATGAAGATCATCGAGGGGCAGGCCCCGCGCGGCCCCACCGACGTGATGATCGACGCCGACACCGCGAAGAAGCACCACCTGAAGCTCGGTGACGACATCCGCACCATCGCCGTCACCGGCGACATCCGCTCCAAGATCACCGGCATCGCCGCCTTCACCGTCACCAACCCGGGCGCGACCGTCGTCTACTTCGACACCGCCACCTCGCAGCAGAAGCTGCTCGGCTCCCCGGACGCCTTCACGCACGTGAACGTCACCGCCAAGAACGGGGTGAGCGACGCCCAGCTCAAGCAGAACGTCGCCAACGCCGTCGGCGCCGACACCTACAAGCTGCAGACCGCCAAGGAAGCCGCGGACGCCAACCGCAAGAGCATGGACTTCCTCGACATCATGAAGTGGGTGATGCTCGGCTTCGCCGCGATCGCCTTCCTCGTCGGAATCTTCCTGATCTTCAACACCTTCTCGATGCTGGTCGCCCAGCGCACCCGTGAGATCGGCCTGATGCGGGCCATCGGCGCCGACAGCGGCCAGGTCCTGAAGTCGGTGGTCATCGAGGCCCTGCTGCTCGGCGTGGTCGGCTCGATCCTCGGCGTCGGCGCCGGCATCGGCCTGGCCGTCGGCCTGATGGAGCTCATGAGCGGGCTCGGCATGAGCCTGTCCACCGAGGACCTGACCATCGCCTGGACCACCCCGGTCATCGGCATCGTCCTCGGCGTCGTCGTCACCGTCGTCTCCGCCTTCATACCGGCCCGGCGGGCCGGCAAGGTCTCGCCGATGGCCGCCCTGCGCGAGTCGGGCACCCCCGGCGACAAGAAGGCCGGCCGGATCCGCGCCGCCCTGGGCCTGGGCCTCACCGGCATCGGCGCCGCGGCCCTGTACCTCGCCGGTACCGCCGACGCCGCCGGCACCGGAGCGCAGTGGCTGGGTCTGGGCGTGCTGTTCACCCTCATCGGGTTCATCGTGATCGGCCCCCTCCTCGCGGGCGTCGTGGTGCGTGCCCTGTCCGCCCCGGTGCTGCGGCCCTTCGGCTCCATAGGCCGCCTCGCCGAGCGCAACGCGCTGCGCAACCCGCGCCGCACCGGTGCCACCGCCGCCGCGCTGATGATCGGCCTCGCGCTGGTCGCCTGCCTGTCGGTGGTCGGCTCCTCGATGGTGGCCTCGGCCACCGACGAGCTCGACAAGTCGGTCGGGGCGGACTTCATCGTCCAGTCCCAGACCGGGCAGCCGGTCGTACCGCAGGCCGAGGACGCGCTGCGGGCAACCCAGGGCCTGGCGCACGTCACCGCCTACCGGGAAGTGGACGCCAAGATCACCGCCCCCGACGGCACCACCGAGATCGACGGGCTCGGGGTCCAGGACCCCACCTACGCCAAGGACATCCGCCGCAAGATGATCGCCGGCGAGCACGCGGACGCGTACAAGCCGGGCTCGATGTCGGTGGGCTCCGACTTCGCCACGAAGCACCGGGTGAAGCTCGGTGACGAGCTGACGGTCGCCTTCACCGGCGGCAAGACCACCAAGCTCAAGGTCGCGGCGATCACCAGCGACGAGGGCAACCTCGACAAGGACATGAAGTACGTCAGCACCGCCGTCGCCGAGGCGAACCTGCCCGCCGACAAGATGCCCAGGCCCTTCATGGTCCTGGCCACCGCGAAGGACGGCCAGGACGACGCCGCCTACGCGGCGGTCAAGTCGGCGCTGGCCGAGTACCCGCAGTACCAGGTGCTCAACCAGACGGACTACAAGCAGGCGCTGAAGGACCAGGTCGGCCAGTTGCTGAACGTGGTCTACGCACTCCTCGCCCTCGCGATCATCGTCGCGGTCCTGGGCGTGGTGAACACCCTGGCCCTCTCGGTGGTCGAGCGGACCCGCGAGATCGGCCTGATGCGCGCCATCGGCCTCTCCCGCCGCCAGCTGCGCCGCATGATCCGCCTGGAGTCGGTGGTCATCGCCCTGTTCGGCGCCCTGCTCGGCCTCGGCCTGGGCATGGGCTGGGGCGCCACCGCCCACCAGCTCCTCGCACTGCAGGGCATGAAGATCCTCGAGATCCCGTGGCCCACCATCCTCGGCGTGTTCGCCGGCTCCGCCCTGGTCGGCCTGCTGGCCGCACTGGTCCCGGCCTTCCGGGCGGGCCGGATGAACGTCCTGAACGCGATCGCCAGCGAGTAGTCGCCGGGCGGTCGTACGGGGGAACGCCACGGCCCCGCCTCACCCGTTCGGGTGGGGCGGGGCCGCGGTCGTCCCGGGGAGGACCGGGTGCCGCGCCGCCGCCGCCACCGACGTCCCGCATCCCACGCGCGGCTGTCGGACCCGCGTCGTAGGGTGGGAACCCCCGGCCCGTTCGACGTGTCGGGTCCTTCGCGTTGCCGCCCCGCGGGAACTCGCCGCACCTCACCGGACGGAAAGCCGACTTCATGAGCCTGCACGGACTGCTCGACGCCGTCACCCGGGACCCCGCACTCGCAGAGGCGGTCACCGCGGCCGGGGACGGCAACCGCATGCACGTGGACCTCGTCGGCCCGGCCGCCGCGCGGCCCTTCGCCATCGCCGCGCTGGCCACCCGCACCGGGCGCACCGTGCTCGCGGTGACCGCCACCGGGCGGGAGGCCGAAGACCTGGCCGCCGCGCTGCGCTCGATGCTTCCCCCCGACGAGGTCGCCGAGTACCCGTCCTGGGAGACGCTCCCCCACGAGCGCCTCAGCCCGCGCAGCGACACCGTCGGCCGCCGCATCGCCGTGCTGCGCCGCCTCGCGCACCCCAGCAAGGACGACCCCGCCACGGGGCCCGTGTCCGTGGTCGTCGCGCCGATCCGGTCCGTTCTCCAGCCGCAGGTCAAGGGGCTCGGGGACCTGGTCCCAGTGAGCCTGCGCCAGGGCGAGAGCGTGGACCTCGGCGCGGTGACGCAGGCACTCGCCGCCGCCGCGTACGCCCGCGTGGAGCTCGTCGAGAAGCGCGGCGAGTTCGCGGTGCGCGGTGGGATCCTCGACGTGTTCCCGCCCACCGAGGAGCACCCGCTGCGCGTGGAGTTCTGGGGCGACGAGGTCGAGGAGATCCGGTACTTCAAGGTCGCCGACCAGCGCTCCCTGGAGATCGCCGAGCACGGCCTGTGGGCCCCGCCCTGCCGGGAACTGCTGCTCACCGACGAGGTGCGCGAGCGCGCCGCGGCCCTCGCCGAGCTCCACCCCGAGCTCGGTGAACTGCTGCACAAGATCGCCGAAGGGATCGCCGTCGAGGGCATGGAGTCCCTGGCCCCGGTCCTGGTCGACGACATGGAGCTGCTGATCGACGTACTGCCGACCGGTTCGATGGCCGTCGTGTGCGATCCGGAGCGGGTGCGGACGCGGGCCTCGGACCTGGTGGCGACCTCGCAGGAGTTCCTGATGGCCTCCTGGGCCGCCACCGCCGGCGGCGGCGAGGCCCCCATCGACGTGGGCGCGGCCTCGCTCCGCGGGATCGCCGACGTACGGGAGCACGCGCGCGAGCTCGGCATGATGTGGTGGTCGGTGTCCCCGTTCGCCGCCGACGACACGCTGACATATGCCGGTGCCGCGGCGGGGGCAGTGGGCCGCGACACCCTCACCCTCGGCATGCACGCCCCCGAGGCCTACCGCGGCGACACCGCCCGCGCCCTCGCCGACACCAAGGCCTGGCTCGCCGACGGCTGGCGCACCGTCTTCCTCACCGAGGGCCACGGCCCGGCCGCCCGTACCGTCGAGGTGCTCGGCGGCGAGGGCATCGCGGCCCGCCTGGAGGCCGATGTCACCGCGCTGGAGCCGTCGCTGGTCCACGTCTCGTGCGGCTCCCTCGACAACGGCTTCGTCGACCCGGTGCTCAAGATCGCGGTCCTCACCGAGACCGACCTGACCGGCCAGCGCACCGCCACCAAGGACCTGGGCCGGATGCCGACCCGGCGCCGCAAGACGATCGACCCCCTCACCCTGGAGGTCGGCGACTACATCGTCCACGAGCAGCACGGCGTCGGCCGCTACATCGAGATGGTGCAGCGCACCGTGCAGGGCGCCACCCGCGAGTACCTCCTCGTCGAGTACGCGCCGGCCAAGCGCGGCCAGCCCGGCGACCGCCTCTACATCCCCACCGACCAGCTGGAGCAGGTCACCAAGTACGTCGGCGGCGAGGCCCCGACCCTGCACCGGCTCGGCGGCGCCGACTGGACCAAGACCAAGGCGCGCGCGAAGAAGGCGGTCAAGGAGATCGCCGCCGACCTGATCAAGCTCTACAGCGCCCGCATGGCGGCCCCCGGCCACACCTTCGGCCCCGACACCCCCTGGCAGCGCGAGCTGGAGGACGCCTTCCCGTACGCGGAGACCCCCGACCAGCTCACCACCATCGCCGAGGTCAAGGAGGACATGGAGAAGTCGGTCCCCATGGACCGCCTGATCTGCGGAGACGTCGGATACGGAAAGACCGAGATCGCGGTCCGCGCCGCCTTCAAGGCCGTCCAGGACGGCAAGCAGGTCGCCGTCCTCGTCCCCACCACGCTGCTGGTGCAGCAGCACTTCGGGACCTTCTCCGAGCGGTACGCGCAGTTCCCGGTCAAGGTGAAGCCGCTGTCCCGGTTCCAGAGCGAGTCCGAGTCCAAGGCCACCCTGGAGGGCCTGCGCGAGGGCTCCGTCGACATCATCATCGGCACGCACCGGCTGTTCTCGCAGGAGACGAAGTTCAAGGACCTGGGCCTGGTCATCGTCGACGAGGAGCAGCGGTTCGGCGTCGAGCACAAGGAGCAGCTGAAGAAGCTGCGCGCCAACGTCGACGTGCTGACCATGTCCGCGACCCCCATCCCGCGCACCCTGGAGATGGCGGTGACCGGCATCCGTGAGATGTCCACGATCACCACCCCGCCCGAGGAGCGCCACCCGGTCCTGACCTTCGTCGGCCCCTACGAGGAGAAGCAGATCGGCGCCGCGATCCGCCGCGAGCTGCTCCGCGAGGGCCAGTGCTTCTACATCCACAACCGGGTCGAGTCCATCGACCGGGCGGCCGCCAAGCTCCGCGAGATCGTGCCCGAGGCGCGCATCGCGACGGCGCACGGCCAGATGTCCGAACAGGCCCTGGAACAGGTCGTGGTGGACTTCTGGGAGAAGAAGTTCGACGTCCTCGTCTCCACGACGATCGTCGAATCCGGCATCGACATCTCCAACGCCAACACCCTCATCGTCGAGCGCGGCGACAACTTCGGCCTCTCCCAGCTGCACCAGCTGCGCGGCCGCGTGGGCCGTGGCCGCGAGCGCGGGTACGCGTACTTCCTGTACCCGCCGGAGAAGCCGCTGACCGAGACCGCGCACGAGCGGCTCGCGACGATCGCCCAGCACACCGAGATGGGCGCGGGCATGTACGTGGCGATGAAGGACCTGGAGATCCGCGGCGCGGGCAACCTGCTCGGCGGCGAACAGTCCGGCCACATCGCGGGCGTCGGCTTCGACCTCTACATCCGGATGGTCGGCGAGGCCGTGGCCGACTACCGGGCCCTCGTCGACGGCGGAGTGGAGGAGGAGCCGCCGCTGGAGGTCAAGATCGAGCTGCCGGTCGACGCGCACGTCCCGCACGACTACGCGCCGGGCGAGCGGCTGCGCCTGCAGGCGTACCGGTCCATCGCGGCGGCCAACTCCGAGGAGGACGTCAAGGCGGTCCGCGAGGAGCTCACCGACCGCTACGGCAAGCTGCCGGAGCCGGTGGAGAACCTGCTGCTGGTGGCCGGACTGCGGATGCTCGCCCGCGCCTGCGGGGTCGGCGACATCACGCTCCAGGGTCCCAACATCCGCTTCGGACCGGTGGAGTTGCGCGAATCGCAGGAGCTGCGGCTCAAGCGGCTCTACCCGGGTTCGGTGATCAAGCCGGCCGCCTCGCAGGTGCTGGTGCCGCGGCCGAAGACGGCCCGGGTGGGCGGGAAGCCGCTGGTCGGCCGGGAACTGCTGGGCTGGACCGGGGAGTTCCTCGCCACGATCCTCGGCTCGTAGGTGCGGCGCCCGTAGACACGGCGACGGACACGGCGACGGCCGCGGCGGGGGACCTTCCCGGTCCCCGGCCGCGGCCGTCCTTCCTTAATCCCGTTTGCGACGGGTGCGCGCGTTGATGGCGATTCGCCCGCTGGAGGGTCGGAACGTCCCGTAAGGGCATGGAGTTTATGATCTTGTCCTATGCGTCCCCACCTGCCGCTTCCCGCCCTCCTGCTCGCCTCGGCCGTCGCGCTCTCCGGCTGTACGGTGCTCCCCGAGCCCGGCTCCGGTGCGGTTGCGAACGCCCCCGGTCCGGCGAACGGGCCGGTGGCCCTGGCCTCGGTGGACGGGCTCGCGGTCAAGGGGCGGGCGCCGAAGACGGGTTACGCGCGCGAGCAGTTCGGCAAGGGCTGGCTGGACACGGACGGCAGCGGCTGCGGGACCCGCGAGGACATCCTCAAGCGGGACCTGGCCAAGGCCACCTTCAAGGACGGCTGCAAGGTGCTGACCGGGGTGCTGGAGCAAGACCCCTACACCGGCGCCCGCATCACGCACGAGCGGGGCCGCACCGGCGTGGACATCGACCACATCGTGGCCCTGTCGGACGCCTGGCAGAAAGGGGCCGGAGACTGGGACAAGGGCAAGCGGATCGCCTTCGCCAATGATCCGCTGAACCTTTTGGCGGTCGACGCGGCGGCCAACCGCAAGAAGGGGGACGGTGACGCGGCCACCTGGCTCCCGCCCGACCGCGGGTACCGCTGCCGCTACGTCGCGGCCCAGATCGCGGTGAAGCAGAAGTACGGCCTGTGGGTCACGGCCGGCGAGCGCGACGCGATGAAGCGGGTACTGGCCGTCTGCCCCGGGGAGCGCCTGCCGACCGGGGGGAACCCCACGCGCCCGCCGGAGAGGCTGCGCTGATTCCACCCCCTGGGTCGGGTCCCGGGCCGCCGCCGTTCGGGCAGGGCCCTGGACCACCCCCCTGCATCAGGTCCTGGGCCACCCGTGGGGCCGGGCCCGGACCACCCCCTGCATCAGGCCTTTGATCAGGCCTTTGATCAGCTCTTCTTCCAGTCCTGGCAGTCGGCGGTCTTGAAGAAGCCGTCCCCGGCGGCGATCGTCACGACGGCCTGGCCCTCGGGGTTGTCGTTGGCGATGATCGTCTCGATGCTGCCGGTCGCGTCCTTGGTGCGCTCCCAGTAGCAGCTGCCGTCTTCGGTGGAGCCGGCGGACTTGTAGGTGCCCGGGGCGACGTCGACGCCGACCTTGAGCATGCCGGCCTTGCCGGAGATCTCGGCCTTCGGCGTGCCCTTGGCCTTCGGGTCCACGAGCTGCCAGCCCTTGCAGCCCTCGGTCTTGAAGATCTTGTCGGTTGCGGCGATCGCAGCGTACGTGGAGCCGACGGCGTTGTCGTTGTCGATGATCGAATCGGCCTCGCCCTTGGAGTCCTTGGCGCGCTCCCAGTAGCAGTTGTCGTCGGCCGTGTTGCCCGTCGAGCGGTAGAGGCCCGGCTGGACGTCGGAGCCGACCTGGAAGGTGCCGCTGCCCTTGATGGCCGACTTCGCCTTGCCCGCGTCGGCGGCGGGGGCGCTGCTCTTCCCGGCCGGGGCGCTGCTCGCCGCTGCCGGCTTCGAGGCGCCCGCGGCGGCGCCCTTGTCGGTGGTGGTCTCGGCGCCGCTGCACGCGCTGAGGGCCACGAGGGCGATGGCCGCGCCGCAGCCCGTGAGGACCTTGTTGCGGGAGTTGCGGGCGATCCAACTGGTGTGCGTGGTCTGGGACATGTGTGGCTCCTGCCTGATCTGACGTCCTGGTCGGTGCGATCATCACAGCAGAGCTTGTGAACCGAGTCAACGAGTTTCTGAGAGATTGTTAAATTCACACTGTGAATGGGTCTCTCCTCTTTGCAGCGGTATGCTCGCGCACATGCCGGAGCAGAAGCCCCCCACCAAGGCCCCAGCCACCCCATCCACCCCTGACACCCCATCCGCCCCCGACGCCCCCACTCCCGACGCCGTCACTCCCGAAGCCACCGCCCCCGAAGTCACCGCCGCCGAAGTCACCGCCGCCGAGATCGCCCGCCTCGCGGGAGTCGGTCGCGCCGCCGTGAGCAACTGGCGCCGCCGGCACGCCGACTTCCCCCGCCCCGTCGGCGGCACCGAGACCAGCCCCTCCTTCGCGCTGACCGACGTCACCGACTGGCTCCGGGCCCAGGGCAAGCTCGCTGAAGTCCCGCTGCGCGAACGCGTCTGGCAGTACGTCGCCGCCCATCCCGGCGGTTCCGTGGCCGCGCTCGTCCAAGCCGGGAGCGCGCTGCTCCTCGTACGGGACCGGCCCATGGAGTGGCTGGAGGCCTCGGCCGTCTCCGACGCGCGGATGGTCACCCTGCTGGCGCCCGCCATCGACCGGGTGCTCGCCGTGCGGTTCGGGCCCGCGCACCCGCTCGGAGCCACCGGCCCCCTGCGGCCGGCCTCGGTGCCCTTCCTGCGGGCCGCCGCCGAGCTCGCCGCCGAACTCGGCACCAGGGGATCCTTCGAGTTCCTGCTCGGCCGCCACCTCGAAGCCAACCCCCGCCAGTACACGCTCACTCCCGACGGACTCGCCACCCTCATGGCCGCCCTCGCCGGGCCCGGTCCCGGTGCGGGCACCGGCTCCACCGGAGCGGCCGGCGCCGCGCCCTTCACGGTCCTGGACCCGGCCTGCGGTACCGGCACCCTGCTGCGGGCCGTCCCCGGAGCCACCACCCGCTACGCGCAGGACAGTTCGCCCGAGCTCGCCTCCCTCGCCGCCCTGCGCCTCGCCCTGCAGTCGGACGCGCCGGTCCGCGCGGCGGCCGCCGACAGCCTGCGCGCCGACGCCTTCGCGCGCCCCGCCGCCGAACCGGTCGACGCCGTGCTCTGCCACCCGCCGTTCAACGAACGCAACTGGGGCCACGAGGAGCTGGCCTACGACCCGCGCTGGGAGTACGGGCTGCCGGCCCGCGCCGAATCCGAACTCGCCTGGGTCCAGCACGCCCTGGCCCACCTGCGCGAGGGCGGCACCGCCGTCCTGCTCATGCCGCCCGCCGCCGCCGCCCGTCGCTCCGGCCGCCGCATCCGGGCCGACCTGCTGCGCCGGGGCGCGCTGCGGGCCGTCGTCGCGCTCCCCGCCGGCGCCGCGCCGCCGTACGGGATCCCGCTGCACCTGTGGGTGCTGCGCAGGCCCGTCCCGCACGCGGCGCCCCCCTCCGGGCTGCTCCTCGTGGACACCGCCGCACTCGCCGACGGGCCCGGTCCCGGGCAGGGACCCGGGCGGGCCGGGTGGGCCGCCGTGCACAGCGCGGTGGAGGAGGCCTGGACGGCGTACGAGCGCGGCGGCCCGGCCCCGGACGTCCCGGGCGTGCGCCGCGTGGTGCCCGTCGTGGACCTGCTCGACGACGACGTGGACCTGACCCCGGCCCGTCACCTGCCACCGCCCGCCGCGGGCGGCGGCGTGGCCGAGCTGACCGCCGTACGGGACCGGCTGGACTCGACGCTGACCCGCGCGGCCCGGCTCACCCCGCCGGCCCCGCCCGCCGGCTCCCCGGACCGGCCCGCCGCGGCGCCGGCCCGGCCGCCCATGACCACCGTCGGCGAACTCGCCCGCGCCGGAGCCCTGCTCCTGTACACGGGCACCGGCAGCGGCACCGGCCGGGCCCCCGTCCTGACCGAGTACGACGTGAGCGCCGGCACCGGACCCTCCGGCACCCTGGCCGCCGCCACGGAGCCGGCGCTGCTCACCGCACCCGGCGACGTGGTCGTCCCGCTCACCGGAGGCGCGGGCGTGGCCCGCGTGGTCGACGCGGCCACCGCCGGGGCGGCGCTCGGCCGGGGCCTGCAGCTGCTGCGGCCCGATCCGGCCGCGCTGGACCCCTGGTTCCTGGCCGGCTTCCTGCGCGCCACCGCCAACAACCGCCGCGCCAGCAGCCACGCCTCCACCACGACGCGGCTCGACGTGCGCCGCCTCGAACTGCCCCGGCTGCCACGGACCGAGCAGGAGGTCTACGGGGCGCGCTTCCGGGCGCTCGCCGAGTTCGAGGACGCCCTCAGGCTGGCCGCCCGGCTCGGGGAGCAGCTCGTGCAGGGGCTGTACGACGGGCTGTCGGACGGTACCGTCCGGCCGGAATGAGCGCGCGGCGGCCCGGCCGGGCTGCGACCGTACAACGGTTGAGCGCATCCCCTCACTCCCGGCCGGGAACGCTGTATACCCTCAGACCCGGAATCCTCCGCACGTCTCAGCCCCACTCAGCCCCACTCAGTCCTTCTCCGCCCCTCTCCGCCCTTCCTCCGCACGGCCCGTCAGGAGCAGCGATGCACGGCCCCGGCACCCCGCCGCCCCACGGCCACCAGCCCAGCACCGGGGGCGTGGTGGCGCTCCGCGTGCTGTTCGCGCTGCTGCCCATCCTGAGCTGCGGGTTCCTCGCCTGGGGGACGATGCTGCGGCTCGCGCTGGTGACCCGTAAAGCCCGGGACTGGTGGCTGTTCGGGGCCTCCGGCGCGGCCGAGGTCCTGTCGCTGGCGCTGATCGGCGCGGACCCCACGCCCGACGCCAGCGGCTGGCAGGGCAACGCGGGGGCCTTCGGCACGCTCCTGAACGGCCTCGTGGTGTGCATCTACTACCTCGTCGCCGAGATCCGGCACTTCGAGGCGCTCAAGGCGCAGCCCGCCGCGGCCGGCTGGTACCCGCCGCCCGCCTCCTCGTACGTACCGCCCCAGCAGCAGGCCGGGCCCGCCTACGGATACCCGCCGGTGGCCCAGACCGCCCCGCAGCAGCAGCCGCAGCACCAGCAGCAGCCGCAACAGCCCCAGCAGCCCGTCCCGCAGCAGGCCCCCGAGTCCGCGCCCGCCCCGACCCCGCCCCCGCGCATCGGGCAGGTCCGCGCCGAACTCGACGAGCTCAGCGAGCTCCTGCGCCGCCAGCAGCCGCCCCACAACGAGGGCCCCCGCCCGTGACGGACCGGCTCATCGGCGACCGCTACCAGCTCGCCACCATCCTCGGCCAGGGCGGCATGGGCCAGGTCTGGACGGCGTACGACCGGCGCCTGGACCGCCGCGTCGCGGTCAAACTCCTGCGCCCCGACAAGGTGGCCGGCCCCGGCTCCGTGGCCGAGGAGCTGCGCCGCCGCTTCGTGCGCGAATGCCGGGTCACCGCGCAGGTGGACCACCCCGGGCTGGTCACCGTCCACGACGCGGGCAGCGACGGCGACGAGCTCTATCTCGTCATGCAGTACGTCGAGGGCGCCGACCTCGCCGACCACCTCGCCGAGCACGACCCCTACCCGTGGCCCTGGGCGGTTTCGGTGATCGCGCAGCTGTGCTCGGTGCTGTCGGCCGTGCACGCGGTGCCGATCGTCCACCGGGACCTGAAGCCGCGCAACGTCATGGTCCGCCCCGACGGGACCGTGCTGGTCCTGGACCTCGGTGTCGCCTCCGTGATGGACACCGACACCACCCGCCTCACCAGCACCGGTTCACCGATCGGCAGCCCCGCGTACATGGCACCCGAACAGGCCATGGGTGGGGCCGTCGGCCCGCACACCGACCTCTACGCGCTCGGCGTGGTCCTGTACGAGCTGCTGTCCGGCAACGTCCCCTTCGCCGGCTCCACCGCGCTCGGGGTGCTCCACCGCCACCTGTACGAACCCCCGCTCCCGGTGCGCCAGTTGCGTCCCGAGGTCCCGCAGCAGCTGGAAGCCCTCCTGCTGAACCTGCTGGCCAAGGACCCGCAGGACCGGCCCGCCTCCGCGCAGGCGGTGTACGCGTCCCTCGCGCCCCTGCTGCCCCACCACGGCTCGGGCGCCCCCACCGGCCCCCTCGACCCGACCCGGCCCTTCCTGCGCCCGCAGGCCCCCTGGCCCGACCGCGCCACCGTGATCCCGCCCCGGCCGGCCACCCCGCCCCCGCCGGCGAGGCCGGACGTCCCGGCGGCCGTGGAGGAGGCCAAGAAGCTCCTCGACCAGGGCATGCTCACCCAGGCCGTGGACATCCTCGGCGGCATCCTCCCGGCGGCGGCCGAGCAGCACGGCGCGCACTCGCCGGTGGTCCGCTCCCTGCGCAAGCAGTACGCGGCCACGCTGATGGACGACGGCCAGTACCGCCGCGCCCTGCCCGAACTGCGCCGGCTCGCGGAGGAGTTCCCGGCCGGCGACCCGCAGTCCCTGCGCTTCCGCTACGACGCGGCCCAGTGCCTGGAACAGCTCGGCGAACCGGCGGCCGCCCTCGCCGAGTACCGCGCGCTGCTGCCGCTCTTCGAGAACCACTACGCGAACCCGGACCCGGGCCTCCCGCTGGAGGTCCGCCGCCGGATAGCGCACCTGCTGCTCTCCCTCGGCGACCGCCCGGCGGCCCACGACACCCTGGCCCGCCTCCTCTTCGACGCGGAGCGCCTGCACGGCCCGAACCACCCCTTCTCCGAGGAGGTCCGCCGCACCCTGCTCTGGCTGGGTCAGGTGCGCTGACGCTCCGGCCGGGGCAGGTCCGCCGCCGACGCCGGCCGGGGCAGGTCCGCCGACGCTGCGGCCGGGTCGGGCCGCCGAGGCCGTCGACGCCGCCGAACCCGCCGACGCGGCCGGCCCGTCGCGAGCGGGCCGGGCCGGCCGGGCAGTCCCAGCAGGGCGGCCAGGACCAGCAGGGCCGCCCCCGCGACCGCCGCGCCCGCCGCGAGGCCCGGGGGCCGGAAGGTGCACGTCAGGCTGGTGGTGCGGCCGTCCAGCGGGACCGAGACCAGGCCCAGCCGGCCGGCGGCCGGGCGGCCGTTGCAGGTCCAGCCCGCGATCGCGGGGGCGGCGAGCACCGCCGTGCCCGTGCTGCCCGGCGGGAGCACCGCGCGGACGCCCGAGGAGCCGACCCGTACGGACACCGCCGCCGTGGCGCGCAGCCGGGTGACGGCCTCCGCCAACAGGGAACGGTCCAGGCAGGACAGCTGCCCGTGCGCCGCCGGAGCCGCCTGCTCGAAGACCAGCGCCGAGGCCGGGCCGCGGGAGACCCCCAGGGGCTGCAGGGCGGCCCTGTTCCGCGGCGGGTTGGCGTTCAGCCGGAAGGCCGGTCCGTCCGCGAGGCGGGCCGTCCCGTTGTACTCCGGGGCCCACAGGAAGGCCTCCGTCCCCGCCCGGCAGACCCCGGGGGAGAGCGGATCCTCGTACACCCGCGCGCCCAGCAGCAGCTCCTGGTTGGCGAAGGGCGAGGCCCCGTACGCCGGTTCCGGGCCCCCCGGGCGGACGGTGACCAGCGGCGGGACCTCGGCCCGCGCCACCGTGCCGTCCGGCCGCAGCCGGGCGCCGACGGAGAACACGGCGTCCGTCACCGGGTTGTCCAGGCTCTGCACGTTGCGGCCGCGCGAGGTCCAGCCCGCCCCCAGGGCCACCATGGTCCGCGTGAACAGGTCCGGGGTGTGGCTGCTGTAGTACGCGCCGCCCTCCCCGCCCAGCAGCATCGGGTCGTTGCCGGTCAGCGCCGGCCGCCCGGCGTCCGTGCGGTACGCGGGCCAGCCCTCGGCGCCCCGCAGGGCCCCGGCGCGCGCGGTGTGCGCCGCGCCCCACACCGGGTAGTCGTCCAGGCCCGCCAGCTTGCCCCGCTGCCCGTGGGCGGTGGTCGCCGCCGCCTGGGCCAGCAGGACCAGCGCCAGCACGGCCGCCGCCGGCAGGACCAGGCGCGGGTGGCGCAGCGCCCACCAGGCGGCGCCCGCCAGGGCCAGGCCGCCGCCGAAGAGGGCGAGGCCCCACGGGGTCGAGAGCGTGCTCCCGCTCGCCGCGAGCAGTACGGCCGCCAGGACGGCGGCGCCGCCCGCCAGCGCCCACGGCCGGGGCGGACCGGCCGACAGCCCCGCCCAGGCGGCCATCACCACGATCCCGGCCAGCACGAAGGTCTGGCGGTACGGGCTGCCGTTGGGCGTCGCGAAGAGGTGCCAGGCCAGGTGGGTCGGTGTCCACTGGAAGGACAGCAGGACCAGCAGCACGAGCCCCGTCCACACCAGCCGCTCCCGCCCCGCCACCGCCCGGTGGAAGGGCAGGGCCGCCGCGAGCAGCAGGGTCCCGGTGCCGATGAACAGGGCGGGGGAGGAGAAGGAGTAGGTGGCGGGCAGCACCCGGGCCAGCAGGTCCTCGGTCGCCACCGGCCGGAACGGCTTGAACCACCCCGGGTAGGCCTGCTTCGAGCTGAGGAAGAGGGGGACGAGCACCGGCGCCGACAGGGCGACGCCCAGCGTGGTGGTCAGGGCCGCCCGCAGGAGGACCCGTAGCCGATCCCTCGCGCCCTCCCTCGCGAGCAGCAGCCGGACCAGCAGCACCAGGACCGCGCCCAGCGTCGCCATGTAGGCGGTGTAGAAGTTCGCCGTCCAGCAGAGCGCCACCACCACGACGGCCGCCACCGGCCGGCGCGAGCGCAGCGCCCACTCACCCGTCAGACACAGCAGCGGGAAGGCGATCAGGCCGTCCAGCCACATCGGGTTGTAGGAGGCCTCGATCACCGACCAGCCGCACAGCGCGTACGAGGCCCCGAGCAGCCCCGCCGCCCACGCCGGCCCGCGCCGCTGGGTGCGCAGCAGCCAGGCCATCGCCGCCGCGGCGGCCGCCGTCTTGAGCACGGTGACCACGTACACCGCGAGGTCGATGTCCTGGCGCGGGAACAGCCCCACCAAGGCCGCGAACGGGCTGGCCAGGTAGGTCCCGAAGTCGGGCAGGAAGCTGGTCCCGTACCCGGACTGCCAGTTCAGCAGCAGCCCGCCCCCGGCGCGCCCGTGCAGCAGGTCCCACAGGTGCGCGTGGAAGGGCACGAACTGATTGCCGAGGTCGTTGATGCTGCGGTGGCGCGGACCGTACGGGAAGACGCGCGCCACGGCGTCTCCGGCGCACACGGCCACCACCGTGACAAGGGCGGCGAGCGCCGAGCCGGACAGACCGGGGCGGCGCGGGGAGCGGTGCGGTGTCGACATGGTGGGCCGACCCTGGCACTCCCGGTGGGCCGAAGGGTGGCCATCGGTGGACGCGAACCCCAACACCCCCGGAATCGTTGGTCGAACCGGTGGCTCTGATCACCTCGACTGCATAACATCGATCACCGCACGGCCCTTGTGCACCGAAGCACAATCTCCCGGCCCTGGAGGCTCCTTTGCACCGTCGCACAGCGCTCTCCGTTTCCGCCGCCCTGCTCCTGGCGGCCCCTCTGCTGTCCGCGTGCTCGGGCGAAGCCCGCCCCGGCACCGCGGCCGTGATCGGCGGCGAACGGATCACCACCTCCGCGCTCCAGGCCCAGGTGAACGACGTCCGCACCGCACAGAACCGCTCCGAACACGCGGCCGAGCTCATCGCGGCCGTCCCTCAGCTCGACCGGGTCAAGCTCAGCACGATGCTGCAGAGCCGGATCCTCGACCGGATGGCGAAGGACGCCGACGTCACCGTCACCCCCAAGGAGCTCCAGGAGGCCCGCAAGGCCTACGACGAGGGCAACCGCGGGGCCGCGGCGTTCGAGGAGGCGATCCTGCAGAAGGCCGCCGTCGCCCCCGACCAGATCGAACGCTGGGTCCGTGACCAGGTGCTCTTCGAGAAGCTCAACGCGAAGTACGGCGAGGGCAAGCTCGCCGAGCCCGCCGCGAAGGCCGCGGCCGGCCTCGGCATCGAGGTCAACCCGCGCTACGGCGTCTGGGACCCCCAGCGGGTCACCCTCGGCGAGCACACCACCCCGTGGATCACCCAGGTCACCCGGCCCGAGCAGCCGCCGGCCGGCGCCTAGGCCGACGGCCCGGGCGGTCCCGCCGGGAGGTAGGTTCGGAGGGTGACTGACGACGTGTCCTCCGAGCCCACCGGCCGCATCGTGCTGCTGACCACGAGCCACCGGGTCGCCCCCGGCATGCTGTCCTGGCCCGCCTGGCAGACCCTGCACGCCGCGGACCGGGTGCTGTGCGCCGACCCGGGCCACGTCCAGCTCCCCTACCTCCGCGAGGCGGGCGTCGACGTGGCCCTGGAGACCCCCGACGCCCAGGCGCTGATCGAGGAGTGCGCCGGCGGCCATACGGTCGTCGTCCTCCTCAGCGGCGAGGGCGACCGGCGGCTCACCGACGGGCTGGCCCGCTTCGCCGGCTCGGGCCGCGTCGCCGTACCGGACCTGGAGCTGCTGCCGGGCTCGTACGACCTGCCGGGCGCACGCCTGCTCGACCTCGTCCAGGTCATGGACCGGGTCCGGCGCGAATGCCCCTGGACCTCGGAGCAGACCCACGAGGGACTGGCGAAGTACGCCATCGAAGAGGCCTACGAGCTGGTCGAGGCCATCGAGGCCGGGGACCGCGAAGAACTGCGCGAGGAGCTCGGCGACGTCCTGCTCCAGGTGGTCTTCCACGCGCGCATCGCGGAGGAGGGCGGCCCCGGTGAAGAGGACGAACCGTTCTCCATCGACGACGTGGCGGGAGCCCTCGTCGAGAAGCTGATCCACCGGCACCCGCACGTCTTCGGCGACGCGACCGCGGAAACCCCGGAGGACGTGCACGCACACTGGCAGCGCACCAAGCAGGTGGAGAAGCAGCGGGAGTCGGTGACCGACGGGATCCCGCTCGGCCAGCCCGGTCTCGCGCTCGCGGCCAAGCTGGCGGGCCGCGCCCGTGCGGGGGCGGTGCCCGTGGAACTGCCCCGCGGGGAGGGCGTCGGATACGAACTGCTGGATCTGGCGGCGCGCGCCGAGGCGGCGGGGACCGACCCCGAGACCGCACTGCGCGCGGCGGCCCGGACCTACCGGGAGGCCATCCGTACGGCCGAGGGCGTCGGCGAGTAGCCGTTGCTTTGATCATCAAGTGATCTCAGCAACCCCGGCGTTTCCGCCGGGATGGTCCGTAGCGGTGTCACCAGAGTGCGAGTTGCGCGCCGGCGTCCTGTTGACGGTCTCCCGTTTCCTTCCCTGCCCGGGGGCTGGGGATTGTGCCACCTGCCCGCCCCGTCCCGGCCTTGCGGCGCGGGAGGGTGGTACGGGTCTTGCGGTCGGCTCCACGGGGTTTCGGCTCCGCCTCGGCGGGGTCCAGGTCTCCGGCCACTCCGGTACCTGTCGTGCGGGCCGCGAGGGCGACCAGATTATGTCCCGCGTTCGCGTCCCGGTCAAGGACCAGGCCGCAGTTGTTGCACTCGAAGACGCGCATGCTGAGGGGCAGCTTGGCTTTCACCACACCGCAGCGGGAGCAGATCTTCGAGGAGGGGTACCAGCGGTCGGCCACGATGAGTCGCGTGCCGTGCCGACGGGTCTTGTAGGTGAGCTGGCGTCGGATCTCGCCGAACGCGGCGTCCGTCATGCGGCGGGACAGGCGGCGGTTGCGGCCCATGCCGGCGACGTTGAGGTCTTCGACGACGATCGTGCCGTACTGGCAGGCGAGGCGGGTCGTCATCTTGTGGAGGGTGTCCTCGCGGAGGTTCGCGACCCGGTGATGGATCTTGTTCCGAGCCTGGTTGGCCTTCTCCCAGCGCTTCGACGCCTTCTGCCCGGTGTGCCGGTCGGGGCCGCGCCGGCGGGAGGAGATCCGACTGGCGCGGCGCAGCTGTTTTTGTACGCGGTCGAGGTGGCGTGGGTTGGGTTCCTCGCTGAGGACACCATCGCTGTCCGCGAGGACGGCCAGCGTTTTGATGCCGAGGTCGATACCGACCGCCGTGTCCGGACGGGCCACTTTCACCGGTTGGTGCTTCTGCTCGACCTGGAGGGAAACGAACCAGCGGCCCCTGTCCAGGCATGCGGTCGCTGACAGGATCCGCATGTCCCCCGTGTCGATGAGGGCCCGCAGGTCAGCCCGGTTCTCGTGGAGGCGGACGGTGCCGATCCTGGGCAGGGTAACGTGCCGGCCGTCAGGCTCGATGCGGATCGTGCCAGTGGTGAACCGGCAGGTCAGGCGTGCTTTCCGTTTCGATTTGAAGCGGGGGATACCCATCTTGGGGCCCCTGCGCTTACCGCTCTTCGACCTCGCGTAGTTGTCGAACGCCGCCGATGCGTTGGCCAGGCCGGTGTTGTACGCCTCCTTGGAGTTCTCCTCCCACCAGCAGGTGAAGCGCGCGTTGGTGCGCTTGTCCTCGTTGAACGCCTTCCGCAGCGAGGGCAGCGACCATGATCGCCACGGAGTCAGCTCGTCCTCGGGGATGCCGTACGACTGCTCGGCCTTGCGCTGCCACCACACGGCGGTGATGTGTGCGACCGCCCAGTTATACGCGGTCCGCGCCCCACCTCCGTGCGAGTACAGGTGACGGTTGGTCGTGGCATTCGGGTCTAGCGCGATCTTGTGTGCGAGGACGGTGAAGCCCGGACGTGGCTCGAACGTCTTCATCCGGCCGTCTCCAGGCCGGTGGCGGTCCACGCGGTCTGATCGTGCGCACGGTTGCGTGCCGCCCACTCGGAAAGCTTCACCATGTCAGGTTATTCACTGAAGATATGAGATATCTACTGAAAGAAATAGGAACTGTTGTTCAGTTCTCGTCGCGCTGGGAAGCGTCCGCCGCTCAGTGTTCCCGGGGCGCCCGGCCCGACGGGTTGTGCCAGTGCGGGTCGGGGCGGTTCAGGAACCACTCGCCGAAGCCCATCGGGCGGCTTCCGTCCTCGTGGCTCTTGCCACTGGCAGGTACGGAGTCGTAGAAAATCCGGTCGGGGCGCGCGCCGAGCCCTTCCAGGAGGTGCGAGGTCTCCCGGATGAACTGCGGCGGACCGCTGAGGTAGACGTCCTGGTCGGGCCAGAGCCCGCGGTTGCTGAGCGCGGTCGCCAGCCGGTCGGTGGCCTGGTTGCGGTGCTGGCCGGGGGCGGGGGTGATGTAGGTGACGCTCAGCCAGCCGAGGCAGGCCGCGTACTCGTCGATGAGCGGGCGGTCGTAGAGGTGGGCGGCGTCGCGTGCGACCACGAAGAGCCGTACGTCCTGATCGGGAGGGTGTTCCGCCAGGTCCTCCAGCATGGCGCGGACCGGGGCCCAGCCGGTGCCGGCGGCTATGAAGCTGACCGGTCGGTCCTCGCGGCGGAAGGTCATCTGCCCGCCGGCCGCGCCGAGCCGCAGCACGTCCCCGGGCTGCGTCTCACGGATCAGGGCGGTGCTGAGGCGGCCGCCCTCGATCCGGCTCACGTGCAGGTCGAGCGTTCCGTCGGCGCGTGGCGCGTTGCCCAGGGAGTAGGTGCGCCAGGTCGTCGGCACCCGGTCGCTGCTCACGCTCGTGTACTGGCCGGGGAGATGGGGGAAGGGGATCTGCGGGCGGAGGGTGAGGACGCCGATGTCCTGCCCGTACAGCAGGTGGCGTACGACTTCCGCGTCCCACCAGGGTGGGTCGTCGCTGGCGGCGGCGCCGGCCATCATCGCGTCGGCGATCACCTGGTACGCCTCTGACCAGGCCTTTTCTGCCTGGTGATGCCAGGCGGACCCGGAGGCCTCGGCGAGCGCGGCGATGAGGCTGGCGCCCACGGCCGCGTAGTGCTCGGGTCCCGCCAGGAACTTGCGGTGGTCGCGGCCGAGGTCGCGGAGATAGGGGACGAGCGTTTCGTTCTCCAGGTGGGCGATCACATGCGTGAGCGCGGCGAAGAGCCGGTCCCGCTGTCGTTCCATGTCTTCGGAAGAGGCCGGGAAGAGATCACGGACTCCGGGGTTGTGCCAGAACAGGTGGGTGTAGAAGAACTTGACCGCATGCTCGGCCCGTCTCTCCACCACCGCGAAGCTGCTTTTCAAGATCCTCACATCCACAAAACCGAAAGTAGGAACGCCGGGGAACGTGAGGTCAAGCCAGAGCCGATCTACGGACAGCCGCGATAAATAGCCCATATGGGGTGATGGGTGGCGGGCGGGATACGGTCTCCGGGTGCACGAGCAGACCCCCGCAGCCCCCGAAGAGCCCGCCGCCGACCAGTCCGTGGACGGATCCGTGGACGGATCAGCCCCACCGCCGACCCTGTTCGACTGGGAGTTCGCGACCGACCCGTACCCGGCGTACGCCTGGCTGCGCGAGCACGCGCCCGTGCACCGCACCACGCTCCCCAGCGGGGTCGAGGCCTGGCTCGTCACCCGGTACGCCGACGCCCGCCAGGCCCTCGCCGACCAGCGGCTCAGCAAGAACCCGGCCCACCACGAAGGCTCCGCGCACGCCAAGGGCCGGACCGGGATCCCGGGGGAGCGCAAGGCCGAGCTGATGACCCACCTCCTCAACATCGACCCGCCGGACCACACCCGGCTCCGGCGCCTGGTGTCGAAGGCGTTCACCCCGCGCAGGGTCGCCGAGTTCACCCCGAGGGTCCAGGAACTGACCGACCACCTCATCGACCGGTTCTGTGAGAAGGGTGAAGCCGACCTCATCCACGAGTTCGCCTTCCCGCTCCCCATCTACGCCATCTGCGAGATGCTCGGCGTACCGCGGGAGGACCAGGACGACTTCCGCGACTGGGCGGGCATGATGATCCGGCACGCGGGTGGCCCGCGCGGCGGGGTGGCTCGCGCGGTCAAGCAGATCCGCAGCTACCTCGTCGAACTGATCCACCGCAAGCGCGACGATCTGGGCGACGACCTGATCTCCGGCCTGATCCGGGCGAGCGACCACGGCGAACACCTCACCGAGAACGAGGCCGCCGCGATGTGCTTCGTGCTTCTTTTCGCAGGTTTTGAAACGACGATCAACCTCATCGGCAACGGGGCCTACGCCCTGCTGCAGAACCCGGACCAGCGTGAACGTCTCCAGTCCTCCCTTGCCGCCGGAGACACCGACCTGCTGGAAACGGGCATCGAAGAGCTGTTGCGCTACGACGGCCCCGTGGAAATGGCCACCTGGCGGTACGCGACGGAGCCGCTGACTCTGGGGGGCCAGGACATCCCCGCCGGCGACCCGGTCCTCGTCGTGCTCGCCGCTGCCGACCGCGACCCGGAACGGTTCAGCGATCCGGACACGCTCGACCTTGCCAGGACCGACAACCAGCATCTCGGGCTCGGCCACGGCATCCACTACTGCCTGGGAGCCCCCCTGGCCCGCCTTGAAGGCCAAACGGCCCTCGCTGAGCTGCTGACCCGGCTGCCCGACCTGGAACTTGCCGTGGACCCCTCAGAGCTGCGCTGGCGGGGCGGTCTCATCATGCGGGGCCTGCGCACCCTCCCGGTCCGCTTCACCCCGATCCCTGCCCCGGACGCGAGGAAGGCCACCTGACGGGTTCTTGCTGAGCTGCCGGTCGGCGGTGGCCTGACGGGCATTGGCGCACAAGGCGGGCGAAGGGCCGATTTCCCTCACGGACACCTTCAGAGGGGGGTCTTCGCGGAGGGCTCGTCCGGGCCGGAAAGGTCGATCTGGCCATCGCACAGAAGCTGGACCGGTACGGCCGCACTGCCCGGGTCATCAGTGACTGGGTTCGGGAGATGGTCGACAAGGGCACTCGCGTAGTCACCTCAGACGGCCGGATCGACTCGGACGACGCTGATCGATCTCGAGCTGAACTACTCCGCAAGTACGGAGATGCCGTCAAGATCCCCATGCCGGAGGCCTTCGACGCGGCACGTCGCGCGCAGCTCCGTTCCGCCGAAACGTCCGTGGATGTGACGACGTATATCTGAACGCAGACGAGGTCGAGAACGAGGTCTGGGAACTCCTCACTGAGTTCCTCGGTGAGGAGTGCTCCCAGGAGCGGCTTCTCGGTACGCGACTGCGCCCGGGGACTCCCGGCTTGGAAGAGAAGGCGGAACTGTTCAGCCTGTTCGCGGTCCGGGTCGAGACGGAGAGCCACCGCTTCAAGAAGAAGGCCGGCACGCGCTGCCCAGTGACGCAATGGCACGTGGCCGCGAAGCAGGATGTACCCGCCGACGTGGCGGAGGAGGAGCGGACCGGCGTGCGGAGCGTCAGCAGGGGGCATGGCCGCTGCTGGTGACGCGGCTGAACGAGCAGCGCGCGGGGACACCGGTGTACGTCAGGCCGACGATCCCGCCGCTGCGAGTGACGGTGCGTGTGGCGGAGACCCTGAGAGTCGTCTCCGGCTCGCGACGCTGCTGACGCGGCTGCCCGATCTGGAACTGGCCGTGCCTGTCGAGGAGCTGCGGTGGCGCGGGGGGCTCATCATGCGGGGGCTGCGGACGCTTCCGGTCCGCTTCACGGCCGAATCAACCGCCCAAAACGCCTGAAACCCGCCTGACCGGAAGTCAGTTCGCTGCCCAAACTTGTGACTGGCGTTCGAAGGCCGCTAGGTTCTGCCGTTACCCCGCCGTTATGCGAAAGGTGCAGCCTCATGCGTTCCGGGAACGGCCGCCACAGACGCCCCCGACAAGTGCCCGCACTTGTCGTCACCGCCGGAATCACCGGCACCGCACTCGCCCTGCCGCTGCTCGCGGCCACCGGCGCGAGCGCCGCGGAGACCTCCACGTGGGACAAGGTCGCCGAGTGCGAGAGCGGGGGTACGTGGAGCGCCAACTTCGGCGGCGGCGCGTACGGCGGGCTGCAGTTCAGCCAGGAGGAGTGGAAGAGCGCCGGCGGGCTCGACTTCGCCGAGCGCGCCGACCTCGCCAGCCGCTCCCAGCAGATCGCTGTGGCCGAACGGGTCCTGGCCTCCCGGGGCCCCGTGGCGTGGCCGCTGTGCGCGGTGCAGGCCGGTCTGACGCAGGACGCGCCCGCCGCCGAGGTGGACCCGGGCCTGCCCGGCGGTTCCGGATCCGCCGCCCCCGCCCCGTCCCGCCCGGACGACTCCGTGCCGCACACCGGCTCGGGCAAGCCGTCCACGGACTTCGGGGCCCCGTCGCAGAAGGGTCCGGGCCCGTCGGCCTCGGTGCTGCCCGACTATCCGATCGGCGTGCCCGGCGAACTGCCCGTCATGCCCCCGCCGGACCCCCAGACGTCGCCTCCCGGCCTCCCGGGCGACCCGACGCCTCCCACGAGCCCGACGGACCCCACGGCGCCGGCGGACCCCACCACTCCCGCACCGCCGTCCGCGGATCCGACCCTGCCGGTGGGTCCGACCCTGCCGGTGGACCCGACGGCTCCGGTGACCCCGTCCGACCCGGGGAACTCGACGAAGCCGACGAACCCGGGCAATTCGGGGAACCCGTCAAACCCGGTCAACCCGGTTGATCCCACGGCCCCGACGACTCCGGCCGCACCCGGCGAGTCCGCCTCCCCGACCGCTCCGGCGACCCCCGGTGCGTCCGAGGGCGGCGGCAAGCACCGCGGCCCGGCCGCCGTCGAGACGCCCGCCGCGCCTGACGCCGCGTCGGACCCGACGTACACCGTGAAGGCGGGCGACAGCCTGATCGCGATCGCGGACGCCAACGGAGTGAAGGGCGGCTGGAAGGGTCTCTATGAGGCCAACGAGCAGGTCATCGGCGGCGACGCGGACCTGATCAAGCCCGGCCAGAACCTGGATCTAACGCATCAATAAGGACACTTGAGGCGCCCGGAACCAGCTGATTGTCCGTTTTCTGTAAGTGAGACATGTGTCTCTTCAGGTCAACTGGCGTGTCCCGCCCGCAGGGTTCCGCAAACCCCGCCCTCACCTGCGCAAACGCCCTTCCGGGGAGCGCAAGTAGGCACCGTCTCCCCCCGATGTCGCTCGTTGAACATCGGGGGGAGACCTGTCTACCTTCTGAATCGCTCGCCACCGCGGGCTCCTTCGACCGCATCGCCGAATCCTGCCGGCGGACGGAGGGAACACTCGTCGCGTAAAGCGCCGAAGGCAGGAGCGGGGGAACCAAGGTAGGCGCCGGTGGCGGCCGTTGAGAGACGGTCACTTCAGCCGGCTAGGGGTTAAGCCAAGCGCTAGGTCGCTCGGCCGGGCACTCACTCGCCCGAACCCGACAGCTCACCTCGTAGGCGTCGGTGAGGAGAACTCCATGCTGCTTTCCGGCAAGGGCAAGCACCGTCGCGGCTCCAAGGCCGTCCGCATCGTCACGCTGGCCGGTGTCGCGGGTGTCGCCGTCGCGGCTCCCCTGATGGCTGCGGGCACCGCTTCCGCCGCGACCGCTGGCGAGTGGGACCGCGTCGCCTCGTGCGAGTCCGGCGGCAACTGGTCCATCAACACGGGCAACGGCTACTACGGTGGCCTGCAGTTCTCGTCCTCCACGTGGGCCGCGTACGGCGGCAAGACGTACGCCGCGCAGGCCAACCAGGCCTCCAAGTCGCAGCAGATAGCCATCGCCGAGAAGGTCCTCAAGGGCCAGGGCAAGGGCGCCTGGCCGCACTGCGGCGTGGGCCTGTCGAACTCCTCCTACACCGGCGGCTCGGCCCAGACCCCCACCAAGCCGAAGACGCAGCCGAAGCAGGAGAAGAAGACCGAGGCTCCGAAGAAGGAGACCAAGCGCGTCGAGGCTCCGACCACCCGCTCCGAGCGTCCGGCCGCCGCGCCGAAGACCGAAGCCCCCAAGACGGGCAACGGCTCCTACGCGGTCAAGTCCGGCGACACGCTGGGTGCGATCGCCGACGCGAACAACGTGTCCGGTGGCTGGGAGAAGCTCTTCGAGCTCAACAAGGACATCGTCTCGGACGCCGACCTGATCTTCCCGGGCCAGAAGCTGAAGCTCAGCTGAAACCTGTGAGAACGGTCGTGGCTACTTTCGCGACGACACGCAGTAGTTCCACCACGTAATTCCACCGCCCGGCGCGCAACACCCTGCGTGCCGGGCGGTGCTGTGTGCAGGTGTCTCCGGCCTGACGGACCCTCCGGAACGACCGGTGATCAAGAGCCCTATGTCCTGTAAGAGGGGCATTCAGGCCCTTTTTCGTCCCAGGACCCGGGCGGTCGGCTGGCCGAGTGCCCCGAGGCGGTTAGGCTCTAAGCGGCAAGGCCATCCCACGGCCTGACATGCCACCGCACACCCAGCGTCACATCCCAGAAGGAGATGCTCGTGCCGTCCATCGACGTCGTCGTAGCCCGGGAAATCCTGGACTCCCGAGGCAACCCCACGGTCGAGGTCGAGGTGGGCCTCGACGATGGCAGCACCGGCCGTGCTGCAGTCCCGTCCGGCGCCTCCACCGGAGCGTTCGAAGCCGTAGAGCTCCGTGACGGTGACCCCAACCGCTACATGGGCAAGGGCGTGGAGAAGGCCGTCCTCGCCGTCATCGAGCAGATCGGCCCGGAGCTCGTCGGCTACGACGCCACCGAGCAGCGCCTGATCGACCAGGCGATGATCGACCTGGACGCCACCGAGAACAAGGGCTCCCTCGGAGCCAACGCCATCCTCGGTGTCTCCCTCGCCGTCGCGCACGCCGCGTCCGAGGCCTCGGACCTGCCGCTCTTCCGCTACCTCGGCGGCCCGAACGCGCACCTGCTGCCCGTTCCGATGATGAACATCCTGAACGGTGGGTCGCACGCCGACTCCAACGTCGACATCCAGGAGTTCATGATCGCCCCGATCGGCGCGGAGTCCTTCTCCGAGGCCCTTCGCTGGGGTGCCGAGGTCTACCACACCCTCAAGAAGGTCCTGCACACCAAGGGCCTCTCCACCGGCCTGGGCGACGAGGGCGGCTTCGCGCCGAACCTGGAGTCGAACCGCGCCGCGCTCGACCTCATCGTCGAGGCCATCAAGCAGGCCGGCTACGTCCCGGGCACCCAGATCGCGCTCGCGCTCGACGTCGCCGCGTCCGAGTTCTACAAGGACGGCAACTACGAGTTCGAGGGCAAGTCCCGCTCGGCCGCCGAGATGACGGACTACTACGCCGAGCTCGTCGAGGCGTACCCGCTCGTCTCCATCGAGGACCCGCTGTTCGAGGACGACTGGTCGGGCTGGAAGACCCTCACCGACCGCCTGGGCTCCAAGGTCCAGATCGTCGGCGACGACCTCTTCGTCACCAACCCCGAGCGTCTCGCCCGCGGCATCGAAGAGGGCTCGGCGAACGCCCTGCTCGTCAAGGTGAACCAGATCGGTTCGCTGACCGAGACCCTGGACGCCGTCGAGATGGCCCAGCGCAACGGCTTCAAGTGCATGATGTCGCACCGCTCCGGTGAGACCGAGGACGTCACCATCGCCGACCTCGCCGTCGCCGTGAACTGCGGCCAGATCAAGACCGGCGCCCCGGCCCGCTCGGACCGCGTCGCCAAGTACAACCAGCTGCTGCGCATCGAGGAGATCCTCGACGACGCCGCGGTGTACGCGGGTCGCAGCGCGTTCCCGCGCTTCAAGGGCTGATCAGTCCTTCAGGGCGCAAGCCTCCCTACGTCCCCGCACTCGGTCCCGTACCGTGTGCGGGGACGTAGTGCGTCGTGCGCATATAGGGGAGGCGGATCAATGGCCGGGAACCGGGACCGGTTCGCCACGTTCTCGACCGCGACCAGGCTCAAGCAGCTGGGTGAGCGGACCGCGGCGCACGTGTACCGCTCGCAGTCCCGCCGGCAGGTCCGCCGCAGCCGGCTCACCGGCCGGGCCGCCCTGCTCGTCCTCGTCCTCTGTACCCTGGTCGTCGCCCTCGCGTATCCGATGCGCCAGTACGTGTCCCAGCGCTCGGAGATCGCGAAGCAGCAGAAGGACGCCGTCACCGCGCGGGACCGGCTGGAACGACTGCGCGACGAGAAGGCCCGCTGGCAGGACAACGCGTACGCCGAGCAGCAGGCGCGCAAGCACCTGCACTTCGTCCGGCCGGGGGAGATCAGCTACATCATGACCGACCCCGGAGCCGGCGGCGCCGAGCAGCGCCGCAGCGGACAGGCCGCCACCGACCGGCCCTGGTACTCCAACGTCTGGGACGGCGTCGACAAGGCCGACCGCCCGGGCGACTGAGTCCCACCCATCCACGAGAACGAAAAGACTTCCTCCAGGCATGCAGACGCCCCCGCCCCAGACCGACCGGACCGAGCCGACCGCCGCCGACATCGAGGCGTTCGAACAGCAGCTCGGCCGCCCCCCGCGCGGGCTGCGCGCCATCGCGCACCGCTGCCCCTGCGGGCAGCCGGACGTGGTGGAGACCGCGCCGCGGCTCCCCGACGGCACCCCCTTCCCGACGCTGTACTACCTGACCTGCCCGCGTGCCGCCGGTGCGATCGGCACGCTGGAGGCCAACGGCGTGATGAAGGAGATGCAGGCCCGTCTCGCGGTGGACCCGGAGCTGGCCGCCGCCTACCGGGCCGCGCACGAGGACTACATCACCCGCCGCGACGCCATCGAGGTGCTCCAGGGCTTCCCGAGCGCCGGCGGCATGCCGGACCGGGTGAAGTGCCTGCACGTGCTGGTCGGCCACTCCCTGGCCGCGGGCCCGGGCGTGAACCCGTTCGGCGACGAGGCCCTGGCGATGCTGCCCGAGTGGTGGGCCAAGGGTGCCTGCGTCACCCCGTGCGGCGAGAAGAAGGCGGACGAGAAGGCCGCCGAGAAGGCCGACGAGAACGTCGCAGAGGAGGCGGGCGCGTGACCCGGGTCGCGGCCGTCGACTGCGGTACGAACTCCATCCGGCTCCTCGTCGCGGACCTCGACCGCGCCACCGGCGAGCTGATCGAGCTGGACCGCCGGATGATCGTCGTCCGGCTCGGCCAGGGCGTCGACAAGACGGGCCGGCTGGCCCCGGAGGCCCTGGAGCGCACCTTCGCGGCCTGCCGCGAGTACGCGGCGGTCATCAAGGAGCTCGGCGCGGAGCGGGTGCGCTTCGTGGCGACCTCGGCCTCCCGGGACGCCGAGAACCGCGACGAGTTCGTCCGGGGCGTCCTGGACATCCTGGGCGTCGAGCCCGAGGTGATCAGCGGCGGCCAGGAGGCCGAGTTCTCCTTCACCGGCGCCACCGGTGAGCTGACCGCCCACACCGGCCTGGAGCGGCCCTTCCTGGTGGTGGACATCGGCGGCGGCTCCACGGAGTTCGTGGTCGGCACCGAGCACGTCCGGGCGGCCCGCTCCGTCGACGTGGGCTGTGTCCGGATGACCGAGCGCCACCTGACGGTGGACGGGGTCGTCACCGACCCGCCGACCGGGGAGCAGGTGGCCGCGATACGGGCCGACATCGAGGCGGCGCTGGACCTGGCCGCCGAGACCGTCCCGCTGGCCGAGGCGCGCACCCTGGTGGGCCTGGCCGGTTCGGTGACCACGGTCGCCGCGATCGCGCTGGGCCTGGAGGCGTACGACTCGGCGCGGATCCACCACTCCCGGATCCCGTACGAGACGGTCCGCGAGATCAGCGAGCGGATGCTGACGCTGACGCACGCCGAGCGCGCGGCCATCCCGGTGATGCACCCGGGCCGGGTCGACGTGATCGGCGCGGGCGCCCTGGTCCTGCTGGCGATCATGGAGCGGGTCGGCGCCTCGGAGGTCCTGGTCTCGGAGCACGACATCCTCGACGGAATCGCCTGGTCCATCGCCTGACGACCGACTCGAACGCACGGCACGGTGCCCCCGGCGGATCCATCCCGCCGGGGGCACCGTCACGTCCGGATGGTCACCCGTCCAGCCGGACCGGCATCAGGATCGAGAACGACTCCTCGTCGTCGGGCCGGCGGACCACCACGGGGGCCTTCGGGGCGCCGAGCTCCAGGATCAGCCGGTCCCGGGCCCCGGCGGCGAGCGCGTCCAGCAGGAACGCGCGGTTCAGGCCGACGTCGGCCGGATCGTCGTCGCCGTCGGCGCCGAGGGACACCGCGCCCTCTCCGGTCACCCTGAGCACGCTGAGCTCACCGGTCGCGCCGCCCTCCTCGCGCTCGGCCGGGCGGACCGGGCCGGTCTCCAGGGCCTCGCGGAAAGCCGGTACGTCGACCAGGACCCGGCGCCCCGCGGGCAGGCTGACCAGGCGGCGGTAGTCGGGGAACTCGTGGCCCAGGCAGCGGCCGGCCGCCTGGCGCTCCCCGGTCTGCGTCTCCAGGGCCACGCGGTCGCCGTCCACGATCATTAGGACGGGTGCGTCGTCGCTCAGCAGCGCGCGCATCGCGTCCGCGAGCGGGGCGGGTACGAGCAGCTGGAGGCGGGGTCCGGTGTGTCCGGTGGTCCAGGCGCGGGCGACGGCCAGGCGGTACCGGTCGGTGGCCACGACCCGCAGCGCCCCGTCCTCGATGTCGAAGAGGATGCCGCCGAGCACCGGCAGCCCGGGGTCGGAGCCGACGGCGAACCGGACCGCGTCCAGCGCGGCGGCCAGCTCGCGCGCCGCCAGGGTGAGCCGGGCGGTCGTGACGGTGGTGGCGGCGAGGGTGGTGGCGGGGGCGGTGGCACGGGTCGTGCTCATGGGGTTCTCCCTGCGTTCGAGTAGGGCGCGGATCGCGGAGAGCTCGCTGCGGGCATCGGACAGGCCCTGTTCCAGCCGGAGCAGGTGCGCCCGGAGCAGGCCGCGGACCAGATCGGTGTCCGCGCCGGCCCAGCCGGCCAGCACGAGCCGGATGTCCGCCAAGGGCATGCCGGTACGCCGGAGCCGGGCCAGCAGCCGGGCCTCCTCGACCTGCTCGGCCCCGTACCAGCGGTACCCGCTCGCCGGATCCACCCGGACGGGAACCAGCACGCCGGCCCCGTCGTAGAACCGCAGGGCACTCACGCTCAGGCCGCTGTCGAGGGCCGTCTCGCCGATACTGCGCATCTCGTTCTCCACGCCCTGAACCCTGGGCCCTCGACCAGGTCGAGGGTCAACAACGGGGGTCGACGGCGGTCTCGGAGGGCCGTTCGGGGGTCTTAGGTCCCGTCGTCCACATGAACTTCGTGAAGTTCTTCACAAGGAAAAGATGCCTGTGAGGGCTCTGGAGGAGCCTTTTGGGCGAGTCCGGAGCCTCATGGACCTTCTTTTTGCTCGCGTTCGTGCGAATGGCGGACTCAGCGAGCCTCTGGCGGTAGGTATCCACGAAGCCGGTGGTCTACTCCGCTTAAGGGCTTGGAGGCCAGTTCAGGACTGGTGTTCAACGACTCCCGTTACACCCTGGTTCCCGCTTCGCGCCATGACCTCGATCACGTGGGCCGCGGAGTGTAGCAGAGGGTCTCCAGGTCCTTGTGAAGGGGCTCACGAGCGTCACCCCTTGGGGTGCTGGATACTCGTTCCATGAGCACCACGGAGCGTCCCAGGATCCTCGTTGTAGGAGGTGGGTACGTAGGCCTGTACGCAGCCAAGCGCATCATGAAGAAGATGCGTTACGGCGAGGCGACCGTCACGGTCGTCGACCCGCGCTCGTACATGACCTACCAGCCCTTCCTCCCTGAAGTGGCCGCAGGCAGCATCTCGCCTCGGCACGTCGTCGTACCGCTGCGACGCGTGCTGCCCAAGGCTGAGGTTCTCACCGGCCGGGTCACGAACATCGACCAGGACCGCAAGGTCGCCGTCGTCACGCCGCTGGTCGGCGAGGCGTACGAGCTGCCCTTCGACTACCTGGTGATCGCGCTCGGCGCCATCTCCCGCACCTTCCCGATCCCCGGCCTCGCCGAACAGGGCATCGGTATGAAGGGCGTGGAAGAGGGCATCGGCCTGCGCAACCACGTACTCGAGCAGCTCGACAAGGCCGAGTCCACGACGGACGAGGACGTCCGCCGCAAGGCCCTCACCTTCGTCTTCGTCGGCGGCGGCTTCGCCGGCGCCGAGACGATCGGCGAGGTCGAGGACATGGCCCGCGACGCCGCGAAGTACTACACCAGCATCAAGCGCGAGGACATGCGCTTCATCCTGGTCGACGCGGCCGACAAGATCCTTCCCGAGGTCGGGCCCAAGCTCGGCACCTGGGGCAAGGAGCACCTCGAGTCGCGCGGCATCGAGATCTACCTGAACACCTCCATGGACTCCTGCGTGGACGGCCACGTGGTGCTGAAGAACGGCCTCGAGGTCGACTCCAACACCCTCGTGTGGACCGCCGGCGTGAAGCCCAACCCGGTGCTGGCCCGCTACGGCCTGCCGCTGGGCCCCCGCGGCCACGTGGACGCCGAGCCGACCCTCCAGGTCAAGGGCACGGACTACATCTGGACCGCCGGCGACAACGCCCAGGTGCCCGACCTCGCCGCCCGCAAGGCCGGCGTGGAGAACGCCTGGTGCCCGCCGAACGCCCAGCACGCGCTGCGTCAGGCCAAGGTCCTCGGCGACAACGTCATCTCCGGGATGCGCGGCTTCCCGCAGAAGGAGTACGCGCACGCCAACAAGGGTGCGGTGGCGGGCCTCGGCCTCCACAAGGGCGTGGCGATGATCGTCATGGGCGGGATGAAGATCAAGCTCAAGGGCCGGCTCGCCTGGTACATGCACCGTGGCTACCACGGCATGGCCATGCCGACCTGGAACCGCAAGATCCGCGTCTTCGCCGACTGGACCCTCGGCATGTTCCTCAAGCGCGAGGTCGTCTCCCTCGGCGCCCTGGAGACCCCCCGCGAGGAGTTCTACGAGGCCGCCAAGCCGGCTCCGGCCGCCGTCGCCCCGGCCCCGGCCGAGAAGGCCAAGGCTTCCTGACCCCGTAGGACCAGCAGGACCAGCAGGACCGGTACGACCCAGCGTGTCCCCGAAGGGGCCGCCCGCCATCCGTGGTGCGGGCGGCCCCTTCGGCATATTCGGGGCCGGAACCGGGTATGCCGTGCGGTCGGAACTTGTCGGAGCTGGTTGGAGGGTCCTGCATGAACGACGCCGCGCCGCGGCTGGCCGCTCTCACCGAAACCCTGCTGGGGGTCCCCCTCCCCGTCCGGATCCGGGCCTGGGACGGCAGCGAGGCCGGCCCGCTCGGTGGTCCCGTCCTGGTCCTGAACAACCGGCGCGCCCTGCGCCGGATCCTGTGGAAGCCGGGCGAGCTCGGCCTGGCCCGCGGCTGGGTCGCCGGGGACCTCACCGTCGACGGGGACCTGTTCGAGCTGCTGGACCGGGTCGGCGGGCTGCTCTGGGAGCGGGACCGCGAGCCCGAGCCGGCGGCCGCCGAGGACGCCCGGCCCGCCGCCCTGCTGCGCGATCCCCGCGCCCGGGCCGCCGTACGCAGCCTCGTGGGCCTGGCGCGGCCGTGGACCAAGCCGGCCCCGCCGCCCGAGGAGGCCGGCCGCCGCGGGGGCCCGCGGCACACCAAGGGCAGCGACCGGCGGGCCATCAGCCACCACTACGACGTGGGCAACGCCTTCTACGAGCGGGTGCTCGGCCCCTCGATGGTGTACTCCTGCGCCTACTGGACCCCCGGCGGGAGCCTGGAGGACGCCCAGCGGGACAAGCTGGACCTGGTCTGCCGCAAGCTCGCGCTGGGCCCCGGGGACCGGCTCCTGGACGTCGGCTGCGGCTGGGGCTCGATGGCCCTGCACGCGGCCCGGGAGTACGGGGCCAAGGTCACCGGGATCACGCTCTCGCGCGAACAGGCCGCCTACGCCCGCAAGCGGGTCGCGGAGGAGGGCCTGGCCGACCTCGTCGAGATCCGGGTCCAGGACTACCGGGACGTCAAGGACGGTCCGTACGACGCCATTTCCTCCATCGGGATGGCCGAACACGTCGGCGCCGACCGCTACCGCACGTACGCCCACACGCTGCAAGGCCTGCTGCGGCCGGGCGGGAGACTGCTGAACCATCAGATCGCGCGGCGCCCCGAGCCGGACGAGGAGGCCTACCGGATCGACGCGTTCATAGACGCCTACGTCTTCCCCGACGGCGAGCTGTCCCCGCTGGGCACCACCGTCGGCGAGCTGGAACGGGCCGGCTTCGAGGTCCGCGACGTGGAGGCGCTGCGCGAGCACTACGCGCTCACCCTGCGGGCCTGGGTGGCCCTGCTGGAGGAGCACTGGGAGGAGGCGGTACGGCTGACCTCGCCCGGTCGGGCCCGCGTCTGGCAGCTGTACATGGCCGCCTCGGCGCTCGCCTTCGAGCACAACCGGCTCGGCGTCAACCAGGTGCTCGCGGTGCGCACCGGGACCCGCTCGGCCTCCGGGATGCCGCTGCGCGCCCGGGAGTGGCCGCAGTAGCCCGTAGGGGCAGGGGCAGGGCGGGGGGACGGCGAAGGGCCCCGTGACCGGGGAGGTCGCGGGGCCCTTGGCGCTTCGTACGGGTGGGGCCGTACGGCTACTCCGTCTTGATCGCGGTCAGCATGTTCAGCCGGGCCGCGCTGCGGGCGGGCCACATGGCCGCCAGGGCGCCGACGACGCCGGCCAGCAGCATGAAGATCGCGATCCGGTCGAAGGGGATCACCAGGGCGTAGTTCGGGATCGAGCCCTTGACGGTCTCGCCCACGGCCCAGGCGACGAAGGTGCCCAGGGCCACGCCGATGACCGCGCCGAAGAGCGAGATCACGATGGCTTCCAGCCGGATCATGTTCTTGACCCGGCCGCGGTCCAGGCCGATGGCCCGCAGCATGCCGATCTCCTGCGTCCGCTCGTACACCGACATCGCCAGGGTGTTGACGACGCCGAGGACCGAGATGATCAGCGCCATGGCGAGCAGGCCGTACATGATGTTCAGGGCGGTGTTGATCATGCCGCCCATCTCGTTGCGGATGTCCTGCTGGGTGGCGAAGGTGATCGCCGGATTCTTGCCGAGGGCGTCGACGAGGGACTGCTCGGCCTTCTCGGAGGGCCCGCCGTCCATCTTGACGAGGACCTCGCGCAGGTACGGCTTCTCGCTGTGCTTGTCGAGGATGCCGGAGTCGATCACGTAGGGGGAGAGCATGCCCTCCATGTCCTTGTAGACCGCGCCGACCTTCAGGTTCGCCTTCTTGTTGTCCGGGAAGGTGACCTTCAGGGTGGAGCCGACGAGAAGGCCCTCCGTCTTCGCGGTCTTCTCGGAGACCGCCACCTCGCCCTTGGCGAGGCTGGTCAGCTGCCCGCTGACCACGTCGAAGTTGAGGAGCTGGCCGATGGTCGCCGGGTTGACGCCGGAGACGGAGCGGTAGGAGTCGCCGTCGCCGACCCGGAAGTCACCGGCCTGCTGCGGGGAGACCGCCTTGACGCCCGGGGCCTTCTCCAGGGCCGGGATCACGGAGGCGTCCAGGCTGCCGAAGCTCTGGCCCATGGAGACCGTGTAGTCGGCCTTGAGGTTGTCCGTCGTCATCCGGTCGATGGCCTTGCCCATCGTGATGCCGAGCACGGACAGGGCGGTGACCAGGGTCAGGCCGATGGCCAGCGAGGCGGCGGTGACGGCGGTGCGGCGCGGGTTGCGGACCGCGTTCTGCGCGGCCAGCTTGCCGGCGACGCCGAAGACCTTCTCCAGCAGCGGGCGGACCGCCGCGATGACCGGGCGGGAGAGGGCCGGCAGCAGGATGATGATGCCGATCATCGTGAGGAAGGCGCCGGCGCCGATCAGCATCTTGCCCTCCTTGCCGGTCATCGCGCCGCCGAGGATGCCCAGCAGACCGAACAGGGTGATGGCGCCGCCGATGCTGTTGCGCAGCACCAGGGACTTCGCGGTGGCCGGCAGGTGGGCGCTGCCCATGGCGGCGACCGGGGAGATCTTGGCGGTGCGGCGCGCGGGCAGCCAGGCGGCGAGCATCGTGACGACGATGCCGATGCCGATCGCCGCGGCGATGGTGACCGGGGCGACGACCAGCGGACCGGCCGGGATCTTGACGTCGAAGGCGTTCATCGCGGAGCGCATGCCGACGGCGAGCCCGACGCCGGCGAGCAGGCCGATGGCGGAGGAGATCACGCCGACGACCAGGGCCTCGGCCAGGACCGAGCGCTTGACCTGACCGCGGTTGGCGCCGACGGCGCGCAGCAGGGCCAGCTCCTTGGTGCGCTGGGCGACCAGCATGGTGAAGGTGTTGTAGATCAGGAAGATGCCGACGAAGAGCGAGATCAGCGCGAAGGTCAGCAGCATCTGGTTCATGTTGCCCATGCCGGCCTCGATGTCCTTGGCCTGCTTGGCGGCGAGCTGTGCGCCGGTCTCCGCCGTGACGTCCTTACCGACGAGCGGCTTGATCTCGGTGAGCAGCTGGTCGGCGGAGGCACCGGCCTTGGCGCTGACCGCGAGCTCGTCGTAGAAGCCGGGCTCCAGGTAGAGCCGCTGGGCGGTCGGGGTGTCGAACAGGACGAGCGAGCCGCCCGCGTTGACCGCGCCGTCCTCGGTGGTGAAGACGCCGGCGAGGGTGTACTCCTTGGCCGGGCCGTTGTCGGCCACCCGGACCTTGTCGCCCACCTTGTACTTGCCGCGCTCGGCCGTCTCCTCGTCGAGGGCGATCTCGCCGGCCTTGGCCGGGCCGTTGCCCTCGGTGAAGGTGTAGCGGGGGTCCTTGCCGTCCTTGTGGGGGACGAAGTTGGCGCCGGTGTTGGACCAGCCGTTGCCGATCAGTTTTCCGTCCTGATCGCCCACGGCGGCGAAGCCGTGGACGCGGCCGGAGACGGCGTCCACGCCGCCGAGCGCCTTGACCTTGTCGAGGGTCCGCTGGCTGATGCCCGGCTCGCCCTCCTTGACGCCCTCGTCGTTGCGGGCGGGGCCGTAGGAGGTGACCGAGACGGCCACGCCGTCGAAGCTCTTGGCTGACTGGTTCGACATCGCCTTGCCGACGGTGTCGGTGAAGACGAGCGTGCCGGAGACGAAGGCGACGCCGAGGACGACGGCGAGCACCGTCATCAGCAGCCGGGCCTTGTGCGCGAGCACGTTGCGCAGGGCGGTACGGAACATGGTGGAGGAGTCCAGGTCTAAGGGGTCAGCGGGGACGGGGGGCGAGGGGCGTCCCTCAGCTGGTGCGGCCCTTGGCGTCGAAGGCCTTCATGCGGTCGAGCACGCCGTCCGCGGTGGGCTGGATCATCTCGTCGACGATGCGGCCGTCGGCGAGGAAGATGACGCGGTCCGCGTAGGAGGCGGCGACCGGGTCGTGGGTGACCATGACGACGGTCTGGCCGAGCTCGCGCACGGAGTTGCGCAGGAAGCCGAGGACCTCGGCGCCGGAGCGCGAGTCGAGGTTTCCGGTGGGCTCGTCACCGAAGATGATCTCGGGGCGGGAGGCCAGGGCGCGGGCCACGGCGACGCGCTGCTGCTGGCCGCCGGAGAGCTGGGTGGGGCGGTGGGAGAGGCGGTCGGAGAGGCCGACCATGGTGATCACCGAGTCCAGCCACTGCTTGTCGGGCTTGCGGCCGGCGATGTCCATGGGGAGCGTGATGTTCTCCAGGGCCGTCAGGGTCGGCAGCAGGTTGAAGGCCTGGAAGATGAAGCCGATCTTGTCCCGGCGCAACTGCGTGAGCTGCTTGTCCTTCAGGGTGGACAGCTCGGTCTCGCCGATGCGGACGGACCCGGCGGAGAAGGTGTCCAGTCCGGCGACGCAGTGCATCAGCGTGGACTTGCCGGAGCCGGAGGGGCCCATGATCGCGGTGAACTGGCCCTGCGCGAAGTCCACGGAGACGTTGTCCAGAGCGACCACCTGGGTCTCGCCCTGGCCGTACACCTTCGAGAGGCCGGAGGCGCGCGCGGCGACGGCCTGGGCGGTGTGCGGGGCGTAGTTCATGGTGGTCACGGGGGCGACTCCTCGGGGGGCGGACCGGGCTCACGGTCCGCGGTTGGCGGGACTCCTCCATGGTTGCCGCGCCCGCCCCGCTCCGGATCAGCCGCGATGCCCGTTCTCCTGACCACTGGAGTCTGACCACGGAGGGCCGCGCCTCCTCCTTTGGTATGACAGCCGCCCGGAGGCCGGAGGCCGGACGGGGGCGGAAACGGAGCCGGGCCGAGGGGGTGGCGCACGGGGTGGCGTGCGGGGTGGCGCGGGCCATCGAAATCCCGTCAATCCCGCGGCGGCCATGATCGACGCCCGGAACGTGCCGACCGTGGCTTCTGTCCACTGACGGGTCATCAAGCGCCAATAAAATAAGACAACATCGGTGAGACGCCCAGGTGAGGGGGCAAGTGTTCCGGATAGGCTCGGCGCAGCGTTCAAGGCTTTTCCACGGGGCCGCTACGCCCTGCCCGGATGGTGGAATGCAGACACGGCGAGCTTAAACCTCGCTGACCCTCGGGTCGTGCCGGTTCAAGTCCGGCTTCGGGCACGCTGATGTTGAGGACGTTCCGTTTCAGGCCGGAACACGTGGACGGCGGGGGCGCCACGGGTACCCCCGCCCGTCCCGCGCAGCGGGCCCGTACCGGCGGGGAAAGATCCTCCTCCAGCAGTAGGGCGATTTCTTTGCGTTCGCATTACTCTTGACTCCAAGGCCGCGCACGGTGGCCGCCATGGAGGAGTGAGATGAGGAGCAGCAACCCGGTCTTCTCGCGACGGGGATTCAGCCGCGACAACGGTGCTTATGCGGGCTTCGGCACGCAGCAGCCCCAGGCCCAGGCCGGGACCGCCACCAACCCGTACGCGACCAACCCCTACGCGACCGACCCGGCCACGGGTATGCCGCAGGCGCCGGTCCGCGGCAACGCGATGACCATCGACGACGTCGTGAGCCGTACGGCCATGACGCTCGGCACGGTCGTCCTGACGGCGGCCATCTCCTGGATCGCGCTTCCGGTCGACCCGGCCAACATCAACAAGTCGTACGGCATCGCCTTCGTCGCCGGACTCATCGCGTTCGTCTTCGCGATCGTCCAGTCGTTCAAGCGCAAGCCGGTCCCGGCGCTGATCCTGGCCTACGCGGCGTTCGAGGGTGTCTTCCTCGGCGTCATCAGCTCGGCCGTCAGCACCTACGTCAGCCCCGGAACGGTCGTCCAGGCCGTCATGGGCACGATGTGCGTCTTCGCCGGCGTGCTGATCGCCTACAAGATGCGCTGGATCAACGTCAACCGGCGCTTCGTCGGCTTCGCGACGGCGGCCGGCATCGGCTTCATGCTGCTGATGGTCGTCAACATGCTGTTCTCCGTCTTCGCGGGCGGCGACGGCCTCGGCTTCCGCAGTGGCGGCCTCGGCATCCTCTTCGGTGTCATCGGCATCCTCATCGGTGCCGCCTTCCTCGCCATCGAATTCAAGACGGTCGAGGACGGCGTGACCTACGGCGCCCCGCGCGAGGAGTCCTGGCTGGCGGCCTTCGGCCTCACCGTGACCCTGGTGTGGATCTACATGGAGATGCTGCGCCTGATCTCCATCCTCAAGGGCGACTAGTTCGCCCTGGCGCCCACGCGCTGAGGTGAGGAAGGCCCCGCGAGCACACGCTCGCGGGGCCTTCCCGCATGTCGGGGGTCAGCAGATCGGGTGGTCGTGGAGTCGGGGGCTACGGACAGGGGCAGGGGCCGGCTCAGCCGAACTTGCGGGCGGCCCTGCGCAGGTCGTACTCGTGGATGATCGCCTTGGCCTGGCCGTACGACAGCTCGTGCGCGCCGAGCAGCCAGCTGACCTTCTCTTCGAACCGGACGAGGGAGGGACCGTCGTCCACGGCCCTGAGCCAGTCGGAGAGTTCACGACCGGTGGTCTGGGGGATTCTGTCGATCATGTTGCGGTGGGTCTGCTCGGAGAACTCTACGGACATGGGCGCCTCCGGAGGTATCGCCTTGCTGTGCTGTTCTCTTCACGCCACCGTGCCGGAGAGTTCGCCCGTTGGCAATGGCGCCGCGGCGGCGCGTAAGGTCGGCCGGGTGCTCGATACCTCACCCTTGACCGCCGCCGTGGAACGTTTCGCCGACCGGCTGCGGGCGGCTCCGCAGAGCCGGCTCCAGCAGGGCGCCGCCGAGGTGGCGCTGGACCTGGCCCGGGAGCTCTCGCTGCGGGCGCAGCGGCTGGAGGCGGCCGCTGAAGGCGCCGCGGGCGGCACGGGGGCGGCTCCGGCGCGGACGATGCCCGACGCCGGGATCTTCGTCGTCGGGGACCAGCTGGCCGTGGCCGGGCTGGACCTCGCCGAGGCCCTGCACGCCGCGACGGACACACGGGGCGAGGACATGGCGAAGGCCCCGTCCGAGATGCTGGACGAGGCCGTTCGACTGGTGGATCAGGCGGAAGCCAGGGCGCTGCGATGACTCAGGGCGCTCTGACGGCTCAGAGCGATGCGATGACGCGGTCGGCGAGGATGTAGACGTTGCTGTCCGGGTCCTCGGAGTCGCCGCAGGAGAAGGTCAGGGCGTAGGCGCCGGAGATGCCCGAGCCGCCCAGCAGGACCGGTGCGCTGCCCGAGCGCAGGGCGTCGGCGAGCCGCTCGGCGGTCTCCCGGTGGCCCGGGGTCATGCAGAGCGTGGTGCCGTCGGTGAAGACGTACACGTCCAGGGTGCCCAGCGGGCCGGGGCGGACGTCCGCGAGGGCCGTACGGGCCTCCGCGAGCTCCTCCAGGCGGTTGACCGTGCGCTCGTGGTCGGCGCCGGGGTGCGAGGCCTGCACGGGGACGAAATCGGGGTGCGAGGGGTGGCGTCGGCGGGCGGCGGCCAGCTCGGCCGAGTCCTCCGGGTATGCCGGGTATTCGTCGGCCCCCTCGGCGCCGTCGCCCAGGAGCGGCTCCAGGCCGACCATGTCCGCCTGCCGGGGCAGGAAGACGGGGCTCTCCTCGCCGAGGCCGGACAGGCCGCCCAGCAGCGAGGGGGCGTCGGCGGCGTCACGCGCCTCCTGAGCGGCCCAGAAGGCACGCGCCTCGGCGAGCTCGCGCTCGCGCTCCTCGGCGAGGGCCTCGGCGACGGCGGCTCGTATCTCGGCGGCGGGGGACTCCACGGCGCTGCGGGCGTGCGGGACGGTGACACCACGGGGGTGCGAAACCGTCAGGTCACCGCGCAGTGCGGTGACCTGCTTGCGCAGGCCGTGGACGGCGTGCAGCGCAGCAGCGCCGACGGCCGTGGCAGCGGCCGTGGTCAGCAGTAGGGCAAGAGACATGGCGCTCACTGACTAACTCCTGATTGATTCGATCCCCCGACTTCCTACATCAGCTTGTCCCGTCCTGGGAATGGGCAGCAGTGCATTACGTCATGAATTGGACAGGCCTTTCGTCCCGATCTCCCCGCTGGGAACCGGCCTGACCTGCGAAAACAATGATCCCCCAGGACGAAGGTCACATCCTGGGGGACATTTGGTCACAGAATGGCCGCGACAGGATTAGATTCGGTGTCAGTACGCCGTACGGGATCAAGCGGATCCCGTACGGCGTCTGGCCTCGGCTCTTGATCCCGACGGCCCCGCTCGCTTCGGACCTAGCTGAGGCGCTCGATGACCATCGCCATGCCCTGGCCGCCGCCGACGCACATCGTTTCGAGGCCGAACTGCTTGTCGTGGAACTGCAGGCTGTTGATCAGCGTGCCGGTGATGCGCGCGCCGGTCATCCCGAACGGGTGACCGATGGCGATGGCCCCGCCGTTGACGTTCAGCTTCTCCAGCGGGATCTCCAGGTCCCGGTAGGAGGGGATCACCTGGGCCGCGAAGGCCTCGTTGATCTCGAACAGGTCGATGTCGCCGACGGTCAGGCCCGCCCGCTTCAGCGCCTGCTTGGAGGCCTCGACCGGGCCCAGGCCCATGATCTCGGGGGAGAGGCCGGTGACGCCGGTGGAGACGATCCGGGCCAGCGGGGTCAGGCCCAGCTCGCGCGCCTTGGTGTCGCTCATGACGACCAGGGCCGCGGCGCCGTCGTTCAGCGGGCAGCAGTTGCCGGCCGTGATCAGGCCGTCGGGGCGGAAGACGGGCTTGAGGCCCTGGACGGCCTCCAGGGTGACCCCGGCGCGCGGGCCGTCGTCCTGCGAGACGACCGTGCCGTCCGGGGTGGTGACCGGGGTGATCTCGCGGGCCCAGAAGCCGTTCTTGATGGCTTCCTCGGCCAGGTTCTGCGAGCGCACGCCGAACTCGTCCATGTCGGCGCGGGTCACGCCCTTGAGCCGGGCCAGGTTCTCTGCGGTCTGCCCCATCCCGATGTACGCGTCGGGGGTCCGGCCGTCCTCGCGCGGGTCGTGCCAGGAGGACCCGGTGGACTGGGCGACCTCGAGGGTGCGGGCCTCGGAGTCGGCGAAGAACGGGTTGTGGGTGCCCGGGATGCCGTCGGAGGAGCCGTTCACGGACCGGGAGACCATCTCGACGCCCGCGGAGATGAAGACGTCGCCCTCGCCCGCCTTGATGGCGTGCAGCGCCATCCGGGAGGTCTGCAGCGAGGAGGCGCAGTAGCGGGTGATCGTGGTCGCGGGCAGGTGGTCCATGCCCATCTGCACCGCGACGATCCGGCCCAGGTTGTGGCCCTGCTCGCCGCCCGGGAGGCCGCAGCCCAGCATCAGGTCGTCGATCTCGCGCGGGTCCAGCCCGGGGACCTTGGCGAGGGCGGCCTGGATGACCGTGGCCGTCAGGTCGTCCGGGCGTACGTCCTTGAGGGATCCCTTGAAGGCGCGCCCGATCGGCGAACGGGCGGTCGAAACGATGACGGCTTCGGGCATCGGGGCTCCAAGGGAGGTGGTGTCGTACCGGGACCGCATGCGAAGTTACCGCCCCGTACCGTCGAAATCACTGCCCATGCGATGTGACTCCGGTCGCTCTGGACGCGTCCGCGGCGGCGCCCGCCGCGCCCGCCGCGCCGGCAGGCGCCGCTTCTCCAGTCTGCTCCGTGAGGTCCTCACCCGGCACCCGGCGCCTGCGCCGGTACTTGAGCAGCGCCCAGGCGCCGCGGGCCCCGGTCACCTCCGTGCCGGCCTGGCCCGCCGCCGCCGAGGCCGCCTTGGCCAACGGGAGCATGTCCTCGTTGCGCGACACGTCCAGCCGGTCCGACTCGGGCCAGACGCCCAGGGCCGCGCACAGGGTCGGCAGTATGGCCATCGCGGCGGTCGCGTACCCCTCCGCCGACGGATGGTAGGAGTCCGGCCCGAACATCTCGCGGGGGTTCGCCGCGAACTCCGTCCCCATCAGGTCGCCGATCGAGACCGTACGGGCGCCCAGCGCGAGCACCCCGATCGTCTGGGCGGCCGCGAGCTGGCGCGAGACCCGGCGGGCCAGCCACCGCAGCGGCTGGTACACCGGCTCGATGGTGCCGAGGTCCGGACAGGTGCCGACCACCACCTCGGAGCCCGCGAGCCGCAGCCGGCGTACGGCCGCGGTCAGCAGCCGCACCGACTGGGTCGGCGGCATCCGGCGGGTCACGTCATTGGCGCCGATCATGATCACGCACACGTCGGGGGCCGGGGCGTCACCGTCCAGCAGCAGCCCCGTCTGGCGGTCCAGGTCGTCCGACATGGCACCCGAGAGCGCCACGTTGCGCAGCTCGACCGGCCGCTCGGCCACGGCCGCCAGCCCCGAGGCCAGCAGGGCGCCCGGAGTCTGTCTGGCCCGCCGCACCCCCAGCCCGGCGGCCGTGGAATCGCCCAGCACGGCGAACCGCAGCGGGCCCGGACTCAGCTCCGGGCCGCCGAACTCGCTCCCGTACAGCCCGTCCGCGCGCGGCGGATCCGGCAGGCCGGTACCGACCGTCCGCTTCGCGAACTGCATCTCCGCCACGACCAGCCCCACCGCGGCGGCCCCGACGAGCCCGATCCCGCCACCGCCGTACGCCGCTCCCGCCGCGATGCGGCGGGCCGTCCTCGCCCTGGACACCTTTCAAGCCACCTTCTCGGTCCCGTGGCCGGATCCCTGCGCCGTCCTTGCAGACCCCGCCGTCCTGTTGACCTACCTGCCCCGTACGGCCGGTCGGCCAATCCCTTTCCGCATAGTCTGGCGGTGCCTCCCGGAGAACCCGTGGAGTCCCCTCCTTGGAGAACATGGTGCAATTCCACGACTCGATGATCAGCCTCGTCGGCAACACCCCGCTGGTGAAGCTCAACCGTGTGACCGAAGGCCTCCAGGCCACCGTCCTGGCCAAGGTCGAGTACTTCAACCCCGGCGGATCCGTGAAGGACCGGATCGCCGTGCGGATGATCGAGGCCGCCGAACAGAGCGGAGCACTCAAGCCCGGCGGCACCATCGTGGAGCCCACGAGCGGCAACACGGGTGTAGGACTCGCCATCGTGGCCCAGCAGAAGGGTTACAAGTGCATCTTCGTCTGCCCTGACAAGGTCTCGGCGGACAAGATCAACGTCATGCGCGCGTACGGCGCCGAGGTCGTGGTCTGCCCGACCGCTGTCGACCCCGAGCACCCGGACTCGTACTACAACGTGTCCGACCGCCTCGTCCGCGAGACCCCGGGCGCCTGGAAGCCCGACCAGTACAGCAACCCGAACAACCCGCGCTCGCACTACGAGACCACCGGTCCCGAGCTCTGGGAGCAGACGGCCGGGAAGATCACCCACTTCGTCGCCGGCGTCGGCACGGGCGGCACGATCTCGGGCACCGGGCGGTACCTCAAGGACGCCTCCGACGGCCGCGTGAAGGTCATCGGCGCGGACCCCGAGGGCTCGGTCTACTCCGGCGGCTCGGGCCGCCCGTACCTCGTCGAGGGCGTCGGCGAGGACTTCTGGCCCACCGCCTACGACGCCACCGTGACCGACGAGATCATCGCGGTGTCCGACAAGGACTCCTTCCAGATGACCCGCCGCCTCGCGAAGGAGGAGGGCCTGCTCGTCGGAGGCTCCTGCGGCATGGCGGTCGTCGCCGCACTGCGGGCGGCCGAGGGCCTCGGCCCGGACGACGTGGTCGTCGTCCTGCTCCCGGACAGCGGGCGCGGCTACATCAGCAAGATCTTCAACGACGAGTGGATGGCCGGACACGGCTTCCTGGAGGACGCGGGCCCCTCCGCCCGCATCCGGGACGTGCTCGCGGACAAGTCGGGCGGCATCCCCTCGCTGGTCCACATGCACCCCGAGGAGACGGTCGGCGAGGCCATCGAGGTCCTGCGCGAGTACGGCGTCTCGCAGATGCCGATCGTCAAGCCGGGCGCCGGCCACCCCGACGTGATGGCGGCCGAGGTCATCGGCTCCGTCGTCGAGAAGGAGCTGCTGGCGGCGCTGTTCGCGGGCGGCGCCTCCCTCGGCGACCCGCTGGAGAAGCACATGAGCGCGCCGCTGCCGCAGGTCGGCTCGGGCGAGCCGGTCGCCGAGCTGATGGCGGTGCTCGGCGAGGCCGACGCGGCGATCGTGCTGGTCGAGGGCAAGCCGACCGGTGTGGTGAGCCGTCAGGACCTGCTGGCGTTCCTGGCCAAGGGCGCCAAGTAGCGCGGACGGGGCTGCGTACGGGACTGCGTGCGCGGCTGTGTACTGGGCCGGGTGACGGGCCGGGTACGTGGCCGCGTGCGCGCGACGCGCAAACGGTACGGGCCCGACACGTGAGCGCAGCACCGGCTTAACACGGCTCCGGCACAGTGGTGGTTGTCGGCAGGGAACCCCGGGAAACCGGGACCCGGCCGGCAACACGAACGGCGTCGGCGCACCTCCGGAGCGGCTCCCGGACTGCGTTGGACGCCACGGACGCGCGGACGGCCCTGACCCGGCCCGTGTCCTGCGCGGGGACCGCCGTCGTCCCGCCCCCGGGAAACCGGGGTGCGGCGGTCCCCGCGCATGTTCGTGTGTGCACGCCCGCGGGCGACCCGCCGGCCCTCCTGCCCGACCGTCAGTCCAGCGGATCGGGGCGCTGCTCGCCCCGGTGGCCCCGGCGGAACTTCGCCGCGTGGACGTAGTTGACGCCCAGGATGCCGAGCCAGGCCACGACCAGGCCGCTGAGATGGGCCTGTGCGGCGCCGATCGCGGAGAGCGGGATCGCCAGCACCAGGGTGATGATCGCGAAGCCGAAGCGCTCGCCGAAATTGCCGTCCGGGGAGTCCGCCGCGCCCGGGTGGGTGCCGCGGGCCGCGGAGAGCCGCTCCTCGGCGAGGCGCCGGCGCACCTGCGTGTCGACCTTCTCCACGAACGAGTCCACCAGCGCGGCCTCGTACTCCGCCCCCAGCTCCCGCCGGGCGTCCAGCGTGGCGGAGAATTCCTTCTTCAGCTCCTGGGACTCCATCCCGCCACCCTAGGAGCCGTCGTCCTCGCCGGCACTGGGGCTAGCCCCCGTATCGCGCCGCACGAGTCCGCGGACGGGGCGGACGACGATCAGGGCGAGGGCGCAGCCGAGGCTGATCGCGGCGCCGGCCAGCAGGAGCGGGCGGACGCCGAAGAGGCTGCTCGCCGGGCCCGAGAGGACCTGGCCGAGGGGGATGGCGAGGATCGAACCGCCCACCTCGTACGCGGTCACGCGGTTGAGCCGGTCCTCGGGGATCTGGGTCTGCACCGTGGTGGACCACTGGACGCCCCAGAACGCCCAGCCCACGCCGCTGATCGCGTAGCCGAGCATGAGCAGCGGCAAGGCCGGGACCAGGGCCGCGGCCAGCGGCATCATCGGGAACAGGAACATCGCGAAGCCGCCGCCGAGCAGCGGGCGGGCCGGGCGGATCCGGAGCGCGACGAGGCCGCCGAGGACGCAGCCGGCCCCGAAGGCGCCCTCCGCGTACCCGAAGGCGGCCTTGCCGTGCTCCTCGATGATCGAGGCCGCGCCGAGGGGGGTGAGCGGGCCCCAGACGAAGACCCCGAGCACCCACCAGATCAGGATCACGGCCCACAGCCAGGACCTGGAGCGGAACTCGTCCCAGCCCTCCCGCAGGTTCGTCAGCGTGGACTGTGAGCGGTCGGGTGCGAAGCGGGGGAGCCGCAGCGCGAGCAGGCAGATCCCGCTGATCGCGAAGGTGGCGGCGTCGATCACGAACACCCAGGCCGTCGAGGTGGCGGCGACGAGGACGCCGGCGAGCGCCGGCCCGGCCATCGTGGCCATCCCCTGGCTCACCCGCAGCACCCCGTTGGCCTGGGTGGGGTCGGTGGAGACCTGGGGGACGAGGCTGGAGGTGCCCGGCTGGAACATCGCGGTCGCGATGCCGCCGAGGACCGATCCTGCGATGACGAACCACAGGCCGGGGTGGCCGAGCCAGAGGTAGACGGCGAAGGAGCCCTGCGCCACGCACCGGACGGCGTCGGCGCCGATCATCTGCGGCAGGGGGTGGAAGCGGTCCGCGATCACCCCGCCGAAGACGATGAAGAGGGCGAAGGACCCCATCCAGGCGCCCAGCGCGTACCCGATGCCGCTCACCCCGTAGCCCAGCGAGATCATGGCGACGGCCAGGGCGACCGGCATCATCATGTCGCCCAGCATCGACACGATGCGGGCGGTGAAGAACAAGCCGAAGTTCCTGGTCCACAGGCGGGTTCCGGGCAGGGGCGGGGCGGAGACGGACGTAGACACCATGGGGGCCAATTCGCTTGAACTCGGCGGGGGTTGGCCGGGCGGATCCCGGCGGCCGGCCCTTGAGGATCAAGCGCCGGCCGAGGGCCGGTCAAGCGAATTGATCCGGGTCCGCGGCGGCGGGGGGAAGGTCTCGGATCGCGGGCGCGGGTTGCCGTCCTGCATAACCGCATGCAGAGTGCTCGGTGACTGAATATCCCGTCGGTGGCCGCCCGGCCGCCCGGCGGAGGGGACGGAGGGGAACGGGATGAGCGAGAGCCCTGCGGCCCGGCTGCAGAAGCTGTTCGAGGGGCACCGGCTGACGCCGACCCAGCGGCGCATCGCGCACTGCATGGTGCGCGGGGCGGCGGAGGTGCCCTTCCTGTCGAGCGTGGAGCTCGCCGAGCTGGCCGGGGTGAGCCAGCCGTCGGTGACCCGGTTCGCGGTGGCGCTGGGCTTCGACGGCTATCCCGCGCTGCGCCGGCACCTGCGGGAGGTGGCCCCCGCCGAGCGGGCCGGGGGCGGGGACGAGGACGCGTACAACGAGTACCAGCAGGCCGTGCAGGGCGAGATCGAGAACCTGCGGCAGCTCTCCTTGATGCTCGCCGACCCGGCGCCGGTGCGGGAGGCCGGGCGGCTGCTGGCCGGGTCCAGCCCGCTGCCCGTACTGGGGCTGCGCGCGGCGTCCTCGCAGGCGCGCGGGTTCGCGTACTTCGCCGCGAAGGTCCACCCCGACGTACGGCTGCTCGACGAGGGCGGCTCGATGCTCGCCGACCGGATCGACGCGGCCGCGGGCGCCGGGGCCTCGGCCCTGCTGTGCTTCGCGCTGCCCCGCCATCCGAAGGAGGTGGCGGAGGCCCTGGAGCACGCGCGGGGGGCCGGGCTGACCGTGGTGACGGTCGCCGACTCGGCCTTCGCGCCGGTGGCCCGCAACTCCGACCTGCTGATCCCGGCGCCCGTCGGCACCGGCCTGGCCTTCGACACGGCGTGCGCGCCGATGCTGCTGGGGCGGGTGCTGCTGGAGGCCATGGCTGACGCGCTGCCGGACGCGCAGGCGCGGCTGGAGGCCTTCGACGCGCGGGCCGCTGCGCGAGGGCTGTTCGTGGAGTAGCCGGGGGCGGCGGCCGGTCCTAGCGGGTGCGGCGCCGTTGCCGGGGAACGGTCCCCGGGCCCCTGCGCCTCAAACGCCGGCGGGGCTGGATTTTGGCTGGCGTCGGCCTGTACGTGGCGGTGTGTGGGCCGGGGCTGCGGGGGTGGGCCGGTGCCGGGGTCGGGGTGGGGTGTCGGCCTGGACTGCATGATTTAGGCGCCCTCTGCTCTGCTCCGACAGGGCGCGGGGTGTACCTGCGCCACAAATCACGCTTTACGTCCAGGCCAACACCCCACCCCGCCCCCGTCCCCGGCCCGGGCCGCCTCTCCGGCCCCGCCGACGGGCCGCCTCTCCGGCCCCGCCGACGGGCCGCCTCTCCGGCCCCGCCGACGGGCCGTCTCTCCTGCCCCGACGATGGGTGGGCTTTTCAACTCCGTCGGCGGATGGGCTTTTCAGCTCCGTCGACGGGTGGGCCTTCAGCTCCGCTGGCGGGTGGGCTTTCAGCTCCGCCGGGGTTTGGTCTTTCAGCCGTCCGGCGTTTGAGGACCGGGGTCCGGGCGGAGCCCGGGGCCTCTTCCCGGGCGGAGCCCGGTGGTGTCCCCTCAGCCTCGCCGGCGTTTGAGGCGCGGGTCCGGGCCGGCCCGGGGAACGGAGGAAGGGCGGGTCGGGGACTTCGCCCCGCAGGGCCGCGCCTCCGCGCAGCGGGTTCGGGGGACTTCGCCCCGGAGGGCCGGGCCTCCCGCATCTGCGCACGGCTTCGCGCAGCGGGTTCGCGGGGGTGCTAGAGGAGGGCGTTCGGGGTGGCTGCGCCGGCTTCTGCCGGGATCGTGGAGACGGGCTGGGCCGCGCGGGCCAAGGCGAAGCGGACCCCGCCCGAGGGGTCGACGGTGTAGCCGTGCACCGCCGGCCGCGGCAGGCTGTTGTACCCGTAGTGCGCGGTGAAGGCGTACGCCCCCGTGTCGGGCACGCAGACCAGGTCCCCCGGGGCCAGTAGCGGCAGCTCCCGCGCCACCGCCAGCAGGTCACCCGCGAAGCAGGCCGGCCCGGCGATGTCCTGGGCGACGACCGGCCCCGTCAGTGGAGCCCCCTTCGCGGAGTACGGCAGGATGCGGAGCGGCCAGGCCGCCGGGGCGTACACCGTGCGGGTGGCCAGCTGGACCCCCGCGTGCGTGAGCGCGATCGCCCGCCCGCCGGTGGTCTTCGTGTACTCGACGCGTGACAGCGCCAGCCCGTGCTTGGCCGTCAGGGACCGCCCGAACTCCGTGACCAGCCCGTACGCCCCCGAGAAGAGCCCCGGGGCGGCCGAGCGCAGCGCGCTCACGTACTCCGTGTAGGTGGGGGTGACCTCGTCCGAGGTGAAGTTCACCGGCAGGCCGCCGCCGATGTCCAGGGTGTCGACCTGTCGCCGCCCGGCCGCCTCGTTGATCTCCTCGGCCAGGGTGTACAGCTCCCGTACTCCTTCGGCGATGAGGGGAAGCGGCACCCCCTGGGACCCCGAGTGGGTGTGCAGCCGGGTGAGCCACGGCCGGTCCAGGTACGCCCGTACGAGCCACTCGCGCGCGCCCGGATCGCGCAGCGCGATGCCGAACTTCGAGGTGGCCGTGGCGGTGGAGAGGGCGTCGATGGTGCCGGCGCCGGTCTGCGGGTTGATCCGTACGCCGATCGGGGAGGCGGTGGCCGCCGTCGTGAGGAGCGCGTCGAGGCGTTCCAGCTCCTGGCGGTTGTCGGCGTTCAGCGCGACGCCCAGGGCGAGGGCCTCCCGCAGTTCGGCGGCCGTTTTCGCGGGGGAGTCGAGGACGATGCGGTCCGGTGATACCCCGGCCGCGCGGGCCAGGGCCAGCTCGCCGGGGCTGGCCACCTCGCAGCCGAGCCCGGCGTCGGCGAGCAGCCGCAGCACCGGGACCAGCGGGGCGGCCTTGACGGCGAAGGCGTGCAGGACGGGGGTGCCGGGGGCGAGGGCCGCCGCGAAGGCGCTGGTCAGGGCGGCGGCGGAGGCGCGGATGCCGGCCGTGTCGAGCAGGCAGAGGAGGGGCGAGTCCTCGTCGATCAGGCCCTGCTCCACGGCGGCCCGTACGGCCAGGTCCCGTCGCCCGGCGGGGATCGCGGCGGAGTCTGTGGCGGCGTGCGCGTGTGCGTCGGATGCCATGTCCGCCATCCCATCATCCGGCGCGCCCGCCCGCAGCTGTTGACTGAACCTATTCAGGGAGTGAAGATGTGAATAGATTGACCAACACCGGAGGAGGCACCGCCATGTCAGGACCCCGCCCCGTACGTGCCGCGCGAGGTAACGAGCTGAGCACCCTGGGATGGCAGCAGGAGGCCGCGCTGCGGATGCTCCAGAACAACCTCGACCCCGAGGTCGCCGAGCACCCCGACAAGCTCGTCGTCTACGGCGGCACCGGCAAGGCCGCCCGCGACTGGCGCTCGTACGACGCGATGGTCCGCACCCTCCAGACCCTCAAGCAGGACGAGACGATGCTCGTCCAGTCCGGCCGCCCGGTCGGCGTCATGCAGACGCACGAGTGGGCGCCGCGCGTGCTGCTCGCGAACTCCAACCTGGTCGGCGACTGGGCCAACTGGGAGGAGTTCCGCCGCCTGGAGAACCTGGGCCTGACCATGTACGGCCAGATGACGGCCGGTTCGTGGATCTACATCGGCACCCAGGGCATCCTGCAGGGGACGTACGAGACCTTCGCCGCCGTCGCCGCCAAGAAGTTCAACGGGACGCTGGCGGGCACCATCACCCTCACCGCCGGCCTCGGCGGCATGGGCGGCGCCCAGCCGCTGGCCGTGACGATGAACGACGGCGTCGCCATCTGCATCGACGTGGACCCGCGCGCCATCGACCGTCGCATCGAGCACCGCTACCTGGACGTCAAGGCCGACAGCCTGCGGCACGCGCTGCAGCTCGCCGTCGAGGCGCGCGACGCCCGCAAGCCGCTCTCCATCGGCCTGCTCGGCAACGCCGCCGAGCTGCTCCCGCAGATGCTCGCCGAGGGCGCGCCGATCGACATCGTGACCGACCAGACCTCGGCCCACGACCCGCTCGCCTACCTGCCGGTCGGCGTCGACTTCGACGACATGGCGGACTACGCGGCCAAGGACCCGGCGGGCTTCACCACCCGCGCCCGCGAGTCCATGGCCACGCACGTCGAGGCCATGGTCGGCTTCATGGACGCGGGCGCCGAAGTCTTCGACTACGGCAACTCCATCCGCGGCGAGGCCCAGCTCGCCGGCTACGACCGCGCCTTCGCCTTCCCCGGCTTCGTCCCCGCCTACATCCGGCCGCTGTTCTGCGAGGGCAAGGGCCCCTTCCGCTGGGCGGCCCTGTCCGGCGAGGCCTCGGACATCCACAAGACCGACAAGGCGATGCTGGAGCTCTTCCCGGAGAACGAGTCCCTGCACCGCTGGATCAAGATGGCCGGCGAGCGCGTCCACTTCCAGGGACTGCCCGCCCGCATCTGCTGGCTCGGCTACGGCGAGCGCGACAAGGCCGGCGAGCGCTTCAACGAGATGGTCGCCGACGGCACCCTGGCCGCCCCGCTCGTCATCGGCCGTGACCACCTGGACTGCGGCTCGGTGGCCTCCCCGTACCGCGAGACCGAGGCCATGCTCGACGGCTCCGACGCGATCGCCGACTGGCCGCTGCTCAACGCCATGGTCAACGTGGCCTCCGGCGCCTCCTGGGTCTCCATCCACCACGGCGGCGGCGTGGGCATGGGCCGCTCCATCCACGCGGGTCAGGTCACGGTCGCCGACGGCACGAAGCTCGCGGGCGAGAAGATCCGCCGCGTCCTGACCAACGACCCCGGCATGGGCGTCATCCGCCACGTCGACGCGGGCTACGACATCGCCGAGACGGTCGCCGACGAGCGCGGCGTCCGCATCCCGATGCGCGAGGGCGACGACGCGTGAGCGAGGACGCCGCCGCCGGAGCCTCGTTCCACTCCATGTGGGCCGAGCTCCGGCCCATCGGCCGCCACGCGGACTCCGGCGGCTACCGCCGCTACGCGTGGACGGGCGCCGACGCCGACTGCCGGACCTGGTTCCAAGCGCAAGCGCAAGCGCGCGGGCTCGCCTACGAGACCGACCGCAACGGCAACCAGTGGGCCTGGCTCGGTGACCCCCTGGCCGGTGACGCCGTCGTCACCGGCTCCCACCTGGACTCCGTCCCCGACGGCGGGGCCTTCGACGGCCCCCTCGGGGTGGTGTCCTCCTTCGCGGCCCTGGACGAACTCCGCAGGAGGGGAGCGGAGTTCTCCAGGCCCCTGGCCATCACCAACTTCGGCGACGAGGAAGGGGCCCGCTTCGGCCTCGCCTGCGTCGGCTCCCGCCTCAGCGCCGGGCAGCTGACCAAGGAGAAGGCGTACGAGCTCCGCGACGCGGACGGCGTCAGCCTGCCCCGCGCCATGGAGACGGCCGGCTACGACCCCGAGACCATCGGGGCCGACCCCGAACGCCTCGCCCGCATCGGTGCCTTCGTCGAACTGCACGTGGAACAGGGCCGCGCCCTCGACCTGTCCGGGGACCGGGTCGGCATCGCCTCCGCGATCTGGCCGCACGGCCGCTGGCGCTTCGACTTCCGGGGCGAGGCCAACCACGCCGGCACCACCCGGCTGGCCGACCGCCGCGACCCGATGCTCACCTACGCGCAGACCGTGCTCGCGGCCCGCGCCGAGGCGGCCCTCGCCGGGGCCGTGGCCACCTTCGGGAAGATCTCCGTCGAGCCCAACGGGGTCAACGCCATCCCGTCCCTCGTACGCGGCTGGCTCGACTCCCGCGCCGCCGACCAGGCCACCCTCGACACGGTCGTGACCGCGATCGAGAAGGCCGCACGCGAGCGCGCGGACCAGGAGGGCATCGACCTGGACGTGGTCCGGGAGTCCTTCACCCCGGTCGTCGAGTTCGAGCACGCCCTGCGCGAGGAGATGAACCGCATCCTCGGCGGTTCCGTCCCCGTGCTCGGCACGGGCGCGGGACACGACGCCGGAATCCTCTCGGCGGCCGTCCCGACCGCCATGCTGTTCGTACGCAACCCCACCGGGGTCTCCCACTCCCCGCGGGAGTTCGCCGCCGAGGACGACTGCGTGGCAGGCGTCCTCGCCCTCGCCGACGTACTGGAAGGCCTCGCGTGCCGCTGAAGACGTACTGGCTGGAGCACGCCTGGCTCGGCACCCATGTCGAGCCGGGCGTCGCCCTGGACGTAGGAACGGACGACGGGCGGATCTCCGCCCTGCGGACCGGGGTCGAGACCCCGCCCCCGGGAGCGGAGGTCCTGCGCGGCCTGACGGTCCCGGGCCTGGCCAACGCGCACAGCCACGCCTTCCACCGGGCCCTGCGCTCCACCGTGCAGGTCGGCAGCGGCACCTTCTGGACCTGGCGCGACTTCATGTACAAGGTCGCCCAGAACCTCACCCCCGACAGCTACTTCGCGCTCGCGCGGGCCGTCTACGCAGAGATGGCGCTGGCCGGCATCACCGCGGTGGGCGAGTTCCACTACGTCCACCACGCCCCGGGCGGAGCCCCGTACGCCGATCCCAACGCCATGGGCGAGGCCCTGATCGCGGCCGCCGCCGAGGCCGGCATCCGCATCACGCTCCTCGACACGGCGTACTTGTCCTCGGGAATCTTGAATGAGCACAGCGGGAAGGCCCCCGAGCCCCACCAGCTGCGCTTCTCCGACGGCACCGCGGACGCCTGGGCGGAGCGGGTCTCGGCCCTCAAGCCCCGCGAACACGCCCTGATCGGCGCCGCGATCCACTCGGTCCGCGCCGTACCGGCGGGGCAACTGGCCACCGTGGCCCGCTGGGCCGAGGAGCGCCGGGCTCCGCTCCACGTCCACCTCTCGGAGCAGACCGCCGAGAACGAGGCCTGCCTGGCCGCCCACGGCCGCACCCCGACCGAGCTGCTCGCCGACCACGGGGTGCTCGGCCCGCGCACCACCGGGGTGCACAACACGCACCTCACCGACGGGGACATCGCCCTCCTGGGCTCCACCACCACCGGCACCTGCATGTGCCCCACCACCGAACGCGACCTCGCCGACGGCATCGGCCCGGCCGTACGCCTCCAGCGCGCGGGCAGCCCGCTCTCGCTGGGCAGCGACAGCCATGCGGTGATCGACCTGCTCGAAGAGGCGCGGGCGATGGAGCTCAACGAGCGCCTGAGCAGCCGGACCCGGGGCCACTGGACGGCGAACGCCCTGCTCACCGCCGCCACGGAAGACGGGCACGCGGCCCTCGGCTGGTCCGATTCCGGACGCCTGGAGGCGGGCGCGCTCGCGGACTTCACCACCATCGCCCTGGACTCCGTCCGCACGGCGGGCGCGCTGCCTCGCCTCGGCGCGGAGACGGCCGTCTTCGCGGCGTCCGCCGCCGATGTCCGCCACACGGTGGTGGGCGGCCGCCACATCGTCCGCGACGGGTCGCACACCCTGATCGAGGACGTCCCGTCCGCCCTGGCCACCACCATCGCCGCCCTCCGCGGCTAACGACTCCGCCTGCGGCGGGCCTTCCCCCACCCCGCCCCTTCCCGAAACCGGGGCCTGGCGGCCCCGGCCCCCGCCCCCGGGGCTCCGCCCCGGACCCGGGCGGGGGCTCCGCCCCCGAATCCAGCCCGCGCGGCGTTTGAGCGCACCGGGCGCGCAGCGCCCGGAACGGGGCCGGGCGAAGCCCGTGCCCCGGCGGGGGCCGGGGCCGCAGGCCCCGGTTTCGGGAAGGGGCGGGGTGGGGTGGGGAAACGAACCGTCCCGACCACCCCGAGGAACCATGTCCACGACCACGATCACCAACATCGGCAGCCTCGTCACCAACGACCCCGCCCTGGGCGACGGCACCCCCCTCGGCCTGATCCAGAACGCCGCAGTCGTCATCGAGGACGACCAGATCACCTGGGTCGGCCCCGCCGACAAGGCCCCCGCCACGGACACGGCGTACGACGCCGAGGGCCGCGCCGCGATCCCCGGCTTCGTCGACTCCCACTCCCACCTCGTCTTCGCGGGCGACCGCACCGCGGAGTTCAACGCCCGCATGTCCGGCCACAGCTACTCCGCCGGAGGCATCCGCACCACCGTCGCCGCCACCCGCGCCGCCTCCGACGCCGAGCTCGAGGCGAACCTGCTGCGCCACCTCCACGAGGCCCGCCGCCAGGGCACCACCACCTTCGAGACCAAGTCGGGCTACGGCCTCACGGTCCAGGACGAGGCACGCGCACTGCGCATCGCCTCCGCGCACACGGAGGAGGTCACCTACCTCGGCGCGCACATCGTCTCCCCGGACTACGCCGACGACCCGGCCGCCTACGTGGACCTGGTCACCGGCGAGATGCTGACCGCCTGTGCCCCGTACGCCCGCTGGGTGGACGTGTTCTGCGAGAAGGGCGCCTTCGACGGCGAGCAGGCCCGGGCGATCCTCACCGCCGGCGCCGCCGCCGGGCTGATCCCGCGCGTCCACGCCAACCAGCTCTCCCACGGCCCCGGCGTGCAGCTCGCCGTCGAGCTGGAGGCCGCCTCCGCCGACCACTGCACCCACCTCACCGACGCCGACGTGGACGCCCTCGCCCAGGCGGCCGGGACGACCGTCGCCACCCTGCTGCCCGGCGCGGAGTTCTCCACCCGAGCGCAGTGGCCCGACGCCCGTCGGCTCCTCGACGCGGGCGTCACCGTGGCGCTGTCGACCGACTGCAACCCGGGCTCCTCCTATACGAGTTCGATGCCGTTCTGCATCGCCCTCGCCGTCCGTGACATGGGGATGACCCCGGACGAGGCCCTGTGGTCCGCCACCGCCGGCGGCGCCCGCGCCCTGCGCCGCTCCGACATCGGCACCCTCACCCCCGGCGCCCGGGCGGACCTGGCCCTGCTCGACGCCCCCAGCCACGTCCACCTCGCCTACCGGCCGGGCGTTCCGCTGGTCTCGGCCGTCTGGCAGAAGGGCCGCAAGACGGCCTGAAACAGCCGGAATCCGGACGCCGCAGACCGCCCCGGGTGCGGATCGCGGCCTAGGGGCGGCCTGCGCACGGCCTAAGGACGGCCTGCGGACGGCGTGCGCACGGCCTATGGACGGGCTGTTGATACGGCGCTGTCCTTTGTCTTCCCTCCGTAAGGCCCCGGGGCTACCTTGAGCCACCAATCTGATGTGCCGTCAGTAACTTGTGGCCCAAGGTTCGAGGGGAAGACGAAGGTGTCCGACCGGAAACGCTCCACCGCGCTCGCGCTGGCCTCCGCGCTGGCGGGGGCGGCGGTACTGCTGGCCGCCCCTGCAGCCCATGCGGCCGTTGTCGACGTCCAGTACGACTGCAAGACCCCCATCGGGGACAAATCGGCGGTCTCGCCGATCGAAATCAAGGGAGTCAAGGAGGGCAACGGGTACAAGCTGACGATGTCCTTCCAGAAGGGCGTCTCCTCCAGCCCCATCGAGCTCGGCAAGGGCGCGATGACGCCCAGTGCCGTGATCATGGTCGGCGGCGCGGAGAAGGTGTCGGTGCCGGTCTCCGGTCCGCCCAACCCCGAGGCCATCCCGGCCAACACCCCCATCAAGATCACCGACCTCGCGGGCACGTACACGCCCAAGAAGTCCGGCAAGGTCACCCTGACCGCGGGCGTTCTCACGATCAAGGCGATGGGGACCACCACCACCTGCACCCCGGGCAACAGCCCGGGGCCGTCCCTCGAACTCGATGTGACGGCCCCCGGCGGCGGCAGCGCCACCGGATCGACCGGATCGACCGGATCGACCGGGTCGACCGGATCGACCGGCTCCACCGGCTCCACCGGGGGCAGCCTCCCGCAGACCGGCCCCGAGGACTCCGCCATAGCCCTCGGCACCCTCGGTGCCACCGTGATCCTCTCCGGCGCCGCCGGCGTGCTCTGGCTGACCCGGCGCGGCCAGCGGGCCCGGTCCTGAACGGAGCGCACCCGGTCATGCCCGTGCTCCACTCGCCCCGAAGGTCCGGCGGGCTGCTCCTCGCCACCGTCGCCGCCGTGGCCGCCGCCGTGCTCTCCTGCACGATGGCGGCCCCGGCCGCCGCCGACGGGCCCGGCTGGACCGCCGAGCCCGTCGCCGGGAGCGCCCCGGCGGCGGCGAAGGCCGGGGCCCGCCCGTACGTCGCCCGCCCGTACTTCTACGTCGCGGGTCCCTCCGGCACGGTGCTGGAGGACCGCCTCGCCCTGGCCAACACCAGCGACCAGGAGCACACCATCACCCTGCGCGGCGCCGACGCCTACAACACGGCGGCCGGCGCCTTCGCGGTGCGCTCGGACAAGGAGTCCACCGGCGCGGGCCGTTGGATCAGCTTCGGCGCGGGTGCCACGGTCAAGGTCCCGGCGCACACCCGCGCCGTGGTCCCCTTCACCGTCACCGTGCCGCCCGGCTCCCCGCCCGGCGACCACCCGGCCGCCGTCGTCGCCACCGAGGCCGGCCGTGAGGTGGGCGTACGGGTCCACCTGCGCGTCGGGGGCCCGGCGCTGGCGGCGCTCACGGTCGAGGACGTCTCCGTACGGGGCAAGGGCGCGACCGCGCGCGTCGCGTACACCCTGGTCAACCGCGGCAACGTGGCCCTGGCCCCCGAGCTCGTCATCCGCGCCGAGGGCGCCCTCGGCAAGGTCGCGGGCCGCAGCGCCCGCACGCTGCCGGTCGAGGTGCTGCCCGGCCAGCGCGTGGAGCTGACCGAACCCTGGCCCGGCGCGCCCGTGTTCGACCGGGTCGCCCTGACCCTCACCGTCACGGCCCCCGGCGGCGCCCGCGCCACGGGGAGCGCCTCGGCCTGGTTCGTGCCCTGGGGGATCGCGGGTGCGACCGGCCTCGGGCTGCTGGGCCTCGGCGCCGTCGCGGCGGCCGCCCTGCTCCTCGAACGCAAGTGGCGGATCCGGTCCGGCAGGTCTGGACCGGGGTCCGGGCCCGCGCCGCACGGGAGCGCCGTACCCGAAGAAGCCCCAGCGCCGGAACACGAGTTGACGGGAGCACCCAGGTGAGCGCCAAGGCCGGTGGGAGAAACGGCGGCAAGGTCAGGGCCCTGGTCGCGGCGGGACGCGCGGGCCTGGCAGCAGGTCTGACGGCGGGTCTGGTGGCGTGCGCGCTGGCGCTGTCCGCGGCAGCCCCGGCCGCCGCGGACGACGGGGTGAAACCCGCCGTGGCCCTCTCGCTCAAGGAAGCGGCCAAAGGCACGGAGATAGCCGTCACCGGCACGGGCTGGCGGCCCAAGACCATGGTGATGCTGCTGGTCTGCGGACAGAACATGATCGGCGGCACCAACAGCTGCGCCAACGCCGACGGCGTGGCCGTCTCGGTCGCCGACGACGGGCACTTCTCCGCCCAGGTCCCGGTGGTCGCCCCGCCCAAGCCCTGCCCCTGCGTGGTCAACGTGACCTCCGTCAACGGCGACCAGTCCACCGTCGGGGCCCCGCTGAAGATCACCGACCACCCGGTGGCCGACCTGCCCGCCGAGGGCGGCACGGCCCGGCTCGCCCTGCTCACCGGGGTCCAGCTCAAGGGCGAGGACGGGGTGCTGACCTGGTTCGGGGCCCCGCCCGGCCGGAAGTTCACGGTCACCGTCGGCAATCTCGGCTCCGCCGCGGTCAAGGACCCGGTCTTCCAGCTCGGCACCGCCCAGGGGGTGTTCGCGCCGACCTGGGAAGAGGTCCGCTGGAAGGGCACCATCCCGCCCGGGGGCAAGGCGGAGATCTCCCTCGACGCCACCCTGACGGCCGGCGCCCACGGCGACTACGCCCTCTCCCTCAAGTACGGGGAGACGGTCCTGGCCACGCAGCCCTGGGGCGTCGCCCGCCCGTACGGGGTGCTGCTGTTCTGGGGCCTGCTCCTCCTGGTGATCCCGGCCGGGATCTTCCGGATCGGCATGGCCGTCGTCGACAAGGTCCGCCCGCGGGAATCGGGCCGCCACCGCGGCCACCGCCCGCAGCCCGACCCGGCGGCGGCGGTGACCGCCCGGCTGCCGCGGATCCCGGCGGTACGGGGGCCCGCGCGAGGTCCCGTACGAGGACCGCTGGCCCGCTCCGCACCGGCGGCCGAACCCCCACAGACCACCACGGCGGTACTGCCGTGGTTCACCCCGGACAGCGCGCCGGGGACACCGGAAACAGAAACAACAGAAACATCCGCACCACAGACGTCCGCACCGTCTGAGAACAGTCCGACGACGAAGGGACCTCAGTGAATACCCAACGGAGGGCGAGCGCGGCCGCGGTCGCGCTGCTGCTCGGCGGCGCGGGCATCGCCATGGGGGCCACGCCCGCTCAGGCGGACGTGGTCGACGTGAAGTACGACTGCAAGACGCCGATCGGGGACAAGTCGGCGGTCTCGCCGATCGACATCAAGGCCGTGAAGGAGGGCAGCGGGTACAAGCTGACGATGTCCTTCCAGAAGGGCGTCTCCTCCAGCCCCATCGAGCTCGGCGCGGGCGCGATGACCCCGAGCGCGAAGATCGTCCTGGGCGGCGCGGAGACCGGCGCGGTCGACGTGACCGGCCCGGCCAACCCCGAACCCATCCCGGCCAACACCCCCATCAAGATCAGCGACCTGTCGGGCACGTACACGCCCAAGAAGTCCGGCAAGGTCACCTTCACGGCCGGCGTCCTGCTGATCAAGGCGATGGGGACGACCTCCACGTGCACCCCGGGCAACAGCCCGAAGCCGTCCCTGGAACTGGACGTCACGGTCGGCGGCCCCACTCAGCCCCCGACGAGCCCGCCGCCGAGCAGCAAGCCGCCGACGAGCGCGCCGCCGAGCAGCCAACCGCCGACGAGCGCGCCGCCGAGCAGCCAACCGCCCACCAGTCAGCCGCCCACCAGTCCCGCGCCCTCCCCGTCCCCGTCCGGCGGCGGCCAGAGCGACTTCCCGGGCCAGACCGTCGACGTCACCTTCGACTGCGGGGCCTTCATCCAGGGTGGCCCCCTGAAGGGCAAGGTGACGATCAACGCGAAGAAGAACGGCGGCAGCTACGACCTGACCGCCACGACCGCCAAGGGCGTGATGAACAGCCCCATGGACCTCCCGGCGGGGGCCCTCCAGCCCGCGATGGACATCAAGCTCGGCGGCGCCGACAGCGGCATCGTCAAGGTCAGCGGCCCGGGCAACCCCGAGGCGATCAAGGGCGGCGCGCCGGTCAGCCTCAGTGACATGAAGGGCACCTACAAGCCGGGCAAGACCGGCAAGACCACGCTGACCCCGGGCCAACTGACGATCAACGTGGTCATGGCCCCGGGTGCCAAGCCGATCGTGGTGCCCTGCGTCGCGACCAGCAGCGCGGTGTCGCTCACGCTCGACACCGCCGCCCAGCCGGGCGGCTCCGGCACCTCGGGCTCCGGCACCTCGGGCAGCACCTCCGGCAGCACCTCGGGCGGCCTCGCCCAGACCGGAGCCTCGGACGACGGCGGCATCAAGGCCCTGGCCCTGGTCGCCGGCACGGTCATGCTGCTCGGCGCGGCCGTCTTCACCTTCACCCCGTGGCGCCGCCTGCGCGGCCAGCGGTAACGGCACCCCGCAGGAACAGCAGCGGCCCGCAGAAACGGCAACGGCCCGGCACACCTCGCGGTGTGCCGGGCCGTTCGCCCTGTCGGGGGGTGCGTCAGTGCACGCCGCCCATGAGGGGCTGGACCTTCTTGCGGTACATGTAGATCGCGATACCGGCGAGGACCGCGAGCACGCCCTGGGTGGCGAACCAGCCCTGGGTGTCCGTCGGGGCGCCGAGCAGCTGGAGCAGCGCGATCGTGGAGTCACCGGCGGTGACCGCGAGGAAGAAGACACCCATCATCTGGGAGCCGTACTTCTGCGGCGCCAGCTTGGTGGTCAGCGACAGGCCGACCGGGGAGAGGGTGAGCTCGCCGACGGTCTGGATGAAGTAGACGCCGACCAGCCACATCGGGCTGACCTTCGTGTCACCGGTGGCCAGGCCCTGGGCGATCATCATGACGCCGAAGGAGACGCCGATCATGACCAGCGCGAAGGAGAACTTCGCGAGGGTGGTGGGCTCCTTGGAGCGACGGGCCAGCGCCACCCACAGCATCGCGAAGAGGGGCGCGAGCGCCATCACGAACAGCGGGTTGAGCGACTGGAACCAGCTCTCCGGGAAGTTGAAGCCGAACAGCGTGCTGTCCGTGCTGTCCTTCGCGAACAGGGCCAGCGTGGAGCCGGTCTGGTCGTAGATCGCCCAGAAGATCGCGGCGGCGGCGAAGAACCAGACGTACGCCGACATGCGCGAGCGCTCGACACCCGAGAGGTCCTTGTCGCGCTTGATGCGCAGGATCGCCCAGGCGGGCAGGACCAGACCGGCGATGGTCAGCGGCCACAGCGCGTAGTTGATCGTGAAGATGCCGGCCAGGCCGATGATCGCGTAGGCGGCGGCGGCGACGCCGAGCCAGATCAGGCCCTTCTTGAGGACGGAGGACTTCTCGGCGGCGCTCAGCGGGCTCGGAACCTGGTTCGAGACCGGGTTCAGGTGGCGGAAGCCGAAGAAGTAGAAGGCGAGGCCCAGGGCCATGCCGACACCGGCCATGGCGAAGCCGAGGTGCCAGTTGATCTCCTGGCCGACGTAGCCGATGGTCAGCGGCGCGACGAAGGCACCGAGGTTGATGCCCATGTAGAAGATCGTGAAGCCGCCGTCACGGCGGGGGTCGTTCTTGTCGGTGTACAGCTGGCCGACCATCGTGGAGATGTTGGCCTTGAGGACACCCGAACCGGCGGCGATGAGCGCCAGGCCGATGAAGAACGAGATGGACGAGGGCACCGCCAGCAGGAAGTGACCCGTCATGATCACGACGCCGGCGACGGCGACGGCCTTGCGGGCGCCCCACACGCGGTCACCGAGCCAGCCGCCCGGGAGGGCGAGGAGGTAGACCATCGCGTTGTAGACGGAGTAGATCGCGACCGCGGTCGCGTCGTTCATCCCGAGACCACCGTCGGCCACGTTGGTGGCCAGGAAGAGCACGAGGAGCGCGCGCATGCCGTAGAAGCTGTAGCGCTCCCACATCTCCGTCATGAAGAGGAAGGCGAGGCCGCTGGGGTGTCCGAGGAAGGTCTTCTCGGTCGAGGTACCGGCCGAGTCCTTCGTCAGGCTGGAAGCCATGGTCGATCCTTGCTTGCTCGGGACGCGCGGCTTCGTGAGCTCAACGGCGCCCGGGGAGGGGTGGCCGGTACCGGCAGCGGGTGTTCCGGACCCCACGCCCGGGGGTCTCGCTCCGCGGGGGCGAAGACGAAAGGAACATCCGTAACCGGGATCCACGCCCGTCGCGCTCCATCGCGCGAAGGGCCCGGCCCATAGGTCATTCACTGTCATCCGGCCCGGAACGGGCGTCCGACAACAATGCCTGCCCGATCAGGGCAGAAATAGAGACTTTCGGCTGGTTTTCGCTCGAAAGTCTCGTGGAGGTAGTGCATCAGGCGTCTCGACACCATACGACACGACAGTGCCGCATATGAAAGCACTTGAGATATGGATCACAGGTTGCAGTGGAACCAACTGGGTACATTCGAAGGCCGTTAGTAGTTCATGAGCCCAGATAGACAGGGGTCTGCAGGCAGGCCTCTTCTTTCCCCCGCCGCGGACTACCATCACCCACATGACGCGTGTACTGCTCGCCGAGGACGACGCATCCATCTCGGAACCCCTGGCCCGCGCCCTGCGCCGGGAAGGGTACGAGGTCGAGGTCCGGGAGGACGGCCCCACCGCCCTGGACGCGGGACTGCAGGGCGGCATCGATCTCGTCGTCCTGGACCTGGGCCTGCCGGGCATGGACGGTCTGGAGGTCGCCCGCCGGCTGCGCGCCGAGGGCCACGGCTTCCCGATCCTGGTCCTGACCGCCCGCGCCGACGAGGTCGACACGGTCGTGGGCCTGGACGCCGGCGCCGACGACTACGTGACCAAACCCTTCCGGCTCGCCGAGCTGCTCGCCCGCGTCCGGGCCCTGCTGCGGCGCGGCGCCACCGAGGCCTCCCAGGCCCCCGCCACCCACGGGGTGCGCATCGACGTCGAATCGCACCGCGCGTGGATGGGTGAGGAGGAGCTCCAGCTCACGGCGAAGGAGTTCGACCTGCTGCGGGTCCTCGTCCGCGACGCCGGCCGGGTCGTCACCCGCGACCAGCTCATGCGCGAGGTCTGGGACACCACCTGGTGGTCCTCCACCAAGACCCTCGACATGCACATCTCCTGGCTGCGCAAGAAGCTCGGCGACGACGCGGCCAACCCCCGCTACATCGCCACGGTCCGTGGAGTCGGCTTCCGCTTCGAGAAGAGCTGAAACCGCCCCGCACCACCCCGACCACCCCGGACCGCACATCTAGGGCACCCTCGGAGCCATGCGCCGCCGTCTGATCAACTCCACGCTCGCCGTGGTGCTCGTCGTCATCGCCGTCTTCGGGGTCTCCCTCGTCATCGTCGAGACCCGCACCATCACCAGCAGCGCCCAGGACCGCATCGAGTCCGAGGCGCTGCGGCTGGTGGGCATCGTCGAGAGCGACGTCCTGGAGAAGAAGCCGGTCGACCCCGGCGCACTCGCCGAACAGCTCGACCCCGGCCGGTACGCCCGGATCACGATCCCGGGCCGGGAGCCCGTCGAGATCGGGACGCGGATCACCGACAGCGTCATCCGGGGCACCGCCCGCGGGGAGCAGGGCGAGACCGTGGTCGTCGAGGAGTCCCGCTCCACCGTGACCCGCGAGGTCGGCCGGACCCTGGCCGTGGTCGGCGCCGTCGCCCTGCTCGCCGTCGTGGCGGCCGTCCTGCTCGCCGTACGCCAGGCCAACCGGCTGGCCTCCCCGCTGACCGACCTCGCCGAGACGGCCGAGCGCCTCGGATCGGGCGACCCGCGCCCCCGCCACAAGCGGTACGGGGTCCCCGAGCTGGACCGGGTCGCGGACGTACTGGACTCCAGCGCCGAGCGGATCGGCCGCATGCTCACCGCCGAGCGGCGCCTGGCCGCGGACGCCTCGCACCAACTGCGCACCCCGCTCACCGCCCTGTCGATGCGGCTGGAGGAGATCACCGTCACCGACGACCTGGAGACCGTACGCGAGGAGGCGACGATCGCCCTCACCCAGGTGGAACGGCTCACGGACGTGGTCCAGCGGCTCCTGACGAACTCGAGGGACCCGCGCACGGGCTCCGCCGTCCCCTTCGACCTGGACGAGATCGTCAAACAGCAGCTGGAGGAGTGGCGACCCGCCTACCGCAGCGCCGGCCGGGCCGTCGTCCGCTCCGGGAAGACCGGCATCCGCGCCGTGGGCACCCCGGGCGCCGTCTCGCAGGTCCTGGCGACCCTGGTGGAGAACTCCCTCATGCACGGCGGCGGCACCGTGGCGCTGCGCACCCGTGTCATCGGCAACCAGGCCGTACTGGAGGTCACGGACGAGGGGCCGGGCGTCCCGCCGGACCTCGGCAACCGGATCTTCGAGCGGGCCATCAGCGGCCGCAACTCCACCGGCATCGGCCTCGCCGTGGCCCGGGACCTCGCGGAGGCCGACGGCGGCCGCCTGGAACTGCTCCAGACCCGGCCGCCGGTGTTCGCCCTGTTCCTCAGCCGGACCGCGCCCGAGCGCTCCGAACCGGAGCAGACGGTCCGCTGAGGAGACGTCCGTCGAGAGCAGCCGGAGGCGAGAAGCCTCAGTTTGCTGCGGTCTCCGGGGTCCGCGCCGGCGGGGCCGGTATGTCCGCCGGGACCTGCCCGTCACGCTGCTCGACGACCAGGGAGGCCGCGGCCGGCACGGGCAGGGCCTTGAAGACCCAGGTCCGGTAGGACCAGAAGCGGAACACGGTGGCGATGCCGATGCCGGTGAACTTGAAGAAGTTCGAGGCGAGCGGCCCGTCCCAGTGGAAGCCGTAGGTGGCCGTGAACAGGATGCCGTTCTCGATCACGAGCCCGATCGCGCTGAACGCGAGGAAGAGCACGAGCTCACGGGTGCGGCCCGCTCCGGTCCGGTCGGCCCGGTCCCGGTAGGCGAAGTAGCGGAAGCCCAGGTAGTTCGTGACGATGGCCACCAGGGTGGCTATCACGCTCGCGCGCACCACCTGGAGGTCGGTGACCTGCCTGATCAGGTTGAAGACACCCAGGTTGACCAGGACTCCCAGCCCGCCGACGGCCCCGAACCTGGCGATCTCGCGCGCGAGCCCGCGCACGCGATCGAGGACGGATCCGTTCTCCGGCTTGCTCATATGAGGCTCAGTCCTGTCTTCGGGGCCCCCGTATGAGGCGTCACACGTTTCCATCACACGTTTACCTGTGCGCGCCCATGCTAAGTGTCGCCCCATCGGTACGTCTGCGCCTTCGGACACCGTGCGACACACGGCACACCCGCCACCGGCGAGCACCGGGTACCGGCCAAGGGCGTCCCCATGCGGGTCCAGATGGCGGAATACCGCCGGATACCCTGGAGGAGTGACGTTCCCGGTAGTCGGCATGGTCGGCGGCGGACAGCTCGCCCGCATGACCCACGAGGCGGGTATCCCCCTCGGCATCAGATTCAAGATCCTCAGTGACACCCCACAGGACTCGGCGGCCCAGGTCGTGAGCGACGTCGTCATCGGCGACTATCGCGATCTGGAGACCCTGCGCGCCTTCGCGCGCGGCTGTGACGTGATCACCTTCGACCACGAGCACGTGCCCATCGCGCACCTGCGGGCCCTGGAAGCCGACGGCATCCCCGTCCGCCCGGGGCCCGACGCGCTGGTGCACGCCGCGGACAAGGGGGTGATGCGCGCCAAGCTCGACGAGATCGGCGCGCCCAGCCCCCGCCACCGGATCGTGAGCGATCCGGCGGACGCGGCGGCCTTCGCCGAAGAGGTCGGCGGGTTCCCCGTCATCCTCAAGACGGTGCGCGGCGGGTACGACGGAAAGGGCGTGTGGTTCGTCCGTACGCAGGCGGACGCCGAGGCCCCGTTCAAGGCGGGCGTCCCGGTCCTGGCCGAGGAGAAGGTGGACTACGTCCGCGAGCTCGCGGCCAACATCGTCCGCTCCCCGCACGGCCAGGCCGTGTCCTACCCCGTCGTGGAGTCGATCCAGGTGGACGGGGTCTGCGACACGGTCATCGCGCCCGCCCCGAACCTCTCGGAGGCCCTGGCCGGCGAGGCGCAGGCCCTGGCCCTGCGCATCGCCAAGGAACTCGACGTGACCGGCCACCTGGCCGTGGAGCTCTTCGAGACCACCGACGGCCGGATCCTGGTCAACGAGCTGGCGATGCGCCCGCACAACAGCGGCCACTGGACCCAGGACGGTGCCATCACCTCCCAGTTCGCCAACCACGTGCGGGCCGTCCTGGACCTCCCCCTCGGCGACCCGCGCCCCCGCGCCCGCTGGACGGTCATGGCGAACGTGCTCGGCGGGGACTACCCCGACATGTACGGGGCGTACCTCCACTGCATGGCCCACGACCCCCAGCTGAAGATCCACATGTACGGCAAGGACGTGAAACACGGCCGCAAGGTCGGCCACGTCAACACCTACGGCGACGACCTGGACGATGTGCTGGAGCGAGCACGTCACGCAGCCGGCTATCTCAGAGGATCCATCACCGAATGAGCACCTCCGCAGCAGCTCCCGTCATCGGCATCGTCATGGGCTCGGACTCCGACTGGCCCGTCATGGAGGCGGCCGCCCAGGCACTCGACGAGTTCGAGATCCCCTACGAGGTGGACGTGGTCTCCGCCCACCGGATGCCGCGCGAGATGATCGCGTACGGGGAGCGGGCCGACGGGCGCGGCCTCAAGGCGATCATCGCGGGCGCGGGCGGCGCCGCCCACCTGCCCGGCATGCTCGCCTCCGTCACCCCGCTGCCCGTCATCGGCGTTCCGGTCCCGTTGAAGTACCTCGACGGCATGGACTCCCTGATGTCGATCGTCCAGATGCCGGCCGGGATCCCCGTCGCCACCGTCTCGATCGCCGGTGCCCGCAACGCCGGTCTGCTCGCCGTACGGATGCTGGCCGCGCACGACCCGGAGCTGCGGGCCCGCATGAACGACTTCCTCCAGGACCTGAACGACCAGGCCACGGAGAAGGGCAAGCGGCTGCGCAGCAAGGTCGCGGGCCAGGAGTCGTTCGGATTCGGCAAGTGAGCACGGCGGGCACGGCGGGCACGGCGGGCGGGACGGGCGCCGTCCGGCACCTGGACGCGGCGCGCGAACTGCTCGCCGAGCACCCGGTCGTCGACGGACACAACGACCTGCCCTGGGCCCTGCGCGAGACCGTGCGCTACGACCTGGACCGGCGCGACATCGGCCGCGACCAGAAGGGCCACCTGCACACCGACATCCCCCGGCTGCGCGCCGGCGGGGTCGGCGCGCAGTTCTGGTCGGTCTACGTGCGCTCCGACTACGCGGGGGACGACGCGGTCAGCGCCACCCTGGAGCAGATCGACGTCGTCGCCCAGCTGATCGACCGTTACCCGCGCGATCTGGTGCGGGCGCTGACGGCCGACGACATGGAGGCGGCGCGCGCCGAGGGCCGGATCGCCTCGCTGATGGGCGCCGAGGGCGGGCACTCCATCAACAATTCGCTCGCCACCCTGCGCGCCCTGCACCAGCTCGGCGTGCGGTACATGACGCTCACCCACAACGACACCATCGACTGGGCGGATTCGGCGACCGACGAGCCCCGGCACGGGGGCCTCAACGAGTTCGGCCGCGAGGTCGTCCGCGAGATGAACCGGATCGGCATGCTCGTCGACCTCTCGCACGTCGCCGCGACCACGATGCGCGACGCGCTCGCGGTCACGGCCGCGCCGGTGGTGTTCTCGCACTCCTCGGCGCGGGCGGTCTGCGACCACGTACGCAACATCCCCGACGACGTGCTGGCGCTGCTGCCGGCCAACGGCGGGGTCGCGATGGCCACCTTCGTGCCCAAGTTCATCCTGCCGGCGGCCGTCGAGTGGACGCTGGCCGCCGACGAGAACCTGCGCGCGCACGGCCACCACCACCTCGACACCACCCCGGCGGCGATGGCCCTGCACCGGGCCTTCGAGGAGGCGCGCCCGCGCCCGGTGGCCACGGCCGCCACGGTCGCCGACCACCTCGACCACATGCGCGAGGTCGCCGGCGTCGACCACATCGGCATCGGCGGGGACTACGACGGCACGGCCTTCACCCCGGCCGGGCTGGACGACGTGGCCGGGTACCCCAACCTGGTCGCCGAGCTGCTGGCACGCCGCTGGTCCAAGGCCGACCTGGCCAAGCTGACCTGGTCGAACGCGGTACGGACGCTGCGCGACGCCGAAGCGGTGGCGCGCGAGCAGTCGGCCTCCCGGGGGCCGTCCAACGCGGTGCTCCCGGTGTGAGGTCGAGGAGCCCCGCCCCTTCCTGACCGGCCCCGCCCGGCGGATCCGGTGCGCGGGCTGTGACCAGCGAACACCTGCTGGTTACACCCGAACGCCACATCCGCCGGGCGCCTCCGGCGTCCCACATGTCACGGTGGCAACATCTTTCCTGCTTCTCTCCCGCTGCTTTTCGCAACGACACAGCCGCCGAGACCGGAGCGCACGCCATGGCCGACCTGCAGGACGAACCGAACACGAACCCGGTGACCCCCGTGGGCCCCGGCTCCCTAGGAGTCGAGGATCCCACCGGCACATTGCTCCCGGGCGCCCTGGACCGGGCCGCCGCACTGCTTTGCGTCCATCCCGTCGCGGATGGCTGCAACACCCTCGTCTGGACCCTTCGGACCAGTCCGTACCACGACATCGACACCTCGGACACGGGCGTCGACACCGACATCCCGCGGCTGCGCGCCGGGGGAGTGGGTGCCCAGTTCTGGTCGCTGCTCATGCCGCGCGAGGCCGGGGCCACCGACCAGGTGGTGTCCGACACCCTCGAACAGATCGACGCGGCGCTGGCCCTGATGCGCCGCTACCCCGACAGCCTCACCCTCGCGCTGACCGCCGACGACCTGGCGGACGCCCGCAACCGGGGCCGCATCGCCTCCCTCCTCGGCCCCGTCCCCGGCCGCACCCTGACGGACTCGCTGGGCACGCTGCGCGCCTTCCACGCGCTGGGCGTACGGATCCTCGCGCCGGCCGGGGCCCCCTGGGCGATGGAGGGACTGACCGCCTTCGGCCACGAGGTGGTCAAGGAGATGAACCGGCTGGCGATGCTGGTGGACCTCAAGGGCTGCACGCCGGCGGCGGCCTGCCAGCTCGCCGCGGCCTCCAAGGCGCCGGTGATCATCTCGCACACCGGGGCGACCGCCCTCAATGCGCACCCGGACAACGCGACCGACGAGGTGCTGCTCGCGCTGCGCGCGGCGAACGGCCTGGCGATGGTCAGCTTCGACACCGCGCTGACCGGGGACTCCCTGCACGCGGTCGCGGACCACGTGGACCACGTACGAGCCGTCGCGGGCGTCCACTGCGTGGGCCTGGGCGCCGGCTTCGGCGCCGAGCCGGGAGTCCCGCGGCCGGCCGGCCTGACGGACCCCTCGGGCTATCCGCGGCTGATCGCGGAACTGATGGAGCGGGGCTGGCCGGAGACCGACTTGGCGCTGCTGACCTGGGGGAACGCCCAGCGGGTGGTGCGCGACGCGGAGTTCACGGGCCGCGCGGCGCAGCACCGTAGGGCAGCGTCCTGAACGGGAGTCAGACGCGCGCCGGCACTTCGGAGCCGGCCTTGGGCGCCGGGGCCGTCGCGGTCCCGGCGTCCTTCCCGTTCCCGGTGTCGGGTACGGGGCTCACGCTCGCCCGCCACAGGCGCAGGCAGGACCAGACGGCGGCCCAGCCCAGGAGGCCGTTGCGGAGCACCAGGAGGAACGTGCCGAAGCCGGTGCCCGGGAGGATCTCCGAGCCGTAGGTCAGCGGGTAGATCATCGTGCTGAGCGCAGTGGAGGCCACGATCAGCCAGGCCACCGGCCGCTGCGTGGTGTGCTTGCAGGTCAGGCAGACGGCCGCGAGGCCGACCAGCCAGATCAGGTACTGCGGGCTGAGCACGCGGCTGGTGATGGTGAAGACGAGGATGGCGCACAGCGCGGCGTCCAGCGGGGTCGCGGTCGTCCAGCGCCGGGCCTTCACCCGCCACAGCAGCAGCCAGGCGAACCCGACGACCGTGAGGCCGACGGAAAGCAGGGCGACGCTGGAGACGTACGGGCCGAGGTACTCGTAGGCGCCGTAGCGGACTTCGACCTTCCCGGACCAGGCGCCGACGAGCTTGCCGAGCATCAGGGCGGAGCCGCCGAGGGACTCGACCTGGATGCCGCGGTTGCCCTGGTTGCCCAGGAAGCCGAGGGTGTCGCGGAAGAACAGCGCGAGCACGGCGAGCAGGACGGCCCCGGCCGCGACGGCCGACAGGACGGCGTCGCGGGTGGTGCGACCGCGCGGGGTGCCGATCAGCGTGAGCAGCGGCCAGACCTTGACCAGGGCGCCGACTCCGGCGAGGACGCCGCCGAGCTTGCGGCGGAAGCGCAGGCACAGCAGCGAGCCGACGGCGAGCAGGGTGACCTGGAGGTCGTAGCGGCCGAAGGGCAGCGACAGCAGCAGCGGCAGCGTGGTCAGCCACAGCACGGCGCCGGCCAGGCTGCCGTCGGCGCGGCGGGCGGCGCGGACCAGGCCGATGGCGATCAGCGCGTCGCAGATGACGGTCAGGGCGACGAAGGCCTGGAAGTAGCTGAGGAAGGGGAGCAGGTCGGGCGACAGGAAGATCGCCGCCGCGGCCGGCGGGTACTGCCACATGACGTCGTCGTGCGGCATGGTCCCCGTGACGAGGACGTCGTACCAGTTGTTGTAGGTCTGGGTGATCTCCACGCGCACCGAAGAGGTGCCGTGCAGGTTCACGACGAGGAGGACCACCATCAGCGTCCGGGTGGCCAGCCAGAAGCCCGCCATGGCCAGGCGGCCGGCGCGCCCCCGGAGTGCGGAGTCGATGGTCGTGCTCGTACTGGTCATCGGCCGTGAGTCTAGCGATCGCTTGTGCGCGGTCCCGGCTGCTCTGGCCAACGATCAGGTGACGAGATGTGAAACCACGCATTCCGCAACGAAGCGGATCAAGGGCTGCCGGGGGGCGGGGCGGAGGGTCGCGGTTCGGCGGTCGCGGGTCGCGCGTCAGGCGCGGGGGCGGCCCATCGCGCGGTAGGTCCAGCCGGCGGCGCGCCACCGGTCGGGGTCGAGGGCGTTGCGGCCGTCGAGGACGAGCCGGTCGGTGACGACCTCGCCCAGGGCGGCGGGATCCAGGTCGCGGAACTCCCGCCACTCGGTGAGGTGCAGGACGACTTCGGCGCCGCGGGCGGCGTCCAGGGCGGTGTCGGCGTACCCGAGGGTGGGGAAGACGCGGCGGGCGTTGTCCATGCCCTTGGGGTCGTAGACGGTGACCTGGCCGCCCTGGAGGTGGATCTGGCCGGCCACGTTCAGCGCGGGGGAGTCGCGGACGTCGTCGGAGTCCGGCTTGAAGGTGGCGCCCAGGACGGCGACGCGCTTGCCGAGGAAGGAACCGCCGACGGCATCGCGGGCCAGCTCGACCATGTGGCCGCGGCGGCGCATGTTGATGGAGTCGACCTCGCGCAGGAAGGTCAGGGCCTGGTCGGCGCCGAGCTCGCCGGCCCTCGCCATGAACGCGCGGATGTCCTTGGGCAGGCAGCCCCCGCCGAAACCGATGCCGGCGCGCAGGAACTTCTTGCCGATGCGGTCGTCGTGTCCGATGGCCTCGGCCAGCTTCGCCACGTCTCCGCCGGCGGCCTCGCAGACCTCGGCCATGGCGTTGATGAAGGAGATCTTCGTGGCGAGGAAGGAGTTGGCGGCGGTCTTGACGAGCTCGGCGGTGGGGAAGTCGGTGACGACCAGCGGCGTGCCCTCGCCCATGGGGGTCGCGTAGACCTCCCGCAGGACCTTCTCGGCGCGTTCGCCGTCGACCCCGATGACGATCCGGTCCGGGTGCAGGGTGTCCTGGACGGCGAAGCCCTCGCGCAGGAACTCCGGGTTCCAGGCGAGCTCGATCTCCTCGCCGGCCGGGGCGAGGTCGGCCAGCTTCGCGGCGAGGCGCTCGGCGGAGCCGACGGGCACGGTGGACTTGCCGACGACCAGGGCGGGCCGGGTCAGGTGCGGGGCGAGCGATTCCACGGCGGAGTCGACGTAACTCATGTCGCAGGCGTACTCGCCGTGCTTCTGCGGGGTGTTCACGCAGACGAAGTGGACGTCGCCGAAGGCGCCGACCTCCTCCCAGGAGGTGGTGAAGCGCAGCCGGCCCGTTGAGCCCGGCAGTCCGGCCACGTGCGAGGCCAGCAGTTCCTCCAGCCCCGGCTCGTACATGGGCACGCGCCCGTCGGCCAGCATGGCGATCTTCTCCGGCACCACGTCCAGTCCGAGCACCTCGAACCCCAGCTCGGCCATTGCCGCGGCGTGCGTGGCGCCGAGGTATCCGGTGCCGATCACAGTGATCTTGAGGGGGGCCATGAGTGCTCCTGGAGGTGCGGGGCCGTTCGCGGCAACCGAGCATAGTCGGGCCGGTGGCCGGGGATGCATTCCGGAGTCCGTCACCGGGCAGCCGCCCCGCGGTCACCCCGTCGGCGCCTGCCCGACGCGTGCCCGGCGCCCGCACCGGCCCCGCTGTCACGCAACTCACGTGCGACGGCCGTGTCGCGGTCGGCGGCCGGACACTAAGCTGGGCTACTTAACGGTAGTTAACACCACGCACCACCTGGGGAGTGAGAGATCTTGGCGGGTTCTGCCGACTTCGACCTGTACCGCCCGGCCGAGGAGCACGACATGCTCCGCGAGTCCGTCCGCGCGCTCGCCGAGGCGAAGATCATGCCCTTCGCCGCCGCGGTCGACGAGGAGTCCCGCTTTCCGCAGGAGGCCCTGGACGCCCTCGTCGCCAGCGACCTGCACGCCGTCCACGTGCCCGAGACCTACGGCGGCGCGGGCGCCGACGCCCTCGCCACCGTGATCGTGATCGAGGAGGTGGCCCGCGTCTGCGCGTCCTCCTCCCTCATCCCGGCGGTCAACAAGCTCGGCTCGCTCCCGGTGATCCTCTCCGGTTCCGAGGAGCTCAAGGCCAAGTACCTCGGCCCGCTGGCCAAGGGCGACGCGATGTTCTCGTACGCCCTCTCCGAGCCCGACGCGGGCTCGGACGCCGCGGGCATGAAGACCCGCGCCGTGCGCGACGGGGACTTCTGGGTGCTCAACGGCGTCAAGCGCTGGATCACCAACGCCGGCGTCTCCGAGTACTACACGGTGATGGCCGTCACCGACCCTTCGATGCGCTCCAAGGGCATCTCGGCCTTCGTCGTCGAGAAGTCCGACGAGGGCGTCTCCTTCGGCGCCCCGGAGAAGAAGCTCGGCATCAAGGGCTCCCCGACGCGCGAGGTCTACCTCGACAACGTCCGCATCCCCGCCGACCGCATGATCGGCGCCGAGGGCACCGGATTCGCCACCGCGATGAAGACCCTCGACCACACCCGCATCACCATCGCCGCCCAGGCGCTGGGCATCGCCCAGGGCGCCCTGGACTACGCCAAGGGCTACGTCCAGGAGCGCAAGCAGTTCGGCAAGCCGATCGGCGACTTCCAGGGCGTGCAGTTCATGCTCGCGGACATGGCCATGAAGATCGAGGCCGCCCGCCAGCTGACCTACTCGGCCGCGGCCCGCTCGGAGCGCGTCTCCGGCGGCGGCCCGCACGAGGACCTCACCTTCTTCGGCGCCGCGGCCAAGTGCTTCGCCTCCGACGTGGCCATGGAGGTCACCACGGACGCGGTCCAGCTCCTCGGCGGCTACGGCTACACCCGGGACTACCCGGTGGAGCGCATGATGCGCGACGCGAAGATCACCCAGATCTACGAGGGCACGAACCAGGTCCAGCGCATCGTCATGGCCCGCAACCTGCCGTAACGCACCGCTGACCTGCACGAACACGCGCCCCCCGGCATATGCCCGGGGGTGCCGCGTGGGCCCCGCACGGCGTGGCTAGGCTGTGCGCCCGGCCGGTTCTCGGTACGGGATTCTGTGCGGGGCTCTGGGCAGGGAACAAACGTGTTCGAAGAACGTGACATAGCGGGACTGCTCAAGCAGATCGCCCGGCAGGACGTCATCGAGATCGGTGCCGAGGGCGCCACCGGGGCCGCGCGGGGGGCCGCCCTGGCCCACATCGCCGAGAGCTACGGCTTCGAGTACTACGAGACGCTGCGCACCGGGCACAAGAAGGCGTGCGTCCTGGTCCGGATGTACCGCGACCCGCGCCCCGAGGCCCGGGCCCGCGAGGCGGCCACCATCGCCGCCCACCCGCAGGCGGGCAACGGCGGGACGGTGCCGGGGATGCGGCAGGGCTCGCTCAAGCCCCTGCCCGAAGCGGCCGAGGCCGTCGCCCGGATGAAGGACCGGATCCTCTTCGACACCATGGCCGCCGCGGCGGACAAGCGCCAGCAGATGACCGCGTACGGATCCTGCGCGTTCCTCGTCCTCTTGATGCTGGTCGTCGGAGAGCCGGTCCTCGCGCTGGTCGTCGGCGGCGCCCTCACCGCCTTCCTGGTCGGCGCCTTCCGGTTCGGCGCGGTCCGCCGGACCCGGATCGCACAGCGGCTGCAGGACGCCGGGTACTTCCACGTACGGGACGAACAGGGAACGCAACGCTTCCTGCGCCCCGGCCAGCAGCTGCCCGGCCACGCCAACCCCTTCGCCTCCTGACCGCCCTGAGCAGCGCCCCAGACGGCCGCACACATCGCGCACCGGCCCCCGAGGACGTACGTCCCCTTCGCGGGAACCGTCCCGGGGCATGGCCGATCTCTGCATCGGCGGCCCGCTGAAACCGGCCGTGTCACGACCCCCGGCATTCCGCCGGGGGTCGTTGGCGTGCTCGGTCAGGGTTGCTGATGCGGGGCTACGGACGGGCCAGGATGTCGCTGACGCGGTGGGCGTAGACCACCCGGCCGCAGGGGGAGCCCGTGTCGGTGCAGCCGGGGGCCGTGGGGTCCGCGCGGTGCTCGGTCAGCGACCAGAGGTACTGGGTGCCCGTCCCCGCGGGGAGGACGCTCTGGGCGTGCTCGAAGGACAGGTCCTCGGGCCCGACCGCGTTGGTGATGTTGGCGCCGTAGTCCACTAGGCGCCCGCCGGAGACGTTGGCCCGCCGCAGGCTGCCGCTGTTGTCGAGCCAGCTGCGGTTGAAGTAGTACATGCCGTTGTAGCGGGCCGCGCCCTGGGTGAGGTCGCGCGGCAGGTAGTACGCGCTCGTCGCGCCGACCACGCCGTTGGTCGCCTTCAGGAGTCCGGTGACGTCGTCGATGGGGAGTGCCCCGACCCGCCCCTTCTCGGGGTGCGTGGGGTCGGAATCGCAGTACTCGCCCATGATCAGCGCCGGAGCGGCGGTGTCGCTGCGGTCGATCGAGATGTAGGACGCCTTGGGGGCTCCGGTCGCGACGCAGGTCCCGGCGGACGAGTTGCCCTGGGCGCTGACGAACTTGTACGAGGCCACCTGCGGCATCACGTAGCGGTACGTGTGGGCGTAGTAGACGTTGTCCTGTCGGCCGATCTTGGTTTCGTCCCTGACGTTGCTCTTCAGGCCGTCGAGCGTGGTGTCGTCCACCGAGGCGTCCTGGTCCGGGTTGAGGTCCAGGATGGATCGCATGTCGAAGACCCGCAGGCCGTTCATGGTGTCCGTGACGTACAGGTAGTACTTGTACCAGGCGATGCCGCCGGCGTGGACGTTGATCGCCTTGTAGGAGATGTGGCCGTACGTGTTGTAGTACGGCTCGACCAGGAGGACGTGACGGTACCGCCGACCATCGGGGTCGCCCGGTACCGCGGTCTCCGGGTCGAGGAAGGACAGCCGCACGCCCTTGTCGGCCGTGTCGTACCAAGCGGTGACCAACGGCTTCCGGGTACCCCAGAGTTCGTCGGCCTGGGCATCCGAAACGCCGGTGATGCCCTGCGGTATCCATTCCCGGGTGTCCGAGTCGCCGGGGTCCCAGCAGAACTTCTTGGCGGGCGCCAGCACGTTGTCGTTGTCGCCGGTGCCGAAGGGGTCCGTGGTGCAGGAAGTGCCCGTCTTCGCAATCCGGTTGCCCTGGTCGAGCAGGTCCTGGACGCCCTGTGCCGGCAGGGCCGCCTTCAGGTCGGCCACGTGCCCGCTCAGGTCCGGTCCGGACTTGAGGTTGAAGGAGGACGCGGTCGCCGGGTCGCCGGGAGCCGCCTGCGCGGGGGCGCCGAGTGCGGGGATCGAGAGCACTGCCGTGGCGAGCACGGTGGCGATCCGACAGGCACGCCGGAAGAGGGGTGTACGAGATGGAGTATGAGATGTCGTCATTTCTGACCCTTACTCACGGGGGAGGGGGAAACCCGTGATCATCTCAATGCGCCTGCCGTCGCGTCCAGGGCGGTGGGCGTCTTGGCGTACTTCGTCACCGAGTACGCGAATTGGGCGTGTCGGGATGTCGACACGCCCAACGCCGAGGCCCGGCTCCGTACGGCGGAGCCGGGCCTCGGCGGTGTGAGAAGAGGGTCGGTCAGGGGCAGCTGATGCGGATGTCGCCCAAGTCCGTGGTGCAGGTGTCGGTGTTGTAGCCGCCGTTGGCGGTGTCGTTGGCGGAGACGCCGTCGACGGTGTTGAGGCGGTCGTTGCCGAAGTTGCCGATGAGGTTGTCGGTGCCGGGACCGCCGATGAGGTGGTCGTCGCCGTAGCTGCCGTCGACGCGGTCGTTGCCGGGGCCGGCGTGAACCGTGTCGTTGCCGAAGGAGGCGTTGACGGTGTCGTTGCCGCTCAGGGCGCAGATGACGTCGTTGGCGTAGCCGCCGTTGATCGTGTCGTTGCCGCTGGTGCCGATGATCGTGCAGCCGCGGGTGTTGTTGACGGTGGTGGTGACGCTCGCCGTGTTGTCCGCGGGAGTCGGGTCGCTCTGGGGTGCGCTCGCCTTCGCCGTGTCGGTGAGGGTGCCGACGCGTGAGGGCTCGGCAGTGATCGTCACCGTGGCCGAGGCGTTGGGGGCGAGGCTGCCGAGGGCGCAGGTGGCCTGGGACGGGGTGGTGGTGCAGCTGCCCTGGGTGGTGGTGGCGGAGAGGATCGTGCCGTTACCGGTGCCGGTGAGGGAGTCGGTCAGCTGGACGCCGGTCGCCGCAGTGGTCGACGTGCTCTTGTTGGTCACCTGCACGGTGTACGTCACCGCTTCACCGAGGGCGACCATGGTGGGCGCGCCCGTCTTCGTTACCAGCAGGTCCGCGGTCGCCGGGGGTGGCGGCGGAGGCGGGGTGATTCCCGAGACCTCGTAACGGATCACACCGCGCGCGGTGCTGTCCTCCGTGACGCCGGCCACGACGAGCTTTCCGTCCGGCTGGATGACGAGGGCCTGGCCCTGCTCCCAGTCGTCGTCGTAGAACGGGCCCACGTCGGTCGTCACCTTGCCGTCGCTGCTGAAGGTGCTGTCCAGGCTGCCGTCGGTGTTGTACCGGACCACTGCGAAGTCGTGGGGGTCCCCGGTTCCGGCCCCGCCTCCGGCGGCGACGATCTTGCCGTCCGACTGGAGTGCCACGTCATTGGCGGTGCCGGAGCCGGCCTCGAAGGTCGCGCCCACCCGGCCGTCACCGCCGAAGGTGGTGTCCGGAGTGCCATTGGTGTTGAAACGGGCCGTCGTGAAGCCCTCCGAGCTGTAGCCCGACACCACGATCCTATTGTCCGCTTGCAGCACCACGCCGTTCGCGGCGTCGATCGAGGTTCCCCAGTCGAGGAGCAACTGCCCGTCGCCGTCGAAGCCGGTGTCGGGGCTGCCGTCCGGGGTGTAGCGGGCCAGGACCGCGTCGGTGCTGTAGGCGGGGGGCACGTACCCCGCCGTGCCCACGGCGACGATGGTCCCGTCGGACTGCAGCGCCAGGTCCTGGACCGATGCCCCGCTGGTCGCGAACGTGCTCGTCACCCGGCCGTCCCCGCCGCCGAAGGTGTTGTCCAGGCTGCCGTCGGGCATCAGGCGCGCCAGCGCGAAGCCGCCCTGGGCCCCTCCGCCGGCGAGGATCCTGCCGTTGCCCAGCACCCGCACCGCGGAAGCCGAGGAGCCCTGACCGAAGTCCGGGAACGCCCGGCCCGCGTCGCCGAAGGTCAGGTCCAGGGTGCCGTTCGGGAGGTAGCGCAGCAGTGTGAACTGGCCCCAGGCGATGCCGTTCTGCTCGACGATGCTGGAGCCGGCCACGACGATCTTCCCGTCCGGCTGGAGCGCCAGCGCCTGGCCCGAGTCGCCGGAGCTGATGGTCGTCGCCACCGCGCCGCCGTCGCCGAAGGTGGTGTCCGGGGAGCCGTCCGCGTTGTAGCGGAGCAGCGAGAAGGCGCTGTCGCCGCCCTCGGCTGGTGTCAGGGTGCCGACGGTGAGGATCTTGCCGTCGGGCTGCAGCACCATGTCCGGGCTGTCCTCGTAGTAGGCGAGGTCGGTGATGACGATCCCGTCGCCCTGGCCGAAGGTCGGGTCGAGATCGCCCGACGCTCCCAGTGCCGTCCCCGGCCCGGCGACCGTGAGCGCCACGGCCGCGACGGTCGCCGTACAGGCCAGGCGGAGTCTTCTTCGCAAACCGGGGAGGGAAGTGGGCATGCGCATGCGGCGACTCCTTCAGGTGGGGCCGGAGGGTGGTCGCGGTCCGCTCCCGGACGGTCTGGTCGGGGGCCCGCGCGAAGGATCGTAGGAGTCAAGATCGACGACTGGGCCAGGTCATTTCGTGACACGCCGGGCGCTACGGCTGTACGGGTGCACGCGCCACCGGCGCCGGTCCGCCTCGGGCGTTTGAGTGCCACCCGGATGGGCTAAATTTGGACCTTCGTACGCCGGAACCGGTTGGGGAGAACGCAAATGACGGAAGCGATCCTGCTGGTCGGTGGACAGGGGACGCGGCTGCGCCCCGTCACGGTGAACACGCCGAAGCCGATGGTCCACACGGCAGGTGTTCCCTTCCTCGCCCACCAGATCGCCCGCGCCGCCGCCGCCGGCGTCACGCACATCGTGATGGCCACCTGCTACCTCGCCGAGGTCTTCGAGCCCTACTTCGGGGACGGGTCCGACTTCGGCGTCCACCTGGAGTACGTGGTCGAGGACGAGCCGCTGGGCACGGGCGGCGCCATCCGCAACGCGGCGCGGCTGCTCACCGGCGGCCCGGACTCCTCCGTGCTCGTCTTCAACGGAGACATCCTCACCGGCCTGGACATCGCCGGGCTCGTCGAATCGCACAAGGCGGCCGACGCCGACGTCTCCCTGCACCTGGTGCGGGTCGACGACCCGCGCGCCTTCGGCCTGGTCCCCACCGACGCCCACGGGCGGGTGCTGGCCTTCACCGAGAAGCCGCAGACGCCCGAGGAGATCATCACCGACCAGATCAACGCCGGCTGCTACGTCTTCAGGCGCAGCGTGATCGACACCATCCCGGCCGGCCGGTCCGTTTCCGTGGAGCGCGAGACCTTCCCCGGGCTGCTCGCCTCCGGGGCCACCCTGCACGGGGTCACCGAGAACACGTACTGGATGGACCTCGGGAAGCCGGAAGCCATCATCCAGGCCTCCGCCGACCTGGTCCGCGGCGTCGTCCCCTCCCCGGCCGTCCCCGGACGCCGCGGCGAGTCCCTCGTCCTGCCCGGCGCCCACGTGGCGGCCGGAGCCAAGCTGTCGGGGGGCACCGTCGTGGGCGCCGGAGCCCGCGTCGAGGCCGGCGCGGTCGTCCAGGGCTCCATCGTGCTGGCGGACGCGGTCATCGGCCCCGACGCACAGGTGTCCGCCAGTCTGATCGGCGCCGGCGCCTCGGTGGGCGCGCGGACCGTACTGGACGCCGCCGTCATCGGTGACGGAGCCGCCGTGGGGGCCGACAACGAGCTCCGCGCCGGCGCCCGGGTCTGGTGCGGGGCGCAGCTGCCCGACGCGGCGATCCGGTTCTCCTCCGACGCCTGAGCCGGGCGCCGGGTGCCCCGGCGAGGGGCGCCCGGCGGCGCGCGTGATCAGTTCCCGCGGACGGTGACCTTCTCGTCCTTCTGGATCTGCTGGACCAGCTGCTGCACCTTCGCCTTGTCCCAGACGAGGTTGCCGCCGCGCTGACCGGAGATCGGCATGTTCATGGACACGCCGTCACCGCCGCTGATGCCCTTCATCGCGAAGAACATCGACCCCATGTCGTACAGGCCCATGTCCTTGTCCACGATCAGCGTGTCCAGACCGGCGCCCAGCACCGGGTACAGCGCGAACGGGTTCAGGATCGTCGACGGGGTCGCCGCCTGGCTGGCCAGCGCCGACAGGAACTTCTGCTGGTTCTTGGTCCGCTGCAGGTCCGACTCGGCGAAGGCGTACCGGGTCCGTACGTAGGCCAGCGACTGCTCGCCGTTCAGCGTCTGGGTGCCCTCCTTGAAGTCGGCCCCGGACTTCTCGTCCTTGAACCCCTTCTCGATGTTCAGCTCCACCCCGCCCAGCGCGTCCACGATGTTCGCGAAGCCGGCGAAGCCGATCTCCGCGTAGTGGTCGATGCGCAGGCCGGTGTTGAACTCCACCGTCCGCACCAGCAGCTCCGGGCCGTCCTGCGCGTACGCCGCGTTCAGCTTGGTCCGCTTGCCGGTGCCCGAGAACGTCTTGCCCGACTCGGAGCCGACGAAGGACGGGATCTCCACGTCGGAGTCGCGCGGCAGGGAGATCATCGTGTTCCCGCTGGAGCACTTGGCGAGGATCATCATCGAGTCGGTGCGCTTGCCCTCGGCCGAGCCGGTGTGGAGCTTCTTCTTGTCCTCGGCGGACATGCCCTCACGGCTGTCGGAGCCCACGATCAGGTAGGTCGTGCAGTCGCCCTCCTTCGGGCGCTCGATGACCTTGGAGAGGTCCACCTCGCGGCGCACGTTGGAGTCGGCCCAGAAGTACGTGCCGATGCCCGTCACGAGCAGGCCCGAGACCAGCACGATCGAGCCGATCTTGATCCGCTTGCGCCAGTCCGGGGCCGGTCCCGCCGGCCGGGCCGTGCCGCCGGGGCCACCCGGTCCGCGCCCGCGCGGCCCGGCCGGCGGGTGGCCGCTGCCGCCGCCGTAGACCTGGCCGGTGTTGTAGCCGCTGTCGTAGCTGCCGCCGCTGTACGAGCCGTCCTGCTGCGGAGGCACGTAAGCGGGCCCGGCCGGCGGCTGAGCCGGGCGGCGCGGGGGCTGCGGCGGCTGCTGCGGCTGCCGGGACGCCTGGGGGCCGGGGCCGGGCCGCTGGACGTGCCTCATCCGCCGTGCGCCTTCCGGCTCCGCCTGGCCGCTGCCGCGGCCGTACCCGTCATCGCGGCGCCCGCGCTGGTCCTGCTCGCCGCTCCACCCGTCCCAGTCACTCATGTGCCCAAGAATGCCTGGCAGGCAGGGTCGCCCAACACCCCCGGCGGCTGTTCGTACCGGTGCTGTTGCAGAGCTGACACCGCCGGGCCGCACTTAGGCTTGCGATGCACGGCACCGGGCACCGCGGGCTGACCCGGCCTGATCCAAAAGACACGCCCTAAGCTGTCTCCATGACAGAGATACCGGGCGAGCTGCGGGGGAAGCCGATCTCGGCTTCCCGCACCACCCTGAGCCACATCATGACCGCCAACGACACCAACCTCCTCGGCACGGTGCACGGCGGCGTGATCATGAAGCTGGTGGACGACGCGGCGGGCGCCGTGGCCGGCCGCCACTCCGAGGGCCCGGCGGTCACCGCCTCCATGGACGAGATGGCCTTCCTCGCCCCCGTCCGCGTAGGCGACCTCGTCCACGTCAAGGCGCAGTGCAACTGGACCGGCCGCTCCTCCATGGAGATCGGCGTACGCGTCCTCGCGGAGCGGTGGAACGAGTCCACCCCCGCCACCCAGGTCGGCAGCGCCTACCTCGTCTTCACCGCGGTCGACGCCGAGGGCAAGCCCCGCGAGGTCCCGCAGGTGATCCGGGAGACCGAGCGGGACGAGCGCCGCTACCAGGAGGCCCAGATCCGCCGCACCCACCGGCTCGCCCGCCGCCAGGCCATCCGCGACCTGCGGGAAGAGCGGTCCGCACAGGGACTGGACGCCGACGTCTAGGCGGTCCACGCCGGGTCCGGTCAGGAGCCGCCGCAGACCACCTGGTCCCCGGTGACCACACCGAATTCGCCCTGGTACGGGTCCTCCGCGCGCACGGCCACCACCTTGCGGTAGTCGGCGCCCGCGATCACCACGACCGTCCGCCCCTGCCCCCGCACGGCCCGCATCTCACTGCCGGGCAGCGCGGTGGACACCGTACGGGCCGACCGGTCCCAGCGCGGGTCGTACGTGATCACCGTGCGCTTGACCTCCCGGCTCGCGCCGTTCCCCGGAGCCCGGGTGGTGTCGAAGCCGGTGGCGCGCAGCGCCGAGTCCACCCGGGTGCCCAGCCCGTCGATCCGGGTGCCGTTCTCCACCTGGACCCGGACCTGCCCCGGGGGCACGTCCACCGGCACCGCCGGCTGCCGGCGCACCGGCTTGCCGGGTGCGGGGGCCGGGGACAGCGGGCGGTCGTCGCGCAGCGCCTGGAAGAGCTTCGCGGCCTTCCCCTCGTCCCACTTCACGGTGGAGCCGATGCCCTTGACCGGGAAGGAGGGGTTGCCGACCGGCACGGAGGCGAACTCCGAGGAGGACGGGGTGAAATCGCGCATCGCCTGCCCGAGCGCCAGCATCTGCTCCGAGCCGAAGCCCCTGTCGGCCCGGACCGAGCTCAGCAGGGTGGAGCTGACCTGCTTGAACTTGACGGGGTTGAGCAGCACCCCGCCCCCGGTGGCCTGCTTGATCAGGGCGGCGATGAACCGCTGCTGGCGCTGCATCCGGCCCAGGTCCGAGGCCCCGTCGACATGGCGCGAGCGCACGTACTGCAGGGCCTGGCCGCCACTGAGCCGGTGGGTGCCGGGGAGCAGGTCGAGGCCGGTGTTGGGGTCCTTCATGGTCTTGGCGGTGCAGATCTCCACGCCACCCATGGCGTCGACCGTCTTCATGAAGCTGGTGAAGTCGACCTCCAGGTAGTGGTCGATCTTCACGCGGGTCATGCTCTCCACGGTGCGCACGGTCAGCTGGGGCCCGCCCTCGGCGTAGGCGGCGTTGAGCTTCACAGGGTGGGCCCCGTGCGGTTTGCCGCTGGAGCCGTCCACGTGCGCGGGCAGCTCCACGAAGCTGTCTCGGGGGAGGCTGACCACACTCGCCCGCGTCCGGTCCGCCGAGAGGTGGACCAGCATGACGGTGTCGGTGCAGTGGCAGGGCGCACCGCCCAGGCGGTACTCGCGCTTCTCCTCGGCGGTGATCTTGTCGCGGCCGTCGGTGCCGACGAGCAGGAAGTTCACCCCGTGCCCGGCCTGCGGGCGGTTCTTCATGTCCTTGAAGGGGTCCACGCGCTGGATCCCGGTGTCCAGCCCGGTCATCACCGCGTGCCCGAGGGCTCCCGAGCCCAGGACGAGCACCGACAGCCCCGCGGCGAGCCGGACCCCCCAGCGGGGTCTGTCCGCAGGCCGGTTCCCGCCGGACGGCCGGATCCCGCTGGGGGGTCCGGCCGGACCGCCTGGCCGCGGCGCGCGCTGCGACGGCCGGGCGGACCGGGCGGGCAGGGCGGGTCGGGTGGGACGGTGCGGCTGGGGCACGGGGGACACCTCGCACGTTCGGCAGATTCGTCAGAACAGTAGGTCCATACGATCAGCCGCTGTCCGTACTGCTGATCCGGCGCGCACCCGGTTCCCCCGTACGCGGTAACGTGACACCGATACCCGACCTTGAAGGACCACATGCCCGTCCAGCAGCCCGCAGTCTCGGTGATCATGCCGGTACTCGACGAGGAGCGCCATCTGCGCGACTCGGTCCACCACATCCTCGGACAGGAGTACGGGGGTGAGATGGAAGTGGTGATCGCCCTCGGGCCCTCCAAGGACCGTACGGACGAGATCGCCGCCGAGCTGGTGCGCGAAAATGCGTCCAATGACCGAGCCCGGGTGCACACCGTCCCGAACCCCACCGGCCGCACCCCCGCCGCCCTCAACGCGGCCATCCAGGCCTCGCGCCACCCGATCGTGGTGCGCGTGGACGGCCACGGCATGCTCTCCCCGAACTACATCGCCACCGCGGTCCGCCTCCTGGAGGAGACCGGCGCGCAGAACGTCGGCGGCATCATGCACGCCGAGGGCGAGAACCCCTGGGAGGACGCCGTCGCCGCCGCGATGACCTCGCGGATCGGAGTCGGCAACGCCGCCTTCCACACCGGTGGCAAGGCCGGCCCCGCCGACACGGTCTACCTCGGGGTGTTCCGGCGGGAGGCCCTGGAGGCCGCCGGCGGGTACAACGTGGAGTTCATCCGCGCGCAGGACTGGGAGCTGAACTTCCGCATCCGCGAAGCCGGCGGGCTGATCTGGTTCTCGCCGGAGCTGAAGGTCCAGTACCGGCCGCGGCCCTCGGTGCGCGCGCTCGCCAAGCAGTACAAGGACTACGGGCGCTGGCGCCACGTGGTGGCCCGCTACCACGCGGGCTCCATCAACCTGCGCTACCTCGCCCCGCCGGCCGCCGTCTGCGCGGTCGCCGCCGGCCTGATCGCCGGAGCGGCGCTCACCCCGTGGGCCTTCGTCCTCCCGGCGGGCTACCTCGCGGCGATCACCGCCGGCTCCGTCCCGGCCGGCAAGGGCCTGTCGCTGAAGGCCCGGCTGCAGATCCCCGTCGCCCTGGCGACCATGCACATGTGCTGGGGCTACGGCTTCCTGACCAGCCCGCGCTCCCTCGCGGCCAAGGTCATCGCGAGCCGCCGCCCGTCGGTGAGCCGGGACGCCGCCGAGCTCTGAGCCCGATTGCCCGAAAGGGGTGACCCGGTCCTCGTCGGACCAGGTCACCCCTTTCGGTGTGTGGAGGCGTCAGCCCGTCGGCGAGCCCGTGCTTCGGTCTCTCACTTCCATTGGTACGGCCCGTAGATGTCCATGCAGCTGGTGTCCGTGCCGTTGAGCACGTCGGCGGTCTCCGGGACCGAGCCGGCCTCGGGCGGTGCCTGCTGCGGGTAGACGGTGCCCTCGCGCCAGTCCGCACCCACCAGGACCGTGATCTTGGCTGCCGCGGCCGACTTCTGCACGGAGGTGCCCGGGATCCCGAGCGCCGCGGCCACGCTCTGCGCGTCGGCGGCCTGCGCGTCCGTGGCGTAGCGGACGACCGTCGCCTTCTCCGGGATGAGGGCGCTGTCCGCCTTGGCCAGCGCGAACCCCTTGGCGACCAGCTGGCCGGCGATGGCCGTGGCCCGCTTGCCCACCGGCTGCGCCCCGACACCCGTGCCGTTGATCACCTGTACGGCGATCTTCGCGGGGTCGGAGGCCGGCTGCGAGCTCGGCGCGGACGAGGGCGCGGGCGGCGAGGGCGATCCGCTCGCGGCCGCCGCCGGGGCGCCGTTCTTGTCCATGGCGACGTCCTCGCGGATCAGCTTCCACACCTTCGGGGCGTCCGTCGGGTTGAGGATCAGCCGGTCCTTGTCGCTCGGGGCCTGCAGCACCGGGATCGTGGCCGTCGTGATGCGGTTGACCGGCACGTCCTTGAGCAGCAGGGCGAGGTCGAGGAGCTTCTTGACCGACCCGATCTCCTCCGAGACCTTCAGCGCCTTCGTGGCCGCCTCGGCCAGGCCCGTGAGGCGGGGGAGGTCGGTGAAGGCGTTCTGGCTCTTGAGCCCTCGCATCATCGAGTTCATGTACATGTGCTGCGCCTTGGCCCGGCCCATGTCACTGCCGAAGGCGTGCCGCGTTCGCAGCCACTGGAGCGCCTGCTTGCCCTGGATCCTGGTGGTGCCCGCCTCCAGCTTGAGGCCCGAACCGCCTGTCCCCGACCCCGGCTTCGACTGGTCGAAGACGTTCTGGTTGACGCAGACGTCGACGCCGCCGATCGCGTCGGCCATGCTCACGACACCGACGAAGTCGATCAGCATCCAGTGGTCGATGTAGACGTTGGCCATCTTCTCCCAGGTGGCCAGGGTGCAGCCGGCACCCCCGCGCGCGAAGCTCTCGTTGATCATCATCTTGGTGGCTTTGTACTTGGTGCCCGTCGCGGGATCGGTGCACTCCGGGATGTCCACGATCGTGTCGCGCGGAACAGTGGTGATCGAGGCGTTCTTCCGGTCGGCCGATATATGGACCAGCATCTGCACGTCGGCCCGCACGGGGCCGCCGATCATGTCCCAGCCGCCGCCGAGTTTCGCGTTCGCCTCGTCGCGCAGGTCGGAGCCGAGCATCAGGATGTTGATCGGGCGCCGGCCCGCTGCGTCGGCCTCGCTCTTGGCGACCCCGCTGTCGCCGCTCAGGCGCTGGCCGCTGCGGATGTTGCCGTTGAGGTGGCGGTAGTAGAGGTAACCGGCCGCCGCCGTCACGAGTATGAGCAGCGCCACGATGGAGGCCGTCCAGCGCAGGACGCGCCGCCCGCGCCGGTTCGGGCGTCTGCCGCCGCCGCTCCCGCGGCCGGCGCGGCGGTGGCCGGAACCCGACCTCGGCGCCGGTACGGAACCGGTGGCCTCCGGACGGGTGCCGGCGCCGGATATGCCGTCGCCGGCCCGGCCCGGCGCCCCCTCCCCTTGCACGCTGCTGTGCCTCACGCGTCCCCCATCACGATCACTTTGTGTCGGTATTGTGCCGGTCCGACACGTTCCGGCATGTCATTTCGTGACCGTGGAGGGCCGGTCGGCCCGCCTGTCGGGTCACTTGGCGCAGACGGCCTTGTCCGCCTCGACCCGCTGGACGCCTTCGGGCGCCTGCTGAGGCGCGGTCATGGAGACCCCCGCCCCCTTGAAGTCCGCGCCGAGCGTCAACTTCATCGGCGTCTTGGGCGCGGCGTCGGCCGTGCCCGGCTTCAGAGCCGTCGCGGGAAGCCCCATCATGTCCGCCAACGCCCTGGCCTGATCGGCCTGATTGGGTGCGTACTCCAGCTGCGTGGCCTCCACCTTGGCGGGCGCGTTGCCCAGGTTGCTGGACTTGAGCACCCCCTTGGTGTTCTGCAGCCAGTTGAGCGTGCCGGACGCGGATCCGGCCGGGCCGCCGCCGTTGAGGACGTCCACCCGGACGTCATGGGCCGCCGCGCGGGGGCCCTGCAGCAGGGCGTCCAGCTGGGCCTTCGCGTCCGAGGCCGCCGCGTCCTTCGCGGCCTGTTCCTTCTTCTCGACCTCGGTGAGCGAGACGTCCCCGCGGATCATCTGCAACAGCGGTTCGGCCTGAGCCTGGTTGACCACCACGGTGGCCTTGACCTTCTCCGCCGGATTGTCGAGCACCGGAAGCGTGGTGAAGGTGATGTTCTTGAGGTCTATGCTCTTCAACTCGCCCGCGAGATCGGTGAGTTTCCTGATCGAACCTATCCCCGAATCCACGCTCAGCGACTTCGTGGCGGCTTCCGCGAGGGACAAGAACTTCTTCGGACTCGTCAGCGTTTCCTTGGACTTCATCTCGCGCATCATCGAACCGAGGAACTGCTGCTGGGTCTTGATGCGGTCGAGGTCGCTCTCGTTGCCGAAGGCGTGCCGGGTCCGTACGAAGGCCAGCGCCTGCTCGCCCTGCAGCCGGTGCTCGCCCGCCGTCAGCTTGAGCTTGGAGTCCTTGTCGTTGACGTCCTTGGCCACGCAGACCGGCACCCCGCCGACCGCCGTGCTCAGGTTCTTCACCGCGTTGAAGTCGGCCATCATGAAGTGGTCGACCTGGATCCCGGTGAGCTCCTTGACCGTGCGCATCGTGCAGCCCGCGTCGCGGCCCGACTGCCCGAGACTGGTGTTGAAGCGGGCCCCGCGCTCGCCGGGGATGTCCTTCGTCGAACCGTCCGGCTGCTTCGTGGGACAGACCGGCAGATTGGTGATCAGGTCGCGCGGGATGGACAGCGCCGTGGCGTTGGAGCGGTCCTTCGAGACGTGGAAGAGGATCGTCGTATCGGCGTGGCCGACGCTGCCGGCGTCCCCGTACCCCTCGTTGCCCGCGCCGCTGCGCTTGTCCGTGCCGATGACCAGGATGTTGATCGGCTGGTCCTTGCGGAAACCGCCGCTCGTGCCCGCGTCCCCGACGTCGGTGACCACGATGTTGTCGTTCAGGTGCTGGTAGTAGAGGTATCCCGTCACCGAGCCGCCGATCAGCAGCACGGCCAGGGTCCCGCCGGTGATGGTCAGGGCCCGTTTGCGGCCCCCGCCGCCGACTTTGCGCGAACGCGCGCCGCGCCGGCCGCCGCCGGGCGGAGGACCGTCACCGCGACGCGGTCCGGGGACCGCGGGGGACGGGGCCGCGGGGGAGCGGGGCGGAACGGGAGCCCTACGGGGCGCCGCGCGGGGGACGGACCGCTGCGAGGGTGCTTGCGCAGCGGAATCTTCCAGTCGCAGCTCGTAGTTGCCGGTGCGGGGGTTGAGTACCCACTGGTCTGCGGGGTCGATCTCGTCGGCCCGTCCACGGCTTTGCGCATCCACGGTTTGCTCGAATCCTCCGTCGGTGCTTCGCGACGCGCCTCCCCCAGGCGCACGGTCAACGATCCGGCTGCTGGCACACGGCCTCTGTGCTGGCCGGGCGCCGGATCGCTCACCTTATCCGGACACGTTCGCCGCAAACCATGCTGGTGATGAATTCCACGCACTTACAACGGGGCAATCGCCCCAACAAGCTCGGCCCGGGCACCGGCTTTTGAGATTGCTTTACCGGCAGTCGGCCACACCGGCCGTGGTGCCGGTGAAAGTGGGGGCGGGAGTGGAGGGCTGCTCCGCGGTTCCCGGGCCGTCCGCCGTGGCGCGCGCCGCGTCGCCGGCCGCCGCCTCGTCCCGCTGCCCGTCCCGTTCCCCGTCCCCGTCCCCGTCCCCGTCCGGCCGGGAGGCCGGAGCGGGCGTGGGCGTGGGCGTGGGCGTGGCCGCGGGCGGGGCGATGGTCAGCGGCTGGTCCGCCCGCAGCCGCTGGAAGAGCTGGGTCGCGTCCGGCTGGCTCAGTTCGTCCCGGTTGCGGTCGGCGGCGTACGGCCGGCGCGGCACCGTGAGGAACTTGATCTGGTCGGTCGGGATGTCGCGTACGCCCCGGACCAGTTCGTACAGCCCCCGCAGCGAGGCCAGCCCCGGGTCGGTGGTCACCGAGGAGGTCGCCGCGTCCAGCAGCGGGTACAGCCGTGCCGGATTGAGCAGCACCCCGTTGCTCTGCACCTTCTTGACGAGCGACCCGAGGAACGCCTGCTGGCGCTCCATGCGCTCGGTGTCGCTGCCGTTGCCCAGGCTGTAGCGGGCCCGTACGAAGCCCAGTGCCTGCTCACCCTGCAGGGTCTGCCGGCCCGCCGGCAGCTTCAGCTTGGCCTCGGTGTCGTCCACCGGCCGCCGCAGGCACACCTCGACCCCGCCGATGGCGTCCACCATCTTCTTGAAGCCGTTGAAGTCCAGCACCATGTGGTGATCGACCCGGATCCCGGTCAGCGCCTCGGCCGTGCGGATCGTGCACGCGGTCCCGCCCCACTCGAAGGCCCAGTTGAACTGGGCGAACTGCTCCCGGGTGCGGCTGCCGTCCGGCGTCAGGCACGCCGGTATCTCCGCCATCAGGTCCCGCGGTATCGACACCGCCGTCGCACTCTTCCGGTCCGCCGGCAGGTGCAGCAGGATCGTGGTGTCCGAGCGCTGGGTGCCCTCGTCCTGTCCGTACGGGGCGTTGCCCGCGCCGGTGCGGGAGTCCGAGCCGATCAGCAGGATGTTCTGTGCGCCGCCCGCCAGGTGTGCCGGGCGCTCCTTGTCGTAGCGCCGCAGCTCGGCGGCGGCCGAGGTGTCCTCGGCGATGTTCCCGTCGAGCTTGGAGTAGATCCACCAGCCCGTGCCCGCCCCGACGGCGACGAGCAGGCCGGTCCCGAGCCCGGCCCAGCGCAGCAGCCGGCGCCGCCTGCGGCCACTCGGAGGCTTCTCGCCTCCGGCCGCATCGGTGCCGCCCGGTATGCCCGCGCTGTCCGTCACTCGAGTTCCGTCCCCTCACCCGAACCGGTACGGGCCGTACGGGTGAGTACGGCCTGTGCCGATACTGCCCCCGGGTGATCGATGCGGCCCGGGGGCGCGACCGTGTATAGGGCCATGTGGGTGACAAATGGCCGATATCCGGCATTGGGCGGTGTGGGTGACGGCGGGGTGGGGCCGGGTCAGGCCGTGTGGGTGACCCGCTCGCTCTCGATCCGCTGCGCCAGGGCCCCCTCGGCCAGCCCCTCGGCGTTGCGGCACAGCACCACGGAGCCGCCCGTGGCCAGGGCCGCGTAGAGCCCGGCCGAGAGCCCCTCCCAGCTGTCGTAGCCCTGCCGGGACAGCACCCGCGCCCCCTCGCCGAAGCCGAGCTTCGCCGCGTCCTCGCGGGCCCGCTCGCAGATCCGCGCGTACGAGAGCTCCTCGCCGCCGACCACCAGCCCCGGGCCGTCCGCGTCCACGGGCTGGAAGGGCGCGAACCGGTCGCCCTGCCCCGGCACCTCGACGGCGTAGTCGGCGAACCCGGCCGGCGGCTGCGGGAAGCGCCCGCCCAGCGGCCGCAGCGCGAGCGCCACCCGCTCGCCGGAGCACGCGGAGGCCTCCTGAAGCGTGTCCGGGCCGCTCACCACGAGATCGGCGCCGCCCGGATCCCCGCCCACCTCCACCACGACCCCGACGGAGGCGCAGGCGAGCAGCCACACGGCGCTCTGCCAGTGCGCGGGCAGCAGCAGGGCGAGCCGGTCGCCGGGCTCGGCGCCCAGGTCGCCCTGGAGCAGATTGGCGGTCTTGGCCACCCAATTGGCGAAGGTCGCGACGGACAATTCGACGCGCTCGCCCGTGGCGTCGTCGTAGAAGGTGACGAGCGGGCGGCCGGGATCGGCGGCGAGCGCGGATCGCAGCAGGTCGGCAGGGGTGCGGTCAGTGGCGTTCACGGACCAGAGCCTACGCGGGGCAGCCCGCGCCCCTCCTCCGTACGGCCGCAGCACGATCCCCCGTACGGAGGAGGGGTATCGCCGCCCGGACCGGACGGCGCGTCAGTTCTCGGATGGCGCCGGCCCCCGGCAGTCCCCAGCATCCTTTCCATGCGTGCATTCCTTGCTTCCTCGATCGGCGTCGCGACGGCTGCCGCACTGGCCCTGCCGCTCGCGCTCTCCTCCACGGCCCTCGCCCACCCGGCAGCGACGCAGCCATCGGCCGCGGCGGGCTCGGCAGCCCCCGCGGCCCCCGCCGGATCCACCCAGTCCCTGCCGCTCGCCCCCGTGGGACCCGCGGCGGACCGCACCACCGGGGTCCCCGGCATGAGCACCTCGCCCCGGCTGCCCGAGACGCGGGGCCTGTCGGCGCGCGAGGTCAAGACCTTCTCGCTGGTCGGCGTCGTCTGGGACGACGCGAGCACCCAGCTCGACGGCCGCGTCCAGGTCCGCACCCGCTCCGTGGACACCTCGGCCTGGTCCGAATGGCAGGACGTCGACACCCACAACAGCGAACACGCCGCCGACCCCGACACGGTCGAACGCGGCTCCGGCCGGGTCCGCGGCAGCACCGCCCCCCTGTGGGTAGGGCAGTCCGACGGCATCGAGGTCCGCGTCCAGGCGGAACCGGGCGGCCGCGTGGTGAGCAGCGGGCTCCCGACGGGCATGCGCATCGAACTGGTGGACCCGGGGGGCTCGTCCCGCCCCGGATCGGACGCCAAGAACGCCAACACGTCCGAAGAGGCCACCCCGGACCGCCCTTCCCCCGTCGATGACGACGACAAGGGGGAGCTGGCCCTCCTCCCCGGCATGACGATGGAGATGGCGGAGTCCTCCTCCGTCAACGTCCCGATGGCCCCCCTGGGCGCCCAGGAGATCCCCGCCCTCAACAAGGCCGACTCCACCGCCGACGCGGTCCTCGCCGACGAGGCGCTCGCGGCCGCCCCGTACATCGGCCCCCGCCCGAAGATCGTCACCCGGCTGGGATGGGGCGCGGACGAGAGCCTGCGCGAAAAGGGCTTCGTCTACACGAACAAGGTCAAGGCCGCCTTCGTCCACCACACCGCCTCGGGCAACAACTACGCCTGCAAGGACGCCCCGGCGGTCCTGCGCAGCCTGTACCGCTACCACGTGGTCAGCAGCGGCTGGCGCGACATCGGCTACAACTTCGCCGTCGACAAGTGCGGCACCGTCTACGAGGGCCGGGCGGGCGGAGTCGCCAAGGCGGTGCTCGGCGCGCACACCATGGGCTTCAACACCGACAGCATGGGCGTGGCGGTGATCGGCACCTTCGCGTCCACCTCTCCCCCCAAGCCCGCGGTCGACGCGGTGGCCCGCCTCACGGCCTGGAAGCTGGGCCTCTTCGGAGCGGACCCCCGCGCGAAGACCACCCTCCGCTCGGGCGGCGGCAACCTCTACGCGAAGGGCAGCAACGTCCGCCTGAACGTCATCTCGGGCCACCGGGACGGCTTCGCCACGGAATGCCCCGGCCGCCACCTCTACACCCAACTCCCCCCCACCCGAACCGCCTCAGCCAAACTCCAGGGCCGCCCGTAGCCGCACTCCCTTTTTTGACGCGCCGCTCGCGCGGTGCGGCCCTGGCGGGCCTTACCGGCTTCGCGCCGCTGCGCCGGACTCCGTCCGGGCGGTGGCCGGTCGGGGTGCCCGCCACCGCCGTCCCGGCGTGGGGCCGGTGGGCGGGTGCGGCTGATTGGGCCCTGCGGGGCGAAGTCCCCTACCCACCCTTCGCCCGTTCCCCGGGCTCCGCCCGGCCCCGTTGCCGAGTGCGGCGCCGCTGCACGGGGGCCCACCCCCGGCCCCCCGCGCCTCAAACGCCGGCGGGGCTGGAATGACCCTCCGGTCCCTCCAGCCCGTGGGCGTGCAGGTGCCGGCTGACGCTGCCCCAATCCAGCCTCGCCGGCGTTGGCGGCGCGGGGTCTGGGGCTTTTCAGCCGTCCGGCGTTTGAGGACCGGGGTCTGGGGCGGAGCCCCAGGGAGTCCGGGCGCAGCCCGGCACCCCTCCAGCCAGTCCGGCGCTTGAGGACCGGGTCCGGGCGGCGCCGGGTGGTATCCCCAGCCCCCGCCGGCGGAGGACCGGGTTCGGGCGGCGCCGGGTGGTATCCCCAGCCCCCGCCGGCGGAGGACCGGGTCCGGGCAGCGCCCGGTGGTATCCCCAGCCCCGCCGGCGTTTGAGGCGCGGGTCCGGGCCGGCCCGGGGAACGGTGGAAGGGCGGGTAGGGGACAGCCCCCGCAGGGCTACGCTCAAGGCATGCCCGGCCGCTACGACCCCCTCACCCGCACCGCGATCCGCGGCGGCCGCACCACCGTGCCCGAACCCACCGGCCAGGGCTCCGGCCCGGACACGGGCCCGAGCGGCGGCCCCGCCTCTGGCCCAGTCTCCGGTCCGGCCCCCGCTTCGGGCGCCGCCCCGGATTCCGCCCCGGACTCCGGCTCGGGCGGCGGCCCTGCTTCCGGCCTAGCCGCCAGCCCGGCACCCGCCTCGGGCGTCGGCCCGGTCTCCGGCTCGGGCGCCGGCCCGGCACCCGCTTCGGGCGCCGGCCCGGACTCCGACACGGGCGTCGGCCCAGCCCCCGGCACGGGCACACGCACCGCCCCCACCCCCGGCACCCCCCGAGCCCGCTCCTGGACGCCACCCACCGGCACGGTGGACCTGGGCCTCACCCTCGGCCCCCTCAGACGGGGCCCCGCCGACCCCACCTTCCGCGCCACCGCGGGAGCGGTCTGGCGAGCGACCCGGACCCCCGCCGGCCCGGCCACGCTCCGCGTCACGCGGGACGGGTCCGGGGTGACCGCCACCGCGTGGGGCCCCGGCGCCGACTGGATCCTCGACGGCCTGCCGGAACTGCTCGGCTCCGCCGACGACCCGGCCGCCTTCGTCCCCCGCCACCGCCTCCTGCACGCCAGCCACCGCCGCCGCCCCGGCCTGCGCCTGACCCGCACGGGCCTGGTCCTGGAGTCCCTGATCCCCACGGTCCTGGAACAGAAGGTCACCGCCGACGAGGCGTACCGCGCCTGGCGCCGCCTCGTACGCCAGTACGGCGAACCGGCCCCGGGCCCGGGCCCGGGCCCCGACGAAGGCGGCAGCGGCCGCGACCGCGCCCTCTACGTGATGCCCGACCCCCGCACCTGGACCCTCATCCCGTCCTGGGACTGGCACAAGGCCGGGGTCGACTCCAAGCGCTCCGCCACCATCGTCCGCGCGGCCCGCCTCGCAGCCCGCCTCGAAGAGGCCGCCGCGATGGACCTGCCGGCGGCCACCGCCCGCCTGGAGGCGGTCCCCGGCATCGGCCCGTGGACCTCCGCCGAAGCCCTCCAGCGCAGCAACGGCGCCGCGGACGCCGTCACCACCGGCGACCTCCACCTACCCGGCATCATCGGCTACGCCCTGGCCGGAGACCGGGACGCCGACGACGCCGCCATGCTGGAGCTCCTCGCCCCGTACGCCGGCCAGCGCCACCGCGCGGCCCGCCTCATCCTCCTGGCCGGCGCCGCCCCGCCCCGCCGAGCCCCCCGGATGCCCCGGAGCGACATCGGCAGGCTCTAGGGCCTGTCGTCAAACTCCCGTCTGCCTCGCGACGCCTGGCACGCGCTCTCGGCGCACCGGACGGAAGCCAAGTACGTCCAGTACGCGGGCTTCCGCCCGGCACACCGAGAGCACGCACCAGACGCCGCGAGGCCGCCCTTCGGGCGACGACGGGAGTTTGACGACAGGCCCTAGGCCCAAGCCGGGTCACCCCGCAGGGTCACCGCACCTCGATGAACGCCTCCGCCGCCCGCCCCGCCCGCTCCGCCGGAGCGACCGCGGCGTGCCCCACGGCCACCGCCCCCATGGGGTCCCAGTCCTCCGGAAGCCCGAGCACCTTGCGGACCACGTCCCGGCAGAACATCGTCGAGGACACCCACGCGGAGCCCAGCCGTTCACCGGCCAGCGCGACCAGGAAGTTCTGTACGCCCGCGCCCATCGCGACGACGAACATCTCCCGCTCCGCCGCGTCCCGCCTCGCGTGCCCGTAGTCGTGCGCGCCGTCCGTGACCAGGCAGGGCACCACCAGATAGGGCGCGGCCCGCAGGACGTCGCCCCGCCGGACCCGCTTCGCGATGGACTCCTCGGACTTGCCGTCCCGCCGCAGGTCCTCGATCCAGGCGTCCCGCATCGCGTCCAGCAGTTCCAGCCGGGCGCCCGCCGACTCCAGCAGGACGAACCGCCACGGCGTCGTGTGGTGCGGGGCCGGGGCCGTCACGGCCGCCGCCACCGCGCGTCGCACCGCGCCCGGGTCCACCGGCTCGGCCGTGAAGGCCCGTACGGTACGCCGCTGCGTCACGGCTTCCCGTACCGCCTCCGAGGTGCCCAGCCGGAACATGTCGTCGGCCGGCGAGCGGACCAGGTCGGCCGCCGAGGACCCCTCGCCCAGTACGTGCTGCAGCCCGCGCACGATCGCCACCGGCAGGCCCAGGGCCTTGCCCTTGACCAGGTCGCCGGCGGCGGCCAGCTCGTCGGCGGTCGCGACGACCGTCGCGCTCAGCGGGTTCCCGTGGGCGTCGGCGCCTCCGCGCAGGTCGTCCAGGACCTGTACGCCGGCCGAGCCGATCGCCACGTCCGTGAGCCCGGTGCGCCACGGCCGTCCGAAGGTGTCCGTCACGATCACGCCCACGTCCACGGAGCGCAGCTCCCGCAGCCGGGCCCGGATGGCGGCGGCCGAGGCGTCGGGGTCCTCGGGCAGCAGCAGGACGGTGCCGGCCTCGGTGTTCGAGGCGTCGACCCCGGCGGCCGCCATGACCAGCCCCTGCCGGTTCTCCACGATCCGCAGCGTTCCCCGGCGCGCGACGACCCGTACGGTCTCGGCGTCGATCGCCTCTTCGCGCGAATCGGCGCGGACGATCCGGCCCTCCGCCTTGGAGACGATCTTCGAGGTGACGAGCAGGATGTCGCCGTCCCGCAGCCGCGAGTGGGTGCCGGATCCGGCGGGGACGTCCGTCGCGGTGGCGATCAGCGCCGCCAGGTCGTCGCCGGGCCGTACCTCGGGGATCCCGCGGACTGCCTGCACCAGGTACTGGTGCAGGGGGTTCTCGGGGATCACCGGGAGGCCTCCGCCAGTTCCAGCGCGGCCCGCGCCATCTCCGCGGTGGCGGCCAGGTCGGTCATCATCAGCGGCACCGCGCGGCAGGTGATGCCGGCGGCCTCCACTTCGGCGACGGCGTCCGCGTCGGCGGTGTCGACGAGCCAGCCGTCGAGCAGTTCGGTGCCGTAGTGCCGGGCGACGGCCGCGGCGGTCGACTCGACGCCGACGGCGGCCAGCACCTTGTCGGCCATCCCGCGCACGGGAGCTCCCCCGACGATGGGGGAGAGGCCCACCACGGGGGCCGCGGCGGCGGCCACGGCCTCGCGGATGCCGGGTACGGCGAGGATGGTCCCCACCGACACCACCGGGTTCGACGGTGGGAAGAGGATCACGTCGGCGGCCTCGATGGCCTCCAGGACGCCGGGCGCGGGCTTGGCCTGCTCGGCGCCCACGGGGACGACGGCCTCGGCGTCCACCGCGGCGCGCATCCGCACCCAGTACTCCTGGAAGTGGATGACCCGGCGCTCGCCGCTCTGGGAGTCGGTGATCGCGACGTGGGTCTCGACCCGGTCGTCGGACATGGGGAGCAGCCGGACCCCGGGCTGCCAGCGGTCGCAGAGGGCTTCGGTGACGGCGCTGAGCGGGTAGCCCGCGCCGAGCATCTGCGTACGGACGATGTGGGTGGCGAAGTCGCGGTCACCGAGGCCGAACCAGGTGGGTCCGACCCCGTACGCGGCGAGTTCCTCCTTGACGGTGAAGGACTCGTCGGTGCGGCCCCAACCCTGGTCCTCGTTGATGCCACCGCCGAGGGTGTACATCACGGTGTCCAGGTCGGGGCAGACCTTGAGCCCGAACAGGTGAATGTCGTCACCGGTGTTGCCGATGACCGTGATCTCCGCGTCGGGAACCGCGGCCTGGAGACCGCGAAGGAAACGGGCGCCGCCGATGCCGCCGGCCAGAACAACAATGCGCATACCGCGAAGTCTGTCAGGCGGCGTCGGGGATCAGACGGACAGGGCCTCGGGCCGGGCCGGAGAGCAGCTGTGCATCGGCATCTCGGTCAGGCCGGGGAAGTACACGTGCAGGCTGACGGCCCCGTCGAGGCTGTCGTTCTGCACCTCGTGGGCGTAGCCGGGGGCGAAGACGCGCTGGGAGCCGGCGCCGAGGGCGAGCGGGCCGCGAGCGGTGTGCTCGGTCAGTTCGCCGTCCAGGACGGTCAGCACGCCGGAGGAGGCGCCGTGGTCGTGCAGGCCGCTGCCCTGGCCGGGGACCCAGCTGAGCAGCCAGACCTCGTAGCCGGGGCCGGTGCGCAGCCGGTGGTACCAGCGGGTCGTGGCGTCGTACCGGACCAGGTGCTCCCACTCGGAGCGGTCGGCGGCGATGGAACGCGCGAGGCCCACGAACTCGGCGACGGTGGCCGGGTGCTCGCGGGCGGGCTGCAGGAGGTGCTGGACGGAGAGGATGTCGCCGGCGATCTGGAGGTCGCTCTCGACCCTCGCCGGGGCGGTGGCTGCGGGGGTGGCGTTCAGGGTGCTGGTGCTGTTCATCGGGGGGTTCCTCGACAAATGTCAGTCGTGCGGCGGTTGCTGTGGGGGGCGAGCTGGAACTCAAGGGAGCCGGAGCTCCCGAGTTGCATCAACAGCTGCAACAGCAACAGCGAACCTGGGCAGCGCACAGGAACCCACGAATGGGGGTCCGGGTGGCGGCTGAGGGCGCTGACATGGCTACAAGAAGACCGGGTGGGGGGCCGGACTGTCAACCCAATGTCCGATTTGATAGAAAAGTTTCACCTCATCCGGTTAACGTGCCCGGAGAAAGGTTTGTGCAGTCGGCACCAGGGGATGTGGCGCTTCGAGTCGCGCTGCAGACCGCTGTGGCGGCTCTCAAACCCGTAGAGCCGTGCGATGTCTCTCTGTGGCTGAAATGTGATCTACGCCGCTCCTTCGGCTGGATCGGAACCCCACCACAGAGTGACGCGTCGACCACGGGGGAGGGGGTCCCACAAGCGGTACGTGTGGCATGTGTGGCATGTGTCACGATTTTTGGCGATATGAACACTTTCTGCATAGGCTTGGTTCCGCAGAGTGAATAAGGGGCCCAATAGCAGATCTCGGCTTGACTGCGCTGGAGCCCCGCACTTGTAATTTCACTCGTGTCGTTACGTAGCGATGAGTGACGGCATGACCACGGGGACGCACAGACAGAGCGAGGGGCGCACATGACCGAGCTGGTTCAGGAACTGCTGGTCGAGGAGGCGGACGAAGAGCTCGGATGGCAGGAGCGAGCTCTCTGCGCCCAGACCGACCCCGAGTCCTTCTTTCCCGAGAAGGGCGGCTCGACCCGCGAGGCCAAGAAGGTCTGCCTCGCCTGCGAGGTCCGCTCCGAATGCCTCGAGTACGCCCTCGCCAACGACGAGCGATTCGGCATCTGGGGCGGCCTGTCCGAGCGCGAGCGACGACGCCTGAAGAAGGCCGCCGTCTGAAGCGCCCTCGGCGCGCACCGAACGGCGCCCACGGCAGGGCCCGCGGCACGGCCCGCGGCACGGCCCACGACATATCCGACGGCCCACCCGAAGGCATAGCCGCCTGTGCACCCGGCCTCACGCACGGCAGCGGCCGCAGTGCACGCATCGGCACAAAACGCAGTACAGCGAACGGCACGAACAGCACGGCATCGAGCAGAGCAAACGGTCCGCCTCCCGCACCTTCCCCGCAGGAGGCGGACCGCTGTGTTCCCAGCCGTTAGGGTGGGGCGCTGTCCAGCAGCCTCCGAGGGCACACCACCCCCGGACCCCCGGCCGGAGGGCCCGTACCGCGATGTCCCTGCACAGCCAGTCGAGCGCCTCCTACCAGGCTGCCGCCGCACCAGAGTTCCCCCGGCACGTCGTCACCGCGGTCCTCGTCGCCCACGACGGCTCCCGCTGGCTGCCCCGGACCCTCGCCGGTCTCCTCGGCCAGGAACGCCCCGCCCAGAGCCACATCGCCGCCGACACCGGCAGCGCCGACGACTCCGCGCGCCTGCTCGGCGAGGCCCTCGGTGAGGACCGCGTCCTGCACCTCGCCCGCCGCACCGGCTTCGGCGCCGCCGTCGACGAAGCCGCCCGCACCGCCGGCACCCTGACCCCCGAGGAACTCCCGTACCTCAAGCGCCCCTCCGGCTGGGATCCCGTCAGCCGCACCTGGCGCGACGACACGTACGACCTCCCCGACCTGCCCCACGGCGAACCCGTCCAGTGGCTCTGGCTGCTCCACGACGACTGCGCACCCGAGCCCGACGCCCTCGCCGAACTGCTGCGCGTCGCCGACGAGAACCCCGAAGCCGCCGTCATCGGCCCCAAACTGCGCGGCTGGTACGACAAGAAGCAGCTCCTCGAAGTCGGCGTCACCATCGCCCGCAGCGGCCGCCGCTGGACCGGCCTCGACCGGCGCGAACAGGACCAGGGCCAGCACGACCAGGTCCAGCCCGTCCTCTCCGTGTCCAGCGCCGGCATGCTGATCCGCCGCGACGTGTACGACGCCCTCGGCGGCTTCGACCGCCGCCTGCCCCTCATGCGCGACGACGTCGACCTGTGCTGGCGCGTCCAGAGCGCCGGCCACACCGTCCTCGTCGCCCCCGACGCCGTCCTGCGGCACGCAGAGGCCTCCGCTCGCGAACGCCGCACCGTCGACTGCGTCGGCCGCTCCGCCGCCAGCCCCCACCGCGTCGACAAGGCCGGCGCCGTCTACACGATGCTGGCCAACAGCCCCGGCCGCGCCCTCCCGTACGTCCTGCTGCGCATCCTCTTCGGCACCGTCCTGCGCACCCTCGCCTACCTCGTCGGCAAGGCCCCCGGACAAGCCGTCGACGAGATCACCGGCCTCCTCGCCACCCTGCTGCGCCCCGGCCGGATCCTCGGAGCCCGCCGCCGCAGAGGCCGCGCCGCCGTCACCGCCAAGGAACTGCGCCCCCTCTTCCCGCCGCCCGGCGCCAGCCTGCGCGCCAACGCCGAACAGCTAGCCGGCTACTTCGGCGCCGACGGCGACACCGAGACCAACACCGCCGGCCGACACGGCGGCGCCGTCGAATCGGGACCCGGCGGAGACGACGCCGACTACCTGGACATCGAACAGTTCGCGCGCCTCAAGCGGATCGCCCGCAAGCCCGCGCCCGTCCTCTTCGCCCTCCTCCTGCTCGTCTCCGTCATCGCCTGCCGCTCCCTCCTCGGCGGCGGCTCCCTCATGGGCGGAGCCCTGCTCCCCGCCCCCGACGGCGGACTCGACCTCTGGCGCGTCTACGCCGACGACTGGCAGCCCGTCGGCACCGGCACCACCGCCGGAGCGCCGCCCTACCTCGCCGTCCTCGGCGCCCTCTCCACCCTGCTCCTCGGCTCCACCGACGCCGCCCTGACCCTGCTGCTCGTCTGCTCGGTCCCGCTCGCCGGCCTCACCGCCTACTTCGCCTCCCGGCCGCTGGTGGAATCCCGGCTGCTGCGCGCCTGGGCCGCCGTCGCCTACGCCTTCCTGCCCGCCGTCACCGGGGCCCTCGCCGGCGGCCGGCTCGGCACCGCCGTCCTGGCGATCCTGCTCCCGCTCATCGCACGCTCGGCCGTCACCGCCTTCGGATTCGGCGAGGGGGAGGGCAGCTGGCGCTCCGCCTGGACCCACACCCTCCTGCTGACCCTGGCCACCGCCTTCACCCCCGTCGTCTGGCCGCTCGCCGCCGTCCTCGGAACCACCGCGCTGGTCCTGCACCGCGCGCAGTGGAAGACGTACGGCCCGCGCCTCCTCGCGACGCTCGGCGTCCCCCTCCTCGTCCTCGCCCCCTGGTCGCTGAGCCTGCTCACCCACCCGGCGAGCTTCCTGCGCGAGGCCGGACTGCCCTACGGAGCCGGCTCGGCCACCGCCCTGGACCTGCTCGGCATCAGCCCCGGCGGCCCCCGCACCGCCGGCGGCCTGATCCTCCTCGGCGTCGTCCTCGCCGCCCTGGCCGCCCTGCTGCGCGCCGACCGGCAGTTCGCCGTACGGGCCGCCTGGGCCACCGCGCTCGCCGCGCTCGTCCTTGCCGTACTCGTCAACCGCACCACCTGGGCCGGCCCCGCCACCCTCGTCTACGGACTCGCCCTGCTGTCCGCCGCCGTCATCGGCGCCGACGGGGCCAAGGAACGCGTCGCGGCCCGCAGCTTCGGCTGGCGCCAGCCCCTCGCCGCCCTGATCGCGCTCGCCGCCGCCGTCGGCCCGCTCGTCGGCGCGGCCGGCTGGATGCTCAGCGGAGCCGCCGGACCGCTGGAGCGCCGCGACCCCGTCCAGGTCCCCGCCTTCGTCGCCGAAGAGAGCGGTACCCGCGACCAGGCCCGGACCCTCGTCATCGGCGCCGACACCCCGGCCGCCCTCTCGTACAGCCTGGTCCGCGGTTCCGGCGGCCGCCTCGGCGACGCAGAACTCGCCGACCGGGCCGGCAGCGACGCCCGCCTCGACAAGGTCGTCTCCAGCCTCGTCGCCGGCTCCGGCGCCGACCAGACCGACCAGCTCGGCGGCTTCGCCATCCGCTACGTCCTGGTCCGCGACGGCGCCCCGCAGGAGATCGGACGCGTCCTCGACGCCACCCCCGGCCTCAGCCGCCTCAGCAAGCTCGAAGGCAGCGCCCTGTGGCGCGTCGACCGGCAGGTCGCCCGCACCGTCATCGTCTCCGGCAAGCCCGGCGAGGCACCCATCCCCGTCGCCTCCGGCCCCGTCGAGGCCCGCACCAAGATCCCGGCGGGCGAGGCCGGACGCGTCCTGCGCATCGCCGACCGGGCCGACCCCGGCTGGCGGGCCACCCTCGACGGCAAGCCGCTCAAGGCCAAGACGCTCGACGGATGGGCGCAGGGCTTCGAACTGCCCGCCGCCGCCGGCGAGCTCGACCTCGTCCACGACGACGCCCTCACCCGGACCGCCTGGCACTGGGCCCAGGGCCTGCTCGCCCTGGTGCTCCTGGTGATGGCCCTGCCGGGCCGCCGCGCCCGCCTGGACGACGACCTCCCCGAGGACGAGGCCCCCGCCGCCGAGGAGCCCGGCGCAGGCCGCCGGGCCCGCCGCCTGCGCGAGCAGTCCGAGCCGGAAGCCCAGACCGGGTCCGCCCCCGCCGAGGCGGCCGTCGCGGCCGACCCGTACGCGCAGATCCCTGCGCAGCAGGCGTACGGGGAGGACGCGTACGCCTACCAGCAGCCGGCGTACGGAGACCAGAGCGGCTACGCGTACGGCGGCCAGGAGCAGCAGCCGCCGCAGCAGCAGTACGACCAGTACCCGTACGAGCAGCAGCAGTACACCGGCCACGACCCGGGCACGCAGTACGAGCAGCCGTACCCGCCCCACCAGCCGTACGAGCAGCCGTACCCGTCCTACGAACAGCAGCCCGACCCCCACAACGGCTACGACGCCTACGGCCAGCACGACGGACAGCACGCCCCGCGTCCGGACGGGAGCCCCCACCAGTGAAGCAGCGCGTACCCCTCACGCTCGCCGCGGTCACGGCCGCCCTGGCCGCCGTCACCGGCCTGGCCGCCCTCACCGCACCGGCCGCCGACGGGGCCTCCAAGGCCGCGGCGGGCAAGCCGGCGGCCCGGATGCCGGTCGAGCGGTCCCTGCTGGTGTGCCCCGCGCCCAGCACCTCCGACATCGCCGAGACCCTGTACACGGCGATCACCCCGGGTGCGGCCGTCGCGGGAGGCAAGGGCACGGCCCGGCTGCTGGGCGCGACCAAGGAAGCCAAGCCCGTCCTGGAACTCAAGGAGCCCGGCAAGCCCGTGGCCGCCAAGGCCTCCGGCGCCGGGGCTCCGGCGCTCACCGGCGTCGCCGACGGAGTCCTGGCCCCCGGCTGGAGCGCGCAGCAGACCACGGTCGTCTCCGTCGGCCGCATGCGCGGCATGCTCGGCACCGGGTGCACCTCACCCGGCACCGACTTCTGGTTCCCCGGCGTGAGCACCGCCAAGGGCCGCGAGGACTACGTCCACGTGACCAACCCCGACGACACCGCGGCCGTGGTGGACATCAAGCTGTTCGGCCCGGACGGCGCGGTCAAGGCCGAGGCGGGCACCAGCGAGAACATCCGCATCGACCCGAAGTCCAGCAAGGCCATCTCCCTGGCCTCCCTCGCCCCCGGCGCACAGCTCGCGGACGTCACCGCCCACGTGACCACCCGCGCGGGCCGGGTCGGGGCCACTGCCCAGGCGGGCGAGGAAGGCGTCGGCGCCGACTGGCTGCCCGCCTCCGTGGACCCGGCGGGGACCCTGGTCCTGCCCGGCATCCCGGCCGACGCCACCTCCGTCCGGCTGGTCGCCTTCGCCCCCGGCGACGAGGACGCGGACCTCCAGGTGAAGCTGGCCGGGCCGACCGGCTCGATCAGCCCCGCGGGCAGCGAGCAGCTCCACGTCAAGGCCGGCATGACCGCGAGCCTCGACCTCAAGGACGTCACCCGCGGCGAGCCGGGCTCCCTCGTCCTGTCCCCGGCCGACGTCAAGAAGTCCGTCGTCCCCGTGGTCGCGGCCCTCCGGGTGGTCCGCGGCAGCGGCGCCAAACAGGAGATCGGCTTCATCCAGGCCTCCGCCCCCGTCGGCGCGCGGGCGACCGTCGCCGACAACCGCCCCGAGGCGAACGCCACCCAGCTGTCGCTGACGGCCCCGCCCGGAGCCGACGCGACGGTCAAGGTGACGGCCTCGCCCGGCACGGAGGGCGGCGAACCCGCCTCCCAGGACGTGACGGTCAAGGGGGGCACCACACAGACCCTGACCCTCGCCCCGGCCGGCGGCAAGGGCGCCTACGCCCTCACGGTGGAAACCGTCTCCGGCGGCCCCGTCCACGCGTCCCGCACCCTGACGATCCCGCGCGACGGCATCCCGATGTTCACGACCCAGACCCTCTCGGACGACCACTCCACGGTCTCGGTCCCCAAGGCGGCCCAGGACCTCTCGGTCCTCACCCAGTAACCCACCGACGGAGCCTTTCCCAGCCGTCCGGCGTTTGAGGACCGGGGTCTGGGGCGGAGCCCCAGGTCCTTTCAGCCCGTCCGGCGTTTGAGGACCAGGTCCGGGCGGAGCCCGGGGAACGGTGGAAGGGCGGGTAGGGGACGGCCCCGCAGGGCCCGCCTCCCGCACCGCCGGCGCACGCCGTAACGATGCGGGCGGGCCGGGACGCCCCGGGGACCTAATCCGACCCGGGACCTGGTCCGACCGGGACCTAGGGCCTGTCGTCAAACTCCCGTCTGCCTCGCGACGCCTGGTGCGTGCTCTCGCCGCACCGGGCGAAAGCCCGAGTACGTCCAGTACGCGGACTTTCGCCCGGCGCGCCGAGAGCACGCACCAGACGCCGCGCGGCCGCCCTTCGGGCGACGACGGGAGTTTGACGACAGGCCCTAGTCCGACCCGTACCGCGGATCCACCGTCTCGGGCGACAGCCCCAACAACTCCGCGACCTGCTCCACCACGATCTCGTGCACCAGCATCGCCCGCTCGTCCCGAGACTTCGCCCGGATTTCCACCGGCCGCCGGAACACCACGATCCGCGCCGGCCGCCCACCACCGGCCTCCGCCAGCGCACCCAGCGGCACCGCCTCATCGTTCCAGCCGGTCTCCGCACCCCCCGGCGGGCCGGGCACGTCGCCGATCATGAACTCCACCTCGGCCAGCTGCGGCCAGCGCCGTTCCAGCCGCTCCACGGAGTCCCGTACGAGGTCCCCGAAGAGCTCCCCCCGGCTCGCCGACAGCGGTACCTGCGGAGGGGCCACCGGCCCGCGCATCCCGCGCCCGTGCCGGTCGCGCCGCCGCACCCGTGGCTCACCGGCGGGGGAGCCGCCGGGCAGGGAGGCGGCAGGGGGCACGGGAGGGGGAGGCAGAGTGCTGTCCGTCACCCCCGCAGGGTAGCCCGCACATCCGCACCGGGGCGGGGGAGATCCGACGACACGGGGGAGCGGCCGGGGGAGAGTCGTCGCGGCCCGGTCAAGAGTGCGGTACCGTCCAACGTCGTGAGCCTTGTACGTCGCTGTTCGCGCACCGCGTGCGGCCGCCCTGCCGTCGCGACTCTGACGTACGTCTACGCCGATTCGACCGCAGTTCTCGGCCCGCTCGCCACCTACGCCGAACCCCACTGCTACGACCTCTGCGCCGAGCACTCGGAGCGCCTGACCGCCCCGCGCGGCTGGGACGTCGTACGCCTCACCGATGGGTCGGCGCCCTCGCGTCCCACGGGTGACGACCTCGAAGCCCTCGCCAACGCCGTTCGCGAGGCGGCCCGTCCGCCGGAGCGCGCGGCCGGGGCCGGCCGCGCCGGTCAGGGCGGTCCCACCACCGGGGAGACCCGTCGTGGACACCTGCGCGTCCTGCGTTCGCCGGATTCCTGACATTCGGTTGATCTGAAAAGCCACGCTGTGTCCACGGTAGGTTTGCCTCACCGCACATCACCTTCAGGGGGGCAGGCAGTGGCCACCGATCTTTCGAACATCGTCAAGGCGTACGACGTACGGGGCGTCGTGCCGGACGAGTGGGACGAGCACCTGGCCGAACTGTTCGGTGCCGCCTTCGTCGAGGTGACCGGTGCCCCGGCCATCGTCATCGGCCACGACATGCGGCCCTCCTCCCCGGCCCTGTCGGGCGCCTTCGCCCGCGGCGCGGCCGCCCGCGGCGTCGACGTCACCCTCATCGGGCTCTGCTCCACCGACCAGCTGTACTACGCCTCCGGCAAGCTGAACCTGCCCGGCGCGATGTTCACGGCCTCGCACAACCCGGCGCAGTACAACGGCATCAAGCTCTGCCGGGCCGGCGCCGCCCCGGTCGGCCAGGACACCGGCCTCTCCACCATCCGCGAGCTCGCCGAGAAGTGGAGCGACGAGGGCGCCCCGGCGATCCCCGCCGGCACCGTCCCGGGCGCCGTCACCGAGCAGGACACCCTCACCGGTTACGCCGACCACCTGAAGGGTCTGGTCGACCTCACCGCCATCCGCCCGCTCAAGGTCGTCGTCGACGCGGGCAACGGCATGGGCGGGCACACGGTCCCCACCGTCTTCACGGGCCTCCCGCTGGACGTGGTCCCCATGTACTTCGAACTGGACGGGACCTTCCCGAACCACGAGGCCAACCCCCTCGACCCGAAGAACATCGTCGACCTCCAGGCCCGCGTCCTGGCCGAGGGCGCCGACCTCGGCATCGCCTTCGACGGCGACGCCGACCGCTGCTTCATCGTCGACGAGCGCGGCGAGGGCGTCTCCCCGTCCGCCATCACCGCCCTGGTCGCCGCCCGCGAACTGGCCCGCAACGGCGGCACCGGCACCGTGATCCACAACCTGATCACCTCCTGGTCGGTGCCCGAGGTCGTCCGCGAGAACGGCGGCACCCCCGTCCGCACCCGCGTCGGCCACTCCTTCATCAAGGAGGAGATGGCCAAATCCGGCGCCATCTTCGGCGGCGAGCACTCGGCGCACTACTACTTCAAGGACTTCTGGAACGCGGACACCGGCATGCTCGCCGCGCTCCACGTCCTCGCGGCCCTCGGCGGCCAGGACGGCCCCCTCTCCGACCTGGTCTCCTCCTACGACCGCTACGCGGGCTCAGGCGAGATCAACTCGACCGTCGCCGACCAGACGGCCCGCCTCGCCGCCGTCAAGGCCGCCTACGGCTCCGCGGAGGGCGTCACCCTCGACGAACTGGACGGCCTCACCGCGACCACCGCCGACTGGTGGTTCAACGTCCGCGCCTCCAACACCGAGCCCCTCCTGCGCCTGAACGTGGAAGCCCGCGATGAGGCCACCCTCGCCAAGATCCGCGACGAGGTCCTGGCCCTCATCCGCGCGTGAACGCCGCGGGCGGGGCCGGACCGCGCTCCGCGCAACCCCGGCCCCGCCCGCGCCCTCGGGTCCCGGCCGGCAAAATCCAGCCCCGCCGGCGTTTGAGGCGCGGGGTCCGGGGCGGAGCCCCGGCAGCGCCGCTGCACCCGATGTCCGCCGTGCCGCCGTCGACCCCTCACCAGAGGTCCTCCTCCACCCGTCACCAGAGATGACTCGGCGGTAGGCTGACCTGGCCCGATCCACATCCCGAAGGGAAGCACCCCATGCCGCTCGAAGCCGGCCTGCTGGAGATCCTCGCCTGCCCCGCCTGCCACTCGCCCCTGGAGGACAAGTCGGCGGACGAGACCACCCCCGAGCTGATCTGCACCGGCCAGGACTGCGGTCTCGCCTACCCGGTCCGCGACGGCATCCCGGTCCTCCTCGTCGACGAGGCACGCCGACCCGCCTGAGCCTCCTACCGCCACCCCGCGCAAACGCTGAGACTGGTTCCGTCACACACGTTCCGTCACCGCTGGACACGTCACAGACCTAGCCGGAGGCCGCCATGCTCGACGAGTCACTCCTCGACGCACCTGACGATCTGGCCCGCGCCGACCGCCGCGGCCTGCTCCGCGGCGCCGCCGATGCCGGCGCACGGGTACGCACCGCGGCCCGGCACGCCGCCGAGGCCGGTCTCGCCGACCTGCGCCCCGACGGCCGCCCCCGCGCGGTCCTCATCGCCGGGCCCGGCACCGCCGCCACCGGGGTAGCCGACCTGCTCGGCGCGCTCGCGGGTGCCTCCGCGCCCGTCATCCGGCTGCACCCGACCGGCGTCGCGCACGCCGCCGGGGCGCTGCGCTGGGCCCTGCCCGGCTGGGCCGGCCCCGTCGACCTGCTGCTCATCGCCACCACCGACGGAACCGAGCCCGGCCTCGCCGTCCTCGCCGAGCAGGCCTACCGGCGCGGCTCCACCGTCGTCGCCGTCGCCCCCGAGCGCTCGCCGCTGAGCGAAGCGGTGGACGGCGCGCACGGGCTCCTCGTACCGATGGCCAAGGCCCCGTACCAGGAGTACGACGAGTCGGCCGCGGCCGGCCCCGGCGCCCTCTGGGCCCTGCTGACCCCGCTGCTGGTGCTCCTCGACAGGGTCGGCCTGATCACCGCCGCCCCGCAGACCCTGCAGCTCGTCGCCGACCGGCTGGACCGCACGGCCGAGCGCTGCGGCCCCGCCATCGCCACCTACTCCAACCCGGCCAAGACCCTCGCCTCCGAGCTCGCCGACTCCCTCCCGCTCATCTGGAGCGAGGGCGCCGCCGCGGGACCCGCCGGGCGCCGCTTCGCCGCCACCCTCGCCGAACTCGCCGGCCGGCCCGCACTCGCCGCCGACCTTCCCGAGGCGCTCCCGGCCCACGGGGTCCTGCTCGCCGGCGGTTTCGCCGCCGGCGCCGACCCCGACGACTTCTTCCGCGACCGAGTGGAAGAACCGCAGGCCCTTCGCGCACGCATCGTCCTGTTGCGCGACAGGCCCGCAGGCGGACTGACAGCCGCCCCTGCCGCACGAGAGCTCGCCCTCAGCCACGACACGGCCATCAGCGAGCTCGAACCGGAGGAGGGCACAGAGCTGGAACAGCTCGCCGAACTCCTCGCCGTCACGGATTTCGCCACCGCCTACCTGGCGTTGGCCTCCGGGGGACACAGCTGAGGCGCACGCACGCGCGCGCCTCTCACCCAGGAAGACGACCGATGGACCGCCTCACGAACACGATCCGCCCCTACGCCTGGGGATCGACCAACGCGATCCCCGAACTCATCGGAGTGCCGCCCACCGGCGAACCCCAGGCCGAGCTGTGGATGGGCGCCCACCCCGGCGCCCCCTCCCGCCTCGACCGCGGAGCAGGCGAGGGCGCCCTCTCGGACGTCATCGCCGCCGACCCCGAAGGCGAACTGGGAGTCGCCGCCGTCCGCAAGTTCGGCCCCGGGCTCCCCTTCCTCTTCAAGATCCTCGCCGCCGGCGCCCCGCTCTCCCTCCAGGTCCACCCCGACCTCGCCCAGGCGAAGGCCGGGTTCGAGGACGAGGAGCGCCGCGGCGTCCCGATCGACGCACCGCAGCGCAACTACAAGGACGCCAACCACAAGCCCGAGTTGGTCTGCGCCCTCACCCCCTTCGAGGGCCTGTCCGGATTCCGCCCGCCGCTGGAGGCCGCCGCCCTGCTGGAGGGCCTCGGCGTCAACTCTCTGAAGCCCTACGCCGACCTCCTGCGGGCACATCCCGAGGAGGCGGCCTTGCGCGAGGTGCTCACCGCCGTCCTGACCGCCGACCGCGCCGAGATGGCCCGTACGGTCACCGAGGCCGCGGCCGCCGCCGAGCGGCTCGGGGGGCCGTACGCCCCGTACGCCGGACTCGTCCACCACTACCCGGGCGACCCCGGCCTCATCGCCGCGATGCTCCTCAACCACGTGCAACTCCAGCCCGGCGAAGCCATGTTCCTCGGCGCCGGCATTCCGCACGCCTACCTCGATGGCCTCGCCGTCGAGCTCATGGCCAACTCCGACAACGTCCTGCGCTGCGGACTCACCCCCAAACACGTCGACGTGCCGGAGCTGCTGAAGGTCACCCGCTTCGAGCCCGGCGACCCCGGCATCCTGCGCCCGGAGGGCAACGGCGAGGAGGTCTACGAGACCCCCATCGACGAATTCCGGCTCTCCCGCTTCGTCCTGGCCCCCGGCGGCGCACCTCGGGCGGTCCCCGACACCACCGCGCAGATCCTGCTGTGCACGGCGGGCTCCCCGAAGGCGCAATCCGCGAAGTCGGGCGAACTGGCGCTGGCACCCGGCGAATCGGTCTTCGTACCGGCAGGCGAAAAGGTCGAACTGTCCGGAACCGGCACCGTCTTCCGTGCCACTGTGGTGGTCTGACGTACCGTCCCTCTCGGTGGCTGTGAGAATCTGCGGCCGTAGCGCGGCGTCCCGGCCCGGGGCGCCGCACCGAGGAAGGGACACATCGCAACCATGAGCGCGTCGGGCGGTACCAAGGCGATCGTGGCGGCACTCGCCGCCAATCTGGCCATCGCGGTAGCCAAATTCGTGGCCTTCGCCTTCAGCGGCTCGTCGTCGATGCTCGCCGAAGGCGTCCACTCACTGGCGGACTCCGGAAACCAGGGCCTGCTCCTCCTCGGCGGCAAGAAGGCCCAGCGCGAGGCGACTCCGCAACACCCCTTCGGGTACGGGCGCGAACGCTACATCTACGCCTTCCTCGTCTCCATCGTGCTGTTCACCGTCGGTGGCATGTTCGCCATCTACGAGGGCTACGAGAAGATCCACGACCCGCACGAGATCACGCACTGGTACTGGCCGGTCGGCGTCCTCGTCTTCGCGATCATCGCGGAGTCCTTCTCCTTCCGCACCGCGATCAAGGAGTCGAACGAGATCCGCGGCAGCCTCACCTGGGCCCAGTTCATCAAGCGCGCCAAGGCCCCCGAGCTCCCCGTGGTCCTCCTGGAAGACCTCGGCGCCCTCATCGGCCTCGTCCTCGCCCTCGCGGGCGTGGGCATCGCCCTGCTGACCGGCAACGGCGTCTGGGACGGCATCGGCACCCTGTGCATCGGCATCCTGCTGATCATCATCGCCATCGTGCTCGCCGCCGAGACCAAGTCCCTGCTGCTCGGCGAGGCCGCCGGCACCGAGGACGTCGAGAAGATCAAGGCCGCGTTGGTCGACGGAGACGTCGTGACCGGCGTCATCCACATGCGCACCCTGCACCTGGGCCCCGAGGAGCTCTTGGTCGCCGCGAAGATCTCCGTCCAGAGCGACGACACCGCGACGGAGGTGGCCAACGCCATCAACGCCGCCGAGGCCCGCATCCGCGAGGCGGTCCCGATCGCCCGCGTGATTTACCTCGAGCCGGACATCTACAACGCCGAGGCCGCGGCCAAGGGCACCAACCCGGGCCACTGACCGCGTAACGCACCGAGGCCCCCCTGCGCCTGCGCCGGGGGGCCTCGTCGTGCCGCCGGACCGGCCGGGTCAGTCGTTCGCGGCCTCGTACGTCCACGTCAGCTGTCCGGGCCCGGAGCCCACCGCGTTCCGCGCCGCCTTCGCCGCCCGCCGCCGCGCCACAAGCGAGCCGATGCCGAGCCCGCCACCGACGAGGAAGGCCGGCACGCCCAGGAAGGCCGTCAGCCCGGCAACGGCCGCCGCGTCGGGCAGCTCGGCCAGCGGGACCCCCCATACGGCCGACACCGGCACGGTTCCCTGGCCCTGGTCGCGGGCCCGCAGATGGGAGTCGAAGGAATTCCAGCGGTTGTCGCCCATCAGGAACATCCGCCCCTCGGGCACCGTGACATCGAAAGGAACCGTCGCCGGCACGGCAGGGTCTTTGAGGTACGGCTCGACGAGCGGCTTCCCGTTCAGCATCAGACTCGCCTGACCCGCTGCCCACGAGATGCGGTCCCCACCCAGGGCCACCACCCGCTTGAAGACCTGCTGGCCCTCCTTCATCCCTGCCCCGTTCACCCACGAGGAAGGGGCCGCGAAGACCACGGCGTCCCCGTGCCGGACCTCCTGCGGAGCGACCCGAGCGAACCAGACCCGGTCCCCGGGGGAGTATGCGGGCCTCATCGACTCCGACGGGATGACCGTCATCCGGTAGTCGTCCGCGAGGACGTACCTGGTCCAGCTCGCCGCCCCCGCGAACAGCACCGCGCCGAGCACGACGAGCACCACCGCCCAGATCCCTCTTCCCCACCCGACACCGTCTGGAGCGCGAAGCGTACGCAGCGCCCTCGGGCCCCGTACCACCGAGGTGGAGTACGGGGCCCGAGGGTGCTGTAAGGGGGCCGGGGCTACTGGATCTCGCGCAGCACGTCCAGGATCGCGGCCTTGCCGGGCGCGGCCTGCAGCCGCTCCCGGAAGCCGGTGTCCATCAGCTTGCGCGACAGCAGCGCCAGGATCCGCAGGTGCTCGTCCCCGGCGGCGGCCTCCGGCACGGAGATCATGAAGACCAGCCGGGCCTTCGTCCCGTCCAGGGCGCCCCACTCGATGCCCTCGTCGGACCGGGCGAAGCCCACCGTCGGGCGGGTCACCGCGTCCGTCTTGGCGTGCGGGATGGCGATCGACTCGCCGAGACCCGTCGTGCCCTGCGCCTCCCGGGCCAGGGCGACCCGTACGAGCTCGTCCACGTCGGTGACGTTGCCGGTCGTGGCCAGCATCTCCGCCATCTCGCGGATCGCCGCCTCCTTGGAGTCCGACGCCAGCTCCGTCTTCACCGTCTGCTCGGTGAGGTACCCGGACAGCACCTCGGGCGGCCCGCCCGCGGCCACCGGAGCCGCGGCCGCGGGCTGCCGTGTCCGTACGGCCGTCCCGGCTGCTCCCGCACCCACGGCGGCAGCCGCACCGCCGCCACCGGCGCCCACGGCGGCACCCACGCCGACCAGGGCCGGCTCGGGCGCGAGGACCGCGGCGGACCCGCCGCCGGTCCCGCCCTCCCGGCGCAGCTTGAACTCGATCAGCGCGTTGGTCGTCAGCGCGGTCACGACCGCACCGGCGGCGATGGCCACGAAGAACATCGCGACGCCGCTGATCGCACCGAACAGCGAGACGATCGGACCGCCGTGCGGCACCGAGTCCTGGACCCCGGCCACACCGGCGATCGCACCGGCCACCGCGCCACCGAGCATGTTCGCGGGGATGACCTGGGCGGGCCGGGCCGCGGCGAAGGGGATCGCTCCTTCGGAGATGCCGAAGAAGCCCATGAACAGGGCCGCGAGGCCGGTTTCCTTCTCCTCGTCGCTGTAGAGCTTGCGGCGCAGCAGCGTGGCCAGACCCTGGCCGAGCGGCATGACGGGGATGGCCGCGGCGGCCATGCCCATGACGTGGTTGTTGGTGCCGATGAGGCCGACGGCGACGAGGAAGGCGGTCTTGTTGACCGGACCGCCCATGTCGAAGGCGATCATCAGGCCGATCAGGGTGCCCAGCACGATCGCGCTGGAGCCGGTCATGCCGTTCAGCCAGTTGGTCAGGTTCGTGAAGACCCAGGAGATCGGCTTGCCGATCACGTAGATGTAGAACAGGCCCAGGGCCACGGTCGACACGATCGGGATCACGATGATCGGCATGATCGGCTGGATGACCTTGGGGACCTTGACCTTCTTGATCCACATGACCAGATAGCCCGCGATGAAGCCCGTCGCGATGGCACCCAGGAAGCCGGCGTTCGCGTCGGCCCCGTAGATGTGCACGGCGTCCGCGGCGAGGAAGCCGCCGATCATGCCGGGTACGAGGGCCGGCCGGTCGCCCAGCGAGTAGGCGATGTAGCCGGAGAAGATCGGCAGCATCAGGGAGAAGCCGGTCACGCCGAGCTTGTTGACGTAGAACCAGAAGGTCCCGTCGGGAATGACCAGCCCGCCCTTGGCGTCCGCGTGCCCGCCGAGGGACAGCGAGACGGCCAGCAGCAGACCGCCCACGACCACGAACGGGATCATGTGGGAGACGCCGTTCATCAGCGCCTTGTACGCCTGACTGCGCTGCCCGCCGCCCCCGCCGGCGCCGCTGCCGGCGGCCGCCACGGTCCCGGCCTGCACCGGAGCGCTCTGCGCGCGCCGGATCAGCTCCTCCGGCTTGTGGATGCCGTCCGCGACACCGGTGGACAGCACCCGCTTGCCGGCGAACCGGTCGAGGTGGACCTCCTTGTCGGCGGCGATGATGACGGCGTCCGCCTGCCTGACATCGTTGTCAGAGAGCACGTTCTCGGCCCCGATGGAACCTTGGGTCTCCACCTTGATCGTGACGCCGAGGCGGTCGGCGGCCTGCTGCAGCTTCTCCGCGGCCATGTACGTGTGCGCGATACCGGTGGGGCACGCGGTGACGGCGACGATCCTCACGGGCTGCCGCCCGCTCATGTCCCCGCCTTCGGGAGGGCCTGCCGGACTGGTCACTGGAATCTCCTCACGACACATGCGTTGTCCTGCGGGATCGCGCGTACTACCCGACCCACCGGCATCCTTCCGCATGTAAGGGGTGGATCAAAAGTCCGAAAGGCCCCCAATTCTCCGCCGGAGGCCCCGAACTCCAGCCGAGACTTGCCCTCAGGTCACCTGGGCCGCGCTCCGCCGATCGGTGTAGATTCGTCATCAGTGTCAGGCGTCGCTGCTGATGGCGGTCGGGCGGTCTTCGAGACCGGCCGAGGGGAGAGAGGACCCCCGACGGACTGAGCGCCATGTGCGCCGTCTTGACGACGGTGCGCGGCTCAGCCGTACCCACCTCTCCACATCACGAGGAGCAGCACCCACATGACTGCCGCTTTCACCGACTTCAAGGTCGCGGACCTCTCCCTCGCCGTCTTCGGACGCAAGGAGATCACCCTCGCCGAGCACGAGATGCCGGGCCTCATGTCGATCCGCCGGGAGTACGCGGCCACCCAGCCGCTCGCCGGCGCCCGCGTCACCGGCTCCCTGCACATGACCGTGCAGACCGCCGTCCTCATCGAGACCCTCGTCGCCCTCGGCGCCGACGTCCGCTGGGCCTCCTGCAACATCTTCTCCACCCAGGACCACGCGGCCGCCGCCATCGCGGTGGGCCCGAACGGCACCGCGGAGAACCCGCAGGGCGTCCCCGTCTTCGCCTGGAAGGGCGAGACGCTGGAAGAGTACTGGTGGTGCACGGAGCAGGCGCTGACCTGGCCGAACACCCCCACCGGCGGCCCGAACATGATCCTCGACGACGGTGGCGACGCCACCCTCCTCGTCCACAAGGGCGTCGAGTTCGAGAAGGCCGGCGCCGCTCCGGACCCGTCGACGGCGGACTCCGAGGAGTACGCCAACATCCTGACCCTCCTCAACCGCACCCTGGGCGAGAACCCGCAGAAGTGGACGCAGCTCGCGTCCGAGATCCGCGGCGTCACCGAGGAGACCACCACCGGCGTCCACCGCCTCTACGAGATGATGGCCGAGGGCACCCTGCTCTTCCCGGCGATCAACGTGAACGACGCCGTCACCAAGTCGAAGTTCGACAACAAGTACGGCTGCCGCCACTCCCTCATCGACGGCATCAACCGCGCCACCGACGTCCTCATCGGCGGCAAGACCGCCGTGGTCTTCGGCTACGGCGACGTCGGCAAGGGCTGCGCCGAGTCGCTGCGCGGCCAGGGCGCGCGCGTCATCGTCACCGAGATCGACCCGATCTGCGCCCTGCAGGCGGCGATGGACGGCTACCAGGTCGCAACCCTGGACGACGTCGTCGAGACGGCCGACATCTTCATCACGACCACCGGCAACAAGGACATCATCATGGCCGCCGACATGGCCAAGATGAAGCACCAGGCCATCGTGGGCAACATCGGCCACTTCGACAACGAGATCGACATGGCCGGCCTCGCGAAGATCGAGGGCATCGTCAAGGACGAGGTCAAGCCCCAGGTCCACACCTGGAAGTTCCCCGACGGCAAGGTCCTCATCCTCCTGTCCGAAGGCCGCCTCCTGAACCTGGGCAACGCCACCGGCCACCCGTCCTTCGTGATGTCGAACTCCTTCGCGGACCAGACCCTGGCCCAGATCGAGCTCTTCACCAAGCCGGCCGAGTACCCCACCGACGTCTACGTGCTCCCCAAGCACCTCGACGAGAAGGTGGCCCGCCTCCACCTCGCCGCCCTCGGCGTCCGCCTGACCACCCTGCGCCCGGAGCAGGCCGCCTACATCGGCGTGGACGTCGCGGGCCCGTACAAGCCGGACCACTACCGCTACTGATCCCCACGGATCAGCGGCACCCACGCGTCAGGTCAGGCCCCCGGCATCCGTGCCGGGGGCCTGCCCCGTACCCGCCCGAAACCCAGGAAGACGCCCCATGCCCCGAGGCCGCTACGCGCTCCACGACCCGCACGACCACACGCCCCTCGGCGAGGAGCACTTCCACTGCGCCCCGGGCCCCTCAGGCTGGCGCTACGTCTCCCAGCTCACCGCACCCGACGGTGCGCACCGCGGCTCCGTCGACCTGGCCGTCGACGAACTGGGCCGCCCCATCCGCCTCGAGGTCAACGCCTCCAGCTGGCAGGTCCGCGGCGCCGCCATCGACGGGATCACCTGGGTCCGCACCGATCCCGCCGGAGCCGAAGCCACCGAGGGCAACGTCCCCGGGGCCGCCGGCTTCACCGGCACCTCCCCGGCCTTCCTCGTCGCCACGGCCCGGCTGCTGCGCCTGGCCCCCGGCGCCCCCGCCACCCGCGTCCGCCTGGTCGCCCTGACCGACCCCGTCCTGGCGGCCCGTACGACCGACCAGGCCTGGGCCCTGCTGCACCGCGCGGAGCACCCCACGGACAGCGGCCCGCTCCTGGTCGACGAATACCGGGTCACCGCCCTGGACACCGGCGAGGTCCACACGGTCCACATCGCCGGGGACGTGGTCCTCTCGGCCCCCGGCATCGAACTCGAACACCTGGAAACCCCGCCCTCCGCCTTCACCGACTAGCTAGGCGGGCGGCGCGAACCCGGTCGCCTTCGGCGGCTCCGGGGGTACGGGTACGGGCACGGGCGCCACCGGAACCACGGGAGCCGCGACGGGCATCACCACCGCCGGCGCCGCCACGGCCGGCATCACCACGGGCGCGGGCTGCTGCCCGTACGCAACCGGAGCCGCCCCGGGAGCGGGCTGCTGCCGGAAGGCCCGCGCGGCGTCCCGCGACTGCCGCTCGTGCACCACGGCCATCAGGAACGCGGCGGCGGGCACCCCGACCGGCGGCTGAGCCCCCGTACGCGCCACCAGATCGTCCGCGAGCCGGGCCGCCATCGAGGCGCCCACCTGCGGATCGAGCTGGTCCATGCGCGTCAGGTACTGCCGGATCGCCAGCCACAGCCCGTCCGGCACCGCGGACAGGTCCAGCCCGCCGAACCGCCCGGCCAGCCATGGAGGCGGCGGCGGCACCGGCATCACCCGCGCCCCCGGTACCCGCTCCCGGATGACCAGCGTCCCCGCGAACACGTCCCCGAGCCGCCGCCCCCGCTCGGAGAACAGCGACGCGATGCAGGCCACGGACCCGAAGGTCATCAGCAGTTCGAAGACCCCGAAGGCCCCGCGCACCATCGCGTGCCGGAAGCGGATCGGCCCGCCGTCGTCGCGCACCACGCGCAGCCCGCACGCGAGCTTGCCCAGCGAGCGCCCGTGGCTCATCGTCTCCACCGCGATCGGTACGCCGACCAGGACGAGGACGAAGGAGGCCACCGACACGGCCGCCCGGGCCGCCCCGTCCATCGAAGCGGTGGCCAGCACCAGCCCGACGGTGATCAGCACGTACCCGGCGACGTACACGACCAGGTCGAGCAGGATCGCCAGCGCCCGGCTCGGCAGTCTCGCCGGCCGCAGCCCCAGGACGACCGCGTCCCCCGTCACCAGATCGCTCACCGCTGCACACCCTTCACCTGACCTGCCCCGCCCCATCGGCCTCCAGTCTGCCAAGCTGACGAAGCAAGCAGTAGGAGAAACCGGTAGGGACCAGGGGCAGGGGAGCGCCAACCGCATGGATCTCGACGTCTTCGTTGCGGCCCACCAGACCGAGTGGGCCCGCCTGGAACAGCTGCTGGGCCGGGGCCGGCGCCTCACGGGGGCCGAGGCCGACGAGCTCGTCGCGCTCTACCAGCGCACGGCCACCCACCTCTCCCTCGTCCAGTCCAGCACCCCCGACCCGATGCTCACCGGCCGCCTGACCCAGCTCGTCGCCCGCGCCCGCGCCACGGTGACGGGCACCCGCCGGTCCGGCTGGCGCGACGCTGCCCGCTTCTTCACGTCGGGCTTCCCTGCCGCCGTCTACCTCAGCCGCCGCTGGTGGATACCCACTGCACTGATCTCCACCGCAGTCGGCGTGCTCGTCGGATGGTGGATAGCCACCCACCCGGAGATCCAGAACGCCATCGGGGCCCCGGAGGACCTGAAGGCGATGACGAAGCCGGGTGGCGGGTACGAGACGTACTACTCCAGCCACCCCGCGGCCTCCTTCGCGGCCCAGGTCTGGACGAACAACGCCCAGGCGGCCGCGATCTGCCTGGTCCTGGGCGGCTTCCTGGGCCTGCCGGTCCTGTACATCCTGTGGCAGAACATGCTGAACCTGGGCGTCGGCATCGGCCTGATGTCCTCGGCCGACCGCCTCGACGTCTTCCTGGGCCTGATCCTCCCGCACGGCCTGCTCGAACTGACCGCCGTCTTCGTGGCCGCCGGTACGGGCCTGCGCCTGGGCTGGACGGTCATCGACCCCGGCCACCGCACCCGCCGCGTGGCCCTGGCCGAACAGGGCCGCGCCGCCCTCGGCATGGCCATCGGCCTGGCGGCGGTCCTCTTCCTCTCCGGCCTGATCGAAGGCTTCGCCACCCCCTCCGGCCTGCCCACATGGGCCCGCATCAGCATCGGCGTGGCCGCCGAGGCGGCCTTCCTGCTCTACGTCTACGTCCTGGGCGGCCGAGCGGCCCGAGCCGGCGACGTGGGCGACGTGGAGCAGGCAGACCAGACGGCGACGCTCCCTACCGCGGCCTGATGTGCGTACGACCCTGCTGAGCTGCTAGTCTCCTCGTCGTCCCGCAAACACCGTTGACACGGCGGCTGTGGGGAGGTAGATTCGAACGGTTGCCTCGAACTGGACAAGTTCGGCAGTGATGGTTTAAAATCTCTCTCGCCCCAGGAATTGAATTCCAAGCGGGCACAACCGACTCTTCATTCAGGAAACTGACCCCGGGAAATCCGGTGGAAATCTTCTGATAGAGTCGGACTCGCCGGAAAGGGAAACGCGAAAGCGAAGAACTGGAAAGCGAAACCCGCTGACTGGGAATCGGACACGAAAGAGTCTGATAGAGTCGGAAACGCAAGAACAGAACGAAAGCCCGGAGGAAAGCCCGAGAGGGTGAGTACAAAGGAAGCGTCCGTTCCTTGAGAACTCAACAGCGTGCCAAAAATCAACGCCAAAAAGTTGATACCCCGTCCATTTCGGTGGATGAGGTTCCTTTGAAAAAAGACCTGTGAGGTCGCGGCTTCGGCCCTGACACTTGCAGGCAATTACACAGCGAGGACGCAGTGGACGGTCGGTCTTATTCCGACATGACTGTCCCGCTCTAAGTGCGTGTGCACCGGATAACCGGTAAACATTCATGGAGAGTTTGATCCTGGCTCAGGACGAACGCTGGCGGCGTGCTTAACACATGCAAGTCGAACGATGAAGCCCTTCGGGGTGGATTAGTGGCGAACGGGTGAGTAACACGTGGGCAATCTGCCCTTCACTCTGGGACAAGCCCTGGAAACGGGGTCTAATACCGGATAACACTCCTGCCTGCATGGGCGGGGGTTAAAAGCTCCGGCGGTGAAGGATGAGCCCGCGGCCTATCAGCTTGTTGGTGGGGTAATGGCCCACCAAGGCGACGACGGGTAGCCGGCCTGAGAGGGCGACCGGCCACACTGGGACTGAGACACGGCCCAGACTCCTACGGGAGGCAGCAGTGGGGAATATTGCACAATGGGCGAAAGCCTGATGCAGCGACGCCGCGTGAGGGATGACGGCCTTCGGGTTGTAAACCTCTTTCAGCAGGGAAGAAGCGAAAGTGACGGTACCTGCAGAAGAAGCGCCGGCTAACTACGTGCCAGCAGCCGCGGTAATACGTAGGGCGCAAGCGTTGTCCGGAATTATTGGGCGTAAAGAGCTCGTAGGCGGCTTGTCACGTCGGATGTGAAAGCCCGAGGCTTAACCTCGGGTCTGCATTCGATACGGGCTAGCTAGAGTGTGGTAGGGGAGATCGGAATTCCTGGTGTAGCGGTGAAATGCGCAGATATCAGGAGGAACACCGGTGGCGAAGGCGGATCTCTGGGCCATTACTGACGCTGAGGAGCGAAAGCGTGGGGAGCGAACAGGATTAGATACCCTGGTAGTCCACGCCGTAAACGTTGGGAACTAGGTGTTGGCGACATTCCACGTCGTCGGTGCCGCAGCTAACGCATTAAGTTCCCCGCCTGGGGAGTACGGCCGCAAGGCTAAAACTCAAAGGAATTGACGGGGGCCCGCACAAGCAGCGGAGCATGTGGCTTAATTCGACGCAACGCGAAGAACCTTACCAAGGCTTGACATATACCGGAAAGCATTAGAGATAGTGCCCCCCTTGTGGTCGGTATACAGGTGGTGCATGGCTGTCGTCAGCTCGTGTCGTGAGATGTTGGGTTAAGTCCCGCAACGAGCGCAACCCTTGTCCTGTGTTGCCAGCATGCCCTTCGGGGTGATGGGGACTCACAGGAGACCGCCGGGGTCAACTCGGAGGAAGGTGGGGACGACGTCAAGTCATCATGCCCCTTATGTCTTGGGCTGCACACGTGCTACAATGGCCGGTACAATGAGCTGCGATACCGTGAGGTGGAGCGAATCTCAAAAAGCCGGTCTCAGTTCGGATTGGGGTCTGCAACTCGACCCCATGAAGTCGGAGTTGCTAGTAATCGCAGATCAGCATTGCTGCGGTGAATACGTTCCCGGGCCTTGTACACACCGCCCGTCACGTCACGAAAGTCGGTAACACCCGAAGCCGGTGGCCCAACCCGTAAGGGAGGGAGCTGTCGAAGGTGGGACTGGCGATTGGGACGAAGTCGTAACAAGGTAGCCGTACCGGAAGGTGCGGCTGGATCACCTCCTTTCTAAGGAGCACAGTACCGATTGCAGACAAACGTTCTGCACGGTCAGCTCAGGGTGGAACGTTGATTAGTTGGCACGGTTTCCTGGATGGATCACAAGTACTGCTTCGGCGTGGAAAGTGACTCACTGACGGGGGATCGTGCTTGGCACGTTGTTGGGTATCTGAGGGTACGGCCGTAAGGCTTTATCTTCGTGATGCCGGCCCCAGTGAACTCGCCAGCTTGTCTGGTGGGGTGATGGGTGGCTGGTCGTTGCTTGAGAACTACACAGTGGACGCGAGCATCTGTAGGCCAAGTTTTTAAGGGCGCACGGTGGATGCCTTGGCACCAGGAACCGATGAAGGACGTGAGAGGCCGCGATAGGCCCCGGGGAGCTGCCAACTGAGCTTTGATCCGGGGGTGTCCGAATGGGGAAACCCGGCAGTCGTCATGGGCTGTCACCCGCTGCTGAACACATAGGCAGTGTGGAGGGAACGCGGGGAAGTGAAACATCTCAGTACCCGCAGGAAGAGAAAACAACCGTGATTCCGGGAGTAGTGGCGAGCGAAACCGGATGAGGCCAAACCGTATGCGTGTGATACCCGGCAGGGGTTGCGCATGCGGGGTTGTGGGAATTCTTTTGATCGGTCTGCCGGCCGGTCGGCGAGTCAGAAACCGTTGATGTAGTCGAAGGACATGCGAAAGGTCCGGCGTAGAGGGTAAGACCCCCGTAGACGAAACATCAGCGGCTTGCTTAAGAATCTCCCAAGTAGCATGGGGCCCGAGAAATCCCGTGTGAATCTGGCGGGACCACCCGCTAAGCCTAAATATTCCCTGGTGACCGATAGCGGATAGTACCGTGAGGGAATGGTGAAAAGTACCGCGGGAGCGGAGTGAAATAGTACCTGAAACCGTGTGCCTACAAGCCGTGGGAGCGTCGCCGTTATTCTTCGGAATAACGGTCGTGACTGCGTGCCTTTTGAAGAATGAGCCTGCGAGTTAGCGGTGTGTAGCGAGGTTAACCCGTGTGGGGAAGCCGTAGCGAAAGCGAGTCCGAATAGGGCGATTGAGTTGCACGCTCTAGACCCGAAGCGGAGTGATCTAGCCATGGGCAGGTTGAAGCGGAGGTAAGACTTCGTGGAGGACCGAACCCACCAGGGTTGAAAACCTGGGGGATGACCTGTGGTTAGGGGTGAAAGGCCAATCAAACTCCGTGATAGCTGGTTCTCCCCGAAATGCATTTAGGTGCAGCGTCACGTGTTTCTTGCCGGAGGTAGAGCACTGGATAGGCGATGGGCCCTACCGGGTTACTGACCTTAGCCAAACTCCGAATGCCGGTAAGTGAGAGCGTGGCAGTGAGACTGTGGGGGATAAGCTCCATGGTCGAGAGGGAAACAGCCCAGAGCATCGACTAAGGCCCCTAAGCGTACGCTAAGTGGGAAAGGATGTGGAGTCGCAGAGACAACCAGGAGGTTGGCTTAGAAGCAGCCACCCTTGAAAGAGTGCGTAATAGCTCACTGGTCAAGTGATTCCGCGCCGACAATGTAGCGGGGCTCAAGCGTACCGCCGAAGTCGTGTCATTGCAGCAATAGGGCCAACGCCCGCTGTGATGGGTAGGGGAGCGTCGTGTGCCGGGTGAAGCAGCAGCGGAAGCTAGTTGTGGACGGTTCACGAGTGAGAATGCAGGCATGAGTAGCGATACACACGTGAGAAACGTGTGCGCCGATTGACTAAGGGTTCCTGGGTCAAGCTGATCTGCCCAGGGTAAGTCGGGACCTAAGGCGAGGCCGACAGGCGTAGTCGATGGACAACCGGTTGATATTCCGGTACCCGCTTTGAAACGCCCAATATCGAATCAGGCGATGCTAAGCCCGTGAAGCCGTTCCGGACCCTTCGGGGAAAGGAAAGTGGTGGAGCCGGTGACCCAGACTTGTAGTAGGTAAGCGATGGGGTGACGCAGGAAGGTAGTCCAGCCCGGGCGGTGGTAGTCCCGGGGTAAGGGTGTAGGCCGAGGGGTAGGCAAATCCGTCCCTCATATAAGGCTGAGACCTGATGCCGAGCCGATTGTGGTGAAGTGGATGATCCTATGCTGTCGAGAAAAGCCTCTAGCGAGTTTCATGGCGGCCCGTACCCTAAACCGACTCAGGTGGTCAGGTAGAGAATACCGAGGCGTTCGGGTGAACTATGGTTAAGGAACTCGGCAAAATGCCCCCGTAACTTCGGGAGAAGGGGGGCCATCACTGGTGATCGGATTTACTCCGTGAGCTGGGGGTGGCCGCAGAGACCAGCGAGAAGCGACTGTTTACTAAAAACACAGGTCCGTGCGAAGCCGTAAGGCGATGTATACGGACTGACGCCTGCCCGGTGCTGGAACGTTAAGGGGACCGGTTAGTCACATTTCGGTGTGGCGAAGCTGAGAACTTAAGCGCCAGTAAACGGCGGTGGTAACTATAACCATCCTAAGGTAGCGAAATTCCTTGTCGGGTAAGTTCCGACCTGCACGAATGGCGTAACGACTTCTCGACTGTCTCAACCATAGGCCCGGTGAAATTGCACTACGAGTAAAGATGCTCGTTTCGCGCAGCAGGACGGAAAGACCCCGGGACCTTTACTATAGTTTGATATTGGTGTTCGGTTCGGCTTGTGTAGGATAGGTGGGAGACTTTGAAGCGGCCACGCCAGTGGTTGTGGAGTCGTCGTTGAAATACCACTCTGGTCGTGCTGGATGTCTAACCTCGGTCCGTGATCCGGATCAGGGACAGTGTCTGATGGGTAGTTTAACTGGGGCGGTTGCCTCCCAAAAAGTAACGGAGGCGCCCAAAGGTTCCCTCAGCCTGGTTGGCAATCAGGTGTTGAGTGTAAGTGCACAAGGGAGCTTGACTGTGAGACCGACGGGTCGAGCAGGGACGAAAGTCGGGACTAGTGATCCGGCGGTGGCTTGTGGAAGCGCCGTCGCTCAACGGATAAAAGGTACCCCGGGGATAACAGGCTGATCTTCCCCAAGAGTCCATATCGACGGGATGGTTTGGCACCTCGATGTCGGCTCGTCGCATCCTGGGGCTGGAGTCGGTCCCAAGGGTTGGGCTGTTCGCCCATTAAAGCGGTACGCGAGCTGGGTTTAGAACGTCGTGAGACAGTTCGGTCCCTATCCGCTGTGCGCGTAGGAATATTGAGAAGGGCTGTCCCTAGTACGAGAGGACCGGGACGGACGAACCTCTGGTGTGCCAGTTGTCCTGCCAAGGGCATGGCTGGTTGGCTACGTTCGGGAGGGATAACCGCTGAAAGCATCTAAGCGGGAAGCCTGCTTCAAGATGAGTATTCCCACCTCCTTGAGAGGGTAAGGCTCCCAGTAGACGACTGGGTTGATAGGCCAGATGTGGAAGCCCGGTAACGGGTGGAGCTGACTGGTACTAATAGGCCGAGGGCTTGTCCTCAGTTGCTCGCGTCCACTGTGTTAGTTCTGAAGTAACGAACTGTGTCATATCCGGTTTGGTTAACTTCATAGTGTTTCGGTGGTCATAGCGTTAGGGAAACGCCCGGTTTACATTCCGAACCCGGAAGCTAAGCCTTTCAGCGCCGATGGTACTGCAGGGGGGACCCTGTGGGAGAGTAGGACGCCGCCGAACAATCATTGTAGAGAGCCCCGTACCAGGGAACTGGTACGGGGCTTTTCTGCGTTTACCCTCACGCGGTGTTTACGCGGCCGTATACTCGGAGCATGTCTGATGCCATGATCCGTGTGCCGGCCGAGGTGAGAGACCGCCTTGCCGTCATCGCTGAGTCCCGTGGGACGTCCATCCGGTCTCTGGTGCAGGAGTTTGCGGAGACGACGCTGACCGCAGAGGAGCGGCGGGAGAGGGCAGAGCGCGCTCGGGTCTACATGGCTGAGCACTTCGGGGTTGAAGTGACCGACGAGGAGAGCGAGGCCATGGGGCGCAAGCTCCGTGAGGCCTTCGCTCAGTAGCAGGACGCTGCCGCGTGATCCAACACCACCTCATCCTGGACACGCCATCCTTGCTTGCGCTGTCTGGGAATCGGCAGGTGTCCGCACTGATTCACCGCGCCTATCTGGATACCGACACGCGTCTGTGGGTGCCGGTCCTGTCGGTCCTTGAGGCTGACGTGGTTCTCGCGGGGATCGCCGAGCATATCGGCCAGCTCGACGTCATCCACATGCTCGACCTCGACTATCCGGCCGTGCTGGCTGTGGCGCGGATGTGCCGTGACGGGGTTCCGGCCGGTATCGCGGCGGCCGTCCATGCCGCGCGTCATCTTCCCGAGTGGGGCTCCCAGGCACTGGTCGCCACGGTCGAGCCGAAGGCCTATGCGGGTCAGGACGTAGGTGTCCTCGATCTGAATCGCTGAGCCTCGCGTTTGCTTAGAGGCGGCCGGCGGCTTTGAGGGCGAGGTAGGCGTCGGCCAGGGCGGGGGCCAGGGTGTCCGGGGTGGCGTCGACCACGTGGACGCCGTGGCGGGTGAGCTGTTCGGCCGTGCGGCGGCGGGCCGACTGGGACTGGGTGCCTGCCGCGGCTTCGTAGACGGCTTCCACGGTGCCGCGGGACTTCGTCATCTCCGCCACGTGGGGGTCCGCGACCGAGGCCAGCAGGACCGTGTGGCGCTGGGTGAGGCGGGGGAGGAGCGGGAGCAGGCCCTCTTCGATGGGGGCGGCGTCCAGGCTGGTTAGGAGGACCACCAGGGAGCGGCGCGGGGCGCTGCGCAGGATGGTGGAGACCAGAGTGCGGGAGTCGGTTTCGACGAGCTCCGGCTCCAGGGTGGCCATCGCGTTGACGAAGGCCGGGAGGGTGTCGGCCGCCGAGCGGGCCTGGACCTGGGCGCGGAGGCGGCGGTCGTGGGCCAGGAGGTCCACGCGGTCGCCCGCGCGGGTGGCCAGGGCGGTGAGGAGCAGGGCCGCGTCCATCGCCGAGTCGAGGCGCGGGGCGTCGCCGACGCGGCCGGCCGCGGTGCGGCCGGTGTCGAGGCAGATCAGGATGTGGCGGTCGCGTTCCGGGCGCCAGGTGCGGACGGCGACCTTGTTCTGGCGGGCGGTGGCCCGCCAGTCGATGGAACGGGTGTCGTCGCCGGGTACGTAGTCGCGCAGGCTGTCGAACTCCGTGCCCTCACCGCGGGTCAGGACGCTGGTGCGGCCGTCGAGTTCGCGCAGGCGCGCGAGGCGGGAGGGGAGGTGCTTGCGGCTGGTGAACGGGGGGAGGACGCGGACCGTCCAGGGAACCGTGTGGTGGCCCTGGCGGGCCAGCAGGCCGAGCGGTCCGTACGAGCGGATCGTGACGCGGGCCGCCTGGCGGTCGCCGCGGCGGGTGGGCCGCAGGCGGGTGGTGAGGCGGCGGCGTTCGCCGGGGGGAACCTTCAACGCGTGCCGGGAGCCCGTGACTTCCGTTCCCGGGATCCAGCTGCTGGGGGGCCAGGCGTCGCGGATCCGGGCGCGGAGCGTACGGGGGGAAGGGTTCGTGATCGTCAGGTGGACGTCGGCGGATTCGCCGAGGCGCAGTGACGTGTCGCCGGAGCGGGCCAGTTGGAGCGTGCGGACCGGGGCCGCGAGGGCGTAGTCGACCGCGCAGGCCAGGGCGATGGGGGCGTTGACCGCCAGCATCCCCGCCCAGCTCGGTCCGAGGATGCCGACGGGGATGCTGCCGAGGGCCGCGAGCAGGGCGGCGCGTCCGGTGAACGCCATCAGCGCGGGACGGGGACGTGGGTGAGGATCGCGGTGATGACCGCGTCGGCCGTGACGCCCTCCATCTCGGCCTCGGGGCGCAGTTGGACGCGGTGGCGCAGGGTCGGCAGGGCGAGGGCCTTCACGTCGTCGGGGGTGACGTAGTCGCGGCCCACGAGCCAGGCCCAGGCGCGGGCGGTGGCCAGCAGGGCGGTCGCACCGCGGGGGGAGACGCCCAAGGTGAGGGAGGGGGATTCGCGGGTGGCGCGGCAGATGTCGACGACGTACGCGGTGATCTCCGGGGAGACGCTGGTGGCCTCGACGGCCTTGCGGGCGGCGTCGAGCTCGGCGGGACCGGCGACCGGGCGGATGCCGGCGGAGTGCAGGTCGCGGGGGTTGAAGCCGGCCGCGTGGCGGGTCAGTACACCGATCTCGTCCTCGCGGGAGGGGAGGGGCACGGTGAGCTTGAGGAGGAAGCGGTCGAGCTGGGCCTCGGGGAGGGGGTACGTGCCCTCGTACTCGACCGGGTTCATGGTGGCGGCGACGAGGAACGGCTCCGGGAGCTTGCGGGGGGTGCCGTCGACGGTGACCTGGCGCTCCTCCATCGCCTCGAGGAGGGAGGACTGGGTCTTGGGGGGCGTGCGGTTGATCTCGTCGGCGAGGAGCAGGTTGGTGAAGACCGGGCCGTTCTGGAACGAGAACTCCGCGGTGCGGGCGTCGTAGACGAGGGAGCCGGTGACATCGCTCGGCATCAGGTCGGGGGTGAACTGGACGCGCTTGGTGTCGAGTTCGAGGGAGGCGGCGAGGGCCCGTACCAGGAGGGTCTTCGCGACTCCGGGGACGCCTTCGAGGAGGACGTGGCCGCGGCAGAGGAGGGCGACGACGAGACCGGTGACGGCGGAGTCCTGGCCGACCACGGCCTTTCCGATCTCGGTGCGGAGCGCCTCCAGGGCGGAGCGGGCGCTGTCCGTGGTGGCCGTCATGAGGTGCGGACCTCCCTTTCGAGGGCGTCGAGGTGGTCGGCGAGCGCGATGAGCGCCGCGTCGGTGGTGGGGGCGGTGCCGAAGAGCAGGGTGTCCGGGTCGTGCGGGGGCCGCCCGGCCGTGAGGCGGGCCGCGACCGCGGGGACCAGGGACGCCGGGTCGTGGGCCCGGGCGGCCGGTACGCCGACCAGCGCGGCCAGGCGTTCGCGGGAGGCGGCGCGCAGCACCGTGGCGGCGCGGTCGCGGGCGTCGGCCTTGCGGTACAGGCGGGCGCGGCCCTCGGTGGCCTCGGAGGCGCGGACGAGGACGGGCAGCCGTTCGGTGACGAGCGGGCCGAGGCGTTGGGCGCGCCAGAGGGCGGCGACGGCGGCCGCGAGGAAGAGCTGGAGCAGGGCCCAGCTCCAGCCGGCGGGGATCAGGTCGAGGAAGCTCTGCTCCTCGCCGCTTCCTTCGGCGTCGGGGTTGCCGTCGGCGAGGGACGGCAGGTACCAGACGAGGGTCGGGCGGGAGCCGAGGAGCTGGAGCGCGAGGGAGGCGTTGCCCTCCTTGGCGAGGGTCTTGTTGAGGAAGATGCCCTCGGAGCCGAGGAGGACGGTGTCGCCGCCGCGGATGCCGGTGGGCAGGACGAGGAGGGTGAGGGTGGGGTCGCCGGAGCTGGGGTAGCAGCCGGTGGCTCCGGGGGTGCCGGTGGTGTAGCGGAGGCCGCCGCCGGTCGCGGCGCGGCCCGCGGTGGTGGCGGCGGGGAGGGTGCAGGTACTGCCCGGGTCGAGGTTCGTGTCCGGGGCGGCGGAGTCGTCGGGGGTGCGGGTGCGGGTGCCGGGGGCCAGAGCGGGGAGGCTGAGGGCGCTCGGCGCGAGCAGGACGGTCCGGCCGCCGGAGAGGTCGATCGCGGAACGGATGTCGCGGAGCTGGGTCTCCCCGAGCCGGTCGGGGTCGGTGACCAGCAGGGTCGTGTCGGGGCCGGCGGCGTCGGCGGCCTGCTCGGCGGTGGTGACGACCCGGGTGGTGACCCCGCGGGCCCCGAGCAGCTCGGCCACGGCCCGGCTGCCGTAGGGATCGGCGGAGCGGGGGTCGAGGTAGCCGTGCCGGGCACCGGAGTTCAGGGCGGCGAGGGCCAGCCCGGCGGCGAGGAGCACGGCGAGCGCGACGAGGAACCCGCGGGCGCGGGTCCAGAGGTCCCGGGGTGAAGTGCCTCCGGCGGTTGTACGGGGAGGGGTGGCGGGCTCGCCCGACGCCGTGGAGGGGGCTCCGCCCGGGGCTGCGGGTGCCGTGGCCCCGGCGGAGCCGGGCGTGCCGGTCGCTGCCGCGTGGACGGGGGGCGTGGGGGCTGCGCCCGGGCCCAGGGTGGGGTGACCCGTGCCGGGGGCTGCGCCTGCGCCTGGCGGTGCCGTGGGCCCGGCGGGGTGGTTCGTGCCGGGGGCCGCGTACCCGGTGGGGGGCTGCGTGCCGGGGACGGGGGCCGTGCCGGGGGGCTGCGTGTCGGGGGGGTTCTTTGGGTTCGGGGGGGTGTGGGTCATGGGGTGGGGCCTGTCAGGAGGGGCTTGGTGCGGGACAGGGCCTGGTCCAGGGTGGTGAGGGTCGCGTACATCTCGGGGGTGGCCGGGTGGGCGCCGTAGGTGACGTCGTCGAAGGTGCGGGCCGCCGTGCGCAGGGCCGTGGCGTGGGACGGGAGGGAGACGGCGGCTTCGGCCGCCGCCTCGTCCGCGGTGCGGCCGGGGCGGGGGTCGAGGAGGGTGCGCTCCTCGAGGGAGCGGACGACGGCGCGCATGCGCTCCTGGACGGCTTCGCTCCAGCGGCCCTCGCCGGCCAGGGTCTCGGCGGCGGCGCGGTGGTCGGCGGCGCTGCGGATGCCGTCGTCGAAGAGCGTGCCCGGGGAGCGGGAGGACGTGCGGCTCGGGGCGCCCAGGCGCCACCACAGGGCGGCGATGAGGAGCAGGGCGAACAGGGCGATCGCCAGCAGGCCCAGCGTGCCGCCCGGGGTCGCGCCGGAGGCACGGTCGAAGAGGTCCCCGACCCACTCCCAGAAGCGGTTCAGGGCCCTTTGGAGCAGCCCCGGGTCGTGTCGGTGGTAGGCGGGCTTGGACAGCTCGCGGCGGGCCGCCTCGCGGGCGGCCTCACGGCCGATGGTGATCTGTGGCGTGGGCGGTGGTGTGTGGGTGAGCAGGCCCCCCGTGCTCCTCATTCCCGCGTCAGCCTCCGGTCGGCGCAGTGGTGGTGCCGTAGTTCTCGATGCCCGCCGCCCGCGCGAGCTCCAGGTCGAGGGCCTCGCGGCGGATGCGCTGGTCGACGTAGAGCAGGACGGTGACGCCCGCCTGCATCGGCATGGTGATCGTCAGGCCGATGACCCCGCCGATGGCCACCACGATCAGGAAGCCCCAGCTCGTGGGCCCGGTGCCCTCGGCCATGCCGGCGAGGCCGCCGCCGAACAGCAGCGCGCCGACGAGGGTGAGGGGGAAGACGATGAGGGCGGCCACGAAGCCGGTGATGATCTGCGTCAGGAGGGTGATCCCGAAGATCCGCCACCAGGAGCCCTTGACCAGCTTCGAGGAGCGGACGAGGGACTTGCGCACCGTCGCCTTCTCCAGCATCAGCGCGGGCGAGGCCAGGGAGAACCTGATCCAGAGCCAGAGGACCAGGCCCAGGGCGATGAATCCGCCCAGGACGGCGAGGCCGATCTGTCCGGCGAGGGCGCCCGGCAGGACCAGTACGGCGAAGAGGAGCGCCGCGCCGATGCCCAGGAGGAGGGTCAGGCCGAACAGCCGGGCGAGCTGCGGGCGGGCCTCGCGCCAGGCGGCGCCGATGGAGGAGCCGTGGCCGAGCACCGCGCGGCTGAAGATCATGGTGAGCATCGCGGTGGCCACGATGGCTCCGATGAGCTGGATGAAGCCGTCCGCCGCGGACAGGCCCACGAAGGAGCCGAGGGCGTCGATCTGCTCGTCCAGGGGCGCGTCGCTCGACTGGTCCAGTACGACGTCGTCGAACGCGTACTTCTGCATGAGCACGCTCGCCAGCTGTACGACGACGGCCACGACCAGGGTGATCGGCAGTACCGCGCGCCAGTGCTTGCGCATGGTGGTGACGGCCCCGTCGAGGATCTCGCCCATGCCGAGGGGCCGCAGCGGGATCACGCCGGGCTTCACCGCCTGGGTGTGGTGGCCCCAGCCGCCCTGGCCGCCGTTCGGGGTCGGGTAGCCGCCGCCACCCCAGCCCGCGCCCGGCTGCGGAGCCGCGGGCGGCTGCTGCTGCGGGTTCGGCGGGGTCTGGCCCGGGGTCGGGCTCGACCACTGGCCGGGGGGCGGCTGCTCGGCGGACCACTTGGAGTCGCCGGTGCCGCCCGCGGGCGGCTGCGTACCGTGGGAGCTGTCCTCACCGTCGGACGGGGAGGATCCGGGCGTAGCCCAGCCCGGAGAGTCGTTCATCGTCGCTCCTTCACGTGCACGCGGGGTGCTTGGTCCGGCTGCCATCGTGCCATGTGACAACCTCGAACGGACCAGCCGTCCCGAACGGACCAGGGGCCTCCTGGATCCCGGGCCGTTCGCGCCTTCGTGCGCCGGGCGGATCCGGGGCACACTGGGCGCCCTGATCTCCACGCAGGTCCGAGGGACGATTTCCAGCCCCTTTGGCTGTGGGACAGCTCACCGCCGGGTAACGATTAGCTAATGGGATGATGTCAACCATGAAGGGACGCGTCCTTGTCGTCGACGACGACACCGCGCTGGCCGAGATGCTCGGCATTGTGCTGCGTGGAGAAGGTTTTGAGCCGTCGTTCGTAGCGGACGGCGACAAGGCACTGGCTGCCTTCCGGGAGGCGAAGCCGGATCTCGTGCTGCTCGACCTCATGCTGCCCGGTAGGGACGGCATAGAGGTGTGCAGACTGATCCGCGCCGAGTCGGGCGTACCGATCGTCATGCTCACCGCCAAGAGCGACACCGTGGACGTGGTCGTGGGCCTGGAGTCCGGGGCCGACGACTACATCGTCAAGCCGTTCAAGCCGAAGGAGCTGGTGGCCCGCATCCGGGCCCGCCTGCGCCGCTCGGAGGAGCCCGCGCCCGAGCAGCTGACCATCGGTGACCTGGTCATCGACGTGGCCGGGCACTCGGTCAAGCGGGAAGGCGCCTCGATCGCCCTGACCCCGCTGGAGTTCGACCTGCTGGTCGCGCTCGCCCGCAAGCCCTGGCAGGTCTTCACCCGCGAGGTGCTGCTGGAGCAGGTCTGGGGCTACCGCCACGCGGCCGACACCCGCCTGGTCAACGTGCACGTCCAGCGGCTGCGCTCCAAGGTCGAGAAGGACCCGGAGCGCCCCGAGATCGTCGTGACGGTGCGCGGGGTCGGCTACAAGGCCGGACCGAGCTGACATGACACCCGGCAAGCCCCGTGGCCGCTCCCGCTGGGGAGCGCTGCGGGGCGGCCGGCTGCTCCCTGATGGAGCACCCGGCGGCCCCGTGCTGCGGCTGTTCGTGCGCCTCGTACGCCGGCCGCTGCTTCCGGCTGTCCGGCTGTGGCGGCGCAACATCCAGCTCCGGGTGGTCGCCGCGACCCTGCTGATCTCCCTCGCCGTGGTCCTCGCCCTCGGGTTCGTGGTCATCGCGCAGGTCAGCAAGGGCCTCCTCGACGCCAAGGAGGAGGCAGCGCAGAGCCAGGCCGCGGGCGGCTTCGCGGTCGCACAGGAGAAGGCCAACACGCCCTATACGGCGGACGGGCCCGACGCCTCCGACAACAAGGTCGGCCGGGATGCCAGTACCTGGATGAACTCCCTGGTCAAACAGCTCGCCAGTGGCGGGCAGAGCGCCTTCGAGGTGGCGGCGCTGGGCGCCGGCACCGGAACCGGTGAGGAACAGCCGGCCCGTGGCGCCATCGGCGGCGTCCGCGGAGCCCGCGCCTCCGGCAACGTGGACCCGACCGCCAGCGTCCCGCCGGCGCTGCGCCGCAACGTCAACCACGCGACCGGCGCCTTCAAGACCTTCTCGCAGATCCGCTACACCGACGCCGGGGACAAGCTGCCCGAGCCCGCGCTCGTCATCGGCAAGCGGCTCACCGACATCAACGGCGACCCGTACGACCTGTACTACCTCTTCCCGCTCACCCAGGAGGAGGAGTCCCTCAACCTGGTCAAGGTCACCATCGCCACCGCCGGGCTCTTCGTGGTGGTCCTCCTCGGCGGGATCGCCTGGCTGGTCGTGCGCCAGGTCGTCACGCCCGTCCGGATGGCCGCGGGGATCGCCGAGCGGCTCTCGGCGGGGCGGCTCCAGGAGCGGATGAAGGTCACCGGCGAGGACGACATCGCCCGTCTGGGCGAGGCCTTCAACAAGATGGCCCAGAACCTCCAGAACAAAATCCAGCAGCTGGAGGACCTCTCCCGGCTGCAGCGCCGCTTCGTCTCGGACGTCTCCCACGAGCTGCGCACCCCGCTGACGACGGTACGCATGGCGGCGGACGTCATCCACGACGCCCGCGCCGACTTCGACCCGGTCACCGCGCGCTCCGCCGAGCTCCTCGCCGGGCAGCTGGACCGCTTCGAGTCCCTCCTCGCCGACCTGCTGGAGATCAGCCGGTTCGACGCGGGCGCCGCCGCCCTGGAGGCGGAGCCGATCGACCTGCGGGACGTCGTGCACCGGGTCATCGGCGGGGCCGAGCCGCTCGCCGAGCACAAGAACACCCGGATCCGCGTCCTCGGAGACACCCAGCCGGTGATAGCCGAGGCCGACGCCCGGCGCGTGGAGCGGGTCCTGCGCAACCTGGTCGTCAACGCCGTCGAGCACGGCGAGGGCCGCGACGTGGTGGTGCGGCTCGCCTCGGCGGGCGGGGCCGTCGCCGTGGCCGTACGGGACTACGGAGTCGGGCTCAAGCCCGGCGAGGCCACCCGGGTCTTCAACCGCTTCTGGCGGGCGGACCCGGCGCGGGCGCGCACGACCGGCGGTACCGGCCTCGGCCTGTCCATCGCCGTCGAGGACGCCCGGCTGCACGGAGGCTGGCTCCAGGCGTGGGGCGAGCCCGGCGGCGGCTCGCAGTTCCGCCTGACGCTGCCGCGCACCGCCGACGAGCCGCTGCGAGGATCGCCGATCCCGCTGGAGCCCGAGGACTCCCGGGCCAACCGGGCCAGGGCCGCAGCGGAGGCCGCGGGGGCCGCGGCGGGCTCCGCGGCGGCCGGGCAGCGGGCGCAGCAGGCGGGGCGCGGCGACCGGTCGCCGATACCGCCGAGGTCCCCCGTCGCGGGTGCGGTGCCGGTACCGGCCGACCCGACGGCGCTGCCGGGCAACGGGGCGCGGGTCGTGACCCGGCCGGGGCCGGCGGAGCAGGGGTACGGTTCCGGCGGCGGGGCGGCGAACACGCGGTCCGGCGGGACGGCGGGAGCAACCGACCGAGAAGGTGGAAGCAGCGGTGGAGAGGGCCGGACGGGCGGGACGGGCGGGACGGGTGGAACCGGCGGAGCGGGTGGGTCGCGTGGGCGCTGAGCCGGGCCGGGCGCGGTCGCGACGGCGCACGCCGCGCGCCGTCAGGGGCTTCGCCCTCGGCGCGGCCGGGCTGCTGCTCGCCGGCTGCGCCTCCATGCCCGACCACGGCGAGGTCCGTCCCGTGGAGGCCTCCCAGGGCGTCGACTCCCAGGTCCGCGTCTTCGGCGTGCCGCCGGCCGACAAGGCCAGTGCGCAGGAGATCGTCGACGGCTTCCTGGAGGCCATGACCAGCGATGATCCGCAGCTCCAGACCGCCCGCAAGTACCTCACCGAGGAAGCGGCGAAGAACTGGAAGCCCGGAGCGGCGGTCACCGTGCTCTCCGCCGGCCTCGACCGGGGCTCCGTACCGGGCGAGAAGGACCCGGCGGCCCCCCGGTTCAAGATCGCGGGCAAGATGCTGGCCACGGTGGACGAGCGCAGCGCGTACCAGCCGGAGACCGGGGACCGGCGCTACGAGGAGTTTCTCCAGCTGGTGAAGAAGGACGGCCAGTGGCGGATCGCGACCCCGCCCAGCAGCCTGGTCCTGAGCGAATCCGACTTCCAGCGCATCTACATGCCGGTCAACAAGTACTACTTCGCGGGCGCCACACTCGTGGCCGACCCCGTCTACGTGCGTCAGCGCAGCGACCCCGACTCCCGGATGGACCCCACCACCCAGACCGTCACCTCGCTGCTGGCCGGCCCTTCCAAGTGGCTCGGGCCGGTGGTAACTTCCAGCTTCCCGACCGGTACGGAACTGCGGGAAGGCACCAAGTCCCTCTCGATCGACGGTCAGAACACGCTGCGCGTGCCCCTGAACAAGAACGCGGACGACGTCGAAGAGCGGCAGTGCCAGCGGATGGCGACCCAACTCCTGTACACGGTCAAGGATCTGACGGGTTCCCGGGTCGACCGGGTCGACATCGTGCGCTCCGACGGCACCACGCGCTGCCAGGTGTCCGAGGTGGCCGCGGCCGTGCTCGCCAACCGGCCGCTCTCGCCCGGCCACCAGTACTACGTGGACGCGGAGAACCGGCTGCAGCGGTTGAACCTCGACCCCAACCGCGAGGACCAGCAGAACCCGCCGACACCGGCGCCCGGGCCACTGTCCGGGAACCCGGCCTTCAAGGTGGGCTCCGCCGCGGTGTCCTACGACGAGAAGCGTGCCGCGGTCGTCTCCGAGGACGGGCACGGGCTGTACGTGGTCAACCTGACCACCGCCGGAGCGATGCCGCAGCCGCTGCTGACGGGCAAGGGGGGCAAGCCCAACGGGCTCGCCACCCCGACCTGGGACGCGGCGGGCGATCTGTGGGTCGCGGACCCCGACCCGCAGGACTCGAAGCTGTGGCGGCTGCCCGGCGGCACCGGTACCCCCGAACGGGTCGAGGTGTCCGGGCTGGGCGGCGGGCGGATCACGGGGCTGAAGGCCTCGCCCGACGGGGTGCGGATCGCGCTGCTGGTGCAGCGGGAGAGCCGCAAGTACTTGTACATCGGGCGGATCGAGCGGCCCGACGCGAAGGGCGACGTCTCCGCGGTCTCGGTGCGCGAGCTGCGCCCGGCCGCTCCGCAGATGGCGGACGTGACGGCGATGAGCTGGGCGCCGCGGGGCCGGCTGCTGGTGGTGGGCCGGGAGAGCGGCGGGGTCGTACAGGCCCGCTACATGCTGGCCGACGGCTCGATGGTCGGGGCCGGGCTGCCCGGGGCGACGGGGCTGGTGGCGGTGGCCGCGAGCGAGGACGAGAAGAAGCCGGTGGTCGCCGAGTCGCTGGAGGACGGGATCGTGTGGCTGCCGCCGGGGGCGCAGTGGCGCACGGTGGTGGCCGGCGGGCGGGCTCCGGTCTATCCGGGCTGAGGGCTGGCTGAGGGTTGGCTGAGGGTTGGTTCAGGGCGGGCTGAGGGCTGGCTGGAGGTTGGCCGAGGGTGGCCGACCGGGGCCGGTCGGCCGGCCCGGGCCGGGTGGTGTGACCTGCTTTTTTCGTGGTTGTCCACAGGGGTGGTGGAGTGCTGTCCCCGCCCGGCAGAGTGGACGTCATGCGGGAGTGGTGGTGGCGTGGGCTGACCGGTGAGCTTGCCGGGCTGGTGCTGCCGGTCGGGTGCGCCGGCTGCGGGGCAGGCCGCGCGGTGCTGTGCGCAGCCTGCCGGTCGGCGCTCAGCGGGGCCGGGGCGGGCCTGGTACGGCCGTCTCCGTGCCCCGAGGGGCTGCCCGCGGTGTATGCGGCCACCGTGTACCGGGAGGCCGTACGGGCCGTCGTGCTGGCCCACAAGGAGCGCGGCGCGCTGCCGCTGGCCGGAGTCCTCGGCGGCGCCCTGGCGGCGGCGGTCCGCGCGGGCGGGGCGGGGGGCGGGGGAGTGGCCCTGGTTCCCGTGCCCTCGGCGCGGCACCGGGTGCGGGCGCGCGGGCACGACCCGGCGCGCAGGATCGCGCTGGCCGCCTCGGCGCGGCTGCGGCGGGAGGGCGTGCCCGCGCGCGTGACGCCCGTACTGCGGCTGCGGCGTGCGGTGGCCGACCAGGCGGGCCTGGGGGCGGTGCAGCGCCGGGAGAACCTCGCGGGGGCCCTGGAGGCGCGGCCCGGCGCCGGGCGGGTGACGGTGGGGGCGGCCCGGATCGTGCTCGTGGACGACCTCGTCACCACCGGATCCACCCTGGTGGAGGCGGCGCGGGCGCTGCGTGCGGCCGGGATCGGGGTGCCGGGCGGGGCGGCCGGGGCGGCGGCTCTGGCGGCGGCCGTGGTGGCCGCGCCGGCGGACTCCTTCGTGCGGTCCGGCGGCGGCCCGGTGTGGCGGCGCAACTCGTGCAGAGCAAAAAAATCGTGAATAGATTTGGAACTGGAAGGGAAGGCGCATCGTTGCAGGTAGTAAGAGGGAACGGCCACCTGAACGGAGGTAGGTGCCGGTAGCGGGTGCCGACAACCGGCATAGAGGGATATGTTCGGTTGTAAGGAATTGGCGAACCTTGGGCCCCACGCATCGGAGCGCAGGTTTCGAGCGTCGTGACGTTTCGGAAACTTCGTGTCAGAGGTTGTCCCTCGACTCCGAAGTCGGTGGGGTGTAGATCTTGCCGATGGGGGAGGAGGAGGTGGAAGTCGCCAAGTCCGAGGCTCCGGTGTTCACCGGGGTCTGGTGCGAAAGGGAGACGCTTCGCCCCTGAGGCGGAGCTATCCGGGAACGGAGTTCTGCGTGGACATCGTCGTCAAGGGCCGTAAGACCGAGGTGCCCGACCGGTTCCGCAAGCACGTGGCCGAGAAGCTGAATCCGGAGCGGATCCAGAAGCTCGACGCCAAGGTGATCAGCTTGGACGTCGAGGTGTCCAAGGAGCACAACCCGCGCCAGGCCGACCGTTCCGACCGCGTGGAGATCACCCTGCGTTCGCGGGGCCCGGTGATTCGTGCCGAAGCCGCCGCCGCCGACCCGTACGCGGCGCTCGACCTCGCTCAGGACAAGCTGGAGGCCCGGCTGCGCAAGCAGCACGACAAGCGCCACACCCGTCGTGGCAGTGGACGGCTCTCGGCGGCAGAGGTCGCCGACGTGGTCCCGAACGCCGCGACCCTGAATGGCAACGGAGAGCCGGTCAACGGGGAGAAGGCGGACGCGGACGCGATTCCGACCACCCGGATCGGATCGCTGGAAGTGCAGGGCGAAGGCCCGCTCATCGTTCGCGAGAAGACCCACTCGGCCGCACCCATGTCGCTCGATCAGGCCCTGTACGAGATGGAACTGGTCGGTCACGACTTCTATCTGTTCGTCGATTCCGACACCAAGATGCCGAGCGTCGTCTACCGGCGCCACGGTTACGACTACGGCGTGATCCACCTCGACTCCTCTGACGCCGCCTCCAGCTCGGGTGAGCTCGACGGCGCGGGAGCGGGTGGCGCGCTCGGAGGCTGAGCCGCTGATTCCGGCCTGATTTCGGACTGATTCCGGGCCGGATCCGGACGGTCGTGCGGTGCCGGTGTGGTGCCCCCGCGTTCGCCCAGGCGGGCGCGGGGGCACTCGTATGAGGTCATGGCTGCGAAACGGTGGCTTGTATGGGTCGGCCTGTAATCGTCGGCCCCCGTTCGGCCGCGTGGGCATGGAATCATGTCGGGCAGTCAGCCGGCGGCCGCTCTCGTCGGATTGACCCAGCAGCTCAGCACCGTGGTGCAGGGGGAGGAACGATGGCGGACAGCTTCGGGCCGGTGCGTGATGACAACGGTGCGGGCTGCCGTGACGAGGACCGGGTGGCAGAGCCGATCCGGGTGCTCGTGGTCGACGACCATGCGCTGTTCCGGCGCGGGTTGGAGATCGTCCTCGCGCAGGAGGAGGACATCCAGGTCGTCGGCGAGGCGGGTGACGGGGCGGAGGCCGTGGACAAGGCGGCGGATCTGCTGCCGGACATCGTGCTGATGGATGTGCGGATGCCGCGGCGCGGCGGGATCGAGGCCTGTACCTCGATCAAGGAGGTGGCGCCCTCCGCGAAGATCATCATGCTGACGATCAGCGACGAGGAGGCGGACCTCTACGACGCGATCAAGGCGGGCGCCACCGGGTACCTGCTGAAGGAGATCTCCACGGACGAGGTCGCGACGGCGATCCGGGCGGTGGCGGACGGGCAGTCGCAGATCAGTCCGTCGATGGCGTCGAAGCTGCTGACGGAGTTCAAGTCGATGATCCAGCGGACGGACGAGCGGCGGTTGGTGCCGGCGCCGCGGCTGACGGATCGGGAGCTCGAGGTCTTGAAGCTGGTGGCCACCGGGATGAACAACCGCGATATCGCGAAGGAGTTGTTCATCTCCGAGAACACCGTGAAGAACCATGTGCGGAACATTCTGGAGAAGCTGCAGTTGCACTCCAGGATGGAGGCGGTGGTGTACGCGATGCGGGAGAAGATTCTCGAGATCCGGTAGGGGACCGTCCCTGTCCCTGTCCTGTCCTGTCCCGGGTGCGGGTGGTCTGCCCTGCGGGGCGAGGTCCCCTACCCGCCCTTCCTCCGTTCCCCGGGCCGGCCCGGACCCGGTCCTCAAGCGCCGGACGGGCTGGAGGGGTGCCGGGCTGCGCCCGGACCCCCTGGGGCTCCGCCCCAGACCCCGGTCCTCAAACGCCGGACGGCTGAAAAACGCCGGCGGGGCTGGGTGCGGCGGCGATGGGCTTCAGAGGGTGGAGAGTTCTGCGGTTACCGCTGCCGCTTCCGCGGGGGACGTCGCGCGGTCGATGCGGATCGTGTCGCAGCCGACCCAGGAGGCGGCCTCGCGGAGGGCTTCGGCCATGGGGCGGGCTGCCTTCGGGGTGGTCAGGGAGAGCTGGCGGGCCACCAGGGTGGTGCCCTCGCGGGCCGGGTCCACGCGGCCCTGGAGGCGGCCTCCGGCCAGCAGGGGCATCGCGAAGTAGCCGTGGATCCGCCGGGGCTTGGGCACGTAGGCCTCCAGGCGGTGGGTGAAGCCGAAGATCCGCTCCGTGCGCGGGCGCTCCCAGACCAGGGAGTCGAAGGGGGACAGGAGCGTCGTGCGGTGGCGGCCCCGGGGGACGGAGGCGAGGGCCGACGGGTCCGCCCAGGCCGGCTTGCCCCAGCCCTCCACCTCCACCGGGACCAGGCCCGAGTCCTCGACCACCGCGTCGAAGTCGGGGCCCTTGAGGCGGTGGTAGTCCGCGATGTCGGAGCGGGTGCCCACGCCCAGGGACTGCCCCGCGAGGGCCACCAGACGGCGCTTGCACTCGCGGTCGTCCAGGTCGTCGTGGAGCAGCGCCTGGGGGACGGCCCGCTCGGGGAGGTCGTAGACCCGCTTCCAGCCGCGCCGCTCGGCGCAGACCACCTCGCCGATGTCGAGGAGCCACTCCACCGCGATCTTCGTCTCGGACCATTCGAACCACTCGCCGCCGTTCTTGGCGCCGCCCAGTTCGGTGGAGGTCAGGGGGCCTTCGGCGGCGAGGCGGTCCAGGACCGTCTTCGTCGAGCGGTGCTTGTCTTCCAGGACGTGCCAGCGGTGGCCGCGGGCCTTGTTGGCCCGGCGGCGGAAGGCGAAGTGCGGCCATTCCTCGATCGGCAGGATGCAGGCCGCGTGCGACCAGTACTCGAAGGCGTGGTTCTGCGACCAGTACGAGGCTTCGACCTCGGAGCGCCCCACCGCGCCGAGGCGCGCGTACGGGACGAGCTCGTGGGAGCGGGCCAGGACGGAGATCGTGTCGAGCTGGACGGCGCCCAGGTGGCGCAGGACGCCGCGGACACCGCCGCGCCGGTCCGGGGCGCCCAGGAATCCCTGCGCGCGCAGCGCGATGCGGCGGGCCTCGTCGGCGGACAGGGTCACGGTCGGCCGCGGCCGCGGCTCGGGTGTGGCGGTCGTCATGACCGCACCCTAGGGCGTGGCACTGACAGCGGGCAGGTACGGAAGTGAGGATGCCAGGCCGAGGTCGCTCGGGAGCAGGGAGCCGATCCAGGAGTCGCGCACGGTGCCGTTCTTGTGCACGGCGGCGCGCAGGAGGCCCTCGACGCGGAATCCGGCCTTCTCCGCGACGGCTCGGGAGCCCGCGTTGCCGACTTCGGCGCGCCATTCCAGGCGCACGGCGCCGACCTCGGTGAAGGCCCAGCGGGCGACGGCCTCCACGGCCTCGGTCATGTAGCCGTGACCGCGGTGTTCCTTGGTGGCCCAGTAGCCGATCTCGTATTCGTCCGTCCCGCGGACGTGGATGCCGAGGGCCGCGACCAGCGGGCCGTCGGCGCCGAGGCGGGCGGCGAAGCTGTATCCCGTGTCCTCGCGCCAGCCGCTGGGGACGATCTCGCCGACGAAGCTCCGCGCGTGCCCGCGCTCGTACGGGGAGGGCACCGTCGTCCAGCGCTGGATGTCGGGGTCTTGGGCGGCCGCGTACACCTCGTCCTCGTCGGCCGGGACGAAGGGGCGCAAGGTCAGCCGGGCCGTGTGCAGCGTGCTGGGTTCCATGAACGAATACTGGTGCCACCCCACCCGGCGGGGTCAACAGTTTTCCGGAGCACCGGCACCTTCGGTGCCCCCCGCACGTTCTCATTTCGGGCACTCGTGCCCCGACGACAGTCCGGACCTCCCGACGCGACCGCGTCCTCGCTTACGATGGCCGTTGCGGTGGGGCCCACCCTCCGTGCCCGTGCACGAAACAGTGCCAGGCCCGACCGGCAAGGAGACAAACCTCGGTGTCCGTCTTCAACAAGCTCATGCGTGCAGGCGAAGGCAAGATCCTCAAAAAACTGCACCGCATCGCGGACCAGGTCAACTCCATCGAAGAGGACTTCGTCAACCTCTCCGACGCCGACTTGCGTGCGCTCACGGACGAGTACAAGCAGCGCTTCCAGGACGGCGAGAGCCTGGACGACCTGCTGCCCGAGGCCTTCGCGACGGTCCGCGAGGCCGCCAAGCGCGTCCTCGGCCAGCGTCACTACGACGTCCAGATGATGGGCGGCGCAGCCCTGCACCTCGGCTACGTCGCCGAGATGAAGACCGGTGAGGGCAAGACCCTCGTCGGCACGCTGCCGGCGTACCTGAACGCGTTGTCCGGCAAGGGCGTCCACCTGATCACGGTGAACGACTACCTCGCCGAGCGCGACTCCGAGATGATGGGCCGGGTGCACAAGTTCCTCGGCCTGGAGGTCGGGTGCATCCTGGCGAACATGTCTCCGGCGCAGCGCCGTGAGCAGTACGCCGCCGACATCACGTACGGCACGAACAACGAGTTCGGCTTCGACTACCTCCGCGACAACATGGCGTGGTCGCAGGACGAGCTCGTCCAGCGCGGCCACAACTTCGCCGTGGTCGACGAGGTCGACTCGATCCTCGTCGACGAGGCCCGTACCCCGCTGATCATCTCGGGCCCGGCCGACCAGGCCACCAAGTGGTACGCGGACTTCGCGAAGCTGGTGACGCGCCTGACCAAGGGCGAGCCCGGCCAGCCCCTCAAGGGCATCGAGGAGACCGGCGACTACGAGGTCGACGAGAAGAAGCGCACCGTCGCCATCCACGAGACGGGTGTCGCGAAGGTCGAGGACTGGCTCGGCATCGAGAACCTCTACGAGTCGGTGAACACCCCGCTCGTCGGTTACCTCAACAACGCCATCAAGGCCAAGGAACTCTTCAAGAACGACAAGGACTACGTCGTCATCGACGGCGAAGTCATGATCGTCGACGAGCACACCGGCCGCATCCTGGCCGGCCGCCGCTACAACGAGGGCATGCACCAGGCGATCGAGGCGAAGGAAGGGGTGGACATCAAGGACGAGAACCAGACCCTCGCCACGATCACCCTCCAGAACTTCTTCCGCCTGTACTCGAAGCTGTCGGGCATGACCGGTACGGCCATGACCGAGGCCGCCGAGTTCCACCAGATCTACAAGCTCGGTGTCGTCCCGATCCCGACCAACCGGGACATGGTCCGCAAGGACCAGGCGGACCTGATCTACCGCACCGAGGTCGCGAAGTTCGCCGCCGTCGTCGACGACATCGCGGAGAAGCACGAGAAGGGCCAGCCGATCCTCGTCGGTACGACGTCGGTCGAGAAGTCCGAGTACCTCTCGCAGCAGCTCTCCAAGCGGGGCATCCCGCACGAGGTGCTGAACGCGAAGCAGCACGACCGTGAGGCGACGATCGTCGCCCAGGCGGGCCGTCGCGGCGCTGTCACGGTCGCCACGAACATGGCCGGCCGCGGTACCGACATCAAGCTCGGCGGCAACCCGGACGACCTCGCCGAGGCCGAGCTGCGCCAGCGCGGTCTGGACCCGGAGGAGCACATCGAGGAGTGGGCGCACGCCCTTCCCGAGGCGCTCACGCGGGCCGAGGCGGCCGTGAAGGCGGAGTTCGAGGAGGTCAAGGACCTCGGCGGGCTGTACGTGCTGGGTACCGAGCGCCACGAGTCGCGCCGCATCGACAACCAGCTGCGCGGCCGCTCCGGCCGACAGGGCGACCCGGGCGAGTCCCGTTTCTACCTGTCGCTCGGCGACGACCTGATGCGGCTGTTCAAGGCGCAGATGGTCGAGCGCGTCATGTCGATGGCGAACGTGCCGGACGACGTGCCGATCGAGAACAAGATGGTCACGCGGGCCATCGCGTCGGCCCAGTCGCAGGTCGAGACCCAGAACTTCGAGACGCGCAAGAACGTCCTGAAGTACGACGAGGTCCTCAACAACCAGCGCACGGTCATCTACGCCGAGCGCCGGCGGGTCCTGGAGGGCGAGGACCTCCAGGAGCAGATCCGTCACATGATGGACGACACGATCGACGCGTACATCACGGCCGAGACGGTCGAGGGGTTCGCGGAGGAGTGGGACCTGGACCGGCTGTGGAGCGCCTTCGGGCAGCTCTACCCGATCAAGGTCACGGTGGAGGAGCTGGAGGACGCCGCGGGCGACCGCGCCGGCATCACCGCCGAGTTCATCGCGGAGTCCGTCAAGGACGACATCCACGAGCAGTACGAGGCCCGCGAGGCCACGCTCGGCTCGGACATCATGCGCGAGCTGGAGCGGCGCGTGGTGCTGTCGGTGCTGGACCGCAAGTGGCGCGAGCACCTGTACGAGATGGACTACCTGCAGGAGGGCATCGGCCTGCGGGCGATGGCCCAGAAGGACCCGCTGGTCGAGTACCAGCGCGAGGGCTTCGACATGTTCAACGCCATGCAGGAGGGCATCAAGGAGGAGTCCGTCGGCTACCTGTTCAACCTGGAGGTCCAGGTCGAGCAGCAGGTCGAGGAGGTCCTGGTGTCGGACTCCGGTCCGTCGCTGACCAAGCCGGAGATCCGGGCGAAGGGTCTGGACGCCCCGCAGCGGCCGGACCGCCTGCACTTCTCCGCGCCCACGGTGGACGGTGAGGGCGGCGTCGTCGAGGGCGACTTCGAATCGGATTCCGGTGACGACTCCGGGATGACGCGCGCGGAGCGCCGTAAGGCCGCGAAGGCCACGGGCGGCCGTCGCCGCAAGAAGTAACCCGCGGGCTGCTCGCGGTATCGCCGCCGGGGCCGGACACCACGCCGTGCGTGGGGTCCGGCCCCGGCGGCGTTCGCGTGCGCGGGCAGGGGCGGTGTCCCGTGGCGGGGGTCACGGGCGGGGGCCGTGGAGTTCCACGGCGGCGCAGCGCCAGCGCAGGTCGGGGCCCTGTTCCAGGCGGAAGGCCAGCGCGGTGAGGCGGTCGCCCGTGGCGATGCGGGCGAAGGCCTCGATGACCCCCGGACCGGGGGTGAAGCGGCCGCATCCGTGCAGGACGGGGCTGAGCCGGCGGGCGTCGTACGCGCGCTCCTGCGGGGGATCGGCGGGGGCGAGGGTGATCAGCTGGTCGTAGGCCGGGCCGATGGTGTGGCCGATCAGGGAGTGCACAGGGCGGCGCCCGCTGAGGACGGCGAGCAGCCGTTCGGCGAACCAGTGGTGGGGGCCGCGGTGGATCCCGGCGGACGGCCGGCGCCGGTCGTGGCGGCGGCCGGGCCCCGCGGCGGCGGGCCCGGTGCTTGCGGGCCTCGCGGTGCCGCGGCCGGGGCCGGTGCCGGCCCCGGCGCTGCCGGCCGTTCGGGGGGTCCCGCTTCCGGTGGCGCCGGTGGCGGTGGTCCCGGCCGCGGTGGTGGTTCCGAGGCGCCCGGTGCTTCCGGTGGTTCCGGTGGTTTCCGTGGTGCGGGGGGTGCTCGTGGTCATGGTGGTCGTCCCCGGGGGCCGGGCCCGGCGTGAGTACCGGGCAGTAACTTGGTAGGGGACCTTCTACGGGGCTGCGAACACGCTCCGCAACGGCGCCGCGGGGCCGCCCCGGACCCGGCGCGTCTTCACCTATCCGGGTCGCTCACCGGCCGCCCCGGGCCCCCGGGGGCGCCCCGACGGGAGCGGAGTGGACGCCGCCGGGCCTCGTCGCGGCACCCCGAAAGGGGACGAGGGCCGTCACGGACGGAGTCCGTGGCCCCGCCCGGACCCCGCGTCACGGCTCCGGGTCGGCCCCTGGGCACCCGCGGGTCCCCCGGGGCGATCCGCCCAGCGCCCCGGGGGGTCACCGGACGGAGTCCGGTGCAGCCCGCCGAAGGCCGCGCAGGCCCCTGGGGCCGAGGCGTGCGAGGGGGGCGTCGCGAAGGAGTGGCGGCGGCCCGGTCGTATCCTGGGGGCGTTTCCGACTACCGAAAGCAGCGGCCATGCGCGTGTATGTCCCCCTGACCCTCCCCGGGCTCGCCGAGGCGCACCAGGCGGGTGAGCTGGGCCCGGCTCCGCTGCGGGCGTACGCCGTCACGCCCGGGCTGCGCGAGTGGTACGTGTCGGACGACATCGAGGAGCTGGAGTACGCCGCCCTGACCAGGGCCGCCGCCGCCTCGCTGCGGATGATCGCCGAGGACGGGTCCGCGCCCCGCAAGCGGGTCGTGGTGGCCGTCGACGTGGACGACAACGCCGCCACCGCCACCCCCGGCGCCGACGAGGCCACGCTGGGCCAGGTGGCCCTCGCCGGGGCCGTACGGCTCTCGGTGGCGGCCGCGGTGCACGTGGACGCGGAAGAGGCCCTGGAGGACGTGAGCGCCGCCGTGGCGGCCGTCGCGGCCGCGGACGGGGGCGACGAGGACGCGCGGTTCACCGTCGACGGAGCCGAGGACCACGAGCTGCTGTGGTTCGGGGTCCAGGAGATTGAGGGGCTGCTGAAGTGAGCGCGGCACCCGGGAACCCGGCGCCCCAGGGCACCCCGCTCGTGGTCCCGACACCCGAGGGCCCCGCGCTCGCGGCGGCGGCGCCGGCGGTCGCGGCAGCCCCGGTGGCCGTCCCCGCGCCCGCGGCCCCGCACATCGTCTGGGACTGGAACGGCACGCTGCTCCACGACATCGACGCCGTGATAGCCGCCACCAACGCCTCCTTCGCGGAGCTCGGCCTCGCGCCGATCACCCTGGAGCGGTACCGCGAGCTGTACGTCGTACCGGTGCCGAAGTTCTACGAGCGCCTCATGGGCCGCCTCCCCACGGACGCCGAGTGGCTGGTCATGGACGAGGCCTTCCACCGCCACTACTGGGTGGCCGCCGAGGACGCCGGGCTCGCCGAGGGGGCCCGCGAGCTCCTGCGGGGCTGGCAGGCGGAGGGGCTGACGCAGTCGCTGCTGTCCCTCGCGCCCCACGAGCAGCTCGTGCCACTCGTACAGGCGCACGGGATCCACGGGCACTTCCTGCGCGTCGACGGGCGTACCGGGCCCTCCCACACCACCAAGGCGGGACACCTCGTACGTCATCTGGCGGCCCTGGACGGGACGGGAGTGACGGCAGGCCGTACGGTCCTCATCGGAGACGCCGTGGACGACGCGCTGGCCGCCGCGCACGTGGGCGCGCGGGCCGTCCTCTACACGGGCGGTTCGCACAGCCGCGGCAGTCTGGAATCAGCCGGTGTCCCCGTCGTGGACAGCCTGGCGGAGGCCGTACGCACTGCTCGCGAGCTGGCCGGATAGCGACCGTCCGGATGAGCGGAGAGCGACTGCACCCCGGTCCGGCACGCACGGCCGGGCCAGTCGCTATCCAGAGTGTCAAAGTTACCCCCCCTCTTTTGTACACATACAGCTCATGACGAGCCGGGGGTGGAGCGAGATAGCCTGGTACCCGTGATCAGCGCGATAGTTCTCGGAGGCACTGAAGCCTCCACCCCGCGCCCGGCGCACCACCGTGCCCGGGCCGTCGCTGATCCCCGCCCCCGGGACCTCCTGCCGATCATGGCCGATTTCCTCCCGGTGGCCTCTCTCGACGGCATAGCGTCGATCCCGAACGGAAACCGACATCCCGCCTCGCGGTGCTATGCCATTCCTTCCTTCACCTACGTCACGCAATGGCGCGCGACAGGAGCCAGAGGACATGCAGACCAAGCTGGACGAAGCAAAGGCCGAGCTGCTCGCGCGGGCGGCACGGGTAGCTGAGAACAGCCCGGCCGGGGGGCTACTTCCGACTGGGGCCGAGCAGGGGGAGCGTCCCGACCGGGACACGACTCTCGCCTACCTCCAGCGCTACTACCTGCACACCGCCCCGGAGGACCTCCTCGACCGGGACCCGGTCGACGTGTTCGGGGGCGCGCTCTCGCACTACCGGCTCGCGGAGAACCGTCCGCAGGGCACGGCGAACGTGCGGGTGCACACGCCCACGGTGGAGGAGAACGGCTGGACCTCCAGCCACTCCGTCGTCGAGGTGGTCACCGACGACATGCCGTTCCTCGTGGACTCCGTGACGAACGAGCTGTCCCGCCACGGGCGCGGCATCCACGTCGTGATCCACCCGCAGGTCGTCGTCCGCCGCGACGTCACCGGCAAGCTGATCGAGATCCTCGGCCCCGACTGCGACGCGCACGGTCCCCGCACCGCACGCCCCCACGACTCCCTCGTCGAGTCCTGGATCCACGTCGAGATCGACCGCGAGACCGACAAGGCAGACCTCAAGCAGATCACCGCCGATCTGCAGCGCGTCCTGTCCGACGTACGCGAGTCCGTCGAGGACTGGGAGAAGATGCGCGACGCGGCGCTGCGCATCGCGCAGGAGCTGCCCGAGGAGCCGACCGCCCCCGACCTGCGCGAGTACGAGCTCGAAGAGGCCCGCGAGCTGCTGCGCTGGCTCGCCGACGACCACTTCACCTTCCTCGGCTACCGCGAGTACAACCTCGTCGACGGCGACTCCCTGGCCGCCGTGCCCGGCACCGGCCTCGGCATCCTGCGCTCCGACCCGCTGCACCACGGCGACGGCGAGGCGCACCCCGTCTCGCCGTCCTTCAACCGGCTGCCGGCCGACGCCCGCGCCAAGGCCCGCGAGCACCGCCTGCTGGTGCTGACCAAGGCCAACAGCCGCTCCACCGTGCACCGCCCCTCGTACCTCGACTACGTCGGCGTGAAGAAGTTCGACGCCGAGGGCAACGTCGTCGGCGAGCGCCGCTTTCTCGGCCTGTTCTCCTCCGCGGCGTACACCGAGTCGGTGCGCCGGGTCCCGGTCATCCGCCGCAAGGTCGCCGAGGTCCTCGAGGGCGCCGGCTTCGCGCCGTCCAGCCACGACGGCCGCGACCTGCTGCAGATCCTGGAGACGTACCCGCGCGACGAGCTGTTCCAGACCCCGGTCGACAAGCTCCAGGAGATCGCCACCTCCGTGCTGTACCTGCAGGAGCGCCGCCGGCTGCGGCTGTACCTGCGCCAGGACGAGTACGGGCGCTACTACTCCGCGCTCGTCTACCTGCCGCGCGACCGCTACACCACCGGTGTGCGGCTGCGGCTGATCGCGATCCTGCAGGAGGAGCTCGACGGCATCAGCGTCGACTTCACCGCCTGGAACACCGAGTCGATCCTCTCCCGCATCCACTTCGTGGTCCGCGTCCCGCAGGGCACCGTGCTGCCCGTGCTGACCGACGCCGACGTCGAGCGGATCGAGGGCCGCCTGGTCGAGGCCGCACGCTCCTGGGCCGACGGCTTCGGCGAGGCGCTCGTCGCGGAGCTGGGCGAGGAGCGCGCCGCCGAGCTGCTGCGCAAGTACACGAACTCCTTCCCCGAGGGCTACAAGGCCGACCACTCGCCGCGCTCCGCCGTGGCGGACCTGGTCCACCTGGAGCGGCTGTCCGCCAGCGACCGCGAGTTCGCGCTGTCGCTGTACGAGCCGGTCGGCGCGGGCCCCGGCGAACGCCGGTTCAAGATCTACCGCACGGGTGAGCAGGTCTCGCTCTCCGCGGTCCTGCCGGTCCTGCAGCGCCTGGGCGTCGAGGTCACCGACGAGCGGCCGTACGAGCTGCGCTGCACCGACCGCACCAACGCGTGGATCTACGACTTCGGTCTGCGGATGCCGCTCGCGAGCGGCAACGGCGACTTGGCCGGAACCGCCAGCTACCTCGGCGACGACGCGCGCGAGCGGTTCCAGGACGCCTTCTCGGCGGTCTGGCAGGGCGACGCCGAGAACGACAACTTCAACACCCTGGTGCTGAGCGCCGGACTGACCTGGCGTCAGGCCGTGGTCCTGCGCGCGTACGCCAAGTACCTGCGCCAGGCCGGTGCCACCTTCAGCCAGGACTACATGGAGGACACCCTCCGCAACAACGTCCACACCACCCGGCTGCTGGTCTCCCTCTTCGAAGCCCGGATGTCGCCGGGCCGCCAGTCCGCGGGCACCGAGCTCGTCGACGCGATGCTGGAGGAGCTGGACGGGGCCCTGGACCAGGTCGCCTCGCTGGACGAGGACCGGATCCTGCGTTCCTTCCTCACCCTCATCAAGGCGACGCTGCGCACGAACTTCTTCCAGCTCAACGCGGCGGGCGAGCAGCACTCCTACGTGTCGATGAAGTTCGACCCGCAGGCCATCCCCGACCTGCCGGCGCCGCGCCCGGCGTTCGAGATCTGGGTCTACTCCCCGCGCGTCGAAGGCGTCCACCTGCGCTTCGGCAAGGTCGCCCGCGGCGGCCTGCGCTGGTCCGACCGCCGCGAGGACTTCCGTACGGAGATCCTCGGCCTGGTCAAGGCGCAGATGGTCAAGAACACCGTCATCGTGCCCGTGGGCGCCAAGGGCGGCTTCGTCGCCAAGAACCTCCCCGACCCGTCGGTGGACCGCGACGCGTGGCTCGCCGAGGGCATCGCCTCGTACAAGATCTTCATCTCGGCGCTGCTCGACATCACCGACAACATGGTCGGCGGCGAGGTCGTGCGGCCCAAGGGCGTGGTCCGCCACGACGAGGACGACACCTACCTCGTCGTCGCCGCCGACAAGGGCACCGCGACCTTCTCCGACATCGCCAACGGGGTCGCCGAGTCCTACGGGTTCTGGCTGGGCGACGCCTTCGCCTCGGGCGGCTCGGCGGGCTACGACCACAAGGGCATGGGCATCACCGCCCGCGGCGCCTGGGAGTCCGTCAAGCGGCACTTCCGCGAGCTCGGGCACGACACCCAGACGCAGGACTTCACCGTCGTCGGCGTCGGCGACATGTCCGGCGACGTCTTCGGCAACGGCATGCTGCTCTCCGAGCACATCCGCCTGGTGGCGGCCTTCGACCACCGGCACATCTTCATCGACCCGAACCCGGACGCGGCGACCTCCTTCGCCGAGCGCCGGCGCCTCTTCGAGCTGCCGCGCTCCTCGTGGGGGGACTACGACACCTCGCTGCTCTCGCAGGGCGGCGGGATCCACCCGCGCAGCGCGAAGGCGATCCCGGTCAACGCGCAGGTCCGCGCGGCCCTCGGGATCGACGCGGGCATCTCCAAGATGACCCCCGCCGAGCTGATGCAGGCCATCCTCAAGGCCCCCGTGGACCTGCTGTGGAACGGCGGCATCGGTACGTACGTCAAGGCGACGGCCGAGACGCACGCCGACGTCGGCGACAAGGCCAACGACGCCATCCGCGTCAACGGCTCCGACGTGTGGGCCAAGGTCATCGGCGAGGGCGGCAACCTGGGCCTGACCCAGCTCGGCCGCATCGAGTTCGCGCGCAGCGGCGCCGGCGGCGAGGGCGGCAAGGTCAACACCGACGCCATCGACAACAGCGCGGGCGTGGACACCTCCGACCACGAGGTGAACATCAAGATCCTGCTGAACTCGGTGGTCGCCGACGGGGACCTGACCGTCAAGCAGCGCAACAAGTTCCTCGCCGCGATGACCGACGAGGTCGGCCGTCTGGTGCTGCGCAACAACTACGCGCAGAACGTGGCACTGGCCAACGGCGCCGCCCAGGCGCCCAGCCTGCTCCACGCCCAGCAGCGCTTCATGCGCCGCCTGGGCCGTGACGGCCTGCTGGACCGCGCCCTGGAGTTCCTGCCCAACGACCGGCAGCTGCGCGAGCTGCTGAACAACGGCAAGGGCCTGACCCAGCCGGAGCTGGCCGTCCTGTTCGCCTACACCAAGATCACGGTGGCGGAGGAGCTCATCCACACCGGGCTGCCGGACGACCCGTACCTCGACCGCCTGCTGCACGCCTACTTCCCGGGCGCGCTGCTCGCGAAGTTCCCCGAGCAGGTCGACGGGCACGCGCTGCGCCGCGAGATCATCACCACGGTGCTGGTCAACGACACCGTCAACAGCGGTGGCTCGACCTTCCTGCACCGCCTGCGCGAGGAGACCGGAGCCTCCCTGGAGGAGATCATCCGGGCGCAGCTCGCGGCCCGCGAGATCTTCGGCCTGGCCGGGGTGTGGGACGCGGTCGAGGCCCTCGACAACGAGGTCGCCGCCGACGTCCAGACCCGGATCCGGCTGCACTCGCGGCGGCTGGTCGAGCGCGGTACGCGCTGGCTGCTGAACAACCGGCCGCAGCCGCTCGAGATCACCGAGACCATCGAGCTCTTCACCGAGCGGGTGACGCAGGTCTGGTCGGACCTGCCGAAGCTGGTGCGCGGCGCGGACCTGGAGTGGTACGAGGCGGTCATGGCGGAGCTGATCGGCGAGGGCGTGCCGGAGGAGCTGGCGGCCAAGGTGGCCGGCTTCTCGTCCGCCTTCCCGACGCTGGACATCGTCGCGATCTCGGACCGTACGGACGTCGAGCCGCTGGCCGTCGCCGAGGTGTACTACGACCTCGCCGACCGGCTCGACATCACCCAGCTGATGGACCGGATCATCGAACTGCCGCGGGCCGACCGCTGGCAGTCGATGGCCCGCGCGTCCATCCGCGAGGACCTCTTCTCGGCGCATGCGGCGCTGACCGCGGACGTGCTGGCGGTCGGGAACGGGACCTCGACTCCCGAGGAGCGCTTCAAGGCGTGGGAGGAGAAGAACGCGGCGATCATCGGGCGTGCGCGGACGACTCTGGACGAGATCCAGGGGTCGGACGACTTCGATCTGGCGAACCTGTCCGTCGCCATGCGGACGATGCGCTCGCTGTTGAGGGCGCACGCGTAGCCCTGCGGGCGGCTGTACGAGTACGGGCCGGGCCCGGGACCCTCTGGGGGGTTCCGGGCCCGGCCCGTACTCGGTGCGGTCCGTCGTGGGCGGGTGCGGCGCCGTTGCCGGGGGCGCTGCCCCCGGACCCCCGCTCCTCAAACGCCGGAGGGGCTGGATTTGGCCCGGCTGCGTTGGATTGGGCCCGGCGGCGTTGGATTGGGCCCGGTGGCGACGGATTGGGCCGGCGGCGGTGGTCCGGGAGCTCAGTGCTTGTTGGTGAATGCTTCGTACGCGTCGCAGACCTCTTTCGAGGGGCCGTCCATGCGCAGGACGCCTGATTCGAGCCAGATCGCGCGGTCGCATGTTTCGCGGACCGTGCCGATGCCGTGGCTGACGAGGAAGACGGTGCCGGCCCGTTCGCGGAGTTCCTCGATGCGGGCCTGGCTGCGGCGCTGGAAGGCGGCGTCGCCGGTGGCCAGGGCCTCGTCGATCATCAGGACGTCGTGGTCCTTGGCGGCGGCGATGGAGAAGCGCAGCCGGGCACCCATGCCGGAGGAGTAGGTGCGCATGGGCAGGGAGATGAAGTCGCCCTTCTCGTTGATGCCGGAGAAGTCGACGATCTCCTGGTAGCGCTCGCGGATCTGCCGCTTGGACATCCCCATGGCGAGGCCGCCGAGGACCACGTTGCGTTCGCCGGTCAGGTCGTTCATCAGGGCGGCGTTCACGCCGAGCAGGGACGGCTGGCCGTGCGAGAAGATCCGGCCGCGCGCGACCGGCTGGAGGCCGGCGATGGCGGACAGCAGGGTGGACTTGCCGGAGCCGTTGGTGCCGATCAGGCCGATGGCCTCGCCCTTGTAGGCGGTGAAGCTGACGCCCTTGACGGCGTGCACCTCGCGGATGCCGGTGGCGGGCTTGCGGGAGAACATCCGGCTCAGGGCCGCGGTCGCGCCGCCCTTGCGGCCGCCCGAGCCGTGCACCTTGTAGATCACGTGGACGTCGTCGGCGATGACGGTCGGGGTCCGGGTCTCGGTTGCGGTGTCAGCCACGGCCGTACTCCTCCTCTGCCTTCCAGAAGAAAACGAACCCGCCGACGCCGGCGAGCAGCGCCCAGCCCAGGGCGACCGGCCAGACGTGGGGCGGGAGCTGGTGCGCCGTGTACGAGTCGATGAGCGCGAAGCGCATCAGGTCGATGTAGACGGCGGCGGGGTTGAGCTTGAGGGCCATCGAGACCCAGCCCGGCAGGTGGTCCGTCTTGAGCATCTGGTCGATCGACCACATGACGCCCGAGGCGTACATCCAGGTCCGCAGGATGAACGGCATCAGCTGGCTGATGTCCGGGCTCTTCGCTCCGACCCGCGCCATGACCATGGCGCAGCCGGCGCAGAAGACGGCCATGAGCGCGAGGGTGGGGAGGGCGAGCACCCAGCTCGGGGCGGGGGTCTGGCCGAAGACCAGCAGCAGGATGATCAGCGCGCCCATGGTGATCAGTAGCTGCTGGAAGAGCTGGACGACGGTGGACAGCGGCAGCGAGGCGCGGGGGAAGTGCAGGGCGCGCACCAGGCCGAGGTTGGACTGGACGGCGCGCGTGGAGGCGTTGATGCAGCTTCCGATGAAGTCCCAGACAAAGACACCTGTGATCAGGAACACGATGTAGTCCGGTACGCCGCGCTGGGCGTGCATGACGATGCCGAAGATGAAGTAGTAGACGGCCGCGTTGAGCAGTGGGGTCATCAGGTGCCAGACCTGGCCGAGGCTGGCCTGGCTGTACTGGGAGTGCATGCGGGCGGTGGCGTACGCGGTCACGAAGTGGCGCCGGCCCCAGAGCTGCGCGATGTAGCGGGGGAGGGTGGGGCGGGCCCCGCTGAGGGTCAGGTCGTGGGCCGTCGCCAGGTCGGCGATGGGGTCCGGGGCCTTGCCCTTGGCCCTGACCTGGTGATTCGTCGGGGCGGGGGCCGGGGGTGGCGCGGTGGTCGCAGTCACTGGGTCGCTTTCGACGGGGTGCGGGGCGTCGGCGGGCGATGGAACGGGTCCGTATCGTCGCTACGGTGAGGTTAGGTCGTTCGACGTCGGAACGCAACCGTATCGTCGTCGCGGGATATGCTCTGCGTATGACTCGTGAGCCTGCCGCCGCCCCCGCCCCCGCCCCCGCCGCCGCCCGAAGAGCCCCCGCCGGGGCCGCCGTTCTGCGCGAGGACGTGACCGAGGCGATCCGGGCGGCCGTCGTCGAGGAGCTGGCCACCGTCGGCTTCGCACGGATGTCGATCGAGGGCATCGCACGGCGGGCCGGCGTGGGGAAGACGGCCGTGTACCGCCGGTGGAAGTCGAAGCTGCACCTGGTGCTGGACCTGGTCGGCGCCTTCGCTACGGACGGCCTGCCGGTGCCGTCGACGGGGTCGCTCTACGGGGACGTACGGGCGCTGCTGGAGGTGATGACGCACGTGCTGCGGCATCCCGTGGCCTCGGCGGTGATCCCCGACCTGCTGGTGGAGGCGGCGCGGAATCCCGAGATCGCGGACGCGGTGCGGGGGGCTCTGCTGGAGGGGCAGCGGCGGATGGCGGAGGGGATCATCTCCGAGGCGGTGTCGCGCGGCGAGCTGCCCGTGGGGGTGGATGCGGGGAGGGCGCTCGATCTGGCGATCGGGCCGCTGTACTGGCGGCAGGTGGTGGTGCGGGACGCGGTGTCGCGGGGCTACCTGGACGACCTTGCGCGGTCGGTCGTCGCCGGGTTGACGGCCGGGCCGGCCTAGGGGCTTCCCCTGCGGGGCGGAATCCCCTACCCGCCCTTCCTCCGTTCCCAGGGCTCTGCCCTGACCCGGTCCTCAAACGCCGGACGGGCCCCAGGGGTGCCGGGCTGCGCCCGGACCCCCTGGGGCTCCGCCCCAGACCCCGCGCCTCAAACGCCGGCGAGGCTGGATTTGGCTCCGCCCCGGGCTGGATGTGCCGACGGGTGAAAAGGGTTACGGCCAGCGGGACGTGGCCAGGTGGGCCAGGGTGGGTTCCGGGGTGGCGGAGGGGGCCGCGGGGGTGGGGCGGCGGTCTTCCAGGGGGGTGATGGGGGCGGTCGGCTGGCTCAGGAAGACGTGGCGAACCACCCGCTCCGCCGCCTGGCCGTCGTCGTGCGTGCAGAACCGGGTCCGGAAGGACGCGCGGAGCTGCGCCGAGCGCGAGCCCTGCCAGTGGCCGGTGGAGAAGATGTCCACCAGCTCGTCCTCGGTGCGGGCGATCGCCCCCGGGGGGAAGGCCCGGAGGTCGAAGTACGTGCCGCGGGAGGCCTCGTACGCCTCCCAGTCGTCCGCGTGGATGACGATCGGACGGTCCAGGGACGCGTAGTCGAACATCAGGGACGAGTAGTCCGTCACCAACGCGTCTGAGGCCAGGCAGAGTTCCTCGACGGAGGGGTGGGAGGAGACGTCGAGGAGGCGCGGGTGCGGCTCGGGGGAGGGCGAGCCCGCGTAGGTGAGGTGGGTGCGGGTCAGGATCGTGTAGCGCGGGCCCAGGTCGCGCAGGATCCGGTCGAAGTCCGGGTGGGCGGGGCGGCTGCGGCGGTAGTCGCGGTGGGTCGGCGCGTACAGGATCGCCGTGGAGCCCGGCGGGATGCCGAGGCGTTCGCGCAGCTCCAGGACGTCCGCCTGGGTGGCCCGGTGGAACACGTCGTTGCGGGGGTAGCCGTATTCGAGGGTGGTGTACGAGGAGGGGACCGCCTTTTCCCAGACGAGGGTCGAGTGGCGGTTCGAGGAGAGCAGGTAGTCCCACTGGTCCGCGCCCCGCAGTAGGCCCGCGAAGTCCGTCGTGGGGGTGGCCGCAGGGCGGTCCTGGAGGTCGAGGCCGACCCGCTTGAGCGGGGTGCCGTGCTGCGTCTGCACGAGGATCTGGCCGGGACGCTTGACCAGCGCACGGTCGAAGTTGACGTTCGTGACGAGGTAGGTGGCGCGGGCCAGGGCCGTCCAGTACGCCGCCGAGCCCGGGCGGAGGGGGGTGGTGCCGCGGGGGAGGGTCGAGGCGTGCGCCGGGTCGCAGATCCAGGCCGTCCGCATGCGCGGGGCCAGTTCGCGCAGCTTGGCCTCGATCGCCGCCGGGTTGCAGGCGTAACCGCCGTGCCAGTACGCGGAGAAGACCGCCAGCTCCGGGCGGAGCGGGAGCAGGCGCTGCGCGCGGTAGTGCAGGCGCAGGCCGGTCTCGCGCAGGCCCCGCCCCAGGACGACCCCGGCGCGGCCCGCCGCGAGCGCGGCCGAGCGCAGGAGGGAGAGGAGGCGGTACGTGCGCCTCGTGCCCAGGCGCATCAGGAGGTGGCGGGTGCGGTCCGTGCGGCTCAGGGACAGCGGCCGGGGGCCCGGCACCCGGTAGCGGCGCAGCAGGGCCGAGGCCCGGGCGAAGAACTCGGACCGGGCGGCGCGCGGGAGCCGGCGCGGGTCCGCGTACAGGGCGCAGAAGTGCTCGGCCATCCGCCGGTGCACGGCGGGCCGCCAGCGCTCCAGCTCGGGGCGGGTGGCGAGGTAGCCGAAGACGCGGTCGTACTGGTCGAAGACGTCCAGGTGCCGGCGGGTGGACGTGGTCAGGATCGAGCCCGTGCGGCGCTGGCGGTAGTGCACGCAGACCCGGTCGAGGACAGCGACCGACTCCGCCGCCAGCAGGGCCGGGTAGGTCCAGGGCGTGTCCTCGTAGAAGCCGGGCGGGAAGGAGAGGCCCTCGCGCTCCACGTACTCGCGGCGGTAGGCCTTGTTCCACACCACCATCAGCATGCCGAGGAGGGCGGGGCGGTCGGCGAGCCGGAAGCTGGCCGGTCCCTCCTCGCACAGGCGGTGGGAGAGGCTGTTGCGGACCGTCTCGCCGCTCCAGTAGGTGCGCGCGTAGTCGTAGACGAGGACGTCCGGGGAGCCGGTGGCCTTCAGCCGGTCGGTGATGGCCTGCAGGGCGCCGGGGGCCAGGGTGTCGTCGCCGTCGAGGAAGAGCACGTAGTCGCCGGTGGCGCGGGAGAGGCCAGCGTTGCGGGCCGGGCCCAGCCCGAGGTTGTGCGCCAGGTGCACGGCGGTGACCCGGGGGTCGCGGGCTGCGCAGTCGTCGATGATCGGACCGCAGGCGTCCGGGGAGGCGTCGTCGACCACGATCAGTTCGAGATCCGGATACGACTGGGTCAGGACCGAGTCCAGACTCTCCTGGAGGTACGCCTGGACCTTGTACGCGGGCACGATGACGCTGAACCGGGGCACGGCACATCCAGGGGTCGGCGCGGGCATATGGCCCAGGAACCCCCGGCGTGGTGATCGGGTTACGCAGGGTGCGGCATTCGGGTTACGGAGCGTCAACCCGGCACGTCAACACCATGATCAGGGGCTGATGCCCTGCCCGATCGACTACTTGATCGCTCCCGCCATCACCCCCGAGACGAACTGCCGCTGGAAGGCGAAGAAGACGACGAGCGGCACCACCATCGACAGGAAGGCGCCGGGCGCCAGCACGTCGATGTTGTTCCCGAACTGCCGTACCTGCTGCTGGAGCGCGACCGTCACGGGCGGATGCGCCGAGTCCGCGAAGACCAGGGCGACCAGCATGTCGTTCCACACCCAAAGGAACTGGAAGATGCCGAGCGAGGCGATCGCCGGACCGCCCAGCGGGAGCACCACCCGGGCGAACAGCCGCAGTTCGCCCGCTCCGTCGAGGCGGGCCGCCTCCAGCAGCTCGCGCGGGATCTCCGCGAAGAAGTTGCGCAGCAGGAACACGGCGAACGGCAGCCCGAAGGCGGTGTGGAAGAGGACCACCCCCGCCGTGGTCTCGAACAGGCCGATGGAGCCGAAGAGTTCGGAGACCGGGATCAGCGCCACCTGGACGGGTACGACGAGCAGCGCGACCACGATCAGGAACAGCCAGTCGCGGCCCGGGAACTCCAGCCAGGCGAAGGCGTATCCGGCGAACGCCCCCAGCACCAGGACGAGCAGGGTCGCCGGCACGGCGATGGCCGCCGTGTCGATCAGCGACCCCGTGACGGTCTCGTTGGCCAGCAGCCGCTCGTAGTTGTCGGCCGTCAGCCGGGAGGGCGCCGTCAGCACCTGCCACCAGCCGCGGTCGTTCAGCGCGGTGGGGGAGAGGAAGGAGGAGATCAGCAGCCCGAGCGTGGGCAGCAGCCAGAACAGGCCCGCGAGGACCAGGAAGACGCGCAGCGCCCCGCCGGCCGCCCGGGCGGAGAGGGACCGCGCGGTGGGCGGGATGCGGGGAGGGGCGGGGAGCGAGGCGGGGGACGGGGTACGGGAGTGCGTACGGGACGGGGTGCGCGGCGCTGTGCTCATCGGCGGGCCTCCCGGCGCATTCGGCGGATGTTGTAGGCCATGACGGGAGCCACCAGCACCAGCAGCAGCACCGCGATGGCGCTGCCCAGCCCCGGATCGGCGTCGGTGCCGAAGGACGTCCGGTACAGCTGGAGCGCCAGGACGTTGGCGTCGTCCTGCACCGCGCCCGGGGCGATCACGAAGACCAGGTCGAAGACCTTCATGACGTTGATGACGAGGGTGACCAGCACGACGGCCAGGACGGGCGCCAGCAGCGGCACCGTGATCCGCCGCAGCACCTGCCACTCGCTCGCCCCGTCCACCCGCGCCGCCTCCAGCAGCTCGCGCGGTACGGCGGCCAGCCCGGCCCCGATCAGCACCATCGCGAACCCGGCCCACATCCATACGTAGGCCCCGATCACCGCCGGGGTCACCAGGGTCGGGCCGAGCCACTCGACGCCCCCGTACGCCTCCCGGAAGTTCGAGGCGGGCAGCCGCAGAGTCGCGCCGTCGGCCGCGGCGGACAGGGTGAAGGTGCCGTCGGCCCGCGTCCTCGCCGAGTCGACCACCCGGCCGTCCTTGACCGCCTCGACGCGCAGCCCCGACAGCGCGGACTCGGTGGCGTCGACCGTGTTCGTCGTGCCGCCCCCGCCCCGGGTGAAGTCCTGCCAGGCGGTGCCGGTGACCTTCCCGGGCTCGGTGGCGGCCGGCCGCGCCGTGCGCGTTCCCGGGGGGAGGGCCTCGGGGGCGATGCCGACCAGCGGGAGCGGCGCGGGCACGCCCGCCCGTACCGGATCGCGGGTCACGTACGCGCCCCCGTCCGCCGGGACCAGCGGTGAGTCCCGGCCGGGGCGGGCCTTGGGGAAGGCGGAGGACTCGGCGAAGGTGTCGTGGACGCCGACCCAGACGGCGTTGGCCACGCCCCGGTCGGGGTCGGCGTCGTAGACGAGCCGGAAGATGATGCCCGCGGCGAGCATCGAAATGGCCATCGGCATGAAGACGATCAGCTTGAAGGCCGTTCCCCAGCGCACCCGTTCGGTCAGCACGGCGAAGAGCAGGCCGAGCGCGGTGGCTGTGACCGGGGCCAGCACCACCCAGATCGCCGTGTTTCCCAGCGCGGTGCGGATCGTGTCGTCGCGCAGGATCTCCCCGTAGTTCCCGGCGCCCACGAACTCCTCGCCGGAGCGGTCGAAGAAGCTGCGGTAGAGCGAGTAGCCGATGGGGTGCACGACGAGCGCGCCGAGCAGGACGAGGGCGGGGAGCAGGAACGCCGCGGCGGTCAGGCGGCGGCGCCGGGTCTCCTTGCTCCTCGGGGAGCCGGGGCCCGTGGCCGGGCCCGTGGCGAGGCCCGCGGCCGGCCCCGTCGCCGGGGAGGCCGACGGGCCGGTCGTGGGGCCGGTCGTGGGGGAGGTCGCGGGGGAGGTCGCGGGGGATCCCGTAGGGGGTCCCGTAGGAGAACCCGCGGGGGATCCGGTGGGGGACGCCACCGGGATCAGTTCCCGTAGGCCTTGGCCGCGTCCGCCTCCAGCCTCGCCTGTGTCCCCGCCACGTCGGCCGGGTTCGCCAGGAAGTCCTGGAGCGCCTTCCACTCGCCCGCGCCCGGGGTGCCGCCGAAGGCCGCCGGGGCCTGGTCCGACATGTCGAAGCGGAAGTTGTCGCCCGCCGCGATCAGGGCCTCGGCGATGCCGCGCTGGATGTCGTTCGGGTACGCGGCCGGTTCGAGTGCCTTGTTCGGGGAGAGGAAGCCGCCCTCACGGGCGTGGATCCGCGCCGAGTCCACCGAGGCCAGGAACGTCAGCAGCGCCTGCGCGCCCTTCGAGTCCTTCAGTGCGACCGCCACGTCACCGCCCGAGACCACCGGGGCCGTGGAGCCGACCGCCGGGAAGGGGAAGACCAGCGCGTCCGTGCCCACCTTGGCCTGCGTCTGCGCGATGTTCACCGCCACGAAGTCGCCCTCGAAGACCATCGCGGCCGCCGGCCGGTCGCCGCCGGTGAAGGTCTGCGTCACCGACTTCGGGAACTCGGTCGCCAGCGCCCCGCTCTGGCCGCCCGCCAGGAAGTCCTTGCGGCCGAACAGCTCGGCCAGCGTGGTCAGCGCCTGCTTGACGCTGTCGTCCGTCCACTTGATCTCGTGCTTCGCCAGCTTGTCGTACTTCTCCGGGCCCGCCTGCGAGAGGTAGACGTTCTCGAACCAGTCGGTCAGGGTCCAGCCGTCGGCCCCGGCCACCGAAACCGCCGGGGTGCCGGACGCGGACAGGGTGTCGGCGGCCGTGAGGAGTTCCTTCCAGGTCGCCGGGGGCCGTACGCCCGCCGCCTCGAAGGCCTTCGCGTTGTACCAGATCAGCGACTTGTTGGCGGCCTTGTAGTACACGCCGTACTGGGTGCCGTCGACCGCGCCCAGCGTCTTCCAGCCGGGCGAGAAGTTCTGGTCGAGCTGGGCCTGCGCCTCGGCGCCCACCGGCTTCGCCCACTTGTTCTTGACCGCCGAGACCAGCGCCCCGACCTGCGGGAGCAGCGCCACGTCCGGCGGGGCGCCGCCCGCGATCTTCGAGCCGAGGAAGGTGACGATCGGGTCCTGCGCCGGGACGAAGGTGACCGTGGCGCCCGTGCGCCGCTCGAACTCCTTCAGGACCTTGAGGAAGTTCGCCTGCTCCGCGCCCGTCCAGACGGCCGCGACCTCCAGCTTCTCCCCGTCGAGACGGGGTAACGCGACGACCGGCCCGCCCGAGGTGGTGGGGCCGTCCGTGCCCTTCGCGGGCTCCTTGCCGTCGCTGCCGCAGGCGCTCAGCGCGAGCGCGCCGGCCACGGCCAGAGCGGCCCACGTGTGGTGCGTACGAAGGGATGTCGTGCGGCTCGTTCCGTGCTTGCGCATGGCGGTGCCCCCGATGCCTCGCTGGCGATGGTGTGTCCCGTGCCACAAGGTCTACGCCGACCCGCGCACCCCCGCAATACCGCCTCGCGGGGTACGGGGGTGTGCGCTGGGCCGCTCGGGGGTCTGCCCGAGGGTCGGTCAGGGGTCGGTTCAGTGGTCGGTTCAGGGGGCCGGCGGGAAGAGCACCGGGACCGCCGACACCAGGTGCGAGGCCCGGTCCAGGGCGCTGGCCAGCAGCGCCAGGTCGGTCGGGCCGTTGCCCAGCTCGCGGACCGGGCGACGGGCCGGCGGATCGCCCATCCGCTCCCACTCCACCGGCACCACCGTCGGCCGCAGCGTCGCCGTCCGGGGGATCCGGCCGGTGACCCGGCCGCCCTGGAAGGGGACCGTGCGCCCGTCGGCGTACCGGAGCACGCCCCGGCCGGGGCCCGGCTGGTCGGGGGCGTCGAGCTCCACGCGCAGGGTCGTGAGCCGGGCCAGCTCGGTGTCGGCCGTCCGGTCAGGGCGGGCGCTGGTGGCCACCAGGTGCACCCCGAGGCGGGCTCCCTCGCGGGCCACCGCCTCCAGCGCGCGGACCACCGAACCGGCGGCGGGCCGGCCCGTGCTGCCCAGGCCCGGCGCGACCAGCGCGTCGAAGTCGTCCACGAGCACGACGAGGCGGGGCAGCGGGCTGGGCCCGGCCGCCGGATCGGTGCGGGTGGCCGAGGAGCGCAGCCGCAGGGTGCCGGAGCGCTGGGGTTCGAGATCGCCGCGCAGCTCGCCGGGGGTGGGCTGGCGGGGCGAGACCATCCGGTCGGAGACCTCGCGCACGGCGTGCCACTCGGAGAACGGCACCCCGTCCAGGAGCTCGGCCCGCCGCTTCAGCTCCGCGCCCAGCGCCTGCGCGAACTCCCGCATCCGCAGCGGGTCCGAGGCGACCAGGTGCGCCGAGACGTGCGGCAGCTCCGTGCAGGGCAGCAGGCCGTCGCCGCGCTCGCCGCCGGCCCCGTCGAGCAGGACCAGGCCGAGCCGGTCGGGCCGGGCGGCGGCCGACAGGGAGGCCGCCACGGAACGCAGCAGCTCCGTACGGCCGCTGCCGGCGGGCCCCTCGATCAGCACGTGCGGCCCGTCGGTGACCAGTTCGGCGCCCACCGGCCCGCGCCGGCCGGTGCCGAGGACTATCTCCGCGAGCCCGCCGACGCGCTGCCCCTGGTCGGTGGCGGCGGCCCAACGGGCCATCAGGGACGCCGGGGTGGCCCGGGCCAGCCCCAACTCGTCCAGCAGCCGGGAGGTCTGGGGCAGGTTGGCGGCGGCCGGCCGGTAACCGCCCTCCACGGCGGGGGAGTCGGCCTTGAGGGGGGCCAGGGCGCGGGCGAACCGCTCCGCCCAGGCCGCCGACACGGCGTCCGCCGTGGCCGTACCGCCGGAGGCGGCCGGTTTGCCGCCCGAGACCGCGAAGGTCCGTACGGCCGTGGCCACATCACCGCTGAGCAGGGCGACGGCCCCGCAGTCCCGGAAGGCGGGGGCGGCCGCGCAGGCCGCCTCGTAGGTCTCGGTGACGGGCGAGGCGGGCGTCGCGGCGGGCGCCTCGGCCAGGGCCAGCACGTGGATCCCGGCGGCCGGCCCGTGCGAGGCCAGCCGGCTGGTGACGTCCCGGAGCGGCCCGGGACCGGGGTCCCCGTCGAGCACCAGGAGGGTGAACGGGCCCCGGTAGCCGTACGAGGCCTCGCGGACCGCGTCCGGGCCGGCGGCGGCCCAGTGCGTGCCGAGGGGGCCGTCGTCGAGCCGCCGGGTCAGCTCCCCGGCGCGGGCGGCCGCCTGATCGCGGTCGTACGCGAGCAGCAGCCGACAGTCCTGACCATGCGCGGGGCGTACGTGGGGCAGCCAGCCGAGCCAGCCCCAGTCGCGGCGGCGTTCGGCGAGCGGGCGGGCCCGGTCGGTGGAGATCAGCACGATCTCCAGGCGCTGGCCGGGGGCGTGCAGGGCCGCGAGCCGCGCGATGACGGAGCGGGCCACACCGGTCAGCCGGGCCCGGGGGCCGGCGATGCCGAGCGCGCCGGTCTCGCGGAGCGCGACCTCGCTGCCCGCGCCGAGCGTGACGTCGAGCCCTGCGGGCCCGGCCCACAGCCGCGGGGCCGGCCCGAGGGCGGTGAGCAGCAGGGTCGCGGGATCGTCGGAGCCGGGCCGCACGGCGACGGCGGCCGCGGTCTCGGCGACGACCTCCACCTCGGCGGCCTCCGCCCCGCGCACCCACTTCCGCGCCCAGGCCCCGATCCCGCGACGCGCTCCGCGGCGGGGTTCGCCCCCGGTCCCGGCCGAACGGGCCGGCTCGGGCTCCTCCCAACCGGCCGCGCCGTGGTGCTCGACCCCGGTCCGCGGCGACGATCCCGACCCGGCGTGCCCGTACGGCCCGGCGGCTCCGCCGCCGGCTCCGTGCTCTGCTCCGGCGTGGGGGCTTGAGGCTCCGCCTCCGGCGTACGGCCCGGCGGCTCCGGCTCCGGCTCCGGCGTAGGGGTCTGAGGATCCGGCCTGGTGCGGCGGTCCGGAGTGCCGGCCGGGGGCCGAGCCGGGGTGTGCCGGTTCCCCGTACTGGGCGGGCGTGCCGCCGGGGTGCGCTGTTCCGTCGTACGGGCGCGGGGCTGCGGCCGGGCGTGCCGCTCCGGCGGGCTGCCCGGGGGCGCCGCCCCCGTGTGCCGCTCCGGGGTACGGGTCTGAGGCCCCGCCTCCGTGTGCCGCTCCGCCGTACTGCCCTGCGCCGGGCCGGTCGGGGAGCGAGTGGTGTCCGGCACCCGGGGCGCCGGGTCCTGACCCGGGCCCGGGCCTGGCGATCCGGCCGGTGCGGCGCGGGTCGGCGTCGCCGTTCTGGCCGGCCTCGCCGTACGGCCAGGGGTCCGGGGAAGCTGAGGCGGCCCGGCCGCCTCCGGTGTGATGCTCGGTGCCCCGGGCGGCGGGGGCCGCTCCGGCGCTGCCCTCCCAGTGCCCCGCGGGCGCGCCCGGGGTTCCGTAGCCGGGGCGGACGGGGTCGAGGGCGGAGCCCCCGTTTCGGGAAGGGGCGGGGTGGGGGATCTGTCCCTGCGCTCCCCGGTCCCCCGCGTCGGGGTACGCCCCACCGGCCCGGGCTCCGCCGGAGCTACCGCCCTCGGGGTACGACCCGGCCGCACTGCCGGGCGTAGCGCCGCTCCAGGCCTGGCCGGAGGCGCCGCCGCCGGGGTGTGATCCGGCCGGGGTGCCGGGCGTGGCGCCGCTCCAGGCTCCGCCGGAGGCGCCGCCGCTGGGGTGTGACCCCGTCGGAGTGCCGGGCGTAGCGCCGGTCCAGGCCTGGTCGGAGGCTCCGCCGCTGGGGTGTGACCCCGTCGGGGTGCCAGGCGTGGCGCCGCTCCAGGCTCCGCCGGAGGCGCCGCCGCCGGGGTGTGACCCCGTCGGGGTGCCGGGCGTGGCGCCGGTCCAGGCTCCGCCGGAGGTGCCGCCCTCGGGATGCGACCCCGCCGGGGCACCCGGCGTAGCGCCGGCGCGGACGGGGTCGGGGTGGCCGGGGGCCGCGTCGGGGTGGGGTCCCGGGAGGGGGACCGAGAGGTGGCCCTCCAGGTCAGGGGTGAGGGGGAGGGGGGCGGGGGCCGGGCCCACGGCCAGGCGGAGCGTGGATTCGCCGACCCGCAGCAGCGCCCCCGGCGCGAGCGCCACCCGCTCCGCGCCGACCACCGCGCCGTCGAGCGTCGTACCGTTCGTCGACCCGAGGTCGGCCACCGCCACCCGCCCGTCGGGCAGCACCGTCACGGTGCAGTGCAGGCGCGACACGTCAGGATCGTCCAGCGGGACGTCCGCGTCGGCCGAGCGCCCGATCCGGATCGCCCCCGGGTGCAGCAGGTGCACCCCGCCGGCGTCCGGCCCGGCCACGACGTGCAGTTGGGGGCCGTCCCCGATCCCGGTGCCGGTCCCGTCCGTCCGGACGTCGGGGCCGGGCACGTTCAGCGACAGCACCGCCCCGTCCACGAGCGGCGGCTCGCCGAGCGCGCACCGCGCGGGGTCCAGGCGCTCCGTACCGGCGTACAGCACGACCGTGCCCCCGGTGTCGGGTCCGCCGACGGTCGCCGCGAGCCCGGAGGCCACCGCGGACAGCGCGGTACCGGCGGGCGCGGTGACGAGTACGTCACAGCTCGCCGGCGCGCCTCCTCCGCCGGTACCCCCGCCGGAGGCGGTCGCGGTGGCGGTCTGGTGGCCGCTGCGCGACCCCGACCCAAGGACGGTCAGCCGGATCTGCATCGCCGTCAGCGGTCCCTTCTGCGCGGTGCGCGGTGAGTGCGCCCGGCAGGGACCCGCGGGACGCTCACCCACATGCCGTTCGCATGCCGTGCCCGTCCGCCCGCCCCCACCCGGCACGGACGCGTCGTCCGGTCAGGTCTGCCCGGAAGGCGGGGCTCCCGTCCCGGCCGTTCCGTACGGGTGCATCCTCGCACCTGTCGTCCTCAACACGCCCGCCACCCACCGGCAAGTGATCTTGATCGGTCGCGGACCGGCACCGGACCTGCAAGCGCGCCGATCGGATATCGACATGATGGCCGGGAAAATCGCCCCCGGCATACGCCGCAAACATCACCCTTCGCGCATATGTGCGGCAACCAACCTCCCTCACCCCGCGTCTTCCCTCGGGACAAGCCCTAGAGTGGGCCGGAAAACCATTTCGCAGATCAGGCGTGAAACAAACGTGGACCAGGCGTGGATCACGCGCGGACCACACGCCGGAATCGACGACAGCAGGGAGCGCGAGACGTGCGGCCAGTCGGCAGCAAGTACCTGCTCGAGGAGCCGCTCGGGCGCGGCGCCACGGGCACCGTCTGGCGCGCCCGCCAGCGTGAGGCGGCCGGTGCGGAGGCGGCGGTGGCCGGCCACCCCGGCGAGACCGTGGCCATCAAGGTCCTCAAGGAGGAGCTGGCCCAGGACCCGGACATCGTCATGCGCTTCCTGCGCGAGCGCTCCGTCCTGCTGCGCCTGACCCACCCCAACATCGTCCGCACCCGCGACCTCGTCGTCGAGGGCGATCTCCTCGCCCTCGTCATGGACCTCATCGACGGCCCGGACCTGCACCGCTACCTGCGCGAGAACGGCCCCTTCACCCCGGTCGCCGCGAGCCTGCTCACCGCCCAGATCGCGGACGCGCTCGCCGCCAGCCACGCCGACGGCGTGGTCCACCGCGACCTGAAGCCCGCCAACGTCCTGGTCGACGAGCGCGACGGCCAGATGAAGCCGATGCTCACCGACTTCGGCATCGCGCGCCTGGCCGACTCCCCGGGCCTGACGCGCACGCACGAGTTCGTCGGCACCCCGGCCTACGTCGCCCCCGAGTCCGCCGAGGGCCGCCCGCAGACCTCCGCCGTCGACATCTACGGCGCCGGCATCCTGCTCTACGAGCTCCTCACCGGCCGGCCGCCCTTCGCCGGCGGCACCGCGCTGGAGGTCCTGCACCGCCACCTCAGCGAGGAGCCGCAGCGCCCGCCGAACGTGCCCGAGCCGCTGTGGACGGTCATCGAGCGCTGCATGCGCAAGGAACCGGGCGAGCGCCCGAGCGCGGAGACCCTGGCGCGCGGCCTGCGCGTCGTCGCCTCCGGCATCGGCGTGCACTCCACGGCCGCCGAGGTCGAGGCCGCCCTCGGCGTCGGCGCGCTCCTCGCCCCCGACCCCTCGCCCGCGCCGGTGCCCGAGACCCCGGGCGCCGCGGACGCCACGCAGATGCTGCCCGGCACGGCCGGGGCCTCCCCGATGGGGGCCTACGACCCCAACGCCATGACCAGCGTGATGCCGCCGGTCGGCGCGGCCGACGCCACGTCCGTGCTCCCGAGTACGGGGGCGGCCGGGGCCGACCCGACCTCCGTGATGCCGCCCGTGCAGCGGCCGGACCAGCCTCACCCGTGGCAGTCGCAGATGCAGGCCGCCCGCGACCGCAACGAGCAGACGCAGGTGCACTACCTGGACCCGAGCGAGGACCCCCTGCGCCGCCGGCCGCAGCGCCAGGGCCCGCCGCAGCAGCAGCAGTACCAGCAGCCGCAGCAGTCGCAACGGCCCCAGCAGCAGCCGCAGCGACCGCAGCAGCCGCAGCCGTACCGTCAGGCTCCGCCGCCGCAGCAGTACCAGCAGCCCCAGCAGTACCCGCAGCAGCAGTACGCGCCGCAGCCCCCTCCGCAGCACTACCAGCCGCAGCAGCAGCCCCAGCAGTACCAGCAGCCGCAGGGGCAGCCCCAGTACCGCCAGCCCCAGCAGCAGCCCCAGCAGCAGCCCCCTCAGGGTCCGCCGCCGCGTCAGCAGCCGCCGCAGCGGGAGCCCCGTGAGCCGCGTCGCCGCAGCGCGAACCCGGTGAGGATCCCGGGGCTGGGCTGCCTCAAGGGCTGCCTGGTCATGATCCTGCTGTTCTTCGTCGCGGGCTGGCTGATCTGGGAGTTCACCGGACTCCAGGAGTGGGTCGGCACCGGCCGGGGCTGGTGGGACCAGGTGTGGACCTGGGGCTCGGACGTCGTGGACTGGGTCACCACGATCGGCGACGCCGCGGGCGGTACGGGCTCCTGAGCCTTTCCGCCCCAACCAGGCGCGCTGCACCGGCGCAATCCGCCCGAACCGGGCCTTGTACCGGTGACTTCGTGGATTTGTCGACTTCCAGGACGTGATTTCGCCCGCAGAAGTGAAGGTCGCCGCGATCCGTGGACTCCAACACCCACCTGGCCGCGTAGCTTTGGTGCGTACGCCAGCCGCTGAGGGAGCAGTTGTGGCACGGAAGATCGGCAGCCGGTACACCGCGCACCAGATCCTGGGACGCGGCAGCGCGGGCACGGTGTGGCTGGGCGAGGGGCCTGACGGCCCCGTCGCCGTCAAACTGCTGCGCGAGGACCTCGCGTCCGACCAGGAACTCGTCGGACGGTTCGTCCAGGAGCGCAGCGCGCTCCTGGGCCTGGAACACCCGCACGTCGTCTGCGTCCGCGACCTCGTCGTGGACGGCAACGACCTCGCCCTCGTCATGGACCTCGTCCGCGGTACGGACCTGCGCACGCGGCTCGACCGCGAGCGGCGGCTCGCCCCCGAGGCGGCCGTCGCCATCGTCGCGGACGTCGCCGACGCGCTGGCCGCCGCGCACGCGGCCGGGGTCGTCCACCGGGACGTGAAGCCGGAGAACGTCCTGCTCGACATGCAGGGCCCGCTCGGGCCGGGCGGCGCGCATCCGGCGCTGCTCACCGACTTCGGCGTGGCCAAGCTCATCGACTCGCCGCGGCGGGCCACCGGCGGCCGGGCCTCGGCCCCCACCACCCGGATCATCGGCACGCCCGACTACCTGGCGCCGGAGATCGTGGAGGGGCTGCCGCCGCGCGCGGCGGTGGACATCTACGCCCTGGCGACCGTGCTGTACGAACTCCTCGCCGGTTTCACGCCGTTCGGCGGCGGGCATCCCGGGGCGGTGCTGCGGCGCCACGTGACGGAAACCGTCGTCCCGCTGCCCGGCATCCCCGACGAGCTGTGGCAGCTGATGGTCCAGTGCCTGGCGAAGGCCCCCGCCTCGCGGCTGCGGGCCTCGGAGCTCTCCCTGCGGCTGCGGGACCTGCTGCCGCTGCTGGCGGGGATGCCGCCGCTGGACGTGGACGAACCGGACGAGCCGGAGCAGGCGGAGTTCCCGGAACCGGAGGCGGTCGCCGCCGATCCGGTGCGGCGGCGGGGCGTGGTTCCGCTGGTCCCCGGCTCCTCCACCGACTCCAACCGGGACACCCACACCTCGATGCGGGTGCCGGGGCCGGACGAGCTCGCGGGCGGGGCACTGGGTACCGCCCGTGTGCCGCGGCCCGCCGGCGGGCACCGGCCGGGCTCGGCGCGGCACCGGGCGGAGACCGTCCGCAAGCGGCGGCTCGCGCTGTCCGCGGCCGCGGTCGCCCTGGTCGCGGCCGTCGGTGTCGGCGGCTGGCTGGCCGTCTCCTCCGACTCGGCGCCGCCCCAGGACAGCAAGCAGTCGGGCTCCACGGCCCCGTAGCCGGGGGCGCGGGTGGGTTGCCCTGCGGGGCGAAGTCCCCGACCCGCCCTTCCCCCGTTCCCCGGGCTGCGCCCGGACCCCCTGGGGCTCCGCCCCAGACCCCGCGCCTCAAACGCCGGCGGGGCTGGATTTTCGCCGGCGTCAGCCATATCCAGCCCCGCCGGCGTTTGAGGCGCGGGGGCGCGGGGGCTGGCCCCCGGAACGGCGCCGCACGCGGCAACGGGTCCGGGGCGGAGCTCCGGGGAACGGTGGAAGGGCGGGTAGGGGACAGGCGCCGCGCAGCGGCCCGGGGTCGACCCGCAGGGCTGCGCGCCTACGCCCCAGCCAGCTCGGGGTGCCAGCGCCGCGCCACCGCCGGGTGGGCGCGGACCCAGCCCTTCAGTTCGTTGCGCCCGTACTCCGCGTGCAGCGGGTTCGACGCGTCGTGCGCTATCCCCGGCGCCGCGTCCAGGTAGTCGCCCGGGACCGTCTCGATGACGGCGTCCAGGCGCGGGTTGTAGAAGAACGGCACCGAGAACCGCTCCACGGCCCCCGCCGGGCTCACCACGCGGTGGTCCGTCGCCGTCAGGTACCCCTCCGTAGCGATCTCCAGCAGCTCGCCCAGGTTGACCACGAAGGCCCCCGGCATCGGAGGGACGTCCAGGAAGGCCCCGTCCCGGACCACCTGGAGCCCGCCCACCGAGTCCTGGAGGAGGAGGGTGAGGAAGCCGTAGTCCTTGTGCGCACCGACCCCCTGGTCGGTGCCCGTCGGGGCGGATCCCGGGTAGCGGATCAGCTTCGTGTGCAGGTGGGGCCGGTCCGCGAAGGCCGCGTCGAAGAAGTCCGGCGGGGCGCCGATCGAGGCGAGCAGCTCCTGGAGCAGGCGGTGGGCCACCGCCGCCAGCCGGGACTGCCACTCCAGCACCACGTTCCGCAGTTCCGGCAGCGCCGCGGGCCACTGGTTCGGGCCTTCCAGCCACAGGTACGCCGGGTCGTCCGGTCCGACCTGCGGCGCAGCCCGCTCCGCACCCACGTCGAGCTGGTCGCGCCAGTCGGAGGCGCCGCCGGTCAGCTCGTGCCCGATGCGGGTGTAGCCCCGGAAGTGCGGGGAGTTGAGATTGCTCACGGCCAGCCGGTCCGCCTCCGGGAGGGCGAAGAACTCCCTGGTCAGCTCCAGCATGCGGGCGGTCTCGGCGCCGGTCACCCCGTGCCCGGTGAGGTGCAGGAAGCCGCTGTCCCGGGCGGCCGCGTGCAGCTCCTTGCGGAAGGAATCGCGCAGCGCCGGATCGTCGGCCTGGGAGAGGTCCAGGACCGGGAGCGAGGGCGCCTCGGGCGCAGCTGAGGAGAAAGGAGAAGAAGAAGCAGCAGAAGAAGAAAGGTGCGCGGACGGCATGACGGCTCCGTTTCGGGATGTCACGGGGTCCTGTCCCCAAGGGTGGCGGGGGCCGCGGCTGGGGAGGGCCGCCGGCAGGGTTGGCGCCGGGACCGCGAGACCGCGTACAGGACCAAGTCGGATCGGGGTGGATCAGGCTTGGAGATGGTCCGGCGGCAAACAGCTCGTTGTCGTGACACGCATGTGGTCCACATGGCGGCGCTTGACGAGGAAGACGGTCATAGCGTGAGCGTACGCCCGTACGACCCGCCATTAGTACGGGTGATTCGGCCTGGCCGGAGAGCGCCCCCCGGGGACCGGCTACGCTGGACCCGTGGCAGTCGTCGATGTTTCCGAAGAGCTGAAGTCCCTCTCCTCGACCATGGGGTCGATCGAGGCCGTCCTGGACCTCGACAAGCTGAGGGCAGATATCGCCGTGCTCGAGGAGCAGGCCGCCGCGCCGTCCCTGTGGGACGACCCGGAGGCCGCCCAGAAGATCACGAGCAAGCTTTCGCACCTCCAGGCGGAGGTCCGTAAGACCGAGAACCTGCGCGGGCGCATCGACGACCTCGCGGTGCTGTTCGACCTCGCCCAGGAGATGGACGACGCGGACACCCTCGCCGAGGCGGAGATCGAGCTGGTCTCCGTGCGCAAGGCGCTGGACGAGATGGAGGTCCGCACCCTGCTCTCCGGCGAGTACGCCGAGCGCGAGGCGCTGGTCAACATCCGTGCCGAGGCCGGCGGCGTGGACGCCTCCGACTTCGCCGAGCGCCTCCAGCGGATGTACCTGCGCTGGGCCGAGCGCCACGGCTACCCGACGGAGATCTACGAGACCTCGTACGCGGAAGAGGCCGGCATCAAGTCGACCACCTTCGTGGTCAAGGCTCCGTACGCCTACGGCACGCTCTCCGTCGAGCAGGGCACGCACCGCCTTGTCCGAATCTCGCCCTTCGACAACCAGGGCCGCCGCCAGACCTCCTTCGCGGGCGTCGAGGTGCTGCCGGTCGTCGAGTCCAGCGACCACGTCGAGATCGACGAGGGCGAGCTGCGCGTCGACGTGTACCGCGCCTCCGGCCCCGGCGGCCAGGGCGTCAACACGACCGACTCCGCGGTGCGCATCACGCACCTGCCGACCGGCATCGTGGTCTCCTGCCAGAACGAGCGCTCGCAGATCCAGAACAAGGCCAGCGCGATGAACGTCCTCCAGGCCAAGCTGCTCGAGCGGCGCCGCCAGGAGGAGAAGGACAAGATGGACGCCCTCAAGGACGGCGGAAGCTCCTGGGGCAACCAGATGCGCTCCTACGTCCTGCACCCGTACCAGATGGTCAAGGACCTGCGGACGGAGTTCGAGGTCGGCAACCCGCAGGCGGTGCTCGACGGTGAGATCGACGGCTTCCTGGAGGCCGGGATCCGCTGGCGCAAGCAGCAGGAGCAGACCGCCTAGGCACGCAGCGGGTACGTAGGAAAACGCTGGTCAGAGCAGTCGGAAGGGCCCGGACGCCGTCAAGGTGTCCGGGCCCTTCCGTATGTGCTTCTGTCGCCTGATCGGGACGTGGCGGCTGAGGAACTACGCCGTCTGCTGAGCCACCAGTGCCAGCGCGGCCACCAGGATCACCAGCAGCGCGATGAGCGCCGCCGGGTTGAAACCGCCGGAGAAGGGGTCCTCCTGCTGGAGGCGCCCCCGGTTCGCCCGGCACACTCGGCAGCGGCCCTGGCTGACGGGTCCGGCGCAGTTCGCGCACACGAGCCGGTCATATGTCATGCGCTCCTCCTTTCGTCCCCTCGGTTACAACGGTCGCGGGAACCGGTCCGTTCCCCCTCCCACTGTGCCAGCTTCGATGACATTCGGCGCGGCCCCTCCGGGCAATCGCGGTCGCGCACCTCTCGGACCAGGGGATATATCGGGCAACTCCGGACGCCGGGTCCACACCTCGCGCCTGTTCGCGTATGGTCACGCACACCTACTCCCGGCGACCGTGGTGCACCCGTGATCCGATTCGACAACGTCTCCAAGTCCTACCCGAAGCAGAGCCGCCCCGCACTCAGAGATGTCTCCCTGGACATCGCGAAGGGCGAGTTCGTCTTCCTGGTCGGCTCCTCCGGCTCCGGCAAGTCCACCTTCATGCGGCTCATCCTGCGCGAGGAGCGGGCGAGCCACGGCCAGGTGCACGTCCTGGGCAAGGACCTCGCCAAGCTCTCCAACTGGAAGGTCCCGCAGATGCGGCGCCAGCTGGGGACCGTCTTCCAGGACTTCCGCCTGCTGCCCAACAAGTCGGTGGCCGACAACGTGGCCTTCGCCCAGGAGGTCATCGGCAGACCGCGCGGCGAGATCAAGAAGGCCGTTCCCCAGGTACTGGAACTCGTCGGCCTCGGCGGCAAAGAGGACCGGATGCCCGGCGAGCTCTCGGGCGGTGAGCAGCAGCGCGTGGCCATCGCCCGTGCCTTCGTCAACCGGCCGGCGCTGCTGATCGCGGACGAGCCCACCGGCAACCTGGACCCCCAGACCTCCGTCGGCATCATGAAGCTGCTGGACCGGATCAACCGGACCGGCACCACCGTGATCATGGCGACCCACGACCAGCAGATCGTCGACCAGATGCGCAAGCGCGTCATCGAACTCGAGCAGGGCCGTCTCGTCCGCGACCAGTCGCGCGGCGTCTACGGCTACCAGCACTGAAAGGCTCCTGAGACGCGATGCGCGCCCAGTTCGTCATGTCGGAGATCGGGGTCGGTCTCCGCCGCAATCTGACCATGACCTTCGCGGTCATCATCTCCGTGTCCCTGTCGCTGGCCCTGTTCGGCGGTTCCCTGCTCATGCGCGACCAGGTGAGCAAGATGAAGGGGTACTGGTACGACAAGGCCAACGTCTCCATCTACCTCTGCAACAAGAACGACGCGGAGGCCGAGGGAGGGTCCGCCTGCTCCAAGGGAGCGGTGACCCCGGAGCAGAAGCAGGCCCTGGAGACCGAGCTCAAGGGCATGGACCTCGTCAAGGGCGTCACCTACGAATCCTCCGACGAGGCCTTCAAGCACTATCAGGAGCAGTTCGGCAAGACCGCCCTGGCGGCCTCCATCACCCCGGACCAGATGCAGGAGTCCTTCCGGGTGAAGCTGAAGCAGCCCGAGAAGTACAAGGTCATCACGACCTCCTTCTCCGGCCGTGACGGCGTCCAGTCCGTCGAGGACCAGCGCAGTGTGACGGACAACCTCTTCAAACTCCTCGGCTACCTCAACTGGGCCGCCCTCGGCATCATGCTGATCATGCTGATCGTGGCCCTGCTGCTGATCGTCAACACGGTGCGCGTCTCGGCCTTCAGCCGTCGGCGGGAAACCGGGATCATGCGCCTGGTGGGCGCCTCCAGCTTCTACATCCAGGTGCCGTTCATCATGGAGGCGGCCTTCGCCGGCCTGATCGGCGCACTGCTCGCCTGCGGGATGCTCGGCGCGGGCCAGTACTTCGTGATCGACCACGGCGCCGCGCTGCGCGAGAAGATGGAGCTCATCAACTTCATCGGCTGGGACTCGGTCCTGACCAAGCTGCCGCTGGTCCTGGTCATCGGCGTACTGATGCCCTCGCTCGCCGCCTTCATCGCGTTGCGCAAGTACCTGAAGGTGTGACGAGCGCCCCGCGAGCGGTACGGCCAACCACCCGTGCCGCCGCGGGCCTTGTCCTAGACTCGGCGCCATGCCGGGACTGCCCGCCCTCTGTCTCCGGCCCCGCGACGTCCGTCGCGGGGCCGTTTTGACGCTGGCCTTCCTCGCCGCCGTGGGCGTCGGCGCGTGCACCGGGAGCTGGGACCACTCCGGCCCCGGGCGATCCGCGGACGCCGCCGCCCTGGTGGCGCGTACGGAGCCCTCCGCACCCGGGGCCGTCCCCGGGCCGCGGGCATCGGCGCCGCCGCACCGCGAGGCGGGCACCGCCGACCGGGACGCGGTGGCCCGTGCGGCCGCCGAGGCCGTCGCCGAGGGCAAGTCCGGCAAGTCGGCGGCCCAGGACGTCGTCAGCCGCAGCGGGGACCGCTGGGCCTCGGTGTACGACCAGGGCGAGTACGAGGCCTTCGCCGACGACCTGGACGGCCACTGGACGGGCGTCGGCCTGTGGGCCGGGCGGCTGCGCGACGGCCGCATCGAGATCGACCGGGTCCAGCCCGGCAGCCCCGCGGCGCGGGCCGGGATGCGCGCCGGGGACCGGCTGCTCAGCGTCGACGGGCAGGGCGTGACCGGGCTCAGGGTCGCCGAGGTGGTGGCCCTGCTGCGCGGCGAGGCCGGCACCCCCGTGGTCCTGAAGGTGACCCGCGGCGGGGCCGACCTCACGCAGACCGTGCGGCGCGAGCAGCTGCGCAGCGAGCCGGTGACGGTACGCGAGCTGCCCGGCGGGATCACGGTGATCAAGGTCGCCTCCTTCACCCGGGGTTCCGGCGACCGGGTCCGCTCCGCGGTCCGCGCCGCTCCGCCCGGCGGCGGGGTCATGCTCGACCTGCGCGGCAACACCGGCGGCCTGGTCACCGAGGCGGTGACGGCCGCCTCCGCCTTCCTGGACGGCGGGCTGGTGGCGACGTACGACGTACGCGGAGCGCAGCGCGCCCTCTACGCGACCCCGGGCGGCGATACGGCCCGGCCGCTGGTGGCGCTGATCGACGGCGGCACGATGAGCGCGGCCGAGCTGGTCACCGGCGCCCTCCAGGACCGCGGCCGCGCGGTGGCGGTCGGCACCCGCACCTTCGGCAAGGGCTCGGTGCAGATGCCCACGGAGCTGCCGGACGGATCGGTGGCGGAGCTGACGGTGGGTACGTACCGCACTCCGGCGGGCCGCAGCCTGGACGGCGCGGGCATCACACCGGACCTGGCGGCGGCGGACCGGGTCGAGGAACGGGCCCGCACGGTATTGAGTGGCATCGGGGTGGGTCCGTAGTGCGAAAATGACCGCACTATGGCTAAGGAAACAGGGCGCAAGCTGATCGCCCAGAACAAGAAGGCGCGGCACGACTACACGATCATCGACACCTACGAGTGCGGCCTCGTGCTCACGGGTACCGAGGTCAAGTCCCTGCGTCAGGGCCGTGCCTCGCTGGTGGACGGCTTCGTGTCGATTGAGAGCGGCGAGGCCTGGCTCTACAACGTGCACGTGCCGGAGTACAGCCAGGGCACCTGGACGAACCACAGTGCGCGGCGCAAGCGCAAGCTCCTCCTGCACCGCGAGGAGATCGACAAGCTGGACTCGAAGACGGGGGAGACGGGCAACACGATCGTGCCGCTCGCCCTGTACTTCAAGGACGGCCGGGCGAAGATCGAGATCGCGCTGGCGAAGGGCAAGAAGGAGTACGACAAGCGGCAGTCGCTGCGCGAGAAGCAGGACACGCGCGAGACGAACCGGGTGATCTCGGCCGTGAAGCGCAAGGAGCGCGGCCAGCTTTAACCTCCTGGCACACCGTGGTCCACTTCGCGTACCATGGCGTCAGCACCACACGCTTGCGGGTGGCGCCGGTCGAGCAGGACGCATGGAGAGCGCCGGCTGGATCTCATAACTGAACAGCGTGAAACATGGGGATGATCGGTTTCGACAGCGGATGTCGATGTAGGGGAAGCGAGCCGAGAAAGCGGCAATGATCTCGTTAACCATATGTCGCAAACAATAATCGCCAACTCCAAGAGCGATAACTCCCGCTTCACCCTCGCTGCCTAATAACAGTGAGCTGAAGCCTCTGTGAGGAGCGTCAGCCCGGAAGTGGTCCCGGTCCGGATCCTGGCGTCAATTAGGGATCTAAACCTCTAACTCCGGTCACGGGGGATAGAGGGAAATCAAACAGTGACTGAGCCCGTCGGAGACTTGTCCGTGTGATCTCCGGGGCTGAGAAAAGCGCAGCGGAATGCGCTCGGAGAAGCCCTACTTCTGCACCGTTGGACGCGGGTTCGATTCCCGCCATCTCCACAACCCCATGTTGAGCAAAGACCCTCTGACCTGCGAGCACATCGCCAGGGCGGGGGGTCTTTCTCATGTCGGGGATTCAGAGGTCGAGCATGAGTCGCAAGTAGAGGCGGACCTCGTTGCGTTCCTTGTCGCTGACGATGCCGACGGGGGTGCGGCCGACGAGTCGTTGCTCGGAGATGGAGCGGATGTCGTCGGTGCGGGCCCAGCTCGGCCGGTCGAGACCGGATTCGGGTGAGTTGATGGGTACGTGGTGGTCCAGGCCCCGGGTCTTGGTGGTGAGCGGCACGATGATCGTCATGGGGATCGGGAAGGCCGCGTGAGTGGGGGAGGCGACGACGAGGACCGGGCGGCGGCCTGCCTGTTCGCTGCCGATTACGGGGGAGAGATCGGCGAACCAGACCTGCCAGGGACGTGCGAGACGACTCACTTGCCGGCCTCCCAGGAGTCGCCGGAGAGGCCGTCGCCTGCGAGACCGTCCCACTCGCCCAACTCGGCCATGTAGTCCGACCATGTGTCCGGGTCGGCCTGGAGGCGGGTGTACTGGTCGAGGATGCGCTGGCGGCGGTGGTCGTCGAGGAGGCGTTCCAGGGCGGAAGCCATCGTCCCGCCTATTTCGGCTGCCACCTCGCTGATCCTGTCGCGGAGGTCTACGGGGACTTTCATGGTGGTGATCGCTGTGGCCATACGCGCAGCATACCTGGGAGGTATCCCTAAAGGTATCCCGTCAAGGGTCCCTTGTTGGGATCCGCCCGCCCTCGCCCAGACGGTCGCTGACGGTACGGCCTATCGTGCCGAGCTCGTGCCCCAAGCTCGTACCGTTGCTGTCGTGCTCAGGAGCAGGGCCAGCAGCGCCGCCGCCGCCGGGAGGGCGTACGGGGCCGTCGTGCCCCAGTGGTCGATCGCGGAGCCGGCCGTCGCCGAGCCCGCCGCGATGCCTGCGAAGAGGGCGGTGACGGCGAGGGTCATGCCCTCGTTGAGGCGGCCCGGCGGGGTCATCGCGTGGACCCGGGACATCGCGGTGACCATGACCGGGGCCGTGGCCATGCCGGCCAGCAGCAGGGCCAGGGCCAGCGGGAGCAGGGAGCCGGTGGCGGCCGCCGCCCAGGGCAGTGCCATGGCGGCGGCCAGGACGCCGAGGCAGGCCGGGAGCGTGCGCGGGCGCAGGGTGCCGTAGAGCAGGCCGGCCGCGAAGGAGCCGGCCGCCTGGAGGGCGAGGACCGGGCCCGACAGCGCGCCGAGGCCGTGGGCGCCGAGGTGGGCGATGGAAGTGATCTCCATGGAGCCGAACATCGCGCCGAGGGCGAGGAAGAGCGGCAGCATCCCTCCCAGGGCGCGGAGCGGGGACGGCCCCCGGACCGCGGGCGCCGACGGGGGCTCGGTGGCGCGGTGGGCCGTGAAGACCAGCATCCCGGTGAGGAGCAGTACGGCCCCGGTGAGCGTGCCCGCCTCCGGGAAGGCGGCGGTGCACAGGAAGGCGGCGGCCACCGGCCCGAGCATGTACGCCAGTTCGTCCGCGGCCTGCTCGAAGGACATCGCGGTGTGCCGGGAGGCCGGGTCGTCCCGCAGCAGGTGGGTCCAGCGGGCGCGGGACATGCCGCCGATGTTGGGGGTGGTCGCGGTGGCGGCGTAGGAGGCGAAGAGGGTCCACGCGGGGGCCCCGGTACGGACGCACGCGATCAGGGAGAGCGAGCCGAGGACCGCGATCAGGGCGGCGGGCACGGCGACCCGGGCCTGCCCGTGCCGGTCGACCAGCCGGGCCGTCCAGGGCGCCACGAGGGCGGTGGCGGCCAGGCCCACCGCCACGATCGCGCCGGCGAGGGCGTAGGAGCCGCGCTGCCCGGCGATCATCATGACGGCGCTGACTCCGAACATGCCCATGGGGAGCCGGGCGATGAGGTTCCCGGCGGTGAACCCGCGGGTGCCGGGGAGCGCGAAGAGCCGGCGGTACGGGCCCGGCGCGCGGGTCGGCTGCGCCGCGCGGGCCGGGTGCTCCTGCCGCGCCGGGGCGGCGGCGAGCACCAGTGTGGCGCCGGAGACGGCCATGAGCGGGCCGCGCGCGGCGGGCGCGGCGCGGCGCGCGCCGCCGCCGGACCGGGCAGACGACGGGGTGCCCGCGACGGGGACGGCGGACGGAACGGCAGACGGCGGGGCGGCGACGGCCGGGCCGGCGGACGGGGTGGCGGCGGCCGGGCCGGCGGACGGGGTGGCGGCGACCGGGCCGGCGGACGGCGGGGTGGTGGGCATGGGTCAAGGCTCGGGCCGGGGGCCGTCGGCGGTCCAACACCTGTTCGGGGGTGATTCACCGCTCCGTGTTGTTAGTCTCCGCAGGTGACGCCCCGAGACGTGGAACCCCGCCTGCTGCGCGCCTTCCTCGCCGTCGCCGAGGAACTGCACTTCACCCGTGCCGCCGCCCGGCTCTACGTGGCCCAGCAGGCCCTCAGCCGTGACGTGCGCCGGCTCGAACAGATATTGGGTGCGGCCCTCTTCGTCCGTACCACCCGCGCCGTGGAGCTGACCCCGGACGGGGAGCGGCTGCTGCCCCTGGCCCGGGGCGTGCTGCGGGCGCACGAGGAGCTGGCCGGGGTGTTCGCGGGGCCCCGGCCGCTGCTCGTCGACCTCAACACCGACGGCCCCGGCACCGCCCGCAGCGTCCTGGACCGGGCTCGCGAACTCGCCCCCGACTGCGAGCTGATGGCCCGCTTCGAGTCCGGGCTCACCCACGCCGCCGCCGAGATCGCCGCGGGCCGCCTCGACGTCTCCTTCGGGTACGCCGACGGCCTCGACCCGGCCCTGCGGGCCCGCCTCGCGCGGTTGCCCGTACGGTACGAGCCGCTCGCGGTGCTGCTGCCCGAGGGGCACGCGCTGGCCGCGCTGGACGCCGTACCGCTGGACGCGCTGCGCGGCGAGACGGTGTACACCGGGGCCGGGAACCCGCGGACCGTGGAGTGGACCGGGCTGGCGCGCGAGCTGTTCGCCGGGCGGGGCATCGAGCCCGCGCCGCCCGCGCCGGTGGCGGTGGGCAAGGAGGAGTTCCGCCGGGTCATGGTCAAGACGGGCCGTCCGGTCCTGGCCACCGTGGGCTTCGTCGACATGCCCGGCTGCGTCAAACGGCCGCTGACCGCCCCGGTGCCGCTGTCGCCGCTCTCGATGGTGTGGCGGAAGGGAATGAGCCATCCCGGGCTCGACGCCCTGCGCCGCGCCGCCGCGGAGCTCGGGGCGGGGCGCGGCTGGCTGGAGGTGCCCCCGGACAGTTGGCTGCCCGCGCTCACACCGACTGCGCTCACACCGACTGCGCTCACACCGGACGTGGGCGGCGGGTGAGTGCAAGGTTTCCCGCCGGTCATCCGGCGGGGACCGGGGCTGAAACGAGCCCTTCCTACGGTCGTCACCACGGACGAGACGCGGCGAGCCCGACCAGGCCGACGAGCGCGGCAAGGCCGACGAGCGCGACGAGCGCGACGTGATCGCAGCAGCTGTGGAGGCGTGTGATGACCAGTACGACCGCACCGCGCAAGGGTGGCCGCTGGATCGAGCGGTGGGATCCCGAGGACGAGACCTTCTGGCGGGAAACGGGTGAGAAGACCGCCCGCCGCAACCTGATCTACTCGGTGCTCTCCGAGCACATCGGGTTCTCGATCTGGTCCCTGTGGTCCGTGATGGTGCTCTTCATGGGCCCGCAGTACGGGATCGACCCCGCCGGGAAGTTCTTCCTCATCGCCACCGCCACCTGCGTGGGCGCCCTGGTCCGCGTGCCCTACACCTTCGCCGTGGCCCGCTTCGGCGGCCGCAACTGGACGGTCGTCAGCGCCCTGCTGCTGCTCGCGCCGACGGTCGCCGCCTGGCTGGTGATGGAGCCCGGGACCTCGTACAACACGTTCCTGCTGGTGGCCGCGCTGACCGGGGTCGGCGGCGGGAACTTCGCCTCGTCGATGACGAACATCAACGCCTTCTTCCCGCTGCGCAAGAAGGGCTGGGCGCTCGGCCTCAACGCGGGCGGCGGCAACATCGGCGTCCCCGTCGTCCAGCTCGCCGCCCTGCTGGTCATCGGTACGGCCGGGGCCGGCCACCCGCGGCTGCTGCTCGGCGCCTACGTCCCGCTGATCGTGATCGCGGCGGTGCTCGCCGCGGTGCGGATGGACAACCTGGCGCCCGTGCGCAACGACACCGGAGCCGTCCGCGACGCGGCCCGCGACGGGCACACCTGGATCATGGCGTTCCTGTACATCGGCACCTTCGGCTCCTTCATCGGCTACAGCTTCGCCTTCGGGCTGGTGCTCCAGACGCAGTTCGGCCGCACCCCGCTCCAGGCGGCCTCGCTCACCTTCATCGGACCGCTGCTCGGCTCGCTGATCCGGCCGGTCGGCGGGGCCCTCGCGGACCGCTTCGGCGGCGCGTGGATCACCCTGGGCACCTTCGTGGCGATGGCGGCGGCGACCGGAGTGGTGATCCTGGCCTCCGTACGGGAATCCCTGCCGGTGTTCCTGGTCGGCTTCGTGGGGCTGTTCGTCCTCAGCGGGCTCGGCAACGGCTCCACCTACAAGATGATCCCCGGCATCTTCCAGGCGAAGGCGCTGGCCCGCGGGATGAGCGGCGAGGACGCGGCCGCGTACGGTCGGCGGCTGTCCGGCGCCTCCATGGGACTCATCGGCGCGGTCGGCGCGCTCGGCGGGCTCGGCATCAACCTGGTGTTCCGGGAGGCGTTCTTGAGCTCCGGCTCGGGCACGGCGGCCTTCGTGACCTTCCTCGGCTTCTACGCGGTGTGCTGCGCCGTCACCTGGGCGGTATACCTTCGCCGGCCCGCCCAGGTGATGATCCCTACGGCCGGTGCGGAGGCGAAGCCGCAGCTCACCTCGGTGTAACGACGAGCACACGCCGGTTAACGGCACCGAAATACGCGTGAACCGAGCCTGATACGCCCCCAGGGCAGGCTCGGTTCACGCGACCGTCACGACTGCGTGTGACCGCGACACCGGACCCCGATATCGGACCCCGACACCGGACCCGACCACTGCGCGAGGCAGGTCACCATGCACGACACCCACCCCGGTCCGCCGGCCGGCCCGCTCGCCGGATTCACCGTCGGGGTCACCGCCGCCCGGCGGGCCGACGAGCTCATCGCCCTGCTGCGCCGCCGCGGGGCCACCGTGCTGCACGCGCCCGCCCTGCGGATCGTGCCGCTCGCCGACGACGCCGAACTGCTGTCCGCCACGAAGGAACTGATCGGCTGCGCGCCCGACGTGGTGGTGGCGACCACCGCCATCGGCTTCCGCGGCTGGATCGAGGCCGCCGACGGGTGGGGGCTCGGCGAGGAACTGCTCGGGCGGCTTCGGGAGACCGAACTGCTGGCGCGCGGACCCAAGGTCAAGGGTGCGATCCGGGCCGCCGGGCTCGTGGAGACCTGGTCCCCGCGCTCCGAATCGCTCGCCGAGGTACTGGACCGGCTGCTCTCGGCCGGGGTGGCCGGCCGGCGCATCGCCCTCCAGCTGCACGGGGAACCGCTGCCCGGGTTCATCGAGGCCCTGCGGGCGGGCGGGGCCGAGGTGGTCGGCGTACCCGTCTACCGGTGGATGGCGCCGGAGGACCTCGGGCCGCTGGACCGGCTGCTCGACGCGGTGGCCGCGGGCGGAGTGGACGCGGTGAGCTTCACCTCCGCGCCGGCGGCGGCCTCCCTGCTGACGCGGGCCGCGGAGCGGGGCGTACGGGAACCCGTGCTCGCGGCACTGACCGGCGGGTCGGTCCTCTCCGCGTGCGTGGGGCCGGTGACGGCCCTGCCCCTGCAGGCGGAAGGGGTGTCCACGGTGCAGCCCGAGCGCTTCCGGCTCGGACCCCTCGTGCAGCTCCTGTGCCAGGAGCTCCCCGGCCGGGCCCGCGTGTTCCCGGTGGCCGGACACCGGCTGGAGCTGCGCGGCCACGCGGTCCTCGTCGACGCCGAGCTGCGCCCCGTCCCGCCCGCCGGCATGGCCCTGCTCAAGGCCCTGTCCCGGCGCCCGGGCTGGGTCGTGGCCCGCTCCGAACTCCTGCGCGTCCTGCCCGGCGCGGGCCGCGACGAGCACGCGGTGGAAACGGCGATGGCCCGCCTGCGCGTGGCCCTGGGCGTCCCGAACCTCATCCAGACCGTCGTCAAGCGCGGCTACCGGCTGTCCCTGGACATGGCCGCGGACACGAAGTACGCGGACGCCTGACACCCCCCTTGCGGCCGGACCGGGCCGGAAGCCGGCGGGGCACTGGTCTGGCCGGGGCCGGGTCCGTCCGTTAGCGTTCCCGGATGATCATTGACGGTGTGGAGATGAGGGAGATCCGGGAGGCGGACGCCGCCGGGCTCGCCGAGGTGCTGGACCGGAACCGGGCGTACATGGCCCCCTACGAGCCCCTGCGGGCTGCGCGCTTCTACACCGAGGCCGGGCAGCTGGAGCGCATCGGGACGCTGCTCGCCGACCGGGACGCAGGGCGGGTGCGGCCGTACGTACTGATCGGGGACGGGGCGCCGATCGGGGCGATCAACCTGGGCTCCATCATGCTCGGGCCGCTGCGCAGCGGCGGCATCGGCTACTGGGTGGACCAGGCCTGGGCCGGCCGGGGGGTGGCCACCGCCGCGGTGGAGGAGATCTGCCGGATCGCCCGCGACGAGGTCGGGCTGCACCGGGTCGAGGCGGGGACCCGGGTCGAGAACCTGGCCTCGCAGCGGGTGCTCGCGAAGGTGGGCTTCGAGCAGTACGGGCTCGCGCCCCGCTACCTGCACGTCGGCGGGGACTGGCAGGACCACCGCCTCTTCCAGCGGCTGCTGGGCGACGACCCGCCCGCCTTCTAGCCGCCCGGCCTCTAGGGCCTGTCGCCACCTTCCCGTCTGCCCCGCGGGCGACGATGGGAATGTGGCGACAGGCCCTAGCCGCCGGCCCGCGGGACGGGCACTCTGGGGGCACGCCCCGACAGGGAGGCGGTGACGGGTATGTGGTTCGACTCCGGGCGGGTCTGCCTGGACCTGGTGGCTACTTTTGCGCCTCTCGCGAAGACCGAGGGCATCCGGGACGGGGACGGGCTGCGGCTGTGGCTCACCGGAGCCGGGCTGGTGCCCGACCGGACGCCGCTCAGCCGCGTCGGGGACGACTGGGTGCGGGCCTTCCGGGTGCTGCGCGCCGACGTCGAGAGCCTCGTACGGGCCGAGCTCGCCGGAGCCGCACCGCCCGCGGCCGCGCTGGCACGGGTCAACGCGGCGGCCGCCGGTCCACCCCCGGGACTGTGTGCAGTGCAGGACCAAGAAGGGCACCTCGTGCGGGAGTTGTGCGGCGGCGTCGAATGCGCCGGACTGCTCGCCGCCGTGGCCCGGGACGCAGTCGAACTGCTCACCGACCCCGGCGAACGGGAGCTGCTGCGGGCCTGCGAGGGCGACGGCTGCGCCCGCGTCTACCTCGACACCTCGCGCGGACACCGCCGCCGCTGGTGCTCCAGCGAGCTCTGCGGCAACCGCGAGCGCGTGGCCCGCCACCGGCGGCGCGTCCTGGAATCCCGCCCCGGCTGACCCCGCCCGCGGCGCCCGCCGGGCGTGATCTTCGTCCTGATCCGCGAGCCGTCCCGGAAGGGGCGTGCGCGGACGGGCCCCTTGGCGTACGGTTGACGGCTGCCCATGCACGTCAGAAAGGGGCCTTGGTGGCCGCGCAGAATGCCGCTGTCGACAGCACGGCGGATTCCGTCCGCGATCGGGAGATCGCGGTCGAGCAGACGCATCTCGATCACGTGTACCGACGCCTTGAGGAGAAGATCCACGAGGCGGAGTTCCTGATGAACGACGCCGCCAAGCGTGGCCAGGTCGGCACGCCCGGCGCCCTCGCGGAACGGGACGCGCAGGTGTTCCGTGCCGGGATCCACCTCAACCGTCTCAACAACGAGTTCGAGGACTTCCTGTTCGGCCGCGTCGACCTGGTCCTCGGCAAGGACGGGGAGCGGGGCCCCGACGGCGCCTTCACCTCCGTCGAACCCGCCGACGACGCGATCCGTACCGACCTCACGGCCGATATCGCCGAGACGCTCCACATCGGCCGCATCGGGGTCCTCGACTCCGACTACGCGCCGCTCGTCATCGACTGGCGCGCCCCCGCGGCGGCGCCGTTCTACCGCTCCACCCCCAAGGAGCCCGGCCGCGTCGTGCGCCGCCGGGTCATCCGCTCCAAGGGCCGCAAGGTGCTCGGCGTCGAGGACGACCTGATGCGCCCCGAGGTGACCGCCTTCCTCGACGGGAACGAGCTGCCCGTCATCGGCGACGGCGCGCTGATGGCCGCCCTCGGGCGGGCCCGCACCCACTCGATGCGCGACATCGTCTCCTCCATCCAGGCCGAGCAGGACCTCGTCATCCGGGCGCCCGCCGCCTCGGTCGCCGAGGTCGCGGGCGGGCCGGGCACCGGCAAGACCGCCGTCGCCCTGCACCGCGCCGCCTACCTGCTCTACCAGGACCGCCGGCGCTACTCCGGCGGCATCCTGATCGTCTCCCCGACCCCGCTCCTGGTCGCCTACACCGAGGGCGTACTACCCTCCCTCGGCGAGGAGGGACAGGTCGCCATCCGGGCGCTCGGCTCGCTCGTCGACGGCGCGGAGGCGACCACGTACGACGACCCGTCCACCGCACGCATCAAGGGCTCGTCCCGGATGCTGAAGGTGCTGCGCAAGGCCGTACGGGGAGCCCTGGAGTTCGGCGGCCCCGGCGGGGCCCCCGCCCCCGACCGGCTGCGCGTGGTGGCCTTCGGGCGCCGCCAGGAGCTGGAGGCCCCCGACCTCGACCGGATCCGGCAGAACGTCCTGTCCGGCACGGCCCCGGTCAACCTGCTGCGCCCGCGCGCCCGCAAGCTCCTGCTGGACGCGCTGTACTCCAAGTCCGGCGGGGCGGGCCGGCACAGCGACCCGGAGCTCGCCGCCGAGCTGCGCTCCGCCTTCGACGAGGACATCTCGACGGAGGACGCCTTCATCGACTTCCTGAACGCCTGGTGGCCCGAGCTGACCCCGCGCGGGGTGCTGGCCTCCATGGCGGACGAGCGGCGCCTGTCGCGCTGGTCGCGCCGGGACCTGAACCCGCGCGAGACCCGTCAGGTGGCGCGCTCCCTGCGCCGGGTGGGCCCGGACGGCAAGGGCGCCCTGTCGGTGCACGACGTGGCGCTGCTGGACGAGCTCCAGCAGCTGGTGGGCGCGCCCGCGCGGCCCAAGCGGAAGCGGGAGCACGGCCCGCTGGACCAGCTGAGCGGGCTGGAGGAGCTGATGCCCACCCGCGAGGAGACCCAGTGGGAGCGGGCCGAGCGGCTCGCGGCGGAGCGCACCGAGTACGCGCACGTCATCGTCGACGAGGCGCAGGACCTGACGCCGATGCAGTGGCGGATGGTCGGCCGCCGCGGCCGGGGCGGCACGTGGACGGTGGTCGGAGACCCGGCGCAGTCCTCGTGGACCGATCCCGAGGAGGCGGCCGCCGCGCGCGACGAGGCGCTGGGGACGCGGCCGCGGCGCAAGTTCACCCTGACGGTGAACTACCGCAACCCGGCCGAGGTCGCCGAGGTCGCCTCGCGGGTGCTGAAGCTGGCGGCGCCGGGCACGGAGCCGCCGACGGCCGTGCGCTCCACGGGCCTGCGGCCGCGCTTCACGGCGGTGGCCGGCGATCTGCGCTCCACGGTCGTGGAGGAGACCCGGCGGCTGCTGGAGCAGGTGGACGGCACGGTCGGCGTGGTCGTGGCCATGGACCGGCGGGCGGAGGCCGCGGGCTGGCTCGCGGACCTGGGGGAGCGGGCGGTCGCGCTGGGCAGCCTGGAGGCGAAGGGCCTGGAGTACGACGCCACGGTGGTCGTCTCCCCGGCGGAGATCGCGGACGAGTCCCCGGCCGGTCTGCGGGTGCTCTACGTGGCCCTGACCCGTGCGACGCAGCAGCTGACGGTGATCTCCACCGACCGGGACGCCCCGGACGCCGAGGGGGTCGCGGCGCTGCTCCAGCCCTAGGAGCGTCATAGGGCCGGTTGGTCGGCGGCCAAGGGTGTGGTCCCCGCAACCGGTCACCGGTGGGGGGATCACTTCCGGCGAACCTTTGTTAGCCTGGGTTACGGCACCGACTCGATCCAAGCCCCCGGGCCCAACCTTAGTCGCCTAGAGCGACCACTTGCCGCGAGGCGAGCATGGCGGGTCGGTGTCATAGACGTATGAAGCACCAGGTCCGCGCCCTCCACCCAGTGGAGGGCGCGGACCTTTTTTGTAGGGGCCACCCATTCCCCAGGCACCACTTATCTCGTATGGTGGAAGAGTTCTTCCGAAATTTGTAGCTGGTTACCTTGTACTGGCTGGTAGGTGGGACGATCGGACAACAGGTCCTGCCAGTCCTGCCATGTTCTCGGCGGCGCAGCGCGGGGCCCTGTGTGTACAAGAACCAGGGACAGAAGAGGAACACGGCCATGGCAACGGCGCCCAGCGTCTCGTACTCGATGACGGTCCGCCTGGAAGTGCCCGCGAGCGGTACCGCGGTCTCCCAGCTCACCACCGCCGTGGAGTCCTCCGGTGGCTCGGTCACCGGCCTCGACGTGACCGCATCCGGTCACGAGAAGCTCCGTATCGACGTCACCATCGCCGCGACGTCCACGGCACACGCGGACGAGATCGTCGAGAAGCTCCGCGGGATCGAGGGCGTCAGCCTCGGCAAGGTCTCCGACCGCACCTTCCTGATGCACCTCGGCGGCAAGATCGAGATGGCGTCCAAGCACCCCATCCGCAACCGCGACGACCTCTCGATGATCTACACCCCGGGCGTGGCCCGGGTGTGCATGGCGATCGCCGAGAACCCCGAGGACGCCCGCCGTCTGACCATCAAGCGCAACTCCGTCGCAGTCGTGACGGACGGAAGCGCCGTGCTGGGCCTCGGCAACATCGGCCCGATGGCCGCGCTGCCCGTCATGGAGGGCAAGGCCGCCCTCTTCAAGCGCTTCGCCGGCATCGACGCCTGGCCGATCTGCCTGGACACCCAGGATCCCGACGAGATCGTCGCCGTCGTCAAGGCGATCGCCCCGGGCTTCGCGGGCATCAACCTGGAGGACATCTCCGCGCCGCGCTGCTTCGAGATCGAAGCCCGGCTGCGCGAGGCCCTCGACATCCCCGTCTTCCACGACGACCAGCACGGCACCGCCATCGTGGTCCTCGCCGCCCTCACCAACGCACTGCGCGTGGTGGGCAAGGCCGTTGGCGACGTCAAGGTGGTCATGTCGGGCGCCGGCGCCGCCGGTACCGCCATCCTCAAGCTGCTCCTCGCCGCCGGCGTCAAGAACGCCGTCAGCGCCGACATCCACGGTGTGGTGCACGCGGACCGCCCCGACCTCGTCGACGCGGCCGCGGACTCCCCGCTGCGCTGGATCGCCGACAACACCAACCCCGAGGGCTACACGGGCACCCTGAAGGAGGCCGTGGTCGGCGCCGACGTGTTCATCGGCGTCTCGGCCCCCAACGTCCTCAGCGGCGAGGACGTGGCCGCCATGGCGGAAGGCGCGATCGTGTTCGCGCTCGCGAACCCGGACCCCGAGGTGGACCCGGCGATCGCCCGCCAGACCGCCGCCGTCGTGGCCACCGGCCGTTCCGACTTCCCGAACCAGATCAACAACGTGCTGGTCTTCCCGGGCGTCTTCCGCGGCCTGCTGGACGCCCAGTCGCGCACGGTGAACACCGACATGATGCTGGCCGCCGCGAGCGCCCTGGCCGACGTGGTCGGCGAGGACGAGCTGAACGCGAACTACATCATCCCGTCGGTCTTCAACGACAAGGTCGCGGGCGCGGTCGCCGGAGCCGTCCGCAAGGCGGCCTCCGCGGCTGTGACGCCGCCCACCTCCGCCTGATCCCCGGCGCGTCGCGGGATGCGGGCCCCCCGGGCCGCCCATAGGGTTGCGGGGATGCCCGCGTGGCCCGCGGTCCGCGCCTGCGGAAAGCATTCCGGACACCATCCGGACGCCTTCCGGTGCGGACGGAGCGTCACCGCGGCGTGACTGTGGCGCTTTTCGTGTGACCCCGGCGGGTGCCGGATTGGCTTTCCCGCCGGTGGTGGGGGCAGGATGCGTAACCGGGCGAGAGGGTCTGACGTCAGACCCGGGTCCGGGGACTGTCCTAGGGCCCTGGCAGCATCGGCTTCGATCTCACGCCTCTAAGGCACGTTGAACACGGGAGTACAACATGAACCGCAGTGAGCTGGTGGCCGCTCTGTCCGAGCGCGCCGAGGTGACCCGCAAGGACGCCGACGCCGTTCTGGCCGCGCTCGCCGAGACCGTCGGCGAGATTGTCGCCAAGGGCGACGAGAAGGTCACCATCCCCGGCTTCCTGACCTTCGAGCGCACCCACCGTGCCGCTCGCACCGCGCGCAACCCGCAGACCGGCGACCCCATCCAGATCCCGGCCGGCTACAGCGTGAAGGTCTCCGCGGGCTCCAAGCTCAAGGAAGCCGCCAAGGGCAAGTAGTCCGCCCTTGTGCCGAGGGCCGCACCGGCCCCCGGGACGGCAGTAGTACGTAGTACGCCAGAGGCGGCCACCCGGCACCGGGTGGCCGCCTCTCGGCGTTCCCGACGCCCCGGTGGCTCCGGGAGCCAGAACGCCCCCACAGGCCCTGTACGGGGCCTGTGGGGGCGTTCTGGGACGGTCTGGGTGGATCTCTCGGTCAGACGAGGTCGCCGCCGGGGAGTTCGACCTTGGCGCCCAGTTCCACGAGCTTCTCCATGAAGTTCTCGTAGCCCCGGTTGATCAGGTCGATGCCGTGCACCCGCGAGGTGCCCTCGGCGGCGAGCGCCGCGATGAGGTACGAGAACCCGCCGCGCAGGTCGGGGATGACCAGGTCGGCGCCCTGGAGCTTGGTGGGCCCCGAGACGACGGCCGAGTGCAGGAAGTTGCGCTGCCCGAAGCGGCAGGCGCTGCCGCCCAGGCACTCCCGGTAGAGCTGGATGTGCGCACCCATCTGGTTGAGCGCGGAGGTGAATCCCAGACGGGATTCGTAGACCGTCTCGTGGACGATCGACAGGCCCGTGGCCTGGGTCAGCGCCACGACCAGCGGCTGCTGCCAGTCGGTCTGGAAACCGGGGTGGACGTCCGTCTCCAGCGCGATGGCGTTGAGCGGGCCGCCCGGGTGCCAGAAGCGGATGCCGTCGTCGTCGATCTCGAACGCCCCGCCGACCCGGCGGAAAGTGTTCAGGAAGGTCATCATCGAACGCTGCTGCGCGCCGCGCACGTAGATGTTGCCGCCGGTGGCCAGCGCCGCGGACGCCCAGGAGGCGGCCTCCAGCCGGTCCGGGAGCGCCTTGTGGTTGTAGCCGCCGAGGCGGTCGACACCGGTGATCCGGATGGTCCGGTCGGTGTCCATGGAGATGATGGCGCCCATCTTCTGCAGTACGCAGATGAGGTCCTCGATCTCCGGTTCGACGGCGGCGTTGCTGAGCTCGGTGACGCCCTCGGCCAGGACGGCCGTCAGCAGCACCTGCTCGGTCGAGCCGACCGACGGGTAGGGCAGGCGGATCTTGCAGCCGCGAAGGCGCTGCGGGGCCTCCAGGTACTGACCGCCCTCGCGCTTCTCGATGGTCGCGCCGAACTGGCGGAGCACCTCGAAGTGGAAGTCGATCGGCCGGCCGCCGATGTCGCAGCCGCCCAGGCCCGGGATGAAGGCGTGGCCGAGGCGGTGCAGCAGCGGGCCGCAGAACAGGATCGGGATCCGCGAGGAGCCCGCGTGCGCGTCGATGTCGGCGACGTTCGCGCTCTCGACGTGCGAGGGGTCGAGCACCAGCTCGCCCGGTTCGTCACCGGGGCGGACGGTCACCCCGTGCAGCTGGAGCAGCCCGCGCACGACCCGGACGTCCCGGATGTCGGGAACGTTGCGCAGCCGGCTGGGCTCACTGCCGAGCAGGGCCGCGACCATCGCCTTGGGTACGAGGTTCTTCGCGCCGCGGACACGGATCTCGCCCTCGAGCGGGGTTCCGCCGTGGACAAGCAGTACATCGTCACTGATGCCGGTCATGAATCTCGCGTTCCGGAGAGGGGTGGGCAGGGGGCCAGTGAAAAGGGTAAGGGGCATGACCCCCCTGTTCGTAAGGCTCACGGGGCCATAGGACTGTCATGAATTCGGTACAACACCCTGGGTGCCCGCCAGGTGGCGGAGCGTCTCCTTCCGGCTGGGTTCCGGCCGGGGGCCGGCCGGTGGCCCGTGCGCGCCCCGTACTGCCGCCGTGCGCCCTGAGCTGCGTACGGTCCGGACGTGCCGCCCACTCCCCCTCGCGGGCGAATGTGCGAGATCATGTGGCCATGACCGAGGTGTCCTCCCTCACAGGGCGGCTGCTCGTGGCCACCCCCGCCCTCGCGGACCCGAATTTCGACCGCGCGGTGGTGCTGCTGCTCGACCACGACGAGCAGGGCTCGCTCGGCGTCGTCCTCAACCGCCCCACCCCGGTGGGCGTCGGTGACGTCCTGCTGCCCTGGGCTCCACTGGCCAAAGACCCCGGAGTCGTCTTCCAGGGAGGCCCGGTGGCGATGGACTCCGCGCTGGGCCTGGCCGTCATCCCGGGCGAGGAGGGCCCCCTGGGCTGGCGCCGGGTGCACGGGGCGATCGGCCTGGTGGACCTGGAGGCGCCGCCCGAACTCCTCGCGGCGGCCCTGGGGGGCCTGCGCATCTTCGCCGGGTACTCGGGCTGGGGCCCGGGGCAGCTGGAGGAGGAACTGGGCGTGGGCGCCTGGTACGTGGTCGACTCCGAGCCGGGCGACGTCTCCTTCCCGGACCCCGAGCGGCTCTGGCGCGCGGTGCTGCGGCGCCAGCGCAGCGAGCTGGCCATGGTGGCCACGTACGCGGACGACCCGTCGCTGAACTGAGCCCGGGGCCGGGGCGCCCGGGGCCGGGGCGGCCGCCGCGGAGTCCCTCGCGCGCGAGGGACTCGGTACCCTGGCAGTCATGAGCACTCTTGAGCCCGATCGCGGGACTGGTACGGGGACCCTCGTAGAGCCGACGCCGCAGGTGTCCCACGGCGACGGCGACCACGAGCGCTTCGCCCACTACGTCCAGAAGGACAAGATCATGGAGAGCGCGCTCGGGGGCACCCCCGTCGTCGCGCTCTGCGGCAAGGTCTGGGTTCCGGGCCGGGACCCGAAGAAGTACCCGGTCTGCCCCATGTGCAAGGAGATCTACGAGTCCATGGGCCCCGGCGGGGACAAGGACAAGGGCGGCAAGGACAAGTAGTCCGGCCCGCTGCGAGCAGGACCAAGGCCCTCGGTGCGCTGAAATGCGCCCGGGGGCCTTTGCCGTGCCTTCGGGGCGGGCTAGGGTCGGCCCGACGAGCGCTCTGCGGAACAGGTGTTGCGCAGAGCGCAACGATCTGTCGCGAAGGACTGCCGCCACATGGACCTGATCCCCGTACCCCAGGTTGCCGTCTTCGACGAGGGCGGGCGCCGTTACTCGTTCGGGCCCGAGCCTGTCCTCGCGGCCGGACCCGGCACCGAGGGCGTGGCGCTTCTGCTGCGCCGGGAACTGGGTGCGGCCACCGGCTGGAGCCTGCCGGCCGCCGGGCCCGGCGCGACCGCGGACGTCAGGCTGCGCCTGGAGGCGGAGTACGGGGAGCGGCTGGGGCCCGAGTCGTACGGGATCACCGTTGACGCCACGGGAGTCGAGCTGGTCGGCGCGAGCGCGGCCGGGTTGTTCTGGGGCTTCCAGACGCTGCGGCAGCTGATGGGGCCGGACGCGTACCGCAAGGCGCCGCTGCCCGGGCGCGCTTGGAACCTGCCGTACGCGGGGGTCGCGGACAGCCCGCGCTTCGGCTGGCGCGGGCTGATGCTCGACGTGGCCCGGCATTTCGTGCCCAAGGACGGGGTGCTGCGGTACATCGACCTGCTCGCCGCCCACAAGCTCAACGTGCTGCACCTGCACCTGACGGACGACCAGGGCTGGCGCGTGCAGATCGAGCGCTACCCGAAGCTCACCGAGGTCGGCGTCTGGCGGGCCCGCAGCCGGTGGGGCCACCGGTCCTCGCCGCTGTGGAACGAGACCCCGCACGGCGGCTTCTACACCCGGGACGACATCCGCGAGATCGTCGCCTACGCCGCCGAGCGGCACGTGCGGGTGGTGCCCGAGATCGACGTACCGGGGCACTCGCAGGCCGCGATCGCCGCGTACCCGGAGCTCGGGAACACGGACGTGGTGGACACGGCCGCGCTCGGGGTGTGGGACGACTGGGGCATCAACGAGAACGTCCTCGCGCCCACCGAGGCCGTCCTGCGGTTCTACGAGGGGGTCTTCGAGGAGCTGCTGGAGCTGTTCCCGGCCGAGGTCTCGCCCTTCGTGCACATCGGCGGCGACGAGTGCCCCAAGGCGCAGTGGAAGGCGTCCGCGGTCGCGCAGGAGCGGATCCGCGAGCTGGGGGTCGACGACGAGGACGGTCTGCAGTCCTGGTTCATCCGGCACTTCGACGGCTGGCTCGCCGAGCGCGGCCGCCGGCTGATCGGCTGGGACGAGATCCTGGAGGGCGGGCTGGCCCCGGGAGCGGCCGTGTCCTCCTGGCGCGGCTACGCGGGCGGCATCGCCGCCGCCGAGGCCGGCCACGACGTGGTGATGTGCCCCGAGCAGCAGGTGTACCTGGACCACCGTCAGGCGGGCGGCGAGGACGAGCCGATGCCCATCGGGTACGTACGGACATTGGAGGATGTGTACCGGTTCGAGCCGGTACCGCCGAAGTTGTCCGACGAGGCCGTCGCCCATGTGCTGGGCGCGCAGGCCAACGTGTGGACCGAGGTGATGGAGGACCAGAGCCGCGTCGACTACCAGGTGTTCCCGCGCCTCGCCGCCTTCGCCGAGGTGGTCTGGTCCCGGCTGCCCCGGCCCGAGGAGCGGGACTACGCGGACTTCGAGGCGCGGATGACGGCGCACTACCGGCGCCTGGACGCCCTCGGGGTCGAGTACCGGCCGCCGGGCGGCCCGTTGCCTTGGCAGCGCAGGCCCGGAGTGCTCGGACGCCCGATCGAGGGAGCGCCCCCGAACGTGTGACGAGCCCCCCGCGGGGATGAGCCCCGGCGGGGGCGCTGCGGGGGTGCCGCGGTGGCGCTGCGTCGGCGCCGGGGCGGCGCAGCGGCGGCGCACCGGCGGGAACGCGGCGCCGTCGGCGCGGGATCGAGGCCGCGGCGTTGCCGGAGCGAGACCCGGTCACGGCCGGATCGCAGCGGGGTCGCGGCCGGATCACGGCGGGGTCGCCGTGGGATCGCGCGGGTGGTGCGGGGGCCGTACGGGGGGCGGTTCGGGGGGCTTTGCGGGGGTGGTGCGCCGGTGGTGCGCGGGCGGTGGACCCTCGCGTCCGGTGCTCCGGAAGATGTGCCAGAGTTGCCACGTCCCGGCGGTGAGGACGTACCGTACGGCGGACAGGCGTGAGCGCCGGGACCGGGACATCGGGAAGGGGCAGCTGGGTTGACCACGCACGCACCGCACGCACCGCAGGCACGGGACTCGTCCCAGGGGCCCCGCAGCGACCCGCGGGCGGGGAACGCGGAGCAGTCCGTGACGCTGCCGGCCTCGCTCGACGAGGCCGTGGCGGCGCTCGCGGCCATGCCCGCCGCCGTCCCCGTGGCGGGCGGCACCGACCTCATGGCCGCCGTCAACGCGGGACTCCTGCGCCCCGCCGCCCTCGTGGGCCTCGGCCGGATCAACGAGATCCGCGGCTGGCAGTACCAGGACGGCCACGCGCTGCTCGGCGCCGGCCTCACGCACGCGCGCATGGGCCGGCCCGACTTCGCCGCCCTGATCCCGGCCCTGGCCGCCGCCGCGCGCGCCGCGGGCCCGCCGCAGATCCGCAACGCCGGCACGCTGGGCGGCAACATCGCCACGGCCGCGCCGACGGGTGACGCGCTGCCCGTGCTGGCCGCGCTGGAGGCCGTACTCGTCATCGTCGGGCCCGGCGGATCGCGGCGCGAGATCCCGGTCTCGCACCTGCTGGCCGGCCGGGAGATGCTCCGCCCCGGAGAGCTCATCGGCTTCGTGCGGGTGCCGTTGCTGCACGCGCCGCAGGTGTTCCTCAAGGCCACGGGCCGTACGGGACCGGGGCGCGCGGTGGCGTCCGTAGGGCTCGTACTGGACCCCGCGCGCCGGGGTGTGCGCTGCGCGATCGGCGCGGTCGCCCCGATGCCGCTGCGGCCGCTGGAAGCCGAGCAGTGGGTTGCTTCGTTGATCGACTGGGACGGGGACCGCAGTCTGGCCCCCGAGGCGCTGGAAGCCTTCGGCGAGTACGTCGCGGCGGCGTGCGTGCCCGACCAGGGGGAGCCGGTGGCTCCCGCAGTACTGCATTTGCGGCGGACGGTGGCCGTGCTGGCACGGAGGGCCCTGGGGAGGGCGCTGAGCTCATGAGTGAGAACGAGAACACGGGTGCGGCGGATCCCACGGGATCCGCGGGACCCCATTGGGGCTGGGAGCCGGTGCCGCACGGCGGCGAGTACGACTCCGACGCGACGGCCTTCGTGAAACTGCCGCAGGACATGCTGGACGCGCTCGGAACCGGGGAGCCCCTCGCCGCCCCCGGGCACGGCTACGTGCCGCCGCCGATGATCGTGCCGCTGGGTACGGGCAGTACGGATCCGGCGGCCACGGGCACGTGGACGATCCCGGTGCAGTGGCCGGAGGCGGGTGCGGCGGCTCCGGCGGACGCCGGTGCCGGTGCCGGTGTCGGTGCGGGAGCTTCGGGGGCCGCGGCGCGGGCGCCGATCCCGGCGTCGGTGCCGATTCCGGCTTCGGTGGCCGCCGCGTTCGCGGATCCGGCGGCGGATCCGGTGGCCGAGCCCGTCGTGGAGCCCTTCGGGCAGCCCCACGCGGAGCCTTTCGCGGGGTCCTACGCGGAGCCCCTCGGCGAGTCCTACCCGGAGTCCTTCGGTGAGTCCTTCGGCGAACCCTTCGCGGGGGGCCGGACTGCCGGGCACGAACCGGGGTCCACCGCCGAGTGGCGGTTCCCGGAGGCGGTGGCGAGCGACGTGTGGACCCCGGGCGGCGCAGGCGACACGGGCAGCTTCGGGCAGCTCGCGGCCTCGGCCGACTGGAGCCAGGCCCCCGCGACGCTGCCCGGCGGGGCGGCGGCCCCGTGGGCGGCCCATCCGGACTTCGAGGGTGCCCGCGGGTACGTGGCGCAGCAGCCGGGCGGGGACGGGACGGGCTCCGACGGGCTCGGCTTCGACCCGCTGGGCTCCGGGGTGCTTCCCGGGGTTTCCGCACCGGCCGGCGCACCCTTCGGCTCCGGCTCGGCTCCGGGGCGCGGACCGCGCGTGCTGGGCGGCCCGGGGGTCGGCACGCCGCTGGACGGGGAGCCGGGCTACCCGGCCCCGCACGACATCGAAGCCGCCCACGGTCCGGCGCAGGTCCCGGACTCGGGGGAGCGGCCGCATCCGGGGAACGAGGGTGACGCCCGGGGTGCTGACGAAGCCGACGCTGCCGACGGGGCCGGGGCTGCGGGCGAAGCCCGGGGCGTTGCGGCGGAGCAGGGGTTCGGCGCGGGCGTGCCGGGCCCGGGCGGAGCCGCGGACCAGGACGGGGCCGGAGCCGCGGAGCACGCCGGAGCCGGGGCCGTGGGGGCGGAGCAGGGTGACGGCGCAGCCGTGCCGGCCGCCGGCGGAGCCGGGGCCGCGCCCGCGCCGGGTACGGACGGCGCCGACCCGGCTGTCGAGACGGCTGCGGCGGTCACGGCCGAAGGGGCTCCGGGCGAGGGGGCGACGTACGAGGAAGAAGCCGCCGACGGAGCGGACGCCGCGGCCGTCGCCCAGCACGAGCACCCGTCGGCCTCCTACGTCCTGCGCGTCAACGGGGCCGACCGCCCCGTCACCGGCGCGTGGATCGGCGAGTCCCTCCTCTACGTACTGCGCGAGCGCCTCGGCCTCGCCGGCGCCAAGGACGGCTGCTCGCAGGGCGAATGCGGCGCCTGCGCCGTGCAGGTCGACGGCCGGCTCGTCGCCTCCTGCCTCGTCCCGGCGGCCACCGCGGCGGGCAGTGAGGTCCGCACCGTGGAAGGTCTCGCGACCGACGGGGAACTGTCGGACGTGCAAGAGGCGTTGTGCAGGTCGGGTGCGGTGCAGTGCGGGTTCTGCGTGCCCGGCATGGCCATGACCATCCACGACCTGCTGGAAGGCAACCACGCCCCCAGCGAGCTGGAGACCCGCCAGGCACTGTGCGGCAACCTCTGCCGCTGCTCCGGCTACTCGGGCGTCATCGACGCCGTGCGCGAGGTCGTGGCCGAGCGCGGGTCGGCGGCGGAAGCGGCCGCCACGGCCTCGGCCGAAGCCCGGATCCCGCACCAGGCCGCGCCGGGCGAGGGCGGCGTCCACGGGATGCAGGGCCATCAGGGGAACCAGGGGAACCACGGGATGCAGGGGATGCAGGGGATCCACGGCGACCACGACGGAGGCACGGCGTGAGCGCCCACGACGCGGCGACGGTCCCGGCAGCGGTCACGACACCGCTCCCCGAGGGCGCGGAGCCGTCGGAGCCGGCGGTCCCGCGCGGCATCGGCGCGTCCGTCCCGGCCACCGACACCCGGGCCAAGACCGAGGGCACCTTCCCCTACGCCGCCGACCTGTGGGCCGAGGGCCTCCTGTGGGCCGCCGTGCTGCGCTCCCCGCACGCCCACGCCCGCATCCTCTCCATCGACACCTCCGCCGCCACCGACATGCCCGGCGTGCGGGCCGTCGTCACCCACGCCGACGTCCCCGGCGCCACCACGCACGGCCGCCGCATTGCCGACCGGCCCGTCTTCGCGCACGACGTGGTCCGCCACCACGGCGAGCCCATCGCCGCCGTCGCCGCCGACCACCCGGACACCGCACGCCTCGCGGCCGCCGCGATCGCCGTCGAGTACGCGCTCCTCGACCCGGTCACCGACCCCGAACAGGCCTTCGGCGCCCCCGACCTGCACCCCGACGGCAACCTGATCCGGCACATCCCGCTGCGCTACGGCGACCCCGAAGCCACCGGCGAGGTCGTCGTCGAGGGCCTCTACCGCATCGGCCGCCAGGACCCCGCCCCCATCGGGGCCGAGGCCGGGCTGGCCGTGCCACGCCCCGACGGCGGCGTGGAGATCTACACCGCTTCCACCGACCCGCACACCGACCGCGACCTGGCCGCCGCCTGCTTCGGCCTCGAACCGGACCGCGTACGGGTCGTGGTCACCGGGGTCCCGGGCGCGACGGCCGACCGCGAGGACGCCGCGTTCCAGCTCCCGCTGGGCCTGCTCGCCCTGCGCACCGGCTGTCCGGTGAAGCTGGCCGCCACCCGCGAGGAGTCCTTCCTCGGCCACCCCCACCGCCACCCGACGCTGCTGCGCTACCGCCACCACGCGGACGCGGACGGCCGGCTGGTCAAGGTCGAGGCGCAGATCCTGATGGACGCCGGCGCCTACGCCGACGCCTCCTCGGAATCCCTCGCCGCGGCGGTGGCCTTCGCCTGCGGCCCGTACGTCGTCCCGCACGCCTTCGTGGAAGGCTGGGCGGTACGCACCAACAACCCCCCGTCCGGCCACGTGCGCGGCGAAGGCGCCCTGCAGGTCTGCGCGGCCTACGAGGGCCAGATGGACAAGCTGGCGGCCGCCCTCGGCATCGACGGCGCCGAACTTCGCCTGCGCAACGTCCTGGCCACCGGCGACCTGCTCCCGACGGGCCAGACCGTCACCTGCCCCGCCCCCGTGGCGGAACTCCTGCGCGCGGTCCGCGACCACGAGCTGCCCGCCCTCCCCAAGGACACCCCGGAGGAGGAGTGGCTGCTCCCGGGCGGCCTGGAGGGCGCGGGCGAGCCGGGCGCGGTACGGCGCGGGGTCGGGTACGGGGTCGGCATGGTCCACATGCTCGGCGCGGAGGGCACCGACGAGGTGTCCACGGCCACCGTGAAGATCGTCGGCGGCGCGGCGACCGTCATCTGCGCGGCCGTCGACACCGGCCAGGGCTTCTCCACGCTCGCCCGCCAGATCGTCCAGGAGATCCTGGGCGTGGACGAGGTCGTCACGGCCCCGGTCGACACCGACCAGCCGCCGGCCGGCCCCTCCGCCCACGGCCGCCACACCTGGGTCTCGGGCGGCGCCGTGGAACGCGCCGCGAAGATGGTCCGTACGCAGCTCCTCCAGCCGATGGCCCACAAGCTCGGCATGTCCACCGAACTCCTCCAGATCGCGGATGGCCGGATCACGTCGTACGACGGAGCCTTCTCCACGACCGTCGCGGAGGCGATGGAGGGCAAGGAGCTCTGGGCCACGGCCCAGTGCCGCCCCCACCCGACGGATCCGCTGGACGGGGACGGCCAGGGCGACGCCTTCGTGGGCCTCGCCTTCTGCGCGATCCGCGCGGTGGTCGACGTGGACATCGAGCTCGGCTCGGTACGCGTCGTGGAACTCGCGGTCGCCCAGGACGTCGGCCGCGTCCTCAACCCCCGCCAGCTGGCGGCCCGTATCGAAGCGGGCGTCATCCAGGGCGTGGGCGCGGCCCTGACGGAAAACCTCCGCACGGCCTCCGGCCTGATCCGCCACCCCGACCTCACGGGCTACGCCCTGCCCACCTCCCTGGACGCCCCGACGGTCCGCATCGTCAAACTCGTCGAGGAACGCGACGTGGTGGCCCCCTTCGGTGCCAAGCCGGCGAGCGCGGTCCCGGTGGTCACGGCCCCGGCGGCGATCGCCTCGGCGGTCCGGGCGGCCACGGGCCGCCCGGTCAACAGGCTCCCGATCCGGCCATCGGCGGCAGTGGCGGCGCCCAACTCGTGACCTTGTGACCCTGATTGCACCTGCAACCCGGAACTTGGGCCTGTCGGCGTCTCTCGATAGAGTGTTTGTGGACACTGGCGACGTGCGTGTGCGAATGCGCGCGAAGCGGGTGTAAACGGGGATGACGGGGAGTCGGGGAGGCCATCGTGGCAGTGGACTATGGGCCGGGCGTGTTCGGAGTGGACTTCGGCGTGGGCGTGGCCTCGCCGGCGGCTCTGGGCGCGCTCCAGATCGAATACGAATCGCTGACGGACTACAAGAAGCGGGTCGACGGTCTGCTGGCGAAGCTGGACGGCTCTCCGGCGAGCGACAAGAAACTGGCCGACGGCACCCTCCCGGAGACCTCCCTCGGCGAGGGCTTCGCGGAGGCCAAGCGGCTGTTCACGGCCTACTCGAACGTGCACACGCAGTTGCTCGCGCTGTCGAAGGGGCTGGCTGACCAGATCGAGGGGCTGGGGATCGCGATCCAGACGGCGGGACGGGGCTTCGGGGGCGTGGACGAGGACACGAAGCGGCGGATGCTGGCTATCAGCGAGCAGGCGAAGGCCAACTACGTCCCCGAACGGGACCCGCTCGCACCCCCGCCGCCGCACAGTTCTGCCTCGCAGGGTGCAACTCCCGGTGCGACGCAGGGCGGTGGCTTCTGATGGCGACGAACTTCGAGAGCCACACGCACCAGCAGCTGCTGGCCATGCTCGCCTCGGCCAACGCGGAAACCCTCAAGGCGCGCGGCGCCCAGCTGACGGACGCCGCGGCGATCATCAAGGAGATCGGCGAAAGCCTCAAGGACCACCGGGTGACCGGCTGGGAAGGCGAATCGGCCACGGCCTTCCAGGACTGGGTCAGTCGTACGGGCAATGCGACGCTGCGCCTGAGCGAGTACAGCGCCGAGGGCGGCAAGCAGCTGACACAGGCCAGCCAGGTCGTGATCGAGGTCAAGGCCAACATGCCGACCTACGACTCGTCGGCGGCCGCCAACCTCGAAGCGGCCCGTGAGTACCACAACGACCCGGACGCGCAGCAGATCGGCCAGCAGGCGCACTCGAAGCTGAGCGGCGACCGGCAGCAGGCGATCCAGCAGATGACGAAGCTGGCGCAGGGGTACGAGGCTTCGGCTACTGGGATGGAGATGGCGGAGATCCCGACGTTTCCGGCGCCGCCCAAGGCGTTCATTCCGCCGAAAGTCTCTGAGTATGGGGATGACGAACGCTCTGGAGGAGCTCCTCAGGGGGCAACCGGCGGGGCTGCTCAGGGGGTAGCTGGAGGAGCCTCGCAGGGGGTAATTGGGGCAGGCGGCTCGTCGTATGCCCCGTCACCAGCGGGTCCTGGCGGTTCGCCGCCTGGCTCCGGTTCTGCGCCCGGCCCGCAGCCGTCGCCGGTACCCATTCCTACGCCCCCGGACCGCAACATTGGTACCGGTCTCGACACCGTGGGCCCGGCGCCGAGTACGACCCTTCCCCCGGCCCCGGGAGTGCCCGGAGGCCCCGGTCCGGTCGGACCGGGCGGTGGCGGTCCGGGTGTTCCCCCCGGTGGGTTCGTCCCGCCCCTGACGCTGCCGCCGGGCGGTGGCGCACAGAAGCCGATCGGTGGTGTCGGCCCGGGCGGCTTCGGTCCCGGCGGGCCCCTTCCCGGTGCGGGCGGGGTCGGCGGGAAGGGCGGCGGACTAGGAGGTGTTGCCGGGCTGCCCCCGCGCGACAGCGGGATCTCGGGCGGCCGGCCGGTGACGCCCAGTGGGCCGGGCGCGAGCATTCCCCGTGGCACGGTCATCGGTGGCGAGGGTGCGCAGACGGCTGGGCGCGGTATGGGCATGGGCGGCGGTATGGGTATGGGTGGTGGCGGAGCGCAAGGCGGTCTCGGCAGTCCCATGGCCGGTCGTCGTCTCGCCACCGAACCGGGCGGCGTCGTCGGTGGGCGCCAGCCGGGTGTAGGTGGTCGCTCGATCGCTGGTGGGCAGCCGTTTACCCAGGGCGGTTCCGGCCTGGTTCGTGGTGGAGCGGGCTCTGGTCCGATGGGTGGTCCCATGGGTCACGGTGGCGCGCAGGTTCCAGGTCGACGGGGTGATGGCCGGCAGGGTGAGCGCCCCGACTACCTGGCTGAGGACGAAGAGACGTGGCAGGGCGATGGTCGTGTCGTCCCGCCGGTGATCGACTGAGTGGAGCGGACGTTGCACGGGATGCGTATGCGTAAGGCGACGGCGACCTTGGCAGGATTTCTGCTGGTCGGGATTGCCGCAACCCCAGCCCATGCGGAGAGCATCAGGTCCCGGCAATGGCATCTCACTTCAATGAAGGCCGAAGAGATCTGGAAGGCCAGCACGGGGGCAGGTGTCACCGTTGCGGTCATCGACGGTGGTGTGGCGCGCATTCCTGAGTTGGAGGGGCAGGTAGTCCCCGGCAAGGATTTCGCCACGACGTACAGTGGGGATGAGCGGACAGACTCGAATCAACACGGCACAGCGATTGCTGCGTTGATCGCGGGGACAGGGAAACATCCCAGTGGCGATGGCGCGTTTGGGCTCGCGCCAGGGGCCAAGATTCTTCCGATCCGTGTACCGGAAGCTGTAGACGTCAAAAACGCAGCCTGGACTGCGGCGATTCGCTACGCGGCGGATTCAGAGGCGAAGATCATCAATATCTCTTTGGCTTCGTCTCCTGACGATCCAGAGCGGCTTGATGCGGTGAGGTATGCCCTTTCTAAGGGGAAGTTGATTTTTGCTGGTGTCGGTAACGATGGGGAAACCACAAATGACGTTCTCTACCCGGCTGCAACACCTGGAGTGGTGGGCGTTGGTGCTGTGGATCGTGACGGCAAAGCTGTCGCGGAATCGCAGCACGGCACGCAGGTCGATCTGACGGCACCTGGTGGTGACATCGTCACGGCTTGTTCTGGCAAGACGGGGGTCTGTAAGGGCACGGGCACAAGCAACGCCACCGCCCTCGCCTCCGCCTCTGCCGCGCTGATCTGGTCCGCACACCCCGACTGGACCAACAACCAGGTACTCCGGGTCATGATGAAGACGGCGGGCAAGCCCGTCGACGGCGCCGAGCGCAGTGACTTCATCGGCTACGGCACTGTCCGCCCCCGCATCGCGGTGCCCAACCCCGGCGACCCCGGCCCCGCGGACGTCTACCCGCTCCCCGACCTCGCCGCAGCCGGCGGCGGTACCGGGACCAAGGCCCCATCGGCGCCCTCCTCCACCGCTCCCTCCGGCCAGGCCGCGGCCCCCGCTCCCCAGGCCGAGGCGAAGGCAGAGGACAGCGGCAGCCTCCCCTGGCTGGCCCTCGGCCTCGGTGCATGCCTGCTCATCGGCGGAGCCGTCACCGCCGTTGTCGTCCGGCGCCGGAGCCGCTGACTCGCGCGAAACTGCGGAACCGCACACCACCAGAGTCAGATGGGAAGCCCACGGCATGTCGTTCGACGAGGAATGGTCCACGGCCCGGAGCGCTGCCGCCGCCAACGTCTCCACGCGACTCAACAGCGTCCCGGCCGCGCCCGGCCCGGGCACCGGCAGCGCCGATCTCGAGCTCGACCAGGACCGCATCGGCGAGGTCGGCTCCGAGGCCTACAAGCTCCATACCCGGCTCTCCGCCGACGGCAAGCACGCCGCCGCCTCCACCACCGAAGCGGCCGGCGCGCTCACGCGCGAGGGCTTCGCCAGTGGCGCGGCCCTGCTTAAGGTCAACACCCGCTGGGAGAGCCAGCTCAAGACGCTCGTTGCCGCCTGCGCGAACATCTCCAACGGCCTGAACTACTCCCTCTCCTCGCACAGCAAGGAAGAGCAGCAGCTTCACGCCGATTTCACGGCCTCCAAGATCGACCAGCTCCTCAAGTAGCGAAGGCAGCGGACACGTGCTGACGTACGAGAACGTGATGAACGCGCCCCTGGGCCCGCTCCAGACCGCGATCAACGACTGGGCCGCGATGGTCAAGAAGCTGGATGAGCTGGCGGAGTCGGCCCGCAACGGGATGAAGGCCAAGTCGGACAAGGCCCAGTGGAACGGCGTCACGGCGGGTGTCGCCCGCCCGCTCGTCGACAAGACGGCCAAGGAATTCGACGACGCGGCCCGGCAGGCCAAGGGCATCCACCTCCTGCTCACCGACGGCCACGCCACCCTCAAGGCGGTCCAGGAGCAGATCAAGAAGCTGGTGGCGGACGCCCCGGCCGCCGGTTTTCGGATCGACGAGAGCGGGCGGGTGTCCGCGATCCCGCTCGCTGATGCGCAGGACAGATACGCGGCCCAGCACGATCCGGACTACCAGGCCTCGCTCCGCAAGAATCAGGGCCTGTGGCAGGACCGGGTCAACCGGGCCGTCGAGGACGCCCAGGACGCGGACGACTCCCTCGTCCGCGCGCTCCAGGCCAATGTCACGGACGACAACAACTTCACCGCGCCGAAGTACGGCACGCTCGACGCCGAACAGGCGGATCGGGCGGCCGCGTTGATGAAGCAGGTCGCGGGCGCGGGCGGCACGGCCCGCAACCCTGGGGCGCTGCGCGAGCTGGAGGACCTGCTCGACGACAACCGGGAGGACCCCGAGTTCGCGACGGGCTTCTACCGGACGGTGGGCGCCGAGGGCACGTTGGAGATGTACGCCACCATGTCCCTGGACGCCACGAGCCTCGGCGTCGCGGGCAGGGACCGTGCGCTGATGGTCGCGAACATCCAGAGCGACATGGGCGCGATGCTCGGCCTGGCCACGCACAAGGACGTGCCGAACCACCTCGACGCCGCGTGGACGACCCAGCTGATGAAGGCCGGCCGCAAGGAGATGCAGGTCACCGGCGGCGTGACGACGATCTACGGCTACCAGGCGCTCGGTGCGTTGATCCGCGAGGGCACGTACGACACGGAGTTCCTGACCTCGGTCGGCCGCGACATGGTCGCCATGGACCGCAAGGATCCGAAGGCCTGGGAGTACCACACCCCGTACGGCCTGGACCCGGTCCTCAACCAGGGCGAGGGGGGAGGGCGCGGCTTCTACCCGCTGACGGGTCTGATGGAGGCGCTCGGCAACAACCCGGACGCGGCGACGGCCTTCTTCAACGAGCCGGTCCGCGAGGACTCCAACGGCGACGGCATCGTCACCAAGGACGACAAGCCGGTCAAGGGCCAGCACGGCAAGGAACAGGGCATGGTCGACTACATGCTCGACAAGAAGCCGTACATGGACAGCTTCGACTTGGCGAAGGCGGGCGACCCGCACGCGGCCCAAGAGGCGCTGGGCGGCGCCCTGGAAGCGGCGGTGTCGGGTCGCGCGGCGGGCGACGAGGAGGCGAAGCCCGTACCGCACACGGGCCCGATGACGGACGTCATGGAACGCGTCGTCGAGAAGATCGGCGACAAGCCGGAGCTGGTCGTGGCGAAGCCGGGCGAGGACGGACCGCTCAAGGGCCTGTCCGGGCACTTCGGGCAGATGGCGGCCGAGTACATGCCGGACCTTCAGGCCTCGGCGGAGAACGGCAGCCGGACGATCAAGGTGAACGGCGAGATGGCCGAGTTCCACAAGGCCGACATGTCGGCCTTCATCGGGGTCGTGGGCCAGGACCCGGACGCCTACGGTGCGATCACCAACTCTCAGCGGGCGTTCACGACCACGCTCATCCACGATGTCATCGCGCACCGGAGCGAGTACGAGGACGTGGATGCGGCGATCAAGGTTGCCGTGCACCCGGGCGGCCAGATCGCGGGCATTCTCTCCGAGGCCAGGGCCGAGGGCAGTTTCGCGGAGAGCGGCCACAAGGCCGAGGAGTACGTCAAGGGCGTCGAGGACAACGCCAAGTGGATCAACCGCGGCATCAGTGCGGTGGGCGGCAAGTACCTGGAGCTGGTGCCGGTGGCCGGAGACATCGTGGAGTGGCTCCAGGAAGACATTACGGAGGGCGTGGTCGAGCGGGCGACGAAGGATCAGGCGGAGAAGAAGGGCGAGGTCGATCACAAGGCGGTGATCGACTATACGGATGCACAAAGCCAGGCCGGTGAGTCCGCGGCCCAGTCGGTGCGCAAAGCCGTGGAAGGTACCGGCATGAGCCAGAGGAGTATCGACGCGCTTGCCGGTGTGGCATCGACCGAGACGGCGAACGCCCATGCGGTCGGCCGAGGCCAGGTCGCCACGTCCAACGGAGGCTCCTGATGCGGAACGCCCTCAACTTCCTCGTGCTCACCGTCACGCTGGTCGCGGTTGGAGCGCTGGCGGGCTGCTCCGAAGAGAAGGAGTCGGCGGCCGCGAAGCTGCCGGAACGCTCCTGTTTCGGGGTCTTCAGCCGATCCGACCTGGCGCCTCTGATGGGTCCCGGCGAAGAGGTGAAAGACGCCTCGCCGACCGATCTCCGGCTGAACGCGGTGCGCCGTGGGGCCACGTGCAACATCTACGTGGACGGTCAGGGACGGGTTCTCGTCTCTGCCACGCGCCAGCCTCTGGGGCAGAGCTTCTTCTGGCTCCCCAACGACGCGATTCAGCCCGCGCCGGAGCCGTTGGCCCTTGGGGACAAGGGGCGTGTGTGGGACACGGGTGCCGAGGTCGTCCTCACCTGCAGGGGATCCACGGACTCCTTCGAGCTCCAGCTGACGATCGGCGGCTCCGTGGAGCACATGAAGCCCGCCGCCTGGCGCCCGCTGTTCACCGAGCTCATGAAGAAGTACTTGGAAGTCGCCAAGCAGCAGACCCAGTGCGGCGTGTAGCGCGGACATGGCGAAGGCCGCTCAGGGGAGTGTTCTCCCCTGAGCGGCCTTCCGCGTAGAAGCCGTGACCGGAATCGAACCGGCGTAACTCGCTTTGCAGGCGAGTCCCTCAACCACTCGGGCACACGGCTGGGTGGTGGTGATGTGCACACCGTACGAGGGTGCGGGAGGGCGGGGAAGGCGTGCGGGGGCGGTGCAATGTGACTGCCATGCCGCGTTCACAGAGGGAGGGGGAGGCGGCGGGCAGGACCTTTGGCCTAGGGCTGGAGGAGGGGGTGGGATCGGTCGGAATGACAGGGTCGAAAGAGCAGTACGGGCCTTACTCTTGGGCGATGAGCGTCCTCCCACAGCGAGCTGCTGCACCGGCTGCCCCGATACCCGACGACCCGAAGGGCGGGATCCTCGGGCCTGCGTACCGGACGCTCAGCATCGGGATCATCTCCGTCGTTTTTCTGATCGCCTTCGAGGCGACCGCCGTCGGGACCGCCATGCCCGTGGCCGCCCGGGAGCTGGACGGGATCGGGCTGTACGCCTTCGCCTTCTCCGCCTACTTCACGACCAGCCTCTTCGGGATCGTGCTCTCCGGGCAGTGGGCCGACCGGCAGGGGCCGCTGCGGCCGCTGACCGTGGGGATCGGGTCCTTCGCCGCCGGGCTGGTGTGTTCCGGGACCGCCGGGGCGATGTGGATGTTCGTGCTCGGCCGGGCCGTCCAGGGGTTCGGGGGCGGGCTGGTCATCGTCGCGCTGTACGTGGTGGTGAGCCGGGCCTACGAGGAGCGGCTGCGGCCCGCGATCATGGCGGCCTTCGCGGCGAGCTGGGTCGTGCCCTCGATCGTCGGACCGCTGGCCGCGGGCACGGTGACCGAGCACCTCGGGTGGCGCTGGGTCTTCCTCGGGATTCCCGCGCTGGTCTTCGTACCGCTGGCGGTGGCGCTGCCCGCGATACGGCGGAGCGCCTCCGGGCCGGTGGATCCCGAGGCCCCACCCGTGGCGTTCGACCGGCGGCGGATCCGGCTCGCGCTCGGGATCTCGGCCGGTGCGGGGCTGCTGCAGTACGCCGCCCAGGCTGCGTCCAATCCAGGCGCGAGGTGGCTGTCGTTGCTGCCGGGGCTCGCGGGGGCGGCCCTGCTGGTGCCCGCCGTGCTGGGGCTGCTGCCGCGCGGGACCTACCGGGCACGGCGCGGGCTGCCGTCGGTGGTGCTGCTGCGGGGCGTGGCGGCGGGGTCGTTCATCGCGGCGGAGAGCTTCGTACCGCTGATGCTGGTCACCCAGCGGGGGCTGAGCCCGACGCTGGCCGGGTTCTCGCTCGCGCTGGGCGGGGTGACGTGGGCGGCCGGCTCGTGGGTGCAGTCGCAGGGGCGGGTGGAGCCGTACCGGGAACGGCTGATCGTGCTCGGCATGATCATGGTCGCGGCGGCCATCGCCGGGGTGCCGGCGGTGCTCGTGGAGTGGGTGCCGGTGTGGATCCTGGCGCTGGTGTGGGCGGTGGGGTGCCTGGGGATGGGGCTCGTCATCGGCTCCACGAGCGTGCTGCTGCTGAAGCTGTCGGCGCCGGAGGAGGCGGGGGCGAACTCCGCGTCGCTGCAGATCTCGGACGCGCTGGCGAACGTGGTGCTGCTGGCGGCGGGCGGGGCGGCGTTTGCTGCGCTGGGCGGGGGAGCGGTGGGTGCGGCGCACTCCGTGGCGGAGGGGGTCGGGGCTTCGCACCCCGGTGCGTTCGTCGTGGTGTTCCTGCCGATGGCCTGCGTGGCCCTGGTGGGGGCGTGGGTGGCCACTCGGCTGAATGCGGAGCCCCGGCGAGGCTGAGGGTGGTGGTCCGGCGCGGCGCCGTTGCCGGGGGCCAGCCCCCGGGCCCCCGCTCCTCAAACGCCGGAGGGGCTGGATTTGGCTGCGCCGGGCCTGTGTGTGCGGGCCGGTGGAGCACGGAGCAGCCCGGTGGTGCCGGGGTGTCCAGTGGGGCGGCTTCCCGTCGCGGGCGGGGTGGGGAGAGGGCTGACACCGATTGGTACCGCGCGGTACCATCGAGTCATGGCTGGTCTCAACGTCAGGTTCACCGAAGAAGAGCTGGATGCCCTGCGCGAGCGCGCCGAGGCGGAGGGCCGCAGCATGCAGTCCTTCGCGCACGAGGCGGTGATCAGGGCCATAAACGAACATTCCCGGCTGTTCAACGAGGCGGCCGAGCACGTCCTGAAGGTCAGCGGTGAGCTGAACCGGAGGCTTGCGTGACCCATTACCTGACCCTGCCCGAGGTGCTGAACCTCGCGGAGCGGATCGGGACCAGTGAGGTGCGCGACTACGGGCTGCTCGATTCGGCGCTCGCGCGCCCCCAGTCGAGCGTGTTCGGTCAGGACGCCTATCCGGACATCTGGGAGAAGGCTGCGGCCCTGATGGAATCGCTGGCCCGCAACCACAGCCTGGTGGACGGGAACAAGCGCATCGCCTGGTACGCGACCTGGGTCTTCCTGCACATGAACGGCCACCCGCTGGATGCCGGCTTCGACGTCGACGAGGCCGAACGCTTCGTGCTGGACGTGTGCCAGGGCGCGCTGGACGTCCCCAAGATCGCGGCTCAACTGCCGAGGTTCGCGCGCTGACCCGGCGAATGTGACGCTCGCCGCACGCGCCGAGGTCACGGGCCTGTCCCTCCGCGAGGGGTGGGCCCGGGCCGGTAAGGTGGCCCGGTTGTCCTACGTACGACTGCCCGTACCGCTGGCCGTACCGATGCCCGGAATGCACGCCCGGAACGGATACGCCGCCGAGAGCCCGAACCGGAGACCGTGACTACTACCGCCTCCCACCACCTCTCACCCGCCTTCCCCGGCCGCGCGCCGTGGGGTACCGCCAGCGCCCTGCGAGCTTGGCAGCAGGGTGCGCTGGACCGGTACCTGGAGACCCAGCCGCGCGACTTCCTCGCCGTCGCGACCCCCGGCGCCGGAAAGACCACCTTCGCCCTGACGCTCGCGTCCTGGCTGCTGCACCACCACGTGGTGCAGCAGGTGACCGTCGTCGCGCCGACCGAGCACCTGAAGAAGCAGTGGGCGGAAGCGGCCGCCCGGATAGGGATCCGGCTCGACCCGGAGTACTCCGCCGGCCCGCTCAGCAAGGACTACCACGGGATCGCCGTCACCTACGCGGGTGTCGGCGTGCGCCCGATGCTGCACCGCAACCGGTGCGAGCAGCGCAAGACCCTGGTGATCCTCGACGAGATCCACCATGCCGGTGACTCGAAGTCCTGGGGTGAGGCCTGCCTCGAGGCCTTCGACCCGGCGACCCGGCGGCTCGCCCTCACCGGCACGCCCTTCCGGTCCGATACGAATCCGATTCCCTTCGTGGCTTACGAGGAGGGGAACGACGGGATTCGGCGGTCCTCCGCCGACTACACGTACGGCTACGGGAACGCCTTGGGTGATGGGGTCGTGCGGCCCGTCATCTTCCTTTCCTACAGCGGCAACATGCGCTGGCGCACCAAGGCGGGCGACGAGATCGCCGCCCGCCTCGGCGAGCCGATGACCAAGGACGCCATCTCGCAGGCCTGGCGCACGGCGCTCGACGCGCGCGGCGACTGGATGCCGAACGTGCTCCGCGCCGCCGACCAGCGCCTGACCGAGGTCAGGAAGGGCATCCCGGACGCGGGCGGGCTGGTCATCGCCGCCGACCAGGACTCCGCGCGCGCCTACGCCAAGCTGATCCGGGAGATCACGGGGAGCAAGGCCACCGTCGTACTGTCCGACGACACCGGGGCCTCGAAGCGGATCGACGAGTTCGCCGCGAGCAACGACCGGTGGATGGTCGCCGTCCGCATGGTGTCCGAGGGCGTCGACGTACCGCGCCTCGCGGTCGGCGTGTACGCCACCACCATCTCGACCCCGCTGTTCTTCGCGCAGGCCGTCGGGCGCTTCGTGCGCTCGCGCCGGCGCGGCGAGACGGCCTCGGTGTTCCTGCCGACCATCCCCTACCTGCTGGGCTTCGCCAGCGAGATGGAAGTCGAGCGCGACCACGTCCTCGACAAGCCGAAGAAGCAGGGCGAGGAAGACCCGTACGCCGACTCCGAGAAGGAGATGGAGGAGGCGAACAAGCAGGAGGACGAGGACACCGGCGACGAGGAGCAGATGTCCTTCGAGGCGCTGGAGTCCGACGCCGTCTTCGACCGGGTGCTGTACGACGGCGCCGAATTCGGCATGCAGGCACACCCGGGCAGTGAAGAGGAGCAGGACTACCTCGGCATCCCCGGGCTGCTGGAGCCCGACCAGGTGCAGATGCTGCTCCAGAAGCGGCAGTCGCGGCAGATCGCGCACAGCAAGCGCAAGCCGGACTCGGAGGCGGACCTGCTGGAGCTGCCGGCCGACCGGCGGCCGGTGGTCTCGCACAAGGAACTGCTGGAACTGAGGAAGTCGCTGAACACGATGGTGGGCGCGTACGTCCACCAGAGCGGCAAACCGCACGGGGTGCTCCACACCGAACTGCGCCGAGTGTGCGGCGGACCCCCGAGCGCGGAAGCCACGGCGGGACAGCTGCGCGAGCGGATCAAGAAGGTCCAGGAGTGGGCCACCCGGATGCGGTGATTTCATACGGAATCCGGCGCGGGGGGCGGGGGGAGTTTCGTACGGTCCCCGCCCGCCCGGGCCGTCGTAGCGGTGTCGCCGCACCCATGGTGGGAGGCCCTGCGGGGCCGTACGGGGCCGTGCGCAGACATGAGCCGCCGTCAGGGGCCGAAGGTCACGAATTGACAGCGATGCGCGTTTTCAACCGGCATAAAACGGCAGTCGGCGCCCGGATTCTGGACGAGCCCTTCCGCTGAGCGAACCCGCTCGCTACTGTCCCCGCATCGAACGCCCCGTGGCAGCGCCGCCGCGGGAGCGCAGCCGGTGCCATGGCCGCTACCGGCGGCCTCTCCGTGCGTCGCCGAGGGACCGGCGGCGCTATCCCCAGAGAGTCACCGCCGCCCACCGAAAGAGGGAGAGGCGTCGTGACCGCGGAAACCTCCCAGACTCTCGACCGAGGACTCCGAGTTCTCAAACTGCTCGCCGACACCGACCACGGTCTGACCGTCACCGAGCTCTCCAACCGCCTCGGTGTGAACCGCACCGTGGTCTACCGCCTCCTGGCCACCCTCGAACAGCACGCCCTGGTCCGCCGTGACCTCGGCGGCCGCGCCCGCGTCGGGCTCGGAGTGCTGCGCCTGGGCCGCCAGGTGCACCCGCTCGTGCGCGAGGCGGCGCTGCCCGCGCTGCGCTCCCTCGCCGAGGACATAGGCGCCACCGCGCACCTGACCCTCGTGGACGGAACCGAAGCGCTCGCCGTGGCGGTCGTGGAGCCGACCTGGACCGACTACCACGTGGCCTACCGGCCCGGCTTCCGCCATCCGCTGGAGCGCGGGGCAGCCGGCCGGGCCATCCTGGCCGCCCGCCAGGGCACGCTCGTCGAGCCCGGGTACACGCTCACCCACGGGGAGCTCGAAGCGGGCGCCAGTGGTGCCGCGGCGCCGCTCGTGGGCATCACCGGGCTGGAGGGCAGCGTGGGCGTCGTCATGCTGGCCGACGCCGTGCCCGAGCGGGTCGGACCGCGCGTCGTGGACGCCGCCCGAGAGGTTGCCGACGCCCTGCGCTGAGCCGCCGAGCACCTGTGGACACCGAGCCGCGCCCCCGACCACAGGGGGCGCGGCTCGACCCGTTCGGGGGCGCCCGCGCTAGATTGACCCGGTGCTCTCTCGCCTCACACGTCTGCCGCGCCCCGCCGCCCTCGCCGTCTGCGCCGTGCCCGTGCTCGCGCTGTTCGCCGTCGCGGCCCTCGCCCCGCTGCCCTTCGTGATCGCGCAGCCGGGCCTCACGGCCGACGTGCTCGGCTCCCGTGACGGCAAGCAGGTCATCTCCATCACCGGGGCCCCCACCCGCGAGACCACCGGGCAGCTGAGGATGACCACCATCCAGGCCACCGGCCCCTCCACCTCCGTCACCCTCCCCGCGCTGGTCGGGGACTGGTTCGACACCACCCGGGCGGTCCTGCCCAGGGAGTCGGTGTACCCCTCGGGCGGAAGCGACAAGGAGATCGCGGAGCACAACCTGGAGGAGATGACCACGTCGCAGGACATGGCCTCCGAGGCCGCCCTCGGCTACCTCCACAAGGACCCGAAGGACGTCAAGGTCGAGCTGAACCTCGCCGACGTCGGCGGCCCGAGCGCCGGACTGCTCTTCTCGCTGGGCATCGTCGACAAACTCGACGGGAACGGCAGCGGCGGCGATCTCACCGGCGGCAAGACCATCGCCGGTACGGGCACCATCACCGCGGCCGGCGAGGTCGGCGCGGTCGGCGGGGTGGCCCTGAAGACTCAGGCCGCGCGGCGCGACGGGGCGAGCGTGTTCCTCGTACCGGCGAAGGAGTGCTCGGACGCCGAGTCCGAACTCCCCGAGGGGCTCCGGCTGGTCCCCGTCACTTCGCTGACGGATGCGGTGAACGCGCTGCGGGCTCTGCAGAAGGGCGAACCGGTTCCGTCCTGCTGAGCCCGGAGGCCGACTCCATGCTCCGCCAGGACGGGAACACCAGCGGGGAGAGCGTGACGAGGAAGTACACGCCGTCGAACGCCAGCAGCGCCCGCGTCGCCCCGAAGCCGTCGACCAGCAGCCCCGCGGCCAGCCCGCCCAGTGGCATCGTCAGCTCGCAGCCGGCCGTGGTCACGCCCGCGACCCGGCTGCGCAGGGCGTCGGGGACCTTCTCCAGCATCACGGTTGTCAGGATCGGGTTGAGCACGCCCGCGCCCAGCCCGGACAAGGCCATCGTCACCGCGAGCGGCAGCGGGGTGTCGGTGAAGGCGGCGACCACGAAACGCGGTGCCCCACACAGCAGGAACGCCGCGGCGAACACGGCCCTACGGGAGAACCGCTCGCCCCAGGCTCCGTAGAGCAGGGCACCCAGCAGCGCGAACCCGCCGAAGAGGGCGATCATCAGGCCGAGCGCGGCGGCTCCGCCGAGGACGTCACGGCCGTGCACGGGCAGCAGGACCGAGGCCCAGCCCTGGTCGAGGCCGTTGGTCATCATCACCATCACCGTGATGCCCAGCAGCAGCCGGGCCCGGGTCAGGAACCGCCAGCCCTCGGCGAGTTCGGCCCGGTAGCCGGCCAACGACACCTTCCCGGCGGCGCGCTGCGGCTCGGCCGCGGGTATGCCGCGCAGGAACGCGGTGACCAGTAGCGCGGAGGCGCCGAAGGTGGCCGCGTCGAGGAGCAGGACCGACTCGGCGCCGATCGTGGCGATCAATACGCCGGCCAGCGCGGCCCCGATCATGCGGGCTCCGCGCGAGACGGCGTCGTAGAGGCTGGCGGCGCGGGCGACGGTGGTGCCGGCGTGCTCGGCGAGATGGGGGAGCAACACGTAGCGCGCGGTCAGTCCGGGGGTGTGCACGAGGCCGCCGACGGCCATCAGCGCGCACAGCATCCAGAACTCCAGCAGCCCGGCGTAGTGCAGCAGCGGGATCGCGCCCACGGACAGCCCGCAGACCAGATCGGAGACGGCGGAGACCCGGCGGCGGCCGAGCCGGTCGATGACCGGGCCCCCGACCAGGGCGGCCACCACGACGGGCAGGGTGGCGCAGAATGCGACGATCCCGGCCCGGCCGGCACTGTCCGTGGTCTTGAGCACGAACCACGGGACCCCGATGAGGGTCAGCGAACTCCCGGCTATCGAGATGGTGTTGGCGAGCAGGACGGCGATGAAGGGGCGACGGCTCACGCGATGCCGCCGTGCGGGCGCGAGGTTCGGGTGGTGCGGCTGATGCATGCGTGCAGGTGCGCGGGCTGGATCAGGCGGATGCCGAGCGCGATCAGGCTCTCGCCGAGCCGGTTGCGCAGGGCGGGGGCGCGCAGGTGGGGAACGTAGGAGACGTGAGGTGCGGCCTCCCTCGCGAGGCGCCAGGCGGCGACCTCGGCGGTGCGGGTGGCGTGGATCTCGGCGTGGTTTTGGGCATGGCTGAAGGCGTGCACGGCAGGACTCCTTCTGCGAAAGGTGGTGTGGAGGGTGCTGCTGGGTGGCGCTACTTGGTGTGGACCGGGAAGGCGTGCGTGTGGAAACGGACCGTCTCGGTGCCCTCCGAGGCCGGCAGATCCCGGTAGCTGTTGATCAGCTCGTGGACCTTGTTGACCAGTTCGAGGTTCTGCCCGGGGGTCAGGTGCAGGGTGAAGTCGCTGAGTTCGGAACTCCGGCGCCACTCCACCGACCAGGTGTGTGCTTCGCCGAGCCAGGAGGACAGCTCCTGTTCGTGGATCTTCACGATCTCCGCGAGGAAGACCTCCGCGGCGCCGCGCGTGGCGGGGTCGGTGTCGTAGATCAGCGCCTCGTCGGCGATGGTGCCGTCCTGGGACGTCCGCCACCAGCGCTCACGGCCCTTGCCGTGCTCGGGGGCGTCCTCGACGAACCCGTGCGCGGCGAGCTGGCGCAGGTGGTAGCTGGTGGCCCCGCTCGATTCCCCGAGCCGCTCCGCGAGTTGCGAGGCGGTGGCCGGCCCGTGCAGGCGCAGGCTGCTCAGCAGGCGGATGCGCAGCGGATGGGCCAGGCCGCGCAGGGAGTGCGGGTCGAGCTTGCGGACCTTCGGTTCGGTCGGGTTCTGGGAATCTGCGTTCTCATCGGGCATGCCCCAACAGTAGAGTTGCAAAGAAGCTTATGCAAGAGGTTCTTTGCAACTACTTCTTTGCATCCACTCCTTTGGAATGATGCCCGTGCGTCACCCCTCCTTGATGAACCCCTCCGCCACCAGCCAGTCCTTCGCCACCTCGTGCGGATCCTGCCCGTCCACATCCACCAGTGCGTTGAGCCGCTGCGCCGTCTCCGTCGTCAGCCGCTTCGACAGGGGGTCCAGCAGGCCGGCGATCGCCGGGTACTTCTCCAGCGTTTTCGCGTGCAGTTCCGGCGCCGCGTTGTAGTTGGGGAAGAAGTGCCGGTCGTCGGTGAGGGTGTCCAGGTCCATGGCCTTGATCCGGCCGTCCGTGGTGAAGGCCTCGCCCAGCAGGCAGGAATCGGACTTCGAGACCTGCGTGTAGATGATCCCGGCGTCCATCTTCATGACGTTGCCCGCCGGGATCTTCATCCCGTAGGCCTTCTCCATCCCCGGCAGCCCGTCCTCCCGCGAGGCGAACTCGTTCTCCACGCAGACCGTCACCGCCTTGGGGTCGCGCTGCGACAGCGCCGCCACGTCCGACATGGTCTTCAGCCCGTACTTGGCGTTGTTCTTCTTGCTGATGGCGAGCGTGTAGGTGTTGTTGAGCGTGGACGCGGGCAGCCAGGCCACGCCGTTCTTCACGTCCGCGTCCCGGACCGCCTCCCACTGCGCGTACGGGTCCGTGATCGGCTTGTCGTTGCCCAGGTAGGTGATCCACGCCGTGCCCGTGTACTCGTACATGGCGTCCGCGTCGCCCTGGACGATCGCCTCGCGGGCGCTGATCGAACCGGGCAGGTTGGTGCGGTCCAGCACCTCCGCGCCGGCCGCCTTGAAGATCAGGCCGATCATCTGGCCGAGCACGATGTTCTCGCTGAAGTTCTTCGAGGTGACCGTGAGCGAGGCGCCCTTGAGGGGCTGCCCCTGGCCGACCGAGCCCGGCAGGACGTCGTCGACCATCGGGGACCCGCTCTTGAGCCCGCAGCCCCCGAGCGCGAGCAGGGGCAGCAGGGCCGCGCAGGCCGCGGCCGTCCGTACGGCGGGGGAGAGGGAGAGCTTGGCCATCTACGCCTCCAGCCCGCGCGGGGTCAGGACCGTCTCGGCCAGGGAGGCCAGCCAGTCCATGAACAGCGCCAGCTCCACCGTCAGTACCGAGCCCAGCACCAGCACCGGCATCCGCTGGGTCTGGATCCCGGAGGTGATCAGGTCGCCCAGGCCCCCGCCGCCCCCGAAGGTGGCCAGGGTCGCGGTGCCGACGTTGAGGACGAGGGCCGTCCGTACGCCCGCCAGGATCAGCGGGACGGCCAGGGGCAGTTCCACCTTCATCAGGGTCCCCATGGAGGACATCCCGATCCCGCGCGAGGCCTCCACCAGCTGCGGGTCGATCCCGCGCAGCCCCGCGACGGTGTTGGACAGCACGGGCAGGGCGGCGTAGGCGACCATGCCGATGATCGCCGTCGAGGGACCGATGCCGAGCCAGATGACCAGCAGGGCCAGCAGTCCGATGGCCGGGGTGGCCTGGCCGATGTTGGCGACGGCGGTGACCAGCGGGGCCGCCCGGCGCAGGCCGGGGCGGGTCAGGGCGATGCCGAGCGGGATCGCGATGACCAGCACCCAGAAGGTGGAGATCGCGGTGAGCTGGACGTGCTGCCACAGCCGGAGCTGGACGTTGCCGTCCTTGAGGGAGTTCTCGGCGATCGTGTCGAGGGTGGCGTTGGTGATCCACAGGTACGTGGCCAGCAGCATCAGCGCCAGCACGATCGGCAGGGTCACCAGCCGGGCCCAGGTGAGGCGGCGCCCGGGGCGGGGCGGCGCGATGGAGGTCATCACCTCCTCGCCGGGCTCGGGCTCCTCGGGATCGCGGAAGACGTGGCCCCCCAGCTCGTGCTCGCCGGGCGGGCGTTCGGGGGAGACCGGGTTGCGCGGGCTCATGAGCCCTCCGCAGGGTCCCGGAGCCCCTCAAGGTCCCGCTCGACGCGGTGGTGGCGCAGCTCCTCCAGGTCGTGCGCGTGCTCGGCGGCCGTCAGCCGGTCGGCCTCCAGCATCTCGTGCACGGAGTTCATCAGGGTCTCCATGTCCACGACGCCGATGTACTCGCCGCGCCGCCCGGTGACGGCCACCCGGCCTCCGCTGTCGGTGAGTACCGCCTCCAGGGCGTCGTGCAGGGTCGCGTCCCGGGTCACCGTGTCGTGCACGAGCTGGCCGACCCGGGCGAGGGAGCCCTTGGCGCGCATCAGGTCCCCGCGGCGCAGCCATTTGTACGGGCGGCCGCGCCGGTCCAGCATCAAGAGCTCGTTGCCCTGACCGGCGCGCAGGGTGTTGAAGATCTGCTGGAGCGGGTCGTCCACGGACACGGTCGGGAACTCGGCGATCTCCACGTCCCGCACCCGGGTGAGGTTGAGCCGCTTGAGTGCCGCTCCGGCGCCGACGAAGCCGGAGACGAAGTCGTCGGCGGGGTTGGTGAGGATCGCCTCGGGGGTGTCGAACTGCGCGATGTGCGAGCGCTCCCGCAGGACGGCGATCCGGTCGCCCAGCTTGATGGCCTCGTCGAAGTCGTGGGTGACGAAGACGATCGTCTTGTGCAGCTCGTGCTGGAGCCGGATCAGCTCGTCCTGGAGGTGGTCGCGGGTGATGGGGTCGACGGCGCCGAAGGGCTCGTCCATGAGCAGGACGGGCGGGTCGGCGGCGAGCGCCCGGGCCACGCCCACGCGCTGCTGCTGGCCGCCGGAGAGCTGGCGCGGGTAGCGGCCGTGGAACTCGCGCGGGTCCAGGCCGACCAGGTCGAGCATCTCCTCCACCCGGTCCTTCACCCGGGACTTGGACCAGCCGGTCATCTTCGGGACCAGGGCGATGTTCTCGGCGACCGTCATGTGCGGGAACAGCCCGGAGGACTGGATCGCGTACCCGATCTTGCGGCGCAGTTTGACCGGGTCCATGTCGGTGACGTCCTCGTCGCCGATGCGGATCCGGCCCGAGGTGGGCTCGATCAGCCGGTTGATCATCTTGAGGGTGGTGGACTTCCCGCAGCCGGAGGGGCCGACGAAGACCACCAGCTCGCCCGCCTTGATCTCCATCGAGACGTCGTCGACGGAGGGGTTGGGGCTGCCGGGGTAGCGCTTGGTGAGGTTCTCCAGCTGGATGGTGGCGCCGGAGGCGGCGGCAGGCTGAGGGCTCGCTGCAGGCTGAGGGCTCGCCGCGGGTAGCGGGCTGTGCGTCGGCTCGGACGTCGGCTCAGACACGGATTCCCCTCGGGATGGTGAGACGGCCGAGCAGGACGTACGCGGCGTCGAAGAGCAGGGCGAGGATGACGACGCCGAGCGTCCCCGCCAGCACCTGGTTGATGGCGTTGGCGCTGCCGAGCGAGGCGATCCCGCGGAAGATCTCGTTGCCCAGGCCCGGCCCGGAGGCATAGGCGGCGATGGCCGCGATGCCCATCAGCATCTGCGTGGAGACCCGGATGCCGGTCAGGATCGGCGGCCAGGCGAGTGGCAGTTCCACCTTCAGCAGCTGGGCGGTGCGCGACATCCCGATGCCCTTGGCCGCGTCGACCAGGGCCGGATCCACTCCGCGCAGCCCCACGATGGAGTTGCGGACGATGGGCAGCAGTCCGTACAGCGTCAGGGCGATCACGGTCGGCGCGACGCCGAGGCCGACGATCGGGATCAGCAGGCCGATCATGGCGAGGGAGGGGATGGTCAGCACCGTGGAGGTGGAGGTGACCGCGAGGTTCCCGGCCCAGCCGCTGCGGTAGGTGAGGACGCCGATGGCGACGCCGAGGGCGGTCGCGATCACCATGCACTGGAAGACGATGCTGGCGTGCTGGAAGGCGTCGGTGAGGAGCTGCTGGTGGCGGTTGGACAGGTAGGCCCAGAAGCTCACGCCACGTCACCTCATCCGTCTCATCCGTCTCGTCCGCCGTTTCCGCGGGTCGGTCGGCGCATCAGTCGGCGCATCAGTCGTCAGTCGTCCTCGGCTGCCTGTTCGACCAGGGGGATGATCCGCAAGGGCACGGGATTCTCCATGACAATCGCCGTCGAAGCCCGAACAATGCCATCAAACGCGACAACTCGGTCGATCACCCGTTGAAGGTCCGCGTTCGACCGGGCCACCAGCCGGCACAGCATGTCCCCGTGCCCGGTCGTCGTGTGCAGTTCCAGCACCTCCGGCACCCCGTCCAAGTGGGCCCGTACGTCCGCGCCTTGCCCCTGTTTGATCTCCAGCGTGGCGAAGGCCGTCACCGGGTATCCCAGGGCCGCCGGATCCACCTGCGGACCGAACCCCCGGATGACTCCGTTCGACTGAAGCCGGTCCAGCCGGGCCTGCGCGGTACCGCGCGCCACGCCGAGCCGGCGCGAGACCTCCAGGACCCCGATCCGGGGCTCGCGGGCGAGCAGGACGATGAGCCGGCCGTCGAGTTCGTCGATTCCCATGGGTGCCTCCGGGGTGGTCGATCGGTGGTCATAGTGCACAGATATCCCAGCCATGGTCGGCTCAGAGTGGGCAGTCTGTACAGCGGAAATGGAAACTATTGCGCAGCTTGTGGAACGGCGGGACTCTGCCGTCATGACTGAGACCCAGCCGCTCGACGCCGCACCCAGCACCGCCGCCAAGGCCGATCCCTTCCCCGTGAAGGGCATGGACGCGGTCGTCTTCGCCGTAGGCAACGCCAAGCAGGCCGCGCACTACTACTCGACCGCCTTCGGCATGAAGCTCGTCGCCTACTCCGGACCGGAGAACGGCACGCGCGAGACGGCCAGCTACGTCCTGACCAACGGCGGCGCGCGGTTCGTCCTCACCTCCGTCATCAAGGCCTCCACCGACCGAGGCCGCTTCCTCGCCGAGCACGTCGCCGACCACGGCGACGGCGTCGTCGACCTGGCCATCGAGGTCCCGGACGTGAAGGCGGCCTACGCCTACGCCGTCGAGCACGGCGCGCGCGGCCTGGACGAGCCGTACGAGCTCACCGACGAGCACGGCACGGTGCGGCTGGCGGCGATCGCCACCTACGGCCAGACCCGGCACACCCTCGTCGAGCGCGGCGACTACACCGGGCCCTACCTGCCCGGCTTCGTCTCCGTCGCCCCGATGGTCGAGCCCCCGGCCAAGCGCACCTTCCAGGCCATCGACCACTGCGTGGGCAACGTCGAGCTCGGCCGGATGAACGAGTGGGTGGCCTTCTACAACAAGGTCATGGGCTTCACGAACATGAAGGAGTTCGTGGGCGACGACATCGCGACCGAGTACTCGGCGCTGATGTCGAAGGTCGTCGCGGACGGCACCCTGAAGGTGAAGTTCCCGATCAACGAACCGGCGATCGCGAAGAAGAAGTCGCAGATCGACGAGTACCTGGACTTCTACGGCGGCGCCGGAGTCCAGCACATCGCGCTCGCGACGAACGACATCGTCAGCACGGTCCGGGCGATGCGGGCGGCCGGTGTGGAGTTCCTGAACACCCCGGACTCCTACTACGACACCCTCGGCGAGTGGGCGGGCGAGACCCGGGTCCCCGTCGAGACCCTGCGCGAGCTGAAGATCCTCGTCGACCGCGACGAGGACGGCTACCTGCTGCAGATCTTCACCAAGCCGGTCCAGGACCGCCCGACGGTCTTCTTCGAGATGATCGAGCGCCACGGGTCGATGGGCTTCGGCAAGGGCAACTTCAAGGCCCTGTTCGAGGCGATCGAGCGGGAGCAGGAGAAGCGGGGCAACCTGTAGGTTGCGGAGCTCGGGCTCCCGGCCCGGCGGAGCCGGGGTTCCTGGGGCTCCGCCCCAGACCCCGCGCCTCAAACGCCGGCGGGGCTGAAATGGCGCTGCGCGCCATCCAGCCCCGCCGCAGGGCACGGGAAGCACCTACGGCTACGGCTTCGGTTTCGGCTTGGCGACCGGCTTCGCCTTCGGGAGTTCCGGGGCCACCCACGGGCTGGTGGGCTGCATGTTCTCCGGGCCGCCCGCCGCGGGCTTGCCGATCGTCGCCAGGGCCTCCTTCGCCAGCGGCGCCCGTACCGGGGAGAACCGCGGGTTCGTCCGCAGCGCCTCCTCCAGGTGCCGCCGCGCCCCGGCCACGTCGCCCAGGCCGCGCTCGATGACCGCCCGGTGGTACGAGAACTCCGCGAGCCGCAGTCCCTGCTCGGTGGCCTTCTTCGCGTACTCCAGCGCCGCCGCGTCGTCGCCCGTCTTGTGCAGCGCCCATCCCAGCGCGTCCGCCACCGGCAGGCTCTTGTGCCGGGCCCACTCCGCCGTGAGGCGCCGTACGGCCGCCGTCGGGTCGCCGTGGTCCGCCTCGAACCGGCCCAGGAGCAGCTCCTCGTTCACCCCGCTCCGGGCGGCCTGCGCCGCGAGCCCGTCGTACACCGCCTTCGCCTCGTCGCCCCGGCCCAGCGACTCCAGCAGCTCGCCCAGCTCCAGCGACAGCGCCGGCACCGCGGCCCGCCCCAGTGCCATCCGGTAGTCCCGTACGGCCTCCCCGCCGCGGCCCAGCGCCGCCAGCACCCGCGCCCGGCCGCCCAGCGCCTGCGCCTGCGCCGGATCGGTGCGCAGCGCGGCCTCGTACTGCTTCAGCGCCTCCGCGTCGTCGCCGCGCTCCCACGCCAGCTCCCCGAGGCGGAACAGCACGTACGCCTTCTCCGCCGGGGCCTTCGCCGCGCCGCCCGCGTGCTCCATGGACATGGCCGCGTCCTCGCGCCAGCCCCGGTCCCGGTACACCTGCGAGGCCTTCATGAAGGCCGCCAGCCCCGGCCGCAGGTCCACCAGGCGCTCCATCGCCTTCTCCGCGGCCTTGTAGTCGCCGAGGCCGCCGTACGCGTCCACGAGCACCGGGTACGCCGTCCACCGCTTCGGCGCCTGCGCCCGTACGAGCTCGCCCCACTTCTTCCCGGTCCCGAAGTCCCGCCGGGCGTTGGCCAGCGTGCCCATGCCCGTCATCGCGTCGAAGTTGCCCTTCTCGGCCGGGCGCAGCTCCAGCGAGCGCTTGAGCGCGCCCTCCGCCTTCGGGTACCAGGCGGGGTCGGCCGTCCGCCGAGCCTGCTCCAGGTACGCCGATCCCAGCACCGCCCACGAGGCCTCGTCGTCCGGGTGCCCCGCGACCCAGTCCTCCCGGTCGGCGACCAGCGCCGACAGGTCCACCGCCGCCACCGGCGCCCCCATGCCGACCGCCGCCCGGGCCCGATCGCTGGGCCCCGGCGGGCGCGCGTCGTCGCCCGTGCGGGCCGGCCGGATCAGCAGGGCCCCGGCGATCAGGACCACCAGGGCCGCCGCCGCCACGAGCGTCTTGCGGCCGGTGAAGGTCACGGGCGGGGCAGCCTGCTGATGCCTCTCATGGGAGAGGGGGGCCTGGGAGAGGGGGGCTGCCTCACGCAGAGGGTCCATAGGGTCCATGGGGTCACTGTGCGTCAATATGAAGAGCGCGCCGAGGTGTCCGAAGAAGGTCGCGGGCGTGTTCACACCGATGGCCCCGACTGTCACGCTGGCACCATGGCTGACGATGTTGACGACGTTTCCGCCCCGCCCCGCGCCGCGCTGGACACCTCCCGGCTCCACGCGCTGCTCCTGGAAGGCCTCCCGCCCGAGGCCCTGCTCACGGACCCGCAGGTGACCGCCTCCTACGCCACCGACATGGCCAGCTTCTGCGCCGCGGGCACCCCGGCCGCCGTGGTCCTGCCCCGCACCGTCGAACAGGTCCAGCACGTCCTGCGCACCGCCCACGCGCTCCGCGTGCCCGTGGTCCCCCAGGGCGCCCGTACCGGCCTGTCGGGCGCGGCCAACGCCTCCGACGGCTGCGTCGTGCTCTCCCTGGTGAAGATGGACCGGATCCTGGAGATCGACACCGTCGACCGGATCGCCGTCGTCGAACCGGGCGTCGTCAACGCCGTCCTCTCGCGCGCCGTCGCCGAGCGCGGACTGCACTACCCGCCGGACCCCTCCAGCTGGGAGCAGTGCACCATCGGCGGGAACATCGGCACCGCCGCCGGCGGTCTGTGCTGCGTCAAGTACGGGGTCACCGCCGAGTACGTCCTCGGCCTCGACGTGGTCCTCGCCGACGGCAGGCTCCTGCAGACCGGCCGACGCACCGCCAAGGGCGTCGCGGGGTACGACCTCACCCGCCTGTTCGTCGGCTCCGAAGGCAGCCTCGGCGTCGTCGTCCGGGCCGTCCTCGCACTGCGCCCGGCCCCGCCCCGCCAGCTCGCGCTCGCCGCCGAGTTCCCCTCCGCCGCGGCCGCCTGCGCAGCCGTCTGCGCCGTCATGGAGGCCGGTCTGACGCCCTCGCTGCTGGAGCTGATGGACCGTACGACCGTCCGCGCCGTCAACGCGCTCGGCAAGATGGGCCTGCCCGACACCACCGAGGCCCTGCTGCTCGCCGCCTTCGACACCCCGCACGCGCCCGAGGACCTGGCCGCCGTGGGATCGCTCTGCACCGCCGCCGGGGCGAGCGCCGTCGTACCGGCCGAGGACGCGGCGGAGTCCGAACTGCTCCTCCAGGCCCGCAGGATGGCCCTGCCCGCCCTGGAGGCCCTGCGGCCCGCGACGATGATCGACGACGTGTGCGTCCCGCGCACCCGGCTCGCCGAGATGCTGGACGGGACCGCCGCCATCGCCCGTACGCACGACCTGCTCATCGGGGTCTGCGCGCACGCCGGCGACGGGAACACCCACCCCATCGTCTGCTTCGACCCGGCCGACGAGGACGAGACCCGGCGGGCCCGCGCGTCCTTCGAGGAGATCATGGCGCTGGGACTCGAACTGGGCGGGACCATCACGGGCGAGCACGGGGTCGGCGTCCTGAAGAAGGACTGGCTCGCCCGCGAACTCGGCCCGGTGGGCCTGGAGATGCAGCGTGCCGTCAAGCACGCCTTCGACCCGGAGGGACTGCTGAACCCGGGCAAGCTCTTCTGAGTCACAGCTCTCCGTCCGCCGACTCGTCCGACGGCCACGGGTCGCGCATCCACAGCTCGTCCGCCGGCGTCGGGGCGAGCAGCTCGGCCAGCGCCGCGTCCAGGCCGAGCCGGTCCGCCTCGGTGCCGGGCGGCACGATCCGCAGGGTCCGCTCCAGCCAGGCCGACACCGACACGGCGGGGGCCTCCAGCAGGGCGTCGCCGTCGGGGGAGCTGAGCGCCATGCACAGGACGGCCTGCTGGCCGACCTTCGTGGGCCAGATCCGCACGTCGCCGTGGCCGCACGGGCGGAACACCCCCTCGACCAGCAGCTCGCGGGCGAAGGTCCAGTTGACCGGGGTGCTGGAGCCGGTGTGGAAGGTGATGTGCACGGCGTACGGGTCGTCCGTCAGGTACAGCAGGCGGGCGGGGACGGGGACGCTGCGCTCGGGGGACAGGACCAGCTTCAGTTCCAGCTCGCGCTCGACGACGGGGTGCTGCATGGCGGCCTCACTTCGGTACGGGGTACGTGTTCGGGTGGTGCGCGGGGCCGGAGTGCCGGCCCACACCCGCAGAGAGCGCCGAAGTGCCCGGGTATGACGCGACTTCGCGAGGCACATCGAGGATTGGCCGAAATCAATCGGCTGACCGAAATCTTCCGTACGGGACCGCGTTCGCCCGAACGCTTGGATTCTCCCGTTACCGGACCTGTCGGGGGGCGGTTCTTGGCTATGGTCCACCCCTGCAAGAAGCCTCAAGCCACGATCGGAGTTGGGGACATTGACGGCCTCCCCTGGTGACGGCGAGCACGCGGCCCGCGAGGGCTACTACCCCGATCCGTCCATCCCCGGGTACGTCAGGTTCTGGAACGGCCTGAACTGGGTTCCCGGTACGAGCCGCCCCGCGGCCCCTGCCGACGAGACGGGTCCCGTGTTCCTCGACCAGACGGGCATGAGCGAGGCGCTGCGCGAGCCGGAGCGATGGCCGCAGCCCGAGCCGCGGCCTGCTCCCCGCCCGGCCCCCGAGCCCTGGCCGGAGCCGGCGGCCTCCGGGCCGGAGACCACCTCGTGCCCGCAGCCGGGGACCTGGCCGGAGCCCGCCGCTTCCCGGCCGGAGCCCGCTTCCCCGTCGGGGGTCGAGTCCTGGGCCCAGTCCGTTTCCCGGTCGGAGCTCGAGTCCTCCACGGAGCCCGTTCCCCCCGCGGGGTCCGGGCAGCAGTCGTGGGCGGAGCCCGATGCCGAGGCCGCGGGATGGCAGGCCGACCCGCTCCACCAGGCCGGTTTCGGCGGGCCGCGCGACCGGCGGGTGTCCTGGGGCCACGAGCCGGCCGCCGCGCCCCGCCCCGCCGGGATCTCCCTGGCCCGCACGCCGGCCCCGGCCCCCGCTCCCCACCCGGTGCAGGCGCACGGCCAGGCGCAGGCTCCGGCCCACCACTCGGCCCAGGCGCAGGCCCAGGCGCAGGCCCAGGCGCAGGCGCAGGCTCACCACTCGGCCCAGGCCCAGGCGCAGGCGCCGGCTCACCACTCGGCGCAAGCTCCGGCCCCGGCTCACCACTCGGCCCCGGCCCAGGCCCAGGCGCAGGTCCCTGCCCCGGCCCGGCACTCGGCCCCGGCCCCCGGGTCGGCGGTCCTGCCCGGGCAGGTGTCCGGCTCCGCCGCCCCGGGCGGGCTCGGCATCCTGTCGGCGCCCTCCCCGGTCGGCGCGGCCGCGGCCCGTGCCGCCGCTCCGGCCCCCGTGCGGCCCGCCGCCCCGGCTTCGCCCGGCTCGCCGGGCCGGGACGCGGACCCGGCGCAGCGCGTGCGGCCGGCGGAGCGCCCGGCCCCGGCCGCCGCGGCGGAGCCCGCCCGGCGCGTGGCCCCCGTAGAGCCGGCGGACCGTGCGGAGCAGGCGGAGGCCGCCCTGCCCCCGCACCGTGCGGAGCGTCCCGCGAGGACCGGACGCGCGGTGTTCGAGCGGATGGCGGAGCGGGCCGTGCGCCCCGCCGGGCTCGTGCGGCGCGGGGTGGCCCGGCTGCTGGACTGCCTCGTGTACGCGGCCGTCGCGACCGGGGTGGCGCTGCCCCTGGTGCCCGCCTCGACCGCGCACGTCCAGGCCAAGGTGGACGCCGCCCGAGCGGCCGGCCGGACCACCACCGTGTGGCTGCTCGACGGGACCACCGCGGGCTCGCTGGGCCTCGTACTGGGCGCCGTCCTCCTCTTCGGCGTCTTCTACGAAGCCCTGCCCACCGCCCGTTGGGGCCGCACCCCGGGCAAGAAGCTGCTCGGCGTACGGGTCCTGGCGACCGCCACGCTGCGCCCGCCACGCTTCGGCGCGGCGCTGCGCCGCTGGCTCGTGTACGCCCTCCTGGGCCTTCCGGGGGCCCTGTGGGCCCTCGCGGACCGCCCGCGGCGCCGGACCCTCCACGACCGCGCCGCGGGCACGTACGTGGCCCGCTAGGCCGTCTCTGCCTGTCGTCACTCCCGTCGTCCCCCGAATGGACGCGTCCCCGTTGCGGGCCGCTCCGGGCCGGGTTCGACTCGGGCCATGAGCACCGACCAGCCGCCGCCGGGCCAGCCGCCCGAGGACGACCCGTTCCTCAAGAAGCCCCAGGAACCGACGCCTCCGCCGTCGGGTGGTTCGCCGTACGGCTCACCGCCCGCAGGCGCCGGCGGAGGCTTCCCGCCGCCCCCGCCCGGAGGGGGAGGGGGCTATCCTCCGCCGCCCCCGCCCGGGGGAGGGGGCTACCCGCCCCCGCCGCCCCCGTACGGAGGCGCGGGCGGTGGTGACCCGTACGGCGGTGGTGGTGGCTACGGCATGCCCGACCCGCTCGCCGGGATGCCGCCGCTGGCCGACTTCGGCAAGCGGCTGGCCGCCCGTGTCATCGACCTGCTGATCATCGCCGTCCCGCTGTTCCTCATCCAGCTGGCCGTCGGCGACCGCAACCGGTACACCGTCGAGACGAACAACGGCGAGGACGTCACCGAGGTCATCACCAAGTCGTACAGCGGCAGCGGTCTGATCATGACGCTGATCTCGATCGTCGCCTACGTGGGCTACGACTGGTGGTTCGTCAAGAAGAACGGCCAGACCCTCGGCAAGAAGTGGATGGGCCTGCGCGTCGCGATGCTCAACGACGGCAGCGTCCCGCAGTCCAACGCCGCCCTCAGCCGTTCGGCCGTGCTCTGGCTGCCGACGCTGATCTGCTGCTTCTGCCTGTGGCCGATCGCGCTCGTCATCTCGATGCTCGTCGACAAGCCCTACAAGCAGGGTCTGCACGACAAGGTGGCCAAGACCGTGGTGGTCCAAGCCGCCTAAGAGTCGTTCCGTAATTCCGGTACGATCGTCAAGTCCCGCAAGGGATAGGGCGAGAAGACGCCCTGTGGGAGTCAACCGCATCGTGTCTGTCCCCGGTTTTCCGGTACGGATCACGCGGCAGCACAACGTCTGACCTGTGCCTCTGCTCCCCGAATGCCGGACCAGCGCCCTGAGCGACCCCGGATGAGCCGCCCCCGGGCGACCACGCCGGACAGCCCAGGAACCGCCCCGGCTGCAATCCGTCATCCCTGCGGGAATAACGGATCAAGTCTTAGAGGTACTCGGTCCGGTGCGCGCGGGCGGTCTCCCCACGGGGGAGGCCGCCCGCGCACCTCTGTGCGCGGGCCGGGTCGGTGGCGCCGGGTCAGTGGTGCACGGGGTGTTCGACCGGGGCCGGGGCCTGCGCCGGGGCGCCCGCCGCCACGTCCTGTGGCACGGTGTCCGGCACCGGCGATGCGGTCCTCGTACGGGTCGCCGCGTGCCGCCCGCGCCGGCGGGGCAGCGGGACGGTGAGTGCGACGAGGAGCCCGAGGGCGAGGGCGGCGGCGGAGATGACCGCGACGCCGAGTCCCGTACTCGTCTGCGAGAGCAGCAGCATGGCGATCGTCGACACGATGACGGTGGCGGACCCGTAGGCGAGCTGTGCGGCAGTCGGACGCGGCATGGCGATATCCGTCCTCGAAGCGGGAGGGGGAGTCGGCTCGGACCAGGTCTGGCGCCGAGTGACTCTACGACGGTGGATGCCCGAGCGGAACTGTCGGTAAGCGTGACCTCACTCATGCGACGGGAAGCAGCGGAGCACAGGGGGCGCACAGGGGGCATCCCCGGGGCCCGGGGGCGGGGAGGGGCGGGTGGGCCGATGGGGTGCGCCGGGGGCCGTAAGTGCGGTTCGTCCCTTATGGCTGCGGAACGTCCGAATAGCGGAACTGGGTGACCGCATAGTGCAGTTGTAAGGAACAAGTCAAGGTCTGTCTTTTCTTGCGACTCTCCGGTCAAATGTCGTCACTTGAGACGCGCGCCGCACGGAACCCCCCACTCCTACGGAGAAGTTCCGCACCACCTTCGCGGCCGCGGGAGGGGAACGACATCAAGTGACCAGCAACTCGGCCAGAAGACGAGCGCTTCGCGCCGCCGCAATCGGCGTGACCCTGGCAGCGACGGCGGCCACCGGCGCCGCCTTCACGATGGCCACGGCAGACCCGGGTGCGAAGGTGTCTGCCGCGGACCGCCAGGACCCGACCGCTCCCTCCAAGGAGCAGGTCAAGCACAACCTCGAAGGCCCGTACAGCAAGCAGCAGGAGCAGGCCCGCAAGGCCGCCCTGGAGCAGGTGCTGAGCGGCAAGAAGGACGTCGAGCAGCGGGGCGCCTCCAAGGTCGTCAAGCTCGACGACAAGAAGTACGTCGAGCTCGGCCGCGAGAAGACCGACAAGATCTTCACGATCCTCGTCGACTTCGGCGACCAGGTGGACAACACCACCACGTTCGACCCGGACGGCCCCGGCCCCAAGCCGCCGGTGCCCAAGTACGGCGGCAACCCGGGCCCGATGCACAACCAGATCGCCCAGCCCGACCGTGCGGTGAACAACAGCACGGCGTGGCGCAAGGACTTCAACCGCGCGTACTTCCAGGACCTGTACTTCGGTACCGGCAAGGGCAAGAACTCGCTGAAGACCTACTACGAGAAGACCTCCTCGGGCCGTTACTCGGTCGAGGGCGAGGTCGCCGACTGGGTCAAGGTCCCGTACAACGAGGCCCGTTACGGCTCGAACTACTGCGGCCAGACCAACTGCGGCAACGTCTGGGACACGGTCAAGGACGGCGTGACCGCCTGGGCCGAGGCCCAGAAGAAGGCCGGCAAGACCGACGCCGAGATCAAGGCGCAGATGGCCCAGTACGACCTCTGGGACCGCTACGACTTCGACGGCGACGGCAACTTCAACGAGCCCGACGGCTACATCGACCACTTCCAGATCGTCCACGCGGGCGAGGACGAGTCGGCCGGCGGCGGCGTGCAGGGCACCAACGCCCTGTGGGCCCACCGCTGGTACGCCTACGGGACCGAGGCCGGCAAGAACGGCCCCGCGAACAACAAGGCCGGCGGCACCCAGATCGGCAACACCGGCATCTGGGTCGGCGACTACACGATGCAGCCCGAGAACGGCGGCCTCGGCGTCTTCGCGCACGAGTACGGCCACGACCTGGGCCTGCCCGACCTCTACGACACCTCCGGTGGCGGCGAGAACTCGGTCGGCTTCTGGTCCCTGATGTCGGCCGGCTCCTGGCTCGGCAACGGCAAGGACTCCATAGGCGACCTCCCGGGCGACATGACCGCCTGGGACAAGTTCCAGCTGGGCTGGCTGAACTACGACAAGGCCAAGGCCGCGACGAAGTCCACCCACAAGCTGGGCGTCTCGGAGTACAACACCAAGGACAAGCAGGCGCTGCTCGTCGACCTTCCGAAGAAGAAGGTCACCACCGACATCGTCGCTCCCGCCGAGGGTGCTTCGCAGTGGTGGAGCAACATGGGTGACGACCTCAAGAACACCCTCACCCGCTCGGTCGACCTGACCGGCAAGTCCTCCGCGGCCCTGTCCCTCAAGGGCTGGTGGGACATCGAGGCGGAGTACGACTTCCTGTACACCGAGGTCTCCACCGACGGTGGCGCCACCTGGACCGCGCTCGCCGGCACCGCCGACGGCGTGGCCATCCCGGTCGACGCTTCCAACAGCCCGTCGCTCACCGGCGTCTCGGGCAGCTGGAAGAACCTGAACTACTCGCTGGACGCCTACGCGGGCAAGAAGGTCGACCTCCGCTTCCGCTACCAGACGGACGGCGGCGCGGGCGGCAAGGGCTTCACGGGTGACGCCCTCGCCATCACGGCGGACGGCGCCACGCTCTTCACCGACGGTGCGGAGAACGGCGACAACGGCTGGACCGGCAAGGGCTTCTCCCGCGTCGGCGCCGGCTTCACCAAGGAGTACGCCCAGTACTACCTGGCCGAGAACCGCCGCTACGTCTCGTACGACAAGACCCTCAAGGTCGGTCCGTACAACTTCGGCTTCGCCAACACCAAGCCGAACTGGGTCGAGCACTACGCCTACCAGGACGGCCTCCTGATCTGGCAGTGGGACACCTCCCAGAAGGACAACAACACCAGCCAGCACCCCGGCTCCGGTCTGATCCTTCCGATCGACGCCAACGCCAAGCCGATGAAGTGGTCGGACGGCACCCTGCTGCGCAACAAGATCCAGCCGTACGACGCCGCCTTCAGCGCGTACAAGACGGACGCGATCACCCTGCACAAGAACGGCCAGGAGCTCTTCCTGAAGCCGAAGCCCGCGCAGCTCGTCTTCGACGACCACAAGGGCACGTACTTCTACGACGAGAACCCGACCGGCTCGGTGAAGGTCACTGACACCAACACCAAGATCAAGATCGTGAAGGAGACCTACGACGGTCTCGTCATGACGGTCGAGGTCGGCCCCTCCGTTAAGTAATTCAGTAAAATCGCAGGTCAAAGCATGATCGGCCGTCGCCCTCTAGCGGGCGGCGGCCGATCGCGTTTAGATGCGTGGGCTGAGTTTCTTATTGACGGGGGAGATGAAGACATGCCCGGTGGAGGTTTCGTCCGATTGCCAGGCGGCAGCGTGGTCGTCGCGCTCACGCTGCCCAGACCGTCCGTGGAAGGTGCCGTCGAGGGCGGCATCGAAGGCGGCACCGACGGTGGAAACGTCCGCGTGCTGGTGCACGCGGCGAACCGGGCCCGCGCCCTGACCAGGCTGCGGAACCTCGGACTGCGCGCCGTCTACCTCCGCGGCAACGCCCAGCCGCCCACCCCGGACGAGATCACGGCCGTCCTGCACCACCCCGACGGCCTGCTCTGGCGCTGCGCGCCGGACCGGGCGGCGGAGCTGTGGCACCCGATCCGGGCCCTGCTGGGGTGAGCGGGCGGGGCCGAGCCGCCCGGCGGCGCCCCGCAGGAGCCCCGTAGACGGCCCGTAGGTGGCCCGTAGGCGGCCCCCAGGTGCCCGGCTGTCAGCCGGCCACCACCGGGGTCCCGCTCAGCTCCACTCCGGCATCCCGGAGCTCGGCCAGCGCACGCGTCGTGGTGTGCGGGGCCACCCCGGCCGTCAGGTCCAGCAGCACGTGGGTACGGAACCCCGCGCGAGCCGCGTCCAGGGCGGTGGCCTTGACGCAGTGGTCGGTGGCGATGCCGACCACGTCGACCTCGGTGACCTGCCGGTCGCGCAGCCACTGCGTGAGCCCGAGGCCGTTCTCGTCCGCGCCCTCGAAGCCGCTGTACGCCGCTTCGTACGCCCCCTTGTCGAAGACGGCGGCCACGGCCCCCGAGGCGACGGCGGGCGCGAAGTTCGGGTGGAAGCCCACGCCCTCGGTCCCGGCGACGCAGTGCACCGGCCAGGAGGTCTCGTAGTCCGGCCGGGCCGGGGGGTGCGCGAAGTGGGACCCGGGGTCGATGTGGTGGTCGCGGGTGGCGACGACGTGCCGGTAGCCGGCGGTGGCCTGGCCGATGAGCTCGGTGATGGCGGCGGCGATGTCGGCTCCGCCGGTGACCGCGAGGCTGCCGCCCTCGCAGAAGTCGTTCTGTACGTCGACGACGATCAGTGCGCGGTGCATGACGATGTCCTTCGGCTCGGTGGTGCGGTGCGGCGGCGGGGCCCTGCGGGGGCTTTTCCCCCACCCCGCCCCTTCCCGAAACTGGGGCTGCGCCCCAGACCCGCTACGGGCGCTGCGCGCCCAGGCCTCTGCGGGCGCTGCGCGCACGTGCAGGCTGACGTCGGCCAAATCCAGCCCCGCCGGCGTTTGAGGCGCGGGGTCTGGGGCGGAGCCCCAGGGGCCCCGGCTGCGCCGGGCTTGCGGCCCCGCCCCGCCCCCGGAGCTACGCGTACTCGGTCGGGATCACGGCCTCGCCGCGCGAGAGCTGCGTCGCGGAGAGCGGGAGACCCGCCAGGGCCTCGCGGTGGCGGTCGCGGACCGCCTCCAGGGACTCGCGGGCCACCACCTCGCCCGCCTTGACCAGCTGGACCAGGAGCTGCGTGTCGGCCAGCGCGGCCGGCACCGGCCCGGTCCCGAGGACCTCCGCCTCCGCGACTCCCTCGGAGTCGGTCCGCCGGGCCGCCCACTTGCGCCCCCCGACGGAGGTCTTGCCGCCCGAGGACTTCTTCGCCACCGACACCAGCGGCGCCTTCGGATCGGCCGAGGCGGCCCGCGCCACCAGCTTGTAGACCATCGAGCACGTCGGGTGCCCGCTGCCCGTCACCAGCTGGGTGCCGACCCCGTACGCGTCCACCGGAGCGGCCGCCAGCGAGGCGATCGCGTACTCGTCCAGGTCCGAGGTCACCACGATCTTGGTCTCCGTGGCTCCCAGCTCGTCGAGCTGCTGGCGCACCCGGTGCGCGACCAGCAGCAGGTCCCCGGAGTCGATCCGGACGGCGCCGAGGCCCGTCCCGGCGACCTCCACGGCCGTGCGGACCGCCTCCGCCACGTCGTAGGTGTCCACCAGCAGCGTGGTGCCGCTGCCCAGCGAGGCGACCTGGGCCGTGAAGGCGTCCCGCTCGCTGTCGTGCAGCAGGGTGAAGGCGTGCGCGCTGGTGCCGACCGTCGGGATCCCGTACCGGAAGCCGGCCGCCAGGTCCGAGGTCGAGGTGAAACCGCCGACGTACGCGGCGCGCGCCGAGGCGACGGCCGCCAGTTCGTGCGTGCGCCGGGCGCCCATCTCGACCAGCGGCCGGCCGCCTGCCGCCGTGGCCATCCGGGAGGCGGCCGCGGCGATCGCGGAGTCGTGGTTGAGGATCGACAGGATCACGGTCTCCAGCAGCACGCACTCGGCGAAGCTGCCCTCGACGCGCAGGACCGGCGAGCCGGGGAAGTAGACCTCGCCCTCCGGGTAGCCCCAGATGTCGCCGGAGAAGCGGTACGAGGCGAGCCAGTCGAGGGTGCGGGCGTCGATGACGCTGCGCTCGCGCAGGAACTCCAGTACGGCGCCGTCGAAGCGGAAGTTCTCCACCGCGTCGAGCACCCGGCCGGTCCCCGCGATCACCCCGTAGCGGCGCCCCTCGGGGAGCCGCCGGGTGAACACCTCGAAGACCGAGCGGCGGTCGGCCGTGCCGTTGGCCAGCGCGGCCTGCAACATCGTGAGCTCGTAATGGTCCGTGAAGAGCGCTGTCGACGGCACGTCCACCGGCAGGCCCAGGTCCGCAGGGTTCATGCGACGGATGCTAGCGTACATCTCGTCAAAGTGACGAGATGTAGGGGCCTGTTTGTGCGACAGGCCCCTGTCAGTGGCAGCATGGGACAAGTGAGTGTTGCTCCCATTGAGATCGAACGCACCGAATCGGCCGAAGAGACCTTCGCGGTCCCCGAACCCGACGTCCCGTGGGTGACCCTGGTGCACAACGACCCGGTCAACCTCATGAGCTACGTGACGTACGTGTTCCAGGCCTACTTCGGCTACTCCAAGGACAAGGCGAACAAGCTGATGATGGACGTCCACCACAAGGGTCGGGCGGTCGTCTCCAGCGGCAGCCGCGAGGAGATGGAACGGGACGTGCAGGCCATGCACGGCTACGGCCTCTGGGCGACCATGTCCCAGGACCGCAACTGATGGGCGGCGTGTTCGAGCCCCTGAAGGGCGGCGGCGCCGCCATCGCGCTGGACGAGATCGAGATCTCGATCCTGCGCTCCCTGGCCGTGCAGCTGCTGGAGCTCATCGGCCCCGGCGAGCCGGAGCCCGATCCGGACGCCGACCCGCTGGCCGCGCTCTTCGCCGCCTCCGACGGCCCCACCGAGCCTCCGTCCGACCCGGCCCTGGCCCGGCTCTTCCCCGACGCCTACGGCGGCCCGGAGACCCCGGCGAACGCCGACACGGAGGAGCTGCGGGCCCACTCGGCCGAATTCCGCCGCTTCACCGAGAACGACCTGCGCAGCCGCAAGCGGGAGGACGCGCTGGCCGTCGTACGCAGCCTGGACGGGCTGAGCCCGGCAGCCGACGGCTCGGCCGTCCTGGAGGTCGACGGGGAGCTGCGCCTGCGCTGGCTGGGCGCCCTGAACGACCTGCGGCTCACCATCGCGGCCCGCCTGGACATCACGGAGGACGACGAGAGCGCCGTGCTGTTTCGGTTGCCGGACGACGATCCGCGCAAGCCGATGGTGATGGCGTACCTCTGGCTCGGCGGTCTCCAGGAGACCCTCATCGAGACGCTCGCCGGGACCCTCTGAGGGGTGCTCCGCGGGGTGCTCTGAGGGGTGCTCCGCGGGGTGCTCCGCGGAACCCTCTGAAGATCCTCAAGCCGGTCGCCCGTTCGCTCAGCGGACGCTCAAATCCGGATAACGATCAGATCACCGCGATGTGGTGATCTGATCCATTTCAGGACCTCTGTCCTGATTTTTTTATGCCCTGGGTCACATTTTCTTCCCTCAGGGACCCGTAGGCACGTGATAGATCTTCACGACCGCCGACGGGGCGCCACCCATGCCCCCGGCCTGCTTGAACCGGCTGACCGCCGGCGTGCAACTCCATCCGTATCCGGGGGGATCGAGGACCCGATCCGCAGCCAGTCATGGCGCGGGTCGGCGTGGAGAAAGGCGCACCAAGACATGACCTCCGTACAGGTCGACGAGCAGCAGCACGACACCACCGAGGGCGACGGCTACCACCGCGCGCTCGGAGCCCGCCAGATCCAGATGATCGCGATCGGCGGCGCCATCGGCACCGGCCTCTTCCTGGGCGCCGGCAAGGCCATCTCCAAGGCCGGCCCCAGCCTGATCCTGGCCTACGCCATCGCGGGCCTGGTCATCTTCTTCATCATGCGGGCCCTGGGCGAACTGCTCATGTACCGCCCGGTGTCCGGCTCCTTCTCGGACTACGCCCGGGAGTTCCTCGGCCCCTTCTGGGGATACGTGACCGGCTGGACCTACTGGCTCTTCTGGGTGGTCACCGGCATCACCGAAGTCACCGCCGCGGCGCAGTACATGTCGTACTGGACCCATGACAGCTTCCCGCAATGGGCCTACGCGCTGATCTTCACCGTCATCCTCTACGGCGCGAACCTGATCTCCGTGAAGCTCTTCGGTGAGCTGGAGTTCTGGTTCTCCATGGTCAAGGTCACCGCCATCGTCGGCATGATCCTGATCTGCGCCGGCATCCTCACCATCGGCTTCTCCGACGCCGCGGACACCGCCACCGTCTCCAACCTGTGGAACGACGGCGGCTTCTTCCCCAAGGGCATCGGCGGCACGCTGATGACCCTGCAGATCGTGATGTTCGCCTTCCTCGCCGTCGAGCTGGTCGGCGTCACCGCCGGCGAGTCCAAGGACCCCGAGAAGACCCTGCCCAAGGCCATCAACACCGTGCCGTGGCGCATCGCCGTCTTCTACGTCGGCGCGCTCATCATGATCCTGTCGGTCGTCCCGTGGCACGAGTTCCAGCCCGGCGTCAGCCCCTTCGTCGCCGCCTTCGAGAAGATGGGCCTCGGCGTCGGCGCCGCGATCGTCAACTTCGTCGTCCTGACCGCGGCCCTGTCCTCCTGCAACTCGGGCATGTACTCCACCGGCCGCATGCTGCGCGACCTCGCCCTCAACGGCCAGGGCCCGAAGTTCTTCACCAAGCTCACCAAGAGCGGCACCCCGCTGATCGGCACCACCTTCTCGGCGGCCCTGATGCTGGTCGGCGTCTGGATCAACTACGTGGCCCCCGGCAAGGCCTTCGACTACGTCGTCTCCTTCGCCACCATCTCCGGCATGTGGGCCTGGATCATGATCCTGGTCTGCCAGATCCGCTACCGCGCCGCCTCCGACCGCGGCGACCTCCCCAAGTCCCCGTTCCGCGCCCCCGGCGCCCCGTACACGAGCTACTTCGCCCTCGCCTTCATCGGCATGGTCATCGTGATGATGGGCGTCGACAAGGACGCCCGGGTCTCGCTCTACTGCGCGCCCCTGTGGGGCCTGCTGCTGGGCGTCTGCTACCTGGTCATGAAGTCCCGCGACCCGCGCGGCGCCGCCTTCACCAAGGCCTCCTAACGACCACGAGCCCCTGCACGCAGGGGCTCGTGTCCATCATCCGGGCCCTCCCGTACCAGCCCTCGGTACGGGAGGGCCCGTCTGCTTATCCTGTCGCTCATGCTGACCATCACCCAGGCTCTCCACGACCAGATCGTCGCGCACGCCCGTCAGGACCACCCCGACGAGGCCTGCGGCGTGGTGGCCGGCCCGGCGGGCACGGACCGCCCGCAGCGGTTCGTACCGATGCTGAACGCGGCCCGGTCGCCCACGTTCTACGAGTTCGACTCGAAGGACCTGCTCAAGCTCTACCGCGAGCTGGACGACCGGGACGAGGACCCCGTCGTCATCTACCACTCGCACACCGCGACCGAGGCCTACCCCTCGCGCACGGACCTCACGTACGCGAACGAGCCCGGCGCGCACTACGTGCTGGTTTCCACGGCGGACAAGGACGGCCTGGGGGAGTTCCAGTTCCGGTCATACCGGATCGTCGAAGGCGTGATCACGGAGGAAGAAGTGCAGGTCGTAGCGGCCTACTGAGGCACGCCAAGAGGGCTACTTCTCAGTATGTGAGCGATATCCGTCCACGATGCGGGATCACACTCCAAACCAGGGACCGGGAATCGTTAACATGACCGCATGGTTTCCCACGACGTGAGCATCGAGACGCCCAGCAGGCTGCTGCTTGTGGCGCGGCTGCACGTCGATCTGTGCCGCCTCGCCAGCGCCATCTGTACTGCCGCCTGAGCCCCGACGGCCCCCTCGCGGGGCCGCGTGCTCACGCCCGCTCCGCATCCCCGCCTTCCCTTCACCATCCTGACTGGAGCCCGCCATGGCCATCGAGGTCCGCATCCCCACCATCCTCCGCACCTACACCAACGGCGAGAAGGCCGTCACGGGTGAGGGCGCCACGCTGGCCGACCTCTTCACCGACCTGGAGACCCGCCACAAGGGCATCCAGGAGCGCATCATCGACGAGGCCAAGGGCGGCGAGCTGCGCCGCTTCGTCAACGTCTACCTCAACGACGAGGACGTCCGCTTCCTCGACGGCATCTCCACCGCGCTCAAGGACGGCGACAACGTCACCATCCTCCCGGCCGTAGCCGGCGGATCGAAGTAATGCGCTACGACTCCCCCCTGGCCGCGGTCGGCAACACGCCGCTGGTACGCCTGCCCCGGCTCTCGCCCTCGGACGACGTCCGCATCTGGGCGAAGCTGGAGGACCGCAACCCGACCGGCTCGATCAAGGACCGCCCCGCGCTCCACATGGTCGAGCAGGCCGAGAAGGACGGCCGGCTGTACCCCGGCTGCACGATCCTGGAGCCCACCTCGGGCAACACGGGCATCTCCCTCGCGATGGCCGCGAAGCTCAAGGGCTACAAGATCGTGTGCGTCATGCCGGAGAACACCTCTCAGGAGCGGCGCGACCTGCTGGCCATGTGGGGAGCCGAGATCATCCCGTCGCCGGCGGCGGGCGGCTCGAACACGGCCGTCCGCGTCGCGAAGGAACTGGCCGCGCAGAACCCCTCCTGGGTGATGCTCTACCAGTACGGCAACCCCGACAACGCGGGCGCCCACTACGCCACGACCGGCCCGGAGATCCTCACGGACCTCCCCTCGATCACCCACTTCGTGGCGGGCCTGGGCACCACCGGAACCCTCATGGGCGTGGGCCGCTACCTGCGCGAGCACGTCCCCGGCGTCAAGATCGTCGCGGCGGAACCGCGCTACGACGACCTCGTCTACGGGCTGCGCAACCTCGACGAGGGCTTCGTCCCCGAGCTGTACGACGCGTCGGTCCTGACGACCCGCTTCTCGGTGGGCTCGGCGGACGCGGTCACCCGCACCCGGGAGCTCCTCCAGCAGGAGGGCATCTTCGCGGGCGTCTCCACCGGCGCGGCCCTGCACGCGGCGATCGGCGTCGGCCGCAAGGCCGTGGCGGCGGGCGAACCGGCCGACATCGTCTTCGTCGTGGCCGACGGCGGCTGGAAGTACCTCTCCACGGGCGTCTACACGGCGGCCACCACCGAAGAAGCCATCGAAGTCCTCCAGGGCCAACTCTGGGCGTAGCCCCCGGCGACGGAGGCGACACGATCCCAGCGGCCCGACCGCCCCGGGGCGCCGCTGCGCGGCACGGAGCCCCGGCCGCGGCGCCGCTTCCGGGGACCAGCCCCCGGACCCCCGCTCCTCAAACGCCGGAGGGGCTGAATTTTCCGGACCGTTGGCGTTCACGTGCAGGCTGACGTCGGTCAAATCCAGCCTCGCCGGCGTTTGAGGCGCGGGGTCTGGGGCGGAGCCCCAGGGGGGTCCGGGCGCAGCCCGGTAACCCTTCCAGCCCGTCCGGCGTTTGAGGACCGGGGTCCGGGCGGAGCCCGGGGAACGGCGGAAGGGCGGGTAGGGGACAGCCCCGCGAAGCGGCACCCCGGCGGGCACCCGCAGGCGGGCCGGGCCACCCCCGCGGCCGCGCCCCGGCGAGCAGCCCAGACGGGGGTCAGGCCAAGAGCGAGGCCAGCACGCCCGCGTGACTGCTCCCCGGATCCTTGACGGCAGTCAGCAGGGTGACCGGCCCGGCCGCAGCCACGGCCCGCAGCCGCGCCAGCTCCGCCTCCGCCTCCTCCGAGCGAAGCTCCACCGCATACCGCTCCCGGAACTCCGCCACCGACCCACCCCCGTGGAACCACTTCCGCAGCTCCCCCGACGGGGCAACCGCCTTCGCCCACTCGTCGACCCCCGCCGCCTCCTTCGACAGCCCCCGCGGCCACAGCCGGTCCACGAGCACCCGGACCCCGTCCAGCCCCGGCTCCGGGGGATCGTAGACCCGCTTCAGCCGGACGACCCGGGTCCCCCGAGCCCCCCGAGCCCCTTCACCTCGTCCCACACCGCCGGATCCACCGTCCCCAGCGGCCGCGCCCTCGCGAACTCCCATACCGACACCTCCACCACCCGGTCCGCCTCCAGGAACGCGCCCCGCGCCCCCACCACCCCCGGCGGCAGCGGGATCACCCCGGCCCGCCGGTCGTCGTACTTCCCGGTGATCCGCGCGATCCGCGCCCGGTGCCCCCGTACGCCCAGCACCAGGACGGGCCGCCCGTCCTCCAGGGACCACAGCTCTCCGGCCTCCGGCCGCGGCAGCGGTCCCGGTCCGTGCGGCGGATCCGCGGCCCGCCCCACCCGCCGCGCCCGCCGGGGGAGGAGCACCAGCAGGATCACGACCACCACCGCGGCGACCGCCGGCCACCACGACGTGTCCATACTCCGACCGTAGCCCCGCCCGGCGCCCCCGGCATGGCAGCAGCAGCACGGCAGCAGCACGGCAGCGGCACGCCGAACGGCAACGCGAGTCCACCCCGTCGCTCCCCCGGGTGACAGCTCAGGTGATTCGCCCCACAACGGCCCGCCGCGGAGGAGCGACCGGACGTTTCGCGCCTTACGCTCGACCCACGCACGGCCCGCATTCCGTCCACGGACCGTCCACGGAGGTTCACGCTCCATGAAGCTCACCGTCGTCGGCTGTTCGGGCTCGTTCCCGTCCGCGGAATCGGCCTGTTCGAGCTACCTCGTCGAGGCCGACGGCTTCCGGCTGCTCCTCGACATGGGCAACGGCTCCCTCGGCGAGCTCCAGCGGCACATCGGGCTCTACGATCTCGACGCGATCTTCCTCAGCCACCTGCACGCCGATCACTGCATCGACATGTGCGCGTACTTCGTCGCCCGCTTCTACCGCCACGAGGGCGGCCGCTGCGGCACCATTCCCGTCTACGGCCCCGAGGGCACGGAGAAGCGGCTGTCCACCGCCTACGAGGACGTCCCCGACGAGCGTTCCATGAGCGAGGTCTTCGACTTCCGGACCCTGAAGTCCGGCACCTTCGACATCGGCCCGTTCCAGGTCCGCACCGAGAAGGTCTGCCACCCCGTCGAGTCCTACGGGATCCGCGTCGAGCACGGCGGCCGCTCGCTGACGTACTCCGGCGACACCGGCGTCTGCCCCGAACTGGGCTTGCTCGCCGAGGACACCGACCTGTTCCTGTGCGAGGCCTCCTTCACGCACGGCAAGGAGGACATCCCGGACCTCCACCTCAACGGGCGCGAGGCCGGAGAGTTCGCCGCGGCCGGCCGCGCCGGCCGGCTCGTCCTGACCCACATCCCGCCGTGGACGGACGCCGAACGCAACCTGGCCGACGCCCGCGCGGTCTACGACGGCCCGGCGGAGCTGGCGTACACGGGCGCGGTGTACGAGGTCTGAGGCCCGGAACCCGGCACACGAAGAAGCCCCCGCTCTCCCTTCCGGGAGAGCGGGGGCTTTCTCGTGGTGTGGGGCGGGAGACCTACTTGGCCTCGGCCTTCTCCATCTCGGCGAGCTCCTCGTCGGACTCGCGGCCCGGCGTCGGAAGGTTGAACTTGGTGATCGCGAAGCGGAAGCCGAAGTAGTAGACCGCCGCGAAGACCAGGCCGATCGGAAGGATCATCCAGGGCGAGGTCGCCTTGTTCCAGCCGAGGCCGAGGTCGATCAGGCCGGCGGAGAAGGTGAATCCGGCGTGCACCCCGAGCGCCCAGGTGACGGCCATGGACACGGCGGTCAGGACCGCGTGGATGGCGTACAGGACCGGGGCGATGAACATGAAGGAGAACTCGATCGGCTCGGTGACACCCGTGACGAACGAGGTGAGGGCGAGCGAGACCATCATGCCGGTGACCGCCTTGCGGCGCTCCGGACGGGCGCTGTGGGCGATGGCCAGGGCGGCGGCCGGCAGACCGAACATCATGATCGGGAAGAAGCCGGTCATGAACTGTCCGGCGCTCGCGTCACCGGCCCAGAAGCGGTTCAGGTCACCGTGCACGACCGCGCCGGCGGCGTCGGTGAAGTCACCGATCTGGAACCAGGCGACGGTGTTGACGAACTGGTGCATGCCGATCGGGATCAGCGCGCGGTTGATGAGGCCGAAGAGGCCCGCACCGATGGAGCCGAGGCCGGTCATCCACTCGCCGAAGTTGGCGATGAGCTCGCCGATCGGCTCCCAGGCCAGGCCGAAGAAGACACCGACGAGGACGCCGACGAAGGCCATGATGATCGGGACCAGGCGGCGGCCGTTGAAGAAGCCGAGCCAGTCCACCAGCTTGGTGCGGTGGAAGCGCTGCCACAGGACCGCGGCGAGCAGACCCATGATGATGCCGCCGAGGACGCCGGGGTTGTTGTACGTCGCGGCGACGTCCACACCCTTGTTCTCGGTGGTGTTGACGATCGTCTCGGTCACCGGGAAGGCGGTGAGGACGTTCTTGTAGACCAGGAACCCGACCAGCGCGGCGAGGGCGGTGGAGCCGTCCGCCTTCTTGGCGAAGCCGATCGCGACACCGATGCAGAACAGCAGCGGCAGGTTTGCGAAGACGGCGTCACCGGCGGTGGCGAACACCGTGGCGACCTTGCCCCAGCCGAGGCCGTCCTTGCCGAAAACGTCGGGCTGGCCGAGGCGCAGGAGGATACCCGCGGCCGGCAGGACGGCGATCGGCAGCTGAAGGCTGCGGCCGACCTTTTGCAGACCCTGGATCAGGCCGGAGCCCCGCTTCTTGGCGGGAGCGGCGGTGGCCGTACTCATCAACTTCCTCCAGTGGACAAGACGCTGCCTGGGGACATGGCAAAGGGGGGTGGCGGCGTCTCAGGAAAGGGGAGGACCCCGGGCCGAAAGGCCTACGTGGTCTACACCACTCAGTGGTGTAGACCAGTTGTAGCACGGTGAGGTCCGCGTAAGGAACCCACCAATTCAGTGGTGGAAGACACACTGGGGCATACACGGCAAAGGCCTCCGGACCCTGTGGGTCCGGAGGCCTTCGTCTCGTATTCATCTGCCCTGACCAGGGCTTATGGCGCCAAGCGGGAGGACGTTCGACGGGCCCCGGAAGGGGGCCGTCGGCGGGGTCCGGCAGGGCCCTTCGGCGGGTCCGAGCAGGGCCTTCGGCGCGGTTCAGAGGCGCTTCGGGCCCCTTCCCGCCCGCGGCTCGCACGGGTCGGAAGTCCCTGCGCGGCTCACGCCTTGGTGTTCTCCGCCTGCATCACCGCGATCTCCTCGTCGGACTCCCGGCCGGGCGTCTTGATGTCCCACTTGGTGATCGCGAAGCGGAAGATGCCGTAATAGATGACCGCGAAGCAGAGGCCGATCGGAACGATCAGCCAGGGCTTCGTCGCCAGGCTCCAGTTGATGACGTAGTCGATCAGGCCTGCCGAGAAGCTGAAGCCGTCCTTGGCCCCGAAGGCCCAGGTCACCGCCATCGACACACCGGTCAGCACCGCGTGGACCGCGTACAGCATCGGCGCCAGGAAGAGGAACGAGTACTCCAGCGGCTCCGTGATGCCGGTGACGAAGGAGGTCAGGCCGACCGACAGCATCAGACCGCCGACCTCCTTGCGCCGGGCAGGCTTCGCGCAGTGCGTGATGGCCAGCGCCGCCGCCGGCAGGGCGAACATCATGATCGGGAAGAAGCCGGTGAGGAACTGTCCGGCGTTCGGGTCCCCCGCCAGGAACATCGGGATGTCACCGTGCACGGTCTGGCCGCCCGGCTTGGTGTAGCTGCCGAACTGGAACCACACCGGCACGTTCAGGAACTGGTGCAGGCCGATCACCAGCAGTGCGCGGTTCGCGATGCCGAAGATGCCGGCGCCCACCGAGCCCAGGCCCACCAGCCAGTCCGAGAAGCTCTCCAGCGCGTCGCCGATCGGCGGCCAGATCCACAGGCAGAGCACGGCGAAGGCGATCGCCACGAAGGTCATGATGATCGGGACCAGGCGGCGGCCGTTGAAGAAGCCCAGCCAGTCCACCAGCTTGACCCGGTGGTAGCGCTGCCAGAACCAGGCGGCCAGCAGGCCCATGATGATGCCGCCGAACACCCCCGGGTTCTGGAACGTGTACTCGGCGAGGGTCTGGTCGGGCCCCAGGCAGCCGCCCCCGATGTCCTTCGTCCCCGTCGGGCAGGGCTGGGGGAAGGCGCGCAGCACGCTGCGGTAGACGAGGAAGCCGACCACCGCCGCGAGCGCGGTCGAGCCGTCCGCCTTCTTGGCCATGCCGATCGCGACGCCGACACAGAAGAGCAGCGGCAGGCCGAGGTCCGCGTTGAGCAGGGCGCCGCCCGCGGCGGCCATGACCCTGGCGACGTTCGTCCAGCCCAGGCCGTCCTTGCCGAACACGTCGTCCTGGCCCAGCCGGTTCAGGATGCCGGCCGCCGGCAGTACAGCGATCGGCAGTTGCAGGCTCCGGCCCATCTTCTGCAGCCCTTGGAACAAGCCGTTCCACCACTTCTGCTGTGGCACTGCTGCGGCGCTGCTCGCGCTCATCCGCGTCCTCCCTGACCGGCCCGTTTTTGGCAGTCGCGACACTTGCGGCACACTGGTGTAGACCACTTGTGTTGCGGTCGCATTTCACCTGTCCTGAGGGCAGGTTGGTGCTGATCGTCATCATTCGACAGATACCGGGCATGTGCCCGTGTAACTGGGCCAATCGTGGGCTACCGTGACGAAACGGACCGCCCTGGTTGGTCGGTCGGTCAGGCGGCAGGCGTCTCGACGCCGGACGCCGGATGTCAGTCGGACTCGTTCTTCGTAGAACTCAGGGAGAAACACATGGCCACCAAGGCTGAGAAGATCGTCGCCGGGCTCGGCGGCATCGAGAACATCGAAGAGGTCGAGGGCTGCATCACCCGCCTGCGCACCGAAGTCATCGACCCGAGCAAGGTCGACGAGGCCGCGCTCAAGGCCGCCGGCGCCCACGGCGTCGTCAAGATGGGCACCGCGATCCAGGTCGTCATCGGCACCGACGCCGACCCGATCGCCGCCGACATCGAAGACATGATGTGAGCTGAGCCCACCGGCTCACACGCGCGCCCGTACGTACAAGTACGCATACCCGCACGCGCACCCGTACGTACGACAGGACCCCGACCGGACGCACCCGGACGGGGTCTTCTCGCAGCGACACGGGCCTGCGCCCGCACCGGATAGGCTCGGTGCCATGTCTCGCATCGACGGCCGTACGCCCGAACAGCTCCGCCCGGTCACCATCGAACGCGGATGGAGCAAGCACGCAGAGGGCTCCGTCCTCGTCTCCTTCGGAGACACCAAGGTCTTCTGCACCGCCTCCTTCAGCGAAGGCGTCCCGCGCTGGCGCAAGGGCAGCGGCGAAGGCTGGGTCACCTCCGAGTACTCGATGCTGCCCCGCGCCACGAACACCCGCGGCGACCGCGAATCCGTACGCGGCAAGATCGGCGGCCGCACCCACGAGATCTCCCGCCTGATCGGCCGCTCGCTGCGCGCCGTCATCGACTACAAGGCCCTCGGCGAGAACACCATCGTCCTGGACTGCGACGTCCTCCAGGCCGACGGCGGCACCCGCACCGCGGCCATCACCGGCGCCTACGTGGCCCTCGCCGACGCCATCTCCTGGGGCCAGGGCAAGAAGCTCATCAAGGCCGGCCGCAAGCCCCTGACCGGCACCGTCGCCGCCGTCAGCGTGGGCATCGTCGACGGCGTGCCGCTCCTCGACCTCTGCTACGAGGAAGACGTGCGCGCCGAGACCGACATGAACGTGGTCTGCACCGGCGACGGCCGCTTCGTCGAGGTCCAGGGCACGGCCGAGGGCGAGCCCTTCGACCGCAAGGAACTCAACGCCCTCCTCGACCTGGCCGCCGGCGGCTGCGCCGACCTGGAGGCCCTCCAGCTCGGCGCCCTGGAGCTCACGCTCTAAGCGCCGGCTGCGGCAACCGCGCGGCCCGTCCGCGCGTCTCTCGTTGTACGGGTGCACGGCGTCGAAGCCGTGCGCCCGTCCACGTATCCGCGCATCCGAACGTTCTGCATCCACATCCTCTGATCCACATCCTCCTGGGGGCCGAAGTGAAGCCGAAGTACCGCCTGGCAGCCGTCGCCCTGACGGCAGCGCTCGCCATACCCGCGATCACCTCCTGCGACGCCATCTCGACGGCGATGGACTGCGCGAGCACGGCGGTCGCCATCACGGACGGCGCCAACGACCTCCAGCAGGCCGTCTCGCAGGCCGGCAACAGCCCGCAGGACGCCCAGAACGCGCTCAACGCGATCGAGGAGAACCTCAAGAAGGTCGGCGACCAGACGGACAACGCCGACCTGAGCAAGGCCATTTCCTCGATGAACACGGCCGTCCAGAACGTCCGCACCTCCATCGAGAGCGGCACCACGGCCCCCGACGTCACCCCGGTCGCGGACGCGGCGAAGGAAATCTCGAAGGTCTGCACCCCGGGCTGACCCCGGCCGGGGCCCGAGCCAGGCCCGGGATAATGACGTCATGACCTCGACGACGACGCCGACGACGCCCTCCGCCAGCTCTCCCAGCCGCCTGATCCTCGCCACGCGCAACGCGGGCAAGGTCACCGAACTCCGCGCCATCCTGTCCGCCGCCGGCCTGCCGCACGAGCTGGTCGGCGCGGACGCGTACCCGGAGATCCCGGACGTCAAGGAAACCGGCGTCACCTTCGCCGAGAACGCCCTCCTCAAGGCCCACGCCCTCGCCCAGGCCACCGGCCTGCCGGCCGTCGCCGACGACTCGGGCCTCTGCGTCGACGTACTGAACGGCGCCCCGGGCATCTTCTCGGCCCGCTGGGCCGGCGCCCACGGCGACGACGCCGCCAACCTGGCGCTGCTGTTGTCCCAGCTCGGCGACATCGACGACGCCCACCGAGGCGCCCACTTCTTCTGCGCGGCCGCCCTCGCCCTCCCGGACGGCACGGAACGCGTGGTCGAAGGCCGCCTCCTGGGCACCCTGCGCCACGCCCCGGCCGGCACGGGCGGCTTCGGCTACGACCCGATCCTCCAGCCCCTGGGCGAGTCCCGCACCTGCGCGGAACTCACCCCGGCAGAAAAGAACGCCATCTCCCACCGAGGCCAGGCCTTCCGAGCCCTGGTCCCGGTGGTACGGGAGCTGCTGGGCTGACGCCGCCGACATACCGACGGCCGGTGTCCATCAGGATGGACACCGGCCGTTGCTGTGGGCCCGGTGGGACTCGAACCCACGACATACCGGATCTAAACCGGCATCCTCTTTACCAGCTGGGATACGGGCCCGTTGCGCCTACCTTACTGGTCGATGGCAGTTCGTTGCGATGGGATGGCCGTCCTTGATCGCTTGGCAAAGGTCGGAGTCTGGCTGTGGCAGGAGGGGCACAAATAGCGGAGGTTCTCCCGGCGGTTGTCCAGCCAGTCACCGTTCACGTGGTCGATCTCCAGGACAAGCCTCCGGCCGCGCCAGACGTCCCCGACGCCGCACTCCGTGCATGCGTGCGGCACTCCGAGATCGTCGAGGGCCCGGCGCAGCGTCGCCGTCTTGGTGCGAGAGGAGCCGACTTCAAGTCGCCTCAGGATCTCTGGCGACGACAAGCGTGCAGGTGAGGGGCGGCCGATGGTGTGGCCCTGGCCCGTGAAGTGGTCTGTGGACAGCTCGTATTCCTCGATGCTCCGCCTGGCCTTGGCGCGTGCGGCACCGTCGAAGGGGTGGTGGCCGAGTGCGCGCATGACCCCCGCCATGCTCTTCGAGTCGGCGACCGCCGGTGTGATCTCCTCACGGACGAAGAGGCGGCGCGACGAGGGAGTACCTCGGCGGGGGAAGTGCGACGTTTCTATCCCGAACCGTTCGAGGAGCTTGGCGATGTGGACTTGGGCGCTGTTGTACGGTTCGACGCCCATGTAAGCGAGCATTCCCGCGATGCTGTCCGAGTGGGCGGCCGCTTCGCGGAGCCGCTCCTCCGTGTAGCGCTGCCGGACTCGTTCAGGGAGTGGTTCGTCGGCGAAGTGGGACGTATCGATGCCGTAGTGAGCCAGCCTGTCGCGCAGATATTGGCGAGGGCCGGCCAGCAGCGGGGTGTCCAGGAGTCTCATGAAGTCGACCAGACTGGTGGCCAGTGGCGCGGTTCGGCTCAGCAGGTCACGCGTGTACCTGACCTCGCTCATGCAGCCCTCCTCGCCTTGCGGCCCCGGTATGTGTCCGTAGCTGCATGGCAGTTGGGGCAGAGGATCCGAAGGTTCTCCTGCCGGTTGTCCCACCACTCGCCATTGATGTGATCGACCTCGTGTCGGAGCGGTTTGCCGTTCCACACCGTGCCGACGCCGCACTCGGCGCATTCCTCGGGAACGCCGACCTTCAGCAGCTCTCGTCGCAAGCGCTGCCCAGGGACCCGGCCGTCCTGCGGATCCCTCAGCGAGAGCGCCGGTCCGAGAGAACCCTTGGGGCGCCTCCGGGTGGCGACGAAGTGCGATGTGTCGATGCCGAGAGCCGCGATCCGCCGCGAGATGCGTGTCTGGTTGCCGCCGACGTTGCTGATGCCGAGCCGGCTGACCACCTCCGAGATGGATGTGGACTCGGCCACCAGCTCCCGGAGCAGCTCCTCCGTGTGCCGTGCCCATTTCGTGGGGAAGTGAGAACAGTCGATTTCCGCTTCCCGCATCTTCGTCCGCAGATAGCGCCTGCTGCCACTGCTCGGCGTGCCGCCGCACCATCGGACTGCGTCGTCCCAGTTGCTTGTCTCGCGGGCCGCTGCTTCCAGTAGCTCTCGCGTGTATCGGACCGCCATCACTTCCCCCTATCGGCCGCGTGTGCGGCCCTCGCATGGAGTAACGGACCGATAGTCGGACAGTTACGGCCGATTCCGTCCGATAAACGGAACGGCCCGCACCGTTTGTGGGGTGCGGGCCGTTCCGGAAGGAGGGGGCGGGGTCAGATGCCCAGGTCCTTGATGATCTTGGCTACGTGGCCCGTGGCCTTGACGTTGTACAGGGCGCGTTCGACCTTGCCCTCCTCGTCGACGATCACCGTGGAGCGGATGACTCCGGTGACGGTCTTGCCGTACAGCTTCTTCTCGCCGAACGCCCCGTACGCCGTCAGGACCTCCTTGGAGGGGTCGCTGACCAGGGTGACCTTCAGGTGCTCCTGCTCGCGGAACTTCGCCAGCTTCTCCGGCTTGTCCGGGGAGACGCCGATGACGTCGTAGCCGGCCGTGGCCAGGACGGCCAGGTTGTCCGTGAAGTCGCAGGCCTGCTTGGTGCAGCCCGGCGTCAGGGCGGTCGGGTAGAAGTACACGATCACCTTGCGGCCCTTGTGGTCGGCGAGCGAGATCTCGTTGCCGTCCGCGTCGGGCAGGGTGAAGGCGGGGGCGATGTCGCCCGGCTCAAGTCGCTCGCTCATGTCAGGAGGCTCCTCGGGAGGGGATCGGTACGGTGTCGAGACTAAGCTGCTGACTGACTGTTCATGGCGGGCTACACCCGCCATGGGACCGACCATGACGACGGAGGCAGCGCGGTGCCGGAAGCCAGGACCCCCGCAATGATCGAGGCGGACATCGTCCGCCGCCGCGAGCAGCTCGCCGAGACGCTCGACGAGATCGGGGTGCGCCTGCACCCCAAGACGATCGTCGGGGACGCCAAGGCGAAGGTGGTCAGCAACGTCGACCACGTCGTCGGCCGTGCGGTGGCGACGGTGAACCGCCTCGTCACCGACGCCCGCGACGGGCTGCGTCACTACGACGGCACGCCGCGCGTCGAGCGGATCGTGCCGGTCGCGCTGCTCGCGGTCGGAGTCGTGGGTCTGGTGGTCGTGTCGGCGGCGCGACGCAAGCGCTGATGACCCTGCGGGGTGCGGGGCGGGTGTGGGCGGGTAGGTTCGGGGCGTGAGCGAGAACACCACCACCCACGACAAGCTGCCCATCCGCATGCTGCACGACCGCGTGCTCGTGAAATCCGATTCGCCGGAGGGTGAGCGCCGCTCGGGCGGCGGCATCCTGATTCCTGCGACGGCCGCGGTCGGCAAGCGGCTGGCCTGGGCCGAGGTGGTCGCGGTCGGGCAGAACGTACGGACGGTCGAGCCGGGGGACCGGGTGCTGTACGACCCCGAGGAGCGGGCCGAGGTGGAGGTGCGCGGGGCGACGTACCTGCTGATGCGGGAGCGGGACCTGCACGCCGTGGCCGCCGAGCGGCTGGGGTCGGAAGACTCGACGGGGCTTTATCTCTAGCCCCCGCAGAGAGCGGGGAAAGGGCCGGTGACCATCGTCACCGGCCCTTTTCGTTCTGTTTTGCTACGGTGGTGGGGAACCCCCGACGAGACGCGCCGTACCGGGTCGCCCTTGGCCAGTGGCCAGTGGCTGCATGACAAGACGACGCACCCCGTTCCGCTCTCGTTCCGGAGGTGCCTGTCATGGCCTGGGTTCTGCTTCTTCTCGCCGGTCTGCTCGAAGTCGGCTGGTCGATCGGTATGAAGTTCACCGAAGGGTTCACGCGGCTGTGGCCGAGCGTGTTCACGGGTGCCGGCATCGTGGCGAGCATGGTGCTGCTGTCGTACGCGGCCAAGACCCTGCCGATCGGTACGGCCTACGGTGTGTGGGTCGGTATCGGCGCGGCCGGGGCGGCGGTGCTCGGTATGGCGGTGCTGGGTGAGCCCGTCACCGCCGCCCGGATCTTCTTCATCTGTCTGCTGCTGGTCGCCGTGGTGGGGCTGAAGGCGACCTCCGGTCACTGAGACCGGGGTGTCGTCCTACTCCAGTAGGTCCGCCGGTGGGCGTAGGCCCTCGGTGGCGCCGCCGCCCTGTGTGCCCGTCGTGGTGCCGGTCGTGGTGCCGGTCGTGGCGCCGCCGTCGGTCTGGCCGCCGGTGTTCTGGCCTCCGTCGGTCTGGCCGCCTGTGGTGTCACCGCCGGTGGTTTGGCCTCCCGTGTTCTGACCCCCGTTCGTCTGGCCCCCGTTCGTCTGCCCGCCGTTCGTTTGGCCTCCGTTCGTTTGGCCTCCGTTCGTCGACGGGCTCCGCGTCGGGCGGCCCGGCCGGTTCGAGGGGCGGTCGCCCGGGGTTTCCTCCGGGGAGGGGGTCGGGTCCGGGTTCACGGTCGGGGGCGGCGGGGGCTGGTTGGCGCCCGGCATGAGTTCCAGGTCGAAGTCGACGGGGTCGCTGTCGGTCAGAGCCGTCTTCGTGTATTGGGCCCAGATCCGGGCCGGGTAGCCGCCGCCCCCGATGCGGGCCTCGCCCAGGGCTCCGTAGAGGGATTCCAGGGCGCCGGTGTCCGGGTCCTGGCCCATCATCGAGACGACCGTGACCAGGTCCGGGGTGTACGCCGCGAACCAGGCCGAGCGGTCCAGTTCGCCGGTCCCCGTCTTGCCGGCGGCCGGGTGGCCGGCGGCCAGGGCGGCCGTACCGGTGCCGTTGTCCACGACGCTGACCAGCATGGACGTGGTGGTGTCGGCGGCTTCGCGGCTGACGGCCTGGGCCGGGTCGCGCTTCGGGAGGGGGACGGTGTCCCCCTCCTTGGTGATCTTCTCGACGAAGGTGTACGGGGTGCGGCGGCCGTGGTCGGCCAGGGTCGCGTAGGCCTGGGTCATGTCCAGGACGCTGGCCTGCATGGTGCCCAGCGCCATGGCCGGTCCCGGGTCGAAGTTCGGGGTGTTCGCGGGGATGCCGAGGGCGATGGCGGTCTGCTTGACCTTGTCGGTGCCGACGTCGACGACCATCTGGGCGAAGACGGAGTTGACGGAGAGGTCGGTGGCGGTGTTGACGGTGATGTTGCCGTAGCTGAGCTGTCCCTCGTTCTCGGGGTTGTAGGGGATGCGGCTGCCGACGACGGGCCGCTTGTTGTCGCCGTTGTAGATCGTGTACGGGGTGATCGTGCGGCCGTCCTGGGTGTGCGAGCCGTTCTGGACGGCGGAGGCGAAGACGAACGGCTTGAAGGTGGAGGCCACTTGGTAGTCGTGCCGGGTGGCGTTGTTGACGTACTGCTTGGTGTAGTCGATGCCGCCGTACAGGGCGACGACCTTGCCGGTGGCCGGGTCGATGGAGACGGCTCCGGTGCGGACGTTGCGGTCCGCCTTGTTCTTCGCGGGGTCGAGCTTGCTGACCATCTTGTCGTTGACGGCGTCGACCATGGCGGTCTGGCGGGTCTTGTCGATGGTGGTGGTGATGCGGTAGCCGCCCTCGGCGAGGGTCTTGTCGTCGAGGATCTTGTTCTCGGCGATGTAGTCCTTGACGGCCTCGACGAGGTATCCGCGCTGTCCGGAGAGGCCGGCGGCCGGGCGGATCTTGCCGGGCTCGGGGAACTGGGTGGCCGCGCGTTCGGCGGGCGTCATCCAGCCCTTCTTGACCATGCCGTCGAGCACGTAGTTCCAGCGGGCGAGGGCGCGGCCGCGGCCCTGGGGGTGGGCGACCACGTCGAAGGCGCTGGGGGAGTTGAGGAGGGTGGCGAGGTAAGCGCCCTCGGCGGGGTTAAGTTTGCCGACGTCCTTGCCGTAGTAGGCCTGGGCGGCGGCCTGGATGCCGTAGGCGTTGCGGCCGAAGTAGCTGGTGTTCAGGTACCCCTCGAGGATGTAGTTCTTCGACTTCTCACGACCGAGCTTGATCGCGATGAAGAACTCCTTCACCTTCCGCTTGATCGTTTGTTCTTGGCCCAGGTAGTAGTTCTTGACGTACTGCTGGGTGATGGTCGATCCGGACTGGGTGCCCTTGCCGGTCGCGGTGTTCCAGGCGGCGCGCAGCATCGCCGCGGGGTCCACCGCCCGTTCGGAGTGGAAGTCGCGGTCCTCGGCGGCCAGTACGGCTTCCTGGACGCTCCGGGGGATCTGGGAGAGCGGCACGTTGACGCGGTTGACCTCGCCGTCGCGGGCGAGCTGGGTGCCGTCGGTGTAGAGGTAGACGTTGGACTGCGCCGTGGCGGCCGCGTTGGCGGGCGGGATGTGGACCAGCAGGTAGCCGGCCACGAGGGCGCCGCCGATGAGCAGGGCGAGCAGGAGGAGGGCGCCCAGGACCATGCGCCAGGTCGGGAGGAGGCGGCGCCAGCCGGTGCGCTTGCGATTGGCCTTCTTGGCCGCCTTCGCCCGCTGCTTCTCCGCCTTGTCCGCCTTCTTCGCATCCTTGGCCGTGGGTGGGGTTCCGGGTTGCGGGGCCGCGCCGGCGCCGGTGGCCTGCTGCCCGTCGGGGGTGTCGGGATCGCGAGGCGTCCAGCCGGGCGGTGGTGACGGGTCGCTCATCTCCGGGACTCCTCGGCGCCGTACGAAATATCCACATCTGTACCTCATGCTGTCTACCCGATGGCCGCCGGTTCCGCTCCGGACGGGCGTAATTCGTTCGCGTGGATCGCCCCTCCGCACTAAGCTCGCGCGCTTTGGCCGACGTAGGAACGACGCAGCAACGGAACGACGCAGCAACGATTCGGGAAACGGAGGGGATGGGGTGCGCCAGCCGATGGCCGGGCGAGCAGGGCTCTACGGGGCGGTCGCCGCCGGGGGGTTTCGCAGGTACGCCACCTACGGGACGGCCACCGCGGCCGGGGTGTTCACCAACACCGTGTTCGGCTTCATCCTGGCCTATACGTACATCGCGCTCTGGGACGAGCGGCCCGGGCTCGGGGGCTACGACCAGTCCGAGGCCCTCACGTTCATGTGGGTCAGTCAGGCGCTGCTCGCCGCCGGGGCGCTGATCGGCGGCGGCTTCCAGGAGGAGTTCCAAGAGCGCGTCCGTACGGGTGACATCGCCGTCGACCTGTACCGTCCGGCCGATCTCCAGGCGTGGTGGCTCGCGGGTGACTTGGGCCGGGCGGGGTTTCAACTCCTGGGCCGCGGCGTAGTACCGCTGGTCGTCGGCGGGCTCGCCTTCCAACTGGCGCTGCCCACCGCCCCGCTGCGCTGGCTGCTCTTCCTGGTCTCCGTGTTCCTCGGGCTGGTGGTGAGCTTCGCGCTGCGCTACCTGCTGGGGCTGGCGGCCTTCTGGCTGATGGACGGGGCGGGGATCAACCTGATGGCCACGGTCGTCTCCATCTTCTTCTCCGGGATGCTGCTGCCGCTGACCGTGTTCCCGGGCGCTTTCGGGGAGTTCGTCCGCGTCCTGCCCTGGGCGGCGATGCTCCAGGTGCCGGTGGACGTGCTGCTCGGCCGGGGTGGGGGCGTCGCGGGGGCCGCGGGTACGGCGGGGGCGCTGGGCTTCCAGGCCGCGTGGGCGGTGGTGCTGCTCGGGCTGGGGCGGCTGGTGCAGTCGGCGGCGACGCGGAAGGTGGTGGTTCAGGGTGGCTGAGCGGGTGGTGGAGGGCGGGGCCGGGGGAGCGGCCGGAGGCGCGGCCGGCGGAGCGCCCGGGGGAGCGGCCCGGGGGACTGCGTTGGCTGAAAGGGCGGTGGAGCCCGGGCTCCTCGTCCCGCGGCGCAGCCGCGTCCTGGAAGGGCTGCGCGGCTACGGGCTGATCGCCGCGATGTGGATCCGGTCGACGATGACGTACCGCACGTCCTTCTTCCTCTCGACCTTCGGCAACGCGGCCATCACGCTCCTCGATTTCGTCGCGATCACGATCATGTTCTCGCACGTGGATGAGCTGGGCGGCTTCACGCTGCCCGAGATCGCCCTGCTGTACGGGTCCTGCTCGGCCTCTCTGGGCCTGGCCGACCTGCTGCTCGGCAACACCGACCGGATCGGCACCCGGATCCGCGACGGCTCCCTCGACACCATGCTGGTGCGCCCGGTCCCGGTGCTCGCCCAGGTGGCGGCCGACCGGTTCGCGCTGCGCCGGCTGGGTCGGATCGTGCAGGGGCTCGCCGTGCTGGGGTGGGCCGTCTCGGAGCTGGACCAGCTGCACTGGACCGTCGGGAAGGTGCTGATGGTGCCCGTGATGATCACGGCCGGGGCGGCGATCTTCGGCGCGGTGATGGTGGCCGGGGCGGCCTTCCAGTTCCTCGCCGGGGACGCCGCGGAGGTGCAGAACAGCTTCACCTACGGCGGCTGCACCATGCTCCAGTACCCGCCGACCATCTTCGCGAAGGACCTGCTGCGCGGGGTGACCTTCATCGTGCCGCTCGCCTTCGTCAACTGGCTGCCCGCCCTGTACGTGCTGGGCCGGCCCGATCCGCTGGGGCTGCCGGGGTGGGTGGCGTACGCGAGCCCGCTGGTGGCCTTCGTGGTGTTCCTCCCCGCGTCGCTGGCCTGGCGCGCGGGGGTCCGTTCGTACCGCAGTACGGGGAGCTAGCCGTGTCGGATGCACTCGTTTCATTGCACGAGGTCGAGAAGGTCTTCGACGTACGGCGCCGGGTGGGCCTGGTGCGCCGGGAGAAACGGCAGGTCAGAGCCGTGAACGGGATCAGCTTCGAGGTGGCTCGGGGCGAGATGGTCGGCTACATCGGCCCCAACGGCGCCGGCAAGTCGACCACCATCAAGATGCTGACCGGCATCCTGACCCCGAGCGGCGGCCGGCTGCGGGTCGCCGGCATCGACCCGGCGCGGGAGCGGATGCGCCTCGCGCACCGGATCGGCGTGGTGTTCGGGCAGCGCACGACGCTGTGGTGGGACCTGCCGCTGAAGGACTCGTACGCGCTGATGCGGCGGATGTACCGGATCCCGCCTGCGCGGTTCGCGCAGAACATGGAGCGCTGCGTGGACCGGCTCGACCTCGCCGAGCTGCTCGACGTACCCGTACGGCAGCTGTCGCTGGGGCAGCGGATGCGCGGGGACATCGCGGCGGCGCTGTTGCACGACCCCGACGTGCTGTACCTGGACGAGCCGACGATCGGGCTGGACGTGGTGAGCAAGGCGAGCGTACGGGGCTTCCTGCGGCAGCTGAACGAGGAGCTCGGCACCACGGTGCTGCTGACCACGCACGACCTCCAGGACATCGAGCAGCTGTGCGAGCGGGTGATGGTGATCGACCACGGGCGGCTGGTGTACGACGGCTCGCTGGGCGGGCTGCACACGGCGGGCGGCGCGGACGGTGCGGCGGCGAGCGAGCGGACGCTGGTGGTGGACCTGGAGCGCGAGCTCCCGCCGATCGAGGTGGCGGGGGCGCGGGTGGTGAAGGTGGAGGGTGCGCGGCAGTGGCTGGCGTTCCCGGCGCGCGCTTCGGCGGCTCCGCTGGTGGCGGCGGTGGCGGCGGAGTATCCGCTGCTGGACCTGTCGGTGCGGGAGCCGGACATCGAGGACGTGATCGCGCGGATGTACGCGGGGCGGGGGTGAAGCGGGGGCGGGGATAAATCAGGGACAACCCTGAGCAGGAGCGGGGTCGAAGCCGTACAACTCCTCGGGGCTACTGCTTAGGCTGGTCCGCATGAGTGACGAGCGGCCCGAGAAGCCCTTGCCTGAGAAGAACGTGCTGCCGGAACTGAGGGCGTCGGACGCCGACCGGGAGCGGGTGGTGGACCGGCTGCGGGACGCCGTCGCCGAGGGCCGGCTCGACATGGAGGAGTTCGAGGAGCGGCTGGACGCGGCCTACCGGTCCCGGACGTACGCGGAGCTGGAACCGCTGACGCGAGATCTGCCCGCGGTCGGCGCGACGGCCCCGATCGCGGCCGCCCCGGTGGCTCCGGTCGGGCTGACGAAGGCGGCGGCGACGGGATCGGAGGCCGACTGGCCGGCCCGGATCGTGGGCGGCGGCGGGGCGGCGGGCGGCCCGGCCATGGCCGTGGCGGTCATGTCGGGTTTCCAGCGCAAGGGCAACTGGACCGTGCCCGCCCGGTTCCACGCGGTGGCGTTCTGGGGCGGCGGTGAGATCGACCTGCGCGAGGCGAACTTCGCGGAGCGGGAGGTGGTGATCAACTGCGTCGCCATCATGGGCGGCATCCAGATCACCGTGCCGCCGGGCATCGAGGTCGACGTACGCGGCATCGGCGTGATGGGCGGCTTCGACCAGCGCGACAGCCCCGGCCCGGTGGAGCCGGGGGCTCCGCGGGTGGTCGTGACGGGCCTCGCCTTCTGGGGCGGGGTCGAGGTGAAGGTGAAACCGCCGAAGCAGCGGGCGGTCTCGAAGCGGAAGCCGCGCAAGGAGCTGTAGGGCGACGCGGTCCAAGGGGGCGCGGTCCACGGGCCGCGGTTCACGAGACGTGTCCACAGGCCGCGGTCCACGGCCGGGGGACGAGTACGGCGCGCCGGGAACTCCCCGGGCGCCCCGGGAGTCGGATGCTATGAAGTCGGACGCTTTGCGGACGAAACCGTCGCCCGGGGGAAGGCAGGAGCACGTGGAGCAGGGCAGCACGACGGCTACGGCGGAGGCTTCGTCGGCATCGGCATCGGCATCGGCGCCATCGCCGTCGTCATCGACCGGACGGGGCGGCTTCGTGTTCAGCGAGGCGGACGAGGAGCGCCGGCGCGGCGTCCGCCGGATGAAGCGGACCGCCACCGGCCTGCTGGCCTTCGTCGCGCTGGTCTACGTAGCGGCGAAGTGGGCGGAGCACGCGGGCGCGGGCGGCTGGGCCGGGTACGTCGCGGCCGCGGCCGAGGCGGGCATGGTCGGCGCGCTCGCGGACTGGTTCGCCGTCACCGCGCTGTTCCGGCGGCCGCTCGGCCTGCCCATCCCGCACACCGCGATCATCCCGACGAAGAAGGACCAGCTGGGCGTCTCGCTCGGAGAGTTCGTCGGGGAGAACTTCCTCTCCGCCGACGTGGTGCGTACGAGGCTGCACGCGCTGGGCATCGGCGGCCGGCTCGGCGCCTGGCTGGCCGAGCCCGCGCACGCCGACCGGGTCACCGCCGAGCTGGCCACGGCCCTGCGCGGGGCGCTGACGGTCCTGCGGGACTCCGATGTGCAGGCCGTCGTGGGCGAGGCGATCACGCGGCGGGCAGAGACGGCGGAGATCGCGCCGGGGATCGGCAAGACGCTGGAGAAGGTCGTCGCGGACGGCGGCCACCGCCGGGTCGTGGACCTGGTGTGCGCGCGGGCGTACGACTGGCTGGTCACCCACGCCGAGTCGGTGGAGGCGGCGGTGCAGGGCGGGGCGCCGGGCTGGACCCCGAGGTTCGTGGACCGCAAGATCGGCGACCGCGTCTACAAGGAACTGCTCCGCTTCGTCCAGGAGATGCGGGACATGCCGGAGCACCCGGCACGCGGGGCGGTGGACCGCTTCCTCGCGGACTTCGCGGCGGACCTCCAGTCGGACACGGAGACGCGGGCGCGGGTGGAGCGCCTGAAGTCGGAGCTCTTGCAGCGCGAGGAGATCCAGGACGTGATCGCCTCCACCTGGACGGCGGTCCGCTCGATGATCATCTCGGCGGCGGAGGACGAGCGGAGCACGCTGCGCCTGCGGGTCCGTTCCTCGCTGATGTCCCTGGGCGCCCGGCTGGCCACGGACGGCCGCCTCCAGGACAAGGTGGAGGGCTGGATCGAGGGCGCGCTGGTGTACGTGGTCACCACGTACCGAGCGGAGATCACCTCCCTCATCACGGACACGGTGGCGGGCTGGGACGCGGAACACACCTCGCGCAAGATCGAGGCCCACATCGGCCGCGACCTCCAGTTCATCCGCATCAACGGCACGGTGGTCGGCGCGCTGGCGGGCCTCCTGATCTACACGCTGTCGCGGGCCTTCGGCGCGTAGCGGCGCTGCTTGGCGGTGCTACGCCTCGTAGCGCCGACGTGCGAGATGGGCGGTGATGTCGGCGACGATCTCGACCCTCGCCGGCAGGACCTGCATGATCTGGCGGAACACCCGCTGCCTCGCCGAGGCCGGCAAGACGAGATAGGCCGAGACGGTGGAGAGGTGGCCGATGTAGTCGCTGGCACTCATTGTCAGGCGGCGTTCGATCACAGCCTGTTGAACACCGGTGAACCAGTCGGACCGTTGGAGTTCGGTGCCCGGCCACTGCACGTCGTACTCGGGTGGCGTCCCGTCCGGGGAGGGAATCTCGTCGCTCTCCAAGAACGGTGCCCGCGCCGCACGGACGACCTCCTCCACGGCCGGATCGGCCAACCGAACCGGCCCGCCGAACGAGGCGAACACGCCACCGGGCTCCAGCAGCGAGGCCACCCGCGCCCACCGCCCCTCCGGGGCGGTCCAATGCAGCGCCGCTGCCGCGTAGACCAGCCCGTACCCCCGGCCGTACCGTCGGCCGGGTCGCACGTCCTCGAAGGCGGCTTGCACCGTCCTGACGCCGGCTGCCGGCACGTGCTTGCGCAGCTCGGCGAGCATGGCTCCATCAGGCTCGGTCGCGGTGACCGCGACCCCCTGCAGGGCGAACAGGCGGGTCGCTTTGCCCGTCCCGGCACCGATTTCGAGGGCGGTCCGAACCGGACGGCCCGCGTACTCCCTCACCAGGTCGACGAGCTCCACGGGATACCCCGGCCGGAACCGTTCGTACGCTTCCGCCATCGCTCCGAAGCTCAGCGCGCGATCAGACATACCGCAGATCCTGGCACGAACCGCGAACCGCGAACCGCGAACCGCGAACCGCGAACCGCGAACCGCGAACCGCGAACCGCGAACCGCGAACCGCGAACCGCGAACCGCGAACCGCGAACCGCGAACCGCGAGCCGCGAGCCGCGAACCGCGAACCGCGAGCCGCGAGCCGCGAGCCGCGAACCGCGAACCGCGAACCGCGAGCCGCGAGCCGCCGGGGTTCGGGCTCCGTGGGCGCGGCCGTCCGTTCATGGGCTTCGTACTTGGTCCGGGGCCACGCCAGGGCCCACCTCACGGCCCACGCCAGGGCCCAGGGCTGAGGTGGGCCCTGGGTTCCGATCCGCGGCCCGGGGAGGGGAGTCAGCCGCGGTCGGCGACGGCCCAGGACGCCGCGGCGACCACACTCGCGGCGCCGATGACCGCCGGCCAGGCGCCGACCTTCTTCGCCAGCGGGTGCGCACCGGCGAACCCGGCGAGGTACAGCGCACCGAGCCCGGCCGCGGCGGGGGCGCCGCCGCGCTTGTGCCACTCGCGTCCGGCCACGACGCCCGCGGCGCCGAGGACGACACCGCCGAGCGGCCGCTTCTTGGTCCACCGCGCGACGGCGTAACCCCCGACCAGACCGGCGGCCGCCACCACAGAACTCGGTACCCGTGCCATGCTGTCCAACTCCCTCACCTCATCGGTTCATCGGTTCATACGCGCACACCTACTCGCCCCCGAGGCTAACTATCCAGACCCCTTGACCACCCGTCGGGCCCCCACCGCGCCCAACACCAGTACGGCGCCGCCGATCACCGGATCCGGCACCGCGTCCCGTATACCGCGCGGCAGCAACGCCACCACGCCCAACACGAGCAGAAACGCGAGCCCGCACCAGCCGGCGGCCCGAATCAGTCTGTCCACGTGCTGCTCAACGCGGCCGCACGGCCGCCCGACACGGACCGTGCCGAGGGGATTTGTCGCACACTCGCCGGATCCGTGCGATGTCTGCTCAGGGAACCGGATGGGCATAAATTCAATCTCCCACCCAAAGGGGCAAACCACCTCGCCCCCTTCCGCCCACCCCGCCCCACCCCTCCCATCCCACATCAGGAGCCAGGACATCGTGATCTGCTACGGACAGGCCGTCCTCGACCTCGCGGACGAACTGGTCGACGCCTACGCCGACGTCTTCTCCGCCCCGCCGTGGAACGAAGACGAAGAAACCATTCGTCAGTTCGCCACCCGCCTCCCGGCCGACGCCCGGCGCCGTGGTTTCCGTACGGCCTTCATCCAGTCCGCCACCGGCATCGACGGCTTCGCCACGGGTTGGATCACCCCGGCGACCTTCCCGAAGAACCGCGCGTACGCCCAGGTCGCGGCGCAGCTCGGCTCGGCCCGGGTGAAGGAACTCCTCACCGGGGCGCTGGAGATAGACGAACTCGCGGTACGCCCTTACGCGCGCGGCCGCGGCACCGCCCGGGACCTCCTCACCGAGATCACCACCGACGCCCCGGACCGCCGCGCCTGGCTGCTGACCAGCCGGCTGGCCAAGAACACGGTGGCTACGTACCGCCGCCTGGGCTGGCACGAGGTCGCGGCCCTGCCCGGCACGGAGACGGGCGTCATCGTCTTCTTGTCCCCGGACCACCCGAACCGGTCGGCGTAACCGGGCCTGCCCTCCGGGGCCTCTTCTGGACAGCCCCCGCACCCCCGCACGCCGCGCCCTGCGCGGCGCGGAGACGGGCCCCGTCGACTCCGGGTCCCCGCCTGTCCCGGACCGGGCGGCGTAGCCCCGCCGCCCGCCGGGAACGGCACGCATCCGGACGGCGACCGCCGAGAGGTGCCCCCTGCCTTCACGAGCACCCGAGCACGTCCCTCACGCCTGGCTGACCGCCTGACCGCCTGACCGACCAACAGGCGCACAGTCACAGGCACAGGCACAGGCACAGGCACAGGCCCACCGGCCGGGGATCCGGGGAGACTCGGGGCCTCGTTCGCGTTCCTCTTCCTCCAGCGTGACCGGACCCGTCCGCCACGCGAGCGACGGGTCTCGCGATGCGAAGCGTCAATGGACGGTGCAGGACACACCGTGAGAGCGCCCAAAGGCTGCTCCGAAACATCGCCCAGAGGGGCGTCCGAGCCACGCGGGCGGGGCATACCGCGCCCATGAACCCCACCACACGCGCCACACGCACCACACACGCCAGGCACGCCCCGCACGCGGGGCACACGGCGCGGGCCACAGACCAGGCACACCCGGCGCACGGCACGCACCAGGCGCACTCGGCGCAGCCCAGGCCGGCCACCCGGCCCAGGCATGCCTCCGAGGCCACCGCGCGCCGCCAACTCAACCTGGCCACGCGCCACCAACTCACCACCACCGCCGGCATCCCACCCGGCACGATCACCTCCCGCACCCGCCCGGGCGGCCCCTGGCAGCGGCTGCTGCCCCGGGTCTACCTCCTCCAGACCGGCCCCCCGGACCAGCGTCAACGCGCCCTCGCCGCCGTCCTCTACGCCGCCGAGCCCGGCTCCGACCCGCTCTCCGGCGACACCGCCGCCCTCACCGGCGGCGCGGCCCTCGCCCTGCTCGGGATCCGCGAAGCCCCGTACACGCCGGCCGACGTCCTGATCCGCGCCCCGCGCCGGCTTGCCGGCTCCCCGGACGTACGCCCGTACCCCACCACCCGCTGGCCCCGCACCATCACCGTCTCCGGCATCCCGAGCACCCGCCCGGTGCGCGCGGCCGCCGACTTCGCGGCCCGGACCGACGAGCCGGCGGACCGGATCCGTTCGGTCCTGGCCCAGGTCGTCCAGTCCGGCTGGTGCCACCCGCAGGACCTCCACACCGAACTCCGCGCCGCTCGCCTCCTGACCCGCCCCGCGATCCGCGCGGCGGCGGCGGAACTCCTCGCCGGAGTCCGCTCCGTCGCCGAGGCCCTGGCCCGCGACACCCTCTCGGTCACGGATCTCCCGACGCCCCTGTGGAACGCCCGCCTCCACACCCCGGACGGCACGTTCCTGGCGAGCCCGGACGCCTACTGGCCCGACGAGGGCGTGGCCCTGGAGATCGACTCGGCGGAGTACCACTACAACCGCGACTCCTGGCACGCCACCCTCCACCGCCGCCTCCGCCTGGAGTCCCACGGCATCCTGGTGGTCAGCGCCACCCCATCGATGATCCGCGACACCCCGGCCGAGGTGATCGCAGCCCTCCGCACCCTCCTCACCCTGACCACCACCCGCCCCGCCCCACCCAAAGTCCTCGCCCGCGGCCATCAACAGCTCCTCCTGCCGCTGTAGTTGGTGATAAAAGACGACCGGTGTTGATCGAGCACGACTATGCTGACCTGATGACAGTTGAGCGAGTTTTGGGTCATATTGTCGGAACTGAGCTCGGTTCTGTGCTTCGGCGTCGTCGGGACGTCTTTGATGCGCGTCTCCACAGCAATCTTCAGCGGGGAATCTCGACGCTGAAGGATTCGGACGGCGCCTACGTCTCCGATGCGATCGTCCTCAATGGTGGATATCTCGACGACGACGATTCTTGGCACGAGATTCTCTATACGGGAGCCTCGCCCGGTGTGGATCGTGATCCGCAGACTAAGCAGCTCAAGGCGGATCAGAGTTGGGACTATGAGGACAATGCCGCGTTGAAGCTCAGCTATGAGCGCGGGTATCCGATCAGGATCCTTCGTGGATACGAGGGTGATGATCGGTACTCTCCTCGTGAGGGATATCGATACGACGGCCTTTATCGGATCACTCAGACCGCGTTTGAGATCTGGCGTTGCGGCGGCGGGACTGGCTCGTTGAGTGGTGCATGAGCGCTGTCGGGGAGGGCTACCCGTCGGATCTGACGGATGAACAGTGGGCACTGATCGATGAGTTGCTGCCGCCGCCGCGGACCGGGCCGAAGGGTGGACGGCGGGAGAAACACCCCAGACGCCGGGTCGTGGACGCGATCTTCTACGTGGTGCGGACGGGCTGCTCCTGGAGGCAGTTGCCGAAGGACTTTCCCCCGTGGGAGACGGTGTACTGGTACTTCAGCAGGTGGCATGACGGGGGCACGGTGGAGAAGATCCACGACACGCTGCGTGCAAAGGTTCGCGAGGCGGACGGTCGGGACGCGGAACCGTCGGCCGCTCTGATCGACTCGCAGTCCGTGCGGGCCGCCGACACCGTGCCGAAGGAGACCAGCGGTTACGACGCGGGCAAGAAGACCAAGGGCCGCAAGCGGTTCATCGTCACCGACACCCTCGGCCTGCTGCTGGCCGTGCACGTCGTTGCAGCGAGTGTCCAGGACCGGGACGGCGCCAAGCGGCCATTGCTGTGGACCCGCCTGGACCACCCGACGGTACGGCTGATCTGGGCAGACCAGGGATTCGCCGGCCGCCTCGTGGTCTGGGCCCAGGAGATCCTCGGCCGCACCGTGGGGATCGTCCGTAAACAGCCCGGACAGCGCGGCTTCCAGGTCCAGCCCAAGCGGTGGGCGGTAGAGCGTACGTTCAGCTGGATCACCATGCGCCGGCGCCTGGCCTGCGACTACGAACGCAGCCCGGCCCACTCCGAAACCATGATCCGCTGGGCCATGACCGACGTCATACTGCGACGGCTCACACGCGGCAGGCCCGTCGTCCGGACCGGACGACGACCACTGCAACGCATCCGCTGACAGATCTCAAACGCGGTCTCAGGCACGCATGGCCACTTCCGGCATGCCGGGCCTGTCCGGTGAGCCGATTGCCATTTGCCAGTTCATTCTCGAGCGTCTTCCGGAATCCGATCAGGAACCCACGGTGCTGGAACGCGCTTTGGACGAACTGCCTGGATTCGGAGATGCAGAAGAGCGAGAGCCGGAGACGCGGACGCTGGAGGTTCAGCGCACGATTCGTGATACGGCGGCCGCCCGCCGCATCAAGGATCTGTACGGCGGGCAGTGTCAGATCTGCGGTCTCCAACTAGTGGGCGCTAACTCGCAGCCCTATTGCGAGGGGGCTCACCTCAAGCCCCTGGGTGCACCGCACAAGGGCCCCGATGTCGAGCGCAACATCTTGTGCCTCTGCCCGAACTGCCACGTTCGATTGGACATCGGGGCGATCTCGATCGGTGATGACTGGAATGTGATCGAGCGCGTTTCTTCAGCTGGACCGCGCGCGACCCTGCCACGGATCCTGCTGAAGAAGGGCCACGGCCTGCACCCGGCCTATGCCACGTACCAGCGCGACTGGTGGGACTCTGTCGAGCGAGACCGTGCAGGAAATCAGCCCGACTAGGCCCCTGGGCCCCGACGTCGGCAACCGAGCCCCTTCCTAGCCGTGGCACTCCCCGTACGGACGGCCCGACGTGCACCAGCACGGGTTTGTGGGGGTTGGGGGCCAAGGGGTGGCTTTGCCTCGGGCGGCCAGGGTGGTGGCGTATTCCGCCAGGAGGGACGGGGAGGACGGGGAGGTCTTCTCCGAGGCTGCGAAGGCTTCGTAGGACGGGACGCTGGCCGTGACGATGCCGAGGTTCGTCGTGCCCGAGGCGGCCAGGGCGCGGAGGGAGGCTTCCACCTGGGCCAGGTGGGCGTCGTGGGAGGGGTACTCCGCCGAGAGGGTGGGGTAGCTGGTGAGGAGCTCCGCCAGCTCGCGCGCCGGCCAGTGGAGGATGGCCACTGGGAAGGGGCGGGAGAGGGCGGCGCGCCGGTCGCCGAGTTCGGCGCGCAGGCGGGCGATCTCGGCGCGGAGTTCGGCGGGGTCGTCGGAGCCGAGGGCCCAGATGCGCTTGGGGTCGTGGAGTTCGTCCAGCGGGATCGGGCCGATGTGGCGGGTGTCCGCGACCATGTCCCAGTCGTCGTGGGGGAGCCCGAGGAGGCGGCGTACGCGGTGGCGGCCCGTGAGGAGCGCCGTCGTGGCCGGGGTGAGGGGGGCGTTGTCCGGGGCCAGGAGGGTGGCCGCCTCCGTGAAGCACGCGTGGGAGGCTTCGAGTTCGTCGTGGGCTTCCAGGGCCTCGGCGATGACCTCCCAGGGGGCGGGGTCCGAGGGGGCCGCCGCGCGGATGCCCTGGATGAGGGCGCGGGCCTCGGGCTCGTGGCCGTACTCCCAGAGGTTGGCCGCCTGGAGGGCCTTGATGAGGGAGGGGTCGTCCGTCGTGTCCGCGGCCAGGAGTTGGTCGTAGAGGGCGCTCGCCCGTTCGCGTTCGTCGGCCAGTTCGAGGTGGGCCGCGGCCTGGAGGAGCAACGGCTCCTGGTCCTCGGGGTAGCGGGTCGCCGTGCGGATGAGGCGCTCGGCTTCGGCGATGTGCTCGGCAGGCGTGTCGGGGCGCATGGTTTGCAGCGTACTGCCGCTGGTCAGTTGAGGGGGGAGGACTTAGGGTGCCGCCCGTGCGAGATCGCGTGCGGGTCGTGGTGCAGGGGCAGGGCCGGCGGTCGCGCCGGGCCGGTATCGCGGGGGCGTTGTGGGCGGCCGGTGAACTGGCGGTCACCGTAGGCGTGGTGGTGATGTTGCTGGTGGTGCACCAGGTGTGGTGGACCAACCGGCAGGCGCTGAGTGCCGCGCACGAGGTGGTCCGGGAGCTGGAGGGTGGCGGGTGGCCCGCCATGCCCGCGGCGGGGGATCAGGAGGGGGCGGACGGCGAGGATTCCGTCGGGCCGTCCGATGGGCCGTCCGATGGGCCGGACGGTGACGGGGCCTCGGGCGATGCAGCCGCGGGGAACTCCGGGCCGCGCACCGCCAAGCCGCCGCCGCGGGAGTCCGCGTACGGCGTCCTGCGCATTCCGCGTCTCGGTGTCGCCGTGCCCGTCGCGCAGGGCGTGGGCAAGCGGTCCGTGCTCGACAAGGGGTACGCTGGGCATTACACCGGGACCGCGCAGCCCGGCGCCGAGGGGAACTTCGCGCTCGCCGGACACCGCAACACGCACGGGGAACCCTTCCGGTACATCAACCGGCTCAGGGCCGGGGACGAGTTGATCGTGGACGTGCGGGGGAAGAGGTACGTGTACCTGGTCGGGCAGACGCTGGCGGAGACGACCGAGCGCGACACCGGGGTGATCGCGCCCGTCCCGCGCAGCACCGTCACGCCTGGGGCCGGGTACAGCGAGCCCGGTGCGTACATCACGCTGACCACCTGCACGCCCGAGTACAGCTCCAAGTACCGGCTCGTGGTGTGGGGGACCCTCAAGCGCTGACGCGTGGACCGTACGGGTGGGGCGGTGTGTCTCGGGGATCAAAACGAGGTCCCGTCCGTTGTCGGTGTGCGCGGTTAGTATCGATCGCGAGTACGAGTACGAGTACGAGTCAGGGTGCGAGTACGGGAGTTCGTGCGCCGGAGCGGGAGGGGGCGGTTCGTATGGCAGAGCACAGCGGGCTTCGCCCCGTGCGCTTCGCGGTGCCGTCCGTGCGGCTGTTGGCCGTGCTGGCCCCGCTCCTGCTGCTCGGCGGTTTCCTCGGGCTGTTCGCCGGGGAGGGCGGGCTCGGCTCGGTCGTGGTGGTCCTCGCGGCGAGCTTCGCCGTGGGCGCCTCGGCCCTGGCCGCCCGGCTGGTCCGGCCGGTGCCGCCGCACCGAATACGTACCGCGATCCGTGATCGCGAGCAGCGCACGGCGTTCTTGCCGCAGCGCGATCCCGACGCTTCGGGCCGGTCGCGGCCCAGGGCGCCCGGCTGTCCCCTTCCGGCGGCCGCGTAGGGGCGCGCAGCTCCTTCCTCCTGATCACTTCTGATCGCTTCACCTTGCCGCCCCTCGCGGGTCGTCACGCCGAAACGCATCTCTTTCGACGTTCGACGAGTCCCTTCGGAGGGCCCACGTGTCCGTTTTCATCGATCTCGTTTCTGGGCTGGGCCGGCTCCTGGAGCCGGTGCTGGCCGAGTCCGCGACCGCTGCCGCGATCGTGCTGTTCACCGTGCTCGTGCGGCTCGCGCTGCACCCGCTGAGCCGGGCCGCCTTCCGCGGGGCGACCCCGGTGGCGGGCCTGCTGCCGGTGCTGCTCCAGTTGCCGGTGTTCTTCCTGATGTACCGGGCGTTCTCCTCCGCGGAGATCGGCGGGGCCGCCAACGGGCTGCTCGGGCACCGGCTGTTCGCCGCGCCGCTCGGGGACCGGTGGGGCGACGCCCTCGGGGAGGGCGGTCTCTTCGGGGAGCGGGGGCTGGTGTTCCTCGGGCTGTTCGCGGTCGTCGCGGTGGTGGCCGCGTGGAGTGCGGTGCGCGGACGCAAGGCGGTGGCGCTGGCCGCTGCGACGGGCGGAGTCGGGGCTTCCGCGGCCGAGGCGGGCAGGGCCGGCGGGGCGGGCAAGGCTGGCGGGGCTTCCGGGGCCAAGGCGGGCGGGCTCAAGGCCGGCCGGGCCAAGGTTGGCGGGGGTACCGGCGGCCGGGCCAAGGCCGACACGGGTAAGGGTGGCAGGGCCAAGGTCGGTGGGGGTGTGCCCGGGGGCAAGGGCTTGGGGGTCGGTGGGGTCGGGGCGGTTGCCGGGTTGAGTGCCGAGCAGCAGGAGGTCATGCGCAAGTTGGGCGGCGTACTGCCCCTGCTGTCCTTCGGGACGCTGATCACGGCTGCCCTGGTGCCGCTGGCGGCCGGGCTGTACCTGGTCACCACCACCGCGTGGTCGGTGGCCGAGCGGGCCTGGCTCCAGCACCGGAAGGACCGGGCGGCGCGTGCCGGGCGGGCGGTCAGCGGAGCTGAGCGTTCCGCCATGTGAACAGGGTCTTGCGGATGAGGTCGAGATCTTGGAGGATCGACCAATCCTCCGATGGCCGCAACCCATCGTCCGGCCCGGGGCATGCCCATGGGCCGACCACCCTCGACCACGGGAGAATGCCCATGAAGCTGCTGCGTGTAGGACCCGTCGGGTCGGAGCGCCCCGCGCTGCTCGACCAGGACGGGACCCTGCGGGACCTGTCCGGCCTGATCACGGATGTGGACGGCGCGCTGCTCGCCGACGACTCCGTGCTGTCCCGGGTACGGGACGCGGCCGGGTCCGGTGAGCTCCCGGTGCTGGACGCCGAGGGTCTGCGGATCGGGTCCGCCGTCGGCCGCATAGGCAAGGTCGTGGGCATCGGCCTGAACTACCACGGGCACGCGGCCGAGGTGGGCGCCGAGGCGCCGGCCGAGCCGATCGTGTTCCTCAAGGCCCCGGACACCGTGGTCGGCCCCGACGACACCGTGCTGATCCCGCGCACCAGCGTCAAGACCGACTGGGAGGCGGAGCTCGGCGTCGTCATCGGCGCCACCGCCCGCTACCTGGCCTCCCCCGAGGAGGGTCTCGCGCACGTCGGCGGGTACGTGCTGGTCAACGATGTGACCGAGCGCGCCTTCCAGAACGAGCGCGGCGGCACCTGGGACAAGGGCAAGAACTGCGAGACCTTCACCCCGCTCGGCCCCTGGCTGGTCACCGCGGACGAGCTCCCGGACCCGCAGGTGCTGGACGTCAAGCTGTGGGTCAACGGTGAGCTCAAGCAGGACGGCAACACCTCCGACCAGATCTTCGCGGTCGGCGAGGTCGTGCGGTACGTCAGCCAGTTCATGACCCTGTACCCGGGCGACGTCATCGTCACCGGCACCCCGGCCGGTGTGGCCGCGGGCCAGGCGGAGCCTAAGCCGTTCCTGCGGGCGGGCGACGTCGTGGAGCTGGAGATCGACGGGCTCGGCCGTCAGCGCCAGGAGTTCAAGGACGCTTAGCAGGTCCTCGCGGATCGACAGGGAGGGGCGGTGCCGTCGTCGACGGCGCCGCCCCTTTCCCTTTCCCGTTCCCGTTCTCCGGTAGAGCCCGGCCGGGTCAGACCTTCACCGTGCACCCGTCCCTCGACGACCGGCGGGCCGCCTCCAGTACGTCCAGGCAGTGCGCCGCCTCCAAGGCCGTGACGGGGGCCGGGCCGCCGTCGCGCAATGCCGCCGCCACGGCCGCGTAGTACGCCGGGTAGTCGCCCGGCGCCGTCCGTACGGGCGTGCCGCCGCCGGTCAGCGGTGATTCCCCGGAGCCCAGCCGGCCCCACAGGTGCTCGGGCTCCTCGCCCCAGGTCCGGTCGGCGTCGCCGGGGCGCAGGCCGTCGCGCAGTGCCCCTTCCTGCGGGTCAAGGCCGTACTTGACGTAGCCCGCGCGGGAGCCCAGTACGCGGAAGCGCGGGCCCAGCTGGGCCGTGGTCGCGCTGACGTAGAGGTGGGAGCGGACCCCGCTCGCGTGGGTGAGGGCGATGAAGGTGTCGTCGTCCGCCTCGGCGCCCGGGCGGCGTACGTCGGTCTCCGCGTAGACGCGTACGACCGGGCCGAAGAGCACCAGCGCCTGGTCCACCACGTGGCTGCCGAGGTCGTACAGCAGGCCGCCGATCTCCTCGGGGGCGCCGGACTCCCGCCAGCCGCCCTTGAGCTGCGGACGCCAGCGCTCGAAGCGGGATTCGAAGCGCTGGACCTCGCCCAGCTCGCCGTCGGCGAGGAGGCGGCGCAGGGTGAGGAAGTCGTTGTCCCAGCGGCGGTTCTGGAAGACCGAAAGGAAGGTCCCGGTCCGGTCGGCGAGCGCGGCCAGCTCGCGGGCTTCCGCGGCGGTCGCGGCGAGCGGCTTGTCCACGACGACCGGGATGCCGGCGGTGAGGGCGGCGGTGGCGAGCGGGACGTGCGTCCTGTTCGGGGAGGCGATGACGACGAGGTCCGGGGCGGGGCTCTGGGCGAGCAGCTCGGTGGCGGTGGCGGCGATCCGGACGTCCGGGTAGGCCTCGCGGGCCTGGGCGGCGCGGCCCGGGTCGGAGGTGACGACGGTGTCCAGGACCAGGCCCTCGGTCGCGGAGACGAGCGGGGCGTGGAAGACGGAACCGGCCAGTCCGTAGCCGACGAGTCCGACGCGGAGGGGGGTGGGAGGGGTGAGGGGGGAGGCGGGGGCGTTCATGGGTCCACTTTGGCAACAGTGTTGCTTAAGTGCAAGGAGGGTGGACAATGGGCAGGTGGACAGGGGTAGCAGGGGCGACACGGGTGGCGGCAGCGGCGTGAACCTGCCGGTGCTGCGCGGGCACAACGACGCACTGGTACTGGACCTCCTGCGCGGAGCCGGCCCCGCAGGGCTCGGCCGCGGTGACCTCGCCGCGCGTACGGGACTCACCCCGCAGGCCGTCAGCAAGATCGCGGCGCGGCTCCGGAGCGAGGGCCTGGTGGCCGACGCCGGACGCGAGGCTTCCACGGGCGGCAAACCGCGCACGCTGCTGAGGCTGGTACCGGAGGCGCGGTACGCGGTGGGGGTGCACCTGGACCGCGACGAGCTCACGGCGGTACGGGTCGACCTGGCGGGCCGCGTCGTCGCCGACGGGCGGGTCCCGCTGGACTTCGGGGCCGGTCCGGACGTGGTGGTGGAGGAGGTCGTACGGGCCGTCGCGCGGGTGTGCGGTGACCGCGGTGGCGGTGACCGGCCCGTCGTAGGCGTCGGCGTGGCCGCGCCGGGGCCGCTGGACTGGCGGACCGGGGTGCTGGGGCGGGTGACGGGGTTCCCGGAATGGGAGGGGTTCCCGTTGCGCGAGGTGCTGGAGGGGCGGTTGGGGGTTCCCGTGCGGGTGGACAAGGACACCAACGCGGGGGTTTCGGCCGGGGCCGGCTTCGGAGAGGCCGCCTTCGGGGAGGCCGTGGCGTACGTGCACGTCGGCACCGGACTGGGGGCGGGGCTCCGGCTGGCCGGCGGCGGAGAGGTCTACCGGGGGCGGCGCTCGGCGGCGGGGGAGTTCGGGCACCAGGTGCTGCGGCTGGACGGGCCGGCCTGCCGGTGCGGGGGGCGCGGGTGCGCGGAGGTGTTGTGCCTGGACGCGGTGGCCGAAGGCCGGCTGGAGGAGGCGGCGCGGATCGTGGGGGAGGCGGCGGCGAACCTGGTCGCGCTGCTGGATGTGGACCGGGTGTTGCTCGGGGGGCGGGTGGTGGCGGCTGCGCCGGGGGTGTTCCTGGCGGGGGTGCGGAAGGTTTTGGGGGCGCGGGCGTTTGTGGGGGGTGCGGTGGGGGTTGAGCTTGCTGAGGGGGGTGTGGCGGAGGGGGCGGCGGAGTTGGTGCTCGGCCCGTTGTTCGGGCGGGGGGTGTGAGGGGCCCTTGGCCTCCGGCCCCGGCTGGGGGTGTGGCTTGTGGCGTGCCGTCGGGCTGGCCGCTCTGCCCTCCTGGCTGAGGCGCGGCTGCGGGTGTGCCGCTGCGCGGGGCGGAGTCCCGCAGCAACCCTTGCCGCTGCGCGGTGCGGAGTCCCCGCAGTAACCCTTGCCGCTGTGAGGGGTGAAGTCCCCTACCCGCCCTTCGCCCATCCCCCAGACTCCGTCCGGGGGGACCCCCAGCCGGGCGCTGCCCGGACCCGGTCCTCAAGCGCCGGACGGGCTGGAGGGCGGTGCCGGGCTGTGCCCGGACCCGCTGGGGCTCCGCCCCAGACCCCGGTCCTCAAACGCCGGACGGCTGAAGAGCCAGACGCCGGACGGCTGGGGAGGCGGACCCCGGAGGGCTGGAGAGGTGGACCCTGCACGGCTGGAGAGCCAGACGCCGGACGGCTGGAGAGGCGGACCTCGGACGGCTGGAGAGGCGGACCCCGGCTTCGAGTTTCGGCGGGTTCGGTGTCCGCCGAATGGGGGGAAATGGGGAGAACTTGGGCGTGGTGCTGGACATGGGGTCGGGCGTGCGTGGGAGGGTGCGGGCAAGGCCGGGGTGATTGTCGGCTTGTACGGCAATCGGTTTTGAGTCGTTCGGTTGGTCGTTCGTTGTTCGTTGTTCTGTCATCGGCGAGTAGGGGTTCTCCATGCGACTGCGCAAAGCCCTTGCCCTCGCAGCCGTCTTCCTGGCCACCACCGCACCCACCGCGTCCGCGGACATCGGTACCGGTGGCGGAGCCCGTCCCGCGCCCGCGTTGCCCTCGCGGGTGGAGGCCGTCTGCGGTGACGGGAAGAGCACGCAGTTTCCGATCGGCGCCCGGATCCGCGGTGGACCGGCCGTCTACCGGATCGGCGGCGCGGCGCAGACCTGGTACCTCGACCTGACCAACACCACCGCCGCCGCGTGCACGGCGATCCACCCCGTCGTCGTCTTCACCGACCCGGCCCGCGCCCTGCGACCCGCCCATTTCCGGATGGAGTTCGACGCCCCGGGCGGCACCTTCCCCGTCAGCCTGGAGCGCACCGACCGGGACGAGATCGTCGCCGTCTTCGACGGTGGCGACGCCTTCTCCGGCTTCGCCGTCGGCCCCGGCGGTTCGGTGACCGTCACCGTCCGGCTCGCCTTCGCCCCCGGCGCCCCGCGCGGCGAAGTCGTCGCCGACGCCGCGCTGGTGCAGCGCAAGGGTGACGACGGCGACTGGATCGGCGAGGCGGGCGGCTACCGCTTCGAGGTCCAGGGCCCGGACGCGCAGACCGGCGAGGCCGGAGCGCTGGCCGAGACCGGCCGCACGGCGGGGGCCTGGGCGTACGGGGCCGGCGCCGCGGCCGCCCTGGCCGGCGGCGGCGGACTCCTGCTCGGGGCCCGCCGGCTGCGCAAGGGGCCCGGGCCGCAGTCCACGTAGGGCCGGTCCACGTAGAGTCCGAGGGTGGAAGAACCGACCGCCTACGCGCACCACCACCAGCCCGGCCTGCCCGTCCGCTCCGGCATCCCCGAGCACGGCCGCATCCCCAAGTACTACGCCGTCAAGGCCCGCATCGCCGGGCTGCTCGACGAGCTCAGCGAGGGGGGACTGCTCCCCACCGAGCGCGATCTCGCCGAGCAGTACGAGGTCTCCCGCGAGACCGTCCGCCAGGCCCTGCGCGAGCTGCTGCTGGAGGGCCGGCTGCGCCGCTCGGGCCGCGGCACCGTCGCCGCCGGGCCCAAGCTCGAACAGCCCCTGTCGCTGGCGAGTTACACCGAGGGCGTACGCCGCCAGGGGCGGACGCCCGGCCGTCACCTGATCGGCCTGGAACGCTTCCCCTGCCCGGCCCCCGTGGCCCCCGGCATCGGCGCCGAGCCCGGCGAGCCGGTCTGGCACCTGGAGCGGGTGCTGCTCGCCGACGAGGAGCGGGTCGGGCTCGAGAGCACGTACGTCCGGGTCGCCCGCGCACCCCGCCTCGACATCGATTTCCAGCCGGACTCCTCCTTCTACGGGTACCTCCACGACAGCCTCGGCATCTCCTTCGGCGACGCCGACGAGAAGCTGGAAACGGTCCTCGCCACCCCTCGCGAAGCCCTGCTGATCGGCACCCCGCCCGCGCTCCCGATGCTGCTCATCCACCGTTTCTCCCGGGACCGGGACGGCAGGCCGCTGGAGCGGGTGCGTTCTCTCTACCGTGGTGACCGGTTCAGCTTCACGACCCACCTGCAGCCCGAATAGTCTCGCCCGAAACCCGCCGTAGGCACTGAAAGAGGACGAATGAGCATCACGGAATGGTAACGGGTCTAGTCCAAGCGTTGGAGGCTGTTCACCGGAGCGTTGCCCGGGGGATCCTCCCGGGTCACGGGCCGCCGTCACCTTGGAGCACGTGAGAGTCATAGTCGTCGGAGGCGGCGTGGTAGGCACCATGCACGCCTGGCAAGCAGTGGAACGCGGCCACGAGGTCGTCCAGATCGAGCGAGAGGCGGAGGCCCGCGGAGCGTCGTTGCGCAATTTCGGCCAGATCTGGGTCAGTGGACGGGCCGGGGGCGAGGAGCTCGACACCGCCCTGCGGGCCCGCGAGCTCTGGGAGGCGATCGGTGAGCGCGTGCCCGGCCTGGGCTTCCGCGCCATCGGCTCCCTGACCCCGGTACGCAACCCCCGCGAGCACGCCGTCGCCGAGGCCGCCGTGGCCCGCGCCGACGCCGCCGCCCGCGGCTACAAGCTGGTCACCGCCGCGGAGGCCAGAGCGATCAACCCCGCCCTGCGCGGCGCGTTCGAGGCCGCCCTGTGGTGCGAGCGGGACGCGGCCGTGGAACCGCGCACCGCCCAGCTCCACCTGCGCGAAGCCCTGGGGGCGTCGGGCCGCTACACCTTCCTCCCCGGACGGGAAGTGCGCGAGGTCGTCGGGAACGGAGCCGTCCGCGACGACCACGGAGACGTCCACCAGGGCGACGCCGTGATCCTGGCCACCGGCGCCTGGCTCTCCGGCCTCGTCCGCGAACTGGTCCCCGACCTGCCCGTACGCCGTGTCCGGCTGCAGATGATGCAGACCGCCCCGCTCGGCGAGACCCTGACGACCTCGGTCGCCGACGCCGACAGCTTCCGCTACTACCCCGCCTACAAGAGCGAAGCCCTCGACGAGCTCAACGCCGAACAGGCCCAGGCGCCGATCGCCGCCGCGCACAAGATGCAGCTCCTGATGGTGCAGCGGCAGGACGGCGGACTGACCATCGGCGACACCCACGAGTACGAGCACCCCTTCGCGTTCGACACCCTCGAAGACCCCTACGCGCACCTCACCGAGGTCGTCGAGTCCTTCCTGGGCCGCCCGCTGCCGCAGATCCGGCGCCGCTGGGCGGGCGTGTACGCGCAGTGCACCGACACCACCCGCGTCGTCCACCGCCAGCAGGTGGCCGACGGCGTCTGGCTGGTGACCGGGCCCGGCGGCCGGGGCATGACCTGCTCGCCCGCCATAGCCGAGACCACCGCGAACGAACTGGGCTGGTAAGCGCCATGACCGACACCAACACCCCCCACACCAACACCCACGCCCCCCGCACGCACCGGCTGATCGTCCTCGACATGGCCGGCACCACCGTCGCCGACGGCGGCCTCGTCGAGCGCGCCTTCGAGCGGGCCGCCGAGCGCCTCGGCGTCGAGCCGGGCAGCGCCGACCACGCCACCAAGCTCCAGTACGTACGCGACACCATGGGCGAGTCGAAGATCTCCGTCTTCCGCCACCTCTTCGGCGCCGAGGACCTCGCCCAGCGCGCCAACTCCGCCTTCGAGGAGGCCTACGGGGAACTCGTGGACGGCGGCCTCATCGCCCCGATCCCCGGCGCCCGCGAGGCCATCGAGAAGCTCCGCGCCGACGGCCGCACCGTGGCCCTCACCACCGGCTTCGCCCGCATCACCCAGGACGCCATCCTCGACGCCCTCGGCTGGCAGGACCTGGCCGACCTCACCCTGTGCCCCGCCGACGCGGGCGGCCGCGGCCGGCCCTACCCGGACATGGTGCTGGCCGCCTTCCTGCGCACCGGCGCCGTGGCCGACGTACGCGACACCGTGGTCGCCGGCGACACCTCGTACGACATGCTCAGCGGCGTCCGCTCCGGCGCCGGGATCGTGGCGGGCGTCCTCACCGGCGCCCACGACCGCGCGGCCCTGACCGAGCACGGCGCCACCCACGTCCTGGCCTCCGTCGCCGACCTCCCCGCACTCCTGGAGCACGCGGACCAGGAGCGGGAGCCCGGCGCGTGAGCGGCATCCGCTTCGACTCCGTCTCCGTCGCCTACGGCGGCAACACCGTCCTGGACTCCCTCGACCTGACCGTCGAGCCCGGCGAGGTCATGGCGCTGCTCGGCCCCTCCGGCTCCGGCAAGACCACGGCCCTGCGCGCGGTCGCCGGCTTCGTCCGGCCCGCCTCGGGCCGGATCCTGATCGGCGGCCGGGACGTCACCGCGCTCCCGCCGCACAAGCGCGGCATCGGCATGGTCGTCCAGCAGTACGCGCTCTTCCCGCACATGCGCGTCGCGGACAACGTCGCCTTCGGCCTGCGGGCGCAGAAGGCGCCCAAGGCGGAGATCCCCGGCCGCGTCGCCGAGGCGCTGGAGATGACCGGGATGGCGGCCTACGCCCAGCGCTACCCCCGCGAGCTCTCCGGCGGGCAGCAGCAGCGCGTGGCCATCGCCCGCGCCCTCGCCATCCGCCCCGGGGTACTCCTCCTGGACGAGCCGCTGTCCGCGCTCGACGCGCAGCTGCGCTCCGGGATGCTCGCCGAACTGGCCCGGCTGCACCGCGAACTGCCCGACGTGTCCATCCTCTACGTCACCCACGACCAGGTCGAGGCGCTGACCCTGGCCGACCGGATCGCCGTCATGGACCAGGCCCGCCTCCAGGACTGCGGCACCCCGCAGGAGCTGTACCGGGCCCCGCGCACCGAGTTCACCGCCTCCTTCGTCGGCAACGCCAACCTCCTGCCGGTCACCGTCGCCGACGGGGGCGCGCTCTTCGCCGGGCACCCCCTCACCCTCGACCCCGGCCGGGCGGCCGTCGGCGCCGGCGCCACCCTGTGCGTACGCCCGCACCTGCTCGGCCTCGGCGCCGGCCCCAACGCGCTGAGCGGGACCATCACCGAGGTGCAGTGGCGCGGTTCGACCCACCGGCTCTACGTGGACATCGAGGGCCACCGGGTCAAGGCGGACCTGCCCGAACTGCGCGAGACCCCGGCGCTGGGCGACCACGTCACCCTGCACTTCGAGCCGCGGGACGCGGTGCTGCTGGCCGCAGGGGTGTCCGATGCCTGAGGCCGCGCCGCGCACAGGGGCCATCCCGGCCCAGAGCGCCGCCGAGTCAGCCGGCTCCGCCGAGTCAGCCGGCTCCACCGGCTCCGCCACGCGCGGAACCTCGCGGAGCGGGCCGCACGAGCCCGGGCAGGGCGCCGGCCCGGCCGGCGACTCCGGCTGGGCGGACCGTGCTCCCTCCGTGCGCCCCACCCCGGAGGGGCCCACACGTGAGTCCGGTAGCGTCCCCCGCTGGCTGTGGACCGTGCCTCCCGTCGCCGTCCTCGCGGTGGTCTTCCTCTACCCCCTCGCGCTGGTCGTCCAGCAGTCCCTGTCCCCCGAGAACGGGGGCGGCACCTTCGACGCCTACGCCTCCGTCTTCGCCTCGCACTCCTTCCGCGAGGCCCTCGGCACCACCGTCTGGCTGGCCGTCGGCGCCACCGCGGGCTGCCTGGTCCTCGGCTTCGCGCTCGCGCTGGTCATCGCCTTCGTCCCGTTCCCCGGGGCGCGCGCCGTGGCCAAGTTCATCGACGTCTTCCTCTCCTTCCCCTCCTTCCTCATCACCCTCGCCCTCCTCTTCATCTACGGCACGGTCGGCATGGCCAACGGCCTGTGGACCGACACCTTCGGCGTCCGGGAAGGGCCCTTCCACTTCCTGACCACCCCGTGGGGCGTCCTCCTCGCGGAGATCACCTACTTCACGCCCTTCGTGATGCGCCCGCTGCTCGCCGCCTTCTCCCAGCTGGACACCGCCCAGCTGGAGGTGGCCTCCTCGCTCGGCGCGAAGCCCGGCCGCATCATCCGGCGGGTGATCCTCCCCGAGGCCCTCCCGGCCCTCGCCGCCGGCGGCAGCCTCGTCCTGGTCATGTGCCTCAACGAGTTCGGGATCGTCCTGTTCACCGGAGCCAAGGACGTCACCACGCTCCCGATGCTCATCTACGGCAAGGCGATCCTCGAATCCGACTACGCCGCCGCCTGCGTGGTCGCCGTCGTCAACATCGTGATCTCCGTCGGCCTGTTCGGCCTCTACCGGGTGGTGAGCAAGCGTGCTGGTGCATAGCAAGAGCGGCCGCTGGGCCGCCTGGAGCCTCTTCGGCATCCTCTTCCTGCCCCTCTTCGCCCTGCCCCTGCTCGTCGTGGTCGCCGCGTCCTTCTCGACGCACTGGTCCGGGGCCTTCCCCTCCGGCCCCACCACCGAGAACTACGCCGCCGCCGTCCGGGGCGAGTCCCTCCAGGCGCTGACCACCTCGCTGCTCACCGCACTGGCCGCCAGCGTGATCGCGCTCACCGTCGGGACCTGGGCGGCGCTCGCCGCCGCCGGGCTCCGCAGGCGCGCAAAGAGCTCCCTGGACGCGCTGTTCATGCTGCCGGTCGCCGTGCCGTCCGTGGTCGTCGGCCTCGCCGTGCTCGTCGCCTTCAGCAAGCCGCCGCTGCTCCTCAACGGCACCAGCTCGATCGTGATCCTGGCGCACACGATTCTTGTCACGGCGTTCGCCTACCAGTCGGTTTCGGCTGCCATCGTGCGTCTCGACCCCGCGTACGAGCAGGCCGCGGCTTCCCTGGGCGCCCGCCCCGCGTACGTGCTGTGGCGGGTCAAGCTCCCCCTCCTGCTGCCGTCGCTCACCGCGGCGGCCGGGCTCTGCTTCGCCCTGTCCATGGGCGAGCTGAGCGCCACGATGATGCTCTACCCGCCGGACTGGATGCCCCTGCCCGTCCGCATCTTCACCGCCACCGACCGCGGTTCGCTCTTCAGCGGATCCGCCGTCGCCGTGGTCCTGATGGCCACCACCCTGCTGGTCCTGCTGGCCGTCTCGCGTGTCCGCACCAAGGCCACGTACCGCTAGACCCGCTGCCAGACCCCGCTGATTCCCCTGCTGACTCCCTTTCCCCGTGAGGAAGTTCCATGCCCAGCAACAAGTACCTCCGTCTCACCGCCGCCGTCACCGGCAGCCTCGCCCTGGCCGCCGGCCTCACCGCCTGCGCAGGCTCCTCCGACGCGGCCGACGCCTCCGGCGGCAAGGGCGGCGGCGAGAAGGTCGTCACCGTCTACAGCGCCGACGGCCTCAAGAGCGACAAGGGCGACGGCTGGTACGACAAGGTCTTCGCCGACTTCACCAAGAAGACCGGCATCGAGGTCAAGTACGTGGAGGGCGGCTCGGGCGAGATGGTGCAGCGCGCCGTCCGCGAGAAGACCAACACCCAGGCCGACGTACTGATCACGCTGCCCCCGTTCATCCAGCAGGCCGACGGCAAGGGCCTCCTCCAGGCGTACACGCCGCAGGGCGCCGACAAGGTCAACGGGGCGAACAAGTCCTCCGACGGCAAGTGGACCTCGGTCGTGAACAACTACTTCGGCTTCATCTACAACAAGAAGGAGCTGGCCGCGGCCCCCAAGACCTGGGAAGAGCTGCTGGACCCGAAGTACAAGGGCAAGCTCCAGTACTCCACCCCCGGCGTCGCGGGCGACGGCACCGCCGTGCTCATCAAGGCGATGCACGACTTCGGCGGCAAGGAGCCGGCGAACGAGTACCTGAAGAAGCTCCAGGCCAACAACGTCGGCCCGTCCTCCTCCACCAGCAAGCTCGCGCCGAAGACCGACAAGGGCGAGCTGCTCGTCGCCAACGGCGACGTCCAGATGAACTTCGCGCAGTCCAAGTCCATGCCGAACATCGGCATCTGGTTCCCGGCCAAGGACGGCGGCAAGCCCACCACCTTCTCCCTCCCGTACGCGGCCGGCCTCGTCGAGAAGGCCCCGCACACCGAGAACGGCAAGAAGCTCCTCGACTACCTGCTCAGCGAGGACGCCCAGAAGCTCGTCAGCGGTGTCGGCGGCGGCTTCCCGGCCCGCACGGACGTCAAGCCCACCGACGCCAACGCCGTCGAACTCACCAAGCTCATGACCGGAGTCGAGATCTTCGAGCCGGACTGGGCCGACATCGACAAGAACCTCACCGGCTACGTCGACGCGTGGAAGTCGGCCACCGGAAGCTGACTGGTCGCCTCCCGGTCACCCACGACCGGGATAGTGACGCACAGATAACGGGTCTGGACCGAGTCTCGCCTTCGGTCCGGACCCGCCGTACGCTCGCACGCGCTGCCGCACGACCGTACGCCCGCACCACGGCATGCCCGCACGACCGCATGCCCCGTACGTCCCCTGCGCCTTCCCCACGATTACTCCCGGAGGAGTACGTGCCCACTGTCCTGTCCGGACGGACCCTCGCCGTGGCCGCCACCGCCACCGCCCTGCTCGCCACCGGCCTCGCCGCCCACGCCGCGACCGCCGACGAAGCCGCTGCCCCCGCTGCAAGCAGCGGCTCCACCGGAGCGGCCGCGCCCCTTTCTGTGAACAAGGTGCTCGTCATCGGCCTCGACGGCGCGGTCCTGGACCGCGTCAAGGTCGCCAACGCCCCGAACCTGAACGGCCTGATGGCCCAGGGCCTGACCGCCAAGAGCACCCTGTACGCGAACCCGATGGCCGCCACCTCCTCGGGCCCGGGCTGGTCCACGATCGCCACCGGAGTCTGGCCCGACAAGCACGGAGTGAAGGACAACTCCTTCACCGGCAAGAACTACACGGCCTACCCGGACTTCCTGACCCGCATCGAGAACGCCAAGCCGGCGCTCAACACGTACGCGGCCGCCGACTGGGAGCCCATCACCTCCACCGACCAGAACGGCCCGATCTTCTCGGCCAAGGTCGACAAGCGCCTCTCCCTCAAGGGCGACCGCGACGGCTACCACACCGAGGACCCGAAGATCGCGGCCGCGGCCTCCGCCGAACTGCAGGGCCAGAACCCGGACGCCGCCTTCGTCTACTTCGGCGACATCGACCACGCCGGTCACTCCTACGGCGCGGCCAGCCAGCAGTACCTGGACACCATCGCCGAGTCCGACGCACTGGTCGGCAAGCTCCTCGCGGCCGTCCAGAACCGTCCGACGTACGCCCAGGAGAGCTGGAAGATCCTGGTCACCACCGACCACGGCCACACCAACACCGGTGGCCACGGCGGCTCCAGCATCCAGGAGCGCGGAACCTTCGTCCTCGCCAAGGGCGCGGGCATTCCCGCTGGTTCGGTCCGGGGCGACGTCAAGCTCGTCGACGTCGCCGCGACCGCGCTCGCCCACGTCGGCGTCGCGGCCGGCTCCGCGATCGACGGCCTGCCGCTCGACGCTCCGGACGACGACCCCTTCGACACCCTGCGCCCGAACCTCCAGGCCCGCGTGGACGAGACGGGCATCCCGGTCGCGACCAAGGGCTTCACGCACTCCCCGCCGGCCGGCTGGTCCGTCGACAACTCCAAGATGGGCACGGGCGGTGTCACCGAGTGGGCCGGATGGGCCTTCGCGACCGACGAGTTCTGGACCCAGGCGCAGCGCGACCAGTGGCGCGAGCTGAACGTCCGCTCCCGTGACGTGTTCGCCGTCGCCGACTCCGACGAGTGGGACGACAAGAGCCACACCGGCTCCTACGACTCCACCCTCATCACCCCCAAGTGGGCGGTCACCGGCGGCACCACGCGCAACCTGACCTTCCAGACCCACTACCACCACGAGGCCGGCCAGAGCGCCCAGGTCCTGGTCTCCTACAACGGCGGTACCCCGGCGGTCGTCAAGAGCTACACCGCCGACGCCGTCGCCCGGTCCGAGTCGATCGCGCTCCAGGTCCCGGCCGGCGCCACCGACGTCCAGATCCGCTTCCGCTACGCCGGCAGCAACAACTGGTACTGGACCGTGGACAACGTCAAGCTCGGCTGAGGTCGCTTTCGGCGGGTACGGGACCTTTGGTGCGGGGCCCCGACGGGCCTTCGCGGCGACCCGTTCCGCCGTACGGTCCGGGCCGTGGACGCCCCACGCGTCCACGGTCCGGCCCGGATAAGGTGGTAGAGACCAGAGGTCGCGGACGTCGCAGACGTCACAGACGTCAGACGCCACCGAGAGCGGAGAACAGTCCAGTGGCAGAGCGCAAGCCGATCGAATCCTGGCTCACCGACATGGACGGGGTCCTCGTCCACGAGGGCATCCCGATCCCCGGCGCCGACGCCTTCATCAACCGGCTGCGCGAGTCCGGCAAGCCCTTCCTGGTGCTGACCAACAACTCCATCTACACCCCGCGCGACCTTCAGGCCCGCCTGAGCCGGATGGGTCTGGAAGTGCCGGTGGAGAACATCTGGACCTCGGCCCTGGCCACCGCGAAGTTCCTCGACGACCAGCGCCCCGGCGGCACCGCGTACGTCATCGGCGAGGCCGGCCTGACCACCGCCCTGCACGACATCGGCTACATCCTGACGGACCACGAGCCGGACTACGTGGTCCTGGGCGAGACCCGGACGTACAGCTTTGAGGCCATGACCAAGGCGGTCCGCCTGATCAACGCGGGCGCCCGCTTCATCTGCACCAACCCGGACGAGACCGGCCCCTCCGCCGAAGGCCCGCTGCCGGCCACCGGCGCCGTCGCCGCACTGATCACCAAGGCGACCGGCAAGCAGCCGTACTTCGCCGGCAAGCCCAACCCGCTGATGATGCGGACCGGCCTGAACGCCATCGGCGCGCACTCCCACAGCAGCGCGATGATCGGCGACCGGATGGACACCGACATCCTCGCCGGGCTGGAGGCGGGCATGCAGACCTTCCTCGTGCTGACCGGTCTGACGTCGGTCGAGGACACCGAGAAGTTCCCGTACCGCCCGACCCACACGTTCGACTCCATCGCTGATCTGGTCGATCTGGTTTAGCGCGTACGGCTGACACGTACGGGCCAAGAGGGCGCCGCTCCGGATGCGGAGCGGCGCGCCGCGCGTGAATCTCCTTGTTGAGGAGGTTCACCATGCGCAGTGATGTGCTCGCTCTCCGTGTCACCGGGGTGGCCGTCGCCCTGACGGCCCTGTCCGCCGTGACCGCCCCCTTCGCCTTCGCGGAGGAGGACCGGAACCGTGACCGCGGCAGCGTCTCGGCCGACCCCAATCCGGCGGAACCGGGGGCGCAGGTCAAACTGCGCGTCCGTGGCTGTGAGGACGACTGGGCCGTCGCCTCGTCCGTCGTCTTCGTCTCCGAGGTCCGTCTCTCCACCGGCCGCGACGACCGCCGCACCCTGTGGGGCGACGCGATGATCCGGTCCTGGGCCGAGCCCGGCCGCCACGACATCAAGATCAAGTGCGGCGGCCGCGGCGGCGAACGCGAGTGGGGCACGATCGAGATCGAGCGCCGCCGGGAACACCGCCCCAACCCCCACCACACCCCCGTCTGGCCGGTCCACGCGGGCGGCGGCGGCATGTCCGAGGAGATCGCCGCGAAGTCGAAGGCGGCGGGCGCGGCCGAGGCCGCCAAGGCCGCCAAGACCGCCGATTCCGCGCAGCTCGCCGCGGCGGCGAAGAAGAGCGGCGCGGGCGACGGCCCGGGCCTGCCGCACACGGTGATCGGCGCGGTGCTCGCCGCCGCAGCCACTCTCGCGGTCGCCGGCCGGGCGCTGGCCCTACGCCGCCGCCGCAGCGGCGAGTGACCGGGTGATCGGGTGAGCGGCGAGCCGAGGAGCTCCGGCGGCTCCCGGCTGCTGACCTTCGCCGCCTGGTCGGTGCTGGTCCTCGGCCTGTGGCTGTGGGGCCGCGAGATCACCGGCGTCGCGATACCCCCGCCCGGCCAGGCCGGTGGACCGGCCGCCCCGGGCATGCCCGCGGCGCACACCCCGCTGGGGCCGGCCGCGCCCGCGCGGGTGGACGTACCGTCCCTGGGCGTCCAGGCCCCGGTGATGGTCCGGGACCTCGACGCGCAGGGGGCGATCGAAGCGCCCCCGTACGAGAACCCGGGCACGGTCGGCTGGTGGCGCGGCGGCGCCCAGCCCGGCGCGGCCGGGACCGCGCTGCTGGTCGGGCACGTGGACACGCGGTCCAAGCCCGCGGTGTTCTACGGCCTGAGCTCGGCGAAGAAGGGCGACAAGGTGCGCGTGCTGCGGGCCGACGGCTCGGTGGCGGAGTTCACGATCGAGGACGTACGGGTCCACGAGCGCGCGGACTTCGATCCCGCCAAGGTCTACGGCCCCAAGGTCCGCGGCCGGGCCGAACTGCGGCTGGTGACCTGCGGCGGCAGCTACGACAAGGCGGCCAAGCAGTACTCGGCGAACGTGGTCGTGTCGGCGTACCTGACGGGCGTCGGAGTCCGCCCCGGAACGGCGGTCTGAACGCACCCCGCACCCTGCTGCCCGCGCCGGGCGCACACGAAGAAGCCCCTCGCAGTTCTCACTGCGAGGGGCTTCTTTGCGTCTGTGCGCCGCCAGGGACTCGAACCCCGGACCCGCTGATTAAGAGTCAGCTGCTCTAACCAACTGAGCTAGCGGCGCTTGGTGACAGGGAAAACTCTACCGCACCGCTGCAGGTGCTCGTGACAAGCCGCGCGCGTTCTGTCCGATTAACCCATGTTTAGGGGTTATGTCGTGCACGATATGTCTGGGCCGTGCCGGATCTGATGCCCCGCCAGATGCGGTCCCGGGCCGACCAGTGACGAGCAGGGGAGTGGACGGAACCGCATGACGATGCAGCCTCCGACGCATGTGTACGAAGTGAAGCCGACGGCCGAGGCGATGCCGCCGATGCCGCTGCCCTCCTTCGAGGAGTACGAACCCGCCGGCGACTGCCCGTGCCGAGGCTGCGCCCAGCGTCGTCGCACGCTCGCGCGCGCTCGGGCCATACCGCTGCGCGACGGCGGACACCCTGCCGCGCGCGGAGCCCGCCGGGCGCTGGTCCTGGCCACGGCTGCGGGGGTGGTCCTCGGCGGCGGGGGAGCGGCCGTGGCCACGGCCGCGCCGGGCCCCGGCGGCCGGGTGGCCCTGGACGACCCCGGCTCCCCGCAGGGCGGCCGGGCCCCGCTGCACGGGCCGAAGGGAGCGAAGGGAGCGAAGGGCACGCCGGCCAAGCCGGCCGGGCTGCCGGGAGCGCCCTCCGCGGTGAAGCGGACCGACCGGGCGACGATCATCAACCGGGCGAAGCTGTGGCTGGACGCGCAGGTCCCGTACAGCATGTCCGAGTACTGGTCGGACGGGTACCGGCAGGACTGCTCCGGCTTCGTCTCGATGGCCTGGAACCTCGGCACGAACGAGTGGACCGGCAGCCTCGACAAGTTCGCGACCCGGATCACGAAGGAGGAGCTGCTCCCCGGAGACATGCTGCTCTTCCACAACCCGGCCGACCCCAACAAGGGCTCGCACGTCGTCCTCTTCGGCGGGTGGGGGGACGAGACGCGCACGCACTACGTCGCCTACGAGCAGACGCGGCCCACGACGCGGAAGCTGGCCACGCCGTACGGCTACTGGAACAACGCGGTGAAGTACATCCCGTACCGGTTCAACGGGGTGGCGGGCGGAGTCGTTCCCGAGCCCCCGGTCACGGGCGAGCCGCCCGCGCCGGGCGGCACGCCGGCCGTCTCGGCCACCTTCCCCGGTACGTCGAAATTCGGGCCGGGCAAGGACAACGCCCACGTCGCGCAGCTCGGCCGGATGCTGTCCGACCGCGGCGGGCTGCGCTTCTACCCGAAGGGCGTCAGCACGAAGTGGTCCGACGCCGACCGGCAGGCGACCGAGGCCTTCCAGCGCGCCCAGGGCTGGACGGGCGCGGACGCCGACGGCGTCCCGGGCGCGCAGACCTGGCGGCTGCTCGCCCGCCACCAGGGCAAGGACATCCCGCCGCTCACGGACGGCGCACCGGGCCCGGCGGGCAAGCCCGCCTTCCCCGGGGCGTCCGTCTTCCGGCCGGGCGCGTCCCACCCGTCCATCACCGCCCTTGGCCGCCAGCTGGTGAAGAAGGGCTTCGGCAAGTACTACACGGCCGGACCGGGCCCCCGCTGGGGCGAGGCCGACCGCCGCAACGTCGAGGCGTTCCAGCGAGCCCAGGGCTGGCGCGGCGCCGAGGCCAACGGCTACCCGGGCCCGGAAACCTGGCGCCGGCTGTTCGCATGACGGAGGCAACGATGTACCCCACGCGCACGACATCGACCACAGGCACCTTCGAGATCCCCCCGCACCCGACCCCCCGAGCGACGCCCCCGCCTCCCGCCACCCCCGCCCCGGCCGAACCGGCACGCTCCACGCCGTTCCAGCCCGAGGCCGCCGCACCGGGCGGTGCCGTGTCGGCCGGGGCCGCAGCAGGCGGTGCCGTGTCGGCCGGGGCCACGTCGGCCGGCGCCGCACCGGCAGCTGCCGCGCCCCGGTGGGTTGTTCCGGCCGAGGCCGAGGCCGCGCCGACCGAGGCCGGGTGGGCAGGTGCCGGGTCCCGTACCGACCGGGGCTCGCACTTCTCGGGCGCGCCCGGAACCACGTCCGTGCCGGCTGCCGCAGGGTGGGCGGCGGCCGACGCGGGTACCGAGCGGGGCTCGCACCTGTCGGCCACGCCTGACCCGGCCACGCCCGCACCGGTCGCAGCCGTGCCGAACACCGCCGGGCGGGTCCCGGCCGCCGCTGACGCCGAACGGGGCTCAGACATGCCGGCCGAGCACGACCGGGCCACGTCCGTACCGGCCGCCGCAAGGCGGGAGCCGGCCGAGGTCGGCGCCGAGCGGGGCTCGCGCAGGGCGGCCGGGCACAACCGGGCTGCATCCGCGGAGTCCGCGCCCATGCCGGACGCGGCAGGGCGGGCACCGGCCGAGGTCGGCGCCGAGCGGGGCTCGGACCTGCCGGCCGCGCCCGCCCAGGCCGCAGCCGTGACGGCTGGCGCAGGGTGGGCGGCGGCCGAGGCCGGTGCCCAGTGGGGCTCGCGCAGGGCGGCCGGGCACGACCGGGCTGCATCTGCGCAGGCCGCGCCCATGCCGGACGAGGCAGGGCGGGTCCCGGCCGAGGTCGGCGCCGAGCTGGGCGCACACCTGCCAGCCTCGCTTGACGGGGCCGCGCCTGACAGGGTCGTGCCCGCCCCGGCCGCAGCCGTGACGGCTGGCGCAGGGTGGGCGGCGGCCGAGGGCGGCACCGAGCGGGGCTCGCGCAGGGCGGCCGAGCACGACCGGGCCGCATCCGCGCAGGCTGCGCCCGCGCAGGCCGCGCCCGTGCCGGTCCCTTCGGGGCGGGCCGGGGCCTCCGTGGCCATGGCTTCCGGCGCGGGGCCTGCCGCAGCCTCCGTGCCCGCGGCGGCGGCTACCGAGTGGGCCGCGCCCACCGGCTGGGCCCTGGCGGCCGAGCCGTCGACCGGGCCCGCGCACGACGGGGCCGCCCCCCGGCCGACTCCGGCAGGGGCCCACCCGGACACGGGCGGGCTCGTCGCCGTGGGTGCGGCGGCGCAGCCCACGGCCGTCGCCCCGCACGGGCCCGCCGGACGGGCGGGCGAGGCCGCGCGCAGCGACGTACCGGCGGCGCGGGCCCAGGCCGAGCCGGGGGTGGACATCCCGCATCCCCTGGACGAGGCGACCCACGCCGGTGCGGCCCAGGCCCGGCTGCGGAACCCCGACACCGAATCCGCCCGCCCGCACCCGCAGGACGAGGCCTGGCCCCCGGCTGCCTCCCTCGCCGCCGTGGTGCGGACCCCGTCGGGCGAGGGCCCGTACGCGGCAGCGGACCACGCTCCACGGCACGCGGGTCCGCCCGCCGCCTGGGACCTGCCGGGACAGGGCGGCTCGTCCGCCGAGCAGGGCCGCGCTCCGCAGCACGCGGTCCCGGGCCCCGCCCCGGAGGCCGAGTACGTGGATCGGTACCCCGTACTGGACCTGCCCGAGCCCGAAGACGCCGATCCGGCCGACCCGACCGGCGGGCGGGAGGTGACGTGGTCCGTGCCCGCCCCGGGCGGCGCCGGTGACGGTGGCTCCCTCGGCAACGGCCCCGTCGGTGACGGCCCCGTCGGCGACGGCGGACCCGGACGGGAGGCCGCGGACGGCGAGGCCACGGACGGCGAGGCCGCCACCGCCCCGCAGCCCGCGACCAGCGGCGGCGGCGCCGTGCCCGGGCCCGAGGCCGCCGAGGTCGCCGAGGTCGTCGCGCGGGCCGTGGCGCGGATCGCGGAGGACGATACGCAGGACCTGCCCCTGGTCACTGCGGTGCGCGGGGTCGCGGTGACCGAGGTGCCGGTGCACCTGCCGTTCCGCGGCGCCGCCCAGCCCCAGCCCCAGCCCGAGCCCCAGCCCGAGCCCCAGCCCGAGCCCGAGCAGCCGACGCCGACCCCGAAGTCGCCGAAGGCCACCGCCCCCCGGTCCGCCCCCGGCCGCCGCGTGCCCCGTGGCGACGACCGGCTCCACGAGCACCGCGGCCCGGTGCTGCCCGGCTGGATCGCGGTGGCCGTCGGCGGGATCGCACTCGCCGGCTGCGCGGTCGTGCTCTGGCGGGCAGGGGCCGTCCCCGACTCCCTCGCGCTGGCGTTCGGCGCGGAGCCCCGCCCCTACCGGGGACTGCAGGCGCGCTTCTGGCCGCCGCTAGCCTTCCTCGGGATCGTCGCCCTCCTCGCCCTCGGCGGGCTGGGCCGCGGCCGGGCCGGCCACGCCTGGGTGCTCACCCTCTTCGGCCGCTACCGCGGCACCGTCCGCCGCTCCGGCCTGACCTGGATCAGCCCCCTGCTGCTGCGCCGCCGGGTCGACGTCCGGCTGCGGCACTGGCGCAGCGACCCGATGCCCGCCGTGGACTCCGGCGGGCTCGCCCTCCAGGTCGTCGTCCAGGTGGTCTGGCAGGTCAAGGACACCGCCCGCGCGACCCTGGCCGTGGAAGACCACGTCGACTACCTCGCCGAGCAGGTCGAATCGGCGATGGCCCGGGTCCTGTCCCAGCTTCCCGCCGACGCCTTCCACGAGGCCGCCCCGACCCTGCGCGACGCCGAGGCCGTCGGCGACGCGCTGACCCGGATGCTGGCGGCCGAGACCGAGGCGGTCGGTGTGGAGGTGTTCTCGGCGCAGCCCACCCGGATCGAGTACGCCCCCGAGGTCGCGGACGCCATGCGCCGGCGCCGGGTCGCGGCGATCGACGCCAAGCACCGGGACACCGTGCTGACCTCGGTGGTCGACGCGGTGGACGACACCGTCCACCGCCTCACCTCGCGCGGGCTCGTCGAGCTCGACGACTACGAGCGCAAGACCCTGGTGAAGGACCTGACCGTGGCGTTCTACACGGGCCGCGCCGAGTAGCCCCCACCGGCCGATGCCGGGCCGATGGCCCGCCGACGCCGGGCCGACGGGAGAACGGGTGGAATCCGGATGGTCCGGACCACCCGTTCTTCCGTTGGTCTGGACATGGCCAACTCCCGTCAATACTGTGGAACTTGGTCTAGACCTAAAACCAGAACTCGCGAACGGGCCGTACCGCCGACACCGGTACGGCCCATCCCCACGCGTGCGCACGCGCTCTCCGGACATCCCCCCACGTTCAAGGAGCAACAGCATCATGCGTTCCTTCCGCATGCCCAGAACCACCGGAACCAAGCGGGCCGCCGCCACGGCCACCGCCACCACCGTCGGCCTCGGCGTCGTCGCCGCACTCGCGCTCGTCACGGCCCCCACGGCCAGCGGCCACGGGTACACCGACACCCCGATCAGCCGCCAGAAGCTCTGCGCCAACAGGACCGTCTCCGACTGCGGCCCCATCCAGTGGGAGCCCCAGAGCGTCGAGGGTCTCAAGGGGTTCCCCGCCGCCGGTCCCGCCGACGGCCGCATATGCGCCGGCAACCACACGGAGTTCGCCCAGCTCGACGACCCGCGCGGCGGCGCCTGGCCGGCCACCCCGGTGACCAGCGGTCAGAGCTACGGCTTCCGCTGGCAGTTCACCGCGAACCACTCCACCACCGACTTCCGGTACTACGTCACCAAGAACGGCTGGGACCCCACCAAGCCCCTCACCCGCGCCGCCCTCGACCCGCAGCCCTTCCTCACGGTCGCCTACAACGGCGCCCGCCCCGCCATGACCACCGTCCACCAGGGCGCCATGCCGAGCGGCAAGACCGGCCGGCACCTGATCCTCGCCGTGTGGACCGTCAACGACACCCCGATGGCCTTCTACTCCTGCTCCGACGTCCAGTTCTGACGGCTGCGGCCCACCGCGGCGTTCATTTCTGACGGAACGTCAGCTATTCTCCGGCGGCATGCGGACGACGACACCCGAAACCGTCGCGGAGCTCATCGCGAGCCAATGGGGCGACCACCGGCCCGGTCTGAAGTACGCCGACGGCGTCCTCAGTCACCACCGGACCGCCCGGGAGGCCGCGGCGCGCGCCGCGCTCCTCGTCGACCTGCTGCCGCCGGGGGCGGAGCCGCACATCGGGGTGCTGCTCGACAACACCCCCGAGTTCCCCTTCTGGCTCGGCGCGGCGGCCCTCGCCGGGGCCGCCGTCGCCGGGATCAACCCCACCCGGCGCGGTCCCGAACTGGCCCGCGACATCCTGCACACCGACTGCCGGATCCTGGTGACCGAGCGGACCCACCTGCCGCTCCTGCGCGGCCTCGACCTGCCCGGCGTGCGCCTCCTCGTCACGGACACGGAGGAGTACGAGGCCCTGCTCGCCCCGTACGCCGGCGCGAAGCCCGGCGACGCGACGCTCGGCCCCGGCCCGGCCCCGGCCTCCCGGCTGCTCCTCTACTTCACCTCCGGCTCCACCGGCGCCCCCAAGGCCGCCATCTGCACCCAGGGCCGTCTGGCCGGCGCCGGCTCTTCGCTCGCACGTCACTTTTCGGTCACCCCGGACGACGTCCACTACATCTGCATGCCCCTCTTCCACGGCAACGCCGTCATCGCCGACTGGCTCCCCGCCCTCGCGGGCGGGGCCGCCGTGGCCCTGCGCCGCCGCTTCTCGGCCTCCGCGTTCCTGGACGACGTACGGGCCTACGAGGCGACGTACTTCAGCTACGTGGGCCGGGCCGTGCAGTACCTCCTCGCCACCCCGCCCCGCCCCGACGACCGCGCGCACACCCTGCGCCTCGGCTTCGGCACCGAGGCGGGTGCGGTCGACGCGGCGCGCTTCGCCGAGCGCTTCGGGGTCCGCCTCGTCGAGGGCTACGGGGCCACCGAGGGCGGCGCCTCCGTCCAGCGCACCCCCGACACCCCGCCGGGCGCCCTCGGCCGCGCGGGCGCGGGCGACGACCTGGCCGTCATCGACCCGGAGACGGGCCGCGCGTGCCCGCCGGCCGTGCTCGACCCGCGGGGCCGGCTCCTCAACGGCGCCGAAGCCATCGGCGAGCTGGTCAACAAGGGCAGGAACCTCTTCGAGGGCTACTGGCGCAACCCCGACGCGGAGGCCGCCCGCACCCGCGACGGCTGGTACTGGACCGGGGACCTCTTCTTCCGCGACCCCGAGGGCTTCCTCTACTTCGCCGGCCGCACCGACGACCGGCTGCGCGTGGACAGCGAGAACCTGGCCGCCGCGGTGATCGAGAACATCCTGGCCCGCTGGACCCGGGCGGCCGCGGTGGCCGTCTACGCCGTACCGGACGAAGTGGCGGGCGACCAGGTCATGGCCGCCGTGGCCCTGCGCGAGGGGGCCGCCTTCTCCCCGCAGGGGTTCGCGGCCTTCCTCGCCGCCCAGCCCGACCTCGGCACGAAGATGGCCCCGCGGTACGTGCGCATCGTCGACGCCATGCCGACCACGGCGACCAACAAGGTCCACCGGGTCTCCCTGCGCGGCGCGGCCTTCCGCACCACCGACCCGGTCTGGTGGCGGCCGCCGGGCGAGGACGCGTACCGGCGGCTGGAAGCGGAGGATCTCGCGGGGCTCCTGGCCGCCTACGAGGCCCAGGGGCGGGCCGACCTGCTGGGCCGCTGACCGGGGCGCCGACCGGGCCGCCGAGGGGGCGCCGCGTGCGGATCCGGAAGCGGTTTTGAGCACTCCGGAGGAGCAGGTAGTATTTTCTCTGTCAGCAGGCGCCGCTAGCTCAGTTGGTTAGAGCAGCTGACTCTTAATCAGCGGGTCCGGGGTTCGAGTCCCTGGCGGCGCACCTGTCCGTCGGGCGGTTTCCGGTTCACCGGGAACCGCCCGAAGTGTTTTCCGGGCCCGTCCGGGGTCGGGCCGCCCACCCCCCCCGTCAGAGGGTGAGCGAGAGCAGCAGCGGCGCGGCCTTGCGGTTCAGCACGTCGGCCGCGGCCCGCAGCCGGTGGGCGTGCTCCACGGGCAGGGACAGGGCCAGGCAGCCGACCGAGGCTCCCGCCGTGATCGGGACGGCGGCGCAGACCGTGCCGACGGCGTACTCCTGCAGGTCGAGCGTGGGCACCGTGGCCGGCTGGCTGTCCAGCTTCGAGAAGAGGATCCGCTCGTTCACGATGGTCTTCGACGTCAGCCGGGCGATCTTGTGCCGGGACAGGTGGTCGCGCCGGCCGTCGAGGTCGAGCTGGGTCAGCAGGCACTTGCCGACCGCGCTGGCGTGCGCCGCCGAGCGGAAGTCGACCCACTCGTGCACCTTGGGCGTGCGCGGGCTGTCCGCGAACTGCGTGATCCGGACCTCGCCGTCCACGTACCGGCTGATGTAGACCGCGGCGCCGACGGAGTCCCGCAGCCGGTCCAGGGTGTCCTGGAGCTTGTCCTGCAACGCCTGCTGGCGGTCGACGCCGGAGCCCAGGAGGACGAGGGAGTCCCCTATGGCATAGGCGCCGTCGGACACCTGCAGGACGTACCCCTCACGGCGCAGCATGAGGAGCATGGGGGCGAGATGGACCGCGGGCAGGCCGGTCTCACGCGCGATCTGCACATCGGTCACGCCGCCGGTATGGCGGGCGACCGTTTCGAGTACGCGCAGGGCGTACTGCACCGAGTGGAACGGCGCGGTCGGCTCGGGCTTCAGCGCCACGGTTTTCCCCCTAGCAGGTTGTTACCGCTTGCTCTCACACGATAGCCATCAAGAGGCCCGTGTGGAGCGCCTGTTGATGAGATTGATGGCTCGATCACACCGCGCTGCCTGGATCTAATCCACTGGCATATGCCTAGGTCATGGGCGGTGTCCGAGAGTGCCGGGAATGCCCGGACCGGCCGCGCGGTTCGGGTTCTTCGTACGGACGGGACGGACGGACGAGCGGAGCGGGAGAGACGATGAGTGACATCGCGGACGCGGGGGACGCTGAACGCCGGGGAGGCGACCGTCCGGACGGCGGACCGGGCGGCGGAGGGATCCGCGGGACGGCACTCGGCCGGGCGCCGGTGCCGCTCTCGGTGCTCGACCTCGTCACCGTCGGCGCAGGCAGCACGGCCCACGCCTCCCTGCGCACCAGCGTCGCCATAGCCCGGCTCGCCGAGTCCCGTGGCTACCACCGTCACTGGGTCGCCGAACACCACTCCATGCCCGGGGTCGCCAGCTCCTCCCCGGCGGTGATCCTGGCCCACCTCGCGGCCCACACCTCCCGGATCCGGCTCGGCTCCGGCGGGGTCATGCTGCCCAACCACGCCCCGCTCGCCATCGCCGAGCAGTTCGGCACCCTGGAGGCCCTGGCCCCGGGCCGGATCGACCTCGGCCTCGGGCGCGCCCCCGGCACCGACGGGCAGACCGCCGCCGCGCTGCGCGGACCCGGGCGGCGCGACGAGGCCGTGGACGAGTTCCCCCGGCAGCTCGCGGAGCTGATCCGCTTCCTCGACGACGACTTCCCCGACGGGCACCCGTACGCCCGCGTGCACGCGGTGCCGGGCCCCGTGCAGGGCCCCGCCGGGCGGCCGCCGGTGTGGCTGCTCGGCTCCTCCGGCTTCAGCGCACGCCTCGCCGGCGGACTCGGGCTGCCCTTCGCCTACGCGCACCACTTCGCCCCGGCCGGAACCCTGCCCGCCCTCGACCTCTACCGGCAGTCGTTCCGCCCCTCGGCCGTCCTGGACGCCCCGTACGCCGTCATCGGAGTCGCGGCCCTCGCCGCCGACACGGCCGCGGAGGCCCGCGCGCAGGTCCTGACCGGCGCGCTGTCGATGCTCCGGCTGCGCAGCGGGCGCCCCGGACTGGTCCCGACGCCCGAGGAAGCGGCCGCGTACCCGTACACGCCGCTGGAGCGGGAGTTCGTGGACGACCGGCTCGCGAGCGTGGTCCACGGCACCCCCGACGAGGTCACCACGGGCCTGGACGACCTGGCGAAGCTGACGGGCGCGGACGAGCTGATGCTGACCGCCAACGCCCACGACGGGCAGGCCCGGTTGCGCTCGTACGCCCTCGTCGCGGATGCGTACGGCATGCCGGCCGCGGACGGGCAGGCCTCCGCCTGAGCTTGATCGGCCGGCATCCGGAGATTGGCTGGTTTGTTGCCGAAACCTTGCCGGAGAGTGAATGAAGGCAGCCTTAAATCGCTCGTCACCAAGGGTGGCGGGCGATTTTTGGTGTGGTCCCACGCCCCTGACGTGGGCTTCTGGGCGGCGACTGGTCTAGTCCTTCTTTGGTCCAAACCATTGACTCGGGACCGGAGTGATCGCTATCACTATCCCCACCTGAAGTCTTGCCTTCCCCTCCCACTTCCCCGGAGGCAGTTCATGCACATCCGTAAATCCCTCATCGCGGCCGCCGCCACGGCCGCGCTGGCCGGCGGGACGCTGGCCGCCTTCGCGGGACTCACCACCGCCTCGGCCGCCGAGGCCGGGACCACCGCGTCGGCCGGCAACGTCAAGATCGCTTACTACGACCAGTGGAGCGTGTACGGGAACGCGTTTTATCCCAAGCACCTCGATACCCGTGGCATAGCGGGCAAGCTGGACGTCATTAACTACTCGTTCGGCAACATCCACCCCACCAACCTCACCTGTTTCGAGGCGAACAAGGCGGCGGGCGACGACAACAACCCCAGCGCCGGTGACGGTGCGGGCGACTCGTACGCCGACTACCAGAAGTCCTTCAGCGCGGCCGACAGCGTCAGCGGCGTCGCCGACAAGTGGGACCAGCCGATCGTCGGCGTGTTCAACCAGTTCAAGCAGCTCAAGGCGAAGTACCCGAACCTGAAGATCAACATCTCGCTCGGCGGCTGGACCTACTCGAAGTACTTCAGCGACGCGGCCAAGACCGACGCTTCCCGCAAGAAGCTCGTCTCCTCCTGCATCGACCAGTACATCAAGGGCAACCTGCCCGTCGAGGGCGGCTACGGCGGCGCGGGCAGCGCGGCCGGCATCTTCGACGGCATCGACATCGACTGGGAGTACCCGGGCTCGTCGGGCGGCCACCTCGGCAACCACTACGCCCCCGAGGACAAGCAGAACTTCACGCTCCTGCTCAAGGAGTTCCGCACCCAGCTCGACGCCCACGGCGCGGCCAACGGCGGCAAGAAGTACCTGCTGACCTCGGCCCTCCCGGCCGGCCAGGACAAGATCAAGTACATCGAGACGGACAAGATCGGCGCGTACCTCGACTACGCGAACATCATGACGTACGACATGCACGGCGCCTGGGACTCGGACGGTCCGACGTACCACCAGTCCCCGCTGCTGCCCTCGTCGGCCGACCCGACCGACGCGATCGCCCCGGGCACCGAGAAGTACAGCATCAAGAACGCCATCGACTCCTGGCTCGACGGCAACGCGGCCTACGGGATCACCGGCGGCTTCCCCGCCAACAAGCTGGTCCTGGGCTACGAGTTCTACTACCGCGGCTGGAAGGGCGTGCAGCCCGGCACCACCAACGGTCTCGCCCAGCCCGCCACCCTGGCCTCCGCCGCCCGTCCGACCAGCCAGCAGGCCGGCATCGCGCTCTACAAGGAGCTCGGCGGCATCGTCGACAACCCGGCGACCACCTTCTGGGACGACCAGGCCAAGGCCTCGTACTTCTTCAAGGACGGCGAGTTCTTCACCGGCCTGAACCAGAAGTCCATCCAGGCCCGGGTCGACTACGGCAAGCAGCGCGGCCTGGCCGGCGCGATGATGTACTCCCTGCTCGGCCTGGACGCCAACGCGACCCTGCTGAACCAGATCTCGGACTCCCTGGGCGGCACCACGCAGCCTCCGGTCACCCCGACCGCCACGCCCACCGCGACCCCGACCGCCACCCCGACGGCGACCCCGACCGCCACGCCCACCGCGGGCTGCACGGCTCCGGCGTACGTCGCGGGCACCGTCTACACCGGCGGCAGCGAGGTCTCGTACAACGGCCGCACGTACAAGGCCCAGTGGTGGACGCAGAACGAGGTGCCCGGCACCACCGGTGAATGGGGTGTCTGGAAGGACCTCGGCGCCTGCTGATTCCCCCCACCCCGCGCCGAGCGCCGGCAGCCCCCGCACCCCTCTCCCAGGGTGCGGGGGCTGCTGTGTTGCCTGGTCAGCAAAGGGCGTGGTCGATGAGGTCGCGCACCGCCTCCTCCTGGCGGGCTGCGGTCTGCGGGTCCGCGGAGCGGCTGTGTGCGGAGACGGTGACGGTGCGCAGACCGTCGGTGGTCGTCGCCGCCCGGATCTCGTACCCGAAGCCGTTTCCGCCGTGCCCGAGGTAGCCGCCACCGCAGGACAGGGGCGTGAAGAACAGGCCCAGGCCGTCCCCGCTGCCTTCCGGGTGGCCGCTGTCCGGCGTCACCGGCACGGTGTCGCGCATGGCGGCGAGTTCGGCGGGCTTCAGCAGCCGTCCACCCGCCAGTGCGGCGAAGAAGCGGTTGAGGTCGCGGGCCGTGCCGGTCATCGAGCCGTCGGCCCCGCTGTCGAAGGGGCGGTAGGGGATCGTCGTGTCGACCAAGGGGCCGTTCGCGGTGAACTGCTGGTAGTTGGACGTGTGTGGACGCGGAAGGAAGGGCCACGTGCCGGGGGTTGCGGTCTGCCGGAGGCCGAGCGGGCGCAGGATGCGGTCGTGGACCTGCTGTTCCCAGGTGCGGCCCGTGACCTTCTCGATGATCATTCCGGCCAGCACGTAGTTCGTGTTGGAGTACGCCCAGCCGGTGCCCGCCGGGAAGGCGGGTTCATGGCGCATGGCCAGGGCGACCAGCTCTTCGGGCGCGTAGGCGCGCCACCGGTTGGACAGGTAGGTCCGGGCGCTGGGGTCGGGGAAGACGTCGGAGATGTACTCGGGCAGGCCGCTGGTGTGCTGGAGCAGATCTCGGAGCGTGATGGTCCGGCCGTCGTTGCCGGCTCCGGACACGACTCCGGGCAGCAGCTCCTCCACCGTCTGGTCGAGGGAGATCCGCTTCTCGCCCACCAGTTGCAGCACGACGGTGGCGACGAACGTCTTGGTGGTACTGCCCAGCCGCAGGTGGCCGTCCTCCGGAACCGGGCGGCGAGTGGCGATGTCCGCCACCCCGGAGCGGGCCGTGACCGTCCCGCGCGGGGTATCCAGCCGTACCGCCACCCCGGTGACCCCGGTGTCCCGCAGCGCGTCGGCGTCACGCTGCACGGACCAGGCCGTGTCGGAGGGGCGTGGCGCGGCCGAAGCCGCGACGGACGGCAGGGAGGACACGGTCAGCGCCAGCACGGCAGTTGATAACCAGAAGCGACGAGAGATCATCAACCGAGGCTAGGAACAGCCGAGGGCTGCCAACCATCCGGCACGCGCCCCTTGTCGAACGGGTGCCAGCCGGATGGACGACCCGGGTCAGCGCGTGCGTACGCCGTCGATGGCGATCGCCAGCAGCAGGTCGGCCTCGGCCGGTCCCTCGGCCATGTGCTCGGTGGCCAGCGCGATGGCGCCGACGAGCGTCAGTAGCTGGGCGATGGTGATCCCGGCTCGTACGGCGCCCGCCGTCCGGGCGCGTGCGAGGAGCGCTTCTCCGGCATTGGTGATCATGTCGTGGCAGCTCTCGCCCAGGGCCGGGTCCCCGTCCTGTACCAGCGAAGCCCCCAGCCCGCGGTTGGTCACGGCGTGCGCACCGACGGCGTGAAGCCAGGTGGCCAGCGCCCGGCCCGGGTCCGGTTCGGCGAGGAGGTCCTCCGCCTTCGCGCACAGGGCCGCCACCCGGTCCTTGAAGACCGCCTCCAGCAGCGACTGCCGGGACGGGAAGTGCCGGTGCAGGGTGGCCGAGCCGACCCCCGCCCTGCGGGCGACCTCCTCCAGGGAGGCTTCGGCGCCGTGCTCGGCGATCAGGGCGCCGGCGGCGGCCACGATCTTCTCGACGTTGCGGCGGGCGTCGGCGCGCAGCGGCCGACGGGGCGGGGTGGCGGCGTCCTTCGGCACGGGTGGCTCCTGAGGGCTTGATAAGTGGGGTGGTCCTCCATATCGTAGCGAACGAGAAATGGGGGGCCACCCCACTTAGGTTTGGCTCCGCTTCCGCATGCACGCGATGGAGGAGAACACGTGACGCCGACGCACCGGAAGACCGTCGTGGTGGTGGGCGCGACCGGCCTGCAGGGCAGGGCGGTGACCCGTCACCTGCTCCGCGACGGCTGGCAGGTGCGCGCGCTGACGCGCGACCCGGACGGGCCGCGGGCCGCGGCGCTGGCGCGGGCCGGCGCGCAGGTGGTGCGGGCGCGGATGGAGGACGTCGAGTCCCTGACCGCCGCGGCCGAGGGCGCCTGGGGCCTGTTCAGCGTCCAGCCCACCGTCGGATCGCCCGGAACCGGGCCCGACTTCACCGCCGACGAAGAGGTGCGCTGGGGGGTGAACGTCGCCGAGGCCGCGCACGCCGCGGGCATCGGGCACTTCGTCTTCACCTCGGTCGCCGAAGCGGACCGGCACCTCGAGGAGAACCTTCCGGTGAATCTGGTCAGCAAGTGGCGCATCGAGCAGCACATGGCCTCCCTGGGCCTGCCCGCGACGATCCTGTGGCCGGTCTCCTTCATGGAGAACTTCACCGGTGGATACGCCCTGCGGAACGGAAACCTGTCCACCGGCCTCGCCCCGGAGGTCCCCCAGCAGATCATGGCCGTGGACGACGTCGGCGCCGTCGCCGCACTGGCGTTCTCCCGGCCCGGGGAGTGGATCGGACGGGCCGTCTCCCTGGCCGGGGACGAACTAACGCCGGTCCGGATCGCGGCAGCCATCGGCCGGGCGCTCGGCATACCGCTGTCCTACGTTCAGATCCCGATCGACGCGATCCGGGCCCTGAGCGAAGACTTCGCCCACGCCAACGAGTGGCTCAACGAACACGGCTACCGTGCGGACATCCCCGCCACCCGCAGGATCCACCCCGGCACGATGGACCTCCCCACCTGGCTGGAGCGAACCGGCGCCGCCCGGATCGCCGCGTTCCTCGACTCCGCTCGCACCGCCGTGCAGGACGCGTGAGCGCCCGTACCCACGGTCTCGGCCGCGTCGGGATCTGGGCGACGCACTTCGACGACCTCTCCGCGACCGAGGTCCGCAAGGCTGCCGCCGCGGTCGAGGGCCTCGGCTTCGGCGCCCTGTGGTTCCCCGAGACCACGGGGCGGGAGGCCATGGCGCAGGGCCGCGTTCCTCCTGGCGGCCACCCGGCGCATCACCGTGGCCTCCGGCATGACCGACATCTACGCCCGCGACCCGGTCACGGCGGCCGCCGCACAGCGCACCCTGGAGGAGGCGACCCCCGGACGGTCCCCCGACATGCTCGCCCTCGCGGCCGAACGCGCCCTGGGCGCAACGGTTCTGGGCATGCCCGTCGAGTACACCCGCGTAGCCAGGACCGTCCTCGGAGACGACGCCCTGTTGGCCGTCACACAGCTCTGCGTGCTCGGCCACGACCACGCGGACACGACCGAACCGGCCCGCACCACGGCCGCGGCCGCCCTGCCGAACCGCCGCGACCTGCTGCGTGGACTCGGATACGAGAACCCGGACGCGCTCGGCAGCCGGCTGGTCGACGCGCTGGTGGTCCACGGCGGAGCCGAGAGCATCGCTGACCGGGTCCAGGAGCACTTCGACGCCGGAGCCGAACACGTCAGCCTCCACCTGGTGACGACCGGGTCCGACTCCCCGTCCGAACGGCAGTGGGAGCAACTCGCCATGCACCTGATCGACTGACCCGGCGCGTCTGCGCATTGCCGGATTTTCCGTACCGGAGCGTGCGGAGGTCGTTACGCTCGGCGATGAGTTGGATCCGTACGCGTTCTCACAGGGGTGGCCGCCCATGGTCAACGTCCGTGCTCTCGATCCCAGCGCCTCGCCGCTGGACTACTACGCCTACGAACTGTGCCGCCTGAGGGAGGCCGCTGGGCTGAAACAGGCGCAGCTGGGCGACATCATCTATTGCTCGGGCTCGCTGATCGGCATGATCGAGAACACGAAACGGGTGCCGACCCGGGACTTCTCGGAACGGCTCGACGCTGCGCTGGGTACGGATGGGCACTTCTCCCGGCTGGTGGGGTTGGTCCTACGGAGCCAGCTGCCCCACTGGTTCCAGGCGTACGCGGAGATGGAGGCCCGGGCGACATATATCTCCACGTTCCAGTGCCAGTTGGTGTACGGGCTGCTCCAGACGGAGGCCTATGCGCGAGCGGTGCTGGGCGTCGAGAACCCCGACGCGCTCGATGCTGGCGTTGCTGCTCGCATGGACCGGCAGCGCATTCTGGCCCGCGAGGGGCCGCCTGTGCTGTGGGTAGTGCTGGACGAGGCCGCTCTCCTCCGGGAGATCGGAGGCCCCAAGGTCATGCGGGAGCAGCTCGCCCACCTGCTCAGCCTCCGAGACCGGCCGTGGTTGGAGATCCAGGTGCTGCCGTTCAAAGTCGGCCAGCACACGGCAATGATGGGGTCGTTCAATCTCCTGCGCTTCGACGGTGACCCGGACCTCCACTACAGCGAGAGCTACGACTCAGGGCACATGACCGCCAATCCCCAAGTGATCAAAGAGCGTTCGGTCGGTTACGCTCGCCTGCAAGCCGAGGCCCTCTCTCCCCGGGCATCGGCAGAGCTGATCGCTCGCGTGATGGAGGAACGCTATGGGAAGTAACCAGGACCTGGCGGGCGCGCAGTGGCGTAAGTCCACTTACAGCGGCGGAACCGGCGGCGACTGCGTCGAGTGCGCCCCGCTCGGCACCGCCGCCTGGCGCAAGGCTTCGTACAGCGGCTCCAGCGGCGGCGACTGCATCGAGATCGCCGCCCAGCCCTGCCGCGTGGCCGTCCGGGACTCCAAGCGTCCCGACGGCCCTGCCTTCACCGTCGCCCCTGAAGCGTTCGGCGTCTTCGTCCGGAGTCTCTGACTCAGATCTCGGGATGCGGCGCGGGTCCCTCCGGCTGGTCGGGGCCCGCGGCCGCTTGGCGGCTGATGATGGCTGCGATCGCCTCCGGGGCCACCGCCCGGGAGTACAGCCAGCCCTGGCCGGTGTCGCAGCCGACGCGCCGCAGGCGGGCCGCCTGGCCGGCGGTCTCCACGCATTCGGCCGTCACCGTCAGGCCCAGCCGGTGCGCGAGCTGCACCAGGGCCTCGACGATGGTCTCGTCGGCCGGGTTCGGGTGGGAGCCCTCCTCGTAGCGGAAGCCGCGGACGAAGGAGCCGTCCAGTTTGAGGACGGAGACCGGCAGGCGGCTGAGGTAGGCCAGGTTCGAGTAGCCGGTGCCGAAATCGTCGATGGCGATCCGCACCCCCATGTCGCTCAGCGCCTGGAGGGCCTGGAGCGGGCGGCCCGCCGAGCCCATGACGGCCGACTCCGTCAGTTCGAGCTGGAGGAGCTGGGGGGCCAGGCCGGTCTCCGCGAGGATCTCGGCGACGTCGCCGACCAGGTCGGAGTCCCAGACCTGGCGCACGGCCACGTTGACGGAGACGAAGACGGGGGAGTCGCTGGGCTGCTCGATCTGCCAGCGCCGGGCCTGCCGGCAGGCGGTCTGGAGGACCCAGCGGCCCAACTGGACGATGGAACCGTCCTCTTCGGCAATTCCGATGAACCGATTCGGCGTCAGCAGGCCGAACTGCGGGTGGTTCCAGCGCACCAGGGCCTCCACCCCGCGCACCGCACCGCTCTCCAGGTCCACCAGCGGCTGGTACTCCACGGTGAACTCGCCGCGCTCCACGGCCGGCCGCAGCGTCGAGGACAGGGCCTGGCGGGTCATCCGGTGCGCGTTGCGCTCCGGGTCGAAGAGGGTCCAGCGGGCCTTGCCGTCCGCCTTGGCCCAGTAGAGGGTCGTGTCCGCGGCCTGCATCAGGCAGGTCGCCGAGGTCCCGGCCGCCGCCCGCTCCACCACCCCGATCGACGCGGAGACCGACAGCCGCTGACCGGCCAGGTCGAAGGGCTCCTGTACGGCGGCCAGGACGCTCCGCGCCAGGTCCGCGAGCTGCTCGGTGCCGGTGGACTCCTCGACCAGCAGGGCGAACTCGTCGCCGCCGAGACGCGCCACCAGGTGCCCGCCGGTGCGCCCGTAGCCGGACTGGTCGGCGCACTGGGTGAGCCGCTGGGCGACAGCGGTCAGCAGCCGGTCGCCGACCCGGTGGCCGAGGGTGTCGTTGACGGCCTTGAAGCCGTCCAGGTCCAGGTAGCACAGCCCGATCCGGCCCGTGCCGCTCTGCCCGTACGAGGAGGCCTCCAGGGCGGCGGAGAGCCGCTCGAAGAACAGCGCGCGGTTGGGCAGCCGGGTCACCGGGTCGTGCATCTGGAGGTGGCGCAGCCGGGCCTGGAGGTCGCGCCGGTCGCTGATGTCGGCGACGGAGAGCAGTACGTCACCGGTGTCGGTGCCGGGTACGGGGCCGAGGGTGATCTCGGTCCACAGGGAGTGTCCGTCGGGGTGCTTGAGGCGGCGGGTGCAGCGGAGCCGGGCCTGCCGGCCGCGCAGCACCTCCTGGTAGGCGTGCCAGGTCCGGGCCTCGGAGGCCAGGTCCACCAGCTCGGCGGCGGACTGCCCGGCGAGGAGGTGCGGCTCGGAGCCGAGGAGTGCGGCGAGGGCCTCGTTGGCTCCGGCGATGTGGCCGGTGCGGTCGACGACGGCCATGGGGAGATGGGCCGCGTTGAAGGCGGCCCGGTAGTCGGCCCGGTAGCCGGCGGCCTGGCTACCGGCGGCCTGATGACCGGCGGCCTGGCTACAGGCGGCCTGGTGACCGGCCCGGTGGTCGGCTTCGTGGCCGGCTTGCTGGTCCGCTTGGTGGCCGGGCCCGTACTCGGCCCGGCGATCGGCACGGTCCGGGGTTGCCGTCGTCGCCGGCGCCGCCGGGTGACGCTGCGTCATGGCCGGTCGGATGCTGTCGGCCGCCGAACCGGTTCCATCTGGGGTTCCGCTCACCGTTGGCTCCCGCAGTGCGTGTGAGTGTCCGTGCAGGAAAGTGTGCCGATCATAGAGGCTGCCGGACGGCCCTATCCAGCGGCGACGCCGTGCGGGGCGCGGGAGTTCGGCGTGATGACGGATCGTCGGCCTGACGGCGACTGATCGTTTCCGCACGGCTGTGAACATCCGGCGCCCACCACTGATCCGACCTGATCGGTCGTGACTTTCCGTAGGCGAATGTGCGAAACCCGGCGTCACCGGCTTGCCCTAGTGCTCACTCGTGTGGGGCAGCGGAACAGGGCATTAGTAAGACAATCGCCCCAAGGTGGATGAAGAGGTACTAATCCACCACCGGAGGTCGATGTGCCGCGACAGCAGACACCCGGGGGAGTGGACCGCTCCCGCATGCGAACCACGGCGGCGGCGCTCACTTCCCTGACGGCGCTCGCCGCCATGTCGCTCGTCGCGGGACCCGCGGTCGCCGCCCCCGGAGCCGGACCCTGCGCGCTGACCCGTACCACGGCCCACCACTCCCTGGGCCTGGACAGCTGGAACGGCGCCTATCCCAAGCCCGAGCGCACCCTCAACGCGGTCATGGTCTTCCTCTCCTTCCCCGACCACCGCCCCACCCTGACCACCGAGGAGCTCACCGCCGACTACTTCCCGGCGACCAGCGAGTTCTTCGAGCGGGCCTCCTACGGCCGCTTCCGCCTGGTCCCGCACCCGCAGAAGCGGTGGATCCAGATGCCCAAGCCGTCCGCCGCCTACGGGATACAGCGCGACTGGGCCCCGGCGGACCGGGCCGCCTACCTGCGCGACGCGGTGGCCGGGGCCGACCCGGCGCTGGACTTCGGCCGGTACGACGTCGTCTACTTCGTCGCCGACCCTGACGCGCCCGGCGTCGACTCCGATGCCACCAAGGTCGTCAACTTCGAGCAGCCGATCCGGGCCGACGGCGCCGACCTGCGCCGCATCGTCACGGTCTTCGAGAAGCACCCGCCGGACCGCAACGTGCTCGCCCACGAGACCGGACACGTCTTCGACCTGCCGGACCTCTACCACCGGCCCTCGGACGGCAAGGGGGACTGGGACACCTACGTCGGGGACTGGGACGTCATGGGCAGCCAGTTCGGCATGGCCCCGGACCTCTTCGCCTGGCAGAAGTGGAAGCTCGGCTGGCTGGACGCCTCCCAGGTCGACTGCGTGGGATCCGGCTCCTCCCTGCACACCCTCCAGCCGCTGTCCGAGGCCCCGCGCCCGGGCGGTACGGGGGGCACCCGGCTCGCGGTGATCCGTACGGGCGCCGGCAGCGCGATCGCCGTCGAGGCGCGGGGCTCCGCGGGCAACGACGGGGACACCTGCACCGAAGGGGTCCTCGTCTACCGGGTCCGCAACGAGGCGGCGTCGGGCGGCGGGCCGATCGAGGTCGTGGACGCACACCCCGACACCGAGGCCTGCTGGGACCGGTCGGTGTACCCGCCGCTGGCCGACGCCCCGCTGGAGGTGGGGGAGGCCTTCACCGTCCCGGGTGAGGGAATCACCGTAGAGGTGGCGGACCGCACGCAGTCGGGCGCGTACACCGTGAAGATCACGCGGTAGCCGAGAGGTGCGAGGCGTACGAAAAAGACCCCCACTCGCGTGGGGGTCTTTCTCCGTCTGTGCGCCGCCAGGGACTCGAACCCCGGACCCGCTGATTAAGAGTCAGCTGCTCTAACCAACTGAGCTAGCGGCGCTTGGTGACGAGGAAGACATTAGCACCCCGACCGGCGATCGGAAAAATCGATATCCGCAGCTCGGGTGGCACGGACGAAGGCCCACAGCAGCGCCTCCGGTCCGGGCAGCCAGGGCAGCCGGGTGTCGGGCGCCACGAGCCAGCGCGAGGGCCCCCCGCCGGCGGCCAGCGGGGGCACGGTGACGGCGTCGCCGCGGCCGTGGCAGAGCGGGGCCGGCACGGGGGTGGCCCACTCCTCCCAGGCCAGCAGGGCGGGGAGTCGATGGGCGGTGCCGGGGGCGGCGAAGAGCAGGGTCCGCCCGCGGTGCACGGCGGCCGGCCCGGAGCCGGGGCCTTCGGCCCAGAGCAGGTCGAGCATCCGGCGTCCGAGGACGAGGGGAACGTTGACGACGTCGAAGGCGGTCCCGCAGGGCAGCACGGCGGGCGCGGTGGGCCGGGCCTGCCAGGCGGCCAGCGTGCCTCCGGGCTGGGCGGAGGCCGAGGCCAGCCAGGCGGCGCCGGCCGGGGTGACGTGGGTCGCGGAGGCGGTCGTCGTCCGCAGGTCGAATGCGGGACAGCCGGTCAGGGTCGTCATGCGTTCAGGTCTACCTGGGGTAGCGGACCGGTCTCCGGGAGTTACGGGAAACCGGGACAGGCCGGGTGGGACTGGGGTATGTTGCGCCCCGCATATGCCAGTGGTCGCGGCCCGGGCGTGTCCTCAGGCGCCCTCGGGGGTGGTGCCGCGCAGCAGGGACTCGCCGAACTCGATCATCTTGCGGGCGTAGTCCTCGGTCCATTCCGCCTGCTCCGCGATCGCCGCCGCCGACAGCCGGTCGAAGCGCCGGGGATCCGCGAGCTGCGCCGCCGCCACCGCCTGGAACTCCACCGCCCGCTCCTGGGCGGCACGGAAGGCCAGCGTCAGCTCCGTCGCCCGGACCAGCAGTTCCCGCGGGTCGTCGATCGATTCGAGGTCGAAGAAGTGCTCCGGGTCCGTGACGGTCTCCGACGGCTCGAAGAGCAACTGCGCGGGCCGCAGCCTCCGCTCGGTCCGCTCGGGCTCTGCCATGCGTGTCCTCCTGCTGGACGTGGGGGGAGCTTCCGGGCCGGAAAGCCCCCGGGGTGGAAAGCCTCCGGGTCGCAAAGCCCCCGGGTCGAAAAGCTTCCGGGCCACCGTCCATTGTCCAGCTTCACGCAAGGGCGCCCGAGGGTCCCGGTCCATGGGTTAGAACGTGCGTATGACCGATGGTGTGCACGAGGAGCTGGACAAGCTCTGCGACGAGGGCATCGAGCAGGTGATCGGCTGGCGCCGTCACCTCCACCGGAATCCGGAGCTGCCCAACCGTGAGGCCGCCACCGCGCGGCTCGTGGCGCGGGAGCTCGGCGCGTTCGGACTGGACGAGGTGCGGACCGGCATCGCCGGGCACGGCGTGGTCGGGGTGCTGCGCGGCGGCCTGCCCGGGGACCGGGTGGCGGCGCTGCGGGCCGACATGGACGCGCTGCCCGTCCCCGACCGCTGCGGCGCGGACTTCGCCGCCACCGGCCAGGCCTCGCACGCCTGCGGCCACGACTGCCACACCGCGATGCTCCTCGGAGCGGCGCGCGCACTGGCCGACGTACGGGTACGGGAGCGGCTGCCCGGGACCGTGCTGTTCGTGTTCCAGCCCGCCGAGGAGGGTCCGCCCGTAGGCGAGGAGGGCGGGGCGCGCCTGATGGTGGCCGAGGGGGCCTTCGCGGACCCCGTCCCCACGATGGCCTTCGGCATGCACGTCACCCCGCACCCCAAGGGCTGGGTGGGCTACAAGTCCGGCCCGATGTACGGGGCCTCCTGCCTGGTCCGCGTCACCGTCACCGGCCGGCAGTCCCACGCCTCGTCCCCCTGGCACGGCATCGACCCGATGCCCGCCGTCGGGGCGCTGCTGACCGGGATCGGCCAGCTCTACCGGCAGGTGTCGGCGTTCTCCCCGGTCACGGTCTCCATCGGCCACATCGAGGACGTCGGCCGGTACAACGTCATCGGTGAAACCGTCACCCTGTGGGGCACGATCCGCTGCGCCGAGGAGCGGGACATGCCCGTGGTGAAGCGCCGGCTGACGGTGCTGGCCGAGCACACGGCCGAGGCCTACGGGGCCTCCGCGACCGTCGAACTGCTCCAGGACGTGCCCGCCGTACGCAACGACGCGGCCTGGGTCGAGGCCGCACTGCCCACCCTGCGCCGGGTCGCGGGCGCGGACCGGGTGGTGGAGGTCGGCGGCACGCTCGGCTACGACGACGTCTCCGAGCTCATCACCCGCTTCGGCGGGCTGTACGTGATGCTCGGCGTCCAGGACACCGCCCTGGACCCGGCGAGCGGCGAACCCGTGGCCGTCCCCGGCGGCCGGGGCCTGGTCGGCAACCACCACCCCGGCTTCTACGCCGACGACGCCACCCTGATCACAGGCGTACGGCTGCACGCGCACGCGGCGTACGACCACCTGACCGGGGCGCTCCTCACGCGCTGACCGGAGTCCTCGCCAGGGCGGCGAGCTCGTCCAGTACGGCCGCGAGCTCGCCCGCCAGGCCCTGCGGGGCCCGGAATCCGTCCGCGGTGACCAGCCCGGTGATGCCCGGGACGGCCGCCGAGGCCTCGGTGGGCACCATGCCGACGGCCTCCAGCACCGGCCGCAGCATCCGGCCGGCCGGGGCGCCGCCGGAGCCGCCCGCGCTGTAGGAGAGCAGGCCGGCCGGCTTGCCCTGCCATTCGCGGTAGAGGAAGTCGATGGCGTTCTTGAAGGGGGCGGTGAAGCCGCCGTTGTACATCGGCAGGACGAAGAGGAAGGCGTCGGCCGAGTCGACCAGGGCGCTCCACGCGCGGGTGTGGGGATGGGTGTAGATCCCGGTGGAGGCGTATTCGGGCTCGTCCAGGAAGGGCAGGGCGATCTCGGCGAGGTCGACGGGGGTGACCTCGAAGCGTCCCTGCGCCTGGCCGGCGGCCCAGCGGGCGAGGGGGCGGGCGGCGGAGGTGGGGCGGACGGAGGCGGAGATCACGTGCAGGCGGATCGGGTGCGGGTTCACGGGGGCTCCTCGGGGCCGGGGCGGTTTTGTTGACGTGTCACCCATGAGAACGCGAGAGTGGGTGACGTGTCAACTAGGTAGGTGACGTGTCACGTACCGGTCTAGACTTCGACCATGACCGCGAACGAGGCCGCGAACGAGGCCGGGAACGAGAGCGGGCCGCGCTGGCTCAGCGAGCCCGAACAGCAGGCCTGGTACGCCTGGCGTCGGATGTTCCCGCTGGTCAACGCCGATATCGCGCGCGACCTGACCCAGGACAGCGGGCTCTCCGAAGCCGACTACGACGTCCTGTCCGTCCTCGGCTCCACCGACGGCCACCGCATGCGCATCAGCGCCCTCGCCGTCCTCATGCAGTGGTCCCGCAGCCGGCTCTCCCACCAGCTCACCCGAATGGAGCAGCGGGGCATCGTCCGCCGCGAAGAGGTGGCCGACGACGGGCGCGGCGCCGAAGTGGTGCTCACCGAGCAGGGCGTCACCGCGATCATGACGGCCGCCCCGCTCCACGTGGAATCGGTGCGCCGCCACCTGATCGACATCCTGACCCCGGAGCAGCTGCGCACCTTCGCCGAGGTGGGCGAACTGCTCCGCACCCGCCTCGGCGTCGAGCGCAAGACCCGCTGAGCCGCCGGGCTACGGCCGCCAGACCACCCGGTGCTCCGCCAGGTGGGCCAGCACCGAGTGGTTGGCCTCCCACCCGTCCGGGAACTTCATGGTGACGCCCAGCTGCACCGGTTCCGAAGACGGGTGGGCGTCCAGGAGCTCCGCTATCCCCGCCCGGGCCACCACCACGCAGGCGTGCCGGTGCCGTGAGGCCAGGACGCAGAGGCGGCCCGTCTCCAGGTGGAAGGCGGTCGCGTCCGGGCGGCCCGACAGGGGGTGCAGGACCACGGTGAGGTCGTACTCGCGGCCCTGGAGCCGGTTGGCCGTGTCCACGGTGACCCCCGTGACCCCGAGCGCGGACAGCGCCGCCCGGACCGCCGCCGCCTGGTCCCGGTGGGCGGTACCCACCGCGATGCGGTCCGCCGTCAGCGGGGACGGGCCGCCCGCCTGCTCGTCCACCGTCACAGCGCCCCGGTCCAGCGCCCGGCGCACCACCAGGGCCACCGACCGGACCGCCTCCGGGTCGGTGCGCGGGGTGTGCCGGGCGGGCAGCTCCAGCAGCCCCCACCCCGACTCGGCGGCCTCGTCCAGCACCCGGTCGGGGCCCGAGCCGTCGCCCGCGACCCCGTAGGACATCCGCCGCTCGCCCGGGCCCGTACCGCTGCGGAACCGCGTGTACGGGTAGAAGGCGCGGGAGACCAGGGGCGCGGCCGAAGCCGGCAGCCGCCAGGACACCGGCAGCCGGTGCTGCGGCAGGTCCGGGTTGTGCGCGAGGAGGGTGGACACCGCCGAGGCGGAGGGATCGTAGGACAAGCCCGCCCACTGCTCGGCCCCGACCACGCTGAAGGGATCGAGCTGCCCCGGGTCGCCCACGAACAGCGCCCGGTCGAACAGCCCGGCCACGGCCAGCAGCGCGTCCGAGCGCATCTGGTACGCCTCGTCCACGATGGCGTGCTCCCAGGGCTCCACGTCCTTGACCCACGCCCACTTGGCCGCCGTCGAGATGGTCACCGGCAGCCCCGCGAGGTCCGCCGGCTTCGCCGAGAGGACCACCGAGTCCAAGTCGCGCAGCGCCGGATCGTAGGAGTCGCCCTCGCTGCTGTGCAGCCGGCCCACCTTCAGCTCCGGGTCCTTCGCGTGCAGCCGCAGCACCAGGTCGTCGACCTGCGCGTTGGTCTGCGCGACCACCATCAGCCGGCGCCCCGCCGCCGCCAGGTCCCGGGCCGCCCGCACCACCAGCGTGGACTTCCCGGCCCCGGGCGGGGAGTCGACGACCACGCCCCGGGCCCCGCCGTGCAGGGTGTCGCGCAGGATGGCGTCGGTGGCCCGGCCGGCGGCCGCGCCCGGATCGAAAGCGGTGCTCGCGGTGCTCACAGGAGGTCCTCGGCGGTCACGGGGTCGGGCAGCGGCAGCATCGGGGCGTCACGCGTCAGGTGCTCGGGCGGCCCGCCGTGGGTCCACGGCGTCTGCTCGGCGTCCGGCAGCTTGGGGCCGCCGCGCGCATCGTGCTCGAACAGCGTCCAGCACACCCGGTCGCCCTTCTCCGGCACCGAGCCCGGCTCCGGATCCCTGCCGCGGCCCATCTTGTCGAGGACGCGCAGCACCAGCCGGCCGTCCTCCTCCCGGCGTACGAACTGCGCGCTCTGCGGGCGCCCCTCCAGGGAGCGGTACACCTTCGGGCCCCCGCCACCGCCGTCCTCGGTGAGCTGTGGCCGGTCCTCCGTGGCCACCCACACCAGCGGGCGCGGGCTCGGCCGCTTCGACTCCGTCCACTCCATGACCACCTCGGTGACCTCACCGGCGAAGGCCTCGCCCGCGAGCCGCCGGCCCGCCATCACCAGCAGGTCGTCCAGCGCCTCCTGGGCGTCGAGCCGTACCTGCTCGGTCTCCCGCGTCGCGAGCTTGCGCGCGGCCGTCACCGCGTCGTCGCGGCGCGGCTGCGGGCCCTCGCCCGCCCGGACCCGGTCCCGGTGGCCGGTGTACGACCAGCGGTCACCGGTCCAACGGTCCTCGGTGCGCTCGCCCGCGGGCAGTTCGCGCATCAGGTCCAGCGCGTGCCACACGGCCCCCCAGGTGCTCTGCATCTGGTCCACGACCAGCCGCCGCAGCGCCCGCTCGGCGAACCGCGGACCGTCCCCGTCCCCGGGCTCCGCCGCGCGCGCCGCGTCGAACTTCGCGATCGCCGGGGCCAGCAGCTTGTTGTCGAAGGCCGGATCGGTGGCCGGACCGGCGGGCGGGAGCAGCAACTGGCCGTCCTCGCCACGGCCGAGCTCGGCGCGCAGCGCCAGCTCGGCGCCACAGGCCCCCTCGGGCGGGTCGATCCACGCCAGCAGCGCCTGCAGGTGCTGGTCCTCCAGGTTGCTCTGGCCGGTCGCCCAGTGCCGGGACAGCAGGTCCGTCGCGGACAGCAGCATCGAGGACCCCGGTACCCGCGAGCGCTCGGCGAAGTGGGTGAACCAGCGGCCCAGCAGCGGCACCTGTGCGGGCACCGGATACGGGTTCTCGGGGTCCTCCTCGGCGGTCCGCCGGAACCGCATGGACCGCCCCAGCAGCCGGACGTACTCGATGCCCGCGCGGCTCGGCACGATCAACTGCGGTGCGTCCAGGCAGAGCTCGGCCTCCACCTTGACCCGCTTGCCCGTCTCCGGGTCGGTCTCGGTGCGCTCCACCGGCTCGACGGCGTCCGCGTAGCCGTCGATGTACGGCATCAGGTTCCGGGCGAGCTCGGCCAGGAACTCCCACCGCAGGTCCCGGTCGCGCGGCTGCGGAACGACCAGGATCCGGGGGTCCTGCGGGTCGGTGCCGAACATCGCGCCCAGTGGGGCCCCGGCCTCACCCGCAGTCGTCAGCGGTACGAAGACCAGCGGCTGCTCACCGAGATGCCGGTGCCGTACGGTCGCCAGCGGCTGGGCTCGCCCGGCGCGGACGGCCTCCAGTCGGGCCAGGGTGTTCAGCAGGGACATTCGACGGCCTTCGGGCGGATGCGGGCAGGGGCTTGCTCCAGCGCCTCGGCGCGCAACCGGGCGGCGTACCGCAGTGCGACCGCGGTGGGGTCCTCGAAGGCGACGTCGGAGGCCGGGCCGGTGCCGGTGCCTCCGGTGCCGCCTGGGGCTCCGCGACCCGCGGCGGCCGCGAGGGCGGCCTCGACCGTGGTCAGCCCGCCCAGCTCACCCCGTACGGAGCGGCCGAGCGCGGTCACCTCGTCGGCCCCGCGCGCCCGGTCCCGGCAGTGGAAGGCCAGCTCGCAGGCGGCCAGGCACTCGGGGGCGTAGGCGGCGGACACGGCCGACACGGCCTCGGTCAGCTCCTCGCAGGAGCGCGCCGGATCGAAGCTGAGGCCTTCGGGCAGGGCCCCGGCCAGCTCCTCGACCCGGGTGAGCCGCTCCAGCTGGCGCCGGGTCACCGAGCGCTCGCGGCGGATGTCGACGGGGGCCGCGGTGGGCAGGTTGGAGAAGTCCTTGGGGCAGACGAGCAGCACGGTGTGCCCGACCTCGGCGCCGGCCACCTTCGCGGCGGTCGTCTCCAGGGCCAGGACGTAGACGGCGGCCTGGCGGGCGGCGGCGCCCACCTTCGCGGCGTCGGCGGCCCCGTCGATCATCGGGAACGACTTGATCTCCACCACGGTCCAGCGCCCGTCGGGGTGCACGACGACGGCGTCCGGCTCCAGATAGGCGGGGGAGCCGGCCACCTCCAGCGCGAGCATGGGGTGGTCGAGCAGGGTCCAGGCCCCGGCGGCGGTCGCCTCGCGCAGTGCGAGCGCGGTGCGGGCGGCGCGGCCCTGGGGGCCGGCGGCGGTGAGGTCGGGGGTCAGGGCGTCCGGTCCGGGCGGGCCGGCCGCGCCGCCGGATCCCGCGCCGAGGTGCTCGTACACCAGCCGCAGCAGCTCGGCTCCGCCGTCGCCCTTGACCTTGGCCTCGAAGGAGTTGCCGCGCACTATGGCGAACTGCGACTGGCCGAAGGCGGCGGGGGAGCCGAGGGCCGCCGCGAGGACGGTCTTGTCCACGCCGGCGCCGTCGAGCAGGGCGCGTCTGCCGCAGCCGGGGTTGGCGGCGAGGGCCGCCAGCGCGCGGGCGTCGAGCGGGCGCGGCGCGACGTCGGGGCCGCGTAGATCAGCGAGCCGCTGCCGGAGAGTCTTCGGGGGCGTCGTCGGCTGAGTGGCCTGCCATGCCGCCGGCTGCGCCGTCGGCGCGGGGGACCGCGGCGGGGTCTGCGGCGGCTGACCGCTGGACGGGTAGGAGCTCACCCGCGGAAGTCTCCCATCCGCCACTGACAATCGTGGACTTACCGCGGAAACCGGCTGTTCGGGTGGTGTGCGGGGCGGGCTCGGCGGACCCGCCGGACGCGGGGAGTCCGGCCCCGGCGATCCCGGCGATCCTGGTGATTCCGGCGATTCCGGCGATTCCGGTGATCCCGGCGGGCAGGGCGCGGGCCGCGAGGTAGCCGGCCCCCATCACGGCGGCCCCGGCGGCGGCGTCGAGGAAGTAGTGGTTGGCCGTGCCCATGACCACCAGGGTGGTGACGGCGGGGTACGCGGCCCCCAGCGCCCGGACCAGCGGCCGGCGCGCGCAGCACCACAGCACGACCCCGCACCACAGGGCCCACCCCACGTGCAGGCTGGGCATGGCCGCGAACTGGTTGGTGAAGGAGCCGAGCCCGCGCGGCGCGCTGGCCTCCCCGCCCCACCAGCCGTAGGAGCTGTACCGGGCCATCGTGTCGGTGAACCCGTACGAGGCGTCGAGCAGCCGGGGCGGGCAGGTGGGCACCAGAGCGAAGCCGACGAGTCCGAGGAGGGTGGAGAGCATCAGCCAGGTGCGGGCGAATCGATACTGCTGGGGGCGGCGCCGGTAGAGCCAGACCAGCACCGCGGGGGTGACGAGGTAGTGCAGGGAGGCGTAGAGGAAGTCGGCGGATATGCCGAGGACCGCCTGGCCGGTGAAGAGCCGGTTGAGCGGCCGCTCCAGGTCGATGGCCAGGAGCTCCTCCAGGCGCAGGATCGCGAGCCCGTGGTCCACCGCCAGCCCGACGTCGCCCCGGGCGAGGAGTCTGCCACCGGAGTACGCCGCGTAGACGAGTCCCAGGAGCAGCAGTTCTGCCCACCATCGCGGAGGCTGCCGCCTATTAGTCATACGGCGTATGACGTGTGTGAAGACGCAAGGGTTGCTTGGAGTTCATCGGAGGTTTCCGAGAAAACCTGCCCTTCAGGGCGGGGAGGAATCGGACTTCTGCGGTCCGGGGCAAGGCTGGGATTCGGTGCCAGGGCGGATCGCAGTGCACTGACCCGCAGGTTTGGTGCTTCAAGTCGCGGAAGAAGTCCCGCAAGTCCGCCGAATACACCTCCAGCGCGTTCCGCTACCGGGATGGTGCGCTGACCTTGGCGAAGATGGCGGACCCGCTGGCGATCGTGTCGTCGCGACCGCTGCCCGAGGGTGCGACGCCCACCACGGTGACCGTGTCGCAGGACGCGGCCGGGCGCTGGTTCGTCTCCCTGCTGTGCGACGACATCCCCGCGCCCATGCCCGCGACCGCCAAGGCTGTCGGGATCGACGCCGGTATCACCAGCCTGGTGACGCTCTCCACCGGGGAGAAGGTCACCAATCCGAAGTTCGAACGCGAGGACCGCGCCCGTCTGGCCAGGGCTCAGCGGATCCTGTCCCGTAAGGCCAAGGGCGACGGCGCCAACCGGGCCAAGGCCCGGCGCGAGGTCGCCAAGATCCATGCCCGGATCGCCGACCGCAGGTGTGACCACCTGCACAAGCTGACCACTCGGCTCGTTCGTGAAAACCAAACGATCGCGGCACCATCGCGGGCAAGATGCCGCTGCACGTCCGTGAGTGGACGTGCGGCTGCGGTGTGACCCACGACCGTGACGTGAACGCGGCGAAGAACATTCTGGCGGCCGGGCTGGCCGTGTCTGCCTGTGGAGCCGGTGTAAGACCTCAACGGAGTTCTCCGGGCGGGCAGTCGGCGACGAAGCAGAAAACCCCACGGCGCGAGCCGTAGGAACCCCCTCCCTCGAGGGAGGGGAGGATGTCAACTGATGGATGATGGAGCGGCGACGTAACCCCGCAAAGCAGTGCGAATGGTCGGGTCCGTCGGTGTTGGCCCCACTCGCCCCCTCGACCGGGAGAACTCATATGGCCCCCCGCATCCTCCTGGCCCGCCACGGCCAGACGGCGTGGTCCCAGCTCGGCAAGCACACCGGACGCACGGACGTGCCCCTGCTGGAGGAGGGGAAGCGGGGTGCGAAGCTGCTCGGCGAGCGCCTCGCCCGCGACCCGTGGGCGAGCCTGCGCGGGCTGGAAGTGCGCACCAGCCCCCTGGTGCGGGCCAGCGAGAGCTGCGACCTGGCCGGCTTCGGCATGCAGGCGGAGCCGTGGGACGCGCTGATGGAGTGGGACTACGGCGACTACGAGGGCATGACCCCGGCCGAGATCCAGGCGATCCGGCCCGGCTGGCTGATCTGGCGCGACGGGGTCCCGGGCGGCGAGTCCGTCGCGGACGTCTCGGCCCGCGCGGACGAGGTCGTCACCTGGGCCCGCTCGGCCGAACGCGACGTCCTCGTCTTCGCGCACGGACACATCCTGCGCACCCTGGCCGCCCGCTGGCTCGGCTTCGACGCCTCCTTCGGCGCCCGCATCCGGCTGGAGCCGACCTCGCTGTCGGTCCTGGGCTGGGCGTACGGGGCCCCCGCGCTGGAGCGCTGGAACGACACGGGGCACCTGGACGGCTGACTCGACGGCGGGGCAACGACACAGCGCCCGACGCGTGGTTCGCGTTGGGCGCTGTCGGCTGTGGGTCAGCTCACGGGAGCATCAGGCTCACGGGTCGATGACGACCGTGCACGTGTACGTACCGGGCTGCAGGTCCGAGAACACCTCGGTGTTGTCGTCGTACGCGGCCGGCGTGCCGTCGGGGGTGTCCGCCGTCTGTCCGGTGCAGCTGATCTTGGCCGCGGTGGCGTCCGGGTCGGTCACCTGGGAGTCGAAGTCGACCGTGATGCGCGACAGGGGCGTGTTCGTGAAGGTGATCCGCTCGCCTGCGAAGCCGTTGATCGGGCCGTTGGGGGCCGGGCACGATGCCGCGTTGTTCACCGTGAGCGTGTCGTCGGCGTCGTCGCTCACGGACGTGTAGTTGGCGGGGGTGTTCTCGGTCACCAGGTAGTCACCGAACAGCAGGCCGTCGAAGCAGGCCTGGCCGTGGGAGTCGGTCGTCTTCGTCACGCCGTTGACCGTGAACTCGATACCCACGTGGGGCTCGGAGACCTTCGACTCGCCCATGGGCGGGTGGCGCAGCTTGTTCTTGGTGACCAGGATCGCGCCCGTCTGGCGGGGGTTGACGAGCGGGACGTCGACCCTCTCGTTGGCTACGACCTCGATGGCCGTCTCGGGCGCCGCCGTGTGGCCCGCCGGGACACCGGTCTCGACGACCCAGTAGAAGCCCTTCGGAACGTTGGGGATGGTGCAGGTGCCGTCGGCGGCGGTGGTGCACGTGAAGGTGGTGATCGGGTCTTCCGAGGCGGGACCGCGGGTGCCGCCGACCGGAGTGCCGTCGGTGTAGAGCGTGAACGTCGCCCCGGCCAGCGCCCTGTCGGCGTCGTCGGTCTTGATGATCTTGACGCTGCCGCAGTTGGTGATGTTGATGTTCGCCGGCGCGATGAAGTCCTTCATCGTCGACGTGAACGAGTCCGAGGCGCGGCTCTTGACGAAGGCCGAGCCGAGCGAGGTGCAGCCGCTCGTGCCGAAGATCGCCCGCAGGTCGATCGAGGCCTCGCCGAAGGTGCGGGCGTTGAGCGCGCCCAGGCCGTCGGAGTCGCCGACGAGGATGGGGCTTGTGTTGATCGAACCCGTGGCCAGGCCCGCGTCGGTCAGGTTGGTGGGCGTGCCCCAGGAGCCGGAGGTCGCGTTGCCCACCCACCTCCGCAGGCGCAGGACGGGACGGGTTCCGCCCCGGGTCAGGTCGTAGCTGATCAGCAGGTCGCCGGCCGAGCGCAGCGGCGTGACGCCGTTGGTGCCGGGCGTCTGGCTCTTGTTGAATTCGAAGTCGTAGTTCGTGGTGCCCGTGTCGTTGTCCTGGCCACGTGTCCAGTACATGTGGAGGAATCCGCCGTTGGCGCCGGTCTCCTGGAACACGCCGAAGTTCTTCAGGTCGCTCTTGTCCGGGACGCCGCCGAAGCCGACGGTCGTATTGACGTCGTCTTCCTTGCTGCCCCCGCTGAACGAGCTGTCCGTGGCGTTGCCGGACGGGGTGTCGGCCCTTCTCACCTGCGCGACGTTCGCCCAGTCGAGCTCCCCGGCGTTACCGGGGAAGTCGACGCGCAGGTTGGCGTCAGTGTCGATCTCGAAATTGCTGCCCGTCAGGCTGGGCGGCGGGGCCTGGGCCGACGCGAAGGCCGGAATCAGGCCGACGGAGATCACTGCGGCTGCCGCCGCCACTCGAATGCCTACGGACGTTCTGCTGCTTCGACGCTTTCCCGTTTGCCTGAGACCGCGTTTGAGATCTGGCGTTGCGGCGGCGGGACTGGCTCGTTGAGTGGTGCATGAGCGCTGTCGGGGAGGGCTACCCGTCGGATCTGACGGATGAACAGTGGGCACTGATCGATGAGTTGCTGCCGCCGCCGCGGACCGGGCCGAAGGGTGGACGGCGGGAGAAACACCCCAGACGCCGGGTCGTGGACGCGATCTTCTACGTGGTGCGGACGGGCTGCTCCTGGAGGCAGTTGCCGAAGGACTTTCCCCCGTGGGAGACGGTGTACTGGTACTTCAGCAGGTGGCATGACGGGGGCACGGTGGAGAAGATCCACGACACGCTGCGTGCAAAGGTTCGCGAGGCGGACGGTCGGGACGCGGAACCGTCGGCCGCTCTGATCGACTCGCAGTCCGTGCGGGCCGCCGACACCGTGCCGAAGGAGACCAGCGGTTACGACGCGGGCAAGAAGACCAAGGGCCGCAAGCGGTTCATCGTCACCGACACCCTCGGCCTGCTGCTGGCCGTGCACGTCGTTGCAGCGAGTGTCCAGGACCGGGACGGCGCCAAGCGGCCATTGCTGTGGACCCGCCTGGACCACCCGACGGTACGGCTGATCTGGGCAGACCAGGGATTCGCCGGCCGCCTCGTGGTCTGGGCCCAGGAGATCCTCGGCCGCACCGTGGAGATCGTCCGTAAACAGCCCGGACAGCGCGGCTTCCAGGTCCAGCCCAAGCGGTGGGCGGTAGAGCGTACGTTCAGCTGGATCACCATGCGCCGGCGCCTGGCCTGCGACTACGAACGCAGCCCGGCCCACTCCGAAACCATGATCCGCTGGGCCATGACCGACGTCATACTGCGACGGCTCACACGCGGCAGGCCCGTCGTCCGGACCGGACGACGACCACTGCAACGCATCCGCTGACAGATCTCAAACGCGGTCTGAGTGGTTGCACGGATTCCATCACTGAGGGTCCTCCCGTGGGTGCCAGCCGCTGCTGAATGCGCGAACCGGCCGAACGACAATGTCGGACGGCGGTTGCTGCGCATCAGAAATAACACACAGAAGAGGGCTTTTCGGGCATTTATCGCGCGTGGCGGTTCGATGGCATGAAGCATTCTCCGGCAGATTATTAGCGCGTTATTCGGATGATCTGCGGGGGCTTTTCATGTTTGCATTTATCGCTCGATTACGCCTCACTGAGCGTGTGGCGCGTCAGGAACGCGCCCACGCGCGGGGAGCGCTGGTGCGGGACCAGGGTGCGGGCGGTCGCCGCCAGCATGGACTGGATCCGGGTGGACTGGACCTCCTCCAGCAGCTCCAGCACCCGGCCGCCCGCCCATGCGGCCTCATCGGGGGCGCCCGCGTGGGCCAGGTTGTCGGCGAGCTCGGCGGTGTAGAGGGCGACGTTGCGGGCGAAGTGCGGATCCTGGAGGTCGGCCGCCCGGCGGGCGTGCCGGGCCGCCCGGGCGTGCTCGCCGAGCGCGGCCCAGCAGCGGGACTCCAGGGACTCCAGCTCGGCCTCGCCGAAGAAGGACATCCACTCCGGGTCCGCCCCCGCCTCACCGCGCGAGAACTCCGTGTGCGCCCGGGTCAGCGCCTCCTCGCAGGCCTTGCGGTCGGACAGGCCCGCCCAGCCGCCGGCCTCCCGCAGGGCGAGCAGCGACAGGAGCCGCGGGGAACCGAGCGAACGGGCGGCCCGGCGGCCCGCCTGGGCCGCCCGTACCGACTCGCGGGGGCGCCCGCAGTCCCGGGCGAGGAACGCCATGTTGCTGAAGGCGTGCGCCTCCAGGCCGGAGTCCCCGGAGACCCGGGCCGTGGCGAGGGCCTCCGCGTAGTGCGAGCGGGCGTCGTCGAACCGGCCCGAGTCGTGCGCGAGCCAGCCGACCGAGATGGCGAGCTCGCCCGCGCCCGCGTGCAGCCGGTCCTCGGTGGACTGCCGGGTCGCCCCCGCGTCGAGCAACGCGTAGGCGGTGCGCAGGGGTTCGGCGGCCCGCCGGTACAGGGCGTCGGCTCCGTGCCGGTCGTCCAACAGCCGGATCTGGCGTACGGCGTCCTCGACGGCGGCCGCCTCGGACTCGCCGGCGCGGGAGGGGAGCCGACGGGTGTCGCCGAGCAGGGTGAGGCTGAGGGTCGCGGCCGCCACGGTCGCGGAGCCCCCCGCCATGAACGCGCGACGCAGCACGTCGCTCTCCTTGGAACGCGAAGGGGCAGGGGAGCCGGTGGGGTGGGGTCGCTTGGCGAAGGCGGAGAAGGACGCGGCCTGTTCGCGCTGCGCGAGCCGGCCCCGTACCGTCTCGCGCGGCGAGAACCCCAGGTCGGCCAAGGTGCGGCCGGGGAACATGTGGAGGAAGACCCGCTCGTAGGCGTAGTTGGGGCAGCGGATCTCGCCGGACTCGACCCGGCCGATGTAACGGGCGTCGCAGGAAACCGTTTCTCCGATTTCCTTCGCCGCCCTGCGCACCAACGCGGCGAACTCGGCCGGGGAGTGCTGACCGCGCAGCCGCCGGAAGGGGGTGTTGGGTGAGTGGGGGGACGCCGCCATGGACGTGGCCTCTCTGGGCAAGTGATTGCGCTGCCGGTGACTGTGTGGTGCCTGTGACGCGCTGCCCGGCGGGCATGAACGTACCGCCAGCGGTGGAGGGTTGACTCGGTGTTTGGCTACAAAACGGATATCTCACCCGCGATCCGCCATGAACTGCCATCCTTTGCAGCGTCTTGCCACCGCACCTGTTGACGTTCCCGTGCGTTGAACTTATGCGGAGTGGGAGGAAGCCCGCCGGCTTCGGGACCGCTCACGCGATGCTCGTACGCGGATCGAGGAGGGGTTCCCTTGGTGGAGGGCGGCATGGAGAGCACGGATACGAACACCGCGCCCGAGCCCGGAGCGCCCCTGATGACGGGTGGAGCGTCCCTGGCCCTGGGCGCCCCCGACCTGGTCACCGTGCCCACCCGGCAGGGGCTGGAGGCCGTCGACATCATCCAGCGGGCCGCCGGCCAGGCCAGTCACGCGTGCGGCGTCGGCCCGGTCCTGCACGACGGCTCCGGCAGCACCCTCGGCTTCCTCGTCCCGCCCGGTACCGCCGACGCCTGGGACCTCCCGGGCAGCGCCTGTACGCACACCAACGGGCGCGGCATGCGCTTCGGCGACACCTCGCCCACCGCGGGCGACACCGGCTGGCTGCTGCCGCCGGAGGCCGTCGGGCCGGTCACCGACCCGGAGGTGCTGCGGGCGGCGCTCGGCGAGGCGGCCCGGCTGATCGAGGCCGCCGACAACTGCCGGTAATGCCTGCCGGACCCCGCCCCCGGCCCTGACCAGCCATAATGAGGGCGTGGCGAGTAAGGGCAAGGGCAAGGGAAATGACAAGCGGCGCGGGCGCGAGACCTCCGAGGCGCCGGCCGGGCCGGTGGACGGCGGTCACGCCGCGCTGGAGCCCGACCGGGAGCGGCCCGGCGCCTGGACCCTGCTGATCGACGGAGCCCCGCAGTCCCACGTGGACCTGGACGACCCAGGGCACCTGGACTTCTCCTACCAGCGCCGGATCGGTCACCTGATCGACCTCTTCGCCCCGGCCCGCCAGCCCCTGAACGTGCTCCACCTCGGCGGCGGCGCCTTCACCCTCGCCCGCTACACGGCCGCCGCCCGCCCCCGGTCGACGCAGCAGATCGTCGAGATCGACGCCGGGCTCGTGGCCTTCGTACGCGAACACCTGCCGCTGGACCCGCAGGCCCGGGTCCGGGTCCGCGCGGTCGACGCCCGGGCCGGGCTGGCGAAGATCCCGGACGGCTGGGCCGACCTGGTGATCGCCGACGTGTTCAGCGGGGCCCGCACCCCGGCGCACCTGACGAGCGCCGAGTTCCTGGACGACGTACGCCGGGCCCTGGCGCCGGGCGGCTGGTACGTGGCGAACCTCGCGGACGGTCCGCCGCTCTCCCATCTGCGGGGCCAGATCGCCACGGCCGCGTCCCGATTCGCGGAACTGGCGCTGGCCGCCGACCCCGTGGTGTGGCGGGGGAAACGCTTCGGCAACGCCGTGCTGGTGGCCGCCGACCGGGAGCTCCCGGTGGCGGAGTTCACCCGACGGGTGGCGAGCGATCCGCACCCCGGCCGGGTCGAACACGGCCGGGCCCTCGTCGACTTCGCGGGCGGCGCCGTCCCGGTCTCGGACGCCTCGGCGGTGGCCTCGCCGGAGCCCCCGCCGTCCGTCTTCCGCTGACCCGCGGCTACTCCTGTGAAGCCGCGGCCAGCTCCCGCAGGCGCCGCTTGTCCGGCTTGCCGCGGTCCGTCAGCGGGAGCGCCGGCAGCCAGAACACCGCCGCCGGGCGCTGCCCCGGCGCCAGCTCCGCCGCGACCAGCGCGCACGCCCCGTCCGCCGCCTCCTGTGTCGGGGCGTGCCCGGGGGCCGCGACGAGGAAGGCGCAGACCGCTTCCCCGGTGACCGGGTCGGTCCGCCCCACGACGGCCGCCCGGGCCACGGCGGGGTGCCGGGTCAGGGCCGTCTCGATCGGGCCGCAGTAGATGTTGGCCCCGTGCACCATGACCACGTCCTTGACCCGGTCGTCGAGGTACAGGTACCCGTCGGCGTCGACATGCCCGACGTCGCCCGTGCGCAGCCAGCCGTCGTGCAGGACCTCGGCCGTCAGGGCGGGCCGGCCCAGGTAGCCGGCCATCACCATCGGGGAGCGCACCCACACCTCCCCGGTCGCCCCGGGCGCGGAGCCCCGTACCTCGACCTCCACGCCGGGCGCCGGACGGCCCACGGATCCGAGCAGGTGGGGGCGGTCGGCGGCCGCCGCGTCGTGGTCGGCCGGGGAGAGCCGGCTGAGCACCCCGGCCTCGTTCATCCCGTAGCCCTGCGTCCAGCGCACCTGCGGACCCCACCGGGTCAGCGCCCGCCGCAGCCGCTCCGGGTGGACGGGGGAGTCGCCGTAGGAGATCCGTACCAGGCCGGGTACGCCGTCGGCGGTCTCCGGGTCGTCGAGCAGCCGGTACAGCATCGAGGGCGTCAGGTACGTGGACGCGGGCCCGAGTCGCAGGCAGGCCTCGGCGAACTCCCGGGTGCCGAAGGGGTGCAGGATCTCGGAGCGGCCGCCGGCCCGCAGCTGCTCCAGGCACCGGCCGCCCGAGCGCTGGGAGAGGGAGTCGGTCGATACGAACGTGAGCGGCGCCGGGTCCGGGGAGTCGGTGCGACTGGCCGTACGGGCCGCCATGGCGGCGAAGGTGGAGGCCACCCCCTTCGGGCGGCCCGTCGTCCCGCCCGTGTAGGTCACCCGGGCCACGTCCCCGTCGCGCGCCGCCACCGCGACGGGCAGGGCCTCCCGGGCGGAGGCCAGCTCCAGCAGTGCGGCCAGCCCGATGCGGGCCGCGGGGCCCGGCGGCACCGGGGTGTCGTGGACGACCAGGGCGGGCTCGCAGTCCCGTAGGAGGTGGTCGAGTCCGTGGGTCGTGGGGCCGACGCACACCTGGGTCAGCCGGGCCCCCAGCACGTGCGCGGCCAGCCGTACGAGCAGGGTCTCGGGCGGATTGCCCGCCGATACGCAGGCCAGCCCGGAGCCGCGCCGGATCCCCAGGTCGGCCAGGGCGCCCGCCAGCCGGTACGTATGGGCCAGCACCTCGGAGTGGGTCAGGACCCAGGGGCCGGATCCGAAGGCGGGCCGGTCGCCGTACCGCTCGCAGGCGTCGATCAGGTCGGTGACGTACCGCGCGCCGGTGCTCATGGCGCCACGGTATCCGGCGGGCCGGGCCGGGAGGACGGGCCCTACGGGGCGGCCGGCTACGGGTCGACGATCTCCACCAGCGGCGGGTGGTCGTGCCAGGTGCAGAACACCGACACCTCGCGGCCGTCACGGGTGAAGGTGACGCGGATCCAGGACGGCTGCTTCCAGACCTGCATCCGCCAGCCTGCCAGCGGGGTCGCCGAGACCAGCTCGGCGGAGGTGGCGCCGAGACTGAAGACGACCCGGCCGCCCGAGACGCTGTACGCCTTCACGTTCGCGCTCGGGGGACCCTGCCGCTGCGAACGGGGGGTGGGCGGCCCGGAGGGCTTGGCGGAGGCGGAGGGGGATGCCGACGCGGTGGACGCGGACGGGGAGGAGGACGGCGACGGCGAGGGCGTCGGCTCCGGCGGCTGCGCCCGGTGGGTCGAGGAGGAGAGGGGCTGCGTGGCCAGCGGCACCGCGAGCGGTGGATCGTAGGCGGTACCGGACATGACCGAGTGCACGCCCCACCACGACAGCGTCACCGCCGCCCCGGTCGCCAGGGTCCAGGCCCCCGCATGGCCGACTGCTCTACCGACAAGTCCTCGTCGCATCGGGGGACATACTGCACCACCCGTCCCAGAGCAGGCCCGGCACCCCTCGGCGTCCCCCGAATGGGCTACGGTGCGGGCCATGGCTAGTGTGCTCGTGGTCGAGGACGACCAGTTCGTACGTTCCGCCCTCATCCGGCACCTGACCGAGGCCTCGCACACCGTGCGCAGCGTCGGCACCGCCCTGGAGGCGCTGCGCGAGGTCGCCCACAACCGCTTCGACGTGGTGATCCTCGACCTCGGACTGCCCGACCTGGACGGGGCCGAGGCGCTCAAGATGCTGCGCGGGATCACCGACGTGCCCGTCATCATCGCGACCGCCCGCGACGACGAGGCGGAGATCGTCCGGCTGCTCAACGACGGCGCCGACGACTACCTGACAAAACCTTTCTCCGTGGAACACCTGTCCGCCCGGATGGCCGCCGTCCTGCGCCGCGCCCGCTCCGCGGCCGGGGCCGAACCGCCCTCCCGCGTGCTGCGCGTCGGCGGCCTCGCCATCGACCCGCTGCGCCGGCAGGCCGAGCTGGACGGGGCGGTACTGGACCTCACGCGGCGGGAGTTCGACCTGCTGGCCTTCCTCGCCGGGCGGCCGGGCGTGGTCGTGGCCCGCCGGGAGCTGCTCGCCGAGGTCTGGCAGCAGTCGTACGGCGACGACCAGACCATCGACGTCCACCTGTCGTGGCTGCGCCGCAAGCTCGGCGAGACCGCCGCCCGCCCGCGCTACCTGCACACGTTGCGGGGTGTGGGCGTCAAGCTGGAGCCGCCGCAGTGACGCGCCGATGAGGTGGGCGCTGGTCAAGGTGTGCCTCGCGGTCACCGTGATGGTGGTCGTGGCCTTCGCCGTACCGCTCGGGCTGGTCGTCCAGGAGATGGCCAGCGACCGGGCGTTCTCCAACGCCGAACGGCAGGCCGCCACCATCGGGCCGACGCTGTCCATCACCACCGACCCGGTGCAGTTGCAGAAGGCCGTGGAATCCACGCAGATGGGCGCCGACCGGCGGATGGCCGTGCACGTGCCGGCCGTCGGGGACACCCCGCGCGTGGACATCGGCGACGGCTGGGCCGGTGAGCGCGCCGTCTCCGAGACCCGGCGGATCGGGCGGGCCGCGACGGTCCCGGTGGCGGGCGGCGGCTCCGCACTGCTCCAGCCCGTGGCGCTCGGCTCCGGGGACATCGCCGTGGTGGAGATCCTCGTTCCGGAGAGCGAGGTCAGCAATGGCGTCGCCACCGCCTGGGTGGTCCTCGCGGGCGTCGGCCTCGCCCTGGTCGTGGGCTCGGTGGCGGTCGCGGACCGGCTCGGCGCCCGCCTGGTGCGGCCGGCCGAGCGGCTCGCGGACGCCGCGCACCGGCTGGGCGAGGGGCGGCTGGGGGCGCGGGTCCCGGAGGAGGGGCCGAAGGAGCTTCGCTCGGCCGCCGTCGCGTTCAACTCCATGGCGGACCAGGTGGTGGAACTCCTGGCCAACGAGCGGGAGCTGGCCGCCGACCTGTCGCACCGGCTGCGGACCCCGCTGACGGTGCTGCGGCTCAACGCGGCCTCGCTCGGCGACGGCCCGGCCGCGGAGCAGACACGGGCGGCCGTGGAGCAGCTGGAGCGGGAGGTCGACACGATCATCCGTACGGCCCGCGAGCAGCGGCCCGCCGCCGCGCAGGGGCCGGGCGGCGTGCAGGGGGCGGGCGCCGGCTGCGACGCCTCCGAGGTGATCCGCGACCGGATGGCCTTCTGGTCGGCGCTGGCGGAGGACGAGGGCCGCGAGGTGCGGCTCGCGGGGGTCGACCGTACGGTACGGATCCCCGTGGCCCGGCCGGAGCTCGCCGCGGCGCTGGACGCCATGCTGGGCAACGTGTTCCGGCACACCCCCGAGGGCACCCCCTTCGCGGTGGACGTCCACGACGCCGGGGACGCGGTCATCGTGCTCGTCTCGGACGCGGGGGGCGGCATCGCCGATCCGGACGCGGCCCTGCGGCGCGGCAACGACGGCGGCCGCGACGGGTCCACGGGCCTCGGGCTGGACATCGTCCGGCGGGTCGCGGAGTCGACGGGCGGGGACGTGCGGCTGGGGCGTTCGGTGCTCGGCGGCACCGAAGTGCGGGTGTGGATCGCGCTGGACGGGCGGGGGCGGGGCGAGTCCGCCCGCGCCGGACGCGGCCGACGCAAGCGGCGACGCAACTGACGTAACCCTGAGGCCGGCGGGGGCGCGCCGCGCGCCCGGCATGTCCCCCTGTCGGTACGGTCCGCGCCATGGACACCCTCATCTTCGGCGGCCTCCTCGCCACGCTGATCGCGATGTACCGGGACGCCCCGCGGTTCGTCGTGCTCGGCGCCTGGTGGCTGATGCTCTTCGCCGTGATCCTGCTGATGGCGCACCACATCACCAGCAGCCTCGCCCTCACCTTGAGCTACTGACCGTGGCCGCGATGTCCAGCCTCCTCCCGGAGGCGCCGCTGGAGGGCGGTCTGCTGGGCCGGGTCCAGTTCTGGTTCGCGTGCGCCTTCGCCATCGGCTGGACGGGGGTGGTGTGCGGCGGGCTCTTCTACCAGTTCGGCATGTGGGAGTACCCGTGCCCGCTCTGCATGGTGCAGCGGATGTTCATGCTGATGGCGGCGATGGGGGCGGCCCACATCATCCGGACCGCGCTGTCGCGCGGGGCGGTGACCGGGCGCGACTACATGATGGGCTGGGGCCTGTCCCTGGTCGCGGTGATCGCCGGCTCGTTCGCCTCGTGGCGGCAGACGATGCTGCACGTCCTGCCCGGCGACAAGGGGTACGGGAGCGAGGTGTTCGGCCTGCACCTCTACGTCTGGGCGTGGATCCTCTTCCAGGCCTCGGTCGTCGCCGTCGGCATCGTCCTGGCCTTCGCCCACGCCACCGCGGACCGGGCCGTCCCGGCGGAGGGCCCGGGGGCGTACCGCACGGTGGGGATGGTCGCGCTGTGGTTCCTGGGGCTGGTGCTCGCCGTGAACATCGTGGCCGTCTTCCTGGAGGAGGGCTTCCACTGGTTCCTGCCGGACGACCCGACGCGCTATCAGTTCTTCTACGACGTGGGGATCCTGGACTAGCTGAGGTTGGCGCGGAGTTGACGCCTCCCGCGCGAGAATCCGTACGACCTGCTTGAGTGGGTCCGCCCCTCCCCTCTCGTTGATTCCTTTCCTTGATTCCTTCCGTATGCGATGGGAAGCCGTCATGCGCTACGCAGTTCTCGGCACCGGGATCGTCGGCCGTACGGTGGCCGCCCGGCTGCTCTCCCTCGGACACGAGGTCGTCATCGGCACCCGGGACCCCGGGGCCACCCTCGAGCGCAGCGAGTACGCCGCGTGGCAGCAGGCGCATCCGGCGGTGGGCCTCGCCCGCTTCGCGGAGGCGGCGCGGCACGGCGAGACCCTCGTCAACGCCACGGGCGGGCAGGTCAGCGTGGCCGCGCTGACGGAGGCGGACGCCGCGCACCTGGACGGCAAGATCCTGATCGACATCGCGAACCCGCTGGACTTCTCCCGCGGCTTCCCGCCCGGGCTCGACCCGGTCGACAGCGACAGCCTGGGCGAGCTGATCCAGCGGACCTTCCCGGGGCTGCGCGTGGTCAAGACGCTGAACACGATGAACTGCCAGGTCATGGTCGACCCGGCCAGGGTCCCCGGCGACCACACCGTCTTCCTCTCGGGTGAGGACGCCGAGGCCAAGAAGGCCGTACGGGAGCTCCTGTACTCCTTCGACTGGCGCGAGCACACCGTCATCGACCTGGGCGGCATCGAGACGGCGCGCGGTACGGAGATGCTGCTGCCGATCTGGCTCCGGCTGATGGGGTCCCTCGGGCACACGGACTTCAACTTCCACATCCAGGGTGCGAACCGGACGGAGTAGCGCGCGCCCGGACGGAGGCGGAGATGTTGCCGCCTCCCGCACCCGCGCTCAGGGTGGCCGTGACGAAAGGAGCCGCGCATGAGAGTCATGCTCAGGGCCCATCTGGACACGGCGACCACCAATGAGGGCATCAAGAGCGGGGCCCTGACCCAGGGGATGCAGGGGCTGCTGGAGAAGGTCAAGCCGGAGGCTGCCTACTTCGGGCTGCATGAGGGCGTGCGCTCCTGCTGGATCGTCTTCGACCTGAAGGAGAACACCGATGTGCCGGCCATCGTGTGGGATCTGTTCATGCTCTACAACGCTGAGATCGAGGTCGCTCCGGTCATGAACGCGGCGGAGATGCAGAAGGCGCTGGGAGCGCTGATGTCGGGGTAGCCGAGGGTGGGCCGAACCAGCCCTTGCCGACGGCCGCCCACACCAGCACGGCGGAGGCGGCCGCCGCGCCGCAGGACAGGGCGAAGGCCGCCCGGTACCCGTAGGCCGCGGCGAGCGGACCGGCGGCCGCCGCTGCCAGCGCCTGGCCGATGATCAGACCGCTGCCGACCAGGGTCATGGCCTCGCCCATCCGCCGCGCGGGACCGGCCCGTTCCACGAGGCCGAACAGCGCGATCAGGTGCGGGGCGACGGCCAGTCCGATGCCGGCGAGGGCGAAGGCCGCGCCCCACAGGCCGGAGACGGCCAGCAGCGGAAGCGTCAGCAGTGCCTGGGCGGCGATGCTCCAGCGCAGCCGGACGGTCAGCCCGGCCGACCCCGGCCGGGCCACGGTCACGAAGCCGGCCACCGAGCTGGTCACGGCCATGGCGGGCCATACGAGCCCGGCGGCCCCGGGGGAGCCGACCGCCACGGCGAGCGCGTTGACCCCGGTATTGGCCCCGCTCCACGCGGCGCCCTGCAGGACGGCCACGACGAAGAGCAGCGCGAGCCCCGGAGACCACAGGCGTACGTCGCCCCGCGCTGCGGCGCCGGGTCCCGTGGGGCCGGGCGCGGTGGGGCCGGGCGCCGTGGGATGCAGGGCGAAGAGCGTCCCGAACACCAGGCCCAGGGCGGCCGCGAGGAGCAGCGCCGACGCGGGATGGACGGTCACCGCGAGGATCCCGGCCAGCGCGGGCCCCACCATGAAGCCGACCTCGTCGAGGGTGGCGTCGACGGAGAGCGCGGCCCCGACCAGGGCCTTGTCCTCTCCGGCCAGCCGCGCCCACCGGGCCCGGGCCAGCGGCCCGACCTGCGCCGCCGTGAGGCCGGCGGCGACGGCGAGCGCGATGCGGGCGGCGAGCGGCAGCCCGCCGAGGACGGCGGCGACGAGGGCGAGGAGCACGGCGGCGTTCGCGGCGCCGGCGACGAGCAGGACGGGCCGGTGTCCGCGCCGGTCGGCGAGCCGGCCGATGACCGGGCCCCCGAGGGCCTGGCCGAGCCAGAGGGCGGCGGCGATGGTCCCGGCGTCGCCGATGCCGTCGCGTTCGTTGATGAGCAGCAGCGTCCCGATGGGGCACAGCGCGGCGGGGAGCCGGGCGAGGAAGCCGTAGACGGGAAGGGCCGGGCCGCCGAGGGCGAACACCGCGCGGAAGCCGGCGGGGGTGGGGGCGGGGGCGGACGTGGGGGTGGACGTGGGGGTGGACGTGCGGGCGGACTTGGGGGACGGCATGGGCATGGACAACCTCCAGCCGCACGCCGACCCTCCCGTTTCTCCGGCGCGCGCTGTTGCCCGTTGGGCCGGAGGCTAATGCCGGAGCGCCCGGTTCGGTAGTCGTTCCGGCCGTTCTCGGGAGGCGTGGGCCCGTCTCAGCCGGTTTCGCCGGAGTTCAGCCGCTTGGCCTGGGCGCGGCCGACTTCAGCGGCGCGGTGCAGGTAGTCGGCGATGACGGCCAGTTCGGTGTCGGAGTAGCTCACCAGCACGGCGCCGAAGGCGCGGCCGGGGGTCTCCCAGGCGGCGCCGATCCGGTCGCGGGCGGAGGGGGAGAGGGCGACGAGGGAGCGGCGGCGGTCGTTCGGGTCGGCGTGCCGCTCGACGACGCCGGCCTTGACCATGCGGTCCACGAGGCGGGTGGCGGATCCGGAGGTCAGGCCGGTGAGGCGGGCGATGTCACCGGTGCTGACCGGGTCGGGCTCCATGTCGAGGAGGGCCACACACTGCATGTCGGTGGGGTGCAGGCCGACGTGGTCGGCCATGGCCTGGTTGAAGAGCGAGTAGTCGGCGTAGTGCCGCTGGCTCTCGGTGACGATGCGCGCGAGCAGCTCGGCGCGGGTCCACTCATCACTCGAACGAGCGTAATCGGTTGACATCGGCTTCTCCGTGGTCCAAATTTATCTGTGTGGCGCAGAGAGTGCGCCACACAGAATCTGCGTCACGTATTCAGTCTAGAACAGGAAGAGCAGGAATCCGCCATGTCGAACATGTCGAAGGTGCCGAACATCTCGAACATGCTGAACGTCTCGAAGGTGCCGAACGTCTCGAAGGTCCTCGTCACCGGTGGCCGCGGCTCCGTCGCCCGAGGTCTCTCGTCCCTCCTCACCGCCCACGGCGTCCCGCACCGCCTCGCATCCCGCGAGCCGGACACACCCGGCACCGCCCACTGCGACCTCACCGACCCCGCGACCTTCCCCGAAGCCCTCGCCGGCGTCCGCTCCGTCTTCCTCTATGCCGAGGCCGCCGCCATCGATGCCTTCGTGAAGGAGGCCGTCAGCGCCGGAGTCGAACACGTCGTCCTCCTGTCCTCCTCCTCGGTCCTCGCCCCCGACGCCGCCGACAGTCCCCTCGCCGCCTCCCACCTGGCGGTGGAGCAGGCCCTCCTCGCCTCCCCGCTGCGGACGACTCTTCTGCGCCCCGGATCCTTCGCGAGCAACGCCTTCGGCTGGGCCTGGCCGATGAAATCGGGCCGCCCGGTCCATCTGCCGTACCCGGGTGCGTACAGCGACCCGGTCCACGAGACCGACCTCGCCGAAGCCGCCTTCGCGGTCCTCACCGACCCCTCGCTCGGGGGGCGCGCGTACACCCTGACCGGTCCGCGGACGCTCACCTTCGCCGCCCAGCTGGTCATACTGGGCGACGCTGTCGGCCATCCCATACCCTTCGAGGCCGTCTCGCGCGAGCAGTGGAAGTCCGAGGTCGACGGCTACATACCGGGCCCGTACGCGGAGGCCCTGCTCGATTTCTGGTCCGCCTCGGACGGCCTCCCGGTCGGCCTCACCGACGACCTCGAACGCCTCACCGGCCACGCGCCGCGCACATTCGAGACGTGGTCAGCGGACCATGCGGACGCCTTCCGGGCCTAGCGACTCAGAGGGGCCCCGACCACGTCCACTGGCCATGGTGCGTGCTAGCGTCCGCCGGTTGATCGATTTGCCAGGGGGGAATATGCGAAGGTTTTTGGGTGCTGGTGTCGCGGTTGCGACGCTCGTCGCCGGCGGCGTCGCGAGTGCGGGAACGGCCGTGGCGGCCGGGGACCCGACGTTCTACTTCGACCCGGTCAGAGATGTGGCTCTGATGCCGGGTGAGGGGTGGGCCGAGCTGGCGCCGCGGAGCACCGGCGGACAGAACGACGGGCAGCCGGACGGCACGTACGTCTACGCGCTGAGCAAGAAGCCGCTCACGGATGCCGGCTGGTCCGGCGCGGGGGTGCCGGCCGGGCTGAAGGTAACCCTGACGGAGAGCTGCGCGCCGAAGGCCGGCATTGCCGGTGTGTACCTGTGCGACGTGAAGGAATGGAACAACCCGGGGCCCGAGATATCGGCGGCGAGCACCGCGGCGAACGGCACGACGGTCTACTACGGCCTCGTCTACGTGCCGCGCGGGGCGAGCATCAGCGCGGGCATCAAGGAGGCGCAGACCGCGGGATCGAAGTCCATAGGCCCGCGGCGGTCGCACGCGACGGTCACCGCGAAGACCAAGGCCCACGTCGCGCAGAACACGGTGACGTTGTCGACGCCCACGCTGCCGGCCGGTGGTTCGGTGAAGCACACGGTGAAGCTGCACGCCGTCGACAAGGGGTGGCTCAAGGTAGGTCTGGACAGGGCGCCGGACTACCGGCGCTGGGACGAGGGTGAGCTGAAGGTCGTCGTCGAGGGTGCGGAGGCGTTCGGCACCGTCCCTGTCGACTGCAGCCACACGCTTGGCGAGCTCGGCTACGGTCAGGACGTGACGTGCGAGATCGCGACGCCGGGCGACTACACGATCACCTACAAGCTGGCGGCCGAGGCTGCTGCGCCGGCATGGAAGCTCCGGAGCACCGCGACCTACGAGGTCTACGAATGGGGCACGGGTAACCCGGAGAAGGCATCCGACTTCGCGGTCAGCAGCACGATCCCGGTGACCCAGCGCTTCCGGCTCGTGGGCCGGGACGCCGCGGGCGAGCTGTGGGACTTCAAGGGCACGGGCAAGACCGCCCGGCTGTTCGATCCGGTCGATCCGGTCGGCGGCAGCTTCGACTGGAACCAGTACACCGCGCTGACCCGGCTGGGGCCGGTGACCGTGCAGAGCACCGGGCGGGGTGCGGTGGGCCGGGACAGGGCCGGGGTGCTGTGGCTCCACCCGACGTCCGGTGACGGCTCCATCTACAAGGACCGGATACGGGTCGGCGGCGGCTGGAACATCTACAACACGCTGGTCGGTGTCTCCGACGTGACCGGCGACAAGAGGGCGGACCTGCTGGCGCGGGACGCCGAGGGCGGCCTGTGGCTGTATCCGGGCACGGGCCTGAACGCGACGCCGTTCGGGAGCAGGGTGAAGGTCGGCACCGGCTGGAACATCTACGACCAGCTCGTCGGCGGCGTCGATCTGACCGGTGACGGCAAGGCCGACCTGGTGGCCCGGGACAAGGACGGCAAGCTGTGGCTGTACCGCGGCACGGGGTCGGCGACGAACCCGCTGGCGAGCAGGCAGCAGATAGGCACCGGCTGGCAGATCTACAACTCGATCGTCGCGCCGGGTGACCTGACGTCCGACGGCAAGGCCGACATGGTGGCCCGGGACAAGTCCGGCGTCCTGTGGCTCTACAAGGGCACGGGAACCGCGGCGCAGCCGTTCGGCTCGCGGGTGAAGGTCGGTGTCCTCGGTACCGGCTTCGGCACGTACAACCTGCTGTTCTGAGAAACGCGGAAGGCCCCGGTCCGCTTTCGCGGATCGGGGCCTTCCCACAGGGTGAGTGACGGGACTTGAACCCGCGGCCACCTGGACCACAACCAGGTGCTCTACCAACTGAGCTACACCCACCATGTCCGGTCGGAGAACCGACCGGCCGAAGAAAAGGGTACAGGGTCCGGGAGGGTGCTCGCTCCCCCCTTTTCCCGCACCCCTCTCCGGTGGTGTCAGGCGCCGGGGACGACGTACTTGGCGGCGATGGTGCGCGCCGTGTCCGAGTCCGGACCGGGCTGCGGTACGAAGACGGCCTCCCGGTAGTAGCGCAGCTCGGCGATGGACTCCTTGATGTCCGCGAGCGCCCGGTGGTTCCCGTTCTTCGGCGGGCTGTTGAAGTAGGCGCGCGGGTACCAGCGGCGTGCCAGCTCCTTGATCGAGGACACGTCCACGATCCGGTAGTGCAGGTAGCCCTCCAGTGCGGCCATGTCGCGCAGCAGGAATCCGCGGTCGGTGCCGACCGTGTTTCCGCAGAGCGGGGCCTTGCGGGGTTCCTTCACGTGTTCCCGTACGTAGGCCAGGACCTGTGCCTCCGCATCCGCGAGGGTGGTCCCGCCGGCCAGCTCGTCGAGCAGGCCGGACGCCGTGTGCATCTGGCGCACCACGTCGGGCATGGTTTCCAGGGACGCGTCCGGCGGGCGGATCACAATGTCCACGCCTTCGCCGAGCACGTTGAGCTCCGAGTCGGTGACCAGTGCGGCCACCTCGATAAGTGCGTCGTCCGTCAACGAGAGCCCGGTCATCTCGCAGTCGATCCACACCATGCGATCGTTCATGCGCCCCACCTTATGCGGAAGGTCCCCCGCATCGGTGACCACCGAGGTGACCACTGGTACGGGGGACCTTCCCGGGACCTTGTTACGCGTGCTCGCGCAGCACCCGGCCCGGGGCGTACAGCTCCGTCACCGTGGGACCGGACGCGGCCAGTGCCGCGGCCGCCCGCTGCGGCTGCGGAGTGCGCTGGTGCGGAACCGGCGAATCCGACAGCTGTGCCACCTGGACCACGTCCGCCTGCGGGCGGCGGGCCCGGTAGGCGGAGCGGTAGGCGGCCGGGGAGGACCCCAGCTGGCGGCGGAAGTGCCCGCGCAGCGCCACCGGCGAGCGGAACCCGCAGCGTCCGGCGACCTCGTCGACCGAGTAGTCGGAGGTCTCCAGCAGCCGCTGCGCCTGAAGCACCCGCTGGGTGATCAGCCACTGCAGCGGCGCACTGCCGGTGAGCGAGCGGAACCGCCGGTCGAACGTGCGCCTGCTCATGTAGGCGCGCGCGGCCAGCGTCTCCACGTCGAACTGCTCGTGGAGGTGCTCCAGCGCCCAGGCGACGACCTCGGCCAGCGGGTCGGCGCCGATCTCCTCCGGCAACGACCGGTCGAGGTAGCGTTCCTGGCCACCCGTGCGGCGCGGCGGGACGACGAGCCTGCGGGCCAGTGCTCCCGCCGCCTCGCTGCCGTGGTCCGTGCGCACGATGTGCAGGCACAGGTCGATTCCGGCCGCGGTGCCCGCGGACGTCAGCACGTCGCCGTCGTCAACGAACAGCTCGCGCGGATCGACGTGGACGGACGGGTAGCGCTTGGCCAGCGTCGGCGCGTACATCCAGTGCGTCGTCGCGGGCCGGCCGTCCAGCAGACCGGCGGCGGCGAGCACGAATGCCCCCGTGCACAGTCCGACGATCCGGGCCCCCTCCTCGTGCGCCAGACGCAGTGCGTCGAGCGCCTCCGGCGGCGGCGGCGAGGTGATGGAACGCCACGCGGGAACGACGACCGTGCCTGCCCGGGCGATCGCCTCCAGCCCGTATGGCGCGGTCAGTTCGAGTCCGCCGGTGGTCCGCAGCGGACCGTCCTCACCGGCGCACACGAGCAATCGGTAGCGTGGAACTCCCGCGTCCTGCCGGTCAATGCCGAACACGGAAAGTGGAATGGAGCTCTCGAAGATCGGTCCGCCGCTGAAGAGCAGCACCGCGACGATCTCCCTGCGGCGACGCCCCGCGAGCTTCCTGCCGTCAACGACGACGGCGGTGGAATCCTGGCTCATGGCGCTAAGCCCCCCTTGGGTGTCGCGACTCCTTGGTCTGGTCGCACCTGCACGTATCCCCTCGGCCTTGCACGTGGCTCCCCCGCCGTAAATACATGATCGAATCTACTGCGTCCCGTGGTGTCGGCGTGACAAGTTCAGCACGCAGCGCTATGTCGACTTGGCAACTTGGCGAAAAGCATTCGATCAGGAAGCGTTCCACTCCGCTACCCGGGTGGAAAGCGCACTGTCCGGCCATGGCCAGTACTCGTAGGGTCAAAGACGCCCTGTGGTGCCGTAGTCGCTGATGGTGAGGGGGTCGGGGGGACATTCCGGCAAGGGGGGTGACCTGCCGGGAAGTTGGCCGAAAACATGCGGGTGTGGGTGTGCGAATAAGTCAGTCTTGCGGGGACATCCCTGAGGAAACCTGGCATCCGCGCCGGCCCCCGGCCCCGCCGCGCGAGTGCCGGCCCCGATGCGTGGGCGTCAACCGGTCCTCCGTGAGGACCCGGGCGGCATTCCGCTCCGTCTGCTCGGAGTGGCGCAGCAGCGCCCGGCAGGCCGCCGTGACGGCCGCGAGGCCCAGGGTGGCGACGGCGGCCCCGCCGAAGGAGGTCCCGTAGACGACGAGGACCACGGGGACGAGCAGGCAGCTGAAAGCCGCCCAGCGCACCACGTCACCCGCGGGGTCCTCGTGGGGCCGTCGGGCGGCCTGCCCGGACGAGTGAAGAGGAGGGGGTGGCATGTGGACGGACTGCGTCGACTGAGCGGGCGACTGAGCGGGCTGGACGGGGCCAAGACCTCGATGGCCTCGCGGATGACCGGGCACGGTGTGCTCCCTGCGGGCTCTTCCTGGACGGTCGGACTCGTGTCCAACGGTGTGCGACGCGGCTCGGTCACTGCGCGCACGGGTGGCGCACACCCGATGGGGTGCTCCTCGTCACTGGCTGTAGGGGGCAGCGGACATTGCCAAGGAGGCGTGGCTGCGGCATGCTCCCTGGGACGCTCTCCAAGGGCGGCATGACCTGTGCAGTGCAGGAGTGTCGCCGTACCCTGGTGGGTATGGGCTTGGGAAGATGCTTCCCGGACAGAGCTCGGTCACACTGAGTTGTCGTTTTCTGGAATCGTCCCGCTTGAATCGTCGCTTCCGCCTACTGGCGCCCCGTCCCCTTGTCCCTTCCCCTGAGGACCTCTTCGCCGAGACACCCATGGCCGGTCACGAATTCTCCGAACCCGCGGACCGTAAGCGCAAACGCCTCGCCGACCCCGAATCGGCCGACCTGCGCGCGGTGGAACAACCACGCCATCCCTGCGACCCGGCCTTCCGGCACGGGGTCGTGGTGGGCTTCGACGGATCCACGTCCAGTGAGCGCGCTCTCGCGTACGCGATCGGGATGGCCCGTCGCTCAGGCTCCGGTCTGATCATCGTCCACGTCGCGAACCGGCTGCCCACCACCGTGTGGGCGGGCTGCGAGCCGCCGGTCTTCGTGGACGTGCCGGACCACCGCACCGAGGTGCTGGGGCTGGAGCTGGCCTGCGCGGACTACCTCTCCGAGGTTCCGTGGATCCTCGTCGAGCGGGGCGGGGACATCTGCCACGAGCTGGAGGAGGTCGGCCGGGAGTACTCGGCGGACGCCATCGTGGTCGGCTCCACGCACGGCATCGTCGGCCGGATCTTCGGATCGGTGGCGGGCCGGCTGGCGAAGCGGGCGCAGCGACCGGTCGTTGTCATCCCGTAACCGACTGTATGTCGATTGTGCGGTTGTGCACCCCCATGTAAGGGGTAGATAAAGGCTGCTGGGACGCAGCAAACAACTGCAGATCGAAGGGAGCCCGCCGTGGACAATGGTGTCTCTGCGGGAAGCACGGCCTCGACTTCGACCCTCGGGCACATCGCCCTGGGTCTCACCCTTCTCGCGTTCGGTATCGGCAACACCGGCATCATCGACGGTGTGACCGCGGCCAACTCCGTGTCGCTCGCGATGTACCTCGGCGGGCTCGCCCTGTTCGTCCTCGGAGTCCTCGAGTACCGCGGCGGCAACGGCTTCAACGGCACGGCCTTCGCGGGCATCGGCACCTTCTGGTTCACCTGGGCCAACGGGGCCGACGGAAAGGTTTCGGCAGACGCGGCCGGAATGTTCCTCGTGCTGTTCGCCATGCTGGCACTGACCCTCACCGCCGCGGCCTCGGGCGGACTGTTCGGTCAGGGCGTGTACGGCCTGTTCACCCTCTCCCTGCTGCTCCTGGCGATAGGCACCTTCGCCGAGAGCGACGGGCTGGCCAAGGCGGCCGGCTGGGTGGCGGCGCTCTCCGGACTGCTGGCCTGGTACGGGGCCACCGCGGCGCTGGCGAGCTGGCCGATGGCCTTCGGCAAGGGTTCGCGCGGCGCGGTCGCCGCGAGCTGACGGATCACGCACGCAGCACCACGCACCGCACGAAAAGGCCCCCGGGGGATCCCCGGGGGCCTTTTCGTGCGCGAGACCTACTCGACCGTGACGGACTTCGCCAGGTTGCGCGGCTTGTCGATGTCCCGGCCCATGGCCAGGGCCGTGTGGTACGCCAGCAGCTGCAGCGGGATGCCCATCAGGATCGGGTCCAGCTCGTCCTCGTTCTTGGGCACGAGGATCGTGTGGTCGGCCTTCTCCTGCTTGGTGTGGGCGACCGCCAGGATCCGGCCGCTGCGGGCCTTGATCTCCTCCAGCGCCGCGCGGTTCTTCTCCAGCAGGTCGTCGTCCGGGACGATCGCGACCGTCGGCAGCGAGGGCTCGATGAGGGCGAGCGGACCGTGCTTGAGCTCGGAGGCCGGGTAGGCCTCGGCGTGGATGTAGGAGATCTCCTTGAGCTTCAGGGAGGCCTCCAGGGCCACCGGGTAGCCCCGGACGCGGCCGATGAACATCATCGACTTGGCCTCGGCGTACTCCGCGGCCAGCTTCTTGATGTCCTCCTCGCCGTCCAGGATCTCCTGGATCTGCGCGGGCAGCTTGCGCAGGCCGTCGATGATCCGCTTGCCGTCGGTGACGGACAGGTCGCGGATGCGGCCCAGGTGCACGGCGAGCAGCGCGAAGGCCACGACCGTGTTGGTGAAGCACTTGGTGGAGACGACGCAGACCTCGGGGCCGGCGTGCACGTACACGCCGCCGTCGGCGGCGCGGGCGATCGCGGAGCCGACCACGTTGACCACGCCGAGGACGCGGGCGCCCTTGCGCTTGAGCTCCTGCACGGCCGCCAGCACGTCGTACGTCTCACCGGACTGGGAGACCGCGATGTAGAGGGTGTCGGGGTCCACGACCGGGTTGCGGTAGCGGAACTCCGAGGCCGGCTCGGCGTCGGCGGGGATGCGGGCCAGGCTCTCGATGAGGCCCGCACCGATCAGGCCGGCGTGGTACGAAGTGCCGCAGCCCAGGATCTTGACCCGGCGGATGCCGCGCGCCTCGCGCGGGTCCAGGTTCAGGCCGCCCAGGTGGACGGTGTTGAAGCGGTCGTCGATCCGGCCGCGCAGGACGCGGTCGACCGCGTCGGCCTGCTCGGAGATCTCCTTGTGCATGTACGTGTCGTGGCCGCCCATGTCGTAGGAGGCGGCCTCCCACTCCACGGTCTCGGGCGTGGCGGTGGTCGTCGTACCGGAGGTGGTGTAGGTCCGGAAGTCGTCGGCCTTCAGGGTCGCCATCTCGCCGTCGTCGAGGGTGACGATCTGGCGGGTGTGGGCGACGAGCGCGGCGATGTCCGAGGCGACGAACATCTCCTTCTCGCCGATGCCGAGGACGACCGGGGAGCCGTTGCGGGCCACGACGATGCGGTCGGGGAAGTCGGCGTGCATGACGGCGATGCCGTAGGTGCCCTCGACGACCTTGAGCGCCTCGCGGACCTTCTCCTCCAGGGTGTCGGCCTGGGCGCGGGCGATGAGGTGGACGAGCACCTCGGTGTCGGTCTCCGAGAGGAAGACGACCCCGTCGGCCTCCAGCTTGGAGCGCAGCTCGGAGGCGTTGTCGACGATGCCGTTGTGGACGACGGCGACCTTGTTGTCGGCGTCCAGGTGAGGGTGGGAGTTGAGGTCGCTCGGGGCGCCGTGGGTGGCCCAGCGGGTGTGGGCGATGCCGGTGGTGCCGGCGAAGCGCTTGGGTACCCGGGACTCCAGCTCGCGTACGCGGCCCTTGGCCTTGACGACCTTCAGGGCCGCGGCCTTCGGGCTGTTCACGACGATGCCCGCGGAGTCGTATCCGCGGTACTCCAGTCGCTGCAGTCCCTCCAGCAGCAGCGGTGCCACGTCACGCTTGCCGATGTAACCCACGATTCCGCACATAAGGTCTTTCCCCTCCTGAAGTTCGGTTGCTCTTGCCGCTGTCCGGATCCCCGGCAGGTGTCTCAGCCGTAGACGATGCGGCGCAGTTGCCGGAGCGAGAGCTCCGGCGGTGCCACGGCGCGGTGCGGCAGTTCGGCCGCGATCCGCTCGAAGATGTCCGCGTTGACCGCGCCCCCGGACTGGAGCTCTCGGTGGCGCCGGCGGACGAACTCCTCGGTGCTCTCGTCGAAGTACGCGAGAACGTCGAGCACCACTCGGGCGGCTTCGCCCCGCTGGAGCGAGGTGCTGCGCACCAAGTGGTCGACGAGGTCGTCGTGCGACGGGCGGCGGTCGGGCATCCGTCGATATTGGCGGTACGAGCCGCAGAACGCAAAAATCCTGCCCGAAATCGGGCAGGATCGTGCTGGTCTGGACCAGAGGAGGGGTTAATTCCGGTCTTTGGTGCTCAGAAACGTCCCAAAACTGCCGCTTTAGCCGTCATGAACTCCTCGGCCGTGAGGATCCCCGCCTGATGCAGCTCTCCCAGCTCGCGCAGCCGGCGCAGCAGGGCGTCGTGGTCCTCCGCCGGGTCGGTGGCAGGGGCCGGGGCCGGAGCAGGGCCCGGCACGGCCCCGGGCTGGAGCGGGAGCGGGGGCGGGAGCGAGGGCGAGGGCGGGAGCGAGGGCTCGGGCGCGATCGCCGCCGGGTGCGGCATGCGGACCGCGACGGCAGCCGCGACCAGCGCCATCAGGTGGGACTTCTTGGCGCTGAACTGCACCACCGTGTACGGGTCGTACTTCGGCGGCGCGCTCTGGGCGGGGGCACCCGCCAGGGCGAAGCGGATCCACCCATTCTCCAGCCCCCGGGCCGGGGTCCACTCCACCGACCGCAGGTCCGCAACCCGGAACTCCCGGGCCCCGCCGGACCGTTTCGCCTCCTCCGCCGTCCAGTTCCACTCCAGGGACACCCGGTCCCCGTCGAAGGCCACCGTCCCCTCGCCCGAGTCGACCGTGATCGGCACCGCGGGACCCGGCAGGAGGTAGGAGTCGGCGGGCCCGGCATCCACCTGGTCCAGCAGCAGGGCGCGCCGCACCTCGTCCACGAAGTACTCCGCCACCCCGCCGCGGTCCGGCTCCACGGTCAGCCGGTACGGATCGGAGGCCTCCGGCAGCCGGCCGCCCGTCACCTGGAGCAGCGGGTCGGCGCCGTCACGCAGCCGCAGGCGCAGCCGGCCCGCCTTGCGCCCCGGTTCGTAGGAGATCCCGGCCAGCGCGCGCAGCGGGACGAGCACCTCGCCCAGCGTCTGGTGCAGCGGCCCCACCCCCTTGTCGCGGCCCGGCACGATGCGCACCGCGTCCCCGTCGAAGGTCCATGTGCCGTCCTTCTGGATGATTTCCGCCATCCTTGGATTCTTGCATCGGCCCCACGAGCCCGGTTGGCCTATACCTATGCCCATGAGAGTCCCGCGACGCACGCTCGCCGCCCTCCTCGTCCTCGCCGCCGTCCCCGCGGCCGCTTCCTGCGGCGGAGCCGCCAGAGGGGACGACGCCCGCCCCCGTCGGGCAGCCGCCGAGCCCTCCGTCGCGCTCGCGCCCTACGAACGGCTCCTGCCGGCGCCCGTCTCCGCGCACGCCGAAGGCCCGGGGTACGCCTTCGGCCCGGGCACGGTCATCCGTACCGGCCCGACCGACGACGAGGAGGTCCGCAAGGTCGGCGAACTGCTCGCCGAGCAGCTGCGCGGCCCCAGCGGGCTGCCGCTGCCCGTGGTCGACGGCGTGGCGGGCGACGGGATCCGGCTGCGGATCGACGGGGAGACCGAGGGGGCGGGGGAGGAGGGCTACCGGCTGGAGTCCGGGCCCGGCGGGGTCACCCTCACCGCCCGCACCCCCGAAGGCCTCTTCCACGCCGGTCAGACGCTGCGCCAGCTCCTGCCGGTGTCCGGTCCGGGGACGGTGCCGGGCGGTACGGTCACCGACGCGCCGCGCTTCGCTTACCGGGGGGCGATGGTGGACGTGGCCCGCCACTTCTTCACGGTGGAGCAGGTCAAGAGGTACGTCGACCAGCTCGCCCAGTACAAGGTCAACACCCTGCACCTGCACCTGACCGACGACCAGGGCTGGCGCATCGCGATCGACTCCTGGCCGAGGCTGACGGAGTACGGGGGCGCGAGCGAGGTCGGCGGCGGACCCGGCGGGCACTGGACGAAGGACGAGTACCGGGACCTGGTGGCGTACGCCTCGGAGCGGTACGTGGACGTGGTCCCGGAGATCGACATGCCCGGCCACGTGAACGCCGCGCAGGCCGCCTACGCGGAGCTGAACTGCGACGGCAAGGCGCGCGAGCGCTACACCGGGATCAAGGTCGGCTTCAGCTCGCTCTGCGTGGGCAAGGAGCGGACCTACGAGTTCATCGACCAGGTGCTGGGGGAGATCGCGGAGCTGACCCCCGGCACGTACCTGCACCTCGGCGGCGACGAGGCGCACTCCACGCCCGCGGCGGACTACGCGGCCTTCATGGACCGGGCGCAGGCGGTGGTGGCCAAGCACGGCAAGACGGTGGTGGCCTGGCACCAGCTCGCCACGGCCCGGCCCGCCCCGGGGACGGTGCTCCAGTACTGGGGCCACGACCGCACGGCGGCCTCCGAGAAGGCGGCCGTGGCCGCTGCGGCCAAGGCCGGCAACCCGGTGATCCTGTCCCCGGCGGACCGGCTCTACCTGGACATGAAGTACGACAAGGAGACGAAGCAGGGGCTGGCCTGGGCCGGGTACGTGCCGGTGCGCCGGGCCTACGACTGGGATCCGGGGTCCTACCTGACGGGTCTCCCGGAGTCCTCGGTCCTCGGGGTGGAGGCCCCGCTGTGGACGGAGACCATCGCGACGCGCCCCGACCTGGAGCACATGGCCTTCCCGAGGGTCCTGGGCCTCGCGGAGCTGGGCTGGTCCCCGGCCGCCACCCGCGACTGGACCTCGTACCGGCTGCGCCTGGCCGCCCAGGGCCCGCGCCTGGACGCCCAGGACGTCGCCTACCACCGGGCGCCGGACGTGCCCTGGCAGTAGGACCGCCTCCGGGCCGGGCGGGAGTCGGCGGGGGGTCGCTAGTGCTGTGACCGGAAAGGTTCACCGGGTCGCGACGCCCGGCACGGCACCTCGCCGCGTTGTCGGACCACGCCGGTACGTCCAGTACGAGGCGCGGTCCTCCGCCTTGCGATGCACCGCACCGAACGCCGCGACCCGGCAAACCTTTCCGGCCACAGCACTAGAGCGCCGCCGTCGGCTCCTCGCTGGGCGCCCGGCCCGCGTAGGCCTCCGCGAGGAGTTCCTCCTCGCTGGCGCCGAGGCGCCAGTAGCCCGTGAAGCGCACCGCGCGCCGGTCGACGCCGCAGTCCTGGACGAAGTGCCTGCGGACCGCGCGGATCGTCGCGGACTCGCCCGCGATCCAGACGTACGGGGCTCCGGCGGCGGGCCGTCCGGCCGCCCGGAGCGCCTCCAGCACCCGGCCGGTGCGTTCCCGGCCGGCGCCCGGCTCCCGTACGACCCAGGTGACGTCCGCGTCGGCGGGCGTCGGCAGGTACAGCCGGTCCTCCTCGTGCGGGACCTCGAACCAGGCCCTGACCGGGGTGCCCCCGGGGAGCCGGTCCAGGATCGCGGCGGCCGCGGGCAGGGCGGTCTCGTCGGCGTACAGCAGGATCGCGTCGGTGGCGGCCGGTGGCTGGAAACGTACGGACTTGTTCTCCGCGACGGCCGGGCCGATGGCCATGATCCGGCGGCCGGTCACCGCGCGGCCCGCCCAGGACGAGGCGGGGGAGGAGGATCCGTGCAGGACGAAGTCGATGTCCAGCTCGTCCACGCCGCCCGGGGTCCGGCGCTGTTCGCGGACCGTGTACGAGCGCATGACCGGGCGTTCCTCGTCCGGCATCGCGCGCCAGTGGGCGAACCAGGTGTCCTCGCCCGTGGACGGCAGCACCGTGTGCTCCCGGCCGGCGGGCGGCAGGAAGAGGGACAGGCTCTGGTCGTAGCCGCCCGAGCGGAAGTCCGTCAGGGACGCGCCGCCGAAGGTGATCCGCAGGAAGGAGTGGCCCAGGCGCCGCGTGCGGAGCACTTCGAGCGCGAAGAACCGGAAGTGAGGGATCGATTCCTCGGGTGCGGTGTCGGCGTCGGCGTCGGCGGCGTTGGCGGTCATGCGGAGGGTCCCCCCGGGCTCGGTGCGGTGACGGGCGAAGCAGAAGGCCCCGGCGCCTGGGTGAGGCGCCGGGGCCGGACGGTCAGGGGTCAGCTGACCTTCTTGGCGTTCTGGATGGCCTTGGTGAGCTCTTCGACGATCTGCGCGCACTTCTCGTAGGAGTAGATCGGCTCGGTCACGCGGGGGGTGATCTGACCGGCCTTGACGGCGGGCATCTCGGCCCAGGTCGGCTTGGCCTTCAGCTCCTGCGGCTGGAGGGTGCCGGTGCGGTTGTCGAGGAGGACCACGTCGGCCTTGTACTTGCCGGCGTTCTCCCAGCTGAGGCTCTCGAAGAAGCCGCCCTCGACCTTGTCCGGGGTGACGAACTCGACGCCGAGCGACTGGAAGTACTTCAGGTCGGCGGAGGTGGCCGGGGTGGAGACGTAGAACAGGTCGGCGGCGCCGGAACCGACGAGCACCTTGATGCCGGGGTTCGCCTTCGTGGCCTCGCGGAGCTTCGCGGAGGCGGCCTCGAAGCGGGCCTTGGCGTCGACGGTCTTCTTGGTGTTCAGGTCGGCGCCCAGGGTATTCGCGAGGTCCGCGGTGCGGGCCAGGGCCTTGTCCATCGTGACGTCGCCGCCCACGCCGATCGCGGCGGCCGGGGCCAGCTTCAGGATCTTGTCCTTGGAGGCCTCGGGCAGGTACCAGTAGCTGTCCTTCTCCCAGGTGTTGGTCACCAGGAGGTCGGGCTGGAGGGACGCGTACTTCTCGACGTTGAACTCGTCGTAGACGTTGCCGATGATCTCGACCTTGGAGATGTCCATGGAGCCGGCCTGCACGTCGGCCTTGCCGTCGGCGGTCTTCGTCGGGCCGAACACGCCCTTGACGTTCACCCCGTAGTCGTAGAGCGCGGCCGCGGTGCCGGTGAAGGCGACGATGTTCTTCGGCGTGGACTCGGCGGTGACGTTCTTGCCCATGTCGTCCCTGAAGCTCCACGCGCCCGAAGCGGAGCCCGTGCCCTTGTCGCCCGAACCCTTCGCGGAGTCGCTGCCACCGCAAGCGGTGAGCGCGGCCACGAGGCCGAGGGCGCCGCCTGCCGCGATGAGACCGCGGCGGGTGAGGAGGGAGGAACGGGACTTGGGCATGGGGATGTCCACTTTCGTACGTACCGGGGCGACTCGGGTGTTCGATAGGAAGGTTAGCCTAACCTTGGCTGAAAACGACAAGGGGCCCTCCTCGCGGAAGGCCCCGGACCGCACCACCGACTGCCGCTAGGAGGAAAGCCCCAGCTCACGGGCGATCAGCATGCGCTGCACCTCGCTCGTGCCCTCGCCGATCTCCAGGATCTTGGAGTCGCGCCACATGCGGGCCACCGGGTACTCGTTCATGAACCCGTAGCCGCCGTGGATCTGCGTGGCGTCGCGCGCGTTGTCGACCGCCACCGTCGAGGAGTACAGCTTCGCGATGGCCGCCTCCTTCTTGAAGGGCTCCCCGGCCACGAGTCGGGAGGCCGCGTCGCGCCAGCCGATCCGGGCCATGTGGGCGCGCATCTCCATGTCCGCCAGCTTGAACTGGATGGCCTGGTTGTCGCCGATCGCCTTGCCGAAGGCGTGCCGCTCCTTGGCGTACTTCACCGACTCGTCCACGCAGCCCTGCGCCAGGCCCGTCGCGAGCGCCGAGATGGCCACGCGGCCCTCGTCGAGGATCCGCAGGAACTGGGCGTAGCCGCGGCCCTCTTCGCCGACCAGGTTGGCCAGGGGGACCCGTACGCCGTCGAAGGACAGCTCGCGGGTGTCCGAGGAGTTCCAGCCGACCTTGGAGTAGGGGGCGGCCACCGTGAAGCCGGGGGTGCCCGACGGGACGATGATCGAGGAGATCTCCGGGCGGCCGTCCGCCTTGCGGCCCGTCACGGCGGTGACGGTGACCAGGCCGGTGATGTCCGTACCGGAGTTGGTGATGAAGCACTTGGAGCCGTTGATCACCCACTCGTCGCCGTCCCGGACGGCGGTCGTGCGCGTGCCGCCCGCGTCGCTGCCCGCGCCGGGCTCGGTCAGGCCGAAGGCGCCGAGGATCTCGCCGGAGCACATCTTCGGCAGCCACTGCTGCTTCTGCTCCTCGGTGCCGAAGAGGTAGAGGGGCATCGCGCCGAGCGAGACGCCGGCCTCCAGGGTGATGGCGACCGAGGAGTCGACGCGGGCCAGCTCCTCCAGGGCGATGCCGAGAGCGAGGTAGTCGCCGCCCATGCCGCCGTACTCCTCCGGGAAGGGCAGGCCGAACAGGCCCATGCGGCCCATCTCGCGGACGATCTCGTACGGGAACTCGTGCCGCTCGTACAGGTCGCCGATCTTGGGCGCCACCACATCGTGCGCGAACGCCTCGACGGTGCGGCGGAGTTCCTCGTGCTCGGGGGTGAGCCGGTGGTCGAGGGCCATGGTCTTCGTTACTCCTTGTGGGAGAGGGCGCGGACGGTACGGGAGGGGCTGGGACGCCCCAGCTGTTCGGCCATCCACACGCTCGTGGCGGTGAGGGCGGCCAGATCGACCCCGGTCTCGATGCCGAGGCCGTCGAGCATCCAGACGAGGTCTTCGGTCGCGAGATTGCCGGTGGCGCTCTTGGCGTACGGGCATCCGCCGAGGCCGCCCGCGGAGGCGTCGACGGTGGTCACGCCGTGCTGGAGCGCGGCGAGGGTGTTGGACAGGGCCTGGCCGTAGGTGTCGTGGAAGTGCACGCCGATCAGGTCGGTGCCCACGCCCTCCTCGTTGAGCGCGGACAGGAGGGTCCGCACGTGCCCCGGGGTGGCGACGCCGATGGTGTCGCCGAGGCTCAGCTCGTCACAGCCGAGGTCCAGGAGGGCCTTGGCGACGCCGACCACCTGGTGGACCGGGACCGGCCCCTCCCAGGGGTCGCCGAAGCACATGGAGATGTAGCCGCGGACGTGTGCCTTGTGCTCCTTGGCGCGGGCCACGACGGGCTCGAACATCGCGAGGGACCCGGCGACGGTGCGGTTGAGGTTGCGGGAGGCGAACGTCTCGGTGGCCGAACCGATCACGGCCATCCGGGTGGCACCGAGCGCGAGCGCGCGGTCGAGGCCGCGCTCGTTGGGGACGAGGACGGGCAGCGCGGCCGGCACGTCGGCGAGGAGGGGGAACAACTCGTCGGCGTCGGCCAGCTGGGGGACCCACCGGGGGTGCACGAAGCTGGTGGCCTCGATGGTGGTGAGCCCGGCGGCGGCCAGCCGGTGCACGAACTCGGCCTTCACGTGGGTCGGGACGGCCGTCTTCTCGTTCTGCAGCCCGTCGCGGGCGCCCACCTCGTGGATCCGGATCCGGGCCGGGAGGCCCTCGTCCGCGAAGCTCATCGGAAGCCCGTTCATGCGCCTTCCTCCTCCTCGTCCGGGGTGACCACGGCCAGGACCTGGTCCATGGCCACCGTGGTGCCGGGACGGACGTCGAGTTCGGTGACGGTGCCGGCGTGCGGGGCGGAGATGACGTGCTCCATCTTCATGGCCTCGACGACGAGCAGGCTCTGGCCGGCGGTCACCTTCTCGCCGACGGTCACCTTCACCACCGTGACGGTGCCGGGCATCGGGGCGGCGAGGGTGTCCGCGCCGCCGCGGCCCGCGCCGCGGAGGTTGGCCTCGACCGGGTCGTGCGCCTGCACGTGCCAGGAGTCGCCGTCGCGGCCCAGCCAGGTCCCCTCCGGGGAGGCGGCGTGGCTGAACCGGTGGGTGACCCCGTCGAGTTCCACGGTGAGGTGCTCGGGGGTGAGCTCGACGATCCGGCCCCGGGCCGGGGTGCTGGGGCTCCGCCCCAGACCCCGCGCCTCAAACGCCGGCGGGGCTGGATTTCGGCCGGCGCCGCCGTCGGGTGCGGGCACGGGATGTGGCTGCGTCGCGGAGGCGGCCGGAGCCGGCGAGTCCGTCCGCGTCGCGGATTCGGCCGAGTCCAGGAGAAGCTCCGTGTCCGATCCCGTCCCGGCCGGCCGGGTGCGGACCGTCACCGGGTCCTGGCCCGGGAGGCGGAAGTGGTGGACCGTCCAGGCGGGGGTACCGCCCAGGCGCCAGCCGTTGGCGGAGTCGAAGGGGTCGATCCAGCCCCCGGCGGGGTTTCGGGAAGGGGCGGGGTGGGGGAACGAGCCACCGGCCAGCAGCGCAGCGGCCGTGTACACCTCGTCCGGGACCCCCTCGGGGAGGAGCGCGGCCAGGTCCCGCTCGACCAGGCCCGTGTCCAGGTCGCCCGACACGACATCCGGGTGCGCGAGCAGCCTCCGCAGGAAGCCGGTGTTGGTCTGGACGCCCAGGATCACGGTGTCCGCGAGCGCACCCCGCAGGACACGGAGCGCCGCCGCCCGGTCGGGACCGTAGGCGATGACCTTCGACAGCATCGGGTCGTACGTGGACCCGGTGTCGACCCCCGCCGCCAGCCCGGAGTCCGTACGGACGGAGCCGCCGGACGGCTCCGACAGGGCCAGGACGGTGCCGCCGGACGGCAGGAAGCCCCGCGCCGGATCCTCCGCGCAGACGCGGGCCTCGATCGCGTGCCCGGTCAGCCGGACCTCCGACTGGCCGAAGCCCAGCTCCGCGCCCGCCGCGACCCGGAGCTGCTGCTCCACCAGGTCCAGTCCGCCCCCGGCGATGGACACGACGAGCTCGGTGACCGGGTGCTCCACCTGGAGCCGGGTGTTCATCTCCATGAAGAAGTACGAGGAGGGATCCCCGCCCGGGACGATGAACTCCACCGTCCCCGCGCCGACGTACCCGCAGGACCGCGCCGCCTCCACCGCCGCCGCGCCCATCGAGGCCCGCAGCTCCGGCGTCAGCAGGACCGACGGCGCCTCCTCGATGACCTTCTGGTGGCGCCGCTGGAGCGAGCACTCGCGCTCCCCGAGGTGGACCACGTTCCCGTGGGCGTCCGCCAGCACCTGGATCTCGATGTGCCGGGGCCGGTCCACCCAGCGCTCCACGAGGAGGGTGTCGTCGCCGAAGGAGGACTTCGCCCCGCGCCGGGCCGACGCGATCTCCTCGCCGAGCAGCGCGGAGTCCCGTACCAGCCGCATGCCCTTGCCGCCGCCGCCCGCCGAGGGCTTCAGCAGCACCGGCATGCCGATCTGCTCGGCGGCGGCGACCAGTTCGGCGTCGGACAGCCCGCTGCCCGAGGAGCCGGGGACCACGGGCACGCCCGCGGCCCTGACGGTCTCCTTGGCGCGGATCTTGTCGCCCATCAGGGAGATCGCCGAGGCGGGCGGCCCGATGAAGGCCAGGCCCGCGTCCGCGCAGGCGGCCGCGAAGGCGGCGTTCTCCGCGAGGAAGCCGTAGCCGGGGTGGACGGCTTCGGCGCCCGTCCGGCGCGCCGCGTCGAGCAGCCGCTCCACCGACAGGTAGCTCTCGGCGGCCGCCGCCGGGCCGATGCGGACGGCCGTGTCGGCCTCCCGTACGTGCCGGGCGTCCGCGTCGGCGTCGCTGAAGACGGCCACGGAACGGATGCCGAGCTCCCGCAGCGTGCGGATGACGCGGACCGCGATCTCGCCCCGGTTGGCGACCAGAACAGTGCTGAACATCAGTGAGGTCCTCACGTCACATACGGAAGATGCCGAAGCCCGAGTCGCTCAGGGGAGCGTTCGCGCATGCGGTCAGGGCCAGTCCCAGCACCTGCCGGGTCTCCATCGGGTCGATGACCCCGTCGTCCCACAGCCGCGCCGTGGCGTAGTAGGCGTTGCCCTGTTCCTCGTACTGCGCCCGGACCGGGTCCTTGAAGGCCTCCTCGTCCTCGGCCGGCCAGTCCTGGCCCGCGCCCTCGATCTGGTCGCGCTTGACCGTCGCCAGGACGGAGGCCGCCTGCTCGCCGCCCATCACGGAGATCTTGGCGTTGGGCCACATCCACAGGAAGCGGGGGCTGTAGGCCCGCCCGCACATCGAGTAGTTGCCCGCGCCGTACGAGCCGCCGACCACCACCGTGAGCTTCGGGACCCGGGTGCAGGCCACGGCCGTGACCATCTTGGCGCCGTGCTTGGCGATGCCGCCCGCCTCGTAGTCCCGGCCGACCATGAAGCCGGAGATGTTCTGGAGGAAGAGCAGCGGGATGCCGCGCTGGTCGCACAGCTCGATGAAGTGCGCGCCCTTCTGGGCCGATTCGGAGAACAGGATGCCGTTGTTGGCGACGATCCCGACCGGGTGGCCGTGGATCCGGGCGAAGCCGGTGACCAGGGTCTGCCCGAACTCCGCCTTGAACTCCTGGAAGCGGGAGCCGTCCACGATCCGGGCGATGATCTCGCGGGCGTCGTAGGGGGTGCGGGAGTCGACGGGGACCGCGCCGTACAGCCCGTACGGGTCCACCTTGGGCTCCTGCGGCGCCTCGACCGACCAGGGCAGCGCCTGGCGCTCGGGCAGGGTCGCCACGATGTTCCGTACGATCCGCAGCGCGTGGGCGTCGTCCTCCGCGAGGTGGTCGGTGACCCCGGAGGTCCGGGAGTGGACCTCGCCGCCGCCGAGCTCCTCGGCCGTGACCACCTCGCCGGTGGCGGCCTTCACCAGCGGCGGGCCGCCGAGGAAGATCGTGCCCTGGCCGCGGACGATGACGGCCTCGTCGCTCATGGCCGGTACGTACGCGCCGCCCGCCGTGCAGGAGCCGAGGACGGCGGCGATCTGCGGGATGCCGGCCCCCGACATGCGGGCCTGGTTGTAGAAGATGCGGCCGAAGTGGTCCCGGTCGGGGAAGACCTCGTCCTGCATGGGGAGGAAGGCGCCGCCCGAGTCGACCAGGTAGAGGCAGGGGAGACGGTTCTCCAGTGCCACCTCCTGGGCGCGCAGGTGCTTCTTCACGGTCATCGGGTAGTACGTGCCGCCCTTGACGGTGGCGTCGTTCGCGACGATCACGCACTCGCGGCCGCTGACCCGGCCGATGCCTGCGATCACCCCGGCGGCCGGGGCCGCGCCCCCGTACATGCCCTCGGCGGCCAGCGGGGCCAGCTCCAGGAAGGGGGACCCGGGGTCGAGGAGGGCGTCCACGCGGTCGCGCGGCAGCAGCTTCCCGCGGGCGGTGTGGCGGGCGCGGGCCTTCTCGCCGCCGCCGAGCCGGGCGGCCTCCAGCCGGGCCCGCAGGCCCTCGGAGAGCTCACGGTGGGCGGCCTCGTTGGCCCGCCAGGCATCGGACGCCGGGTCGGCGGCGCTCGTCAGCACTGGTGCCTGCTGCATCGGTCGAGCTCCCTTGCTCGGTGCGCTCGTGTTAATGAGCGTTAACGCATGTGGGACTTAGGTTAACGACCGCTAACGGCCCTGTCTAGAATGGATTCCCATGAGCACCAGAGCGGCCGCCCCGACCCGGCGCGAGCAGATCCTCGGCGAGGCTGCGCGCCTCTTTGCCGAGCGCGGTTTCCACGGCGTGGGCGTGGACGAGATAGGGGCCGCGGTGGGCATCAGCGGCCCCGGCCTGTACCGGCATTTCGCGGGCAAGGACGCGATGCTCGCCGAGCTGCTCGTCGGCATCAGCGAACGGCTGCTCACGGGCGGCCGCCGCCGGGTCGAGGAGGCGGCCGGCGACCCGTCCGGCGTACTGGCCTCCCTCATCGACGGCCACATCGACTTCGCGCTCGACGACCGGGCGCTGATCACCCTCCACGACCGGGAGCTGGACCGGCTGCGCGAGGCCGACAGGAAGCTCGTGCGGCAGCTGCAGCGCAAGTACGTCGAGCTGTGGGTCGACGTCGTACGGGAGCTGCACCCCGAGGTGGGCGAGGCGGAGGTACGCGTCTCCGTACACGCGGTCTTCGGCCTGCTGAACTCCACCCCGCACCTGGCGGCGCTCGGCCGGGACGCGACGGAATCGCTGCTGCGCCGGCTCGCGAACGGAGCCTTCGGGGCGCTGTCGGGATGACGCGGCGCGGCCGGGGTGTCCGGGGGGCGGGATGGAAGGGACGGCTCCGGGCGCGCGGCGGCAGAATGGGCCGCATGCCGAAGCCGATAGAGACGCCTGTCCCCAGCCGAGCCGAACTCATCGACCACTTGGTCCGCACGCGGATCGCGGGGGAGGTGGCCACGCCGCGCGACAATAACCTGTCTCATTATCGAAAGCTCGCCAACGGTGACCGGCACTACTGGCTGGGCCTGGAGCTGGGCGACCGCTGGACGGACGAGCAGGACGTGCTCGCGGTGATGGCCGAGCGCTGCGGTGTCGTGGACGACCCCGCGCACCGCGTCGGCCAGGACACCATCGACCCCGAACTCACCGTGTCCGCCCTGGACCGGATGGCCGCGCGACTGCGCAAGGCCGCGCTCGACCGGCAGAGCGTGCTGCTGGCCACGGGGCACCCGGGCGGGCTGCTGGACGTGCACCGGGCCACGGCCGACGCGTTGCGCGCGGCGGGCTGCGAGATCGTGGTGATCCCGCCGGGGCTGGTCGCCGACGAGGGCTCGGTGTGGCAGTTCGCGGACGTCGCGGTCCTGGAGCGGGGTGCGACGCTCTGGCACACCCACTCCCCGGAGCCGATGGCGGCGATCCTGGACGCCCTGGCCGCGTGTGGCCGCCCCCAGCCCGACCTGGTCGTCGCCGACCACGGCTGGGCGGGCTGCGCGGCGCAGCGCGGGCTGGACGCGGTGGGCTACGCCGACTGCAACGACCCCGCGCTCTTCCTGGCCGAGGCCGAAGGCACCCTCCAGGTGGCGGTCCCCCTGGACGACCACGTCCGCGACCCGCGCTTCTACGACCCGATGGTCGCGTACCTCCTGGCGGCGGCGGGGCTGCTGTAGCCCCGGAGGGTGCGGCGCCGTTGCCGGGGACCGGTCCCCGGGCCCCTGCGCCTCAAACGCCGGCGGGGCTGGGGTGTGGCCGGCGTGGGCTGTGGCTGCGGGGGTGGGCCGGTGCCGGGGTCGGGGTGGGGTGTCGGCCTGGACTGCATGATTTAGGCGCCCTCTGCCTTGCGTTCGACAGGGCGCGGGGTGTGCCTGCGCCACAAATCACGCTTTACGTCCAGGCCAACACCCCACCCCGCCCCCGTCCCCGGCCCGGCCGAGTCGCCGGGTGCTTTCAGCCGTCCGGCGTTTGAGGACCGGGGTCTGGGGCGGAGCCCCAGGGGTCCGGGCGCAGCCCGGGACCCCCTTCCAGCCTGTCTGGCGCTTGAGGACCGGGTCCGGGCAGCGCCCGGGGAACGGTGGAAGGGCGGGTAGGGGACTTCGCCCCGCAGGGCCGACCCAGCCGCACCCGCCCACCGGGCCTCACGCCGGGGCGGCGGTGGCGAGCACCCAGCCAGGCCACCGCCGGACGGAGTCCGGCGCAGCGGCGCGACGCCGGTAAGGCCCGCCAGGGCCGCACCGTGCGAGCGGCGCGTTAAGAAGGAGTAGGAGTAGGAGTCGGGTCCAAGTAGACCCGGCGGACAGCCGGGAAGCGGTCGCGGAGCTGCGCCTCGGCGACCTCGCACGCCGCCTCCACCTGCGCAGCAGACGCCAGATCGTGGAAGTCGATCTTCGCGGCGATCAGCACCTCCGACGGCCCCTGCACCAGTGTGGTCAGCTCGAGCACGCCCTCGATGTGCAGGACGGACAGCAGCTCCTCACGGACCTCCGCCCGCATCCGCTCCGGCAGCGGCCGCCCGATCAGGTACTGCGCGTTCGAGCGCCCCAGCTCCCACGCCACCCACACCAGCAGTAGCCCGATGAGGAGTGAGGCCACCCCGTCGTAGACGCCCGATCCCGTGAGCTGCGCGCCGAGCAGGCCGCCGGCCGCCAGTGCCAGCCCGATCAGTGCGGCCACGTTCTCCAGGAGGACGGCCTTCACTGCCGTGTCCGGAGTGTGTTTCACGTACAGCCCCAGCGGCGCCCGCATCCGCGCCGCCTCGCCCTTGACCTGCCGCCAGGCGACCAGGAGGGAGTAGCCCTCCAGGAGGGCGGCGACGGCCAGGATGATGTAGGAGAGCGTCGGGTTGCCGGGGTCCTCCCCGTGGACCAGTGTGTGGATGCCGTCGTAGACGGCGAACACCGCGCCGCCGACGAAGGTGGCGATCGATGCGAGGAGTGCCCAGATGTAGCGCTCCGGCCCGTAGCCCAGCGGGTGCGCCTCGTCCGCCGGCTTCGCGCTCCGCTTGAGGGAGGCCAGGAGCATCACTTCGGTCACCGTGTCGGCCACCGAGTGCGCCGCTTCGGAGAGCATCGCGCTCGATCCGCTGACGATCCCGCCCACCGCCTTGGCGGCGGCGATGCCGAGGTTCGTGACCACGGCGGCGATGACCGTGCCGACGCTCTCGTCCTCACCCTGGCCGCCGGTTCCGCTTCCGCTCACCATCGCATCGCTGCTGGACATGGTGTGACGTTACGTCGGACGGCCGTACTACGCGCGCGGGACGCGCACCACGCCCTCCTGGATGACCGTCACGGCGAGCCTGCCGTCCTGGGTCCAGATCCGTGCCTGGCCCAGGCCCCGGCCGGCGGCCGCCGAGGGCGACTCCTGGTCGTACAGCAGCCATTCGTCGGCGCGGAACGGCCGGTGGAACCACATCGCGTGGTCCAGCGAGGCGCCGACCACGTCGCCGACCGCCCATCCGCCCTTCCCGTGCGCGAGCAGCACCGAGTCGAGCAGGGTCATGTCGGAGACGTACGTGGCCAGGCAGGTGTGCAGGAGCGCGTCGTCGCTCTCCAGCTTGCCGGCGGTACGGAACCACACCTGCGAGCGCGGTTCGACCGGTTCGCCGACGCTGCCCCAGGGCGGGACCGTCGCGTACCGCAGGTCCACCGCGCCGCGCGCCTCGATGAGCCGTTCCACCGTGCCGGGGTCGCGGAAGATCTCCCGGTAGAGCGGGAGGGATTCGGCGGCCGTCGGGAGGGTCTCCGGATCGGGGGCGTCGGGCATCGCGGTCTGGTGGTCGAGGCCCTCCTCGTACGTCTGGAAGGACGCGGAGAGGTGGAAGATCGGCTGGCCGTGCTGGACGGCGACGACGCGGCGCGTGGTGAAGGAGCGTCCGTCGCGGATCCGGTCGACCGAGTACACGATGGGCGCGCCGGGGTCGCCGGCGCGCAGGAAGTACGAGTGCAGCGAGTGCGCGGTGCGGTTCGCGGGGACGGTCCGGCCCGCCGCTACCAGCGCCTGGGCCGCGACCTGGCCGCCGAAGACCCGCGGTACCAGCGCCGAACGGCTGGTACCGCGGAAGATGTTCTCCTCGATCTGCTCAAGGTCGAGCAGGTCGAGGAGAGTTGTGAGTGCCTCGTTCATGGAGTGAAGGCTAGGTGCCTTACAGGCCCATCGACTTGGCGATGATGGACTTCATGACCTCGCTGGTGCCGCCGTAGATGCGGTTCACGCGGTTGTCGGCGTACAGGCGGGCGATCGGGTACTCGTTCATGTAGCCGTAGCCGCCGTGCAGCTGGAGGCACTTGTCGATGACGCGGTGCGCGACCTCGGTGCAGAACAGCTTCGCGGAAGCGGCCTCGGCGGCGGTGAGCTCACCGGCGTCCAGGGCCTCCAGGGCGCGGTCGGCGACGGCCTCGGCGGCGTCCACCTCGGCCTGGCAGGCGGCCAGTTCGAACTTGGTGTTCTGGAAGTGCGCGACCGGCTTGCCGAAGACGGTGCGGTCCGTCACGTACTGCTGGGCGAACCGGACGGCGGCCTTGGACTGCGCGTACGCGCCGAAGGCGATGCCCCAGCGCTCGGACGGCAGGTTGGCGCCGAGGTAGTAGAAGCCCTTGTTCTCCTCGCCGAGCAGGTCCTCGACCGGGACCTTCACGTCGACGAACGCCAGCTCGGCGGTGTCGGAGGTGCGCAGGCCGAGCTTGTCGAGCTTGCGGCCGATGGAGTAGCCCTCGGACTTGGTGTCCACGGCGAAGAGGGAGATGCCGAAGCGGCGGTCGTCCTCGCTGGGGGCGGAGGTGCGGGCGCAGACGATCACGCGGTCGGCGTGCACGCCGCCGGTGATGAAGGTCTTGGAGCCGTTGAGGACGTAGTGCGTGCCGTCCTCGGAGAGCTTGGCGGTGGTCTTCATGCCCGCGACGTCGGAGCCGGTGCCGGGCTCGGTCATCGCCAGGGCCCACATCTCCTCGCCGGAGACGAACTTCGGCAGGAAGCGCTTCTTCTGCTCGATGTCGGCCAGCATCTTGATGTAGGGCAGGGCGAGCAGCACGTGCACGCCGGAGCCGCCGAAGTTGACGCCCGCGCGGGAGGTCTCTTCGTAGAGGACGGCCTCGAACTTGTGGGTGTCCAGGCCGGCGCCGCCGAATTCCTCGGGGACGTTGATCCCGAAGATGCCGAGCTCGCCGAGCTTGTAGTAGAAGTCGCGCGGGGCCTGGCCGGCCGCGAACCAGTCGTCGTAGACCGGGACGACCTCGGCCTCGATGAAGGCGCGGATGGTCTCGCGGAACGCCTCGTGGTCCTCGTTGAAAACGGTACGGCGCACGGCCGGCTCCCTTCGGTCGCGGCGGTCCGCCGCTTTCATAGCTAAGCGCTTGCTCATACCTAAGTTACCCGGCGGTCACTCGGGCTGTCCAGGGCGGGGCGGTGTGACCCGGGACCCTTCCGCTCAGCGGGCCCGGGGTGAGCGATGTGGCCAATGGCGACTGGCCGGATACCCCCTTCTGCCGCCACCGCTCCCGCGGCTTGACTCGTGCCTCCAGAGCGCGCCCCCGACAGAACAGGAATCGACATGATCAGGAGGCTGTTGAGCCTTACGGCGGCTCTCGCCGCCACCGCGGTGCTCGGCGCGGGTACGGCAGGCGCCGCGGTGCGGGAGCCGGTGGCGGCGCCCCGGCAGGAGAAGCGCGTGCACAACGCGATGCAGATCGCCTTCGACCCCGCCCGCCCCGAAGCCTTCTGCACCATCGGGGCCGTCGGCAACGACGACTACGGGCGGAAGATCGCGATCTCGGCCGGGCACTGCATATCCGGCGCCGCCTACGCCGACCGGGAGATCCGCGAGGACGTCATCCCCGTCTACCACCGGCAGGACATCGGCTACGGACCCATCGGGTACGTCCGCTGGTTCAAGGACGCGGAGGGCTCCATGACCGGACACCTCACCAAGGACTACATGGTCATCGAGCTGGCGGCGGACGTGACGCTCTCGTCCCAGGGGCCGCACCTGAAGCAGACCGGCGTGATGGAGGTGCCCGGGGGGAACCCCAGTCCCAACGCGCTCACCCCCGCACTGGACAGCGAACGGCTGCTCGGCGCGGCCTGGTTCAACAACAACGAGCTGCTCGTCTCCGGCCAGCTGGGCGTCTGGTACGGCCGGATCACCAACAACGACCGGGGCATCTACCAGGCCCACACGCGGCACAAGGCCGGCGACTCGGGCGGTCCCACGATCTGGCACGTGCCGGGTTCGGCCTACCCCTCCGAGGCCAACGGGTTCCAGGCCGAGGGGCCCTGGGCGGGCATCACCAAGGCGATCATCATCGGTTTCCCCGCATACGTGTACACCAGCTCGGCGAACATCATGGCCGACCTGCGCGCCCGTGACGCGGCGGACCCCGCCGACGTCTTCGGCGCCGGCTTCGAGGTGACCGCCAACCCGTGACGGGTCCCCCCTGACGACAGGCTCAGGGCAGCAGGCGCAGGGCGAACCACAGCTCCATCCGGGTGTCCGGGTCGTCCAGGTCGGCCCCGCCCAGCAGGTCGGCGGCGCGGGCGATGCGCTGGCGGACGGTGTTGCGGTGGATGCCGAGGGCGGCCGCGCTGCGGTCCCAGCTGCCGTGGTGGGCCAGCCAGCCGCGCAGGGTGTCCCGGAGCGCGGGGGAGAGGGGGCCGAGGAGGGCCTCGGCGTGGGCGCGCGCCTCGGCCGCGCCGACCAGGCCCGCGAAGCCGGGGTCCGTGTGGTGGGCTAGCGGGGTTCGGGCCGCCTCGGCGCGCTCCAGGGCCCGCCCGGCCTGCGCGTCCGCGCCGGGCAGGCCCCCGGGCAGGGTCGCGGCGCTCACCCCGAGGCGCCAGCCGGGCTGCGGGGTGGGCTCGCGGTCGGTGAGCAGGCGTACGGATTCCCCGCGCGGGTCCAGCAGTACGGTGCCCAGCGCGGCCGCCAGGGCCCGCGGGTCCCCGGTGCCGCGGGCGTGGACGGCGTACCAGGGCCCGGGGCCCAGTGCCCCGGCCGGGTCCCCGCCCAGCAGCAGCCGGGTCAGGGCGGCGGCCTCCGCCCCGGCCGGGCGGTGCACGGTGAGCAGGGTCAGCAGTACGGCCGCCACCGAGGCGACGGTGTGGTCCCCGGGGGCCCGTGAGGGGGTCGCCAGGGCCAGGACCCGGCCGCCGCCGAGGGCGTGGACGCCGAGGTGGAACTCCCCGTGGGCCCCCGTGGCGGTGACCGCGGCACCCTCCCCGACCCGCCGCGCGAGCGCCCCGAGCGCGTCCAGCACCCCGGCATCCGGCACGGGCCCGGCCCAGTCGCCGGGGTCCGCCGGGCCGGCCGGTGCGGGTGCCTGCGGCGGGTCGGCGGGCAGGAGGCCGGCCCAGCCGCCCAGGGTCGCCGCGAGTCGGCGCAGCACCGCCGGGACCGGGTCCGGGCGGGCGGCGGCCGCCGCGAGGGACTGCTGGGCCTCGGTCACCCGGCGGAGCTCGGCCGTCCGGGCCCGGGCCATCAGCCGCCAGACGCTCCGGCCGACCGCCGTGAACGGGGTCCCGGGCGGCACCTCGACCAGGGGCAGCCCGTACTGCTCGCAGGCCTCGACGAGGGATCGCGGCACGGTCGTGTACACCGGGGTCACCCCGAAGCCGACGGCGCCGACCCCGGCCCGGACCAGCCCGGCGACGTAGGGCCCGGCGTCTGCCTCCGGCGCCTGCCCGGCCTCCGGGGCCTCCCGGGCCTCCGCGCCTGCGAGGCCCGTGCCCGCGACACCCGCCCCCGCGAGGCCCGCCCCCGCCGTCAGGAGGAGTTCGCCGCCCAGCAGGTACGGGGACGGGTCCGCCATCTCGGAGGCGTGCACCCCGTGCAGTTCGGCCTCGGCGGGACCGGCCAGGTGGCGCAGCCCCAGCTCGTGGTCGGCGAGCAGCCGGCCGAGCGCGACCGGCGGGGTGGGAGGGGCTTCCATGGGTGGATGCTCCGTACACATCGGGGGAGTCTGATGGATGAAACGTACACTTCGCCCTCCCGGGGTGTCCGTTTACGCTCGAAGGACCGCACCAGCAGACCCAGCAGGACCTCCGGAAGGGCACCCCCTCATGAGCACGCAGCCGCGCGGCCCCGTCGACTCCTCCCGCATCCCGCGCTACGCGGGCCCCGCGACCTTCGCCCGGCTGCCCCGCCTCGACGAGGTCGGCGGCAAGGCCGACGTGGCCGTCGTCGGCGTGCCGTTCGACTCCGGAGTCTCGTACCGCCCCGGCGCCCGCTTCGGCGGCAACGCCATCCGCGAGGCCTCCCGCCTGCTGCGCCCGTACAACCCGGCGCAGGACGCCTCCCCGTTCGCGCTCGCGCAGGTCGCCGACGCCGGCGACATCGCGGCGAACCCCTTCAACATCAACGAGGCCGTCGACACGATCGAGGCCGCCGCCGACGAGCTGATCGGCAACGGCTCCCGCCTGATGACCCTCGGCGGCGACCACACCATCGCGCTGCCCCTGCTCCGCTCGGTGGCGAAGAAGCACGGCCCGGTCGCGCTGCTCCACTTCGACGCCCACCTGGACACCTGGGACACCTACTTCGGCGCCGAGTACACGCACGGCACCCCGTTCCGCCGCGCCGTCGAGGAGGGCATCCTCGACACCGAGGCCCTGTCCCACGTCGGCACGCGCGGCCCGCTGTACGGCAAGCAGGACCTGGACGACGACGCCAAGATGGGCTTCGGCATCGTCACCTCGGCCGACGTCTACCGCCGCGGCGCCGACGAGGTCGCCGACCAGCTCCGTCAGCGCATCGGCGACCGACCGCTGTACATCTCCATCGACATCGACGTGCTGGACCCGGCGCACGCCCCCGGTACGGGCACCCCGGAGGCGGGCGGCATGACCTCCCGCGAGCTGCTGGAGATCATCCGCGGGCTTTCCTCCTGCAACCTGGTCTCGGCGGACGTCGTCGAGGTCGCCCCGGCGTACGATCACGCGGAGATCACCTCGGTCGCGGCCTCGCACACCGCGTACGAGCTGACCACGATCATGAGCCGCCAGATCGCTGCCGCCAGGCAGGGTCGATAAGCACAGTGCTGCGGCGAAGGCGAACCCGAAGGGCGAGTAAGCGCACGTGACGCACGACCACGACCTGGTACTCCGTCCCACCGAAGCCCAGAAGGCGGCCGCGCTCGCGCCGCCGCCGGGGCGCACGGGCGGGGACCTGGTCGTGGAGACGCTGCGCTCGCTCGGCGCGACCACCGTCTTCGGGCTGCCCGGCCAGCACGCGCTCGGCCTCTTCGACGCCGTCGGCCGCTCGGACCTGCGCCTCGTGGGCCTGCGTACGGAGAACAACGCCGGGTTCGCCGCCGACGCGTACGGCCGGATGACCGGCGAGGCGGCGCCGCTCCTCCTGTCCACGGGCCCGGGCGCGCTCATGGCGCTGCCCGCCCTCGCCGAGGCGGCGGCGGCGTCCGCGCCCGTCCTCGCGATCTCCTCGCAGGTCCCGACCCCGGGCCTGGGCGGCGGCCGGCGCGGTCACCTGCACGAGCTGCGCGACCAGTCGGCCTCCTTCCGCGACGTGGTCAAGTCCGTGCACGCGGCCCGGACCCCCTCGCAGATCCCGTCCGTGATCGCCGAGGCCTGGGAGTCGGCGCTGACCGCCCCGCACGGGCCCGTGTGGGTGGAGATCCCGGAAGACGTCCTGCGCGCGGAAACCGTCGTCCCGCAGGTCACGGGCATGGACGCGACCCCGCACGAACTGGCCCCGCGCCCGGAGCTCACCGCCCTGGCCGCGCACTGGCTGGAGAACGCCGAGCGGCCAGTGATCATCGCCGGCGGCGGGGTGATCCGCTCGGACGCGGCGGGCAAGCTCAAGCAGCTCGCGGAACGCCTGAACGCGCCCGTCGTCACCACCTTCGGCGGCAAGGGCGCCTTCCCCTGGACCCACCCCCTCTCCCTCCAGTCCTGGCTGGAGGACCGCCACATGACGGACTTCCTGGAGGACGCCGACGTCGTGCTGGTGGTCGGCTCGGGCCTGGGCGAACTGTCCTCGAACTACCACACGTTCTTCCCGGAGGGCCGGGTCGTCCAGATCGAGGCGGACCTCGGCAAGCTGGAGTCCAACCACGCGGGCCTCGGCATCCACGCGGACGCCCGCCTCGCCCTGCAGGCACTCCTGGAAACGGTCGCCGAACGCCCCGACCCGCAGGCCCCCGAGCGCGTCGCCCTGCTCCTCGCCGACATCGCGGCCCGCCTGGCCTCCCAGGACCTGACCCTGGAGCAGCAGCTCCTGACCTCGATCCGCCAAGCCCTCCCGCCCCGCTCCCCGTGCTTCTGGGACATGACGATCCTGTCCTACTGGGCCTGGTCGGCCTTCGACGCCAAGCACCCCAACACCATGCACTCGGCGCAGGGCGCGGGCGGCCTCGGCTACGCCTTCCCGGCGGCCCTCGGCGCGGCCGTGGCGGAGCCGGACTCCCCGGTCCTCGCGGTCTCCGGCGACGGCGGCGCGATGTACTCGATCGCCGACCTCGCCACCGCCCGCCAGCACGACCTGGACGTCACCTGGCTGATCGTGGACGACGGCGGCTACGGCATCCTGCGCGAGTACGGCTGCGAGACGGGCACGACCCTGACCCGCCCCGACTTCGTGGCCCTGGCGGCCTCCTTCGGCATCCCGGCGACCACGACCACCCCGGAAACCCTCCGCGAGGACCTGGCCAAGTCCCTGAAGACTCCGGGCCCTTCACTCCTGCTACTTCCGGCCGAGCTGAAGATGTTCGCACCCACCCACGTCTGAGGGGTGCGCGGGCCGGGTTGGGTTGGTGCCGATCAGTCCCGGTCGCAAATCTTTGGTCGCAGATCTTTGGGGGAGCGGTGTCGTTCGAGCAGCAGTGGGCCCAGCAGAGGCAGTCCGCGACGCCGCCGGGCACCGGAGTCCTCGCAACGGCCCCGCCCGAGAAGAAGAAGGCGGCCGACACCATCGAGAACGTCCTCCAGCCCGGGACGACGAAGGCCGCCGACGCCGCCGACGAGCGCGGCGGTCAAGGCCTTCGCGGGCTGGGAGACGGCGACCGGTCTGGCGAAGGCGCACACGCACTGGGACGACCAGGTCAAGCGACTGATGGGGCGGCTGAGCTCGGAGAAGACGGCCCTGCGCGGCGCGTCGAACCTCTTCACCGGAAACGACCAGCTGACGGGCCAGGGCTTCCAGCCGGTCACGTCCAAGCTCTCGGGCCTGTAGGGGAGACGGAGACGCGATGCCGAACTACCAGGAGATCGTCACCACCGACCTCGGGGCGCTCGTCACGGCCGCCGACGGCTGGAAGTCGATGGCGACGCAGTTCAAGACGCTCGAGGACGTCTACGAGAAGGAAGTCCAGAGCGTCTCCACCGGATCCGGCTGGATGGGCAGCAGCGCACAGACGGCGAGCAACAACGCCGCCATCACGCGTCGGGAGTTCGACGCGGCGCAGACGCAGGCGCTTGCCATGGAGTCGCTGCTCCGCGACGCGCACGCCCGCTTCACGGACCTCAAGGGCCGGGTCACCTCCGCCGTTGCGGACGCGGTGAAGGCCGGCATGAAGGTCTCGGACGCCGGCATCGCGAGCTACGACTTCTTCAAGGAGGACGCGGCCACCGCGAACGCGATCCGCCACGACCCCGACCTCCCGGAGGTCGAGCGTTCCTGGACGCAGCGCATCGCGGACACCGTCAAGGCGGTCACGGAGTTCGACGAGGACGTACGGATCGCCCTCCTCAACGCGTCCGGAGCCGACGGCACTTCCCTCTTCGGCTTCAACTCCCAGGCCGTCGGCGACGTGGAGGCGGTGGAGGCCCTGGCCCTCACCCACAAGATCCAGTCGGGCGACGCCTCCCCGGACGACCTCAAGCACTACGACGAGCTGCTCCGCCAGAACGCGAAGGACAGCCACTTCAGCCAGGCGTACCTGCACTCGCTGGGCGCGAAGGACACCCTGCACCTGGCCGACCAGCTCAACCTGGCCTCCAACGAACGCGGCGCCTCGGCGGCCGACAGGAAGCTCTACGAGTCCATCAGCACGGGCCTCGCCGGAACCATCGCCTCGGGCACGAAGGACCCGGAGAGCTACGCGTACAAGCCCTTCATGGCGGGCCTGAAGGAACAGGGCCCGGAACTGGTCGCCAAGGGCCTGCGCCCGACGTACGGCTACCAATCCCTCGTGACCCTGATGCAGCAGGGGGACGGCTACGGCAAGCAGTTCCTCAACGACCTCGGCGACGGCATGATCGAGGCCGAGAAGTCGAAGCCCCACATGTACGACCACGCCTACGACTCCCAACGCCCGAACCTGGTCTCGGACCCGCTGGACGGCCTGCTGGGCATCATGGCCAAGGACCCGGACGCGGCGACGCACTTCCTCGACCCCGAGGCCCCCGGCAATAAGAACGAGCACCTGAAGTACCTCCTCACCGACCGCGACATGCCGGACCCCTGGATCTCGACGGGCGTAGGCCCGCCGATCGAAATGCAGGGTGACAAGACGGCCGGCCTCGGCGCAGCCATCCAGGCGGCGGCCACGGGCCACGTCGACGGCGAGAAGCTCGGCCCGCCGGGCCCGCACACGGAGGGCCAGGCCCGGGTGATGCACGACGCGATCCGCCTCCTGGACAAGGAAATGGGCGGCGACGAGTTCCCGAAGGACCTGGAAGGCCTGCGCCAGCCGATGGCGAAGGCGCTGGTCGACTACGTCGCGGACACGCACGAGATCCTCGGCGGCCAGAACAGCAACCTTGGTGGCACTGGCGGCCAGGACTCCATTCACGGCTCGGGTGACCAGGCCCAGGTCGCGGTCGGCCAGAGCAGCCTGATCCGCGTGATGCGCGGCGTCGCGGACGACGGCCCGGCATTCGCCCTGCTGGTCGAGGCGGAGCGGTCGTACTCGGCGGAGCAACTCGCGAACGCCGCTCCGTACAAGGGCGACCTGCATGGGGCGAGCGCGGACTGGGACAACCGCGCTCACGACATCGGTGTGGCCAACGGCGCGCTCAACGGTATCGGGGCCGACGTCTACAAGGACAAGGAAGACGACAAGGTTGAGTGGGCGGAACGCACATCCGAGCACACGTCTTCCGTCGCGAACGGGCTGATCGGTGAGATCCCGGTGGTGGGCACGGTCGGTGGCTCACTGATCGACTCGGTCAAGTACGAGTGGGTTGAAGACATCAAGAGCGAGGCCGAAGCAACGAGCAAGAAAGATTCCAGCAACAACTACGGGGCGGGCGTGGGGGGAACCAACCGCTTGTTCGATGAATGGGGCAGGCAGCGGGAGATCGGCGCTGATCCTGCTTTCGACCACGCGAAGGACGCGGCGGGCAATGGGTACACCACCGGACGGGATGCTGCTCGTGCATACCTCAGGCCTTGACGTGCTGAAAACTCTTGGACATTCGGCGGCTGCGTTCACCTGCGTGCTCATGCTGGCGTCGTGCACCTCGGGCGGCTCCGAGGCGAAGGCTGCGAACGTGTGCGGGATTAGCGCCTCCTCCGAGGAGGAAGCGCTCGTGCGGGAGATCCTCGCCACCGAGGACTTCGAGACGAAGGCCTCCAGGTCCACGAGCGCGCTGGTGGAAAAGATGAAGTGGGCATTGCAGAACATGCAGCCTGGAAAGAACTCGTACTCCAGCCAGGCATGCCGGTACAGCACGGACGAGGAAGAACGAGGAGCCCACGCGACCTTCCAATTCGGTTGGTCCCCTCGGGCCGCCTCCGCGGTGCCGCCTCGCGCGGGTGAGTCGGCCTACGAATTGAATGGTGCGCGTGGAGTGACGGACACAACCGGGTCTACGCTGCTGGCCCAGTGTGATGTGCCTGGCGAACTCGGTGCGCAGTCGCGGGACGTGTGGCTCTCGGCCGATGTCTCCTGGTCCAGTCCGTCCGAGTCACCCTTGCGCCAGGCGGCCAAGGGCCGGCGCATGACCCTCACCTACCTCATGGGGCAGCGCGTCGCCGAAGCCCTCGGCTGCGAGAACAAGCCGCTGGCTCAGCCCCCCGTGGTGAAGGCGCTGCCTACTCCCTGACCTCGGCCCAGATCGCCTTGCCGATGCCGTGCCGCCGGGGGCAGCTGCCCCAGCGTTCGGCCAGGGCGGCGACGATCGCGAGGCCGCGGCCCCGCTCGTCGGTGTCCGCCACCACCTGTGGCGTGAGTTTCACGGCGGGGCCGGCGTCGGCGACCTCTACGCGCAGCAGCCCCTCGTAGCGGGCGAGCCGGATGCCGATGTCCCGGCCCTGCGGTGCGCGGGAGTGCCGTACGGCGTTGGTGACCAGCTCGGAGAGCAGTAGCTCCGCCGCCTCGGCGGGCTGCGTTCCGATGCCCCACTCGGTGGCCTGCTCGCGCAGCAGCGCGCGGGCCCGGCCCGGTGCGCGGGTGTTGCGGGGCACGAGCCAGTAGATCTCGTCGGCAGAGGACAGTGTCATGGCGGCAAGGGGCGGGAACCCGTCGTCGAGTTCATCGGGGTCACCGAAGAGCCCGCCCCCGGCCCCGTCGCCGACGTGCTCGGGCTCTCCGACGGCGCGCCCGCGTGCGTCCGGCGCCGCAGGTTCCTGCTCGACGGGAAGCCCGTCATGTTCGCGACCTCCTATCTCGACGCCGCACTCGTGGCGGGCACGCCCATCGCCGAGCGCGACACCGGTCCCGGCGGGATCTACGCACGCCTCGCCGAGCTCGGCCACAAGCCCGCGCGGTTCCGGGAGGAGGTCCGGTCGAGGATGCCCGCCTCCGACGAGGCCGCGAGCCTCGGGCTGGCTGCCGGGACGCCCGTCGTGCTGGTGGCCCGTACCGCCTTCGACGCCGACGGGCGGGTCGTCGAGGTCAACGAGATGGTGCTCGACGCCTCCGCCTACGTACTGGAGTACGAGTTCGACGCCCCGTAGGTCCCCCGTAGACCCCCCGTAGGCCCAGCACCGCGCGCGGGATGCGCGCAACCCAGTTCGAATTGTTGCGGCGGGATGAAATCCGCCGGTCGGAGCGTTGGCGCTTCCGGTAGGGCAGGACGAACGGGGAGGCAGTACGTGGCTACGGCGACGGCGGAAACGGCGGCTGGAAGCAAACAGGGGTGGGGGAGGCGGCTCGCCGCCTACACCTGGCGGTACAAGGCCAACGTGCTGCTGGCCCTCGGGTCCTCGCTCGGCGGCATGGCCGTCATGGCGCTCGTTCCGCTCGTCACCAAGGTGATCCTCGACGACGTCATCGGCGACCGGAGCAAGCCCATGGGGCCCTGGGCCCTGATGCTCATAGGCGCCGCGGTCCTCGTGTACGTGCTGACGTACATCCGCAGGTATTACGGCGGGCGGCTCGCCCTCGACGTGCAGCACGACTTGCGCACCGACATGTACGACACCATCGCCCGGCTCGACGGCCGCCGCCAGGACGAGCTGTCCACCGGGCAGGTCGTGGGGCGGGCCACCACCGACCTCCAGCTGATCCAAGGGCTGCTCTTCATGCTGCCCATGACCATCGGCAACTTCCTGCTCTTCGGGATATCCCTCGGGATCATGCTGTGGCTCTCGCCGCTGCTGACCGTCGTCGCGCTGCTCATGGCCCCGGCCCTCTGGTTCATCGCCAAGCGCAGCCGCAAGAAGCTCTTCCCCGCCACCTGGTACGCCCAGAGCCAGGCCGCCGCCGTGGCCACCGTCGTCGACGGGGCCGTCACCGGTGTCCGCGTCGTCAAGGGCTTCGGCCAGGAGGAGCAGGAGACCGGCAAGCTCCGCGAAGCCGGCCGCCGGCTGTTCGCCGGGCGGATGCGCGGTATCCGGATGAACTCCCGCTACACCCCGGCGCTGCAGGCCGTACCGGCCCTCGGCCAGGTCGCCATGCTGGCCCTCGGCGGCTGGATGGCCACCAAGGGGCAGGTCACCCTCGGTACCTTCGTCGCCTTCTCCACCTACCTCGCCCAGCTCGTCGGCCCCGTCCGCATGCTCGCCATGGTGCTCACCGTCGGCCAGCAGGCCCGCGCCGGCGTGGAGCGGGTCTTCGAGCTCATCGACACCGAGCCGGTGATCCAGGAGGGGAAGCAGGTGCTTCCCGCGGACGCGCCCGCCACCGTCGAGTTCGACGGCGTGCGGTTCGGGTACGACCCCGAGCGGCCCGTGCTCGACGGGTTCAGCCTGTCGATCGCCGAGGGGGAGACCGTCGCCCTCGTCGGTTCCTCGGGCAGCGGGAAGTCCACCGTGTCGCTGCTGCTGCCGCGGTTCTACGACGCCGACCGGGGCACCGTCCGCGTCGGCGGCCATGACGTGCGCGAGCTGACCTACGATTCCCTGCGCGACGCCATCGGGCTCGTGCCGGAGGATTCGTTCCTCTTCTCCGACACCATCCGCGCCAACATCGCCTACGGACACCCCGGCGCCACCGACGAACAGGTCCGCGCCGCCGCCCGCGCCGCCCAGGCCGAAGGGTTCGTCGAGGCGCTCCCCGCCGGCTACGACACCACGGTCGGCGAGCAGGGCCTGACCCTCTCCGGCGGCCAGCGCCAGCGCATCGCGCTCGCCCGCGCCATCCTCACCGACCCCCGCCTGCTGCTCCTCGACGACGCCACCTCCGCCGTCGACGCCCGCGTCGAGCACGAGATCCACGAGGCGCTGCGCGCCGTCATGGCCGGCCGCACCACCCTGCTCATCGCCCACCGCCGCTCCACGCTCGGGCTCGCCGACCGGATCGCCGTACTGGACCACGGGCGGCTCTCCGACGTCGGTACGCACGAGGAGCTGGAGCGCCGCTCCGCCCTGTACCGGCGGCTCCTCACCGACCCCGACGCGCTCGGGGCGGGCTCCCCGCGGACGCCCGAGGCGCCTGCCATGGAGGAGTTCGAGCGAGCTCTGGACCGGGACATGGAGCGGGGCATCGAGCTCGAAGCCGAGATCGACTCCGAGCCCGTCAACGCCAAGCGCCGGGTGGCCGGCGGGATCACCCCCGAACTCTGGCAGCGCCAGGAGGAGGCGGACGAGAAGAGCACCGCTCCCGCGGGGATGTCCGCCACCCCCGAGCTGCTCGCGCAGGTGGCCGCGCTGCCGCCCGCCGACGACACCCCCGACGTGGACGAGACCCGCGCCGCGTCCGCCGAGGACAGCTACAACCTGGGCCGCCTGCTGCGCGGCTTCTGGGCCCCGCTCGCGATATCCCTCGGCCTCGTCGCCCTCGACGCCGGCTCCGGACTGCTCCTGCCCATCCTGATCCGGCACGGCATCGACCAGGGCGTCGAAGCGGCCGCCCTCGGCGCCGTCTGGGCGGCGTCCCTCCTGGCGCTCGGCGTGGTCCTGGCCCAGTGGGCCGCGCAGTTCGCCGAGACCCGGATGACCGGCCGCACCGGCGAGCGCGTGCTCTACGCCCTGCGCGTCAAGATCTTCGCCCAGCTCCAGCGCCTCGGCCTCGACTACTACGAGCGCGAGCTGACCGGCAAGATCATGACCCGGATGACCACGGACGTGGACGCCCTGTCCAGCTTCCTGCAGACCGGGCTCGTCACCGCCGTCGTCTCCGTCCTCACCTTCTTCGGCATCCTGGTCGCCCTGCTCGTCCTGGACGTGGAGCTGGCGCTGATCGTCTTCGCCACGCTGCCCGTGCTGATCATCGGCACCGTCTTCTTCCGCCGGAAGTCGGTGGCCGCCTACGAGCTCGCCCGCGACCGGGTCGGACTGGTCAACGCCGACCTGCAGGAGTCCGTGGCCGGACTGCGCATCGTCCAGGCCTTCCGCCGCCAGCGCGCCGGCGCCGTCCGGTTCGCCGAGCGCAGCGACTCGTACCGCGAGGCCCGGGTCCGCGGCCAGTGGCTGATATCCGTCTACTTCCCCTTCGTCCAGCTGCTGTCCTCCGGGGCGGCCGCCGCCGTGCTGATCGTCGGCGCGGGCCGGGTGGAGGCCGGCACGCTCACCACGGGCGCGCTGGTCGCGTACCTGCTGTACATCGACCTGTTCTTCGCTCCCGTCCAGCAGCTCTCGCAGGTCTTCGACGGCTACCAGCAGGCCACCGTCTCCCTCGGCCGGATCCAGGGCCTGCTGCGCGAACCCACCAGCACGCCCCGCCCGGCCGACCCCCGCCCGGTCCCCGAGCTGCGCGGCGAGATCGCCTTCGAGGGGGTCCACTTCTCGTACGGCACGGCCGAGGAGCGCGGGGAGAAGGAACCGGCGCTCACCGGGATCAGCCTGCGCATCCCCGCCGGGCAGACCGTCGCCTTCGTCGGCGAGACCGGAGCCGGCAAGTCCACGCTGGTCAAGATGGTGGCCCGGTTCTACGATCCGACCTCCGGCCGGGTCACCGCCGACGGGGTGGACCTGCGCGAGCTGGACCTGTCGGGCTACCGCCACCGCCTCGGCGTCGTCCCGCAGGAGCCGTACCTCTTCCCGGGGACGGTCCGCGACGCCATCGCCTACGGGCGGCCCGAGGCGAGCGACTCGGAGGTGGAGGCCGCCGCGCACGCGGTGGGCGCCCACGCCATGATCGCCACGCTGGACGGCGGCTACCTGCACACCGTCACCGAGCGGGGCCGCAACCTCTCCGCCGGCCAGCGCCAGCTGATCGCGCTGGCCCGCGCCGAGCTCGTCGACCCCGACGTCCTGCTGCTCGACGAGGCCACCGCCGCCCTCGACCTGGCCACCGAGGCCCTGGTCAACCAGGCCACCGACCGGCTCGCGGGCAAGCGCACCACCCTGGTCGTGGCGCACCGGCTGACCACGGCCGCACGGGCCGACCGGGTCGTGGTCATGGACCGCGGCCGGGTCGCGGAGGACGGCACGCACGCCGAGCTGCTGGCGCGCGGCGGCCGGTACGCCGAGCTGTGGCGCACCTTCGCCGGCGAGGACGAGCCGGTCGCTGCGGCGTAGGGCGGACGGGTCCGACCGCATAGGAGGGCGGCGGAGGGGCTCTGGGCCCTCTCCGGCGCTCGTGGCACGCGACGGCGCCCCCGGGATTCCCGGGGGCGCCGTTCTGCTGGGTGGGGACGGGTGTGTGCTGGGTTCACTTGCCGAGCTGGGCCTTCAGGTCCTTCTTGAGCTGGTTCTTGACCGTCTGCTTGTTGACCTTCTTCAGGTTTCCGCCCTTGCCGTTGCCGTCGCCGCCGACTGCGGTGGCGTCGCCGGTGTTGATGGCGTCGGCGCTGGAGTCGCCGCCCGTGGCGTCTCCGGTGGTGATCGTGCACTTGCCCTTGCAACTACCGACGCCGCTGGTGGCGTCGCCGCCGCGGGAGTCGCCGCCGACGGTGGTGTTGTCGGCGGTGGCGTCGCCGCCGGTGCCGATGCCGTCGGCGCTGTCGTCCTGGAGGAGGGACACCGCGTGGTGGGGGGCGGTGGTGGGGGCGGCCATGGCGGTGGCGGGGAGGGCTATGCCACCACCGAGGAGGGCGACGGAAGCGGAGGCGAGGACGATGCGGCGGGTCGAGAGGATCTTGAACATGGTCGTTCTCCATTCGGAAAGGAAAGGGGATTCGAGGATCTTCCGGTGAAATGATCCGGGGTGATTCTCTGTCTTCTGGATTCTTCGGGTGAGTCCCGGTGAGGGCGTACTTCAAATAAACCCGATGGCGGGATTCACGTCACGCCACTCACTTTCGGGGCTTGACGCAGATGGTCGATCTTGGTAATTCCCGTGGGTGGCCGGGAACGCACAGGGGACGCGTGCTGGGTTCACTTGCCGAGCTGGGCCTTCAGGTCCTTCTTCAGCTGGTTCTTGACCGTCTGCTTGTTGACCTTGTTCAGGTTTCCGCCCTTGCCGTTGCCGTCGCCGCCGACTGCGGTGGCGTCGCCGGTGTTGATGGCGTCGGCGCTGGAGTCGCCGCCCGTGGCGTTGCCGGTGGTGATCGTGCACTTGCCCTTGCAGTTGCCTACGCCGCTGTCGGCGTTTCCGCCCTGGGAGTTGCCGCCGACGGTGGTGTTGTCGGCGGTGGCGTCGCCGCCGGTGCCGATGCCGTCGGCGCTGTCGTCCTGGAGGAGGGACACCGCGTGCTGCGGGGCGACGGACGGGGCGGCCATGGCGGTGGCGGGGAGGGCGATGCCACCGCCCAGCAGGGCGACGGAGGCGCTGGCGAGGACGATGCGGCGGGTCGAGAGGATCTTGAACATGGTCGTTCTCCATTCGGAAAGGAAAGGGATTGGAGAATCTTCCGGTGAAATGATCCGGGGTGATTCTCTGTCCTCTGGATTCTCCGGGTGTTTCCCGGTGAGGGCGTACTTCAAATAAACCCGATGGCGGGATTCGCGTCACGCCACTCACTTTCGGGGCTTGACGCACATGGTCGATCTTGGTAATTTCCGGTCGCCCCACCCGTGATACCCGGGGCGGCCCGGCGAGTCATCGAGGGTGTGACAACACGCCGTGTGTAGACGAATCCGTACGGTGGCGGGATCGGCGCGATAGCGTCGGCCCCGACCAAACCCCAGGGGATCCCCGCGTCCGTATGTCAGCGGACGTATCTGACCGGCGGCCTCGGCGCGCGCACGCTTGGCCACAGTCGAATTGCTCCGCACGAGAATCCCGGAGAATTTCCGATGAACGAGCGTTCCTGGACCCGTCGCATCGTGCTGGCCACGGCTTCCGTGGCACTGGCCGGCGGCATCGCCCTGCCCGCGACCGCGATGGCCGCGCCGGCAGTCCCGAACTATGGCCACAGCGGCATCAGCGCCCTCCTGGGCAGTACTTCTCCCGGAGCCTGTGAAGGGTTCTGCACGGGGAGCAACAACATCGCCACGGGCGAGGGCGCCTCCGGCAGCTGTACGGGCCTGTGCCGCGACAGCACCAACACCGCCGTGGGCGACCATGCCTCCGGCCTGTGCACGGGCCTATGTGGCGACAGCGCCACCACCGCGGTCGGGGCGGGTGCGTTCAACGAGTGCACGGGCCTCTGCGGCACCAGCACCAACACCGCCGTGGGTGACGGCGCCTCCAACCGTTGCAACGGCCTCTGCTTCGACAGCGTCAACACAGCCGTGACCGCCGACGTGCTGAGCCGTAGCAGCCACGCGGCCGCGAGCTCGACCGGGAAGACCGTGCGGGGCGGGGACGGGGGCGGGGGCGATCAGGGCGACCGCAGGGGCGGTGACGCCAGCGCCGTCAGCGGCTCCGCCACCGCCACGAACACCACCACCGGCGGCACGGCCACCTCGGGCTCTGCCGCCTCCGGTGTGGGCACCTGTATCGGCCGGTGCACGATCACCACCGGGAACGCGACGAGCGGAAACGCGAGTGCCGACGCGCTCAACACCGGTGACGCGACCGCAGTGAGCGGTAACGCGACCGCCACGGGCGGCAACGCCTGATAGCGGGGGCGAACGCCCGACGCTACGGAAACACGACGCGGACGCCGGAGAGGCTGGGCCTCTCCGGCGTCCGTGGCACGCGACGGCGCCCCCGGGATTCCCGGGGGCGCCGTTCTGCTGGGTGGGGACGGGTGTGTGCTGGGTTCACTTGCCGAGCTGGGCCTTCAGGTCCTTCTTGAGCTGGTTCTTGACCGTCTGCTTGTTGACCTTCTTCAGGTTTCCGCCCTTGCCGTTGCCGTCGCCGCCGACTGCGGTGGCGTCGCCGGTGTTGATGGCGTCGGCGCTGGAGTCGCCGCCCGTGGCGTCTCCGGTGGTGATCGTGCACTTGCCCTTGCAACTACCGACGCCGCTGGTGGCGTCGCCGCCGCGGGAGTCGCCGCCGACGGTGGTGTTGTCGGCGGTGGCGTCGCCGCCGGTGCCGATGCCGTCGGCGCTGTCGTCCTGGAGGAGGGACACCGCGTGGTGGGGGGCGGTGGTGGGGGCGGCCATGGCGGTGGCGGGGAGGGCTATGCCACCACCGAGGAGGGCGACGGAGGCGCTGGCGAGGACGATGCGGCGGGTCGAGAGGATCTTGAACATGGTCGTTCTCCATTCGGAAAAGAAAGGGATGAGAAAGGGGGAGGGGCGGTGTGCTGGGTTTACTTGCCGAGCTTCGCCTTCAGGTCTTCCTTGAGCTGGTTCTTGACCGTCTGCTTGTTGACCTTGTTCAGGTTTCCGCCCTTGCCGTTGCCGTCGCCGCCGACTGCGGTGGCGTCGCCGGTGTTGATGGCGTCGGCGCTGGAGTCGCCGCCCGTGGCGTTGCCGGTGGTGATCGTGCACTTGCCCTTGCAGTTGCCTACGCCGCTGTCGGCGTTTCCGCCCTGGGAGTTGCCGCCGACGGTGGTGTTGTCGGCGGTGGCGTCGCCGCCGGTGCCGATGCCGTCGGCGCTGTCGTCCTGGAGGAGGGATACCGCGTGGTGGGGGGCGGTGGTGGGGGCGGCCATGGCGGTGGCGGGGAGGGCGATGCCACCACCGAGGAGGGCGACGGAGGCGCTGGCGAGGACGATGCGGCGGGTCGAGAGGATCTTGAACATGGTCGTTCTCCATTCGGAAAGGAAAGGGGATTCGAGGATCTTCCGGTGAAATGATCCGGGGTGATTCTCTGTCCTCTGGATTCTCCGGGTGTTTCCCGGTGAGGGCGTACTTCAAATAAACCCGATGGCGGCATTCGCGTCACGCCACTCACATTCGGGGCTTGACCTGTGGAGCCCCTTCGCGTAAAAGCGCGGCCCGGGTGTCCTCGTACACGCACCGGAGCCCCGGGTCCGTCGTGCGGACCCGGGGCTCCGGTGTAGGTGTCCCCCTCGGGTGGCGTGGATCGCGGTCGGATCCTCACGTCCTCGCATGCTGGGAAACGACCGCGTCTCCCTCGGTCCCTCCGTCGGGGACCCCTTCGGGCGGCCCGCAGGGGGCGGTCACGCACTGCCACTCCGGCTTGCCGGGAGCCTGGAAGACCGGGCCCTCGGGAGAGCCGTGCTTGCCGGGGCCCTTGCCGTGCTTTCGGTTGCCCCACTTGCCCGGGCCGTCCTTGGCGGGCCGGTCCTTGCCGATCACGGTGTCGTCGGGGCCGGTGCGGAGCAAGAGGGTGGACTCGTTGCCGGTGTCGTCCGCCCTGACCGCGTGCGAACTGGCGGGGGTGGCGGCGAGTGCGGTCGCGGGCGCGAGCACGCCGCCCGCGACGATGGCTGCCGATGCGGCGAACAGGACGAGGCGCGGCTTCCTGGAAACCTGGTTCATGACGGCTCTCCTCTGGTGAGCGAGGCGGATGGGGGTTCGCCCCAGTACGCCCCGCCACCCGCGCGGTGTCACGACCCGAAATCTCGCGGCTTGACGGAATTCGGCTCCCCGGTTACGCCGCTCCTCATGCCGGGGCCGGGGTGGGAGCCAGGGCTAGAGCTCGCCGAAGAGCAGGTTGCCCGGGGCGTCCTCCTCGGTGCCGGTGTAGTACTCCCGCACCGCGCCGAGGAGCTCGTCCACGGACAGGAACCCGTCGTGGTCCGCGTCGATCCGGGCGAAGAGCGCCTCCGCGTCCGCGTGGCTCAGCTTCGTGTCGAAAGCCGTCTGGGCCTTCTGGAACTCCTCGGGGCTGATCCGGCCGTCGTCGTCCTTGTCGACGACCAGGAGCATCGCGTGCGCCATCGGCCGGAACGACTTGTCGTACGCCGCGCTGTCGTCCTTGAAGAGGCGCGTCATGCCCTGCCTGTACTCCTGCGGCGTGACCTTCCCGTCCCGGTCCATGTCGAGCTCGGTGAAGAGCTCCTGCCAGAAGTCGACCAGCCCGCCCATCACCTGGGTCGCTTTGGGAGAGGTCGCAGGCTCGCCGAGGGCCGCCAGCAGGCGGGAACCGAGCCCGATGATGTCGTGCTCGTCGATCACCTGGTCCTCGTTGACGTCGAGGTGGGCGAAGGCGCGGTCCAGCTTGCGGTCGAGCAGGTCGTTCGTCATATCGGTTGCCTTTCACGGCTACGGTGCGAGGCCTCTCGCTCACCTAGCGTAATCTCCGGCGTGATCGCGAAATCCCGTTATCCCGTTAGGAAGTTGTGGATGCACTCTTACGAGGTATGGGTCAACGGCGTCGAGGAGCCGGGCACCCGATGGATCTACTGGCCACGGGTGGGTCAACTCCTCCGAGAGCCCTTCGAGGTGCTCGGGCTCAAGGCCCGGCTGGAGCGTGGCGAGGACCTGCCGTACGACGACCGGCTGCTGGCCGGCCGCGTCGCCATGTCCACCCCCGAGCAGGGTCTGCGCGCCCTGGCCGCCGCCCGCGCCGCCCAGCCGGGATGGGCGGGGGTCCCGCTCGCCGACCGGCTGGAGCTGCTGAACGGTGTCCACCGGGCCGTCGTCGAGCGCCGCGAGGAGCTGACCGGGCTGCTCGTCGCCGAAGGCCACCCCGTACGGCTGGCCGGCTGGGAGCTGGACTCAGTGGCCGCCTCCTTCCATCCGGACTCCGTCGCCGACTTCGCCGGCCGGCTGCGGGAGCCCGAGCGCACCGCGGCCGGCCGGCGGACCCGCATGGTGCGCAAGCCGGACGGGGTGGTGTGCCTGAGCCCGCCGCGCAACGCCCCCACCTCCAATTCCTTCTACGGGGCGCTGGCGCTCGCCGCGGGCAACAGCCTGGTCGTCAACGCGCCGCCCACCGCCCCGCTGGGTGTCGGCTTCGTCTACCGGGAGATCGTGGCCCCGCTCCTGGAGGGGCTCGGCGCGCCGCGCGGCACCCTGAACGTGGTCTGCACGCACGCCCGCGCCGTGGTCCGCCAGTGGCTGGACAGCCCCGACTGCGACGACCTGGTCTTCTTCGGCGGCTCCGAGCAGGGCCTCAAGCTGGAGCGGGAGTGCGTGGCCGCGGGGAAGAAGCCCGTACTCGAGCTGTCGGGCAACGACGGGGTGCTGGTGTGGCACGACGCCGAGGCCGGTCTCGCCGCGCGAGCCCTGTGCGAGCGGTACTACGGCTCCGGGCAGATCTGCATGACCCCGAAGTTCGCCATCGTCCACCCCGAGGTGGCCGACCGGCTGCTGAAGGAGCTGATGGAGCAGGTGCGGGAGATCCGGCCCGGTCCGCCGGAGGATCCGCGCACGGTGCTGAGCCCGGTGGTCAAGCGGGCGGAGTTCACCGAGGTGCTCGGTGAGGTACTGGCGGCCGGCGGGCAGCTGCTGTGCGGCGGGGAGTTCGTGGACGTGGACGACGAGCCCTCGGCGGCGGGGCCGTTCATCCGCCCGGCGGTCGTCCGGGTGGACGGGCTGGCCGAGGCCGCCCGGCTGCGCGCCTTCCGCGAGGAGACCTTCTTCCCGCTGCTGTGCGTGGTCGTGCCCGAGGCGCCGGTCCGGCTGGAGGAGGCCATCGGTTTCCTGAACGCCAACCGCTACGGCCTGCGCAACTCCCTGTGGGCCCAGGACGAGCGGGTCGTCGAGCGGTTCTGCGAGGAGGTGGTCAACGGCGGCATGCTGAAGGTCAACGACTCGCACATCGGCTGCCTGCCGGGGATTCCGTACAACGGCGGCACGGGAGCGACGGGCGGGATCTTCGGCGAGGCCAACCTGCCCGCCGTGCGCACCACTCACCTCCAGTCGATCGCCGTGGCCACCCTGGTCCGGCCGCGGGAGTCCGTCTTCGATCACGGCTCCACGGGCTGAGTTCTTGTTCCACGCAACCAATCGAGGGGGCGGGGCGTCGTACGAACGTACGCACGTTGTACGTACGGCCGATGGGGGACAGGGTGTTGAAGGCGCGGAACCGGCAGGGGCGATGGGCCGCCCGCACGGTGGTGGTCACGGTGACGCTCTGGCTGGGCGCCGCCGGACTGCTGACGGCGCAGCCGGCGCAGGCGGCGACCGGCGGGTGCGCGGGGAACCTGGTGCGGACGCTGCCCTTCTCCACGGGGGAGGTGCGCGTGTACAAGACCCGCGACCGGGCCTGTGCGGTGACGGTCGCCCGGGAGCCCGGTCCGCGGCGGCCGATGTCGGTGAGCATCCAGCCGCGCGGCGGCTACCCGGTGCCCGATGCGGGGCGATTCACCCGGTACGCCGGACCCGTCAGCGTCCACGCGATCAACCGCTGCGTGTATGTAAAGGGGAGCGTGGGGGCCGGATCCGTCGATTCCGGCTGGATCCTTTGCTGAGGGAGCGGCCCAACTAGGTCTGTTCAGCTGCGTGTTCTCCCGGCTAGGTTCACGGCGACCGATGTGAACTCATGGGGAGTGTGAATGCGCAAGAAGCTCGGATGGCTGCTGTCGCTCGCGGTGCTGATCGGCACCGCGGGTGCGGCCGGCACCACGGCGCAAGCGGCCACCGCCGCGGAACCGTCCGCCGTCACGGATGCCACCGCCACGGATGCCAGGGCCGCCACGGAAGACATCAAGGACCGGATCCTCGCGATCCCGGGGATGAGCGTGATCGAGGAGAAGCCGTACCCCGGCTACCGCTTCTTCGTACTGACCTACGAGCAGCCGGTCGACCACCGCGCGCCGTGGAAGGGCACCTTCAAGCAGCGCCTGACCCTGCTGCACAAGGACGTCACGCGGCCCACGGTGTTCTTCACCTCCGGCTACAACGTCAACACCAACCCGCGCCGCAGCGAGCCGACGACCATAGTCGACGGCAACCAGGTGTCGCTGGAGTACCGTTTCTTCACCCCGTCCCGGCCCGACCCGGCCAACTGGGCGAACCTCGACATCTGGCAGGCCGCCAGTGACCAGCACCGCGTCTTCACCGCCCTGAAGAAGGTCTACAAGAAGAACTGGCTCGCCACGGGCGGCAGCAAGGGCGGCATGACCGCCACCTACTTCGAGCGCTTCTACCCGCGCGACATGGACGGCGTCGTCGCGTACGTCGCCCCCAACGACGTGGTGAACAAGGAGGACTCGGCCTACGACCGGTTCTTCGCCAAGGTCGGCACCAAGGAGTGCCGCGACAAGCTGAACGGGGTGCAGCGCGAGGCGCTCGTACGCCGGGACGCGCTGGAGGCCAAGTACGCGGTCGCCGCCGCCGAGAACGGCTGGACCTTCACCACCGTCGGCAACCTCGACAAGGCCTACGAGGCCGTCGTGCTCGACTACGTGTGGGCCTTCTGGCAGTACAGCCTGCTCGCCGACTGCGCCTCCATCCCAGCCGCCGCCACTGCGACCGACCAGGAGATCTGGGACACGATCGACGCGATCTCCGGCTTCTCGGCCTACGCCGACCAGGGCCTGGAGACGTACACGCCGTACTACTACCAGGCGGGCACCCAGCTCGGTTCCCCCGACATCAAGCAGCCCCACCTGGACGGCCTGAGCCGCTACGGCTACCAGGGCCCGCGCAACTTCGTGCCCCGCGACATCCCGATGACCTTCCAGCCCGCGGCGATGCGGGACGTGGACACCTGGGTGAAGAACAACGCGAACCAGATGCTCTTCGTCTACGGGCAGAACGACCCGTGGGGTGCCGAACCGTTCCACCTCGGCTACGGGGCCCGCGACAGCTACGTGATGACCGCTCCGGGCGCCAACCACGGGGCCAACGTCTCCAAGCTGATGGAGGCCGAGAAGGCGCTGGCCACCGAGAAGATCCTCAAGTGGGCCGGAGTGGCCCCGGCCACCGCGCCCACCGGCGCCGCGAAGGCCACGCCGCTGGCGACGCCGGACGCGCAGCTCGACCAGCGCGACATCGAGCGCGAGCCGATGCTGCGCCCGTAGTGCCGTAGGAGGACCCGAGGGGCCGCGGGAGGGTTACGGGGACTACCCGTACGCCAGCCCGTGGCCCAGCGGGTACCGGCCCGGCACCGGGACCGGCAGGCGCCCCGTGGGGCGTACGGTCCCGGTGACCACCCGGGCCGCCGCCCGCAGCTCCACGTCCGTCCAGGTGTAGGTGGCCAGTTCGGCCGCGCAGACCGGCAGCCGGGCCGGGTCGTAGGGGTTGCGGATCGCCACCAGGACCACCGGCACCCCCGTGGCCAGCAGCCCGGTCACCAGCTCGCGCTGCGGGCTCTCCCCTTCGGGGACGTTGTACGTGCACACGAGCACGGCCGCGTTGCCCGGGGCGGCCGCCACCGCACGCGCGGGCGGCAGGGCCGTCGCCCGGCAACCCAGCGCCGACAGCTCCCGGGCCAGTACCGCGGTAGGGGGCCCCGTCGTACCCGTGGGGGAGACCGGGTCGGTCCCGGTGACCAGGAGCAGCGGCCGGTCCGCCGGATCCAGCGGCAGCAGCCCCACCGGATTGGCCAGCAGGGTCGTCGTACGGTCCGCGATCTCCCCGGCGGCCGCCAGGTGCGCCGGGATGCCGACGGCCGCATCCACCGCGTCCGCGGCCCGCGCCGGATCCTCGGCCCGCGCCGGTGCGTCGAACAGGCCCCGGCGGGCCTTCAGTTCCAGGATCCGCAGCACCGACTCCTCGATCCGGGCCCGCGTCAGCTCGCCCGACTCCACGGCCGCCAGCACGCTGCGGACGGCCAGCCCCAGGTCCGGCGGGTTCAGCAGCTGGTCGCAGCCCGCCTTCAGGGCCAGCACCGGGACCCGGTCGTCCCCGTACTTCTGGCGGACCCCGGCCATGTCGAGGGCGTCGGTCACCACCACCCCGCCAAAGCCCAGGCGTTCGCGCAGGATCCCGGTGACGATCGGCCGCGAGAGCGTCGCCGGATCCCCCGAGGGGTCGAGCGCGGGGAAGACGATGTGCGCCGTCATCACCACGTCCACGCCCGCCTCCACGGCCGCCCGGAACGGCGGCTCGTCCAGCTCCTCCCAGCGTGCGCGCGTGTGGGTCATCAGCGGCAGCCCGACGTGGCTGTCGGTGCCGGTGTCCCCGTGCCCCGGGAAGTGCTTCGCCGTGGCGGCCACCCCGGCGCCCTGGTAGCCGCGGACCTGGGCGGCGACCAGGGCCGCCACGGCCTGCGGGTCGGCGCCGAAGGACCGTACGCCGATGACCGGGTTGGCGGGGTCGGTGTTCACGTCGGCCACCGGGGCGTAGTTGTGCCGGATGCCCATGGCCGCCAGCTCGGCGCCCGCGATGCGCGCGGCCCGGCGGGCCTCGGCGGTGGAACCGCCGGTCCCCAGGGCCAGGGCCCCCAGCGCCATGGCCCCCGGGAGCAGGGTCGCGGGCCGGCCCACGCGGGCCACGGCGCCGTGCTCCTGGTCGATGGAGAGCAGCAGCGGGATGCCCGCGACTCCGTTCACGGGGGCCGTGGCCGCCCGCTGGAGCCCGGCCGACAGCTCGGCGATCTGGCGCGGGGAGCGGGTGTTGTGCGCCCAGCCGAAGTAGACGATCCCGCCGAGGTGGTAGCGGGCGACCAGCTCGGCGGGGGTGCGGACCCCGAACAGCTGCTGGTTGAGTGCGGCGTCCCCGGGGTCGGGCTCGGTCGCGGAATGCCCGTACGCCCGCGACACGAAGAGCTGCCCGACCAGTTCGGCCAGGCTCATCCGCGCCATCGTCTCGCGCGGCCGGACCCGGGGGGCCGGGGTGTGGCCCGGTGCGCGGTCGCCCGGCCGGGCGTCGTCGGGGGCCGGGCCGCCGGGGTCCCGGGAGGGGCCCACCGAGGCGGACGCGGCCCCCGCGGCGGTGACGGCGGCCACGGCGGCCACGGTGAGCAGGGTCCGGCGGGAGGCGTGGTTCGGCACGCGCCGGACGCTACTGCGGGGCGGGGCCTTCGGAGCGGGGGACACTCGCGGGGTCCCCCGTACGGGGGGAGACCCGGGGCCAGTGCTCGCGCAGGGTCCGTACGGCCTCGGTGATCGCCGGCCGGCGGGCCGCCCCGGTCCGCCACAGGGCGTACAACCGGCGTACGGGGCCCGGCTCGAGCGGTACGGCCACCGCGCCGGGTGGCAGCGTCCCGGTGCCCAGCCGCGGTACGACGGCCACCCCGAGCCCGGCCGCGACCAGCGCGACGAGGGTGTGGTTCTCCTCGGCGACGTGCGTGATGTCCGGCTCGAACCCGGCCGTGCGCAGGGTTCGTACCAGCCAGTCGTGGCAGACCCGGCCGGGCGGCTGGCAGACCCAGCGCTGCCCGCTGGTCCGATCGGTGGATGACGGTGCGGGAGGTGAAGGGGTGCCCGGCGGGCACGAGGAGGTCGCAGCGGTCGTCCCCGATCACCGCCTGCTCCACGCCCTCGGGGGCGGGCAGCGGGGCGATGTCCCAGTCGTGGGTCACGGCCAGGTCGGTGACCCCGCGCGTGACCAGGTCCATCGAGAGGTGCGGATTGATCTCGGTGAGCCGTACCTCCAGGGCCGGGTGACGGTGGGCCAGGTCCGCGAGGACCCCGGGGAGCAGGCCGCGGGCGGCCGAGGCGAAGGCGGCGACCCGCAGCCGGCCGATGGGCTGGCCGCGGGACTCCTCCAGCGCGGTCTCGGCCTGCTCCGAGATGTCCATCAGCTGCTGGGCCGTCGTGGCCAGCAGCTTGGCCTCCTCGGTGAGGGCGACCCCGCGGCCGTGGCGTTCGAGCAGGGTGGTGCGGGTTTCCCGTTCCAGCTTGGCGATCTGCTGGGAGACGGCGGAGGGGGTGTACCCGAGGGCGGCCGCGGCCGCGCCGACCGAGCCGTGGACGGAGACGGCGTGCAGGGCGCGCAGCCGGGAGAGGTCGAGCATGCCGGTCAGCTTAGGGGCGTGCCGTTCGGATCGGGCCGGGCCCGCGTCGGCTGGCACGGCGGATCGCTGGATGAAGCATTGCTACATCCGACCCTGAAGACATCTGTGCTGGTGCTAAACGGTTGATGAGCCGATGCTCGGATCATGCGCCCCGTCCACACAGCCCTCGCGGTCCTCGTAGCCGCGGTCTGGGGCTTCAACTTCGTCGTCATCGAGTTCGGGCTCGGATCGTTCCCTCCGCTGCTGTTGTCCGCCCTGCGCTTCCTCGTCGCGGCCCTGCCGGCGGTGTTCTTCGTCGGGCGGCCCAAGGTGGCCTGGAAGTGGGTGATCGCGGTCGGCGTGGTCCTCGGCATCGCCAAGTTCGGGCTGCTGTTCTCCGGGATGGACAACGGGATGCCGGCCGGGCTGTCCTCGCTGGTCCTCCAGGCGCAGGCCGTGTTCACCGCCGTGTTCGCGGCCGTCGTGCTGGGGGAGCGGCCGGGCCGGCTGCGGATCGCGGGCATGGCCGTGGCCTTCGCGGGGATCGCCGTGGCCGCCGTGGACGAAGGCGCCTCCGGGCCGGTGCTGGGCTTCACCATGGTGATCGCGGCCGCCGCGTGCTGGGGCGTGTCCAACGTGCTGACCCGCAAGGCCTCCCCGCCCGACGCCCTGAACTTCATGGTGTGGGTGAGCGTGGTGCCGGTGCTGCCGCTGGCGGGGCTCTCGCTCCTGCTGGAGGGCCCGGAGCGGGACGTGGCGGCGCTGCGCGGGCTCGACTGGAGCGGGGCCGGGGTCATCCTGTACCTCGCCTGGGTCACCACGGTGTTCGGCTTCGGGGCGTGGGGGTTCCTGCTGCGCACCTATCCCGCTTCCTCGGTGGCCCCCTTCTCGCTGCTGGTGCCGGTCTTCGGCATGAGCTCCGCGGCCCTGGTACTGGGGGAGGGCGTGAGCGGGCTGCGCTGGGTGGCGGCCGTGCTCCTGGTCGGCGGGGTGGCGGTGACCTCGCTGGTGCCCTCGAAGCCCCGGCCCGCGGCGGCGCGGGAGGCCGACGCCACGGAGGTGCCCGTACCCGGCCCCGGCTCGGCTCCGCTTCCGGCCACAGCACTAGCGGGAAGCCCTGAATGAGCAGTTGGACGATGGCTCCACGAACGTGAGGACACAGAACATGACCACGGGAACGAACAGCGGCAGCGGTCAGTGGCGGGTCGACTTCGACGCGGAGGTCGTCTTCAGCAACGGAGGCGCCCTGCAGATGCAGGGGTTCCGCCTGGACATCCCCGGAGACGACATCGCCGACGGGGAACTGGGCGAACTGATCGTCCGCCACCTCGGACTGCTGATGGTCGGCAGTACGAAGATCACCCGCCGGGAGCTGATCCAGGAGCCCCACAAGGGCTCGCGGAACACCGGCTCTGGGAACCCCGGATCCCGGAACCCAGGCTCCCGGAACCCCGGCTCCGCCGGCTCGGGCCGCACCGCGACGGACCTGACCGGCCCCGCGACCCGGGCCGCCTGGCCGACGGGCGCGGCCGGCGGCGCACCGGGCCTGGCCGGCCTGGTGGACCTTCCCGTGGTCCTGGTCCGGCTCCTCGGAGCCGGACAGCCGGTCGCCGACCGGCTCGCGCTGGCGCCCTTCGACCTCGCGGGGCACGCCGTCGTCGTGCAGACCGGCCGCGCGGCCGGCCCGTACCTCACCGAGGACGCCGTGGCGCTGCTCGCCGGGCAGGGTGCGCTCCTCGTGGCCACGGACAGCCCCGAGGGCGCCGGGCCGGTGGCGGCGGCGCTCGCCGCCGCCGGCCTGCCCGCCCTCACGGGCCTGACCGGTCTGGAAGCCCTCCCGGCGACCGGGGTCCGGCTGCACGCCGTGCCCTTCCCCGGCCGGGACGACTCATTGATCAGGGTCTACGGAGTGATTCGTCCGAACGGGTGAGGGGCGCTACTTCTTGCCGCCGCCGAGGATCTGGCCGAGCAGGTCGCCGAGGCTGCCGCCGGCCGCCGGGGCCGCGCCCGTGGGGGCGGCGCCCGCCGCACCCGGTACCGCTCCCGGCGACGGGATCGGGGACTCGCCGCCGGCCGCCGTCGGGGCTCCGCCGCCGCCCTTCCGGGAGGCCGCGCGCTTGGCGAAGACCGCCAGCAGGACCGGGATCAGCAGCTCGATGACCCGGGCGACGGTGGGCGCGGGGATGCCGGTCTTCTTCGAGACGGCGTTGGCCACGGGCTTGCTCACCTTGGCGAGCACGCCGGCCATCATTCCGCCGCTGAGCATGCCGCCGAGGCCGCCGCCGAGGGTGGCCACGCCTTCCAGTGGGGCCTGGGTGACCTCGGCGAAGGCCTGGCGGACCTCGTTGCCGTCGTCGTCATCGGCGTCGGCCTTCTGCTGGAGGTCGCCGGTCATCGCCCCGACCGTGGTCGCGACGGTGTCACGGGCGCCGTTCGTGTCGGTGCCGAGGAGGCCGGCGATCTCGGTCAGCCGGTCGTCGCCGAGTTCGTTCAGCACGTCGTCCTGGAGGGAAGGTTCGCTCATGCCCGAAACGCTACTTCCGTGCCGATTCGGCGGCACCTCGGATGGCGTCCGGAACCCCCTTGAGTAATGGAAAGGTAAAGTTCCGGATCTGCGTGCAACCACGGGCAGGGGCCGCGGGTCGTATGGTGCGTCGGGACTTCCGGGGGGGATCCGGGGGGATCGGGAAGTCCGATGAGGGAGGGGTAACCGTGAGGGGGTCCGGCCGAAAGGCGGGACCCCCTTTTGGTTGTCCCCTTGGGGTCGGCCGCTCCCGGTCGGCCGCCTGTTTTTCCACAGGCCCTGCGGGCCTGTCGCACCCGGGCTGTAGCTTCGGGCCATGACGACGAACGCGGCCGTGGCGCCGGCGGTGGTCGAGGGGGTGCTGGAGCGCATCACCTACGCCAACGAGGAGAGCGGATACACGATCGCCCGGGTGGACACCGGCCGTGGCGCCGGCGACCTGCTCACGGTCGTCGGATCCCTCCTCGGGGCGCAGCCGGGTGAATCGCTGCGCATGGAAGGCCGTTGGGGCTCGCACCCCCAGTACGGCCGCCAGTTCACCGTGGAGAACTACACGACGCTGCTGCCCGCGACCATCCAGGGCATCCGGCGCTACCTCGGCTCCGGCCTGATCAAGGGCATCGGCCCGAAGATCGCCGACCGGATCGTGGAGCACTTCGGCCTCGACACCCTCGACGTCATCGAGGAGCAGCCGAAGCGGCTGATCGAAGTGCCCGGCCTCGGCCCCAAGCGCACCAAGCTGATCGGCGCGGCCTGGGAGGAGCAGAAGGCCATCAAGGAGGTCATGGTCTTCCTCCAGGGGGTCGGCGTCTCCACCTCCATCGCGGTGCGCATCTACAAGAAGTACGCCGACGCCTCCATTTCGGTGGTCCGGAACCAGCCCTACCGGCTCGCCGCCGACGTCTGGGGCATCGGCTTCCTGACCGCCGACCGCATCGCGCAGGCCGTGGGGATCCCGCACGACAGTCCGGAGCGGGTCAAGGCCGGGCTGCAGTACGCCCTGTCCCAGTCCACCGACCAGGGGCACTGCTTCCTGCCGGAGGACCGGCTCATCGCCGACGGGGTCAAGCTGCTCCAGGTGGACACCGGGCTGGTCATCGACTGCCTGGCCGAGCTCGCCGCCGATCCGGAAGGGGTCGTACGGGAATCCGTGCCGGACCCGCAGGGCGGCCCGGACCCCCTCACCGCCGTGTACCTGGTGCCGTTCCACCGCGCCGAGCTGTCCTTGGCCGGTCAGGTGCGCCGCCTCCTGAACGCGGACGAGGACCGGCTGCCCGCCTTCCGGGACGTGGACTGGGACAAGGCCCTGAGCTGGCTCGCCGGCCGGACCGGAGCCACGCTGGCCCCCGCGCAGCGGGACGCGGTCCGCCTCGCGCTCACCCGCCGGGTCGCGGTCCTCACCGGCGGGCCCGGCTGCGGGAAGTCCTTCACCGTCCGCTCGATCGTGGAGCTGGCCCGCGCCAAGAAGGCCAAGGTCGTCCTCGCCGCCCCCACCGGCCGGGCGGCGAAGCGGCTGGCCGAGCTCACCGGGGCCGAGGCCTCCACCGTGCACCGGCTCCTGGAGCTCAAACCGGGCGGGGACGCGGCGTACGACCGGGAGCGGCCGCTCGACGCGGACCTGGTCGTCGTGGACGAGGCCTCGATGCTCGACCTGCTGCTGGCGAACAAGCTGGTCAAAGCGGTGGCACCGGGTGCACACCTGCTGCTGGTCGGGGACGTGGACCAGTTGCCCTCGGTCGGGGCGGGCGAGGTGCTGCGCGATCTGCTCGCCGAGGGCGGGCCGGTCCCCGCCGTCCGGCTGACGACCATCTTCCGGCAGGCCCAGCAGTCGGGCGTGGTCACCAACGCCCACCGGATCAACACCGGCCTGCCGCCGATCACCGACGGTCTGCCCGACTTCTTCCTCTTCGCCGAAGAGGACACGGAGGAGGCCGGAAAGCTCGCCGTCGACGTCGCCGCACGGCGCATTCCGGCCAGATTCGGCCTCGACCCGCGGCGGGACATCCAGGTCCTCGCCCCCATGCACCGCGGCCCGGCCGGCGCCGGAAACCTCAACGCGCTGCTCCAGCAGGCCATCACCCCGGCCCGGCCGGGCCTGCCGGAGAAGCGGTTCGGCGGCCGTGTCTTCCGGGTCGGCGACAAGGTCACCCAGATTCGAAACAACTACGACAAGGGGGCCAACGGGGTCTTCAACGGCACCGTCGGCGTGGTCACCGGCCTTGACCTGGAGGAACAGCGGCTGACGGTGCGCACGGACGAAGACGAGGAAGTGGCCTACGAGTTCGCGGAGCTCGACGAGCTGGCCCACGCGTATGCCGTCACCATCCACCGCTCCCAGGGGAGTGAATATCCGGCGGTGGTGATCCCGGTCACGACCGGCGCTTGGATGATGCTCCAGCGGAACCTGCTCTACACGGCGGTCACCCGGGCGAAGAAACTGGTCGTCCTGGTCGGGTCCCGCAAAGCCTTGGGGCAGGCGGTGCGTACGGTTTCCGCAGGCAGGAGGTACACGGCTGTCGCACCCAGGCTGTCCGGCCGTATACCGGTGGGAAACATCACCTAGATGATCGATCATTTGGGGTTCCTACAAGGTTGCGGAGCGGGCAGGATGTGCAGGCTGGGCGGCACTGAGTGCCGTCAAAAACACCAAAGCTCGACCCCGAGTGCACTCACCTGCGCCAAATGGGGGAAGGTAGAGGCAGTCAGGGCACCTCGAAGAAGAGGCACTACGTCGGTGAGGGATGACGTGAGCGACAACTCTGTAGTACTGCGGTACGCGGACGGTGAATACACCTACCCGGTGGTCGAGAGCACCGTCGGTGACCAGGGCTTCGACATCTCGAAGCTCAGGGCTCAGACCGGGCTGGTCACCCTGGACAGCGGCTACGGAAACACCGCCGCCTATAAGTCCGCCATTACTTATCTCGACGGTGAGCAGGGCATCCTGCGCTACCGCGGTTACCCGATCGAGCAGCTGGCGGAGCGCTCGACCTTCATCGAGGTCGCCTACCTGCTGATCAACGGGGAGCTGCCGACCGTCGACCAGCTCGCGTCGTTCCGCAACGAGATCACCCAGCACACGCTGCTGCACGAGGACGTCAAGCGTTTCTACGACGGCTTCCCGCGTGACGCGCACCCGATGGCGATGCTGTCCTCCGTGGTCAGCGCGCTGTCGACGTTCTATCAGGACAGCCACAACCCGTTCGACGAGAAGCAGCGCAACCTCTCGACGATCCGGCTGCTGGCCAAGCTCCCGACGATCGCGGCCTACGCGTACAAGAAGTCGGTCGGCCACCCGGTGGTCTACCCGCGCAACGACCTCGGCTACGTCGAGAACTTCCTGCGCATGACCTTCTCCGTGCCGGCCCAGGAGTACGACCTGGACCCGGTCGTGGTCGCGGCGCTCGACAAGCTGCTGATCCTGCACGCGGACCACGAGCAGAACTGCTCGACCTCCACCGTGCGTCTGGTCGGCTCCTCGCAGGCGAACATGTTCGCCTCGATCTCCGCCGGCATCTCGGCCCTGTGGGGTCCGCTGCACGGTGGCGCCAACCAGTCGGTTCTGGAGATGCTCGAGGGCATCAAGAACGACGGCGGCGACGTCGACGCCTTCATCCGCAAGGTGAAGAACAAGGAAGACGGCGTCCGCCTGATGGGCTTCGGGCACCGCGTCTACAAGAGCTTCGACCCCCGGGCGAAGATCATCAAGGCGGCGGCGCACGATGTCCTCTCGGCGCTCGGCAAGGACGACGAGCTCCTCGACATCGCGCTGAAGCTGGAAGAGCACGCGCTGGCCGACGACTACTTCGTCGAGCGCAACCTCTACCCGAACGTGGACTTCTACACCGGTCTGATCTACCGGGCCATGGGCTTCCCGACCGAGATGTTCACCGTGCTCTTCGCGATCGGCCGCCTGCCCGGCTGGATCGCCCAGTGGCACGAGATGATCAAGGAGCCCGGCTCCCGCATCGGCCGCCCGCGCCAGATCTACACCGGCGAGGTCCTGCGCGACTTCGTTCCGGTCGAGTCCCGCTGACCCGAGGGTCGAGCCGCAGTACCCGCAGGACTCGTAGGACTTGTAGGACCCGTAAAGGAAAAGCGCCCCGCCATCGATCCCCCCACGGGTCGAAGGTCGGGGCGCTTTCCTTGCCCCGGAACGGATTCCCCCCACGGGACCCGGACCGGGTGTCTGCGTGCCGGCGAAACGTGTAGTCGTCCCAACACGTTTCCGGCATCGCCCCATTAGACCCACGCGCCTGCCCGAAGGTTACGTCGGGGTCGCTGTGATCTGCGTCTCGTGTGAAGGTGGTGTGCGCGAGACGTGAAGGGTGATCACTAGCGGAAGGAGCGCAGCCGCAGGCTGTTGGTGACCACGAAGACCGAGGAGAAGGCCATCGCGGCCCCCGCGATCATCGGGTTGAGCAGTCCGGCGGCGGCCAGCGGCAGCGCCGCGACGTTGTAGCCGAAGGCCCAGAAGAGGTTGCCCTTGATGGTGGCCAGGGTCCGGCGCGAGAGCCGGATCGCGTCCGCCGCGACCCGCAAGTCGCCCCGTACGAGGGTCAGGTCGCTCGCCTCGATCGCCGCGTCGGTGCCGGTGCCCATGGCCAGCCCCAGGTCGGCCTGGGCCAGTGCGGCCGCGTCGTTGACCCCGTCGCCGACCATGGCGACGGTACGGCCCTCGGCCTGCAGCCGGCGTACGACGTCGACCTTGTCCTGCGGGAGGACCTCGGCGATGACCTCCTCGATGCCCACCGCGCGGGCCACCGTCTGCGCCACTGCCTTGTTGTCGCCGGTCAGCAGGACCGGGGTCAGACCCAGGGCCCGCAGCCGGGACACGGCCTCGGCGCTGGTCTCCTTGACGGCGTCGGCCACGGTCAGGACCCCGCGGGCCTCCCCGTCCCAGGCGACCAGGACGGCGGTGGAACCCTCGGCCTCGGCGGCGGCCTTGGCCTCGGCGAGGGCGGCGGGCAGCACGATCGACCAGTCGGCGAGCAGCTTCTCGCGGCCCACCAGGACCGCGTGTCCGTCGACCAGGCCCTGGACGCCGAGGCCGCCGTGGTTCGCGAAGTCCTCCGGGACCGACAGGCCGCCGGGGAGCTCCGCGGCGCCGGCCGCGATGGCCCGGGCGATCGGGTGCTCGGAGGCGTGTTCCAGCGAGCCGGCCAGGCGCAGCAGTTCGGCCCGGTCCACGCCCTCGGCGGGGTGGGCGGCGGTCAGGGTCATCCGGCCGGTGGTCACGGTGCCGGTCTTGTCCAGGACGACGGTGTCCACGCGACGGGTGGACTCCAGCACCTCGGGGCCCTTGATCAGGATGCCGAGCTGCGCGCCCCGGCCGGTGCCGACCATCAGCGCGGTCGGGGTGGCCAGGCCCAGGGCGCACGGGCAGGCGATGATCAGGACGGCCACGGCGGCGGTGAAGGCGGCCGTCGGGTTGTCGGTGATCAGCAGCCAGGTGACCCAGGTGCCCAGCGCCAGTACGAGCACGATCGGGACGAAGACCCCGGAGATCCGGTCGGCGAGGCGCTGCACCTCGGCCTTGCCGTTCTGCGCGTCCTCGACCAGCTTGGCCATCCGGGCGAGCTGGGTGTCCGAGCCGACGCGGGTGGCCTCGACGACGAGGCGGCCCGAGGTGTTGACGGTGGCTCCGGTGACGGTGTCGCCCACGGTGACCTCGACCGGGACCGATTCGCCGGTCAGCATGGCGGCGTCCACGGCGGAGCTGCCCTCGACGACCGTGCCGTCGGTGGCGATCTTCTCGCCGGGCCGGACGAGGAAGCGGTCGCCCACGGCGAGCGCGCTCACGGGGATGCGCACTTCGGTCCCGCCGCGCAGGACCGCCACGTCCTTGGCGCCGAGCCGCATCAGGGCCTTGAGGGCCGCGCCGGCCTTCCGCTTCGAGCGGGCCTCCAGGTACCGGCCGAGCAGGATGAAGCTGACGACTCCGGCCGCCACCTCCAGGTAGATCGCCGAGGAGCCGTCGGTGCGGGAGACGCTGAAGTCGAAGCCGTGCCGCATGCCGGGCATTCCGGCGTGGCCGAAGAACAGGGCCCACAGAGACCAGGCGAAGGCGGCCCCGGTACCCACCGAGACCAGGGTGTCCATGGTGGCGGCGCCGTGCCGGGCGTTGGTCCAGGCGGCCTTGTGGAAGGGGAAGGCGCCCCAGACGACGACGGGGGCGGCGAGGGTCAGCGAGAGCCACTGCCAGTTGTCGAACTGGAGGGACGGGACCATCGCGAGCAGGACGACGGGCAGCGACAGCGCCACGGAGACCAGGAGGCGCTGGCGCAGCGCGGCCAGTTCCGGGTCGCGGGCTTCCTGCGGTGCGGCGTCCTGCGTCTCGGGCCCGGTCTCGGGCTCCGGCTCCGGCGGCGGGGGCTCCTCGGCGGTGTAGCCGGTCTTGACGACCGTCGCGATGAGGTCGGCGACCTGCACGTCGGAGCCGTAGGAGACCTTGGCCTTCTCGGTGGCGTAGTTCACCGAGGCGGTGACCCCGTCCATCCGGTTCAGCTTCTTCTCGATGCGGGCCGCGCAGGAGGCGCAGGTCATCCCGCCGATGGTCAGCTCGACCTCGGCCGTGGGCTCGGCGGCGGCGGTGGTGCCGGTCGCGCCGGTCGCTCCGGCCGCCGCTATGGGTCCGTCGTGCACAGTGCTGCTGGTCATGATCCTGGCTCCAGGGGGTGGGCCGGGCCGTACGGAACCAGTATGAGCTGGCCGGTACGGCCCGGCGGGGCTGTGCCTGAGAGATGCGTGCCTGAGAGATGCGTGCCGCTAGATGCCTGCCGAAGGGGAGGGTGCTCAGGCCTGGCCGGCGAACTCGTAGCCGGCCTCGTCGACGGCGGCGCGTACGGCGGCCTCGTCGAGCGGGGCGGCCGAGACCACGGTGACCTCGCCGGTCGCGGCGACGGCCTTGACCGAGGTGACGCCGGCCAGGGCGGAGAGCTCGGTGGTCACCGCACCCTCGCAGTGTCCACAGGTCATGCCGGTCACCCGGTAGACGGTGGTGGTCTGGGTGTCCGTGTCGGCGCTCATGTCGTTCTCCTCTTCAAGGGCGTTTCCGGGGGGCCGGAAGGCAGCGGATCGCTCGTGGAGGGTCCACCGTTCATCCCGACACTTCGAGACTATACCCCTAGGGGGTATCAATGCGAGCGCTCGACGAGATCTTTTGCGGTGGACAATCGCCGCGAACCATATGTAAATGGCACGCATGGCGCACTCGGGGACCACTCTCATCCTGATCATGTCGATCGCCGTGCTCGCGCCCCTGCTGGCGTACGGGGTCTCGCGCTGGCTCCCCGTCCCGCTGGTGATCTTCGAGATCGTCCTGGGCGTCCTGGTCGGGCCCGACGTCCTCGGCTGGGCGCACTCCACCGAGGTCATCGACGTACTCAGCGAGCTCGGCCTCGCGATGCTGATCTTCCTGGCCGGCTACGAGATCCAGTTCGCCCAGGTCAAGGGCGACACCCTGAAGCGGTCGGTGTGGGCCTGGGTGGCCGCCCTGGCGCTGGGGCTCGGGCTCGGCCTGCTGCTGTCGGGCGGCGGCTTCGAGAAGGGCGTCTACATCGGCACCGCACTCACGAGCACCGCCCTCGGCACGATCCTGCCGGTCCTGCGGGACTCGGGGGACCTCCAGAGCCGGTTCGGCTCGGTGATGATGGCGATGGGCGCGGTCGGCGAGTTCGGGCCGATCATCGCCATGTCCCTGCTGCTCAGCGGGCGGGCGCCGGGGCAGTCGGCGGCGCTGCTGATCGGCTTCGCCGTGCTCACGGCCGCCGCCGTGTTCTGGGCGATGCGGCCCAAGCCGCCCTGGTTCGCCCGGGTCATCTCCAAGACCCTGCACAGCAGCGGGCAGTTCGCGGTGCGCCTGGTGGTGCTGATCCTCGTGGCGTTCCTGGCGCTGTCCGAGGTGCTCGGCCTCGACGTCCTCCTCGGGGCCTTCGCCGCCGGGCTGATCACCCGGCTCGTGCTGCACGGGGCCGCCCCGGAGAGCAGTGAGGCCGTGCTGTCGAAGGTGGAGGCCATGGGCTTCGGCTTCCTGGTGCCGCTGTTCTTCGTGGTCACCGGGATCGAGTTCGACCTTGCCGCACTGCTCGGGGGCGGGCGGGCGCTGCTGTTGCTGCCGGTGTTCCTGCTGCTCTTCCTCGTGGTGCGGGGGCTCCCGATGTGGCTGCTGGCCCCCCGGGACCTCGGACGCCGGGACCGGTCGGCGCTGGTGCTGTTCGGCTCCACGGCGCTGCCGCTGGTGGTGGCGATCACCACCCTGGGCGTGCAGGAGGGAAAGCTGGGGTCGGGGGAGGCGGCGGCGCTGGTCGGGGCCGGGATGGTGTCCGTACTGGTCTTCCCGCTGGTGGGGCTGCGGTTGCGGGCGGGATCCGGAGACGGGTCCGGCCCGGGTGCCGGCTCCGGCGGACCCGGGGGCGTCGGGGAGATGGTCAGCGAGGAGGAGGCGTGGTGATCATCGGGTCCAGGTAGCGGAACAGGACGGTCTTCAGCTCCGCGATGTACGCGGCCCGTTCCGTGCCCTCGCTGGCCAGGATCAGTTCGAGCGAGGTCTGCACGATCCCGAGCACCATGTGGGCGACGTGGGTGAGCTCCGTGTCGGTGGCGGGGGCGCCGGAGGCGGCCGGGGTGACGCAGGTGCGCAGCAGCCCCTCGACGCGGGTCTGCATGCCGACGTGCAGCTCGTCGTGTTCCTGGGCGATGCCGGGGACGCCGGAGCCGTGCATGAGCGCCCAGAAGGCCGGATTCTCGCAGTTGAAGGCGATGACCGGATCCAGGACGGCGTCGAGCAGCTCGGGCAGCGGCCGGTCCAGGTTCTCGGGGAGGAAGGCCCGGCCGTGCGCCTCGTGGGCGCGCTGGAGGAGGTGGCCGCCCAGCTCGACGGCGATGGCCTCCTTGTTCGGGAAGAACTGGTAGAGCGTGCCCGGGGACACGCCGGCCTCGCGGGCGATGGCGTTGGTGCTGGCCGCCGCGTAACCCGTACGGCAGAACACCCCGGCGGCGGCTGTCAGGAGCTGGGCGATCCGGCGCTCGCCGCGGGCCTGACGGCGGCGGGGGGCGGTTTCCGTCACGGCTCCCGGCGCTGCCTCCGTGGTGAATTCACCCGCTTCGTCCGCGCTCTTCGTCCGAGAGGTCTCCTGCATGTCCAATCCCTTGCTTCCCGTTGATCCCCGTGGGTGATTGACAAACACGAGAGATCGCTCGCATTCTTGAGGAACGCGAGCGACTGCTCGTGTTTGCCAGTCTAAGTGGCCTGGCAACCACGGTGAAGGGGACACCGAGACATGTCCGAAATCAAGAAACCGCCGTCGCCTGGGGAGGGCGGCCGGTGGACCGGGTTCGTCACCACACGGCCGAGGCTCTCGCTCCTGCTCGCCCTCGTGGTCACGGCCCTGGCCGTCTTCGCCGGCGGAGACGTCGCCGACCGCCTCGGAAGCGGCGGCTTCGAGGATCCCGCTGCCCGCTCCACCTATGCCACCAAGGCGCTGGAGCGCGAGTTCCCCGGCTCCCAGCCCAATCTGCTGCTGCTCGTCGACGCCGGAGCCGCCGCCGGGACGGCCGGGGTGGACGACCCCGCCGTCGCCGCCGAGGCGGAGCGGCTGACGGTGCGGCTCGCAGCCGAGCAGGGGGTGACCGGCGTGGGTTCGTACTGGCGGACCGGGCTGCCCACCCTGCGCTCCAAGGACGGCCGGCAGGCCCTGATAGCCGCCCGGGTGCTGGGCGACGAGAAGGCGGCCAATGCCGTCCTGGACCGGATCGTCCCGAGCTACCGCGGCGAGCACGGACCGGTGAAGGTCTCCCTCGGCGGTCCGGCAGCCGTCCAGCGCGAGGTGACCTCCACCATCCAGGAGGACCTGCTGCTCGCCGAGCTGATCGCCCTGCCCGTGACGCTCGTCCTGCTCGTCCTCGTCTTCGGCAGCGCCGTCGCGGCCCTGCTGCCCCTCGGTGTCGGCATCGTCGCCATCATCGGAACCAATGCCGTGCTGCGCGGGCTCACCGAGATCACCGACGTCTCCGTCTTCGCGCAGAACCTGACTACCGCCCTCGGGCTCGGACTCGCCGTCGACTACGCCCTGTTCATCGTGCGGAGGTTCCGCGAGGAGCTGGCCGCCGGGCGCGACCCGGTGGCGGCCGTCGGAGTCACCCTGCGCACCGCCGGGCGGACGGTCCTGTTCTCGGCACTGACCGTGGCCGTCGCCCTCTCGGCCATGCTCTTCTTCCCGATGTACTTCCTGCGCTCCTTCGCCTACGCCGGAGTCGCGGTGGTCCTGCTCGCCGCGGCGGCCGCGCTGATCCTGCTGCCCGCAGCGCTGGTGCTGCTGGGTGAGCGGGTCAACTCCTTCGACCTGCGCCGGCTGTGGCGCCGTGCCGGGCCGGCCGGGAGCGACCCGGGCCGGGCCGGGGGCGGGCGGGGCTGGGCCCGGCTGACGGACCTGGTCATGCGCCGCGCCCCGGTGTTCGCCGTGGCCACCACCGCCGGCCTGCTGCTCCTCGGACTGCCCTTCCTCGGATTGAAGTTCGGCACCGTGGACGACCGGCAGCTGCCGGCGACCGCCGAATCGCACGTCGTGCAGCAGCACATCCGCGAAGGCTTCCCCGGCAGCCCCGGCGGAGCACTGACCGTACTGACCGAGGGAGCCTCCGGCGCCGCCGATCTCGACGCCTACGAGCGGCGGGTGGCAGCCCTGCCCGGAGTGCTGGGGGTGGAAGGGCCGGTGAGTTCGACCACCGGCACCGGATACGCCTACTTCTCGGTGCTCACCGAAGGCGAGGAGGTGGGGGAGCAGGCCCAGAACCTGGTGGGCCTGGTCAGAGCGGTGGACGCGCCCTTCGACACCGCCGTGACCGGACAGGCCGCAGTGCTCGTCGACGCCCGCGACGCCATAGCCGAGGAACTGCCCCTGGCCCTGGCCGTCGTGGTGCTGGCCACGCTGCTCCTGGTCTTCCTGCTCACCGGGAGCCTGCTGATACCCGTTCAGGCCGTGCTGCTCAACGCGCTGAGCCTGACCGCGATGTTCGGAGCGGTGGTGTGGGTCTTCCAGGAGGGTCACCTCTCCGGACTGCTCTCCTTCACCTCCACCGGAGACATCGAGACCACCCTGCCCGTGCTGATGTTCTGCATCGCCTTCGGACTCTCCATGGACTACGGGGTGTTCCTCATATCCAGGATCAAGGAGGAGTACGACCGGACCGGAGACCACGAGGGGGCGGTGCGCACCGGGCTGACCCGCACGGGCGGACTGATCACCGCGGCGGCCGTGATCCTGGCGGTGGTGATGGTAGCCATCGGCAGCTCGCGGGTGACCAACACCAAGATGCTCGGCCTGGGGATCGCGCTGGCCGTGCTGATGGACGCGATGGTCGTGCGGAGCCTGCTGGTGCCGGCGGTGATGAAGCTGACCGGGAAGGCCACCTGGTGGGCGCCTGCGCCGCTGCGCAGACTGCACGAACGCTTCGGGCTGAGCGAGGGGGAGCCGGCGCCGGCCGCCGAGCGGGCCGAGCCCGAGGCGGTGACTGCCGGGAGCCGCTAGCGGACGGGGCCCCTGGAGGGTCCCGTCCCTGGACCGGACGCCGTGTCAGTCCTCGCGGCGTCCGCGGTTGCCCGGCCGGCGCGCCACCCAGGTGCGGATGGTGTCGGCGTACCAGTAGGGCTTGCCGCCCTCCACGTGGTCGGGTGCGGGCAGCAGCCCGTGCTTGCGGTAGGAGCGCACCGTGTCCGGCTGGACCCGGATATGAGCGGCGATCTCCTTGTACGACCACAGCTGTCGGTCGCTCATCCTCGACACCTCCTTGTCCACGCCGCGGGGCCGGCCGGGAGGCCGTCGGGGGAGCCGGCGCGTGGACACTGACGATCACTCGGTTCTGCCCGGGGAACGACGCAGGGTGAGGCCAGGGGAGGGGCTGTCGTCCGCCTGTGACGGAAGACCCGCGTATTGCGGACACCCGTGACACAAGGGCGACCCCCGTGACACGGGTGGCACAGGGGGAGCAGGCGGAAGGCGTGGTCGAGTGCGGCCGCGACGACGAGCCGGGCCAGACCGCGCCCCCGCACGTCGGGTGCGACGGCCACTCCTCCGACGCCCACCACCTCCGCCTCGGCGGCGCCGATCGCCACGGGCAGCCGGAGCGCGGCCGAGGGGTGTGCCCCGCGGCCGGTCGGGCGGATCAGCGGTAGAGGGCCGGGCGTTGGGCCAGCTCCACCGGGGTCCGTACGCCGCTGCGTGCCGCGGTGAGGCCCGCCTCGGAGACGGCCGCAGCCGCGTAGCCGTCCCACGCGTCGGGACCGTCCACCCGGCCCAGCGCGGCGGCGGCGACCCAGCGGCGGAGCTGGCGGTCGTAGGCGTCGGCGAACCGCACCGTGAAGTCCTGGTCGATCTCCCCGCCCCACCGGCCCGCCGACTGGACGACCATCGCGTGGCCGTCGCCGATCCGGGCAGTGCCCCACTCGCCGACCGCCTCGCACTGCACTTGGTAGCCGAAGCCGCAGTTGACGAAGATCTCCACGTCGACCACGGCACCTCCGGAGGTCTCCATGAGGACGAACCGGGGATCGCGCAGCCCCTCGGGGGCGGCCGAGGCGGGCGTCGGGGAGAGCACGGTCACCGCGGTGATCTCCTGGCCCAGCAGCCAGCGGGCCGCGTCCACCTCGTGCACCACCGAATCGCTGATCAGCATGTCGCTGGTGAAGAACGACGGCGAGGCGGCGTTGCGGTGCCGGCAGTGCAGGAACAGCGGCCGCCCGATGCCGCCCGCGTCGAGCAGCTCCTTGAGCCGCGCGTACTCGGCGTCGTAGCGCCGCATGAAGCCGACCTGGACGAGCCGACGGCCCAGCCGCGCCTCCGCCTCCATGATCCGCAGGGCGCCCGCCGGATCGGGGGTCAGCGGCTTCTCGCAGAGCACCGGAAGCCGCCGCTCCAGTGCGTGCAGGATCGCTTCCTCATGGGCGGGCCCGGGCGAGGCGATCAGTACGGCGTCCACCCCGGGCGCCGCTATCGCGGCCGCCGGATCGGTGTGCGCGCTCGCCCCCTCCAGCCCGGCCGCGACCTCCTTGACCCGGTCCCCGTCCGGGTCGGCCACGGCCACCACCCGGGCCCCGCCGACCGTCCGGCCGAAACGGCGGACGTGGTCGGAGCCCATCTTCCCGGTACCGATGACGGCGATGCCGAGCGTGCTGGTCATGTTGTGTTCCTCCACGAGGGTTCGTACGGCCGGGGGATCCGGTTCAGCGGGCGCCGCAGGAGCGCAGGTGGGCGCGGGTGCGGCGGGCGATCGGGAGCGGCTGGTCGGGCGGGCACGGGTACATGTCCTGCTCCACGATGGCGAACAGGTCCACGCCGAGCCGCTCGGCGGCCGCCAGCACCGGTTCCAGCGCGGGCACCCCGGCCGGCGGCTCGCACATCACGCCGCGGGCCACGGCCGGCCCGAAGGGGACCTGGTCCCGGACGACTTCGGCGAGGATCCGCGGATCGACCTGCTTGAGGTGGAGGTAGCCGATCCGCTCGCCGAAGGTCTCGATCGCCCGGACGCTGTCGCCGCCGCAGTACGCGTAGTGCCCGGTGTCCAGGCAGAGGGAGACCAGCGCCGGGTCGGTGGCGTCGAGGAAGCGCGCCACGTTCTCGGGGGTGTCGATGTGCGTGTCCGCGTGCGGGTGGACGACGATCCGCAGCCCGTACTCGTCCTGGACCCGCTTCCCCAGCCGCTCGGTCTGCGTGGTCAGTTCGCGCCAGGCCCCGGGGGTGAGGGTGCGGTCCTCCAGCACCTCGCCCGTCTTGTCGTCCCGCCAGAAGGACGGGATCACGACGAGGTGCGCCGCGCCCATGGCCCGGGTGAGCTCCGCGATCCGCGACACGTGCTCCCAGGTGTCCTCCCACACGGCGGGCCCGTGATGGAGTCCGGTGAAGACCGTTCCCGCGGAGACCCGCAGGCCGCGCGCCCCGACCTCGTCGGCGAGCCGGACGGGATCGGTGGGGAGATAGCCGTAGGGACCGAGCTCGATCCACTCGTACCCGGCTTCGGCGACCTCGTCGAGGAACCGCTCCCACGGGGTCTGCCGGGGATCGTCGGGGAACCAGACCCCCCAGGAGTCCGGAGCCGAACCGACGCGGATACGGGTCAACGCGGGTGGTGAGGACGTCATACGGCCACCTTAGGGTGCGAGGCTCTTGGGTACGGGGAGCACTCGGTCGGGAGGAATGGTGTGGTGATGGCTGCGGATCCGTTGGCGTTCGACCTGATCACGATGGGGCGGATCGGGGTGGATCTCTACCCCCTGAAGACGGGCGTACCGCTCGGCGAGGCGGACACCTTCGGGAAGTTCCTGGGCGGTTCCCCGACCAACGTCGCCGTCGCGGCGGCCCGGCTGGGCCGGCGGACGGCGGTGATCACCCGGACCGGCGCGGACCCCTTCGGCGCGTATCTCCGGGCGGAGCTGCGCGGGTTCGGCGTGGACGACCGGTGGGCCGGGGAGGTGGCGGCCTATCCGACGCCGGTGACCTTCTGCGAGATCTTCCCGCCGGACGATTTCCCGCTGTACTTCTACCGGTACCCGAAGGCGCCCGACCTGGAGATCACCGCGGACGAGCTCGACCTCGACGCGGTGCGGGCGGCGCGGGTGTTCTGGATGACCGGTACGGGGCTCAGCGCGGAGCCGAGCCGGACGGCCACGCTGGCTGCGCTGGAGGCGCGTGGGAGGAGCCCGTTCACGGTGTTCGACCTGGACTGGCGGCCCATGCTGTGGCCCTCCGGGGGCGGGGCCGCCGGGCCGGGGGAGTGGTACCGCCGGGCGCTGTACCTCGCCACGGTGGCCGTGGGCAACGCCGAGGAGTGCGCGATCGCCACCGGCGAGACCGAGCCGTACGCGGCGGCGCGGGCCCTGCTCGGCGCCGGAGTGGAGCTGGCGGTCGTGAAGCGGGGCCCGGCGGGGGTCCTGGCCGTCCACCGCGACGGGACCGTGGCGGAGCTCCCGCCGGTACCGGTGACGGTCGTCAACGGGCTGGGCGCGGGGGACGCCTTCGGCGGGGCCCTGTGCCACGGGCTGCTCGCGGGATGGGAGTTGAAGCGGGTGATCGGCTACGCGAACGCGGCCGGGGCGATCGTGGCCTCGCGGCTGGCGTGCTCGACGGCGATGCCGTTCGCCGGGGAAGTGGAGGAGGTGCTCGGCCGTGCCGGTGGTGTCTGAGTGGGCGATGGAGTGGACGAGGCTGCGCGTGCTCGAGCTCGGGCCGGGGGAGGTGCACGCGCACGCGTGCGGGGAGTCGGAGTGGATCGTGCTCCCCCTGGCGGGTGGCTGCGAGGTCCGCTGCGCGGAGCCGGCTGGCGCCGGCGAAAATTCAGCCCCTCCGGCGTTTGAGGAGCGGGGTCCGGGGCGGAGCCCCGGGAGCGGACCGCAGGTTTTCCGACTGCGCGGGCGGACCGGGGTGTTCGGCGGCCCCACCGACTTCGCCTACCTCCCCCGCGACGGCCACGCGGAGATCCGGTCGGCCGGCGGCGGCCGCTTCGCGCTGGTCGGCGCCCGCTGCGAGCGCCGCCTGCCCGCCCGGTACGGGGCCGCCGCCGGGGTCCCCGTAGAGCTGCGCGGAGCCGGGCAGTGCTCCCGCCAGGTCAACAACTTCGCCGCCGCCGGGGTCTTCGACTGCGACCGGCTCATCGCCGTGGAGGTGCTCACCCCCGGCGGCAACTGGTCCTCGTACCCGCCCCACAAGCACGACGAGCACCATCCCGGCGTGGAATCCCGGCTGGAGGAGATCTACTACTACGAGATCGCCCCGCACGGGGACACGCCCGGCCTCGGCTACCAGCGTGTCAGCCCCTCCCCGGCGGGGAAGACCGACATCCTCACCGAGGTGAGGACCGGTGACGCGGTCCTCATCCCGGACGGCTGGCACGGCCCCTCCATCGCCGCGCCCGGCCACGACATGTACTACCTCAACGTCATGGCGGGACCCGGCGCGACCCGGGAGTGGCTCATCCGGGACCACCCCGACCACGGGTGGATCCGTTCCACCTGGACCGGCCGGGACACCGACCCCCGGCTGCCCTTCCACCGAGCGGAGGACCCCGCGTGAGCACCTCGCCGACCGTCCGGCTCACCGTCGCGCAGGCCCTCGTCCGCTTCCTCTCCCGGCAGTACACCGAGCGCGACGGGCACCGGCAGCGGCTGATCGCCGCCACCTGGGGGATCTTCGGGCACGGGAACGTCGCCGGGATCGGCCAGGCCCTGCTGGAGGCCGGCCGCGAGGAGATGCCGTTCCTCCAGGGCCGGAGCGAGCAGGCCATGGTGCACGCCGCCGTCGGGTTCGCGCGCCAGAGCGGGCGGCTGTCCGCGCACGCCGTCACCACCTCCATCGGGCCGGGCGCCACCAACCTCGTCACCGGGGCCGCCCTCGCCACCATCAACCGGATCCCGGTGCTCCTGCTGCCCGGTGACGCCTTCGCGACCCGGCCCGCCGACCCCGTCCTCCAGCAGCTGGAGGTCCCCCATGCGGGTGACGTCTCCGTCAACGACACCCTGCGCCCCGTCTCCCGCCACTTCGACCGCGTCACCCGTCCCGAAGCCCTGATCCCCGCCGCGCTGCAGGCCGTACGGGTCCTCACCGATCCCGTGAGCACCGGCGCCGTCACCCTCGCGCTGCCGCAGGACGTACAGGCCGAGGCGTACGACTGGCCGCAGGAGTTCTTCGCCGAGCGGGTGTGGGGCGTACGCCGGCCCCGCCCCGACCGAACCGAGCTGGCGGCGGCCGCCCGCGCCGTACGGGGCTCCGCGCGGCCGCTGATCATCGCCGGCGGCGGGATCCGGCACAGCGCGGCGGGGGCGGCGCTGGCGGAGTTCGCCGAGGCCACCGGGATCCCCGTGGCCTCCACCCAGGCGGGCAAGGGCGCCCTGCCGTGGGACCACCCCGCCGACGTGGGCGGGATCGGGCACACCGGCACTGCCACCGCCGACGCGCTGGCCCGCGAAGCCGATCTGGTGATCGCCGCCGGGACCCGGCTCACCGATTTCACCACCGCCTCCGCGACGCTGTTCCAGGACCCCGGTGTGCGGTTCCTCGGGCTGAACCTCGACCCGTACGACGCCCACAAGCTCGCCGCCCGCCCCCTGGTCTGCGATGCGCGGGCCGGCCTGGAGGAACTCCGGGCCGAGGTCGCCGGGTACCGGGTGGACCCCCCGTACGAGGCGGCGTACAAAGAAGGGAAGAGGGCGTGGGAGCGGCTGGTCGACCAGGCGTACGCGGCTCCCGACGAGGACGCCGTCCCGACGCAGGCACAGGTGCTGGGCCTGCTGGACGGCCTCGTCGACGGTGACGACATCCTGATCAATGCCGCCGGTTCGCTCCCCGGGGACCTGCACAAGCTGTGGCGCGCCCGCTCCGCGGACCAGTACCACGTCGAATACGGGTACTCCTGCATGGGCTACGAGATCCCCGCCGCGATCGGCACCGCGCTGGCCGCCCCCGGCCGGCCGGTGTGGGCGCTGGTCGGCGACGGGACGTACCTGATGAACCCGACCGAGATCGTCACCGCCGTGCAGGAGGGGATCCCGGTCAGGCTGGTGATCCTCGACAACCACGGATACGCCTCGATCGGCGGGCTCTCGGACGCGGTGGGCGCCGAGGGGTTCGGTACCGCCTACCGCTTCCGGGCGGTGGACGGTTCGTACAGCGGTGCGCCCCTGCCGCTGGACCTGGCGGCCAACGCGGCCTCCCTCGGGATGGCCGTCATCCGCGCCCGCACCCTCGGTGACCTGCGCAAAGCCCTCGCCGAGGCGCGGGCGGCGGACCGTCCCGCATGTGTCTACACGCAGACCCGAACACCCGACACTGTGTCGGGCCCACCCCCCGCACAGGCGTGGTGGGATGTACCTGTGGCCGAGACCGCGACCCGTACGTCGGCGGTGGAAGCCCGAGAAGAGTACGACCGGCAAGCCGCGCAGCGACGTCGCCATCTGTGAAGGAGTTAGGCATGAAGACCGTCAACCACTGGATCGGTGGCAAGACCGTCGAGGGCGCGTCGGGCAACTACGGCCCGGTCACCGACCCGGCCACCGGCGAGGTCACCACGCAGGTCGCCCTCGCGTCCGCCGACGAGGTCGACGCGGCCGTACAGGTCGCCAAGGAGGCGTTCCTGTCCTGGGGGCAGTCCTCGCTGGCCGCCCGCACCAAGGTGCTGTTCGCCTACCGCGCCCTGCTGGACGCCAACCGCGACGCGATCGCCGAGCTGATCGTCGCCGAGCACGGCAAGGTGCACTCCGACGCGCTGGGCGAGGTCGCCCGCGGCCTGGAGATCGTCGAGCTGGCCTGCGGCATCACCGTGCAGCTCAAGGGTGAGCTGTCCACCTCGGTGTCCAGCCGCGTGGACGTCTCCTCGATCCGCCAGCCGATCGGCGTGGTCGCGGGCATCACCCCGTTCAACTTCCCGGCGATGGTGCCGATGTGGATGTTCCCGCTGGCCGTGGCCTGCGGCAACACCTTCATCCTCAAGCCGAGCGAGAAGGACCCCTCGGCCTCCACGCTGCTGGCGCAGCTGGCGAGCCAGGCCGGTCTGCCGGCGGGCGTGCTGAACGTGGTCCACGGTGACAAGGTCGCCGTCGACGCGCTCCTCTCGCACCCCGACGTCGCGGCCGTGTCCTTCGTGGGCTCGACCCCGATCGCCCGCCACATCCACACCACCGCCTCCGCCAACGGCAAGCGCGTACAGGCCCTGGGCGGCGCCAAGAACCACATGCTGGTGCTGCCGGACGCCGACCTCGACGCCGCCGCCGACGCGGCGGTCTCGGCCGCCTACGGTTCGGCCGGCGAGCGCTGCATGGCGATCTCCGCCGTCGTGGCCGTCGGCTCCATCGCCGACACCCTCGTGGACAAGATCCGCGAGCGCGCCGAGAAGATCAAGATCGGCCCCGGCAACGACCCGACCTCCGAGATGGGCCCGCTGATCACCGCCGCCCACCGCGACAAGGTCGCCTCGTACGTGACGGGCGCGGCCGCGCAGGGCGCCGACGTGGTCCTGGACGGCACCGGCTACACGGTGGAGGGCAACGAGAACGGCCACTGGATCGGCCTCTCGCTGCTGGACAACGTCAAGACCGACTCCGACGCCTACCGCGACGAGATCTTCGGTCCGGTGCTGTGCGTGCTGCGCGTCGAGACCTACGAGGAGGGCGTGGCGCTCATGAACGCCTCGCCGTTCGGCAACGGCACCGCCATCTTCACCCGCGACGGCGGCGCCGCCCGGCGCTTCCAGCTGGAGATCGAGGCGGGCATGGTCGGCGTCAACGTGCCGATCCCGGTGCCGGTGGGCTACCACTCCTTCGGTGGCTGGAAGGACTCGCTCTTCGGCGACCTGCACATCTACGGCAACGACGGCATCCAGTTCTACACCCGGGGCAAGGTCGTCACGACCCGCTGGCCCGACCCGTCGGACGCCCCCGCCGGCGTGGACCTCGGGTTCCCGCGGAACCACTGACCGCCAGGCTCCGGCGGCAGCCCTCGCACGCCCCGTAAGACTGCTCGCCCCCCGCAACCCTCACCGCGGGGGGCGAGCCCGTTTCCGGCCGGGCCTTCCCGGCCGCGCTCAGAACAGCGACCAGACGTCGGCCGCCGCCGTCTGCGACCAGACGGGGTCGCCGTGCCCGTAGCCCGGGACGACGGTGAAGCGGACCCGCCGGTTGCCGCCCGCCCGGATCAGCCGGGGGCCGCGCGTGTGGTCGCCGCGGCCCAGCTCGGTGTTGATCCACACCACTTCGGCGGAGATCCGCTCCCAGTCGATCGCGTACGTCTTCTCGTCGCCCGCCCAGACCGCGGCCAGGTCCCGGGCCAGGGCGGTCGGGACCAGCCCGCTGCCCAGGGCCGCGGAGGCCTCGTGCCAGGTGGCGAGCGGGGTGTGGGTGAGGCCGAAGCGGTCCTCGGCCGGGGTGGCCCCGAAGGCGTACGAGCCCGCGGCGTGGCCCTGGGTGTGGATCCAGTTCGCCGGGCCGGGCAGCAGGGACGTGCGGACCAGCGCGAAGTGGGCGAGCCCGGCATTGGTGAAGCGGAGTGCCGGGTCCGGGGGCCAGGGGACCTCCGAGGGGCCCGCCGGGTGGGTGACGGCCCGCTCGACCAGCGCCGCCAGGCCCGGGTCCGTCGCGTACGAGCCCCCCGCGAGCAGGGCCTCGTACGCGTCCCGGGTCTGGGCCGCCCGCACGGCCAGGTCGCCGGAGTAGGGGCCGGTCGTGTCCAGGGCCACCACTCGGGTCAGGCGGGGCGAGTCGTCGTGCGCGGCCGCGTCCAGGGCGAGCAGGGCCCCGGCGGAGTGGCCGACGTACTGGTACGGCAGCCCGAGCGCCCCGTCCAGCGCCTCCACGACCGCGGCCAGATCCCGGCGGTGCGCGGCGAGCCCCCAGTGGGGGCCGATGTCCTGCGCGGTCGCGGCGTCCTCGCGCGGGGTGACGCCGACGACGAGGAGGCCCTCGCGGTGCAGCCGGTGGGCGAGGTTCAGGTCGGACGGGGTGAAGAACGCGGAGCCGAAGTTCAGCCCCCCGCCCGGCAGGAGGTACGCGATCCCGTGCGGGGTCCGCCGGGTGTCCGCGACCACGTCCACCGTGACCGGGGCCGGACCGCCGTCGTCGAGCGGGAGCGTGAGCCGGATCCAGCCGTCCGCCGGGACGTACACCGCGGTGCCGGTGCCCAGCGTCCGCTCGACGAGGGCCAGCAGCCCGATCCCCGCGTCGGCGGGATCCGCGGGCCGGCCTGCGGGGACGGTTCCGTGCGCGGGCCGGCCGGGCTCCGCTTCGCCGTGCTGTCGTGCCATGTGTGGTGCCTCCCGGCGCCTGCCCCTGACCGGGGATGGCCGAATGCCGTCCCCTGGGGGACACCTTTGCCGATCAGCGCACTTCGGCCAAGTCCGGTACCGGTTCCGGCTGTTCGGCGGCGGCCCGGCGGCGCCGGCGCAGTACCCGGGCGCCGACGGTGGCGCCGGCCAGGACCAGCAGGGCGCCGAGTGCGGGCCACGGCACGGCGAGGAACTCCGTGGCGGAGGAGGAGACGAGGTCGGGGTAGGCCGAGGCGCCGGCCGTGATGTCGACGGTGACCCAGTCGGACTGGGGTGCGTCCGCCCACTCCTCGGTCAGCTCGATCCGCTGGCCCGGCAGCAGGACGAGCTTCAGCTCGCGGGCCGGCCGGTCGAGCACCCGGCGGCCGAACAGCCCCTCGGCGGAGACGGTCACCTTCGGCTCGACGACCACGTTGCCCCGGTTGACCAGGGAGTACGTGATCGTGGCGCGGGCGTCCTTGACCCAGGGCAGCAGCGGCGCCGCCCGGCTGATCTTCACGTCCTCCACGCTCAGCCCGGGGGTCACCGGCCCCGGGACCCGGAAGTACAGGCGGGCGCCGACCTGGCGCTTCACCCCGACCTGGACCTTGCCCTCCTGCTGGATGCCCTCCACGGCGGTGTTGAGGGCGACGATCCCGCCCACGTGGTCACCGGGCGTCGCGTCCGCCGGAACCTTCACGGAGAACGGGAAGTCCTTGCGGCCCTTGGGCGGCACGGTGACCGTGGTCCTGGTCTCGGGAGGCAGCGCGACCCACGTGCCCACGTCCTTGGGCTTCGTCTCCACCGGCAGCAGCGCGAAGCCGCCGCCCACCGGGGTGTTGACGGCGTCGGTGGCGAATATCTGGAACGTCAGCTCCTTGTCGGAGGAGTTCACGATCGTCGCGCTGTCGCTGATGGTGGTGCCGGCCTCGCCCTGGTGGAAGAAGTACGCGCGGTCGGTCATCGCCGCACCGGCCGCGGGCGTCGGGAAGACGCCCCAGGTGCCGTTGTCTGCGGCCGTCGCGGGGAGGGCCGGGAGCAGCAGGGCGGCGAGGCCGAGGAGCAGGCCGAGGAGGAGGGTGCGGGTGCGCATGGGCGGTTCTCCAGTCGGGCCGGACGGGGAGGGTGTGAGGTTGGGGGTCCCTGGTCGAGGGGTGGTGCGCGGAAGGGTGGTGCGCGGAAGGGTGGTGCGCGGAAGGGTGGTGCGGCGCCGGAGCGCCGCACCACCCGGGTGGAGCGGGGTCGTACGGGTCAGGCGATCGAGAAGGTGACGACCGACTGGTAGCTGTCCGCGAACATGAACGGCGGGAGCTGGATCATTCCGGCTCCGCCGATCTCGAACTCGCCACCGGTCAGGTCTTCGCCGCCCGCGGCCGCCGAGGCGACCTTCATCGGGACGTCGGAGATCGCACCGGGCGTACCGGTGGTGCATACGCTCGGGCTGGCCGGGTTGGTCACCTTGCAGGTCGGCTGGATGCCGATCTGCGCCGTGGCCATGGAGTGGCCGGTGACCGAGTTCAGGAACGGCGTCCGGGTCGCCGAGACGTCCCAGCCGAGGGTCCCGCCGCGGAAGTCCTGGACGGCCATCGCGGTGAACTGGCCGACGACCGACTGGGACTTGCCGTTGATGGTGACCGAACCGAAGCTGACGGCGGGGTTGCCCGCCTGCGGGCCGATGGCCAGCGGGCCGGGCAGGACCTCGACGTCGACCGGGTTCTGCACGCCGGGCTGCGGAACGATGAAGATGTAGCCCTTGTACGGGAGGATCGAGCCGTCGATCTTGATCGCGTCGGCGGGCAGGTTGACCGTGATGTTGCAGGTCGCGACGCCGGCCGCGGTGGCCGTGCCGGCACCCGTGTCACCCGTGGCCGTACCGTTCTTGAGCGCGGAGCAGGTGACCGGGCCCGCCGGGAAGTTGGCGCCCGTGACGACGACCGCGGTGCCCGCCTCGCCGCTGTTGGGCGTCAGCTTGGTGGTGATCGGGTCCTTGGGCAGGGCTTCCACGACCACCGAGCCGAGCGAGGCGCTCGGGCGCGGGTTCGGGGTACAGGTGGTGGTGAAGACCGAGCCCATGAGGCTCGCGTCGGTCACCGCCAGGTCCAGGGCAACCTGCACCGTGGTGCCCTCGGAGCCGTCCGGGATCTTGATGGTGCCGGAGAAACCGGAGGGGTCGAGCGGCGTACCGGCAACCACGTCGACGGTCTCGGGCGGGCTGACGACCGTCTGGAGGGTCGACCCGACCTTGAGGGTGATCTTGGAGACGTTCGTGGTCGTCACCGAGAAGCTGGGGACGACCGGGCTCGGACCCGGGTCGATGGAGACCGGGACCACGTCGCCGGCCTTGGCGCCGTCGGGCAGCGTGATCGTGTAGTTCTGAGTGCCCGAACCACCCGGCTGCGGCGCGGGCGCGACGCAGTCCATCGGGACGGGCGTCGTCTTGGTCGCGGCCTGCGCGGTGCCCGACAGACCCACCACGGCGCCCGTCAGGGCCAGGGACAGAGCGCCAGCCCCGGCCAGAACTCTTCGTCGAAACGTTGTACTCACTGGGTCGCGACTCCTTCGTCATACGAACCCTCCCCCCACCCGCTGTGTGGGGGAGGTCGAGCCGGTGCGGTGGCCGACATTGACGCGTCGCGGGATTAAGAAGTCAATGACTTGCTTTCGCCCGAAGCACACAGAAATTGATGTGCCATCAGGCCGGGTGGAGCGGAGGGGTGGATACCCGTTGGCCGGTGGCCCGCGCGGGTGGGGCGGGTGGGGTTCCGGACGGGCCGGTCGGACCGGGCTTTCGCGCTGGTCCGGCCGGGGTCCGCCGGGGGCGGGGCAGGCGCCGCCGGCGGAGGACCCCGTACGGACTACCGACCGGTCGGGACGTGCAGCAACAGGTTCGGTGTCCCGGCCGGCAGGGCGGTGATCCGGTCCCGCACGGAGTCCCGTACGAGGGTTTCGGCCACCTGTGCGGGCGTCTGGCGCGGACCGCCGGCCGCCAGCCCCCGAGCCAGCACCAGCGCGGCGGCGCCCGCCACGTGCGGGGCCGCCATCGAGGTGCCGGAGGCGCGGGCGAGGGCCGTGGTGGAGCCCTTCCAGGCGGAGGTGACGGCCACGCCGGGGGCGGAGAGGTCCACGCAGGCGCCGTGGTTGGAGAAGGCGGGCCGCCGGTCCGTTGCGTCCGTCGCGCCCACGGTGAGCGCCTGCGGGACGCCGCCGGGGGAGCCGGTGCAGGCGTCCTCGCCGGAGTTGCCCGCCGCCACGGCGAAGGTGATCCCGGACGCGACGGCCCGCGTCACCGCCCGGTCGAGGGCGAAGCTGCGGCCGCCGCCCAGGCTCATGTTGGCCACGGCCGGGGTGGCCGGCGACTTGAGGGCGTCCCTCACCATCCAGTCGATGCCGCGCGTGATGGCCGACAAGGTCGCGTCCCCTCGGCAGTCCGCCACCTTCACGGCGACGAGCGAAACCCCCTTCGCCACCCCGTAGGCGGCTCCGCCGACGGTCCCGGCGACGTGCGTGCCGTGGCCGTTGCAGTCCGTGGCGCCTTCCATGAACACCGCGTTGGCGCCCCAGCGGGCCCGGCCGCCGAACTCCTGGTGCAGGGTGTTGATCCCGGTGTCCACGATGTACGCGGTGATTCCCTCGGCCTTGGCCGGGTACGTGTACGAGCCGTCGAGGGGCAACTCGCTCTGGTCGAGCCGGTCCAGGGCCCAGGGCGCGGGGGTCTGGACGAGGGGAGCGGCGGGGGCGACGGCGTCGCCGAGAGGGGTGTCGCCGAGTGGAGTGTCGTCGTCGATCCGGAAGACCGTGTCGGGCTCCACGGAGGCAACGCGGGGATCGGCGGCGAGTTCGGCGGCGCGGGCGGCGGTGGTACGGACGGCGAAGCCGCTCAGGGCGGTGTCGTAGACGGTCTCGACGCGGTCGCCGACGGCCTCGGCCTCGGCGGCGAGGGCGCGGGCGGTGGCGGCCGCGGCGGCGCGGGTGGTGGTGTCCTTGAGGACGACGACGTAGGCGGAGGTGGGGGCGGCGTCGGTGGCGGCTGAGCCGGTGGCGGCGTACGGCGGCAGGGCGGTGGCCACCGCCAGCAGGGCGGCGGCCGGGAGCAGCGCGGTGAATGCGGTCATGCCGCCGATGCTCGGCGAGCCACGGGCCGCCCGCGCGGAGGGTGCGCCGACTGGCCCCACGACACGCCGCCCCAGGGGGCGCTGGGGGGGCTACCGGGCGAAGGGCCAGCCGAGCATCCTGAAGACGCCCTCGTCACGGGCGCCAGCCGCCCCGTACGTGGCCAGCGCGGCCTCGTTGTCGGTGTCGACGCCCACCCACATGCCGTAGCAGCCGCGCGACTCGGCCTCGACGGCGAGCGCCTCGGTCAGGGCCCGGCCGAGGCCGCGCCGGCGGTGGGCCTCGTCGACGGAGAGCTCGTAGAGGCACATCTCGGTGCCCTTGTCGGGGTGGATCATCTCGATGCCGGAGACCATGCCGACGGGCGCGCCGTCCACGTAGGCGATCAGCATCAGGTGTCCCGGGGCGGAGAGGAACCGCTCTGACCAGTCCGCGCGGGCGGGCCCGTCGAGGAGGGCTTCCGCGGCGTGGAGTTCGGCGACGGTGCGGGCGGGGCGGATGTCCATGGCGGCGACCTTGACTCTCTCCCCGGTAAACGGGGGAGATTCCCACTGGGCCGCCGCTGTTGAGCGGTGGTCGTAGGTGGTTCCTGTTTCATCACCCGTTGCCCGGCATGCCGGGTCTTGCACAGGCTCCGCAGGCATTTTACGTGTCCGGGAGTCCCTCGGCCACGATGCGTCGTCCTTCACGTCGGAGATTGGTCTCAGCGTTTTCGTCCCGGTCGTGCACGGCTCCGCAGTCGCATGTCCAGCGGCGGATCTTGAGCCCTTCGAGTCCTCTGGGGCCGGTGAGGGCGCCGCATCCGGGAGCGGAGCACAGTTGGGTGCTGGGGAACCACCGGGACACCTTCACGAACGTCCGTCCGTAGCGGGCGCACTTGGCTTCCAAGGTGCGAGTGAACTGCCCCAGGGCTTGATCGTGTACGGACTTGGCTCGCTTGCCCTTGCGGTGGCCCATGGCCTTCACGTTCAGGTCTTCCACGTACACGGCTTGGCTCTCGCGCGTGATGCGGGTGGTTTCCTGCTCGATGAAATCGCGTCGCTGGTCAGCGACGCGTGCATGGGTCTTCGCTACGGCCAGCTTGGCTTTGTGCCGGTTGCTGGAGCCATTCTCACAGCGGGAAAGCTTGCGCTGGGCACGCCGGAGCTTCTTCTCCTGACGGCGGAAGAACTTCGGCGTGTTGACCTTTCGGCCCCGCAGAACCGCATACGTGGACAGACCCAGATCGATGCCGGTATCCGTGTCCTCCACGTCCAGCTCGGGGAGCAGCTTCTCCTCGACTTCGACGACGAACGATACGAAGTACCGTCCGGCCGAATCCTTGATCATCGTCACGGACGACGGATCAGGGGGAAGCTGCCTTGACCAGCGGACTTCCACATCACCGATCTTGGGGAGACGGAGCCTTCCCCCGCTGGTGATGGAGAAGCGGGCGGCTTTGGTGAACCTCACGGACTGACGGCTGGTCTTCTTCTTGAAACGCGGCGGCCCCATCTTCGGGCCCTTACGGGTACCGTTCTTCGACGAGATGAAGTTGCTGTAGGCCGTCTGGAGATCCCGCAGGGAGGACTGGAGCAGGACCGCCGACACGTCGGCCAGCCATGCCCTCTCCTCCGTTTTCTTGGCCTCGGTGATGAGCTGCTTGGCCAAGCCCACGATCGAGGGAGACGAACCATCCTTCTTGTAGGCGTCCTGACGGATGCGCAACGCGTCGTTCCACACGACACGGGCGCATCCGAACGCCCTCGCAAGTTCGATTCTCTGCGGGACGCTCGGGTACGCACGGAACTGGTACCTGAGCTTCATGCCGATCACCATACATACTTGGTTTATGAGTGACTACACGAACATCCGCACTGGTAGACATTGTGCGTTTCTCATGCACACCCACTTGGTTTTCGTGACCAAGTACCGGCACAAAGTCTTCACCGACGCCCACCTCCGACGCATGCAACAGATCATGCGGGACGTCTGTGCCGACTTCGAATGCGAGCTGGTCGAGTTCAACGGCGAGAACAACCACGTACACCTCCTCGTGAACTTCCCGCCCAAGGTGGCCATCTCCAAACTGGTCAACAGCCTGAAGGGCGTCAGCTCACGCAGACTCCGTCAGGAATACCCCGAACTCATCCGCCACTACTGGCGGGCACAAAGACTCTGGTCCGGCTCCTACTTCGCCGGATCAGTCGGCGGAGCCCCGCTCTCAATCGTCCGTCAGTACATCGAGCAGCAGAACCGGCCCGCATGAACTGACCCTCACGACAGGAGCGAAGCGATCTCCGGCGCTTCGCGCCTCCGGGCCAAGGATGCGCTTCACCTCCGCCCTAAAGGGCGGAGTACTGCGCAAGAACTCGGATAGCGGTGCCGAGAGCGGCGACGAATGAGGCGCCCATGGCGATGAGGATCACGTCGCCGCCAGCCGTGACGAGTGAGGCGCCGCCGACGGTGACGAACGGGGTGACCCCAGGGTCGACGAACAGGGACGAAGCAGAGGCCAAGGCAGTGCCGGGGCGGCCGCGAAGGTGCTGGCGAAGGCGAAGACGGTGGGCAAGGCGAGGCGGCGGGGAAGGCGAGGTGAGGGTTCAAGGGGCGGTGTGACGGCGGTGGCGATAATGGCCGGATGGCCCACGGGGAGCACGATGTCGACACGGAGTGGCGCGCCGCGCCGGAGGCTCTGCGCAGGGTGCTCACCCTCGCCTACGCGTCGCTCGCGGCCGGAGGCCTGGCGGTCGGAGCGGTCCTCACGGACGCCGACGGGAAGCCGGTCGCCGAGGGGCGCAACGAGGCGTACGAGGACGGCCCGGGCACGGGGCCGCTGCGCGGGACGCCGCTCGCCCACGCTGAGATGAACGCGCTGGGGGCCGCCCGCACGGGCCGGGACCTGGGCACGACGACGCTGTGGAGCACCCAGGAGCCGTGCTCGATGTGCGCGGCGGCGGCCGAGTTCACCGGCGTCGGGCGGGTGCGGTACCTGGCCCCGGACCCGTGGGCGCTGTCGAGCGACAACGGCTCCGGCGCAGGCGCCGACCCCGGCCGGACGCACTGGCTGCTGGTGGCCAACGCCATGTTCCTGCGGAGCGTGGCCGTGGCCTCGGACGGCCCCGGGGAACCACGGATCCTGACGCACCACCGGGCCGTCGAACCGGAGACCGCCGCCTTCCACGACAACCTGCCGGCGGGTCTGCCGACGGCCGCCTCACCGGAGGACTGGCTGCGCCCCCACTGGGCCCGTCTCGCGGAGCTCTCGGCGGCCCGCGAGCTGCGCACGCTCGCCGACACCCGCGGGCTCACCCGGGATCAGGGGGTCGTGGCCGACACCTGCCGGACCGGGGTGCCACCCCGCGTACCCGCCCCTGCCCCGGGAGACGGGGTGCCGTCGGTCCAGGCGTAGACCTCCTTGCCGCGCACCGTGACCTGGTACTGGTAGCCGTCACGGCATTCGGGCCGCTCCTCGGACCCGGTGCCCGCCGGCCACCACTTGGCCTCCAGCGCCGTCCCCGCGTGCTTGCTCGGCGTGCCCGCCGAGCACTGTGGGCCGTCCAGCGGGGTCGCGCCCAGCGTGAAGCGGAGCAGCCGGGCCTCACCGTCGGTGCGCGCCATTATTCGCACGTCGGTCGCGTCCTTCGGTACCCAGCGCGGCAGCACCCAGGTCGCCTCTCCGTGCGCCCGTTCCCCACGCGTCGGAGCGTCGGCGGCCGTCGCGAAGCGCATGCCCTTCTCCTTGAACACCCGGTCGTTGATCGTATCGGTCAGGGGGTTGGGCGGGAGGTTGGGCAGGGCGATGGCAGCGGTGGCGAGGACTCCCACGGTGGCGGCGGCGATGACGAGAGGACGGCGGTTCATGTCTACGAGTATTCGCGGCGGCGGCCGTAGTCCGCGTCCCTCCCGAGGCTGAACCGACTCTCTGCCGGAAGGGTGACATCGGCTCATACCTGAGTACCGGTCCCGAGCTGACCACCGGCAGAGATCCGGATCCCTCGCGAGGCGGAAAGCAAGCCGGGCGCCCGCGCGTGCACCCCGACACCCGTGGGGGCAGCCCTCGTTAGAGGATGCGTGCCCCGCCGCCCCGCTCCCACCCCCGCTCCCACCCCTGCACCAGCCGTTCCGGCCCCGGTCCCGGCCCCCGCCCGGACCGGAGCCCGGGTGTCCGCCCTCGTCACCGGCGCCGTGGCCGCCGTACTGGCCTTCGCGCCCCCGGCGTCCGCGGCCCGGCAGGCCCCGCAGGTTCCCCAGGACAAGCCGCAGGTGCTGAACGGCTGGACGCAGCCGGGCACCGCCAGCCAGACCGCGTGGGCCGCGGCGCGCGGGAACCGGGGCGAGTGGGAGCCGTACGGCTTCGACTGGACCACGGACTACTGCACCACGTCCCCGGACAACCCCTTCGGCTTCCCCTTCCGGACGGCCTGCGCCCGGCACGACTTCGGCTACCGCAACTACAAGGCCGCGGGCGAGTTCCCGGCGGCGAAGCCCCGGCTGGACGAGATGTTCCACTCCGACCTGAAGAGCGTCTGCGCACGCTACTCGGGTGCCCGCAAGGCCTCCTGCGACGGCACCGCGTGGACCTACTACCAGGCCGTCAAGGCCTTCGAGTAGCCCTCCGGACCGATTCCACAGTCCGCCGGCGAACGCGGCGGCAGCCGCGGCGCCTTGAGCCTGCCCCTGCCCTGCCCCTGCCGCACCAGCCGGGCCAGGACGAAACGCCGGAACCGGCCCCGGCGGAGATCGCCGGGGCCGGTCCTGGGGCATGGTGCTGCGCGGGCTAAGACAGCGGGGAGCGCAGTTCCAGCAGGGTGATGTCCGCCGGGGCGCCGACCCGGACCGGTGGGCCGAAGAAGCCCGCCCCGTTCGTCACGTACACCTTGGTGTCGTCCACCGTGCCGAGCCCGGAGTTGACCGGATTGGCGAGCTTCGTGATCGCGGTCAGGGGAAACATCTGGCCGCCGTGCGTGTGTCCGGACAACTGGAGGTCCACCCCGTGCCGGGCCGCCTCGTCGGCGAACACCGGCTGGTGGGCGAGCAGCACGACGGGACGCGACAGATCCCGTCCGCCCAGGGCCTTCCCGAGGTCGGGCCCCCGGCCGTAGTCCTCCCCGGCGAGGTCCTCGACCCCGGCCAGGTCGAGGTAGGCCCCGTTGTGCCGGATCTCCACGCGTTCGTTCACCAGAGGGCGGACACCGACGTTGCGCATCTCGTCCAGCCAGTCCTCGACGCCGTCGTAGAGGTACTCGTGGTTGCCGGTGACGAAGAAGTTTCCGTACCGCGATTCGAGACCCTTCAGCGGCCGGGCCGCAGGCCCCAGCTGGGCCGCCGTTCCGTCGGCGAGATCGCCGACGATCGTCACCAGGTCGGCCTGCAGCCCGTTGACCATCCGGACGATCCGCTCGGTGTGGGAGCGCCCGAGGAGCGCTCCCAGGTGGATGTCGCTGACGACGGCGATCCGCAGACCGGCCAGGCGCGGGTTCACCTTGGAGAGGGTGACCGGTACGCGCTTGATCAGCGGGTCACCGAGCGCCGAGGACATGCCGTAGCCCACGGTGCCGAGGGCGGTGGCCCCGGCCAGGGTGCCCACCGCCCGGCCGAGGAAGAGCCGGCGGCCGACCAGGCGGTCCTCCGCCTCCGCCGGGGCGGGTACCGGCGGCGGCTGGGCCGCCGGCCCGGCGGCCGGTGCCGAGGCCGACGCCGAGGCCGAGGCCGACGACGGGGCCGACGACGGCGCCGAAACCGACGCCGACACGGGGACCGGTACCGCCGTCGCATCCGCCTGCTGCCCGGCGCGCCGCCACCTGCGCAGTGCGAGCGCCCGCGGCAGTTCGAGTATCACGAGCGTCGGCAGCAGGTAGAGCAGCACTCCGATCAAGACGTAGCCGGGCCACGCCAGGAACCGGCCGCCCCCTCCGTCCGAGGGATCGAACAGCGGGGTGAGGATCCGGGTCCCGGGAGCGAGCAGCGCCGACAGGACCACCCCCCACGTGCCCAGCCGCCGCACGGACGTCCCCGGCCTGGTCGTGTCACGGACCAGGCGGATCCACAGGTAGTAGTGGACGGCGGCGGAGCCCACCAGCATGAGCGCCGTCACTCCGAATCCCAGCATGTCTCTCTCCCTCGCGCCGGATGGATCAGGCGCGGTCGGCGCGGACGCCGACCCCTGCCGTGTCGGGCTGCCCGGAGGCAGTGGCAGTGGCACTGGCGGCGGGTGAGGCCGGGGCCGACGACTCGGAGATGCCGAACCGGTCGTGGAACGCGCGCAGGGGCGCCGGGGCCCACCAGTTGGCCTTGCCGGCGAGCCGCATGGAGACCGGTACGAGGACCGCGCGGATCAGCGTGGCGTCGACCAGGATGACCACGACCATGCCGATGCCGAGCATCTTGAGGAAGACGATCTCGGACGAGGCGTACGTGGCGAACGAGGCCGCGAGGATGACCGCCGCCGAGGTGATCAGCGGGCCGCTGCGCTCCAGGCCCGCGGCCACCGCGCCCGCGTTGTCGCCGGTGAGGTCGTACTCCTCCTTGATCCGCGACAGCATGAAGACCTCGTAGTCCATGGACAGGCCGAAGGCCACGCAGAACATCAGGATCGGGATGCTGGGCTCGATCGAGCCGCTCGGGGTGAAGCCGAACAGGTCGGCCAGGTTGCCCTCCTGGAAGATCCACACGAGGACGCCGAACATCACGCCCATGCTCAGGGTGTTCAGGAGCATGGCCTTCGCCGGGAGGAGCAGGCTTCCGGTCATCAGGAACAGCACGAGGAACGTGGTCACCAGGATCAGCCCGAAGACCAGCGGCAGCCGGTCGACCAGCTCGGAGCGGAACTCGCTCAGTTCGGCGGGGTAGCCGCCGATCTTCACCGAGCCCGGCTCGGCGCCCTTGGCGGCGACGGAGCGGATCTCGGAGTGGGCCCGGTCGATGTCCTGGGCGACGGTGCGGTGCGTGGCGACCACCGAGTACCAGGTGCTGCGCTCGCTGGCGAACCGGCGGGAGGACTCACCGGGTTCGGCGATCTTCCGGCCCTTCGCGTACGAACCGGTGAGGGCGTCGACCTGATGGATGCCGTCGACCTGGGACAGCTCGGTGGCCGTGGCCTCGATCGAGGACCGGTTGGCGTCGGTCCCGGCCTGGCCGGTACGCAGGACCTTGATCGCGCTCGTTTCCTCGGCGGCGAAGTTGTCGAGGATCTGCTGCTGGACCACCCGGCTGGACACGTCACTGGGCAGCACCTGCGCACCCGGCACGCCGAAGGTGAGACCCAGCGCCGGCGAGGCCAGCCCCAGCAGCACCACCAGCGCCGGGATTCCGTACAGCAGCGGGCGGCGCATCATGCGCAGCGCGGTGTGGTGCCACCAGCCCTGCTCGGGGCGGGTGTTCTCGTTCTTGCGGGCGACCTTGTGGCCGAGGCGGGCCAGCGAGGCGGGCAGGATCACCAGGGCCGCGAAGACCGAGGTGAGGACCGTGGCGATACCGGCGTACGCGAACGAGCGCAGGAAGGGGAACGGGAAGAGCAGCAGGGCGGCCAGCGACAGGATCACGGTGAGGCCGCTGAAGGCGACGGTGCGGCCGGCGTTCGCGACGGACTGTTCGACGGCCTCGGGGACGGACCGGCCGGCCCGCAGCTCCTCGCGGAACCGGTTGATGACGAAGAGGCTGTAGTCGACGCCGAGCCCGATGCCCATCACCAGGGCCAGGTTGGCGGCGAAGGTGGAGACGTCGGTGATGTACGTGACACCGCGCATCAGCGCCAGTGTGGTGATCACCGAGAACAGGCCCATGCCCAGGGTGAGGAAGGCGGCCGAGAACCGGCGGTAGATGGCGAACAGCAGGAGCAGCACCAGGGGCAGGACGATCATCTCGGCCCGCAGGAAGTCCTTGCGGGACTGCTCGGCGGCCTGCCGGAACACCTCGTCACCGCCACCGACCTGGACCTTCACCTGGGCGCTGTCCCGGGTGAAGGCCGGTGAGATGTCCGCCAGCCTGGTCCGGGCCTCGGTCACGGTGCCCGACAGGCGGGCGATGATCAGGGCCTGCTTGCCGTCCGTGCCCCGCATGGTGGGCGAGTTGCCCCGCGACCAGTACGAGAAGACTTCGGCCACTCCGGCCTGCCCGGCGAGCTCCCGCTCCAGGGCGCGGCCCTCGGAGGCGACGGTGGCATCGTCCACGCCGCCCTGCTTGGCGGTGACCATCAGCAGCACGCTGGGCGTGCCCGCCTTGAACTCCTTCTCCAGGACGGCGCGGGTGGTGACCGACTCGGATCCGGGGGTCTCGAAGCGGCTGAGGACCAGGCGGTTCATGGTGCCGGCGGCCAGGACCAGGCCCAGTACGGCCAGGCCGATGCCGACCCAGACCACGAGCCGGGACCGGGCGGCCGTCACCCGTCCCCAGCGCTGCAGTGCGGGGGGATGTTCCACGGGGTTGTTGCGAGGGGACTGCTGTGTTCTCGGCATTTTCAGCTCTCTGGATGAAGGGGGAACTGTGGGGGGCAGGGGCGAAGAGGGGGCAGGGCAGGGGTCACAGACCGCGGGCGTCGAGCCAGGAGTCGATCCGGTCGAAGGTGGCGGGCGCCGAGCGGGCCATCGTGGCGTAGTGCCCGGCTCCCGGGATGGTGACGAGTTCGCTCTGGGCGCCGGTGAACAGCCGCTGGTGGGCGGCGCCTCCGGTGACGCGGGCGTCGTCGTCCCCGTACACGAGGAGGACCGGGACCTTGACCGAGGCCAGGTGCTTCAGGTCCGTGAAGACGGAGTCGAGCTGTGAGCTCATGTCGCCGCAGGGGTGACGGTTCTGGTGCGGGGCCGCGGCGTCCATGACGCGCTCCTCCGTGTCGTGGAAGTTGCCCCGGCGGAACTGGTCGGGCCCCAGGTCGTAGTAGACGTAGCCGCTCGGGTCCGAGGGCTCGCGGCTGGGCTGTCCGCCGGCCATGCAGCTCTGGAGGGCGCTGAAGAAGCGGGTGTTGGCCTCGGGGGTCAGGCCCCGGTCGGTCCAGTCCATGATCATCAGGCCGTCGATGTCACCGAACGAGTAGGCCTCGATCTGGGCGACCTGCCCGCCGTTGGACTGCCCGGCCAGGGTGACCGTGTCGAAGCCCTGCGCCGTCGCGGGGCCCTCGGCGGGCTTGCCCTCGAGGGCGTACGCCCCTGCGCGCAGCTGCTGCACGATCTGGTGCGCGATGTCGGCCTCGGCGCCGATGCAGGTGTCGAAGCCGTCGGGGCGGTCGCTGGCCCCGTAGCCGAGGCGGTCGATGGTGACGGAGGCGTGGCCGCGCTTGGCGAGCTCCTCGGCGTAGTGGTAGCCGGGCACGTCGAGGCGCCAGTACCACTCGCCCGCCGCGATCCCGTGCTGGTAGAGCGTGACCGCCCGCTTCCCGCCGGAGAGCACGGAGGCGGGCGCGGTCAGGTGGCCGCTGATCCGGTGGGTTCCGCCGCTGGTGCGGCAACCGGTCTTGCTGCCGTTGGTGTTGCGCACGGTGAAGGAGACCGGCACGTCCACGATGTGCTGAGCCGCGAGCCGCGCAGCGGTCTCCTTCGCGGCCGCCTCGGCCTCGGCGGGGGACGGCGCAGCGGATACGTTCACCGATGCGCCGGCGGCGGCCGCGGCCGGGGTGTCGGCGGCGGTCACGGCCGCCAGCACCGGACTCGCCAGCAGTGCTGCGGCCGCGCCCAGTACGGCGACCCGCTTGATGATGCTCATGAACTCCTCGCCTCTCGTACCGGCGCCGCAGTGGCGGCCGGCAGTTCTCCTCGTGCGCGGAGCCAGGCGGCCTGGTCCGTGACGGTCTGTTCCAACGGTCGGAAACTCGCGCCGAGTTCGCGGACGGCGCGGGCGGAGGAAACCCTCCGGTGGTGTCCTTCGAGCAGCGTCCGCATGCCGGTCCGGGTGGCGATGGGCGCCGCCCCGCGCGCCTTCGCCTGCCACTCCAGGACCGAGGCGATCGCCATCGCGGCCGGCGGGGGCAGCTTGCGCGGCACCGTCCCGGTGCCGGTCGCCCGCACCACGGCGGCGCAGATCTCGTGCAGCGGATACCAACTGCCGCCCGCGATGTAGCGCCGGCCGCCGGTTCCGAGCGCGGCCGCGGAGACACAGACGGCCGCCACGTCGCGGGCGTCCACCACGTGGTTGCCCGCCGTGGGCAGCGCCTTGATCTCACCGCGCGCCACCGCCAGGAAGAGCCGCCCCGCCGAGGTGGGTCCGGAGTCACCGGGGCCCCACATCCAGCCGGGCAGTACGAGCGGCACGCGCAGCCCGTACTTCTCGCCGAAGCCGTCGATCATCCGCTCCGCACGGATCTTGCTCGCGCGGTAGTGGTTTCCCCGGTCGGGGTCCCCGTTCGGGGTCTGCTCGTCCGCGGGCGAGCGGACGTCGCCGCCGCCCAGCACGGCGATGGAGCTCGTCTGCACCACCGTGGGCACCTCGGCGTCGACCGCCGCCTTCAGCAGCTCCTCCACCGCGTCCACGTTGGTGCGGTACAGCAGGTCCAGGTCGTGGCCCGGCTGGTAGTACTCGCGGAAGTACGCGGCCGTGTGGATCACCGCGTCCATCCCGTGCAGGGCGCCGGCGTAGCTGTCGATGTCGGTGACGTCCCCGACGACCAGCCGCAGCGCGGGATGCCGCGGCAGCAGCGACGCGGCGCGCTCCGGGTCCCGGACCACCGCGGTCACCTCGCACCCGGCGGCGAGCAGCCGGGCGACGACGGCGTGGCCGAGCAGCCCGGTGGCTCCGGTGACCAGCACGGCGCCCAGCGCCGGGTACTGCGGGGCCGGCTCAGAGGGCGGCGGGTTCGCGGTCATGCGAGGTCCTTTCAGGGCCGTCCGGTGATGCCGGGGATGCAGGTGACTCCGGTGATTCCGGGGCGAGCGCCTCGGGCTCCTCGCGCAGCCCGAGGCGGCGGTGGATCCGGCGCAGCGGGGCGGGTGCCCACCAGGCGCGACGGCCCAGCAGCGCCAGCACCGCCGGGACCAGCAGGGTCCGTACGACGAGGGCGTCCACCAGCACGGCCAGGGCGACACCGAGGCCGAGCATCTTGGTGTTGGTGATCCGCGACAGGCCGATGGACACGAACACCACGCTGAGGACCACGGCGGCCGCGGTGATCAGCCCGCCGGTGGTGCGCATGCCGTGCAGCACCGCCTCCCGGTGGTCGCCGGTCCGGTCGAAGTGCTCCTTGATCCGGGCGACGAGGAAGACCCCGTAGTCCATGGACAGGCCGAAGGCCACGCAGAACATCAGGACCGGAAGGGTCGCCTCCACATCCCCGGTCGCGGTGAAGCCCAGCAGCCCGGACAAGCCGCCCTCCTGGAACACCCACACCACCGCACCGAACATGGCGGTCAGGCTGAGGCCGTTGAGCGCGATCGTCAGCAGCGGCAGCGCCAGGCTCCCGGTCATCAGGAAGACCAGCACCAGAGTGCCGACCAGGATGAAGCCGAGGGCGGGGACCAGGCCCCGGCCGATGGCCGCCTTGCTGTCCACCACCTCGGCCGCCGGACCGCCCACGGAGGCGCCGTCGGACCCGGCCGCCTCGCGCAGCTGCCCCACGAGCTCCTGGTGGGCGGCCGAGGTCGCGGCCGTGTCGTCCTCGGCCACCACCGTCAGCAGGTCGTAACCCGCCGTCCGGCGACCGGAGTCGGCGGGCGAGGGGACCTCCGAGCGGACGCCGTCGCGGTAGGTGCCGGCCGAGGACTCGACCCGGGTCACCCCGGCGAGCGCGGACAGCTTCCCGGCGATCCGGTCCGCGGTGGCCCGCGCATCAGTGGAGGAGGCTCCGCCCGTACGCAGCAGGACCGGGATCGAACCCTCGGGCAGGTCGTCGAAGTCCTCGCGCAGGGTCTCCTGGGCGATCCGCGATTCGCTCGCGGCAGGCAGCTGACGGTGGTCGGCGGTGCCGAACCGGGCGTTCAGGAACGGCAGTCCCAGCACCAGCAGGATGCCCGTCACCGCCACCGTGACCAGCGGCGCACGGCGCATCACCAGCTCCGTCACCCGCCCCTTGGGCGGCGGCGTGGCCGCACGGCCCCGGCGGCGCACGGTCAGCGCGTCCACCCGGCGTCCCAGCAGCGCCAGCACCGCGGGCAGCACCGTCAGCGCGGTGAGGGCCGAGACCAGCACCACCGTGATCCCCGCGTAGGCGAGGGAGCGCAGGAAGTAGAGCGGGAAGACCAGCATCGCCGCCAGGGCGACCGCCACGGTCAGCGCCGAGAACAGGACGGTCCGGCCGGCCGTGCGCACGGTGCGCAGCACGGCCTCCCCGGGGACCAGCCCGGCGTCCAGCTCCTCGCGGAACCTGCGCACGATCAGCAGCGCGTAGTCGATGGCGAGGCCGAGTCCCAGTGCCGTGGTGAGGTTCTGTGCGAAGACCGACACCTCGGTGAAGCCGGTGATGATCCGCAGCACCGCGCCCGTGGCGAGGACGGTGACCAGGCCCACCAGGACCGGCAGCGCCGCGGCGAGCACTCCGCCGAAGACCCAGACCAGGACGATCAGGGTGAGCGGCAGGGCGATCAGCTCGGAGCGGGCCAGGTCCTCGGCCACGGTGCTCTGGATCTCGTTCTGCACGGCGAGCTGGCCGGTGATCCGTACGGTGAGTCCGCCCTTGTCGCCGCTCTGACCCTTCTCGCCCTGCTCGCCGCGGAACCGGGGTGCCAGTTCCTCCAGCGCCGCGCGGGCCTGCTTCTCGTCGCCCTCGATGCGGGCGGCGACCACCGCCTGCCGGCCGTCGTGGGAGCGCAGCTCGGCGAGCCCGGTCTGCCAGTACGAGACGACACCGACGACCGGCCTCTCGAAGGCCAGCCGCTCGGCCAGCGCGGCGCCCTGCGCGGCGAACGCGCGGTCGTCGACCTGCGCGCCCTCCGGCACGGACACCAGCAGGACGAGATTGGGCTGCTGCTCCGGGTAGTGCGCCTCCAGTACGCGCTGCACGCGTGCCGATTCCGAACCGGGGTCCGTGGTGCCGCCGTTGCCGAGCCGGTCGGGGAGGTCCGCCCCGAGCAGGAGGGCGTCCAGGACCAGCACGAGGGCCGCCACCAGGAACAGCCATGGCCGGCGCACGATGTGCGCGCCGAGGAGCCTCAGCATCACGCCACGCTTTCCACGGTGGCGCCGAGTACGGACACCCCGGCCGTCAGCAGCGTCAGATCGGGGTGTGAGGACCACGCGCCGACCGCGCCGTCAGGGCGTACGTAGATGACCAGGGGGCGCTGTTCGGCTTCGGCCAGTGCGGTCAGCTTCCGTCCGACGTCGACGGCCCGGGCGTACGGGGCCGAGGTGTCCCATCCGCCCCGGGGCCGGTGGTCGGTGAGCAGCACGACGTCCGTCCGGGACCCCACCGACGAGCGGGCCGCCAGCTCGGCGGCCTCCCGGGCGGTGGCTTCGGCGAGGTCGGCGCTGCCCCCCTGGACGACGAGCAGGGCGTGCCGGCCGGCCGCGAGGAACTCGTGCAGCGACGGCGCCCCGGTGCCGTGCAGCGGCTGCCACGGGCTGTCGGGCAGCCGCGCCCCGGGCCGCAGCAGGCGCGGACGCCTGGCGCTCTTGGTGCCCGTGGTGCTGCTCGTGCCCGTGGTGCTTGTGGTGCCCGTGGCGCCCGTGGCGCCCGTGGCGCCCCGGGGGTCCGCCTTCGGCAGCGCGCCCGGGACCGCCGGGCTCGTTTCCAGACCGGGATCGAGCTGGGCGAGTTCGGGAACGATCTTGCGGTCCAGTGCCCCGGTGGCCGTGGCCACCTTCAGCAGGGTGTCGCGCAGCACCCGCTTGGGGCCGCTGCGCAGCATCCACAGCCGGGTCTGGCGGTCGGAGTTGCGCAGCGCCCGCAGGGCGGCGGGCCGCCGCTCCGCCTCGTAGCTGTCCAGCAGTTCCGGATCCGCGCCGTGGATCACCGCGGCCAGCTTCCAGCCCAGGTTGAAGCCGTCCTGCACCCCGGTGTTGAGGCCCTGCCCACCGGCCGGGCTGTGGCAGTGGGCGGCGTCCCCGGCGAGGAAGACCGGACCGGCGCGGAACGTCCCGGCCACCTTGGTGTGGACCCGGAAGGTGCTGCGCCACCAGGTCGAGTCGACCTTCCAGCCCTTCGGCCCGCGGGCCGTCAGCAGTTCCTGGAGGTCCTCGTCGGACGGCGGCCGCACCTCGCCCGTGGCGTCGCGGTCGAAGAAGACGCGGTGCCCGCCGCCGGGCAGCGGTACGACGACCAGCACCCCCTCGGGGGTGAGGTGGTACTGGGCCTCGCCCTCGGGCAGGCCACCGCTGAACTCGCCGTCACCCAGCAGGAAGTCACGTGCGTACGTACTTCCCTCGAAGGAGATCCCGGCGGCCTCGCGCACCTTGCTGTGCGTGCCGTCGGCGCCCACCAGCCAGTGCGGCGAGAAGGGGGCGGGGGAGCCCGTACCGGGAACCGAGAGCGTGACCGAGACGTTGGAGGGGGCGAGTCCGCCGCCGCGCTCGGACGGGGCGGGGTCGGTGATCTGGACCTCGGCGAGCTCGGTGTCCCACTCGACGTCGCCGCCCAGCCTGAGCAGCCGGTCGTACAGCACGCCCTCGGTGACCGACTGCGGTACGCACAGCGGGTGGGGGAACGCCGTGTCGGCCAGCGCGCCGAAGCGGACCCCGCCGGTGCGCCGGCCGTTGGACCAGTACGACGCGCCGGACAGGGGCAGCGAGCGCTTCTCCAGCGCGTCGGCGACATCGATGCGCCGCAGCACCTCCAGCGCGCCGCTCCACAGGATCAGGGCCTTGGGCTCGCTGGCCGGGCCCTTCCTGCGGTCGATCACCCGGCAGTCCACTCCGTGCTGGAGCAGCGTGCAGGCCGTGGTGAGGCCGGTGGGCCCGGCCCCCACGATCAGAACGGTGTCGGTCTGCGTCATACGAGGCTCCTGGCATAGGAGCCGCCGCGCGAACGCAGCAGGTCCACGATCTGGTCGATGGCCTCGTCGGTGCTGGTGAAGTGGACCGCGAGCATGCCGAGGTCCGCGGCTGCCTGGCAGTTCTCGTCGAGGTCGTCGAGGAACAGGCACTCGTGCGCCGCCGCGGGCAGCCGCTCCAGCAGCCGCCGGTAGATCAGCGGATCGGGCTTGCGCACCCCTTCGGCCGACGAGTCGACGACGGCGTCGAAGAGCTCGTCCACCGGGAGCTGGGCGCGCCAGCGCGGGCCCCATTCCACGACGTTGTTGGTGAGCAGGGCGGTTCGGTAGCCGTTGCGGCGCAGTTCGCGCAGGAACCGCACCAGCCGCTCGTTGACGGTCCGGGCGCGGAACCACACCTCGCCGAACTCCTGTCCGCCGAGCAGCTCCGCGTACGTCCTGTGGCCGGGCAGCTCGACGAGTATCCGCTCGACCATCTCGCGCTCGGTGCACGAAGCGGTCTCCAGGTCCGCCATCGGGCTGCGGCCGTGGCGCTGTGCCGCCCGCGCGAAGGCCCCCTGGAGCTCGGGGAGCGGCACGTTCACGGCCTCGGCGAAGGCCGCGAAGGTGTCGTGCAGCGGATTGGTCAGGACGCCGCCGTAGTCGACCACGACGGTGGTGATGTGGCGGGAGGTCACTGCGCCACCTCCAGGCGGAACGAGGCGACGACGCGGCCCTGCTGGAGGATGTCCACGACGACCGGGACGACCAGCCTGCCCAGCGACTCGTTCAGCCGGAACTGCTCCACGCGGGCCACGGCACGGGTCTGGAGGTCGAGTTCCGCGAACTCCTGGAACTGCGCGTCCATCGAGGTCACCTGGAGACCGTGCGCCGATATGGCGTGCAGCGAGGACACGGAGGCCGCGGCCAGCTGCCGGGCGGCCTCCAGCAGGAGGTTGCCGGGAACGTGGTCGAGCTGGTGGTCGAAGAGGTGGGGATGCGTCGTGTCGGAGAGCACGGTGGCGGCGAACGCACTCTCCCCGGTGGCGATGGGCTGGGTGATCACCACGTTGTACGGGTCGCGACGGCCCACCGAGGCGGGGGCGGCGGCCACGTGGGTGGGGAGGACGCCGATGGTGTCCGCCAGAGTGCTGCGGCGGCGCTCGCGCAGCGCGCGGTAGACGCCGCGGGTGAAGAAGGCCAGGCCGCCGCTGCACCGGAGCGCGTCCCGGTCCTCGATGGCCAGCGAGCCGGAGAAGTCGATGGCCTGCACCCGGCCGTTGCGCTTGCGCTGCGGGAGGACGGTGAGGGTGGCGACCGCACGGGCCGGCCGGTCACCGGTGCGCAGGGCCGACTGGTCGCGCACCTCGGTCTGCAGGTGGCGGAAGATGAAGGACTCGTCCAGGGGGACGTCCTCGTAGGTGTGGGCGAGGAACACCCCGGCCTGCCGCAGCATTTCGATCAGCAGGAGGAAGTCGTGGGTGCCGGACTGCTCGCCCATGATGTGGGCGCGGGGCAGCTGGGCCGCCACCTCGTACGTGTCGGTTTGATCCGGCACCCGGCGGGAATCGGTCAGAAAGACCTCGGCGATCGCGGCGCGGTGGACCATGGCACGGGGGACGGTGCTGTCGTATCTGAGAGCGGAACGGAGCTCGTCCTGCTGCGCTGGACCGGTCATCGATTTCTCCAAAGAGACGAGAGCGGGGACCGGTCCACCTTGGAGGACGGGGTTTGACTGCCCGCTGGAGTAATCGCTGACCGTCCACGGGAGGGCCTTCGGGCGACGTCGGCCGAGCTCGGGACGGGCCCTGGGAGCGCCGTCGTCGCGGACGCTCTCCCTCCGTGTTTCTCAAATACCGGACGCCGTCAAGACGTCGGGTGATGTGAGCTCCCTCTCATCCGGATTTCGGGCGGTGAGAACCAGTCGGTAATACCTAGCCTTACGAAGGTTTTACTTGGGGGAGTAGAAATGTCTGGTGTATTGCTGCGCGAGCGCGGCTTCAAGGGAGGCGACGGAGGCTCGTCGCGACTGCGGTTCCGTCTCCTCGGGCCATTACAGACCAACCGGGGAACGAAGGTGCTGGAGCTGGGCCCGCCCAAACAACGGGCCCTGCTGGCAGTGCTGTTGCTCAGACCAGGGCTGGAGACCGGTGTCGACCAGCTCATCGAGGCCCTCTGGGGGGAGGATTATCCGGCCTACGCGAAGAACCTGATCCAGAAATCCGTCTCGGGCCTGCGGGGCCTCCTGTCGACCAACGGGAGCGACGGCGGGGGAGTCTCCCTGGAGTGGTCGTCCGGCGGCTACCGGATGGACATCGGGGACTCCGAAGTGGACCTGTACGACTACGAACAGCTGGCGGCCGGCGGCATCGCCGCCGCGCGCAAGGGCGAGATCCTGCAGGCTGTCGGGCTGCTGGAGAAGGCGCGCACGATGTCCACGGGGCCGCTGGTGGAAGGGCTCGAGGGGCCCATGCTCGACCGTGAACGGCTCTACCGCCAGGAGCGTTTCCTGGCGGACATGGAGGTGCGGGCCGAGCTGGAACTGGAGCTGGGCAGGCACCGCAACGCCGTTCCGTACCTGTACTACGCGGTGGACAAGTACCCGCTGCGGGAACGCTTCCTGTGGCTGCTGATGCTCGCGCTCTACCGCTCGGACCGCGGCAACGAGGCGCTGTCGGTGTACGCCGTCCAGCGCGCCCGTGTGATCCAGGAGCTCGGCGTGGAGCCGGGCTCGGCCCTGCGGGCACTCCACGCGCGACTGCTGCTCCAGGACCCGCAGCTGATGGTGCTGTCGGCCCTGCGTCAGGACAGTGGGGCGGCGGAGGACGATTTCGTCCCGACTCCGCGCCTCCCGCTGGCCCGCCGCGGCCCGTTCGGCTGAGCGGGCCGGGAAGCACCGGGTACAACGCCGTGGGCGGATGGTCGCTGCTGCGACCATCCGCCCACGGATCAGGCTGAGTCCGTTCAGTTCTTGCCGCTGAGCACCCGGGGATTCTCGTCCTGCGCGGTCTGCGAGGGCACGGACGGGGACGGGCCCTCGACCGTCAGGCGCGGCAGGAGCCGGTCCAGCCACGAGGGCAGCCACCAGTTGGAGGCGCCGAAGAGGTGCATCAGAGCGGGCACCAGCATCGTGCGCAGCACGAACGCGTCGAGTGCGACCGCGGCCGCCAGGCCGATGCCGAACATGGCGATGGTGCGCTCGCCGGCCAGGATGAAGGCACCGAACACCGCGATCATGATGATGGCCGCGGCGTTGATGACACGGCTCGTCTCGGCGAGGCCGGTGCGTACCGCGCGGGTGTTGTCCGCGCTGCTGACCCACTCCTCGTGCATGCGACTGACCAGGAAGACCTGGTAGTCCATGGAGAGGCCGAACAGCATCGACAGCATGATCACCGGGAGGAAGGCCTCGATCGGGCCCTTGCCCACGCCGAGCAGGTCCGAACCCACGCCCCACTGGAAGATCAGGACGAGGACACCGAAGGACGAGGCGACGGCGATCAGGTTCATCGCGGCCGCGGTGGCCGGGACCACGAAGCTGCGGAAGGCGAGCATCAGCAGCAGGAAGCCGAGCGCGACGACCACGGTGATGAACAGCGGCAGCTTGGCCGAGAGCACCTCGGCGAAGTCGTCGGCGATCGCCGTGGCGCCGCCGACGTACACGTCCAGCGAACTGCCCTCGACCGCTCCGGGGATGACGTCCTCGCGCAGCGTGGTGATCAGTTCGGAGGTCTCCTCCGACTGCGGAGAGGTCGTCGGTACGACCTGCACGATGCGTATGGGGGCACCGGGCACCGGCGGCAGTGCCACCGCCTGGGCCACGCCCTCGGTGTCGCGCACCTTGGAGACCAGCGAGTCGAGCGCGCTGCCGTCCGACGGGTTCCCGGGCACGACGACGAGCTGCAGCGGGCCGTTGGAGCCCGGGCCGAAGCCCTCGGCCAGCGTGTCGTAGGCCTTGCGCACGGTGGTGGCGGTCGGGCTGTTGCCCTGGTCGGAGAAGCCCAGCCGCAGCGACATCGTCGGGACGGCGAGGGCGACCATGACGACGAGGGCGGCCGCGGCCAGGGCCTTGGGTCGGCGCTCCACGAGCAGCGACCAGCGCTCGGCGAGGGTGGCCTTCTCCTCGTTCTGGGAGGAGGCCTGCTCCATCCGGCGCCGCTGACGGCGGTTGAACACCTTGACCTTCATCAGGCCCAGCAGCGCGGGCAGCAGGGTCACCGCGGCCGCCATCGTGGCCAGCACGACGATGGACGCCGCGACGGCCACCCCGTTGAGGAAGCTCAGATTGAGGACGAGCATGCCGAGCAGCGCGATGCACACGGTGCCGCCCGCGAACAGCACGGCGCGGCCGGAGGTGTTGATCGACTGGACCGCGGCCTCTTCCGGAGCGAGCCCGTTGCGGATGCCCGTGCGGTAGCGGGTGACGATGAAGAGGGCGTAGTCGATGCCGACACCCAGGCCGATGAGCGTGCCGAGCATGGAGGCGAAGGCCGGCACGTCGGCGGTGTGGGTGAACAGTGCGATGGCGCTCATACCGAGGCCGACGCTGAAGATCGCCGTGACGACCGGGAGCAGCATGGCCAGGAAGGAGCCGAAGGCGAGGTAGAGCACGATCGCGGCCACGAGGACGCCGACGATCTCACTGATGTTGGCCGGGGCCGCGTCCGCCAGCGTGATCACGCTGCCGCCCAGCTCCACCTGGAGGCCGTCGCCGCGCGCCGCCTTGGCGGCGTCGAGGAGCGGTTTGACGTCCTGCGCCTTCAGCTTGTCGAAGGACTGGGTGAAGGTGACCTGCGCGTAAGCGATCTTTCCGTTCTCGCTGATCTGCGCCGCGCCCTCCGGCGCGTACGGGCTGACGACCTGCCCCACCCCGGGAAGCTTCGCCACGTCCCCGAGGAGCTTCGACATCTTCTGCTCGACCTGTCCGTCGCGGACCGACGACGAGGCCTTCCACACGATGGTGGCGGACTCGCCCGACTGCTGCGGGAACGCCTCCTTCATCAGGTCGAGCGCCTTGGTCGACTCGTTGCCCGGCAGCGAGAACGAACTGGAGTATTTGGCTCCGCCCGCGGCCGAACTGGCCATGGTGACGCCCGCGAAGGCGACGATCCACAGCATGATGACGATCCACCGGTGCCGGAAGCACCAACGGCCTAGTGTGCCCACAACTGCTCCACTCTCGTTTCCACTGCCTGTCCTGTTTTCTGATCAGGCGCTGTCAGCCGGCGGCTGACGCGCCGACGAGCCGCGCCGACTCCAGCGCCTCGTACATCTGGGCGAACTCCACGACCTGGTCGCCCAGGGTCTCCAGCTGGGCCTCGATCCGCGGGTCGCTGCACCGTTCGGAGCCGCGGAAGACCCCGGTCTCGGTGTTGACCGGCACGCCGAGCGGGGTCGGCCACCCGCGCAGCGCGTGCGTGGTCGTCCGCAGCCCCGCCAGTGCGGTGACCGCGCCCTGCCAGCCCTGACCGACGGCGAGGCAGCCCACGGCTCGCCCGGTGAAGTACGGCCGTGCGTCCTCCCGCAGGTCCTCCACGTAGTCCAGGACGTTCTTCACCAGTCCGGACACGGTGCCGTGGTAGGCCGGCGTCGCAAGGATGATTCCGTCGGCCGTGGCGATCTGCTGGACCAGGTGCTGGGCGCGGGAGGTGCGCAGCGGGGTCCGCGGGTCGTACAGCGGCAGGTCGAGTTCCGGTCCGGTGATCAGTTCGACGCGGGCGCCTCGGCGTTCGGCCGCTTCCAGGCTGATCCGCAGCGCCCGCTCGGACGTCGACCCCGCCCGGGGCGATCCGCCGATGCCGAGCACCGTGATGCGATTGGTCATGTCACACTCCGTTCTTTGCGTACGTACGGCCGTGCCGCGACGTGTGATCCGGTCAGGCGGCCACCGCGCGGCGGTAGGCGCGGTTGGCCAGCGGCACCATGACGGCGAGCAGCAGGACCGAGCCGATCAGCGCGAAGGGGAGCGGGTGCCTGAGCGCGAAACTGCTGTCCGCGGTCACCGCGGTCGGGTTGCCCCACAGCTCCCGGACGGCACTCACGACGGCGCTGATGGGGTTCCACTCGGCGATGACCTGGAGCCACGTGGGCAGGTTGTTGAGCGGGATGAACGCCGCCGAGAGGAACGACAGCGGCATCGAGATGAACACGGAGATCGAGTTGACCGCCTCCGGATTGCGCACGACCAGGCCGATGAGCACGCCGAGCCAGGAGACGGCGAAGCCGAGAAGGAGCAGCAGCCCGAAGCCGGCGAGCGTCTTCAGGAACCCGCCGTGGGTGCGCCAGCCGATCAGGTAGCCCACGACGGTGATCCCGATGCAGGACACGAAGGTCAGGACCAGGTCGGAGGCGGTACGGCCGATCAGCACGGCCACCTGCGACATCGGCAGGGACCGGAACCGGTCCACCAGGCCGTTGTTGAGGTCGTCGGCCACGCCGATCGCGGTGGTGCCGATGCCCGCCAGCATCATCTGTACGAAGATGCCCGCCATGATGTATTCGTGGTAGTCGCCGCCGCCGGGGACCGACATGGCGCTGCCGAAGAGGTAGCCGAACACCAGCACCAGGGCGATGGGCATGACGGTGACGCCGATCAACTTCTCGGGCACACGCGTCAGATGGCGCATGTGACGCCCGATGAGCGCGGCCGAGTCGTTCAGTGCCTCATTCATCGTGACGCGGCCTCCGAGCCTTCCTGCATGTCTTGTTCGGTCTCTGCGGCCTGCTTGCCCTGCTTGCCGGTCAGTTCGAGGAACACGTCGTCCAGTGACGGCTTGCGGACCGAGAAGTCGGCGACGGCCAGGCCGAGTTGGTCGAGGGTGGTGGACGCGAGGGCGATGCCCGCGAGTCCGGTCTCCAGCGGAGCGGAGATCCGGTGCAGGGCCTGGACCGCCAGGGAGGGGGTGAAGCCGGCGGCGCGCAGGGCCTTCGCGGCGACCGTTGCCGTCTCCGCCTCGGTGAAGGTGATCTCCAGGCGCTCGCCGCCGACCTTGCTCTTGAGCTCGTCGGGCGTGCCCTCGCCGACCGTGAGCCCGTCGTTGATGACGGTGATCCGGTCGGCGAGCTGGTCGGCCTCCTCCAGGTACTGCGTGGTCAGCAGTACGGTCACACCGTTGCGGACCTGCTCGCGGACCATCTCCCACAGCACGTTGCGGCTCGCGGGGTCGAGTCCCGTGGTCGGTTCGTCCAGGAAGACGACCGGCGGGCAGGCGATGAGGCTGGCCGCGAGGTCGAGCCTGCGCCGCATGCCTCCGGAGTACGTGCCGACCCGTCGGCCCGCGGCTTCCGTGAGGGTGAACTGCTCCAGCAGTTCCTGTGCCCGGCTCCGGGCCGCCGCCCGCCCGATGTGGAACAGCCGGCCGATCAGCTCCAGGTTCTCGCGGCCCGTCAGGCGCTCGTCGAGAGCCGCGTACTGGCCGGTCAGGCCGATCCGGCGGCGCACCTCGCGGGGCTCGCGGGCGACGTCGTACCCCGCCACGACGGCTTGTCCGGCGTCGGCCTCGATGAGCGTGGCCAGGGTGCGCACGATCGTCGTCTTGCCGGCGCCGTTGGGGCCGAGCAAGCCCAGTACGGTGCCCTCTTCGACCGTGAGGTCGACGCCCTTGAGGGCCTCGTGGTCTCCGTAACGCTTGCGCAGCCCTTGTGCGGAAATAGCGATGCCCACAGGCCCTCCTCAGCTGATGGTCGGCGCCACTCCGGAATGATCGGAACAAGAGCGGCATTCGGCGAGTCGAATGTATCGTCGAGACCTGCGTGGGCCCAGACTGATTTCAATTCTTCGAAATGCCGGAGGTGTGCCCTCCGGCATGTTCTCAGGGGACTGGCGCTGGTCCATGATGAACTTGTTTCATCGTGTCAGGAATGTGTGAAGGGGTGCGGAATGAGTGCAGTCAGGTCCGGGAGGGCAGCCGGCCGGTGGGGTTTCGGTCTGGCCGTCGGATATGCTGTCCTGGTGCGTTTCTATCAGGCTGCGGGCGGCACCATAGGTGTTCCCGGAAGCTTCACGGAGGAGAGCCTCGACGTCTGGTACATGGCCAATTACGTGGCCGGGCTGATCATCCTGGTCGGCGGGGCGGCCTGCCTCTTCCTGACCGAGCCGCAGGTGCGAACTCTCCCCCGATGGTCCCCTGTCCGTGCAGGTCAGGAGTTTCCGCGGGGGCTGATGCTGGCCGGCTGCGTAGCCCCGGTACTGGTCGGCGGGGTCTTCGCCGTGGCGCACGGGGCCGCCGGTGTCATCACCCAGCTCCTGGAACTCCTGGGATTCTATGACATCGATTATCCCAGCGATTGGGTCACGCTGGACGTGACGGCTCTGAACCTCTGGAACATATTCTTCTACGAGCCGTGGTTTGTGGCCATGGGAATCTGTCTGATTCTCTCGGCCCGACGCTATTTCAAGGACGCCGGAATCCGGGAGGCCGCCGTGCGGCGGATCTCCCGGATCTGTCACGCGTCGATCTGGGTGCTGACCGTTCTGATGTCGCTTTCCGTCATTCTCAAATGGAATGTCACCATCGGTGGATGATGCCGCCTGTGGTCGCTCGGTCAGCCCATGCGCCGCATCAGGTCCGAAATGACCTGGGGGCGCTGATCGGCGAGATAGAAATGGCCGCCCGGGAACACCGACAGGTCGAAGTCCCGTGTGGTGACATCGGACCAGGCCCGCATGTCCGCCTCACAGACCCCGGGGTCGCCGGCCCCCAGGTAGGCGGTGATCGGGCAGTTCACCGGCAGCGGGGCACGGGGGCCGTACCCCTGCACGATCCGGAAGTCGGCGCGTATCGCCGGCAGGACCAGTTCCCGCAGATCGGGGTCCGCCAGCAGCGCGGTGTCCGTGCCGCCCAGCCGCCTCACCTCCTCGGCCACCACCCGGGGGTCGTCCAGGTCGAGCGAGCCGGGCGTGACGCGGTGCGGCGCCTTGCGGCACGACACGTACAGGGCGTCGGGCCGGATTCCGTGCACGTTCTCCAGCCGCAGCGCCACCTCGTACGCCAGTGAGGCGCCCATGCTGTGCCCGAACAAGGCGACGGGCACGTCGAGGAAGGGCAGCAGCGCGCCGGTGACGGCGTCCGCGAGCGGCTCCATGGCCTCGATGAAGGGGTCGCCGATCCGGTCCTGCCGGCCCGGGTAGCGCGTCACCAGGACCTCCGTCGACGGGTCGAACCCCTGGCCCCAGGCGTGGAAGTAGCCGGCCGTGCCGCCCGCGTGCGGCAGGACGACCAGCCGACGGCGCGGAGCCGCACTCCGTGCGTACCGCCGGAACCACGTGCTCTCGGTGTCAGCAGACACAGTCTTGATCCTTCGTGTATCTCGTGCGGCAATCCTGGGACGCCGCCCTGTCTAGTGGGGTTGCCGGGCAGCGGACAACGCGGTCGGCAGGAAGCTGCAGGTCCCGTCGGGGCCTGGTGGCAGCTTCCTGCGGCCGGCCCCGGCCGGCCCCGGCCGGCCCCGGTCAGCCCGGGTCGGTCTCGGGTGCCGGTGCCTCTCCCCCATCCGGGGGAGAGGGCCCGGTCTGCAGGCGGACGCGGGGCGGGCGGGTCCGCCGCGAGGATCGTGAGCGGGAACTCCCGGTTGTAGCCGGTCCGTTTTGCAGGTGAGAGGAAGCCAGAGATGAACGCCACCACTGTCACGCCGGCCGAGACCGGTGTCCGCAGGGTCGGGGGCCCCGCCGGGGCCGCGCTCGAAGTGCCGCGCGGCATCAGGTGGGCGGCAACCGCGATCCCGCTGTGCGCGCTGCCGTCGGGGCTGTGGCGCATCGCGCTCGTGGTGGGCTGGCCGGACTGGTACGCGGGCCACGAGTGGCTGCCGGGGGAGCGGCCGTACGTCGTGTCACTGTCGCTGGTGGCCGAGTGCCTGGCGTTGCTCACCCTGGGGCTGGTCCGGCCCTGGGGCGAACGGCTGCCCGCCTGGGTGCCGTTCGTCGGGGGCCGTGCGGTGTCGGTCCGTGCGGCCGTCGTGCCGGCCTCGATCGGCGCCTTCCTCGCCACGGCACTGGGCGCGTACGCGACCCTGAACTACTTCTTCCACTTCGTCCCGCCGCTGAACGACAACGGCGAGGCGTTCCCGACCAGCGGCCCCGGCGCCTGGGCGCTGTGGGCCTGCTACCTGCCGATCCTCGCGTGGGGTCCGCTGCTGGCCGTGGTGACCCGGGCGTACTACCTGCGCCGCACCCGCGCCGCGCGATAGCCGCCCGGGCAGGATCACGCGGCCGGGGCCTCTTGTGCCCGCCAGGTCTCGTGCAGCCGGGCCAGCTCGGTGAAGCCCGACACGACGACGTCGGTGGCCACGCCGAAGTCGACGAGACAGGCGACCTCGTCGACACCCGCGTCCTTGAGCTGCTTGAGCATGATCATGCACTCGTCCACGGTGCCGAACATGCCGCTGCTGTCGAAGTACCGGTCGAAGGCCTGCCCGACGAGGAACTCCACGTCCTCGGGGCTCATGTTCTTCAGCTCGCGGGACACTGCCGCTCCCTCGGCGCCCGCCGCCTCCGCCGCACGGATCACCAGGTCGAACGAGCTCGCGAGGTAGCGCGAGAAGGGCCCTCGGACGGTCTCGCGCACCGTCTCGCGGTCGGTGCCGACGAACGTGTGCAGCATCAGCGCGACATGACCCTGACCGGCCGCGTCCGGGTGGGCCTCCCGGTAGGCGCGACGGTACTCCGCGATGCGCTGTGCGAGGACGTCCACCTCCTGGCCGAGGAGGTGGGTGAGCATGCCGACGCCCTCGCGGCCCGCCAGCGTGAACGTCTCCGGCGTTCCGGAACTCGTCAGCCACACCGGCAGTTCGGGCTGCACCGGCGGCGGGAACATGGTCAGCTCGACCGGCTCGCCCGCGCCGTCGGTCAGCTGGACGGACCCCCGCCGCCACAGCTCGCGCACCGTGTTGATGGTGTTCATGAGCTCGGACTTGCGGGTCTCGTAGTTCTCCGGGCGCAGCGCGAAGTCGGCCGCGTGCCAGCCGGAGGCGAAGGCAACCCCGGCCCGTCCGTTGGAGAGGTTGTCGACGACCGACCACTCCTCGGCTATCCGCATCGGGTGGTGCAGCGGCGCCACGACGCTGCCCGCCCGCACCGCGACCCGCTTGGTCACGGCCGCGACCGCCGCGCCCGTCACCGCCGGGTTGGGGTAGAGCCCGCCGAACGGGTGGAAGTGACGCTCCGGCGTCCAGACGGCGGCGAACCCGTTCTCATCGGCGAAGCGTGCGCCGTCCAGCAGCAGGCGATAGCGGTCGTGCTCTTCGGAATCGTTGTTGGCGAAGTAGAAGAGACTGAAATCCATCATGGTCTCCGGTCGGTATTTCAGGTGGCTTCGGCGTTCATTTGCGCGATGACGCTACCGGCTTCCGCGGCCGTGATTCCCGGTGCTGTGAAAACGCTTATATCGAATTCCTTGATATGAAGGCCGCCCTGCCCGGCGCCTGCTGATCGCCCTGGCCGCAGAGGTGTATCGAAGTTTCTTCAGTGCCATGGCCCGGCACCTGCCGCCCTCCCTACGGTGCTGTGGACCACCTTTCTCGGGCAGGGAGTGAAATGATGTTTGACCAGGAGTCCTGGCTGTCCCTGACGGCAGGACAGACGGGCATCTGGTTCGCGCAGCAATTGGCGCCTGAAAGCCCCGTCTTCAGCCTCGCCGAGCGAATCGACATCGACGGCGCCATAGACGGTGAGCTGTTCGGGACGGCAGTGGCGCAGGTGGTGGCCGAGGCCGACGCCCTGCGCGTACGCCTCGCCGACGACGGCAGCGGCCGGGGCCCCCGCCAGCGCGTACTGCCGCCCGCCGACGGACTGCGGCTCCACACCGTCGACCTGAGCCGCGAGGCGGACCCGGATGCCGCGGCCGAGCGGTGGATCCAGGAGGACCTGGGCCACCCCGTCGACCTGACCGGCGACCGGCTGTCCACGCTCGCCTTGCTGCGCCTGGGCGCAGACCGGTACACCTGGTACTTCCGCTGCCACCACATCGTCCTCGACGGTGTGGGCGCCGGACTGGTCACCCAGCGCGTGGCCGAGGTCTACACCGCCCTCGCCGAGGGCCGTCCCGTGCCCGCGGCGACGTTCGGCCGGCTGGCCGAGCTGGTCGCCGAAGAAGAGGCGTACCGGTCCTCGGAGCGTCACGCGCAGGACCGCGAGCACTGGCTCGAACACCTCGCCACCCTGCCCGAGGTCGCCGGTCTCGCCGCCCAGCCCCAGCGGATGCCGCAGGACATGCTGCGCTCCTCCGCTCGCGTCGACGCGTCCGTGATGGAGGGCCTGCGCGACCTGTGCCGTGAGGTCGCGGTGCCCTGGCCCGCCGTGTTCGTCGCCGCGCAGGCCGCGTACGTCCACGCGCTGACCGGGCAGCAGGACGTCGTCCTCGCGATGCCGGTCGCCGCCCGTGCGGCCGCCGTCCGGCGGATCCCGGGCATGGTCTCCAATGTCGTCCCGCTGCGGATCGAGGTCCGTCCCGGGGACACGCTGGCCGAACTGCTCGGCCACGTCCGGAGCGCGATGCGCGCGTCCCTGCGCCACCAGCGCTACCGGTACGAGGACCTGCGCCGGGAGCTGAGCGCACTAGCCGCGAACCGCCGCCTGGTCGGCCCCCGCGTGAACATCGTGATGTACGACTCCGCCGTGTCGTTCGGCGGACACGCGTGCACCTCCCGCACCCTGGCCGGCGGCCACGACGACGACCTGATGACGGTCGTCGACAGCCGCACCGGGGACGGCTCCGCGCGCATCGACGTCTCGGCCAGTCCGCTGCTGTACTCGGACACCGATGTCGAGGACCACACCCGCCGGCTGGCCCGCCTGGTACGGGCGTTCGCCGGTGCCCGGCCCGACAGCAAGGTCGCGGGCCTGCAGCTGCTGTCCGCAGAGGAGCGCCACCGCGCCCTCGTGGAATGGAACTCCGGCGAACAGGGCGGCGACGACGTGGCCGCGCACGACGGCGGGGACACCCTGGCCGGGCTCTTCGAGGCGCGTGCGGCGGCCACCCCCTCGGCCGTCGCCGTCACCTGCGAGGACGAACACCTCACCTACGCGCAGCTCAACGAGAAGGCCAACCGGCTGGCGCGGCTGCTCGTCGCGCAGGGCGCGGGGCCCGAGGAGTTCGTCGCCGTCGCCCTGCCGCGCTCCCTCGACCTGGTCGTCGCCCTCCTGGCCGTCGTGAAGTCCGGCGCCGCCTACATCCCGGTCGACCCCGGCTACCCGGTGGAGCGCATCGAGTTCATGCTCGCCGACGCCCGGCCGCCGCTGCTGCTCACCTCCGCCGGTTTCGGCACCGAGGTCCGCACCGAGGCCCGGCCGGTGTTCCTGGACGCGCCGGAGACGGCCGCGCTGCTGGCCGGGCAGCCGGGCACCGATCTGACGGACGCCGATCGCCCGGCGCCGCTGCGCGCCGACAACTCCGCCTACGTGATCTACACCTCGGGGTCGACCGGCCGCCCGAAGGGCGTGCTGATCCCGCACGCCAACGTGGTGCGGCTGTTCCGCTCCTGCGAGCACTGGTTCGGCTTCGGTGCGGACGACGTCTGGACCCTCTTCCACTCCGCCGCCTTCGACTTCTCCGTCTGGGAACTGTGGGGCCCGCTGCTCCACGGCGGGCGGCTGGTCGTCGTGCCCTTCGACGTCTCGCGCTCGCCGGGCGAGTTCCTGCAGCTGCTGGCCCGCGAGCGGGTCACCGTCCTCAACCAGACCCCCTCCGCCTTCTACCAGCTGATCCAGGCCGACGCCGACGACCCGCACAGCAGCGCCGAACTCGCCCTGCGGTACGTGGTCTTCGGAGGCGAGGCGCTCGACCTGTGGCGACTCGGCGAGTGGTACGCCCGGCACGCCGACGACGCGCCCGAGCTGGTCAACATGTACGGCATCACCGAGACGACCGTCCACGTGTCGTACCTCGCGCTCGACCGGGCCGCGGCCGCGGCGGGCGCCGGCAGCCTGATCGGCCGGGGCATCCCCGACCTGCGGGTCTACGTACTGGACGAGGCGCTGCGCCCGGTCCCCCCGGGTGTCGCCGGTGAGATGTACGTCTCCGGCGCGGGCCTCGCCCGCGGTTACGCGGAGCGGTTCGCGCTGACGTCGGAGCGGTTCGTCGCCGATCCGTTCGGTGGGGCGGGGTCCCGGATGTACCGCACGGGCGACGTGGCGCGGTGGACGGCGGACGGGGTGCTGGAGTACCTCGGGCGGGCCGACGACCAGGTCAAGATCCGCGGTTTCCGGATCGAGCTCGGCGAGATCGCCGCGGCCTTGGACCGGTCGGAGGGCGTCGGCCAGTGCGCCGTGATCGTCCGCGAGGACACCCCCGGTGACCAGCGTCTGGTCGCCTACGTGGTGGAGGATGCCGCCCAGCCGCGGCCCGAGGCCGAGCGGCTTCGCGGGGAGCTCGCGGAGGTGCTGCCGGGGTACATGGTGCCGTCGGCCTTCGTGTGGGTGGCGGAGCTGCCGTTGACGTCGAACGGGAAGCTGGACCGTCGGGCGTTGCCGGCGCCGGAGGCCGCGCTGCCGCCGGCGGGCCGCGGCGCGCGATCGGCGGTGGAAGCCGTGCTGTGCGGGCTGTTCGCCGAGGTGCTGGGGCTCGACAGCGTCGGTATCGACGACGGCTTCTTCGATCTGGGCGGGCATTCGCTGATCGCGACGCGGTTGGTGAGCCGGATCCGGGCGGAGCTGTCGGTCGAGCTGGCGATGCGGGACCTGTTCGACCGTCCGTCGGTGGCGCAGCTGGCCGAGGTGCTGGGTGAGGTGGGGCCGGTGCGGCCCGCGCTGGTGGCGGTGGAGCGGCCCGGGACGGTCCCGTTGTCGTACGCGCAGCGCCGCCTGTGGTTCCTCAACCAGCTCGAAGGCCCCAGCGGCGCGTACAACATCCCGTTCTCGCTGCGGCTGACCGGTGCGCTCGACCAGGAGGCCCTGCGAGCCGCGTACGCCGATGTCCTCGCCCGGCACGAGAGCCTGCGCACCGTGTTCCCGGAAACCGACGGAGTCCCGCGACAGCAGGTCCTCCACGTCGGGGCGACGCCCGTCGAGCTGCCCGTACTGGAAGTGATGCGGCCCGACCTGGCCGCCGAGGCGACCCGCCCCTTCGACCTGGCCGCCGAACTCCCCGTACGGGCGCGGCTGTACGCGCTCGCCGAGGACGAGTACCTGCTCCAGATCGTGCTGCACCACATCGCCGGTGACGGCGCCTCGATCGGCCGGCTCGTCGCCGACCTCGCGGCTGCTTACGGTGCGCGTGCGGCGGGTGGTGCGCCGCAGTGGGAGCCGCTGCCGGTGCAGTACGCCGATTTCGCGGTGTGGCAGCGGGAGTTGCTGGGCGACGAGAGCGATCCCGAGAGTGTGATCGCCCGGCAGGTGGGGTTCTGGCGGGAGGCGCTGGCGGGTGTGCCGGCGGAGCTGGAGCTTCCGTTGGACCGGCCGCGTCCGGCGGTCGCGGGGACCGAGGGCGCCACGGTGGCGTTCGAGGTTCCGGCGGATCTGCACGAGCGGGTGGTGGAGCTGGCGCGCGAGTCGCGTTCCAGCGTGTTCATGGTGGTGCAGGCGGCGGTCGCGTCGCTGCTGTCGGGTCTGGGTGCGGGTACGGACATTGCGCTGGGGACGGTCGTGGCCGGGCGCGGCGACCGGGCGACGGAGGACCTGGTCGGGTTCTTCGTGAACACGCTGGTGCTGCGCACGGACGTCTCGGGCGATCCGAGTTTCCGGGAGCTGCTGGGCCGGGTCCGGTCGGGGAACCTGAGTGCGTACGCGCATCAGGACGTGCCCTTCGAGCGGCTCGTCGAGGCGCTGAACCCCGAGCGGTCCCTGGCCCGCCACCCCCTCTTCCAGACCATGCTCACCATGCAGAACGTCCCCGAGGCGGAGGTCCCCTTCGCCCCGCTGCGCGCCGAGATCGTGCCCGGCGAGCGGGTGACCGCGACCACCGACCTGTCCTTCGACCTGCTGGAGCGCCACACCGCCGACGGCGCTGCGGCCGGGGTCGGGGGCTACGTGGAGTACCGCACCGACCTGTTCGAGCGCGGCACCGTCGAGCGGATGGCCCGTCGCCTGGTCCGGGTGCTGGAGCAGGTCACCGCCGCCCCCGACGCGCCCCTCCACGAGCTGAGCCTGCTCACCGGGGACGAGCGCGAACAGATCGTGGGCGAGTGGAGCCTGGGCGAGTGGAGCGGCACGGATACCGGATTCGAGCCGGGGACGATCGTCGCCCAGTTCGAGACGCAGGCCCGCCGCACCCCCGACGCGGGTGCGCTGGTGTTCGCCGACGTCCGGTTCACCTTCCGCGAGCTGAACGAGCGCGCCAACCGGCTGGCCCACCAGCTGATCGCTCTCGGCGCGGGCCCCGAGCGGGTGGTCACCGTCGCACTGCCCCGCACCGAGGACGCCCTCGTCACCCTCTGGGCGGTCCTGAAGGCGGGCGCGGTCCACCACCCCGTGGATCCCAACGGGCCTGCGGACCGACTGGAGTTCATGCTGTCCGAGGCTGCCCCGGCGGTCGTGGTGACGCTCCGCGGGCACGCGGACCGGTTCACGGCCCCGGCCGGCACGGAGCTGCTCCTGCTCGACGACCGGGAGACCGCGGACGCGGTCGCGGCCCGCCCGGCGACCGACCCGCAGGACCGGGACCGCCGCGCGCCGCTGCTGCCCTCCCACCCCGCGTACCTCCTCTACACCTCGGGCTCGACGGGCCTGCCCAAGGGCGTCCTGGTCGAGCACCGCAACGTGCACGCCCTCTTCCACCACCACCAGGCCGAGTTCGTCCGCACCTCCGCGCAGGCCGTGGCCGCCCGCGACGGGCAGGACGGGCCGATCCGGGCCGCGCTGACGGCTTCGATGACCTTCGACACGTCGTGGGACGCGATGATGTGGCTGCTCGACGGCCACGAGCTGCACCTGATCGAGGACGACGTCCGCTGGGACGCCGGACGGCTCGCCGCCTACATCGCGGACCGGCGCATCGACATGCTGGACCTGACGCCCTCCTTCGTCGAGCAGCTCGTCCGTGAGGGCCTGCTCGACAACGAGCGACACCGGCCCGCCCTGATGATCGTCGGCGGCGAGGGCATGAGCGCCGGGCTGTGGTCCGCGCTGCGCGCGGCGCCCGACACCCGCAGCCTCAACTGCTACGGACCCACCGAGGCGACGGTCGAGACCGTCTACTGGCCGGTCGCCGACGCGGCCGTGCCCACGCTCGGCCGGGCCGTGTGGAACACCCGTACCTATGTCCTGGACGAGTGGCTGCGCCCCGCCCCCGCGGGTGTCGCGGGAGAGCTCTACCTCGCGGGCGCCCAGATCGCGCGTGGTTACGCGGAGCGGTTCGGGCTGACGGCGGAGCGGTTCGTGGCCGATCCGTTCGGTGCCGCGGGGTCGCGGATGTACCGCACGGGTGATGTGGCGCGGTGGACCGGGGACGGGGTGCTGGACTACCTGGGCCGGGCCGACGACCAGGTGAAGATCCGCGGCTTCCGCATCGAGCTCGGCGAGATCGCGGCCGTGCTGGACCGGTCCGCGGGTGTGGGCCAGTGCGCCGTCGTCGTCCGGGAGGACGTGCCCGGCGATCAGCGCCTGGTGGCCTACGTGGTGCCCGAGGCCGGCACGGACGCGGGGGCCGAGGAGCTGCGCGGCGAACTCGCCGCCGCCCTGCCCGCGTACATGGTTCCGTCGGCCTTCGTGTTCGTGCCGGAGCTGCCGCTGACCTCGAACGGGAAGCTGGACCGCAAGGCGCTCCCGGCGCCCGAGGCAGCCGTGGTCACGGCGGGGCGTGCTCCGCGCACGGCGGTCGAGGCGGCTCTGTGCGGGCTGTTCGCGGAGGTTCTGGGCCTGGCCGAGGTCGGTGTCGAGAGCAACTTCTTCGATCTGGGCGGCCACTCGCTGATCGCCACCCGTCTGGTGAGCCGTATCCGTGCCGAGCTGTCGGTGGAACTCGCGGTCCGCGACCTCTTCGACCGCCCGTCGGTGGCGGAGCTGGCCGAGTCCCTCGGCGAGGTCGGGCCGGTGCGTTCCGCCCTGGTGCCGGCCGAGCGCCCCGAAGCGGTGCCGCTCTCGTACGCCCAGCGCCGGCTGTGGTTCCTCAACCAGCTCGAAGGCCCCAGCCCCAGCTACAACCTGGGCGAATCGCTGCGGCTGACCGGACGGATCGACCGTGCGGCGCTGCGCGCGGCGCTCGGCGACGTGGTCGCCCGGCACGAGAGCCTGCGCACCCTGTTCCCCGAGCGCGACGGCGTGCCGTACCAGCACATCCTGCCCGTGGAGCAGGCCGCTGCGGTGTTCACGGCCGAGCGGAGCACCGAGGGCGAACTGCCCGCCGTGCTCGCCCGCGAGGCCGCCCGGGGCTTCGACCTCGCGACCGAACTCCCCCTTCGCGCCCATCTGGTGGAGCTCGGCGACGACGAGCACGTACTGCTGCTCGTGCTGCACCACATCGCCAGCGACGGCTGGTCGGCGGAGCCCCTGCTGCGCGACCTGTCCGAGGCGTACACGGCGCGTGCGTGCGGCGCGGCCCCGCAGTGGGAGCCGCTGCCCGTCCAGTACGCGGACTACGCGATCTGGCAGCGCGAGCTCCTCGGCGACGGGGAGGACCCGGACAGCATCATCGCCCGGCAGGTCGCCCATTGGACCGGGGCGCTGGCCGGAGTGCCCGCCGAGCTGGAGCTGCCGCTGGACCGGCCGCGCCCGCCCGTCGCCGGGACCGAGGGCGCCACCGTGCCCCTCGACCTGCCGGCCGAGCTGCACCAGCGGCTGGCCGAGCTGGCCCGAGACTCCCGCTCCAGCGTCTTCATGACCCTCCAGGCCGCGCTCGCCGCACTGCTCTCCCAGCTGGGCGCCGGGACCGACATCCCGCTGGGCACGGCCGTGGCGGGCAGGACGGACCGGGCGACCGAGGACCTCGTCGGCTTCTTCGTGAACACGCTGGTCCTGCGCACGGACGTGTCGGGGGACCCGACCTTCCGTGAGCTGCTGGACCGCGTTCGCACCGGGAACCTGAGCGCGTACGCCCACCAGGACGTGCCCTTCGAGCGGCTGGTGGAAGCCCTGAACCCCGAGCGCTCCCTGGCTCGGCACCCCCTGTTCCAGGTCATGCTCACCATGCAGGACATCGCCGACGCGCATCTCGCGCTCGACGGGGTCCAGGTGCGCTCACAGCCCGTGGAACTGACCTCCACCAAGGTCGACCTGTCGTTCGTGCTGTCCGAGCAGTCCGCCGAAGGCGCTCCGGACGGCATCACCGGCTTCATCCAATACCGCACCGACCTGTTCGAGCGCGGCACCGTCGAGCGGATGGCCGAGCGCCTCGCCCTGCTCCTGGAGCAGGTCACCTGGGCTCCCGACGCGCCGCTGCGGCACACCGCGGTGCTCCTCGATGACGAGCGGGCGCTGCTCGCCGACGCGGGGGTCCGCACTGCGGATCACGTTCCGGCGGGCGACTTCCTGCGGTTGTTCGGGGAGTGGGTCGTGCGTGATCCGGATGCCGTGGCGGTGATCGCGGGTACGGGTCAGCTGTCGTACGGCGAGCTCGATGCGCGGGCGAACCGGTTGGCTCACGTGCTGGCGGGTCGTGGTGCGGGGCCGGAGACGTTCGTGGCGCTGTCGTTGCCGCGTTCCGCGGATCTGCTGGTGGCGCTTCTCGCGGTGCTGAAGACGGGTGCGGCGTACCTGCCGTTGGATCCGGAGTATCCGGCGGAACGTGTGGCGTACATGGTGGAGGACAGCCGTCCCGTTCTCGCCGTGACGACGTCCGGTACGGCCTTGAGCGCGGGTGTCGAGGAGATCGTGCTCGACGACCCCGCGGTGGTGGCGTTGGTCGAGGCGGCGCCGGCCGAGGTGCCGGTGGTCGCGGTGGACCCCGCGCATCCCGCGTACGTGATCTACACGTCGGGTTCGACGGGCAAGCCCAAGGGCGTGGTCGTGCCCCGGTCCACCCTGGTCAACTTCCTGTGCTCGGTGCGGGAACGCTTCGCACCGGCGCCGGGCGACCGGCTGCTGGCCGTGACGACGATCGCCTTCGACATCGCGACGCTGGAGCTGTACCTGCCGTTGATCAGCGGTGCCGGGGTCGTGGTGGCTTCGCGCGATGCGGTGCGTGATCCCGCGGAGCTGGCCGCGCTGGCGACGGCGCACGGGGCGACGATGCTCCAGGCGACGCCTTCGTTGTGGCAGGCGCTCACGGCCCAGGAGCCGGAGGCGGTGCGTGGTCTGACGATGCTGGTCGGTGGTGAGGCGCTGCCGGCCGGTCTCGCGGCGACGATGGCCGGTCTGGGTTCGAGTGTGACGAACATGTACGGGCCGACGGAGACCACGGTGTGGTCGTCGATGTCGGAGGTACGTGATGACGGGCGGGCTCCGGCGATCGGCCGTCCGCTGTGGAACACACAGCTGTACGTCCTCGATGAGCGCCTGCGGCTGGTTCCGCCGGGTGTCGCGGGCGACTTGTACATCGCCGGTGATGGTGTGGTGCGGGGTTATCTGAACCGTGCCGCGCTGACGGGTGAGCGGTTCGTGGCCGATCCGTTCGGTGCGCCGGGCGTGCGGATGTACCGCACGGGCGACATCGCGCGGTGGCGGACCGATGGTGAGCTGGAGTTCCTGGGGCGGGCCGACCATCAGGTCAAGCTGCGCGGTCACCGCATCGAGCTCGGCGAGATCGAGACGGTCCTGGCATCCGTCGAAGGTGTCGCGCAGGCCGCCGTAGTGGTGCGCGAGGACACGCCGGGGCTCCAGGTCCTGGTGGGCTATGCGGTCCCGGCCGCCGGTAAGACCGCTCCGGATGCGGCGGGTCTGCGGGAGGCGCTGGCGGCGGAGCTGCCGGAGTACATGGTCCCGGGTGCTTTCGTGACCCTGGAGGCGCTGCCGCTGACTCCGAACGGGAAGCTGGACCGCAAGGCGCTGCCCGCGCCCGCGTTCACGGCTTCCGCTGCGGGACGCGGTCCGCGGACCCCGGCCGAGGAGGTCCTGTGCGGCCTGTTCGCCGAGGTGCTGGACCTGCCCAAGGCCGGCATCGACGACAACTTCTTCGACCTCGGCGGGCACTCGCTGCTCGCCACCCGCCTGATCAGCCGCATCCGTGCGGCGCTCGCCGCCGAACTGTCCGTACGCGATCTGTTCGACCGGCCCACCGTGGCCGGTCTCGCGCAGATCCTCGGCGACCGAGGAGCCGCCACGCGCAGCCCGCTCGCCGTGCGGGAACGGCCCGAGCTGATCCCGCTGTCCTACGCCCAGCGACGGCTGTGGTTCCTGGGCCAGCTCGAAGGACCCAGCCCGCTCTACACCATCCCGTTCTCGCTGCGGCTGACCGGCCCGCTGGACCGGACCGCGCTGGAGACCGCCTTCGGCGACCTGCTGGACCGGCACGAGGTGCTGCGCACCCGGTACGCCGAGATCAACGGCGTACCCCACCAGGAGATCCTGGCGCCCGGCGCGGCCCGTATCGAGCTCGTCGTCGCCCCCTCGACCGAGGAGGCCCTCGCAGAGGATCTCGCCGCCGCGGCGGCCACCGGATTCGACCTCGCGGCCGACCTTCCGCTGCGTGCCGTGCTGTTCGAGCTCGGCCAGGACACCCACGTGCTGCTGGTGGTCACCCACCACATCGCCTCGGACGGCTGGTCCGTCGAACCGCTGGTGCGCGATCTGTTCGACGCCTACGGCGCACGGCTGGACGGCGCCGCGCCCGTCGCGGAGCCGCTGCCGGTGCAGTACGCCGATTACACCCTGTGGCAGCGCGAACTCCTCGGCGACGAGGACGACCCGGCCGCGCTGCTCGCCGAGCAGGAGCGGTTCTGGTCCGGGCAGCTCGCGGGCCTTCCCACCCAGCTCGACTTGCCCACCGACCGGCCGCGTCCGCTCGTCGCCGGCCACGAGGGCGGCTTCGCCGATCTGCGGCTGGAGCCGGAGCTGCACCGCGCCCTGGTGCGCCTGAGCCGGGAGCTCGGCTCGACGCTGTTCATGGTGATGCAGGCCGGACTCGCGGCGACCCTGTCGCGCCTCGGCGCCGGCACCGACATCCCGCTCGGCACGGTCCTGGCGGGCCGTACCGACCAGGCCACCGAGAACCTCGTCGGCCTGTTCGTCAACACCCTGGTCCTGCGCGCGGACGTCTCCGGCGACCCGGACTTCCGGGAACTCGTGGAGCGCGTCCGGGGCGTCAACCTGGCCGCCCACGCCCACCAGGACCTGCCGTTCGAGCGGCTGGTGGACGTGCTCAAGCCGGAGCGCTCGCTCTCCCGGCACCCCCTCTTCCAGGTCATGCTCAGCTTCCAGAACATGTCCGCCGACGCGCCCGTCCGCCCGGAGCTGGACATCCGGCTGGACCACGTGACCTCCGCCGGGGCCAAGTTCGACCTCCAGTTCGCCTTCGGGGAGCAGTTCACCGAGGGCGGCGAGCCCGACGGACTCCTCGGCCAGATCGAGTACGCCGCGGAGCTCTACGACCCCGGCACGGTGCAGCTCATCGGTGAGCGGCTGATCCGGCTGCTCACCGCAGCCGTCGCCGACCCCGGCCGCCCGGTCGGCGAACTGGAGATCCTCACCGGGGACGAGCGGAACTTGGTCCTGGACGGCTGGAACGACACGTTCCACGATGTCGCACCGGACACCCTGCCCGGCCTGATCCAGCACCGTGCGGCCGTCGCCCCCGACGCCACGGCCGTGGTCTTCGAGGGCGAGGCACTGACCTACGCCGAGCTGAACGCGCGGGCCAACCGCCTGGCCGCGTTCCTGGCCGGGCGCGGCGCCGGACCCGAGCGGTTCGTCGCCCTGGCCGTGCCGCGCTCCTTCGAGCTGATCGTCTCGCTGCTCGCGGTCCTCAAGACCGGCGCCGCGTACGTGCCGGTCGACCCGGACTACCCGGCCGACCGGATCGCCTACCTCCTGGGCGACTGCGGTGCGCAGCTGCTGCTGACCACCGAGGAGACCGGACGCCGGCTGCCCGGTGAGGCCGTGGCCGGGCACGAGGTCGTCGTGCTCGACGCCCCGGACACCGTGGCGGAGCTCGCCGGCCGGGACTGCGGCGACCTGCCCGGCACGGAGCGGATCGCGCCCGAGCACACGGCGTACGTGATCTACACCTCCGGCTCCACCGGCCGCCCCAAGGGCGTGATGGTGCCGCACTCCGGCATCGTCAACCGGCTGGCCTGGATGCAGTCCGAGTACCGGCTGACCGAGGGCGACCGGGTCCTGCAGAAGACCCCGTCCGGCTTCGACGTCTCGGTGTGGGAGTTCTTCTGGCCGCTGATCGAGGGCGCCACCCTGGTCGTGGCCCGGCCCGAGGGCCACCGCGACCCGGCCTACCTCGCGGCGCTGATCGACGAACAGCGGGTCACCACGGCCCACTTCGTGCCCTCGATGCTCCAGGTGTTCCTGGCCGAGCAGACCGCCGGGCGCTGCACCTCGCTGCGGCAGGTCATGTGCAGTGGTGAAGCGCTGCCCGTGGAAGCGCAGAACCGGTTCGCCGAGGTGCTGCCCGGAGCCCGGCTGCACAACCTGTACGGGCCCACCGAGGCATCCGTCGACGTGACGTACTGGGAGTGCAGCCCCGAACCGGACGCCGTCACGGTCCCCATCGGACGGCCCGTCTGGAACACGGCGCTGTACGTGCTCGACGCCGCCCTGCGCCCGGTCCCCGCAGGCGTGCCCGGCGAGCTCTACCTCGCCGGCACCCAGCTCGCCCGGGCCTACCTGGGCCGGCCGGGCCTGACCGCCGAACGCTTCGTGGCAAGCCCGTACGGTCAGCCCGGCGCCCGGATGTACCGTACGGGCGACATCGCCCGGTGGACGGCCGACGGGGTGCTGGAGTACCTCGGGCGGGCCGACGACCAGGTCAAGATCCGCGGTTTCCGGATCGAGCTCGGCGAGATCGACGCCGTACTCGGCCGCTGCGGCGGCGTCGCCCAGTCCGCCGTGGTGGTCCGCGAGGACCAGCCGGGCGCCCGCCGGCTCGTCGCCTACGTCGTCTCCGAGGCGGGCATCGAGCCGGACACGGCGGTCCTGCGCAAGCAGCTCGGCGCCGAACTGCCCGAGTACATGGTCCCGTCGGCGTTCGTCGTGCTGGACACGCTGCCGGTCACGGCGAACGGCAAGCTCGACCGCAAGGCGCTGCCCGCGCCCGTCCACGAGGCGGTGCAGGGCTCCCGGGGCCCGCGCGACCGCACCGAGGAGATCCTGTGCGGGCTGTTCGCCGAAGTCCTCGGCCTGGAGCGGGTCGGCATCGACGACAGCTTCTTCGAGCTGGGCGGCGACAGCATCGTCTCCATCCAGGTCGTGTCGGCGGCCCGCCGGGCCGGTCTGCTGATCTCGGCGAAGGACATCTTCGCCTGCAAGACGGTCGCCGCCCTGGCCGCCGTGGCCACCGAGGCCGACGACAGCGCACCGGTGGAGCCCGACGTCGCCACCGGCGAGCTGCTCCCGCTGCCCATCGCGCACTGGCTGCGCGAACGCGGCGGCAGCATCGACGGGTTCAGCCAGTCGATGCTGATCCAGGTGCCCGCGGGCCTGGACGCCGGCCGGCTGGCGGACGCACTCCAAGCGGTGGTCGACCACCACGACGCGCTGCGGCTGCGGCTGACGCAAGACCCGGCGGGCGCGTGGCGGATGGAGATCCCGGCGCCCGGCACCCTGCCGGCCGCCTCCTTCCTGACCCGCCGCGACATCGGCGCCGTCGAAGGTGACGGGCTGCTGCCGGTGCTGCAGGAGGAGGCCGAGGCCGCCTGGCGGCGGCTGGCGCCGCGCGACGGATCGATGCTCCAGGCCGTCTGGTTCGACGCCGGTCCGGACCGCCCCGGGCGCCTGCTGCTCACCCTGCACCACCTCGTGGTCGACGGCGTGTCCTGGCGGATCCTGCTGCCGGACCTCAAGGAGGCGTGGGAGCAGCTCGATGCGGGCGGCGAGGTCCGCCTCGCCCCGGCCGGCACTTCCCTGCGCCGCTGGTCCGAGCTGCTGCACGCCGAGGCCCGCAGTCCGCGGCGGCTCGCCGAGCTGGAGCACTGGAACCGGACCCTGGCCGGGCCCGACGCGCCGCTGGGCGGGCCCCTCGACCCCGTCCGCGATGTCGTGGGCACGGTCCGCAAGCTCACCCTCACCCTCCCGGCCGCGGCCACCGAGCCGCTGCTCACCCGGGTGCCGGCCGCCTTCCACGCAGGCGTGGACGATGTCCTGCTGGTCGCCATGACGGTGGCCGTCACCGACTGGCGGCGCCGGCGAAGTGGCACCGACCTGCCAGTTCTGATCGGACTGGAGGGCCACGGCCGCGAGGAGCTCGCCCCGGGCGCGGACCTGAGCCGCACCGTCGGCTGGCTCACCAGCCTGCACCCGGTGCGGCTGGACCCCGGCACCGTCGACTGGCCCGAGTTCTGGGCCGGCGGTCCGGTCGCGGGCCGTGTCGCCAAGCGGATCAAGGAACAGTTGCAGGTTCCTGACGGAGGCATGGGATTCGGCCTGCTGCGCCACTTGAATGAGGACACCGGGGGCGTGCTGGCGGAGCTGGCCACACCCCGGATCGGCTTCAACTACCTCGGCCGGTTCGCGGTTGCGGAGCCGGGCTCCGAGGTTGCGGACTGGTCTGCGGCACCCGAAGGGGAGCACCTGGCCGACGGTCAGGACGCGGACCTGCGCACGCCGTACGGGCTGGAACTCAACGCCGTGACCTTGGACCGCCCCGGCGGACCCGAGCTGGTGGCCACCTGGTCGTGGCCCGCGGCGGTGATGGGCGAAGCCGATGTCCAGGAGCTGGCACAGAGCTGGTTCCGGGCGCTGGAAGCACTCTCCGTGCACGTGGACACCCCCGAGTCAGGCGGCTGGACGCCGTCCGACCTGGCGCTCGTGGCACTGGACCAGGACGAGATCGACCTGCTGGAAGACGAATGGAGAACGCTGTGACGGCCAAGTCGGGTTTTGAAGATGTTCTGCCGATGGCCCCCCTGCAGGAAGGTCTGCTGTTCCACTCCCTATACCAGGATCAGTCGCTCGACGTATACGTCGCCCAGCTCGTCGCCGAGCTGGAGGGGCCCCTCGACTACCCGACGCTTCAGGCCGCGATCCGCACCCTGCTGCGCAGGCACGCGGGGCTGCGGGCCGGCTTCCGCTTCGAGAAGCTGAGCAAGCCGGTCCAGGCGATCGCCCGTGACGTCGGCCTGCCGCTGCGCCGCATCGACGCCACCGGCCGCAGCCCGCAGGAGCAGCAGGAGGTGCTCGCGGACGTCCGGCGGCAGGATGCGGCCGAGCGCTTCGACCTCACCGCTGCGCCCCTGCTGCGCTTCTCCCTCGTCACGGACGCCGGGGACAGGCACCGGCTCGTCGTCACCAACCACCACATCCTCCTCGACGGCTGGTCGACCGGCCTGATGCTGCTCGAGCTGTTCGAGCTGTACCGGCGCGGCGGCGACGACGCCGGCATGCCCCGGGTCACGCCGTACCGCGATTACCTCGGCTGGCTGGCCCGGCAGGACCGGAGCACCGCGGAGGGCGCATGGCGGCGCGTCCTGGAGGGGGTCGAGGAGCCGACCCTGCTGGCCGGTCCGGGGGCCGCCGGCACGGCCCCGGCAGCGCCCGAGCACCTGATGGTCACCGTCCCCGATGAGCTCACCGCCCGGCTCACCGAGACCGCCCGCGCGCACGGCGTCACCCTCAACACCGTGCTCCAGGGCAGCTGGGCCGTGGTCCTGGGCCGGACGACCGGCCGGGACGACGTGGTGTTCGGCTCGACCGTCTCCGGCCGCCCCGCCGAGGTGCCCGGCATCGAGACGATGATCGGCCTGTTCATCAACACCGTCCCGGTCCGGGCCCGTCTCGCACCCTCGCTGTCGTTGGTCGCGCTCATGCGCGACCTTCAGGACCAGCAGGCCGGACTCCTGCCGCACCAGTACCTGAGCCTGCCGGACATCCAGCGGCTGGCCGGGGTGGGCGAGCTGTTCGACACCCTCACCGTCACCGAGAACTACCCGGTCGAGGAGAGCGACTTCGAGCGGCAGGCAGGCTCGCTGCGCCTCGCTGGCATCGACGCCGCCGACGCCAACCACTACCCACTGAGCATCGCGGCGATCCCCGGCGACTCCCTCCTGCTGCGTCTCGGCTTCCGCCCGGACCTCATCGGCCCGGACGGCGCCGAGGCCGCCGCCGCCCGGCTGCTGCGCGTCTTCGAGGCGTTCGCCGCCGACCCGGACCGGCTCATCGGACGCATCGACGTGCTGGGCGCGGACGAGCGGGCCGACATCCTCACCCGCGGCGAGGGTCCGGCCTGGCAGCACACGGGCGAGGTGATCCCCGAGCTGTTCGAGCGCCAGGTCCGCCGCGACCCCGAGGCCGTCGCCGTCCGCTACGAGGGCGCCACCCTGACCTATGGCGAGCTCAACCGGCGGGCCAACCGGCTGGCACGGCTGCTGACCGCTCGGGGCATCGGCCCCGAGCGGGTGGTCGCCCTCGCGCTGCCCCGCTCGCCCGAGCTCGTCGTCTCGCTGCTCGCGGTCCTCAAGGCGGGTGCCGCGTACCTGCCCGTGGACACCAACTATCCGGCCGACCGCATCAGTTACCTGCTCGCAGACTCGGTCCCCGCGCTGCTGATCGCGGATGGCGAATCCGCCGCGCACCTCCCCGACGCCGCGGCCCTGGACCTGCTGCTGCTCGACGACCCCGAGGTCGTGGCGCGGCTCGCCGGCGCCGTGGACACCGACCCCACCGCGGCCGAGCGCGTCGCGCCGCTCACCCCGGCCGCCCCCGCGTACGTCATCTACACCTCCGGCTCCACCGGCAAGCCCAAGGGCGTGCTGGTCACCCACGCCGGTGTCGCGGGCCTGGCCGCCACCCAGCGGGACCGGCTCGAAGCGGGCCCCGGCAGTCGGGTCCTGCAGATGGCCTCGCCCAGCTTCGACGCCGCGTTCTGGGACGTCTGCATGGCGCTGCTGAACGGCGCCACGCTGGTCGTCGCCCCGGCCGCCCGGCTGCTGCCCGGACAGGGCCTGGTCGATGTGATCAACGAGCACGGGGTCACCCACGCCCTGATCCCGCCGGCCGCCCTCGCCGTCCTCGCACCGCAGGACCTGCCCTCGCTGAGCACCCTGATCGTGGGCGGCGAGGCCACCCCGGGCGAGCTCGTCGCGGTCTGGTCCAAGGGCCGCCGGATGGTCAACGCCTACGGCCCCACGGAGGCGACCGTCGCCGCCACCCTCAGCGGCGCCCTGTCCGGCTCCGGCACCCCGCCCATCGGCGTCCCCGTGGACGCCGCCCGGCTGTACGTCCTGGACGGATCCCTGCAGCCGGTGGCCCCCGGTGCCGGCGGCGAGCTGTACATCGCAGGCACCTGCGTGGCCCGCGGCTACCTGGGCCGCCCCGGCCTGACGGCCGACCGGTTCGTCGCCGACCCGTTCGAGGCCCGCGGCGGGCGCATGTACCGCACCGGCGACCTGGTGAAGTGGCTGCCGGACGGCACGCTGGACTACCTCGGCCGGGCCGACGACCAGGTCAAGATCCGCGGCTTCCGGATCGAGCTCGGCGAGATCGAGTCCGTCCTGGCCCGCCACGCGGACATCGACCAGGCGGTCGTGGTGGTCCGCGAGGCGGAGGACGGCGACAAGCGCCTCGTGGCCTACCTCGTCGCGGCCACGGGCTTCACCGTGCCCGGCCCGGCGGAACTGCGCGAGTACCTGGGCGCCGAACTCCCCGAGTACATGGTCCCCTCCGCCTTCGTGGCCCTCGACGCCTTCCCGCTGACCCCGAACGGCAAGCTGGACCGCAAGGCGCTGCCCGAGCCGAGCCTGACCGGCATGGTGGCGGCCCGCGCGCCGCGCACGCCGCAGGAGGAGATCCTGTGCGCGCTGTTCGCCGAGATCCTCGGCGTGGCGAAGGTGGGCATCGACGACAGCTTCTTCGACCTGGGCGGCCACTCGCTGCTCGCGACCCGGCTGATCACCCGCGCGCGCGCCGTCTTCGGCATCGAGCTTTCGCTGCGCAGCCTCTTCGAAACACCCACCGTCGCCGGCCTCGCCGGCCAGGTCCGCGAGCAGGACGGCGGCCGGCCCGCCCTGGTGGCGAGGGAGCGGGCCGGGGCACCGCCGCTGTCCTTCGCCCAGCGCCGGCTGTGGTTCCTCGGCCGCTTCGAGGGCCCCAGCCCGACCTACAACGTGCCGATGGCCCTGCGTCTCGCCGGGGAGGTGGACACCGCCGCCCTCCAGGCCGCCTTCGGCGATCTCGCCGGACGCCACGAGAGCCTGCGCACGGTCTTCCCCGAAATCGACGGCAAGCCGGTGCAACTGGTCACCGACCGGCTGCCGGTGCTGGAGACCGCCTCCGTCACCGAAGACGCAGTGGACGAGGCGCTCGGCGCGTTCGCCGCCGAGGGCTTCGACCTGACCGCCGATCTGCCCGTCCGCGTACGGCTGTTCACGTACGGGCCGGACCGGCACGTCCTGCTGATGGTGCTGCACCACATCGTGGCCGACGGCTGGTCGATGGCCCCCCTCGGCCGTGACCTGTCCGTCGCGTACGCGGCCCGGCTGGAGGGCGAGGCGCCGCGGTGGGAGCCGCTGCCGGTGCAGTACGCCGACTACACCCTGTGGCAGCGCGAGATCCTCGGTGACGAGGACGACCCCGACAGCGCCATCTCCCGCCAGCTCGGGTACTGGCAGCAGCAGCTCGCGGACCTCCCCGCCGAGCTGGCGCTGCCCACCGACCGGCCGCGCCCGGCCGTCTCCACGTACCGCGGCGGTACCGTGCCGCTCCGCCTGGACGCGGCGCTGCACCAGCGGCTGCTGAAGATCGCCCGGACCAGCCAGGCGAGCCTGTTCATGGTCCTGCAGGCCGGACTGGCGGCGCTGCTGTCCCGGTCCGGCGCCGGTGAGGACATCCCCGTCGGCACGCCGATCGCGGGCCGGACCGACGACGCGCTCGACGAGCTGGTCGGCTTCTTCCTCAACACCCTGGTGCTGCGCACCGACGTCTCCGGCCGGCCCACGTTCCGCGAACTCGTCGCCCGGGTCCGGGACACCGACCTGGAGGCGTACGCCCACCAGGACCTGCCGTTCGAACGGCTCGTCGAGGCCGTCAACCCCGAGCGCTCGCTGGCCACCCACCCGCTGTTCCAGGTCATGCTGACGCTGCAGAACAACCCCGAGGCCACCCTGGCCCTGCCCGGCCTGCGTGCCGAGCCGCACGAACTGGGCAGCGGCATCTCCAAGTTCGACCTCTTCTTCGCGCTGGGCGAGCAGCGGTCCGCCGACGGCTCGCCGACCGGCATCGAGGGCACGCTGGAGTACAGCGCCGACCTGTTCGACGCCGCGACCGCGCAGCGCCTGGCCGACCGCCTGGTGCGGCTGCTGACCCTGGCCGCGGCCGACCCGCGGCTGCCCGTGGCGAGCCTCGACATCCTCGACCCGGTCGAGCGCCACGGCATCCTGGTCCGGAACAACGACACCGACCGGGCACTGACGGCCACGACCCTGCCCGGGATGTTCGCCGCCCGGGTCGCCCGTACGCCCGACGCCCCGGCCGTCGTCGTGGAAGGCGACACCCTCGACTACGCCGAACTCGACGCCCGCTCCAGCCGGCTGGCCCGCCTGCTGATCGGCCGCGGCATCGGCCCGGAGTCCGTCGTCGCGCTCGCGCTGCCGCGCTCGGCCGACCTGGTCACCGCCATCGTCGCGGTGCTCAAGGCGGGGGCCGCCTATCTTCCCGTCGACCCGGAGTACCCGGCCGACCGCATCGCCTTCATGCTCGCCGACGCCGCCCCCGCGCTCGTCCTCAGCGCCACCGGGACCTGGGCCGGCCACGCCGGTGCCCCGGTCCTGCTGCTGGACGAGCCGGCGGTACGGGACGAACTCGCCGCGCTGCCCGCGACCACCGTCCAGGACGCCGAGCGCACAGCCCCGCTGACCCCCGAGGCGCCCGTCTACGTCATCTACACCTCCGGTTCCACCGGCCGCCCCAAGGGCGTCGTCATGCCGGCCCGCGCCATGCTGAACCTGCTGGCGTGGCACGAGTCGGCGATCTCGTCGGACGCGCCCGCGGAGGCACCCGCCGCCCGGGTCGCCCAGTTCACCGCGATCAGCTTCGACGTCTCGGCGCAGGAGATCCTCGGCACCCTGATGGCCGGCAAGACCCTGGTCGTCCCCGCCCAGGAGATCCGTCGCGACGCCGCCGCCTTCGCGCGCTGGCTGGACGCCCACCAGGTGGGCGAGCTGTACGCGCCGCAGCTGGTCGTCAACGCGGTGGCCGAGGCCGCCCTCGAACAGGGCCTGGAACTGCGGTCGCTGACCCACACCGCCCAGGCGGGCGAAGCCCTGGTCCTCACCCGGGACATCCGCTCCCTGCACTCCGGCGAGGTCCCGCGCAGCCTGCACAACCACTACGGGCCCACCGAGACGCACGTCGTGACCGCCTGGACCCTCCCGGCCGACCGGGCGCACTGGCCGGCCACCGCTCCCATCGGCGGACCCATCTGGAACACCCAGGTCTACGTCCTGGACGCCGGTCTGAACCCGGTGCCCGCCGGAGTCCCGGGCGAACTCCACCTGGCGGGCACCCAGCTGGCCCGCGGCTACCTGGGCCGCCCCGGCCTGACCGCCGAACGGTTCGTCGCGAACCCCTTCGGCGCCTCCGGGAGCCGCATGTACCGCACCGGCGACCTGGTGAAGTGGCTGCCGGACGGCACGCTGGAGTACCTCGGCCGGATCGATCACCAGGTCAAGATCCGGGGCTTCCGGATCGAGCTCGGCGAGATCGAGTCCGTCCTCGCCCGGCACCCGGCCCTTTCGGCGGTCGCCGTCCTCGCCCGCGAGGACCGCCCCGGCATCCGCCGACTGGTGGCCTATCCGGTCACCGCCGCGGGCCGCGAGGTACCCGACGCCGACGAGCTGCGCGCCTTCTGCGCGCAGACCCTGCCCGAATACATGGTCCCGGCCGCGTTCGTCGCCCTCGACGCGCTGCCGCTGACGCCGAACGGCAAGCTCGACCGGCGGGCCCTGCCCGCGCCGGACCCGGGCGAGACCTCCCGCGCCCCGCGCACTGCGCTCGAGACCCAGCTGTGCGCCCTGTTCGCCGAGGTGCTCGAACTGCCCGGGGCGGGCATCGACGACAGCTTCTTCGCCCTGGGCGGCCACTCGCTGCTGGCGACCCGGCTGATCAGCCGGATCCGTGCCGTACTGGGCGCCGAGATCACCGTGCGGAGCATCTTCGAGGCACCCACGGTCGCCGCCCTGGCGGCCCTGGTGGACACCGCGGGCACCGGCCGCACGGCCCTGACGGTCCGCGAGCGGGACGCGGAACTGCCGCTGTCCTTCGCCCAGAGCCGGCTGTGGTTCCTGGGCCGCTTCGAGGGCCCGAGCTCCACGTACAACCTGCCGCTGGCCGTGCGCCTGCGCGGGGCCCTGGACCTCCCGGCGCTGCGCGCGGCCCTGGCCGACATGGCCCTGCGTCACGAGAGCCTGCGCACCGTCTTCCCCGAGAACGACGGCAGGCCGCGGCAGCTGGTCACCGACCGGCTGCCGGAGCTGGACACCGTCACGGTCCCCGCCGACGGCCTCGACACCGCCCTCGGCGCGTTCGCGGCCCGCGGCTTCGACCTGACGACCGATCTGCCGCTGCGGGTCCGGCTGTTCACGACCGGCCCCGACGAGCACGTCCTGCTGATCGTGCTGCACCACATCGTGGGCGATGGCTGGTCGATGGCCCCCCTCGGCCGTGACCTCTCCGCGGCCTACGCGGCCCGGCTGGAGGGCGAGGCGCCGCGGTGGGAGCCGCTGCCGGTGCAGTACGCCGACTACACCCTGTGGCAGCGCGAGATCCTCGGTGACGAGGACGACCCCGACAGCGCCATCTCCCGCCAGCTCGGGTACTGGCAGCAGCAGCTCGCGGACCTCCCGGCCGAGCTGGCGCTGCCCTCCGACCGGCCGCGCCCGGCCGTGGCCGGCCACCGCGGGGACACCGTCCCCTTCCAGCTCGGCTCCGAGCTGCACCGCGGCCTGGCCGACCTGGCCAGGGAGCAGGGGGCAAGCCTCTTCATGGTGCTCCAGGCGGCGGTGGCGACGCTGCTGTCCCGGCTCGGGGCGGGCGACGACATCCCGGTGGGAACCGCCGTCGCGGGCCGCACCGACGCCGCCCTCGACGAGCTGGTCGGCTTCTTCATCAACACCCTGGTGCTGCGCACCGACGTCTCGGGAGACCCGACCTTCACCGAGGTGCTGCGCCGGGTCAAGGACACGGATCTGGACGCGTACGCGCACCAGGACCTGCCCTTCGAACGGCTCGTCGACGCCCTGCGACCCGAGCGCTCGCTGTCCCTGCACCCGCTGTTCCAGGTCATGCTGACCCTGGAGAACACGGCCGACGCCGCCGTCGACCTGCCCGGCATCACCGTCGAGCCCCACCCCGTGGGCCTGGACATCGCCAAGTTCGACCTGATGTTCGGCCTCAAGGAGAGGCACACCGGCGAGGGCGAGCCCGCCGGCATCGAGGGCGGCATCGAATACAGCGCCGACCTGTTCGACGCCGACACCGCCGCTTCCTTCGCCGTCCGGCTGGAACGCCTGCTGGCCGCCGTCGTCGCCGCCCCGGGCCGTCCGGTCCGCGAGATCGATCTGCTGGCCGCCGACGAGCGCGCTCTGCTGCTCGGCGGCACGGACGCCGACAGCGAGCACGAACCCCGCCGCCACGCCCCGTCCATCGCCGCCCGTTTCGCCGAGCAGGCGGCCCGGACCCCGGACGCGACCGCCGTCAGCACCGCCGGGCACACCCTCACCTACCGCGAGCTCGACGCCCGCGCCAACCGGCTCGCGCACCGCCTGATCCGCACCGGTGTCGGAGCCGAGTCCTCCGTCGCCGTCCTCATGGACCGCTCCGAGCACCTGCTCGTCGCCACCCTCGCGGTCCTCAAGGCGGGCGGGGTCTACGTACCGCTCGACGCCCGGAATCCGGGCGCCCGTCTGCGCCGCACCATGGTGGAGACCGCAGCGGTGGTCCTCCTCACCGACAGCGCCGCCGACGTGCCCGAACTGCCCGAGGGCACCGCGGTGATCACCGTCGACACCGACGCCACGCTCGCGGACGAGCCGTCCGCGGCCCCCGGCGTCACCGCCCGCCCCGAACAGCTCGCGTACATCATGTTCACCTCCGGCTCGACCGGCCTCCCCAAGGGCGTCGCCGTCACGCAGGCGGACGTGCTCGCCCTCGCCGCGGACCACAGGTGGCAGGACGGCGCCCACCAGCGGGTGCTGCTGCACTCGCCTTACGCCTTCGACGCCACGACGTACGAGATCTGGGTGCCGCTCCTGAGCGGCGGCGAGGTCGTCGTCGCCCCGCCCGGCCAGCTGGACCTCACCCGGCTCGGCGAGCTGGTCGCCGCACGCGGCGTGACCGGCCTGTGGCTGACCGCCGGCCTGTTCCGGCTGCTGGCCGAGGACCACCCGGCGGCCCTGTCCGGAGTCGCAGAGGTGTGGACCGGCGGAGACGTCGTACCGGCCGAGGCGGTCCGCAGGGTCCTGGAGCACTGCCCCGGACTGGTCGTCACCGACGGGTACGGCCCGACCGAGACCACCACCTTCGCTACCAGCCACTCCGTGGACCGTGCCGATGACGTCCCCGCCGTCATGCCGATCGGCCGGGCCCTGGACGGCATGCGGACGTACGTCCTCGACGAGCGGCTGCAGCCGGTGCCGGCCGGGGTGCCCGGCGAGCTCTTCATCAGCGGCGAAGGCCTGGCCCGCGGCTACTTCGGCCGCCCCGCCGACACGGCGGCGGCCTTCGTCGCCGACCCGTACGGCCCGTCCGGCACCCGGATGTACCGCACGGGCGACACCGTGCGCCGCCGGGGCGACGGCCGGCTGGAGTTCCTCGGCCGCGCCGACGATCAGGTCAAGCTGCGCGGCTTCCGGATCGAGCTGGGCGAGATCGAGGGCCTGCTGCTGCGCCGCCCGTCCGTGGGCGCGGCCGCCGTCGTCGTACGCGAGGACCTGCCGGGCGGCAAGCGGCTGGTGGCCTACGTGGTCCCGGCCCGCGGGGAGGCGGCGCAGGACCACGACGCGCTCCGCCTGGCCCTCGCGGCCGAACTGCCCGACTACATGGTCCCGTCGGCGTTCGTCACCCTCGACGCGCTGCCCCTGACCGGCAACGGCAAGCTCGACCGCGCGGCGCTGCCCGCGCCCGCCGCCCCGGAACCCGCCGAGGCCCGGCAGCCGGGCACGGCCGCCGAGCGCGTGCTGTGCTCGCTCGTCGCCAATCTGCTGGGTCTGCCGGAGGTCGCCGCCGACCAGAGCTTCTTCGACCTCGGCGGCGACAGCATCACCTCGATCCAGCTGGTGTCGCGGGCCCGCGAACGCGGCCTGGTCTTCACGCCCAAGGACGTGTTCCAGCTGCGTACGGTCGCCGCGCTCGCCGCCACGGCCACGACCCTCGCCGACACCGAGCGCGAGGACCCGCTGGCGGGCACCGGAGAGCTCCCGCTCACCCCGATCGTCCACTGGCTGCGCGAACGCGGCGGCGCCATCGACCGGTTCAACCAGTCACTGCTGCTGCAGACCCCTGCCGAGCTGACCGCCGAGCGGCTCGCCGCCACGCTCCAGGCGCTGCTGGACCACCACGACGCCCTGCGTCTGCGGCTGTCCCGGCACGCGGGGGAGTGGGACCTGGAGGTCGTACCGCGGGGCAAGGTCGTCGCCGAGGACTTGATCCGGCGGATCGACGTCACCGGTCACGACGACGAGCGGCTGCGCGCCACCATGGCCGCCGAAGGCGAGCAGGCCTGGGCCCGGCTCGACCCCGACGCCGGCGTGATGGTCCAGGCGGTCTGGTACGACGCCGGGCCGGCGCGCCGCGGCCGCCTGCTCCTGGCCGTCCACCACCTCGCCGTCGACGGCGTCTCCTGGCGCATCCTCCAGTCCGACCTGGCCGCCGTCTGGCAGGCCGTGTCGGCGGGCCGGACCCCGGAGCTGATGCCCGTGGGCACCTCGCTGCGCCGGTGGGCCCAGCGGCTGGAGGAGGCCGCCGCGGCACCGGAGCGCACCGCCGAGCTCGCCGCCTGGCAGCGTCGGCTCGACCACCCGGACCCGCTGATCGGCCGCTCGCACGTGGACCGGGAGCGAGACCTGGCCGACACGGTCACCTCGTACAGCCTGACCCTGCCGGTCGCCACGACGGAGGCACTGCTCACCACCGTTCCCGCCGCGTTCCACGCCGGCGTCAACGACGTGCTGCTCACCGGTCTGGCGCTCGCCGTCTCCGACTGGCGCCGCCGCACCACCGGAGAGCAGAGCAGCTCCCTCCTGCTCGACCTGGAGGCCCACGGCCGGGAGGAGTTCCTGGCCGGCGTGGACCTGTCCCGCACGGTCGGCTGGTTCACCAGCCTCTACCCGGTGCACCTCGACCCCGGCCCGGTCGACCACCAGGAGGTCTCGGCGGGCGGCCCGGCCGCCGGCCGGGCCCTGAAAGCGGTCAAGGAGCAGTTGCGGGCGATCCCGGACAACGGCATCGGCTACGGCCTGCTGCGCCACCTCAATCCGGCCACGGCACAGTCCCTCGGGTCCTTCCCCGCACCGCAGATCGGCTTCAACTACCTCGGCCGCTTCGATACGGGAGCCTCGCGGGAGCTGGCCGACTGGGCGCCGGCCCCCGAGGGCGGCGCGTACGGCGGGGACGACCCGCGGATGCCCGTCGCCCACGCGCTCGAGCTGAGCGCCACCACCGAGAACCACCCCGAAGGGCCCCGGCTGACCGCCATCTGGCAGTGGCCGCAGGAGCTGTTCGAGCGGGAAGCGGTGGCAGACCTGGCCGAGAGCTGGTTCCGGGCCCTGACCGGGCTGGCCACGCACGCCGAGGGCCCGGGCACCGGCGGTCTGACCCCGTCCGACCTCGGACTCAACTCGCTGGCCCAGGACGAGATCGACGCACTGGAAGACGAACTGGCCGACGAGCTCGCCGATGAGCTCGACGACGACCTGAACGGTGAATGGGGTACGCAGAAGTGAGTCGCACACGGATCGAGGACATCCTCCCGCTTTCGCCGTTGCAGGAAGGCATGTACTTTCACGCCCGGTTCGACGAGGAGGAACTGGACGTCTACACCGTCCAGTTCGTCTTCGACCTGACCGGGCCGGTCGACTCGGACAGGCTGCAGGCGGCCGCCCAGGCCCTGGTGCAGCGGCACGCCAACCTCCGCGCGAGCTTCCGCCAGCGCAAGACCGGCGAGGCCGTCCAGGTCATCCACCGCCAGGTACCGGTGCCCTTCAGCCGGCTGGACCTGTCGGGGCTGGACGAGCAGGACCGGCAGGCCGAGCTCGACCGCCTCATCGCCGAGGACCGCTTCCGCCGCTTCGACCTCGCCAAGGCGCCGCTGCTGCGCTTCACGCTGATCGACCTCGGCGGAGGCGAGCACCGGCTGCTGTTCAGCAACCACCACATCCTCCTCGACGGCTGGTCGATGCCGCTGGTCGTGGGCGAGCTCCTGGAGCTGTACCGCAAGGGCGGCGACCCGGCCGGCCTCCCCGCGCTCCCCCCGCTGCGCCGCTACTACGACTGGCTGGGCGCCCAGGACCGTACCGCGGCCGAGCAGGCCTGGCGCGAGGTGCTGGCCGGACTCACCGAGCCGACCCTGCTGGTGCCGTCCGGCCAGACCCGGGAAGCCGTCGCCCCCCGGCAGCTGCGGGTCACCGTGCCGGGCGCCCTCGCCGAGCGGCTGCGCCGGCGGTCCCAGTCCGCCGGGCTGACGCTGAACACCCTGGTCCAGGGCGCCTGGGCGGTCCTGCTGGGGCGGCTGACCGGGCGCCGGGACGTGGTCTTCGGCGCCACGGTGGCCGGCCGCCCGCCGGAGGTGCCGGGCATCGAGTCGATGGTCGGTCTGTTCATCAACACCCTGCCGGTGCGCGTGGCGATGGACGCCGACGAGCCGCTGCTGGGCATGCTGAGCCGCCTGCAGGAGCAGCAGTCCGGACTCATCGACCACCAGCACCTGAGCCTGTCCGCCGTCCAGGGCCTGACCGGCCTCCCGGAGCTGTTCGACACCCTCGTCGTCTTCGAGAACTTCCCGGTGTCCGCCGCGGCACCCGAGGCGGACCCGGGCAACGCGCTGAACGTCGCCTCGTTCCAGGGCGAGGACTCCACGCACTACCCGCTCACCCTGATGGTGATGCCGGGCGAGGACCTCGCCCTGCGCGTCGGCTACCGCCCCGATGTGATCGACGACGCGGCCGCCCGGTCGCTGACCCGTCAGTTGGAGCGCGTCCTGGCAGCCGTGGCGGACACTCCCGAACTGCCGGTCCGCGCGGTGGACATCCTCGACCCCGCCGACCGCGAGCAGGTCCTGACCCGGTGGAACGACACCGCCCGCCCGCTGCCCGCCACCGACTTCCTGGAGCTGTTCGGCGCCCGGGTCACCGAGGCGCCGGACGCCCTCGCCGTGACCGACGGCGCCGGCGGCCTGAGCTACGCCGAGCTCGACGAGCGCGCCCGGCAGCTCGCGCACCACCTGGCGGCGCACGGCGCGGGCCCCGAGCGCTTCGTCGCCGTCGCGCTGCCCCGCACGCCGGATCTGGTGGTGGCGCTGCTCGCGGTCCTGAAGACCGGTGCGGCCTACCTGCCGCTGGACCCGGAGTACCCGGCCGAACGCGTGGCCTACATGGTCGAAGACGCCCGCCCGGCCCTCGCGCTGGCCACCACCGACACCGCCGGACTCTTCCCGGCGGACGGCCCCCGGGTCGTCGTCCTCGACGACCCCGCCACCACGCGGGCCGTTGCCGAGGCCCGCCCGGTGGCACTGCCCGCGAGCGACCCCGCCCACCCGGCGTACGTGATCTACACGTCCGGCTCCACCGGCAAGCCCAAGGGCGTGGTCGTCCCGCGCGGCGCCGTCACCAACTTCCTGTGCGCCATGCGCGAGCGGTTCGCACCGGAGCCGGCCGACCGGCTGCTGGCGGTCACCACGATCGCCTTCGACATCGCGGTGCTGGAGCTGTACCTGCCGCTGATCAGCGGCGCCGGGGTGATCGTGGCGCCCCGTGATGTGGTGCGTGATCCTTCGGCGTTGGCGGGGCTGGTCCGTGGCAGTGGTGCCACGGTGATGCAGGCGACGCCTTCGTTGTGGCAGGCGTTGACGGCCCAGGAGCCGGAGGCGGTGCGTGGTCTGACGATGCTGGTCGGTGGTGAGGCGCTGCCGGCCGGTCTCGCGTCGACGATGGCCGGTCTGGGTTCGAGTGTGACGAACATGTACGGGCCGACGGAGACCACGGTGTGGTCGAGCATGTCGGACGTGCGTGGGGACGGTCGGGCTCCGGCGATCGGGCGTCCGCTGTGGAACACGCAGGTGTACGTCCTCGATGAGGGCCTGCGTCCGGCGGCGCCGGGTGTCGCGGGTGATTTGTACATCGCCGGTGATGGTGTGGTGCGGGGGTATCTGAACCGTGCTGCGCTGACGGGTGAGCGGTTCGTGGCGGATCCGTTCGGTGTTCCGGGTGTGCGGATGTACCGCACGGGTGACATCGCGCGGTGGCGCACCGATGGTGAGCTGGAGTTCCTGGGGCGGGCCGACCATCAGGTCAAGCTGCGCGGTCACCGCATCGAGCTCGGTGAGATCGAGACGGTCCTGAGCGAGGTCCGCGAGGTCGGCCAGACCGCCGTCGTCGTCCGCGAGGACTCCGCCGGCACGCAACAGCTCGCCGCCTACCTAGTGGCCGAGCGCGGCGCCCCGGCCCCCACCGCGGCAGCACTGCGCGCCCACGCGGGTGAACGCCTTCCCGAGTACATGGTGCCCGCCGCGTACGTGGTCCTGGACGCGCTGCCGCTGACCCCCAACGGCAAGCTCGACCGGGCGGCCCTGCCCGCACCCGAGTTCGGCACCGCGGCCGGACGCGGACCGCGCACGCCGCGCGAGGAGATCCTCGCCGGCCTCTTCGCCGAACTCCTCGGCCTCGCCCCCACGGCCTTCGGCATCGACGAAAGCTTCTTCGAGCTCGGCGGCAACTCCCTGCTCGGCACCCAGCTCATCAGCCGCATCCGCACCACCTTCGCCGTGGAGACCCAGCTGCGCGTGCTGTGGGACGCCCCGACGGTCGCCCAGCTCGCGGCCCGGCTGGAGGCGGGTGCCTCCGGCGCCGCATCCGGCCGCCCGGCCCTGACCGCGGCCGAGCGCCCGGAGCAGGTACCGCTGTCGCTGGCTCAGCTCAGGCTCTGGTTCCTCAGCAGGCTGGAAGGCCCGAGCCCCACGTACAACATCCCGCTGCCGCTGCGCCTGTCCGGCCCGCTGGACCCCGAGGTGCTCCAGGCCGCGATCAGCGACGTGGTGCACCGCCACGAAAGCCTGCGCACGGTTTTCCACGAGGCCGAGGGCAAGCCGTACCAGGTCGTCCTCGGCACCGTCCCCGAGCTCGTGGTCACCGAGACCGACGAAGACTCACTGGACGCGGACCTCGCGCGCAGCGTCGCGTACGCCTTCGACATCGCGACCGAACACCCCATCCGCGCCGAGCTGCTCCGGCTCGGCGCGACGGACCACGTGCTGCTGCTCCTCATCCACCACATCGCCGGCGACGGCTCCTCCCTGGCGCCCCTGGGCCGCGACCTGTCGGCCGCCTACGCCGCCCGGACGCGCGGCGCGGCCCCCGACTGGGAGCCCCTGCCCGTGCAGTACGCCGACTACACGCTGTGGCAGCAGCGGGTCCTCGGCGACACCGACGACGAGAACAGCACCGTCGCCCGCCAGCTCGCCTACTGGCAGGGCCAGCTCGCCGGCCTGCCCGAAGCGCTCGACCTCCCGTCCGACCGGCCGCGCCCGGCCGTGGCCAGCTACCGGGGCGGCTCCCTGCCCGTACGGTTCGCCCCGGAGCTGCACCGCAAGCTCGCGGACGTCGCCCGCCGCGAGCGAGTGACGCTGTTCATGGTGGTCCAGGCCGGCCTGGCCGCACTGTTCCACCGGCTGGGGGCCGGCGAGGACATCCCCATCGGCTCGGCCATCGCCGGCCGTACCGAGGAGCCCCTCGACGACCTCGTGGGCTTCTTCGTCAACACCCTGGTGCTGCGCACGGACGTATCCGGCGACCCGACCTTCGCCGAGCTGCTCCACCGCGTCCGCGAGACGGACCTGTCCGCCTACGCCCATCAGGACCTGCCGTTCGAGCGGCTCGTCGAGGCGGTCAACCCGGAGCGCTCGCTCTCCCGACACCCCCTGTTCCAGGTCATGCTGGCCTTCCAGAACGTGGCCGCCGCCAGCCTCGACATCGACGGCCTCGCCGTCGGCGTGCAGCGCGTCGACTCCCACGCGGCCAAGTTCGACCTGTCCTTCAGCCTCACCGACCGCTACACGGCCGACGGAGCGGCGGACGGCATCGGCGGTGTCGTCGAATACAGCAGCGACCTGTTCGACGCGCCGACCGTCTCCGCCCTGTGCGACCGCCTGGAGCGGCTGCTGACCGCCGTCGCGGACGACACCTCGGCCCCGCTGAGCGGCGTCGAGATCCTCTCCGCCGACGAGCGGCGGCAGGTGCTGGGCGAGTGGAGCGGCACGGTACGGGACCTCGCCGACGGCACCTTCCCGGAGCAGTTCGCCGGCCAGGTGGCCCGTACGCCGCACGCACCGGCCGTCACCTTCGCCGCGACCACGCTCGACTACGCGGAACTCGACGCCCGCGCCAACCGGCTGGCCCGCGAGCTGATCGCCCGCGGCGCCGGCCCCGAGCAGCGGGTCGCCATCGCGCTGCCGCGCTCCGTGGAGCTCGTCGTCGCGATCATCGCGGTCGCCAAGTCCGGCGCCGCGTACGTCCCGGTCGACATCGACTACCCGGCCGACCGCATCGCGTACATCCTCGCCGACGCCGCCCCGGCGCTGCTGCTGAGCACCTCGGCCGCAGGCGTCCCGGCCGCCGGCACACCCGTACTGCTGCTGGACGACGCCGAGGTGGCCGAGGCGGTCGCGGCCCGCGCCGGGACCGCCGTCACCGACGCGGAGCGCCACGCTCCGCTGTCCCCGGACCACCCCGCCTACGTCATCTACACCTCCGGCTCCACCGGCAGGCCCAAGGGCGTCGTGGTCGGCCACCGCGGCATCGCCGGTCTGCACGCCGCGGCCACGGAGGCCTTCGGGGTCGGCCCGTCGGACCGCGTGCTGCAGTTCGCCTCGGTCAGCTTCGACGCCGCCTTCGCCGAGATCGCCGTCGCCCTGCTGACGGGTGCCGAGCTGGTGCTCGCGCCCAAGGAGCGGCTGATGCCGGGTGAGCCGCTGGCCGAGCTGCTCGCCGAGCACGCCATCACGCAGGTGACGCTGCCTTCGGCCGCCCTCGCCGCCATGCCCGACGGCGCCCTCCCGGAAGGGATGTCACTCGCCGTCGCGGGTGAGGCGCTGCCGCCGGAGCAGGTGCGCCGCTGGTCGGCGGGCCGCCGCATGGTCAACGGCTACGGCCCCACGGAGACCACCGTCGCAGCCTCCTACGCCGTCCTGACCCGCGGCGGCGCCGACAGCGAGCCCTGGCAGGAAGAGAACGCGCCGCCCATCGGACACCCCGTGGTCAACGCCCGGGCCTTCGTCCTCGACGGGTCGCTCCGCCCGGTGCCGGTGGGCGTACCCGGCGAGCTGTACGTGTCCGGGCCCGGCCTGGCCCGCGGCTACCTGGGCCGCCCCGACGTCACCGCGGAGCGCTTCGTCGCCCTGCCGTTCGGCGGCGAGGGAGCCCGGATGTACCGCACCGGCGACGTCGTGCGCTGGCGCTCCGACGGTCTGCTGGAATTCGTCGGCCGCGCCGACGACCAGGTCAAGCTGCGCGGGTTCCGGATCGAGCCGGGCGAGATCGAGGCGATCCTCGCCCGCCGCCCCGACGTCGGCCAGGCCGTGGTGGTCCTCCGCGAGGACACCCCGGGCGTCAGGCGCCTGGTGGCCTACCTCGTCCCGGCGGTCGGTGCAGAGCACGCCGACGCCGAGGCCGCACGCGAGGAACTGGCCGCCGCAGTGCCGGACTACATGGTTCCGTCCGCGTTCGTCACCCTGGACGCGCTGCCGCTGACGCCCAACGGAAAGGTGGACCGCAGGGCGCTGCCGGCGCCGACGGCCGACCGCGCCCGCACCGTCCGTGCCCCGCGCACCCCCGCCGAGCGCACCCTGTGCGGGCTGTTCGCCGCACTCCTGGGCCTGGCGGAGTCCGAGGTCGGCGCCGACGACAACTTCTTCCACCTCGGCGGCGACAGCATCGTCTCCATCCAGCTCGTCGCCCGCGCCCGCAACGCCGGACTCGTCATCACCGCCCAGGACGTGTTCCAGCACCGCACCCCGGCGGGCCTGGCAGCCGTCGCCACCACCGAGGACGCCACCCCGCTGGAGGAGGCCGGCGCGGGAACCGGCGAGATTCCGCTGACGCCGATCACGGCATGGCTCCGGGACCGGCAGGCGCCCATGGAGGGCTTCAGCCAGTCCATGGTCCTTCTGTCCCCGGCCGGCCTGACCCGCCCGCAGCTGTTGGCCGCCCTCCAGGCGCTCGTCGACCACCACGACGCGCTGCGACTGCGGCTGACCGTCACCGGCGAGCGGAACCCCGACTGGCACCTGGAGACCCTGCCGCACGGAGCGGTCGACGCGGACGCGCTGATCGAGCGGATCGACGTACGCGGCCTCGACGAGGCCTCGTTCGGGGCGGCTCTCGCCGAGCACGGCGGCCGGGCCGTCGGGCGACTCGACCCGCAGGCGGGCACCGTCCTGCGCGCGGTCTGGCTCGACGCGGGCAACGAGCGGCAGGGCCGGCTCGCGGTGGTCGTCCACCACCTGGCCGTCGACGGGGTCTCCTGGCGCATCCTGCTGCCGGACCTGGTGGCCGCCTGGCAGGCCGTACGGGCCGGGGAGCGGCCCGCGCTGGAGCCCGTGCGAACCTCACTGCGCACCTGGGCCGGGCGGCTGTACGAGGCCGCCCGGGAACCCGCCCGGGAGGCCGAACTCGACGCCTGGCTCGGCCGCCTCACGGGACCGGACCCGCTGCTCGGCTCCGAGGCACCCGACCCGGCGCGGGACGTGGCGGCCACCGTGCGCACGGTGGAGGTCACCCTGCCCGCAGAGCTGACCCGCGGCCTGATCACCACGGTCCCGGCCGCCTTCCACGCCGGTGTGGGAGACGTGCTCACCACCGCGCTCGCCCAGGCCGTGGCGGCCCATCGCCGCAGCACCGACCCGGACGCGCCGACCGGCGTGCTGGTGGCCCTGGAGGGCCACGGCCGCGAGGACGTCGTGCCGGGAGCGGACCTGTCCCGCACCGTCGGCTGGTTCACCTCGGCCTACCCGGTCCTCGTGGACGCGGGCGAGCCGGATCCGGCCCGCGGTCCCCTGGCCGGAGCGGCCGCCGGGGCCGCGCTCAAGCGGGTCAAGGAGCAGCTGCGGGAGATCCCGGACCACGGCATCGGCTACGGCCTGCTGCGCCACCTCAACGAGCGCACCGCACCCGTCCTCGCCGCCGCGGCGGCCCCGCAGATCTCGTTCAACTACCTCGGCAGGTTCACCGCCGGGACGGGCGAGGAGAACGCGGACTGGGGCCCGGCGCCGGAGGAGGTCCTCATCGGCGGCGACGACCCGCGGATGCCGGTGGCGCACGCCCTGGACATCCTCGCGTCGACCGCCGACGGGCCGGAGGGTCCGCGACTGACCGCCTTCTGGCGCTACCCGGAGGCCCTGTTCTCCGAGCAGGAGATCCGCGGCCTGGCCGAGAGCTGGACCGAGGCGCTCGCGGCACTGGCCGCGCATGCCGAGCACCCCGGCTCCGGCGGGCGCACGCCCTCGGACCTGGATCTCGTCACCGTCGGCCAGCAGGACATCCACGAGCTGGAGGCGGACGACCCCGCCTCGGTCGAGGACGTCCTGCCGCTCGCCCCGCTCCAGGAGGGACTGCTCTTCCACTCGGAGCTGGACCAGAGCGAACTGGACGTGTACACCGTCCAGTTCGAGATAGGCCTGGAGGGGGAGGTCGACGCGGAGGCACTGCGCGAGGCCGTCGCCGGCCTGCTGCGCCGCCACGCCAACCTGCGCACCGGCTTCCGCCGGGTCCGCTCCGGTGCGGCCGTCCAGGTCGTGCGGCGCGAGGTCGAACTGCCGTGGACCGAGATCGACCTGCGCGCCATGGACGAGCCGGCGCGCACCGCCGAGCTGGAGCGGATCGTCGAGCAGGACCGCTTCCGCCGCTACGACCTCACCCGGCCGCCGCTGCTGCACTTCACCCTCGTACGGCTGGCGGACGAGCGGTACACACTGCTGTTCAACAACCACCACATCGTGCTCGACGGCTGGTCGATGCCGCTGCTGATGACCGAGCTGTTCGCCCTCTACCAGGCGCGCGGCGACGACACGTCCCTGCCCGCCGTCACCCCGTACCGCACCTACCTCTCCTGGCTCGCCCGGCGGGAGCGGGGCGCCGCCGGGCAGGCCTGGAAGCAGGCCTTGGACGGCGTCACCGAGCCCACCCTGCTCGTGCCCGCCGACCCGAACCGGACTCCGGTGGCACCGGTGCAGCTGAGCCTGGACCTGCCCGACGCACTGCACGAGCAGCTGCGCGCCCTGACCAGGACCACCGGTCTGACCCTCAACACGCTGATCCAGGGCGCCTGGGCGGTCCTGCTGGGGCGGCTGACCGGGCGCCGGGACGTGGTCTTCGGCGGCACGGTCTCCGGCCGCCCGCCGGAGGTGCCGGGCATCGAGTCGATGGTCGGCCTGTTCATCAACACCCTGCCGGTGCGCGTGACGACGGACCCGGACGAATCGCTGCTGGAGCTGCTGGGCCGCCTGCAGGACCAGCAGTCCGCCCTCATCGAGCACCAGCACCTGGGCCTCTCCGACGTGCTCGGCGAAACCGGCCTCACCGAACTCTTCGACACGCTGGTGGTGTTCGAGAACTACCCGTTCGACGCCGCCGGACTCCAGGAGAAGGCCTCCGGGCTGCACGTCGCGGACGTGGCCGGCGAGGACTCCACCCATTATCCGCTGACCCTGATGGTCACGCCCGGCACGGGCCTGCAGATCCGCGTGGGCTACCGGCCCGACCTGATCGAGGCGGGGACGGCCCGCGCCCTGGTGGCCCGCCTCGAGCGGGTGCTGGACGCCATCGCCCGGACCCCGGACCTGGCCGTGGGTGCACTCGACGTCCTGACGCCGCAGGAACGGCGGCAGGTGCTCGTCGAGTGGAACGACACCACCCGCGAGGTTCCGGCCCCGGACTTCCTGCGCCTGTTCGAGGAGCAGGTGGCCCGTGACCCGCACGCCCCGGCCGTCCTGGCGGGCGCGAGCGAACTCTCGTACGGGGAGCTGGAGGTGCGCGCGAACAGGCTGGCGCAGCTTCTGGCCACCCGAGGTGCGGGGCCCGAGACCTTCGTGGCCCTGTCCCTGCCGCGCTCCGCGGACCTGGTGGTCGCGCTCCTCGCGGTCCTGAAATCCGGTGCGGCCTACCTGCCGCTGGACCCGGAGTACCCGCGGGACCGGATCGCCCACATGGTCGAGGACAGCCGTCCCGTCCTCGCGCTGACCACCACCGGTACCGCGCTCGACGCCGGCGTCGAGGAGATCGTGCTCGACGACCCGGCGGTGGCGGCCCTGATCGAGCAGCAGCCGGCCGTCACGCCCCGCCCCGCGGGCGACCCCGCCCACCCGGCGTACGTGATCTACACGTCCGGCTCCACCGGCAAGCCCAAGGGCGTGGTGGTGCCGCGCGCAGCCCTGGTGAACTTCCTGTGCGCCGTGCGCGAGCGGTTCGCACCGGGCCCGGGCGACCGGCTGCTGGCGGTGACGACCATCGCCTTCGACATCGCGGCCCTGGAGATGTACGTACCTCTGATCTCGGGTGCGGCCGTGGTGGTCGCCGAACGTGATGTGGTGCGTGATCCGGCGGCGTTGGCGGGGCTGGTCCGTGGGAGTGGTGCCACGGTGATGCAGGCGACGCCTTCGTTGTGGCAGGCGTTGACGGCCCAGGAGCCGGAGGCGGTGCGTGGTCTGACGATGCTGGTCGGTGGTGAGGCGCTGCCGACGGGTCTTGCGGCGACGATGGCCGGTCTGGGTTCGAGTGTGACGAACATGTACGGGCCGACGGAGACCACGGTGTGGTCGTCGATGTCGGAGGTGCGTGGGGACGGGCGGGCTCCGGCGATCGGGCGTCCGCTGTGGAACACGCAGGTGTACGTCCTCGATGAGGGCCTGCGTCCGGCGGCGCCGGGTGTCGCGGGTGATTTGTACATCGCCGGTGATGGTGTGGTGCGGGGGTATCTGAACCGTGCCGCGCTGACGGGTGAGCGGTTCGTGGCGGATCCGTTCGGTGTGCCGGGTGTGCGGATGTACCGCACGGGTGACATCGCGCGTTGGCGGACCGATGGTGAGCTGGAGTTCCTGGGGCGGGCCGACCATCAGGTCAAGCTGCGCGGTCACCGCATCGAGCTCGGTGAGATCGAGACGGTCCTGAGCGAGGTCCGCGAGGTCGGCCAGGCCGCCGTCGTCGTCCGCGAGGACACCCCGGGGCTCCAGGTCCTGGTCGGCTACACGGTCCCCGTCGCCGGCGCGGCCGTACCCCCGGCGGCACACCTGCGGGAACTGCTCTCCGCGGAACTGCCCGAGTACATGGTGCCCGCAGCCTTCGTGGTCCTGGACGCGCTGCCGCTGACCCCCAACGGCAAGCTCGACCGGGCGGCCCTGCCCGCACCCGAGTTCGCCGCCGCGGCGGGACGCGGACCGCGCACCGCCCGGGAAGAGGTCCTGTGCGGGCTGTTCGCCGAGGTGCTCGACCTGCCCAAGGTGTCCATCGACGACAACTTCTTCGAACTGGGCGGCAACTCGATCCGCTCGGCCCTGCTGGTCAACAGGGTCCGTGGGACCTTCTCGGCCGACATCCCGCTGCGCGTCCTGTGGGACGCGCCGACGGTCGCCCAGCTCGCCGAGCGGCTCGCCGACACGAACGCCGACGGCGCCGACGACCAGTTCGGCGTCCTGCTGCCCCTGCGCACCGGCGGCGAGGGCACCCCGCTCTTCTGCCTGCACCCCGTCGGCGGCCTGAGCAGCGTCTACGCCGGCCTGCTGAGGTACGTCACCGGACACCCGGTCTACGGGCTCCAGTCGCGGGGCCTGGGCGCCGCGGAGGAACTCCCGGACACCATGGAGGACATGGCGGCGGACTACCTGGCCCAGATCCGCGAGGTCCAGCCCCAGGGCCCCTACCACCTGCTCGGCTGGTCGATGGGCGCGAACATCGCGCACGCCATCGCGCACCTGCTGGAGCAGGAGGGGGAAGAGGTCGCGGTGCTGATCTCGCTGGACAAGGTCCCGGTCACCGAGGCGCCTGCCGGAGACGAGGCCGCCATCGACGAACAGGACGTCTACGCCGGTCTGCTGTCGATGGTCGGGGTGGACCCGGCCGGGCTCGGCGAAGGCCCGCTGACCGCGGACCTGACCTGGGAGATCCTCGAACGCGAGGGCAGTGCGCTGGCCGGCATCGAACGCGGCCACGTCTCCCGGTTCGCCGAGGTGGCCGCGAACAACCGCCGGATCGAGGTGAGCTGGCGTCCCGCGCCGGTCCGCACCACGGTCCTCGCGTTCGTCGCCACCCCCGACCCGGTTGCCGACCGGCACCTCGTACGGCAGGCCGCCGAGGCGTGGCGCCCGTTCGTGACCGGCCAGATCGAGACGTACCAGGTGACCGCGACCCACGCGGAAATGACCAGGCCGGAGCCGATCGCCGAGATCGGCCGGGTGCTCGCCGACCGCCTCGCCGACTTCAAGTGACACGGGTTCCCGCGCAGTGACGACGGCCCGGCCGGTCTCCATGACCGGCCGGGCCGTCGTCACCCCTGATGTGACACAAACCGTTCACGACCACGCCCATGACCATGACCACGCCCATGACCATGACCACGACCACGCCCATGACCACGACGAGACGAGACGAGAACCGACGCATGAAGACCCTCACCCGCTTCCCCGCCGAGGACCTCGGCACGGTCAACCTGGCCGACCCGGGGACCTATCACTCCCACGACCTGGCGGAGTACTGGCGCACGCTGCGCACCGAGCGGCCGGTCTTCCGGCACCCGGAGTCCCCCCAGGGCCCGCCCTTCTGGGTGATCTCCCGATACGCCGACGTCATGAACATCTACCGCGACGGCGAGCGCTTCATCTCGGCCAAGGGCAACCTGCTGACCACGCTCCTCAACGGCGGCGACTCGGCCGCCGGCAAGATGCTCGCGGTCACCGACGGCGCCCGACACCGTGAGGTGCGCAAGATCCTGCTGAAGGCTTTCTCGCCGAAGAAGCTCGACCAGGTGGCCGAGCGGGTGCGCCGCAACACCCGCTCCCGCATCGCCTCGGTGGTCGAGCGCGGCTCCTGCGACTTCGCCGCGGACGTCGCCGTACACATCCCGATGACCACCATCTGCGATCTCCTGGGTGTTCCCGAAGGGGACCGGGACATGCTGCTCAAGCTCAACAAATCGGCCCTCAGCTCCGACGACCCGGACTCGACCGAGGACGACGAGCGCATGGCCCGCAACCAGATCCTCATGTACTTCTCCGAGTTGGCCGAGGAACGCCGTGAGGACCCGCAGGACGACGTGATCAGTGTGCTGGCCACGGCGACGATCGACGGCAGGGAACTCACCGAGGACGAGATCGTCTTCAACTGCTACAGCCTCATCATCGGCGGTGACGAGACCAGCCGCCTCTCCATGATCGGCGGGGTGCAGGCCTTCACGGAGTTCCCGGACCAGTGGGAGGCCCTGCGTACCGGCGCGGTCAGCGTCGAGTCGGCGACGGAGGAGATCCTCCGCTGGGTCACGCCCACGATGCACTTCGGCCGGGTCGCCCGCTACGACACCGTCCTGCACGGCGAGCTGATCAAGGCCGGCGACCCGGTGACGCTCTGGCACAGCTCGGCCAACTTCGACGAGGAGGTCTTCGCCGACCCGTACACGTTCGACCTTGCCCGGACCCCGAACAAGCACATGACCTTCGGCTACGGACCGCACTTCTGCCTCGGGTCCTACCTGGCCCGGGTGGAGATCGGCGCGCTGCTGACGAACCTGGTCGAGATGGTCGACCGGATCGACCGGTCCGGCGACATCGTCAAGATCCACTCCAACTTCCTGACCGGGATCAGCCGGCTCCCGGTCACGTTCACCCCCTCGGCCGCGTTCCGCGGCGCCTGAGCGCGTTCCGTCGCCCGCCGACAGCGGCCCGGCCCCCACGGGGCCGGGCCGCTCCCGGTTTTCCCGCCCCGTACGCACGAGTGCGCCCCGCCCGGTGGAATCCGGGCGGGGCGCACAGGGAGCAGGCGCGGTCCTACGCGCTCTTGGCCGACGGGACGAGCCGGGTGAAGGGTTCGTCGCTCAGGCCGTCCCACTCGACGCCTCGTACCGACGCCGCGAAGGCGGAGACCCGCTCCGCACCCCAGAAGGCATCCCGGCCGTGGCGGAAGAACGGCACGCCGAACGCGTCGTCGTGGTAGGCCGAGATCAGGCATTCGGCGCCCCTGGCCCGCAGCCTCGGGTCGTCGGCCGAGTCGGCGAGCGCCGCGGGCAGCCCCAGCTCGTCGGCGATCGAGGCGATCGTCTCGCGCAGGGCCAGGTCGCGGCCCTCGTTCCAGCGGGCCCGGTAGGCCAGCGCGACGAACTCCCGCCCCAGACCGGCCTCCTCGGCGGCCAGGTAGGCGAGGTGCGAGATCTCCCAGTGCGGGGCGCGGTCGACCGGCCAGGAGACCTGCCAGCCACGGGCGTGCGCCCAGCGGCGGGCGTCGCGCAGGATGTAGAAGTTCTTCGACCGGTGCATGTCGCGGACCGGCAGTTCGACACGGGCGGCGGTGAGCAGGGCCGTGCTCTGCTCGTCCGGCTCCCAGTACGGGATCCACTCGGTCTGGTCGAGGACGTCGGGGTACTTCTCCGTCAGATCGCGATAGGCGAACCAGGAGTACGGGCTGCGCAGCGAGAAGTACCAGCGCGGGTGCTTGTCCCCGCGGGCGGTCGGACGAACGGGACTCACAGCGAGATGCCTCCGTCGATCTGGAACACCGCTCCGGTGACGTAGGCCGACCGGTCGCCGGCCAGGAACGCGACCATTTCGGCAACCTCCTCGGCCGTGCCCATCCGGCCCAGTGACACGCCCTTGAGGGCGTCGTCGCGCATCCGGTCGGACACCACGGCCACCATGTCGGTGTCGATGAAGCCGGGGGCCACGCTGTTGACGCGGATGCCGTAGCGGCCGACCTCCTTGGCCAGCGAGCGGGAGAAGCCGATGATCCCGGCCTTGGAGGCCGAGTAGTTGGTCTGGCCGGCGTTGCCGTACACACCCGCCACCGACGAGATGTTGACGATGGAGCCGCGGCGGCGCTTCATCATCGCGAAGGCCGCCGCGCGGCAGACGTGGAACACGCCGTCGAGGTTGGTGGCGAGCACGGACTTCCAGTCCTCGTCGGACATCACCACGAGCGGCTTGTCGCGGGTGATGCCCGCCGAGGTGACCGCCGTCTCGATCGGTCCCAGGTCCCGCTCGGTGGCGTTGATCCAGTCGCGGACCTGGCCGGCGTCGCTGACGTCGACGCGCCGGTACAGCACGCGCGCGCCCAGGGCGTCGACCTCCTTCGCGAGGATCTCCGCCGCCTGCTCCGCGGAGTGGAAGCAGAAGCTGATGTCGTAACCGTCGGCGGCGAGTTTGAGTACGGTGGCCCGGCCGATGCCCCGGGAGCCGCCGCTGATCAGGGCCACGGGCCGGGTGTCGGGCTTGTTGTCGGTGGTCATCGGAGCGTTTCTCCTTCACTGGGGCGGAGCAGTTCGGCGGGACGGAAGGCCATCACCATGCGGGACACGGTCATCACGGTCTCCTCGCCCCGGTGGCTGGTGCCTTCGAAGATCACCGAGTCGGTGAGGGCGCGGCTGATGCGCACGCGGTGTTCGATGACCTCGCCGGGGAGCACGGGGGAGTGGAACTCCGCGTCGGCAACCGACCCGAAGAGCATGATCTGGCCCGTGGGCGCGCCGCCCGCCGCCGATGCGAGCAGCCCCGCCGACTGGCCCCAGGACTCGATGAGCAGCGAGGGCGGGTAGGCCAACGAGGTCTCGGGCGTCAGGGACCGGTACCAGGGCTCGCCCAGGGTGACGGCCTTGACGGCGCGGATGCTCTCCCCGGGGACGAGGTCCAGGACCTTGTCCACGAGCAGCATCGGATAGCGGTGCGGCAGCAGGTCGGTGACCCTGGGCAGGACCGTGGGGGCGGTCACAGCGCACCTCCGGGAAAGGCGAAGCGGAGCCGGACCTTCGCGGCCTTGCCCCGTTCCGTCGCGGCCGTGGCGTCGCAGCGCAGGCCCGAGTCGGTCCGGCGCCACGTGAGGGCCAGGGAAAGGGTGTCCCCGGGGTAGACGGCTCCGGCGAACCGCGCCGATTCCACGGCGGCCAGTTCGGTGGGGCCCGGGATGCCGTCGCCCTGGGTGGTGGCCGCGCGCTGGACACACTCCAGCACGCACACCCCGGGGAAGATCGGGAAATCTGGGTAGTGGCCGGCGAACACGGCTTCGTCGGCCCGGATCTCGGCCAGCGCCGAGGCCGGCAGGCCCTCGTCGGTCCAGGTCAGTACGCGGACTTCGGCGGCGACGGGGCTCACCCGCACGGAAGCCGTCATTGCGCCACCATCCGCAGGACGGCACAGGCCAGGGAACCGTCGCGGTCGGCCGACGTGACCACCGCGATGCGGCCGGGCGGCGCCGGGTCCGCGTCCGCGGCGGCCAGCAGGAGCGCGATCTGGAAGGTCGCCGAAGCGGCGGAGACGTCGCCGAGCCGGCCGACGGCCGGTACGCGCAGGCGCGCCTCGGCTCCGCAGACCGCGGTCAGCGCCTCGTGCTCCAGCTCGCCCAGCAGTCCGGGCGCGTCGCCCGCGCTCGCCGCCCAGACCTCGTCCGGCCGTACGCCGGCGGAGTCGAGCGCGTCGCGGACACAGGCCTCCAGCGCCGGCCGCACCTGGTCGCCGGTGGCCACCCGGGTACGGATGGCCAGGACCTCGGCCAGCGGCGGCCGTTCGGGCACCGCGGACGCCGGGAACCCCGCGGGCTGTACGAGCAGGACGGCGGCGCCCTCGCCGAGCGGCACCTCCGGGCTGCCGGCGCCGCGGCTGTGGTGCTCCAGCCAGTGGCGGGCGGCGGAGTACTCCTCGGCGGCGGCGCACAGCACGGTGTCGGCCCGGCCGGAGGCCAGCAGCCGGCCCGCGTAGTTGAGCGCGAGCAGCCCGGCCGCCCGGCCGCCGGCGAGGGTCGTGTTCGGCCCTCGCATGCCGTACCAGATGGCGCACTGCCCGGCCGCGCAGTTCATCACCGCGTTGGGCATGACCGCCGGGTCGACGTCGTAGGGGCGCGCGCCCACCAGCGAGCTGCGGGTGAAGTCCATCATGCTGGCCACGCTGCCGGTGGTGGTGGCCAGCACCAGAGCGGCGCGATCGCCGGTCTCCGACTCCTTGAACGATCCCGGCTGGTCGAGCAGCGAACCGACCGCGGCCACGGCGAGCCCGGTGACCCGGTCCATGGACCGGGTGCCCTTCTTGCCGAGGACCTCACGGGTCTCGAAGCCGGGCACGAGGTGCGCCCGGCCCGCGGGCACGTTCCAGCGGTCGGTGTCGACCGGGGCGCCGGTGGCCCGCCCGCTGCGCACCCCCTCGGTGAGCGCTTCTGCCCCGATGCCGTACGGGGAGACGGCCGACCAGCCTGTGATCAGCGGCCGGTTGAGTACGGGGGTGCTCATGCCTCCGCCTTACTGGGGGTGGAGAGCGCGTCGAGGGTGGCCTCGTCGAGCGTGGCCATCTCCCAGCGGTTGGGGGCGGTCTCGTGCAGGTAGCCGTGGGTGATGTTGCCCGTGGCGGTCTTCACCAGCAGGCCATCGCGCACGACGTAGCAGTCCATGCGGTGGGTGTAGAGGAGGCTCTTGAAGATCTGCTCGACCGTGTAGACGGTGTAGAGCTCCTCCTCCATCCGGGCCTCGTCGAGGATCTCGATGCGGGAGTTGGTGACGACCGGGATCCAGCCCCGCCCGTCGAGGACCTCCTTGATGGCCAGGCCGCGGTCGGCCAGGAACAGGTCCTCGACCTCCTCCATGATCCGCAGGTAACCGGACATCTGGAGGCGCTCGTTGAAGTGGCAGTAGAAGTACGGGATCCGCCAGCGCCAGCCGAACGCGTTCTGCTCGCCGACCAGTTCGGTCAGCACCGGGTCGTGGCTCGTGCCGCGGCCCGCGGTGAGCTCGGGGTACGGCCGCGGGCTGGCCGCGAGTTCCAGCTGCTCGCCCGTGCCGAGGCGCTCGGCGGCGAACCGCTCCAGGCCCGCCGGATACGGCTCGTGATCCGTGATGTGGTCGTCGACGCGCAGGGCGACCCGGACCGTGGAGCTCGCACACTTGATCCGGTCGCCGTCGCGCTCGACGAACAGCGCGACCTTGAAGCGGAAGCGGTCCTCGCCGGCCTTGGCCGTCGGGGTGACGACCGCCTCGACCTCGTCGTCGACGGCCAGGAGGGCGCCGAGCCGGGTGTTGATGTCGACCACGTCGAAGCCGAGCCCGTACCTCTGGTAGAGCTCGCCGGCGGGCAGTCCGGCCTCCCTGAAGTGGCCTAGCACCGCTGCCTCGGCCACGTAGTTGATCTGCTTGAAGCCGATGGCGTAGCTGATGTTGTTGCCCTCGAAGACGGGCCGCAGGCGCGTCGTGGTCGAGGTCTCCAGCAGCGCGGTCACTGCAGGATGGGGCGTGGGGCCCATCAGGGACTCCTTAATGCGTACGTGAATCGGATGTCGGACTCAGACGCCGGCCGCGGGACCCACCCGGTCGGGTAGCCGCAGCCGGTCCAGGAATGCGCGCACCGTCCCGGCGAACCAGCCGGGGTGCTCCAGCATCGGGAAGTGGCCGCAGCCGGGGTGGATCAACGCCTGGGCGGCGGGCAGCCGGCCGGCGAGGTCGAGCGCCTGTTCCGCGGGCGCGGACAGGTCCGTCCCGCCGCCGACGACCAGCGCCGGGGTCTCGACCAGATCCACCGGGAACAGCGGGGTCCGCAAGTACATTTCGAAGAACCGCAGCCAGCCGTAGGGGCCGACCCACTCGGTCATCCGCCGGGCCATGTCGTCCCGCAGCTCCGAGTCGATGGGACGGCTGCGGGTCCGCAGCCGGATCGACTCGGACATGGTCCGGGGAAAGTCGTCCAGCGTGGGCGCGATCATGTCCCAGTGGAACGCGTCCGCGTCGCTGCGGTAGAAGGGGTTGACGAGTACGACGGCCGGCAGCGGCAGCGGACGGCCCTCGGCGGCCCGGCGGCTGAGCAGGTCGAGCAGCACGACCGAGCTGAACGAGTGGGCCACCACCAGGTCGGCGCCGCCGGGCACTGCATCCAGCACCTCTTCGAGCCGCCCGGCGGAATCCGTCTCGTGCCGCCACTGCGCGATGCCGCCGCTGTGCCACGGCAGCTGCGGGGCGTGGACCGTCACGTCCGCGCCCCACAGCCCGGAGACCTCCGACCAGACCTGCTCGTTGTTGCCGAGGCCGTGGAGCAGGACGAGGTTCCTCACGGCCGTGCACCCGCCCCGGGGGCGTACAGCACGGTCCCGGCGCCGCCGCACACGGCGGGCACCGGTTCGGTGCCGCCCGCGGCGAAGTGACCGGCCGCGGCGGCGCATTGGACGACGCCGAGGGCGCCGGAGAGTTCGCCCCAGCCCTCCAGGGGCAGCGCGCCCGCGGTCTCGGAGACCTGCGCGGATGCCGGGCCGCGGACCACCGGGCCGAGCAGAGCCCGAACGGGTCCGGCTCCGCCGCCCGGTGCGCTCAGCACGAGGGCGGCGCCGCCGTCGGCCACCGGCCCGCCGGTCAGCGCGCGGGTGAACTCGTTGTCGGGCTCGACCCCGATGACGAGCATGTGGTCCGCACGGCCGGAGCGCAGCAGCAAGGAGGCCCAGCGGACCGCGTCGAGCCCGGCACCGGCGCCGCTGCAGACGGTCAGGTTGGGGCCGCGCAGGCCGTACCTGATCGCCGTCTCCGAGGCGATGATGTTGCTGGAGGCGTTGGGGGTGTCCATGGGACTCAGCCCGCCGGTCGTCTCCTTGGCGATCGTCTCGACGGCGCGGCAGACGGTGTCGATGTTGCCGAGGTTGGAGCTGACCACGACGCCGATGCGGTCGCCGCCCTCTGCACGGGCCGTCCCGGGAGCGCCCTCGGGGAGGAGGCCGCCGTCCACGAGTGCCGCGTACGCCAGGTGCAGGCCGAGCTGCGTCGCCCGGTCCTTGAACCGCAGCCCCTTCCGGCCGATCAGCGCGGCGGGGTCCGGTGCGGCCGCGCCGGCCGGAGCGGGCCGCAGCAGCGCCGCGGGACTGTCGGCGCCGGGCAGGGCGACGGCGATTCCGGTGATCTCCGGGTACGTGGTCATGCGGCACCTGCCACGACGGCGACGGCGTTGACGCCCCCGAATCCGAAGCTGTTGACCTGCGCGAGGTTCACCGGCGCGGCCAGCGGCCCGCCGGCCACCAGCCGCAGGTCCGCGCCCTCGGGCAGCGGCTCGGTGAGACCCCCGATCGGGGGCACCAGGCCGGCGTCCAGTGAGCGCAGGGCCACGATGAGGCTGAGCAGGCCCGCCGAACCCGAGGTGTGGCCGGTCAGCGACTTGATGCCGGTCAAGGCGGGCCGGCTGTCGCCGAAGACCCGCGCGGTCACGGTGGCCTCCGTGCTGTCGTTGAGCGGAGTGCCGGTGGCGTGCAGCACGACCAGGTCGATCTCGGCGGGCGAGACGCCCGCCCGCTCCTGGGCCTGGCGTACCGCGGCCTCGACGCCCGCCGGGTCCGGCGCGGTCTGGTGGCCGGCGTCGCAGTTGACGGCCACCGAGCGGAGCAGGCCGTGCACCGGCCGGCCCGCGGCCGAGCGGCTGAGCACGATCGCGGCCGCTCCTTCGCCGAGGATGGTGCCCTGACGACGGGCGTCGAACGGCCGCACGGACTGCGGCGGGTCGAACTGGACCCGGTCCGCCTGCCCGTGCATGCTCTCGGCCACCACGTCGCAGCCCGCGACGATGACGGTCTCGGCCTCGCCGAGTTCCAGCAGGTCCCAGGCGAGCGCGAGCGCGTACAGGGAAGCGGAGCAGGCCCCGGCGAGCGTATGGGTGTCCGTGGCGCCGAACCGCTCCCGCAGCGCGCCGCCGAAATCCAGCCCGTCGGTGTCGAACGGGACCCCGTCGCGCCACCACAGTTCCAGGGAGCGAAGCTCCCGCAGGCCGGTGCCGACCAGGACGGGGATGCCGCCGAGGTCCTCGGGCAGCCCGGCGTCCGCGGCCGCCTGCCGGACGGCCTCCACGAGGAACCGGGTGGCGCGGCCGGGCTCGTCGACGCCCTCGGCCTGCCGGTCGTCGATCTCGAACAGCAGCTGCGCCTTGTAGCGGGACCGGTCGAAGGCGCGCAGCGGGGCGATCCCGCTGCGGCCCTCGCACAGGCTCGCGAAGATCTCGTCCGGGTCGGCCCCGATGCTCGCGACGGCGCCCATGCCGATGATGGGGTACGTCATGCCGTGTGCTCCTCGTACTTGCCGAGGATCACGATGGCGTTGTTCCCGCCGAAGGCGAGCCCGTTGTTCTGCACGATGCGCAGATCGGCCTCGACGGCGTGGTTGGGCACGCAGTCGATCTCGCACTCCGGGTCGGTGCGGTTGTGGTTGATGGTCGGCGGGATGAAGCCGTGAGTGATGGCCAGACCACACGCGATGGCGCCGAGCGCGCTGGCCGCACCCATGGTGTGGCCGAGCATCGACTTGAGCGAGATGGTGCGGGGGGTGGCGGCGCCGAAGACCTTGCGGATGGCGCCCGCCTCGGTGATGTCGTTCGCCTTGGTACCGGTGCCGTGGGCGGAGATCAGGTCGACCTCCTCCGCCTTCACGCCGGCGTTCTCCAGCGCGATGCTCATGCACTGCGCCACGCTGTCGCCGTTCGGCGCCACCTGGTGGTACGCGTCGCAGTTGAGGCCGTAGCCCAGCACTTCGGCGTAGATGGTGGCCCCGCGGGCGAGCGCCGAGTCCAGGCTTTCCAGGACCAGCAAGCCGGCACCCTCACCCGTCAGGATGCCCTTGCGGTCGGCATCGAAGGGCTGGCAGCACTCCGGGGCGATGGTGCCCAGGCGGTAGAAGCCCGTGAAGGTCTTGCGGCACATCGCGTCCGCGCCACCGCACAGCGCGAACTCCACCTCGCCGGAGCTGACCGCGTCGAAGCCGTACCCGATCGCGTAGTTGCCCGCGGAGCAGGCCGTCGCGATCGTGGGCGCCTCGACGTCGGTCAGCCCCAGCTCGTGGGCGATGGCCGTGGAGAGCCGAGCCGGTGAGACCCTTCGGACGATCTGCTCGTCCATCTGTTCCGGGCCGTCGGCGAGTTCGGCAGCGACCAGCTGGTCCAGTTCGTAGGACTCGCCGTCCGTGGTGCCGACGGAGATCAGACCCCGTCGGCCGGCGAGTTCCACGGGGTCCAGGCCGGCGTCCTGCAGTGCCATCCGCGCCGCCGCGACGGCGAAGCGGCTGGCCCGCCCCAGCTCCTGCACCGGGGTGCGGGAGATCCACTGCTCGGGTTCGAACCCCTTGACTTCGCAGCCGTTGACATGGGCGAAGCCTTCGACGTCGAACACCGATATGGGGCTGACGCCACTGCGTCCGGCCCGCAGACTCTCGGTGAACTCCTCGGCACCGATGCCGATGCTGGAGATCACTCCGAAGCCGGTGAGGACCACCCGGCGTTTCCCGGAATCAAGGCCGGGGCGTACTGAGGACACGATGTCTCTCCTTCAGTTCGGCGTACGGGGAGCGGGTCAGCGTGCGGGCGCCTCCGCGACGACCTCGAACACGGACTGCAGGTTGACCATCCGGCTGAGCTCGGACTGGTCGATCGTGATGCTGAACTCCTTCTCCAGGGAGGCGAGGATCTCGATGGCGCGCAGCGAGTCGGCGTCGTGCTCCTCGATGAAGAGGCTGGTCTCGGTGACCTCGTTCTCCTCCAGCTCGAGGATGTCGCAGATGATTTCCTTGATGGTCGAGCGGCGTTCGGCGGTGATGGTGGTGGTGGACACGGTGTCCTCTTCCTCTGTTTCTGTCGGTTGTGCGGAAAGGGAAAAACGGAGAGCGGAAAGTGGAGAGCGGCGAGCGTCAGGCGGCGTCGGCGGCCATGGCCACCGCGAGGCTGCGCGGGCGCATGTCGACCCAGTTCTCGTTCACGTAGTCCAGGCATTCCTGGCGGCCTGCCTTGCCGTGCACCGGGTTCCAGCCCGCCGGAATCTCGGCGAAAGCGGGCCAAAGGGAATGCTGGCCCTCTTCGTTCACCAGAACGTAGTACTCGGCGCTGTCATCCTCGAACGGGTTGGCCATCGAAATGTCCTCCTGGTGCTGTGGCTCGATTCGCTCGACCATAAGCAGTCGCCAATGTTCCCGACAAGTGCCTTCGGGGATATGTGCCGCCACATGCCAGAGAGATTCCAATGAGAAGAATTCGATATCGCATTGCGCGGCGGCGGCCCGGCCCTCCGCAGGGGGCGCCGGACCCCGGAAACACCGGCATTCGGTGGCGCGCCGGCCGGAGAGCGGCGGCATCCGTCGCCCGCCGTGCGCGGTCCCGTACGCGGTGTCACTTCCCCGCATACAAGAACTTGTCAGCCGGCCACGGCCCCGGCCCGCCACGGGGGACGGGGAACAGAAAAGGGGGAACAGAAAAGGGCGGACCACGCGATGGTGGTCCGCCCTCTTCGGCGGTGCTCGCCGGACCCCGGCAGGCGGGTGGCATGCGAATGCCCCGGCCGATATCGCGGACGGGGCATTCGGTCGTGCGGCCGTACAGTCAACGGGGGATATCCTGTCCGGCCGGACGACGGGAGCCGGTGACGTGCTCCTGCATGACCGATACTGCCATCCGGCGTGCGGGTCCCCAAGCCCGCAGAGAATCTTTTGATTCCCGCTGGCAGCAATCCTGTTCTGCGATTAACGTAATTCTGACCGCCTCAGACGGCGACAACACCCCGCATGCTCTCGATGAGAGTCAGTACGGCGCGCGCGGACGGAAGGATCATCCGGCCTTCCCGGGTCAGTCGGGCGCCGGTGGAATCACGAGTGAAGAGCTTGGTGCCCAGCATCTGCTCAAGGCATTTGATCTGGTAGCTGATGGCCGGCTGTGAGTAGCCCAGCTCTCTCGCCGCCTGGTCCATGCGGCCGATGTCGGCTACGGATACAAATGCGCGGAACTCTCGCTCGTGCACGCTTCCCCCTGTTGTTGAGACATCCTCAATTGCATCTCACTATCAAGGCAATTGAAGTACAGGGGCAAGTCGCCCTGCAGGAAGCTGCAGCCGCGGCCGGCTACACGCTCCGCCGCATCGCCGTGTACAGCGCCCGGAGCATCAGGATCGCGCTGACGATGAGCACGTGGTACCCGGCGAGCGGGTAGAGCTCCAGCCGGTCGGTGACCCGCGGGCCGCGACCCGTGCCGAACACCACCAGCAGGACGCCCATCATCCCGGTGAAGGCCGCCAGCAGCGTGACCGTGATCTGGTGGATCAGCCCGGACAGGAAGCGCCGCTCCCGCTCGTCGGCGAGGAACCGCACGCGCACGCCCAGCCGCCCCTCCTCCAGCGCGGCACTGATCCGTTCCGCCCGCCGCGGCAGCCGCCGCAGCATCGGCAGAACGGACAGGGCCTCCTGTGCGGCGGTGTGGAGGGTGTCGGGCAGGTACCCGGCCAGTGACCAGGGGTCGGACGCGGCCGCGGCGTCCTCCTCCCCGCCGCCCGGCTTCCGGGGCCGGTGTGGGGAGGTGAACCGGAACCGGTCGGTCATCATCCCGACCGCGAAGGCCCGTGCCTCGTCCAGCAGATTGAACCCGGGGGCCAGCTGGGCCAGTGTGCCCTCGATCGTGGCCAGGGCACGGAAGACGGCCGCGACCTCCGGTGGCACGGCGAGCCCGAAGCGGGCCAGCATGCGGAACAGGGCGGTGAAGGTATCCGTGTCGGGCTGCGCACCCGCTCCCAGGTGCCGGGCCATGAACCGCCCGAGCTCCCGCTCCAGCACCATGGGGTCGGGCATCAGGTCCTCGTTGGTCGTCGCCCGCGTACCCAGAAGCATGATCAGTGCGTCGTGCAGCCCCGCCGGGTCGCCCCGGTCGATGGACACGAGCAGCTCCTGGATCGCTACGCGCACCGACGGGTCGATCCGGCCCACCGACCCGAAGTCGATGAAGGCGATCCGCCCCTCCTGCAGGAGCAGCATGTTCCCCGGATGCGGATCGGCGTGGAACACGCCCACCCGGAGGATCTGATGGAGCATGCTGGCGAACGCGGTCCTGGCCAGCGCCTGAGGATCGAGTCCCCAGCGCTGGGCGGCCTCGGCGGCCCGCTCCAGTGTGACGCCGTCCAGCCAGTCCTGGACCAGTACGCGGGCCGACGTGCAGTCGTCGTGGACCTTGGGTATGCGCACCGGGGCGTCCGGACCGTATCCGTCGCACCCGGCCCCGACCGCGGCGGAGTTGCGTGCCTCGATCCGGAAGTCCAGCTCCTCGCGAACGGATTCGGCGAAGCCGTCGCCCAGCTCCCGCAGGCCGAGCGCCTGCGTCGAGCGGGCCCGGCCCTGCAGTCCCCGGGTGATCGCGAGCACGATGTCGAGGTCGCGTTCGACGGTCTTGCGTATGCCCGGCCGTTGCACCTTCACCACGACGGTCCGCCCGTTTCGCAACCGGGCGCGGTGGACCTGGGCGATGGAGGCCGCGGCGAGGGGCACGTGCTCGATCCAGTCGAAGACCTCGTCGACGGGCCGGCCCAGCTCCTCGCGCAGGACGGCCTCCACCTCCGGCCAGGGGGCCGGCGGAACACTGCTCTGGAGCCGGCTCAGCTCGTCGATGAAGTGCGGCGGCAGCAGATCACGTCGGGTGGACAGCACCTGCCCGAGCTTGATCAGCGCACCCCCGCACTCCTCGAACGCGATCCGCAGCGAACGGGCGGACTGCTCGCCGAACTCTCCGGGACGCAGGGCCCGGTCCAGGTGCGTACGGCCGCGCAGCAGCCGGGTCAGGCCGTTGCGCATGAAGATCCGGCTGATCTGCGAGTAGCGGCGGGCGCGTCGCTTGCGGTCGCCGATGCCGCGCAGCCACTGCCGGGAGCGCGACCAGCTCCCGTAGGGAAGGAACACCTCGACCACGACGAGCGTGCTCATCGCGGCCAGCAGGGCGAGAGCGATCTGCAGGACGGAGAGCGCGGCCCGGCTCTCCTCGTCCCGGACCAGCTGCCCGAACGCGGCCAGCGTCCCCAGGCCCACCAGTCCCGACAGGAGGGAGCGCAGCGGACCCACCGAGACGCCGAGCAGCCGGCGGGAGGCGATGGACACGCCGAAGACGAGGCCGCCGAGCGTACCCAATGTCACCAGGACAAGGACCGCGAGAGGGATGTCGCTGGTGCCGGGCGATGCCAGATCGGTCATGGCGGGACTCCCTCGGTAGGTCGCGGGCCACCCTAGGCCGGGGACCTACCGGGAACGGAGCGCTGTGGCAGCTTCATGCAGAAAGGGCTTCGTGGAGCCGGCCCAAGTAGGCCTGCGCGGAAGGCAGGGATTCCAGCAGGAGGATCTGCTGGCGCCGGATCCGGACGAAGTGCTCGTCCGCCGTGCGCCGTAGTGCCGGGCGCGCCGCGAGACCGGGCTGGGGCGCGGCCGGCCCGCCGTCCGCGCCGGGTGCCGAGTCGGCCAGCGAGGACAGTACGGCGAATCCGGCGGCCTGGCCGGGTTCCGGGGGAAGGCCCTTGCGGTGGGCGTCCAGGAGTTCGTGCAGGGCGTCGGAGAGCGGCCGGGTGTTGCGGGCCCGCCAGAAGGCCGTGTCCCTCCGGGGCGCTGCCGCGTAGTGCAGTCGCGCGAGGTCCCGGGTCCGTGCGTGGCGCTGGCGGGCGGCGCGGTCGAAGCGCGCCGCCGGGGCCTGCGGAGCCGCGCGGGACGGCAGATCGCGGATCACCAGCTCGACTGCGGCGAGCACGTCTCCCAGATCGTCGCCCGGCCCGTCGGCGGCGAGGGGTTCGGCGACCGAGGCGGCCGCTCCCAGGGCCACACAGTTGTGCACCCATGTACGGGCGCTGCGCCCGGGGCGCAGACGGTGCGTGCGCACGGTGGTGTCCTCGGGCCGCAGCCCCCACAGCGCGCACAGGTCCCGGGCGGCGCCGTCCGGCTCGTGCAGCGCGCTCGGGAAGACGAGCCCGGCGCCGAAGCGGCCGGGCAGCGGCGTCTTCCAGGCCCAGCCGCCGGGCAGCGCGATCGCGGTTCCGAACGGTTCGATTCCTTCGGCCTCGGCCTCGGCCTCGGCCTCGTCGTCGTGGGCGACGGTGATGGTCACGGCGCTGTCGCAGGCCGGCTCGCCCGGCGCGCCGTCAGGGAGGAAGGGTTCGTCCAGAATTCCGTGGAACAGCCGGCTTTCCTGCCCTGTGCAGTCGAGGAAGAGGTCACCCGGAACGGCTGCGCCGTCCTCGGTGACCAGTGCGGTCACCCGGCCGGCCGCATCGTGACGGGCACCGGCCGCCAGCCCCGTCACGCACTGGACGCCGAGCTCGCGGATCGCCAGGGCGCGGACGAAGTCCCGGAGCATGCGCAGATCCACGTGCCACGCGTAGGGAAGGACGGCCCGGCCGTCCAGCAGACGCGGCGACCTCCGCGCGTCCATCAACGGCGGTTCGCGAAAGCACGCGTAGTCGAACGGTCCGGTCGCCGCGTCCTCGCCCGCCCGGAACCGCCAGAAGTCTCCCAGGGGTGCGTCCTCGCACCGGGGCATGTCCGCGTACGGCCGGTAGAAGTGGTCGGGACGCCCGGTGCGGAGCACACGGGCAGCGGATTCCGCAGGCCCTTCCGTACGCCAGTTCACGAATCGTGTGGCGACGCGGAAGGACGCGCAGCAGGCCCGCATCCACACGTGCTCGGGCACTCCCACGTGGTCGAAGAAGTCCCGCTGGAGGCCGGGCGGGACGCTGCCGATCCCGTGGGGCTGGGAAGCCCGCGCCGACCGGGCCGGCTCCTCCAGCACGGTCACGGACACCGTGGCGCGGAACGCGGCGGCCAGGCGTGCGGCCGCGATCCAGCCTGCGGCCGACCCGCCGGCCACGACGATCGAGCAGATGCTTCCGTTCATGGCGCACACGCTGCTTCCGGGGCCTGTACGCCGCCCCTGCGAAAGCTGTATCCCCGGCCGGAGGAGCGCCGGAGATCGCGTACAGGCGCGGGTCCGAACGTGGCCCCATGACCGACGCCATAGTGAAGCACCCGCTGGAATACCTCGACGAGATCGACCTGCGACAGGCGCAGACGCAGGAAGCCCTGCTCCGTGAGAGCCCGAACCCCTGGGCCGAGATGCTGGTGGAGTACGTCGACCAGTTGGCCGCACTCGTCGACGACGGTCCGTACACCGAAGGTCCCGAGGAACTGTGCGGGATCGAGGACGGGCACGCCGGAGGCTGCGGCTGACCGGCCCGTGCCGGGTCCGGTTCCGGACCCGGACCCGGCCCCGGACATGACGGTGCGGCCGGTCGCGGAGAACGCGAGCGGCCGCACGGCGGTCACCGCGGAGGCCGGACTCAGGCCGCCGCGAGTGCGGGAACGGGAGGCGGCACGGCGGGGGCCGGGACGGAGCCCCGACGCTCGCCGGCGAACAGCCGGACGAGCGGGCTGAACCGGTAGCGGGGCCACGGATCGCCGGCGCCGGCCGGCGCGGCCGCGGCCACCGTCCCGGGCAGTACGTCCGCCAGCCGCGCATCGGCCAGCCGGTCCAGCACGGCCTCCGCCTCGCCGGGCAGGATGCCCAGCAGAGCCGCGGCTTCACGGGCGGTCATGCCGGCCGGCCCGGCCGCCGCGGCCAGTCGGCCGAGCGCGTCCGTGGTCCGGGAATCGAGCGAGTCGGCCGCGGTCCGCAGAGCGGCCCGGACGTCGAGGCCGCCCAGGCGCAGTTCGTCCAGGCGGATCTCCTCCCGGGCCAGCCGAGCGGCGAGCCGGCCGGCCGGCAGGTGCGGATGGGCCGCGAGGCGGGCGCCGGCGATCCGCAGCGCCAGCGGCAGCAGGTCGCAGTACTCCGCGATCAGTGCGGCCGCCTCGGGGTCGTCGGTGAGCCGGCGGTCCCCGGCGATCGCGGCGAGCAGCCCGCCCGCCTCGCCGGGGGCCATCGCGTCCAGCCAGACCAGCCGGGCACCCTCCAGGGATGCGAGGGTGGCGTGCACGCCGGTGACGACCGCCCGACTCGGCCCCACACCCGGCAGGAGCGGCCGGACCTGCGCGTCGTCGGCGGCATTGTCCAGGACGATCAGCGCGCGGCGCTTGGCCAGCAGGGTCCGGTAGAGCTGGGCGCGCTCGTCGAGCGAGGCGGGGATCTGCTGCGGCGCGGTGCCGAGGGCGTACAGGAACCCGCGGAGCACCTCGCCGGGTTCGCGCGGGCGGGCACCGTCGGGTCCGCGGAGGTCCGCGTACAGCGAGCCGTCCGGGAAGTCCCCGCGGCACCGCTCGGCGGCCCGCAGGGCGAGCGCGGACTTGCCGGTGCCCGGTGCTCCGGTGACCACGACGTCCCGGTGCCCGCGCAGGGCGTCGAGGATGTCAGTGGTCTCGGCTCCGCGGCCGGTGAAATCGCCGGGGGCAGCGGGCAGTTGGGCGGGCACGGCGTCGGGCGCGCCACCGTGCCGGGCGGCAGGAGAGGCAGGGGCGGCAACGGCCGCAGGAACGGCAGCGGCGGCAACGGCCGCAGGGGCGGCAGGAGGGACAAGGGTGCCCGCCGACGCCGGCTCGGGTGCGGCGGGGCCCGCGAGCGTGCCCCTGAGGATCTCCTGGTGGAGGCCGCGCAGCTCTAGCCCGGTGTCGATGCCCAGGTCGTCGGCGAGCGCCCGGCGGCCCTCCTCGTACACCGCGAGGGCGTCGGCCTGGCGGCCGCAGCGGTACAGCGCGGTCATGAGCTGGCCCCGCAGCCGTTCCCGTACGGGGTGGGCGGTCACCAGCCGGGTCAGCCCGGGCACCGTGTCGTGGTGGCGGCCCAGTGCGAGCGAGGCCTCGTACCAGCCCTCCCGGACGGCCAGCCGGCTCTCCTCCAGCCGGGGGCCCTCGGCCCGGGCGAGCTCCTCGGTGACATCCGTGAGCGCGGGCCCGCGCCACAGCGCGAGGGCGTCCGCCAACTGCCGCTCGGCCTCGGCGTAGCGTCCGGCGCGCAAGTCGGCCCGTCCGGTCTCGGCCCGGCGGCGGAAGTCGGCCCAGTCGAAGGCGGAGCCGCCGATGTCCAGGTGGTAGCCGGGGCCGGTCCGCTTCAGGATCACGCCGGGGCCGAGGCGCGTACGCAGCCGCGACATGTACGTGTAGAGCTGATTGGTGCTGGTGGCGGGCGGGTCCCAGCCCCAGAGCAGAGCGGTGAGCCGTTCCTGCGGCAGGCGCGCGCCTTCGGCGAGCAGCAGGGCCGCCAGGGCGGCGCGTTGCTTGGACCCGTCGAGCGGGACCGGACGGCCGTCCGCGCCGGCCGAGACGGTGCCGAGAATCGTGAAGTCCATGCGGTCCTCCGGGTTGCCCGGGCCCGCCGTCACCGGTGGTCGGGCCGTATCCCGCGGACGCTACGGACCTGCTGTTACGCGCCGTGATCGATGCTCTTTCCCGCGGTCCTCAGGGTGATTTCGCGGTGGCGAAAGCGGTTCGAAATCGCTTCGGAACCGCCGTGACAGGGCCCTTCCGTAGCGTCGTTGACATGCCGAGGGGTCAACCGGTCCCCGCCATCGGACACCGCGTATCCACCAGGAGGCCGCCGCCATGATCAATTCCCTGCACTCGGGCCCGTCGTACGTCGTCGGAGCCTTCCTGCTGTCCGCCGTGGCGGCCTCCGTCGCCCCGGCGCTCGCCGCGCAGCAGCCCGTCCGCGACCCGGCCCCCGTGGTGGCGGCCGCCCCGTGGCAGGCGGTCCCGCAGCAGGGCCTCCTGGCGGACGACCCCTGGGTGTGACAGGCCCTAGTGCTGGACGAGCGCGAACAGTTCCGCGGAGCCGGGGGTCTTCCCGCTGCCGACCAGGTCCAGCAGCCGGACGGCCCGTGCGCGCAGGCCGGTGTCGCCGACCTGGGCGAAGAGCTCGGCCGCGGCGCGCAGCAGGCCCATCGCGCCCGCGTGGTCCGCTCGCAGCGACAGCACACTGCCGAGCACGACCGACGCGCGTGCCTCCAGATGGCGGTCCGGGACCTTCGAGGCCGTCAGGTGCGCCTCGCGCAGGATCGCCTCGGCCTCCTCGGTGAGCCCCTGGCACCACAGGGCCTCGCCCAGGGTGCACAGCGCGTGCGCCTCACCGCGCCGGTCACCGGCCGCCCGTACGAGATCCAGCGCGCGGCGGCTCGCCTCCTCGGCCTGTTCCCCGTCGCCCTGGTGGAGCAGTGCCTCGGCGAGCCTGACCGTGCTCTGCGCCTCCCCCCGGGTGCTGCCCAGGCCCCGGCTGCGCGCCACGGCCTCCGACGACAGCAGGAGACTCGTCTCCGGCCTGCCGCGCTCCAGTTCGATCCGGGCCAGGATGCCGAGCAGATACGTCTCCGAGTACCGGTCCCCGACCTTGCGGAACAGCTCCAGGGACCGCTGGCCGAGCTCCCGGGCGCGGTCGATGTTCCCGGCCTGGCGTTCGCACAGTGCCAGGTTCCGCAGCACCAGCGCGCGGCCCTGGTCCTCGTCCAGCTCCTCGAACAGCCCTAGGGCGCCCGTGAGATGGTCCAGCGCCGCGCGGTGGTTCCACTGGACGATCTCCAGGGTGCCGAGGGACTGCAGCATGGCTGCCTCGCCGAGCACGTCGCCCGAGCGGCGGACCGCGGTCAGGGAGCGGTCGACGCAGTGCCGCCAGTCCTCCAGGTAGTTGCGGCTCTGGAAGAGCGTGACGCTGGTCAGGGTCAGATCCCACGCGTACGCGGACTCGTTCTCCCGCACCGCCTGGTCGACCAGCCCGGTGATCGCCGGGCACTCGCTCTCGAACCACCCCATGGGGTCCTTCAGCAGGCCCTCCATCAGCGGTTGCGGCAGGGGAAACCGCGGCGCCGGTCCGTGGATCACCGTGAAGTCGCCGCCGTAGACGCGCCGGTGGGCCTCCGTGGCGAGACCGAGCCAGGCACCCAGCGCCCGGCGGAGGGCGGCCCGCCGCTCCTCCTCGGACTCCTCGGCCAGGGCGCACTCGCGGGCGAAGAGCCGGGGCAGTTCCTGGAACCGGTAGCGCACCTGGCCGTCCGGGGTGTTCAGCGGGACCAGCATCTGCGCGTCGACGAGCTCCTCGATGAGGTCCTCGGCGTCGAAGAGGCCGATGTCCAGCACCGCGGCGCCGGTCCAGGCGGCGAAGTCGGGAACGTTGAGTGTGCTCAGGAGCCGGAACATCCGTGCGGCGGCCCGCAGGTCGCGGTAGCTCAGCCGCAGACCGGCCCGCACGCCGCGCTCGTCCGGGCTGAGCTCGTCGAGCCTGCGGTGCTGGTCCTCCAGCCGGGACACGAGTGTCCGTACCGACCAGTGGGGCTTGGCGGCCAGGCGCGCGGCGGCGATGCGCAGCGCGAGCGGCAGCCGGTCGCACAGGATGCTGAGCCGGGCGGCGGCGGCCGGGTCGGCCGCGATCCGGTCGTTCCCGGCGGCCCGCGCGAGGAGCGCGATGGCCGCGTCCTCCCCCAGGGCGCCCAGGTGCAGCTGTACGAGTCCGTAGTCGCCGGCGAGCGAACTGCCCATGCTGTCACGGCTGGTGACCAGGACGCAGCAGCGCCCGCTCCCGGGCAGCAGTGGCCGGATCTGCCGGAAGCTGCGGGCGTCGTCGAGCACGATCAGTACTCTGCGCCCGTCGAGCGCGCTGCGGAACAGCTCGGCGCGCTCCTGGAGGTCGGCCGGGATCTGCGTGGAGGGCACACCCATCGCCCGCAGGAACCGGTCCAGCACGGCGCCGGGCTGGCGGGGGGTCTCCTCGGGATCGTAGCCGCGCATGTCGGCGAAGAGCTGGCCGTCCGGGAACCGGCCCGCCACCTGGTGGGCCCAGTGCACGGCGAGCGCGGACTTGCCGACGCCGGCGATGCCGGTGATCGAGCCCACGGCGAGCGCGCTGCCGTCCAGCTTGTCCAGCAGCCGGTCCAGAGCGGCGAGTTCGTCCGCGCGTCCGGTCAGGGCGGCGACCGAGGAGGGCAGGTGGGCCGGGACGAACGCGGGGGAGGAGGCGACCACCGGTTCGGCGGGGAGGCTGAGCACGGGGGCGTCCGCCAGGATGTCCTGGTGGAGCTGCTGGAGGGCGCGCCCGGGGTCGATGCCGAGGCGCTCGGCGAGCACCTCGCGGCCGACGCGGTAGGACTCCAGCGCCTCGGCGCGCCGGTCCGACCGGTACTGCGCGAGCATCAGGCAGTACAGCGCCTGTTCGCGCAGGGGGTGTTCACGGACGAAGGCGGTGAGCTCGCCGATGGCCTCGCGATGGCGGCCGCGCTCCAGTCGCAGCTCCATGTACTCCTCGTACACGGCGAGCCGCAGTTCCATCAGCCGGTCGGACTCGGCCTCGACGGGCTGGGCCGTGATGCCCTCCAGCGGCCGCCCGCGCCACATCGCGAGAGCCTCCTCGAAGTGGGCGCACGCCTCTTCCAGGCGGCCGCCGCGGGCCGCCTCCCGGCCCTCGGCCACGCTCTGCCCGAACTCCACCGCGTCGATGCGGTGTTCGCCCTGGAGCAGCATGTAGCCGGGGTGGCTGGTGACCAGGAGGTCTCCGGTGCCGCCGGCGGCCTTGAGGGCTTTGCGCAGGGCGGACACACAGATGGCCACCTGGTTGCGGGCGGTGGCCGGGGGGCAGCCGTCCCAGACGGCGTCGGCGAGCGCATCGATCGAGACGACGCGGTTGGGCGCGAGCAGCAGCATGGACATGATCGTGCGCTGCCGGCCGCCCTGCAGGACGACGGGCACGGTGCCGGAGTCGATGTTGAGCGGCCCGAGGATGCGGAATACCACCTGCGGCACGTACGCCTCCCTAGGTCACAGCCACTGCCGGTGTCCGAGGAGCCGATTCATACCGTTCATGACGCTCCGATAGTGATTAACAGGGGTCTGGCAAGTGGCTGCAACGCAGGTGGCAGGTTGCTGCCGCGGACCTCGCGGGACCGGCACCGCAGCCGGCCGACACCGCCGTCGGCCGGCACCGCCGTCGGCCGGTGCCCGCCGTCGCTGTCAGGGGCGGGCCATCCAGCACACGGGCGAGACCGCCTCCGCCCGGCCCCAGTCCGCGGCTTCGGCCGCCGCGGACGGCTGGGTGTGCTCCGGTCCGCCGGTCGCCGCCAGTGCGGTGAGCAGGGCCGTGACCACGGCCAGCTCCTCGGCCGAGGGCGTCCCCCGGATGATTGTGAAAAGGGTGGGGCCGAGCGGGCCCTCGAACGCTGACACCTGCATCGCGGTACGCCTCACATCGGGGGGTTGCCGTGCTTGCGGGACGGGATCGGGGCGTGCTTCGCGCGCAGCATGGCCAGGGCCGAGATCAGCGCGCCGCGGGTGCCGGCAGGGTCGATCACGTCGTCGACCAGGCCGCGCTCGGCCGCGTAGTAGGGATGCATCAGCTCGGCCTTGTACTCCTTGACCAGCTGCTGCCGGGTGGCCTCCGGGTCCTGCGAGGCCTGGATCTGCCGCCGGAAGACGACGTTCGCCGCACCCTCCGCCCCCATGACCGCGATCTCGTTGGTCGGCCAGGCGAGCGAGATGTCGCAGCCGATGGAGCGGGAGTCCATGACGATGTAGGCGCCGCCGTACGCCTTGCGCAGGATCACCTGGACCCGCGGGACGGTGGCGTTGCAGTACGCGTAGAGGAGCTTCGCGCCGTGACGGATGATTCCGCCGTGCTCCTGGTCGACCCCGGGCAGGAAGCCGGGCACGTCGACGAGCGTGACCAGCGGGATGTTGAACGCATCGCACATCTGCACGAAACGCGCGGCCTTCTCCGAGGAATGGATGTCGAGGACGCCGGCGAAGGACTGCGGCTGGTTGGCGACGATGCCGACCACCTGGCCGTCGAGCCGTGCCAGCGTGGTGATGATGCTCGTGGCCCAGCGCTCGTGGACCTCCACGTGCTCGCCGTCGTCGACCAGTTCCTCGATCACCCGGCGCATGTCGTACGGGCGGTTGCCGTCGGTCGGCACGAGCTCCAGCAGGGCGTCGGAGCGCCGCTCCGCGGGGTCGCCGGCCGGTACGGCCGGCGGCATCTCGCGGTTGTTGGAAGGCAGCATCGACAGCAGGTAGCGGACCTCGGCCAGGCACGTCTCCTCGTCGTCGTACGCGAAGTGCGCGACGCCCGAGACGCTCGAGTGCACGTCCGCGCCGCCGAGCCCGTTCTGGGTGATCTCCTCTCCGGTGACCGCCTTGACCACGTCGGGGCCGGTGATGAACATCTGTGAGGTGTCCCGCACCATGAACACGAAGTCCGTCAGGGCGGGGGAGTATGCGGCGCCGCCCGCGCACGGGCCCAGCATCACACTGATCTGCGGGATCACCCCCGACGCGCGCGTGTTGCGCTGGAAGATGCCGCCGTAGCCGGCCAGCGCCGAGACGCCCTCCTGAATGCGGGCCCCGGCGCCGTCGTTCAGGGAGACCAGCGGCGCCCCGGCGGCGAGGGCCAGGTCCATCACCTTGTGGATCTTGGTGGCGTGGGCCTCGCCGAGCGCACCGCCGAAGATCCTGAAGTCGTGGGCGAAGGCGAAGACCGTGCGGCCGTCGACCGTGCCCCAGCCGGTGATGACGCCGTCCGTGTGCGGTCTGCGGTCCTCCAGTCCGAAGCCCGTCGCCCGGTGGCGCCGCAGCTGTTCGATCTCGGTGAAACTGCCCTCGTCGAAAATCAGCGCCAGCCGCTCCCGGGCCGTCAGCTTGCCCTTGGCGTGCTGCGCCTCGGTGGCCTTCGCCACGCCGCCGAGGACGTCTGCGCGTATGCGCGTGAGCTCCTCGATCCGGTCCTGCATGGTCATGCTCAACTCCTTTGTCGTCTCTGACCCGTGCGTCAGTTGCTGTGGAACGCCACGTAGTCGCAGAGTGCGTCGAGCGCACGCCGCGCCGGGAGCGGCGGGAGGACGGCCAGTGCCGCCCGGGCCCCGGCCAGGCGCTGGTGCATGATGCCCCGGCACCGGTCCAGTGCTGTGGAGGTGCGGAACAGCTCCAGGGCGCGGCGGTGCGTGGCGGGGTCGGACACGGGGCCCTCCCGCAGCAGTTCCCGCAGCTCGATGTCGCCCGGTGTGTCCCGGCAGCCCTCGGCTCCGCCCTCCGCGCGGGCGAGGAGGACCGGCAGGCTGGGCACCCCCACCATCAGGTCCTTGCCCTGCTGCTTGCCCGTGCGCTCGGCCGGCGCCGTCAGATCGAGCAGGTCGTCGGCGATCTGGAAGGCGGTGCCGAGCAGTTCGCCGTACTCGCGCAGGGCCCGGGCGTAATGGTCGGGGGCGCCGGCCTGGAGGGCGCCGATGCCCAGGGACATCGACAGCAGCGCCGCGGTCTTGCCCGCGGTCACCTGGAAGTAGTGGGACACCGCATCCTCGTCGGGTGCGGGCCCGGTGAGCTCCAGAAGCTGTCCGGACACCAGCCGGCCCGCGGTCTGCGCGTTCAGGCGCAGCGCCTCCTGGCCGAGGCCGGCGGCGAGTTGCGTCGACCGGGCCAGCAGCCAGTCGCCGCCGAACACGGCCAGGCGCTCGCCCCAGAGCGAGTTGGCGCTGGGCAGCCCGCGCCGGGTGGCCGCCCGGTCCATCACGTCGTCGTGGTACAGCGAGGCGACGTGGACCAACTCCGCCACCACGGCCGCCAGGACCACATCGCCGGTCCACGGCTCCCCGAACTCGGCCCCGAGCAGTACCAGGAGCGGACGCAGCCGCTTGCTGTCGGCCGCCACGAGGTGCGCGGCGATCTCGGCGACGCGGGGGTCCGGTGCACTGCTCACGCAGTCCCGCAGCCGCTTCTCACTGGCGGACAGCCCCTCCCGGAGCGAACGTTCGAGCTCCGGCTCCTCCAGGGCCAGCTGTCCCAGGACGCTGTGGGCCGGAGCCGCCGCCTCGGATATGGAATGCGAGGGCAGTTGCTGGGCACCCATGAGAAACCTCTCTGCCGGTCTGACGGAAGCCATCTGAATTCACGAATGGCGAGGAGCGGTGGAACTCTCCCACCCGGGGCTCACGGAGAAGAACGGCTTTGACAGGAAGGTGCCACTACCTGCGAGTTGAGGCCTGCACAAGCACCGTGCCACCTTCCTGCCAACCTGCTTCCGGCGGCCTTGACGAGCCTTCTCGCCGATACGCTTGCACCGAAAATCTTGTTGATCAGCTGCTGCGGCAGTGAAGTATCTGTAAGTCGAAGGCAGGAAAAGTAAATTGTTCAAGCGTATTGCGGCCGTCGCCGTAAGCACGGTCTCCCTGGTCTGCGTCCTCGGCGGTTCGGCAGTGGCCGCGCAGCCCGGTCAGCCCGCGGACAACGGACAGCGGCAGGCCTGTGCGGGTGTGAAGTTGTCGGGTTCGCTGCCCGCGCCGCCCGCCGGCATGGCCGTCCGGCAGGAGGTCACCATCGGCGAGGACTGCAAGCCGAAGCTGGGCCCGGTCAGCTACGTGCCCGCCTCCGCGGCGGCCCCCGTCGCCGCTCCTTCCAAGGGCCGGGCCACGACCCTCGCCGCCCGCACCGATGAATCGGCGGCCACGACCGTGACCGGCGTGCGCGGGCTGCGCACGTGGAACGAGATGTACGACTGCTGCAACATCCGCATGACCGGCCTGTACACCACCTCGTCCTGGGACACGGCCTCCGGCCGCGTCACCCACGCGGTGACCGAGGCCCGGCAGGAGGGGAACCGTGAGCCGTGGAACGCCGGCTGGTCGCTGCAGTCCTCCGACCACCAGGCCGACTGCGTCACCGACTGCGCGGTGGTGAACTCCGAGGCGCGCGCCGACTTCACGTACAAGGGGATCTTCGACCCGTTCGGCAGCTGGTACGCCAACACCCACCGTTCCTACATCCAGATCAACGCCGACTCCTCGGCCAGCTGCCGCTTCGACGTGGAGCTGAAGCACACCTTCATCGGCTGGAACTGGCAGCGCGGCTGCGAGTGACACCCGGCAGGAGGCGCCCGGCAGGAGGCACCCGGCTCAGTGCCAGATCACGCGCACCGCGGGATCCAGCACCCAGCCCGCCACCTCCTGCCGGTCGGAGATCCTCAGTCCGGGACGCAGTGGGGCCTGCTCCAGGTCCCGCTGGGCCAGTGAGAAGCGATCGGCGGCCAGCAGCCCGCCCTCCTGCTGGAACCGGTCCAGGTCCGGGTCGCTGGCCGGTGCTGCCAGAGCCACTCCGTCCTCGACGAGGAACAGCAGGACGGCGCTCCCCGTCGTCAGGTGGGTCACCGCGTCACGGCGGAAGCCGTCCGGGGCCGCGTCCCGCCCCTGCGTCTCCACCAGCAGCAGCCGGCGCGCACTGCCGCACCGGTGCTCCCACTTCCCGCTCTTCCCGTTCTCCCCGATCACGCCCACCGGGCCGGGTGCCCTGCCGTCGTCGTCGTCCACCGAGGTCACCGCTCACCGGTCAGCACGCCGACGGCTGCGGCACCGCGCCGGTACGCTGCGCCGCGTCACCGAGCTCCATGGATGCGTCGATCACCGCGCCGAGCAGCAGCCTGCTCGGCGCGGCCGGCATGCGGGCCGGCGGGCCCGACAGTGCCAGCGCGGCCACCACCGGGCTGCCGTACCCCCGTACCGGAACCGACACGGTGACATGGCCCGGCACCATCGGGTCCGGGCCGTGCGCCCAGCCCTGACGGCGTACCACGGTCAGTTGCGCCGAGGTGAACCGCGCATGGCGCAGCCCCTCGCGCATCTCCTCGGGCTCCTCCCAGGCAAGCAGCGTCTGCGCCACCGGGCCTACGGTCACCGGGCGGGTCCGCCCGGCCGGCGGCAGGCCGGTGAGGGCGGCGCCGGCCGACATGGACACGCACATTTGCACACCGCCCCGGCGCCGGTACAGGCGGGCATCGAGCCCGGTCAGCTCCTGCAGGTCGTTGAGGATGTGCAGGGCCAGCCGCCCGAGCCGGTCCGGTTGCGTCCCCTGGGTGTGGCTGCCGATCCGGGGGCCGGGCACGAACCGGCCGTGCAGATCGCGGCCGAGCAGCTGGAGCCGCTCCAGCGCGACGGCGATCCGGTGGGCCGTGGGCCGGGACAGACCGCTGGCCGTGACGAGTCCCTGGAGGGAGACCGGCCCTTGTTCCACCACGTCCAGCACGACGGACGCCTTGTCCAGGACGCCGATGCCGGTCAGCCGCTGCGGCCTGTGTTCCGCGGCCACGCTCACGGGGTGGCCGCCCGAAGTGTGTGCGACGCGTTCAGCGCCGCGGTCGAGCTGTGCTTCCTGTGGTTCATGGACCCGCCCTCCGCGTGGTGTTCACCGCCGGCCTCAATCGGAAGGGAGGGCCCCGGCCGACTGAGGGGAAGCCGGCCGGTGCCCGTCCCTCACCCCATCCAACTCGGGCGGCGGAACGGGCCGCAATGAACCCTTCAGGAAGCTGCCAGCTGCCCGCCCGGCGGATCGGCCGGCTCCGCCGTTGCCTGGGCGCCCTCGGAGGGTCCGAACTGTGCAGGGGGCGGCAGCAGGCCGAGTTCGGCGGCCCGTACCCCGGCCTGGAAGCGGGAGTTCGCGCCGAGCAGTGCCATGATCTCGGCGACGTAGCGCCGGTAGGTGCGTACGGAGACCAGCAGCTCGCGTGCGGCGAACTCGTCGGTGACACCGGCGCGCAGGGCGCCGAGGATGCGCCGGGCCAGCAGGGCTTTGGTCCGGTCACCGAAGACGATCCGCTCGCCGGCCGGCACGGAATTGGCCCACACGCTGTCGAAGAGGGTGTGCAGGCTGTGCAGTACCTCCGGTAGCCGGATCAGGGAGGCCCGGCGCCCGGCCGCGGACTCGGCCACGACCAGGGCGGCCCGGTCGTCGACGATCAGCGCCTGCAGCGGGGGGACCCGGGCGACGCGGATCGCCGTCGGGTGCTTACGGCCGACCTGCTCGCGCACGTACGCCTCGTCGAGCAGGGTGGGAGTGGTCAACAGCCGTACGGAGACGCGTTCGTTCGCCTCGTATATCAGCTCCCGCTCGGGTTGCTCCCCGCGGTCCTCGGCGACGACGTGCCGCTCGTCGGCGGCCGGCCGGCGCGCGTGCACGATGTCGATGCTCTTGGTGGCGCCGCGGATCAGCTGATTGGCGGTGTCGAGCACGACGGCGTAGCTACCGCCGAGCGAGGTGATCAACTGCTCGTCGGTGGTCCGGTCCCGCTGGATGGCGACCGTCGATTCAATGAGTGCTTGCACGTGGAGCAGCGCCTGCTCCAGTTCGCTCTCCGGTCCTGTGGACACGTGAAAATCCGTTCCCCGTTGGCTTCTCGGCATGGTGGACAGCCGACCGCCCGTATCGGCGGTCGGCGGCGGTGGCCGGTCGCGATGGTCAGTCGCGGTGGCCGGTCGCAATGGGCGGTGGTCAGCGGTGGTGGCCGCTCGCGGTGGTCAGCCGCGATGGCCGGCCGCGACGGTCAGCCGTGCCGGCCGGTCGCGGTGGTCGGCCGTGCCGGCCGGTCGCGACCGGCCAGCAGGCCGACCTCGACGGCCCGGACGCCCGCCTGGAAGCGGGAGTTCGCGTCCAGTTCCCGCATGATCTCGGCGACGTACCGCCGGTAGGTGCGCACGGACACGTTGAGTTCCCGCGCGGCGGTCTCGTCCGTGTCGCCCGCGCTCAGCCGCTCCAGGATGCGGACGACGAGCTCGGAGCGCAGTTGCGGGCTGACCGCCATGGCCTCGTCGGGCGTACGTCCCCGGGACCAGGTGCCGGCGAACAGCAGTTCCAGCGCGCGGACCGCGGCGGTGTCGTGCACGACGGCGGCCTGGCCGTCGGCCGAGGCTGCGGCGCGCACGAGCGCCGCCGTGCCGTCGACGACGACGGTCTCGCGCAGTTCGGAGTCGGAGATGCGGACTTCGAAGCCGGGGTCCGCCACGTCACGCAGCAGCGCGAGGGTCGCGTCCATCGACGGGTCGGCGCCGCACAGCACGCGGACCGCGGCGCGCTCGGGAATGCGAGGCAGCAGCCGCAGCACGATGTTGGTCAGCTCGCCCGGCGCGGTCAGCACGATGCCCACGGAGTGGCGTGCCTGGTGGGTGAGCTGGTCGAGTGCGTTGGAGAGCAGTCCGGGGTCGGTGCGCACGACCGGAGGCGTGGCTCCCGCCTGCCTGCGGTGCAGCGAAACGGTCGATTCGATCAGAGCGTGGGCTTGCAGCAGCGCCTGTTCCAGATGTGTGGCGTGGCTGCGTGCAGCGGCGGCAGCGGCGCCATCCGGGGCCCTGGTGTCCACGTCGACGGGTGTACTCAACCTGCCAGCCCCCGTCTGCTGCTCAGGCTCCACCCGCGTCGCGCGCGTGCGTACGGCAAAACTCTCGATGTCACGGAAATCCCCCGATAATCCTGACTGCGCTATTTGGTTGAATCGCTGACTTTCGCCGAAGCGGTGCTGATCCGGTCGGCTTCAATGTAGGTCGAGCCATGAGAATCGGTCAAATAGCTTGACTCGTCGACAGCATGGCCGAACGGGGCCAGTCGAGCGCTCCGTTTCGACGGGGCCGATCGGCCGGCCGCGGCAGGAACCTGCACCGCGGACGTGAATTGAGGCACTCGACTTCTGCTTGAGGTGCGCTGGGTGACGGCTCGATGACGCTCTGTGGTCGACCTCGTCCACTTGCGGTCAGCCTCGAGGTGGCGAGTCCGGTCGCTACCTACGATGCGCAGGTGACCACAGTTTCTGTACCCACTTCACCGGCCATCAGCGCCTTTACACCCTTAAGGCGAGATCCCGCGGATGTCCTGCTGTGGTGGTGGAGCCTTCCGGCCGAGCCGTGCGACGCGGATGATGCGGCGTTGCTCAGCAGCGCCGAGCTCGCCCGTGCGCGACGCTACAAGTCGCCTCGAAAGGCGGCCGAGTTCATCCGCTGCCGTGTGGTCATACGGCGTATCCTTTCCGGCCTGCTGGAGGTTCCGCCGGAGCGTCTGGAGCTCGGTCGCAGGCCGTGTCCGGAATGCGGAGCAGAGGAACACGGTCCACCCGCCATTCTTCGTCCGGAATCCGGATTCAGTATCAGCATTTCCCATGCGGCGGGGTTGGGGATGCTGGCGCTCGCCCCATTCCCGGTCGGAATTGACGTGGAGTCGAACAAGGAAATCCCCGTCGGGGAACTGGCCGACGTGGCGTTGACCGAGCGCGAGCGCGAGGCCGTGCTGTCCCTGGCGCCCGGCCCCGGCCGAACCCGCGCGTTCCTGCGCTGCTGGACGCGCAAGGAGGCCGTACTCAAGGCCGTCGGGACCGGAATCACCTCCAACCTCAATGCGCTGGAGAGCCACGCCTGGCGACCGGGTCCGGCCGAGATGACCACAACCGGCCTGGGTGCGCCAGCCGCTTGGTGGGTGGCTGACGCCGAGGTGCCGGCCGGGTGGACGGCGTCGGTAGCCCTGCCCGCCGCGGTTGCGGGCAGCTCCCGCGGAAGCGTCACCTCGCAGCGCTACGAGCACTGACCTGCGCTCGGCTCGCCGACGGCGAGCTCCCCTACCTCCCCGACTGCCCTCATATCCACGGCGGCCACAGGCCTGCCGTCCCTCAAGGAGACGGAGACAACGGTGGAATCCGTGCACCCCGCACCCCCCTCTGACGTGCAGACCATCGCCGGTCTGCTGCTCCGCGCCGCCGACGAGCACGCCGGATCCGGCATCCGCTACTGCCCCGGCTCCGCCGACGCTCCCCCTCAGGACCAGAGCCACGCCGAACTCCTGGCCGACGCCCAGCGCGTGCGCGCCGGGCTGCGGGCCCGGGGCCTGCGCCCCAAGGACAAGGTGATCCTGCTCCTGGAGCGGCCCAGGGAGTTCATCGCGGCATTCTGGGGCGCGGTCCTCGGGGGGTACGTGCCCTGCCCGATGTCCCCGCTGAAGGGCGACGCCGACCGCTGGGGCGCCCAGCTCGGCCATGCATACTCCTTGCTGGAAGACCCCCTGGTCGTCACCACCCGGGCACTGGCGGCCGAGCTGCCGGCGGCGGCGGGCCTGACGGTCGCCGAGTTCGAGGGACTCGCCGCCGGGCCGGCCGGGGACGAGCCCGCCGCCGAGCCGGCCCACGTCGCCCACCCGCAGGATCCGGCCGTTCTCGTGATGACCTCCGGCTCGACGGGCGCCGGGAAGGCAGTCGTCCTCACGCACGCCAACCTGCTCGCCGCGATGGCAGCCAAGAACGCCCACCACCGGCTCACCGCGGCCGACACCACCCTGAACTGGGTCTCCTTCGACCACGTGGCCGCACTGCTGGAGTGCCACCTGCTCCCGTTGGCCCACGGAGCCCGGCAGGTGCACGCCGAGCCCCAGGCCGTCCTCGGCGACCCCCTGGAATTCCTGCGGCTCGTCTCGCGGCACGGCGTCAGCGTCACGTTCACCCCGAACTTCCTGCTGGGCCTGCTCAACGCGGCGGCCGGCGGACTGCACACCGGCCCGGCCGAGGACGGTGAGCCGCCGCTCGACCTGAGCCGTCTGCGGCACATCGTCAGCGGCGGCGAGGCCGTGGTGACCGCGACCGGCGAGGAGTTCCTCGACCGCTTCGCCCCGTACGGGCTGCGCCGCGGGGCCCTGTGGCCCGCCTTCGGCATGACCGAAACCTGTGCCGGAAGCGTGTACTCCCAGGAATTTCCCCAGGCGGACCGCCGGCAGGAGTTCGCCTCCCTGGGTACGCCCGTCCCGGGGCTGCGCCTGCGCATCGCCGACCCGCGGGACCCCTCGGGCACCCGGGAGGTGCCGGAGGGCCGGGCGGGCGAGCTCCAGTTCAGCGGCCCCATGGTGACGCCGGGCTACTACCGCAACGAGGTCGCCACCCGCGACGCCCGCACGGCCGACGGCTGGTTCCGCAGCGGCGATCTGGGCCGCCTCGACGAGGCGGGCCGGCTGACTCTCGTCGGCCGGAGCAAGGACAGCGTCATCGTCAACGGCGTCAACTACTTCAGCCACGAGATCGAGACCGTGCTGGAGGGCCTGGACGGGGTGGCCCCCTCCTACGTGGCGGCCTTCCCGACCCGCTCCGCCGGCAGCGACACCGAACAGCTGGTGATCGCCTTCCACGCGGAGGTCCCGGAGGGCGACGAGACCGCGCTGTACCGGCTGATGACCGCCGTGAGCAGCGGAGTCGTGCTGCACTGGGGCTTCCGCCCGGCCATCGTCCTGCCGCTGCCCAAGGACGCCTTCCCCAAGACCAGCCTCGGCAAGATCCAGCGCAGCCTCATGCGAGGACGGCTGGAGTCCGGCGCGTACGGCAGCGTGGTACGGCTCCGCGACGAGCTCACCGCACGCATGCTCGGCGGACACGAGGCGCCCGTCGGCGAGGCCGAGACCGCCCTCGCGGAGATCTACGCGGAGATGTTCGACACCGATCCGTCCGCGATCAGCGCCACCGCCGGCTTCTTCGATCTCGGCGGCACGTCGCTGGACGTGCTCCAGTTGCGCAGCAAGGTCATGCGGCGGTTCGGCATCCCCGAGCTGGAGCTCGTCACCATCCTGAAGGCGCCCACCGTCCGGGCCCTCGCCGCCCGGCTGACCGCCCCCGCCGCGCTGCCGGGGGAGGCCGACACCGCCTACGACCCGGTCGTGTCGATGCAGACCGGCGGAACCAAGACCCCGCTGTTCTGCGTCCACCCCGGCGTGGGTGAGGTTCTCGTCTTCGTCAACCTCGCCAAGTACTTCGTAGGTGACCGGCCGTTCCACGCCTTGCGGGCCCGCGGCTTCAATGAGGGAGAGAAGCCGTTCGCCACGTTCGAGCAGATGGTGGACAGCTACGTGGCGGCCGTACGTGCCCGCCAGCCGCATGGCCCGTACGCCCTGGCCGGGTACTCCTTCGGGGCGGCCGTGGCCTTCGAGATGGCCAAGATCCTGGAGGCCGAGGGCGAGCGCGTCGACTTCCTCGGCAGCTTCAACCTGCCTCCGCACATCAAGTACCGCATGGAGGAGCTGGACTTCGCCGAGACGGCCGTCAATCTGGCCTTCTTCCTGGCCCTGATAGACAAGCGCCAGTCGCTGGAACTGCCCGCGGTGCTGCGGGGCCTGCCCCGGGAGGAGCAGCTCCGGCGGCTCCTGGAGGCCGCCCCGCCGCAGCGGCTGGCCGAACTGGACCTGAACCTGGGGCGGTTCAGTGCCTGGGCCGAGCTGGCCGACCGGCTCACCGACCTCGGGCGGGGTTTCGAGCCGGAGGGCACGGTGCGGTCCATGGCCGTGTTCCACGCGCACCCGCTGCGCGGCACCCGGAAGAAGTGGCTCGACACCGAGCTGCGCCGCTGGGACGAGTACACGACCGAGGAGAACACGTACGTCGAGGTGCCCGGCGAGCACTACACCTTGATGGGTCCCCGGCATGTGGCCGCCTTCCAGGCCATTTTGCGCCGGGAGCTGGACCGGGCCATGGCAGAGGGGGACCGGGCCGCCGTGGCCCGGGCCGCAGCACAGGAACAGGGGAGAGAGAGCAAGTGATCGACGGGGAGCCGATGAAGGGCAAGAAGATTCTGGTCACCGGTGGCACCGGGCAGGTGGCCCGGCCGGTGGCGGAGGCCCTGGCGGAGCACAACGAGGTGTGGTGCATCGGCCGGTTCGCCGCGCCCGGTGTCGAGCACGAGCTGACGGGGCAGGGCATCACCACGTGGCGCTGGGACATGGACGACCTCTCCGGTGACGCGCTCAAGGGGCTGCCGGAGGACTTCACGCACGTCATCCACTCCGCCGTGCGTCGTGGTGACGACGGAGACTTCAACGCGGTGGTGGAGGTCAACTCCACGGCCACGGGACGGCTGATGAACCACTGCCGGACGGCGGACGCCTTCCTGTACGTGTCCACCGGAGCGCTCTACGCCCGGCAGAGCCTGGACCACCTGTACACCGAGACCGATCCGGTCGACGGCGTCGCCGACTGGCTCCCGGCCTACCCCGTCGGCAAGATCGCCACCGAGGGAACGGTCCGGGCCTTCGCCCAGGTGCTCGGGCTGCCGGCCACGATCGCCCGGCTGAACATCGCGTACGGCCCCGGCGGCTACGGCGGCGTCCCGATGCTGTACTTCCAGCGGATGCTCGCGGGCCAGCCCATCCCCGTACCGCTCACCGGCCAGAACTGGCTCTCGCCGCTGTACACCGACGACCTGGTGGCCCAGGTGCCGCAGCTGTGGCGGGCCGCGTCCGTCCCCTCGACGCTGGTCAACTGGGGCGGCGACGAGTCGGTCGGAATGACCGACTGCGTGCGCTACCTGGAGGAGCTGACCGGCATCGAGGCGAAGCTGGTGCCCAGTGAGGTGACTCGGGAGACGTACAGGTTCGACCCGGCCCGCCGCCTGGAACTCACGGGCCCCTGCCGGATCGGCTGGCGCGAGGGCATCCGCCGCACGCTTGAATCCCTGTACCCCCAGCACCTCGTCCGCCGGTGAAGGGCGCACTCCTGTCCCCGGTCCCTGCCCAGGCCCCGACCCTGGTCCAGAACACCACTACCACCGCCCACCTGGACGTCATCCACGCCGCATACCGGGCCTTCCGCAGCCGTGACGTGGACGCGCTGCTGGCGAACTTCGACCCCGACATCGAGTGGGTCCACCCCGAGGGCATGGCACGGTACGGACTGGGCGGCGTCCGCCGCGGTCACGCCGGGGTCCTGGCCTTCCTGGCCCGCGTGCCGAGCGTCATCGCGGGGATGCGGCTGGAGCCGGAGGAGTTCGTGGCGGCCGGCGACCGCGTGGTGGTTCTCGGCCACCGGCAGGTGACCTCCCTGCACGGCCACACGCAGACTCTGGGCTTCGTCCATTCCTGGACCCTGCGCGACGGCAAGGCCGTCCGGATGGAGGACGTCTTCGACACGGTCCTGTTCCACCGGCTGATAGAGGGCGACCCGGTGGCGTCCGCCTGACACGTGAGGCGGCTCCCCTCCGTCGCTGACGGAAGGGAGCCGCCGGTTTCGCGGTGGGCTTCAGCAGGTCACGAGGCCCTGGAACTTGTACTGGCCGGCCGTGATGGCGGGGACGATCGTCTTCATGTAAACCGCCTGCTGGCCGGGCTGGAGTTCGTAACAGGTGGGCTCCGGCGTGAAGGTGTAGTTGAAGGACGACCTGACGCGCTGGACGTCCGCACAATTGTTGGTCATCTCGGTGCGGAGAAAACCGAAGAAGTTGTTGGCCCAGTAGACGGAGTTGACGCAGCTCGGCGCGGGCTGGCCCACGACCGCCACGACCTGTTCACTCTGCGTGGCGGCACCGGCCGGGCCCGCTCCGAAGACCACGGCGCCGGTGATGGCGGCACCGACGGCTGCCCAGGCAATCTTGCGCATGTTGGGTTCCTCTCGTTGCTTTCAAGACGCCTTCATCCAAGAGGGCCGGGACAGACGCCTCAATACCGTATGAAAATTTCAAATGCCGGTATACGACTCGAAAACAGCCCAGTCGGACGGTGCCGGATCCGGAGCAGGGCCCGTGCGGGCTTACGCCGTCGCTACGGCGTCGGCGCTAAAGTGCCCTGACCTGCACGAAAGCCCTCCGCGAGGGAGGGCTTCGGGGTGGGACGGGAAGAGTGCCCCCGGCAGGACTCGAACCTGCGGCCAAGTGCTTAGAAGGCACCTGCTCTATCCACTGAGCTACGGGGGCCGGAAGGTGGCCGTGGTGGCCTGGAGCCCCTGGGTGGGGGTGGGGCTTTGGTCCGTGCCGGGTCAAGGATAGGGCTCCGGTTGCCTTGTCCCGGTTGCTTCGCTCGCGTGCCACGATGTGGAGGTTCGGTGAAGCGGTCCCGATAATCGCAGGCAGGTGCGATTCTCGCACCGCTTTTGCGCCGTGGCGCCCTGGGCGTTGTGTACTCGTTATGCCTGCGCCCCACTCGTCCGCTGTGTCCGGGATGTGCCGCCGGAGTAGCGCTCGGCGCGCAGAGGACGTATAAGCTTCAAAAATGCTCCTAAATTGGGCATTCTTCGCATGTGGTGACCTTGGATGTTCGGCCTCAGCTGCTCGATGCCCTGTCCGCCCTGCGCGACCGGGTCGCGTCCGTGCGTCTGCCGCTGCCCCTGCCCGGCGCCCCCCGCGCCCGCCAGACCAGAGCGGAGCTGCTCGCGCAGCTCGACGACTATCTCGTACCCCGGCTGAAGGCGCCGGAGGCGCCGCTGCTCGCCGTCGTCGGCGGGTCCACCGGGGCCGGTAAGTCCACCCTCGTCAACTCCCTCGTGGGGCGCCAAGTGAGTGAAGCCGGGGTACTCCGGCCCACGACGCGCACCCCCGTCCTCGTCTGCCATCCGGATGACCACCACTGGTTCGCCGGGGTGCGGGTGCTGCCCGATCTGATGCGGGTCTGGGCCCCCCAGGACGACGAGGACACCCCCGCGTCCGCCCGGAAGCCCCACCGGGGCGGCAACCACGGGCACGGGTACCCGCCCGCCACCCGCGAGGTGCGGATCGAGACCGTCTCCACCCTGCCCCGCGGCCTCGCCATCCTCGACGCCCCCGACATCGACTCCCTCGTGGTCGACAACCGGACGCTCGCAGCCCAGCTCATCTGCGCCGCGGACGTCTGGGTGATGGTCACCACCGCCTCGCGGTACGCCGACGCCGTGCCCTGGCACCTCCTGCGCACCGCCAAGCAGTACAAGGCCACCCTCGTCACCGTCCTCGACCGGGTCCCGCACCAGGTGCTCGCCGAGGTCTCCCGGCAGTACGGCGCCCTGCTGACGCGGGCCGGGCTCGGCGAGGTGCCCCGGTTCACGGTTCCCGAGCTGCCCGAATCGGCCGGCGGGGGCGGGCTGCTGCCCGCCAGCGCCGTGGCCCCGCTGTTCGCCTGGCTCGCACACCACGCTCAGGACCCGGCCGCCCGCCAGTACGCCGTCGGGCGCACCGCGCTCGGCGCGCTCGACTCCCTCGGGCGCCGGATGCCGGAGCTCGCCTCGGCCGTCGCGGCCCAGCACGCCGCCGCCGTACGGCTGACCTTCGCCGTCGAGGACGCCTACAAGCGGGAGGGCAAGCGGGTCCGGGGCCGCCTGGACCGGGGCGCCGTACTCGCCGGGGACGCGCTGACCCGCTGGCGCGGCTACCCGCTCGACACCAGCGCCGACGAACTGCTCGACTCCCTCGCGGAATCCCTCGCGGCGCTGCTCCAGTGCGCCGTCGCCGCCGCCGACGAACGCATCGCGGAGGCCTGGCGGCGCGAGCCCGCCGCGGGCGCCGTGTCCCTGCCCGCCCCCGACCGGGAGGCGGCGGAACGTATCGGCATGGCCGTACGCCGCTGGCGGCGCGTGCTGGAGGAACTCGCCGAGGAAGAGGTCGCGGCGCTCGACAAGCAGCCCGCGCCCCACCCCGACGGGGTCGCCGCCCTGCTGGTCGCGGCCCTCCTCGGCGGCAAGCGGGCCCGGCCGGCCGGGGAGAAGCTCGCCGAACGGATCGGCGTACAGGCCGCCGTACGCCTGCGAGACCGCGGCGGCGAGCTCGTCGCCGAGCACCTCGACCAGGTGCTGCGGGCCGAACGCGACCGCCGCCTCGCCCCGATCGAAGCGCTCGAAGTGAGTCCCGAACCCCAGGCCGAGCTGATCGCCGCGCTGTCCGTACTGCAGAAGGAGAGGTGACGCGGTGACCGCCCTGACCGACCGCACCGACGACCGCTGGGACGACGGACTGATCGCCCGCTCGCGCCCCCGGACGAGCGAGGACGACTGGCCCGCGAGCGGTGACGAGGAGGGCGACGAAGCACTCGTACGGGCGGTTTCCGGCGCCGGAAGCGACGGCGGCAAGGCCCCCGCGCCCCCGCTCAGCCCCGAGGCGCAGGCCCTGCGCGTCCGCCTCGACGCGCTGCGCCAGCTCATCGGGCTGTCCCGGACCAGGATCCTCGACGGAAAGACCCTCGCCGAAGCCGGACGTGTGCTCGACGAAGCGGCCGCGCGCCGCGGGCTGTCGGCGCAGCACACCGTCGTCGCCATCGCCGGAGCCACCGGAAGCGGCAAGTCCACCCTCTTCAACGCACTCGCCGGGGTACAGATCTCCGAGACGGGACTGCGCAGGCCGACGACCGCCGCACCCATCGCGTGCAGCTGGTCCGACGGCGCCGCGGGACTGCTGGACCGCCTCGAGATCCCCGGACGGCTGCGCCGCCGCCCCCGCGAGACCTCGGAGGCCGAGGTGCTGCGCGGCATGGTCCTCGTCGACCTGCCGGACCTGGACTCGGCCGTCGGAGCCCACCGCGACCACGTGGACCGGGTCCTGGCCCTGGTCGACGCGGTGGTGTGGGTGGTGGATCCGGAGAAGTACGCGGACGCCGTCCTGCACGAGCGGTACCTGCGCCCGCTGGCCGGGCACGCCGAGGTCACCTTCGTCGTGCTGAACCAGGTGGACCGGCTGCCCGGGGAATCCGCCGATCTCGTCCTGGACGACCTGCGCCGGCTCCTCGACGACGACGGGATCGCGCTCGGCGAACACGGCGAGCCCGGAGCCACCGTCATCGGACTTTCCGCCCTTACGGGTGAAGGCGTCGGGGAACTGCGCGAGATGCTCGGACAGTTCACCCAGGAGAAGGGCGCCGCGACCCGCCGCATCTCCGCCGATGTCGACAAGGCCGCGGCCCGACTGCGGCCGCTCTACGTGGCCGACGGCCACCCCGGGCCGGAGATCGGGGAGACCGCGCGCGCCGAGTTCGAGGACCGGCTCGCCGAAGCGGTCGGCGCGTACGCGGCCGGGCTCGCCGCCGAGCGGGCCTGGCGGCGCAACGCCGGAAAGGCCTGCGGCACCCCGTGGCTGCGCCTGTGGCGGTGGTACGAGAGCCGGCGCTCCCCGCGCTCGCTGGCCGGTCTCGCCGCCCTGGCGGCGATCGGGCGTTCCCCGGCGGCCTCCGAGCCGCCGGTCGAGGAAGAGGTGACGGCCCGCCAGCGGGTGGAACAGGCCGTACGGACCGTCGCCGACGAGGCGGTCCGGGGCCTGCCCGACCCCTGGGCACAGGCCGTACGGGAGACCGCGGTCCGCGGAGCCGAAGGGCTGCCCCAGGCGCTGGACGAGATCGCGGTGACCCTCGGCCCGGCGGTCGCGGTGCCCAGCGCCCGGCCGCCGCGCCCCTCGTGGTGGCCGGCGGCGGTCCTGGCACAGGCGGCCATGACCCTGCTCCAGATCTTCGGCGGGCTGTGGCTGGCCGGGCAGATCGTCGGGGTCCTCGAGCCGAGCCTGATGCCGCCGGTCCTGTTGATGGTGGCCGGGATCATCGGCGGACCGCTGGTGGAGTGGGCCTGTTCGATCGGGGCCCGGGGGCCGGCGCGGCGCTACGGGCAGGACGCGGAGCGGCGGCTGCGGCAGGCCGCGGCCGGCTGCGGGCGGGCCCGGGTACTGGAACCGGTCGCGGCCGAGCTGCTGCGCTACCGGGAGGTGCGCGAGCAGTACGCGACGGTGGCGAAGTTGTCCACAACCCGTCAGTAGTCCACAGCCTCCGGCGGGTTCCGGCGGCCCCGGCCAGCATGGTCGTACCCCGTGCGGATGGTCCGGGCGGGTACGGAACGCGGGTCGGGCGGCGCGTGGTCGAGCGCGCCGCCGGGCCCCGGAAGGACGGCCGGGATGAATGACACCCAGGTGACGCTGGTGGGCTACGTGGCCACGCAGATCGACTACAAGGACACGGCGAGCGGCCCGGCGGCCCGGTTCCGCTTCGCGGTCACCCCGAGGTTCTACGACCGCAAGAAGGAGACCTGGGCGGACGCGCCCACCAGCTTCTACACGGTGTGGGCCCGGCGCGGCCTCGCCGTGAACCTCGCCGGATCCGTTTCCGTCGGTGAACCACTGGTGGTCCACGGAAGGCTGCGGGTGCGGGAGGACCCGCCCGACGGGGAGGGCAACCGGTGGTTCTCGGCGAACATCGACGCGACCGCCATCGGGCACGACCTGAACCGCGGCACGGCCGCCTTCCGGCGGGTCGTCAGGACGGACGTGCCGCTGATGGGCAATCAGAAGGCGGCGGTGGTCTGAGTGTTCGAGGAGGCTAGGATTCCCCGGTACTCACGGGCACCTGGGCCTTCGGCCCGAAGGGGAAGACTGTGTCGATTGCCGTTCCCGCACCCTCCACTCCTGCCGCCGCCGGCGCTGCTCCCGCCGGCGCCCCGGGCGGTGTTCCGGTTCCCGCTGCTGCCGCGCAGCCCTGCGACGCACCGGCGACGCGCACCACGGTCGCCGCGGCCATACGGGGCTCCGTGCGGCGGCCGATCGCGCTGGCCCTGCTCGCCGCCGCGCTGGCCGGGGCCCCGGGTGCGGTGGCCGCCGCCGACGCCGGTCCGGCCGCACCCCGGACGCCGGAAGGAGCGAGCGCCGTCCTGGACGGGCTGAAGACCTACGGGCAGGCCGTCCTGCACGGCACGGACGGAACCGTGCGGCAGATCCCGGCGGGCCTGTACGAGATGCGGGTCGACGGTGGCGGCATGCTCCAGACGTACGGAGTCGGCGTCACGGGCGCCGCGCAGCCCCAGGCCCGGTTCACGGAGATCGGGTGGAAGGGCACGCCGCTCGCGGAGAAGGGCGACGCGGGCCGGATCCGCTGGGTACTGGAGCACTCCTACCCCCAGCTGAACGACCTGGCCGGGCTCGCCAAGGCGGCCGGAGCGGCGGCGCTCACGGCGGAGAGCGCCGCGGCCGGGACCCAGGTGGCCATCTGGCGGCTGGCCGAGGGCGTTTCCGTGGAGGCCGTCGACCCGGCGGCGGAGAAGCTCGCCGACTACCTCCAGCGGGAGGCGCGGCGGCTGCCCGAACCGCCGGCGTCACTCGCGGTGGATCCCGGCGAGGTGTCGGGGCCGCTGGGTACCCGGATCGGGCCGGTCACCGTGCGGACGGGCGCGCAGAGCGTGAGCGTGACCCCGGACGCGGCGGCCGTGGCCATGGGGGTGCGGGTGGTGGACGCCCGGGGCCTGCCGGTCACCTCCGCCGTCAACGGCGGCAAGCTGTTCTTCGAGGTACCGGAGGGGACACCCGACGGCAGCGCCGAGGTCACCCTCCGCGGGTCCACCCGGGTGCCGGTCGGCCGGGTCTTCACCAGCGGGGTCCCGGCGCAGGTCCAGATCGTGGCCGGCTCCAGCGAGTCCGCCGCCGTGGCCACGGCGACGGCGAAGTGGCGGCACCCCGCCGCCCAGCCGGCCGACGGCGCGGCGCCGCACGGGGCGATGGCCGCGCCGGGCGCGGCGGGCGAGCAGGGCGCGACGGGCGCGCAGGGACCGATGGGTGCCCTGGGCGCCCAAGGCGCCCTGTCGGAGTCTTCGTCTTCCCCGGCCGGGGATCCGGACACCTCGCAGGAGCGGCTGGCCGCCAGCGGCAGCTCGGCGGCCACCCCGGTGATCGCCTCCCTGGCGGTGGGCCTGGTCGTCCTGGGCGGCCTGGTCGTCCTCCTCCTGCGCAAGCGCCCCCTGGAAGACGGCCCCGGCCCGGAACGGTCGGCGGAACCGGAGTAGGACGCACGCGGGAGCCTGGGCTCCTGCTCTGGGGCCCTGGTTCGGATGCGGGGGTTCGGGTAGGGACAAGGGATGGCCGATCAAGAGCTGACCTGGCGGGGCGCGGTCGCACGAGGGGACCGGTGGCTGTTCGACGTGGTGGCCCGGCGGCATTGGCCGGGGGCCGACCGGGTGCTGCCGCGGCTCGGGCGGGCCGCGAACCACGGGCTGCTGTGGGGCGGGGCCGCCGTCGGGATCGCCGTCCTCGGCTCGGCCGGGGCCCGCAAGGCGGCCGTGCGCGGGGCCGCGTCGCTGGCACTGGCCTCCGCGACCATCAACACCGTCGGCAAATGGTCCGTGCGCAGGCAGCGCCCGGTGCTGGACGGGGTTCCCGCCGTGCGGCAGCTCGCCATGCAGCCGCGGACCACCTCCTTCCCCTCGGGGCACGCCGCGTCGGCGTTCGCCTTCACCGCCGGAGTGGCGCTGGAATCCCCGGTCTGGGGCGCCGCACTGGCCCCGGTCGCCGCCTCCGTCGCCTTCTCCCGCGTGTACACCGGGGTCCACTACCCCTCGGACGTGCTCGCGGGCGCCGCGTTCGGGGTCGCGGCCGGATTCGTCGTGCGCCGCCTCACCCGGGACGCCGTGGAGGCCCGGATCGCGCCGGGCGACGAGCGGGCCGCCGCGGGGGCACCCGCGCTGCCCGACGGGGCCGGGCTCACGGTGGTGGTCAACACCGGGTCCGGCACGGCCGCCACGGCGGGCCTCGACGTACTGCGGGAACGGCTGCCGAAGGCCGAGCTCATCCTGTGCGAGGGCCCGGAGCTCGCCGCCGAACTGGCCTCGGCCGCCGAGCGGGCCACCGTGCTCGGCGTGTGCGGCGGCGACGGCACGGTCAACGCCGCCGCCACCGCCGCGCTGCGCGCCGGGATCCCCCTGGCGGTGTTCCCCGGCGGCACGCTCAACCACTTCGCGCTCGACCTCGGCCTCGTGGGCTGCGAGGACACCTGCCGGGCCGTGGCGGCCGGCCACGCCGTCCACATCGGCGTCGGCCGCTTCACCCCGGGCCCCGGCCCCGACCCCGAGGACACCAGGGCCGGGTACTTCCTGAACAACTTCAGCATCGGGGCCTACCCCGAGCTGCTCGGCCACCGGCTCCGCTGGGCCCCCCGGATCGGCGGCGGCCCCGCCGCCCTCCTGGCGGCCTGGCGGGTGCTGCGCGCCGAGCGCCCGGTACGGCTCAAGCTCGCCGGGAAGCCGCGCAGCGTCTGGCTGCTCTTCGCGGGCAACGGCACCTACCAGGGCACGGGCCCGGCTCCCCGCTACCGCAAGAGCCTGGGCGAGGGCCTGCTCGACGTCCGGCTCGTCCACGGCGGCGGCCGCCCCGGCCCCCGCCTGCTCGCCGCCGCCCTCGCGGGCCCGCTGACCCGCTCCCCGGTCCACGCGGCCACCCGGCTGCGCAGCCTGCGCCTCGGCGACATTCCCGCCGGCACCCCGCTCGCCTACGACGGCGAATACGCCCAGGCCCCCACGGCCCTGGTCCTGGACGACCTCCCGGACGCCCTCACGGTCTACCGCCCCCGCTGAGGCACGGCAGCCCCGCCCGGCCGCGCCGGAACCGCCGTCCAGCCCCGCCCGTCCCCGCCCGTCCCCGCCGCGCCCCGCCCCGGCCGGCAGCCGTCACGGCCCCGGGGGCAGGACGGGCGGGGACGGCGGCCGCGCCACCGGAGCGGCGCCAACGCCCAGATCGGCCCGCATCACGCCCCGCATGACGTCGGCGCGCGTCGTGAGCTCGGTGAGACGGGTGTGGATCTCCTCGAAGGAGCCGTCCGGCTGCGGGGTGCCCTCCGCCAGCCGCATCGTGCGGGCGTACGCCCCCGCCATGCCCCGCGTCATGATGTCCAGCTGGGCGAGTACGGCCTCGGAAGCGATCATCTGGGCCTCCGCGAAGGCGGTGTGATGGACGTTGCGGACCTCCTCCAGCGCGGCCCGCTCCTCCGGGGTGACCTGCGACCTGTGGGCGAGCCACAGGAAGGACATGAGGCCGATCCGATAGCGCCGGTACGCGGCGTTCGCCGCCGCGTAGCACTCGCGCCGCCGGGCCAGCTCCGCCAGCTCCTGCTCCCGCAGCCACCGCGTGCGGTCCACACGCTGCTCCCGCTCGAACTGCGCCGCCTGCACCCGCGCCAGCATCCGCTGCGAAAGCACCGTCGCCAGCAAGGTCCCGGCCACGCCGACCACGGCCGCGCCGAGCGCGATCAGTCCGCTGTCCATACGTCCCCCCACCTCGGCCGCAGCCCCCCGGCCGCGTCCTCGTCGATGGCATCCTGCCGTGCGGCACAAGGCCTCGGGGCGGTTTCGCAGACCCCGGTCGGGTGGCCTCGGGGCCGAACGGGTTTCCCCCCGGGGGTGGACCTCAGGCAAGATGGGGTGTATCTGCCCACCCATCGATCTGCCGGACGGTTTCTCTTGGCTGAGTTCATCTACACCATGCGCAAGACGCGCAAGGCGCACGGCGACAAGGTGATTCTTGATGACGTCACCCTGAACTTCCTGCCCGGCGCGAAGATCGGTGTGGTCGGCCCGAACGGCGCCGGTAAGTCCACCGTCCTCAAGATCATGGCGGGGCTGGAGCAGCCGTCCAACGGCGAGGCCTACCTGTCTCCCGGCTTCACCGTCGGCATCCTCATGCAGGAGCCGAAGCTCGACGAGTCCAAGACGGTCCTGGAGAACGTCCAGGACGGCGCGGCCGACATCATGTCGAAGCTGAAGCGCTTCAACGAGGTCGCCGAGGAAATGGCGACCGACTACACCGACGCGCTGCTGGACGAGATGGGCAAGCTCCAGGAAGTCCTGGACCACGCCAACGCCTGGGACCTCGACGCCCAGCTCGAGCAGGCCATGGACGCCCTGGGCTGCCCGCCCGGCGACTGGCCCGTCACCAACCTCTCCGGTGGCGAGAAGCGTCGCGTCGCGCTCTGCAAGCTGCTGATCGAGGCCCCGGACCTGCTCCTCCTCGACGAGCCCACCAACCACCTCGACGCCGAGTCGGTGAACTGGCTGGAGCAGCACCTTTCGCAGTACAAGGGCGCCGTCGTGGCCGTCACCCACGACCGGTACTTCCTGAACAACGTCGCCGAGTGGATCCTCGAGCTCGACCGAGGCCGCGCCCACCCGTACGAGGGCAACTACTCCACCTACCTGGAGAAGAAGGCCACCCGTCTCAAGGTCGAGGGCCGCAAGGACGAGAAGCGCCAGAAGCGCCTCAAGGAAGAGCTCGAGTGGGTGCGGTCCAACGCCAAGGGGCGTCAGACCAAGTCCAAGGCCCGCCTCGCCCGCTACGAGGAGATGGCCGCCGAGGCGGACAAGATGCGGAAGCTGGACTTCGAGGAGATCCAGATCCCGCCGGGCCCGCGTCTGGGCTCGATCGTGGTCGAGGTCAACAACCTCTCCAAGGCGTTCGGTGACAAGGTCCTGGTCGACGACCTGTCCTTCACGCTGCCGCGCAACGGCATCGTCGGCATCATCGGCCCGAACGGCGCCGGCAAGACCACGCTCTTCAAGATGCTCCTGGGCCTGGAGGCGCCGGACTCCGGCGCCGTCAAGATCGGCGAGACCGTCAAGATCTCGTACGTCGACCAGAGCCGCGCCAACATCGACCCCAAGAAGTCCCTGTGGGCCGTCGTGTCGGACGAGCTGGACTACATCAACGTCGGCCAGGTCGAGATGCCGTCGCGCGCGTACGTCAGCGCCTTCGGCTTCAAGGGTCCGGACCAGCAGAAGGCCGCCGGCATCCTGTCCGGTGGTGAGCGCAACCGCCTCAACCTGGCGCTGACGCTCAAGGAGGGCGGCAACCTGCTGCTCCTCGACGAGCCCACCAACGACCTCGACGTCGAGACCCTGTCCTCGCTCGAGAACGCGCTCCTGGAGTTCCCGGGTGCGGCCGTGGTCATCTCCCACGACCGCTGGTTCCTGGACCGAGTCGCCACGCACATCCTGGCGTACGAGGGCGAGTCCAAGTGGTACTGGTTCGAGGGCAACTTCGAGTCGTACGAGAAGAACAAGGTCGAGCGGCTCGGCGCGGACGCGACCCGTCCGCACCGTGCCACGTACAAGAAGCTCACCCGAGGCTGAGGGCCGGGGAAACGGGCCATGGCCAGACACCACTACCGATGCCCCCTCCGCTGGGCGGACATGGATGCCTTCGGGCACGTCAACAACGTCGTCTTCCTCCGCTATCTGGAGGAGGCGCGGATCGACTTCATGTTCCGCCTCGCGCCGGGGGAGGGCAGTGAGTCCTTCACGGGCGGCTCCGTCGTGGCCCGTCACGAGATCGACTACAAGCTGCCCCTCGTGCACCGTCACGAGCCGGTCCTCATCGAATCCTGGGTGACCCGGATAGGCGCCGCGTCCCTGACCATCCGCTACGAGGTCAAGGACGAGGCGACCGAGGACGCGCCCGAGACGGTGTACGTGCGCGCCGAGACCGTGGTCGTGCCCTACAACCTCGCCGAGGGGCGGCCCCGCCGCATCACGGCCGAGGAGAAGCTCTTCCTCCAGGAGTACCTGGACGAGCCGAAGGCACGGCCCAAGACCGGAGCCGGTGCTCCTGCCGGGGGCATCGCGGCATGAACGAGCAGCTGCACTTCGCCGACTCCGGGGAGGCGGCGGACCTCGCCGCCTTCCTGGGCCGGCTGGTGCACTACGACCGCGCCGCCGCCGTCCGCCTGCAGGTGCAGGCCGGCGGCGGCGCGCTCGCCGTTTTCGGGCGGCCGCCGTCCTTCGACGTGCTGGCCGTCCGCACGGTGCGGCTCGCCGCGCCCCTCTCCGCTCCGCTCGACCTGACCGTCTCGGCCGGGGAGCTGCTGGAGTCCGTGGACGAGGGCGAGCGGGCCGGCGCCGTCGTCCCCGCGGCCGTCACCGGACCGCCCTGGGCGGGCGTGCTCCCGCCCCGTGGCGGCTGGACCCCGGTGCCGGGGCTGCCCGGGCCCGAGGCGATGGCCAAGGCCCTGGCGGCCGCCGTCGCCGAGTTCCGGGCCCGCGACGAGGCCCTGCCCCCGCAGCACCGGACCCGCTCCGAGCGCGACCGCATCGGCCGCGAGATCTGGTCCCGCACGCTGGGGGACACCGAACTTCCGCTGCGCGCCGTGCACGCCGCGCAGTCCCTGGGCTTCCTGCGGCCCGTACGGTCCACCGTGCCCGCCGCGCCCACCCCGCCCGGCGCCCCCGAGCCCGTGGCGCTGTTCGCCTCCGGGGGCTGGCTGCGGCTGCGCACCCCGTACGGGTCCGTGGCCACGCGCCGCCCGGGCGGCCTCGGCACCCTGCTCGTCCGGCCGGTCTAGCCGGCCGCGCCGTACGGGATCCCGTACGGGCTAGCCCGCGGTGTTGATCATCGATGCGGCGGCGTACGTCAGGTACCGCCACAGCTGCGCCTCGTGCTCCGGCGCGAGGGCCAGCTCGTCCACCGCCACCCGCATGTGGGCCAGCCACGCGTCGTGCGCGGCGGCGTCCACCTGGAAGGGCGCGTGCCGCATGCGCAGGCGCGGGTGGCCGCGGTTCTCGCTGTAGGTGTTCGGGCCGCCCCAGTACTGCATCAGGAACAGTGCGAACCGCTCCTCGGCGGGACCGAGGTCCCCCTCCGGGTACATCGGGCGCAGCAGCGGGTCCTCGGCGACCCCCTGGTAGAAGCGGTGGACCAGACGGCGGAAGGTGTCCTCGCCGCCCACCAGTTCGTAGAAAGTCTGCTCCTGGACCGTGCCCCGCGGAATCTCGTTCACCCGACCATCGTCTCAGACGCCCGGACGGAGGACCCCGGTCCTAGGACCCGCTCCTCGGGCCTCCCCCGGGGCCGCGGCGCGGTCGCATCCGGGCGGTGTGCGCAGGACAGTGGAGACATGGGCGCACACGCCGAGGTACGCGACGTGCGGGAGACCGCGCACGCCGCCCAGGTGCGGGAGCTGACCGCCGCCGGGGCGCTGGAGGATCCGCGCTGGCGGGCGGCCTTCGCCGCCGTGCCCCGGCACGTGTTCGTCCCGTACTACTACACCGGCCGCGGCGCCGGACACGAGCGGCTCTGGGCCGAGGACCCGGACCCCGAACAGCGGGCCCGCTGGCTGCGCGGGGTCTACACCGACGCCCCGCTCGCCACCCGGCTGCGCGACGGCGAGCTGGTCTCCTCCAGCAGCCAGCCCTCGCTGATGGCGAAGATGCTGGAGGCCCTGGAGGTGCGCGACGGGGACAACGTGCTGGAGATCGGCGCGGGCACCGGTTACAACGCCGCCCTGCTGTGCCACCGGCTCGGCGACGGGCTGGTCACCACCGTGGACCTGGACGAGGAGATCACCGAGTCGGCGCGCGCACACCTGGCCGAGCTCGGCTACCACCCGGTGGTGGTCACCGGCGACGGGGCGCGCGGCTGTCCCGCCCGCGCTCCCTTCGACCGGATCCTGGTGACCTGCACGATCCCGCTGATCCCGCCCGCCTGGCTGGGCCAGTGCCGGCCCGGGGCCCGGATCCTGGCCCCGCTGTCGACCGGGCTGATCGCGCTCACGGTGCGGGACGCCGGCTTCGCCGAGGGCCGCTTCCTGCACACCTCGGCCTACTTCGTGCCGCTGCGCGGGGCCACGGCCGCGCCGCCGGGCACGTACGGGATGCCGCAGGGGATCCCGTACGAGCTGGTGGAGAACGAGCGCTTCCAGTTCATGCTGGTGCTCACCTCGGGCGCGCTCCACCCGAGGGAGGCTTTGGACCTGTGGCGGCGCGAGGACCGGCCGGGGCGCGAGCGCTTCGGGGTGACGGTCGGCGAGGCGGGGCAGTGGTCCTGGCTGGACGATCCCCAGGGGCCCTACGTGTGGCCCCTGGGGGAGAGGGAGGAGAAGTCATAGGTCGGCCATCGACATATGTCGGTTGCCGAGCTATGGTCGGGGTGTGAATGATCAAGCTCTCCGCGAGCCGACCCTGCTGATCCTCACGGCGATCGCCGATGCCCCACGGCACGGATACGCGATCGCCCAGGAGGTCGAGAAGATTTCGCAAGGCCGCACCAAGATGCGCACCGGAACGCTCTACGGAGCCCTGGAGCGGCTCCTGGAACAGGAACTCATCGCCGTCCACGAGGAAGAGGTGGTCGACGGACGCAGGCGGCGCAGCTACGCGCTCGCCCCACGCGGGCGGGAGACCCTGGCCGCCGAGGCGGCCAGGCTCGCGCGCACCGCGCAGGAGGCCACCCGGCGGCTGGGACTCGGCGGGGCGGTGACGGCCTCGTGACCGCGCTCGTGAGGCTCTACCCCGCCGCCTACCGGCGGGAGTTCGGCGACGAGATCTCCGACGCGTACCGGGAGGCCACCCGAGGGGCGGGCGCCCTCGCCCGGGTGGGCGAGAGCGCCGACGTCCTCGGGCACGCCCTGCGCATGCGCCTCGGGCTGGGCTCCGGCCGGCGCGCCGGTCGGCTGCTGGCCGCACTGGGACCGTTCGCCCTGGTCGCGGTCGCGGCGGCCGCGTCGAGCTGGGCCGGAGTGTTGCGCCACGCGCTCTTCGTCGGGGGACCGGACCAGGTCGGTCCGGGCTTCGTGGCGCTGGTCGCGGCGTACCTCGTCACCGTGTTCGGCGTGTTCCTCGCGCTGGCCGGGCGGTGGTCGGCGGGCAGCTGGACCGTGCTGGCGGGGATGGCCGCGGTGCTCGCGGTCAGTACGGTCCGGGCGGGCATCGGCGGTGTCGGGATCTCGGCGCTCTCCACCGGGCCGATGCTCGTCCTGGCCCTGGTGGCGCCGGCGTGCCCGCCCGACCTGCGGCCGGTGCCGCGGATCCGCACGCGGGCCGGGGTGAGCGCCGTGATGGCGTGGACGGTGGTGCTGGTGGGCGCGGCGCTGATGGTCCCGCTGGCGTACCCGCTCACCCAGCTGCGCTTCGTCGTGCCGGTGGCCGCCGGACTGCTGCTGGCCGGACGCCCGGCGTTCGCCCGGCTGCGCACCGCACCGGCCGTCCTGCTCGCGGGACTGCCGTTCCTGTACTTCGGCGTCATGCCCGGGACGCTGCTCGTGCTCGCGCTCGCCCTACTGCTGGTCCTGCTGCTGGTCACCGCGGTGGTGGTGAGCGTACGGCGCAGGCGGGACGTGCGGGACCCTCTGGTCGGCGGCTAGGCGGGCCGGGCCGGCCGGCGGCACCCGAACACGACGAAGGCCCCCGGTGACACCGGGGGCCTTCGTCGCATCGTGTTCGGGGAACCTCAGCCGCGCCGGACGGTGATCGTGGTCCAGGCGCCGACGTGGACGCGGTCGCCGTCGGCGAGCGGCACCGGAACGTAGGGCTGGATCGATTCCTCGCCGCCGTTGATCGTGGTGCCGTTGGTGGAGTTCTGGTCCACCACGGCCCAGCTGCCGTCGGGCTGCTGGACGAGCACCGCGTGCTGGTGCGAGACGCCCGGGTCCTCCGGGGGCACCGACAGGTCGATGTCGGGGGACTCGCCCGTCGAGGCGCGGCGGCGGCCGATGGTGATCTGGCCGCCGGAGAGCGGAAGGTGCTGCTCGGGGGAGTAGGCGGGCAGGTCGAGCCCTGCCGCCTCGGGGCCGCTGCGGTGCATCATCGCCATGAAGTACGTGCGGTCAGGACCGATGGTCGCGGTCCAGGAGCCGCCGCCCTGGGGCTGGTAGGGCTGCTGCTGGTACGACTGCTGGGGCGCGGGCGCCTGCTGCTGGTGATGCTGCTGCTGGTGGTGCGGGGGCTGCTGGGGCGGCTGGTACTGCCCGGTCCGCGAAGGCTGCTGCTGCGGGTACCCCGGCGGGGCCTGCTGCGCCTGCGGCTGCTGGTGCTGCGGCTGCGGCTGCTGGTGCTGCTGCGGGGGCGGCGGCTGCTGCTGGTACGGGGGCTGCTGGTAGTCCTGGCGCCCCGGGGGCGGCAGCATCCAGTCGTCCTCGCGCTGCAGCGGCTCGGCCGGGCGGTTCACCCGGGAGGGCCGCGAGCCCTGGTAGTCGAAGTGGTCCTGGGAGTACGCCTGCGGAGCCGCGGGCATGCCCGGCGGCGGGGGCGGCTGGGGCATGTCCGGGGAGAGCGGGGTGTACGAGGTCGCCGTACGGGTCAGGAAGTTGTACCGGCACTCCTCGCAGAACGGGGCCATGGCCTCGCGCGGGGTCCGGCACTGCGGGCAGAGCTCGGCCTGTGCGGTCGGCTCGCCGGTGGGAGGGTAGCCGTAGCCGTAGGAGGGCGCCCCGGGGGTGCCCGTAGGGGCGGCCATGCGGTGACCGCAGACCTCGCACCAGTCGTCGGAGGCGGACTGGTGCCCGTTCGGGCAGGTCGGCATCGCGGCGCTTCCTCCTTCTTCCTGCGTCTACGAGGCAGGGTCTTCTGATTCGCGTCTGATGCGCGTCTGATCAGAGCGTCAAGCTGTACGTCAAGATTTTCGCACTCGAACGGTTTGAGTGGAACGCGTTTCTAGTGTCATCTCGTCCGCGTCGGCGACCTTTGCCTTCAGTCGCACAGTACCCGCCGCCGCATCGACGACGTCCACCACCTTCGCGAGCAGCTTCGCGGTGTCGGCGTTGCCCGAGGAACTCGCCAGCTGCACGGCCCGGCCGAGCTTGGCCGTGGCCCCGCCGACATCCCCCAGTTTGCGGGCCTCCAGGCCCTGCTGGATGGCCTGCGCGAGCTCCGCCTGCCCGGTGTAGTGGGCCACCTGCGGGTTGATGGCGGTGGACGCGGCGAGATCGTCCGTCCAGACGGCGCGGACCAGGCCCTGGGCGAGGACGGCCGGGTCCTCACCGGGTGCCCCCGGCATGAGCAGGGCGGCGCGGGCGGCGAGCATCTCCTGGCCGATGGAGGCGCCGGGGACCCGTACGCACACGTGGTACTCGCGGGACTCGTCGCCCCAGGAACCCGTCGGGTAGTCCCCGGCGCGCGGGGTCGCCTCCGTGCGGCGGCCGGTCAGGTCCTGCACGGCGGGAGCGACCTGCTTGACGTACAGGACCTCCGCGCCCACGGGGGTCCACAGGCGCAGTGAGACGTCCGCCACTTCCTTGCCCATGACCTTCTCCATCATGTGCGTGAAGTCCTCGGTCAGCCGGGCCGGATCGGCCACGATGTCGGCGGTGCCGAGCAGCGCGCTCGCGATGCCGGTGACCTCCTTGACCTCCCAGTCGGTTCCCACGCCGCGGGCGTCACAGGTGAAACGGCCCGCGCAGGCGTCGAGCGTCGCGCGGAGCACGGCCGGGTCCTCGTGCTCGTTGCGGCCGTCGGTGAGCAGGATCCCGTGCCGGATCGCCGCGGTGGACCCGCGCAGCAGGCCGTCGGCGAGCCGCAGCCAGGTGCCGATGGCGGTGCCGCCGCCGGAGGTGAGGCCGCGCAGGGCCTCCTTGGCCTGGGCGCGGGTGGCCGCGTCGGCGATGGCGAGGCGGCCCCGGCGGGGGAACACCTCCTTGGCCACGTGGGTACCGGCGATCACGGCGAAGGCGGTGCCGTCGCGGAGGGTGTCGACGGCGGCGGCCGTCGCCTCGCGGGCGCCGCGCATCTTGTCGGGCGGGTACTCCATGGAGCCCGAGCAGTCGACCATGATCACCACGGCGGCGCCGCCGGGGGCGACGGCCGTCCGGGTGGCGGTCGCCCCGCCGGTGGAGGTGACCGTGACGATGGCGTGGACGTCGCGGGCGCCCTCGGCGAGGAACTCGTTCTGGTACACCTCCACGCTGAAGCGCGGGGCGCTCGGCTTGGCGAAGTTCGCCATCGGTCGCTACTCCTCGGGGACGGGGATCAGGCCTGGGCCTGCGGGGCGGCGGGGCCTGCGGTGCCTGTTGGGCCTGAGGTGCCTGTGGGGCTTGCGGGCTGAGCCGGCTGGGTCGACGGGGTCGGCGGGGTCGCCGCGAAGGGGACGACGGCGACGGTGACGTTGTCGTGCCCGCCGCCGTCGAGGGCGTGCCCCACCAGGACCTGCGCACTGTGCAGGGGCCGGACGGCGGCGTCGTACGGGAGCACCTGGGCCATGTCGCGCGCGGACTCGGCGTAGTTCCACAGTCCGTCGGTGCAGACCACGACCACGCCGTCGTGGTCGGGCTTGAAGGTGGCGGTGTGCGGTTCCAGGTCGTACGCGTCGGCCCCGAGCCAGCCGGTGATGGCGTGCGCGCGGACGTCGGCGTAGGCCTCGGCCTCGCCCATCAGGCCCGCCGCGACCATCTGGGCGGCCCAGGAGTCGTCCTCGGTGAGGCGGCGGGGCAGGGCGGCGCGGTCGTCGGGGACCCAGTACGCACGGCTGTCGCCGACCCAGCCGATGGTCAGCAGGCCGCGGCTGACGACGGCGCCGACCAGGGTGCAGGCGGGGGCGTTCTGGGCGCCGGGCACCTCGGGGGCGAGGGCGTTCACTGCGGCGGCGGCGGCCAGGATCGCCTCGTGCATGGCCTCCTGGGGGTGGGCGCCGCGGGGGAGGGCGTCGAGCAGCGCCTCGTTGGCGGCACCGGCGGCGGCCGCGGAGGCTTCGTCGGGGCGGCTGGCGGAGGAGACGCCGTCGCAGACGATGGCCACGGTGGCGGCGGAGCCGTCGGGCAGCGCGGTGGCCGCCACGGCGAAGGAGTCCTCGTTGCGGTGGTGGCGCAGCCCGCGGTCGCTGACGGCGGCGACGCTCCCGAGCTCCTCTTCGAGGTGGTCCCGCTCCCGGGGCTGCGCGTGGCCGCAGTGCTCGCAGTACCCGTCGGTGTCCACCCGCCCGGCGCGGCAGGCCACACAGGTCTTCCCACCGGCCTCCCCCTGCGGGGCGGGCCCTTGGGGGGCGTCGCCCCCCGGGCCGTGGCCCGCGGCGCCACCGCCGTACGGGGCTTCCCCGCCGGGGCGCCCACCCTGCGGGGCGGGGCTGCCGTACGGGGCTTCGCCCTCGGGGGTGTGTGCCTGTGGGGCGGGGCTGCCGTACGGGGCTTCCCCGCCGGGGCGCCCACCCTGCGGGGCGGGGCTGCCGTACGGGGCTTCGCCGCCGGGGTGCTGTCCCTGCGGGCCGGTGCCGCGCTGGGCGGGGTCGTGCCCGCCGGTCGGGCTGCCGTACGGGGTTCCACCCTCGGGGGTGTGCCCCTGCGGGGCCCGGCCGCCGTACGGGGCTTCGGCGCCGGGGTGCTGTCCCTGCGGGGCGGCGTGGTCGTAGGGGGAGGCGTGCTCTCCCGGGCCCGGGGTGCCGTACGCGTCGTAGCCGTCGTGGCCGGATCCGCCCGCGGAACCCGTGCCCTGTGCGCTCGCGCCGTAGGGGGAGGTGTCCGCCGGGTGCCGGCCCTGAGGCGGTGCGGCGTACGGGCCCTCGGGGGCCGGAGGCGTGCCGTGGGAGTCGGCCGGGGAGGCGGGGTCGGACCAGCCGGTGGGTCCCGACACCAGGGTGGGCGCGGCGGTGGAGACGCTGCCCCAGCCGGGCGCGGCCTCGCCGGCGTACCCGGGGGCCGCCGGTTCGGCGTAGCCGCCGGAGCGGCGGGGTGCGGGGGCTTCGTCGGGCGAAGGGCGCCCGCGGGTGGCCGGGATCCCGCCCGCAGGGGTGGCCCGGCCGGTGGTGCCCGCGTGAGCGGCAGCCGTCGCCGGGGTGATCGGCGCAGCCGGATCCGTCCCGGCCGGAGCGGGCGGGGCTGCCGGCGTCGCCGGGGCCACCGGCGCGGCCGGATCCTGCGCGCCCGGGCCCGTCGGGCCAGGACCCGCCGCAGCCGGACCTGCCGCGCCCGGACCCGCCGCAGCCGGACCCGCCGCGCCACCCGGGATCACGGGCGGTGCGCTCATCGGGGGCGCCGGGGGTGCGGGGGGCGTCGTTCGTTCCGGGGCTCGGGGCTCCGTGGGGGCGGCGGTGGTGAGGGCGTAGCCGCAGAGGCCGCAGAAACGATCACCCTCTTCCAGTGGTTCCGCGCAGCTGGGGCAGCCCGACAGCCGATGCATCGACATCAATCACACCCACGTCCGGGGACGGAAACGGTTTGCCCGCTCCACCAGTTCGATCCTCTCCTCGCCCCGCTGCGCCAGCCGTGCCAGCACGCGGAACGAGCGCTCCAGGCCGAAGCGCAGCCCCCGCTCGTCCAGTTGGCAGCCGAGCAGCGAGGTACGGCCGGGGTCGGAACCCCGGCTGCCCGACAGTACCCAGTCCAGCGCCGAGCCCAGAACTTCCGCCCTGAGCCGCTCGTGGCGCACCGAGTCCAGGCCGAACCGCCCCAGCGCCTCCACCTGCGCCGCGGCCGCCGACAGATCGGCCAGCAGGGCCTCCTGGGGAGACCGGTCGCGCAGGCGTGCCCGTACGGCCGCCACCCGCGCGGCGGTGTGGTGGATCGAGGCCTCCGGTACGGATTCCAGCGTGCGCACCGCTCCGGCCCGGTCCCCGGCGGCCAGCTGCACCCGGGCCAGCCCGAACGCCGCCCCGACGAACCCGGGGTCCGTGGCCCACACCAGCCGGTAGTACTCGGCGGCGTTGTCCAACTGCCCCAGCACCTCCGCGCACAGCCCCAGCGCCAGCTTCGGCGCCGGCTCGCCCGGGAAGGCGTCGTAGACGGCGTCGAAGGACAGGGCGGCCGTCTCGTCCTCCCCGACGGCCAGCGAGGCGATGCCCCGGGCCCACACCACGCGCCAGTCGTCGGGGTGCCGCGCCTCCAGCCGGGTCAGCGCCTCCGCGACGAGCGGCGCGTCGGCCCCGCCCAGTTCGATCCGGGCCCGCAGCTCCCGCAGCCGCAGCTCCGCGGATTCGGCCGGCGCCGAGCCCAGCGCGGCCAGCAGGTCGGCCGGCGCGGAGGCCAGCAGGCCCGCCAGGAAACCGGCGTTGGGATCCCCGGCGTCGACCAGCGGCACGGGCAGCGCCAGCGCCGCCTCACGGGTGTCCAGCGTGGACAGCTCCGGCCGCCGCGAGGCGGTGATCCCCACGGGTGGCAGGGGCGCGGCCGCCGGGGCCCGGCGCGGGGCCGGCACGCCGGGACCGGCGGCCCGGTGCGTCGCCGTGGTGACCAGCCCGGTCGTGCCGTACCCCGTGATCGGAGAAGCCGAAGGAGGCGCGGCGGGAGCCCCCGCCGCAGCGGAGGCCGGATCAGGAGCCGGGGCCGGTCCGGGGACGGCGGCCGGGACCCGCGCCGGGGCCGGACCCCGGCCCGCCCGCCACCGCTTCACGGTCCGCTCGCCCAGCTGGGAGACGTGCCCGCCCGACCTGTCGTCGATGAACAGCCGGTCGTCCGGAACCCGCAGCTCGGGCCCGAAGAGGGTGGAGACCTGGGGCCTCGGGCGGCCCGTCTGGAGCGCGACGACCTCCCGCAGCACCCCCGTCAGCTGGTCCGCCATCTCCTGCGCGGACGCGAACCGCCGCCCCGGATCCGGGTCGGTGGCCCGTACCAGCAGCCGGTAGAAGGACTCGTACCGCCCGAAGACCTCGATGTGCTGCGGGTCGGGCAGCGAGTCCACGAACACGTTCGTGTAGCCCTGGAAGTCGAAGGTCAGCACGGCCAGCGTGCGCGCCACCGTGTACAGGTCGGAGGCGACCGACGGGCCGAGCTCCGCGACCTCCGGCGCCTGGTAGCCGACGGTGCCGTAGATGGCCGACTCCTCGTCGTCCATCCGCCGGACCGCGCCCATGTCGATCAGCTTCAGCTGGTCGGCCTGCTGGATGGCGTTGTCGACCTTGAAGTCGCAGTACAGGAGGTTCCTGCTGTGCAGGTGGCCGAGCGCCTCCAGCGCCTCGATGCCGTACGCGCAGGCCTGCTCCACGGGCAGCGGGTCGCGGCGGCCGTCCGGCCGGCGCCGCTCGTTGGCGATCTCCTTGAGCGATTTGCCGCCCACGTACTCCATCACGATGTACCCGTCCAGCGAACCGGTCCGCTGGTCCAGGTGCTCCACGAAGTTGTAGATCCGCACGATGTTGGAGTGCTCGATCTCCGCGAGGAAGCGCCGCTCCGAGATCGCGGCCGCCATCGCGTCCTGGTCCCCGGTGTCCAGCAGGCCCTTGAGGACCACCCACCGGTCCGACACGGCCCGGTCCACCGCGAGGTAGACCCAGCCCAGCCCGCCGTGCGCGAGACAGCCCGCGACCTCGTACTGGCCGTGGACGAGGTCGCCCGCGCGCAGCTTGGGCACGAAGGAGTACGGGTGCCCGCACTTGGTGCAGAAACCTTCTGTCCGCCCCGGCCGGTCCCCGCGGGCCCGGCCCACGGGCGCCCCGCAGTCCGAGCGCGAGCAGAACCGCTTGCGCTCCGGGACCTCCGGGTTCTCCAGCACCGCCGCCGAGGGATCCGGACGAGGCACCTCCGGTACGTTGACCAGCCCGGCTCCCAGCCGGCTGCGGCCCGACACCGAGGCGGCCGAACCCGAACTGCGCACCGACACCGACCGGGTGGACGCGGCCCCCGAGAGCGCGCGCGAGAGCCGTCCCGAGACGGAGCGCCGGGAGGAAGACGACCGCGACGACCGCGCCGAGCGCGAAGCCCGTGAGGAGGAGGACGAGGAGGAGGACCGCCCGGACCCGTGCGAGCCCTGAGACCCCTGCGAGTCCCCGTGGCGGGCCGCGCTCGTCATTGCCGTCGGCACCGACACCAGCTCCTCGGCGCCCGCCGCGACGGCGCCGGCCGGCGCCAGCCCGCAGGTGCCGCAGTAGACCTCGCCGCCGCCCATGTCCTCGTACGTCCCCGGGCAGCCGGGGCGCATGCACGCCGTTCCGATCAGACTCACGCGTCCCCCTCCCTCGGCCCGTCGGGCCACTCACGCACCGGTCGGTGCTTTTGCTGATCCCGCTGGTCCTGCTGGTCCTGCTGATCCCGTTGGTCCCGCTGATCGTGCTGCTGCTGTGCCGGCAGCGCCTCGGCCGTCGCCCACTGGTAGCGCAGCACCGCCTGTTCGGCGGCCCGCAGATCGCAGGGCGCGCTCCACAGCATCCGCCGGGCGGTGTCGTACCGCTCCGTCAGCAGCGGATCCTCCGCCATGCCCAGCCGGGCCACCTTCGCCTTGTAGGCGTCGAGCCGTCCGCGCAGCTCCGCCCGTACCGCCAGCGGGGCCGTCACCGCGGTCAACGATTCGCGGGCCCGTCGCAGTTCCTCCTCGGCCCGCTCCTCCAAGGACTCCAGCAGCGGCGACAGCCGGTGCCACTGGGCCCGACGCCGGTACTCGGCCGCCGTCGAGAGCTGCTCCTGCAGCGCCGTCGGCGGGCCGCTCACCGCGGGCACCTCGGACGCCGCGATCTTCGCCAGCACCTCACCGCGCGCCAGCCGGGCCTCCGCCAGGGTCCGGTCGGCCCGCGAGAGCACGTCCCGCAGCCCGATCAGCCGCTGCTCGGCGTCCTGCCGGACGGCGAGCACCGCCTCGACCTCCCGGCGTACGTCCTCCAGCGCGAGCGCGGCCCGGTCGTAGCGCCCGGTGTCCGGACGGCCGCCGCCCGGAGCGGAGCTCCCGGCCACCGCGAACCAGAACGCCAGCGGGTCCTCGATCACCCGGGCCCGCAGGTCCGCCAGCTCGGCCGTGATGGCCTCCAGGTCGTCCCCCGAGGGGTGTTCCCCCGGCCGGACGCCCACCGAGTGGGCGAGGGCGCGGGTGCGGTGCAGTTCGGCGGAGAGGAGGTCGATCCGGGCGGGCAGCGCCGACCAGACGGAGTCCGCGGCGACCACCACGTCCAGGGAGCTCGCGTAGAGCTCGTTCATGCGGGACACCAGCTCGGCGAGGGAGAACCGCTCCGCGAGCGGGGCCCCCTCCACCGCGGCGCCGGAGATCAGCACCCCGGGCCCGCGCAGCCGGTCCGTCAGCTCGACCAGGTCCTCGCGGCTCGGCCAGCGGCGCCGCTCGCGGATCCCCCGGGCGGCGCCCAGCGCCCCGCTGTAGGCGTCGAAGTACCGCCACAGCCGGGTGATGGCCGCGTCGGCCTCGGCCCACCGCTCCTTGGTGACCCCTGTCAGCCCGGCGCCCTCCAGGAGCCGCCGGCCCGCGTGGTCCTGGAGCGCGAGCAACGAAGTCTCGACGGCCTCGTGCTCCGCGCCCAGCCGGGCCAGCGCACGGTCCACACCGTCCCGGTCCATCACAGCGGGCTGCACCCCCCAAGGCTGTGCCCCCAAAGGCTGTGCCCCCCCAGGATGTGCCTCCACCGATCCCGCCTCCGGTCTCGTGACATCGGGCTCAGAATCCGCCACCGGCCTCAGTCCCGGTACTTGGGAACGGGCGGGCCGCCCACGCCGGGCAGCACGGGCTCCAGATGGGCCTTGTAGGCCTTCATCCAGGAGCTGTCGCCACCGCCCGCGCGGTAGTCCTCCAGCACCTTGTTGACCCGGCGCACCAGGTCGCCGGCGTCCTTGTTCATGGCCACCCCGTAGAACTCCCTGGTGAACGGGGAGCCGACCAGCGCGACCGAGGGGTCCTGCGCGGCCTGGCCGGCGGCGAGGGCGTTGTCGGTGATGATGCCGTCCACCTCGCCCAACTGGAGCCGGACCAGGCAGTCGAGCTGGTTGGGCACGCTGACCGGGACGGCGCCGTAGGACTGGGCGGCCAGGGCCGCCTCCGCCGTGGAGCCGGCCGCCGTGCAGATGCGGCGGCCCTTCAGCGAGGCGTCGTAGCCGGTGATCTTCGAGCCCTTGGGGGCCAGCACCTGCTGCCCGGCCTCGAAGTACGCCGTCGAGAAGGCGACTTCCTCCAGCCGCTTGCAGTTGACGGTCATCGTGCGCACGACGATGTCGACCGTGCCGTCCTTGAGCGCGGGGATGCGCTGGCTGGTGGGGATGGCCCGGTAGATGACCTTGCCGTCCTCGCCGAATATGTCCTTCGCTATGGCCTTGACCAGGGCGATGTCGAAGCCGTCGAGCTCCCCGGCCGGGTTGCGGTAGCCCCATTTGAAGCTGTTCTGGTCCACGCCCGCGACGAGATGGCCCGCGGCGCGGATCCGCTGGATGGCGGAGCCGTCCAGCCCGTTGGGGCGCAGGCTCGCCTCCGGGTTCTCGCAGGTGTCCCCGGGGGTCTGCGGAGCGACGGCCATCCTGGCCGGCTCGCGCACCAGCGAGGAGGGTCCCGGGCCGCCCGGGGCCGCCTGGGCCAGCGGCAACAGCACGGCCGCCGCCGTCAGCGCACAGGCCACAGCCATCGCCCCGACCCCGCCCCAGCCGCGCAGCCGGCCCGTCAGCCGCCGCAGGCCTCGTACCTCCTGAACCTCCACGGCGCCCTCGGAGGCCCCATCAGGCGTCAGGGCCCCCTCGGAAACCCCGCCCGCGCGCTTCACCCGTCCCGGCATCGCTCTCACCTGTACTCCGAAAGCCTGCGCCCGATGCCGAGCAGGGCGGCCGCCGCGCCGACGACCGCCAGGGCCGCCGTGCCTGTCACCAAACCGTCGAGCGCGCCGAGCCCGTCCCGCGCCGCCCGGGTGAACTCACGCTGCTCGTGGGCCACGGCCTCTTCCAGCGAGGCGTCCACCGTGTCGAAGGCGGTCCCCGTGGGCTTCGTGTGGTTCTCGTCCCCGATGACCTGCCCGACGGCGCCCTGGTAGTCGCCCTTCAAGTCGGTCTCCCGGGCCGCCGCGTGGAGTTCCTTCCACTGCTTCACGCCTTCCGCGGCGCGGGACACGGGGTCGCGGCCGGCCGTGTCGTCGGCCAGCTGCGCCGCTGTCGCCAGGCCCGCGTCCAGGTCCTTCATGTCGTTCGAGTAGTCGACGTCGTACTTGTCGGACTTCTTGTCCTCGGCCAGTACGGCGCCGCGCGAGACCAGGGTCAGGTTCTCGTTGGCCCGCGCCTGGAGCGAGGCGATCCGCGCGTCGTTGAGCACCTTGAGCGACTCCTGCCCGTCCGTGCGGGCCTCGCTCAGCCCCGACCGGGCGACCGTGTGCCCCGCGGCCAGCCACAGCAGCAGCACCAGCGAGGCGGTGGTAGCGGCGACGAGCCCGTGGTTCAAGACGCGGTTCGTACGCCGGTAGTTGCGCCGCTGGGCCCAGATCAGGGCGGCGAGTGCGAGCAGACCCGCCCCGAGCGAGGCCAGGGGTAGCGCACGGGCCTCGTCGTAGTCCGTGTAGAGCCGGCCGGTCTCCGCCTCGTAGAGCCGCTGCGCGGCGGGCAGCAGCTGGGTGCTCATCTGCTCGTTCGCGTACCGGAGGTAGGCGCCGCCGAGCGGCAGGCCCTGCTTGTTGGTGGCCCTGGCCTGCTCGATCAGGCCGGTGTAGCGGGGGAGCTGCTCGCTCAGCAGGGTGATCTGCCTGCGGGAGTCCTCGCCGGCCGTGGTGCTGGCGGCCGCGTTCACCAGCAGCCGGGACGCGTTGGCGATGTCCTTCTCGTACCGGCTGCGGACCTCGCGGGGCTCTTGGCCGCCCGCGAGGAAACCGCTGGAGGAGGCGGTGTCGGCGTCCGCGAGGGAGCGGTAGATGCTCGCCGCGTCGGCGCTCAGCGGCTGGCTGCGGCCCACGACGTCGTCGGCCGCGGTGACCCGGCCGGAGATCTCCCAGACGGCCACCGCACCGAACAGCAGGACCAGCGCGGCCAGGGCCGCGCCGACGATCCGCAGCCGGCCGGGCTCGGTGGTGGCGGCCGCGCGCAGCCGCTCCACGCCCTCGGCCCAGGCGGTGCCCCGCCGGGGCAGCCCGTCGGGCGGCGGCGCCGGCGGCCCGGAGGGCGCCGAGACGCCGCCGGGCGCGGGCGCGCGTGATGTGATGGCCACCCTGACCTCCCCCTCGGTCCTTCGTGCTTCGCAGCAGTATGGCCTTAGTGGCGGTCGTCCACAGCACCCGGTGCTGGATCAGTCACGATCCGCCCCGGTCCGTCCCCCAGTCCTACTACGCCCCACGAGCCGGGATGGTTCCGGCGCGGGCGCGGTTCACCCGAAATGGGCACGCAGCTTCCCGTAGGCCTCGGGCCCCGCCCCGAGCGCGTCCAGCCCCAGCAGTCCGGCGCCCAGCACCGGTGGCGCCGTCACCACCGAGACCCGGGCGTGCGGGGCCCGGTCGGCCAGCAGGGCCTCCACCCGGCCGTTCAGCTGCGGGTGCCGGGCGGCCAGGACGCTGCCGCCCAGCAGGACGGGCGCCTCCTCGGCCAGCAGCCCGAGCCGCTCCAGCGCCACCGAGGCCAGTGCCACGACCTCCTCGGCCTGCCGCTCGACGAGGGCCGCTGCGACCGGATCACCGGCCGCGGCCACCACGAACAGCACCGGCACCAGCTCGTGCATCCGTACGGGATCGACGGCGCCCAGGTGCACCGCCTCGATCAGCGCGTACACGGAGTCCAGCCCGAAGTGCCCCGGCAGGGCACCCGCGAGTTCCGTGGGGCCGCCGCGCCCGTCCTCGGCGCGGGCCGCCCACCACATGGCCTCGGCGGCCAGTCCGCCGCCGCCGCCCCAGTCGCCGGAGATCTGTCCGAGCGCCGGGAACCGGGCCGTGCGCCCGTCGGGCAGCATGCCCACGCAGTTGATGCCCGCCCCGCACACCACCGCGACCCCGCGCGGCCCCCCGGCGTCCTCGCCGAGTCCGGCCCGCAGGATCGCGAAGGTGTCGTTGCGGACCTCGGTGGCCGTGCCCCAGCCGCGCGCGCCGATGGCCTGCGCGAGCCCGAGCTCCTCCACCGGGAGGTCCGCGTTGGCCAGACAGGCCGAGACCTGCACGGCGTACGGTGCTCCGGCCGCGGGCCCCGGCAGTCCCGCGGCTGCGGCCGCTTCGGCCACGGCCTGCCCGAGGACGTCCAGCGCCGCCTCGACCCCGACGCGCGGGGGCTGGAAGCCGCCCGCGCGCCCGGTACCGAGGACGCGGCCGTCCGCGGCGATCAGCGCCACGTCCGTCTTGCTGTTGCCCGCGTCGACGGCGAGGACGGCTGCCTCCGGGGGCCGGCTCACGCCCATGCCAGGTGCTCCTTGTTGTGCGCGAGGAGCCGGTCCGTCAGCCCCTCGGCGAGGTCGAACTGGCCCACCAGCGGGTGTGCCAGCAGCGCCTTGAAGACCCGCTCGCGGCCGCCCCGCAGCGCGGCGTCCAGCGCGAGGTCCTCGTACGCCGTCACGTGGGAGATGAGCCCCGCGTACAGCGGGTCCAGCCGGGGCACGGCCAGCGGCGACGGTCCCGCGCGGTCCACCCGGGCCTGCACCTCGACGACGGCGTCGTCCGGGAGGAACGGCAGGGTGCCGTTGTTCAGCGTGTTGACCACCTGTACGGCGCTCCCGCCGTCGCCCAGCAGGGCCGCGGCCAGGTCCACGGCCGCCTCCGAGTAGAAGGCACCGCCCCGCTTGGCGAGCAGTTCCGGCTTCTCGTCCAGCGCGGGATCCCCGTACAGGCCGAGCAGTTCCTTCTCCATCGCGGCGACCTCGGCGGCCCGCGAGGGCTTGGTGCCGAGCTCCCGGACCACCTCGTCGTGGGCGTAGAAGTAGCGCAGGTAGTACGAGGGGACGACCCCGAGCCGGTCCAGCACCGCGCGCGGCAGGTGCAGGTCCGCGGCGATCGCCTCGCCGTGGCGGGCGAGGAGCTGCGGCAGCAGGTTCTCGCCCTCCGGGCCGCCCTTGCGCACCCCCAGCTCCCAGGTGAGGTGGTTGAGGCCCACGTGGTCGAGGTGGATGTCGGCCGGCGTCAGGTCCAGCATCGCGGCGAACCTGCGCTGGAAGCCGATGGCCACGTTGCACAGCCCGACCGCCTTGTGCCCGGCCTGGAGCAGGGCGCGGGTGACGATCCCGACCGGGTTGGTGAAGTCGATGATCCACGCGTCCGGGTTGGAGCGCCGGACCCGCTCGGCGATGTCGAGGACCACCGGGACCGTGCGCAGCGCCTTGGCGAGGCCGCCGGCTCCGGTGGTCTCCTGGCCGACGCAGCCGCACTCCAGCGGCCAGGTCTCGTCCTGGAGCCGGGCCGCCTGCCCGCCGATGCGCAGCTGCAGCAGGACCGCGTCCGCGCCGGCGACGCCCGCGTCGAGGTCGGAGGTGGTGGTGATGAGACCGGGGTGCCCCTGCTTGGCGAAGATCCGCCGGGCCAGGCCGCCGATCAGCTCCAGCCGGTCGGCGGCCGGGTCGATCAGCACCAGCTCGCTGACGGGCAGGGTGTCGCGCAGCCGGGCGAACCCGTCGATCAGCTCGGGGGTATAGGTGGAACCGCCGCCCACCACTGCGAGTTTCATGGTCACTAGCCTTTCACTCCGGTCAGGGTGACGCCTTCGACGAACGCCTTCTGGGCGAAGAAGAAGAGGACGATCACCGGGGCCATGACCAGCACGGTTGCCGCCATGGTGAGGTTCCAGTTGGTGTGGTGGGCGCCTTTGAAGGACTCCAGTCCGTAACTGAGGGTCCAGGCGGCCGGGTTGTCCGAGGCGTAGATCTGCGGGCCGAAGTAGTCGTTCCAGGCGCAGAAGAACTGGAACAGCGCCACGGCCGCGATCCCGGGCTTCGCCATCGGCAGCACCACCCGCAGCAGGGTGCGCAGTTCGCCGCAGCCGTCGACCTTCGCCGCGTCCAGGTACTCGTCGGGGATCGTCAGCAGGAACTGGCGCAGCAGGAAGATGGAGAAGGCGTCGCCGAAGGCCATCGGGATGATCAGCGGCCACAGGGTGCCGGACAGGTCCAGCTGCTTGGCCCAGAAGAGGTACATCGGGATGACGACCACCTGGGGCGGCAGCATCATCATGGCGATGACCAGCAGCAGGGACAGCCGCCGGCCGCGGAAGCGGAACTTGGCGAGCGCGTAGGCGACGGGCACCGAGGAGACCACGGTCAGCAGGGTGCCGAGGCCCGCGTACAGCAGGGTGTTGCGCCACCAGGTCAGGAAGCCGGGGGTGTCCCACACCTTCGCGTAGTTGCCCCAGTCCCAGCTGCGCGGCCACAGGTCGCGGGTCAGCGCCTGCTGGTCGCTCATCACCGAGGTCAGGAAGAGGAACACGAAGGGGAGGACGAAGAACAGCGCCGCCGCGACGCCGAGGGAGTGCACGGCCACCCAGTGCAGGGCGGCCCGGCGGCGTGCCGTGCGTACGGCCCGCGCGGAATCGGGCGCGGGGGACGCGGCCGGACGCGGGGTCCGGCGCGGGCCGCGGGTGAGGGTCTGGCTCTGGTTCTGGCTCATGGCCGTCAGTCACCTGCCTCGATCAGGCCGCCGCGCCGCCGCATCAGCAGTGCGGTGAAGGCCATGGAGAGGGCGAACAGCACCAGGGCGACCACGCAGGCGGTGCCGTAGTCGAAGCGCTGGAAGCCGACGTTGTAGATGACCTGGGGGAGGGTCAGCGTGGACTTGTCGGGGTACCCGGGCTCGGTCGGCTGGCCCGAGCCGCCGATCACGCCGGACGCCACCTTCCCCGCCACCAGGGGCTGTGTGTAGAACTGCATCGCCTGGATGACCCCGGTGACCACCGCGAACAGGATGATCGGCGAGATGTTCGGCAGGGTGATGTGGCGGAAGCGCGCCAGCGCCCCGGCCCCGTCCAGCTCGGCGGCCTCGTACTGCTCGCGCGGTACGTCGAGCAGCGCGGCCATGAAGATGACCATCAGGTCGCCGACCCCCCACACCGCGAGCGCGGTCAGCGCCGGCTTGGACCAGTCGGCGTCCGTGAACCAGCCGGGCGTGGGCAGCCCGACCGCGTCCAGCAGGGTGTTCACCGGGCCGGTGCCCGGGTTGAGCAGGAAGACGAAGGCCAGGGTCGCGGCCACCGGTGGGGCCAGGTAGGGCAGGTAGAACAGGGTGCGGAAGACGCCCGTACCCAGCTTGATCTTCGTGATGAGCAGGCCGATGCCGAGACCGAAGGCGACCCGGCAGGCGACCATCACCACGACCAGCCACAGGGTGTTGCGCATGGCCGGCCAGAACATCGGGAGGTCGGAGAAGACGTAGGTCCAGTTGTCCAGACCGTTGAAGACGGGCGGGCGGAAGCCGTCGTACTTGGTGAAGGAGAAGTAGACGGTGGAGACGAGCGGGTAGGCGAAGAAGACGCTGAACCCGATCAGCCAGGGCGACATGAAGGCCGCCGTGCGCAGCGCCGACCTGCGGCGCTTGGTGCGCAGTTCGGGGGAGAGGGTGCCGTCCATCGGGCTACTTGGCCTTCGCGATGTCCGTGTCGATCTGCTGGTCGGTCTTGGCGAGACCGGCCGCGATGTCCGCGACCTCGCCCTTCTCGACCGCGTACGCGAAGTCCGTGAAGGTCAGCTGGTAGGTGCCGCCGTCCACCTGCGCCGGGGTGGTGGTCGACTTCGGGTGCCTGGCGATGTCGATGAACGTCTTGAACTCCGGGCTGACCTGGAGCTTCGGCGACTCCAGGGCGGCCAGGGTGGAGGGCACGTTGTGGATGGCGTTGGCGAACTCCACGACCGCCTCGGTGTCGGTCGTCATGTACTGCGTCAGCTCCCAGGCGGCGTTCTGCTTCTTGCTGCCCGAGGCGATGCCCATGATCGTGCCGGCGAGGTAGCCCTTGCCGTACTCGGCGATCCGGTCGTCGGGGACGGGCATCGGCGCGGTCCCGATCTCGAACTTCGCCCCGGCCTCCTTCGCCATGGCGGGCCGCCACTCGCCGTCGATCTGCATGGCCACCAGGCCCAGGTGGAAGGGGTGCTCGGCGCTCCACTCGTCGCCGAAGGTGGTGCGGAACCTCTCCAGCTTCTCGTACCCGCCGAGCTTGCCGACCAGGTCCTTCTGGGCCGTCAGCATCTGCGCGAAGCCGGGGTCCTTGGCCAGGTTGGACTTGCCGGCGGCGTCGAAGTAGGCAGGGCTCCACATCGCGGCGAGGCGCTGGGGGGCGGTCTCGTAGCCGTGGTAGGTGGGCATGATGCCGAGCTGCTGGTACGAATCGCCCTTGGGGATCGTGAGTTTCTGCGCGGCGGCTTCGAACTGGCTCCAGGTCTTGGGCGGTTCGGTGATCCCCGCGGCCTCGAAGGCGGTCTTGTTGTAGACGAGGCCGTAGGCGTCGTTCAGCAGCGGCAGCGTGCACTGGTTGCCGTTGAACTGGGTGTACTCGAGCAGGGTCTTGGGGAAGACCTTCTCCTTGTCGACCCCGGACTTCTTCAGGAAGGGGTTCAGGTCCGCGAAGGCGCCGGTGTTGCAGAACTTGCCGACGCTGTCGGTGGTGAAGGACGAGACCACGTCGGGGGCCTTCTCCCCGCCGGCGCGCAGCGCCTGGTTGATCTTGTCGTCCGTCATGTTGCCCGTGACGTTCACCTTGATGTTCGGGTGCGCCTTCTGGAACCGGGCGATGTTGTCCTCGATGGCCTTGATCTCGCTGGGGGCGGACCAACCGTGCCAGAAGTTGAGGGTGACGTCTTTGTTCGGGCCGTCGGCGGCCGTGTTGGAGGCGGAGCCCGTACACGCGGTGGCGAGTACGGATATCGCGGCGACGGCGGTGGCGGCGACGGTCAGGCGGCGGATTCCGGGCATGGCGGAGTCACTCTCTGCGCGGGGGGACTTCCTGGAGGGGTGGGGAGGAGCGGTGTGGGCTCACGCGGGGGAAGTGCAGTGCAGGTGGTGCAGGTGGTGCAGGTGGTGCAGGTGGGGTGTACGGGGCTGCGTGCGCCGGGGGCTCGTGCGGGGGAGGTGCGGTGCGGGCTTGCGCGGGGTGGTGCGGTGCGGGTGGTGCGGTTCAGCGGCGGGAGGTGTCGAAGACCTCGTCGCGGGTCGCGGCGAGGGCGCTCTCCAGCGCCCCGCGCAGCACGGGCCGTTCCCGTACCTCGCCGGTCACCAGGCGGGGCCGGGACGGGGCGAGGTCGGCGAGCTCGGCTTCGAGGAGCTCGCGCAGCGGCTCCCCGCCCGCGATGGTCAGCGCGCCGGAGAGGATCACGATCTCCGGGTCCAGTACGGCGACCAGCGAGGCCAGACCGGTGGCGAGGGCGGTGGCGTACTCCCGCAGGAGTTCCAGGTGGGCCCCCTCGGGCGCGGCGGCGGCTTGGGCCAGCAGCGCGGCCGCCGCTTCGACCATGGCCCCGGACTCGGCCCCGTGCACGGCGCCGTGCACCGAACCGGCCCCGGCCGCGGCGGCCGGCGGTGCTTCGACCCCGAGCCGGGCCGCCATCGCGGGCAGTACCTGTGCGCCGGCCAGCTCCTGGTAGCCGCCGGAGTTGACCCGGGTGACCTGGCGCACCAGCGGGTGCCCGGCGACCGGCAGGAAGCCGATCTCCCCGGCGCCGCCGGTCCAGCCGCGGTGCAGCCGGCCGCCGAGCACGAGGGCGGCCCCGAGGCCTTCCTCGTTCCACAGCAGGACGAAGTCCTCGTGGCCGCGGGCGGCGCCGAGCCACTGTTCGGCGACGGCGGCGAGGTTCACGTCGTTCTCGTACTCGACCGGCATCGGCAGGGCCGCGGCGAGCTCGTCGAGGAGCGTGGGGGACTGCCAGCCCACCAGGTGGTCGGCGTAGCGCAGCACCCCGGTGCGGGGGTCGAAGGAGCCCGGGGTCGCGATGACGACCCGGTGGATGTCGGCGAGGTGCAGCCCGGCGTCCTTGACGGCCTCGCCGAGGGCGCGGGTGACCTGCTCGACCGGTCCGGTGCCCTCCGCGTACGGGAGCTCGTGGCTGCCGATCACCTCGCCGGTCAGGTCGGCCACGGAGGCGAGGATCCGGCCCGGGGTGACGTCGAGCCCCGCGACGTGGGCGGCCCGCGCGTTGACGGCGTAGAGCTGCGCGTTGGGGCCGGGGCGGCCGGTGGCGGTGCCGGTGGCGACGACGAGCCCGGCGGCCTCCAGGCGGGCCAGCAGCTGGGAGGCGGTGGGCTTCGAGAGGCCGGTGAGGTGCCCGATCCGGGTCCGGGACAGTGGACCGTGCGTCAGCAGGAGCTCGAGCGCGGCCCGGTCGTTCAGGGCGCGCAACAGGCTGGGCGTACCGGGTGTGGCGGGCATGGGGTGACTTCTCTCTCACCGGGGTGAACTGTTAGGTAAGTTTCCTATTGGTGGGTCGCTCGTGTCAATGGTGGTGCGTACGCCACTGCCTGCTGCATACGACCCCATACCCGCGTACGCCGCTGCCCCCGCAGGTTGGACCTGCGGGGGCAGCGGCGTACTCATGTACGGGGTCGTGTGGGGCGGGTGCTACTTCGTGATGCGGGGACCGGAGACCGAGCCGCCCACGGCCGGCGGCGGGATCTCCGCGGTGGCCAGGGACTGCGGCGACGTCGGGTTCGCCAGCGCCGACGGCGGGGCGACGGACGCCGAGGGGTCGGCCGGGGCCGCTTCCTCCTCGGGCGCCGGCAGGCCCCCGACGATCCCGATGCCCGCGGCGTCGAAGGCGTCCTTGATCCGCCAGCGCAGCTCGCGCTCCACGGAGAACTGCTGGCCCGGCATCGTCTTCGCCGACACCGACACCGACATGGAGGCCAGCAGCACCTCGTCCAGTCCCAGCACCTCCACCGGACCCCACAGCCGCTCGTCCCACGGGGACTCCTTGGCCATGGTGTCGGCGATCCCCTTGATCACCTCGCGGATGCGGGAGAGGCTCTCGGTCGGCTTGACCTGCACCGCCACGCTCGCCGTGGCCCAGCCCTGGCTGAGGTTGCCGATCCGCTTGATCTCGCCGTTGCGGACGTACCAGATCTCGCCGTTGTCGCCGCGCAGCTTGGTGACGCGCAGGCCCACCTCGACGACCTCGCCGGAGGCCACACCGGCGTCGATCTTGTCGCCGACGCCGTACTGGTCCTCAAGGATCATGAACACGCCGGAGAGGAAGTCCGTGACCAGGTTCCGGGCGCCGAAACCGATCGCCACACCCGCCACACCGGCGCTCGCCAGCAGCGGTCCCAGGTTGATGTCGAGCGCGCCGAGCACCATCAGGCCCGCCGTGCCGAGGATCAGGAACGAGGCCACCGAACGCAGTACGGAACCGATGGCCTCGGACCGCTGCCGGCGTCGCTCGGCGTTGACCAGCAGCCCGCTCAGGGCCGTGCCCTCGACGGCGTCGGCGCCGCGGTTCATCCGCGTGATCAGCTTGGTCAGCGATTTGCGGACCACCGAGCGCAGGGCGAAGGCGATGACCAGGATGAGGAGGATCCGCAGGCCCAGATACAGCCATCCGGCCCAGTTCTCCTCTATGAAACTGGCAGCCTGGGTGACGTTCTCGTGCGTCTCTCTGATCGTTTGGGACGCGTCCGGGGTGTCGGCTGCGAGCGGGAGCAGTGCGGCAGGCCTGGGCACGGCGGGTACCTCCAGATATAGCGTCCTGCCCGCGGAAGGGGTGGGGCGGGCAGACCATCCACCCTAACGGGGCACTCGGCCTGACTTGTTGCCGTGTTCGAGGGAGAGACCAGACTCACGCGGGGATGAAGCAGGTGTGGTCGAAAACACCTCGGACCCGTTACGGGCGCGTGGTGGCGCTTCGACCAGCCGTAAGGGGAGACTGGAAAGCAGATCGTCCCGGCGCGAGCCACGCGCCGCCGGCGTTATAGGAGGCAGTCCGTGCCGCACGTCCTGGTCCTCAACGCGTCGTACGAGCCCCTCGGCGTCGTACCGCTCCGTCGCGCGCTCGTCCTCGTCCTGGAGAACAAAGCCGTCTCCCTGGAAGAATCCGGCGCCTTTCTGCACAGCGCGACAAGGGCCGTCCCCGCGCCCAGCGTGGTTCGGCTCAAGCGCTTCGTGCGGGTCCCCTACCGGGGGCCCGTTCCACTCACCCGCCGCGCACTGTTCGCCCGGGACGGCGGCCGCTGCATGTACTGCGGGGCCGTCGCCACCAGTGTCGACCACGTCGTCCCGCGTAGCCGGGGCGGGCAGCACGCCTGGGACAACGTCGTCGCCGCGTGCCGTCGCTGCAACCACGTCAAGGCCGACCGGCACCTCGTGGACCTCGGCTGGCGGCTGCGGCACCAGCCGGCTCCGCCGTCCGGGCTGGCCTGGCGGATCATCGGGACGGGGCACCGGGATCCGTGCTGGATGCCGTATCTCCAGCCGTACGGGGCGGAGGATGCGCTGGATCGCATCGGGGTCCCCGTCGCTGCCGCGGCGGTCGCGTCGTAGCCCCCTGAGCGGGGCCCCGCCTGCGGACGCGCCGCTGCGCGGGGCGAAGTCCCCGACCCGCCCTTCGCCCGTTCCCCGGGGCTCTGCCCCGGACCCCGCGCCTCAAACGCCGGCGAGGCTGGAATTGCCCTACGGGCAATCCAGCCCCGGCCGGGCAAAATCCAGCCGCTCCGGCGTTTGAGGAGCGGGGGTCCGGGGGCTGGCCCCCGGGAGCGGCGCCGCACGCGCAACGGGTCCGGGGCGGAGCTCCGGGGAACGGGCGAAGGGCGGGTAGGGGACTGCCCCGCAGGGTCCCTAAGGGGCCACCGCGAAGGCTTCCGCGCCCAGCAGGCTGCAGCCGTAGCGGGTGGCGCGGATCTCGCAGGTGACCCGGACGAAGCGGGCCGGGGCGGTCGCCGGGTCCAAGTGGACGGAGTCCACCCCGCCGCGGGAGGCGACCGTCGCCGACGGATGCCAGGCGACACCGTCCGCCGAGGTCTCCACCCGGAACCGGGACGGGTACGCCTCCTGCCAGCGCAGCCGCAGCAGCCCGATCCGCGCCGGAGCCGGCAGCTCCGCCTGCCACCAGGCCCCGTCGGCCGCGGGCGAGGACCAGCGGGTGGCCGGGGAATCGTCCAGCGCCCCCGACGCGGGGAACGCAGGGGTCTCGTCGCCCGAGGACGAGGCCACGGCGGAGCGCAGCAGGTTCGGGCCGGCCGTGCGCGGATGGGCGCGGACCGTCAGCGTGTGCGTCTCGGAGCCGAAGGTGACCGGAACCTCGTAGCTGCCCGGCGCGGTGCCCGCGGCGACCGTGACCTCCACCGGGACGGTCGCCGTCGTACCGCGGGCGGCCGCGGCCGTCTCCGGCAGGCGCACCGAGATCCCCGGCGGCGGCGTCGCCGACAGGGGCCCGCGGACCTCGCCGGGACGCAGCGCGGACAGCTGCGCCGGGATCCGCTGCGCGGCCCCGCCGATCTCCGCGTCCACGCTCTGCGCCAGCTCGAAGCGGGCCTCCGGGCCGTCCGCCGTCCACGGGACCACGCTGTGCACGACCGGAGCCGGGCCCGACCAGACGAGCCGGACCGCGTCGGCCCGTAGACCGCCCACGTCCGCCTGGGTCCAGCCCGACGCCGCCGCCTGCGCGACCTTGCGCCAGCCCTCTCCCGGTACGTGGGCCTCGATTGCGGCGCCCCGGCTGGCGGGCGGCAGCGGGTCGGTCATCACGGTCACCACCGACACCGGCCGGGCACCGGACAGCTCGACCGTCCACGCGTCGGTCTGCCGGGTCACCGTGCCCGGCGTGCGGGCCGCGCCGGTCCAGGCGTCGGCCTCGGCGGCGGCCCGCGCCAGGAAGGGGTCCAGCACCGCCTTGTCGACCCGGGCGGCTTCCGCCCCGGACAGCGCCGCGCGGGCGGCGGTGAAGGCCTGCGAGGCCCGCCAGGCCGCCGCCCCGTCTCCGCGGGCCTGCGCCTGGAGGACGTCGAGCGCCAGTTCTCCGGCGGCCCCGTAGCGCGCGAGCCGCGACAGCCAGGGCCCCGCCTCTCCGGCGAGCGCGGGCAGCCGGTCCGGGGCCTCGCGCAGCACGCGGAAGGAGGAGCGCAGCCGCTCGCCCGCCGCCGGGTCGCCGGAGCTCCGGGCCCGCCAGAACTCCTCCATCAGGGGGACCAGGTAGGCGGACTCGGGCTGGGCGAGGCCGGAGGAGGCGTTGTTCGCGGCCAGCGCGGCCAGGGCCTCGCGGGCCTTGGGGTCGGGTCCGGCGAGCGAGGCCACGGCCGCCGCCCAGGAGTCGGCGGCCCGGTAGCCGCGCGGGTTCCACGTGAAGTCCGCCGCGGTGAACAGCGGGATGCGCGACAGCGTGCCCTGGGGCATCGCGTTGGCCAGTACGGCCGCCGAACCGCCCGCGACCACCGGGTCCCGTCCCGCGTAGGGGCCGAGGAAGATCCGGCCCGGATCCCAGTCGTTGACCGGGTAGTTGTCCATGGTGACCAGCGGGTGCTGCCCGAGCGCCGAGCGCGCCCCGTTCATCTCGCTGCCGGTGATCGTGCGCGGCACCACGCCGACGCCCGTCCAGGCCACTTCCACCCGGCCGTCCAGGGCCGCGGCCAGCGCGGTCCGGTAGGGCGTCGCGCCCTCCTGGTAGTACTCCGTCGGCAGCAGTGACAGCGCGGGCGCCCCCGGATAGCGCCGGGCCAGGTGCGCGGCGAGCTCGCCCGCGACCTCCGCGTGCGCCTTCGCGGCCGCCGCCGGGCCCTTGCCGTAGCGCTCCCGGTCAGCGCGACAGCCCCACTCGGTGTAGCTGACGTCCTGGAACTGCACCTGGAACGCCCGGAATCCGAGGTTCCACATGGCGTCCAGCTTGCGGGCGAGCGCCGCCCGGTCGGCCGAGGAGGCCAGGCACATCGACTGCCCGGGCGCCACCGCCCAGGCGAGCACCACCTTGTTGGCGCGCGCCCGGTCGGCCAGCTCCCGCAGTTCCGCCGCCTGCGGCGCCGGGTAGTCGCGGCGCCACTGCGTGGTGCGGTACGGGTCGTCGCCGGGCGCGAGCAGCAGCCGGTTCAGCTTGGTGCGGCCCATGAACTCCACCTGCGCGAGGCGCTGGGCGGCCGTCCACGGAGTGCCGTAGAACCCCTCCGTGATCCCGCGCACCGGGGCGGACGGCCAGTCCCGTACGAGGACCCCGGGCGCCTTCCCGCCGCCCTGGGCGAGCAGGTGACGCAGCGTCTGCGCCGCGTGGAACAGCCCGTCCTCGCCCACGCCCGCCAGCGCGACCGTGTCCCGCCCCTCGGCGCGGCCCACCGCCAGCCGGTAGCCGCCGGCCGGCAGGTCGCCGGCCGCGTCCGCGCCCAGGGCCCGCAGCGCCCGCTCGGCGTTCCCGTCGTCCGGCCCCTGGAGCCGTACGACGGGTCCCGCACTGGGCAGGGGTTCCGCGTCGGTCCGCTCGTGCAGGGTCCGTACGCCCGCCCCGCGCAGGGCGTCGCGCACCAGCTGGGCGGCGTACGGGTCCACGCCGGCGGGCAGCACCAGTACGGCCTCGGCGCCCAGCGGCACCGCACGCGCCGGGTCGAAGGCCATCGACTGCGGCCGGGGATGCACCGCGGGCCCCTCGGTGGCGGCGCGCGCCGGATCGGAGCCGGGGCCGAGCACGGGGGCGGACACGGGGGCCGGGTCGCGCAGCGCCGCGGGAGCCGCGGCAGCGCCCGGCGCGGGAGCGTCCGGTGTGTCCGGTGCGTCCGGCGAGGTGGGCGCGGCGAAGGAGGTGGGGGGACCCACCACCGCCGAGCCGCTCAGCAGTGCACCGATGACGGCGACCGCCGCGGCGGTGGCCGTGGCCCGCTTGCTGCCCCTGATCTGCACGGAGCCACCCCGTCCCGAGTCGTTCCCCGCTCGTACGAACGAGCCAGAGCCCACCATCCGTACGGCCGGGGTGTCAACGGCGGCGGGTGATCTGACCGGGATCGGCCAGGAATGCGGTGCCGCCGACTGGGTAGGGCTGGGATGTTCTCCGGGCGGCGCGCCGGAGGGTGTTCCCGACGATCCCGCACGCCAGGGCGAAACCTCCCGACTGCGGTGATCGGCGCGGAGCCCCGCAACACCTCCCGCGCACGGCCCGGACACAGGCATTTCTGACGGATTCACGGACCACGCAGGAGGATTTCCGCTGTCGGTGGTGCGCGAACGGCGCACGGACCGACACAGTGGGAGCCGTCCACGGGTCCTGATCGATCCTCACGTACGAAGGAGTGCCTGCCGATGAACACCAAGGCCGCGAAAACCGAGACCACCACCGTCGCAGCCATCGCCACCACCGTCATATCCGCGGTGTCCACCCCGAAACGGCGTCCGCCGCTCGCCCACCTGCCGGCGCAGTCCGGACCCGACGAACTGCCCCTCACCAGCGAGCCGTCGCTCGCCGACGCCGCGCACGCGCCGTTGACCAGTGAGCCCCCGCTCGCCAGCGAGGCCCCGCTGACCAGCGAGCCGACCACCCAAGCCGCGGCGGCCGCCGCGGGTGACTAGAGGACAAGGAACCTGATGGACGACCTCGCCCGGCTCGCGGCCCTGTACGGAGTCGCCACCACCTACCAGCCCGCCGAGGACGTCACCCTGCGGGTCCCGGAGGCCACCGTCGCCGCCGTGCTGCGGCAGTTGGGGGTGAACACGGACACCCCGGAGTCCGTGCGGACGCACCTGGCCGCAGCCGAACACGACGCGGCGCACCGGCTGTTGCCGCGCGTGCTGGTGTGGTGGGCCGGGTCCCGGCCGCCCGTGGAGCTGGGCACGCTCCCGCCGGGGACCCGGACCCTGCTGGAGGCGGAGGAGGACGGCCGACCGTCTGCGGCGGGCCGTGCGGTCCCCCAGGAGCCGCCGGTGGCCTGGAGCGCGGCCGGCGCGGGGGAGCCGCCGCTGGGCGTGCACCGGATCCACGCGCAGGCCCCCGACGGCCGCACCGCCACCGCCACCCTGATCGTGGCCCCCGACCGGGCGCCGGCGGCGCCCGAACGCACCCACGGGCTGCTCGTCCAGCTTTACTCGGTGCTCTCCGAACGCTCCTGGGGCATGGGCGACCTGGGCGACCTGGCGGAGTTGGCGCGCTGGGCGGGCCGCGTCCACGGAGCCGGCTTCGTCCAGGTCAACCCGCTGCACGCGGCCGTCCCCGGCACGCCGACCGACCCCTCCCCCTACCGGCCGTCCTCGCGCCGCTTCCCCGACCCGGTGCACCTGCGGATCGAGGACGTCCCCGAGTACGCCGACTGCCCGGACCGGGCCGCCCTCGCGGAACTGGCCGACCGGGGAGCCCAGTTGCGGCGCGAGGTGCTGGAGAAGGGGGCGCTGATCGACCGGGACGCCGTCTGGTCCCTCAAGCAGGCCGCCCTGGAGCTGCTGTACGCAGTTCCGCGCAGCCCCGAACGGGAGGCGGCCTACCGGGATTTCCGCGCCGCGCAGGGCGAGGAGCTGGACCGGCACGCCGTCTGGTGCGCCGGGCACGCCGGGGAGGACCCGAAGGCGCGGGCCGACTTCCACCGCTGGCTGGTCTGGCTCACCGACGCCCAGCTCGCCGCCGCCCAGCGGGCCGCGAAGGAGGCCGGGATGGCGGTCGGCATCGTGCACGACCTGGCCGTCGGGGTGCATCCGGACGGCTCGGACGCCACCGGAGCCCCCTTCGGGGCCGCCCCCCACTACGCCCGGGGCGTCTGCGTCGGCGCCCCGCCGGACGCCTTCAACGCGCGCGGCCAGGACTGGGGGCTGCCCCCGTGGCGGCCGGACCGGCTGGCCGCCACCGGGTACGCGCCGCTGCGGGCCCTGCTGCGGGGGGTGTTCCGGTACGCCGGCGCCCTGCGCATCGACCACGTCATGGGACTGTTCCGGCTCTGGTGGATCCCCGAAGGGGCCCCGCCCGCCGAAGGCGCGTACGTCTCGTACGACGGGGAGGCGATGCTCGCCCTGCTGGTCCTGGAGGCCCACCGGGCGGGGGCCCTGGTCATCGGCGAGGACCTCGGCACCGTGCAGCCGGGGGTCCGTCAGGCGCTGGCCCGGCGCGGGGTGCTGGGCACCTCGGTGCTCTGGTTCGAGCGGGACTGGGGCGGGGATGGGGAGCCGCTGGAGGCGGAGCGCTGGCGGGCCGACTGCCTGGCCACCGTGACCACCCACGATCTGCCCCCCACGGCCGCCAAACTGGCCGGCTCCCACGTGGAACTGCGCGACCGGCTGGGCCTGCTGACCCGCCCGGCGGAGCGGGAGCGCGCCGAGGACGCGGCCGACACCGCGCGCTGGCTGGACGTACTGGAGGACCTCGGGCTCGACACCAAGGGCGAGGAGGCCGCCGTACGGTCCCTCTACGGGTTCCTGCTGCGCACCCCGGCCCGGCTGGTCGGGGTCTGGCTGCCCGACGCGGTGGGGGACCGGCGGCCGCAGAACCTGCCCGGCACCTGGGACCAGTACCCCAACTGGCGGCTCCCGGTCGCCGACGCGGAGGGACGGCCCCTGACCCTGGAGGCACTGGCCGCCTCGCCGCGGGCGAACGCCCTGCTGGGGGCGGTGCGGGGGGCGGCGGGAACCCGTACGGCACCCCCGGGCGCGCGCGGCGTTTAGGTGTTCGCTACGTTTGCTCCGTGGACAAGAAGAACGCTCTGCGCGCCGGCGCCGTCACGGCCGGAACGACGCTGATGATGCTGCTGATGACGTCTCCCGCCCTCGCGCTCACCCGTGACGACGGCGACGACCCGGGTCCGGGCCTGAGCGTCGCGGAGACGCTCGGCCTCTACGTGGCCACGCCGATCGTGCTGTTCCTGGTCATCGCCGGTCTGGTGATGGTCGGCGACAAGTCGCGCACGACGCAGAACGAAGGCTGAACCCAGCCGCACGAAGTCGAACGGCCGAACGGGCCCGACCCCTTCCGGGGGTCTCCCCGCTCGATCCGATTCTTCCGGGGCGCCGGGGGTCCATGAGGACCCCCGGCGTCTCGTCGTACCCGGGCCCGAATACGGGACCCCTGCCCTCACCTTGCGCAGCAGGCCGGTGAGCGCCACCCGGAGAGCCCGCCGGTCGTCTGGATCGACGTCGAACTCCCCGCGCGCGATTCCGTAGCGCGCGTAGGTCTTCTCCCTCGCGTCGCCCATGGCCTTGGAGATCCGCAAGGAAGTTGCTTGCAGGAAAGTGGCTTAGTGCTAAGCTACTTTCAAGTGAGCTACTCGTCCCTGCCGGAGGAGCACCGCCGTGAAGCGCGTCATCACCATCGCCCTGACCGCCCTCGCCCCCATCTCCTGGGGCTCGACCTACTTCGTGGCCTCCGAGCTGCTGCCGCCCGACCGGCCGCTGTTCACCGGGGTGATGCGCGCACTGCCCGCCGGGCTGCTGCTCACCGCCCTCGCGCGGAAGCTGCCCACGGGGCGGTGGTGGTGGAAGGCGGCCGTCCTGGGCGGGCTCAACATCGGCGCCTTCTTCCCGCTCCTGTTCCTCTCCGCCTACCGCCTGCCCGGCGGGGTCGCGGCCGTACTGAGCTCCGCGGGACCGCTGTTCGTCGTGGGGCTGGCCGCCCTCCTGCTGGGCGAGCGGGCCCGGCTGCGGACCGTGCTCGCCGCCGTCGTGGCGGCCTTCGGCGTCAGCATGGTGGTGCTGACCGCGCAGGCGCAGCTCGACCTGGTCGGAGTGGTGGCCGGCATCGTCTCCTCCGCCTCGATGGGCGCGGGCACCGTCATGACCAAGCGGTGGGGGCGCCCGGAGGGCGTCGGCCCGCTGGCCATGACCGGCTGGCAGCTCACCGCGGGCGGCCTCATCATCATCCCGGTCGCCGCGCTGGTGGAAGGGGCGCCGCCGGCGCTCGACGGCAAGGCCTTCCTCGGCTACGGCTACATGATGCTGATCAACACCGGCATCGCGTACTGGCTCTGGATCCGCGGCATCGGGCAGCTCACCGCCACCTCGGTCACCCTCCTCGGCCCGCTCTCGCCGCTCACCGCCGCCGTCATCGGGTGGGCCGCCCTGGGGCAGGCGCTGTCACCGGTGCAGGTGCTGGGCATGGCGATCGCCTTCGGCGCCACCGTCGCGGGGCAGCTCGCGGCGGGATCGGCGGGCTCGGCGGGCGCGGCGCGACCGAAGGCCGGACCGTTCAGTTCTGCTGAAGGAACCGATCGAAATGTTTCGATGGACCTGACGGGTGACCCGGTGCGACGGTAGACCAACGAACCGACACTCCGAACCCCGAGGGGGAGACACACCGTGGCCGTCATGGACCGAGTCCGCACCGTCCCGCAGGAAGCACTGCAAGCACTGCCCGGCAAGGCGAAGAAGGGGGCCGCCGGACTCGGCGTCCTCCTCGCCCTGCTCGCGACGGTCGTCTGGTCCGGCAGCTTCGTCGCCACCCGGGGCATGGCCGACAGCATCCCGCCCGTCCAGGCCGTCTTCTGGCGCTGGGTCATCGCCACCGTGGCCGTCGCCCCCTTCGCCGCCCGGCAGGCCTGGCAGCAGCGGGCCCTGATCCGCAAGCACTTCGGCTACATCGCCCTGGCCGCCCTCTTCGGCGTCGCCCTCTACAACACCCTCGTGCACCAGGCCGGACTGACCACCTCCGCCTCCAACATGGGCATGATCATGGCCGCCTCGCCGGTCGTCATGGCCCTGTACGCCCGCCTCGGCGGCGAACGGCTCGGCGCCCGGCGCACCTTCGGCCTGGCCCTCGCAGCCCTCGGCGTGCTCCTCCTGGTCGGCAAGGGATCGATCCGCTTCGACTTCGCCGCCGGCGACCTGTGGATGTTCGGCGCCGCCCTGTCCTTCGCCACGTACAGCGCGCTCCTCAAGCGCAAGCCCGCCGAACTGGGCGGCCTCGCCTTCCTGCTCACCACCTTCGTCCTCGGCGCCCTGATGCTCGCCCCCGTCTACGCCGTGTCCGTCGGAGTCCAGGGCGGCTTCCAGGTCACCCCCTCCACCGCCGGAATGCTCCTGTACGTCGGCGTCTTCTCCTCCGCCGTCGCCTTCTTCGCCTGGAACAAGGCCGTCGCGATGATCGGCGCCGCCCGCGCCGGAGTCGTCTACTACCTCCAGCCGGTCTGCGTCGCGGGCCTCGGCCTGCTGCTCCTCGGCGAGACGACCGGACCGGCGCAGCTCCTGTGCATGGCGCTGATCCTGGGCGGCGTGGGTCTGGGTGCCCGGCGGTAAGTTCGGTCCCATGATCGAGTGGGACATCAAGAAGCTGCGGATCCTGCGGACCCTCGCGGAACAGGGGACCGTGACCGCGACGGCCGAGGCGCTGCACATGACGCCCTCGGCCGTTTCGCAGCAGCTCACCAACCTGGCCAGGATGCTGGGGGTCCCGCTGCTGGAGGCACAGGGCCGCCGGGTCCGGCTCACCGACGCCGCCCACCTCGTACTGCGGCACGCGGAGGCCGTGTTCGCGCAGCTGGAGCGGGCCGACGCGGAACTCACCGGATACCTCGCGGGGGAAGCGGGGGAGGTCCGCATCGGAGCCTTCTCCACCGCCGTACCGGTCCTCGTGGTCCCGGCGGTCGCCGCCCTGAGGCGCTCGCACCCCGGCGTGGAGGTCCGCGTACGGGAGACCGAGGCGGCCGAGTCCTACGAGCTGCTGTCCGCCGGGGTCGTCGACCTCGCGCTCTCCCTCGCGGCCCACGCACCGACCGCCCGCGATCCCCGCTTCACCCGCAGGACCCTGCTGGAGGACCCCCTCGACGTGGCCCTGCCCCCGGAGCACCCGCTGGCCGGCGCCGCGGAGCTGCGGCTCGCGGACCTGTCCGGGGACCCGTGGATCTACGGCGGCTCCGGGCCCTGGTCGGAGATCACCCGCAATGCCTGCGAGGCGGCGGGGTTCGTCCCGGAACAGGCGCACTCGGCATCCGGCTGGACCGCGATCCTCGCCATGGTCGAGGCGGGCATGGGGGTGGCCCTGGTCCCCCGGATGGTGGCGAGCCGCGCGTCGGGCGTCGCCGTCCGCGTGCTCTCCCACGACCGGCCCACCCGCCACGTCATCGCGGCCCTGCGCCGCGGCTCGGAATCGGCCCCGGCGGTGGCCCACGCCCTGGCGGCCCTGCGGTCCGTGGCGGCGGCGCGGGGGTAGCCGCTGCGCGGCGCTTGTCCCCTACCCGCCCTTCCACCGTTCCCCGGGCTCTGCCCGGACCCGGTCCTCAAACGCCGGACGGGCTGGATTTTCCGGCTTCGCCGGGAAAATTCAGCCTCGCCGGCGTTTGAGGCGCGGGGGTCCGGGGGCTGGCCCCCGGCAACGGCGCCGCACGCGGCAACGGGTCTGGGGCGGAGCCCCAGCAGCGGCGCGAGCCGGTTACGCCCGGGCGTCGGCCGCCTGGGCGGTCAGCGCGCGCTCGACGCCCGCGCGGGACTCCGAGACCAGGCGGCGCAGGGCCGCGTTCGGCTCGGCCGAGGCCAGCCAGGCGTCCGTCGCCGCGAGGGTCTCCGCGGAGACCTGGAGGGACGGGTAGAGCCCCACCGCGATCTGCTGGGCGATCTCGTGGCTCCGGGTCTCCCAGACCTCCTTGACCGCCGCGAAGTACTTCGCCGTGTACGGGGCGAGGAGCTCGCGCTGGTCGGTCTGGACGAAGCCCCCGATCACCGCTTCCTGCACCGCGTTCGGGAGCGCGTCGCCCTCGACGACCGAAGCCCACGCCTCGGCCTTGGCCTCCGCCGTCGGACGCGCCGCGCGGGCGGTCGCCGCGTGCCGCTCGCCCGCCGCGGTCTTGTCCCGCTCCAGCTCGGCCGCGATCGCCGGCTCATCGGCGACACCGGTGGCGACCAGGCGCTCCAGGAACGCCCAGCGCAGCTCGGTGTCCACGGCCAGGCCCTTGACCTCCGCGGAGCCGTCCAGCAGCGCCGACAGGTAGGTCAGCTGCTCGTCGGTACGGGCCGTCGCCGCGAAGGCGCGGGCCCACGCCAGCTGGTGGTCGCTGCCCGGCTCGGCCGCGCGCAGGTGCTCCAGCGTGGCCTCCGTCCAGACGGCCAGGCCCTGGTCGCGCCACGCCGGGTCGGCGTACAGGTCCACGGCCAGCTTGACCTGGCGGTGCAGCGACTGCACGACGCCGATGTCCGACTCCTTGCCGATGCCCGACAGGACGAGGGCGAGGTAGTCGCGGGTGGCCAGTTCGCCGTCGCGGGTCATGTCCCAGGCCGAGGCCCAGCACAGCGCGCGCGGCAGCGACTCGGTGAAGTCGCCCAGGTGCGCGGTGACGTTGGCGAGGGACACCTCGTCGAGACGGACCTTGGCGTACGACAGGTCGTCGTCGTTCAGCAGGACCACGGCCGGACGGGTCCGGCCGATCAGCTCCGGCACGGCGGTGAGGTCGCCGTCGATGTCCAGCTCGATCCGCTCGCCGCGCACCAGCTTGCCGTCGGCCAGGTCGTACAGGCCGACCGCGATGCGGTGCGGGCGCAGGACCGGCTCGCCCTTGGCGCCGGCGGGCAGCGCCGGGGCCTCCTGGCGGACGGCGAAGGCGGTGACGGAGCCGTTCTCGTCGGTCTCGATCTCCGGGCGCAGGATGTTGATGCCGGCCGTCTCCAGCCAGGCCTTCGACCAGGCGGTCAGATCGCGGCCGGAGGTCTCCTCCAGGGCGCCGAGCAGGTCCGACAGGCGCGTGTTCCCGAAGGCGTGCGCCTTGAAGTACGCCTGCACGCCCTTGAAGAAGGCGTCCTGGCCGACGTAGGCCACGAGCTGCTTGAGGACCGAGGCGCCCTTGGCGTACGTGATGCCGTCGAAGTTGACCAGGACGTCGTCCAGGTCACGGATGTCGGCCATGATCGGGTGCGTGGAGGGCAGCTGGTCCTGCCGGTACGCCCAGGTCTTCATGGAGTTGGCGAAGGAGGTCCAGGCGTGCGGCCACTTCGAGCCCTCCGCGTACGCCTGGCAGGCGATGGAGGTGTACGTGGCGAACGACTCGTTCAGCCACAGGTCGTTCCACCACTCCATGGTGACGAGGTCGCCGAACCACATGTGCGCGAGCTCGTGCAGGATCGTCTCGGCGCGCGTCTCGTACGCCGCGTCCGTCACCTTCGAGCGGAAGACGTACTGGTCGCGGATGGTGACCGCGCCCGCGTTCTCCATCGCGCCCGCGTTGAACTCCGGCACGAAGAGCTGGTCGTACTTCGCGAAGGGGTAGTCGTACGCGAACTTCTCCTGGAACCAGGTGAAGCCCTGCCGGGTCACGTCGAAGATCGCGTCGGCGTCGAGGAACTCGGCGAGCGAGGGACGGCAGTAGATGCCGAGCGGGACGGACTGCCCGTCCGGGCCCTCGTAGGAGCTGTGCACCGCGTGGTACGGGCCGACGATCAGGGCCGTGATGTACGTGGAGATGCGCGGGGTCGGCTCGAAGCGCCAGACGTTGTCGGCGGGAGCCTGCGGCGTCGGGGAGTTCGAGATGACCGTCCAGCCCGCGGGGGCCGTAACGGTGAACCGGAACGTCGCCTTCAGGTCGGGCTGCTCGAAGCTCGCGAACACGCGGCGCGCGTCCGGGACCTCGAACTGGGTGTACAGGTAGGCCTGCTCGTCGACCGGGTCGACGAAGCGGTGCAGACCCTCACCGGTGTTGGTGTAGGCGCAGTCGGCGACGACGCGGAGCTCGTTGGCCCCGGCGGCGAGGTGCGCGAGCGCGATCCGGGAATCCCGGAAGACGGCGGCCACGTCGAGGGACTTGCCGTTGAGGACGACCTCGTGCACGGTCGGAGCGACCAGGTCGATGAAGGTCTCGGCGCCGGCCTCCGCGGACTGGAAGCGCACGGTGGTCACGGAGGGGTACGTGCCACCCTCCTGCGCGCCGCTGAGATCGAGCTCGATCTCGTACGAGTCGACACTGAGCAGCTTTGCGCGCTGCTGAGCCTCTTCACGGGTCAGATTCGTGCCTGGCACGCGGTCATCTCCTTCGATGGTGACGTTCCGGCCCATCCTTCCACGCGGGCCGGGGCAGCGCGCCGGAGTAACCCACGGGCGAAACTCGACGTCCGATTTCCGCCAGCTCCGACCGGTCCGCCGGGGGCACCCTGGACCCCATGACCACCCACACCGTGCTCGCCATCGCCCCTCCCGTCCTCGCCCGCCTGCGCACCCTCGACGACGCCGGACGGCCCTGCGCGCCCTACGAGGACCCGGAGGGCGGCGCCCCGCTGCGCTGCTGCTTGCGCCGCAGCGCCCCCGGCGAACGGATCGCCCTCGTCGCGTACGCCCCGCTGCGCCGCTGGGCCGCCGAGGCCGGCGTCGACCCGGGGGCCTACGACGAGCAGGGACCGGTGTTCATCCACGCCGCCGACTGCGGCGGACCGGCCCCGGAGACCGGCCTCCCCTTCGCGCACCCCGGCGCCCTGCGCACGGCCCGCCGCTACGACACTGCGGGCCACATCCTCGGCGGGCGCGTCCTCGACCTCGCCGAGGACCCGGAGGCGGTGGTCGGGCAGGCGCTGACGGAGGCCTTCGAGGACCCGCGGACCGCGCTCGTGCACGTCCGCGCGGCCGAGTTCGGCTGCTACCTCTTCGAGGTCCGCCGGGCGTAGGGAGGAACGCCGAAGGGCGGCACCGCCACGGTGCCGCCCCCCCACACGTGCGCGCGACCGGCGTCAGCCCTGGCGCAGCTCCTCCGCGACCAGCTCCGCGATCTGGACCGCGTTCAGCGCGGCGCCCTTGCGGAGGTTGTCGTTGGAGAGGAACAGCGCGAGGCCGTTCTCGGTGGTCTCGTCGACGCGGATGCGGCCCACGTACGAGGCGTCCTTGCCGGCGGCCTGCAGCGGGGTGGGGATCTCCGAGAGCTCGACGCCCGGGGCGTCCTTCAGCAGCTCGTAGGCGCGCTCGACGCTCAGCGGACGGTCGAAGCGGACGTTGACCTGGAGGGAGTGGCCGGCGAAGACCGGCACGCGCACGCAGGTGCCCGAGACCTTGAGCTCCGGGATCTCCAGGATCTTGCGGGACTCGTTGCGGAGCTTCTGCTCCTCGTCGGTCTCGAAGGAGCCGTCGTCGACGATCGAGCCCGCGAGCGGGATCACGTTGTAGGCGATCGGCCGCTTGTAGACGGCAGGCGCCGGGAACTCCACCGCGTCGCCGTCGAAGGTCAGCTGGTCGGCGGCCTCGGAGACCGCGCAGGCCTGGCCCTTGAGCTCGGCGACGCCCGCCAGGCCCGAGCCGGACACGGCCTGGTAGGTGGTGGCGATCAGCGCGGTCAGACCGGCCTCGTCGTGCAGCGGGCGCAGCACCGGCATCGCGGCCATCGTGGTGCAGTTCGGGTTCGCGATGATGCCCTTGGGGCGGTTCGCGATCGCGTGCGGGTTGACCTCGGAGACGACGAGGGGGACCTCGGGGTCGCCGCGCCAGGCGGAGGAGTTGTCGATCACGACGGCGCCCTGCGAGGCGACCTTCTCGGCGAGGGCCCTGGAGGTGGCGCCGCCCGCGGAGAACAGCACGATGTCCAGGCCGGAATAGTCGGCCGTGGAGGCGTCCTCGATGGTGATCTCCCGGCCCTCCCACTCGAGGATGGAGCCGGCCGAACGGGCCGAGGCGAACAGCCGCAGCTCGTCCACCGGGAACTTGCGCTCGGCCAGGATGCCGCGCATGACTCCGCCGACCTGTCCGGTGGCTCCGACGATTCCGACCCTCACGGTGACTCCTCTGATACGTACGACGCGGGCGCGCGTGAAGCCATCATGCGTTCGACCCCACGAGCCTTGTCCAATCCATTGTCCGAGGAGCGGACGGTGTTCTGCGTGTGAACCCCCGTGACAACTCCGTGGCGGCCGTGTTGCACCGCTGCCCGGCGGGCGTTTCGCCTGGTCGAAGCCGATTACGGTCCCGTCTGTCGCGTCCGGAATCCGGACCGGCATTCCGTCATCCGAACTCGGGGAGAACCACCGTGCGCGCCATCCGCCACCGCCGCCGGTCCATACCGGCGCTCGCCGCCCTCGCGGCCGCCGCCGTCGCCGCACCCGTCCTGCTGGCCGCCGCGCCGGCCGCCGCCCACCCGCGCGAGGGCCGCCTGGCCCGGGAGCTGGTGGAGGAGGTCACCGCTCGTGGCGCCTACCGCCACCTGGCGAAGTTCCAGCAGATCGCCGACGCCAACGGCGGCAACCGCGCGGCCGGCACGCCCGGCCACGCGGCCTCCGCCGCCTACGTCCACGACACGCTGAAGAAGGCCGGGTACGAGGTCTCGTACCAGGACTTCGACATCTACGAGGCGCACACGAAGACGGAGAGGACCACCGTCCTGGGGACCGGTGGCCGCGAGCTGGCCACCGCCGCCTTCACCTTCACCAAGTCGACCCCGGCCGGCGGTCTGACCGCGCCGCTGGCCCTCGCCCGGGTCGACGAGAGCCCGGGGTGCGACGCCGCCGACTACCCGGCCGGGGCCTTCACCGGGAAGATCGCGCTGGTCAAGCGCGGCACCTGCACCTTCGTGGAGAAGCAGCGGGCCGCCGCCGGGGCCGGAGCCCTCGGGGTGATCGTCTACAACCACAGCGGGACCACTCCGGTGCGCGGCACCTTCTCCTCGCCCGCCGAGGGGATCATCCCGAGCGCCGGGATCACCCTCGCCGACGGGGAGGCGCTGACCGCGGCCGCGGCGAAGGGCGAGGTGAGCGTGCGGCTGGAGCTGGAGCAGGAGCACGTGCAGAAGACGACCCGCAATGTCATCGCCGAGACCCGCGGCGGCCGCGCCGACCGCGTGGTCACCGTCGGCTCCCACCTGGACTCGGTCCCCGAGGGCCCGGGCATCAACGACAACGGCTCCGGCTCGGCCGGCCTGCTGGAGGTGGCCCTCAAGCTCGCGGAGGAGGGCGCCAACAAGAAGGGCAAGGGCAAGCAGACCGCCAACAAGGTCCGCTTCGCCTGGTGGTCGGCGGAGGAGCTCGGCCTGCTGGGCTCCGAGCACTACGTGGCGCAGCTGTCGGAGCGGCAGAAGAAGGACATCGCGCTGTACCTGAACTTCGACATGATCGCCTCGCCGAACCCGGCGCAGTTCGTCTACGACGGAGACGACTCGGACCAGACGGGCGCGGGCGCCGGTCCGGCCGGCTCGGCGCAGATCGAGGCGCTGATCAACGGCTTCCTCGACACGAAGGCCAAGCCGCACGAGGGCAGCGACTTCGACGGCCGCTCCGACTACGGCCCCTTCATCGCGAACGGCATCCCGGCCGGCGGCACCTTCACCGGAGCCGAGGGCATCAAGACGCCGGAGCAGGCCGAGCGGTACGGCGGCACGGCCGGGGCCCCGTACGACCCGAACTACCACGGGGCGGGGGACACCCTGAAGAACATCGACCTGGGGGCCTTCGACACCAACCTGGACGTGATCGCCCACGCGGTGGGCACGTACGCACAGGACCTGAGCGCGCTGGGGAAGTAGTCCGCACCCGAGGGGAAAGCCGGAGGGGGAACCGGCGGGGGAAACAGACGGGGGAAACAGGCGGGGGCGGTGCTCTGACGAGCACCGCCCCCGCTGTGTTCAGGCTCCTACCGGGTTACGGCAGGACCTTCTCGATCTGCACGCTGCCGGTGCCGGCGGCGGTGCCGCGGGCGTTGAGCAGCTTGACCTCGCCGAAGAACTGGCGGCCTTCCGGAGCGGCGCTGTTGACCAGCACGTTCGCGGAGACGGTCGCCGAGGCGCCGTTGGCGAGGTTGACCGCGGCGGCCTCGTCGACCTGGACGGTGCCCAGGGCGGCCGAGAAGAAGACGTCGCGGTAGTCGTACGTGGTGGAGCCGGACGGGATCGCGTAGCCGAACACCTCGATGGTGTAGGTGCCCGCGGCCGGGTTGACGAGGCTCACGGCCTCCTCGGAGTCGCCGTCGGCGGAGGAGCCGACCTTGACGCCGTCCTTGTACACGTCCAGGTCGAGGTCGGCGGCGGTGTCGGACACCTTGCCGATCGCGATGTCGAGGCGGGAGACGCCCTCGCCGATCGTGACCTCGGTGGTGTGGGTCTCACCGGCGGCGATGGTCGGGTTGGCGACCTTCGCGGAGCCGAGGGGACCGCCCTGGAGCTTGCCGCCGGTGATGGCGGCCCCGTCGTTCTTCACGGTCCACTGGACCGGCGCCGGCGTGCCCTGCTTGACCTCGGGCAGGACCTGGACCGCGGGGTCGAAGGCCGCGCCGAGCACGGAGACGTCCAGCTTGTACGGGTTGTCGAGCAGCGGCGACGTGCGGCGCGACTCGACCTCGATCTCCCAGACGCCCGGCTGCGGGTTCGGGTACGAACGCAGGTCGGGGCGGCACAGGTTGGCCGGGTTGTCGTAGTTCGGGTAGCACTGGGTCGTCGCGCTGTCCTCGACGCCCACGCCGTACGGGTGGATCGAGATGAAGCGCGTCTGGCTGCCCGCGTTCAGACCGCCGAGGGCGACCTCGAGGGTCTTCGCGCCCGCCGGGACGGTCACGAAGTACGACTTGTGGCTGTTGCGCTGCACGGAGGAGGTGTCCGAGTAGCTGTACGAGGGCTTCGCCAGCGGGGTCGAGACGACGACCGTGGAGAGGATCTGCTTGTCGATGCCCTCGGTGGAGGGGTCGTCGAGCTGCAGGATGCCGCTGTGGACGCCGGCCGTCTTGGCGATGGCCTGGACCTTGATGGTGACCGGCTTGTTCAGGGGCAGGGTGACGTAGTCGTAGCCGCCGATGACCTTGAACGTGCCGTCGTTGTTGCGCCAGCTCAGCTCGTGCGGGGTGCCGTACTTGACGCCCGTGGTGCGGGTGACGACGACGTCGTACACCTTCTTCTGGCCGACCTTCAGGCCGCCCTCACGGTCGTAGACGCCGGTGCCGAAGCCCGGGGTCTTCAGGAACTGGTCGATCGCGGTGTCGACCGGCGCCTTGACGGTGAACTCGTTGGCCTTCGCGCCGCGCTGGATGGACTCCCACGCGCCGGGGATGTTGATCAGGCCCGCGCCCTGGGCGTGCGCCGGAACGTCCGCGATCTTCTTCGCGCTGCTGGTGAGCGCGATGCGCAGGTTCGCCGGGGTGAGGGCGATGTTCTGCTGCTTGGCGGCCGAGATCAGCAGGGCGCTGGCGCCCGCCGCCTGCGGCGAGGACATCGAGGTGCCCTGGAGCATGCCGTAACCGGCCGGCAGGGTGTAGCCGGCCTCCTTCACCGGCATGCCGGGCAGCCAGGTCTGGATGGTGTTGATCGACGCGCCGGGGGCGGTGATCGTCGGCGTGAAGCCGCCGTCCTCACGCGGACCGCGCGAGGAGAAGGGGAACATGTTGTAAGCCTTGGTCACGCCGGAGCCGTAGTTGGCCGCCCAGGTCTCCTTGGAGACCGCCGCACCAACGGAGATGACCTTGTCCGCGAGACCGGGGTCGCCGATGGTGTTGATGCCGGGGCCCTCGTTGCCCGCCGAGATGACGAGCTGGACACCGTAGGTGTCGATGAGGTTCTTGTAGAGCTCGGAGCGCGCGTTGTTGCCGTCGTTCAGGGCCGGCAGGCCGCCGATCGACATGTTGACGATGTCCACGCCGCGGTTGACGACGAGGTCGATCATGCCCTCGGTCAGCGCGATGTTGGTGCAGCCGCCGGACCAGGAGCAGGCGCGCGAGGAGACGAGCTTGGCGCCGGGCGCCTCGCCGTTCATCGCGCCGCCGAACAGGCCGTTGGCGGCCGTGATGCCGGCGACGTGCGTGCCGTGCTCGGACTCGATGATGCCGACGTTGACGAAGTCGGCCTTCTTGCCGATCCAGTCACCGCCCAGCGGGTCCATCGGGACGTCCTTGCGGATCTCGATCACGAACGGGATGCGCTCGGCGACCTCGGTCGCCGGGTTGTCCGTGCCGAAGTAGCCGATCTGGTAGCCGTCCTTGTACGGCTTCATCGGCTCGTTGTTCGTGAAGTCGTTGTCCTGGTCGGTGTCGACGCGGACGGTCCCGGCGACCGGGTCGTAGAGCAGGCCGAACCGGTCGGTGGTGTCCCCGTCCCGGTTGACGTCGCCCTTCATGTCACCGTTGGCGGTGATCGACTCGGTGAAGCGGCTCCACTGGAACGAGCCCTCCGGAGCCTTCCAGCTCGCGCCGGCCGCGGTGAAGGTGCCACCGGCGACCGGGGTGATCTGCGCGCGCCAGGTGGCGTCGCTGTCGGTGATCGGGTCGGTAGCGGTGACCCAGTCGACGATCTTGCGCTCGCCGGTGGTGGTCTTCTGGAGCGCGGGGTGGCCGAGGTCGACGCCCGAGTCCATGATGCCGATGGTCACGCCGCGGCCGTCGGCCTTCGGGTTGTTCTTGAGGAAGTCCAGCGCACCGGTCTCGAAGGACGGGTTGTACGGGTTCTTCGCCGGGGTGTTCTTGTCCGGCCCGGGGTAGGTCTCGGCGGCGGTCCGCTTCACCGTCCCCGTCTCGCGGTCCGCGTCCGGACGGGGGTCCGGGAGCTGGATCTCGTGCCGCAGGTCGATGCCGTGCACGGAGGACAGCTTGGCGGCCGCCTTCAGCGCGGCCTCCGCCTTGTCGGTCGGCAGGGTGGCGCGCACGTAGCCGAGCTTGTCGTACGTCTGGCCCACCGAGGCGCCCTGGACGTCGTCGAGCTGCTTGGCCACCTGCTGGGTCTCGCCGGGTGCCGTCGCGACCATGACCGTGACGGTCTTCTCGCCCTTGGTCTTGGCTTCCTGGAGCAGTTCGGCGTCGGCCGAGCCGAGCTTCTGGTCGGCCGACTTCACCGCGGGGTTGGGCGCGGGGGTATTCGTGCCGGTCGCCGCGAAGACGGGCATGGCGCCGGTGGCCGCGAGAGCGGCCACCAGGCCGGCCGCGGCCGCGACGCGCGCGGCGCGTCGGGCCCCGGGTATGGAGCTGGGGGAGTCGAGGGTCATCAGCATCCCTGGCTAAGTGAAAGGTACGGTCCGGATTTCGGTGCCGGATGACCGGTCAGCCTCGCGTAAATGACAGCTCTTTGGGGAGAGTTGTCACGGACCGATACCTGCCGTGGCGGACTCCCGCCAGCTCGGGGTGTACGCCAGAAGGCCCGTACCGGACCGAACCGGTGCGAACCTTCGGGGTTGAACATGGATTTGTAGACTTCCCGACCGTGTGTCAGAGGTCGGGCGGGCCCCGGTCTCAGATCGGGTGTGACAACTTCCGGGTGTTCAGCGCTCGCGCGTGCGCGCGTAGTGGCGGGAGGCTTTCGCCCGGTTTCCGCAGGCCGACATCGAGCACCAGCGCCGGGTGCCGTTGCGCGAGGTGTCGTGGAAGTGCAGCACGCAGGTTTCGGAGGCGCACTTGCGGATCCGGGCGGGGTCGGAGCCCAGCAGCTCCAGGTAGTCGCGGGCGGCCGTCCAGGCCGGGCCCCAGGTCGGATCGTCGAACTCGGTCCGCTCGCCGGGCCCTTCGGCGGTCAGGGTGGCCCGGATGCGTCCGTACTCCAGGACGGCGTCGACCAGGGTGCGGGCGCTCTCGTCGGCCGGGTCCGCGACGGCGCGCGCCAGTGCCTCGCGGGCGGTGAGCAGGTGGACCAGGGTCGAGGCGTCGGCGTGGAAGCGGCCGGCCAGCCCGGCGCTCTCCAGCCAGAGCGCGAGCCCTTCGACGCGGGTGAGCCCGAAGGCCCCAGCGAAGAGGTCGACGGGTTCGCCGTCCTGGACCCACCGGGTGTTCAGCAGGTCCAGGGCCACCGGTTCCCCGGTCAGGGGTCGTGGGTCCGCCGTCGTCATGTCCGCCTCCTCGTGGCACTAACCCCTCAAGGGTACGTGAGCGGTTGACTCCTCCTGCTCTAACCGTTAATCTCGATTTAGAAGGTTAGGGATTACGTAGTTCTGGGGAAGGAACCGTTGTGACGACCGTCATCAGCAAGCTGCGCACCGGCCACGTGGGCCTCAATGTCACGGACCTCGCCCGGTCGCTCGTCTTCTATCGCGACGGCCTCGGCTTCGAGCTGCTCGGCGAGGGCAAGGAAGAGGAACGGCGCTTCGCCTTCCTCGGCCAGGACGGCGAGCTCGTGCTCACCTTGTGGCAGCAGGCCGAGGGGGCCTACGCACCCGGCGCGGCCGGACTGCACCACCTCGCGCTGTCCGCGGACGCCATCGAGGAGGTCAGGGAGTACGAGGAGCGGCTGCGCGGCCTGGGCGTCGATTTCGCCTACGAAGGGGTCGTCCCCCACGGCGAAGGGGCGGCCTCGGGCGGGATCTTCTTCCACGACCCCGACGGGACCCGTCTGGAGATCTCCGTGCCGAGCGGCGCCGAAGGCGCCGAGGCTCCCACCACAGGGGCCCCGACCTGCGGGTTCTTCTAATGTCCGGGTATCGCTGGGGCTCGCTGGCCGTCCAGGAGCGGGTCGGTGTCCGCGAGCACGCCGTGCACGTCGGCCGGTCCGTCACCCCGCACATCAAGGAGGTGGCGGCGGCCTTCCTGGGCCTGCAGCCGCACCTGGTCGTCGGCGCGGCCGATCCCGGGGGCCGGCTCTGGGCCTCACTGCTGACCGGCGCCCCCGGGTTCGTACGGGCCACCGGGCCGGACCGGATCGCGGTCAAGGGCGGGATCCCCGAGGGCGATCCGCTCGCCGAGGCGCTGGCCACCGCCGGCACCCGGGTCGGGACCATCTCCCTCGACCCGCGCACCCGGCGCCGGATGCGGCTGGGCGGAACCCTGGAGGTGACCCCCGGCGGGTTCGCGCTGGCGGCCGAACGGGTCTTCGCCAACTGCCCCAAGTACCTCCAGAAGCGGCAGCCTGTCCAGCTCGCCGCCGAAGGAGCCGGTGTCGTGTGGCGCGGGGACGCGCTCACCCCCGACCAGGAACGGGCCGTCCGCGCCGCCGACACCTTCTTCGTCGCCACCTCCGCGGGGGCGGACGGGGCCGACGCGAGCCACCGGGGCGGAATGCCGGGCTTCGTCGAGGTGCTGTCCCCGACCGAACTGGCCTGGCCGGACTACGCGGGCAACGCGATGTTCCTGACGCTGGGAAACCTGCTGGCGGACCCGCGGGCCGGGCTGCTGTTCCCGGACTGGGAGAGCGGGGCGCTGCTCCAGCTCAGCGGGCGGGCGGAGCCCGAGTTCGGGGCGGGCGGGGAGCGGCGGGTCCGCTTCCGGGTCGAGTCGGTGGTGGAGAGCGTGCACCCGGGGCGGCTTCAGTGGAGCGCCCCGGAGTACTCGCCGGCCAATCCGGCGCTGCCCGCGCCGCCTTGGCGGCCTGCGCGGTAGGGCCCCCAGTGGTAGGGCTCCCGGCGGCAGGTCCCTCACCTGGGCAGGACGACGAGGTAGGCGGCGGGCTCGCGGTCGGCGGACGCCGTCAGGGCGGTCCGTACGACCGCGGCCTGCTGCTCGGGCCAGTCGCGGAGCTTGCGCGGGGTGATGTGCAGGACGGTCACCCCGCACCGCTCCAGGGTCTCCCGCTTGCGGACGGACTCCGTCCACTCCTCGTCCTCGCCCTGGCGCGGGGCCCGCGTGTCGATCTCCACGGCCACCGCCTGCTCCGGCCAGTACGCGTCGACCCCGCCCAGGTGCGGGCCGCCGGGCAGCCGCAGGTCCACGTTCCAGACGGGCTCGGGGAGCTCGTAGCCCCGTACGAGCTGGTACAGCCGGTCCTCGGCGATGGCCCGGCCCTCGGCGAGCAGTGATTCGACGGCGTCCACCACGTGCGGGCGGTTCAGCAGCCGGGCCACCGTCAGCTCCCGCACCACGGCGGCCGGTTCGCAGTGCCCGCCGCGGACGGCTTCGCTGAGCAGACGGCGGACCGTACCGGCGTCGGAGAGGTGGACGACGGCGTCGGCGACGGCGCGGGCCACGGGGGCGACGGGCAGCCCGGTGACCTCCGCCGGCCGGGGCGGGGTGTGCGTCCGGACGATGCGGACCTGTCCGGCGGAGCGCAGTCGGCGGGTGTTGGGGACGAGCACGTCGATCTGGGGGAGGCCGAGCAGGGCGGGGGCGGAGGAGAACCGGTACAGCGCGAGGGCGGCCAGCCCGGTGATCATGACCTCGTCCCCGCGGCGCCCCGCGTAGAGGAGCGCCGCGTGCAGCCGCTCCTCGCTGGTCGCGGGACCGGCGTGGAGCAGGAACACCCCGGGCAGGATCTGCTGCCAGGACCGCTCGGCGGCGTCGGAGGCGGTGACCCCGTGCTCGCGGAGCTGGGCCAGCGACAGCACGCGGGGGCGGTTGTCGGTGAGGTGGGCGAGGGGGAGGGGTGCGTTGTGGTTCATGACGCAGGGATTCCCTCAGGCCATGGCCTTGCTAACCCCTGTTACACATCCGTCGGCAAATCGGGACAAGCCGGGGCTAAAGTACGGACGTTCGACTGCCGATGGAGTGCGCCGGTCCGGCCCCGTTTCCTGGGGCTCCGCCCCAGACCCCGCGCCTCAAACGCCGGCGGGGCTGGATTTTGACTGGCGTCAGCCAAGACGTGCGCGCAGCGCAATCGCCTGGCGGGGCTGGATTGCCCGGAGGGCAATTCCAGCCCCGCCGGCGTTTGAGGCGCGGGGTCCGGGGCGGAGCCCCGGGACACGGCGAAAGGGCGGGGCGGGGAGAAGCCCCGCAGGGTCAGCCCGCCGCCGCCACGTCGCAGGCCTGCGCCCGCAGCGCCCGCGCCAGGTCGTCCCGCGCCTCAAGGACCAGCCGTCGCAGCGCCGGCGCGGCCGACTCGTGCGCCGAAAGCCACGCGTCGGTGGCGTCCAGGGTCGCCTGGGAGTCCTGGAGCGACGGGTACAGCCCCTTCACCACGTCCATGCCGATCTGGATCGACCGGTCGGCCCAGATCCGCTCGATCGCGGCGAAGTAGGGCTCCGCGTACGGCGCCAACAGCCCCCGCTGCGAAGACTGCTGCATCCCCGCGATCGTCGCCTCGACCAGCGCGTTCGACAGCGTGTCCGACTCCACCACCGCGGCCCACGCCTGGTCCTTGACCGCCGCCGACGGCCGCGCCGCCAGGCACCGCACCTGGTGCCGCTTGCCCGACGCCGTGTCGTCCCGCGCCAGTTCGGCCGAGAGGACCTCCTCGCCGATCGCCCCGTGCGCGGCCAGCGGCAGCAGGAAGTCCCAGCGCACCTCCTGGTCGATCTCCAGCCCGTCGATCCGCGCCGATCCCTCCAGCAGCCCCAGCAGCAGCTGGAAGTCGCCCTCGGTCGCCGCGCCCGCCGCGAAGAAGCGGGCCCAGGTGAGCTGGTGCTCCGACCCCGGCTCCGCGAACCGCAGTTCCTGCAGCGCACACGCCGCCAGGACCTTGCCGCCCTGCTCCCGCCAGTCGGGCGCCGCGTAGTGGGTGACCGCGGTCAGTGCCTGCGCGTGCAGCATCTGCAGGACGCCGACGTCCGTCTCCCGGCCCGCGTGGGCCAGTACGAGCGAGATGAAGTCCCGCGCCGGCATCAGCCCGTCGCGCGTCAGGTTCCACAGCGCCGACCAGCACAGCGCGCGGCTCAGCGGGTCCGCCACCGAGCCCAGGTGCGAGCGCAGCGCGGCCAGCGACGCCTCGTCGAAGCGGATCTTGCAGTACGTCAGGTCCTCGTCGTTGACGAGCACCAGCGCGGGCTTCTCCTGCCCCGCCAGCTCGCCGACGACCGTCCGGGCCCCCGCCACGTCCGCCTCGGCCCGCGCGTAGCGCACCAGCGCGCCGTCCGGGTCCAGCCGGTACAGGCCCACCGCGACCCGGTGCGGGCGCAGCTCGTCGCCGTCCTGGACCACCGCCAGCTCGGTCACCCGGCCGCCCGCGTCGCAGGTCACCACCGGGGTCAGCGCGTTAACGCCGGCCGTCTGCAGCCAGGCCCGCGACCACTCGGCCATGTCCCGCCCGGACACCTCCGCGAGCACCGACAGCAGGTCGTCCAGGGTGGTGTTCCCGTAGGCGTTCGCCTTGAAGTAGCGCCGCGCGCCCTCCAGGAAGGCGTCCCGTCCCACGTACGCCACGAGCTGCTTGAGCACCGCCGCGCCCTTGGCGTAGGTGATGCCGTCGAAGTTCAGCTTCGCGTCCTCCAGGTCACGGATGTCGGCCGTGACCGGGTGGGTGGACGGCAGCTGGTCGGCCCGGTAGGCCCACGCCTTGCGGCTGTTGGCGAAGGTGACCCACGCCTGGTCGAAGCGGGTGGCCTCGACCAGCGCGAAGGAGCCCATGAAGTCCGCGAAGGACTCCTTCAGCCACAGGTCGTCCCACCACTTCATGGTGACCAGGTCGCCGAACCACATGTGCGCCATCTCGTGCAGGATCGTGTTCGAGCGCCGCTCGTACGAGGCCTGCGTGACCTTCCCGCGGAAGATGTACTCCTCCCGGAAGGTCACCATCCCCGGGTTCTCCATCGCGCCCAGGTTGTACTCCGGCACGAAGGCCTGGTCGTACTTCCCGAAGGGGTACGGGTAGTCGAAGATCTCGTGGAAGAGGTCGAAGCCCTGCTTCGTCGTGAGGAAGATCTCGTCCGCGTCGAAGTGCTTCGCGAGCCCCTTGCGGCACATCGCGCCGAGCGGGATCGTCAGGTCCCCGCGCGTGTAGGAGTCCGTGACGTAGTGGTACGGCCCCGCCACCACGCAGGTGATGTACGTGGAGATCGGCGCGGTCTCGGCGAAGCGCCGCGTCTGCCCCTCGCGGGACTCCTCGACTCCGTTGCTCCAGACCTGCCAGCCCTCGGGCGCGGTCACCTCGAAGCGGTACGGGGCCTTGAGGTCGGGCTGCTCGAAGTTCGCGTACACCCGCCGGGCGTCGGCCGGCTCGTACTGGGTGTAGAGGTAGACCTCGCCGTCCTCCGGGTCCACGAAGCGGTGCATGCCCTCGCCGGTCCGGCTGTACGCGCAGTCGGCGTCGACCACGAGCACGTTCTCGGAGGCCAGCCCGTCCAGGGCGATCCGCGCGCCGTCGAAGACGACGGCCGGGTCCAGCTCGCGCCCGTTGAGGGTCACGCTGTTCACCGAGGGCGCGATGAGGTCCGCGAAGCTCGCGGCTCCCGGTGCGGCGGCGCGGAAGCGGACGGTGGTCACCGAGCGGAAGGTCCTTGGGCCTTCGGCCGGTTCGGCCTCGTCCACCGCGGACCTCAAGTCGAGGACCACCTCGTACCCGTCGACGGACAGCAGCTCGGCCCGCTCGCGGGCCTCGTCACGGGACAGATTCTCTCCGGGCACGTGCACTCCTTCGTGCGTGATCGCGATACCTGACCGAATCCTCCCACGGGGGAATGCGTGTGCGGTCGGAGCGGTTGGGCAGGGAGGAACGTTCCGATCTGAGGAGAGACATGGCTGATACCCAGGTGCGCGAGAAGACCGCTGTCGACTTCTGGTTCGACCCGCTCTGCCCCTGGGCCTGGATGACGTCCCGCTGGATGCTGGAGGTCGAGAAGGTCCGTGACGTAGAGGTCCGCTGGCACGTGATGAGCCTCGCGGTCCTGAACGAGAACAAGCTCGACGAACTGCCCGAGCGCTACCGCGAACTGCTCGGCCCCAAGGGCTGGGCCCCCGTGCGCGTGGTCGTCGCCGCCCAGCAGAAGTTCGGCGACGAGATCACCGGCAAGCTCTACACCGCCCTCGGCACCCGCTTCCACAACGAGGACCGGGGCGCGACCCGCGAGGCGATCGCCGACGCCCTGAACGAGGTGGGCCTGCCCGCCGAGCTGATCCACTACGCGGACTCCGACGAGTACGACGAGGTCCTGCGCGACTCCCACAACGACGGCATCAACCGTGTCGGCCAGGAGGTCGGCACCCCGGTCATCTCCGTGCCCGGCGCCGACGGCGAAGAGGTCGCCTTCTTCGGCCCGGTCGTCACCCCCGCCCCGCGCGGCGAGGCCGCGGCCCGCCTCTGGGACGGCACCCTGCTCGTCGCCTCCACCCCCGGCTTCTACGAGATCAAGCGCACCCGTACACAGGGCCCGATCTTCGACTAAGACTTGGTCCGTAGTTCACCAGAGGGTGAGCTGCGGGTTGCGGCCGGGGCGGGGTCCGGGCTTTCCGGCGTGGTCACGCTTGGGGCGTGGCTCATCCGGGGTCGCTCGGTCCCGCCGTCCGGCGGTTCGGGGAGCAGAGGTCCCACGGCGTTGCCGTGGCACTGCCACGCGACCAGCACCGCGAGCGGTGGTCTGGCACGGTGTGGTTGACTCCCGCAGGGCTTCTTCCAGCCCTTCTGCGAAGGTGATCTGTGCGTTCCGGGACGCGGTGGTGTCCAGATGTGCGGTCTTGGGGTCGTCCACGTCGGTGAAGCGGACGAACAGTGCGAGGGCGGCGGATACGAGGTCCCGCTTCCCGGTGAGGCCGCAGGCGGTGCAGTTGTGCTCCCGGTCCCGCAGCGTCTTGGAAACGCGCTCGCCGCACAGGCAGTGCTGTGACAGCGCGGTGGACCATGTGGAGGCCCGTACGAGCCGCCCGCCCGCAGCCTGGCATTCACGGTCAAGTGCTGAGATGAGCAAGCCGGGGGTGGTCTGGGAGAGGCGCTTGCCCCACAGCCGGTACCAGGTGCGGATGTCACAGTCCTCCACCACCAGCGTGGGACCGTGGGCGGCGATGATCTGCCGGGCGACCTGGCGGGCACGGAAGCGGCGGTGCTCTGCCATCGACGAGGCGTGTTCGGCCTGGCGGGCGCGCTGTTCCCGGTAGTTCACCGACAGCCGGTCGCGGCGGAACGCCTGCTTCGGCACCCCATCGACGCGGGCAGCGCGGGCACCACCGGGAACGGTGACGGTCTTGGACGTCAGGCCCTCGGCCGCCCGGCGCCCGGCGCGTCGGGCCTGCTTCTTCGACAGTCCGTACTGCGAGGTGTTCGTGGCCCGGCGGGAGCGCTCCAAAGCCCGCGCACGACCGCGCCGCTTCTTTGCTTCCCGCGCCAGCAGCGCTCGTTCCCCGGGGCTGAACGTGATCTCGGTGGACTGCAGCCTGCCGTAGACGGGGTCCAGGCTGGCGGGCAGGGAGACGACGGAGAGGTTGGAGACGTTTCCGTCCACGCCGCCGATCCGGTCCAGGGCGGCGGCCTGCTCGCGCATGGCCCGCACGGCTGGGGAGGTGTAGCCGGGGCCGAGGATCATCAGATGCGCCTCGTACACCCAGCCGCACGGCGCGGACGCCTTCCGGCAGCGCACGAGGTCCACCTTGTGCCAGCGGCCGGGGTTGGCCAGGAAGTATTCGACACGCGCCCACTGGCCGGGCCGCTGAGGGATACGCACGGGCAGTACGAGGTCACCGCGGCCGGATTCGGGGCCGCCTGCGAACACCACGGCGAGCGGGCCGGTGTGGTCCCACCAGGTCGCTTTCCGCGTGCCCGGCTCGCCGAACGCGGTCGTCTTGCCCGTGGGCACGGTGCCGGACGGCGCCGCCGGCACTTGCATCCGGCGCGGCTGCATCAGGGTGTGCCGACCGCCATCGGTATAGGCCATGACCTGACCATGGAGGGTGCCGGCCAGGCGGAAGGTCTCCCACTTGCGGTCGGCGGTGTGGGAACGGGCGCGGCCGGGGATGCGGGTGAAGTCGTGCCAGTGGCCCGTCTTCGGACGGCCGTGCCGCTTGCCGGTGGCGTCGGCGAACAGGTGGCGCTGGACGCCGTTCCACACCTCATCGGCCATGTGCATGGCCAGGGCCTTCGAGACGTGATGCTTCAAGTGCCCGGACGCTTCGAGGTGTTTGTACGCGCAGCGCTCCAGGGCCTCACGGGACAGGCCGAGGCGCTGCCGGACCGTCTTCGCGCCGTGCTCATCGCGCTCGCGCTCCGCGGCCCAGTAGGCATCGACCCTGGCGCGGGCATCACCCTGGACGGCACGCTTGATCGACCACATGGAACCGAACAGCTTCCCTAACCGGGCCAGGTCGGCGGGATCGGTGACGGCCAGCGGCAGCACCATCACCGACACCTGCCCGTCGTCAGGCTTCTTCCACCTCGGAGCCTTGTTCTTCCCCCGGAACCTGCGCGTCTGAACAGTCCGCACCGCTGTCACCCCCGTCACAGATTAACCGACCACCAGCACGGTAAGTGAGGGGTTGGCGACTCTTGGTAGGTAGCGCCACGGCTCGAGGCCACCATCCAGCATTACCAGCCTCAACACGGGCCGTGCCGACTTCCCCGCCCCCGTTTACTTCTGGAGGACTCTTCCCGGGAGGCGGGCGCCGTCGTCCTCCTTTAACGTCCCGGTATGGGGACCAGCTCGACGCACGAGAGCATCCGCGAGGAACCGATCGGCCGCAGCGGCGGCCGGGCGGAGCCCGCGATAGCGAACGACAACGCCGAGCACGCCAGTCTGCCCGCACGCCCCCGAGACCGGGTGCTGCGGGCAGCTTGCGTAGCGGTGCCCCCGCTGTGGGCGGCCCTCGGGGTCCGTCAGGCCGCCGGCACCCTGCGCCACTACCTCCGGGGCACGGGACGCCCGTACCGGGCCGACGCGCGTGCCCTGCTCGCGGTGCCCGCCGTACGGGAGGACGTGGACCGGCGCCTGGTCGAGTGGCGGGAGGCCGCGCGGGCGCTCGGCGAGCCCGGAGCGTACGCGGCGGACAGCGGCTGGCGCGGGGTGCTGATCACCCGGCGCGCCCGCGAGGGGGGCAGCGCGGACTGGTGGCTGGCGCTGCGCGGCGCCCAGTACCGGATCAGCGGCACGGTACGGGTCCACGGGGACGGCTCTGTGGTGAGCGATTACCGGTACCAGGTGCACAAGAGCTGGAACTTCGACCGCGGGGAGTCGGAGTTCGGCATCCCCTTCACTCCGTTCGCGCGGCTGCACGAGACCGGGCTGGCGCGGGAGTTCACGGTGGTCGGCGAGGTGGACGGGCTCGTCGACGCCACGGACGCCGCGGGAAGCGCAGAAGGCCCCCGCGAGTCACGTCCTCACGGGGGCCTTCTGGTGGACACGCCCGCGAGTGAAGGTTGAGAAGACGATCACGAGTCGGACGGGCTGGGTGGTGCTGATCAGCCCTTGGCGGGGATCAGCAGCGGGGTGTTCGCTTTGGCGTCGGCGTAGCGCCTCGCCACGTCCTGCCAGTTGACGACGTTCCACATCGCCTCGATGAAGTCCACCTTCTGGTTCTTGTACTGAAGGTAGAAGGCGTGCTCCCAGGCGTCGAACACCAGGACCGGGGTGCTGGCCACGCCGACGTTGCCCTGGTGGTCGTAGATCTGCTCGACGATCAGACGGCCGCTGACGGGCTCGTACGCGAGCACGCCCCAGCCGGAGCCCTGGGTCGCGGACGACGCGAAGGTCAGCTGCTTCCTGAACTTCGAGAAGGAGCCGAAGGACTCGGTGATCGCGTCGGCGAGGTCGCCCAGACCGTCGGCCGCCGTGGGCTCGCCGCCGCCCTCGCCGGTCTTCGGGCTGGCCATGTTGTGCCAGTAGATGCTGTGCAGGATGTGGCCGGAGAGGTGAAAGGCGAGATTCTTCTCCAGGCCGTTCAGCGCGCCCCAGTTCTCCTTGTCGCGCGCCTCCTCCAGCTGCTCCAGCGTGTTGTTGGCGCCCGTGACGTAGGCCGCGTGGTGCTTGTCGTGGTGCAGCTCGATGATCTGCGGGTTGATCACCGGCTCAAGAGCCGCGTAGTCGTAAGGAAGCTCAGGAAGCGTGTAAATGGCCATGCGTGTGTCCGGTCCCCTCGGCGTGCCAACTGCTTATTGCAATCAATGCGCAACTGCACGCTAGCAGTATCTATTCCTTGATCCTCATAAGGGTCACCTCACTTGGACGGACCTCGGGAACGCCGAAGGCCGGGCCCATGCGCTCGCATGGGCCCGGCCTTCGCGGCCTGCGTCCGGCGGAGTGCTACGCGGCTTCGCGCGCCCGGGCTTCCCGGATCTCCCGGATCCACGCCACCAGCAGCACGGCGGCCGCGGCCCCCGAGGACCACAGCAGCTGCGGCCGCGCCGAATCGTCGAACAGCATCAGGACCAGCACCGCGGCCATCCCGATCAGCGCCGCCCACGTCGCGTACGGGAACAGCCACATCGGCAGCGTCAGCCGCTCCGGCATGTCCCGCTCGATCTTCGCCCGCAGCTTCAGCTGCGAGACCGCGATCAGGATCCACACGAAGATCAGCACCGCGCCGACCGCGTTGAGCATGTAGAGGAAGATGGTGTCCGGCCACAGCAGGTTCAGCACCACCGAGACGAACCCGAAGGCCACCGACGCGAAGACCGCCCGGCGCGGCACCCCGCCGCCCGACACCTTCAGCAGCGACGTCGGCGCCTCGCCCCGCTCCGCCAGTGAGAACACCATGCGCGAGGACCCGTACAGGTTCGCGTTGAGCGCCGAGAGCAGGGCCACGAAGATGACGACGTCCATGATCTGGCCTGCGTGCGCGATGCCGATCGAGTCGAGGACGGCCACGTAGGGGCTCTGGCCCGGCGTCAGCGAGTCCCACGGCAGCAGGGTCACGATGACCAGCATCGAGCCGACGTAGAAGAAGAGGATGCGCCACACGGCGCTGCGCACCGCGCGGGACACGGACCTGGCCGGGTCGTCCGACTCGGCGGCCGCGATGGTGACGACCTCCAGGCCGCCGAAGGCGAAGACGACGGCCAGCATGCCGGCGACCACGCCGCCGGCGCCGTTCGGGAAGAAGCCGCCCTGGCCGGTCAGGTTGGCCATGCCGACCGGATCGCCGGAGGAATTGGACGCCGTGGGGAGCAGGCCGAAGACGGCGAGCGTGCCGAGGATCAGGAACAGCACGATCGCGCCGACCTTGAGGGCCGCGAACCAGAACTCGAACTCGCCGAAGTTCCGCACGGCGGCCAGGTTGCTCACGGTGAAGACCACCATGAAGAGGAGCACCCAGACCCACTGGTCCACCGAGGGCAGCCAGCCGTTCGCGATCTTCGCCGCGGCGGTCGCCTCCACGGCCAGCACCACGACCAGCAGGAACCAGTACAGCCAGCCGGCCGAGAAACCGGCCCAACGGCCGAGCGCCTTCTCCGCGTAGACGGAGAAGGAGCCGGAGGCGGGCATCGCCGCCGACATCTCACCGAGCGCCCGCATCACCAGCATCGCGAGGATGCCCGCGAGCAGGTACGAGCAGATGATCGCGGGACCGGCGATGGTGATGCCGGCTCCGGAGCCGACGAACAGCCCGGCGCCGATCACGCCGCCGAGGCCCAGCATGGTCAGGTGGCGCTGTTTGAGGCTGTGGCTCAGGGGCTCGGGCGGGAGCTCGTCCGGGAGCTCGTCCGTGGTGCCGGGAGGGGCGGGCGGCAGGTCGCGCATGAGGGGTGCTCGTACTCTCTGATGGCCTGGCGGCGGTGGGGGCTCCGCGACAGTTGGAGGGACCCTACAGTCTCTCCGGAGAGCGCCCATCCGCGCAAAACGGACGTGTCAGCTGTCATTGCCCGTGATGCGGATCACTCCCGCTGGGGCGCTGAACGGGGTCTTTGTGTACTCCCCACCAAACCGGGGAGTACGGCTTTGTCCCGGGCCACCCTGATGGGGCCCCGGACCCGGCACTAACGTCGGTGATCGTCCCTGTCGACCCCACCTCCCGCGGAGTCTCCGATGAGCACTGCTTCCGTCTCCTTCCGGCCCGGCGCCGTCCTCGCCGACCTGCTGCCCGCGAGCCGCGTCCGCGACATCGCGCTCGTGGCCGGCGGAGCCGCGCTCACCGGTCTGGCCGCGCAGATCGCCGTCCACGTCGACGGCCTGGCCGCTCCGATCACCGGATAGACCTTCGCCGCGCTGCTCGTGGGCACCGCGCTGGGCGCCGGACGGGGCTTCCTCTCCCTGGCCCTCTACACCCTGGTCGGCATGGCCGGCGTGCCGTGGTTCGCGGGCGGCTCTTCCGGCGCGGGCGGCGCGACCTTCGGGTACGTCCTCGGCATGCTCCTGGCCTCCACGGTCGTGGGCGCCCTCGCGCGGCGCGGCGCCGACCGCTCGGTCCTTCGTACGGCGGGCGCGATGGTGCTGGGCTCCGGACTCGTCTATGCCGTCGGCGTCCCGTACCTCGCACTGGCCACCGGGATGTCCTTCGGTGCGGCCGTCGCGGGCGGTCTGACCCCGTTCCTGATCGGCGACGCGCTCAAGGCGGCGCTGGCGATGGGCCTGCTGCCGGCCGCCTGGAAGCTCCTCGGCCGGGCCTGAGCGCTCGTACTCCACACGGAAGCCCCGGACCGCGAAGTGCGGTCCGGGGCTTCCGTCGTCTTGGGAGGTACTACGGAGGTGCTACGCGGAGGCCTTCGGGGCGGCCTTGCGGCGGAGCTGGCGTGCCACGCCGATCGCGATCACCACGGCCGCGACCAGCAGCGACAGCAGGACGGTCTCGCGGTTGTCCTTGTCGTAGACCATGTAACCGAGGACGAAGGTGATCATCGCGGCGGTGGCCCAGGTCAGGTACGGGAAGAACCACATCTTCACCGTCACCTTCTCCGGGGCCTCGCGCATGAGGATCCCGCGCATCCGCAGCTGGGTCAGGCAGATGACCAGCCACACGAACAGCGCGATCGCACCCGAGGCGTTCAGCAGGAAGCTGAAGACCGTGTCCTTGAAGGCGTAGTTGAAGTAGACGGCGGCGAAGCCGAAGACGACCGAGCCGAGGATGGCGGCCATCGGCACGCCCCTCTTGTTCACCTTGGCGAGGGCCTTGGGCGCGTCACCGCGCTCGCCCAGCGAGAAGGCCATGCGGGAGGCGGTGTACAGGCCCGAGTTCAGGCAGGACAGCACGGCCGTCAGGACGATCACGTTCATGATCTGGCCGGCGTGCGCGATGCCGATCGAGTCCAGGGCGGCGACGTACGAGCCCTTCTCCACGATCGACGCGTCGTTCCACGGCAGCAGGGTCAGCACGATGAAGATCGAGCCCAAGTAGAAGACGCCGATCCGCCAGATCACCGAGTTGGTGGCCTTGGTGACCGCGCGCCGCGGGTCCTCGGACTCGCCGGCGGCCAGCGTGACGATCTCGCTGCCCATGAAGGAGAAGACGACCATCAGCACACCAGTGAGGACCGAGCCCCAGCCGTTCGGCATGAAGCCGCCCGTATCGGTGAGGTGGGCGAAGCCCGCACCCGGGTTGTCCGAGCCCGGCAGCACGCCGAAGACGGCCAGCATGCCGACGATCACGAAGCCGCCGATGGCGACCACCTTGATGCCGGCGAACCAGAACTCGAACTCGCCGTACGAGGCGACCGAGCCGAGGTTGGTGACCGTCAGCACCGCCATCACGATCAGCGCCCAGGCCCACTGCGGGACGGCCGGCACCCAGCCTTCGAGGATCACCGCGCCGGCGGTGGCCTCCACCGCGAGCACGACGACCCAGAAGAACCAGTACAGCCAGCCGATGGAGAAACCGGCCCAGCGGCCGAGCGCCCGGTCGGCGTAGGCCGAGAAGGAGCCGGAGTTCGGGCTGGCGGCGGCCATCTCGCCCAGCATCCGCATGACGAAGACGACCATCGCGCCGACCAGCGCGTAGGACAGCAGGATGGCGGGACCGGCCTTGGCGATACCGCCGCCGGAGCCGACGAAGAGCCCGGCGCCGATGACACCGCCGATGGCGATCATGGACAGGTGGCGGTTCTTGAGACCGGCCTTCAGGCCGTCGGAGGGCTGGCCGTCACCGGGATTGCCGGTGGGCGCGCCTTCCTTCTGAAGGGTCGTCGTGGAACTCATGAACGGATCCTTAGGTTCTCGGGTGTCGAGCCCCGGCATTCAAACCTGAGATGAACGCAGGGCGGAAGACCCCAATCCGGATCGTTGCTTCGGGGCGAACGTCCAGGACCTAGGTCCCGCGGTGTCCCATCTGCGTTCTTTGGGTTTACTTGAGCTTTAGAAGTGACTTACGCGACACCCCGCGGCGGGTCCCCGGCCCGGCTCGTGCCACACTCGGACCATGCGCGTGTACCTCGGATCCGACCATGCCGGCTTTGAGCTCAAGAACCACCTGGTGGACTGGCTCAAGAACAACGGCCACGAGCCCGTCGACTGCGGGCCCCACATCTACGACGCGGTGGACGACTACCCGCCGTTCTGCCTGCGGGCAGCGGAGAAGACCGCCGCGGACGCAGACTCCCTCGGCATCGTGATCGGTGGCTCCGGCAACGGCGAGCAGATCGCCGCGAACAAGGTCAAGGGCATCCGCGCCATCCTCGCGTGGAGCGTCCAGACCGCGGAGCTCGGCCGTGAGCACAACAACGCCAACGTCATCTCCGTCGGCGGCCGGATGCACACCCAGGACGAGGTCGTCAGCTTCATCGACGCGTTCCTGAAGACCCCGTACTCCGACGAGGAGCGCCACACCCGCCGGATCGACATGCTCTCCGCCTACGAGACCACCGGCGAGCTCCCCCCGATCCCGGCCCACCACCCGCAGGGCTGATCCCGCTTCCGGCCGCGGCGCCCTCCGGGGCGGCGCGGCCGGTTTTTCTTTTCCCGCCGCTTGCCGAGGAGTACCGCCGTGCCCGAGGGGCATACGATCCACCGCCTCGCCGAGGACCACCTCCACCGGTTCGCCGGATGGGAGGTAGCCGTCAGCAGCCCCCAGGGCCGGTTCGCCGAGAGCGCGGCCCTGCTCGACGGACGGATCCTGGACGGCGTCGACGCCCACGGAAAGCACCTCTTCCTGGGATTCAAGGAGAGCGGCTGGGTCCACATCCACCTCGGGCTCTTCGGCAAGTACGCGATCGGCCCCGCGCCGGCCCCGCCGGCCACCGACACGGTCCGGCTGCGGATCGCCAACGACGACTACTTCTCCGACCTGCGCGGCCCGACCACGTGCGCGTGGATCACGGACGAGGAGAAGCGGGCGATAAGCGACCGGCTCGGCCCGGACCCCCTGCGGGGCGGCGACGACCCGGACACCGCCTGGGCCCGGATCTCCCGCTCCCGCACCACCGTGGCCGCCCTGCTCATGGACCAGAAGATCGTCTCGGGCGTCGGCAACGTCTACCGTGCCGAGGTCCTCTTCCGGCACGGCATCGACCCCTACCGCGCGGGCAAGGACCTGACCCGCCGCGAATGGGACGCGATCTGGGCCGACCTCGTCCTGCTGATGCGCGAGGGCGTGCGCAACAACCGCATCGACACCGTCCGCGACGAGCACCTGCCCGAAGCCATGGGCCGCCCGCCGAGGGTGGACGACCACGGCGGCGAGGTGTACGTCTACCGCAGGGCGAACATGCCCTGCCACATCTGCGGCGGCGAGATCCGCACCGCCGGTCTCGCCGCCCGCAACCTCTTCTGGTGCCCGGGGTGCCAGAGCCGCTAGGCCGTCTCTTTCGGATAACGGGGTCGGCCTAGAAGCCGTGCGGCAGCCATGGGGCCACGTCTCCCGCGAAGGCGCGGGAGGTACGGGCCAGCGCGCCCGGCCGCACCTCGCGCACCAGGCCGGCCGCGGCCAGCGAGTTCAGGGTGACGCCGCCCAGGTACGCCGCGCCGAGCTCCCGTACCGGCAGCTCCAGGTCGGCCGGGGCCTCCGTCCGGGTGCAGACCGCGGCCCCGTCCGCGCCGACGGCCAGCCGCCAGCGCCCCGCGTTCCACGGGCAGAACGCGTCCTCGACCTCCAGCACCACGTCCAGCGGAGCCCCGTAGGCCCGCGCGGCCAGCGCCGCCGGCAGGTCCACGAGCCGTACGTGCATCGAGTCGCGCAGCCGCACCTGCGTCCGGCGGACATCGGTGACCAGGTGCAGCAGCGCATCGTCCGCCGGCCGCTTGAAGGCCCGTACGGTCCAGGTCAGGTCGATGGAGAACACGTAACGCCACAGCGCCGCGTACGCCGCCGGGTCGAGCGCGTCGAGGTCCGCCACGTCCACCCGGCCGTCCGAGCCGGTCAGGTCCCACTCGGGCTTAACCCGGTAGCGGGCGTACCCGACCACCTCGCCGTCCGCCCGCTCGGCGACCACGCACTTCAGGGGGGAGGCGCCGTTCCTCATCGACTCCGGGTCGAGCAGCGCCTGCAGCTCCCAGCCCGGCTGCCGGGCCGGCATCCCGGGACGGCCCGCGACCAGCGCCGCGTAGACCCGCTCGCAGTCGGCCAGCGCCTTCTGCGGATCGACCAGCCGCAGCCGTACGTCGTCGGTCCCCGGCGGCACGGAGAGCCGCACGCGGGTCGTGTCGATCTCCACGGACATCGAGTACGCGGCGGTGCCGTAGCCGAAGCGCCCGTAGATCGCCGGGTCCGAGGCCGTCAGCACGGCGATCTGTTCACCACCCGCCCGGACCTCGTCCAACTGGCGGCGCATCAGCGAGGTCAGCACACCCCGCCTGCGGTGCGTGGGGGAGACCCCCACCATCGTGACCCCGGCGGCGGGAACGAGCGCTCCGCCCGGCACCGAGAGCCGGAAGGAGAAGGCCCCCGCCGTGCCTACGCAGGTGCCGCCGTCCCAGATACCGAGGGACCGCTCCGTCTCCGTCAACGACCTGTAGAGCTCCCGCTCCTCGGGAGATTCGGGCACTCCGCCGAACGCCAGTTCCAGCTGGTCGTACCAGACGTCCCACTCAGAGGCCTGCAACACGCGCGTCTCAAGAGCCATACGGCCATCCCTATCAAGGCAATCCGTCTCCGGTCGATCTCTTTTCGGTTGCCGATGGGCCCATCTCAGGGGGTACCCCTGCGCGCGCACAGCCAGGATGGATAGGGTCCCGAAGCAATGGCCGGAGCACACGTGGAGTCCCTCCTGGCCCGGACCCGCATGATGTGGCACCGGGCGCGCACGGCGCTGCGCAAATCCGCCGTCGACTACTTCCGCGGCGACGCCTCCGACTGGCTGGCCTTCGGCGGCCTGATCCTGACCATCCCGGCCATCGCCTGCGGCACGCTGATGCTGCCCGTGTGGTTCTCGCCCGCAGCCCTCGTCCTGCCCATCGTGGCCGGCGGCCTGCTGCTGCGCCCCGCCAGCCTGCTCGCCCTGTACGGGGCCTCCGCGGCCGCGCTCATCGTCGAGGCCCTCGTCCTCGGCCCGTACACCCAGGGCCCGGCGCGGGTCACTCCCGGCACCGTCCTCGTCGTCGCGGCCTGCGGGTTCTTCGGCCTGGTCATCGCCCAGTTCCGCAGCCGCGTCGGCGTGCCCTGGCGGCGCGGCGGCACCATGCTCTTCGACCTGCGCGAACGCATCCGGGTCCAGAGCAAGCTGCCCGCCCTGCCGCGAGGGTGGCACCGGGAGATGGCCCTGCGCCCGGCCGGGGGCCAGTCCTTCTCCGGCGACTTCGTCGTCGCCGCCCGCACGAACGGCGGCCGCACCCTGGAGATCGTCCTCACCGACGTCTCCGGCAAGGGCATGGAAGCGGGCTCCCGAGCCCTCCTCCTCTCAGGAGCCTTCGGCGGCCTCCTGGGCGCGCTCCCCCCGCACGGCTTCCTGCCCGCCGCCAACGGTTACCTGCTCCGCCAGGACTGGGACGAGGGCTTCGCCACCTCCATCCACCTCGTCCTGGACCTGGAGACCGGCGACTACGAACTCCTCTCCGCCGGCCACCTCCCCGCCCTCCAGCTCTCCGCCGGCACCGGCCGCTGGCAGGAGATGACCGGCGAGGGCCCGCTCCTCGGCGTCTACGACGGCGCCGAATTCACCCCCGCCCGCGGCAACCTCCGCCCCGGCGACGTCCTGATGCTCTTCACCGACGGCCTCGTCGAAACCGCCGACCGGGACCTCAGCGAAGGTATCGACCGCCTCACCGGCGAGGCCGACCGCTACGTCGCCGCCGGCTGGGAGGGCGCGACCTGGCACCTCATCGAAAAGGTGGCCAAGGACGTCAACGACGACAGGGCCCTCCTCCTGATCCGCCGAGCGCCCTACTAAACGCGCCGCCCACCTTTCCGACGCGCCCCTGGCCCCGCTCCGCCGGGCACCTGGGCGATGCGCCCCTGGCACCGCTCCGCGGGCTTCGTGCGGATGCGTCGGGCACCTTTTCGACGTGCCCCCGAACCATGGCCAGTGCCGCCCGAACCATGGCCGGTGCGGCCCGAACCATGGCCGGTGCGGCCCGCGCCTGGGCTGGTGCCGCCGGATGCCGCGGCCGGCAGGCCCCGTCCGACCCCCGGGCGGTGGTCGGGTTACCCCCACCACCGGTCCGCCAGCTCCCGTCATGGTCCCGACCACCGCACCCTCCGTAGCGTCGGAGACACGATCACCACCGGGTGGTCGACCGGCACGGAAGGCGGCACACCATGAGGCTCCGGCGCAGCAAGCGGCAGGCCGAACAGCAGACGCAGCAGGCCGAGCAGCCGGTGCACACAGGGCAAGCGGGCCGGCCGAGTCAGTCGGTACACGCAAGCCAGCCGGGCCGGCCGGGCCAGGCCGAGGCGGCCTACGACGCCACCCCCGCCGTCGAGCTGCGCTCGGTCCGCCGCCAGTACGGCCGCGGCACCACCGCCGTACACGCCCTGCGCGGCATCGACCTCACCCTCCCCCGCGGCAGCTTCACCGCGGTGATGGGCCCCTCGGGCTCCGGAAAGTCCACCTTCCTCCAGTGCGCCGCCGGGCTGGACCTCCCCACCGAGGGCTCCGTCCGCCTCGGCGGCACCGAGATCACCGGCATGAACGAGAACGAGCTCACCGAACTGCGCCGCAGCCGCCTCGGCTTCGTCTTCCAGGCCTTCAACCTCCTCCCCTCCCTCACCGTCGAGCAGAACGTCCTGCTCCCCATGCGCCTGGCCGGCGGCCGCGGACGCACCGCCTCCCAGGGCCAGGCCCGCGCAGCCGACCTGCTCGCCCGCGTCGGCCTGGAGGGCAAGGGCCGTCGCCGCCCCGCCGAACTCTCCGGCGGCCAGCAGCAGCGCGTGGCCATCGCCCGAGCCCTGGTCACCCGACCCGACGTGGTCTTCGCCGACGAGCCCACCGGTGCCCTCGACACCACCACCGCCACCGAGGTCCTCGGCCTGCTCCGCAGCGCCGTGGACACCCTCGGCGCCACCGTCGTCATGGTCACCCACGACCCGGCCGCCGCCGCCCACGCCGACCAGGTCCTCTTCCTCGCCGACGGCCTCATCGCCGACCGCCTCCCGCGCAGTTCCGCCGCCACGATCGCCGCCCGCATGACGGCCCTGACCGCGCCCGGGCCCGCATCCGCTGCGCCCACCGCGCCCACCGCGCCCACCGCGCCCACCGCGCCCACCTCGCCCACCTCGCCCACCGCTCCCCGGTACGCGGGAGCAGTCGCCTGATGTCGCTCCGCCCCCGTTCCAACGGCCTGGCCCGCGCCGTGATCCGGTTCCGGCCCGCCGCCTTCGCCGGCACCTTCGTCGCCCTGTTCCTGGCCGTCGCCATCGTCTCCGCCTGCGGGATCCTGCTGGAGACCGGGGCCCGCGCGAGCACCCCGCCGACGCGGTACGCCGAAGCCCCCGTCGTCGTCGCCGCCGATCAGCAGGCCCGCCTGCGGATGGGCCGCGGCGACGGCGCCTACGAGGTCGCGGCCCCGCTCCCGGACCGGGCCCGGGTGGACGCCGCCCTGCTGGAGCGACTGGCTCCGCTGGGGCGGGCGGTGCCCGACGTGGTGTTCCCCGTACGGGACGCAGCGGGCCGCACGCTCGACGCCTCCGGCTGGGGCTCCACCGCCTTCAGCCCTACGGGGCTCCGCGCGGGCCGTGCTCCGGCCGCCCCGGGCGACGTCGTCCTGGGCGGGGCCGACGGCCCGGACCGGGTCACGCTCGACACCCCCGCCGGGCCCCGGGAGTTCCGCGTCGTCGGCCGCGCCGACCGGCCCGGAGCCTGGTTCGCCGACACCGAAGCGCGGACCCTGTCCGGACACCCCGACGCGCTCGACGCCATCGTGCTGTTCGGGGCCGACGCGGCGCAGGCCCGGGCGGCCGTCGACGGCCGCGCCCAGGTGCTGACCGGCGATGCCCGCGCCCTCGACGCCCGGCTCGAGGGGGCCAAGGGGGTGCTGACCGGCCTCGGCGGCTCCTTCGGCGGGATCGCCACGCTCGTCGCCGTCTTCACCGCCGCGGGCACCGTCGCCCTCTCCGTCGGGCAGCGCTCCCGCGAGTTCGCCCTGCTGCGCGCCGTCGGAGCCACCCCGCGCCAGATCCGCCGTACGGTCGCCACCGAAGCCCTGCTCGTCGCCCCGGTCGCGGGCGCGCTGGGCTGCGTACCCGGCATCGCCCTCGCATCCTGGTGGTTCGGGCAGCTCAAGGCGAAGGGCGCCGTCCCGGCCGGGATCGACCTCGCCGTCTCCTGGATCCCCCTGGTCAGCGCCACCGGCCTCGCCCTGGCCGCCGCGCTGATCGCCGGCTGGGCCGCATCCCGCCGCCCCGCCCGCATCCGCCCCGGCCTGGCCCTCGCCGCGGCCGCCGTGGAACGGCTGCGGCCCGGGTGGATCCGTACCCCGCTCGGCCTCGCCGCCCTGGCCGGCGGCGCCGCCTGCACGAGCCTGGCCGCCACCAGCAGCGGCCCGGACGCCGCCAACGCCGCCCTCGGCGTCGTCATGCTCTTCATGCTCGCCGTCGCCCTGCTCGGCCCGCTGATCGCCCGCGCCTGCGCCGCCCTCTTCGGGCTCCCGCTCCGCGCGGGCGGCGCGCCCGGCGAGCTGGCCGCCGCCAACTCCCGTACGCACGCCCGCCGTCTCGCCTCCGCCATGACCCCGATCGTGCTCGCCATGGCCTTCTCCTCCACCCTGGTCTTCCTCCACACCAGCGAGGACCGGGCCGTACGGCAGCAACAGGAGGCCGGACTGCTGGCCGACCACGTCGTGCCCATCGGCGGGGCCGGCCCGCACGGCGCCACGGACCGGGCGGCCGTCGACGAGGCGGCCGTCGACCGGGCCGTCGCGGCAGGGGCCGTCGCCCTCACCCGTACCTCCGTCCTCACCGTCGTGGGCTCCGGCGGCGACCGGACCTTCCACACCGCCTCCGCGCAGGGCGTCGCCGGGGACCTCACCAAAGTCCAGGACCTGGGCGTCCGTTCGGGGGACCTCTCCCGGCTCGCCCCCGGCGCGGTCGCCATCGACCGCACCCTGGCCGAGGCCACCCACACCGGGACCGGCGACCGCATCGACCTGCGCATGCCCGACGGAACCCGGGCCTCCCCCGAGATCGTGGCCGTCTACACCCGAGGCCTCGGCCTCGGCGAGGTCACCCTCCCCGCCACCGACCTGGCCGGCCACACCACCGCCGGCCGCCCGACGGAACTCCTGGTCCGCGGCCCGGCCCCCGAAGGCCTCGGCCCCGTCCTGTCCGCCGCCGCCTGGACTTCCGAGCGGAGCGTGGACCGCCGGCTCAACGCCTGGGCCAACACCACCATGGCGGCCGTCCTCGGCGGCTTCGCGGCCGTCGCCGCCGCCAACACCCTGGTCATGACCGTCCTGGACCGCAGGCGCGAGCTCCACCTGCTCCGCCTGATCGGCTCCACCCGCCGCCAGATCCTGCGGATGCTCTGCTGGGAAGCCCTCCTGGTCAGCGGCGCGGGCATCGCCCTGGGCTCGTCGATAGCCCTGGCCACCCTGTTCCCCCTGACGAAAGCGATGACGGGCACGGCCCCCTACGTCCCGCCCGCGCTCTACGCCTCCTTCGCGGCAGCCGCCATCACCCTGACCTTGGCCGCCACAACCCTCCCGGCCCGCCGAGCCCTGCGCCTCAGTCGAACCTGATGTGCCGTACGCCGACCAGCGCGCGCCGGATCCGCCCCCGGAGCGCGCCGTCGGTGTCCGGCGCCAACGCCAGCCCGGCGCAGGCGCCAACCCGCTCGGCCACCTCGGCCACCCCGATCCGGTCGGTGTCCACCCGCTCCGCGAACTCCGGCGCCCGCAGCGCCTCCAGACACCCGTCCAGCCGCGCCACCGCGAAGCTCTCCCGCTTCAGCCCGCGCCCCAGCCCCCGCTCGCGCAGCCGCCTCAGTACGGTCGCCCGCTCGGCCAGCAGCGCGAAGTGGCGCACGTCGTGTCCGCGTTCGCGCAGCCGCCCCACCGTCTCGGCGAAGTACCCGGCATCGGTGACGGTCATCGGCACGATCACCACACCGGGATGCTCCCGCGCCGCCAGGTCCAGCACCTCGAACACACCCTGCCGCCACGCCGGAAGATCCTGGAAGTCCCCGCGCAGCGCGGGCGGCATCATCCGGTGCAGCCCGAACCCGACGTGCTCCGGATCGCACACCACGCTCCCGGGCACCCGCCGGTGCAGGGCGTACGCGGTCTGCGTCTTCCCACCGCCAAAGGGCCCATTGAGCCACACGATCACCGCCGCACCACCGTCCACAAGCCGATCCCGAGCCTCCGCACCACCCGACCCTGCGGGCCCACTTTCCCAGGGCTCCCACCCCCGCCACCCGGCCGCGCAGGGCCGCGCGGCCCGCGCGCACAGGCTGACGCCGGCCGAATCCAGCCTCGCCGGCGTTTGAGGCGCGGGGTCGGGGGCGGAACCCGAGGGCCCCGGGCCACTCGCCCCCGATTGGCCGGTCCGCCGGGGCGCGGCGACCCCTACCGTGCCCCCATGGACCGCACCCTCGCCGCCGACCTGGCCCGCCTCCCCGAGCTCCTCGACGCCACTCGCGACGCCGCCGCCGCAACCCTCGCAGCACTCGACGCGCGTCCGGTCGTACCGGTACCGCCGCCCCACCCGGCGGCAGAGCCGACCCCGCCGCTCCCCGAGCACGGCGCCGGCACGATGGCCGCCCTCGCGGCCTTCGCGGAGCGCTGGGAGCCGAGGCTGTCGGCCTCCGCCGGCCCCCGCTACCTCGGCTTCGTCACCGGCGGCGCCACCCCCGCCGCCCTCGCGGGCGACTGGCTCACCGCGGCCCACGATCAGAACTCCAACTCCGCCCTGGACGGCGGAGGCCAGGACCTCGAACGCGAAACCGTCACCTGGCTCCGCGAGCTCTTCCACCTCTCCGCCGCCCACACCGGCACCTTCGTCAGCGGCGCCACGATGTCCAACACCACCGGCCTGGCCATCGCCCGCGAATGGCTCGGCGAACGCCTCGGCGTCTCCCCGGCCGAGGACGGCGCGGCCGCCCTCGGTCCGGTCCGCGTCCTCTCCGGCGCCCCGCACTCCTCCATCGCCAAGGCCCTCTCCGTCCTCGGCCTCGGCCGCGCCTCCCTGGTACCCGTACCGACCCTGCCCGGCCGCGAGGCCGTCGACCCGGCCGCCCTGGACCGCGCCCTCGCCGATGCGCCCGGCCGGCCCGCCGTGGTCGTCGCCAACGCCGGCACCGTCAACACCGTGGACTTCGACGACCTCCGCGCCATCGCCGCCCTGCGCGAACGCCACGACTTCTGGCTCCACACGGACGCCGCCTTCGGCGCCTTCGCCGCCCTCTCTCCGGCCCACGCCCACCTCACCGAAGGACTCGACGCCTCCGACTCCGTCTGCGTCGACCTGCACAAGTGGCTCAACGTCCCCTACGACAGCGCCGTCCAGTTCACCCGCCGCCGCGACCTGCAGGCCCGCGTGTTCCAGAACGCCGCCGCCTACCTCGGCCCCCTCGGCGAGGACCCCGACCTGGTGCACCTCACCCCGGAGAACTCCCACCGGCTGCGCGCCCTCGCCGCCTGGTTCACGCTGCGCGCCTACGGCCGCGAGGGCCACCGCGAGATCGTGGAACGGGACATCGCCTGCGCCCACTCGCTCGGTGAATCCCTCACACAGGACCCGTACTTCACGGTGCTCGCCCCGGTCCGCCTGAACGTCGTCTGCTTCACCCTCACCCGTTCCCCCACCCCGGCCCGCCTCACGGCCCTGCGCGAAGCGGCCGGACCCGAGGTGTTCGTCACCCCCACGACGTACGCGGGAACCCCCGCCCTGCGCGCGGCGTTCTCCAACTGGCGCACCACACAGGCGGATGTGCGCCGGATCGCCCAGGCGCTCCATACGGCGGCGAAGGAGCTCGGATGACCAGCGACCCACTCACCCTCATCGAGGTCGAGGCCCTCGCCCGCAGCGCGCACGAGGGCCAGACCGACAAGGCCGGCCGGCCGTACGCGGAACACCTCGCCGCCGTCGCGGAGGGCGTCCGCGCCCGCGGCGGCACCGCCGAACAGCAGGCGGCGGCCTGGCTCCACGACGCGATCGAGGACGAAGCCCTCACCCCGGCCTGGCTGGAATCGGCCGGACTCCCGCAATCCGTCAAGGACATGGTCCTGGCCGTCACCAAACGCCCCGGCGAACCGGTCGAGGCGTACACGGCCCGGATCCTCGCCACCCCCGGCGCCCTCCTGGTCAAGGAAGCCGACCTGGCCCACAACGCGGACCCCGCCCGCCTCGCGGTCCTCGACGGCCCCACCCGCGACAGATTGTCCGCAAAGTACAGATACACCCGCTCCCTCCTGGGCCTCACCGCGCCCTGACGCAAAAGCGCCACCGTCTCTTCGTCACGAGACGGATAGCCGGGGCGCGTTGGTGGGAGGATGGACCATGTGGGGGTGCGCACGGCCGTGCCCCGGGCCGACCAGGGGACGACCGAAGGTGTGATCAGAAGTGGCCATTTCGCTGTCAGTGGTAGTCCTGTTGGCGATCATCCTCGTGGTGCTCATCCGCGGAGGCCACCTCAAGGCCGGCCCCGCGATCGTCGCGGTCCTCTTCGGCTTCTTCCTCGCGTCCAGCTCCATCGCCCCGGACGTCAACCGCTTCCTGAACTCCCTCGCGGACACGATCGCAGGCATCAAACTCTGACCCGGCGCCCCCGGGAAACACATCAGGGCCAGGCCCGAGGAAACATCCTCGGCCCTGGCCCTGAGCCGTCCGCGGCGCCTGACGGGAACCGGCATCGCAGAGCACGGGAACGACGAAGGGCCAGGTCGAGGAAACATCCTCTGACCTGGCCCTTTGCGTCTCTGAGCGGGTGACGGGAATCGAACCCGCGTAGCTAGTTTGGAAGACTAGTGCTCTACCATTGAGCTACACCCGCAGCACGTGCGACGCAGGTCCGGGGACCGCGGCACGAACAGCATCCTAGCGGGTCCCAGCGGGGGATCGCACACAGCATTTCGCGCCCGCGTGTGGCTGAGCCCCGCACCGTGACGGCATCGCAGCGGCCCCCGGCCGCCCCTTTCGCCGAAACTCCGCACGGCGGAGGGTCCTCGGGCATGTACCCTACGTGTCGCACCGACGGGGTGTGGCGCAGCTTGGTAGCGCGTCCGCTTTGGGAGCGGAAGGTCGTCGGTTCGAATCCGGCCACCCCGACCAGCAGGAGGATCGCGCGATCCCCTCTCCGGGACCGCGTCGATGATCGCGTTGTGGGCTGATTGCCGCTTGCGGCTACTATGCAAGCTGCGTGCCCGTGTGTCTGATGTACCGGGCCCGATCCGCTGAGAACCGCTAGACCGCGGCGATGAGCGGAGACCCCCAGCAGTCAGCCACAAGGAGACCGAACCGTGAAGAGCGCCGTGGAGACCCTGAACCCGACTCGGGTTCGGCTCACTGTTGAGGTGCCCTTCGAGGAGCTCAAGGACAGCCTCGACGCGGCCTACAAGAAGATCAACCAGCAGGTCACGGTGAAGGGCTTCCGCAAGGGCAAGATCCCGGCCCGCGTCATCGACCAGCGCTTCGGCCGCGGTGCGGTGCTGGAGGAGGCCGTCAACGACGCCCTCCCGAAGTTCTACACCGAGGCCGTCAACGAGGCCGACCTGAACCCGCTGGGCCAGCCCGACGTCGACATCACCGAGCTGAAGGACGGCGAACTGCTGGCCTTCACCGCCGAGGTCGACATCCGTCCCGCGATCGAGATCCCGGACTACTCCGGCATCGAGGTCACCGTGGACGCCGTCGAGGTCTCGGACGAGGACGTCGAGAAGTCCGTCGAGCAGCTGCGCGGCCGCTTCGCGTCCACCAAGGACGTCGAGCGCGCGGCTGAGGACGGCGACGTCGTCACCATCGACCTCGAGGCCAAGGTCGACGGCGAGGTGCTGGAGGACGGTGTCGCCCAGGACGTCTCCTACACCATCGGCTCGGGCGAGCTTCTCGAAGGCATCGACGAGGCCGTCAAGGGCCTGGAGGCCGGTGGCGAGGCCACCTTCACCTCCCAGCTGAAGGGCGGCTCCGCCGAGGGCAAGGACGCCGAGGTCACCGTCAAGGTCACCAAGGTTTCCGCCCGTGAGCTGCCGGAGCTGGACGACGAGTTCGCCGGCATGGCGAGCGAGTTCGACACCCTCGAAGAGCTGAAGGCGGACAGCCGCAAGCGCCTCGAGAACATGAAGCAGTACGACCAGGCCACGCAGGCCCAGGAGCGCGTCCTGGAGAAGCTGCTGGAGCTCGTCGAGGTCCCGATCCCCGAGAAGCTCCTCGCGGACGAGGTCCAGACCCGCAAGCACAACCTCGAGCACCACCAGCTCGGCCAGATGGGCCTCACCATCGAGAAGTACCTGGAGATCCAGGGCAAGACGGTCGAGGAGTTCGACGCCGAGACCGCCGAGCAGGCGATCAAGGGCATCAAGACCCAGTTCGTCCTCGACGAGCTGGTCAACAAGGAGAAGCTGAACGTGAACCAGGAGGAGCTCACCGAGCACCTCATGCGTCGCGCCGCCTCCTCCGGCATGTCCCCCGACCAGTTCGCCCAGGCCGTCGTCGAGGGTGGCCAGGTTCCGATGCTCGTCGGCGAGGTCGCCCGCGGCAAGGCCCTCGCGGCCGTCGTCGAGGCCGCCAAGGTCACCGACACCAACGGTGAGGTCGTCGACCTCTCCGACGACGAGGACGAGCTGGAGACGGCCGCCGAGACCGTCGAGAACGTCGTCGAGGCCGACGGCGAGATCGCGGCCGACGAAGCCAAGTAACACCCGGGGTCACCCCCACCGAGCAGCACCAGAGCACGGCCCGGAGGGCCCGTACGCCATCGCGTCCGGGCCCTTCGGCCTTCCCGCGGGCCCCCCTCCGGGAGGCCTTCCGGGAAGGGCCTGTGACCTTGCGCTCCGAGCGAACAGTTCGGGAAGCGGGATGGCGTTGTCCTAGCTGCGCGTTAGGGTCCATGAATACGAGGGCACGGGAGTACCCGACGCCGGTGGACATCGTCCGCACGGCAGGTCCGCGCCCCAGAACGAGACGCTGAGACGGCACATGGCCGTCGGAGACGAGCAGGTGGATACGTGACGAATCTGAAGCCTTACGCCGCGGGTGAGCCGTCCATCGGTGGCGGCCTCGGCGACCATGTCTACAACCGGCTGCTCGGCGAGCGCATCATCTTCCTCGGCCAGCAGGTCGACGACGACATCGCCAACAAGATCACTGCGCAGCTCCTGCTCCTGGCCGCCGAGCCGGAGAAGGACATCTACCTGTACATCAACAGCCCCGGTGGCTCGGTGACGGCGGGCATGGCGGTCTACGACACCATGCAGTACATCCCGAACGACGTCGTCACCATCGGTATGGGCATGGCGGCCTCGATGGGCCAGTTCCTGCTCACCGGCGGCACCCCGGGCAAGCGCTTCGCGCTCCCGAACACCGACATCCTGATGCACCAGGGCTCCGCCGGCATCGGCGGCACCGCCTCGGACATCAAGATCCAGGCCCAGTACCTGCTGCGCACGAAGCAGCGCATGGCTGAGATCACCGCGCACCACTCCGGCCAGACCGTGGAGACGATCATCCGCGACGGCGACCGCGACCGCTGGTACACGGCGGAAGAGGCCAAGGCCTACGGCCTCATCGACGAGATCATCTCCGCCGCGTCGCTGGTCCCGGGCGGCGGCGGCACCGGGGCCTGATCCCGGCCCCGGCGTACGGGGTCCCGTACGGGGACCCCTGCGCCCGCCCGCACCAGGCAAGCCTCAGCCCGCAGAACGCCACCAGGATGGTGAACACCCAGATGCACATGAACAACCTCTCTCCCGCGAGCGGCCTCTACACCGGCGCGCCGGTGGACAACCGCTACGTCATCCCGCGCTTTGTCGAGCGCACCTCGCAGGGCGTCCGCGAGTACGACCCGTACGCGAAGCTCTTCGAGGAGCGCATCATCTTCCTCGGCGTGCAGATCGACGACGCCTCCGCCAACGACGTCATGGCGCAGCTGCTGTGCCTGGAGTCGATGGACCCGGACCGCGACATCTACCTGTACATCAACAGCCCCGGTGGCTCCTTCACCGCGCTGACGGCGATCTACGACACGATGCAGTTCGTGAAGCCGGACATCTCGACGGTCTGCATGGGCCAGGCGGCCTCCGCCGCCGCGGTCCTGCTCGCCGCCGGCGCGCCCGGCAAGCGCATGGCGCTGCCGAACGCCCGCGTGCTGATCCACCAGCCCTCGGGCGGCACCGGCCGTGAGCAGCTCTCCGACCTGGAGATCGCGGCCAACGAGATCCTGCGCATGCGCGACCAGCTGGAGAACATGCTGGCCACGCACTCCTCGACGCCGATCGAGAAGATCCGCGACGACATCGAGCGCGACAAGATCCTGACGGCCCAGGACGCGCTGGCGTACGGCCTGATCGACCAGGTCGTCGCGACCCGTAAGACTTCGAACTGATCCTTGCCGCCAGTTGGCGCGGGCACGTCGCCGCATTGGGCGATGTGAACCACGTCAAGGGGGCCCCGCACGGGGCCCCCGGCAAGGTACCGTCGGATATGAGGCACCAGGAGCGCTGAACCAGGCGTCTCCCAGGCGAAGGGGAAGCACCTCGTGGCACGCATCGGTGACGGCGGCGACCTGCTCAAGTGCTCGTTCTGCGGAAAGAGCCAGAAGCAGGTGAAGAAGCTCATCGCGGGACCCGGTGTGTACATCTGCGACGAGTGCATCGACCTCTGCAACGAGATCATCGAAGAGGAACTCGCGGAGACCTCCGAGGTCCGCTGGGAAGAACTTCCCAAGCCCCGCGAGATCTACGAGTTCCTGGAGAGCTACGTCGTCGGCCAGGAGCCGGCGAAGAAGGCGCTCTCCGTCGCGGTGTACAACCACTACAAGCGCGTCCAGGCCGGCGAGAACGGCGGCGCGCAGGGCAAGGACGACGCGATCGAGCTCGCGAAGTCCAACATCCTCCTGCTCGGCCCCACGGGCTCGGGCAAGACGCTGCTGGCCCAGACGCTGGCCCGGATGCTCAACGTCCCGTTCGCCATCGCGGACGCGACGGCGCTCACGGAGGCCGGGTACGTCGGCGAGGACGTCGAGAACATCCTGCTCAAGCTGATCCAGGCGGCCGACTACGACGTCAAGAAGGCCGAAACCGGGATCATCTACATCGACGAGATCGACAAGGTCGCCCGCAAGAGCGAGAACCCGTCGATCACGCGCGACGTGAGCGGCGAGGGCGTGCAGCAGGCCCTCCTGAAGATCCTGGAAGGCACGACCGCTTCCGTACCGCCGCAGGGCGGCCGCAAGCACCCGCACCAGGAATTCATCCAGATCGACACGACGAACGTGCTGTTCATCGTGGGCGGCGCCTTCTCCGGCCTGGAGCGGATCATCGAATCCCGCGCCGGCGCCAAGGGCATCGGCTTCGGGGCGACCATCCGCTCGAAGCGCGAGATCGAGGCGAGCAACCAGTTCCAGGAGGTCATGCCGGAGGACCTGGTGAAGTTCGGGATGATCCCCGAGTTCATCGGCCGTCTGCCCGTCATCACCTCCGTGCACAACCTGGACCGCGAGGCCCTGCTCCAGATCCTCATCGAGCCGCGCAACGCGCTGGTCAAGCAGTACCAGCGGCTGTTCGAACTCGACGGCGTCGAGCTGGACTTCGAGCGCGAGGCCCTCGAAGCCATCGCCGACCAGGCGATCCTCCGCCAGACCGGCGCGCGCGGCCTGCGCGCCATCATGGAAGAGGTCCTGATGTCGGTGATGTACGAGGTCCCGTCCCGCAAGGACGTGGCCCGCGTGGTCATCACCTCGGACGTCGTCCGCTCCAACGTCAACCCGACGCTGGTCCCGCGGATCGTCCCGAAGGACCAGGGCCCGCACGAGAAGTCGGCGTAAGCATTCGGCAGACGTGCCACATGAGGAAGGGCGCCCCCGCTCCGGGGGCGCCCTTCCTCATGTGTGGTGGGTGCCGGCGGCTAGTTCTTGGCGCGCGCCGTGTTGTAGAGCTTCGCGTCCAGCTCGGCGGTCTGGGCCAGGGTGTAGCCCTTGCCGCCGGTCATCATCTTGGCGATGTCGATGGTCGTGGTCACGCCCATGGTGCTGTAGTCGGTCCAGATGCACACCGGGAAGGTGATTTCCTTGGGCTCCAGCGGGTTGGTGGAGGGCTTCTTGGAGACGATCTTCATCTCCTGGCACTTCATCAGCGCGCCGCTGAACCCGGCCGGCTGGAAGGTCTCCGGGGAGCCGATGAACTGGACGTCGGCGTCCTTGTCCTTCTCCTGCGTGCTGGAGGCCTTGAACATCGCGAACGAGGAGTCGAGGGTCTTCGCGGGGTCCGCGATCTCGCCGTAGAACCCGGAGAAGCTGAGCTGCTTGCTCTCCAGCGGCTTGGCCGGGTCGGAGATCTCGTAGTCCTGGGCGACCTTGGTCGGGTTCTTGATCCCGATCGCCTCGATCCGCGTCTTCTCCTCGTCGTCCATCTTCTTGGACGGGCCGGGCTTGGTGGGCTTCTTGAAGTCGTTCACCGACGCCGGCGGGACGATCTTGTAGCCCTTGGTGGAGGCGGAGACGTCACCGTTGCCGGCGCCCGAGCCCAGGAACCAGTACGCGCCGCCGCCGATCACGGCAACCGCCAGGAACACGCCGATGATGACGCCGGCCTTCGACTTCTTCGGGGGCTGCTGCGGGGGCATCCCGCCGCCGTACGGAGGCTGCTGCTGGTAGCCGCCGTACGGGGGCTGCTGCTGGGGGAAGCCGGGCTGCTGCTGCGGGTAGCCCTGCTGGGGAACTCCCTGGGGGGCCTGCTGCGGGTATCCGTAGCCGGGCTGCGCGCCGGGCTGCTGGCCGTAGGGGCCGGGCTGCTGGCCGTACGGGTTCGGCTGCTGCGGCTGCTGTCCGTAAGGCCCCGGCTGCTGCGGCTGCTGGCCCCCGTACGGTCCCGGCTGGTTGTAGCTCATCCCACGTCCCCCCATGAGGTTGTTTATGCGTCCCACACATCCTGACGGAAGCCGGAGGCGCTCAGGGCGCCGGGTCCTGGGAAAGCCGGTTTCATGACTGGACTGTTACCGCTCTAAACTGTGCCCCGTGACCGAGAACACGCAGACACCCAGCAGCCCCTACTCCGAACTGCCGACTTCGTACGCGCCGGCCGATGTAGAGGGGAAGCTCTACGAGCGCTGGGTAGAGCGTGGGTACTTCGAGGCGGACGAGAAGAGCGACAAGCCTCCCTTCGCCATCGTCATCCCGCCGCCGAACGTCACCGGAAGCCTCCACCTGGGGCACGCCTTCGAGCACACGCTCATCGACGCCATCACCCGCCGCAAGCGCATGCAGGGCTACGAGACCCTGTGGCAGCCCGGCATGGACCACGCGGGCATCGCCACCCAGAACGTCGTCGAGCGCGAGCTCGCGAAGGAGGGCAAGTCCCGCCACGACCTGGGCCGCGAGGCCTTCGTCGAGCGCGTCTGGCAGTGGAAGGGCGAGTCCGGCGGGCAGATCTCCGGCCAGATGCGCCGCCTCGGCGACGGCGTCGACTGGTCGCGCGAGCGCTTCACCATGGACGAGGGCCTGTCCGAGGCCGTCCAGACCATCTTCAAGAAGCTCTACGACGACGAGCTGATCTACCGCGCCGAGCGCATCATCAACTGGTGCCCGCGCTGCCTCACCGCGATCTCCGACATCGAGGTCGAGTACCAGGACGACGAGGGCGAGCTCGTCTCCATCCGGTATGGGGAAGGTGACGCGTCCATCGTCGTCGCGACGACCCGCGCCGAGACGATGCTGGGTGACACGGCTGTTGCCGTCCACCCCGACGACGAGCGCTACAAGCACCTCGTCGGCACCGAGATCGAGCTGCCGCTCACCGGCCGCCGCATCCCGGTCGTCGCCGACGAGCACGTCGACCCCGAGTTCGGCACCGGCGCCGTCAAGGTGACCCCGGCGCACGACCCGAACGACTTCGAGATCGGTCAGCGCCACGGCCTGCCCAACCTCGCCGTCATGGACGAGCACGCCGTCATCACCGTCCACGGCCCCTTCCTGGGCCAGGACCGGCTGGAGGCCCGTTCCGCCATCGTCGCCGCGCTGCGCGCCGAGGGCCGGATCGTCGCCGAGAAGCGCCCGTACACGCACTCCGTCGGCCACTGCTCGCGCTGCAAGACCACCATCGAGCCCCGCCTGTCGCTCCAGTGGTGGGTCAAGGTCGGTCCGCTCGCCAAGGCCGCCGGTGACGCGGTCCGCGACGGCCAGGTCAAGATCCACCCGCAGGAGATGGAGAAGCGCTACTTCGACTGGGTCGACAACCTCCACGACTGGTGCATCTCGCGCCAGCTCTGGTGGGGCCACCGCATCCCCGTCTGGTACGGCCCGAACGGCGAGATCGTCTGCGTCGGCCCCGACGAGCAGCCGCCGAGCGGCGAGGGCTGGACCCAGGACACGGACGTCCTGGACACCTGGTTCTCCTCTGGCCTGTGGCCGTTCTCCACGCTCGGCTGGCCGCAGCAGACCGACAGCCTGGCGAAGTTCTACCCGAACGCCGTCCTGGTCACCGGCTACGACATCCTCTTCTTCTGGGTCGCCCGGATGATGATGTTCGGCCTGTACGCGATGGACGGCACCCCGCCGTTCCACACCATCGCCCTGCACGGCATGGTCCGCGACGAGCGCGGCAAGAAGATGTCGAAGTCCTTCGGCAACGCGGTCAACCCGCTGGACTGGATGGACAAGTACGGCTCCGACGCGGTCCGCTTCACCCTGGCGCGCGGCGCCAACCCGGGTGTCGACGTCCCGATCGGCGAGGACTGGGTCCAGGCCTCCAGCAAGTTCGCCAACAAGATCTGGAACGCCACCCGCTTCGCGATGATGAACGGCGCCACGATCGAGGGCGAACTGCCGCCGGTCGAGAAGCTGTCGGCGACCGACCGCTGGATCCTGTCCCGGCTGAACGAGACGGTCGCGCAGGCCGACGCCTTCTACGAGGACTACCAGTTCTCGAAGCTCAGCGAGGCGCTCTACCACTTCGCGTGGGACGAGGTCTTCGACTGGTACGTCGAGCTGTCGAAGACGACCTTCTTCGCGGGCGGCGAGCCGGCCAAGGCCTCCGCCCGGGTCCTCGGCGAGGTCCTCGACGTCATGCTGCGCCTCCTGCACCCGGTGGTCCCCTTCGTCACCGAGACCCTGTGGACCACGCTGACCGGCGGCGAGTCCCTCGTGATCGCCGACTGGCCGAAGGACAGCGGCTTCCGCGACGCGGCCGCCGAGGCCGAGATCGAGGGCGTCCAGAGCCTGGTCCGCGAGGTCCGCCGGTTCCGCAAGGAGCAGGGCCTCGACGACAAGCAGAAGGTCCCGGCCCGCCTGGACCTGTCCGCCACCACGCTGGCCGCCCACGAGGCCGCCATCCGCCAGGTGCTGCGCCTCCAGCCGGAGGGCGACGCCTTCAGCGCCACCGCGACCCTGCCGGTCGCCGGCGCCACCGTCGCGCTCGACCTGTCGGGCACGATCGACATCCCGGCGGAGCGCAAGCGGCTGAGCAAGGACCTGGCCGCCGCCGAGAAGGAGAAGCAGCAGGCCGAGGCGAAGCTCGGGAACGAGGCGTTCATCGCCAAGGCCCCCGACAACGTCGTGGACAAGATCAAGGGTCGCCTGACCAAGGCGGAGGACGACATCGTCCGCCTCCAGGCCCAGCTGGCAGCGCTGCCCGAGGGCTGACGGCTCCCGTAGGACGCAAGCGAAGGCCCCCACGCCGTCGGTCGACGTGGGGGCCTTCGCGGTATCTGTTCCCCGGAGGGGGCCCGGCGTCACAGCAGCCGGGCGGCGAACTTCGTCAGGATGAGCGCCGCGACCACCCCGTAGGCGGCCAGCGGCACCAGCCAGTGCGGGATCGCCCGCAGCCGGGAGCCGGCCGGGGCCAGGTGGCGGGTGACGTACCAGAACAGCGGGATCATCACCGCCCAGACGACCATGCACCACGGGCACAGCGCCCCGATCACGTACAGGCACTGGCTGATCAGCCACACCGTGAAGGCGAACCCGGCCGCGATCCCGGCCCACAGCCCCCGCCACAGCCACTGGGGGAACAGCGCCCCGGCGACCAGGGCCGTGCCCAGCCCGGCGAGGGCCGCGAAGCCGGCGAGGCCGAGCAGCATGTTGGGGAAGCCCAGCAGGTTGCCCTGCCAGGTGGTCATCACGTCGCCGCAGCTCAGCACCGCGTTGACGTTGCAGCCCGGGGTGAAGAGCGGGTCCTCCAGGGTGCGGATGCGGTCGTAGGTGAGGACGCCGGAGGCCAGGGTGCCGATGAGGCCGCCGATCAGCAGGAGCAGGGCGGTGCCCCGAGGGGTGGCGGTGCCCCGATGGGTGGTCATTCTCCCGACGCTACGAGCGTCCGGGCAGCCCCGGGTAGAGCGGGAAGGCCTCCGGGCCGGGGGACCTCCGGCCTGTCCGAAGTGCCCTAAATCACGCGTTCTCGGGTCCTGGCGCCCCGGATTCGAGGGTGCCGACCACGGATGATGGAGGGCATGCACGTCACGCCCGCCCCCTCGGCGCCCCACCGGCTCCTGGCCTTCGGCCGCCGGCTCGCGCAGGGCTGGGCCGGTTCCCCGCGCGCGATGGACCTGCTCGCGGCCCTCAGCTGCCTGGGCCTGATGGCGCTCGACCTGCCGGGCCTGGCGGCCGCCGACAACTCCCTGAGCGGGCCCGCCGCGGCGGTCGTCCTGGCGCTCGGCTGCTCCACCCTGCTGGTGCGGCGCCGGCTGCCCTGGGTCTCGTACCTCGCCGCGCTGCTCTTCATCGGCTGGCTGCACGAGCTGACCCTGATCCAGTTCGCGCTGTACTCGGTGGGCCGCTTCCGCGGGCGCCGGGCCGGGGTCCTCGCGACCCTCGGCTACCTCGCCTTCGTGGTGTGCCTGTTCTTCTGCGTGCCGGGCTGGCCGCTGTCCCGGGCCGAGACGCTCAGCTCCTTCCTCAGCCTCGTCGTGCCCATCGGGGTCCTCGCCTCGGCCGTGGGCATCGCCGCCTACCGCCACGACCTCGTGCGCGAGCTCGACACCCGGCGCGCCGAATCCGCCGTCCTGCAGGCCGTCCAGCAGGAGCGGACCTCCGTCGCCCGCGACGTCCACGACTTCGTCGGGCGCGAGCTGACCCTGCTGACGGTCCGCTCCGAGGTGCTGTCGATGCGCTCGCGCGAGACGGCGTACGGATCAGACTTCGAGGAGCTCGCCGACACCGCCCGCCGGGCCCACCTGGTGCTCAACGAGATCATCGTGCAGCGCGGGGAGCGGACGGCCACCCCGGGCGTGGAAGGGCTGGCGGCGCTCGCGGAGGAGAGCGGGCGTGCCGGTTCGCCCGTACGGCTCGACCTGGATCCGGACGTGCACGGCCTGTCGCCGCTGCGCCAGGCGGCGGTCTACCGGGTGGTGCAGGAATGCCTCACCAACGCCGCCAAGCACGCGCGCGGCGAGACCATCGAGGTGTCCATCGCGGCGGACGGGCCGCAGCTGCGGATCGCCGTCCGCAACGGGCTGGCGCGGCGCAACCCGGCCAGGGCCCCCGTCTCGGCGGGCTCGGGCACGGCGAGCATGTGCGAGCGCGTGCGCAGCCTGGGCGGCACCCTGACGGCCACGCGCACGCAGGACGCGTACGAGGTCCTCGCGACCCTCCCGAAGGGCTGAGCCCACAGCCCCCCGCTGCTGCCCCTAGGCCCGCGCCGGCGCTAGGCCCGCGTCGGCGCCAGCAGGCTGCTGAGCGCGTCCATGTCCTCCACACAGCGGCCCGAGCCCAGGGCCACGCAGTCCAGCGGGTCGTCCGCGACGAAGACCGGGATCCCCGTCGAGGAGGCCATCCGCAGGTCCAGGCCGGGCAGTAGCGCGCCGCCGCCGGTCAGGACGATGCCGTGCTCCATGACGTCGCCGGACAGTTCGGGCGGGCACTCCTCCAGGGTGGTGCGGACCGCCGCGATGATCGACTCGACCGGCTCGTCGAGGGCGGTCCGGATGTCGCGCGCGTCGAGCCGGAGCGTCTGGGGCATGCCGCCGACCTTCTCGCGGCCCCGCACCGTGAAGGTGGCCGTCTCCAGCTCCGGCCGGTCCGGCACCGGCCACGCCGAGCCGATGGCGATCTTGACGTCCTCGGCGGTGCGGTCGCCGATGAGCAGGGAGTGTTCCTTGCGGACCCAGTCGGTGATCGCGGCGTCCATCCGGTCGCCGGCGACCCGCAGCGACTGCGAGGTGACGATGCCGCCCAGCGAGATGACGGCGACCTCGCAGGTCCCGCCGCCGATGTCGACGACCATCGAGCCGCGCGGTTCGGAGACCGGGAGCCCGGCGCCGATCGCCGCGGCCATCGGCTCCTCGATCAGGTGCACGGTCTTGGCACCGGCCCGGGTGGAGGCGTGGATGATGGCCCGCCGTTCCACCTGGGTGACGCCGGACGGTACGCAGACCACCATGCGGGTGCGGACCCGACGGCCGGGGACGGCCTTGCGGACGAAGTGCCGGATCATCTCCTCGGCGGCCTCGTAGTCGCAGATCACGCCGTCCCTGAGGGGGCGGATCGCGGTGATGGAGCCGGGGGTGCGGCCGATGGTCTCCTTGGCCTCGGTCCCCACGGCCAGTGCGGTGGTGGTGCCCGCCTTGACGGCCACCACGGACGGCTCATTGAGGACGATGCCGTGCCCCCGTGCGTAGACGAGGGTGTTGGCGGTTCCCAGGTCTATCCCTATGTCGCGGCTGGAAGCTGTCTTGTTGATGCTGGCCTGCGGCATTTGTTCCCCAATCTCCTGTCCGCAAGGCTTGCATAACGATCAGGTCGCCCCGGCAGCCGAAGGTCCCGACACGACCGGGCCGAAAGTCCCCCCGGCCCTCGTCCGTAGACTGGGTCCTGTGAGTGAGCAGCAGCCCGAGAGCCACGATGACAGCTTCGACACCTTCGACAAGATCGTGGCGGAAGAGTCCGACCGCGACCCCGACCTGGCGGTGATCGAGGCGGGCAGCCGCACCCTGCGCACGCAGGCCGGTCCGCTCCAGGGCGACCCGGTACCCGAAGAGCCCGCCGACCCCGAGGTGGCCAAGGCGCTGCGGGAGGTGGAGCAGGAGCTGGCCGGGCGCTGGGGCGAGACCAAGCTGGAGCCGTCCGTCACGCGCATCGCCGCACTGATGGACCTCCTGGGCGAGCCGCAGCGCGCGTACCCCTCCATCCACGTCACCGGCACCAACGGCAAGACGAGCACGTCCCGCATGATCGAGGCCCTGCTGAACGCCTTCGAGCTGCGCACCGGGCGTTACACCAGCCCGCACGTGCAGTCGATCACCGAGCGGATCAGCCTGGACGGGGCTCCGATCACCGCCGAGCGGTTCATCGAGGCCTACGACGACATCAAGCCCTACGTGGACATGGTCGACGCGGCCGAAGAGATCCGGCTGTCGTTCTTCGAGGTCCTCACCGGCATGGCCTACGCGGCCTTCGCGGACGCCCCCGTGGACGCGGCCGTGATCGAGGTGGGCATGGGCGGCGCCTGGGACGCCACCAACGTCATCGACGGCGCGGTCGCCGTGGTCACCCCGATCAGCCTGGACCACACGGACCGGCTCGGCTCCACCACCGGCGAGATCGCTCAGGAGAAGGGCGGCATCATCAAGCAGGGCGCCACCGTGATCCTGGCGCAGCAGCCGGTGGACGCGGCGCAGGTGCTGCTGAAGAAGGCCGTGGAGGTCGACGCGACCGTGGCCCGTGCGGGCATGGAGTTCGGCGTCGTCACCCGCGAGGTCGCGGTGGGCGGGCAGCAGCTGACGCTGCGCGGCCTGGGCGGCGAGTACGACGGCATCTTCCTGCCGCTGTACGGCGCCCACATGGCGCAGAACGCGGCGGTGGCGCTGGCGGCGGTCGAGGCCTTCTTCGGGATCGGCGCCGACCACGCGCGGGTCCTGGACGTGGAGACCGTGCGCAAGGCCTTCGCCGCGGTGACCTCGCCCGGCCGCATGGAGGTCGTGCGGCGCAGCCCGACGGTGGTCCTGGACGCGGCGCACAACCCGGCCGGGGCGCAGGTCACGGCGGAGGCGGTGACCGAGGCCTTCGGCTTCAGCCGGCTGGTCGGGGTCGTGGGCGCGAGCGAGGGCAAGGACGCGCGCGGGGTCTTCGAGGCCTTCGAGCCGATCTTCGCGGAGGTCGTGATCACGGAGAACACCAGCCACCGGGCGATGTCCGCCGACGATCTGGCGGCCATCGCGGTCGAGGTCTTCGGCGCCGACCGGGTGCAGGTGGAGCCGCGGCTGGACGACGCCCTGGAGGCGGCGATCACCCTGGCGGAGGAAGAGGCGGAGTACGGAGGGGCCGGGGTCCTGGTGACCGGGTCCGTGATCACGGTGGGCGAGGCCCGCATGCTGCTGAAGAGGGGCTGAGGGATGCGCACGCTGTGTGCTTCGACGCTGATCGCCGAGTTCTTCGTGATCGGCTTCGCCGGGCTGGTCGCGATGAAGGGCGATCTGAGCCAGGCCACCGTCTGGACGGTGTGCGGGATCGCGATGCTGGTGTCGGTCCTGCTGTGCGGGATGCTCTCGCGCCCCGGGGCCGTCCAGATCGGCTGGGCCCTGCAGATCGGGCTCGTGCTGAGCGGCTTCGTCGTGCCGATGATGTTCATCCTGGGCGTGGTGTTCGCCGGTCTGTGGTGGTGCTCGATCCACTACGGCCGCCGCATCGACGTGATCAAGGCCCGCTGGGCCGCCCAGAGTGAGGCTTCGGCCTGAGCTCGCACGGTGTGCTGACCGGGTGCTTGACTGGCACCTGGTCGGCGCCCGCCTCCCCGCCGCTGCGGGGGTGAACCCCGACCTTGCCCTTGCGCTCGCCGTACTGGGCGTCCTGCTCCCCGCCGCTGCGGGGACCCGGGGGCGAGGCGCCGGCTGCACCTGACCCCTGTAGCCTCGGGTTACCGCACCCGTATGCCGCAAGGAGTTACAACATGACCCAGCGCACGCTCGTCCTGCTCAAGCCGGACGCGGTCAGGCGTGGCCTGGTGGGCGAGATCGTCGGCCGCATCGAGCGCAAGGCCGGTTGGACGATCTCGGCGCTGGAGCTGCGTACGCTCGACCGGAGCATTCTGGAGCAGCACTACGCCGAGCACGTGGGGCGCCCGTTCTACGAGCCCCTCATGGGCTTCATGGCCAGCGGCCCGGTCGTGGCCCTGGTCGTCGAAGGGGAGCGCGTGATCGAGGGTGTCCGCCAGTTGGCCGGACCCACTGACCCGATTGCCGCCGCACCCGGCTCCATCCGGGGCGACTTCGGTACCGTCACCCGGGAGAACCTGATCCACGCCTCGGACTCCGAGGAGTCCGCGGAGCGGGAGCTGAAGCTGTTCTTCCCGGCGCTGTGATCACTCTTTTCTGACGCAACATCAGCCGAATAGCGCTCATGACCTGGGGCGACCGAAGTAATTTCGGTCGCCCTCCGGTATTACCGGGCACATTCGGGAACGCATAGACAGGACACGACGTCACCACTATGGGGGCGGATATCCGTTCCGGCGGGCTTGCCGGAGTCCCGTCGCGCGGTGCCCGTACTCGCGGCACTACGATGGGGCTTCCACCCACACACCCACCTCGCCGACCTGACAGCAGCCGCTATCAACTGGAAGGCCAGACGCTCCTCATGGGGAACAAGGGGAACAACATGTCGTTCATCGGCCGTGACATGGCGATCGACCTCGGGACCGCCAACACGCTGGTGTACGTGAGGGGCCGGGGAATCGTCCTGAACGAGCCGTCCGTGGTCGCCATCAACACGAACACCGGTGGCATCCTGGCGGTCGGCTCCGAAGCCAAGAAGATGATCGGGCGCACGCCCGGCAACATCGTCGCCGTTCGGCCCCTCAAGGACGGCGTCATCGCCGACTTCGAGATCACCGAGCGGATGCTCCGGTACTTCATCCTCAAGATCCACAAGCGCCGTTACCTGGCCCGCCCGCGCGTCGTGGTCTGCGTGCCCTCCGGCATCACGGGAGTGGAGCGCCGCGCCGTCATCGAGGCGTCCACGCAGGCCGGTGCCCGCCAGGTGCACATCATCGAAGAGCCGATGGCCGCCGCCATCGGCGCGGGCCTGCCCGTCCACGAGGCCACCGGCAACATGGTCGTGGACATCGGCGGCGGCACCACCGAGGTGGCCGTCATCTCCCTCGGCGGAATCGTCACGGCACAGTCCATCCGGGTGGCCGGCGACGAGCTCGACAACGCGATCATCCAGCACATCAAGAAGGAGTACTCGCTCCTCCTCGGTGAGCGCACCGCTGAGCAGATCAAGATCACCATCGGGTCGGCCTACGACCTCGACAAGGACGAGCACACCGAGATCCGCGGCCGCGACCTGGTCTCGGGCCTGCCCAAGACCGTCGTGATCTCGGCCGCCGAGGTCCGCAAGGCGATCGAGGAGCCGGTCAACGCCATCGTCGACGCCGTCAAGACCACCCTCGACAAGTGCCCGCCGGAGCTCTCCGGCGACATCATGGACCGCGGCATCGTCCTGACCGGAGGCGGCGCCCTGCTCCGCGGCCTCGACGAGCGGCTGCGCCGCGAGACGGGCATGCCGATCCATATCGCCGAGGACCCGCTCGACTCCGTCGCGCTCGGATCCGGCAAGTGCGTAGAGGAGTTCGAGGCGCTCCAGCAGGTCCTGGACGCCCAGCCGCGACGCTGATCCGGCCCGCCGCGCGGCGGTGGAACACCAAATGATCCGCCGTACGGGTGCTACCGGGCCCGTGCGGCGGATCGTTGATATACAGGCAAGGTCCGGTGCGAGCCCCGGCTCCACCGGAGCGGCTTCGCCGCACGGGTGACTATCCGGAGCGGCTTCGCCGCACGGGTATCTACGAGGAAGGCACGGCCGCCGCACGTGAGGGACACACGAGAAAGCCGGCTGCTCCTGGTGCTTCTGATCGCCATCGCGTTCGCTTTGATCACGGTGGACATCAGGACGGGTGAGGAGTCTCCGGTCGACGGTGCCCGACAGGCCGCCGCAGCGGTCTTCGGACCGGTCGAGAAGGGCGTGGCGAAAGGCGTCGACCCGGTCGCCAACGCCATAGGGGCGGTACGGGACTCCGGCGAGCGGCACAACCGCATCGCGACGCTGGAGCGCGAGAACGCGGCGCTCAAGGCCAAGCTGGGCAGCGACGACCAGACCCGCAGCCGGATCCGCGAGCTCGACGAGATGCTCAAGCGGGCGGGCGCGGGCCAGTACGCCATCAAGGGCGCCGAGGTCATCGCCATAGGAGCGGCCCAGGGCTTCTCCTGGACCGTCACCATCGACGCGGGCAGCAAGGACGGCATCGAGCGCGACATGACCGTCCTCAACGGGGACGGACTCGTCGGCCGCGTCGCCACCGTCGGCCCCGACACCGCCACCGTGGTCCTCGCCAACGACCCCGACTTCACGGTCGGAACCCGCCTGGAGAAGACCGGCGAACTCGGCTTCGCCACCGGTCAGGGCGACCGGGAGCTCTCCGTGCAGATGCTCAACGGCAAGGCCAAGATCAACACCGGCGACCGGCTCGTCACCTTCGGCTCGCGCGGCAACAAGCCCTTCGTGCCCGGCGTCCCGATCGGCGAGGTGATCAAGGTCGACCCCTCGCGCGGCGACCTGACCCGGACCGTCTGGGTCCGCCCCTTCGTCGGCTTCTCCCGGCTGGACATCGTCGGCGTCGTGGTGATGCCCCCGCGCGAGGACCCGCGCGACGCGGTCCTGCCGCCCAAGCCCGAAGCGCCCAAGCCCACCCCGACGGTCACCGTCACGGTCACCCCGTCTCCCGGCGCGTCCGCGTCCGGCAAGCCGGACGAGGACTAGGAGCCGATCATCATGCGTTTCAACCGGATCCTGCTCTCGGGCACGCTCGTCGTGGTCGCCCTGGTCGTCCAGGTCTCCATCCTGGGCCGCCTCCAACTCCCCGGAGCCGTCCCCGACCTGGTCCTGCTCACGGTCGTCGCCCTCGCACTCGTGTACGGGTGCGTCAGCGGCGCCCTCATCGGCTTCGCCGCCGGACTCCTCACCGACCTGGCCCCGCCCGCGGACCATGCCGCCGGCCGGTACGCGCTCGTGCTGTGCGTCATCGGCTACGTCGCCGGCCTGGTCCGTCCCGACACCGGGCGGTTCCGCTCCGCCTGGGGCCCGATGCTCACCGTGGTCGGCGCCGCCTTCGTCTCCACCCTGCTCTACGCCGGCGTCGGCGCCCTGGTCGGCGACACCGCCGCCCGCCACGTGGGGCTGACCGGACTGGTGTTCACCGCGGTCCTCTACGACCTGCTGCTCGCCCCCTTCACCGTGCCGTTCATCATGGCCCTGGCCCGCCGTGCGGAGAACGACCCGATGGCCGTCGAGGCCAACGGCGGCCCGCCCGCGGGCAAGGACATCGCCTCCGGCTGGCTGGCCGGCGGCACCGGACTGCGGATCGGCAGCCAGCGAGGCGGCCTGCGGATGAAGACGGCCCGCAGCCGGGCCAACCGGGCCGGCCGGATAAAGGGCGTCAAGGGAATCAAGGGTGTGAAGAGCGTCAAGAAGCTGTGAGGGAGGAGTCCACGTGACCAACATTGCGGAGACCGGCCGTACGTCCCGGGTGCAGATCCGGCTCGTGATCATCCAGGTTCTCGTCTGCTCGATGTTCCTCACCCTCGGCGGCCGGCTCTGGTACCTCCAGATCCGCAACGGCGCGGAGTACTACCACGAGGCGAAGAGCAACCACGTCCAGCGGGTCGTCCAGCCCGCCGTGCGCGGGACGGTCCTCGACGCCCGGGGCGTCGCCCTCGCCGACAACGAAACCCGCCTGGTCGTCTCCACCAGCCGCACGGCGCTGATGAAGATGAAGGACCGCGGCAGGGCCGTCATGACCCGCCTCGCCGGCGTCCTGGACATGACCCCCAAGGAGGTCATGGAGAAGGTCCGCCTCTGCGACTCCCAGACCCCCGCGCCCTGCTGGAACGGCTCCCCGTACCAGCCGATCCCGATCACCCTCGACGCCACCACGCAGCAGGCGCTGCAGCTGCGCGAACGCCCCGAGGAGTTCCCCGGGATCACCGCCGAGCCCACCGCCGTCCGCCGCTACCCCGCCCCCGGCGGGGCCCGTACCTCCCAGGTGCTCGGCTACCTCTCGCCGGTCACCGACGAGGAGATCCAGAAGGCCAAGGACACCGACTCGCCGCACCTGCGCTCCGACCAGGTCGGCCGCTCCGGGATCGAGCGCACCTACGACAAGTACCTGCGCGGCAAGGCGATGGTCACCTCCTACGAGGTGGACAACCTCGGCCGGGTCATGCACCAGACCGAGTCCGACCCGGGCGTGCCCGGATCCACCCTCGTCACCAGCATCGACGCCCGGGTCCAGTCCGTCGCCGAGTTCGAGCTCCAGCAGGCGATGAAGACGGTCCGCCAGGAGACCGACAAGATCACCGGCCGCAAGTACGAGGCCGACTCGGGCGCCGTCGTGGTCATGGAGGCCAAGACCGGCCGTGTCGTCGCGATGGCCTCCCAGCCCGACTACGACCCCAACGCCTGGGTCGGCGGCATCGCCGCCAAGGACTACGCCAGTCTCACCAGCGATGCCTCCAACTACCCGCTGCTCAACCGGGCCATCCAGGGGCAGGCCCCCGCGGGCTCCATCTTCAAGGTGGTGTCGGCGAGCGCGGCCGTCCGGGCCGGCTACGCCTTCGACGACAAGTACAACTGCAGCGCCTCGTACAGCATGGGCAACCGGAGCTTCGCGAACTTCGAGTCCAAGGGCCACGGCCCCATCACCCTCGCCGAGGCCCTCAAGTTCTCCTGCAACACCGTCTTCTACGCACTCGGGCACAAGGAATGGAACCGCGACGGCGGCCTCAAGCCCAAGAAGGACGCCCACGACTGGTTCTACCGGACCGCCCGCGAGTTCGGCCTCGGCTCCGAGACCGGGATCGACCTGCCCAACGAGGTCACCGGCCGCATCCCCGACCGCGGATGGAAGAAGAGCTTCTGGGCGGCGAACAAGGACTCCTGGTGCAAGCAGGGCAAGAAGGGCGGCACCTACGTCGAGCAGATCGCCTACGAGAGCTGCCTCGAAGGCAACCAGCTCAAGGCGTTCGACAGCATCAACTTCGCCATCGGCCAGGGCGACGTCCTCGTCACCCCCATCCAGATGGCCACCGCCTACTCCGCCATCAGCAACGGCGGCACCCTCTTCGACCCCACGGTCGGCAAGGCCGTCATCAGCCCCGACGGCAAGCACATCGAGTGGATCAAGCCCAAGTCGCACGGCAGGCTGCCGATCGACGCCAAGACCGTCAAGGACCTCGACAAGGGCCTGCGCATGGTCGTCGAGCCCGGAGGCACCGCCGCCTGGCGCTTCGGCGGCTGGCCGCTGGACAAGATCCCCATGCGGGCCAAGACCGGCACCGCCCAGGTCTACGGCAAGCAGACCACCTCGTGGCTGGCGACCTACACCGACGACTTCACCATCGTCATGACCATCTCCCAGGGCGGCACCGGCTCCGGAGCCTCCGGCCCCGCCGTCCGCAACATCTACAACGCCATCTACGGCCTCGACATGGCGGGCAACCAGGACCTGAAGAAGGCACTCCTGCTGGGTCCGGAGAAGAAGCTGCCCAAGATCCGCCCCGACGGCGGCATCGATTCCCCCGAGATCCGGCCGTACGTCCCGCCGTCCCCGGAAGAACCGGCGCCGCCCGCGCTTGCCGGCCCGCCCGCCCAGCGCCCCGCGCAGCACGACTGAGTACCGAGGACCGACATGCAGACCGCCAACAAATTCTCCGTAGCCCGGTACGCGCCGGAGCAGCGGGGAGCGATGGCCAAACTCACCGCCCGCGACTCCGTGGTGCGCCGGCTCGACTGGCCGATACTCCTCTCGGCGCTCGCCCTCTCCCTCATCGGCGCCCTGCTGGTGTGGTCGGCGACCCGCAACCGGACCTCGCTGAACAACGGGGACCCGTACTACTTCCTCTTCCGGCACGCCATGAACACCGGCATCGGCCTCGTGCTGATGATCGGCACCATCTGGCTCGGCCACCGCACCCTGCGCGGCGCCGTACCGATCCTCTACGGGCTCTCCGTCGTCCTGATCCTCGCCGTGCTCACCCCGCTCGGCGCCACCATCAACGGAGCCCACGCCTGGATCGTGGTCGGCGGCGGCTTCTCGCTCCAGCCCTCCGAGTTCGTCAAGATCACGATCATCCTGGTCATGGCGATGCTGCTCGCCACCCGGGTGGACGCGGGAGACCTCGCCCACCCCGACCACCGCACCGTCGTCAAGGCGCTCTGCCTGGCCGCCTTCCCCATGGGCATCATCATGCTGATGCCCGACCTCGGCTCCGTCATGGTCATGGTCGTCATCGTCCTCGGCGTCCTGCTGGCCTCCGGCGCCTCCAACCGCTGGGTGCTCGGCCTGCTCGGCTCGGGCGTCGGCGGGGCCATCCTGATCTGGCAGCTCGGCATCCTCGACGAGTACCAGATCAACCGCTTCGCGGCCTTCGCCAACCCCGAGCTCGACCCGGCCGGCGTCGGCTACAACACCAACCAGGCGCGCATCGCCATCGGCTCCGGCGGCCTGACCGGCTCCGGCCTCTTCAAGGGCTCGCAGACCACCGGCCAGTTCGTGCCGGAGCAGCAGACCGACTTCGTCTTCACGGTGGCGGGGGAGGAGCTGGGCTTCGTCGGAGCCGGGCTGATCCTCGTGCTGCTCGGGGTCATCCTGTGGCGCGCCTGCATGATCGCCCGCGAGACGACCGAGCTGTACGGCACGATCGTGTGCGCCGGGATCATCGCCTGGTTCGCCTTCCAGTCCTTCGAGAACATCGGCATGACCCTCGGGATCATGCCCGTGGCCGGCCTCCCGCTGCCCTTCGTGTCCTACGGAGGGTCCTCGATGTTCGCCGTGTGGGTGGCCATCGGGCTGCTCCAGTCGATCAGGGTGCAGCGGCCGATGTCGGCCTGATCCGCCGGTTCCCGGGCCGGTTTTCCGCCGCACCCGCCGTTTCCCTTCCCGCCGTCTTCCGTTCAGGGTTACGTTCGATTCATGGCGGACACGAAGCGCGAGATCGAGCGCAAATTCGAGTTCAGGACCACCAAGGCCGGACGGCGCGGGGTACCCGACCTGACGGGCACGGCCGGCATCGCGGCCGTGACCGACCAGGGCACGGCCGAGCTCGACGCCGTCTACTACGACACCCCCGACCAGCGGCTCGCCGCCGACGGGCTCACCCTGCGCCGCCGCACCGGCGGCAAGGACGCCGGCTGGCACCTCAAACTGCCCGTCGCCCCCGGCGTGCGCGACGAGATCACCGCCCCCCTCGGCGACACCGTCCCGGACGCGCTGACCGCACTGCTGCGCTCCCGCGTCCGCGACACCCCGCTGGAACCACAGGTCAGGCTCCTGTCCTCGCGCAGGCTCAGCCACCTCCTCGACGCCGACGGCGCCCTCCTCGCGGAGCTGTCCACGGACGAGGTGCGCGCCGAGCGCGCCGACGCCACCGCCGCCTGGACCGAGGTGGAGGTCGAGCTCGCCGACGGCGCCGACCCGGCGCTGCTCGACGCCGTGGAGAAGACCTTCCGCAAAGCCGGACTCCAGGTCAGCGACGCCCCCTCCAAGCTCGCCCGGGCGCTGGCCGAGACCGGCGGGGAACCCCCGGCCCGGACGGCCGGCCCCGGCCCCGCCGAAGGCACGGCCGGCGCGCACGTGCTCGCGTACCTGCGCGAACAACGCGACACCCTCATCGCCCAGGACCCCGCCGTACGCCGGGGCCTGCCCGACTCCGTCCACCAGATGCGGGTCGCCACCCGGCGGCTGCGCAGCGCCTTCAAGACCTACCGCCGGGTCCTGGACCGGGCAGGGACCGACCCGGTCGGCGAGGAGCTGCGCTGGCTCGCCGCCGAGCTCGGCGTCGACCGCGACCGGGAAGTACTGCTGGAGCGGATTCAGACCCGGCTCGACGAACTCCCGCGCACCCTGCTGCTGGGCCCGGTCCGCGGCCGCCTCAAGATCTGGAACACGGCCCGCCGCACCCGTTCGCGGCGCGCGGCGCTGGCCGCGCTCGACAGCAGGCGCTACGTGGCCCTGCTGAACGCCCTCGACGGCCTGCTCGCCGACCCACCGCTCGGCAAGGCCGCCGACCGCCCGGCCGAGAAGGTCCTCTCCGAGGCCGTCCTGCGGGACTACGAACGCCTCACCGGCCGGATCGAGGGCGCCCTGTCCATGGACCCGGGCGAAGGCCGCGACCTGGCCCTGCACGAGGCCCGCAAGGCCGCCAAGCGCACCCGGTACGCGGCCGAGGCGGCGGCCCCGGCCCTCGGCAAACCCGCACGCAAGCTGGCCAAGGCGGTGAAGGCGGTCCAGACCCTGCTCGGCGACCACCAGGACGCGGTCGTCGCCCGGGAAGCCCTGCGCGGCCTCGCCGTCCAGGCCGCCGGCGCGGGGGAGTCCTCCTTCACCTGGGGCCTGCTCTACGGCCGCGAGGAGGCCCTGGCCGAGCGCCGCGAGCGGGAGCTGCCGCAGGTGTGGGCGGCCACCGCGGGCCCGGCTGCGGTGGTGCGCGGCTGATCGTGCGGGCGGGGGTGCTCCGGGCCCCGGGGTACGCTTGAGAGTCGCCCCCTGCCCGCTTCACGAAAGTCGCGTGATGACCGAGTCGGTCTTCCCTCAGCTTGAGGCCCTGCTTCCGCACGTCCAGAAGCCGATCCAGTACGTCGGCGGTGAGCTCAACTCCACGGTCAAGCCGTGGGAGAGCGCCGACGTCCGCTGGGCGCTGATGTACCCGGACGCGTACGAGGTCGGGCTCCCCAACCAGGGCGTCATGATCCTGTACGAGGTGCTCAACGAGCGCGAGGGCGTGCTCGCGGAGCGCACGTACAGCGTGTGGCCGGACCTCGAAGAGCTGATGCGCGAGCACAAGGTGCCGCAGTTCACCGTGGACAGCCACCGCCCCGTCTCGGCCTTCGACGTCTTCGGGCTCTCCTTCTCCACCGAGCTCGGCTACACCAACATGCTGACGGCGCTGGACCTCGCGGGCATCCCGCTGGAGGCGAAGAACCGTACGGTCGACCACCCCATCGTGCTCGCGGGCGGCCACGCGGCCTTCAACCCCGAGCCGATCGCGGAGTTCATCGACTGCGCGATCATCGGCGACGGCGAGCAGGCCGTCCTCGACATGACCGAGATCATCCGCGCGTGGAAGGCCGAGGGCCGCCCGGGCGGGCGCGAAGAGGTCCTCCTGCGCCTCGCGAAGACCGGCGGCGTCTACGTCCCGGGCTTCTACGACGTCGAGTACCTGCCGGACGGCCGCATCGGCCGCGTCGTCCCGAACCGCTCCGGCGTGCCGTGGCGCGTGTCCAAGCACACCGTCATGGACCTCGACGAGTGGCCCTACCCCAAGCAGCCCCTGGTCCCGCTCGCCGAGACCGTCCACGAGCGGATGTCCGTGGAGATCTTCCGCGGCTGCACCCGCGGCTGCCGCTTCTGCCAGGCCGGCATGATCACGCGTCCCGTACGGGAGCGAAGCATCACCGGCATCGGCGAGATGGTGGAGCGCGGGCTGAAGGCGACGGGCTTCGAGGAGGTCGGCCTCCTCTCGCTCTCCTCGGCGGACCACACCGAGATCGCGGACATCGCCAAGGGCCTGGCCGACCGCTACACGGACGACAAGGTGGGCCTGTCCCTCCCGTCGACCCGCGTGGACGCCTTCAACGTGGACCTGGCCAACGAGCTGACCCGCAACGGCCGCCGCTCCGGTCTGACCTTCGCGCCCGAGGGCGGCTCCGAGCGCATGCGCAAGGTCATCAACAAGATGGTCTCGGAAGAGGACCTGATCCGTACGGTCGCCACGGCGTACGGCAACGGCTGGCGCCAGGTGAAGCTGTACTTCATGGTCGGCCTGCCGACCGAGACCGACGAGGACGTGCTCCAGATCGGCGACATGGCGGTCAACGTCATCGCCAAGGGCCGCGAGGTCTCCGGGCAGAACGACATCCGCTGCACCGTCTCGATCGGCGGCTTCGTCCCCAAGCCGCACACCCCCTTCCAGTGGGCCCCGCAGCTGTCGGCCGAGGAGACGGACGCCCGCCTGGGCAAGCTCCGCGACAAGCTCCGCGGCGACAAGAAGTACGGCCGCTCCATCGGCTTCCGCTACCACGACGGCAAGCCCGGCATCGTCGAGGGCCTCCTGTCCCGCGGCGACCGCCGCATCGGCGACGTCATCCGCGCCGTGTACGAGTCGGGCGGCCGCTTCGACGGCTGGCGCGAGCACTTCTCGTACGACCGCTGGATGCAGGCGGCGGAGAAGACCCTCCCCGCCTACGGCGTCGACGTGGCCTGGTACACGACCCGCGAGCGCACCTACGAGGAGGTCCTGCCCTGGGACCACCTCGACTCCGGCCTGGACAAGGACTGGCTCTGGGAGGACTGGCAGGACGCCCTCGACGAAACCGAGGTCGAGGACTGCCGCTGGACGCCTTGCTTCGACTGCGGTGTGTGTCCTCAGCTCTCGACGGAGATCCAGATCGGCCCGACGGGCAAGAAGCTGCTGCCGCTGTCGGTCGTGAAGTGACCTGCGGCTGAGGCCGGCCGGCCGCCCCTGTCTATGCCCTCCACCGGGAACGGTGGGGGGCATATTCATTCGACCGCCGGATAATCGTTCCTGTGATTGACGCTACGGATATCCTTGAAGGGTGCTCGGGGGAATACTCCGGGCTTGCTGCCAGGAGGTGGCCGGTATGGCCAAGACCGTGATCGACATCAACGAGGAAGCCCTCGCGCTCGCGATGGAAGCCCTCGGGACCACGACCAAGAAGGACACGGTCAACGCGGCGCTGGAGGAAATAGGAGCACGGCTCCGCAGGCAGCGAGCTCTGGAAGCCCTCATCAAGCTCGACGAAGAGGGCGCCTTCGACAAGGGGCGGGAGCCCGGATTCAAGGCGGAGGTGCGTGGGCCGTGGGGGAGCTGACCGAGGGCGACTTCCTGATCGACACCTCTGCTGCGCACCGGATCACCCTCCCGGGGCCGTTCTCCACATGGCGTCCGGCACTGGCCGCCGGACGCATCGGCATGTGCGCGGTAACCGAGGTCGAGGCCCTGTACTCCGCCCGCTCGTCGGCCCAGTACACGCAGATGCGGCAAGCGTTCACGGACCTGTACGTGTGGCACGAGATTCCGGACGACGTCTGGGCGAGGGTCGGCGCCGCGCAGAGCGCCCTGGCCGAAGCCGGGTGCGTGCGCTCCGCGGGAGTCGTCGACCTGGTCGTGGCGGTCACTGCCGCGCGCCACCGCCTGACGGTGCTGCACTACGACCGGGACTTCGAGACGCTCGCCAAGCACATCGAGCTGCGCACCCGTTGGCTCGCAGAACCGGGTTCCATCGACTGACGGCCTGCCCTGTGGCGCAACGGTCTCGGGCCGTGGTGTGTCCTTAGCGGTATGGAACTGGAGAAGGCGCTGCCCGCGCCGCAGGGGGACGGCTGCCTGGTGGGGGTCGTGCGGATTCCCGTGAAGGTTGTAGCGGTGCTCGTCGTGCTGCCCCTGAGGGTGGTCTGGGATCTGCTCGTCGCCTTCGCGCGGATGCTGAACCGGACCGTCCTCGGGCCGCTGGGGCGGGGGTTGCGCTGGTTCTGCGAGCGGGCCGTGCTGCCGGTGCTGCGGGGGACCGGGTGGCTGATCGGGGCCCTGTGCAAGCTGGTCTTCTACTGGCCCTGGGTGGGCCTCTGGCGGTACGTCATGTTCCCGGTGGGGCGGGCCGCGTACGCGTATCTGCTGCGGCCGGCCGGCGTGGGGATCTGGCGGTACCTGCTGGTCCCGGTCTGGGAGTACGGGCTGCTGCCCGTCGGCCGGGGCATCGCCTGGCTGCTCGTGGGCGCGGTCCGGTACCTGCTCGTGCTGCCGGGCGGCGCGCTGTACCGGTACGTCCTCGCCCCCGTCGGGCACGGACTGCGATGGCTGGCCCGGGGGTTCGCGGTCGGTGTGGTCTGGCTGGCCAAGGCCCTGTTCGTCTGGCCTTGGGTCGCGCTGTGGCGGTATCTCGTACGGCCCGTGGTGGTGGGGGCGTGGCGGTACCTGCTGGCGCCGGTCGGGCGGGGGGTGTGGGCGTACCTGCTCGTGCCGCTCTGGGAACTGCTCGTCGGGGCATGGCACCTCGCGGGGCGGGTCAGCCGGGCGCTGGGGCGCGGGCTGGTGTGGCTGTGGCGGTGGGCCGTCGTGCGGCCCGCCGGATGGCTGCGCCGGCACGTGGTCACCCCCGTCGGGAACGCGCTGCGCGCCGGGTGGGCCGTCGTCCGCCGGGTCGCCCGGTCGGTGCACCAGCAGGCGATCGCTCCCGTCGGCCGCGCGGTGCGCGACGTGTGGCGGACCTCCCGCCTCGCGGTGCGCGAGGCGCGGGCCGACGTGCGGCGGGCACTGTTCGGGGGGCCGCCCCGGGAACCGGCGAGGTCACAGGCGCGTACTCTGGGTAGTAACAGAGCCGCAGGCGACGCGCCCGCCCCCGAGATCTCCCTGCGTAAATAGGCAGGGGTGAGCCGGAGGGCAGGCGTGGCCGGCAGGCTCCACAGACCTCAGGGCGACGCGCGAGCCGCGGAGCCCCGCACAAGGAGATGAACCACTGGGCAAGCGACAGCCCGAAGGCCCGCCTCCCGCACCGGTAGTGCAGCGCATCCGTCTGCGCTACACCAAGCGCGGCCGCCTCCGGTTCACCAGCCACCGGGACTTCCAGCGCGCCTTCGAGCGGGCCCTGCGCCGCTCCGAGGTGCCCATGGCGTATTCGGCGGGATTCACCCCGCACCCGCGCGTCTCGTACGCGAACGCCGCCCCGACCGGGACCGGCAGCGAGGCCGAGTACCTGGAGATCGCCCTCGCCGAGCGCCGCGACCCCGCGGTGCTGCGCGAGCTGCTCGACGAGTCGATGCCCGTCGGCCTCGACATCATCGACGCCGTGGAGGCACACACCTCCGGTCTCGCCGAGCGGCTGACGGCCTCCGTGTGGGAACTGCGCCTGGAAGGCGTGGAGCCCGGGGACGCGGAGAAGGCGGTCCGGGCCTTCCTCGCGGCCGAGGCCGTGGAGGTCCAGCGCCGCACCAAGAACGGCATGCGGACCTTCGACACGCGCGGCGCCGTGGTCAGCCTGGAAGTGGTTCCCGTTACGGCAACCGCAGAGGCTGATAGGCCGCTGGACAATGCTTGTGCGATACTGCGGCTGGTTGTTCGGCATCTGACACCTGCCGTGCGACCCGACGACGTCCTGTCCGGTCTCCGAGCCGTGGCCGACCTAACGCCGCCGGTCCCCGCTGCGGTGACCAGGCTGGCGCAGGGGCTCTTCGACGAGGAGTCCGGCACGGTGACCGACCCGCTCGCGCCCGACCGCGAGGCTGTCACGACCGCCCCACCCACGGCGGCCGTAACCGCCGACGCGAAGGCGCCGGAAGGTCCCGCCGCGTAGGGATCGTCGTCGTCGCGCAGCCCTGGGACTCGGGAGCCACCTGGGTCGGGCCGCGCACAGACTTGAAGACTTGAAGACTTCCGCCAGGCCGTACGGACCACACGTACGGAACCGGCGGCCATTGAACTGAGCTCCCGTGTGGCGAACGCGCCCCGGAGGCCGGTTCCGCGCTCATTACGCGGAGCCGTGCCGGACCGGAAGTCAGCCGCGGCGCCCGGGAGCGTGACGGGAGAACCCCGCATGCTCAACAACGAAAACGACAACATCAACGCCGCCGACAGTGGCAGCCCGAGCGGCAGCCTGCCGCCGCGCAGGCGCCGGCGCGCCGCGTCGCGGCCGGCCGGCCCGCCCGGCGGTGCCGTAGCCGAAGCCGCTCCCGCGCCCGTGGCGGCCGCTGCTCCCGCCGAGGAGGCCGCTCCGGCCGCCGCCCCGGCCCGTACCCGCCGCCGTGCGACCCGCGCCGTGGCCGCCCCCGAGGCGCCCGTTGCCGAGGCCGTCGTCGAGGCTCCGGCCGCCCCGGCTCCCGTTGCCGAGGTCGCCCCGGTCGTCGAGGAGTCCGCTGCTCCGGCGCCGCGTGCCCGTCGCCGTGCGACCCGCGCTGTGACCGCCTCCGAGGCGCCCGTCGTCGAGGCTCCGGTCGCCGCTCCGGTTGCCGAGGCCGTCGAGGAGTCCGCTGCTCCCGCCCCGCGTGCCCGTCGCCGTGCCACTCGCGCCGTGACCGCCCCCGAGGCACCCGTCGCCGAGGCTCCGGCCGCCCCGGCTCCCGTCGCCGAGGTCGCCCCGGTCGTCGAGGAGTCCGCTGCTCCCGCCCCGCGTGCCCGTCGCCGTGCCACTCGCGCCGTGACCGCCCCCGAGGCGCCCGTCGCCGAGGCCCCGGTCGCCCCGGCTCCCGTTGCCGAGGTCGCCCCGGTCGTCGAGGAGTCCGCTGCTCCCGCCCCGCGTGCCCGTCGCCGTGCCACTCGCGCCGTGACCGCCCCCGAGGCGCCCGCCGCGGAAGCCGCCGAGGCCGTCGTCGCCGAGGCTCCGGCCGCGGCCGCCAAGGCCACCGTCACCGTCGCCGACGCCGTGGACTCCCCGAAGCGCGGCGGCCGCCGCCGCGCCACCCGTTCCACCACCGCTCCGGCCACCACCGCTCCGGCCGCTGCCGCGCAGCCGGTGGCTCCGGCCGCCGAGGCGCCCGCCGCCGAGGCGCCCGCCGCCGAGGCTCCGGCCCGTGGCCGCCGCGCCGGGCGTCCCGCCGTCGCCGTGTTCCAGGCCCCGGTGTTCGCCGAGCCGATGTTCCAGACTCCGGAGACCGCGGCCATGATGGCCGCGGCCGCTGCCGCCGCCCCTGCCGAGGAGGTCGAGGAGGAGGAGCTCGACCTCGTCGAGGCCGAGGCCGAGGTCGAGGCCGCTCCGGCCCCGCAGCCGGCCGGCCGTCGCCGCCGCCGTGGCCGCGGCGCCGCCGCCGAGACCGCCGCGCCCGTGGCCCCGGCTCCGGCCGCCGCCGCGCCGTCCGGCCCGGTCACGCTGGCCGACGTAGAGCTGGTCGAGGAAGAGGCCGAGACCGAGGCCTACGAGGACGAGACCGACGAGTCGGGCGACCGCCCGTCGCGCCGTCGCCGCCGTGGCGGCCGTCGCCGCCGTCGCGGTGAGGCCGCCGACCTCGACGAGTCCGCCGAGGAAGAGGCCGAGGCCGAGTCCGCCGAGGAGGCCGACGAGGAAGAGGCCGAGGACGACGAGGAGAACGGGGCCCTCGGCTCCAGCTCCAGCCGTCGTCGCCGGCGTCGTCGCCGTCGCAGCGGTGACGGTGGCACGGACGCCGACGCGGCCGAGGGCGACGGTGTGCGCACGGTCGTCAAGGTCCGCGAGCCGCGCCCGGCGCGCGAGCGCGCGGAGTCCGTCGCCGGCCTCGGCTCCACCTCCTCCGACGAGGTCCAGTCCATCAAGGGCTCGACCCGCCTGGAAGCCAAGAAGCAGCGCCGCCGCGAGGGCCGCGAGCAGGGCCGCCGCCGCGTCCCGATCATCACCGAGGCCGAGTTCCTGGCCCGCCGCGAGGCCGTCGAGCGCGTCATGGTCGTCCGCCAGTCCGGCGAGCGCACCCAGATCGGCGTCCTCGAGGACAACGTGCTCGTCGAGCACTACGTCAACAAGGAAGAAGCCACCTCGTACGTCGGCAACGTCTACCTGGGCAAGGTCCAGAACGTGCTGCCGTCCATGGAGGCCGCCTTCATCGACATCGGCAAGGGCCGCAACGCCGTCCTGTACGCCGGTGAGGTCAACTTCGAGGCGCTCGGCATGGCCAACGGGCCGCGCCGCATCGAGGCCGCCCTCAAGTCCGGCCAGTCGGTCCTGGTGCAGGTCACCAAGGACCCGATCGGCCACAAGGGCGCCCGCCTGACCAGCCAGGTCTCACTGCCCGGCCGCTACCTGGTCTACGTGCCCGAGGGCTCGATGACCGGCATCAGCCGCAAGCTGCCCGACACCGAGCGCGCGCGCCTGAAGACCATCCTCAAGAAGATCGTCCCCGAGGACGCGGGCGTCATCGTGCGCACCGCCGCCGAGGGTGCGAGCGAGGACGAGCTGCGCCGCGACGTCGAGCGCCTGCAGGCCCAGTGGGAGGACATCCAGAAGAAGTCGAAGCAGATCTCGACCTCTTCGCCGAGCCTCCTGTACGGCGAGCCGGACATGACCGTCCGCGTCGTCCGCGACATCTTCAACGAGGACTTCACCAAGGTCATCGTCAGTGGTGACAGCGCCTGGGAGACCATCCACGGCTACGTGAACCACGTGGCCCCGGACCTGGCCGACCGGCTGAAGCGCTGGACCTCCGAGGTGGACGTCTTCGCGACGTACCGGATCGACGAGCAGCTCGCTAAGGCGCTCGACCGCAAGGTGTGGCTGCCCTCGGGCGGTTCCCTCGTGATCGACAAGACCGAAGCGATGATCGTCATCGACGTCAACACCGGCAAGTTCACCGGTCAGGGCGGCAACCTCGAAGAGACCGTCACCAGGAACAACCTGGAGGCGGCCGAGGAGATCGTGCGTCAGCTGCGGCTGCGCGACCTCGGCGGCATCGTGGTCATCGACTTCATCGACATGGTCCTGGAGTCCAACCGCGACCTGGTCCTGCGGCGCATGCTGGAGTGCCTGGGCCGCGACCGCACCAAGCACCAGGTCGCCGAGGTGACCTCGCTGGGTCTGGTCCAGATGACCCGCAAGCGGGTGGGCCAGGGTCTGCTGGAGTCCTTCTCCGAGACCTGCGTCCACTGCAACGGCCGCGGCGTCATCGTGCACATGGAGACCCCGACCGTGGTCGGCGGCGGTGGCAACGGCAAGCGTTCCAAGCGCCGCGGCGGCCAGGCCGGACACGAGCACGACCACGAGATCGAGGCCGTGGACACCGCCGAGGGCGATGACTACGAGATCGAGTCCGAAGCGGAGGTGGCTGCCGAGGCCGCCGCCCCCGTGGCGCTGCCCGAGCCCCCGTTCATCGCCGACGAGGAGCTCTACAGCAGCCCGGCCGAGGCCGAGGCCGCTGCCGGAGTGAGCGGGCGCCGCAACCGCCGTCGTGCCACCCGCAAGGCGACCGCTCCGGCGGGCGCCCCGCGCGGTGCGGCGACGGACCGTGCCCCGGCGGCTCCGGCCCCCGTGGCCGAGCCGGTGGCCGAGGCCGAGCCCGAGGTGGAGCTCGTCGAGGTCGTCGAGGCGCCGGAGCCCGAGATCGTCGAGGCCGTCGTCGCGGAGCCGGTCGTGGAGGAGGCCCCCAAGGGCCGCACCCGTCGCCGTGCCACCCGTAAGGCGACCGCTCCGGCGGGCGCCCCGGCCGAGGCGGCCCCGGCCCCGGAGCCGGTCGTGGAGGCCCCCGTGGCCGAGCCGGAGCCCGAGGTCGTCGTCGAGGCCGAGCCGGTCGTCGTGGAGACCCCGGCCGAGCCCGTGGCCGAGGCCGCGCCGGCCCGTCCGCGTCGCCGTGCCACCCGTAAGGCCACCGCTCCGGCCGGTTCCCCGGCGGGCGCGGAGGCGGCCGTACTGGTCGTCGAGACGCCGGTGGAGACCCCGGCCGAGGCCGTCCTCGAGGAGGAGGCCGCCCCGGCGGCTCCCGCCAAGAAGGCGGTCCGCAAGACGGCCGCCAAGAAGACGGCCACGACCGCGGCGAAGAAGGCCCCGGCCAAGAAGGCGGCGGCCGTGAAGAAGACCGCGGCCAAGAAGACGACGACCGCGAAGACGGCCGCGAAGAAGACGGTCACGAAGCGGGCGACGAAGAAGACCGCGGCGGCCGAGCAGCAGACGCTGCCCTCCGTCTCGGCTCCGACCGAAGGCTGATCCAGCTGATCCGCGGATCCCGCGGATCCCCCGGATCCCGCTCCACCGGCCCCCGCCCGGCACCCTGGTGCCGGGCGGGGGCTTTGGCCTTCAGGGCCGCGAGGAGCCGTGCTCCCGGCCCTGCGGCGCGACGGCGGACCCCGGCCGTCCGGATGGCCGACGGGAGCCGTGCGGGGGTGTCGGCGGCACCGTACGGCCCTCCCGGCGGGCCTCGCCCGGTGCCCGGTGCCCGTCTCCAAGGCCCCGCGGGACCCCGGTTTGACCCCTCCGACCGGGCCCCGTAACCTAGGGCGCTGGCGTGTCTATGCGCACGCCAATCCACTGAGCACCTCACCTCCCGGACCGCCTCGCGGCTGGATCGGGGGAGGCCGGCCTGCGGTTGACGCGGGGCCGGCTGGCTTCAGGGGTTCCCGAACTCGAGTGAGAGAGAGATCCGCGTGTACGCCATCGTGCGCAGCGGTGGTCGCCAGCACAAGGTTGCTGTCGGCGACATCGTTGAAGTTGACAAGATTCCCACTGCCAAGGTTGGCGACACGGTCGAGCTCTCGACCCTGCTCGTTGTCGACGGCGAAGCCGTGACCAGCGACCCGTGGGTCCTGGCCGGCATCAAGGTCCAGGCCGAGATCGTGGACCACCACAAGGGTGAGAAGATCGACATCCTTCGGTACAAGAACAAGACCGGCTACCGCCGTCGCCAGGGTCACCGCCAGCAGTACACGGCGATCAAGGTCACCGGTATCCCCGCGGCTGCGAAGTAAGAGGGACTGAGACATGGCACACAAGAAGGGCGCATCGTCCACCCGGAACGGGCGCGATTCCAACGCTCAGCGGCTCGGCGTGAAGCGCTTCGGCGGTCAGGTCGTTTCCGCTGGTGAGATCCTCGTCCGCCAGCGCGGCACCCACTTCCACCCGGGTTCGGGTGTCGGTCGTGGTGGCGACGACACGCTGTTCGCGCTGCAGGCCGGTGCGGTCGAGTTCGGCACGCACCGTGGCCGCAAGGTCGTCAACATCGTTCCGGCTGCCTGATTTCAGCTCCTGCTGAATCGGTAGTCCGAAGCATCCCGAGGGCGGATCTCAACTCTTCCCGGCGCGAGCCGGGAAGAGAGGTCCGCCCTCGGCGCGTTGTCACATAGACACGTTTAATGGGTAGCAAGGCCTACCCCCCGGGCTTTCCGGGATATTCCCGCTGTATCTGGAGGAACAACCATGACCACCTTCGTGGACCGCGTCGAGCTGCACGTCGCCGCGGGTAACGGGGGCCACGGCTGCGCCTCCGTTCACCGGGAGAAGTTCAAGCCGCTCGGCGGCCCCGATGGCGGCAACGGCGGCCGTGGCGGCGACGTCATCCTGGTGGTGGAGCAGTCGATCACCACCCTGCTGGAGTACCACCACAGCCCCCACCGCAAGGCCACCAACGGCAAGCCCGGCGCGGGCGACAACCGTTCCGGCAAGGACGGCGAGGACATGATCCTGCCGGTGCCGGACGGCACCGTCGTCCTCGACAAGGAGGGCAACGTCCTCGCCGACCTCGTCGGCCAGGGCACCACCTACGTGGCCGCCGAGGGCGGCCGCGGCGGCCTCGGCAACGCGGCGCTCTCCTCCGCCCGCCGCAAGGCGCCCGGCTTCGCGCTCCTCGGCGTACCCGGCACCGGCGGCGACGTCATCCTGGAGCTCAAGACCGTCGCCGACGTGGCGCTGGTCGGCTTCCCGAGCGCCGGCAAGTCCTCGCTGATCTCGGTGCTCTCCGCGGCCAAGCCGAAGATCGCCGACTACCCCTTCACCACCCTCGTCCCGAACCTGGGCGTCGTCACCGCCGGCTCGACGGTCTACACGATCGCCGACGTCCCGGGCCTCATCCCGGGCGCCAGCCAGGGCAAGGGCCTCGGCCTGGAGTTCCTGCGCCACGTCGAGCGCTGCTCGATCCTCGTGCACGTCCTGGACACCGCCACCCTGGAGTCCGACCGCGACCCGCTCGCCGACCTCGACGCCATCGAGGAGGAGCTGAAGCTCTACGGCGGCGGCCTGGAGAAGCGTCCGCGCCTCGTCGTCCTCAACAAGGTCGACATCCCCGACGGCAAGGACCTCGCCGACATCGTGCGCCCGGACCTGGAGGCCCGCGGCTACAAGGTCTTCGAGGTCTCCGCGGTCTCCCGTACGGGTCTCAAGGAGCTGTCCTACTTCCTCGCCGAGGTCATCGCGAAGTTCCGCGCCCGTACGCCGAAGCAGGAGGCGACCCGCATCGTCATCCGTCCGAAGGCCGTTGACGACTCGGGCTTCACCATCGCCTACGACGAGGCCGAGGACGTGTACCGCGTGCGCGGCGAGAAGCCGGAGCGCTGGGTCCGCCAGACCGACTTCAACATCGACGAGGCCGTCGGCTACCTCGCCGACCGGCTCAACCGCCTCGGTGTCGAGGCGGCACTGAAGAAGGCCGGTGCCCGCGCCGGTGACGGCGTCGCGATCGGTTCCGACGAGGACGCGGTCGTCTTCGACTGGGAGCCGACCATGATGGCCGGCGCCGAGATGCTGGGCCGCCGCGGTGAGGACCACCGTCTGGAGGCGCCGCGTCCGGCGACCACGCGCCGCAAGGAGAAGGAAGCCGAGCGGGATTCCGCTCAGAAGGAGTACGACGAGTTCCGTCCCTTCTGACGGGTGCCGTAGCCGAGGGCGACGGCCGGGTCTCCGGCCGTCGTCACAGGCGCCTCACAGGATTCCGTTTGTCCCCCGTGAGGGTGACGCGTCTTAAGGCCGCGTTTACCCGGGTGGCCTAGGATCCATGGGTGACGAGCACCCATACCCCCACTGTTGCCGTCGTCGTGATCGCGTACAACGATGCCGAGCTCGTCGGGCAGGCCGTTTCCTCGGCTCTCGCCCAAGGCCCGGTCGTCGCCGAGGTCATCGCGGTCAACGACGCGTCCAGCGACGGCACCGCCCAGGTGCTCGACGAGCTGGCGGCCCGCCACCCCCGTGTGAAGGTCGTGCACCGCACGGAGAACAGCGGAGGCTGCGGCACCCCCCGCAACGACGGGATCGCGGCCGCGACCGCCCCGTACGTCATGTTCCTGGACAGCGACGACGTCCTGCCCGCCGGGGCGATCGACGCCCTGGTGCGCGCGGCCGGGGAGCACCGCTCGCCGGTCACGGTCGGCTCCTGCGTCCGCCGTGAACTGCCCGAGAGCCGCGACGTGCCCTGGGTGCCCGGCCTGTACACACCGGGCGAGGTCATCGACCGCCCGGCGGACCGGCCGGAGCTGGTCCGTGACACCCTCTGCGTCAACAAGCTGTACGAGCGGGCCTTCCTGGACATGCACGGGATCCGCTTCCCGGACGGCCGGTTCATCTACGAGGACTTCGTGTTCACCGCCCGCGTGCTGGCGGCCCGCCCCCGCATCGCGGTGATCGGCGACCTCGTCTACGTGTGGCACGTGCGCCGCAACGCCGCCCAGGTGTCCATCTCCCTGGACCGCAAGGACGTCGGCAACTTCAGGGCCCGCGTGGAGGCCCACCGCGTGGCCTCCCGCCTCATGACCGTCTCTTCTCCCGAGCTGGGCCGGGCCTGCCAGGTCAAGTTCCTGGAGTACGACCTGCGCATGTACCTGCGCGAGCTCGGCCAGGACCCCGGCTACCAGGCCGCCTGGTGGACGCTGACCCGTGACTACGTCGCCGGGTTCTCCGACGCCGACATCGAGGCCGCCGGGGCGCACGCCCGCTGGATCGTCCGGGTGCTGCTCGCCACCGAGGCGCCGCCGGCCCCCGCCGACCTGCGCCGGCTGACCCGCTTCGCCGCCGACCCGCCCCGCCTGCTGCCCCCGTACGCGACCGGCCCCCGCGGAGTGCCGGTCTGGAGCGACACGCTGCCGGTGGAGCTGGACGGGATGGACCAGCTGGAGACGGCCGAGCTGCCCATCACCGCCGACGCCGAACCGAACGGCTACGCAGGGCTCCGGATCCAGGTGCACGACCTGTACGGGCGCCTCGCCGCGGCCGGCCCGCGCACCGTGCAGCTGCGCTTCCAGCCCCGGGGCGACCAGGGAGAGCCGCTGGTCTCCGAACCGGTGGAGCTCACCCCCGCCGGGGACGGCGACCGGTGGACCGCGGACCTGCCCTTCCGGCTCACCACACTGGCGGGCATCGGGCGGGGCGAGGGCAGGCGGGGCCTGCAGGCGTGGGACGTGAAGCTGAGCGTGGAGTGCGCCGACGGGAGCTCCGTCCTCACCTCCCCGCGCCCCCTCAGCCGCCTGCTTCACCGGCGGGTGCTGCCCAGCAGCCGGTACGGTGTGCTGTTGGCGCAGCCTTACCGCACGACCGGCGGATCGCTGGCGCTGAGGCTCGCGCCCGGTGCCACGGGCGTCATGAGCCTGGCCCGCCACCGGTTCAACCGGGCCCGCATAGTCCGCGGCTAGGGCGGGACCCTGAAGAGAAGCACGAACGGGACTGAGGAGACACGCATGACGTTTCTGATCACTGGTGGTGCCGGTTACATCGGGGCGCACGTCGTCCGCGCGATGCTGCTTGCGGGTGAGGAGGTCGTGGTTCTGGACGACCTCTCCACCGGCAACGCCGACCGCGTCCCGAAGGGCGTCCCGCTGGTGGTCGGTTCCGTGCTCGACCGGCAGGTCCTGGACGAGACCTTCGCCCGCCACCGCATCACCGGCGTGGTCCACCTCGCGGGCAAGAAGCAGGTCGGCGAGTCCGTCGAGAAGCCGCTGCACTACTACGAGGAGAACGTGGGCGGCCTCACCGTCCTGCTCCAGGCCGTGGCCGCCGCGGGCGTGCGCAACTTCCTCTTCTCCTCCTCCGCCTCCGTGTACGGGATGCCGGACGTGGACCTCGTCACCGAGGACACCCCGTGCCTGCCGCTGAGCCCGTACGGCGAGACGAAGCTCGCGGGCGAATGGCTGGTCCGCGGCGCGGGCAGGGCCCACGGCATCTCCACCGCCTGCCTGCGCTACTTCAACGTGGCGGGCGCCGCGACCCCGGAGCTCGCCGACACCGGGGTCTTCAACCTGGTCCCGATGATCTTCGAGCGGTTCGACAAGGGTGAGGGCGCCCGGATCTTCGGCGACGACTACGAGACCCCGGACGGCACCTGCATCCGCGACTACATCCACGTCGCCGACCTCGCGGAGGCCCACGTGGTGGCCGCCCGCAAGCTCGTCGAATGGGGCGCGCAGGGCGAGTACAAGGACCTCACCGTCAACATCGGCCGCGGCGAGGGCGTCTCCGTCCGCGAGATGGTCGAGCTGGTGAACGAGGCCACCGGGCACACCGATGCCGCCTACGCGCCCGCGGTCTCCCCGCGCCGCGCCGGCGACCCGGCGAAGGTCGTCGCCTCCGCGGACCGGATCTCGGCGGAGCTGGGCTGGAAGGCCCGCCACGACGTGCGCGAGATGATCACTTCGGCCTGGGAGGGCTGGGAGGCCCACCGCACGGCCTGAACCGGTCGCCGGTACCACGTACGAAGCCGCCCGCCCCGGTCGATTCCGGGGCGGGCGGCTTCTTCGTACGTACGGTGCGGGGCTCGGTCCGTCGGACTCAGCCCGCCGGGCTCAGCGCTCCAGGAAGGAGAACAGCTCCTCCCACCGGTCGGTGATCTCCACGCTGGAGTAGCGCTGCACGTTGTGGAAGGCGGCGTCGCCGAGCCGGTCGCGCAGTTCCCGGCTCGCCATCAGCCGGTCCAACTGCCCGGCCAGCTCCATCGTGTTGCCGAGCCGGGCCAGCAACCCGTCCTCGCCGTGCGTCACGATCTCCCGGACACCCGGCGCGCAGTCGAAGGCGGCCACCGGCACACCCGCGGCCATCGCCTCCAGCAACGTGATCGGGAACCCTTCGGCGCGCGAGGCCTGGGCGAAGACTGAGGCTCCGTTCAGCGCGCCCAGCACATCGCCGGTGCTGCCCATCCACTCCACGGAGTCCTCCAGGCCGAGCCCGGCGGCGTGCGCCCGCAGGGTCGCCTCCTCCACGCCGGCCCCGTAGATCCGCAGGACCCAGTCGGGGTGGTGCGGGGAGGCGTCCGCCCACGCGTCGAGGAGCAGGTCCATGCCCTTCTCGAACGCGAGGCGGCCGACGCTCGCCACGACCTTCCCGGTGCGCGGGGCGGGGGAGGCGGGCATGAACGGCAGCGGGTTCGGCATGCTGGAGACGTTCTCCATGCCCGAGCGGATCCAGAGGTCCGCGTCCTCGGGGGTCAGCACGAGCATCCGGTCGACCTCCCGGTAGTACCGGCGGACCCGCTGGCCCCGGGAGGACTTGCTGCTGGCCTCGAAGGACTCGTGGCTCATGCCGATGACCGTGCACCCCTTGGTGTCGGCGAGGGCCACCCACTCCATCGCCCAGACCTGAGTGACGATCACCACGGCGCCGGGGCGGGCCGCGCGCAGCAGCTCGCCCAGCTGGTCCGCCTTGGCCCGCATCGTCGCCCGGCGGGCCGCCTGGCGGCGCCGTTCGGGCGCGTTGAGCCGGCCCTTGATGCCGTGCAGCCGGCGGGCCGCCGCCGGGTGGGATGCGTAGAGCGTGGTCACCGCGTAGGGGAGGTCCGCCGGGAGGTGCTGGCGGAGCTCCTCGGCGACGGGGGTGATGCCGATGACGTGGACCCGGTGTCCGCGGTCGCTGAAGAGCCGGGCCATCTGGTGCGACCAGGTGGTCACGCCGCCGAGCTCGTCCACGCTGTTGGAGACGAGGAAGACGTCACGGCCGTCCGGGGCGGTGGAAGTCTGCTGGCTCACTTGCCGCTCCTGGTGAAGAACTTCTCGACGATCCGACGGGCCGCGTCCCCACGGTCGTACTCGCCGGTCTCGGCGAGGAAACGCCGACGCGCCTCGGCGTACTTGGCATCCGCCTCGTCGAAGGCGGCGAGGGCCTGGAGCAGTTCGTCCGCGGTGGCGACCACCGGGCCGGGGGCCTTCTCCTTGAGGTCGAAGTACGTGCCGCGGATGTCGTTCGCGTACTTCTCGTAGTCGTACGCGAAGAACAGCATCGGCCGGTCCAGCACCGCGTAGTCGAACATCACGGACGAGTAGTCGGTGATCAGACCGTCGGCGAGCGCCAGCAGGGGCGTGATGTCGTGGTGCCGGGACACGTCGATGACCCGGCCCGCGACCGACGGCGGCAGCGTGACGCTGTTGAGGTAGTGGGTGCGCACCAGCAGCGTGAAGCGGTCGCCGAGCCGGTCGGCGAACTCCTCCACGTCGAAGGGGAACGTGAAGCCCTCCACCGTGCCGTCCGCCCTCGCCCGGAAGGTCGGCGCGTACAGCAGCACCTTCTTCTCCGGGTCGATGCCGAACTCGCCCGCCAGGGCGCCGCGGATCCGCTCGCCGCTGTCCGCCTCGGCGCGGTGGGCCGCGACCAGGGCGTCGTTGCGCGGGTAGCCGGTGCGCAGCAGCACCTCGTCACGCAGCCGGAAACCCTTGGCGAGGGTGCGGGCGTCGTGCTCGGAGCGGATCAGGAAGTGGTCGAAGCGGTCGACGGCCGCCTGGAAGCGGCCCTGGCCGGCACGGTCCTGGGCCTTGGTGCGGGGCTCGTGGAAGCCCATCCGCTTGAGCGCCGAGCCGTGCCAGGTCTGGATGTACGTGGTCCCCGGGCGTTTGGTCAGCGCCAGCGGGAAGCCCTGGTTGTCGATCCAGTACTCGGCCTGCGCCAGCGCCCGCAGGTAGGCCCAGCTCCACCGCTTGACCAGGGTGGCCTCCTTGGGGAAGCCGGTGGGTTTGGCGCCCGCGTACGACCAGATCGCCTCGAACTGCGCGCCGGAGCGCACCAGCTCCTCGTAGATCGCCTTCGGGCTGTCGCTGTACTGCTTGCCCATGTGGCTCTCGAAGACGACCGTGCCCTTCTTGACGGGCAGCTTCGAGAAGACCTCGTGGTAGACCTTCACCTTCTGCTCGCCCGAGCCGAAGTTGCGGCGGGCCCGCAGGGCCTTGCGCAGGCTTCGCTTGACCAAGCCGGCGGCCTTGCCGTGCATCGCACCGTCGATCAGCGTCTGGGTGCGCACGGCGGCGGCGCCCTCGGCGGTCAGGACGTAGGAGAGGTTGCCCTTCTTGGTCATCTCCGGCTCGAAGCGGTCGGAGACCAGCCGGGTCAGCCTCGGGCGCACGCGCAGCCGGGCCGCCTTGTCCAGGTCGACCCCGCCGACGGAGACGCGGGTGGTGAGGCGGTCGTCGCCGGCCGTCAACTTCAGGCGTACGTCCCAGACCGCGTCGATGATGCCGAGCGGGCGGACGGTGCTGCCGATGTCGGCCGTGATCTTCCACTCGATCGTGTCGCCCGCGTGCCGCACGGTTGCCACCGGGAAGGTGAAGGAGCGGACGCCGATCTGCCGGCGGGCACGGAACTCCAGCGAGGCCTTCAGCTGTACGTCCGGGTGGATCCGGCCCAGCGGGTTGACCACGGCACCCGACAGGGTGACGGTGCCGCGGCCGTCGTCCTCGTACGCGGTGAGGCGGTTGCCCAGCGTCAGGGAGGCGAGCGGCGCGCCGACGTAGGGCTGGTCGGTGACGTCCAGTATCCGGCGGGCCGTATCGGCGTCGGGGCCGTCGATGTGCCGGTCGCACCAGTAGACGCGCCCGTCGCGCTCGGCGAGCGGGGAGGTCAGCCGGCCCTGGTTGGTCATGGCGTCGGCGGCGGGCAGGAGGTTGTCCCAGTCCTCCTTGCCGAGCAGGTAGGCGCAGATGGTCTGGAGGTCGCTGACGTTGTCGTACGCGGCCGGGTCGATGCCGGCCAGATAGCCGTTGGCGAGCCGGGCGAACTCCTGGCGGTAGGTGTCACCGAGCAGGGGCAGGTCCCGCAGGTGGAGCACCAGGTCGTGCTTGAGGAACTTGATGTCCTTCGCGGACTTGATCTCCGCGTGGCCCTTGGCCGCCAGTAGTTCGTCGACGCGGCGGTGGATCTCCATCCGGTGGACGAAGTTCTCGATCTCGTGGCGCCGGTTGCTGATCGACTTCGCCGAGGCCTTCTCGATCACGTTCCAGTAGTAAACGTGGTTCGGGATGAGCGTGATGCGGCGGGCGGCGACGTAGGCCTGCGCGGAGAAGAGCAGGTCCTCGTAGTGGATGCCCACCGGGAACTCCAGGCCCTGCTCCAGCAGGAACGCGCGGCGGTAGCACTTGTTCGTGGAGAGGGTGTCGTAGACCAGCAGGTCCGGGTACTCGGTGATCGACTCCAGCGTGCGGGTGCGCGCGTAGATCCACGGGTACCACTCGGTGGTCTTGCCCGAACGGCTGTCGAGGTGGACCCGGACGCACATGCCCGAGACCAGGTCGGACCCGGTCCGCTCGGCGGCGTCCAGCATGTTGCGGCAGGCGTTGCGTTCCAGCACGTCATCGCTGTCCAGGAACATGACGTAGGTGCCGGTGGCCTGCTTGATTCCGTGATTGCGCGGGGCGCCGCAGCCCCCGCTGTTCTCCGGCAACCGGAAGGCGCGTACCCTCCCCGGATGCGCGGTCTCGAGCTTCTGGGCGACCGCGTAGGACCCGTCCTTGCTGCAGTCGTCGACGATCACGACTTCGACCCCGTGCAGGGTCTGGTCCAAAGCCGACTGGACTGCTGCCGGGAGACGCTCTGCGTCGTTGTAGACGATGACGACCACGGAGACGTCAGGCACGTGCACCTCGATCCCTCGTTTTCATTGCGCTTATCCCGTCAAAGCTAGCGTGCGCCGCCCTCGCCCCCGGAGCGCTTCCACCGGCGTGCATACTTCTATGAGAGGTGAGTGGCAGGTCCGGTCGCCGTAATCCACCCGTTCGGACCGCAGGAAGTGTTCATGAAGCTGTCTGTAGTAGTCCCTTGCTACAACGAGGAAGCTGTCATCGACAGCTTCGACACGGAGATCCGCAAGGTTCTGGATGCCCTGCCCGTCGAGTACGAGGTCTGCTACGTCGACGACGGCAGCCGCGACGGGACCCTGGAAAAGCTCCGAAAGATCGCGGCGCAGTTCACCGACCAGACCCGCTACGTCTCCTTCAGCCGGAACTTCGGCAAGGAGGCCGGCATGCTCGCGGGCCTGCGCGAGGCGACCGGCGACGCCGTGGTCATCATGGACGCGGACCTCCAGCACCCGCCGGAGCTCATCGCCACCATGCTCGACTACTACCGGCAGGGCCACGACCAGATCATCGCCCGCCGCACCCGCGAAGGGGACAAGAAGCTCCGCAGCGCGCTGAGCCGCCTCTACTACCGTGGCGTGAACCGCTGGGTCGACGTGGAGCTCACCGACGGCGTCGGCGACTTCCGGCTGCTGTCCCGCCCGGCCGTGGACGCGCTGCTGTCGCTGCCCGAGTACAACCGCTTCTCCAAGGGCCTCTTCTCCTGGATCGGCTTCGACACGGTCCACTTCGACTACCGCAACGCGCAGCGCGAGGCCGGCGAGACGAAGTGGAAGTTCGGCGCCCTGCTGAACTACGGCATGGACGGGCTCATCTCGTTCAACAACCGGCCGCTGCGCATCGGTATCTGGGTGGGCGTGTCGCTGGTGGGCCTGACGGGTCTCTACGCCCTGTGGATCACCGTCATGGCGATGACCAACGGGGTGGAATCCCCGGGATACGTCACCATCGTCGGGCTGATCGCGGGCCTGGGCGGCGTTCAGATGATCATGCTGGGTCTGATCGGCGAGTACATCGGCCGCATCTACTACGAGACCAAGCGCCGGCCGCACTTCCTGGTGAAGGAGTCGCACGGCACGGACCGGACGGGCGCGCCCACGGACATCCGGGACGCGCAGGTGCCGACGGACCAGGCCGTGATCGCGGAGCGAAGCAACTGATGTCACGCACGGGGAACGGGCAGCCGGCGACCGACCGGAAGACCCAGCTCGGCCAGATCGTCCGCTTCGGTCTGGTGGGCGGGGTCAACACCGGAACCTTCTACGTCCTCTACCTGCTCCTGCACCCGTGGATGCCGTACTTCGCCGCCTACTCCCTCGCCTTCGTGCTGGCGATGGTCGGCTCGTTCTTCATGAACACCTACTTCACCTACCGGACCCGGCCGACCTGGAAGAAGTTCCTGCTCTTCCCGCTGACCAACATCACGAACTACGTGATCCAGTCCGCCGGCCTGTACGCCCTGGTGAGCTGGGCGGGCATGAACACCAAGATCGCGCCGCTGGTCGCGGCCGTCGTGGCGATCCCCTTCACCTTCGTCCTCTCCCGCAAGATCCTCATTCCGGGGAAGGCCGGCGCGGCCGAGGAACCGGAGCAGGCCCCCAGCGCGTCCACGGTCTGAAACCGGAGGGCGGCCCCGCCCGGGCACCCCGTAGATTGGGCGGGCGGGTCCGCAGCTTCGTGCGCGCGCTCGTACCGGTGTGTGTTCGGCGAGGTTCAAGGGTCAGGGGACAGAAGTGTCAGCGGCTAGGCAGGGTGTGCTCGACGCGCGCAGGATCGTGGTCAAGGTCGGCTCCTCCTCCCTGACCACGGCCGCCGGCGGACTCGACGCCGACCGGGTGGACGCGCTGGTCGACGTACTGGCCAAGGCGCGCAGCGGTGGCGAGAAGGAGATCGTCCTGGTCTCCAGCGGAGCCATCGCCGCCGGACTCTCCCCGCTGGGCCTGCGCCGCCGTCCCACCGACCTGGCCCGCCAGCAGGCCGCCGCGAGCGTCGGCCAGGGCCTGCTCGTCGCCCGCTACACGGCCTCCTTCGCCCGGTACGGCGTCCGCGTCGGCCAGGTGCTCCTGACCACCGACGACACGAGTCGGCGCGCGCACTACCGCAACGCCTACCGGACCCTGGACCAGCTCCTGGCCATGGGGGCGCTGCCCGTGGTCAACGAGAACGACACCGTCGCCACCGACGAGATCCGCTTCGGCGACAACGACCGCCTCGCCGCACTCGTGGCCCACCTGGTCCGCGCCGACCTCCTCGTCCTGCTCTCGGACGTGGACGGCCTCTACGACGGGGACCCGTCCCAGCCCGGCACCAGCCGCATCGACGAGGTGCGCGGCCCCGCGGACATCGCCCACGTCACCATCGGCAGCGTCGGCAAGGCGGGCGTCGGCACCGGCGGCATGGCCACCAAGATCGAGGCGGCGCGCATCGCCGCGGCGGCCGGCATCCCGGTCGTCCTGACCTCGGCCAGCCAGGCGGCGGACGCCCTCGCCGGGCGGGAGACCGGCACCCTCTTCCACTCCACCGGACGCCGCTCGACCGACCGGCTGCTCTGGCTGCAGCACGCATCCGCCCCTCAGGGACACCTCGTCCTGGACGAGGGAGCCGTCCGCGCGGTGACCGAACGCGGCAGCTCGCTGCTGCCCGCCGGCATCGCCGCGGTCGAGGGCGACTTCGTCGCCGGGGACCCCGTGGAACTGCGCTCGGCCGACGGCCGGGCGGTGGCGCGCGGCCTCGTCAACTTCGACGCCAAGGAGCTCCCGCAGCTCCTCGGCCGCTCCACGCGCGAGCTCGCGCGGGAACTCGGACCCGAGTACGAGCGGGAGGTCGTCCACCGCGACGATCTGGTCCTGCTGCAGGGCTGAGGTTCGGTAAAACCGCCGCGCGGTGAGCCGAGGACTGGTCAACTGTGAGGGGCGGACACGCGTAGCGCAGACAAGGAGGCGGCTGGTGAGACGAGCGCTGACCAGCGTCGGCACCGGGGACGGTGACGTCGGAGGGACCGGGGAGGACCGGGACGCCTCCCGTCTCTGGCACATCACGCTGAGCGTCTCCGGGAAGCCCGCGCCGCTGTCCGACGTACGCCGTGGGCTGGAGCAGCTCGCCCATGACCACCCCTTCCTGCTGACCAGCCGCTACGCCGACGACCACGCGGAAATCCGCTACTGGGAGGAAGCCCGCGACCTCCACGACGCGGCAGCCGTCGCGCTGCGGCTCTGGGGGGAACACCGGTCCTCGGCGAAGCTCCCGGCCTGGGAGATCGTCGGCCTGGAGGTCATCGACCGCGCCACGTACCACCAACGCGTGGCCGAAGGCTACGGCCCACCCCCGGCCCACCCCATGGGCGTGCACCCCTACTAGACGCACCGCTCGCACCACTCGGCCCTGGCGGGCCGCGCGAGCGGCGCGTCAAAAAGGCGTCTCGGGGGGTGGAACCCCATCGGGGCCGGGCCTGGCGGGGATTACCCTGGCCGCATGACCTCGCTCGATGCCACGACCTCGCCCGTGATCGCCACCGCGCAAGCGGCCCGCACCGCCGCCGCGGCCATCGCCCCCCTCCCGCGGTCCGCGAAGGACAAGGCCCTGCTGGCCATCGCGGACGCGCTGGAGGCCCGTACGGCCGAGATCGTCGAGGCCAACGCCGTCGACACGGCGAAGGCGGCCGCCGCCGGGACCAGTGAGACCGTCATCGACCGTCTCACCCTCACCCCCGACCGCATCGCGGCCATCGCCTCCGACGTCCGCGACGTCGCGGCCCTGCCCGACCCCGTCGGCGAGGTCGTCCGCGGCTCCACCCTCCCCAACGGAATCGACCTCCGCCAGATCCGCGTCCCGCTCGGCGTCGTCGGCATCATCTACGAGGCCCGCCCCAACGTCACCGTCGACGCCGCCGCCCTCTGCCTGAAGTCCGGCAACGCCGTCCTCCTGCGCGGCTCCTCCTCGGCCTACGCCTCCAACACCGCCCTCGTCGCCATCCTGCGCGACGCCGTCGCATCGGCCGGCCTCCCCGCCGACGCCATCCAGCTCGTACCGGGCGAGTCGCGCGACTCCGTCCGCGAGCTGATGCGCGCCCGCGGCCTCGTCGACGTCCTCATCCCGCGCGGCGGCGCCTCGCTCATCAAGACCGTCGTCGAGGAGTCCATCGTCCCGGTCATCGAGACCGGTACCGGCAACTGCCACGTCTACGTGGACGCCCAGGCCGACCTGGCCATGGCCGTGGACATCCTCGTCAACTCCAAGGCCCAGCGCCCCTCCGTCTGCAACTCCGCGGAGACCCTGCTCGTCCACCGGGACATCGCCGACGCCTTCCTGCCGCTCGCCCTGGACGCCCTCGCCGACGCCGGCGTGACCGTCCACGGCGACGAGCGGGTGCTCGCCTACGCACAGGACTCCAAGGTCACCGCCCTCCCCGCCACCGACGAGGACTGGGCCGCCGAGTACCTCTCGTACGACATCGCCGCCGGTGTCGTGGACTCCCTCGACGAGGCGGTCGCCCACATCCGCCGCTGGACCTCCGGCCACACCGAGGCGATCGTCACCACCTCGCAGGCCGCCGCGCGCCTCTTCACCCAGCTGGTCGACTCGACCACGGTTGCCGTGAACGCCTCCACCCGGTTCACGGACGGTGGCCAGTTCGGCTTCGGCGCGGAGATCGGCATCTCCACGCAGAAGCTGCACGCCCGGGGCCCGATGGGCCTTCCCGAGCTCACCTCGACCAAGTACATCGTCACCGGCGACGGTCACGTTCGGTAGTCGACCGCTGAACACGGTGTGGCCGGATTTCGGCTTACACCCTGCCCAAAGGTGTCCCTCAGGTCTACGCTGGTCTCGTGCCGGACGACGTGGGGGGCAAACCGTTCCCGGACGACGGGGAGCCCGACGACGACCGCGGAGGCGCGGACAAGGACTTCGCCTCCGTGGTGTTCGACGAGGACTTCGTCCGGAACGCCGAGATCCGTGAACCGAGCGCCGCAGAGCGCCAGCGGGCCGGCGACCGGGCGCGCGCCGAGGCGGCCGAGGCCGCCCGCGCCGCCTTCGCCGGCGGCTGGACGGGCGACGAGGACTACGACGCGTACGCCTACGGCGGCGCCGACGGGTACCACTCCGAGGACTCCGGCTGGGAGCACGGCCACCCAGCCGCCTCCGCGGAGGGCCCGTACGGTGCCTACGGCGGCAGCCTGCGCCCCTACCGCGGCCGCTCGCCGTGGCTGCGCCCGGTGGCCTGGGTGCTCGCCTTCGTGATGGGCCTCGGCATGATCGCGCTCGCTTTCAGCGCCGTGTACCGCAGCGCGGCGAGCGACGCCGAGCAGGCTCCGGCCCCCGCCAGCACCCCGATGGGTGAAGTCACCGGTGCCGGAGCGTTTATGGACCGCGTCGGCCGCCAACCCTGAAGGTACGACCCCGCTCCGCATCGCCGGAGCCGGGGGCTTCTCTGGAGCGGGGACGGCGGGGAGAAGCGATGGCCATGCCAGGAGATCCGCCCAACGGCACCCCCGAGGGTGCCGGCGGGGCCGACGACGAGTTCCGGGCCGACGAGTACCGGTCGGTGGTGTTCGACGAGGACTTCGTCCGGGCTGCCCGGCTCCAGGAGTTCTCCGCACAGGAGCGCATGGGCGAGCACGCCCGCGCCGTACGGAGCCGGTCGATCTGGTCGAGCGGCGGAGTCCATCCGGGCCCCCGCAGCGGCTCGGGCGGCGGGGCGGCCCGGCAGGGCCGGATCATCGTGCTGTGCATCGCCCTGGCGCTCGCCGGCGCCGTCTACATGGGGCTGCGCAATCCCTACGTGCCGCCCGCCGGGGACCCGGCCGAGGCGATGAGCAGCACCGTCGTCCCGCTCGCGCCCTCCGAGGCCGTGCCGGGCGGCCGGCCCGCCGACCTGTACGCGCACAGTCCGGCGGCCCAGTACCGCGTCGGGGCGGCCGGGATCGCCTTTCCCGGCGTGCGCCGTACCCGGCACTTCAGCGATGAGCAGGTCCAGACCGCGCTGACCATCGCCAAGGACTACCTGGTGCAGTCCTCGCTGGACCCCGACGTCCTGTCCGGCGAGGCCTCCCGGCCGGTGCGCGTGCTGCTCGACCCCGACCAGCTGATGCAGTTCGACCAGAGCATGCTCGCGCCTGCCGGCAACGGGCGGCACGCCGTCACCGGCTGGCTCGTCCGCTTCGACCCGGCGACCGCCGTGGTGGCCGACACCAGGGTCCGGGTCAGCGGGGTCCTCGCCTTCGCGGAGAGCGCCCCCAACGCGCTGGAGGTGACCTCCGACCACACCTTCGTCTACGCCGTGCGCCCGGCCACCGGCCAGCCGGCCGTGGCGGACGGCGCCTCGCTCTTCACCGTCCGCCGGGAGCTGAGGCTGCGCTTCGACCGCGACGACCTCACGGCCCGGCGGGCGGAGCTCGTCTCGGCCTACGTGATGGCGGGCCCGCAGGCCTGCTCGGCCGATCCGGCCGGAGGCTTCCGCCCGCTGCTGGCCGGCGCCGGGCCTTCCACCAGCGGCCCGGCGGCGACCGACCCGTACGCCAGCGGCAGTCCGCGCCGGACGGCCGGGCTGTGCGGGATGCTCGCGCCGACGGCCACCCCGGAGCCGCCGGAGCCACCGCAGTCGCAGTCCCCGGCGTCCCCGGCCGCTTCGGGGCAGCGTGTCAGCCCTGCTCCGTAGCACCGCCCTTGCCGGTGTCCTTGTTCTCGCCGCTGCCGCTGCCGCTGCCGCCGCTGGTGCCCGAAGCGCCGCTCGCAGCCGTGGCACCCATACCCGAAAACTTGTCCCGCAGCTTGCCGCCCAGGTCCGCCGTACCGCCGGCGATGTCGCCGACCAGCTTCATCAGCGGGTCCTTGCTCGTGCGCACCGTGTCGGCGTAGTGCGCGGCGGACTGCCGGAAGGAGTCGGTCACCGAGGTGTCCTTGTCCTCCTCGCGCCGCGGGTAGTGGCCGTCCATGATCCGCTGGTGGTCCCGGGTCTGTGACCACTTTTTCAGCTCGGCCGCCCGCACCGTGGTGAAGGGGTGCGTCCGGGGCAGCAGGTTGAGGATCTTCAGGACGGAGTCGCGCAGGTCGCCGCTCTTCTCGTACTCCTCGGCCTGGGCGAGGAACGCGTCGACATTCATCTCGTGGAGGTGGTTGCCGCCCGCGAGCTTCATCAGCCCGCGCATCGAGGCGTGCAGGTCCTGCCCCACGAGCAGGCCCGCCCGGTCCGCGGACAGCTCCGACTTGCGGAACCACTCGCGCAGCGCCGTCACGAGCCCCATGATCGCCACATTGCCCAGCGGGATCCACGCGACCTTGAGCGCCAGGGTCGTCAGGAACAGCAGGATCGTGCGGTACACGGCGTGCCCCGACAGTGCGTGGCCCACCTCGTGGCCCACCACCGCCCGCATCTCCTCCTCGTCGAGGAGCTCGACGAGGCTCGTGGTGACCACGATGATCGGCTCGTCCAGCCCGATGCACATGGCATTGGGCTTCGGGTCCTGCTGGACGTACATCTGCGGGACCTTCTCCAGGTCCAGGATGTAACAGGCGTCCAGGAGCATCGCGTGCAGATGCGGGAACTGCGTCTCCCCCACCCGGACGGAGTCCGACAGGAAGAGCAGTCTCAGACTGCGTTCCGGCAGCAGACCGCTCAGTGTCTTGAAGACCGTGTCGAAGCCGGTCAGCTTGCGCAGGGCCACGAGCGCGGACCGGTCCGCCGGATGCTCGTACGCCCGTGAGGAAATACCGGGGAACCTCTTGCGGTCCCGCGCCGGTGCCTTCTCGAATCCCGTCCCCGTCATAGCGCCCTCCCCGTTGATGTGTGCGGCTGGCCGCCCGTCTATCCTCTCCAACGCCTGAGTCGGCGTGAGCGTGCCCCAGGCCCCCGCATACGATGTGAGCGAAATCTCCGCCCGCTCCCCGACCCGATAGGTACCTGCCTGATGAGCCTCGCCTCCACCGCCCACAACCTGGTCGTCCTCGCCTCCGAGGGAGCCGAGAAGCACGGCGGCAACCACGACAGCCTGAGCCCGTACCTGACCGGTGGCGCCGCCTTCGGCATCCTCCTGCTGATGCTGTGGGTCACCACGCGCCTGAACCGGGACCGCTGAAGCCCAGAACGCCCAGTCCGTCGAGTACGTCGCGTACGCACCCGTAGGCGGGTCCCTGCCGCGCCACCGGGCCAGTAGGCTCTGCGCTCATGGGAGAGCAGGAAATGCCTACCGGCCCGGTCAAGCGCAGGCTCGGGGTGATGGGCGGGACATTCGACCCGATCCACCACGGACACCTGGTGGCCGCCAGTGAGGTGGCCGCGCTGTTCCACCTCGACGAGGTGATGTTCGTACCGACCGGCGAGCCGTGGCAGAAGTCGCAGCGGGCCGTGTCGTCCGCCGAGGACCGGTACCTGATGACGGTCATCGCGACCGCCTCGAACCCGCAGTTCTCGGTGAGCCGCATCGACATCGACCGCGGCGGCCCGACGTACACGATCGACACCCTGAGGGACCTGAGCGCCCTCAACGACGACGCCGACCTGTTCTTCATCACCGGCGCCGACGCCCTTGCACAGATCCTGACCTGGCGGAACGCCGAGGAGCTCTTCGCCCTCGCGCACTTCATCGGCGTCACCCGGCCGGGCCACGTGCTCACCGACGACGGCCTGCCCGAGGGAGGCGTCTCCCTCGTCGAGGTTCCGGCGCTGGCCATTTCGTCCACGGACTGCCGTGCCCGTGTGGCCAAGGGGGATCCTGTCTGGTACCTCGTGCCCGACGGCGTGGTCCGCTACATCGACAAGCGTGAGCTGTACCGGGGAGCCTGAGCTTCCGGAGAGAGGGGCCCCGCGGTGAACGACCGACACGAGCCGTACGACCCGTATGCCGGCCAGGAGCAGCAGCTCGTCGGCTACGACGCGTACGGGCGGCCGGTGTACGGCCAGGTGCCCGCGCAGCCCGCCCCCGAACCCGGGCCCCCCTACGGGCAGCAGCAGTACGAGCAGGGCTACGGCTACGACTACCAGGGGTACGGCGGGCAGCAGGCCCAGCATCCCCAGCAGCCGGCCCCGCAGTACTACCCGCAGCAGCCCCAGCAGCCCCAGCAGCCCCAGCAGCAGTACCCGCAGACCCCCCATGCGCCGCAGTACGGGTACGACACCCAGTCCACGCCGCAGTACGACACCCAGGCCACCCAGCAGTGGATCCCGCAGCAGGCCGCTCCCGAGGCTCCGGCGCAGGCGCCCCTGCGGGCCCCCGCGCCCGAGCCGGAGTTCCGTCCCGCCGCGCAGGTCCCGGAGCCCCGCCGGGCGGGCGACGGGCCGGGCGCGCAGGGGCAGGGGCCCGGGTACCAGACCGAGCAGTTCGCCTTCATCGACCAGCCGGACGAGGACTCCGAGGACGTCATCGACTGGCTCGCCTTCACCGAGAGCCGGACCGAGCGCCGCGAGGAGGCCCGCCGGCGCGGCCGCAACCGGGTGGTGGCGCTGATCGTCGTCCTGGCGCTCTTCGTCGTCGCGGGCCTCGGCTACCTCTGGTACGCGGGCAAGCTGCCGTTCCTGGAGGCCCCCGGCAAGGCGTCGAACGGCGCGGCCGTCACGGGCCCGCAGAAGCGCGACATGATCGTCGTGCACGTGCACAACACCAAGAAGGGCGGCACCTCCACGGCGCTGCTCGTCGACAACGTGACCAGCAAGAAGGGCGCCACCGTCCTGGTGCCGAACACGCTGAACGTCTCCAAGGACGACGGCACCACGGCCCAGCTGGGCAAGGCCGTCGAAGACGGCGGTCTGGGCGTACGGGAATCCCTCGACTCCGTCTTCGGCACCCGCATCGGCGGCACCTGGCGGCTGGACACCCCCTTCCTGGAGAACTTCGTCGAGCTGGTCGGCGGCATCGAGGTCGACACCGACGTGGCCGTCCCGGCGGACGACGCGGCGAAGGTGCCCGCCGTCGGCCAGGGCCCCAAGCAGAGCCTCAGCGGTGCGATGGCCGTTGCCTACGCCACGTACCGGGCGCAGGGCGAACCGGAGGCCAAGCAGCTGGACCGGCTCGGCAAGGTCCTGCTGGGCCTGCTGCGCAAGGTGCCCGGCGATCCGAAGTCGGCGGCGATGACCGTGGAGACCACCGGCCAGATCCTGGACCCGGCGCTGAACGCGCAGACGCTGGGCGCGCTGCTGGCCAAACTCGGCGAGCACGCCAAGGTGGGCGCGTACCGCACCGACGTGCTCGGGGTGAAGCCGGACGGCGGCCTCACGGACGAGGCCAACAAGAAGGTGGTCAAGGAGGTCCTCGGCGGCTCCGTCACCGAGGCCCAGCCCGGCGCCCTGCCGAGGGTCGGTCTGAAGGACGCGACCGGCGACGACAAGACCAACACGGCGGCGAAGGCGGCCCTGCTCAACGGCGGCTACACCCTGGTGGACGGCGGCAAGGCCGACAAGACCGCGCCCACGTCGCAGATCACGTACCAGGACGACGCGCAGCGGGAGAAGGCGATCGAGGTCGCCAAGACGCTGGGGCTGCCCGAGACGGCCGTGAAGAAGGCCGAGAACGCGGTGAACGCGGACGTCGTGGTGACGCTGGGCAAGGATTACAAAGCGTCCTGAGCCCTCGGAGGCCTACTGCGGCCTACTCCGGCGGCGCCCCTCGGGCGCGGCTCCGCCCGCGCGGCACGCTGCGCGCGGGCGGTGTCGGCGGTACATGAGACCCTTGTAAGGATCTGCCCGCCAACCCGAAAGCATGGCCAGTGACCGCCACGGACCGCTCCATCGAGCTCATCACCGCCGCCGCCCAGGCCGCGGCCGACCGGCTCGCGCACGACATCATCGCGTACGACGTCAGCGATGTGCTGTCGATCACCGACGCCTTCCTGCTCGCTTCGGCCCCCAACGACCGCCAGGTCAAGTCGATCGTCGACGAGATCGAGGAGAAGCTCCTGAAGGAGCTGGGCGCCAAGCCGGTGCGCCGCGAAGGCGACCGCGACGCGCGCTGGATCCTGCTCGACTACATCGACATCGTCGTCCACGTGCAGCACAGCGAGGAGCGCGTCTTCTACGCGCTGGAGCGCCTGTGGAAGGACTGCCCCGAGATCGACCTCCCCGAGGACGCCAAGCTCACCAAGGGCAAGGCCGAGGAGCACGCCGCGCTGCGTGCCGCGCAGGGCGATGACGAACTGGACGGTGATCTGTTCTGAGCGCGACCCACGACGGCACGACCCCTGAGGGTGTGACCCGCGAAGGCACGGCCGCCGACGGTACGGCCGGCGGCGGTACGACCAGCGGCAACGGCCGGACCAGCCGCAAGATCGTCCTGTGGCGGCACGGTCAGACCTCGTGGAACCTGGAGCGCCGCTTCCAGGGCTCCACGGACATCGAGCTGACCGAGGCCGGTGTGGCGCAGGCGCGCCGTGCCGCCCGGCTGCTCGCCTCGCTCAAGCCCGATGCCATCGTCGCCTCGGACCTGATGCGCGCCTCCGCCACGGCTTCCGAGCTGGCGGCCGTCACGGGTCTGGCGGTGACGCACGACGAGGCGCTGCGCGAGACGTACGCCGGCGAATGGCAGGGCCTCACGCACGACGAGATCCTGGACAAGTACGGCGACCAGTACGCGGCGTGGAAGCGCGGCGAGGCGGTCCGCCGCGGCGGCGGCGAGCTGGAGACCGAGGTCGCCGACCGGGCCGCGCCGGTGGTGCTGGAACACGCCGACCGGCTGCCCCCCAACGGCACACTCGTTGTGGTCAGCCACGGCGGCACCATCCGTACGACGATCGGCCGCCTGCTGGGCCTGGAGTCGTACTACTGGGAGGGCCTGGGCGGGCTCTCCAACTGCTGCTGGTCCGTCCTGGGCGAGGGCGCGCGAGGCTGGCGGCTGATGGAACACAACGCCGGCACGCTGCCCGAACCGGTGCTCGGCGACGACGACTGAGCCCACTCGGAGCGGCTCCCACCCGGATTTCACTTTCCGGCTGGTCACAGGCTAGAGTTCTTCTTGTTCGCAGCGCAGAACACCGGAAACGGGGGGAGCGTCGCGGAGAGCGGGGCTATAGCTCAGTTGGTAGAGCGCCTGCATGGCATGCAGGAGGTCTGGAGTTCAATTCTCCATAGCTCCACAATCAAGATCCCGTCCCCAACAGGGGGCGGGATCTTTGCTTTTGTCCACAGCTGCCCGAGCGAGCACCGGCATGGCAGAATCGGACGGCCGGAGGGGGACGACGACGGCCCGACGCGGGAGGGAGTCGCTGACGGATGGGTGCACACCGGCGGCGGTGCGACTGGTGCAACAACGGCACGCCGATCGTGCGGGACATGGAGCCGGTCAACCCCGACTACCAGTACTGGTGCGAGGAATGCGCGCGGGCGCTGATCATAAAAGGCGACCCCATCGAGACGTACCGCGAACTGGAGGGCGAGCCGATCTACGGGCGGCTGCTCGACGAGCACTGCACGCTGAAGCGGTTCTACCAGTTCGCCCGGGCGTGACGCCGGGCGGGCGGCGCGCAGGGCGTGTGGTGCGCAGAGGTGTGTGGTGCGCGGGATGCGCAACGAGCCGGGACATGTAACGAATCGCCATGAAACGGACATGGCCCGGGACTCGCGGAAACCGATTTTTGGACCAGGCCCATCACCGTGTAATGTTTGGGATGTCGCCAAGGGGAACCGGAAACGGGCCACGAAGCGGCAGGCAAGACGAGGGGCTATAGCTCAGTTGGTAGAGCGCCTGCATGGCATGCAGGAGGTCTGGAGTTCAATTCTCCATAGCTCCACAGTGAAGAAGCGGGCCACCGGAAACGGTGGCCCGCTTCTCGTTGTGCGTCCACCGGCCGGAAGGGCAGAGCGCCCCTCGAGGCCGCTGCGGTACCCTGACGCCATGCGTGCCGTACGCCTTCTGCTTACCGAGCCGCGCTGAACAGTTCCGACCCCACGAAGCGGTCGGCCCCGGCGCGGCGCCCCCTCCTGTGCGAGGGGTTTTTTCGTTTGGGCAGCAGAACCGGCAGAGACGATCGATGGAGCTTCAGGAATCATGAGCGAGACGAACACCCCGGCCCCCGAGGCGGCCGAGGCGCACCGTTACACGGCTGCCATGGCCGCCGACATCGAGGCACGCTGGCAGGACGTATGGGACGCGCAGGGCACGTACGAGGCCCCGAACCCGACCGGTGACCTGGCCGGCACCGAGTCTTCTCAGGCTGCGGCCGTCGTGGCGCGCCCGAAGAAGTTCATCATGGACATGTTCCCGTACCCCTCGGGCGCGGGCCTGCACGTCGGCCACCCGCTCGGGTACATCGCCACCGACGTCTTCGCCCGCCACCAGCGGATGACCGGCCACAACGTCCTGCACACCCTGGGCTTCGACGCCTTCGGCCTGCCGGCCGAGCAGTACGCCGTGCAGACCGGTACGCACCCGCGCGTGTCGACCGAGGCGAACATCGAGAACATGAAGGTCCAGCTGCGCCGGCTGGGTCTGGGCCACGACAAGCGCCGGTCGTTCGCGACGATCGACCCGGACTACTACAAGTGGACCCAGTGGATCTTCCTGCAGATCTACAACTCCTGGTACGACGTGGACGCCGCGAAGGCCCGGCCCATCGCCGAGCTGGTCGCCGCCTTCGAGGACGGCTCCCGTGAGCTGCCCGGCGGCGCCTCCTGGGCCGCGCTGAGCGCGGGCGAGCGGGCCGACGTACTGAACGAGCACCGGCTGGCGTACGCCTCGGACGCGCCCGTCAACTGGTGCCCCGGGCTGGGCACCGTACTGGCCAACGAGGAAGTCACCGCCGACAACCGGTCCGAGCGCGGCAACTTCCCCGTCTTCAAGTCCAAGCTGAGCCAGTGGAACATGCGGATCACGGCCTACGCCGACCGCCTGATCGACGACCTGGACGCGCTGGACTGGCCCGAGGCCATCAAGCTGCAGCAGCGCAACTGGATCGGCCGCAGCGAGGGCGCGCGCGTGGACTTCGCGGTCGGCGACGGCGACGCCATCACCGTCTTCACCACCCGCCCCGACACGCTGTTCGGCGCCACCTACATGGTGCTGGCGCCCGAGCACGAGCTGGTCGGGAAGATCGTCCCGGCCGAGTGGCCCGAGGGCACCCACCAGCTGTGGACCGGCGGCAACGCGACCCCCGCCGAGGCCGTGGACTCGTACCGCAAGCAGGCCGCCTCGAAGTCCGACGTCGAGCGGCAGGCCGAGGCCAAGGACAAGACCGGTGTCTTCACCGGCGCGTTCGCGGTCAACCCGGTCAGCGGCGACCTGGTCCCGGTCTTCATCGCGGACTACGTGCTGATGGGCTACGGCACCGGCGCGATCATGGCCGTTCCGGCGCACGACAGCCGCGACTTCGAGTTCGCGCGCGCCTTCGAGCTGCCGATGCGCTGTGTCGTCCAGCCGACGGACGACCGCGACGCCGACCCGCTGGAGTGGGAGGACGCGTTCTCCTCGTACGACGGCACCATCGTCAACTCCACGGGCGAGGGCGTCTCGCTGGACGGTCTGGGCGTGATCGAGGCCAAGACCGCGATCACCGACTGGCTGGCCTCGCGCGGCATCGGCGAGGGCACCGTCAACTTCCGGCTGCGCGACTGGCTGTTCAGCCGCCAGCGCTACTGGGGCGAGCCCTTCCCGATCGTCTACGACGAGGACGGCGTCGCCCACCCGCTGCCCGAGTCGATGCTGCCGCTGGAGCTGCCGGAGGTCGAGGACTACTCGCCGCGCACCTTCGAGCCGGACGACGCCACCTCCAAGCCGGAGACCCCGCTGTCGCGCAACGCGGAGTGGGTCAACGTCGAGCTGGACCTGGGCGACGGGCGCGGGGTGCGCTCGTTCCGGCGCGAGACCAACACCATGCCGAACTGGGCCGGCTCCTGCTGGTACGAGCTGCGCTACCTGGACCCGAACAACGGCTCGGCCCTGGTCGACCCGGAGATCGAGCGGTACTGGATGGGCCCGCGCGAGGGCCAGCCGCACGGCGGCGTCGACCTGTACGTGGGCGGCGCCGAGCACGCGGTGCTGCACCTGCTGTACGCGCGCTTCTGGTCCAAGGTGCTGTTCGACCTGGGACACGTCTCCTCGGTGGAGCCTTTCCACAAGCTGTTCAACCAGGGCATGATCCAGGCGTACGCGTACACCGACTCGCGCGGTGTGTACGTCCCGGCGGCCGAGGTCGAGGAGCGGGACGGCGGCTACTTCTACCAGGGCGAGCCGGTGAAGCGCGAGCACGGCAAGATGGGCAAGTCCCTGAAGAACGCCGTCACGCCGGACGAGATCTGCGAGGAGTACGGGGCGGACACCCTGCGCCTGTACGAGATGGCGATGGGCCCGCTGGACGTCTCGCGTCCCTGGGACACCCGTGCCGTGGTCGGCCAGTACCGGCTGCTGCAGCGCCTGTGGCGCAACGTGGTGGACGAGGAGACGGGCGCCGTGACGGTCGTCGACGCGGAGCCGGACGAGGCCACCCTGCGCGCGCTGCACAAGGCGATCGACGGGGTCGGCGGCGACATGACCGGGCTGCGCTTCAACACCGCCATCGCGAAGATCACCGAGCTGAACAACACCCTGACGAAGGCGGGCCGGCCGCTGGAGCGTTCCGTCGCGGAGCGGCTGGTGCTGCTGGTGGCCCCGCTGGCGCCGCACATCGCGGAGGAGCTGTGGCAGCGGCTGGGCCATGGCGAGTCGGTCGTCCACCAGGACTTCCCGGTCGCCGACCCGGCGTACGTCGTGGACGAGAGCGTCACGTGCGTCGTCCAGATCAAGGGCAAGGTCAAGGCCCGCCTGGAGGTGTCCCCGACGATCTCCGACGCAGAGCTGGAGCAGCTGGCGCTGGGCGACGAGGCGGTCGTGGCGGCGCTGGGCGGGGCGGAGATCCGCAAGGTGATCGTGCGCGCGCCGAAGCTGGTGAACATCGTCGTCTGATGTCTCCGTCTGACGTCTCCGTCTGAGGCGTCCGTCTGACGCGTCTAGGGGTATTCCCGTACGGGCAGGTTGGGGGTTCGATTGGAACCCGCGGCCTGCCCGTGGCGTTTACGGTGGAAGGGACGTAATCGGCTGGGGAAGGGACCCTCATGGAGGCGGCATTTATCATCGTGGCCCTAGTGCTGCTGTTCGCCTTTCTGGGGCTCGGTGTCTACGTGACGACGAAGGTGGTCAAGGCTGCCGCGCGCGGCGTGGACCGGACCATCACCCAGGCCCGCCGCACGGTGGAGGACACCACCCTGAAGGCCCGCAGCTTCGGCCAGGTCGGTGTCGCGGGCGCGCTGGCCACGCTGCGGCTGGATCTGCGCAACTCGATGCGGGCGACGCAGCAGGCGCTGCACGACGGGGTCCAGACGGATGCCTCGCTGAAGGAGTCGATCGGGCTGTTCGAGCGGCTGAGCGTGCACGGGCACGAACTCGACGACGAACTGAAGCGGCTGGAGGCGGAGCCCGACCGGCAGCGGATCGCGGCGGTCCTGCCGGACCTGCGGGAGCGGACGGCGCAGATCACGCAGGCGGCGGACTCGCTGCGCTGGGCGGCGCGCGACCGCGCCCGGCGCTTCGCGGAGGACGACCTGTCACACCTGTCGGCCCAGATCGACGTCGAGTCGGGCGCCCTGCGGGACTGGTCCCGCGCACCTGCCGACGACCTCCCCCAACCGCCTCACACATGGAACACCCCCGAGCCCGAGCCCCCGGCCCTCTCCGAACCCACCCCGACTCCCCAGTACCCCTGGCAGAAGACCCGCCGCCCGGAAGCTACGACCTGAGCCGGGTCCGGGCCCGAGTCCGGCGGTCTCCTCAGCCCCGCCGGTGCTTGAGGCGCGGGCCGGGCGGAGCCCGGTGGTATCCCCAGCCCCGCCAGCCTTTGAGGTGCGGGTCCGGGCGGAGCCCGGCGCTCTCCGCAGCCTCGCCGATGCTTGAGGTGCGGGTCCGGGCGGAGTCTGGTGGCCTTCTCAGCCCCGCCGGCGTTTGAGGCGCGGGTCCGGGCAGCGCCCGGGGAACGGTGGAAGGGCGGGTAGGGGACCCAGCCCCGCAGGGCCGATCACCTGTTGCCGGAGTCCGGCCGCCGGAGCCTGGGGCGGCCCGCCCGTGGACTGCTCGCAGCCCGGCGACACCGCGACGGCAGCCCAGCCACAGCCGGGCGCGAGCCCAGCCACAGCCGGGCGCCAGCCCAGCCACAGCCGGGCGCCAGCCCAGCCACAGCCGGGCGCCAGCCCCGCCGGAGCCCGGCGGCAGCCCACTCGGAGCCGGGCGCCCGAGGCCCACCGGCAGTCCCGGGCTGCCGGAACACCCCCACTGCCGGTAACCTCCGCCTCATGTCCCGCCATGTCGCGATCGTCACGGATTCCACGGCCTACCTGCCCCCACCGGCCATGGCGCGGCACGGAATCACCTCCGTCCCGCTGACCGTGGTCCTCGGCGACGAGGCCCTGGAAGAGGGCACCGAGATCTCGGCCAGGAGCCTCGCCCTGGCCCTGCAGAAGCGCCGCTCGGTCACCACGTCCCGTCCCAGCCCCGAGGACTTCGCCCGGGCGTACCGCGCGGCCGTGGAGGCCGGTGCGACCGCCATCGTCAGCCTGCACCTGTCCGCGGAGTTCTCCGGCACCTACGACGCCGCCGTCGTCGCCGCGAAGACCGCCCAGGTGCCCGTCCGCGTCGTCGACACCGGCATGGTCGCCATGGCCCTGGGCTTCTGCGCCCTGGCCGCGGCGGAGGTGTCCGAGGCCGGCGGTTCCCTCGACGAAGCCGTCGCCGCAGCCGAGAAGCGGGCCGCGGGCATGTCCGCGTACTTCTACGTCGACACCCTCGACTACCTCCGCCGCGGCGGCCGCATCGGGGCCGCACAGGCCCTCCTCGGTTCGGCGCTCGCGGTGAAACCGCTGCTGACGCTGGACGGCGGGCGGATCGAGATGCTGGAGAAGGTGCGTACGGCATCCAAGGCCATAGCGCGCCTGGAGGAGCTGGCCGTCGAGCGCGCCGGGTCCGGCCCCGTCGACGTGGCCGTGCATCACCTCGCGGCCCCCGAACGCGCGGAGAAGCTGGCGCAGAGGCTTCGCGAGCGGGTCCCCGGGCTGGTCGAGCTGCACGTCAGCGAGGTCGGCGCGGTGATCGGCGCACACACCGGACCGGGGTTGCTGGCGGCGGTCATCTCGCCGCGCTGATCACCGGACCGAGTGAGGGAGATATCCACAACGGTCCGGCCATCCACCGGAATTGAGGCTTCCGAACGCGCGCCGCGGCGCGGCCCTACCGTCGTGCCATGACTCTTCGTACGCGCACCTCAGGTCCCGCCGGCGCCACCAGTGGCCCCGGCCGTCCCCGCCTCTCCGACAGCCGTCTGCGGCATCGCCGCGGACAGCGACCGGGCCGCCCGGATCCCGCGGTGGTGCGGCGCCGGGCCGAGGCCCTGCTCGGAGGGGGCCGCCCCCCGGGCGCTCCGCCGCCGCCAGACGGCACCCCGGCCGGGGCAGCGCCGCCCGGCGTCCGTTCCGTCGGGGCGGCGGCGGAGCCCGAGGCCGCGGTCCGGCCGGAGTCGCGGGCCAGGCCCGGGGCGGCGGTCCGTGTCGGGGCCCCGGACCGGGGTGAGGTGGTGGCCGCGCCCGAGAGCCCTGAGGTGCCAGGCGGGGCCTTACGGTGGCTCGCGGTGCGGGAGCGGCTGCCCCTGTGGCTGCAAACCCGCTGTGGGGTGGAGCCGCGGACGGTGGCCGCCGTCTCGGTGGTGCTGGTCGTCGCGGTCGGGTTCGCAGCTCAGCAGTACAAGGCGGCCAGGCCCCGGCCGGTGACCGCACCCGCCGTGGTGGCGCCCGCGGCGGCTGCCCTGCCGGCCCCGACCGCGGTGCGGGCGGGTCCCGGCGCCGGTCCCATCCTGGTGGACGTCAGCGGCAAGGTCCGTGACCCGGGAGTGCGCAAGCTGCCTCCCGGCTCGCGCGTGGAGGATGCCTTGGCCGCCGCCGGGGGAGTGCGGCCCGGGACGGACACCACCGGGCTGAACCGGGCCCGCGTCCTGATGGACGGCGAGCAGGTACTGGTGGGCGCTCCAGCCCCGCCGCCGACGGGCCGGGCAGGTCCCGCCGCCGGGCCGCTGAGCCTGGGCACGGCCACGGCCGAGCAACTGGACGGCTTGCCGGGGGTCGGCCCGGTCCTCGCCCAGCACATCGTGGACTTCCGCACGGTGCGCGGGGGCTTCCGCTCGGTGGAGGAGCTCCGGCAGGTCAACGGGATCGGTGAGCGCCGATTCGCCGATCTGCGCGAGCTGGTGCGGCCGTGAGCCGGGTCGGCGGAGCGGGGCCGGGGCCGACCGGGCGGGGGCCGGCGGGACGGGGTCCGCGTGCGCCGGGTCCGGCCGGGCGGGAAGCGGTGGGGCGGAGTTCGGCCGGACGGGAGGAGGGGCCCCTGGACGTGCGGCTGGTGGGGCCGGCTCTCGCCGTGTGGGGGGCGGCTGCCGTGGGCCTGGGGGTACCCGTCGGCCGGAGTGCCGTGGCGGCGGGGCTGGGAGTGGGTGCGGCGGGGCTGCTGATGCTGGCGGGCCGGAGGCGCCCGGTGCCGTTCCGGACGGCCGTGGCGGCGGTCCTGCTGTGCGCGGCCGCCGGAGCCGGGGTGGCGGGCCTCCAGCGGGCCGAGGCGCGGGCAGGGCCGGTCCCGGAGCTGGCCCGGGACCATGCCCGGGTGCTGGTGGACCTCACCGCGGGCTCCGATCCGCGGACGGCACGCACCGGGAGCGGGCCGCCGGTGGTGGTGCTCGACGCTGTGGTGACCCGGGTGACCGGGCCCGACGGTGCCCGGACCCGGGTGTCGACCCCGGTGCGGGTGCTGGCGGGGCATCCGGGGTGGGCTCGGTTGCAGCCCTCGACGCGGATCGCGGTGGTGGCCCGGCTGGCCCCGGCGCGGGACGGGGAGCGGGCCGTCGCCCTGCTCCGTCCCGCCGGGGACGCCCCGCCACGGGTGACCGGCGGTCCGGACACCGTGCAGCGGATCGCCGGGCGGCTGCGGGCCGGGCTGCGCGAGGTCACCGACGGGCTGGCCCCGGACGCCAGGGCCCTGCTGCCGGGGCTGGTGGTCGGGGACACCTCCCGGGTGGAGCCCGATCTGCACGAGGCGTTCCGCGCCACCGATCTGCTGCACCTGCTGGCCGTATCCGGCTCCAACCTGACCGTGGTGCTGTTCCTGCTCATCGGGGCCCCGGCCCGCGCGCAGCAGGCCGAGCGGGGCGGGCTGGCCCCGCGCCTGGGGCTCTCGCTGCGGGCGACGGCCCTGTGCGGGGTGGCGCTGACCCTGGCCTTCGTGGTGGTGTGCCGGCCGGAGCCCAGCGTGCTGCGTGCGGCGGCCTGCGGCACGGTCACCCTGCTGGCCATCGCCACCGGGAGGCGCAGGTCCCTCATCCCGGCGCTGGCCGCCGCCGTCGTGCTGCTGGTGCTCTACGACCCCTGGCTGGCCAGGAGCTACGGCTTCCTCCTCTCCGTCCTGGCCACCGGGGCCCTGCTGACACTGGCTCCCCGGTGGAGCGAGGCCCTGGTGCGGCGCGGGATGCGACCCCGCTGGGCCGAGGGGCTGGCGGCCGCGGCGGCGGCCCAGGCGGTGTGCGCGCCGGTCGTCGCGGTGCTGTCGGCCCGGGTGAGCCTGGTGGCGGTGCCCTGCAACCTGCTGGCCGAGCTGGCGGCGGGACCCGCGACCGTCCTGGGGTTCGCCGCGCTGGCGGCGGCCCCGGTGTGCCGGCCGGTCGCCGAGGTGCTCGCCTGGTGCGCGGGCGTGCCCGCCGGGTGGATCGCCGCCGTGGCCCGGGGCGGTGCGGGACTGCCCGGGGCGGAGCTGGGCTGGCCCGGCGGGGTGGGCGGAGGGTTGCTGCTCGCCGCGGCCACCTTGGCGGTGGTGGTGCTCGGCAGGCGGTTCGGCCGTGGGCGATGGCTCGCCCCCGCCCTGGCCGTGGTGCTGCTCCTCGCCGTGCTGAGGCCGCCGCTGGTCACTCGTACGCTCAAGGGCTGGCCGCCGCCCGACTGGATCTACACCCAGTGCGCGGTGGGCCAGGGGGACGCCGCCGTACTCGCGGCCGGCCCGGGTACGGCCGTGGTGGTGGACGCGGGGCCCGAACCGGGGCCGGTGGACGACTGCCTGAGGGAACTGGGGGTGAGCCGGGTGCCGATGGTCCTGTTGACGCACTTCCACGCCGACCACGTGGGCGGGCTGGCGGGGGTGTTCAGGGGCCGCTCGGTGGGTGTGGTGCAAGTCACCGGACTGGAAGAGCCGCCGGGGCAGGCCGCGTTCGTGCGGCGGACGGCGGCGGCCGCGGGGGTGCCCGTCGTCCGTGCCGTGGAGGGGGAGCGGCGGCGTGCCGGGCCGCTGGAGTGGCAGGTGCTGTGGCCGTCGGCCGTGGGCGCTCCCCCCGAGGGCCCCAACGACGCGAGCGTGGCCCTGCTGGTGCGCGGCGCCGGCCTGACCCTGCTCCTGCTGGGCGACCTCGAACCGGGCTCCCAGCAGGCCTTGCTGAGGAACCATCCGGAACTGGGGCCGGTCGACGTCCTCAAGGTCGCGCACCACGGCAGCGCCCATCAGGATCCCGGGCTGTACGGGCAGATCCGGCCGCGCCTCGCGATCGTCCCGGTGGGTGCCGGGAACAGGTACGGGCACCCGGCGGCGGGTACGCTCGCCCGGCTGGGGGAGCTGGGCGCGGTCGTGCTGCGCACGGACGAGGACGGTTCGGTCGCGGTCACCGGCGGCGGCTCGGGGCTGCGGGCTTTCCCGGCCATTCGGCGACGGGCCCGGCACGGGCATACCAGGAGTGACCACTCCGTTTGCCCACAACCCGGCAGCATGATCGAATGCGTTTTCGCCAGAGCGGTCCAGGCCCACACAGCACGGGGGTGCATTAACCATGTTCAGTCGCAGACGGGGGATGGAGACGGCGGGAAGCGCCAGTCCCCAGACATCCGCGACACTGACGCTTCCTCATACCGCGCGGCTGCTCAGCTGCCGGGTCCTCGACACGGTCCACCAGCCGGTCCGGCAGGCCACGTTCGAGGTGACCGACCCGATAGGCCGACGGATCGTCAGCGGGGAGACCGACCCGTACGGCGGGTTCACGGCGACGGTGCCGGCGGGCGAGTACCGGCTGGCCGTCACGGCCGAGGGATACGCGCCCTTCCACGGGACGACGCTGGTCGGGGACCCGGCGCAGCCCGGCACAGGGGAGATCGTCCTGGACCCGGTGGATCCGCCGCTGCTGCCGCAGCCGGGCCACTGGGAGCTCGATCCGGGGCATTCGTCGATCGGGTTCTCGGCCCGGCACATCGGCTTCGCCCGGATCAACGGCCGGTTCAAGACCTTCGCCGGCGCCGTGCGGATAGCCGAGCGCATGGAGGACTCCTCCATGCACGTGATCATCGACGCGGCGAGCATCGACACCGGGCTGCGGATGCGGGACGACCACCTGCGCTCCGCGGACTTCCTGGACGCGGCCCGCCACCCGACGGTGGAGTTCTACAGCGAGCGGTTCATCCACCGCAGCGGCAGCCGCTGGTCCGTGGCGGGCGCTCTCACCCTCCACGGCGTCAGCCGGTCCGTCACCCTGGACACCCAATACCTGGGTCTGGGCACGGGCCTGGAGGGCGAGCCGAGGGCGGCCTGCCGGGCGACGGCCCAACTGAACCGCGAGGACTTCACGCTGAACTGGCAGTCGATGCTGGCGCACGGGATCGCGGCGATCGGTTCGAGCGTGGAAGTGACCCTGGACACGCAGGTGGTGCACAAGGCCTGACCGGTTGCGGCCCGGTGGCTACGGGGCTTCGAGCCAGCCGTCGTACTCGGCGGCGAGCTCGTCCAGGGCCGTGGCGTCCAGCCGTTCGCGCGGGTCCTCGACGACCACCAGCCACTGGGCGTCCTCGGCGTCGTCCTCGCCGGCGAGGGCGTCGCGGACCAGCTGCGGTTCCTCCGGGAGGCCGAAGCGGTCGACCACCTCCCGCGCCACCTCGTCGGCGGTGTCGCGGTCGGGCAGGACCAGTACATGTCGCACGTTCACCCGGACATTCTCGGGTACGGGGGAGGGGGCCGGGGCGCGAGGGTCTGTCAGTGCGGCGTGGGATGCTGGAGGCGATGGCCACCAGGAAGAATTCCACCGACGATCCGCTCGCCCCGATCACCCTCGCGGTGGGGCAGGAGGACCTGCTGCTCGACCGCGCCGTGCGGGAGGTCGTGACGGCGGCGCGAGCCGCCGATGCCGACACGGACGTGCGTGACCTCGCCTCGGAGCAGCTCCAGCCCGGCACGCTGGCCGAGTTGACCAGCCCTTCGCTCTTCTCGGAGCGCAAGGTGCTCGTCGTGCGCAATGCGCAGGACCTCTCGGCCGACACGGTCAAGGAGGTCAAGGCGTACCTCGACGCGCCGTTCGAGGAGATCGCCCTCGTCCTCCTGCACGCCGGCGGGGTCAAGGGCAAGGGCCTGCTGGACGCCGCGCGCAAGGCGGGTGCCCGCGAGATCGCCTGCCCGAAGATGACGAAGCCGGCGGACCGGCTGGCGTTCGTGCGGGGAGAGTTCCGGACGCTGGGCCGCTCGGCCACGCCGGAGGCCTGCCAGACGCTGGTCGACGCGATCGGCAGTGACCTGCGGGAGCTGGCGAGCGCGGCGGCGCAGCTGTGCGCGGACGTCGAGGGCACGATCGACGAGGCCGTGGTCGGCCGCTACTACACGGGCCGGGCCGAGGCTTCGAGCTTCACCGTCGCCGACCGGGCGGTGGAGGGGCGCGCCGCGGATGCCCTGGAGGCCCTGCGCTGGTCGCTGTCCACCGGGGTGGCCCCGGTGCTGATCACCAGCGCGCTGGCCCAGGCGGTACGGGCGATCGGGAAGCTGGCCTCGGCCCCGCGGGGGGCCCGTCCCGGGGACCTCGCGCGTGACCTCGGCATGCCGCCGTGGAAGATCGACCGGGTCCGGCAGCAGATGCGGGGGTGGTCGGCGGATGGTGTGGCGGACGCCTTGCGGGCGGTGGCGGATGCCGATGCGGGGGTCAAGGGCGGGGGCGATGACCCGGAGTACGCGCTCGAGAAGGCGGTCGTCGCGGTCGCCCGCGCGGCGCGGACCCGCCGGGGCTAGCCCCGGGGCCCCCGGAGCTGGGCCCCTGGCCCCGGAGCCTGGCCACCGGCCCCAGAGCCGGGCCCCTGGTCTCCGGAGCTGAGCCCGTTGTCCCCGGAGCCGGGCCCCAGCCCCCGGAGCTGAGCCCCTCGTCCCCGGAGCCGGGCCCTGAGCCTCGGTTGCCGGGCCGCTGGCCGTGATGTGGGGGCCGGTCTGGCGACGCCGGTGTGAGGCTGCGGGTGGTGGGCCCTGCGGGGGCTGTCCCCTACCCGCCCTTCGCCCGTTCCCCGGGCTCCGCCCGGACCCGGTCCTCAAACGCCGGACGGGCTGGGTTGGTGGTGCGCGGGCCCGGTTTTCCGGCGTTGGACGGGGTGGGTTGGTGGTGTCCGGACTCGGTCTTCCGGTGCTGGACGGGGTGGGTTGGTGGTGTCCGGACTCGGTCTTCCGGTGCTGGACGGGGTGGGTTGGTGGTGCCCGGGTCCGGCTTTCCGGTGTGGGGTGGGTTGGTGCCGCCCGGGCTGGTCTTCGTGTGTTGGGCGGCCTGGGGTGTCCCCGAGCCGTATGCAGGGGTGGGTCAGTGGGCCATTGCGTGGGGGGAGGCGGGGTCGGGGTGGCCCGGGGGGAGGAGGAAGGGGGTGGCCAGGGCCAGAGCGAGGGCCGGGTAGGCGAGGGTGGTGAAGTCGGCTGAGGCCAGGGCGGCTATGGCGAGGGCCGCGCCCAGTTCGTGCGAGGTGCCGACCAGGCCGGAGGCCAGGCCGGTGTGGGCCGGGGCCACCTCGGAGAGGGCCGAGGTCGTGGCGCACACGAACGCCGCGCCGAGCCCGAGGGCCAGCAGGGCGAAGCCGGGGACCAGGCCCGACCAGAGGCCGCCCAGCGAGGTGAGGGCCGCGCCCGCGGCGGCCAGGGTGAACGCCGCCGCGCCGACCGGGCGCCAGCCGAATCGGGGGAGCAGCCGGGAGCCCAGGTGTGCGCCCGCGGTGGCGGCCACCGCCGCCGGGAGGAAGGCCAGCCCGGTGACCAGGGGGCTCCGCCCGAGGGATTGCTGGATGTGCAGGGAGCTCAGGTAGAACCCGGTCACGAGCAGACCCGCCGCCCCCAGCATCACCGCGCTGCCGCCCAGCAGGGAGCGTCGGCCCGGCATGGAGGGGGGCATCAGCGGGTTGGTGGAGCGGCGTTGCGTCGCCACCAGGAGGGCCACCGCGGCCAGGGCGCCGATGGTCGGGAGCAAGGAGCGTTCGGTCAGCCCGTAGACGAGTGCGGCCGCGGCCAGGGTCGGCAGGAGGATCGCGGGCACGTTCAGCGGTGTCCGGCGGCCGGGATCCACCACGCCGGCGGTGCCGCGGAGCGAGCGGCCGAGCAGGAGGGGGACCCCGAGCAGGGCGAGTAGGCCGACGGGCAGGTTGAGGTAGAAGATCCAACGCCAGCCGGGCCCGTCGGTGAGGATCCCGCCGAGCAGGACCCCGAGGGCCGCGCCGGTGCCGCCGATCGCCGCCCAGGCGCCGAGGGCCCGGTGCCGGGACGGGCCCTGGAACAGGGTCCTGACCAGGGACAGAGCGGCCGGCGAGAGCAGGGCCGCACCGACGCCCTGTGCGGAGCGGGCCGCGATCAGCGTGGCTGCGTCCGCCGCGAGCCCGGAGGCTGCCGAGGCGGCGGTGAAGAGGGCCAGCCCGGTCAGGAACGTCCGCACCGCACCGAACCGGTCCGCGAGTCGCCCGCCGACGAGCAGGAGGGCGCCGAAGAACAGGGTGTACGCCGTGACGACCCAGGTCAGGCCTGGGCCGGAGAGGGAGAGGTCGGTGCCGATGGCGGGGAGGGCGACGTTCACGACGGTGACGTCGGCGATGAGCATGAACTGGGCCAGGCAGAGGAGGACGAGGAGAGGGCCTCGGCGTGGGTGGGGGTGCGGGTCAGGGTGGGCGTCCTTGTCCCGGTTCTGGTCCTGGGCGTGCGGGGCGGGCGAGGGCATGGCGAGGCCGCTCCTAAAGTTAACAGGGGTGTTAGGGATTGAGTATGCGGCTTCGGCTGGGGAATGTGAACAGTGGTGTTAAGTTTGCCGGCATGGTCTCCGACGCACCCCGCCCCCGCCGCGCAGACGCCGAGCGCAACACCGCCGCGATCGTCGACGCGGGCCTGGACTGTTTCCTCGCCGACCCGCAGGCGAGCATGGCCGCCGTCGCCCGCGCTGCCGGAGTCAGCCGCGTCACGCTCTACTCGCACTTCCCGACCCGGGAAGCCCTCCTCGACGCCGCCCTCGACCGGGCCGTCGACGAGGCCGCAGCCGCGTTGGAGGGGCTCGACGGCGAGGGCGGGGCGGCGGAGGAGGGTGGCGTGGGGGTCGGTGTGGGGGGCGGCGTGGAGGAGGCCCTCGGGCTCCTCATCCGCAGCTCGTGGCGGATCCTCGACCGGCACTCCGCGGTGTTCGCGGCCGTCTCCGCGGCGCTGCCGCCCGAGCGGCTGCGCGAGCGCCACGACCGGATCCTCGCTCCCGTCCGCCGGCTGATCGGCAGCGGCCGGGAGAGCGGCGAGGTGCGTGGCGATCTGTCCGCCGACTGGCTGGTCGCCGTCGTCTACAGCCTGGTCCACGCGGCCGCCGCCGAGGTCCAGGCCGGGCGGATGACCGCCGTCGAGGCGCCGGAGATCCTCACGTCCACCGTCCTTGCCGCCGTCACGGCCCGCCCCGCCGCCCCCTGAAGGCCCCCGGGCTGGTGTGAGGGGCCGCCGCCCTTGCGGCCCGGAGTTTCCGTACGGCCCGGCCTCCGTGCGGCCCGGAGTTCCAGTACGGCCCCGGTGCCCCGTGGGGCCCGTAGATCGGCGGCTCTGTATGGCCGGGGCGCCGTAGGGCCGGGGCCGTATACGGGCCGGGGCCCTGTACGGGCCGGGCCACTGCACCGGCCGGGCCCTGTGCGGGCCGGTGTGGCCCGGAGGCTCCGTCCGGCCCAGTGCTCCGTACGGCTGGTAGGTCGGGGGCCTTGAGCTGCCCGGTCCCGGAGTGGCCCGGGCTCCTGAGCGGCCCGGGATCCTGGGTTGCTTCGACTCGGAGTGGCCCGGCCCTGAAGTGACCTGTGGCCGGAGCGGCCCCGGGCTCGGAGTTGCCCCGGGCTCGGAGTGGCCCGGTCTCCCGGAGGGGACCGCCCCCGAAGCGGCCCGGGGCTCGAAGTGGTCCCGGCCCCGAAGTGGCCCAACCTCGGAGGGGCCCCGTACTGGAGCGGCCCGGTCGTGGAGTGGGACCGATCCCGAGTGGGGCGGGTCCCGTACGGTGCGGGGCTCCCGTACGGTGCGGGGCTCCCGTACGGTGCGGGGCTCCCGTACGGCGCGGAGTCCAGTACGGTGCGGGGCTCCCGCACGGCGCGGAGTCCCGTACGGGATGGGGTCCAACACGGCGCGGGGTTCAGTACGGCGCGGAGTCCCGTACGGCGCGGAGTCCAGTAATGCACGGGGCCCCGAGGCGGCGCGGGGCTCCCGTGTGGCCTGGGGCGCCCGTCTGGCCCAGGGGCTTCGTGCCGCCTCGGGGCCGCCGTACGGCTTCGCCCCCGTGTGCCCAGGGGCTTCGTATGGCCCGGGCCGGTCCCGCACGCCCTCCCCGGGCCCCGCGCATGCCGAAGGCCCCGGCTGCTGCCCTGGGGAAGGGTGGCTGCCGGGGCCTTCGGTTACTTCTCGAGTTGCACCGCACCCGCGTGGCGAACGCTTCGTGTGCGGCGCGGAGTGCCGGTCGGGAGCGGGAGAGAGGGCCCGCTGGATCCCTGCCCGGCGATCACATCAGGGGCTCAGCCCTGAAGGGAGCCGACCTTGATCGCCAGCGCCGACTTCTTGTTGGCGGCGGCGTTCTTGTGGATGACACCCTTCGAGACGGCCTTGTCGAGCGCGCGGGCAGCGGCGCGGGAAGCCACGGTGGCCTTCTCGACGTCACCGGCGACGACGGCCTCACGGGCCTTGCGGATGGCGGTCTTGAGCGAGGACTTGACGGCCTTGTTGCGAAGGCGAGCCTTCTCGTTCGTCTTGTTGCGCTTGACCTGGGACTTGATGTTCGCCACGAAAGAGCCTTTGCAGGTTCAGAGATTTGATCTTCGGATTGCGTCCCGTAGAGCTAGAGGGCACACGAGACACAGCTGCTCAGGCTACCAGCTGCCGTTCGACCGGCCCAAACCGAGCGCACTTCCCGGTTCATGGGACGATGGGAGCCTGCGTATAGATCCGACTAGACCCGAACAGATCTGGTTTCGCGCAGACCGACGCCCACACTTCGTTCCGACTGCGACCCGAGAATCAGGACACTGCGTGCCCGCGATCCCCAGCCACGTGCCCGAGCCGAGCCGTACCGACCCGGCGCTGATCCGCAATTTCTGCATCATCGCGCACATCGACCACGGCAAGTCGACCCTTGCCGACCGGATGCTCCAGCTCACCGGTGTGGTGGACTCGCGGCAGATGCGCGCCCAGTACCTCGACCGCATGGACATCGAGCGTGAGCGCGGCATCACGATCAAGTCCCAGGCCGTCCGGCTGCCCTGGGCGCCGAACACGGGCGAGGACGAGGGCAAGACCCACATCCTCAACATGATCGACACCCCCGGGCACGTCGACTTCACCTACGAGGTCTCGCGGTCGCTGGCGGCGTGCGAGGGCACGGTCCTCCTGGTGGACGCGGCCCAGGGCATCGAGGCGCAGACCCTCGCCAACCTCTACCTGGCGATGGAGAAGGACCTGGCGATCGTCCCGGTCCTGAACAAGATCGACCTGCCGGCCGCCCAGCCGGAGAAGTTCGCCGAGGAGCTCGCGAACCTGGTCGGATGCCAGCCCGAGGACGTCCTGCGCGTCTCGGCGAAGACCGGTCTCGGCGTGGACGTGCTGCTCGACAAGATCGTCGCCACGGTCCCGGCCCCGGTCGGTCCCAAGGACGCCCCGGCCCGCGCGATGATCTTCGACTCCGTCTACGACTCGTACCGCGGTGTCGTCACGTACGTGCGTGTGGTCGACGGCCAGCTCAACAAGCGCGAGCGCATCCGGATGATGTCGACCGGCGCGACGCACGAGCTGCTGGAGATCGGCGTCTCCTCCCCGGAGATGACCCCGGCCGACGGCATCGGCGTCGGCGAGGTGGGCTACATCATCACCGGCGTGAAGGACGTCCGTCAGTCCAAGGTCGGTGACACCATCACCAGCCTGAACAACGGCGCGACCGAGGCCCTCGGGGGCTACAAGGACCCGCGTCCGATGGTCTTCTCGGGCCTGTACCCGCTCGACGGCTCGGACTACCCTGACCTGCGCGAGGCGCTGGACAAGCTCCAGCTCAACGACGCCGCGCTCGTCTACGAGCCGGAGACCTCGGCGGCGCTCGGCTTCGGCTTCCGCGTCGGCTTCCTCGGCCTGCTCCACCTGGACGTGGTGCGCGAGCGCCTGGAGCGCGAGTTCGGGCTCGATCTGATCGCCACCGCGCCGAACGTGGTCTACCGCGTCGTCATGGAGGACGGCAAGGAAGTCACCGTCACCAACCCGAGCGAGTTCCCCGAGGGCAAGATCAGGGACGTGTTCGAGCCGGTCGTACGGGCCACCCTGCTCGCGCCCTCCGAGTTCATCGGCGCGATCATGGAGCTCTGCCAGCAGCGCCGCGGCACCCTCCTGGGGATGGACTACCTCTCCGAGGACCGGGTCGAGATCCGCTACACGCTCCCGCTCGCGGAGATCGTCTTCGACTTCTTCGACCAGCTGAAGTCCAAGACGCGCGGTTACGCCTCCCTCGACTACGAGCCCACCGGCGAGCAGTCCGGCAGCCTGGTCAAGGTCGACATCCTGCTGCACGGCGACAAGGTCGACGCCTTCTCCGCCGTCTGCCACAAGGACGCCGCCTACGCCTACGGCGTGCGCCTGGTCGCCAAGCTGCGCGAGCTCATCCCGCGGCAGGCCTTCGAGATCCCGATCCAGGCGGCCGTCGGCTCCCGCGTCATCGCCCGCGAGACCATCCGCGCCATCCGCAAGGACGTCCTCGCCAAGTGCTACGGCGGTGACATCTCCCGTAAGCGGAAGCTGCTGGAGAAGCAGAAGGAAGGCAAGAAGCGCATGAAGATGGTCGGCTCCGTGGAGGTCCCGCAGGAGGCCTTCATCGCCGTCCTCTCCAGCGACGAGTCCGGCAGCAAGAAGAAGTAGCCGCCGCGACGGTCGTCGGTTTTGTGAAGCAGGCCCCCGTGCTCCGGCGCGGGGGCCTGTTTCGTCCCGGCGTGCGGGCGTGCTTCGTCCCGCCGGCGCCCGCGCGCCGTGGGGCACGGCTTCCGCTTCGTTATGAATCGGCGCCCCAAGGGCTCTTACGCGCCAGGCGGAGGGCCCCTAGTCTGATCACTGCTCGTTGGTTACTCGCCAGTTTTTCTTGGTCGGATGCGGCCAAGCCCTGACTCAGCCACCCACCCCGACTCGTCACCCCGTCAGTCCCGCCTTGTGACGAGACAGGCCTGCCGCGTGGTCCGGAGGATGTCCGTGAGCGACACACAGACCTTGATCGAGAACCGTCCGCCCACCGTGGCGACCCTGTTCCTGGAGCGTGTCGCCGCCACGCCGAACGGCGAGGCCTACCGCTATCCCGTCCCCGCCGCGGACGGGCAGGGCGGCCCCGACGACTGGAAGTCGCTCAGCTGGGGCCAGGCCGCCGAGCGCGTCTTCGCCATCGCGGCCGGGATCATCGACCTCGGGATCCAGTCGGAGCAGCGCGTCGCGCTCGCCTCCAACACCCGGGTGGAGTGGATCCTCGCCGACCTCGGCGTGATGTGCGCCGGCGGCGCCGTGACCACCATCTACCCGAGCACGAACGCCGAGGAGTCGGCGTTCATCCTCTCCGACTCCGAGAGCCGGATACTGATCGCCGAGGACGCCGCGCAGCTGGCCAAGGCCCGCGAGCGGCGCGCCGACCTGCCCCACCTCGCCCACGTGGTGGTCCTGGAGGCTGCCGACGCCGTCGCCGTCGACGGCGACCCCGAGGGGTGGGTGCTGTCCCTCGCCGACCTGGAGGCGCGCGGCCGCGAGTACCTGGCCAAGCACCCCGAGGCGGTCAAGGAGCGGATCGCGGCCATCACCGCCGGCCAGCTCGCCACGCTCATCTACACCTCCGGCACCACCGGGCGCCCCAAGGGCGTGCGGCTGCCGCACGACAACTGGTCCTACATGGCCAAGGCCACCGTCGCCACCGGCCTGATCACCAAGGACGACGTCCAGTACCTCTGGCTGCCGCTCGCGCACGTCTTCGGCAAGGTGCTCACCTCCGGCCAGATCGAGGTCGGTCACGTCACCGCCGTCGACGGCCGGATCGACAAGATCATCGAGAACCTGCCGATCGTGCAGCCGACCTACATGGCGGCCGTTCCGCGCATCTTCGAGAAGGTCTACAACGGCGTGGCCGCCAAGGCCCGGGCCGCCGGCGGAGCCAAGTACAAGATCTTCCAGTGGTCCGTCGGCGTGGCCCGCGAGTACGCCAAGGTCACCCAGGACAACTTCCGCCGCACCGGCAACGCCACCGCCCCGCTCGGCCTCTCCACCAAGCACAAGATCGCCGACGCGCTCGTCTACTCCAAGCTCCGCGAGGCCTTCGGCGGCAACCTGCGCGCCGCCGTCTCCGGCGCCTCCGCCCTCGCCCCCGACATCGGCTACTTCTTCTCCGGCGCCGGCATCCACATCCTGGAGGGCTACGGGCTCACCGAGTCCAGCGCCGCCTCCTTCGTCAACCCCGGCGAGGCCTACCGCACCGGCACCGTCGGCAAGCCGCTCCCCGGCACCGAGGTCCGCATCGCCGACGACGGCGAGGTGCTGCTGCGCGGCCCGGGCATCATGCAGGGCTACCACGGGCAGCCCGAGAAGACCGCCGAGGTGCTGGAGGCCGACGGCTGGCTGCACACGGGCGACATCGGCGAGCTCTCCGCGGACGGCTACCTGCGGATCACCGACCGCAAGAAGGACCTGATCAAGACCTCGGGCGGCAAGTACGTCGCCCCGGCGGAGATCGAGGGCCAGTTCAAGGCGCTCTGCCCCTACGTCTCCAGCATCGTCGTCCACGGGGCCGACCGGAACTTCTGCTCCGCCCTCATCGCCCTCGACGAGCCCTCCATCCTGGTGTGGGCCGCCGAGAACGGCCTGGAGGGCAAGACGTACTCGCAGGTCCTGGCCGCCTCCGAGACGAACCGGCTCATCGAGACCTACGTCCAGACCCTCAACGAGGGCCTCCAGCGCTGGCAGACGGTCAAGAAGTTCCGTCTCCTGCCGCGCGACCTCGACGTGGAGCACGGGGACCTCACGCCCAGCCTCAAGCTGAAGCGGCCGGTCGTCGAGCGCGAGTTCAAGCACCTCATCGAGGAGATGTACGAGGGCTCCCGGGAGGCGTAACGCCGGGCGCGCTCCGGGGCGCCGCGCGGGACCGTAAACGACCTTGGGGCAGTGCGGGACAATGGGCCCATGCCTTCCGCACTGCCCGACGGTGAACCCATGCCCGAAGACGGCTCGCTGCCGCTCCACGCCCTGGCGGGAGCGGGGGACCGGCCGCTCGGGTTCTACCTGCACGTTCCGTACTGCGCCACGCGCTGCGGGTACTGCGACTTCAACACCTACACGGCCACCGAGCTGCGGGGCACCGGCGGTGTGCTCGCCTCCCGGGAGAACTACGCCGACACCCTGATGGACGAGGTCCGGCTCGCGCGCAAGGTGCTCGGGGACGACCCCAGGGCCGTACGGACCGTCTTCGTGGGCGGCGGCACGCCCACGCTGCTGCCCGCCGGCGACCTCGTACGGATGCTCGCGGCGATCCGCGAGGAATTCGGGCTGGCCGAGGACGCCGAGGTCACCACCGAGGCCAACCCGGAGTCCGTGAACCCCGAGTACCTGGCGGAGCTGCGCGCGGGCGGCTTCAACCGGATCTCCTTCGGCATGCAGAGCGCGAAGCAGCACGTCCTGAAGGTGCTGGACCGTACGCACACCCCCGGGCGGCCGGAGGCCTGCGTCGCGGAGGCGCGGGCGGCGGGCTTCGAGCACGTGAACCTGGACCTGATCTACGGGACGCCGGGGGAATCGGACGAGGACTGGCGGGCTTCGCTGTCCGCGGCGCTCGGCGCCGGGCCCGATCACATCAGCGCCTACGCGCTGATCGTGGAGGAGGGCACCCAGCTCGCGCGGCGGATCCGGCGCGGCGAGGTCCCGATGACGGACGACGACGTCCACGCGGACCGGTACCTGATCCTCGACGCGGTGATGGCCGAGGCGGGGTACTCCTGGTACGAGGTCTCGAACTGGTCCACCTCCGAGGCCGGGCGGTGCCTGCACAACGAGCTGTACTGGCGCGGGGCCGACTGGTGGGGGGCCGGGCCCGGAGCGCACTCGCACGTGGGCGGGGTGCGGTGGTGGAACGTGAAGCACCCGGGCGCCTACGCCGCGGCGCTGGCCGAGGGGCGCTCGCCCGGGGCGGGGCGGGAGCTCCTCTCGGAGGAGGACCGGCGGGTCGAGCGGATCCTGCTGGAGCTTCGTCTCGTGGACGGGGTGCCGCTGTCGCTGCTCGCGGCGGCGGGGTTGGCGGCCTCTCGCAAGGCCCTCGCGGACGGGCTCCTGGAAGCCGGCCCGTACGCGGCCGGGCGGGCCGTTCTGACGCTGCGTGGCCGCCTCCTGGCCGACGCGGTGGTCCGCGACCTGGTCGACTGACCCCGTCCGGGGTGGGGGAGCCCTGCGGGGCCGTCCCCTACCCGCCCTTCCCCCATCCCCCAGACTCCGTCCGGGGGGACCCCCAGCCGGGCTCTGCCCGGACCCGTTGCCGCGCGCGGCTCCGCTGCACGGGGGCCAGCCCCCGGACCCCCGCTCCTCAAACGCCGGAGGGGCTGGAATTGGCCGGTGCGGGCTGGATGGCGCGGAGCGCCATTTCAGCCTCGCCGGCGTTCGAGGCGCGGGGTCCGGGGCGCAGCCCCGGGGAACGGTGGAAGGGCGGGTAGGGGACTTCGCCCCGCAGGGCTGTCGTGCCCGGCTATGCCGTCACGTGGTCGATCAAGTGCTCCACCGCGCCCAGGAGGGTGGGCTCCAGGTCCTTGTACGAGGTCACGCGGGACAGGATGTGCTGCCAGGCGGCTCCGGTGTTCTCCGGCCAGCCCAGGGCGCGGCAGATGCCCGTCTTCCAGTCCTGGCCGGGCGGGATCACCGGCCAGGCGCGGATGCCGAGGGCCGAGGGCTTCACCGCCTGCCAGACGTCCACGTACGGGTGTCCCACGATCAGGACGTGCGGGGAGGTCACCGAGGCGGCGATGCGGGACTCCTTGGAGCCGGGGACCAGGTGGTCCACCAGGATGCCCAGGCGGGCGTCGGCCGCGGGGGCGAAGTCGGCGACGACGGCCGGGAGGTCGTCGATGCCCTCCAGGTACTCCACCACGACGCCCTCGATCCGCAGGTCGTCGCCCCAGACCCGTTCGACCAGTTCGGCGTCGTGGCGGCCCTCCACGTAGATCCGGCCCGCCCGTGCCACCCGCGCCCGGGCCCCGGGGACGGCGATGGAGCCTGAGGCCGTACGGGCCGGGGCGGCCGGCCCCCGGGCCGGGCGGGTCAGGGTCACCACCGCGCCGTCCAGGAGGAAGGCGCGGGGTTCGAGGGGGAAGACGCGACGCTTGCCGAAGCGGTCCTCCAGGGTGACCGTGCCCGCCTCGCAGGCCACCACCGCGCCGCAGAAGTCCGTACCCGCCACCTCGACCACCAGATCGGGATCGGCCGGCACCTCCGGGACGGGCTTGGCGCGCTTCCACTGCGGGGTCAGGTCGGGGGAGTACTCACGCATCCGGCCGAGGGTAGGAGAGCGGGCCGTCTCAGGTGTCCGACACGCCGAAACGGGCCGCCAGTGTGTCGCGTTGGGCACGCACGAAGGCCGCGTCGACCACCGCTCCGTGACCCGGCACGTACAGAGCGTCGTCCCCGCCCAGGGAGAGGAGCCGGTCCAGGGCGGCCGGCCACTGCCCGGGCACCGCGTCCGGACCCGCCTGCGGCTCGCCCGATTCCTCGACCAGGTCGCCGCAGAAGACCACCTCGCGCGCTCCGGGTACGAAGGCGGCCAGATCGTGCCCGGTGTGCCCGGGCCCCACGTTCGCCAGCAGCACCTGCACCCCGCCCAGGTCGAGGGTCCACTCGCCCGACACCAGGTGCCGGGGGACCACCATGAGGTCCGCCGCCTCGGCCGCCTCGGCCGCCGGCAGGCCCTGGCGGACCGCGTCCTCGCGCAGCTCCTCACGGCCCGCCGAGAGCACGGCGTCCAGCCCGACCGGGCCGTAGACCTCCGCCCCCGCGAACGCCGCACCACCCAGTACGTGGTCGAAATGTCCGTGTGTGAATGCGAGATGGGTCACGCGCCGGCCTGCCAGCCGCTCCGCTTCGGCCCGCACCAGCGAGCCCTCCCGCAGGGAGGACCCGGGGTCGATCAGGAGGGCAGAATCCTCGCCCACCACCAGTCCCACGGTGCAGTCCCACACCGGCAGCCGCTTGCGGCCGGCCCGTTCTGTGAGCCGTTCCCAGCCCGCCTCTTCCCAACGCACGTCCATGCCGCGACGCTACCTTGACGGGCCGCCCTTGCTACCGGTGTACCACCCCGCCGTACACTGACCGGGGGATCTCTGGCACTCGAACGCTCAGAGTGCCAGTAGGCGGGGCCTGACGAAGCCGCGAACGACGGAAACGATGGAGGTGTGCGCGATGCTCAGCGAACGCAGACTCGAAGTGCTGCGCGCCATCGTCCAGGACTACGTCGGGACGGAGGAGCCGGTCGGCTCCAAGGCGCTCACCGAGCGGCACCGGCTCGGCGTCTCGCCCGCCACCGTGCGCAACGACATGGCCGTGCTGGAGGACGAGGGCTACATCGCGCAGCCCCACACCAGCGCCGGCCGGATCCCCACCGACAAGGGCTACCGCCTCTTCGTCGACAAGCTGGCGGGGGTCAAGCCGCTGTCGACGCCCGAGCGCCGGGCCATCCAGAACTTCCTCGACGGGGCCGTGGACCTCGACGACGTCGTCGGCCGTACGGTGCGGCTGCTCGCGCAGCTCACCCGGCAGGTCGCCGTCGTCCAGTACCCGTCGCTGACCCGGTCCACCGTCCGGCACGTGGAGCTGCTCTCGCTGGCCCCGGCCCGCCTGATGCTCGTCCTCATCACGGACACCGGCCGGGTCGAGCAGCGGCTCGTCGACTGCCAGACCCCCTTCGCGGACACCTCGCTGGCGGACCTGCGGGCCCGCCTCAACAGCCGTGTCGTCGGCCGCCGGTTCACCGACGTGCCGCCGCTGGTGAAGGACCTTCCGGAATCCTTCGAGAGCGATGACCGGGTGACGGTGAAGGCCGTCCTCGACACCCTTCTCGAAACGCTGGTCGAGGACGCGGAGGAGCGGCTGATGATCGGCGGCACCGCCAACCTCACCCGCTTCGGACACGATTTTCCCCTGACGATCAGGCCGGTGCTCGAAGCGCTGGAGGAGCAGGTCGTGCTCCTCAAGCTGCTGGGCGAGGCCAGTGAGTCGGGAATGGCCGTAAAGATCGGGCATGAGAACGCCTACGAGGGACTGAACTCCACGTCCGTCGTCTCGGTCGGCTACGGTTCGGGCGGCGAAGCAGTCGCCAAACTCGGCGTGGTCGGACCGACCCGCATGGACTACCCCGGAACGATGGGAGCGGTACGCGCAGTGGCACGTTACGTCGGACAGATCCTGGCGGAGTCGTAAGTGGCCACGGACTACTACGCCGTTCTCGGCGTGCGCCGCGACGCATCGCAGGACGAGATCAAGAAGGCATTCCGGCGGCTCGCGCGCGAGCTGCACCCGGATGTGAACCCCGATCCCAAGACGCAAGAGCGTTTCAAGGAGATCAACGCCGCCTACGAGGTCCTCTCGGACCCGCAGAAGAAGCAGGTCTTCGACCTCGGCGGCGACCCGCTGTCCTCCTCGGGCGGCGGCGGAGCCGGCGGCTTCGGAGCGGGTGGCTTCGGCAACTTCTCCGACATCATGGACGCCTTCTTCGGCCAGTCCTCGCAGCGCGGACCGCGCTCGCGGACCCGCCGCGGCCAGGACGCCATGATCCGCCTCGACCTGGAACTGGACGAGGCCGCCTTCGGCACGACCAAGGACATCCAGGTCGACACGGCCGTCGTCTGCACCACCTGCTCCGGCGAAGGCGCCGCCCCCGGCACCTCGGCGCAGACCTGTGACATGTGCCGCGGCCGCGGTGAGGTCTCGCAGGTCACCCGGTCCTTCCTGGGCCAGGTCATGACCTCGCGCCCCTGCCCGCAGTGCCAGGGCTTCGGCACCGTCGTCCCGACCCCGTGCCCCGAGTGCGCGGGCGACGGCCGGGTCCGCTCCCGCCGCAGCCTCACCGTCAAGATCCCGGCGGGCGTCGAGAACGGCACCCGGATCCAGCTCGCGGGCGAAGGCGAGGTCGGCCCCGGCGGCGGCCCCGCCGGCGACCTGTACGTGGAGATCCACGAGCTGCCGCACCCGACCTTCCAGCGGCGCGGGGACGACCTGCACTGCACGGTCACCATCCCGATGACCGCGGCCTCCCTGGGCACCAAGTGCCCGCTGGAGACGCTGGACGGCCTGGAGGAGATCGACATCCGGCCCGGCACGCAGTCCGGCCAGGCGATCCCCCTGCACGGCCGGGGCGTCACGCACCTGCGCGGCGGTGGCCGCGGCGACCTGATCGTCCACGTCGAGGTCACCACCCCGAGCAAGCTCGACCCGGCGCAGGAGGACCTGCTGCGCCAGCTCGCGAAGCTGCGCGGCGAGGAGCGGCCGCTCGGCCAGTTCGCGCCGGGCCAGCAAGGCCTGTTCAGCCGACTGAAGGACGCCTTCAACGGGCGCTGAGCCGCGCGCGGAGCAGCGTACGGGCAGCGTACGAGAACACCTGCGAGCCCGGTCCGGGGATGCCCCGGACCGGGCTCGCGGCATGCGGGACGGCAGGGCGGCGGCGGTATTCAGGCACCCCGGTGAAGGGGACTATGCCAGGCGAATGCCGTGATTCGGTCCCGTGAGCGGGACATGGCACGATGCAGCTCATGTCCTCCGCACCGAACGGTCTCTTCGCGTACCCGATCGTGCAGGCGCCCATGGCGGGCGGCGCGTCCTGTCCGCCGCTCGCGGCCGCCGTGTGCGAAGCGGGCGGACTGGGCTTCCTCGCCGGCGGCTACAAGACCGCCGACGGCATGTACCAGGAGATCAAGCGGCTGCGCGCGCTCACCCGCCGCCCCTTCGGCGTCAACCTCTTCCTGCCGCAGACCGGCCACGTGGACCCGGCCGCCGTGGAGGCCTACCGCGGGCACCTCGCCAGTGAGGCCTCCTGGTACGAGATCTCCCTCGCCGACGAGGACATCATCGGCACCAGCGACGACGGCTACGACGCCAAACTGGCCATTCTCATCGAAGACCCGGTACCCGTGGTCTCGTTCACCTTCGGCCTGCCCTCACCCGCGGCCTTCACCTGCCTGCGCAAGGTCGGTACGTACACGATCGCCACCGTCACCTCCGTCGAGGAGGCCCGCGCCGCGCAGGCGGCCGGCGCCGACGCCGTCTGCGTCCAGGGCATGGAGGCGGGCGGCCACCAGGGCACCCACCGCGACGACCCGCAGGGCGACGGCACGGCCGGAGTCGGCCTGCTCGCGCTCGTCGCGCAGGTGCGCGAGGCCGTGGCCCTCCCGATCATCGCGGCGGGCGGCCTGATGCGCGGCTCGCAGATCGCCGCGCTGCTCGCCGCGGGCGCGGAGGCGGCGCAGCTCGGCACGGCCTTCCTGGCCTGCCCGGAGTCCGGCGCCCACGCCCTGCACAAGAAGGCGCTGACCGACCCGCTGTTCGTCCGGACGGAGCTGACCCGGGCCTTCTCGGGGCGCCCGGCCCGCGGGCTGGTCAACCGGTTCATGCGCGAGCACGGCCCGTACGCCCCGGCCGCGTACCCGCAGGTGCACCACCTGACCGCGCCGCTGCGCAAGGCCGCCGCCGCGGCCGGGGACCCGCAGGGCATGGCCCTGTGGGCGGGCCAGGGGCACCGGCTGGCGCGGGCCCTGCCGGCCGGGGAACTGGTGGAGGTGCTTGCGGCGGAACTCGGCGCGGCACAGGACGTGTTGAAGACAATGCAGATGAGGAGTGCGTCATGACCGCCCCGGTGTTCGTGGTCGAAAAGGTTCCCGCGGGGCCGGAGTTCGTCCTGGACGGCCCCGAAGGCCGCCACGCGGTCTCCGTGAAGCGGCTGGGCCCAGGCGAGGCCCTCGTGCTGACCGACGGCCGGGGCGGCTGGGCCGAGGGCGTGGTGACGGCCGCCGAGGGCAAGGACCGCCTCGTCGTCTCCGTGTCCGGGGTCTTCGAGGAGGCGGAGCCGGCCGTCCGGATCACCGTCGTCCAGGCCCTGCCCAAGGGCGACCGGGGCGAGGTCGCCGTCGAGACCATGACGGAGACCGGCGTCGACGCGATCGTGCCCTGGCAGGCCTCGCGCTGCATCACCCAGTGGCGCGGCGACCGCGGCGCCAAATCCCTCGCGAAGTGGCGGGCCACCGCCCGGGAGTCGGGCAAGCAGTCCCGCCGGGTGCGCTTCCCCGAGGTCGCGGAGGCGCTGTCGACCAAGCAGGTCGCGGCGCTGCTCGCCGAGGCGGACCTCGCGGTGGTGCTGCACGAGGACCGGGACGCCCCCTCGGGCGCACTGGCCACCGCGGAACTGCCCGCCGCCGGCTCCATCGTCCTGGTCGTCGGACCCGAGGGCGGGGTCTCCCCGGACGAACTCGCCGCCTTCGCCGCGGCCGGGGCGCACCCGTACCGGCTGGGCCCCTCGGTGCTGCGCACCTCCACGGCGGGCACGGCGGCCGCGGCGGTCCTGCTGGCGAGGACGGGCCGCTGGTCCTGACGGGCCGCCGGTGCTGACCGATCCGGCCGCGGCGGTGGATACGATGCCGGAACCGATCACCCGTCACGAAGGGCTCAGTACATGGCCGGGGAACCGCAGGCCGACTGCCTGTTCTGCAAGATCATCGCGGGGAACATCCCCGCGACGGTGGTCCGGGAGACGGACACGACCGTCGCCTTCCGCGACATCAACCCGCAGGCGCCCACCCACATCCTCGTCATCCCGAAGGTGCACTACCCCGACGCCGCCTCCCTCGCGGCCGCGGAGCCGGGGATCGCCGCCGACGTCCTGACCGAGGCCGGACGGGTCGCCGCCGACGAGAAGATCGTCGAGCACGGCTACCGCATCGTCCTCAACACCGGCGCCGGCGCCGGCCAGACCGTCTTCCACGCCCACGCGCACGTCCTCGGCGGGCGCGGGCTCCAGTGGCCCCCCGGGTAAGACGTGTCCGTACGCGAACTCGTGGTGCTGGGCACCGCCAGCCAGGTGCCCACCCGCCACCGCAACCACAACGGCTACCTGCTGCGCTGGGACGGCGAGGGCATCCTCTTCGATCCCGGCGAGGGCACCCAGCGCCAGATGCTCCGCGCCGGGGTGGCCGCGCACGACATCAACCGGATCTGCGTCACCCACTTCCACGGGGACCACAGCCTCGGCCTCGCCGGGGTGATCCAGCGGATCAACCTCGACCGGGTCCCGCACCCCGTCACCGCCCACTACCCGGCCTCCGGGCAGAAGTTCTTCGAGCGGCTGCGGTACGCCACCGCCTACCGCGAGACCGTGCAGCTCTCCGAGGAGCCGGTGGCCGAGGACGGGATCCTGGCGCGCGGGGACGCGTACACCCTGGACGCCGTACGGCTCTCGCACCCGGTGGAGTCCTTCGGCTACCGGCTCACCGAGCCCGACGGGCGCCGGATACGGCCCGAACTGCTCGCGCTCCACGGGATCAAGGGGCCGGACGTGGGCCGGATCCAGCGCGAGGGCAGCCTCGGCGGGGTCACCCTCGACGAGGTCAGCGAGGTGCGCGCCGGACAGCGGTTCGCCTTCGTCATGGACACCCGGCTCTGCGAAGGCGTCGAGGTGCTCGCGGCGGGCTGCGACCTGCTGGTGATCGAGTCGACCTTCCTCGACGAGGACGTCCGACTGGCCACCGACCACGGGCACCTCACCGCCGGTCAGGCCGCCCGGGTGGCCCGGGACGGGGGCGTACGTCACCTCGTGCTGACGCACTTCTCACAGCGCTACGGCGACCCGTCGGAGTTCGAACGCCAGGCCCGCGCGGCCGGTTTCGAGGGTGAACTGACGATCGCCGCCGACCTCCTACGGGTTCCCGTGCCCAAGCGGGCCGGATAGCGGGCCCCGGCGGCGGGGGCGGGACGCCCGCCGCCGATGACGCCGCTCAGGGCGACCACGGCAGGGAGCAACCCTGGGCGCACGGCCCTGCGGGGCTGTCCCGTACCCGCCCTTCGCCCGTTCCCCGGGGCTCCGCCCCAGACCCCGCGCCTCAAACGCCGGTGGGGCAAAATCCAGCCCCTCCGGCGTTTGAGGAGCGGGGGTCCGGGGGCTGGCCCCCGGGAGCGGCGCCGCACCCGGCGAAGGGTCCGGGCGGAGCCCGGGGAACGGTGGAAGGGCGGGTAGGGGACCTCGCCCCGCAGGGCAGTCACCGCCGGCGGCCTAGACGCCGGTGCGGATCCGCCTGCGGGCGCGGTCCCGGCCCCGGCGGGCGGCCGCCGGGGAGAGCAGCAGCACCCGGAGCGGAGGCAGGCGCAGCGGTCGGGCGCGGAGCTGCGGCAGCTCCACGACCTCCAGCTCCTGCGCACCGACCCTCGGCACCGAGCCGGCCGGCGTCCCGGCTCCGGCGGCGAGCAAGGCCGCCGGGGCCCCGCCGCGCCGGCGCACCGAGCCGGGGGTCAGCGGGCGTCCGCCGACGTGCAGGGCGACCGCGGCCATCGGCCCGGCCACCGCCAGCAGCAGCCCCCCGAGGACCAGGCCCATGCCGGGGAAGCCCGCACCCTCGGCGAGCAGGCTCCCGGTGAGGGGCCCGCAGGCCACGCCGAGCGAGGACGCGGAACCGACCAGGACCGCCCAGCGCCCGCGCGGGTCGAGGGCGGCGGCGAGGCCGATGGCGTAGGAGAGCACGACGGGGTAGACGGCGTTCCACAGGATCTCCCCGGCCGCGAAGGAGCCCAGGTCCCGCGCGTGCGAGGCCAGCACCACGCAGCAGGCGATGACCGCCGTGCCCACGCCCACCGGGACAGCCCGCCCGAGCCGGGCCCCGAGCGCGGAGGCGGCGGTGACCCCGAGCAGCCCGGCGCCGAGCGCGGCCGCGAAGACGATCCCGAGGGTGACCTCGGACAGGCCCGCCTGCTGCGCGCCGATGCGGCCGCTGACGCCCCACAGGGCGTTCTGGGCCAGCGACCACACCATCAGGGCCCCGGCGAGCACCATCCCGGCGCGCGGGTACGGCAGCCGCCGCCCGGAGGTCCGTACGGCCCGGCCGGCGTCGTCGGCGAGGCGGGTGCGGTCGGCCCCGTCGAGGCGGCCCGTCGCCGGCCAGCACACCAGCGCGACCAGGGCGATCGCCGCGAACGGCAGCCCGTGCCCGCCGCCGAGCCGGGGCAGGGTCAGGTACAGGGCCCCGGCCGTCGCCGACACCGACAGCAGCCCCAGCGAGGAGGTCCGGTGCGGGTCGCGCTGCGCCGCGATCCCGGAGGCGGCCACGGCGGTGGCCGTCCCCGAGCCGAAGCCGCCGAGGACGGCGCCCGCGATGACGAGGGGCAGCTGCGCGCTGGCGGCCGCCGTGCCGTACCCGAGGACGGCGAGCAGCAGTCCGAGCCGGGCCAGCGGGCGCGGCCCGTGGCGCGGGATGCGGGAGGCGAGGGTGAATCCGGCGGCGGCCGAGCCGAGCAGCAGGACCGAGCCGATCAGTCCGGCCTGTGCGGGGCTCAGCGGGAGGTGCGCGTCGAGCCGGCCGACGACGGTCGGCAGCAGGTACGGGGCGACGTAGCCGGAGGTGAAGAGTGCGACGAGCGGCCAGGCGGCGGGCGGCGCGGGGGTGCGGTCGGGCACGGGTGTTCCAGGTGGTGCAGGTAGTGCGTGAGATTCCGCAAGACCGCGGGGCTCATATCTATCAAGCGGCCCGATCTTCCGAGAAGGGCGTTCAGGCGGTGATCTGCGTCACACTGTAGGCCGGGTCCCCCCGGGCGGGAGGACCCGATGGCGGAGGTGGGTTGAGCCGAGTGGGACACGTCGCTCAAGCCTGGTGAAGAAACGACCCGCCAAGATGAAGTACGTGCGCCGAACCGAACGGGGAGTACATCGTGACCAGTCGCAGCAGCCGGGACAGCCTCGACTCCGCCGTGGATCCGCTCGGGCCGCTGCGCGACCCCCAAGAACCGGGCTGCGACGTCTTCCTGACGGGCACGGTCTTCCTCGACATCATCCTCACCGGCCTCGACTCGGCCCCCGTGCGCGGCACGGAGTCCTGGGCCCGCGGCATGGGGTCCAGCCCCGGCGGCGTCGCCAACATGGCCACCGCCCTCGCCCGGCTCGGCCTGCGCACCTCCCTGGCCGCCGCCTTCGGGGACGACCACTACGGGGAGTACTGCTGGGACGCTCTCGAACAGGGCGAGGGCATCGACCTGTCGATGTCACGGACCGTGCCCGGCTGGCACAGCCCCGTCACGGTCTCGATGGCGTACGAGGGCGAGCGCACGATGGTCTCCCACGGCCACGAGGCCCCGCCCCCGGCGGGCCCCGGACCGTTTCCCCAGTGCCCGCCCCGCGCCCGCGCGGCCGTGGCGTCGCTCGGCCCGGGCCGCGGCGAGGCCTGGGTCGCCGAGGCGGCCCGGCGCGGGGCCCGCGTCTTCGCCGACGTCGGCTGGGACGACAGCGGGCGCTGGGACCTGGGGGCGCTGGCCGACCTGGAGCACTGCGAGGCCTTCCTGCCCAACGCGGGGGAGGCGATGGCCTACACGCGCACCGACTGCCCGCGCGCGGCGGCCCGGGCGCTGGCCGAGAAGGTGCCGATCGCGGTGGTGACGATGGGCTCCGAGGGCTCGTACGCGGTGGACGGGCGGACCGGGGAGACGGCCGAGGTCCCCGCGATCCAGGTCGAGGCCCTGGATCCGACCGGGGCGGGTGACGTGTACGTGGCGGGCTTCCTGACCGGCACCCTCGCGGAGTGGCCGCTTGCGGACCGGCTCGCCTTCGCGGGCCTGACGGCCGCCCTGTCGGTGCAGGAGTTCGGCGGCTCCCTCTCGGCCCCCGGCTGGCCGGAGGTGGCCCACTGGTGGCGCACCGCCCCGGAGGCCCTGCGCGGGCGGTACGGCTTCCTGGACGACCTCGTTCCGCGGGCCGCCGCCCCGGCCAGCCGCCGCCGGGCGGTCCCCACGATCGGCTTCCGCCAGTCGGCGTAGGCCTGGCCGGCCGGGGAACGGGGGCATGCAGGGCCGCGCCCCCGGCCCCGGAGCCCGCGTCCCGGACGGTCCGGGCCCTCGCCCCCCCCAGCGGTCTGGCCCCCGGGCGGTCCGGCCGGGGGCGGCGCCGTTCCCGGGGCCGGCCCCCGGACCCCCGCTCCTCGAACGCCGGAGGGGCTGATGTCGGTCGGCGCGGCCCGCAGTGCCTGCCGGGGACCGGGCCGCGCGCCTGCCGGGCCGGGCCCTGGCCGCCCCGGATGGGCCGGGCTTTCGGACCGCCCGAGCGGGGCCCCGTACGGGACCCCGTAAAACCCCTCGGGGGATGGCGGGGTGGCGTCGTAGGCTTGGAAGTCCGGAGGCCGTCGATCGGCGCGGCCCCTCAGTGGGAGGTATGCGCAGGCCACAGTGCCGGCCCATGACTCAGACACCGACAGCCCAGACCCCGACGCCGGGACAGGCGCGAGCCCACTTCACCGTCCCGGCCACCCACCCGATGGTGTCCGTCCTCGGCTCGGGCGACGCCCTTTTGCGCGTGATCGAGAAGGCCTTCCCGAAGGCCGACATCCATGTTCGGGGAAATCAGGTCAGCGCGATCGGCGCGGCGGCGGAAGTCGCTCTGATCCAGCGCCTGTTCGACGAGATGATGCTGGTGCTCCGCACCGGGCAGCCGATGACGGAGGACGCAGTGGAACGCTCGATCGCCATGCTCAGGGCGAACGGCACCGGTGGCGGTGACACGGAGACCCCCGCCGAGGTGCTCACCCAGAACATCCTCTCCAGCCGCGGCCGCACCATCCGCCCCAAGACCCTGAACCAGAAGCGGTACGTCGACGCGATCGACAAGCACACGATCGTCTTCGGCATCGGCCCCGCCGGTACCGGCAAGACCTACCTGGCCATGGCCAAGGCGGTCCAGGCCCTGCAGTCCAAGCAGGTCAGCAGGATCATCCTGACCCGCCCCGCGGTGGAGGCCGGCGAACGCCTCGGCTTCCTCCCCGGCACCCTCTTCGACAAGATCGACCCGTACCTGCGGCCGCTCTACGACGCCCTGCACGACATGATCGACCCGGACTCGATCCCGCGGCTGATGGCGGCGGGCACGATCGAGGTGGCGCCGCTGGCTTATATGAGGGGTCGCACCCTTAATGAGGCATTTGTCGTCCTCGACGAGGCGCAGAACACCACCCCCGAGCAGATGAAGATGTTCCTGACCCGGCTCGGGTTCGACTCGAAGATCGTCGTCACCGGTGACGTGACCCAGGTCGACCTGCCGGGCGGCGCCAAGAGCGGTCTGCGGCAGGTGCAGGACATCCTCGAAGGCGTTCCGGACATCGCCTTCTCGCGGCTCACGTCCGAGGATGTCGTCCGGCACAAGCTGGTCGGCCGTATCGTCGACGCGTACGAGAAGTACGACGACAGCCAGGACGCGAAGCAGTCGCGGAACGGCTTCCAGCGGAAGTAGAAATCAGCGCACCATGTCGATCGACGTCAACAACGAGTCCGGAACCGAGGTCGACGAGCGGGCGATCCTCGACATCGCCCGCTACGCGCTCGCCCGGATGCGGATCCACCCGCTCTCGGAGCTCTCCATCATCGTCGTCGATGAGGACGCGATGGAGCAGCTCCACATCCAGTGGATGGATCTGCCCGGACCCACCGACGTCATGTCCTTCCCGATGGACGAGCTGCGTCCGCCGAAGAAGGACGAGGAGGAGCCCCCGCAGGGGCTCCTCGGTGACATCGTGCTCTGCCCCGAAGTCGCCAAGAAGCAGGGCGAGGACGCGCCGACGCAGCACTCCATGGACGAGGAGCTCCAACTCCTGACCGTCCACGGGGTGCTGCACCTGCTCGGGTACGACCACGAGGAGCCGGACGAGAAGGCCGAGATGTTCGGCCTCCAGGCGGCCATCGTGGACGGCTGGCGCGGCGAGAACGGCGTGACCGGCCCGTCCCCGGCGCCGACCGTCTCATGACCGGTGGCCTCCAGCTGATCACCGGGGCCGTCCTGCTGGTCGTGGTGGCCTGGTTCGCCGCGTGCGCGGAGTCCGGGATCGCCCGGATCTCCGCCTTCCGCGCCGAGCAGGCCGTACGGGAGGGCCGGCGCGGCAGCGCGAAGCTGGCCCAGGTCGCCGGCGACCCCACCCGCTACGTCAATGTCGCGCTGCTGGTCCGGGTCACCTGCGAGATGGCGGCGGGCGTGCTCGTCACGTACGTCTGCCTCGACGAATTCGGGGAGAACTGGACCGCGCTGCTCGTGGCCATCGCCGTGATGGTGCTCGTTTCCTACGTGGCGGTCGGCGTGTCTCCGCGCACCATCGGCCGCCAGCATCCGCTGAACACGGCGACGGCGGCGTCCTACGTCCTCGTACCGCTCGCCCGGATCATGGGGCCCATCCCGCAGCTGCTGATCCTCCTCGGCAACGCGCTCACGCCCGGGAAGGGCTTCCGCAAGGGGCCCTTCGCCTCCGAGGCGGAGCTGCGCGCGATGGTCGACCTGGCGGAGAAGGAATCGCTGATCGAGGACGACGAGCGCCGCATGGTGCACCAGGTCTTCGAGCTGGGCGACACGCTCGTGCGCGAGGTCATGGTGCCGCGCACCGACCTGGTCTGCATCGAGCGGTACAAGACGGTCCGTCAGGCGACCACGCTCGCGCTGCGGTCCGGCTTCTCGCGGATCCCGGTGACCGGGGAGAACGAGGACGACATCGTCGGCATCGTGTACCTGAAGGACCTGGTCCGCAAGACGCACATCAGCCGGGACGCGGAGAGCGACCTCGTCTCCACGGCGATAAGGCCCGCGGTGTTCGTGCCGGACACCAAGAACGCGGGCGACCTGCTGCGCGAGATGCAGTCGGTACGCAACCACGTGGCGGTCGTCATCGACGAGTACGGCGGCACCGCCGGCATCGTCACCATCGAGGACATCCTGGAGGAGATCGTCGGCGAGATCACCGACGAGTACGACCGGGAGATCGCGCCCGTGGAGGACCTGGGCGAGGACCGCTACCGGGTCACCGCGCGGCTGGACATCACCGACCTCGGCGAACTGTTCAAGGTGGACTCCTTCGACGACGAGGACGTGGAGACGGTCGGCGGACTGCTCGCCAAGGCGCTCGGCCGGGTGCCGATCGCCGGCGCCTCGGCGATGGTGGACCTGCCGGACGGGCGGCCGCTGCGGCTGACGGCGGAGTCCCCGGCGGGACGGCGGAACAAGATCGTGACCGTGCTGGTGGAGCCGGTGGCTCCGGCGGACGGCCAGGACGGGGAGACGGAGTGACACCGGCGGAGCTGCGCGACTTCTGCCTGGGGTTCAACGCGGCGGTGGAGGAGTTCCCCTTCACCCCGGAGACCTCGGTGTTCAAGGTGCTGGGGAAGATGTTCGCGCTGAGCGCGCTGGACGCCGACCCGCTGAAGGTCAACCTCAAGTGCGACCCGGAGCAGGCGGTGGCGCTGCGGGCGGAGCACGAGGCGGTCGTGCCGGGCTGGCACATGAACAAGCGGCACTGGAACACGGTGACCGCGGGCGGGCCGGGGGCGCTGCCCGACGCGCTGGTCCGGGAGCTGGTCGAGGACTCGTACGACCTGGTGGTCGCGGGCCTGCCGAGAGCGGAGCGGCTGCGACTCGACCGGCCGTAGCGGCCGTAGCAGCCGTAGCGGCCCTGGCGGATGGTTCCCGGCGTTCCCGGTGTTCCCGGCGCTCCCGGCGTTCCCTTCCGTGGAATCCGGGAGGGGTCCAAAGTCATCGATCACGGGACCTTCGGGGCCGTGGATCCGCTTACGCAGCGCTTAGTTTTGTCCCTGCGCCACCAAGATCCCGGGGGGACACCGGGGGTGGAGGGGAGAGCGCGTCTGCGGGGTCGTCGTGCGGCCCCGCCGACGCGCTCCATATGCTTCGGGCTATGACCGACAGCACCGGGATCGACCCCGAAGACACCAAGATCATCACGTTGGCGCGCAGCGCCCGGGCCCGCAACGGCGTGCCCGAGGGGGCGGCGGTCCGGGACGAGACCGGCCGTACGTACGTCGCCGGAACCGTGGCGCTGGACTCCCTGAAGCTGAGCGCGCTCCAGACGGCCGTCGCGATGGCCGTGGCCAGCGGCGCCCAGTCCCTGGAGGCGGCTGCCGTCGTCAGTGCTGCGCAGGCACCCTCCGACGCCGACCGCGCGGCGGTCCGTGACCTCGGCGGCCCGGACACCCCGGTCCTCCTGGCGGGCCCGGACGGCACCCTGAAGTCGACCACTCCGGCCGGCGCCTAGCCCCTGCCGGGGGCGGGGCGGGGTAGGTCCGGTTGCGACCCGGCGGCCCGCCTCTCGCCCGGCCTGCGGGCACCGGCTCCGCTCCGCAGGAGGTCCGCCGTCCACGGCGTCGCGGAGTAACCGGCGGAGCCGGGGGCAGCCGCTGGGCGGGGCTGTCCCCTACCCGCCCTTCCCCCGTTCCCTGGGCTCCGCCCCCGAACCCGCGCCTCAAGCGCCGGCGGGGCTGAAATTGCCCCTGCGGGGCAATGCAGCCGCGCCGAGTCACATGCTCCGCAGCCTGCACGTGGCTGCGCGCACGTGCAGGCTGACGCCGGGCAGAATCCAGCCCCGCCGGCGATTGAGGCGATCTTTCAGCCCCGCCGGCGTTTGAGGCGCAGGGATCCGGGGGCTGGCCCCGGCAGCGGCGCCGCGCCCGGCAACCGTTGCGCCGGAGACCCCGGGCGGGCCGTCGGGCCGGTCAGGCCGGGGCGGACTCCGCCGCGGCGGTCCGGCGGCGGATGACCATCGCCATCAGGGCGGCCATGGCGCACAGGGCGCCCGAGGCGTACCAGACCGGGTCGTACGAGCCGAAGGCGTCGCGGGCCAGGCCGCCGAGGAAGGCCACCAGCGCCGCGCCGATCTGGTGCGAGGCCAGGACCCAGCCGAAGACGATGGCGCCGTCCTCTCCGTAGTGCTCGCGGCACAGCGCGATCGTCGGCGGGACCGTCGCGACCCAGTCCAGGCCGTAGAAGACGATGAAGAACACCATCGGCGGGTGCACGGTCGGGGCCAGCAGCATCGGGAGGAAGAGCAGCGAGATCCCGCGCAGGGCGTAGTAGACGGCGAGGAGGCGGCGGGATTCGAAGCGGTCCGTCAGCCAGCCGGAGAACACCGTGCCGACGATGTCGAACACGCCGATCACGGCGAGGAGTCCGGCCGCCGCCGTCACCGGCATGCCGTGGTCGTGGGCCGACGGGACGAAGTGGGTCTTCACCAGCCCGTTGGTCGAGGCCCCGCAGATCGCGAAGGTGCCCGCCAGCAGCCAGAAGGGGCCGGTCCGGGCCGCCTTGGCCAGGACGGACAGGGCCCGGCGGGCGGCGCCGGGGACGGGTGCGGGCTTGGGCGTGTACGTGCCCCCGTACGGGGTGGTCCCGATGTCCGCCGGGTGGTCGCGCAGCAGCAGCCAGACGAAGGGCACGACGGCCAGGGCCGCCAGCGAGACGGTGACCGCCGCCGGGCGCCAGCCGTGGTTCTCGACCAGCCAGGCCAGCAGCGGCAGGAAGATCAGCTGTCCGGAGGCCCCGGCGGCGGTCAGGATGCCGGTGACCAGGCCGCGCCGGGCGGTGAACCAGCGGTTGGTCACCGTCGCGGCGAAGGCCAGGGCCATCGAGCCGCTGCCCAGGCCGACCAGGACGCCCCAGTGCAGGATCAGTTGCCAGGAGGTGGTCATCCACACCGTGGCCACGGAGCCGCCGGCTATGACGGTCAGCGCGAGGGCGACGACCCTGCGGATGCCGAAGCGGTCCATCAGCGCGGCGGCGAACGGCGCGGTGATCCCGTACAGCGCGAGGTTCACGGAGACGGCGAGGCCGATCGTGCCGCGCGACCAGTCGAACTCCTCGTGCAGCGGCTCGATGAGCAGCCCGGGGAGCGAGGCGAAGCCGGCGGCGCCGATGATCGTCACGAAGGCGACGGCCGCGACGAACCAGGCGCGGTGGACGCGGTGCGGCCGCCGGGGCGGCACGGGCGCGTCGGCGGGGGAGCCGGTCCCGGAGGCGGGCGTCGGTGCGGGGGAGGGGCCGGGGCCCGGGTCTGTCTGCGTCACGTCGACAGTTTCCGGCCGCCGGGGACCCGTACGACAGTGGCCTGACCGACACCCTTCGATATGATCGGGCCATGGAGACTCGCGCGCACCGTGGCCACCGTGTTGTCGTACTCGCCCTCTCCGGCCTGCTGCCCTTCGAGCTCGGGATCCCGCACCGGATCTTCGGGCGGGCGAAGGATTCCGCAGGGCGGCTGCTGTACGAGATCCTCACCTGCGGGCTCGCCCCCGGCCGGGTCCTCACGGACGCCGACTTCGACATCCACGTCGAGCACGGTCCCGAACTGCTGGCCACGGCCGACACGGTGGTCGTCCCCGCCTCCTACGAGCTGGGCCCGGTCCACGACGAGGGCCGGCTCACCCCCGAACTGGCCGCCGCCCTCGCGCACATCAGGCCCGGCACCCGGCTCGTCTCCATCTGTACGGGCGGCTACGTGCTGGCCGCCGCCGGGTACCTGGACGGCCGCCGGGCCACCACCCACTGGTCCGCCGCCGAGCACTTCCAGCAGATGTTCCCGGCCGTCCTGGTCGACCCGGGCGTGCTCTACACCGACGACGGGGACGTGCTCACCTCCGCCGGAGTCGCCGCCGGGATCGACCTGTGCCTGCACATCGTGCGCCGCGACCACGGCGCGGCCGTCGCCAACGACGTGGCCCGGCGCACCGTCGTACCGCCGCACCGCGAGGGCGGGCAGGCCCAGTTCATCGAGCGCCCGGTGCCGCAGTCGCAGCGGCCGGCCACCACCGCGGCCCGCGCCTGGGTACTGGACCGGCTGCACGAACCGCTGCGGCTGACCGACCTGGCCCGGCAGGAGGCGATGTCCGTACGGACCTTCACGCGCAGGTTCCGCGAGGAGTCGGGGCTCAGCCCGGGCGAATGGATCGTCGGGCAGCGGGTGGAGCGGGCCCGCGCGCTGCTCGAGCAGACCGACCTGCCGATGGAACACGTGGCCCGGGAGGCGGGCTTCGGGACCGCGCAGTCCCTGCGCAAACACGTGCAGGCGGCGCTCGGCGTGAGCCCGACGGCCTACCGGCGGACCTTCCGGGCCGCCGCACCGGGCGCCACCCTGCCATCTCCTGATGGGACATCAGTTGTTGCCGGGTCCGTGCATTGACTTATCCCCCCGCCCGCTCGTGAATGGCCCCCTGGCGGGGTACGGGATCCCAGGGGGCGGTCAGTGCGGACTTCGGCGAGAACGGCGGCGCGGACTACGGCGCGGCACAGAGGGTGGTCGGCTGCCGTCGGCATGGCGGTCCTCGCCGCCGCGACCGGGGGCGCGCTGAGCGCTCCCGCCGCCGCGGAGGGGGAGACGCCTTCCGGGCAGGTCGAGTTCCCCACGCACTGCCTGCCGCCGCAGGAAGCCGGCCTGCCACCGGCCGACGGGCCCACCACCGCCCGGATCACCGTCGACGACTCCACGCCGCGCGTGGGCGACACCGTCACCGTCACCTACCAGGTGACCCGGACCCCCGCCGTGAACCCGCTCTCCGTCGCCCTGCCCGCCGACGTCCTCACCCCGACCGGGCGGATCGTGCTCGGAGGCGTGCAGCAGGGCGAGGTCACGGTCGTCGGGGCCAAGCGCAACGATCCCGTCGAGGCGGGCGGCGCGCTGCCCGCCGTCACCATGACCGGCACCTTCACCGTCACGGCTCCCGGTGAGATCACCCTGGCCCCGGGCGGCTACACCCTGCACACCGGCCACCTGCTCGAACTGGACACCGTCTGCGCCGCCGCCTCCGGGAGCGTGCCGCCGGGGCCGGGGCCGGGGCCGTCCGCGGAGCCCTCCGCGTCCGCTTCGGGCTCCGCTGCGCCGTCCCCGTTGCCGTCCCCGTCCCTGCCGCCCGCGTCCCCGGCCCCGTCCTCGTCGGCGTCCCCCTCCCCGGCCGGGCCGCCGGTCGCACAGCGGATCACCGCGAGCCCGCTGCCGACGGCCAACCTGCGCGCCGTCGCGCTCGCCACCGCCGCGGGAGCCCCGGGGGCCAGGGTCAAGGTCACCGGAGCCGGCTTCGTCCCCGGCGCGGAGGTCACCGTGGCCGGCCGGGCGGGCACGGCGGAGACCGCCGACCGGGTCACGGCGAAGGCCGACGATCTGGGCGTGGTCCTCGCGGAGCTGCCGGTCACGGACCGGGCGACCACCGCCGTCGTGGCGTACGAGGGCGAGGCGTGGACTCCGGAGCGGGGCTCCGGCCCGTCGGCGTACACGGTGATCGCCGCCGCCCGCCGCCGCCGGGCAGCCAGACGATCACGGCGGTCGTGGCGCCGGGCGAGCTCGGCATGACCCAGGAGGGCGACGCCGTGACCCTGGCCGCCGTCCCGTACGGGGACGGCGGAGCGGCGGCCGGACGGATCGGCACAGTTACCGTCAAGGACGCCCGCGGCGGGCCGGCCGGGTGGTCCCTGATCGGTAAGGTCACCGATTTCACCGGCTCCGGCGGGGTCCGCATCCCCGGCGCCTCCCTGAACTGGACCCCGACGTGCGCGGCGGCGCCCGGCAGCCCCAGCGCGTGCACGCCGGGCAGTGCGGGCACCGTCGGGCCGGACGGGGCGGTCCTGGCCTCCACGGGTGACGCCGCGCTCGTCGGCGGCACCTTCACCGTCGACGCGGCCGTCACCCTCCAGGTGCCCCCGTACACCGCGCCGGGCGCCTACACGGCGGTGCTGACGCTGACGCTGACGTTGTCGTGACCGGCCCCGGCCTCCCCGCCGCCCCTGTGCCGCTGCGCGGGGCCGTCTCCCCGCCCCGCCCTTCCTCCGTTCCCCGGGCCGGCCCGGATCCCGGTCCTCAAGCGCCGGACGGGCTGAAAGGCCCTGGGGCTCCGCCCCAGACCCCGCTCCTCAAACGCCGGAGGGGCTGGATTCTGGCCGGCGTCGGCTCGCACGTGCGGGCAGTTCCAGCCCCTCCGGCGCCGCACCCGGAAACGGGTCCGGGGCGCAGCCCCGGGGAACGGGGGAGGGGCGGGGCGGGGAGAGAAACCCTCCGGGACCGCCCCGCGCGGGCACGGCGGCTCCTCGCCGCAGCCGTGTCAGCGGCACCGGTCACGCGGGCACGGCGGCGCCTGGCCGGGTCGACGACCGCAGCTGTGCTCGTCGGGCTCGGCATCCTTCTGATCGGCGGGGCCGGACCCGCCGCCGCCGCGGACAACGGGCAGTGGTCCGTCCTGCCCGCCGCCAACACGCTCGGGCAGCGCCCGTACTTCTACCTCGCCGCCGCCCCCGGCCAGGCCGTCACCGACTCCGTCACCATCGCCAACCGCACCGACCGGCCCCGCACCTTCCGCCTCTACGCCGCCGACGCCTACAACACCGCCCGCGACGGCGGCTTCGCGCTGCGCGGGCCCGAGGAGCCGCGCACCGCCACGGGTGCCTGGACGGCCCTGGTGCGGGAGCGGATCACCGTCCCGGCGAAGACGGCGGTCGACGTCGGCTTCACCCTCACCGTCCCCGACCGGGCCGAACCGGGGGACCACCCCGGAGCCGTCGTCGCCCTGGAGGACCGGCCGGCCGTCGCAGGTCAGGGCATCGACGGTCAGGGAATCGCCAGACAGGGAATCGCCAGACAGGGAATCGGGGTCCAGCAGGCCGTCGCGGCCCGCCTCTACCTCAGGGTCACCGGTCCCACCGCCCCCGCCCTGGCCGTCGAGGACCTCCGCACCGACCGCGGCGGCGCCACCGGCACGGAGATCTCGTACACGCTCCACAACCTCGGCAACGTCACCCTGCGCCCCCGTGCCACCCTGACCGCCTCCGGGGCCCTCGGCCGTGGCCTCCTCTCCCGCCCCCTCACCGGCCTGCCCGCCGAGCTGCTGCCCGGGCAGCGGGTCCGGCTCACCGCGCGCTGGGCGCAGGCGCCCGCCCTGGAATGGGCCGAGGTCGCGGTGGTGGCGCGGGCCGACGGCGCGGCCGCCCGGGCCGCCGCCGGACACGCCGCGCACCCCGCGCTGAACGCTCTGCTGGCGGCCGCTCTGGCCCTCGTGGCGGCGGCCTGGTCGGCGCTGGGAGCCGCATCGGGGAGAATGGCCCGTATGAGCGATCGTTCCCCCGAGACCACCAGCCCGCACCGTGCGGGTTTCGCATGCTTCGTCGGCCGTCCCAACGCGGGGAAGTCGACCCTGACCAACGCGCTCGTGGGTACCAAGGTCGCGATCACCTCCAACCGGCCGCAGACCACCCGCCACACGGTCCGCGGCATCGTGCACCGCCCCGACGCCCAGCTCGTCCTGGTCGACACGCCCGGCCTCCACAAGCCGCGCACGCTGCTCGGCGAGCGGCTGAACGACGTCGTGCGCGCGACCTGGTCCGAGGTCGACGTGATCGGCTTCTGCCTGCCCGCGGACCAGAAGCTCGGCCCCGGTGACAAGTTCATCGTCAAGGAGCTCGCGGGGATCAAGAAGACCCCCAAGATCGCCATCATCACCAAGACCGACCTCGTCGAGTCCAAGGTGGTGGGCGAGCAGCTCATCGCGGTGCACCAGCTCGCAGAGGAGCTGGGCTTCGAGTGGGCCGAGATCGTCCCCGTCTCGGCGGTCGGCGACACCCAGGTCCAGCTGCTGGCGGACCTGATCGCGCCGATGCTGCCGAAGAGCCCGCCGCTGTACCCGGAGGGCGACCTCACCGACGAGCCCGAGATGGTGATGGTCGCGGAGCTGATCCGCGAGGCCGCGCTGGAAGGCGTACGGGACGAGCTCCCGCACTCCATCGCCGTGGTCGTCGAGGAGATGATCCCCCGGGAGAACCGCCCGGCGGACCGTCCCCTGCTGGACATCCACGCCAACCTCTACATCGAGCGGCCGAGCCAGAAGGGCATCATCATCGGCCCGAAGGGCGCCCGCCTGAAGGAGGTCGGGATGAAGTCGCGCAAGCACATCGAGGCGCTGCTCGGCACCCCGGTCTTCCTCGACCTGCACGTGAAGGTCGCCAAGGACTGGCAGCGCGACCCCAAGCAGCTCCGCAAACTGGGCTTCTAGACGGGGGCGCGCCGGTTCCTACGGGAGCCGCCGCACCCGCCGCACCTTCACCGCGTTGTCCGTACGGGTCCCGGGCCGGCCGTCAGGCTGGTTCTGGACCCGTACGTGTTCCTCCGCCAGCAGGACCTCCCAGGCGCCGGCCTCCAGTTCCAGCTGGGCGATGACCTCGTCCGGGGTCGGGAAGTCCACCTCCGGTCGGTCCTCCTGCCAGGACGCCCAGCCCGCGTGGCCGACGACGAGCAGGATCCCGCCGGGGGCCACGGCCGCGGCGGCCCGGCGCAGGATCCGCTCGCGCGGGAACTCCCCGAAGGTGTGCAGGAAGCACGCGGAGACCAGGTCGTACTCCCCGGCCGGGAAGGACTCCGCGAGGTCGTGCCGCTCCCACGCGGTGCGGTCCGCGACCCCGGCGTCGGCGGCGTGGGCCGCAGCCCGCTCCAGGGCGACCCCGGAGATGTCCGTCCCGGTGACGTGCCAGCCCTGCCGCGCGAGCCACACGGCGTCGCCGCCCTCTCCGCAGCCGAGGTCCAGGGCGCGGCCGGGAGCGAGCGGGGCGGCCTCCCGGGCCAGCACGGCATTGGCGTCGCCGCTCCAGATCCTTTCGCCCTCGCGGTAGCGGGAGTCCCAGAACTCCTCGCCCGCGAAGCCGGTCTCGAAGCCGCCCTCGGAGCCGGTCTCGGGGGAGTGGGGGGCGTGGTCGTGCGCGTGCGCCATTTCGGCCTCTTTCCGGTCGGTACGGGTACGGGTGCCCGCGCCTTCGATGCTCCGCCCGGACCTCCGGACCGGCCAAGCGTCCTTGCCGTTCCCGCAAAACACCGGGCTCAGAATTGCGCGGGAGGCCCCCAGTCCGGCGGCAACAGGTCCGAGAGGTCGCCCAGGCCGCGCTCCCGCCACTGCCCGAAGGTCAGCGGGGGCGCGCCGCCCGGGTGGTCGAGCGACAGCGGCACGATCCGCTCGCAGGTGGCCCGGCCGTCCCACCACACCGTCCCGGCCAGCGGCCCCGTGAGCGCGAGCAGCGTGGCGAAGCCGCAGCCGTTGTCCCGCAGCACCACGGAGCCGGCCGTCTTGCGGTCCTCGAACTCGTCGCCCTCGGCCTCGTTCCAGGCCTGCCGGGCCGCCCGGCAGGCGGCCTCGTCGGGGTAGTCCTCCTCGCGCGGATACCGGTCCCACAGCGCCGCATCCGCCTCGACGTAGGAATCGGGGTGCGGGAAGGGCACGGGCAGCAGATCGAGCCTCGTGTGGGGGTTCCCCACCCACCACCAGCCGGCCGGACCGTTCTCCAGCCGGTGCAGCCGGCCGCCCGCGCTCACGTCGAGGAGGTACGAGCGGTACGCGGGCGGGAAGCGGATGCCGAGCTCCGCCTCCGCCTGTGCCACCTCGGCGCCGGTCAGCGGCGGGTGAACCGGCGGCGGTGGCGCGGCGGGCCACCGCCCGGCCGGGCCCCGCGGCCGCATGAGGAGGCGGACCAGCAGCCGGCCGATCACAGCGGCCGGTCCGCGATCAGGGCCGTGCCCACGGAGCGGAAGCCGAGGCGGGCGTAGAGGCGGGCCACGTCCTCGTCGCCGGCCGACAGGAAGACCGTGCGGGCTCCGCGGGCCAGGGCGTCGGCGACCAGGGCCGCCGTCACCGCGAGGGCCAGGCCCTGGCGGCGGGCCGAGGGGAGGGTGCCGACGCCGACCACCTCGGCGACGTCGCCGACCGGGATGTACTGGCCGGAGCAGAGCACCTCGCCGTCCCGTACGGCCGCGGCCAGGGCGGTGCGGCCCGACTCGATCATTCCCGCGACCCGGACCCGGCGGCCTTCCGAGGCCGGGTCCTTCTCCGCCACCGCGAGTTCCGCCGGGCCCGCCTCGCCCACCGCCGTGCCGGGCGCGGAGAAGGCCAGCATCGGTACCGTCACCGCGGGACGCAGGAGCGGGTCGGCCGCGCCGAACACGCGTACGTCCGGATGCGCGGGGGGCCGTACCGCCGTGGGGTCGAGCACCATCAGCGGGTGCGCGTGGACGGTCAGCCCGGCGGCCTCGGCGGCGGCCCGCAGGGAGGGGGTGGTTTCGGCCACCCACTCGAAGGCCTCGGGGACCTTCAGCTCCCGCTGCCGGGCCAGCACCCGCTCGACGTCGGCCACGCGGACCCCGTCGGCCGAGGGGGCGGCGAGGGTGGGCCGCGCGTAGTAGGGCCAGCCGTCGCTCTCCTGGACGAACAGGGTCAGCGGGCCGAAGTCCTCGGCCCGCGCCCCTCCCGCCCGGGGTGCCGCGTCGTAGTAGCGCTCGAGCTCGGGCAGGCATGCGGACGTCGTGGTCATCCGGTCATCAAAGCAAGTGAGCCCTGGTCAGGCACCTTCTTTAAGGACGCGGGAGATCAGCGAACGCTGCGCCTCGGAGAGGTTCGGGTCCTGGCAGAGCACCGTCCGCCCGTCCACCGTGATCCGGTACGAGAAACCGTCCCGGACCCGGTCCGCCGGATGCCCCGGCGGACCGGGCCGCAGGGCCAGCTGGGCCAGCGCCTGCCACTCCTCCTCGTCGGGCAGGCCCGAGGTGTCCACCTCGCCCCGCCGCTCGATCCCCGCGAAGCCGCCCGTCCGCACCACCTGAATCCGCATGACCGCCCTTCTACCCCAACCCGACGGTCGACCACGCCTTCTGCAGCGCCTGGTGTTCCGCGCCGCCGTCGCCGTACCGGGTGACGGCGGCGGCGGTCGTCAGGGCGGCGAAGCGGGCGAAGTCCGCCTTCGGGCCCAGTTCCCCGCCGGTCAGGGTGTCGTACCAGATCCGTCCGGCCCGCTCCCATGCCTTGCCCCCGAGCTCGGTCGCGACGAGGTAGAAGGCGTGGTTGGGGATGCCGGAGTTGATGTGCACCCCGCCGTTGTCGCGGGAGGTGCGGACGTAGTCGTCCATCGTCGCGGGCTGCGGGTCCTTGCCGAGCTCGTCGTCCTCGTACGCCGTCCCGGGGGCCTTCATCGACCGCAGGGCGAAGCCGCGGTCCACGGAGGGGCCGAGGAGTCCGGCGCCGATCAGCCAGTCGGCGTCCTCGGCCGTCTGGTCCAGGGAGTACTGCTTGATGAGGGAGCCGAAGACGTCGGACACGGACTCGTTGAGCGCGCCGGACTGGCCGTAGTACTCCAGGTCGGCGGTGTGCTGGGTGACCCCGTGGGCAAGCTCGTGCCCGATGACGTCCACGGAGACGGTGAAGTCGAGGAAGAGGTCCCCGTCTCCGTCGCCGAACACCATCTGGCTGCCGTCCCAGAAGGCGTTGTTGTACAGGCGGTCGTAGTGGACGGTGGCGTCCAGCGGCAGCCCGGCGTCGTCGATGGAGCGGCGCCCGAAGGCCTTGAAGAAGAGCTCGAAGGTGGCCCCGAGCCCGGCGTAGGCGCGGTTGACGCTGGCGTCCTGGCCGGCGTCCTCGCCCTCGCCGCGGACCTTCTTGCCGGGCAGCCGGGTCTGGTGCTGGGCGTCGTAGATGGTCCGCTCGGGGGCATCGGACGGGGTCGCCCCGGCGGGCGGGAGCACCGCCATCAGGCGCCGGACCCGGTGGGAGGCGTCCAACTCGAGGGTCCGCCGCGCGGCGGCGGCCCGGGCGGGGTCCTCCGAGCGGGCGATCTTGTCCAGGAGGTGCGGCGGCACCACGGTGCAGAAGACGGGGTGGCGGGGGGCGCGGAAGGCATCCATGCCCGGCAATGTGGCAGCGCGTGACGTCCGTGTCACTAGCGGCGACCATGATTCATTCGGTCGTCTGAAAGTGTTCGCGGCGCATTGACGGTTCGACCGGACATCCGGCCGGGCGGACAAGAGGGAAAGAGGCTTAGCTCACAAAAGGTGCAAAACGGACCTGCGGGTCTTGCATACTGAAACAGGTCCCGCATTACGGGGCGGCTCGGTTAGGCTCGGCCCATCATGCGTTTCGGGCTGCTCCTCCTTAGCTGCCGCGGCGAGGGCCTGTAGTCGTAGGCCGACCCCCTCCCCGCGGAGTTTGGTGTTGCGGTTTTGCGACCGTCCGTCGGCCGTCCCAGCGAACTACACGCGGACACGCGAGGAGCCCTACGCCATGAGCCAGCACACTTTCGTCGGTCGCCCCACGCCCATCACGAACGCGACCCACACCCAGAAGCCCTCCGGGATGCCCATCCACAAGTACGGCTCGTACGAGCAGGTGGACATCCCCGACCGGACCTGGCCCCAGGCCCGCGTCACCAAGGCGCCCCGCTGGCTGTCCACGGACCTGCGCGACGGCAACCAGTCGCTGATCGACCCGATGACCCCGGCCCGCAAGCGCGAGATGTTCGACCTGCTGGTGCGCATGGGCTACAAGGAGATCGAGGTCGGCTTCCCGTCCTCCGGTGAGACCGACTTCAACTTCGTGCGCTCCATCATCGAAGAGGGCGCGATCCCGGACGACGTGACCATCTCCGTACTGACCCAGGCCCGCGAGGACCTGATCGAGCGGACCGTGGAGTCGCTGGTCGGCGCCAAGCGCGCCACCGTGCACCTGTACAACGCGACCGCGCCCACCTTCCGCCGGGTCGTCTTCCGCGGCTCCAAGGAGCAGATCAAGCAGATCGCCGTCGACGGCACCCACCTGGTCATGGAGTACGCCGACAAGCTGCTGGGCGCCGACACCGTCTTCGGCTACCAGTACAGCCCGGAGATCTTCACCGACACCGAGCTGGACTTCGCCCTCGAGGTCTGCGAGGCCGTCTGCGACGTGTGGCAGCCGTCCGAGGGTCGCGAGATCATCCTGAACCTGCCCGCCACCGTGGAGCGCTCCACGCCCTCCACCCACGCGGACCGCTTCGAGTGGATGGCCCGCAACCTGACCCGCCGCGCGCACATCTGCATCTCCGTGCACCCGCACAACGACCGCGGCACCGCCGTGGCGGCCGCCGAGCTGGCCCTGATGGCCGGCGCCGACCGCATCGAGGGCTGCCTGTTCGGGCAGGGCGAGCGCACCGGCAACGTCGACCTGATCACGCTGGGCATGAACCTGTTCTCCCAGGGCATCGACCCGCAGATCGACTTCTCGCAGATCGACGAGATCCGTCGCACGAGCGAGTACTGCAACCAGATGGAAGTACACCCGCGCCACCCCTACGCGGGCGATCTGGTCTACACCGCCTTCTCCGGCTCCCACCAGGACGCCATCAAGAAGGGCTTCGACGCCATGGAGGCCGACGCGGCCGCCCAGGGCAAGACGGTGGACGACATCGAGTGGGCCGTCCCGTACCTGCCGATCGACCCGAAGGACGTCGGCCGCTCCTACGAGGCGGTCATCCGGGTCAACTCGCAGTCCGGCAAGGGCGGCATCGCCTACGTCCTGAAGAACGACCACAAGCTGGACCTGCCGCGCCGCATGCAGATCGAGTTCTCGCGGATCATCCAGGCGAAGACCGACTCCGAGGGCGGCGAGGTCACCCCGGCCGCGATCTGGGACGTCTTCCAGGACGAGTACCTGCCCAACCCCGAGAACCCGTGGGGCCGGATCCAGCTGCGCTCCGGCTCGACGGCCACCGACAAGGACGGCACCGACACGCTGACCGTCGAGGCGGTCGTGGACGGCGTCGAGGCCGTACTGAACGGCACCGGCAACGGTCCGATCTCCGCCTTCTTCGACGCGCTGGCCGCCATCGGCATCGACGCCCGCCTGCTGGACTACACCGAGCACACGATGAGCGAGGGCGCCTCCGCCGTCGCCGCCTCGTACATCGAGTGCGCGATCGACGGCCGCGTCCTGTGGGGCATCGGCATCGACGCGAACACCACCCGCGCCTCCCTGAAGGCGGTCATCTCCGCCGTCAACCGCGCGGGCCGCTGACCGCTCGTCCGTGAACCCCGCTCCTCCTCCCGGAGGGGCGGGGTTCCGCCGTTCCCGGGGGCCTCAGCGGGCCAGGTAGCCGCCGTCGACCGGCAGGACGACGCCCGTCACGAACGAGGCCGCGTCCGAGGCCAGGAAGGCGATGACGCGGGCCACCTCCTCCGGTTCGCCGAGCCGGCCCATCGGGTGGGCCGCCGTGATCTCCTCGAGGTACTCGGGCCCGCCCGGCTCGTGCGTCAGCGCGAGCACCCGCTCCGTACGGATGGTCCCGGGGGCCACGGCGTTGACCCGGACGCCCCGCGCGGCCCACTCCACCGCCAGGTGCTTGGTCAGCCCCGAGGCCACGAACTTCGCCGGCCCGTACGCGGCCTGGCGCGCCTGCCCGGCCACCCCGGAGATCGAGGACACGCAGACCAGCGCCCCGCCCCGCCGGGCCGCGGCTGCGCCGTCATTGCCTCGATGGCGTACTTGCAGGTCAGGAACATGCCCCGGCCGTCGATGGCCATCACGCGGTCCCAGTCCTCGGGGCTGGTCTCCCGTACATCCGAAAGAGGGATCACCCCGGCGTTCGCCACGGCGACGTCGAGCCGCCCGTACGCGCCGACCGCGGCCTGCACCATCGCGCGGTTGGCCTGTGGATCGGACACGTCACCGGTCACCGCGGTGACCTCGTGCCCCTCACCGGCCAGCTGTGCGCGCAGGGTGTCCAGGCCGGGGCCGTTGACGTCGGACGCGGTCACCAGGGCCCCGGAGCGGGCCAGCAGCAGGGCCGTGGCCCGGTCGATGCCGCTCGCGGCGCGGGTCACCAGACAAGACTTCTCGTTCATGGGGGCGAGAGTGGGGAAGCCGGGGCGGTCGCGGGGACGGGCGCGCAGGTGGGGCCGGGTGCGGGGCCGCCCGCGGGCAGGGGCGCAGATCGGCCAAGTACGACGGCCGCGCGATGTTGTCTTGTCACACGGCTGACGCATCCTCACCGATGTGGCTAACATCACGCCAACCCGGCGATGTTGCCGGAAGGTGACGGAGGTGCGACGTGCTGCCAGTTCGGGGTGGGGACGGCCGGAAGCTGACGGTCTGGGGTATCCGCACCACCTGGAGCACCGTGGGGGACGGGGAGTTCTTCTGCCCCGACTGCGGTGGCGACCGCAACTACCGCCGGCGCACGGGGCGCCGCCGCTTCACGGTCCTCGGTGTGCCGCTGCTGCCCCGCGGGCAGGCGGGCCCCGTCGTGGAGTGCCAGGGCTGCCGCGAGCGCTTCGGCACCGAGGTCCTGGACCACCTCACCACCACCCGCTTCTCCACGCTGCTGCGCGACGCCGTGCACACCGTGACCCTGGCCGTACTGGCCGCCGGCGGGACCGCGTCCCGCAGCGCGCTGGAGGCCGCCGTGGGCGCCGTACGGTCCGCCGGTTTCCAGGACTGCACCGAGGAGCAGTTGGAGTCCCTCGTCGAGGGGCTGGCCGCCGAGGAGGGGCGGCTCGGGCTCTACGACGGCCCCGACTGCTACGGCGCCGCGCTCTCGATCGAGCTGCACGAGGCCCTGGAGCCGCTGGCCCCGCACCTCGCCGGGCCGGGCCGCGAATCGATCCTGCTGCAGGGCGCGCGCGTCGCGCTGGCGGACGGCCCGTACATCCCCGCGGAGCGCGAGGTGCTGGCGACCGTGGGCGCGGCGCTGCGGATCGACGCGGACGAGGTCGCGCGGCTGCTGTCGGCGGTCCGGGCGCCGTAGGGGCCCGGACATGTATCGGGTCTCGGGCCTCGGGTCTCGGCCTAGTACGGGACCTCTGCGGGACCCCTGCGACCCCCTGCGGTCTCAGGCGGCGGCGCGCATCACCGGGGCGGGATGCGCCGCGATGAAGCGGCGCAGGGCCTCGCACAGCCCCCGCGGGTTGTCGAACGGGATCAGCGTGCGGGCGTCCGGGACCTCCTCGCAGGCGCCGTGCGGAAGCAGTTCGGCGAGCCGGCGACCGGTCCGCGGCGGCATCATCCGGTCCTCCGCGCCCCAGAGGACGAGGGCGGGGCGGTCGAAGGAGCGCAGCCGCTCGGCGGCCTCGACGTAGGTGTCCTTGCGGGTGGCGTGCAGGAACGCGCCGAGGTCGCGGCGGATCGCCGGGTCGGTGAGCAGCGGGCCGTACCAGCGCAGGACCAGATCGTGCGGGATCGGCCGCTTGGCCATGCCGCCGAGGGAGGTCCGCATCCCGGCGAGGAAGGCCCAGCTGGGGGAGGAGGTCCTGCGGACCTCCGGTGCGGCCTATCTGGCACTGATCGGCGAGCTCTTCGGGCCGGGTGCCGGTCATCACGACGACCCCGCCTTGGCGACGCGGGACGCCTTCACGGGTGCGGCCGTGACGCTGGAGGAGCTGGACTTCGCCGACCCCTGCCCCGTCGCCACGGTCGCACTGGAGGTGGCGAGCACCCACGAGGGGCTGCGTCTGACCACCTCCGAGATCTTCGCTTCCTGGACCGACGCACTGGCCGCGTACTACGCCGGCCACGGCATCGGAGCCGCTCACGACACGGCGGGCTCGGTGCTCGCGCTGCTGGAAGGCGCCTTCATGCTGGGCCGCGCCCACCGCCGGACGGATCCGGTGCTTGCCGCGGCGACGGCGGCGCAGGCGATCGTTTCGGCCGCGCTGGCGGGTTCGGGCGCGGCCGCGTCTCACGGTGTGGTCGAAAGCGGCACATTCTGAGGTAACGATCGGGCCTCGCACCCTCGATTCGGAGATCCTTCCGCGTGCTGTGAACCGCGGAGGCGTGCCATCCGTACGGGGTGTTTCAACGAGGTGGACGCACGGAGGGGCGTCTTCTTCTTTGCGTGGCCGAACGGCTCGTGGAGTGTTAACCCGCACGTCATCGGGTGTGGCCTTCGCGTTCGCGCAGCGGGAAGCGGGCTTTCCCCGAAGCGTTGGCCATAGCCGAATCGGAGGGTCTCCACCACTGGCGAAACCTCCAGAGCCAGCAGGCCCCGAGGTCAACATTTTGTAGAAGTCGACGATATCTGTGAGCGGCCCCACAGGCGTTCAATTCCGGTCACACGAGGAGACGCCGCCGGTAACACCGCGGAGCTTCGATTCACGTGGACGCAACGACAACCCTGACGGATCAACGGGCTAACGACCCACTTCGGCCAGGGACAACCCGCTTCCTATCGCTTCCTCTCAGTTACCTACCTCATTGAAGGGCAAGGCAGAGATGGCACGTGTCGCCGCACCGCTTTCCGCCACCGGAAAGCAGAGCACGCACCCGGTCGACGAGGTGCTCCCCCTCCCCAAGCTCGCGCTGTACGGCTTCCAGCACGTACTCGCGTTCTACGCCGGTGCGGTGATCGTTCCGATCATCGTCGGTGGCGCCCTCGGGCTCTCCACCGAGCAGCTGGTCTACCTGATCAATGCCGACCTCTTCACCTGCGGTATCGCCTCGATCATCCAGGCGTGGGGCATCGGAAGGATCGGCGCGAGGCTGCCCCTGATCCAGGGCGTCACCTTCACCGCCGTGTCCCCGATGATCGCCATAGGTCTCGGAGCGGGCGGCGGAACGGCGGGCCTGCTCGTCATCTACGGCGCGGTCATCACGGCCGGTATCGCCACCTTCGCCTTCGCCTGGCTGCCCCCGAAGGCCTTCCGCATGATCATGCGGCTCTTCCCGCCGGTCGTCACCGGCACGGTGATCACGGTCCTCGGCATCGTGCTGATCCCGGTCGGCCTGAACGACGCCGCGGGCGGCCTCGGCAGCCCCGACTTCGGTGACCCGAAGCACTTCGCCTACGCCGGCGGCACGATGCTCTTCATCCTCATCCTGATGAAGCTCGGCAAGCCCTTCCTCAACAGCATCTCCATCCTGCTCGGCCTGGTCGGCGGCACCGCCGTCGCCTTCCTGCTCGGCGACGCCAAGTTCGGCAACGTGAGCAACTCCGACTGGATCGGCATCACCACGCCGTTCTACTACGGTGCGCCGAAGTTCGAGTGGTTCCCGATCGTCCTGATGCTCATCGTCATGCTGATCACCATGGTCGAGACCACCGGTGACACCTACGCCGTCGGTGACATCGTCGGCAAGGACATCGACAGCGAGACCGTGGCCCGCGCCCTGCGTGCCGACGGAGCGGCGACCGCCCTCGGCGGTGTCCTCAACTCCTTCCCGTACGTGGCCTTCGCCGAGAACGTCGGCCTGGTCCGCATGACCAAGGTCAAGAGCCGCTTCGTCGTGGTCGCCGCGGGCGTCTTCATGATCGTGCTCGGCATGATCCCCAAGGCCGCCGCGATCGTCGCCGCCGTTCCGCACGGAGTGCTCGGCGGCGCCGCGACCGTGATGTTCGCGATGGTCGCCCTGGCGGGCATCCAGACCCTGGCCAAGGTCGACCTCAAGGAGGAGAAGAACGCGCTCGTCGTGGGTGTCTCCCTGGCCTTCGCGCTGCTCCCCGCCACCGTCCCGGTCCTCTTCAAGGACCACATGGACGCGGACCTCTCCTCGCTCCTCAACAGCGGTGTGACGCTCGGTGCCACGGCCGCCATCGTCCTGAACCTGATCTTCAACGGTCTGGGCAAGGACGGTGCGCACGACGCCCCGGCCGAAGCCCCGCAGGCCGAAGCCCCGCAGGCCGAAGCCCCGGCGGCCGTCGCCGCGGCCGCGGACGACGAGCCCACGGCAGCCATTCCGGCCCAGTCGGGCGAGGGCGAGCCCGCCCCGGCGCCGACCGCCTGATCCTCCCAAGGGGTGTCCCCCGCCGGGCCTCGTGCCCGGCGGGGGACGCTGCCGTTCCGGGGGTCCGCCTTGTCGGTGGGGTACAGGACAATGGGTCCATGAGTCTGTTCCGCGACGACGGCATCGTGCTGCGCACCCAGAAGCTGGGTGAGGCGGACCGCATCATCACGCTCCTGACCCGGGGCCACGGCCGGGTCCGGGCCGTCGCCCGCGGCGTCCGGCGCACCAAGTCCAAGTTCGGCGCCGGGCTGGAACCTTTCTCCCACGCCGACGTCCAGTTCTTCTCGCGCGGCGGCGAACTGATCGGCCGCAGCCTGCCGCTCTGCACGCAGACCCAGATCATCGCCCCGTACGGCAACGGCATCGTCACCGACTACGCCCGCTACACCGCCGGCACCGCGATGCTGGAGACCGCCGAGCGGTTCACCGACCACGAGGGCGAGCCCGCCGTACAGCAGTACCTGCTGCTCGTCGGCGCCCTGCGCACCCTCTCGCGCGGCGAACACGCGCCGAACCTCATCCTCGACGCCTTCCTGCTGCGCTCCCTCGCCGTCAACGGCTACGCGCCCAGCTTCGACGACTGCGCGAAGTGCGGACTCCACGGCCCCAACCGGCACTTCTCCGTCGCCGCCGGCGGGGTCATATGCGGCGACTGCCGCGTTCCCGGCAGCGTCGTACCCTCGTCGGAGGCCATCGCCCTGCTCAGCGCGCTGCTGACGGGCGACTGGGGACATGCCGACGCGTGCGAGGCGCGTCACGTGCGGGAGGGCAGCGGGCTGGTCTCCGCCTACTTGCACTGGCATCTGGAGCGCGGGCTACGCTCCCTTCGGTACGTCGAGAAATAGGAGCTGGGCACATGGCACGACGCGGGATTCTGGGACGCTCTCGCCGCGAGTACAAGGTTCCCGAGCCGCACGCCTCCGGTGAGCGGCCGCCGAAGATCCCCGGCGAGTTGGTCCCGAACCACGTCGCGATCGTCATGGACGGCAACGGCCGCTGGGCCAAGGAGCGCGGACTGCCGCGCACCGAAGGCCACAAGGTGGGCGAGGGCGTCGTACTCGACGTGCTCAAGGGCTGCCTGGAGATGGGCGTCAAGAACCTCTCCCTGTACGCCTTCTCGACGGAGAACTGGAAGCGCTCGCCCGACGAGGTGCGCTTCCTCATGAACTTCAACCGCGACGTCATCCGGCGCCGCCGCGACGAGATGAACGAGCTGGGCATCCGCATCCGCTGGGTCGGCCGCATGCCGAAGATGTGGAAGTCGGTCGTCCAGGAGCTCCAGGTCGCACAGGAGCAGACCGTCGACAACGACGCGATGACCCTCTACTTCTGCGTCAACTACGGCGGCCGCGCCGAGATCGCCGACGCTGCGCAGGCCATCGCGCGCGATGTCGCGGCGGGGCGGCTCGACCCGTCGAAGGTCAACGAGAAGACCTTCGCGAAGTACATGTACTACCCGGACATGCCGGACGTGGACCTCTTCCTGCGCCCGAGCGGCGAGCAGCGCACGTCCAACTACCTGCTCTGGCAGAGCGCGTACGCCGAGATGGTGTTCCAGGACGTCCTGTGGCCCGACTTCGACCGCCGCAACCTCTGGCAGGCCTGCTACGAGTACGCCCAGCGCGACCGCCGCTTCGGCGGCGCGGTCCCGAACCAGGGGGAGCCGGGCACCTCGGCCTGAGCCTCGTCTACGCTCCCGTGTCATGCACATGGGCGGAGATCAGACGCAGCGGACGGGACAGGTCGTGTTGGCGTACAGGCCGACGCTGGCGGACGTTCGGGGGGCCGTCCGGGCCCGCGCCCGGCGGACGGGAGCGGGCCGGGCGGAGACGGCCGCGATCCCGCTGATGACGGCCGTCCTCGTGACGGTGTTCGGCCTGGTCCGCGGAGTCCTGCCGGTCGTCCTCGTGGGCGGCGCGGTGGTGTCGCTGGGCGTCGGGCTCATCGGTGCCCGGTTCGTCCGGCGCAGTATGGCCCGCCAGATCCACAGCGTCGTGGGGCAGTACGGGGAGTGCCGCACGACGGCCGACGACCGGGGCGCCGTGACCACGGGCGAGACCATGTCCTTCTCGGCCGACTGGAAGCTCTTCCCGCGGTACGTCGAGACGCCCGAGCTGTTCGTCCTCATCGGGGGCACGCGCGCGGCCGCCATCGGGGTGCTCCCGAAGCGGGGCGCCCAGCACCCCGGCGACATCGACCGGCTGCGGGCGATCCTCGACCGGAACCTGGAGCGGCTCTAGGCCGCGGCCGCCGCGCAGTCCGAGCAGGTGCCGAAGATCTCCACGGTGTGGGCGACGTTCACGAAGCCGTGCTCCGCCGCGATCGCCTCCGCCCACTTCTCCACTGCCGGGCCCTCCACCTCGACGGCCTTGCCGCACTTGCGGCAGACCAGGTGGTGGTGGTGGTCACCGGTGGAGCAGCGCCGGTAGACGGACTCGCCGTCGCTGGTCCGCAGCACGTCCACCTCGCCGGCGTCCGCGAGGGACTGCAGGGTGCGGTAGACGGTGGTCAGACCCACGGAATCACCGCGGTGCTTGAGCATGTCGTGGAGTTCCTGGGCACTGCGGAACTCGTCCACCTCGTCCAGCGCCGCCGCTACGGCGGCCCGCTGTCGGGTGGATCGTCCTCGTACTGGCGCGGTGTTCATCTCGCCAGGCGCAGTCGCCACCGGTTCCTCCTCGTCTCGGTCTCGGCCCATTGTGCCAGGCGGCCGACTCCCCGAGGTCTTCAGACCTTTACGTCTTCCCGCGTGCAGCCTTCTTCGGCGGCGCGGGCGGCCCTGGCCCGGCGCCGGGCCAGGGGGGTGGACACCGCCGTCATCACCATGAAGACGGCGATGGCGAGCAGCACGATCGTGCCGCCGGACGGTGCGTCGATGTAGTAGGTGGCGGCCGTGCCGGACAGCGAGACCAGCACGCCGATCACCATGGCCACCGTGAGGGTGGCGGTGAACCCGCGAGTGACGCGCTGGGCGGCCGCGACCGGGATCACCATCATGGCGCTGACCAGCAGCAGACCGACGATGCGCATCGCGACGGTGACGGTGACGGCTGCGGTGACGGCCATCAGCAGGTTCAGGAAGCGCACCGGCAGGCCGGTGACCCGGGCGAACTCCTCGTCCTGGCAGACCGCGAACAGCTGCCGGCGCAGGCCCAGGGTGACGGCGACGACGAACAGGGCGAGGATCACGACCGCGGTGATGTCCTCGGCCGAGACCGTGGTGATGGAGCCGAAGAGGTAGCTGGTCAGGTTGGCCGTCGAGCCGCCCGGAGCCAGGTTGATGATCATGACGCCGCCGGCCAGGCCACTGTAGAAGAGCATGGCCAGCGCGATGTCCCCGCTGGTCTTGCCGCGGGAGCGGATCAGCTCCATGCCCACCGCGCCGATGACGGCGACGAGGGTGGCCATCCACACCGGGCTCGTGTTGAGCAGGAAGCCGAGCGCGACACCGGTCATGGCCACGTGTCCGATGCCGTCGCCCATGACGGCCTGGCGGCGCTGCACGAGGTACGTGCCGATCGCGGGGGCCGTGATGCCGACGAGGGCGGCGGCGATGAGGGCCCGCTGCATGAAGGCGTAGTCGAGGAGGTCCATCAGCTCAGCAGTCCCGTCCGGAGGGGCTCGGCGTCGTGCGCGGAGTGGGGGTGTACGTGGTCGTGGCCCGGCAGCGCGTGCTGTCCCAGGGCCTCCGGGGGCGGGCCGTCGTGCGTGACGCAGCCGTCGCGCAGGACGACGGCGCGGTCGATGAGCGGCTCCAGCGGGCCCAGCTCGTGCAGGACCAGCAGCACGGTGGTGCCGGCGGCGACCTGGCTGCGCAGGGCGTTCGCGAGGACCTCCTGGTTGGCCAGGTCCACGCCGGCCATCGGCTCGTCCATGATCAGCAGCTCGGGTTCGCCGGCGAGCGCGCGGGCGATGAGCACCCGCTGGTGCTGGCCGCCGGAGAGGGCGTTCACGGAGGCGTCGGCGTGGGAGCTCATGTCGACCAGGTCCAGCGCGCGCTCCACGGCGGCCTTGTCGGCCTTGCGCAGGAACCCGAAACGGGTCCGGGCGAGCCGGCCGGCGGAGACGACCTCGCGGACGGTGGCGGGGACCCCGCTGGCGGCGGTGGTGCGCTGGGGCACGTACCCGATGCGCGACCAGTCGCGGAAGCGCTTGAAGTCGGTACCGAAGAGGGAGAGCGCACCGTCGCTCAGCGGAACCTGGCCGACCACGGCGCGGACGGCCGTGGACTTGCCGGAGCCGTTGGCGCCGAGCAGGGCGACGACCTCACCGCTGCGGACGGTGAGGTCGATGCCGCGCAGCACGGGGCGCGAGCCGAGCGAGGCCGTGGCCCCGCGCAGGGATATGACGGGCTGGTCCAGGGCCTGGGTGGGCGTGGACTCCATGGCTCGCGCCTCCGTTGCTGCTACTGCTGTCGCCATTACTTGCTGCCGAGTGCCTTCTGGAGGTTCTTCAGGTTGGCCCGCATGACCTCGAAGTAGTCAGCGCCCTGGGACTTGTCCGTGATTCCCTCCAGGGGATCCAGGACGTCGGTCTTCAGGCCGGTGTCGGTCGCGAGGGTCTTGGCCGTCTTGTCGCTGGCCAGGGTCTCGAAGAACACCGTGGTCACATTGTCCTTCTTCGCGATGGCCTGGAGGTCCTTCATCCGGGCCGGGCTCGGCTCGGACTCGGGGTCGACGCCGGAGATGCCCTCCTGGTCGAGGCCGTAGCGCTCGGCGAGGTAGCCGAAGGCGGAGTGGGTGGTGATGAAGGTCTTGGAGGCCGTGTTCTTCAGGCCGTCCTTGAACTCGGTGTCGAGCGCGCTCAGCTTGGCGACGAGGTCGTCGGTGTTCTTCTTGTAGTCCGCCGCGTGGTCGGGGTCGGACTTCTCCAGGGCCGCTCCGACGCCCTTGGCGACCTCGGCGTACTTCACGGGGTCGAGCCAGATGTGCGGGTCAGCGCCGGCCTCGCCCTCGTGGGCTTCTTCGCCTTCGTGCGCCTCCTCGCCCTCGTGGCCTTCGTGGCCGGAGGTGCCGTGCTCCTCCAGCGTGGTGAGGGTGCCGGCGTCGACGATGTTCTTCACGCCGGACTGGGCGACGGCCTTGTCGACGGCGGGCTGCAGCGTCTTGAGGTAGAGGACCACGTCGGCCTCGCCGAGCTGCGCGGTCTGCTTCGGGGTGATCTCCAGGTCGTGCGGTTCCACGCCGGGCTTGGTGAGGGTGTCGACCTTCACGTGGTCCTTGCCGATCTGCTCGGCGAGGAACTGCATCGGATAGAACGACGCCATCACGTCGAGCTTGCCGTCCTTGGCCCCGGCGGCTCCGGCCGTCCCCGAGCAGGCGGTGAGGGCCGTGGCGGCGAGGGCGACGGTTGCGGCGAGGGCGGCGGTCGGTATGAGGCGTCGTCGTACGTTCATGACATCCATTTTCATCAAAGATGGAAACGATTGTCAAAAACCCTGGTGGGAGGGGTCGGGAAGGGCCCGTGGGAGGCGGCCCCGATTTGAAAGGGGGGGTGCGGGCGCCGGTAACCTTGAGGCTTCGCCGTTCGTCCTCGTAAATGAAGAGAGCACCGTGGCCGCCGACAAGATCGAAACCATCGTCAGCCTGAGCAAGCGCCGTGGCTTCGTTTTCCCGTGCAGTGACATCTACGGCGGCTCTCGGGCTGCCTGGGACTACGGCCCGCTCGGTGTCGAGCTCAAGGAGAACATCAAGCGCCAGTGGTGGAAGGCGATGGTCACCGGGCGTGAGGACATCGTCGGCCTCGACTCGTCCGTGATCCTGGCTCCCGAGGTCTGGGTGGCCTCCGGCCACGTCGGCACGTTCTCGGACCCGCTGACCGAGTGCACCTCCTGTCACAAGCGCCACCGCGCCGACCACCTGGAAGAGGCGTACGAGGCCAAGCACGGCCGCGTGCCCGCCAACGGTCTCGCGGACATCAACTGTCCCAACTGCGGCGTGAAGGGCCAGTTCACCGAGCCGAAGCAGTTCTCCGGCATGCTGGAGACCCACCTCGGCCCGACCCAGGACACCGGCTCCAAGGCGTTCCTGCGCCCCGAGACCGCCCAGGGCATCTTCACCAACTTCGCCCACGTGATGACCACCTCGCGCAAGAAGCCCCCCTTCGGCATCGCGCAGATGGGCAAGTCCTTCCGCAACGAGATCACCCCCGGCAACTTCATCTTCCGCACCCGCGAGTTCGAGCAGATGGAGATGGAATTCTTCGTCAAGCCGGGCGAGGACGAGCAGTGGCAGGAGTACTGGATGCAGGAGCGGTGGAACTGGTACCGCGACCTCGGCATCCGCGAGGAGAACATCCGCTGGTACGACCACCCGAAGGAGAAGCTGTCCCACTACTCGAAGCGCACCGCCGACATCGAGTACCGCTTCAACTTCGGTGGCAATGAGTTCTCCGAGCTCGAAGGCGTGGCCAACCGCACCGACTTCGACCTCAAGGCCCACTCCGCCGCCTCCGGCCAGGACCTCGTGTACTTCGACCAGGAGTCGAAGGAGCGCTACACCCCGTACGTCATCGAGCCGGCGGCCGGTGTCAACCGCGCCATGCTCGCCTTCATGCTCGACGCGTACAACGAGGACGAGGCCCCCAACGCCAAGGGCGTCATGGAGAAGCGCACCGTGATGCGCCTCGACCCGCGCCTGGCCCCGGTCAAGGTCGCCGTCCTGCCGCTGTCCCGCAACCCGCAGCTGTCGCCGAAGGCCAAGGGCCTCGCCGCCGACCTGCGCAAGTTCTGGAACATCGAGTTCGACGACGCGGGCGCCATCGGCCGCCGCTACCGCCGCCAGGACGAGATCGGTACGCCCTTCTGCGTCACCGTCGACTTCGACACCCTCGACGACAACGCGGTGACCGTGCGCGAGCGCGACACCATGAAGCAGGAGCGCGTCTCCCTGGACCAGATCCAGAGCTACCTCGGCAGCCGTCTGCTCGGCTGCTAGGTTCCCGCCGCGTCAGCGGCAGTGGCCCGGTGCGCATCGCGCACCGGGCCACTGCCGTCTTGCGGGCCGCTTACGCGGGTGCCGGACTGCCGTCCTCGGCCGCCGCGGCCTCGGCCTGGGCCGCGGCCCTGGCCTCGCCCTCGGCCTGGGTGCGCTTCGAGAACCGGATGGTCCAGAAGATCAGCGAGACCAGGAAGCCGTAGATCAGGACGGGGCTGACCCAGACCATCGTGTCGACGCTCAGCGCGTACGCCAGCACCACCCGCAGCGCGGCCTCCACCAGGTACGCGACGCCCCAGACGGTGGTCATCCGCCGCATCGCGCTGCGGAAGCCGGGGTACTGCCAGAGCCCGTTGAAGTACGCCACGCCCTCCTTGGTCCCGTCGGTCCCGAACTTGCGGCCGAAGTAGAACATCAGCGGCCGGGGCGTGAACAGGGTGGCGACGCAGAGCGCGCCGAACAGACCCGTCACCCCCGAGTCCTTGATGAGCAGGGCGCGCGCCGAGTGCGTACCGATCAGGGCGACGAGAGCGGTGATCACCAGGAAGACCAGGGTGACCACGGCGAACTCGTCGACCTTGCGGCGCCAGGCGAGGTGGACGACGGAGTCGACCACCGGCCAGACGCCACTGACCAGCAGCGCGGCGAACTCGCTCCAGCCCCGGTCGGTGAGCATGTTGTACGTGAGGATGGGCGCGACCACGTTGAACGCGATGGTCAGGATCCAGCCGATCGCGGCGGCGGCTCCGGACCGGGCCGGCGGCCTGGACGGTGCGGCTGGTTGTTGCTGAGTGGACAAGGTTCCCCCTGAAACAGACCTGATGGTGTGCGGTAAGGGGAACGTAGGAACAGGGTGGGTGCGCGGCAAGGGCCCGCCGCCCAAAATGATGATCAAGCTGTCCGGACTGGCCGGTTCCAGCCGTCAGGCGCGCAGGCCCCGGATGACCAGGGCGGTGACCGCCTCGAACTCGGCGGTGATGGTCGGCCCCAGCCAGTCCGCCGCGTACTGCGGATCGTGGAAGCGGCCGGTGGCGTCGAACACCGCGCGCGCGGCGGCGGGTACGTCGGGCGCGCTGAGCGAGCCCGCCGCGACCCCCTCGCCGATGATCCGGGACAACTGCTCGATCAGCGCGGTCAGGTGGTGCTCCACCACTCCGCTGTTCTCGCCGAGCAGCACGATGTACGTCGCGAAGAGCTCCGGGTCGTCGCCCGCCTTGTGGCGCTTGGCCTCGAACAGCGCCTCCAGCCACGACTCCAGTTTGGAGGGGGCCGGCTCGGCCGGCGCCGAGGCGATCTCCTCCAGCATGACCACGCTCTTGGCGAGCCAGCGGTCCGTGACGGCCTCGCGCAGCGCGGCCTTCGAGGGGAAGTGCCGGTACACGCTGCCGTGGCTGACGCCCAGGGCACGCGCCACGTCCACCACGGTCGCCTTGGTCGGGCCGAAGCGGCGCAGCACCTCCTCGGTGGTTTCGAGGATGCGCTCGGGGGTCAGGGGCTCGGCGGCTGCGGGTGGCATGAGTACGACCGTACAGCCGGATCAGTGTTCGCTGTCCAGGTGGGCCATCTGGGCTGCCGGGTACCGGTCGCCGGCGGCCGCACCGGCCGGGACCGCGTCCTCGATGGCCGCGAGGTCGGCCGGAGTCAGGGCGACCTGAAGGGCACCCAGTGCCTCGCCGAGCCGGTCGCGGCTGCGGGCGCCGACCAGCGGCACGATGTCCTCGCCCTGCGAGAGCACCCAGGCGATGGCCGTCTGGGCGACGGTGACGCCCTTCTCGTCGGCGACCTTGCGCAGGGCGTCGACCAGGTCGAGGTTCCGGTCGAGGTTGCCGCCCTGGAAGCGCGGGCTCATCCCGCGGAAGTCGCCCGGAGCCAGTGCCCGGTCGCGGGTGAAGTGGCCGCTGATCAGGCCGCGGGACAGCACCCCGTACGCCGTGACGCCTATGCCGAGCTCGCGGGCGGTCGGCAGGATCTCCGCCTCGATTCCGCGCGAGATCAGGGAGTACTCGATCTGGAGGTCGGCGATGGGAGCCACGGCGGCGGCGCGGCGCAGGGTGTCCGCGCCGACCTCGGAGAGCCCGATGTGCCGGACGTGCCCGGCGGTGACGGCCTCGGCGATGGCGCCGATGGTTTCCTCGATCGGCACGCCGGGGTCCACGCGGGCGATGCGGTAGATGTCGATGTGGTCCCGGCCGAGCCGCTGGAGCGAATAGGCCAGGAAGTTCTTGACGGCCTCCGGCCGCCCGTCATACCCGGTGAAGCCGCCCTCGACCGTGCGCAGGGCGCCGAACTTCACGCTGGTCAGCGCCTTCTCGCGGCTCGCGGCGGGGGCGGTGCGCAGGGCTTCGTTGATGAGGAGCTCGTTGTGTCCCATGCCGTAGAAGTCGCCGGTGTCGAGGAGGGTGACCCCGGCGTCGAGGGCGGCGTGGATCGTGGCGAGGGACTCCGCGCGGTCGGCTTCGCCGTAGAGGGCGGACATCCCCATGCAGCCGAGCCCCAGGGGGAAGGCCGTGGGTCCGGTGGTGCCGAGGGTGCGGTGCGAAGAGGTGCCGGTCTCCGAGGTGCTCTGGTTCGTCGTCATGGAACGAGAATGGCATGACGGCTGACAGATTTCAATATCTGTCACTCGTTCGGATGGGGGAGCCCCGCCCGCAAGGCGGACGGGGCTGCATGGGGGGAGGAAGGGGAGGGGGGAGGGGTCGGGAATCAGGGCTCGGGGTGGGCCAGGCGGCTCAGCAGGGTGACGGCGTCCCCGCGCGGGACCGGTCGGAAGAACTCCTCGTCGACCCCTTCGACGGCGGCGATCGCCCGCGGCGCCAGCTCGGCCCCGGCCGCGGTGACGCGCAGCCGCTTGGCGCGGGTGTCGGCCGGATCGACCTCGCGCGCGAGCAGCCCCTTCTGTTCCAGGGTGCGCACCACCTGCGAGGTCATCTTCACGTCGGTGCCCGCCTGCCGCGCCAGCGCCTGCTGGTTGGGCTGCTCGCCCTGCTCGTTGAGCCACCAGGCGCAAGCGAGGAGGACGAACTGCACGTGGGTCAGGCCCAGGGGGCCCAGTGCCGCGGAGATGCTCCGCTGCCAGCGCAGGGTGGCGTGCCAGAGCAGGAAGCCGGGACTCTCGCCGGGGGTCAGGGGCATCAGCCCTGGGCCGTCCGGACCAGCGAGGCCATGGTGTCTGGCCAGTCGGCCGTGATGGCCGGGCCGATCTGCGGGCCCGCTTCGGCTGCGCCCTCGCCGCTGATCTCCATCCGGTACACCACCCGGCTGAGCGCCGGGCCGAGCCGGTCGATCCGGTGGGTGGTCCGCAGGACCAGGCCGGCGAAGCGCGCCTCGTCGACGAACGCATCGCCCTCGGTGGCCTCGGCGACGAGCAGTTCCACCGGGTCCTGGCCGGCCGGGGTCATGGTGATCTTCGCGCCCGCCGCGAAGGCGCCCCGAAGCTCGATCTTCTCGATGTCGGCGTTCCAGGCGCCCCAGTTCTCGACGTCGGCCCACAGGGCCCAGATCGCCTCGGGTGCGGCGCTGGTCTCGATGCCGTGCTCGTACTCCCACATGGGGGCCTCCCGGGTGGATGTTCTTCGTGCAGATTATCTGCGCGGAGATTAACTGTCCAGTGGGGTGAGGTGGGAGTCGCGGCGGATGGCCGTCAGGCCATCGCGCGCAGGACCAGGGCCGCTGCCGCGACGAGGGTGAGGACGGCTGCGGGGGCGAAGTTGTAGTCCTTCGCGCGCAGGTGGGTGACGATCGCGCCGAGGAAGTAGAGGGTCACGCCGACGGCGGCGGCCACGCCCAGCGGGGTCAGCCACAGGCCCGCGACCAGGCCGATCGCGCCGGCCGCCTTGAGGGTGGCCAGTCCGGGGAGCCAGGAATCGGGCACTCCGACCTTCGTCATGCTCTCCGTGATCGCGGGGTTGCGCTGGAGCGTGAAGGTCGCGGACGCGGCGAGGGCGAGGGCGAGCAGTCCGGCGACGACGGCATAGGCGATGAACATGGCGGGCTCCAACGATCGGCGATGTAGAATCATTGAATACCATCAACGATCGGCAGAGCGCAATCATTTCCCGGTTGTTACGATGTGGACATGACGGCGCCTCAGGACACCACGCACCCGCCGCAGCGGCTGGGCCTGCTGCTGGCCTGGCACGGATCGGTCACCCAGGCCCGCATGAAGAAGGCCCTCAGCGCCGCCGGACTCACCCCGCGCCACGCGATGACCCTGACGTACCTGGACGGCGGGCCCATCGGCCAGCGCGCACTGGCCGAGCGACTGGAAGTGGACCCGAGCGTGCTCGTCGGCATCCTCAACGACCTGGAGGGCGACGGACTCGTCGAGCGCCGCCGGGACCCGGCCGACCGCCGCCGCCACAACGTGGCCATCACCGACGCGGGCACCGCGGCCCTCGCGAAGACGAACGCGGCCCTCGACGCGGTGGAACTCGGACTGTTCGCCCGCCTCTCGGACCGGGACCAGGACGCGCTGCGCGGCCTGCTGGACCGGATCGACTCGCACCGCGAGGACTTCGCCTGCGACGAGTAGGCGGGTGGGCGGGCCGGTGGCCGGGTGGTCAGCGGGTCAGCCCGTCGGCGGGTCGGCGGCCAACCCGGTGGCCGGGCGGTCCGGCAGCCGCCCCCGGCTCAGTGCCGCGGTGACGCGCCCGTACGCGCGGGGCCGTCCTTCGGCTCCAGGGCGCGAGCCGTGCGCAGGGCCGTCTCCCGGGCCCAGCTGCCGCTGGTGGCGAAGCCGACGCACAGGACGAGCAGTCCACACACGGTGATGATCCACCAGGCGGGCCGGGCCGCGGCCACGAACGCGGCGGCGGAACCGGACCCGCCCGCCATCCCGCCCGCCATCCCGGCGGCCAGGACCGCGCCCACGACCGCCACGCCCAGCGCCCCACCGGTCTGCCGACTGGTGGACGCCACCGCCGCGGCCACCCCGGCCTGGGCGCGCGGCATCCCGGAGACCGCGGTGTTGGTGATCGGTGCGTTCACCAGGCCGAACCCGATGCCGAAGAGCACGTAGCCGCAGAACAGCATCGGCGTCGAGCTCTCGGCCGAGAACGCGGCGAACAGCAGCCCGCTCGCGCTCATCGTCACGCCCGCGACCAGCAGCGGAAGCCGTGGCCCCCGGGTGGCGACGAGCCGTCCCGACACGGGTGCGCACAGGAAGGCGAAGGCCGCCATCGGCAGCATGTACAGGCCGGCGTCCAGGGCGCCCTGCCCCCGTACGTCCTGGAGGTACAAGGTGTTCAGGAACAGGAACCCGGACAGCGCGGCGAAGGCGCTGACCGCGATCACCGTGGCCCCGCTGAAGGGGGCGCTACGGAAGAACCGGGGGTCGATCAGGGGCTCCGCCCGCCGTGACTCGTAGGCCACCAGCCAGGCCAGGCACGAGACGGCGACGAGCGCGCAGCCCAGGATCAGCGGGGAACCCACTCCGGCGGCGGGGGCCTCGATGATCCCGAAGGTGACCGAGCCGAGCAGCCCCATGATCAGCAGCTGCCCCACCGGGTCCGGGCGGCGCGGGTGGTCGGCCCGGGACTCCGGGATGTAGCGCAGGGTCAGGATCAGGGCGAGGAGGCCGACGGGGAGGTTGATCCAGAAGATGGACCGCCAGCCGACCGAGTCCACGAGCAGGCCGCCGATCAGCGGGCCCGCGGCCATGGAGATGCCGACGACCGCCCCCCAGACGCCGATGGCGCGGGCACGCTCGCGCGGTTCGGTGAAGGTGTTGGTGATGATCGACATGGCGACCGGGTTGAGCATGGAGCCGCCGACGGCCTGGATCATCCGGAAGGCGATCAGCCAGCCCAGGCTCGGCGCGAGCGAGCAGAGCACCGAGCCGGCGGTGAAGAGCACGACGCCGGCCGTGAAGACCTTGCGGCGGCCGATGCGGTCCGCGGTGGAGCCGGCCAGCATCAGGAGCGAGGCCAGGACCAGCGTGTACGCGTCGATCGTCCACTGCATGCCGGCCACGGTGGCGTCCAGATCGCGGCGCATGGCGGGCAGGGCGACGTTCAGGACGGTGTTGTCCAGACTGACGATGAGCAGGCTCATGCAGCAGATCGTCAGGATCAGCAGGCGCCGCCGCTGGGTCAGCTCGTCCATGGGCCGATAGTACGCCTAACTAACGACATGCGATCAACGGCACGACTGAGCCACAATGGTGGGATGACCACGCTCCCCCCGCCTCTCGCGATCGGCCCGCACACCGTGCAGCCCCCGGTGGTGCTCGCGCCGATGGCCGGCATCACCAATGCCCCGTTCCGTACCCTGTGCCGCGAGTTCTCGGGCGGCAAGGGGCTGTTCGTGAGCGAGATGATCACGACCCGGGCCCTGGTCGAGCGCAACGAGAAGACCATGCAGCTGATCCACTTCGACGAGACCGAGAAGCCCCGCTCGATCCAGCTGTACGGAGTCGACCCCGCGACGGTCGGCAAGGCGGTCCGCATGATCGTCGAAGAGGACCGCGCCGACCACATCGACCTCAACTTCGGCTGTCCGGTGCCCAAGGTCACCCGCAAGGGTGGCGGCTCGGCCCTCCCGTACAAGCGGAACCTGCTGCGCGCGATCCTGCGCGAGGCCGTCGCGGGCGCCGGCGACCTGCCGGTGACGATGAAGATGCGCAAGGGCATCAACGACGACCACCTCACCTACCTCGACGCCGGCCGGATCGCCGTCGAGGAGGGCATCACCGCCATAGCCCTGCACGGCCGCACCACCGCCCAGCACTACGGCGGAACCGCCGACTGGGAGGCCATCGCACGGCTCAAGGAGCACGTGCCGGAGATCCCGGTGCTCGGTAACGGCGACATCTGGTGCGCCGAGGACGCGCTGCGGATGGTCCGCGAGACCGGCTGTGACGGTGTCGTCGTCGGGCGCGGCTGCCTGGGGCGTCCGTGGCTGTTCAACGACCTGGTGGCGGCCTTCGAGGGCCGTCCCGAGGACTTCCACAAGCCCACGTTGCGGGAGGTCGGGCAGACCATGCTCCGCCACGCCCAGCTGCTGGGGGAGTGGATCGGCGACGAGGCGCGCGGGGTGATCGACTTCCGTAAGCACGTGGCCTGGTACACCAAGGGCTTCTCGGTGGGTTCGGAGATGCGGCAGAAGCTCGCCGTCACCTCCTCCCTGGCCGAGCTGGATGCTCATCTGAGCGAGCTGGATTTGGATCAGCCCTGGCCGGACAGCGCGGACGGCCCCCGGGGCCGTACGTCCGGAAACAACCGGGTTGTCCTGCCCGAGGGCTGGTTGAAGGATCCGTACGACTGTGCGGGTGTGAGCGAGGGCGCCGAACTGGACACGTCCGGAGGCTGAGAAACTGCTGGCAAAACGTGCCATGCGTGGCGTGACATACGCCACGCATGGGTGAGGTTTCGCTCAGATGAGCGCAATAGTCACGGGTAAGACTTTCAAAGGGTGGCACTGGGTGCCACCCTTTGTGCGTTCAAGTCTTGAACGCAAATGTATCGATGATCGCTCATCGGAGCGGAAACAAGCCTCAGTGAGCACCTCATCCTTCGGGAGGTGAAGGGTCTTGGTAGGTTTTGGCTACTCGCTAGTTACATTCGATTGGCTGGCACCCAGGTGGTTACGGCCACATGACCGCCAAGTGGACGTACCCATAAGCCTTCGATCTGGGTATGTTCCTGGCCGTCAGGGCAGCCACCGAGCCTCGAGGAGTCGAGACCCGTGTCGGAAAACAAAGATCAGAAGTTCGTCTACGACTTCACGGAGGGCAACCGCGACCTCAAGGACCTTCTCGGCGGCAAGGGTGCCAACCTCGCCGAGATGACCAACCTGGGTCTGCCGGTCCCTCCCGGCTTCACCATCACCACCGAGGCCTGCAAGGTCTACCTCGACAGCGGCGAGGCCCCGGCCGAGCTGCGCGAAGAGGTCAGCGCGCACCTCGCCGCCCTCGAGGCGAAGATGGGCAAGAAGCTCGGCCAGTCGGACGACCCGCTGCTGGTCTCCGTGCGCTCCGGCGCCAAGTTCTCGATGCCGGGCATGATGGACACGGTCCTCAACATCGGCCTCTCCGACGAGTCCGTCACCGGCCTCGCCACCCAGGCCGGCAACGAGCGCTTCGCGTGGGACTCGTACCGCCGCCTGATCCAGATGTTCGGCAAGACCGTCCTCGACGTGGACGGCGAGCTGTTCGAGGAAGCCCTCGACGAGGCCAAGGCCGCCAAGAAGGTCACCGTCGACACCGACCTCGACGCCGCCGACCTGAAGAAGCTGGTCACCCGCTTCAAGAAGATCGTCGCCAAGCAGGCCGGCCGCGAGTTCCCGCAGGACGCCCGCGAGCAGCTCGACCTCGCCGTCGAAGCGGTCTTCAACTCCTGGAACACCGACCGCGCCAAGCTCTACCGCCGCCAGGAGCGCATCCCGAGCGACCTGGGCACCGCGGTCAACATCTGCTCCATGGTCTTCGGCAACCTCGGCCCCGACTCGGGCACCGGCGTCGCCTTCACCCGCGACCCGGCCAGCGGCCACGCGGGCGTCTACGGCGACTACCTGCAGAACGCCCAGGGCGAGGACGTGGTCGCGGGCATCCGCAACACCGTGCCGCTCGCGGACCTGGAGACCATCGACAAGGTCTCGTACGACCAGCTCATGACGATCATGACGACGCTGGAGACCCACTACAAGGATCTCTGCGACATCGAGTTCACCATCGAGCGCGGCCAGCTGTGGATGCTCCAGACCCGCGTCGGCAAGCGCACCGCCGGCGCCGCCTTCCGCATCGCCACCCAGCTCGTGGACCAGGGCCTCATCGACGAGGCCGAGGCCCTCCAGCGCGTCAACGGCGCCCAGCTCGCGCAGCTGATGTTCCCGCGCTTCGACGAGAGCGCCAAGACCACGCTGCTGGGACGCGGCATCGCCGCCTCCCCGGGCGCGGCCGTCGGCAAGGCCGTCTTCGACTCCTACACGGCCGTCAAGTGGTCCCGCTCCGGCGAGAAGGTCATCCTGATCCGCCGCGAGACCAACCCGGACGACCTCGACGGCATGATCGCCTCCGAGGGCATCCTGACCTCCCGCGGCGGCAAGACCTCGCACGCCGCCGTCGTGGCCCGCGGCATGGGCAAGACCTGTGTCTGCGGCGCCGAGGACCTCGAGGTCGACACCAAGCGCCGCCGCATGACGGTCGGCGGAACGGTCGTCGAAGAGGGCGACGTCGTCTCCATCGACGGCTCCACCGGCAAGGTCTACCTCGGTGAGGTACCCGTCGTACCGTCTCCGGTCGTCGAGTACTTCGAGGGCCGCATGCACGCCGGGGCCGACGACGCCGACGAACTCGTCGCCGCCGTGCACCGGATCATGGCCTACGCCGACCGCGTACGCCGCCTGCGCGTGCGCGCCAACGCCGACAACGCCGAGGACGCGCTGCGCGCCCGCCGCTTCGGCGCCCAGGGCATCGGCCTGTGCCGCACCGAGCACATGTTCCTCGGTGAGCGCCGCGAGCTGGTCGAGCGCCTGATCCTCGCGGACACCGACAAGGAGCGGGAGGAGGCACTCAGTGCCCTCCTGCCGCTGCAGAAGAAGGACTTCGTCGAGCTGTTCGAGGCGATGGACGGACTGCCCGTCACCGTCCGCCTGCTCGACCCGCCGCTGCACGAGTTCCTCCCCGACATCACCGAGCTGTCGGTGCGCGTCGCCCTCGCCGAGTCCCGCAAGGACGCCAACGAGAACGACCTGCGCCTGCTCCAGGCCGTGCACAAGCTGCACGAGCAGAACCCGATGCTGGGCCTGCGCGGCGTCCGCCTCGGCCTGGTCATCCCCGGCCTGTTCGCCATGCAGGTGCGGGCCATCGCCGAGGCCGCGGCCGAGCGCGCGAACGCCAAGGGCGACCCGCGGGTCGAGATCATGGTTCCGCTCGTGGGCACCGTCCAGGAGCTCGAGATCGTCCGCGAGGAGGCCGACGCGGTCATCGCCGAGATCGAGGCCGCCACCGGCACCAACCTCAAGCTGACCATCGGCACCATGATCGAGCTGCCCCGCGCCGCCCTCACCGCCGGTCAGATCGCCGAGGCCGCGCAGTTCTTCTCCTTCGGCACGAACGACCTGACCCAGACCGTGTGGGGCTTCTCCCGCGACGACGTCGAGGCCAGCTTCTTCACCGCCTACCTGGAGAAGGGCATCTTCGGGGTCTCGCCCTTCGAGACCATCGACCGCGACGGCGTCGGCACGCTGGTCCGCAGCGCCGTCGAGGCCGGCCGGGCCACCCGCCCCGACCTCAAGCTCGGCGTCTGCGGAGAGCACGGCGGCGACCCCGAGTCCGTCCACTTCTTCCACGAGGTCGGCCTGGACTACGTCTCCTGCTCGCCGTTCCGGATCCCGGTCGCGCGCCTGGAAGCCGGCCGCGCCGCCGCCGAGGCGAAGGGCAGCGACAGCCGCTGACCGCTCCGCGGCCCCGATGCCGGGGCCCCCTTGACCGCGCCTGCCCCCGGGTTCCCTGACGTCCGGCGGCAGGCGCGTCTATTTCCCCGGCCTTGGCCGCTGTCGCCCGCTGTCGCCCGCTGTTCCCCGGCGTTCCGCGGCGTTCCGTCGTGTTCCCCCGTGTTCGTGGGCGTTCCCCCGGGCTCAGATTTGGTTCAATGTTGTTCCAGATGCCTTAACGGCAACAGGCGGTGGACGGATCCCCACCCGTCCACCGCCTGTCGCCAATCCGCCGGACACGTCGGCGCTTCCCGGTGCGACCGACCGCCAGGCCCCGCAAAGCCCCCCACGGCCTTCGCGGAGCGTTTCGGTCGCGCCGGAGTGTGCCCGGCGGAGTACAGGATTTCGGTTGTCACACCCTCGCCGAAAGGGGTTTCAACTGTGGCTGAAAGGCCATGGTGACCACGTGTGACGGCGTGCATACTCAAGGGGCGGGGGGATTGCGGTTGCACAGGTGGGGGTTCGGGTGCTGCGTATCCATTTCACGGGAGTGGACCTCGCGCGCGTAAGGATGGCAGGGCGTCCGGATGCGTTGTGGGAAACGATTCTGAGTTTTCACCGCTTACGAGAGCGGCGGGATACCCGGCTCTTCGGCGATTGGCGTGCGGAAACACGCACCAGGTTGAATGGTGAAACACGACTTCTCGGTGCGCTGATACCGAGCCGCGGGTATTTCCCCGATTTCCTGACCCCCGTGGAGGGGCAGTACGGGTGGGACGTGGGCCTCGACGCACTGCGCGGGATCCGCCCCGAGCGGCTGCGGCGCGAGCTCCTGCTGCTCGGCCGGGGCGTGGAGTCGGGCTCCGGCATGGCCGCGGCCTTCGGGATGCCGACGGTTGCGGGCAGGGCCGGCGGGGGCGCGTACCGCGGCTCCGAGGCCCTGGTGCCCAGGCGGCTGCGGGACTTCATGGAGGGGGACACCGCGCACCTGCCCCGGCTGATGGGGGAGCTGCGCGGGTACCACCGGGCGGCCGTGGAGCCGTACTGGAGCCACATCCAGGCGCAGATCGAGGCCGAGCGGGCCGCGCGGGGGCGGGCGCTGCTCGACGGGGGAGCGGACGAACTGCTGGCCTCGCTGCCGCCGATGCTGCGGTGGCGGGCGCCGGTGCTGGAGTGCGACTACCCCGTGGACCGGGACGTACGGCTACGGGGGCGCGGGCTGCTGCTCCAGCCCTCCTTCTTCTGCCGGCGCACGGCGGTGACCCTGCACGATCCGGAGCTGCCGCCCGTGCTGGTGTATCCGGCGGCGGCCGAGCTGTCCTCGGCGCAGGTCGGCGGCGAGGCGGCCCGGCCGGCGGAGGAGCGGCGCCGGCAGCGCCAGCACACCCTGGGCAAGCTCGTCGGGCACACCCGGTCGGTGGTGCTCCAGGCGATCGGCGACGGGGCCACCACGAGCGAGCTGGCGCGGCGGGCCGGGGTCTCGCTGGCCTCCGCGAGCCAGCACGCGGGGGTGATGCGGGAGGCCGGGCTGGTCACCACGCTGCGGCGGGGCAACGCGGTGCTGCACACGGTGACGCCGTTGGGAGCTGCGCTGCTCAAGGGCGGGGCCGTGGTGTCGTGACCGGCCGCGCCCCGGCGGGTTCGTGACCCCGCCGGGGTGCGGTCGGTGGTGACCTGCGGCGCCGTTGCCTGGGGCTCCGCCCCCGGGCCCCCGCGCCTCAAACGCCGGCGGGGCTGGATTTGGCCCCGGCCGGTGGTGACCTGCGGCGCCGTGTCCTGGGGCACTGCCCCAGACCCCGCGCCTCAAACGCCGGCGGGGCTGGATCGGTCAGGTGCGGAACGGGCCCGTGACCTCGTACGTGATGCCGCCCGTGGAGCTGCCGCTCGTGCCGCGCTGGCTGCTGAAGTAGAGGCGGTTGCCGGCGGGGGAGAAGGCCGGGCCGGTGATCTCCGAGGAGGACTGGCCGGTGACCCGCAGGAAGGGGGCGACGATGTCGTCCGGGGTGATGACGCAGATCTCCAGGTTGCCGCCGTCCTCGGCGACGTACAGGTCGCCGTACGAGGAACCCGTGACGTTGTCGACGCCCGTCAGGGGCGCGCCGCCGCCGGAGACCAGGGAGTCGTCGTAGGCGAGCTCGTAGGTGCTGTTCGCGAGGTTGAGCTGCCAGACGCGGTTGTCGCCCTTGGTGGTGAACCAGACCGTGTCGTTGGCGTAGTGGCAGCCCTCGCCGCCGTTGAACTTCTTCGACCCCGAGACCTGGGTGCGGGTGGTGGTCGGCGAGCCGTCCGGGTCCGGGACGTTCTGCCAGGTGAAGGAGCCGGAGGTGGCGGTGCCGGCGACGAGCACCTGGAGGGTGCCCGAAGAGAGGTTGCCCCAGGTGGTGGGGATGAAGCGGTAGAAGCAGCCGCTCGACTCGTCCTCCGTCATGTAGATCACCTGGCGCACGGGGTCGGCGGCGGCCGCCTCGTGCTTGAAGCGGCCCATCGCGGAGCGCCGGACGGACGCGTTCACCCCGTACGGGTCCGCCTCGTAGACGTAGCCGAGGCTGACCTCCTCGCAGGACAGCCAGGTGTTCCACGGGGTCTTGCCGCCCGCGCAGTTCTGGCGGGTGTTGGAGAGGATCCGGTAGGCGCCGGTGACGGTGCCCGCGGAGTTGAACTTCACCGCGCTCGCACCGCCGGAGGGGTTGATCTCCGAGTTCGACACGTAGATCCAGCCCGTGCCGTCGGCGAAACAGGCGCCGCCGTCGGGGGCGCTGTGCCAGGTGTACGAGGTGCCGGGGACCGTCTGGCTGGAGCGGGCTATCACCCGGCTGCTGAAGCCCGCGGGCAGCATGATGCCGTTGGCGTCGGCGGCGCCGAGCGCCCCGTAGGGTCCGGCGCCGGGCTGGGCGGGGGCCGCGTAGGCCGCGCCGTGCATCAGCGTGCCGCCGAAGGCGGCGGCGGAGGAGCCGATGACGGCCCCGCGAAGGAAGGTACGACGTTCCACGGTCACTCCTGTGGGAGGAGGGGCTCCGCGCCCGGTCGGGCGAGGAGTCACGCACGCGTCGAGGAACTTAGAACCGTCGAGTTGACGTGACGTCAATTCCATATGACGCGGGAGCGACCGGCGTGAGGTCAATCCTCCCGGAGGGATTTCCTGAAATCGGAGAGGGGTGAGGAGAGGGGTGAGGAGGGCGAGAGGAGAGCCGTCGAAGCGGGCCGGGACGGGGTGATGCAGGACTTTCTGCCCTGGGGAGGGGGCCGGTGCGGGAGGATGGTGGAGTGATGAACCCCCACGCCGCCAACGCCGCCGACGCCGACATCACCGGCCGCGCCGACCTCGACGTCGTGCTGCGCCGCTTCTACACGGCGGCCTTCGCCGACCCGCGGATCGGGCCCTTCTTCACCGAGATCGCCGGTACCGACCTCGACGTGCACCTGCCCCGGATCACCGACTTCTGGGAGCGGGCGCTCTTCCGCAGCGCCGACTACCGGCGCGACGCCTTCGCCCCGCACGCGGCCCTCCAGTCGGTCCGCGAGATGACCGCCGAGGACTTCGGGCGCTGGGTGCAGCTGTGGCGGGCCACGATCGACGGACTGCACCGGGGGCGGAACGCGGAGCGGGCCAAGGCCCAGGGCGAGCGGATCGCGCTGGCCCTGCACAAGCGGCTGGCCGGCGTCGACGCCTCGCTGGAGAGCGCCGATGGGCTGGGCTTCGTACCGCTGGCGGCCCTGGAGCTGCGCTCGACCATGGGCTGACCTGCGGTTTCTTGGATCCTGGAAAAACTTTCGCGGGGAGCGATGAGTTTCCCGGAGGGCTCCGGTCTACCTCTCGAAAGCAACGCCAACGCACCGAGAGAAGAGAGACCGCGATGTCCTCCACCATGATCTTCGTCAACCTGCCGGTCAAGGACCTCGAGGCCACCAAGACCTTCTGGGGCAAGCTCGGTTACGGCTTCAACGCCCAGTTCACCGACGAGAACTGCGCCGCGATGCCCATCACCGACTCGATCGTGGCCATGTTCCTGACCGAGGCCCGGTACAAGGACTTCACCCACAAGAGCATCGCGGACGCCACCACCACCTCCGAGGTGCTGCTGTGTCTGAGCGCCGAGAGCCGCACCGCCGTAGACGAGTTCGTCGACGGGGCCCTGGCGGCCGGCGCCACCGAGCCCCGCCCCGCCCAGGACCACGGCGTCATGTACGGCCGGGCCTTCGACGACCTCGAGGGCCACACCTGGGAGATCATGTGGATGGACCCGTCGATCGTTCAGGCCTGAGCCTCACCCCGAGGTCGCGGCGGTCCGTACCGGGTACGTCCGGACCGCCACCTCCTCGTCGTCCAGGCAGTGCCCCGACTCCAGGTCGAAGCGCTGCTTGAGCAGCGGCGAGGCCACGAAGAGCCGTCCCGCGGCCGAGCCGACCAGCCCGCGCGAGAGCACCTGCGCCCCGGTGAAGGGGTCCCGGTTGCCGATGGCGTACGGGCGCCCCGCGCGGTCGACGAACACGGCGGCCTGGCTGCCGTCGGGCAGCAGCGCCGCCACCCCGCGCCCGGGGATCAGCGCCGACAGCTCGCACACGGTGAGCCATCCCTCCGCCACCTGCAGTTCCACGGTCATCGGGTGCCTCCCAGGGGCTCCAGGGTGAGGATGGCCAGGTCGGGCTTGACCTGACCGCGTTCGGGGACGAACTTCACGCTCGGGTCGGGTGCGCCCGGGGCGTTGACGAAGGACACGAACCGGCGCAGCCGCTCCGGGTCGTCCAGGGTCTCGGCCCACTCGTCGCGGTAGTGCGCCACGTGGTCGGCCATCAGCGATTCCAGCTCCGCGCACAGCCCGAGCGAGTCGCGCACGATCACGTCCCGCAGGTGCTCCAGGCCGCCCTCCAGCCGGTCCAGCCAGGTGGAGGTCCGCTCCAGCCGGTCGGCGGTGCGGATGTAGAACATCAGGAACCGGTCGATGAGCCGGACCAGTTCGGCGTCCGACAGGTCCTGGGCCAGCAGGTCGGCGTGGCGCGGGGTGGCCCCGCCGTTGCCGCCGACGTAGAGGTTCCAGCCGCTCGCCGTCGCGATGATCCCGAAGTCCTTGCTCTGTGCCTCCGCGCACTCCCGGGCGCAGCCGGAGACCGCCGACTTGAGCTTGTGCGGGGCGCGCAGGCCGCGGTAGCGCAGCTCCAGGTCGATGGCCATCCGTACGGAGTCCTGGACCCCGTAGCGGCACCAGGTCTGGCCCACGCAGGACTTCACCGTCCGCAGGGCCTTGCCGTACGCGTGCCCGGACTCGAATCCGGCCTCGACGAGCCGGGCCCAGATGAGGGGGAGCTGGTCGATGGCGGCGCCGAAGAGGTCGATGCGCTGGCCGCCGGTGATCTTCGTGTAGAGGCCGAAGTCGCGGGCGACCTCGCCGATCACGATGAGCTTGTCGGGGGTGATCTCGCCGCCGGGGATGCGCGGGACGACCGAGTACGAGCCGTTGCGCTGCATGTTGGCGAGGAAGTGGTCGTTGGTGTCCTGGAGGGCGGCCTGCTCCCCGTCCAGGACGTAGCCGCTCGCGCCCAGGGTGGGGGCGAGTGAGGCGATGATCGAACCGACGGTGGGCTTGCAGACCTCGCAGCCTTCGCCGCCGCGCGCCTCCTCGCGGCCGTGGCTGTCGAGGAGCTTCTCGTACGAGGTCACGCGCAGGGTGCGGACGATCTCGTAGAGCTCGGCGCGGGTGAAGGGGAAGCAGTCGCAGAGCCCCTTGTCGGCGGCGGGCGGCATCAGCTGGCCGATCACCTTGAGGCAGCTCCCGCACCCGGTGCCCGCCTTGGTGCACTTCTTGACCTCGGGGACGGTGCTGTGGGCGGTGATGGCCTTCTTGGTGACGTTGTGGCAGGAGCAGATGACCGCGGTGTCGGGGAGCGAGCCGGGGCCGAGGGCGACGGGTGCTCCGGCGCCGGCGGGCATCACCAGCTGCTCGGGGGTGACGGGCGGTACGGAGCCGGTGAGCGGGCGCAGCAGGCCGTAGGAGTCGGCGTCGCCGACCAGGACGCCGCCGAGCAGCACGCCTTCGGCGGAGACGACCACCTTCTTGTAGACGCCGGAGCGGGAGTCGGAGTAGACGACGTCGAGGCTGCCGGCGGTGGCGCCGTGCGCGTCGCCGAAGGAGGCCACGTCCACGCCGAGCAGCTTGAGCTTGGTGGAGAGGTCGGCGCCGGTGAACTCCTTCCCGCGGCCCAGCAGGTCGGCCGCGGCCGTCTCCGCCATCTCGTAGCCGGGGGCGACGAGCCCGTAGACGCGGCCGTCTGAGGCGAGCGCGCACTCGCCGATGGCGTAGACGTGCGGGTCGGAGGTGCGGCAGCGGGCGTCGACGGAGATGCCGCCGCGTTCGCCGACGGCCAGTCCGCTCTCGCGGGCGAGCTGGTCGCGGGGGCGGACGCCCGCGGAGAAGACGACCAGGTCGGTGGCGACGCTGGAGCCGTCGGACAGCTTCATGCCGCTGACCGCGCCGTCCTCGCCGGTGAGCACTTCCTGGGTGCCGACGCCCGTGTGGACGGTGAGCCCCATGTTCTGGATGGTGCGGAGCAGGGCCGCGCCGCCGCCCTCGTCGACCTGGACGGGCATCAGGCGGGGCGCGAACTCCACGATCTGAGTGGTGAGTCCGAGGCCCTGGAGCGCGCCGGCGGCCTCCAGCCCGAGCAGGCCGCCGCCGACCACGGCGCCGGTGGTCCGGGTCTTCGCGTACTCCTCGATCGCGAGGAGGTCCTCGATGGTGCGGTACACGAAACAGCCGGGGGCGTCCTTGCCGGGGACGGGCGGCACGAAGGGGTAGCTGCCGGTCGCGAGCACGAGCACGTCGTACGGGAACACCCGCCCCGTGCGGGAGGTGACGGTGCGGGCTTCGCGGTCGATGCTCTCGGCGGGGTCGTCGAGGTGCAGGGCGATCCCGTGCTCCTCCATGAAGGAGGCTGGGGTGAGGGAGAGGTCCTCGGGGGTGCTGCCGGAGAAGTACGAGGTCAGGTGCACGCGGTCATAGGCGGGGCGGGGCTCCTCGCAGAGCACGGTGATCCGGTGCGTGGCGGTGGCGCCGAGTTCGGCGAGCGCCTCCAGGTAGCGCTGGCCGACCATGCCGTGGCCGATGAGCACGAGGGCGGGCTTCCGGGTCCCGGGGGTCTGGGCGGTGGCCTGCGTGGTGGCCTGGGCGGTGCCCGGGGCGGGCGTGGGCGTGGCTGCGGCCATGATCAGGAGCCTCCGTCGTCGGTGAGCAGGTGGTGCAGGTCGAAGAGACCGTGCTGGTCGGTGAGGGGGGCGCCGTCCTCCCAGCTGCGGGCGAGGGCGCCCACGCTGGAGAGTTCACCGAGCAGGACCCCGCCGACGAGGCGGTCGCCTCGGACGACGACCTTGCGGTAGGTGCGGCGGGTGGCGTCGGTGAGCCGGACCACGTCGTCGCCGGGGAGCGGGGTTGTCTCGCCGAAGGCGGCGAGGTCGAGGGGCCGGTCGCCCCCGGCGGTGAGGGTGAGGCGGGTGAGGGCGCGGGTGCCGGCGTAGGCGGGGTCCGCGACGAGCCCCCCGCCGGTGCCGAGCAGGACGTCGGCGAGGGCGTCGGCCTGTTCGAGGGCGGGGCCGGCCAGTCCGTACACCCGGCCCGCGTGCTCGGCGCAGTCGCCGATGGCGTGGATGCGGGGATCGCTGGTGCGGAGCTCGTCGTCGACGAGGATGCCGGTGCGGACGTCGAGGCCGGCGGCCTGGGCGAGGCCGGTGCGGGGGCGGACGCCGCAGGCGAGGACGACGAGGTCGGCGTCGAGGCGGTAGCCGACGGCGAGGTCGACGCCGGTGACCTGGCGGTGGGCCTGGGCGGGGTTGGTTCCCGGGCGCCGGCCCGGGGTGCGGGCGGGGGCGGCGGCTGCGGGAGTGGCGGCCCTGCGGGGCGTTCCGGGCTCTGCCCGGACCCGCTCCTCAAACGCCGGAGGGGCTGGATTTTGGCTGATGCCGCCGGCAGGGTGCGTCGTCGAGAGGCCTCGGACTCGGCATTCCGTGTGGATCTCCACGCCCAGGGTGGCCAGGTGGGTGCGCAGCAGGGCCGAGGCTTCCGCGTCGAGTTGGCGCTCCATCAGGCGCTCGCCCTGCTGTGCCAGGACGACCTGGGCGCCGCGCTCGGCCAGCGCGCGGGCCGCCGAGACGCCGAGGAGGCCGCCGCCGATCACCACCGCGCGCACGCCGGGACGTACGGCAGCCGACAGGGCCAGGCAGTCGTCCATGGTGCGGAACGCGTGGACCCCGGCGGGGAGTTCCCGCCCTTCGGGTTCGAAGAGGCCGCGCAGCGGAGGGAGGACCGGGTTCGACCCCGTGGCCAGGACGAGGGTGCCGTACGGCTCGACGGTGCCGTCGTCGCAGTGCACCACCTGCTCCGCCCGGTCGATCCGTACCGCCCGCACGCCCCGGCGCAGCGCCGGCCCGGGGGCCGGGAGGGCCGTCACCTCCGGCGCGTACCGGCCGGCCAGGACCTCCGCGAGGAGGACCCGGTTGTAGGGGGCGTGCGCCTCCTCGCCGAGGACGCGTACGTCCCCGCCCAGCCGGGCGGCGAGCCGCAGGCCGGCGAGGCCGCCGCCGATCACCACCACGCGTTGCTGTTCCGAGGTCATGACACGAGAGTGCGGGGCCGCTGTTTCCCCACGGCATCGCCGTTGTTTCCCTGACGGAACGCCGACCTCAGCGTGTGGGTTAAGGGTCCGTGAGGCGTCGCTCAAGGCCGCCTTAAGGATCACCAAGGATCACCGGGAGGGCCCGGGAGCCCGCCGGACCGCCCTTAGCGTGACCGTATGCGAGAGCGAGACATGGCGGTTCGGGTCAAGGGCGGGATGCTCGGCGGGGCGGGGACCGTGGCCCTGCTGTGGGCCGCCCAGGTGCGGCCCTCGGCCCGGCTCGACGCGCTGTTCGCCACCGCCGCGCACCTGACCGGCCTGCTCGCCGGGTACGGGGTGCTCGTTCTGCTCTTCCTCATGGCCCGGGTCCCCGCCGTCGAGCACGGGGTGGGCGCGGCCCGGCTCGCCCGCTGGCACGCGCTGGGCGGCCGCCACGTCCTGCTGCTCTGTTTCGGGCACACGGCCTTCGCGCTCTGCGGCTACGCCGTGCACGAGGGGGTCGACGTGCTCTCCGCCGTCCGGGAGCTGCTCGGCTACCCGGCGCTGGCCGCCGCGGCGATCGGGACCGTCCTCCTGGTCGCCGTCGGCATCACCTCCGCCCGCTCCGTACGCCGCCGGGTCAGCCACGAAACCTGGCGGGGGGTCCACCTCCTGGTGTACCTCGCCGCCGCCCTCGCCTTCGGCCACCAGCTCGCCGGGCCCGACCTGGCCCTCGTCGCCTGGTTCTGGGCCCTCGCCCACGCGGTGGTCGCCGTCCTGCTGCTCTGGTACCGGGCCGTGGTCCCCGTACGCCAGGCCCTGCGGCACGCGCTGCGCGTCGCCGAGGTCCGCGTGGAGGGGCCCGGGGTGGTCTCCGTCCTCGTCTACGGGGAGCACCTCGCGGAGCTGCGCGCGGAGCCGGGGCAGTTCCTGCGCTGGCGGTTCCTGCAGCGCCGGCTGTGGCACACCGCGCTGCCGTTCTCGCTGTCGGCGCCGGTCCGCGGGAACACCCTGCGCATCACCGTGAAGGCCCTCGGAGGCCACTCCCGCCGGATCCGCCGGCTGCGCCCCGGCACCCGCGTCCTCGCCACCGGCCCCTTCGGGGCGCTCACCGCGGCCCGGCGGACCCGGACCAAGGTGCTGCTGATCGCCGGCGGGGTCGGGATCACCCCGATGCGGGCGCTGTTCGAGACGCTGCCCGGCGGGCCGGGGGACATCACCCTGCTCTACCGGGCGGGCGCCGAGGAGCACCTCGTCCTGCGCTCCGAGCTGGAGGCCATCGCCGCCGAACGGCAGGCCGGGCTGCACTACCTGCTCGGGCCGTCGGGCGCCGCCTTCGACCCACTGGCTCCGCAGGCGCTGGCCGCGCTGGTCCCGGAGCTGGCCGAGCACGACGTGTACCTGTGCGGGCCGCCCGGGATGGCGGACGCCACCCAGTCGGCGCTGCTGCGGGCCGGGGTGCCGGCGGGGCGGATCCACGCCGAGTGCTTCGGGTTCTGAACCCGCCGCCGGGTCCGCTGCCGCCGTCGAGCCCGCTTCCGTTTCCGCCCCCCCGAGGCCCCCGAGAGGTCGCCGCACCATGCGTCACCCGCTGCACGTGGCCCTGCCCGTGTCCGTTCCCGCTGCGCGGGGCTTGTCCCCTACCCGCCCTTCGCCCATCCCCCAGACTCCGTCCGGGGGGACCCCCAGCCGAGCTCTGCCCGGACCCGGTCCTCAAACGCCGGACGGGCTGGAGGGGGCTCCGGGCTGCGCCGGGACCCCCTGGGGCTCTGCCCCAGACCCCGCGCCTCGAACGCCGGCGGGGCTGGAGGTGGCCGCAGGTCGGCACCGTAGGCCCCGTACCTCCGCGGCGCGCGCGGTGCTGGCCGCGCTGGTCTCCCTGCCGCCCGCCCGGCGGCTGGCGGCAGGGCTCGGGCTGGCCAGTGTGCTGGTGGCGAGCGTGCTGACGGCGGCGGTGGATCCGTCGGCCCCCGTGGCCCCGGACCGGGCTCCGGCCCGGCAAAGCTCAACCTTTGCGCAAGTTTCCGGGGATTGATGGCCACTGCACCCAACCCCTCCATAAGGTCGGGCCGTGCCTGACATATCGACAACCATGATCATCGTGCTGTGTGTGGCCGCCGCCGCGGCCGGCTGGATCGACGCCGTCGTGGGCGGCGGCGGCCTGCTGCTCCTGCCCGCCCTGCTCCTCGGCCTGCCGAACGCCCACCCCGCCACCGTCCTCGGCACCAACAAGGCCGTGGCCATCGTCGGGACCTCGGGCGCGGCCGTGGCGTACCTGCGCAAGACCCCGGTGGACGTGAAGCTCGCCGTCCGCATCGGCCTGGCCGCGCTCGTCGGCTCGATGGGCGGGGCCGCCCTGGCCGGCGGCATCAGCAAGGACGCCCTGCGCCCGCTGATCATGGTGGTCCTGGTGGTCGTCGCGGCCTTCGTCCTCTTCCGCCCCGGCTTCGGCGTCGCTCCCGGAGCCGCCCCCGTCAGCCGCCGGCGCGTCCTGCTCACCATCGCCCTGGCCGGCCTCGGCATCGGCTTCTACGACGGGCTCATCGGCCCCGGCACCGGCACCTTCCTGGTCCTGGCGCTGACGGCCCTGCTCCACCTCGACCTGGTCACGGCCTCCGCCACGGCGAAGATCGTCAACGTGTGCACCAACGCCGGAGCGCTCGCCATGTTCGCCTACCAGGGCATGGTGCTGTGGCAACTCGCCGCCCTGATGGCCGTGTTCAACCTGGCCGGCGCCATGATCGGTGCCCGGATGGCACTGAAGAAGGGCAGCGGCTTCGTCCGCGGAGTGCTCCTGACGGTCGTCGGCGGCCTAGTGGTGAAGCTGGGCTTCGAACAGTGGGGCTGATCTTGGACGCGCATGGGCGGGCCCGCCGCCGGGGGATAAAGTTGCCGACGTGCCCCACCTTGAGATATCCGACCTGATCACCGTCACCGATCCGCTCAGCGGGGCGCGACTGCCGGTGCACCGCGGTGACGTGGTCCGCCGGCTCGACGAGGCGGGGGATCCGCGCGGCGCCCGGATCGTCGCCGGGCTGCCGGCCGGGCCGGACGACGTGCTCGACCCGCTCGCCGTGGACCGCCTGATGATCGGCGTCCACACCGAGCTGCAGCGGCTCAGCGAGGAACTGCGCATCGGGGAGCGGCTGGTGCACGTACTGGACCCGCTGTTCGAGGCCATCCGCGAGATCGCGGGCCGCCGCGGCCGGTTCCGCCTGGTCGACATCGGCTCCGGGCTCGGCTACCTCGTCCGCTGGCTGGCGTCCACCGGCGCCCTCGGCCCGAACGTCGAGCTGATCGGCGTCGACCTCGACGCCGCGCTCGTCGCCGAGGCCGACCGGCTGGCCCGCGCCGAGGGACTCGACTGCCGGTTCGTCCACGGCAACGCCTTCGACCTCCCGGAGGTCGCCACCGTCTACGTCTCCACCGGGCTGCTCCACCACTTCCGCGGCCCCGCGCTCGCGGATTTCTTCGAGGCGCAGGCCGACTCCCAGGCACTCGCCTTCTGCCACTTCGACATCGCCGCCACCCGGCTGGCACCCTTGGGCGCCTGGATGTTCCACCGCGCCCGGATGCGCCATCCGCTCGGCCGCCACGACGGGGTCGTCTCCGCCCGGCGCGCCCACTCGGACGAAACCCTGCTGCGTGCCGCGACCGTACCGGGCATCCGGCCGCTGCTCTACGAACCCCGGGGCCTGTCCAACCCCTTCTGCACCACCGTGCGCCCGGTCCTCGGCATCCGCCCCTACCTGGAGGACCCGCTGCGCCAGGCCCTCGGCCGTGCCTCCCGCCGGCTCGTGGGCGCGGAGCACCTGACCCGCGGCGGACCGCCGGGGCACGACGCCGCGTCCTGGGCCGCCTCCGCCTCCGGGACCGCTTCCGGGGCCGCGCGATGAACCCGGTCCTGCCGCTCGCCGCCCTCGGCCTCGTCGACGCGGCGTTCAGCGGCTTCCGCGCCTACGCCGGCCGGGACGCCCGGATCCGCAAGCACCGCGCCGTCCTGCGCGCCTCCCTGCGCGGACTGGCGGTGGGCTCCGTCCTGCTGCTCGCCCCCGCCCTCACGGCCGGCGCCGTCCTGCTGCTCGCCGAGGACACCGACCGGGCGTACGGGACCCTCGCCGACGGCGGCATCGGCTTCCTCGTCCCGATCGGGGCCTACGCCCTCGCCGTCGGGCTCTCGCTCGCCGCCTACTTCACGCTGCCGCACCGGGCCGGCACCCTCGCCGTGGTCGTCGGGCTCGGCCCGCTGACCCTGGTCCGGCCGCTGGTCGTGGCCGCCGCCTGCGCCGGTGCGCTGGTCGCCGGGGGCGGCTGGACCTCGCTCCTGGTGGGAGTCGTGGCGGCCGTCGCGGTCCTGTGCGTCGAGCCGTACGTCCACCGCCGCTGGTACGCGTTTCCCGCCTAGTGCTGTGGCCGGAAAGGTTTGCCGGGTCGCGGTGTTCGGTGCGGTGCCTCGCAAGGCGGAGGGCCGTGCCTCGTACTGGACGTACTTGCGCGGTCCGACAACGCGGCGAGGTGCCGTGCCGGGCGCCGCGACACGGTGAACCTTTCCGGTCACAGCACTAGGCCGTCTCTTGTGGACCGGACGCCCTAAGGGGTGTCTTGCCGTTTCCCGGAGGCCCAGGCCACCACGAGGAGGAACAGTCCGCAGGCCGTCACGAGCAGCCAGCCCGGCCGGGACGCCCGGGCGAGGCCGTCGGGGCCGGCGCCCGCGGCCAGTGCCCCCGCGACGGCGATGCCGACGGCCGATCCGACCTGGCGGGCGGTGGAGGTGACGGCCCCGGCCACCCCGGCGCGGGACGGCGGGAGTCCGCCGACCGCGGTATGGGTCAGCGGGGCGTTGGCGAAGCCGAACCCGATGCCGATGAGCAGGTGGGCCAGCAGGAGCAGCGGCACGCTCGTGTCCGGGCCCAGGTCCACCACGCAGAGCCCGCCCGCCGCGGTGAAGCCGCCGGCGAGGAGCAGCGGACGCCGCGGCCCGAGGCGCCCCGTCAGGCTGCCGGACCACGGCGCGCACACCGTCGCCCCGAGTGCCATGGGCAGGGTCGCCGCACCGGCCGCGAGCGGGGTCCAGCCGCGGGCGTTCTGCAGGTACAGGGTGGTGAGCAGCAGGCTCACGCTCAGCGCGGCGAACACCGCCACCGCCCCCAGTACCGCCGAGGCGAAGGGCGGCCGCCGGAACAGCCCGAGGTCGATCAGGGGCTCGGGCCGGCGGAGCTCGACCCGGACGAAGGCCGTCGCCGCCGCCGCGACGACGGCGTAGCAGGCCAGGGCCGAGGGGGAGGACCAGCCGATGCGGGGGCCTTCGATCAGGACGCCGACCGAGACGCACAAGGCGGTCGTGAGGAGCAGCTGGCCGGGCAGATCGAGCCGCCGGGCGCGCTGACCGCGGGACTCCGGCACGAACACCGCGACCAGGACGAGCGCGCCGACGACCACCGGGGCGTTGATCCAGAACACCGACCGCCAGCCGAAGGCCGCGATGAGGGCCCCGCCGACGACCGGTCCCGCGGCCATGCTGAGCCCGAAGACGGAGGCCCATATGCCGATGGCCCGGGCCCGCTCCCGCGGGTCGGGCATCGCGTTGACGACGATCGCCAGGGCCACCGGGCTCAGCATCGAGGCCCCGACCCCCTGGACGGCCCGCGCCGCGACGAGGAAGCCGAGCGACGGGGCGAGCGCGCAGGCGAGGGAGGCGAGGCCGAAGACGGTCAGCCCGCACCGGAACACGCGACGGCGTCCGAAGCGGTCCGCGAGGGCGCCGGAGGCGATGAGGAGGCTGGCCAGGACCACGGTGTAGGCGTCCACGACCCACTCCAGACCGCGGGTGCCCACCCCCAGGCCGCGTCCGATCGCGGGCAGGCCCACGTTGACGATGGTGGTGTCCACTCCGATGAGGAACATGCTCAGCGCGCAGACGGCCAGTACCGTCCACCGGCAGCGCGGGCCGAGGGCGGGCCCGGGCCCCGCTGCCGTCCCGGCCGGGATCGTCGTGGTCATGGGTCCGCCTTCGGTCCGCGACGGCCTGTCGGCCGGCTGCTTCGGATGTCGGCCCATGCTCGTTCCGGGGAGTGGCCGCGGCCCAGGAAATTTGCCGATACCGCAAAATGGCCCCATGGACAGCGATGCCGAACGCGCCGAACACGCCGAACACGCCGAACTCACCCGGACCCTCGACGCCATCGGACCGCGGCTACGGGCGCTGCGGCGCGAGCGAGTCCTCACCCTGGAGGCCGTCTCCGAGGCCACAGGGATCTCCGTGAGCACGCTCTCCCGCCTGGAGTCGGGCAAACGGCGTCCGACGCTCGAACTGCTCATCCCCCTCGCGCGCACCCACCGCGTGGCCCTGGACCAACTCGTCGCGGCCCCGGTCACCGGTGACGCGCGCGTCCACCTCACGCCCCGCCGCCGGGACCACGGGAGCGTCCTGGTCCCCCTGACGCAGTACCCGGGCCGGGTCCAGGTCTTCAAGCAGGTGCTCGCGTACCGGGAACCGAAACGGGTGACCCACGCCGGCTACGAATGGCTCTACGTGCTCGCCGGCGAGCTCCACCTCGTCATCGGCGAGCGGAGCCTGACCCTGCGCCCCGGCGAGGTCGCCGAATTCGACACCGGTGAACCCCACTGGTTTGGCCCCGCCGAAGGCGAGGTGGTGGAGATCCTGCACCTGTTCGGACCCCACGGCGACCAGGCCGTCGTCCGCACCGGCTAGCCGTGCTGGTCCGGGTCGTGCCCGTCTGGGCCCTGCCCGTCTAGTACGTGCCCGTCAGGTGGGCGAAGACGACCACGTTGCCCCGGTAGCCGGTGCGCGGGGAGAAGCCCCCGCCGCAGGTGATGACGCGGAGCTCGGCGCGCGGTGACGACCCGTACACGCGGGAGTCGGGGAAGGCCTTGGCGTCGTAGACCTCCACCGCGTGGACGGTGAACACGGCCGTACGGCCATCAGCGCGGGCGACCTCGATCTGGGCCCCCCGGCGCAGCGCGCCCAGGTGGTAGAAGACCGCGGGCCCGGCGGCGTCGTCCACGTGCCCGGCGACGACGGCCGTGCCGGTGGCGCCCGGGGTGGTGCCCTCGCGGTACCAGCCCGCCAGGTCCCGGCGGGCGGGCGGCGGTACCTCGAGACTGCCGTCGGCCTGCAGGCCCAGCCCGGTGAGCGGGGCGTCCACCCGGATGGACGGGATCCGGATCCGGGTGGGCGGGGAACCGGGGAGCGCGGCGATGGCCCCGGGGAACCGGGCCTGGGCGCTCAGCGCCTCACCGGGGGAGGGCAGCGGGGGCCGGACGGGCTCGCCGGAGCCGCTGCCGATGAGCCAGACGCCGATGCAGGCGGCGAGTGCGACGAGCCCGCCGGCGCGGGCGCGGGCGCGGCGTGCCTCTGCCTCCATGCGGCCCCCTCGGCTCGGCTTGGTGACGTGGTGATGTGGTGACTGGCCGTCGCCCGGCCCCGCGAACGGGGGGGACCTCGCGGGGCGGGCGACGGGGGACGGTACCGGTCGGACCGCGGCCGGGGCCGCGGTGGGCGTCCGTCAGTTCCGCGTGCCGCTCGCCCGGCGACGCAGGAACCAGGTACCGCCGACGGCGGTGGCGGCCAGCACTGCCACTCCCGCCGCGATCTTGGTGGGGTCGGTGGTGGTGGTCGTGCCACCGCCCACCCCGGTGCGCACGTGGCCCTGGGGGGCTCGGTCGTGCTCGGTGACGATCAGGTCGCCGGTGGCGAACTTGCCGTTCGCGCAGGTGGCGCCGATCGAGTGGGTGCCGGGGTGGGTTCCGCGGGCGACCTGGAACTGCCCCACGACCACCTCCTTGTGGGTGCCCGGGGTCAGCTTGAAGCGGCCGCCCCCGACGGTGGTGGCGTCGCCCTCGGCGTGACTGCCCGGGCCGCAGGCCTTCGTGTTCACCGTGACGGTGGTGCCGGGGGCGGCGGACTTGGGCCACACCTCCAGCGGGGCGAAGTCGCCGGCCGCGAAGCCCGTCATGCCGAAGCCCGTCATGCCCAGGTCCGCGGCGGCGACCGCGCCGGCCACCGGGCCGGTGAACGCGGCGGCGGTCAGCGCGGTGGCGGTGAGCGCGTGGGCGGTGCGTCGGCGCATGGGGGGTCTCCTGTGGGCACGGGGTCGTGTTTCCGAGGTAACCCCGGAGCGGTGGCCTGCGCCTGCTGATGTGGTGTCAGATTGGCGGTGGGGGGTGGGATGGTGAGGCGTCGTCGCAGGTGGGGCGGGGTGAGGGGCCACCTGTGGGGCACCACCCCGTCCGGGTGACGGTGGCCTCGCGGGTGCGGGTTGCCGCTGCGCGGAGCTTGTCCCCGCCCCGCCCTTTCTCCGTTTCCCGGGGCTCCGCCCCGGACCCCGCGCCTCAAACGCCGGCGGGGCTGGAAGGGCGTGCTCCGTCCCGGACCCCGGGCCTCGAAGGTCGGCGGGGCTGGAAGGGCTGTGTTCCGCCCCGGGCCCCGCGCCTCAAACGCTGGCGGGGCTGGTGGGGCTGGTGGGGTCAGGGCGGGGGAAGGTGAGGGTGGCTGCGGCGCCGGTGGGGGTGGGGTTGGTGAGGGTGATTCGGGCGCCTATGACCTGGGCCTGGCCCAGGGCGATGGTCAGGCCCAGGCCCGTGCCCTGGCCGCGTTCGGCCGCGCCCGTCAGGAAGCGCTGCGGGCCGTCCCGCAGCAGGGTCTCCGGGAAGCCCGGACCGTGGTCCCGGACGGTGACCGTGTTCTCGGCCACCGTCACGGTGATCGGGTCCCGGCCGTGCCTTCGGGCGTTGACCAGCAGGTTCGTCAGGATGCGCTCGAGGCGCCGGACGTCCGTGCGGACGCGGGTCCTGCCGTCGGCGGCGCCCAGGACCCGCGCCTCCACCCCAGAACGCCGGGTGACTTCTTCCACCAGCGGCCCCAGGGGGTGGACGTCCAGCTGGGCCACCTCCCGGTCCCCGTCCAGCCGGGCCACCTCCAGGAGGTCCTCCGTCAGACCGAGCAGGGCTGCGACCCGGTCGCGCACCAGCTCGGTGGGCCGCCCCGGAGGGAGCAGTTCGGCGGCGGTGTGCAGCCCGGTCAGCGGGGTCCGCAGCTCGTGCGCCACGTCCGCCGTGAACCGCTGCTCCGCCACCAGCCGCCGCTGCAGGCTCGCCGCCATCGTGTCGACCGCCGCGGACAGTTCGGCCACCTCGTTGCGCGTCCCCGGTACGCCCGACGGGCCGATCCGCGCGTCGAGTTCACCCGTGCTGATCCGCCGGGCGGTCTCGGCTGCGGACCGCAGGTCCTTGCTCAGCCGGCTGGCCAGCGCCGCTCCGCCGATCGCCGCGAGGGAGACGACGACCACCCCGAACGCCATCAACTTCTGGTCCAGTTCCCACAGTTCCGCCTGTTCCTCCACCAGCGGCTGGCGTACGGACAGCACTTGGTCGGCGCCGACGGGCCGGGCGGCCCACACCGCCGGGTGGAGGCCGTCCAGGTCGAGGTAGGTGGTGCGGTGCCCGGAGAGGGCGGCCTGCCGCAGCGGCTCGGGCAGGCTCGGACAGTTGAGGCGCGCGTCGGCCTCCCCGACCTTGTCGAAGTCCAGCTGGCCCGTGAGCTCGTAGACCTGCCGCACCCGGACGAGCTGCGCGAGGGCGCTCTTGCGCGCCGCGTCGGCCACCTGGTCGGCGCGTGCCTCGTGGATCAGGATGCCGATGGTGAGCGCGACGAGCGAGCAGCCGACGGCGAGCAGGACGGCGATCTTCCAGCGCAGGCCGAGGGAGTGCAGGAGGAGACGGCAGCGGAGCAGGGTGCGCTTCACCGGGCGGCCCGGTTCGCGGGGTCGGGTGCTTCGGAGTCGGTCGGCCGCGGGGCCGGGCACTGGCCGGAGCCCGGGACGGATATGGCGTTGCCGAACTTGTGCTCGTCACTGAGCACGCTCATCCGCTGGCCGTCCCAGTGGTAGCGGATGTCGTGCGCGGATCCGTCGTCGTCGGTGGTGCGGACCAGCAGGTCGGTGCCGAGGATCTCGGCGGTCATCCGCCGGCCGCTGGTGGCCAGGATCGGGACGATCTTCCCGCCGGCCGCGGTGTAGACGCTCAGCACCGAGCGCCCGGTCGGGCTGTCGGCGGCGACGATCAGCTCGGGTTTCCCGTCGCCCGTCAGGTCCGCGAACCGGGCCGGCCGTACCCCGGCCTTGCCCGGGCCCTCGATCTTCTTCCCGTCGCCGAAGCGCTTCATCGTCTTGTCCGCGCGGAGCACGGCCATCACGTCGACCTTCTCGATCCCCTCCGGCCCCACGGCCGGGGCGCTGTCGAGCGGCCGCGGCGGCGGTACCCGGCCGGCCACCGCCGTACCGCTGGAACTCGGGGACTCGGTCCACGAGGGCCACAGCGACTTCGGCCGCGGCTGGGGGGACACCGGCGGCGCGACCTCGTCGTGCCCGAGACCCCCGGGTGCGGCGCAGCCGCCGAGGCCGAGGCCGATGCAGAGCAGGGCGGCTGCGGTGAGGCTGCGGAGGGTCGGTCGAGTCATGGAGGGAAGAACCGTCGGGTGGTGGGGGAGGGCGGGGCGGGGGGAGGCAGACTGACGGTAGACGGCGCCGGTCACGGGGACCGGGCGGTTGTGTAACGGCGGTGCGTAGGCGGGCTCCCGCGGCCGAAGTCGGGACCTTCGGCCCGTCCCGCGGTCGGTGGGAGTCCGGCTCGCAGCTCAGCCTGAATCGAGGGAGGCCCGCATGACATCGGCCGATCGGCCGGAAGGCCACGGCGAAGGAACGGTTCCGCAGGCGGAGGAGCTGGAAGAGTTGGAAGAGCTCCCGTTCTTCGTCTACGGCACCCTGCGCCCCGGAGAGGTCAACCACGACCTGTTCCTGCGCGGCCGCACGGCCGCCGAGGAGCCCGCCCGCCTCGCGGACGCGGCCCTGTACGACGGCCCCGGCTACCCGTACGCCGTGGACCGCCCCGGCTCCGCCATAGCCGGGGAGCTGATCACCCCGGCCCCCGGGGCGTACGGGGAACTCCTCGCGGCGCTCGACCTGCTGGAGGAGTACGCGGGCCCCGGACACCCCGCCAACATCTACGACCGCACCGCCCGCCAGGCCCTGCGCCCCGACGGCACCCCCGTCCGCGCCTGGGTCTACCTGGCCGCCCCGTCCCTGGCCCACCACCTGGCCCGCTCCGGCACCCGGATCCCGGGCGGAGACTGGCTGCGCCGCTAGGTCGTCTCTGCCGTCCGGCACCGCCGCGCGGCCGCCCCCGAGCTTCCCCCGGGCCGCGCGGCGGTACCGGCCGTGCGGCCACCCGTCCCCCGCGGGCGGGCGGACGCACGGCCGAAAGAGACGGCCTAGTACCAGCCGGTACAGCGCACGAGGCCGGTGCTGTCGTTCCAGGCGCAGGCCCGCATCACGTAGCCCGCGTCGTTGTAGGGCGCGGTGTGCGTGTCGCTGCCGGACTGCACGGAGATCGCCGAGCAGCTCTTCATCAGCGAGGCGACCGTCAAGACCCACCTCAACCGGACCATGAACAAGCTGGCCCTGGACAGCCGGGCCCAGGCGGTCGTCGTGGCATACGAGACGGGGCTGGTCGTCCCGGGGTCACAGCACTAGCCGCATGCGGCAGGCCTGAGGCACGAGACGGCCCCGTCGGCACCTCCCTACTACCCTTCGAAGGCGACGACCTCGTCGGCGGGCGGCGGGTAGAGCTGGGTGGGGGTCTCGAAGTCGGAGTAGGTGAGCTCGGACAGCACCTCTCCTGCCTTCGTCTCCGTCCGCCTCAGCAGGTAGGGGCGGCCCTGCGCGGCGATGTAGTCGGTGACGGTGACGCCGTCCGGCCCGGGATAGGTGAGGGTGGCGGCGCCCTGGCCGTCGACGGTGGCGTCGGGACCCCTCTTGATGCCGGGCTCCTCGTTCGTGCCGACCAGCGCGAGAGGGTTACCCAGGCCGCAGAAGGCCGAGACAGCCTTGGCGCCCTTGTCGTCGGCCGGCTGCTTGATCCAGTGGTCCGCGTACCGGGTGGTCATCGCATCCACCCGGTCCTTCGGAAGGCCCGTGAGATACGTGCGCCAGGCCACCGCGTCGCGCTTGCTGTAGATGTCCTTCGTGCCGGCATGTACCTCGGCCTTGCCCGCGCCGGGCGTGGTGAAGGTGCCCGCGCAGTTCAGGTCGCGGTCGAAGGCGACGTCGATCGATGTGGTCGAGCCGTCCTGGGTCAGCCGGCCCCGGAGCTTCTTGAGCCGGGTGGCCCGGGTGATGTCGTACCCGCTCCTGCGGATCTCAGCAGGGGTCTTGCCCGCGAAAGGGTCCGTTGCGGACGTGGGCTGCGCGGACGGGGAGTGGCTCGCCGCACCGGCCTTCGGTGCCGAGGGACCACACGCGGTCACGGCCAGGGCCAGGGCAAAGCAGGCGCCGATGGGCAGCACGATGGAGCGGTTGTACAAGGTCATCCCCCCGGAAGCGAGTCAAGTCCGCGCAGGCTACATGCGCCCTTTGACACCGCTCCCGGCGGGGCGTCGGCGTGGGGACGGCCCGTGACAGCCAGCGGCCGGACCGGCTTCGTTCAGCCCGGGCCGAACGAAGAAGTGGCGCAGCTGCTGGGGGCCGCCCCCGTGCGCTGTCGCTATGAACGGTGATGGTGCTGGTCATGCAGACCGATGCATCGTTCTGGAACTCGCTGGTGTTCGAGGGGATCGACGGCCCAGAGGCCCAGAGGCCCAGAGGCCCAAAGGTGCAGAGGCCCGGACGTCTAGAGGCCTTCCGCGCCGCGGTTGCGCAGGCGCTGGCCGTACTGCTGCAGCACCCACAGCTCCTCCTGGACCGCCGCCAGCTGCTCCGGCGCGTCCTGGTGGCCGAGGCGGGACAGGGTGCCCTGGATCTCGTGGATCCGGCGGTCGACCGCGCGGAGGCGGACCTGGACCAACTGGACCCCGGCGTAGACCTCGTCCACGGTCTTCGCGTGAATGGCCTCGACCACGAGCTCGGTGACCAGCGCGCGGACGGTGTCGTTCGGCGCGGCGTCCCGGACCCGGGTGACGTAGTCCTCGGTGCCGAGCGAAGCGCCGCCGGCGTCCAGGATGGCTTGGCGGACCGCCGCGTAGGGCCGGGCGGTGAACTCGTCCATCCCGTACGCGTCGAAGGCGGGCGAGACCAGGGCGGGGCGCTGCAGCGCCAGCTTGAGCAGCTCGCGCTCGGTGATGTGCGCCGGGCTGCGCAGGTTCAGTGCGGGGCCCGTGGGGCCGGCGGACGGCGCCTGGATGTCTTCGTACGAGTGGCTGGAGTGGCTGGAGTGGCTGGAGTGACCGGCGCCGCCGGACTGGCCCCGGCGCTGCTGCTGGGGCTGGTTGCCGCGCTCCCGGGCCCAGCGGTCGAGCTGGGCGATCCGCTTGACGACGAACTGCTCGTCGCGCATGCCCAGCATGCCCGCCAGCTGGACCGCCGACTCGTGCTGGATCGCGACGTTCTTGATCTTCTTGATGATCGGGGCGGCTTCTTCCAGCGCGGCCGCCCGCCCCGCCGGGTTCTCCAGGTTGTGCCGGGCCACGATGTGCTTGAGCGCGAACTCGAACAGCGGGGTGCGGGCCTCGACCAGGCCCGACACAGCCGCGTCGCCCTTGGCCAGGCGCAGGTCGCAGGGGTCCATGCCGCCCGGGGCGATGGTGATGGAGGTCTCCGCGGCGAACTTCTGGTCGTCCTCGAAGGCCCGCAGCGCGGCCTTCTGCCCGGCCGAGTCCCCGTCGAAGGTGAAGATCACCTCGGCGGTCGCGTTGTCCATGAGGAGCCGGCGCAGGATCTTGATGTGGTCGCCGCCGAAGGCGGTGCCGCAGGTGGCGATCGCGGTGGTGACCCCGGCCATGTGGCAGGCCATCACGTCGGTGTAGCCCTCGACCACGACGGCCCGGGAGGTCTTGGCGATCTCCTTCTTGGCCAGGTCGATGCCGTACAGCACCTGGGACTTCTTGTAGATCGCCGTCTCGGGGGTGTTCAGGTACTTGGGGCCGTTGTCGTCGTCGCGCAGCTTGCGCGCGCCGAAGCCGACGACCTCGCCGCTGATGTCGCGGATGGGCCACATCAGCCGGCCGCGGAAGCGGTCGATGGGCTTTCCGCTGCGGCTGTCCTGGGCCAGGCCCGAGGTGATCAGTTCCTTGTCGCTGAAGCCCTTGCCGCGCAGGAAACGCGTCAGGTGGTCCCAGCCGGCCGGGCTGTAGCCGACGCTGAAGTGCTGGGCGGCGGCCTGGTCGAAGCCGCGCTCGGCCAGGAACTTGCGGCCGATCTCCGCTTCGGCGCTGCCGAGCTGGTCCATGTAGAAGTCGGCCGCGGCCTTGTGCGCCTCGACCAGCCGGATCCGCTCGCCGCGCCCGCTGCTGCCGGCGGTGTAGCCGCCCTCTTCGTACCGCAGGGTGATGCCGGCCAGGCCGGCGAGCCGCTCCACCGCCTCCGAGAAGGAGAGGTGGTCGATCTTCATGACGAAGTCGAGGGTGTCCCCGCCCGCCTGGCAGCCGAAGCAGTGGTAGAAGCCCTTGCTGGGGCTGACCTGGAAGGACGGGGACTTCTCGTCGTGGAAGGGGCAGAGGCCCTTGAGGTTGCCGCCGCCCGCGTTGCGCAGCTGGAGGTACTCGGAGACCACGGCGTCGATCGGGACCGCGTCCCGTACCGCCTTCACGTCGTCGTCGTTGATCCGTCCTGCCACACGCGCCAGTCTACGGCCGGGCGGCGACTATCCCGTCAGGCCCCCTCCGCCGGAACCAGGGCCGAAAGCGGAATCGACGGATCCGCCAGTTTCTCGCGGTCCACGGGCGCCTTCGACCTGATCAGGGCCTGGATGTCCTCGGTGACGTCCCACACGTTCACGTTCATCCCGGCCAGGACCCGGCCGTCCGAGAGCCAGAAGGCGATGAACTCCCGCTTGCCCGCGTCCCCGCGGATCAGCACCTGGTCGTAGCCGCCCGCAGGGGCGTACCCCGAGTACTCCAGGCCCACGTCGTACTGGTCGGAGAAGAAGTACGGCACCCGGTCGTACGAGACCTCCTGCCCCAGCATCGCCCGCGCGGCGGCCGGACCCCCGTTCAGCGCGTTCGCCCAGTGCTCCACCCGCAGCCGGGCCCCCAGCACCGGGTGGTGCGCGGCCGCCACGTCGCCGACCGCGAAGACGTCCGGATCGGAGGTGCGCAGCGAGGCGTCCACGGCGATCCCGCCCCCGTGCTCACGGTCCACCAGGGCCAGACCCGAGGTCTCCGCCAGCGCGGTCCGCGGCGCGGCCCCGATCGCCGCGAGGACCGCGTGCGCCGGATGCTCCTCCCCGTCGTCCGTACGGGCCGCCAGCACCATGCCGTCGTGCCCGACGATCTCCGTCAGGTGGGACCCGAAGTGGAAGCGGACCCCGTGCTCGGTGTGCAGGTCGGCGAAGAGCCGGCCGACCTCCGGACCGAGCACCGCGTGCAGCGGGGTCGGCGCCGGCTCGATCACGGTGACCTCGGCCCCGTACCCGCGGGCGGCCGCCGCGACCTCCAGGCCGATCCAGCCGGCGCCCGCGATCAGCAGGTGCCCGTTGTCCCGGCCCAGGCTCGCCAGGGCCTTCCGCAGCCGCTCCGCGTGCGAGAGCCGGCGCAGGTGGTGCACCCCGACCAGCTCGGTGCCCGGGATGTCCAGCCGGCGCGGTTCGGCGCCGGTGGCGAGCAGCAGCTTGTCGTAGGGCAGCGCCGTGCCGTCGCCGAGGACCACCTTCTTGGCGTCCCGGTCGAGCTGGACCGCGGGCTGGCCGAGGTGCAGCTCGATGTCGGAGGCCGCATACCAGGACGGCTCGTGCACGAAGACGCTGTCGCGCTCCTCCTTGCCCGCCAGGTACCCCTTGGAGAGCGGGGGCCGCTCGTAGGGATGCTCACGCTCGTCGCCGATCAGGATCACCCGCCCCGTGAACCCCTCGGACCTCAGCGTTTCGGCCGCCTTAGCCCCGGCGAGCCCTGCGCCGACGATGACGAACGTCCGGTGTGCGTCGACCACCTGATGCCTCCTCATAACCTCTGCGCCACATGCGGGCACATGCGAGCGTCCCGCACCGAGCCTGCCGCGTGAAGGGGGAGTGGCCCGATCGGCTCACCCTTCGGCGCGTCGCGCGCGCTGGGTGAGGCGGGCGTGCAGGGAGCGGGCGGAGGCGTCCGTGAGGGCCGCGAGCTGGTCCACGACCGCCCGCTTCCTGGCCCGGTCGTCCGGGGCCTCGTCGAAGATCGCGCGGAACTGCGGGTCCAGACCCTCGGGTGCGCGGGCGCTGACGGCCTCCGCGAGTTCGGCCAGGACGATGCGCTGATCGGCGCGGATCCGCTCCTGCTCGTCGCGCTGCATCACGTACAGGTCGGCCACCGCCTTCAGCACCGCGCACTCGTTGCGGGCCTCGCGCGGCACCACCAGCTCCGCCGCGTACCGGGTCAGCCGGCCGGTCCCGTACGCCTGCCGGGTGGCGCCCTCGGCGGCCAGGCAGAAACGGCCGATCAGCTGGCTGGTCGCGTCCTTCAGCCGGGCCTGGGCCACGGCCGAGCCGTCGTACCCGTGCGGCCACCACTCCTGCTCCATCAAACGGTCCAGCGCCTCGCGCAGCTCCTCCGGCTCGGTGCCGGCGGGCACGTACCGGCCGATGGCCACCCGCCAGATCTCGGCGCGCTCGGGCTCGGCGAAGAGCAGGTTCGGGTCGAGGTGGCCGGCGTGCAGGCCGTCCTCGAAATCGTGCACGGAGTACGCCACGTCGTCCGACCAGTCCATGACCTGCGCCTCGAAGCACTTGCGGTCCGCGGGCGCGCCGCGGCGCAGCCACTCGAAGACCGGCAGGTCGTCCTCGTAGGCACCGAACTTCACCGAGCCGGGGTCGGTGGGGTGGTCCCCGCGCGCCCAGGGGTACTTGGTGGCGGCGTCCAGGCAGGCCCGGGTGAGGTTGAGCCCGACGCTGACCAGCTCGCCGCTCGCCGGATCGGGGACGAACCGCTTGGGCTCCAGCCGGGTCAGCAGGCGCAGCGACTGGGCGTTGCCCTCGAAACCGCCGCAGTCCTTGGCGAACTCGTTGAGCGCTTCCTCGCCGTTGTGGCCGAAGGGCGGGTGCCCCATGTCGTGCGACAGGCAGGCGGCTTCGACCAGATCGGGATCGCAGCCGAGCGCTGCGCCGAGCTCGCGGCCGACCTGGGCGCATTCGAGGGAGTGCGTCAGCCGCGTACGAGGACTCGCGTCCCAGTCGTACGAACGCGTCCCCGGCGTCACCACCTGGGTCTTCCCGGCGAGCCGGCGCAGGGCGGCGGAGTGCAGCACGCGGGCGCGGTCGCGCTGGAAGGCGGTCCGCCCGGGCCGTTTGTCGGGCTCGGTGGCCCAGCGCTCCGTATCGGCGGGCTCGTACGGCTCGCCGGGCAGGTCGAGGCCGGGTCGGACAGGTGCGGTGGTGCCTTCCATGCCTTCCATGGCCCAAACGGTAACCGCACGGGCCGACAAGACGAGTCAAGAGGAGCAATCCGAGCGTTTGGGAACCAATCCGGTCGTTACGCGGTGGCCAGTTCGAGCGGCTGCTCCCGCGGCAGCTCCCGTCCTACGGGTCCTGCGAGCGCGGCGGCGGCTTCGTCGTAGCGCTGGAGCACCAGCCGGGCCAGCGCCGGATGGGCGCCCAGCGGGGCGGCGGCCGGACCCGGCGCGGCCGCGGCGCTCGCCGCGGCGAAGCGGCCCGGGGCGGTGAAGTAGGAGGCGACCGCGACCCGGTGGAGGCCCCGGGCGGCCAGGGACCGTACGGCGGCGGGCACTGAGGGCGCGGTGCCCGAGGCGTAGGCGGCCACCACGGGCACCCCGCCGAGCCGTTCCGAGAGCAGGTCGGCGGTGGCCCGCACATCGACGGCGGAGTCGGGGTCGCGGGACCCGGCGGCGGCCAGCACCACCGCCGACCCGGCGCTCCAGCCGGCCTCCACGAGCCGCTCGTACAGGGCCTCGACGAGCAGCGGATGCGGCCCGAGCGGGGCGGCGAGGCGGGTCCGCAGGTGCCCGGCGCGGGCGGCGGCGGCCGGCAGGTCCCGCTTGACGTGGGTCCCGCGGCCGAGCAGCAGCGGCACCAGGACGGCGGCCCCGGCGGCCCGGTCGAGCGTGTGGTCCAGCAGCGGGTGGTTCAGCTCGATGTGACCGAGCCGGACGTCGAGGCGGGGGCGGAGCTCGCGGACCCGTTCGAGCAGGGCTTCGACGGTGTGGAGGGCGCGCGGATCGCGGCTGCCGTGGGCCACGGCGACGAGGGCGGGCTGCTGCTGCATGGGGGGACTCCTGCGTGGTGTCGGGGGCGCAGACCGCTGAGCTGCGTACCGAGCTGGGCGGTGATCCGGGTCAGCAGCTCCGCCGTGGTCGCGGGCGGCAGCGGGAACGGCAGCGGGAGGAGGGGCAGGGGCAGGGGCAGGGGCGGGGGCGGGGATTCGGGAGGATGCGCCGGCTCCGTCATGAACCGATCCTGCGCGCGGCAGGTTGCCGGTGCGTTGCGCGGGCGTGACGGGTGTTTTCCACCTGCTCACAGGGGGGGGTGCACGGCGGGGGTGGGTCCGCGGCGTGCTTCGCTGTGCGCGTGAAACGGGCGCCGGCCGTCGCGCGATCGCGTGGCGCGGGGGACCGGAGGACCGGGGGACCAGGTGGGGGATGTGTGGACGGGGCCATGAAGTGGGCGGTCCGCGGCTGTGCGGTGCTGTCCGGCGGCGCGGCCGCCGTCGCCTGCGTGCTGTGGCTCGGCGCCTGGGGGACGGGTGACCTGCTCGGACGGGTCGTCCTCTGGGGCTGGGTGGCGGCCGGCGCCGCCGTCGTACGGACGGCCCTGGCGGCGGCCTGGGAAGCGCGGGAGGCCCGGGCGCGGGCGCTGGACGAGTGGTGGGAGCCGGGCAGGAAGCCCCGGCCCCGAACGGCCGGACCCGGCTCCGCGGCCCTCTGGGTGCGCACACGGGAGGCGGCGGTCTGGCTGCTCACCGCCCTGATGTCCGCGACGCTGCTCGTCGCGCTGTTCCAGCAGCACCACCGCGAGGCGGAGCCCGAACTGCGGCGGGCCGGCGCGGAGGTGACGACCGCCGTGGTCGCGGGCGAGCCGACGGGGGTGCACGCGCACACCAGCGAGGGTCAGGTCCTGGGGTGGACCGCATGGCTGGAACTGACCGTTCCGGGAGCAGGGGAGCGGGTGCGGGCGTCGGCCTACACCTACCGGAAGCCCAAGGCGGGAGACCGCGTACAGCTGCTGTGGGCGCCCTCCGAGCCCGCCCTGGAGGGGCGGGTCGACGAACGCAAGGACCTGCGGTCCGTGGCCGGGCCGGCCTCCTGGGATGTGTTCCCGCAGGCGGACGAGGCGCGCAAGGCGAGCCTCCTGGCCGCGTTGCTGACCCTGTTCCTGCTGGTGGCCGGGCTGGCCGGCACGGCGGTGATGGACACGGACGAGCTGAGGGCCCTCCCGTGGTCCGGGCGAGCCCAGCTCTGCTGGACCGGCTCGCTGCTGCTCGCCTTCGCCCTTCACCTGCCCGCCCTGTACGGACACCCGCACCCGGTGGTGGGCGCGGTGGCGTGGATCTCCTTCCTGCTGCCGGCGCTGGGGCGGGGAGCGGCGTACGCCGTGGTGCGGTGCCTGCCGTGAGGCCCTGGGCGGGGAACGGCCGGCCACTGTGGCGACCTGGGGAAACCGCCGGGACCGCCCATGCGTCCGTAGACGACGGGACCGACAGTGGAACCAACAGCAGGACCGACAGCACGACCAACAGGGGGATCGCATTGAGGCGCGCAACGGTACGAGGTCTGCCAGGGGCGGCGTGGGAGCGGCTGAAGGCCGTACGGGTCACGCCGCCCCGGACCGTACGGGCCAAGCGGCGGGCCGTACAGGTGGTGATGGCGGGCTGCGTGCTGGCCCTGCTGCCCTCGGCGTGGACGCACGCGTCCGCCGGGCCCCGGCTGCGGACCACCGCCGACGCGCCCGCCGCCGAGGTGGCCGTGGTCTTCGGTGCCGGGCTGTGGAACGGCCGGCCCACCCCGTACCTCGCGCGCCGGCTCGACGCCGCCGTAGAGCTCTACCGGGCGGGGAAGGTCAAGGTCGTCCTGGTCACGGGCGACAACAGCCGGACCGATTACGACGAGCCCGACGCGATGCGCGCGTACCTGACGGGCCACGGGGTGCCCGACGCCCGTGTCGTCAGCGACTACGCCGGCTTCGACTCGTGGGACTCCTGCGTCCGGGCCCGGGAGGTCTTCGGCGTGCACCGGGCCGTACTGATCAGCCAGGGCTTCCACATCCGCCGGGCGGTCGCACTGTGCCGGGCCGCGGGCGTGGATTCGTACGGGATCGGGGTGTCCGACGTGCACGACGCGACCTGGTACTACGGCGGGGCCCGCGAGGTCTTCGCGGCGGGCAAGGCGGCGCTGGACGCGGTCTTCGAGCCGGAGCCGCGGTTCCTGGGGCCGAAGGAGGAGGGGGTGTCGCGCGCCCTGGCCTCTCTGGCAGACTGACGCCGCGATCGGTGTATTCCGATTAGTCATATAGCTCATAGGCCTATGTGTCAGGGGTGTGGAACCGTGGCTGTTGTGGATCTGAGCGGCAAGGTCGTCGTCATCACCGGTGGGGCCCGCGGCCTCGGCGCGGCGGCCGCGCAGGCCGTCGTGGACGGCGGCGGCCAGGTGCTGATCACCGACGTCCTGGAGGCCGAGGGCGCCGAGACGGCGGCCAAGCTCGGCGACGCGGCGCGCTTCCTGCGCCACGACGTGACCAGCGAATCCGACTGGGACGCGGCCCTCGCCTTCGCCCTCGCCGAGTTCGGCCGGATCGACGGGCTGGTCAACAACGCCGGCATCGCCACCGGCCAGTTCCTGGAGCACGAGAGCGTCGAGCACTTCCGCAGGGTCGTCGAGATCAACCTCGTCGGCGTCTTCATCGGCATCAAGGCCGCGATCCCGCTGATGCGGGAGAACGGCGGCGGCTCCATCGTCAACATCTCCTCCGCCGCAGGCCTCACCGGCCTCGCCCTGACCGCCGGCTACGGAGCCTCCAAGTGGGGCGTGCGCGGACTGTCGAAGATCGGCGCGGTGGAGCTCGCGGAATCCCGGATCCGCGTCAACTCCGTACACCCCGGCATGACGCTCACCCCGATGACGGCCCCGGTCGGCATCCAGGCGGGCGAGGGCAACTACCCCGGCGCCCCCCTCGGCCGCGTCGGCCTCCCCGAGGAGATCGCCGCCGCCGTGGCCTTCCTCCTCTCGGACGCCGCGGGCTACGTGACCGGCGCCGAGCTCGCGGTCGACGGCGGCTGGACGGCCGGCCTCACGGTGAAGTACCTGACGGGCCAGTGACCCGGAGGCGGTGACCCGGCGGGCAGTGATCCGGAGGCAGTGACCCGGCGGCGGTGACCCCGCCCCGGCGCCCCGGCGGACATTCGGGTGCCCGCCGCCGATCGTGTACGCCGAGATCCTCGACCGCCCCCCGATGCGCAGGGCCTCACCGGAGCCGGCGGGCCGCGCTGAGGGGGAGCACGCGGACTTGTAACGGGAGGCGGCGGCCCGTGTAACACCGCCGACGCACGCTGGGCTCCATGCACACCTCGGACTCCGTCACCGCCACGCACTGTCCGTACTGCGCGCTGCAGTGCGGCATGAACCTCCGCCCCGAGCCCGGCGGCGCGGGCGTGACGGTGGAGGAGCGGGCGGACTTTCCCGTGAACCGGGGCGCGCTGTGCGGCAAGGGCCGCACCGCCCCCGCCGTGCTCTCCTCCCGGGTGCGCCTCACCGAGCCGCTCGTCCGCACCCACGCCGGGCGGCTGGAGCCGGCCACCTGGGAGGAGGCCCTCGACGCCGTCGCCGAGGGACTCGCCCGCACGAGGCGGTCGTACGGGGCCGACGCGGTCGGGGTGTTCGGCGGCGGCGGGCTGACCAACGAGAAGGCGTACGCCCTCGGGAAGTTCGCCCGCATCGCGCTGGGGACCTCGCAGATCGACTACAACGGCCGGTTCTGCATGTCCTCCGCCGCCGCCGCGCACCAGCGGGCCTTCGGGCTCGACCGGGGGCTGCCCTTCCCGCTGGAGGACATCCCCCGGACCGGCTGCGTCATCCTCGTCGGCTCCAACCCCGCCGACACCATGCCGCCCGCCCTGCGCTTCTTCCGGGAACTCCGCGAGAACGGCGGCACGCTGATCGTGGTGGACCCGCGCCGCACGCGCACCGCCGAACAGGCCGACCTGCACCTGGCCCCGCGCCCCGGCACGGACCTGGCGCTGGCGCTCGGCCTGCTGCACCTGGTGGTGGCGGGCGGGCACACGGACGAGGAGTTCATCGCCGAGCGCACCACGGGCTGGGAGGAGGCCCGGGCCGGCGCGATGGCGCACTGGCCGGAGCTGGTGGAGCGCATCACCGGCGTGCCCGTGCCGAAGCTCCGCGAGGCGGTGGCGATGTTCTGTGCCCCCGACTCCGCGATGGTGCTCACCGCACGCGGCCCCGAGCAGCAGTCCAAGGGCACCGACACCGTCGGAGCCTGGATCAACCTCTGCCTCGCCACCGGCCGGGCCGGCCGCCCGCTCTCCGGCTACGGCTGCCTCACCGGCCAGGGCAACGGCCAGGGCGGCCGCGAACACGGCCAGAAGGCCGATCAGCTGCCCGGCTACCGCAAGCTGACCGACCCGGCGGCGCGGGCCCACGTCGCCGGGGTCTGGGGCGTCGACCCCGGCTCCCTCCCCGGCCCGGGCCGCAGCGCGTACGAACTCCTCGACGCGCTCGGCTCGGACGTCAAGGCCCTCCTCCTGATGGGCTCCAACCCGGTGGTCTCGGCGCCCCGCGCCGCCCACGTCGAGGAACGCATCCGCTCCCTGGACTTCCTGGCCGTCGCCGACGTGGTCCTGTCCGAGACGGCGGCCCTGGCCGACGTGGTCCTCCCGGTGACCCAGTGGGCGGAGGAGACCGGCACCACCACCAACCTGGAGGGCCGCGTCCTGCTCCGCCGCCAGGCCCTCACCCCGCCGCCGGGGGTCCGCTCCGACCTGGAGGTCCTGCACGGCCTGGCCACCCGCCTCGGCATGCCGAAGGCCTTCCCGACCGACCCCGAGGAGGTCTTCGAGGAGCTGCGCCGCGCCTCGGCGGGCGGCCCGGCGGACTACTCGGGGATCACCTACGCCCGCATCGCAGCGGAACAGGGCGTCTTCTGGCCCTGTCCCTCGTCGTCGCGGTCGGCGGAGCCCGGCTCCGCCGCGGAATCCCACCCCGGCACCCCGCGCCTCTTCCTGGACCGCTTCGCCACCGACGACGGCCGGGCCCGCTTCGTGCCCGTCACCCACCGCGCCGCCGCCGAGGTCCCGGACGCCGAGTACCCGCTCTTCCTCACCACCGGCCGGGTCGTCGCCCAGTACCAGTCGGGCGCGCAGACCCGCCGGGTGGACGAGCTCAACGAAGCCGCCCCCGGCCCCTTCGTGGAACTCCACCCCCGCCTCGCGGCCCGCATCGGCGCGGTCGACGGAGCCCCCCTCGCGGTCACCTCCCGCCGCGGCCGCGCGGTCGCCCCGGCCCGCATCACCGACACCATCCGCGCGGACACCGTCTTCATGCCCTTCCACTGGCCGGGCGAGGGCCGCGCCAACACCCTGACCAACCCGGCGCTGGACCCGGTGTCCCGGATGCCGGAGTTCAAGGTCTGCGCGGTCCGCGTCGAGCCGGCCTAGTGCTCTGACCGCATAGGTTCACCGGGTTTCTGCCCGCGCTGAGGCTGGGGCCGATTGGATGGGGGCTGACATCCCGGTCAGCGTGTGGAGGCGTGGTGGCAGATCCGGTCAAGGTCCGCAGACTGACTGATCAGGAGGGGCAGCGGCTGCAGCAGATCGTGCGTCGGGGCAGCACCAGTTCGGTGCGCTACCGGCGGGCGATGATGCTGCTGGCCTCGGCCGGCGGGAACCGCGTGCCGGTGATCGCCCGGTTAGTGGCGGCCGACGAGGACACGGTGCGCGACGTCATTCACCGCTTCAACGAGATCGGCCTGGCCTGTCTGGACCCTCGATGGGCGGGAGGCCGTCCCCGCCAACTCAGTCTTGAGGACGAGGATTTCGTCGTTCAGACGGCCACCACCCGCCCGGTCAAGCTCGGCCAGCCCTTCACCCGCTGGTCGATCCGCAAGCTCGCCGCCTACGTCCGTAGGGTCCACGGCCGGGTGATCCGCCTCGGCCGCGAGGCCCTGCGCTGCCTGCTCGCCCGACGCGGCGTCACTTTCCAGCGGACCAAGACCTGGAAGGAGTCCACCGACCCCGACCGCGACGCCAAGCTGGACCGGATCGAGCACGTCCTGGACTGCTTCCCCGACCGCGTTTTCGCGTTCGACGAGTTCGGTCCGCTCGGCATACGCCCGACCGGCGGATCCTGCTGGGCCGAGCAAGGCCGGCCCGACCGGATCCCGGCGACCTACCACCGCACCCACGGCGTGACCTACTTCCACGGCTGCTACTCCATCGGCGACGACACCCTCTGGGGCGTCAACCACCGCCGCAAGGGCACCGCCAACAGCCTGGCCGCGCTCAAGTCCATCCGCGCCGCCCGCCCCGACGGCGCCCCGATCTACGTGATCATGGACAACCTCTCCGCCCACAAGGGTGCCAAGATCCGCCAGTGGGCCCGGAAGAACAAGATGGAGCTGTGCTTTACCCCGACCAACGCCTCCTGGGCCAACCCCATCGAGGCGCACTTCGGGCCGCTGCGGCAGTTCACCCTCGCCAACTCCCACCACCCCAACCACACGGTCCAGACCCGTGAACTGCACCGATACCTGCGCTGGCGCAACGCGAACGCCCGTCACCCCGACGTCCTGGCCGCGCAACGCCGCGAACGCTCCCGCATCCGCAGCGAGAAGGGCATCCGCTGGGGAGGCCGCCCCAGCACCGCCGCAGCCTGAGCGGACTGCGGCTGCCGACCGGGCAGCCGGGATCCGATCCAGCGATCAGCTGACGCGGGCGGCGATGGTTCGCGCACAGACCAGGGACTCGGTATGCGTCGTGTCCACCTCCAGGTCATAGATCACGGCCTCGTGCACCACATCCGCCTGCGACGCGGCCATCCCCTGGATGCGATCTCCTCGTGCGACCTCACGGCCTGCGGCGACCGCACTCTCACACCTGACGCCGACCCACAGCACGGCCAGTCCGCCAAGAGCCTTCTGCCACCGCTGCTGGGACCCTGCTCCGCCGAGGAAGACGTCATCGATGATGACCCTGGCGCCTGCACGGGCCATCGCCACGACGCCGTCCATCCAGGCAGCCTCCAGCGCCCGGAAGTCCGCCCCGACGCTCACCCCGCCGTCCACCGCGAACACGATCCCTCCGTCCGACGCCCGCATCTTCGCGGGCAAAGCGTCGACGAACGAGTCGCACCCGAACGCCAGCCACGGATCCGGCAGTACTGACTGCAGACACCGTACGATCCCGGACTTCCCCGAGCCGGAACCACCGTTGAGAATGATCATCTGAATCGTCACCGCGCCACGGTAAGGCGCGTAACCCACGGCACGAAACAAATATCGGCACACACTGCTCTGCTGCCACAACCCGGTGAACGTTCCCGGTCAGAGCACTAGGGCCGTCTAGCCGTTCTCCGGAGCTCCGGCGAAGCAGGGCGCCAGCGCCGCCAGCAGGCGCCGGGCGTACTCCTCCTCCGAGCCGGGGAGGTGCGGGTACTCGGCCGTGAAGTGCTTCCACTCGTGGCCCACGTTCCCGTAAGCGGCGATGTCCTCCATGGTCACTCCCGGGTGCCGCAGCGGCTGCTCGGGTGCCAGCCGGAACACCCGGTCGAGCAGCGCGTAGGGCAGCGGATACCGCTCCGCCAGCAGCACGGCGTCGTAGAGGTCCTTCCCCTGGGGGTGGGAGTCGCTCAGCAGCCACAGCAGCTTCCAGGCCAGCGAGAGGGCGGGAGAGGCCGCCAGGACCACGGCGCCGCAGGCGAGTTCGACCCGCTCGGGCTCCTCGGGTAGCCGCTCGTTGAACACGAAGTCGAGCTGGACCTGCCCGGCCGGCAGCCCCGGCACCTGCCAGGGCAGCACCATCCGCGTTCCGGGCACCCGGTCGTACGTCCAGATGCCCTCGCAGACCGCCCCGGAGTCCTTGATCCCGGCCCGGCCGGCCGCGCCGGCGGCGATCTCCTCCAGCATCCGGGCCGTCCGCCCGTCGCCGATGTCCCAGCTCTGCGGTACGACCACGAAGTCCAGGTCGCCGGGCTCCCGCGCGGCGCCCCCGAACCAGTCCGCGAGCAGCACGCTGCCGCGCAGCACCAGCGAGTCCCCCCACGGGGAGTCCGACACCGCCAGGAGTACGGCGTCCAGCGCGGCCCGCCGTGCCGTCAGCCATGCGCGCGTCCGCGCCGGGTCGTCGAAGACCGGGTCGCCGGCCCGGTAGGCGTTCGGGTAGTGCTTCATCGACGGATCGAAGACGGACCGTTGGCGGACGTCCTCCCCGGCCACCGCCCCCAGCGTCAGGGGCAGGTCGCGGTCGCCGCGCGTCACGTCGTCCAGCGGCTCCCTCGGCAGCTCCTCGTTCCGCCAGCCGAACTCCTGCCAGGTCATGGCGCGTCCCCCTCCTCGATCCACCCGTCGTCCACCGACGGGTCGCTGTCGTACAGCACGAACTCCCGCTCCTCCGAGCAGATCTCGTACCCGGCCCCCGCCAGCGCGGCGACCAGCGCATCGCACGCCGCCCCCGCCCCCTGCGCCGTGCCCCGGAACCTTTGGGTCACGAAGCGTTCCTGCCGCCCCTCGGGCAGGACCCGGCGGGCGTTCCACGACACGTGCGCCGCGTGCGGGACCACGAGGGACTCCAAGGCGGCCCGGTCGTGGTCGGCGGGCAGCCGCAGCTTCACGTGGTGCTCGAAGTAGCCGCCGCCCGGCCCCGGGGGCTCCGTGGTCCACGGGACCGTCTCCACCTTGACCCGGACCGGGTCGAAGCCGGCCGCGCGCAGCCGGGGCACCAGCGCCTCGTGCCCGTCCCGGTCGGGCAGCGTCAGCATCGGCTGCGAGGCCATCCGGCCCCGGGCCAGCACGATGTGCGTCACCTTCAACTCCCGCTCCGCCGACCACGATTCGAGTCGTTCCAGCTCCGCCGGATGCGGGCAGCGGACGGTGACGTGGGTTTCGTACACGGACATGAGGACGATCATCTCGGACATGCGTCCGATCCGCATCGGGGTTCTGGTCCGGGGGTAACCATGGGTCACGCACCGGACCCAGAAAGTGGTCGCACGCCCCTCGTGGCAGCGATGTGTCGTACCCCACACTGAGGTGCGGTGCACCCGTCCTCGGAGCCCTGTGGAGGTCGCCCCCGTGCAGACCCAGAGCTTGACCGTCACCGTCAGCCCGCCCGCCGAAGTGCCCGCGGCCGATGAGCCCGAGCCCGAGGCCGGGGCCGACGCCATGCACGAGGAGGAGGCCGAGGAGGCCGAAGAGGCTGAGGAGTTGGAGGGCCCGGAGCTGCTGGAGAAGGTGCCTCCGCCGCGCAAGCGTCCGGCGGAAGGCTCCGGCGGAGCGGGACCGTCCGCCGACCTCTTCCGGCAGTACCTGCGCGAGATAGGCAGGATCCCGCTGCTCACCGCCGTCGAGGAGGTCGACCTCGCGCGGCGCGTGGAAGCGGGCCTGTTCGCGGAGGAGAAGCTCGGCAGCGGGGCCACGCTCGACCTGCAGCTCACGCTCGACCTGGACAAGCTCGTCGTCATGGGCCGGATGGCCAAACGCCGCCTCATCGAGTCGAACCTGCGGCTCGTCGTCTCCGTGGCCAAGCGCTACGTCGGCCGTGGACTGACCATGCTCGACCTGGTCCAGGAGGGGAACCTCGGACTGATCCGCGCCGTCGAGAAGTTCGACTACGCCCGCGGCTACAAGTTCTCCACCTACGCCACCTGGTGGATCCGCCAGGCCATGTCCCGTGCGCTGGCCGACCAGGCCCGCACCATCCGCGTCCCCGTCCACGTCGTGGAGCTGATCAACCGCGTCGTGCGCGTCCAGCGCCGCATGCTCCAGGAGCGGGGGTACGAACCCACGGCCGAAGAGGTCGCCGCCCACCTGGAGCTGACCCCCGAGCGGGTCCTGGAGGTGCTGCGCCTCGCGCAGGAGCCGGTCTCGCTGCACGCCCCCGTCGGCGAGGAGGACGATGTCGCGCTCGGCGACCTCATCGAGGACGGGGACGCCGCCTCCCCGGTCGAATCGGCCGCGTTCTTCCTGCTCCGCGAGCACCTCGAAGCGGTGCTCTCCACCCTCGGGGAGCGGGAGCGCAAGGTCGTCCAGCTCCGCTACGGGCTCGCTGACGGGCGGCCGCGCACCCTGGAGGAGATCGGGCGGATCTTCGGGGTGACCCGTGAGCGGATCCGCCAGATCGAGTCCAAGACCCTCAACAAGCTCCGCGACCACGCCTTCGCGGACCAGCTGCGCGGCTATCTCGACTGAGCACGAGAATCAGGTAAGGGCGTACGTGGACGGGTGCGGGGGAGCCGGCGCGGCTGCTGTTGCGGTCGCAGGCGTACTGGACGGTGATGGTGAGTCGCGCCCCTGCCTGTCGGGCGTCTTGACGTCCAGGAATCGTGAAGGCCGTGGATCCCTTTTCTGCCTTTATTGCCATAGCTCAACCACCCAACTATCGTCTCGTAGGGTAATTGAGAAGTGACGAGGGGTGATGGTCCTGCGGGCTGCCCAGGCGCAGCGGAAGTTCCGGGGCAAGAACAAGGCCCCGAGGTGGAAGAAGCCCGAGGACGGGCAGGTGTCGGTGATGGTGCTGCCTCTGTCCGTCACCGACCCCGCCGGTCTGGCCCGGCTGGAGAGGCTGTTCGGCTCCATGTGGTCGATCAAGCGGGCCGTCCAACGTGATGCCCGTGCCATGGTCGATGTCTACTGGACCGCGTTCCACGAGCGCGAGCAGCACGGAGCGAAGGCCGTACGGCAGCGCCTCGGCCTGTCCCGTGAGGCCCTGGAGCGGTGCGCGTACAAGCACCTCGAAGACTCCGGGCATCTCAAGCACCACGCCTCGAATGCTCTGGCCATGCACATGGCCGACGAGGTGTGGAACGGCGTGCAGCGTCACCTGTTCGCCGACGTCACCGGTAGGCGGCACGGCCGCCCGAAGACGGGCCGCTGGTACGACTTCACCCGCATCCCCGGCCGAGCCCGTTCCCACACCACCGAACGCAAGTGGGAGACCTTCCGCCTCGTCGGCACCCTCCACGGCCACACGATGGCCTATACCGGCGGCTGGCACACCCTTCAGCAGCCTCGCCGGATGGGAGTGCCGGCCGCGCCGTCCGGAGTCGTGCCCACCGGCAACGCCACCGCGTCGGGAAAGCCGGGCACCAGGAAGGCGACGTGGTGGGACTACACGGGCCCGCTCGTTGTGGCGTTCGCGGGTGGCTCCGACGGGAGCCGGGGCGACCTGGTGCTCCCGGTGCGGGTGCCGCAGCAGCCTGGCCAGTGGGCTCGCGTGGAGCACTTCCTTGCCAACCCCGGCCGCTGGCACAAGGTCGATCTCGTGCGGCGCCGGAAGGCGTCCGCGCCGGGCGGCTGGGTGTACGAGGCGCACCTGATGATCCTCGGCCCCGGCTACACCGCCCCCGCCGTACGGAAGATGCGAGAGCAGGCCGCAGCCCTGGACCGGATCGGCGGCGTGGACGGCAACGTCTCCAACCTCTCGATCATCTCCCTGCCGGCCAGCCTGGACCCCGCTGACGGTGCCCCGGCCTCCACCGAGATCACCCTCAGCCCCGAGGAACAGGCGCTGCTGAAGCGCGAGGTGAAGAAGCGGCGCGGCCGTGCGCGGGCGCTGGAGCGCTCCCGCCGGGCGACGAACACCGCGCAGTACGGCCTGTCGAAGAAGCAGGCCCGACTTGCCGAGCGCCGGGCCGCCAAGGGCCTCACGCCGAAGGCCGTCAGCGTGCCCGGCGGTGCCCGTGCCGCCCGCGTCGATGGGGTGCCGAAGCAGGCGTTCCGCCGCGACCGGCTGTCGGTGAACTACCGGGAGCAGCGCGTCCGCCAAGCCGAGCACGCCGCCTCGATGGCGGAGCACCGCCGTTTCCGCGCCCGTCAGGTCGCCCGCGAGATCATCGCCGCCCACGGCCCCGTGCTCGTGGTCGAGGACTGTGACATCCGCGCCTGGTACCGGTTGTGGGGCAAGTGCCTCTCACAGACCACCCCCGGCCTGCTCATCGCCGCACTTGACCGCGAGTGCCAGGCCGCAGGCGGCCGACTCGTACGGGTCTCCACCTGGTCCACCGCACTGTCTACGGGTCTCCACCTGGTCCACCGCACTGTCACAGCACTGCCTGTGCGGCGAGAGGGTCTCCAAGTTGCTGCGGGACCGCGAGCACAAGTGCATCGCCTGCGGCCTCACCGGAAAGCGGGACCTCGTATCCGCCGCCCTGGCCTCCTTCGTCCGATTTCACGACGTGGACGACCCCAAGACCGCGTACCTGGACACGACCGCGTCCCGGCACGCACAGATCATCTTCTCCGAAGGGCTGGAAGAAGCCCTGCGGGAGTCAACCACACTGTGCCAGACCACCCCTCGGGGTGCTGGTCGCGTGGCAGTCCCACGGCAACGCCGTGGGACCTCTGCTCCCCGAACCGCCGGACGGCGGTCCCGAGCGACCCCGGATGAGCCACGCCCCAAGCGTGACCACGCCGGAAAGCCCGGACACCGCCCCGGCCGCAGTCCGCAGCTCACCCTCTGGTGAATTGCGGATCAAGTCTTAGTCGACCTCGGCCACCGCCTGCGCGAACTGCGCCGCGTACAGCCGCGCGTACGCGCCGCCCGAGAGCAGCAGTTCCTCGTGGGTGCCCTGTTCCACGATCGAGCCGCTCTCCATGACCAGGATCAGGTCGGCGTCGCGGATCGTGGACAGCCGGTGTGCGATCACGAAGGACGTCCGGCCGTGCGCGAGGCGCGCCATCGCCTTCTGGATCAGGACCTCGGTGCGGGTGTCCACCGAGCTGGTGGCTTCGTCGAGGACCAGGATCACCGGGTCGGACAGGAACGCCCGCGCGATGGTGATCAGCTGCTTCTCGCCCGCGCTGACGCCGGCGCCCTCGTCGTCCAGGACCGTGTCGTAGCCCTCGGGCAGGGTGCGGACGAACCGGTCGGCGTGGGCCGCCCGGGCGGCGTCCTCGACCTCGGCGCGGGTGACCTCGCGGGTGGCTCCGTAGGCGATGTTCTCCGCGATGGTGCCGCCGAACAGCCAGGTGTCCTGGAGCACCATGCCGATGCCGCCGCGCAGTTCCTCGCGGGTCATCTTCGCGATGTCCGCGCCGTCGAGGGCGATCTCCCCGCCGGTGACCTCGTAGAACCGCATCAGGAGGTTGACCAGGGTGGTCTTGCCGGCGCCGGTGGGGCCGACGATCGCGACCGTCTGTCCGGGGTCGACGCTCAGCGAGAGGTTCTCGATCAGCGGCTTGTCGGGCTCGTAGCGGAAGGCGACCTTGTCGAAGGTGACCTGGCCGCGCAGGTTCTCCGGACGCTCCGGAACCTCCGCGTCGGCTTCCTGCTCCGGCGCGTCCAGCAGCTCGTAGACCCGCTCCGCGGAGGCGACGCCGGACTGCACCAGGTTCGCCATGGAGGCGACCTGGGTGAGCGGCATCGAGAACTGGCGCGTGTACTGGATGAAGGCCTGGACGTCGCCGATCGACAGGGTGCCCGAGGCCACCCGCAGACCGCCGACGACCGCGACGAGCACGTAGTTGATGTTCGAGATGAACAGCATCACCGGCTGCATGATCCCGCTGACCAGCTGAGCCTTGAAGGAGGCCCGGTACAGCGCCTCGTTCTGCTCGGCGAACAGGGCCGCGGACTCCTTCTGCCGGCCGAAGACCTTGACCAGCGTGTGGCCCGAGTACATCTCCTCGACGTGCGCGTTCAGGGCGCCCGTGGTCTTCCACTGCGCCACGAACTGCGGCTGCGACTTCTTGCCGATCTTCGCGGCCACGTACGCGGACACCGGGATGGTCACCAGCGCGACCAGTGCCAGCACCCACGAGATCCAGAACATCATCGCCAGCACGCCGACGATCGTCAGGATCGAGTTGAGCAGCTGACCCATCGTCTGCTGGATCGTCTGCCCGATGTTGTCGATGTCGTTCGTGGCCCGGCTGAGGACCTCGCCGCGCTTCTGCTGGTCGAAGTACGACAGCGGCAGCCGCGACAGCTTCGCCTGGAGCTCCTCGCGCATCCGGTAGACGGCCGCGTTCATGATGTGGTTCGACAGCCGCGTGGCGACCAGCATCAACAGACCGGCGAGCGTGAAGACGAGCAGCGCCCACAGCGCCACCGACCCGACCGCGCCGAAGTCGATGCCCTTGCCCGGGGTGAAGTCGGTGCCGGACAGCATGTCCGCCATCCCGCCCTCGCCCCTGGCGCGCAGACCGTCCAGCGCCTGCTGCTTGCTGAGGCCCTTCTCCATGTTCCGGCCGACGATCCCCGCGAACACCAGGTCGGTGGCCTCGCCGAGTATCTTCGGCCCGGTCACCGACGCGGCGACGCTGCCGACGACCGCGAGGATCATGCCCCACAGCTTGGCCCGGTCGCGCGCCAGCGCGGCCAGCAGCCGCTTGCCCGAGCCCTTGAAGTCCATGGACCGCGTCGTCGGCGGTCCCATCATCATCCGTCCTCCGGGCCCGCTCACGCCGCCTCCGCTTCCGTCAGCTGGGAGAGCACGATCTCCCGGTAGGTCTCATTGCCGGCCATCAGCTCGTGGTGGCGCCCCTCGCCCACCACCTGCCCCTCGTCGAGGACGATGATCCGGTCCGCGTCGCGGATCGTGGAGACCCGCTGGGCGACGATGACCACGGTCGCCTCCTCGGTCTCCCGGGCGAGCGCGGAGCGCAGCGCGGCGTCCGTGGCGTAGTCCAGGGCCGAGAAGGAGTCGTCGAACAGGTAGATCTCCGGGCGCTGCACGAGCGTGCGCGCGATCGCGAGCCGCTGGCGCTGGCCGCCGGAGACGTTGGTTCCGCCCTGGGTGACCGGCGCGTCGAGCCCGCCCTCAAGCTCGGACACGAAGTCCTTGGCCTGCGCGACATCCAGCGCGTGCCAGAGCTCCTCGTCGGTGGCGTCGGGGCGCCCGTAGCGCAGGTTGCTGGCGACCGTCCCGGAGAAGAGGTACGGCTTCTGCGGCACCATGCCGACCGTCCTGGCGAGCAGGCCCGGGTCGAGGCGCCGTACGTCCTCGCCGTCCACGAGCACGTCGCCGCCGGTCGCGTCGAACAGCCGGGGGATCAGCCCCAGCAGCGTGGACTTGCCGCTGCCGGTGGAGCCGATCACCGCGGTGGTCTCGCCGGGGCGGGCCACCAGGTCGACGCCGCGCAGCACGGGGGCCTCGGCGCCCGGGTAGCGGAAGTCGGCGCCGCGCAGCTCCAGGCGGCCGCGGCTGCGCAGCTCGCGGACCGGGTCGGTGGGCGGGACCACGCTGGAGTCGGTGTCCAGGACCTCCTGGACGCGCTCGGCGCAGACCTCGGCGCGCGGCACCATCATGAACATGAAGGTGGCCATCATCACGGACATGACGATCTGCATCAGGTAGGCGAGGAAGGCCGTCAGCTGGCCGATCTCCATACTGCCGGCGTCGATGCGCATCGCGCCGAACCAGACGACGGCGACGCTGGAGATGTTCACGACCACGATCACGGTCGGGAACATCAGCGCGAGCAGCTTGCCGGCCGCCAGCGAGACGCCGGTGAGGTCGGCGTTGGCCTCGCGGAAGCGCTCCTTCTCGTAGTCGTCGCGGATGAAGGCGCGGATCACCCGGTTGCCGGTGATCTGCTCGCGCAGGACCCGGTTGACCGTGTCCAGACGCGTCTGCATCGCACGGAACAGCGGGCGGGTCTTCAGCACGATCGCGCCGACCGCCAGGCCGAGGATCGGGACCACCGCGAGCAGCACGCCCGACAGCTTCACGTCCAGCGAGAGCGCCATGAAGATGCCGCCGACGCACATGATCGGCGCGGAGACCATCAGGGTGAAGGTCATCAGCACGAGCATCTGGATCTGCTGCACGTCGTTCGTCGTACGGGTGATCAGCGAGGGGGCGCCGAAGTGGCCGAGCTCGCGCGCGGAGAAGCTCTGCACGCGGTCGAAGACGCCGGCCCGGAGGTCCCGGCCGAAGGCCGCGGCGGTGCGGGCCCCGTGGTAGACGGCGCCGACGTTGCAGACGAGCTGGACCAGCGAGACGCCGAGCATCAGCGCGCCGAAACGCAGGATGTAGCCCGTGTCGCCGTTGACGACACCGTTGTCAATGATGTCGGCGTTCAGCGTGGGCAGGTAGAGGCTCGCGCTGGTCTGCAGCAGTTGCAGCAGGACCAGCACGGCGATCGGTTTCCGGTACGGACCGAGGTGGGTCCGCAGAAGTCGTATGAGCACGCGCAGGCTCCGGTCGGCATGATCGAGGGGGTTCAGTCCATCTTCTGCCAACGGGGGGCCGGAACCCACCGGTTTTCGTAAAGGCCGGTCAAAAGGAGTAGGCACCCTCCCCCTCGAGTCCTGGGCCGCGGGCCCCGCCGGCCGCGCCGACCGCGGGCGCCGGGAGGAGCATGGGAGACGGGGGAACTCTCGGGACGGAACGGCCGTGGAGGAACCATGACGGGAACCACACGGGAGCAGACGCCCATCGCCTTCGAGGGCAACGGTGCCGAGCTGCGCCTGCAGGAGATCGGCGGGGGCTTCACCGTCGCGTTCGGACGCTTCGACAAGGGTGTGGACATGACCCCGGCGTTCAAGGGGCTGCCGGACGACCTGTGCACGTGCCCGCACTTCGCCTACGTGCTCAAGGGCAAGCTCCAGATGCACACGAAGGACGGCGACAAGGTCTACTCGGCCGGGGAGGCCTGCTACTGGGCGCCGGGACACGCTCCGGTTGCCCTCGAGGACACCGAGTACCTCGACTTCTCGCCGACCGAGGAGTTCCAGCGGGTGGTCGACCACGTGAAGGCGCAGCTGGGCTGACGTCCGGCGCCGGCCCCGGAACGCCCCGGGGTCTAGGGCGTCTAGAACGCCCCCGGGTGGATCTGGTCCCGGGTCGCGATGTACTGCTGGCGCGCGCCCTGCCAGGCCGCGTACTCCTCATCCGGCTCGAACAGCTGCGCCGCGGGCGCCGGCCACACCGGCGGGGTGTTCGGGGCCGCGCTGCCCTGCGCCACGCCGAGCGCCCACGCGGCCTGCCGGGCCGCGCCCAGCGCCGCGTAGTCGGCCGGCGCCGGTACCAGGACCTGGGTGCCGAACAGCCCCGGCGCGAAGGCCTGTACGGCCGGCAGCTCGGCGGCGGCGCCGAGCAGGAACACCCGGCGGATCTCCACGCCGCGGCTGCGCAGCACGTCGAGCGCGTCCACCAGCCCGCACAGCATGCCCTCGAAGGCGGCCCGCGCGAGGTGCTCCGGCTTCATGGAGTCCCGGCGCAGCCCCGACAGCGTCCCGGCGCTGTGCGGCAGGTTCGGTGTCCGCTCACCCTCCAGGTACGGCAGGAGTACGAGTCCGTGCGCGCCCGGGGTCGACTTCAGGGCGAGCTCGCTCAGCCCCTCCAGATCGGTGCCCAGCAGCTCTGCGGTGCCGCGCAGGGCGCGTACGGCGTTCAGGGTGTTCACCACCGGCAGGTGCAGCCCGGTGGCGTCGGCGAGAGAGGTGATCAGCCCGCCCGGCTCCGACAGTGCCTCGTGGTGCACCGCCATCACCGATCCGGACGCGCCCAGCGAGACCACGGCGTCGCCGGGTCCCATGCCCAGTCCGAGCGCGGCCGCCATGGTCTCGCCGGTGCCGGCGGAGATCAGCAGCCCCTCGGGGGTGGTCCCGGCGGCTTCGGCCGGGCCGAGCACCTCGGGCAGCAGCGCGCGGTGCCCCAGCGCGAGCTCGACCAGGTCGGGTCGGTAGGCGCCGGCGGCCGCCGACCAGTAGCCGGTGCCGGAGGCGCCGCCGCGGTCGGTGGTCCGCCGGGCCGGGCGGCCCAGCAGCTGCCACACCAGCCAGTCGTGCGGGGACATCAGCACGGCCACCCGCCGGGCCGCCTCGGGCTCGGTACGGGCCAGCCAGGCGAGCTTCGCCACGGGCTGCGCCGCGTGGGGGACGGAGCCGACGGCCTCGGCCCAGGCCTGCCGGCCTCCGAAGGACTCGATCAGCTCGGCGGCGGCGACCTGGCCGCGCTTGTCGTTGCCGATCAGGGCGGGACGGACGAGGCCGCCCTGCGCGTCCAGCGGCAGCAGCCCGTGCTGCTGCGCGGAGACCCCGATGGCCTGCACCCCTTCGAGGAGCCCGCCGCCGGCGGCCTCCCCGAGCGAGAGCAGCCAGGCCTGTGGATCGGTTTCGTGCGGCACCGCCTCGCCGGTGGGCTGCGGATGCGGGGCGTACCCCTGGCGCAGCACGGCGCCCGTCTCAGTGTCACAGACGACGATGCGTGTGAACGCGGAAGAGCTGTCCAGCCCGGCGACTATCCCCATGCGGAGAATTCTGCCGCACGCGGGGGCGGACTCGACCGCCCCGGCGTGCCCGGGACCGGCCCGTCCCCTCTGTGGGGCCGGGCGGGACCCCGGGCACGCGACCGGGCGGGACCCCGGCGCGGGGCCCGCGCGGGAGGATCCGCACTCCGGGGCGGGTCGGTCAGGTGTTGCTGGTGCCCCAGTCGTCCTCGGCCGCGCCACCGCCGCCGACCCGTGCCCGCAAGCCCCGTACCCGTCCGGCCAGGGCGTCCGGCACCGCGTCGCCCACCTTGTCGCTCACCGCGGCGAAGGCCTTGCAGGCGTACTCCCGGCCCGTCTGACCAGCGCTCTCGGCGGCGTTGCGGACCGCGGGGTTCTGCGCGAACTCCCGCGCGGACTTCTTCAACTGTTCATACCGCTCGCGTCCGGCCCGGGTCCCGAGCACGTACCCGAGGGCCAGCCCGACCGCGAACGTGACCTTGTACCGCATGCCTGTCACCCTTCGTCGTGTGGTGCCCGGCCCGCTGGCGATACCGATTGGCGGAGCACCCCCCTGCTTGCGCTAATCTATGACTCGCAACGGGCGCTCGCCCCCCGGCCAAGGCCGGAGGTGGGCTGTTCGGTGCAACGCAGCAATCCCCTGTAGCTCAATTGGCAGAGCAGCCGACTGTTAATCGGCAGGTTACTGGTTCGAGTCCAGTCGGGGGAGCGCGGTCCCCTGTAGCTCAATTGGCAGAGCAGCCGACTGTTAATCGGCAGGTTACTGGTTCGAGTCCAGTCGGGGGAGCAAGAAGGAACGAGGGCCCCTGGTGGGTCCTCTTTCTTTTTTCTGCCCTCCGCGCGCAACCGGGCAGGGCCCTGCGCGGTCTCTCTGGGCAGGCGAAGCCGATCATGCGAGGCATCCGAGGCAGGAGATCGTATGAGCGGCTATGCTGCGGCAGACGGCGCGCACACATGTACGCGCCACGCCGTGAAGGGGCGGTAGCTCAGCCGGTTAGAGCAGCGGACTCATAATCCGTCGGCCGTGGGTTCGAGTCCCACCCGCCCCACCACGCACCACATGCGCAGAAACGATCTGACCAGGTGTCTCACTGGTCGCGCGAGTCAATACAGTGATCCTGGCGGCCCCGAGGGGCCGCTTTTCGCGTTCCAGGGGACACCCGGGGGCCACGACGGCGATGCGTGCGCCGACCGGCACGCCGTCATCGGAGCGGGCCTGGAGGCTGCCGCCGGGCCGTACGCCCGCCCACCCCATGGCCCGCGAGCCGGAGCCGGAGCCGGAGCCGGCGGAGGTCGGCGGCGGAGGTCGGCGTCCGCTTCGGCGGCCCGCGCGTCGGCTGCATCTTCGAACAGAAGCCTTTGAGTTTCGGATATGGGAAATCCATAGGGGGTCGTGGAGAAACAATCTGTCGTGCGGGATCCCAGGTCGGTATTGTCAGGCTGTCCGCAGATTTACCGTGACCTCGCGTCTTTGATGACGGGCGCCGAGCCGTCGGTGCGGTCGTTCTGTCTGGGGGATAGACTGTGTCGCGTCAAAATGCAACCGAAAATGTGGCCTGGGAAAAGGTGGCGAACTCCATCGAGTTCGTTCCGGCCGAGTATTCCAGCAAGACCCAACCGGAATCCGTTGCCCAGGAAATGCTGCGCTGCGAACCGGTGGAGATCGACAGACTCGTAGACGCGGGCCTTCCGGCCGAGCTCCGATCCGGGGTGCGCTATTTCGATGCCAACGATCTGTACAACCTCGGCATGTACTCGAACAGCGCGAGGACGCAGCCGGAACTCACGTTCCGCCTGCTCTTCCGGTTCGCTCAGCGGCCGGTGGACGATCTGCTGCGTGCCAAGGCATGGGATTTCCGGGTCCGGCTGGAATGTCCCGGCTGCCCGGAGGCGGCTCCATGGCGTCTGGAAGAACCGGATGTCCTCCGGTTCGGAGGAAGCGTCGCCGGTGTGAAGGCGCCGGCGGCGAGCCGGGGGTCGGCGCAGTACGCGGCCACGGTGACGACGACCGGCGCGCGGACTCCCGTGGTCTCGCCCGTGCTGCGACGGCTGACCCGTGCGTACCTGGACGCCGGCTACCGCTGGCAGATGATCCCCGTCCCCCTGCAGGCGCACCCGGAGAAGGTGCACGCCATGGGCGCCACGAGCTGCATCGCGGCGAGTCTGTCCCTGGCCGAGAGCTTCCGCGAGGCCGGGTACCGGGCCGAGGCGAAACGAGGCTGGTTCTGCGGAGTGCTGGGCGGCGCCCTCGACCTGCCGCACGCGTGCGTGGAGGTCGAGGACGACGACGGTGTGGTCAAGACCGTCGACATCGCCAAGGCCCAGCTGGCCGCCCGGCTCTCGCCCGACACGAAGGAATTCCAGGAGCTGTGCCTCGGATCGATCTATAACAAGGTCATTCCGTCCACGGCCTCCGGAAATGCGCCCTTCGGCTACCACGACTGCGGTGCGCAGCTGCCGATCCAGGTGCACACGGACATCCAGGCAGTGCGTTGAAAACGGAATCCAGAGTCACCCTACGGGGAAGATGAGAACACATGGCTGTACGAGAAATTGAGCCGATCTCACTGGACCTGGATCGGCTCGAGCAAATGGCCGAATCCAGCTACTACAATCCGTACACGATTTTCGACTGGCCCGAGGCGATCGAGCCCGGAAAGCCGTGGATGAGCGAGAGTCTGACCACGCTGGCGGGCACGCCGATGTGGGACGAACTGAGCCGTGATCAGCAGCTCGCGCTGACCAAATACGAGGCCATCAACTTCTTCAGCCTCAACATCCACGGCATCCGCGAGCTGATGAGCGACGTGGTGATGCGTATCCATGAGCGCGCCTATGCGGACGTCTCGGAGTTCCTGCATCACTTCATCGGCGAAGAAAACGAGCACATGTGGTTCTTCGCGCGGTTCTGCCTGCGCTACGGCGGCAAGCTGTATCCGGCGCAGCCGACCCTGCAGGCCGATTCGGTGGCACACCTCTCCACGGTGGCCCGTGAGGCGATCATCTTCGCGCGCATCCTGATCTTCGAGGAGATCGTCGACTACTTCAACGCGTACATGGCGACCGACCAGTCGCTGCCGCACATCGCCCGCGAGATCAACCGGGTGCACCACCAGGACGAGAGCAGGCACGTCGCATTCGGCCGGATGGTCTTCACCGACCTGCTCGGCCAGGTGGCCAAGCGCGATCCGGCCGAGGTGCCGGCGGTCGCCGCGTACCTCGAGAACTATCTGCAGTACAGCATCGCCACCCTCTACAACCCCGCCGCCTACCGTGACGCGGGCATCCCGGACGCGCTGGCGCTGCGGCGTCGTGCGCTCGAGCACCCCGCCCGGGTGGAGGCGCACGAGCAGATCCTGAAGCGGACGAGGAAGTTCCTGACCAAGGCGGGCGCGGGAAAGGAACTGATCACATGACGGCCGATCCGATGCAGGACGTCCGGGACTTCATCCTGCGCCGCAACCCGAAGATCGGCGAGCTGGCTCCCCAGATGGACCTGATCGACAGCCGGGCCATCAACTCGCTGGCCTTCGTCGAGTTCATCTTCCTGCTGGAGGAGCTGACCGGCGAGGCGATCGATCCCGAAGACCTGGACCTGGACGACTTCCGCAGTCTCCACGCGATCGAAGCCCGATTCTTCAAGCAGAAGGCAGCGCAATGACCACGACGACCGACAACGGCTTGAGAGTCCTCGACGGTGGCCAACTGCGGTTGCTGCGGGCGATCGACGCGGTGTTCCTGCGCATGGCCCAGACCTGGCAGGCCCCGGAGTTCAGGTTCCCGTTCCTGATCGGGTGCCAGGACCTCGACACCTTCGACTACTTCGACAACTTCCCCCATCTGGGACTGGCGGCCACCCGGCTGGATCCGAAGCGCCTGGGCACCCTGCTGGCCGATACGTCCCGGCCGCTGGACCGGATTCCGGCCGAGGTGATGGAGCCGACCGCGTTCGCGCTGCCGTCGGCGGCCTGCTACGCGATCTACCTCGATCTGGCCGGTTCCGAGCTGCCCGCGGACGGGACGATGCGGACCACGCTCGGAACGTGCTTCCGCAACGAGGACCACTACGACGGTCTGCAGCGGCTCCTCGGCTTCTCCATGCGGGAGATCGTCTTCATCGGACCCGAGGACGGGGCGAAGCAGCACCTGCTCCGGGCCAAGGAAGCCGTGACGGCCCTGTGCGCCGAGCTCGGGCTGGACTTCCGACTCGAGGTCGCCACCGATCCGTTCTTCGACAAGAACGGCGGCAAGGCCAAGATGCAGCGCCTCTTCCCGGTCAAGGAGGAGTTCGTCGTCAACGGCCTGGCGATCGGCTCGGTGAACTACCACCGGAACTTCTTCGGCGAGCGGTGCTCGATCCAGGCCGGCGATGACATCGCGCACACCAGCTGCCTCGCCTTCGGCCTGGAGCGCTGGGTGCACGCCTTGACGGAGCGGTTCGGCAGCACCGAGGCCGCCCTGTCCGCCCTGACCGCGATGGAGACCCTGGGCTGATGCGACACACGCTGGCCGGGGTGCTCGGAATCGAAGTGAGCCTGCTTCAGTCGGGCATGGGGGGTGTCGCGGGGCCGGAGCTGGCGTGCGCGGTGTCCAACGCCGGCGCGGCAGGCTGCGTGGGCGGCTACAAACTGGTCGGCGACGCGCTGTCGGCCGTGCTCCACCGGCTGACGGCGGGGACCGACCGGCCTGTCGGCGTGAACCTGATTCCGGAGGTGGTCGGGCCGCAAGAGCTGGACCGGCAGCTGACGCAGGTGCTCGACGAGACGCCCCGGCACGTGTACCTGTCCCTGTTCGGCATGCCGCAGGACGCCGTGTTCGATCGGATCACCGCGGCGGGACGGCACGTCGTCGTCCAGGTCGGGACCGTCGAGGACGGCGTGCGAGCCGCCGAACGGGGCTCCGTGGTGGTGGCGCAGGGCGTCGAGGCGGGCGGCCATCTCCTGGGCGAATCGAGCCGGGACGCCATGGTCACCGCGCTGCGCGAAGAACTGCCGGAGGCCTGCATCGTCGCCGCGGGCGGAATCGGATCGCCGGCCCAGGCCGGCAGGGCCCTCGCGGCCGGCGCCGATGGCGTGCTGCTCGGTACCGCCTTCGTCGTCGCGCACGAATCGCAGGCCCACCCCTACTTCAAGGGAGCCGTGAGCACCGCCGACGAGACCGACACGGTCATCAGCGATGCCTACGAGATCGGGTGGCCGGGCCGGCGGCACCGCGTCCTGGAGACGGCCGCCACCCGCGACGTGAAGCAGGCCAAGAAATTCATCGGCCGGACCGTGGTCGAAGGAAAGACGTACCTGATACCGCGGTTCAGCGCCGCGGCACCGACCGAGGCGACCACCGGCCGGATCGAGGAAATGGCGATGTACTGCGGCTTGTCCTGCGGCGCCATTTCCGGTGGGCAGCCGGCGGCCGAAATCGTCGCCGAGTTCGCCCGCATCCTTCGCGGCATCGAGATCTTCGAAACAGGAACAGGATAGAGATTCCATGTCAATCATCGAGAACATGTCCCGGCTGGATCTGTCATACCGCGACGACGCGCCGCGGATTCGCACCAGGGAGGGCGTGGAACTCTACTGCGAGTCCCGCGGTGAAGGCACCGCCATCATCCCCCTCAGCAACCTCGTGGCGACCGCTCCGATCTGGCGGGGGTTCACCGAGGAGCTCGCGCAACACCACCGTGTCCTGGTCTACGACCTGTGCAACCACGGAGCCTCCTCGCGGGTAGAGAAGGAGCCGACCTGGGAAGAGCACGCCGCGGATCTGATAGCGATGCTCGATGCGCTGGAGATCGAGTCGACGTACCTGATCGGCTCGTCGACCACCACGGTCTTCGCCCGGGACATGGCCCTGTGGCACCCGGACCGCGTCAAGGGCCTGGTGCTGTCGGGCCCGGTCTTCGGACCGCAGGGCATGCGGCGCCAGAAGCAGCTGCAGCGGAACTGGCTGAGGACCCTGGAAAGCCACGGCCTCGCGGCGGTGTTCGACCACCTCTACCCCGAGATGTTCAGCTCGGAAATGAACCAGGCACTCGGTACCCCCGGCTACCTGGGTCTGCGGGAGGCCTTCATGGCGGTCTCCGACCCCGAGGAACTGGCCCAGAGCTTCAGGAGCGCGGCGAACGACAACCACAGCCCCGATCTGCCGCCCCGCATCGCCGCACCCACGCTGGTCGTCGTGGGCGACGACGACATCCTGCTGAGCCCGACGGGTGCCAGGGAGCTGGCCGACCAGTTCCAGGACGGTACCTGCCGGATCATGCCGAAGGCCGGGCACCAGCCCTTCTTCGACGACGCCGGAGCCTTCCAGGAGATCATCCTGGAATTCATCAAGGACGTGGAATCGCGTGTCTGACACGGCACTCGAGGTCCGGCAGCGCATCCGGGGGCTGCTCATCGACCTGTTCGGCAACGACCGTCTCGTCGGCAACGTGTCGGACGCCGAGTCCCTCCGGCAGGCCGGAATGTCCTCCACCGCGTTGGTCAGCCTGCTGGTGGCGATGGAGGACGCGTTCGGCTTTGAATGGGACGAGGACGTCCGTCCCGAGGCGCTGCGCTCGATCGGGTCGCTGGCCGACCACGTCGTTTCCCTCTCTTGACCAAGGCGCACGCGGCGGCCGCCGGACCGGGGGTTCCCGCCGGCGCCGCCGCAGCGGGCGTGTGGACCGGATGGTGCCCGGTGCGCGAGCCGTTCGGGCCGCACCAGCAGTTCACGGCGGGCCGCCGGGCGGCCGCGGCGGCGCTGGCGGCGGCCGGGGCAGCCGATCGGACCGTGCCCCGTGATCCCGACGGCCGGCCGCGCTTCCCGCGAGGATTCCCCGGTTCGATCGCCCACACCGACCGTCTGGCGGTCGCGGCGGTGGTGCCCGGTGCCGCGGCGGTCGGTGTGGACATCGAAAGCGCGGCCATCAGCCCTCGCGTGGCCAGATTCGTCCTGCGCGGGGAGGAGCGGCTGAGCCTGCTGCCGCCCACCGGGAAATACACTCCGCGGGAGCTGTTCGCCGCCAAGGAAGCGGCATTCAAAGCCCTGTGCGGCATGGGGACCCCGGACGATTTCCTGTTCTGGCGGATCGAACTCAGCCCGTCCGACGGCGCTCTGACCGCGTCCTACCGCGGAGTGTCGGTCACGGTGTGGATCAACTCCGACGAAGACCTTTCGCTCGCCCTGGCCATTTCGCCCGGGTGAGTTCTCCGCACCTCACGATCACGGGTGAAGCCATCACTTATTTCCGCATCAACTAGATCGGCAGCCTCCGAATCCGCCAACGGAAGGCTCGGGAAATACGCGGCGATCGTGGGGGGCTGGAGCGCGTCATGACGAAGCCAAAGGTGCCGAACAGGCTATTGCGGGGCCTGCTGGCCGAGGCGGGCTGGACCGAGGACTTCCTCGCCCGGCAGGTCAACGCGGTGGCCGCCGAGTCCGGCGTGATGATGCGGCTGGACCGGCGGTCGGTGACGCACTGGCTCGCCGGCCGGCGTCCCAGACCGCCGGTGCCCGAGCTGATCGCCGAGGCGATCTCCCGCGGGCTGCGCCGTTCGGTCGGTCTCGCCGACATGGGTCTGGGCGGGCCGGCCGCCGAGCCGGCCGTCCGCGAGGAGTGGGATCCGAGACGTCGTTCCCCTGCGGCGGCAGAGGGGCCCGCGGACGCCGACGTCCAGCCCCCGGACGTCGCCCGGCTGCTGACCGGCCTGGCCCAGTTCGGCGAAGGCCGGCGCCGGACGCTGTCCGCCACCGCCTACCGCGTGGCCGCTCTCGCGGTGCCCGAGTGGGCGCAGGCCGCGGCCCGTTCGACCGGCCTGCAGCCTTGGCCGGACGCGTCGTGTGCGCAGCGGCTGGAGCCGGGCCAGGTGGCCGCGGCCGAGCAGATGACACGGTTGTTCTCCGACCTCGACGACTCCTTCGGGGGAGGCCACGCGCGGGCGGAGCTGTCCTGTTATCTCGCCTTCGACATCGCGCCCAGGCTGCGTGCCGCCGGGACTCCGGCGCTGAGGCGCAGGCTCTTCACCGCCGCCACGCAGCTCACCTACCTGGCCGCGTTCATGTGCTTCGACGACGGTTGCCACGGGCTGGGGCAGCGCTATTACCGGGCCGCTCTGATGCTGGCCGGCGAGAACAACGACCCGGCCGGATACGCCGTCACGCTGCGGAGCCTGTCGGTTCAGGCGCAGAGCCTGGGCCACCACCAGCACGCCGTCGACCTCGCCGAATCCGCGGCGAGGATCAGCAAGGGCGCCACGGGCCCGGCCCGCCAGGCGTTCTTCCTGGGACAGGTCGCGGTCGCGGCCGCCGCCGCGGGGAACCGGCAGCACGCACTGACCACGCTCTCGGCCGCGGAGCGGCGCCTGGACCAGGCCTGCTCCCAGACGGTGCAGGACCCGGCGGCGCAGGGCAGTACCGCCATGGGCAGGTACCACCCCGCGTCGCTGGCGAACCAGGAGGCCGCTGTCCGGGCGCTGCTCGGTGACAGGAAGGGGGCGATCGCCACGCTCACCGAAGCCGCCCGCCACCGTCCCCAGCAGGAGCGGCGCTCCCGCGCCCTCGTCCATGCCCGCCTGGCCGGGTTGCACCTGGATCAGGGCGATCTCGACCAGGCCGTCACCATCTGGCACGCCTTCCTCGACGACTCCGCCTTCCTGACGTGCGGGCGCGCCACCACCGCGATGAACGCCCTGCGATCCCGGCTCCATCCGCAGCGCACCCACCATGCCGTCAGGCAGCTTCTGGTCCGCACCGCCGGCACCTGGACTCCGGACCGGGTGGCCTCGTGAGTGCCGACGCCAGCCAGTTCAGCCCAGTCAGTTCAGCCACGTGAGGTGAGTGATCATGAATCGTACGATGCGGGTGGAACGGCTTTCCGTGAGCGGGGTCCGGCCGGGGGAGATCCTGGTGGCCTCCGCGATGACCCATCCCGAGCGGGGGACGGTCATCTCGCCGGCGGCGCCGCTGCTGGCCGCGGCGCTGGGACGCGGCGAACCCGATCCGGGCCGGCGGCGGGTCCGTATCCATCCGGTGGACGGGACGGCAGGGGTCCGCGGCACCGGCGGCGCGGTGCTCGTGATGGCCTCCTACCTCGACCTGAACGGCCGGGCCGTCGGCCTGGGCGCAGCCGCGCACGCGGGTGATCGCGAAGCGGTGGACGTGTGCGCGGACCTCATCGCGCAGTGGGCCGGGCTGCTGCGGTCGCGCCGCCTGCTGGTGGCGGAAGCCGATCCCGACTGTGCGGGCGCCCGGGCGGGTATCGAGGCCACCCTCCGGGCGGCCCGCGACGTGCCGCCGGAGGTGCCGGTGCAGGTGTACGGCCGGCCCGTCGCCACGGTCGGCCGGATCGCGCAGCTCACCGCGGCCGGTGTCACGATCACCGATGATCTGGACGCCGTACCGGACACGGGAGTGGTGGTGTTCCCGCCGCACGGGGTGCCCTTGCCGGTGCGGGCGGAAGCAGCCGCACGCGGGCTCACGCTGGTGGACACGACCTGCCCCCTCGCCACCCTGACGCACCGCGATGTCGAGGCGTACGCCCACCGCGGCGACACGGTGGTGCTGATCGCCGGGGCCCGCGACACCGCGGCGGAGCAGGTGTCGGTCTCGCAGGCGCCGGAATCGGTGATGACGATGCGCAATGCCGCACAGGTGTCCGATCTCCAGGAGTCCGGGGCCGACCCGGACAGGCTTTCCCTCGTGGTGCAGACCGGGGTCTGCGTGGACGACGCGGCTGCGGTGATCACTGCCCTGCGCGAGCGCTTCCCGCGGGTGCGCGGGCAGCATTACGACGCGCTCTGCTACGCCGCCACCGACCGGGCCGCGGCCGTCCGCACGGTCGCCGAGAGCTGCGACCTCACGCTGGTCCTCGGGGCCGCCGACGACCCGGACGCCGAACACATGCAGGCGGAGGCCGTCGCGGGCGGCCGGACCGTCCGCCGCCTGGCGGCTGCGGGCGACGTCGCAGCCGCCTGGCTGACCGATGTGAACACGATCGGCGTGGTGCCCGCCCGGTCGGCCCCCGAGGAGCTGATGACCCAGGTGCTCGGCACCCTGGCGGGCCTGGGACCGCTGTCCGTGGCGACCCGGCAGGTGCGGACCGGCCTTCGCCCGGGACGGGCGGGCTCGGCACTCGCTGACCCCGCCCTGCCGGGCGGGGCCGTCGTCGACGTGTGACATCCGGTTCATGACGCTGCGTTCGCCGACCGTTCTTCGCTGACCGGTTCGTCGGCCTCCGGCCTGGGTGCCTTGATGTTCGGCAGGGCCAGCGCGATCAGGGCGGCGGCGACCATGACGCCCGCGCAGATCAGGAACGCGATGCGGTACCCGTGGACGAGCGCCTCGATGGGAGGGGAGTCGCCGACGGCGTTGGTGGTCACGGTGGCGGCGATGGTGGTGAGCACGGCGAGGCCCACGGCCCCGCCGACTTGCCGGGAGGTGTTGAGCAACCCGGAGGCGGCGCCGGCGTCCTTGGGATCGACGTCGGAGGTGCCGGTGAGGGTGATCGACAGGAGCAGGAAGCCCAGGCCGACCCCGACCACCAGGGTGGGCCCGAGGATGTGGGCCAGGAAGACCGGGGGACGGGCGGGCACTCCGGTCAGCCAGGCCATGCCGGCTGCCACGATGAGCGCGCCGACGATGATCAAGTTGCGGGGGCCGAAGACGAGGACGAGCTTGCGGGAGGCGAAGCCGCCGACGATGACGATGAGGGTCACCGGCACCATGGCCATGCCGGTCCGCAAGGCGCTGTAACCGATGGCCTGTTGCAGGTACAGGGAGATGAAGAAGAAGGACGCGTTCAGGACCACCCCCAGCAGGAGCATGACCAGGTTTCCGAGCGCCAGGGTGCGCAGCCGGAACAGGGTCCGCGGGATGAGCGGCTGGGAGCTGGTGATCTGGACGGCCACGAAGCACGCGATGAGGACCGCGGCCGCGCCAAGGGCGATCAGGACCTTCGACGACCCCCACCCGTCGGCGGACGCCTGCGAGAGCCCGTAGGTGAGCGCCCCGATCCCCAGCGTCACGCTGAGGGTGCCGGGAAGATCGAGCCGGACCTGCTTGGAGCCGACACGGGCGGGGAGCAGGCACCAGAGGGCCGCGGCGAACAGTGCGATGCCGGGGGGGATGTTGATGAACAGCACCCACCGCCAGTTCAGTTCGCTGGTGAGCACGCCACCGAGGAGGACTCCGGCGGTGCCGGCGAACGCGATGGTGATGCTCCACAGGGACAGGGCGCGCTGCCGCTGGGTTTCGTCGGTGTGACTCGTGACGATGAGGCTCAGGCTGGTGGGCGTGAGCGCGGCGGCACCGATGCCCTGGATGAACCGGGACACGATCAGCATGGCCGGATCGGTGGCCAGGCCGCCTACCAGGCTGGCGGCGGTGAAGACGATCATGCCGAACAGGAACACTCGCTTGTGGCCGAACAGGTCACCCGCTCTGGCGGCCAGAAGCAGGAAACCGCCGAGGGTGACCAGATAGCCGGTGACGACCCACTGCTGCTCGCTGACCGACATGTCCAGGGCGTCGTGCATCTGCGGCAGGGCCAGCGTGACGATCGTCGTGTCGAGCACGACCATGAAGAGCGCCACGCAGGAAATGGCCACCACGACGCCGAGCGGCAGGTTCGGTCGAAGGACCGCGGGGGTGGGTGGTGAGGCTGGTAATTCGGACATTGTGCGCCTCCTGGTGAACGACGTTCACCGTGAACGCCGTTTACTGTGAACAGCGTTTACGTTAGCTATATGATTCGGGGGTTGTCAACGATGGAGCGACGCATGCTGCTGCGAAAGGCCGACGTGGTCGACGGGGCCCTGAGGTTCCTCGACACCGACGGGCTCGAAGGTCTGACGATGCGCAAGCTGGGTGCTGCGCTCAACGTGCACGGAGGTGCCCTCTACCGGCACTTCCCGAACAAAGCCGCCCTGCTCGAGGCGATGGCCAACAAGCTCACCGAGGGGGTCGGAGCCCCGCTGCCCGAGGCTCCCTGGCGCGACCAGATCTACGTCCTGGGCCAGCGGTTCCGGACGGCCATGCTCTCGCACCGCGACGGCGCGCGGCTGGTGAGCGGCACCCACGCCACCGGCGCCAACTCCGTCACGGCCGGCAGCCTCGTCGTCGACGTTCTCTGCAGAGCCGGCCTGGCCCCCGCGCAGGCCGGCTCGCTGGCCTTCTCCCTCTACTACTACGTCCTCGGCCACACCATCGACGAGCAGAACCAAGCCCACTCGCCGGCCGAGGAGTGGGAGGGCCGCGGCGACCAGCTGGCGAACGTGCTGTCGCCTCAATACGCCGAGGCCATCGGCTCCCTGATGAAGACCGATCCGGCGGAACGGTTCGCCTATGGACTGAACACCTTCATCGAGGGCGTCGCCAGCCGGATCCCGCCGGCGCCCGCTACCCGGTGAGGTCGCGGTCCGACCCCCATCCGCGGAAGTCGGCGCCGCTGTAGAACGTGACCGACCAATCGAGCAGGCGGAGTAGTTCGACGGCGGGCGCGACCCCGGCGGTGACCAGCGGGTTCAGCTGATCCTGCGCCGTGCGGGCATGCCGGGCGAGTTCGCTGTGCACCCACTCGGGTGAGGCGTCGTACATCAGGATGTTGTTCTGGCCGGGCTCGGCCCGTTCCCGCTCGAAGGTGGCCAGGTCGTTGGAGAGGCGGACGGCGACCTCGATCGCCTCGAGGGCGCTGTCGAGGACGGGCAGGCTGTCGAGGATTTCGTCCCGATCGCTGGTCGCCCAGCGCGGGAAGTGGGTCATCCATGCGTTGGAGCTGGCGGCGTAGGTCAGGTACTCCTCCGGATCGGAAGGGCCCTCTCCACGGTCCCTGGCGCGTCCGGCGGTCCAGTCGTACCGCTCACCGCGCAGGGCCTCGGCGAACCTGTCGGCCCACAGGCCGGCCAGCCGCGGGTAGAGCGGAGCGCGCTCCAACGCGGACTGCCAGCCGGACAACGAGGCCAGCAGGGGGTGGCTGTCGTCCCGGCCGCCGCTCTGGACGACCGCGTTGCAGCGACCGAACAGGTCGTCGAGTTCGTCGAGGCTCCGGACGTTCTGCTCGACGTGGTCGTCCAGGGCGTAGGCCCACACGTACATGCGAGCCGACAGCCGCAGTTCGTCCGCGCCGCGCCACGGACTGATCGCCGCGGCGGAGATCGCCAGGGCTTCGATGGGCGTGGCTTCGAGGACCTGCGGGTGCTGCGTCGCCCAGGACCGCAGGTCGGCCAGGATGCGCAGTGCCAGCACGCTGACCGGCACACATTGCGCCGCGGAGGGAAAAGAGAGGTCGCTCAGGGGCTCGGGCTGGGGCAGGGGCAGGGGCTGGGTCACGGCCGTCCTCCGTCGTGGACCTCGGCCAGGTGGCGTGTCGCGGCCAAGGTGGCGAGTATCTCGGCGCGGATGACCCGGACCGGCGTGTACAGGTCCTTGTCGTGCCACAGCGGCGGATTATCGCCGCCGTCCTCGACATGGCCCGACAGGAACGCCCGACCGTCGCGGATCGCATGGACGACCGGCCGGTCGGGGGCGGCGCGGTGATTCAGTATCTGAAGGGCGTAGGCGGTCTCCTCGCCGGTGCCCTCCCACCGCCCCCACGACCCGTCGGCGTGCTGTGTCGAGAGCACCCAGCGGATGGCGTTGTCCAGGGCGGCGGATGCCTGCGGCCCGTCCAGGCGGGCAACGGCGGCAGCGCCGCAGGCGGTCGCGTAGTAGGCGGAAGCGTGCCACTTGTCGGTCCAGTAACCGGTCGGGTGCTGCTGCTCGATGAGCCAGCCGCCCACCCGCTCCGCGGCGAGGTCGCAGCGCCGGTCGCCCTGTCCGCGGCGGTCCGCCAACGCCACGAGGATGTGCGCGTTCGTCGAGGTGGAAGGGGTTCGTTCTTCGAGGAAGCACTTGAAGTAGAGGCCGGTGTCGTATTCCCACAGGCAATCGACCGATTCCGGCTTCCCGAGGAGCGCGAGGGCGTGCAGGGCGGCCGACGTGTCGTCGGAGTCGGACGGAAGACCCGGGCCGGCGGCGAGGCCGTTCGCCTGCAGAGCGGTCCGCAGGGTGTCCGCGACCCGGGCGGGGATCCCCACGTCCAGGCTGGCGCCGCACAGCGCCGTCGTCACCCAGGCATGCTCGAAATAGGTGATCGAGGTGATCCCCGAGACCGGGCCTCCATGACGTGCCTGGGTTCGGTGCAGATAGTCCAGGGACGCTTTCGTGGCGTCCGCATGAGGGGGATCGCCCAGCCAGGCGGCGGTCGCCGCAGGAGAGGCGCCCACCGCCCCGCCCACCGGTATCACCGTGCGGGACCGGACGGCCGGGGCGCCGAGGGCTTCCAGCGAGTGCCAGGTCTTCTCCGGGATGCCGGCGTGATCGCGCAGGAGCGTGCGGATCCGGTTCAGCGTTCCCGTGTCGGCCTGGAGGTCCAGCCGGCCGGGCACATCGCCCCGGCCGGCCGTCCGGGTGAGCCGCTGGTCGATCTGTTCGACCAGCCAGGGCACCAGGAGCTCCACGGCGATGGTGTCCGGCAGCCGGACGTCCCGGGGGAACCGGCCGGCCAGCGCGGCCAGCCCCGATTCCACGGCCTTGGCGACCCGCTGCGCGTCATGCGTCCCCGCGAGGGACAGCAGGGCGTCGACGGCGCTGAGCGTGGGCAGCAGCCCGTAAGCCCCGGGCCCGCCCCAGGTTCCGTCCTTGTGCTGGTCCGACAGCAGGAACTCCACGCGCTGTTGGTGGCCGTCCAGCCAGGATGCGGACGCCACCAGCCGCGCGGTCTCGTAGACCGATGGTGAGGTGAGTCCGTAGGGATCGGCGATCATCTCATCGACGATGTCCTGAGCCGATGCGCGCATGGCTGCAAGGGAGGTCACGTTCATGATCTGCCTGCCTCTAGTTTCGAAGATCGGTGATCGTCGCTTTCCGGGCCGGTGCGTGCCGGCGTTCCCGGAGCCTCATCGGGAGCGGGCCCGGTTTGAGCGTGGCCCGGGCGACGGGCCGCATCGGCCGGTCGTTGACCGGGCTCAGGTTCCAGCGGCCCGCGATCCCCGCGATGGCCAGCAGCGCTTCGTTGAGCGCGAACTGGTCGCCGATGCACTTTCTGGCGCCCGAGCCGAAGGGGAGCACCGATCGGCGTGCCTCCTCGCTCATCGCGCCGGGCTGCCAGCGATCCGGATCGAAGGTTTCGGGGCTGGGGAACAGATCCGGACGGTGGTGCAGGATGTAAGGGCTGAGCAGGAACGTCGTCCCCTCGGGGAACTCGTGACCGCCGAGTTCGCAGGCCGTGGTGGTGGCACGGGTGAACATCCACGCCGGCGGATAGAGGCGAAGGCTCTCCATGAGCACCTGCCTCGTGAACGTCAGACCGGGGAGATCCTCGAAGCGGGGTGCGGCCCGGCCGTCGAGCAGGCCGTCGACCTCGTCCCGGAGGCGGGCGCCGACCTCGGGGTGTGCGCCCAGCAGATGGAAGGTGAACCCCAGCGCCGTCGCGGTGGTCTCCGAGCCGGCGATCAGAAGGATGAGGACCTGATCGAAGATCTCCTGCGTTCCGAGCGGGGCTCCGGTCGCCTCGTCGCGCGCATGCATCAGGCTTGCGAGAAGGCCGGGGTCCTCGCCCTTAGTGCGCCGCACCTCATCGATTATCTCTTCGGTGAGCTTTCGCATCTCGGCGATCGCGCGGGGATACTGCCGGTTCATCTTCGTGGGAACGAGCGACAGCAGCCGTGCCGGGACGAACATGCGCCGGAAGAAGCCGTCCATGAGAACCGGGAGCCATTTCTCCACCTGGGTCACCAATTCGTGGTCCGCAGGCACCGAGAACAGGGATCTGGTCGTGATGCGAAGGGTCAGGGTCGCCATCGCCCTGTCCACGTCCACGACTTCGCCTGAGCGCCATGTGCGCGTCAGCACGTCTATTTCGTCGGCCATGAGCTCGGCGTAGTGGCTGATGTGCTTGTGGTCGAACGAGGGCTGCATCAGCGGGCGTTGTCGGCGATGGTCGTCCCAACGGCTGGTGACCAGGCCGTTTCCCACGGCTTCGCGTCCCCGGTCGTAGAACAGGCCGCCCTTGTCGTACACGCGGGCGTCTTTGAGTATCTTCCGGAACAAGCCGGGCTCGCAGGGCACGTAGGCATCGCCGGGACCGATCCGGACTTTCACGAGGTCGCCGAATTCCGGAAGTGTCTTCAGGAATTCCAGCGGCCGGATGAGCAGCGGCAGGGCATGGCCTGCTAAAGGCAGGCTTCGGGGGGCAGTTCTCATGACAGGTTGCTCCGGCATGGCTCCAAGTACCGCAGATCGGCGTCGTCCCCAACAAGGGCCGAAGACGCGCAACGTGTCGCGCTTCGGCCCCGTGTCGCGCTTGCCGACGAAAGGCGCGACACGGGGCCGAAGCGCGACACGTCAGTCGGTCTGTGGCTCTTGCCGGTGGGGCCCCCGGGCGGTGCAAATAGATGTCGTACACGTACGGAAACCTATTCCCATTCCCCTTGAAGAAGCGCTGCGCATCACCGCGTCCGACACCTCAGAGACCACGGAGGACATCCTGTGACCGGGACTCTCACCTCACCTGCCGGCCTGGACCTCGACTCCTACCGGATCCGGGTGGAATCGCACCTGGCGGCGTTCCTCACCGGGAAGATCCACACCGCACAACCCCACGCCGTTCCCGCGGTCGAGGGTCTGCGCACGTTCCTTGCCGCCAGCGGCAAGCGGATCAGGCCCCTGCTCTGCGCGTGCGGCTGGTATGCCGCCGGGGGCGGGCCCGAGGAAGCCGGTCTGGTTCCGGCCGGGGCCGCTCTCGAGATGTTCCACGCCTTCGCCCTGATCCACGACGACGTCATGGACCGTTCCGACGTCCGCCGCGGCCTGCCCACCGTCCACCGGGCCATGGCCACCGAATTCGCCCTGACCCACTCCGACGCCGAAGCGGAGCAGTTGGGCATCGGCGCCGCGATCCTCATCGGCGACCTCGCGATGACCTGGTCCGACGAACTCCTGCGCAGCATAGGCCCGTCGCCGGACCGACTCGCCGCCGTGTTCTCGCTGATCGACGAGATGCGTACGGAGGTCATGTACGGGCAGTACCTCGACCTGACGGGCGGCGGGCAGCTGGAGGCCTCCACCCGCCGGCCGCTCACCGTCATCAGGTACAAGACCGCGAAATACACGATCGAGCGGCCCCTGCAGATCGGGGCGGCGCTCGCCGGCGCGGACGGGCGGCTGCTCGATGACCTCAGCGCCTTCGCGATCCCGCTCGGCGAGGCGTTCCAGCTGCGCGACGACCTCCTCGGGATCTTCGGCGACCCGGGCGAGACCGGCAAGTCCCGCTCCGACGACCTGCGAGAGGGCAAGCACACCGTCCTCGTCGCGCTCACTCTGGCCGCCGCCGACAAGGGGCAACAGGCCGACCTGCGCGAGATCCTGGGAGACCAGGCGCTCACGGAGGACGCGGCCGAGCGCGCGAGGGAGATCATGACCGCGACCGGCGCCGCCGCGGGCGTCGAGCAGATGATCGGGGAGCGCTACCGCCAGGCCATGGACGCACTCGAGGCCGCCCTCTTGCCCGAACCCGTCGAGCACGCGCTGCGCACCATCGCGCAGGCGGCCGCCTGGAGGACCTCGTGAGCCCGGCGCGGCATGCGTGGATGTCCGCAAAGAAGCCGATATAGGCATCGACTTTTTCCGTACCCGTTGAATTGCTCAAGTATTCACGCAATGATCGAGCGGAATCGAATATAGTCGGTGATTGCATCCTGGAGGTTGAAGTGAGCGATGTGACCGTGCGGCCGATTTCTGCCGCCGAGTTGGAAGTCGCGTGTCGAATAGTCGGACTCGCCTTCGCCGATAATCCGAGCAATCTGGCCACCGTGCGCGGTGACCAGGACAAGGCCACCCGGGCGATGGAACAGGGAACGCGCATCATCAAGCTCGGGAGCAGTTTCAGTCACGCGCTCGGCGCCGAGCGCAATGGCCGGCTCGTCGGCGTGCTGAACGCCGCACAGTGGCCGCACTGTCAGATGACGATGGGCGAGAAACTCAAAACGGCGCCGATGATGATCCGGACGATCGGCTTCAACCTGCCTCGCGCCTTCAAGGTGATGAGTTCGAGGGCCAAGCACGAGCCCCGCGAGACCCACTGGCACATCGGGCCGGTCGCCGTCCACCCCGAGGAGCAGGGGCACGGGGTCGGGACGGCGCTGCTCAGGGCGTTCCTCGACGAGGTCGATCAGCAGGGGACCCCCGTCTTCCTGCAGACGGATGTCGACCGCAACGTCGTTCTCTACTCGAAGTTCGGCTTCAAGGTGGTCTCCCAGGAGGAGATCCTCGGCGTCAACACCCGCTTCATGTGGCGCGAGGCGCGCTGAGCGACCGCAGCACCGCGTGCAGCTCCTCGATGACCCGCAGGCTGCACGCGGCCGCTGCCGGCACCGTGTCCTGCATCAGGAAATAGCCGTGGACGAGACCCGGCCCGGGTACGGCGCTCACGGACACGCCCGAGGCGTCCAGCTTCTGGGCCAGCAGCACTCCCTCGTCGTGGAGCGGGTCGAACTCGGCCGTGGCGAGAACCGTCGGCGGCAGGCCCCGCAGGTCGGCGTTCAGCAGGTCGACGGCGGGATCGCTGCGGTGCCTCGGGTCGGGGACGTACATCGCGTAGTTCCAGACCATGTCGTCGACGGTCAGCAGATAACCCTCGGCGTGGTCGCAGGCCGAAGCGATCCGCAGACTCGGATCCACGGGCGGGTACACCAGCAGCAGCGCGGCGAGGTCCAAGTCGCCGGTGTCGCGCGCGTCGAGGGCGACGCCCAGCGACAGGCTGGCGCCGGCGCTGTCGCCGGCGATCACGTGGTCGCGGCCCGGGAAGGACCGGGCCGTCCAGCGGGCCGCGTCGACGGCATCGCGCAGCGGAGTGGGGTAGGGGAACTCCGGGGGCCGCCGGTATGCGGCGGAGACGACGACCGCGCCCAGTGATGCCGCGAGGATCCGGCAGGCCCCGTCGTGAGTGTCGAGGTCACCCAGGACCCATCCGCCACCGTGCAGATAGGTGATCACCCGGCGCTCATCCGATTCCGGGGTGTACACCCTGCACCGGATCGAGGATCCGTCCGCGGTGTCGATCGTCTGATCGACGGAGGTGACGGCCGCGCGGGGGAGGCCGCCTCCCCGGTGAGGGGGGCGCAACGCACTCGCCCGGTACCGCTCACGGGCCTGCTCGACGGTCAACGCGCGATCAGGGACAGGAGGATCGCCGGCGCTCTGCCAGGCGATCAAGCTGCGCAAAAACCGGTCCAAAGGCATCGGGGCCCCCCGCGGGCTGGTTCGTGGAATCAACGATTAACGGTAAATGGTTCGTTCTGTAAGAACCAGGGTGAGGATCGCTCAAAAGTAAATGCGGATTGCATAGGCGTATATGGAAAATCAATCCTTCTCTGGTTCGGGACGCTGCTGTACCGTCGAGTGGTGGTTCCAGCTCGGGGGAAGGTTGCCATCATGTCCAATCCATTCGAGGAAGACGGCCGGGACTACCTGGCACTTTGCAATGACGAGGAGCAGTATTCGCTCTGGCCGCAGGGTGTGGATGTCCCGGCCGGCTGGCGTGTCGTGTATGGGCCGGCCGCCCGGGAGAAGGTCCTTGACCACGTCGAACGGTTCTGGACGGATATGCGGCCGAAGAGCCTGCGGGACGCCATCGGGCAGGGAGACTGTCGGTGACGGCCGATCTGAAGAGCTGGGTGAGATTCGTCCGCTGGCCCGCGGAGAGCAGTATCCGCGAGGAGTGCAAGGCACGGCGGCACCTCTGTCTGCTGGTCGTGGAGCACGGCGCTCCTCCGCCCGAGCGGATCGGCCTCTACGAAGACTGGGTGCGCCCGCCCATCGTTCCGGAGGATCTCCAGGCCCGGGTCAGCCAGTTGGAGGCCCGTGCCGTCCTCAACGAGAAGCCCGTGCTCGACCCGGCCGGCGTCCTCTGCTTCCGGGACTCGTCCGTCACGCTCTCCACGCTCCAGTGCGAGATCCTGGCCCCGCTGGTAGCCCGGTACTGCCAGGTGGTCTACCGCAACGAGCTGGGGAAGATCCTCGAGCAGTGCGGTGCCAGCGCCTCCAGCAACGCGATCGACCTGCACGTGCTCCGGCTGCGCCGACGCCTTCAGCCCGTCGGCCTCGCGCTGCGCAACGTCTGGGGACGCGGCTTCACCATCGAGCCGAACTAGCGCCGCGCACCACTTTCCGTACCCATCACGCTGGAAGTCTGCGCCGGAGGCGAAGTTGAGTGTTTTCCCGGATTTCTTCGAGACCAAGGTCGCCGAGTCGGCCGATGCGCCGGCGGTCGTCTTCGCGGACACCGTCGTCGGCTACGCGGAGCTGAACGCACGGGCGAACCGGCTGGCCAGGCGGCTGATCGCGTCCGGCGTCGGCCCCGACCGGCTGGTGGCGATCGCGGTGCCGCGTTCGGTGCAGCTGATCGTCGCGGTGCTCGCCGTGCTGAAGGCCGGCGGCGCCTACCTGCCGCTGGACCCGGCCTACCCGGCCGACCGGCTGACGCACATGATCACGGACGCGAAGCCGGTCATGTCGCTGCGGACGCAGGACGTCACCCTGCTGCAGCTGGACGTGCCCGAAGTCGTGCTCGACGACCCGTCCTTCGAGGCCGCCTGCGCGCAGGAGAGCGGCGCCGACGTCACCCAGGACGAGCGCCTCGCGCCGCTGCGCCCGGCCCACCTGATGTACGTCATCTACACCTCCGGTTCGACCGGCGTGCCCAAGGGCGTCGCGGTCACCCACTCCGGCGTGGCCGACCTGGTCTCGACCCAGGCGAGGGTGTTCGAAGTCCGTCCCGGCGAGCGCGTGCTGCAATGGGCGTCCTTCAGTTTCGACGCCTGGTTCTGGGACTTCACGCTGGCCCTGCTGAACGGTGCGGCCCTCGTCATGGCCGAGCAGCACGACCTGATGCCGGGTGAGTCGCTGCGCGACACCATGCTGAAGCACGGTGTCGACCACGCCGTCCTGCCGCCGGTGGCGCTGGGCATCACCGACAGCGAGGGGCTGCTGCCCGGCGGCACGATCACCTCCACCGGCGACGTCTGCACGAGGTCCCTGGCGGCGGAGTGGTCCAAGGGCAGGCGCCTCTACAACGGCTACGGCCCGACCGAGGTGACCGTGGGCGCGTCGATCGGCGGGCCGATCGACGGCATCCAGGAGGAAGTGTCCATCGGGACGCCGTGGGACGGCAGCGCGGTGTACGTGCTCGACGGGTCGCTGAACGACCTGCGCGACGGCACGGACGGCGAGCTGTACCTGGCGGGGTCAGGAGTGGCCCGGGGTTACCTGAACCGTCCGGGCCTGACCGCGGCCCGGTTCGTCGCGGATCCGTACGGCCCGCCCGGCAGCAGGATGTACCGGTCGGGCGACAAGGGCAGGCGCGAGGCCGGCGGCGAGCTCTTCTTCACCGGCCGGGTCGACAACCAGGTCAAGGTGCGCGGCTTCCGCGTCGAGCTGGGTGAGGTCGAGGCGCGGCTGGAGAGCCACGAGGCCGTGGAGATCGTCGTCGCGGTCATGGGCGGTGACGACGCCTCCTCCCAGCACATCGTCGCCTACGTCAAGCCCTCGCCGCGTCACGAGGCGACGGAGGAACAGCTGCGCGAGCACGTTCGCGGCGCCCTTCCCGAGCACATGGTCCCGTCGGCCGTCGTCATGCTCGAGCGGTTCCCGACCCTGCTGAACGGGAAGATCGATCGCAGGGAACTCGAGGAGCGGGCGGCGCGCACCGCGCCCGAGACAGTGGTGCCGCCCGTCGCCGCGGGCGGCGGGGGATCGTACGAGCAGATCCTCTGCGGCATGGTGAGGGAGACGCTGAAGATCAGCGAAGTGGCCCCCGAGGACAACTTCTTCGATTTGGGCGGCCATTCGGTGCTCGCCGCGAAGCTGGCCGGGCGGGTGCGCAAGGAGCTCGGCGTGGTCGTGCCGATGCGCGACATGCTCGCGGCCGAGAGCATCGCGGAGCTGGCGAAGATCATGGAGCGGGCCGAGCGCGCCTGATCCGAGCGCGCGCCCGAGCGCGCCTGATCCGAGCACGTCTGACCCGGCCTCAGCGGCCTTCGAAGCGGACCGGCAGGTCGTCGTAACCGTTGAGGAAGTTCGAATAGACCGGCCGGGGCGTGCCGCACAGCTCCATCCGGTCGACGTGGTCCACCAGGGCGGTCAGCAGCATCCTCAGCTCCGCGCGGGCGAGGAACGCACCCAGGCAGTAGTGCGGGCCGTGGCCGAACGAGAGGTGCTTGTTGGGCGAGCGGGACAGCGTGAACCGGCGCGGCTCGTCGAAGACCGCCTCGTCGTTGTTGGCGGAGACGGTCCACAGGGTGACGATGTCGCCGGCCCGTACCGTGTTGCCGCTGATCTCCATGTCCCGGACGGCGGTGCGGGCCAGGTGGAAGGAAGGCGTCGACCAGCGAAGGACCTCTTCCACGGCCGACTCGACGGAGACCTCGCCGGTCCGCAGGGCCTGCCACTGGCCGGGATGGTCGATCAGGGCGAGCACCCCGGAGATCGCCGAGACCCGGGACGTCTCGTCGCCGCCGAGGATCAGGCTGTAGCAGTTGACCGCGAGTTCCTCGACGGTGAGCGGGCGGCCCTCGACCTCGGCGGCGGCGAGCAGGCTGATGACGTCGTCGCCGGGGTTGTCGCGGCGCTCCTGCGCCAGATCCATGAAGTAGAGGACGATCTCGTTGCGCGCGCTGAGCGCGTCGAGCTCATCGTGCTCGGCGTGGACCGAGGAGAGCGCCATCTTGTTCCAGCGCAGCAGGTCCTTGCGGTCCGCCGCGGGAACGGACAGCAGATCGCAGATCGTGTTCATCGGGATCCGGTCGGCGATCTCGGCGGCGAAGTCGAACGGGCCCCGCCCGACGACCGAGGACACGAGCTCGGTGGTGCGCTGCCCGACCTTCTCGACGACCTTGCCGAGGACCCGCGGCGTGAAAGCACTGAACAGCAGGCCCCGCAAGGGCCGGTGGCGCGGGGCGTCCGTGACCGCCACCATGCTCCCGCCGGCGGAGTCGTCGCCGCGCAGGACGACGTCGAGGACGTTTCCCCGAGCGGAGATCAGGGCCTCGTCGGTGTGCAGCGGTTGCACGTCGGCGTAGCGGGACACCACCCAGAATCCGGGGTTCCGAGCCGTGGGCTCGTGCCAGTAGACGGGATTGCGGGCACGCACGGCGCGCCAGAACGCGTGGACGTCGTTGTTCACGAACGTGGCCGGATCGGTGAGGTCCAGAGCGAGGTCCACAGAACGTGCACCGGGATCGGTCCGGGTCATGGCTGACGGTTCCTTCTCGCTGGGTGGAGCGGCTGGGGGAGCTCGGGCCAAGCCTGTCGGCCGCACGCCGAGGCGTGCGGCCGACAGGGAAAGGAACCACCGGCCCGGCAGAGGATGGAAGGGCCGGTGGCCGTATGTGTCACCGCCGCACCGGGACCTCCGGATAGCGGGCGATGAGGGCTTCGCTGGCCTTCGGGCCGCGGGCGAAGACGTAGCCGGGGGTGTCGAGCCGGCGGCCGGTCAGCCGGTCGACCACGACCGGGTCCACCCGCGCGCCCGTCTCCTTGTCGACCAGGACGACGCTGCGGTCCTCCGGAGCCAGCCGGTGGTTGCCCACGGCCGTCATGACCAGGAGGAGCGGGCGGAGCGAGCGGCCCAGATCGGTGGGCCGGTACGCCGGGTCACCGGGCTCCGCAGCGTCACCGGGCTCGGCGGCGTCGTCGGGCTCGAGGAGGCCTTTGGCCGTCAGTACGGCGATCCGCTCCGCCAGGACGTCGGCGGGGGTCTCGAGGTTCCGGCGGATCGATGCGAACCGGGTGTGGCCGTCGAGGACCTCGTGCAGGATCTCCAAGGTCCACCACTGGTCGATCACCCCGGCCGTGCGTGCCAGCGGGCAGTCGTGGATGCGCGCCCGGGTCATCGTCCGCTCCCGTCGTCCGTCGAAGCCGGCAGGGACCAGTACCGGCGCATTCCGTACAGCAGCGGATTCACCGGCCGGGTCGCGTGGGCCGCCACCCGCAGCACGTGCCCGAAGACCACGACGTGGTCACCGACAGGCAGCGTCGTGCTGACCCTGCAATCCGCGATCGTGTGGGCGTCCTCGGTCAGGTGCGGGACGCGGGACTCCGGGTCCCGCACCCATTCGACCTTCTCGAACCGGTCCGGCGCACCGGAGGAGAACAGCTGCGCCACCGGTTCGGCCCGGTCGTGCAGGAGGTTGACGGCGAACGCCGATGCTTTGAGCAGCGCCGACAGCGTCGGGCTCTGCGCACGCAGGCAGACCAGCAGGGTGGGCGGCTGGAGCGAGACACCGGCCAGCGAGGAGCAGGTCATGCCCCACGGCTCGTCATCGGGTCCCACGGTGGTCACGATCGTCACGCCGGCCGGGTGCGCCGTCATGAGGGAACGGAAGGCCGCCGGGTCGACCATCGCCCGCGTTGCCGTGCCGGCCAGGGAATCCGCCATGCTCGGTCACCCCCTCGTTTCGGCGGCGCATTCCTCGACGAACTCCACGATCCGCCGCACGCCGGTCTCGAGTGCCGCCGGATCGACGCAGAACGCGATCCGGATCAGGTGCCGTGCCCAGGGCGCGTAGTCGTGGGAACGGATGCGGCCCTTGTCGTCGACATCGGGGCGCATGGCGAACCCGTTGCCCGCCACCACCGCGACGCCCTTGCGCTCGAGCAGCCGCATCGCGAACGACTCGGCGTCCAGGCCGGACCTGCTCACGTCGAGCATCGCGTACCAGCCGCCGGCGGGCAGCTCGTGCAGCAGCCCGGCCTTGATCAGCGGCGGCAGCGAGACGTCCCGGTTGCGCTGCACCAGCTTGCGGTTGGTCGCAGTCGAGTCCGCCCGGCTCTTCAGCGCGGCGATGCCCGCGTGCTGCACCGGGGTCGAGGTGCCGATGATGCCGGCCTCCTGGACGACCCTCATGACGTCGGCGGCGCGATCGGTGGCCGGAGCCACGTAGCCCAGCCGGTAGCCGGTCATCGCGAAGCCCTTGGAGAAGGTGAAGACGCTGTGCACGATGCGCTCGGCGACCGGGACGTCGCGCTCGAAGGAGGCGACCGAGATGTGCTCCCCCTCGTAACAGAAGTGCTCGTAGGCCTCGTCGCTGATGACCTGCCAGCCGTTCCTGCGGGCCAGGTCCAGCAGGGTGCGGAGCTCGTCGCCGTCGAGGACCGCGCCGGTGGGGTTGGCCGGAGAGTTGATCAGAAGGACCCGGGTACGGGGCGTCGCGGCGGCCGCGATCCTGTCGGGATCGGGCCGGAAGCCCGGGCCGAGCGGGTACAGGACCGGCCGGAAGCCCGCGAGCAGGCTCTGCTGCAGGTGGACCGGCCAGTGCAGCTCCGGCAGCAGGATCTCGGCGCCGGGCTCGGCGAGCGAATGCAGCAGGCCGGTCAGCCCCTGGGCCGAACCGGGCGAGATCAGCAGCCTGTTGACGTCACTGTCCAGCCCGTTGTCCGTGCGCAGCTTGTCGGCCGCCGCCTCGCGCAGAGCGGTCAGGCCCTCGACACCGGTGTACTTGGTGTCACCGCGCCCCACGGCATCCACGAAGGCCTGGGCGACGTCCTCGGACGGATGGAAGTACGGGTCGCCGACGTGCAGCTTCACCACGTCGATACCGGTCTCCTTCTCCAGCTTCTCCGCGGCCCAGAAGATGCTGACCAGGCACGACGAAGGAATGGAACCGGCGACGGACACGTTCTCTGGACTCACGCTCATACCCCTTTGTTCGGCGAGAGAGTTCTCGGGCAGCAGGTCGGTCATGCGGTGCGACCACCGTCGACGGGCATCAGGGCACCGGTGACCCAGCCCGACACCTCCGTGTCGAGCAGCAGGCAGACCCACCGGCCGATCTCCCCGCCCTCCCCGAACCGCCCCATCGGGGTCGACTCGAGCAGGCCGGCCCGCAGCCGTTCGGCGCCCGCCGCGTCCAGGCCGGTCTCGTCCCACATCGGCGTCAGCACCGGTCCGGGCAGGATGGCGTTCACCCGTACGTCCGGCGCCAGTTCCACCGCCAGGGAACGGGTGAGGCTGTTGACGGCCGCCTTGGTCGCACCGTAGAAAGCCCGCCCCGGCATGGACAGGACGCCGCCGACCGACGAGATGTTGACGACGCTGCCCCGGCGGGCACGAAGGTGCGGCAGGGCGCACCGGATCAGCTCGGCCGGCGCACGGACGTTCACGGCGAACATCGCGTCGAACAGTGCGGGGTCGGCCGTCTCCAGGCTGGCGAACCGGGCCAGGCCCGCGTTGTTGACCACGGCGTCGACTCCGCCGAACCTGGCGGTCGCCGCCGCGACGATCCGTTCGGCGGCCCCGGGCGCGGCGACGTCCTGGACGACGACGCACACGGCGTCCCCGTACGGCTCCGCCAGCTCCCGCAGCGGTTCCTCGCGGCGGCCGACCACCGTGATGCCGGCGCCCTCCTTCAGCACGCATTGCGTGATGCCCCGGCCGATGCCCGTGGCCGCGCCGGTGACGATGACGGACTTTCCGGCAAGGGTCATGGCAGGGTCGCGCCTTCCAGGAGGACTCCGACGATCTCGGCGATCAGTTCCGAGGGCTCGGCGAGGAGCCCGAAGTGCCCGCCCGGCCAGGCCCGTACGCTGGTCCGGCCGGTGGTGACCGCGGCCCAGGGCGCGACCCGTGCGGGGTCGACCAGCGGATCCTCGGTGTTGTAGTGGCAACGGACCTGGCAGCGAAGCGGCTGCGCATGCGCCGTGGGCCGGTAGGTCTCGTTGAGCCCGATGTACGCACGAAGCGTCGGGAGCAGCAGATCCCGTAGGTCTTCGTCGTCCGCGATCGACGGGTCGATTCCGCCGAAATCCCGCAGGGTGGACCACAGTTCCGCGTCACCGGCCCGGTGCATCGTGCCGCCGTGGGCCCGCCCCGGTGCGAGCGACCCCGAGACGACCAGCCCGTGCACGGGGCGTCCGTCCGCCTGCAGCACCCTCGCGGTCTCGTACGCGGCCAGCGCGCCCAGGCTGTGCCCGAACAGGACGCAGCGGGCCGGATCCAGCCGCGAGAGCTCCGCGGCCACGCACGACGCGATCTCGGCGATGCCGCCCGCGGGCGTCTCGCGGATCCGGTCCGCCTGGCCCGGGTACTGCACTGCGCACAGCTGGGTGCCCGCCGGCATCGCCGACGACCAGTCACGGTAGGCCGCCGCGGTACCGCCGGAATGGGGGAAGCAGACCAGCCGCGCCGTCGGGCGCTCCTCGCCGCTGATGACCCGCACCCAGCTTCGTCCATGAGTTCGCACTCGGTTCACGACATCAGGTTCACCAAGCCGTCGGCCTCTTCGGCCAAAACTTTCAGAGCTCTGTTGGGGACTGATGCGGCAGCGGAGACCCTGCCCGACTCTGATGGCGTCGCAACCGAGGAGGAAGCATGCTGGACGGGTTCGTGCCGTGGCCACCCGACTTCGCGGAGAGGTACCGGCGAGTCGGCTACTGGACGGGTGTCTCCCTCCACCAACGGGTGGCCGACAGTGCGCAGCGCCACCCGGACAAGGTCGCCGCGGTGGACATGAAACGCCGGGTCACCTACACGGAGTTGCTCGACGAGGCCGACCGCATCGCGTCCGGCTTCCTGGATCTCGGCGTCCGCAGGCACGACCGGGTCGTGCTGCACCTGCCGAACGTCATCGAGTTCCTGTCCACCATGATCGGGCTGCTGCGCATCGGGGCCATCCCCGTGATGGCGCTGCCCGGACACCGCCGGGACGAGATCCTCCACCTGGTACGCGCCTCGGAGGCGGTGGCCTACGTCGGCCCGGACCGTTTGCAGGGGTTCGACCACCGGCAGCTGGCCCGCGAGGTTCGCGCCGACGCACCGGGGCTGCGGCACATCGTGATAGCCGGCGAGGCGCAGGAGCACACACCGTTGTCCGAGCTGGCCGCTTCCGAGCCGCGGGACCTGCCGGTGGTCGACGCCTCCGAGGTGGCGCTGCTGCTGCTGTCGGGCGGGACCACGGGGGTGCCGAAGCTGATCCCCCGGACCCACGACGACTACGTCTACAACGTGCTCGCGTGCGCCGAGGCGACCGGGTTCGACGAGAACGGTGTGTACCTCGCCGCGAATCCGGTGCCGCACAACGCGGCGCTCGGCTGCCCCGGCGTGCTGGGCGCGCTGATCGTCGGCGGAAAGGCCGTCCTGGCAGCCAACCCCAGCCCCGGCCTGGTGTTCCCGCTCATCGAGAAGGAGGGCGTCACGCTCACCGCGCTGGTGCCCGGGATGGCGCTGCTGTGGGCGGAAGAGGCGCTCGGCAGCCCGGTCGACATGACCGGCATGACCATTCAGGTGGGCAGCTCGAAGTTCGGGCCGAACGCGGCGGAGCGGGTCAGCAAGAACCTCGGGTGCCGGATCATGAACGTGTTCGGCACCGGTGAGGGACTGATCACGCACACCCGGCTCGACGATCCGCAGGAGGTCGTCTTCGGCACCGAGGGCAAGCCGCTCTCGCCCGACGACGAGATCAGGATCGTCGACGCCGAGGACCCCGACGACGCCGACGTCGCCCCCGGCGCGACCGGCGAGCTGCTCACCCGCGGCCCGTACACGATCCGGGGCTATTTCGCCGCGCCGGAGGCCAACCAACGGGCTTTCACCGCCGACGGGTTCTACCGCACCGGCGACCTGGCCCGCATGACGGCGGACGGGAACATCGTCATCGAGGGCCGGCTGAAGGACATCATCCATCACCTCGGCGAGAAGGTCTCGGCCGAGGAGGTGGAGGGCCACGTGCTGACCCACCCGCTGGTCCGGGACGCAGCGGTGGTCGGCGTGCCGGACGAGGAGCGGGACGAGCGCGTCTGCGTGTTCGTCGTCCTCGCCGCGGGAACGGACGACGCGGCGCCGCCGCTCTCGCTGCGCGCGATCAGGGAGCACATGCAGGGCCGCGGGCTGGCGGCCTACAAGCTGCCGGACGACCTGGTCATCGTGCCCGACTTTCCCCGCACTCCCGTCGGGAAGATCGACAAGAAGCTCCTGCGTGAGGGGCAGTTGCAATGAACGATCAAGCAGACATCGAGCACTGCCCGGCGTACGGGGAAAGGCTCAGGCTGGACGAACTCCTCGAGATCGCCCGCGTGCACGACACCCCGGAACGCGCCCTGTTCTTCGGGGCCCACCAGGCGTGCGAGATCTGGTTCGCGGTCATCCTGCGCCACCTGGAGTCCGCACGCCGGGCACTGACCGAGGGCAAGGGCGCCGAGGCCTGCGTCCATCTCGAGCGGCTGCCCCAGATCATGCTGGTGGTCACCCAGCACTTCGATTCCTTCCGTGCGTTGACGCCGGACGAGTTCAACGACATCCGGGTGACGCTCGGGACTTCGAGCGGCTTCCAGTCCGTCCAGTTCCGCGAGATCGAGTTCCTTTGCGGGGTCACGGACCGCCGGCTGCTGAACATCGCCGGGCTGACCGACCGCGACCGGGCCCGGATGCTCGGGCGCCTCGAAGAGATGTCGCTGGACGCCGCGTTCGCCGAGTACCGGGACCGTGCCGGTGCGGACGCCGACCGGGTCCACGACGCGATGGCCGCCTTCGACGCCTCGATGCGCTCCTGCAGGGGGCGGCACGCGGCCGTGGCGGAATTGTTGCTCGGCGGCGAGGCGGGCACGGCCGGCTCGTCCGGCGCCGCGTATCTGTGGCGCGCGGCGGAACGAACCCTTTTTCCAGAACTCTTGGCGGCCGAAAAGCCGACGTCACCCGAATTTGGTCAGTGTTGTGATGAAGGAGTACGCAGTGACGACTGTTAGTGGCGTGGACAACCAGCAGGCGAAGGACCCGGGCAAGACGAAGCGGGTCGTGATCGTCGGTGGCGGTACGGCGGGATGGATGACGGCGTCCTACCTGGTGGCCGCGTTCGGCGACCGGATCGACGTGACCGTCGTGGAATCGGCCCGGATCGGCACCATCGGCGTCGGTGAGGCGACCTTCAGCGACATCAGGCACTTCTTCGAGTACCTCCAGCTGGCCGAGTCGGACTGGATGCCGGCCTGCAACGCCACGTACAAGCTGGCCGTGCGCTTCGAGAACTGGCGGGAACCGGGTCACCACTTCTACCACCCGTTCGAGCAGCTCGGCTCGGTCGACGGGTTCCCGCTCAGCGACTGGTGGCTGCGCCACCCGACCACGAGCCGGTTCGACAAGGACTCCTTCGTGATGGCGTCGCTGTGCGACGCCGGGCGCTCGCCCCGCTATCTCGACGGAAAGCTGATCGACCAGGGATTCGTCGAGCACGAGCGCGAGGAGAACTCGGCCCGCTCGACGATCGTGGAGTACCAGGGGACGCAGTTCCCGTACGCCTACCACTTCGAAGCGGCCCTGCTGGCGAAGTACCTGACGGCCTACTCCACCCAGCGCGGCGTCCGGCACATCACCGACGACGTCACGGACGTCTCGGTCGACGGGGACGGATTCATCTCGCACGTGCGGACGGCCGAGCACGGGGAGCTCGAGGGCGACCTGTTCGTGGACTGCACGGGATTCCGCGCGCTGCTGCTGAACAAGGCGCTGGGCGAGCCCTTCGAGTCGTACCAGGACACGCTGCCCAACGACAGCGCGGTCGCACTCCAGGTGCCGATGGACATGGACCGCGACCCGATACGGCCCTGTACCACCGCGACGGCCCAGGCGGCGGGGTGGACCTGGACCATCCCGCTGATCGAGCGCATCGGCACCGGCTACGTCTACGCCAGTGACTACGCCACGCCCGAGGAGGCGGAGCGCACGCTGCGCGAGTTCGTGGGACCCGCGGCAGCGGACGTCGAGGCGAACCACATCAAGATGCGCATCGGCCGCAGCCGCCGTTCCTGGGTGAAGAACTGCGTGGCCGTCGGGCTGTCGAGCGGGTTCGTGGAGCCGCTGGAATCGACCGGCATCTTCTTCATCCACCACGCCATCGAGCAGATCGTCAAGTACTTCCCGTCCGGCCGCGACGACCACCACCTGCGGAACCTGTACAACGACTCGATCGCGCACGTCATGGACGGTGTCCGCGAGTTCCTGGTGCTGCACTACGTGGGCGCCAAGCGTGCCGACAACCAGTACTGGAAGGACACGAAGACGCGCAAGATCCCGGACGCGCTGGCCGAGCGCATCGAGGGCTGGAAGCACAAGGTGCCGGACGCGCAGACCGTCTTCCCGTACTACCACGGGCTTCCGCCGTACTCGTACAACTGCATCCTGCTGGGCGCCGGCGGCATCGAGGTCCGTCACTCGCCCGCACTCGACCTGGCCGACGAGCGGGCGGCGCTGGCCGAGTTCGAGCGCATCCGCCTGAAGGCGGAGAAGCTCGTCCAGGAACTCCCGACCCAGAACGAGTACTTCGCGAGCATGCGCGCCCGCGCGCTCTGAGGGGAGCTTCGAAATGGACCGGCAAACAGCCCTGCGCGAACTGGTGTCCGACGTCCTCGGCATCGAGCTGACCGCGGCGGACGACGACTGCAATCTCTTCGAGCTCGGCCTACAGTCCATGAGCCTGATGCGGCTGGTGAGCCGGCTCAACCGCGCCGGCCTCGACGCCTCGTTCGCGGAGCTGGCCGACGACCCGCGGCTGTCTGCCTGGTCCGAGATGGTGCCCCCCCTCGAAGGCGGGGAACCGGCGCCGGAAGCCGTCGGGGAGCACGCGGCGAACACGGCGAACGCGGCGTACGAGGAGCACAGCGACGAGGCGGACCGGAGCTTCCCGCTGACCGCGGTGCAGCAGGCGTATCTGATCGGCCGCGGAGAAGGCCAGCCCCTCGGCGGCGTCGGCTGTCACAACTACGTGGAATTCGATGTGGTCCGGCCGGTCGAGCCGGACCGCCTCGAGCGGGCCGTGCGGGCGCTGCTCGCACGTCATCCGATGCTCCGGGTGCGCTTCACCGACGACGCGACCCACCATGTCCTGCCCCAGTCGCCGTGGCCCGGCCTGACCGTCAACGACTTCCGCGCTCGCGCGGTCGCCGAGGCGCAGGCCGCGGCGCTGGACCTCCGCGACCGGCTGTCACACCGGGTCCTGGAGGTCGGCCGCGGAGAGGTCATCGACGTCCAGCTGACACGGCTGCCCGGCGGGGTCGACAGGATCCACTTCAACACGGACCTCCTGGTCGCCGACCTGGCCAGTTTCCGGCTGATGCTCGTCGAGCTGGCCGCCCTGTACGAAGACCCGGAGAGCCTCGGCGAGATCGGCTACACGTTCGGCCGGTATCTCGCGGACCAGGCCGCCGGCCGCCGTGTGGAGAGCGAGCGGGCACGCCCGTACTGGCAGCAGCGGGTCCCGTCGCTGCCGGGCGGGCCCAAGCTGCCCTTGGCGATCGACCCCCTGGCCGTCGCCGCCCCGCGGTTCGTCCGCCGGTACTTCGATCTCACGGCGGACGAGTGGCTCACCTTGGAGCGGCGGGGCAACAAGGCGGGCCTGACGCCGTCGGTGGTGCTGGCCACCGCGTACTCCATGATCCTGAGCCGGTGGTCCGGCGACGAGCGCTTCCTGCTCGGCCTGCCGCTGTTCGACCGTGACCTCGGCGCGCACCCCGAGATCGAGCGCATCGTGGGCGACTTCACGGGTCTGGTGCTGCTCGAGGTGGACCTTTCGGGATCCGGCTTCGAGGAGTGCGCCCGTGCCGTTCAAAAGCAGGTGCACGAGGACATCGGGCACGCGGCCTACAGCGGCGTGGACGTCCTGCGTGACCTCGCCCGCGCCGACCTCGACTCGCCCCGCAGCGCGCCCGTCGTGTTCTCCCTCGACCTATCGGCGCCGCTGATCCCGGACGAGTTCGCGGAGCGCTTCGGCGATGTGAGCTGGATGATCTCCCAGACGCCGCAGGTCTGGCTCGACCATCAGATCTACCGAACCCGGGAAGGCAGCGTGCGCATGGTCTGGGACGCCGTCGAGGAACTGTTCCCGGACGGGGTCCTCGACACGATGATGGCGGCCTACGAGGCATTGGTCCGCGATCTGCTCGACGGCGAGTGGGAGGCCGCGCCACCGGAGATACCGTTGCCGGCCGCGCAGCGGACGACACGGGCGGCGGCCAACTCCCAGGTTCGTACGGTCACCGAGAACCTTCTGCACACGGCGTTCTTCGAGCGCGCCGCCGAGCGCGCCGGGCAGCCCGCCCTGCTGTGGGGCGAAGGCGAATCGACGGCTCACGACGAGCTCGCTCAGCGCGCGCTCCGCATCGCGGGTGCGCTGGCGCAGCGCGGAGTCGGCCGCGGATCGTACGTGGCCGTGGTCGCGCCCAAGGGCGCGCAGCAGATCGAGGCGGTGCTCGGGGTCCTGGCCGCGGGCGCGGCGTACGTGCCGGTCGGCGTCGACCAGCCGGCGGAGCGGCGCGCCCGCATCCTGGAGCTCAGCGGCGCCGAGGTCGTCCTCGACGGCAGCGGGCTCCTGGGACCGGCCGATGCCGGTGTCGAGGTGCTCTCGATCGACGCGGCGGCGCTCGCGCGGCCGCTGAGCGCACCGGTGCCGGCCGAACCGGAGGACACCGCGTACGTGATCTTCACCTCGGGCTCCACGGGTGTGCCCAAGGGGGTCGAGGTCAGCCACCGCGCCGCGGTCAACACCGTCGAGGACCTGGGCGAGCGGTTCGGGATCGGGGCCGAGGACCGGGTGCTGGCGGTGTCCGCGCTGGATTTCGACCTCTCGGTGTGGGACGTCTTCGGGTTCCTCGCCGCCGGCGGCTCCGCCGTCCTGGTGCCGGAATCCGGGCGGCGCGACGCCACCGAGTGGCTGACGCTGTGCCGGCGGCACGGGGTGACCGTCTGGAACACCGTCCCGGCCCTGCTCGAGATGCTGCTGACCGCGGCGGACGGGTCTGCGCTCCCCGGCACGCTGCGCCTGGCCCTGCTGTCCGGCGACTGGATCGGGCTCGACCTGCCCGAACGACTGGCCCGGGCGACGGACGGCCGGTGCCGGTTCATCTCGCTCGGCGGCGCCACCGAAGCGGCGATCTGGTCGAATGCGTACGAGGTCACCGAGGTGCCGGCGGGCTGGCGGTCGATCCCGTACGGGAAGCCGTTGCGGAACCAGAAGTTCCGGGTGGTGGACGGGCGGGGCGGGGACTGCCCGGACTGGGTGCCCGGTGAACTCTGGATCGGCGGCGCCGGTGTCGCTCTCGGCTACCGGGGCGATCCCGAGCTGACCGCGGCACGCTTCCCCGAGCACGAGGGCGAGCGCTGGTACCGCACCGGCGACCTCGGCCGCTACCGGCCCGACGGCAATCTGGAGTTCCTCGGGCGCCTCGACCATCAGGTGAAGATCAACGGCTTCCGGGTCGAGCTGGGGGAGGTCGAAGCCTGCCTGCAGGGGCATCCCGAGGTGGCTCAGGCCGTCGCCGTTGCGGTCACCGAAGGACGCCGGGAACTGGTCGCCGCCGTGGTCGAGCGTTCGTCGGCGCCGGACCGGGTACGGGAGGACGCGGATCACACCGGGAACGCGTTCCTGCCGCCCGACGCCCCGGCCGCGAACGATCCGCATCTGCACGAGCACCGGCTGGTGGAGGTGCTGCTGGCCGAAGTCCTCGCACCGCTGGTCGGGACCGACGGCGTCCACCCGCCGGTCTGCGCCGAACAGCGTCCGGTGGCGGACATCTGGCTCGCGTACCTCGGCGACCGCCGCGTGCTCGTCCGTGGCGCCGGTGGGGCGTACGCGCACGGTGCCCGATGGGACGAGGTCACGAGCCCGGTGTGGATCGGCCAGGTTCGCGAGGCCGCCAAGGGGACGTGCTTCGAGGCCGTCGCCGCCGCGCTGGAATGGGCCGGGCCGCTCCTGTCGGCCATCATGTCCGGCGACGCCGACGCCACCGCCCTGCTGGACGATCCGGTCCTGGCGCCGGAGGCACTCGGCGATCTGATGCCGGCGACGGCAGCCTGTCTCGGGGCCGTCGCGCAGGACCTGCGGGCACGCAGCGGCGGCGCCGCGCGGCCGCACGTCGCGGAGTGGGACGTGGCCGGTGGCCGTGGCGCCGCGCGACTGCTCGCCGCACTGGGCTCCGACGCGGTCGAGTACACCCTGCTCGGCTCCTCGAAACCGGCGCTGGCCAGGACCCAGACCCTGTTGGAGGAGCGGGGGCACCACACCCGGACCGCCCTGCAGGGCGCCGACGCCGTCGCGGTGCAGCACCTCCACGCCTACGACGCCGTCGTGGCCAACAACGTCCTGCACCGCATGGCGGACCCGGAAGTGGCCGTGGCCACCCTGGCCTTGCTGCTCGCTCCCGGCGGACGCCTCTACCTGCTCGAACGCGCACATCCGACGCCGCTCGGGCTGGTGACCGCGCTGCCGTTGGAGGCGCGTGCGGGGAGGTTCGAGGCGGGCCGTCCCCCAACCCCCTGGCTGTACGACTCCGACCGCTGGCGGCAAGCCTGCGCCGGGGCCGGCCTGTCCGATGTCCGGGTCCTGCGCACCGAGGCCGGCGGCGAGATCCTGCTCCGCGCGGACCGGCCCGAGACGGCCGGCGGGTTCGATGCGGCCGGACTGCGCCGCTGGGCGGCCGACCGACTGCCGGAACACATGGTTCCGGCCCACTTCGCCGTGCTGCCCTCCTTGCCGCTCAGCGCCAACGGAAAGATCGACCGGCGGCAGGTGCAGATCATCCTCGAACAGTCCGTCGACCGGCCGCGAGACGTGGGCGATCCGCCGCAGGGCGCCACCGAGAGCTTCGTCGCCGAGCGGTGGATGAAGCTGGTCGGGCTGGAATCGGTGGGCCGGGACGAGAACTTCTTCAGGCTCGGCGGCGACAGCCTGATCGCGACGCGCTTCGTCGCCGAGGTGCGCGGCGCCTGGGGCGTCGAACTGCCCATGCGCGACCTCATCCGGACACCGACCGTCGCGGGGCTGAGCGCGCTGATCGACGAGCTCCGTGCAGCCGACGCGCACGAAGACGCATACGAAGACGCATACGAAGACGCGTACGAAGACGCGTACGAAGAGGGTGCGGTGTGAACGCCAACGACCTGCTCGAAGAGTTCTCCGGCGCCGGGATCCGCCTGTGGCGCGAGGGCGGGCAGCTGCGGTTCCGCGCGCCCCAGGGCGCCATGAACGACCAGCGGCTGGCGGAGCTGCGCCGCCACAAGGCGGAGCTGCTGACCCTGCTGGCCGACACCGGAGCGAGCCCCCAGGACGATCCGGTGTGGCGGGCCCGGCCCGACGAGCGGGAACAGCCCTTCCCGTTGACCGACATCCAGTCCGCCTACCTCTTCGGCCGCAATCCGGCCTTCGGCTACGGCGGCGTCTCCTGCCACATCTATCAGGAACTCGACTATCCGGCCGGCCTGGTTCCGGACCGGCTCCAAGAGGCCTGGGACGGTCTGGTGCGGCGCCACGACGCCCTGCGGATGGTCATCTGCGAGGACGGTACGCAGCGCGTCCTGCCCGAGCTGAAGGACACCCGCATCGCGGTCGCCGACCTTCGCGGAGCCTGCGCCGACGAGGCCGAAAGGGCGATCACCGGGGTGCGCGACGAGCTGTCGCACGCAGTGCACCCCACGGGCGAACGCCCCATGTACGAGCTGCGCCTGACCCTGGCCGCCGATCGCAGCGTCCTGCACCTGTCGGTGGATTTCATGGCGCTGGACTGGCTCAGCATGCAGCAGGTGCTGACCGAGCTGGACTGTCGCTACGAGCAGCCCGACTGCGAACTGCCCGAGATCGACGCCACCTACCGGGACTACGTTCTCGCCGAGCGCCGGCTGCGTGACACCGGCCGGTACACGCGCGACCGCGCGTACTGGTGGAACCGCATCGACGAGCTGCCCGGGCCGCCCGTGCTGCCGCTGCGCGACGACCAGGACCCGGCCACGACCCCGCCGCGCTTCCGCCGCCTGACGACGACGCTGAACAACCGCGTGTGGCAGTCGTTGAAGGCCCGCGCCGCCGAGCAGGGCATCACACCGGCCAATGCGGTGCTCGCCGCATACGTGGAGACGATCGGCCGCTGGAGCAGCACCGAACGGTTCAGCATCGGGCTGCCCGTACTCAACCGCATGCCGTTGCACCCGCACGTGGACCGGCTGCTCGGCGACTTCACGTCGCTGAGCCTTCTCGCCGTCGACCGCGAGGGCAGGACGAGCTTCACCGAGCGCGCCCGCGCCCTGGGCGAGCGGCTCTTCGACGACCTCCATCACCGGCTGTGCAGCGGGGTCGAGGTGCTGCGCGAGATCGCCCGGCGCCGCGGGCGCGAGGAGGCGATGCTCCCGGTGGTGTTCACCGGCAGCATCGGTGTCGGGGGCGGCGCGGTGTCGGTGGCGGGCAGGAAGCCGCGTCCGTCGTACGGGATCAGCCAGACGCCGCAGGTGTGGATCGACTGCCAGGTGGGCGACCAGTTGGGCGGCCTGGACGTGAACTGGGACCTGCGGGAGGGGATCTTCCCCGACGGCATGGTGGACGACATGTTCGCCGCGTTCGAGTCGTTGCTGCACCGGCTGGCCGAGCGCGCCGAGCCGTGGACCGCGGTGGAACCGCAGCCCTTGCCGGAACGGCAGCGCACCCTGCGCGCCGCGGTGAACGGGACGACGGTGCCGGCGCCCGAGGGACTGCTGCACGAGCCGCTCGTCGCCTACGCGCGCGAATTCCCCGACCGGGTCGCCGTGATCGACACCGCCGGGTCGCTGACGTACGGGCAGTGGTTGGGAGGCGCCGCCGCGGTGGCCGAGCAGCTGCGGGCCGCGGGGTGCGCCCCCGGTGACTTCGTCGGTGTTCTGATCGACAAGTGCCGGGCCCAGGTCGTCGGGGTGCTCGGTGTGCTGCTCGCGGGCGGCGTGTACGTTCCGGTCGACTCCGGCCAGCCCAGGGTCCGGCGTGATCGCATCCTCACCGACAGCGGCGCCCGGTTCGCGGTCGTCGCCGATGCCGCGACCGGCGAACTCCCGGAGGGCGTCCGGGCGGTGGCCGTGTCCGGGGTGCGGCCGGTCCCGGTGGCCGAGATCCCCGCAGGCCCCCGGGTGGCACCCGGGGAACTCGCCTACGTCATGCACACCTCGGGTTCGACCGGCGTGCCCAAGGGGGTGATGATCAGCCACCGCGCCGCGCTCAACACGGTGCTCGACATCAACCACCGCTTCGGCGTCGATGGCTCCGACCGCGTCCTGGGGCTGGCGGCGCTGAGCTTCGACCTGTCCGTCTACGACCTGTTCGGGCCGCCGGCCGTCGGCGCCGTCCTGGTGCTGCCGGACCCCGCACGCCGCGGTGACCCCTCGCACTGGGCCGAGATGGTGGCCGAGCACGAAGTGACGCTGTGGAACTCGGTCCCCGCGCAGCTGCAGATGCTGTTGCACTACCTCGACGGCGAACCCGCCCGGCCCGCCGGCCTGGAGGGGCTGCGGCTGGCACTGCTGTCGGGCGACTGGATTCCGCTGACCCTGCCCGGCCACGCCGGTCGGCACCTGCCCGACACCGAGCTGGTCAGCCTGGGCGGGGCGACGGAGGCGGCGATCTGGTCGATCTACCATCCCGTCAAGACCGTCGAACCGCACTGGCGCAGCATTCCGTACGGGATCCCGCTGGCGAACCAGCGTTTCCACGTGCTCGACACCGCACTGCGCGACCGGCCCGACCTGGTCGCCGGCGAGCTGTACATCGCGGGCATCGGCCTGGCGACCGGCTATCTCAACGACCCCGAGCGGACCGCGGAACGATTCGTCCGGCACCCGGAATCGGGGGAGCGGCTCTACCGCACCGGCGATCTCGGCCGCTACCTGCCGTCCGGCGAGATCGAGTTCCTCGGCCGCGCGGACCAGCAGGTCAAGATCCGCGGACACCGGATCGAACTCGGCGAGATCGAGGCGGTGCTCGGCGAGCACCCGATGGTGGGCACGTCCGTGGTCCTGGCGACCGGCAGCAGCGCGTTCGAGCGGGCCCTGGTCGCCTTCGTGATCGCACGGCAGCAGTCCGGATCCGTCGAGGCCGCGGAACTCATCGGATGGGTGGCCGACCGGCTGCCTTCGCACATGGTTCCCGCGCAGGTGCGTCTCGTCGAGACGCTGCCGCTGACCCCGAACGGCAAGGTCGACCGCACGAGGCTGCTCGCGTCGGCGCCGGCGCCCACCGCGCCGCAGAACGAGTCCTGCGAGCCGCCCCGTCCGGGCTGCGAGCAACGGATCGCCGAACTGTGGGCCGAGGTCCTCGGCGGCGAGCCGCCGAGCCGCGAAACGGGCTTCTTCGACGTCGGCGGGGACTCGCTGCTGGCGGCCCGGTTCGTCGGACGGGTCCGCGAACTCGTCCCGGAGGCCGCACACGTCACCTTCGATACGCTGCTGCGCGCCCTGCTGGACACCCCCACGGTCGCCGGCCTGGCCCAGTGGCTGCAGTCGGGCGCCGCGCCGGAACGGGCCACGGAGCCGGCCGCGGCGGCCCGGACGTCGTCGTTGATCCCGTTGGCCGGATCCGGGGCGGGACCGGTCCGGCTGCTGGTGCACGACGGATCGGGCAGCCTGGTGCCGTACCAGGCGCTGATCGCCGAACTCGGTTCCGGCGCACCCCTGCTGGGGCTCGCCGCCTCCGACAGCGATCGCTACCTCGGCCTCGCCGCACCGGACCTCATCGAGGAACTGGCCGTGGGATACGCCCGGGAGGTGCAGGCCGCCGGGCTCGACGACGTCGAGATCATCGGCTACTGCCTCGGCGGCCCGATCGCCCTGGAGCTGGCCCGCGCCCTGAGCGAGGCGGGCGTGACGGTGCGGCGGCTGACCCTGGTGTCCAGCTACCGCATCCCCTACCTGCTGCACGACGACCTCGTGGTCGACTACGCCTTCACCCGGACGATGGGCGCCGACCCGGAGGCCTTCGGCTGGCCCGCCGAGGAGGCGGTCGGCCGGGCCCTGGCGGCCGCGCTGGCCGGTTCGCCGGCCGTCCTGGCCGAGGGCGCCATCGGGCGGCTGGCGGGCGACGAGCAGCTCGAACCGGTCGCCGCACGGTTCCGCGCCCTCGGGCAGTGGGACAGCGCGGGGCGGCGAGCGGAACTGCATCGTGCGCTGGGCGACCCCGGCCAGGTGGCCGCGATGCATGCCGTCTTCGCGCGGATCCTCGAGGCGGTGGCGTGCTACGAGCCGCTCCCGTACGCAGGGGACGTCACCTTCCTGCGCCCCGTCGGGCCCGCGCACCTCCTCCCCGGCCTGCGGGACGACACGAGCGAGTTCTGGCGCGGGGTGTGCCTGGGGGACGTGACGGTGACCGACGTTCCGGGCGATCACTTCAGCTGCCTCCGGCCACCGCACGTGACGCACCTGACGGACGTTCCCACCGCGCAGCCGGTGGAGCGCCGATGACCCGCCCGATGCGCGTCGTCGTCTGCGGCACGCGCTTCGGACAGGTGTATGCCGAGGCCTTCGCCCGTGCGCCCGAGCGCATCCGGCTCGTCGGCATCCTGGCACGGGGCAGCGCCCGCTCCGCGGCGCTCGCCGAGGAGTACGGCGTCCCGCTGTACGACGCGGTCGAGCAGCTGCCCGGCGACGTCGACGCGGCCTGTGTCGTGGTGTCGACCGCGGTCGGCGGCGGGCGGGGCGCCGAACTGGCCAAGGCCCTGCTCGAACGCGGCATCCATGTGCTGCAGGAACATCCGGTGCACCCGGACGAGCTGGCGGACTGCCTGCGGGTGGCGCGCAGGACCGGGACCCAGTACCTGCTGAACACCTTCTACCCGCATCTCGAACCGGTCCGGCGGTTCACCTCGGCCGCTCGCTCACTGGTCCGGCTGCGCAAGCCGGTGTTCGTCGACGCCATGTGCGCGGTGCAGGTCTCCTTCGATCTGCTCGACATCCTCGCCGGGATCTTCGACGGGCTGCGGCCGTGGTCGCTCGATCCGGTCGACGGCCAGGCCGGCCGTCCGCTGGTCGGCGTGAACGCGCAGATCGCGGGTGTTCCGCTGACGCTGCGGGTGGAGAACCGGATGCAGGCGGGGGACGACAGCACCAGCCTGCTCCTGCACCGGATCACCATCGGCACCGACGCGGGCAACCTGATGCTGGCCAACACCCACGGTCCGGTGATCTGGAGCCCGGTGCTGCGCGTGCCGTCGAACCCGCAGGGACGGTTCTTCCCGAGCCGGGCGGACTCCGGGGAGGCGTGGTCGGACGACCTCGGTCCGACCGGCGCCTATGTGGGTGCGGCCGAGACGCCCACCTGGTCGGCCGCCGTCCACGAGGTGTGGGGGGACGGGGTGCTGGCCGTCATGGACGAGTTGCGCGAGCGCATGGAAGCGGGGGTGGACCCGTTGCACGGTCAGCAGCGCCATCTGGCCGTCGCCCGTGCCTGGAAAGAGCTGACGGAGACCCTCGGTTATCCCGAGGTCGCCGTACCGGAACCAGGGGAGGCGCTGACAATCGCGGATCTCTAGCCCACCTGGCCCGCGGCCAAGTACAGTAATATTTGTACGCGTACGATTGGAGAGGGATGAACACGATCGACGCTGTTGGAGCGGGGGAGCGGTCCTCACCACCGTTGGATTCCGACTCCGCGGGGGAGCAGAGCCTGTCAAGGCTGCTGCGTCCTCATGTCCGGGTCTTCGCGGCCGTTGCGATCCTGCAGGTGGTCGGCGCTCTCGCCGGTTTGGCGCCACTGCTGGCGGTCGTCGAACTGGGTCGCACCCTGCTGGCGCCGGGCCCGATCGATGAAGATCACGTCTGGTTGGTCGTGATCGCGGGCGCGGCGGGCCTGTTCGTGCGGCTGCTGTTCACGGCCGCGTCCTCGGGGCTCGGGCACGTGCTCGACGGCCAGGTGCAGCTCACGTTCCGCCGGCAACTGGCCGCGCGGCTGGGGCGCGTGCCGATCGGCTGGTTCTCCCGGCGCAGGACCGGCGAGCTGGCCAAGGTGGTGGGGGAGGACGTGAGTGCCGTGCACCCCCTCATCGCCCACGCACCCGGTGAGATCGTCTCCGCGTTCGTGGTACCGCTGGTGTCGCTGATCTACCTGTTCACCATCGACTGGCGGCTGACGCTGATCACGCTGATCCCGGTGGTGATGGCCATCGCGCTGGTCCCCTTGCTGATGCTCCCCGCCAGGACGCGCGAGCAGGAGGAGTTCGACGCGGCCATGGGACGGATCGCGAGCTCCGTCGTCGAGTTCGTGCAGGGCATCTCGGTGGTCAAGGCGTTCGGCGGATCCGAGCGCGCCCACGGGAAGTTCCTCTCGGCCGTGGACGATTTCGTCGGCACCTTCTTCCGGTGGGTGCGCGGCATGTCCCTCGTCGCCGCCGGGATGCAGCTGGCGCTGTCGCCGCCGTTCGTGCTGCTGGTCGTCCTGATCGGCGGTACGTCTCTGATCACGTCCGGCAGCATGACCCCGGCCGACCTGCTGCCCTTCCTGCTGCTGGGCCTGGGACTGACCGCTCCGGTGGCGGCACTGGGCCACGGTTTCGACGACATGCAGGCCGCCGGCCGCGCGGTCGGCCGGATCAAGGAAGTGCTCGAGGTCGAGTCGCTTCCCGAGCCCGCGCACCCGGTGGCGCCCCAGGGCCACAGGGTGGAACTGCGTGACGTCCGCTTCGGCTACGAAGACGACCACGAGGTGCTGCGCGGGATCGACCTGGTGCTCGAGCCCGGGACCTTCACGGCGCTCGTCGGGCCGTCGGGAAGCGGGAAGTCGACGCTGGTCCAGCTACTGCCGCGGTTCTTCGACCCGAACCACGGCTCGGTCGTCCTGGGCGGTGTCGATCTGCGCGAGATCGGCAGCCGGCAGCTCTACCGGATGGTCTCCTTCGTCTTCCAGGACGTCCGCCTGCTGCGCGCGTCGGTCGCGGACAACATCGCGCTGGCGGTGCCCCACGCCGAGCGCGACGACGTGGTGCGCGCAGCCCGGCTGGCCAACATCCACGACCGGATCCTCGAGCTGCCGCACGGCTACGAGACGGTGATCGGAGAGGGCGTCAAGCTGTCGGGCGGCGAGGCCCAGCGGCTCTCTCTCGCCCGCGCACTGCTGGCCGACACGCCCGTCCTGGTACTCGACGAGGCGACCGCCTTCGCCGACCCGCAGACCGAACTGGCGATCCGCCAGGCCCTGGCGACGCTGGGCGGCGACCGGACCATCCTGGTCATCGCCCATCGCCTAGAAACGGTCGCCGACGCCGACACCGTCGTGATGCTGGAGAACGGGTCGATCGTCGAGCGCGGCAGGCCTGCCGAACTGCTCGCGCAAGACGGAAAGTTCGCCGAGTTCTGGCGGTCCCAAGGAGGCGTGCCCCGATGATTCGAACGCTGCTGCGCGTGCTCGGACCCGAGTACGCCCAGGCCATGCGCCGCACCGTGGCCCTGATGACGATCACCGCGGTCGTCGAGGGTCTTTCCTACGCGCTGCTGGTTCCGGTGCTGCGCGAACTGTTCGGCAGCACGCCCGACGACGCCGTGCCGTGGCTGATCGCGTTCGGCGGGGCGGTCGCGGTCTACGCCGTGCTGCGCTACTTCAGCGACCTCTCCGGCATGCGCGTCGGGACCAAGATGCTGCACGGCATGTACTACCGGCTGGGCGAGCATCTGGCCCGGCTGCCCATCGGCTGGTACAACGCCGGACGGGTCGGCGAGGTGTCCGTCATGGCCAGCCGCGGCCTGCTGCAGGCGATGGGCGTGGCCGCGCACCTGCTGGCACCGTTCATCTCCGCCCTGGTGACCCCCCTGACGATCGTCGCCGTGATGATCACCTTCAACTGGCAGCTGGGGGTGGCCGCGTTGATCGCCGCTCCCGTCGTGGCGGCGATCCAGGCCTGGACCGCACGCTCGATGGCCGGCACCGACGTGGAGCGCCACGAACGCGACAAGGAGGCCTCGGGCCGCGTCATCGAGTTCCTCCAGGCCCAGCCGGTGCTGCGCGCCGGCGGCCGGACCGGAGAACGCTTCGAGCTGCTCGACGACTCCTTGCAGGAGGTCCAGCGCCAGTCCCGCCGTACGGTGCTGGCGATGCTGCCCGGTGCGGTGGGCCTGACGCTGACGGTGCAGGTGAGCTTCACCGCAGTGCTGGCCCTGGCCACCTCCCTCGCGCTCGGCGGGAGCATCGGTGCGGCGGAGGTCCTGACGATCCTGGTGCTCGCCGCCCGCTGCGCCGATCCGCTGCTGTCGCTGTCGGACATCGGCGGCAAACTCCGCGGCGCGCAGTCAGAGCTGGAGAGGCTCGACGAGGTCCTGCGCACCGCGCCGCTGCCGGAACCGCGCGAACCCGTCCAGCCGGTCCACCACGACCTGGCGTTCGAGTCCGTCACCTTCCGGCACGGCGAACGCACCGTGTTCGACGACGTGTCGTTCTCCGTGCCCCAGGGACAGCGGCTCGCCGTCGTCGGACTGTCGGGTGTGGGCAAGAGCACGCTGCTGCAGCTGCTCGCGCGGTTCTACGACGTGGACACGGGCGCGGTGCGCGTGGGCGGCGTCGACGTGCGCGAGATCGACACGGAGGTGCTGATGGCGCAGATCGCCATCGTCTTCCAGGACGTCTACCTCTTCGACGGCACCATCGAGGAGAACGTGCGCCTGGGTCGTCCCGACGCCGACGAAGCCGACGTCCGGGCGGCGGCGACCGCGGCACGGCTGGACGAGGTGATCGAGCGGCTGCCCGGCGGATGGGCGGCGAACGTCGGCGAGGGCGGCGCACTGCTGTCGGGCGGCGAACGCCAGCGCGTCTCGATCGCCCGGGCGTTGCTGAAGAACGTGCCCGTGGTCCTGCTGGACGAAGTGACCTCCGCCCTTGACCCGGTGAACGAGGCAGCCGTCCACGAGGGCATCGAGCGCCTGATGGCGGGGCGGACCGTGGTGATGGTCGCGCACCGGATGCGGACCGTGCAACGGGCCGACCGCGTCCTCTTCCTGGAAGGCGGCCGCATCGTGGAGGAGGGAAGCCACGACGAGCTCCTTGACCGAAGTGGCCGGTACGCCGACTTCTGGAACATTTCCATGGCACCGGTAGCGAGTGAATGAGTGACGGTATGCTGATCGATCCTTTGTCGCGGGACCGGCGGGTCGGCACATTCCGCCGGCTCGCGGCCCGGCCCTATGCACGAGCCCGAGTGCTTTTGTTTCCCCATGGCGGCGGCAGCGCGAGCTATTACCGGTCGTGGGCCCCGTCGGCGCCCTGGGACATAGAATTCTTCGCCGTTCAGTACCCGGGCCGAGAGGACCGGTATGCCGAACCGGTCCCGGACGATATACAGCGCCTCGCCGCCGTATTGGCGGCCGATTTACCGCTCGACGGGCCGCCTGTCCCGACGATTCTCTTCGGGCACAGCATGGGGGCCATCGTCGCGTACGAGATCGCCCGTCACCTGACGGCGGCGGGTGACCCGCCGATGGGGCTGGCCGTGTCCGGGCATCCTGCGCCGGCGCTGACACGGCCGGGACGGATCCACCTCGGCAGCGACGAGGAGCTGATCGAGGAACTGCGGCGCACTGACGCGACGCGGCTCGACATCCTCGACAACGCCCCGCTCGTGCAGACCTTCCTGCCCATGATCCGGAGGGACTACCGGTTGAGCGAAACCTATCGGCCATCGCCCGGCGCGCGTCTGCAGACTCCGGTCACGGTGCTGTACGGCGATCGGGACCCCGAGATCACTTCGGCCGAAGCCCAGGGATGGCGCGAGGTCACTGACGGCGCGTGCGCGCTCCAGACCTTCGAGGGCGGGCACTTCTACCTGGACGAGCACCGCGACTCGGTCATCGAACTGCTCACGGCGTACGCACGGAGGGCGTCCGAGAAATCGTCGGTCCCCTGGCCGTCCGCGCCGTGACCTGTCGAACGCCGTGACCTGTCGAACTACTTGTCTTCCGCGATCTCGTCGGACCGCAGCAGCCCGTCGATGATCGCTGTCAGGCCCTGCCGATGCGTGTCACGGGCGTTGAGTTCGGCCCATCGACCGGCGAGCGCCGCCAGGTGGGGGTGCGTGCCACTCATCAGGCCGGCGACGACCTGGTCCTCGTAGACCGGTCCTTTGGTCCGGCTGCGTCGGTGCTTGCCGTTCACGCGGATGATCAAGTCGCCCACGATCGAGTACCAGATCGTGCGGTAGATGTACACGGCCTGTTCCGGAGTGTGGCCGCAGTCCACCGTGGCGCCGATCATCTCCTCGACGAACCAGAGGGCCGAGGGGGCGACGAGGTCGTCACCGGCCAGCACCTGGATGATCCACTGCCGGTCGGCGAGCAGCTCGTAGAGCATGATCGACACCGCGATCAGCCGCTCGCGGGGATCCTCAGGCAGTTCCGGGCGGGGTATGCGCTGAGCCTGGGTCTCCATCAGGAGCAGGAGCAGTTCATTCTTGTCGCGCACATGGTAATAGAGCGCCATCGGTGCGCTGTTCAATTCGTCCGCCAGGCGGCGCATCGAAAGCTTTCCGGCACCCTCGGTCTGCAGAATGTGATCCGCCGCCGCGATGATGGCCTCGAGGGACAAATGAGGTGGCCGGCCGACGGCCTTGGCGCGGGGCTGTTCTGCGGGCATCTCATCCTCCATATGGGTGCGTCGATTCTAGCACTCCACGGCTATGGAAAATCCACACGGGCCGGGGGGAAACGAACATTGTCGGGTAAAAACTTCGATGCTAGCTTGGCCGTATTCGTGCGTTCTGGGTTTATTTGAAAAAGGTGTCATGGAAAAGAGGACGTGAGATGTGCGGGATTGCAGGCTGGGTGTCGTTCGACGCCGATCTGACGCACCGGGGCGACGTGCTCGATGCGATGACCGAGACGATGGCCTGTCGCGGGCCGGACGGTCGCGGCACGTACGTGCGCACACATGTCGGGCTGGGGCATCGGCGCCTCGCCGTCATCGACCTGCCCGGCGGAACGCAGCCGATGGGCGTGAGCACACCGACCGGTGACATCGTCCTGGTCTACTCCGGGGAGATCTACAACTTCCGGGAACTGCGTGATCAGCTCAAGGCGTTGGGCCACCCGTTCCGGACGGACAGTGACACCGAGGTCGTGCTCCGCAGTTACCTGCAGTGGGGCGGGAGCGTCGTCGACCACCTGGACGGCATGTACGCGTTCGCGATCTGGGACGAGCGCAGTCAGGAACTGCTTCTCGTGCGCGACCGCATGGGGATCAAGCCGCTCTTCTACTACCCGACGCCCGACGGAGTGCTGTTCGGCTCCGAGCCCAAGGCGATCCTGGCGAACCCCCTGGTACGGAAGGCGGTCGACACCGACGGGCTGAGGGAGCTGGTCGCGCAGACCAAGACCCCGGGCTGGGCGCTGTGGAAGGGCATGCGCGAGGTGGTGCCCGGCACTCTGATCAAGGTGGACCGCGGTGGGTTGCGGGAACGGACCTACTGGACCCTGCGCGCGGTCGAGCACACCGACAGCCGCGAGGACACCGTGGCCCGGGTGCGGGAGCTGCTCACCGGCATCGTCGACCGGCAGCTGATCTCGGATGTGCCGCAGTGCGTCCTGCTCTCGGGCGGTCTGGACTCCAGCGCGATCACCGGGCTGGCGGCGGAGCGGCTGGGCAGGCGGGGCGAGCAGGTCCGCAGTTTCTCGGTGGACTTCGTCGGCCAGGAGAAGAACTTCGTCCCGGACGAGATGCGCGAGACCCCCGATTCGCCGTTCGTCCGTGACGTCGCGGCACACGTCGGGTCCGCACACCGGGACGTGATGCTCGACCCTTCCGACATCTCGGACCTTTCGGTGCGCCGGGCAACGGTCGGCGCCCGGGACATCCCCAACGGGTTCGGGGATCTCGACAGTTCCCTGTACCTGCTGTTCAAGGCGATCCGGCAGCACTCGACGGTCGCGCTGTCGGGCGAGTCGGCCGACGAACTGTTCGGCGGCTACCCCTGGTTCCATCACCCGGCGGCGCTGCGCGGGGACACCTTCCCGTGGATGATGTTCATCCCCCCGATGAGTCTCGCGGCGCGGACCGATCACATCGAACCCGGCCTGCGGGCGCGGCTCGATGTGGCGGCCTACACCGCCGACCAGTTCGCGACGGCGCGCGCCGCGGTCGAGCACCTCGACGGGGAACCCGAGATCGATCGGCTCATGCGTACGACGAGCCATTTGCATCTCACGCGATTCGTTCGCGCGCTGCTGGACCGCAAGGACCGGCTGTCGATGGCCGTCGGGCTCGAGGTGCGCGTGCCCTTCTGCAGCCATGAGCTCGTCGAGTACGTCTACAACACGCCCTGGGCGATGAAGACGTTCGACGGCCAGGAGAAGAGCCTGCTCCGACAGGCCGCGGCGCACGTGCTGCCACGGTCGGTGTTGGACCGGGTCAAGAGCCCGTTCCCCTCGCCTCAGAATCCCGGGTACGCCGCTCACCTGCAGCAGCAGGTGAAGGAGATCGTGGCGGAACCGGACGCTCAGGTGTTCGCGCTGGTCGACCGCGCGTGGGCGCAGCAGATCGGGGCACAGGACCCGGCGGCCATGTCGATGGCCGTACGGTCCAACCTCGAGCGCATGCTCGACCTGCACGTCTGGCTTGAGCTGCACTCGCCCGAACTGTTGCTGGACTGACCGCTCGGCTTTCGTTCTGCGCATCGCCGCCATGGCATCACTGCCATGGCGGCGATCGCCTTTTGGGCTGGCTACACCGCCGGCGTCGCCGCGGCCAGCTCCTCCGGGCGGGCGCGGGGTCCGACCTGGTCGACGCGTACCGGAGCCTTCGGAAGGAACGGTCCGGTGAGCGCGGTCGTGAACAGCGCCATCACGACCATCATGGTGAACAGCCGGCTGTCCAGGACGCCGAGGCTGACGCCGGCGTTCAGGATGATCAGTTCGGTGAGGCCGCGCGTGTTCATCAGGATGCCGAGGGTGCCGGCCTCCCTCCACGGCAAACCGGCCAGTCTGCCGGGAATTGAAGCGCCGAGCAGTTTGCCGGCGGAGGCGACGATGATGATGGCGATCAGCTCGAGCAGGTCACGTCCGGACAGCGCGCTGATGTCGACGTTCAGTCCGGTGACGATGAAAAAGACCGGCAGCAGCACCAGGCTTATCCCACCAAACGGCCGTTTTACTGCTTCGCTGAGCACGCCGCGCGAGTCTCTCGGCATGACGAAGCCGAAGGCGAACGCACCGAATATCGCGTGGATCCCGATCAATGTCGTCGCATAGGAAGACAGGAACAGCCCGGCGACGAGTACCACGATGAACTGTGGAGGCATTCGGTCGCTGACCCAGCGGCGTACGAGGAATGACAGAAGCGGGCGTACGACGAACAGCATCGCCGTGACGTAGAGCACGGACAGGATCACTGTTTGCGCGAAATCTCCGGAACCGCCGGACGCGCTCACGATGGCCGCCACGAGGGCGAGCAGGCACCAGGCGAGGACATCGTCGATGGCAGCACTGGCAAGTGCCAATGCGCCGACGCGCGTTCCCATCATCCGGTGTTCGGTCAATATGCGGGCCAGTACGGGGAAGGCGGTGATCGACATCGCCGCGCCCATGAAAAGAGCGAACGCCGTAAAGGAAATGTGCTTTCCGTTGACGCTGTCGTGCCGGCTGTACAGCAGCACCGCGAGCCCGACAGCCAGGACGAAGGGGACCACGACCGAGGCGATCGAGACCGCTGCCGCGGTCCCGCGCCGACCCTGCAGTAACCTTTTGTCGAATTCCCAGCCGATGCCGAACATGAAGACGAGCAGCCCGAGGTGGGCTATGGCCGACAGGTACGGTCGTACCTCGCTCGGGAAGATGCGGGAAGGGAGATCTCCGGGCAGCAGGCCGAGGAGGCTCGGACCCAAAGCGATACCGGCAATGATCTCCCCGACGACGGGCGGCTGGCGTACGTATCGGACCAGCCGGCCCAGGATCGATCCGGCGACGAGGATGATGGCGATATCGGCCATCGTGATGGCGATGATCAGTTCTGAACTCCGAGCAGAGACATCCGCCATGATCGGCCCTCCGTAAACATTGATGGGAACTCTAACGGTCCGCCCACCGCAACACATCGTTGCAGGTCAGCGCCGTGCACAGGAGAGCCGCCGAGAGTTCTTCCACCCATGAGAGCTGGAATGTCCTGCCGTAGGCCCCACGTCGAGAGGTGGCGTACGCGTCAGATCCAGTGCGATTCCTGCGCGATGCGCAGTGCGTCGATTCGGTTGCGCGCACCCAGTTTGGTCACTGCGGACAGGAGGTAGTTCCGCACGGTTCCATCGGAGATGTGCAACTGCGCCGCGATCTCGCCGAGCGTGTCGCCCTGGGAGAGCTGTTCGAGTACGGAGAGTTCTCGCTGAGACAGCGGACAGTCGCTGTTTCCCAGCACCGCCACCGTTAACTCCGTGTCGAAGACCCTTTCGCCCTGGTGCACCCGGTGAACGGCCTCGAAGAAGCGGTACGGGGAGGCACTCTGCTGCACCATTCCGGCGATGCCGCCGGTGAATGCCTGGCGTACGACTGACCGGGTGAATGATTCGGCGAGCAGAAGGCATCGGCATCCCGGCAGGCCGGTGATCTTCTCGGCGACGGTGATGACGTTGCCGTCGGCGCCGTCGAAGCTGAAGACCACGACATCCGGCTGATGTGTGTCGGCGTACTCGAGCGCATCGAGATTGCCGCTCACCGATCCGACGACCTGGATCCCCTTTCCTTGTTCAAGCAGGGCGGTGAGCGCGTAACGGGACACATTCTTCTTATCGGATACCAGTACCTTGATTCCCATTTCTTCCCCCTGGTTGCTGATGCTGCGGCAGAATTTCTTGACTCTGGCTGAGCACGCGCATGATTCGGGGCCGGGCCGGCTCCTGGCGCGGTCCGGCTAGGACGCGATGGGAGCTACGCGGTGTAGGAGAATGTTGAAAATTGAAGAGCGTCGTGGGCATGCGCAGACGGCGCTACGCCGCTTCCCGCTGCAGTGCCCCTTACCCGACGCCAGGACTCCCCGTCGTGATCTCCCTGAATCCCCGTAATCAGACGATCAAACTGGAAACAGATACTACAATGATCATTCGGAAACTCAAAGCTCGACATCGCCATGCTGGAGGACGCTGCACATTGACGCGTTCTCGCCTCTTGACATCCTTGTTGTCATCACAATCGCCACAAGTGTGAACCCGGATTCCGAAAGGCGCAGGGGCGCTACGGAACTTGATGGGGCCTTGCCGCGAGCCGGGGAAGCGGTTGCGCACATCCGGCTCGGCGGTCCGATCGCGGGGGCGGGCGCTCGGTTCGAGTCTCGCCGCGCCCGCAACGCTCTGAGCCGCAGGTGAAGAAACGATCTCACCTGCGGCTCTGGCATTTCCTGGGCGGGCTCCAGCGGGCTCCAGCGGGCTCCAGCGGATCCGACGGAGGTCAGGAGGCCTCGGTCTCGTCCGCCAGGTGGCGTAGGACGTCCTTCAGGTCGCCGCGGCGGGCGAAGGCCGTGCGCTGGCGGTGGGCGCCCGATCCGTCGCGCAGGAGGCCGGCCAGGGTTCTCGCCGCGTGGTCGAGGTCGCCGGACGCGGCCAGTTCGGGGGCCACCAGGTCGAGCAGGGCCTCCGCCAGGTCCGCCGCCGGGAGTTCGACGCCCGTGTACGGGTCCAGCCCGAAGCCCTCCAGGCCGTCGTGGGCCGCCCGCCAGCGCGCGAGACGCAGTACGTCCTCCCGTACGGGTGGGTCGGGGCGCTGCTCGGCGATCTCGCGCAGGGCCGTCGCGACGAGGGCGCGGGCCAGCTCGGCCTGGAGGATGGCGGAGTCGATGTCCGGGGACATGTCGGGGGCCCGCAGTTCGAGCGTCGGCCAGTTCCCCGAGGGCCGCAGGTCCCAGTAGACCATCTTGGTGTCGAGGGCCGCCCCGGAGCCGAGCAGGGTTTGCACGGAGCGCCGGAAGTGGGCCGTCGAGCCGAAGTGCGGGGGCAGGCCCGCCGAGGGCCAGCCCGCCCAGGCCATCGCCCGCCAGCTGGCGTGCCCGGTGTCGCGGCCGCCCCAGAAGGGGGAGTTGGCCGCCAGTGCGATCAGCGTGGGCAGCCACGGCCGGACCCGGTTGGAGACGGCCACCGCCGTGTCCACGTCGAGGGTGCCGATGTGGATGTGCCGGCCGCAGCTGACGAGGGTGTCGGTGAGCGCGCCGAAGCGCCGGGCCTGCTCGCGCTGGCGCGGCTCGTCGTCGGTCAGGTGGAGCGGGCCCTCCACGGCGAGCACCGGCGAGGGAGCGGCCAGCAGCCGGCAGCCGTGCGCGCGGGCGGCCCGCGCGAGGGTGCGCCGCAGGCCGGCGAGCTCGCTGCGCAGGGTCGCGGCCGAGTCGGCGACGGGGGTGGAGATCTCCACCTGGTAGCGGGTGCCCTCGGGGTGCAGTTCGTGGGGGAGCCCCGCGGCGGTGGACAGGACGAGCGGGGCGGCCGGGACCACCCGCAGGGTGCGGGCGTCGACGAGGAGGAATTCCTCCTCGACCCCCAGGGTGAGGGGGAAGACCGGACCGGTCGCGCTCGGTGCCGCTGCCTCGGTCTCTGTCTTCGTGGTGCCGGTGCTCGTGGTGCTGGTGCCAGGTTCGATCACTGCGCCTCCCTGGACATACGAGTCTTTTCATCATGAGCTGAACTCCAGGCGAGGAGCGCACGTCTATTCGGTCAAATGTCCGGTGATAGTGGCGAGTTAGCGGCAAGGACGGTTCTGTCGCGGGGCCCCGGTTCCGGGTGGGGTGAGTGGTGCGCGTGCGGGATGGCGGAGTCCGCTCGGCCGGGCCCCGAGCGAGGGCCGAGCCGGGGCGGCCTATCATCCGTTGTGACCCGTACGACCGCTTCGCCCCCGCCCACCCGCCCCCGGCGCCGCATACTGGCCGACCTCACCCCGCTGAGAACCTCCCCGGACTTCCGGCGGCTGTGGGTCGGCGGGATCATTTCCTGGCTGGGCCAGGCGATGACGGCCCTGGCCATCTCGCTGCAGATCTACGAGATCACCGGCTCCAGCTTCTCCGTCGGACTGGTCGGGCTCTGCTCGCTCGTCCCGCTGGTCTCCTTCGGGCTCTACGGCGGGGCCATCGCCGACACCGTCGACCGCCGCAAACTGGGCCTCGCCAGTGCGCTCGGCCTGACCGCCCTGTCCTTCGCCCTGGCCGGCGCCGCGCTCCTGGACTACCACCGGGTCTGGCTGCTGTACGCCGTCGTCGCGCTCCAGTCCCTCTGCGGGGCGCTCAACGGGCCCGCCCGGTCGGCGATGATCCCGCGGCTGCTCCCGGCCGAGCAACTGCCCGCCGCCAACGCGCTGAACTCCGTGGTCCTGACCTTCGGGATGACGGCCGGCCCGGCGCTGGGCGGGGTCATCGTCGGCTGGTGGGGTTACCAGGCGGCGTACCTGATCGACGCCTTCACCTTCGGCGCCGCCCTCTACGCGATGTGGCGGCTGCCGTCGATGAGGCCCGAGGGGGCGGGCGGCCGCACGGGGCGCGCCTCCGTACTCGACGGCCTGCGCTTCCTGGGGACACGGCCGAACATCCGGATGACCTTCTTCTCCGACCTGGCCGCCATGGTGCTGGCCCAGCCGAAGGCGCTGTTCCCGGCCGTCGCCGTGCTCTGGTACGGCGGCGACGCCAAGACGGTCGGGCTGCTCGTGGCCGCCCCCGCCGTCGGCGCACTGCTCGGCGGGCTGTTCTCCGGCTGGCAGGGCCGGATCCGCCGGCACGGCGTGGCGATCCTGCTCTCCGTCGCCGCGTGGGGGCTGGCCATCGCGGTGTTCGGGCTGACCCGCGACCTCTGGCTCGGGCTGCTCTTCCTGGCCCTGGCGGGGTGCGCCGACAGCATCTCGATGGTGTTCCGCACCACCATGCTCCAGTCCGCGACCCCGGACGAGATGCGGGGCCGCCTGCAGGGCGTCTTCATCGTGGTCGTCGCCGGCGGGCCCCGGCTCGGGGACTTCCTCGCAGGGGCCACCGCCGAACTCACCTCCCCGACCGTCGCGATCACGGGCGGCGGCCTCGGCTGCGTCCTCGTCCTGGCCCTGCTGGCCGCGCGCTGGCGGGGCTTCGCCCACTACGACGCACGGTCGCCGCAGGCCTGAAGCGGACGCGGGCTAGAACCAGCCCAGAGCCCGGCCGACGACGAAGGGAACCGGGACCAGCACGGTCATGCCGAGCCACCTGTGCATGCGCCAGCCCTCTTGCCTTGGCATGAGGACGTCCACCAGCAGGATCAGCCCCAGGACGAACATGCCGCCGAGCACGGCACCGGCCGCCATGACGGGCGTGGGTTCGGCCGCATCCGGGTCGCAGCCCCTGTCGCTGCATCGCAGCAACGGGTACTGCGTCACGAGCCACCAGACGCACCAGCCCGGAATGACGGCGACCACCCCGATCAGGAGATTCGCCACCGCCGGCGCCCACAAGCGACTGCCGGGCCACCCCCTGCAGCCCGCACCTTCCTCGAAGCCGCGCACGGCCCACCCCTCCCTAGTGTCCCGCTGCGGGAGACGCACAGGGGGGACCTCGGGGTTCCGTCGCCGGGCAACCGCTACGCGTCCACCGGCTCGCGGGTGCGGTCGCTGAGCTCTCCGCCGGTGTTGGTGGTGCCGGCGGGCTCGAACAGCAGGATCGCCGTCTCCCCGTCGGCCCGCGGGCAGTGTTCCACCCCGCGCGGGACCACGTAGATCTCCCCGGGGTTCAGTACGACGTCCCCGGCGCGCAGCCGGATCGTCAGGGTGCCGCTGACGACGAGGAAGAGCTCGTCGGTGTCCTCGTGGGTGTGCCAGATGAACTCGCCCTGGAGCTTGGCGATCTTGACCTCGTAGTCGTTGACCCGGGCGATCCGGTGCGGAGCCCACTGCTCGGTGAAACCGGCCAGCTTCTCCGCGATGTTGACCATGGCCGGCGCCGGGTGAGCGTTCTCGTGCGTGCTCTCGGGTGTCGTCATGCGGACAGGCTGCCGGGGTGCGAGGCGACCGGTCTTGTACGTTCCTGACATGTCAGCCGCGATACGTCCGCACAGCACGGTCTCGGCCTGGCAGCCGCCGGTGCCGGGGATCGCCGAGGTGTTCCACGCCCGGTTCACCGATCACGCCTACCCCGCCCACGTCCACGACACGTGGGCGCTGATGATCCTCGACGGCGGCCGCGTCGACTTCGGGCTCGACCGCGAACGGCACGGCGTGGGCGGTTCGCAGACGGTGGCCCTGCTGCCGCCCGGGGTGGTCCACGACGGGCGGACCGTCACCGAGGCGGGCTTCCGCAAGCGCGTGCTGTACCTCGACGCGTCCGTGCTCCCGGAGTCGCTGACCGGGGCCGCCGTCGACGCGCCGCTGCTGCTCGACGCCGCCCTGCGCGACCGGATCCACGGACTGCACCGCGCGCTGGGCCCGCGGGAGTTGCCCGCCGGCGCGGTCGAGCGGCTGGAGGCGCAGTCGCGGCTCGCCTTCGTCCAGGAGCGGCTGCGCACATGGCTGGAGGGGCGTCAGGTGGTCCCGTACGGGGTTCCGGGCCCGGATACGGCCGTACGACTGCGCGAGCTCCTCGATGCGCGGGTCCTCGGCGGGATCACCTTGGAGGAGGCTTCCGCGCTTCTGGGACACGCCCATCCCACCCACCTGATCCGCAGCTTCCGGAAGGCGTTCGGGCTCCCTCCGCACGCCTACCTCACCGGCCTGCGTGTCGCGAAGGCGCGGCGGCTGCTGCTGTCGGGGATGCGGCCGGCCGACGTCGCAGTGGAGGCGGGCTTCTACGACCAGGCGCACCTGGCACGGCACTTCGGGCGGCACGTGGGGATCAGCCCGGGGAAGTTCGCCCGATCCGGACGGGTGTGAAGGGAAGTTGGCGGGTTCGTTGCCATTGCGTTGCCGGGTCTTCCGTTTTCTTTCGGTTAGCCATATGACAGTTAGGAAGTTGACTCCAGCCCCCCGCCCCCCGCCTCGCAGCTCCCCTTTGATCCAGGAGGAAGGCCTTCATGCGCCTTCGTACGCTCGTCACCACCGCCGTGGCCACCGCCGCGCTCTCCGGAGCCCTCGTTCCGCAGGCCCTCGCGGGCCCCGCGGTCCGGTCCTGCTCGCCGTACCTCTCGGTCGCCGGCTACTCGGACTCCCTCGACAAGACCCTCATCGACGGGAAGCTGGTCGGCGGGCTCTCCGGGCTCTCGGTGGACCGGGACGGCAGCATCGCCGCCATCTCCGACAAGTCGGCCCTGTACAAGCTGAACGTGGGCCGCGGCGACACCCCGACGGCCACGGCGGTCGCGCGGCTGCCGCTGACCGACGGAGCGGGCAAGGCCCTCGACTCCGAGGGGATCGTCGTCGACCGTGACGGCACCTACCTGGTGACGGACGAGACCTCCCCGGCGATCCGGCGCTACTCCCGCACCGGTGAGGTGCTGGGCTCGCTGCCGGTCCCGGACGGGTTCAAGCTCGCGCCCGCGGGCCGGGCCACCGTCAACCAGACCTTCGAGTCGCTGACCCTGCTGCCCGGCGGACACACCCTCGTCGCCGGAGTCGAAGGCGTGCTGGCCGGCGACGGCAAGGACGCGCAGGGGCGGACGCTCCAGCGGATCCAGACCTGGGAACGCCGCGGCCGGGACGGGGAGTTCGTCCTGGGGCGGCAGTACGCGTACCCGGTGGACGCCGGGCACGGGCTGGTGGAGCTCGCGCCGACGCGCGACGGCCGCCTGATCGTGCTGGAGCGCGGCTTCACGCAGCAGTTCAAGATCACGGTGCGGCTGTACGTCGCCGACCCCCTGGGCGCCACGGACACCTCGAAGGTGGCGGCCCTGGTGGACGGTCCCGGTCTGCGGACCGCGCGCAAGACGCCGATCGGGGACCTCGACGGCTGCCCGACGCTGGGCGCGCCCTCCAAGCTGCCGCAGAACCACCCGCTGGTCGACAACGTCGAGGGCATGGTGGTCACCGACGACGACGGGCGCGACGGGTTCGGACGGGTCCGGCTGCTGCTGGTCAGCGACGACAACGAGTTCCCGCAGGAGATCACCCGGCTGTACCGGATGGACGTGAAGTTGCCGGCGCGGAGCTGGGGACGCTAGGGCCTGTCGTCAAACTCCCGTCTGCCGCGCTTCGGGCGACGACGGGAGTTTGACGACAGGCCCTAGGCCATCTCGGCCTAGTCCATTGCCTTCGCGGGGGAGACGATGCCGCGGGCGACCCCCAGGGCGACCAGGTCCTGGGGGCGGACGCGCAGTTGGTCCGCCGTCGCCGGGGCCGACTCCGGGGGGCGCTTGAGGATGGCCGCCGCCAGTTCGGGGGCGATCACCGAGAAGTAGCTGTCCGGGGTGACCCAGGTGTTGCCCGGCGCCGCGAGGGCGAGGGCGCCCCCCGAGCCGCCCTCCCCGATGAGGAGGGTGGTGAGGGGGACCCCGGCCGAGGCGAGCGCCGCGAAGGCGTCCGCGATGGCTGCTCCCGCGCCCGCGTGCTCGGCGGCGGCGTCGTTGGCGGCGCCGGGGGTGTCCACGAGGGTGAGCACCGGGATCCCGAGCCGGTCCGCGAGCCGGATCACCCGGGCCGCCGTGCGGTACCCGGCCGGGCGGGTGGCGGTGCCGCACTGGGCGGCGTAGGCCACGGCCCGGCCCTCGTGGAGCCCGAACCCGCACAGCATCCCGGGGTCGGCGGCGCCCGCCCGGTCGCCCGAGAGGGGGAGGCGGAGCTCGAAGTACGCGTCCAGGTACCGCCCCGCGCGCGGTCGGCCGGGGTGACGGGCCTGCCGGACGGCGTCCCATCCCGTGGGCGGCAGCTCTACGTCGGCCAGCGCGGCGGGGGGTTCCACGGGCTCGGCGGACCGGGGCGCGGCCAGCACCCGGAGCCAGGCCGCCAAGGTCGCGGGGAGCTCCGCGGCGGGGACGACGGCGTCCACGTGCCCGGCGGCGTACTGCCCTTCGGCGGTGTACGCGGCCGGATCCGCGTCCGGCGGCCGTACCCGGGACCCGGCGAACCCGACCTGCGCACCGGGCAGCGCGAGGATCACGTCGGCCCCCGCCCCGAGGGTGGCCCAGCCGCCGCCGGTGGTGGGGTCGCGCAGGACGGCGACCTGCGGGAGGCCGGCGGCGCGGGTGAGGGCGGACTGGCGGGCCACGCGCTGCAGTTGGGTCAGCGCGAGCATGCCCTCCTGCATGCGGGAGCCGCCCGTGGCGATGAAGGAGACCAGGGGGAGGCGGTGGGTGCGGGCGTGGGTGTAGGCCGCCTCCAGGCGGTCGCCGGTGCGGTGGCCCAGGGACCCGCCGAGGAAGCCGAACTCGAAGGCGATCACGGTGGCTTCGTGGCCGCCGATGAGGGCGGTGCCGGTGACGACGGACTCGTCCTCGCCGGTCCGCAGGGCGGCGCGGGCGCGGGAGTCGTCGTAGCCGGCCCAGCCGAGGGGGCCGTCGGGGGCGGAGTCCCCGGGCGGGGTGGGGAGTTCGGTGAAGCTGCCGGGGTCGGTGGCGGAGGCGATGGCGGCGCGGGCCGAGGGGCGGGTCGTCACGGCGACACCCTATGGGGCGAAGCCTGGCGCGGCCTCGTGCGGGGCTCGTGCGGGTGGGTGGGCCCCGCGGGGCGAAGTCCCCTACCCGCCCTTCCACCATCCCCCAGACTCCGTCCGGGGGGACCCCCAGCCGGGCGCTGCCCGGACCCCCTGGGGGTCCGGGGGGCCGGCCCCCGGGAACGGCGCCGCACCCGGCAAGGGGGTCCGGGGCGGAGCCCCGGGGAACGGGCGAAGGGCGGGTAGGGGACCTCGCCCCGCAGGGTCGCCCCAGCCGCACCCACCCACCCACCGGGTCAGAGCGGGGCTTCCCAGGTCAGGGTGGTGCCCCGGGTGCCCGATTCCGTGCGGCCGTCGTCGGAGACGGTGAGGCGGACCCGGGCGGGGACCGCGTCGACTTCGACGTCGATGGAGGTGACCTCCGCACGGCGGTGTGCCGCGGCCAGCGCACCGCGCAGCGCGGCGAGGAGCTCGTCCGCGACCGGTTCCGGCAGCAGCGCGTCCACCGTGCCGGCGAAGTGCACCGACGGCTGGAAGCCCAGCAGGACCGCGGCCCCGCCGGTCTCCCGCAGGACCCGGCCGCGGAAAGTGGTCGGGGCGTCGGTCGGGGGCTGCTGGAGGGCGAAGATGGCCGTGCGGACCTCCTGGATGGTGGAGTCGAGCTCGTCCACGGCGCGGCCCAGCTCCTCGCCGACGGTGTCCCCGGCGGGTGCCTTGGCGGAGCGCCGCCGGGTGCTCTCCAGCATCATCTCCGTCGCGAACAGCCGCTGGACCACCAGGTCGTGGAGGTCGCGGGCGATGCGGTCCCGGTCCTCGTAGACGGCGAGCTGCTCGCGGTCGTGCTGCGCGTCCGCCAGGACCAGGGCCAGCGCGGCCTGGGAGGCGAACTGCGAGGCCAGCAGCCGGTCGACCGCGTCGTAGGCGGGGCCGCCGCGGCCGCGCGGCAGGGCGAGCGTCCCGATGAGCTGGCCGCCGCTCTGGAGGGGCAGCATCATGCTGGGGCCGAAGCGCTCCCGTACGTGCGTGGTCATCCGGGGGTCCGTCGCCGAGTCCTCGATGAAGACCGGCTCACCGCCCAGCAGTTGTTCCAGGACCGCCGAGCCCGGAGCGATGGCCGTGCCCACCAGGTCCCCGGGGTCCCCGTGCGTGGAGGCGGCCACGATCTCCATGCCGCCCTCGGGGGTCGGCTGGAGGACGACCCCGGCCGCGGCGTCGGCCAGCAGCCGGGCCCGTTCGGCCACGCACATCAGCGCGTCCGCCGCCGGCCGGCCCGCCAGCAGGGTGGTGGTCACGGCGGCGGCGCCCTCGATCCAGCGCTCCCGGCGGCGCGCGGTCTCGTACAGCCGGGCGTTGCCGATCGCTATCCCCGCCTGCGAGGCCAGGACGCGCAGCAGCGCGAGGTCCTCGTCGGTGAACGGGCCGCCGCCCCGCTTGTCGGTGAGGTAGAGGTTGCCGAAGACCTCGGTGTGGACCCGGATCGGGACGCCGAGGAACCCCTTCATCGGGGGGTGTCCCGGCGGGAAGCCCACCGCGCGGGGGTCCTCGTTCAGGTCCTCCAGCATGAGCGGGCGCGGATCGGTGATCAGGGCGCCGAGCAGGCCGGAACGGCCGTCCGGCAGCCGGCCGATCGCGGTCTTCTCCTCCTCGGTCATACCGGAGGTGAACAGCCCGGTCATCCGGACGCGCTCGGGGTCGACGACCCCGAGCGCTCCGTACCGTGCCGCGCACAGCTCGGTCGCCGAATCCACGATGTGCTGGAGGGTGGTCCGCAGTTCGAGTTCGGAGCCGACGCTGAGGACCGCCTCCAGGAGGACGGGCAGGCTGGCGGCCTGGCGGGCGGCGACGCCCTTCCCGTCCCCGGGAGCCGGCAGGGGCGACTCGGAGTGCGTCATTCGGCCAGGGGGTTCAGAACCATGGGGGAGATCTTCCCTTCGATCATCATGCCGAGGCCCAGCACCGCGCAGACGTCAGGCCGTTCGGCGATGGCCACGGGCATCCCGGTGGCGTCGCGGAGCATCTGGTCCAGGCCCGGCAGCAGGGCGCTGCCACCGACCATCATGATCCCTCGGTCCGTCAGGTCCGCCACCAGGTCCGGCGGGCAGTCGCGCAGCACCTTGCCGATGCCGTCGAGCACGGCGGTCAGCGGGGTGTAGATGGCGTCGCGGACGGCCGCGGTGTCCACGTTCACGGAGCGGGCCAGCCCGGTGGATACGTCGCGGCCGTGGATGAGGGTGGAGGCAGGGCCCTCGGCGGTGATGCCGTTGCCGTGCAGGGCCAGCTGGAGCGGGCGGACGGCCTGGCTGGGCAGCATCAGCTCGTGCGCGTGGCGCAGGTGCTGGACGACGGCGTGATCGATGGCCTCGCCGCCGACCGGGATCCGTACGGCGGTGACGATCGAGCCGAGGGAGAGGACGGCGACCTGGGTGGCGGCGGCCCCGCACACCATGATCATCGTCGCGGTCGGCTGTTCCACGGGCAGTCCGCAGCCGACGGCCGCCGCGATCAGGGTGTCGACGAGTTCGACGCGCCGGGCTCCGAGGCCGACCATCGTCTCGACCGCCGCGCGCTGGGCGAGCGGGTCGGCGTCGTGCGGGGTGCAGGCGGCGGCCCGGAGCCGGGGCTTGCGGCGCAGGGCGCGCCGCAGCTTCTCGCCGAGGAGGTGGCGCAGCATGCGCTGGGCCATCTCGATGTCCACGACGGTGCCGCCGGAGACGGGCCGGACGACCCGGATGTAGTCGGGCGTGCGGCCGGTCATCCGCTCGGCGAAGGTGCCGACGGCGATGAGTGCACCGGTCCGCGTGTTCACGGCGGCGACACTGGGCTCGTCCACGACCAGGCCGACGCCCTTGACGTAGACGCGGGTCCTGGCCGCTCCGAGGTCGACGGCCACGTGGCAGCGGCGCAACTGCTCAAGACTGACGGTCACGGCAGATCCTCCCGAGAGCGCTGACGCAAGAAGACCGGCGAGTGCCGGTCACACTTCGTATCTTCTCGGGTGAATTACCCGTATTGCCCGATTTGATGCTCCGGGTGGGGGGTGTCGTGAGATACGGAAGGGTCACGAGGGGTGCGGGTGGGTGCTGCACGGGGGTGGAATTCTGCGACGCCAGGCGCGACCATGCCCGCACCCATCGTGCTACTCGTGCGTAACAAGGTAAAGGGGACTCGATGCTGACGGTCCGCCAGAGGCTGCTCGCCCTCCTGACGCTCTGCCTGGCCCTGCTCGCCGCGCCCGCGCTCCCGGCCCAGGCCTCCGGCGCGCCCTCCGGACTGGCCGGAGCGCGCAATCCGGTGGTCTTCGTGCACGGCTACAACGCCGACCCCGGCGTCTGGGGCTCCCTGCGCGAGGACCTGCGCGCCGACGGATACACCGACTCCGAGCTCTTCTCCTTCGGCTACGACACCCACCAGTCGGTCAACGAGGTCCTCTCCGGACGGCTCGCCGCCTATGTCGACGAGGTCCGCCGGCAGACCGGCGCCGCCCGGGTGGACCTGGTCGCCCACTCCTTCGGCTCGCTGGTCACCCGCTGGTACGTGAAGTTCGGCGGCGGCAGCCCGTACGTCGACCGCTGGGTCTCCCTCGCCGGCCCCAACCGCGGCACCTCCACCGCCTGGGCCTGCGCCCTGTGGGACCAGGCCTGCCGGGACATGACCCCCGGCTCCTACGTCGTGAAGAACCTGACCTCCGGTGACGAGACCCCCGGCACGGTCCGGTACGCCACCTTCTGGTCCGGTTGCGACGAGGTCATCAACCCCGACGACAGCGTCCCGCTCACCGGAGCGACGAACACCCCGGTCGGCTGCCTGAAGCACAACGACCTACTCGGGGACGACCCCACCTCGGCGGGCGTACGGGCCTTCCTGCGCTCCTAGACCGTCCCTGCGGGCGCTCCTTCTACGGACACCGTCTGGAGCAGGCCGTACGTGAACTCCGCGACGCAGGCCCGCCCCGACGCGGTGAACGCCAGCCGCCACCGCGTCGGCGCGGTCCCCTCCATCGGGCGGACGGGAGCGAAGGCCCGCGCCACCTCGTCGACCGTCGCCGACCAGGGCAGCAGGTCCCCCAGCGACTCCAGTACGGGACCGGGCGCGCCCGGGGCCCGGACCAGCCATTCGTTCCAGACGGCCCCGTCCGGCGCGGCGAGCACCTCGAAACGCAGATCGGGCCAGAGCGGCACCGGCCACAGCAGGGCCTCGCACGTCAGATCGCCGATCGTGCGGGAGGAGACGGCCTCGGGCGGGCCGAGCACGGAGCGGTAGCGGGTCAGGGCGCCCCGGGACCGCGGAGAGCGCACCATGGCCTGCCAGCGCTTGTTGGCCTCCCGCTGCTCGGCGAGGGAGGCGCCGAGCAGTCGGCGGGCCTCCTCCGCGAGTCCCGGCTGGAAGTCCGCCATCCGGCGCAGCAGCACCAGTTGGAAGCCGGCGGGGCCGAAGGGGCCCGGGGTGAGGGGTGGTGTCCCCGGTGTCCTCGTCATGGACCCGAACCCTTCCACACAAGATCCTCACGATCCCGGTATACGGCCGTTGTGGGCGAACGCGTAGCCTGCGGGCGCCATGGACTATTGCATCGCCTGCCGCAGGTACCTCAACGGCGCGCTGGCGTGCGCCGGATGCGGGACCCCGGCAGAACACCTGACATACGCCGCACCCGCCGCGCCCGCCCCCGGCTCCGCCGCCGGGTTCGGAAGCGACCCGGCCGCGCTCGCCGACGTGTACGCCGACTCCCTCGTCGTGCTGTCCGGGGAAGGGGGGCAAGGCCGGGGTCGGGCTCGGGGCCGCGCCGCCGACCGCCGCCGCGCCGGGCACCGCAGACGCCGCCGGACCGCGCTCACCGTGGGGCTCGGGCTGGTGCTCGCCGCCGGAGTCACCCTGGGCCTGGCCCGGCTGGCGACCGACGGACAGCGCACCGACCGGGCGGCGACGGTGGTGCTGACCGACGACGCGGGTCCCGCGGAGCCGGCTCCGCTGCCGGGCCTCACGGGGGATCCGGCCGCACCCTCGGGCACGGCTTCGGCGAACGGTCCGGCCGCCGGCTCCGGGAAGGGCACGGCCGGGGGGAGCGCCGAGGGCTCCACGGCCGGTTCGTCGGGCTCCGCCTCCGGGGCCGGGCCGTCGCGGAGGGCTTCCAGGACTCCGACGCCCACTGGTCCGACCTCATCGGGTGCGGGCGGCTCCACGACTCCCAGCGAGAGCGCGAGCTCGAAGGGGCCCAAGGGGAAGGCCAGCAAGAAGCCGTCCGCGTCCCCGTCCGAATCCCCCTCCCCGTCTCCGTCTCCGACGCCCACCCGCGACTGCTGGTGGATCTTCTGCTGACGGCCTACGGACGACCCGCGGGCCGTCCGTAGGTTCAGCCCAGCATCCGCCTGAGCAGGTCCCGCAGGACCGCGCGCTCGGCCGCGGTGAGCCCGGCCAGCGGCTCCCGGGCGAAGTCCAGCGACTCGCGCAGCCGGTCGGCGGTCTGCAGGCCGTCCTCGGTGGGCGCGGCCAGCTTCACCCGGCGGTCGGCCGGGTCGGGGCGGCGCTCGACGAGCCCGCGGCTCTCCAGGCGGTCCACGATGCCGGTGATGTTCGACGGCTCGCACCGCAGCTTCTGCGCGATCTTGCGCATCGGCATCGGCTCCAGGGAGAGCAGGTTCAGTACGCGGGCCTGGGCGCCGGTGAGCTGGTGGCTGGAGGCCGCGTGCTCGTACTCCTGGTGGTAGCGGGTCACGACGTCGCCGATGAGCTCGACGACTTCGAGGGTCAGGGGATCTGCGCGACGGCTGGACATGGATCCAGCGTACCCACTTACTTGACAACATGAAATATCCAGGCGCATGGTTGTTTCACGTCCTGAAGCATTTTGCACTTCTCCCCCTCCCCAGGAGTGACGCCATGTCCGAGATCCCCGCCGTCAGCCGTGAGTGGCACCTCGTCCGCCGCCCGCAGGGCTGGCCCGTCGCCGAGGACTTCGCCCTGCGCGAGGTACCGGTCAACGCCGAGCCCACCGCCGGCCGGATTCTGGTGCGCAACCTCCACATGTCCGTGGACCCGTACATGCGCGGCCGGATGAACGACGTGAAGTCGTACATCCCGCCCTTCCAGCTCGACCAGCCCATGGACGGCGGCGCGGTCGGCGAGGTCGTGGCCTCGGCCGACGAGCGCTTCGCGGTCGGCGACCACGTGCTGCACGGTCTGGGCTGGCGCGAGTACGCGGACGTCGACGCCCGGCACGCCACCCCGGTGGACGCCTCGCTCGCCCCCCTCTCCGCCTACCTCGGCGTCCTCGGCATGCCGGGCCTGACCGCCTACGCCGGGCTCCTCGAGGTCGCCTCCTTCAAGGAAGGCGACTCCGTCTTCGTGTCCGGCGCCGCCGGCGCGGTCGGCAGCCTCGTCGGCCAGTTCGCGAAGATCAAGGGCGCCTCCCGGGTGATCGGCTCCGCCGGCTCCGACGAGAAGGTGACGCTCCTCACAGAGAAGTACGGCTTCGACGCCGCCTTCAACTACAAGAGCGGCCCCGTCGCCGAGCAGCTGAAGGAAGCCGCCCCCGAGGGCATCGACGTCTACTTCGACAACGTCGGCGGGGACCACCTGGAGGCCGCCATCTCCTCCCTGAAGGTCCACGGCCGGGCCACCCTGTGCGGGGCCATCGCCCAGTACAACGCCACCGAGCCCGTGCCCGGTCCGCGCAACCTCGCCCTCGTCATCGGCAAGCGCCTGCGCCTGCAGGGCGTGCTGGTCGGAGACCACGCGGGACTGCAGCCGCAGTTCGTCCAGGACGTGGCCGGCTGGCTGCGTTCCGGGCAGCTCGTCGCCGACGAGACGGTCGTCCGGGGAGTGGAGAACGCCTCCGACGCCTTCCTCGGACTGCTGCGCGGTGACAACACCGGAAAGATGATCGTTTCTTTCACCGGTTAGGCTCACTGCACACCGCCGTGACGCGTGGGCGCGAGTCCCGGCGATTTACCAGGAGGATTTCCTTACATGTCCATCCAGCAGTCCGACGTCGCGTACACCGCCATTGCCACCGCCGAGAACGGCCGTGACGGTCGCGTCGCCACCAACGACGGCCGCCTCGAGGTCGTCGTGAACCCGCCGAAGGAGCTCGGTGGCAGCGGCGAGGGCACCAACCCCGAGCAGCTGTTCGCCGCCGGCTACAGCGCCTGCTTCCAGGGTGCGCTCGGCGTCGTCGCCCGCAACGAGAACGCCGACATCACCGGCTCCACCGTCACCGCCGAGGTCGGCATCGGCAAGAACGACGACGGCTTCGGCATCATCGTGAAGATCTCGGCCTCCATCCCGAACGTGGACGCCGCCACCGCCAAGGACCTCATCGAGAAGGCCCACCAGGTCTGCCCGTACTCCAAGGCGACCCGCGGCAACATCACGGTCGAGCTCGCGGTCTGATCTCCGACCCGCTCGACTGGTTCGGCCGGTTCATCCGGTACGTCGAAGGCCGCACCCAGGCACCGGGGTGCGGCCTTCGCCATGCCCGGCGTCCGCCTGCCCGGGCGCCCGCCCTAAACTGGAACCATGCGTGATCTTGCGGGGGGATTCGGCTATCTGCTGGCCGGACAGCGATGGGTACTGCGCCACGGACGGTGGCTGGGCTTCGGGCTGCTGCCCGGGCTCGTCTCCCTGGTGCTGTACGCGGGCGCGCTCATCGGCCTCGGCTACGGCGCCGACGACATGACCGCCTGGGCGACCCCCTTCGCCGACGACTGGTCCTCCCCGTGGCTCGGGCTCTTGCGCGGCTTCCTGACCGCCCTGGTCTTCTGCCTCGGACTCTTCCTCGCGGTGATCACCTTCACCGCCGTGACCCTGCTCGTGGGCCAGCCCTTCTACGAGTCCCTCTCGGAGCAGGTCGACCGCACCGAGGGCGGCGAGGTCCCGGAGTCGGGCCTCACGCTCCCTCAGGAGCTGTGGATCTCCGCCCGCGACAGCCTGCGGATCCTCGGCCGGGTGCTGCTGTTCGGCATCCTGCTCTTCGGGCTCGGCTTCGTCCCGGTGATCGGGCAGACCGTGGTCCCGGTCCTCGGCTTCTGCGTCTCCGGCTTCTTCCTCGCCCAGGAGCTCACCTCCGTCGCCCTGATGCGCCGCCGGGTCCAGCTCACCGAGCAACTCGCGCTGCTGCGCGGGCGGCGGATGCTGGCCCTCGGCTTCGGGGTGCCGCTCGTCGTGTCCTTCCTGGTGCCGCTCGTCGCCGTGTTCCTGATGCCGGGCGCGGTGGCCGGGGCGACGCTCATGGCCCGTGACCTGGTGGGCGAGGACGCGGAGCAGGGACCGGAGCAGGCTGAGGGTCAGGGCCGGGGCCAGGATCAGAGCCACGGCCACAGCCAGGCTCAGAGCCAGGCTCAGGCTCAGGGCCAGGCTCCGGGCAAGCAGCTCAGCGCCTGAGCAGAGTGATCGCCCCGGCGGTGTCTTCCCCGGCGTGGGCCGCCGGGTCGGCCGCCAGCCGTTCCCGCATCAGGTCCAGGTACGGACTGATCAGCTCGGGGCTGACCCCCTGCTCCGCGGCGGTCCGCAGATAGGTGGCGCTCGCCGTGACCTGCATGGCCAGGTTCGATTCGACGCCCGTGGTGAAGTCCCCCGAGACCAGCCGCTCGGCGGCGGCGCCCGCGAAGAAGCCCATCGCCCCCAGCCACTCCGTCAGCAGCGGAGCCAGGTCCTTGGGGGAGATGTCCTCGCCCTCGATCAGCGCGTAGGCGTGCGAGATCCCGGCGAAGAGCCCGGTCATCGCGCTCAGCAGGGCCACGTCGTGCAGGGCCGCGTGGCCGGGGTCGGAGCCGACGAAGCGGGCGCCGGCCGGGACCTCCAGGGCCGCCCGGTGGGTGTCGAAGAGTCCGGGCGGGCCACTGCAGGGCGACACGGTGAGAGGTTCTGTCGTGTTGTCGGTCATGCCGATTAGCGTCACGGATGAGCTTAGGTTTTCCTGGGCGGGCTCGAGTTTTCAGGCCTGCTGGAAAGGCGGCGTGTGGTGCTGGGCAGGGTGTGGACGCCTGCGGTGTGCCGCGTGCCCGTGCCGCTGGATGCGGCCGGGTGCTCATCGTGTGCGGTGCCTGCCGCCTGTGCCGCCGCTGGGTGCGGCGATTCGGTGGCTACAGCTACCGCCCCGCCGGACGCTTTCCGCCCGGTGTGGACCCGGGCGGGGCGGGGACCCCGCGTCGCTTCCTGGGCACGGGGCGGATTCTCATGGGCCCACCTCAATGCGGCAGGCCGTTCTGCTCCGTACAACGAGGGCCCGGCCACCAGGACACGGCCGAAGTTGCGATCAGCAGATCAGCGGATCGCCCGTGATGTCCAAGCCAGTCGGGGAGGACGCGATGGCAATGACACAGCGGCCGGGCGCGGATCACTGCGGGATCGCCGCGGCGATGTCCGTGATCGACGGCAAGTGGAAGGTGTCGGTCCTGTGGGAGTTGGAGCAGTGCCCGCGCCGGTTCGGCGAACTGCGCCGACTGGTCCCGGGGGTCTCGGAGAAGGTGCTCGCGGCCCAGCTGCGCGAGCTGGAGACGGACGGCATCGTCCACCGCGAGGTCTACGAGGAGGTCCCGCCGCGCGTGGAGTATTCCCTGACCCCGCTCGGCCACGAGCTGAACGAGGCCCTGGAGGCCCTCGGTGCGTGGGGCACGAAGCGCCTGCTCCCGGGCTTCTCCCAGACCCTGGTGAGCGGATCCGTCTCTCCGTGAGACGGAGTCGGGCCGAAGGGCCCGGCCCTCACTCCGGGCGGCCTTCGAGGCCGGCCCTGCCGTAGAACTCCGCATCGGGCAGCTCGGAGCCCATCGCGCCCGAGGCGAAGCAGGTCAGGCCGGGACCTGCGCCGTCGGCACGCCCGGCTCGTCCGCCCGGCGCGTGCTCGCGCCCTCGGTCCGGCCCTCGGTCCGGCTCTCCGCCGATGCCTCCGCCGGTACCTCCATCGGCACCTCCGCCACGGCGACCGACGGCGTGTGCGCGTCCGCCTCGGCCAGCAGGGTCCCGTCCGGCGCCCAGACGGCCGCGCCCCCGCAGCCCGTCCACGGCCCGGCGGGTCCGACGTGGTTGGCGAGGGCCACGTACATCCCGAACTCCCGGGCGATCCCCGGGTGGACCGCCGCACGCTCGGCGACGCCGTCGCCCGTGCCGTAGAGCGAGCTCGCCAGGTGGACCCGGCAGCCGGCCGCGGCGCCCGCTGCGGGCACGTCCGCGAAGTGGTTGTCGAAGCAGATGCCCAGGGAGAAGCGGATCCCGCCGAGCTCGAAGCGGCCCGGGACCGTCCCCGCGGCGAAGACCTCCTGCTCGTGGCGGAACAGGTGCTGCTTGGCGTACGTGGTCACGTGCGCGCCGTCCGCGTCGTGGACCAGGGTCGCGATGACGGGCCGGGGGCCGTCCGTGCGCAGCGCGACGTTGACGGCGGTGGCGATCCCCGTGGAGCGGACTGGGTCCAGTCGGGGATCCTCGGCGTCGGCCAGCCACAGGCCGGGGTCGGCTACGAGCGCGGGCAGCTCGTAGCCGGTCAGGGTGAACTCGGGGAACACCACCAGCCCGGCGCCCTCCTCCCGCGCCCGCACGGCGAGCGCGGCCGCCCGTACGGCGTTGGCGGACACGTCGGCGGGGGCGCAGCTCAACTGCGCGGCAGCGATCTTCACCCGGCCCAGCATGCCAGCCCCGCCGCTCGGTGGCGTCAGGCCGGGGATCCCTGGAGGAGAGTCAGGAAGGAGCGGAACGCGGCCGCCATGTCGAGGGATTCGGGGTCGAGCAGCCACTGGTACTGCAGGCCGTCCAGTACGGCGACCAGCAGGGGCGCCACCTGTTCGGGGGTGAGGCCCGAGGGGAGCCGGTCGCCGAACTCGCCGCGCAGTACGGCGGCCATCTCGGAGCGCACCTCCGTGTACCGCTCGGTGAAGAACTCCCGCGCGGGGTGGCCGTCGGTGACGCTCTCGCCGAGCAGCGCCGAGAAGGTCTGCACGATGCCCGGACGCATGGAGTTGTAGTCCACCAGCGAGGCCAGGAGGTCCAGCCGCCACTCGCCGGCCGCGGGGCGGCTCCCGCCGCCGGTGTCCCAGCGGTCGCGCTCCTGCAGGACGGCGACGAGCAGCGCCTCCTTGGTGGGGAAGTAGTGCAGGAGCCCCTGCTGGGTCAGGCCCACGCGCTCGGCGACCACACCCAGCGAAGCGCCGCGGTAGCCGCGTTCCGCGATGACCTCGACGGCCGCGCGGACGATCTCCGCGCGCCGTTCCTCACTTCTGGCCCTGGCCATCGCCCCGCCACCCCTTCCGCTCCACACCTGCCAGCAGGACCGTACGGCATCCGAAGATTACGAACAGATTACGAACCCTACCGCTCTACAGGTAGCGGGTCCACCATGGGGTCACCGCACAGCGCCGCACCGCACAGCACGGCGCCGCACCGCACCGCACCGCGCACCCGCACTCAACGAGGAGGCATGGCCGTGACCGATGCCGATCAGGTCCGCAACGACGCCGTAGAGACGGCCCTGGGCAAGCTGGACCTCGACACCAAGGCCCGGCTGCTGGCCGGCCAGGACATGTGGTCCCTGCCCGCCGTCCCCGAGATCGGGCTGAAGTCGCTGGTCATGTCCGACGGCCCCATCGGGGTGCGCGGCGTGCGCTGGACCGCCGACGACCCGTCGATCGCGCTGCCCTCCCCGACCGCGCTCGCCGCCGCGTGGGACCCCGAGCTCGCCCGCCGGGCCGGCCGCCTCCTCGCCCAGGAGGCCCGCCGCAAGGGCGTCCACGTGCTCCTCGCGCCCACCGTCAACCTGCACCGCTCCCCGCTCGGCGGCCGGCACTTCGAGTGCTACTCCGAGGACCCCTACCTCACCGGCGCGGTCGGCAGCGGCTACGTGAACGGCGTCCAGGACGGCGGCGTCGGCACCACCGTCAAGCACTTCGTCGGCAACGACGCCGAGACCGAGCGCTTCACCGTCGACAGCGTCATCGCCCCGCGCCCGCTGCGCGAGCTGTACCTGGCACCCTTCGAGGCCATCGTCGCCAACGCCCACCCGTGGGGCATCATGACCGCCTACAACCGGGTCAACGGCACGACCATGACCGAGCACCGCTACCTCGTGAACGAGGTCCTGCGCGGCGAATGGGGCTTCGACGGCTACAACGTCTCCGACTGGATGGCCGCCCGCTCCACCACCGGCGACATCCTCGGCGGCATGGACGTGGCCATGCCCGGCCCCGTCACCGTCTACGGAGCTCCGCTCGCCGAAGCCGTCCGCGCCGGCGAGGTCCCCGAGTCCGCCGTCGACGACGCCGTCCGCAACGTCCTGCGCCTCGCGGCCCGCGTCGGCATCCTGGAGGGCGCCCCCGCCGCGGTCGGCGAGGTCCCGGCCCCCATCGACGGCCAGGCGCTCGCCCGAGAGCTGGCCGCCCGCGGCTTCGTCCTCGTACGCAACGAGGCCGCCGCCGACGGCAAGCCCGTGCTCCCGCTCGACACCGCACCCGGCCACACCGTCGCCCTCAGCGGCGCCGCCGCCCGCGACGCCCGCGTCCTCGGCGGCGGCAGCGCCACCGTCTTCCCGGAGCGGATCGTCTCCCCGCTGGACGGACTGACCGCGGCCCTCCCCGACGGCGCCCTCACCTTCACCGTCGGCGCCGACCCCAGCGACGAACTGACCCCGGCCGACAAGGGCTTCCAGCTCCGCGCGGTCTGCCGGGACGCCTCCGGCGCGGTCCTCGGCACCGGTTCGCTGCCCACCGGCCAGGTCCAGTGGATCGGCGACGACCTGCCCGAAGGCGTCACGTACGGGACCATGGCGAGCATCGAGGTCACCGGTACGTTCGTGCCGCGCGAGAGCGGCGAGCACGCCTTCGGCACCCGCGGACTCGGCGCCTTCACCCTCGCCGTCGGCGGTGAGACCCGCTTCGACGGGGTCCAGCCGATGGGCGACGAGGCCGACCCCTTCGAGGCGTTCTTCGGCGCTCCCCAGGTACGGACCCGCCTCACCCTCACCGAGGGCGAAGCCGTCGAGGTGTCGCTGACCTACCAGGTCCCCGACATGACGACCCTGCCGCTCAAGGCGATCATGTTCTCCTTCCTCCACCTCGGTCCTCAGCGCTCCCCCGACGAGCTCATCGCCGAGGCCGTGGAGGCCGCGCGCACGGCGGACACCGCCGTCGTGGTCGTCGCCACCACCGAGCGCGTGGAGTCCGAGGGCTTCGACCGCAAGGACCTCACCCTCCCGGGCCGCCAGAACGACCTGGTGCGCGCCGTCGCCGCCGTCAACGCGAACACCGTGGTCGTCGTCAACGCGGGCTCCCCGGTGGAACTCCCGTGGCGCGACGAGGTCGCCGCCGTGCTGCTGACCTGGTTCCCCGGGCAGGAGGGCGGGGCCGCGCTGGCCGACGTACTGCTCGGCGAGGCCGAGCCGGGCGGGCGGCTGCCCACCACCTGGCCCGTCGAGTTCGCCGACGCGCCCGTCACCGACGTCACCCCCACCGAGGGGCGTCTGGAGTACACCGAGGGGCTCTTCATCGGCTACCGGGCCTACGAGAAGCACGGGATCGCCCCCGCCTTCCCCTTCGGGCACGGCCTCGGCTACACGGACTGGGCCTACGAGTCCCTGGAGGTCACCCCCACGCAGGCCAAGGTCCGCGTCACCAACACCGGCACCCGGCCGGGCCGCGAGACCGTACAGGTCTACCTGGCGCCCGTCGCGGACACCGTCGAGCGCCCGGCGAGCTGGCTGGCGGGCTTCGCGAGCGTGACCGCCGGCCCCGGCGAGAGCGTCGAGGTGGAGATCCCCCTGCCGGAGCGCGCCTTCGAGATCTGGGACCAGCCCTCCCGCTCCTGGCAGCGGATCGGCGGCGGGTACGAGGTCCGCGCGAGCCGCTCGCACGGCGACACGCGGCTGACGGCGGCCCTCGACCTGTAATGGCCGGAAATCACCCGTACTGATCGAAAGTCGTGGTGATTGAAAAAAGCTGGACCGGGGGCGGGCCCTGACACCCGCCCCCGGTCCGTTCCACTCACCGCGTCAACGCGGAGGCTCGGCGGAGGTCACCTGTCGGTGCGCCAGTTCCGCGAGCCGCGCCTGCCCGTCCTTGCCCGGATGGAACCAGTCCCAGCGGCTCAACTGCTCCGCCGAGAAGGGGTACTGAAACACCGCGCCGCCGTCGTAGCGGCACAGCTCGTCCTTCGCGCAGACCTCGCGCAGCACCTCGTTGTACTCGACCACGCGCGCCCGCACCTGCTCCCGCCGGGCCGTCGCACCGGTGGCCGCCGAGGTCGGATCGGCGAGCATCGACTGACAGATGCCCAGCTTCCAGATCCGGCGCACCATCGGGTCGTCCTTGCCCTGCTCCCACAGCCGCTGGAGGTCCGGGATGCTGGAGACGTACACCTGCGAGGCCGGTGAGGCCGCCCGCAGGCCGGCCAGCGCCTTCTCGAAGCCGGAGCGGAAGGCGGTCACCGGAGTCATCGACGAAGCCGAGGGCCGGCAGGCGTCGTTCGAGCCCACCATCACCGTGACCAGGCCCGGCTTGTGTCCGGCCGCCGAGGCGAGCTGCCCCGGCAGGTCCGCCATCCGGGAGCCGGTCACCGCGTAGTTCCAGCTGCGCGCGGGCACCTCGGCCTCGCCGAGCAGCCGGGCGGCCAGGGAACGCACCGCGGGGTCGCCGCCGGTGGCCCAGGAGGCCTCCGGGCAGTCGGCCAGCACCGAACAGGCGTCGAAACCGCGCGTGATGGAGTCGCCCACGGCGGCGACCGAGGCCGGCGCGGTGTTCCACCGGGGGGCCGCCTGCGCCCCGCGCTCGCCCCCGGTCGTCGCCCCGTCCGCCGAACACCCGGTCAGCGCACCCGCCGTCAGGAGCAGCAGGGCGGCCGCCGCGGCCGCGCCCGCGCCCGCGGAGGTCCGACGCGCGCGGCGGCGTGGGGCGGTGGAGCGCATGCGGACGGTCCCTCCTCGTCGCCCCCGCGTCATTCGGTGGCGTCCTGCTGAGTGAATGCTCTGTGTTTACGGGCCTCGGAGCGACCGTACGTCACACCATGACCCCCGGCGCACGGTAGCTTTTTCCCGTGGCGTTTCGGCCGCAAGTCCCGCAACGCAATGTCAAATAATTTCCGTTACATTACATCACGTCACATACTGTCCGTTTTCTGGAGTTTATTCCCGACCTCGTCCCACACTGGAGGTCCCGGTGACGACACGTGGAGTCCTGTACGTGCACTCCGCACCGCGCGCGCTCTGCCCGCACGTGGAATGGGCTGTTGCGGGGGTGCTCGGGGTGCGGGTGAACCTCGACTGGATCCGTCAGCCCGCCTCCCCGGGCACCTGGAGAGCCGAGTTCTCCTGGCAGGCCGAGGCGGGCACCGCCTCGAAACTCGCCTCCGCGCTGCGCGGCTGGCACCTGCTCCGCTTCGAAGTGACCGCGGAACCCTGCCCGACCGCCGAGGGCGAGCGCTACAGCTCCACCCCGCACCTGGGCATCTTCCACGCCGTCACCGGCATGCACGGCGACATCCTGATCCCCGAGGACCGGCTGCGCGCCGCCCTCGCCCGGTCCGCGCACGGCGAGACGGACCTGGAAGCGGAGATCGCCAAACTGCTCGGCAAACCCTGGGACGACGAGCTCGAACCCTTCCGCTACGCGGGCGAGGGCGCCCCGGTGCGCTGGCTCCACCAGGTGGTCTGAGGTCCCGGACACGCCGAAGGCCCGCCCGGGGATCCCGGGCGGGCCTTCTACGCGTCAGCGTGTCGGCTGCTGGTCTCAGATGCTCCTGAAGGCCAGCGAGACGTTGTGGCCGCCGAAGCCGAAGGAGTTGTTGATCGCGGAGATCGGGCCCTGTGCCGGGAGCTTGCGGGGCTCGTCGCGCACGATGTCCGCGTCGATGTCCTCGTCCATGTCGTCGAGGTTGATCGTCGGCGGGGCGAGGCGGTGGTACAGCGCCAGCACCGTCGCGACGGTCTCGATGCCGCCCGCGCCACCCAGGAGGTGACCGGTCATCGACTTCGTGGCCGAGATCGCGATGTGGTCGAGGTCGTCGCCCAGCACCTTGCGCAGGGCCTTCAGCTCGGCCGTGTCACCCTGCGGGGTGGACGTGGCGTGCGCGTTCACGTGGACCAGCTCGGCCGGGTCCAGACCCGTGTTGTCGAGCAGGTTCTGCAGGGCGGCCGAGACGCCGCGGCCGGTGGGCTCCGGCTGCGCGATGTGGTGGCTGTCCGCGGACAGGCCCTGGCCCAGCACCTCGCAGTAGACGCGGGCGCCGCGCGCGGCGGCGTGCTCCGCGGACTCCAGGACCACGACGCCCGCACCCTCGCCGAGGACGAAGCCGTCGCGGGCCTTGTCGTACGGACGGGAGGCCGTGGTCGGGTTCTCGTTGTTCTTGGACATCGCCATCATGTTGGCGAACGCCGCGATCGGCAGCGGGTGGATCGCCGCTTCGGTACCGCCGGCGACGACCACGTCGGCACGGCCGGTACGGATCATCTCGACGGCGTAGCCGATGGCCTCGGCGCCGGAGGCGCAGGCGCTGACCGGAGTGTGCACACCCGCGCGGGCGTTGACCTCCAGGCCGACGTTGGCCGACGGGCCGTTGGGCATGAGCATGGGGACGGTGTGCGGGGAGACCCGGCGCACACCCTTGTCCTTCAGTACGTCGTACTGGTCGAGCAGGGTGGTCACGCCGCCGATGCCGGAGGCGATGACGGTGCCCAGGCGCTCGGGCGAGATGGCCTCGTCCTCGCCGGCCGGGGCGGTGTAACCGGCGTCGGCCCACGCCTCGCGGGCCGCGATGATCGCGAACTGGGCCGAGCGGTCCAGCTTGCGGGCCAGCGGCCTGGGGAGCACCTCGCTCGGGTCCACGGCGGCGGTTGCGGCGATGCGGACCGGGAGTTCGGCGTAGCGCTCGCCCTCGAGGGGCCTTACGCCGGAACGGCCGGCAAGCAGACCTTCCCAGGTCGAAGCGCTGTCGCCACCCAGCGGAGTGGTTGCGCCGATACCGGTGACGACCACGGTGCGATTGGTCGGGCTCACAGGAATTCTTTCTCCACGTTTCAGGGGGTGAATTGTCACGGCGCCACCGCCAGGTGGCGACAAACGCTCGTCAGGCTCAGGCCTGGTTGGCCAGGATGTACTTCGCGGCGTCGCCGACGGTCTTGAGACCCTTGACGTCCTCGTCCGGGATCTTCACCTCGAAGCGCTCTTCGGCGGCGACGACGACCTCGACCATGGACAGCGAGTCGACGTCCAGGTCGTCGGTGAAGGACTTCTCGAGCTGGACGTCCTCGGTCGGGATGCCGGCGATCTCGTTGACGATCTCCGCGAGACCTTCGACGATTTCTTCCTGGGTGAAGGCCATGTTGGCGCTCCTTCTATAGCTAGCTGGGGGTCAAACGGAGTCCGGGATGTGGATCCCGGGTCCTAGGGGAGGGTAACGACCGTGGCGGCGTAGACGAGCCCCGCCCCGAAGCCGATGACGAGCGCGGTGTCGCCGCTCTTCGCCGCTCCGGTCGCCAGGAGCCGCTCCATTGCGAGCGGGATCGAGGCGGCCGAGGTGTTGCCGGTGGTTTCGATGTCACGGGCGACCGTGACGTGCTCCGGCAGCTTCAGAGTCTTCACCATCGAGTCGATGATCCGCATGTTCGCCTGGTGCGGAATGAAGACGTCCAGGTCATCAGCGGTGATCCCGGCTGCGTCGAGCGCCTGCTGGGCCACCTTGGCCATCTCGAAGACGGCCCAGCGGAAGACCGCCTGGCCCTCCTGCGTGATGGCGGGAAACTTTTCGCCGCCGTCCTTGCCGAGGTACTCGTCCCACGGCACGGTCTGCTTGATGGTCTCCGACTTGTCGCCCTCCGAACCCCACACCGTGGGGCCGATGGCCGGCTCGTCCGAGGGGCCGACGACCACGGCGCCCGCGCCGTCACCGAACAGGAAGGCCGTCGCGCGGTCCTCCAGGTCGGTCAGGTCCGAGAGCCGCTCCACGCCGATGACGAGGACGTACTCCGCGGAACCCTCGACGACGAGTCCCTTGGCCAGGGTCAGGCCGTAGCCGAACCCGGCGCAGCCCGCGGAGATGTCGAAGGCGGCGGGCTTGCCCGCACCGATGCGGTGCGCGATCTCGGTCGCCACGGCCGGGGTCTGCTTGAAGTGCGACACCGTCGAGACGATCACGGCGCCGATCTTCTCCGGAGCGATCCCGGCGTCGGCCAGGGCCTTGCCGGAAGCCTCCACCGACATCGCGGCGACGGTCTCCTGCGGGGAAGCCCAGTGCCGCGTCGCGATACCGGAGCGGGAGCGGATCCACTCGTCGGAGGAGTCGATGGTTTCGAGGATGACCTCGTTCGGCACCACGCGGGTCGGACGGTAGCCGCCGACACCGAGGATGCGGGCGTACGGGGAGCCCTTGGCAGGCTTGATCTTCGACATGCTGAGTGGGCTCCTTCTCTCAGACCGCGTGCTCGGCGACGAGCTTCGCGGCCTTGTCGAGATCGTCCGGGGTCTTCAGCGCCACGCTCGGTACGCCCTTCAGCGCGCGCTTGGCCAGACCCGTCAGGGTGCCACCGGGGGACAGTTCGACGATCCCGGTGACGCCCAGTGCGGCGAACGTCTCCATGCACAGGTCCCAGCGGACCGGGTTGGCCACCTGGCCCACCAGCCGGGCGACGACATCGGCGCCCGTGGTCACGACCTGACCATCCTTGTTCGATACGTACGTCAGCGCCGGGTCGGCCGGGGAGAGGGCCGCCGCGGCCTTCTCCAGGCCGGCGACCGCCGGAGCCATGTGGTGCGTGTGGAAGGCGCCCGCGACCTTGAGGGCGACGACCTTCATGGAACCTTCGGGCTTCTCGGCCTCCAGGGCCGCGATCTGCTCCATGGTCCCCGCGGCCACGACCTGGCCCGCGCCGTTGACGTTCGCCGGGGTCAGCCCCAGCTTCTCCAGGTGCGCGAAGACCACGTCCTGGTCCCCGCCGAGAACAGCTGCCATGCCGGTCGCGGTGATGCCCGCGGCCTCGGCCATGGCGAGCCCCCGGGTGCGTACGAAGGACAGCGCGTCCGTGTCGGACAGGACCCCGGCGTACGCGGCGGCGGTGATCTCGCCGACGCTGTGGCCCGCCACGGCGCCGAAGGCGGCCGGGCCGATCGCGGGGATTGCGGTGAGCTCGGCCGCGGCGAGCAGGCCGGCGGCCACCAACAGGGGTTGTGCGACGGCCGTGTCGCGGATCTCGTCCGCGTCGGCCTTCGTGCCGTAGTGGGCAAGGTCGAGCCCGATGGCGTCCGACCAGCCGGCGACGCGGTCAGCAGCGCCGGGCAGTTCGAGCCAGGGAGTCAGGAAGCCGGGCGTCTGTGCGCCTTGGCCGGGAGCGACGAGTACGAGCACCCTCACACTCTCTCTTGTGTTCGGTCCTCGCCGCCCGTGGGGACAGGGACGAAGAACCATCGGGGTAATTGTTGATGTCCGACAAAAGCTTAGGACTGAGGATCGCCGTCGGCCAGACGCCCGAGGATCAAAGCGATCCTCAGCGTGAACGCGGAACGGACATCGGAGGGCGACCAGCCGGTGACGTCCGTCACACGTCGCAGCCGGTAGCGCACGGTGTTGGGGTGCACGAACAGCATCCGGGCCGCGCCTTCGAGACTGCTCGCCTGCTCCAAATAGACACTCAGCGTTTCCAGCAGGGCCGAGCCGGCCTCTTCGAGCGGTCTGTAGATCTCCTCCACCAACTGCTCTCGGGCCGAAGGGTCGGAGGCGATCGCACGTTCGGGCAGGAGATCGTCCGCGAGGACCGGCCTGGGAGCGTCCTGCCACGCCGTGCAGGCCTTGAGCCCGGCCGCGGCCGCCTGCGCCGATTTCGTGGCGTTCAGCAGGTCCGGGACCACCGGTCCGGCGACCACCGCACCCGCCGCGAACGGCCCGATCAGCGACTTCGCCACCTGCATCGGATTGTCGCTGCCGCCCGCGATGACCACGAGCCGGTCGCCCAGCACACCCGTGAGGACCTGCAGCTTGTGGTGGCGGGCGGCCCGCCGGATCGCCTCGACCGTCAGCTCGCTGTCGCCCTCCGGAGCCGTTCCCAGCACCACGCACACGTGCTCGGGGGAGTTCCAGCCGAGGGCCGCGGCCCGCGACAGCGCACCCTCGTCGGCCTCTCCGGACAGCACCGCGTTGACCACGAGGGACTCCAGCCGGGCGTCCCACGCGCCCCGCGCCTCGGCGGCCTGGGCATAGACCTGGGCGGTCGCGAAGGCGATCTCCCGGGCGTACACCAGCAGGGCCTCGCGCAGGATCGACTCGTCGCCGGGCGCCGCGACCTCGTCGATCGCGGTCTCCATGACCTCGATCGTGGTGCGCACCATCTCGACGGTCTGACGCAGAGTGATCGCCCGGGTCAGCTCGCGCGGAGCCGTCCCGAAGACATCGGTGGAGATCGCCTGCGCGGTATCCGGATGCCGGAACCACTCGGTGAACGCGGCGATGCCGGCCTGGGCGACCAGACCGATCCACGACCGGTTCTCCGGCGGCATCGCCCGGTACCACGACAGCGTCTCGTCCATGCGCGCGATGGCGTTGGCGGCGAGCCGGCCGGAGGACTTCTCCAGCCGTCGCAGCGTCGCGGCGTGCGGATGGGGCGGAGCCGGATGCGCGGGGTGGGCCGCGGGTGAATGCTCACGTTCGGGTTGGGGCACGTGACAAGACTGCCTTATCGGGACGGCTGTGCGGAGTCCGGTCCCATCCCGGGCCGCGCCCCGGGGGCTACGGTGGCCCCCATGATTGATGTACGCCGAGGCTCCGACCGGTACGAGGGCGGGGACCCCGGTGCCGGGATCACCACCCGGCACGCCTTCTCCTTCGGCGCGCACTATGACCCGGACAACCTGCGGTTCGGCCCGGTCATGGCGTGCAACGAGGAAAGCCTCGCCCCCGGCGCCGGCTTCGACGAGCACCCCCACAGCCACACCGAGATCGTGACCTGGGTGGCCGAGGGTGAGCTCACCCACCGGGACGCCACGGGCGCCGCCACCCTGGTGCGGCCCGGTGACGTACAGCACCTCGGCGCGGCGTCCGGGACCCGGCACGTGGAACGCAACGACGGCCCCGGGCCGCTGCGCTTCGTCCAGATGTGGCTGGCCCCGGCCGACCCGGCCGGGGAGCCCACGTACGCGCTGGTCAGGGGGATCGCCGACAGCACGCCCTACGCCGTGCCCGCGGCCGGTGCCGTACTGCACGTACGGCGTCCGGGCGCGGGCGAGCGGGTGGCCGTACCGGCCGCCGCGCGGGTGTACCTGCACGTCGTACGGGGAGACCTGCGGCTGGACGGCGGGGCCGCCCGGGAGGACGGGGCCGCCGGGGAGGACGGGGAGCTCAGCCCCGGGGACTCGGCGCGGATCACCGGCGAGGGGGAGCTGGAGCTGGTCGCCGGATCCCCGGCCGAGGTGCTGATCTGGGAGTTTTCGTAGGCGGGCCGGTGGCCTCAGCGGGTCCTGAGCTCCGCGAGCACCGCGTCGGTGAACGGGGGCCAGGCCTCCACGGCCCACGGGCCGAAGGCGCGGTCCGTCAGCGCCACGCAGGCGGCGCGGGCGTCCGGGTCCACCCACAGGAAGGTCCCGGCCTGCCCGAAGTGCCCGAAGGTGCGCGGCGAGGAACCGGCGCCCGTCCAGTGCGGGGCCTTCCCGTCGCGGATCTCCAGGCCGAGCCCCCAGTCGTTGGGGGACTGGTGGCCGTAGCCGGGGAGGACGCCCTTGAGCCCGGGGTGGACCACGGAGGTGGCCGCGGCGACGGTGCGCAGGTCCAGCAGCCGCGGCTGCTGCAGCTCGGCGGCGAAGCGCAGGAGGTCGGAGACGGTGGAGACCCCGTCCTTGGCGGGAGACCCCTCCAGGCTGCTCGACGCCATGCCCAGCGGCTCGAAGACGGCCTCGGCCAGGTACGCGGCGAAGGGGATTCCGGTGGCCTTCGCGATGTGGTCGCCGAGCTCTTCGAAGCCGGCGTTGGAGTACAGCCGGCGCTGCCCGGGAGGGGCCGTCACCCGGTGCTCGTCGAAGGCCAGGCCGCTGGTGTGGGCGAGCAGGTGGCGCACGGTGGAACCCTGGGGCCCGGCCGGCTCGTCCAGCTCGATCGCGCCCTCCTCGTAGGCGACGAGGGCGGCGTAGGCGGCGAGCGGCTTGGTGACGGAGGCCAGCGGGAAGCGGTGGTCCACCGGGCCGTGGGCGCCGAGCACGGTCCCGTCGGCGTGGACGACGGCCGCGGCGGCGGTCGGAACCGGCCAGTTCTCGATGATGCGCAGACTCTGCAAGCTCTCCATGCGGCCGAGGGTACTTGCTTGGAGTGCACTCCAAGGATTTAGCGTGGAGCCATGAGCCCGACGCAGACCCCCCTGCAGGCCCCCCTGCAGACGCAGACGCGGTACACGATCAGCGAGGTCGAGGCCCGGACCGGTCTGACCCAGCACACCTTGCGCTGGTACGAGCGGATCGGCCTCATGCCGCACGTGGACCGCTCCCACTCGGGGCAGCGGCGGTTCACCGACAAGGACCTCGTCTGGCTGGGCTTCGTCGGCAAGTTGCGCACCACCGGCATGTCCGTGGCGGACATGGTCCGGTACGCCGAACTCGTCCGTCAGGGCCCGCACACCGCCGACGACCGGCGCGAACTGCTGGAGCGCACGCGCGACGAGGTGCGCACGCGGATCGCGGAACTGACCGACGCGCTCGCGGTCCTGGACTACAAGATCGATACGTATGCGATGTGCACCGCCGTCGCGGGAGAGGGAGACCGGACATGACCGGTGGCACCGTTGGGCTCGAGCAGGCCGAACTGGGCAAGGGCGGCCCGCTGGTGGGCGTCCAGGGGCTCGGCTGCATGGGCATGAGCGAGTTCTACGGGGACACCGACGAGGCGGCCGCCCGGCAGACCCTGGACGCGGCGCTGGCCGCCGGGGTCACCCTCTTCGACACCGCCGACGTCTACGGACGGGGAGCCAACGAGGAGTTCCTCGCGCCCTTCGTGGCCGCGCACCGCGACCGGATCACCCTCGCCACGAAGTTCGCCATCGAGCGGACGGACGACCCGCTGTACCGGGGGGTCCGCAACGACCGCGCGTACCTCCGCGGCGCGGTCGAGGACAGCCTGCGCAGGCTGGGCACCGAGGTCATCGACCTCTACTACATGCACCGGCGCGATCCGGCCGTTCCCCTCGCCGAGTCGGTGGGCGCGATGGCGGAGCTGGTGCAGGAGGGCAAGGTGCGCCACCTCGGGCTCAGCGAGGTGACCGGAGCCGAGCTGCGCGAGGCGCACGCGGTGCACCCGATCGCGGCGCTCCAGTCGGAGTGGTCGCTGTTCAGCCGGGACGTGGAGCGCAGCGCGGTGGGCGCGGCGGCGGAGCTCGGCGTGGCCTTCGTGGCGTACTCCCCGCTCGGCCGCGGCTTCCTGACCGGGGCGTTCGCGGACGCGTCGGCGGACCTGACGGCCGATGACTTCCGGCAGTACCAGCCCCGGTTCACGGGGGACAACGCGAAGGCGAACGGGGCGCTGCTGACGCCGGTACGGGAGATCGCGGCGGTCCGCGGGGCCACGCCGGCGCAGATCGCCCTGGCGTGGGTGCACCAGCGGGCGTCGGTCCACGGCCTGACGGTCGTCCCGATCCCGGGCACCCGCAAGCCCTCCCGCCTCGCGGAGAACACCGCGGCGGCCCGCATCACGCTGACGCCCGCGGAACTCGCCTTGCTGGAACCGATCGCCGCGGGGGTCGCGGGCGACCGCTACCCGGACATGAGCTCGACCTCGGCGGCGCGCGAGGGGTAGTCCTTTCAGCCGTCCGGCGTTTGAGGACCGGGGTCTGGGGCGGAGCCCCAGGGGGGCAGGGGTGCGGGGAAAGCCCCGCAGGGTCAGGCCCCGGCTGTGAAGCGGTCGCGTAGGGCCCGGTACTCGGCGTCCGTGAGGAGCCCCGCACTGTGCAGCTCGGCAAGGTGCTGGATCCGCTCCCAGGATCGAGGCCCGGGCACCCCCGCGCCGGAGGCGACCGGCGCCCGCGCCCGCAGCGCCGCGAGGAGCCCCGCCGCGAACGGCAGCGACTCGTGCACGGCTCCGTACCCCACGCCGAAGACCGCGGAGGCGAGATCGTGGTCCGGCCGGGGATCCCCGGCGCCCTCGCGGGGCACCAGCCGCAGGTGCCCGCCGGGCCGTTCCGGGGAGTGCCAGACCAGCCCGGTCAGGGCGGCCACCGGATACCGCTGGTCGCCCGCCTTCCACTTGGCGCTGGTGGCCCCGGTGCGCGACCAGCGGAAGGTGACGGCGCCGCCGTCGAAGGCGAGCCGGGCGTCGTACGCCTTCAGCGTGGCCGGCGGCTCCGGGACGCAGACCAGGAACCGCTCGGCCGGCCCGGCCGGCCCCAGCCGCTCGCGCAGGGCCTCGGTGAAGGCCGCGGCCCGCCCGGACCCGCCGCCGCCTCCCGGCAGCACCAGCCGGTACGGATCGCAGGCTTCTCTCAACTGCCCCGCCGCGGCCTCCATCAGCGGGTCCGCTCCCACCCGCACGCGGGCGTGCAGCACCACGGTGTCCCGCCGTCCCACGGTCAGGCCCACCCCGGACAACGCCTCGAGGGGAATCCGTCGTTCCCCCAGGGCGTGCCAGAGTCTGGGCGTTCGCATCCCCCGTGCGAAGCGGATGATGAGCGAGTTCGTGGTGCGGTCGAACTCCCAGACGGCATGGTTTCCGGCCAGTACGTCACCCATGCGGCACATCGTAAAGGGACGCACCCCCGTGCGTCCCCCCGCTGTGAGGTCCGATTTCGGGTCGGCCGAGCGGGTCAGGAGCCTTCCGTACCGGATGTACCGCGTCGGCACGTGTCGTCCCCGGCGGCGCACACCGTGGAACCGAACGCACCGGTTCCGATTTTGGCGAAGTTGTCCAGGGATTCGGTCCCTGGCTCGAAGTAGCCGGTGTGGCTCTTGGCTCCGGCCGCCGAAAGGACCCGCGCGCCGAACTCCTCGGAGACCGGATCCGCGCCGTGGCCCAGGCCCCCGAACTCCAGGTGGGGCACGTCGGCGATCCAGTCACCGGCGTCCCGCATCGCCCACACTCGCGCCGGGGTGTCCAGCTCGGCGGCGTTCGAAGCGCGCATTCCGGGGCTGCCCGCCACCACGATGTCCGTGACCCGGTGCGGCAGTTCGTGCGCGGCCACCCCGCACACCACCGAGCCGTAGCTGTGGCAGAACAGCGCCACGCTCGCCCGTCCGGGCAGCGCGGAGGTCAGCGAACGCAGCCGGGCCGCGCCGTCCATCGCCAGCCGCCCGGTCGCCGCGTCCATGCCGACCCCGGTCGGGGCGGTGTAGCCGGCCCAGGCGATGACCGCGGTCCGGCCGGCCGGGTCGGCCGCGCGCTCGGCTTCGTAGAGGGACTGCGCCATGCCGACGGGGGAGGTCAGCCGGCGCACCGTGCGCTCGAAGGTGAGCGCGTCGGTGTCGACCCCGGGGACGATCACCGAGATCCGGCGGGCCTCGCCGAGGTCGCCGAAGACCTCGGCGACGAGGGCGCCGCCGGTGGGGTCGAAGACGAGGATCTGCCGGCCGGGCTCGGCGAGGGACTCGAATCGGTGGGAGCGGCGGGCCGCGGTGGCGCGGTCGGCGGGAGCCAGCGTGATGTCGTGCGCGTGGGTGGCCTCGACCCGCGCGGCCTGCTGCAGGGCCATCCGGTTGGCCCGGTAGCGGACGCCGGGCGGCGCGCCGTCGAGGTTGCCGACCACGAGCGGGTGGCCCTCGGTGAGCCGGGCGCGCTGGGCACCGTCGAGGCGCGCGAAGAAACGTGCCACCACGGGTGCCGGGGCATCGGCGGCGGGCAGGGCCCTGCCCTCGAAGCGCGCCCCGGCCCAGGAGGCGAGCGCGGCCTCGCGCGGGGACGCCTCGCTCGCGGGCCGGTAGACGGCGGTCCAGCCCGTGGTCGTGAGCATCAGGAAGACCACCGCCAGCGCGAGCAGGGCGCGCAGGGCGGCCGGACGCGCGGGGGCGTCGGCGGAGAGGGTGGGGGCGGGGCCGGGCAGGTTCACTGCGTCCAGCCTAGGAGACCGCGGCGGCTGCATGCGCGCCGGGTGACGGGAGTCACCGCCGACCGTGGGACGCCCCGCCGGCGGGTGCGCCCGTACGGCACCTGCGCGCGCGGGCGCCCGTGCCCGTACCGGATCTCGGCCCGGCCGGGAGACGGCCGCGCAGGTCAGGCGGGCCGGCGCCAGTCGGCGGCCAGCGCCGGGCCGATCTGGTCGAGGTAGACCTCGGTCATCCGCCGGATGGTGGCCACGCTGATGTCCTCGCCCTGTCCCCAGAGCCGGCCGGTGACGCGCATCACGCCCGTGAAGGCGGCGACGGCCACCCGGGGGCGCGGGTCGGCGTCCACGTCCAGGCCCTCGCGCTCGGCTATCAGCCGGGCGATCTGTTCCTCCAGCTCGGTGGAGCGGCGCAGGTGCACGGCGAGCAGGGCCGGGGTGGACTCGATCAGCCGGTAGCTGCGCATGTACAGGTCGATGGGGACCAGGTCCGAAATGGCCTCGTCGACGGTGTCCCAGGCGTCGAGCACGGCCGAGCGCATCGCCTCGAAGGGGCCCTCGGCGGGCGGGCGGGAGCGCAGCGCCGCGACGAAGTGCGATTCGACCAGGTCCTGGACGGCGAAGGCGACCTCTTCCTTGTTGGCGAAGTAGCGGAAGAAGGTGCGCTGGGAGACGTCCACGGCGTCGGTGATCTCGTCGACGGTCGTCTCCTCGTACCCCTGGGCGATGAAGAGGAGGAGGGCCGCGCGCAGCAGTGCGTCGCGCGTGCGCTGTTTCTTGCGCTCGCGCAGTCCGGCCGGCGGTGCGGACGCGGGCCGCTGATCGGTCATCACGGCGGTCAGGGTACCTGTGACGGACCTGACAGTGGCTGTCTGACGAACCGGCCTGTGAAGTGTCAGTCGCTGTCACTAGCCTGTCCGTATGACTAGTCAGATCACCGTCGACGGCGAGGACGCGCTCTCGCTCAGCAAGGAACCGGACCCCTCGCCGGTCCGTACGGGCCTCCGGGGCCACCCGTGGCTCACCCTGTTCGCCGTCGCGATCGGCGTCATGATGGTCACCCTCGACGGGACGATCGTCGCCGTCGCCAACCCGGCCATCCAGAAGGACCTCGGCGCCTCGCTCGCCGACGTCCAGTGGATCACCAACGGCTACCTGCTCGCCCTCGCGGTCTCCCTGATCACCGCGGGCAAGCTCGGCGACCGCTTCGGCCACCGCCAGACCTTCCTCATCGGCATCGCCGGTTTCGCCGTCTCCTCGGCGGCCATCGGCCTCTCCAGTGGAGTCGAGCTCGTCATCGGCTTCCGCGTCGCGCAGGGCGTCTTCGGAGCGCTGCTGATGCCCGCCGCGCTGGGCCTGCTGCGCGCGACCTTCCCGGCCGAGAAGCTCAACATGGCCATCGGCATCTGGGGCATGGTCATCGGTGCCTCGACCGCCGCCGGGCCGATCGTCGGCGGCCTGCTCGTCGAGAACGTGAGCTGGCAGTCCGTCTTCTTCATCAACGTGCCCGTCGGCATCCTCGCGCTCGCCTTCGGCCTGTTCATCCTGGTCGACCACCGGGCCGAGAACGCCCCGCGCTCCTTCGACGTACTGGGCATCCTGCTGCTGTCGGTGGGGATGTTCTCGCTGATCTGGGCGCTGATCAAGGCCTCGGAGTGGGGCTGGGGCGACACCAAGACGCTCGCCTTCCTCGGCGGGTCCGTGCTGTGCTTCGTGGCCTTCGCCCTCTGGGAGAACTCCGTCTCCGAGCCGCTGATCCCGCTCGGGATGTTCCGCTCGCTGCCGCTGTCCGCGGGCACGGTGCTGATGGTCCTGATGGCCTTCGCCTTCATGGGCGGGCTGTTCTTCGTCACCTTCTACCTGCAGAACGTCCACGGCATGAGCCCCGTCGACAGCGGCCTGCACCTGCTGCCGCTGACCGGGATGATGATCGTCGGATCGCCGCTGGCGGGCTTCGCCATCACCAAGGTCGGCCCGCGGCTGCCGCTCGTCGCGGGCATGGTCGCCACCGCCGTCGCCTGCTTCGGGATGTCCCAGCTGACCCCGGGCACCTCCACCCTCACCATGTCGCTCTGGTTCGCCCTGATGGGCCTCGGGCTCGCGCCCGTCATGGTCGGCGCCACCGAGGTCATCGTCGGCAACGCCCCGCTGGAGCTCTCGGGCGTGGCCGGCGGGCTCCAGCAGGCCGCCATGCAGGTCGGCGGCAGCCTGGGCACGGCCGTGCTCGGCGCGGTCATGGCGAGCAAGGTCGGCAGCGTCTTCGAGGACAACTGGGCCGGGGCCGGGCTGCCGCCGCTCACCCCGGAGCAGGCGGACCTCGCGGAGAAGGGCATCCAGGTCGGCATCTCCCCGATCCCGCCGGACGCTCCCGAGCGCCTCGCGGCGACCATCACGGGGGTCGCCAACGACACGTTCGTGTCAGGGATGAGCACCGCCTTCACCGTCGCGGGCGTGGTCGCGGTACTCGCCGCGGTCGTGGCCGGCTTCACGAAGCGCGGCGAGAACGCGGAGGCGGGGGCGGGCGCGGCCCACATCTAGCCCCGCCCCGGCCGCCCGGCCCCGCACAGTGCCCCGCTGGCGCTGTGCCGCGGACCGGGCGGTCGTGGCGGTCACGGTGGTCGCGGAGGCGTCAACTCCGGGGCCGCAGCAGCCCCGCCGGGGGATCCGGCGGGGCTGTCGCCTATCAGGGTGGACCCGCTCGCGACCCCTTCCGCCGGGACGTCCGCGCAGGTCAGCGTGGTGCCGACGGAGCTCCGGAAACGGTCCGGGGCCCATACGTCCACCAGGAGTTGACCCGTCATGCGTACGTGGAACACCACTTTCTCCGGGCGCACCGCCGCCACGGCCACCGTTCTCGCCGCCACCCTGCTGATCCCGGGCACCGCGGAATCCGCCCACGCGGCGGGCCGGCCCCCGGTACAGGCCCCTTCCCGCGCCCAGACCCCTTCCCGCGCCGACGCTCCGGCTCCGGTACGTGCCTCCGGGCGGACGAAGGGGCGGACGAAGGGGCGGGCCGCCGGGCCGCCCGCGCTCGGGGCCTGCGCCACCGGGCAGCTGTGCCTGTGGGCGAAGCCGGAGTTCAAGGGCGCCCGCACGACCCACGAGCTCAGCACCCTCGACATCAACAGCTGCACCGCCCTGCCCGCCGGGACCACGGCGCAGTCCCTCACGAACCGGACCGGCCGCCCGGTCACCACCTACCAGTCGGCCGAATGCGCCGAGACCGGTGAGTTCCAGACCTACCCGGGCGACGGGGTGTGGCTGCCCCAGTCGCCCTACCAGGTCAGGGCGTTCAAGGTGTGGGAGCGCTGACGGCGCCGCCGCCCGTCTGGACCGGCCCGTCCTGGGTGCCGATGCCCGCGCCCGGGCCGGGCTCCCGGGCGGGCCCGGCGGGCGCGGGGACTGCGCCGAGCCCGGCGGCTCCGCCGGGGCCGCCGAGCCGGGCGACCTCGGCGCGCAGCGCCCGTACCTCTGCCGTCAGTTCGGAGATCGCCGCCGTCTGGGCGCGCTCCACTTGGTCGTCGCGCTCGAAGCGGGAGATGAACCAGGCCGCGATGTTGGCGGTCACCACACCCAGCAGCGCGATCCCGGACAGCATCAGCCCCACCGCCAGCAGCCGGCCGAGCCCGGTGGTGGGGGAGTGGTCCCCGTACCCGACCGTCGTCATCGTGGTCACCGACCACCACAGGGCGTCCCCGAGGTTCCTGATGTTGCCGTCGGGGGCGTCCCGCTCCACGCTCAGCACCGCGAGCGAGCCGAACATCAGCAGCCCGACCACCGAGCCCGCCACGTAGGTGGTGAGCCGGATCTGCGGGGCCATCCGCGCCCGCCGGCCCACCAGCATCAGGGTGGAGACCACGCGCAGCAGTCGCAGCGGCTGGACCATCGGCAGCACCACCGCCACCAGGTCCAGCCAGTGGGTCCGTACGAAGCCCCTCTTCGACCGCGCCAGGCCCAGCCGGACCAGGTAGTCGGCGGCGAAGGCGGCCCACACCACCCACTCGGCGTGCCGGCAGGCGCTGTGCACGGCCGGGCTCGCGTCGGGCAGGACGATGGGCACCGCGTAGGCCACGGCGAAACCCAGGGCGAGCACGAGCAGCGGGGTCTGCGTCCGGCGCTCCCACCGCGCCTGGGGAGAGGGTTGCTTCATGCGGAGCATCGTAAGGAATGAGTAAGGGGCGCCGGGACAGGTGTCCCAGCGCCCCTCACCGGAAGTGACGGCTACGCGTCGCCCCCGGCCGCGCCCGGGTCGGCCGCCCGGACGTCCAGCAGCTGGTACCGGTCGATCGCCTGCTTCAGCGCCGAGCGGTCGATCTTGCCTTCCTTGGCCAGCTCGGTCAGCACCGAGAGGACCACCGACTGCGCGTCGATGTGGAAGAAGCGCCGGGCCGCGCCCCGCGTGTCCGCGAAGCCGAAGCCGTCCGCGCCCAGCGAGGTGTACTTGCCGGGAACCCAGCGCGAGATCTGGTCCGGGACCGCCCGCATCCAGTCGGAGACCGCCACGAACGGACCCTGCGCGCCCGACAGCTTGCTGGTCACGTACGGGACGCGCTGCTCCTCCTCCGGGTGGAGCAGGTTGTGCTCCTCCACGGCGACGGCCTCGCGGCGCAGCTCGTTCCAGGAGGTCGCCGACCAGACGTCCGCCTTGACGTTCCACTCGGCGGCCAGGATCCGCTGCGCCTCCAGCGCCCAGGGCACCGCCACGCCCGAGGCCATGATCTGCGCCCCGACGGCTCCCGAGGTGCCCTCGGAGATCCGGTGGATACCGCGCAGGATGCCGTCCACGTCCACGCCGGCCGGCTCGGCCGGGTGCTGGATGGGCTCGTTGTAGACCGTCAGGTAGTAGAAGACGTCCTCGGCGTCGGGGCCGTACATGCGCCGCAGACCGTCCTTGACGATGTGCGCGATCTCGTACCCGTACGCCGGGTCGTACGCCACACAGCCCGGGTTGGTCGAGGCCAGCAGCTGGGAGTGGCCGTCGGCGTGCTGCAGGCCCTCACCCGTCAGGGTGGTCCGGCCGGCGGTCGCGCCGAGGACGAAACCGCGCGCCAGCTGGTCCGCCATCTGCCAGAACTGGTCACCCGTGCGCTGGAAACCGAACATCGAGTAGAAGACGTAGACCGGGATCAGCGGCTCGCCGTGCGTCGCGTACGCCGAACCCGCGGCGATCAGCGAGGCCGTGCAGCCCGCCTCCGAGATGCCGTCGTGCAGCATCTGGCCGGTCGGCGACTCCTTGTACGCGAGCAGCAGGTCGCGGTCGACCGCCTCGTACTGCTGGCCCAGCGGGTTGTAGATCTTGGCGCTCGGGAAGAACGCGTCCATGCCGAAGGTGCGGTACTCGTCGGGGGCGATCAGCACGAAGCGCTTGCCGATCTCCTTGTCCCGCATCAGGTCCTTCAGGATGCGGACGAAGGCCATGGTGGTGGCGATCGACTGCTGGCCCGAGCCCTTCTTGGCGGCCGCGTACGTGGCGTCGCCCGGCAGCTGGAGCGGCTTCGCGCGCACCACGCGGGTCGGCACGTAACCGCCGAGCGCGCTGCGGCGGTCGTGCATGTACTGGATCTCGGGGGAGTTGCGGCCCGGGTGGTAGTACGGCGGCGCGCCGTCCTCCAGCTGGGCGTCCGTGATCGGGATGTGCAGACGGTCGCGGAAGCGCTTGAGGTCGTCGGCCGTCAGCTTCTTCATCTGGTGGGTCGCGTTGCGGCCCTCGAAGTTCGGGCCCAGGGTCCAGCCCTTGACCGTCTGCGCGAGGATCACCGTCGGCTGGCCCTTGTGGGCCTTGGCCGCCGCGTACGCCGCGTAGACCTTCTTGTGGTCGTGGCCGCCGCGGCCCAGGTGCTGGATCTGCTGGTCGGTCATGTTCTCGACCATCGCGCGCAGCCGGTGGTCGTCGCCGAAGAAGTGGTCGCGGATGTACGCGCCGGACTCGGTCGCGTACGTCTGGAACTGCCCGTCGGGCGTGGTGTTCATCTTGTTGACCAGGATGCCGTCGCGGTCCTGGGCCAGCAGCGGGTCCCAGGAGCGGTCCCAGATCAGCTTGATGACGTTCCAGCCGGCGCCGCGGAACTGCGACTCCAGCTCCTGCATGATCTTGCCGTTGCCGCGGACCGGGCCGTCGAGGCGCTGCAGGTTGCAGTTGACGACGAAGGTCAGGTTGTCGAGGTGCTCGCGGGCCGCGATCGAGAGCTGGCCGAGCGACTCGGGCTCGTCCATCTCGCCGTCGCCGAGGTACGCCCAAACGTGTGACTTGGACGTGTCCGCGATCCCGCGGGCCTCCATGTACCGGTTCATCCGGGCCTGGTAGATCGCGCCGAGCGGGCCGAGGCCCATCGAGACGGTCGGGAACTCCCAGAAGTCCGGCATGAGCCGCGGGTGCGGGTAGCTGGAGAGGCCGTACGGGGCCTTCGACTTCTCCTGGCGGAACGCGTCGAGCTGCTGCTCGGAGAGCCGGTCCAGGAGGTAGGCGCGGGCGTAGATCCCGGGCGAGGCGTGGCCCTGGAAGAAGATCTGGTCGCCGCCGTCGCCCTCGTCCTTGCCCCGGAAGAAGTGGTTGAAGCCCACGTCGTAGAGGGAGGCGGAGGAGGCGAAGGTGGCGATGTGACCGCCGACGCCGATCCCCGGGCGCTGGGCGCGCGAGACCATGACGGCCGCGTTCCACCGGGTGGCGTTGAGGACCTTGCGCTCGATCTCCTCGTTGCCGGGGAAGAAGGGCTCGTCCTTGGTGGCGATCGTGTTGACGTAGTCCGTGGAGCGCATCTCCGGCACGGCCACGCGCTTCTCGCGGGCCCGCTCCATCAGCCGCAGCATCAGGTAGCGGGCACGCTCACGGCCCCGCTCGTCGACCGCGGCGTCCAGGGAGTCGAGCCACTCCTGCGTCTCTTCCGGATCGAAGTCCGGTACCTGACTCGGCAGGCCACCAATGATGATCGGATTGCGATCGGATGCGGAAGCCACGCTGTTCCTTCGCTGTCGGGGGAGTCGTGCCTTGGGGTTCGCCGCCTCCCATGGTCTTACGCTCGGAAGAAATCGTCATCTTTACCGCTGGGTAATCCCTGGAGTGTGGAGGGATTGTGCCGGCGGTGGCGACGACAACGCCCAAACCGCAACCTTACGCCCAAGTCGATCACCCCCTTCGCAAGGTCGTTCGTCCCTCAAACAGGTGCGAAAGTCCCGAGGCCGTGCCGAATGAGGTGGAATGGTGTGGGATGAATCACCAGGGGTACATCCGGAAGGGCTGAAAGTTGCGGCGAGACGGCCGCAATCGTCACCGTTTCGACGGTCTCGGCGGCCGGGTACTTGCGCGATCCGCCGCGCCCGTGTGGACTACGCCCAATGCTGCGCGTACGCGCGCCGCCGAAGAACATTCACCGAACATGAGCAGGAGGCACCCCGTGAGCGCGACCGCGGACCACGCGGAGAACCTGGCCGCCAGGCTGGGTTTCCAGTCCGAACAGGTGGTCCAGGAGATCGGCTACGACGACGACGTCGATCAGGAATTCCGTGATGCCGTAGAGGGTCACGTCACCGAACTCGTCGATGAGGACTACGACGATGTCGCAGACGCGGTTCTGCTGTGGTTCCGGGAGGACGACGGCGACCTGACGGACGCCCTGGTCGATGCGACCGAGCTGGTCGAGGACGGCGCACTGATCCTGCTGGTGACTCCCAAGACCGGCAAGGACGGTTTCGTCGAGGCCAGTGACATCAGCGAGGCCGCCGAGACCGCCGGCCTCTCGCTGGCCAAGGGTCTCCCCGTCGGCAAGGAGTGGACCGCCACCAAGCTGGCGACTCCGAAGACGGCCAAGTCCAAGCGCTGAGCCGCGCCCCGCAGCCATGCGGACACACGCACCCCGTTCGCCGGATGCTTCCCGGTGGGCGGGGTGCGTGCGTTGCGCGGCGGGCCGACCGGGGCCGGACGCGCGGAGGACCCACGAGCGGACCCATAAGCTGGGATCACCCGAACAGCCCAACGCAGGGATGCGGGACGAAGGGATGCGACAGATGGCGATCGAGGTCGGCAGCAAGGCCCCGGACTTCGAGCTCAAGGACAACCACGGCAGGGTCGTGCGGCTCTCCGACTTCCGGGGGGAGAAGGCCGTCGTGCTGCTCTTCTACCCCTTCGCCTTCACCGGTGTCTGCACCGGCGAGCTCTGCGAGCTGCGCGACCAGCTGCCGCGCTTCCAGAACGACGACGTGCAGCTCCTCGCGGTCTCCAACGACTCCGTACCGACCCTGCGCGTCTTCGCCGAGCAGGAGGGGCTGGAGTACCCGCTGCTGTCGGACTTCTGGCCGCACGGGGAGGCCTCCCGCGCCTACGGGGTCTTCGACGAGGAGAAGGGCTGCGCGGTGCGCGGCACCTTCGTCATCGACCGGGACGGCATCGTGCGCTGGACCGTCGTCAACGGGCTGCCCGACGCGCGTGACCTGAACGAGTACATCAAGGCTCTCGACAGCCTCTGAGCCGGCCGATCCGGCCACCGCGTCCGTGCCGCAGGCTCGTGGCACGTTCGCGTCGAATAAGCCCGTACAGGCGGGAACCCGTCACTAGGATCGAAACGTTGATCCGGTAGCAACCGCACGACGGGGCCCCGCCCCACACAAAACCTTATGGAGGACCCGTGGGAGTCAGCCTCAGCAAGGGCGGCAACGTCTCGCTGTCCAAGGCCGCGCCGAACCTGACCGCGGTCATCGTCGGTCTGGGCTGGGACGCTCGCACCACCACCGGCGTCGACTTCGACCTCGACGCCAGCGCGATCCTGGCCAACGAGCAGGGCAAGGTCACCGGCGACGCGAACTTCGTCTTCTTCAACAACCTGAAGAGCCCCGACGGCTCGGTCGAGCACACCGGTGACAACACCACCGGTGAGGGCGAGGGCGACGACGAGGCGATCAAGGTCAACCTCGCCGGCGTGCCCGCCGACGTGGCCAAGATCGTCTTCCCGGTCTCGATCTACGAGGCCGAGAGCCGCCAGCAGAGCTTCGGCCAGGTCCGCAACGCGTACATCCGCGTCGTGAACCAGGCCGACAACACCGAGCTCGCCCGCTACGACCTGTCGGAGGACGCCTCGACCGAGACCGCCATGGTCTTCGGCGAGCTCTACCGCAACGGCGCCGAGTGGAAGTTCCGCGCCATCGGCCAGGGCTACGCCTCGGGCCTGCGCGGCATCGCGCAGGACTTCGGCGTCAACGTCTGAGCCTGCTCGACCAGAGCAGTCGTTCCATCCGTCCGGCGCCGTGCACTCGTGTGTACGGCGCCGGACCGGCTTTACGGCCCCACCGGGCCCGCACGGCCGCACCGCCGCAGGGCCATACCGCCGCAGGGCTACACGCCGTACCGCCACATCGCCACCGTCGTCCGGGGAGGACCACAACATGGGCGTCACACTCGCCAAGGGGGGCAATGTCTCCCTCTCCAAAGCCGCACCGAACCTCACCCGGGTTCTGATCGGCCTCGGATGGGACGCGCGCTCGACCACGGGCGCCGACTTCGACCTCGACGCCAGCGCACTGCTGTGCAGCAACGCCCGGGTGCTCGGGGACGAGTACTTCGTCTTCTACAACAACCTGACGAGCCCCGAGGGCTCTGTCGAACACACGGGTGACAACCTCACCGGCGAGGGTGACGGCGACGACGAGTCGATCATCGTCGACCTCAGCAAGGTCCCGGCCGGCGTGGACAAGATCGTCTTCCCCGTCTCGATCCACGAGGCCGAGGCCCGCCGGCAGAGCTTCGGCCAGGTCAGCAACGCCTTCATCCGCGTGGTGAACGAGGCGGACGGTCAGGAACTGGCCCGCTACGACCTCTCCGAGGACGCCTCCAGCGAGACCGCGATGATCTTCGGCGAGGTCTACCGGTACGGGGGCGAATGGAAGTTCCGTGCGGTGGGGCAGGGGTACGCGTCGGGGCTCCGCGGCATCGCTCTAGACTTCGGGGTCAACGTTTCGTAAAGCCGTACAACACGATGGGATGCCAGTGGTTCTGAAAACCTTCGGCTGGTCGTTCGCAGTCACTGCGCTCGGACTGGTCGCAGCGGTGCTCTACGGGGGGTGGGAGGCCTTCGGGATCGTTGCGATCCTGTCCATCCTGGAGATCTCGCTGTCCTTCGACAATGCGGTGGTCAACGCCGGAATCCTGAAGAAGATGAATGCCTTCTGGCAGAAGATCTTCCTCACGGTCGGTGTCCTCATCGCCGTGTTCGGCATGCGCCTGGTCTTCCCGATCGTGATCGTCGCGATCAGCGCCAAGATCGGGCCGATCGAGGCCGTCGAACTCGCGGTGCGCGACCAGGACATGTACAAGCAGCTCGTGACGGACGCCCACCCGTCCATCGCCGCCTTCGGTGGCATGTTCCTGCTGATGATCTTCCTCGACTTCATCTTCGAGGACCGCGACATCAAGTGGCTCGCCTGGCTGGAACGCCCGCTCGCCAAGCTCGGCAAGATCGACATGCTGTCGGCGTGCATCGCGCTGATCGTCCTGGTCATCACCTCGATGACCTTCGCCGTTCATGCCCACCAGTCCACCGGCCACGAGGACAAGGCGCAGACGGTCCTCATCTCCGGCATTCTCGGTCTGATCACTTACATGATCGTCGGTGGCCTCTCCGGCTACTTCGAGAACAAGCTGGAGGAAGAGGAGGAGCAGGAACACGAGGCCGAGGAAGCGGCGAAGAAGAGCGGCAAGCCCGTCTCCGCCGTCGCCATGGCCGGCAAGGCCGCGTTCTTCATGTTCCTCTACCTCGAAGTCCTCGACGCCTCCTTCTCCTTCGACGGGGTCATCGGCGCCTTCGCCATCACCAGCGACATCGTGATCATGGCCCTCGGCCTCGGTATCGGTGCCATGTACGTCCGGTCGCTGACGGTCTACCTGGTCCGCCAGGGCACCCTCGACGACTACGTCTACCTGGAGCACGGCGCGCACTACGCCATCGGCGCGCTCGCCGTCATCCTGCTCGTCACGATCCAGCACGAGATCAACGAGGTCGTCACCGGCCTGGTCGGCGTCGTGCTGATCGGATGGTCCTTCTGGTCCTCGGTGCGCCGCAACAAGCGCCTGGAGCTGGAGGGTTCCACCGCCGACGCATGATCGCGGCGGTAATGCGGAACGCTCAAGTGCGGGGCGGTCCGGAAGGTCTACGGGCCTTCTGGACCGCCCCGTCCGCATGTCAGCCGGCGTGTCGGCAGGGGACCGGGCGCGCCAAGGAACCAGGGGGGTTGTGGGGATGGGATTCTTCGACGGCATCAGGGGCAGCCGCGGCACGCAGTTCCAGTCGGGCAGTGCCTCGTCGAACGCGATCGAGCTGACCAAACGCCATCCGACGGTATCGCTCACCAAACAGGGGGCGGTGCACGGAAATCTGCGCGTGAACCTCTCCTGGCGGATGCGGACCTCGGACATAGGCGGCCGCAGTGCCGGCCAGAGCGGGCAGCTCTTCCGGCATCCGTTCAAACTGTTCAAGCCGGACATGGTGCAGGCGCACACCCAGGGCATGGTCAATGTCGACCTCGACATCGGCTGCCTCTACGAGCTGACCGACGGCACCCGGGGCGTCGTCCAGCCGCTGGGGAACCTGCACGGGGACATCAACAGTCCGCCGTACGTGAAGCTCAGCGGGGACGACCGGTTCGGGGCGCCCTCCGGCGAGACGATCTTCGTCAATCTCGACCACGCCGAGGAGATCAAGCGGCTGCTGGTCTTCGTGTACATCTACGACCAGACCCCGGCCTTCGACCGGACGCACGCCCTGGTCACCCTCTACCCGATCACCGGGCCGCGGATCGAGATCCCGCTGGAGGAGCGCCACCCGCACGCCCGCTCCTGCGCGGTCGTCTCCCTGGAGAACGTCAAGGGAGAGCTGATCGTGCGGCGCGAGGTCACCTTCGTGTACGGGTTCCAGGCCGAGCTGGACCGGCTGTACGGGTGGGGCCTCCAGTGGGGACGGGGCTACAAGACGAAGACCTGACGGGCCCGGCCGGGCCGGCCGGGTCGGCTTGACCCGGCCGCTGTCACCGGCGGATGAACTGCGGGCCCTGCGCCGGCAGCCGGAAGGCCGCGTCCGGGGCCGGCGCCGGGACCGGCGCCGGTGCCTGCGATACCGGCTGCGGGTAGCCGTAGGCGGGCTGGGAGACCGGCGGGGCCTGGGTGGGCGGCGCCGGGGTCGCGGGGGAGGCCGACGGGGCCTGCCCCTGCCCCTGCCCCTGCTCCTGTTCCTGGGCCTGCCCCTGGGCCTCGGGGGCGTTCTCGTCCACGGAGATCCCGTGGTCGGTGGCCAGGCCGACGAGCCCGTTTGAGTAGCCCTCGCCGAGGGCGCGGAACTTCCACGCGTCGGCCCGCCGGTACAGCTCCCCGCAGATCAGCGCCGTCTCGGCGCCCGTCTCCGGCCGCACGTCGAAGTAGGCCAGCGGTTCGGAGCCGCCGGTCGCGGTGGCGTCGTAGAGCAGGATCCGCAGGTCGCGGACCCGCTCGAAGGGGACGTCCTCGGCGGAGGCGACGACGAGGATCCGGTCCACGGCCGGGGTGACGGCCCTCAGGTCCGCCTGGACGGCGTCGGTGATCCCGTCGCCGAGCTGCTTCTTCCCGAGCCGCCAGACGGCTCCGGAGGGGTGCCGGGGCTGGTTGTAGAAGACGAAGTCCTCGTCCGAGCGCACGCGCCCGTCCGCCCCCACGAGCAGCGCGGAGGCGTCCACGTCGGGCACGTCGGGCCCCCCGGTCCAGCGCAGCACCGCGCGGACCGCCAAGGCGGTCACGGGGATGTTGGAGCCCTTCTGCATCGCGTGCGTCATGGCGGTCATCCTGCCCTCCCGGGCCGGAGCGGGACAATGCGGCCCCCCGTAGACCTTGTCCGGATCGCGAGACCTGGGCATGGTGCAAGAGGGTTACCTGGATTTCATGTGCTTGAGGAACTCTTGACTCACGTTCGTACGTACTATTACCGGCCATGCCAGATCGGCCGCCGAGCCTGTACGGGGGAAGCACATGCGTCACTTCGGGCACGTATCGCCCACTGTCCGCAAGGACCTCTTCCACCAGGAGCCGGCCGAGTTCACCGCCGCCTCCCCCTCCGCCACGCTCGCGGCCGCCCTGGGGGCCACGCTCTACAGCCCGGCCACCCGGCCCCAGCTCGCCCGTGACATCCGCAAGCAGGCCGGCCTCGGGGTCGTCTCCATGGTCCTCTGCCTGGAGGATTCCATCAGCGACGCCGACGTCGCGGGCGGCGAGGAGAACCTCGTCCGGCAGTTCGCCGCCCTCCACGAGGACCCGGCGGAGCTCCCGCTGCTCTTCATCCGCGTCCGGGAACCCGAGCAGATCCCCGACCTCGTGCACCGGCTCGGCGGCTCGGCGGCGCGGCTGGCCGGATTCGTGCTCCCCAAGTTCAGCGAGAACCGGGGCATCGCCTTCCTCGACGCCGTCGCCCAGGCGGAAGCCGCGAGCGGACAGCCCCGGCTGTACGCGATGCCCGTCCTGGAGACCCCCGAGCTGCTCCACCTGGAGACCCGGGTCGAGGCCCTCGCCGGGATCTCCCGCACGGTCAACAAGTACCGCGAGCGGGTCCTGGCGCTGCGCCTCGGGGTGACCGACTTCTGCTCCGCGTACGGGCTGCGGCGCACCCCCGACATGACCGCGTACGACGTCCAGATCGTCGCCGGGGTGATCGCCGACGTGGTCAACGTGCTCAGCCGCGCCGACGGCACCGGCTTCACCGTCACCGGGCCCGTCTGGGAGTACTTCCGCAGCCAGCAGCGCCTCTTCAAGCCGCAGCTGCGCCGCAGCCCCTTCCTGGAGGAGGGCGTCGAGGAGCTGCGCACCGCGCTGATCGAGCACGACCTGGACGGGCTGCTGCGCGAGATCGAGCTCGACCGGGCCAACGGGCTGCTGGGCAAGACCTGCATCCACCCCGCCCACGTCACCCCGGTCCACGCGCTCTCGGTGGTGTCGCACGAGGAGTTCAGCGATGCTCAAGACATCCTGCGCCCCGAGAGCGGAGGCGGCGGAGTGATGCGTTCCGCCTACACGAACAAGATGAACGAAGTGAAGCCCCACCGGGCCTGGGCCGAGCGCACCATGCTGCGCGCCGAGGTCTTCGGTGTGGCGAAGGAGGAGGTCGGCTTCGTCGATCTCCTCACGGCCGGGCTCCAGGTGTGAGCGGGCCGTTGACTGCGAAGAAGGGCAAGAAGATCGAAGCGGTGTGGTCGGGAACGTGGGTCGCGGACCGGCTGGGCGTGAGCCTGCAGGAGGGCGCGGGTGAGGGCCCGCGGCTGGACGAACTCCTCGGGCTGGCGCTGCGGCGCAACCCCAAGCGGGCGCACCTGCTGGTCTCGCGTGTGCTGGGCAAGCACGTCCCGCAGTCCCCGGCGGCCGTGTACGCCGCCGGGTACGGGCTCGGCGAGCGGGTCCGGGAGCTGCTGGGTGAGGAGGAGGCCGCCACGGCGGTCGTCCTGGGGTACGCGGAGACCGCGACCGGGCTGGGCCACTGCGTGGCCGACGGCCTGGGCAGCGCCCCGTACCTGCACTCCACCCGCCGCCCCGTGCCCGGCGTGGAGGCCGCAGGCGGCTTCGAGGAGGCCCACTCCCACGCCACCTCGCACCTGCTGCTGCCCGAGGACCCGAAGCTGCTGGCGGGCTCGGGCCCGCTGGTCCTCGTCGACGACGAGTTCTCCACCGGCAACACCGTCCTGAACACCATCGCCGACCTCCACGCCCGCCACCCGCGCGGCCACTACGTGGTCGTCGCCCTGGTCGACATGCGCTCCCCGGCCGACCGCGCCCGCCTGACGGCCTTCGCCGCCGAGCTGGGCGCCCGCGTGGACCTCATAGCCCTCGCCTCCGGCACGGTCTCCCTCCCGGAGGGCGTCCTGGAGAAGGGCCAGGCGCTGGTGGAGCAGTACGAGGCCAAGGCCGCCGCGATGGCTGCCGCGGCCTCTCCCGCCACCGCCGGCTCTCCCGCTGGTCCCGCCGCTGCCGCTTCCGTAGCCACTGCCGCGGTCGCGTCCGCGTCGGCTTCCGCCGCAGCCGCTCCCGCCGCCGCTGCCGGATCTCAGTCCGCGGCCGCCGAATCGCAGCCCGGGGGTGGGCAAAATCAGCCCCTGCCGGGGGTCCCCCCGGACGAAGTCTGGGGGAGTTTGAGCAGCGAGGTCCGGGGCGGCGCCCCGGCAGCCGGCGCGCAGGTGACCACCGTGGAACTGGGCTGGCCGGCCGGGATACCCGACGGCGGTCGCCACGGCTTCACCCCCGCGCACCGCGCAGCACTGGACGCGGCGCTGCCCGCCATGGCGGACCGGCTCAAGACCGCGCTCGGCGCGGTCCCCGCCAGGGTCCTCGTACTCGGCAACGAGGAGCTGATGTACGCCCCGCTGCGCCTCGCGCAGGCCCTGGAGGCGTCCGGCGCCGCGGCCGAGGTCCGCTTCTCCACCACCACCCGCTCGCCGGTGCTTGCCGTGGACGACCCCGGCTACGCGATCCGCACCCGCCTCGTCTTCCCCGCCCACGACGACCCGGCCGACGGCCCCGGAGACCGGTACGCGTACAACGTCGCCGGCACGGCAGGCACCGGCTTCGACGCCGTGGTCGCCGTCGTGGACTCGGCCGGGGACACCAAAGAGCTCCGTACCGGCCTGCTCGCGGCCCTCGCTCCGCACACCGGCCGGGTCGTGCTGGCGGTCATACCTTCGTACGTACCCGACCGGCAGGAGCCGATCATGACCGAGCCCCTGCGCGAACCCCTGCCTGAACCACTGCGCGACCCACTGCGCGACCCACTGCGCGGTCCCGCCTTCTCCTCCTACGCCGCCGAGGACGTCGGCTGGCTGCTCCAGGACCTCTCCGACGTGGAGCTGGAAGCCCCGACCGAGGAGCGCGAGGAGGCCATCCAGGCGGGCGGCGCGCACTACGCGGAATCGCTGCCGGTGGAGTTCCAGCCGTCCCCGGAGTACCAGCAGCTCTACCAGAGCGCGCTGACCGCCTCCGCCGCCCGGATGGCCCGCGCCGTCGGCACCGTCACCGAGACGGTCCTCGCCGAGCGCTCACAGTCCCCCGTCCTCGTCTCCCTGGCCCGCGCCGGCACCCCCGTCGGCGTGCTGATGCGGCGCTGGGCGCAGGCCCGCCACGGCCTGGACCTGCCGCACTACGCCGTCTCCATCGTGCGCGGCCGCGGCATCGACGCCAACGCGCTGCGCTGGCTGGCCGCCCACCACGATCCGGCCGACGTCGTCTTCGTCGACGGCTGGACCGGCAAGGGGGCGATCACCCGCGAACTGCGGGAGGCCCTGGGCGAGTTCGAGGGCTTCAACCCGGAGATCGTGGTCCTCGCCGACCCCGGCTCGTGCGTGGAGACGTACGGCACGCGCGAGGACTTCCTGATCCCCTCCGCCTGTCTCAATTCCACTGTTTCCGGACTGGTCTCGCGTACGGTGCTCAGGTCCGACCTGGTCGGACCCGCCGATTTCCACGGCGCGAAGTTCTACCGGGAGCTCGCCGGGGCGGATGTCTCCGTCGCGTTCGTCGACACCGTCTCCGCACACTTCGAGGAGGTGGCCGAGGCCGTGGACGCCGAGGTCAAGGAGCTCCTCGCCGCCGACCGCACGCCTACCTGGGTGGGCTGGCGGGCGGTGGAGCGGATCAGCGAGGAATACGGCATCCACGACGTGAACCTGGTGAAGCCCGGCGTCGGCGAGACCACGCGGGTGCTGCTGCGCCGGGTGCCGTGGAAGATCCTCGCGCAGCGCGGCGCCGGGGCCGACCTGGACCACGTACGTCTCCTCGCGGAGCAGCGGGGGGTGCCGGTGGAAGAGGTCGACGGCCTCCCCTACAGCTGCGTAGGACTCATCCATCCCCGATTCACGCGCGGCGCCACGGGCGCCGACGGAAAGGCTGTGGCCACCAAGTGACCGTTCTCGTAGCCAGTGACCTCGACCGTACGCTCATCTACTCGGCGGCCGCGCTCGGCCTGACCATGCCCGACCCGGTGGCCCCGCGGCTGCTGTGCGTGGAGGTGCACGAGAGCAAGCCGCTGTCGTACATGACGGAGACGGCGGCGGGGCTGCTGGCGGAGCTGTCCGCCGACCCGGACGCGGTGTTCGTGCCGACCACCACCCGGACCCGCAAGCAGTACCAGCGCATCCGCTTCCCCGGACGGCCGGCGAAGTACGCGATCTGCGCCAACGGCGGCCAGCTCCTGGTGGACGGCGTCCCGGACCGGGACTGGCGCCGCCAGGTCGCGGCGCGGCTCGCCGCGGAGTCCGTCCCGCTGGAGGAGATGCACGCGCACCTGATGTCCGTCACCGACCCGGCGTGGCTGCGCAAGGCGCGGGTGGCGGAGGACCTGTTCGCGTACCTGGTCGTGGAGCGGGCGCTGGTCCCCGTGGAGTGGATCAAGACGCTGACGGAATGGTCCGAGGCGCGCGGCTGGACGGTCTCGCTCCAGGGCCGGAAGATCTACGCCGTACCGCGGCCGCTGACCAAGAGCGCGGCCATGCACGAGGTGGCCCGGCGCGTGGGGGCCACGAGCACGCTGGCCGCCGGGGACTCGCTGCTGGACGCGGACCTGCTGCTCGCGGCGGACACGGCCTGGCGGCCGGGCCACGGGGAGCTGGCCGACGCCGGCTGGACGGCGCCGCACGTGACGGCGCTGGCCCAGGCGGGCGTGCTGGCCGGTGAGGAGATCGTGCGCGCGTTCACGCGCGAAGTGACGCGACTGGGCACACCGGCCGCCTGACCTTGGGCACACTGGGCCCATGACCAAGGGCAACAGCACCAAGATCACAGACGAGCTCTACCAGTACATGCTCGCGCACAACCCCCCGCTGGACGAGGTCCAGCGGGGGCTGGTGGCGACGACGTACGAGGTCTTCCCGGACTCGGCCGGAATGCAGTCGGCGGAGGAGCAGGGGCCGCTGCTGGCCTTCCTGGTCCGGCTGACCGGCGCGCGGCACATCGTGGAGATCGGCACCTTCACCGGCTTCTCCTCCCTGTCGATGGCCCAGGCCATGCCGGCGGACGGACGCCTCATCGCGTGCGACGTCTCGCAGGAGTGGACGGCGTACGCGCGCGAGGCCTGGGCCAAGGCCGGCGTCGCGGACCGCATCGACCTGCGGATCGCGCCCGCGCTGGAGACGCTGCGCGCGATGCCGGCGGAGCCGCACATCGACATGGTGTACATGGACGCGGACAAGCAGAGCCAGATCGCCTACTGGGAGGAGCTCGTACCGCGCCTGCGCCCGGGCGGTCTCCTCGTCACGGACAACACGCTGTACCACGGCATGGTGCTGGACCCGGCGGCGACCGGCGGGGCGGCGGGGGTCCAGGCCTACAACGACCACGTCGCGGCGGACCCCCGCATGGAGTCGGTGCTGCTGGCGATCTCCGACGGCATCACCCTCTCCCGCAGGCGCTAGGCCGTCTCTTTCGCCCTAGCCGCAGCCGCCCCCACCACAGCAGCCTCCGCCACCGCCCATGGGCGCGGCGGGGGCTGCGCTGCTCCCGCCGACGGCGACGGCGGAGAGCAGCTTGACGGTATCGGCGTGCCCGGCGGGGCAGTCGGCGGGCGCGGAGGACTCGGCCATGGGCCGGCTGACCTCGAAGGTGTCTTCGCAGGTCCGGCAGCGGAATTCGTAACGGGGCATGCGGACAGGCTACGCAGTTCGGACCCCGCACCGGAATCCCCGGGTACGGTGCGCGGCGCCGTCGCCGGGGGCCAGCCCCCCCCGGACCCCTGCTCCTCAAACGCCGGAGGGGCTGGTTTTTGGCCGACGTGGCCCGCACGCAAAACCGGACGCTGGTCGAATCCAGCCCCGCCGGCGTTTGAGGCGCGGGTCCGGGCAGCGCCCGGTCCGGGCAGCGCCCGGGGAACGGAGGCGCCGGCTACGTCCCTACGCCGGCCTGCCGGCGGGCCTCCCCCTCGTACGTGCCCGCTGCTCACGAGCCGCCTGCTCGGGGTGGCGGGCACGCCAGTACGGATTGTCGTGCGGCAGGGCGCTGCCCACCCGCCCGTACATCCCGAACCACATCAGCATCACGCCCACCACGAAGCTGAACAGCACGTTGGGGATGTGGAAGGCCAGGAAGTTCATCTGCGTGTCGAGCAGGGCGAGATTCACGAACCCGCTCGCGATGAACAGCACACCCAGCACGATGTTGAGCGTCGAGGCGAAACTGCCGCCGATGACCATCCCGACGAACAGCAGCAGCCCGATGCAGATCGACAGGACGCTCAGCGCGCCGTTGGTGTTCAGCGCGAGCACCGTGTCCCCGCCGGTGTCGAAGAAACCGATCCGGTCGATGAGCCCCAGGATCCCGAAGGCCACCAGCAGCAGTCCGGTCAGGCCGGCGCCCACCCGGTAGACCTTGCTGAGCCGGTGATCGCTGGGCAGGTGCTCGTCGAGGCGCGCGTTGACGGGACGCATCATGCGATGCAGGATCCCGGGGGAGTTCCGGGGCGGTGCTGCCGTCGCGTACGGCTCGTGGGCCACGTAGGGCGCGTAGTTCTCGTGCGGCTCGTGGCACCCGTAGAGCGCGTGGGGCGCGTACGACTCCTGCGGTGCGGGTGAAGCGTGGGCGGCCATGGCGCCCTCCTCTGCTCCGTTCCTGGCCCCTCCAGCATCCGCCGATGCCTCCACCCGGACAAGTCCGGTCCGCGGGCGCCCCCTCAGGCGTGTCCGCGTTCGGTCCGGATGTCCGTCACCACCCGCTGAACGGAGGACCGTACGGCCTCCATCTCCTGGAGGAAGGCCCAGTAGTCCGGGTGGCGGTCCTCCAGCGCGGCCAGCGCCCGCGACACCCGGGCCACCGCCTCGTCCAGCGGGCGGGCGTGCCGGTCCTCGGGGACCGTGCGGCCCTCCATCGCCAGGCGCTGCGCGTCCCGGATCGCGAACCGGGTGCGCTGCACCTCGGCCTGCGGATCCCGCGCCACCGCTTCCAGCCGGGTCAGCCGGTCCTGCGCCGCCGACACCGCCTCGTCGGTGGCGTCCAGCGAAGCCCGTACCGCCTCGACCAGGGCCGCTACGACGGCCCACTGCTGCAGGTCGCGCGCCCGGCCGGCCTCCGCGAGCCGGTCCTCCGCCTGCGCCACGTCCCGTACCGCCTGCTCCGGCACCTGCTGGAGGTCCTGCCAGCAGGCCGCGCTGAAGCGCCGGCGCAGCTCGCTGAGCACCGGATCCACCCGGTCCGCCCGGTTGCGCAGGGCCTGCGCCCGGGTCCGCAGGCTCACCAGCCGCCGGTCGATCTCCGCGGCCCGCTCCGGGAGCCGCGCCGCCTCGGCCCGTATCGCCTCGGCGTCGCGCAGGATCCGGTCGGCGCGCTGCACGGTCTCCTGCACCCCGTGCTGCGCGGCGCCCTGGTTCAGTTTGGTCAGCTCCGGCCCGAGCGCGGCCAGCCGGGCGGCCAGGTCGTCGGCCCGGATCCCCTTGCCGCGCACCTCGTCCAGCGCCGTGCTCGCCGCGAGCAGCGCGGCCCTGGCCCGCTCCCGGGCCGGCGCCACGCGGGCCAGCTGCGTCTCGGCCCGGTCCAGCAACGGCTGCAGCCCGAGCGCGAACCGGTCGAGCTCGCCCTTGACCCGTACCAGCTCCTCCTTGGCCCGGGTCAGCTCGTCCCGGGCCCGCGTCGCGGCGGACGCCTCCAGCTCCACCCGATCGAGATCGTGAGCGTCGACGGCATTGATGTACACGTGGCTGACCTGGTCGATCCGCTGCCCGAGCGCGACGAACCCCTCACCCACCCGACGCGCCTCCGGCGAGCCGTCCGCGGCCGCGATCGTCTCGATCGAGATCCGCAGATCCCGCTGTGCGGAGTCCAGCTCGTAGAACGCCGCCGCGGCAGCGTCCTTCGCCGCCTGCGCGTCCGCCCGCCGACTCTCGTCCCGCCCGCCGCCGCCGAACCACCGCCGGGGTGCCGTCGTCACAGTCGCCTCTCCCGTACCCGGTCCGCAATGCCCCTGCCCCGGCCCATTCTCCCCCACGGGAACGGGTTTGCGTGGGGGGTGTGCCCTGCATGTAGGCTGTCCACTCATCCACGGGTGCGTAGCTCAGGGGTAGAGCGCTGCTCTTACAAAGCAGATGTCGGCGGTTCGAAACCGTCCGCGCCCACCAGCAAAAAGGCCCCCAGCCGATCATGGTTGGGGGCCTTTGACGGCTCTAAGTGACGGCAGTCGCCTACTCGGCCGGCCGCCGACGGCGCAACATCCGGTCCATGTGCCCCATGGCCTCGCGCCTACTGCCGTCGGTCACGTGGGTGTAGATGTTCATCGTGACGGCGATCTGGGAGTGACCCAGGATCTCCATCACCACGCGCGGCGGTACCCCTGCTGCGAAGAGCAGCGTGGCGCACCCGTGCAGGCGGATGCGCGGCAGCCCGGCGTCCTCGCCGATGCGCTCGAAGGAGCGGCTGAGGTTGCGCGGCTCGACAGGCCGACCCGAGCGGGTGGTGAAGACGTAGTCGCTCTCATCCCACTGCTTGGCAGCGGACCGCAAGGCCGTCTGTCGCATGCGCTGCCAGCGCAGAGGTGCCACGCACATCTGAGGGATGGGGATTGAGGTGCCCCGAAGTTCGCGGACTCCCGCCATGCAAGAGATACTTACCTTGACCAAAGGATAGGTAAGTGGCAAAGCGCACGACCCCGTACTCGGCAGAACTCAAAGAGCGAGTAGTGCGGGAAGTACTCGACAAATCACGCCCCCACGCGGATGTCGCCAAGGAGTTCGGTGTCACCGAGAGCTCGTTGAGTCGTTGGGTCGCCCAGTACCGGAAGCGGCACCTCGCAGGCGAACCGATGGCAGATTCCATCGCCGCGGACGAGCGTGTCCGCGAGTTGGAGAAGAAATTGCAGGAGGTCACCACCGAACGGGACTTCCTAAAAAAAGCGGCAGCCTTCTTTGCCCGCGACCATCGGTGACCGAGAAGTATGAGTTCATCGACGGCGAGAAGGACAATTTCCCGATCACGGGCATGTGCACCTGGCTTGACGTTTCCACCTCTGGTTTCTACTCCTGGAAAATGCGACCGGCTTCGCCCACTTTCGAGCGGCGTGAAAAACTGAAGCTCATCATTCGTCATGTCTTCGACGAATCCGATGGCACCTACGGATACCGCCGAGTTCACGCCGCCCTCGGCCGCAAGGGCGTCGAGGCAGGGCCCGAGCTGGTGCGTCTCCTGATGCGGGACCTGGACCTGGTCCCCTGCCAGCCAAGGCCCTGGCGGATCACGACCGTGTCAGACAATGATCAGCCGGCACTCCGGGACTTCCTCGGACGCGACTTCACGGCCGCCGCTCCCGGACAGAAACTGGTGGGAGACATCACATACATCCACACCTGGGACGGCTTCCTCTACCTGGCGACGGTGATTGACTGCCACACCAAGGCCGTTGTCGGCTGGTCCATGGCGAACCACATGAAGACATCCCTCATCTCGGACGCCGTCGACATGGCAGCGGGCAATATCAAGCTCGCTGATGGATGCATATTTCACTCTGACAGAGGAAGCCAGTACACTTCACAAGAGTTCCGAACGAAACTTCAAAGGATGCAAATGCGGCCCTCGGTCGGCAAGACCGGAGTCTGCTGGGACAACGCCATGGCCGAGTCTTTTTTCGGAGCCCTGAAGAACGAACTCGTGTATCGCACTACCTTCCCGTCCCGGGAACACGCACGCAAGGCGATAGTGCGGTACATAGAAGTCTTCTACAACCGTAGACGCCTGCACTCGGGACTTGGGTACAAGACCCCGCAAGAGGTTCACCGCGAATACGAGAAGATACAGCTCGCAGCGTAAGTTTCTCGCGCAAGCACAGTCCGTTTTCTGCGGTGCCCCTCAGATGGCCCTAGTCCGCCGGTTCTTGGTGGAGTCCGCATACAGCTCCTTCTGCACACGCTGAATCTGGTTCCGCACGGTGAGCGTCCGGCGGTCGAGGTCGATGTCCGACCAGCGGAGCCCGAGGACTTCGCCCCGTCGGAGCCCGAGGGCGATGGCGAGCACGAAGGCCGCGTACAACGGGTCGCGCCTGCCGGCCTCCAGGAACGTGAGTGTCTCGTCGAGGTCCCAGGGCTTGAGCTCCCGCTGGACGACGCGCGGGGCCGGTACGAGCATCACCACGTTCCGACTGATGAGCTCCTCCCGATTCGCCGCGGTGAGTGCGCTGCGAAGCACTCGGTGCGACTCCTTTGCCGTCGCGGCGGAGGTCTGCGCGGTCACGTCGGCGAGCATGCGCCTCACGTCGGGCACGCCCAGGGTCTCAAGGCGCTTGGAGCCCAGTTGCGGGATCAGGTACAGACGGACGTGGGTCTCGTACTTCGCGTACGTCGTCTTCTTGCGGTCGTTCCTGACGAACGTCTCCAGCCAGAACGGCAACCACTCGGAGAGCTTGGCCGAGCGAGTGGGCGTCGGGATGCCCTGGCGGTCTCGCAGGACAAGCTCCTGGCGCTTGGCGTCGCATTCGGCCCAGGTCTTGCCGTACACGGTCTTCCGCCGGCGAGTACCGTCGGGCTGGATGACGTAGACGCGGGCTTCGTAACGACCGTCGCTCCGCTGCCAGATGCTGCCAGCGCCGTTCGGGTTCCTCTTGCGTGCCATCAGGCGGCTTCCTCCAACTTGGTCTGCATGAAGGTGTGAAGGCAGTCGGCCGGCACGCGGCGCGCCCGACCGATCGTGATGCTTCGAAGCTGTTTCGTGCGGATGAGGTCGTAGACCTTGAAGCGGCTGAGACGCAGCGCGGTCATGACCTCGGGAACGGTGAGTGCCTGGTGGGTGGTGGGCAGATCCGAACTCACTGAGACCTCCGTGGCGGGGGAGGGGCTTCCTTCGGCCTGGGGATCCGCAACAGACGCAACACCGCAACACGCCTGGTCAGAGGCATGGATCTGTTGCGGATCGCGGGTCTGTTGCGGATGGGTGCCGCCACACCTTGGTGCGGCGGCACCCATCCGAAGGTGCGAATCAGCCCACGATGTGGAGCGGGGGTGTGGCGGGTTCCGTCGAACTGTTGCGGATGCCGATCGGGCCATCCGCAACAAATTCACCCCCTGTGACCTGGGGTGTTGCGGGTGTTGCGGATGTTGCGGACCTGAGCGGGGGGAGGGGGCAGTAGCGGGTCCAGGCGTCGGACAGGTCGTCGGCGAAGTAGCCCTTGGGCGTTCCGGAGGGCATTCGAAAGGTGCGGGGCTTGATGGGCTTGTTCGCCGGGGTGACGTACTGGCTGAGCATCTTGGCCAGGGCCCGGGAGGTGATCGGCTTGTCGTCGAGGTCGGCCCACGGGGAGTCGTCCAGGGTGAGGAGGCATTCGAGGATCACGGCGGTGGGCATGCGGTCGGCTCCGCAGAACACTTTGTCCCGCAGGTCGGTGAGCAGCCGGATGCCGAGGGACGCTTCCTCGTTGTCGTGTGCAGCGTTGATCAGTTCGACGCAGGCGGCGCGGGCCCGTTCGGGCCAGTTCCCCCCGGCGGCGTCCGCGACGGCGAGGAGGGGCTCCCAGACGTCGGCGGGCCGGTCGGTGACGCCTTCGGGCATCTCGGGCCAGGCTTCTGCGACTTGGTCGCGGACGGTGTCGGCCCACTCCGCGAGACGATCGCGCAGGACGTGGCCCTGCCTCTCGTGCTGGCGTCGGCGGTAGGGCTCGCAGGTCTCGTTCGGTGCGCGCTTTCGCATGCGGATGATGACCGAGCGGGTCAGGATCGTGTCGGGCAGGGAGCCGAGCCCGGCCATGGCGACCGCGCAGAACGAAGAGAACCACCCGGCAGTCTGGTTGGCACCTTCGCCGACACAGCGCAGGGAGTTGCCGCCCCGGCGGTAGCCGGAGTTGAGGAACCCGCGGACGGCTTCGTTGTCTCCGGCTTTGGGGCCGAAGACGGTGTCGATCTCGTCGAAGAGGAGGGTCGGGGGTCCTTCGGGGGCGTCGACCAGGCGGAAGAGCGCGTTCGGGGACGCGTTGACCGTGGTCGCTGCTCGGGGGGTCAGCGTCTCGATGATCTCCAGTGCACGGGACTTCCCCGACCCTGGTTCGGGGGACAGGAACGCGATGCGGGCGGTTCCGTCGAAGGCGTCGATGAGATGGGCGTGTGCGTCCCACAGGGCGACCGCGACGTAGGCGGCTTCCCGCGGGAAGACGTTGAATCGCCGGTGGAAGGTCTCCACCTCGTCGAGGAGTGCGGCCCCGTCGATGTGCGCGGCCTGCGGTTTGGGGTCGCTCATCAGGCGGCCTTCCCTTCCTGGGATACGAGCTGGGGGCAGACGGTGCGGTGGCGCACGTGGTCGTCGATCAGTGCGAGCGCGCGGCTCTGGCCGGCGGCGAAGAGGTCGCGTCCGCACGAGCACCACGAGCGGGCCGACGGGGTGGCGCCGCGGCCGGGGGCGCTGATGTGGAGCCATGCGACGGGCCGGCGTCCGTCGTCGAAGCCCGGGTTCGAGCGAACAGATGAAGGGACGCCTTCGGCGACGACCTTCGGCGCGCCATTGCCGTCCGTGGCCGGTGCCGGTTCGGCGGAGCTGGGGCCGGTAGGCGCCAGGGTGGGGCCTTCCAAGCGGGGATGAGGTCGGGTGCTCATGCCGCATCCCGGGCCCGGACCGTACGGGCGGAGCTGTCCAGGGCGCTGCGGATCGTGGAGCGGCACTCGGCAGCGGTGAGTCCCCGCTCCTCCCCCGCTCCTTGGAAGGCCACCTCCACCTCGTCCCGAGGCAGGTCGCCCCACGCGACGAAGCGCCCCACCTTGAAGGCGCACCGGTTGAGCGTGTTGTTTGCCTGCCCTGCCGGGGCGGTACGGACGACGTTGCACTCGGCGTCCAGCGCGGCGCGGGCCGAGCTGGTGCCGCTGACGGCCGGCGCCACGAGCCGACGGGCCGGGAGCGGGGCGGGCGGTTGGAGCAGGGGCAGCAGCCAGCCGGGGAGCTCTGCGACCGGGGCGGGGTCGGTCACCTCGTAGGCGCCGGCCGGGGTGGTGCTGCCGGGGGCGACGATGTAGCCGCCGTGGGCGCGGGTGTCGATGAGCGGGCCGAGCTTGCCGGCCGTGTTCCCCAGCCGGAGTCCGGCCGGGGCGGTGAAGTACAGGTGGGCTCCGCCGGAGGGGGTCCGGGTGCGGTAGGTGGTGGGGACGGCCTGCCCGGCGCGCTCGCAGAGCGCCGTAAAGGTCTCCGCGCCGCCAGGCGCGTCCTGACTGCTGTTGGGCTTGGGGGCGTCGAGGTCGATCACGATCAGTCCGGCGGGGCCGGTGGCCAAGCCGATGTTGTACGGCTTGTGCGTCCAGCAGCGGACGATCGTGGCTCCGTCGGTGGTTGCGCGCTGTTCCCACTTCAGGTGCCCGTCGGCGCAGCCGTCGGTGTGGGGGCAGCGGTCTTCTCCGTGGAGAGCGGGCGTCTTGGAACCGGGCCGGAGCGGGAAGATGGGCCAGCCGCGGGCCGCGAGGCTCAGTGCGTCAGCGAGTAGCTGTGCCTGTCGGTCTCGCGGTAAGGGGGCGGGTTGGGTCATGCTGGTGACCTCCATAGGTCTGTTGAGGGCTGGTGGATCGAAGGCGGCCCCGGTCTTTTGCCGAGAGAGGGGCCGCCTTTGTGGTCTCCCGAAAACTGAGTAACGGGATGTCAGTGGGGGTGCTTAGGGTCGTGGCTATGACGACGACCTTTGAGCTTGTGCCGGGCCGGCTGACGACGCGGGATGAGGTAGCCGCGATCTTCGGCTGCGGGAAGTACCAGGGCATCGAACCGGGTGTGGACGCCAAGAAGGTATTTGTGTACTCCGACCCTTCCGCCGGCGCCGAGTTCGGCTACACCTTCGACGGGCGGGCCGAGGACGACGAGTACGGTCCGCTGTACCTCTACACCGGCTACGGCGCGAACGGTGACCAGGAGATGAAGAGCCGCAACAAGTCCCTGCGCTACCACGTCGAGGACGGGCGGGAGCTCCACCTGTTCGTCGCCCACGGCACGGTGGAGGGCTCCGGCACGGTCCAGCAGCGCTACATCGGGCAGATGACCGTGGACCCGATCAACCCGGTCGAGGTGCACCGCGGTCTCGGCAAGGACAACAAGATGCGCAACGCCCTGGTGTTCCGGCTTCGGCCGGTACCGGGCTCTAAGCCGGCGTGGACGGCCGAGGACCGGATCCAGCCGGCGCCGGTGACCGTGATCGAGGACATCGACCTCAGCACGCCGATTCCGGCGCAGACCAGCGTCAAGGACAAGAACTCCGAGACGCACACGACTGCGGAGACCATCGCGGATATCCCGGGCGGACCGCGGAAGGTCCAGCGTCGCGAAGGCCTGCTGATGGAAGCCTTCAAGAAGCACCTGCAGGCGGCCGGCCACGCGCACAAGTCGTTCGACATGACCATCGCCGGCGAAGTCAGTGTGCTCACGCCGGACCTGTACGACATCGCCGAGCATGTGCTCTACGAAGCCAAGGGGCAGACCACCCGCACCAACGTGCGGATGGCCATCGGTCAGCTTGCCGACTACCGGCGCCACGTCCCCAAGTCCGAGGGGCTCAGGGTCGCCGTACTGCTGCCGAGCGAGCCGAGCAAGGACATCAAGGAGCTGCTCGCCTCACAGAAGATCCACCTCGTCTACCAGACCGAGGACGGCTTCGTCGGCTTCCCCCTGGGCACCTGACCCCATCCGTGAGGGGCACGCCCGCAGCGTTCAGTGGCGGGCGTGGTCCACGGCGATGTCGGTGAGGCGTTTGGCCTCGTCGGGGGTGACGAAGCCGTACCGGACCTGGATGAGGCAGCCCGGGTAGGGGCAACGGACCGTGTGCCGGCCCGCTACGAGCCGAAGAGCGTCGCGGATCCGGTCGGTCAGGGGCAGTGTGGAGCGGTTCATCGAGTGACTCCTCAGCGGTGATTGATGGTGCCGTTGGCGCGGCCGAACATTCCGGACGCGCTGATGTTCTGGGTGACGTGCTGGACGGGCCCCGCACCCCGGCCGCCCGACGCGCGTCCGGCGCGGAGGAGGAGCGGGGCGATGACGCCGGCGGCGATGAGGGCGATGGCGGCCCAGAGGGCTTCGGTCATGGCGATCAGTCCCGGGGCGGCGTAGGAGATCCCGAATCCGGCCGCGGCGATTCCGCCGCCAATGGTCGGGGCGAGCAGGGCGGTGGTCTTGGCCCACGCCGGTAGCGGCTGCGCGGCCGGGACCGTGGTGGGGGCCGCGGGGTGGGTGTAGGCGAGGGTGCGGTAGCCGCCGGGGAGGGTGACCATCTCGACTCCGGGCGGGAGTTCAGCGAGCGGCATGGCCGGGTGCTGGATGGTGGCGGGGTAGTAGATGGGGTCGCCGTAGCGGGCGGGCGGGGTGGTGCTCGTGCGGGTGGGCTCATGCACAGCAGGCTCCTTGGCACGGGGGTGGTCAGGTTCCGGATATGGCTGTGAGGGCGGCGCTGATGAAGTCGTTGATGGGGGCGGCTGCGCCGGTGGCGGCGAGGAAGAACCCGAAGCCGACGGCAACGAGCGCGCTGCCAGCGCCGAGGGTTCTGGTCCGGAGCAGGACGCCGAGGATGACGCCGAGCAGGACGACGAGGGAGATGGTCACGGGCATGCGGGAAGGTCCCCGTTCGGGGCGGGCGGGCGGCCCCGCAGCGGGTGCCGCCCGCGGGCGGAGGGGCGGGCGTGCGGGTGCGGAGTTACTGCCTACTGCCTAGTGGCTACTGCCTACTGCCTACTGCCCAATCCGCAGATGAGAGAGGGTTTCAGGGGTGGCAGGTGGGCAGTAGAGGCCTGCCTACTGCCGACGGCGGGCAGTAGGCAGTAACCGGTTGGGTAGCGGTGTTCAGGCGTGGTCGGGGTGGACGTAGACGGAGTGCGGGCCCCGGTCGCGGTAGACGAGCTCACCGCGTTCAGCGGCGGCCTTGAGGGCCTTGCGGACCGACTCCCGGCCCCGGCTGACCGCGTCCGCGATGGCCGCGGGCTTCAGCCCGTCGGGCCCTGCGGTGTAGAGGGCGGCGATTGCTTCGGGCAGCCAGTCCGGGCCGCCTTCCCCGTCGCGCAGCGCCGACAGGTTCAGACCGGGGCGCTCCTTGCGGGATTCCGGTTCCTGCTCTGGCTTGGGGGTGTTGAACTCGATGTCGATGAGCCGCTGGAACTCGATGTCCACTCCGTCGACCTCGGTCACCGCGGGTTCCTGCTTGCGGTGCGCGGACAAGTTCAGCCCACCGGCCGCAGGTGCCGAGCTCGGCCCGCTGGAGGTGGGGTAGTCGGCCTGCTGGTGATCGGTGATCCATGCGGTGCGGCCGTGGTCCCACCGGCGGGCGTAGTCCGCGCCGGCCGCCTTCGCCGAGACAGCATCCAGCCGGGGGTGCCGGTCGGAGGTGGCGTGGACGATGTCGCGGATCTGCGTGGGCAGGATCCGCCATGTCCCGAAGAGCGCAGCGGGCGATTCGGGCGTGCCCATGAAGCCGGTGCCCTTGTCCGGAGCCTGCTCGATCCGTAGCCCGGTCCCGCCGGGGAACAGCTTCGACAGGTCCATGCCCTCGGTCGCGCCACCGGTGAGGGCGACGCGGGTCTTGGCTTCGCGGCGGATCATCATGTTGCCCAGCACGGAGCCGGTGGCGCCGAGCGCGGTGAGGACGGTGCGGATGCCCATGGCGCGGAGCATCCGGATCACTTCGAGGATCTTCTTCGCGAGCTTCTTCTTCTCGGGCTCGCTGCTGACGAGGATCTCGGCACCCTCATCAATGACCAGCATGATCTGCGGAATCTCCGCGCTGACCGGCAGGAGATCGGTGTTGGCCTTGGCCATCAAGTCCTGGTAGGCCCGCTTGCGGTACAGCCCGATCCGCAATGCCGCATCGAGCATGAGGAGCGCCTCCTCGTGGGAGGCGGCCAGCCAGTCAATGCCTGGCCGGACTGCGGTTCCCTGTCCGGAGCCGTCCATGGCGGGGCGGATCCAGGGCAGGCCGGCCGATCCGGCGTTGAGGTCGATGACCCAGGTCAGGATGTCGTCGGCGCGGGCGAACCCGGCCAGGATGACGTGGACCATGTTCGTCTTGCCGGATCCGGTGGGGCCGACGACGAGGGCGCACTGCTCGCGGAGGTAGGTGAGGATCGCGTCCGCGTTCGTCCGGTACCCCCACGGGATGCCGGTGTGGATCGACAGGGGGCTGTAGTCGGACGGGTAGGGGACTTCGGCGGCCAGCACGTTGACCGTGGTCACGTCGATGAGGACGCGGCCCTGATCGATCCCGGGGGAAGCGGCAGCAGTGCAGCCGTGCGGCAACCGAGCGTCCGCGGGAAGGCGGGCGTTCTCCTTGGCGATGCGGTCGTATGTGGTGCCGCCGGCGGGGAGTTCAGCGTCGATGGTGAACCCGGTGTTCGTCGGCCACATCTCCACCGCCACGACCCGCAGCGTGATCCCACACACCCGCTGAACGCGGTCGACCCACTCGGCAGCGATGGCCCGCCGGTCCGCGGACAGTTCCCGGGCCACCTGCCGCTCAGCGGCAGCGATCGCTTCGAGTTCGCGGGCCTCCTCATAGAAGCCGACGGAGCGGGCAGCGGCGCCCATACTGACGCCGATCACCGCGAGGGAGCCCAGCGCGGTCCAGTTGAGAGGGCCGGTGGCCAGCGCCCACGTGGTCCAGCCGGAGCCCACGAGCCAGGAGGCAGCGCGGGCGCTGATGGTGCGGGCGGCGAGCTTCTGCCGCAGCCCCGACGCGGTGTGGCCGATCGCGCCGACGGTGCCGATTGCGAGGGCCCAGGTGGGGGGCATGTGGGCGAGGGTTCCGACGGTGGAGACGGCGTACATGCCGGTCGTGGCGGATAGGGCGCCGGTGACGGGTCCGTGGCCGGCGGCCCAGTCGAGGGCGAGTCCGTTGTGGGTGACGGTGTTTGTGGTGGTCATCAGACGTTCCAGCCCTTCTCGGCCTCGGGGCCGTTGCGGGGGTCCTCGTGGCGGGCGATGTCGGCCTCGTGGGCCTGCCGGAACGCGGGTCCGAGGTCTTCGGCCACTGCGACGGCGGAGTTGATCGCGCCGTAGATGTCGTCGAAGCCGTCGGCGACTTCCTTCTCCAGCGGGAACTCGGTGTCGGAGCGCTCCGCGAGGATCCGCATGACGTTCGCGATCGACGTCAGGGCCTCGGGCAGGCCTTCGATCATGGCGAGGATCTCCATGGCGCTCTCGGGCTCGTAGGCCTGGGCCGCCTGCTCCATCTCGGCGGCCAGTTCCTCGAACCTGAACCCGGAATCGGTGCTCATGCTGCGTACTCCTTGGCTGGCGGGAGGTGCGGGAACGTTCTTGGCGGGACGAGCGGCCGTATCGCCGAGGAGGTCGGCCTCGGTGTCCTGGTCTCGCTCGGCGGCGGCCTGCTCTTCAGCCGCGGCTTCGTCTTCTTCGAGCTGGGCGCGGATCTCCTCATCACGGGCTTCGCGCTCGGCGCGGGCCCGGCCGACGAGGAACTGGTAGAGGCGCCGGCCGGGGAACATCAGCCAGCCGAAGCGGAGCTTGCGGCCGAGTGGAGTGGTCACCATCCCGAGGACGCCGAGGGCCGCGCCGAGCGCGACGGAGAGGGCTCGACGGGCCTGGAAGCGTGCGGCGGAGCGGCGCAGGGCTCGGCGTGCGGCCTTCCGTGCGGGGGCCTGTAGGGCGGTTACCCGCCTGCGGTGTGCTGCTTCCTGCACCCCGGTACGGCCTTGGGCGACTGCACGTTGAGCGTTGCGATCCCGTGCAGCCCGGGTGGCACGGACGGCCTTGTCGCGGACGGCGGCGGCCTTGCCCATGGTCTGGGCGAGGGTGCGGGCCGCCAGACCGTGCGCCTTCCTACCGGTGGAGGCGCTGCGCTCGGCGGCCTTTGTCGCCCGCCGGGTGTCGGCGACCTGTCGGCGGGCCTGAACTGCAGCCGTGCGGGCGGCGGATCGGGTCGGGGCCTGTGTCTTGGCCTGCGAACGCAAGCCGGCGACCTGCCCTGCCCGGCCGCCAGCCAGACGGCCAGCGGCCTGCCCGGCCCGCTGACGGACGGATGGCGTCACCGCCTTGGTGGATGAGCTGCCGGATCGGCCACCGGCGGTGCCGGCCGCGCGGTGGCGGGCCTGCCCACCAACACTCCGACGAGATCCAGATCCACCACCCGTACGCGGGCTAGTGCGGGGCTGAGAGGGGATCCGCCCCAAGGTGCCGCGACCTTTGCCGCCCCTGGCGGTCCGGTTGGCGACAGGGGCGGGCTTGGCCGCGGGCTTCTTCTTGCGGTCCTTGGCTCGCTGGTGGGTTGCGGCAGTACCGAGGACGGCGGCGCCGGTCATCGCGATCGCAGCGGCGATCGGGCCGCCGGCCAGTGCGGCGGTGGCCAGCAGTCCGGCGGCGGTATTCGTCCCGGTCAGGGACAGCGGACCCACGGGGAAACCGCCCGGGGTGTGCTCCACCTCCTTGGCCCCGGCGGTGGGCTCCGTCGGGGCCGGGCTGGTCGTGGTTTCTTGAGGCGGGGCCTGCGGTTCGACGGTGGTCTCGGTCATGCTGAACGTGCTCCTTCAGGGGAGAAGAGGGCCCGGCCGACGCTGTGAGAGGTAGGCGGCCGGGCCCTGCTGAGTGGTTCAGGGACGTCGGGCTCAGGTCATGCACCAGCCGGAGTCGCATCCGGGGTCGGTGTCGTCGAAGGGGAGGGTGTCTACGCCGTCGGGGATTGCGGCCCGCAAGGGCCGGCCGAAGCGGGTCAGGTAGACGTGGTCCTTGCCGAGCGCGTCGCGGCGCTGGTTGAGGAGGTCTTCAAGCTGGCAGGCCTTCTCGAAGAGTTCGGGCTGTTCGCGGCGCATGTCGTGCCAGGCCTCGGGCCGGTGGAATGGGCAGAACCAGCACGACGACTTCGGGGGAACCGGCAGGCCGGCGGAGCGGATGATGCGGGCGCAGTCGATGCGGCGAATCCCGCGTTCCAGCAGCGGGTACTCGATCTGCTCGTACGGCTCGCAGCGGCGCTTGTTCGCGCGGCCGATCTCATCGAGGCTGATGCCGATCCCGACCGTGGCCGGCTGGTCCTTGGTGGCGCCGCGTCGTTTCAGCTCCCGGCCGATGACCTTGATTTTGTAGTCGGCGGTGCAGGAGCGGGTGCCGGGGGCTCCGTTGCTCATCCGGACCGGGATCTTCAAGGACTTCGAGCCCTCGCGGGTGAGTTCCCCGTACAGGGTGCGGGTCTCCTTGGAGCGGACCATGACCCGGTCCAGGAGGACCAGCTCCAGGCCGTGCTCTTCGGCGTAGGGGCGGGCGTAGTGGTCGAGGTAGGCCATGGTGCCGGGGTTCTCGGAGTCGTCCCCGACGTTGGCCATCAGGAACGTCCGGTAGTCGATCTCACCGGTCGCGGCGAGGACCATGGCGGCCATGGACTGCCAGCCACCACCGAAGCTGAACGCCTTGAGATTCTCCGGGGCCGTCATGCCATCGCCCCGGTGGTGAGTGGGTGGTGCTCGCCCTCGCGGGTGGCGAGGATCTGCTTGCGGCCCCAGGACTCGCTCATGCCGTACGCCTCACCGAGCGCACGGGCGGACAGGGGGCGTGCGGCCTGTACGGATTCGGCGTACGTGCGGCGGGCTTCCTGTCGCAGCCGCTCCAGTTCGGCCTCCTCGTACACGTCCTCCAGCACCGGATCCCCGCCAGGGGGTGTGGGCTGTGCGGGGACGATGTGCGGGGTGTGCGGATCTGCTGCCCGCACACCATCTGCATGGGCGGTGAGCTGCGGCAACGCGTCTCGTGCGGAGAGATGAGGGGTTTGCGGGATCTCGGTGTCAGGGCGGTCGATCTCGACCGTGTCGGGGGTGTGCGGGACCCGTACGGGCTCCTCCGCACGCACCCCGTACGGCTGAGCGTCCCGTGGCTGCGGGCGGTGATGGAGGACCTTGGCGACGAGGTCGGAGCCGAAGTAGATCGACCCGACCGGCAGCGACGTGGCCAGGAGCACCAGGGCATAGTTCGCGGGGTTCCACTCGGCCAGCCGCATCCACTCGACCTCGGTCGAGTGGAGCGCCGGCACGAGCCCATGGACGTAGTTCAGGACCAGCGACGCGCCTGTGTAGGCGGCGAGGACCCGCAGGGCGAATTTGCGGTCCTCGTCGGTCAGGACGAGCGCGGCCACGAGCGCGAGGGCCATCAGTCCGTCGACCACGAACGGGTACAGCGTGGCCGCCGTGTCGTCCGCGCCGATTGCCCTGGCCACGTCCCGCAGGGCGTTCCAGGAGACGCGGAAGGCCATGGCGACTACGACGACCAGGGCGAGGACGAGCGCGGCCTTGGCCTTGCGGTTCATGCCGCGTCCCCCGGCATGCTCGTGTTGGCGGTGCGGTTGGTCGCGTCCCGCCGGGCCGTCAGGACCCGGTTGCGGGCCCGGCGGATCCGGCGGGCGTCGAACTCGGACGCCGGCCGGTCGAGCTGCGAGATCAGCGCGTCGAGCAGGTCGACCTCCGCCAGGATCAGCGGCATCTCACGCTCGATCGCGTCCAGCTCCGCGTCCGACGGCTCCAGACCATCGGACCACGGGGTAACAACGTCGTGAAGTGCGACGATGGGCTTCATGGGTTTGCTCCTTCTGAGGAGGAACAGGACTCAGCGGCCTCCGGCGTTCCAGCGCTGGGGGCCGCACTGCGTTGGGGGGTTCAGCGGTTGACGACGGGCTTGTGCAGGTCGCGGTGGTGGAGCGTGACCGTGTGTCCGCCGCCCGTGAGCAGGAGGGACAGGGTCCGGGCGACGGTCGCGGCGCGGTGCCGCCCGCCCTGGCACCCCATGGCGATGACGAGATCGCCACCGCCGGGCCCGGCCGCGAACGCGTCGACGGCGAGCAGGGTCGCGGTGATGAGCGGCATGATTCCGGGGGTGGCGAGCACTGCGTCGCGCACGGGCTCGTCCTCGGCGGTCAGGTACCGCAGCTCCGGCGACACGTGCGGGTCCCGGAAGTGGCTGCGCAGGTCGAGCGTGAGGTGAGCCGCGGGCGGCGCCGCGTGCAGGTAGCCGAACGAGACGATCTCTACGTTCACAGCAACTCCTTTGGGCAGGAGCGGGGGTTCCGGCTCCCCACCACCCCGCCCGTACGACACCCCAGAAGGGAGCCGGACGGGCGGAGGAGGCAGACGGCCGCCGCACCATCAGTGCGGCGGAGGGTCGAACGACGCGAGGGGCGCTCCTGCCCGCACCGGTCCAGTGCGGGCGGGGCCCAGGGTCTTAGCGGATCACTGCTGCCTCCGTGGAGGATGCGGGTGAGGGAAGGCTTCGCCACCGCCGTTGCCGCAGCGGAGGGCCCGAGCCTTGATCGGTGCGTCATCGTCACTGCTCTGACGCCAGCAGGCCGCCTGCGCGAATCGGTGCAGGGTGGCGTGCCGCCGACGACATCACCCGGTCGTCGCGGGGGCGGTCTCACTCTTGCCGCCACGTGCGTTGGGGCCACGCTGTACCTCCCCACACCCAAGTCCGGGTGGCGCCTGCCAGGCGCATAGGGGGAGCCGGTGTCCATCACGGCGGTTTGCCCCCGGACCCTCGCCCTAGGCACCTACCGCGACCGCCGACTCGCGTCAGCCCCGCACGATCACTCTTCAGTTCTCAAGATGAAGCCGGTGACTCTTCCGACGAGCGCGGTAACCCCGAAGGGCTCCCGTAAGAACGGGACACGCCGGACGCCAAGAGGTACTGCGGGCACTCGGAGCAGCCCAAAGAAGGCCCCTCATGAGTTGGTTGTCAGCGACTGAGCCGCCGTTTCCGGTGGCCTCGTTGCTTGTGGCAAGCCTGTCCGGGCAGAGCTCCGGAATCGAATGACGGCTTGTCATATGAGGCCTGCCGCTCGCTCGCTGCCCTCCGAACAACATGGTGCACCTAGTGCACCATGTTGGCAAGTGGCTCGACCGAGGTCTGGAGGGAATGGATCCAGGGAGACTGGTGTACTAGGTGCAACACCTGCGAGCGGAGGAGCACCCCGATGACCGAGTTTCGAGGGCAGCCGGCATACCTTCAGCTGGCCGACGACCTGCGGGAACGCATCCGAAGCGGCGACCTGCCCGACGGTTCCGCGCTGCCTTCGGCGCAGGACCTGATCAGCAGCTCCGGTGCATCAAGCACCGTGGTGAAGAATGCCGTGTCCCTGCTGCGAGCGGAGGGGTACGTAGTCGGGCACCAGGGCAAGGGGGTCTTCGCCCAGTTTCCGCCGCGGCTCTCGGATCACTCGCGCGGCGCCGCAGATTGGGCCTTGCCGCTTCTGCAAGCAGGCGTGGAGGTTGAAGCAGCTCTGCGCGAGGCGTTGAGCAAGGTCGGAACCGGCGCAGCGAGCAGCGAAGCGGCCCTTGAGCGCTGGCATGTGGCGTTCGCCAACCTGCCGGAGAGAGTCAAGGACCGCTTGGGGAAGTCTTAGCGGCTGCCGTCGGACACGGCCGACCATGCGTCGCCGATCAGCTGCTTAAGGCTGGACCGCTCGGGCTTCCAACCGAGATCAGTTGTGATCCGGGAGATGTCGGCCACCAGCCGCGGTGGTTCGGGCTGAGGTGCGCGGTGCACTACAGGCACATCCCTGCCGGATACCCGCTCCACCGTGGCGACGATCTCCCCCATGCTGGCTGCTGTGGCACCGACGTTGTAGATCCGGTAGGCGGCCGAGACATCAGCCTCAAGGGCCAATACATAGGCCCGCGCTAGGTCATCTACGTGCACGAAGTCCCGGACTGCGTCCCCGTCGCCGTTCATTTCTAGGTGCGGGTAGCGGCCGGCAGCCACGGCGACCGCCTTCGGAATGATGCGGCTCTCATCCGTGTCCCCTACGCCGCTGACGGCGCCCGAGATGTTGAAGCACCTCAGGCTCACGGCCTTGACCCCTCCGGCCTCTGCTCGGGCCCGGAGGGCTTCGTCTGCGGCCAGCTTCGACGTCCCGTAGGGATTGCTCGGAGCGGGCACGGTGTCCTCGCCGATGGGCTGCTGCTCGGGCGCTCCGTAGACGGCCGCAGTCGAGCCAAGGATGACCGTAGGGGTTTCCGATCCTGCCGAGGTAGCAGACAGCGCATCGAGCAGTGCCACCGTGCCGCCAGCGTTGACGGCCTGGTACTCCGCCGGTCGCTCGAAGGACTCGCGGACTCGGGTCAGAGCTGCGAGGTGGCAGACGCCCTGGACACCGTCGAGAGCTGCCCTCAGGGCCGCCTCGTCCCGGATGTCGCCGTGGAAGACCTGGGAAACCGGCAGCTCCGGACGGGGGCTACCGGCCGGCCGATGCGTGAGCGCCACAGGTTCGTGGCCTGCCTCGGCGAGCCGTCGTACAACCGCGTTGCCCACGAATCCGTAGGCGCCGGTAACAAGTACGCGCACTGATCTGCCTCTCATCCCAAAATGAGCCCGCGGTGCTGCCACGCCAGGTCTAGGCACGCGGCGGCAGCGGACGCCAGGGGTTCGTTGTCCAGTAGACGTCGGATGTTGGCCTCGGTGAACTCGACCCCGGCACTCCTGTCGCCAGGCCGTCCAGCGATGACCGTGCCCTCGGAATTCCGGGACACCATGCTGGAGAAGACGGAGTCGTACACGTCGGAGTCGATGACCACCACGCTGAGGATCTCGCCGGCCAGCGTGAGCGGGTCTAGACCGATCCCGAAGCAGTACGGGCGCACCTTGCCCTCACGACGGGCATGGTTGAGGGTCCGGAACGGTTCGGTGGAGTCGTAGTCGATCGGCTCGCCGCTGCTGCCGTCGGCCTCGGGGTCCCCGAGGAACTCCTCCGCGTACTCCCGGAGCACGTTGCGCCAGAGGTTGAAGTCGTTTGACTGGTCCCAGGGCATGACGGACGAAGGCTGGAAGACCCCGGCTGGCATGACGTGGTAGTTCCCGCCGGCCAACGCGACGTTGCTCGCGGAACGGTGGTGGAGCGGGAACGAAGCACCTTCCGGGCCGAGCCGAATGGTCAGGGTGTCGATGGACGGCAGCAACGCCCTGTGGCCGAGGTCGAAGGGATCTCCGACCAAGCTCCGGAAGGGAAGTTCCGCCCAGCTCGGATCGCTGATCCATCCCGGATCACTGCCGGTCTTCAGCCAGGCGCTCGCTAGCTCGTGCGCCACGCCTTCGCAGACGTCAGCCATGTCGAAGTAGGTCGTGTAGCCGAAGGACAGCTTCGGCTGGCCCTCAGCCTGAGCAACATCGAGCAGGCGGAAACTCGGTCGATTGACGAACAGGGACGGGCGGTCGATCATCCGGATCGCCTGGGTGTAGCGATCGAACTTGGTGCCTTGAGGGGCGAGAGGTCGGACGCCCTCAGATTCCTTCTCCTGCCCAGTGATTTCCGGTGGGCTGGTCTGGGTGAGCCAGGCCAGCTCGATGTCTGCGAAGTCGACCGGTGCGGGCCACATCCAAGATTCGCGGGTGAGCACCGGACTGTTGCCAGCGCGGGAGAGGTCCGGGTACAGCCGGGCTGCAGCCTTCGTGAGATCCGCCCGGTGGCGATTGAGCTCGCGGCGGGTCATGCGCCAGCGCCGTTGGTCGTCCACCGCGGCGAGTGGCCCCTCCCTGGTGGGGTCGCCGGCCGGGACCGCGACCGCGACTACAGCCTCCGCCGACGGGAGTAAGCCGAGCTCATCCTCCGGGAGCGCCAGCGCACGGGCTAGCCTGCGGAGCTCGTCCATGTCTCGGATGCTGCGCTTGCCGCGTTCGAGCAGCGAGACGTAGGACTGGTCGTAGCCGAGCAGGTCGGCAAGATCCTGCTGCTTGAGCTTGTGGAGTGCCCGGTAGGCCTTGAGGACGTCGGCCAGGTTCGAGCCGTCGGGAGGGGCCGCCCGTTCTGTATCGCTGGCGAGCCAGTGGGGCGACGAGTCGGCTGCCGCGGTGCGTACGGGGCTGCCTGAGACCGCGTTTGAGATCTGTCAGCGGATGCGTTGCAGTGGTCGTCGTCCGGTCCGGACGACGGGCCTGCCGCGTGTGAGCCGTCGCAGTATGACGTCGGTCATGGCCCAGCGGATCATGGTTTCGGAGTGGGCCGGGCTGCGTTCGTAGTCGCAGGCCAGGCGCCGGCGCATGGTGATCCAGCTGAACGTACGCTCTACCGCCCACCGCTTGGGCTGGACCTGGAAGCCGCGCTGTCCGGGCTGTTTACGGACGATCTCCACGGTGCGGCCGAGGATCTCCTGGGCCCAGACCACGAGGCGGCCGGCGAATCCCTGGTCTGCCCAGATCAGCCGTACCGTCGGGTGGTCCAGGCGGGTCCACAGCAATGGCCGCTTGGCGCCGTCCCGGTCCTGGACACTCGCTGCAACGACGTGCACGGCCAGCAGCAGGCCGAGGGTGTCGGTGACGATGAACCGCTTGCGGCCCTTGGTCTTCTTGCCCGCGTCGTAACCGCTGGTCTCCTTCGGCACGGTGTCGGCGGCCCGCACGGACTGCGAGTCGATCAGAGCGGCCGACGGTTCTGAGGAGGCTGGATGGCTAGACGCCGACCACCGCAGCCCAGGGACAATCGAGGGCGGTACACGAAGACCGGCATACCCCTTTGGTTCGGTGTCGCCGCGGTCGTGCTGCTCGTCGTCTCCTATGTCCGCTAGTAGTTGACGGCAGTTTTTGCCGGCAACGTCACCGCACGCCGGAGAAATCCGGCAGACGGGTGGGTGGCTTCTGCGTCTAGCTGCCCCACCGGGAGCCCTGGACGTCGGGTGGGGCGGGCGAGCTGCCACTGAAGGGCGTTGACTGGATCTCGGACGAGTTGGGTCGCGCACCGAGCCCGGAGCCCATCAGCTACCCAACTCTCATCCCGTGTGCCGTCGACCCGCACCTCGTGGAACGGGTGCCGTGTCGGGCCTGCTCGGCTCTGCCGGGGTCGATGGCAGACGGCATGGGAGAAGGCGCGCAGCCCAGGCGGTAGAAATCACTTGTAGTCGCGAGATCGATACTCTCTGTAGCCAGTCATCTGTGCCCAACTTTGCCATATCGCGCGGGGCTGGTCACAGATTCCGAAAACCGCCCGAACCCTGTGTCCAGTGCGTAAAATCTGCTCACCGACGCGCAGGCTGCAACCCGCACGGAACACTGCGGGGAGACGGGGTGGGCATGAAGCACAAGGTATTCCTTGGGTACTCAAAGAACCCTCAGGAAGTTTCTCAAGAAATCCTCCATGCAGCGAGTACGATCAATAAGAGCGGGATCGCCGAAACCCAAACTTGGGAAGACACTCCAGCAACCGGTCGCTTGATTATCGAGACCGTCCTCAAAGCAATCGACGACAGCACGATCTGTCTGTTCGACGTCACCACCCTGAGTCAGAACGTGCTCTTTGAAGTCGGCTACGCATTCAGCCAGCAGAAGCATGTGGTGCTGTCATTCCGAAAGACGAAAGAATCGCTGCCCCTTTGGCGTGCCTTCGATGTATTCTCCACGATCGGCTGCATCTTCTACGAGACAGGACCTGAACTTGCTGGAAGGTTCCTGACAGGCCTCGCAGCCGCAAGTGAAAGGACGCTCTGGGACGACGTCTCCCAGACGCTAGACGCTCATGCCCCCAACACTCTCTTTTATGTTCCCACTTATCACACTTCCGAAGCAGAGCGAAATCTTCGCAGAATTATGGGCCGGGAAAAAGACCTCGGGACGAAAGTGACGACCGCAGATCCTGCAGAGCAAGGGTCTGCGCCCCTGGGCTGGTATGTGAATGCCGTCTACTCATCGACAGCCACACTGTTGCAAATGTCTGGCGAAGACCACGATCGCAACAGGCTACACAATGCGCGCACAGCGTTTATTGCAGGCTTGGCTAGAGGGCTAAATCGCCCTCTGATGATTGTTGTAGATGAAGAGTACCGTGGACCGGTCGACTACAAAGACATCCTCTATAGGTACCACAACAAGAAGAAGCTGTCGGAACATCTCAAGCTCTGGACAAAGAATGCGTTCGAGGTGTGGAATCGGGAGAATTTCACACCTGCGGCTACTAGCCCTCCGAAAGTTGCACTGACCGCCGAACTCAAGAACCTAAAGTTCGGAGAGTACGTAGCGGAAAACGAGGCAGATACACTCGACGAATACTTCGTTGAGACTGCTGAATACGAGGCCGTGCTGCGCGAAAATAGTGTGGTATTTGTCGGACGCAAGGGTATGGGTAAGTCCGCAAACATGATTCGGGCGTCACAAACACTCAGGAACGACAGGAGGAATCTCGTTTGCCTAATCCGCCCCACAAATTACGACATGGATGGCCTCGTCAGTGTATTGCAGTCACTAGGAGACGGGAACCAGGCCTTCCTTGTCGAGAGCTTTTGGAGGTTCCTGCTTTACTCTGAAATCGCCTTGTCTGCCGTTTCGGCAGCGGAGCGGTTGCCGGCGGGTATTGCTCCTGGCACCCCTATAGCAACCCTTCGTGACTACCTCAACCAAAAGGGCATCAGTGACGAGTTTTCGGTTCGCCTAGAGAAAGTGATCGAGGATTCTCGAACCGATTCCACACCTCGCGGCCAGTCGCTTCAGAAGCAGAGAGAGCGCATCACCCAGGCTTTGCATGGGGATGTCGTAGGAAACCTTAGGCGGCTTTTGGGAGAGGCCCTACGCGATCGCCATCGAGTCGCGCTGCTTGTGGACAATCTTGATAGCGCGTGGACACGGTCAGCTCAACTCCAGTCTCAAGCCTTTCTTCTTGTTGGCCTGCTAGGGACGGTAGGTCGCATCGCCGAGGATTTCCAGAAGGAGAATAATCGCCTGCGTTCCGTGAACGTGACGGTCAGTGTATTCCTCCGCTCGGACATTTACGACGAAGTCATTAAGGAGGCGCGGGAGCCCGACAAGATCAACACTAAGCGAATCGACTGGACTCAGCCAGAACTATTGAAGCGCGTGATGGAAGAGAGGTACGTGGCCTCGCGGCCGGCCGGAACGTCGCCTGATGAGCTGTGGCAGCGCTTCTTCTGTGAGGAAGTCGATGGTAGGTCAACTCTTGAACACATTCTCAGCGTGATCCTGCCGCGCCCTCGCGACCTCGTCTTCTTCTGTAAGGCTGCAGTTCTGAACGCGGCCAATGCGCGACACTCGGTGGTTGAAGAAGCTGATATTCGCGAGGCGGAAAAGAGCTACAGCAAATTTGCCCTGGATGCCCTAATAGTCGAATACGGGCCGACTATAAAGGGTCTGGTGGACGTCATCTATGAGTTCACGGGGAGCGAAAGGGTAATCCGTCGATCGTCAGTGCTTGAACTAATTGGAAGCGTCTTGGGTGACGCTGACGCAAAGGCGGTGGAAGAGTGTCTTGAAGGGCTATTGCAGATTTCATTCTTGGGTATTGAGGTGCGGGAAGAGGAGTTTGCGTACCCAGACAGAGCTGACGACCTTCGCAAGGCTAAGGTGCTCGCGCGCAATCTCTACCGCAAGACTAAGAGGGAGATGCGGTACCAGATTCACCCGGCATACCAAAACTTCCTGGATATCCTAGATGTGGAATAGCCGCCCACGGGGGATGTGGCCAACACGGCGACCTGAAAGGCATCTCATGCCGGACGAACTCGAAGAACTGCGCAATGCTGTCTGGAGCGCTGATTGGGTCGCCGAAAACCCTTCTCCGCTCCATCAGCAACAATTCCATCACTACCTGCTTGAGCAGTACAAAGTTTACGTCGAGATGGCGGATAGGGTGAGTGCTCGACGAGCTTTGACTAACTCATTCTTCCTGGCGGTAAATCTCGCCGCAATCGGCGCATTCGGCACTGTCGTAATGAGGGACTTCGCGCGACAGAGCGAAGTCGTTCCATTGATCGCCAGCCTAATCCTAATGGGTCAGTGCTTCACTTGGTTTCACACTCTCCGTTCGTACCGAATGCTAAGCAAGGCTAAATACTCGGTCATCGAAATACTTGAAGAGAAACTCCCTGCCCGAGTCTACTCCAAAGGGGAGTGGGGGGCTTATGTGAGATCAGGGAAGAAAGGGAGATATCTTCGGTTGACGACTGCAGAACAGATGATGCCTATCATCTTTGGGGCTGGTTACTTTTCGGTCCTTCTCTATTCAATCTGGTCGTGGTGACCATGATTGGATTGCATGTAAGGTCATCTCGCACCGCGGTGTGCCGCCGGTGACATTGTGAACTCTCGGGATGTCGGTCAGCTTCAATCGCTTCTTTCGGCGAGAGGCTGGTGTTTCCTGCGAAGTGGATAAGGCTTCTGGGGTGTTGGTTTCGAGTTGGCAGAAAGTATTCAGCAGAGCCTGTGGATTCTTTATGAACTGCTATCTAGAGTCGCCTTCGTCCGGCGCCGTTTCGTCGTCGTTGAGGACGCGCCAGGCGCGCCGCTGATCCTTGTACGCGCCCAGCCCGCCCAGGTCCTGGGGTCGGTCCTTGCAGGAGGCGTCCCGCCGGGGCCTTCAGGCGCTTGTCGACTGCCGTACATGGGGCCGGGGGCGTTGGCGATGCGCGTGGGTGGTCACATCCTTGACGGCAACTCTTGACGGCAACGGTTACGCACGACGGCGACACGCAAATGATCAGGATGTGAGGGTTGGAAGGTGGGAGAGCAGGTTGCCCGAGGTCATCCTCATAACTGGGGGAGCTTACAAAGCAGATGTCGGCGGTTCGAAACCGTCCGCGCCCACCAGCCAAAAGACCCCCCGCCGATCACGGCGGGGGGTCTTTTGCATCCAGATCTGACTTCAATGGGAGCGGACTGGGAGCGCCGCCCGCTTCGCGCCGTGTGCCCTGCACGACGTGCGCGTAGACGTTCATGGTGACGGCGATCTGCGACTGCCCGAGGACTCCATGACGACCCGGGGCGGAACGCCGGCAGCGGTCACCACCGTCGCCGTCCCATGCCGCGCGTCATGCAACCGAATGACCCGCAGCCCGGCGTCCGTGGCCACATGCCGAAGCCGAAGAACCCGTCACTTAGAACTCATCGAGACCGAGGTCTGACCTAAGCCTGTTTCGCAACAGGCTAAGACTGCGACTGGCTCTACGTAGATGATCCTCAAGGCCTTCGGGTAGGCGGACCGAGGTTGCTCAGCGTGCACCAGCTACGGAAGTTGAGCCAGACTCCCTTCGTGCGGGCACAGCCGCTGCCTCCTACCGTCTGGGCGCTGATTGCCCTCTGCGGTAGCCGGCCGAGCCCCTCTGAGCTCCCAGCGCGTTGCTGTGCGCCCTTCCTGCTCCTCGGAGCTTCCGGCACGGTGCAAGGGGTGCTCATGTCGGGTGAGCGGGAGGGAGCGGGGTGACGCAACCGAGGTGCGGCGCGGTGACCAAGCGCGGAGGGCGGTGCCGGAACAAGGCGATCGTCGGGAGCGGCCAGTGCGCCAAGCACCAGGGGCGCTGGACTCGACAGGGAAACGCGCAGGTAGAGGCCAAGGAAGCTCAAGCCAAGATGCGGGAGCCGCGGAAGAAGAAGTGGGCCTGGTGGTGAGCGGCCTTTGCCCTCCATGGCCGACATCGACGGAAGCCGTCGGTGACGACCGGGCCGCGTGGGAGCTCACCGGCGACGCAGAGTCGGGTTGAGCCCGGCAACTCCGAGCTGGGGTCCACCAGCGAGAAGCCCCCTGCCGTTCACGGCGGGGGGCTTTCGCGTGGGTTCGGGCTGGGGTGGTTCGGGTGGGTGTGTGGGGCGGTGACGGGGCGTTCGTGGAGCGGGATAGTGGGGGTATGTGCCGATCGATTAAGACGTTGCGTCCGCCCGCGATTCCGGAGAAGGCGACCGAGGAGGAGATCAGGGCCGCCGCCTTGCAGTACGTGCGGAAGGTGTCCGGTTTCAGGGTGCCGGCCGCGCACAACCAGGAGGTGTTCGTAGCCGCCGTCGACGCGGTCGCGGAGGCTACGAGGGAGCTGCTCGAGGGGATTCACGTCAGGGGGGCGGGGGCTGCCGTGGCCGGGTGAGGGCAGGGTGGGCGGAGGGTCGGGCGCGGGGTCAGGCGGCTGCCGGGACGGCGTTCTCTTCCAGGGGGACCACCGCGACGGGGCAGCCGGTGTGGAGCAGTACCGCGTTGGTGACGGAGCCCAGGCGGGGGGAGAGCGGGCGCTTGCGGTGGCGGCCGATGACGAGCAGGTCCGCGGCCTGGGAGACGGCCACCAGGTGACCGGCCGCGTCGCCGGGCGCCGACACCTGCTCGATCTCCACCTCCGGGAACCGGTCGGCGTACGGACGCAGGTGCGCGGCTGGGCGTCCTCGCCCAGTACGGGGTCGTCGTCAAGGCCCGGCTCGTTGAAGCCCCCGGCCAGGGCCGCGCCGATGCCGTTCATGGAGAGGCGGGCGTGCACGATGCGCAGCGTGGCTCCGGCCGTCAGGGCTTGGGAGATGGCTCATTCCAGGGCCCGGGTGCTGTTCGCGGAACCGTCGACGGCGGCGATCACGGGGCGCGGGCTCCGGCCCATGGCGGGCTCCTCGGGGGCAGCGGTGCGTGGACTGTGCCTTGGGGGAGGGGGCTCCGGGCGGGAGTGGGGAAAGTCCCGAGTGGGGCGGGACCATCGGCCACTCCCGTGGTGGGGAGGGGAGCGCGGGTTCGGGGCGGGTGGGTGTGCGGGTGCGTGGACGGGTGGGTGGGTGCGCGGGGACGTCGGGCCGGGTCGGCTCAGGAGGCGTGGCCCGTGCGGCGGCGCAGGATCCAGGCTCCGGCGCCCAGTGCACTGGCCACGAGGGCGCCGCCGATGGCGATCTGGCCCGGGCTCATGGAGCCGACGCTGCCGCCGAGCCCACCGCGGGCGGCGCCCGGGGTGATGTTCAGCGCCACGGTGACGCGTTCGCCGCCGGGGCCGCCGCACTCGAAGGTGACGGGATGTGAGCCGGCGCTGATGTTCCGGGAGGTGATGGCGGAGCCGAAGAGGTTGGTCGCCTCGGCGTTCCCGGGGGTCAGCCAGACGTCGCCGAAGGCGCGGGAGGTGGCCTTGCCGGTGCGTGTGCCGCAGCCGGTGACGTTGAGGCTGACCCGGCCCCCGGGGGCGACGTTGGTCGGGGAGACGCTCCCGGAGGGCTGGGCCTGGGCGACGGTCGGTGGAGCGGCTGCGGCGAAGGCGACGGTCGCGGCGGCGACGGCCAGCAGGCGGGGGAGGGGGCGGTACCGGCGGGGGCTGTGGGGGGTGGCGGGCATGGAGAGGACTCCTCGGGCTCCGGGAACGTCGCGGCGCGGATTCGAGTGCGCACCGTTCTCTGGACGCTAGGAGCCCGGCGCGGCCCCGGCGATCGCTGCCGGGTGAACGGGTGAGCCACTGCTCCGCCCGGGGGAGGCGGGATGGACCGGGCGGCGTGAGTGGCTTGGGTGGGGATGGGGTCCGGGTCTGGCCCCGGGCTCGGCCGCGGGCCTCCGTGCCCGGGGCGCTTTATCGGGGCAGGGGCAGGGGCAGGGGCAGGGGCGGCGGGGGCGGGAGCAGGGGGTGCAGGGGCCGAGGCGGAGCTTTGGGCGCCAGTGCCCGGGTCAGGTACCCGGAGCGGAGCGTGTGTGGGACCGGGGGCGGAGGTTGGACCACCGGGGGGCCTGAGCCAGGCGGCCGAACCGGGACAGGGTTCAGGGCCCCGCAGCCTGGGTTGGGCAATCGGAGTTGGGGCGGGGCTGGCGCCCCGAAGTCTTGGGGCGAGGCTGCTTCGGAGCCGGAGCCGGGGCCGGGGCCGGGGCCGGAGCCGGGGCCGTAGCCGGGGCCGGAGCCGTAGCCAAAGCTGGGGAGCGAGACGTAGCCGTAGCTGGGACCGAGCCCGAGCCCGACCCGGAGCCGTAGCTGGGGAGCGAGACGTAGCCGTAGCTGGGACCGAGCCCGAACCCGAGCCGTGGCTGGGGAGCGCGCCGGAGTCTGGGGCTGGCTGCCGGAGGGCCGGGTGCGCGGGTTGGGGGTCGGCTCGGGGTGTGAGGGCGTGGGCCGGAGGTGCGCGGGTTGGACCCGGGGTGTGGGGCCGGAGGGGAGTCGGTGTGCGGCCGGTGAGGGGTGTTCGAGGGAGGCGGTGCGGGTTGGTGGGGGAGGGCGGCCGGGCGTGGGTGGGGGGTTAGGTGGCGGCGGGTGGGGCGGGGCGGCGGACTACGAAGGCTGCCAGGGAGCCCGCTGCGAAGAGGGCGATCAGGGAGATCGCCGTGCCGAGCCAGGTGGTGCCCAGCCACTGGGTGCCGAAGTAGCCGAGGGCGACGCTGTAGCCGGCCCAGGCGATGGCGGCCAGGACCGACCAGGGCAGGAAGTCCCTGACCTTGCGGTGGGTCTTGCCCGCGCCGAGGGAGACCACCGAGCGGCCGGCCGGGGCGAAGCGGGCGACCACCACCAGGGCGCCGCCGCCGCGCGCGAGGGCGGTGCCGAGGCGCTCGTGGGCCCGGGTGAGCCGGCGGGAACGGGCGATGGCCCGGTCGAGACGGGCACCGCCCCGCCTGGCCAGCCGGTACGCGGCCATGTCGCCCAGTACCGAGGCGGTGACGGCCGTCACCAGCAGCGCCAGGATGTCCGGCACCTGGGACTGCACGGGCACGGGTCCCGCGGCACCGGCTGCCGCCGCGGCGGCAGCAGCAGCCGTGACCACCAGAACCCCGCTGGGCAGCACCGGCAGGAACACGTCGAGCAGGATGGACAGCGCCACGAGGGCGTAGATCCATGGGCTCGAAGTCAGCGAGCCCAGAGTCTCAAGCAAAACGGGACTCCCCAGTCCGGTTGACGTGCCTCGGCGTGAGGCGCCGCGACGTCGCGGGGAGCGGCAGGGGCGGCTGACAGCGGAACAGCGTACGCCGGGCGTCCACGGGCCGGGCGCCCGGGGCTGTGCTCCGGCGTGACGGGTCGCCCCGCCGCGCGTCAGAGGGGAGGTGTGAGGTCACGGTCCAGGACCGTCACCAAGCGGGGGCCCTTGCGTGCCTGGTCCAGGCTCAGCCGCGCGGAGCGCCCCGACAGCGCGAGCGTCATGAGCTGGTTGCCGAACCACGGGCCGCCCGTACGCCGCCAACTCAGCGGGGGCCGGCCCGTCCGGCCGTGCCGGGAGAAGCCCCGGCCCAACCAGCGGCCCGTCCGCGACCAGCCCAGCCGGAAGCCCCATTTCACGGCGGTGTGGATGGAGTTGTGGACCGGGGAACAGGTGAGCTGGAACACCTGGGCCGTGCTGGGTATTCGGGGTTCGGCCACGTACGCGTGGTGCACGTCCCCCGAGAGCACGCAGACCGTCGCCGGCGCCCGCGGGCCCGTGCCCACCTCCTCGATCAGGTCGCTGAGCATGGCGAACGAGGCCGGGAACGCCGCCCAGTGCTCAAGGTCGCTCCGCCGGCGCAGGTTCTCCCCGATACGGGCCCACCTCGGGCCCCGCTCCCCGCGGCACAGGGCGGCATTCCACACCTCCGCGTCGTGTACGAGCGGAGGCATCAGCCAGGGCAGTGACGAGCCGATGAGGAGGTGGTCGTAACCCCCGTGTCCGGCCAGGGCGTTCTCGCGGAGCCACTGCCGCTCCGCCGGGTCGAGCATGGCCCGCCCGTCCTCGGCGAGCAGCCGGGCGGCCCGGGTGTCCACCATCAGCAGCCGGGACCGGCCGAAGTCGCGGCGGTAGCTCCAGCGCACCTTGGCCGGGTCGGCGTCCGCCGAGGTGGCGAAGGCCCGTAGCGCGTCGGTGCCGTCGGGGGTGGCCCGGACCGCCTCCAACACGGGGTCGGCCGCCAGCTCGGCGGGGGAGAGGTTGCCGAGGTGCTGGTACACCCAGTACGACATCAGGCCGCTGACCACCCGCTCCTGCCACCACGGGGTGGCGCGCATCTCCGCCAGCCACGCGGCGCTGGTGTTCCAGTCGTCGATGACGTCGTGGTCGTCGAACATGTGCAGGCTCGGGACGGTGGACAGGAGCCAGCGGATCTCCGGGTCGAGCCAGGACTCGTAGTAGAGCCGGGTGTACTCCTCGAAGTCCGCGACCTGGGCGCCGGGGGCCTCGCGGAGGTCCCGCCGGGCCGCCAGCCACTGGCGGGTGGAGCGGGAGAGCTGGTCCGCGTACACCTGGTCGCCGAGGAGGAGCAGGACGTCGGGCCGCACCGCCTCCGGGTCGGCGGCGAGATCGGCGGCGAGGGTGTCGAGCGCGTCGGGGCCGTGCGGTCCGCGCCGGTCGGCCGGCGGGGCGGCCTGGCGGCAGGAGCCGAAGGTCAGGCGGAGGTCGGGAGCGGTCGTGGAGCCCGGCCTGCCCGCGGGAGGGGTGGTGATGGTGCTCGGCGGGAACTGGCTGTCGGGCAGGGGCCAGACCTTGAGTCCGTCGAGGAGGACCTCGTAGGCCGTGGTGGAGTCCGGGGTGAGGCCGGTGACGGTGATCAGGGCGTAGTGGTGGCCGGCTATCTGGAAGGTGTGGACGCTGCCGCCGGAGCCGTCGGCGCAGCGGACCTCGGCGGTGCACGGGCGGTCCGCCTCGATCCATAGCGTGGCGGAGTCGCCCGCGTCCCAGTCGACGTGGCGCAGCAGCGGTCCCAGGCGCAATGCCCCCATGCAACTCCCCCTCCTTCATCAGACGTTGCCGTTTGATCACCGTACGACGGGGAGGGGGTGGTCCACCTCCCCCTGGCGGGGGAAAGATCCTTGGCCAGGGGTGGGGTGGGGTGGAGAGCGGGTGGGTGGGGGCGAGGTGCGTGTGGGGTGCGTGTGGGTGTCAGCAGGCGTTGAGGATGTTGACCAGGGCCGTCTTCTCCGTCGAGTCCATGCTCAGGGCCCAGTACTGCTTGACCCCGACCCACATGCGCGCGTAGGTGCAGCGGTAGGCGGTGCGCGGCGGCAGCCACTTGCCCGGGTCGAGGTCGCCCTTCGACTGGTTCACGTTGTCGGTGACCGCGATGAGCTGCGGGCGGGTGAGGTCGTTGGCGAACTGCTGGCGCTTGGTGGTGGTCCAGGAGTTGGCGCCGGAACGCCAGGCCTCGGCGAGGGCGACGACGTGGTCGATGTCGAGGTCGGAGGCGGCCGTCCAGGTGGCGCCGTCGTACTCGGAGTACCAACTGCCGCTGACGGCCGCGCAGGCGGAGTCCTGGACCACGCCCGAACCGTCGCGCTTGAGGACGGTCTCGCGGGTGTTACAGGTACCGGAGACGGTGCTCCAGTGGGGGAAGAGGTCACGGCTGTAACCGGTGGTGGAGCCTTCGGTCTTCGGGGTGACGGTCGCGAGGTAGGAGCGGGCGGCCGCGGCGCTGATGGGGGTGGGAGGGGAGGCGGCGGCGGTGGGGGCGGTGAGGAGGGTGGTCAGGGAGGCCACCGCGAGTATGGAGGCGAGCGCGCCGAGTCGACGCGCGTAGACGGAGGGCGTGGAGGGGTGCTTGGAGGGCATGAGGGGCTCCTGGGTGGGGGTGGGGGATGGGGGTGGGCGGGTGGGTGCGCTGTGGGGCGTGGCCATGCTGGCCGCGCCGGGTTTCGTGGGGGTGGGCGCAAGGTGACAGTTTGAAGGCATGAGCATGTCATGGCGAGGTGGGTGACAGGCCTTGGGGTGGGGGGAGTTGGGATCCGGGGTGGGGTTGGGTGGGGGTGGGGCTAATGTCCCGGTCCCGGTCCCGGCTCTGTCCCCGGCTCTAGATGATTGATTCCAAGGGGTAGCTGAACGGACGCGAGGGTGCCCACTCTCAGTTTGTGACGACCGAGATAGACACCCTCGCAACTGCACTGTACGTGCGGGTCGATGACCTTTTGAAGGCTTCGCCGCATCTTGCTCCGTGGCGGCCGCGGGTGGGTCTGGAGCCGAAGCTCAGCGATGCGGAACTGGTCACCCTGGCGGTGATGCAGGCCCTGCTGGGCTTCGTCTCCGAGGCCCGCTGGCTGCGCCATGCCCGTGCTCACCTGCGGCATCTCTTCCCGTACCTGCCGCAGCAGCCGGGCTGGAACAAGCGGCTGCGGCGGGCGTCGGGCCTGGTCAGGCAGGTCCTGCGTGAGCTGGCCACCGACACCGCCCTGTGGGGCGATGACGTGTGGATCGTGGACTCCACACCGGTGGAGTGCGGACGCTCCCGCGAGACCGCGAAACGCTCTGACCTGGCCGGATGGGCCGAGTACGGCTACTGCGCCAGCCACTCACGGTTCTTCTGGGGCCTGCGCCTGCACCTGGTCTGCACTCTGCACGGCCTGCCCATTGCCTTCGCGCTGACCGGAGCCAAAGCCGTCGAACGCGAAGTGCTGCTGGACATCTTCCAGGTAGAACCGGGACTGCTCGCCAACCGGCCACCACCGACGCTGCTGGCGGACAGGAACTACTACGGCCGTGCCTTCGAGAGGGACCTCGCCGACCTGGGGGTCCGGCTGCTGCGGCCGGCCCGCAAGGGTGAACCCGAGCGGGCCGGAGCCGAACTGTTCAAGCCACTGCGCCAGCTGATCGAGTCGGTCAACCAGACCCTCAAGGGACAACTCGACCTCGAACGGCACGGCGGCCGCACACCCGCCGGGGTCACCGTGCGCGTCCTACAGCGACTCCTCGCCCTGACCGCCGCGATATGGCACAACCACAAGACCGGTGGACCGGTCATCCGATCACTGACCGTCTACGACCACTGAAGCCTTGGAATCAATCATCTAGTTCGAGTTCGGCCCCGGCTCTCGCCCCGGGCCCGTTTCGGCGGCGGGACCGGCCGTCGTGGTGGCGGCGGGCATGGCAACGGCGCCGCGCCCGGTCGTTCCGGGGGCGGCGCCGTGGTCTGGAATCAGAGCCTGGTGGGGAATGGGTTGTTGTGGACCGAGTTGGAGTTGTAGGTGGTCCGGTCCTTGCGCAGTTGCTCGGTGCGCTCCAGCTCGATCAGGCGTCCCTCCGCCGGCTCCGGGCGGCGGCGCTTTTCCCGGCGCAGCGATGTGGCGACGGTGTACATACAGCCCCACGGTCCCCACCAGGGGGAAGGCGATCAGTTCGGTCATGACGCTTGCCCCGCGGGCGCGCTCTCGGCCTGCGCATTCCAGTGGTTCGGTGTGCCGTGGCCGACCGCACCTTCTGTTGTCAGTGCGGATTGCGAGGCTGAGGCCATGGAGACCACGTTGCAACTGACCATCGACTGCGCCGATCCGAAGGTGATGGTGACGTTCTGGACCCAAGCGCTGGGCTACCTGCTGGAGCCGGCGCCGGACGGGCACGCGACCTGGCGCGCGTACTGGGAGGGCATGGGGGTACCCGCGGAGGAACTGCCCGATGGGGTGGGGGAGGTACCGGAATCGATCGTGGATCCGTCCGGGCGGGGGCCCCGGGTGTGGTTCCAGCAGGTTCCGGAGCCCAAGGCCGGCAAGAACCGGGTGCATCTGGATCTCAAGGTCAGCGGTGGGCGCGGGGTTCCGATGGAGCTGCGGACGCGGCGGGTCGACGAAACGGTGGAGCGGCTGACCGGGGCGGGGGCGAGTGTGCTGCGCGTGCTGGACGAGTTGGAGACGCACTACGCGGTGGTGCTGCAGGACCCTGAGGGGAACGAGTTCTGCGTCGCTTGAGCCGGCCGGCCCGGGGTGGGGTGGCTTGGTCGGTCAGGTGTGCCCGGCGGGGTGGGTCCGCTGGGCGGGGCGGGACTTGGTTGTTGGGGTCTGGCTGGGTGGCCGGGTTGGGCCGGCCTGCGGACCGGGTGTGGTCTGCCCATTGGGTCGCCCGGGTCGGAGAGTGTCCCCGGCTGTCTAGGTGTGGCCCGCCTGGGTCAGGTGGAGTGAGGCTGGCTACTTGGGTCTGATTGCCCGGGGCCGACTGTCGGGGTGGGTTGCGCCTTGGGCTGGCCGCTCGGGGGAGGCTCGCTGGGGGAGGTCAGCCGGGGGTGGCCCGTTCGGGGCGGGTTGCCGGGCCGTCGGGGCTTGGCTGGGTGGCCCGGCCAGCCAGGGCAGGTTGCTTGGGCCTGACTGTCCGGTCCTGCTGGCAGGGGCGGGAGGACACCGAATCCGATTCCCCGGGTCAGGCCGGCTGGGCTTGGCGGGGCAGGCTCGCTGGGGCAGGGCCCTTGGATCGGGTCCCCCGGGAACGGTCCCCCAGGTCTGGTCGGCCGGGTTAGGGCGACCGGGGCGGCTCCCTGGGTTTGGCTGCCCGAGTCGGGCTTGCTGGGGCAGGCCGACCTGGTCAGGTGATCCGGGTCAGGCCGGCCAGGTCAGGCCGATCGGTCAGCCGACTCGGGGCCGCCACCCGGGTGTGGCCGGGCGGGGTAAGTCGCCCGGGGCGGTCCGCGGGTTTGGTCGCTCGAGTCAGGCTTGCTGGAGCGGACTTGCCCGGGTCAGGGTTGCCCGGGTCAGGGTTGCCCGGGTCAGGCCGATCGCGGCAGCGACCGGGGGGCACAACCCGGGGCTGGCGGCTCTGGGTAGGCCGACCCGGAGGGGGCCCTGGGTTTGGCTGCCCGAGTCGGGCTTGCTGGGGCAGGCCGGCCGGGTCAGGTCGGTCGGGTCGGTCGACCGGGGGTCGCCACCGGGTCTGGCTGGGCGGGGTGGGTCGACCGGGGGCGGCCCGCGGGTTTGGTCGCTTGAGTCAGGTCTGCTGGAGCGGACTTGGCCGGGGCAGGTTGCCCGGGGTAGGCCGATTCGGTCAGCTGGCCGGGGGGCTAACCGGGTCTGGCTTACCGGGGTGGGTCGACCGGCGGCGGCCCTATGGGTTTCGCTGCGCGGGTCAGGTTGCCCTGGGTGGACTGACCGGGGCAGGCCCGCCGGGGCAGGTTCGCCAGGGGCGGTTTGCCCGGGATGGGCCCGCCGGGTCAGGTCGGCCGGGTCAGGCTGCGCGGGTCAGGCCGATCGGGTCAGGCTGCGCGGGTCAGGTCGGCCAGGTCAGGCTGCGCGGGTCAGGTCGGCCAGGTCAGGCAGCCCGGGGCAGGTCCGCCAGGTCAGGCAGCCCGGGGCAGGTCCGCCAGGTCAGGCTGCGCGGGTCAGGTCGGCCAGGTCAGGCAGCCCGGGTCAGGTCGGCCAGGTCAGGCTGCGCGGGTCAGGTCGATCGGGTCAGGCTGCGCGGGTCAGGTCGGCCAGGTCGGGCTGCCTGGGTCAGGTCGATCGGGTCAGGCTGCGCGGGTCAGGTCGGCCAGGTCGGGCTGCCTGGGTCAGGTCGGCCAGGTCAGGCTGCGCGGGTCAGGTCGGCCAGGTCGGGCTGCCTGGGTCAGGTCGGCCGGGTCAGGCTGCGCGGGTCAGGCCGATCGGGTCAGGCTGCCTGGGTCAGGTCGGCCAGGTCAGGCAGCCGGGGCAGGTCCGCCAGGTCAGGCTGCGGGGGTCAGGTTGTTTGGAGGGTGAGGGTGATGGAGCCGTCGGGGGAGGTGGTGAGGGTGACCGTGGTCAGGTCGAGGACGTGGGCGGTGGGGCCGTGAGCGGCGGCGCGGGGGCCGACGCCTATGACCCGCATGCCCGCGGCCTGGCCTGCGGCGATGCCGGCGGCCGAGTCCTCGAAGACGATGCAGTCGGCCGGGTCCACGCCGAGGGCGGCGGCGCCCATGAGGAAGCCCTCCGGGTCGGGCTTGCTGGCCTGCACGGACTCGGCGGTGATCCGGACCTCGGGCATCGGCAGGGCGGCGGCCGTCATCCGGGCCGTGGCCAGGGCCATGTCGGCGGAAGTGACCAGGGCGTGCGGGAGGGTGCTGAGGGCGGCCATGAAGGCGGGCGCGCCGCCGATCGGGACCACGCCCTCGGTGTCGGCGGTCTCACGGGCGAGCATCACCGCGTTCTCGGCGAGGTTCTCCTCCATGGGGCGGTCCGGGAGGAGGATCGCCATCGTGGCGTAGCCCTGGCGGCCGTGGACCACCTTGAGGGCTTCCTCCGGATCCAGGCCGTGGGCGACGGCCCAGTCGTACCAGCAGCGCTCGACCACCGCGTCCGAGTTGACGATGGTGCCGTCCATGTCCAGGAGCAGGGCCTTGGCGGTCAGGACGGCGGGGGCGGTGGTGGTGCTGGCCGGCATCGGAGGGGCTCCAGACGGGACGGGAAAGAGAAGAAGTGGTTCCGTCCACCGGTCAGGGAGTGAGGACGGAACCACTTTGTTCCTGAACAATACAAAACGGGGAGGGGTGCTCGCCACCGGATCCGGTGTGTTCTATCCCTCCAAAGCGCGGCGGGTCGCCGGCCCGTAGACACCCCAAGGGTCCTCGTCGATGTCGTTGTACGCCTGGAACGTCGAGACCGCCGATTCCGTACGGGCGCCGTACCTGCCGTCGTACTTGCCGCGGTAGATGCCCTGCGCTGCCAGCAGGCGCTGGAGCTTCTCCACTTCGGGGCCCGAGTCCCCGTACCTGAGGGTCGGCCCCGCGGGGGGCCGGGAGGTCGGCGCGGAGGAGCGGCTCGGGGTGGGGGACGCGGTGCGGGACGGGGTGGCCGAGGGGGTCGACGAACGGCTCGGGGTGGGAGACGGCGAGGGGGACGCGGACCGGGAGGGGCTGGGGGAAGGTGACGGGGACGGGCCGGTGCTCTTGGCGGGCTGTGACGGGGTGACCTGGGTGAGGCTGATCGGGGGCGAGGAGGGCTTCGCGTCGAGGAGGGTGGTCTCCGGCGCGGCCGAGCCCGAGAACGCCCTCAGGACGAGGACCGCTGCGCCGATCACCGTGGCGGCGGCCGCGGTGATGGGGAGCGCGCGGATGCGGCGGCGCGGGGGCTCGGAGGAGTGCGCCCCGTCCGCCCCGTCCGTGCCGTATGTCCCGTCCATCCCGTACCCGTAAGCCGGGCCGGCCTGGTCCCACGTGGGGGCCTCGGGCGACCCGTACGAGCCGTGGGCCCCGGGCGTCGCGTGCGGCTCGTGCGGCGCGTACGCCGGGATCGGGCGCAGCTGCATCGTTTCTTCGGGCAGGGAGGCTACGGGTGTCCCGTACGCGGGAGTCTCAGCCCCGGGCGGCAGTGGCGCGGTGCGGGTCGGGTCGGTGGTGGGTCGTGGCGTGGTGGCCGCCTGGCCGGGGCGCGGCGAGGCGGTCTCTGGCCGGCCTGCGTCCGGGTGCGTCGTGTCCGCCTGGACGGGGCCTGGTGTGGCCCCCGTCGGGCCCGTCGGGCCTGGATGGGGCGGAGTGGTCTCCGGCCAGCCTGCGTGGGGTGGCGTCGTGCCCGCCTGCGGCGGGTGTGGTGTGGCGCTCGCCTGGACCGGGTGTGCCGTGCTGCCCGGCTGGGCGGGGTGTGCCGCGTTGCCCGGCTGGGCCTGGTGTGCCGTGTTGCTCGCCTGGACCGGGTGTGCCGCGTTGCCCGGCTGGCCGGGGTGTGCCGTGCTGCCCGTGTGGCCGGGGTGGGGTGGGGGGTTCGGCGGGGTGGGGCCGGGGGTGGGTGGGGTGGGGTTGGGGAGGGATACGTAGGGGCGGACGCGCAAGGGTTGGAAGCCCGGTGGGCAGTCGCAGGCCCCTCCCTTGGTGCTGCATTCCGGACATTGTTCAGTGCTCACTCGAATCCCTCCCCTGGCCGCTGCCTGCGATTATGCAGACCTCCGGTAACCCGCCCAAGCCGCCCGACAGGCCATAACCGGACACACCGCTCAGGATGGAGGAGTCGATCAGGCCCGAGGAGGAGCCGATGGTGCAGGACGTGACCACGGAGCCCGACCCGCGGAAGCGGGCATCCGGCCCCAGCGCCGAACACGCCTCACGCGAGGTGCTCGTCTCCATCGGTGCGCTGCTGCTGGGGCTGCTCATCTCTTCGCTCGACCAGACGATCGTCTCGACGGCCCTGCCGACGATCGTCAGCGATCTCGGCGGGATGTCGCACCTGTCGTGGGTGGTCACGGCCTACATGCTCGCCTCGACGGCCGCCACGCCGCTGTGGGGCAAGCTCGGGGACCAGTACGGGCGCAAGAAGCTCTTCCAGTCCGCCATCGTGATCTTTCTGATCGGGTCCGCCCTGTGCGGCCTGGCGCAGAACATGCCGCAGCTCATCGGCTTCCGCGCGCTGCAGGGGCTGGGCGGCGGCGGGCTGATGGTGCTGTCGATGGCGATCGTCGGAGACATCGTCCCGCCGCGCGAACGCGGCAAGTACCAGGGGCTCTTCGGCGCGGTATTCGGGGCCACCAGCGTGCTGGGCCCGCTGCTGGGCGGACTGTTCGTGGACCACCTGTCGTGGCGCTGGGTCTTCTACATCAACCTCCCCATCGGTCTCGTCGCACTCGTCGTCATCGCCGCGGCCTTGCGCATCCCGGTGCGCACCGAGAAGCACACCATCGACTACCTCGGCACCTTCCTCATCGCCTCCGTCGCGACCTGCCTGGTGCTCGTGGCCTCGCTCGGGGGCACCTGGGGCTGGAGCTCCCCGGAGATCATCGGGCTCGCGGTACTCGGCCTCGTCCTGCTGGTCGCCTTCGTCATCGTCGAGCGGCGGGCCGTGGAGCCGGTGCTCCCGCTCAAGCTGTTCCGGATCCGGACCTTCACCCTCTGCTCGCTGATCAGCTTCATCGTCGGTTTCGCGATGTTCGGCGCGATGGTCTACCTGCCGACCTTCTTGCAGGTGGTCCAGGGCGTCTCCCCGACCATGTCGGGCGTCCACATGCTGCCGATGGTGCTCGGACTGCTGATCACCTCCACCGTGTCCGGTCAGATCGTCAGCCGCACCGGGCGCTGGAAGGTCTTCCCGATCGCGGGCACGGCCCTGACCGCCCTCGGGCTGCTCCTCCTGCACCAGCTGGAGCGCACCAGCTCCACCTGGGAGATGAGCCTCTACTTCTTCGTCTTCGGCGCCGGCCTCGGACTGGTCATGCAGGTGCTCGTCCTAGTGGTGCAGAACTCGGTCAGTTACGCCGACCTCGGTGTCGCCACCTCGGGTGCCACCTTCTTCCGCTCCATCGGCGCCTCCTTCGGCGTCGCCATCTTCGGCACGATCTTCACCAACCGGCTCGACGACGAGCTGGCCGGTGCGCTCAAGGGGATCCCGCTGCCGCCGGGGCTGGACGTGAGCACACTGGAGGCCGACCCGCGCGCCATCGGCGCCCTCCCCGCCGCGCTGCGACCGCGCGTGCTCGACGCCTACTCCACCTCCATCACCGACGTCTTCCTCTACGCGGCACCCGTGGTGCTGGTGGCCTTCGTCGTGGCCTGGTTCCTCAAGGAGGACAAGCTGCGCGGTTCGGTGACGGCGCCCGATGTCACCGAGACCCTCGCCTCCAACCCCGTCCAGCGCTCCTCGCGGGATGAGGTCGCCCGCGCCCTGACCGTGCTCGGGACCCTCCAGGGCCGCAAGCACGTCTACGAGAAGATCACCGCAAAGGCGGGCTACGACCTGCTGCCCGCCGCCAGCTGGCTGCTGCTGCGGATCAACAGGTACGGCAGCGCTGACCCAGCCGTCCTGGCGGAGAAGACCATGGTGCCGCTGCGGGCCATCACGGACGCGGGCCGCCAGATCGAGGAGCGGGGGCTGGCCGTCCGCGACGGACTGCCGCTCGTCCTGACGGCGAAGGGGCGCGAGAGCGCGCTGAAACTGTCCGCCGCGCGGGAGGAGTCGCTCGCCGAGCTGCTCGGCGACTGGTGGACCGCGGACCGCCCGACCGACCTGTCCGAGCTGGTTGCGGAGATCAACTCCGAGCTCTGCGGTTCCGTCGACGAGGAGCCCTACGAGACCTTGGCCCGCCGGGACCATTCCGCCAGGTGACCCATTCCGTTGTCAGGTGGGTGACCCACTCCGCCAGGTGACCGGTCAGACCAGGCGCTTCTCGAACCAGTGCTCGGCGTAGGGACCGGAGCTGTACGCCGGTATCTCCGCGTACCCCTGGCGCGCGTACAACGCACGGGCCTCCACCAGGTCGGACCGGGTGTCCAGCCGGACCCGCTCGGCGCCCAGCGCGCGGCCCGCGTCCTCCAGGACCCGGAGCAGGGCCGCCCCGCCGCCCGTGCCGCGGGCGCGCGGGTCCACGTACACCCGGGTGAGCTCGGCGGTGACGGGGTCCAGGAGACGTATCCCCCCGCAGGCGAGGGGCAGTCCGTCGAGTCTGCCGACCACGAATCGGCCCGTCGGCGCGGTGAGCTCGTCGTCCGGGAAGTCCAGGAGGCCCTGGTCGATCTCGGCCTCGGTGACGGACCGCCGCCAGTACCGGCCGGCGACCTCCGCGTAGTACGCGCGGCGCAGCAGCGTGGCGTCCGGGGTGGTGAACGGCTCGGCGGCAACCTGCCAGGTCCCGGCCGGGGACGGGGTGGTGAACGAGTTCGAAGCCGAAGCCGAAGCCGAAGCCGAAGCCGAAGTCGAAGTCGAAGCCGAAGTCGCCGTCGACGGCGCGGTTGCGGTGGTGGGTGAGGTCGCGGTTGTGGCTGCCGCCGTGGTCGTGGTGAGCGTCTCTCTGCTGGTCATGACGTCATTGTGGAGCGTCCTCCGGCCGCCCGCGTTGGAATATCCACAGGACCGGGCCGATGATAGGAAAAAGGGCAAACCGCACTCACGAAGGGCGTGACCGTCATGTCTGAGCATCCTGACTGTGCCCTGATCCGTCGCGCCTACGGGGCCTTCGGCCAGGGCGACATGGAGAAGCTGAGCACGATGATGACGGCCGACGTCATCCAGCACGTCCCCGGCAGCAGCCCCATCTCCGGGCATCACAAGGGGCGGGAGGCCGTCTTCGACCTCTACCGCCGGCTCGGCGAAGAGACGAACGGGACATTCCAGCTTCACCTGGATAAATTGCTTGCGGACGGTCGCGGCCACGTCATGAGTTTCCACACAACGCGCGCGGACCGCGGCGACCGCGGGATCGAGATCCACGACGGCATCTTCTTCACGATCGTCGCCGGGAAGATCAGTGACATCGACATCTGCACCGAGGACATCGACGAGACCGACTCCTTCTGGAGCTGAAGGAGCCGGGGGGGAAGGCCGGGAGAAGCCGAAGAGGGGCCCGGAGCATCCGCTCCGGGCCCCTCCGCATGCTCACGCCTGCTTCGGCGCCGCCTGCTGCACGACCTCGAACGACCACACCGACGAGCCCGTGGCAGCGGGCTTCGGCCGCTCCGCGCCGTCCGCGCCGCCCTCGGCACCCGCCGGACCACCACCCGGGCGCCCCGCGCCGCCACCCTGGTGGGCCGCCTTCATGGGCCCCTCCATCCACGCCTGGAAGTCCGCCTCGGAACGCCACCGCGTGTACACGAGATACTGGTCCGTGCCCTCGACGGGCCGCAGCAGCTCGAACCATTCGAAGCCGTCCGAGCTCTCCACGGAGCCCGCACGGGAGGCGAACCGCTGCTCCAGAACCTCCCGCTGTTCGTCCGGGACGGTGAGGGCGTTGATCTTCACGATGCTCATGCCCGCCATCCTAGGTATCGCGCGGGGGATATCGTCGTCCGGGTAAATGAAGCGCGCGGTATGAAACGCGGTACGAAACGCGGCAGCCAGGCGAAGTCAGGGTTGCGGTCAACAGGGCGGGAGGCCGGCGAGGCGTGGCTAACGCGGCGGAGCACAGTGGTGCGAACGGACATGCCGGGGTCATAGGCGGTAGCGGCGGCGGCAGGCTCGGGGCGGCACGCCTCATGCTGTGGGCACTGGCCTTGCTGCTCGCCGTCAGGCAGGCCGCGGTCGTGCTGCGCGTGCCACCGGGCGAGTGGCTCAGCGGCTTCCACCTCCCGGGCAGCCTCCCGGGCTCGCTCTACACGAGCGGCCAGTTCACCGGGACCCCCTTCGCGGGGTTGGTCCTCAAACCGCTCCTGGGCCTGGCCGCGCCCTCCCTGGAGGTGGCCTGGACCTGCGTGACGCTGCTGCTCGTGGCCGCCATCGGGCTGGTCGCCGCGCGCGCCCTGCCCGACCCCGTGCCGCGGCGCACCGCGCTGCTCGCCGCGCCCGTGCTGGTCACGCTGATGATGGTCTCGCTGCCCGTCCGCGAAGCCGCCCTGCCCGGGCAGACCGCCGTACTGCCGGTGCTGCTGGTGCTCCTCGCCGTGTTCCGGGTCCCGAGCGGGCGCTCCTCCGGGTTCCTGATCGGCCTGGCCGCAGCCCTGCAGCCCGCGCTGCTGCTCTTCGCGCCACTGCTGTGGCTGTCCGGACGCAGGGCCACCGCGCGCTCCGCCGCCGTGACCTTCGCCGGTGCCACCGCGCTGTCCTGGGCGGCCCTGCCCAGCGACTCGTGGACGTACTGGGTCCAGCACCTGGCCGGGACCGGCCTCGGCGGCGCACCCGGCAGCATCGCCAATCAGTCGGTGCACGGCGCCCTGCTGCGCCTGGGCCTCTCCGGGCCCGGCGAGATCCTGCTCTACGCCGCCCTCGCGGCCCCGATCGTCTGGATCGGCCTGCGCCGCGCCACCCGCTACGCCCGTGACGGCCAGCTGCTGCTCGCCGTCGCCATCACCGGCTGCGTGGCCGTCGCCGTGTCCCCGACCGGCTGGCGCCACCAGATGCTGTGGGTGCTGCTCGCGGTCGCCGGCAAGGTCGGCAAGCGGGCAGCGGACCGGCCGGTGTGGCCGGTGGCCGTGGTCCTCGCCATGACCCTGCCGAGCGACGTGCTGCTGCCCAACCTGGTCGCGCTGGCCCCCGTACGGGACAACGTGCTGCTGCTCGCGGCCCTCGCGGCGGCCTGCGCCGTGCCGTTCCTGCCGCGCTCCTCCCCGTACTGGCGCGAGCCGGTCCCCACCGCCTACGGCCGGCCCGCGCCCGCGCGGTGGGCGCGGGTGCCGCTGCTGCCGTTCTGGCGGCGCGTGCTGTCGCGTCCGAACCTGCTGCTGGAACTGCTCCTGATACGGGTCGGGTACTCGCTCTACTCGCACATCCGGGCCGCCGCACCCACCAGCCGCACCCTCGCCGAGGGCAACGGCAGCCAGATCCACGGGATCGAGCGGGCGCTCGGCATCGACATCGAGCACGCCGTGAACCACGCCGTCGTGAACACGCCCTGGCTGGAGGCGTTCTTCAACTTCTACTACACCTCCTTCCACTTCGTGGTCCCGCTGGCGATCCTGGCCGTCCTGTACTGGCGCCGCCCCAAGGACTACCGCTGGGCGCGGGCCTCGCTGGGCCTGGCCACCGTGCTGGCGCTCATAGGTTTCTGGCTGTATCCGCTGGCGCCGCCGCGGCTGATGCCCGGCATGGGCTACGTCGACACCGTGCACGGCGTGCAGGACCTGGCGAACCCGAGCTACGGGGCCATGACCGCGATCTCCAACCAGTACGCGGCGATGCCCTCGCTGCACTTCGGCTGGTCGCTGTGGTGCGGGATCGTGATCGTGATGATCGCGCCGAAGGGATGGCAGAAGCTGCTGGGCGCGCTGCATCCGGCGATCACCGTGTGCGCGATCGTCGCCACGGCGAACCACTGGGTGCTCGACGCGGTCGGCGGGGCGATCGTCGTCGTGGCCGGGTTCGGGCTCGTCTACGTGCTGTCGGGCCCTCGGGGCGATGCGGTGCCGGCCGGGGTGGCCGTGCCGCGGCCTCGGCGGCCGGAGCGGGTCGGAGCGGGGTCCGCGGGGCGGACTCGGGCGTAGCCGGCGGGTTGGCTGGCCGCCTGTGTGGCGACGAAGGGGTGCCGGGGCGGGGTAACAGCCCGCCTCGGCACCCCTTCGCGATGGATCGCCGCGTTCTGTCAGGATCCGCCCGAGGGGCGGCTTGCGCCACCCGGGGCGGGGCGGGGCGGGGTTGGGTTGGGCGTGGCGGCGGAGCCGGGCGGGCCCTGCGGGGCTGTCCCCTACCCACCCTTCGCCCGTTCCCCGGGGCTGCGCCCCGGACCCCTGCGGGGCTGCGCCCTGCGCCCCGGACATGCCCCGGGGGATGTGCCCCGGGCACTGCGGGGCTGCGCCCCGGGCATGCCCCGGGGGCTCCGCCCCCGGCCCGCCCGGCCCGCCGGGCTGCTATTGCGTCGGTAGGTGGGCGACTACGAGGGCTATGGCCGCCCGGGCCGTGTCCGCTTCGCCGAGGATGGTGGTCTGGCGGGGGCCGCGGATGCGGAAGCGGCCGTCGGGGAGGGGTTCGACGGCCGGGGCGGTCACGGCGAAGGGGTGGCCGGCGGAGGCGCTGAACCACAGGGTGAAGTGGCTGGTGTACGGGTACAGCCGGCGCAGTTCCGGCTCCTCGCGGGCGGCCTCGATGAGGGCCAGTACCCCCTGGCTCATGGGCTCGGAACCGCCGCCGAGGTCGACCATCCGCTGCCACGTCGTGGGCAGCCGCTGCCATCGTCTCGCGCTGGGGTCCTCAAGGTTCATCCGGGCAGTCTGGGGTCCGGTCCGCCGCCAAGGCAATGATCTCGCAGGTGGCGAGACGGTAACGACCGGCGACCGGCCAGTAACAACCGAGGGACGGCAGGGGCCGGGCGTGGGAGGTGAGGCCCCTGCCGTCCTGGATCACGGGTCAGCCGTGGCTGACCCGCAGTTCCTTGATGCCGTTCAGCCAGGCCGCGCGCAGTCGGCGCGGGCCCTCCCCGGCGAGGCGCAGGTCGGGCAGGGCGTCGGCCAGGGCGTTGAACATCAGGTCGATCTCCATGATGGCCAGCGACTTGCCGAGGCAGAAGTGCGGGCCGCCGCCGCCGAAGCCCAGGTGCGGATTCGGGTCGCGGGTGATGTCGAAGACGTCGGGGTTCTCGAAGACTTCGGGGTCGTGGTTGGCGGAGGAGTAGAACATGCCGACGCGGTCGCCGGCCTTGATCTTCTGCCCGCCCAGTTCGGTGTCCTGGGTGGCGGTGCGCTGGAAGGACACCACGGGGGTGGCCCAGCGGACGATCTCCTCGGCGGCGGTGGAGGGCCGGGTGCCCTTGTAGAGCTCCCACTGGTCGGGGTGGGTCAGGAAGGCGTGCATGCCGTGGCTGATGGCGTTGCGGGTCGTCTCGTTGCCCGCCACCGCCAGGAGGAGGACGAAGAAGCCGAACTCGTCGGAGCCCAGGTTGCCCTGGCCCTCGGCCGCCACCAGCTGCGTGACGATGTCCGTGGCCGGGCACTCCTTGCGCTCGGCGGCCAGGTTCATCGAGTAGCCGATGATCTCCGCCGCGGCGTTGCCGCCGACCTCGGCGGTGATCGCGTACTCCGGGTCGTCGTACGCGATCATCTTGTTCGACCAGTCGAAGATCCGGGACCGGTCCTCCTGCGGTACGCCGATCAGCTCGGCGATGGCCTGCAGCGGGAGCTCGCACGCCACCTGGGTGACGAAGTCGAAGCTGCCGTCGGCAGAGGCCTCCAGGGCCTCCGCGACGATCTTGCGGGCCCGGTCGCGCAGGGCGTCCTCCAGCCCGCGGATGGCCCGCGGCGTGAAGCCGCGCTGCACGATCTGGCGTACGCGGGTGTGTTCCGGCGGATCCATGTTCAACATGATCAGTCGCTGGGCATCTATCGCATCGCGCTGGATGTGCTCGTTGAAGCGGATGATCGCCGTGTTCGTCGTGGAGGAGAACAGCTCCGGGTGCGTGGAGATGTACTTGACGTCTGCGTGCCGGGTGACGGCCCAGTACCCCTCGTCGTCGAAGCCGGTGATGCCCCGCGGCTGCGGGCACCACCACACGGGTGCGGTCTGCCGCAGTTGCGCGAACTCGGGGTAGGGGACCCGGTCTTGGAGTACGTCAGGGTCGGTGGCGTCGAAGCCTTCGGGCAGTGCGGGGCAGGTCATCGGGCGGCTCCAAAGTCTGACGGCCCATCAGAAGTTGGCTTGAAGGTAGTAACGAGTTCTAGAAGTGACAAGGGGCCCCGCGCCAACTGTTGCGTGTGGAATCCGTGTAAGCCGCGTGCAAGACCCTTGCGTACCGGGTGTTCTGGTCATAAGACTGCGGGGAGAACTAGAACGCGTACTAGTTCGGGCGGGGCGCCGGGACGGCCCGTCCGTCGCTGAGGCGCGCTAGCCGATGCGCGCTGTGCGCTACGCAGGAGCAGGAGAGGACGAGCTCATGGCCGCGGAACCCGTCATCGTCGAAGCCGTACGCACCCCGATCGGCAAGCGCGGGGGCGCGCTCGCCAATCTTCACCCCGCCTACCTCCTCGGCGAGACCTACCGCGAGCTCCTCGCCCGCACCGGAATCCAGCCCGACTGCGTGGAGCAGATCGTCGGCGGCACCGTCACCCACGCCGGCGAGCAGTCGATGAACCCGGCCCGCAACGCCTGGCTGGCCATGGGCCTCCCGTACGAGACCGCCGCGACCACCGTGGACTGTCAGTGCGGCAGCTCCCAGCAGGCCAACCACATGGTCGCCAACATGATCTCCGGCGGTGTCATGGACATCGGCATCGCCTGCGGGGTCGAGGCCATGACCCGCGTCCCGCTCGGCTCCGGCTCCAAGCACGGACCGGGCAAGCCCTTCCCGGACGAGTGGAACGTCGACCTCCCGAACCAGTTCGAGGCCGCCGAGCGCATCGCCCGCCGCCGGGGCCTGACCCGCGAGGACGTGGACCGCCTCGGCGTCCTGTCCCAGGAGCGGGCCGCCGCCGCGTGGGCCGAGGAGCGGTTCAAGCGCGAGACCTTCGCCGTGCAGGTGCCCACCACCGAAGCGGAGCAGGCCGCCGGCCAGGGCATGTGGCGGCTCGTCGACCGGGACGAGGGCCTGCGCGACACCTCCATGGAGGGCCTCGCCCGGCTCAAGCCGGTCATGCCGACCGCCGTGCACACCGCCGGCAACTCCTCGCAGATATCCGACGGCGCCGCCGCCGTGATGTGGGCCTCGCGCAAGATGGCCCGCGCGCTCAAGCTGCGGCCGCGCGCCCGGATCGTCGCCCAGACGCTGGTCGGCTCGGACCCGCACTTCCACCTGGACGGGCCGATCGACGCCACGCGGGCCGTGCTGGGCAAGGCCGGCATGTCCCTCAAGGACATCGACCTCGTCGAGATCAACGAGGCCTTCGCCTCCGTCGTCCTCAGCTGGGCCCAGGTCTTCGACCAGGACCTGGAGAAGGTCAACGTCAATGGCGGCGGCATCGCGCTGGGCCACCCCGTCGGCGCGACCGGGGCCCGCCTGATCACCACCGCCCTGCACGAGCTGGAGCGCCGGGACAAGGAGTTCGCGCTGATCACCATGTGCGCGGGCGGCGCGCTGGCGACGGGCACCATCATCCAGCGGCTGTAGCACCTGCTGCGCCGCCTTTGGACCCTGTGGGATGGGATCGCGAAGGCCCCGGTGGCCGGACCTGGGGAGGTCGGCCGCCGGGGCCTTCGCATGCGCTGCGCGGGCACCGCGCAGTACCGCTCGGGTGCTGCTGCGGTACCGCTTCGTCTGCTGCCGCTGGTGGGTTTAGTACCAGTGGTGGTTCTGCCAGAAGCTCCAGGCGCCCTCGGGGCTGCCGTAGCGGGAGTTCATGTAGTCCAGGCCCCACTTGATCTGGGTGGCCGGGTTGGTCTTCCAGTCCGAGCCCGCCGAGGCCATCTTCGAGGCCGGCAGGGCCTGGACCAGGCCGTAGGCGCCCGAGGAGGAGTTCGTGGCGGTGTGGTCCCAGCCGCTCTCCCTCGAGACGATGTTGTTGAACGCCGCGAACTGGCCCGGGTCCTTGATCATCTGCTGGGCGATCGCCTTGGCACTCATCGGGGCGGCCTGCGCCGGAACCGCGGCCAGCATGGAACCGGCGACTCCCAGGGCGAGGACGGTACCGGCGAAGGCCTTCTTCGAAGCGGCGATGCGGCGGATGACGGAGTGGGACACGGACGGGCCTTTCGACGGGGACAAGGGCGGCCGCAAGCACGCCGGAGACGTGCGTGAGCCACTCACGCGAAGGAGAGGGGTTCGTCGGCGGAAGCGGGAGAACCGGGACCGGGGATGAGCCCGGCCGATCTCCGTCCGCCTTGCGACTCATCCAGTTCTACGGGGGTAGAACGCACCTGGCAACGCCCCCTCTTACTAGTGGCCCTCGCAGCCGGGGCGCAACGGCCCCCCTCGGCGCGGGTGGGCATCACCGCTGGTGGGAGCCCGTGTGCGGGGGTGAGCAGGGGACGTTCAAGGACTACTATCCCGCCTCGTATGTGACCTAGGTCCTGTGGGGCGGGTCACCGCCGGGAGCCCCGGATCTCACCCTCCGTGGCTGGTCGTATTCCTTTCGGAGGAAGGTGTGGTGGCGGATCCGGCCCCTGGATCGAAGGCCACGGGGGCGTCGAACGCCGCTTTTCGAGTGGCCCGCCGCAATGCCTTCAGCAGGGTCGCACCGAGCGTGAGGGTCAGTACGACGGTCAGCGCGGCCCGGCCCAGGTCCCAGCCCAGCGAGGTGGCCAGGCAGTAGGAGAGGAAGCGCGCGAGGTTCGCCGCGACCGGGTCCCCGGGGTGGAAGGAGATGCCCTGGCCCATGCCCTGCAGGATCACCCAGCCCTGCAGGTTCATGATCGTGCCGTACGCGAACGAGCCGAGGAACCCGTACAGCGCGAGCATCGCCAGCTCGGCCCGCCCCCGGATCCGGTCCGGCCCCGGCAGCAGCCCGGCGCCCAGCGAGAACCAGCCCATGGCCAGCATCTGGAACGGCATCCACGGTCCGACACCGCCCGTGAGCAGGGCCGACGCGAACATGGTGACGGCGCCCAGGACGAAGCCGAAGCCCGGGCCGAGGACCCGGCCGCTCAGCACCATCAGGAAGAACATGGGCTCCAGGCCGGCCGTACCGGCTCCGAGGGGGCGCAGCGCGGCCCCGACCGCGGCGAGTACGCCGAGCATGGCGACGGCCTTGGCGTCCATCCCGTCGTCGGCGATGGTCGCGACGACCACGCCGACGAGGAGGGGGAGCAGGGCCGCGAAGAGCCAGGGGGCGTCCTGGGCGTGGGCGAAGCCGGACTGGCGGTCGGCGAGGAGCGGCCAGCCGAAGGCGGCGAGACCGATGAGGGTGACGAGGACCAGGGCGGCGGCGGCACGGGGGCCGATGCGGAGGGGGCGGGAACGGGGGCGGGCGGCCTGGGTGGCCGGGGGCGGGGTGGCCGGGGTGGCCGGGGTCGGGGTCGGGGTGGGGGCGCTCATGAGTCCTCCCGGGCGGAGAGGGCTGCTGCGACCTGGGAGACCGTGAGCCAGTGGCCCGGGGCCAGGATCTTGGCCACCTGCGGGGCGAAGGCGGGGGAGGAGACGACGACCTCGGCGGTCGGGCCGTCCGCGACGATCTCGCCGCCGGCGAGGATCACCACGCGGTGGGCCAGCTCGGCGGCGAGCTCCACGTCGTGGGTGGCCAGGACGATGGCGTGGCCGTCGGCGGCGAGCCCGCGCAGGATCTCCACGAGGCGGGCCTTCGCGGCGTAGTCCAGCCCGCGGGTCGGCTCGTCGAGGAGCAGCAGGGCCGGGCGGCCGGTCAGGACCAGCGCCAGGGCGAGGGCGAGGCGCTGGCCCTCGGAGAGGTCGCGCGGGTGGGTGTCGTCGGGGACGTCGGGCAGGAGCGCGGCGACGAGCGCACGGCAGGTGCCGGGCGCCTGGCCGGCGTCGTGGTCGGCGGCGGTGCACTCGGCTGCGACGGTGTCGGCGTAGAGGAGGTCGCGGGGCTCCTGGGGGACGAGGCCTACGCGGGTCATCATCTCTGGGGGCGGCGTGCGGTGGGGGGTGCGGCCGCTGACCGTCACCTGGCCGGTGGTGGGCTCCAGCGTGCCGATGAGGGTGGCGAGGAGGGTGGACTTTCCGGCGCCGTTGCGGCCCATCAGGGCGATGGTCTCGCCCTTCGACACCGTGAGGGTGATGTCGCGGAGGACTTCGGCGCGGCCGCGGCGGAGGGAGACGGCCTTGACCGTGGCCGGGGTGACCCCCGTGACCCCGGTGGCTCCGGTGGCTCCGGTGGCTCCGGTGGGGTCGGCCGGGGCCGGCTGGGGGGTGCGGAGGACGCGGCGGCGCAGCCGGGCGAGCAGGCCGGGGCGGGAGCCCTGCGGGCGGCTGTCCCCTACCCACCCTTCGCCCGTTCCCCGGGGCTCCGCCCCGGACCCCTTGTGGGGCTCAGCCCCGGACCCCGCCGGGGGCTGCGCCCCGGACCCCGCCGGGGGCTGCGCCCCGGACCCGTCACGGGGACCCGTGCCGGGTGCGGCCTGGGACTGCGCCCTGGACCCCGTCGGGTCCTGAGCTCCGGTACCGGCGTGGGGCTGCGCCCCCGACACGGCGTGGAGCTGACCCCCGGATTCGGTACGGGATCCCGTACCGGGCACGGCCTGGGGCTGCGCCCCGGCACCGGCTTGGGGCCGCGCCCCCCGGTCCGGCGTTGGCGGGTTGGTCGTGGTCAGGAGGGTGCGGAGGGGGGCTGCGCGGCGGCGGGCGTCGCGGATCGAGAGGGGGAGGGGGGACCAGGCGGCCAGGCGGCCGAGGGCTACCACCGGGGGGTGGACCGGGGAGATGGCCATGATGTCGGAGGGGGTGCCCAGGAGGGGGGGTGCGCCCGGGGAGGGGAGGAGCAGGACGCGGTCGGCGTACTGGACGACCCGCTCCAGGCGGTGTTCCGCCATCAGGACGGTCGTGCCCAGGTCGTGGACAAGGCGTTGCAGGACGGCCAGGACTTCTTCCGCCGCCGCCGGGTCGAGGGCCGACGTCGGCTCGTCCAGGACCAGGACGCGCGGGTGCGGGGTCAGGACCGAACCGATCGCCACCCGCTGCTGCTGTCCGCCGGACAGGGTGGCGATGGGGCGGTCGCGGAGGTCGTTCAGGCCGAGGAGGTCGAGGGTTTCCTCGACGCGGCGGCGCATGACGGAGGGCGGCAGGCCCAGGGACTCCATGCCGTAGGCGAGCTCGTCCTCGACGACGTCCGTCACGAAGTGGGCCAGCGGGTCCTGGCCGACCGTGCCGACCACGTCCGCGAGCTCCCGCGGCTTGTGCGTGCGGGTGTCGCGGCCGGCGACCGTGACCCGGCCCGTGAGGGTGCCCCCGGTGAAGTGCGGGACCAGGCCCGAGACCGCGCCGAGGAGGGTGGACTTGCCGACGCCGGAGGGGCCGACCAGGAGGGTCAGCTCCCCTTCCGGGAGCGTGAAATCGGCGTGCGCGAGGGAGGGGGCGACCGCGCCCTCGTACGTCACCGATACGTCTTCGAAACGGATCACGGGGGCTTATGCCTCCTTCGGTAGCGGGGCCACCAGTGCCGGGAGCAGGCCGATCAGGATCGCAGCGGCCGGCCAGAGCGGGAGGGTCGGGACGACCAGGGGGACGACGCCGGGGCGCAGGGCCTCCGGGTCCAGGGACGCGGCGCGGATCAGCAGCGCCGCCACCGCCGCGCCCGACCCGGCGACCAGCCAGGCCCGTACGCCCCACCGGTCCGGCCGGTACCGGGTCCGGATCGACCGGCGGCCGCCGAGACGCAGCCCGGCCAGGGCCAGGAGGAGGGAGAAGAGGAGGAGGGTGAGGCCGTATCCGGCGCCCTCCGCCGCGAGCAGCCCGTACGTACCCGCGCACATGCCGAGCAGCCCGCCGAGGGTGAGCACGTTGGTGGTGTGGCGGACGGCGGCGGGAACATGTGCGGTACGGCCGTAGCCGCGCGCGTCCATCGAGGCGGCGATCGCGACGGAGCGTTCGAGTGCGCCTTCCAGGACCGGCAGGCCGATCTGGAGGACCGCCTTGATCCCGCCCGTGGGGCGGCCGCGCAGGCGGCGGGCCGTACGGAGGCGGACCACGTCCGCGACCATGTTCGGCGCGAAGGTCATCGCGACGACGACGGCGACGCCGACCTCGTACAGGGCCGCGGGCAGGGACTTCAGCAGCCGCGCCGGGTTCGCGAGGGCGTTGGCGGCGCCGACGCAGATGAGGAGCGTGGCCAGTTTCGCGCCGTCGTAGAAGGCGAAGACGAGCTGTTCGGCCGTGACCCGGCCGCCGAGCCGGATGCCCTGCGTCCAGTCCGGGAGCGGGACCTCGGGGAGGGTGAAGAGGGTGTGCGCGCCGGGGATGGGGGAGCCGAGGAGCATGGAGAAGACGAGGCGCAGGCCGATGACGAAGAGCCCGAGCTTGACGAACGCCCCGTAGGAACGCGCCCAGGGGGCGTCGGTACGGCGGGCCGCGACCACGTACCCGGCGACGCCGACGATCAGGCCGAGGAGGAGCGGGTTGGTGGTGCGGGAGGCGGCGGTGGCGAGCCCGAGGGCCCAGAGCCACCAGGCACCCGCGTGCAGGGCGTTGCCACGCGTGGCCTCGGGGGCTTGCCAGATTTTTTTGTACGTCGGCACGTGCTGGGTGCGGATCGCCCCGGCGGGGGCGTTCGGGCTGGGCGGGGTGGGGACGTCGCCTGCGGGGCCGTGGTGGGTGCGCCCGGCCTGCGGCCGGGCTGGGTTCCCACCCGCACCACCCGTGCGGGTCGACGGGCGGGTGCGGGTGGCCCTGGTGGGTGGCTGAGCGCCGTCGGCGACCGCCCCGCCGTTCTCCGTGGGACCGTCCGTCATCGGGTGCGGCGGCGGGACTGCCAGAAGCCGGCTGCGCCCAGGGCGGCCACCGCTGCGATGCCCGCTAGGAGGCCCGCCGACGGGCCGCCGGCGCCCTCGGAGTCGGCGGCGGGCTTGCCCGTGGCCGTGGCGGTGTCCGCGATGGGTTCGCCGCAGCCCTGCTTCGGGTAGCCCGAGATGGCGCACAGCAGCGCCGCGCTGTTGTAGCGCAGCGGCTTGGCCACCTCCGCCAGCGCCTCGGCCGTCGTGGCGTCCGGGCCGACCTGCGCGCAGGCCGTGCGCGGAGCGTCCTGCGGCGGGGTCTCGCCCGCCTGGGCTTCGGCGGGCGTGCCGAAGTCGATGACCAGGGCGATCCGCTTCTTGCCCGCCATCGGGGCGGTGGCCGAGCAGATGGCCGCGAAGTCGGCGTCCGCGCGCGGTGGGGCGGCCTGATCGGCCGCGTCCTTGCTCACGACGAAGTGGAAGCCCTGCACGGAGCCGTCCGCCGGGCGCAGCGAGGAGGGGCCCTGGGTGGCGTACGCCCACGTGCCGCCGGCGCCGTCCCAGAACGACCAGTAGCGGTAGGTCGAGGCCAGGGCGGGGGACGCGGCCAGCACCGTCAGGATGACACCGAGCACGAGGACCGGCAGAGCCGGACGGGGGCGGCGCATCAGAGCTGGTTCCGCTTCCGGCGGCCGCTCAGCACGATGCCGATGCCCATGCCGGCCGCCGCGCCCGCGAGGATCATCCACCAGACGTTGCTGCCGCCGGAGTCCTTCTCCTTCTTCTCGTCCTTCTTGTCCGCCGGCTGCTCCGACGCCCTCGCGGAGGCGTTCTGCGGCGCCGGGCCCGTCGCGTTCAGCGCCGCGACCAGGTCGGTGCCGCCGAAGGACTTCGGGTCGGTGCCGGTCGCGTGCGCGGCCAGGATCAGGGTGCCCAGCCCGGCCGGGCTGCCCTTGGACCACTCGGCGGAGTTGGCCTTCAGCCACTCCAGCGCGCCCGCCGCGGACTGCTTGTGTCCGGCCGCGGCCAGGGCGATGACCGCGTCGGCGGTGTTGCCGGTGTCCGGGGTCGGCTGGTCGGCGCCCGGGGTGACGGCGGTGAGGTGGCCGTCCTTCTTCAGGGCTTCTGCCAGGTATCCGGCCGCGCCCTGGGCGGCCGCCGCCGGGTCACCGGCGGTCGCCGGGCAGGCCAGCGGGGCCGCGGGGGTGTCCGTAGAAGAAGGGGAGGTGGGAGGGGAGACGAACGTGCCCATGCCGAGGCCGGCCAGGACCGCGGCGGCTGTGGCGTCGGCGTTGGCGGGCAGCTTGCCGTCGGCGGTCGGCTGGTAGGCGAAGGCGCCCCGGTCGGCGGCCGGCTCGGCCGAGCAGCCCAGCTGGAAGGCGAGCAGCCCCTCGTACGCGGACTTGCCGGCCTTGGACGTGACCTCGGCCGGCTTCTCGCCCGCCGCCGAAAGCGCGCTGATCACCACGGCGGTGGAGCTGGCCTCGCTCGGGGAGCCGGGGACGTAGGCCCAGCCGCCGTCCGCGTTCTGGACGGACTTCAGCCAGTCCACGGCCTTCTTCACCGTCGCGTCCTGGCCGCCGAGCAACTTCAGCGCCTGCACGGCCACCGCGGTGGCGTTCGTGTCGAGCATCGTCTTGGCGTCGCACGCCGCCGTGACGTCCGCGCGGAAGGAGGAGAAGCCGCCGTCGGCGCACTGCTGGCCGACGAGCCAGTCGACGGCCTGCTGGGCGGGCTTGACGCCGACGGTGTTCTGGGCGAGGAGCGCGAACGACTGCCGCCACACCCCGTCGTACGTCGGGTCGTTCTTGCCGAAGAGCCCGGAGGGGACGACGGGCGCCGGGGACGGCGTCGCGACATCGGCGAGGGCCGCGGGGGCCGCGCCCACGCAGAGCACGGCGGAGACGGCGAGCGTGGCGGCGCTGCGGCGGACGTTCATGGCGGGGCGGTGGCCTCTCGTGCTGGGGACCCGGAGGCAGGCAGCACAGCGGCGGAGGCTGGCACCGGGCTCCGGCTCCGTTTACCTCGACGGTGCCGGCCGCCGGAGGGCCCGGCGGCACGAGCCGCGCACCTCCGGCACGGGGCAATCCGGCTCCCCGCCCCGATGCTGCCGGGGCGGGTCACGGTTGCGGGTCAGCGCCGGATTCGCACCGGCTTCCCCCCGTACGGAAGTGTGGACGACGCCCGTACTCTACCGGCCCGTAGCTCCGGTATCGGGTGGCGCCGCCCACCCGCACCCCTTACACGGCGCGGTACGTCACGGGGTCGCTGCCCGGCACCGCCTCCGCGCGGCCCTGCTTCACCAGACGCCGCAGGTGGGCTTCCGCTTCGGAGACGGCGATGTTGCGGGAGCCGTACGGGATCTGCTCCCAGGGCCGGTTCCACTCCATCCGCTCCGCCAGTGCCCACGGGGTCAGCGGCTCGCCGGCCAGCAGTTCCCGCAGCCCGGTCAGCCGCTCCTCGTGGTGGTCCAGGAGCTCCCGTACGCGGGCCGGGGCGTCGGTGAAGGCGTGCTGGTGGGCCGGGAGCACCTCGGCGGGCTGGAGGCGGCCGATGCGTTCGAGGGAGTCGAGGTAGTCGCCGAGGGGGTCGGTGACCTGCTCGGAGGAGGGGTCCTCGTAGAGGCCGATGTGCGGGGAGATCCCGGGCAGCAGGTGGTCCCCGGAGAAGAGACGGCCGTTGCCGGGCAGGTTCGCCGGGTGCTTCTCCTCCAGGTGCAGGCAGACATGGCCGGGGGTGTGCCCGGGGGTCCAGATCGCCCGCAGCCGGCGGCCGGCCAGCGGCAGCAGCTCGGCGGGCACGATCTCCCGGTCGGGGACGGCGGCCCGCAGCCCCGGGAGGGTGCTCATGCGGCCGCTCGCGCGGGCCGCGCGCAGCGGGGCGATGTGCTCCTCGGGAGCTCCGGAGAGGGCCAGCTTCTCGCTCATGTAGTCGAACCAGACGCCGGGTTCGGAGGCCCGGGTCCGCACCACGATCTCGCGGTCGGCGGCGTGCATGGCGATCCAGGCGCCGGACGCCTCGCGGACCTGGCCGGACAGCCCGTGGTGGTCGGGGTGGTGGTGGGTGATGACCACGCCGTGCACGTCGGCGACGGCGATGGAGAGGGCGCCGAGGCCGGCGACGAGGGTGTCCCAGGATTCGGGGGCGTCCCAGCCGGTGTCGATGAGGACCGGGCCGCGGTCGGTGTCGAGGACGTGGACGAGGGTGTGGCCGAGCGGGTTGTCGGGGATGGGGACCTTGATGCCCCACACGCCGCCGCCGTGATCGGTGACGTGAGGTGCCACGCCTGGGGTGTCCTCTGCCATGAGGGGCTCCGCTCTAACGAGAACAGGTCTAACGAGAACAGGTCTAACGCCAACAGGTCTAACGCCAACAGGTCTAACGCCAGCAGGTCTAACGAGAACGTGTTGCAATAGTCGCCCAAGTCGACCACTTCTGTGGGCTCCTGACTAGTCGTTGGATCTTCGGGGTGTCGGGCGAAGTGGCGAGGGGGCGGTTCGGTCAGGGCCGTGGACTCCTAGAACTAGAACTGGTATCAGTTCTGGAACGCCAAGCCGCAGGAGGCATCAGCCATGACCGAGCTCGTGGAACACGGAAAACTGTTCATCGGCGGTGAGTGGACGGATCCGCTGGGCTCCGACACGATCAAGGTCGTCTCGCCCCACACCGGGCAGGTCATCGGCAGCGTCCCGCACGCCTCGAAGGCGGACGTAGACCGGGCCGTCGCCGTGGCCCGCAAGGCCTTCGACGAGGGCCCCTGGCCGCGCACCACGCTCGAAGAGCGGATCGCCGTGGTGACCAGGATCAAGGACGCCATAGCCGTCCGCCACGAGGAGATCGCCCGCTCGATCAGCTCCCAGAACGGGTCCCCGTACTCCTGGAGCATCCTCGCCCAGGCCCTCGGCCCGATGATGGTCTACGACGCCGCGATCACCGTGGCCCGCGACTACCCCTACGAGGAGTTCCGCCAGGGCGTCCTCGGCCCGATCCTCGTCCGGCGCGAGGCCGTCGGCGTCGTCGCCGCCGTCATCCCGTGGAACGTCCCGCAGTTCGTGGCCGCCGCCAAGCTGGCGCCCGCGCTGCTCACCGGCTGCACCGTGATCCTCAAGCCGTCCCCGGAGGCGGTCCTCGACTCCTACATCCTCGCCGACATCGCCCGCGAGGCCGGACTGCCCGAGGGCGTGCTGTCGATCCTGCCCGCCGACCGCGAGGTCAGCGAGTACCTCGTCGGCCACCCGGACGTGGACAAGGTCGCCTTCACCGGCTCCGTGCCCGCCGGCCGGCGCGTCATGGAGGTCGCCTCGAAGAACCTCACCCGCGTGACCCTCGAACTCGGCGGCAAGTCCGCGGCCGTCATCCTCCCGGACGCCGACCTCGACACCGCCATCGCCGGCATCGTCCCCGCGGCCTGGATGAACAACGGCCAGGCCTGCGTCGCCCAGACCCGCGTCCTCGCCCCGCGCAGCCGCTACGAGGAGGTCGCCGAGGCACTCGCCGCCGCGGCCTCCGCGCTGGTCGTCGGCGACCCGCTGGACCCCGCGACGCAGATCGGCCCGCTGGTCGCCAGGCGGCAGCAGCAGCGCTCCCTCGACTTCATCCGGATCGGCCAGGAGGAGGGCGCCAAGGTGCTGTCCGGCGGCGGGCGTCCGGCGGGACAGGGCCTGGACCAGGGCTGGTACGTGGAGCCGACCCTCTTCGGAGACGTCGACAACTCGATGCGGATCGCCCGCGAGGAGATCTTCGGCCCGGTCGTCTGCCTGATCCCCTACGGCGACGAGGCGGAGGCCCTACGGGTCGCCAACGACTCGGAGTTCGGTCTCAGCGGCAGCGTCTGGACCGGCGACGTGGAGCACGGCATCGACTTCGCCCGGCAGGTGCGGACCGGCACCTTCAACGTGAACACCTTCAGCCTGGACATGCTCGGGCCGTTCGGCGGCTACAAGAACAGCGGCGTCGGGCGGGAGTTCGGCCCGGAGGGGCTGAGCGAGTACCTGGAGCACAAGATGATCCACCTCCCGGCAGGGTACGTACCCCCCGCGGCCGGTGCGTGATGGGTGACCGGTGGCACGTCGAGGTGGACCGCGGGGTCTGCATCGGCTCGGGGATGTGCGTGAACCACGCACCCGAGGGCTTCGCCCTCGACTCGGCGCGGCAGTCGCATCCGCGGGTGGCGGAGACGGACGCGAGCGAGCCGGTGCTCGCGGCGGCGGAGGGGTGTCCGGTCGAGGCGATCGCGATCACCCTGCTGGACAGTGGCGAGGCGGTGTTCCCTCCGGAGGAGTGAGGGGGCCCGGGGCGGGGGCCCGGTCCGGCCCCGGCCTCGGAGTCGCAGGACGCGGCAGCGCCCGGCGTGTGGTTCGCGCCGGGCGCTGCTCGTTTGTGCGTCAGCTGATGAGGGCGTCCGGATCAGACGCTGAAGTCGCCGAGCTCCTTGGACAGGATGTCGTTGTCGCCCTGCTGGATGTGCAGCACGACGTTGTTCCAGCTGAGGTGGAGCAGGTTGACGCGCCAGTTCCCGTTGGGGCAGATGTCGTCCTCGGAGGGGGTCGGCGGCGCGGCGAGCGTCACGTTCCGGAAGGTGATCTGGCCGTTGCGGGGGGTGAAGTTCGTCGTGTCGCCCACCGGGTTCGGAGTGAAGGTGCCCTGACCGGGGGCGATGTTGCCGCCCCGGTTGCTGCACACGTACTCGGCGGTCACGGACTCTGCCGTGAGGAAGGCGGCCGTCGGGTCGTTGCCGAGGCCGGCTGCCTTGCCGCTGCACTGGAGTCCTGCGGTGGTGGATGCGGTGCAGGTGATCGCACCGATGAAGTGTTCACCTTGGGCCGTGGCCGTGGACATGCTGGCGGCGGTGGCAACAAGCGTCATGGCTGCAGCGGCGAGAGCGCGTCGCATCTGTGGGTCTCCGTGTCTTCGCTGGGACGGTGGCGGGTGCCGGACGCCCAGGGGGGCGAGTCGACCCACTAGGTATGACGCCCCCGAGACGGAGTCATGCACACATTGCGACGGATGGAGTACGAAAAGTGACCGATCGGTGTCCGGCTCGCCGCCGGTACCGGTCGACAGCGCCGTCGCCGCCGTGGCCCCCACCCGGTCGGATCAGGCCTTTTTCGGCGGCGCTTCAGGTGCCTTATCCGGGGCCGTGAGGTCGATCAGGCGGCAGACCGTTTCGATGTCGATCTTCACCTGGGCGATCGAGGCCCGGCCCGACAGCCAGGTGATCAGCGCCGAGTGCCAGGTGTGCTCGATCACCCGGACCGCCGACAGCTGCTCCGCCGTCGGCGGGGCGTCCAGGCCCATCGCGTCCAGGATGATCGCCGTCGTCAGCCGGGAGACCGTGTCCACCTCGGGGCTCACGCTGCGGTCCGCGAAGGTGAGGGCCCGGACCATCGCGTCCGCCAGGTGCGGCTCGCGCTGCAGGGCGCGGAAGGCGCGCATCAGGGTTTCCGCGACCCGGGCCGCGGGCTCGTCCCCGGCCGGCGGGCGCTTGCGCAGCGTTCCGTGCATGTGCTGGAGCTGGTCCTGCATGGTCGCGACGAGCAGGTGCACCTTGGAGGGGAAGTACCGGTAGAGGGTGCCCAGGGCCACGCTGGAGGACTCCGCCACCTCCCGCATCTGCACCGCGTCGAAACCGCCCCGGCTCGCCAACTGGGCGCTGGCGTACAGGATCCGCCTGCGGCGTGCCTCCTGGCGCTCCGTCAGGGGCGGAGACGCCGGTGTGGTGACGGCTGGGGTCACGGCCTTCGCTTCCGCTGTCATCTGTCCCGTTCCGGTTCCAAGGCGTTCCAGTTCCAAGGCGTTCATGTCTGTGCCGGGGTGGCCGCGGGCGCTGCCCCGGGCCGTCGCGCGCCCAGCATGGCAGGCGCCCGAGCCGTGGCGCGAATCACCCGCCACCCCTCTTACGGTGTGGTTTCCGGCCGGTAGATTCAATGCTCTTCAACGGATCAAGTCTGAAACTTGTTCTACATTATCCGAGCGGTTACGCTCCGGCGAAAGTGCAGGGAGAAGGGGGTCGAGAGTGACCGCAGAGGCCATGATGACGAGCCCTCTCACGGGTCCGGCCGCCGACGGCAGCCGCCCGTTGCGGATCGCACTCCTCACCTATAAGGGGAACCCGTTCTGCGGTGGCCAGGGCGTCTACGTCCGCCACCTCGCGCGCGAGCTCGTGAAGCTGGGCCACCGTGTCGAGGTCATCGGCGCGCAGCCCTACCCGGTGCTCGACACCGACGCCCTCACCGGCGCCGGCGCCACGCTCACCGAACTGCCCAGCCTGGACCTCTACCGCAGCCCGGACCCCTTCCGCACGCCCAAGCGCGACGAGTACCGCGACTGGATCGACGCCGTCGAGGTCGCGACCATGTGGACCGGCGGATTCCCCGAGCCGCTGACCTTCTCGCTGCGTGCCCGCCGTCATCTCGCGGCCCGCGCGGGCGAGTTCGACGTGATCCACGACAACCAGACCCTCGGCTACGGGCTGTTGGCGGACCTCGGTGCCCCGCTGGTCACCACCATCCACCACCCCATCACCGTCGACCGCGAGCTGGACCTGGCCGCCGCCAAGGACCGCAGGAAGCGTGCCTCCGTGCGGCGTTGGTACGGGTTCACGCGCATGCAGGGCCGTGTGGCCCGCCGGCTGTCCTCCGTGCTCACCGTCTCCGGCTCCTCCAAGAAGGAGATCGCCGAGCACCTCGGTGTCCGGGGCGAGCGCATCCACGTCGTCCACATCGGCGCCGACACCGACCTCTGGTCGCCCGATCCCGCCGTGGCCGAGGTGCCCGGACGGATCGTGACCACCTCCAGCGCCGACGTCCCGCTCAAGGGGCTCGTGCACCTCGTCGAGGCGCTCGCGAAGCTCCGTACCGAACAGCCCGACGCCCACCTCGTCGTCGTCGGCAAGCGCGCCGAACAGGGCCCGGTGGCCCGCGCGATCGAGACGTACGGACTCCAGGACGCCGTCCGCTTCGTCAAGGGCATCACCGACACCGAGCTCGTCGACCTCGTCCGCAGCGCCCAGATCGCCTGCGTGCCCTCGCTGTACGAGGGCTTCTCGCTGCCGGCCGCCGAGGCCATGGCCACCGGCACCCCGCTCGTCGCCACCACCGGCGGCGCGATTCCCGAGGTCACCGGACCCGACGGCGAGAGCTGCCTGGCCGTGCCGCCCGGCGACGCGGGCGCGCTGGCCGCCGCGCTGGGCCGGCTGCTCGGCGACGGCGAACTGCGCACCCGGCTCGGCGCCGCCGGCCGCGAGCGGGTGCTGTCCCGCTTCACCTGGGCCAAGGCCGCCGAGGGCACCGTCGTCCACTACCGCGCCGCCATCGAGCGGGCCGCGGCGCAGGCTCCCCGGTCCCGGGCCCCGAAGTCCCGTACCGCCCGGTGACCTCCCCCTTCCGTCCGATGCAGTTCCCCTCCCCACCCCGCGACCGCGAAGGCAGGACCACGTGCTGACCGTCGATTTCTCCCGGTTCCCGCTCGCCGCAGGCGACCGCGTACTCGACCTGGGCTGCGGCGCAGGCCGGCACGCCTTCGAGTGCTACCGGCGCGGCGCCCAGGTGGTCGCCCTCGACCGCAACGGCGAGGAGATCCGCGAGGTCGCCAAGTGGTTCGCCGCGATGAAGGAAGCCGGCGAGGCCCCGGCCGGCGCCACCGCCACCGCCATGGAGGGCGACGCCCTCGCGCTGCCCTTCCCCGACGAATCCTTCGACGTCGTCATCATCTCCGAGGTGATGGAGCACATCCCCGACGACAAGGGCGTCCTCGCCGAGATGGTCCGCGTCCTGAAGCCCGGCGGGCGCATCGCCATCACCGTGCCGCGCTACGGCCCCGAGAAGATCTGCTGGGCGCTGTCCGACGCCTACCACGAGGTCGAGGGCGGCCACATCCGCATCTACAAGGCGGAGGAACTGCTCGGCAAGATGGAGTCCGCGGGCCTCAAGCCGTACGGCACCCACCACGCGCACGGCCTGCACTCGCCGTACTGGTGGCTCAAGTGCGCCTTCGGCGTCGACAACGACAAGGCGCTGCCCGTCAAGGCGTACCACAAGCTCCTGGTCTGGGACATCATGAAGAAGCCCGCGCTGACCCGGCTCGCGGAGCAGGCCCTGAACCCGGTCATCGGCAAGAGCTTCGTCGCCTACGCCACCAAGCCGCACCTCCCCGTGGGCGCGGCAGCGGCCGTGGGCGCCGCGCAGTGAGCTCTCCCGGGCGCACCGCACCCGAACACCTGGTCCTGGACGGCGTACTGACCGCCGACCAGGCCGCCGCCACCGTCGCCGGGATCCTCGCCGCGCAGCGCGCCGACGGGGCCATCCCCTGGTTCCGCGGGCACCACCTCGACCCGTGGGACCACACCGAGGCCGCGATGGCCCTCGACGCGGCCGGCGAGCACGAGGCCGCCGAGCGGGCCTACGACTGGCTGGTCCGCCACCAGAACGACGACGGCTCCTGGTACGCGGCCTACGCAGACCGCGAGGACGGGGTCGACACCCGCGAGCCGCAGGACGCGAGCCGGGAGACCAACTTCGTCGCCTACCTCGCCGTCGGCGTCTGGCACCACCACCTGTCCACCGGCGACGAGGCCTTCCTCGACCGGATGTGGCCCGCCGTGTACGCGGCCGTCGAGTTCGTCCTGCGGCTCCAGCAGCCGGGCGGCGAGATCGGCTGGAAGCGCGAACCGTCCGGCGAGGACGTCGCGGACGCGCTGCTGACCGGCTCCTCCTCCATCCACCAGGCGCTGCGCTGCGCGCTGGCCATCGCCGAGTACCGGGGCGATCCGCAGCCGGACTGGGAACTGGCCGCGGGCGCCCTCGGGCACGCGATACGCCGGCACCCCGAGCGGTTCCTGGACAAGTCCCGCTACTCCATGGACTGGTACTACCCCGTCCTCGGCGGGGCGCTGACCGGCGCGGAGGCGAAGGCCCGGATCGAGGAGCGGTGGGAGGAGTTCGTCGTCCCGGACCTCGGCGTACGGTGCGTGCTGCCGAACCCCTGGGTGACCGGCGGGGAGTCCTGCGAACTGGCGCTCGCGCTGTGGGCGACGGGGGAGTCGGACCGGGCCCTGGAGATCCTGCGCTCGATCGGCCACCTGCGGGCCGACAACGGCATGTACTGGACCGGGTACGTCTTCGACGACCGGGCGGTCTGGCCCGTGGAGCAGACCACCTGGACGGCGGGCTCGCTCCTCCTCGCGGTGGCCGCCCTGGGCGGCGACGAGGCCACCGGCATGGTCTTCGGCGGGCTGACGCTGCCGGCCGGCCTGGAGCCGGACTGCTGCGGCTGACGGCTGACGGCTGACGGCTGACGGCTGACGGCTGACGGAAGCGGGCACGGGCGCGGCGGCCCGTGCCCGTGCCCGCTTCCGTGTCGCCCTGTCCGCTCGCGCACGCGTCAGCGCACGGCGGCGTAGTCCTCGGGGTCGTGCGGACGCCCCTCGGTGGAGACGTCGAACCGGATGATGCGCAGGGGCTCTGGCGCCGTAGTCGGACGGGGCGCGGGGTGGGCGGGCAAGGCACCCGCGGTCGCCGTGTACTTCTTCACAAGAGCCCCCCGGGCGAAGTCCAATTCATCAACTCTCGCCCGTAGGACCCACGGCCGGCACGGATGGTTGCCCTCATGTCCCGGAATTCCGGAAGGACACCAGACACGGGACCCCGGACACGGGACACGGGACACGGGACACCGGACACCGCCTAGCGGCGGTAGAGCCTGCCCGCGACGGCGTGGCCGATGACCAGGTAGGCGACGGCCGCGATGCCGTAGCCGATCACCACCTGGACCCAGTCGCGGTGGAAGGTGAAGAGGTCGTAGGACCAGCCGGCCAGCCAGCTCGCCGCGTCGTGGATGAAGTCGACCAGTGCGTTCCCCTGGTTGGCGTCGAGCAGGTACAGCAGGATCCACAGGCCGATGATGAAGGCCATGATGTCCGCCACGACCGCGACGACACGGCCGGCCTGGCTGCTTCCTCTGGTGTGCACTCGCGTGTGTGTGGGCATGCCGCGCTTCTGGCCGCTCCCGGGCGCGGCAAACCCGAACGGGTCCCCCGGGTGGCGGAGCCGGGTGGTCGGGGTGAGGCTGCGGGGGACGCCTCAGTCCCCGGAGGAAACCCGTGTCCCTACCCACCACAGCCGTCCGCTTCCGCCGTGCCCTCACGGCGGTGCTCCTTTCCTGTGCCCTGCTCGGCGGTGCCACCGCCTGCGGCGCGGGCGGTGGCGACAAGACCGCCGCCGGTCAGGCCGACGAGGTCTCGGTGGCCATGGCCGCGTTCGCCGAGGCCGACGCGGCGGCCTCCGCGGAGGACGCGGAAGCGGCTGCCGCCACTCCCTCACCCAGCACCCCGGCGGAGAAGCAGAAGTTCGCCAAGACCCGCTTCGTCGCCAACGCGGGGCTCGCGGCCGGTGCCACCTACCAGTGGATCGTCAAGCCGTACAAGGCCGGCAAGTTCAAGAAGGGCACCAAGGGCCGCACCTTCGCCCTGGTCAAGGCGGGCCTCGCGGGCGCCTTCGCCTACAACCGGCTGAAGGCGGCCAGCGAGAACGCCAAGGGCGACCCGCTGCTGTCGAAGGCCGTGGGCCCGCTGACGGCGGGCATCGAGTCCCTCAAGGGGCTCGGCTCCAAGCTGCGCAAGGGCCAGGCGGGAGACGCCGACATCAGCTCCTTCGAGAACGTCATCAACGGCGTCAAGGAGGCCGGGGAGAGCGCGGGCGCCACGGTGACCGAGAAGATCCCCAGCGCCGGGCAGCTGACCGGCTGAGCTCAGCCGCCGCCTTCCCGATGTCGAGGCCCATTCACACAGGTGGAACGGAACAGGCCGGACCGGAATGCTTCGGTCCGGCCTGTTCCGTTCCACCTGTTTGAATGGGCCGGTGATCGAGTACGTGGTCCTCGCCGGCGCCGCCGCCGCAACCGGCTGGCTGATGCGCCGCAAGCACCTCCGGCGCCAGGCCGTCGCGCCGGTGCCCGGCATCCCGTGCATGGCCCGCCGCCCCGCGGGCGCCGGCCGCTGGCGCAGCGGCCGGGTCTACGCCGACCAGGGCGCGGCCCGCTGGGTGCCCGGCCGGGGCGAGCCCGTGACCTTGACCGGAGCCCGCGCCACCGGCGTACGGGCGCCCTCCGTGAAGGAGGGCCTCTCCATCAACCCGGGCTCGCGCATCGTGACCTGCGCGTTCGGGGGAGCCGAGTCCGGACCCGCCGGGGGCATGGAGATCGCCGTGATGCCGCTGGACCTCCGGGAGCTCCTGGCGGCCCTCCCGGAGGCCGCCCCGGGGTCCCTCCCGGAGCCCTTGCCGGAGGAACCCCCGGACGCCGAGCCGCGGTAGCCGCGACGCACCCCGGCGGGCCGCGGGTGAGCGGGGACCGGAGGGTGAGCGGGTCCGCTAGGTGTTCAGCTCCGCCAGGACCCGCAGGGTGTGCGGGTCGGGGGCGGTCAGGAGGAGGTCGGTCACCGGGCCCTTGCGCCACAGCTCCAGGCGTTCGGCGATCCGCTCCCGCGGTCCGACCAGGGAGATCTCGTCCGCGAAGGCGTCCGGGACGGCCATGACGGCCTCTTCCCTGCGCCCGGCCAGGAACAGCTCCTGGATCCGGTGCGCCTCCTCCTCGTAGCCCATCCGGCCCATGAGGTCGGCGTGGAAGTTGCGTGCCGCGTGCCCCATCCCGCCGATGTAGAAGCCCAGCATCGCCTTCACCGGGAGGAGTCCCTCCGCGACGTCGTCGCAGACCTTCGCCCGGGCCATCGGAGCGATCATGAAGCCCTCGGGGAGCTCGGACAGCGAGGCCTGGTAGACGTCCGTGCGGGTCGGCGACCAGTAGAGGGGGAGCCAGCCGTCCGCGATGCGGGTGGTCTGGGCGATGTTCTTCGGGCCCTCCGCCCCGAGCAGGACCGGCAGATCGGCCCGCAGCGGGTGGGTGATGGGCTTGAGCGGTTTGCCGATGCCGGTGCCGTCCGCGCCCCGGTACGGGTGGCTGTGGAAGCGGCCGTCCAGTGCGACCGGGGCCTCGCGGCGCAGCACTTGGCGGATGACGTCCACGTACTCCCGGGTCGCCGTCAGCGGGCTGGAGGGGAAGGGGCGCCCGTACCAGCCCTCGACCACCTGCGGGCCGGACAGGCCGAGGCCCAGCATCATCCGGCCACCGGACAGGTGGTCCAGGGTGAGGGCCTGCATGGCGGTGGCGGTCGGGGTGCGGGCCGCCATCTGGGCGATGGCGGTGCCCAGGCGGATGCGCGAGGTGTGCGCGGCGATCCAGGTGAGCGGGGTGAAGGCGTCCGAGCCCCATGCCTCGGCGGTCCACACGGAGTCGTAGCCGAGGTTCTCGGCTTCGGCGGCGAGGTCGAGGTGGTCCGGGTTGGGGCCGCGGCCCCAGTAGCCGAGTGCGAGTCCGAGGCGCATGTGACGGTCCCCTCCACGAATCTGACGATGCGTCAGGTGACTGTAGGGCAACGGCCCCCCGCCCGGAAGGGCGGGGGGCCGTTGTGCGCGAGCGTGCTCGGGATCAGCCGCGCTGGATGCCCGAGGTGTCGTTCAGGACGCCGCGGCGGCCGTCCTGGGTCTGGGCGATCAGGGTGGCCGGACCGTGCTGCTCCACGGCCAGGTACCAGGTGCCGGGCGCCAGCTCCGCGATCGGGGCGGGGCTGCCGTCCTCGCCGAAGAGCGGACGGGCCACCGGAACGGCGAACCAGAACGGCGTGAAGTCCGCCGCCGGAGCGGGCTGCGGGGTCGCGTCCTGCGGGGCCTGGGGCTGCTCGTGGCCGCCGCCGTACGGCGCGACCGGCTGCGGGACGGCCCCGTACGGCTGCGGCTCCTGGCCGCCCGGGTACCCGTACCCGGCGCCCGGCTGCGGCTGGCCGCCGTACGGCGGGACGGCGGCGGCGGCGGGCTTCGGGTCCGGGATCAGCTGCCCGGCGAGCGCGGGCACCTTCGACCCGAAGAGGGTCACGCCGGCCAGCACGGCTGTGGCGAGGAAGCCGATGACGGCACCCGCGCCCAGGTCGGCCCCGGTCGGGCAGGTGATGAGGCCCCAGAGCGCGGACCAGGCGGCCGCGACGGAGAGCACCGTGCCCCAGGCCTGGAAGGGCAGGCCCAGGAGCTGGCGCCCAGCGGGCTGGAGGCGGGCGGCGACGAGCAGGCCGACGGCGATGAACGCGAGCAGGAAGATGCTCGGCAGCGCCAGGCGGTACGAATCGGTGTCCCACGCGCTCGGTGCGTCGAAGTTGGGCGCGGAATAGAAATCGAGGAACGAGGCGATGAACAGCAGCGCCGCTGCTCCGATCACCACGCCGTCGCCTCGAGTGAGGGATCGGATGTTCACGTCTTAGGTGTCCTTCTCGGTCTCGTCGTCTCGTGGTGCCGTGGGTGCCCGCCGTGACGCAGGGGGGCGGGCGGCACCATGGTACGGAGCTTTGCCGCGGCCGAGAGGAGCGGGGCTGCGGGCCGCCCGGAGGGACGGTCCTGGTGGCCCTACCCGCCGAGGAAGCCGACGATGCCGTCCGCGATGCCCTGGGCCGCCTTCTGGCGCCACTCCGGACTCGACAGCTGCGCCGCGTCCTTGGCATCACGCATGTTGCCGCATTCGATGAACACCTTGGGCCGGGTCGAGAGGTTCAGTCCGCCCAGATCGTCGCGGACGACCAATCCGGTACCGCCGCCGAGGTAGTTGGCGGGGGCGGAACCGGTGGTCCGGGCGAAGTTCCCGGCGATCCGCTCGCCGAGTTGCCGGGACGGTCCGATGATCTTCGCGGTGTCGGCGCCGCCGCCCTTGACCTTGGCGGGGAGGATGACGTGGAAACCGCGGCTGCCGGCCGAGGCCCCGTCCGCGTGGACGGAGACCACGGCGTCGGCGACGGCCTCGTTGCCGATGCGGGCGCGTTCGTCGATGCACGGGCCGAAGGGGCGTTCCTTGCCGGCCTCGTGGGTGAGGACCACCTTGAGGCCCTTGGCCTCCAGGACGGTGCGCAGGCGGCGCGACACGTCCATGCTGAACTCGGCCTCCATATAGCCGGAGTTGGTGGTCGTGCCGGTGGTGTCGCACTCCTTGCGGTTGGTGCCGATGTCCACCTGGCGGTTGATCTCGCTGGTGTGCTTGAAGTTGCCCGTGTTGTGACCGGGGTCGATCACGACGGTGCGGCCGGCGAGGCCATTGGCGGCGGCGGGGTTCGGCACGGTGCCGGTCCCTCCGGGGGTCGCGCCGGGGGCCGGGCTCGCGGCCGGAGCCGATGCGGATGCCGATGCGGATCCCGGTGCCTGGGGCGGGGAGGATGCCGCCGACGCCGCGAGCGGCATCACGATCCGGGGCGGCCGCGAGTCGTCGCCGACGCCCCCGCTCAGCACCTCGGTCAGTACCCACCCGGCCAGAGCGGCCGGGGCGATCGCGGCCACCGCGACGACCAGGGTCGACCGGCGGATGTACCAGGGCCGGTCCGGACTGATGGACGTCGAGGACTCGGGGAGCGGCGGGGGGCTTTCGTCGTAGCGCACCCGGCGATGCTAGACCGGCGGTCGGCCGGGTGTACGGACCGTGGGCCATCCGGGGGCGCGGTGCGCTTATATGCTCCGCTGACGTGTCAGGCGCCGAGCCGCCGGGTGCCGTCGCCGCCGCCGGGCGCTGTGCGCGGGTGCGGCGCCGTTGCCGGGGGGCGCTGCCCCCGGACCCCCGCGCCTCAAACGCCGGCGGGGCTGGATTTGGCCGGGTCGCCTCCACGTGAGGGCCGGCGGGGCTGGATGCGTCCGGCGCCGTCCGCCTGGCGGGGCGGGATGAATCCAGCCCCGCCGGCGTCTGAGGCGCGGGTCCGGGGAGAGCCCGGCTGGGGGTCCCCCCGGACGGAGTCTGGGGGATGGTGGAAGGGCGGGTAGGGGACGGTCCCGCGCAGCGGCACACCCGGCAGCCCTGCCAAGAAGGGGTCAGATGCCTTCGCCCGTGCGCCGGAGCACGCGGAGGGAGTCGGTCACGGAGACCTCCTCGAAGGCGCCGGAGGCCAGGGCGCGCAGGTAGATGCGGTACGGGGCCTGGCCGCCGTCGGCCGGGTCGGGGAACACGTCGTGGATGACCAGCGTGCCGCCCTCGGCGACGTGCGGGGCCCAGCCTTCGTAGTCGCCCGTGGCGTGTTCGTCGGTGTGGCCGCCGTCGATGAAGACCAGGCCGAGCTTGCCGCCCCAGGCCGCGGCGACCTGCGGCGAGCGGCCGACGATCGCGATGACGTGGTCCTCCAGGCCGGCCTTGTGCAGGGTCCGGCGGAAGGTGGGCAGGGTGTCCATCAGCCCGATCTCCGGGTCCACGACGCTCGGGTCGTGGTACTCCCAGCCGGGCTGCTGCTCCTCGCTGCCCCGGTGGTGGTCCACGGTGAGCGCGCTCACCCCCGCCTCGCGGGCGGCGTCGGCGAGCAGGATCGTGGAGCGCCCGCAGTAGGTCCCGACCTCCAGCAACGGCAGCCCGAGCCGCGCCGCGGAGGCGGCCGCCTCGTAGAGGGCGAGCCCTTCCCCTACGGGCATGAACCCCTTGGCGGCCTCGAAGGCGGCGAGGGTCTCCGGCTTGGGGCTGGCCATGGTGTTCCTCCTGCGGGGTGGGGCGGCACACGGCGCACGTCGGCGTACATCGGCGGCCCATGGTGCCTTACCGGCTGGTACGACGCCATGCCCGGGGGCCGGCCCACCGCGCCGGGGCTCGTGTGGTAGCGGCGGTGGCGGTGGTCCGCGTGGGCACCGGCGCCATGGATGGCCGTGCTCGACGCGGTCCGCCCGCCAGCCCGGCACACCTCGACGCGGTCCGCCCGCCAGCCCGGCACACCTCGACGCGCGCCGGCCTACCGCACCGCCGGCACGCCCTTCGACGCCGCCGATCCCGCGGTGCGCCTACGCACGTTTGCGATCCGGCTGGATTTGCGCACCCGCAACACGCTGCCCATTCGAGTCAGTTCGCTCGAAGAGATGGTTCCTCCATTCCACATCAGCAACCGAAAGCCCTTCCGGAAGGGGCAAGCCACTCACGTAGGCGGCCCCTGCCCAGGAAGTTCCAAACAGTCTCCCCGGCCCCTTCCTGTAGAGCCCGACGATTTGCGGAGCGCCTCCGCTCTGCGGATCGGCACCGCCCTCCAGAGATTCACAGAATGCACCGAATTCGGCGCGACTTGTACCGCCCGCATCCGATCGCTTCCACTCCGCCGCCGCATTGTTCAGGGATCCCTTTCCACTCCCCAGCAGCACCAGCCCAGAACTGCAGCCCGGCATCGGAGGGTGCTCGGATGTCCAAGCCTCATCGGCGGCGCTGTACTTCAATATTTGAAACCCGAACTCGCAGGACACACCCTCACCCTCCCTCGTCGCGTGCACGAGTTGCACGTCCCGGCGCTCGGGAATCGGGAGGGCGGACCACGCGTGCTCGACTATCTCTCTGAAGAGCGACTGGCTGGAAAGGATCCCTCTGGGGGCAGTCGATTCGTGACTCAGGATTTCGACAACGGTCGGGAGCACCAGGGCAGGGAAGAGCACATGACCCACATACCCGAAGGCATCCGGAGAATTAGGGGAAGAGAATGTCTTCCTGACCCCGTCCCAATGATGGGACGAGTTGGCCCAGGAGACTCTGCTGTCGGTCGCAATATAAACCGAAGCGGGGCCTCGCTGATCAACTCCAACCCAAGCGGCAAGACTGGTCAAGTCGCCTCCTGTCCTTGACACTTGTACCGAACTCCTTGGATGATCGGCTGGCAACTCCGGGGGCTTCCATTACGAGGGAGCGGCGAGGTGCCCACAGTGGCGGTTGTGACACCGCCTGCATCCTGTGCCCGCGGTTTTGGTGGCCGGCCGCACCCGTGCGGCCGGCCATTTAGCTCTGCGCCGGGCCGACATCAGGATGATCGCCCCCGCGCGACGCTCGCGGCAAGTACCGGCCGTCGCCGCTGACCGGGCGGGTGTACCGGTGCCGCAGCCGGCTGCGAGCTTCTTCACGGAACCAGCACCCAAGCCAGTCCGGCAGTTGGACGCGGGCTGCCCTACCCGCCGCCCGTGAGGAAGGCCGCCAGGCGGGCCGCGTGCGGGGGTGGGGACGTCGGGTGGAGGAGTTCCGTGCGGTGGACCAGGCGGGGGGTGTGGACCGGGATCGCCGTGGTGCCGGGGAAGGTGGCGGCCAGGGAGAGGGGGAGGGCGGTCAGGCCGTGGCCGGCGGCGGCCAGGGCGGCCAGGGCGTGCGGGTCGGTGCCGTGGTGGTGGATGCGCGGGTGGAAGCCGGGGGTGTGGCTGACCTCGCGGAGCCGGGCCAGGGGGACCGCCGTGTCGGGGGCGTCGATCCACTGCGCCTGCGCGAGGTCGGGCAGCCGGACCGAACTGCGCCGCGCCAGGGGGTGGTCGTGCGGGAAGAGCACCGCCAGGCGCTCCTCGGTGACGGCGAGGGTGACGGTGGGGCCGAGGTCCGGCAGCGGGAGGGGGTCGCTGGGCGCGGCCACTCCGTCCACGAGGCCGAGGCCGGCGCGGGCGGTCAGGACCGCCTCGACCACCGCGTCCCGCCCCAAGACGTGCAGGTCGACCTCCACCGGCCCCTCGGCGCGCAGCCGGGCCAGGGCCTGTGCGAGCGCCGGGCCGAAGGCCGCGGGGGAACAGGCCAGCGTCAGCCGGGCATCGGGGGCCCGGTGCAGGCGGGCGATGTCGGCGCGGGCCGCGTCCAGGCGCAGGAGCAGCGCGGGGGCGTGTTCCATCAGCCGGACCCCCGCCTCGGTGGGGGCGACGGGCCGCCGCTCGACCAGCCTGGCGCCCAAGTCGGCTTCGAGCGCCGCGATGTGCTGGGAGACGGCCGACTGCGTGTAGCCGAGGACCGAGGCGGCGGTGGAGAAGGAGCGGTGTTCGAGGACCGCCACGAAGGTGCGCAGCAGATGCGGATCCATGTGCATCAGTATCGCTTATGGGAGTAGTGCGGATCATCGTTGGACGTGATGGGCCGCGGGCTCGGAGGATGGTCGTCATGATGAACGTGAACCGGACCGCCGCTACGGCAACCGCCCGCATCGCCCTGATCGCGGACCGCTCCGACGCCGTACGCTCCCACGCCCGCGTCCCCGGCCTGCTGGAGGCGCTGCGCCTGCGCGAGGGCCTGGACCTGGACGCCTACTGGATCCCCACCGGGGAAGCCGGCGAGGGCGTGGACGGCTTCGACGCCGTCTGGGTCCTGCCCGGCAGCCCCTACCGCAGCGAGGACGGGGTGCTCACGGCGATCCGGGACGCCCGCGAGAACGGCATCCCCTTCCTCGGCACCTGCGGCGGCTTCCAGCACGCCCTGCTGGAGTTCGCCCGTACCGTCTGCGGCCTCGACCGGGCTGCGCACGCCGAGAACGACCCCGCGACCGCCGAGCAGGACGCCGTGGTCGTCCCGCTGGCCTGCTCGCTCGTGGGCCACGAGGGGACCGTACGGGTCACTCCCGGCTCCCGCGCCGCCCGGCTGCTCGGCGCGGACCGCACGCAGGCGCGCTACCACTGCAACTACGGCCCGAACCCGCTCCACTTGGACCTGCTGCGGGCGCACGGCATGACCTTCACCGGCGCCGACGAATCCGGCGACATCCGCATCGCCGAACTGGCCGAGCACCCCTTCTTCCTGGCCACCCTCTTTCAGCCCGAACTGGACGGCGACGGCACCCGCGCCCACCCGCTGATCGCCGGCCTGGCCGCGGCCGCCGTGGAGCACGCGCGCACCCCCCGGACGACGCGGGCCTGACCGGCAAGATCCGAACGAGGCGGCCTAGTCCCGTCGCCGCCTGCGGCAACCGGGTCAACGCGCCCGGCTGCTCAGGACGCAGTTCGGGTAGTCGTTGTCCGGATCGCCGATGGCGGTCCAGAGTTTCAGGACCTTGCCTTGCCTCAGGGCGGCGTAAGAGTCGGGTTCCCGCACCATTTCGGGGTGGGCGGCGCTGAAGCCGACGTCGTGAGCGGTGTCGAAGGAGATGGTGAGGAAGCTCTGCTCTTCGTTGGAGATCTGCTTCCAGGTGCCTGTTCCGGACCAGGTCAAACTGTCGTACCAGTCGACGCCGACGCAGACCTCATCGGCGAGGAACGTGCCGTCCCGGCTCAGCGTGAGGGTGCCGCCGTCGGCATCGATCCACGTGGTCGTGAGCGCGGCCGACTCCAGGACGACCGGTTTGCCTTCGGGCGGCGGCATGACGGTGAGCCTGCCGCAGGCCGTCAGGGCGAGGGACATGGCGACCACGATCAGCGCGGTACGACAGGAACGCAGCACAATCCACCCCCGGCGAGTTCCGCAGACCGCGTGCGCGACCGATGGGCTCAGGAACTCGTATCGCACTCTGGCACAAGGATTGAACGCGTTCAAGTCGTCGTGGTCGGCAGCCGCTCCTCACGAGGTGGTGAGGCGGTACGGCTGTGAGGGCACTGTCTTTCCACTTGTGGATCCCTTCATTCCGTCCGTGTTCTTCCCACTCGTCCGACCTCGTCTTCGGGGTGCAGATGAACTGGCCCTAACCTGAGGCGAGTTTGACGGAGCGGACCGGACGGCCGCCCGCAGGGGATCACCGGGGGACGGGCAGCATGGGCAGCGGGAGCAATGACGAGCACGCCGACGGCGCCGACGGCGGCATAAAGCCGCTCGCGGCCGGTGATCCGAGCCGGATCGGGCCGTACCTGCTGCTCGGGCGCCTCGGTGCCGGCGGGATGGGCCGGGTGTTCCTGGCCCGCTCCGAGGGCGGGCGTACGGTCGCCGTGAAGGTGGTGCACGAGGAGCACGTGGCCGACGCGCAGTTCCGGGCCCGGTTCCGCCGGGAGATCGACGCCGCCCGGAAGGTGGGCGAGCGGTACACCGCGCCCGTCCTGGACGCCGACCCCGACGCCGAACGGCCCTGGGTGGCCACCGGGTACGTACCCGGGCTCTCGCTGGAGCAGATCGTGCGCCGGCACGGCCCCCTGCCCGTGACCTCCGTACACGCCCTCGCGGACGGACTGCTGCACGCACTGAAGGACATCCACACCGCCGGGATCGTGCACCGCGACCTCAAGCCGTCGAACGTGATGCTCACCGTCGAGGGCAGCCGGGTCATCGACTTCGGGATCTCGCGGGCCCTGGAGACCTCCGTCGAGTCACTGCTCACCAGCACCGGCATGGTCGTCGGCTCGCCCGGGTTCATGTCGCCGGAGCAGGTGCGCGGGCAGCGGGCCGGGGCGAAGAGCGACGTGTTCACGCTCGGCTGTGTCCTGATGTACGCGGCCACGGGCGAGCTGCCCTTCGGGCACGGCGCCAGCAACCAGCACGCGGTGATGTTCCAGATCGTGGAGGGCGAACCGGCGCTGGAGCGGGTGGCGGACCCCTCCCTGCGCGCGCTCATCGGCCGCTGCCTGGTCAAGGGCGTGGAGGACCGGCCGGGCGTGGACGAGCTGCTGGCGGATCCGGAGCGGATGCGCCCGGCGGTGAGCGGCGGGGCGTGGCTGCCGCCGGAGGTGGTGGAACGGCTGGCCCGGCAGGCGGCGCGGCTGCTCGACGCGGAGGCGGTGCCCGCGGCGGTGGAAGGCGGGGGCCCGGGGGATACGCAGACCCCCGACCGGGAGACGGTCGGGCTGCGGCCGGAGGCGGGTGCGGCAGCTGAGCCCGGCGGGTCCGCGGAGCCCGGCGGGTCCGGCGAGCAGGTCGTCGAGGTCGTCGAGGTCGTGGAGGTCGTCGAGCCCGTGGGCGGGGCGGTGGCCGCGCCGGCGGGCGGACAGTGGGCCGGTCCGGCGGCCGGACCGGCCGTCGGCAGCGGTGGCGCGGAGAACGAGCGGCGCGGGGCCCGGCGGCGGTGGACCGTCGCCGTGCCCGCCGTCCTGGTGCTCACCGTCGGCGGGGGCACGGTGGCCCTGCTCCAGCCGTTCGGCGGCGGTGGCGACGGGGCGCAGGCCTCGCCCCCGGCGAGCAGTGCGCCCGTGACGCCCGGCGCCTCCGCGGGCTCCCCTTCGGCGGCGAGCGGGTCACCCGCCGCCCCGGGCGGTCCGAACTCCGAGAGCCCTCAGGCCGCCCAGAGCCCGCCCGTACCGGTGCCGGACGGCCAGGTCGGCGCCGCGGCGGGTGCGGGGGCCCCCGGCGGAGGCTCGGGCACCCCGGGCGGCAGCAGCGCGAGCCAGGGAGGCGGCGGTGGCCCGGCCGCCGGAGGCACCGGTACGGGCACCAGCCCGAGCGCCACCCCGGGCGGCTCGGGCTCGCCGAGCGGCGGGGGCTCCCCGAGCGGCGGTGGTTCGCCCAGCGGCGGTGGTTCCTCCGGCGGCACCGACGCGGTCCCCGCGTACTTCACCGGCACCTGGACCTACAAGGGCGACTTCAACATCGGCCAGCCGGAGACGGTGACCATCACCCGGTCCGGGGCCGTCCGGCTGATCACCGAATCCAACATGGGTCACTGCGAGAACATCGCCAAGGTGACCTCGCTGGCCTCGGGCGGCACCCGGATCAACATCGGCTCGGCAGCGGTGGACAAGTCCAAGTCCACCAGCCAGTTCTGCGGGGTCCTGGACCCCTCCTTCTTCACCAAGAGCCTGCCGGCCGGCCTCCAGCACAACGTGGGCCCCTCGCACGGCGAGGGCTACTACTACGAACGGTCCTGACGTCCGTGCGGTGTCAGGTGGTGCCGTTGGCCAGGCCGGTCTCCCAGGCCCATCCCGCGATGCCCACCCGGTTGCGCACCGCCAGCTTCGCCTGGATGTTGGCGACATGGGTCTTGGCGGTGCCCGGCGAGATGAACAGCTCGGCGCCGACCTCGGCGTTGGTCAGGCCGCGTGCGACGAGCAGGGCGATCTCGCGCTCCCGCGCGGTCAGGGGGTCCTCGGCCGCGGTGCGCGGCTCGGGAACCGGCTGCGGCGGCCGGGCTTGCGGTCGGGGTTCCGCGGACAGGCTGCGCAGCAGCCGGACCGTGAGCTGCGGGCTGATCAGGGTGTCCCCGGCCATCGCCGCCCGTACGCCCTCGATCAGCAGGTTGGGGCCCGACCGCTTCAGCAGGAAGCCGCAGGCGCCGTTGCGCAGCGCGGTGTGCACGTAGTCGTCGAGGTCGAACGTCGTGACGACGACGACGCGGACGGGGTGTTCGGCGGTCGGGCCCGCCAGGATCCGGGTCACCTCCAGGCCGTCCAGGCGCGGCATCCGGATGTCGGCGAGCACGACGTCGGGCCGCAGGGAACGGGCGAGTTCGACCGCCGTCTCGCCGTCGGCCGCCTCCCCGACGACGGTCATGTCGGGCTGTGAGTCGAGGATGAGGCGGAAGCCGTTGCGTACGTCTTCCTGGTCGTCGGCTATCAGGATGCGGGTGGTCACGGGATCATGATGCCGTGGCGTGCGATCCGGTGGCGGGAAGGACCGCGGTCACGCGCCAGCCGTCCCGGTACGGGCCCGAGGTGAAGGTGCCGCCGCAGGCGCGGACGCGTTCGGCCAGTGCGAGCAGCCCGCCGCCGCCCCGGACGCCCCTGGCGCCCCGTTCGAGACGGGGGAGCGCGGGCAGGTGCGAAGAGCGGCCGCGGCCGCCGTCGTTGGTCACGCTGACCTCGACGGTCCTACGGTCCGTGCTGAGTGCGACGCGTACGCCGGCTGCTCCCGGCGCGTGACGGCGTACGTTGGTGAGCGCTTCCACCACGACCCGGTGGACCGTGGCGGCCCCCTCGCGGGAGAGCGCGTCGGTCACGTCCGGGGCCAGGTCGAGGCGGGCCGGTATCCGTCCCGTCTCGCCGAACCGGTCCACCACATCGCCGAGTTGGTCCATGCCGGGAAGGACCGTACGGGCGCCGCCCGCAGCCTCGTCTCCGGTCGGCCCGCCACTGTCGCCGCCGTCCCTGTCGTCGCCGCCCGCGCTCTTGTCGGTGTCCTCGTCGGCCGCGTGCAGCATCCGGACCGTGCGGTCGATCGAGGCCAGTGCCGCGAGTCCGGCCCGCTCGATCCGTTCCAGTGCCCGGACCGCCGCCGCCGGATCGTGCTCGGCCACGAACCGGGCCGCCTGGGCCTGCACGACGATGCCGCTCACGTCGTGGGCGACGAAGTCGTGCAGATCGTGGGCGAGTTCGAGCTGTTGGGCACGGCGCGCTGCGAAGACCGCCTGCCGGCGGCGGTCCGCCGTCAGGCGGGGATAGCCGCCGACGACGACCGAGACGGCGATCGGCGCCGACCAGAAGGACACCAGGCCGAGGCGCTCGAAGAAGGAGGCGTCCGGTACGAGCGGGAGGGTCCAGACGGCGACGGCCACGGCGCCGAGCCCGCCGCCCGTCAGGAGCCGGCGCCGGGGCGACCAGCGCACCGCCGCGGTCAGGAGCAGCAGCACCGCTCCCACGGCCGCCAGGTGCCACGACGCTCCTTCGGCCGTTCCGCGTCCGGGCCAGCCGAAGGTCGCCACCAGGAGCAGGACGCCGGCGCCGCCCGTGGCGGCCCCGGTCCACTCGCGCGACCGCGGCAGGCAGCCGAAAGCAGCGAGGGCGATCGCGACGGCCGCGAGGGCCGGCAGCGGCCGTACGCCCAGGAAGAGCGTGGCGGCACAGCATGCGGCGGTAAGGACGCCGACGACGGAACGGTCCCGGTGTGCCATGCCCATGATCTTCACCCCCACGACCTTAGGCCGTCTCTTTCGGTGGCCTCTGCCGAACGGCATAGAGGGGTCCACCGAGCCCCCGAGCGGATCTCCCCATCGGCCGATGGCCGCGGACCGGCCCGCTGCCGGAGGCTGATGCCACACCGAACGGCGGCTCAACCGGTCGCCGGGATCAAGGAGTTCACCATGCTGCGCAATACCACTCTTCGTACGTCCGTCGTCGGCATCGTCGCACTGGCGGTCATCGGCGGCCTCGCTGTCTCCGCCTCCGCCTCCGCCTCCGCCTCGGATGAGGCGAAGAAGTCGCCGAAGGAATCGAGTCTCACCGGCTCCGCCACGATGGACCGGGCGGACGGCCAGCAGGTCCGCTTCTCCTTCGACGCACACGGCTTCGCACCGGCCGAGCCCGACGAGCCGGACGCCCCGGCCGGCACCTCGCGCGGCACCTTCCGGTTCAGCCACTACTCCGCCGACGGCAAGCAGGGCGCGTACGCCGAAGGCCGTATCGACTGCCTGCTGACCGGCGGTCCCGTCGCGACCGCCACCGGCATCATCACGAGCTCCGACCTGCCCCCCGGCGCCGTCGGCAAGCGCGTCGGCTTCACCGTCTACGACGGGAAGGGCGACGGGAAGAAGGACCGGGTCGGCTACAGCTGGGCCGTGTCCGCCTTCGACGGTCCGGTGGTGGCGAAGTGCCTGAGCGCCGCACCGTACGAGACCGTCGGGAGCGGCGACTTCAAGGTCGTGCACGTGCTCCCGCCGACCCCGTCTGCGGACTCCGCGAACTCGGCGGACTCCGCGAACTCCACGAACTCTGCGAACTCGGGGAACAAGGAATGAGCGCGGCCGTGGAACGCCAACCGAGCCGTCGAGTGGTGCGCCTCGCCGCCCTCGCCGCGCTCGCCCCGCTGCCCACGGGGCTCTGGCGGATCGCCGGAGCGTTCGGAGTGCCGCTCGGCTTCTCCGGGGGCGACCCGCTGGCGGACGTCAGCTTCGGCAGCGGCTTCTCGCTCTACATGATGGGCCTGAGCGTGTTCGCCGAGGCGCTGGGATTCCTCACCCTGGGCCTCGTGCAGCGCTGGGGCGAAGTCACCCCGCACTGGCTGCCGTTGGTCGGCGGCAGGCGCGTACCGCCGCTCGCCGCCGTGATCCCCGCCGGCCTGGGGGCCGCCGCGCTCACCCTGCTGGGAGTCCTGGGGGCGATCGGCTGGAACGACCCGGAGAACATGGGCGCCCCCGGTTCCCCCACGGGCGTGGCGTACTGGGTGATGACGGCCTGCTACCTGCCCCTGGTGGCCTGGGGGCCGCTGCTGGCGGTCGTCACCGTGGCCTACCACCGCCGCCGGAGGGCCGCGGCTCCGGGCGGCCGGCTCGTCCTTGCGTGAGGCTCCGGCCCCGGCGACGGCGGCGGGCCCCAGAGTGAGAACACGTTTCAGTTCTGACCTTCCGTCAGAATGCAACGTGTTCTACTCTGCCGCGCATGGGCATCGGAATCACACAGGAACAGCGGGAGTTGGCCGAAGCCGTACGCGGCTGGGTCGCGCGGGCCGTGCCGCCCGAGGAGGTGCGCAAACTCCTCGACACCCCGCCGCAGACGGGCTCGCGGCCCGCCTACTGGGACGGGCTGCTCGCCTCCGGGCTGCTGGAGCCGCACCTGGAGGGCGGCACCCTGCTCGACCTGGCCGTCGTGGTGGAGGAGGCCGCTCGGGCGGCGCTGCCGGGGGCGTACCTGCCGAGCGTGCTGGCCTCCGCACTCCTGGACCGGGCCGGGGCCGAGCCCCTCGGCGGGCGGGTCGGGGCCGTAGCGCTCGGGCCCGGGGACCTGACCGCCGTCGCCGTGGAGGGCGGGTACCTCCTCGACGGGACCGCGCCGCCGGTGCTCGGCGCGGGGGAGGCCGACCTCGTGCTGCTCGCCGCCGAGACCGCCCACGGGACCCGCTGGTTCGCCGTCGGCGCCGCCGCGCTGGACATCCGTACGCAGGCCAGCGCCGACCCGACCCGGCCCACCGCCGAGGTCCGCGCCCGCGGGGTCACCGCCGGGCCGGGGGCCCTGCTGGAACTCGACGCCGCCCTCGTACGGGACCTCGCCTGCGTGCTGTTCGCCGCCGACGCCTGCGGCACCGCCGGCTGGGCGCTGCGCACCGCCGCCGAGTACGCGAAGGTGCGCGAGCAGTTCGGGCGGCCCATCGGGCAGTTCCAGGGGATCAAGCACCTGTGCGCCGACATGCTGGTGCGCGTGGAGCAGGCCCGGGCGCTCGCCTGGGACGCCGCGCAGGCCATGGAGGAACCGGCCGAGGTGCGCTCGCTGGTGGCCGCACTGGCCGCGGGCACCGCGCTCGACGCCGCGTACTCCTGCGCCAAGGACTGCGTCCAGGTGCTCGGCGGCATCGGCTTCACCTGGGAGCACGATGCCCACATCTACCTCCGCCGGGCCCTCGTCGCCCGCCAGCTCCTCGGCTCCGGCGACGGCCACCGGGTCCGGGCCGTACGGCTCGCCGCCGCCGGCGCGCGGCGCGAGCTGCGCCTGGAGCTGCCCGCGCTGGCCGAGACCCACCGCGCGAAGGCCCGTAGCGCCATCGCGGACGCGGCCGGGCTCGACCCCGCCACCGCCCGCCGGGTGCTGGCGCCCACCGGGTACGCGGCCCCCTACCTGCCGGCCCCGTACGGGCTCGGCGCCGGTCCCGTCGAACAGCTCGTCGTCCAGCAGGAACTGGCGGCCGCCGGGGTCAAGGTCGCCGACCTCGGGATCGCCACGTGGGTCGTGCCGTCCCTCCTCGCCTACGGAACCCCCGAACAGCAGGAGCGCTACCTGCTGCCCACGCTGCGCGGGGACGTCACCTGGTGCCAGCTCTTCTCCGAGCCGGGGGCGGGCTCCGACCTCGCCTCACTGCGGACGAAGGCGGAGCGGTCGCCTTCCGGGGACGGCTCCTGGCTGGTCAACGGGCAGAAGGTGTGGACGAGTTCCGCACACAGCGCCGACTACGGGATCCTGCTGGCCCGCACCGACCCGGACGCCCCCAAGCACAAGGGGCTCGGCTACTTCATCGTGGACATGAAGACCCCCGGGATCGACATCCGGCCGCTCAAGGAGATCACCGGCGAGGCCCTCTTCAACGAGGTCTACTTCGACGACGTGCCGCTGCCGCCGGACGCCCTGGTGGGCGCCGAGAACGGGGGCTGGAAGGTCGCCCGCAACACGCTGGGCAACGAACGCGTCCACATGGCCGACCAGATGACCTTCGACACCGGTCTGGAGGCGCTGCTCGCCCGCTCCGCCGAACTCGAAGGCGGGTACCGGGTGCGGATCGGGGCCCTGGCAGCCGAGGCGCACGCCCTGGCCTGCATCGGGCTGCGCACCACGCTCCAGCAGGTCTCCGGACTGGAGCCGGGCGCGGGCGCGTCCGTACGCAAGCTCGTCCAGACCCCGCACCAGCAGCGGACCGCCGAGCTCACGCTCGAACTGCTGGGTCCCGCGGGCGCGGTGAGCGAGGGGGCGGGGAAGCGGGCGGTGCACGGCATGCTCATGTCCCGCTGCCTGACCATCGCCGGGGGCACCACGCAGGTCCAGCTCAACGTCGTCGCCGAGCGGATTCTCGGCCTTCCCAGGGACTGAAGCGAACCGAAGGGCAGTGGGGACAGAGATGAAGTCGTACATCGTGGGCGTCGGCATGACGAAGTTCGAGAAGCCGGAGTCGAGGGACTGGCAGTACTGGGACATGGCGAAGGAGGCCGGCGACGCGGCGCTCGCGGACGCGGGCATCGACTACGGGCTGGTCGAGCAGGTACCGGTGGGCTACTGCTTCCAGGCCTCCACGGCCGGCCAGCGGGCCGCGTACGAGCTGGGACTGAGCGGGGTGCCCGTCTACAACGTCAACAACAACTGCGCGACGGGCTCGACGGCGCTGATGATGGCGCGGCAGTTCGTGGAGGGCGGGATCAACGACTGCGTGCTGGCCTTGGGCTTCGAGAAGATGAAGCGCGGCGCGCTGGGCGGGGGCGCGGACGGCGGGGACTTCAAGACCTCGCCGGTGGCCCGGCACTACGGGATCATGGCCGCCGGGCACGGCTTCGAGATGTCCCCGCCGACCGCGCAGATCTTCGGGAACGCGGCGCGGGAACACATGAAGCTCTACGGGACCACCGCCGCGCAGCTGGCGGCGGTCGGGGCGAAGAACCACCGGCATTCGGCGAACAATCCGAACGCGCAGTTCCAGGACGTCTACACGGTGGAGGAGATCCTCGCGGCGAAGACGATCCACGAGCCGCTGACCAAGCTGCAGTGCTCGCCGACCTCGGACGGGGCCGCGGCGGCGGTGGTCGTATCGGAACGCTTCGTGGAGCAGCACGGGCTCGGTGAGCGGGCGGTGGAGATCGTCGCCCAGTCCATGACCACGGACACCGAGGCCTCCTTCGCCTCCGGCTCCTGCATCGACGTGGTCGGCAAGCCGATGACGGCGGCGGCGGGTCGGGCGGTGTTCGCGGCGTCCGGGCTCGGCATCGGTGACGTGGACGTCATCGAGCTGCACGACTGCTTCTCGATCAACGAGCTGCTGACGTACGAGGCGCTGGGTATGTGCGAGGACGGCGGCGCCGGGGAACTGGTGGAGTCGGGCGCCACGACGTACGGCGGCCGCTGGGTGGTGAACCCCTCGGGCGGCCTCATCTCCAAGGGCCACCCCCTGGGCGCGACGGGCCTTGCACAGGCGGCGGAACTGGTCTGGCAGCTCCGCGGCACCGCGGGCCCCCGCCAGGTCTCGGGAGCCCGCGTCGGCCTCGCCCACAACATCGGCCTGGGCGGCGCGGCCGTGGTCACCCTCCTGCGGCGGTAGCTCCGCGGGCCTGGGCCTGGCCGGTGGGGCGCCTCAATCGCCGGCGGGGCTGGATTTTGGCTGGCGTCGGCTTGTACGTGGCCGTGGGGCGTTGGCTGCGGGTGGGCCGGTGCCGGGGTCGGGGTGGGGTGTCGGCCTGGACTGCATGATTTAGGCGCCCCCTGTTCCGCTTCGACAGTCGTGGGGTGCACCTGCGCCACAAATCACGCTTTACGTCCAGGCCGACACCCCACCCCGCCCCCGTCCCCGTCCCGGCACGCCTCCCGCCCCATCCCGGCTGTCTTCAGCCCCGCCGGCGGTCGGGCTATGCAGCCGTCCGCCGATCGGGCTATGCAGCCGTCCGGTGGTTGGGGTTTTCAGCCGTCCGGCGTTTGAGGACCGGGGTCTGGGGCGGAGCCCCAGGGGGTCCGGGCGCAGCCCGGTACCCTTCCCAGCCCGTCCGGCGTTTGAGGACCGGGTCAGGGCCGGGCCCTGGGAACGGTGGAAGGGCGGGTAGGGGACTTCGCCCCGCGCAGCGGCCGGGGCAAGGTGCGGCGCCGCGTCCGGAAGGCAGCCGCGGCCGTGCCGCACACGCCGACGGGGCTGGGGATCCGGCCGGCGGCTCAGGCGCGGGCCGCCGCCGGACTCAAGGGGGCCAGGGCCGGCATCAGGCGCAGCGCGTTGTCCCGGTTGATCGCGAGGTGGTGGGCCGGGGTGAGGGCCGAGTCGGCCGCCAGCGCCGGGACCGCGATGTCAGTGACCATCTCCGCAGGGCAGGCCGGCCAGTCGCTGCCGAAGAGGATGCGGTCGGGGGCCGCCATCGCCAGCAGGGTGCCCGCCGGGGACATGGGCCCGGCCGTGTCGTAGTAGAAGCGGAGCAGGTGGTCCCGGACCATCGCCGGGTCGACGGGCGGGGTGAGCGCGCCCGCGAAGGCCTGTACGCGGGTGGCGATGTGCGGGAGGAAGCCGCCCGCGTGCGGCAGGATCACCGACAGGTTCGGGAACCGGTCCAGGGTGCCCTTGTGGATCATGTTCAGCGCGGCCCGCGTCGTGTCCAGGAGGAAGTCGCACAGGAAGTTCGGGATCCCCGGAACGGCCACCGCCCCCGGCCCTCCGCCCGCTCCTGGGCCCCCGCCCGGCAGTGGCAGGTTGTGCGGGTGCGTGTCCACGACGGCGGACCGCTCGTCGAGTTCGGCGAAGAGCGGGTCGTAGGAGGGGTCGCCCAGGTAGACGCCCCCGTAGTTCGCCGTGACGTTCACCCCCACCGCCCCCAGCTCGTCGAGCCCGCGCCGCAGCGCCCAGCGCGAGACCTCCGGGTCGTCGAGGAAGAGCGGGGCGTGGAACGCGAAGCGGCCCGGGTGCGCGTCCGTCACCTCCGCCGCCGCCCGCAGGGTGACGGCCGTGGCCTCGCGCAGCTGCGCGGACGTCGCGTAGCGCGCCGGCAGCATCGGCTTGAGGACCGCGGTGGCGATCCCCGCCCGGTCCATCAGGTCCAGGGCCGCCCCCGCATCCCAGCGTGCCCACGGCGGCAGGGCCCTGCGGTTCACCAGGCCCTGTCCCTCGGCCCACTCCAGCCACTGGGGGGCGCAGAAATGGTGGTGGACGTCGATCCGGTGGCGGCTGCCGTCGTCCGGCGGGGTGAGGTCTGCGATGTCCGGCATGGGGGGACCTTATGGCGGGGCCGCGCGGGTGCTCGCGGGACAGGTCGGGGACCCGGCCGATCCGCTCAGGCGGGCGTAGTTTCGGGCCCGAACGGGGTAAGCCGTGTTTCTCGGCGTTATGCGGGCCGCGGGCAGAGGGAGGGAGGTGGCTGGACAGTCGAGCAGCCCCCACGAGAGGTCTGAGCCCGTGACGACCGAACCCGCAGTCGCAGTGAGCGACGGCCTCCCCGTCGACGAAGCCGTGGCGGCCGTGTCCATGGGCACGCCGGAATACCGTACGTGCCCCTACCCGGTCTACCGGTCGCTGCGCGAGCAGGCCCCCGTCTGCAAGCTGACGACGCGCCACGGGGTGGACACGTATCTCATCACCCGGTACGAGGACGCCCGGCTCGCGCTGTCCGATCCACGCATCGGCAAGGACATGCACGAGGACGGCGTCGACATCTACCACGCGGTCTTCGGGAACACCTGCGACGCCCTCGACGACAACCTGCTCTTCGCCGACCCCCCTCGGCACACCCGGCTGCGGCACATCGCCCACGAGGCCTTCACCCCGCGCCACGTCAAACTGCTGCGCCCCCGCATCGAGCAGCTCGCCGGCGAACTGCTGGCCAAGTGCCCGACGGACACCACCGTCGACCTGATGACCTCCTTCGCCCTGCCGCTCCCCATCATGGTCATCTGCGAACTGCTCGGCATCGTCGGGGACGAGCGCACGGACGTCCTGAAGTGGTTCGGGCAGGTGACGCGCTCCCGGTTCAGCAAGGACATGGCTGACGACCTGGCCGCGGCGGAGCACTGGCTGCGGGACTACTTCACGGGTCTGGTCACCCGTAAGCGCGCGGAACCCGCCGACGACTTCCTCACCGTGCTGATCCAGACGCAGCACGAGGACGGGGCCCTGACCGACGACGAACTCGTCTCGATGATGTGGGTCCTGCTCTTCGCCGGCCACAAGACCACCACGTACCAGATCGGCAACGCGGTCTTCTCGCTGCTCTCCCACCCCGACCAGCTCGCGCTCGTCCGGGAGGACCGCGCTCTCCTGCCCCAGGCGATCGAGGAGCTCGTCCGGTTCGAGTGCTCCGTGGAGACCTCCACGTTCCGCTACGCCCTGGAGGACCTGGAGATCGGGGGAGTCGCCATCCCCCGGGGCTCCCTGGTCCAGATCGCGCTCTCCTCCGCGAACCGCGACCCGGAGAAGTTCGCGGAACCGGACACCCTGGACGTGACGCGCCAGGGGCTGCAGAGCACCCACCTGGGCTTCGGCCACGGCCCCCACTACTGCCTCGGCGCCCCGCTCGCCCGCATGGAGCTGGAGACCGCGCTGACGGCCCTGCTCGACCGGTTCCCCGACATGGTCTTGGCCACCCCGGAGCCGGGCCACGAGGAATGGCTCAAGGGGCCCTTCCCGGCCTTCCGCGGCCTGGAGAAGCTGCCGGTCGCCCTGGACCCCTCGCGGACGGTCGACGACTGGACGGTGCCCGCCTCCGGCTGAGTCGAACGTCGAACACCCCGCCCGCCCCGCCGATCCTCCGGAAGGATCCGCGGGGCGGACGCATGTCCGGCAGGGCTTACGAGGCCTGCGGCGCCTGCGGGGCCTCCAGCGCCGGGTCGACCACCGACTCGCCCCGGGAGGCGCGGCGGATGCAGTCCGCGAGGTCCTCGACCGGGCCGTCCCGCAGGACCAGGCCCGCCGCGCCGGCGGCGAGTGCGGCCTCCGACAGGCCCGGATGGGCGGAGCCCGTCATCACCAGGATCCGGCACTCCGGATCGTCCTCCAGGAGCACCGCGACGCGGTCCACCGACTCCGTCAGCGCCACCGCCGGGCGGGCCAGTGCGCAAGCCACCACCTCGATGTCCGGCTGCAGGCCGAGGAGCACCGTCAGGGCCGGGTTCGGCGGGTCCAGGAGCACCCGCAGGGATCGGGCAGGGCGCTGGGAAACGGGCATTTCGTCCACCCCGTCAGGGTAGGTCCTCAGGGGTGCCGCGCGCCGAACAGCGCCGCGAAGAAACAGACGGCGGCGACGGACACCGCCCAGGGCGGCGAGGCGGTGGACCACCCAGAGCGGATGGAAAGGATAAAGACGAAGAGAGCAGACCGTCAGGTTCCGGACCGCTATGTGATCTCTATTTCATCGGGCGGCGACGGTGCGGTGATGCATCGTGAGATCTTCCGGGTGGTCGGGTGACGTTGCTGTTCAGGGGCTCGGCGGGTGTCGGGGTGGGGAGTGGATTCGGAATGCCGGCGGTGGCGGTCAATCCGCGCCGCCCATGCCCTGGTTTCCCATTCGCTGCGGGTGCGGCCATATTCGGGGAGTCGCTCCCAACTCCCCTGAAATCGCGGCAGCGGACGGAATCGCGCCACGGTGCATTCGAGCATCACGGGCCGTCGCGCAGCCTGTCGGGTCTGCCCCGCTCCGGTGCCGGGGAGCGGCCGGGAGGGGTCGGCCGTGACGCTGGCAGCCGTCGCGTGGCTCCGAACGACCCGTCGCAGAGGGGGATCTGACGCAAGGTCAGCGGTCTTCCCAAGTGCTGGGGCGTGCGTTATACATTCCTTCACCGGCAACCTAGAACGCGTTCTAGGGCGCCGGTCCCGCATACGACCTCGGTGCGGCCGACGGTGCGGACGGCCGCGCCGAGGTCTTCCAGGGCGCCGCGCTTGCGCAGTCGGCGCCCGCCACACAGCCGGTGCCCCAAAGACGGTGTTTCCAACACAGGGAGCAGCACGCCCATGCCGATCGATGCCGCCAAGGCCCTCGCCGCAGAACCCCGCCAGGGGAACATCGCCTGGGACCACAAGGACATCCAGCTCTACCACCTCGGACTCGGCGCGGGGACCTCCCCGAACAACCCCGGGGCCGCCACCGACCCCGACGAGCTGCGCTACACCCTGGAGTCCAAGCTCCACGTGCTCCCCAGCTTCGCGACCGTCGCCGGCTCCGGCATGGCCATGATGGGCGGCCTCGCCGCCCCCGGCATCGAGGTCAACCTCGCCAACGTGCTGCACGGCAGCCAGTCCATCGAGCTGCACCGGCCCATCCCGGTCAAGGGGCAGGCCGCCTCCACCGCCAAGGTCGCCGCGGTCTACGACAAGGGCAAGGCGGCGGTGATCGTCCTGCGCACCGAGGTCGCGGACGCCGACGGGCCGCTGTGGACCTCCGACGCGTCGATCTTCGTCCGCGGCGAGGGCGGCTTCGGCGGCGACCGCGGCCCCTCCGTCAAGGCCGAGCAGCCCGAGCGGGCGCCCGACCGGGTGGAGGAGCGCAAGATCCGCGAGGAGCAGGCCCTGCTGTACCGCCTCTCCGGAGACTGGAACCCGCTCCACGCGGACCCCGAGTTCGCCAAGATGGCCGGCTTCGACCAGCCGATCCTGCACGGCCTGTGCTCGTACGGGATGACCCTGAAGGCCGTGGTCGACACCGTCCTGGACGGCGACGTGTCCCGCGTCCGCTCCTACCGCACCCGCTTCGCCGGGATCGTCTTCCCCGGCGAGACCCTGCGGATCCGGATGTGGCAGGAGCCCGGCCGGGTCCTCGTCACGGTGAGCGCCGCCGACCGGGACGACGCCCCGGTCCTCGCCGACACCGTCGTCGAACACGGCTGAGCGGATCCGGCAGCCGAAGCACGCGCAACCCCGCAGCCGCAGACACACAGAAGGAGCCGCACCGTGCGCGCAGCACTCCAGAGCGAGATAGGCCAGGACAAGCTCGAAGTCGTCGAGGACATGCAGGCCGTGGGCTTCGGCCCCGGCAAGGTCAAGATCCGCATCAAGGCCACCGGCCTGTGCCACTCCGACCTCTCCGCCATGAGCGGCGTCCTCCCGCAGCCCGCCCCCTTCATCCCGGGCCACGAGGGCTCCGGCGTGATCACCGACGTCGGTGACGGCGTCACCAGCCACAAGATCGGCGACCGGGTCCTGGTCTGCTGGCTCCCGCCCTGCGGGCACTGTCCCTCCTGCAGGCGCGGCCAGGGCCACCTGTGCCTGGAGGCCTTCGGCAACGTCGCCACCCCCAACTTCCAGCGCGGCGACAGCAGCATCTTCGGCTTCGCCGGCACCGGCACCTTCGCCGAGGAGATGGTGGTCCCGGCGGGCTGCGCCGTGCCGATCCCCGACGACGTGCCCTTCGACATCGCCGCCCTGATCGGCTGCGGAGTCACCACCGGACTCGGCGCGGCCATCAACACCGCCAAGGTGGAGGCCGGTTCCTCGGTCGCCGTCATCGGCTGCGGCGGCGTCGGCATCTCCGTCATCCAGGGCGCGAAGGTCCAGGGCGCCGCCCAGATCATCGCCGTCGACCCGGTCGCCTCCCGGCGCGAGGCCGCGCTGCGCTTCGGCGCCACCGAGGCGGTCTCCCCGGAGGAGTTCGCCGACGCCAAGAACCGCATCACCGCGGGCGAGGGCTTCGACTACGTCTTCGAGGTCGTCGGCAAGTCCGCGACCACCAAGACCGCCTACGACATGACCCGCCGCGGCGGCTCCGTCGTCGTGGTCGGCGCAGGCGCGCTCGACGACAACTACTCGATCAACATGTTCTCCCTCTTCTTCGACGAGAAGAAGATCCTGCCGTCGATGTACGGCGGCGGCGACGTGCTCCGCTCCTACGAGCGCACCATCGCGCTGTGGCGGGCCGGCCGGGTGGACCTGGCGGGCCTGATCACGCACCGCGTGCAGCTCGCCGAGATCAACGACGCGCTCGACCAGATGCGCACGGGCGTGGCCCTGCGCACCTGCATCGAACTCTGACCCGTTTCGAGAGGAACCGTACGGATGTCACTGCCACTTGAGGGACTCGTCGCCATCGTCACCGGGGCGGGCCGCGGCCTCGGCCGGTCCGAGGCGATCGAACTCGCCCGGCTCGGCGCGAGCGTGGTCGTCAACGACTTCGGGCAGCCCGGCCGCGACGGCTCGGGTGAGGCCTCGGCCGCCCCGGCGGAGGAGGTCGCGGCGGAGATCCGGGCCGCGGGCGGACAGGCGGTGGCGCACCTGGGCGACGTGGCCGACTTCGAGCAGGCGCGCGAGCTGGTCGAGCTGGCGGTGAACAGCTTCGGCAAGCTCGACATCCTGGTCAACAACGCGGGCATCCTGCGCGACCGGATGGTCTTCTCGATGTCGGAGCCGGAGTGGGACTCGGTCATCCGGGTCCACCTCAAGGGCCACTTCAACACGACCCACTTCGCGTCCGTGCACTGGCGCGAACGCTCCAAGGCGGCCGGCGGGCCGGTCTACGGCCGGATCATCAACACCTCCTCCGAGGCCTTCCTCGGCGGCTCGGCCGGCCAGCCCAACTACGCGGCGGCCAAGGGCGGCATCGTGGGCCTGACCACGTCCACCGCCCTGGCGCTGGCCAAGTACGGGGTGACGGCCAACGCCATCTGCCCGCGCGCCCGTACCCGGATGACGGAGGACGTCTTCGCGGGCTTCCAGGTCCCGGAGGAGGGCAAGCTCGACGCCCTCGCCCCCGAGCACGTCTCCCCGCTGGTCGGCTACCTGGCCTCCCCGGCCTCGGCGAAGGCCAACGGGCAGCTGTTCGTGGTCCACGGCGGCATCGTGGTCGTCATGGAACGCCCCAAGGTGGCGGCGAAGTTCGACACCACCAAGGAGTCCTTCTCCTACGAGGAACTCGACGAGCTCCTCACCCCCCACTACGACTCCCGCCCGCCGAACGAGACCTTCGCGGCAGCGGAAGTCCTCGGCCTGAAGCACGACGGCTGACGGGGCGGCAGCAGCCGCCGGCAGCCCCCAGCGGCAACCAGGAGTACGGATTAACGCGCCGGGCCCGGGGTGAGGAACCCCGGGCCCGGCGTCGGTTCCGGTGGACGCTAGGAAATTTGAATGCGTTCAATTACCGTGGGGGCGGGTCAAGGGGACCCGAACCCGGGTCGCTGTCCGGGCAGATGGGGGAGGAACGCGCGTGAACCGACGGGCATGGAGGCCGGCAGCCCTGGCGGCCGCGGCGATGGCGCTGACGGCGTCGTGCGGCTATGCCGCGGGGATCTACTCAGCGCGCATTCCCGCGGACCGGCTGGAGGGGCGGTGGGTCGGCGCGGGGGGCGCCTCCCTGACCTTCCACGCGGACCACACCTTCACCGGCGAGAACCTCGACACGTACCCCGTCGCGTCGCGGTGCACGAACCCCGCGGACCCCGCGGGCCCGGCCTCGGGCACCTGGGCGTTCTGGGCCCCCAGCGAGCCCGGCTCCACGAGCTTCACCGTGCAGGAGAGCGCCACGCGCGGCAGCAGCGTGGCGCTGTCCTTCGGCGACCAGGGCTGCGGCGTGACCGTCTACCTGTACGGCGGCGACGACGACCCCTCGATGTGCCCGGCCCGCGATGCCGACGCGGGCTGCGCGACGACCGGATACCTCCGCCGGAGCGGCGAGGACGGATAGTCCGCCACGCCGCCTCCGGCCCGGCCGGCCTCAGCCCAGCGGTGCCTGCTGAAGCGGGACCGGCCGGGTGGGGGCCGGGGGGAGGGGGATGGGGTCCAGGCGGATCGGCGGGGGCGGGGAGACCGGGAGGGTCATGCCCAGGAGGCCGCACGGGACCTCGGGGGTGGCGTACGGGAGGTGCAGGCGACCCTCCGGGGTCCAGCGGCCCGTTCCGCCGAGCCAGCCGGCCGGGGCGCCGAGCCGGAACACGTGCCGGTCGGTGGGGCGCCACAGGGCCAGCCCGGCCACGGAGCCGCCGTAACCGTCGCCGGCCTCGTCCACGCGTAGGGCGACCCCGCAGCTCTCCGGCATCAGCACCTGCCCCGGCTGCACCGCGAAGGGCGTCGCCGTGGCCCCGACGGCCCGCAGGCACTCCGGGAAGCGGACCGGGCGGGCGCTGCCCAGGACCCCCCAGCCGAGCCGGGGTTCGCCCGGCGCGTCCGAGCGGATCAGCAGCAGCCCGCTGTCGGGGTCGGCCAACAGCAGCCGGTCGTTGCTGGCCTCCGCGATCTGGAGCAGCGGCGAGACCTCCCCGGCGCGCCGCAGGTCCACGGCCACCGCCTTGGTCACCGGCCCGCCCGGGCCGTCCAGTTCGCGGTCCAGCGCCAGCAGCCGGCCCGTCCGGTCCAGCCAGACCCCGCCCGAGCAGCGCCCCGGGATCCGGGCGACCCGCTCCGGCCCGAAGGGGACCCCGGCCACCTGCCAGACCATGGTCGAGGTGGCCTCCACGGCCAGGGCGAAGGCCCCGTGCCCGTCGGGGGACGGGGGCAGCAGGGTGACCCGTACGCCGTCGGCCGCCGGGATCGCGCCGAGCTGCAGCTCCCCGGTCCGGGGCCCGGCGCCCGCGTCGCCGCCGCCGGTCGGGTACAGCAGCGCGAAGGCGTGCCGCTCCGCCACCCGCCGGTGGATCAGCACCCGCCCGTCGGCCAGCGGCAGTACCTCGCTGTCGGCCTCCTCGGGCTGCGCCAGGGGCAGCGGCACCGCGTACGGCTCGGGACCGGTCAGCGTCCAGCGCTCCGGATAGCGGGCTTCGCCCTCCCCGGCCAGCCGGGCGGCGTAGGACCCGTCCGCGGCGATGGTGAACGGGGCCGTCGTCGTGGTCTCGATGGCACAGACAGTCATCGCACTCTTCCTTAGTGGACACTTTTGCTTCAGCTGGGGGCGGGATCCTCGGGGGTGCGGAGCGCCGGAGGTCTCTTCGCTGCTGCTGGTCGTGGTCAGGCGCGGTTCGTGGGTCCTTCGGGTCGGGTGGTGTAGGCGTATCCGTCGGCTCGTTGGATGAGGCGGAAGTGCTTGTGTCTGATGCTCTGGACGAGGCCGTGTGTGGTTCTGATGTTGAAGTTGCCGTTGGAGCGGACAGCGATCCGTCCGGTGTGGGTGCCGATCTTCTTGCCGGTGGGGACGACGGCGCGGGCGAGGTCGCCGGTCTGGTAGCCGAAGAACTGCTTCTGCCTGGGCAGGCGGAGGCGGGGGAAGCCGTACTTGTCGGTGCGGGTGCGGGTGTAGGTGCCGCGTCCGGTCGCGGTGACCGCGAGAATGCGGGCCAGCGTACGGGTGACCGTGTCGAGTTCGCCGACACACAGGGCGTCGAGGGTTTGGGTCTTCGGGATGCCGGTCCGCTGCCGGTTCCACTTGGTGCGGCCACCGGATGCGGTGCGCACCGAGGGGAAGGCGGTGTCGAGGGCGCGCCAGAGTGCCCAGCGGGTGGCGTTGACGGCTGCCGCGTCGTGGAGCGGGGTCTTGGCCTGGCTGAGGATGCGGGCCAGCCGGCGCGGCGATTGCTTGAGGAAGTCTTCGACGGGCCGGTTGGACTTCTTCTCGTTGCAGGGGATGCAGGCGGTGCACAGGTTGGTGATGCGGTCGCTGCCGCCGCGTGAGCGGGGGTGGATGTGGTCGATGTTGAGGGGCACTCCGGTGGCACCGCAGTAGGCGCATGTCCTGTCCCATTTGGCGAGGAGGTATTCGCGTACTTCTGTGCCGTGCAGGGTGCCGTGCTGGTATTCGGCGCCCTCCAGCGGTCCGCCGTGGGAGATGGCATGGGTGTCGAAAGCGACGCGCTCCACGTGCACCGCACGGACGGGTGCCCAGCGTGCGAGCCGGGTGGTCCACGACATGGTGGTGTCCACTCGGTGACGCAGTGACGGGGCGAGCCACCCCTTGGGGCGGCCCCGGTTGGAGAAGCGCGGCGCGCGGTAACGCAGGTTGCGGGTGCGCCTGCCGCGCCGGTAGGCGGCGCGAGCGGTGAGTTTGTCCCGGATCGCGCTGCCCCGATGGGTGAGCTCGATCGCGTACAGGCCACGGCGTTCACCGTCTCGGACGGTGAAAACGGCGATCCCGGTGTGCTTCGAGCCGGGGTCGATTCCGAGGTCCACACCGTCCACTTCCGATGCGGAGACCGTGCGGTCCTTGAGCCGGATCACGAAGGGGGTGTGTCGGGCCACGACCGCCCGGCCCTGGTCGAGGAGTTTGCGGGCCCTTGCAGGGCTGCTCGGTTGGAGCGGATAGCAGTGCTTGTCCAGGACGAATACGACAGGGTGGCCCTCACGGACCTTCTCCCCAACCTGAGGGTTGGGGGTGACGCCACCGATGTTGGGTGAGGCATCGGCGGTCTCCCCTCGCACATGTACCGCGTCGGGTGCCTTGCGGCATTCGAGTCCCGTTTCGTCCCCGATCCGGGGGGTGTCTGCTGACTCGAATTCGAGAGCAAGCTGCTGAGGAAGCACAGCCTGGTCGGTCTTCCGCCCTACGCGATACGTAGCCAACTTCGTTCACCTCCGATACGCGCCGTTGGCTGGTGCTGGTAACGGCCGCTTCCAACCGACGCGGCTGAAAGCCCCTCCCTCCGGAGGGGGATCCCGTTACCTGGCGGTCACCTCCTCGGTGGCTCCGCCGCAGAACGTAGTGATCGCGCTTCCTGCCGGACGACGCGACAACCCTCGCTTCACACATATGGGTGGCGGGGCCGGGATTCGGCTGTGGGGGAGACGGCGATTGTGCTGTGCGATATCGCGACTCCGCCGAGGGCAACCCGCTGTGGAAGGGTCTGGAGGCCGTGAAGCAGGGGCCGGCCAAGGAGGTCCCGGACGAGACCTGGTAACTGGGCCTCGGCGTGACCGCCGCCGACAAGGCCTTCGACGACCTGCGCGGCTTCCTGGTCAAGTAGCCCGCCGCGGACGGGCCGTCGCGCGGCCCGCCGTCGCGGGCCGTCCGTCGCGGGCCCGTCGGCACGGGCCCGCCGTCACGTGGCCCGTACGGTCCGGATCGGTCCGAGTCCGGAGAGGTCCGCCGACCGCGACTCCTCCGGCTCGGGGGCGAGTCCCAGCCGCTCCCGGACCTCGCGGGTCAGGGCGTGCCGGGCGCCCATCGCCCGCGTCACCTCCGCCAGCAGCTCCCGCCACATCGGCCGCGCCACCGCCTCCCCGTGCAGCGCGGCCACCCCGGCCGCCTGCGCGCACCGCCCGCGCAGGGTGACCGGATCGTCCGCCCCGAACAGTTCGCCGCGCCGCGGCAGTACGGAGTTCAGCAGCGGCAGCGCCTCCGCCGGCCGGTCCCGCGCGGACAGGGCCAGCGCGAGCCGGAACCAGGCGTCCACCGTCAGCCGGTCCCCGCTCCCGAGCAGCGCCTCCAGATCCGGTGCCAGCTCCTCCCACTGCGCGAGGTCCGCCGCCGGATCGACGGCCCGGGTGGTCAGCGCCAGCAGGTAGCGGGCCCGTAGCACCAGCTCCCCGGCCGGCCCCTGGTGCGCGTACAGCGCCGGCATCAGCTCCACCAGCAGGGCGCGGGCCTCCGTGGGGCGGCCCGCGCCCTCGGTGTGCTCGGCCAGCCGGAACCGCGCCAGCAGTGTCAGCGGATGCTCCGCCCCGAGGGCCGCCGTGCAGTCGCTGATCAGCACCCGCCAGGTGGGCAGCGTCTCCTGCGCGGTCCCCGCATCGGCGACCCAGCCGGCCATCACGATCCGGGCCGCGTACGTCTCCTCCCGCCCGTCCTCCAGCAGCCCCACCAGATTCGCCACGAGCACCCGCAGCCGGGCGGCGGCCTCCGCGTCCCCCCGCAGCCGCAGGACCGCGTCGCACAGCTCGCGGCGCGCGTCCGCGGCGAGCGAGCCCACCGTGCGCTGCTCGGCGTCCAGCCGCGGGATCAGGGAGAGCCACAGCTGGACCGCGCCGACGTCGTCGCCGGCCTTGGCCAGCTGGGTGACGTACTGGTACCGGGTGTGCAGGGTGAGGCTGTCGCTCTCCCCGAGCACCCGGCGCAGATCGCGCACGATGTCCGCGTACAGCTCGGCGGCCTCGCGCAGGGCGCCCGCACCCGCCAGGTACCAGGGCAGCAGGCAGCGGGCGTAGAGGGTGCGGCGGTCCTCGGGCCCGTGCAGTGCCTCCATGCGGGGCACGATCTCGCCGAGTAGCGCGGAGGCCTCCCCGAAGAGTCCGTCACGGGCGCAGGCGCAGGCCAGGTCGAAGCCGAACTCCACGGTCAGCGGGTCCTCGGCGCCGAACAGCCGGATGGTGTCGGCGAGCAGCTCGCCCAGCGCCAGCCGCGCGATCCCGGGATCGTCCTCCGCGCGCGCCACCCGGCCGCGCTCCACCAGCGCGGCCCGGATCCGGGCGCTGAAGACCTCGCTCGGGTCGGGATCGGCGTACTCGCCCTCCAGTACCTCGTCTTCGTCCTCGTCGGGCTCCCGTACGGGCGGCGGCGCGGGCGGCAGGTCCGGCTCGGTCGGTACGTACGCCCCCGCACCGGCGGCCCCGGGCCCCGCGGGCGCGGCCGCCTCGGGTGCCGCCACCGGGGCGGCGGCCGCCGCGAGCGTCCGGCTCAGCGTGCGCAGCCGGTCCACCACCTGCGCGGCGTTCGCCGGCCGGTCCGCCGGATCCTTGGCCAGCAGTTCCATGACCAGCCGGTCCACGGGCGAGGGCACCGGCAGGTACGCGCTCGGCGGCGGCGGAACCTCGTGCACCTGCTGGTACATCACCTGGAGCAGGCCCCGGTCCAGGGTGAAGGGCGGCCGCCCGGTCAGCATCGTGTAGAGCAGGCAGCCCAGGGCGTACAGGTCGGTCCGCCCGTCCACCGGCCGGCCGTCGCACTGCTCGGGCGCCATGTAGGCCGGGGTGCCGACCATCCGGGCACCGGTGAGCTTCGTGTGGTGGGTGTCGTTGTCCTCCAGGAAGCGGGCGATCCCGAAGTCGAGGAGCTTGACCAGCCCGCCGTAGGTGACCATCACGTTGCCGGGCTTGAGGTCCCGGTGGACCACCCCCGCCTCCGGCCCGTGCGCCGACTCCAGGGCCAGCGCGATCTGCTCGGCCCAGGCCAGCGCCTGCGGGAGCGCGGGCAGCCGCTGCGCGAGCTCCTCCGCGAGCGAGCGGCCCCGTACGAGCTCCATGACGATGTACACGAGGGGTACGTCGTCCTGCGCCACGCTGTTGTAGTCGTACACGGCGACGATGTGGGGGTGCGCGAGCCGTCCCGCCGCCGTCGCCTCCCGGCCGAGCCGGGACACCAGCTCGGGGACCAGCGCCGGATCGGCTTCCTCGCGGATCAGCTTGATCGCGACCTTGCGGCGGATGCGCCGGTCGATGCCCTCCCAGACCTCGCCCATGCCGCCCACGTCCAGGCGCCGGACCAGCTCATATCGGGCGTCGAGCACTTCTCCGGCACGCATGGATCCCCCCGTTTCCCCTGCCGCCGCAGACAGTATCCGCATCAGCTCGCGGATGGGACGGGAAGACCGGGGCCGGTCGCCACGGACGGTAGCCTTGGCCTGTGCCCCGTCTCTCTGAAGTCATCGCCGCGCTGGACGCTCTGTGGCCCCCCTCGCGGGCCGAGGAGTGGGACGCCGTCGGCACCGTCTGCGGCGACCCCGACGCCGAGGTCACCCGGGTCCTGTTCGCCGTCGACCCGGTCCAGGAGATCGTCGACGAAGCGGTGAAGCTGGGCGCCGACCTGCTCGTCACCCACCACCCCCTCTACCTGCGGGGCACCACCACCGTCGAGGCCGGCACCTTCAAGGGCCGCGTCGTGCACACGCTGATCAAGAACGACATCGCGCTGCACGTCGCCCACACCAACGCCGACACCGCCGACCCGGGCGTCTCCGACGCCCTCGCCGGCGCCCTCGACCTGCGCGTCACCGGCCCGCTGGTCCCCGACCCGAGCGACCCCGCCGGCCGCCGGGGCCTGGGCCGGCTCTGCGAGCTGGACCGCCCCGAGACGCTGCGCGAGTTCACCGCGCGCGTCGCCGCCTGGCTCCAGCCGACCGCCCAGGGCATCCGGGTGGCCGGTGACCCCGACGCGATGATCCGCAGGGTCGCCGTCAGCGGCGGCTCCGGCGACAGCCTCTTCGCGCAGGTCCGGGCCGCCGGTGTCGACGCGTACGTCACCGCCGACCTGCGCCACCACCCGGTGTCCGAGGCCCGCGAGCAGAGCCCGCTCGCCCTCGTCGACGCCGCCCACTGGGCCACCGAATGGCCCTGGTGCGAGCAGGCCGCGGCCCAGCTCGACGCCGTCTCCGAGCGCAACGGCTGGGGTCTGCGGACCCACGTCTCGCGCACGGCCACCGACCCGTGGACGGCGCACGCGCCGTCCGTGACATCCCCTTCGATCTCCCCTTCTCTCCCTGGAGCCCCCAACTGAACGCCGAGCCCGCCGACCAGATCCGACTTCTCGACGTCCAGGCCCTGGACGTCCGGCTGTCTCAGCTGACCCACAAGCGCAAGATGCTGCCCGAGCACGCCGAGGTCGACTCGCTGACCAGCGACCTGGCCCAGCAGCGCGACTTCCTCGTCGCCGCCCAGACGCAGGCCACCGACGCCGCCCGCGAGCAGACCAAGGCCGAGCAGGATGTGGACCAGGTGCGCCAGCGCGCCGCCCGCGACCAGTCCCGCCTGGACACCGGTGTCGGCATCTCCGCCCGCGACCTGGCCAACCTGCAGAGCGAGGTCGTCTCCCTCGCCAAGCGCCAGGGTGACCTGGAGGACGTGGTCCTGGAGGTCATGGAGCGTCTGGAGGGTGCGCAGGAGCGCGTCACCGAGCTCACCGACCGGGTCGCCTCCCTGGAGGCCAAGCTCGTCGACGCCACCGCGCGCCGCGACGCCGCCACCGGCGAGATCGACGCCGAGGTCGCCGGCATCGCCAGGGACCGCGAAGTCATCGTCACCACGATGCCGACCGCGCTGATGGCCCTGTACGAGAAGATCCGCGTGAAGCAGGGCGGCGTCGGCGCCGCCCGCCTGTCGCAGCGCCGCTGCGAGGGCTGTCGCCTGGAGCTCGACCTCGCCGAGGTCAACGAGATCAAGGCCGCCGCCCGCGACCAGATCGTCCGGCACGAGAGCTGCGGCCGCATCCTGGTCCGCATGGCCGACTCGGGCATCTGATGCCGCGGTTCGTTGTGGAAGCCGACGGCGGCTCCCGGGGCAACCCGGGGCCCGCCGGGTACGGCTCCGTCGTCCTCGACCCGGTGACGGGCGAGACGCTGGCCGAGCGCGCGGAGTACATCGGCGTCGCGACGAACAACGTGGCCGAGTACAAGGGCCTCATCGCCGGGCTGAAGGCCGCCCGCGAGCTGGACCCGGACGCGGTGGTCCTCGTACGCATGGACTCCAAGCTCGTCGTCGAGCAGATGTCGGGCCGCTGGAAGATCAAGCACCCGGACATGAAGCCGCTCGCGGCGGAGGCGGCGAAGGTCATGCCGCGCGCCCAGGTGACGTACGAGTGGATCCCGCGCGAGCGGAACAAGCACGCGGACCGGCTCGCGAACGAGGCGATGGACGCGGGCAAGCGCGGCAAGCAGTGGGAGCCGTCGAACTCCTCCGCAGCCCTGGACGCCTCGGCGGCCCGTGCGCTGGCGTCCCCGCAGGGCCCTGCGGGTGACGCGGCGAAGGGTGCCGCAGCCGTCCGCGCCGCCCTCGCCTCCGGCGGTGGTACGCGGACCCGTGCGGGCGCCGCTGCGGGCGGGACGGCCGGCTCCGCACCGGCCGTCGCCGACACCCTCTTCGGGGACCCGGCTGACCTGGCGGGCCCGGTGGAACTCCCGGTCGGGGCCCCGGCTTCCGGGCCGGACCTGGCCGGTCGGGCCACCGGCACGGGCACGGCTGCCGGTCCGGCCACCGACACGGGCACGGGCACGGCCGCCGGCACGGGCACGGCCGCCGGCACCGCTTCCGCCCCCGCGGCGGGACAGGGCTGGGGACCCGACATGGGACCCCCCGCCACCTTCGTGCTGCTGCGCCACGGCGAGACCGCGCTGACCCCGCAGAAGCGGTTCTCCGGCAGCGGCGGCAGCGACCCGGAGCTCTCCGAGGCGGGCCGCCGCCAGGCCGCCGCCGTCGCGGAGTCGCTCGCTGCGCGCGGCACCATCGAGACGGTGATCAGCTCCCCGCTGCGGCGCTGCCGGCAGACCGCGCAGGCCGTCGCCGACAGGCTCGGGCTCACCGTCGCCGTCGAAGAGGGCCTGCGCGAGGTCGACTTCGGCGCGTGGGAGGGGCTGACCTTCGCGGAGGCGCGCGAGCGCCATCCCGAGGACCTCCAGGCGTGGCTGGACTCCCCGAGGGCCGCCCCCACGGGCGGCGGCGAAAGCTTCGCTTCGGCCACCCGCCGCATCTCGGCGACCAGGGACCGGCTGCTCGCCGAACACGCGGGCCGCACGGTGCTCCTCGTCTCGCACGTGACGCCGGTCAAGATCCTGGTCCGGCTGGCGCTGGGCGCCCCGCCGGAGGCCCTGTTCCGCATGGAGCTCTCGGCGGCCTCCCTGTCGGCGGTCGCCTACTACGCCGACGGCAACGCCTCGGTCCGCCTCCTGAACGACACGTCCCACCTGCGCTGAGCCACCGCGCCCGGCCGCACGACGAGGCCCCCCGCCCCGACCGGGCGGGGGCCTCGTCGTCATCCCCGTCGTCATCCCCGAGCCGCACCGCACCGCCGGTTGGTAGAAAGGGGTCACGCGAGGACAGCAGGAAGGACCGCCCATGCCGCCGTACCCGTCCGGCTTCCGGTAGCACCCCCAGGAAGGCCCTGGGGTGCGGCTGGAGGCTCTCCTTGTCCCGCACCGCCCACCACGTTCCCGCCCGGCGCACCCCGTTCGCGGCGCGCGACGCGCTCGCCCCGCGGCACGCGGGATTCGCCGGCCCCTGGCGCCGAGTGGACCTGCGCACCCTGCGCTACTCCGCCGCCGAGCTCCGTACCGCGGCGAAGGAAGGCCGACGCCCGCAGCCACGGGAGGTCCGCCGCGCCTTCGACAGCTGGCGGTACTGCTGCGCCTTCGGGGGACCCCTGTCCGAGGCCGCCAACCTGGCCGAGCGCGTCGCCCGCGCCCGGGTGCGTACCGCCTGCCGCGCCGCGCTCCACGACCCCGAGCCGGTCATCGAGCCCTACCGGCCCCGCTACGGGGCCCACTGGGAGGCCTGAGCGCGGGTACCGGTACGACGAAGCCCCCGCACCCGAACGAACGGGAAAGCGGGGCTGTTCGTCGACAGACGAGCCGGCCTGTACGCCGGGTTCTGTCACCCGGTGACCTCGCGGTCGCCGGGGAGACGGCCATCCATCTAGGACCGGCGTTGCCGCCGGCCTCGTGCGGTCTACCCGCGAACTCGGGCGGGCAGCCCTCGAACGTTCGCGCAGGGCCGTCCGAAAACGGCCCCTCTTGACCTTGCTCCGGGTGGGGTTTACCTAGCCGCCTGAGTCACCTCAGGCGCTGGTGGTCTCTTACACCACCGTTTCACCCTTACCGGGGGCCGAAGCCCCAGGCGGTCTGTTTTCTGTGGCACTGTCCCGCGGGTCACCCCGGGTGGCCGTTAGCCACCACCCTGCCCTGTGGAGCCCGGACGTTCCTCGGCGGGATCCGGGGATCCCGACGCGGCCGCCCGGCCGACTCGTCTGTCGTGCCGCCCATCGTACCGGCTGCGTCATCACGGCTTGACCTTGACGCAACGGCAGGGTTTCTACTGGAACCCATGCGGATCGGAGAGATCGCCGCGCTCGTCGGGGTCACCACCCGGGCGATCCGGCACTACCACCACGTCGGCCTGCTCCCCGAGCCGGACCGGCGCCCCAACGGCAATCGCGCCTACAGCGTGCGCGAAGCCGTCCGGCTGGCCCGGGCACGGCCCGCCGCGAGGCCGTGCGGGCCGTGGTCCCGGTGTCCGTACGCTGCCTCGTGCTTCACGAGCTGCGCGCGTCTGCCTCGCTGGCCCGGTGGGCGCTGCGGCGGCCGCCGCACGGGGTGCGGCCCGCAGACCACGCGGCCCCGTACACCGGACCGCAGACCCGCCCACTGGTCGACGCACTGCGGCAGCCCACACCCCCGTGACGGGCTGCCACAGTGGTGACTGTGTGCGCCGAGCGTGACAAGCCGGTGCGCGCCTGTCTTGTCGAAAACGGCACGGCTCGAAAACGGGCTGCCCCGCCGGGTCGGACAAGATCCGAAAGAGACGGCCTAGCGGACCAGCGCGAAGGTGGTGGCCGCGACGGCCGCGCCCACCGCGGTGCCCGCGAGGACCTGGGCGAGGGTGTGGTCCTTCAGCGCGACCCGGGACCAGCCGACGACGGCGACCAGCGGGTAGGCGAGCAGCAGCCAGGGCCCGTAGGTCAGGGCGAGCATGGCGACGCTCCCGGAGGAGACGGCCGCGTGCACGCTGATCTTCCAGACGGGGGTCACGGCGAGCAGGGCCGCGAGGGTGACCAGCATGGCCGCGATCAGCGCGATCATCGTGCGGGGCGAGCCGAGCAGTGCCATCAGCAGGATGCCGGTGGCGACCGAGCCGATGATGAACACCATCACGGTGATGCGCTGTTGGCGCTGACCGACGTGCCGGTCGGCCCAGCGGCCGCGCCGGATGCCGTACTTGATGAAGGCCAGCGGGATGACGGCGCTGAACAGGCAGCCCAGGAGTCCCCAGCCGATCCCGGCGAGGCCGGCGGTGTGCCAGCCGATCAGGAGGGTGTCGGCGATGATCCAGGTCTTGGGATCGAGCCCGTTGGTGATCAGGCGGGCGGATCGGGACTCGGCGGGCTGGGTGAGCGTGGCGGTCACGCCGTGGCCTCCTGGCTGGTGCTGGTGCTGGTGCTGGTGCTGGCGCCGGTGCCGGCGGTGGTGAGGAATGCGTTGGCCACGGCGGAGTGGTAGATCCGGGCGAGCTGGATGAGTCGCAGTACTTCGGCGGAGAAGTCGAGTTCGTCGATGCCGGCGGTGGCCGCCGGCTCCTGGGTGCCGTGGAGCGGCAGGACCCCGCGGGCCTTGCCCTCGCGGGCCGCCCGCATCCACAGGGCCTCGGCCGCCGGGCTCGTCGCCGGGTCGAACCCCGCGTCCAGGGCGGCGCGGTGCGCGCGCTCGCGGACCTCGTGGGCGGTGTAGGCGTCCAGGGTCAGCGCGGCGTCGCGGATCTCGATCACCCGCCGGTACAGCCGCAGGCGCGGGCTGCGCAGGAGTCCGGTCTTCAGGACGATGTCGGGGGTGACTGCGGTCAGGTCCTGCCAGAGCGGCTGGAGCTGCCGGTGGTGGCGGCCGTCCTGGACGGTGCGCCAGGCCACGCCGAAGGCCGGGATGCTGCTCCCGATGAGGATGAAGCCGATCGCCAGGTACTTCAGGGCGTCGGTGACGTTGTCGACCGCGATGTCGCTGGTGGCGTCCGTGAGGCCCGCGAGGCGGCTCGCGATGTACCCGGCCCGCAGCAGGGTGTAGAGCACGCCGACGGCGGTTCCGATGCCCATGAGGCGGACGCCGGTGCGCAGCCACAGGGCGCTGGCGTGCCGGGCGCTGCCCCAGAAGAGCCAGGTGGCGGTGGCCATGGCGATGCCGAGGTAGACGACGAAGAGGAGGTAGTAGACCGTGGCCCAGCCGTTGCCCGCGGTCTCCTCGAAGAAGTCGGTCATCTCGTGGGGCCGCGGGACGAAGAAGACGAAGAGCACGGCCATGGCCGTCATAGCGGTGAGGGCGGCGTAGTGCCGGGCCCGCAGCCGGCGGCCGGTCTCCGGGCGGGCGATGGCGACGACGAAGTCGACGACCGCGCCGGCCGCGATCACGCCCAGCCAGTGCTTGACGAGGGTGGAGAGGTTGTTGACTCCCGCCCAGTCGTCCAGGGTGCGCATCACGCCGGGGAGGCGGAGCGTCATGGAGACGGTCAGGGCGGCGAACGCCGTCCACAGGGCCCGCTGTTTGACCGACCGGACGGCTGAGGGGGCGCGCCAGAGCGTCACCGCCCAGAGCATGGCCAGGATGGCGATTTCGAGGTGTTTCACTTCACGACCACGTGTTTCGAACGGGGTGCCCGAGGGCGTCATGGAGGCGTACGAGACGGTCCTCGGCCTCGCTGGAGGTCGACTGCGTCGTGTTGTAGCGGCCGGCCCGCTCGTGGATGAGCGTGGCCAGGGTCTCGGCCTGCCGCTCCTGCGGGCTGGCGAACTTGCTCCGCCCCATCAGGTGGGCCAGGCGGTCGATGTCGAGGCCGAGTTCCTCGTCGATCGATTCGGTCCTGCGCGCGACGTTCCTGATCCGGGCCGCCTCGGTGCGGATGATCGAGGCCACGGGCAGCTCGGGGCGGTCGAGTCCGGAGACGGCCGTGTGCGTACGCGTCAGCAGGCGCTGGAAGTGCTCGGAGGCCCGGGCGATCTCCCGGTCCGAGGGCTGTTCGGGCATGTCGAGTTCGGGAGCGACGTGGCCGAGGAGCATGTGCGAGATCTCGTGGAGGACGATCTGCACCTTGAGGATCTCGGCGGCGACGGCGTCGTAGAAGACGAGGTCGGCGACGTCCAGTCCGAGCCAGATCCCGCAGGGCAGGGCCGGGTCGGGGGGTCCGTCGAGGGGCAGCAGGATCAGCGGCCGGCCGCGCTGCGCGGCTATGCCCTCGCAGAAGGCTTCCAGGTCGAACGGCCGGGGGATGACGAGCCGGTCCGCGACGGCGGCGCACTCCGCGTCGGCGCGCTTCCACCAGCGCATGGTCGCCCTCCCCGCCCGTCATCGCCCAGTCCGTACACCCGATCGGGTCTGAGAGTAACCGGAAGCACAGCAGGGGCTGACTGAGGACGTATCGGTGGCCGGAATATGGCTGATGGGGTGAGGCGCGTGGCTGATTCGCGCCTCAGGACTCCTTGCCGCGGCGGCGGCGCGGCTTCACATCCGGAAGCCCTTCGGCCTTCCGGAGCTGCTTGATCAGGCCGGTGACGGACCGCATGGAACCGGCCGACAGCCCGCTGAGGCGGAAGGCCGCGGCCTTGACCTGCTCGTCCTCGAGGACCTGGGCGAACTCGTCGGCCGCGGCGGCCTTGCCCATCTCCTCGCGCAGCCGCGCGATCCGCTCCTCGATCCGCTGCTCGATCGCCTGGGCGTTCTCGCCGTCGGCCAGGTACCCGACGGTGACGCCGAAGAAATTGGCGATGGCGCGGATCGAGTCGATGCCCGGGTTCGGGTTGTTGTTCAGGCGGATGGTCTGGACGGTGCCGTGCGAGACGGAGGGTCCCGCCAGCTTCTTGGTGCCCTCGGCGATCTCTTGGTACGTGTACGGACCGCGGCCCGCCGGGTGGATCGTCTCGATCAAGAAGCCGAGGCGGTCACCCATGGTGTCCCGCCGGCCGGTGGGGGTCTCCTCACCCATCACCGTCACTGCTCCCGTCTACGGCTGGATCACATGGTCCAGTACTAAATCATCGTCGACATTATCTACCTGCCTAGATGGCTTTCGCCACACAGTGCAACGAACTGCGTCTACCCAGCTAGCGGACCCCGGGGAATGTGACCCACGCCATATTGCCCGCGGGGCGCCGCGTAGGAGCTTGACAGGCCATGTGTGCCGCGGCGTATCTTCGTCCAGCCGTCTAGCCCACTAGATGGTTCGGCGCTCAACCGCTCGACGCGATGCGTCTAGCCGACTGAGCGGCGGAGCCGGTGGGCGGGACGGGAAGGGGGAGGAGTCGCGATGCCGTCACGGCGGCAGGCTCCAGGTGCAGGGCCAGGGGGTCGGCGCGCTCGCCCGTGGGCTGAGGTACGGGGGTCCTCAGCCCGGGGCGGGCGAACCGCTCGCCGACGGGAGCCGACGCCCGTCGGCGGGGTCCGGCGGAATCCAACGGGGGAGCCGCCGCCGGACGACACGGTCCGGCCGCGGCCCGGGACGCGATCCGAGGCGCGTCCCGGGCCCGAACTGGCTTTCCCTTCCGTCTGTTTGAATGATCACGTCAGCATGGATGAGCAAGGAAGACGTGATTCGCAGTGGGGCGACAGTTCAGATCGGGATGGGCCATCGCGGGGGCGATGTTTCTGCTGACCGCGTGTGGCGACGGTGGAGGCTCGGCCGTCGACGGTGCGTTCGGCAACGGTCTCGCCGGGGAGGGCAAGGGAGTTGCGGACGTCAAGAAGGCGCCTCTCGCGTAGAAGGACACCATCTCGCTGATGTTCTGCACGGACATGCCCGACGCCGAGGGCCGGACCGTGTACGGGGTGACGCTGCGCTCCTACGCCCTCAAGGACGGGAAGCTGGTGGCCGAGCGCAGTTCCGTGCTGCCGAGCCGGTTCAAGCCCACGGCCGGCTGCAAGGGCGATGGTGGCCCGCGCATGACGGCCCACCACGCGTTCAGCCAGGACCTCACGATGGTGGCGGGCCTCTCCAAGGACTCCCGGGCCGCAGTTGTCGACACGTCGACGGGTGCGGAGATCGCGCCTCCCGATCCGGACGCCTTCGGCAAGGACCTGGAGTCGAGCGCCGCTGTCTTCCACCCCGTGACCAACCAGCTCTGGTACGACTCTGACGAGGTGAAGCCGCCGAGGTACTTCCGGGACCCCAAGGGCGGTGCGGGAACCCAGAAGATGGTGCCGTACGCGCAACTCCCGAGCCGCATGGCCAAGGACGGGGTGACCGCCGCCACGATCCTGGCGGCGAACGAGGACGACTCGCCCGTCTCGCCCTCGGGGGTGGTGGCGGGGTCCAACACCAACCTGGGGCTCGGCTTGTTCCGGGTGAATCCCAACGATGAGGGACTCCTGAAGGAGATCAAGTCGCCTGCCCTGCGCGCGCCCGGTGCGCTCCCCGGGGACACCGGCACGAAGCAGTTCTGCGACCCGGCCCTCTGGCGTAACGACACCACCCTCGTCTGCCGGTACGACAGCCTTGAGCAGCTCACCTTCAGCGCGGACTACCAGCGCGTCACCAAAACCGAAAACCTGCTCCCCGAGAGCGACCGGCACCCCGGAGACCCGACGCCCTCCCCGGACGGCAAGAGCTTCGCCTTCCTGTCCGAGACCGACAGGGACCAGTGGGTGCTCTACCGGTCGGACTTCGCCACCCCGGGCGCTCAGCCGGTGAAGATCGCCGAACTGGAGCAGCCTCTCGACGGCGCCGCCGACCACCAGGTGTCGCTGATCCGCTGGAGCTGACGAAGGCCGGCGGTCTCGGGCCGGCAGCGCCCGTTCGCGGTGAGGGGAGGGGCCCGTCAGCGGCCACTCAGCCGGACAGCATCACGCTGCTGACCCGGCCCGCCATCCGGTCCAGTACCGAACCGGGCGCCAGGCCGCCCCGCAGCAGGACGAACCGGGACGGGGGCAGCCCCGTCATCGCCTTCACTTCACGGCTCAGGTGCGCCTGGTCGTGGTAGCCGCACGCCGCCGCCACCTGCGCTGCCGCCGTCCCGGCAGCCAGCATCCGCAGCGCGTGCTGCAGCCGGAACACCCGGGCCATGGCTTTGGGCGACAGGCCCACCTGCTCGCGGAACCGGGCCCGTACGGTACGGGCGCTCCACCCCGTCGAGGCGCTCACCCGGGCCAGGGAGCGGGTGTTCGCCCAGAGCTCGCAGAGGGCTCCGCCGACCTCGGGCGCGGGGGAGGGGCCGTGGTCGAGGCGGGCGCAGAACAGCTCGTCGAGCAGGGCGAAGCGCTCGGTCCACGAGGGGAGTGCCTGGAGCCGTTCGGTGAGGTAGCGGCCCTGCGCTCCGAGTACGTCCACCAGATCTATGTGGGCGTCCTCGAAGTGCCACATCGGGACGCCGAACAGCCGGTAGCAGCCCTGCGGGGTCATGTTCACCTCCAGCCCGTGCACGACCCCCGCGTGCACCCCGACCGCCGGCACCGTGCGCGGGCCGCTGATCATGGCCCGTGCGACGGGCCGCAGTTGGGCGGTGGCGAGGTCTTCCGTACGGGAGACCCACAGGCCCTCGGAGAAGCTGAAGACCAGCGTCACGCAGCCCGTGGGCAGCTCCAGTCGGAGCCTCGGGGCCATGAACTCGGTGTGGAATCCCGTGTAGTTGATGATGAGCGGCCGCAGTGCGGCGGCCGGTGCGCGTCGGCGCGCTGATCGTATGCCCGGGGCGGCGGCGGGCATCGTGGGTACGTCGAAGGCGTCGGCCGAGCCCATGTCCGGGCCCTCCCCCCGCTGTTGCGCGGCAGGTGGTACCGCGCGGTCGGCCGATGATGCCAGGTCACAGGGGACGATGGCCAGAGTGATCCGACGGCGGATCCGGGCCGTTGCCCCTGCCGGCAGGCCGGAATGCCGTCAGCTTCTGGCTCCGCCACCGCTGACCCGCTCCCGGGAGCCGGGGCGGGGCGTCCGCCGCCGACGCCCCGCCGCGCCCCGAGCGCCGAGCCCCGAGCCCCGAGCCCCGCGCCGCCTAGGCCGGTGCGAACAGCACCTTCGCCCGACCCGGGTCCGCCTCCGTCAGCCGGACCCTGATGCGGTCGCCCAGCGGCAGCTCCGCCGACGTGGACTCCACGCGGCCGATCACCGCCGGCTCCGCCAAGTGGACCGTGCCGACCAGCGGCTCCCGGTCCTTGACGTCGATGACCGTCGCCTCGAAGGTCTCCCCGACGCGGTCCTTGAGCAGCGCCGCCTCCACCAGGTCCACGGACTCCCGCTCCGCCGAGTTCGCCAGCCGGGTCCCGTCCGACATCTCCTTCGGCAGGGAGTCGAGCGCCTCCAGCGCCCACCCGGGGGGTTCGGCTCCCGCCACGGCCGCGACGCACAGCTCACCCGTGTACCGGTCGACGAGCCGGCGCAGCGGCGCGGTGCAATGGGCGTACGGGGCCGCGACCGCGGCGTGCAGCACGGGGTCCGGGGTCAGGCCGCCGGTGAAGAGCGTGTAGCCGGCGCCGCGCAGCAGAGCGGTGCACTCCTGGAGGAAGGCGGCGTGGGCGGGCCGGTGCGGATCGAGCCCGCGCACGAGCTCCGCGTACGGGACGTGGTGCGGCCAGTCGATCCGCAGGGCCTTCGCCGCCCGGCGCAGCCGCCCGACGGCTCCGTCGGGGGCGGTCGGCAGGGTCCGTAGGATCCCGGTCCCGGCGGCGAGCATCAGCTCGGCGGCGGCCATGCCGGTCATCAGGGAGATCTGCGCGTTCCAGCCGTCGGCCGGGAGCGGAGCCCGGTAGGCCAGGCTGTACGAGCCCCCGTGCTCGACGATCTCCTGCTCGGGCACGTTCAGCGAGATGCCCCCGCGCTCCGCCTCCAAGGCCTCGCGCAGCCGCCCGATGTCCTTCAGCAGGGCCAGCGGCTCCTCGGCGGTACCCGCGTCGATGGCTTTCTGGACGGCGTCGTAGTCGAGTTTGGCCCGGCTGCGCACGAGTGCTCGGCGCACGTCGGTGCTCTCCACCCGTCCCTCGGCATCCAGGTCGAGCCGCCACAGCAGGGCCGGGCAGGTCTGGTCGGGGAGCAGGCTGGCGGCGCCCTCCGAGAGCACGGCCGGGTGCAGGGGGACCTTCTCGTCGGGGAAGTAGAGGGTGGTGACCCGGCGGTGGACCTCGCTGTCGAGGGCGCCGCCGGGGGTGACGTAGGCGGCGACGTCGGCGATGGCGTAGTGGACGCGGTAACCGCCGGAGGCGCGCTTCGCCAGGTGCATGGCCTGGTCCAGATCGCGCGAGGCCGGTGGGTCGATCGTGAAGAAGGGGATGTCGGTGGCGTCGAAGTCCGGCAGGAGGGGGTGTCGTACCGCCTGCTCGGCCTCGGCGAGTACGGGCGCCGGGAACTCCTCCGGCACCTCCAGCTTCGTCCGCAGTTCACGCAGCGCGGCCCGCAGAGCAGCCCCGTCTGCGCCGGTCATGATCATATGACGGCGTGGCATGAGCCGAGCCTATGGCCGGTGGGCCCGGGCGGCACGGCGAGCCGTCTACCCTGGTCGGGGGCCGCACCCCCGCCGCTGTGCCGTGCCCGTCGAAGGAGAACCACCGTGCTCGTGCTGCTGCCGCCGTCCGAAGGAAAGGCCGCCGGCGGCTCCGGCGCACCGCTGAAGCCGCAGACGCTCTCGCTGCCGGGGCTGGCCGAGGCCCGGGCGGCGGTGCTGCAGGAGCTGGTCGAGCTGTGCGTGGGCGACGAGCTGAAGGCCCGCGAGGTGCTCGGCCTGAGCGAGGGCCTGCGCGGTGAGGTCGCCAAGAACGCGGAGCTGCTGACGGCGGTCGCCCGCCCGGCCGGGGAGATCTACACGGGCGTCCTGTACGACGCTCTCGGCCTCTCGACCCTCCCGCCCGCGGCGGCGTCCCTGGCCGCAGACTCCCTGCTGGTCTTCTCGGGCCTGTGGGGTGCGGTCGGGGTCGCGGACCGCATCCCCTCCTACCGCTGCTCGGTGGGCGTGAAGCTGCCGGGGCTGGGGGCGCTGGGCGCGTTCTGGCGCGAACCGATGGCCTCGGTGATGCCGCAGGCGGCGGGGGAGGGCCTGGTCCTGGACCTGCGGTCCTCGGCGTACGCCTCCGCGTGGAAGCCGAAGGGAGAGGTGGCGGGCCGTACGGCCACGGTCCGGGTCCTGCACTCGCAGAAGGTGGACGGGGTGGAGAAGCGGTCGGTGGTGAGCCACTTCAACAAGGCAACCAAGGGCCGCCTGGTCCGCGACCTCCTGTCGGCGGGTGCGGTTCCCGCGTCTCCGGCGGAGCTGGTGACGGCCCTGCGGGACCTGGGCTTCACGGTGGAGGCCGAAGCGCCGGCGAAGCCGGGCACGTCGTGGTCCCTCGACGTGGTCGTCACCCAGATCCACTGATCCGTCGTCACCCGGGGCGGTTCGCCGGCCCGGGTGGACGCGGTCACTGCGCCTGCTGGGTCCCGTAGGCGCGGGAGGAGGCGTCCGCCTGGGCCAGCCTGCGCAGTGCCGCGAAGATCGTGTCGCCCAGGACCGTGCCGACGGCGGCCGATTCGACCCGGTCCTCCCGGGCCACTTCACGGCCCACGTACGCGAGGTCCGCACGGGCCACCACCTCGGCAGCCTCCGCGTACGCGTCGAGCACCTCGGCGAAGCCGCCGTGACCGGCCCGCTCCAGCGCTGCCAGCGCGGCGGCCAGCGCCTCCCCGGCCGAGGAGTCCGGGTCCGCCTCCCAGCCGCGCCGCTCGATCATCCGGGCCACCTTCGCCCGCGCCAGGTCCGTCTCGGCGTCCGGCTCCCCGCCGTGCCCGGGCACCAGGAGGCCCGCCACCGAGCCGAGCAGGTCGTGGACCGACCGCTCCTTGTCGTCGATGGCGCGGATCACTTCCCCGATGGCCGCCACGGGGAGCTTCCCCACCTCCAGGAGGCCGCGGATCAGACGCAGCCTGCGCCCGTGCGTCTCGTCGTAGCGCGCCTGGTTGGGGCTGCTGAGCTGACCGGCCGGGAGCAGGCCCTCCCGTAGGTAGTACTTGATCGTCGGTACCGGTACCCCGGTCCGCGCGCTCAGCTCTCCGATGCGCATCTTCGCTTCCGTCCGTCCCTCGGTCCCTTGCGTGTGCCCTGCCCATCATAGATAGTGGCACTACCGGATAGCGGCGAGTGCCACTATCCATTCATGTTCCGGGGGTTAGAGAGATGCCGCTCGTGTTCCCGCGTGCTTGGCACCGTCCGCTGATGGTGCTCGCCGCCTCGATGGCCTTATGGGCGGCCGGTTCCGCCATCGGCCTGCTCGTCGACGACCGGACCCTGGTGGGCGCCCCGATCTGGGCCAAACCCTTCAAGTTCGCCGTCTCGCTCACCGGCTACGCCGTGAGCCTGGCCTGGATGCTCGCCCTGCTGGAACGGGCCCGGCCCCGGCTGGCGCGGCCCGCGTGGTGGGCGGGCACGGTGGTGGCGACGGCGAGCGGTGTGGAGATCGTGCTCATCACCGCGCAGGCCTTCCGCGGCCGGCAGAGCCACTTCAACCGCGCCACCCCCTTCGACGCACGGCTGTACGACGCCATGGCCGGGACCATCGTGATGCTGTGGCTGGGTGCGCTGGTGATCGCCGTCCTGCTGTTCCGGGCCCGGATCGCCGACCGGGCCACCACCTGGTCGATCCGGATCGCCGCGGCCCTGGCGCTGGCCGGCGCCGGGCTCGGCTTCCTGATGACCCAGCCGACGGCCGCGCAGCGCGCGATCGGCGACGACGAGGCCCCGATCGTGGGCGGACACGCCGTGGGGGTGCCCGATGGCGGCCCCGGCATGCCGCTCACCGGCTGGTCCACCACCGGCGGCGACCTGCGCATCCCGCACTTCCTGGGGATGCACGCCCTCCAACTGCTGCCGCTGCTCGTCCTGCTCCTGGTCGTCCTCTCGGCGCGGTTCCCCGTACTGCGCGAGGAGCGGGTACGGCTGCGCCTGGTACTGATCGCGGGCGCGGTGTACGGGGCGGTGCTGGCCCTGCTGACCTGGCAGGCCCTGCGGGGTCAGCCGCTGACCGCGCCGGACGGGACGACGCTGGGCGCGGCCGGGCTGATCCTGGCGGCGGGCGGAGCGGGTACGGCGCTCGCCCTGCGCCGGCGGACTCGCAGCGGTCCTGAAGCGCCGGCCCGGCGGGATCCGGCCCGGCAGGATTCGAAAGAGACGGCCTAGGGCCTGTCGTCAAACTCCTGTCGTCGCCCGAAGGGCGGCCTCGCGGCGTCTGGTGCGTGCTCTCGGCGTGCCGGGCGGAAGCCCGCGTACTGGACGTACGTGGGCTTTCGCCCGGTGCGGCGAGAGTGCGTGCCAGACGTCGCGAGGCAGACAGGAGTTTGACGACAGGCCCTAGCGGCCCAGGGGCCAGGCGACCGTGGCGGGGGTCTGGTCGGAGGTGCCGGCGTAGGTGGCGCACGCGTCCGTGAGGGTTTCCAGCAGGGTCAGCGGATCGACGAGCGGATGCTCCATGCCGCGGAGCCAGGCCACCGAGAGGTCACCCGGCAGTGCGGCCGGCGGTACCAGGACGTAGCTGCCCCGGCAGTGCCACCGCAGCCCGGGGTGTTCGTCCATCGTCTCGGGATGGCAGTCCAGTTCGCAGGGCCACCACTCGTCCTCGTCCTCGGGCGTACCCCGGGTCGCGGTGAAGAAGAGCATCCGGGCCTGGTCGCCCGTACCGCCCGATTCCGCGACCGGACCGACCTCGATGCCGGCGGCCAGCAGGCGTTCCAGCGCGCTGTGCCCGGCCTCCAGAGGGACGTCCAGGACGTCGTGGACCATGCCCGTCGCGGTGATGAAGTTGGCCGCGGGCTGGTTGCGCGCCCAGCGTTCGACCTGTGCGCGGTCCGTCGTGGACTGCGTCTGCCAGGCGAAGGAGACGGGGTGTCGTGCGGGCGTCGGACAGCCGATCCGGTCGCACGAGCACCGGTAGCCGGCGGGATGCGCGGCGGGCGAGATCGGCAGACCCGCCGCGGCGACGGCCAGCAGCAGGGCTTCGCGTTCTCGTGCGGGGTCCGCGGCGTCGGGTTTCGGCTTGCGGCGCAGCCACTGGGAAATCCTGCTCTGCTCGCCGCGTTTGACGCGGCCCGACTCAGACCCCATCTGTCCCCTCACCTACACCGTTGCCCCGGCAGACCCTCACATGTTCCCACCATCCTGGGCGCCGGGTGACCGCACCCCCCGGCCAGGACTCCCACATAACCATAGAAATCGGCCATATGTTCTCGGCCATCAGGGGGTCATGAGTTATCCCACCCCGCCCCGGCCCCGCCCAGCACCGCATCCACCAGCGCATCCGCGTACGCGTGCGTGAGCGGCGCCGTGCGCAGCAGCCAGCGGTAGGTCAGAGGTCCGAGCAGCATCTCCACGGTCAGCCGCAGGTCGGTGTCCGGCGGGAGCTGCCCGGCCTCGCGGGCCGACCGCAACCGCTCCTCGTACAGCGCGAGCTGGGGCTCCAGCAGTTGCTCGGTGAAGCGCGCCCCGAGCTCGGGGTCGGTGGCGCCGGCCGCCGTCAGGGCGCGCGCGGGGGCCGCGTACCGCTCGTCGGCGAACTCGTCCACCGTCGCCCGCAGTACGTACTTCAGGTCGGCGGCCAGATCCCCGGTGTCGGGGAAGCCGGTCCACGCCCCCTCGGACCGCGCGTCCCCGGCGAGCGCGACCGAGGCGTCCAGCAGGACCGCGGCCTTCGACGGCCACCAGCGGTAGATGGTCTGCTTGCCGACTCCGGCGCGGGCGGCGATGGCCTCGATCGTCAGCTTGTTGTAGCCGACCTCCCCCACCAGGTCGAGCGCCGCGTCCAGGATGGCCCGCCGCGAGCGGTCGCTGCGGCGCGTGGCGTCCGGGGACCGGGAGGCGGAGGAGGGGCCGGTACCGGGATCGGGGAGGGGACTGGAGCTCATTTCGGCAACTTATCAACCTCGAACCACTCGTCTTTCAGCCGTTCGGGAAACCACCCAATCAGTTCACTGCGCCGTCCCCGCCGAGGAGAGACGATTCTCTTCTCATCACCGTGAGGAGCCTTCATTGCGCAGAGACGCCACACCCCGGCGCTACCTGATGTGCCCACCCGCGCACTTCAAGGTCACGTACTCCATCAACCCGTGGATGGACCCCACGAAACCGGTGGACCTGCCCCTGGCCATGACCCAGTGGGAGGACCTCCGCGACCGCTACGTGGCCCTCGGCCACACCGTCGAGACCCTCGTCCCCGACCGCGGTCTGCCCGACATGGTCTTCGCGGCCAACGGCGCCCTCGTCGTCGACGGCCGGGTGCTCGGCGCGCGGTTCGCGTACCCCGAGCGGGCCGCCGAGGCGGAGATCCACCTCGACTGGTTCCGCGGCCACGGCTTCCAGGACGTGCACGAGCCGTCCCACGTCAACGAGGGCGAGGGTGATTTCGCCGTCACCGCCACCTACATCCTGGCCGGCCGGGGCTTCCGCTCCAGCCCGCTCTCGCACGACGAGGCCCAGGAGTTCTTCGGCCGCCCGGTCATCGGTCTCGACCTGGTCGACCCGCGCTACTACCACCTGGACACGGCCCTGTCCGTGCTCGACGGCGACGAGATCATGTACTACCCGGACGCCTTCTCCGAGGGCAGCCGGGCGGTCCTGCGCCGGCTCTTCCCGGACGCGCTGATCGCCGGGGCCCAGGACGCGGTCGCCCTCGGGCTCAACGCGGTCTCGGACGGCCGCCACGTGCTGCTCCCGCAGGAGGCGACCGGACTCCTCGCACCCCTGCGGGCGCGGGGGTTCGAGCCGGTCCCGATGGACCTGGGGGAGCTGCTCAAGGGCGGCGGCAGCGTGAAGTGCTGCACGCAGGAGCTGAGGCCCTAGCCGGCCGCGGTCCCGACGGGCCCGGGCCCGCGGGGGCTCAGGTCTCCGCGGGCCCAGGCTTCAGCGGGTTCAGGTCCTCGGGGGCTCAGGCCTTCGCGGGCTCAAGCCTTCGCAGGTTCAGGCCCCCTGCGGCGGCGGCCACTCCTGGCCCCAGTCGGCGTTCCGCGCGGCCTTGTACAGGTCGCCGTGGCGCTTGGTCACGTTGACGTGGGTCTGCCCCTCGGACTCGGGTCCGCACAGCTCCAGCAGGACCAGCCCCTTGCGGATCTGCGGCCTGCGCGTGATCCGGGAGGCGGCCGGCTCCACCGGGAAGCGGGTGGCGGCCACGTAGCTGAACTTCTCGTCCTCGTAGGAGAGGGAGCCGCCCTTGACCTGCCGGTGCAGGGAGGACCGGCTGACCCGGGCCGAGAAGTGGCACCAGTCCTTGCCGACCTCGATCGGGCAGGTCCCGTCGTGCGGGCACGGGGCCGCGACCTGCAGCCCGGCCTCGATCAGCTGGTCGCGGGCCTCGCGGATGCGCAGGTACCCCTCCGGCGTGCCCGGCTCGATCACCGCCACCGCCTGACCGGTCCGCGCCGCCTCGGCGACCACCTCGCGGCGGGCCTCCGGGGTCAGTTCGCCCAGGACGTACGAGACCGTCACCAGGTCCGCCGCGGGGAGCGTCAGGCCGGCCCCGATGACGGTCCGCCGCCACTCGGCGGCCCGCAGCGTGGAGGAGGAGGAGGCCGCGGCCAGCTCCTTGCCGAGGTCCAGGGCCGGGTCCGCCCAGTCCAGTACCGCCGTCTCGCGGGGCCCGCCCCAGATGGCGTCCGCCGCCCAGGCCGCCGCGCCGGTGCCGCCGCCCACGTCCACGTGCGAGGCCGGGGACCAGCCCGGGGCCGCCTCGGCGAGCCCGCCCAGGGCGGACCGTACGGCCTCGAAGGTGGCGGGCATCCGGTACGCCGCGTACGCGGCCACGTCGGAGCGGTTGCGCAGGACGGGGGTATGGGTGGGGATCTGGCCGCGGTAGTTGGCGATCAGCCGCTCCACGGCGGCCGTGGCCTGCTTCTGCGGGAGGCCTTCGAGCAGTCCGGCGAGGGCGCTGCGCAGGGTTTCGGCGGTGGTGGTGGCGGTGTCGTTCACCCGCCAAGTTTACGGGGGCCGGGGCCGGGCCGGGGCCGGGCCGGGGCCGCAGCCCGGACCCGGCCCGGACGATCAGCGCGCCGTCACTGTCACTGTCGCCGTCGCCGTCGCGGGGCTGGTCCGCCAGGGGCGGCACAGGACGACGAAGCAGAGGACCGCCATCAGGGCGCAGGTCGCCTGGACCACGGCCATCGGTACCGCCGTGTCCTCGCCCGCGATGCCGACCAGGGGGGAGGCCACGGCTCCGACCAGGAAGGAGGAGGTGCCGAGCAGGGCGGAGGCCGAGCCGGCCGCGTGCGGGGCGCGCATCAGGGCCTGCGCGTTGGTGTTCGGCAGCACCAGGCCCATCGCGGACATCAGGACGAACAGTCCGGCGCAGATCGGGAAGAGCCCGACCTCGCCGAAGACCCCCGCGGTCATGAGGAGCAGGGCGGCCGAGGCCGTCATGACGACCGCGAGTCCGTACCCCAGCACCTTGTCCAGGCGGACCCGGCCGACCAGCAGCTTGCCGTTGATCTGGCCCATGGTGATCAGGCCGAGGGAGTTGAGGCCGAACAGCAGGCTGAAGGTCTGGGGCGAAGCACCGTAGATCTCCTGCACGACGAACGGCGAGGCGGAGATGTACGCGAACAGCGTCGCGAAGGCGAAGCCGCCGGCCAGCGTGTAGCCGGCGAAGACCCGGTCGGCGAGCAGCCCGCGCATGGTCCGCAGCGCGGCGCCGACGCCGCCGGTCTGGCGCCGCTCGGGCGGCAGCGTCTCGCCGAGCTTGCGCCAGACCAGGAGGGTCAGGAGGGCTCCCACGAGGGTGAGGACGCCGAACACCCCCCGCCAGTCGGCGAAGCGCATCACCTGGCCGCCGATGAGAGGGGCGATGATCGGCGCCACGCCGGATATGAGCATCAGGGTGGAGAAGAACCGGGCCATCTCGTCCCCGTCGTACAGATCGCGCACGACGGCCCGCGCGATCACGATCGCGGCTGCGCCGGACAGGCCCTGGAGCAGCCGGAAGGCGATCAGCAGCTCGACGGTCGGGGCGAAGGCGCAGATGGCGGTGGCGAGGACGTAGACGACCAGGCCGGCGAGCAGGGGGCGCCGACGGCCCCACTTGTCGCTCATCGGGCCGATCACCAGCTGGCCCAGGGCCATGCCGGCGAGGCAGGCGGTGAGGGTGAGCTGGATGGTCGCGGCCGGGCTGTTCAGGTCCGTGGTCACCACCGGCAGCGCCGGCAGGTACATGTCCATGGACAGCGGGGTGAGCGCGCTGAGTCCGCCGAGGATGAAGGTGACGAGCAGTCCCGTCCGGCGGGCGGCCGTCAGGGGAGGGGTGCTGAGAGGGAAGGGAGTCGTGGGTGACGAATCCTTCGAGGGCGCTGTCGCGTGGCCTCGCTCCGGCATACGGAACTCCAGTCTTCTTATCGTGTCTTCACACCCCCGGATCGCCTCATGTTCTCAGCAATCGGAACGTCCCGGGGCGGATGTCCCGTGTGACGTAGCCTGCGGCCCCATGAGCGCACGCGTGAAGAAGACCGCCGTAGTGACCGGAGCCGGCTCGGGAATCGGCCGCTCCGTGGCCCTGACCCTGGCCGCCGCCGGATGGTCGGTGGCCGTGGCGGGCCGCCGGGCCGAGCCGCTGGAGGAGACCGCCGGGGCCGCGCGGGCGGCCGACGCCGGCGCCGACGTGCTCTGCGTCCGGGCCGACGTGAGCGATCCGGACGACGTCGCCGCGCTGTTCGAGACCGTGCGGGAACGCTACGGGCGGGTCGACCTGCTCTTCAACAACGCGGGCACCTTCGGCCCGGCCGGAGTCCCGCTGGAGGACATCTCCTACGAGGCCTGGCGCTCGGTGGTCGACGTCAACCTCACCGGCTCCTTCCTCTGCGCGCAGGCGGCCTTCCGGGTGATGAAGGCCCAGGACCCGCAGGGCGGCCGCATCATCAACAACGGCTCCATCTCCGCGCACGTGCCCCGGCCGAACTCGATCGCGTACACCGCGACCAAGCACGCCATGACCGGCCTGACGAAGTCTCTGTCGCTGGACGGACGCCCGTACGGGATCGCGTGCGGGCAGATCGACATCGGCAACGCGGCCACCGAGATGACCGAGCGGATGCAGACCGGGATCATGCAGGCCAACGGTCAGCTCGCGGTGGAGCCCGTCATGGACGCGGCCGACGTGGCGCGCACGGTGCTGCACATGGCGGAGCTCCCGCTGGGTGCCAACGTGCAGTTCGCGACGGTGATGGCGACCGCGATGCCGTACATCGGGCGCGGCTGATCCTGTACGACGGCGCGGCTGATCCTGTAGGACGGCCCGGCTGATCCTGTACGACAGCGCGGCTGATCCTGTACGACGGCCCGGCTGATCTTGTGCGGCCCCGGGGGAATGCCCGCCCGGAGGCCGGGGTTGAGGTGATCATGACGATCGAAGTACTGCGCTACACCGCCTTCTCCGACGATCCGCAGGGCGGAAACCCGGCCGGAGTCGTGCTCGACGCGAGCGGTCTGGACGACGCCGCCATGCTGGAGGTCGCCGCCGAGGCGGGCTACAGCGAGACGGCCTTCCTCACCGCCCCGCCCGAGGGCCTCGGCGGTGAGCCGGGGAGGGCCTTCTCCGTGCGCTATTTCAGCCCGAAGGTGGAGGTCCCGTTCTGCGGGCACGCCACCGTGGCCACCGCCGTCGCGCTCGGCGAGCGGGTCGGCCCCGGCGAGCTGCTGTTCGCGACCCGGGCGGGCACCGTGCCCGTGTCGGTGACCCGGGAGGGCGGCGGTCTGCGCGCCACCCTGACCAGCGTCGCACCGCACACCGAGGACCTGGACCCGGCCGACCTCGCCGAGGCCCTGGCCGCGCTGGACTGGCCGGCCGCCGACCTGGATCCGGCGTTCCCGCCGCGGATCGCCTACGCCGGCGCCCGCCACCTGGTGCTCGGCGCCGCCACCCGGGCCCGGCTCGCGGACCTCGACTACGACTTCGCCCGGCTGGAGGCGCTGTTGCGGCGCCTCGACATGGTCACCGCGCAGCTCGTGTACCGGGCGGGCCCGTTGGAGTTCCACGTACGCAACCCCTTCCCGGTCGGCGGCGTCGTCGAGGACCCGGCGACCGGCGCGGCCGCGGCCGCCTTCGGCGCGTACGCCCGCGAGGTCGGCCTGGTCCCGGCCGACGCCGTCCTGACCCTCCACCAGGGCGAGGACATGGGCCGCCCCGGCGTCCTGACGGTGGAGCTCCGCTCCGGGGACCCCCGGGTCCGGGTGGGCGGCGCGGGGGCACTGATCCCGTAGTGCGGATCGAGACGTACGACGTCCTGCCCTCCGGGCTCGCCGAGCAGGTGGCGGGTCTGGAGGCGCAGGCGTGGCCCGGGTCGTCCCCCGGGCACGACCCGGCGCTCGCCCCGCGCGCGGTCCTGCTCCTGGACGCCGGCGGACGGGTCGCCGCCTGCCTGGCGCTCCTCCACAAGCCGGTCCGGCTCGCGGACGGGCGTACGTACGGCGCGGCCGGGCTGAGCGGCGTGGTCACCCGGGCCGACGTACGGGGGCGCGGGTACGGGAGCCGGCTGGTGGCGGCGGCCCGCGCCGGGCTCGCCGCCGATCCGGCGGTGGACCTGGCGCTGTTCAGCTGCGACCGGGAGCTGGTCCCGTTCTACGAGGCGGCCGGCTTCGAGGTGCTGCCCGGCACGGTCCTGGTCGGCGGCACCCCGGCAGAGCCTCTCGCCACGGACGCCCCGGGCCTCGACAAGACGGTGCTCGGGGCGTTCCCGGCCGACTCCGCGGACGGTGAAGGCCGCGCGGACCAGGTCCGCGCGGCCTTCACCGGCATCCGCGTCCCCCTCTACCCGGGGACGATCGACAGGCTGTGGTGAGTCAGGAGCCGCTCGGCTCCGGCCCCTGCGCCGCGGACTGGGGCGTCGGCTCCGGCTTGCTGCGCTTGGCCTGCGACGGGGCCAGGAACAGGGCGAGCACCGGCACCAGGTACAGGGCCCACACGACGACCTGGAGCACGGTCGGGTCCGGCTGGAAGTTGAAGGTGCCCTTCAGCAGGGTCCCGTACCAGCTGTCCGGCGGGATCGTCGAGCTGATGTCGAAGGCCTTGTTGGTCAGACCCGGCAGGAAGTCGGCCTCCTGGAGGTCGTGGATCCCGTACGCGAGCACGCCCGCGGCGACCACGACCAGCATGCCGCCGGTCCACGTGAAGAACTTCGACAGGTTGATCTTCAGCGCGCCCCGGTAGAACAGCCAGCCCAGGGCGATCGAGGACCCGATGCCGAGCAGCACGCCGATCAGCGGGCCCGCGCCGTCACCGGCCGCGTGCACCGAGCGCCACACGAACAGCGAGGTCTCCAGGCCCTCCCGGCCGACGGCCAGGAACGCCGTTGCCACCAGGGCGCCGGTGCCCATCGCGAGCGCCGCGTCGAGCTTGCCCTGGAGCTCGGCCTTCAGGTGCCGCGCGGTGCGCTTCATCCAGAAGACCATCCAGGTGACCAGGCCGACCGCGACGATCGACAGGGTGCCGCCGATGGCCTCCTGCGCCTTGAAGGTCAGTTCCTGCGTGCCGAATTCGAGGCCCGCGCCGAAGGCCAGGGACAGGGCGGCGGCCAGGCCGACGCCCAGCCACAGCGGCCCCAGCTTGTCCTTGTTCCCGGTCTTCACCAGGTACGCGATAAGGATGCAGACGACGAGGCTGGCTTCCAGCCCCTCGCGCAGTCCGATCAGATAGTTGCTGAACACTTCGGTTTTCCCCGTCCCCTACGCGAACAGCGTCCGGCCCCACCAGTCGTCCTTGTCACGGACGCCCGGCGGGACGGCGAAGACGGCCGAACCCACGTGCTGGATGTATTCGTTGAGGACGTCGGCCTTCGCCAGCTGGCGCTGGATCGGGACGAACCCCTTGCGGACGTCGCGCTGGTAGGCGAGGAAGAACAGGCCCGCGTCGAGGCGGCCCAGTCCGTCCGTGCCGTCGGTGAAGGAGTAGCCGCGGCGCAGGATCGTCGCACCGTTGTTGGTGTCCGGGTGCGCGAGGCGGACGTGCGCCTCGGGCTTCATCGCCTTCAGGAACGGCTCGTCGCGCTCCTTGGACTTGCCCACGGGGGCACCCTCGCCCTTGTCGCGGCCGAAGATGTCCTCCTGCTCGCCCAGGGGAGTGCGGTCCCAGATCTCGATGTTCATCCGGATCCGGCGCGCCACGAGGTAGGAGCCGCCGGTCAGCCAGTCGCTGCCGTCGCCGGCGCCGACCCACACGTGCTTGTCCAGGGCGGCCTTGTCGGTGCCCGAGATGTTCCGGGTGCCGTCCTTGAAGCCCATCATGTTGCGCGGGGTCTGCTCCTCGGGCGTGGTCGAGGAGGTCTTGCCGAAGCCCAGCTGCGACCAGCGCACCGCCGTCTTGCCGAAGCCGATGCGGGCAAGCTGGCGGATGGCGTGCACCGCGACCTGCGGGTCGTCGGCGCAGGCCTGGACGCACAGGTCGCCGCCGGAGCGGGCCGGGTCGAGGTTGTCGCCGGGGAACAGCTCCAGGTCGATCAGGGCCTCGGGGCGCTTGCCCTCCAGGCCGAAGCGGTCCTTGGCGAACAGGCCCGGCCCGAAACCGATGGTCAGGGTGAGGCGGGAGGCCTTGAGGCCCAGCGCCTCGCCCGTGTCGTCCGGCGGGGACTGGGGGTGACCGCCGTAGCCGCCCTCGCCGACCGGCTGACCGGCCGTCATCAGGCGGGCCGCCTCGGTCCAGTCCTTGAGGAGCTGGACCAGCTCGGCGCGGTCCTTCGTCTTCACGTCGAAGGCCGCGAAGTGCAGGCGGTCCTGGACCGCGCTGGCGATACCGGCCTGGTGCTCGCCGTGGAACGGCACGGCCGCACCGGCGGCGGCCGCCGAGACCATGTCGGGGCCCGAGGTGAGGGCGGCGGCCGTACCGCCGGCCGCCGCCGCGCCGAGCGCGAGGCCCGCGCCGCCCCAGCCCAGGACGGCCCGGCGCGAGGGCGCACCCTTGCTCTGCTCCGACGCGCCTTCGGGCGCGTCGTCCTGTGCGGACTCCTGCCCGGACACCGACTCGCTCATGTGAGGATCTCCTGCCTGCTCTGCTGTTCCGGAGTTACTTCGCGACCGCGGCGGCCAGCTTCGAGAGCGGCTCGCCCAGGGCGCTGACGCCGTCGGAGAGCTCCTTGCGCTCGGCCTCGCCGACCTTGTCGTACGAGGTGAACTCGTACGCGGCCTTGTTCGGGCGGTACTTCTCCAGCAGGGTGTTCATCGCGGCGAACTGCTTGTCCAGCTCGGCGGTGAGCGCGGGGTCGGTCTTCGAGGTGACCGGCTTGAGCAGCTCGTACGCCTTCTCCGCGCCCTCGACGTTGGCCTTGAAGTCGACCAGGTCGGTGTGGCTGTAGCGCTCTTCCTCGCCCGTCACCTTGCCGGTGGCGACCTCGTCGAGGAGCTCCTTGGCGCCGTTCGCCATCGAGGTGGGGGTGATCTCCGCCTGGCCGACCTTCTTCTGCCACACGGCCAGGTCGGCCATCAGGGTCTCGGCGAGCTTCTTGTCCGCGTCGTCGATCTTGTTCTCGGCGAAGAGGGACTTCTCCAGCTTGTGCCAGCCGGTCCACTCCTGGCCCGGCTCCAGGCCGTCCTCGCGGACGTCGACCTTCGGGTCGATGTCACCGAAGGACTCGGCGACCGGCTCGGTGCGCTCCCAGCCGATGCGCGAGGGGGCGTACGCCTTCTTCGCGGCCTCGACGTCGCCGGCCTTGACCGCGTCCGCGAAGGCCTGCGCCTTGGGGATGGTCTCGTCTGCCTGCTCCTGCACGTACTTGCGGTACGCGGCGACCGCGGCGTCGGCCTCGGGGCTGCGCTTCTCGACGGTGCCCGTGCCGGTGGCCTTGACCTGCTGGCGGATGCCGTCGCCCTTCATGCCGGGCTTGCAGGCGATCTCGTAGTCGCCCGCCTTGAGCTCGGCGGTGATGGTGGCCTTGGTGCCGGGGCCGATGTTCTCGCGCTCGGTGACGATGCGGTCGTCGGGGAACAGGACGTAGAGCTCGGTGACCTTGGAGCCCTTGTTCTCGACCTCGATGGTGACCTTGCCCGCCGGGAACTCCTTCGCGGAGACCTCGCAGGCCGAGTCGGAGGCCGCCACCTTGATGACGCCGTCGCCGGACGCGTCGCTCTTCTCGGAGCAGCCGGTGACCGCGGTGAGGGCGGCCACGACGGCTGCCGCGGTGACGACGGTGAGGCGGGCGGGGCGCATAGGGGACTCCTGGCAGTCTGGCGTTCGGCAGACGACCGCCCCGATCGGGTGGGGGCGGCCGGTGAGGCGGACCTAACTTAACCGAGGCTTACCTGACCCATACCGGTACGTCCAGTGATTCAGCCCACACATGCGAGGGCCGGACACGGGGCTGTTACGGACGCCCCACGCCACCCCCATGACCGGGTCAAGCCGAGGTCAAGCCGCCGTGAGCGTTCCGTACGGCGGCACGGGCGGCTCCCGGTGTCCCCGGCTCGGCGTCCCGTACGGGGACCACCAAGGGCGCCCCGGTCCGCGGGTGCGGGAGGACTTCCACCGACTGGCGGTAGACCCGGCTCAGCAGCCCGTCCTCGAACACCTCCGCGGGCGGGCCGTCCACCGCGATCCGGCCCTCGTGCAGCACGGCGACCCGGTCCGCGTACGCCGCCGCCAGGCCCAGGTCGTGCAGGACCACCACGACCCCGTCCCCGGCCGCCGCCCGCTCCCGGCAGATCCGCAGCACCAGCTCCTGGTGGCGAAGGTCCAGCGCCGCCGTCGGCTCGTCGAGCAGCAGCAGCGGGGCCCGCTGGGCCAGTACGCGGGCCAGCGCGACCCGGGCCCGCTCGCCGCCGGAGAGCGCCGAGAACGGGCGGGCGGCGAAGCCCGTCACCTCGGTGGCGGCCATGGCGGAGGCCACCGCCTCCTCGTCGGAGTCGGCCGCGTCGGTGCCCGCCCAGGGGGCGCGGCCCATCCGTACGACGTCCTCCACCGGAAAAGGGAAGGCCAGTGCGGCTGTTTGGGGGAGCACCGCCCGGCGCAGGGCCAGCTCGGGGGCCGGCCAGTCGCCCACCGGGCGCCCGTCGATCCGCACCTCCCCGGAGGCGGCCGGCAGGTCCGCGGACAGGGCCGCCAGCAGGGTGGACTTGCCCGCGCCGTTCGGCCCGACCAGGGCCAGCACCTCCCCGGCCCGCACGGTCAGCCCGATCCCGGCGAGCACCTCGCGCCCACCGAGCCGTACGCGCAGGTCCGTGACCTCGGCGAGCGGCGCACCGGGGGCCGGCCGGGCGGGGAGGGTGCGCTTGTTCCCGCGAAGGCGGAGTGCGGCGAGGCCGGGACGCAGCCGGACGCTCATGCCCAGCCTCCTTGCTTGCGGCGGGTGCGGCGCAGCAGCCAGAAGAAGAACGGGCTGCCGAGCAGGGCGGTCAGGACTCCGAGAGGCAGCTCGGCGGGCTGGGCGAGGGTCCGGGCGGCCAGGTCCCCGGCGACCAGCACCACGGCTCCGGCGAGCGCGCTGCCGGGCACCAGGAACCGGTGGCCCGGCCCGTTGGCCATGCGCAGCAGGTGCGGCACGAGCAGCCCGACGAAGCTGATGATCCCGGCCACCGCGACGGCCGCCGCGGTGAGCAGCGCGACGAGCAGGATCAGCGCGAGCCGCAGCCGCTCCACGTCGACGCCGAGGTGGCGGGCCGGGCGCTCGCCGAGGGACAGCAGGTCCAGCTTGCGGGAGTACCAGGGGGCGATGGCCAGGCCGACCAGCGCGCAGGGCAGGACGGCGAGCACCTTGGGCCAGGTGGCCTGGGCGAGGGAGCCGAGCTGCCAGAAGGTGATCTGGTTCACCTGGCCGCTGTCCGCGAAGAAGATGAACAGGCCGATCAGGGCGCCCGCGAAGGCGTTGACGGCGATGCCGGTCAGGATGAGGGTGACGACCTCGGTCCGGCCGCCGTTGCGGGAGAGCAGGTAGACGGCGCCGACGGTGATCAGCCCCGCGACGAACGCGCAGGCGGTGACGGTCCAGTTGCCGAAGAAGGTCAGGCCCAGCCCGATCGCGGCGACCGCGCCGACGGCCGCACCCGCCGAGATCCCGATGACCCCCGGCTCGGCCAGGGGATTGCCGAACACCCCCTGCATCAGCGCCCCGGCGCAGCCGAGGCTGGCCCCGACGAGCAGGGCCAGCACCACGCGCGGCAGCCGTACGTTCCACAGCACGCTCTCCCCGACCCGGTCGAGGGCGGCACCCCCGAGCCCGAGGCGGTGCTGCACCGACCCGATCACCTCCCCGAGCGGGATCTCGTAGGCACCCACCCCGGCGGAGACCAGCGCGAGCAGCACGAGGACCGCGGCCAGGGCGCCGGTGAGCCAGGCGGAACCCCACCGCCGCCGGGGCGGTGCGCCGGCGGCGGTGGGGGCGGCCCGGGACGCCGCCGGCTCGGGAGCGGGAAGGGGGTCCGCTCCGGGCGGCGGCCCGGGGGCTTCGGGGGCTTCGTAGGAGAGGGACACGTCAGGAGGCCTTGCCGTAGAGCTGGGTGATGAGGGAGGTCAGGACCTGGTCGGTGCGCGGGCCGTAGTTGAGCAGCACCCCGTCGTCGACGGTGATCACCCGCCGGTCCATTCCGGCCGGGGTCTGGGCCACGCCCGGGATCTTGACCAGTCCGTCCACGCCGCCGACGGACTCCAGGCCCTTGGACATGACGAGGATGGCGTCGGGCGCGGCCGCCGCCAGAGCCTCGCTGGTGATCGGGGTGAAGTCCTTGCCGAGCCCCGACTCCGGGCCCGTGTCCAGCGCGCCGGCCGCCTCCAGCAGGGAACCGGCGCCGGAGTCGGAGCCGCCCATCAGGTACACGGAGGCCGTGCCGCGCAGGTAGAGGAAGGCCACGCGCGGCTTCTTGCCCGAGGCGGGCAGGGCCTTGCGGGCGGCGGCGATGCGGTCGGCGGTGCGCTGGTTCAGCTGCACGCCGGCCTCCTTGACGCCCAGCGCGGCGGCCACCGTGTCGGTGCGCTTCGCCACGTCCTCCAGGGACTTGGCCGGGGCCACCACCAGGAGGGGGATGCCCGCGTCCCGGATCTGCTGGATCGCCTCGGCGGGGCCGGTCGTGGTCTCGGCCAGCACCAGGGTCGGACGCAGCGACAGCACGCTCTCGGCGGAGACGTCGTGGCCCCGCGTCACCACCGGGAGCTCCGCCGCCTGTTCGAAGGTGGCGGTGATGTCCTTGGCGACGACCTTGGGGCCGAGTCCGAGGGTGTAGACGATCTCGTTGAGGCCGCCCGTCAGCGGCACCACCCGGTCCGCCGAGGTGACGGTCACCCGGGCGCCGTCCGCCGAGGCCACGGTCGCCGGAAGGACGGGTACGGGTGCCGGGGCGAGCGGGTCCACCCGGTCCGGGACGGCCGGGGCGCCCGCTCCGGTGGCGGGGGAGGGGGTGGCCGTACCTCCGCAGGCGCTCACGCCGAGTGCCAGGACCACGGAGGTCAGGGCGACGGCGAAGCGGGACATGCGGGTTGACGCGGCGGGCGTAGGCACGAAGGCACCGTCCTGATCGTCCGACTGGGAGCGGGAGTGGCTGGAGACGAGTCCCGGTTCGAAGTTCAAGTTCCGGGTGCCGGGGGGTTTCCCACCTGACCGGACGTAGCTTAGGTTAGCCTAACCTCGTCTGCTAGACCCTGGAGGGGACATTCATGTCCGCAAGACCCGCCCGTGCTTCCGCCGTCGCCCTGCTGGCGACCCTGGCGGCCCTGCTGGGAGCCGTCCTGCTTCCGGCGACCGCCGCCCAGGCGGCGGACCGCACCGTGGAGGGCGGCCGACTTGACTGGGGCATTAAATCCTCCTTCCAGAGCTATGTCACCGGGCCGGTGGCCAAGGGAGGGTTCAAGCTGAGGAACGGAGCCGCCACCGCCGGCGGCAGCCTGTTCCGCTTCCACTCCGCGAACGGCTCCTACGACCCGGACAGCGGCTCCCTGCAAGCCTCCTTCAGCGGCGGCGTCACCTTCCAGGGCCACCAGAAGCCGGACGGCGCGTACGAACTGGACATGAGCGTCAGCCGGCCCACCGTCAAGATCAGCGGCGGCAGCGGCACCCTCTACGTGGACGTCTCCAGCAAGGCCAAGGAGGGCGGAGCGGTCACCACCGCCTCCCAAGTCCCCTTCGCCAAGCTGAGCCTGGGCGGGGTGAACATGATGGGCGGCGGCAGCCCGGTCGCCCTCGCCAACATCCCGGCCACCCTCACCGATCAGGGCGCCAAGGCCTTCGCCGGCTACTACGCGGCCGGCGCCCAGCTCGACCCGGTCTCGCTCTCCGTGGACGTCAAGGCCGCGGCTCCCGCGGCTCCCGCGGCCGAGCAGTCCGCCTCGCCGGCGCCCTCGCCGAGCACCCCGGCCGCCTCGCAATCCCCGCAGGCCGCCGGGGTGTTCACCGACGCCGCCGTGGACTGGGGGGTGCGGCGCACCTTCCGCGAGTACGTCTCCGGCTCCATCGGCCAGGGCAAGTGGGAGCTGGCCGACGGCGCGCAGGACGGCGGCGCACTGTTCCGCTTCCCGCAGGGCAAGGGCGCGTACGACGGCGCGAAGGGCACCCTCGACGCCGCCTTCGCCGGCTCCGTGCACTTCACCGGGGCCCACCTCGACCTGAAGCTCGCGAAGATCACGGCCAAGGTGGAGAACGGCAAGGGCGTGCTGTCCGCCGACGTCACCACCGGCACGGACACCAAGACCGCCGTCCCGCTCGTGGAGTTCGACGCCAAGGCCCTCAAGGCCGAAGGTGGCCTCGCCACCCTCACCGAAGCCCCGGCCACCCTGACCGAGGGCGGAGCCGCGGCCTTCAACTCCATGTACAAGGCGGGCACCGAGATGGACCCGGTCTCCCTCGCCGTCGCCCTCGACGCCACCGCGAAGCTCCCGGCCCTCCCGAACCTCGGCTCGACGGCCACCCCCGCAACCCCGCCGGCCCCGGCTCCGGCGGCGGCAGCCGCGAAGGAATCCTCGAACACCGGCCTGTACGCCGCCCTCGCGGTAGCCGCCCTCGTCCTCGCGGGCGGAGCAACCTTCCTGCTCCTGCGCAACCGCCGCAAGGGGTCGACGCCGACGCCGAGTCCAGGCGTCGGGACCACGACCCCCGACTCCTCAGACTCCCCCAACTCCTCCGACTCTTCAGGGACCGACGGAGCCGCTCCGCGCGGCTGACCCGCGCCCGAAGCCGAACCGCCCGTACCGCAAGCCCCGTACCGCAAGCCCCGCCGGACCCGTACCGCCAGGGCTCGGCTTCGCCCTGCCCTCGAGGGCCACCGCGCCGCACCCCTTCCGCCTCCTCCACCCCTGTTCAGGAGACCCCGCCATGTCATCCACCCGCCGTCCCATCGCCCTCGCAGCCGCCGTGGCCACCGCCGCCGCGATAGCCGCCACCGCGTTCGTCCTGCCGGCCACGGCAGCCGGCAATGCGCCGGCCGCCCCCGCGGCGCAGGGCGCCCCCGCGACGATCCCGGTCGTCGGCGGCACCCTCGACTGGGGTGTCCTGGCGAGCTACCGCACGTACGTCACGACCATCGCCCAGGGCGAGATCACCGTCGCGGACGGCGCGAAGAAGACGGACAAGGGCTTCACCTTCGGCTCGGCCACCGGCCAGTACGACCCGGGGAGCCACCTCGTGACCGCCGCCTTCAAGGGCAGCGTCACCTTCAAGTCGGCCGCGCACCGCTTCGAGGTGAAGCTCGCGAACCTGCGCATCGACACCGGCAAGAAGCTGCTGCTCATCGACGTCACCCGGGACGGCGTGCTCACGAAGGACGTCCCCTTCGCGAAGGTCGCCTTCACCGGGCCGTCCATGGCCGACCTGGCCACCACCCTGACCGCGGACGCCGCGAAGCTCCTCGGCTCGGACAGCTACAAGGACAAGGCGGGCGACCCGCTGACGGCCGTACTGGAGTTCCCGCCGCCGCCCTCCCACAGCCCGTCCCCGTCCGCCTCGGCCACCCCCACCGCCTCCGCGTCGGCTTCCCCCTCGCCCTCCCAGAGCGCGTCCCCGTCGGCATCGGCATCGGCGTCCCCCTCCCCGTCGAAGCCGGCCTCCCCCTCGCCCTCCGCCTCCACCAGCCCCCCGGCCACCGGCGGCCCGCAGCAGATCCTCAGCGGCAAGCTGGCCTGGGGCATCAAGGAGTCCTTCCGCACGTACGTGCAGAGCGCGGGCGGCACCGTCACCCCCACCGACGGCGCGGTCGCGAACGGCGACAGCTTCGCCTTCGGCGGCGGCAAGGGCACCCTCGACACCAAGGCGCAGAAGCTGAGCGCCACCTTCGCGGGCAACCTGCGCTTCCAGTACGCGGCCCACGGCATCGACATGACCTTCGGCAACGTCCGCATCACCACCGAGGGCGCCAAGGGCACCCTGGTCCTGGACGTGAAGACGGCCGCCGGGGTCAAGGCGAACATCCCCTTCGCCACGCTCGACCTCTCGAAGGCCGACTACACGACGAAGGGCGGCGTGCTCACCCTGAGCGCGGTGCGCACCGCGCTCACGGCCGAGGGCTCCGCGGCCTTCGCCAACTCCACCACCGGCTCGATGTACCCGGTAGGCACCCGGGCGGACGACGTCAACCTGACGGTCTCCGTGGACAAGGACGCCGTCCTGCCCCCGGCGGGCACCGGCGGCACCGGCACCACGGGCGGCACCGGCACCACCGGCACCACCGGAGGCGGCGGCACCGTCGGCGGCGGCCTCGCCGCCACCGGCGCCGAGATCCCGGCCGGCGCGCTGCTCGGTTCCTCCGCCGCCATCATCGCCGCGGGCGCGGGCGCGGTCTTCGTCGCGCGCAGGCGCCGCACGGCCCAGAACTGACCCGTGCTTCAATGCCCGCGTGAACGATCTCGACGTCCTGAGGGTCTTCTGCGCGGGTGACGGCAGCCACGGCAATGTGCTGGGCGTCGTACGCGACGGCCGGTCCTGCCCCGACGACACGTCGCGGCAGGCGCTGGCCTCCGAACTCGGTTACAGCGAGACGGTGTTCGTCGACGATCCCGAGCGCGGGATCGTCGACATCCGCACCCCCGGCACCCGGATGTCCTTCGCAGGGCACCCGTTGGTCGGAGTCGCGTGGCTGCTCGACATCGAGGAGCTCCAGCCCCGGGCGGGAGCCGTGTGGGCGCGCGACGATGGGGAGTTCACCTGGATCACCGCCCGCCCCGAGTGGGTCGAGGGCAAGCGCACCGAGCAGTACGCCGATGCCGCCGCGGTCGAGGCGCTGCCCAGCCCGCCGCCCGGCGAGGGCTGGCTGTACGCGTGGGCCTGGGAGGACGAGGCCGCGGGCCGGATCCGGGCCCGCGGCTTCCCGCGCAGGCATTCGTGCGGCGACAGCCGCTCCTGTGGAGCCGGGGCTTGCCCCGGTGGGGCGATCGTCGAGGACGAGGCGACCGGCTCGGCGGCGATCGTTCTGACGGCCGAGCTGAACCGCGCCCTGAACATCACCCAGGGCGCCGGCTCCCAGATCCTCACGGCCCCGGGCCCGGACGGCACCGTAGAAATCGGCGGCCGCGTCCGCTTCGCCACAGCCGGAGGCAAATCCAGCCTCGCCCGGGGGCACCTCCCAGCGGTAGCTGGGGGAGTTTGAGGCGCGGGGTCTGGGGCGGAGCCCCAGGAGCCCAGGGCGCAGCCCCCGCGCCGGAGGCCGCCGTGCCCCGGGGGCGCAGCCCGGAAGGGGGGCCCATCGGGCCCACCCCCCTTCCCCGTTCAGCCCGCCGCAGGCGTCACGCGCTCAGGGGGAACTGCTCGCCCAGCTCGCGGAAGACCGCGCCGTTGAAGTCGAAGGCGCGCTTGCACTCGTCGATGATGCGCTGCTTCTCCAGGTCGTCCGCGGCGATCGTGTCCAGCAGTTCGCGGTAGGTCCGCTTGAAGGCGGCCGGGTTGGAGATGTCCGCGAAGACGTAGAAGCGGACGCCGTCGCCCTTGCGCTCGAAGCCCCAGGTCCGCTCCGCCTTGTCGCGGATGATCTGGCCACCGGAGAGGTCGCCCAGGTAGCGGGTGTAGTGGTGGGCCACGTACCCGCCCGGCCAGGAGGCGGCGCACTCGGCCACGCGGGCCGCGTAGGCCTCGGTGGCGGGCAGCGCGACCAGGGTCTCGCGCCATTCGGGACCCCGCAGGTGGGCCAGGTCCCGCTCGATCTCCGCGAGGCGCATCAGCTCGGGCTGTATGAACGGCCCGGCCACCGCGTCGTCCCGGAGGGCCTCGGCAGCGTCCTCCAGGGCCTTGTACACGAACCACAGCTGCTCGGTGTAGCGCGTGTAGGCGTCCACCCCGAGCCGGCCGCCGAGCAGGTCGCTCATGAACGTCGAGGTCTCTGCCTCGGTGTGCTGTTCGTGGGAGGCGACACGGATGACGGTGGAGAAGGCGTCCAAGGCGGACCTCCGAGAGATCGGAAGAAAAGGGGAGCCGGGTGTGGCGGCCGTGCCGCCACACCCGATCCTCCTACTTAGGTTTACCTAAGTCAATGTGTTCCCGACGCCTTGTCGGTAAAAACCTCCGCGAGGTGACATTCCTGGGATCAGGGGAGCGTCAGGATCTCCGCTCCGGTGTCCGTGACCACCAGTGTGTGCTCGAACTGCGCGGTCCGCTTGCGATCCTTCGTGACCACCGTCCAGCCGTCCTCCCACATGTCGTACTCGTGGGTGCCCAGGGTCAGCATCGGCTCGATGGTGAAGGTCATCCCGGGCTCGATGACGGTGGTGGCGTGCGGGCTGTCGTAGTGCGGGACGATCAGGCCGGAGTGGAAGGACGAGTTGATCCCGTGACCGGTGAAGTCCCGGACGACGCCGTACCCGAAGCGCTTCGCGTACGACTCGATGACCCGGCCGATGATGTTGATCTGCCGGCCCGGCCGGACGGCCTTGATAGCCCGGTTCAGGGCTTCGCGGGTGCGCTCCACGAGCAGCCGCGACTCCTCGTCCACGTCCCCGCACAGGTACGTGGCGTTGTTGTCGCCGTGCACCCCGCCGATGTACGCGGTCACGTCGAGGTTGACGATGTCGCCGTCCCGCAGGACGGTCGAGTCGGGGATCCCGTGGCAGATGACCTCGTTGAGCGAGGAACACAGGGACTTCGGGAAACCGCGGTAGCCCAGCGTCGAGGGGTAGGCACCGTGATCGCACATGTACGCGTGGGCGACCCGGTCCAGCTCGTCGGTGGTCACCCCCGGTGCGATCAGCTTGGCGGCCTCTTCCATCGCCTGGGCGGCGATCCGGCCGGCGATGCGCATGGCCTCGATGGTCTCGGGCGTCTGCACCTCCGGTCCGGTGTACGGAGTGGGCGCGGGCTTGCCCACGTACTCGGGCCGGCGGATGTTTCCGGGAACGGAACGGACGGGAGTGAGCTCGCCTGGTACGAGCAGCGACTGGCCAGACATACGAGCGAGTGTATCGAGCGGGTATGGGGCAGCATGGCGACAGAGAGAGGAGCCTGACGATGGCCCTGTTCAAGAAGCGCCAGGTGGGCAAACCCGGCGAGTGGTACTACTGCCTGGTCCACAAGAAGGTCGAGGAAGGCCCCGAGTGCCCGGCGAAGGACCGTTTCGGCCCCTACGCGACACCCGAAGAGGCGAACCACGCCATGGAGACGGCGCAGGAGCGCAATCTCGAATGGCAGAACGACCCCAAATGGAACGACAAGACCCGCGAGACCGAAGAGGGCACGGGTACGGCCACGGGCACCCCGTAGCCGCTAGCCGCTACGGCTACCAGCGGCTGGGCGGCGGCGCGGCCAACTGGTCGGCCAGCCGCGCCAGCCGGTCCCGGAACCGCCTCGGCCCGCGCTGCACCGGCAGGCTGTTCTCCCCGGCCGCCGCGCTGACCAGGTGCTGCACGGTGTCCAGGTCCAGCTCGGCGGCCCCGTCCGGTACGGACAGCACCTCGTGCGCGAGCGTCCCGAGATCCGCGTCCCCGCCGTCCATGGACAGTACGGTCGCCCCCGCGCGCCGGGCGTCGTGCACCCGCTCCAGCAGCCCGTCCCCGGGCCGCTCCGGAGCCACCACCAGCAGGGTGTGACCGCGCCGGGCCGCCTCCAGCCGGCTCAGCCCGACCGACAGGTGCGGGGCGTCACCGGGCAGCACCTGGTGGCGTACGAGCGTGGGCGCCAGCTCCGGCAGCCCCGACCAGGCGGCCTCGTCGACCAGGTGCGCCGCCAGGTGCCAGGGCTCGTACTGCTCGGTCCCGACCAGCAGCAGGTTCCCGCCGGCCGGTACGACCGACCGCCGCAACGTCCCGGCGAACCGGCGCGCGGCACCGGGCCACTCCGTGCCGGCGAGCACCTCGCGCAGCAGCGCGACTCTCACGGCGTCCATACCGGCATCCTGCCGCATGGAAGGGACAAACGGGAGCTGTTCCCCCATCTCCCGCCCCCGGGTGCTCCGGCACCTCACACCGCCCGCGCATTCGACTCTGACGATCTCGCGGCTACCCTCGCCCCCATGACCTCCACAGACAGCACGCAGCAGCCCGCGAAGGCCCCCGCCAAGGACCCGTGGGACCTTCCCGACGTCTCCGGCCTCGTCGTAGGCGTACTCGGCGGCACCGGCGACCAGGGCCGGGGCCTCGCCTACCGGCTCGCCCGCGCCGGCCAGAAGGTGATCATCGGCTCCCGTGCCGCCGACCGCGCGCAGACCGCAGCCGACGAGCTCGGCCTCGGGGTGGAGGGCGCGGACAACGCCGAGTGCGCGCGCCGCAGCGACATCGTGATCATCGCGGTGCCGTGGGAGGGCCACGCCAAAACCCTGGAATCGCTGCGCGAGGACCTCGCCGGCAAGCTCGTGGTCGACTGCGTCAACCCGCTCGGCTTCGACAAGCAGGGCGCGTACGCCCTCCAGGTCGAAGAGGGCAGCGCGGCCCAGCAGGCCGCCGCCCTCCTCCCGGACTCCCGGGTCACGGCCGCCTTCCACCACCTCTCGGCGGTCCTGCTCCAGGACGAGTCCGTCGAGGAGATCGACACCGACGTGATGGTCCTCGGCGAGGTCCGCGCCGACACCGACATCGTGCAGGCCCTCGCCGGCCGGATCCCGGGCATGCGGGGCGTCTTCGCGGGCCGCCTGCGGGGCGCCCACCAGGTCGAATCCCTGGTGGCCAACCTCATCTCCACCAACCGCCGCTACAAGGCCCACGCGGGCCTGCGCATCACGGACGTCTGACCGGGCCGGGCCCGGTGGGCCCGCAGGGTGGCCACCCGTCCGGCCCCTTCGCCGGGGTCGACAGGGCGGGTGGCCCCGCGTCCCCTCGGCGGGACGGCGGAAATCAGTCGGACGGGAGCACGTCGGGGCATGGGGGACACTGGAGGGGCTTGAACCGCTTCAGTGTCTTCGAGGAGCCCCCACCATGCCCCGCCTTGCCGTGTTCGCTGTCGTTCTCTGCGTCCTCGCCGTGGCCGCCGCCGTGGTCTCCTTCGTCGAGGGCAGCCTGCTCGGGATCGTGTGGGTGCTGATGGCGGGCATCACGTCGAACATGGCGTGGTTCTACGTGCGCAAGGCGAAGATCGAGAAGGCCGCAGCGTCCCGCACCGTGGGCTAGTCCCGCACCGCCGGCTAGGGGGCCTGGCAGAAGCCGCTGGTGTCCTGCCAGAACTGGTAGAGGTTGCGGCCGCAGTAGGCCTCCAGCTCGTTCACGCCCAGCGCGGACAGCACGCTGTACACCGCGTCGAAGAAGTACGCGTTGATCTCCGGGATCCACAGCAGTGCGAAGACGGCCAGCAGGCCGAACGGTGCCAGCGGCGCCACCTCGCGGCGGATCTTGTGGGAGAGCCAGGGCTCGATGATGCCGTAGCCGTCCAGGCCCGGGACCGGCAGGAAGTTCAGGATCGCCGCCGAGACCTGGAGCAGGGCCAGGAAGCCGAGCGCGAAGCGGAACGGGATCGGGACCCCGTCCAGGGCGTTCAGCCAGAACGGGGCCGTGCAGACGGCCGCGAAGGCGACGTTCGTGAGCGGGCCGGCCGCCGAGATGAGGCTGTGCCGCCAGCGGCCCTCGATCCGGTCGCGCTCGATGTACACCGCGCCGCCCGGCAGGCCCAGGCCTCCCATGATCACGAAGAGGACGGGGAGGATGATGCTGAGCAGCGCGTGCGTGTACTTCAGGGGGCTTAGGTACCGGACTGTTAACCCCATCTGACCTGCGAAAACACCATGAAATCTCGCTGCGCCGGGCTGGCCTGCTGGAAGCTTCCTCCGCCAACCCACTTGCCTCCCGTGATCGGCAGGAGTAGCTTCACGGGAAGCAAGAGACCCCGGTAGCGCGCCAACGCTGCCGGGGTCTTACGTCTCCACTCCACCTAGAGGAGCAAGCTCTAGATGCAGGTCCAGCGTACAAGGCACACCCGCGCCTACGTCCAGATACCCAACGAGATCGCACGTCACAGCTCCCTCAGCCTCGAAGCTGTCGGTCTGCTGACCCGTCTCCTGTCGCTCCCGGACGCTAACAGCGTCACGGTCGAGCGTGTCACTGCTGCCGTGCCCAACGGACGGCGCACCGTCTCCAACGCCATGAACGAATTGATCGACGCCGGTTACGTGAAGCGTGCCCGGGTCCAGGACCCGGAGACTGGCCGTTGGGTCACCATCACCTCCGTCACGGACTCCCCGACTGACCACATGCCGACGGTCGGTCTCCCGACTGGTCAGGCTGTCGGCGGCTATCCCAAGGGAGTAATACACGAGGGAAATGACCTCCTCCCCGAGGCCGCCCCGGAGCCTGAAGGCTGCGAGGGCGAGAGCCAGCAGCAGGAGGGGGAGGAGATTTCTTCTCCCAACAACGACGACGACAAGAGCGCCTCCGGCACCGCTGACGCGGTGACCGTTCGGGCTGCCGTGTGTCTGGGCCGCCTGGGCAGCTTTGAGCGTCGGCTGAGGCTGTCCCCTCAGGAAGTCATGCGGCTCGCGCCGAAGGCTGCCAAGTGGCTCAGTGACGGTCTCCACGAGATGGAGGTGATCACCGCCCTCACTCGTGCGCTTCCCGCAACCATCGAATCCGCGGCGGCTCTCGTGACGCACCGGCTTGAGAAGTTCCAGCCCGAGAAGGCCGAGATCCGTCCGCCGGCAACGGCTGCTGCCCCTCGCCCCCAGCGCTCGCAGTGCCAGGAGTGCGGCAGGCCCTTCCGCCTCGGTGTCACCGCTGATCTGTGCGCCGACTGCCGAACCAACGCCTAACCCGACTCCCTCAACTGAAAGGCACACCTGTGTCCAGCTCAGCCCTGCCCTGGTACCTCAAGGGGATCCTGTACGTAGCGCTGCCGGCCGCGTGCGTGGCAGCCCTCTACCTCTCCATCCCTGGGGAAGTGGCCTTGGCGAGAACCGCCGGATGGTCTGAGAACTACGCACCCGCCATGCCGATTTGCCTCTCGGTCTATGCCCTCTCAGCCGGGGCCATCGCCACCTACCGCCGCAAGATGCAACTACCGGGCCAGGTGACGGCTCTCATGGGATCTCTCGTAGCTCTCACGCTGGCGATGTCGGCTCAGTCGATCTCGCACCTGATCGAACAGGACTACATGACCAGCTCTGCTCACCTGGTGGTCGCGGTCTCCTGCGTGCCCCCTCTCACCATCGCGCACCTGGTGCACATGGCAGAGACTCCTTCTCAGGTGAAGACTGCTGCTGAGGAGAAGCGGGAGCTTGCTGAGATGATCGACTTCCTCACGGTGGAGCTGACTCGCACCGTGACCTCTCAGACCTCCCTCGTGCTCTCTCAGTCTCAGGCAGCAGTGCAGCAGCTCGACACTCTCACTGAGGTAGCTGAGAACCTGACCCTGGAAGCGGAGGGGGCGACAGAGGAGCTTGAGAAGGTTCTCACCGCCGCTACTACCACTCGTAAGGTCATCGACGCACAGACCATCGAAGCCGCCGCTGAGAGGCTGAAGCGGGCTGGTAAGAGGGCCACGGTAGAGAACATGTGCAAGGCCCTGGGAATCTCTCAGGCCACCTACTACCGCTACGGCGGGGGGAAGGCTCTCACTGCCTAGCCTGCCCCAGAGACGCACGAGGGCCCTCCCCAGGGATATGGGGGAGGGCCCTCAGCTCTGAGTGTACGTGGCCTGTCAGACGCTCTGACCCCTGGCGAAGCCAACGAAGTTGGACCATGCCTTGGGGGAGGCCGTGAATGCTCCTTGGCTGTGGTCCTTGGTGTCCCGGACGGAGACAGCTCCGGGAACGTTCGTGGCGACCTCGACGCAGTTGTCGTTCTGGCCGCTGTACGTGCTCTTGCGCCAAGCAGGCTGCGTGATCATGTGTACGTCCCCAGTGCTTCCCGGATCAACTCTTCTGACTGGCTGGGCGATAGGGCCTCAGCGTGGAGCTGATCATAGATCCTCTGAAACCGCTCTGCGTCTTCAGCATCCAGCATGTACCGGCCCACGTCGAAGCCCTCCGTGTACGCGGAGACCTCACCGGTACGCGAGGTGAGCACGCTAATGGATCCGCCGACAGTCGGGCAGTGAGGCGGAAGGATCTGTACGTGAATGTTCGGCATCTGTACGACCTTGAGTAGATGCTCCATCTGTTCGCGCATGATCGCTCGCGAACCGATCACCTTGGTGAGTGCTCCCCTGTCGAGAACGACCCACAGCCAGGGAGCATCCGCCCCTTCCAAGACCTCCTGCCGCTCGTACCGACGCTCAGCGGCTACCCGGATCTCCTCTTCCCGCCCTTCAGGGTCACCCAGCCGCATGAGTGCTGCGGCGTACGCCTGTGTCTGGAGCAGGCCAGGGATGAGGAGTGAGAACTCCTTTATCGTCTTGGCCTTGGCCTGCTTCGCAAGGAACGGTCGCGCGTAGTCCTTGAAGCTTGCAAGGCTCATCAGGGGATACAGCTCAGTCAGAGAGTCGCCGGCGTCCAGGACGGCCGTGAGCCGTTCCACCATCTCCTTGTTCGGCGGATCGTTGGCCGTCTGGATCTTGATCAGGCGAGTTTCTGAGATGAAGAGCTTCGCAGCTAACTCCTTGGCGGTGAGCCCCCGTAGGTCCTGCAAGTCTCTGACCTTCGCACCTAGCAAGCCTGCTGGCGTTGTCCTGTCCAGCTCCTTACGCGGTCGGCCCACGTCACTACCCCTGTTTCTGCGGGATCTCACTACGCACCTTGACTTACCTGGTCAGCGTAGCCAGTTGGGGCCCAAGGTTGGAACCAGAAGCCCGAAGCTGACTCGAAGGGCAGGGAGCCCCTGTGAGCACCGAACTTGGCACTGGTCACCAGCCCGCCGCAGTGGCGGACCTCCCCAACGCGATAGAAGCACGGGCCTTCCACAGGCTGACCCCCGAACCCGTCATGCTGCCTCGCTACGACAACTCGACCGAGGTGGTGAAGAGGGTGCTTGTGCGGCTCCACGACATCCTGTGAGACCACTCCGGCCTCCCTATCAACCGTTCACTGGTCAGGCGGTCGTAGACGAGCGCACAGGACGCGTCTGCCGGGTTCTCGTGGACGTGCACGGAGTCGCCTGGGTGCGCCCTCTACTTGGTGGCCCTCGCCGGCAAGCCGTTCTGAGCCAACTGCGGAAGGCCAGTTACACGGAAGTCAGTCGGGAGTGGACCAGGAGGGCGACGTGAGCGGCAGCGAGGAACTCGGAGGCCTCAACTTGGGCCAGTTCAAAGCTCTCTTGGTCGAGGGCTATGTGCGGGCCCGTGCAGAGGAACGCCTTGCGGCAGACGAGTACGTAAGCGAGGAAGAGAAGCGAGTTGATGCCGTCTTCGTTGCGCTTCCGATGCTCTTCGAGGCAGTAGGAGTGTCCTTGGACCAGGCCCTCATGCAGCAGGGAGAGGATCTGCGCACGATTGAAGACGGCCCCGACGATGTCAGCCGCCGGCACCCGGAGCTGACGAACATTCCGGCGGATGCCTACTGGTCGAAGGGGTCGTCTCTGGACATGAGACCCCCTGAAGCCCCCAGGTGACCGCTACAACACAGAGCAGGTCGGGAAGAGAGAGCATGAAGAACTACGTACTGGCCGGGGCTGTACTTGCGGGAGTCCTGGTGCAGGTCGAACGGCTGCGGCAGAGCAACCAGCAGCACCGCGAGCGGGCCCACCTCGTTACCGCCAGGATGCATCAACGCCTCTTGGCGGACGAGGAGGCCAACCCGCTGATGGCGGCCGTCTGGAGTGAGAGCGTTCCGGCTGGCTCGGAGATGGCTCGGGCCAAGATCTTTCACGTCAACCGCTGGGTTTCCCTCTGGGCCGTCCAACACAGGACCGGGGTCCTTACAACGGAGTCCCTCATTCGCTACGCCGCCGACTCGATGCGGAACTCTGAGTTTCGGATCTTCTGGGAAGCGGCCCGGAAGTTCCGGTTGGCTGGTGCACGGGATGACGTGGACGGCGTATTCAACAGAATCATGGATATGGCGTACACCGCCGAGAGTTCTGAGACCGTGGAGCCGACAGCGGCCTAGCTGAACTGCCGTGCGTACCGGACATCGTATGTGTGGCGCTCTGGCCTGGTGGAGAGCGAACCACGTTGAACTCTCCCGACGTTGCCACCCCGGGACCAGCCGCTATGAGGGTCAGCTTCCAGAGGTCCTGACCTGTCAGCTACCTCCGCACAACCATGATCAGCGGCACCTGATGACCCTTCGGCCGATTCCAGAAGTCCACGGCGGTGGATGGTTAGCGGCCTTGTGGGGCAAGGACTGCGAACGGAAAGGTCTGCTGTCCTTCGTGCATTTCCCGCTGTCGCTTGACCGTAAGACTCTTGACGAAACTTCCACCTTTCATTAGCTCCGTCACTCTGCTGGATGGAACCAGAACGCTCAATCTCCCCGCGTATCTGGGAGCCCAGCAGAGTGACGGGTAAATCCCCACTCCGGCCGTCTGCTTTTGGAAGGGCTGGCGGTCGGAGTGGGCCCCAGCATTACTACAGACTTCCACCCCCGCTATTCGTTCCCCCACGGGGCAGGGGTGGAGACAGACCTCCCGAGTGCACGCGGGAGCCGTGGAGCCAAGGAAACCCATTTCCTTGGTGCGTCCACGAAGGTGCACCGTCAAATGACCCAACCATCAACCAGGAGGTTCGATATGAACAGCACCCTGAAGACGACCAGCGACGCGTTCGCCGGCATCGTGGCCAGCGCGGCCGACGAGTCCGCGGAGCAGGTGGCGGCCGTTCGGACCAACGTCGAGCGGGCCCAGGCGGACGCCAACAACGCCATGATGGGCGGCTGGGTCTCCGACGTCGCCTAACGGCCACGTAGCGCGCGTGCAGTAAAGCCCTAAGCGTGCCCGGAGGGGATTCCCCTCCGGGCACGCGCATAGCCCTAGGGAGGAGCCCTAATGCACTTCATGAACCTCGGCCACACGTACCTGAATGCCGCCCGTTTCGTGCGCGCCATGACGGGTGAGGCGCCGAGCATCGAAGAACTGCCCAGCGCCTACCGTGCCGCGATCTCCGCGCCCGAACTGCGGCCCATGCCGATCGAACACGAGGGCATGAACATCGCCTACGAGGATGGAAGGTGGGCCCGGCACTGTGCCGAGAACGGGGTCTTCCCTCACATCCTGGGGGGAGCCACCCCTACCGATGGGCCTACCCGTGAAGCATGGGACACGAGCATCCGTGACGCGCTGAGCCTGATTCGCAGGATCAGCCCCGACCTCAGGACGCTGGTTGACTTCATGATCGCGGATGTCGTCGTTCTGAACAGTGGACAGGACGGCGGAGGTTCGGCATCTCAGCTTCCGGGGCTGGTTGTCATGAGCCCCGGCTCAACGTGGACCACGATGGACTACGCCATGTGCCTGGTGCACGAGGCCATCCACCTGAACCTGTTCCTGGGCGACGCCGTTTACGGCACGTTCCACCTGACCTCCGTCGAACTGGAGGCGGACGAACACCGCGCTCTCTCGGCCGTCAAGATCGGTCAGCGTCGGCCGCTGGACAAGGCATTCCACGCCGCAGCCGTGACGGTCCCCCTGATGTACATGGAGGACCACCAGGGCGAAACCACGCTCGTGGACCTCTACACGGCCTCCCTCAGCGACGCGTGCGAGGATCTGCTGAAGCAGCGGGACAAGTTCACCCCCTACGGTCGGCTGCTCCTGGACGAGCTGACCGCGTGGGGGAAGAACATCGACTTCCCCCACGTGGCCCGCACCATCTCCGACGCTGCCTATGCCGGCTACGACCCGGCGCGGGCTGCCTAGTAGTCCTCGAAGCGAATACCGGCGTCTCGTGCGAGGCTCAGGGCCAGTTCCATGGCTCCTGGGCCTCGTACTGCTGCCCCCTTCAGACTTGAAGCCCCTCCAACATCCCTAAGGGTGCAGAAGTCAAATCGGGCTGTCCCTACTTTGACGTTGGCGAACTGTGCTCCGCTCAGGTCACAGTTCACGAAGCGCACACTGTGGAACTCTGCACCCTGGAAGTCGACACCCATCAGTCGGCAATCCTCGAACGTCACAGAGTAGAGCTTCATACCCCGGAACATGGCCGGGGCGGCAACACAGCCAGAGAACTGAACATCACGGATGGTGCCAGCTTTCCAGGACGATCCTGTAATCCTGCTGCCGCTAACGGTGCAGCGAATTAGAGAAACGTCATGGGCAGTCAACTGGGAGAAGTCGCAGGTTTCGAATTCGGCATTGCTGAACTGGCCGCGCTCGAAAGTGCTCCCAGTAAATCGAACGTTTTCAAAGCGGCAGCCGTCAACCTCGAACACCTCAGCTGTAATGCCGATGAAGTGCATTCCGTCATACTTGACGCCCTTAACCATGGCGTCTTCCTCAAGTGCGTCCCGCTCAGCATCTGCCGGCCTCAGGAAACCCGAAAGGTTCGGCTTGGTAGGCGCCTTGATGCGAACCGGCTGAGAGAAGGTGCTGTGAGACATAGCTGTCTACCTTCAGTGCTGGGGTCAGAGGTAGTCGAGCTTATCGGCCTCCGAGGGGGCCGTCAGCGAGATTGGAAAGTATGACTGCCAACGGCAGAGCTACTGTGTGAGGCGGGGTATAGAGCAACCCCGCCATAGTTAACGTACGTGTCCTGTGGAGACTCCCAGGACAGTGCTGTGACCGAGACCACCAATAATGTTGTTACCGCACCTAAGTGAGGCAACATTAGAGGCCCCGCGGAGGCTCGTGGAGGGCCTAGAGGGGGCCGAGGGGAGGTGTGCCGGCTGTCGTGAGGGGTCTGAGGGGGCGCAGCTTGCGCCTTTGTGAAAGATGTTAAACCCGTACATGATGACAGGAAGGCGCCCCTGCGGTCCTCATGACAGCATTCTCGTTATATTACCCCCGTATTCATGCATCACATGGGGTGCGGTAACAATAATTACTTGTGCGCTTGTGAATGATAATGATGCACCACCTAATTGGTGCATCAATAGGCGTGACTAATTACCCGTCAGGTACCACCCAGTAGCGTGACTGAGCATCAGATGAAATGGATTTTCATTTGAGTGTCCGTCAGGTTCGCCTGGCGCACCATCAGCATGCGTGCCGAGAGCGTGAAAACGCCTCTTTGGACAGCACCATAAGCCCTAACACTCCTGACTTTGACGCTACGTCAGTCAAGCTATATGTCCTGGTATGTCACAGCTATAGGTAAAGGGAATGCAAAGAACTTGCTTCCCGTGATGACGCCTATATGTGGGCTATTGTCCCTTTCGCCGGCGGCGAGCGCGTGCCCCCTGACCTGCGGTTTAGTGGTGCCCAATGTGCGCGCGTGCGCTTCCTGAATCACCCTTACATCGCTACTTGCTTCCCGTGATGAGTCCGGGCAATGTCCTCCCTGTCACCAACCGCCCCACCGAACGGGGCGGACAGGAAAGGGGGTAGCGAAATGAGCGCACGGTCTCCACCACATAGGAGCGGGTGAGTGTCCACCACTCACCGGGCCTGTATCGGCCCTGATGACGTCAATGGCGGCCTGTACCGACCGACCCGACGGATACCTACTCAGACACGTAAGGCGCCTTTAGGCGGCCTCGTACCTTCCTTGAAAACTGCAAACCAAAGCACTTGCACCCCTAAGCGAATACGGGGTGTCTTCCCACAGTGCCGAGCGAGGCTGAGACCTCGCCGTCAACGGCTGAGAGCGCGAAAGCGTCGGGTAGTGCTGAGGAAATGTGATGCCAACTGAGATTGCCTACGGCTCACACACCCAACTGACGTGGCAAGCGTGGTCAGTGGTCAAGGTGACTGATACTCACCCAACCAACTGAGCCTGTCTCTAAGCGTCTCGGAGTGAGTGAGTCGGGGGGAGTGTCGGTTAGGCACTCGAAAGGGCCCTGAGGGGCCATGAGGACACCTTTAAGGGGTGCAGATGTCTCGTCTCACAGACGAAACAACGGGCAACGAGGTTAAAAGGTTTGAGGGGGACGCAATGGGTTGCGTCCGTAACGCGTGCGGAAATGCTGCTGTGCTGATCGCAGAAATGACGTTCCGATCTACCAGCGGCCTCTCTCACGAGCTTAACCCCGTGGCTTACTGCTTGGCTCACGCCAAAGAGGACATGGAAGCGGTCGATACCGCAACGTTCACCGTAACCGAGTTCCTCTAAGGAGTAGTCGTGGCTGTAGCTGTGGAGTTCCAGACCAACCCGCCTCGTGTACGCGGGCTGATCCCGCTCAACACGTTCACGTTCCATCGGGAGAACGTCAACCACGACGTTTTCCAGGTGAGCATCACGGATGCGGAAGGGCCGTTCGTCTACCAAGTGCGCTCGTGGGGAAACATGATCCGCACCGTAGAGGCTTTCACGCGCAGTAGGGCGCACGCTGGCATCTGCGTCAAGACAGATATCTACCGCACGGGCTACGCCAGCATGAACGGCACCAACGTTCGCGTCACGCCCGTTGGGTAGCTAGGCCGGCAACGGCACAGCTCTGCCTGTTTCGTAGGGGAGTCGGGTGCACAGTGGCTAGGGATAAGTTCCTGTGCACCCTCTCACCCATTACGACAGACGTAGTGGAGAACGAGGAGATACCCACATGCCTAAGACTTCGCGAATCATCGTGCGAATAGGTGAGTTCAGCACCGTCGAACATGCCCTCAAGGGGGAAGAGTTTCAGTACGACGACCGTATGGGCGAAAACATCACATGGTGCGGGCGGTCCGGCATCATGAGTCCTAGCTCTTACATGTCGGGCAAGGAACTCCCTGTCACGTGCAAGGTTTGTCAGGAAGCGGGACCGCGCTGGATTGTCTACATGCACGTAAACGAGCTTCCGGGATCCAACACGTTCGATATCGCGTGTGTGGAGAACGGGCGTGAGGCCAAGGAAAAGTTGGCCGCGTTTGCCAAGGAACACAATGCGGAAGCGGTAGGCGCAAGCCTGTACCCCTACAGCCCGGAAGACTGGGAATCGGCCCTCGAATTCCGCCACACGGGTTGCCCTTTCGACTACCCGTCCAAGCTCATTGAGCAGGGTGCCCGTGGTGGCTTTCGGATGGTGGAAGCGTGAGCGCTCTCACTGTGGTCCGTGAGGACAACGGGCACGGCTCGATATGGGTCAAGGTCACCGGTCCCGCAACCGAAATCAAGCGTGCCCCGTATGTGTCGGGGGCTGAGGCTCGAAAGATCGGGCGGGAACTCGGAGGAAAGGTCATGGGCCGAATCACGTCCGGCGCATCCTTCACCCCGGACACGTTCGAATGGCGCACCCTCTATCACCCGTTCGATAGGGAGGCATGAAATGTCTAGTCGAGTAGGCGTCCACTACAGCAGCTATGCGGCGGCACAAGGGGTTATCTGTATCCCCTTTTGTGACGAGACACCGACGCATTGGGCATGTACGGAAAGGTTCGGAGAAAAGCACTTTACGTGCCAGGCGCGGTGTGAATTGCACCGTGAGGAACACGGGCCGGACACCACAAGCATACCGATTAAGTAGGGGCAGGAATGTACGTCGCTCACATCGGACCGCATTGGCACACACGGTTTGACCGATACGAGGATGCGGTGAACTACGCCGCAGGCTACGGAATCGGTCCCGCATTCGTAGAGCTCAATCTGAGTAAGACGCGCTACCGCGCACGCTAGGCCGTAGTCGGCAGTACGGGCACACGGGATAGGGATAGCCCCGTGTGCCCTTCTGTCCACTGCGTACGGCAGTAGGTAAGAAGGGTAGACCTGTGGAGCTTAGCGTTTTCGCGGAGCAGTACATCAGTAGTGCATTGGCAGAGCTGGACCACAGCGACGAATGGACGGACAGCGAGCCCCCCAACATTGCGGATCTGAGCGACGTGACAAAGGCGCGGATGCTCAACGACTGTGCGTCCTTCCGCTATGCCGCTGCCTCGCTTTTCGAGGGGCGTGAGTCCGACGCGGGACATGACTTCTGGATGACACGGAACGGCTGCGGGGTCGGCTTCTGGGATGGGGATTGGGCCGAGCCTGCCGCAACGATTCTTGACGTGGCATCTCGTGCCTGCGGAGAGTTCGAGCTGTATGTAGGCGACGACGGCAAGATCTACCAATAGCTGACGTACAGGGGGACGTAGGTCCGCCGGCACAGCACCACCGCGGGATCAGGTTCGTTGGGCACGGGGTCAAGGGATAGGTCTCCGTGCCCATCTCATGTCCGCCTACGGGTGGAGAGATGGAGACAGGCAATGCAGACGTACGTAAGTCACGACACGTGGGGCAACAGTGAAACCCGTCCGATTGGAGAGCCGATCACGCATCACGGGCATTCGCCGGAATCGTTGATCGGTCGGCTCGTTCTGGTGCGGCCGTTCTACCACGTGCCGGGTAGCCGCAGCAGCCTTAAGTCCGTGCGGTCTCCCTTTGTCTTTGAAGCGCATGTGACCGGGGCCTGTGGGGGGATGGTCAAGGTTCGCTACACGTGGACCAGTGGCGATGCCCCGTGGCAGATGGAAGCGCTGTTCCACCCCCGCGAACTGCACCAGGTCCGCACGTGCGAGTGCGCAGCGTGCAAGGGCGACGGCCTTTCGGAGCACTGGGGGGCGTAGCTAGCGACTCAATATCGAGGGCAGGGAAGTGCAGCCGCGCGTACGCGGCCAGTGCCACTCTGTCCCCGGTATCGGGCCTCTAGAGACACGCTCAGAGGTACGAGGAAAGGTAGGGCGAGTGAAGCTCAACATGCATAAGCACGTATGCCGCGCTGTGAAGTGCCGTGCAATTGCTCGGGTCATGGTCGCAGACAATTTCTGTGCGTACTTCCTGTGCGTCCCGTGTGCACGTAAGGGGAGTGCGGCAATGAGCCGTAGGGGCTACAGCCCTACGACCGTTTCGGCCAGTCAGGCAGGCTGCAAGGAAGGGTGCAAGGGCTAATGCGTCGCTCATCCCAGACAATCGCGGTAAACCTTCGCTACTACGTCTACGCAAGTACCAAAGGGGCGAAATTCAAGACCTACCCAAAGGGGGCCCGGTCCCCTGTATGGGCTGAGTCCTCCACAGAAGATCGCAAGGAGGCAAAGCGGCTGCTGAATGGTCTACTCGCCTACTGGCAGGAGATAGACCCGGAGGGGTGGAGCCTCTTTAATGCCGCTGTGGTGGATCTGGAGAGGGAGACATCTGTCGGTCCGCTTACAGGTTGGGCGGCTGAAGTTTTCGAGGAGCGCGGTATTCGCGTGGTAGACCCGTGCGTCTACTGCCGCGAGTGCCGTACCCGACGCTAGGCAGTGAGTTTGGGGCACGGACGATAGGGATAGCCGTCCGTGCCCTTTGCTCTGTACCTAACGAAAGGACGTTGTGCCAATGACCCGCGAGGAATTGGAAATGCTTTGCAGTTCCGGAGAGATCCGGACATTCAATGCAAGATGGCACCCGCTCGGCGGCAAACCCCAGCACGAAGGGTGCCGGGGACACGTGGAACAAGTCGGCTTTCCGGCAGACGCAAGCGTTGTAATCGTTCGTGACATCGCTGGAAACGCTCACCGTTGGTACATGCAGCACATGACCGCTCTCTGAAAGGAACACACGAATGACCGAGCACACCCCCGAACTTCCTGAGCTTGACCCCATCCTCAAGACAGGGGCAAGCATGCGGAACATAGCGGCAGCCGCTAAGGCGCTGACGCGCATTCACGAATTGGGCTGGGAGCCGTTGGCCCCATACCCGGGCAGTGACACGCACTGGAAGGTGCGTTGCATCCTCGGATGCGCCGAGGACGGTAAGAACTGGGAGGGAGTCATGTTCTACAGCCACATGCGGCGTGCGAGGCGCCACAATGGGTGCCTTTCCAAGGAACTCCAGACGGCAGCGGTAGAGGCACTGAACAACGCTCGCGCTCGCTAGTCGGCCGAGTTTGGGGCGCGGGGAAAGGGATAGTCCCCGCGTCTCTTGCTCGGTCAACTATCGGAAGGGAACGTAGTGGACTTCTTTGTGCTGACGAATGCGCAAGAGGACGTACTCATATCCGCCCTGATCTGGGATGGCTCTGTTGCCGGCCGCGCCAGCGTGGTTCGCAAATTGGAGCGCTATGGGTTCGTACATGGCGGGACTCTCACGAGTAAGGGGCGGGAGCGTGCCGAGTTCCTTAAGGCCTCCCGCGAAGCGCTGAGAAAGGCTCTGGGCTGATGAAGCGTGTTGCACATACGCATATGGCAGTTGGGCAGGCGGAAGGATTTGCCTACCGCGTTGATGTCCACTGGACCCCGGGAGTTTTTCGGGTGGAGGTCACCGTGAGAACGGCGTCAGACCTGACGGAGCACGGGACGTATGTAGGGATCCGGGCGGAGGCCATGCCCGCCGGCACCGTGTCAGACACGTTCCTGGACGGCCTTGCGGCTCAAATTCTAGGCCCGTTCAAAGTCATGACGACGCATTGGGTGGTAGACCCTGCGTCCATTGCGGGGGAGTACGTGAAGACAACCGGATTTCGGTGGAGCACTGAGAAGGAGGCCAAGCGGTGAGTGCAATAAAGGCTTGGGAGCTGGACGTCCGGTCGGCTCGATACGGGGCAAGGGCTGCCGCGTGCAAGGAGAGCCCGTGTGACCGCATCAGGGCCTACACCGCCCTGTGCGAGTCGCTCGGAGAAGCGGCGAACCAGTACGCGGATCCCATGCATTCGGCTCGTGCCCTTGTACGCGCTGCCGCTCGCGCCTATCAGACAGAGCGCAAAAGGCTGGGAGCCTGATGGACACCCAATCTGCCGCAGTAGTGTACGTCGACGTTGTGGAGCCTGGTAAGGCCATCGTCATTCTGCCCAACGGGCAAGCACGAATAGGCCGAGAGGATGGCCGCTACTTCGTGGATGCAACCGAGTGGGACGGACACGAGGAAGTGTTCCCTCTCCCTTGCAAGTTCGGGCTGCCCTCGTACAAAGATGCTGCTAAGTGGATCGCTCGCGCGTTGGGTAATGAGGGTGCGCTAGATATCCGGGTCGACTTTGAGTAGACGATCAATCTGAGCTGCTTTGGTTGTGGCCGGAATAGGGATAGCTCCGGCCCCATCCATGGACGCTCACGCTGTGATGTGACGTACCAACCCAACTGAAGAGAGGATGGCAATGGACGAAGATGCTCGCTATAAGCCGATGGCCTATGGCCCTATCGGTATGGCCGTCAAAGCTGCCATGCCCTACACGGAAGCGGATCCGGTAGGCGTGCACGCTGCCGTACTGGCCCTGTACTCGGCGGCCCTAAACGGCAACATCTTGCAGCCCAATGGGCGCCCCTCGGTCGTGTGGACCGCCCTTGCCGGCCCGTCGCGGGTGGGGCGCAAGGGATATGCGCTCTCAACTGCGGAAGTGATTGTGAGGGATGCAATCGGGGACTTCCTGTCCCTCCGGAGAGAGGGAGGCATTTCCTCTGGCCCCTCGCTTGTACAGGTCATGGCCGAGAACGAGCATGATTCCATGACCTCGGAAGGAGGGTTGGACGGACGTACGCTCATCTTGGATGAGGAGTGGTCCACCACTCTCCAGCTCACGAATCGGTGCCCGAAATACTCCGGGGTCCTCAGGACATCGTGGGATGGCGGGCGGGTCTCGAACGTCACCAAGAAGGACGGCAAGCGCGTAGAGGTAACGGTAGAAACGCCTGCCCTCGGGTTTCACGGGCACATTCAGCCTGCCGCCTGGGCCAAGTACGTGAGCCTGACGGAAGCCCAGGGAGGGTCTTTCAACCGAATTCTCACCGTCTCGGTGAAGCGGTCCAAGCTCCTGCGAACGGCCAAGCACAAACGCAACCCCTTGAACGAAATCAAGGTGAGTGCCGCTCTGCGGTTGGCCTACGAGTGGGCGCGTAAGGAGGTTCGCGAGATGAGCCTGAATGACGCTGCCGCAGAGCGTTACGACGACATGAGGGCAGCATATGAAGACGAGATGGAAGAGTTGCCGGACGACGTCTCGTGCTTCTTCGAGCGTGCTGAAGAGCAAGTAATGCGCGTGGCCTGCATCCTTACGGCTGCGGAACGAAAGACCGTGATCAACGTCAAGGCCCTTGACGCGGCACAGGCTTTCGTGGAGTTCTCCATAGCGTCGATCAAGCAACTGATTTCGCAGACCAACGTTCAGAAGGCGCGTACGGTCCTGCCCCTGGACGTCAAGATCAGGGAAAAGCTGCGGATGTACGGCGGGGAGATGACCAGTACGCAGCTCTACCGTGCCTTGTCGTCCCGGTACACGGCGGATCAGATCTACAACACAGCCGACGAGATGCCGGATGTGGAGGCGACACAGGTTCGGCAGAAGCGCCCTGGGCAGAACCCGACCATCTTCCGTCTCGTGGATGTCCCCGTTGAGGTCGAGCCGCAGCCCGAACCGATCCCCGTGAAGCCGCCCGCGCGGAAGCGTGCCGTTGCTAAGAAGGCAGCGGCTCCCGCGCGCAAGACCACTGCGGCTGTCCCTCCGCCGGCACGAGCCAGGGCCAGCAGGAAGGCCCCCGCCAAGAAGGCGCCTGCAAAGAAGGTCGCGGTACCCGCCCCGAGTGCGTAGGCACTCAGCAGACAGAGGAGGAAAGTACGTGCACAAGATCGTCTTGACTGACAAAGTCCTGGACATGCTTGATGGATCTGGCGTGATGCAGGGGGATGAGTCCCCCGACATCAAGGCCGAGATGGACAGCCTGAAGAAGACTTCCAGGGGAGCGTCTGGCGCTGTATCTCTGCGGGCCTTGGGATGGGTACTCGACACCCTTGAAGCCCTCGCCTGTTCGGACGAGCCGGGAGACGCCAAAGCCGCCAACGCGGCTATCGCGAAGCTGGATCCGATCTACCGGGCGGGAGGGGGAACAACGACGACGATGGGTGCACTGAGGGACTTGGAAGCAAAGGCCGCCACGCCGACGGCCGCGGATCCCAAGAAGGAGGAGAAGGAGGTGACGCCTGCCGGCGGCTGGACGCACGGCGAGTTGCGCGGGCTTGAACTGGATCTGAGAGAGGACGTCGGCTCGCGGTTCCTGTTCGGGGGCAAGGGGGGTAAGCACTCGCCGGAGCCGTCCCAATCGACGCTTGCAGGGGTGAGGTACGCGGAGCGCGGTAGGTACGAGATTTGGGATGTGGCAACAGGTGCCGTACTCCTGACGGGGGCGCTTCAGTCCCTGATCTGGTGGGCTCCAGCCCCCTCGGTAGGTGGTGGGGACACGGACCGTGACCTAGCTGAGATCCACGATGTCAGTGCCGTCAGTTACGGTCGGCCTGTCTACCACGAGCACACGGGCGCTCTCGTCGGATATCTGAGCCCTGACGCCTTCACGCCCATTGGTGATGTCTAGATCACGTGCACGTAAGGAATCCCCATGGTCGCTTCTACGAGCCTCCGCAGCCCGGAAACTGTCCTCGACACATCGGAGGATGAGGGGACTGCCACCCGCCTACTTCACGAGTGGGCGGCCCGCTTGCGACAGCACCCCCTAGGGGACACGGACCGCTTCGGGATCTACAAGCGCCGCCAGAAAGGCGTTTGGCAGATTGTCTTTCTGGACAGGCAGGCCAAGCGGGCCCGAGGGCAGCGAGCACCTCAGGAGGGTGCATTATGGACGAATCGACGCGACATGACCGCCGCTGAAGCTGTGGGCCGAAGGCCTGCCGTCCCGTCATGCCTGCCGCATAAGCGCCCGTCTGTATCGCGGGTAGTGCAAGGGCGGTACACACCGCTCTGTCGAAAGTGGGCTGCGGGAAAGTGGCATGACTGAAACAGCTTGATGGGAAGGGCTGACTATGACAGCCTCGCATAGCGGCTGAGCGCTAAAGGCGCTGGGAAGTGGCGGGTCCGTAGGGATACCGGACCCGCCCGGCCCTTCCCCAGGAAACTACACCGCTCGTTAGAGAACAAAGGAAGCAAGCACGATGGCTCAGAAGGTTACTTACCTCCTTGTCGACGACATCGACGGCGGGCAGGCGGACGAGTCGCTGACGTTCGCTCTGGACGGCAAGACGTACGAGATTGACCTCTCCACGGACAAGGCGGAGAAGCTGCGTCAGGCTTTGGAGCCGTTCGTCAAGGGTGGGCGCCGTACGGGTGCCCGTACGAGCTCCGCCGGCAGCCGCGGGCGTACCTCGGCCCCGGCATCCTCGGACGGTCCGTCTGCTGACGAAGTGCGGAAGTGGGCCGCTAAGAACGGCTACGAGGTCAAGGACAGGGGCCGGGTGCCTGCCCCCGTCCGTGAGGCGTACAACGCGGCTCACGCCTAAGTCGAGAGCAGCACAACCGCATAGACGAACTTCTGAGGCCCCGCCAAACCGGCGGGGCCTCAGTCATGCCCTGGGGAGAGACATGGCCACCATCACCCGACTGATCATGATTGACGACGTGGACGGTACGGAGTCCGCCGAGCCGGGCGAGATCACCACCGTTCGCTTTGCCCTGGACGGGGTGGAGTACGAGATCGACCTGACCGAGGAGCACGACCAGGAGCTGAGGGAGCTTCTGGCCCCGCTCATAGCTGCCGGACGACGAACTGTCGGCACGGCCTTGAGGCGCCCTGGGCGCAAGGGTGGGGGAGACCCCGAAGCCGAAGCGCGACGCCACTACACGCCCGTAGTGATTCCCGAGGATGCTCGGGACTCCTGGGCGAAGCGCACCGCGAGCGGGTGTGAGCGGTCGCTCAAGGTCCAGGAGTGGAGCTTGACTGAGCGAATCAATGCCTTGACGGGGAACAACATCAAGCTCTTGGGTCAGTACCTGGAGCTGGTACCGACGAGCAGCGGCAGGCCGCCCAAGCTGGGCATGACTGAAGCGCGCTTCAGGAACCTGGAGATCCTCGACTTTGACGGCAACGTGACTTCCTTCGGGAGGTATGCGTACGAGGTGAGGTCTGCCGGCTGAGCACTGCAACGCAAAGAATGCCCCCTCCCAAACGGGAGGGGGCATTTTTGTGTTTCTCTCAACCCTGAGGCAGACCCCTCTGCCTCAAGCTCTTGGGGCTAGCGTCCGCGTACTTCGTCCTCCCAAGGGGAGGGTTCATACAGGGCCGCCAGAGTCTTGGTGTCCTCGTGACGCTGCACGACCTCACCGAGGCCCAGGCCGAGGACGGCCGCAGCGACGGCGAGCCAGGGGCCGTCAGGGAGGTCAGGCCAATACGTCTTGGCCAGGGCAGCAACGGCCACCAGGACGGCGTAGATGCGGACAGCGTGAGTCGATACGAAGTTGTTGATGATGCATCACATCCCATGTGAGGTAACAAAAAGGGGGTTAGGAGAACAGGCGCTTCCAGGTCTGCGGCCCGGGGTACCCATCGGCTCCCGTGCCGGACCAGCCCTGAGCCACCTGGAAGGCTCGGACAGCCGCCCGGTCAGCCCCAGTCCACTGCGGACCCGCACCGACCTTGTAGAAGTGTCCGTAGCCCTTCTTGATGAGCTGTCGGCCAAGCTGGGTCACGAACTGGTTCTTTGCCCCCGCGCGGAAGTAGTACGTTCCCGGAAACGGGGGAGCGTCAGGCCGCGGTGCCGGCTTCTCAGGCTCCGGCTTTGGCTTCGGTGGCACGGTCGGCTTGGAAGGCTTTCCCTCGGAGATGGTGGCCTTGATGTCCGCGCGTACCGCATTCATGTCCATCATCTTTCCGGGCGCGTAGCCCGGATCCCACTTACCGGGGCTGCCCCACTCGCCATGACCGATTACAGAGCCCTCAGTCCATCCGTGGAAATCGCAGATAGCCGCAGACAGCTTCCGAAGGGTGGCGTACTGGGCATCGGTCATCTTGTGAGAGCCGGAGTACCAGATCTCAACGCCATAGAAGTGGCTGTTTCCGTCGACGCTCGACTCATTGTCGGTCGGCAGTGCAGTCTCAGCCTTAACCGCAGCGAGCACGTCAGGGTCGCCGGCACCGGCGTGGTTCGCGCGGCCCCAGCCAATCAGGTGCACCGTTCCGTCCTGGGCAAGGCCGAACTGCGAGAGCGGGCCTGGGAGTTCGCTGAGACCCGCATAGAGAAGCTCGCGCTGGTCCTTAGAGTCGGAGCCCGTGTGGTGCACCATGAAGCCGTGTACGGGTCCCCACGCGCCCTTGTGGTTTCGGTTGTGGGTTGCCCAGCTCTTGTATTCCGCGAACGGAACTCCAAACTTGGCAAGCTGTGCCTTGATCTGTGCGGGGGTCATCGGGGTAGCCATTAGTCCTCCAGGGGGTTAGCCGCTAGCCGGAGCACGGCAAGGCGGTCAGGGTCGAGAGAAGTGAGAAGGGAGATCAGCCGCTTGTTCTCTGCCTCAATCCGAGAAAGGCGTTCCTTGATCTCGGAGAGTGAGCTTTCGAGCCTGTCGGCTCGGGACTTCTGAGCTTCGGCCTCTTCCCGCCATACGCGGGCGGAGCTGGTACGAGCGGCTGCGAGGACGACCACTAGAGCCGCTACGAGGGACGCCAGCGTTCCGCCGGCAGTCAGGATCTGGGTTGGAGTCATACGCGCCTCTGTTGGGCTCAGGGCAACACAAAGGCGGCCCCCGTCAGTTGGAGCCGCCTCGGTTGCTTCAGTCGGTCAGTGAGCCCTACAGGGCGTTTGCGGTCAGGTTCCGCCAGCGAGGACGGTTAGCCAGGCTGCTAACAGAGCCACCCGAGACATGGATAAAGCCACCTCGGTAGGTCGCGTTAGTGCTCGTGACTGTGATATTCGGAGTGACGTCAAGGCGTGTGATCTTGACGTTGGCTGGAGTTACATCAACCTGGAAAGACATAACCTGACCCGCCACAGGCGCGGCAGTGGCTGCTGTAGCGAGCTGCGTTCCACTCGTTACACCTGCGGTGTGGCTAAAGATTTGCAGGTCACCGTTACCGCGGAAGGCCATGTGATAGCCGCCGGCAGGGTTGGCTGCACCAAACTGGTACGTGCTGTCATCGGCCCTACCGAAAACGACACCCGCGTGTTCGTTGGTTGGCACCGTGCCGTCGTACTTCATATCAAAGGTGACGCGGTAGCCGTTCGTGGGGAACTCGGGAATGGAGCAGGAACCGATGAGTACGGCATCCCCGGTTACGTCCATGTAGGCCCAGCCGGTTCCATCGTATTTGAGATCGCGTGTGCCGCTGTAGTGCGTGCGGCCCATGTCTCCAGGAGCCTTTACCTGCGTCGCCCAATTGTCCTTCTTGAGAATCTGCTTGGTGTACGACACCCACTTGTACTGAGCGCACATCATCCCCCAGACGCCGAGCCCGGAAAGGGTGTTGCGCTGACTCCGGCGGTGAACCTCCCAGCAAATGACCTTCTTGCCATCAGGGCGGCCCGTGATCTCCTGGATGCGAGCGGAAGCCATGGTGTGGGGAATTCCCCACATGTCGATGCTGGCTCCGTATGTCGCGAGTTCCGCGTCAGTGGTGGCATCGTCCACGTAGCCCCAAGTCGTAAACCCTCTCTCCTTCATCGTCGCGAAGGTTGGCGACTTGTAGTACGCCTTCCACACGACCGACTGATTGGCCGTTGGGTAGTACGTCTGAAGGATGTTCTGGACTATCGGAGCCGCTTCATTGCTCTTAGCTTCCAGGAAGATGACCACCTTCCCTAGGAAGCGGTCGAGCACATCGCGCAGATTAGGAAGAGGCTGGGGAGCCCAGCCATTGCCGAGAATCTGATTAGGCTGAACTGTCACGCCATTGATAAGTGAGGGGTAAACCCAGTCAACGACTGGGCCAGTGGCGTTGGTCGTCCGGTCTAGTGTCTGGTCGTGAATACAGACCGGAATGCCTTCGGCGGTGACATTCACTGAGACCTCGATGGCGCGAACGCCAGAGGTCAGCGCAGCGTCATAGGCGGCCATCGTGTGTTCTGGGTATTCCATGCCCGAACCGCGGTGGGCGATGTAGGCCGGAGCCGGCATTGCAAGGAATGCCGCAACCGTGGCCGTGGGCGGCCCTGAGGCTGGAATGAACTGCGGCGGGATCAGGCTGTCCGAGCCAAGGGGCACCAGGCCTCCAGGAGCACCCACGCGGGCATCCACCTCAGCTAGGACGTCTGCCTTGGTGCCGTGTGGGTCGGGTGCTACAAGGTGACCTGCGAAGCGCTCTCCCACGTCGGAGGAGAGGATTGCGGTCCTGACTCCTCCGCCGAAATCGACGTACAGCCTCTCGGGAGATCCATCGGGGCCATAAAAGGGCGGAAGCATGCCGTATTCATCAGACATGATCACCGTTATGGGTGTGCCGTCAGTCTGAAGCAGATCGGTGACCTGTATAGCTCCCTCTGCGGGGCCGTCCCAAAGCGTTCCTACAATCCCCGGGACTCGGACACCGGAGGTGTCTTCAGCGACATCAGCGGCAGTGCCGCCGAAGAGAAGTCGTGCCATGTGTTCTCCCTGCTTAGGTTAGGCGGTTTCATAGACCCCAGAAATGGTGATCTCTCCTCGACGGGGAAGGAAGTCCACTCCGTCCATGCCTTCTTGGGCACTGTGCTTGGACTGCTGATAAAGCCACGCGGTCCAAGAGTCCGAACCCTGGTTGACCTTTGCAAGGAGACTTACGAAGTTCGGCATGTCGGGACTGCCGTTATTGTTGTTGTACATGTGGCCCGTAAGTATCTGACCGATACGACCATTCGCCGGAGTGGGTAGTGTGAAGCCGATAGTCCACTGACCCTGATGCAGCTTCAGGTCAGTAGCTCCCGGATTCTTTAGCAGGGCGGTGAACCAAACAGTCTTGGGGGCGATGTAGCGCCAACGGCCCTGACGAACTGACGGGCTATTGATATTGGCGACGGCTGGTGTGTAAGTACGAGTAGGCCCCAGGTCGCGGGTAACGACGTAGCCGTCGCGGGAGTTAAAGGCTTCGTACTGTGCACCGGTTGCATTGACGTCCAGGTCATAAACCATCGAACCGCGGGGCAGCAGAGCCGCCGTAGCCTCGGTGTTCCACGGGGTCGCGATCGTTGGCGGTGTATTGAAAGACATGCGGCTAGAGATGGCCACAGAGGCATCTAGGGCGGCAACGTCCACCTCGAACAGGGCCATTTCCCAGAGTCCACCGACGACACGTCGGGGCTTCGGCGCTACAGGGGAAGCGCCGGCAGTGCCCTTGACTACCGCAAGATTCACGGCCGACTGGGCCATATCAACCTGAATCACTACGAGATCCTTCCGGGCCTTTGTACCCGGGTTTGCCTCGATAGTTACCGACTTGGTGGCAGTGAGCTGGTAGTAGAACCCCCCTACCCAAGCCTTTCCAGGCTTCACCTCGACCGAGCGCCCGTTAACTACTCGGCCACCAAACGGTAGGTCGTCGGAGTCATATGCGGCAGCCGTAAGGGTGTAATCGACCCGGTCACCGCCCCACATGTGGGCCATGCTTTGCCACTGAGTCTGAGACACAATGGCTCGACCACCGTCCGCGTTATCCGCGTTAAACGGATATGAAATCTCTGCCATGCGTCACATCCTCGCTTCAAGCTTGCGCAGCTTTCGCTGCATGTCGTAGACCGTCTTGTACAGGTTGAGAGGCTCGCCAGAACCCTGCTGGCCGATTTTCGGATTCACGTCCTGAGCCTTGCCACCATCGTCAACGGAGATAGCAACCTCACGGACAACATCCGAATACTCGGTGCCGTCCACGGCCACCGTGACAATGTCGCCAACGAAGTAGTCGCGCCCAAAGAGGCAGTCGGCCGTGTCAATCGGATAGATCTGAAAATTGCCGCTCTTCTGGTTTTCGTTCAGAGTGCCTATGGCCGCTTCCTGAACCGCCTTCTTCGCTGCCTCTACATCAGCGGCAGTCATCGAATCCTCAGACTTCACAGGCAGCCCCGTGGCACGGTCAACTTTGAGTTGGATGTCTCGTCGGTCTACAAAGACCTCCGTCTGACGTCCCCACTCGGCCTCTGAGGCGGTATCAGTCTGCTGGTAGTAGTACCGCTCCAACTTCTCGCCGGCAGCCCCCACAATGGCGCGTGTCGCCTTCGGTGCGTTGAGAGTCCAGATGTACTCACGAAGGTTTCCAAGCTCGGGGCTGAAGCGAATCCGCTTAGACAGGTCCCGCGGCTTGAATATCTCAACGTCGACCCTCTGAGCGTTCGCGTTGTAAATGAACCGGTAGGCGACGTTACGACCCTTGAACCATTCTTCGAGCTTGCTGCCGATGACATCGAACCGAAGCGAGTCCGCCATGCCAGTACCAAGCTCAGATGCGGTGAAATTGAGACCCGCTACCCGACGATCAGCAAGAGCACCAGGGCCAAGAGCGCGGTTTAGCTCCTCGTAGATCATTCCGCCCGTAGTGCCCGAATCGGGCCACTGCCTGACGGGAAGAGGGGCTAGGTACTGCTGGCTGACTGGGAGTGCAGGGTCAGGGAAGGCCAATCGGCGGTATGCGAGTGTGTTGTGGCACTTACCGCCGATGTAGAGAGAGCCAGGGCCCGTGTGCTGGATCTTGGTCCAATACTTTTGGAAGACGTCTACCTGGCCACTCAGTAGAGGCTTTGAGACGCCTTCCTGCCAGATGGCGACTCCTCCGCCCTTTTTGATGAGGTCAGACTGAGGAGTGCCGTCCTTGATGAGGATCTGCCACGAGCCCTCCTGTGCTAGGCGTACAGTGAAATCCAGGCTGATCCACTGGTCAATCTCCCCGACCCTCCTAAGGTCTTTGTCGAAAACCTCAACTCGGTAGCCCATAGTCCTCCTATACGAAGCTTGCGTAGCGCGGGTAGAAGGACAAGACGACTGCCGCCCGATCGGTGCCGGCGACGACGGATACATGTGCTGTGGTGTCGCCTGGCTCTACCGACCAGAATTCAGGGTTTGTGTCCAAGGCCGCCCAATAGTTCAAACCATGGTCGTCCTTGACCGTTTTACGACCGGGGCGAGTGTCGATGGTGAGCACGCGTCCTACAGGTACAAGGTCCGAGCCATCCTCAGGAGGGGACGCCTTAATGAGCTGCCCAGCAGCGCCAGTAAGGGAAAAGCTTTTGATGGGCCCGTAAAGCTTCCAGACGGGCCAAGCCTCGATGTCGCCCGGATTGCTGATTGTGATCTTGTCCTCGGGAACACCCATGACTCCACTACTCAGATGCATGGGGAAGAGGCTTGCGCTGGTACTAAGGAGTGGATCGCCTGCACCGAAATCCCAGCGAGTTGACTGGGAGCGATCCGGGTAGAACCAGGGATCCATAGCAGTGAACGAAAGGCCATACTTGGCCCACGCGAAACCTGCTGTATCGACGCTCTCGGATCCCTCCATACCGCCCTTGTAGTAGGCCGTAATCTGGCGGGCCCGGTCATCCCCTTCAGTGAAGCGGATCAGGCAGTAGCCCCTCTTTGGGTTGAGAGCCTGAAACAGTTTCCGCTTAAGCTGATTGATGCTTTGGCGGTCATGCCCGCGGAGGTAGACCGGAATCATGATTTCCCGGGCAGCAGCTCGGGCGGATCGGTATATGGATCCGTCAAGATTCGGGGAGTCATCGGAGAAGAGCCCAAAGGGCGGCATGTCTAGCCCTGTAGCTCCTGGCTGCATGATAACGCTGGTCATAATATCGCTGACGCCCTCGGTGAGGGGGATTCGCTCCCCCTCACCGTTGGCCCCGATGAGTGTGACGTGAGTAGGGCCCCACTCAACGGGCCGAGGCAGCGGCCTGGGCGGTATTACGGGCTGCGGCAGCGGCTTCGGTAGAATCGGAATTGGCACGGGGCAACCCCCTCCTTACAGGTTCGTGTAAAGCGCCTCCGCCGTTTGAAGGGCCCGCATTACTGCCTGTGCTGTCAGCTCGTTACGAGCCTCGTGCACGTGGATTTCGTACTTCTTCCCGTTGAGTAGCGCCTCAGTTTCCCGGTCGTTGTAGACCCGCTCACCCCCGCCGAAGCGGACGAGTTCGGGACCCTTCTCCCCAACCATGGCAAAGCCAGGGGACGCGGAAAGAGTGCCAGTCGCATATCCCGTATTCCCTGCAAGCATTCGCTGCCAGCCCGCGCCGTAACGCTTGGTGGCGTAGTTCAGGCCTGCATAGATGTTTGCCAACGGATTAACACTGGTGCCGTACAATTTGGGCTGAGAACTCCGGAAAGGACCTGCGTAGGCATCAAAAGTAGGACCGATAACCTGCATCAGTCCTACAGATGGATGACCTGCAATCCAGTTGGAATCCCACTTGTTGACGATGGTCGGGTCTCCGCCCGACTCCATACCGATGCGGTACAGAACTGTTTGAAGAGCGGTACTGGGAAGGCCCAGCATCGACATCGCCTGAAGGGCCGTAGGGGCCCACTGACCGGCTCCGCCGGCGCCTGGCTGCGGGGCCAGACCAGCGCCGAAGTCAGGCATTGACGCCTGAACCTTGGCCCCCTTCTTGAAGTCGAACAGGCCCGAGGTATTGGGCATGCTCTCTTCGGCGTTGGCCATGAACTCGCCGTAGACACGACCGGCGTAAGCTGTAGGTGAATCCTTGATCTCCTTCACGGTCTCGATCATGCCGATGATGTTGTTGTACGAGCCGGACAAGATATCTCCGATGTCACCGAAGGAGTCAGTGAACGCACCGATGGGGTCTGTGGCGATATCCCAGATGGCTCCTAGGGAATCTCCAACACCGGAATACAGGTTGTCCCAGACCTTGCCGAGAGTCTCCATGGAGAACATGTGATCCATGTACTTCTTGCCGCGAGCGACGATGTTTCCATCGCCCTTCCACACGTCATTCCAGAAGTACTCAGCCTGCACAGGTGCCATGGCGCCGCCGAGAATACCGGCTGCCTGACCAACTACGGTTGGCACCTTCCGAAGTGCCTCGAACGCACCCTCAGTCATCCAGTCGTACATGCCACGGAAATTGTCAGCGGCGGCGTTTCCGCCGACGGCAGATGACTTATCTCCAGTACGCAAGACGCCCTGCTGAGTGGAACCGCCGAGTCGATCCGAAGAGCCGTCCAGCTTCATTGTCTTCAGCATCGCGGTTCCTACCGGAGCAATGTTCTGAAGGCTGATGAGTTCCTTGATAGCGTCCAGGTCGAACTTTCCGCCACCACCACTAGATCCGCGTGCGTTCCTGGAGAGCTTTCCGCGGATGGCTAGCTGGTTCCAGTTGTTAATGGTGCTCTCACCGAGAGCATTGGTGACCTCAGGGCGAAGCACCGCCTCACCTGGAGAAAGAATCGCAGGAATGTTGTCTACCCAAGGTGCGTAGCCGGGCATGACCCCGGCCATACTCACGTCGCTCTGCCGAGCGATACCGCCCCGAGCGTGATTCTTCTTCCCTCCACCGCTGCCGCCCCCACCAGGCGCCTTCTTACCGATCCGGTCAAGAGCCCCGTCAAGGCCATCGCCCTCGTCCTTCGCGTTCTTCAGGGCGCGGCCTAGCTCATCGACCTTCCCCTTGACGTCACTGAGAGAGCGCTGATTCAGGAGACCGATACGACCCGCAAGCGAGCCGGCACCCGTACCCTGGCCAACCTTCTCGTAGACATCGTGAGCAGCGGTCAGGAGATTCCTGAACTCCTGGATAACGTCGGTCAGTTTCCGCTTGTTGAGGTTGGCGGTACGTCCGGATGCAGAGGCACTCATGGCCCCGTCACCGATCTGATCCGCAGCCTGACGCGCGGCCTGAGTCAGCTCGTCTACGGACTGGCGCACATTGCTGACCCGCTTGCCGTCCAGGTTGCCGACGCGCTGGTTGACACTGGTCACCTTGTCCCCGGCGCCTTCAGCAGAGACCTTGAGGCCGTCTACCTCGCCCTTGATGCCGTTGAGCTTGGCTCCGTCCAGACCTCGAACTTTGCCTGCCCCCTGGTCGAGCTCGGCCGTCAGCTTTCGAGCAGCCTCCTCCGCCTGGTCCAGCTCCTGGCGAAGCTGACTGACAGACGTGCGGTTGAGCTGCTGTGCCTGCTGCTGCACGTTGTTCACCGAGGTCTGAGCCTGCTGTGCGGCTCCCTGTACAGAGGTACTGCCCCCGCCGAGAGCGGAAGCAATGTCGCGGAGGCTCTGAGAGTTGACCTCTCGCAGATCAGAACGAAGGCGAGTGACCTCGTCGCGTGCCTCGCGCGCCTGGCGCTCAAGCTCCGCCATCTCCTGGCGCTCGTTCCCGCTGGGACCCGAACGGCCAAGAGCACGATCAACTACCCGGCGTCCGACGGATCGGGTGTCACCGCCGGCACGGTCAGTACGGGTCTGCCGGTAGGCATCCCGTCCAGCCTGACGAATCTGGGATCGGCTCTCTCCTCTGTCCCGCGCTTCCCGCCGTGCCTCATTGCGGGCACGGGCCTGACGCCTTACGTCGTTCGCGCCCTGGGCCCCGTTACCAACGGCCCGAGCGATAGAGGCCACGGGGCCGAAGGCTCGACCCACGAGCCCTGTGACCTTGCCGAGCACCTTGGACAGCAGGCCAACGGCGATGATGAGCGGCCCCCACTTGACCAGGAACTCAGCTATCTTGACGCCGACTTCCTTAATTTCCGGGTGCTGCTCCAGGAAATCTGCCACCCACTTGATTTGGGAGGTGAAGGAGTCGATGGCATCGAAGAACAGATCCAAGAACTTCGGGATCTTGGGTGCGTACTCCTTCGCCAGGTCCTGAAGGTCATTCAGGTATCCACCCTCAAACTCGGTGGTCTCCTGGCCCCAGTGATCTGTCTTGGTGACCTTCTTGCCCATGATGCGCTCACCGAGACCGGTGTACTCCACCATGCCCGTTTCTGGGTTGGTTCTGGCGAAGAGGTTACCCAAACCGAGCTGGGCGCCTTCCTTCATCTGCTGAATGCGGCCCGTGATGGTCGCACTCGTAACCTTCTTGGCGTAGCCCTGTGTATCCGTGCCCATCCAGTTGTCAATCAGGGCCTGAATCATCTCGGGACCCTGAAGGCCACCGGTTTCCTTGGCGTTGGCCATCAGCTCAAGAATCTGAGCCGCTGCCGTGTGCTTAGTCGGCTTTCCGTCCTTGCCCTTGACCATCTTGTCCTGATAGCCCATGAGCTGAGCCAGTTCTTGGACAGGAATACCAGCCGCGGCGGTAAACTGCTTCAGGTTACGAGTAGGCACTCGCTCAAGGTCGAGAATCATGTCAATCGCGTACATGGCGCGAGAGACCATGGCGGGATCAAGGTTTCCTGCCTTTGCAGCGTTGTCACCGATCATCTGAACGATCTGGGCAGCGCGCTCCGAAGCGCTCTTTCCAGCCGCTTGCTTCTTCGCAGGATCCTTCGACTGAGAACCAGCTTCGTGGGAGTACAGACTTCGAATATATCGAGTCATGTACATCTGCATGTCTTCGATCGAGAACGGCGTATCAACACCGTACTGGCGGATCTTCGCAAGTGCTGCGGCCGAGTCCTTCGCGGAAACGTTGGAGCCCATAAGACCGAGCTGTCCGAGAATCAGAGAGTCGGCAGATTTCACACCAATGCTGGTAAGCAGCCCGCCGGCCATCGCCAGCGGAGCCAGAAACTTGGTGGCCAGAATGTTTCCGGTCTCCGTGATGGCGTTGCCGACATTCTCGAAATTGGTTCCGAGCTTCTTCAGGCTCGACTCTGTGCGGCCAAAGAAATTCTGCGTGCTCGTGTTGGTCGCAGACATCTGTCGCTGAAGCTCGCGCATACGGTCACGCGTCTGCGTAATCAGCCGCTGATGTGCAGCAATGCCAGCCTGGAGAGACTCGCGCTGTGCTACAGCCTCAGACCGTATGAGGGCGATCCGCTCGCGGGTCGCTTCGCGCTGAGCAGCTACCGTCTGGCGTAGCTCTTGACGAGCCGTAGCGGCCGCCTGCCGCTCCAAGCGCTCGACTTCACGAACGCGGTCCCGCTCAGCCCGAATGCGGTCGAGCGCGGCCCGCTCCTCCTGGCGCACGGTCTCCCGGAGAGCCTGCCGAGTTGTGTTGGACGCACCCTCGGTCAGGCGCATGTACTGGCCGTAGAACTCCCGGAGTTCTCTAAGGCGCTTGGCAGACTCCTGGCCGTACTGCCGCGTGACGTGGCGCTCAAGCGCTTCGATCGTCTCCGCAGTGTCCTTGGCCTCAGACTCAATTGCGGCTTTGGCCTGCTTCGCCTGCTTGGCAGCCGCTCGGGGGAGGCCGGCAAGGCCGCGGGCTACACCGGCCTCGATGCCCCGACCGGCCTGGAGCCCAAGCTTTTCCATCTCCGCGCGGACCTTCGAGCGGAGCTGATTCATGTCCTCGGCGGTGACCTTTGGAATGATCTCGATGTATCCAGTGCCGACCTTAATCGGCGCCCGTCCTTCGGCCATAAGACCCCCCTCAGAGGCTGTTCATTTGCCCGAGGAAGCTGCTCAAGTCCTCTGCGGAAGTGAACTGTGTCTCTGGCTCTGGTTCTGGCTCCGGTTGGCCGGGCCGTGGAATAGGAGCGGGTTCTTCGATGTCCTCGGAGTCTTCCGCGTTCGCCTTGAAGAACAGGAAGTTGCTCAGCTCAAGGGCATCGGAGATGCGGGCGAGGAGGTATTCAGACTCACCCCATCTGGTCCGCTCATCCATCGCCTCAAGGAGGGTGGAGCGGCCAGGCTTTTTCATCAACGAGTTGATCAGTACGCCTACACGGCGGAGGGAAAGCCGTCCGCGCCACAGGTCTAGAAGGTCAACCTGGAAGAACTCCAATAGGTCAGCCTCTAGTTCGTCCTGGTAGTCCTGGATGACGCGGACGACTGCAATCAGTTTCCCGAGTCGGTGTCACGACCCTGGGCCGCAGAAAGCTTTTCAGCGAACGCACCGAAGTCGCGAATCGTTGGACGAGTCGCCCTATAAGCCGCCCACTGCTCGTCACCAACGATGAGTCGGCAGGCTTCAAACTCGTCGTCGGTCTCCAGAACCTCAAGCGGGAAATCCAGCGGATGAGGAACCTCGAAGGTAAGCCCTGCGTGCTCAAAAGTCGTTGGGCCCTCTTCGAGCGCCTCAGCCTTAGCCGCAGCAGCCTTCTTCGTCGCAGTCTTCTTGGGAGCAGTCATAGGGGTCTCCTGAGCATGAAAAAACCCCCTCAAAGGGGGCGAGCTTGGGGTTGGGGTTGGGGTTTGGCTTAGGCGGGAAGGGTCTGCGGTGCCTCATCGAGAATGTCATCGTTCGTAAGGACGTAGCCCAGGTTCCCGTTGAAGTCGAGAGCCTCAATGGTTAGCTCGTACCGCCCGTTTTCCGTGCGGTTCAACTGAATGGCGCCACGGTCCGAGATCATTGCCCGGGGGATGACGCAGCGATACCGAATGGCTCCCTGCTGCCAGTCAACAACAAGGGAAAGCTCCTTGAGATCTGGCGTGCTGGAAAGATTGAGGCGGTACTCACCAGTGGGAACGGCTCCAGCCATCACCGGTTCCCACGCGGCTCCCCAGAACAGCTCAGTCGTGATCTCGTTCGTTTCCTGGAGCGTGGCCTTTACCGAAAAGCTCGCCTTGGTGACGTTGTAGAGAACTGGAACGGCACTCTGCCAGGCTTCAACTGGCTGAGTTTCAATCGAAGGTGTGAGGGTGACACCACCAGCGTCTACGTAGCCCAGTGCCTTGTAGCCCGTTGGCGCGGCAACACCGTCCCCCGTTGCGGTTGGGAGCACGGTGCCGCCTACACCACCAGGTGCCGGCGCAATGAATAGGGAGCCGTTGGGGGCAAAACGAATCTTCTTGGCATCATTAGCCACGGGGCCTCCTGAGGGCATAAAAAGAGCCCCCAGGTAGGGGGCTTGTGCCGGAAATCGGCAATGGATAGGGTCAACGGCCATGAAGCCGGTCTATGTGCTCCATGAGGGAATGGCGTCCGTCAGCCTGATCCCGGGGCCCTCAAGCAAAGAGCCGACCATCATCACCGAAGTGGTGGTCAGGGAAGAGGCCAGGGGGAGGGGACTGGGAAGCGAGATCCTCAGGCAGGTGTGCCAGGAGGCGGACGCTGAAGGGGTCGTGTTGCTCCTGAGCGTCGATCCCGGCTTGCGAGGCCTCAGCTATGAGGAGCTAGGCCGGTGGTACAGCCGGCACGGCTTCCAGGGGTTTCAGGCTGACGGTCCCGAGGACAACGTGATGGTGCGGCTGCCTCAGGACTCGGTGAAGAAGACGGCCACCTGACCGCAGTACACATGCTCACGAGAGGAGTCGTCAGGGTCGTACTTGGGGGAGTCGATCTCTTCCACGTCCAGGACGAGAGCGCCGCCAACAGTGGAGTTGGGAAGCTCCTCCAAAAGCTTTTCGCGTACGAGGAGCGCGAGATCTACCGCTTCCTTGCGGTCGAGCGCGTAGACCTCATATTCGACATCCACACGGTCCATGCAGTCTCGGACGACTCTGAAGCCGCCCATGTGCTCTATGTAAATCGCAGTTTCCCCAGTGACGTGTTCTGTCAGATCGCCTATGACCGAGTCATTTGGGATGCCAGGACGGGAGTTCAGATAGGTCACTAGAACTTCGATTGCGTCGATCCTCATTGCACCCTCATTTTCAGCAGGGCACCCTTGAGGTACCTACGGCCACGAATCTTGCGGCCCTTCGGACTGGTGAAGCCGGTTTCCTGGAGCATGGCGTGACGGACACGAGGGTTGTCCTCGATGACGACGTTCCCGTACCAGCCCTGCGAAGAGCGCTGTACGTACGCCTCAAGGTGCTTCGCGATCGAGTTCCAGGGGACGGAGCCGTGTCCACGGCGGGGAGCGTCTGTGATGGCTCGGTGCAGCAGCTCGCCCGTGTGCTCTGCTACGAGGTCTCGGACCCCTGGGAGGGACAGTGCTTCGTCCTGCCATCCGGCACGGAAGGTCAGCCTCGTGCGGGCTCTCCGGGAGTCGGTCACTTGAGGGCCCTCCAGATGGAGAGTTTCAGGTGCCGGCGGGAGGTGGCCCCCCACTGCTCGGGCTCACCATCGACCTCGTACATGTGGCCCTGGTGCTTGACCCTGTCTCCAGAGGCGACGACAGCTATATAGGGGAGGAACGCGGTAAGGCGTTCCTGAGACTGGTCACGAGCTGGGCTGTAGCTCTCGTACGCCTTGTCAGGCTGAACGTCGGCCAAGCCCTCCCAGACCTTCGCGGCCTGGTCCCAGTCAGGACGAGAGGTGTAAGCGGTCTTGATCTGCACGGGTGCCCGCCAGACCTCTACAGGTTCAGAGAACAACGGGCCCCCTTAGGTCGAGCGCGGGCCCTTCCCGCCTGAGCGTGATGGAGCCAGCACCTCGACGCCTGTACGGCCGGAGCGTGGTCCTGGTCGCGGTCGAGAGCGTCTGTGCTGAACCGGCACCGGTAAAAGTCACCTCGACTTCACCCACACGCTCTGACTCAATGCCGGGGGAGAGGGCAAGCCACCGAATGACCTCGGAGCAGGCAATTGCTCGGAGGGCAGCAGGGATTGCCTCGTACCCCCACGACGCGGTGATGGTCACCGCGGATTCCCCCCAGCCGGCATCCCGAGTGAGAGCCCGACCAGTGAAGGTGTAGTCAGTCACCGCCTGGCCGTCCTGGTGGACGGCGGACACGGTGAGGAAGGTCTGATATCGAAGGGGGATAGGGAGGACACAGCCACCCTCGGGGTAGAGGGTGATGCTCTGACCGGTCCGCCTGTCCATGTCTCGGCCGCAGTAGTCCTCAACCAGGCCCGTCACGTCCTCCAAAAAGGCAGTGACACGAGCTGTCTCGTCTGCGGCGACGGGCCGCCCAATGCGGGCGGCCACGTCGTCAACGGATGCCAGAGGCAAGGTGCCCCCTTAGTTGGCCGCGTTGTGAGCAGTGATCAGGGCCTCGACCCCGGTAGCAACTACGAGCTGTTCAGGGCGAATTACCTTGGCGTCGTAGATGACGCGGCTCTTGATCGCGTTGGTGAACTTGGCCTCTGGCTGGTACGCCTGCATCTCCGCGAACGGCACGATGAGGGACACCGCAGCAGTGGAGCCCATGAACATGTCGACAGTCGAAAAGTCGGTGTGACGGTTCTTCACGAGCTTGTCATTCACGCGGGTGTGGCTACCGAGGGTGTTAGCCACTCGAACCGGCACGCCGAGAATGGAGCCGATGACTCCAGTTGGCATCACTGCACCCCCACCGAAGTGGGAGGCGTCGATAAACTTCGGGTCACGCAGGAGAGCGCTACGGAGCTTCGGGGAGATAAAGAGGAAACGATCCTGCGGAGCACCCTTGATGTCCAGCTTCTCAAGCATCGACACAACGAAGTCGTAAACAGAGATGTCCAGCGGAGCCGCGAAGTCGCCATCCACGATCTTGTCAATGGTGCCGTGCAGAGCAGGCAGACCAGTAACTACAGCGTTCCGGTCCTCGGTGCCGTTCAGGTCCTTGCCCGCTACAGCAGCCAGGATGGTCTTCGCGATGAGCGAATCCATCGTGTTGGCGAGGGTACGGGCACGCTGAGCAATGAGATTGCTCATCAGGTCGATACCCGTCTTGGTCTGGAGCTGGTGCAGGTTGTCAAGCTCCAGGTGGAAGCTCGAACCCTTAGCAACGGTCATCTTGATGTACTCAAGCTGAGCGCGGTCCGCGGTACCGATTGCCCCGTAGGACTTTACGATTCCCTTGTCAACGACGGTGTCGACGAAGTGAGGGATTCGTACAACGTCGCCCTCGCGCCGGAACTCGCCCTCATAACTGCGGTTCACGATCTCGGGCGAGCCGAGTACAAGATTGTCGTCCAGGTTCTCCAGAAGCTGAGACGTCCAAATCTCGGGGATGAAATGGCCGCCTGCGGCCTGAAGTGCGCCGGCACCAGCGTTGTTACCGGCCTGAGTGGTAAAAGACATAGGCTACCTCAATGGGTCAGAGGTCCCCCCGCATAAGAGCGTCGAGCTTGCCCGCCTTACGGGCAGCAGCAATTTCCTGGGGAGACATTCGGGAAAGGGCGTCACGACTGAGCTGTCCGGCTGCGTAAGAACCGGAGTCGCCCTGACGTCCAAGGCCAATCCCCTGGGCAAATTCGGGGGAGTTGGACGGCTTGGGAAGGGACGACACAAACGCATTAATCGCCTCTGTGTTCACTGATCCGTCAGCGCCCATGAAGGCGCTGGTGTTCAGAAACTCGGGGTTTGGAAGGGTCACACCAGCAGTAGCGGCCTGAACTCGAAGCTCAGCGTCTACAAGGCGCGTGCCGACCTCGGAATAGGCCGCGTTTCGCGCCTCAGTCCGTGCGGCCTCAATGGCCTTCTCGGCGTCAGTCATGGAAGCCTGCTGAATGGATGCAAGCTCAGTGCGAGCGTCATTCCAGTTCTTTTCGTTCTGACGGGAGAGGGCCTTCCACCGCTCGACATCTGCCTGAAGGGCTGCCGCATCGGGCACACCCTCAGAGGGCTTTGCGTCGGGGGTGTTCTGCTGGTTCTGCGTGGTGTCGTCCATGAGATCTCCCATTTCGGGGCATAAAAAAGGGCCCCCATTGCGGGAGCCGTCCGGGTGTTGTGCAGTAGGTCAGGCAGCCTTGCGGGCTGCATTTCCCGAGTTGCCCTGTGGGGCCTTGCGAGCTTCCTTCTCACTGGCCTTAGGGTCATCAGGTTGTTCCGGCACTGGGGCCGGGTACTTCTCCGCCATTTCCATTGCGTCCTTGGCGTCTTGCTCTCGCATAGAGCGGAATCGCTCGATCTGCTGCGGCGTGTAGCCGGCATCGAGAAGGAGCTGATCTCTGGGCACGCCGATAAGCTGTGCCTTGAGAAGTGCGTCCATGTGCTGTGCTTCAGTGCGGTTCTCTGGGTCACGCCAGATGACCTCAGCCCCATGGGCTTCGGATCGCTTGTCACCGAGCACCAGGAAGGCGAGACGCATTACGCGTTCCCAGGCCTCACCGAAGTGCAACATGCGCTCTCGCGCCTTAGCGATGAGACCAGCCTCAGCAGAGGTGATGGACTCGCCGGACGGCGCGGTTCCTCCGTTGAGAAGGAAGTAGTGGAACGGGATGCGGGAAATGCTCGCCATGTGCTGAACCAGCATGTTGACGAGATTCACGTAGTTCTTGAGGTCGGCTGCTTCGAACTGCCCGAACTTCACATCGGGGTTCTCTGCCTGCAAGAGCTTGTCCACCGCGACCTTGTACGGCTCGATGGGGCGGCCCTGCTCGTCCTCCTGGATCTCAAGGCCAGTCACATACCGCTGTGGCCAAGCCGCGTACTCGCTCGCCACCAGAGCATCCGCCACGGTTTTGTTGATGGCGTCAGCCAGAGGCACGACCACGGTGAGGTCAGAGATTGCCGGACCGGTAAGCCGAGAGCGGTTGGGAATCGGAACGATCGGAGGCACCTTGAGAGGGTTGTTGGCTTCCTTGTAGTCGCCCCAATTCCCTGTCAGGCCGGCACCCGTGTAGACCTTGCCGTTCCACCAGAGAGTGACGAACTCGCGGCCCCAGTCGTCCGTATAGAACTTGGCCGCGGCCTCGATGTCCCAGCGGCTACCAGGCTTGTACTGGACGACCACGTTCTCAGCACTCTCAATGCTGATGACGGGTTGGCCGGCAGAGTCTGCCCAGACGACGGCGTACGAGACGCCATGAATCATCGCGTCCAGGTGAGCCGCGTTGGACTCGGCATCGAGCCGGTTCCGCTGCCAGATCTCCCGAGCGTCCTTGTCACCACCTGGCTCATCGGTCATCTGAAAGCCGTCGATGTACAGACGCTCATTCACAGAGTCCACGATCAGGCCACAGAAGTTGTCTGACCACGAGTCGAAGAGGCGGCCGAACTCGCTCTGATACTTGGCCTGAGCGAACACCATTTTCTGATGGCGGCCGTCGTAGTAGTTCGAGTAGAAGCGCAGTTTGGATCTGCGCTGGAGTAGCTTGCTGTGTAGCCAGTCCACCCACCCTGAAGGTGTTATGGGCGGAGAACCCACTTCGATATCAGCCAATCGCTACCACCCCACTACTCGGGACCTCCGGATTTGCATACGGCCATCAGCGATGGCATCGGCCCTCGCCTCCAGGGCGAGCACGGCGCATACGGCAAGGTCGATCTTCCTTTTGGATCGTGGAGAGTCCTTCTGAATGAGGACTCCCTGAGGAACTTCACGCGTAACCGCGTTGAGGACGTGCCTGGTAAGTCGACTGTCCCCGTTGTGCTTCAGATCGCTAACCATGGTGGCGGTGCGGAATCTTTCGACCGCCTGAACCATTCTGGTTGGCTTATTGGTCCAGAACTCAAAGACTGTGTCGTCTCCGTGCTCAATGGACCACCGGCCGATAGCCTCCTGAAAGTACGGAGGGTCGGCGTACATCCAAGCAACGCGGTAGTCTGCGAAAGCTCTGTTCACTGCGGCCTCGACCGCGAGAACATCAACTTCCCAGTCATCCGGGGCGTTCTCTGGGCGCTCCCATACGTCGAGCACGAAGAGCTTGGCATCCCGCATTCTGATTCCCACGAGGCCCGTTGAGTCCCCGCGGACCGATCCGTCAAAGCCGATGGCTATCTGATCGCCAAGCTTGATCGGGTCATCTTCGTCAAAGCATGCGTCCCACTCGCTCTTGCTCATCCAGCCGTCCGAAGATTCGGCTATTTGGTTGAAGAAGAAGCGACAATAGGTGCTGTCGGGAGTCGTACGGTCGTAGAGAATCGTTCGAGTCAAGCCGTCAATGTCAGCCCACGAGGCATCTCCGTAAGCCTCCACAAGAGACGCGCGTACGGATGCCTCATCGCGGATGTCCTCAACCGCGATAGAGCCCTCAAGGCAGTCGTAGAGCCAATAGCTCTGCGACACCATGTCGGACTCGTGAATGATCTGAGCTACAGAATCCTCGTTGGGGTTGTACGCGTTAGTCGTGCACACCCACCGAGACCCGGCCTTGGTCGTCTTCTCGATGTTTCGTTTGATCGTCTGGTAGAAGTCAGGACCACCGTTGCTGGAAACCCAGTGATGGACTTCATCCATCAGAGCAAAGGTCGGGCGATTTCCCTCATTCGTCCTGCCGGCGGTCGCCTTGGGCTTGATAGAGCCAGGCTTACCGCTCTTGAACTGAACGATGGACTTGCCGATGTCGAGCCCGTACTCAGCCTCAGCAGGAGACTCCGAGAGCATGCCTCGGATCATGTCTAGCGTCTGGTCCGTCTGGTCAAGCGCCGTAGCGCCGATCTGAACGACGGGCAGAGCTACGGCCTTTCCTACCGGAAGGCCGAAGGCGTCGAAGTGGCTGAAGCGACATGGGCCCAGGAACTCGACAATGGCGAGAGCAGCAAGCAAGGGAGTCTTGCTAAGCCCCAGCCTTTTGCTCGTCGGAGCGTTGCGGCTGAGTAGGTCCACCCCCCGTCAGGCTTGATGCTGTAAAACCACAGCACAAACCTCAATTGTTCGGGGGTGAACTGCCAGGATTCTCCGGCTCGATCGCCGTCAGGCTGAACAATGTACTTCTGGCACCAGCGAATAATCTGGTACCCGAGAGTCTCGTTAGGCTTCGGGACCCCTGCGGGCAAATTGCCTGTCTGCAAGGGGCCTCACCGCCTTCTAGGTGCCGTTGAGTAGCTTGTAAAGCTCCTCGTCCATGTCGACTTCAGGAGCGGGCGCAGAGGGCGCCTCAGAGCCTTCTTCGGGGGTCTTGTCGAAAGTCATTCGGAGCCTCGCCCTGTCTTCGACCGTGGCGCCCCACTTAGCAACCCGCTGCCGAATCTCTCCGGCCAACTTGAGATCACCCAGGAACAGGCCATCAACGAGCTTTGTAGTCAGCTCCAGTTCGGCCCAGTCGGTCTCAGTCCACGCGGCTGTCTGCGGGGCGCATGACCACGTCTTCCAGAAGCGCCGAGCTCCACCAGTGGTGATGCCGAGCGCCTTGGGGAGCTCGCGGCCTGGCTGAACCACAGCCGGCAGCTTCTGGGCGCCGGGGTGCACGTTGCGCCTGACGGCGTTGTCCTTGGGTGCAGGTCCTCGTGTCATCAGAGCCTCACCCCCGGAAGGTCGACGTCCAGGAGGTCACCGAGGTCATCCAGCTCGTCAAGAGCCATCTGCCGCCAACTGGCCTTGCGGGCCGCCCGGGTGGGCTGGTCCGCAGCATGGAAGCGCGGGCCGTCGCCGTGCTCCTGGTCCTCGTGCATTGGTGCATCACTCCTGTGTGCGGTAACAAAAAGGCCCCGCACGATGGCGGGGCTTGCGGTGGTCTGGTCGGCAGGACTCGAACCTGCGGCCTCCTGGTCCCAAACCAGGCGCTCTACCAACTGAACTACGACCAGAAGCGGGGAAGCGGACTCGAACCGCTCTTCCTACCTGTTCCATCGGGTGACTAGCCCGATGTACTTGGGGCGGGGTGCATCCCGTACACCGTCCCCTTGTCCTATCGTTGCAGCGGTCAGGCCGCTATTGTCGGACCAGCTAGGCCAGTCGGATTCGAACCGACACCTCCCAGATTTGGAGTCTGGGCGCTCTCCCGGTTGAGCTACGTCCTATCGTGAGAGAGCCTCCTACAAGGAGGCCGCGGAGTGCATGCCGGCGCTTGCGTCTCTCACTCCGTACCCACCCCCGGAGTCGAACCGGGAAACTTCTGTTCCTGAGACAGACGGCTTTGCCATTTTGCCTAGGCGGGCTTGAGTGGGTCTGGTAGGGCTCGAACCTACGACTCAGGGCTTAAGAGGCCCCAGCTCTGCCAACTGAGCTACAGATCCAGGTGGCCAAGGTGCAAGGCGGGGACTCGAACCCCTGGAGGCCAACCACCACTTGCGTGGCTCCGGTACCCACCGGCCTACCCATTCCCCTTGCTGACATGGCTGGACTCGAACCAGCGCCTGAGGGATTAACAGTCCCTTGCTCTGCCCACTGAGCTACATGCCAATGTGTCTGGACTCTCCTACGGCCAAAGGCCGCGCACCCGCATGGGGCCGGGATTATCTCTCGGGTGGGGCCTTACGCCCATACGTCCGAGCCTTTGCCGGCTCCCATCCCATATCCAGACTGACGGGTCCCTAGCGAGCCCCCTGCCGGATTCGAACCGGCGTCCCCGCGTTGGAAGCGCGGTGCTCTAGACCAGACTGAGCTAAGAGGGCAGAAAGCGCGTTACGGGATTCGAACCCGTGTTACCCCCTGACCGGGGGAGTCCTGAGCCACTAGACGAAACGCGCGTCTCCTCCGTCCCCTGATCAGGGGGAGTTTCAGAGACAGGGGAGCTACCCCATCGTTGGCTCACCCGGGATCGAACCGGGGGCATCTGGCGTATGAAACCAGCGCTCTACCTACTGAGCTATGAGCCGGTAGCGCCTTGCCGGCGCTCCCTAAGTGTCTTCTGCCAGTGGCAGGGCTTGCAAAGTGTTTGTGCGTTCTCCAGGGTCCAGGTTCCGCCCTGGGAAATGGGGATGATGTGGTCCACTTCCAGGCTCTCCCGAGCCCCACACACCACACAGGCGAACCCATCGCGGACCAAGGCCCGAGGCCGGATCCGACGCTCCCAGGCACTGTCACGGGTCTGGTTCCGAGCGCTCTTTCGTGCCCACGCCTGCTCAGGTGGGGCGTGCTCAACGCAACGGCCCGACCGCACAGTTCGGCGGGGGCAGCCTCCCACAAGGCATATAGATGCAGCTCTAGGCATACATGCTTACTCCTCGGTAGTGATCTACTTAGGTTGAACTAGCCGTTGCTTGCTCTCTGTACCCACTGCTGTGGTGGCCTCGGAGGTTCCTTGTCTGGCTCCGAGGCCACCCCTCCTTGGCTCTGCGACCTGCGGACTTAGTCCAGCAGGGAGACTCAACAAAGAGGAAGATTTAGGACTTAAAGGTTTCGGAGGTAATGACTCCGGTTCCTCGTGTAGCTGTACAGAGAGTGACAAAGGAATGACTGAGCTATGAAGTGCTCTTGTCTTTAGCTCTCAATATGTATGTACGTGTCCGGTGGGGAGTGCCAGGACATGCCAGGGCTAAGCTGAGACCTGGATCACACCCTCTCTAGTCATACTGTCTGGAGGTTGCCTCTGCGGGTAGAGTGCGGCTAACTCCGCCGCGTCAACTCCCGCTGGAGGGCGCACAACCACCAAGAGAAACCTACGGATTTGGGTAGGAAAGCCGTGAGAAAACTTCCTGACAACGCAGCGCTTCTGATGCTGCAAGAGGCTGGTAAGAGCCATCAGGAAATTGCCGATGAGTATCACGTGACTCGGCAGGCCGTTACTTGGCGCTTCAACGAGATGGAGAAGTACAGCCGAGGCCCCTTGCGGAAAGTATCCGAATCTATTCCTTGGGACCTTTCAGACCCAGAGCTCAAGCGCAAGGTGTGGAGCCAGGAGCCCTACATGGGCCTGCGGGCCTTCGTCCAGACCCGCCTAGGCGCGCAGGTCGGTCGGCGTTCTCAGCTTGCGCTGAAGGCGTTCCTGAACCGCCTGGCCAAGGGCGAGGTTCTCTGTCTGGATGCAGAGCGCGGCGTGCACTACGTACCTCGGGACCCCGAGCGCGATGGTGACCGCCTGGTCATTCGTTGGCCGGCAGACGTCCCACGGGATGACCGCGTTGGCCTGTTCGAGCTACTGGAGAACACGGGAGCGCTACCCGAGTAGACCCGGGTAGCCAGCCCGAAAATCGAGCACACAGAGGGGCCCTTGCAGGTAAGACCTGCTGGGGCCCCTTCTGGTTGTACGGACCCGGGGTTGCCAGTGATGTGATCCACGTCACACCAAATTTCACATTTGCTTCACGGTTCACCCGGCGTACGCTCGTGACCACGACGAGGGCGTACAGGCGTTCGAATCGTGGTCGAACCCTGGGGGGCGTGTGCTGATGATCTTGGGAGCGGGAGCTTCGCGCTGGAGAACGAAGGCGGAGCTGCGTCGGGCGATGGGGGCCGCTCAACCTCGGGGGCTGGCTGAAATGCACTCCTCCGAGGCGCTGCGGATCAAGCGCGTAGCCACTGAAACCGTAGGAACGTATTACATCGTCACAGAGTCGGACATCTTGTTTCCCGAGGACCAGGACGCGTTGGAGAGTCTTGACGCTGAGCTCCGGTCCCCCTGGAGAAAACGAGTTGTCGAATCTCAGTTTTGGGCGCAGCCTCACAGGCAGTTCCCGCTGTCCAACCACTTCAGCGTGCACCTCGTGCACCCGGAAGTCCGTCCTGAATGGGAGGCGTATGGAAGAGAACCGCGCGCGTGTCGCAAATATGACTCGCTCCGTGAGTCAGCTTGAGAGCTACGAGAAGTGTCCTAGGCAGTACGAACTTCAGCGGGTCGAGAAGATCATTCCTCGGCCCGCTGCTTGGTCTCATCAAGGCTCCGCGTTTCACGGGGCGGCTGAGATCTATGAAGGCGAAGGCCGCACCCTCACCGCGGATCAGGTCGCAGACCTCTTCCACGAGGACTACACGGCGAGAGTAAACAAGGCCCTTGCGGCAGAACCCAACTTGGACCACTGGATGACCGCCGGCACCGACGGCCAGTCAGACATTGAGGCTCGGTACGTTCTGGGCATGGAGCAGACTCGGGCCTACGTCCGGTGGGCGGAGGTGAACCGCCCGGTCATCTGGAAGGACTCGGCAGGTCAGCCGGGTATCGAAACACACTTGACGGCAGACCTCGGTGGTGTGAGAGTCCAGGGCTACGTAGACCAGTTCGTCAGTCAGCCTGACGCGTCGGTTCGAGTGCGGGACCTCAAGACGGGTTCCACCAAGTCGAAGTTTCAGCTCCAGACCTATGGGGTCCTGGCGCGCAAGGTGTTGGGGGTGGAAGTCAATGACGCTGATTGGTACATGGCAAAGTCTGGCGGGCTTTCACGGCCCGTCGACCTCACCGCCGTTACCGAAGAAGCGGTAGCCGAGCGTTTCGTGAGCATGGATCAGAGCGTGAAGGCCGGGGACTTTCCTGCCAGGCCGGGGTTCCTCTGCCGCTTCTGCGACGTCGGCTATGCCTGTTCTTCGAGACGTGGGTAGGGAAAAACCATTGCCCCGCATATGCCACAGGCGTATGCTGCGACCAGAGACGCCGCCCTTCGGGGCTTTTTTTAGACCCTTCAACTTGCTTCCCGTGATGACGGGGTCTGGGGGTCCAAGGAAGGAACTGGAGCCATGTTCTCTCTCACTCAATCAACCAGAATTCGGGGTGCGGCGGGTGAGCCAATTCCCAACTCGTTCAAGTCGCTCAGGCGGCTAGAGGTTGAGTTCCGCAGGTCCGAGCTATCGCTAGTTGTTGCCGGCCCCGGTACGGGAAAAAGTCTCTTCGCGTTGTTCCTTGCGATGACGGCCAACATCCCCGTTCTCTACTTCTCGGCTGACTCAAGCGCGGCCACACAGGTGGCAAGGGCCACTGCCATGGTCACCGGGGATGACTCCAAGGTGGTCAAGGAAGCCCTCGTAGGAGGCGACTTCTCGGAGTATGAAAACGCTCTAGGTGGACGATGGTGGACCCGATTCAACTTTTCGGCTCGTCCCACTCAGAAGGAAATCGAGTCCCATCTTCTGTGCTACCTGGAAGTTTATGGGTGCACCCCCCATCTCCTCGTGGTAGACAACATCACCAACGTGGACACGGGGGAAGTGGGGTCGGCGGAGAGCTACACATTCGGCCTGGAAGGGCTATGTGAGTACCTCTCGGAAATGGCACGCGAGACAAGTGCTCACGTGCTCGGCCTACACCATGTAACCGGGGAACACTCGGATGGGTTGAACCCCATCCCCCTATCGGGAGTCAAGGGCAAAGTGCACCGTGTCCCTTCTCTTATCCTCACGATCCATAAAGAGGTTGACGGGATGAACAGCCGCATTCTAAACGTGTCCCCAGTGAAGAACCGCGAGGGCTTTGAGGACTCCTCCGGTGGGACCTTCGCAAGCTTCCGGCTCAACCGATCGAACCTCCGACTGGAAGAACTGGACGAGGAGCTACCTGGCTCTTTTGCTGCCTAATTACTTGCCTCCCGTGATGAAAGGTGTACGGTCAATGGAAAGTATGACGATGGTTCGAGAAATTCGCGGTGGCTTCAGGGCTGAGCGAGAGTTCGGCTTTGCCCTGGCAGCGCGGTTCCCTGGTCTGGATCTGGTCGGCCTGGACACCGATGGGGCCGCCCTTGTGGTCGTCATTGACAGCCCCCGAAACCTCAACCTCTTCCAGCTTTCCAAGGTCCTCATAGGTGCCGCCAAGGGCGGCGTCAGGACGGCCGTCATCGACTTTCAGGGCAGGCAGCTTACGGCTGCCATCTCGCTCTTTAACCTCTTCGCTCTCGTGGACGAGAACGTGACGCTCAAGGAGATGAAGCGCTTGGAGTACCTCATCAAGGTACGGGCCTAGTGCCCCGTAAAGGGTTCCGTGAATGTGCGAAGTGTGGAAAGAACAGGGCTGAACAGTTCTTCACCTCCACCCGAGGAAAAGTCTGCTCCTCCTGTCGCAAGACCACTCGCCGGCAAGCAACGCGGAACGCTCGGATTCAGGCAACGTACGGTCTCTCGGCCGACGAGTACGACCAGCTCTTTAAGGCACAGGAAGGCAAGTGCGCCATCTGTCGGGAGACGCGCACAACAAATTTGGCGGTTGACCACTGCCACAAGACGGAGGCCGTCCGCGGCCTCCTGTGTGCCCGATGTAATGGCCAGCTCCTGGCGCGGGGGGCCAGGGACCGGCCCGAGGTTTTGCGGAGAGCAGCGGACTACCTAGAGAGCTATCCGGCTTGGAAAGTTCTCGGACCGCGTTACACCTTCGATAAAGGAATTGAGAATGGCTGAGGCCAAGCGCACGATCATCGACCAGGAAGTCACGAAGATTGAGAAGGTTCCGGCCATCTCGCTCACCATCACCATTGAGGAAGCCGAAGCGCTCACGGCCGTCCTCGTGAAGGTGGCCGGCAGCATGACCAATAGCCCGCGTAAGCACACCGGCGCAGTCCTGGAGAGCCTTGAGAAGGCACACGTACGGGACTGGCTGACAGAGGGGCATCCCTTCTCCCTTCTCGCCACCCGAGGGGGAGGGATTGAGTTCAAGGACTTCCGCCCGGCACCGAAGCCCTCCTATGGGGTGACCTTCTAATGCAGATCACTTACACGGGGTCTAATTCGCTCCGTGACGCACGCGGTGATTACCACACGTGGCAGGCCGCCGTTCGGGAGTATGACTTTCCTGTGACCGTGAGGCGAACTGGTGATGAGAAGCAGTCTGCCAAAGCCGTCAATCGCTAAGGTCCTGGCGCACTTCTACGGACTAGACGTCAAGGCATCAAGGGGACGACAGAAAGTCTGTTGTCCCCTTCATGCTGACTCCAATCCGTCAGCCTCCGTGGATGTCACCGGAAACCGTTGGAACTGTTTCGTCTGCAACCTCTCAGAGGACTCATATGCAGTGATCATGAGGGAGAGAAACTGTGGCTTCCTTGAAGCCCAAGAATTTGCACGTGCCGAACTCGGTGGAGATGGCCAAGACCTACCACCAGATGTATCGGGGGAGTCCAGCCGAGGAGTACGTAGCGGCTCGGGGACTCGGGCAAGTCGCAGCCAAGTTCGGCCTGGGCTACGTCCATTCGGCTCAACCTGGACATGAGCGGTATACGGGAAGCCTCTGCATCCCCTACATGAGGCCTGCCGGCGGAGAGCACGGAGTAGCTACCTGCCGCTTCCGGTGTATCGCGGACAGGTGTGTACGGGACGTCGATGGTTCGTACTTCTTCGAGCAGGACCAGAAGGAGAAGCACGATCACAAGGGCGGCAAGTACATGAGTCTCCCCGGAGACCCGCCCCGACTGTTCAACACCAACGCTCTCATACAGCCGAGTGCCGTCCTGGTCGTCGTAGAAGGTGAATTCGACACCATGGCTTGGGACCTGGCCGGCATCCCTGCCATTGGCGCCCCGGGTACAGGCACTTGGCGGGACTACTGGACTCCCGCGCTCTACGGCTACGAAACCGTATTCCTCATTGCTGAGGACGGGCCAGGGCTCACCTTCATGGACGAGCTAGCGGCCGACCTGCCTAACGGCAAGGTAATTCAGATGGACAACCGCGACTCAAACGCCATTCTCCTCACCTCTGGGCCGAAAGCCCTAACAGATCGGATCGGACTGTGAAGTTCAAGGCCGGTGACAAAATTCGTGTAGGTCAGCACCCGGGAACGCGAATCGGCGGATACCAGGGGTACAGGGGACTCGTGATCTCTGTGAACTCGCATACGACAGCCCCCTATCCGTACGGCGTCAAGCTTTACGTGAACGGGAAGGCCAAGTTTCTCAACATGGCCGAGGACGAGATAGAAGCGGTTTCAGAGCTCGTCTCCGACGGCGGAGACTCCGCGGTTGACCATCCGAGCCACTACACCTGGCTCCCCAACGGCTTTGAAGTTATCGACCTCACGGAGAACCTCAACTTCAGCCGGGGTAACGCCGTCAAGTACATCTGCCGGGCGGGGCGTAAAGACGCAGCAACTGAGCTGGAAGACCTGAGCAAGGCCCGTTGGTACATCGAGCGCGAGATTCAGCGACTGAGCAAGGAGCAGGGAAAGTGACCGCAGCAACGATTCCGAGCTTTACCAAGGAAGAAATCCTGACGGCGCTGAAGGCGGTCGTGCAGGAGGCTCCCGACACGGTTTACAGGGCCCCTTGGTACATGGACCCGGAGCGCATTGGTCGGTGCTTCTACGTACACGTAGATAAGTCCGGGGTCCCGACCTCTGCCGGCTGTGTAGTGGGTCAGGTGCTTCACCGCCTGGGCGTGTCGCTCGATGCCCTCAGGCAGGCAGAGAGGCTGAGCGCTTCTGGCGCCCTCAAGCTCCTGGGGCAGGACGGTGCTAGCCCGCTGGCTGAACAGCTCCAGAGGGTGCAGTTCCTTCAGGACCACGGTGAAACGTGGGAAGCCGCTTACACGGCTGTCTTCGGAGATCTGCGGTGAACGGGCTCATGAACTTCGTGGAACCGAAGGTCACTGACGAAGTCGTTCTCTCCACCCTCCGCGAAGTTGTGGCGGAGCGGCCGGGATACACGTACTCCGCGCCCGAGTACATGGAGGCCGACGAAGGGGGAGGCCGTTGTTTCTACGTCCACAAGGACGAGGACGGTAACCCTGTTTCCGCGGGTTGTGTCATCGGTGTAGTGCTGCACCGGCTTGGTGTTCCGCTGGAATGGATGGAACAGCTCGAAAGCCACCCGGCATCTTCTCTTCTAGGCAGGCTCCTGCCCCATCTCTCTGACCGTACCGTGCTCGCACTCGGCATGGTGCAGGGCAATCAGGACAACGGAGATGCGTGGGGACTGGCTTACGCAAAGGGAACGGGGCTGACGATTTGAAGCGTGTAGTTGTCATATCTGACCTTCAGGTTCCGTATCACGACCCGAAGGCACTGAACAACCTAATCGGGTTTATTGGGGACTATCAGCCTGACGAGCTGTACCAGATTGGTGATCTGAACGACTACGAGACGCCGAGCCGCTGGAACGAGGGCACGCGGTTCGAATATCGACAGCAGGTCAAGAGCGACTCCGACGTCACGAAGCGCCGAGTACTCGAACCCATTCGGGCTGTCTACGACGGCCCCTTTGGAATCCTGGAAGGGAACCATGACCTCAGGCCGCGAACCTACCTGAGTGCGAAGGCTCCCGCCCTGGCCGAGTATGCCGACGACTTCCACTTTTCGAAGCTGCTCGACTTCAACTCATTCGGAATCAGCCTGACCCCCGCGTTTCACAAGGTTGGGCCGGACACGGCCCTGATCCACGGACACGAGATCAAGGGCCTGTCCAGCATTGCGGGCACGACCGCATATGGGCATGCCAGTAAGGCCACGACGAATCTCGTCATGGGGCACACTCACCGCCTCGGTGTCCGCCGGCACGGGCCCTCTCATCTCGGCGGAATGCGGTGGGGCTTCGAAGTCGGGCACATGATGGATCCGCGTAAGGCCCAATACCTCGGGCCGGGAGCTGTGGCCAACTGGCAGAGCGGCTTTGGCATTCTCTACGTCGGTGACCATGACGTTTCGCCTTACCCCGTAGACATCCGCCGGGATGGCTCTTTCGTGGTAGAGGGAGAGCGCTACGGAAAGGTAGTTCGCGGCGCCGGGGGGCGCTTTGTTAAGAAGGGGGTAGCCGCATGACCGTTATCGACTGGGCGCATGTTGGCGATATTGCTGACAAGGCTGCCCGTTCCATCGCTTCGGCTTGGAGTGTGGTGGAAAAGGACGACGTGAAGCAGGAGATTCTTCTTCACGCCTACGAGCGTCGCACTTACCTTGAGCAGCACTACGAGGACCAGTTCCTCTGGATGTTCTGCAAGAAGGCCGGCACTCAGTACGCCTCCAAGGAACGAGACGCTCGGGACGTAGAAGACGGGAAGTATTACTACACTCCCGAGGAGGCTAAGGCTGCTCTCTCGACCTTCCTCTATTCCGATGAGGAACTTGGTCAGATGCTCGGCCGCAGAGATGACCTCCTTGCCTGCCGCATCACCGATGCTCTGATGTCCGCTCGCATGGATGCATCGCTGGCACTGAACCGCCTGGCCAAAACACAGCGGGACATTGTGTTGCGTCGATACGTCTACGGACTTCCGCCAAAGGACGATACCGAGCGCAAGGCGAGCAACCGCGGACTGGATGCTCTGGCCCGCCAGATGAACCGGGACCTACGAAAGGTGACTGCATGACTTTTCCAACCGAGACGGCCAAGACCGTATACGAGCGCACCTACTCTCGGGTGAAGCCGACTGGTGAGCAGGAGACTTGGGCTGAGACTGTTCAGCGCGTGGTGGACGGCAACCTTGCGCTCGTAGCCGAGCGGTACGCAGAGGAGGGCGAACGCGCCGCTCTGCTAGACCTGATCGAGTCCTTTGCGGTGTTGCCGGCGGGTAGACACCTGAAGTCGAGTGGCGTGAACCCCTTCGCCCTCAATAACTGCTGGGCCGCTGGCTGGGATCCCGCACGACCAGAAGAGCACTTCACCTTCAGCCTGTTGCGGCTGGCAGAGGGGGGAGGCGTCGGAGCCAACTACAGCAGCCGGTACTTCGAAGGCTTCCCTGAGCTGGTCATCCCTGTAGAGGTGCACATCGTGTGCGACCCCTCCCACGCTGACTATCTCGACCTCGTAGAGGCCGGGCTGATCTCCACCGAGTACAGCCACGAGTGGGCAGGCGCCTATCAGGTCCAGGACAGCCGTGAGGGCTGGGCGGAAGCCCTGGGAGACCTGATCCGAACCGCACACGCCCCTGACACGCGCCATACGGCCCGGGTGTACGACGTGAGCCGCGTACGAGCCAAGGGGGCGCCGCTGAAGGCCTTCGGAGGTACAGCCAGCGGTCCGGCTCCCTTCGGCCAGATGCTCAAGGCCGTGGGCCAGGTGCTCAAGGACGGCGAAGGCCGTCCGCTCCACGGCATCGACGCCATGCGCATTGATCACGAGATTGCTCAGTGCATCGTCTCCGGAGGCGTCCGGCGATCCGCCCGCATGTCGATCATGCATTGGCGGGATCCACTCATCTGGACCTTCCTGCGAATCAAGGCGGAAGGAGGGCACTGGACAACGAATGTCTCGGTCGAGATTGACGCGGACTTCATTGACCTGCTCGGCAAGATGTCGTCACCCTCCATGCCGATCCTTCGGGAGATCGCAAAGGGCATGCTACGAAACGGCGAGCCGGGGATTTGGAACTCGTCGCTGACTGCGGTGGGTGAGGTTGACGGGACCTACACCACTAACCCGTGTGGTGAAGCCACGCTCACCCCCTGGGAGCCCTGCAACCTTGGATCGGTGAACCTTGGCGCCTTCGTGGATTCGGATGGAGTCGTTGACTACCCGGGCCTGGCGAAGGCGCACCGCTACCTGACGCGGTATCTGATCAGGGCGACGTTTGCGGAGGTAGCTGATCCGAAGTCGGCTGTAGCCATCGCCAGATTCCGGCGAATCGGCGTAGGGCATCTCGGGTTCGCTGACTTTCTGGTGAAGCAGGGAATCAGGTACTCGGAAGCTGCTGAACTCGGCTTTGTAGGTTGGGATCTTGCCGACCTGGCTTACGAGGTTGACAAGGAAGCCGCGGCGTACGCAAACCTCTTGCGTATCCCTGTCCCGATCAAGAAGCGCGTCATTGCCCCAACTGGGACGACTTCCAAGTTGGCCGGCACGTCGGGGGAGGCGGTACACGCCCCCTTCGCCGGCTACTTCAAGCGCCGGATCAGGTTCAGCGATCTGGAGCCCACAGAGCGGGCGCAGGTAGAGGAGTACCGACAGAAGGGGTACGACGTTGAGCCGGACAAGTACGCGGCAAACACGAGCGTCGTCACGATCCCGACCAAGGACCCGCTTGCTGATGTGGGGGACTCCTTCGAGCACGCAGGAGAGCTTTCCCTGACGGACATGCTCTCGGTTCAGGCGCTCTATCAGGAACATTGGGCCGATCAGGCAGTGTCTTACACGGCTAATGTCGACCCCAAGGCTTATACGGTTGACGACCTGGTCAATGCCCTGATTCCGTTCCTGCCGAAGTTGAAGGGGACCACCGTGTTCCCGGAGATGTCCTTTGAGCAGCCTCCCTATGAGCGCATCACCAGGAAGGAGTACGAGGAGCTAGCGGCAGCGGTGGGTGTTGAAACTGCTGACACCTCGTACGACGAGATCTGTTCGTCAGGCGCCTGTCCAATCTAGGCGCCTTTCTTTTTGCCCAACAACTTGCTTCCCGTGATAACGGGGTGTGGGTTCATACCGCTGGAGAGCGAATGAGCTTCCCCAATCCATTTGATGGTGCCTCCCCGTGGGGCGAAACCAACACACCAGCCCCAGAGCCTCAGGAGGCCGCCTCTATGACCAACGTTCCAGTCACGTCCCCCAATGGCTTCAAGCTCGGAATGACCCTTAAGGGTGCCGCTGGCTATGACGCTGAGTGGCTCACTCCATGCGTTTACGGAGCTACCGCAGATGAGACGGCACAGCGGGCCGTAGAGCTTATCAAGGCCCTCGCAGATCGAGGCGTGATCGAGCTGGTGTCTCACGCCGCAAAGAAGGTGCGAGAGACGCACCAGCCCACCGCCGGCAAGGGCGGGAACTTGGCGCCTAAGACCTTCCAGGGCGGCAAGGTCCAGTCCGCTTCCCCGGCGGCGCCTGCTGGGGATTCCTGCCCGCACGGTCGAACGCTTCGCTCGGGCCAGGGGTCAAAGGGCGAATGGGCGGCGATGTTCTGCAATGCCCCCAAGGGGTCCAACTGTGACCCGCTGTGGCGGCAGAAGGATGGCTCTTTCTCGTAAGAGCTAGCGGGCTTTAGTAGGCACCTCGCAGGGGGCCGGGGATTCCTCGGCCCCCTTTTTCTATGGAGTCATTCAGTGGCAGGCGTCCAGTTCAGGTCTGACGTAACCGTCAAGCTTGTAGATATTTCGGCCAACGATGCAATGGTCGCCAAGGCGGCAAGGGTCTCGACTGTCGGTAAGCAATCCGCAGTCGATGACATGCCCACCGAAGCACTTATCAACTTCCTGGTACGGGACCGCCACGGTTCCCCCTTTGAGCATACGCACTTCACTTTCCTGGTAGAGGCTCCGATCTTCGTTGCCAGAGAGCACATGAGGCACCGTGCCGGCTGGTCGTACAACGAGGAAAGCGGCAGATACAAGGAGCTTGCGGGGGTCTTTTACCAACCCGACGAGCAGCGCCCGCTAGTTCAGGTGGGAAAGCCCGGGGCGTACACCTTCGAGTCAGGTACCCCCGCCCAGTACAAGGCGCTCAAAGAGGGCTTTTACTCGGCATACACCTGGGCCTATCAAGCGTACCTATCCCTCCTGCGGCGGGGGGTTGCCCGGGAAGTTGCTCGAATGGTTCTGCCGGTCGGGACCTTCACCTCCTACTACGCAACATGTAATGCCCGGTCCCTGCTGCACTTCCTGTCGCTCCGAACGATCTCGGAAGCCTCACGCTTCCCCTCATTCCCGCAAAGGGAAATTGAGATGGTCGCAGAGCGGATGGAGCGAGAGCTTTCCGTGGTGATGCCGCACACCTATGCAGCGTTCGTCAAGAACGGGCGGGTGGCGCCGTGAACGTGAACATCGACCTGTCGAGCCCCTATTTCTGGTTTGGCCTGTGCTGGTCCATAGCCCTCTACGGATTCTTCGGCGGCTTCCGCCGTCGCCGATAAAGGGGGTGGGGGATTCTTAAGGTACTTGACCTCTACTGCTGCCAAGGAGGAGCAGGCAAGGGGTATCGAGATGCGGGATTTGACGTCGTCGGAGTCGACATTGCTCAGCAGCCCCGTTATCCATTCGAGTTCGTTCAGGCCGAAGCGATGCAGTTTCTTCTGACCTACGGCCACCGATTCGACTTCATACACGCATCACCGCCGTGCCAGCTCTACAGCAAGACGCAGCGGATTCGACAGAACGATCATCCGGACCTCTTGGGTCCAACTCGTGAAGCACTGAACGCCGTTGGCGTTCCGTGGGTCATCGAGAACGTCATGGGTGCCGAGCCTGAGATGAGGAGCCCAGTCATGCTCTGCGGCGACTACTTCGGACTCCACACTTACAGGCACCGCCTCTTTGAGGCTGGCGGCTGGACGCTTCCGCAGCCGGCGCACCCGGCTCACGTAAAACGCCAAACGAAAATGGGCCGCCGTCGACTTCCCGGAGAGATGGGAATTTACGTCGGAAACTTCATCGGGGTGGACGGCGCCAAGGAAGACCTGGGGGTGCCCTGGATGTCTCGCGAGGGCATCCGGGAGTGCATCCCTCCCGCCTACACGGAGTACGTAGGTACGGAGTACATCAAGCAACTTGAATAGATGAGGGAAGGCTCTTGCAGCATCTCAGTTACCGACTCAAGGGCCAACCGATATCGCTTCGAGTTGTGGAGACGGAGAGCGACCTGGACCAGTTCCGAGATTTCGTCTCTCGGCACCGCATCCTCGGTTTTGACACTGAGACAACCGGGCTCGACTATTGGGCAGAAGGCTTTAGGTGTCGGCTGGCTCAGTTTGGGACCGGGTCCGAGGCCTGGGTTATTCCGGTGGAGAAGGGCCCGGCCTTCGCGGAAGCGGTCCGCTGGGCTCTCCACCGCCTTGAGTGGCTAGTAGCGCACAACGCCAGCTATGACTTGCACGTTGTTGAGTCAACGCTCGGGATACCCATGGAGGAGCTTGCTCCGAAGGTATGGGATACCAAGCTTCTTGCTCACCTGGTCGATCCGCGGGCAGTCAAAGAACGTGGACCTGGCCTGAAGCTGGAAGAACTGACCAAGTTCTACATCTGCGAGACCACCGCTGAAGAGGTCAAGGGCTCGATTCGGGAGCTGGCTAAGAAGTACAAGACCACGAAGGAAAAGATCTGGAAGCTCGTTGAGCTTTTCGATCCGGACTTCTTGCTCTATGCGGGTATGGACCCGGCCCTTGCCTACCGTCTCTTTCAGCTCCTCTACCGGCTGGTGCCGGCACGCTCCAAGTCCCAGGGACTCATCGGGTGGGAGCACCAGCTAGCCCACGTCACAGCCAAGATGGAGCGTAACGGCTACCTCCTGGATGTCGAGTACGCCGAGCGTCGGTGCGAGGAGCTTTCGGCAGAGCAGCAGCGGCAGGAACTCATTGCCCGAACGTTCGGCGTTGAGAACGTCAACAGTAATCAGCAACTGATCGACGTTTTCACTGACCTCGGGGTAAGGCTGACCAAGCGGACCCCCAAGGGAAATCTGTCGATAGATGACGACGTGCTGTCAGCTATCAGCCACCCCCTAGCCGCTGCCGTGGTCCAGGCTAAAAAGGCTGGCAAGTGGCGGAAGACCTGGTTTGAGCGGGCGTTGAACGGGCGGGACGCAGACAATCGCGTACACGCCTCGGTGAATAGTCTGATGGCCAGAACATCCAGGATGTCAATTTCGGGAAGCATTCCGGCGCAGACGTTCCCGTCAGGGGACGGCTATGTACGTCACATGTTCCTAGCCGATGAGGGCCACGTCAGTTGCTCTATCGACTTCGGCAACATGGAATTGAGGTATCTGGCTGCGTTCTCTCGTGACCCCACGATGCTGAACGCATTCATCAAAGGCTTGGATCTTCACCAGATTACGGCTGATGCTGCGGACGTTGCCCGCAAGATCGGCAAGATGGCGAATTTTCTTACGGTGTACGGCGGAGGCTGGGCGGCTCTTATGGAGCAGGCCCATGTAGACGAGGCCACCGCTAGAAAGGTGCTCGAAGCCTTCGCCCGAACTTACCCGGGAGTCGGCGCCTTCGGTAAGCGCCTAGCGGACGAAGCGAAGAGAACCGGGTACATCTACACGGCTACAGGAAGGCGCCTGCCGGTTGACCCCGGTAAGTGGTTCCGGGCGCTGAATTACTTCGTCCAGGGCGGCAGTCGAGATGTAACGGCTAGGGCCATTCTGGAACTCGACAAAGCTGGGTTTACGCCCTACATGCGTCTTCCTATCCATGACGAGATCGTATTTTCCTTCCCTGAGGAGAAGGCGCCTGAGCTGGCACGCGAGGCGGCGCAACTAATGCAGTTCTCTGTCCAAGGGCTCTTGATCCCTGCTGAGGCTGAGATCGGTCAGCGTTCTTGGGGCAGCGTGTTGGAACTCGAAGCAAGCAAGCACTGAGGAGACGTGATGAGCGAGAACGAGAATGAAGAGTCCGGCTCTTTCGAGGAGCTGATTTCCGGCATCGAGACGGAGATGAACGCTGAGCGGCTTCACAAGCAGGCGGCATATGCAGTCACGGCAGCTCGCATAGCTGGAACGGTCCTCACTGAGGCTGTAGCCGCTGGGGTTCCTTACGAGCTTTCCAGGGAAATGGCTGCCGATACGTGGAACTCGCTTATGGGGTATCAGTCGATCATCCTTGACGAGACCGAGAGCGGGGAAGCAGTCGGATGACCCCCATGGAAGAGCGCTGCGAGGGGCCGCGGAAGGGCCTCGCCGGCATGCCGTACGCATCCATCGTGCCCACCCGGACTCCCGCCTTGAAGTATCACGTGGGACTTGGACGAGCTAAGGCGGCAGTCGCTTGGGAGCTGTCCAACCGGTACAACTACGAAACCCGAAGGTTCGAGTACCAAGGCGTTCGGGGCGGAGAGGTCTACAAGCGCGATGGCGACTCTTGGAAACTTCTCTACCGCGTCGAAGCGGGAACGATTCCGGAAGATCTCCCCTGGAAGGCGGAGTAGTGATGGACTGTGAGTAGGGCGAAGCAGAGCGAAGCTCAGCGGGGATTCCTGCGAGACCTGAACGACCTCGTGAAGCGGTACGGCCTCTTTGTTGAGTCTGCCGGCTGCTGCGGCGAACTCCTCCTTCTGGGAGGGAAGGTGCCGGTTGACGTCCGATATGACTACGACGACGAGGCCTATCGGGCCTTCTGAGCGCCCGACTTGGGATGAGTGGGCTCTTGGCATAGCTGACGCTGTGGCGCCACGGGGGGACTGCACCAGGTCGCGTGTCGGCGCGGTCCTCCTGGACCGCAGGCGGCGCCTGGTGATGTCCGGCATGAACGGGGTCCCCTCCGGTGAGAGAGGCTGTCTCGTGGGCGAGTGTCCGCGCGGGCGGGCAACGTACGAGGAAGTTCCCGCCGGCAGCGACTACGGGGACTGTATCGCCATTCACGCGGAGGAAAACCTTCTTATCCATGCGCGGCGTGAAGATCTCGAAGGCGGAACCGTGTATGTGACCCGTGCGCCGTGCTATCGGTGTCTTCCCCGGCTGAAGGCCGCTGGTGTCTCTCGTGTGGTGTGGCGTACGGACTCGGGTACGGATGCACTGACGTTGATATAGGAAAAGCCCCCTCCCAATGGGAGGGGGCTTTCGTTATGCCATGATCTTCGCGAATCGCTGTTTCACATCCTCGGGGACCTTTAGGATATGCCCGCCCTTGTCTCGGGGATGGCACTCCACCGTGATCCCGGCCTTTACCAGGTCATCCGTGATCTGAGGAATACCCTTCTCGAACCAGCGTTCACCGAAGGTCATGCCTAGTTCCTCATACTCCCATCGAGACTCTCCCGCAGCACCTAGGGACGACAGCCGTTCGTACTCTTCATTGAGCCCTGCCAGTGTCCGAGCGGCCTTGTCCCGAAGGATGCCCTTACTGTAGACACCTCCAGGTGTCATCTGGGCCATGTGGTAGTTGATGGACTCTTCCAACTCTTCGAGCTTGGCAGCCGTTCCGTCACCTTCCACGTACACACGTCGCACTACAGGCTCGTTACCGAGTTCTTCAAGCAGGGTTCGCATCACAGGTCCGACGATCTCGGCCTCTGGGACAAAGGCATAGCCGGGGCAGGCAGGTGACTTCGGGCGCGACAAGCAACGAATCTTGTGTGTCTCCCGGTAGGTGTCATCCTTGCGCTTCTTCTTTGTCGTGTGCCATTGAAGGTTCTTGCCGCAGCCGCCGCACTTGATCACGTCAAGAAACGGAGTCTTGGGCTCAGGTCCTCGAACTCCCGATGCCGGCGCAGCAGTTTCAATCAGGACCTTCTGAAGCTGCTTCCACTCCTCCTCTGTGATCAGAGGTTCGGCCATCTTGATCCGGTGGCCCTTCTCGTCATAGACAAGAACCGTCTTGCCGTACTTCTTGCCAGGCACGAGGTCGGTGCGAGTCTTGAAGCCCATGAGCGTAGGACTGGTCAGGATGCTCTTAAGAGTCTTGGGATACCAGGGAGCGGCTGATTCCCTCTTGCTCGTCTTGTAAGTGGACGAGGGAGAAGGGATGTTGCGCTCGTCGAGGTCCCGACAAAGGGCATTGAGGGGCTCCCCGGCAAGCACTCGCATGACGATCTCTCGCAAGGTCGGCAGCGTGGCCGGATTGGGGACCAGGTAGCGCCCGCCGTTGCGCTCCTCCGTCATGTAGCCGTACGGAGGGCTTCCGCCTCCCCAGCGGTCTGAAGTGAGGAGATGCTGACGCATAGACGTGACCCGCTCAGAAACAGCTCGGGCTTCCATGCGAGCGAAGGCCGCGATCATGGTTGCCATGACCTCTCCGAACGGGTCCGTGAGGTCGAATGGCTCCGTGGCAGAGACAAGGCCCTTGCCGCCGTGGTTTTCCGCCCATTCGATCATGGTGTGCAGGTCGCCGACCTTGCGCACGAAGCGGTCAAGGCGCCAAAACACCACGTTGTCGAACTCGGGAGCACGGTCTAGCCATGCCGCCAACTCAGGGCGCTGCCAGGGCGCGTAGCGCGTAGCTGAGATGTCAAGATCCTTAGCCACACCCACGACATCCCACCCGCGACGGTCACAGAAGGCCATGCACTCCTCAAGCTGCCGTTCGGGGCTGGTCGTGCTGTCTGTGTCTATGGACAGACGGACGGCGATGAGCACTCTCGGTCTCCTGGTCATGAGAGGAGGCTAACAGGCAGGTACTTAAGTGGGTTCAGTGTCAGGTAGCCCTTCGCGCCGACGCTGAGGTCGCCGCTGTGCAGGGCGGTGCGGGCGTGCGCGTACTCGTGCAGGCACAGGGAGACGATCCACGCCGCCGTGACGAAGAGGAACACGGCCAGCCCGGTGCTGGTGGAGTACCCCGTCCACACGGCCCACCCGGTCACCGCCATCACGGCGAAGATGCCGATGAACACGGGACTGATCTGCCGGTCGCCGCGGTCGTGAGTGCTGCGGTAACGGCTACGGTTCTGACTGCCCTGGGGACCCATACGGCGAACCTATCCCGGAGGCGGCGCCCGGGGGAGCTCCGGGCCGGAGACAATGGGCCGGTGCGTTACGCGATGCTCGGCACCACCCAGGCCATCCGCGACGACGGGAGCACCGTACCCGTCGGCGGAGCGCGGCTGCGCGCGCTCCTGACCGCGCTCGCGCTGCGGCCGGGGCGGGCGGTGCCGGTGGCCTCGCTCGTCGAAGAGGTGTGGGACGGCGACCCGCCCGCGGACGGCCCCGCGGCGCTCCAGGCGCTGGTGGGGCGGCTGCGGAGGGCGCTGGGGCGCGAGGCGGTGGGGTCCGGGGAAGGCGGCTACCGGCTCGTCGCCGCCCGGGACGACATCGACCTCTACCGCTTCGAGCGGCTCGCGCGGGCGGCGGCGCAGGCCTCCCCGGCGGAGGCGGCCGCCCTGTACGACGAGGCCCTCGCCCTGTGGCGGGGCGAGCCGCTGAGCTCCCTGCCGGGTTCCGGGCCGGAGGCCGCCCGTTGGGAGGCGCTACGGCTGGACGCGCGCCGGGGCCGCCTGCACGCGGCGCTGGCGCTGGGGGAGGCGGAGCGGGTCCTGCCGGAGCTGACCGCGCTGTGCGCGGGGCTGCCGCTGGACGAGTCCTTGCAGGCCCTGCGCATCCGCGCGCTGCGCGACGCGGGCCGCCCGGCGGAGGCGCTGGCCGCTTACGAGGAGGTCCGCCGCGACCTGGCCACCCGCCTGGGCACCACCCCGGGCCCCGCCCTCCGCGCCCTCCACAGGGTCCTGCTGACTCCGATTCCCCCCACACCCCGGGCGCCGGGCGGGCCGGGCCGGACCGGGCCGACGGCGGACCCCGGGCGCGGCGAAGCGGGGGTCGGCCCCGGGCACTCCGAGCCGGCTTCCGGGACCGGCCGGACCGGCGGCCCTACGCGGACCGGGCATCCCGGAACCGGTCCTGACGGCGTGCCCGGCCGCCCCGCCGAGCCGCACCTGTCCCTCTCGGTCCCGCCCGGTTCCGATGGGGCGGAGTCCGGTGACACCGCCGGACCTGACGAACGGGACTCCGGCCACAGCGCCGGACCTGACGGACCGGGCTCCGGCCACACCACCGGTCCGGGCGGGTCCGGTCCCGGCGGCCCCGGGAGCGGGGACCCGTACGGGGCCGGGGCGGGGTACGTGCCGCCCGGTCCGGGCACGGGCAACCTGCGGATGCGGCTGACCACCTTCGTCGGGCGGGAGGAGGACATCCGCGTCATCGGGGACGACCTCGCCCGGTCGCGGCTCGTCACCCTGCTCGGACCCGGCGGCGCCGGCAAGACCCGGCTGTCGCAGGAGGCCGCCGAGGCACACGCACGGGCCGGCCGCGGTGCTGCGGACGCACACCCCGCCACCCCGGGCACCGGCACCCCTCAGGGGAGGTTCGGCGTCGCGAGCGGCCCCGGCTCCGCCCCCGCCTGGGCCGACGGGGTGTGGTTCGTGGAGTTGGCTCCCGTGGACGATCCGGAGGATGTCGCCGAGGCCGTGCTCGCCGCGCTCGGGGCGCGGGAGACCAAGCTGCGCGGCGGCTCCGCCGAAGAGATGCGGGTACTGACCGAGCGCGGCGGGGACCACCCCCTCGACCGCCTCGCAGAGCATTGCGCGCGGCGCCGGATGCTGCTGATCCTCGACAACTGCGAGCACGTCGTCGACGCCGCCGCCCGCCTCGCCGAGGAAGTGCTCGCACGCTGCCCCGGCGTACAGATCCTGGCCACCAGCCGTGAACCCCTCGGCGTGCCCGGCGAGACGCTCCGCCCGGTGGAGACGCTGCCCGACCCCGTCGCGCTCCGGCTGCTCGGCGACCGCGGGGCCGCCGCCCGGGCGGGGTTCACCGTGGACGAGGACCCGGCCGCCGCTGTGGAGATCTGCCGCCGGCTCGACGGGATGCCGCTCGCCATCGAGCTGGCCGCCGCCCGGCTGCGGCTGCTCACACCCCGCCAGATCGCCGACCGGCTGGATGACCGGTTCAGGCTGCTGACCGGCGGCTCGCGCACGCACCTGCCCCGCCAGCAGACCCTGCGCGCGGTGGTCGACTGGTCCTGGGACCTCCTCGACGAGCCCGAACGGGCCGTCCTGCGACGGCTGTCGGTCTTCGCCGGCGGCTGCGACCTCGACGCCGCCGAGGCCGTCTGCGCGGACGGGGGATACCTCGATGGCGCGGACGTCGCCGACCTGCTCGGATCCCTCGTGGACAAGTCCCTCGTCGTCGCTGCCCCCGACGGCCCCGACGGCATGCGCTTCCGCCTCCTGGAGACCGTCGCCGAGTACGCGGCCGACCGCCTCGCCGAGGCCGGCGAGGACCGGGCGCAGACCGAGCGCCGCCACCTCACCCACTACCGCGAACTCGCCCGCACCACCGAGCCGCTGCTGCGCGGCCACGGCCAGCGCGCCGCCGCCGACCGGCTGGCCACCGAGTACGAGAACCTGCGCACCGCCCTGCGCCGCGCCGTCGCCGCCAAGGACGTGGGCGAGGTGCTCTGCCTCGTGCACTCCCTCGGCTGGTACTGGCACATGCACGATCTGCGCGCCGAGACCCGCCACTGGGCGAGTGCCGCCGCAGCCCTCGGCCCGGACCCCTTCGCCGCGCCCGTCGTCCCCGCCCCACCCGTCTACGAGCAGATCGTCGACACGCCCCCGCCCTACGAGGGCGAACTGCTCACCGAGGCCTGGCGCGGCATACAGCTGTTGTGTCTGGTCGCCCGCGACCAGATCAGCTCCACCTGGTCCACCCCCGAGGTCCGCGCCCAGGCCGAGGGCGTGGTCGCCGCCTACCGCCCGGGGCTGCCGCAGACCTGCCGGGCCCCTTCCGTCATGTGGATCTACGCCGTCATGATCTCCGGGGACGCCGAACTGCTCCACCGCGTCACCGAGGAGACCGTCGAGACGGCCCGCGCGCTCGGCTACCGCTGGGAGCTGGCCTCCGCCCTCCAGCTCCGGGCCAATGTCCTCGCCAACCGCGCCGACGGGGCCGGCAACGCGTCGCGCGACGCCGAGGAGAGCCTCGCCCTCTACGCGTCCCTCGGCGACGACTGGGGCTGCGCCGAAGCCCTCTCCGCCCGCGCCGAGGCCCGGGAGAAGCGCGGGGAGTACGCCCTGGCCGCCCAGGACTACCGCGCCGCGATCGAGTACGCCCGGCGGCTCGGGGCCAAAGCCCAGGTCATGGTGTTGCAGGTGCGGATGGCCGGGAACCTCACCGAGGACGGCCACCTGGAGGAGGCCGAGGAGCTCCTCACCGGCCTGCTCGCCGGCGCCATCCACCAGTTCGGCAACGAGGCCGTGCCCGCCGCCCAGATGTTCCTCGCCTCCATCTACGGCCGCACCGGCCGCCTCCCCGAGGCCCGCGCCCAGCTCCAGTCCCTGCGCGAGGAGTTCCCCGTCGGCGCGTTCGCCATGTTCGAAGGCTTCCTGCTCGGCATGCTGGCCTGGCTCGACAACGAGGAGGGCAAGTACGAGGACTCCCTCGTCCTGCTCCGCCAGGCGATGGAAGCCGTCCTCGACCCGCTCTCCATGATGTTCGTCCCCCACCTCCCGGCCGCGTACCTGATCACCGGGGCCCGCTCCCACGTCCAGCTCGGCGGCCGGGAACGGGAGTACGACGCCGCGCGGCTCATCGGCGCCTACCACGCGCTGCTGCCGCCCGCCCACTTTCCGGTCACCGTCGAGCGCGCGGACGCCGAGCTGGCCGAGCGCCTGGCCCGGGCCGCGCTCGGCGACGCCGCGTACGAGGCGGCGTACGCCGAAGGCGGCGGCCTCACCCTGGAGGAGGCCACCGCCCTCGTCTGACCCGGTGGTCGCCCGCATCGACGACGTGGGCCCGCCCGGGACGCGATCCGGAACGGACCGGTCCGCGGATCAGGTCTTCTGGCGGAACTTCCGCACGGCGAGCGGCATCGTCACCAGCGTGATGCCGACCGACCAGGCCAGCGTGATCCACACGGAGTTGCCGAGTGGGGTCCCGTTGATCAGGGACCGGGCCGCGTCGGCCAGGTTGGACAGCGGGTTGACGTCGGTGAAGCTCTGCAGCCAGCCGGGCATCGTCGTCGGCGGGGCGAAGATCGAGCTGCCGAACTGCAGCGGCATCAGGACCAGCATCGCCATGCCCTGGACGGCCTGGGGGGAATTCATGGTGAGACCCAGCAGGATGAAGATCCACATCAGCGAGGCGCCGAAGACCGCCGACAGCCCGATGGCGAGGAACAGGTCGAGCACCGAGGACTTGATCGACAGGCCGAGCAGGAAGCCCATGCCGAGCAGGATGGTGATGGCCACCATCATCCGGCCGAGCTCGACCACGATCTTGGCGATGAGCACCGAGGAACGGGCGATGGGCATGGACCGGAAGCGGTCCATCACGCCCTTCTTGAAGTCGTCGTTGACCCCGGTCCCCACACCCATGGCGATGTTCATGCCCATCATCGCCATCAGGCCCGGGACCACGTAGTTGACGTACTCGTCCTGGTTGCCCTTGCCGGAGATCGCGCCGCCGAAGACGAAGACGAACAGCAGCGTGAAGATGACCGGCATGAACAGGACGTCGAACATCGACTCCGGGTCCTGCTTGATCTGCAGGACGTTGCGCCGTGCCAGGGCGCCGATGTGGCGCAGGTTGCCCCGCAGGCCGATCCGGCCGTCGTCCGCGAGGACGGGCCCGCCGGCCGGGGCGGCCGCGGTGGGGCTGGGCTTCGTCGTGGTTACGGTGCTCATGCCGCGACCTCCTCGGTCTGCTGGTGGGGGATGGAGTCCTCGGGGGCGGGCTTCTGTCCGGTGATGGACAGGAACACCTCGTCCAGGCTGGGCAGGTAGGTGCTGATGTCGGAGATCGCGTACCCGCGGGCCGCCAGCAGGCCCACCACCGCGGTCAGCTGCTCGTCGGCCAGGATCGGCACCAGCAGGGCGCCCTCGTCCGGGACGGCCTGGGAACCGGCCACCCCGTCCAGACCGGCCTCGGCCAGGGAGCGGGCCATGCCCGGCAGGTCGGCCGGGTCGGTGGGACGGATCCGCAGGGTCCGGCCGCCGACGCGGGCCTTCAGCTCGTCGACCTTGCCGTTGGCGATGACCTTGCCCTTGTCGATGACCGTCAGCTCGTTGGCGAGCTGCTCGGCCTCCTCCATGTACTGGGTGGTGAGCAGGACGGTGGCCCCCTCGGCGACCATCCGCTGCACCTCGTCCCACACCTCGTTGCGGGTGCGGGGGTCCAGACCGGTGGTCGGCTCGTCCAGGTACAGCACGGCCGGGCTGCCGATCATCGAGGCGGCCAGGTCGAGCCGCCGCCGCATGCCGCCGGAGTAGGTCATCACGGCCTTCTTGGCGGCGTCCGTGAGGGAGAACCGCTCCAGCAGCTCGTCGGCGCGGCTCCGGGCGTCCTTGCGGGGCAGGTCCAGCAGCCGGCCGATCATGTAGAGGTTCTCCCAGCCGGAGAGCTTCTCGTCGACCGAGGCGTACTGGCCGGTCAGGCCTATGGTCCGGCGCAGCTGCCGCGGCTGGCGGACCACGTCGAAGCCGGCGACCCGGGCGGTGCCGGCGTCGGGGGTGATCAGGGTGGAGAGGATGCGGACCAGGGTGGTCTTGCCCGCGCCGTTGGGGCCGAGGACCCCCAGGACGGTTCCCTCGCGGACATCGAGGTCCACACCATCGAGGGCTTTGGTCTCGCCGTAGTGCTTGACCAGCCCCCGGACCTCTACGGCGTGCGAGCCGTTCAGGGGATTCTTGTCGTTTCGCGTCATGTCCACCATGGGACCAGAGGCCACTGACAAACCACCGACAAGCCGCCGACAAGCCGCCGACGGGCGACCGACAGCCCGCCCGCGGGATCCGCAGGCAGGCCGTCGGCCGGCCATCCGGCTAGTGGAAGGCGTGCGCTTCCTGCGGGAACGTTCCGCCGACCACGTCCTCGGCGAAGGCCTTCGCCGCGTCGCCCATGGTCGCGCGGAGGTTCGCGTACTGCTTGACGAACTTCGGCATCTTCCCGCCGGTCAGCCCCATCATGTCCGTCCACACCAGCACCTGCGCGTCGCACTCCGCGCCCGCGCCGATGCCGACCGTCGGAATGTGCAGCGACCGGGTGACCTCGGCGGCCAGCTCGGCCGGGACCAGCTCCAGCACCACCGCGAAGGCGCCCGCGTCCTGCGCCGCCTTCGCGTCGCGCAGCAGCTGGTGCGCGGCCTCGTCGCCGCGGCCCTGCACCCGGTAGCCCATGGCGTTCACGGACTGCGGGGTCAGGCCCAGGTGGGACATGACCGGGATGCCCGACTGCACGATCAGCTCGGTCTGGCGCAGCGAGCGCTCGCCGCCCTCCAGCTTCACCGCTCCGACCCCAGCCTCCTTGACGAGCCGGGTGGCGCTGCGCAGCGCCTGTACGGGGCCCTCCTGGTAGGAGCCGAAGGGGAGGTCCCCGATGATCAGGGCCCGGCTGGTGCCGCGCACGACGGCGGCCGACAGCATGGTCATCTCGTCCATCGTCACCGGGACGGTGGTCTCGTAGCCGAGGTGACAGTTGCCCATCGAGTCGCCGACGAGCATGACCGGGATGCCGGCCTCGTCGAACACGGACGCCGTCATGGAGTCGTAGGCGGTGAGCATGGGCCACTTCTCGCCGCGTTCCTTGGCGAGGGTGAGGTCGCGGACGGTGATGCGCCGGGTGCCCGAGCCTCCGTACAGGGTGGGGGAGGCGGCTTCGCGGGCAGGCGAAACGGCATGCGTCATTGCAACTGCTCCTTGATGTTCATCTCGAGGCGCCCTTACGGCGTCCCCGGACTCACCACCATGGTGGCACTCTCCGGGCCGTGGCGGGAAGTGGCACGAGGTCCGGTTCGTCACGGCGGCCGTGCCACGGGGCAATGTGCGCGTTTGGTGACAAGCGGAACCCCGACCGCTCGACCGTTCGTCCTCCCGGACGTACGGCCGAGACAATCGGCGCGGAACGCTCCGTGCATCGCCTAGGGTCAAGAGGCGGGGACGGAGCGCGAGCACGGCAGTGAGGGCAGTGGTATGGCACAGGCGTACATGACGGAGACGGGGAGCGACGGTTCGGAGCCCGAGCCCTCCCGAACGGGTCTCCGGCGCCGGCTGGCCGAGCTGCGCAGGGATCCGGGCATCTGGCGCCGCGGGATCCTGCTCGCCGCGCTCGCCGTGCTGATCTCGCTCGTCATGATCTTCCACGCCGAGCTGCCCAACGACATCGGCAACTTCGGCAGCCTCACCGAGACCTTCCTGCCCTGGCTGGGCCTGGCCGTCCCGGTGCTGTTCGCCGCCGCGCTGTTCCGCACGTCCGCGACCGCGCTGATCGCGATACTGCTGACCGCCGCGGTCTGGGTGAACCTCTTCGGCGGCCTGGTCACCGACAAGGCGCACACCGGTGGCAACCTCACGGTCGCCACCCACAACGTCGACGCCGACAACACCGACCCCGCCGGCACCGCCGCCTCGGTCGCCAAGGCCGGGGCCGACGTCCTGGCCCTGACCGAGCTCAAGGGCAGCGTGGTCCCCGTCTACGAGAAGGCCCTCGCGGGTACGTACAAGTACCACTCCGTCGAAGGCACCGTCGGGCTCTGGAGCAAGTACCCGCTGGTCTCCAGCAGGCCCGTCGACATCAAGATGGGCTGGACCCGGGCGATGCGCGCCACCGTCAAGACGCCCTACGGAGAGGTGGCCGCCTTCGTCGCCCACCTCCCGTCGGTCCGCGTGAAGCTCAACGCCGGATTCACCGCCAACCAGCGCGACAACAGCGCCGACGCCCTCGGCGCCGCGCTCGCCGCCGAACCGCTGCACCGGGTCATCCTGCTCGGCGACCTCAACGGAACCGTCAACGACCGGGCCCTGTCCGAGGTCACCTCGCAGCTGCGTTCCACCCAGGGCGCGTCCGGCGACGGCTTCGGCTTCAGCTGGCCCGCGCAGTTCCCGATGGCCCGCATCGACCAGATCCTGGTCCGCGGGGTCACCCCCGAGGCCTCCTGGACCCTGCCCCGCACGGGCAGCGACCACCTGCCCATCGCGGCCCGGGTCACCGTCAAGCCGTAAGGCAGCCCCTGCGATACTCCCCTGACGTTTTTCGAATCGGGGGCGGGATCATAGTGCTGACCTGGGTGGTTCGTTCGTTCACTGTGCTCTCCTGGCTGGCCTTCATGGCAGCCGGGCTCTGGGCGCTCGGGCTGCACCGCGGTGCGCTGCCGCCGTACACGGGCCTGCTGGTGCTCGGCTGGATCGGTGTGGCCGCCCTCTGGGGGCGGGCGCTGGCGGTGTGGGCGCTCCGGCGGGGGACGAGCCGGGCGGCCGAGGAGCCGGCGCCGGCCGAATTCGCGGACGCGGGCATGGTGTGGCTGCGCCAGTCGGCAGCGCTGCTCCTGCTGATCGTGGCCACGGCGGCGGTCACCGTGATCGGTTCGGCGAGCGGTGACGGCACGGTCCATGCCGTGAAGAAGGCAGGGCCGGAGGTCACCACCGGGACCGTGGTCGAGGTGACCGAGACGCGCGTCCGTTACGAGCGGAAGACGCCGAGGGGATTCAAGTCGACGCTGCTCCTCCAGACCCCGGACGGGACCATGATCACCGCCCGGGGGGTCGACACCGTCGCGGAACCGCACCCCGGCAAGACGTACGAGGTGCTCTGGGCGCCGTCGGCGCCGGAACTCGGCGGGTTCGCGGATCCCCAGTTCGGCGTGTCGAAGTACCTGGACGACCGCTTGGGGTGGACGGCCGCCTCGTGGGTGTGGCTGGGCGGGTCCGCCGTGTTCATCCTGGGCATCATGCTGCCGACCCTGTTCGTAACGGGCGCGCCCGTGTTGCACCAGCTGGCCTGGCGGCCGCTGTTCGTGTTCGTGCAGGCGGTGGTGGTGACGCTGATCTTCGTGGGCCTGCAACGGGTGTTGACCGGCGCATCGGACCTGAACCTGGCGTCCTCGCCGCTCGCGGGGCTGGCGTTGATGGCGACGGCCATGACCTCGATGTTGGCCGCCCGACGGCGGAGTCGCGCCGAGGGGTAGGCGGACGGCCGTACGAACACCGGCCCGGCCGTACGTACGGCCGGCCCCGGCGCCGCGTCACCGCGCGGGCGGGCGTTACGCCTGCTCGCGCCAGCCGTTCGTGATGGGCAGCCGGCGGTCCTTGCCGAAGCCCTTCGCGGAGATCTTCGTGCCCGGCGGGTACTGCCGGCGCTTGTACTCGGCGGTGTCCACCATGCGCAGGGTCTTCGCGACGAGCTCGCGGTCGTAGCCGGCCGCGACGACCGCCTCCAGGCCCTGGTCGCGGTCCACGTACAGCTCCAGGATCCCGTCGAGCACGGGGTAGTCCGGCAGCGAGTCCGTGTCCACCTGCCCCGGGCGCAGCTCGGCGCTCGGCGGCTTGACGATGGAGTTCTCCGGGATCGGCGGGCTCTCGCCGCGCTCGGCCGCCGCCCGGTTGCGGTATTCGGCGAGGCGGAAGACGTCCGTCTTGTACACGTCCTTGATGGGGCCGTACGCGCCCACGGAGTCCCCGTACAGGGTGGAGTAGCCGACGGCCAGCTCCGACTTGTTGCCCGGGGCCAGCACGATGTGGCCCTCCTGGTTGGAGAGCGCCATCAGCAGGGTGCCGCGCAGCCGGGACTGGAGGTTCTCCTCGGCGAGGCCGGTCAGGCCCAGCGCACCCATGCACGCGTCGAACATCGGCTCGATGGGCACGGTCCGGAAGTTCAGGCCGGTCCGCGCCGCCAGCTCGGCCGCGTCCCCCCTGGAGTGCTCCGAGGAGTACTTGGAGGGCATAGAGACGCCGTACACGTTCTGCGCGCCGATCGCGTCGCAGGCGATGGCGGCGACGAGCGCGGAGTCGATGCCGCCGGAGAGGCCGATCAGGACCGAGCGGAAGCCGTTCTTGCGTACGTACGCGCGCAGACCCACGACCAGCGCGTCGTAGATCTCCTCGTCGTCGTCCAGCCGGTCGGCGTAGCCGCCCGTCACGACCGGCTCGTACGGCTCCACCGGCTCCTCGGTGAGGATCACGCGGTCGATGCGCAGACCGTCGTCGACGGTGCCCTCGACCGGGGTGGCCGAGGCGGCCGGCAGGTCCAGGTCGACCAGGACGCAGCCCTCGGAGAACTGCGGGGCGCGGGCGATGACCTCGCCCGCGGAGTCGACGACGATCGAGTCCCCGTCGAAGACCAGCTCGTCCTGGCCGCCGATCATCGCCAGGTAGGCGAGGGTGCAGCCGGCTTCCTGGGCGCGTTTGCGCACCAGCTCCAGGCGGAGGTCGTCCTTGTTGCGCTCGTACGGGGAGGCGTTGATCGAGATCAGCAGCCCGGCCCCGGCGGAGCGGGTGGCGGGGACGCGCCCGCCCTCCTGCCAGAGGTCCTCGCAGATGGCCAGGGCCACGTCCACGCCCCGCACCCGGATCACCGGCTGGGTGTCGCCCGGCACGAAGTACCGGAACTCGTCGAAGACTCCGTAGTTGGGGAGGTGGTGCTTGCCGAAGCGCAGGACGACCTGCCCGCCGTACAGCACGGCGGCCGCGTTTTCCGGGGAGCCCGCCGGGCGGCCGAGGCGGGGCGCGGCCTTCTCCGTACGGTCGAGGTAGCCGACGACGACCGGGAGGTCCCCGAAGCCCTCGGCCGCCAGGCGCTGCGCGAGTTCCAGCAGTGCCCGGCGGGACGCTTCGACGAAGGAGCCGCGCAGGGCGAGGTCCTCGACGGGGTACCCGGTCAGCACCATTTCCGGAAACGCCACCAGGTGGGCGCCCTGTTCGGCGGAGTGCCGGGTCCAGTGGACGACCGAGTCGGCGTTGGCGGCGATGTTGCCGACCTGCGAGTCGATCTGATTCAGAGCGAGGCGTAGTTGAGGCACGCGGCCCAGTCTAATCGTCTTTCTGACGCGATGTCCTGGGAGTTGCCCGAGTCGCCGGAGTCGCGCCGGTTCAGCCGCCGATCGGGCCGCTCCAGATCGCCTCGTCGTACTCGACGCCGGGCGCGATCTCGAAACGCAGGCTCTTGGTGCCCTCGGGCACGATGAAGGCGAAGGTGCCGTTCATCGACTCGCCGGCCAGGACCGAGCCCGTGAACATCTTCGGCACGGAGCCGTCGAAGACCATCTCGGCCTCCGTGCCCTGGTCGTCGCGGGCGTGCGGCAGGGACAGGCTGACGTCGAGCGCGGACCCCGAGTTGTTGACGATCTTCACCTTCACCTTGACCACGTTGCCGTTGCGGGCCTCGTCCGGGATGGCCGTCGAGGACGGCTTGTACGGGACCGCGCTCTGCACGGTGACCTGGACCCCGTCCTCGTAGGTGTAGGGCTTGCCCCAGGCCAGGGCCGAGGTCCTGCCCGGGATGTCGGAGGGCGAGGGCTTGGGCGTCGGGGTCGCCGGGGCGCCGGGGGTGGACAGGTCGTCGCTGTCGTAGTTGTAGTCGTAGTCGCGCGAACGGTCGGAGACGTTCTCGTCGATCTTGTCGATGACGCTCGTGGTGATGAACCAGCCGCCGACGGAAGCGCCGAGCCCGAGGAGGCTGAGGGCGGTGCCGACCGCGGCCAGCGTGGCGCGGGGGGCGCCGCGGCGGGACTTGAGGACGGCGGCGATGCCGATGCCGATGCCGGTGAGGGCGAGGAGGGCGCCGGCCCAGAAGAAGAAGGGGACGAGGCCGACGAAGATGCCGAACAGGCCGAGGAGCAGGGCGGCGACCGCCAGGCCGTTTGAGGCCGCCGGGGGCGGCGGGAAGCCGGGCCCCTGCGGGCCGCCGGGGTAACCGCCGGCGTATCCGCCGGGGGGCGCGGCCCAGGGGTTGGCGGGTGCGGGGGCGCCCCATGCGGGCGCCGGGGGAGCGGTGGCGGCCACCGGGGCGGGGGTGACCGGAGCGAAGGAGCCGGTCGGGGCCGGGGCCGGGGCAGCGGGCTGCGCCGCGGGGGCGGCCTGCGGGGCCGCTGCCGGTACGGCTGCTCCGAAGCCCGCCGGGACCGCGTCGGCGGGCTCGGCCGGGGCGGCGTCCGCACGCGCGGCCGGGGCGGCTGCCAGGGGCGCGTCCGCGGGCTGCGCGGGGACCGGTGCCGGGGTGGATGCCGACGCCGTGTCCGCGGGCTCTGCCGGGGCCTCGGTCGGTGCCGGGGCCTTGTCGAGGGACAGGGGCTGGGCGGGCGCCGGTATGCGAGCCGCCTCGGGTACGGGGGTTCCCGCGGGCTCCGTCGGCGGGCCGGACGGGGTGCTGGGCGGGTTCGGCGGGGTGCTCATACCGGCGGGAATTCCTTCAGATCGCAATCGGCGCGTGACGATCACCAGCCTGTCATGGAAATCAGACTCCCCGCCGGGCATTTCGGCCCCCCTCGCGGGCCCCGCGGCAGCCCCCCCCGGGCCGGCGGCACGCGGAGGAAGGCGCGCCGCCGGCCCGGTCCGGGGCGGGATCCGGCTAGCGCCGGTAGCCGAGCACGGTCATCATCCCGGCCTCCGCGTGGAAGACGTTGTGGCAATGGACCATCCACAGACCGGGATTGTCGGCGTCGAAGTCCACCGTCAGCTTCCCGTTCGGCAACACCACCGCCGTGTCCTTGCGGGCCCCGCCCGGCCGGCCGCCGAGGGCGAAGGTGTGCCCGTGCAGGTGGAGCGGGTGCCACATCGTCGTGGAGTTGTCGAACTCCAGCCGGACCCGTTCCCCCGCCTTCACCGGGTGCCGCTGGTCCGGGGCGTACGGCTTGCCGTCGAAGGCCCAGTCGTACTTCGCCATCCCGCCGGTCAGCCTGATCCGCACCGTGCGGTCCGGTTCGCGCGAGGCCAGCGCCACCGGCTCGGCCGCCTGCAGGGCGTCCGCGGTCAGGGGCCGCCCGGTCAGCTCGGCGGGCCGGGTCGCGGCGGTCGGCGCCGCCCCCGTACCGGTGCGCAGCACCGCGAGCGCCGACGCCGAGTCCCCCTTGCCCTCGGCGAGCGCGGTCAGCGGGAACACCCCGTCGCCCGCCGTCACCAGGACGTCGTAGCGCTCGCCCATGCCCAGCAGCAGGGAGCGGGCGGTGGCGTGCTCGACGGGGAAGCCGTCGGTGTGGGTGACCGTGAGCTCGTGGCCGCCCAGGGCGATCCGGAAGGCGGTGTCCCCGCCCGCGTTGATGATCCGGAGCCGGATCCGGTCGCCGGGGCGGGCGGTGAAGACCGAAGGGTCCTCGGGGATGCGGCCGTTGACCAGGTAGTGCGGGTACGCGACATCGCCCGGGTCCTTGCCGAGGACCTCGCTGACACCGCCCATGAGGAGGCGGGACGGTCCGCCGCTCGTGGCGGGTGCGGGAGTGCCCACGGCTCCGGAACCAGAGCCAGAGCCAGAACCAGAGCCGTGGCCCGAATGGCCGCCGCCGCTCGAGCTCATGTCCATGCCCTTGCGGAGTTCGGCGAGCACGGCGTCGGGCGTGGAGCCGTCTACCCCGTCGAGCCAGTCGTCGAGTACGACCACCCACTCCTTGTCGTAGGAGAGGGGCTCCTTGGGGTCCTCGACGATCAGCGGGGCGTACAGGCCGCGGTCCTGCTGGACCCCGGAGTGCGGGTGGAACCAGTACGTCCCGGGGTGCGGGACGGCGAACTTGTACGTGAACGAGCCGCCCGGGGCGATGTCCCGCTGGGTCAGCCCCGGTACCCCGTCCATGTCGTTGCGCAGCGCCAGGCCGTGCCAGTGCAGGGAGGTGGCCTCGGGGAGGTTGTTGGCCAGGGTCAGGGCGAGGGTGCCGCCCGCGGTGACCCGTACCTCCTGGCCCGGGAGCTTGTCCCCGTACGCCCACGAGCGGACGGAGCGGCCGGCGCCGAGGTCGAGCGGGGTGGCGGTGGCCGTCAGCCGGACCTCGGTGAGCGGGCCGGTGGCCTTGCGGGCGGCCTCGGCGGCCTGCACCTCGGCGCCGGCCGGGTCCACGTAGCCGCCGGGGGCGGGGGAGGCGGCCCCCTTGCCCGTGGCGCCGGCGCCGTGGTCCATGCCGGCCATGCCGGAACCCGAGCAGGCGGCGAGCAACCCGGAGCCGGCGAGGGCGGCGCCGGCACCGAGAACGGCGCGGCGGGACGGCGAGGAGGGAGAGGGGGAGGGGGAAGGAGAGGGGGAGGGGGGAACGGAAGAGCGCATGGTGGAACACCTCGTGATGGTGTGAGGCAGGCAGGTGGGCACCGTCTGCCGCCGCCCCGAAGGCATGCGGGGGCGACGACGGAGCCCGGCCTATACGCGCAGCACCGTCAGCAGGGTGAGGAGTTCGCGGGGCGGCGGCGGGTCCGGACCGCCGGACCGGCCCGGCGCGCGTGCCGCGCCCCCGAGCGGCGCGGCACGGCGCGGGCCGGCCAGTCCGGCTCCGAGGACCAGCAGGGTGAGGGCGCCGAGCACGGCGAGACACACGGACATGGGGTCCATGCCGGTGTGCTGCGGGCGCGGGGCCTCGAAGGTGGCCACCGTGGTGGTGGTGACGGCGGTGGTGGTGGCGATCGCGGCGGCAGCGGCGTGCGCCTCCCCGGACGGCGGATGGCCGCCCCGGGGAACGAAACGGACCGACGGCACGTCCTCCATGGCGTGGGCCGGAGTCGGATGGCCCAGCGTGTGCATGCCCGCGATGCCCAGCAGCAGCGCGGCGAACAGCAGCAGCCGGGGCCACCGGACTGCTGGGCGCTGCGTGCGCGAGGCTGGGCGGGTCATGGGCGGAACCCTACCCGGGGTGGGTATCCGATCGGAGGACCGGGCCCGGCCGCGTTTAGGATTAGTCACACTATGTCCACAAAAGGCCTGCCGCTGAACCCCCGGAACCCCCTCACACACTTGAGACCCGTCGAGTCCCGGAGATCCTGGAATTCCGTGAACAGCCCCTCCACCGCGACGGGTCCCGCCGTCACGGCCGGGGCCGGGGCCCGCTTCGTGGCCCTCCTCATAGGGCTCGGCGCCGCCGCCTACACCGCGTGGGTCCTCGAAGTCGTCCTCTCCACGGGGCTGAACCCCATCGAGACGTACGTCAGCGAGCTCGCGGCCCAGGACCAGCCGCTCGGCGGCCTGTTCCGGGCCACCGACTTCACCGCCGGCCTCCTCGTCTTCTTCGGCGGCGTCCTGGCCCTGGTCCGGCTCGCCAGACACGTCGAACCCCGCCGCCTCCGGTCCGTCGCCGGCTGGTCCGGGATCACCCTCTTCGGCGCCTCCACCGCGGCGGACGCCTGGCTGCCGCTGAGCTGCACGCCGACCGTGGACCCCGAATGCGCGGCGCGGGAGACCGCCGGGCTGGTCCCCGCCACCCATCAGGCCCACGCCGTCAGCAGCAGTCTGGCGATGACGGGAGCGCTCGTCGGGATCGTGGCCCTCACACTGGCCGCCCGCCGCTACGGCCGTCTCGCCCCCCTCGCGCGGTACGGGCCCGTGCTCGTCGTACTCGAACTGCTCGCCACCGCCTGGACCCTGGTCTCCATCGCCCTGTTCACCGCCGGGCACGGCACCTGGGCGCTCGGCGCCGGGCAACGGCTCCAGGTGCTGTTCGTGGCGGTCTGGCTGGGCCTGCTCGCGTACTCCGTCCACCGGGAACGCCGCACGTGAGCGGATCCGGGGGCGGATCCGAGACCGGGGCCGGATCGGGGACCGAGGCCGGGACCGAGGCCGGGACCGCGGCCGCACCCGGGACCGAGGCCGGGACCGCGGCCGCACCCGGGAGGTTCGTACGCCTCCGGGCCTCCGATGGAGTACCGCTGCACGTCCTCGTGGAGGGTTCCGGCCCTCCGGTCGTCCTCAGCGCCGGGCTCGCCATGGCCTGGTTCGACTGGGACGCCGTCGCGGAGCTGCTCGTCGCCGCCGGCCGTACCGTCGTCCGCTTCGACCGTCCCGGGCACGGGCTGAGCGCCCCCGCCGTGCGCCCGCCGAGCGCGGCCGGGGAGGCGCACCGGATCGCCGGGCTGCTGGACGCGCTGGGGCTGGGCGCCGAGCGCGTCACCGTGGCCGGGCACTCCGTCGCCGGGTTCCACGCCGAGGCCTTCGCCCGGCTGTACCCCGGGCGCACCGCGGCCCTGGTGCTGGTCGACGGCAGCGTGGAGGAGCGGCCGCCCCGTACGGTCCTGCCCGCCGGGCTGCGCACCGGCGCCGCCCGGGTGCTCGGCCGGGCCGTGACCGCCGCCGGGCTGCCGGCCGCGCTGGGCCCCCGGGCCCGGCGGACCGCCGTACGGGCGGCATCCCGTGCGGGTGGTCGGGACCCGGCCGCGCGGGACCTCGTACGCCGCTGCTACCGGACCGGCCGGGTCTGGCGCGGAGCCCTGCTGGAGAACTCCCGCTACCCCGACACGGCCGCCGAGGTGCTGGCGCTGCGCGCGGAGCTGCCGCTGGCCGTGCCCGCCACCGTCCTGGCCGCCCACGACCCCGGCGCACGCCGCCCGGACCTGGGCTGGCTGGGCCGTCAGGCGGCGCTGGCCGAGGCGCTGGGCGCGCGGTTCGTGGTCGCGGAGCCGGCCGGGCACCTGGTCATGCTGGACCGCCCGCACCAAGTGGCGCGGGCGGTCCTTGGTGCAGCCGAATCCCCCAGAGGTCAGGCCTTCGCGTAGACGCTGGAGGTGAAGGCCGCCATCTGCTTGTCCGTGAGGTGCTGGGCCAGGTCGGCCTCGCTGATCATGCCGACGAGCCTCTTGCCCCTGATCACGGGGAGACGGCGGATCTGGTGGCTCTGCATCTCCTCCAGCACCTCGGAGACGTCGGCGCTCGCGTCGATCCAGCGCGGGGTGCCCTGGGCCATGTCGCCGGCGGTGACCTTCGCCGGATTGTGCCCCTTGGCCACACAGCCCACCACGATGTCGCGATCGGTCAGGATGCCGCAGAGCCGTTCGGTCTTGTCGCTGATGGGCAGGGCGCCCACGTTGAGCCGGGCCATCAGCTGAGCGGCCCGGTCCAGGGTTTCGGTGGCGGGGATCCACTGAGCCCCGGGGTGCATGATGTCTCCGGCGGTGGTCATCGCGTAAACCTCCTGAGCACGCCGTAGCGGCCTGGCGCGGGTGCGCCCGCCTCGGCGTCCTCATCCTCATTCGGCCGTTCGGCCCCCGCGACCCGGCAGGGGCCGGAGGGGGCCGTACGGGTGACCCCGCGCGGGCGCGGCCGTTCGGCGCGGGGGCCCTGTGGGGCTGTCCCCCACCCGCCCTTCCACCGTTCCCCGGGGCTGCGCCCCGGACCCCCTGGGGCTCCGCCCCAGACCCCGCGCCTCAAACGCCGGCGAGGCTGGATTTCGCTCGGCGGGGCTGGATTGCCCGTAGGGCAATTTCAGCCCCGCCGGCGTTTGAGGCGCGGGGGTCCGGGGGCGGAGCCCCAGGCGACGGCGCCGCACGCGGACAACGGGTTACCCTGCGGCCCGCTGCTTGAGCATGTCGGCCATCAGCTGGAGCTCCGACTGCTGGGCTTCCACCATGCCCTGGGCCAGCGCCCGCTCGGCCGGGTTCGCGCACTGGGTGGCGCACCCCTGGGCCATCCCGACGCCGCCCTTGTGGTGGTCGGTCATCAGCCGCAGGTACAGCACCTCGGCGTCCCGGCCCTCGGCGGAGCCGAGCCGCACCAGCTCCTCCTTGGTGGCCATGCCGGGCATCAGCGCGCCGGGCTTGGTGACGACCCCGCCCATGTCGTGGCCCCCGGCGCCGTGCCCGCCGCCGCCACCGCTCCCCATCCAGGACATCGGCGGTTCGTCCGCCACCGTCTTGGGCAGGCCCCACATGTCCAGCCAGCCCAGCAGCATGCCGCGCTGATTGGCCTGGGTGTTGGCGATGTCGTAGGCGAGGCTGCGTACCGCCTCGTCCTTCGTGCGGTCGCGCACGATGAAGGACATCTCCACCGCCTGCTGGTGGTGCACCGCCATGTCCCGGGCGAAGCCCGCGTCCGCGGAGTAGATCCCCGGCGTACGGGAGGACGCGGGAGCGGAATCGGCTCCCCCCGCGGTGGCGACCGTCGCCCCCACCGCGAAGAGCAGCGCGAGGCCGACGGCCGAACCCGCGACCCAGTACGTACGGGTCACGGAGCCCCTGCCGGTCGTACGGGGGGTCACTTCTCGGCCAGCCCGTTCGTGCAGGCCGCGCCCGGCTCGGGGGTCTGCGGGCCCTGCACGTACTTGGTGAAGAACTGCGCCACCCGGGCGTCGTCCGCCTTGTCCACGGTCAGCTGCTTGCCCCACGCGCTGAGCATGATCGCGCCGGACTGCTCCTTGACGGGGCTCATCAGCGTGAACGGGGTCTTGGCCACCGTGGCGGCGAGCTTCTCCACGTCGGCCGGGGCGGCCTTCTCGTTGTACGTCACCCACACGGCGCCGTGCTCGATCGAGTGGACGGCGTTCACCTCGGGGATCGGGTTCTTGTAGACGTCGCCGTTGCAGTTCATCCACCGGGGGTGGTGGTCCCCGCCGACCGGCGGGTTCATCTCGTACTTCACCGGGGTCTCGACGTGCTTGCGGCCGAGGTTCTTGGCGTCCCAGGTCTGCTCGCCGGCGACCGGCGCCTTGGCGGCGGCCTCCTTGGCTTCCTTCTTGTTCTGCTGGTCGATCATCACCCACGCGCCGAAGCCGATGAGCGCGGTGACGATGGCGGCCGACGTGGTGATCGCGATGGCCTTGTTGCGCCGGTCGCGCGACTTGTCCGCGCGGCGCATCTCGGCTATCCGCGCCTGGCGGGAGTTGTTGGTTTCGGAGTTCCTGCTGGCCATGGCCCTGAATCCTTCTTGCTGAGGGGGGTGGGGTGGAGAACGCGCTGCCTGAGCGCCGCCGGACCGGGACCGGTCAGGTCCGCAGCACTCGGAGGGCGTACAGGTCGGGGCCGCGTGCGAGCGCCGAAGGCGGCCGGATCCCCGCCGCGGGCGCGGGGCGCACGGCGGGTGCGGGCGTCCCGCCGGCCACCAGGGCCGCGGGCGGCGCCTGGGGCAGGAGTCCGGGGAGAACGTGCGAGAGCGGGGAGCAGCCGGGCCGGTCGTACGGCGCCACGCAGGCGACGTGCTGCGCGCCGGGCGCGTGGGCGGTGTGTCCGGCCCGCGCGACCGTCCCCGAAGCGGGCGGCTGCCCGGTCCCGGTCCCGGCCCCGGCCGTCCGGCACAGGAACGCCGCGCCGGCCAGCACCCCGAAGGCCATCAGGAGGACGGCATGGCGGAGCAGCGGACGTCTCCGACGTCCCTGCTCGTCCTGCGCATGGCCCCCCATGGGCGCCGATGGTAATGCTCATGACCGGCCCAAGGTCAGTCCGGGGGTGTCACCGGCTTTCCGGGGTGCGTAATCTGGCGGAAACCACCGCTGGCGATACTGGGCCGGCCCGACTGTGCCCCTGCCCTCGCGGCAGTGGTGCACAGGCCGCCTGAACTGCGAGGATGAAGCCATGGACAAGCAGCAGGAATTCGTCCTCCGGACGCTCGAGGAGCGCGACATCCGCTTCGTGCGCCTGTGGTTCACCGACGTACTGGGCTTCCTGAAGTCCGTAGCGGTCGCGCCGGCGGAGCTGGAACAGGCCTTTGACGAGGGCATCGGATTCGACGGCTCGGCGATCGAGGGGTTCGCACGGGTCTACGAGTCCGACATGATCGCCAAGCCGGACCCGAGCACCTTCCAGATACTGCCGTGGCGCGCGGAGGCCCCCGGCACGGCGCGGATGTTCTGCGACATCCTGATGCCGGACGGCTCGCCCTCCTACGCGGACCCGCGGTACGTCCTCAAGCGCATCCTGAACAAGACCTCCGACCTGGGCTTCACCTTCTACACCCACCCGGAGATCGAGTTCTTCCTGCTGAAGGACAAGCCGCTGGACGGCACCCGGCCCACCCCGGCCGACAACTCGGGCTATTTCGACCACACCCCGCAGAACGTCGGCATGGACTTCCGCCGCCAGGCGATCACGATGCTCGAATCCATGGGCATCTCGGTCGAGTTCAGCCACCACGAGGGCGCCCCCGGCCAGCAGGAGATCGACCTGCGCTACGCCGACGCCCTCTCGACGGCCGACAACATCATGACCTTCCGCCTGGTCATGAAGCAGGTCGCCCTGGAACAGGGCGTCCAGGCCACCTTCATGCCGAAGCCGTTCTCGGAGTACCCCGGTTCGGGCATGCACACCCACCTGTCCCTCTTCGAGGGCGACCGCAACGCCTTCTACGAGTCGGGCGCCGAGTACCAGCTCTCCAAGGTCGGCCGCTCCTTCATCGCGGGCCTGCTCAAGCACGCGGCGGAAACGGCCGCCGTGACCAACCAGTGGGTCAACTCCTACAAGCGCATCTGGGGCGGCTCCTCCCGCACCGCCGGCTCCGGCGGCGAGGCCCCCTCGTACATCTGCTGGGGCCACAACAACCGCTCGGCCCTGATCCGCGTCCCTATGTACAAGCCGGGCAAGACGGGCTCCTCGCGCGTGGAGGTCCGCTCGATCGACTCGGGCGCCAACCCCTACCTCACGTACGCCGTCCTGCTGGCGGCGGGCCTCAAGGGCATCGAGGAGGGCTACGAGCTCCCGGCCGGCGCCGACGACGACGTCTGGGCCCTCTCCGACGCGGAACGCCGCGCGATGGGCATCGAACCCCTCCCACAGAACCTCGGCGAGGCCATCTCCCTGATGGAGCGCAGCGAACTGGTCGCCGAAACCCTCGGTGAGCACGTCTTCGACTTCTTCCTCCGCAACAAGAAGCAGGAGTGGGAGGAGTACCGCAGCGAGGTCACGGCCTTCGAGCTGCGCAAGATGATGCCGGTCCTGTAGGGCCAGGTCGGCAGCGCGCATACGGGAACGGCCGGCCCCCTCAGTCATGAGGGGGCCGGCCGTACGGCGTTACTGGGCACGTCAGGCGCGCAGCACGCGGCCCGCCTTGTCGGTGCGGTCGTCCTTGACGAGGAACAGGATGCCGTCGATCAGGGCCCAGAAGCCGAGGCCGCCGCAGGTGAGCAGCTGGGCGATGGCCATGCCGGTGTGGCCGGTGTAGAAACGGCCGATGCCGAGACCGCCGAGGAAGATCTGCAGCAGACCGGCAACCAGCTTGGACTTGTCGGAGTACTGCTGACCGTTCGGGGCGATGTTCTGAGACATGCAAAAGCTCCTAGTGAAACTGCTGTTCAGTGGGGACGTGTGCTACGACCGTGGGTCGTAGCGGAACTACTGACCTGCGACGGTTGTGCATGGTTGCCCTGCGGCCGGCAACGTGATCAACTCGTGATCACGTGACCGCATTTCGAACCACTGCCCAGGTCAGGGCAACCCCAACGATCGCAGCCTGTCCCCGGATCCCGATCACCGGGTGGTACTTCCGCCCGCGGAGGCCTTCGGCGACCCAGCGGGCATAGAGGAAGAGGGCGAGCGGCAGCCCCAGCAGGAACAGCACCGCGTTGTCGTGGAAGGCCGCGACGAAGTCGCCGTGCAGGATGTCGAAACACATCCGGGTGGCGCCGCAGGCCGGACAGAGCACGCCCGTCAGCCAGTTGACGGGGCAGCGGGGAAGCCAGTGGCCGGGCTCATGCGGATTGGTGCCCCAGAGGTACGCGGCTCCCGCGCCCAGCACCGCGAGCGAAGCGAGCGGGGCCGCCGCCGGACGACGGAGCAGGGACGTGTGCGGCTGTGGCCCGCCGCGGGAACTCCGGTCCCGTCCGCAGGCGTCCGGCAGGTCGGCCGACATGGGTGCTTCCTCCTTGATGTACCCGCACGTGGTCGTGTGCGGGCAACCGGAGGTCATCTTCGCACCGGGGCCCCGCGCCGCCCGCGGGCGGGCTACGCCGGCGGGACCGCCCGGTGCCAGGTGGCGCGGGTGGAGGTGGGGAGGGAGGTGGCGACGTGGAGTTCGGCGTCCAGGCCCAGCACGACCGCCGTCACGGCGCCGCCTGATTCCTGGATGGCTGCGGGGGCGCCCGCGTAGAGGATCCGGGACTCCGTCCACGCCGGCGGGCCGCCGAGGCCCGTGGCGGCGACCGTGCCCGAGTCGGCGCGGCCCGCTATGAGGCGGCCCGCCACGCCCACCGCGCCGTAGCCCGACCGGCCGCCGGCCTCCGTGACGCTGGAGACCACCGGCAGCGCGCCGCCGGCCGAGGCCGTGACCACGGCGGTGCGGACGACTCCCGAATCGGGGCGCCGGAAGTAGAGGCGGACGCCCGCCCCCTCCGGGGCGGCGGTGAGGGGGACGGTGGTGGCCGGGAGCCCGGTCGGGAAGGGGCCGGCCAGCGGGGCGCCCGGGGCGGGCTGGATCCAGACCACCACCGACTTGGTGGTGGCGGCGTAGACGTGGCGCCGCCCGGCGGAGTCGGTGACCGCCACCGGGTCGGACTGGAGGTCGGTGCCCCCCAGGTGCTGCCAGCCGCCGAAGGCCCCCGAGGGCGCCTGGGTACGGGCGAGCAGCGCGCGCCGGGAGTCGCGGACGTACACCGTGAGGCGCCCGTCCGGATCGCAGACGGCCGTGGGCGCGCTGATCCGGGAGGTGCCGGGCTCGTCCCCGGTCTCCGGGGTGCCGAGCGCGACCCACGCCCCGAACGGACCGCCGGCCACGGACTGGGCGGCGTAGACGATCTCGCGCCGGTAATCCCCCGGCCGGTCGCCGAAGACGGTACGGGTGGCGAGGACGGCGACGCGCCCGTCGGGGAGGCGGGCGGTGGTCGCGCCCGAGTCGATGCCGGTGCCCGGCAGCAGGACCGGCCCCTGCCAGGCGGCGCCGGCGCCGGTGCCGGCCCCGCGGCTCCAGACGGCCATCTGGCCGTCGAGGACGGCGAAGGCGTACAGCCGGCCGGTCGTGCCCTGCACCAGCCAGGTGGAGTGGTCGCCGCGTGCGTAGCGCAGGGAGTGGGCCCAGTTGCTGGTGGCCGGGCTTCCCCCCACCTTGCGGTCGCCGCAGCCGGAGGGCGAGCCGCAGTAGTCCCGCTTGTCGTGCCAGCCGTACGTCTTCAGGTAGCCGATCTTCGTCTGGACCGTCTGGGGGTCCAGGGTGTGCGGCAGCGCGCTGTTGAGGTAGCCCAGGTAGTTCTGGACAGTGAAGCGCGGCCGCTGTCCGACCGGGACCCGCGCGGCGTACGCAGCGGCCCCGGCCTGCGCGAACCGCGCCGCGTACATGTGGTCCTGATGGTCGGTGAGGCTGCCGGAGCCGGGGTACCGGCCCGGCGTCGGGTCCTGCATCCGTATCGTCGTCGGCTTGTACCGCTCCAGGACCCCCGATATCGCCGCTATCACCTGGTCCTTGGTGAAGGTGGGCTGCTGTCTGACCGGAGTGCCTGCGGTGAGCTGCGGGGCGAGTGCCGGTATCCGGCCGTTCCACAGGCCGCGCAGGCTGTGCGGGCTGTCGGAGCGGGCGGAACGGGCCTCGCGCATCTGCAGCCAGACCAGGTTGATCTGGGGCTTCGCTATCAGGACGTTGAGCTCGGCGTGGCCGCCGCCCACGGTGGGTATGGCCGTACGACGCCACGGGCTGGTGCGGTCACCGGTGGCCATCTGCGCGTAGGCGGCGCGTATGCCGTTCTGGCGGGCTTCCGCGTAATGGCCCCGGTCGATGGGCTGCTCGGGGTCCTTGGCCTCGGGGCCGTTGGCCTGGTTGCGGCCGTCGGCCTCGCCCGAGGTGAGGTACAGGGTGGTGAGCGGGGTGCCGGACGCGAGGGAGCGGCTGAGGTCCGGGTTCATGAAGAACAGGTCGTCGTCCGGGTGGGCGACGATCTGCACGACCGAACCGGCGGCGGCGCTCACGGGGGGAACGGCCGGGGAGTCGGTTCCCGGGACGGCCTCGGCCGCGGTCTGCTGGCCGGAGGCAACGGCGAGCGCACCGGTGACCCCGATGGTCAGCATCGGGACCACGGTCGCGAGGAGGAATCGTCGGCGGGATACGGGCATCGGCTACGCCTTGAGGTCGTTCCGGCAGGAAAGGCCGCGTGAAAATGTCGGTCAGTCAGTGAGAGTCCGATCCGGGCGCGTTGGTTCACCCGATGCGCCGATGACTTCCCGATTTGGTGAAATGGCCGCCCGGGACGCCGTCTTGTGGGCGTTTCGCACGTGTCCCCGGTCACGCCGCGCGGCCTCCGGGCCCCTCCCGGCCGGTCGGCGCGGCGAAGCGCGCCCCGCCCCCGTCGCAAATCTGCCGATAATCCGGCAATCCATCCCACCGTGCTCGCGGTGAGTCGAACGCCTGCTCCGGCTAGGCTCTCCCCGGGCGGACGCGCGGACCCTCCCGACGGCGACACCGCCGAAGGCGACGTCCCGCGCAACCGCCCGGCCAGGGCAAGGGCAGGCCGACGTACGCGGGAGGCGGCGGGATGACAGTCCCGGGACGCAGGAGCAGTACCTTCAGCCGGCTGCTGCGCAGCGGGTTCACCGACCCCTCGGCCGCGGCCCGGCTGCTCGACACCGACGCGCTGGCCGCCGTACGCGCCGATCCGGTGCTCCTCGACGCCCTCGGGCACACCGCAGATCCCGACCTCGCCCTCCTCGGGCTGGTCCGGATCGCCGAAGCGCAGACCCCCGAGGAGCTGCCCGTCCTCCTCGACACCCTCGTCAGCGCCAAACCCCTGCGCGACCGCCTCCTCGGCGTCCTCGGTGCCTCCGAGGCCCTCGGCGACCACCTCGCCCGCCACCCCCGGGACTGGCAGGCCCTCGTCACCTACGAGGCCGCCGATCTGCACCCCGGGCTGCCCGAGTTCGAGCAGGGCCTGTCCGGCGCCCACGACCCCGTCACCCTGCGCGTCGCCTACCGCCGCTGCCTGCTCTCCATCGCCGCCCGCGACGTGTGCGGGACCATAGACGTAGCCCAGACCGCCGCCGAACTCGCCGACCTGGCCACCGCCACCCTCCGCGCGGCCCTGCGCATCGCGACCGCCGCCGCCCCCCAGGACGCGGCGCTCTGCCGGCTCGCCGTCATCGCCATGGGCAAGTGCGGCGGCAACGAGCTGAACTACGTCTCCGACGTCGACGTCATCTTCGTCGGCGACGCGGCCCCCGGCGCCGACGAGGGCAAGGCCGTCCAGGCCGCCGCCCGCCTCGCCTCCCACCTCATGCGGATCTGCTCCGAGACCACCGTCGAAGGCACCATCTGGCCCGTCGACGCCAACCTCCGCCCCGAGGGCAGAAACGGTCCGCTCGTCCGCACCCTCGCCTCACACCTCGCCTACTACCAGCGCTGGGCCAAGACCTGGGAGTTCCAGGCCCTCCTCAAGGCCCGCGCCGTCGCGGGCGACGAGGCGCTCGGCGCCGAGTACATCGCCGCCATAACGCCCCTCGTCTGGCAGGCCGCCGAGCGCGAGAACTTCGTCCCCGACGTCCAGAAGATGCGCCGCCGCGTCGTCGACAACATCCCCGCCGCCCAGGTCGAGCGCGAGCTGAAGCTCGGCCCCGGCGGCCTGCGCGACGTCGAGTTCGCCGTCCAGCTCCTCCAGCTCGTGCACGGCCGCTCCGACGCCACCCTGCACTCCGGAACCACCCTCGACGCGCTCACCGCCCTCGCCGCCGGCGGCTACGTCGGGCGCACCGACGCCGCCCAACTGCACGACGCGTACCGCTTCCTGCGGGCCATGGAGCACCGCATCCAGCTCTACCGGCTGCGCCGCACCCACCTCGTCCCCGAGGACGAAGCCGACCTGCGGCGCCTGGGCCGCTCGCTGGGCCTGCGCACCGAACCCGTCGCCGAGCTCAACAAGGCCTGGCGCCGGCACGCCTCCGTGGTCCGCCGCCTGCACGAGAAGATCTTCTACCGGCCGCTCCTCGACGCCGTGGCCCAGCTCGCCCCCGGCGAGACCCGGCTCTCCCCGCGCGCCGCCGGCCAGCGCCTCGAAGCCCTCGGATACGCCGATCCGGCCGCCGCCCTGCGCCACCTCGAAGCCCTCGCCTCCGGCGTCACCCGCGCCGCCGCCATCCAGCGCACCCTGCTGCCGGTGCTCCTCGGCTGGTTCGCCGACTCCGCCGACCCGGACGCGGGCCTGCTGAACTTCCGCAAGGTCTCCGACGCCCTCGGCAAGACCCCCTGGTACCTGCGCCTCCTGCGCGACGAGGGCGCCGCCGCGGAGAACCTCGCCCGGGTGCTCTCCGCCGGACGCCTCGCCCCCGACCTCCTCCTGCGCGCCCCCGAAGCGGTGGCCCTGCTGGGCGACCCCGAGGGCCTGGTTCCCCGTACCCACGAGGCCCTGGAACAGGAGGTGCTCGCCGCCGTCGGCCGCGCCGAGAACCCGGAAGCCGCCGTGGCCGCCGCCCGCGGCGTCCGCCGCCGCGAGCTGTTCCGCACCACCGCCGCCGACATCATCGGCTCCTACGGTACGGAGGACAGCCCGGCCGAGGAGGACCACGGAGCCCTGGTCGACCGGGTCGGCCGCGCCGTCTCCGAACTCACCGCCGCCACCATCGCCGGGGCCCTGCGCGCCGCCGTCCAGGGCCACTGGGGCGACACCCTGCCCACCCGCTTCGCGATCATCGGCGTGGGCCGCTTCGGCGGGCACGAGCTCGGCTACGGCTCCGACGCCGACGTCCTGTTCGTCCATGAACCGCGCGAGGGCGTCGACGAACAGGTCGCCGCCAAGGCCGCCCACAGCGTCATCGCCGAGATGCGCAGGCTCCTCCAACTCCCCACCACCGACCCGCCGCTGCTCATCGACGCGGACCTGCGCCCCGAAGGCCGCTCCGGCCCCCTGGTCCGCACCCTGCCCTCCTACGCCGCCTACTACCGACGGTGGGCCCTGACCTGGGAGTCCCAGGCCCTGCTGCGCGCCGAACCGGTGGCCGGCGACCTCGAGCTCGGGCAGCGCTTCATCGACCTGATCGACCCGCTGCGCTACCCGATGGAAGGCCTCGGCGAGGACGCCGTCCGCGAGATCCGGCGCCTGAAGGCCCGGATGGAATCCGAACGCCTGCCCAGGGGCGCCGACTCGACCCTGCACACCAAGCTGGGCCGCGGCGGCCTCAGCGACGTCGAGTGGACCGTCCAGCTGATCCAGATGCGGCACGCCTGGGCGGAACCGGGCCTGCGCACGACCCGCACCCGCGAGGCGCTGGCCGCCGCGCACGCGGCCGGCCTGATCCCGACGGAGGAGGCGCAGATCCTGGACGAGGCCTGGGTCCTGGCCACCCGGGTCCGCAACGCCGTGATGCTGGTCCGCGGCCGCGCGGGCGACACCTTCCCCTCGGAAGCCCGCGAACTGGCGGCGGTCGGCCGCTACCTCGGCTACGCGGAGGGCACGGTCGGCGACATGCTGGAGGACTACCGCCGCATCACCCGCCGCGCACGGGGCGTGGTGGACGAGCTGTTCTACGGGGGCTGACCGGCCGCGGCGCCGCCGGACCGGCCGCGGCGCCGGCCGGACCGGCCGCCCACCGGTCCCCGGTCAGGACATGTCGAGTTCCGGCAGGGAGAAGAAGCCGGAGACCGCGCTCACGATCCGTTCCTCGCTGTCATCACCGTCGACATCCCCCTGCGGCCCGGCCAGACGCGCCGCCGTGAGGGCGGGCAGCAGCAGATCGGGTTCCTCGCCCACCGGGTCGTCCGGACTCTCGAAACTGAAGCCGGTGATCAGACGTCCGTCGCGGTAGTACTCGAACCAGGGACCGTGGGCCTTCCCCCAGCAGGGCTCCGTCACGAAGACGGCCAGTTCACCGCCCTCCGGGCACAGCCGCCCGTAGTGGGTGAGGCCGTCGTCGTCGCTGTCCCAGCTGGACATGTCGTGCATCATCAGCCCCCAGCCGGTCCCCTTGCCGTAGGCGAGCGGCATGCGCTTCAGATCGAGCAGTCCCCGCGTGAGCGCGTCCAGGGACGGGCCCCTGAAGAAGACGACGTTGGTCTCCTCGTGGTGCGGGAGCGCGCGGTGTATCCAATGCCTGGTCATACGGGAACCGTAAAGGGACCCACTGACATGGCAGGCAGGCAAGCCGGTGAGTGGCGGGGCCCCGCCGCCGACCCCTGTACGGCGGCGGGGACCCACGTTCCTAGGGGAGGGACTTCTCGTACCCCTTGTCCTGGTCGGAGTCGTAGACCTGCTTGCCCTGGGCGTCGTAGCCCTTGACCCGCGGGGCCTTGGTGACGGCCCGGTCCAGGAGCCCGGTGGCGGCGAACCAGCCGTGGTCCACGGCGCCTTCGAAGGTGGCGCCGCCGTAGCTGACGGTGACCCGGGTGACACCGGGGTCGACCGTGCCGATGCTGCCCCAGCGGTAGGGCAGCTTCCAGGAGCCCTCGGAGCTCAGCTTCTGGAGGTAGAGCTTGCCCCCGTTGATGTCGGGGCGGACGGGTCCGCTGTCGGGGTTCCCGGCCTCGCCGACGGAGGTGTTGAGGCCCTGGGCACTGCCGTCCTTGATGAGGCAGATGAGCCGGGTCTGCCGCGGGGCCTCCTTGACGGCGACGATGTACCGGCCGTCCCCGGGGGAGTTGTTGTTGCCGGTGCTGCGGTGCGCCAGCAGGATCCGGTACTCGGAGGCCTTGCCGAGGTCCGACCGCTGGAACCCCGACGGATCGGGGTGCTGCCGGTCGTAGGCGAGGCACAATCCGAGCCCGTCGGCCGCCTCCTGGAGGGTGATCCCATCGGCGAGCTGCCCGGGCGTCGCGGGTGCGGCCGGTCCCGGGGGCGCCTGGGGGGTGGGCGGCGCCGCGCTCGGCGTCGGGCCGCCGCCCGCCACCGGCACGACCGCCGCACCGCCGCCGGGGCCGTTCCCGGCGAAGACCAGGGCCGTGACCGGGACGACGGCCAGCGCGACCAGGGCCGCCCCCGCCGCCGCGAGCCTGCGGTTCCGCCGCTCCGCGCGGCCCTGCCGGACGATCTCCGGATACGGCACGGCGGCGGGCCGCACCGCCTCGGTGCCCCGGGCCATCCAGTCCCGCAGGTCCCGCTCGAACTCCACGACCCCCTCGAACTCCTCGAACTCGTCGCGCTGCCCGCCGTTGTCCTGCCCGTTCACAGCACCGCCCCCTCGCTCCTCGTCGCGATCCGTCCCAGTCCGGGCCAGGCGCGCAGTTTCGCCAGCGCCTTGGAAGCCTGGCTCTTGACGGTGCCCTGGGAGCACCCGAGAACATCGGCGGTCTCGGCCTCGGAGAGGTCCTCCCAGTACCGCATCACCACCACCGCCCGCTGACGGGCGGGCAGTTGGGCCAGCGCCTCCATCAGCGCGCCGCGCTCGTCGGCCCACTCGGCGGCCCGGTCGCCCACCGAGGTGTCCGGCACGCTGTCCGTCAGGCGCTCGGCGACCCGCCGCTTGCGGAACCGGTCGCTGTTGCACGTGACCAGCATCCGGCGGACGTACGCCTCCGGGCTGTCCATGCGCGCCACGCGCCGCCAGGACCGGTACGCCTTCGCCAGCGCGGCCTGGGTCACGTCCTCCGCGTCGTGCGGATCACCCGTCAACAGGTAGGCCGTGCGCACCAGATGGTTCCAGCGCGCGGCGACGAACGACTGGAACTGAGCTTCTTCCTCGGCCTGCATCGGCACCTCCTCGCCCCCTTGACCACCACCCGCCCCGATCCGGTTGCCCGGAGGGGCGATCGAATTTTTCGCGGGCGGTCGGAGCAGGTGTCCTGTGCCGTCGAACCTTCACCGAATGTCAGCGAAGTTTGACCACTGGCAGTTAATGTCACCGCAGTTTGACCGCCATCCATCACCGGGGTGCGGGGAACGAAATCGGTCGGCATCCCACCGGGCAGAGGTGCCCCGGGTGGGCAGGGGGCGGTCGGCCGCGGAGCGATGAGCGTGCGGCATCGGGAAACTGGTCGAGGAGTAGATGTGGCTCTGTTGGATCAATTGCCCGCTCTGATGGGCGTCGTGGTCGGTTCGCTCGGCTCCTATGCCGTGCAGAGCTCGACTGAGCGTCGGAAGTGGAAGCGGCAACGGGAGGAGCGGTGGGACGAGAAGCGTTTCGAGACCTACGGCGGCTATGCCAATGCCCTCAAGGCCCAGCTTCGTCTCGCCCAGCGCATCGGCGCCGCCCTCGGATTCGCGGATGTGGCCGACCCGTTGCCGCCGGCCGACGGTCTGCCTCTGCTTGCCGACGCGGAGTCCCACCGCGCGACGGAGTGGGAGTCCGTCCTGCTCGTCGGGGACGCAGCGACGATCGCAGCGGCCCGGCGCTGGCACGAGACGATCTGGACCATCGAACTGCTGATACGCGAGGGACCGGTCGACGCGGAGAAGTGGACGAAGGTCCATCGGCTGGCGAGTGCGGCGCGTGACGCGTTCTACGAGAGCGCGCGGCGTGACCTCGGAATCAACGGAGCTCCGCCGCCGTCGGGGCAGTGGCCACGGCAGTGGCGGGCCGAGCTCTCCGGGTGAGTGCTCCAGGGCCCGTACCAGGTCAGGCGGCTTCGGCCGCCGTGCAGGAGGCGCAGTTGCCGGGTTCGGGGGCGCGGAAGACGCGGTTGCAGCCGCCTTCGCAGTTCTGGAACGGGTGGATGACCGTGTCCGGGGGCAGGACGCCGCCACCGCCGGCAGGCCGCTCCGCCAGCCGGGGCGGCCGCAGCACCCTGATCCGGTACGCCAGCAGCCCCGCGGGCGACTCGATCGGCCCGTCGGGAAGACAGCCCGCCAGCGTGGCGCTCACGGCGGCCCGGCTCAGCCCGAGCTCCAACCAGCCGGTGAGCGCGGGGGCGAGCCGGTGCACGTCCCGCTCCGACAGCATCAGCCGCGGATCGCGCACCCGCAGCCGGGCGAGCTAGCCCGTGCTCTTCCAGTTCGTTCAGGTCGGCGGCGATGCGGGCAGCCAACTGTTGACTTCGATTGTTGGTCGTAGGTGGTCATCGGATAGCTCGTATGGGTGAACGTAGGGTCCCATCGGCACGCCGTCTTGGTGGAGACGCCAGTGTCGGTGGAGAACGTTGGGCCGTTGTGGGGGATGGAGAGGGGGGGGGCTGGTGGCGCGTGATGGGGGTCGGCGGAAGCGTGCACTGCGGACGCTGGCTGTTCCGTTCACGGTGTCGGCGCCTGCGGGTGCCCGTATCCGGGATCGTCTGCGCCTGTCCGCTCCTGATGCCGAGGTTTTGCGGCTGGTCGGTGAACATCTGGGCCGGTTTGCCCGCGCCGATCTGGCTGAGCGGGTCCGTATCGGCAGGGTGTCGGTGAAGGAGAATAGGCGGGCGGATCGTAAACGTGCGCTGACGAGGGTGTCGTCGTCTCGGTGGGCGGGCGCGATGACTCGCGTGTCGGAGAATCAGTACCAGCTGTCCCTGCGGTGCCTGTTCGATGAGCGGACCTCGCTGCGCCGGGCCATCGCGAAGATCGGCAAGCGTCTGGCCGTCCCCTGCGGCCAGCGTGTGCAGGGTGTCCGGGGATATCCGAGCCGGGCCGAGCGGGCACAGAAGCAGCGCCGGTCGCAGGTCCTAACCGCGCGCCTGGCCGGGGTGGAACGACGGATCGAGGCAGGACATCCAGCGATCGTAGTCGGCGGCCGCCGCATGGCGAAGGTCCGGCACAACCTGGTCGACGCCGGGCTCACCGAGGCCCAGTGGCGAGAACGCTGGGACGCGCAGCGTATGTTCCTGACCGCCGACGGGGAGTCTGGTGCGCCGCACGGGAATTACACGATCACTGTGGACCCGGCCGACGGCACGGTCACGATCGTCCTGCCCGAACTGCTCAGGCACCTCGCCAACGCACCCCGGGGCCGCTACCAGCTCGCCTGCACTGTCAGCTTCAACCACCGCCAAGGCGAGTGGCTGGACCTGATCACCGCCAACCGGGCCGTGCGCTACGACATCGTGCGCGACCCGGAACGCGGCCGCTGGTACCTCGACGCGTCCTGGTCCACCCCGACAACGCCGCTCCCGACCCCTGCCGAACTGGCCACAACCGGTGTCCGGCTGCTGGCCGTGGACCTCAACGCCGGCCACCTCGCCGCCTGCATCGTAGACACCCACGGGAACCCCACCGGCCAGCCGATCACCGTGCCCACCGACCTGACCGGCCCCACATCCCAGCGCGACGGGCGCCTGCGGCAAGCGATCAGCGAACTCATCCGCCTCGCGACACTCCATGGCTGTGCTGGTCTGGCCATCGAGAACCTTGGCTTCAGCGATGCCCGCGCCACCGGCCGCGAGACGATGGGCCGGGGCAAACGCGGCAAGGCGTTCCGCCGCACCGTCGCAGGCTTGCCGACCGCGCGCTTCCGCGACCGGCTGTCCGGCATGGCCCACCACGCCGGACTGATCGTCGTCGCGGTCGACCCCGCCTACACCTCCCGCTGGGGTGCCCAGCACTGGAAGCAGCCACTCCAACGGCAATCCAAGACCATGATCGTTGCCGGCCACCATGCGGCCGCGGTGGCGATCGGCAGACGCGCCCTCGGACACGGGACACGGCGTCGGCCAGGTGTGACCGCACACGACCAGAGGATCGTCGCGCGGAGAGCTACCGGCCAGACCGTCACCGTACCGAGGGCACGCGGGACCGCGAGCCCGCCAAGGACCACAGGCACACCCCACCCGGGTGACGAGACCTGCCGGGACCGAAGCGACCAGCTCGCGCTGTTCCCCGTCTCCCAAGACCGTTCGGGGAGACAACCGGCCAGCCCGGTGTACAGCGATGCGGCCAGCAGTGGCCAACATCGCTAGGAACGGTTATTTCCCTAGGTTCTTTATTGGTTTACGTTCCGAGTCGCCGGACCGCCGCCCACCGGAACCCGGAAGCCCGGATCCGGTGATCCAGGTCCCGGTGGTCCGATTTCCGCCCAGACGGTCTTGATCGGAACGGGGCCGACGGAGATGCCCCAGCGGTCCGCCAGCGCCGCGACGAGTGCCAGGCCCCGGCCGGACTCCGCGTCGGGGGACGGGAAGTCGGTGACGGACGGCGGCGCGCACTCGGCCCGGGTATCGCTCACCTCGATACGGAGCGTGGCCCCTGCTGCGGTCAGTGCGAGCCGGAACCTCCTTCCCGGGACCCGACCGTGCGTGACGGCGTTGGCCGCGAGTTCGGCGACGACCTGGGCTGCATCAGGGAACGGAAGCCCCCAATCCGCGAGTTGCGCGGCGGCCAGCTGTCGCGCGGAGCGGGCGCCGTGCGGGGTGGCGGGGAGCGTGGCGACGAAGGTGATTTCGTGATTCACGTGACTGAGCGTGGCGAGCCGTGCGTAACCTGAACAGGGAAGCGCCCGTCGTGTACGGCGACTGTCCCGGGGTGTCCAACCCTGTCCCGCCTGTCCCTTGGGGGTGGTTGTGAACGCAGACAGCACCGATGAGTCGAGCGAATCCAGTTGGGAACTCGACCCGGAGGACGAAGCGGGGGCGGTAATCGCCACCGTGGGCCGCCAACTGAAAATGTGGCGGGAGGCGGCCGGTCTCGACCGAACGCAATTCGGTACGCGGATGGGATACGGGCCGAACCTCATCTACAAGATCGAGCGCGGCGCGCGAATTCCGCGCCCTGAGTACTTGGACAAGGCGGACGAGATCCTCGGCGCGAGCGGCAAGATCGCCGCGATGAAGGTGGACGTGGAGCGGGCCCGCTACCCGAAGAAGGTCCGGGACCTGGCGAAGCTGGAGTCCGACGCGGTGGAGCTGGGCGCGTACGGGAACCACAACCTGCACGGCCTGCTCCAGACCGAGGAGTACGCGCGGGCGCTGTACGAGATCCGGCGGCCGGCGTACTCGCCGGACGTGGTGGAGCGCTATGTCGCTGCGCGCATGGCGCGGCAGGAGATGTTCCACCGGCAGCCGTTGCCCGCGCTGACCTTCGTGTTGGAGCAAGGCACTTTGGAGCGTCCGATCGGAGGACGGGACGTGCTCCGCCGACAGTTGGAGCACCTGCTCGAAGTGGCAGCCTTGCGCAACGTCGAGATCCAAGTGATGCCGACGAACTGCGACGATCACGCGGGCATGGGCGGTCAGATCGACGTCTTGAAGCTCAGGGACGGATCGACCATTGGGTACCTCGAAGTCCAGTTGATCAGCCGCCTGATCACCGACCCGAAAGACATCCAACTCCTGGAACTCCGGTATGGGATCATCCGATCACAGGCCCTCAGTCCACGGCAGTCGCGGGCCTTCGTCGAGAAAGTGCTGGGAGAGACATGAGCATCAAGCCCTCGGTCGGCGACCTTTCCGCACTGATCTGGGTCAAGAGCAGTTTCAGCGCCAGCAGTAGCAACGAGTGCGTTGAGGTCGCCTGGGTCAAGAGCACTTACAGCGCCAGCAACAGCAACGACTGCGTAGAAGTGGCGGTCCCCCCCGAGTCGATCCTCATCCGGGACTCCAAGGACATCGCCCGCGCCCCCCTCGCCGTGGCCCCCGCCACCTGGGCCGGGTTCGTGCGGTACGCGGCCGGCTGAACGCGCGGACCTACTCCAGGACCCGGTCCGGGCCCCCGCACGGCCGCCCCGCGGAGCCGTACTTTAGTACGGGCGGGATACGCCCCCGGGGCGACGACCGGGCACCCGGCGGCTTCGTAGCGTGAGGGAGACCCCGTCCCCCGCTCCAGGAGCACCCTTGCACTCCCCGATCCCCCCGGCCCCCGGCGCGCTCAGCGCCCCCACCCCCCGGCGACGCATAGCCGCGCTCGACGCCCTGCGGGGCTTCGCGCTCTGCGGCATCCTGCTGGTGAACATCCCGCAGATCACCGGCATGATCGGCTACTGGGTGCCGGGGGAGCTGCTGCCCGTCCGCGAGGTGCTGGACCTGGCCGTCCAGCACCGGTTCTTCCCGCTCTTCTCCTTCCTCTTCGGGCTGAGCTTCGTCCTCTTCTACGAGAGCGCCACCGCGAAGACCGCGAGCCCCCGCCTGGTGCTGCTGCGCAGGCTCCTCGCCCTCGGGGTGCTCGGCGCCGGGCACCAACTGCTGCATCCCGGGGAGGCGCTGACCCCGTACGCGATCTTCGGGCTGCTCGTGCTGCTGCCCTCCACCTGGCTGCCGCGCTGGGCCGTCCTCACGGCCGGTCTGCTCGCCACGGGCGCCGGGGTCACCCTGGCGGGCGGCGGGATGGCCGTCATCCCCGGACTCTTCCTGCTCGGGTCCGCGACCGCCCGCTACGGCATCGCCGACACCCTGGAGGGCCGGGGCCGGCAGATCGCGGTGCTCTTCGCGGTGTCCGCGCCCGCCGCCGTCGCCGCGACGCTCTGGCAGCGGGACACATGGCTCGACACCGTTGCCACCCGCTCCGCCGCGATCGCCGGTCTGCTGGCCGCGACCGCCTACGTCTGCGGCTTCCTGCTCCTGCTGCGCAGCCCGCTCGGCCGGGCCGTGGAGTCCGTGTTCGCACCGCTCGGTCGGCTCGCGCTGACGAATTACGTCGGCGCCACCCTGGTCGTCGTCGCCCTCTCCCCGGTGCTCGGCCTGGACGGGTCCAGGCGCTGGACCGCCGCCCTGCTGCTCGCCGCCGCGATCCTCGTCCTCCAGGTGATCGTCGGCCGGATGTGGCTGAAGAGCTTCCGCTACGGGCCGCTGGAGTGGGCCTGGCGCTGCGTGACCTGGTGGGAGTTCGTCCCGATCCGCCGCTCGGGCCAGGGCGCGGGCGGTGCGCACCGGGCCGGCGCCGCGCGGGTCAGCGGGGCGTGACCAGCCCGTTGGCCCAGGCCCAGGAGGCGATCTCGACGCGGTTGCGCAGCCCGAGCTTGGCCTGCACCCCCGTCATGTGGGTCTTCACGGTCGACAGGGTGATCCGCAGCTCGTCCGCGATCTCCTGATTGGTGTGCCCGCGCGCGGCCAGGCGGACCACCTCCACCTCCCGTTCCGAGAGCTTCCCCCGGCCCGGTCCCGATGCGGGGCCGGGCCGTCCGGCGAGGGGGTTGGCGTCCTGGGCGCCCAGGTGTTTCAACAGCCGCAGCGTCACCGAGGGCGAGACCAGCGCGTCGCCCCGGGCCGCCGAACGGACGGCTTCGAGGAGCAGCTCGGGCCCGGCGTTCTTGAGCAGGAAGCCGACGGCGCCGGCGCGCAGGGCCCCGTAGAGGTAGTCGTCCTGGTCGAAGGTGGTGACGATGACGACCTTGAGCGGGTCGGCGATTCCGGGTCCGGCGAGGGCGCGGGTCACGTCGAGGCCGTCGAGCTTGGGCATCCGGACGTCGACCAGGCAGACATCGGGCCGCAGTCGCCGGGCCAGCTCCACGCAGGCGGCGCCGTCCGCGGCCTCGCCGACGACCTCCAGGTCGGGCTGGGCGTCGAGCATCAGCCGGAAGCCGAGCCGCACCATGTCCTGATCGTCCGCGATCACCACGCGGATGGGCCGTGCGACCGGGAGGGACGGGGCGGCAGGGGCCGGGGGAGGAGCACTGCTCATACGGGCCATTCTCGCGCAGGGCTCGGGCTCAGCTCCCGCCCCGGACCGGCAGGGTGGCCGTGAGCCGCCAGCCGCCCGTGGGCAGCGGTCCGGCGTGGAGGGTGCCGCCGACGGCTTCGACCCGCTCGCGCAGGCCGATCAGGCCGAAGCCGCCCCGGCGGCCGATGAGCGGCGGACGGGCGGAGGCGCCGGGGCCGTTGGAGACGGTCACGCGCAGCACCCCGGCGGCCCCGCTCTCCGCCTCCTCCGCCTCCTCCGGCTCCTCCGCATCGACCTCAACTTCGACCTCGACTTCGACGGTCGCGGCGTCCGGCGCGTGCCGTCCGACGTTGGTCAGCGACTCCTGCACCACCCGGTGGACCGTGGTCTCCACCTCGGGGTCCAGGACGGCGGCGCGGGCCCGCGCCGAGACGGTCAGTCGGGCCACCGGACCGTGGCCGTCCCGGCCGGACCGGGCGACCAGCAGGCCCAGTTCCGCGAGCAGATCACCCGGCCGGACGGTCGCGGCCCCGTCCTCGCGCAGGACCCGTACCAGGCGGTGCATCGAATCGAGGGTCTCGTTCCCGGCGGTCTCGATGGAGCGCAGCAGCGGGTCGAGCTGCTCCGGGGAGCTCTCCCGGATGATCCGGGCCGCCTGGGCCTGGACGACCATGCCGGTGACGTGGTGGGCGACGAAGTCGTGCAGGTCGCGGGCGAGCCGCAGCCGCTCCCGTTCGCGGACCTCGACCACGGTCCAGGTGCGCCGTTCGTCGAGGGTGCGCAGGTACCAGCCGAGTCCGGCGGCTCCGCCGGCCGCGAGGGTGAGCAGGAAGGCGAGCGAGGTGCGCTCGGAGGCGTGGCCCATGCGCAGCGGAGCGGTCGCGACCGCCGCGGCCAGCAGCAGGCAGAGCCCGAGGGCCGGCGGTCCGGCCCGGCCGCGGCGGGCCGTCCGGGTCAGCAGGGTCAGGAGTACGAGGACTTCGCCCAGCCCGAAGCCCACGGTCCCGCCGCGCAGCGTGAGGAAGAGGGTGGTGGCCCCGGAGAGCAGCACGGCCGCGGCGGCCCGCCCTTCGACGGGTACGCGCCTCCCGCGCGGGGCGGGCAACAGAGCCACGAGGGCCACGGCCGCGCCGGTGGCCAGCAGCAGCGGGACGCCGTAGGGGCGGGCGCTGAGCAGGTCGAGGAGCCAGAGGAGGAGGAACGCGGCGCCCGTGAGCATCACCGCACCGTGGCGCCCGAGCCGCCCGGCCGGGGGAGGTCCACCCGGTCTGCTTCCTCCCGGTTCACCTGTCGCGTCCATGAGGCGAACGTACCGGCCGGGGGCCGGTGTCCTCGGCTTTGATGCACTGCCGGCGACCTCCCTCAGCGGTGATCATGGCCTGATATACGCTGCGCGAGCGTGCATCCCGTCCATGCACCTCGCACACCTCATGCGTCTGATGCCCGGGGGGGCTCTCTCCTTATGACTTCGCATTCCCGCACCATGTTCGGCGTCGCGCTCACTCCCGTCCTCGCGCTCGCGCTCGCCGCGCCGGCCGCCTTCGCGGCGCCGACGGCGGTCGCGTCCGCGCCGGGCCCCGCCCAGGACGCGTCCACCGCCGCGGCCGCGGCCCCGCAGCTCGGTCCGTGGACCAAGCCCACCCGGCTGGACGAGTCGATCGGCGGCACGGTGACGGCCAAGAACGGCACCGTGCTGGCGGTGTCGGGCGACAGAGTGCTGCGGCGTCCCGCCGGGGCGACGGGCTGGATCACCATGAGCTTCAACCAGTCGGCGGAGTACAGCCAGGTAGGCCTCACGGCGCTGCCCGACGGCTCCGTCCAACTGTTCGCCACCACCAAGGACAGCACGTCCTGGACCGCGATGCTCGCGCCGGGTGCCACGGAGTTCTCGGCGCTGCAGATCCTCGAGAGGTACTACACCACCCGCATCGCGGGCAGCGCCTCGGGACACGTCGTCGCCGCCTGGTTCATGGACGGCAAGGTCTACGCCGTCGAGCGGACGGCGCAGGGAACCTGGTCGGCTCCGGTCGTCCTGAACGGGCCGGAGGCGCCCCCCGCGAGCGGCGACATGTCCCTCGCGGTGGCCAACGACGGTACGGCGCTGGTGTCCTGGGTCGTCGAGCACGTGGACGAGGACGGCGGCCCCACGGTCCGTCAGTACCAGACCGCGGAGAAGGCCGCCGGCGCCGCGCAGTGGAGCGCGCCGCGCGATCTCGCGCTGACCGGCGACGAGCCCCAGGCCGTGCAGCTCTTCGCGCGGGTCAAGGGCGGATTCCACCTGGTGTGGAACGGTGGGAACAAGCGCGAGCTGTCCTACGCGCGGCGGCAGGCCGGCGCCACGTCCTGGAGTCCCGCCGCGCCCGTCGGCCCGTGGGACGCCCACCGCGTCAACGCACCGATCGATCTGCCCAACGGCGATGTCTTCCTGGTCGGTGTGACGATGTTCGGGGCACCCTGGTCCAGCGTGCGCTCGGAGGCCAAGGCCACCTGGGCGGCAGGGCAGCGCTTCCCGGCCGCCCAGGTCGATTCCTGGTCGGTGCAGAGTGTGCTCGCCGCCAACGGCACTGTGGTCGTCGCCTGGAGCCGGGACGGCCGTGCCCTGGTGTCCACGTTCGCGGGCGGTACCTGGGCGGCCCCCACGGTGCTCAGCGAGTCGAATGGCGGGGGCTTCGAGATGAGCTCCGACGCCCAGGGTCGCCCGCTCGTGGTGTTCGGCCAGGACGAGCCGGACGCCGAAGGCGTCAACCGCAGGGTCAGGTACCTCACGACCACCGCTTCGCGCAAGCTTCCCGTACGGCGCGATCTCACGGGCGACGGCAAGGCCGATGTCCTCGGGCTCTCGACCGCGGGCAACCTCAAGCTCGTCTCGGGAGCCGGTCTCACCAAGGCCCCGTTCGTAGTGCCCGGCTGGGACCCGGCCGCCGAGGTGCTGCCCTTCGGGGACCTGAACGGCGACCGCTGCAACGACGTGTTCGTCCGGCTGCCCGGCGGCGAGGCCCGCATGTACACCCCGGTGTGCGGCGGACTCCCGTCGCCCGGATCGGCGTACAAGAAGATCGCCTCGGACTGGAAGGCCTACAACTCCTTCTCCGCTCCCGGCGACCTCACCGGTGACGGCCGCACCGACCTGCTGGCCCGTGATGCCGCCACCGGCAGCCTCTACCTCTACGCCGACAACGGCGCGGGCGGCTTCGCGGCCCGGGTCAAGGTCGGCACGGGCTGGAACGGGTACAAGAAGATCATCGGCGCGGGTGACCTCACCGGTGACGGCAAGGCCGACCTGCTCGGCCTCGACGCCTCCGGCGAGCTGTGGCGCTACAACGGCACCGGAATCGGCACCGGCACCGGCGTCTTCAAGAGCCGCGTCCTGGTGTTCAAGGACTGGGGCGGCAGCTACAAGGACGTCGTCGGCGCCGGGGACCTGAACGGCGACGGCAAGGCCGACCTCCTGTCCCGCGACACCGCGGGCCGGCCGTGGCTGAACCCGGGCAACGGCTCCGGCGGCTTCGGCAACCGGACCGCCATCGGCACCGAGCCGATCTGGCAGTACACGAAGATCTCCTAAGGCCCGCATGCGGTGGTTTTTAGCCCGCGCTCCGGGCGGTGGCCACCGCCTCCGCCACCGTGTGCGCCATCGGCGTCGTAGGACGGCCGATCAGGCGGGACAGGTCGCCGGAGGTGCCGGCCAGCCGGCCGCGCTCGATGGCGAGGTCCACGTCGACCAGGATCGCGGCGAACGGCGCCGGGACTCCCGCGCCGGTGAGGACCGCCTGGTGGGCCTCGGGGGTCACGGCGTTGTACGTGACCTCCTGCCCGGCGGCCTCCGCCACCGCCGCCGCGTACTCCGCGAAGGACCACGCCACGTCGCCGCTCAGCTCGTACGCCCGGCCGAGGTGGCCCTCCCCGGTCACCACGGCCGCGGCCGCCGCCGCGTAGTCGGCCCGCGCCGCCGAGGCCACCCGGCCCTCGCCCGCGTTGGAGAGGACCGCCCCGTGCGCGAGCACCGGAGCCAGGTTGCCGGTGTGGTTCTCGGTGTACCAGCCGTTGCGCAGGAAGGTGTACGGCAGGCCCGAGGCGAGGATCAGCTCCTCGGTCGCCCGGTGCTCGGCGGCCAGGTCGAAGTCCGCGTCGGGCCCGCCCAGGATGCCGGTGTACGCGAACTGCGCCACCCCGGCCGCCTTCGCCGCGTCGATCGCGGCGGAGTGCTGGGGCACCCGCCGTCCGACCTCGCTCCCGGAGATCATCAGGACGCGGTCGCCGGAGCGGAAGGCTCCGGCGAGGGTCTCGGGCGCGCTGTAGTCGGCGATGCGCAGTTCGACGCCCAGTGCGGCGAGCGGGGCGGCCTTCTCCTTGTCGCGGACGACGGCGGCGATGGCGGCGGCGGGGACGCCCTGGGCGAGCAGCTCGTCGATGACGAGACGGCCGAGGGCTCCGGTGGCTCCGGTGACGACGATGCTCATGGCGGGTTCACTCCTGGGTCTGGACCTTGCTCCCCGTTTCCGGGCTGTGCACTCACCGTACGGTGGGCGCTAACTAAACGGCAGTACCCACTTTGGAGTAAGGTACTGGCATGGGAGTAAGTGAGAAGTGGACCGTGGTCGAGGGCATGTGCCCGCAGCGGCTCGTCCTGGAGCACGTCACCAGCCGCTGGGGCGTCCTCGTACTGGACGCCCTGCTCGACCGCTCGTACCGGTTCAGCGAACTGCGCCGGGGGATCGCGACGGTCGCCAAGGTCAGCGAGAAGATGCTGGCCCAGACCCTCCAGACGCTGGAGCGCGACGGCTTCGTGCACCGCGACGCCAAGCCCGTCATCCCGCCCCGCGTCGACTACTCGCTCACCCCGCTGGGCCGCGAGGCCGCCGAGCGGGTGCGGGCGCTCGCCCACTGGACCGACCTGCGCATGGACGACGTGCAGCGGGCGCGCGAGGCGTACGACGAGTCGAAGCGGCAGGCCGCGGCCGCGGCCCTGAACTAGCGGGACCTTCCGTAGTGGGACCTTCCGTAGCGGGACCTCACGCGCCTGAACCAGCGGGACCTCATGCGCCGATGCGTACCAGCGCGAGCGAGATGTTGTCGGGGCCCCCGGCCTCGATGGCGGCCCTCCAGAGCTCGAACGCGGCCTTGCCGTCGTCGTGCGTCCGCAGCACCTCGTCGATGGCCTCTTCGGGCACCGGGTCGGTCAGTCCGTCGGTGCACACCAGGTAGCGGTCACCCGTGGACAGCGGGAAGGCCGCCACGTGCGGGGTGAGGACGTGCTCGGCGCGGCTTCCGCCGAGGGTCTGCGTGACGGCCGACGTGGTGCGGTGCCCGGGCAGCGGCGGCGGGCTGTCGTCCACGCTGACCTGGCGCAGCCCGCCATCGGCCGCGTGGAACACCTTGCTGTCGCCGACGTTGAACGACAGCAGCGACTCCGACAGGACCAGGGTGCCGGCGACCGTGGTCCCCATGGCGGTCAGCTCCGGACGGCCGTCGGTGGCGGAGTGCACCGCACGGTTGCAGAGGTTCAGCGCGTCCTCGATGGCCTCGGCACCGTCCAGCGTGGGGCCCAGCAGGGCGAGTTCGCGGACGACCAGCTCGCTGGCGACCTCGCCGGCCGGCTGCCCGCCGAGCCCGTCGGCCACGGCGACGACGAGCGGTCTGCCGAGGGGGAAGAGGAGCGTCTGAGGGCTCCGGGTCGTGGTCCCGCACAGCGTCCAGGGCCCGACGACCAGGCTGTCCTCGTTGTGCTCGCGGACCAGCCCGACATGACTCAGGGCGGTCACGGCTATGTACTCGGCCACGAGGTGCCGCCTCTCCACGACGCAGATGTGTCCCTTCCTCGTCGCCACCATTGTCCCGCCGCCGGGCGAGCGGCGCGTGTCCGCGGCTCCGGTGGTCAGTACTGCGTCCCTCCGGCCGTGAACGGGCCGGTCACGGGGGCCACGCACTTGTCCATGGCGGCGATCTCCTCGCCGCCCACCGACCCCTCCAGGCACAGCCGGCCGCCCTTCTCGCGCAGGTCGAGGAAGAACCGCGTGGTCACGCCGGACTGCTTGAGGTCGTGGATGCGCTCGTCGGGGTAGCCGAGGCCGTTCAGGATCGTCCTGACCTTGGCGGGAGTGGGGTCCACCAGCTCCCAGAGGGCCTCGGCGATGCGCTGCTCGTGGTGGTTGCTCGCGCACCAGTCGCGGGCGTTCAGCTCCACCATCGGGCCCGCCGTGGGCATGGCCGGCTCGACCGTGCCGGCCGGAGCCTCCGCGCCGGGCGGTGCCGCCTGCGGACTCGGCGGCCCCGCCTGGGGGGTGCCCGGAGCCGGGCACGTCTGCGCGATGTACTCCTGTATCTCCGCGAGGGCCGGGGAGGACAGGCTTCCCATGGGCTTCGCGGGCACGGCGGGCGCGGCGGGCGCGGCCGCCGCGGCCGGCTCGCCTCCGCCGGTCGCCTTCGCGGTGCCGCACGCGCCGAGTGCCAGGACGGCGAGGGCCGCAAGGGCGACGGTGAGCAGCGGGCGGCGCGAGGAGCGGGCGAACGTGCCGGTGGAGCCATGGGTTGGGGTCATGCGCCCAGTCTCTGATCATGCCGAGCCCGGCGCGTGAGTACGCGTACTCACCTGGGCCGGGGGTACTTGCTCAAACCTTGTCCGCCTCCACGGCCGCCCCCGCCCCGCCGCGCAGCCCCCTCGCGTACGCCAGGAACGCCGTCAGGCCCACCTCGAAGGCGGCCTCCGCGCGGCCCGGGCCCTGCGCGGCCAGGGCGCGGGCGAGCAGCGGGGTGCCCGGAGTCGGCTCCCACATGGCGTCCGGGGCCGCGAGGTCCAGGGCCGAGCCCAGGACCAGGTTCTCCAGGCCCGTGAGCAGCGGCATCACCTGCTCCGCGGCGAAGCCGGCCCGCAGGAGCAGGGCCACGGCCCGTTCGTACTGCTCGAGCACCGCGGGCGCCCGGACCGGGGTGGTCATCAGCAGCGGGATGGCCCGCGGATAGGCGGCGAAGGCGGCCCGGTACGAGCGGGCCCAGGCCTCCAGGGACCGGTCCCAGGGCTCGGGTGAGGACAGCGTGCCGCCGTCGATCCCGGCGCACACCCGCTCGCGGATCAGCTCGATCACCCCGGCCCGCCCGTCCACATGGTGATACAGCGACCCGGTCTGCACCCCGAGCGCCCGGGCGATCTGGGGGACGCTGAACTCGCCCTGCTCGGCCAGCAGTTGCAGGGCGGCAGCGCCGATCCGCTCCCGGTCGAGCAGTGGGGTGCGCGGCCGCGCCATCGTATTTCTCCCGCCGTCAGGTCTTCCCGTACGTCAAAACCGGAGGCTACATTGCCGCAAACCGAAAGCCTTTAGGTTTTTGCCTCCCCGCCGCCTGCCGTTCGCAGAAGGGTGCTCCCGCATGCCCGAAACGCCCGAGCCGCCAAGAACGAGTACCGACCTGCGCCGCGGCGCGCTCGGTACCGCCGACATCTCCTTCTTCGTCGTCTCCGCCGCCGCCCCGCTCACCGTCATGGCCGGCGTCGCCCCCGTCGCGATCCTCCTCGGCGGCATCGGCGCCCCCGCCGGCTACCTCCTCGCCGGCCTCACCCTCGCGGTCTTCGCCGTCGGCTTCACCACCATGAGCCGCCACGTCCGCAGCGGCGGCGCCTTCTACGCCTACATCGCCCGAGGCCTCGGCAAGCGCGTCGGCATCGGCGCCGCCCTGCTCGCCCTCATCGGCTACAACGGCATGGAGATCGGCGTCTACGGGCTCCTCGGCACCACCACCGCCGACACCGGGCGGGCCCTCGCCGGCCTGGACATCCCCTGGCTGCCCGTCTCCCTGGCCGGGCTCCTGCTCATCTGGTTCGGCGGCGCCAGACTGCCGGGGGGTCGCGCTCGTCGCCGATTCTCGATTGCTCGCCCTGCTCGGGAGCTTTGGCGTGGAGCTTCGCAACTCTCTGCTACCGTTTGAACACCCGGTGCCGATAACCAAGTTGCCGGAATATGGCGGGTCATCGACCTGCCCGGCGGTCGGGAGGATCGTCGCCGGACGGACATAAGTGCTGTCAAACCCACCGGGGCAACCCAGATGGGAATCTCCCGCCTTACAGGCGGGAGAGAGCTCCAAGCCTTCGTCGTCTGGACTCATCCAGGCATTCGGCGCTGGGGGTCCTGCGGCCGCAAACCCGGGACCCCGGTGGCGCTTCTTCACCGCCATCACCACCTACGTGGGCCCCTGGGCGGCCGACCTGATGCACGTCTTCATCGTCACCAGCGTCATCGCCTCCCTCCTCGCCTTCCACAACGCCATCAACCGGTACGCGCTCGCCCTCGCCGAGGAAGGCGTCCTGTCCGCCGCCCTCGGCCGGATCCACCCGCGCCACGGCTCCCCGTACGTCGCGGGTGCGGCGCAGACCGCCCTCGGCGCCGTGATCGTCCTCGGCTTCGCCCTCGCCGGAGCCGACCCGTACCAGCAGCTCCTGCTCTGGGTGAACACACCCGGCATGATCGGCCTCATGGCCCTGATGCTGCTCGCCGCCATCGCCGTACCCGTCTACTTCCGCCGCGTCCGGCACGACGAGGGGCCCTGGCGGACCCTGATCGCGCCCGTCACCGCCGCGGTGCTGCTGGCCGTCGCGATCTGCCTGGTCGTCTCCAAGGTGGCCCTCTTCACCATGGCCTCCACCACCGTCAACACCCTCCTCGTGGCCCTCGTGCCCGCCGTCTTCCTCGTGGGGCTCGCCCTCGCCCAGCGCCTGAAGACCCGCCGACCCGAGGTCTACGCCCGCTTCGCGGAGGAGCCGGCCGGGGCAGCCGCGCCCTCGGCACCCGCAGTGCCCGCAGCGCCCGCAGCGCAGGGGGAGTCCGCGGCACCCGTAGCGTCCGCATAGCCCGCAGCACCCGTACAGCCCGACCAGGCCGACCAGCCCGAAGCCCCACAAGGAGCAGAGCCGTGCCCGCTGCCGACACCGTCCTCACCGGAGCCCGCGTCCGCACCCTCGACCCCGCCCGCCCCGAGGCCCGCGCGGTAGCCGTCCTCGGCGGCGAGATCGTCGCCGTCGGCGACGAGGCCGACGTCCGCGACTGGCGCGGACCCCGCACCGAGACCGTCGACCTCGGCGAAGCCACCCTCACCCCCGGCCTCACCGACGCCCACAGCCACCCCGTCTGGGGCATCGAGATGGCAGAAGGCACCGACCTCTCCGCCGTCACCGACCTCGACCAGCTCCGCGCCGCCCTGCGCACCGCCGACCGGGGCCCCGGCGGCTGGGTCACCGGCTTCGGCCTCGACCACAACGCCTTCGGCGGCCGCCCCGTCGACAAGGCCCTGATCGAGGAGGCCCTCGCCGGAGCCCCCGCCTTCCTGCGCCTCTACGACGGCCACTCCGCCCTCGCCTCCGGCGCGGCCCTGGCCGCCGCCGGGATCACCGGACCGCGCGCCTTCGCCCAGCGCTCCGAGATCGTCTGCGACCCCGACGGGCGGCCCACCGGCCACCTCGTCGAGCACGCCGCCATGGCCCTGGTCGGCTCGCTCGCGCCGAAGCCCACGTACACCGAACGCCGCGAACGCCTCATGCGGCTGCTCGGCGACATGGCCGCCACCGGCCTGACCGGCGCCCACGTCATGGACCTCGGCGACGGGGACGTCCCCGCCCTGCTCGCGACCGCCGAGTACGAGGGCGACCTGCCGCTGCGGCTGAACCTCTCGCCCTGGTGCATGCCCGGCGCCACCGGCGAGGACCTGGAGGAGCTGATCGAGCTCCAGCGGCTCGTGGGCCGCCACTGGAAGGTCGGCGGGGTGAAGTTCTTCATGGACGGCACCGTCGAGGGGGGCACCGCCTGGCTGGAGCACGCCGACTGCCACGGCCGGGGCACCGAGGCCTTCTGGCCCGACCCGCAGGCCTACGCCGAGGCGGTACGGGTCCTCGACGCGGCCGGGGTGCGCACCGCCACCCACGCCATCGGCGACGCGGCGGTCCGGCACGTCCTGGACACCGTGGAGTCGCTGGGCCTGCGGGGCCGGATGCGGCACCGGATCGAGCACATCGAGACGGTCCCGGACGGCCAGCTGAAGCGGTTCGCGGAGCTCGGGGTGATCGCCTCGATGCAGCCGCCGCACACCGCGTACACCCGGGCCGACCACAGCGACGAGTGGTCCAAGCGGCTGGGGGAGGAGCGGGCCGGCCACGCCTGGCGCTGCCGGGACCTGCGCGAAGCCGGCGCGGTGCTCGCCCTCGGCTCGGACTGGCCCATCGCCCACTACGACGCCCGCCAGGTCCTGGCCACCGCCCGCGACCCGCGCGGCGCGGCCTCGGCCGGTACGGGGGCCTGGACCGGGGCCGCCCTGAGCGGGCTGATGGCCCTGGAGGGCATGACCTCGCACGCCGCGCTCGCGGCGGGGGAGGGAGCAGTGGCGGGCCGGATCGCGGCCGGCTTCCGGGCGGACCTGACCGCCTTCGGCCTGGACCCGGTGGACGCTCCGGCGGGCGAGCTGGCCGGGGCGCCGGTACGGCTCACCATGTCGGGGGGCCGGATCACCCACAGGGAGGGGTGAGGGGGGCCCGGCTCAGCGCTGGAAGCGGGCCAGCGCCGGATGGTTCAGGACGGCCGCCGTCACCGGGTGGCGGCCGGTCTCCTCGGGCCGGCGCGGCAGCCGGTGGGGGAGGGACCCGTACCAGGTGCGGGAGACGGCGTAGCCGAAGGCCAGGCAGAGCATGCCGCCGACGGCGTCGAGCCAGAAGTGGTTGGCGGTGGCCACGATCACGACCAGGGTCGCCGTCGGGTAGAGCAGGCCCAGGATCCGGGCCCAGGGGGCGGAGGCGACCGCGAAGATCGTCAGCCCGCACCAGAGCGACCACCCTATGTGCATGGACGGCATGGCCGCGTACTGGTTCGACATGTGCTTGAGGTTGCCCGAGGCCATCGAGCCCCAGGTGTTGTGGACCAGCACGGTGTCGACGAAGTTCTGCCCGTTCATCAGCCGGGGCGGCGCGAGCGGATAGAAGTAGTAGCCGACGAGGGCCACGCCCGTGGTGGCGAAGAGGACGAGCCGCGTCGCCGCGTAACGCCCGGGATGAAAGCGGTAGATCCAGACCAGCACGCCGATGGTCATGACGAAGTGGAGCGTGGCGTAGTAGTAGTTCATGCCCACCACGAGCCAGGTCACCGAATTGACGGCGTGGTTGACCTTCTCCTCCACGGCGATGCCGAGCGCCTGCTCCGCCTTCCAGATCCAGTCGGCGTTCGCGAGCGCGGCCGCCTTCTGCTCGGGCACGGCGTTGCGGATCAGCGAGTACGTCCAGTAGCTGACCGCGATCAGCAGGACCTCGAACCAGATCCGGGGTCGCCGGGGGGCGCGCAGCCTGGAGAGCAGTGCGCGCTCGGACGACTCCGGACGGTCCTTGCTCTCGGTCACGGGGGGTGACGAGACGTCCGTCCGGGTATCCAGTGTCTTCACGCTCGCTTCACCCATAGGAAAAGAGTCTGCCAGATGCGGACTCTCCTTCGATCATCCCTTGGGACGGTCTTGGCCGCAGCTCCTCCACCTCCGGGACGAGCAGAGGCCGTGCGCCCCTAAGGGAAACGACAGGGGCGCGCCTCAGGGGCGCGCGGCTCCGCGGCCCTGCTGCGGGCCCGAAGCGGTCGATCCGCGGACCACGAGCTCGGGGAGGAACACGAACTCGCTGTGCGGGGCCGGCGTACCGCCGATCTCCTCCAGCAGGGTCCGTACCGCGGCCTGGCCCATGGCCTGCACGGGCTGGCGGATGGTGGTCAGCGGCGGATCCGTGAACGCTATGAGCGGCGAGTCGTCGAAGCCGACCACCGACACGTCCTGCGGGACCCTGAATCCCTGCTGCCGGGCCGCCCGGATCGCGCCGAGCGCCATCATGTCGCTCGCGCACACCACCGCCGTGCAGCCGCGCGAGATCAGCGCGGCCGCGGCGGCCTGGCCGCCCTCCAGCGTGTAGAGGGAGTGCTGGATCAGCTCCTCGACCTCTTCCTCGCCGAGCCCGAGCCGCTCCTTCATGCCGAGGCGGAAGCCCTCGATCTTGCGGAGCACCGGCACGAACCGCTTGGGCCCGACGGCCAGCCCGATCCGGGTGTGCCCGAGCGCGGTCAGGTGGGTCACCGCGAGCTGCATCGCGGCCCGGTCGTCGGGGGAGACGAAGGGGGCCTGCACCTTGTCGGAGAATCCGTTGATGAGGACGTACGGGACGCCCTGTCCGCGGAGTTGGTCGTAGCGGCCCATGTCGGCCGTGGTGTCCGCGTGCAGCCCGGAGACGAAGATGATCCCGGAGACCCCGCGTTCGACGAGCATCTCCACGAGCTCGTCCTCGGTGGACCCGCCGGGCGTCTGCGTGGCCAGCACCGGGGTGTATCCCTGCCGGGTCAGCGCCTGGCCGATGACCTGGGCGAGCGCCGGGAAGATGGGGTTGTCGAGCTCGGGGGTTATCAGGCCGACGAGTCCCGCGCTGCGCTGGCGCAGGCGTACGGGGCGTTCGTAGCCGAGCACGTCGAGGGCGGCCAGCACGGATTCACGGGTGCCTGCGGCCACACCGGGCTTGCCGTTGAGCACGCGGCTGACTGTGGCTTCGCTGACCCCCGCCTGGGCTGCGATGTCGGCTAGCCGTGCGGTCACGGGATTGGACTGTACCGGTCGGACGTTCACAATGACCACCACGTGCACGAATCCGGGGGAAGCCGGACGGTGCGGCCGTCCGTCTCCACCGGGGCGCTGGACAGGACGGGGCGTCCGGGCGCGGGCAGTTCGACCACGGAGGGCCGGGTGTTGAGGGTGCAGACGAACCCGGGCCGGGTGAAGAGCAGCACCCCCTCGGGCGCGGGCAGCCACTGCATGCCGGTGGCTCCGCCGGAGGCGTCGGCCCCGGCCTCCGGCGCCCCGAGGCCCGGCAGGGCGTGGCGCAGTTCCAGCGCGGCGCGGTAGAGCTCCAGGGTCGAGTGCGGGTCGCCGGTCTGGGCGGCGACGCTGAGCCCTGCCCAGCCCGCCGGCTGCGGGAGCCAGCTGCCGGCCGGCCCGAAGTCGTACGGGGGCTCCTGCCCGGACCAGGGGATCGGCACCCGGCACCCGTCGCGCAGCCCCTCCTGCCCGGCTGCCTCGGAGGCGGCGCCGGGCGCGGCCCCGGCCCCGGCGGCTGCGACCCCCACGTCCGGCTCCCGGCGCCCACGGCGGTACGCCGGGTCCTGGCGGGCGGCGTCCGGGAGGTCGGTCACCTCGGGGAGCCCGAGCTCCTCGCCCTGGTAGACGTACGCCGAACCGGGCAGCGCCAGCATCAGCAGCGCGGCCGCCCGCGCCCGGGCCAGGCTGCCGTAGCGGGTGCGGTGGCGCACGACGTCGTGGTTGGACAGCACCCAGGTGGTCGGGGCGCCGACGGAGGCGGTGGCGGCGAGGGACTCGTCGATGACGGTGCGCAGCGCGAGGGTGTCCCACGGGCATTCCAGGAAGCGGAAGTTGAAGGCCTGGTGCAGTTCGTCGGGGCGGACGTACAGCGCGAGCCGCTCGGAGGTGGGCGCCCAGGCCTCGGCGACCCCGATGCGCGGGACCTCGTAGGAATCGAGGAGCCGCCGCCAGGAGCGGTGGATCTCGTGGACGCCGTCCTGGTCGAAGAAGGGGAGCGGCTCGGTGCCGATCAGCGTGGCCTGCGCGCCGCGGCCGATGTCCGGCATGCCCGGAGCCTTGACCATGCCGTGCGCCACGTCCACCCGGAAGCCGTCGACGCCGAGGTCGAGCCAGAACCGCAGGACGGCGGAGAACTCCTCGGCGACCTCCGGGTTCTCCCAGTTCAGGTCGGGCTGCTCGGGGGCGAAGACGTGCAGGTACCAGGCGCCGTCCGGGGTCCGGCTCCAGGCGGGCCCGCCGAAGACCGACTCCCAGTCGTTGGGCGGGAGCTCCCCGGCGGGCCCCCGGCCGGGGTGGAAGTGGTAGCGCTCGCGCGCTCCCGGCTCCCCGGCCAGCGCCGCCCGGAACCAGGAGTGCTGCTCGGAGGTGTGGTTCGGGACCACGTCCACGATGACCCGCAGCCCCAGCGCGTGGGCGGCGCGGATGAGGTCGTCGGCGTCGGAGAGGTCCCCGAAGAGCGGGTCGACGGTCCGGTAGTCGGCGACGTCGTAGCCGCCGTCGGCCTGAGGGGAGAGGTAGAAGGGGGTCAGCCACACCGCGTCGACCCCGAGCCGGGCCAGGTGGGGCAGGTGCTCGCGGACCCCGCGCAGGTCCCCGATCCCGTCGCCGTCGCTGTCCGCGAAGGAGCGTACGTACACCTGGTAGATGACGGCATCGCGCCACCAGCCGCCGCTCGCGGTGGCGTTGCTGGAAGCGCTTGCAAGCCGGGAGGCGGTCAACTCGTGGGTCATATCGGGTCAACGCGTGTACGCACCCCCTGGTTGCGGGCCCGGACACTCGAAGAAGGTTCGAACTAACAGCAAGCTGCGGCAACCGTACGGACACGCGGATGTAACGATCACCTCTTCTTGCAGAAAGTTCCCGCAAGGTCTTTCGGTCGGCTTTCAGGCTTGTTACGTTCTCGGCAACTCGGGACCGCGAGGCGCGGCCGGGATCATCGAAGGAGTTCATATGCGGCGTGGCATAGCGGCCACCGCGCTGGTCGCGGCTCTGGCGCTCGCGGCGACGGCTTGCGGCGGTGACACCAAGGACGGCGGCAACAGCGGCGCCAAGGCCGACGGGGAGCTCTCCGGCACGGTCACGTGGTGGGACACCTCGAACGACGCCGAGAAGGCGTCCTTCCAGAAGATCGCCGAGGCGTTCACCGCCAAGCACCCCAAGGTGACCGTCAAGTACGTCAACGTCCCGTACGGCGACGCGCAGAACAAGGTCAAGAACGCCTTCAGCAGCGGCTCCGAGGCCCCCGACGTGATCCGCGCCGACGTGGGCTGGGTCGCCGACTTCGCCTCCCTCGGCTACCTCGCCGAGGTCCCGGCCGACACGGCCAAGAAGGTCGAGGCCGAGTTCCTGCCCCAGGCCGCGGCCAGCGGCAAGTACGAGGGCAAGACCTACGGCGTCCCGCAGGTCATCGACACCATGGGCCTCTTCTACAACAAGAAGATGCTCGCCGACGCCGGCGTCGAGCCCCCCAAGACGCTGGAAGAGGTGAAGACCGCCGCCGCCGCCATCAAGGCCAAGACCGGCAAGGCCGGCCTCTACCTGCGCGGCGACGACTCCTACTGGTTCCTCCCGCTCATCTACGGAGAGGGCGGCGACCTCGTCGACGCGAAGACCAAGACGGTCACCGTCGACAACGCGGCGGGCGTCAAGGCCTTCAAGGCCGCCCGCGACCTGGTCACCTCGGGTGCGGCGATCACCAACGCCACCGACGGCTGGACCAACATGCAGACCGCCTTCAAGACGGGCGAGGCCGCAATGATGATCAACGGCCCCTGGGCCGTGGCCGACGCCTACGCGGGCGACCAGTTCAAGGACAAGGCCAACCTCGGCATCGCCGCGGTCCCGGCCGGCTCCGTCAAGGCGGGCGCCCCGCAGGGCGGCCACGACCTCGCCGTCTACGCGGGCTCCAAGAACATCGCCGCGGCGAACGCCTTCGTCGACTACATGACCTCGCAGGAGGTGCAGGTCCAGTCCGCCAAGGAGCTGAGCCTGCTCCCGACCCGGATCGCCGCCTACGAGCAGCCCGACGTGAAGTCCAACGAGATGGTCACCTTCTTCAAGCCGGCCGTGGACAAGGCCGTCGAGCGCGCCTGGATCCCGGAGAACGGATCCCTCTTCGAGCCGCTCAAGGTCGAATACACCAAGGCGATCACCGGGGCGTCGAGCCCGGAGGACGCGGCCAAGGCGGCCGGCGCCGAATTCCGCAAGATCCTCAAGGGCTGGAAGTAACGAAGAGATGGCTGCTCACACCAGCCAGTCGGTGGCGAAGGCCGCGGGCGGCGAGACCGGTCCTGACGCCGGTCCCGCCGCCCGCGGCCGGAGCCGCAGGACTGACAACAGGACGGGTCGCGGGACCGGCGGGAGCAACCGCCCCGGGCTGAAGCGGGCCCTGGCCACCCACTGGTACGCCTGGGCCATGATCACCCCCGTGGTGCTCGTGCTCGGCGTGATCATCGGCTGGCCGCTCGTCCGCGGCGTCTACCTGTCGCTGACCGACGCCACCGAGCGCAACGTCAGCCGGACCATCGGTGTCAACCACATCGAGGCGACGTACCAGTTCGTCGGACTCGACAACTACGCCGACGTCCTCGCCGACCCGGTGTTCCTGCAGCGGCTGGTGTGGACGGTGCTGTGGACCGTCGCCTGCGTGTCGGTCACCTTCGCGCTCGGCCTGGGCCTCGCCACCGTGCTCAACCGCGAGTTCAAGGGACGCGGCGCCTACCGGATGGCGCTCATCCTGCCCTGGGCCGTCCCCGGATTCGTCTCCGTCTTCGCCTGGCGGTTCCTCTTCAACCGCGACAACGGCATCCTCAACAAGATCCTCGAAGGCGGCGGCATCTCCGCCGTCCCGTGGCTCGACGACCCGACCTGGGCCAAGATCGCGGTCATCGCCGTCAACGTCTGGCTCGGCGTCCCCTTCATGATGGTCGCCCTGCTCGGCGGCATGCAGTCCATCCCCGGCGAGCTCTACGAGGCGGCCGAGATGGACGGGGCGAGCCCCTGGCAGCGGTTCCGCCACATCACCCTGCCGGGACTGCGCACGGTCAGCATGACCGTGATCCTGCTCTCCACCATCTGGACCTTCAACATGTTCCCGGTGATCTTCCTGCTCACCCGGGGAGGCCCGGGCGACTCCACCGAGATCCTGGTGACCCAGGCCTTCCGCGAGGCGTTCGTGACGAGCCCGCGCGACTTCGCGGTCTCGGCGACCTGGGGCGTACTGATCCTCCTGCTGCTCACGATCTTCGCGCTGGTCTACCGGCGCTCGCTGCGCAAGCAGGGAGAGGTGTGGTGACCGTGACGACCAACTCCGAGACCGTAGCCAAGGCGGGCTCCGTGAAGGCGGCCTCCGTCCGCCCCCGCGGCACGCGCTCCCCGCTCGCCTCCGCCGGGCTGCACGCCACCCTGGCCGTCGCCGCCGTGATCGCCGTCTTCCCGGTGCTGTGGGTCCTGCTGACCTCCCTGAAGCCCGCGAAGCACGCGATCTCCACGGACTTCGTCAAGGAACCGACCCTCGACAACTACAGCTACCTGCTGGAGTCGACCTCCTTCCTGACCTGGTTCGGCAACTCCGTCCTGGTCGCCGGCATCACCACCGTCCTCGGGGTGTTCATCGCCGCCACCACCGGATACGCCGTCAGCCGCTTCAAGTTCCCCGGAATGAAGCCGCTGATGTGGACCCTGCTCATCACGCAGATGTTCCCGATGGCCATCCTCATCGTCCCGCTCTACAACCTCATGGGAGACCTGGGGCTGCTGAACCAGCCGCTCGGCCTGGTGATCACGTACCTCACCATCGCCGTGCCGTTCTGCGCCTGGATGATGAAGGGCTTCTTCGACACCATCCCGGTCGAGATCGACGAATCCGGCCGCGTCGACGGGCTCAACCCCTTCGGCACCTTCTGGCGCCTCATCCTGCCGCTCGCCAAGCCCGGCCTCGCCGTCACCGGCTTCTACGCCTTCATCACCGCCTGGGGCGAGGTCGCGTACGCCTCCGCCTTCATGGTCGGCGACGAGCACCTCACGCTGGCCGGCGGCCTGCAGACCTTCGTCACCCAGTACACCTCCAACTGGGGTGCGATGAGCGCCGCTTCGATCCTCATCGCGATCCCCGCGGCCTTCTTCTTCCTCTTCGCCCAGCGTCACCTCGTCGCCGGGATGACGGCAGGCGCGACCAAGGGCTGACCCGCCCGCGCGCGCACGGGCCGACCACCCGGTGCCTGCCCCCTCTCACCCCCGGCCCGACCCATTCAAGGACGACATGACCCAGCACCTCGCCGCCGAACCCTCCCTGGACGGCCTCCCCACCTCCACCGGCACCCAGCCCGGCTGGTGGAGAGAAGCGGTGATCTACCAGGTCTATCCGCGCAGCTTCGCCGACTCCAACGGAGACGGCATGGGGGACCTCGAAGGCATCCGCAGCCGACTGCCCTACCTCAAGGAACTCGGCGTCGACGCCGTGTGGCTCAGCCCCTTCTACGCCTCCCCGCAGGCCGACGCGGGCTACGACGTCGCCGACTACCGGGCCATCGACCCGATGTTCGGCAGCCTCCACGACGCCGACGCCGTGATCCGCGAAGCACATGAGCTGGGCCTGCGGATCATCGTGGACCTGGTTCCCAACCACTGCTCCGACCAGCACGAATGGTTCAAGCAGGCACTGCGCGAAGGGCCGGGTACGCCGCTGCGCGAACGGTTCCACTTCCGCGCGGGGCGGGGCGCGGACGGGGCGGAGCCCCCGAACGACTGGGAGTCCATCTTCGGCGGACCCGCCTGGACCCGGGTCGCCGACGGGGAGTGGTACCTGCACCTCTTCGCACCCGAGCAGCCCGACTTCAACTGGGAACACCCGGCCGTGCAGGACGAGTTCCGCTCGATCCTGCGCTTCTGGCTCGACCTCGGCGCCGACGGCTTCCGCATCGACGTGGCCCACGGCCTGGTCAAGGCCCCCGGCCTGCCCGACCTCGGCCGCGGCGAACAGCTCAAGCTGCTCGGCAACCAGGTGCTCCCCTTCTTCGACCAGGACGGCGTCCACGAGATCTACCGCTCCTGGCGGAAGGTGCTGGACGAGTACGCCGGCGACCGGATCGGCGTCGCCGAAGCCTGGACGCCGAGCGCCGACCGGACGGCCATGTACCTGCGGCCCGACGAACTGCACCAGGCCTTCAACTTCCACTACCTGAACACCGGATGGGACGCGCAGGCACTGCGCGCCACCATCGACGAGTCCCTGGACGCGATGCGCCCGGTGGGCGCGCCGACGACGTGGGTGCTGTCGAACCACGACGTGGTCCGTCATGTGACGAGGTACGGGGGAGGGGTGGAGGGTCTGGCGAGGGCGCGGGCCGCCGCGCTGCTGATGCTGGCGCTTCCGGGGTCGGCGTACGTCTACCAGGGCGAGGAGCTCGGCCTCCCGGAGGTCGTCGACCTCCCGGACGCCGTCCGCCAGGACCCGGCCTTCGCCCGCGGCGCCGGGCAGGACGGGCTGCGCGACGGCTGCCGCGTACCGATCCCGTGGTCGGGCACCGAAGCCCCGTACGGCTTCGGCGACGGCGGCAGCTGGCTGCCGCAGCCGGCCGACTGGGCGGGCCTGAGCGTGGCCGCGCAGACCGGCGACCCGGCCTCCACCCTGGAGCTCTACCGCGCGGCGCTGCGCCTGCGCCGCTCGCACCCGGAGCTGGGCGCGGGCGACGCGGTGGAGTGGCTGGAGGCCCCGGCGGGCGTCCTGGCCTTCCGCCGGGGCGACTTCACCTGCACGGTCAACACCACGGCGGAGCCGGTACGGATGCCCGCGCCGGGCACCGTACTGCTGGCGAGCGGGCCCCTGCCCGACCCGTCGGAGCTGCCGGCCGACACGGCGGTGTGGTGGCGGGGGTGACCACCCCCCTGCGGCTGACGGACATCGCCGCGCAGGCCGCGGTCAGCGAGGCGACCGTCAGCCGCGTGCTCAACGGCAAGGCGGGCGTGGCGTCCGGCACCCGGCACAAGGTGCTGGCCGCCATGGACCTGCTGGGCTACGAACGCCCGGTCCGGCTGCGCCGGCGCAGCAACGGCCTGGTGGGCCTGCTGACCCCGGAGCTCACCAACCCCATCTTCCCGGCGTTCGCCCAGGTCATCGAGCAGACCCTCGCGGGCCACGGCTACACCCCGGTGCTGTGCACGCAGACCCCGGGCGGGGCCACCGAGGACGAGCTGGTGGAGCAGCTGGAGGAGCGCGGGGTCACCGGCATCGTGTTCCTGTCGGGGCTGCACGCGGACTCCTCGGCGGATCCTTCGCGCTACCAGCGGCTCGCGGCCCGGGGCGTCCCGTTCGTGCTGATCAACGGCTTCAACGAGCAGGTCCAGGCCCCCTTCATCTCCCCGGACGACCGCGCGGCGGCGGAGATGGCGGTCCGCCACCTGGAGGACCTGGGCCACCGCAGGATCGGCCTGGCCATCGGCCCGACGCGCTACGTCCCGTCGGCGCGCAAGGAGGCCGGCTTCGTCGCCGCCCTCCCGAAGGCGGCGGCCGACGGGCTCATCCAGCGCACCCTGTTCACGGTGGAGGGCGGCCACGCGGCGGGCGGAGCCCTCCTGGACCGGGGCTGCACGGGCATCGTCTGCGGCAGCGACCCGATGGCGCTCGGCGTCATACGGGCCGCCCGCGAGCGGGGCCTGCGCGTCCCGGAGGACATCTCGGTGGTCGGCTTCGACGACTCCCCGCTGATCGCCTTCACGGACCCCCCGCTGACGACGGTCCGCCAGCCGGTCCGCGCCATGGCCACGGCAGCGGTCGGCGCCCTCCTCGAGGCGGTCGCCGGCACCCCGGTCCAGCGCACGGAGTACGTCTTCCAGCCGGAGTTGGTCGTGCGGGGGTCTACTGGGCAGGGGCCGGGGGCGTAGGGGCGGGCGCGGACCGCTGTCGGGCGGGTCGGGGGGGGGGGGGGGGGGGGGGGGGGGGGGGGGGCTTGTGCTGCGGGCCGGTCCAGCGGCCTGCTCTGAGATGCGCAGCCCCCTCCGGTCGATGGTCATCTGGACACGGCCCCGGCAGGGGCGAGTGAGGGGGCGAGCGGGACCGGAAGCGAAAGCGATAAACGATCACTTCTCGGATCCTGAGGACGAGATGGTCGTCTTTCGGCGACCTCAAGGATCGGTCTGAGCGGCCGTGGTCCTCCGACGGCCTCAGGGATCGGTCTGGGCAGTGGGTCGCAGGGCGGTGTCGAGCTCGCGGATGAACTCTCCTACGCGGCCGCCTCCGGCGGGTGGGGCGGGCATGCGGCCGAGTACGTGGGAGACCGCCGGGGGTGCGTGATGGCGCGCCCATTCAAGGGTCTGGGCAGCGATCTGCTCGTTCGATCCGGATGCCAATTCTTCTGCCCGCGCTGTGTGCGCTGCGGCACCGAGAATGTGCTTGATCTGATGGGCACTTGCCTTCGGATGAAGGTACGCGGCACTGGCCGCATGGCTCGCCGCTCGTGCCGCGTCGATCGCCGCAGGCGAATCGGCTTCCTGCGCCGCCTTGTAGGCCGCCCACCCGCACTGCCGCAAAGCGGCTGTCCGCCGCCCACCCCCGGCAAATACCTCTGCGGCCTCGATGGCCTCACGAGGGCGGGCATCGCCCGGGTGGTCCTGCTCGAAGATCGACAGGACCCTACGCGCGCAATCAGCCGCGTAGCCCGTGATCTCACGCAGTTCGTCTTCGCTCAGCTCGATCTCGTCCGACTCACTTGGCATGGCCCCATCCTCCCGTCCGCTCGATCACCTCACGAATCCCATTTGCTCCTCCGCCCACTTGCCGCAGTCGCTGAGCCGAGTGGGATGGGAACTGGTCGTGTCCGGCCTATGTCCAGCCAGAGACGGTCGGTAGCCGGGAAGCTGACCCGTGAGCGGGAGGAACACTTCCGGCGCATGGATCAAGGTGTGAGCAGCCGGGAGGCGTGCCGGATCGTCGGCATCAACCGGCTACTGGCAAGCGGTGGCGCAACGGCACTGCCGCAACGAAAAACAGACCCTCTCAGCCCGCACACAGAGTGCGGGCTGAGAGGGTCGTTTCGGCGTCTCGGTACCTCATCCCTGTTCCTCCGCTGAAGGAATGGGCCGCCTTCTCGCCGCAGTATCTTCGGCGCAGTCCGAATCTGATCCAGCGCACACGAACGACCTACGAGACGGGCTCCCTGCGCCGGCATTACCCGGATCAGGTACTGGGGGTCGCCTTCCGGTCTTCCGACCTTCCGGCCTCTCAGCCCGACCGTCGACGTCGGCCCCGGCGGCCTCAAGCTCTCCGCCAAAGTCGGCTACGCCGGTTGAACTCCCTCGCTCATCCCGCAGGCCTGTTCTCCAGGATAGCGCTCCAGAGGCCGGATGGAAGGGTCATATCAACATCTTTTGCCTCCCTCGCCGGACCTGCCTCCAGGCTCTTCACGTCGTGACCATTTCGGCGAGAAGTTGCTCCGCGTGTGGTGTCGCGTACGGCTCTCGGGCGCCAAATAGGCAGAATTGCGCAGAAATATTTCGGTTCTTGCCGAATTCATCATTCTCTTTCTGTGCCACCACCGCCTAGAAGGAAGAGCCATGGCCCGCACGCCGCTTGCCCAGTCACTCCAGGATCTGGCCGCCACGCTGAGCGTTCCGCGCGGGCTGACGCGGCGGGGGCTGCTTCGAGACGCGGGGATACTCGCACTCGGCGCCGCGGGCGCGAGTTCTCTGGGGTGGCTGGCTCCGACGGCGAATGCGGCGACCGCCCCGCGGATCGTGGTGGTCGGCGCGGGGCTCGCCGGTCTGACCGCGGCCTACCGGCTGAAGCAAGCCGGCCACACCGCGCAGGTGTACGAGGCCTCGGACCGGGTGGGCGGTCGCTGCTGGACCCTGCGCGGGGCGTTCGCGGACGGACAGCTGGCCGAGCACGGCGGCGAGCTCATCGATCAGGGGCATACCGCGATCCGCCACCTCGCGCAGGAACTCGGCCTCAGGCTGGACAATCTCCTGGCTGCGGAGCAGAACGGCACCGAGTCGCTCGGCTTCTTCGACGGCGCCCCCTACACCTTCGCGCAGGCGGCCGCCGACCTGCGGCGGGTCTGGAGGAAGCTGCACTCGGACGTCGTGGCGGCCGGCTATCCGACGCTCTACACGAGCAGTACCCCGCGCGGGCGCCAGCTGGACCAGATGTCGGTCGTCGACTGGATCAACGAAAGCGTGCCCGGTGGAGTCGGTTCGAAGCTCGGGCAACTGCTGGACGTCGCCTACACCATCGAGTACGGGGGCGATTCGACCCAGCAGAGCGCGCTCAACCTGCTCTATCTGCTCGGCTATCACGGGCAGGGGCAGCTGCACATCTTCGGCGCCTCGAACGAGAAGTACCACGTGTCAGGGGGCAATGATCAGATCCCGGACCGCCTCGCGCAGGCCTTGCCGGGGCAGATCACGCTCGGCTCCGAGCTCATCGCCATCAAGCTGAACACGGATGGCACCTACACGCTCTCCTTCCAGCAGGGGATCGGCGTCCAGGACGTCACGGCCGACAAGGTCGTACTCACGCTGCCGTTCTCGATCCTCCGCTCCTCGGTCGACGTGACGCAGGCCGGGTTCAAGGCCCTCAAGCAGACGGCGATCGCGGAGCTGGGCATGGGCACGAACTCGAAGCTCCACCTCCAGTTCAGGACGAGGCACTGGGAAGGTCTCGGTTCCAACGGCGAGACGTTCGCCGACACCGGCTACCAGAGCAGCTGGGACGTGAGCCGCGGCCAGACGGGGGCCTCCGGCATCCTGGTCGACTACACAGGCGGCATGATCGGGGCGAGCTTCGGCGCCGGCACGCCCCAGAACCGGGCGCGTCGGTTCCTGCGCCAGATCGAACCCGTCCTGCCAGGGATCGGCGCGCAGTGGAACGGTCTCGCGACGATCGACTTCTGGCTCGGCCACCCGTGGACGAAGGGGTCGTACTCGTACTGGCAGGTGGGTCAGTACACGAAGTTCGCGGGGGTCGAGCGCGAGCGGGAGGGGAACTGTCACTTCGCCGGCGAGCACACCTCGGTCGATTTTCAGGGCTACCTGAACGGGGCCGTCGAAACGGGGGAGCGAGCCGCCGCTGAGGTCCTGGCGGACTTGGTCAGCCTGGGTAGCCCGATCGCGTAGGGCTTCCGGCGTTGTGTGGGCTCCCACGGCGTGGGAGCCCACACGCATGTGACGAGCACCAACGCGGGCTGTGGGTCGTCGCCCGCGAAGATCTGGGCGCCGGTCCGGCGAGGGGTTCGGCAAGACACCTGACGGAAACGATTCTGCAATCTCTTGCGCAAGGTCTTGCAGTGGTCCCGCCGGGGACCTACGGTCGCTGCAATCCCCAACTCGGCCGTGACCGGCCCCACCCGGTCCTGTGCCTCTCCGCCAGGAGGAACACCGCATGCCCACCCGTGCCCGCGCCGCCAGAGCCGCCGCCGCGCTGCTTTCCGTATCCGCCGTCACCGCCGTGGCCGCCTTCGCCGTCGTCGGCGGGCCCGCCCCCGAGGCGCGTGCCGCCGCCCCAGGTGAGAAGGACGTCACCGCCGTCATGTTCGAGTGGCGGTTCGATGCCGTGGGCAAGGCCTGCGGGGAGAGCCTCGGGCCCGCCGGGTACGGCTACGTCCAGGTGTCGCCCCCGCAGGAGCACGTCCAGGGGGCCCAGTGGTGGACCTCGTACCAGCCCGTCAGCTACAAGATCGCCGGGCGGCTGGGTGACCGTACCGCCTTCAAGGCCATGGTCGACGCCTGTCACGCCGCCGGCGTGAAGGTCGTCGCCGACTCCGTCGTCAACCACATGGCGGCGGGGGATGGGGTGGGGACGGGGGGTAGTTCGTACACGAAGTACAACTACCCGGGCGTCTACTCCGGCGGCGACATGGACGACTGCCGGTCCTCGATATCGAACTACGGCGATCGCGGGAACGTCCAGAACTGCGAGCTCGTACAGCTCGCCGACCTGGATACGAGTGAGGACTACGTGCGTGGCCGCATCGCCGGTTACCTCAACGACCTGCTCTCCCTCGGTGTCGACGGCTTCCGGATCGATGCCGCCAAGCACATGCCGGCCGCCGACCTCGCCAACATCAAGTCGCGGATGTCGAACCCGAATGCCTACTGGAAGCAGGAGGCGATCCACGGCGCGGGGGAGGCGGTCTCGCCGAGCGAGTACCTCGGCAACGGCGACGTGCAGGAGTTCCGGTACGCGCGGGACCTGAAGCGGGTCTTCCAGAGCGAGAACCTCGCCTACCTGAAGAACTTCGGGGAGGCGTGGGGGCACATGCCCTCCGGGCAGTCCGCCGTCTTCGTCGACAACCACGACACCGAGCGCGGCGGCGACACCCTCAGCTACAAGGACGGGTCCTCCTACACGCTCGCCAGTGTCTTCATGCTCGCGTGGCCCTACGGTTCGCCCGACGTGCACTCCGGCTACGAGTGGACCGACCGGGATGCCGGACCGCCCAACGGCGGCGCCGTGAGCGCCTGTTACGCCGACGGGTGGAAGTGCCAGCACGCCTGGCGGGAGATCTCCTCCATGGTCGGCTTCCACAACTCCGCGCGCGGCCAGGCCGTCACCGACTGGTGGGACAACGGGGGAGACCAGATCGCCTTCGGTCGCGGGGCCAAGGCGTACGTGGCGATCAACCACGAGGGTTCGGCGCTGACCCGGACGTTCCAGACCTCCCTCGCGGGCGGCGACTACTGCGACGTGCAGAGCGGCCGCACGGTGAGCGTGGACTCCGCCGGGCGGTTCACCGCCACCCTCGGGGCCGGGACGGCCGTCGCCCTGCACGTCGGCGCCCGCGGGTGCGGCGCCACCTCCACCCCGAGCCCGACTCCGACCTCGACGCCCACCCCGACTCCCACCGCCACCGCCGGTGCTTCCTTCGCCGTCAGCGCCACCACCGTCGTCGGCCAGAACATCTACGTCACCGGCGACCGCGCCGAGCTCGGCAGTTGGAACACCGCCGCCGCGCTCAAGCTCGACCCGGCCGCCTATCCCGTCTGGAAGCTCGACGTCACGCTCCCGCCCGGCACGGTCTTCGCGTACAAGTACGTCCGCAAGGACGCCGCCGGGAACGTCACCTGGGAGAGCGGAGCCAACCGCTCCGCCACGGTCCCCGCCAACGGCAAGGTCACGCTGACCGACACCTGGCGCAACTGACCCGCCCGCCCCACCCCGTCCCGCACCCGAGGAGATCCGCCTTGATACGCCCCGCCCTCGCCGGCGCCGCGGGAGTGCTCGCCGCCACCCTGGCCGTGACGCTCCTGCCCGCCCTGCCAGCCGCCGCGGCGGCCGCCGCCAAGGCGCCACCGGCCCCGCCGTCCGACGCCAAGCTGGCCGCCGAGTCCGCGCGGCACGACCTGACCCGGGAGCAGTTCTACTTCGTGCTCCCGGACCGGTTCGCGAACGGCGACCCGCGCAACGACCGGGGCGGGCTGACCGGCTCCCGGCTGGAGACCGGCCTGGACCCGACGGACAAGGGCTTCTACCAGGGCGGTGACCTCAAGGGGATCACCGACCGGCTGGACTACATCAAGGGGCTCGGCACCACCGCCATCTGGATGGCGCCGATCTTCAAGAACCAGCCGGTGCAGGGGACGGGCAAGGACGTCTCGGCCGGCTACCACGGCTACTGGATCACCGACTTCACCCAGGTCGACCCGCACTTCGGGACCAACGCCGATCTGGAGCGGCTGATCGACAAGGCGCACGGGAAGGGAATGAAGGTCTTCTTCGACGTCATCACCAACCACACCGCCGACGTCGTCGACTACCGGGAGGCGTCCTACGGGTACCTGTCGAAGGGCGCCTTCCCCTACCTGACCAAGGGCGCAGAGCCGTTCGACGACTCGGACTACAGCGACGGAAAGGGGAAGTTCCCGAAGACCGACGGCGACTCCTTCCCCCGCACCCCCTTCGTCCCGGCGGCGAAGAAGAACCTGAAGGTCCCCGCCTGGCTCAACGACCCGACGATGTACCACAACCGGGGCGACTCCACCTTCGCCGGGGAATCCTCCGACCAGGGCGACTTCTTCGGCCTCGACGACCTGTGGACCGAGCGTCCCGAGGTGGTGGAGGGGATGGAGAAGATCTACGAGAAGTGGGTCGAGGAGTTCGACGTCGACGGCTTCCGGATCGACACCGTGAAGCACGTCGACACCGGCTTCTGGACCCAGTGGGCCACCGCCCTCGACGCGTACGCCGCCCGGCAGGGCCGCAAGGACTTCTTCATGTTCGGCGAGGTCTACTCCGCCGACACCGCGATCACCTCCCCGTACGTGACGCGGGGCCGACTGGACGCCACCCTCGACTTCCCGCTCCAGGAGGCGATCCGCTCGTACGCCGCCCAGGGCGCGGAGGCCGGGCGGCTGGCCTCCGTCTTCGGCGACGACTACCGCTACACCACCGACAAGGCAAACGCCTACGAACAGGTCACCTTCCTCGGCAACCACGACATGGGCCGATTCGCTCACTTCCTGAAGCAGGACCGGCCGGGGGCGGGGGAACAGGAGCTGCTGGACCGGTACCGGCTGGCCAACGAGCTGATGTTCCTCTCCCGGGGCAATCCGGTGATCTACTCCGGAGACGAGCAGGGCTTCACCGGCGCGGGCGGGGACAAGGACGCCCGCCAGCCCCTCTTCGCCTCCCGGGCGGCCGACTACCTGGACGACGACCAGCTCGGAACAGTGCGCACACATGCGAGCGATGCTTACGATCCGGAGCACCCGCTCTACGAGCAGATCAGTGCTCTCGCGAAGCTGACCAAGGACCACCCGGCCCTCCGGGACGGCGTCCAGAGTGAACGTTTCTCCGACGGTTCGGCCTACGCCTTCGCCCGCACCGACACCCGCACGCGCACCGAATACCTGGTCGCGGCCAACAACGCCACCGAGCCCCGCACCATCGACCTCGACGCCCCGGCCGGCGTCCAGTACGCCGCCCTCTACGGCGGCACGGCCACGCTGATCCGCTCCTCCGCAGCCGGCAAGCTCACCGTCACCCTCCCGGCCCTCGGCTCCGTGGTCCTCCAGGCCACCACCCCTACCGCCAAGCCCACCACCAAGCCCGCCCTCACCCTCAAGGCCCCGGCCCCCGGCGCCACCGGCACCGTCGAGCTCTCGGCCGAGGTCACCGGCGACCCCCTGAGCCGGGTCGTCTTCGCCGCCCAGACCGGCACCGGCACGTGGCAGGTCCTCGGCTCCGCCGACCACGCCCCGTACAAGGTCACCCAGTTCATCGGCGCCGACGTGGCCGCCGGCACCCCGCTGCGCTACAAGGCCGTGGTCGTCGACTCCGCCGGCCGCACCGCGAGCGCCCTCGCCGCATCGGCCACCGGCCAGACCCCGCCCGCCGAGGTCCCCACCGCCACCCAGCGCGACTACGCGATCGTCCACTACAACCGCCCCGACGGCGACTACACGAACTGGCGCCTCTACGCCTGGGGCGACCTCGCCGAGGGCGAAGCCACCCCCTGGCCCGCCGGCCACGACTTCACCGGCCGCGACGCCTACGGCGCCTTCGCCCACGTCAAGCTGAAGCCCGGGGCGAGCAGCGTCGGTTACCTCGTCATCGACAAGGACGGCACCAAGGACGTCGCCGCCGACCGCACCATCGACGTGACGAAGACCGGCGAGATCTGGCTGGAACAGGGCAAGGAGCCCGCCCGCACCGAGCGCCCCGCCTACCCGCCGCAGGACCAGTCGAAGGCCGTCCTGCACTACCAGCGCCCCGACGGCGCCTACGAGGGCTGGGGCCTGCACGTCTGGACCGGAGCGGCCACGCCCACCGACTGGTCCAAGCCGGTGCTCCCCACCCGCACCGATTCCTACGGCGCCGTCTACGAGGTCCCCCTCGCCGCCGGAGCCACCAGCCTCAGCTACATCCTCCACAAGGGCGACGAGAAGGACCTCCCCTCCGACCAGTCCCTCGACCTGAAGAGCAACGGGCACGAGGTGTGGATGCTGGGCGGCAAGGAGAAGTACCTCCTTCCGCAGCCCGCCGGCAGCGCCGCCGCCCTGGACCTCACCAAGGCCCAGGCCGTGTGGATCGACCGCGACACCGTCGCCTGGAACGCCCCGCCCGCCGCTGCCTCCCTCCAGCTCCTCGCCTCCCGCGAAGGCGCCGTCAAGGCGGAGAACGGCACCCTGACCGGCCGGGCCCAGTGGCTCCGGCTGGCGAAGACCGAGCTGAGCGCCGCCCAGAAGCAGAAGTACCCGCACCTGGCCGCGTACGCCGCCTACACGGTCGACCCGCGCGACCGGGACCGCGTCCGCGACGCCCTGCGCGGCCAGCTCGTGGCCAGTGCCCGCGCCGCCAACGGCGCCGTCCTCGCCGCCACCGGGGTGCAGCTCGCCGGGGTCCTCGACGACCTGTACACGACCGGCTCCGCGCTCGGCCCCGTCTTCAAGGACGGCCGCCCCACCCTGTCCGTATGGGCCCCGACCGCCCAGCAGGTCGCCCTCGAACTCGACGGCCGCACCGTCCCGATGCGCCGCGACGACGCCACCGGCGTCTGGTCGGTGCGCGGCGACCGCGACTGGACCGGCAAGCGCTACCGCTACGCCGTCACCGTCTGGGCCCCCAGCACCGGCCAGGTGGTCCGCAACCTGGTCACCGACCCGTACTCCACCGCCCTGACCACGGACTCCGCGTACAGCCTGGCCGTGGACCTCGCCGATCCGAAGCTCGCCCCGCCCGGCTGGCGCGAGCTGAAGAAGCCCGCGCCCGTCCCCTTCACCTCCGCGCAGATCCAAGAGCTGCACATCCGCGACTTCTCGGTCGCCGACCGCACCACCACCCACCCCGGCCAGTACCTGGCCTTCTCGGACACCGGCTCGGCGGGCATGCGCCACCTGCGCGACCTGGCCGCCGCCGGCACCTCGTACGTCCACCTGCTGCCCGCCTTCGACATCGGCACGATCCCCGAGAAGCCCGGGGACCGCACCGAACCCGCCTGCGACCTGTTGGTCTACGCCCCCGACTCCGAGGAGCAGCAGGCCTGCGTGGCCGCCGCGGCCGCGAAGGACGCGTACAACTGGGGCTACGACCCGCTGCACTACACGGTCCCCGAGGGCTCGTACGCGAGCGACCCGAACGGCACGGCCCGCACGGTGGAGTTCCGCCGCATGGTGCAGTCCCTGAACGGCGCGGGCCTGCGCACGGTCATGGACGTGGTCTACAACCACACCGTGGCCGCCGGCCAGTCCGACAAGTCGGTGCTCGACCGCATCGTCCCCGGCTACTACCAGCGGCTGCTGGCCGACGGCTCCGTCGCCACCTCCACCTGCTGCGCCAACACCGCCCCCGAGAACGCCATGATGGGCCGCCTCGTCGTCGACTCGGTGGTCACCTGGGCCAAGCAGTACAAGGTCGACGGCTTCCGCTTCGACCTCATGGGCCACCACCCGAAGGCCAACATCCTGGCCGTGCGCGCCGCCCTCGACGCGCTGACGCCGCAGAAGGACGGGGTCGACGGGAAGAACATCGTCCTCTACGGGGAGGGCTGGAACTTCGGCGAGGTCGCGAACGACGCCCGCTTCGTGCAGGCCTCGCAGCAGAACATGGCCGGCACCGGGATCGCCACCTTCTCCGACCGCGCCCGCGATGCGGTCCGCGGCGGCGGCCCCTTCGACGAGGACCCGCGCGTCCAGGGCTTCGCCTCCGGCTTGTTCACCGCCCCCAACGCCTCCCCGGCGAACGGCACCCCGGAGCAGCAGCGCGTCCGGCTCCTCCACGACCAGGACCTGATCAAGGTCGGGCTGACCGGCAACCTCGCCGCGTACGCCTTCACGGACTCCACCGGCCGCAAGGTCAAGGGCGCCGAGGTGGACTACAACGGGGCCCCGGCCGGGTACGCGGCGGCCCCCGGCGACGCGCTCGCGTACGTCGACGCCCACGACAACGAGACGCTCTTCGACGCCCTGGCGTTCAAGCTCCCGGAGGGCACCCCGGCGGCCGACCGGTCCCGCACGCAGGTCCTGGCCATGTCCGTGGCCGCCCTCTCCCAGGGCCCGGCCCTCTCCCAGGCGGGCACGGACCTGCTCCGCTCCAAGTCCCTGGACCGCAACTCCTACGACAGCGGGGACTGGTTCAACGCCATCCACTGGGACTGCAAGGACGGCAACGGCTTCGGCCGCGGCCTGCCCCCGGCGGCCGACAACCGCTCGAAGTGGCTTTACGCGAAGCCCCTGCTGGCCGCGCCCGCACCCGGCTGCGCCGAGATCGGCGGCGCCTCGGCCGCGTACCGGGACCTGCTGAAGATCCGTACGACGGAACCGGCCTTCGCCCTCACCACCACCGAGGCGGTCCAGGCGAAGCTGGCCTTCCCCCTCTCGGGATCCGAGGAGACCCCGGGCGTGATCACGATGACCCTGGGCGACCTGGTGGTGGTCTTCAACGCCGCTCCCACCGCCCTGACCCAGCGGGTCCCGGCCCTCGCGGGCACGGCCTACGCCCTGCACCCGGTCCAGGCCTCGGGCGCGGACCCGGTGGTCCGGCAGGCGGCCTACGACCCGGCGAAGGGGGAGTTCGCCGTCCCGGCCCGCACGGCGGCGGTCTTCAAGCGGGGGTGACCCGTCAGGGCGGGGTGCGGGTCAGGCCGAGTTGACCAGAGTGAGCTGGTCCAGCCGCTTCTCCAGCAGGATCACCCCGTACACCCGCCCGTCCTTGCCCTCCTTGTGGGGGAACTCCCCGACCACCCGGTAGCCCGCGGACTGGTAGTACGCGACCAGCCGGGGGTTCGTGGAGACGCAGTCCAGCCGCGCCCGTTCGCGGCCGGCCTTGGCGATGCGCCGCTCGAAGTGTTCGAGCAGCCGCCGGCCGGCCCCGGCGGGCGCGGCCTCGCGTTCGACCATGAGCCGGTGCACGTAGCCGGCCACGGGCGGCTGGACGCCCCAGGCGTCCTCGTCGGACCACCACAGCTCGTACGCCCCGACGGCGTGCCCGTTGCCGTCCGAGGCGATCCACACCTCGCCCCCGCGCATGACCGCCCGGAAGTGCGCGGGGTCCTTCTCGCCGGGCTTCCACTGCTCGATCCCGTGCGCGGCCATCCAGCGGGCGGCCTGGTCGTAAAGCGCCACCAGCGTGCCGGCGTCCTTCTCCTCGGCCTGCCGGAACACGATCCCGTCGTCAATGATCACGCGGGCATTATTGCGCACCATTCGATCAAGGACGGTCCGTCACCGCGGACCGGGCACCGAGGGGCCGGATCCCGTGTGGCCGGATCCCGTGGGGCCGGGTCCTTGGGGGACGAGGGCCACCAGCCGCCCCACCAGTTCCCCGAACGGCCCGTCGGCCGGCTCGTCCACGAGGATCCGTACGAGGATCCCCGCCATCTCCGCGTCGTAGGCGGCGCTCACCGCGGCCAGCGCCGCGAAATCGTGCACCAGCTGCAACTCCAGCTCGGCGCGCGGGATCCGCCGGCCGTCCAGCCAGATCAGCGCCGTCGACTCGGCCAGCGACACCCACGAGCGCACCACGAGCTCCAGCCGGGCGGGCGGAGCCTTCAGGCCGACGCCCAGGTGCGTGAGGATCTGCTCGTACGCCGCCTGGCGCACCTCGTCGATCATCGCGTTGGCCCGGCTGCTGCCGACCGCAGGACCGCCCCGCATCAGCGCCGAGAAACCGGGCCCGTGCTCGTCGACGAAGGCGAAGAACCGCCCCATGACCCGGAGCAACCGCGCCCCGAGCGGCCCCTCCCGGGGCTCCACGAACCGCAGCGCGAGCTCGTCGGCCGCCCGCCGCAGCGCAGCCTCGTAGAGGCTCAGCTTGCCGGGAAAGTAGTGGTAGACGAGCGGCCGCGATATCCCCGCGGCCGCCGCGATCTCGTCGATGGACACATCGTCGGGCGACCGGTGGCTGAACAGCTCCAGCGCCACCCCGATCAGCTGCTGCCGCCGCTCCTCGACACCCATCCTGCGCCGCACCCCGGTTGTCATGCGGACACCCTACTGCGCACCCCCGCAGGGGCCCCCTACAGGTCCAGGACGAGGCGGTCCGAGGCCGCGCGGGAGACGCACAGGAGCATGGAGTCCTCGCGTTCGCCATCCGTGAGGAGGGTGTCGCGGTGGTCGACGTCCCCCGCCAGGACCCGGTGTTGGCACGTGCCGCAGAAGCCCTGCTCGCAGGAGTACGGGGTGTTGGGGAGCTCCCGCCGCACGGCGGTCAGCGCGGATTCCGTCGCCGCCACCTCCACGACCCGGCCCGATCGGCGGAGTTCCACCGTGAAGGGCTTCGCGTCCCCGCCCGCGGCCGCCGGGGCGAACCGCTCCAAGTGGACCGGGGTGCCCGACGGCGCGGCCGCTTCGACCGCCGCCATCAGGGGGGCCGGGCCGCAGCAGTAGACCGGGGTCTGCGGGCCGAGCGCGCCGAGCACGCTCAGGTCGGGGAGGCCCGCCTCGTCCTCGGGGACGACCGTGACCCGGTCCCCGTACCGCGCGAGTTCGGCCAGGAAGGGCATCGAGGCCCGCGAGCGGCCCCCGTAGAGCAGGGTCCAGTCCGCGCCGGCCGCCGTCGCCGCCCGGAGCATCGGGAGGACCGGGGTGATGCCGATCCCGCCCGCGACGAACGCGTAGGACGGGGCCGGGACGAGGGGGAAGCGGTTGCGGGGCGGGCGGACCGGGAGCTCCGCGCCCTCCACCAGCTGGGCGTGCACCTCGCGCGAGCCGCCGCGGCCGTCCTCCACGAGCCGGACCGCGATCGTGTAGCGGCCCCGGTCGGAGGGGTCGCCGCACAGGGAGTACTGGCGGACCAGCCCCGAGGGGAGCTGCACGTCCAGGTGCGCGCCCGGGGCCCACTCCGGGAGTTCCGCCGATTCCAGCGTCAGGGACAGCACCCCGTCCGCCGGCTCGGTACGGGAGACGATCAGCGCCGGGATCCACCGGCGCGGCGAGTACCCCGAGACCGGGGTCTCCAGCGCGGGCAGCGGCCACAGCGGCGATCCGGAGTCGATGCGCCGGCCGATCGCCCGCTTCGCCAGCCATGCGGCGCCCGCGAGCGCGGTCACCGTGAGGGCGCGCCTCATCGGTGGCCACCGCCGTTCGCGCCGGGGGAGGAGGCCAGGTAGGCGACGGCCTGCGCCGTGGAGCCCTCCTGCGAGGGGTGGTAGGTGCGCGAGAGGTACGTCGGGATCGACTTCAGCATCGCGCCCGTGGACGGCAGGGTCCCCTTGCGGCCCGAGCGGTAGAACTGGCGCACCGATGCCTTGGACCCGGGCGGGAGTCCGGGATCGTGTTCCATGAAGTAGCGCGATCCGCGCTGCCACAGGAAGACCAGCGCCGTGAAGGCGGTGGCCCAGGTGCGCGCCCGGCGGCGGTAGTTGCCGTCCAGGTGCATGAACAGGTCGAAGGCCACCGACCGGTGCTCGACCTCCTCCGCGCCGTGCCAGCGCAGCAGGTCCAGCATCACCGGGTCCGCGCCGCGCCGGTCCAGCTCGTCGGCGTTGAGCACCCAGTTGCCCAGGAAGGCCGTGTAGTGCTCGATCGCGGCGATCATCGCCACGCGCTCCATCAGCCACCACTTGCGGGCCGCGCCCGGCGGCAGCGTCCGGTCGCCGAGCAGCTTCTCGAAGAGCCAGTCGATCTGCGCCGTGTAGGGCGTCGGGTCCAGACCCAGCCGCTTGAGGTGGGGGAGCACGTCGTCGTGCGCGCTCGCGTGCATGGCCTCCTGGCCGATGAACCCGACGACGTCCTCGCGCAGCCGCTCGTCCGTGATGTACGGGAGCACCTGCTTGTAGACGTGCACGAACCAGCGCTCGCCCGCCGGGAGCAGCAGGTGCAGCACGTTGATGGTGTGGTTGGCGAAGGGGTCGCCGGGCAGCCAGTGGAGCGGGGTGTCCTCCCAGGAGAAGGACACGTTCCGGGCCTTCAGATCTATGTGCTCCGACGCCACGGGGGCGGGCGACGCGGGCGGCGTATTAGACATGGCGTCAATGTACTGATGGGTAGAGGGGAGGGAAACCCCTCTACCACCACTTCCTGCGGGCCCTGTGCGGGCCGGCCGGGCCGGGTCAGGCCGGGTCGGGCGGGGCCGGGGCTACCTCAACACCCCTGCCTTCGAGCCGTCCGTGAGCTTGCCCGTCAGCTCCACCTGCGCCCCCGCCGGAGCCTTCACCGCCAGCCGGTTGCCCACCGCGACCCCGCTCACCTGGCCGCCGCCCACGGTCAGCGAAGCGAACTGCGCGCTGCCCGCAGCCAGTACGTACCACTGCCCGGCCTTCGACTTCCACAGCACCCCGGCCAGCACCCGCGGCTCCCGCGGCCCGCACGCCGGCGAGCCCTCGGCCTTCGCCGCCTGCGCCGCCAGCGGCGCGCCCGGCGCCAGGAACTGCGCCTGCACCCGGTCCGCCGTGCCCTGCCAGGTCTCCGCCCGGGTGCACAGCCAGGTCGCCGTGCCGTCGCCCTCGGGCAGCGGCTGCTTCGCGTACGTCCACGCGTTCACCGTGCGCACCCCGTGCGAGCGCACCGAAGGCAGCAGGCACGCGATCCGCGACCAGTCGCCCAGCTCCGCGCCCTCCGTCACGTTCCGCTCGGCGCCCGGCGCCCCCGAGGTCAGCCGGGCCGGGGTCAGCTCGCCCAGGTCGGTGATCAGCCGGGTCGCGCCGTCACCGGTCAGGGCCAGGGCGTTCCAGCTCGTACACGTGCCGTCCGGGGCGGGACTCGGCACCGGCGGAGTGACCCCCTCCGCCGTCAGCTCGAGTCCCGTCGGGGCGTCCCCCGGCTTCAGCAGGTCCCGCCGCGTCGCGCCCGTCACCCACGGCGCCGCCAGGTAGCGGACGTTGCCGTCGACCCGGCTGAGCACCAGGGCCGCCGCCGTGTCCGCCGAGGCGCCGTCGGTCCGGGCGAAGTCGAGGGCGGCGATGTCGGTGCCGGAGCGCGGTTCGGCGTACCGCGCCACGCGCAGGCCGTCGTAGAGCAGGACCACGACGGCCTGGTCCACGGTCCCGGCGAACAGCAGCTGCGGGGGCCCCATCGGCGGCCCGGACGGGGTGCCGGGGGTGGCCGAGACCACGACCGAGCGGCCCGGCCGGGCCCAGACGGCCAGCGCCCGCCGCAGCAGCGCGGCATCGTCGACGCGGTCCCCGCGCGCGGGCCAGCCGGAGTAGTCGGTCCGCGAGGACGTGCCCCAGACCGTGGGCGCGACCCGGACCAGCTGCCCGGGATCCAGGGCCTGCTCCGCCGCCGCGTTCCTCGCGTAGAGCGGAGCGGCGGCCCCGTCGGCCCCCCACCCGCCGCCGGGCAGCGCGAGCAGCACCCCGCACACGGCGAGGGCGGCCCCGGCGGCGATCCCGGCCCGCACGAGCCGGCGGCGGCGCAGCAGGTCGGTGGGCCGGGCCTGCAGCACGCAGGGGTCGAACTCGGGGGAGGCGAACAGCTCGTCGGTCGACGGATCCCCCGACTCCGCGACGGCGGCGGCCGGATTGGCCACCCCCGCCTCGGTCAGCACCCGCAGCACCTCCGGCTCGGGCAGCCGCTCCAGCGCCCGCAGGACGCACGCGGCCCGGCCCGGCCCGTCGAGGGTGGCCAGCCACTGGTCGAGCGCCAGCTCCTCGGCCCCGCCCGAGCGCGGGAACAGCCGCAGCCCCCACACCTGGGGCAGCAGCGGCGGCAGCTGGGCCCGCCGGGGCAGCGCGCGGAACGTCACCGGGATCCCGGCTTCCAGGGCGGACCGCAGCACGCGCAGCCGCACGTACGCATACCCGGACTCGGCCCCCGCCCCGCCCCGCTGCCCCGGAACCCCGCCCTGCACCGCGGCCTGCGCGGCGGCCGTGCCGTCCCGCCGCCCGCGCGGCAGGGCGCGCTGGGCCAGCGAGTGGGCGGTGAGCACCCGCCGATGGCGGCCGAGGGCGGGCGGCAGCACCAGATAGGCCAGCCGCACCAGCCGGGGATAGTGCTCGACGATGGCGGCCTCGGCCTGCTCGACATCGGGCGGGAGGGGGCGGGTGGCGGTATCCGGCGCAGTCACGTTCAGCAGAACGAGCGAATGGTCGGATGGTCACCCGGTCCCAGCGCGCGCGTTCGGATCAATCCCTACGCGATCAGGCGGGCGCGCAGCGCCTCGACCGTTTCGTCCGGGACGCCGAGGCCCTCGCGGACGTACTTCTCCATCGAGCCGTAGCGCGTGTTCACCTCGTCCAGCGCGGCCTCCAGGTAGGAGGGGAAGACGCCGATCAGCGCCAGCGCGATGTCCGGGTCGCCGCCGGCCGCCGTGAAGCCCTCGATCATCGGGGCGAAGGCGATCCGCACCGCCGGGTTGACCGACAGGTACTCGCTCATCAGCGTCTCGTCGTCGGCGCCGAGCAGCGACAGGACCACGGTCGCGCCCCAGCCCGTACGGTCCTTGCCCGCCGTGCAGTGGAAGAGCACCGGCCCGGACTGCGGGTCGGCGAGCTCGGTGAGCAGCAGCCGGTACGCGGCCTGCGCCGAGGCGGAGCTCACCAGCGAGCGGTAGATGCCGGCGAACAGGGCCTGCGCCTTGCCGCCGCCCAGGTGCTCCTCGGCGACCACCGGGTCGGACAGGAGGTCCTTGAGCTGGGCGGCGGGGATCTTCCCCGGGCCGCCGTTGCCCGGGCTGTCGGCGGACATCTTGTCGGCCAGGGCGTCGGCTATGAGCAGCCGGGCGCCGGCCGGTACGCGGTCGGGGTGGTCGCCGCGCTCGGCGCCGGAACGGAAATCGATGACGGTCCCGATGCCCAGCGCGGCCACCGCGCGGTCGACGTCGAGGTCGAGCCGGTCGAGCTGGCCGGAGCGCAGCGCCAGGCCCGTGCGGACGCGGCGGCCGTCGGCGAGCGGGGTACCGCCGAGGTCCCGGAGGTTGGCGACGGTCGTGGCGGGGGTGGCGGTCATCGTGGCGGCTCCAACGTGCTCAGAGAAGTGTGCTCAGAGAAGTGTGATCAGAGAATCGAATGATCCGAGAAGGGGACGGATCAGGACGAAGCACGCTGGATGACGCGTGTCATCCCTATGATTTTCGGAGATTTCGCTCCGGAAAGGTAATCGGCGGCCAGCGAGACCCCGAGGCCGAGCCCCAGGGCCACCAGGTGCCCGGCGTCGGTGAAGGTCCGCTCCCGCCGCAGCACCGGCCGGACGGCGAGTGCCAGCAGCCCGACCCGGGCGGTGGTGCGCACCGGCCCGCGCGGGAGCGCCGAGGTCAGCGCGCCGAGCACGGTGTTGAACCCGTAGCTGGTGCCCACGTCCACCGCCCGCCGGGTCCGGGGGTCGGCCGTCCGGCGGAGCACCCCGTAGACCAGAAGGGTGGCCGTCACGTGCCCGAAGAGGAAGGCCGCCGCCGTCCACCAGGCCCCGTAGGCGTACTCGGCGTACCCGAGGACGGCCGCCAGCAGGAGCGCGTACGGCAGCGGCATCGGCTCCTCGACGAGGAAGGCGCTGGCCGGCAGGGTCTCCCAGCGGCCGGCGTCCAGGTTGTCGGCGTTGGTGGAGCAGCGGCGCAGCAGCCGCTCCCGCACCGCAGGATCCAGCCGCTCCAGGGCGTGGGCCCCGAGCTGGACCGTGCCCGCGTACACCGCGCTCAACGGGACCGTCAACGGCAGGGGGCTCATCGGACCATGATCGGCCACGGGGGCGCCGTTCGGCGAGGCGGGGGGCCGTGGCAGCATTCCCAGGTCATGACACACAGCCCCGCGCCGATGCGCGCCACGCGGGCCGCGCTCTTCGCGGCGGTGGCCGTCGCACTGGGTGCGGTGGGGCATTCGTACATGTCCGGTACGGACCTTCCGGCATTGGTGCTTCTGTCCGCATTCGGGCTGACCGGAGGGCTCGCCTGGCTCTCCGCCGGGCGCCGGCGCGGACCGCTCTCCATCGCAGCGGCGCTGCTCGCCGTACAGGCGGTCCTGCACCTCCTCTTCTCCGCCTCGGCGGGCGGCCGTCATCAGGCGGGTGCGGGGGCGGGTGCGGGCATGGGCATGGGCGCGGATGCCGGCATGGAGGGCGCGGCCGCCGACGCCGTGCACGGCATGCACGCCATGGACGGCATGAGCGGCATGGAGGGCATGCGCGCCATGGACGGCTTGGCCGGGATGGGTGAGATGGCCGCCGGTCACGCCCATGACGGGCTCGGCATGGTCGCCGCGCACGCCCTCGCCGGGCTGTTCTGCGCGCTCTGGCTGGCCTGGGGCGAGGCCGCCGTCTTCCGGCTCGCCGCCGCCCTCGCGGCCGGGGCGCTGCTCGCCGCCCGGCCGCTCTCCCGGGTCCTCGCCCTGCTCCGGGCGCGCGGGATCCCCGTACCGCCGTCGAGGGCGCTGCGGCCCGCCCGGTACGAGCGACCGCGCACCCTGCGCGGTGCCGTGCACGCGCACACCGCCGAGCGGCGCGGGCCGCCCGCGCGCGGACGGATCCGTATCACGGCCCCCGGCCGTCCTGCCCGCGCCTGACCGAACGGCGCACTCCCCGGAAAGGGGGGCGAGACCTGGGGCCGCTCACCCATGTCTTCGCCAACACCTAGGAACACCCATGTCTCTCGACGAGGCCGTCGTCCGCGCAGCGGACCCCGACGCACCCGAAACCGAAACCGAAACCGAAACCGAAACCGGAACCGATTCCGGGTCCGCCCCCGCCCACGCGCCCGGCACCTGGGCCGCCCTGCGGCCGCTGCTCCTGCGCCTGCACTTCTACGCCGGGCTGCTGATCGCCCCGCTCCTGCTCGTCGCCGCCACCACCGGGCTGCTCTACGCGGGCTCCTGGCAGGCCGAGAAGATCCTCTACGCCGACCAGCTGACGGTCGACCGCGTCGGCGCGAGCGCGCAGCCGCTCAGCGCCCAGGTCGGCGCGGCCGCGAAGGCCGCGCCCCAGGGCACGGTGACGGCCGTCTGGCCCGCGCCCGAGGCGGATGCCACCACCCGGGTGATCATGGAGAGCCCGGGACTCGCCGAGGGCGAGACCCTCACCGTGTTCGTCGATCCGTATACGGCCGAGGTCCGCGGGAAGCTCACCACCGTCGGGGACGCGCTGCCGTTGCGGGCCTGGCTGAGCGAGTTCCACGCCAGCCTCCACCTGGGGGAGTTCGGCCGGAACTACAGCGAGCTCGCCGCGAGCTGGCTGTGGGTGGTCGCGCTCGGCGGGCTCGCGCTGTGGACCGGCCGCAAGCGCGCCCGTAAGGCCGCCCTCGTCGTGCCGGAACGCACGGCGACGGGCCGCCGCAAGACCCTGTCCTGGCACGGCTCCGTCGGCGTCTGGATCGCGGTCGGCCTCGTCGGCCTCTCCGCCACCGGCCTGACCTGGTCGAGGTACGCCGGCGAGAACATCGGCGAACTCAAGGACGGCCTCGGCGGGGGCACCCCGGCCGTGGCCGCCAAGCTCCCCGGCGCCCCCGCCGCCGACGCGGGCGGCGAGCACGCCGGGCACGGCGCGGCCGGCGGAACCCAGCAGGCGGTGCCCGCCCCGGCGGCGCCGGTCGATGTAATCGGCCTCGACGGAGCGGTGGCGGCGGCCCGGTCCGCCGGGGTCACCGAGTCGCTGCGGATCACCCTGCCCGCGCAGGGCAAGGGGTACGTGGTCAAGGAGCAGGACAAGCAGGTGCCGGTGCACCTGGACGCGGTCGCCGTGGACCCCGCCGACGGCCGGGTCATGGACGAACTCCGCTTCGCCGACCACCCGATGCTCGCCCAGCTGACCCGCTTCGGCATCGACCTGCACATGGGCCTGACCTTCGGGCTCGCCAACCAGCTGGCCCTGGCCGCGCTGGCGGTCCTGGTGATGTTCATGGTCGTCTGGGGCTACCGCATGTGGTGGCTGCGCCGCCCGACCAAGGAGCGCGCCCTCTCGGCCGGCCGCCCCCAGCCGCGCGGTGCGTGGCGGAAGCTGCCGGTGACGCTGCTGCTCCCGCTGGCCGCGGCGACGGCCGTCGTGGGCTGGTTCCTGCCGATGCTCGGCATCAGCCTGCTGGTGTTCCTGGCGGGCGACCTGGTGCTGGGCTTCGCCGCGTCGCGGCGCACGGCGAAGGCCTAGGAGCCAGCGCCGGCGCCGAGGTCTGGATCACCGTCCGTGGGCCCGGGCCTCCTCCTGAGGAGCCCGGGCCCACGGCGTCAGCCGATCTTCCAGAGGGTGAGTGCGGTGACGTAGTCGGGTACGGGGCGGAAGCCCCCCTTGTGGGGCACCACCTCGGTGATGCGGAGCATCGCCAGGTTCCCGTCGCTGGTGACCGTGCACAGCACGGTGCCCTTCGTGAGCTCCTTGCCCTGCTCGAGCTGGTCACTTGTCAGCTTGGAGGCCAGGGCGTTGGTGGCGACGGCGTCCTTGCACTCCTCCGGCGTGCTGCCCGGGCTCTTGCCCGTGGCCGTCTGGAAGACCAGGCCCGCGTCGCTCCAGTCGTGGTAGGTGAGCTCCATGTCCCGGTCCTCGCCGATCTCCCCGTTGGGAACGACCTTCGGAGCGTCCAGGTCGACGTGGGTTCCGGTGCTGGAGGAGGGCGCGCGCAGGGTCAGGGGCTTGTCCTGGAAGACCACCGTGTACGCGGCCTTCGGCGCGGCGGAGGCCGAGGCCGAGGTCTTCGGCGCGGAGGAGGCCTTGGCCGGGTCCGGTGATCCGGACGCGGGCGCGGCCGGCGTCTCCTGCCGGGCGGCGGGCGCCTTCGCGTCGTCCTTGGAGTCGTCCTCGTCCAGCAGCCAGACCGTGCCGGCTCCCGCGAGGACGGCCGCGACGAGGGAGGCGGCGACGAGCCCGCCCCGGAACCCCTTCGGAGCCGGAGCCGGGGCCGAGACCGGCGGTACGGACGTCGGGTGGCTCGGCCGCGGCGGCTGCGGCTGAGGCTGCGGCTGCCCCGGCGGCCCGGCGGGCCGGGGCGGTGCGAACGCCGTGTCCGCGTCGTGGACCCGGGCGGCGGCGCCGGATGAGACCCCGGTCCCCGCTCCCGTACCGGCCGGGCCGAACCCGCCGCCGGCCGCTGCGGCACCGGTGTCCGCGACCGTGGGCGCCGGCGGGTTCGCCGCGGCCCGTACCCGGCGGGCGATCTCCTGCCCGACCGGCTCCGGAAGCCAGTCCGAGAAGTCGCCCAGCGGCCGTCCGGCGGCCAATTCACACAGTGCGGCGAGCTCGTCCGTGCCGATCCGCTCCGCCGGGTCCGCCGTCAGGCAGCGCTCCAGCAGCGGCCGCAGTTCGGCCGGGTAGCCGCTCAGGTCCGGAGGCAGCCGGTCGGTGTTGGCGATCCGCACGCCGAGGGCCGTGGCTCCGCCGGTCCCGTAGGGATGCCGCCCGGTGGCCGCGACCGCGGCGATGAGCCCGACCGCGAACAGGTCGCTCGCGGTGGTGACCTCGGCGCCCAGAGCGTGTTCGGGGGACATGTACTGCGGGGTGCCGATGACACCGCCGGTGCGGGTGAGCTGCGTACTGTCGGCGGCCCGGGCGATCCCGAAGTCGATGACGTACGGCCCGGCCGCGCCGAGCAGCAGGTTGGCGGGCTTCAGGTCCCGGTGCACGACCCCCGCGGCGTGGATGGAGCCGAGGGCCCGGGCCGTGCAACCGATCAACTGGAAGACCGTGCTCAGCGGAAGCGGACCGTAGGCGCTGAGGGCGTCGTGCAGCGACAGCCCGGGTACGAACTCCGAGGCGAGCCAGGGCAGGGCGCCCGTGGTGTCGTGGTCGAGGACCGGTACGAGGTGGTAGCCCTGCACCCGGCGCGCGGCCCGCACCTCCTGCTCGAACCGGCTGCGGAAGTCCGGGTCCTGCCCGAACTCCCGGCGGATCAGCTTCAGTGCGACCGGCTGCCCGCCGCGCGTGTGCGAGAGGTAGACGGTGCCCATGCCGCCCTCGCCGATCCGGGCGATCAGCCGGTATCCGGCGGTCTCGCGGGGGTCCTGGGGCTCAAGTGGGGCAAGTACGCTGCCGGTTCCGATGGTCACGACGGAAAAGCCTACGACAGGAACGGGGCCTGATCAGCACGGATGTGCGAGGAAGTCCCCTTTGCGGCAGGTCGAGTTGATCAATCCGTCCACCCGCCGCCCGGACGGGCCCGCACTCCCACTCCCTCGCGTGAGCACGGGCCCGCCGTCCCGGTCAGGGGGCGTACTTGTACCCCACCCGGCGTACGGTCTGGATGGCTCCGCGGTGGGCGGCGCCCAGCTTGCGGCGCAGCCGCGCGACGTGGACGTCGACCGTGCGGCCGTCGCCGACGTGGCCGTAGCCCCAGACGGTGGTCACCAACTGGTCGCGGCTGTGCACCCGGTGCGGGTGCGCGACCAGGTGGGCCAGCAGCTCGAACTCCAGGTAGGTCAGGTCCAGGACCTCGCCGTCCACCTCGGCCGTGCGCTGCGCGGGGTCGATGCGGACCAGGGCGTCGCCGGTGACGGCCGCCGCGCCGGGCGCGGGGGCGGAGGGGGCGGAGGGGACGGAGGCGGCGGGAACGGACCGCGGGGAGAAGGCGGTCGGCGGCTGCTGATCGGCCGGTACGAGCACCAGGTAGCCGATCATCGGAGGCTGGCCCGGCAGGGTCGGCAGGGTGTGCGGGGGAGCGGGCAGCCAGGTGGCGCCGGGCGGCAGGAAGTCAACGACGCGGGCCACCTCGTCGCGGTCCACGGCCCGCAGGCGGTGGCGCGGACTGGGCGGGAACGCCGGGTAGGTCAGGGGAGGGGTCGCAGCGGAGGCGGCAGAAGCGTAGGAACGGGTGTTCGCCATGAGTGGTCAGCTCTTTCACGCGGAGTGGTCGGCAGGAGACGTACGTAAAGGCGTCGTCTTGTGTCGTACCGCGCAGACCGAAGGCCTCGGGGAAGGTCGGTTGGAGTCCCGGAGGCTTTAGAGGGCCGGCGCGTTCTTCGCGCGGCAACACACCCGGTCGAAATCATGATCCTGACGGGAAGGCCAGAACGGCTCGAGGTCGCTGCGACCGGTCGAGGTGTGCGGGTAGCTGGCCATGACCCCATTCAAGCAGATGCGGGGGCGCCGGGGCAGGCCCCGTCTCACCTGATGGAGCGGAATCCCATATTCCGTGATCATGCCCTGAACGCACCATGGCAATCCCGACAAACCGTCACCCGCCCGGCCGCCTCCTCCAGTCCGTCTCCATCGCCCGTATTGCATCGTGGGCGGATCCGTCCCACAGATCCGTCCCACGGATCCGTCCCACGGAAGCGCCGTCGGGCGCCACCGACAGCACGGCGCCCGCCCTCCCGAGGGGGAGGACGGGCGCCGGGATGGTGTCAGGGGCGGCCGGCCGGGATCAGACCAGGCCGTCCTTCTCCAGGGCGGTGCAGCAGGTGTCCGTGATGAGGCGGGTCACCACGTACGGGTCCACGTTCGCGTTCGGGCGGCGGTCCTCGATGTAGCCCTTGCCGTCCTTCTCGACCTGCCACGGGATGCGGACGGAGGCGCCGCGGTCCGAGACGCCGTAGCTGTACTCGTTCCACGGGGCGGTCTCGTGCAGGCCCGTCAGGCGCTCGTCGATGCCGGCGCCGTAGTTCTTGACGTGGTCCAGCGGCTTGCTGCCCTCACCGAGGGACTCGGCCGCGGAGATGATCGCGCGGTAGTCCTCGCGCATCGCCTTCGTGGAGAAGTTGGTGTGCGCGCCCGCGCCGTTCCAGTCGCCCTTGACCGGCTTCGGGTTCAGCGTCGCGGAGACGTTGAAGTCCTCGGCGGTGCGGTAGAGCAGCCAGCGCGCGATCCACAGCTGGTCGGAGACCTCCAGCGGGCCGACGGGGCCGACCTGGAACTCCCACTGGCCGGGCATGACCTCGGCGTTGATGCCGGAGATCGCCAGGCCCGCCGCGAGGCAGTGGTCCAGGTGCTTCTCGACGATGTCGCGGCCGAAGATCTCGTCCGAGCCGACGCCGCAGTAGTAGCCGCCCTGCGCGGCCGGGAAGCCGTTGACCGGGAAGCCGAGCGGGCGGGCGCCGTCGAAGAAGGTGTACTCCTGCTCGATGCCGTAGATCGGCTCCTGAGCGGCGAACTTCTCGGCGATCGGACGCAGCAGGGCGCGGGTGTTCGACTCGTGCGGGGTCATGTCGATGTTCAGGACCTCGCACAGGACGAGGACGTTGTCGCCGCCGCGGATCGGGTCCGGGCAGGTGAACACCGGCTGCAGTACGCGGTCGGAGGCGTGGCCCTCGGCCTGGTTGGTGCTCGAACCGTCGAAGCCCCAGATCGGCAGCGCGTCGCCATCCGCCATGATCTTGGTCTTGGAACGCAGCTTCGCCGTCGGCTCGGTTCCGTCGATCCAGATGTACTCAGCCTTGTAGCTCACGGGCCCCATCCTTCGGTGCGTCGCTCCGGCGCAGACTCTGCGGGTGCTGCGCTGCGTCCTGCGGATCGCGTACGGCGGTTCACGTCCCTGTGGCTCGCGTACTGCGAAATTCGTTCTGCGGTGTAGACCGCAGCGTGCACGCTCGCGATTTCTCTTCCGTTGCCCGTGTGTGAACCCCGTGTTACCGAGGTTTGCGCCGCAGGTGGGCGTGGTCGAGAGGGTTGGCGTCGGGACACCCGTCCGGGTGGGGCAGACTGGGCGGGTGAGCATTTCGTACGATTTGACGTCCGCCGGAGATGCCGCCGCAGAGGCCGCTCCCGGGCCCCGCCCCCGGGTCGGGCTGCTGGGCACCGGCCCCTGGGCCCGCCGCACGCACGCCCCCGCCCTCGCCGCGCACCCCGGCTCCGAGTTCGCCGGAGTCTGGGGCCGGCGCCCCGAAGCCGCGGCCGAACTGGCGCGCGAGTTCGGTGTGAAGGTGTACGAAGACCCCGACGCGCTGTTCGCCGACTGTGACGCCGTGGCCTTCGCGCTCCCGCCCGACGTGCAGGCCCCGCTCGCCGTGCGGGCCGCCGCCGCCGGCTGCCATCTGCTGCTCGACAAACCCGTCGCCACCACACCGGCCGACGCCCGCGCGGTCGCCGAGGCCGTGGCCGAGCACCGGGTCGCCTCCGTCGTCTTCCTCACCCTGCGCTTCGCCGAGCCGACCGCCGGCTGGGTCGTGGAGCAGGCGGAGCGCACGGGCTGGTTCACCGCCGCCGCACACTGGCTCGGCGCGGTCTTCCCGCCCGACGGCGAACCGAGCGCCTACGCCGACTCGCCCTGGCGCAAGGCCAAGGGCGGGCTGTGGGACGTGGGGCCGCACGCCCTGTCCGTACTCATTCCGGTCCTCGGCGACGTCACCGAGGTGAGCGCCACCCGCGGCCCCGCCGACGTGGTCCAGCTGGCCCTGCGCCACAGCTCCGGCGCGGCCAGCACCGCCGTGCTCAGCCTCAGCTCCCCGCGCGCGGCCGCCGGGGTCGGGCTGGAACTGCGCGGGACCGCCGGTGTCTTCGGCCTGCCGGACTGGAACGACGTCCAGGGCGCCTACGGGCGCGCCCTGGACGCGCTCCTCACCTCGGCCCGCACCGGGGTGCCGGACGTACGGGGGGCGGAGTTCGGGGCCCGGCTTACGGAGATCCTGGCGGAGGCGGAGGGCCAGCTGCTGGAGTGAGGCGGGCGGGCGTGGGCCCGTATGCGCTCCCGCTCCGTGGTCCCTGAGGCTGCGGTCACCGTCACTTGATGACCGCGTTGGCAGCGATGATGGCCAGCCCGATCGTGGCGTCGGCGACCCCGATGAGCAGCGCCGAGGCGAGCTTGTAGCCGACCCGGAGGGCCACGAAGGCACCCCAGGCGAACAGCATCGCGGTGTTCACGCCGAGCCCGACGGCCGTCACCCCGTGCGAGTCCCAGTCGGTGAGCCCGGCGACGAGCAGGAGCAGCACCGTGGGCAGGGTGGCCGCGATCATGGGCCACTCGTTCCACAGCGCCCGCCCCAGGATCCGCCACCGATGGCCCGCGGAGCCGGCCTGATGGGTGCTCATGTGGTGCGAGTACCCGTGCGCGAGCCCGGCCGTGGCGGCGGTGACGAGCACCCAGCTGGCGTCGTAGAAGGGGGTGTACTCCCCGCCCTTCTGGTCGAGCGCGGCCAGCAGCCCGGACGCGAGGACGGTCCCGTACACCCCGCCGAACATCCAGTCGGCGCCGCGCCGGGGCGGGGGGAGCGGGGGGAGCACGGACACCGGGAGGCCCGGCGGAGCCGGAGGTGTCGGCGGCACCTCCGGCTCGCCGGGCGTGGTGGGCCTCGGGTGCTGCTGCTCGTTCACGACGGATCCTTTGGTGCGGTACGTCCCCTTTGCGCTGGCCCCACCCTACGAGGCGCGGGGTGGGGCCGAGGTGAAGGCCCGTGGCGGGGGCGGTGACGGCGAAGGGCGGCGAGGGGGCGGTGAGGGGGCGGCGAGGGTGAGGTGAGGGTGAGGTGAGGGTGCGGCGACGGCGGTGGGGTGGCCTCGTCCCCCGGTGGCGCAGCGGCGGAATACCGTGGATCGCGGGCGACTTGAACCCCGCATGGCAACTCTTGGACTCATCGGAAGCGGCAACATCGGAAGCACCCTCGCGCGGCTCGCCGTGGACGCGGGGCTGGACGTGGTCCTCAGCAATTCCCGGGGACCGGAGACACTGGACGCCCTCGTCGCCGAGCTCGGCCCGCCGGCCCGGGCCGCCACCCCGGCCGAAGCGGCCGCGGCCGGCGACTGGGTCGTGGCCACCATCCCCCTCAAGAACTACCGAGAGCTGCCCGCCGACGCGCTGGCGGGCAAGGTCGTCCTGGACACGCTCAACTACTACCCGCAGCGGGACGGGATCTTCCCCGCCCTGGAGGCGGAGGAGACCACCACCAGCGAGCTCGTCCAGGAACACCTGGCCGGGGCGCAGGTCGTCAAGGCGTTCAACAACATCTACTTCAAGCACCTGCTCTCCCTCGCCCGCCCGGCCGGCTCCCCGGACCGCTCGGCCCTGCCGATCGCGGCCGAGGACCCGGCCGCCCGCGCGTCCGCCACCCGCCTCCTGGACCTGCTCGGCTACGACGCGGTCGACGCGGGGACGCTCGCCGAGAGCTGGCGCTTCCAGCGCGACACACCCGTCTACGTCCTCCCGTACGCCGAGGACACGGCCGGTCCGGGGGGCTTCTCCGAAGCCCCGGGGGCCGTCGCCGGCGCCGCGGCCGTCCGCGCCGCCCTGGCGAAGGCCGTCCGACCGGCGGGATCGGCCGGATGAGGATCCTGACGGTCGGGGCCGGCGCCGCGGGCGGCTACTTCGGAGCGCGCCTCGCCCGGGCCGGCCGGGACGTCACCTTCCTGGTGCGCCCGCGGCGCGCCGAGGCCCTGCGGGCGCGCGGGCTGCGGGTGAGCGGGCCGGGGGAGGAGATCGCCCTCGCCCCGCAGCTCGTCACCGCCGACGCGCTGGCGGAGACGTACGACCTCGTCCTGCTGTCCGTGAAGTCCACGTCCCTCGAAGCGGCCACCCGGGACCTCGCCCCGGCGGTCGGCCCCGGGACGGCGATCCTGCCCCTGCTCAACGGCATGGCCCACCTCGACCACCTCGCGGACCGGTTCGGGGACGCGGCGGTGCTCGGCGGGGTGGCCAAGGTGGTCACGACGCTGAACGAGCACGGCGACATCCTCCGGCTGGCCCCGCCCGCCGTGGTGCTCACCGGCGAACGCGACGGCCGTCCCTCGGCGCGGGTGGACACCGTGCGCGAGGTGCTGGCCGGGGCGGGGATCGACACCCCCGAAGTGCCCGACATCATCGGCGCCATGTGGCACAAGTGGGTCTTCATCACCACCCTGGCGGCGGTGACCTCCCTGGCGCGCGGAGCTGTCGGCGAGGTCAACGCCGTGCCCGGCGGGACCGAATTCGGCCTCGCGGTCCTCGCGGAGGCGGCCGCCGTGTCGGCCGCCGCCGGGTACCCCGTACCGGAGTCCGAAGTCGCCTTCACCGCCCGGACGCTGGCCGCGCCGGACTCGCCGCTGACCCCGTCGATGTACCGGGACCTGGTCGCCGGTCACCCGACCGAGGTCGAGCACGTGCTCGGCGACCTGTCCGCCCGGGCCCGCGGCCTCGCCGTCCCCACCCCGCTCCTCGATCTCGCCGCCCTTCAACTGCGGGTCCACCAGCGGCGGGTGGTGGTGGGGGAGTAGGGCGGCTGCCGGCGGCTGCCGTCCCCTTTCCGGCTGCCTCGGGCGGGCGGCGGCGGGAAGGTGACGGCAGGCCTCGGGGTTCGCCCCCAGGCCCCTTCGGGGTGGCCTCGGGGTCCGGTCAGGGTGATCACCGATGGGCAACGCGCGGTGGGTGGCGGAGTGTTGGTGTCAGAGCCCAGACCGCCCACCGAGTCGCCTTCTCCAGGAGCCACCGATGAACGCACGCCCCCGCACCTTCCGCCGGATCGCCGTCACCGGCATCGCCCTGGCGGTCCTCGCCGTGGGTGCGGGCGCCCCGGCCGCACTGGCCTCGACCGGCGGGTCCGGCGGGTCCGGCGCGTCCGACGGCTCCGCCGCGACGACGTTCCACGCCCAGTGGGCGGCCGCCCACGACCCCGCCGCGCTGCGGTCCTTGCTGGCCTCCCTGCCCGACGGCGTTTCGACGGGGGCCCTGGCGCGGCTGTCCGGCGAGGGGCTGCGCACGCCGTGGACCGGGACCGGGGGGCCGGTCGCCGCGGACGCGGAAGTCCCGATCGGCAGCGTCACCAAGCTGTTCACGAACGCCCTGGTGCTGCGGCTCGTCGCGGAGCACCGGATCGAGATCGACGCGCCGGTGCGCCGCTACCTGCCCGACCTGATACCCGGCGCCTACGCCGAAGTGACGGTCCGGCAGCTCATGGACCACACCGCCGACCTGCCGGTGGTCACCAGCGAGTCCGCTGATCCACGTACCGTCGTGCTCGAGACGTTCGCGGCGGACGCGGACGCCCGCCCCGGCCGCATACCCGCCCCGGGCACGGCCCAGCAGTACAACGGGACGAACACCCTCGTCGCCGGCCTGCTCGTGGAGCGGATAACCGGCCGGACCTACGTGGAGGAGCTGCAGCGCCGCATCGTGCACCCCCTGGGGCTGCGTCAGACGCGGATGTCGACGGATCCGCGGATGGCCAGGTTCTGGGCGGAGGGCGGCCTGGTCTCCACCGCGGCCGACCTGGACCGCTTCATGGCGGCGCTGCTGGGCGGCCGGCTGCTGCCGCCCGCACAGCAGCGGCACCTGTACGAGGTCCCGGACGTGCCCAACGCGAAGGAGAACGCCTGCCTGTCGCCGAGGGCCTGCTTCAGCGCGGCCGGCCTGATGCGCCACGAGACGGCCGGCACCGTGGTCTGGGGCAAGACGGGCTCCGGCCCCGGCTGGTCGACCGGGGTGTTCGCCACCGAGCAGGCCGGCCGCCGGCTCGTCTACGCCCACAACCCGGTGCCCGGCACGACCAAGAAGCAGCAGATCGGGCGCGTCGTGGAGTTCGTGAACGCGGGCGTCGCGACCCGGTGAACCTTTCCGGTCACAGCACTAGACCGTGCGGGAGAGGGCTTCGCGGACGGCCTCCTCCGAGCGGGCCACCACCGCCGTGCCGTCCTCGGCCGTGATGATCGGGCGCTGGATCAGCTTCGGGTGGGCCGCCAGGTGGCTGATCCAGGCCCCGCGGGCCTCCTCGGTCTCCTCGCGCGGCAGGTCCGGTACGCCGGTCTCCTTGGCCAGCGGGTCCGAGGTGCGGGTGATGTCCCAGGGCTCCAGGCCCAGCCGGCCCAGGACCTCGCGGATCTCGGCCTCGGAGGGCACGTCCTCCAGGTAGCGGCGGACGGTGTACTCGGCGCCCTCCGCATCCAGCAGGGTCAGGGCGCTGCGGCACTTCGAGCAGGCGGGATTGATCCAGATCTCCATGCCCGAAAGCTTAGCGAGGTGCTGTCTGGCCAGGTCCTTTGTCAGTGGTCGCCGGTAAAATTCAAGGAGAAGGACAGGACGCCAACTTGCCTTTGGGAGGCTGTAGATGGCCACTGCCATGACCCTGCACACCATCGGGCCCGTCAAGAAGAAGCCGCTGCCGGCGGGGCTGCCCCGCGAGTGGTACGAGAGCCACAACCGGCGGCTGAAGGCGATGCGGCTGGCGATATCGCTGCTCGACTCGGGCACGTATGACGCTCAGCGCGCCACCAACCGCAAGATCCGCACGATGGCCGTCCGGACGGGCATCCGGCGGCCGTCGAACGTGACCTGCAAGCTGGTCCGTTCCTTCATCCGCGACGCCGGGTAGGCCTCAGCCCGCCTCGGGGACCTTCGGGAAGCTGAAGCCGTAGCCCTTGCTCCTTGAGCCACGGCAGCAGCTTTTCGAGGGCCTCGACGGACTGGGAGCGTTCGCCGCCCCCGTCGTGCATGAGGATCGTCGGAGTCGCCGGGTCCGGGCCGTCGTCGAGGGTGAGGGTGACGACCTTGCCCCCGTCCTCGGCGGCGCGCGTCAGGGCCGAGTCCACCTGGAGCGGGGCCGGGAGCATGGTCACCGCGCGCCGGGGCCGGCCTTCTTCCCGCCGCGCGCCCCGCCGTGCGCACCGGCCTGCGCTCCGCCCCGCGCCCCCTCCCATGCCCCGTCCCGCTCCGGGGACAGGGACAGGGACAACACCAGCAGGGCCACGTCGTCGCGCGGCCCGCCCCCGGTGAAGGAGCGCAAGTCGCGCCACACCGCCGGGGCCAGGCCCGCCGGATCCGTCGCCAGGACGGGCACGCGCGCGGCCAGCGGGTAGAAGTTCCCCGCCGCGTCGCGGGCCTCGGTCACACCGTCCGTGTACATCACCAGCCGGTCCCCGGGGAGGATCCGCAGCTCGGCCGGCGCCGCCGGGGTGGGGCCGGCCAGGCCCAGGCCCAGCGGAGGCCCCGGGTCCACGTCGACTTCCGAGACCGTGAAACCCCGTAGCAGCAGGGGCGGGGGATGCCCGCACGACACGATCCGTACGAGGTCCAGTCCGGGCGGGAACTCCAGCAGCACCGCCGTCGCGAAGAGCTCCGGGTGCGCCACCGACTCGGCCGCCGAGTCCGCGAGCAGCCGCCGGTCCAGCCGGGCCGCCACCGTCGTGAGCTCCGCGTCGTCCAGGACCCCCTCCCGGAAGGCGCCGAGCAGCGAGGCCACGGTGCCGACGGCGGCCAGGCCGTGGCCCTGGACGTCGCCGACCAGCGCGCGCACGCCGTAGGGGCCGATCCGTACGTCGTACAGGTCGCCGCCGACCAGGGTGCCGTGCTGCGCCGCCCGGTAGAGGCCCGCGCAGCCGACCGCGCCGACCCGTTCGGGGACGGGCGGCAGGACCGCGAGCTGCGCCGCCTCCGCGACGGTGCGCACGCTCACCAGCTGGGCGTCGCGGCGTTTTCGGACCCAGGCGACCACCACGCTGAGCAGGCCGATCACCGCGACGGTCGCGAGGTCGGAGCCCCGGGCGTGGGCGATCCCGAGCGAGGGCAGACCGATGAGGACCAGCACCACTCCGGCGAAGACGGCCGTCCCGGCGGCCCCGTAGGCGAAGGCGGCCACCGGGGGGAGCCCGGCCAGGAAGTAGCCCAGCTCGACGTCGCCCGGGGTGATGCGCTGCACGAACACCAGCACGACAAGGGCCACCGCGGGCGCGAGGCGTGCCCAGCGCGGCGGCGGCGCCCCGCGCAGCCAGCCCGGCTCCTCGCGTCGGCGTCTCACCCCTCCACCCTGATCCCGGCGCCGAAGGCGCGCACGCCGGGTGGCTCCTTCCGGCGGCTGCCGCGACAGTGGTGGCGTGACGGAAGCGGACGGTACGGCGGAGCGCGGCGCGGCGGAGCAGAGCGCTGCGATCAGTACCCGGCTGAACTGGCTGCGCGCGGGGGTGCTCGGCGCGAACGACGGGATCATCTCCACGGCGGGCCTGGTCGTCGGCGTCGCGGGGGCCACGACCTCGCGGACGGCGATCCTGGCGGCGGGCGTCGCCGGGCTGCTGGCGGGCGCGCTGTCGATGGCGGCGGGGGAGTACGTGTCGGTCAGCTCCCAGCGGGACTCGGAGAAGGCCGCGCTGGACGTGGAGCGGCGCGAGCTGGAGGAGTCGCCGCAGGAGGAGCTGGAGGAACTGACGGGGCTGCTGGTGGGCAGGGGGCTGAGCGAGTCCGTGGCCCGGGAGGCGGCCGAGCAGCTGACGGAGCGGGACGCGCTGCGGGCGCACGCGCGGGTGGAGCTGGGGATCAACCCCGACGAGCTGGCCAACCCCTGGCACGCGGCGGCGGCGAGCCTGGTGGCGTTCACGGTCGGGGCGCTGCTGCCGCTGCTGGCGATCGTCCTGCCGGGGGCGTCGGAGCGGGTCCCGGTGACCGTGGTCGCGGTCCTGCTGTCCCTGACCCTGTGCGGGGTGCTCAGCGCACGGCTGGGCGGGGCGCCCGCGGCCCGCGCGATCCTGCGCAACGTCGCCGGCGGGGCCCTGGCGATGGCGGTGACCTACGCGGTCGGCACGTGGCTGGGCGCAACCACCTGACGCGGCCGCCGCCTTTGGGCCCACCGGGTGAGGGGTCTGCCGCCTGACTGGCTGTCCGGCCTCCTGACGGGGGCTCGCCATCTGACGGCCTGCCGCCGCCGGAGGGGCTTGCCGCAGACTCCGGCCCGCTGCCGGTGCCCCGGCCCGCCGCCGCCCCCCCCGGCGTGCCCCCGCGCCCGCGTGGTCCGGCGCCCCCGTCGTCGTGGGCCCGCTGCCAAGATGGGGCCATGCGTATCGCAGTCACCGGTGCCACCGGGCTCATCGGCAGCGCCCTCGGGCGGTCACTGAAGGCCGACGGACACGAGCTCGTCCGCTTCGTGCGGCGCGAGCCGGCCGGACCCGGCGAGGCGCGGTGGGACCCCGCGCGGGGGTACGTGGACCCGGCCGGGCTCGCCGGGTGCGAAGCCGTCGTGCACCTCGCCGGGGCCGGGGTCGGGGACCACCGCTGGACGGCCGCCTACAAGCGGGAGATCCGCGACAGCCGGGTCAAGGGCACGGCCGCCATCGCCTCGGCCGTCGCCGCCATGGACGAGCCGCCCGCGACACTCGTCTGCGGATCCGCCGTCGGGTACTACGGAGACACGGGAGACCGGGCGGTCGACGAGGGCTCCCCGGCCGGCGAGGGGTTCCTCCCCGAGGTCTGCGTGCAGTGGGAGGCCGCCGCAGCGCCCGCCCGCGACGCCGGGGTCCGGACCGTGTTCGCCCGTACCGGACTGGTCGTCGCCGCCGAGGGCGGGGCCTGGGGGAAGCTGTTCCCGATCTTCAAGGCGGGCATCGGCGGCCGCCTCGGCAACGGCCGCCAGTACTGGTCGTACATCTCGATGCACGACGAGATCGCGGCCCTGCGCCACATCATCGACACCCCCGCCCTGGCCGGGCCGGTGAACCTGACCGCCCCCGAGCCCCTGACCAACCGCGAGGTCACCGCCGCGATGGGCCGGGTCCTGCACCGCCCGACGGTGTTCGCCGTGCCCGCGCCGGTCATGCGCGTGGTGCTCGGGGAGTTCGCCCAGGACGTGCTGGGCAGTCAGCGGGCGCGTCCCGCCCGGCTGCTGGAGTCCGGGTTCGTCTTCCGGTACCCGGGGATCGAGGAGTCGATCAGGGCCGCGCTGGAGGCCTGAAACGGCCCGGGCCGCCGGGCCTGAAACGGCCCGGGGCTCTAGGGGGAGCGCCCCGGCGCACACGTGCGACCATCCGTGAGCCGAATGCGACCGCCGTGCGACCGGAGTTGACCGCATTACCCGTAATGGCACACCCAACTCGGGTTCCGCTGGAGCCGGTTGGGGGAAGGAGGTTCCCCACACAGCCGGGCCGACCTCGGGGAGGGGCACGTGCTCAACAGCGCACACGCACACCATGCGGACGTGGTCATCGTAGGAGCCGGAGTCTCCGGACTCGCGGCAGCGCACCACCTGATCGCGGCCGGAGTCACGGTCATCGTCCTGGAGGGCGCCGACGACCCCGGCGGCCGGATGGCCACCGAGACCGTGGACGGCTTCCGGCTCGACCGGATCGGCCAGCTCCTCAACACCGCCTACACCGAACCGGCCCGCACCCCGGGCCTGGAAGGCCTGGTCCTCAAGGCCTTCGCACCCGGCGCCCTCGTGCACAGCGACGGCAGAACGCTGCGCGCCGGCGCCCTCACCCGCGCCCGCGCCCTGACCAGCGGCTCCCTCGACCAGGCCCGGATCGGCGCGGCACTCGCGCGCCTCGCCGCACTGCCCGAGGAACGCCTCCTGGCCCGCCCCGAGCGCACCGCGCACGCCGCGCTGAGCTCCAGGAGCCTCGGTACGACGCTGCGCCCGCTCCTCGCCGCGCTCCTGCGCGACCCCGCACTCACCACCTCCAGCCGGGTCGCCGACCTGGCCCTGCGCACCTTCGCGCGCGGCCGCCTCGCCGTACCCGAGGGCGGCGCCGCCACCCTGCCCGGCCTGCTCGCCGCCGCGCTGCCGCCCGGCACGGTACGCACCGGGGTCCGGGTCCGCTCCGTCGCCACCAACCTGGTCACCACCGAGGAACACGGCGACTTCAGCTGCCGCTCCGCGGTCCTGGCCACCGGAGCCCGGGCCGCCGCCGAACTGCTCCCGGGCCTGCGCGTGCCCGCCTTCCACCAGGTGACCGTGATGCACCACGCCACCACCACCCCGCTCGCCTGGGACGGCTCGCTGCTCCTGGACGGGGACCCGGACTGGCCCGTCGCCTACACCGCGGTGATGAGCGCGGTCGACCCGACGCGCGCCCCCGCCGGCCGCAGCCTGGTCACCACCACCGTGCTCGGCCCGCCGCCGCCCACCCGGACGGTCGCCTCGCGCCTGGCCCGGCTCTACGAGACCGCGACCCGGGACTGGGAGCTGCTCGCCGTCCACCACACCCCCGAGGCCGTCCCCGCCATGCCGCCGCCGCAGGACACCCGGCGCACCGTCCGGGTCCTGGCCGGGCTGTACGTGTGCGGCGACCACCGGGACACCAACACCGTCGAGGGGGCCCTGCGCTCGGCCCGCCGCGCCGCGGCCGCCCTCCTGCGCGACTTCGGCATCCCCGTCCCGTCCCCCCGGGAAGCAGCCCTCCCGGTGGCGGCCTGAGCCAACCACCCACCGAGCCCGCGGGGCCGCGCCGCCCCGCGGGTCACAACCCACCTCGGAGTCGCCCCGCGGGTCACAACCCACCTCGGGGCTGGTTGCCCGCAGGGCAAAATCAGCCCCTCCGGCGTTTGAGGAGCGGGGTCCGGGGCGGAGCCCCGGGAGCCGACCCGCGGGGACACCACGGCGCAGCCACCGCCGGGCCCCGGGGGCACAGCCCGGGGGCACAGCCCGGGGGCACAGCCCGGGGCCACAGCCCGGGGCCACAGCCCCCGGCCGACCCGCAGGGTCAGGACAAGGCGGCCACCCGGTCCCGATACCCCCGCACCGCCGACGCGTCCCGGTACGGCTCCAGCCGCCGCTCGAAGTCCCGTACGTACTCCACCGCCCGCACCGACCGCATCTCACTCGCCTGCTGCGCCGCCTCCGCGCCCAGCGCGCACGCCTGGTCCAGCTCGCCCAGCCCCAGCCGCGCCGTGGCCAGCACCACCCGGCAGAACAGCCGTGAGCGCGCGTACGAGGGCGCCCGCAACTGCAAGGACCGCTCCGCGTGCTGCGCCGAGGCCCGGTACTGCTGCAGGTCCCGGTGGCAGTGCCCGAACTCGTCCGCGAGCTGCGCCTCGTCGTAGTCCCGCGCCCAGTGCGGTACGTCGTCCCCCGGCCGGGCCGCGCCCAGCGCCCGCTCGGCCCGCACCAGCGAGGCCGTCGACGCCCTGACCTCCCCGAGCACCGCGTGCCCGCGCGCCTCCGCCGAGTGCAGCAGCGCCTGAACCACCGGCGGCGGCCCGGAGCCCACGCCCTGCTGGGCCACCCGGGCCAACTGCACCGCCTCCCGGCCGTGGCCCAGGTAGACCGCCTGCCGACTCATCGTGATCAGCACGTACGCCCCGTACGGCCGGTCCCCGGCGGCCTGGGCCAGGCGCAGCGCCTGGACGAAGTACCGCTGGGCGAGCCCGTGCGCGGCGATGTCGTACGAGGTCCAGCCCGCGAGCCGGGTCAGATCGGCGGCGGCGGAGAACAGCCGGCGCCCGGTGGTCTCCCCGTAGGTGCCGCGCAGCATCGGCTCGGCCTCGTGTTCCAGGTACCGGACCAGGGCCTGGCGGGCATGGCCGCCCCCGTAGGCGTGGTCCAGGGTGCGGAACAGCTCGCCCACCGATCTGAGCGCCGCGATGTCGCCGCCCGTCACCCGTTGCCCGGGCCCGCGGTCGATCTGCCGCTGCCGGGGCACCGAGGCCCGGCCGGGCAGGGGACGGTTCTGCTCGGGACGGCTCTGTTCGTGGCGGCCCTGCTCGGGACGGCCCTGTTCGGGAACGCGCGCGCCGGCCTGCTCCGCGCCCCGGCCGACCCGCTCGTCGGCGCGCCCGATCAGCCAGTCGCGGCTGGGCACCACCAGCCCGGCGGGGGTGAAGGCGATCTTGCGCAGCTCGGCGTGCGAACCGGAGTCCTTGCGCCAGAGCCCGCTCGCGATGTCGACGGCCTCCTCGGGGGTGGCCGCGAACTCCAGCCCCGCGTACACCGGGGCACACGCGTCCAGGCCCAGGTCCTGGGCCGAAAGCCGCCGCCCCAGGCGCCGGGTGAACACCTCCGCGATCAGCGCCGGCGTGGTGCCGCGCGGCTGCTGCCCGCGCAGCCAGCGAGTCACGGAGGTCTTGTCGTACCGCAGATCGAGACCGTGCTCCAGACCGAGCTGGTCGACACGGCGGGCGAGCCCGGCGTTGGAGAACCCGGCCTCGGCGATCAGTGCCGAGAGCTGCCGGTTGGGGACACGCTGGGCAGGTCGTTCCGTCATCGGCTCCACGGTCTCCTGACGCGACGGACCGGAGTCCCGGCCCTGTGAACGGCGTGAATGTAGCGGCGAACCTCGCCCGTACCGCCCTCTCTGTCCCACATTCATCCGATCGTGTGCAGAACCGGTGGGTCTCTTTACGGACCGACCCCCTCCACCCGCGTACGCTGCGGCCCATGACCCGCCGGCACACCGGGGAGCCTCACCCCGGCAGCTGCGAGCGCCCCGACGGCGACGGCAGCCACGCAGAGTCCACGGACCCGCCGCACGTACCCGAGCTGGCCGCGCCCGAACTCACCGAGGCGGAGTGCCGGCGGTGCGGGACCTACATCGCGGGTCTCGACGGGCGCTACGCGTGCGGGGTCTGCGGCTGGGTGAACGACCACTCCGAGGGCCACCGCCGGCTGCCCCGGGCGGATGAGGACCCGGACCGGCCGCCGAAGGGCCGCAGGCGGCCGAAACAGCTCCCGGGACCCCCGGATCCCGGGCCTTTGGCGGTGTCCGGGACGGGCGGCTGACGGGGCCCGCGGGGGCCGCCGTACCCTTGCCTGGTGCGATAGGTGCACACAGCAAGTTCGTCGGCAGGTTCAACGAGGAGGCGCCGCGGTGGCTGAGCTTGGGTTTGTCCGCATGGGCTTCGGCCCGGAGGCCGTCGAGTACACGGTGGCCTGGGAAGAGCAGCGCCGGGTGCACGCGGCCCGCTTCGCGGACGAGATCGAGGACACCTGCCTGCTGCTGGAGCACCTGCCGGTCTACACGGCCGGCCGGCGCACCGCCGACAGCGAGCGCCCGCTCGACGGCACGCCCGTCGTGGACGTGGACCGCGGCGGCAAGATCACCTGGCACGGACCGGGCCAGCTGGTCGGCTACCCGATCATGAAGCTGCCCCGCCCCGTGGACGTGGTCGCCCATGTCCGCCGCCTGGAGGACGCGCTGATCCGCACGGCCGCCGAGTTCGGCCTGGAGACCACCCGCGTCGAGGGGCGCAGCGGGGTCTGGGTGCTCGGAGACCCCGTGGAGGAGCGCCCGAAGATCGGCGGCCTCTCGCTGGACTTCGACCCGAGGCTGCACGACGAGGAGTTCGACCCCCGGCTGAACGGCCCCGAGTACGCCCCGTCCAACGCCGGCCAGCGCCGCGAGGACCGCAAGCTCGCCGCCATCGGCATCCGGGTCGCCAAGGGCGTCACGATGCACGGCTTCGCGATCAACGTGAACCCCGACAACACCTGGTTCGACCGGATCGTCCCCTGCGGGATCCGCGACGCCGGTGTGACCTCGCTCTCCTACGAGCTGGGCCGCGAGATCACCATCGCAGAGGTGCTGCCGGTGATCGAAGGACACCTGAAGGACGTACTGGAGCAGGCGGAGCCGAAGCCACGGGCGATAGAGCCCGCCGCGGGCTAGTACGCGGGGGAATGGGTCGGACCGCCCGCAGGTTGGCCGACGTAAGAGCGTATGAAATTACGGGCGTACCCTGGTGGGCGCCGAAGAATCGAAGTCACAGGGAGCCGGTCGTGTCCGCAGTCGCACCCGACGGACGCAAGATGCTGCGCCTAGAGGTCCGTAACGCCCAGACGCCCATCGAGCGCAAGCCCGAGTGGATCAAGACGCGGGCGAAGATGGGCCCCGAGTACACCAAGATGCAGGCCCTGGTGAAGGGCGAAGGACTGCACACGGTGTGCCAGGAAGCCGGCTGTCCGAACATCTACGAATGCTGGGAGGACCGCGAAGCCACCTTCCTCATCGGTGGCGACCAGTGCACCCGGCGCTGTGACTTCTGCCAGATCGACACGGGCAAGCCCGAGGCGCTGGACCGCGACGAGCCCCGCCGCGTCGGCGAGTCCGTCGTCACGATGGACCTGAACTACGCCACCATCACGGGCGTCGCGCGCGACGACCTGGCGGACGGCGGAGCCTGGTTGTACGCGGAGACCGTGCGCCAGATCCACCAGCAGACGGCGGGCCGCGAGAGCGGGCACACCAAGGTCGAGCTGCTCGCCCCGGACTTCAACGCGGTCCCGGAGCTGCTGGAAGAGGTCTTCGCCTCCCGGCCCGAGGTCTTCGCCCACAACATCGAGACGGTGCCGCGCATCTTCAAGCGCATCCGCCCCGGCTTCCGCTACGAGCGCTCGATGGACGTCATCACGCGGGCGCGGGCCTACGGCCTCGTCACCAAGTCCAACCTGATCCTGGGCATGGGCGAGGAGCGCGAGGAGGTCAGCCAGGCGCTGAAGGACCTCCACGAGGCGGGCTGCGAGCTCATCACCATCACGCAGTACCTGCGGCCCTCGCCGCGCCACCACCCCGTCGAGCGCTGGGTGAAGCCGGCCGAGTTCGTGGAGCTGGCGCAGGAGGCCGAGGAGATCGGTTTCTCCGGAGTCATGTCCGGCCCGCTGGTCCGCTCCTCGTACCGCGCGGGGCGCCTCTACCAGCAGGCGATGGAGAAGCGCGCGACCGTCTGAGGCGCGTGATGCGGGAGGTATGTGAACTCGCGCACAAAGTCTTACTTACGGGTAACACCGCACCGATGCGGCCCCTAGGCTCTTTCTAGCGAGAGTCCTGGTGGGCCGCATCAAGGTTTCATCACTGTTTGACGAGCCGGTCATGCCCTGGTAACACCAGTCAGTGACGATTGTTCGACGCACCGCACACACGCTTGGCAACCCCCGACGTGAGCTCCGTGAAAGGGTCGACACCATGCAGGCCGCGCCCGTACGCGCCATCGCCATTCCGTCCCTCACCGACGCCGTCCGCGGCCTGGAGTCGCTGCTCATGAGCGGCGCCCGCCGGAACGCCTGGACGGCGGTCCTCGAAGACCGCCGCAGGGCCCAGGACCGGGTCGAAACCGAGCACGTACTCGAGGCCGCGGCGACCCGGACCGAGAAGGCCACGTAAACTTCGCTGCATGGCGAGGAAGTCAAACGCAGAGACTGCTGCGAACCCCGGGCGACTGAAGCAGATCGCCCTGACGTACAAGATGACGCGCAAGGCCGACCCGAAGGTCGGTCTGATCGTCGCGGGCGTGGGAATCGTCACCTTTGGTGTCTTTCTTGCGATCGGCTTCCTGATCGACCACCCGGTCTACCTGGGCATCCTGGGCTTCCTGGTGGCGTTCCTGGCGATGGCGGTCATCTTCGGACGGCGAGCCGAGACGGCCGCCTTCGGACAGATGGAGGGACAGCCGGGCGCGGCCGCGGCCGTACTGGACAACGTGGGCCGGGGCTGGACCACCACCCCCGCCGTCGCGATGAGCAAGCAGCAGGACATCGTCCACCGTGCCGTGGGCAAGGCCGGCGTGGTCCTGATCGCCGAGGGCAACCCGAACCGGGTGAAGCCGATGCTCGCGAACGAGAAGAAGAAGCTGGCCCGGATCATGCCCGACATCCCGGTCCACGACTTCATCGTGGGCACGGGCGAGGGCGAGGTGCCGCTCAAGAAGGTCCGTACGACCTTGATGAAGCTGCCCCGCGTGCTCTCCGGACCCCAGATCACCCAGGTCAACGACAAACTGCGGGCCATGGGCGACTTGCTGAGCAACATGCCGATCCCGAAGGGCCCGATGCCCAAGGGGATGCGCATGCCGCGCGGCGGGAAGATGCGCTGATCCGCTTTTCGTATACGACACAGAGGGGCGCCCCGGGCCGATGGCCCGGGGCGCCCCTCTGTTCTTGATCCGCTGTCCGATCCGGTCTGCGACCCGGTCTTCGATCCTTCGTCTCAGATCCTGACCTGTACGGCGCGGCTGAGACGGTCGTGCAGCCCGCGGCCGTCGCGGTCCCAGACGAGGGCCGGGATCAGGAGGGCGAGCAGCGCGGTGCGCACCACCACGCGGCCGAAGCCGAGCCGGCCGCCGTCCTGCGAAACGACCCGGAGGCCCAGGATCCGCTTCCCGGGGGTAAAGCCCACGGTGCCGACGGTCAGGACCACCAGGGTGACGAACACCGCCAGCGTCCAGTTCCCCGCGCCGTTCCAGTCACGGCCCGTGATCAGGCCGTACGCGATCAGCTGGCAGCCCATCCAGTCGATGGCCACGGCGCCGAGCCGACGGCCGAAACGGGCCACCGAGCCGGGCCCCTGCTGCGGCAGGCCCAGCTGTTTGCCGGGGTACCCGAAGTCGGCACCCATCTCCTCGGCGGCCTCGCGGGGGCCGGAGAGCCAGGATCCGATTGCTTGCCTCTTGTCCACGCGAACACGGTACCCGTGCCGCTCGACGCCGTTCCGGCGGGACCCTGGTTAACTTGTGCGAAACAAATGGGTCATGCTTGAGAAACCCCGTCTGCTTATGGTCGGGTCAGCGTGCGGCACCGCACTGACGCACCACTAGCTATAAAGCCCGCCCTGCCCCGGGGTCGGGAGTAGGAGGAGTTGGATGTTCAAGAACGCCGACGAAGTGACGCAGTACATCCAGGACAACGACGTCAAGTTCGTAGACGTCCGCTTCTGCGACCTGCCTGGTGTGATGCAGCACTTCACCATCCCGGGGCGCGTCTTCGACCCGAACGAGGAGCTGGCGTTCGACGGCTCCTCGATCCGCGGCTTCCAGGCGATCCACGAGTCCGACATGGCGCTGCGTGCCGACATCACCACCGCGCGCCTGGACCCGTTCCGCAAGGACAAGACGCTCAACATCAACTTCTTCATCCACGACCCGATCACGGGCGAGGCCTACAGCCGTGACCCGCGCAACGTCGCGAAGAAGGCCGAGGCGTACCTGGCCTCGACCGGCATCGCCGACACCGCGTTCTTCGGCCCCGAGGCCGAGTTCTACGTGTTCGACAGCGTGCGCTTCGCGACCACCGCGAACGAGAGCTTCTACCACATCGACTCCGAGGCCGGCGCCTGGAACACCGGTTCCGAGGAGAACAACCGTGGTTACAAGGTCCGCTACAAGGGTGGTTACTTCCCCGTAGCCCCGGTCGACCACTTCGCCGACCTGCGCGCCGAGATCTCCCTCGAGCTGGACGCCCAGGGCCTCCAGGTCGAGCGTCAGCACCACGAGGTCGGCACCGGTGGCCAGGCCGAGATCAACTACAAGTTCAACACGCTGCTCGCCGCGGCCGACGACCTGATGCTCTTCAAGTACATCGTGAAGAACGTCGCGTGGAAGAACGGCAAGACCGCGACCTTCATGCCGAAGCCGATCTTCGGTGACAACGGCTCGGGCATGCACGTGCACCAGTCGCTGTGGGCGAACGGCGACCCGCTGTTCTACGACGAGACCGGTTACGCGGGCCTGTCGGACATGGCGCGCTACTACATCGGCGGCATCCTCAAGCACGCCCCGTCGCTGCTGGCGTTCACCAACCCGACGGTGAACTCCTACCACCGCCTGGTCCCGGGCTTCGAGGCGCCGGTCAACATGGTGTACTCGCAGCGCAACCGCTCCGCCGCGATGCGCATCCCGATCACGGGCTCGAACCCGAAGGCCAAGCGCGTCGAGTTCCGCGCCCCGGACCCGTCCTCGAACCCGTACCTGGCGTTCTCGGCCCTCCTGCTGGCCGGCCTCGACGGCATCAAGAACAAGATCGAGCCGATGGAGCCGATCGACAAGGACCTCTACGAGCTCTCCCCGGACGAGCACGCGAGCGTCCCGCAGGTCCCGACCAGCCTCGAGGACGTCCTCAAGGCCCTGGAAGAGGACCACGAGTACCTCCTGGCCGGCGGTGTCTTCACCCCCGACCTGATCGAGACCTGGATCGACTACAAGCGCACCCACGAGATCGCCCCGATCGCGCTGCGCCCGCACCCGCACGAGTTCGAGCTCTACTTCGACCTCTAAGCCGTGCCGTGCTGACGCACTGATCGAACGAAGCCCCGTCCCCTTCTCCAAGAGGGGGGCGGGGCTTCTGCGTTGCGGCGGCCCCGCGCTAGCTTCGGGGGATGGACGACACGTGGAAGACCATCGGCGCGCTCGTGGCGCGGTTCGACGCGCATGACCGGGAGCGCGGGGTGGCGCACGAGGAGAGCGTGACGCTGCAGATCCTGAAGATCGGGGAGGAGTTCGGGGAGGCCGCGCAGGCCGTCATCGGGGCCAAGGGCACGAATCCCCGCAAGGGGAACTCGCACACCTGGGGGGACGTGGAGGCGGAGGTCGCCGACGTCATCGTGACGGCGATGGTCGCGCTGGCCCGGATGCGGCCCGACGCCCCCGCCTTCTTCGCGGAGCACTTGAAGGAGAAGTCCGCCCGGTTCCTCTGACGGGTGTGCTCAGCGCATCAGGGGCATCGCGCCCGTGAGGTCGCGCAGGCAGCGGACCGCCAGTTCCGCGGGGGAGCCGGGGCCCGAGGGCGGGGTGTCCGTGGTGGACCAGAGTTCCAGGGAGATGCGGATCGAGTCCGTGGCCGCCGCCGCGAGGAGCCGGACGGCGAGGGGTTCGGCGTCGGGGCCGGCGAGCCGGGCGACGACCGGGACCAGGCGCTCCTCGGAGTCCTGGTTGACCCGGTACCAGACGGCCCGCAGGGCCTCGTCGGTCGCGGCGGCGCGCAGCAGGCCGCGGGTGACCTCCAGGCCCTCGTCGAGGGCCTGGGGGCCGGCGAGGGAGCGGGTGACGGCGCGCTCCAGGGCCTCGGTGAGGGGGGTGCCGGGATCCTCCTCGGCGAGCAGCGCGCGCCAGGCGTCGCCGCCGCCCGCGAGCAGGGGGGCGACGGCCTCCTGCTTGTTGCGGAAGTAGCGGTAGAACGTGCGCAGTGCCACGCCCGCGCGGTGGGCGATGTCCTCGGCGGTGGTGCCGTCGGGGCCGTGCTCGGCGAAGAGTTCGCAGGCGGCGCGGGCGATGTCGAGCTGGGTGGCCGCCTTGCGGCGCTCGTTCAGCGACTGGGCTCCGGGGCCGGCCTGGGGAGAGTACGGACGAGGGGATCTCACCGGGGAAGGATACCTCGCCCCTCAGGTGCAAATGCATGTTTTGACAGGGTGGCAAAACGTGTCATCGCGGGAGTACGCTCCCCCTCATGAACCGTTACGAAGGACGTCGCGTCCTCATCACCGGCGGCGGCTCCGGCATCGGCCAGGCCACCGTCCACCGCATCCTCTCCGAGGGCGGCCGCGTCCACACCGTGGACGTCAACGAAGCCGGCCTCAAGGCCACCGCCGACCAGGCGGCAGCCGACGGGCACGCGGACCGCCTCACCACCGCGGTCCTCGACATATCCGACGAGGCCGCCGTCAAGGCGGGCGTGGCCGCCGCGGTCGACGCCCTCACCGGGATCGACGTACTGGTCAACGCGGCGGGGATCCTGCGCTCCGCGCACACCCACCAGACCACGCTCGAGTTCTGGAACAAGATCATCGCGGTGAACCTGACCGGTACGTTCCTGGTCATCCGCGAGTCGCTCCCGGCGCTGCTGGCGGGCGACCAGCCGGTCGTCGTCAACTTCAGCTCCACCTCGGCGTCCTTCGCCCACCCCTACATGAGCGCCTACGCGGCCAGCAAGGGCGGCATCCAGTCCATGACCCACGCGCTGGCCGCCGAGTACAGCAAGCAGGGGCTGCGCTTCGTCGCCGTCGCGCCCGGCTCCATCGAGAGCGGCATGACCACCGGCACCGGCCCCGGCCTGCCCGAGGACACCGACTGGAGCCTGTTCGCCAAGCTCGCCCCGGCCCTCGGCCAGGGCTTCGCCGGCCCGCAGACGGTCGCCGGCGTCGTCGCCATGCTGGGCTCCGAGGACGGCGCCTTCATCACCGGCACGGAGATCCGTATCGACGGCGGCACGCACTACTGACGCAACGGCGGGGCCGTCAGCCCCTGAAGCGGTCCCACAGCCGGGGGAAGCGCTCCGCGAGCACGGCTTCGTTCTCGAAGTCCAGCGCAGCGCCCTCCGGCTCCGCCGCCTGCAGCGGGATCCCCAGATCCGGCGCGACCGACCCGGTCAGCTGCTCGTACGCCTCGTCAGCCGCGTACCCCAGCTCCTCGCCGTCCCCGTCGATCTCCTCGTCGAACTCGTCGAGGAGCTCCGCGAGCTGGTCCGGATCGTGCACCCCACCCTCGAAGACCTCCCGGCCCTGGCCGATCAGCCAGCACCGGAAGTAGTCGAACGCGTCGTCGCTGGCCCCGTCGAGCAGCACCCACGCCGCACCCCACAGGTCCCAGGTGTACGCCCGGTTGTACCGCGACTCGAAGTGCCGGGCGAAGTCCAGGACGGAGTCCGGGTCGAGCTGCGCCAGCCGCTCCACGAGCAACTCGGCGTGTTCCTCGGGGTCGCCATCGGCGGCCTCGCGGGTACGGTCGACCATCTCCCAGAACTCCGTCTCGTCCATCACCGCTCAAGCATCACGGGTACACCCCCTCGCCGCCACCGCGCGTGCCGCGAAAGGCCGGTCCGAGACCCCCGCACGGCCGCATACTCAGACTGGGAACGGGCGGAGGGAAGGGGCACGGGGATGCGGGGGGAATTACTCGGGGGCCGTTACCGGCTCGGGGAGCGCCTCGGCGGGGGCGGCATGGGCGAGGTCTGGGCCGCGCAGGACGTGCGCATGCGCCGGCCCGTCGCCGCCAAACTCGTCGACGCCGTACCCGGCCGGTACGCGGACCAGGTCGAGCGGCGCTTCGTCCACGAGGTGCGCTCCGCGGCCAACCTCCCGCACCGGCACACCGTGACCGTCCACGACTGCGGCGAGGACGTGGTGGCGGGCCGCCGGACCCTCTACCTGGTCATGGAACACGTCGACGGCCGGGACCTGCGGGCCGTCTTCCACTCCGGCCCGCGCCCGGCCTGGCACGAGGTCGCCGACTGGGCCGGCCAGATCGGTTTCGCGCTCGTCGCCGCGCACGCGCACGGCATCCTGCACCGGGACATCAAGCCCCAGAACGCCATGCTCACCGGCGAGGGCGTGGTCAAGGTGCTCGACTTCGGCCTCGCCAAGATCCTCCGCGACAGCCTGCGCCTCGGCGAACTCACCGCGAGCGGCACCGCGCTGGGCACGCTCCCCTACATGTCTCCCGAGCAGTGCCGCGGGGACCGGGGCATCGACCACCGCACCGACCTCTACAGCCTCGGCTGCCTGCTCTACGAAGGCTTCACCGGGAGCCCGCCCTTCACGAACCCGGCCCCGCACGCCCTGCTCCGGCAGCAGCTCTACGAGGCTCCGCGCCCGCTCACCGCCCACAACGCGCCCGGTGTCCCGCCCGGCATCGCGGACCTGGTGGCGAGCCTGCTCGCCAAGGACCCCGCGCACCGCCCGCCGGACGCCGCCACGGTGGTGGCCCGGCTGCGCGCGGAGCTCCCGGGCGCGCGTCCGGGGGCGAGCACGCGGCCCCGTACGGCCCCGGCCGACGAGGAGGCCGCCGCCGAGCTGCTCCGCCGGACCGAGCAAAGGGCCGGGGAGCTGCGCGCGCAGATCGAGCGGGACGTCCGGCACGTGCGCGAGCAGGCCGCCGAGGACGTGACCAGGGCCCGGGCGGCCGCCCAGAGACTGCTCGACGAGACCCGGGCGGCTGCCCGGACGGTGCTGGACGATGCGAAGGCGCGGGCCGACGTGATCGTGCGGGAGGCGGAGGAGGAGGCCCTGCGCCTGCTCGACGAGGCCCGGGCACGCGCCGACCGGCTCGCGTCCTCCCCGGCCCGGCCGCAGCCCTAGGGTCGCAGCCGTAGAGCAGGAGCCGTAGAACGCCGAAGGCGGCCCGCCCCCGAAGGAGCGGACCGCCTCACGGTCGTTCAGAGAGCCGGCCGTCCGGGCCGCCGGGGCCTACAGGCCGTAGCGCTCCCGGGCCTCCTTGATGGAGGACGCCGGGACCTCGCCGCGGCGGGCGAGCTGGGCCAGCGCGGCCACCACGATCGACTGGGCGTCGACACCGAAGTGGCGGCGGGCGCCCGCACGGGTGTCGGAGAGGCCGAAGCCGTCCGTGCCCAGCGAGGTGTAGTCCTGCTCGACCCACTGGCTGATCTGGTCCGGGACCTGACGCATCCAGTCGGAGACGGCGAGCACCGGGCTGGTGACGCCCTCCAGGGCGCGGGTGACGAACGGGGTGCGCATCTCCCCGCGCAGCAGCGCCTCGTCGCACTCCAGCGCGTCGCGGCGCAGCTCGCCCCAGGAGGTGGCGGACCAGACGTCGGCGGCCACGTTCCAGTCGGCGGCGAGCAGCTTCTGCGCGTCCAGCACCCAGTGGATGGCCGTACCGGAGGCCATCAGCTGGATCTTCGGGGCGTCGGCGGCCGGGGCCGCCTCCGCGAGGTCCGCCGCCGTGTTGAAGCGGTAGAGACCGCGCAGGATGCCCTCTTCCACGCCCTCGGGCATGGCCGGCTGCGGCTTCGGCTCGTTGTAGACCGTCAGGTAGTAGAAGACGTCTTCCGGCTTCTCGCCGTACATCCGGCGCAGACCGTCCTTGACGATCACCGCGATCTCGTACGCGAAGGCCGGGTCGTAGTTGAGCGACGCCGGGTTCGTGGACGCGATCAGGTGCGAGTGGCCGTCCGCGTGCTGCAGGCCCTCACCCGTCAGGGTGGTGCGGCCGGCGGTGGCGCCGACGATGAAGCCCTTGCCGAGCTGGTCGGCGAGCTGCCACATCTGGTCGGCGGTGCGCTGCCAGCCGAACATCGAGTAGAAGATGTAGAACGGGATCATCGGCTCGCCGTGCGTCGCGTACGACGTACAGGCGGCGATGAAGTCGGCCATGGCGCCGGCCTCGGTGATCCCCTCGTTGAGGATCTGGCCGTCCTTGGCTTCCTTGTAGTACATGAGCTGGTCGCGGTCGACCGGCTCGTACGTCTGGCCCAGCGGCGAGTAGATGCCGGCCGACGGGAAGAGGGACTCCATACCGAAGGTACGGGCCTCGTCCGGGACGATCGGAACCCAGCGCTTGCCGGTCTCCTTGTCCCGCATCAGGTCCTTGACGAGCCGGACGAAGGCCATGGTGGTGGCCATCTCCTGCTTGCCGGAGCCCTTGAGCAGCGGGGCGAAGGAACGGTCCGCCGGAGCGGGCAGGGCCACGTGCTTGACCTTGCGGGCCGGGGCCGGGCCGCCGAGCGCCGCGCGGCGCTCGTTCAGGTACTGCACCTCGGGGCTGTTCGCGCCCGGGTGGCCGTACGGGACCTGGCCGTCGGCGAAGGCGCTGTCCGGGATCGGGAGGCCAAGGAGGTCACGCATGTCCTTGAACTCGTCGATCGTCAGCTTCTTCATCTGGTGGTTCGCGTTCTTCGACTCGAACCCGGCGCCCAGCGTGTAGCCCTTGACGGTCTGCGCGAGGATGACCGTCGGAGCACCCTTGTGCTCCAGCGCGGCCTTGTACGCGGCGTAGACCTTGCGGGGCTCGTGGCCGCCGCGGGAGGTGTGGAAGCACTCGGCGATCTTCGCGTCGGAGAGCACGCCGGCCAGCTGCACGAGCTCGGCGTTGGCGCCGAAGAAGTGCTGGCGGATGTAGGCCACGTCGCGGGTCGCGTACGTCTGGAACTGCGCGTCGGGTACCTCGCGCAGGCGGCGCACCAGGGCGCCCGTGGTGTCGAGCTGGAACAGCTCGTCCCAGGCGGAGCCCCACAGCGACTTGATGACGTTCCAGCCGGCGCCGCGGAACTGGGCTTCCAGCTCCTGCACCACGCGGAAGTTCGCGCGGACCGGACCGTCGAGGCGCTGCAGGTTGCAGTTGATGACGAAGGTCAGGTTGTCGAGCTGCTCGCGGGAGGCCAGGGCCAGGGCGGCGGTCGACTCGGGCTCGTCCATCTCGCCGTCGCCCAGGAAGGCCCAGACGTGCGAGTTGGCGGTGTCCTTGATGCTCCGGTTCTGCAGGTAGCGGTTGAAGCGCGCCTGGTAGATCGCGGAGAGCGGGCCGAGGCCCATGGAGACCGTGGGGAACTCCCACAGCCACGGCAGGCGCCGCGGGTGGGGGTAGGACGGGAGGCCGTTGCCGCCGGCCTCCTGGCGGAAGTTGTCGAGCTGCTGCTCGGAGATCCGGCCGTCGAGGAAGGCGCGGGCGTAGATGCCGGGGGAGGCGTGGCCCTGGATGTAGAGCTGGTCGCCCGATCCGTCGGCCTCCTTCCCGCGGAAGAAGTGCTGGAAGCCGGTCTCGTACAGCCACGCGGCGGAGGCGAAGGTGGCGATGTGGCCGCCGACGCCGTACTTGGAGCCGCGGGTCACCATGGCGGCCGCGTTCCAGCGGTTCCACGCGGTGATCCTGGCTTCCATCGCCTCGTCGCCGGGGAACTCCGGCTCGGCGGCGGTGGGGATGGTGTTGACGTAGTCCGTCTCGAGCAGCTTCGGCAGCGCGAGACCGGCGGCCTCGGCGTGCTGAAGGGTGCGACGGAGCAGGTACTCGGCGCGGCGCGTACCGGCGGCCTTGGCGACGGCGTCGAGCGAGGCCGCCCATTCGGCGGTCTCCTCGGTGTCGCGGTCCGGGAGCTGGTCGAGCTCGCTCGGAAGCTTTCCTACGGGGTCGGACATCGGTGTGCGCCGCCTTCCGGACAAAGGAGAGGTGGTGAAGAAATCCCTGACGGGCAGGACAGGGTCGTTGGACCCGGGTGGGGTCCGCGGATGACTGTAAGGCGCTGATCGATGATCGATCAAATGAAAGTGACGAAGAAACGTCAATCTGACAAAAGTCGGCACCGGGTGCCATGAATATGGGCACCCAGTGCCGGGCAAATCGGGACGAGACGGGCGGTCGAGCACGTCTCGAAGGGCGAGATCAAGCCCGCGGCGCGCACCCCAGAACGTGCCGCTTCACGAGCAGACCGATGTCGGGGTCCTGATTGCGGAAGGCGTCCACCAGGGCTTCGTGCTCTTCGGCGTAGGACTTCTGGACGGTTCCCAGCCAGCGGATGGACAGGGCCGTGAAGACCTCGATGCCCAGGGACTCCCAGGTGTGCAGCAGCACGCTGTTCCCGGCGGCCCGCACCATCTCCCGGTGGAAGCCCACGGTGTGCCGCACCTGGGCCGTGCCGTCCGCGCTGCGGTCGGCCTCCCACAGGGCCGCCACGTGCGGTTCCAGGGCCGAGCAGTCGGCCGCCAGCCGGGGCGCGGCCAGCTCGGCCGCGATCTGCTCCAGGCCCGCCCGGACCGGGTAGATCTCCTCCAGGTCCGCCGCCGACAGGTTCCGTACGCGCACGCCCTTGTTCGGCGCCGACTCGATCAGCCGCAGCGTCTCCAGCTCGCGCAGGGCCTCGCGCACGGGTGTCTGGCTTACCTCCAGCTCCACCGCGATCCGGCGCTCCACGATCCGCTCGCCGGGCTTCCAGCGCCCGCTGACGATCCCCTCCACGATGTGCTCGCGGATCTGCTCGCGCAGCGAGTGCACGACGGGTGGGGTGATCATCGGGGCTTCATCTCCTGGGGAGTGTGCAGGGGCATGCGGGGCCTTGATGCGTAGACAATACGGCGGAGCCGCTCGTCGCGATGCGTTCCTGGTCAGAGGCGCAGCGTGAGGCTGGTTACAGGCGTGGCGCGAGGCGGGGCGCGGGCGCGGCGCGAGGCCGGGAGCGAGCGTCCGTGGGCGGCTTCCGCGGCGGCGTCCGGGGCAGGGCCCAGCGTACGACGACGGCGCCCCCGCCCGGGACGTGCATCCCGGGCGGGGGCGCCGTGGCGACAGTGGTGAACCGCTGTCGCAGAGGGCCTTACAGGCCGAGCTCGACCTCGAACTCGCCGGCCTCGAGGATCGCCTTGACGGCCGAGAGGTACCGGGCCGCGTCCGCGCCGTCCACCAGGCGGTGGTCGTAGGACAGGGTCAGGTACGTCATGTCGCGGATGCCGATGTTCGTGCCCTCGGCGGTCTCGATGACCACCGGGCGCTTGACCGTCGCGCCGATGCCCAGGATGGCGACCTGGTTCGGGGGCACGATGACCGTGTCGAACAGCGCACCGCGCGAGCCGGTGTTGCTGATGGTGAAGGTCGCGCCCGACAGCTCGTCCGGCGTGATCTTGTTGCCGCGGACCTTGGAGGCCAGGTCGGCGGTCGCCTTGGAGATGCCCGCCAGGTTGAGGTCACCGGCACCCTTGATGACCGGGGTCATCAGGCCCTTCTCGGAGTCCACGGCGATGCCGATGTTCTCCGAGTCGAAGTAGGTGATGGTGCCCTCGTCCTCGTTGATCCGGGCGTTGACGACCGCGTGGGCCTTCAGCGCCTGGGCCGCGGCCTTGACGAAGAACGGCATCGGGGACAGCTTGACGCCCTCGCGGGCGAGGAAGCCGGCCTTGGCCTTCTCGCGCAGCTTCATGATCTTGGTGATGTCCACCTCGACCACGGAGCTGAGCTGCGCCTGCGAGTGCAGGGCCTTCATCATGTTGTCGCCGATGACCTTGCGCATGCGGGTCATCTTGACGGTCTGGCCACGCAGCTCGGAGACCGCGGCGGCCGAAGCCTTGGCGGCCGGAGCGGCAGCAGCCGGCGCCGGGGCGGCAGCGGCGGCCTTGGCGGCCTCGGCGGCGGCCAGGACGTCCTGCTTGCGGATGCGGCCACCGACACCGGTGCCCGAGACCGCGGACAGGTTGACGCCGGACTCCGTGGCGAGCTTGCGCACCAGCGGGGTCACGTAGGCACCCTCGTCACCGGCGGAAACCGGGGCGGCGGGGGCGGCGGGGGCGACCGGAGCCGGAGCGGCGACCGGAGCCGGAGCGGCCACGGGAGCCGGAGCGGCAACCGGGGCGGCGACGGGCGCCGGAGCGGCCACGACCGGAGCCGGGGCGGCCACGGGAGCCGGAGCGGCAACCGGGGCGGCCACCGGAGCCGGAGCAGCGGCGGCCGGAGCGGCCGCGGGAGCCGCGCCCGCCGCGCCGATGACGGCCAGACGTGCGCCGACCTCGGCGTTCTCGTCCTCGGCGACCAGGATCTCCAGCAGGACGCCGGCGACCGGGGCGGGGATCTCGGTGTCGACCTTGTCGGTCGAGACCTCGAGCAGCGGCTCGTCGGCCTCGACCGACTCGCCGACCTGCTTCAGCCAGCGGGTGACGGTGCCCTCGGTGACGGACTCGCCCAGGGCGGGGAGCACGACGTCCGTGCCGGCGGCGGCCGGAGCGGCAGCGGCCGGAGCCGCGGGGGCCTCGGCGACGGGGGCCGGAGCGGCCGGAGCCTCGGCGACCGGGGCCGCGGGGGCCTCGGCGGCCGGAGCGGCGACCGGGGCCGGCGCGCCCGAGCCGTCGTCGATGACGGCCAGCTCGGCGCCGACCTCGACGGTCTCGTCCTCGGCGACCTTGATGGAGGCCAGGATGCCCGACACGGGGGACGGGATCTCGGTGTCGACCTTGTCGGTCGAGACCTCGAGCAGCGGCTCGTCGGCCTCGACGCGCTCGCCCTCGGCCTTCAGCCAACGGGTGACAGTGCCCTCAGTGACGCTCTCACCGAGCGCCGGAAGGGTTACGGAAACCGACATGGTTTCAGTTGCTCCTAACGAATGTGCGGAAGTGGTCGTCGCGCCCAGTGACGATTAGTCGTGTGCGTGCAGGGGCTTGCCGGCGAGCGCCAGGTGAGCCTCGCCCATCGCCTCGTTCTGCGTGGGGTGCGCGTGGATGAGCTGCGCGACCTCGGCCGGCAGTGCTTCCCAGTTGTAGATCAGCTGGGCCTCGCCGACCTGCTCGCCCATCCGGTCACCGACCATGTGGACGCCGACCACGGCACCGTCCTTGACCTGGACGAGCTTGATCTCGCCCGCGGTCTTCAGGATCTTGCTCTTGCCGTTGCCCGCCAGGTTGTACTTGAGGGCCACGACCTTGTCCGCGCCGTAGATCTCCTTGGCCTTGGCCTCGGTGATGCCGACGGAGGCGACCTCGGGGTGGCAGTACGTGACGCGCGGCACACCGTCATAGTCGATCGGCACGGCCTTGAGGCCGGCCAGACGCTCCGCGACCAGGATGCCCTCGGCGAAGCCGACGTGCGCGAGCTGGAGGGTCGGGGCGAGGTCACCGACGGCCGAGATGGTCGGCACGTTGGTCTGCATGTACTCGTCGACCACGACGTAGCCGCGGTCCATCGCGACGCCCTGCTCCTCGTAGCCCAGACCCTGGGAGACGGGGCCGCGGCCGATCGCGACCAGCAGCACCTCCGCCTCGAAGGTCTTGCCGTCGGCCAGGGTGACCCGCACACCGTTCTCGGTGTACTCGGCCTTGTCGAAGAAGGTGCCGAGGTTGAACTTGATGCCCCGCTTGCGGAACGCGCGCTCCAGCAGCTTGGAGCTGTTCTCGTCCTCGACCGGCACGAGGTGCTTGAGGCCCTCGACGATGGTGACGTCGGTGCCGAAGGACTTCCAGGCCGAGGCGAACTCGACGCCGATGACGCCGCCGCCCAGGACGATGGCGGACTCCGGCACGCGGTCCAGGACCAGCGCGTGGTCCGAGGAGATGATGCGGTTGCCGTCGATGTTCAGGCCCGGCAGCGAGCGCGGCACGGAGCCGGTCGCCAGGAGCACGTGGCGGCCCTGGATGCGCTGGCCGTTCACGTCGACGGACGTCGGCGAGGAGAGGCGGCCCTCACCCTCGATGTAGGTCAGCTTGCGGGAGGCGACCAGACCCTGCAGGCCCTTGTACAGGCCCGCGATGATGTCGTCCTTGTACTTGTGCACACCCGCGATGTCGATGCCCTCGAAGGTGGCCTTGACACCGAACTGAGCGGCCTCGCGAGCCTGGTCCGCGATCTCACCGGCGTGCAGCAGAGCCTTCGTGGGGATGCAGCCGTTGTGCAGGCAGGTGCCGCCGAGCTTGTTCTTCTCGATCAGGGCAACGTCCAGACCCAGCTGGGATGCGCGCAGTGCCGCGGCGTAACCGCCACTGCCGCCGCCGAGGATCACTAGGTCGAAAACGGTGCTGGCGTCGTTCGCCACGTCACGTCCTCCATGCATGTGCGCCGAGCACCGGTCCTCTGTGACCGGGCGGCGGCTGGTATACGGCCGCTTTTTCTTCGGCCCTGTGGTGGGGGCCCTGTCCTGCCGAGAACCCATCTTCGCATTTGTCGGCGCAGCGCGGGACGCCGGGCCTGCCCTGGGGCAGGTCGTTCTGCCCGAACCGGGGGTTACCGCAGCGTAGAAACCTACGGATTTCGTTGTCAGTGAACAGGCCCCGGCCATGATCAGAAAATCTGATCATGGCCGGGGCCTGCGTGGAGCCCGTCTGCGAGGCGTCAGCCCAGGTCGCCCGTGGCCGTGCGCTCGGCCAGGCGGACCAGGGTGCGGACGGCGGAGCCGGTGCCGCCCTTGGGGGTGTAGCCGTACGGGGCGCCCTCGTGGAAGGCGGGGCCCGCGATGTCGAGGTGGGCCCAGGTGATGCCCTCGCCGACGAACTCCCGGAGGAAGAGGCCGGCCACCAGGCCGCCGCCCATCCGGACACCCATGTTGGCGATGTCGGCGGTGGGGGAGTCCATGGACTTGCGCAGGTCCTCGGGGAGCGGCATCGGCCAGGAGGCCTCGCCGACCTCCTCGGCGATCTCGTGGATGGTGGTGCGGAAGGCGTCGTCGTTGGCCATGATGCCGAAGGTGCGGTCGCCCAGCGCCATCATCATGGCGCCGGTCAGGGTCGCCACGTCGACGATCGCGTCCGGGTTCTCCTCGGAGGCCTTGGTCAGCGCGTCGCCCAGGACCAGGCGGCCCTCGGCGTCCGTGTTGAGCACCTCGACGGTCTTGCCGCTGTACATGCGCAGCACGTCGCCGGGCTTGGTGGCCGAGCCCGAGGGCATGTTCTCGGCGAGCGCGAGCCAGCCGGTCACGTTGACCTGGAGGCCGAGCTTGGCGGCCGCGACGACGGCGGCGAAGACGGCGGCGGCGCCGGCCATGTCGCACTTCATCGTCTCGTTGTGGCCGGCCGGCTTCAGGGAGATGCCGCCGGAGTCGTAGGTGATGCCCTTGCCGACGAAGGCGAGGGTCTTCTCCGCCTTGGCGTGGGTGTAGGAGAGCTTCACCAGGCGCGGCGGGTTCTCGGAGCCCTTGCCGACGCCCATGATGCCGCCGTAGCCACCCTTGATCAGGGCCTTCTCGTCCAGGACCTGGACCTTGATGCCGTTCTCCTTCGCGGTCGCGCTCGCGACGGCGGAGAAGGCCTCGGGGGTGAGGTCGTTCGGCGGGGTGTTGACGAGGTCACGGGCGATGTTGATCTCGGTCGCGACGATCACGGCGCGCTCGGCCGCGGCCTTGTGCTCCTTGTCGCGTGGCTTGGCGCCGAGCAGGGCGATCTCGGCGAGCGGCTGCTTCGGGCCGCTGTTCTTGCCGCCGTCCGAGGCCTTCTTCTCGCCGCCCTGGTACGCGGTGAACGCGTACGCGCCCAGCAGTGCGCCCTCGGCCACGGCCGTGACGGCGGAGGCGTCGTCCAGGGGGAGTGCGAAGGCGGCCTTCTTGGCGCCGTGCAGGGCACGGGCGGCGGCGCCGGCGGCGCGGCGCAGCGCCTCCTCGTCGTAGGACTCGTCCGCGTCGGGAAGGGCGCCCAGTCCGACCGCCAGTACGACCGGGACCTTGAGGCCGTCCGGGGCCGGCAGCTTGGTGGTCTCGCCTTCGGCGCCCGAGGCACCGAGCGCGTCGAGCACGGCGGCGAGCTTGCCGTCGTACGCCTTGTCCACGGCCTCGGCGCCCGCGGCGACGACGGGGCCCTTGGGGCCCTTCGCCACGCCGACGACGAGGGCGTCGGCGCGCAGCGTCGCCGGTCCGGCAGTGCTGAGAGTCAGAGCAGTCACGGTGGTGAATTCTCGCTTCCGTTTTGATGATGTGGGCCGAGTGGGTGGACGGCCATCCGTAGCGATCGTATTCGGGCCCGCTGGCCGCCGGAAATGAGCCTACGCGCACGCACTCGTCCGCACGCCACTCGAAGGTTTGGCAAGTTGTTCGATCGCGAGCCGGGCAGGTTCACCCATCTGTGGCTTCTGCTCCAGGTTTGCCTCTTCGACCTGACGAGGTCCGAAACACTCGGACCACTCACGCAAGGGGACGCGGGGTTCCTTTGCATCATTTCCACAGAGCCTCCCCGGTGTGGCCCAACGCCACAGGCCGAAGTCGAGGATCTGCGGGGGGAAAGGCCGAAATGGTCCACAAGAACCGGATGAACAGGCTCGCCGCCGTCTGCCTCGCGGCCGCCATAGCATCCGTCGCGGTACCCGGAGCGGCCGCGCAGGCGGCTCTCACTCCGCGCATCGACCTGCGGGTCCTCGTCGTCGACGACGGCGGGAGCTCGGTCGAGGCGATCACGGCGGAACTCCGCGACACGGGGGTTCCGTACACCCGCGTCGACCTGGGCAGCGGCAGCCGTCCGGTCGTCAACGCGGCGTTCCTCGCCGACACGGTCGACGGCCGGCCGCGCGCCAAGTTCCAGAGCGTGGTGCTGCCGAACGAGAACCCGTTCGGGGCGGGCTCGGCCGAGATGGCCGCGCTCACCGCGTACGAGACGACGTACGGGATCCGCCAGGTCGACGCGTACACCTGGGCGCACCCGGGCGTCGGGCTGGAATACACCGACAACGGCGGCTACAGCGGCACCCTGGACGGCACCCAGGCCGCCGTCACCGCCGCCGGCAAGGCGGGCCCCTTCGCCTACCTCGGGGGGCAGGTGGCCTTCGAGGACAACTCGGCGCTGATCCCCGAGAGCTACGGGTACATGGCCAAGCCGCGGACGGGCTACACCAGCTACCTCGACGCCCCGGTCGGCTCCGGACGGGCCTCGCTCGTCGGCGAGTACACCCACGACGGGCGCAGCGAACTGGTCGTCACCTTCGGCTACAACCAGTACCAGCAGCAGTTCCGGCTGCTCGCCCGGGGCATCGTCGAGTGGATGACCCAGGGCGTCCACCTCGGCCAGGAGCGCAACTACTTCGCGGTCCACGTCGACGACGTCTTCGCCCCGGACGCCCGCTGGGACAAGGAGCTCAACTGCACCCCGGGCGACTACGCCTGCGCCGGCGGCGAGGGCCAGGAGTCCACGATCCGGATGACGGCCGCCGACGCCGTGTACGCGGCGCAGTGGCAGACGTCCAAGAACTTCAAGCTCGACATGCTCTTCAACGGCGGCGCCGGTGAGGAGTGGAAGGCGGAAAACGGCGGCGTCGACGCCCTGACCGCCCAGCTCGTCGCCGACCGGGCGAAGTACCGGTGGATGAACCACACCTACACCCACCCGTTCCTCGGCTGTGTCCAGGACACCACCACCGTCCCGTGGACCTGTACGAAGAACACCGCCGGCGCGATCAACTGGATGAGCCGTGCCGAGATCTCGGCGCAGATCCGGGACAACAACAACTGGGCGGCCTCCAAGGGCATCACCACCGACCGCACCGAGCTCGTCACCGGTGAGCACTCCGGCCTGAAGACCAACCCGCAGCAGGCCCAGGACAACCCCAACCTGGCCGGCGCGTTCGCCGACAACGGCGTGAAGTGGGCGGGCAGCGACAACTCCCGCGAGCCCGCGCAGCGGGTGGTCGGCGCCGCGCTGACCGTGCCCCGGCACCCGATGAACGTGTACTACAACACGGGCACCAACGCCGAGATGGCCGACGAGTACAACTGGATCTACACCAGCCGGGCCGACGGCGGCAGCGGCATCTGCGAGGACAACCCCGCCACCTCCACCTGCCTGCCGGCCCCGCTCGACGCGCAGACGGGCTACCTGGACCACATCGTCCCGGCCGAGGCCAGGACCGCCATGCGGCACGTCCTGAACAACGACCCGCGCCCGCACTACGTCCACCAGACCAACCTCGCCGAGGACCGCACCCTCTACCCGGTGCTGAACCAGGTCCTCGACACCTACCGCACCCTCTACGCGCCCTCCGCGCCGATCGTGAACCAGAGCATGAAGGACACCGGCGTCGAGCTCCAGCGCCGCGCGGCCTGGAACGCCGCGGTCGCCGCCAACCAGGTCACCGCCTACCGCATCGGCAAGGTCGTCACCGTCAAGGCGCCCTCCGGAGTCGTGGCCCCGGTCACCGCGCCCGCCGGCACCAAGAAGCAGTTCCTGCTGGGCACCGCGGACTTCGGCACCGCCTACGCCGGCTCCCGCTCCACCTGGACGGCTCCCGAACTGCTCCAGAGCGCCGTCACGCTGAACATGCCCTGACGCTCCGCCTGCCCTGATCAGCCGGGCACGCACGTACAAGACAGCCACGCGCACCACCTAGCGCCGGCGCTCCGCGAACCACGGGCGCCGGCCCCTTTTCCGTCCTTGGGGGGACACACCGCATGAGCCATGGGCGCCATGTCACCATGCTCACCGAAGGCACGTACCCGCACGTCCACGGGGGCGTCAGCACATGGTGCGACCAACTGGTCCGCGGCATGCCGGAGGTCGACTTCAACGTCATAGCCTTGACCGGCTCCGGACGTGAGCCGGTCACCTGGGAGTTGCCGCGCAACGTCTACCGCCACACCAGCGTTCCCCTCTGGGGTGCTCCGCCGGCCCGCAGACTCCGCTCCGGTCTGCGGGGCAAGGCCCGGCGCGGTTTCGCCGAGACCTACGAGACCTTCCTGCTCTCCCTGCTCGACCCCGCGCGCGGCGGATTCTCCGAATCCCTGCGCGAGCTGGCCGCTCTGGCCCGCGCCGGGCGGCTCGCCGCGGCCCTGCGCTCGGAATCGGTGCTGCGCCTGCTGATGACCGTCTGGACCCGCCCCGGCCTGGTCACCGCCGCCGCCGAGCCCACCATCCACGACGCGCTCACCGCCACCGACCTGCTGGAACACGCACTGCGCCCGCTGTCCGTGCGGATCCCGCCCGACAGCGTCGCGCACGCCGTCAGCAGCGGACTGGCCACCCTCCCGGCGCTCGCCGCCAAGTACCTCGACGAGGTGCCCTTCCTCCTCACCGAGCACGGCATCTACCTCCGCGAGCGCTACCTCGGCTACCGCAGCGCCGAACAGCGCTGGCCCGTCAAGGCGCTCATGCTCGGCTTCTACCGCGAGCTCAACAGCGAGGGCTACCGGCAGGCCGACCTGATCACCCCCTGCAACCAGTACAACCGCCGCTGGGAGGAGCGCGGGGGCGCCGACTCCGAGCGGATCCGCACCGTCTACAACGGCGTCGACCCGCACGCCTTCCCCGAGGCCGGTCCCGAACCGGAGGTCCCCACCCTCAGCTGGTGCGGCCGCATCGACCCCATCAAGGACCTCGAAACCCTCGTCCGCGCCTACGCGTTCATGCGCGAGGAGCTCCCCGCCCTGCGGCTGCGCCTCTTCGGCCCGGTCCCGGCGGGCTGCGAGGAGTACAAGCTCAAGCTGGAGAAGCTCGCCGCCGAGCTGGGGGTGAGCGACGGGATCTCCTACGAGGGCCGCATCACCGAGGTCGCCAAGGCCTACGCGGCCGGCTCCATCGTGATGCTCTCCTCCATCAGCGAGGGCTTCCCCTTCTCCATCATCGAGGCCATGTCCTGCGGCCGCACCACCGTCTCCACCGACGTGGGCGGGGTCCGCGAGGCCGTCGGCGACACCGGCCTCGTCGTCCCGCCGCGCGAGCCCGAGACCATGGCCCGCGCCACCCTCGCCCTGCTCCGCGACGACGAACGCCGCGCGGAACTGGGCCGGATGTCCCGCAAGCGGGTGGTGGAGAAGTTCACGCTCCACCAGTCCGTGGACGGCTTCCGCCACATCTACCGCGAGCTCGCCGGCCAGCCCGTCCTGCCCGTGCACGTGGGCGACGAGTGGACCCAGCGCCTCGCCGACCCCTGGTACAAGGAACTCGCCGCCGACGGGAGCCTGTGGTGAGCGGATCCCTCTGGCTCAAGCCGCCCGGCCCGGACGGGACCTGGGTGGCCGTCGCCCACGCCGCGGCCGCCGGGCGCGGTACGGCGCCCGCCGCGGACGCCGCCGACGCCCTGCCCGGCATTCCCCGGCCGCGCCGCGAAGGCCCGGCCGCCGACCCGATGGACGAACTCGCCGAGCGCCTCGACGTGTTCATCGCCGCCGCCGTCCACCCCGACGAGATCGCCGCCGTCCTGGAATCCGACGGCATGACCGACGAGCACATCCGCCTCGCCTACGGGCGCCAGGACTCCTTCGGCCTCGCCGAGGAGCTCTACGCCCGGGTGCCGCGCTCCTTCCCGGAGCCCGAACGGGTCCCCGACCCCTGGAAGGTCCCCCTCACCGCCTGCCTCCTGCGCGGGGTGATCTTCGCCCTCCCCGGGCTCGCCTATCTGCTGGGCGCGCCGCTGCTGGACGGCCCCAAGGACCGGCTGGGGCTGCCCGCCGGGACGCTCACCCTGCTCGCCGGGGCGCTCATCGGCTGGGTCTGGGACCAGACCCTGTCCCACCGGGCGTACTCCTGGCTCGGCCTCGGCGACCGGGCCGCCGCCGGGCGGACCCTGCTCGCCGGAGCCCCCGCGGGGGCCCTCCTGGGCACCGCCGCCGCGCTGGCGGTACCCGGCGGGCCCCCCTTCTCCTACGCCTTCGCCGCCGGTCAGGCCCTGTACGTCGGGGCCGCCACCGTGCTGCTCGTCCTCGGGCGGGAGCGGCTGCTGCTGGCCGCGCTCGCACCGATGGCCGCCGGGGCGCTGCTCACGCTCCTCGTGGAACTGCCCGTCCCGGTCCGGGTGTTCCTGCTGACGGTCTCCCTGCTGGCCGCCTGCGCCCTGGCCGTACGGGAACTGCCGCTGGCCGACGGCGTACGGGCCCTCGTGCTCCGCGTCCGCGGCTGGACGGAGCACCGGCCGGGCGAACGGGGTCCGGTGCGCTGGCAGATGCTGCGGGGCGCCGAGGAGGAGTACGGGCCGCGCGGACCCCGGCTCGGGGACTCCGTCCCGTACGGGGTGTTCGGCCTGGGCACCGGGCTGCTCGTGCTGTACGCCGCCCTGGGGGAGGTGCTCGCCGGAGGCCCCGCCGAGGCGGTCGCGGCCCCCTCCGCGGTGGCGCTCACCCTCAGCATGGGCCCCGCCGAATGGCTGCTCCACCGGTTCCGCAGCGGCAGCCTCGCCGGCCTGCGCGCGGCCCGCTCGCCCCGGCAGTTCTGGCTGCGGATGTTCTCCACCCTGGCCCGGTGCCTCGCCGTCTACCTGGTGGTGCTGCTGGCCCTCGGCGTCACCGGAACCCTGCTCTGGCCCGGCGCGCCCGGCCTGACCGGGGTCCGGGTCGCCACCCTGCTGCTGCTCGGGGCCGTGATGTGGACCGGGCTGCTCCTGCAGTCTTTCGGGGCGGTCCGGCCCGCCGCGGTCGTCTGCGCCTCGGCCGCCGTCGCGCAGAGCCTGGCCCTGCTCCTGGGACTCGGCGAGCCGCGCGCCGTGCAACTGGCCGTCGCCGGAGCCGCCGCCCTCGCGCTGGGCACGCTGGTCTGCCTGCTCCTCGGCCGCGCCACCGCCCACCGCTGACCCCCGCCCCTCATCGCCGATGCACGTGACCCCGTACGAGAAGAAGGACCTCATGCTCCTGGTGCCCCTCTACGAGCACCCCGCCGACCGCCCCGAGTACTGGGAGCGGCTCATCCGCTCCGCGGGCCGGCTGCACTCCGTGGTGCTCAACCCCGCCAGCGGGCCGGGCGAGGCCCCCGACGAGCGGTTCGCCGCCGTCGCGGAAAGGCTGCGCGGGGCCGGGGTGCCCGTCCTGGGGTACGCCGACACCGACTACGGGCGGCGCCCGCACGCCGCCGTGGTCCAGGACCTGCTGCGCCACCGGGACTGGTACGGCACCGACGGGACCTTCCTGGACCAGGCCGCGTCGGGCCCGGAGTTCCTGCCGCACTACCGGCGGCTCGTCGTCGCGGCGCGGGCCGCCGGGGCCCGTACCGTCGTCCTCAACCACGGAGTGCACCCGCACCCGGGCTACGCCGAACTCGCCGACCTGCTCGTCACCTTCGAGGGGCCCTGGGACGCCTACCGGGACGCGGCCGCCGTTCCCCCGTGGACCGCGGACCACCCCGCCCACCGGTTCTGCCACCTCGTCTACGCCGTCCCGCCGGGCGCCTCTGCCGCCGAACTCGCCGAGCGGCTGGCGGCCCAGCGGGGGGCGGGGGTGCACTGCGCGGTCCCGGGGACCGGCGCGCACCCGTGGGGGACCCTGCCGTACGCCCTGGAGGCCGCCGGATGAGACGCCCGCCCACCCGCCCGGCGGGCCGCCGCCTGCTGCTGGTCCTCCTGCCCGTGCTGCTGCTCGCGGCCTGCACCTCCGGACCGGACCCGGACGAGGACGAAGAAGCCCGGCCCGACGACCTCTCGCCCGCCCCCGCGCCCGGGGAGCGCTGGCAGCCGGCGCCCGGGGTGAGCTGGCAGTGGCAGCTCACCGGGAAGCTCGACACCTCGGTGAGGGCGGCGGTCTACGACATCGACGGGTTCACCACCACCAAGGAGCAGGTCGCCGAGCTGAAGGCGGCCGGCCGGCGGACCATCTGCTACCTCTCCACCGGCGCCTGGGAGGACTTCCGGCCGGACGCCGGGGCCTTCCCGCCGTCGATGCGGGGGGAAGGCAACGGCTGGGAGGGCGAGCGCTGGCTCGACATCCGGAGGCTCACCGAACTGGAACCGCTGATCGCCAAGCGGTTCGACATGTGCCGGGACAAGGGCTTCGACGCGGTGGAGCCGGACAACATGGACGCCTACCGCAACAGGTCCGGCTTCCCGCTCACCGGCGGCGACCAGCTGAACTACAACCGGCTGATCGTGCGGCTCGCACACGACCGGGGGCTGTCGGTCGGGCTGAAGAACGACCTGGACCAGATCCCGGAGCTGGTGGGGGACTTCGACTTCGCGGTCAACGAGCAGTGTGCCCAGTACGACGAGTGCGAGCGGCTGACGCCGTTCATCGCGGCCGGGAAGGCGGTCTTCCACGTGGAGTACGAGCTCCCGACGAGCCGCTTCTGCGCGGGTACGCGTGCGCTGGGGCTGAGCTCGCTGGAGAAGAAGCCCGAACTGGGGGCCTGGCGCCGCTCCTGCTGACCCCCCCCCAGGAAACCCGGCTCCGCCGGGCACCGGGCTCTGCCCGGACCCCCGTCTCAAACGCCGGACGAGGCTGAAATCGCTCAGCCCACCGGGAGGATCGCGTGCACCCGGTAGCCGCCCCCGAAGCGGGGCCCGGCGAAGCAGGAGCCGCCCAGGGCCACGGCCCGCTCGCGCATGCCGAGCAGGCCGTGCCCGCCGCCGGGATCGCGGGGCTCCGCCGAGGGATCCGCCCCGGAGCCGCCGTCGTCCAGCACGGTCACCTCCACCGAGCCGCCCACCCGCACCACGCTGACCTCGGCGCCGGCCCCCGGACCCGCGTGCTTGCGGACGTTGGTCAGCGCCTCCTGGATCACCCGGTACGCCGCCAGGTCCACGGCGGCGGGCAGCGGCACCGCGGCGCCCGGGCCCAGCTGGAGCATCACCTTCACCGGGAGCCCGGCGTGCTGGAAGGTGCCCACCAGGTCGTCGAGGACGGCCAGACCGGGCGCCGGTTCGGTCGGCGCCTCCGGGTCGCCGGACTGGCGCAGCAGCCCGACGGTGGCCCGCAGCTCGTTCAGGGCCGAGCGGCTGGCGTCCCGTACGTGCGCCAGGGCCTCCTTGGCCTGGTCCGGGCGCTTGTCCATGACGTGCGCGGCCACCCCCGCCTGCACGTTGACCAGGGCGATGTGATGGGCCACCACGTCGTGGAGGTCCCGGGCGATCCGTAGCCGCTCCTCGGCGACCCGGCGCCGGGCCTCCTCCTCGCGGGTCCGCTCGGCGCGCTCGGCCCGCTCCTGGATGGCGTCGATGAACGCCCGCCGGCTGCGCACCGCGTCCCCGGCGGCCGCGGCCATGCCGGTCCAGGCGAAGATGCCGAGGTTCTCCTGCGCGTACCAGGGCAGCGGTCCCGCCAGCATGGCCACCCCCGTCAGCCCGGCCATGGTGAGCAGGCCGAGCTTCCAGGTGGTGGGCCGGTCGGTGCGGGAGGCCACCGTGTACAGCGCGATCACCGTGCACATGGCGACGGGCGTCCGCGGCTCCCCGGTGGTGAGTTCCAGCAGCGAGAGCCCGACGGTCACGGCCAGCACGGCACGGGGCCGCCGGCGCCGCAGCACCAGGGCGCCCGCGCCGAGCACCATGAGGACCAGCGAGAACGGCTCGGGGGTGCGGGTTCCGAAGGTCGGCCCGTGCGGCCCGTGCGGGTCGGCGAAGGAGCCGACGACCATGGCGACGAGCGCCCCGAGCGCCAGTGCGGCGTCGGTGGCGAGCGGATGGTCCCGCATCCACTGCCGCGTGGGAGCGAGCGGCCCGAGGTGTGTCGTCACCCCGATACGGTACGGCCCCGAGCGCGTTCTCAGACCCGGGGCGGCGGGACGGGAGGCGTCCCGGGCGGGGCCGGGGGCGGCGTCGCGGCCGGGGGCCCGCTGAGCGGGGCGCGGGAGCGCTCCGGGCCCAACTTGGCGCGGACCAGGCAGATCAGCATCACCGAGGCGATGGCGGCCAGGTGTTCCTTGCCCGCGAGGTTGTCCTTGAAGAGCAGCTCGCCGATCATGACCAGGATCACGACGGAGCCGGTCACGTACGCCCGGTAGCGCCAGCAGACGTACACGGCGAGCCCCACCACCGCCGCCGAGGGCCCGGTGTCGTTGACGATCCTGTCCGACGTGGGCAGGCCGAAGGGGTGGTCCGGGCCCAGCGCGAGCCCGATCCGCGCGTACGTGGTCCCGGCCAGGGTGGCCACGTAGCCGATGACCAGCGTGCGCCACCAGCCGATGCAGATCTCCGCGATCCCGAAGACGAGCAGGATCTGCGCGAGCGCGCCCCACACCGGCAGGTCCAGCGCCGGGACGAACAGCGACAGCGGGGTCCGCAGCAGGGCCAGCCACAGCGGGTCGACGGCCTTGACCGACCCGAGGTCCTGCACCGGCTGGAAGCCCCACGAGGTCTGCTGCACGATCTGGAAGACCGCGGTCAGGCAGACCGCGCCGAGGGTCATCGGGATCGCCCGCCACGTGTCGCGGACGAGCGCGTCCCGAACCGTGCGGTACAGGGGCCCCCACTCGCGGCGGGCGAACCGCCGCAGTGAGCCAGTGCTCAACGCTTGCTCTCCAGATGTCTGCGGTGCATCCACTTCGGCAGCCCGGGTGCTTCCAGGAAGCCCTCGGCCCGGCCCGCCGCGATCCCGATCCGCAGCAGGTCCGAACTCTTCTCGAAGAGCATGAACCGCGGTTCCCAGATCGGCCGGTATTTGGCGTTGGCCCGGTAGAGGGACTCGATCTGCCACCACCGCGAGAAGAAGCTCAGCAGCGAGCGCCACAGACGCAGCACCGGACCGGCGCCGAGCTTCGACCCGCGCTCGAAGACGGACCTGAACATCGCGAAGTTCAGCGAGACCTGTGTGACCCCGATCTCCTTTGCGCGCTCCAGGAGTTCGATGACCATGAACTCCATCAGACCGTTCTCGGAATCCCGGTCACGGCGCATCAGGTCCAGCGACAGGCCCTTGGGCCCCCAGGGCACGAAGGACAGCACGGCGCGCAGATCGCCGTCGCCGTCGAAGCACTCCAGCATCACGCACTGGCCGTCGTCGGGATCGCCCAGGCGGCCCAGTGCCATGGAGAAGCCGCGCTCGGTCGCGCCGTCGCGCCAGTCGTCGGCGCGCAGCAGGAGCACGTCCATCTCCTCGGCCGGGATGTCGGCGTGGCGGCGGATGCGGACGGTGTACCCGGCCCGCTTGACCCGGTTGTACGCCTGGCGGACGGTCCGCATGGCGCGGCCCTCCAGGGTGAACTCGTCGGTCTCGACGATGGCCTCGTCGCCCAGCTCCAGCGCGTCCAGTCCGTGCCGGGCGTAGATCTGCCCGGCCTCCTCGCTCGCGCCCATCACGGCCGGGACCCAGCCGTGCTCGCGGGCCTCGGCCAGCCAGGGCTCGATGGCGCCGGGCCAGGCCTCGGGGTCGCCGATCGGGTCGCCGGAGGCCAGCGAGACCCCGCCGACGACGCGGTAGGTGACCGCGGCCTTGCCGGTGGGGGACCAGATGACGGACTTCTCGCGGCGCAGCGCGAAGTAGCCCAGCGAGTCGCGGTCGCCGTGCCGGGCGAGCAGCAGGCGCAGCTTCTCCTCGTCCTCCTCGCCGATCGGGTCCACGGCGCGGCGCGAGCGGAAGGCCGCGAACAGCACGGCGAGCAGCAGCAGCGTCGACATGACGTTGATCGTGACGTCCACCCAGCCCGGGGTGGTGATCGTGTGGTACGCCTTGTCGCCCGGAGCCAGGGTGACCAGCCGCATCACGCCGTACCGCCAGCGGGCCAGGAAGGTGGCGTCCGCGGCGTCCGGGGCGGTGTTGGTCGCGCCGACGAGCAGGGCGGCGACCAGCGAGGTGACCAGCAGGCCGACGGAGGCGACCAGGCTGGCCAGCAGCGGGTTGGAGCGGTCGCCCTTGGCGTAGAACTCCCGGCGGCCCAGCAGCAGCGAGCCGACGAAGAGCGCGGTCAGCCCGAAGGCCACCCAGTTCTGGGCGTGGACGCGGAACTCCGGGTAGCAGAACTCGTACGAGCTCCCCGAGCACGGTGTGAAGGAGGCGACGGCGGCCATGGCGAAGGCCGCCAGGAGCAGCCCGCTGAGCACGAGGTTCAGGATCCAGGCCGCGCGTTTGCGGCGGCCCATGGTGACGGTGAGCAGCAGCGAGAACGCCGCGGAGGCGAAGCCCGCCGTGAGCAGGTACGGAGTGTAGAAATCGGCGGTGCTGTGCCGGCGCAGGTCCTGGCCGAGCGAGAACCACACCGCGCTGAGCAGGTTGACGAAGGTGACGGCGCGCAAGTACCACACCGCGAAGGTGGCGCTGCGCCGCGAGCGGACGCTTCCCCGGCCGGTTCCCTGGGTGCTGGCCTGAGGGTTGGCCTGGGCGTTCCCCCGCCCGCCCCCCGGATTGTTTCTGCCGTTCGGATCCCCACCGGTTCCTCGGTCGGTCTTCCGATCGGTCTCTGCGCTGGTCAAACGGACCTCTCCCATAAAAAGCGATGATATGGGGCATCGCGGTCCGTGCTTCGCTCCGGAGAACCGCGGCCTGGTCAGGCGCGGACCTCAGGTGACTCAGCCGGTGGGCTCGGCCGCCCGCTCGGGGAGTTCCGCCGCGAGTGCGGCGGCCGCCTGGACGAGGGGAAGAGCCAGCAGCGCCCCGGTTCCTTCTCCCACAGTGACGCCGTGGTCGAGCACGGGGTTGAGTGCCATCCGGTCCAGTGCTTTCGCCTGGCCGGGCTCCCCGCTGGCCTGTCCGGCCAGCCACCAGTCCGGGGCCCGGAAAGCGGCCCGCTGGGCCACCAGCCCGCAGGCCGCCGAGACGACCCCGTCGAGGATCACGGGGGTGCGGCGCACCGCGCACTGGAGCAGGAAGCCGGTGATCGCGGCGACGTCGGCGCCGCCGACGGCGGCGAGCAGCGCGACCTGGTCCCCGAGGACGGGCCGGGCGCGTCGCAGCGCGTCGCGGATCGCCGCGCACTTGCGCATCCAGGTCAGGTCGTCGATCGGCATGCCGCCGCGGCCGGTGACCACGGAGGCGTCCGTGCCGCACAGGGCGGCGACGAGGGTCGCGGCGACGGTGGTCCCGCCGACGCTCAGGTCGCCGAGGACGACCAGGTCGGTCCCGGAGTCGGCCTCCTCGTCCGCGATCCGCATGCCGAGCCGCAGCGCGTCGGCGGCCTCCTCGGCGGTGAGCGCGTCCTCCACGTCGATCCGCCCGCTGCCACTGCGGATCCGGTGCCGGGTGATCTCCTCCGGCAGCAGCGCCGGATCGCACGCCAGGCCGGCGTCCACGATCCGTACGGAGGCACCGAGCCGCCCGGCCAGGACGGCCACCGGGCTCCGTCCGTCCAGGACGGCCCGCACCAGCTCGTGGGCGCTGCCGGCGGGACGTACGGAGACTCCCTCGGAGGCCACCCCGTGGTCGGCGGCGAACAGTACGACGCGGGGCCGCTCGATCGGCTTGACCGGCACCCGCCCCTGCGCGGCGGCGAGCCACTCGGCGAGTTCGTCGAGCCGTCCCAGCGCCCCGACCGGCACGGCCAGCCGTTCACGGCGTTCCTCGGCGTCACGCCGGACGCCCCCGTCGGGGCGCTCGATCAGATCGGAGAAGTCGTCGAGATTCAGCGTGGTCATTTGCCAGAGGGTACAGCGGGTGATGCCCTGCCCAAGCTCCTCCCAGCCCCCTATCCATGGTCCGCGGGGGCCTTGGGCGGCCTCTCCAGGCCCGGCCGCAAGGCGCCGAGATGGACGCCGAGGAAGACGAGCGGGGCACCCAGCAGCAGACTCGCCGTCAGCTGCTCCTCGTCGAGCCAGGCGGAGAGCACGATCGTGATCACCGGGATGACGACGAAGACGTACGCCGCCCGCGACCCGCCCCAGCGCCGGACCACCATCAGATAGAGGACGAAGGTCAGCACCGAGCCCGCCACGACCAGGTAGGCCAACGCCCACCAGGTCGCCGCCCGCTCCGGCATCCGCCAGGTGTCGCCCGCGGCGAACGAGCCCGCGAACAGCAGCACCGAAGCGGCCGTCATGCCCACCGCGTTCATCGTCACCGGGTGGACCGGCGGCAGGCGGTGCACGAGTACGGCCGCCTCGGCGAAGGACAGTACGGCGCCCAGCACCGCCAGCAGGGACAGCAGCGGCACATCGTCCTGCAGCGGTGCCCGCGAGGCCAGGGCGACCCCGGCGGCCGCGAGGAGCGAGCCCGCCAGCGCGGACTTCCGGAAGGGTTCCTGACGCTGCGCCACCACCAGCAGGAGCGCCACCAAGGGGACCAGGGCCAGCAGGGTCTGCCCCAGACCCGCGTGGATGCGGACCAGCGCGTAGTAGGCCAGGGCGAAGGTCACCCCGAAGTTGAGCACCCCGTACAGCACCGCGCCGGCCAGGGCCCGCCCGCGGGGCAGCGCCAGGCGCATGACGGCCATGACCGCCAGCAGCACCGCGGCCGCCGCGCCGAACCGCAGCGCGGCGCCCCACAGCGGATCCAGCTCGCGGTTGCTGAACCTGACCCCGACCGCGTTGCCGCCGCCCAGGAGCGAACAGCAGACGAAGGTGGTCAGCCCGGCCCGATCCCGGCTCGGATTGCCGGAAGCGCTTGAGGATTCCACGGGATCACCTCGTCCGTTCCCCGGCTGTGCCCGGCTATTCCTTGAGGATCACGGCCTGACCCGCGACGACGAGGAGGACGTGTTCGCACTCGCCCGCGACCTGCGCGTTCAGCCGCCCCAGCTCGTCCCGGAACCGGCGGCCCGACGCGGTCGCGGGGACCACGCCCGAGCCGACCTCGTTGCTGACCAGCACCACCGGCCTGCGGGTCGCGCGGACGGCGGCCACGAGCTCCTCGGTCCGTTCCCGCAGCTCCGTGGCGCCCTTCTCCGCCCAGACCGCGTCGTCCCAGGCCCCGGCCCGGTCCATCGCGTCCGTGAGCCACAGCGCCAGACAGTCGATGAGCAGCGCCGGGCCCTCCTGCTCCAGCAGCGGCACCAGATCGCAGGTCTCCACCGTCCGCCAGGACGCGGACCTGCGCTCGCGGTGGAGCCCGACCCGCGCGGCCCATTCCGCATCGCCCTCGCGCGTACCGCCCGTGGCCACGTAGACGACCTCCGGGTAGCCGGTCAGCCGGCGCTCGGCCTCGTACGACTTGCCCGACCGGGCCCCGCCCAGGACCAGGGTCCGCCGCGGCAGCTCCGGCGCCGGCCGGTACTCCCCGGCCGCCACCGTGGTCCCGTCCGCCACCGTCCGGGCGCCCGCGGCCGCGCACCGGCGCTCCAGCTCCGCTCCCGGCGGGGTGTCGTGGTCCAGGTGGACGGCGATCACGTCCGTCGCCGGGCCGACCGCCCCGCTGGCCCGCAGCCGCGCCAGCGCCTCCGGCCGGCCGAGCACGTCCGCGAGGACCACGTCGTACGTGCGCCGCCCGCTGGTGCCCGAGGTCCCGGCCGGGGCGCCGCCCGGCGGCAGGTACAGCATCCGGGCGCCGTCCGGCCCGGTCACCTCGTACCCGGTGCCCGGCGCGTCCATCGGCACGGCCCGCACCCGGTGCCCGGAGATCACCGCGAGCTCCCGCCCGTCCGGCACCCGCCCTGCTGCCGGCAGCCCCGGCGGCAGCTCGACGGCGGGACCGTCGTGCGGGTGGGTCAGCAGGACCTGCCGTACGGCGGCCAGCGAATGCCCCGCCCGGGCGCCGGCGAGCACCGCCCCGGGGGTCAGGTCCAGCAGCAGCGCCCCGTCCACGAGCACGGAGGTGGCGGCGCGCGCCCGGGGCCCCACGGAGAGCGCGCAGGCGGCGCAGGGACAGCCGGGGCGGGGCAGTCCTTCGGGTGTGCCGGTGCCGAGCAGAGTGAGTTCCACAGGATGATCCTCCCGCGTCGCCGGGACTGCTGCGCGCCCGGTTAGTCTGCGGGCACACTCAAGGCGAGAAGCGTGTGAGAAGCGGACGAGCAACGGAGGCGGACATGGCGTGGACGTGGCGGTTCGAGACGGCCGACGGCAGTGAGACGAGCCCGTCGGTGGTGCCGGAGGAGTTCACCACGCAGGGGGACGCCGAATCCTGGATCGGCGAGTACTGGAAGGACCTGCTGGAGGGCGGCACCGAACAGGTGAAGCTGTCCGACGACAACGGGGTCCAGCTCTACACGATGAGCCTGCGCGAGGCCGCCGAACTCTAACCGGCGCCGACCGGCTCGGCCCGGGTACGCGGAAGCCCGGACCCCTCAGGGGGTCCGGGCTCTGCCGTGCACAGGGGTGCTCGGGCGCTCAGCCCCGTACGCCGCACAGGTGCAACAGCGCGGCGACCCCGCGGTAGGGGTCGGTCCGCCCGGCGCGGTCCTCGGCGGCGAGCAGCGCCTCCAGTTCCGCGTCGGAGGGGAGCTTGTCCCCGGCCTCGGTGCCGTCGGTGAAGACGCGTACGCCGTACCAGGTCTGCAGCGGGGCGCCGATCCCCGACAGGGTCGCGGTCAGTGCGGCCAGCCGGTCGGCGCGTACGTCCAGGCCCAGCCGGTTCGTGTAGTCGACGCCGTCGAAGGCCGCCAGCGCGGCCGTCCAGTCGCCGTGCAGGCCGGGCCGCATCGCGAGGGCGTCGCCGTTGCGCACCAGCAGGGACAGCAGTCCGCCGGGGGCCAGCATCCGGGCGAGCCCGGCGAGCATGGCGTCCGGCTCGGGCACGTACATGAGGACGCCGTGGCAGAGCACGACGTCGAAGCTGCCCGGCAGGAAGTGCGCGCCGGTCTCCCGGCCGTCGCCCTCCATGAGGCGGACGCGGTCCTGGATCCCGGGGGGCTCGGCGGCCAGCACCTCACGGGCGACGGCCAGCATGGCCGGGTCCTGCTCCAGCCCGGTCACCATGTGCCCGGCGCGGGCCAGGCGCAGCGCCTGGGTGCCCTGGCCCATGCCGACGTCGAGGACGCGCAGCCGCTGCCCCACGGGGAAGTGGTGCGCGATCTGCTCGTCGACCTGACGGCCGACGAGCTCTTGGCGCACCACGTTGCGGAGCCCGCCCAGGCCTTCCAGCCACAGGCGGGCCCCGTCCGCGAAGCCACCCCCGCCGAACGCTCCGGGCGTTCCTCGGCTCAGGGCCGTTCCCCGCGCTTGACCTGCGGCTTCGGCAGACGCAGCCGGCGCATCTGGAGGGTGCGCATCAGACCGTACGCGACGGCGCCGCGCTTGGGCTCGTCCGGGAAGCGCAGGTTCAGGGCCTTGCGCAGGCGGATGAACATGCCGACGGAGTCGACGATGATCAGTGCGATCACGCCGAGCCACAGCAGGAGCGCGATGTTCTGGATGGACGGAACCCGCACCATGCTCAGCACCAGGATGATCACGGCCAGCGGCAGGAACATCTCCGCGACGGAGAAGCGGGAGTCCACGAAATCGCGTACGTACCGGCGCACGGGACCCTTGTCGCGGTTGGGCAGATAACGCTCGTCGCCATTGGCGAGAGCCTCGCGCTGCTTGGTCATCTCGACCCGGCGGCGCTCACGAGCTCGTTTGGCATCCTCCTTGCGGTTGCCGGTCGAGGCCACCACGGCCTTGCGCTGCGACTGGGCCACAGCACGCTTCGGCGTCGGGCGGCCCTTCGGGGCCTGAGGGTCACGGGACTGCGAGAGGTCGGCGCTCACCTTGTCGGTGGCGGCGTCCTTCTCTTCCTTGGAGGATCGGCTACCAAACACAAACCCAAGGGTACGTGGTTGAGGGCACGCGCCCCATCCCGCCGGGGAACGATCCGGCAACGGCGGGCGTCCTTCCTGAGGGGAGCACCTACTCCTTACGCCTGACACGGCGGACGAGCAGTCGTCCTGGAGGAGGAGCGCATCCCCGCTCGAACAGTGCGGTAATAGAGACAGGGCCCGTACTGTGGGTCTTGTTGGTGACCTGGAGCACAGTCCGTCTAGAAGGGGGCGCGCGAAGCCCATGAGCGGTGTCATGAAGCGTATGGGGATGATCTTCCGCGCGAAGGCGAACAAGGCCCTGGACCGGGCCGAGGACCCGCGCGAGACCCTCGACTACTCGTACCAGAAGCAGCTCGAACTGCTTCAGAAGGTGCGCCGCGGCGTCGCCGACGTGGCGACGTCCCGCAAGCGCCTGGAGCTGCAGCTGAACCAGCTCCAGGGCCAGTCCAGCAAGCTGGAGGACCAGGGCCGCAAGGCGCTGGCCCTGGGCCGCGAGGACCTGGCCCGCGAGGCCCTGTCCCGTCGCGCCTCGCTGCAGCAGCAGGTCAGCGACCTGGAGGTGCAGCACCAGACCCTCCAGGGCGAGGAGGAGAAGCTGACCCTCGCCGCGCAGCGGCTGCAGGCCAAGGTGGACGCCTTCCGTACGAAGAAGGAGACCATCAAGGCCACGTACACGGCCGCCCAGGCGCAGACGCGGATCGCCGAGTCCTTCTCCGGCATCTCCGAGGAGATGAGCGACGTCGGCCTCGCCATCCAGCGCGCCGAGGACAAGACGGCGCAGCTCCAGGCCCGCGCCGGCGCGATCGACGAGCTGCTCGCCTCCGGCGCGCTCGACGACCGGAGCGGCCTCGGCTCCAAGGACGACATCCAGGCCGAGCTCGACCGCCTCTCCGGCGGGACGGACGTGGAGCTGGAGCTCCAGCGCATGAAGGCCGAGCTGGCGGGCGGCCCCTCCGCCCAGCAGTCGGCCATCGAGGGCGGCGCCCCGGGCGCCGGCCAGCAGCCGCAGACCCAGCACCGGTTCGACAAGCAGTAGGACGGGGCCCGTCGTGATTGTCCGCATCATGGGGGAAGGTCAGGTGGAGCTGGCGGACAGCCACTTCACCGAGCTCAACAAGCTGGACGACGAACTGCTCGCGGAGATGGAGAGCGGTGACGAGGAGGGCTTCCGGCGCACGCTGGGCGAGCTGCTCGCCGCCGTGCGGCGGCTCGGCGAGCCGCTGCCCGACGAGGCGCTGGAGCCGTCCGAGCTGATCCTGCCCGCCCCCGACGCCTCGCTCGACGAGGTGCGGGAGATGCTCCGCGACGACGGGCTGATCCCGGGCTGACCCGGGCTGACTGCGAACAGGCGTAAGGGAGAGGGCCCGCCCCCCACGGGGGCGGGCCCTCTTCGCCGTCAGTGCAGCTCCTTGGTGCAGCTCCTTGGTGCAGCTCCTTGGTGCAGCTCCTTCAGTGCGGTTCCTTCGCAGGGATCTGTTCCTCGTCCGGGGTCCCGCCGATGAAGTTCTCGAACCTGCGCCGCGGCGAGGACCACCGGCGGTCGTGGTGGAAGGCGCGCAGCTTGGCCTTGGCCCGTGCCTTCGGGCGGTTCGCGTAGAACTTCTTCGCGTACGGGGAGCCGGGCCGGGCGAGGCGGATCGCGCCGATCAGCGCGACGAAGGGGATGACCGTGCCGAAGAAGGCGGTGCGCGCCTTGCCCTTCCACAGGGCGATCAGGGCGAGGAAGAAGTTGGTCGCCGTGTTCATGGCGACCAGTCCGCGGTTGTGCCGCTCGTCCTCGGTGAGGTCGTTGACCCCGAACGGCAGGAAACCGCCCAGCACCAGCGCCACGACCGCCGCCGTCAGGACGACGATCTCCACGCTCTTGCGCCCCTGCTCGCTCCAGTAGACGTCGTCCAGGTGCAGGATCAGCGCGAACTCGTCCATCACCAGCCCCGCCCCCAGCCCGAAGATCACGGCTGACAACCCCGCCCCGAAGCTGTGCCTTGCGCTGCCGATCGCTCCGAAGCCGCCGATGATCACGAGGATCACACCGGGGACCACGTGGTGGATGTGCATCCCGCCCGGGGTGACGTTCTTGAAGGGCCCCCGGCCCGCCCGGATCATGCGGGTGATCATGCGGGTGACCAGGAAGGACAGGACGAAGGCGACCAGCGCGAGGAGCAGCGGGAGCTTCCCCGGCTCCACAATGTTGCGATACCACCAGTGACCCATGCCACCACCTCCCGGTTTGGGGCGTTATCGGTAACTTACCGGTCCCGACGAGCGGGTAGCGTTCGCGCCGATGACAGATTCGTACGACGGCCCGCCCCTGACCCCGCCCCCGGACCGGGCCTCCCTGCTCGACGGGGTCCGATTCGCCTTCGGCACGCTCACCGCGCTGCCCGCGCGGATCACCCGCTGGGACCGTCCCGCCGCCCGCACCGGCATGGCCTGCGCCCCGCTCGCCGGGCTCGTCGTGGGCCTCCTCGCCGCCGTGCCCGGGGTGCTCCTGCTGCTGTGCGGCGGCGGTCCGCTGCTCGCCGCGGCCGTCACCGTCGCCGTCCCGGCGGCCCTGACCCGCGCCCTGCACCTGGACGGCCTCGCCGACACGGTGGACGGACTGGGCAGCGCCAAGCCCGCCGACGCCGCGCTGCGCATCATGAAGCAGTCCGACATCGGCCCCTTCGGGGTGGTGGCGCTGGTGTTCGTGCTGCTGGTCCAGGTCGCGGCGCTGGCCGACGTGTACGCCGACAGCTGGAACCGGGGTGCGCTGGCCGCCGTGGCCGCCGCCGTCACCGCGCGCCTCGCCATGACCCTGGCCTCCCGCGACGGGGTTCCCCCGGCCCGCCCCGAGGGGCTGGGCGCGGCGGTCGCCGGAGTCGTCCCGCGCCGGGCGGCCGCCGTGGTCGCCGGACTCGTGGTGGTCCTGTCCGCCGCCGCCGCGCTGCCCCTGGGCCTGCCGGCCGCCGCGCAGCACGCGGTGGCGGTCCTGGCCGCCCTGCTGGCGTCGGAGGCCCTGCTCCGCCGCTGCGTACGCCGCTTCGACGGGGTCACGGGCGATGTCTTCGGAGCCCTGGCCGAGGTCTCGGCGACGACGGCCCTCGTCGTACTGGCCCTGGGCTAGGCCCCCCCGCTGCGCGGGGCGACGTAGGGTCAGGGCGTGGAAACGACCCCGAACCAGGCCCCGACGCCCATCCGGGTGCTCCTCGCCGACGATCAAGCCCTGCTGCGCAGCGCGTTCAAGGTGCTCGTCGACTCCGAGGCCGACATGCGTGTCGTCGGGGAGGCCTCCGACGGGGCGCAGGCCTTCGAGCTGGCCCGCACGGAGCGGCCCGACGTCGTGCTCATGGACATCCGGATGCCCGGCACCGACGGCCTCGCCGCCACCCGGCTGATCAGTGCCGACCCCGAACTGGCCGACGTGCGCGTGGTGATGCTGACGACCTTCGAGGTGGACGAGTACGTGGCGGCGGCCCTGCGGGCGGGCGCCTCCGGGTTCCTCGGCAAGGGCGCCGAGCCCGAGGAGCTGCTCAACGCCATCCGCGTCGCGGCCGCCGGCGACGCACTGCTCTCCCCGGCCGCCACCAAGGGGCTCATCGCCACCTTCCTCGCGCAGGGCGGCGGCGAGGGGGACACCCCCGCCGCGGGCGCCGCCCACGTACAGCGCCTGTCCGCGCTGACCGGACGCGAGCGCGAGGTCCTCGTCCTCGTGGCGGCGGGCCTGTCCAACGACGAGATCGCCCGCCGGCTGGAAGTCAGCCCGCTCACCGTCAAGACCCACGTGAACCGGGCCATGTCCAAACTCGGCGCCCGCGACAGGGCGCAATTGGTGGTCATCGCCTACGAATCGGGACTGGTCCGGCCCAGGGCCGAGTAGGCGCAGCGGGTTGGCAGTGGGTTGGCTGTGGGTTCGCAGCAGTTCGGAGTAGCCCCGTCTACTGCGGACGCGGTATGCCCCGGATAAGGACGGGACCTGGGGGCGACGTCGGCGTGCCCCTGCGCAGGAGAGGCTGAGGGGCCCCGCGCGTGCCCGAAGGCACGGCTCCGTCATGCCTCGTAGACGTCACCGCGTCCCTGCAGAGAGATCCCCATAGCCATGTTCCGGCTGTCCCGCTTCAGCCTCGCCCAAAGGGCGCTGGTCGGCCTCGTGTCGCTCGTCGCGCTCCTCTTCGGCGCCATTGCCATCCCGCAGCTCAAGCAGCAGCTGCTGCCCTCCATCGACCTGCCGATGGTGTCCGTCCTCGCGCCGTACCAGGGCGCCTCGCCCGACGTGGTGGAGAAGCAGGTCGTCGAACCGATCGAAGCCATGCTCAAGGGCGTCGACGGGATCACCGGCATCACCTCCACCGCCAGCGAGGGCAACGCCCTCATCATGGCGACCTTCGACTACGGCGACGACGGCACCAAGCAGCTCGTCGCCGACGTCCAGCAGGCCGTCAACCGGGCCCGCGTACGGCTGCCCGCCGAGGTGGACCCGCAGGTGATCGCCGGTTCCACCGACGACATGCCGACCGTGGTCCTCGCCGTCACCTCCGACAAGGACCAGCAGGCGCTGGCCGACCAGCTGACCCAGTCCGTGGTCCCCGTACTGGAGGACATCGCGGGCGTCGGCCAGGTCACCGTCGACGGGGTCCGGGACCTCCAGGTCACCGTCACCCCCGACGACGCCAAGCTCGCCGCCGCCGGCCTCGACGGCGCGGCCCTGGCCCAGGGCCTCCAGGCGGGCGGCGCCACGATCCCCGCCGGCTCCTTCGACGAGGCGGGCAAGAACCGCACCGTGCGCGTCGGTTCGGGCTACACCTCGCTCGCCCAGCTGGAGGGCCTGCGCCTCACCGCCGGACCGGGCAAGCCCGCCGTCCGCCTCGGCGACGTGGCGAGCGTGAAGCAGGAGCCCGCCAAGGCCGACTCCCTCACCCGCACCAACGGCAAGCCCAGCCTCGCCCTGGTCCTCACCATGGACAAGGACGGCAGCGCCGTCGCCATCTCGGACGCGGTCAAGGACAAGCTGCCCGAGCTCCGCTCCACCCTCGGCTCCGGCGCCGACCTGGCCGTGGTCAGCGACCAGGGCCCGGCCGTCGCCAAGTCCATCTCGGGCCTGACCACCGAGGGCCTGCTCGGCCTGGTCTTCGCGGTCGTCGTGATCCTGGTCTTCCTCGGCTCGCTGCGCTCGACGCTGGTCACCGCGGTCTCCATCCCGCTGTCCGTCGTCCTCGCGCTGATCGTGCTGTGGACCCGCGACCTCTCCCTCAACATGCTGACGCTGGGCGCGCTCACCATCGCCATCGGCCGGGTCGTCGACGACTCGATCGTGGTCCTGGAGAACATCAAGCGCCACCTCGGCTACGGCGAGGAGCGACAGCACGCGATCATCACCGCGGTCAAGGAGGTGGCCGGCGCGGTCACCTCCTCCACGCTCACCACCGTCGCCGTCTTCCTGCCGATCGCCTTCGTCGGCGGCATGGTGGGCCAGTTCTTCGGCCCGTTCTCCATCACCGTCACCGCGGCCCTGATGGCCTCGCTGCTCGTCTCCCTGACGGTCGTCCCGGTGCTCTCGTACTGGTTCCTGCGCGCGCCGAAGGGCGTCAGCGAGGGGGACGCCGCGAGCATCGAGAAGGCCCGCCGCGAGGCCGAGGAGAAGGAGTCCCGCAGCAAGCTCCAGCAGTTCTACGTACGGGCGCTGGGCCTGGTCACCCGCCGCCGGGTCGCCACCCTGATCGTCGCCGTCGTGGTGTTCGTCGCGACGCTGGGCATGACCCCGCTGCTCAAGACGAACTTCTTCGACCAGGGCGAGCAGGAAGTCCTGAGCATCAAGCAGCAGCTCCCGCCCGGCACCTCGCTGGCGGCCGCCGACGAGGCCAGCCGCAAGGTCGAGAAGGTTCTGGACGGGACCGACGGGGTCAAGGACTACCAGGTCACCGTCGGCTCCTCCGGCTTCATGGCCGCCTTCGGCGGCGGTACGGGCTCCAACCAGGCCTCGTACCAGGTCACGCTGGAGAGCTCGGAGAAGACCGAGCCCGCCAAGAAGCACATCGAGACCGCCCTGAAGGGGATCGACGGCATAGGCGAGACCACCATCGCGGCCGGTGACGGCTTCGGCAGCCAGAACCTCAGCGTCGTCGTCAAGGCCGGTGACGGGGCCGTCCTCGCCCAGGCCGCCGAGCAGGTCCGCGCCGAGGTGGCGAAGATCGAGGACGTCACCGACGTCCAGAGCGACCTGTCGCAGTCCGTGCCCCGGATCTCGGTCACCGCCACCCCCAAGGCCGCGGAGTTCGGCCTGAACCAGGCCGCGCTCGGCGCCATCGTCGGCCAGGCCGTACGCGGCAACCCGGCGGGCAAGGCCGTACTGGACGACACCGAGCGGGACATCGTCATCAGGTCCGCGCAGCCGGCCGCCACCCTGGCCCAGCTGCAGGCGCTGCCCGTCGGCCCGGTGAAGCTCGGCGACATCGCCGAGGTCAAGGAGGTCCCCGGCCCCGTCGCGATGACCCGGATCGACGGCGCCCGCGCCGCGACCATCAGCGCGAAGCCGGTCGGCGACAACACCGGCGCCGTCAGCTCGACCCTGCAGTCGAAGATCAAGGCCCTGGACCTGCCCGCGGGCGCCACGGCCACCATCGGCGGCGTCGGACAGGACCAGAGCGAGGCCTTCGGCCAGCTGGGCCTGGCCATGCTCGCGGCCATCGCGATCGTGTTCATGCTGCTCGTCGCGACGTTCCGCTCGCTGGTCCAGCCGCTGATCCTGCTGGTCTCGATCCCCTTCGCGGCGACCGGCGCGCTCGGCCTGCTCCTGGTCACCGGCACCCCGCTCGGCGTCCCGGCGCTGATCGGCATGCTGATGCTCATCGGCATCGTCGTGACCAACGCGATCGTCCTGATCGACCTGGTCAACCAGTACCGGGCCCAGGGCTACGGCGTGATCGAGGCGGTCGTCGAGGGCGGCCGCCACCGTCTGCGCCCGATCCTGATGACGGCACTGGCGACGATCTTCGCGCTGCTCCCGATGGCGCTGGGCGTCACCGGCGAGGGCGGCTTCATCTCGCAGCCGCTCGCGGTGGTCGTCATCGGCGGTCTGATCAGCTCCACGCTGCTGACCCTGCTCCTGGTGCCGACCCTCTACACGATGCTGGAGCTCCGCAAGGAGCGCCGCAGCGCGAAGAAGACGGCCCGCCTGACCGTGGTCCCGGCCCCGTCCGCCCCGGCGCAGGACGAGAGCCCGGTCAAGGTCTGACCCGCGGGGGAACCCGTACAACCCGTACACGCCGAAGGGCCGCCCCTCGCAGGAGGGGCGGCCCTTCGGTCGTCGTGGCTGTGGGACCGGGTTACGGAAGCGCGAGCATCCGCTCCAGGGCGAGCTTGGCGAAGCTCTCGGTCTCCTTGTCGACCTGGATCTGGTTGACGAGGTTGCCCTCGGCCAGGGACTCCAGGGTCCACACCAGGTGGGGGAGGTCGATGCGGTTCATGGTCGAGCAGAAGCAGACCGTCTTGTCGAGGAAGACGACCTCCTTGTCCTCCGAGGCGAAACGGTTCGCCAGGCGCTGGACGAGGTTCAGCTCGGTGCCGATGGCCCACTTGGAGCCGGCCGGGGCCGCCTCCAGCGCCTTGATGATGTACTCGGTGGAGCCGACGTAGTCAGCGGCCGCCACGACCTCGTGCTTGCACTCGGGGTGGACCAGCACGTTCACGCCGGGGATGCGGGCGCGCACGTCGTTGACGGAGTCGACCGAGAAGCGGCCGTGCACCGAGCAGTGGCCGCGCCACAGGATCATCTTGGCGTTCCGCAGCTGCTCGACGGTCAGGCCGCCGTTCGGCTTGTGCGGGTTGTACAGCACGCAGTCGTCGAGGGTCATGCCCATGTCGCGGACGGCGGTGTTGCGGCCCAGGTGCTGGTCCGGGAGGAAGAGCACCTTCTCGCCCTGCTCGAACGCCCACTCCAGGGCCTTCTTCGCGTTGGACGAGGTACAGATCGTGCCGCCGTGCTTGCCGGTGAAGGCCTTGATGTCGGCCGAGGAGTTCATGTACGAGACGGGGACCGTGGCTCCGGCGATACCGGCCTCGGTCAGCACGTCCCAGCACTCCGCAACCTGCTCGGCGGTGGCCATGTCGGCCATCGAACAGCCCGCGGCGAGGTCCGGCAGGACCACCTTCTGGGCGTCCGAGGTGAGGATGTCCGCGGACTCGGCCATGAAGTGGACGCCGCAGAAGACGATGTACTCGGCCTCCGGCCTGGCGGCCGCGTCCTTGGCGAGCTTGAAGGAGTCACCGGTGACGTCGGCGAACTCGATGACCTCGTCACGCTGGTAGTGGTGGCCGAGGATGAAGACCTTGTCCCCGAGCTTCTCCTTGGCGGCGCGGGCGCGCGCCACGAGGTCCGGGTCCGACGGCGAGGGCAGGTCGCCGGGGCACTCCACCCCGCGCTCGCTCTTGGGGTCGGCTTCGCGGCCGAGCAGCAGCAAGGCAAGGGGCGTCGGCTGGACGTCCAAAGGCTGGTTGTCCAAAGGCTGGGCGGTGGTCACGACACGCACCCTTTCTGTTCTGCGACAAGGGACTTCTGAAGCCATCGCTTCGACTTCTCGTCTATTTGACGCTATCTATCATAACTGCTTCATGTCACTTTGACGATGCCGATAGTGTCGATGTGACGCATTCGCCCGCCGGGCACCGGGACCTCGCGGGGATCTCGCGCAGACCTCGCGGGGACCCACCACCGCGCAGCGGTGTGCGAGCATGGAATTTCTGAAAGACGCGTCGGGTCCCGGAATGAATCCGCGGTCCCGCTCGTTGCCACCGACGGCAAGAGTCCGACGTTTCCCCGCTCCCGGCGGGGAGCCGCCCACTTCGGGAGTGAATGCAGATGTCCGTACAGGACGAAAAGACCACCGTGAGCGACGGCATCCTCCTGTCCGACGCCGCCGCCGAAAAGGTCAGGACCCTGCTGGGGCAGGAAGGCCGCGATGACCTGGCGCTGCGCGTCGCCGTCCAGCCCGGTGGCTGCTCGGGCCTGCGCTACCAGCTCTTCTTCGACGAGCGCTCCCTCGACGGCGACGTCGTGAAGGACTTCGACGGTGTGAAGGTCGTCACCGACCGGATGAGCTCCCCGTACCTGCACGGTGCGTCCATCGACTTCGTCGACACCATCGAGAAGCAGGGCTTCACGATCGACAACCCGAACGCCACGGGCTCCTGCGCCTGCGGCGACTCGTTCAACTAAGCCCCGACGGCCCGGCCGGCTCGTAAGGGCCGGCCGAGCTCGCAGGGCACACGAGAGGGGCCCGCCCGCGGACATCCGCGGACGGGCCCCTCTCGCGCGTCCCGGCGCCTGCCGGCGTCCCGGCGCCTACTGGCGGGGGACGGCCTTGCCCGTGGTGGCGTCGATCACCTTGCGGTCGCCGAGCGGCTGCTGGAGCGCACCCGTCACCGTCATCTCCTGCGCCAGCATGATGCAGGCCTGCCCCGGCTTGTTCGGGGTGTCCGTGATCCTCACCATCACCGACTCCGGCTGCTCACGGACCTCCAGGGCGTACGTGCTGCACACCCCGCCCCAGAAGTTCACGGTCAGCGTCCGGTCGGCCGAGGAGTACGAGAAACCGGGCACGGTCTGTCCCTTCGCGGGCGGGTCGACCGGGGTGGGCAGGTCGACCGGGGGAGTCTCCTCGGTCAGCCCCGCCGGCTGGGCCACCGTGTGGCCCGGGCCGCCGCCCTTGCCGGCCACCTCGAACAGCCAGGCCGGCACGAGGCCGCGGGCCCCGTCGACCGTGCCAGGGACCAGCCCGAGCTCGGCGGCCCGCACCGACTCCGTCCGCGGCGGCTTCATCGGCCGGGGCTCCGGGTTGCACGGCAGCGTGTCCGTGGCGCCGTCCGGGGTGTCCGGGGTCAGCGGGACGCTCGTGGCGCAGCCGCTCGGGCCCGGGTCCGTGGCGCCGGAGCCCCGGGACTTGTCGTTCAGCCGGGCCAGCGCGTCCACGGCGCCGATCACCGGCTGCTCGGCGGCCCGCACCGGAACCTTCAGCTCGCCACTGCCCGACACCACCCGGGAGTCCGTCCCGACGCCGATCCTGGTGGACCAGCCCTGCGTGTGCAGGCCGCCGACCACCGGGTCGGCCGTCACCAGGCGTACGGAGCCCTGGGCGATCCGGGCGTCGAGCGCGGCCGAGCCCTGGCCCACGGCCGCCAGCACGGGCGCGGCGGCGGCCTTGGCGGCCTCCTCGGAGACGGGTGTCCCGGCGGTGCCACCGTGCTCCTGACCCAGGTCCTGGGGGAGGGTGGCGGGGCCGCAGGTGTCCTTGCCGCGCACGCAGTCGTCCCCGGTGCCGCCGACCTGGAAGCGGGAGAAGTTCCAGGTCCCGGGAGCCTTGAGGTTCACCGTGAGCCGGGGCCCGGAGCCGTCCGCGCTCTCCCCGGCCTGCCAGGTCTCCCCGGCGAGCCGGGGCGCGCCGGAGATCCCGAGCGCCGCCGCGAGCCGCGCCACCTCGGCGGAGGTCACCTCACCGCTCGCTCGGAAGGCCGGCGCCTTGGCCGGGCCGTCCGGGAGCGGGACATCGGCGGTGTACGTGACCCCGCCGCCGGAGGGGTCGGGCTCGCCGGGGGCGATGCCGGGCCCGGGCGGAGTGGGCAGCGCGCGGGGCGCGGAGGCCGCGCTGTCGCCCGTACGGCCCTCTCCGTGGGCGGTGGACGCCCAGTACGCGGTGCCGCCGCCGGTCAGCAGGACGGCGGCCGCGATCGAACCGACGACCCAGACCGGCCGCCGTCGTGTGGCACGTGACGCACCGGGGGTGCTCAGCGCCTCGGGTGTCTCGGGTGCATCGGGTTGTTCGCTGGTCACCGCATCGCTCCTTTGCCCGTCCCGCATGGGGTGATGCGGGTGTGACGGAACAGACGCGGATCCGGTTCCGCCGGGCCCTGATCAGACGGCCTAATAGCCGTAGACCGCCGTGGAGGCGATGAGCCGGGCCGAGGCCGCCGGGACGCGGATCCCGTTGATCTGGGAGGGGGCAACCCGATCCGGCCGCGGATCCGCGGGAACCGGCCAGTGCGGGGCCATCCGGGCGCAGTCACCCAGCAGCTGCTCGAACTCGGTGCCCGCCGTGAAGCGATCGGTGTAGGTCATGGGGCACGGTAGGCACGGCGCCGCGGGTGAAGAAAGAGCTACTACGGGGTAGTTTCTGCCGGTCGGCCACGGCCCGCCGACCGGGTAGTTTTGAATGTCCCCTTGCCGTCCCTCGCAGGAGCATCCACGCCGTGCGTATCGCAGTCACCGGCTCCATCGCCACCGACCACCTCATGACCTTCCCCGGCCGCTTCGCCGACCAGTTGGTCGCGGACCAGCTGCACACGGTCTCCCTCTCCTTCCTCGTCGACAACCTCGACGTACGGCGCGGCGGCGTCGGCCCGAACATCTGCTTCGGAATGGGGCAGCTCGGCGCCCGGCCGATCCTCGTCGGAGCGGCCGGCTCCGACTTCGACGAGTACCGCGCCTGGCTCGACCGGCACGGCGTCGACACCCAGTCCGTGCGGATCTCCGAGGTCCTGCACACCGCGCGCTTCGTCTGCACGACGGACGCCGACCACAACCAGATCGGCTCCTTCTACACGGGCGCGATGAGCGAGGCCCGCCTGATCGAGCTGAAGTCGGTCGCGGACCGGGTCGGCGGCCTGGACCTCGTCCTGATCGGCGCGGACGACCCCGAGGCGATGCTGCGCCACACGGAGGAGTGCCGCACGCGGGCGATCCCCTTCGCCGCGGACTTCTCGCAGCAGATCGCCCGGATGGACGGCGACAACATCCGCACCCTGATGGAGGGCGCGACGTACCTCTTCTCGAACGAGTACGAGAAGGGCCTCATCGAGGCGAAGTCCGGCTGGACCGACGCGGAGATCCTGGCGAAGGTCGGCACCCGGGTCACCACGCTCGGCTCGAACGGCGTCCGCATCGAGCGGGTCGGCCACGACCCGATCGTGGTCGGCTGCCCGGAGGAGAACGCGAAGGTCGACCCGACGGGTGTCGGCGACGCGTTCCGCGCGGGCTTCCTGACCGGTCTGGGCTGGGGCGTCGGCCTGGAGCGGGCCGCTCAGGTCGGCTGCATGCTGGCCACGCTCGTCATCGAGACCCTGGGCACCCAGGAGTACACCCTGGGCCGGGCCCACTTCATGGAGCGCTTCACGAAGGCCTACGGCGACGAGGCGGCGGCGGAAGTCCAGTCCCACCTCCCGGCGTAGCCCCTCGCGGCGCCCGGCTCCGTCCCCGTCCGTGGGCGGGACCAGGTCCTCAAACGCCGGACGGGCTGGATTTGCCGCGCAGCGGCAAATCCAGCCCCGCCGGCGTTTGAGGCGCGGGGTCCGGGGCGGAGCCCCAGGGGGTCCGGGGCGCAGCCCCGGGGAACGGTGGAAGGGCGGGTAGGGGACAGCCCCGCAGGGCCGCCCCGCCCCCGGGCCGCAGGACGGGTCAGACCGCCCGGCGGACCGTGTACGCAGTACCGAGGGGACGCGGGGCTTCGCCCACGTAGACCTGCCCGCGCATCGCGCACCACGCCGGGATGTCCAGCCGCGCCACCTCGTCGTCCGACAGGACGGTCACCGTGCCACCCACCGGGACCCGGCCGATGGCCCGGGCCAGCTCGATCACCGGCTGCGGACACCGCAGGCCGAGGGTGTCCAGTTCCAGGGACTGCGCCTCCGGATCGGCGGCCACCACCGCTTCCACCACGCCGAGTTGCTCGCGGACCCCCGCCACCAGCCCCGGCAGGACCTCCAGGAAGCCGTTGACCTCCGCCGCCGTCGTACCGGCCGGCAGGGACACCCGTACGTTTCCCTCCGACAGCACCCCCATCGCCCGCAGGACATGGGACGGCGTCAGGGTCGAGCTGGTGCACGAGGAGCCGGAGGAGACGGAGTAGCCCGCCCGGTCCAGCCCGTGGAGCAGGGTCTCCCCGTCCACGTACAGGCAGGAGAAGGTGACCAGGTGCGGGAGCCGGAGGTCGGGATGGCCCACCACCTCCACGTCCGGCACCAGACGGGCAACCCGCCGCCGCAGCCGGTCCACCAGGATCCGCAGGCGGGCCGCCTCCGCGTCCGCCTCGGCGCGCACCGCCCGCAGGGAGGCCGCCGCGGCGACGGCCGCGGGGAGGTTGACGAAGCCGGGGGAGCGCCCCGACTCCCTTTCGTCGGCGGGGCCTTGGGGGGAGAAGCGCACTCCCTTGCGGACCGCCAGCAGGCCGACTCCGGCCGGGCCGCCCCATTTGTGGGCGCTGGCGCACAGCACGGACCAGCCTCCGGGGACCGGCCCCCAGCCCAGCGACTGCGCGGCGTCCACCAGCAGCGGCACCCCGGCGGCGGCGCACACCTCGGCCACCTCCGCCACGGGCTGGACGGTGCCGACCTCGTGGTTGGCCGACTGGAGGCAGGCCAGCGCGGTGGAGGGCCCCAGGAGTTCCGCGTAGGAGGAGGCGGCGACCCGGCCGAACCGGTCCACCGGGACCTCCTCGACCCGCCCGCCGCCCGCCACGTGGACCTCCGCCGCGTGGAGTACGGAACTGTGTTCCACCGCTGATACGACCAGATGCCCGCCGACGCGCCGACGCCCCGCCAGGACACCGGCCATGCCCGAGTGAACCGCGTGCGTCCCCGAAGGAGTGAACACGAGCTCGTCGGGGCGGCAGCCCACCGCCTCCGCCGCCGCCTCCCGCGCCGCGTCCAGCAGCAGCCGGGCCCGCCGCCCTTCGCGGTACAGCCGGGCCGGGTCGGCCCAGCCCTCGTCAAGGGAGGCCTGGAGCGCCTGCCGGGCCACGGGGTGCAGCGGGGCGGCGGACGCGGTGTCGAAGTACGGCATCCGGCCACGCTAACCGCCCGCCACGCCGGCGCCGCGATCGGGCGAGGTCAGGGCCCGTCAGATGTCGCCGGGACCCCGCCATTCGGGGCCCGTTGGGCCGTCCCCCGTACGGCGGATCCATCCCTTCGGGGTCAGTAACGGCGCGTTGGGCACCCTCCCCGCGCGACCCCAAATAGCGTCCAGTAGGGTTTGGTCCGCATAAACATCCAAACCCCTGCCTGCGTCAGGGCCGGCGACCGACCCGAATGCGGCCGCGGCCGGCCGCGCGGGCCGAGACTCTCGGGAAGGCGCTACGTGAGTCCCTACGGCTCCGACCGCTCGCCGCGGCGCCCGATGCGGCGGAAGCTGCTGCAGGCGCTGACTGCGGGCGTGGTCCTGGCGACCGCCACTGGTTGCTCGTATACATGGAAAGACTTCCCCCGCCTCGGATTGCCCACTCCGGTCACTGAAGAGGCGCCTCGCATCCTCTCCCTGTGGCAGGGGTCCTGGGCGGCCGCTCTGATCACCGGCATCCTCGTGTGGGGCCTGATCGTGTGGAGCGTCATCTTCCACCGGCGCAGCCGGACCAAGGTCGAGGTTCCCCCGCAGACCCGGTACAACATGCCCATCGAGGCGCTGTACACCGTGGTCCCGCTCATCATCGTCTCGGTGCTCTTCTACTTCACCGCGCGTGACGAGTCGAAGCTGCTCGCCCTCACCCCGAAGCCGCCGCACACGATCAACGTGATCGGCTACCAGTGGAGCTGGGGCTTCAACTACGTCGAGGACGTCGACGGCGATCCGGCGACTCCGAAGGCGGGCGAGGTTCCCAAGGAACTCGCCGCCATTCCGGACCGCTTCACCAAGGACTTCCCCGCGGGCGCCGAAGGCGTCTACACCAAGGGCGTCCCGAGCGACCGGAACGCGGAGACCGGCAACCCGGGCCCGACGCTCTGGCTGCCGAAGGGTGAGAAGGTCCGCTTCATCCTGTCGTCCAACGACGTCATCCACTCCTTCTGGGTGGTCCCCTTCCTGTTCAAGCAGGACGTCATTCCGGGGCACACCAACGTCTTCGAGGTCACCCCGACCGAAGAGGGCGTCTTCATGGGCAAGTGCGCCGAGCTCTGCGGTGTCGACCACTCCCGAATGCTCTTCAACGTCAAGGTCGTCTCCCCGGAGGCGTACAAGGCGCACCTGAAGGAGCTCGCGGAGAAGGGTCAGACCGGCTTCCTCCCGGCCGGTATCCAGCAGACCGACCCGGCCCGCAATGCTGAGGTGAACAAACTGTGAGCATCCTCAACCAGCCTCAGGGTGCCGAGGCCGACTCGTACGAGAACGAGTTGCCGGTACGGAGCAAGCAGCCGGGCAATGTCGTCGTGAAGTGGTTGACCACTACCGACCACAAGACCATCGGCACGATGTACCTGCTCACGTCGTTCGTGTTCTTCCTCATCGGCGGTCTCCTGGCGCTCGTCATGCGCGCCGAGCTGGCCCGTCCGGGTTCGCAGATCATGTCGAACGAGCAGTTCAACCAGGCGTTCACCATGCATGGCACGATCATGCTGCTGATGTTCGCCACCCCGCTGTTCGCGGGCTTCGCGAACTGGATCATGCCGCTGCAGATCGGCGCGCCCGACGTGGCGTTCCCGCGGCTGAACATGTTCGCGTACTGGCTGTACCTCTTCGGTTCGACCATCGCGGTGGCCGGCTTCGTCACCCCTTCGGGTGCCGCCGACTTCGGCTGGTTCGCCTACTCCCCGCTGTCGGACGCCGTCCGCTCGCCGGGCATCGGCGCCGACATGTGGATCATGGGTCTGGCCTTCTCGGGCTTCGGCACGATCCTCGGTTCGGTCAACTTCATCACCACGATCATCTGCATGCGCGCCCCCGGCATGACCATGTTCCGCATGCCGATCTTCACCTGGAACGTGCTGCTGACCGGTGTTCTGGTCCTGCTCGCCTTCCCGGTGCTGGCCGCCGCGCTCTTCGCGCTGGAGGCCGACCGCAAGTTCGGTTCGCACGTCTTCGACGCCGCGAACGGCGGCGCCCTGCTATGGCAACACCTCTTCTGGTTCTTCGGACACCCAGAGGTGTACATCATCGCGCTGCCGTTCTTCGGAATCGTTTCCGAGATCATTCCGGTCTTCTCGCGCAAGCCGATGTTCGGTTACATCGGCCTGATCGCCGCGACGATCTCGATCGCCGGCCTTTCGGTGACCGTGTGGGCCCACCACATGTACGTCACCGGCGGTGTGCTGCTGCCGTTCTTCTCCTTCATGACGTTCCTCATCGCGGTTCCGACCGGTGTGAAGTTCTTCAACTGGATCGGCACGATGTGGAAGGGCTCGTTGTCCTTCGAGACCCCGATGCTCTGGACGATCGGCTTCCTGGTCACCTTCACCTTCGGTGGCCTGACCGGCGTCATCCTGGCCTCGCCCCCGATGGACTTCCACGTCTCCGACTCGTACTTCGTCGTCGCGCACTTCCACTACGTCGTCTTCGGCACCGTGGTCTTCGCGATGTTCGCGGGCTTCCACTTCTGGTGGCCGAAGTTCACGGGCAAGATGCTGGACGAGCGCCTCGGCAAGATCACCTTCTGGACGCTGTTCATCGGCTTCCACGGCACCTTCCTGGTGCAGCACTGGCTGGGTGCCGAGGGCATGCCGCGTCGTTACGCGGACTACCTCGCGGCGGACGGCTTCACGCTGCTGAACACCATCTCGACGATCAGCTCGTTCCTGCTGGGCCTGTCGATGCTGCCGTTCATGTACAACGTCTGGAAGACGGCGAAGTACGGCAAGAAGGTCGAGGTCGACGACCCGTGGGGCTACGGCCGTTCGCTCGAATGGGCGACGTCTTGCCCGCCGCCGCGGCACAACTTCCTCACCCTGCCGAGGATCCGGTCCGAATCCCCGGCATTCGATCTGCACCACCCCGAGATCGCGGCCCTCGACCACCTTGAGGACCACGCCGTGGCCGCCAAGGCCGTCGCTGGTGGCAAGGAGGCCGGCAAGTGAAGATCCAGGGCAGGATGTTCCTGTGGCTCGCCGCCTTCATCCTCGTCATCACCGTCGTGTACGGCGTGTGGTCCAAGGAGCCGGTCGGCACCACCGCGCTCGCACTGGCCTTCGGCCTGAGCGCCATGATCGGCTACTACCTGGCCTTCACGGCCGCGCGCGTGGACGAGATGGCCCAGGACAACCTGGAGGCCGACGTCGCCGACGAGGCGGGCGAGCTGGGGTTCTTCTCCCCGCACAGCTGGCAGCCGCTCTCGCTGGCCATCGGTGGCGCCTTCGCCTTCATGGGCGTCATCTTCGGCTGGTGGCTGATGTACTTCTCGGCGCCGCTGATCCTGGTCGGTCTGTGGGGCTGGGTGTACGAGTACTACCGCGGCGAGAACCAGAACCAGTAGCCGCACCCGTGTCACCGCCCCCCGGGGCGGCCACAGCGTGAGACCAGGGGCCCGGACACCTCCAATGGAGGAGTCCGGGCCCCTCGTTTGCAGTCACCCCGCGCGCCGTAATTGTCATATCTTCATAGCGTTGGCTTCATGAACCAGTCACCGCGTCTTTGGACGGTTATCGGCTGCTCCCTGCTGGTCGCGTCCCTCGGGGCCGGCGCCACCGCATGCGGGTCGGGCGACGACAACCCGCTGTCCGCCCGCCCCTACGACGCGGGCGACCAAGTCGCCCTCAACCAGTCCTCCGGCAGTCGCCCGGTCGACCCGGACCGGCCCCTGGAAGTCACCGCCAAGAGCGGCGACGGCCGGATCACCGACGTGAGCGCCGTGGACACCCACGGACGGCGCCTGGCGGGCGAGTTGTCCGCCTCGGGCGACCGCTGGCACAGCACCGTCCCGATGGCCGCCGGCGTCCGCTACACCGTCCTCGTGAGCACCGAGGACGAACGCGGCGCCCCCGGGCAGCGCACGCTCACCTTCGACACCACTCCGGCCCAGAAGGTCCTCAAGGTCGAATTCGGCCCGGACGAGGGCAAGTACGGCGTCGGACAGCCCCTCACGGCCGAACTCAACGAACCCGTCAAGGACAAGGCCGCCCGCGCCGTCATCGAGCGGGGCCTGGTCGTCGACGCCCCGGCGGAAGCCGTGGGCGCCTGGCACTGGGTGGACGACAAGAAGCTGCACTACCGGCCCAAGGAGTACTGGCCCGCCAACACCACCGTCTCCGTCCGGAGCAACCTGGAGGGCATCAAGATCTCCGACGACCTGCACGGCGCCGCCTCCAAGCCGTTGAAGCTGGAGATCGGCGACCGCGTCGAGGTCACCACGGACGCCTCCTCGCACTGGCTCACGTTCCGGCGCAACGGAGAAGTGATCAATTCCATCCCGGTGACCACCGGAAAGCCGGGATTCTCCACCCGCAACGGCGTCAAGGTGGTCCTCGGCAAGCAGTACTACGTCCAGATGCGCGGAGACACCGTGGGCATCGGCGGCAGCGAGTACTACAACCTGCCCGTCTACTACGCCACCCGTGTCACCTGGAGCGGTGAATACGTCCACGCCGCGCCGTGGTCCGTCGGCTCCCAGGGCTACGAGAACGTCAGCCACGGCTGCACCGGCATGAGCACCGGCAACGCCGCCTGGTTCTACGAGAACATCACCGAAGGCGACATCGTCCGCGTCATCAACAGCATCGGCGACGACATGGACACCTTCGGCAACGGCTTCGGCGACTGGAACATGGACTGGAAGGACTGGCGCGAGGGCAGCGCCCTCCTCAAGGGCACCCAGGACGGCCGCAGCCCGGTCGACCAGGCCCGCCTGCGCCCGCAGGTGTAACCACCGGGCCAGGAGCGCCGGGAGGGGCCACAGCCGGGGCACGGGTGCCCGTACGGACCGTACGGGCACCCGCGTGGGCCCGGTATGCGCCGGTAAGGGGCTCTGCGGGGCGCACAGACCCCGTTACGCCGCCGGGGAGAGCCGCGCGCGCAGCAGACCTGCCAGGGCCTGCGCGAAGTCCACCGGATCAACCGGAAGGGTGACCGCGGCGTCCGCGCGGCTCCAGGTGGCCAGCCAGGCGTCCTGCGGACGGCCCATCAGGAGCAGTACGGGCGGGCACTGGAAGATCTCGTCCTTGATCTGCCGGCACACCCCCATGCCCCCGGCCGGAACCGCCTCGCCGTCCAGCACGCACACGTCGATGCCGCCCGCGTCCAGTTCCTTCAGGACGGCCGGCAGCGTGGCGCACTCCAGGAACTCCACCGGCGGCAGGTCGGCGGCCGGCCTGCGCCCGGCCGCCAGCCGCACCTGCTCCCGGGTGCCCGCGTCGTCGCTGTAGACCAGAACCCGCGCAGTCGCCCGCATTTCGTTCCTCCACGTGTCCCGTGAATCACGTTGATGTTGCGCGGGATGCTACTCCGTCCGACCCGGTGTCAACATCGGTTCGCACAGGCTGCTGATCAGACCTCCGAGGGGCGATCTGATGGGCCGTTCGGGCCTTGCACACGCCCCGGACACTCCGAACGGCACCCCCCGGGGTGAGGGCGGGATAAGGGACCGACATAATGTCGGTCGTGGCGACAGCAACGACAGTAGATACCGGGCACGCGCACCCGACGGTCAACAGGCCGAACCTCGTCAGCGTGGGAACCATCATCTGGTTGAGTTCCGAGCTGATGTTCTTCGCGGCCCTCTTCGCGATGTACTTCACCCTGCGATCCGTGACAGGCACCGAGTACTGGACAGAACAGGCTTCGGCCTTGAATCTGCCCTTCTCGGCGACGAACACGACGATCCTGGTGCTTTCCTCGCTCACCTGCCAGCTCGGCGTATTCGCCGCCGAGCGCGGTGACGTGAAGAAGCTCAGGACGTGGTTCATCATCACGTTCGTCATGGGTGCGATCTTCATTGGCGGCCAGGTGTTCGAGTACACCGAGCTGGTCAAGCACGAGGGCATGAGCCTCTCGTCCGGTCCGTACGGCTCGGTCTTCTACCTGACCACCGGCTTCCACGGTCTGCACGTGACGGGCGGTCTCATCGCCTTCCTGCTGGTCCTCGGCCGGACGTACGCGGCCAAGAGGTTCACCCACGAACAGGCCACGTCGGCCATCGTCGTGTCCTACTACTGGCACTTCGTCGATGTCGTCTGGATCGGCCTCTTCGCAACGATCTACCTGATCAAGTAGCGAACACGTCGCCGGGCCCGCCCCGGCACTCCATCCAGACACACCGACGCAGAAGATCCTGACACCGGGGTAATCCGTGAAAAAGCTCTCCGCACGACGACGCCATCCCCTGGCGGCGGTCGTCGTTCTACTCTTCGCGCTGGCGGTTACCGGGGGGCTGTACTCCGCCTTCGCGCCCGCGGGCAATGCGAAGGCCGACGAAACCGTCCAGTCCCTCGCCATCGAGGAGGGCCAGAAGCTCTACGCCGTCGGCTGCGCAAGCTGCCACGGAACCGGCGGTCAGGGTTCCTCTGACGGCCCCAGCCTGGTTGGCGTCGGCTCCGCTGCCGTCGACTTCCAGGTGATGACGGGCCGTATGCCCGCCCAGCAGCCCGGCGCCCAGGTGCCGAAGAAGCCCGTCATCTACACCCAGGCGCAGGCCGACCAGCTCGCCGCGTACATCGCGTCCCTCGGAGCCGGCCCGATCGTGCCGACCGAGAGGCAGTACGACCCGGCGGGTGCCGACATCGCGAAGGGTGGCGAGCTGTTCCGCAACAACTGCGCGCAGTGCCACAACTTCACGGGCGAGGGCGGCGCACTGACGAACGGCAAGTACGCCCCCAACCTTGAGGGTGTCGAGCCGAAGCACGTCTACGAGGCCATGCTCACCGGCCCGCAGAACATGCCCTCCTTCCCCGACACGACCATGCCGGAGAAGCAGAAGAAGGACATCATCGCGTACATCCAGCACGTCAACGGCGATAAGTCGACCAGCCCCGGTGGCCTCAAGCTCGGTGGCCTCGGCCCCGTCTCCGAGGGTCTCTTCGGCTGGATCTTCGGACTGGGTGCGCTGATCGCTGTCGCCGTCTGGGTCGCGGCCCACACCGCTAAGGCCAAGAAGTCATGAGTAGCCAAGACATTCCCGAAGAGAAGCACCTGCCGAGCGAGCAGGGCGACGCGCACCACGGTGCCGTGACAGTGGCGGACGACCCGTTCGCCGACCCCGGTCTGCCGGTCCACCGGCCGCGGATCCAGGACATCGACGAGCGGGCCGCGAAGCGCTCCGAGCGCACGGTGGCCTTCCTGTTCACGCTGTCGATGCTGGCGACGATCGGCTTCATCGCCTCGTTCGTGATCCTGCCGGTCGACAAGATCGTCTACATCTTCCCCATCGGGAAGGTGAGCGCTCTCAACTTCGCCCTGGGCGTGACCCTCGGCGTGGCCCTCTTCGCCATCGGCGCGGGCGCGGTCCACTGGGCCCGCACCCTGATGTCCGACGTGGAGGTCGCCGCCGAGCGCCACGAGATCGCGGCCCCGGCCGAGGTCAAGGCGCAGGTCCTGCAGGACTTCGCGGACGGCGCGCGCGAGTCGGCCATCGGCCGCCGCCCGCTCATCCGCAACACGATGTTCGGTGCGCTGGCCCTGCTGCCGCTCTCCGCCGTCGTGATCCTGCGCGACCTGGGCCCGCTGCCCGAGGACAAGCTGCGCAAGACCATCTGGGCGCGGGGCAAGATGCTCATCAACCAGAACACGATGGAGCCGCTCCGTCCCGAGGACATCGTGGTCGGCTCGCTGACCTTCGCCATGCCGGAAGGCCTGGAGGAGGACGCGCACGACTTCCAGACGCAGATCGCCAAGGCCGCCCTGATGATCGTCCGCATCCAGCCGGAAGACATCAAGGACAAGAAGGAACTGGAGTGGTCCCACGACGGGATCGTGGCCTACTCCAAGATCTGCACCCACGTCGGCTGCCCGATCAGCCTGTACGAGCAGCAGTCGCACCACGTGCTCTGCCCGTGCCACCAGTCCACCTTCGACCTCTCCGACGGCGCCCGAGTCATCTTCGGCCCGGCTGGTCACGCGCTCCCGCAGCTGCGGATCGGCGTCAATGACGAAGGTTTCCTCGAGGCGCTCGGCGACTTCGAAGAGCCCGTCGGTCCCTCATTCTGGGAGCGCGGATGAGCACTGCCACTCAAACCAAAGAGCGCAAGGCTCCGGCCGGCGAGCGCGTAGCCGACTGGGCCGACGGCCGGCTGGGCATCTACAGCCTCGCCAAGGCCAACATGCGCAAGATCTTCCCGGACCACTGGTCCTTCATGCTGGGCGAGATCTGCCTCTACAGCTTCATCATCCTCATCCTCACGGGTGTGTACCTGACGCTGTTCTTCCACCCGAGCATGAACGAAGTGCACTACGACGGTTCGTACATCCCCATGCAGGGTGTCGCGATGTCGGAGGCCTTCAAGTCGACCCTGGAAATCAGCTTCGACGTCCGTGGCGGTCTGCTCATCCGGCAGATCCACCACTGGTCGGCGCTGATCTTCATCGCGGCGATGCTCGTGCACATGATGCGCGTGTTCTTCACCGGCGCGTTCCGCAAGCCGCGTGAGGTCAACTGGGTCTTCGGCTTCCTGCTGCTGGTCCTCGGCATGTTCACCGGTTTCACCGGTTACTCCCTGCCGGACGACCTGCTCTCGGGCACCGGTGTCCGCTTCATGGAAGGCGCGATGCTGTCCGTGCCGATCGTGGGCACGTACCTGTCGTTCTTCTTCTTCGGTGGGGAGTTCCCCGGCGGCGACTTCGTGGGCCGGCTCTACTCGGTGCACATCCTGCTGCTGCCCGGCATCATGATGGGCCTGCTGGTGGCCCACCTGATCCTGGTCTTCTACCACAAGCACACCCAGTTCGCGGGCCCCGGCAAGACGGAGAAGAACGTCGTCGGCATGCCGCTGCTCCCGGTCTACATGGCCAAGGCCGGAGGCTTCTTCTTCCTGGTCTTCGGTGTCATCGCGCTGATCGCGGGCATCGCCTCGATCAACCCGATCTGGGCGCTCGGCCCGTACCGCCCGGACCACGTGTCCACCGGTGCGCAGCCCGACTGGTACATGGGCTTCTCCGAGGGCCTGATCCGTGCCATGCCCGGCTGGGAGATCAACCTGTGGGGCCACACCCTGGCCCTGGGCGTGTTCATTCCGTTCACGATCTTCCCGCTGGTCCTGGCGACCATCGCGGTCTACCCGTTCATCGAGTCCTGGGTCACCGGGGACAAGCGCGAGCACCACATCCTGGACCGCCCGCGCAACGCCCCGACCCGTACGGGCTTCGGTGTGGCATGGCTGACGTGGTACGTCATCCTGCTGATCGCCGGTGGAAACGACATGTTCGCGCAGTACTTCCACCTGTCGATCAACTCGATCACCTGGTTCGCCCGCATCGGGTTCTTCGTCGGTCCGGTCATCGCGTTCATCATCACCAAGCGGATCTGCCTCGGCCTCCAGCGCCGGGACCGGGACAAGGTGCTGCACGGTCGCGAGACCGGCATCATCAAGCGCCTGCCGCACGGTGAGTTCGTCGAGGTCCACGAGCCGCTCTCGCAGGGCAAGCTGCACACGCTCACCTCGTACGAGCAGTACGAGCCCGCCGAGATCGGCCCCACGGTCGACGAGAACGGTGTCGAGCGCAAGGTGAAGATGCTGGAGAAGCTCCGCGCCAAGCTCAGCAAGGGCTACTACGGGGAGAACAACCAGATCCCGAAGCCCACGGTCGAGGAGTACAAGGAGATCCAGAACGGCCACGGCCACCACTGATCTCCCGCATCACGGCTTCACGGCTTCAGAGCTTCACGATTCACGCAGTACGCATGACGCATGACTGCTTGAGGGACTGATTTCGGTCAGTCCTGGTGTCGCCACGGCGAGAGCCCCGTCCAGTGTCTGGACGGGGCTCTTTGCCGTCCCCGGGGCTGGATAGGCTGAAGCCCTTCCCCATTCGACGTGGAATCCTCGACGAGCAGCAGGAGCGGACCATGAACCTGGTGACCCCGGCAGGCGGCGACAGCGCGGCGGCCCGCGGTTGGCCGGGCGTTCTGGAGGCCCTGCTGACCGGCCGTGACCTCGGCGCCGACGACACGGCCTGGGCCATGGACCGGATCATGCGCGGGGAGGCCACCGACGCCCAGATCGCCGGCTTCGCGGTCGCGCTGCGGGCCAAGGGGGAGACCGTCTCCGAGATCAACGGCCTGGTCCGCGCCATGTACGAACACGCCAACCTGATCGAGGTGCCCGGCCGGACGGTGGACATCGTCGGCACCGGGGGCGACGGGGCCAAGACGGTCAACATCTCCACGATGTCGGCCATCGTGGTGGCCGGTACGGGCGCCAAGGTGGTCAAGCACGGCAACCGGGCCTCGTCCTCCGCGAGCGGCTCCTCGGACGTCCTGGAGAAGCTGGGCGTCAACCTCGACCTCACCCCCGCGCGGGTGGTGGAGGTGGCCGAGGAAGCCGGGATCACCTTCTGCTTCGCGGTCAAGTTCCACCCCGCGCTGCGGCACGTGGCGGCGGCCCGCCGGGAGCTCGGCATCCGGACCACCTTCAACTTCCTCGGCCCGCTGACCAACCCGGCGAGGGTCCGGGCGCAGGCCACCGGCGTGGCCGACGCGCGGGTGGCCCCGATCGTCGCGGGCGTCCTGGCGGAGCGGGGCTCCTCGGCGCTGGTCTTCCGCGGTGACGACGGGCTCGACGAGCTCACCACCACGGCGACCTCCCGGGTCTGGTGGGTCCGCGACGGCGAGGTCAGGGAGCAGGGCTTCGACCCGCGCGACATCGGCATCCCGCTGGTGGACGTCTCCGCGCTGGCCGGCGCGGACGCCTCGTTCAACGCGGACGTCGCCCGCCGCCTGCTGGCCGGCGAGACCGGCCCGGTCCGCGACGCGGTGCTCCTGAACTCGGCGGCGGCCCTGGTCGCGCTGGACCCGGGCCCGGGCACCCTGGAGGAGCAGCTCGCCGCCGGTGTCCTCCGGGCGGCGGAGTCGGTGGACTCGGGCGCGGCCCGGGCCGCGCTGGCCCGCTGGGTGGCGGCGAGCAACGCGTAGCCGCTACGGCGTCTGGCCGATCCGACGGGATCCGGCCAAGATCCAGCACTGACCCCGGTCCGCCATGTGGACCGGGGTCTTGCGTTCGGAAGATCGTGTGGCAGGATGCTCCTCAGGTCACGAGTGACAGCGTTTAGGCCCCGGCTTGCTGTCCGGCAACCCTCCTTCCGTGGCGGGGTGCCCCGGGTGATGACCAGGCCGTAGGCAGTGAGGTCTACGGCAAGCGCGGATCCCTCACACCTCCTATTGGGGTGTCGGGCCAGGGATCCTGGTCTTCTGAGGAGCGTTTTCCGTGAGCAAGCGAATGCGATAGGGCGACTCCGCCCCTTCTTCACCCCTCGGAACAGGGTCACTTCCGCGTACCCGCAGCACGCCTGCGGCAGCACATCTGCGCGCGGCGGCCGATCCGCATTCCGGGGCACTCCCGTACCCCGAACGGCCGCAGCGCCGTATCCGCGTACGGGCACACCGAAGCCATTCACACCTGCCTGCCGGGAGATACCGCCATGTCCGCAACCCTGTCTGCGTCCCTTAACTCTGGCACTGCTGCCGCCGTCACCGCCGCCGTCACCTCTGTGGCCGGGGGCCCTGCCTGTGCCGAGCCGCTGGCGGTCCTCGGCCGTGAGGTCACCGTGCCGCTCGTCACCGGCGGCGAGGTCACCTACGCCGCCCTCGACTACGCGGCCAGCGCTCCCGCGCTGCAGCGGGTCTGGGACGACGTGGCCGCGTACGCCCCGTACTACGGCAGCGTCCACCGCGGCGCCGGGTACCTCTCGCAGCTCTCCACCGACCTGTTCGAGCAGAGCCGGGTCACGGTCGCCCAGTTCCTCGACTGCCGCCCCTCCGACCAGGTGATCTTCACCCGGTCCACCACCGACTCCCTCAACCTGCTGGCCGCCGTGCTCCCGGCCGACTGCCAGGTCTTCGTCTTCGAGACCGAGCACCACGCCTCGCTGCTCCCGTGGACGAACGCCCAGGTCACCTACCTCAACGCCCCCCGCACCCCGGACGAGGCCGTCGCCACCCTGGAGCGCGCACTCGCCGACCGCACGGCATCAATTGAAGAGGGCTACGGCCCGGCGCTGGTCTGCGTCACCGGCGCCTCCAACGTCACCGGCGAGCTGTGGCCCGTCAAGGAACTCGCCGCCGCCGCGCACGCCCAAGGCGCCCGCATCGTCCTGGACGCCGCCCAGCTGGCCCCGCACCACCCCGTCTCCGTCCAGGACCTCGACGTGGACTGGGTCGCCTTCTCCGGACACAAGCTCTACGCCCCCTTCGGCTCGGGCGTGCTCGCCGGCCGCGCGGACTGGCTCCAGGAGGCCGACCCGTACCTCGCGGGCGGCGGCGCCTCGCGCAAGGTGGCCCGCCGTGAGGACGGCGGCGTGGACGTCGAGTGGCACACCACGGCCGCGCGCCACGAGGCCGGCTCCCCGAACGTCATCGGCGTCTACTCCATCGCCTCCGCCTGCAAGGCGCTGAAGGAAGCCGGCTTCGAGACCCTCGTCGCCCGCGAGCAGCGCCTCATCACCAAGGTCCGGGCTGGCCTCGCCGAGGTCCCGGCGGTCCGCGTCCTGTCCCTCTTCGGCGACGACGCCCCCCGCGTCGGCGTCATCTCCTTCGTCGTCGACGGCTGGAACAGCTCGCACTTCGCGGCCGCGCTCTCCGCCGAGTACGGCATCGGCGTCCGCGACGGCCTGTTCTGTGCGCACCCGCTGGTCCGCACCCTGCTCGGCAGCGAGCCGCAGGCCCAGGGCGAGTGCGGAGCCCCGGAGGCGGCCCCGGGGGAGCGGTCCCTGAACGCGATCCGCGTCAGCTTCGGCGCCGGCACCCCCGACGAGCACGTGGAGCGCTTCGTCCGCGCGGTGAAGGAGCTCGTCGCGGACGGCGCCAAGTGGCAGTACCGCACCGAAGAGGGCCGCTGCGTCCCCGCGGTCTGAGAGGTGACGGGGCATGACCTAATGGGACCCGATCCCGACTGGCCGCGCCCTGGTGGGCGAACCGCCAGCCCATGACACCCGCGCAGGCCCGGCCCACGCCCTCATCTGCGCGGCCGACTGCGAACCGTTCAAGGGGTACGGGGGCGACGGCGATGTCCACTGGAGCCCGTCGGCGGCCCGGGACTGGTGGCGGGACCGTGCCCGGGTCCGGGAACGGGCGATGGCCGGACCGCGGGGGCCGGCTGCCCTGCGGGGGCTGTCCCCTACCCGCCCTTCCACCATCCCCCAGACTCCGTCCGGGGGGACCCCCAGCAGGGCTCCGCCCTGACCCGGTCCTCAAACGCCGGACGGCTGGATTGGCGCGCCCGGGCTCGGTGCCGGCTGAAGCCCGGGACGGTCGCCCGAGACCTGCTGACGTTCCCCGGCCGGCCAGGCCCTACGCGTCGAGGCCGATCGCGAAGGCTGCTTCCAGGTCGTGCTGGGAGTACGTGCGGAACGCCACGTGCGTGTCCGTCGCCTCGACGCCCGGGATCTTGCTGATGCGGCCGGGGATGATGTCGGCCAGGTCCTCGTGCCGGGACACCCGGACCAGCGCGATGAGGTCGTAGGTGCCCGTGACCGAGTAGACCTCGCTGACGCTGTCCAGCGCGGCGATGGCCTCGGCGATCTCGGGGATCCGGTCCACGCTGGTCTTGATGAGCACGAGTGCGGTGATCACGGTTGGCTCTCTCCCTCGACGGCAGTCACTGGTCGGCTCACTCTAGTCCCACCCCGGTAGCGGGCCCACGCGTAGAGGAAGCCCACCGAGAAGCCCACCACGTGGGCCAGATAGGCGACTCCCGGCCCGCTCGCCGCCCGGTGCGCCGCCAGCCACTGCAGGCCGAACCAGAACATCAGCACGATCCACGAGGGGAAGCGCAGCGGCAGGAAGAAGAGGAACGGGAACAGGCTCGTCACCCGCGCCTTGGGGAAGAGGTACAGGAAGGCGCCCAGGACCGCGGAGATCGCCCCGGAGGCCCCGACCAGGGTCTGGTCCGAGGAGGCGTAGGCCGCGGCGTACGCCGCCAGGGCCAGGTAGCCCGTACAGACGTAGAAGCAGAGGAACCCGGCCCGGCCCATGCGCCGCTCCGTCATCGCCCCGAAGACGTAGAGGAAGAGCATGTTGCCCAGCAGGTGCAGCCAGCTCCCGTGGACGAACAGGGCCGTGAGGGGAGTGAGCGCCACCCGGCCCGAGCCGGTGAAGAGCTCGTCGGGGACCACGCCCCAGCGCCGGAAGTACGCCGTGCCCGTGGCCAGGAGCTGATCGCCCGTCCCGTAGACCGGGTTCAGCCCCGACGCCGGGCTCAGCACGAACACCACGCAGCAGCCGGCGATCAGCGCATGGGTGATCACCGGGCCCCGGGCGGCGTCGCGTACGGCCTGCCACCTTACGATCATGCGAACGAGCATGACCCAGCCGGGCCCACCAGCGGGCGCGGCAGGCCGTAGGGTTACGAGCTACGCGCGCACGCGCGCACCACCCGTGACGACACGGGAGGGTGCGGCGCTTGCGCCATGTGAGCGATAGAAGGAGAGAGCGGCCTGATGACGGTTCCCCTGCCGACCGACACCACCCGGTGGCGCTGCACCCTGTGCGGCAACCTCACGCGCTTCGACGTCACCCGTTCGTCGAAGGTAGTGGAGTACGTCCACCTGGACCTCGCCGGGGAGCCCAAGGTCGAGGAGCGCGAGGTGGTCAATGAGACCATCGAGTCGGTCCGCTGTCGCTGGTGCAACGCGGTGGACCAGATCGAGCTCGTCGACAGGCCGGGCGCGGACTCCTGACGGAGCCCCGCCCACAGGTGAATGACGGTAGGGGTGACGGATTGTGGAGCCAGCAAGCGGCGCTGAGCCGGCCGACGCGGCCGGCGACGCCGCCGAGGTGCTCGACCGCCCGCTGCCGGAAGGCGTGCGGCGCCGGGTCGTCGCACTCGTCTCGGACGCCTTCGGCGGGCTGACGGTCGCGGACCTCCCGGCGCAGTTGCGCCAGTACGCCCGTTTCACCCCGACCCGGCGCGCCAAGTTCGCGGGCAACGCCATGGCCACGGCCGTGGAGAGCGACCCCGTCTTCCGGGGCCGGGTCGCCGAGAAGCTCCGCGAGGCGCAGGCCGGCCTGGCCTCCGCGCTGGAGTCGGGCGCGCCGCCCGCCGCCGCCGATCCGCTGGACGTGGCGGCCGCCGCGTACGTGCTGCGGCCGGCCGGCTGGGTCAAGCTGGTCGCCGCCGCGGGCGAGGAGGCGCAGCGCGCCGACGCCGAGCGGGTCGACGAGGAGGCCCGCCGCGAGATGGAGCGGCTCCGCGAGGAGCTGGCCCACGTACGGGAACTGCAGCGCACGGGCGTCGACCAGGTGCGGGCCGAGCTGGAAGCGGCGCGCAAGGAAGCGGAATCGCTTCAGCGCAAGCTGCGCAGCGCGCTGAGCGACGTCAAGCGGGGCGACGCGGCCCTGCGCAAGATCAACGCGGAGGTCGACGGCATCCGTGCCGAGGCGGCCGCCCAGGTGACCACCGCCGAGAGCGAGACCCGGCGGCTCAAGTCCCGCCTCGCGGAGGTGGAATCGGCGCTGGAGACCTCGCGCCGGGCCACCCGCGAGGGGCGCAGCATCGAGGACATGCGGCTGCGGCTGCTGCTGGACACCGTGCTGGACGCGGCCGCGGGACTGCGCCGGGAGCTCGCGCTGCCGCCGGTCTCCACACGGCCCGCCGACACGGTGGAGGCGGTGGAGCCGGGCCGGATGACCCCGAAGGACATCGCTGCGCGCGCCCTGTCGGAGACCGACCCGGCGCTGCTGGACCAGCTGCTGGCGCTACCCCAGGCCCATCTGGTGGTCGACGGCTACAACGTCACCAAGACCGGTTACCCGACGATGCCGCTGGAGAAGCAGCGCCTGCGGTTGCTGGGCGGGCTGTCGATGCTCGCCGCGCAGACGGGCGCCGAGATGACCTGTGTCTTCGACGGGGCGGAGCTGGCGGCCCCCGTGCTGCTCGCGCCGCCGCGCGGGGTGCGGGTGCTGTTCTCCAAGGCCGGGGTGACGGCGGACGAGCTGATCCGCCAGCTGGTGCGCGCCGAACCGTCGGGCCGTCCGGTGGTGGTGGTCTCCACCGACCGCGAGGTCGCCGACGGGGTGGCCAAGGCCGGGGCGCGGCCGGTGGCGTCCGCCTTGTTGCTGAAGCGGCTTTCGCGCGTTTCGTAACTGCTGGGCCCAATGCCGGAATTGGCAGGGCCTTGTGGGAACGTACCGTCAAGTCATCGACACAGAGCGTGCGCTGTAGGTAAAGAACCTGGTCGGACAGCGAATTTTTTGCCGACAGGATTTGAACTGATCACAGAAGGGTCACTAGGGTCAGTCAAACCTTCGTGCGGTAGTTCACTCATTCGGGGTGGCAGCGAGGGTGTCGCCGAGTCTTGCGTTCTTCGGCGGCTCTAGGAAGAAGGAGATCGCCTTCGTGGCGTCCCACCGTCGACCCAAGCAGCCGACCCGCATGCGCACGACCGTGCTCGGCGTCACCGCGGCAGCCGCCGTGGTCCTCTCGGGGCAGGCCGCTCACGCCGCCCCCGCCAAGCCGAGCAAGGACGAGGTCAAGGCCAAGGTCGACGCCCTCTACGAAGAGGCGGAGCAGGCCACCGAGAAGTTCAACGGGGCCAAGGAGCGCCAGGACAAGCTCGAGACCGAGATCGGGCAGCTCCAGGACCAGGTCGCCCGCGGCCAGCAGGACCTCAACGCGCTGCGCGGCACGCTCGGTTCGATGGCCAGCGCCCAGTACCGCAGCGGCGGCATCGACCAGTCCCTCGCGCTCTTCCTCTCGGCCGACCCGGACAGCTACCTCGACAAGGCCTCCACGCTGGAGCAGCTGAGCGGTCAGCAGGTCGAAGCGGTCCAGAAGATCCAGGCCAAGCAGCGCACCCTCGCGCAGCAGCGCCAGGAGGCCGCGGGCAAGCTCACCGACCTCGAGGCCACCCGCAAGGAGCTCGGCGAGAAGAAGAAGGCCTCCTCGGACAAGCTCGCCGAGGCTCAGGCCCTCCTCAACACCCTGACCGCCCAGGAGCGGGCGGCGATCAAGGACGAGGACAGTCGCGCCAGCCGCGGCGCCGGCCAGCGCGTCCCCAACCTCGGCAACGTGAAGCCGTCCGGCCGGGCCGGCGCCGCCCTCGCCGCCGCGCAGACCAAGATCGGCAGCGCGTACATATCGGGTCACGAAGGCCCCAACTCGTTCGACTGCTCGGGTCTGACCCAGTGGGCGTACAAGCAGGCGGGCGTGAACATATCGCGCGTCACGTACACACAGGCCAACGACGGCACCCGTATCGGCAGGAGCCAGCTCCAGCCCGGTGACCTGGTGCTCTTCTACGGCGACCTGCACCACATCGGCCTGTACGCGGGCAACGGCATGGTGCTGCACGCGTCGAACCCGCGCGGCGGCGTCAAGTACGAATCCATCAACAACATGCCGTTCCAGTTCGGCGTCCGCATCGGCTGACGCCCCGGGCCCGCCCGCTCCGGGCCCGCACCGCCTCGCACCGCCTCGCTCCACGCCCGTCCGGACGCGCCGTACGCCGCCCATCCGGGCGAATTCCGAGGCCCCGCTCTGACCACACGCCCCGCCGGTGACCTGCGTCTCCGACGGGGCGTCACTGTGCGTGCCCACCGCCGGTCGTTGGCCGGTGCCCTCGCGCGCGGCTACTGTCTGCCAGCGCGGAACCCCGGCACACGGCCGTCCACGGAGGGCGGACCCGGGTCCCGCTCAGCAGGAGGGAGCGGTTTCACGTGGCGTCCCATCGCCGGTCCGGGCCCAGCGCCCTCGACCGGAACACCAAGGTCACCGTCCTCACCGCCGCCGCGGCGGGAGCAGCGGCTCTCATGTCGGGCGCACCCGCCGGTGCGGCCCCCGGCCTCCCGCAGGAGCCCTCCGCGGGCACCCGCGCCCAGGTCGACCGGCTCTTCGAAGAGGCCGAACAGGCCACCGAGCGCTTCAACCAGGCGGGCGAGCGCGCCGGCCGGCTCCGCGCCGAAGTCGACCGGGTCCAGGACGCGGTGGCCCGCGGGCAGGACCGCATCAACACCATGCGCGGGGTGCTCGGCGCCTACGCCGGAGCCCAGTACCGGGCCGGCGGCATCGACCCCGCCGTCGAGCTGATGCTCTCCGACGACCCGGACGACTACCTCGCCAAGGCCGCGGCCCTCGACCGGCTGTCCGGCCGCCAGGCCCGCCAGCTCGACGACCTGCGCTCCGAGCAGCGCCGCCTCGGCCAGGAACGCCAGGAGGGCTCCCGCAAGCTCGCCGAACTGGACGCCCTGCGCGCCGAGGTGGCGAAGGAGAAGCGCGCCGTCACCGCCAAACTCGCCGCCGCCCGCCGGCTGCTGAACGCGATGCCCACGCAGGAGCGCGCCGACTTCGACCGGGCCTCGCGCTCCGGCGGCCGCCCCGACGCCCTGCCCGAGCTCCCCGACGCCGCGGCCTCCGGACCCTCCTCCGGCCGCGCCATGACCGCCGTGATGGCGGCCCGGTCCGCCGTCGGACGGCCCTACGTCTGGGGGTCCACCGGCCCCTCCGGCTTCGACTGCTCCGGACTGATGGTGTGGTCGTACCGGCAGGCGGGCGTCGCCCTGCCGCGCACCTCGCAGGCGCAGCGGCACGCGGGGCGGCGGGTGCCGCTGTCGGAGGCGCGCCCCGGGGACCTGGTGACGTACCGCTCGGACGCCAGCCACGTCGGCATGTACGTCGGCAACGGCCAGGTGGTGCACGCCCCGTACCCGGGGGCGCGCGTGCGGTACGACCCGGTCGGGATGATGCCGGTGTCCTCGGTGACCCGGCCCTAGGGGCTGTCGTCACATTCCCGTCGTCGCCCGCAGACGGGAATGTGACGACAGCCCCCTGAGCGCGCTGCGTACGATCGGGTGATGCTCCCGGTCCTGGGCCGTACCCCTCGCCGTACCCCTCGTCGGCGTTCGCGCGCACTGCCGCTGGTGCTGCTCTGCCTGCTGCTGCTCTGGGTGCCGCTCGCCGGATGCGGCTCGGGTTCTCCTTCCGGTTCCGTTTCGGGAGTCCGTGCGGCGGACCCCGTCGAACGGGAGGTCCGGCGGGCCGTCGCCGACTGGGCGGCGGCCCCGCCGGCGGCCCTCGCGGCGATCCCGCTGGAGGGATGGTCGTACGAGGTCTCCGCGGTCCGGATGGAAGGCGAACGGGCCTTCGTGCGCGCCGAGCTGCGCTACCGGCTCACCGGCTACGACGCCGCCCCGGCCGGCTCCGCCCGCGAGGTGGAGCTCACCCGCGACGGCGGCGCCTGGGCGGTGACCGCCGACCGCCCCGCCCCGGGAGCCCTGCCGCAGCTGTGGGACCAGGGCCCGGTGTCCGTGGAGCGCGGGGCGCACGCCCTGGTGCTCGGCGGCGCCGGCCAGAGCTCCGGCTCCCTCTCCGAGATCGCCGCCGAGGCCGACAAGGCGGTGCCCGCGGCGAGCGCGGCCTGGCCGCGGCCCTGGGCGGGCCGGGTGGTGGTGCTGGTCCCCGGCTCGCTGGACGCCATGGCGGCGCTGCTGGGGCGGCCCGCGGACGAGTACCGGGGCCTGGGCGCCGTCACCACCGGGCGGACCGGGGCGGGCCCCGCCCCCGCAGACCGGGTCGTGGTGAACCCGGAGGGGTACGGGCAGCTCACGGCGGAGGGCCGCCAGGTGATCCTGACCCACGAGACCACCCACGTGGCCACCCGGGCGGCGACCACCGCCCGGACCCCGCTCTGGCTCTCCGAGGGCTTCGCCGACTGGGCCGCGTACCGCGACAGCGGCCGCACCCCGGCCGAAGCCGCGCCGTCCCTGGCGCGCGCGGTGCGGCGGGGCGACGTGCCGGGGGAGCTACCCGCGGCCGGGGCCTTCGCCTTCGGCGGGGACCCGGACGCACTGGCGCGGGCCTACGAGGGCTCCTGGCTGGCCTGCCGGCTCGTCGCCCACCGGTGGGGAGACGCTGCCCTGGTCTCCCTGTACGAGAAGTCGGGCCGGGAGTCCCTCCCGACAGCGATGGAGGACACCCTGGGGACGGACCCCGCGGGGCTGACGGCGGCCTGGCAGCAGGAACTGCGCCGGGAGTTCCGCTAGCCGCACGGTTCGGGGGCCGCGTGCGGCGCCGTTCCCGGGGGCCAGCCCCCGGACCCCCGCTCCTCAAACGCCGGAGGGGCTGCATTTTGGCCGGCGTCGGCTCACAGGTGCACGCAGCGGATCGTGCGCGCGGCGGGTCCGGATTCTTCCCGGAGCGGGCCTGCACGTGTGGGCTGGGGCAGGCCAAAATCCAGCCCCGCCGGCGTTTGAGGCGCGGGGTCTGGGGCGGAGCCCCAGGAGGCCTCGGGCGCAGCCCCGGCTCCGCCGGTCCGGCCCGTCCCGCAGGGCCTCGCTCCGCAGGTCCAAGCCCCGCAGGGTCCGGTAGGGTCGGCAGGCGATGGACAAGACGCTGATCGTGACCAACGACTTCCCGCCGCGGCCGGGGGGCATCCAGGCCTTCCTGCACAACATGGCGCTGCGCCTGGACCCGGACCAGGTCGTGGTCTATGCCTCCACCTGGAAGCACTCGGCAGAGGCCCGCGCCGCCACCGCCGCCTTCGACGCGGAGCAGCCCTTCCAGGTGGTCCGCGACCGCACGACGATGCTGCTGCCGACCCCCAGGGTCACCCGCCGGGCCGTGGGCCTGCTGCGCGAGCACGGCTGCTCGTCGGTGTGGTTCGGCGCCGCGGCCCCGCTGGGCCTGATGGGTCCCGCGCTGCGCCGCGCCGGCGCGCGCCGGATCGTGGCGACCACGCACGGGCACGAGGCGGGCTGGGCGCAGCTCCCGGTCGCGCGCCAACTGCTGCGGCGCATCGGCGAGGGCACGGACACCCTGACCTACCTGGGGGAGTACACCCGTTCGCGGATCGCCCCGGCCCTGACGGACCGGGCGACGGCGCGGATGACGCAGCTCCCGCCGGGGGTGGACGAGAAGACCTTCCATCCGGAGTCGGGTGGCGCGGAGGTCCGGGCGAGGCTGGGCCTGACGGACCGGCCGGTGGTCGTCTGCGTCTCGCGGCTCGTCCCCCGCAAGGGCCAGGACACGCTGATCGAGGCGATGCCGCGGATCCTGGCGGCGCTGCCGGACGCCGTCCTGCTGATCGTGGGCGGCGGCCCCTACGAGGCCGACCTGCGGGCACTGGCCGGATCGACCGGGGTCGCGGAGTCCGTCGTCTTCACGGGAGCGGTCCCGTGGTCCGAACTGCCCGCCCACTACGGGGCCGGGGACGTCTTCGCGATGCCCTGCCGGACCCGCCGCGGCGGCCTCGACGTGGAGGGCCTCGGCATCGTCTACCTGGAGGCCTCCGCCACGGGCCTGCCGGTGATCGCAGGCGACTCCGGCGGCGCCCCGGACGCCGTGCTGGACGGGGAGACGGGCTGGGTGGTTCCCGGCGGAGCCCCGGCCGAGACCGCGGAGCGGGTCGTCGCCCTGCTCCGGGACCCGGCCCTGCGCGCGCGCATGGGCGAGCGCGGCCGTGCCTGGGTCGAGGAGAAGTGGCGCTGGGACCTGCTGGCGGAGCGCCTGCGCGAGCTGCTGTAGCGCGCCGCGCGCGCCGGCCGGGGGTCCCCTTTCCGTACGGAGGGGGGATTATCGCCCCCCAGGGCCCGATCGCGGGCAGAGTCGATCAAATCGCACGGGCCGCGGCGGGGCCCGCCTACGGTCGAGCCATGTCTGACTGTTACTCAGAAGCGTGTCAGTGCGGGTTATGGCCGGTTGAGCGGAATCCGCTCATGATGCGGCCATGACACCAAACCTGACACGCCGTCATGTTCTCGGTCTCGGCGCCCTCCAGACCGCGGCGGCCCTCGGCTTCACCCGGATCGGCCTGCAGTCCGCGGCCGCCGCCGAGCCCGCGGCCGCGACGTACGCCCCGGCCATCGTCGTCGGGTCCGGCTACGGATCCGCCGTCGCCGCGCTCCGCCTCGGGCAGGCCGGCGTGCGGACCGTCGTTCTGGAGATGGGCCGGCTCTGGGACACCCCGGGCGCCGACGGGAAGATCTTCCCGGCCACCTCCGCCCCCGACCAGCGCTCGATGTGGTTCCGCAACCGCACCGAGGCCCCGCTCGCCCAGTTCCTCTGGCTGGACGTGGTCAACCGCAACATCAGCCCGTACCCCGGCGTCCTGGACCGCGTGAACTACGGCGACATGTCGGTGTACGTGGGCCGCGGCGTCGGCGGCGGCTCCCTCGTCAACGGCGGTATGGCGCCCACCCCGAAGCGCTCGTACTTCACCGAGGTCATGCCCCGGGTCGACGCCGACGAGATGTACGGCACCTACTACCCCCGGGCCCGCGCCATGCTCGGGGTCAACGACATCGACCCGGCCTGGTTCGAGTCCACGGAGTGGTACCGCTTCGCCCGGATCTCCCGCAAGCACGCCCAGAAGACCGGCCTGAAGACCACCTTCGTCCCCAACGTCTACGACTTCGAGTACATGAAGCGCGAGGCCGCCGGGACCGCCACCAGGTCGGCCCTCGCCGGGGAGGTCATCTACGGGAACAACCACGGCAAGAAGAGCGTGGACAAGACCTACCTCGCCGCCGCCCTGGGGACCGGGAACGTCACCATCGAGACCATGCAGCGCGTGGTCGGCGTACGGCAGGACCCGGCCGGCGGCTACGTCCTGACCGTCCAGACCAGCGACCTCACCGGCCACGTCACCCAGGTCCGCGAACTGGGCTGCAAGCAGCTCTTCCTCGGCGCCGGCAGCCTCGGCACCACCGAGATCCTGCTGCGCGCCCGCGAGACGGGCACCCTGCCCGCCCTGAACGACAAGGTGGGCCTCGGCTGGGGCCACAACGGCAACGTCATGACCGCCCGTGCCAACCACCTGTGGGACACGGTCGGCGCCAACCAGGCCACCATGCCCGCCCTCGGCATCGACGACTGGGACAACGCCTCGAACCCGGTCTTCGCCGAGATCGCCCCGCTCCCGATGGGATTCGAGCACTGGATCTCGATGTACCTGGCCATCACCAAGAACCCGGAGCGCGGGCACTTCACCTACGACGCCGCCAGCGATTCGGCGAAGCTCCAGTGGACCCGGGACCAGAACACCCCGTCCGTCCAGGCCGCCAAACGGCTCTTCGACCGGATCAACCGGGCCAACTTCACCATCTACCGCTACGACCTCTTCGGCGACAACAAGAACTTCGCCGACAACTTCACCTACCACCCGCTGGGCGGCTGCGTCCTCGGAGACGCGACCGACGACTTCGGCCGCGTCAAGGGCTACCAGGGCCTCTACGTCACCGACAGCTCGCTGATCCCCGGATCGCTCGGCGTGAACCCCTTCGTGACCGTCACCGCCTTGGCGGAGCGGAACATGGCGAGGGTCCTCGCCGAGGACCCTCGCTAGCTCCGGGGGATACGCACTAGCCCCGGGGGATGGGCACTAGCCCCGGTAGAGGGCTTCGATCTCGTCCGCGAAGTCCTTCGCCACCACATTCCGCTTCAGCTTCAGCGAAGGCGTGATGTGCCCGGACTCCTCCGTGAACTGGGAGGGCAGAATGCGGAATTTCCGCACCGATTCCGCCTTGGAAACCGCCGCGTTGCCGTCGTCCACGGCCTTCTGGACGGCGGCGATCAGCTCCGCGTCCTCGCGCAGCTGGGCCGCCGTCGAACCGGCCGGCTTGCCGTTCTCCGCGGCCCACCGGCCCAGGAACTCCTCGTCGATGGTGACCAGCGCCGCCACGAACGGCCGCGCGTCGCCGACCACCATGCACTCCGCGACCAGCGCGTGCGCCCGGATCCGGTCCTCGATCACCGCGGGCGCCACGTTCTTGCCGCCCGCCGTGACGATGAGTTCCTTCTTGCGCCCGGTGATCGCCAGGTAGCCGTCCTCGTCGAGCGTGCCGACGTCACCGGTGTGGAACCAGCCGTCGGTGAGCGCGTCGGCGGTGGCCGTCGGGTTGTTCCAGTACTCCTTGAAGATGTGCTCGCCGTGCAGCAGCACCTCGCCGTCGTCGGCGATACGCACCACGGAGCCCGGGAGCGGCTGGCCGACCGTACCGATCTTCGTCTTGTCCCACGGGTTGAAGGCCGTGGCGGCGCAGGACTCGGTCAGGCCGTAGCCCTCCAGCACCGTGAAGCCGATGCCGCGGAAGAAGTGGCCGAGCCGCTCGCCCAGCGGGGCGCCGCCGGAGATCGCGTACTCGCCGCGCCCGCCGAGGACCGTGTGCAGCTTGCTGTAGACCAGCTTGGAGAAGACCTTGTGCTTCAGCTTGAGCTTCAGGGACGGCCCGCCCGGCAGGTCCCGCGCACGGCTGTACGCGATCGCCGTCTCGGCTGCCGCGTCGAAGATCTTGCCCTTGCCGTCGGCCTGGGCTTTCGCGCGGGCCGAGTTGTAGACCTTCTCGAAGACGCGCGGCACACCGAGGATCAGCGTGGGCCGGAAGGACTGCAGCTCGTCGGTGAGGTTCTTGATGTCCGGTACGCAGCCCAGCCGGATCGGCGCCAGCACGGCCGCCACCTCCACCAGGCGGCCGAACACGTGCGCGGCCGGCAGGAAGAGCAGCACGGAGCACTCGCCGGTCCGGAAGAGCGGACGCAGCCGGGCCACGATGTTCCCGCACTCGGCGAAGAAGCTGCGGTGGGTCAGCACGCAGCCCTTGGGGCGGCCGGTGGTGCCGGAGGTGTAGACGATGGTGGCCGGGTCGTCGGCGCCCGCGAGAGCGCTGCGCTCGTCGACCTCGGCGTCGGAGACCTCGGTGCCGGCCGCCTTCAGCGCCTCCAGGGCGCCCTGCTCGATCTCCCAGACCTCGCGCAGCTCCGGCAGCCGGTCGCGCAGGGCGGCCACGGCCGCGGCGTGCCCGGGGGACTCCACGACGACGGCGACGGCGCCGGAGTCGCCGAGGATCCACTGGATCTGCTCGGGGGAGCTGGTCTCGTACACGGGGACCGCGACGGCGCCCGCGCTCCAGATCGCGAAGTCGATCAGCACCCACTCGTAGCGGGTGCGGGAAATCAGGGCGACCCGGTCGCCGGGCTTGATGCCGGCCGCGATCAGGCCCTTCGCCGCGGTGCGGACCTCGGCGAGGAACTGCGTCGCGGAGACGTCCTGCCACGCGCCGTCGACCTTGCGGGCCATGACGGCGGTGTCGGGATGCTGCGCGGCATTGCGGCGGATGAGATCCGTCAGGTTCCCGTCCGACGGGACCTCGTACAGGGCCGGAAGGCTGAACTCGCGCAAGACTGCTGCTCCTCTGGGCGCCATCGCCACCATGTGGACCGACCGGACGTTACCCACCGGTAGTGGGTTCCGGATAGAGGGAACCGGCCAGATGTTCCATGCGTCACAGTCGCGGCCGTGTCCTACCGAGAGTAGTCGACCCGGTTTGCGACTCGGAAGTAACCGCAGGTCCGGCCGCCTGGCCCGAATCGCTACCCACGGTGGCCAAGCGCCCCTAGGGTGGCCGCATGGGTGGCTCTATGGGTGGAACGAAGAACCGGACACGAATCCACGTCGTCAGCGACGTCCACGGCAACACCGAGGCCCTGGCGCGGGCCGGGGAAGGCGCCGACGCGCTGATCTGCCTCGGCGACCTCGTCCTCTTCCTCGACTACGCCGACCACTCGCGCGGCATCTTCCCCGACATCTTCGGCGTGGAGAACGCCGACCACATCGTCGAACTGCGCACCGCCCGCCGTTTCGAGGAGGCCCGGGACTTCGCCCGCGGACTCTGGACCGGCCTGGACCGGGAACGGCTCGTCGAGGGCGCGGTCCGGCGCCAGTACGCCGAGATGTTCGCCGCCTTCCCCCGGCCCACGTACGCCACGTACGGAAACGTGGACGTCCCCGGGCTCTGGCCCGAGTACGCCGGCCCCGGCCTCACCGTTCTCGACGGGCAGCGGGCCGAGATCGGGGGCCGGGTCTTCGGCTTCGTCGGGGGCGGACTGCCCTCGCCGATGCGCACGCCCTACGAGGTGCCCGAAGAGGAGTACGCGGCCAAGGTGGAGGCGCTGGGCGAGGTCGACGTGCTGTGCTCGCACATCCCGCCGGAGGTGCCGGAGCTCTGCTACGACACCGTGGCGCGGCGCTTCGAGCGGGGGAGCGGGGCGCTGCTCGCCGCGATCCGCCGGATGAAGCCCCGGTACGCGCTCTTCGGCCACGTGCACCAGCCCCTCGCCCGGCGGATGCGGATCGGCGCCACCGAGTGCGTGAACGTCGGGCACTTCGCGGCCACGGGAAGGCCGTGGGCCCTGGAGTGGTGAGGTCTTGACGCGCGATAGCCTTCACGCGGCGGCCCCGAACCGTCCGCACACTTCCTCGAACTCCCCCCGGAGGAGCGACCGCGATGGCGGAACACACCAGCTCGAGCATCATGATCGAGGCGTCCCCGGCCGACGTCATGGCCGTGATCGCCGACTTCGCCCGCTACCCGGAGTGGACCGGCGAGGTGAAGGAGGCCGAGGTACTGGCGAAGGACGACGCCGGCCGGGCCTCCCTCGTCCGTCTGCTGCTTGACGCGGGCGCGATCAAGGACGACCACACGCTGGCATACACCTGGCCGGCCGAGAACACGGTCAGCTGGACGCTGGACAAGTCCCAGATGCTCAGGCAGCTCGACGGGTCCTACCAGCTGGCGCCGGTCGCGGGGGGTGCGCGCACCGAGGTGACGTACTCGCTGACGGTGGACGTCAAGATCCCGATGCTCGGCATGATCAAGCGCAAGGCGGAGAAGGTCATCATCGACCGGGCGCTGGCCGGCCTGAAGAAGCGCGTGGAGAGCGGCCGCACGCCTTCTTGACGCACCCCTCGCACCGCTGCGCCGGACTCCGTCCGGCGGTGGCTGGGCGGTGCTGGCGCGACGGCCGCCTGTCGCTGGGGCCGGTGGGCGTGTGCGGCTGGGTCGGCCCTGCGGGGCTGGGTCCCCTACCCGCCCTTCGCCCGTTCCCCGGGCTGCGCCCGGACCCTTGCCGTGTGCGGCGCCGTTGCCGGGGACCAGTCCCCGGACCCCTGCGCCTCAAGCGCCGGCGAGGCTGAAGTTTCCAGCCCGCGGGCGTTCACGTTCAGGCTGACGCCGGCCAAATCCAGCCTCGCCGGCGTTTGAGGCGCGGGGGTCCGGGCGCAGCCCGGTACCCCCTCCCAGCCCGTCCGGCGTTTGAGGACCGGGGTCCGGGCGGAGCCCGGGGAACGGGCGAGGGTCGCTGCGGGGACTTCGCCCCGCGCAGCGGCGAGGGTCGCTGCGGGGACTTCGCCCCGCGCAGCGGCGAGGGTTGCTGCGGGGACTTCGCCCCGCGCAGCGGCACACCGCAGCCAGGGTTGCGCGTACCGGGCCGGCGCCGGCACGGGGGCCCGGGGTCCGGGGGGGGGGGCTCCAGGGGCGTGGCAGGCTGGCCGCGGCCAGCATCCTCAGCCCCGCCGGGGATCAGGGGCCACGCACACGCGGAGCTAGGAGCAGCAGCATGCACACCCTTCTCGTCACCGGCCCCGGCGGCGCCGGGCGGAGCACCGTCGCCGCGGCCACCGCACTCGCCGCCGCACGGCAGGGCCACCGGGTGCTCCTGCTCTGCGCCGGCCCCGGCGACCCGCCCGTCGCCCCGGAAGGCACGCTGAGGGTGGCCCGCGTCGACTCCGGCGAGGAGTTCCGCCAGGAGCTCGTCTCGCTCCAGGAGCGCGGCTCCGCGGTGCTCGGGATGCTCGGCGCCCGCCCCCTGCACGCCGACGAGATCACCGAGCTGCCCGGCGCCGAGCAGTTCGCCCTGCTCCGCGCCCTGCGGCGGGCCGCGGACGAGCCCGGCACCGACCTCGTGGTGGTCGACCTGCCCCCGCTGCACCAGGCGATCACCACCCTCGCCCTCCCCGCCCAGCTCCGCCGGTACCTCGCCCGGCTGCTTCCCGCGGAACGCCAGGCGGCCCGCGCCCTGCGCCCCGTACTCGCCCAGCTCGCCGGTGTCCCCATGCCCGCGCAGTGGCTGTACGAGGCCGCCGCCCGCTGGGACGAGCACCTCGCGGCCGTCCAGGACGTCCTGGAGGCCCCCACCACCTCCGTACGGCTCGTCGCCGAGCCGGGACCCGCCGCCGACGCCGCGCTGCGCCTGGGCAGGCTCGGGCTCGCCCTGTACCGGCTGCCCGTCTCGGCGCTCGTCGCCAACCGGATGCTGCCCGCCGGATCCACCGACCCGTGGCTGGCGGGACTCGCCGCCCAGCAGGAGAAGTACGCCGCCCAGTGGGCCGGGGACGAGAGCCGTCCGGTGCTCCCCGTACCCCACCTGGGCCGGGACCCGCACGGCCCCGAGGACCTCGCGGAGCTCGCCCCGGCCCCCGCCCCGGCGATCGCGCCCCGCCCCGCCTGGGCCGTCGAGGACCGGCTCGCCGAGGACGGGGTGCTGCTCTGGCGGGTCCCGCTGCCCGGCGCCGAGAAGCGCGAGCTCGGCCTGGTCCGGCGCGGTGACGAGCTGCTGCTCACGGTGGGCCCGTACCGCAGGATCGTTCCCCTGCCCGCCGCGCTGCGCCGCTGCACGGTCTCCGGGGCCGCCCTCGCCGACGGCGAGCTCCGCATCCGGTTCACCCCGGACCCGGACCTGTGGCCCCGGAGCGGCGAGAAGGCGTAGCCGGCGGCCCGGAGGGCTCCGGGCCCTGGGGGGCGTACCACCGTTCGGGTAACGTCGGAGGTAGTAGGAGTCCGCACCGTGCAGGAGTCCGTACCGCACGCCCAGCCGCCGCCGCAGGAGAGTCCGCCATGAGCGAGGCCACCGACCGCCCCACCGATGCCTCCGCCGATCCCGCCGGGGACGACGCCTGGGCCGAGGCATGCGCCGAGGACCTCGCCGCCGAGCGGGAGCGCCGCAGGTCCGAACAGGGCGCCTCCGCGGGCGCCGGCACCGGGACCGCCGCCGAGGAGCTGTTCAAGCTCTTCGAGGCCGTCGCGGACAAGGTGTCCGACAAGGTCTCCGCGCTGAACAACCCGCTGTTCGGCGCCGCAGCGCAGGGCGCCGTACGGCAGTTCGTCAACCAGGCGAAGACCGCCGCCAAACCCGTCGTCGAGCGCAACCCCGAAGTCTTCGACCACCTCGCGGCGGCCGGCTCGGAGCTGCTCGCCGCCTACCGCTCCGCGGTCGAGGGCCACGAGCGCCGCTGGACGCGCGACGAGCCGGCCCCCGGGCGGGGGAGCGGGACCACCGGGAAGGCCGCCGGGAACACCAAGGACCCCCGTGACGAGGGAGACGGCGGCCCGGCCGAGCGGATCGATCTCGACTGAACCCCGCCCTCCCTCGGGTACGGTTGACAGCGGCGGGGTTTGACCGGAAACCGAGGGACTAATGGGACTCACCATCGGCGTCGATATCGGCGGCACGAAGATCGCGGCCGGCGTGGTCGACGAAGACGGCACCATCCTTGAGACGTACAAGGTGCCCACCCCGCCGACCCCGGACGGAGTGACGGACGCGATCTGCGCCGCCGTTTCCGAGGTCAGCGCCAGCCACACCATCGACGCGGTCGGCATCGGCGCCGCCGGATACGTCGACGACAAGCGCGCGACCGTACTCTTCGCGCCGAACATCAACTGGCGGCACGAGCCGCTGAAGGACAAGGTCGAGCAGCGCATCGGCCTGCCCGTGGTCGTCGAGAACGACGCGAACTGCGCCGCCTGGGGCGAGTACCGCTTCGGCGCCGGCCAGGGCCACGAGGACGTCATCTGCATCACGCTCGGCACGGGCCTGGGCGGCGGCATCATCATCGGCAACAAGCTCCGGCGCGGACGCTTCGGCGTGGCCGCCGAGTTCGGCCACATCCGGGTCGTCCCGGACGGCCTGCTGTGCGGCTGTGGCAGCCAGGGGTGCTGGGAGCAGTACGCCTCCGGGCGCGCCCTCGTCCGGTACGCCAAGCAGCGCGCCAACGCCACCCCCGAGAACGCGAAGGCGCTGCTCGCACTCGGCGACGGCACCCCCGACGGCATCGAGGGCAAGCACATCAGCGAGGCGGCCCGGGCCGGCGACCTGGTGGCCATCGACTCCTTCCGCGAGCTGGCCCGCTGGGCGGGCGCCGGCCTCGCGGACCTGGCCTCGCTCTTCGACCCGTCGGCCTTCATCGTCGGCGGCGGCGTCTCGGACGAGGGCGACCTGGTCCTCGACCCGATCCGCAAGTCCTTCAAGCGCTGGCTGATCGGCGGCGCGTGGCGCCCGCACGCGCAGGTGCTCGCGGCACAGCTGGGCAGCAAGGCCGGCCTGGTCGGCGCGGCGGACCTGGCGCGCCAGGGCTGAGCCCCGCGGCAACCCGTATCGACGGACTGCCCGCCGCGCCCCCTGGGGTGCGGCGGGCAGTCTCGTTATGTTGCCGGGTATGGAACTGGAACTGGAACGCGCCGAGCTGCCGAACTCCCGTACCGAAGCCGATGGTTCCGCCGTGATCCGGGTGCTCTCCTACAACGTCCGCTCGCTGCGCGACGACGAGGACGCGCTGGCGCGGGTGATCCGCGCCTGCGCGCCGGACCTGGTGTGCATCCAGGAAGCACCGAGGTTCTTCCGGTGGCGCAAGCACGCGGCGCGGCTGGCCGCGAAGTGCGACCTGGTCGTCCTGTCGGGCGGCGCGACGGCGGCGGGACCGCTCCTCCTGTGTTCCCTACGGGCCTTCGTGGAGCGGACCGAGGACATCCTGCTGCCGTTGACGCCGGGCCGCCACCGGCGCGGCTTCGCCACGGCGGTCGTACGCCTGGGCGGGGTCCGGGTCGGGGTGCTGAGCGCGCACCTGTCCCTGGACGGGCCCGAACGGCTGGCCCAGTCAGAGCTGCTCCTGGAGCGGCTGGCCGGGATGGACGTGCCGTACGCGATCGCGGCGGGGGACATCAACGAGGGGCCGTCGGGGGCGGCCTTCCGCCGGCTGGCGGGGGCCCTGCAGGACTGCCGGGTGGTGGCGCCGTGGGGTGGGGAGCACACGTGGGTGCGGTCGTCGCCGCCGCGGCGGATCGACGCCGTCTTCGCCAGTGCGGGGGTGGAGGTCCTCGCCTGCGGTGTCCCTTCGGGGCTGCCCGGAGTCACCTCCGCGGACCTCGCCCGCGCGACGGACCACCTCCCGGTCCTGGCCGCCCTCCGGCTGGCACCTTCTTAACGCGCGGCTCGCGCGGTGCGGCCCCTTGGGGGCCTTACCGGCTTCGCCGCGCTGCGCCGGACTCCGTCCGACGGGGGCCGGTCGGGGCTGCCACCACTGCCGGCCCGGCTTGGGGTCCGGTGGGCGGGTGCGGCTGGGTCGGCCCTGCGGGGCAAGCTCCCCTACCCGCCCTTCGCCCGTTCCCCGGGCTTAGCCCGGACCCGTTGCCGCGTGCGGCGCCGTGGCCGGGGGCCGGCCCCCGGACCCCCGCTCCTCAAACGCCGGAGGGGCTGGATGTGGCCGGTGCGGGTTGGATGGCGCGGAGCGCCATTTCAGCCTCGCCGGCGTTTGAGGCGCGGGGTCTGGGGCGGAGCCCCAGGGGGTCCGGGCGCAGCCCGGTACCCCTCCAGCCCGTCTGGCGTTTGAGGACCGGGTCAGGGCAGAGCCCTGGGAACGGTGGAAGGGCGGGTAGGGGACTTCGCCCCGCAGGGCAGTCCACCCGCACCCGCCCACCGGGCCCGCGCCGGGACGGCAGTGGTGGCAGCCCCGCCCGGCCACCGCCGGACGGAGTCCGGCGCAGCGGCGCGAAGCCGGTAAGGCCCCCAAGGGGCCGCACCGCGCGAGCGGCGCGTCGAGAAGGTCAGACCACCGCGCCCCGACCGGGGTCGTCGTCCTCGTCATCGCCCGTGGACATCCGCGCGACCAGCGTGGCGAAGCCGCCCAGGAAGCCGCCGACGCCCAGCGTCGTCAGCCACCAGGTCATCTCCCACTGGAGCAGCACCGCCAGGAGCAGCAGGACCGGTCCGCCCACCACCGCCAGCCAGGCGAACTTCGACGTCGTGTCCGCCTCCGGCAGCTCCGGCTCCGGGGGCACGAAGTGCCCCTCGTCCTTCGCCGTCTCGGGGGAGTCGTCGGGGTCGGCCAGCGAGTGGTCCCGCGGCCCGGCCCCCGCGCCGCCCACGCCCGGGGCGAACACCACCGAGCTGCCCAGAGCCGCCGACGGCGGTTCCGGGGAGGCCGGGTTGGGCGGGCCGGCCGGACCGGCCGGAGCCGCCGGGTCGGCCGGGTCGGCTGGGGGCGCCGCGGCGGCCGGTTTCACGTCCTCCTCCGGCAGGAGGAGGTTCTCGATCGGCCGGAACGGTCTCGCGCCCGGCGGATCCGCCGGCTCCTGGCCGTAGCCGGCCACGATCGCCGCCCACGCCGCTTCCTCGTCCAGCGGGGGAACACCCCCGGAGGACTCCTCGTGCTCAGCCACCGCTGGCCGCCCCCTCCCTGCCCAAGCTCTCCGACAGCCGTCCGACGAACGCGTAGCTGTCCGCGAAGATCCGCTCCGCGTCATGGTCCAACGTCGCGACGTGGTAACTCTGTTCCAGCAGCGTCTCGGTGACGTCCGTGGAGGACACCCGCGCCAGGATCCGCGTCGAGTCCGTCGGCCGCACCACGTGGTCCTGCGGGCTGTGCAGCAGCAGCAGCGGCTGTGTCACCTGCGGCAGTTCGGTGTCCAGCATCTGCAGGAACTTCCGCAGCGAGTGCGCGGCCCGGGTCGGGACCCGGTCGTAGCCGACCTCGTCCGCACCGGCCTTCGCGATGTCGCTCGCGATGCCCGGCGTCGACCGGATGAAGTGCTTGACCACCGGCAGGGCCACGGCCAGCGGGTCGTGGATCTTGTTGACCGGGTTGACGAGGACGATCCCGCTGATGCTGTCCCCGTGCTTCGCCGCCAGTCGCAGCGTCAGCGCGCCGCCCATCGACAGCCCGAAGACGAACACCTGATCGCAGCTGTCGAGCAGCTCACGCAGCGCGCGGTCCACCTCGGCGTACCAGTCCTGCCAGCCGGTGAGCTGCATGTCCTGCCAGCGCGTCCCGTGCCCGGGGAGCAGGGGCAGCGACACCGTCAGTCCCTGCGCGGCCAGATGGTCGGCCCAGGGCCGCATCGACTGGGGGGAACCGGTGAAGCCGTGGCAGAGGAGGACGCCGACCTTTCCGCCCTCGTGGCGGAACGGCTCGGCTCCAGGGAGGACGGGCACCAGGGTCTCCTTCGAGGGGGGCGTGGGGTGCGTAGCGCTGTGTGACTTCACCGTACGCGACGGGGGTGGCACCGACCAGGGTCGTCGGACGGCTCGGGGGACGACCAGGGGATAAGGTCTGTTCGACAGACACAGGAAGGCTTTCGAGTTGATCTACGGCGCAATGAAGTTCTCGATCGGCGGTTCTCTGAAGCTCGCCTTCAGGCCGTGGGTGGAGGGCCTCGAGAACATTCCCGCAGAGGGGCCGGCGATCCTCGCGAGCAACCACCTGTCCTTCTCCGACTCCTTCTTCCTCCCGGCCGTGCTGGACCGGAAGGTGACCTTCATCGCGAAGGCGGAGTACTTCACCTCCCCGGGCGTCAAGGGCAGGCTGACGGCCGCCTTCTTCAAGGGCGTCGGCCAGCTCCCGGTGGACCGTTCGGGTGCGCGCGGGGCCGGCGAGGCCGCCATCAAGAGCGGCATCGACGTCATCGAGCGCGGAGAGCTGTTCGGTATTTACCCCGAGGGGACGCGTTCACCCGACGGCCGGCTGTACCGAGGCAAGCCCGGCGGTCTGGCCCGGGTGGCGCTGGCCACCGGAGCGCCCGTGATCCCCGTCGCGATGATCGACACGGAGAAGATCCAGCCGCCCGGCAAGGTGGTGCCCAAGCTGATGCGCCCGGGCATCCGGATCGGCAAGCCGCTGGACTTCAGCCGCTACCACGGCATGGACGGGGACCGCTTCATCCTCCGCTCGGTGACCGACGAGGTCATGTACGAGATCATGAAGCTCTCCGGCCAGGAGTACGTCGACATCTACGCGACGGCCGCCAAGCGCCAGATCGCCGACGCGGAGAAGGCCGCCGCCCGGAGCGAGAAGGACGAGAAGGCGGACAGCGCCGAAAGCACCGCGAAGGCCGACCCGGCCGCCGCGGACAGCGACAAGTAGCAGCACACGGGCGGGACCGCCCGTACGGGGTGGGGGAGATGGCGAAGCGCGAGCGCGTCGTACGCATGTCGGTCGAGCAGCCGCTGTGGCGTGCCCTGACGGCCTATCGGCTGCTCACCATGATCTACGCGGCGCTGCTGTTCGCCTCCGCCTACAAGCAGTTCGACCGCCCCTGGATCGCGGCCTCCTACCTCGCCTTCCTGGCGGGCTGGACCCTGGTCACCCTCCCGAAGGTGGCCAACGCCGCCAGCTGCACCAAGCGGTTCCTGGGCGCCGACCTCACCGTCGCCTGCGTCGGGATCCTGCTCACCCCGCTCGCGGACACCCACGCGCGGATCGTGGACGGCGCCCCCACGCTCCCCTCCATATGGACCGCGGGCTCCGTCCTGGCCTTCGCCATCAAGGGCGGCTGGCGCTGGGCCTGTTTCGCCTCCAGCTTCGTCGCCGCGGCCAACCTCGTGCAGCGCGGCGAGCCCACCCGGGACACCCTGCACAACGTGCTGCTGGTCTGGGTGGCTTCCATCGCCATCGGCTACGTCGTCGAGGTGGCCCGGGCCAGTGAGGCGACCCTCGCCCGCGCCCTGGAGATCGAGGCCGCCACCCGCGAGCGCGAACGCCTCGCCCGCGACATCCACGACGGGGTCCTCCAGGTCCTCGCGATGGTCCAGCGGCGCGGCACCGAACTGGGCGGGGAGGCCGCCGAGCTGGGCCGGATGGCGGGCGAACAGGAGGTCGCGCTGCGCACCCTGGTCTCCAGCGGACTGGCGCGCCCCTCCCGGATCTCCCGCGACGAGGCGCTCGGTGCGATCGTGGCCGCCTTCGAGGTGGACGAACCCGGCGAGGAGGAGGGCGAGCTCGATCTGCGGACCCTCCTCGCCCCGCACGCCGGCTCGCGGGTGAGCTTCGCCGAACCGGGCACCCCGGTGCCGTTGCCGGTGCCCGCGGCGCGGGAGCTGGCCGCCGCGGTCGGGGCCGCCCTCGACAACGTGCGCAAGCACGCGGGCGAGGGGGCCAGCGCCTGGATCCTGGTCGAGGACTGGGGCGACGAGGTGATCGTGACCGTCCGCGACGACGGCCCGGGCATCCCGGCCGGCCGGCTCGACCAGGCCGAGGGCGAGGGCCGGATGGGAGTGGCCCTGTCCATCCGGGGCCGGCTCCGCGACCTCGGCGGCAGCGCCGAGCTGGTGTCCGTCCCGGGGCAGGGCACCGAAGTGGAACTGAAAGTACCGAGGGGGAGCACCCAGTGAACGAGTCGAGCGGGCAGAACCGGCCGAGCGGGCAGAACGGGCCGGGCGGGCAGAGCGACCTGGCCGGGATCAAGGTCATGGTCGTGGACGACCATCCGATGTGGCGGGACGCGGTGGCCCGCGACCTGTCCGCCGCCGGCTTCGACCTGGTGGCCACCGCGGGCGACGGACCCGAGGCCGTACGCAGGGCCCGCGCGGCGGCCCCGCACGTCCTGGTCCTCGACCTCAACCTGCCCGGCATGCCCGGGGTCCAGGTCTGCAAGGAGCTGGTCGGCGCCAACCCGGCGCTGCGGGTCCTCGTGCTCTCCGCGAGCGGCGAGCACGCCGACGTGCTGGAAGCGGTGAAGTCCGGCGCGACCGGCTACCTGCTGAAGTCCGCGGGCGCCCAGGAGCTCATCGACGCCGTGCGCCGCACGGCGGCCGGCGACCCCGTCTTCACCCCGGGCCTGGCCGGCCTGGTCCTCGGCGAGTACCGGCGCCTGGCCACCGACCCGGCGCCGGCCGCCTCCGACGAGCCGAAGGCCCCGCAGCTCACCGACCGGGAGACCGAGGTGCTGCGGCTGGTGGCCAAGGGGCTCTCGTACAAGCAGATCGCGGAGCGGCTGGTCATCTCCCACCGCACGGTGCAGAACCACGTGCAGAACACCCTGGGCAAGCTCCAACTGCACAACCGGGTGGAGCTCGTCCGGTACGCGATAGAGCGGGGCCTCGACGACGCGTAAGGCGGGCACGGGGCGGGGCAGCCGCTCGTACGAGTGAACGGGCGTACGCAACGCCCCGCGAATCCCCCGGAATTGACCCTTCCCGGCATCTTGCTGTGACCTGAGTCACCACTAGCGTGATGGTCATGCGGGCCCCGCGGCCTCAGCGGGCCCTGTGGCGAAGGGAAATTCCATGAAGGTCGGAGTGCTGACGGGCGGCGGCGACTGCCCCGGGCTCAACGCGGTGATCCGCAGCGTCGTGCGCAAGGGCGTGCAGGAGTACGCCTACGATTTCGTCGGTTTCCGGGACGGCTGGCGCGGCGCGGTCGAAGGCCGCACCGTCCCCCTCGACATCCCCGCCGTCCGCGGGATCCTGCCGCGCGGCGGGACCATCCTCGGCTCCTCGCGCACCAACCCGTTCAAGCTGGACGACGGCGTCCGCCAGATCAAGGAGAACCTCGCCAAGTGCGAGGTCGACGCCCTCGTCGCGATCGGCGGCGAGGACACCCTGGGCGTGGCCGCGAAGCTCTACGAGGAGTACGGCATCCCCTGTGTCGGGGTCCCGAAGACCATCGACAACGACCTGTCGGCCACCGACTACACCTTCGGCTTCGACACCGCCGTCGGCATCGCCACCGAGGCCATCGACCGGCTGCACACCACCGCCGAATCGCACATGCGGGTGCTGGTCGTCGAGGTGATGGGCCGGCACGCCGGCTGGATCGCCCTGCACTCGGGGCTCGCGGGCGGCGCCAACGTCATCCTCATCCCGGAACAGCGCTTCGACGTGGACCAGGTCTGCGACTGGGTGAGCTCGCGGTTCAAGGCGAGCTACGCGCCGATCGTGTGCGTCGCCGAGGGTGCGATGCCCAAGGACGGCGACATGGTGCTGAAGGACGGGACGAAGGACTCCTTCGGGCACGTCCGGCTGTCGGGCGTGGGCGAGTGGCTGGCCAAGGAGATCGAGGCGCGGACCGGCAAGGAGGCCCGTACGACCGTACTCGGACACGTCCAGCGGGGCGGCACCCCGAGCGCGTTCGACCGGTGGCTGGCCACCCGCTTCGGGCTGCACGCGATCGACGCGGTGCGCGACGGGGACTTCGGGAAGATGGTCGCGCTGAAGGGGACGGACATCGTGCGGGTGCCGATCGCCGAGGCGACGGCGAAGCTGAAGACGGTGGACCCGGCGCTGTACGAGGAGGCCGGAGTGTTCTTCGGCTGAGTTCCTTGGCTGGGTTCCTCGGCCGGGTGCTTCGGCTGGGCCGGGAGCGCGGGTGCGGACCATGGGTCGTAAGGTGACAAACGACCCATGGTCCGATTCTTTGGCGCAGTACGGGAGCGAACGTGGAAATCCTGGCATTCGGGGTGCAGGGGGACGAGAAGCCGCTCATCGAGAAGGCCTTCGCGGGACAGCACGAGGTGCGCTGCCTGGACGTCTTCCTCAGCGAGGACACCGCCCCCATCGCGGCCGGGTACGAGATCGTGTCGTCGAGCGTCAACGCGGACCTGAACGGCCGGGTGCTGCGGACCCTGGCGGCGGGCGGGACGAAGATGATCGCCCAGCGCTCCACCGGCTTCAACAACATCGACCTGGAGGTCGCGCGGCAGCTCGGCCTGACGGTCAGCCGGGTCTCGTACTACTCCCCGTACTCGGTGGCCGAGTTCGCGTGGACCCTGGCCATGGCGGTGAACCGGCGGATCGTCCGCGCCTCGAACCGGACGCGGGACTTCGACTTCCGGCTGAACGGCCTGATGGGCCGCGACATGCGCGGCCGCACGGTGGGCGTGCTCGGCACCGGCAAGATCGGCGAGGCGTTCACCCGGATCGCGCACGGGTTCGGCATGAACCTGCTGGGCTGGGACGTGGCGCAGAACCCGGCGTGCGTGGAGCTGGGCATGAAGTACGTGGACAAGGACACGCTGTTCGCGTCCTCGGACCTGATCAGCCTGCACGTTCCGCTGCTGGAGTCCACGCACCACATCATCGGCGCCGACGCGCTGAAGGCGATGAAGGACGACGCGATCCTGGTGAATTCCAGCCGCGGCGGGCTCGTGGACACGGACGCGCTGGTCACGGAGCTGCGGTCCGGTCGCTTCGCGGGGGTGGGCCTCGACGTGTACGAGGCGGAGGCCGGGCTCTTCTTCCTGGACAAGTCCCTGGAGGCGGTCGAGGACGACACCCTGGCCCGGCTGATCACCTTCCCGAACGTGGTCGTCACCTCCCACCAGGCGTACTACACCCACGACGCGGTGGGCCAGATCATCGACACCACGGTCGCCAACGTCGCGGACTACCTGGCGGGCCGCCACTCGGAGAACACCCTCAGCCCCGCCGTTCTTTCCTGACGCGCCCCGAGCCGTGGCTTCGGCCCTCCGCGCAGCGCCCCGGGTCGGGGGGCCCTGCGCGGAGGGGCGCGGGCAGGGCCTAGATTCGGCCGCGTGACCATACCTGCCGTCGTCTTCTGGATCCTGCTGGCCCTCGCGGCCGTACAGCTCGTCTACGCCGCCCGGGCGCTGCCGCGCGCGCTCCGGGCCGGACCCGGCGCCCGGACCGACCCGTGGCTGGCCTTCACCGACCACGTGCTGTCGATCCCGCTCACCGTCGCCCTCGCGCTGGGCGAGATGGAGGCGGCGTTCTACGCGACGCTCCTGCTGGGCCCCGTCCTCACCTGGAGCCTGGTCCGTTCCTTCCGCTCGGCCGTCGCGTCGAAGGCGGCGGGCTAGGCCTCGGCCGGGGCCCGGAGCCCGGCGACCAGCTCGCGGACCAGTTCCGCGCCGCGCAGGGTCAGGACCGACTCCGGGTGGAACTGGACCCCCGCGAAGCCGCCGGAGGCGGACCGCAGCGCGTGGACCTCACCGGTGGCGGGGTCCCGGGAGACCTCGATGCCCCGCAGGGCCAGGGACCGCTCCCGCTCCGCGGAGCAGTGCGCCGCGTACGTGTTGTAGAAGCCGACGACCTCCTCGGCCCCGAACAGCGGGATCCGCGTCTGCGCCCCCTGCGCCGGCTCCGCCTTGCGGACCAGCGGGAGCCCCAGCTCGGCCGCCATCAGCTGGTGGCTGAGGCAGACCCCGAGCAGCCCGCCCCGGTGCGAGGTCAGGAGCTCGGCCGTCAGCTCGCGCATCGTCCGGATCTTCGGATCGCCGAAGTCGGCCGGGTCGCCCGGGCCGGGGCCGAGCACGACCGGCCCGTCCCAGGCCAGGGCGGCCGCCCGCAGCCCCGGGTCGTCGTAGCGGCGTACGGTCACCTCCAGCCCGGCCACCCGCAGCACGTGGCCCAGCATCGAGGTGAAGGTGTCCTCCCCGTCCACCACCAGCGCGTGGCCCGTCACCTCCGCCGGCCGCTCCTGCATCCGCAGCCAGAACGGCGCCAGGTCCTCGCGCCGCGCGGCCAGGGCCGCCTGCACCCGGGGGTCGTCGGCCAGCCGCGGCCCGGCCGCCCCGGTCGCCGAGCGCCGTACCGCCGCCGGGCGCACGCCCAGCGCCGCCAGCACCCCCGCCGCCTTCGCGTGCGTCTCCGCCACCTCGCCCGCCGGGTCGGAGTGGCGTACGAGGGTGGCCCCGACGGGCACCCGCAGCGCGCCGTCCGGGGCGATGTCCGCCGTGCGGATGAGGATGGGGGAGTCGAGGGTCTGGGCGCCCGAGGCGTCGAGGCCCAGCAGGGCCAGCGCGCCCGCGTAGTAGCCGCGGCCGCCCGTCTCGTACCGCTCGATGACCCGGCAGGCGTTCTGCACCGGCGATCCGGTCACCGTCGCCGCGAACATCGTCTCCTTCAGGACCTCGCGGACGTCCAGCGAGGAGCGGCCGCGCAGCTCGTACTCGGTGTGCGCGAGGTGTGCCATCTCCTTGAGCCGGGGACCGACGACCACCCCGCCCATGTCCCCGACCGTGCACATCATCTTGAGCTCCTCGTCCACCACCATGGACAGCTCCTCGGTCTCCTTGCGGTCCCCGAGGAAGGTGAGGAGGGAGTCGGCCGTGGGCCCCCCGGCCGGATAGCGGTACGTGCCGCTGATCGGGTTCATCACGACCGTGCCCCCGGACATCCGCACGTGCACCTCGGGGCTGGCCCCGACGAGGGTGCGGTCCCCGGTGTGGACCACGTACGTCCAGTACGCGCCCCGCTCGCCCTCCAGCAGCCGCCGGAACAACGCCAGCGCGTCGGCGCGGCCGAAGCCCTCGATCCGGCCCTGGTAGGTGCGCCGGATGACGAAGTTCGCGCCCTCGCCCCGGCCGATCTCGTCCTCGATGACCCGCCGGACGGTGTCCGCGTACTCCTCGTCGGGGACGTCGAAGCCGCCGTCGTCGACCCGTACCTCGTGGGCGGGCAGCGCGGCCAGCGCCTCGGCGAGCGGGATCTCGTACGCCTCGTCGGCGACCAGCACGCTCAGCGGCGTGCCGTCGTCGCGCACGTCGAACCCGCGCTCCCGCATCTGCCGGAAGGGGACGAGCGCCAGGGCGGGCCGCTCGCCGACGGGCAGGTCGGCCAGGTGCCGGGCCTCGTGGACCGGGCCGATCAGCACCTCGACGGTGTCGTGGTCGCGGCCGGGCGTGCGGCGGCGCAGCAGCGCGAAGGGCGGGCAGCTGTCGTCGAGCAGGCGGCTCAGGTGCGGGTGCGATTGCGGGTGCGAGTGCGCATGCATGGAGTGGGCGTCCTATCCGGTTTCGGAGGGTGGGACGGCCCGGTGTTCCAGCGACTGTGTTGACTCACAGAATGCGAAAGGCCGCCCCTCGGGGCGGCCTTCGTTTCGCTCGTGTCTTCAGGTACGCGCGAGAAGTGGGCCGCCGGGAGCGGGCCACCAGTTCTGGTTCGAGTGCGCGTACATGCCCTGAACCCTAGCCCACCGGTCCGGTCAGGGCAGGTAAACGGGTCAGTAACACAGTGAGAGACATCCGTCTCACGTAGTGGTCAGCGACCGGGACGCGCGGTGTGACGCCGTAATGTGTATGGGGTGACCGTGAACGCAGAAACCCAAGCCCCCGCCTCCAAGGCGACCTGGCGAGACCTTCCCGCGGCGCAGCAGCCTTCGTACCCCGATGCCGAGGCCCTGCGCGCTGTTGTCGCGGACCTCGAGTCGTATCCTCCCCTCGTTTTCGCGGGCGAATGCGACCAGCTGCGCGCCCGTCTGGGAGCCGTCGCCAAGGGCGAGGCGTTCCTGCTGCAGGGTGGCGACTGCGCCGAGGCCTTCGATGCCGTCTCCGCCGACCACATCCGCGCCAAGCTGAAGACGCTGCTCCAGATGAGTGCCGTCCTGACGTACGCGGCCTCCGTGCCGGTGGTCAAGGTCGGCCGCATCGCGGGCCAGTACTCCAAGCCGCGCTCCAAGGACACCGAGACCCGCGACGGCATCACCCTGCCGACCTACCGCGGCGACTCCGTGAACGGCTTCGCCTTCACCGAGGGGTCCCGCGTCCCGGACCCCGAGCGCCTGAAGCGCATGTACCACGCGTCGGCCTCCACGCTGAACCTGGTGCGCGCCTTCACCACCGGCGGCTACGCCGACCTGCGCCAGGTGCACGCCTGGAACCAGGACTTCGTGAAGAACTCCCCGTCCGGGCAGCGCTACGAGCAGCTCGCGCGGGAGATCGACAACGCGCTGAACTTCATGAAGGCCTGTGGCACCGACCCGGCGGAGTTCAAGGCCGTCGAGTTCTACGCCTCCCACGAGGCGCTGCTCCTCGACTACGAGGGCGCCCTCACCCGTACGGACTCCCGCACGGGGCGGCTGTACGACACCTCGGGCCACATGGTCTGGATCGGTGAGCGCACCCGCCAGCTCGACCACGCGCACATCGAGTTCTGCTCGCAGATCGCCAACCCGATCGGCATCAAGCTCGGCCCCACCACCACGGTGGACGAGGCGCTCACCTACATCGACCGCCTCGACCCCGACCGCGAGCCGGGCCGGCTGACCTTCGTCGTCCGCATGGGCGCCGACAAGGTCCGCGACAAGCTCCCCGAGCTCGTCGAGAAGGTCACCGCTTCCGGTGCGACCGTCGCCTGGGTCACCGACCCGATGCACGGAAACACCTTCGAGGCGGCCTCCGGCCACAAGACGCGCCGTTTCGACGACGTGCTCGACGAGGTCAAGGGCTTCTTCGAGGTCCACAAGGGCCTCGGCACCCACCCGGGCGGCATCCACGTCGAGCTCACCGGTGACGATGTCACCGAGTGCGTGGGCGGCGGCGACGAGATCTTCGTCGACGACCTGCACCAGCGCTACGAGACGGCCTGCGACCCGCGCCTCAACCGCAGCCAGTCCCTGGACCTGGCCTTCCTCGTCGCCGAGATGTACCGCGACCAGTAGGCGCCAGCGCAGTGTGAGCACCTCATGACGATGGGGCGCGGATCGAATGTGATCCGCGCCCCATCGTCGTTCCCGGCTCTTTTAGGGAACCCTAAGTTTGGGTATCGTTAGGTAAGCCTCACCGAATAGGGGATGGCTCGCCGAACCATTCCTGCCAGGGAGGTGAACCGCGTGTACGTCTGCTCTTGTTTCGGGATCACCGACAAGCAGGTCAAGGACCACGCGGCCGCCGGGGCCTGCACCCCCCGCCAGATCGCTTCGGCCACGAAGGCCGGCACCGACTGCGGGTCCTGCGTGCGGACCATCCAGGGCCTCCTCGGCCGCGGGGCCTGCCCGCGCCGTGAGCTGCTGGAGAAGGGCGCCGCCGCCGCCGTGCTCGCGGCCGATCCGCTCGTGCCCGCGGGCGCGGAGCTCGCCGAAGCCGCGTAGGACCCCCCGTACCGACTAGCTCGGCTGCTCGATGAGCTGCGCGATGTAGAGCGCCTCGCCGATGGACTCGATGAGCTCCAGCTGGGTGTCGAGGTAGTCGATGTGGTGCTCCTCGTCCTCCAGGATCTCCTCGAAGAGCCGCGCCGAGGTGACGTCACCCTTGCCGCGCATGACCTCGATGCCGCGCTTGAGGCGGTCGATCGCCTCGACCTCGACCTGCCGGTCGGCCTGGAACATCTCCGTCAGCGTCTGGCCCACGCGGACGTGGAAGAGGCGCTGGTAGTTCGGCAGACCGTCGAGCATCAGGATGCGCTCGGTGATCTTGTCCGCGTGCTTCATCTCATCGATGGACTCTTCGCGCGTGTACTTGGCGAGCTTCGTCCAGCCCTTGTTGTCCTGGATCCGGTAGTGGAGCCAGTACTGGTTGATGGCCGTAAGTTCGCCGGTCAGCTGCTCGTTGAGAAACTCGAGGACCTCGGGGTCGCCCTGCATCGCAGAGGCTCCTTCCAAGCAATGTCAGCAATGTGACGGGGCAGGTGCGCGCATCCTTGCACCGCCACAGGAGGCCGTCCAGTAAGTGCCTCCTTAGTGGGAGTTACCGTGACTTGCCCGAATCCGGGCGAAGCTGGTCATGACCACCCCGCCAAGTCTGTCACCATGGAGACATGGGTCAGCCGGAAAGCCGGGAATCTCCGGGATCAGAGCAACTGGAGCTTCCCCCGGGGCAGCGGTTGCAGCGAGGCTGGCCGGTCACCCACTACGGACCGGTACCCAAGTTCAAGCCCGAGCGCTGGGAGTTCCGCGTCTTCGGCGCGACGGCCGACGGTGAGAAGCACTGCTGGAACCACGAGGAGTTCGCGGCCCTGCCGTTCGACTCCGTCGAGGCGGACCTGCACTGCGTGACGAAGTTCAGCATGACCGGCGCCGAATGGGGCGGCGTGCTCACCCGCACGATCCTCGCCCTCGCTCCGCCGTCCCCGCAGGTCACGCACGTGATGGTGTGGGCCGAGTACGGCTTCAGCTCCAACATGCGCCTCGCGGACTTCGCCTCCGAGCGGGCCGTCTTCGCCACCCATCAGGGCGGTGAACTGCTCACCGCCGAGCACGGGTTCCCGCTCCGGCTGGTCGTGCCGCACCTCTACGCGTGGAAGGGCCCCAAGTGGGTCCGCGGCATCGAGTACATGACCGCCGACCGCCGCGGCTTCTGGGAGGAGCGCGGCTACCACAACATCGGCGACCCCTGGCGCGAGCAGCGCTACTCGTACCAGGAGGAGCCGGGGGACGGCCCCGAGCTGTAGTCCCGCAGGTTGTCGATCACTTCCCCGACGGCGATCGAAAGGGTGTCCGCCGCCAACGCCACCCGGATGGCCGTACGGAAGTCCAGGCCGGCGGAGCGGATCCCGCGCAGGGTGAGCGCGTAGCCGAAGAAGAACGCGAGGGTGATCCCCAGGGGTATTCCTCAGCAGATCAGCCGAGCTCGCGCAGCTCCTTCAGCAGCGCCACGTCCGCCGCGTGCCCTTCCTTGCCGCCGGGCGTCTCGGTGATCAGGGGCACGCCCTCCATCGCCGGATGCATGAACAGTTCCGCGAAGGCGTCCCGGCCGATGTGGCCCCGCCCGATGTTCTCGTGCCGGTCCTTGTGGGCGCCCACGCCCTCCTTGGAGTCGTTGGCGTGCACCAGCTTCAGCCGGCCCTCGCCCACCGTGTCCACCAGCAGGTCCAGCGTCTGCTTCGTCCCGCCCGGCTCCGCCAGATCGTGCCCGGCCGCGAAGATGTGGCACGTGTCGAGGCAGATCCCGAGCATCGGATGGCGGTCGAGGGCGTCGAAGTACGGGCCGAACTCCTCGGCGGTCGAGCACAGCGAGGAACCCTGCCCGGCCGTGGACTCCAGCAGCAGGAAGGGGTCGTCGTCATGCGTGAGTTCGTCCAGCAGGGGCAGCATGTGCTCCCTGACCTGCGCGTACGCCGCCTCGCGCGGCCGCCCGCCGGTCGCCGAACCGGTGTGCACGACCACCCCGAGCGCGCCGATCGCACGGGCCCGGCGCAGTGAGTGGCGCAGCGATTCCACGGATTTCTCGACGGTCGCCTCGGTGTGTGAGCCGAAGTTGATCAGGTACGGCGCGTGGACGTAGGCCGGGATCCCGCCGGCCGCACAGGCCTCGCGGAACAGCTCGTCCTGCACCGGATTGCCGAGGGGGGTGGCCCAGCCGCGGGGATTGGCGACGAAGACCTGGACGGCCTCGGCACCCATCTCGCGGGCGTACGCCAGCCCGACCGAGGCGAGCCCGCCCGCGACGGGCACGTGCCCGCCCACTGGATTGCGGCTCATTGAATTGGTGTTCATGACGTGCTGTTACAGCCCCTTGGTCCTGATGGTGATCGTGCTGCCCTCGGCGGCGTTCTGGCCCGCGGGGACCGACTGGGAGTCGACGGTGTTGCTGAAGGAGAGGAAGGGCTTGTCGACCTTCACCTTGAAGCCCAGGCCCTCCAGGGTCGCGCGGGCCGCGTCGGCCTCATGGCCGGTGACGTCCGGGACCGGGATCTGGCGTGGGCCCTTGGACACGGTGAGGGTGACCGTGTCGCCCGTGGCGGCCTGGGTGCCCGCGCCGATCGACTGGTTGGCGACCGTACCGGCGGGGGAGGGGGAGTTGACCTCCTCGGGGGCCGTCTCCACCTTCAGGCCGAGGCCCTCCAGGGTGGAGCGGGCCTGGTCGAGGGAGGTGCCCGTGACGCGGGGGACCGGCACCGGGCGGCCCTTGCTGACCACCATCGCGACCAGGGTGTCCAGGGCCCGCTTCTGGCCGCCCGTCGGGTCCGTGCTGATCACCGAACCCTGCGCGACGTCCTGGCTGAAGGCCTGCGTGACGGCGCCCGGCGTCAGGCCGGCCGAGGTCAGCTCGGCCTTCGCGGCCTCCAGGGGCTTGCCCTTGAGGTCGGGAACCAAGACGACCTCGGGGCCGCGCGAGATGGTGAGCGTCACCGCGCCGTTGCCGCGGATGCGCTTGCCGCCGGAGGGGTCCGTGTTCATCACGGTCCCCTTGTCGAAGGCCGCGCTGAACTTCCGGTCGATCCGCTTCACCCCGAGCCCGGCCGCCGACAGCTGGGACTTGGCCTCCGCCTCGGTCTTGCCGAGCAGGTTCGGGACCTTGGTGAACTGGCCGGAGCTGATGTACCAGACCCCCGTACCGAGGCCGAGGAAGAGCAGGACGCCGAGCACGGTCAGCAGCACGCCGGGACGGCGGATCCGGGCGGCGGCCGGCGCCGGCGCCGGGGGGAGGGGAGGAGCCGCGAGCCGGGAGGTGTGGGACACGGGCTCGGCGTGCGAGGCGTGCACGGCGTGCGTGCCGTGCGTGCCGTGCGTGGTCACCGGGCGGGGGATCACGCTGGTGCGGTCCTCGGCGGCGGTCCGCTCCGCGGCCCGGGCCTGCGGCGGTACGGCATCCAGCTCGGAGTCGCCGAGCTGCGCGCGGGCGTCCATGGCCAGCCCGAGGAGGGCGGCAGCGTCGTAGGGGCGCAGATCGGGGTTGCGCGCGGTGGCCTGGGCGACGAGCTCGTCCAGCGCGGCGGGCAGCCCGGGGACGGCGGCCGAAGGGGGCGGGACGTCCTCGTTGAGGTGCTGGTAGAGCACCTGGGCGGGGTTGGCGCCGGTGTGCGGCTTGGAGCCGGTGAGCATCTCGTAGAAGACGACGCCGCAGGCGTAGACGTCCACGCGGGTGTCGGTGACGCCGTTCTCGATCTGCTCGGGGGCGAGGTAGGAGACGGTGCCGAGGACGGACCCGGTGGTGTTGGTCACGGAGTCCACGGACCGGACCAGCCCGAAGTCGGCCACCTTGACCCGGCCGTCGTCGCCGATCAGCACGTTCTCGGGCTTCATGTCCCGGTGCACGAAGCCGGCCCGGTGCGCGGCGCCGAGGGCGGCGAGCACCGGTTCGAGGATGTCGAGGGCCGCGCGGGGCTGGAGGGCGCCGCGCTCGCGGAGCACGTCGCGCAGGGTGCAGCCGGAGACGTACTCCATGGCGAGGTACGTGTACGGGCCGTGCGTGCCCTGGTCGAAGACGGCCACGACGTTGGGATGGGCCAGGCGGGCCACGGACTTCGCCTCACGGATGAACCGGTCGACGAAGCCGGGGTCGGCGGCGAGGGCCGGGTGCATCACCTTCAGCGCGAGGACCCGGTCCAGCCGGGTGTCGACGGCCCGGTAGACCGTGGCCATGCCGCCGGCCGCGATACGGGCGTCCACGCGGTAGCGGCCGTCGAGCGTCTGCCCGACGAGGGGGTCATCCAGGGTCGTGTCCACCCGGCGATTCTACGAGGGCCGGGCGGGGCGCGGTCCCGGGTGCCCGGTGGTTGCAGCCCAGCTGTGACGTGGGCGGGGGCCCCGCGCGCGCAGGGCCCCGTACAGCCGACCCCTCAGAACGCCGGGCGTTCCGGGTCGAGGGTCGCGCGGCCCTCCACCGGGGAGGAGGCTTCCGCGAAGCGGCGTTGGGGGATGCGGCCCGCGCGGTGGGCCAGGCGGCCCGCCGATACCGCGTCCCGCATGGCCGCTGCCATCAGGACGGGGAGCTGCGCCCGGGTCACCGCCGAGGCGAGCATGACCGCCGCGCAGCCCAGTTCCATGGCCAGGGCCACGTCCGAGGCCGTTCCGGCCCCCGCGTCCAGGATGACCGGGACCCCGGCCCGCTCGGTGATCAGCTCGAAGTTGTGCGGGTTGCGGATGCCCATGCCGGAGCCGATGGGGGAGCCGAGCGGCATGATCGCCGCACAGCCCACGTCCTCCAGTTTGCGCGCGAGGACCGGGTCGTCGTTCGTGTAGGGGAGGACCGTGAAGCCCTCGTCGACCAGGATCTCCGCCGCGTCGAGCAGTTCGACCCCGTCCGGGAGGAGGGTGCGTTCGTCCGCGACGACTTCCAGCTTGATCCAGTCCGTGCCGAGGGCCTCGCGGGCCAGCCGGGCGGTCAGTACGGCCTCGCCCGCCGTGAAGCAGCCCGCGGTGTTGGGGAGGACCGCGATGCCGAGGCGGTTCAGGACGGACAGGACCGAGCCCTGGACCGTCGGGTCGAGGCGCCGCATCGCGACCGTGGTGAGTTCCGTGCCGGACGCGACCAGCGCCCGTTCCAGGATGTCCAGGCTCGGCGCCCCGCCGGTGCCCATGATCAGGCGGGAGGAGAAGGTCCGGCCGGCGAGGGTGAAGGCGTCGTCGGAGATGTCGGGCGTGTCCGCCATGTGCTCAGCCTCCCTGGACCGCGGTGAGGACCTCGACGCGGTCGCCGTCGGTCACGGAGGTGTAGGGCCACTGGCCGCGCGGCACCACGGTCTCGTTGAGGGCGGCCGCGACCCCCTTGGTGGCCTCGGTGAGGGTGGCGACCACCGTGGCGAGCATGGTCCCGTCCGCGATCTCGCGCGGCTCGCCGTTGACGGAAATGGTCATGCGAACGACTCCTGTCGCGTGAGGGTGGGCGTGAGGGCGAAACGGCGCGGGGTGAAGGGGCGGGCGATCTCCGGCAGTTCGCCGGTGGTCAGCAGGTCCGCCATCACGTCCCCGGTCAGCGGGGTCAGCAGGACCCCGTTGCGGTAGTGCCCGGTGGCCAGGTGCAGGCCGGGGAGTTCGGTCGGGCCGAGGAGGGGGGCGTTGTCCGGCGATCCGGGCCGCAGCCCGGCCCGGGTCTCCACCAGGGGGAGTTCGGTGATCCCGGGCACCAGTTCGTGGGCGTCGCGCAGGAGTTCGTAGACCCCGCCCGCGGTGACGGTGGTGTCCCAGCCGAGTTCCTCGCTGGTGGCGCCGAGGACGAGTTCGCCGTTCTCGCGCGGCACCAGGTAGACGTGGCTGCCGCGCACCACGGCCCGTACGGTCCGCGACAGGAACGGCGCGTAGGACTGTGGCACCGCGAGGCGTAGCACCTGGCCCTTGACCGGCCGTACGGGGGCCACGGCCTCGGGCGGTACGCCGTCCAGCCGGCCGCTGAGCGAGCCCGCCGCCAGCACCACCTGGTCGGCGCGCAGCTCCGTACCGTCCGCGTCGTCGAGGACCGCGCCGCCAGCCCGGTCGGCGGTGGTCAGCAGCCGCGCCGCCCCGGCGCGGTGCAGGGCGACCCCGGCCCGTTCGCAGGCGGCCAGCAGGGCGGCCGCGAGGCGGCGGGGATCGACCTGGTGGTCGCCGTCCACGCGCAGGCCGCCGCGTACGCCCGGAGCCAGCATCGGTTCCAGGCGGCGGCACTCGCGGCCGGTCAGCCACTCGGACTCCAGGCCGCAGCGGCGCTGGAGGGCGTGCAGTTCGCGCAGGTGCAGCCGGTCGTCGGCGTCGAGGGCGACGGCGAGGGTGCCGCAGGCGCGGTAGCCGATGTCCATGCCGCCGCTGGCTTCGGCGAGCTCGGCGGCGAATTCGGGGTAGCGGGCGGCGGAGGCGAGGTTGAGCCCGAGCAGGGTCTCCTCGCCGTAGTGCAGCTCGGTGACGGCGGCCAGCATGCCGGCCGCGACCTGGGCGGCGCCACCGCCGGGGGCCGGATCGGCCAGCGCGGTGCGCAGCCCGCGCCGGGCCGCCCGCCAGGCGGTGACCAGGCCGATGATGCCGCCCCCGATGACGAGGACGTCGTAGCCGGGACTCCGGCCGTTCCTGGATGAATGCATGGGCGTCCAGCCCCTCCCTTCGCCGGCATGACCCGGATCAGGTTCGTACGGTCGGAGGCCGGCCAGCCTCCCTCTCAGCCCGGTGCGCCCGGACTCCCGCGATAGGTTCGGTGCCAGAGTAACGCCGAGGCCGACGGCCGGTAAGGCTGCCTCCCCGGTGCCGGTCCTCGCACGGCCCTCGAGACGTCCTCGCGCGCTCCCCGTTCGCTCCCCGGTAGGTCCCCGCCCGCTATTCCTGGCGGATCGTCAGTTGATTAGGGTGTGCCGCGTGAGCGAGCAGACGCAACAGCAGACGCAGCAGGCGGAGATCACTCGGCGCGGCGTGGTGATCGTCGGCGCCGGGATGGCCGGGGTCCAGACCGCGGTCGCCCTCCGGGAACAGGGCTGGACCGGCCCCGTCACCCTGCTGGGAGCCGAACCCCACCAGCCCTACGACCGGCCCCCGCTGTCCAAGGCGGTGCTCCTCGGCAAGGCCGAGGATTCGGCCTTCGACGTCGATTTCGAGGAGCTCGGCATCGAGCTCCGGCTGGGGGTCGAGGTCACCGGGCTGCGGGCCGCCGACCGGGAGGTGGACACCGAGGCGGGCCCGGTCCCGTACGAGTTCCTCGTGCTGGCCACCGGAGCCCTCCCGCTGACCCTGCCCGGCGCGGAGGGCGTCCCCGGGGTGCACCTGCTGCGCACCCTGGACGACGCGGCCCGGCTGCGGCCCGTACTGGCGGCCGGCTCGGCGGTGGTGGTGGTCGGCGCCGGGTGGATCGGCGCCGAATTCGCCACCGCCGCCCGCGAGGCGGGCTGCGCGGTGACCGTTGTCGAGGCGGCCGACCGGGTGCTGGCGGGCGCGCTGCCGGCCGAGGTCGCCGAGCCGATGGGACGCTGGTACGCCCAGGAGGGCGCCGAGCTGCTGACGGGCGTACGGGTCGCTTCAGTGGAGCCGGGCCGGGTCCTGCTGGCCGACGGGCGGGAGCTGCCGGCCGAGGCGGTGGTGGTGGGCATCGGCGCCCGCCCGGCCACCGGATGGCTGGCCGGGTCCGGCGTGGAGCTCGGCCCGGACGGCGCGGTCACCGCCGACGAGTGGCTGCGTACCTCGGTGCCCGGGGTGTACGCCGTGGGGGACTGCGCCTCCTTCCCGTCGGGGCGCTACGGGGCCCGGCTGCTGGTGCACCACTGGGACAACGCGCTCCAGGGGCCCCGGGTGGTGGCGGCGGACATCCTGGCCGGGGGCTCCGGTGAGCAGGTCTACGACCCGGTCCCGTACTTCTGGTCGGAGCAGTTCGGCCGCTTCGTGCAGTACGCGGGCCACCACGCCGGCGCGGACGCCCCGCTGTGGCGCGGCGACCCGGAGGCCGACACCTGGTCGGTGTGCTGGCTGCGGGAGGGCCGGCTGGCCGCGGTCCTCGCGGTGGGCCGCCCGCGTGACCTGGCCCAAGGGCGCCGCCTCATCGAAACGGGCGCCCTCGTGGACCCGGCGAAGGTCGCCGACCCGGCGATCGCGCTGAAGTCGACGCTCCTCGGCTGACCCGCCGGGGGCGGAGGCCGGGGCGGGGCCCGGCCCAGGCGGGCGAAGTCCCCTACCCCCCCTTCGCCCGTTCCCCGGGCTGCGCCCGGACCCGCCCCGGGGCTGTGCCCCGGACTCCGTGCGGGCTGCGCCCGCACCCGCCCCGCCCCAACCCCGCTCAGGGTTCCCCGGGCTGCGCCCGGACCCGTCCGGGGGCTGCGCCCGGCCCGCTCTGGCCTCCCGCCCGGCCCCGTCTTCGGCCCCGGAAACTGGGCCCCCGCGCCCCGGACGGGGTCGCTCGGGTACCGGCAGTCAGTCCGAGATGGCAGGCTTGTGCTCGTGACCGAGATTGACGCAAAGATCGATGCCCTTGTTCCCGCCTGGCTGTACCTCCCCGACATCGCGGAGATGCTCGACATCGAAGTGACCAAGGTTCGCCAGCTGGTCAAGGAGGGGCAGCTGCTCGCAGTGCGCCGCGGCGAGAACCGCTCCCTCCAGGTCCCCGCGGCCTTCATCGACGGAGACAAGATCGTCAAGGGCCTGGTCGGCCTGCTGACCGTCCTCCGCGACGACCGCTTCACCGACGCGGAGATCCTGGAGTGGCTCTTCACCGCCGACGAGACCCTGCCCGGCACCCCCGTGCAGGCACTGAGCGAGAATCGCGGCACGGAGGTGAAGCGCCGCGCTCAGGCGCTCGCCCTCTGACCTGATTCCGTCTCAAGCGCGGTGTGCGGGCCCCGGCCGGGGCCCGCACACCGCGTACGTACGTACGACACACCACCCGGGGGTACCCATGTCCGCCATCGCCGCCCAGCTGTCCGATGCCCGGCTCTACCTGTGCACGGACGCCCGCAAGCGGCAGGGCGACCTCCCCGAGTTCCTGGACGCCGTCCTCGCCGGCGGGGTGGACATCGTCCAGCTCCGCGACAAGGGCATGGAGGCGGGCGAGGAGCTGGAGCACCTCCAGGTCTTCGCCGAAGCGGCCCGCCGCCACGGCAAGCTGCTCGCCGTCAACGACCGGGCCGACGTCGCGCACGCCATCGGCTCGGACGTGCTGCACCTCGGGCAGGGCGACATCCCGGTACCCGCCGCCCGCGCCATCCTGGGCCGGGAGGTCCTCATCGGACGCTCCTGCCACTCCGAGGCGGAGGTCGACGCCGCCGCCGCCGAGCCCGGCGTGGACTACTTCTGCACCGGCCCCTGCTGGCCCACCCCCACCAAGCCCGGCCGGTTCGCCCCCGGACTCGGCCTCGTCCGCCACGCGGCCTCCCTCGCCCAGGACCGGCCGTGGTTCGCCATCGGCGGGATCGACGCGGGGAACCTGGACGAAGTGCTGGACGCGGGCGCCTCCCGCGTCGTGGTCGTACGGGCCCTCACCGAGGCCTCCGACCCCGGCGCCGCCGCCTCCGACCTCGCCAAGCGGGTCCGCGCCCGGCTCGGCTAGCAGGTCCCGGGCGGCCCCGGCCGCCCGCACCACGGCGCCCCGGCGTCTCATTTCCGCGTCCAGTCCGTGGACAACGCTTCGAGGGACACCGGACCGCGTCTAACCTCCCCGTATGGCCCTTGGTACCTCTTCCACCTGGTCGGACCGTGCACACACGGTCCGCGACCTCATCGCGTCCGGGCGCTCGTACTCCTTCGAGTTCTGGGCCCCCAAGACGGAGAAGGGCGAGCGCAACCTCTGGAACGCGCTGCGCCGGGTCGAGGCGGTGGCCCCGAGTTTCGTCTCCGTCACCTACGGGGCCGGCGGCTCCACCCGCGGCGGCACCGTCCGGGCCACCGAGCAGATCGCCGCGGACACCACGCTGACCCCGGTCGCGCACCTCACCGCCGTCGACCACTCGATCGCCGAGCTGCGCAACGTCATCGGGCAGTTCGCCGACGCGGGCATCCGCAACATGCTCGTCGTGCGCGGAGACCCGCCGGGCAACCCCATGGGCGAGTGGGTGCCGCACCCCGAGGGCGTGCACTACGCGGCCGACCTGGTCCGGCTGGTCAAGGAGTCCGGCGACTTCTGCGTCGGCGTCGCGGCCTTCCCCGAGATGCACCCGCGCTCCACGGAGTGGGACACGGACATCCGGCACTTCGTGGACAAGTGCCGCGCGGGCGCCGACTACGCGATCACCCAGATGTTCTTCGATCCGGAGCACTATCTCCGGATGCGCGACAGCGTCGAGAGGGCGGGCTGCGACACCCCGATCATCCCCGAGGTTATGCCTGTTGTGAACATCAAGCAGCTCGACCGGCTCCCGCAACTCAGCAACGCAATCTTCCCCGCGGCCGTGAAAGAGCGCATGCTCGCGGTCAAGGACGACGCGGCCGCTGTACGCTCCATTGGCATCGAGTTCGCCACGGAGTTCTGCGCGCGGCTGCTGTCCGAGGGTGTCCCGGGGCTGCACTTCATCACGCTGAACAATTCCACGGCGACGCTGGAGATCTACGAGAACTTGGGCCTGCACCAGCGGGCCTGACCGGCCGGCCCCGTTCCCCGCGCGGGCGGCCGTACCGAGAGGGGCCCCGCATGGGAATGACGGTCCTCTACATCGCGTTCGGTTTCGTCGCGCTGTGGCTGCTTGCCGAGGTCCTGATGCAGTACAAGGCCCGGCTGCGCTGGCGCCTGCTCGCCTTCGCCGGGTTCGCCGGCGTGGTCGCCGGCGTCGTGCTGCCGTCGGTGCTCGTCATAGGGACCGGCGCCGTCGCGTTCGCGCTGGGCCAGACGCTGGTGACCCTCTCCTTCCGCAAGGGCTTCGTGTCCGGCTGGGCGCTGCGCCGCGGCAAGGCCCCCGAGCCCGAGCTCCCGCAGAGCCGGCGCCGCCGGGCCGGGGGCGCACCGCGCCCGGAACCGGCCCTCGAGGTGACGGCCCTGGAGTACGGGTCCGACCCGGCCGAGGACGAGGACTCCGACGAGGAACCCGGTGCGTTCACCCCGGGGCCCGTCCGCGAACAGGTCCAGGAGTACTACCCCGCGCAGCCGGCCGCCGACGCGGCCGCTTCGTACGGGGTTCCCGGCGAGACCGCCGCCTTCGCCTCCCCGTTCGTCCAGGCCGAGCAGGACGCCCACCAGTACGCGGCGTACTACGACCCGCAGACCCAGGGCGGCTACGACTACACCACCGGCTATCCGGTCCCGGGCGAGCAGCAGGTCTACGCCGCCTACTCGGACCCGTACATCGGCACCGGCGGAGCCGTCGCCCCGCAGCAGCCGTACGGCTACGCGCCCCCGTACGGCGGCTACGCCCCGGACCCCTACGCCCCCGACCCGTACGCGACCGGGCAGCAGGAGCAGTACTCCATGGACACCCCGCCCGGCGGGGTCTGGGTCCCGCAGCAGCGCGACGTGAGCCAGCCCTACCCGGCGGAGGAGCTGCAGCAGCAGCCGTACCCGTATCCGTACCAGGGCACGGGCGAGTACGAGCAGTACCGCTACTGAGGCCTGATCCGGCCTACCGCGAACCGCGGAAGTCCGCGCCCTCCACGATCAGCCCGGCCACCAGGGCCCCCGTCATCCCGGCGTGGGCCAGCCCGCCGCCCGGGTGCGCCCAGCCGCCGGCCAGGTACAGCCCGGGCACGGCGGTGACGTTCGCCGGGCGCAGCAGCCGGCCCCCGGCCCCGGCCAGCGCGGGCGCGGGCACCCGGCCCTCCACCGAACCCGTCGCCGCCTCGACGTCGGCCGGGGTGCGCAGCTCGTGCCACAGCAGCCGCTCCCGCAGCCCGGGAACGGCCCGCGCGGCCGCCGTCAGCAGTTCCTCGGCGGACGGAGCGGGCGCGCCCGCCTCGGCCAGCACGGCGTGCACGGTGACCGCCTCGTGCTCGGCGTCCGGCCGGGTGGCCGGGTCGTCGGGGCGCAGCACGGTCACCGGGCCCAGCAGCGTGCGGTGCGCGGCGTCGGCGTCACGGGCCCCGCGCAGCGCGGCGAACAGGGTGTACCAGCGGGCGGGTTCCACCGTGCGGGCGGACGCGGAGTCCGGGGCGAGCGGGATCCGCAGCCGGCCGGGGTCGGCCGCGCAGACCACGTGGTCGGCCGCGACCTCGGTGCCGTCAGCCGTCACCAGCCCGGCCGCGCGGCCCTCGCGCAGGAGCACCTCGCGCACCTCGGCGCCGAACTCGAAGACGACCTTCCGCTCCAGGCACCGTTCGTACACGGCGGTGGCCAGCTCCCGGACCCCGCCGCGCACGTACCAACTGCCGAAGGTCTGCTCCATGTAGGGCAGCACCGCCGCCGAGGCGGGCGCGGTCGCCGGATCGACCCCGTACGCCCGTACGCGGGAGGTGAGCAGTTCGTCGAAGCCGCCGCCGCCGAGCTCGCGGGCGGCGACCTCGGCCAGCGTGGGCGGGCGGCGGCGCAGCAGGCCGCTCCCGCGCAGCGCGGGGTACGGATCGCGGCCCAGCGCGGAGCGGTCCGGGTGCAGCGGCTCCTCCAGGAGCGGCCGGCGGGTGGCGTCCCAGGCGTCGCGGGCACGGCCCAGGACCGCGCTCCAGCGGTCCCCGGAGCCGGGTCCGAAGGCCGCGTCGACGGCTGCGGCGGCGCCGCCGTGCGAGCCGCCGGGGAAGGTGAGCGTACGGCCGTCCGGGAGGAGGTAGCGGACGGCGGGGTCGATCTGGACCAGCTCCGCGCACTCCTCCAGCGGACGCTTGCCGGTCTTGACGAACAGATCGCGGTAGACGGCGGGCAGGTGCACCAGCCCGGGGCCGGTGTCGAAGACGAAGCCGTCGCGGGCGTACCGGCCGACGGCTCCGCCGTAGGTCGTCCCGCGCTCGTACACCGTCACTTGATGTCCGGCCACGGCCAGCCGTGCCGCCGTCGCCATCGCGCCCATGCCGGCGCCGATCACCGCAATGCGTGCCATGCCGCTGAGCCTATCGAGCGACGCGGGCGAGCTCGGCGGCGAGCCTCTTCTCCTCGCGGCGCTGGGCCCGGCGGCGCCGGAAGCGGCGGATCCGGGCCCAGAGGTAGATCAGCAGGGCGAGGCCGATGATCAGCAGAGCGGCGCAGATGATCGCGGCGGCCTCCGGATTGAACATCGCGAAGGTGACGATCCCGCCCACACCGAGGTCCTCGGCGGTGCTCATGGCGACGTTGCTGAACGGCTCGGGCGAGGTGTTGATCGCCATGCGGGTGCCGGCCTTGACGAAATGGCTGGCCAGGGCGGTGGAGCCGCCGACCGCGCCGGCCGTGATGTCGGAGAGCGAGCCGCTCTGCCCGGCCAGCAGTGCGCCGACCACCGCTCCGGACACCGGGCGGATCACGGTGTGGACGGTGTCCCAGAGGGAGTCGACGTACGGGATCTTGTCGGCGACCGCCTCGCAGAGGAAGAGCACTGCCGCCACGATCAGCACGTCGGTGCGTTGCAGGGACGCGGGGACCTCGTCGGTCAGGCCGGTCCTGCCGAAGATGCCGAGCAGCAGGACCACGGCGTATGCGTTGATCCCACTGGCCCAGCCGCTGGTGAAGACCAAGGGGAGCACACTCATCTGGTCATCAGGTCCCAGAAGCCGTGATCCGGCGCGGCCCCTCAGAATCCTTCCGGGGAACAGCGAAGGGACGGCCGCCTTCCGGCGGCCGTCCCTTCACCCGAGTCTGTCGGTGGGGCTACTGCCCCTGTTCGTCACGGCGGCGCTGCCACCGTTCCTCGATACGGGTCATCATCGACCGACGCTGCCGGTTCTGCCCTCGGGGCGAACCGCCTGCACTGTCGGAGGCGGGTTGCTCACCAGGCTTGGGTGCCTTGCGCCAACCGGTGACCACGAGCACCGTACAGCCCAGCATGACGAGGAATCCCACCACGCTGATCCACAGTACGTTCGGCACGATCACACCGGTCATGAGGAGCGCGATACCCACCACAATGCCTGCGACTGCCTGGTAAACCCGTCGCCGGGTGTACGTGCGCAGTCCGCTTCCCTCAAGCGCTGTAGCGAATTTGGGATCTTCGGCGTACAGCGCTCGCTCCATCTGCTCGAGCATTCGCTGCTCGTGCTCCGAGAGCGGCACGGGAGTCCTCCTCATCCGTCGGTCGCGGGGGGTAGCGACCAGGGGTCCCCTTCAGGATAGGCGGGGAATCGCCCCCGTGATACCCGCCCTCTACGCCACGTTCTAAAAACACTGCCCGTAAAAAGTACCGCTTGGGGAATGCTCAGCGCCGTCTTGAACGGCCCACTGAGGGCGTTATTCCCCAGAGGTCCGCTCGGCATGCCGGGCGCTGACCCCGATCATACGGGTCACGACGCCGGTTCGGAGGGTGAGTGGCGCACCGCGTTCCCCTCTGCTCCGCAGATCAGGCGGGCTTCTCGCCGAGGACGTGCAGCTGCGTGGCGACCGCGTGGAACGCGGGGAGCTCGGCGGCGGCCTCTTCCAGGCGCAGCAGGGCCTCGACGGCGCCCGGCTCGGTGTCGACCAGAACGCCCGGGACGAGGTCGGCGAAGATCCGGACGCCGTGCACCGCGCCCACGGCAAGACCGGCCTCGGAGACCAGGGCCGAGAGCTGCTCGGCGGTGAAGCGGCGCGGTACCGGATCGCCCGCACCCCAGCGTCCGGCCGGGTCGGCCAGGGCCGTACGGGCCTCCGTGAAGTGCCCGGCCAGGGCGCGGGCCAGGACGGCCCCGCCGAGTCCGGCGCCGAGCAGGCTGAGGATGCCGCCGGGGCGCAGGGCGGCCACCGCGTTGGCCACGCCCTCGGCCGGGTCGTCCACGTACTCCAGCACGCCGTGGCAGATCACCACGTCGTAGGACTCCCGCTCGACGACATCGAGCAGGCCCTGGGCGTCGCCCTGCACCCCGCGGACCAGATCGGCCACGCCGGCTTCGGCGACCCGGCGCTCCAGACCGAACAGCGCGTTGGGGCTCGGGTCGACCACGGTGACCCGGTGGCCGAGGTGGGCCACCGGCACGGCGAACTTGCCGGTACCGCCACCCGTGTCGAGCACGTCCAGCACGTCCCGCCCGGTCGCCTTCACCCGGCGGTCGAGCGCCTCCTTGAGGACCTCCCACACCACGGCGGTGCGGAGGGAGGCGCGGGGGCGGGAAGTGTCCGACACGGCTGATGGCTCCTCGGCACGTTGGTTGAGCGGTCGCTGCCCACCCTATTGCCTCTGGCTGCCGGGCAGGTCATCCCACGTCCGGATGCTCCGTACGCGGCAGCGGCAGGCCCTGGGCCGGGCCGGCCGGCGCCGGCGGGCGGAGCGCGAGCATCCGCTCCACCAGGCGCAGGAACATCGCGACGGCACGCACCAGATCGTCCGCGTCCCGGCCGGTGGCCGCGGCCGCTATGCCCGCCTCCGCCCGCGCCCGGCGGGCCGCTCCGGAGGCGAAGAGCGCGCTCCACTCGGTCAGTTCGGGCGCTATCTCCGGGAGCACCTCCCACGCGCTGCGGATCCGCGGCCTGCGCCGCGGGTGCACCGGCTCGGGCCGCCCGCGCGCGGCGAGCACGGCCGCGGCGGCGCGCAGCGCCGCGAGATGGGCGGTGGCGTACCGCTCGTGGGGCCGGGTCAGCCGGGCGGCTTCGGCCAGGCCCTCGTGGGCCTTGGCGAGCAGGTCGAGGGCGGCCGGTGGTGCGGCCGACTTCCGGGGGACGGGGTGGACAGGGGACGGGGACGGTGTGGCCATGACGAACCTCCTGTCGTTGCGTGCGCTTCGCGCTGCCTGGTGTAGCTGCTCCTACGAGTTGAGCTGTTCTTGCGTGTCCCCATCGTGACGGCCCCCACTGACAATCGCGCTGACCTGCGGTTTCGTGCCCGAGCCCGGGCTCGCGGCCGGGCAACTGCCGCCCTCTGTGCAGCGGATGCGGCCGGGGATGCTAGTTTTTGAACTGACTGGTCAGTTCAAAAGAAGGGGGAGGGCGTGGACAGCCCGCACGGCGCGGCCGTCAAAGCCGAGGACTTCGGAGTCAAGGGCCCGCGCGGCTGGGTGTTCCGGGGCGTCGGGATCGACGCGGCGCCCGGCTCGCTCATCGCGGTCGAAGGCCCCTCCGGGAGCGGCAGGACCTGCCTGCTCCTCGCCCTCACCGGCCGGATGAAGCCCACCGAGGGCCACGCCGAGATCGGCCGCCACCGGCTGCCGAAGAAGATGGCCGCGGTCCGCCGCATCGCCGCCCTCGGCCCGGTGCCCGGGGTCAACGACCTCGACCAGGCCCTGACCGTCGCCGAGCAACTGCGCGAGGGAGCACTCCTCCAGCGGCGCTACGACGGACCCGTCCGTGCCCTGCTCCGTCCGCGCGAGGAGCGCCGCGCCTCCACCGCGGCCCGGATCGACGCTGCGCTGGACGCCGCCGGACTGGACGTCGCCGCGCTGCCGAAGGGGCCGCGCACCTCCGTACGGGACCTGGAACGGCTGGAATCCGTACGGCTGTCGGTGGCCATCGCACTGCTCGGCTCGCCGCGCCTGCTGGCCCTGGACGACCTGGACCTCAAGCTCTCGGACGCCGAGCGCGCCGAGGCCTGGGACCTGCTGCGCTCACTCGCCGCCCGCGGGACCACCGTCCTCGCAGTGTGCAGCGAGGCCCCGTCCGACGCGACGGTCCTGCGCACCGGGCCGGCGGCCGCCACCGCCGACCCGGCCGCGGCACCGGTCGCGGGATCCGCCAAGGTGCCCCGCCCCACGGACTCCAAGGTCACCTGGGGCGTCCAGGCCACCGCCCCGCACGACTCCGACGACTCCGACGGCACAGACGGAACAGACGGCACCGACGCCGACGCCGCCGACTCTGACGACTCCGACGGCACCGACGCCACCGCTGACAGCGACGGCACCGCCGACGCCGGCATCACGGCCGCCGCCCACGACCCGCACGACACGAAGGGGGACGACGATGCGCTCGCCGAAGCTGGCCGCGCTTGAGCTGAAGCGGTTCGGGCGGGGGAAGCTGCCCCGGGCCGCCCTCGTCGCGCTGCTCCTGCTGCCGCTGCTCTACGGAGCCCTGTACCTCTGGTCCTTCTGGGACCCCTACAGCCGCCTCGACAAGGTGCCGGTCGCCCTCGTCAACTCCGACCGCGGCGCCACCGTCGACGGAAAGCAGATCGACGCCGGCGGCGAGATCACCCGCAAGCTGCACGACAGCAAGACCTTCGACTGGCGCGAGGTGAGCGCCGAAGAGGCGGCCGAGGGGCTGGAGAACGGCACGTACTACCTCTCCCTCACCATGCCCGCCGACTTCAGCGCGAAGATCGCCTCCAGCTCCGGTGAGGACCCCGCCACCGGAGCCCTCCAGGTCAAAACCAACGACGCGAACAACTACATCGTCGGCTCGATCTCGCGCACCGTCTTCTCCGAGGTCCGCTCGGCGGCGTCCACCAACGCCTCCCGCGGCTTCCTCGACAAGATCTTCGTGAACTTCTCCGACCTCCACGGCAAGACCGCCGAGGCCGCCGACGGAGCCGACAAGCTCACGGACGGCGCGGACAAGGCGCAGAAGGGCGCCAAGGACCTCGCCGACGGCCTGGACACGGCGAAGGAGAAGAACGGCGAGCTCACCGGCGGACTGAAGAAGCTGAACGTGGCGGCCGGACAGCTGGAAACGGGTACGAAGGACGTCGCGGCCGGCACCCAGAAGCTCGCCGACAAGGTCGGCGGCGTCGCCGAAAAGGCCCGCCCCTTCCTCAAGGACCCCAAGAGTCTCGCGGACAGCGCCGAACTCGTCGCCGACACCGCACGGGTCGTCAACAAGCACCTCGAAGCCTTCGCCAAGGCGGCCCCGGCCGCCGCCACCGTCACCCAGCGCGTCTCCACCGGCGCCGCCGACGTCTACACGAAGACCTGCACCACCGGTGCCAAGCCGCTCCCCGACACCTGCCCGCAGCTGAAGAGGCTCAAGGAGGACGCCGCCGAAGCAGCCGAACTCGCCGGTGACGTCAACACCCTGATCAAGGACGCGAACGGCGACCTCGGCACCCTCCACAGGCAGCTCGCAGACCTGGAGCGCGAAGCCCGCCTCCTCGTCACGAAGGCCCCCGGCCTCTCCGCGGACCTCGAAGCCGCGGTCACCCAGGTGAACGCCCTCAACGACGGCGCCCACAAGGTCTCCGACGGCATGGCCCGACTGCACACCGGCATCGGTTCCGCCACCAAGGGCTCCGGCGAACTCGGCACGGGCGTCGGCAAGCTCGGCGCCGGCGCGCACGACCTCGACGGCGGTCTGGTCAAGCTCGTCGACGGCAACGGCGAACTCGCCGGAGGCCTGCACGACGGCGCGGCCAAGATCCCGGCCTACGACCAGCAGCAGCGCGACGCCCGGACCGAGGTCATGGCCGACCCGGTACGGCTGGCCAACCAGTCCCTGCACAAGGCGCCCAACTACGGCACCGGCTTCGCCCCGTACTTCATCCCGCTCTCCCTCTGGGTCGGCGCGATGGTCGCCTACATGCTGATCGCACCCCTGAACCGGCGGGCGCTCGCCGCCGGGGCCTCGCCCTGGCGGATCGCCCTCGCGGGCTGGCTGCCCGTGGCCGGGATCGGCGCCGCGCAGGTGGGCGCACTGATGTCCGTACTGCACTGGGGACTCGGCCTGGAGATGGCCCGGCCCGCGCTGACCGTCGCCTTCCTGATGCTGGTGACCGGCTGCTTCGCCGCGATCGTCCAGTGGCTGAACGCCAAGTTCGGCGCGGCCGGGCGGATCCTGGTCCTGGCCGTCCTGATGCTCCAGCTGACCTCGGCGGGCGGCACCTATCCCGTCCAGACCAGCCCCGGCTTCTTCAACGCCATCCACCCCTACCTGCCGATGTCGTACGTGGTCGAGAGCCTGCGCCGGCTCATCACCGGCGGCGACCTCGCCCCGGTCTGGCAGGGCTGCGCGGTCCTCACCGCCTTCACGGCCGGCGCCCTCGCCCTCACCGCCCTGGCCGCCCGCGGCAAGCAGGTGTGGACGATGGACCGGCTGCGCCCGGAACTGAGCCTGTAGCCCGAAGGGACGGGTTGACCTGTGAGAATCAGCGCCATGGAAAGCAGCAGCACCGGTACGGCCGGGGGCGGCGCCCGCCGCCAGGCCACACGGCAGAAGCTCTACGAAGCGGCCGTCACCCTCATAGCGGAGCAGGGCTTCTCGGCGACCACGGTCGACGAGATCGCCGAGCGGGCGGGGGTGGCGAAGGGCACCGTCTACTACAACTTCGCCAGCAAGAACGACCTCTTCGAGGAGCTGCTGCGGCACGGGGTCGGCCTTCTGACCGAGTCCCTGCGGACGGCGGCGGAATCGACCGAGGCCAGGGGCGGGACCCGGGTCGAGGCGCTCGACGAGATGATCCGGGCCGGACTGGTCTTCATCGACCGCTACCCCGCCTTCACCCAGCTCTACGTCGCCGAGCTGTGGCGCACCAACCGGACCTGGCAGTCCACGCTGATGGTCGTCCGGCGGGAGGCCGTCGCCGTCGTGGAGACGGTGCTCCACGAAGGCGTGGAACGGGGTGAGCTCAGCGCGGAGATCGACGTGCCGCTGACGGCCGCGGCGCTGGTGGGAATGGTGCTGGTGGCCGCGCTGGACTGGCAGTCCTTCCAGAGCGAGCGGTCGCTGGACGACGTGCACTCGGCGCTGTCGCTGCTGTTGCGGGGCCGGGTGAGCGGGAACCGCTGACGGTTCCCGCTCCCGGTGACCCCCGATCGGCGGTGCCGCGGGGGTGGCGGGGCCGCGTAGAACTGGTGGGGCGGGTGAGTATCCGTACCTAGGCGCGGAAATGAGTACCTGCGCGGATGGGGTGCGGCATGTCGCCGCGCCAGACTGGGGGCAACGGACAGGGACCCGGTGCGCACCGCCGACACGGGGCGGCAGGTGCGGACCGGGTCTCTCTGGCCGACGGGGTGGGAACATGGCAGAGGCCGGGGCTCGGGGGGATCGAGCCCCGGCCTCGGCCGTGTTCCCGTTCCGGGTGGGATGCCCGGGGGGTAGGGGACAGCCCCGCAGGGCGCCGGCCTCCGCCCCGCCGTCAGCCGCGGCCGCGCAGGGGGAGCCGGGTGCGGAGGCGGGCCGTGGCCGAGGCCGCGCGGTCGGTCAGCGCCGACCAGCGGGCCGAGGCGGCCCAGCGCACGCGCACCGCCGAGCGGGGGAGGAACAGGGCCCGCAGCCGGGACCATCGGGAGACCCCCGCGAGGAGCCCCGCACGGGCCAGCCCCACGTCCTGCGCCAGGTCCCCGTACGAGGGCTCCGACCCCGGCGGGGCGTAGAGCGCTCGCTCCACCGAGCCCGCGACCCGGCGTACGGCATCGGCCGCCGCCGGATCCAGCCGGCCCAGGGACACCACCCGGTCCGCCGCCCCCCGGGGGGACAGCGCCTCGTCCGGGACGATCCCGACGTCCCACGCCGCGTCGCCCAGCTCCCGCCAGGCGGCCAGGACCTGCCCCGAACCGAGCCGCCGCGCGCGCAGCCGCCCGCGCCAAAGGAACGGCAGGAGCGGCAGGGCGAGGAGCAGGATGCCGGCGGCCGTCCAGGCGAGCACGGTGCCCGCCGAGGGCCCGTCGCCCCCCGCGCCCGTGTTCCGCTGCGCCGCGGCCGGACCGCACTCGCCCAGCTTCCTCAGGTCGGCGGGGCAGTCGTCCGCCGTCGTGGGCCTGGCCGAAGGCTGCGCCGCACTCGCGGACGGGGCCGACGTCGGCGCGTTCGGCAGCGTCTGCGGGGTCGTGGACCGGCTGTAGTCCGGGACCGTGATGCCCGAGCGGGGCGTCGGCTCGAAGCGGGTCCAGCCCACGCCCTCGAAGTACAGCTCCGGCCAGGCGTGCGCGTCCTGCATCGAGACGTTGACGACGCCGTCGGACTGCTTGACCCCGGGCGTGAACCCGACCGCGACCCGCGCCGGGATCCCGAGCGTGCGCGCCATCGAGGCCATCGAGAAGGCGAAGTGGACGCAGAAGCCCTCCTTGTCGGCGAGGAACTTGGCGATGGCCTGCGAACCCGTACCCGAGGACACCTTCGTGTCGTAGCGGAAGCCGCCGCTCACCGCGAAGTAGTCCTGGAGTTTGACCGCCGCCGAGTAGTCGTCCTTCGTGCCGCGCGTCACCTCGCGGGCCGTCTGGACGACGACCGCCGGCAGGTTGTCCGGCACCTTCGTGTACTCGGCCGCGATCTCGGGATTCGCCGCCGGCGCGCTGCGCAGCTGCTCCGCCGTCGGGTTCAGCAGCAGGCTGCGCACCGAGTACTGCACGCCCTGGGCGTTCTGGAACTTGTCCTTGCCCAGCTGGTCCCCGACGAGCGTCCGCCCGGCCGGCTCGAACCGCCACTTCCCGGCGATGTCCACCCCCGTCGCCGGATACGGCATCGGCAGGTAGCGCTGCGCGTACGTCTGCGCCGAGGAGATGAAGGTCTGGACCTCGGTCGCGCCGTTCAGCACTCTGTCGCTCACCCCGGGCGGACTCGGCATCCGCTTCGGGACGTCCGTCAGGGCACGCCCCGAGGCCTCCCACTTGACGCCGTTGAACTCGTCCAGCGCCAGGATCCGCAGGTACTGCTCGCTGAGCTGCGGGCTGTCCGTGCGGTACCGCAGCACCACCCGGTTGTCCTGGGTGTTCAGGCTGCTCTGCAGGGAGACCAGCGGATTGACCGCCTGGATCGACGGGCCGAGTCCGTTGCCCGCGCCCTCGCCCGCGCCGCCGCCCGGGCCCAGTACTCCGCTGCCCATCGAGGGCAGCACCACCGGCACCGCCAGCGCCAGACCCAGCGCGACCGCGCCGATCCGCCGCCCGGTGCGCACCGGGGCGAGCGCCTGTTGTCCGCCGCCGGAGGATCCGGCGGACACCTTCCCGCGCGGGGCAGCGCCGAAGACCCGGCCCCACTGCGCCAGCCGGTCGCGGCCCTCGGCCAGCAGGAGGAGGAGGTAGCCGCAGCCGGCCAGCAGGAAGGAGACCCAGGAGGCGCCGCCGGAGCCGGTGGCCGCGCCCGAAAGGCCCGCCGCCACCGAGTACAGCGCGAGCAGCGGCAGCCCGGCCGCGGCGGCCGTGCGTACGGTCACCGCCAGCAGGTCGACCAGCAGCCCGATCAGCAGCACCCCGGACACCAGCAGCAGCCGGATCCCGTCCGTCAGCGGCGCCGGCATCGAAAACTCGTTCACGTCCTGCACGCCCTGGCGGAACAGCGCGCCGAAGTCCGTCACGAGATAGTCCATCAGCCCGTCGCCGGCGACGGACTGCATCTTCCCGCCGAACAGCAGCATCAGCGCCAGCAGCGATACGAGGACCTGCGCCGCCACGGTCAGCGTCCGGGCCAGCGGCACCCGCCGCGCCCCCGCGCCCACCGCGCTCTGCAGCGCCAGCAGCGCCGCCGCCTGCGGCAGCCAGCCGGCCGATTCCACCAGCGGGTTCAGCGACCAGGCGGTGAACAGCGTCGCCAGAGCCGCGAAGACCGTCAGTCTCGCCCGCCCGCTCATCCCCAGCCCCCCGCCGAACCCGAACCGCCCGCCGCGGCGATCGGCGCGTTGCCCGCCTGTCGCCACAGTTCCCCGAAGGCCACCCCGGGCGGGGCGGCCAGCGCCGTCCAGCCCGCGTCGCGCAGCCCGCCCAGGCGCTCCGCCAGCGGAGGCAGCCCCTGCGCCATCACCGAAGCCAGCCCCGGCGGACGCCCGGACCAGTCGGCGGAGTCCAGCACGAAGGCGACGGCGCCTCCGCCGCGGCGGCACATCTTGGCCGCCATCCCCGTCTGTACGTCGTCCAGGTCTCCGAAGAAGGCGATGAGGAGCCCGTCCCCGCCGGCTCCGCCGAGACCACTGCCGGCGCCGTTGCTCCGTACCGCGTCGCAGGCCCGCGAGAGGCCCGCGCCGTCGGAGTGGCCGATCACCGCGAGGGTGTCCATCAACAGGCCCGCGGCCTCCGCGGACTCCTGCCCGCCGGAGGTGAAGCCGCCGCCCTCACGGGGCACGCAGTCACCGGTGTCGGTCAGCAGCCGCACGGAGAAGCCCTGCTCCAGCAGGTGCACCAGGGCCGACGCGGCGGCGGAGACGGCCCACTCGAAGGCGGAGTCGGGGCCGGCGCCCTCGTAGGCGAGGCGCCGGGTGTCCAGCACGACGGTGGCCCGGCTGCGCTGCGGCTGCTCCTCGCGGCGCACCATCAGCTCGCCGTAGCGGGCGGTGGAGCGCCAGTGCACGCGGCGCAGGTCGTCGCCGCGCCGGTAGCCGCGCGGGATCACGTCGTCCTCGCCCGCCAGGGCCAGCGAGCGGCGGCTGCCGTCGCCGTAGCCCGAGGATTCGCCGGTGAAGCGGACCACGGGCAGCGCCTCGGTGCGCGGGATGACGGTGAGGGTGTCGTAGGCGGAGAAGGAGCGGGTCAGCTCGACCAGCCCGAAGGGGTCGGTGAGGCGCAGCTGGAGCGGGCCCAGCGGGTAGCGGCCGCGCAGATCGGAGCGGACCCGGTAGGAGACCTCGCGGCGGCCGCCCGGCTCCACCCGGTCCAGGACGAAGCGCGGCCGGGGGCCCAGTACGTACGGCACCCGGTCCTGGAGCATCAGCAGCCCGGTCGGCATCCGGGAGGTGTTGTCGAGCCGGAGCTGCACCCGGGCCTCGGAGCCGGCGGGCACCCGCATCGGGGTCAGCCGCCGGGTGCCGGAGACCCGGTGGCGGGTGCGGTGCAGGGCCAGGACGCAGAGCAGCGGCAGCACGGCGAGCAGCAGCCCGACCCGGAGCAGCTCGGACTGCCCGAGGACGTACGCGCACAGCCCGGCGGCGATCCCGGCGGCCAGGAAGGACCGGCCGCGGGTGGTCAGCCCGGACAGCGACGCGCGCAGCCCGCCACCGTCCTGCGGACCCCGGCCGCCCGCGCCGTGCGGGGCGCCGGCGCTCATCAGAAGCCCCGGATGCCCGCGCCGGGCGGGATCTCGCCGCGCGAGGGCGCGGCCGGTACGGGGGTGCGCTGAAGGATGTCGGCGACGACCTGCTCGGCGGTGCGACGGCTCAGCTGGGCCTGTGCGGTGGGCAGCAGCCGGTGCGCGAGCACCGGTCCGGCCAGGGCCTGGACGTCGTCGGGCAGGACGTAGTCCCGTCCGGCCAGGGCGGCGGAGGCCTTCACGGCGCGCAGCAGGTGCAGGGTGGCGCGGGGCGAGGCGCCCAGGCGCAGGTCCGGGTGGCTGCGGGTGGCGGAGACCAGGTCCACGACGTAGCGCCGGACGGGCGGGGCCACGTACACCTCGCGGACGGCTTCGATGAGCTTGCCGATGTCGTGGGCGTGCGCGACGGCCGTCAGGTCGTCGAGCGGGGAGAGCCCGCCGTGCACGTCGAGCATCCGGAGCTCGGCCTCGGGGCTGGGGTAGCCCACCGAGACCCGGGCCATGAAGCGGTCGCGCTGGGCCTCGGGGAGGGGATAGGTGCCCTCCATCTCCACCGGGTTCTGGGTGGCGACCACCATGAAGGGGCTCGGCAGCGCGTAGGTGGTGCCGTCGATGGTGACCTGGCGCTCCTCCATCGACTCCAGCAGCGCGGACTGGGTCTTGGGGGAGGCGCGGTTGATCTCGTCGCCGATGACGATCTGCGCGAAGATCGCACCGGGCTTGAACTCGAACTCCCGGCGCTGCTGGTCGTAGATGCTGACGCCGGTGATGTCCGAGGGCAGCAGGTCCGGAGTGAACTGGATCCGCTGGACCGAGCAGTCGATGGACTTGGCGAGCGCCTTGGCCAGCATCGTCTTGCCGACGCCGGGAACGTCCTCGATCAGCAGGTGGCCTTCGGCCAGCAGGACGGTCAGCGCGAGCCGGACCACCTCCGGCTTGCCCTCGATCACGCTTTCGATCGATTCCCGCACCTGCTGCGCCGTGCTGGTCAGATCCGCGAGGCTCGCTCGGTCGTCATACGTGGTCACCTGGTTCTCCTCGACCCTTTCCCAGGGCCGGCGCCCCATGGCGCATGACCGGCCCACCCCGAAACACCTCAGAAATCAAGAGCACGGACACCGGCCCGGAAGTGTTTCCGGGTGACGTCTCCCCGCATTCTTGACGGCGCTTGGCCCTGGTGTCACTCAAGAGGTGGGATCGATCTCCCGCAGGAGCCCGGTGTGCACGTCGAAGACGAAGCCTCGCACATCGTCCTTGTGGGGCAGGAAGGGGTTCGTGCGGACCCGCTGCATGGACTGGCGGACGTCCTGGTCCACGTCACGGAAGGCCTCGACGGCCCAGGCGGGGCGCTGGCCGACCTCGTCCTCCAGCTCGTGCCGGAAGTCCTCGGTCAGGCTTTCGAGACCGCATCCGGTGTGGTGGATGAGTATCACCGTGCGGGTGCCGAGCGCCCGCTGGCTGATGGTGAGGGAGCGGATGGTGTCGTCGGTGACCACCCCGCCGGCGTTGCGGATCGTGTGACAGTCGCCCAGCTCCAGGCCGAGGGCGGCGTGAAGGTCGAGGCGGGCGTCCATACAGGCCACGACGGCCACCTGGAGGACCGGGCGGGCATCCATGCCGGGGTCGGCGAACTTCGCGGCGTAGGCGCGGTTCGACGACACCAGACGGTCGGTGACGGAGTGGTCCTCGGCGGCCTTGGGCGCGGAGGCGGCGGGCACGGGTACGGAAGTCGTCATGGATACGACGTTAGTGGTCACAGGACGTATGAGCATCGAGTGAGGGTGGACAAAGAAGGTCACCTGATCCTGTTGTGAGCTAACCCACAGGGGTGAGGCGCACGCGGCCGTCCGGGTGATTCGCGGCATTTGCCGCTTCGGTCGCAGCGGAGCGCACGGCGCGCGGGGCGGTTCGTTGACCGCGGCGACCGTTGCACTAAAGTGACGCGAACCGGCCGGAGCCCGGCCCTGACCGGCCGCCCGGCCCTTTGGTAAGACTCCGCGTGCGCGGCGCGGCGTATGCCTGCCGCGCCGTTATCTGAGAGGGCGCTTTGACTAGCGAGTCCCGACACGTCCCGGTGATGCTCCAGCGGTGCCTGGACCTGTTGGCCCCGGCACTGGAGAGGCCCGGGGCCGTCGTCGTCGACTGCACCCTCGGCCTCGGCGGCCACAGCGAGGCCCTGCTCACCCGGTTCCCCGAGGCCCACCTGATCGGCCTGGACCGCGACAAGGAAGCCCTGCGCCTCTCCGGGGAGCGCCTCGCGCCCTTCGGGGACCGGGCCACCCTCGTCCACGCCATCTACGCCGACCTCGCCGAGGTACTGGACAGCCTGCGCATCCCCACCGTGCAGGGCATCCTCTTCGACCTCGGCGTCTCCTCCATGCAGCTGGACGAGGCCGACCGCGGCTTCGCCTACGCGCAGGACGCCCCGCTCGACATGCGGATGGACCAGACGACGGGCATCAGCGCGGCCGAGGTCCTCAACACCTACGCCCCCGGTGAGCTGGTCCGGATCCTGCGCCAGTACGGCGAGGAGAAGCAGGCCAAGCGGATCGTGTCCGCGGTGGTGCGCGAGCGGGACAAGGAGCCCTTCACCAACAGCGCGCGCCTCGTCGAACTGATCCGCGACTCCCTGCCGCAGGCCGCGAAGCGGACCGGCGGCAACCCGGCCAAGCGCACCTTCCAGGCGCTGCGCATCGAGGTCAACGGCGAGCTGTCCGGACTGGAGCGGGCCATCCCCGCCGCGGTGGACCGGATCGCGGTCGGCGGCCGGATCGTGGTGCTCTCGTACCAGTCGCTGGAGGACCGCCTGGTCAAGCAGGTCTTCGCAGCCGGCGCGACCTCGACGGCACCGGCCGGGCTGCCGGTCGTACCGGAGAAGTACCAGCCGAAGCTGAAGCTGCTGACGCGCGGTGCGGAGCTGCCGACCGAGGAGGAGATCGCGCAGAACCGGCGTGCGGCCCCCGCCCGCTGCCGCGGGGTGGAACGCATCCGGGAGGCGCGGCTGTGAAACGCCTGGGGCGGGTGCTGGGGGGACCGGTCGCCGGACAGGCGGCGCGGACCCCGTTCGTCCTGCTGGTCGTGGCGCTGCTCGGCGGCGGGCTGATCAGCCTGCTGCTGCTGAACTCGGCGCTCAACGAGGGCTCCTTCCAGCTGAGCAAGCTGAAGCGGGAGACCACGGCGCTCACGGACGAGGAACAGGCGCTGCAGCGGGACGTGGACGGCTACTCGGCGCCCGACGCGTTGCAGCGGCGGGCGCACGAGCTGGGTCTGGTGCCCGGTGGCAGCCCGGTCTTCATCGGGTCCGACGGCAAGGTCGCCGGGACCGCGTCGCCGGCCGCCGAGCCGCCACCCCCGTCGCCGCCGGCCTCCGCCCCGCCGGTCTCGCCCTCCCCGGGCGGGGCCGTCCCCAGCCCGGCCGGCTCCCCGGCCCCGGCCCCCTCGGGCGCAGCCGCCCCGGCCGCCCCGGCCCCCTCCACCGCGCCGTCGGGCGGCGCCCCCCAGCCCTCCCAGACCCCTGGACGGTGACGTCGTGACGCGTACCCCTGCGGGACATGTCCCCTACCCGCCCTTCCACCATCCCCCAGACTCCGTCCGGGGGGGCCCCCAGCCGGGCCTGCCCGGACCCGTGGCCGAGTGCGGCGCCGTTCCCGGGGGCCAGCCCCCGGACCCCCGCTCCTCAAACGCCGGAGGGGCTGGAACGGGCCGGCGTCGGCCTGGATTGCCCGCAGGGCAATATCAGCCCCTCCGGCGTTTGAGGAGCGGGGTCTGGGGCGGCGCCCCAGGAGCCCCGGCGCAGGGAGGCTGCGCGTGAGCCCGCAGGAGCCGCCGCGCCGGCGGGTGCCCGGGCCCGGGCGGCCCCGGCCCGCAGGGGACCGGGCGCGGCCCGCGGCCCGGCCGGGTGGGACCAGGCCCGCCACCCGCCGCCCCGCCCCCGCGAGGAAGCCGCACACGATCCGGCTCGGCGCCCCCAAGCCCCGCCTGCGGCTGGTCAGCGTCGGGCTGACGCTGGTGATGCTGGCGTTCGTCGTACGGCTGCTCCAGGTGCAGGCCGTCGACGCGTCCGCGTACTCCGCCAAGGCTTCCGAGAACCGCTTCACCAGCTACACCCTGGCCGCCGAGCGCGGGGAGATCACCGACCGCAAGGGCGTGGCGCTCGCCACCAGCGTGGACGCGTACGACATCACCGCCGACCCGCACATGTTCACCGTGCAGGAGAGCAAGGCTCCCGACGCCCCCGAGCAGGCGGCCGCGCTCCTCGCGCCGATCCTCGGCAAGGACGTCAAGGAGCTCACCGCGCGCCTGAAGACGAAGAACACCCGCTACGTCGTCCTCGCCCGCCGCCAGACCCCGCAGGTCTGGAACCAGATCAAGGACCTCAAGAAGGTCTTCGCCGAGAAGGCGACCGCCGACAAGAGGAAGAACGGCCCCGGCGCCAACGTCCTGGCCGGCGTGTTCAACGAGAACAGCAGCAAGCGCGTGTACCCGAACGGCGACCTCGCCGCCGGGATACTGGGTTACGTCAACGCCGAGGGCAAGGGCGGCGGCGGCCTGGAGTCCTCCCTCGACAAGAAGCTGGCCGGCAAGGACGGCGAGCTCACGTACGCCCAGTCGGGCGGCCGCCGCGTGCCGACCGCCGGGTCCAGCGAGAAGCCCGCCGTGCCCGGCGAGGACATCGAGCTGACCATCGACCGCGACATCCAGTGGGCCGCGCAGAGCGCCATCACCGAGCAGGTCGCCAAGTCGGAGGCCGACCGCGGGTACGTCATCGTCCAGGACACCCGCACCGGCGAGGTCCTCGCCATGGCCAACGCCCCCGGCTTCGACCCCAACGACCTGTCCAAGGCCAGCTCCGCCGCCATGGGCAACGCGGCGCTCCAGGACGTGTACGAGCCCGGCTCCACCGCCAAGGTGATGTCCATGGCGGCCGTCCTGGAGGAGAAGAAGGCGGGGCCCGACACCCACGTCGAGGTCCCCAACCGGCTGCACCGCGGCGACCGGCTCTTCAAGGACGACATCGACCACATCACCTGGTACCTGACCCTCAACGGGGTCCTGGCCAAGTCCTCCAACATCGGCACCATCCTGGCCACCGGCCAGCTCGGACCGACGCAGCCCGAAGCCAACAAGGTCCTGTTCTCGTACCTGGACAAGTTCGGCATCGGCCGGCCCACCGGCCTGAACTACCCGGGCGAGTCCCGCGGCATCCTCGCCCCGCCCGAGAAGTGGTCCACTTCCCAGCAGTACACGATCCCCTTCGGCCAGGGCCTGTCCCTCAACGCCATGCAGGCGGCCTCCGTGTACTCGACGATCGCCAACGGCGGGGTCCGCATCGCCCCGACCCTGGTCCGCGGCACCAGGGGCCCCGACGGCCGCTTCACCCCGGCCCCGGCGCCCGCGAAGAACCAGGTGGTCAGCAAGGAGACCGCCAAGACCCTCGCGGAAATGCTGGAGTCGGTGGTCGACGACCAGGAGGGCACCGGCACCAAGGCCCGGATTCCCGGCTACCGGGTCGGCGGCAAGACCGGCACCTCCAACCGGGTGGATCCGGCCACCGGCCGCTACAAGGGCTACACCGCCTCGTTCGCAGGCTTCGCACCCGCGGACAACCCCCGCATCACCGTGTACTGCGCCATCCAGAACCCCACCAAGGGCAGTTACTTCGGTGGCCAGATCTGCGGGCCCATCTACAAGAAGGTCATGGAGTTCGCCCTCAAAACCCTCCAGGTCGCTCCCACCGGAACCGCCCCCGCCGGACTCCCGGTCACCTACGAACCCGGCGCGCAGCCCGGCCCCCGGCCGAGCCGGCAGCCGGGCCAGTGACCGCGGCCCCGGCCGGCCCGCCCCAGAAAAGCGTGAGGCACCATCAGTGACAACGATCACCCCCGAATCCGGGAACCACGCGTCCGCCGCCCCCGAGGCCGGGCCCTCGCTTCGCGAGCGGCCCGCCGGGCCCGGTACGCTCACCGCCGTGCCCCACGCTGATCAGCCCAGAACCGCCCAGAACGACGCACCGGCAGCGCCGCCGGGAGCGCCACGCCCCCTGTCCGTCCAGCCGACCCCCCTCGGCGAGCTGGCGGAGCTGCTGGGAGTGGAAGTCCCCGGCGCGCGGACGCGGATCACCGGCATCACGCACGATTCCCGTGCCGTGCGCCCCGGAGACCTGTACGCGGCCCTGCCGGGCGCCAAGCTGCACGGCGCGGACTTCGCCGCGCAGGCGGCCGCCCTCGGCGCCGCCGCCGTGCTGACCGACCCGGCGGGCGCGGAGCGCGCCGCGGCCACCGGACTCCCGGTCCTCGCCGTCGCCGACCCGCGCGGCCGGATGGGCGAACTGGCCGCCGCGGTCTACGGACGGCCGGGCGGGGCCCTGCTCCAGATCGGCATCACCGGCACCTCCGGCAAGACCACCACGGCGTACCTCGTCGAGGGCGGACTGCGCGGCGCCGGACGCAAGACGGGGCTCATCGGCACCGTCGAGATGCGCGTCGGCGACGAGTGCATCAAGTCCGAGCGCACCACCCCCGAGGCCACCGACCTGCAAGCGCTCTTCGCGGTCATGCGCGAACGCGGCGTCGAGGCGGTCGCCATGGAGGTCTCCAGTCACGCCCTGGTGCTCGGCCGGGTCGACGGCTGCGTCTTCGACGTGGCCGTCTTCAACAACCTGAGCCCGGAGCACATGGAGTTCCACTCCGACATGGAGGACTACTTCCAGGCCAAGGCGCAGCTCTTCACCGAGCGCCGCGCCCGCCTCGGCGTGGTCAACGTCGACGACGAGTACGGGCGCCGCCTCGCCAAGGAGTCGCCGATCCCGGTCGTCACCTTCTCCGCCGCGGGCGACCCGGCCGCCGACTGGCGGGCCGAGGACGTGGTCTCGCGCCACATGGACTCGACCCTGACCCTGGTGGGTCCCGCGGGGGAGCGGGTCCGGGCCACCGCCCCGCTGCCCGGTCCGTTCAACGTGGCCAACACCGTCGCCGCGATCGTCACGCTCGCCGCCGCCGGCCTCGACCCGCAGACCGCCGCCGACGGCGTCGCCGCGGTCCCCGGGGTGCCGGGCCGCCTGGAGCGGGTCGACGCGGGACAGCCGTACCTGGCCGTCGTGGACTACGCGCACAAGACGGACGCCGTCGAATCGGTCCTGCGGGCCCTGCGCGAGGTCACCACAGGCAAGCTGCACGTCGTACTCGGCTGCGGCGGCGACCGCGACACCACCAAGCGGGCCCCGATGGGCGCCGCGGCCGCCCGGCTCGCCGACACCGCCGTACTGACCTCCGACAACCCGCGCTCCGAGGACCCCCTCGCGATCCTCGCCGCGATGTTTTGCGGCGCCGTGTCCGTGCCGCCCGCCGAGCGGGGCACCGTCCTCGTCGACGCCGACCGGGCGGCGGCCATCGCCGCCGCCGTCGCGCGCGCCGAGGCCGGCGACACCGTGCTGGTGGCCGGCAAGGGCCACGAGCAGGGCCAGGACACCGCGGGCGTCGTACGCCCCTTCGACGACCGTGCGGTCCTGCGCGCGGCTATCGAGACCCAAGCACGCCAGCGTCCCCGACAGGCCGAGGTCAACCAGTGATCGCCCTTTCCCTCGCCGAGATCGCCGACATCACCGGCGGGCAGCCCCACGACATACCGGATCCGTCCGTCATGGTCACCGGTCCCGTGGTCTACGACTCCCGCGAGGTCGAGGCCGGCAGTCTGTTCGCCGCCTTCGTCGGGGAGCGGGTGGACGGCCACGACTATGCCGAACGCGCCCTGGCCGCCGGAGCGGTGGCCGTCCTCGCGATCCGGCCCGTCGGCGTCCCGGCCATCGTCGTCCCCGACGTGGTGGCCGCCCTCGGCGCGCTCGCCCGAGCCGTCGTCGAACGCCTGGGCACCGACGTCGTGGCCCTCACCGGCTCCGCCGGCAAGACCTCCACCAAGGACCTGATCGCCCAGGTCCTGCAGCACCACGCGCCGACCGTGTGGACCCCCGGGAACCTCAACAACGAGATCGGCCTGCCGATCACGACGCTGCGGGTCACCGAGGAGACGCAGCACCTGGTCCTGGAGATGGGCGCCCGGGGCATCAGCCACATCGCCTACCTCACCGGACTGACGCCCCCGCGCATCGGCGTGGTCCTCAACGTCGGCACCGCGCACATCGGAGAGTTCGGCGGCCGCGAGCAGATCGCGCAGGCCAAGGGCGAGCTCGTCGAGGCCCTGCCGTCCGAGGCGGAGGGCGGCATCGCCGTCCTCAACGCCGATGACCTGCTGGTCCGTGCCATGGCCGGGCGCACGAAGGCCCGTACGGTGCTCTTCGGCGAGGCCGAGGACGCCGACATCAGGGCCACCGAAGTCCGGATGACGGACAGGGGACAGCCTTCCTTCACATTGCGAACACCGACCGGGTGCAGCGACGTGACCTTGCGGCTGTACGGTGAGCACCACGTGTCGAACGCGCTCGCCGCGGCCGCCGTCGCCCACGTACTGGGCATGTCCGCCGAGGAGATCGCCACCGCGCTCTCCGGGGCGGGCAGCCTTTCCCGGTGGCGGATGGAGGTCACCGAGCGGGCGGACGGTGTGACGATCGTCAACGACGCCTACAACGCAAACCCCGAGTCCATGCGGGCCGCACTGCGCGCACTCGCCGCGATGGGCGGTGCCGGCAAGGCGAACGGGGGCCGCACGTGGGCGGTGCTCGGCCCGATGGCCGAGCTCGGAGACGACGCGCTCGCCGAGCACGACGCGGTCGGACGACTTGTCGTCCGGCTCAACGTGAGCAAGCTGGTCGCGGTCGGGGGCAGGGAAGCCTCCTGGCTGCAACTGGGCGCATATAACGAGGGTTCGTGGGGTGAGGAGTCGGTGCTCGTGTCCGACGCGCAGGCGGCGGTCGACCTGTTGCGCAGTGAACTGCGCCCGGGGGACGTCGTGCTGGTGAAGGCTTCCAGGTCAGCCGGCCTGGAGCGGGTGGCCCAGGCCCTGCTCGACGGCGAGGTCGCGGGCCGATGAGGCAGATCCTGTTCTCCGGAGTCATCGGACTCTTCCTCACGCTCATCGGCACCCCGCTGCTGATCAAGGGTCTGGCCCGCAAGGGCTACGGCCAGTTCATCCGCGACGACGGGCCGCGCGGTCACGCCGGGAAGAAGGGCACGCCCACCATGGGCGGCATCTCCTTCATCCTGGCCACGCTGATCGCGTACGCCCTCACCAAGGTGATCACCGGAAGCCAGCCGACCTTCTCGGGCGTGCTCGTGCTCATGCTGATGGCGGGCATGGGCGTGGTGGGCTTCCTCGACGACTACATCAAGATCGTCAAGCAGCGTTCGCTCGGTCTGCGGGCCAAGGCCAAGATGGCCGGCCAGCTGATCGTCGGCATCGCCTTCGCGGTGCTCTCCCTGCAGTTCAAGGACGCGCGCGACCTCGCCCCGGCCTCCACCAAGCTGTCGTTCGTCACGGACTTCGGCTGGTCGATCGGCCCGGTGCTGTTCGTGGTCTGGGCGCTGTTCATGATCCTGGCGATGTCCAACGGCGTGAACCTGACCGACGGTCTCGACGGCCTGGCCACCGGCGCCGCCGTGATGGTCTTCGGCGCCTACACCTTCATCGGCGTCTGGCAGTACCAGGAGTCCTGCGCCAACGCGCAGACCCTGACCAACCCGAACGCCTGTTTCGAAGTGCGCGACCCACTGGACCTGGCGGTCGTCGCCGCCGCCCTGATGGGCGCCTGCTTCGGCTTCCTGTGGTGGAACACCTCGCCCGCCAAGATCTTCATGGGTGACACCGGTTCGCTGGCCCTCGGCGGCGCGCTCGCCGGCCTCGCGATCTGCTCCCGCACGGAGTTCCTGATGGCGCTCCTCGGCGGCCTCTTCGTCCTGATCACCATGTCGGTCGTCATCCAGGTCGGCTCCTTCAAGCTGACCGGCAAGCGCGTCTTCCGGATGGCACCGCTACAGCACCACTTCGAACTCAAGGGGTGGTCGGAGGTCCTGGTCGTCGTCCGGTTCTGGATCATCCAGGGCATGTGCGTGATCGTGGGCCTCGGAGTCTTCTACGCGGGATGGGCAGCCGACAAGTGACCGCCTGGCACGGCAAGAACATCACCGTTGCCGGCCTCGGCGTGAGCGGCATCAGTGCCGCGCGTGCCCTGGCCGGGCTGGGTGCGGTCGTCACCGTCGTGGACGGCGGCGACAGCGAGGGCCACCACGCACGGGCCGCGGAGCTGGAGGCGGCGGGCATCTCCGTACGCCTCGCGGACGCGCAGACCCTGCCCGAGGGGACCGACCTGGTCGTCACCTCGCCGGGCTGGAAGCCCGACAGCCCGTTGTTCGCGGCAGCCGCCGCGGCCGGCGTGGACGTCGTGGGCGACGTCGAGATCGCCTGGCTCCTGCGCGAGGTCGCCGAGGACCGGCGTGCCGCCCGGTCCGGCGAATCCCGCAGGGAACCGGCTCCCTGGCTCGCCATCACCGGTACCAACGGCAAGACGACCACCACCCAGATGCTCGCCTCGATCTTGAAGGCCGCAGGCCTCAGGACCGCGGCCGTCGGCAACATCGGCACCCCGATCATCGACGTGGTGCTCGGCGAGGAGCAGTACGACGTGCTCGCCGTCGAGCTCTCCAGCTACCAGCTGCACTGGGCGCCCTCGGTGCGCCCCCACTCCGCGGCCGTCCTGAACCTGGCCCCGGACCACCTCGACTGGCACGGCTCCATGGAGGCGTACGCCGCCGACAAGGGCCGGATCTACGAGGGCAACACGGTGGCCTGCGTCTACAACGCTGCGGACAAGGCCACCGAGGACCTGGTCGTCGAGGCCGACGTGGAAGAGGGCTGCCGGGCCATCGGCTTCACCCTCGGCGCCCCCGGCCCCTCCATGTTCGGCGTCGTCGACGGCATCCTGGTCGACCGGGCCTTCGTGGAGAACCGGCAGAAGAACGCCCAGGAACTCGCCGAGGTCGCGGACGTCAACCCGCCGGCCCCGCACAACATCGCCAACGCCCTCGCCGCGGCGGCCCTGGCCCGCGCCTTCGGCGTCGAGCCGCGCGCCGTCCGCGACGGACTGCGCGACTTCCGGCCGGACGCCCACCGGGTCAGCCACGTGGACGAGGTGGACGGGGTCACGTACGTCGACGACTCCAAGGCCACCAACACCCACGCCGCGGAAGCCTCCCTGGCGGCCTTCGAGCCGGTCGTCTGGATCGCCGGCGGCCTCGCCAAGGGCGCGACCTTCGACGAGCTCGTGCAGAAGGCGGCGAAGCGGCTGCGGGGCGTGGTGCTGATCGGCGCCGACCGGGCCCTGATCGCCGAGGCACTGGCGCGACACGCCCCGGAGGTCCCGGTCGTGGACCTCGCACGGACCGACACTGGGGCGATGCTCGCGGCGGTCCGGGAAGCGGCCCGGCTCGCGGAGCCCGGCGACACGGTTCTGCTGGCACCTGCCTGTGCCTCGATGGACATGTTCGCGAACTACAGCAAGCGTGGGGACGCGTTCGCCGACGCGGTGCGCGAACTGGCCGCCGAGCAGGCCTAGGTCCGGCTCGATCCAGGGCAGGTTCCCTCCGGCCGACCGGCTGCTCGCCTCGTACGAGTGGGAGGGGAAGATCACAGATGCCGGCCAAGCAAGTGCTGCCGGGGCGGCGGCCGTCCGCCGACAGGACCGCCAAGGCTGCCCAGACTGCTAAAGAGGGCAAGGGCGCCAAGGGAGCCAAACCCGGCGCGCCCCGGGCGCCCAGGGCTGGCCGGATGCTGGGCCGGGGGCGCCCGGCGCCGCGTCCCGGGCGGTCCGCCGGGGGCGGACCGCTGACCCGGCTGAGGCGCACCCAACGGCAGTTGCGCCGGGCCTGGGACCGGCCCCTCACGGCGTATTACCTGATCTTCGGCAGCTCGCTGCTCATCACCGTGCTCGGCCTGGTGATGGTCTACTCGGCCTCCATGATCAAGGCGCTCCAGCTCGGCCTGGGCGACGCGTACTTCTTCAAGAAGCAGTTCCTGGCGGCCGCGATCGGCACCGGACTGCTGCTGATCGCCTCGCGGATGCCCGTCAAACTCCACCGGGCCCTGTCCTATCCGGTGCTCACCGGCACGCTCTTCCTGATGGTCCTGGTGCAGGTGCCCGGGATAGGAGTGTCGATCAACGGCAACCAGAATTGGATCTCCCTTGGCGGTCCGTTCATGCTCCAGCCCAGTGAGTTCGGCAAACTGGCCCTGATCCTCTGGGGAGCCGACCTGCTGGCACGCAAGGGCGACAAGGACCTGCTGAGCCAGTGGAAACACCTGCTGGTGCCGCTGGTCCCGGTCACCTTCCTGCTGCTCGGGCTCATCATGCTGGGCGGGGACATGGGCACCGCGATGATCCTCGGAGCCATCCTGTTCGGCCTGCTGTGGCTGGCCGGGGCGCCGACGCGGATGTTCGCGGCGGTCCTGGCCTTCGTGGGCGTGCTCGTCGCACTGCTCATCAAGACCACCCCGCACCGGATGGAACGGCTCCAGTGCATCGGCGTGACCGAGATCCCCGCGAACGGCGGGTGCTGGCAGGCGGTCCACGGAATCTACGCCCTCGCATCGGGCGGATGGTTCGGTTCCGGGCTGGGTGCCAGTGTGGAAAAATGGGGGCAACTGCCAGAGGCCCACACCGACTTCATCTTCGCCATCACCGGCGAGGAACTGGGGCTGGCGGGGACGCTGTCGGTGCTCGCCCTGTTCGCGGCCCTAGGCTATGCGGGTATCCGCGTGGCCGGACGCACGGAGGACCCCTTCGTACGGTTTGCCGCGGGAGGCGTGACCACCTGGATCACGGCGCAAGCCGTGATCAACATCGGTGCGGTGCTCGGTCTGCTGCCGATCGCCGGGGTCCCGCTCCCGCTGTTCTCCTACGGTGGGTCAGCCTTGCTGCCGACCATGTTCGCGGTCGGACTGCTCATCGCCTTCGCGCGTGAGGAGCCGGCGGCACGGGCGGCGCTCGCGATGCGGAGGCCCAAGAACGGCCGGCCGCGGACCGGGCAGAGATGGAAGTCGATGAGACGGCGCGTCAAGAAGCGTCCGTCCGGAGAGCGGTGAATTTCGGTGCATGTCGTACTCGCCGGTGGGGGGACCGCCGGCCACATCGAGCCGGCGCTGGCCCTCGCGGACGCCCTGCGCAGGCAGGACCCTTCCGTGGGCATCACCGCCCTCGGCACCGAACGCGGACTCGAAACCCGCCTGGTGCCCGAGCGCGGCTACGAGCTGGGACTGATCCCGGCCGTCCCGTTGCCCCGTAGGCCCACACCCGAGCTGATCACCGTCCCAGGACGGCTGCGCGGCACCATCAAGGCCGCGGAGGAGATCCTCCTGCGCACCAAGGCCGACTGCGTCGTCGGCTTCGGCGGCTACGTGGCCCTGCCCGGCTACCTCGCGGCCAAGCGCCTCGGAGTGCCGATCATCGTCCACGAGGCCAATGCGCGGCCCGGACTGGCCAACAAGATCGGCTCCCGGTACGCGTTCGCCGTCGCGGTCTCCACCCCCGACAGCAAGCTGCGCGGCGCCCGCTACGTGGGCATCCCGCTGCGCCGCTCCATCTCCACCCTCGACCGGGCACTGGTCCGCCCGGAGGCGCGCGCCGCCTTCGGCCTGGACCCCAACCTGCCGACGCTGCTGGTCTCCGGCGGTTCGCAGGGCGCCCGCCGCCTCAACGAGGTGATCGAGCAGGTCGCGCCGACCCTCCAGCGCTCCGGGGTCCAGATCCTGCACGCGGTCGGCCCGAAGAACGAACTGCCGCGTGTCGACAACATGCCCGGGATGCCGCCGTATGTGCCGGTACCGTACGTGGACCGGATGGATCTCGCGTACGCCGCCGCCGACATGATGCTCTGCCGCGCGGGCGCGATGACCGTCGCCGAACTGTCCGCCGTGGGGCTGCCCGCCGCCTACGTCCCGCTGCCGATCGGCAACGGCGAACAGCGGCTCAACGCCCAGCCGGTGGTCAAGGCCGGCGGCGGCCTGCTCGTGGACGACGCGGAACTGACGCCCCAGTGGGTGCTCAGCCAGGTCCTCCCGGTCCTCGCCGACCCGCACCGCCTGTACGAGATGTCCCGCGCCGCCGCCGAGTTCGGCCGCCGGGACGCCGACGATCTGCTCGTCGGCATGGTGTACGAGGCGATCGCAGCCAACAGAGCCCGCTGACGCGGGAAGCACCGACGCAGGAGGCACAGGAGTGGCCGGAGCGAGCACCGCGCAGCGTGGCGGTCCGGGAGCCGCCGGGAAGGGCTCCGGCCCCCTCAAGCGGCTGGGGACCCCGAAGGCTCCCAAGCCGCCGAAGCCGCCCAAGGGCTCCGGCCCCGGGGGACCCCGCGGGCCGCGCCCCGGCGGGCGGCTCCCGGGAGGACTGCGCCGGGGGCCCCTCGTGGTCGCCGGCCTGGTCCTCGCGCTGCTCCTGGCCGCCGGCTGCACCTGGATCCTCTACGGGTCCTCCTGGCTCCGGGTCGAGAAGGTCACCGCCGCCGGCACCGAGGTCCTGACCCGGGAGCAGGTGCTGGCGGCGGCGGCCGTTCCCGTCGGAGCGCCCCTGGTGTCCGTGGACACCGATGAGATCGAAGCCCGGATCCGCGGCCGCCTGCCCCGCATCGATTCGGTCGATGTGGTGCGGGCCTGGCCGCACGGAATCGGGTTGAAGGTGACGGAACGCAAGCCCGTTCTGCTCATCAAGAAGGACGCGCGGTTCGTGGAAGTGGACGCTTCCGGTGTGCGATTCGACACGGTCGGACACGCGCCGACGGGTGTTCCGCTCCTCGAACTGAGCTCCCGGCAGTCTCCGAGCGGCCGCCGTTTCGACGAGGAACGGCTGCTGCACGAGGCCGTCGGCATCGCCGGCGTCCTCCCGGAAGCGATCCGCAAGGAGACCGTGCAGGTCAAGGTCCGGTCCTACGACTCGGTCGTACTGGAGTTGACCGGCGGCCGGACGGTGGTCTGGGGGAGCGACGAACAGGGCGCGGCGAAGGGCCGCGCGCTGACGGCGCTCCTGAAGGCCTCGCCCAAGGCTGACCGATTCGACGTGAGCGTCCCCACCGCCCCCGCGGTGTCCGGTAGTTGACGTCTGGTCGAACAGCGTCGCACCCTGGTTGGCCACCGATACGGGTGATCACATAGGGTGAAAAGAAAAACGGGAGGTTCGGCGTGTTCGTTGAACACGCGCTACTTGTCGACTTAGTGTCCTGTTCGGAAGAGTCCAAGGAACAGACACACTCATAACCCTAAACTTCAGGGTTAGGGTTCGGGTCGGCGTGTACGGACCGTCCCAATTTCGGCATCAGTCGTCGCACCGCAGGCCCGCGAGGCGAACGACACGTAACTCGAGGCGAGAGGCCTTCGACGTGGCAGCACCGCAGAACTACCTCGCAGTCATCAAGGTCATCGGTGTCGGCGGCGGTGGTGTCAATGCCATCAACCGAATGATCGAGGTCGGTCTCAAGGGCGTCGAGTTCATCGCCATCAACACAGACGCCCAGGCGCTGTTGATGAGCGACGCCGACGTCAAGCTCGACGTCGGCCGGGAACTCACCCGGGGTCTCGGCGCCGGCGCCAACCCGGATGTCGGTCGCAAGGCGGCAGAGGACCACCGCGAGGAGATCGAGGAGGTCCTCAAGGGGGCCGACATGGTCTTCGTGACCGCCGGCGAAGGCGGCGGCACCGGAACGGGTGGCGCACCCGTCGTCGCCAACATCGCGCGCTCGCTGGGCGCCCTGACGATCGGTGTGGTCACCCGGCCGTTCACCTTCGAGGGCCGGCGCCGCGCGAACCAGGCCGAGGACGGCATCGCCCAGCTCCGCGAGCAGGTCGACACCCTCATCGTCATCCCCAACGACCGCCTGCTGTCCATCTCGGACCGCCAGGTCAGCGTGCTGGACGCCTTCAAGTCGGCGGACCAGGTCCTGCTGTCCGGCGTCCAGGGCATCACCGACCTCATCACCACCCCGGGTCTGATCAACCTCGACTTCGCGGACGTCAAGTCCGTGATGTCCGAGGCGGGCTCGGCCCTCATGGGCATCGGCTCGGCCCGCGGCGACGACCGCGCGGTGGCCGCGGCCGAGATGGCGATCTCCTCGCCGCTGCTGGAGGCGTCCATCGACGGCGCCCGCGGCGTGCTGCTCTCCATCTCCGGTGGCTCGGACCTCGGTCTCTTCGAGATCAACGAGGCCGCGCAGCTGGTGAGCGAGGCCGCGCACCCTGAGGCGAACATCATCTTCGGAGCCGTCATCGACGACGCGCTCGGCGACGAGGTACGGGTCACCGTCATCGCGGCCGGGTTCGACGGCGGACAGCCTCCGGCCCGCCGCGACAACGTCATCGGCGCGGCCTCCACCAAGCGCGAGGAGCCGGCCCCGGCTCCGGTCCGTGCCGCCGAGCCGGCCCGCCCGGCCTTCGGCGGACTCGGCTCGGTCACCCCGCGCGAGGAGCCGGTCCGCAGCGAGCCGGTCCCGGTCGCCGAGGCTCCGGCCCCGCAGGTCCCGACGGCCCGGCCGTACCAGGACAGCCCGGCCGAGGAACTGGACGTCCCGGACTTCTTGAAGTGACCTTGGAGCAGTACAGCGAGAGCGGCGCCCACTTCGCCTTCACCGACCGGTGGGGCGGGGTGAGCGCCGTTCCGTACGAGGAGCTCAATCTCGGCGGCGCGGTCGGAGACGACCCGGCCGCCGTTCGTGCGAACCGGGCCGCCGCGGCGAAGGCGCTGGGCATCGCGCCGGACCTGGTGGTCTGGATGAACCAGGTGCACGGCCGGGACGTGATGGTGGTCGACGGCCCGTGGGGGCCGGACGAGCCGGTCCCCGCGGTGGACGCGGTGGTGACCGCCCGTCGGGGGCTCGCCCTCGCGGTCCTCACCGCCGACTGCACGCCCGTCCTGCTCGCCGATCCCGTCGCCGGCATCGCGGGGGCCGCCCACGCCGGGCGGCCCGGGCTGGTGGCCGGAGTCGTGGGCGCCGCCGTCGAGGCGATGGTCTCGCTCGGGGCCGACCCCGCGCGCATGGTGGCCCGTACCGGACCGGCGGTGTGCGGGCGCTGCTACGAGGTTCCGGCCGAGATGCGGGCGGCGGTCGCCGAGGTGGTGCCGGCCGCGTACGCCGAGACGAGCTGGGGGACACCGGCCGTCGACGTGGTCGCCGGAGTGCACGCGCAGCTCGCTGAGGTGGGGGTGGCCGACGTCGGCCGTTCCCCGGTCTGCACACTGGAGTCGCGGGACCACTTCTCGTACCGCCGCGACCGGATGACCGGGCGGCTTGCCGGATATGTCTGGTTGGACTGAAGAATGACGGATCGTAAGTCCGAGCTCGCCGAGAACCTGGCGCGGGTGGAGGAGCGGATCGGGGCCGCCTGCGCGGCCGCCGGGCGCAAGCGGGAAGAGGTGACCCTCATCGTGGTCACCAAGACCTACCCGGCGAGTGACGTACGACTGCTGGCGGACCTGGGGGTCCGTCACGTGGCGGAAAATCGGGACCAGGACGCGGCCCCCAAGGCCGAGGCCTGTGCGGATCTGCCGCTCACCTGGCACTTCGTCGGCCAGTTGCAGACGAACAAAGTCCGTTCCGTGGCGGGATACGCGCACCTCGTGCAGTCCGTCGACCGCCCCAAGCTCGTCGCGGCCCTCTCGGCGGCCGCGGAAGGCGCCGGACGGGAACTGGGCTGCCTGGTGCAGATCGCCCTCGACGCGGAGGCGGGCGAACGGGGGGCCCGCGGCGGCGCGGCGCCCGAGCAGCTCGCCGAGTTGGCGGACCTCGTGGCCGCGGCCCCCGGACTGCGCATCGACGGCCTCATGACGGTCGCTCCGCTGGCCGGGCGCTACGCGGGACGCGAACAAGCGGCCTTCGAGCGGCTGGTGGAATTGTCATCCCGCCTGCGCGCGGACCATCCGGCTGCCACGATGGTGTCGGCCGGGATGAGCGCAGACCTGGAACAGGCCGTTGCGGCCGGTGCGACACATGTACGCGTCGGCACTGCGGTACTCGGCGCGAGACCCCGGCTCGGGTAACGTCGCGAAGAAAGTCGGACCACAGCAGAAAATATGGTCATTTCCGCTGATGAGCGGACAGGCCACGTGGATCGCGGGCAGTTGGTGACATTCGTGACACGGCGATACACCTGCGACAGGGCGATCCACCACAGAGCGGAGGACTCAGAGAATGGCCGGCGCGATGCGCAAGATGGCGGTCTACCTCGGCCTCGTGGAGGACGACCGGTACGACAACCCGGGGTACGACCCCGACGACGAGTTCGAACCCGAGCCGGAGCCGGAGCGGGAGCGTCGGCGACAGCAACCCGTTTCGCATCAAACGCCCGTATCGGACGAACCGGTACGAATTGCCCAGCCTCCGGCACCAAGGGAACCCATCCCAATGCCGGTTGAAAACGGACGTCCTGCGCGAATCGCCCCCGTGGCGTCCATCACACCCGAACGCTCGAATCTGGAGAAGAACGCCCCCGTGATCATGCCCAAGGTCGTCTCCGAGCGGGAGCCGTACCGCATCACGACGCTGCACCCCCGGACCTACAACGAGGCCCGTACCATCGGGGAACACTTCCGTGAGGGCACTCCGGTGATCATGAATCTCACGGAGATGGACGACACGGACGCGAAGCGTCTGGTCGACTTCGCCGCAGGACTCGTCTTCGGTCTGCACGGCAGCATTGAACGCGTGACACAGAAGGTGTTCCTGCTGTCTCCTGCTAACGTCGATGTCACGGCGGAGGACAAGGCCCGCATCGCGGAGGGCGGGTTCTTCAACCAAAGCTAGACCGATCCGTCAGATACGGGACCGGGTACAGGGCGGAAGTAGGGGAGAGGGAAGCGCGGGATGGGCGTAGCACTGCAAGTGGTTTACATCGCGCTGATGTGCTTCCTCATCGTGCTGATCTTCCGACTGGTCATGGACTACGTGTTCCAGTTCGCACGTTCATGGGCACCCGGCAAGGCGATGGTGGTCGTTCTGGAGGCCACCTACACTGTCACCGATCCACCGCTCAAGCTCCTTCGGCGGCTCATCCCGCCGTTGCGTCTCGGGGGCGTGGCACTCGACCTGTCCTTCTTCGTTCTGATGATCATCGTTTACATCCTCATCAGTTTCGTGAGCACCGCTGCGAGAAGCGTGTGAACGATGAGCTTCCCCGCAGGCGCGGGGACAGTCCCGATACGGTCCTGCCGACTGCCGACGACTACGTAGAGGTGAAGAAGACATGCCGCTGACTCCCGAGGACGTGCGGAACAAGCAGTTCACGACCGTCCGCCTGCGAGAGGGCTATGACGAGGACGAGGTCGATGCCTTCCTCGACGAGGTCGAGTCCGAGCTGACGCGCCTGCTGCGCGAGAACGAGGACCTGCGCGCCAAGCTGGCGGCCGCCACGCGTGCCGCCGCGCAGAACCAGCAGCAGGGCAGCATGCGCAAGCCCGAGCCCCAGGACCAGCGTGGCCCCGGCGCCCCCGTGCCCGCGGCCATATCCGGCCCCCCGCAGCAGCAGCCCCAGATGGGTCAGCCGCAGCTTCCGGGTGGCCCGCCCCAGCTTCCGGCCGGCCCCGGTGGGCACGGTCAGCAGGGTCCCGGCCCGATGGGCAACCCCATGCAGCAGCACACCATGGGTGGGCAGCAGCAGATGGGCCAGCAGGGCATGGGCCAGCAGGGCATGGGCCAGCAGGGCATGGGTCAGCAGGGCATGGGCCAGCAGGGTCCCGGCCCGATGGGCAACCCCATGCAGCAGCAGTCCATGGGTGGCCAGAACCCGCTCGGCCAGCAGATGGGCCAGCCCATGGGCCAGCAGATGCAGCCCATGGGGCAGCAGATGCAGCCGATGGGCCAGCAGATGCACCAGCAGCCGCAGCAGCTTCCGCAGCAGGGTCCCGGTGGCGACAGCGCCGCCCGCGTCCTGTCGCTCGCGCAGCAGACCGCCGACCAGGCGATCGCGGAGGCCCGCTCCGAGGCCAACAAGATCGTCGGCGAGGCCCGGTCGCGCGCCGAGGGCCTGGAGCGGGACGCCCGCGCCAAGGCCGACGCGCTGGAGCGGGACGCGCAGGAGAAGCACCGCGTCGCGATGGGCTCCCTGGAGTCCGCCCGCGCCACGCTGGAGCGCAAGGTCGAGGACCTGCGGGGCTTCGAGCGCGAGTACCGCACCCGTCTGAAGTCCTACCTGGAATCGCAGCTGCGCCAGCTGGAGACGCAGGCCGACGACTCGCTGGCTCCGCCGCGGAACCCCGCCGGTCCCGCGCTGCCGCCGTCGCCGACCCCGTCGATGGCTCCGGCCGGTGCGATGCACTCCATGGGCGGTCCGTCCATGGGTGGCGGCCCCTCCCCGATGGGTGGTCCGTCCCCGATGGCCCCCTCCTACGGTGGCGGCCAGCAGCAGATGTCCCCGGCGATGACGCAGCCGATGGCTCCGGTGCGGCCGACTGGTCCGCAGCCGATGCAGCAGGCGCCGTCTCCCATGCGGGGCTTCCTGATCGACGAGGACGACAACTAAGCGGTAGCCGTCGGCAGACGGTTCGGGCCGGGCCCGGTTCCCCTTCGGGGGCACCGGGCCCGGCCCGTTTCCGTACCCCCGGCCCGGTGGCGGGTGGCCGCTGCGCGGGGCGAGGCCCCCTACCCGCCCTTCCACCGTTCCCTGGGGCTCCGCCCCAGACCCCGCGCCTCAAACGCCGACGAGGCTGGATGTGCCGCTGCGCGGCAAACCAGCCCGCCCGGCGTTTGAGGGCACGGGCGCGGAGCGCACGTAGGGGCCGGGGCGCAGCTCCGGGAAACGGTGAAAGGGCGGGGCGGGGAGAGGAAACAGCTGTGGCCCGGCACCCTCAGGAGGGGTCCGGGCCACAGGCCGAGGAGGCTACGCCTTGCGGAGGCGGAACGTGAGGCCGAGGGGCTCGTCCTCGAAGGGGTCGCCGTACGACGCGTCGGCCTCGCCGGAGGCGTAGTCCGTGGCCAGGACCTCGTCCGCGATCAGGGTCGCGTGGTCGGTCAGGGCCGTCACGACCTCCGGGTCCGGCGAGGACCAGCGCAGGGCGATGCGGTCCGCGACGTCCAGGCCGGAGTTCTTCCGGGCCTCCTGGATCAGGCGGATCGCGTCACGGGCCAGGCCCGCGAGCCGCAGCTCCGGAGTGATCTCCAGGTCCAGGGCGACCGTCGCGCCGGAGTCGGACGCCACCGACCAGCCCTCGCGGGGGGTCTCCGTGATGATGACCTCCTCGGGGGTGAGGGTGACGGGCTCGCCGTTCACCTCCACCGAGGCCTCGCCCGAGCGCAGGGCCAGCGACAGCGCCGCCGCGTCGGCCGCGGCCACCGCCTTCGCCACGTCCTGCACGCCCTTGCCGAAGCGCTTGCCGAGCGCGCGGAAGTTCGCCTTGGCCGTGGTGTCGACCAGGGAACCGCCGACCTCCGAGAGGGAGGCCAGCGAGGAGACGTTCAGCTCCTCCGTGATCTGGGAGTGCAGCTCGGGGGAGAGGGTCTCGAAGCCCGATACGGCGACCAGCGCGCGGGACAGCGGCTGGCGGGTCTTCACGCCCGACTCGGCCCGCGTCGCGCGGCCCAGCTCCACGAGGCGGCGTACCAGCTGCATCTGCTGGGACAGGGCCGGGTCGATCGCGGAGGCGTCCGGGACCGGCCACGTGGTCAGGTGCACCGACTCCGGGGCGTCCGGGGTGACCGGGACGATCATGTCCTGCCAGACCCGCTCCGTGATGAAGGGGGTGAGCGGGGCGAGGAGGCGGGTGACCGTCTCCACGACCTCGTGCAGCGTGCGCAGCGCGGCCGCGTCGCCCTGCCAGAAGCGGCGCCGCGAGCGGCGGACGTACCAGTTGGAGAGGTCGTCCACGAAGGCGGAGAGGAGCTTGCCGGCGCGCTGGGTGTCGTAGGACTCCATCGCCTCCGTGACCTCGGTGGTGAGGGTGTGGAGCTCCGAGAGCAGCCAGCGGTCGAGGACCGTGCGGTCCGCGGGCGCCGGGTCGGAGGCCGACGGGGCCCAGTTCGACGTGCGGGCGTACAGGGCCTGGAAGGCGACCGTGTTCCAGTACGTGAGGAGCGTCTTGCGGACGACCTCCTGGATCGTGCCGTGGCCGACGCGGCGCGCCGCCCACGGGGAGCCGCCCGCCGCCATGAACCAGCGGACGGCGTCCGCACCGTGAGTGTCCATCAGCTGGATCGGCTCGAGGGTGTTGCCCAGGTGCTTGGACATCTTGCGGCCGTCCTCGGCGAGGATGTGGCCCAGGCAGACCACGTTCTCGTAGGAGGACTTGTCGAAGACGAGGGTGCCGACCGCCATCAGCGTGTAGAACCACCCGCGCGTCTGGTCGATGGCCTCCGAGATGAACTGCGCCGGGTAGCGCTTCTCGAAGATCTCCTTGTTCTTGTGCGGGTAGCCCCACTGCGCGAACGGCATCGAACCCGAGTCGTACCAGGCGTCGATGACCTCCGGCACGCGCACCGAGGTGAGGGAGCAGCCCTCGGCCGTGCAGGGGAAGGTGACCTCGTCGATGTACGGGCGGTGCGGGTCCAAGTTCGACTGGTCCGTGCCCGTCAGGTCGCTCAGCTCCGCGAGGGAGCCGACGCAGGTGAGGTGGTTCTCCTCGCAGCGCCAGATGGGCAGCGGGGTGCCCCAGTAGCGGTTGCGCGACAGCGCCCAGTCGATGTTGTTGTTCAGCCAGTCGCCGAAGCGGCCCTGCTTGACGGAGTCCGGGAACCAGTTGGTCTTCTCGTTCTCCCGCAGCATCGCGTCCTTGACGGCGGTGGTGCGGACGTACCAGGACGGCTGCGCGTAGTAGAGCAGGGCGGTGTGGCAGCGCCAGCAGTGCGGGTAGCTGTGCTCGTAGGCGATGTGCTTGAACAGCAGGCCGCGCGCGTCGAGGTCGGCGGTCAGCTTCTCGTCGGCCTTCTTGAAGAAGACCCCGCCGACCAGCGGGACGTCCTCCTCGAAGGTGCCGTCGGGGCGGACCGGGTTCACGACGGGCAGGCCGTACGCGCGGCAGACCGCGAGGTCGTCGGCGCCGAAGGCGGGGGACTGGTGGACCAGACCGGTGCCGTCCTCGGTCGTGACGTACTCGGCGTTCACGACGTAGTGGGCGGGGGCGGGGAACTCGACCAGGTCGAAGGGGCGCTGGTACGTCCAGCGCTCCATCTCCTTGCCCGTGAAGGACTCGCCGGTGGCCTCCCAGCCCTCGCCGAGGGACTTCTCCAGCAGGGGCTGGGCGACGACCAGCTTCTCGGTCCCGTTCGTGGCCACCACGTACGTGACGTCGGGGTGCGCGGCCACCGCGGTGTTGGAGACCAGGGTCCAGGGGGTGGTCGTCCAGACGAGGAGCGCGGCCTCGCCCGCGAGGGGGCCGGAGGTCAGCGGGAAGCGGACGTAGACCGAGGGGTCGACGACCGTCTCGTAGCCCTGGGCCAGCTCGTGGTCCGAGAGGCCGGTGCCGCAGCGGGGGCACCAGGGGGCGACGCGGTGGTCCTGGGTGAGCAGGCCCTTGTTGAAGATCTCCTTCAGCGACCACCACACGGACTCGACGTACTCGGGGTCCATGGTGCGGTAGGCGTCGTCGAGGTCGACCCAGTAGCCCATCCGGTTCGTGAGCTCGGTGAACGCGTCGGTGTGGCGGGTCACCGACTCGCGGCACTTGGCGTTGAACTCGGCGATGCCGTACGCCTCGATGTCCTTCTTGCCGTTGAAGCCCAGTTCCTTCTCGACGGCGAGCTCGACGGGCAGGCCGTGGCAGTCCCAGCCGGCCTTGCGGGCCACGTGGTAGCCGCGCATGGTGCGGAAGCGGGGGAAGACGTCCTTGAAGACGCGGGCCTCGATGTGGTGCGCGCCGGGCATGCCGTTCGCGGTGGGCGGGCCCTCGTAGAAGACCCACTCGGGGCGTCCCTCGGACTGCTCCAGGGTCTTGGCGAAGGTCTTGCTCTCGCGCCAGAAGTCGAGGACCGCGTGCTCGAGGGCAGGCAGGTCGACCTGGGCGGGTACCGGGCGGTACTGCGGCGGTGTGGTCATGAGGCTGAACTCTTCCTCCGGCGGGGTGTCACTTCCGTCCGGAGGGACGAGGGCCGCCTCCCCTGAATCAGGGACGAGCTGCTCCCGCGGTACCACCCTCCTTGGCCTGCGGACCTGTGGTCCGTCGGCCCCCTCATTGGGGTGCGAAGCCGGTTCTACTCGCCCTACGGGAATCCCGTGGGCTTTCTTCCGGCGGCTCCGGGGTGATCCTTCGCATCGCGCTCGCCCCCGGGCTCTCACCGTCCCCGGGTCGCTCCTGGCTGCGTCCGACGCTACTCGTCCCCATCCATGCTTCTCGCTGGGCCCAGTGTACGGGCCGGGGGGCTGGTCGGCAGACCGGTTTACGGGGCGTGGCGCGGGGGTCCGGGCGGGACGCGGACCGGGGCCTGGAATGACCCGAATGGGCCGACGGGCCGCTCCGGGGTGCGGTGGGGCGGGTGGGGCGGATTACCGGGCTCCCTGCTGGGCACAACGGATGCAGGTTGACCTCGATGGACGCGTGCCCCGTTGCCGCGGGGCCGGAGTCGATTTATCGTTCCGGCACGATTCGCGAGCAATGATCACAGTATGTGAAGGGGCCGCGGCCATGGTGGCGAAGAAGACCGCCGGGAGTACTGCCAAGAAGGCTGTCGGGAAGGCTGCGGAGAAGCCGGCGCAGGAGCCGGCGATGGAGGTGGCGGCCCCGGATCCGCAGGCCGGACCGGTGGAAGGGGCTGCCGCCGGGAAGAAGGCCACCGGAACGAGGAAGGCGGCCGCCGGGAAGGCGCCTGCCGGGAAGGCGGCCGCCGTCAAGAAGACGGCCGCGAAGAAGGCCACGGCCAAGTCGGCCGGGGCCGAGGGGGCGGCGCAGGCCGCGCACGAGACGGGAGCCCGGAAAGTGGTTGCCAAGAAGAGCACCGGCACGGCCAGGAAGACGGCCACTGCCGCGACCAGCGGGCTGCCCAAGGCGCGGGGCACGGCGGGCCTGGCGCCCGGCGAGCTCGCCGTACGGCCCGGCGAGGACCCCTGGACCCCGGAGGAGGTCGCCGAGGCGCGGGCCGAGCTGGAGAGCGAGGTGCTGCGGCTGCGCGCCGAGCTCCAGGCCTCCGACGCGGCCATTTCCGGGCTGATGCGGGACTCCGGAGACGGCGCGGGCGACGACCAGGCCGATACCGGGACCAAGAACATCACCCGGGAGTCCGAGCTCGCCCTCGCCGCGAACGCCAACTCGATGCTGGAGCAGACCGAGCGCGCGCTGGAACGGCTGGAGGCGGGCACGTACGGCCTCTGCGAGAACTGCGGCCAGCCCATCGGCAAGGCGCGGATGCAGGCCTTCCCGCGGGCCACGCTGTGCGTGGACTGCAAGCAGAAGCAGGAGCGGCGGCACTGAGCGCGGGCTGAACGCGGGCAGAGTGGGCCCGGGAGGCCGCCTGACGGGCGCCGGAGGGCCGCGGGCCGGCGCGGGCGGGCTCCCTCGGGGTCCGGCCGGGGCGGCGGCCCAGGGGTGCCCTGACGTACTCTCGTGTCTCGTCAGGGTCCAGGAACCTGGCGGGTCGGTCGGCGCCGTGCCGTCCAACAACCTGGTTCGAGCTAGTTCGAGGGACTCACGTGGCAGAGGCGGAGCGCATCATCGGTACGCCGGAGGTCGGGGAAGACGGCACCCAGCCCGAATCCGCGGCGCCCAAGGGGCGGCGGAGGATCGTCGCGCTGCTCGTCGTGGCTGTTCTCGCCTATCTGGTCGACCTGGGCAGCAAGATGCTGGTCGTCGCGAAGCTGGAGCACCAGCCGTCGATCCAGGTGATCGGCGACATGCTGAAGTTCGACGCGATCCGCAACCCCGGCGCCGCCTTCGGCTTCGGCGAGGCCTTCACGATCATCTTCACCTGCATCGCCGCCACCGTCATCGTGGTGATCGTGCGGCTCGCGCGGAAGCTGTACAGCCTCCCCTGGGCGATCGCGCTGGGCCTGCTGCTGGGCGGGGCGCTGGGCAACCTGACCGACCGGATCTTCCGCTCGCCGGGCGTCTTCCGCGGGGCGGTCGTCGACTTCATCGCACCCGCCCACTTCGCCGTCTTCAACCTCGCGGACTCGGCGATCGTGTGCGGCGGGATCCTGATCGTCCTGCTGTCCTTCAAGGGCCTGGACCCGGACGGCACCGTCCACAAGGACTGAGCCGGCAAGGGGTCCGCGGACCGATCGCGGGCTGATCGCGGGAATGGTCTTCTGTCGAGTCCTGCATACTCGACGGGTGAGTACGATTCCCGAGATCCGCACCCTGCCCGTACCCGATGGCCTCGAGGGCGAGCGCGTCGACGCCGCCATTGCCCGTATGTTCGGTTTTTCCCGGACGAAGGCGGCCGAACTCGCGGCCGCGGGAAAGGTGCTGGTCGACGGCAGTGTCGTCGGGAAGTCCGAGCGTGTGCACGGTGGCGCCTGGCTCGAAGTCGAGATTCCGGCCCCGCCGCGCAAGGTCGAGCTCGTCGCCGAGCCCGTTCCCGGCATGGAGATCGTCCATGACGACGACGACATCGTCGTCATCATGAAGCCGGTCGGCGTCGCCGCCCACCCCAGCCCCGGCTGGACCGGCACCACCGTCATCGGCGGACTCGCCGCCGCCGGCTACCGCATCTCCACCTCCGGTGCCTCCGAGCGCCAGGGCATCGTGCACCGGCTCGACGTCGGCACCTCCGGCCTGATGGCCGTCGCGAAGTCGGAGCGCGCGTACACCTCGCTGAAGAACCAGTTCCGCGAGCGGATCGTCGACAAGCGCTACCACGCGCTGGTGCAGGGCCACCCCGACCCGATGAGCGGCACGATCGACGCGCCGATCGGGCGGCACCCCAGCGCCGACTACAAGTGGGCCGTGACCCAGGAGGGCAAGCCCTCCGTCACCCACTACGACCTGATCGAGGCCTTCCGCGCCGCCTCGCTGCTGGACATCAAGCTGGAGACCGGGCGCACGCACCAGATCCGCGTGCACATGGCCGCCCACAAGCACCCCTGTGTCGGCGACCTGACCTACGGCGCCGACCCGACCGTCGCGAAGCGCCTCGGGCTCACCCGGCAGTGGCTGCACGCGGTGCGGCTCGGGTTCGAGCACCCGTCGGACGGGCAGTGGGTCGAGTTCGCGAGCACCTACCCGGCGGACCTGCAGAACGCGCTGGACGTGATCCGCAAGGAGAGCGAGTGACCGCGGGCGGCGGGGCCGGCCCCGGCGCCGGCGTCGCCGTACGGGTCGCCGTCGGCGAGGCGGACCTGAAGGCCTGCTTCGCCGTGCGGACCGAGGTCTTCGTGGTCGAGCAGTCGGTGCCGGAGACGATCGAGTACGACGCGTACGACGAGATCGCGCTGCACGTGCTGGCCGAGGGGGCGGACGGGGTCGCGCTGGGCACCGGCCGGCTGCTGTACGGGCCGCGGGCCCTGGGCAAGACCGGCTCCCCGGAGGTCGGCTCGCTCGGGCGGCTGGCCGTCACCAAGTCCGCGCGCGGACTCGGGGTGGGGGTCGCGCTGGTCCGGGCGATCGAGGCGGAGGCGGTTCGGCTGGGCCTTTCCGCCGTTGACTTGGGCGCGCAGACCCATGCGATGGGGTTCTACGAGCGGCTCGGGTACGTGGCCTACGGGCCGGAGTTCGAGGACGCGGGGATTCCGCACCGGTCCATGCGGCGCGCTCTGCCGTAGCCCCGGCCGGGGTGCAGTCAGCCCTGCGGGGCTGTCCCCTACCCGCCCTTCCACCATCCCCCAGACTCCGTCCGGGGGGACCCCCAGCCGGGCTCCGCCCAGACCCGGTCCTCACACGCCGGACGGGCTGAAAAGATCGCCTCAAACGCCGGCGGGGCTGGATTCCTCCAGCCCCGGCGCGGCACGTGCGCTGGAGCGCGTCGCCGAGCGCAGCGGACTGGCAGTGTGTGGGAGTGGATCAGCTCCTGCTGTTGTTCGTGTTGTTGCTCGGGGCCGTGGTGACGGTGCCGCTCGGGGACCGGTTGGGGCTGCCCGCGCCCGTGTTGATGACGCTCGGCGGAGTGGTGCTCGCCCTGGTGCCCGTGGTGCCCAACGTCGACATCCCGCCCGAGTACATCCTGCCGCTGGTGCTGCCCCCGCTGCTGTACGCCTCCGTGCAGCGGACCTCCTGGCGGCAGTTCGCCGCCAACGTGCGGCCCATCCTGCTGCTGGCCGTCGCTCTTGTCTTCGTGACCACCGCGGCCGTCGCCTTCACCGCGCACGCCCTGGTGCCGGGGCTCTCGATCGCCGCGGCCGTCGCGCTCGGCGCGCTCGTCGCCCCGCCCGACCCCGTGGCCGCCACCGCCGTGGCCGGATCGCTCGGGCTGCCCCGGCGCATGGTGTCGATCCTGGAGGGCGAGGGGCTCTTCAACGACGTCACCGCCATCGTGCTCTACCACGTGGCCATCGCCGCCGCCGTCAGCGGCAGCTTCTCGTGGCCCGAGGCGCTCGGGGAGTTCGTGCTGTCGGCCGTCGTGGCCGTCGCGGTGGGGCTCGGGCTCGGCTGGGCCGCCAACCGGCTCATGGGACGGCTCGGCGATGCCACGCTCCAGATCGGGCTGACGCTGCTCGTGCCGTTCGTGGCGTACGTGCTGGCGGAGGAGTTCCGGGGCTCCGGCGTGCTGGCCGTGCTGACCACCGCGCTGTTCCTCGCCGAGTACGCGACCGACGCCGACGACGTGCTGGGCCGGCTCGCCGGGCACACGTTCTGGGAGGTCGTCGACATGCTGGTCACCGGTGTCGCCTTCGGGCTGATCGGGCTGGAGCTGCACAACGTGTTCGGGGCCGCGAGCGGCCGGGCCGGGGAGATGGCCGGGTGGGCGGTGGGCGTGGTCGCGGTGGTGGTCGGCGTACGGCTGGTGTGGCTGCTGCCGGCGGGCTGGCTCGCGAAGCGGCTCCACTCGCGGCGCGACTACGACGAGGAGATCCCGCTGAGCTGGCGGGAGTCCGTGGTCATGTGGTGGGCGGGGATGCGGGGCGTGGCGTCCGTGGCGCTGGCGCTCGCCATCCCGTTCGAGACGGACGCGGGGGATCCCTTCCCCGCCCGGCAGGAGATCGTCTTCATCGCCTTCGCCGTGATCATGACCACCCTGGTGGTCCAGGGACTGACCCTGCCGTGGCTGGTCCGCCGGCTCGGCGTGGAGGCCGACCCGGACGCGGAGGCGGAGATCGCCCGCGCGCTGGCGATCCGCGCCGCGAAGGCCGCGAAGCGGCGGCTGAAGGAGATCGAGGAGGTGGAGGACCTGCCCGAGGACCTGGTGGAGGTGCTCTACCGCAGGGCGTACGACGTGGGCGCCAGGATCAGCCCCGACATGGTCGACGAGGAGCGGCGGGAGGCGTACGCGAAGCGGGTGGAGCGGATCCGCGACGTGCAGCGCATCCAGCGGGAGATGATGTCCGCCGCCCGGCACGAGGTGCTGGCCGCGCGCAGCGAACCGGGCGCCGATCCGGAGATCGTCGACCGGGTGCTGCGGCACCTGGACGTCCGCAGTCTGCGCAGTCCGTAGGGTCCGGCTCCGACACCGGGCGCGGGCCATCCGGGCGGGGTGCGGGGCCCGCACGGCATGGCGCCCGGGGCCGTGGCAGGCTCCTCGCCGTGATGCTCGCCTTCCAGCGACGGGCGCAGTGGTCGCCCGGCCTCCGCTCGGCGTACCTGCGCGGCCTGGTCGCGTACGCGCTGATCGTCGGCCTGTGCGTGACGACAGGCCCTAGGGAGTGTCTTCAAAGGGGTTTTAGCCAGAGGAACAGGGACGCGATGGTGACGGCTGCCTGGTAGGACTCGCGGGTTTTGTCATAGCGAGTGGCGATCGCGCGGAACTGCTTAAGGCGATTGAAGCAGCGCTCGACCACGTTGCGCTTCTTGTAAAGCAGCCTGTCGAAGGCACACGGTCTGCCTCCGGCACGGCCTCGACGGGATCGGTTGGCGCGCTGGTCACGGCGTTCCGGGATCGTGTGGCCGATGCCGCGTTTACGCAGGTAGGCGCGTATTTTGCGGGAGCTGTAGCCCTTGTCGCCCAGAACATGGTCAGGGCGGGTTCGAGGTCGGCCGGGCCCGGCCCGGCCGACCTTGATGGTGCGCATGACTTCCTCGAAGCGCGTGCAGTCGGCGGCGTTGCCGCCGGTGAGGACGAAGCCGAGCGGACGGCCGCGACCGTCGCAGGCGAGGTGGATCTTCGTGGTCAGTCCGCCTCGGGATCGACCGAGGGCGTGATCACACACTTCGTCCCCCCGCCCTGCCCCTTTTTGCGGGCACCGGCGGCATGCTGATGGGCCCGCGCGACCGTGGAGTCGACCGATACCAGCCAGTCGATGTCACCGGCCGCATCTCTCTCTGCCTGGACCGCGGCCAGCATCCGCGTGAACGTTCCGTCCAGCGCCCACCTGCGGAAACGTGTGTACAGAGTCTGCCAAGACCCGTACCGTGCCGGCACATCACGCCACGCCGTACCCGTCCGAAGCTTCCACACGATCCCGTTCAGCACCCGCCGGTCATCCAGCCGCGGCCGCCCCGACGACGACCGCGGCAACAGCGCGGACAACGCTTCCCACTCCAGATCCGACAGCTCATGACGACGCACCATGCAACACATGATCCCCATCAGAACCCTTTGAAGACAGTCCCTAGCCCCCCTGCTCCAGCGCCGGGCCTGGCTGTTCCCGATGCCGGGCACCCGCGGCGAGTGCGGGCTGCTGGGCAGGTACGAGGCGCTCCAGACGGAGGCCGCCCTCGGGAACCTGGCCGGCCGTGACGCGGCGGCGCTGGCGTTCGCGCAGGAGACCCACGCCCGTACGGCGGTCGCCGAATGCCTGGCGGCCACGACGACCCTGTGGCTGCCGCTGTACGGGGTGGGGGTGGCGGCGCTGGTGGGAACGGCCGTCTGGTTCCGCGACCGGGCCCGGACCAGGGACCGGGATCGGGATCGGGACCGGGACCGGGCCAGGGACCGGGACGGGGACCGGGCCGGCCTTCCGGACCAGGCCTGACCCGGAGGGGAGCGGTCTACACCTGGTAGCGGTCCGGGGCGAAGAGGTGGAGGTGGCCGGCTATCCACTCCGAGGTGCGGGTCAGGCCCTCCTGGAGGGAGACCTCGGGCTTCCAGCCGGCCCAGTCGCGGGCCCGGGTGTTGTCCGACAGCAGGCGCTGGACCTCACTGCCCGAGGGACGCAGCCGGGCGGGGTCGACGACCACCTCCGCGTCCCGGCCCGACGCCGCGATCAGGGCCCGGGCCAGGTCGCCGATGGAGATCTCCTCTCCGGTGCCGAGGTTGACCACCTCGCCCAGGGCCCGGTCGCACTCCGCGACGGCGAGGAAGCCCGCCGCGGTGTCGGTCACGTAGGTGAAGTCCCGGGTCGGGGTCAGGGAGCCCAGCCGGACCTCCCGGGATCCCGAGTGGAGCTGGGCGAGGATGGTGGGGATGACCGCCCGGGCCGACTGGCGCGGGCCGTAGGTGTTGAACGGCCGGACCACCGTCACAGGCAGCTCGAACGCGTGGTGGAAGGAGAGCGCCGTCATGTCGGCGCCGATCTTCGAAGCGGAGTACGGGGACTGCGGCTGGAGCGGGTGGCTCTCGGAGATCGGGACCGTCAGGGCCGTCCCGTAGACCTCGCTGGTGGAGGTGTGGACGAGGCGGCGCACGCCGTGGCGGCGGCAGGCCTCGGCCATGTTCTCGGTACCGGTGACGTTGGTCTGGACGTACGCGCCGGGCGAGGCGTAGCTGTACGGGATCCCGATCAGGGCCGCCAGGTGGAAGACCGTGTCGCAGCCGGCCACCGCGTCGCTGACCCGGCCCGCGTCGCGGACGTCGCCGGCCCACATCTCCACCGGGCCGCCCGGGTCGGCCAGGTACCGGGCCAGGTGGCCCTTCTCCGCGTACGGCTTGTAGTGCACGAAGGCGCGCACCTTCGCGCCCCGCGCGACCAGCAGGTCGACGAGCGTGGAGCCGATGAAGCCCTCGGCGCCCGTGACGAGGACCGTACGGCCGCTCCAGTCGGCGGGAGTGCGCGCCGGGGTGGGCATCGGCGCGGGCGTGGGGGCGTGCGTCGTGGTCATACGAGCTCCAGGGGAGTGGGGGAGAAGGAGGGGAAGCCGGCGACCCGCAGGACCTGCGAGGCCAGCAGTTCGGCGGCCTGTGCGTGCGGGCCGGGGTCGGCGGCGCCGGCCATCGCCGCCAGCCGCGCCGGGTCGGCCAGCAGCGGGGCGAGCAGCTCCGCGAGGCGGCCGGCCGTCGCCTCGGCGTCCGCCAGCAGCAGGCCGGCGCCCGCGTCGGACAGCACCCGGGCGTTGTGGGTCTGGTGGTCGCCCGGGGCGTACGGGTAGGGGACCAGCACCGCGGGGACGCCGGTCGCCGCGAGCTCCGCCACCGTCGCCGAGCCCGCCCGGCACACCACGAGGTCGGCTGCCGCGTAGACCAGGTCCATCCGGTCCAGGTAGGGCACGGCCCGTGCGATCCGCCGCCCGCCCGAGGAGGACAGCGCGGCCACCGTGTCCGCGAGCGCCGCCGGCCCCGTCTTGATCAGCAGCTGTACGTCCTCACGGGCCTGCCAGGCGGTCGCCAGCCCGGCCGCGGCCGACGTCAGGCGTACGGCGCCCAGGCTGCCGCCGTTGAACACCACCAGCCGCCGCCCGTCCGGCACCCCGAGCTCCCGCCGGGCCCCGGCGCGCAACGCCGCCCGCTCGGGGCGGGACAGTCCGGCGAGGCCCGACAGCGCTGCGGAGATGGGCATTCCGGTGGTCAGCGCCCGCGCCCCGCCCGCCAGGTGCTCCCGGCTGCGGTCGAAGGCCACCGCCATGTGCGGGGTGAGGCGGGCCGCGAACTGGTTGGCCCGGCCCGGTACCGCGTTGGACTCGTGGATGACCGCAGGCAGTCCGGCCAGCCGGGCCCCGAGCACGGCGGGCGCGCTCGGATAGCCGCCCATGCCGACGGCCACCTGCGCGCCCTGCGCCCGGATCACGGCCCGCGCCTGCCCGGCCGAGCGGAGCAGCGCTGCCGGAAGGAGGTAGCGCTTGGCGCCCAGCGCCGGGTCGAAGGGGATCATGTCCACGGTGTGCAGGCGGTAGCCGGCGGCCGGGATCAGCTCGGTCTCCAGGCCGCGTTCGGTGCCGATGAACGAGACCACGGCGTCCGGGACGGCGGCGCGCAGCGCCTGGGCCAAGGCGAGCCCGGGATAGATGTGGCCGCCGGTGCCGCCCGCGCCGATCACGACGGAGAGCGGCCAGCGTGAGGAGGAGGGAGGGGATGAGGAGGTCATGGACGCAGACTTCCGGTGCGTCCTAAGAACGTTCTAAGAGGTTCTCCCGGAGCATTTGGGAGGCTTTGCCGCATGCAGCGGATTCTGGTGGTGGACGACGAGCCCGAGGTGCGGGCCGCCGTCGAGGACGGCCTCGCCGTCGAGGGGTACGAGGTGCGCGGCGCGGCCGACGGGCTGGCAGCACTGTCCGAGGTGGCGCTCTGGCAGCCGGACGCCGTGGTCCTCGACGTGATGATGCCGGTGCTGGACGGGCTCGCCGTGTGCAGGCAACTGCGCGCGGTGGGCGACCGTACGCCCGTCCTCGTCCTCACGGCCCTGGACGCGGTGAGCGACCGCGTGGACGGGCTGGAGGCGGGCGCCGACGACTACCTGGTCAAACCGTTCGCGCTCGACGAGCTGGTGGCCCGGGTACGGGCCCTGCTGCGGCGGGCCGCCCCCGACGATCCGGCCGGGGGAGCGCCCGTGCTCGCGTACGGGGACCTCGTCCTCGACCCCGCCACCCGTACGGGGCGGCGCGGCGAGCGGCCGCTGGAGTTCAGCCGCACCGAGGCGGTACTGCTCGAACTGCTCCTGCGCCACCCCGGGCAGGTGCTGCCGCGCGAGCTGGTCCTGGAACTGGTGTGGGGCCGGGACTTCGGGCCGGACTCCAACTCCCTGGCCGTCTACGTCGGCTACCTGCGCCGCAAGCTGGAGGCCGGCGGCGAGCCCCGGCTCGTGCACACCGTGCACGGGGTCGGCTACCGGCTGGACGCCGCGTGAGCCGGCGGGGGAACGGAGCGCGGTGGCGGCGCAGGCGGCCGCTGCGGACCCGGCTGGCGCTGGCCGTCACGGCGGCGGTGGCCCTCGTCGCGCTCGGCGTGTGCGCGGCGGCCTTCCTCGTCGTGCGCGGGGCGCTGTACCGGCAGCTCGACCTCAGCCTGACCCAGTCCGCCCGCCTCGCCGCCCAGCGCGACCCGGACTCCGGACCCGGGACCCTGGCCGGGGAGTGCCGCTTCCGGGCGGCGCCCGCCTGCGCCGAGGTGGTGCCGGCGGATCCGGGGCGCGACCCCCGGGCGCCGTACCTGCTGCCGGTCACCCCGGCCGCGCGGGCCGTCGCGGCGGGCACGCGGGCCCCGTACTACACCGCCATCGTGCACGCAGGGCATCCGGCGCGGATGCTCACCACCGACTACGCCAAGGGGCGGGCGCTCCAGGTGGCGCTGCGGGCGGACACCGTGGAGGACGGCATCGAGCAGGCCGCGTGGTGGCTGGCGCTGACGGCTGCGGCGGGGGTGCTCCTGGCCGCGCTGCTCGGCTACTGGGTCGCGCGGACGGGTCTGGCACCGGTCACCCGGCTCACCGCCACCGCCGAGCGGATCGCCGCCACCCGCGACCCGAGGCACCGGATCGAGCTGCCGCCTCCGGGGCGCGGCCGTGAGGACGAGGTCACGCGGCTGGCCGGGAGCTTCAACACCATGCTGGGGGAGCTGGAACAGTCCGTCACCGCGCAGCGCCGGCTCGTCGCGGACGCCTCGCACGAGCTGCGGACCCCGCTGACCGCGCTGCGGACGAACGCGGAGCTGCTGGCGCGGGGGGACCGGCTGACGGCGGAGCAGCGGGAGCGGGCCTCGCTGGCGCTCGGGCGGCAGCTGCGGGAGGTGACCGGGCTGGTCAACGACCTGATCGAGCTGGCCCGCGAGGAGGAACCGCAGCTGCTGGTGGAACAGGTGCGGCTGGCTCCGCTGGTGGAGTACTGCGTGGGGGCCGCGCGGGCGCACTGGCCGGGGGTGGCCTTCCGGGTACTGGCGCCGTCGCCGTCCCGGGGGGAGGGGGAGGTGGTGGTGGCGGGGGTGCCGGCCCGGCTCAGCCGGCTGCTGGGGAACCTGCTGGACAACGCGGCGAAGTTCAGCCCGGCGGGGGCCGAGGTGGAGGTGGCGCTGGCCGTTCGGGGGGACGGCTCCGCGCAGGTGACCGTACGGGATCACGGGCCGGGGATCTCGGAGGCGGATCTGCCGTACGTCTTCGACCGGTTCTACCGGGCGGGGGCGGCGCGGGCGCTGCCCGGGTCGGGGCTCGGGCTGGCGATGGCCCGGCAGATCGCGCGGGCGCACGAGGCGGAGGTGGTGGCCGAGGCCGCCCCGGGCGGGGGCGCGCTGTTCCGGCTGACGTTCGCGGCCCCGGCCTGATCGGCACGACATGCCCGGGGCCGTCCTTCCGGATCTTGTCTGGCAGACGAGATCCGGAAGGGACGGACCGGGTGCTGTGACCCGCGGGGTTGCCGGGAGGATCAGCGCAGTCCGGCGAAGAGGTCGTTCTCCGGTACGGCCGCGCCGGTGGAGTCCTGGACGCGTAGGAAGGTCTCCGTGCCCATCAGCTCGCCGAACCTCTCCTTGCCCATCTTGAGGAAGAAGATGTTCTCGCCCTGACTGGCGTGTGCGGCCAGCGCGTCGAACTTCTGACCGCTGAAGGCGAGGGTGTCCACCCACGTGGTGATCTCATCGTCGGGGAGGCCGATCTCGGCCAGCGCGGCGGCCTCGGCGGGATCCGGCTCCGGCATGTCCCCGGCGAACTCGCGCATGATCTCGCCGAACCGCTGCATCCCCGAGCGGGGCATCGTCGTCCAGTACACCTTCGGTGTCAGCGCGGTCATCTCCAGCGCCGCCATCGTGATCCGGTGCGCCTGGATGTGGTCGGGGTGGCCGTAGAAGCCGTTCTCGTCATAGGTGACGACCACGTCGGGCCGGTAGTGCCGCATGAGTTCCGCGAGCCGGGCGGCGCCCTCCTCCACGGGGGTCTGCCAGAAGGATCCGGGGGCGTCGTTGCTCGGCCAGCCCATCATCCCGGAGTCGGCGTAGTCCAGCGTCTCCAGGTGGCCGACCTCCAGGACGTCGCAGCTCGCTTCGAGTTCCTTGCGGCGCATGGAGGCGACGGCCGCGGGATCGTGCCCGGGACCGCCCGGCTTGACACCTTCCGGTCCGTCACCGCAACGGCCGTCGGTACACGTCACGAGCACCGTACGGATGCCTTCCGCCGCGTACCGGGCGAGGACCCCGCCGGTTCCGGTGGCCTCGTCATCGGGGTGGGCGTGCACTGCCATGAGCGTCAAGGGCCGGTCGGCCATGGAACAGTCCTCCTGCGGACATCCGTCTCGGTCCGAGTGCGCGGCGGACGTGCCGCGATCCCGGGGACCGGATCCCGGTGGGGCGGACGACCTAGTGGTCTCCGTGATCCCCGCCCGTACGGCGCCGGTCCCTCGGTCGGTACAACCATGACGGCCGTACCGGGTGTTCCCGGTACGGCCGCTCGGCCTTGCCGGCGCCGCGTTCACCGCGAACGAGGCGGGTCGACGCGAGCCGTGGATCCGGGCTCAGAACTGCGGCGGAACGGACCCGGCCGGCTCGGTGACGACGACGACCTCGAAGACCTGCTCGCCGTCCTGGTGGCCCGTGACCCGGACCGACCGGGCCGCGCCGCCGTCCAGTTCCGCCGAGGCGGGTTCCGCGCGGATCCACAGCGGGCTGCCGAACTCGGCGTAGCGCTGGTAGGTGCTCATGACGGAGACCGGCATGACGCCGGCTTCGGCGTCGATGGTCACGGCCTGGCGGGCGGCCTCCAGGAGGACCATGCCGGGCACGTGGTCGCCGACGTGGTCGAAGAGCACGGGGTGGCGGATGTCGTAGCGCAGTTCCCACACCCTCGGGGCGGAGGTCGCGGAGAGGACGACGTCGAAGGGGGAGAGCCGGCCCACCTCGGCGGGCGCGACCGGGGCGGACCCGGGCACCGAGTCCGGCTGCGTGGCCAGCTGCTTGGCGCGCAGCCGCTGGTACACGGCGGGGGAGGTGACGGTGTACCCGACGCGCCCGGTGGCGACGACGCGGTCCTCCTGACGGACCACCACCTCGTAGGTGAGCGCCGTGAGCCGGTTGCCCCGGCGTCGTATCTCGGGGCAGGTGACGGTGAGGTCGAGGTCCGCAGGGGCCCGGCCCATGACGAGTTGCTCGGGGACGGTGGAGTACTCCAGCGACCAGAGCAGGAACTGGTGCCCGATCGGTACGTCGAAGGCCTCGTGAGCCAGGTACGCACCGACCTGCCGGATGGTCTCGGCGATCAGCATCGGGTCGTAGTGGGTGCCCGCCACGGGTGCGAAGAAGCTGTGCCCGCGGGGCCACTGGGCCTTGATGTGGAAGCGGTCCTCGGTGATGCGGCACATGCCGGTCAGGAAGACCTCGGCGACTGCCGCCCGGTGGACGAGTGCCCTTGGAACCGTGGCGGCCAGCCTGTTGTCCGTCTGGGCCTGACACGCGCAGTGCTCGGCCGGAGTAGGCGTGGTGAAGTCCGTCGGTTCCAGGGTCGTGATCATGAAGTCCCTCATCGTGGACGAGTACAGCAAACCTCTACGGGGTTCAGAGTACGTACTTCCGAGTTTGGTTAATGATTCGATCTTCACCGAGGGGCGCCCTCACGTCCGCACTGAGTGACGTAAGGCACATGCCAAGCTGGTTTCAGGGCGCATGAGTTGCGGCAAATGCCCGCTCAGGAGCCGCTTTGCGGGGTGAGTTGAGGCGTGTCACCGTGATCATCCGGCCTGGCGAGAAACAGCCGACGTCCGGTATCTTTCCCGGTGCAGAGCAACGCGGATACTGCTAGGTATTTTTCGGGGGGCTATCGAGTACGCCCGCGTCGCGGGCTGATTCGGAGTCCGGAAAACGTCTGCGCCGGCCCTCCCCCGCGTGATCGGAGCGCCATGCGCCCCCTGCAGCACCTGCGGCTCGCCGCCCTGAACATCGACGGTGTCCTGCTCAACGACACCTTCAGCCCGGTCATTCACGGGTTCATCACCCGCAGGGGCGGAACCTACGACGGCGAGGTGGAGCGCTCGATCTTCTCCCAGCCCCGGGCGCTCGCGGCCCCGGCCCTGGCCCGGGCCGCAGGGCTCGACTGGACGCCGGAGCGCGTGCTGGAGGCGTACTTCGAGGAGCGGGCCGCCTATCTGGCCGAGCACCCGCTGCACGTGATGGAGGGGGTCGAGGAACTCCTGCTCCGGCTCCGGGGCCTCGGGCTGCAGACCGTCTGTTACGGCGGCCTCGACAAGGAGCATTTCGACCACTACCTGGGGCACCTCGCACACCTCTTCGACGGCCCCGGCTACATCAGCACGGACACGTTCCGCCCGGGCGTCCACGAGATCACCGTCGACTGGTTCGGCCTCGAGCACTCCCAGGCGCTGTTCGTGGACGACGTGGCACGTGTCGCCGCGGTGGCCCTCGGCCTGGGTGTGCCGTTCATCGGGCACCCCAGTACCTTCGAACACGGCTTCCAAGGGCGCCAGATGCGCGAAGCCGGCGTGCGGAACCTGGTCGGCTCGCTCGGCGAAATCGACGAGGAACTCCTGCGCGCCGTGGACGCGGAGGCCGGTGCGGGCATCGGCGGCGCGGCCTGAACCCGCGGCCGTGCCGGACGGTGCGGAGCGGTACGCCGAGTGCGAGGACGCGGAACGAGTGGAAACGAAGGGAACGGCAATGCAGGGGCACGGTCTACTGGAGGGCAAGGTCGCGCTGATCACCGGGGCGAGCAGTGGCATCGGAGCCGCGGCCGCCCGGGTGTTCGCGCGGGAGGGTGCGCGGGTGGTGCTCGCCGCCCGGCGTGAGCAGCGGATCAAGGAGCTCTCCGAGGAGCTGCGGGCGCAGGGCGCGCAGGCGGCGTACGTGGTGACGGACGTGACCCGGCGCGGTGACGCGGAGGCTGCCGTCGCCCGCGCGGTCGAGGAGTTCGGCCGCCTGGACTGCGCCTTCAACAACGCGGGCTGGGGCGTGGGGCGGAGCCCGCTGCACGAGATGGACGACAAGCTGTACGACGAGATCATGGAAGTCAACGTGCGCGGGGTGTGGAACTGCCTGCGCCCGGAGATCGCCGCGATGCTGGAGACCGGCGGCGGGGCGATCGTCAACAACAGCAGCGTCGGCGGGCTGCTCGCCACCCCGGTGGCGGCCCCGTACGTCGCGGCCAAACACGCGGTCATCGGCCTGACCAAGGCGGCCGCGGCCGAGTACGGGGCCCAGGGCATCCGGGTAAACTCGGTGGCGCCCGGCACCACCCGTACCGAGGTGGTCGAGCAGTGGTTCGCGGCCGTGCCCGGCATCGAGGCGCAGCTGCACGCGGGGACGCCTCAGCCCCGTACCGCGGAGCCCGCGGAGATCGCCGAGGCCGCCGCCTGGCTCTGCAGTGCGAGGTCCTCATTCGTCACCGGGGTGACCATGCCGGTGGACGGCGGGTTCTCCATGGTGTGAAACTGCCCTAAGCAAGAACGTACCCGAGGGCATGTAAAGCGCCGGTGTACGAGGGATGGCGGGGGAGACAAAGACTTCATCCGCTGCTTGCCCCGGAAGGTGGGCGCAGCGGCATGACGGATGGGGGCGGGAGAGGTCGCATCACATGAGGACAGAACGACCACAGGTCAAACAGGACCGTGCGGTACGCACCCGCCGGGCGATCCTGGAGGCCGCCGCCGTGGTGTTCGAAGAGCGAGGCTATGAATCGGCCAAGCTCTCGGACATCGTCAACATCGCCAAGGTGACCAAAGGCGCGCTCTACTTCCACTTCGACTCGAAGGAGCACCTCGCCCAGGCGGTGATCGACGCCCAGGTGGCCTCGGCCCCGCGCGCGATGCCCCAGCCGTTCAAGGTGCAGGAGTTCGTGGACACCGGGATGATCTTCTCGCACCGGCTGCGGCACGACGTCCTGATGCGGGCGAGCGCGCGGCTCACGCTGGACCAGACCGGCCTGAGCCTGGACCGGGCCTCACCCTACGAGGCGTGGATAGAGCTCCACGTCTCGTTGATGACGGAGGCCAAGGCCCGTGGCGAGCTGTTGACGACCGTGGACCCGATCGTGCCGGCACGGCTGATCGTCGGGTCCTACGCGGGGCTCAACATGATGTCCCACATGCTCGGAATGGACATGGACGAGCAGGTTTCGGCCCTCTACACCCATGTCATGCCGAACCTGGTGGTGCCGTCCCTGGCGATCCGGCTGGACACGGCCCCGGGCCGCGGGGCGAGGGCGCTGTACGGGCCCCAGGGGACGCACCCGTGTGATTACGGCTGCGCCTCGGGCGTGCGCCGGCCGGTGGCAGCCCTCGACGGTGAGCCGTGGACCTCGGTGGCCGGCGTGCAGGAGGAAAGCCGCGCGGGTTGAGCGCGCCGCTGACGGCGGCCTGCCGTGCGGCGTGCCGTAGACGGCGGCGACGGATGGTGCTGATGCCCGGACGGGGCCCGGAAAACGGGTCTCTCGTCCGGGCGTCCGCATGTCCGCGTCCGCGCCTTCAGGGGCCTCGCTGCGCCCCTCCGAACCCCGGTCACAAGTGGCTTGCAAAAAATCCTTCCGGGTATTATTTTTCCTGACGTCCAGTGTCGCTGTGTCTTGCCTCCAGGGAGGGAACCGTGGACATTGACGTACTCGGAGGGCTGCGTGTCACCGAAAACGGGGTCCCGATCGCGGCGCCCACCCCGGAGGCCCGCCACGTACTGGCCGTCCTCGCGGCCCATGCCGATCAGGTCGTACCCGTGTCAGTACTGGCCGACGAGCTGACCAGCTGCGCTCCGCCCGAGCACACCCGGGCCGTCGCCCACGCCGCGGTCCGCATGCTGCGCGAGCAGTTCGCGGGGGCCCTGCAGCCCGGTCCGGGTGCGGCACGGACTCCCGACACGGTGCTGTCGGCCGTGCCCGGCGGGTATCTTCTCGACACCGGTGGGGGCCGCTGCGACTTCCGCGACTTCGAGCGCGAGGCGGGCGCCGGTTACCGGGCCATCTCCTGCGGGGACTTCGAGAAGGCGGCCCGCCGGCTGCGCGGCGCCCTGGACCTGTGGTCCGGCCCGGCCTTCGCCGGGATCGACGCGGGCGCCTGGCTCGGCGAGCGCATCGCGGCCCTGGAGGAGACCCGGTACGCCGTGCTCGGCCAGTGGGTGGAAGCCGGGCTGGCGCTCGGCCTCCACTGCGAGCTGGACGCCGAGCTCTCGGCCCTGCTCGTCCGGCACAGCGGCCACGGGCACCTCGACGCGCAACGCTTCGCGGCCCTGCGCCGCTCCCGGCGGCGCGTCGGACCGCAGCGCGGTCACTCGCTCGCGGCGGAGCGGCGCCCGAACGGCGGACCCGCGACGGTGGTCTGGGCCGCCGACCGCACCGCCCTGCTGAGCGCCGCCGCCACGGCCCCCCGGGCGGCCTGACCGGGGCATCCGGAGCATCCGGCTCCGGGTCGGTTCGACACGTACGGCTCCGGACCTGTTCGACGCGTACGGGCCCGTTGGATATGTACGGCTCCGGGCCGTTTCGGCGCGTCCGACCCCGGGCCGGCGATGTCTCCGCGCGTCCGGCCCGCGACGGCGCGGACCGGACGCGCGGTGGTGATCAGCCCGTGGGGCGGGCGCTGCCCGCGCGGGGGAGTGTGTCGACCGAGATCGCACCGAGGACCGCGTCGAGCAGTCCGGGGAAGCGCGCGTCGAGATCCTCGCGCCGCAGGGACAGGAGCAGCTCCCTGCCGGACGGGCGCTGCCAGATGAGGCCGCCCTCGCGCAGCACCCGCCAATGGTGGGTGAGCGTCGATTTGGAGACGCCTTCGAGCAGGCTGCCGCACGGGTACTCGCCGCCGGCCGCCAGGGCGCGGACCACGACGAGATGCGGGACGAGGTCGAGCGCATCGCCGGGTACCCCGTGCCCATGGCCAGCCCCCGCTGGCTGACCCGCTTCAGCGACGCGGCCCTCCAGGCCGAGCGCTACCGCACCGGACGGGTCCTGCTCGCCGGCGACGCCGCGCACGTCCACTTCCCGGCCGGCGGCCAGGGCTTGAACCTGGGACTCCAGGACGCGGTCAACCTGGGGTGGAAGCTCGCCGCACAGGTGCAGGGCTGGGCCCCCGAGGCGCTGCTCGACACCTACCACGCGGAGCGCCACCCGGTGGCGGCCAAGGTGCTCTACAACGTCCGCGCGCAGGTCGCGCTGATGAACCCCGATCCGCGCACCGACGCGCTGCGCGAGCTCTTCACCGAGCTGATGCACATGCCCCAGGTCAACGAGTACCTCAGTGGAATGATCAGCGGCACCGCGGTGCGGTACGACATCGGCGCCCCGGCCGACCCCATGGCGGGGCTGCTCGCCCCCGATCTCCCGCTCAAGACCGGCGACGCCGAGACGGGCCTGGCCGAGCTGCTGCACGGCGGGCGTCCGCTGCTGCTCGACCTCGGCGGGCGCGATGACCTGCTCGACGCGGCCCGGCCCTGGGCCGACCGTGTCACCACGCTCTCCGCGGTGACCGACGTCCGGACGCCCGGCGCGCTCCTGGTCCGTCCCGACGGCTACACGGCGTGGAGCGCGGCCGGCGTCCCGGAGGACGCGCGGACCCTGACGGCGGCGCTGCGCGCCTGGTTCGGCTCGCCGCTCCCGCGGTGAGCCACGGGCTCGAGCGGTGAACCGGAGAACGCGAAGGGCCCGCCCGGCACGTGAGGTGCCGGGCGGGCCCGCCGCCCGGCCGCTCGTCCTACGGGAGCCGGATGGACTGCCCGTGACTGAAGCGGTTCGCCGGGTCGTACCTGGCCTTGATCTGCTGCAGGCGCGGGTAGTTGGAACCGTAGTACAGCGTGTACCAGGGCACGCCCGACGTGTTGTGGGCCGGGTCGCCCAGGTCGATGTCGCAGTAGTTGATGTAGCAGCCGTCGGTGACGTCGTTCAGCACGGGGACGCCGCCGGTCGTGGCGTACGTCTCCTCGTAGAGATCGCGCAGCCAGGAGATGCTGACCGCGTCGTCGGCCGCGGACGGCCAGTAGCTCTGGAAGAGCAGCTTGAAGACCGAGTCCCGGTGCACGGTGGCCGTGGCGCCGGGGCTGACCGCGTTCACGTTGCCGCCGTAGGAGCTGAGCAGCACCATCGCGCCGGGGTTGTCCAGGTCGGTGCGGTTGAGGTGCTTCCAGAAGGCGCCGATCTGCGCGTCGGTCACGTTCTTCTTGTGGAAGGCCGACTTGTAGTCGCCGCGCAGCGTCGGGTCCATCAGGGTGCTGTTGGTGGTGCCCAGGTAACGGGTGGCCTGCAGCCAGCCCATGCGCTGCGGGGTGAAGTACTCCGGCATCGGGCCGTGCTCGCCCATGGCCTTGGTGACCGGACCGTGCGGGATGTCGACGCCTTCGGTGACCGCCGCGAGGAAGTCCTCCAGGAGTTGCCGCGCGTTCGCCGCGGTGGCGTCCATCTGGGTGAGCAGGCCTATCTCACCATTGGACTTGTGGTTCAGCAGCAGGAAGCTCATCAGGCTTCCGTACGTCCCGCCGGGCGCCCCGTTGGCGACGTGCCAGGCGCCGAAGTTGCGGGTGAGGCGGGTGAAGGCCGCCTCGGTGATCTGGTCCCACTTCCAGGAGACGGCGCTGATGAAGACCTCGGCCGGCGGCTTGACGAGCGACTGCTCGGGCGCCGTGCCCGTGGCGTTCGGCGACCGGAACCAGTAGCGGGTGATGACGCCGTAGTTGCCGCCGCCCCCTCCCGTATGCGCCCACCACAGGTCGCGGTGGGGGTCGGTCGCCTCGCGGGTCGCGAGGACGGTGCGGGCGGTGCCCGCCGCGTCCACGGTGACGACCTCGACCGCGTACAGGTGGTCGACGATCAGGCCGTGCTCGCGGGCGAGCATGCCCCAGCCGCCGCCGCTGACGTGGCCGCCGGCGCCCACGGAGTAGCACATGCCGCCGGGCACGGTCACGCCCCAGACCTTGAACAGCCGCTCGTAGACGTCCAGCAGGGTGGCGCCCGCCTCCACGGCGAAGGCCTTGTACGTGGCGTCCCAGTAGACGGAGGTCATCTCGGACATGTCGAGGACGATCTGCGTGTCCGCGTTGAAGACGAAGTCCTCGTAACAGTGGCCGCCACTGCGCACGGTGAGCTTCTTCTTGGCCCTGGCGGCCTCCTGGACGACCGCGAGGACCTGAGCGGTGGAGTCCACCACCCGCACGCTCTCGGGACGGCCGGTCCAGCGCTGGTTCATGCCGCGCACGAGGTCCTGGTAGCGCGGGTCGGTCGCGGAGACCTTCGCCGCGGGGAACTCCGCGGCCGGTCCGGCCGCGGGGCCCGTCGCGGACTCGGCGGCCCGCGCCGTGACGGCGCCGCCCGCGGTGATCGCCGCGCTCGCGCCGACGACCGCCGCCGCGTTGCCCAGCAGCCGCCTGCGACTCCACTGGCCGTTCGATACGTCTGTCATTGCTGTTGGCGAACCTTTCGTGGAGTGTGCGTGGTCCCGCGGCGCCCTGAGGCGTCAGGAGGCCTTTTCGATCCGTTCGGACAGGCGGGGCAGGAGGCCCAGCGCGTTGGTCCGGCCGATGGCCGCGCGCTCCTCGTCGGATCACCCCGGGAAGGCGTGGAAGCCCTCGGTGTTCTCCGTGGTGTGAGCGGCGGGCATGAAGGGGAAGTCGCTGCCGAACAGGATGTTCCCGGTGCCCGCGAACTTGGTGAGCGCCGGAAGGGCGTATTCGGTGGCGGACATCGCGATGTCGTAGTGCAGGCGTCCGAGCGAACCGATGAGGTCATCGGGGTCGCCGAGGTAGCGGCCCTCGTAGCTGGTGAGCAGTCCGACACCGTCGAGTCCCAGCTCGTCGATGGCGTAGGCCAGTTCCTCCCGCGCCGCGGCCACGTCGGGCAGCGGCAGGATCGCGAAGGCGCCGAAGCAGCCGGGGTGCCGTCACGCCCGGAGCGGTGACGGACGGTACGGCCGCGTCGATGCCGTGCCGGTCCATGACCATGAAATTTACGAAGGGTATTCGTCGCAGTACTCCGGGGCCACCCTGAGTGCACGCTCCACGACCAGCGCGTATTGGTCGGCCGGCGGCATCGATGCATTGTCGTCCGCCGATACACCGGCGCCCAAAAAGAATCCGTCTTTGCCCCCGGGCGTGAACATGATGAGAAGTTTCGCGGGCTCATCGCTGACGTTCTTGAACGAATGCACACTGCCGCGTGGTCCAGCGCTTCCATCATGCAGAAATGCTTTCCGGTGTTGTGCTCGCCCGATTAGATCGCTACTTGTCTCCGAATGCCCAGCGGCTCGTACCCTCGCCCGGGGGTGCCTGCACGATCTTGCGCGACCACTGTTCCTCGAAACTCAAGGCGCCGCTCCGTCCTCTGCCTTTTCTGGGCGCCCCGTCCTGTCCCGGAATGACCCAGAAGAGTGTCCGACGGGTGACAGACCGGGACAACCGCGAACGCGACAGTAAGTCATGTCCCAACGGATGTCCGTCGCCATCTGACATAGTCCCGCGATCTCCTTTGAACCTCTCCGACGCTTTCGGACAGAGTCGGCCGCGGCCGCTTTCCCGAAGCAGATCGGAGGCGGCATCACTTCACCCCAGGAGGTGCCAGGTGAACGGTGTCCACGAATTCCTCCGCTCTTTACCCGCCGCGCAGCAGCCGGACTGGGCGGGACACGCGGAGCTCGGGCGAGTACAGGAGGAACTGGCACGGTGCGCCGCCCTCGGCATCCCGGTGGCGTACAGCGCGCAGCCCGGTGGCATGTCGGAGCAGGAGCGCGGGCTGCTCAAGGACTTCTGGGGCGCCGGCATGAAGGTGTCCCCCGAGGACCGCCGGGTGGTCGACCCCATCGAACCGGGCCCCTCCGACTGGGTGTTCACCAAGTGGTGCTACAGCGCCTTCTTCAAGTCGGACCTGCTGGAGCGCATGCGCTCCGAGGGCCGCGACCAGCTCGTCGTCTGTGGTGTGTACGCCCACGTGGGCGTGATGGCGACGGCCGTCGAGGCCTTCACCAACGACATCCAGACCTTCCTCGTCGCGGACGCCGTGGCCGATTTCTCCGAGGCGCAGCACCGGCTCGCCCTGGACTGCGTCGCCCAGCGCGCCGGGGCCGTCAAGACCACCAAGTCCGTGCTCGCCGAGCTCACCACGACAGGCGGTGCCCCGTGACCCCCGACCTGCTGAACCGGGTGCTGACCGGCCACGCGCCGGCGTACGCCCTGCTGCACCGGCCCGAGACGACCGGTCGGGAGCTCCTGGAGGTGCTGCTCGGCGAGGTGTCGCACGTGGACACCCTCGCCGATGTCCCCGTGCCGGAGGGCTCCGTCACGGGCCCGCGGCACGACACCCTGGCCGTCGTCCCCTACCGGCAGATCACCGAGCGGGGATTCGCCGGTACCGACGACGGCGAACCGCTGATCACCATGGCGGTCGGCGAGCAGGCGGTGTTCCCGCTGGCCGATGCGCTGCGCAGGCTCCCCGACGAGCCCGTCACCCTCACCGGCGGCCACTTCGACGTGGACGACGACGCGTACGCCGGAAACGTCCGCGAGGTCATCGAGCGCGAGATCGGCAATGGCGAGGGCGCGAACTTCGTCATCAAACGCTCGTTCGTCGCGGAGATCACCCACTACACCCCGACCAGCGCGCTCTCCTTCTTCCGGCGGCTGCTGGAGCGGGAGTCGGGCGCCTACTGGACCTTCCTCGTCCACACCGGGGACCGCACCTTCGTCGGGGCCAGCCCCGAGCGGCACGTCAGCCTGCATGACGGCACCGCCGTGATGAACCCGATCAGCGGCACCTACCGCTACCCGGCCGCGGGCCCCGACCTGCCCGGCGTGCTGGCGTTCCTCGCCGACCGCAAGGAGGCCGACGAGCTGTACATGGTCGTGGACGAAGAACTCAAGATGATGGCCCGGATCTGCGAGGGAGGCGGCCGCGTCGTCGGCCCGTACCTCAAGGAGATGGCCCGCCTCGCCCACACCGAGTACTTCATCGAGGGGCAGACCTCCCGCGACGTACGGGAGCTCCTGCGCGAGACGATGTTCGCCCCCACCGTCACGGGCAGCCCGCTGGAGAGCGCCTGCAAGGTGATCAGCCGGTACGAGCCGGAGGGCCGCGGCTACTACAGCGGCGTCATGGCCCTCATCGGCCGGGACGCCGACGGCGGCCGCACGATGGACTCCGCGATCCTCATCCGCACCGCCGACATCGCGGCCGACGGCCGGGTGCGCATCGGCGTCGGCGCGACGCTCGTACGGCACTCCGACCCGCTGAGCGAGGTCGCCGAAACCCGGGTGAAGGCGGCCGGACTGCTGTCCGCGCTCGAAGGGGGCGGCGCGAGCCGCTTCGCCCGGCACGCCGACGTCCTCGAGGCCCTGGAGGAGCGCAACGAGGGCATCGCCGGATTCTGGCTGCGGGGGACCGCCGACCGGTCCCGGCCGGTGCCGGAGCTGGACGGCCGCAGCGTGCTCATCATCGACGCCGAGGACACCTTCACCTCGATGATCGGCCACCAGCTGGCCTCCATGGGCCTGAAGGTGACGGTCAGCCGTTTCGACGAACCGTACGACACCGGCGCACACGACCTGGTCGTCATGGGACCGGGTCCCGGCGACCCGGGTGACACCGCGCACCCCAAGATCGCGCACCTGCGGGCGGCGGTATCCCGGCTGCTGGACGAGCGGCGGCCGTTCCTCGCGGTCTGCCTCAGCCACCAGGTCCTCTCCACCCTGCTCGGCCTCGACCTGGTCCGCAGGACCGTGCCCAACCAGGGTCTCCAGCGGCAGATCGACCTCTTCGGCGCGCCGGAGCGGGTCGGCTTCTACAACACGTTCGCGGCGCGGCTGGCCGAGGACAAGTTCGAGCACCCGCAGGCGGGCATCGTCGAGGTCAGCCGCGACACCGAGACCGGTGAGGTGCACGCCCTGCGCGGGCAGGGCTTCGCCTCGATGCAGTTCCACGCCGAGTCGGTGCTCACCGAGGACGGCGTACGGATCACTCGTGACCTGCTGATCGGAGTGTTGCGCTCGTGCGAGCAGTAGTCGTCTGGTGGGACCTGAAGGACTCCGCGCAGACCATCGACTCGCTGCGCGGGTTCCTGCGCGACGAGGCGGTCGACCGGTTCAGCCAACTGGCCGGCCTGCGACTGAAGTTCTGGATATCCGACCGGGAGACCGACCGCTGGGGCGCGGTTCTCCTGTGGGAGTCCGCCGAGTCGGCCGCGCTCGCCGCGGCGCTGCCCAACCGGGCCGCGGAACTCATCGGCTACCCGCCCACCGAGCGTTCCTCCTTCGACGTCGAAGCCACCGCCGAGGGCGTCTTCTCGCTCGACCGGCTCGTCGGCCGCGGCCTGGCCCTGGAGAGCTGAGCGATGCCGCCCGGACCGGGGGAGGGGCCGCCCCGGCCGCCGCCCCCACCGGCCCGGCCGTTCCCGACGACAGAAGGAGAACGAGGATGACGCACGTGCTCGTCGCCGGCGGCGGCATCGGCGGACTGGCGACGTAACCTCCGGTACGCCTGACCCGGCCGCCCCCTGCGCCCCTTGTGCCGCACGGGGTGTGGGGTCCCGTCACCACCCCCGGCCACAGGCAGGTGGCCTGCGCACCTCCCCCGCGCGAGGGTCTTGGGGCGACCGTATGACTGCACTCGACGCAGCCAAGGGGGGCCCGTGGTGACCACCGTCATGAACACCATCGTCCGAAGGGAACTGTCCGTCGTGGGTCCGAAGGAGGTCCGGGCCACCGCGGTCCAGATCCGACGCGACCCGATCCGGGAAATGACCGAGGACCTGTGCGACACGGTCTTCGCCTCGCTCCGCCGCAAGGACCAGCGGGAGAAGGCCCTGCGGTACGTACGGGGCCTGCTCGCCACCTCGGGGCGCAAGTCCATCCGCAGCATCGCCGCCCACGTCGAGGGGGACGCCGCCGAACAGAGCCTGCACCACTTCATCTTCAGCTCCACCTGGGACTGGCAGCCCCTGCGCACCGCACTGTCGGGTTACCTGGAGAGCACCACCCCGCTGACGGCGTGGGTCGCCCAGCCGATGGCGATCCCCAAGGGCGGCGAGCACTCGGTCGGAGTGGGCCACCACTTCGACCCGCACCAGGGCCAGATGTTCCGCGGCCAGCAGGCGTTCGGCACGTGGTTCACCTCACCCGAGGTGGCCACGCCGGCCGGCTGGCGGCTGTTCGTACCGGACGGCGAGAACAACGCCGGGGCCGCCGCCAACTCGATGCGGCGCAGCACCGGCAGCAGCCCCGAACCCGCACACCACACGTCCTACGAGGAGTGCGCGGCCAGCGGTGTCATCGAGACCGTCAAGGCCGCCGCGATGCCCGCCCGCCCGGTCGTCCTCGACGTCAGCAACATCGGCACCCGTGCGACCATGAACCGCTTCGCCGAGGCCAAGATCCCCGTCCTGGCCCGGATCAGCCCGATCAGCCGGCTGCTCGTCACCGACCCGGCACTGCCCGGCTACGGCGCCGGCCCGCTGAACGCCGAAGACATCCTCCAGTCCCTCAAGGGCCTGCGCGCGCCCGTCGAGTGGGTCGACCCGGTCAGCGCCTCGGTGCGCCGCAGCACCCTCGCCGTCGCCATCGGCGTGATGATGCCCGACCCGTCGGCGGCCCGGCGCCGCCAGCTCGTGCTGGTCGGCGAGTGGACCGACCCGCACGGGCTGCCGACCCAGCTGTGGATCACCGACCTGACACGGATGCCGGTGGCCCGCCTGCTGCGGCTGACCAAGCAGGCCACGCGGGTGGCGCTCACCTCCCAGCGCAGCGGCCAGGAACTGGGACTGCGCGACTACGCCGGACGTTCCCTGCACGGCTGGCACCGGCACGTCACCCTGGCGTCCATCGCCCACGCCGCCCACAGCCTCGCCGCGGCGCGGCAGCTGCGGACCTAGTGCTGTGGCCGGAAAGGCTCGGTGAACCTTTCCGGTCACAGCACTAGGCTCCGGGATGCGCGGCCCCGGACTCGGTGCGCCGTTCGTGCAGGACGTCGCGGGCCTTGCGCAGCCGCAGCGCCATCTGGATCTCCAGGGCCCGGTCCGGCCTCTGCCAGTGCGGGCCGAGCAGTTCCGTGATGCGCGCCATGCGGCGCGAGACGGTGTTGGCGTGGACGTGCAGCGCCTCGGCCGCACGGGTGGGGCTGCCCCCCGACTCGAAGTACGAGTCCAGGGTGCGGGTCAGCTCCGTGAAGCGGGTCTCGTCGTAGTCCAGGACCGGGCCGATCGTCGACCCGATGAACGCGTCGACATCATGATCGGTGGACAACAGCAGTCCCAGGAAGCCCAGTTCGCTCAGCGAGGCCGTTCCGCCGGCGCCGTCGAGTGCCGTCAGGGCGTCCAGGCAGCGCACGGCCTCCGCGTACACCTGGGCCACTTCGCGGGCGCTGCGCGAGGGCCCGGCCGCCCCGGTGGACACCGGGTGCCCGAGCAGCGGTGACAGATCGGCCGAGACCTGGCGGGCGGCGGAAGAGGCGTCGGAGCCGGGGACCACGAGCACGATGCACCCGCGGCGCACGCCCTTGAGTCCGTTCATCCGGTGGGCGTACGAGGACGCCCAGGCCACTGCCCTGCCCAGTTCCCCGCCCTCCGGCCGGGCCACCACCACCACGTGGGGGCGGTCCAGCTCGATGCCCAGGCGCCGGACGCGCTCCAGCAGGTGCCGGTCGGAGCGGGTCGGCCGGTCCAGCAGCTCCTGGAGCAGCTCCTCGTGGACCGGGCCCTCGGCCGCGGCGGTACCACGCTGGATCAGGATCAGCGAGGCCACGGTCTGGGCGGCCATCCGCAGGAGCCGTACGTCCTCGACCGTCAGCGGCGCCGAGGCGTGCAGCACCAGGACGCCGAGCTCCTCGGCGCCCGCCAGGACCGGGGCCAGCCACACGTCGCCGGGCAGTTCCACGGGCCGCAGCCCTTGGGCCGCCAGGGCCGCCCTCGCGACGGCCTCCTCGTCGAGCTCCGTCGGCAGCTCACCGGTGGAGACCAGCAGCCGCCCACCGGGATCCCGGACCTGCACGACCCCGTCCAGCGCGTCCGCGGTCGCCCGCGCCAGCGCCGACAGGCTCGCCCCGTCCAGCACCAGACCGGCCAGCCGGGCGTGGCACTCCCACAGGTAACGGACCCGGGTCAGGGTGGAGTTGGTCTGGGAGCCGAACCGCTCCAGCTCGGCGACCTCCTCCTGGGTCTGCTCCAGCAGGCGTGCCTTCTCGATGGCGACGGCCGCCAGGTCGGCGAGCGAGAGCAGCAGCCCTATCTCGTCCGGGGTGAAGCGGCGTACGTCCCGGCTGGCGCCGTACAGGGCGCCCAGCGTGGAGTCCCCGTTGCGCAGCGGCACCGCGATGATCGCGTGCAGTCCCTCGGCCCGGGCCACGGTGTCGATGCCGGGGCCGTGCGGGACGGTGTCGTCGTTGAGGTAGTCGGCGCTCCACAGGGGAGCCCGGTGGGTCTGGGCGGCGCTGCCCAGGCCCGAGCCCAGTTCGAGCCCGACGTTCTGTGTGGTGGTCTCGCCTTCGGAGGTGCGTACGTAACCCGTGCCGTCGGGGCGGTTGAGGGACACCCAGGCCATGTCGAGGCAGAGCAGCCGCCGGGCCCTGCGGTTGATCACCCGGAGCAGGCCGTCCAGGTCGTACGGCGAGGTCAGGTCGTGCGCGGTGTCCAGCAGCGCGGCCAGGGACGTCTGTCGCTGCCGGCCGAGCACGGCGTTTGCGCGGACGGTCCGGGCCAGCTCCAGGGCCCGCGTCAGCTCGGCAACCTCCGCCGCTCCGGCCCCGGCTCTTCGGGCTTCGTGCAGCAGGTTCTCGAAGAGGCCGGGCGGGGCTTCCTGTGCGAGGAGCTCCAGCACGGCCAGCGCGCCGGACCCTCCCCGGTGGGAACCGCTCTCCGGTCCCATGCGTGTCTCCCCTCGTCTGACCAGCGCATTCAAGCCAGCTCCCCGAACCTAGGTTCCGTCCGCCGAAGGGTCAAGCGGGGCCCGTTCCCTGTGGCCGGGGACGTGGTGCGGCGGGAGTCAACACCCTTACCCGGCCCGCGTGTACGTCAGGGTCCGGGCGGGGGCACCGCCTCCGTCGTGATGATGTGAGGCAAAGCGTACGGGTGGTTGGTCGTCAGCCAGGTGATCATGCGTTCGCGCACCGCGCAGCGGACGGTCCAGACGGCGTCGCCGTCCTTCGCCGTGACCACCGCGCGGATCTGGATGGTGTGCGGGGTGGTGTCGGTGACGGCCAGGGAGCCGGTGCGGCCGTCCCATTCCGGGACGTCCTGCAGGATCCGCTGGAGCTGCTCGCGCATCAGCTCCACCGGGGCGCTGTGGTCCAGGTGCCAGAACACGGTGCCCGTCATCTGCGCGCCACCGCGCGACCAGTTCTCGTACGGCTTGCTCGTGAAGTACGAGACCGGCATCGTGATCCGGCGCTCGTCCCAGGTGCGGACCGTGAGGAAGGTGAGGGTGATCTCCTCCACCGTGCCCCACTCCTTGTCCACCACCACCGTGTCGCCGATCCGGACGGTGTCGCCGAAGGCGATCTGCAGTCCGGCGAAGAGGTTGCCGAGGGCGGCCTGCGCCGCGATGCCCGCCACGATGCCGAGTACGCCCGCCGAGGCCAGCATCGAGGCGCCCACGGTCCGCATCTCGGGGAACGTCAGGAGCATCGCACCGAGGGCCACCACGATCACCACCGCCGTGACGACCCGCTGGATCAGCGTGACTTGCGTGCGGACCCGGCGGACCCTGGCCTGGTCGGAGGCGTCGGCCGCGTAGCGCGCGTACGTGGAGTCCACGATCGCCGTCGTGATGCGGATCAGCAGCCACGCGGCCGCGGCGATCAGGACCAGGGTCAGCGCGTGCCCGGGGCCGTCCGCGCGCCGCCGCACGGCCTGGAGCAGGGAGGCGGCCAGGACCACCAGGAACGGCGGGCGGCAGCGGCGCAGCAGCCCCCACAGCGGGGTCTCGCTGTGCCGGGCGTCGGCGCGGCGGAGCAGCAGGTCCAGCAGCCAGCCCGCGAGCAGGGTGATGGCCAGGGTGCCGGCGACGGCCGCGATCGGGCGCAGGAAGGAGTCCGTGTCCATGCAGGTCAACGTAACCGGAGGGGATCGCTCGAAACTGGCACGATGGGGGCATGAACATCATGCTTTTCCATTCGACCTACGGGCTGCGGCCCGCAGTGCGGGAGGCGGCCGACCGGCTGCGCGCGGCAGGGCACCAGGTCCAGGTGCCGGACCTCTTCGAGGGACGCACCTTCGAGACCGTCGAGGAGGGCATGGCCCACCAGGAGGAGATCGGCCGCGACGAACTGCTCAAGCGGGCGGTACTGGCCTCGGCCCCCTACTCCGACCAGGGCCTGGTCTATGCCGGCTTCTCCTTCGGAGGCTCGATCGCCCAGCACCTGGCGCTCGCCGACGAGAAGGCGCGCGGGCTGCTGCTCCTGCACGGGACGGCCGACCTGGAGGAGAACGCCTACGTCGACGAGCTGCCGGTGCAGCTGCACATCGCCGACCCGGACCCCTTCGAGCCGCACGACTGGCTCACGGCCTGGTACCTGCGGATGCGCAAGGCCGGGGCGGACGTGGAGGTCCACGGCTATCCGGGAGCCGGGCACCTGTTCACCGACCCGGGACTGGACGACTACGACGCCGAGGCCGCGGAGCAGGCCTGGGCGGTCGCCCTCGCCTTCCTCGACGGGCTGTAGGACGCAGCGGTCCGGCCGCAGAGGCGCGGAACACGAGGATGGGGCCCCGCGTGCGGGGCCCCATCGTCATGAGTGCGTCACATCGTCACAGTGCCGGAGCGTCAGGCGCGGTAGGCCGTCCACATGCTCTTCATGCGGGTCACCTGGCCCGCGGTGAACTGGTACATGCAGTTGTCGTACGTGTAGTCCATGAAGTTGTGGATCGGGTCGACGCCCGCCTTGCTGGCGCAGGTGTCACGGCCGGTCGGGCACTCGAAGGCCGCGCTCTTCTCGGCCGGGGTGTCCGAGACGGAGTCGCCGGCGCCGTTACAGCCGCCCTGGAAGGTGTGGTACAGACCCATCCAGTGGCCGACCTCGTGGGTCGCGGTGTCGCCCTCGTTGTAGTTGGCGGCGGAGCCGCCCGGCAGCGAGGTGTCCAGGACGACCACGCCGTCCATCGACGGCTGGGAGGCGTAGGAGCTGGGGAAGGTGGCCCAGCCCAGCAGCCCGCCGGAGAGGTTGGCGGTGTAGAAGTTGAGGGCGTTCGCGCCGCCCTTGCGCAGGGTGCTCTTCATGGTCTTCTCGGCGGTGGAGCCGGAAGCCAGGTTGTACCAGCTGGCGTTGTCCGTGTAGTCGGTGCTCGCCAGGGTGAACTGGTAGCTGCTGTCCACGTTTCCGGTGCCCTGGCCGGCGTAGGCCGAGTTGAGGACCGCCAGCTGGTTGCTGATGTCGGTGGCCGTCAGCTTTCCGGTGGTGCCGGAGTGGATGACGTGGAAGTACACGGGGATGCTCGTGACTGCCTCGGCGACGCGCAGGCTGCGCGGCTCCTTCGAGATCTTGTCCAGCTTCGCCTTGAGGTCGGCGTCCATGGCCTTGGACTGGGCCTCGGTGATCTCGTTCGGCTCGGCCGCGTGCTGGTCCTTCGGGCGCGCCACGCGGGCGTTGGCCGCGGTGCCCGCGTCCTCGGCGCACACCTCGGCGCCGGTCTTGGCGGCGGCGACCGTGGTGGGGGCGGCGAGCGGGGTGAAGGCCAGGGTGCCGGTGAGTACGGCGGCGCCCATCAGGCGGCGGCGAAGAAGGGGGGATATGCGGGCAAGAGCGCGCACGTGTGCTCCTCGCGAGTGGGGGGTTGAGCGGGAGGGATCTCCTCAGCTGGCGGGAATCTTACGTGCGCATGTCATAAACAGGTCAAGTGTTCTACGTAAAAGATTTGTTGCTTCTGATGACGAAGGGGCGCTTGGTCTACGCCAAGCGCCCCCTCGGACGGGAAATCTGGCGGAGTGTCAGCGCACCGGCCGGTCCGCCCGCTCGACCTTCTGGGTCCCGTTCAGCGTGCGGTACGAGCGGGTCCAGGCGGCCGTGGCGTCCTGGCGCCGCTTGTCCGAGACCACGTAGTAGTCCATCTGGGAACGCTCGGCCGTCACGTCCAGCACGCCGTAGCCGTGGACGTCCATGTCCAGCCATTTCACGTGCCGGTTGGCGGCCTTGATGGCCGTTTCCGCCACCAGTGAGGCCGTGTCGGCGGGCACGTGCAGCAGGTCGTCGATGTTGTCGGAGGTCACCGACGTCACTACGAACTCCACGCCCGCCGACCGCGACCACGGGTAGGTGGCCGCCGTCACCGGCACGTCGTTCGCCCAGGCCATGTGGATGTCACCGGTCAGGAAGACGGTGTTGCGGACGGAACGGTCCGTCAGGTGCCCCAGCAGCTCCCGGCGGTCGTCCGTGTACCCGTCCCACTGGTCCACGTTGACCGCGAGACCGCCCGCGGGCAGGCCGAGCAGCTCGGCGAGGGGCCCCAGCAGGTGCGCCGGCAGCGAGCCGAAGGCCACCGGCGAGATCATCACCGAGGTGCCCACCAGCTTCCAGGTGGCCTGAGAGCCGGCCAGCCCGGCCTTCAGCCAGTCCAGCTGGGCCCGCCCGGTGAGGGTGCGCTCCGGGTCGTCCACCGCACCGCTGCCGATGCTCGCCTGCTGCGAGCGGAAGGTGCGCAGGTCCAGCAGGTGCAGGTCGGCGAGGGTGCCGAAGCGCAGCCGGCGGTAGACGGTGCCCTCGGTGGAGGTGCGGACCGGCATCCACTCGAAGTACGCCTGCCGGGCGGCCGCCGCGCGGGCCGCGAAGGAGCCCTCGGCGGCGGGATCGTGGTTCTCGGCTCCGCCGGACCAGGTGTCGTTGGCGATCTCGTGGTCGTCCCAGATCGCTATGACCGGGTGGGCCTGGTGCAGGGCCTGCAGGTCGGGGTCGGTCTTGTACTTCCCGTGCCGGGTGCGGTAGTCGGCCAGGGTGAGGATCTCGTGCAGCGGCTCGTGCTGACGTACGACGTACTTCGCCTCGGGGTAGCCGCCGCTCTGGTACTCGTAGATGTAGTCGCCCAGGTGCAGTACGGCGTCCAGATCGGCCCGCGCGGCCAGGTGGCGGTACGCGGAGAAGTAGCCGGACTCCCAGTTGGCGCAGGAGACCACGCCGAAGCGGACCCCGGCGGGCGCGGTCGCGGCGGCGGGGGCGGTACGGGTGCGCCCGGCCGGGGAGACGGCGCTGCCGGCGGTGAACCGGTACCAGTAGGCCGTCTGCGGCCGCAGGCCCCGTACGTCGGCCTTGACGGTGTGGTCCGAGGCCGCGCTCGCGGTGACGGTGCCGCTCGCGACGACCCGGGAGAAGGCCTTGTCCTCGGCGACCTCCCAGCCCACCGCGACGGCCGGGCCCGCGCCGGAGCCCGGTACGGCCCCCGCGGTCGGGGTGACGCGGGTCCACAGCAGGACCCCGTCGGGGAGCGGGTCGCCCGAGGCGACGCCGTGCAGGAAAGAGGGGGCGTCGGTGGTGCCCGTGGTGGCGGCGTGGGCGGCTTCGGCGCCCAGCGCGGCGATCGGGACGAGTGCCGCCGTGGCCGCCGCGGCCAGGACGACCGTACGGCGGCGGGGGGTCGACGGAAGCGTCGATTCCGGGGCGGAGGGGGAGAGTTGACTGGTCACGGATGATCATATTACCGACGGGTATTCGATCTGTGCCAGACCCTTGAAAGCAACGGACGGGCGAACTCTGGGAGTTCGCCCGTCCGTTGGGGTGCTGCGAGGGGGAGGGGATCAGCCGGCGATGGCCTTGTCGATCGCCGTCGTGAACGCCTCGGGCGACTGCGGCAGCGGGTCGATCTTCTTGCCGTCCATCTTCAGGCTCGGCGTGCCCTTCACACCGCTCTTGTCGAAGGTCTTGGACATCTCCAGCGCCCACCGGTCGTAGGTGCCGTCGTCGAGCGCCTTCTTGAACTCCGCGTTGCCCTTGAGCGCCGGGACCTGGTCCGCGATCGACAGCAGGTAGTCGTCCTTGGCGAACTTGTCGTCCTTCTCCTCCGGGTGGTTCGCCGCGGAGTAGAGGGCCGTCTTGTACTCCAGGAACGCCTCGGGGCTGACGTTGAGGGCGGCGCCGAGCGCGCTCAGGGCGTTCTTCGAGCCGCTGCCGGGGAAGCCGTTGTCCAGGAAGGTGGCGCCGATGTACTGGATCTTGTACTTGCCGGCGTCGAGGTCCTTCTTGAGCTGCGGGCCGACCGCCTGCTCGAAGCTCGCGCAGACCGGGCAGCGCGCGTCCTCGTACAGCTCCAGGGTCTTCTTGGCGTCGGCCTTGCCGATGACCACCGTCGTGCCGTTCTCGCCCGAGGTGTTCTTCGGCGCGACCACGGGAGCGTCGGCGGCCTTCTCCCAGGCGCTCGGCTTGCCGGACTGGACGACGGCGTAACCGACGCCGCCGGCCAGCGCGAGGGCGGCCACGACGCCGCCCGCCACGAACACCTGCCGGCGGATCTTGGCCTTCTTGGCCTGCTGCTCGCGCTCGATGCGCAGCTTCTCGCGGGCCGCCGCCTTGTTCGCCTGGCTGTTGCGTGCGCTCATCGTTCTCTCCATGGGGGTGTGACTCCGCGGTGGAGCCGGCTGGAAGGGGGGACTGTCCTCGTACGTCAGGCGCGAGCGAACGCGCCGGGTACGCGAGGAGGTCCCCGCCGTCCCACGGAGTGCACGGGGAAACGGGTACGGGCCACCGTGCTCCGCAGCGCAGCCCGCGACGAGCGCCCCACCGGAGCGAGGGCCCGCGCCGCGCGGGCCGAGGCCATCCGCAGCGGCCGGAAGGCGCAGGCGGACGCGGCGCGCAGCAGCCGGCCGAGCGCCCGCTCCCCGCGGTGCAGCCACAGCGAGGCGAGCAGTCCGACCGATACGTGCGCCCCCAGCAGCAGCCAGGGCGCCCACGGTCCGGGTGCGGCCAGCAGCGCGGCCGGGTCGGCGGGCCCGCCCACCTCGGCCAGCGCCCCGCCCACCGGGCTGCCCCCACAGAAGTCGGCCAGCCCCAGGGCGCGCAGCGGACCCGCGACGGGGCCGCCCGCGGGGCCGTAGCAGAGGTGCTGGCCGGAGGTCAGGACGGTGTCGGCGGCCAGCTCCAGGGGGACGAGCAGCCCGGCGATGTGACCGAGGCCGCGCTCGCGGCCGGCCAGGGCGAAGGCGATCGCGAAGACCGCGGCGAAGGCCCCTCCCACCAGGGCGGGAGGCAGCGGCACCCGGGACATCAGGACGTGCGAGCCGGTCGAGAGCAGCACGACGACCGCGCTGAACAGCGCGGCCCGCAGCCCTCGGAGACCCACCCCTGATATGTCCATCGTCGCGAGTGTGCCATGCGTCCCTGTGGGGACGGGCCCGAGGTCCCGTGCTAAGCCAGGATCCGGCCGTTGCGGAAGAGGTCCACGAAGATCTGGTGGTCGGCGCGGGCACGGGCGCCGTAGGCGTGCGCGAAGTCCACCAGCAGGTCCGCGAAGCCCTCCTCGTCGGCGGCGATGGCCGCGTCGATGGCCCGCTCGGTGGAGAACGGGACCAGCGTCTGACCGCTCTCCTGCTCGTCCGCCGCGCCGTGCATGGTCGCGGTCGCCCGGCCCAGGTCGGCGACGACGGCCGCGATCTCCTCCGGGTCGTCCAGGTCCGACCAGTCCAGGTCCACGGCGTACGGGGAGACCTCCGCGACCAGCTGACCGGCCCCGTCCAGCTCCGTCCAGCCGAGCCACGGGTCGGCGTGCGCCTGCAGGGCCCGCTGCGAGATCACGGTGCGGTGCCCCTCGTGCCGGAAGTACTCGCGCACCGACCGGTCGGTGACGTGCCGGGACACGGCCGGGGTCTGAGCCTGCTTGAGGTAGATCACGACGTCGTTCTCCAGGGCGTCGCTGTGCCCCTCCAGCAGGATGTTGTACGAGGGCAGGCCCGCCGAGCCGATCCCGATGCCCCGGCGGCCCACCACGTCCTTGACCCGGTAGGAGTCCGGGCGGACCAGGGACTCGTCGGGAAGGGTCTCCAGGTACCCGTCGAAGGCGGCGAGCACCTTGTACCGGGTGGCCGCGTCCAGCTCGATGGTCCCCGGGCCGGGGGAGAAGCGGCGCTCGAAGTCGCGGATCTCGGTCATCGAGTCGAGGAGCGAGAAACGGGTGCGGCGGCGGGCCGCGCGCAGGGCCTCCAGCAGCGGGCCGTCGGCGGTGTCCATTGTGAAGGCCGGGACCTCCTCGTTCTTCGCCCCGGTCGCCAGCGCGTGGATGCGCTCCCGGTAGGCCGCCGCGTAGATCCGGACCAGCTCGCTGATCTGGTCGTCGCTGAGCGCCTTGGTGTAGCCGAGCAGGGCGACGGAGGCGCAGAACCGCTTCAGGTCCCAGGTGAAGGGGCCGACATAGGCCTCGTCGAAGTCGTTGACGTTGAAGACCAGCCGGCCCTGCGCGTTCATGTAGGTGCCGAAGTTCTCGGCGTGCAGATCGCCGTGGATCCACACCCGGCCGGTGCGCTCGTCCAGGTACGGGCCGCCGTGCCGCTCGCGCTCCAGGTCGGCGTAGAAGAGGCAGGCGGTGCCCCGGTAGAAGGCGAAGGCCGAGGCCGCCATCTTGCGGAACTTGACCCGGAAGGCCGCGGGGTCGGCGGTGATCAGCTCGCCGAAGGCGATGTCGAACACGTCGAGTATCTGCTCGGCGCGCTGCTCGTCGGTCGTCTCGGGAACCGCCATGGCGGGTGCCTCCTGGTGGTACGGGGTGGAGCGCTTTTCGGACACGCGTCCTTGGGTCTGCAACGGATGAAGGTACCCGTCGGTGCCCGTGTTCTGTCACTGGGGCCACGTAGGATTCATAGCTGCCGCCCCTCTCTCCCCGCCCGGAGGCCCCCACCGTGACCAAGACGCCGTTCACGCACCTGCACGTCCACACCCAGTACTCCCTGCTGGACGGTGCCGCGCGGCTGAAGGACATGTTCAACGCGTGCAACGAGATGGGCATGACGCACATCGCCATGTCCGACCACGGCAATCTGCACGGGGCGTATGACTTCTTCCACACGGCGAAGAAGGCCGGGGTCACGCCGATCATCGGCATCGAGGCCTACGTCGCCCCGGAGTCCCGGCGCAACAAGCGGCGCATCCAGTGGGGCCAGCCGCACCAGAAGCGCGACGACGTGTCCGGTTCGGGCGGTTACACCCACAAGACGATCTGGGCGGCGAACTCCACCGGGCTGCACAACCTCTTCCGGCTGTCCTCCGACGCGTACGCCGAGGGCTGGCTGACCAAGTGGCCGCGCATGGACAAGGAGACCATCTCCCAGTGGTCCGAAGGCCTGATCGCCTCCACCGGCTGCCCCTCCGGTGAGCTGCAGACCAGGCTGCGCCTCGGCCAGTTCGACGAGGCCCTGAAGGCCGCCTCCGAATACCAGGACATCTTCGGCAAGGACCGGTACTTCCTGGAGCTGATGGACCACGGCATCGAGATCGAGCGCCGGGTCCGCGACGGGCTGCTGGAAGTCGGCAAGAAGCTCGGCATCCCGCCGCTCGTGACGAACGACTCGCACTACACGTACGCGCACGAGTCCGCCGTGCACGACGCCCTGCTGTGCATCCAGACCGGCAAGAACCTCTCGGACCCCGACCGCTTCCGCTTCGACGGCACCGGCTACTACCTGAAGTCCACGGAGGAGATGTACGCCGTCGACTCCTCGGACGCCTGGCAGGAGGGGTGCCGCAACACCCTCCTGGTGGCCGAGCAGATCGACACCACCGGCATGTTCGAGGCCAAGAACCTCATGCCGAAGTTCGAGATCCCCGAAGAGGGCTACACCGAGATCACCTGGTTCAAGGAGGAAGTGCGGCGCGGCATGGCCCGCCGCTACCCGGGAGGGGTCCCCGACGACCGGCAGAAGCAGGCCGATTACGAGCTGGACGTCATCATCCAGATGGGGTTCCCCGGCTACTTCCTCGTCGTCGCCGACTTCATCATGTGGGCGAAGAACCAGGGCATCGCGGTGGGCCCCGGCCGTGGCTCCGCCGCCGGCTCGATCGTCGCCTACGCCATGGGCATCACCGACCTCGACCCGATCACCCACGGCCTGATCTTCGAGCGCTTCCTCAACCCCGAGCGCGTCTCCATGCCCGATGTCGACATCGACTTCGACGAGCGCAGGCGCGTCGAAGTGATCCGGTACGTGACCGACAAGTACGGCGACGACAAGGTCGCCATGATCGGCACGTACGGAAAGATCAAGGCGAAGAACGCCATCAAGGACTCGGCCCGCGTCCTCGGCTACCCGTACGCCATGGGCGACCGGCTCACCAAGGCCATGCCCGCCGACGTCCTCGGCAAGGGCATCGACCTCAACGGCATCACCGACCCCTCGCACCCGCGCTACGGCGAGGCCGGCGAGATCCGGGCGATGTACGAGAACGAGCCGGACGTGAAGAAGGTCATCGACACCGCCCGCGGTGTGGAGGGCCTGGTCCGCCAGATGGGCGTGCACGCCGCCGGCGTGATCATGTCCAGCGAGCCGATCGTCGACCACGCCCCGGTCTGGGTGCGGCACACGGACGGCGTGACCATCACGCAGTGGGACTACCCCCAGTGCGAGTCGCTCGGCCTGATCAAGATGGACTTCCTGGGCCTGCGCAACCTCACGATCATGGACGACGCCGTCAAGATGGTGAAGGCCAACAAGGGGATCGACCTCGATCTCCTGGGCCTGCCGCTCGACGACCCCAAGACCTTCGAACTGCTCGGCCGCGGCGACACCCTCGGCGTCTTCCAGTTCGACGGCGGGCCCATGCGCTCCCTGCTGCGCCTGATGAAGCCCGACAACTTCGAGGACATCTCCGCCGTCTCGGCCCTGTACCGGCCGGGCCCGATGGGCATGAACTCGCACACGAACTACGCCCTGCGCAAGAACAAGCAGCAGGAGATCACCCCGATCCACCCGGAGCTCGAGGAGCCCCTGAGGGAGATCCTCGGTGTCACCTACGGCCTCATCGTGTACCAGGAGCAGGTGCAGAAGGCCGCCCAGATCATCGCCGGGTACTCGCTCGGCGAGGCCGACATCCTGCGCCGCGTGATGGGCAAGAAGAAGCCCGAGGAACTGGCGAAGAACTTCGTCATCTTCGAGGCGGGTGCCAAGGAGAAGGGCTTCAGCGACCAGGCGATCAAGGCGCTGTGGGACGTCCTGGTCCCCTTCGCCGGCTACGCCTTCAACAAGGCCCACTCGGCCGCGTACGGCCTGGTCTCCTACTGGACCGCCTACCTCAAGGCCAATTTCCCGGCCGAGTACATGGCGGGCCTGCTCACCTCGGTCAAGGACGACAAGGACAAGTCCGCGATCTACCTGAACGAGTGCCGCCGGATGGGCATCAAGGTGCTCCCGCCGAACGTGAACGAGTCGGAGCCCAACTTCGCCGCCCAGGGCGACGACGTGATCCTCTTCGGCCTCACCGCCGTGCGCAACGTCGGCCAGAACGTCGTCGAGTCGATCATCAAGACCAGGAAGGCCAAGGGGAAGTACTCCACCTTCCCCGACTTCCTGGACAAGGTCGAAGCCGTCGTCTGCAACAAGCGCACCGTCGAGTCCCTGATCAAGGCCGGCGCCTTCGACGAGATGGGCCACACCCGCAAGGGCCTGGTCGCCCACCACGAACCGATGATCGACAACGTGGTCGCCGTCAAGCGCAAGGAGGCCGAGGGGCAGTTCGACCTCTTCGGCGGAATGGGCGACGAGAGCGCGAGCGACGAGCCGGGATTCGGGCTCGACGTGGAGTTCTCCGACGTCGAATGGGAGAAGTCCTACCTGCTCGCCCAGGAGCGCGAGATGCTCGGCCTCTACGTCTCCGACCACCCGCTCTTCGGTCTGGAGCACGTGCTCTCCGACAAGACCGACGCCGGCATCTCCCAGCTCACCGGCGGGGAGCACGGCGACGGCGCGGTCGTCACCATCGGCGGCATCATCTCGGGCCTCCAGCGCAAGATGACCAAGCAGGGCAACGCCTGGGCCATCGCCACCGTCGAGGACCTGGCCGGCTCCATCGAATGCATGTTCTTCCCCGCGACCTACCAGCTCGTCTCCACCCAGCTGGTCGAGGACACCGTCGTCTTCGTCAAGGGCCGCCTGGACAAGCGCGAGGACGTCCCCCGGCTGGTCGCCATGGAGATGATGGTCCCCGACGTGTCCAACGCCGGCACCAACGCCCCCGTCGTCCTCACCATCCCGACCGTCAAGGTCACCCCGCCGATGGTGACCCGGCTCGGCGAGATCCTGCGCCACCACCAGGGCAACAGCGAGGTGCGGATCAAGCTCCAGGGGCCGCGCACCACCACCGTGCTCCGGCTCGACAAGCACCGGGTCAAGCCCGACCCGGCGCTCTTCGGCGACCTCAAGGTGCTGCTCGGCCCGTCCTGCCTGGCCGGCTAGGCACCACCCGTTCCGGCACCGCTGCCTCATGCGTGGGAAGGCCCGCCCCTGTCGACAGGGGCGGGCCTTCCCACGTACGGAACGGGTGGTGCCGGGGGTGGAGGCGTCAGTTGTGGCCGAACTTCTTTTCCTTGCGCTTCCCGGCCATCTGCAGTGGGCTCGGGGCAGCCGGGGTCGAGCTCGAGGACGAGGAGTCCATCGAGCTCTTCACCGGATCCTGCGAAGCCGAGCGCTCTTCGGACTTGGCGGGCTGCTGGCGGTTCTTGTTCTTGGCCATGGGATGCCTCCGTGGGGGGTTTAGGGGCCAGGGCCGCCTTCACACTCACACAGGGCCGTAAACGGCGCATTTTGGATCATTACCGCGCGTAGTCGGGGCGCCTGCCGGGGGCTCTGAGAGATACGCCACGCCGATGATCGAGTTCCGGCCGTCAAGGCCGTCGCCGTCGGGCAGACTCGGGGAAACCGCGAAAGACACAGAGGACCCCCAGGGAAGAGGGTGGTACGCGTGGACCGCTGCGTCGTCCTGGTGGACGCCGGCTATCTGCTGGGCGCCGCCGCGAGCCTCCTCGCAGGAGAGCCGTCCCGCTCCCGGATCACCGTCGACCACGCCGCCCTCATCCAGGGCCTGCGCGAGCGCGCCGAAGCCGACACCGAGCAGCCGCTCCTGCGGATCTACTGGTTCGACGGCGCACCCGACCGGGTGCCCCAGCCCGAGCACCGCCGGCTGCGCGTGATGCCCCGCGTCACCGTCCGCCTCGGCGCCCTGACCCGCAGCGACGGCCGCTGGGCCCAGAAGGGCGTCGACGCGGCCATGCACGCCGAGCTCACCGAGCTCGCCCGCAACCGGGCCTGCTCGGACGTCGTGCTCGTCACCGGCGACGGGGACCTGCTGCCCGGCCTGATGTCCGCCAAGGAACACGGAGTCGCCGTCCACCTGTGGGCCGTCCAGGCCGCCGACGGGGACTACAACCAGTCCGAGGACCTCGTCGCTGAAGCCGACGAACGCCGCGTCCTGGACCGCACCTGGATCACCCGCGCCGTCCGCGCCCGCGACCTCACCGGACTCTGCGCCCCGGCGCCGGCCCCGCGCCCCGAGATCGCCGCCATCCTCTCCGCGCCGCTGCCCGAGGCCGCCCTCGCCGAAGCCGCCCGCGGCAACGGCAACGGACCCCGGCCCGCGGCCCCCATGGAGCCCGAGGAGGGCGGCGCCGCGGCCACCACCGCGGCCACCACCGCCAACGGCAAGACGGTCCCCACCCCGAAGGACCTCGCGGGCGCCCTGCGCGCCCCCGGCACCGCTGCGGCCGCCCCCGGGCCCGCCCAGGCCCTCGGCGCTGCGGCCCCGGCCGGCAGCGCCCTGCGGTGGTCCTCCGACAAGGGGTGGATCGACCGCGCCGGACCGCTCGGCGAGTCCGCCGAGACCGCCTCGCTGCCCACGCTCGCCCAGCTCACCTCCGCCGAACAGCGCTGGGCGGACCGCGAGGAGGACATCACCACCGTCGGCGGCGACCCCTTCGAGGTCGGCCAGGTGTTCGCCCGGCGCTGGATGGAACGGCTCCCGGAGACCGTGCACCTGCAGAAGCTCGCCACCATGTACCCGCGGGTCCCGCACCGGATCGACGGGGAGCTGCTGCGCTACGCCGCCCGCTTCGGGCTCCTCGCGCACAAGGACGACCAGATCGACGAGCACGACCGCTACGCCATCCGGGCCGGCTTCTGGCGCGAGATCGACGTACGGGCGGCAGCGGAGCACGTGGCCGGCGCCGGATCGGCGGCCGGCCCGGCCGCCACCCCCGGTGCCCCCGTGGCCCCCGCCGCGGAGGCCGTCGCGGCGGCCCCCGAGGCCCCGGCAGCCGAGTAGGGGCCGCAACCCCGTAGGCTGCTCCCTCGTGAGTACGGGGACAGCACAGGCGGATACGGACACGGCAGGGGCCGCGGGACCGGCCCCCGACGTGGTCTGCGCGGTACGCGACCTGGTCAAGACGTATCCCGCGGTACGAGGACGGCGCGGGGCCCCGGCCCTGCCCGAGACCCGTGCCACCGACGGGATCTCCCTGGACGTGCGGCGCGGCGAGATCTTCGGCCTGCTCGGCCCCAACGGCGCCGGCAAATCGACCCTGGTCCGCCAGCTCACCGGCCTGCTGCGGCCCGACTCCGGCTCGGTGAACCTGCTCGGCCACGACCTCGTGCGCCACCCCGACCGGTCGGCCCGGCTGCTCTCCTACCTCGGCCAGGAATCCACCGCCCTCGACGAGCTCACGGTCTCGCTGGCCGCCGAGACGACCGGCCGGCTGCGCGGGCTCGGCCTGCGCGAGGCGCGGACCGTACGGGACTCGGTACTGGAGGAGCTCGGACTGACCGGGATCGCCGGACGCCCCCTGAAGAAGCTGTCCGGCGGACAGCGGCGCCTCGCGTGCTTCGCCGCCGCACTGGTGGGGGAGCGCCCCGTCCTGGTGCTCGACGAGCCCACGACCGGCATGGACCCGGTGGCCCGGCGGGCCGTCTGGGCCGCCGTCGACCGGCGCCGCGCCGAGACCGGGGCCACCGTGCTGCTGGTCACCCACAACGTCATCGAGGCCGAGACCGTCCTCGACCGGGTCGCAGTCATCGACCAGGGCCGGGTCATCGCCTGCGACACCCCGGCCGGGCTCAAGGCCCAGGTGTCCGGAGAGGTCCGGCTCGAACTGGTCTGGCGCACCGCGCCGCCGCTGGAGCTCCCGGAGGTCGCCGCGCTCGCCGGGGCCGCCACCGAATCCGGGCGGCGCTGGGTGCTGCGGCTCGGACCCGACGAGGCGCGGACTGCGGTGGCGGCCGTGACCGGCGGCCCGGCCTTCGCCGCCCTCGACGATTTCACGCTGGCCACGCCGAGCCTGGAGGACGTGTACCTCGCCCTGGGCGGACGCACCTCGAAGGGACTGGTGAAGGCGTGAGCCCCACCGCCATCACCGCCACGGCTGCCGCCGCGGACGCACCCGTCACCGCCGTCGGCGTACTGGCGCCGCGCGCCCGGTTCTTCCCGGCGCTGGCCGCCGTCTACCGGGCCCAGCTGTCCCGCGCGCGGGTCTCGCGGATCCCGCTGCTGTTCGTGGCCACCTTCCAGTCCGTCGGGATCATGATCCTGATGCGGGGCGTGGTCGACGGGGGCTCCGAGGCGCGGGCCGTCGTCGCCGGTTCCTCCGTGCTGGTCATCGCCTTCGTCGCACTGAACCTGCTCGCGCAGTACTTCGGGCAGCTCCGGGCCGGCGGCGGGCTCGACCACTACGCCACCCTGCCGGTGCCGCCCGCGTCCGTGGTGCTGGGCGCGGCGGCCGCGTACGCCTCCTTCACGCTGCCCGGCACGCTGGTGACGGCCGTCTTCGGCAGCGTGCTGTTCGGACTGCCGATGGGCGGCCTGTGGATCCTGGCCGCCGTGGTGCCGCTGGCCGGGGCCGCCCTCGCCGGGCTCGGCGCGGCGCTGGGCCTGCTCGCCCCCCGGCAGGAGCTGGCCACCCTCGCCGGACAGCTCGGCATGTCCGCGGCCCTGCTGCTGGGCGTACTGCCGCCCGAGCGGATGCCGGACGTGATCGTCTGGGCACGGGACCTGCTGCCGTCCACGTACGGCGTGGAGGCGTTCGCCCGGACCTTCGAGCCGCACCCCGACTGGGCGGCGGTCCTGCTCGACCTCGGCATCTGCGCGGGGGTGGGGGTGCTGTCCCTCGCGCTCGCGACCTGGGCCTACCGGCGGGCAGCGGTCCGCTGAAGCCCGCCGGCGCCGATCGTTAAATCAAACACTTCCTGGCACGATGTGGGGGTGACCGAAGCCGTGACCCCTTATGACAAGCCCGACCAGCCGCCGTCGGAGTCCCCTTCGGCTGCGACAGCGGCTGCGGCCGCGCCTGCGTCCGAGCCCGCCTTTTCCCCGTCCGACATCCGCGACGGGGCCGCCATCGCCCTCCTGACCGGCGTGGCCGGCGTGCTCCTCGGGCTGCTGTGGGTCTGGCTCGCACCGCGCGTGCAGTTCGTCTCCAACGGCGAGGCCGTGTTCCTGCGGGACACCGAGAGCGAGGCCCGCATCGGGGCCGACGGCACCTTCCTGCTGCTGTCGGTGGGATTCGGCGTGCTGAGCGCGCTGGGCGTCTTCCTGTGGCGCCGCGGCGGGGGCGCCGCGCAGGTGGTCGGGCTCGCGGTCGGATCGGTCTTCGCCGCGCTGGTGGGCTGGCGCGTGGGCCTGTGGCTGGGCCCGTCCTCGGACCTGGTGGCGGCCGCCCGGAAGGCGGGCAAGGGAGTCCCCTTCGATGCCCCGCTGGAGCTGCTCGCGCACGGGGCGCTGCTCGGGTGGCCGATGGCCGCGGTGATCGTGCACCTGGCGTTGACGGCGCTGTGGGGCACGCGGGATCCCGCCCCGGAGCTTTCGGTTTGGCCGTCGGGGTATTACCAGGCCCCTGCGGGCCCTGCCGACTCCGCGGGTTCCCCGGACCCGTCCGGTACGGAGCCTCCGCGGCCGTAGCCCCGGCCGGGGGAGCGGCCCCGCAGCGCTTAGGTTCTAGTGGTCGTTGCAACACCCCAGTTCAAGGGGTGCGATGGACTTCGAGATCCGTAAGAGCAGGAAGCCTCAGGGGGCCCGGAAACTGACCCGCGAGCGGGCCGCATACTTCCAGCTCATGGAGCAGGGCTGCAGCACCCGGGAAGCGGCCCGCATCGTGGGCATCGATCTCCGCACGGGCAAGAAGTGGCGTAACGGCCAGAGCTCGCCCGGCAAGGGTCGCAGGGCGACTCCCCCGATCTACCAGGACCACGGACAGGCGTCCGGACTCCCGGCAGATCCCGGGGAGCCGCCCTTCCGGCCGTCGCGGTACTTGCAGGAGCACGACCGCGTCCACATCGCTGATCGGCTGCGCGAGAAGGCGTCGATCCGGCAGATCGCGGCAGAACTGGGCCGCAGTCCCTCCACGGTCAGCCGCGAGATACACCGCAACCGGCGCACCATGCCGAACGGCGGCTGGTACTACCGGCCCCACACCGCTCAGGCCCGTGCTGATGCTCGCCGGCCCCGTCCGAAGTCCGGCAAGATCGGCCAGAACATCGAGCTGCGGGACTTCGTCCAGGACCACCTCACGATGCGGTGGAGCCCCGAGCAGATCTGCCAGGCTCTGCGGGCACGGTTCCCCGACCGGCCGGAAATGCACGTGACCCACGAGACGGTCTACCAGGCCCTCTACGTCCAGGACCGCGGTGAACTGCGCCGGGAACTGACCCGGGCCCTCCGCACCGGCCGGGCCCGACGCCGTCCCAACCGCCACGCTCACAAGCGCGTCTCCCGCCCGGTCAAGGACATGGTCATGATCAGCGACCGGCCCGCCGAAGCCGAGGACCGGGCCGTCCCCGGCCACTGGGAAGGCGACCTCATCATCGGCAAGGACAGCCGGTCCGCCATCGGAACGCTGGTCGAGCGGTCCACGCGCTACGTGATGCTCGTGCACCTGCCCCGCGGCCACAGCGCCCTCGCGACCCGCAACGCTCTCGCCGCCACCGTCCAGACTCTCCCGCCGCATCTGTGGCGTTCCCTGACCTGGGACCAGGGCTCGGAGATGGCTGCCCACCGGGCATTCACCGTCGCCACCGACATCCCGGTCTACTTCTGCGACCCGGCAAGCCCCTGGCAGCGCGGGTCGAACGAGAACACGAACGGCCTGCTACGGCAGTACTTCCCAAAGAGCACCGACCTGAGCGGACACACGCCCGTGCACCTGGAGGCCGTCGCCGCCGAACTCAACAGCCGCCCACGCAAAACGCTCGACTGGGAAACCCCAGCCGAGCGCCTCGCTAAGCTACTCGATCTAGCCAGCTGACCAGCAGTGTTGCAACGACCCCTCGAATTCGCCGCGTTCCGGGGGCGTTACGCGCGGGCGATCGGGGCCGGAGTGGCTGCGGTCAGGGCGGTCAGGGTGGCCGGGGCGAGCTCGACCTCCAGGCCGCGGCGGCCAGCCGAGACGCAGATCGTGGGGAAGAGCGACGCCGAGGCGTCCAGGACCGTGCGCAGGCGCTTGCGCTGGCCCAGGGGGGAGATGCCGCCCAGGACGTAGCCCGTGGTGCGCTCCGCCAGGGCCGGATCGGCCATCGCCGCGCGCTTGCCGCCCACCGCCGCGGCCAGGGCCTTCAGGTCGAGGCTGCCCGAGACCGGGACCACCGCGACCACCAGCGAGCCGTCGACGTCGGCGAGGAGCGTCTTGAAGACCTGGGAGGGGGAGACCCCGAGGGCCTGGGCCGCCTCCTCGCCGTACGACGGGTGGGCCGGGTCGTGCTCGTAGGCGTGCACCGTGAAATCGGCGCCGGCCGCCGTCAGCGCCACGATCGCCGGGGTGCCCGTCGGCTTCTTCTTCGCCATCGTGCGCCGTCCGTCAGTTCGGGCTCGTCGGGGAGCGGGTGAGGTCCACGGCCGGGAGCGAGGGGAGGTGGCGGATGACGGCCGTCTCGGTGCGCAGCAGCTTCAGCTCCTCCGCGAGGCGGGTCGCCGTGTCCGGGGCCTGGAGCAGCCGCTGCTTCGCCGGGATGTCCAGCACCGCGGCCGCCGCGACCAGGTACGAGACCACCGACGGCTCGTCGGGGAGGTCCATGCCGGTCAGGGACCGCTCGCGGGCTCCCGCCAGGCGCTTCTGGTAGGTGCGGAACGCCCGCAGCACGCCCTCCGCCAGCGCGCCCGCGCCGTCGCCCGCGTCCTCCGGGAGCTCCTCCAGCTCCGCCACGAGGAAGGGGCCGGACGCGTCCACCGACAGCAGCCGGACCCGGACCGTGCCGGTCGCCATCACCTCGAAGCTGCCGTCCTCCCGCTCCCGGATCGATGCCGCGTCCGCGATGCAGCCCACCCGGTGGAAGGCCTGGACCGGGTCCGCGCCGAAACCGGCTGCCGGCCCGCGCTCGGGCACGGCCGTCTGGTCCGGCAGACCGGGTGCGGTCGGGGCGACCTCACGGCCGTCACGGATCGCGACGACCGCGAAGCGGCGGGGCTCGTCCTCTCCCGCCTTCAGCAGCTCGCGCATCATGGCGCGATAACGCTCCTCGAAGATGTTCAGCGGCAGGACGAGTCCCGGGAACAGCACCGAGTTCAGCGGGAAGAGGGGCAGGCGAACGGTGGTCACGAGGCACAGGGTAGTGGCCGTGGGCCGAGGATCGTTATCCCCGCCTCAGGACGCGGGAGGCTCCCGCCGCGACCGTCGTGGCCAGGATCCAGCCCAGGATGACCAGGGCCGCCGTGCCCCACTGCCAGCCGCCCCGCAGGATCCACTGGTCCTGCTGGCCGAGGTCGATCACCGGCAGCAGCAGGTCCAGCGCGAACAGCGCCGCGTTCCAGTCCGGGTGCTCCTCCGCCTTGAGCGGCGGCGGCTCGCCGTGCACCGCGAAGAGCGCGGCCCCGGCCGCCCACAGCACGGCCATCCACAGCGCCGCCCGCCCCGGCCGGTAGCCGTAGACCACCGTCCAGTCCTGGAGGTACCCCCACGCGCGCAGCGCCGGCGGCAGCGTCGCCCGTCGGCGCCGCTGTTTGGCCAGCAGCACCTCGCGGGCGTCCGCGTCCTCCCCGGAGGCCCGCAGGACCGCGGCGAGCCGCTCGTACGGTTCCGGGGAGTACTCGGGGGTGGCCGCCTCGACCCACTCCAGCCGGCGGGCCGGCGGGAAATGGCCCCGGGGCGCGAGGTTCTCGTACCCGAAGCCCTCGATGGACAGCCGGCCCGGGCGGGCCGGCCAGCTCGTGGCGGTGTCCACGAGCTTGACCACCTGTGAGCCCGACAGCACCACCCGGCCCCGCTCCGGCCGCTCGCCGACGAACCGCAGCTCCGGGGTGTGGATGCGGCGCAGCGAGACCTCCTGGTCCTCCGTGAGGGTGAACCGGGCCCCGTAGAAGTCCACGGCGTCCCCGAAGCGGCCGTCGTCCAGCCGCAGGCCGCCCCGGCACTCGAAGTGCTGCGCGGGCTCGCCCCGCAGCGGGGTGTAGCCCTGCCCGTAGGGGGGAGTGGAGGAGCCGGAGTCGCCCGAGGTGTAGTCCAGGGCGATGGAGGTCAGGTAGAGCGTGCGCTCCACGGTGAGCTGCGGGGCGTTCAGCGCCCGCTTCCCGGCCGGATTGCTCAGGCGGGCCCCGCGCAGGCTCATCGACACGCCGACCTTGGCGCCGCGCAGGCTCAGCTCCCCGTAGGTCCGCAGCAGCTCGCCCTGGAAGTCCTGCGCGACCGACATCCCGTCGGCGGCCAGGGCCCGCCCCTTGCCGTCGCGCTGCACGACCGCCTCGCTGATCAGCAGGTCGGTGCCGATCTGCGCGTCGGTCAGCCGGATCCCGCGCGCCACCCGGCAGCGCGGCAGGTGCAGGTCGCCCTCCGTCTGCAGGCGGGCCGCGTCGAGCCGGGGTATCGCGCAGTTGACCAGGCGCAGCGTGCCGAAGCGGGTCTCCGAGAGCTGCACCTCCCCGTCGAAGCGGCAGGACTGGAGCTCCACGTACGGGGTGACCGTGCCCCCGGAGAGGTCGAGGCGGCCGGTGATCCGGACGCCGCGCAGCTTCAGGGAGGCCACCCGGCCCGGCACCGGGCCCGGCCCGTGGAGCAGCAGCAGGGCCACCACGGCCGCGCGCACGCTGCGCTCGGGGCCCCAGACCCGGTCGGCGTGCGGATCGTCCCGCTCGGCGGTGCGGGTGCTGAGATCGCAGACGCTGCCGGTCCGGTACGCGTCCCACATGAGCCGCTCGGGGCCGGTGAGATCGGCCGGTTCCCCGTCCGGGCGTGCTTCGGCCATGGCGGCCCCCCTCCGCTCGTCCGCGCGGACGAGCGCCGCGCGGCCCCTCCCGCTTGTACGCGCGGACGAGCCGCGCGTACCTGCACGCTAGAGCGCCGCTGTGACATCGGGAAACGTCCGTGGCCTGTATCAGCCAGTGATACGGACGAACGGTGGCGCGAGGCGGTCTGAGAGAATTGCCAGGTGATCTCTCGTATCGACCTGCGCGGCGACACCCTCCCCGAGGGTGGCGCCCTGCGCGATCTGCTGCCCCGTGCCGAGTTCGACGTAGAAGCCGCCCTGGAGAAGGTGCGGCCCATCTGCGAGGACGTCCACCATCGTGGAACGGCGGCGCTGATCGAGTACGCGCGGAAGTTCGACGGGGTCGAGCTCGAGCAGGTCAGGGTGCCCGTCGAGGCGCTCAAGACCGCTCTGGACCAGCTCGACCCGGCCGTCCGCGCCGCCCTGGAGGAGTCGATCCGGCGCGCGCGGATCGTGCACCGCAGCCAGCGCCGCTCCGAGCACGTCACCCAGGTGGTCCCCGGCGGCACGGTGACCGAGAAATGGGTTCCGGTGGAGCGCGTGGGGCTGTACGCCCCGGGCGGCCGCTCGGTGTACCCGTCCTCGGTCGTCATGAACGTCGTCCCGGCCCAGGAGGCGGGCGTCGAGTCCATCGCGCTCGCGTCCCCGCCCCAGGCGGACTTCGGCGGCCTGCCGCACCCGACGATCCTGGCCGCGTGCGCGCTGCTCGGCGTCGACGAGGTGTACGCCGCGGGCGGTGCCCAGGCCGTCGCGATGTTCGCGTACGGCACCGAGGAGTGCGCCCCCGCGAACATGGTGACCGGCCCCGGCAACATCTGGGTCGCCGCCGCCAAGCGCTACTTCACCGGCAAGATCGGCATCGACACCGAGGCGGGCCCGACCGAGATCGCGGTCCTCGCGGACTCCACGGCCGACCCGGTGCACGTCGCCGCCGACCTGATCAGCCAGGCCGAGCACGACCCGCTGGCCGCCGCCGTACTGGTGACGGACAGCGAGGAGCTCGCCGTCGCAGTCGAGAAGGAGCTGGAGCCGCAGGTCGCGGCCACCAAGCACATCGAGGACCGGATCAAGCCCGCGCTGGCCGGCCGCCAGTCCGCGATCGTGCTGGTCGACAGCCTGGAGGACGGCCTCAAGGTCGTCGACGCGTACGGCGCCGAGCACCTGGAGATCCAGACCGCCGACGCGGCCGCCTGGGCCGCCCGCGTGCGCAACGCCGGCGCGATCTTCGTCGGCCCCTGGTCCCCGGTCTCGCTGGGCGACTACTGCGCGGGCTCCAACCACGTGCTGCCCACCGGCGGCTGCGCCTGCCACTCCTCGGGCCTGTCCGTGCAGTCCTTCCTGCGCGGCATCCACATCGTCGACTACACGCGCGACGCCCTCGCCGAGGTCACCCACCACGTGGTGACGCTGGCCGAGGCCGAGGACCTGCCCGCGCACGGCGCGGCTCTGAAGGCACGTTTCGGGTGGAAGGTTCCCCAGGCATGACCGGCACCACAGACACCACAGTCACCGCGGGCGCCACGGACGGCACTGACACCGCGGCCGTCATCGGCATCGACGACCTCCCCATCCGGGACGAGCTGCGCGGCAAGACCCCGTACGGCGCCCCGCAGCTGGACGTGCCCGTCCAGCTCAACACCAACGAGAACCCGTACGGGCTGCCCGAGCCGCTCGTCGCGCGCATCGCCGAGCGGGTCGCCGAGGCCGCCCGCACCCTCAACCGGTACCCCGACCGGGACGCCGTCGAGCTGCGCACCGAGCTCGCCGCCTACCTCACCCGTACCGGCAAGCACCCGGTCGCGCGGGAGAACGTGTGGGCCGCCAACGGCTCCAACGAGGTCCTCCAGCAACTGCTGCAGACCTTCGGCGGGCCCGGCCGCACCGCGATCGGCTTCGAGCCCTCGTACTCGATGCACGCGCTGATCGCGCGCGGCACTGGGACCGACTGGATCTCCGGCCCGCGCAACGAGGACTTCACCATCGACGTGGAGGCCGCCGAGCAGGCGATCACCGCGCACGCGCCCAACGTCGTCTTCATCACCTCGCCCAACAACCCCACGGGCACCGCGGTCGGGGCGGAGACGGTCCTGGCCCTCTACGAGGCCGCGCAGGCGGCCGGGCCCAGCCTGGTCGTCGTGGACGAGGCCTACGTGGAGTTCAGCCACCGGGACTCGCTGCTGCCGCTGATCGAGGGCCGCCCGAACCTGGTGGTCTCCCGGACCATGTCCAAGGCCTTCGGCGCCGCCGGCCTGCGCCTGGGCTACCTGGCCGCGCACCCCGCCGTGGTCGACGCCGTACAGCTCGTACGCCTGCCGTACCACCTGTCGGCCGTCACCCAGGCGACCGCGCTGGCCGCCCTGGAATTCACCGACACCCTGCTCGGCTACGTCGAGCAGCTCAAGGCCGAGCGCGACCGCCTGGTCACCGAGCTGCGGGGGATCGGCTTCGAGGTCACCGACTCCGACTCGAACTTCGTACAGTTCGGCCGGTTCGAGAACTCCCACACCGCCTGGCAGAAGATCCTCGACCAGGGCGTCCTGGTCCGGGACAACGGCGTACCGGGATGGCTGCGGGTCACCGCGGGCACCCCGGCCGAGAACGACGCGTTCCTGGAAGCGGTTCGCGCACTGAAGAAGGAGCAGCACGCATGAGCCGCATCGGACGGGTCGAACGGACCACGAAGGAGACCTCGGTCCTCGTCGAGATAAACCTTGACGGCACGGGCAAGGTCGACGTCTCGACGGGCGTGGGCTTCTACGACCACATGCTCGACCAGCTCGGCCGCCACGGCCTCTTCGACCTCACGGTCAAGACCGAGGGCGACCTGCACATCGACAGCCACCACACCATCGAGGACAGCGCGCTCGCGCTGGGCGCCGCCTTCAAGCAGGCCCTCGGCGACAAGGTCGGCATCTACCGCTTCGGCAACTGCACCGTGCCGCTCGACGAGTCCCTCGCCCAGGTGACCGTCGACCTGTCCGGCCGCCCCTACCTCGTGCACACCGAGCCCGAGAACATGGCGCCGATGATCGGCTCGTACGACACGACGATGACCCGGCACATCTTCGAGTCCTTCGTCGCGCAGGCCCAGATCGCCCTGCACATCCACGTGCCGTACGGCCGCAACGCCCACCACATCGTGGAGTGCCAGTTCAAGGCGCTGGCCCGGGCCCTGCGCTACGCCGCCGAGTTCGACCCGCGCGCCGCCGGGATCCTGCCTTCCACGAAGGGCGCCCTCTAGCGTGAACGGGCTCAACACGATCCTGATCGTCCTCGGCCTGTTCCTGGCCGGCGGCGTCTACTCCTTCAAGAAGCAGGAGATGCCCGCCTCGGTCATCGTCCTGCTCGCCATCGGCTCCGTGATGTGCCTGGTCGCCGGAGTGCTGCGGATCCAGGGAATTTGGGAGTGAGCACCATACGCCCCTCATCTGGCAAAAGGGCCACCAAGAAGGTCGTGGTCTTCGACTACGGCTTCGGCAACGTCCGCTCCGCCGAGCGCGCCCTCGCGCGCGCCGGCGCGGACGTGGAGATCACCCGCGACTACGACAAGGCCATGGACGCCGACGGACTCCTCGTCCCCGGCGTCGGAGCCTTCTCCGCCTGCATGCAGGGGCTCAAGGACGCGCGCGGCGACTGGATCATCGGCCGCCGCCTCTCCGGCGGCCGCCCGGTCATGGGCATCTGCGTCGGCATGCAGATCCTCTTCGAGCGCGGCATCGAGCACGGCGTGGAGACCGAGGGACTCGACGAGTGGCCCGGCACGGTCGGCCCGCTCCAGGCCCCGATCGTCCCCCACATGGGCTGGAACACCGTGGACGCGCCGGCCGACAGCCAGGCCTTCGCCGGCCTGGACGAGGACGCCCGCTTCTACTTCGTGCACTCCTACGCGGCCCACGACTGGTCGCTGGAGGTCACCAACCCGCTGATCAAGGCCCCCAAGGTCACCTGGGCCACGCACGGCGAGCGGTTCGTCGCGGCGGTGGAGAACGGGGCCCTGTGGGCCACCCAGTTCCACCCCGAGAAGTCCGGGGACGCCGGCGCCCAGCTCCTCACCAACTGGATCGAGACCCTGTGATGACGACGTCGAAGAAGCTCGAACTGCTCCCCGCCGTCGACGTCCGCGACGGCCAGGCCGTCCGCCTCGTGCACGGCGTGTCCGGCAGCGAGACCTCCTACGGCTCCCCGCTCCAGGCCGCCCTGGCCTGGCAGGCCGCCGGCGCCGAATGGCTGCACCTGGTCGACCTGGACGCCGCCTTCGGCACCGGTGACAACCGCTCGCTCGTCGCCGAGATCACCGGCGCCATGGACATCAAGGTCGAGCTGTCCGGCGGCATCCGCGACGACGCCACGCTCGCCGCGGCCCTCGCCACCGGCTGCACCCGCGTCAACCTCGGCACCGCCGCCCTGGAGACCCCCGAGTGGGCCGCCAAGGCCATCGCCGAGCACGGCGACAAGATCGCCGTCGGCCTCGACGTACGCGGCACCACCCTCAAGGGCCGCGGCTGGACCAGCGAGGGCGGGGACCTCTACGAGACCCTCGCGCGCCTGGACTCCGAGGGCTGCGCCCGGTACGTCGTGACCGACATCGGCAAGGACGGCACCCTCACCGGCCCCAACCTGGAGCTGCTGAAGAACGTCTGCGCCGCCACCGACCGGCCCGTCGTCGCCTCCGGCGGCATCTCCTCCCTCGACGACCTGCGCGCACTGGCCGGGCTCGTCGGGGCCGGCGTCGAGGGCGCCATCGTAGGCAAGGCCCTGTACGCCAAGGCGTTCACGCTCGAAGAAGCCCTGAAGGTGGTCTCCGCATGAGTTCCGAGAACAGCTCCACGAACCCTTTCGAGGGCCGACGCATCTCTTCCGGCGGCGCCTACGAGGACGTACTCGGCTACTCCCGTGCCGTGCAGCTCTCCAACGGGCTGGTCCTGGTCTCCGGCTGCACCGGGGCCGACGCGGGCGGCCCGTACGACCAGACCATGAAGGCCTTCAGCGTGGCCTTCAAGGCGCTGGAGCAGGCCGGGCTCGGCCCCGAGCACGTGGTCCGCACCCGCCTCTACCTCACGCACGCCCGTGACGTGGACGAGGTCGGCCGCGCCCACAGCGAGCTCTTCGACAAGATCCGCCCCGCCTCGACGCTGATCATCGTCAACGGGTTCGTGGACCCGAGCATGGTCGTCGAGGTGGAGGTCGAGGCCTTCGGCCCCGTCGCGGGAGGCTCGGCATGACCCTCGCCGTACGGGTGATCCCCTGCCTGGACGTGGACAACGGCCGCGTGGTCAAGGGCGTCAACTTCCAGAACCTGCGCGACGCCGGCGACCCCGTCGAGATGGCCAAGCTCTACGACGCCGAAGGCGCCGACGAGCTGACCTTCCTCGACATCACCGCCTCCTCCGGGAACCGGGAGACCACCTACGACGTGGTGCGCCGCACCGCCGAGCAGGTCTTCATCCCGCTGACCGTGGGCGGCGGCGTCCGCACCGCGGACGACGTGGACAAGCTGCTGCGGGCCGGCGCCGACAAGGTCGGCGTGAACACCGCCGCCATCGCCCGGCCCGAGCTGATCCAGGAGATCGCGGAGCGTTTCGGCCGCCAGGTCCTCGTCCTGTCGGTCGACGCCCGCCGGACCGCCTCCGGTTCCTTCGAGGTGACCACCCACGGCGGCCGGCAGAGCGCCGGCATCGACGCCGTCGAGTGGGCGCACCGGGCGGCCGAGCTGGGCGCCGGGGAAATCCTGTTGAACTCGATGGACGCGGACGGTACCAAGGACGGCTACGACACCGAGATGATCGCGGCCGTGCGCAAGCACGTCACGGTCCCGGTGATCGCCTCGGGCGGCGCGGGCAAGCTCGCGCACTTCGCGCCGGCGATCGCGGCGGGCGCCGACGCGGTGCTCGCGGCGTCGGTGTTCCACTTCGGAGACCTGCGCATCGGCCAGGTCAAGGACGCGCTGAGGGAAGCGGGCCACCCGGTCCGCTGAGGTTCACTTCGCCCGTGGGGGGCCGGTTCGTGAACGGGAACGTCTGGCGGGACGCCAATGTCTTGCGCTGGAGATAGTCGGCACCTCGGCCTCCGCGGTCCGCCGCGCGGAACTTGCTTTTGCCTGAGAGCACCTCCTGCCCCGTGGGCGCGTGCGGGTGGTCGGCCCTGCGGGGCGAGTCCCCTACCCGCCCTTCCACCGTTCCCCGGGCTGCGCCCGGACCGCCCTGGGGCTCCGCCCCAGACCCCGGTCCTCAAACGCCGGCGAGGCTGATGTGCCGCTGCGCGGCAAAATCCAGCCCGTCCGGCGTTTGAGGACCGGGTCCGGGCGGAGCCCGGGGAACGGGCGAAGGGCGGGTAGGGGACCTCGCCCCGCAGGGCCCACTCAGCCGCACCCGCCCACCGGACCCCGCGCCGGGACGGCGGTGGCAAGCACCCCGCCCGGCCACCGCCGGACGGAGTCCGGCGCAGCGGGGCGAAGCCCGCGTAGCGGTGCGAGCTCCGCGTCAAGAAGGTGTGCGGCGCGTCAAGAAGGTGTGCTCCGCGTCAAGAAGGTGCGCGGGGCTACATGCCGAGCCGGGCCACCGTGAGCTTCGCGATGGCTTCCTTCGGGCCGTCGAGCTCCACCGCGGCAGCGTCCTGGCGGCCGAAGCAGAACAGGGTCAGCTCTCCAGGCTCGCCGGTCACCGTCACCACCGGCGCGCCCTTGTGGGCCACCGCCGTCTGGCCGTTCGGGCGGCGCAGGACCAGGCCCACCGGGGAGCGGCGGCCCGTCAGGCGGGCCAGCTTCTCCAGGCGGGACCAGAGGGAGTCGGAGAAGACCGGGTCCAGGGGGCGCGGGGACCAGTCCGGCTGGGCCCGGCGGACGTCCTCGGAGTGGACGTAGAACTCCACCGCGTTCGCCAGCTCGTCGATCTGCTTCAGCGAGTACACGGACATCTTCGGCGGGCCCGTGCGGATCAGCTGGATGAGCTCCTCGTACGGCTTGGCCCCGTACTCCTCCATCGCCTGGTCCAGGCGGGCCTTCAGGACGTTCAGCAGTAGTCCGCCCGCCGCGTCCGGGCGACGTTCCCGGACCACCACGTGCGCGGCGAGCTCCCGCGTCCGCCAGCCGTCGCACAGCGTCGGCGCCTCGGGGCCGGCCGACTCCAACAGGTCGGCCAGCAGCAGTCGTTCACGCTTCGCATGGGTAGACATGCTGGCCAGCCTACGGCTGGAACCCGCCCCGTGCCTGCCCATCAGGCGGACAGGGATCCTTGATCGTCGCCCCGGCCCGGCACAATGGCTCCCATGAGTACGTCCTCCCTCGATCCCGCCATCGCCGCCCGCCTCAAGCGCTCCGCGGACGGTCTGGTCCCGGCCATCGCCCAGCAGTACGACACCGGTGAGGTGCTCATGCTCGGCTGGATGGACGACGAGGCCCTGCACCGCACCCTGACCACCGGCCGCTGCACGTACTGGTCGCGCAGCCGTCAGGAGTACTGGGTGAAGGGGGACACTTCCGGCCACTTCCAGCACGTGAAGTCCGTCGCGCTCGACTGCGACGCCGACACCGTGCTCGTCCAGGTGGACCAGGTCGGCGCGGCCTGCCACACCGGTGCCCGGACGTGTTTCGATGCCGACGTCCTCCCCCTGGCCGGTCCCTCCGGCCCCACCGCCGAAGCCGAATAGCCGACGCCGATCACAAGTAAGGTCCCACGCCATGGATCTTGAGACGTTCCGCAAGCTTGCGGCCGACCGCCGCGTCATCCCCGTCAGCCGCAAGCTGCTGGCGGACGGTGACACGCCCGTCGGGCTCTACCGCAAGCTGGCCGCAGAACGCCCCGGGACATTCCTCCTGGAGTCCGCGGAGAACGGCCGCTCCTGGTCGCGCTACTCCTTCGTCGGTGTCCGCAGCGCCTCCACCCTCACCGTCCAAGGCGGCCAGGCCCATTGGATCGGCACGCCGCCCGTCGGCGTCCCGACCTCCGGTGACCCCCTGGAGGCCCTGCGGCAGACCGTGGAGGCCCTGCACACCCCCCGTGACCTGGCCTCCGGCATGCCGCCCTTCACCGGCGGCATGGTCGGCTACCTCGGCTACGACATCGTGCGCCGGCTGGAGCGCATCGGCGAGCACACCGAGGACGACCTGCAGCTGCCCGAGCTGACGATGCTGCTCACCTCCGACCTGGCGGTCCTGGACCACTGGGACGGCACCGTCCAGCTCATCGCCAACGCCATCAACCACAACGACCTCGCCGCGGGCGTGGACGAGGCGTACGCGGACGCGGTGGCGCGCCTCGACGCCATGGAGGCCGATCTCGCGCGGCCCGCCCCGTACGTGCCGATGGCGCTGCCCGACTCCGAACTGCCCGATTATGCGGCGCTGTGGGGCGGCGAGAAGTACCAGGCCGCCGTGGAGGACGTGAAGGAGCGGATCCGGGCCGGCGAGGCGTTCCAGGTGGTGCCCTCGCAGCGGTTCGAGACTCCGTGCAGCGCCTCCGCGCTCGACGTCTACCGGGTCCTGCGGGCCACCAACCCCTCCCCGTACATGTACCTCTTCCGCTTCGAGAACGGCTTCGACGTCGTCGGCTCCAGCCCCGAGGCCCTGGTCAAGGTCGAGGACGGGCGGGCCATGGTCCACCCCATCGCCGGGACCCGGCACCGGGGCGCCACCCCGCAGCAGGACAACGAGCTCGCCGACGAGCTGCTGGCCGACCCCAAGGAGCGCGCCGAGCACCTCATGCTCGTCGACCTCGGCCGCAACGACCTCGGCCGGGTCTGCGAGCCGGGATCGGTGGAGGTCGTCGACTTCATGAGCATCGAGCGGTACTCGCACGTCATGCACATCGTCTCCACCGTCACCGGGCGCGTCGCCGAGGGCAAGACCGCCTTCGACGTGCTCACCGCCTGCTTCCCGGCCGGCACCCTGTCCGGAGCGCCCAAGCCGCGCGCCATGCAGATCATCGAGGAGCTGGAGCCCACCCGCCGCGGGCTCTACGGCGGCTGCGTCGGCTACCTCGACTTCGCCGGGGACTCCGACACCGCCATCGCCATCCGCACCGCGCTGCTGCGCGACGGGAAGGCGTACGTCCAGGCCGGCGCTGGGGTCGTCGCCGACTCGGTGCCCGAGCTGGAGGACGCCGAGTGCCGCAACAAGGCCGCCGCAGTGCTGCGCGCGGTGGCAGCGGCGAACCGCCTCCACGGCGCCTGAGCCCGTAGGGGATAGTGGGGTACGTGAGTGCCGTACCCCCGCCCCGAACCGAACACGCCGATGCCGCCGCCGAGCCCGAGGCCCCCTCGGGCCGCGGCGGCCGCCGCAGCGTGGCCGTCGCCCTGCTGCTCGGCGCGCTCGGCGCCACCGTCGTCCTGCTCGCCTCCGGCCGCGTCTGGGCCCGGGGCGTCGCCGCCATCGGCGGCGGCTCGCTGCCGGTGACCGCCGACGGGCGGGCCGTCACCGGCCTGCCCGCCGCCCTGGCCATCGTCGGGCTCGCCGCCCTGGTCGCCGTCTTCGCCGTCCGCGGCAGGAGCCGGCTGCTGGTCTCGGCGCTGCTCGCGCTGAGCGGCCTGGGCGCGGGGGCGGCCGCCCTGGCCAACGCGGACGGCCGGCGTGCCCTGGACGCGCAGGCGGCCCGTACGACGGCCGACACCGCGGCCCACGTGATCGGCCTGACCCATACGGCATGGCCCTACGTGACGGCGGCCGGCGGGGCGCTGATCCTGCTGGCGGGACTGCTCGCGCTGCGCTTCGGGAGCGCCTGGCCCGCGATGGGCGGCCGCTACGAGCGTGACGGCGGGCCCGGCGGGTCACAGCCGCGCAAGGCGGCCGTGCTGGACCCGGACCGGCCGGAGGACTTGTGGAAGGCTCTGGACCGGGGCGAGGACCCCACCGGCCCGGACCCGACTCCGTGAAACCGGGACCGACCCCGTGAACCAGGAGCCGACCCCGTGAACGAGGCCGGTTCCTGGTACGGGACAATGACCATCGAGCGTTCGGCACAGCACCGTTCGACACAGCACGTGCGGCGTGCGACAGAGCACACCCGAGTACGAGGAGCAACTCATGGCGGGCACTAGCCACGGACACACCCCGGCCGCCTGGACCGGTGTCATCATCGCGGTCATCGGTTTCTGCATCTCCGGCGCCTTCATGGTGCTGGCGAACCCGCTGGGCTTCTACGCGGGCCTCGTCGTCGTCGCCATCGGCGGTGTCGTGGGCATGGCGATGAGCGCTGCGGGCATGGGCGCGCCGAAGGCCGCGCACCACGACCTCGCCGAGGTCATCGCCGCGAACCGCGTCGCCGCCAAGGTCTGACCGGGCGGTAGCCGGTACGCGGGTTTTCGAAAGGCGCGGCCCTGTCGGGCTGCGCCTTTTGTCATGAGCGGAGAGAATCAGCGGGTGGACGCCTCCTCTGGAACGACCGACCTCGCACCGCCTCCCGCGCCCGTGTCCCGGGCCGGCCGGCTGGCGCGTCCGGCGCTCACGCTGGCAGCGGCCGCCGCGGCCCTCGCGTACGTGGGGACCGTGGATCCGAACGAACCCGGGCACTATCCGGCCTGCCCGCTGTTCCGGCTGACCGGGGTCCTCTGCCCCGGCTGCGGCGGGCTGCGCAGCGCACACGCGTTCGCCCACGGCGATCTCGTGACAGCTATCGGGGCAAATGCACTGGCGGTCGCCGGCTACTTCTTCTTCGCCGGCTTCATGGTCCTGTGGCTGGTTCGCGCCTACCGGGGGGTGCCGGCTCCGAGGCTCGCCGTACGGCCGTTGTACTGGTGGGGAATCGGCGCGGTGGCCCTGATCTTCTCCGTTGTCCGGAACTTGCCCGTGGGCTCTTTCCTGGCGCCCTGAGGTATAGCTGAAGTAAATATTCCGGATGTCCATTTAATGGGACGCCGTCAACCGCGTGCGGAGGGCAAGGCGTCCTGCGGATACCATTTGAACTGCTGACCTTGCAGTTGTACGTGTCTGCAAGGCGGCCGACCGTCATCGACCCGGAAGGGGGCCGCTCGCGTGAGTGTGCTCGACGAGATCATCGAAGGGGTCCGCGAAGACCTTGCCGAACGGCAGGCGCGCGTCAGCCTCGACGAGCTCAAGGAGCGTGCCGCCAAGGCGCCCCAGGCCAAGGACGGCGTCGCTGCCCTGCGCGGCGACAGCGTCAAGGTGATCTGCGAGGTCAAGCGTTCCAGCCCCTCCAAGGGTGCGCTGGCCGCCATCGCCGATCCGGCCGGGCTCGCCGCCGACTACGAAGCGGGCGGTGCGGCGGTCATTTCCGTCCTCACCGAGCAGCGTCGTTTCGGTGGCTCGCTGGCCGACCTGGAGGCCGTCCGCGCCCGCGTGGACATCCCGATCCTGCGCAAGGACTTCATCGTCACGGCGTACCAGCTGTGGGAGGCCCGCGCCTACGGCGCCGACCTCGTGCTGCTGATCGTCGCGGCCCTGGAGCAGGAGGCCCTCGTCTCCCTCATCGAGCGGGCCGAGTCCATCGGCCTCACCCCGCTCGTCGAGGTCCACGACGAGGAGGAAGTGGAGCGCGCGGTCGCCGCCGGCGCCAAGATCATCGGCGTCAACGCCCGCAACCTCAAGGACCTCAAGGTCGACCGCTCCACCTTCGAGCGCGTCGTCGGAGAGATCCCGGCCCACATCGTCAAGGTTGCCGAGTCCGGCATCCGCGGGCCGCACGACCTGATCGCCTATGCGAACGAGGGCGCGGACGCCGTCCTCGTCGGGGAGTCCCTGGTGACCGGCCGCGACCCGAAGTCGGCCGTGGCCGACCTCGTCGCCGCCGGCGCCCACCCCGCCCTGCGCCACGGGCGGAGCTGACCCGCACCCATGGCCCCTAGGGAGTGTCGTCAAAGTAGCGTCTGGCCGGCGGGGCCTGGCACGCACGCTCGCCGCGTTGTCGTCGGTCGCCGACGCTCCGCGTCGGCTCCCTCCTCCGCCTTGCGATCGCACGCACCAGGCCCCGCCGGCACCGCCCTGCGGGCGGCCGACGCTACTTTGACGACACTCCCCAACCGCCCCTCCGTCCGCACCCGGCCGGGCTCTGCCCTGGCCGGCGTGCCGACGGCGCACGCGCCCCTGGCGCGCGGCTGCCGCCCTCGCGGCTGCCGCGCCCCGGCCCGGCGCGTGCGCGGGCGGCGGGTCCGGTACGTGATCGGCTCCGAGCCCGGTCAGGTCAACGGCATGCGATGGCGACCGGGAGTCGCGTCGTAACGAGGCCCGCCGGACGGTGTACGTCGTACACCGCGTCGTCGGCGTCCCCGTACGGTCCCTCCCCCCGAGCCGCCGGCTCCGGGGCGGGCCGCTCCGCACCCTCGTACGCCCATGCCCCAGCGGGGTGTGCGCGTCGCGGGCGGACGGCGCAATACGGTGAAGACATCCGCGTCGCATCCGTAGGAGTACCTGGGCATGTCCAGCGCCAGCAGTTTCTTCATCCCGGACCCCGAGGGTCACATCCCGAATGCCGAGGGTTACTTCGGTGAGTTCGGCGGCAAGTTCATTCCGGAGGCGCTCGTGGCCGCCGTGGACGAGGTCGCCGTGGAGTACGAGAAGGCGAAGGGCGACCCGGCCTTCGCGGCCGAGCTCGACGACCTGATGGTCAACTACACGGGCCGTCCCAGCTCCCTGACCGAGGTGCCCCGGTTCGCCGAGCACGCGGGCGGGGCGCGGATCTTCCTCAAGCGCGAGGACCTGAACCACACCGGCTCACACAAGATCAACAATGTGCTGGGTCAGGCGCTGCTCACCAAGCGCATGGGCAAGACCCGCGTCATCGCCGAGACCGGCGCCGGCCAGCACGGCGTGGCCACCGCCACCGCCTGCGCCCTGTTCGGCCTCGAGTGCACCATCTACATGGGCGAGATCGACACCCGGCGCCAGGCCCTGAACGTGGCCCGGATGCGCATCCTGGGCGCCGAGGTCATCGCGGTGAAGTCCGGCTCCCGGACACTGAAGGACGCCATCAACGAGGCGTTTCGCGACTGGGTCGCCAACGTGGACCGCACCCACTACCTCTTCGGCACGGTCGCGGGCCCCCACCCCTTCCCCGCCATGGTCCGCGACTTCCACCGCGTCATCGGTGTCGAGGCCCGCCGCCAGATCCTGGAGCGCGCCGGACGCCTGCCCGACGCCGTCGCGGCGTGCGTGGGCGGCGGCTCGAACGCCATCGGTCTCTTCCACGCCTTCATCCCGGACGCCGGCGTGCGCCTGGTCGGCTTCGAGCCCGCCGGACACGGCGTGGAAAGCGGTGAGCACGCCGCGACGCTGACCGCGGGCGAGCCGGGCATCCTGCACGGATCGCGTTCCTACGTCCTGCAGGACGAGGAGGGCCAGATCACCGAGCCGTACTCCATCTCCGCCGGTCTGGACTACCCCGGCATCGGCCCCGAGCACTCCTACCTCAAGGACGCCGGCCGCGCCGAGTACCGGGCGGTCACCGACGACCAGGCGATGCAGGCCCTGCGCCTCCTCTCGCGCACCGAGGGCATCATCCCGGCCATCGAGTCGGCGCACGCCCTCGCGGGCGCCCTGGACCTCGGCAGGGAACTGGGCAAGGACGGCCTGCTCGTCGTCAACCTGTCCGGCCGCGGCGACAAGGACATGGACACCGCCGCCCGCTACTTCGACCTGTACGACGCAGAAGCCTCCGAGGGGAAGACCAAGTGAGCGGCACCATCGAACTCCTGTCGGCGACCCTCGCCAAGGCGAAGGCCGAGGACCGTGCGGCCCTGGTCGCCTACCTCCCGGCCGGCTTCCCGACCGTCGACGGCGCCATCGAAGCCGTCAAGGCCGTCATCGCCGGCGGCGCGGACGTCGTCGAGATCGGCCTCCCCCACAGCGACCCGGTCCTGGACGGCGCGATCATCCAGACCGCCGACGACATCGCCCTGCGCGGCGGCGTCAAGATCGCCGACACGCTGCGGACCGTCCGCGAGGCATACGAGGCGACCGGCGCCCCGATCCTGGTCATGACCTACTGGAACCCCATCGACCGCTACGGCGTCGAGCGGTTCACCGCCGAGCTCGCCGCAGCCGGCGGCGCCGGCTGCATCCTGCCCGACCTCCCGGTCCAGGAATCCGCCCTGTGGCGCGAGCACGCGGCCAAGCACGGCCTGGCGACCGTCTTCGTCGTGGCCCCCAGCAGCAAGGACGAACGCCTCGCCACCATCACGAAGGCCGGCTCCGGCTTCGTCTACGCCGCATCCCTCATGGGCGTCACCGGCACCCGCGAATCCGTCGGCGACCAGGCCGCCGATCTCGTGCGCCGCACCCGCGCCACCAGCGACCTGCCGGTCTGCGTGGGACTGGGCGTCTCCAACGCCACCCAGGCCAAAGAAGTCGCCTCCTTCGCCGACGGCGTGATCGTCGGCTCCGCCTTCGTCAAGCTGCTGCTCGACGCACCGGACCTCCCCGCCGGCCTCGCCGCCGTCAAGGCACTGGCGGGCGAGCTCGCCGAAGGCGTACGCCGGAGCTGACGGGCGGAGCGTTCGATCGGGCAGCCGGACCCCTGAGCGGGTTCTGTAGCCCGATCGGGTGGAAGTAGGGGCAGGGAGGCACGAGAGTGCCTCCCTGCTTCGTTTGGCCGAACGTGAGCGACATGAACGACGGTGCGAACCGCGATGCGACGAAACGATCGGCCCGCGAGCGACTCCAGGTGGAGCGCGAGAAGCAGAAGGCTAGGGACAAGCGCCGGCGGACCCTCGTCGTGTCGGCGGCGGTGGTCGGCGTACTCGGACTGGCGGCCGTCGTCGGCCTGATCGCGGCGAACGCGGGCAAGGGCGGATCCTCCGCCAAGGGCGGCCCGCTGGTCGCCCCGTCCGGGGCCACGGGCAAGGACGCACTCGCCATCCAGACCGGCAAGGACGGGGCCCCCTCCACGCTGACCGTGTGGGAGGACTTCCGCTGCCCGGCCTGCAAGGCCTTCGAGACCAACTACCGGGACACCGTCCACGAGCTGGAGGCCAAGGGCCTCCTCAAGGTCGAGTACCACCTCGTCACCCTGATCGACGGGAACATGGGCGGCACCGGCTCGCTCAAGAGCGCCAACGCGGCCGCCTGCGCACAGGACTCCGGGAAGTTCGCCCCGTACCACGACGTGCTCTTCGACAACCAGCCCCAGGAGACCGACGACGCCTACGGCAAGAACGCCAAGCTGCTGGAACTGGCCGGGAAGGTCGACGGACTGGACACCGCCGCGTTCCGCACGTGCGTCGAGGACGGAACGCACGACAGCTGGGTGAACAAGTCGCAGGACGCCTTCCGCGCGGGCAAGTTCCGCGGGACCCCGACCGTGCTGCTCGACGGCACGGACATCTTCGCGGACCAGGCCAACCCGCTGACCCCGCAGAAGCTGAAGGAGAAGGTGGAGGCCGCGGGCAAGGGCGGCCCGGGCGGCGTGAAGGGCTCCCCGTCCCCGTCGGCGTCCGGCTCCCCGGCCAAGTCCACGTCCGGATCCGGGTCCGCGGCGCCGTCGCCGTCCGCGTCGGGCTCGGCGAAGGCCTCCTCCGCCCGCTCGGGCACCGCCTCGGGCTCCTCCTCGTCCCCGGCCGCGCGCTCGGCGGGCCGGTCGGGCACCAGCGGGCCGGGCTCCGCCGACGCCTCCCCGGACCACGCGGGCATGCCCATGGGGCACTGACGGCAGTCTCGATTCGGGAGCAGCTTGCCGGGCGGGTTGCGGTCCCCACCGTCCGGCAAGGTAGCGTCGGCTCTTGCCATGAACCTTGCCTTCATTCCCAGTCCGTCGACGGGCGTGCTCCATCTCGGGCCGATCCCGCTGCGCGGCTACGCGTTCTGCATCATCATCGGCGTCTTCGTCGCCGTCTGGCTCGGCAACAAGCGCTGGGTCGCGCGCGGCGGTAAGCCGGGCACGGTCGCGGACATCGCCGTGTGGGCGGTGCCGTTCGGCCTGGTCGGCGGCCGCCTCTACCACGTGATCACCGACTACCAGCTCTACTTCGGCGAGGGCCGTAACTGGGTCGACGCCTTCAAGATCTGGGAGGGCGGCCTCGGCATCTGGGGCGCCATCGCGCTCGGCGCGGTCGGTGCCTGGATCGGCTGTCGCCGGCGCGGCATCCCGCTGCCGGCCTGGGCCGACGCCCTGGCCCCCGGCATCGCGCTGGCCCAGGCCTGCGGACGCTGGGGCAACTGGTTCAACCAGGAGCTGTACGGCCGCGCCACCGATCTGCCGTGGGCAGTGGAGATCACCGACGGCCCGAACCGGGTCGCCGGGACCTACCACCCGACCTTCCTCTACGAGTCCCTCTGGTGCGTCGGTGTCGCCCTGCTGGTGATCTGGGCCGACCGCCGCTTCACGCTCGGACACGGGCGGGCCTTCGCGCTGTACGTCGCCGCGTACTGCGTGGGGCGCGGCTGGATCGAGTACATGCGGGTCGACGAGGCCCACCACATCCTCGGCCTGCGGCTCAACGTCTGGACCTCGATCGTCGTCTTCGTGCTCGCCGTGATCTACCTGGTGCTGTCGGCGAAGCTGCGGCCGGGCCGCGAGGACGTCGTCGAACCCGACACTGCTGTCGACGCCGTGACCGGCGCCAAGGGCGGGGACACCCCGGCCGGGGACGGTGAGGCAGCGGGCGACGGGGCCAAGGTCGAGGACAAGGCCGGTGCCAAGGCTGAGGACAAGCCCGCGGGCGACGTCGCCGCAGAGGCCGGGGACGACGTCACGGCCGACGCCGAGGGCGAAGCCGACGGCAAGGACAAGGCCGAGGCCCCCGGGGCCAAGAAGCTCTGACCGGAGCACCGGTCGAAACGGGAGGGGCGCCGCGCACACCGCGCGGCGCCCCTCCCGTTTCGCGTTCACCGGGTCAGGAGAGCACCGGGGCGTCCCGGCGGGACAGGGTCATGATCCGTTCCGCGCCCGCCAGCATCGCGGGGTCGACGAAGCGGCCGTCGGGCAGGGCCACCGCGCCCGGGGTGCGGCGGGCCGCGGCCACGATCTCCTCGGCGGCGCTGACCTCCGCCGGGCCGGGCAGGTAGGCCCGCTCGATCACCGGGAGCTGGCGCGGGTGGATCGCCGCGCGTCCCAGGAAGCCGAGGGCCCGGCCCCGGGCGCAGGAGACCGCCAGTGCCTCCAGGTTGCGGATGTCCGGGAACACCGACTGGGCCGGCGGCGCCAGCCCGGCCGCGCGGGCCGCGACCACCACCCGCGAGCGCGGCCAGTCCAGGCCCGACTCCGCGGTGACGCCCAGGTCGGCCCGCAGGTCGGCCTCGCCCAGGGACAGCCCGCGCAGGGCGGGGTGCGCGCGGGCGATCTCGTAGGCCCGTTCCACGCCGAGCGCCGACTCCAGCAGGGCGTACAGGGCCACCCCGGCGGCGCGGTCGGCGGTGGCGGCGATCTGCTCCGGCGAGGAGATCTTGGGCAGGCGCAGTCCGGCGAGACCGTGGAGCCCGCCCAGCGCGCTGAGGTCGGCGCCGCCCCAGGGGGAGTCCAGCGCGTTGACGCGGACGTGGACCGGAACCGGGTGCCGGTCGCCGAGCAGTTCGGCGGTGGCGCGGCGGGCGTACTCCTTGCGGGAGGCCGACACCGCGTCCTCCAGGTCCACGATGACGGCGTCGGCCCCGGCGCGCAGGGCCTTGGACACCACCTCGGGGCGGTCGCCGGGTACGTAGAGCCAGGTCAGGATCACAGGGCTCCTTCCGTGCGGAGTGCGGTGATCTCGGCCGGGGAGAGGCCGATCTCGGCGAGGACGGCATCGGTGTCCGCGCCGTGCGGGCGGCCCGCCCAGCGGATCGACCCCGGGGTCCCGGAGAGCCGGAAGAGGACGTTCTGCATGCGGATCGGGCCCAGCTCCGGGTCCTCGACCTCGGTGATCGTGTCCAGGGCCGCGTACTGCGGATCGGCCATGACGTCCCGTACGTCGTAGACCAGCGCGACCGCGGCCTCGGCCTCCTCGAAGGCGGCCGTCACCTCGTCCGCCTTGTGGCGGGCGATCCAGCCGCCGACCGCCCCGTCGAGCACGTCCGCGTGCCCGGCCCGGCCGGAACCCGACGCGAACCACGGCTCGGAGATCAGCTCGGGCCGGCCCACGAGTCGCATCACGCGCTCGGCGATGGACTGGGCGGAGGTGGAGACCGCCAGCCAGCGGCCGTCCAGGCTGCGGTACGTGTTGCGGGGGGCGTTGTTGGTGGAACGGTTGCCGGTGCGCGGCTGGACGTAGCCGAGCTGGTCGTACCAGAGCGGGTGCGGGCCGAGGACGGTCAGGATCGGCTCGATGATCGCCAGGTCCACCACCTGCCCGTGCCCGGTGCGGTCGCGCCCGGCGAGCGCCGCCATCACGGCGTACGCGGTGGTCAGCGCGGCGATCGAGTCCGCGAGCCCGAACGGCGGCAGGGTCGGCGGCCCCTCCGGCTCCCCGGTGATCGCCGCGAAGCCGCTCATCGCCTCCGCGAGGGTGCCGAAGCCGGGGCGGTGGGCGTACGGGCCCTCCTGGCCGAAGGCCGTGACGCGGGTCAGGATCAGCCGCGGGTTCGCGGCGGACAGCTCGGGCCAGCCCAGCCCCCAGCGCTCCAGGGTCCCGGGGCGGAAGTTCTCGATCACCACGTCGGCGGTGGCGACCAGGCGCAGCAAGGTGTCCCGGCCGCCGGGAGTGGACAGATCGAGCGTCATCGTCCGCTTGTTGCGGCCGAGCAGCTTCCACCAGAGGCCGATGCCGTCCTTGGCGGGGCCGTGGCCGCGCGAGGGGTCGGGGCGGGTCGGGTGCTCGACCTTGACGACCTCGGCGCCGAAGTCGCCGAGGAGGGTGGCGGCGAGGGGACCGGCGAAGAGGGTGGCGAGGTCGAGGACGCGGAGCCCTCGCAGGGGCGGAGCGGTGGCGGTGGCGTCCTGGCCGATGGGGGTCACGAGGCGGCTCCGGAGCCGCCGCCGGGCCGCGGCGCGGGGCCGTTGCCGCCGGGACCGGGCGGGGCGCCGGCCCCGGGGTCCGGCCCGGCGGCGGGTTCGGGCTCGGGGCCGGGGTCGGTCGTGGGGCCGGAAGCGGAGACGGCGAAGGCGTCGGTTTCCGCGCGGGTGGGCATCGAGTCCTGGGCGCCGGGGCGCTGCACGGACAGGGCGGCGGCCGCCGAGGCCCAGCGCAGGGCTTCGGGCATCGGCCGGCCCTCGCCCAGGGCGACGGCGAGCGCGCCGACGAAGGTGTCTCCGGCGGCGGTGGTGTCCACGGCCCGTACGCGCGGCGCGGGCAGGGTCAGCGGCTCGCGGCCGCGGGCGGCGTACAGGACCCCGGCCGCGCCGAGGGTGACGACCACCTCCGGCACGTCCTGGAGCAGGGCCGCCGCGGCGAGGTGAACGTCGGTGAGCCCGGTGAGTGCGGCGGCCTCGTGTTCGTTGGGGACCAACAGGTCGGTGGAGGCGAGGAGTTCGGCGGGCAGCGGCTGGGCGGGGGCCGGGGTGAGGATGGTCCGGACGCCGTGGGCGCGGGCGGCGAGGGCGCCCGCGAGCACGGCCTCCAGGGGCAGTTCGAGCTGGAGGAGCAGGGAGTCGGCGGCGCCGATGCGGGCGGCGTCGCCCGGCTCCAGGGAGGTGACGCGGGCGTTGGCGCCGGGGATGACGATGATGCTGTTGCCGCCCTCGTCGTCCACGGTGATGTGCGCGGTGCCGCTGGCGCCCTCGACGGTGCGCAGGGCCGCCGTCTCGACCCCGGCGCCGGTGAGGGCGGAGCGCAGCCGTACGCCGAACTCGTCGGCCCCGACCGCGCCGATCATCACCACCTCCGCGCCCGAACGGGCTGCGGCGACGGCCTGGTTGGCGCCCTTGCCGCCGGGGACGGTGCGGAAGGAGCGGCCGGTGACGGTCTCCCCGAGGCGGGGGGCCTTGGCCACGTAGGCGACGAGGTCCATGTTGGTACTGCCGAGCACGGCGATGGCCGTCATGAGCGGGCTGCCTCCTGTGCGGTGAGGTGGGCGAGGGTGTCGAAGCCGATGCCGTCGAAGCCGGGGACGGTGGTGGCGAGGCGGTTCTTCAGCGGGGCGGTCCAGCGGTGCGGGATGGCGTCGGGGGAGCCGGCGATGAGTCCGGCGAGGGCGCCCGCGGTGGCGCCGTTGGAGTCGGTGTCCCAGCCGCCGGAGACGGCGCGGCAGACGGAGTGGGTGAAGTCCCCGTCGGCGTGGGTGAGGGCGGCGGCGATCACGGCGGTGTTGGGCACGGCGTGGACCCAGTGGTAGTGGCCGTAGCGGGCGTGGAGCAGGTCGACGACGGTATCGAATCCGGCGGCGGTGTCCCGCGCGTCCGCGGCCGCCCGGATCCCGAAGCGCACGGCCTCGGCGAGGCGCGAACGGGGCGGTACGACGGCCAGTCCGGCCCGGAGCGCGGTGTGCACGTCGGCCCGGCCGGTGGCCGCGGTGGCGGTGGCGGCGGCCACGAACGTGGCGGCGTGGGCGCCGTTGCCGGTGTGGGTGAGGGCGGCGTCCCGGGACGCCTGGGCCGCGGCGGCGGCCGGGGCGCCCGGGTTGGTCCAGCCGTGGACGTCGGCGCGGATCAGGGCGCCGATCCATTCGCGGAACGGGTTGTGGTGGGTGGCGGTGGCGGGGGGCTCCAGCCCTTGCAGCAGATTGCGGTACGCGACGCGCTCGGCCGTGAACGTACGGCCGGCCGGGAGCTCGTCGAGCCAGAGCCGGCCGACGTCGGCGGTGGTGAAGCCCTTGCCGTGGCGCTGGAGGAGGAGCAGGCCGAGGAGGGGGTAGTTGAGGTCGTCGTCCTCGGGGGCGCCGTCGATGTTCTCGGCGAGGGAAGTGAGCGCGGAGCGGCGGTTCCAGGGGTGGGCGGCGAGCACCTCCGGTGGTACGCCGCGCTCGGTGAACCAGTCGGCGAGCGGCCAGTTCCCGGCGGCCCGGGCCAGGGCCCGGATCCCGTGCAGGGGCAACTTCTCCACGGGCTTCCCGAGCACGCACCCCACGGCGCGGCCGAGCCAGGCGGCCTCCAGCCTGCGCCGCAGGGCGGGGCCGCCTGCGGCGCCGTCCGCCCGGGCCCCTACGAAGCGGCCCCGGGCCCCGGCCCCGGCCCCGGGCACGACCCCGGCCCGGGCCTCAGTCCCGGCTCCGGCCTCGGCTCCGGCTCCGGCCTTGGCTCCGGCTTCGGCTCCGGGCACGGCCCCGGCCCGGGCCTCCGTCCCGGCTTCGGCTTCGGCTCCGGGCTCGACCCCGGCCCGGGCCTCCGTCCCGGCCCTTGCTTCGGCCCCGGGCACGGCTTCGGCGCCGGGCACGGCCCTGGCCTCGGCCTCGGGTACGACCTCGGCCCGGTCCTCCGTCCCGGCCCCGGCCCCGGCTCCGGCCTCGGGCACGGCCCCGGCTCCGGCTCCGGGCACGGCCTCGGCCCCGGGAACGGCCCCGGCCCCGGCCCCGGCCTCGGTTTCTGGGTGGCGGGGCGGGGTGGGGGTGGGGAGTTTCCCCACCCCGCCCCTTCCCGGAACCAGGGGCAGGCCCCTGGACCCCGGCGCGCGGGCGGCGCCGTGACCCGCCGGCTCGGGCCAAGCGGCCGGTTCGGCGGGTGCGGGGAGGGCCGCGAGGGCCGTCAGGAGGTCCGTGGCCAGGGCGCGGAGCGCCGGTGGGGCCGGTGTGGGGGAGGCGCCCGCCCGGGCCGGGGCGAGGTGGCCGCCCGCCGCGAGCCAGACGCGCAGCAGCGGCTCCGCGGCTTCCCCGCGACCGTCCTCGGCGGCCTGCCGGAACTCGTGGCCGACCAGGTCCTCGGGCTGGACCCAGGTCAGCCGGACGGGCCCGGCTCCGCCGCCCGGGGCCACTTCGCCGTCCCGGGCGGGCAGGCTCGTTCCGGGGGTGGGGCCCGTTTGGCCGTCCGGGGTGGGTAGCACCCGTCCGGGGGCGGGGTCTGTCTCGCCGTCCGGGGCCGTTTCGCCGTCCCGGGCGGGCTGGCCCGGGCGGCCGGGGTCCAGGGGTGCGCCCCTGGTTTCGGGAAGGGGCGGGGTGGGGGAAGTCTCGCCCCCGGCCCGGGCCGGGCCGCGGGCCGCCGGTCCGGGGGCGGGCGTGGGCGGGGCCGCGCCAAGGGTCCCTGCTCCCGTGGCTCCGTGGGTGCCCGGGGCCGGTCTCGGGGAAGCAGGCGGGGGCGCCGGCCGGGTGGAGGTCATCGGGGAGCCGCCAGAGCCACGAAAGCGGCCTCGTGGGCGCGGCGGCGGGAGCGGTCGCGGGCGAAGACCTCCCGGGTGACCGAGGCCAGGGCGGACGCCGGGGCGCGCAGGTCCAGGCGGCTGGCCTCCGCGACCCGGTCCGCCCAGGCGGGCGGGACCGCCGCCCCGCCCGACAGGGCGCCCGCGATCGCACCGGCCATGGTCGCGATGGAGTCGCAGTCGCGGCCGTAGTTGACCGCGCCGAGCACGGAGGTCTCGTAGCAGCCGTCGGCGACGAGCAACATGCCGAGCGCGATGGGGAGTTCCTCGATGGAGTGCAGGCGCGAGGGGCGCCGCGCGCCCAGGGAGGGCGTGCGGTAGTCCGGCCCGACCGAGTCGTACGGGGCCACCGCCGCCCGGAGGGGGGCCAGCGCCGACTCGAAGTCCCGGTGGCCGGCGGCGACTTCGCAGACCGCCGCGATGGCCGCGCGGGTGCCGTCCTTGGCCAGGGAGAGGGCCGTGTCGACGACACTGGCAGCCGTGGCACCCGGTAGGCACGCCGCCGCGACCGCCGCCGCGAACACGCCCGCCGCTTCCCGCCCGTACGAGGACTGGTGCGCGCCGGTGACGTCCAGCGCCTCCGCGTACGCCCCGGCAGGATTGCCCGCGTTGACGAGGCCGACCGGCGCCATGTACATAGCCGCGCCGCAGTTGACGATGTTGCCGTTGCCCGCCTCCCTCGGGTCCGCGTGTGCGTAGTGCAGCCGAGTCACGATCCACTTCTCGGCGAGGAAGATCCGCTGCAGGGGGAGGGCGTCCGCCTCCAGTTCCGGGATCCAGCGGGGGGTCGTCATCAGGTCCGGGACCAGGTGCTCGGCGATCGCGTACGCGTCCAGGTGGTCCCGTACGGCCTCGTAAACCCGGACCAGTGCGTGCGTCATCAGGGTGTCGTCGGTGACGTGGCCGTCGCCCTTGTGGTACGGGGCGATCGGGCGGGCCGTACGCCAGTCCTCGTGCCACGGGCCGACGACGCCGCGCACGCGGCCGCCGTGCCGCTCGACGATCTGTTCCGGGGTCCAGCCCTCCACCGGGCCGCCCAGCGCGTCGCCGACGGCCGCGCCGACGAGGGCGCCGGTGATCCGGTCGTCCAGGGTGGGGGAGGTGGAGGTGGAGGTGGAGGTGGAGGTGGTGTCGGGGGTGGGGTCCGCGGGGGTCAGGGTCGTCATGTCCGGGGCTTTCCTTGGGGCTTGGGTGAGGTGAGTTCCGTACGGGTGAGCAGCGCGGCCAGTTCGACGAGGTCGGTGCCCGCGAGGCGGGGGAGGGCGCAGCCGGAGAGGGTGCGGCACGCTTCGCGCCAGGCGGCGGGGAGCGAGTCGCCGCCGCCGAGCGCGCCGGTCAGCGCGCCGGCGAGGGCGGGGGCGGAGTCCGCGACGCGCGACAGGCAGGCGGCGGCCGGGACCGCCTCGCCGACCCGGCCGCGGGCGGCGGTGGCGAGGGCGAGGGCCACGGGGACGGTTTCCGCGGCGGCGATCCCGTAGCTGTAGACGTGGTCGACGATCTGGTGCTCCAGGAGCGGGACGATGGCGAAGGCTCCGCCGGTCGTCTCGGCGCGGGCGAGTTTCACCGCGTGCCGGGCGTTGCGGCCGATCTCGGTGGACTCCGGGAGCTGCGCCAGGGCGGCGTCGACGGCGGCGTCGGTGTCCGCGGCCGTGCAGGTCCCGGCGGCGGCGAGGGCGGTGGCGATGGCGGCGGCCATGGCGCGGGCGCCGTGGACCCCGTCGCCGTCCTGGGTGTAGCGGGCGTCGAACTCGGCGAGGTCCGCGGCGGCTTCGGGGTCCCCGGGATGGACGACGGCCAGGACGCAGGCCCGGATGCAGGCGGCGTCGTCGAAGTAGTGCGGGTTGTCGTGGCCGGTGGCGGGCGGGCGCAGGCCGGCGGCGAGGTTGCCGAGGCCGGCGCGGACGGAGATCCGGGCGCGGAGGGGGAGGACGGCGGACTCGACCTCGGGCGCGCGTTCCGCTGCCGCGGCGACCTCGCTGGCGAGCGCGTTCCAGGCGAGGTCGATGGCGGCGCGCATGCGGCGGGACCGGGAGAGGTCGCTGAGCAGCACGCCGGCGGCGGTGAGGACGGACTCGGCGGCGAAGGCGGCCCACTCGGCGTCGTCGGAGGGGCCGAGGCGGAGCGGTTCCGGGGGCTGGTTGAGGGCGATGGGGACGGGGAGGGTGGTGGTGGCGTTCTGCTCGGCGAAGGTGTCGAGCTCGCGGGTGAGGCGGCGGGTCCACTCGGGCATCCGGCTGGCCCGGTGACGGGCCGCGGGCCACCCGGCGGCGTCGCCCGCGGCGAGCCCGAGCAGCAGCCCCTCGATCCGGCGGGGCCCCGCGGGGGCGGCCTCGGGGGCCGCCTCGGTCAGGGGCCTGGCCTTGGCCGTGGCCGTGGCCATACGGGACTGCGCGTCCCGTGGGGCGGGTCCCGACGGGGACGGGTGGGGCGGGGCGTCCGGTGCGGCGGGCCCCGACGGGGCGGTGAGCGGGCCGCCGGTGGCCTCCGCCGGGGCGGTACGGGCCTGCGTGTGCGGCGGGGCGTCGTGCGCGGCGGGGGGCGGCTCCGGGGCGGGGGGCCTTTCCCCGTACCCGCCCCTTCCCGAAACCGGGGGCAGGCCCCCGGGCCCCCGGACCGGCGCGGCCGGGGCTGTCACCTCCGTGGGGCCGGGGGCGGTGTCGCCCTGTACCGGGGTCGGGGCTTGAAGGGAATCGGGCTGCGGTCGCGCGGCCGGGGCTGTCACCTCCGTGGGGCCGGGGGCGGTGTCGCCCTGTACCGGGGTCGGGGCTCGGAGGAACTCCGGCACCGGCGTGCCGGCGGCCCCCGGGGCCCCGGCCGCCGCCTCCTCCTGGGGCGGGGTGTCCGGCTGTGGGGACGGCTTGGTCGGGGACGGGTTCGTCGGGGGCGGGGTGGTCGGGGTCAGGGTCATCGGGGGGTCTCGGTTTCCGGGGTGAGGAGGTCCGCGATGTCCAGGACGTGGTAGCCGCGCATCGAGGGGAGGCAGCTTCCGCGGACCGGGCCGATCGCCGAGGACCAGGCGGCCGGGATGGCGGGGGCGCCGGACATCGCACCGGCGAGCGCGCCGGCCACGGCCGCCGTGGTGTCCGCGTCGCGGCCCATGTTGACCGCCATGAGGACGGAGGAGGGGAAGTCGCCGCCGCATGCGGCGAACGCGCCGAAGGCCAGGCCGACCGCCTCCGGGGCCAGGTCCGTCCAGGGGTAGCCGCCGATGACCACCGCCGAGCGCACCGCCCGCTCGCCGCGCGGGGCGGCCGTCACGGCCCGGCGCAGGGAGCGGGCCGTCCAGGAGTCCGAGGGGATGACGGAGAGGGCCGCCGAGATGACGGAGGCCGCGGAGCCCCCGGCCATCGCCGCCGCGACCCCGGCCGCGACGGCCTGGCCGCCGTAGATGCCCTCGCCGTCGTGGCTGACGCAGCCGTCGATGGCGACGAGCCGTGCGGCTTCGGCCGGGCGGCCCGCCGCGAAGACGCCGAAGGGCGCCGCCCGCATGGCCAGACCGTCCGACCAGGCGTGCCGGTGCTGGGCGGAGATCGGGGCCGCCAGGCCCCGGCGGAGGTTCTCCAGGGTGCCGCGTTCCGAGAAGCCCGCGCCGCGGAACGGGCCTTCGTCCAGGTCCGCGATCCAGTGGTGCCACGCCCGTTCGACGTGGGCGACCGTCAGCGCCGACCCGTGGCGGGCCAGCAGCAGGCCCGAGAAGATCGCGTACTCCGTATCGTCCGTGCCCGCCGGGTCGTCCGAGACGAAGCCCTCGATCCGGCCCCATTTCGCCCGGATCTCCGAGGGCTTCATGTTCTCCGCGGGGGCGCCCAGCGCGTCACCCACCGCGAGTCCGAGAAGAGCGCCCCGGGCCCGTTCGAGGAGGACCTGCGGATTGCATGCAATCAGCTCCATGGCGCGCCTCTCCACTTGATGGGACTCATATTGAGCCCTTGGGGGATTTGTGCCATGGCATGTGGTTTGTCGCTCGTCGCGAAACACCCGCCGCGGGCCGCCGTCACCCGGTCGCCGATCCCCAAAACCCCAGGTAAGTACGGCCTTCCTTGCTGGCGGGCGGCAAAAATCGTGCGTAGTTTCGAGGTGTTCCGGGGGAGTGGGTGTCCGCGCGTCGTCCATGGCACAGCTCTGTGCACCCATTCGTACAAAAGGGGAGATACTCGGCATGTCCATCATCGATATCGAAGCACCGCTTCACACCGCCCACCGCGACAACCACACCCACCGTGACGTCAACGGCGGATGGCTGCGCCCGGCGGTCTTCGGTGCGATGGACGGGCTGGTCTCGAACCTCGCGCTGATGACCGGCGTGGCCGGCGGCGCCGTCGCCCCGCACGTGATCGTCGTCACCGGCCTGGCCGGCCTCGCCGCCGGAGCCTTCTCCATGGCGGCGGGGGAGTACACCTCGGTCGCCTCGCAGCGCGAGCTCGTGCTCGCCGAACTGGACATAGAGCGCCAGCAGTTGCGCAAGCACCCCATCGACGAGATGGAGGAGCTGGCCGAGCTCTACGTCTCGCGCGGTGTCGAGCCGGCGCTGGCCCGCGAGGTCGCCATGCAGCTCTCCCGCGACCCGGAGCAGGCGCTGGAGATCCACGCCCGCGAGGAGCTCGGGATCGACCCGGACGACCTGCCGTCGCCGATGGTCGCCGCGGTGTCCTCCTTCGGATCGTTCTCGCTCGGCGCGCTGATCCCGCTGCTCCCCTACCTGCTCGGCGCGGTCACCCTGTGGCCGGCGGTCCTGCTGGCACTGCTGGGGCTCTTCGCCTGCGGCGCGGTGGTCTCCCGGGTCACGGCCCGGTCCTGGTGGTACAGCGGGCTGCGCCAGCTCGTCCTGGGTGGCGCGGCCGCGGGTGTGACGTACATCCTGGGAACCTGGATCGGTGGAGCCGTAGGCTGACCGCGCAGGGAGTGAGACACTATGCAGTAGGCAACATAAGTAGTCAGTTACTCGGCGGTTTCGATCCTGTGTCCGCCGGGCATCAGACCCCCTGGGCGCCGGGCAATGAGGCCCGCCCCGTACCGGGACCTTCGTCCCGTGTCCCGAGAGCCGGACACCTGCGAAAGTCCCCTCTTGTCTGCTCCGTGCAGTGTCCGCATGCTGGAATGACATATCCGCTTCGCGGGATTGTCGTCATCATGTAATCTGCACGAAATTTCGCAGAGGGCCAACGTCGTCCCTCGGCTATGCACATATGCCACGACGACGACGGGAGAGCCGATGCGTTCCGCATCCACGCACTCCGCGACCGGCCTCAGCAACACCGCCTGGTCGCCCATGGACGGTCGCCCCGCCCAGCAGGGCATGTACGACCCGCGCAACGAGCACGACGCCTGTGGCGTCGGCTTTGTGGCCAACCTCACCGGCGAGGCCAGCCACACGCTGGTCGAGCAGGCGCTGACCGTATTGCGGAACCTCGAGCACCGAGGCGCCACCGGATCCGAGCCCGACTCGGGCGACGGCGCCGGCATCCTCTCCCAGGTCCCGGACGCGTTCCTGCGCGACGTGGCCGGTTTCAACCTCCCCGAGGCCGGCGCGTACGCCGTCGGCATCGCCTTCCTCCCCGCCGACGGCACCGCACAGGCCGTCGCCGTGGAGCAGATCGAGGCCATCGCCGCCGAGGAGAACCTGGCGGTTCTCGGCTGGCGCGAGGTTCCGGTCACCCCCGACCTGCTCGGCAACGGCGCCCGCGCCACCATGCCGGCCTTCTCGCAGCTGTTCGTCAGCAACGGGACCTCGGGCATCGAGCTGGACCGCAAGGCCTTCGTGCTGCGCAAGCGCGCCGAGCGCGAGGCCGGGGTCTACTTCCCGTCGCTCTCCGCCCGCACGATCGTCTACAAGGGCATGCTGACCACCGGCCAGCTGGAGCCCTTCTTCCCGGACCTCTCGGACCGCCGCTTCGCCTCCGCGATCGCCCTGGTCCACTCCCGGTTCTCGACGAACACCTTCCCGTCGTGGCCGCTGGCCCACCCGTACCGCTTCGTCGCGCACAACGGCGAGATCAACACGGTCAAGGGCAACCGGAACTGGATGCGGGCCCGCGAGTCCCAGCTGGCCTCCGGCCTCTTCGGCGAGGGCGCCCTCGAGCGGATCTTCCCGATCTGCACCCCGGACGCCTCCGACTCGGCCTCCTTCGACGAGGTCCTGGAGCTGCTCCACCTCGGCGGCCGTTCCCTCCCGCACAGCGTGCTGATGATGATCCCGGAGGCGTGGGAGAACCACACCTCCATGTCGCCGGCCCGCCGCGCGTTCTACAAGTACCACTCCACGCAGATGGAGCCGTGGGACGGCCCCGCCTGCGTCACCTTCACCGACGGCACCCAGGTCGGCGCGGTCCTCGACCGCAACGGTCTGCGCCCCGGCCGCTACTGGGTCACCGACGACGACTTCGTCGTGCTCTCCTCCGAGGTCGGCGTCCTGGACATCGACCCGGCCAAGGTCGTCCGCAAGGGCCGCCTGCAGCCCGGCAAGATGTTCCTCGTCGACACCGCCCAGAAGCGGATCATCGAAGACGACGAGATCAAGGACGCGCTGGCCGCCGAGCACCCGTACGCCGAATGGCTGGAGACGGGCGAGATCGAGCTGACGGACCTGCCCGAGCGTGAGCACATCGTGCACACCCACGCCTCGGTCACCCGCCGCCAGCAGACCTTCGGCTACACCGAGGAAGAGCTCCGCGTCATCCTCGCGCCGATGGCCCGCAGCGCCGGCGAGCCGCTCGGCTCCATGGGCACGGACTCCCCGATCGCGGCCCTGTCCGAGCGCCCCCGGCTGCTCTTCGACTACTTCACCCAGCTCTTCGCGCAGGTCACCAACCCGCCGCTGGACGCCATCCGCGAGGAGCTCGTCACCTCGCTGCTGTCCTCGCTCGGCCCGCAGGGCAACCTGCTGGAGCCGACCGCCGCGTCCTGCCGCAGCGTCACGCTGCCGTTCCCGGTGATCGACAACGACGAGCTGGCCAAGCTCATCCACGTCAACGCCGACGGCGACATGCCGGGCATGAAGGCCGCCACCCTCTCGGGCCTTTACCGGGTCTCGGGCGGCGGCGCGGCGCTGGCCGCCCGCATCGAGGAGATCCGCGGCGAGGTCGACGCGGCCATCGAGAACGGCGCGCACCTGATCGTCCTCTCGGACCGTCACTCCGACGCCGAGCACGCGCCGATCCCGTCGCTGCTGCTCACCTCCGCCGTGCACCACCACCTCATCGCCACCAAGCAGCGCACCCAGGTGGGCCTGCTGGTCGAGGCCGGCGACGTCCGCGAGGTCCACCACGTCGCGCTGCTCATCGGTTACGGCGCGGCCGCGGTCAACCCGTACCTCGCCATGGAGTCCGTCGAGGACCTGCTCGCCGCAGGCACCTTCCTGTCCGGCCTGGAGCCGGAGCAGGCCATCAAGAACCTGATCTACGCGCTCGGCAAGGGCGTCCTGAAGGTCATGTCCAAGATGGGCATCTCCACCGTCGCCTCCTACCGCGGCGCGCAGGTCTTCGAGGCCGTCGGCCTGAACGACGAGTTCGTCGCGGCGTACTTCGCGGGCACCGCCACCAAGATCGGCGGCGCAGGCCTGGACGTCATCGCCAAGGAGGTGGCCGCGCGCCACACCAAGGCGTACCCGGCCTCCGGCATCGCGGCCACGCACCGCGCGCTGGAGATCGGCGGCGAGTACCAGTGGCGCCGCGAGGGCGAGCCGCACCTGTTCGACCCGGACACGGTCTTCCGCCTGCAGCACGCTACGCGGGGCCGCCGGTACGACATCTTCAAGCAGTACACGGACCGGGTGAACGAGCAGTCCGAGCGCCTGATGACGCTCCGCGGGCTCTTCGGCTTCAAGTCCGACCGCGAAGCCATCTCCATCGACGAGGTCGAGTCGGTCGCCGACATCGTCAAGCGCTTCTCCACCGGCGCCATGTCGTACGGCTCCATCTCCAAGGAGGCGCACGAGACCCTCGCCATCGCCATGAACCAGTTGGGCGCCAAGTCCAACACCGGTGAGGGCGGCGAGGACCCGGACCGCCTGTACGACCCGGCGCGCCGCTCCTCCATCAAGCAGGTCGCCTCCGGCCGCTTCGGTGTCACGAGCGAGTACCTGGTCAACGCGGACGACATCCAGATCAAGATGGCGCAGGGTGCCAAGCCCGGCGAGGGCGGCCAGCTGCCCGGCCACAAGGTCTACCCGTGGGTCGCCAAGACCCGGCACTCCACCCCGGGTGTCGGCCTGATCTCCCCGCCGCCGCACCACGACATCTACTCCATCGAGGACCTGGCTCAGCTGATCCACGACCTCAAGAACGCCAACCCGGTCGCCCGCATCCACGTGAAGCTGGTCTCCGAGGTCGGCGTGGGTACGGTCGCGGCCGGTGTCTCCAAGGCCCACGCGGACGTCGTCCTCATCTCCGGCCACGACGGCGGTACGGGCGCGTCTCCTTTGACGTCCCTGAAGCACGCGGGCGGTCCCTGGGAGCTCGGCCTCGCCGAGACCCAGCAGACCCTGCTGCTCAACGGGCTGCGCGACCGCATCGTGGTCCAGACGGACGGCCAGCTCAAGACCGGCCGCGACGTCATCATCGCCGCGCTGCTCGGCGCCGAGGAGTTCGGTTTCGCGACCGCGCCGCTCGTCGTCTCCGGCTGCGTCATGATGCGCGTCTGCCACCTGGACACCTGCCCGGTCGGCATCGCCACCCAGAACCCGGTCCTTCGGAGCCGTTTCTCCGGCAAGCCCGAGTTCGTCGTCAACTTCTTCGAGTTCATCGCGGAGGAGGTGCGCGAGCTCCTCGCCGAGCTGGGCTTCCGCACCATCGAGGAGGCCGTCGGTCACGCCGAGCTCCTCGACACCAGCAAGGCCGTCACGCACTGGAAGGCGCAGGGTCTCGACCTGGAGCCGCTCTTCTACGTGCCGGAGCTGCCCGAGGGCGCGGTCCGCCACGCCCTGATCGAGCAGGACCACGGCCTGGAGAAGGCGCTCGACAACGAGCTCATCCGCCTCGCGGCGGACGCGCTGAACGCCGACTCGGCCGAGACCGCCCAGCCGGTCCGCGCCCAGGTCGCGATCCGCAACATCAACCGCACGGTCGGCACCATGCTCGGCCACGAGGTCACGAAGAAGTTCGGTGGCGCGGGCCTGCCCGACAACACCATCGACCTGACCTTCACCGGCTCCGCCGGCCAGTCCTTCGGCGCCTTCCTCCCCAAGGGCGTGACCCTGCGCCTGGAGGGCGACGCCAACGACTACGTCGGCAAGGGCCTCTCCGGCGGCCGCGTCGTGGTCCGTCCCGACCGCGGAGCCGACCACCTGGCCGAGTACTCGACCATCGCGGGCAACACGATCGGCTACGGCGCCACCGGCGGCGAGCTGTTCCTGCGCGGCCGCACCGGCGAGCGCTTCTGCGTCCGCAACTCCGGCGCCCTGGTCGTCTCGGAAGGCGTGGGCGACCACGGCTGCGAGTACATGACCGGCGGCACGGCGGTCGTCCTCGGCGAGACGGGCCGCAACTTCGCGGCGGGCATGTCGGGCGGCGTCGCGTACGTCATCGACCTGGACCCGGACAACGTCAACGTCGGCAACGCGAGCGCGCTCGAAGCCCTCTCCGACACCGACTCCCAGTGGCTGCACGATGTGGTGCGCCGCCACGAGGAGGAGACCGGCTCGACCGTGGCCGCGAAGCTCCTGGCTGACTGGACCGCCTCGGCGGCCCGCTTCAGCAAGATCATCCCGACCACGTACAAGGCAGTGCTCGCCGCCAAGGACGCCGCTGAGCTCGCCGGACTCTCCGAGTCCGAGACCACGGAGAAGATGATGGAGGCGGCGACCAATGGCTGACCCGAAGGGCTTCCTCACCACCCCCCGCGAGACCGCCTGCACCCGTCCTGTGGCCGAGCGCCTCAAGGACTGGAACGAGGTCTACGTTCCGGGCTCGCTGCTGCCGATCATCAGCAAGCAGGCCGGCCGCTGCATGGACTGCGGCATCCCGTTCTGCCACAACGGCTGCCCGCTCGGGAACCTGATCCCCGAGTGGAACGACTTCGCGTACCGCGAGGACTGGACCGCCGCTTCCGAGCGGCTGCACGCGACGAACAACTTCCCGGAGTTCACCGGGCGGCTGTGCCCGGCGCCGTGCGAGTCCGCCTGCGTGCTCGGCATCAACCAGCCTGCCGTCACCATCAAGAACGTCGAAGTCTCGATCATCGACAAGGCGTGGGACAACGGCGACGTCACCCCGCAGGCGCCCGAGCGCCTCTCGGGCAAGACGGCCGCGGTCATCGGCTCCGGCCCGGCGGGTCTCGCCGCGGCCCAGCAGCTGACCCGGGCCGGCCACACCGTGGTGGTGTACGAGCGCGCCGACCGCATCGGCGGGCTGCTGCGCTACGGCATCCCCGAGTTCAAGATGGAGAAGGTGCACATCAACCGCCGCATCGAGCAGATGCGCGCGGAGGGCACCAAGTTCCGTACCGGCGTCGAGGTCGGCCGCGACATCACCGCCACCGACCTGCGCAAGCGGTTCGACGCGGTCGTCATCGCGGCGGGCGCGACGATCTCCCGCGACCTGCCGGTCCCGGGCCGCGACCTGAACGGCATCCACTTCGCGATGGAGTACCTCCCCCTCGCGAACAAGGTCCAGGAGGGCGACTTCATGGCGCCCCCCATCACGGCCGAGGGCAAGCACGTGGTCGTCATCGGCGGCGGCGACACCGGCGCGGACTGCGTGGGCACCGCCCACCGCCAGGGCGCGGCCTCGGTCACGCAGCTGGAGATCATGCCGCGTCCGTCCGAGGACCGGCCGGCCGGCCAGCCCTGGCCGACCTTCCCCATGCTGTACAAGGTCACCTCTGCTCACGAGGAGGGCGGCGAGCGGATCTACTCCGTCTCCACCACCCACTTCGAGGGCGACGAGGACGGCAACGTCCAGGCCCTCCACCTGGTCGAGGTCGCCTTCGAGGACGGCAAGCTCGTCCAGAAGCCCGGCACCGAGCGCGTCCTCCCCGCGCAGCTGGTCACCCTGGCGATGGGCTTCACCGGCACCGACCAGGAGAACGGCCTCACGGCGCAGTTCGGCCTGGCGATGGACGCCCGCGGCAACATCGAGCGCGACGCCTCCTACGCGACCAACGTCGACGGCGTCTTCGTCGCCGGTGACGCCGGCCGCGGCCAGTCGCTCATCGTCTGGGCCATCGCGGAAGGCCGCTCGGCCGCCCGCGGCGTGGACCGCTTCCTGACCGGCACCAGCGCCCTCCCGTACCCGGTCAAGCCGACGGACCGCTCGATCACCGTCTGACCCGCAGCACCCCCGGCCCCGGCCGGGACCCCTCATACGGCCCGCACAACGAAGTGCGGCACCCCGACACAACGCCCGCCACGTCCCCGACCAGGGGTGGCGGGCGTTGTGGCGTTCCGGGGCGGTCAGGCTTCGGGTGTGAACTCGTACTGGAGCTCATACAGGTGGCCTGCCTTCACCATCACGGTGACCTCGATCGGCTGTCCCGCCGTGCCGTACACCGTACGGAGGGTCCGCAGGACGGGCAGGTCGCCGGGCAGCCGCAGGGCGGTGTACTGCTCCTGCGTCGCGACCCGGGCGGAGAGCCGGTCCACGCTGCGCTGGGGCGGGAAGCCGAGCTCGGTCAGGAGGGTCGGAGTGCCGCCCCGGATCAGTCGGGGTTCCGTGAGGGCTGTGCCGCGTGCCAGGTCCGGCGGGTAGTACGAGCTCACCAGCTCGGCGGGTTCGCCGTCGATGCTCAGGAGCTGGCGCCTGCATACGGCGGGACTGCCCTCCGGGATGCCGAGCGCGGCAGCCACCTCGCCGCCGACCGGGACCTCTTCCACCGCCAGCAGGGTGCTGTGCGCTGTGCGGGCCGGCTCCGATGCTTCGGCGAGCCACGGGTAGGCCGCCCCGTCCACGGCCTGCGTCAGGGAGCCGGCAGGGCGAACGGTCCGCTGCCGTGTGTCCCGTACGGTCACAGACGAGCCCGCACGGCCCAGGGCCAGTCCCTCGTCCTTGAGGAGCTGGACGGCCTTCTGGATCGTGGCGTTGGAGGCGTCGAACCGGGTCTTCAGCCGCGCGGTCGAAGGCAGCTTCGATCCGGGCGCGAGGCCGCCGTTCATGATCTCGTCACGCAGATCGGCGGCGATGCGGGCGTGGAGCGGCCGGGGGTCAAAGCCCGAGGATTCGGAACTGGACAGGGTCATGCGACCTCGATGTCGATCTCGTATCGCAGCTGCTGGCGTCCGGCTGGCATGACCATCACGTCGGCCTGGATCGGTCGGCCCGTCGAGTCGTAGGTGGTCCGGGCGAGTTGGAGGACCGGCTCGACCGGTCCGAGGCGCAGGTGCTCCCGCTCCTCGGGGCCGGGCATGCGCGCCGTCACGTTCTCGACGACCCGTACGCCGATGTGTCCCAGCCCGGCCAGCAGGGTCACCGCGCCGCCTCGGATCTTTGCCGTGCCGGCCAGCGGGGTGCCTGCGGCGATGTCGGCAGGGTAGTAGGTGTCGGTCAACTCGGTTGGCTCGTCGTCGAGTTCGATGATCCGGCGGCGGATGATGGCGGTCTCCCCGGTCGCGAGGCCGAGCATCCGGGCGACTTCGGCCGGGGTGTCGGCCTCGCCGGCGTGCAGGATGCGCTGCGCGCCGCGCCGGCCTGCGGCCTTGGCCTCGGCGGTCCAGGCGTCCGGCTCCCCGTCGGCGCGAGGGGTCAGGTACGGCATCGACGTGCTGGTCCATCCGCTGCCGCTCACGCTGCCTCCTGAGTGTCCGTCGCTCTCTGCCGGTGCCCACGTTAAGCGACACCTCTGCGCGATCCCACCCTGCAACCTTGCTGCTTTTCGCGAATAGCGATACGTTCTGTGCGGCCTTGGAAGCTCAGCGTTAAGTCGGTGGGATGCTATGTCCTTGTCTCGGCAGCAGCGGTTCCCTCGGGCCCGTGCCTCGGTGCGCGCGGCCCGTCAGTTCGTAGGTGACACGCTTGGCGATTGGGGCGTGTGCGAGCGGCGCGACGACATACGGCTCTGCGTGTCCGAGCTCGCCACGAATGCCGTTCTGCACGGGGTCCCGCTGGGACGGGAGTTCTCCGTGCGTCTGGAGCGGGAGGGCGGGATCGTGACGATCGAGGTGCGCGACAGCGGCCCCGGTTCCCCCATCGTGCAGCAGCCCGACCTCGGTGCCCTGAGCGGCCGGGGGCTGTGGTTGGTGGTCGAGCTCGCGGACGAGTTCCAGGTCCGTGACGAACGGGTGGGCAAGACGATCCGGGCCGGGTTCAAGCTGGCCTCGCCATGAGGTGAGTGACTGTGACACGACGCCCGCCACGTCCCCGACCAGGGGTGGCGGGCGTTGTGGCGTTTCGGGGTGGGGCCATCCGTGGGGGCGGCGGGTGTGCCGAGCTGCGGGGAGGGTGGGGGCGGGTTATCAAGGGGGGTGAAGGCGAGCCCGGGTGGTGTGGGGGTCGTCGCCCCCACGGTTGAGGAGTGCGTCTCGTGGAGTTCGAGGTCAATGGCGTCCTGTGTGCGGTGGACGTGGACGACGATCCGGCCGCCGTGGAGGTGGTGCGGGAGCAGTTGGGGCTGACCGGGACCAAGCTGGTCTGCTCCGGCGGGGTGTGCGGGGCGTGCACGGTGCAGGTCGACGGTGAGCCGCAGGTGGCGTGCCTGACGCCGGCGGTACGGCTGGCCGGGCGGCGGGTGACGACGGTGGAGGGGCTGGCGGGTCACCCGGTCGGGCGTGCCTTCGCCGGTGAGGACGCGCTCCAGTGCGGTTACTGCACCCCAGGGTTCGTGGTCGAGGCGGCCGCGTTCTTCGAGCGGTGGCGGGCCGCGCACGGACGGAGCAGGCCGGGGCGGGAGGAGATCGCGGAGGCGCTGGCGGGCCACCTGTGCCGGTGCGGCGCCTACGAGGGGATCTTCAGCGCCGTGGCGGCGGCCTGCGCGGGTGAGTACGACGGGGAGGCGGCCGCCGTCGTTCCGCGCGCCGAGGCTCCCGAGAAGGTCGACGGGTCCGCCCGGTACACCACCGATCAGCGGCCCGAGGGGCTGCTGGAGGGGGTGATCATCCGCTCGCCGCACGCGCATGCGTACGTACGGTCCCTGGAGGCGGGGGATCTGCCGCTGGTGCCGCTGCTGCCGCCCGACGGCGTGGTGCGGTACGTCGGGCAGCCGGTGGCCGCGGTCGCGGCGCCGGACCGAGCCTCCGCGCGGGCGGCCGCCGAGCGGGTCACGGTGGACTACGAGGTGCTGCCGGCCGCCCTGGACGTCGACCGGGCCCGGGCCGGAGAGGGGCCGCTGGTCTACGAGGACAAGGCGGCGCGCAAGCTGGCGCCCGGGTCCGGTGAGGCTCCTCAGCTGGTGCCCGCCCGCTGGCGCGGCAACCGGCGGGGACCCTCCGCGATGAGCAAGCGGCCGGCCACGGCCGTGCGTCGGATCACCGAGGCACGGGAGCGCAGCCCCGAGCGGGTCGTCGAGGGCCTGTTCACGACCGCCGCCCAGACCCACACCCCGCTCGAACCGCACGCCTGCCTGGCCCGCTGGGACGAAGGCACCCTCCACCTGGAGGTGTCCACGCAGTCCGTCAAGCAGGTGGCCGTACTCGCCGCCGAGCGCTTCGGCGTGCCCCTCGAACGGGTGGTGGCCCGCGCCGTCCACGTGGGCGGCGGCTTCGGCTGCAAGATGGGGCTGACCTCCGACATCGTGGCCGCGGCGGAGCTGGCCCGGCTGCACGGCGCCCCGGTGCGGGTGGTGCTGGACCGGGACGAGGAGCTCACCGACGGCGGGTACCGGCCCGGCACACGGATCCGGCTGGCGATGGCCGCGGACGCCGCCGGAGAGCTGAGCGCGCTGGCCCTGGACGTGGACACCGACGGCGGGGTCTCGGTGGGCGGCACCGTCGCGGCGCTGGCCCGGTTCATGTACGGCAAGGCGCCCCGTCGGCTACGGGACTTCGACACCGTCACCCACCGGCCTCCCGGTGCGCCCTTCCGCGGCCCCGGCGGGCCCACGATGTGCTGGGCCCTGGAACAGGCCGTCGACGAGATGGCCCAACGGCTCGGCCAGGACCCCATCGCCCTGCGCCGCCGCTGGGACGGCAACCCGAAACGCCATGCGCTGTACGACCGGGCCGCGACCCTCCCGGCCTGGTCGGGCACCCGCGGCGGCACCGGGCGGTTCCGCCGGGGCGTGGGCGTCGCCGCGGCCAACTGGCTGTACTTCCTCGATCCCGTCACCGAGGTCGAGCTCACCGTCGAGGACGGGATCGTCGTCGCCCGCTGCGCCGTGCAGGACATGGGCACGGGCTCGCGCACCGTACTGCGCCGGGCCGTCGCCGAAGGACTCGGCGTGCCGCAGGAGCGGGTGCGTGCCGAGGTCGGGCACAGCGACACCGTCCACGGGCCCACCTCCGGCGGCAGCCGCACCACGCCGTCGATCGTGCCCGCCGCCGCGGACGCCGCCGCACGGCTGCGCGACGCGCTCGGCGCCGGTGACGGTGACCTGGGCACCCGGCTGGACGGGGCGCACGGCGTACGGGTCACCGGCCGGCGCCCCCGCGACCGCCGGGGCTACGTGACCCCCTTCAACCTGACCACCGGCGGTGTGGCGATCGGCCGCGGCTTCACCGGATCGGTGCAGGTCGCCGAGGTGGAGGTGGACACCCGGCTCGGCCGGATCCGCCCGCTGCGCGTGTGGAGCGGCATCTCGGCGGGCCGCATCCACGAGGAGCGTCTCGCCCGGAGCCAGTGCGAGGGCGCCGTCGTCCAGGGCGTCGGCTACGCCCTGTTCGAGGAGCGGCGCACCGACCCGGCCACCGGCCGGGTGTTGACCGACAACCTGGAGGACTACCGCATCCCCGGCATCGCAGACACCCCCGAGATCACCGTCCACTTCCATCAGGAGGGCTTCGAACACGTCCCCGGCGGCGGAGTCGGCCTCGGCGAGATCGCCACCCTGCCGACCGCCGCGGCCCTCGCCAACGCGGTCCACGACGCCACCGGCTGGCGCCCCTACGACATGCCCATCCGCCCCGACCGGCTCCTGGAAGGACTGGCCACGTGAGCACCGAGCCCTCCCTCACCGACCTCTCGGCCGCCGTCCTGGCGCGCGGCGGGGAGCTGCGCGCCGGTGGCACCGACACCACCGCCCGGCAGCGATCCGGCATCGCCCCGGGCCCGTTCACCGACCTCGACGGCGCAGGCGGCGCGGGCGGCGCGGGCAGCCTGCGCGGCTGCACGCCGCTGCCCGGCGGCGGGCTGCGGATCGGCGCCCTGACCACGCTCGCCACGCTCGCCGCCGATCCGCTGGTGCGCTCCGGCTGGCCCGCCCTGGCGGCGTCGGCCGGGACCGCGGCGACCCCGCAGATCCGCGCCGCCGGCACGCTGGGCGGCAACCTGCTCCAGCGCAACCGCTGCTGGTACTACCGCAATCCGCACTTCAGCTGCCTCCAGAAGGGCGGCTCCGGCTGCCCCGCGCGCGAGGGAGACCACCACTTCGGCGTGGTCAGCGGCGACGGCCCGTGCGTCGCCCCGCACCCGTCGACCCTCGCGATGGCCCTGCTCACCTACGACGCCGGGGCCGAGATCCACGGCGACTCGCCGCGCACCGTAGCCGAGTTGTACGGGGACGGCGACCGGCTCCACCAAGCCGACCACCTGCTGGCACCGGACCGCATCCTCACCGCGGTCCTGCTGCCGCCGCCCCTCCCGGGCGAGCGGGCCGCCTGCCACCGGGCCACCAGCCGCGCCCACGGCGAATGGCCCCTGGTCGAGGCCACCGCCCGGCTCGCGCTGGACGGCGCCACCGTCACGCACGCCGCCGTCGCGGCGGGCGGGGTGGCACGGGTTCCGCTGCGGCTGCCGGAGGTGGAGGCCGCCCTGATCGGCCGTAAGGCCACGCCCGAGTCCTTCGCGGCCGCGGCCGCGACGGTACTCGCCCGCTGCCGGCCGCTGCCGCAGACCGGCTACAAGGCCACCCTCTTCCGCGACACCGTGCTGGAGGTACTGGAACGGGCCGCAGTTCCTGCCCCCACCGGTTAGCGCCCGGTCCCGGCCCCGGCGACGGCGACGGCGACGGCGACGGCCTAGGCGGAACCGGTGGTGCCCGTGGGCAGGGGCTGCTGGTAGAGCGCTACCAGCACGCCGTGCAGGGGCTGGTCTTCCGCATCTTCCTCGGCCTCGTCGACCAGTTTGGCGAGGGTCTCGCCGAGTTCTCTTGCCTTCGTGGGGCCCAGACGCAGGTGGCGCAGTGTCAGGTGGGTCTCGGCGGGTGAGCGGTCCAGCTCCTGAGCGAACGCGGCGAGCATCGCGGCGGTGCCTGCCGCTTGGGGTTCGGCGACGACCATGCGGCGGGCCGTGCGCTGGTAGTACTGCTCGGTGCCGCCGCGGACCTGGCGGGTCTCGGCGATGTGGACCAGCCCGGCTTCGCGGAGCACTTTGAGGTGGTGGGCCACGGTGCCCTTCTTCGCTTCGAGCTGCGCCGCAAGCTGCCTGACGGCGGCAGGCCGGTGGCCCAGGGCGAAGAGCAACCGCTGACGCAACGGGTGGGCGAGTGCTGCGAACTGCTCAGGCGCACCGATCTCCAGAACATCCTCAGGAGGTGGCAGGAAGGGAGGCTGATCACGCATACCGAAAGTGTCTAAATTCTTTGACGCTTTCGCAAGAGCGGTGCTCTACTCCCTGCCATGACGACTTCAACGAAGCTTCCGCCGGCTCCTGTCATCGACGAGACGGTCCGGCTCCTGACCGAGCACTACGTCTTCCCCGAGATAGCCGAGCAGCTCGCCGGCCTGCTGCAACGACGCCTCGCCGAGGGCGCCTACGAAGTAGACGGCGCCGAGGAGCTCGCCCGTCTGGTCACCGCGGACCTGCAGTCCGTCAACGGCGACCGACACCTGAGGCTGAAGCACCACGCCGACCCGGTGCCCCCGAAGCAGGACGCGGCCACCCTGCAGGCCATACGCGGAGACTTCGACACCTCGCTGGGCGGTGCGCCCCGGGTGCAGTTGCTCGACGGAGGGGTCGCCGTGGTGGAGCTGGCGCCGATGCTGTTTCCGCTGGAGTGGGCCGCCGAACCGCTGGGCGCCGCGCTCACCCTGGCCTCCCGCGCCCAGGCGCTGATCGTCGACCTCCGCGGCAACCGGGGCGGCGACCCGGACACGGTCGCCTTCGTCTGCAGTTACCTGCTCGACGAGCGCACCCACCTCAACACCATGCACTGGCGCGGCGACGAGCGCAGGGAGCAGTCCTGGAGCCTGCCGCACGTTCCCGGCGCGCGCTTCGGCGGCAGCAAGCCGTTGTACGTGCTGTCCAGCGACAGCACCTTCTCTGCCGCTGAAGAGCTGGCGTACGACCTCCAGCAGCTCGGTCGCGCCGTAGTCGTCGGCGAGCGCACCCGCGGCGGCGCACACCCGTGCAGGGGCTGGACGGTGCACCCGCACCTGGAAGTCACCGTCCCCCTCGGCCGCGCCGTCAACCCCGTCTCCGGCACGAACTGGGAGGGCACCGGTGTGCAGCCGGACATCCCTTGCGCTGCCGCTGACGCCCTCGCCCACGCACACGCGCTGGCCCTCGCCCGACTGGCGGCCTGACCCGGCCCTACCCGCGAGTATTGACTATTAGTCAATTCGGGCCCACGCTCGACGCGAGCCGTCGTGTCGTCTTTGGTGTGGGAGGTCGTCCCGTGCGTACAGATGAGGAAATGGGCCGTCTGAGTGGGGAGTTGGGGGGCATCCGGCCTCCCGCGTCGTTCGCGGAGCTGGACGCCGGGGAGCTCGTACGGCTCGCCGAGGCGCTCACAGCGGAGCGGGCGCGGCAGGCCGAGGGCCTGAACCAGGCCGCCGAGGAGGCGCTGGGGCTGGTCCCGGCCCTCGCGCGCGGGGCCGTGCGCAAGGTGCTGTTCCGGTGAGCCGCGCCGAAGTGGAGAAGATCGCCCGGCTGGTGGGCACGGACGCCGGGGAGCTCGGCTTCCTGCGCGGGCTGCCGGACGAGGACGTACGGGCGTTCCGGGAGCAGGTCAGCGGCGTACTGAACGACGGCGCACCCGAGATGCTCGACCGGATCGCCGCCGCGACCAAGCTGGTGCCGGCCGGGGTGGCGGCCGCCATCTCGCAGAAGGCGCTCGGGCCCCGGCTGGCCGCCGGCGTGGCCGGCCGGCTGGAGGCGGGCCGGGCCGCCGCCATCATCGAGAAGCTGCCGGTCTCCTTCACCGCCGAGGCCTGCGCACACCTGGACCCGCGGAAGATCTCCGGGATCGTCGACCGGCTCGACGAGGGGCTCGTCGTCCGCATCGCCACCACCCTCGCCGAGAACCGCGACCACCTCACCATGGGCCGGTTCGTCGGCCACATGCGCGACCAGGTGCTCCGCCGGATCCTGGACCAGGTCGACGACGCGGCGGTGCTGCGCGCCGGCTTCTACGTGGACCTGCCCGAGCGGCTGCCCCGGATCCTGGAGCTCATGGGCGACGACCGCCTGGGCGCGGTCGTACGGGCCGCTGCCGCCCAGGGGCTCTGGGAGGAAGCCCTGGGCGTCGCCGCGATGGTCGGCGGCGACCAGCGGCTGCGGATCGCCGAGCTCACCGCCCGCCTCGACGCCGCCGAACTCGACTCGCTCGTCCGGGTGACGCACGCCGAGGGCCTGTGGGAGTCGCTGCTCCCGCTCGTGGCGCTGCTCGGCGAGGAGGACCGGCTCGCGGTGGCCCGGCTGGACTCCCTGCGGGACCCGCTCGTGCTGGCCGGGGTGGTGCGCGCCGTCGTGGCGACCGCACTCTGGGGCGCCTTCCTTCCGCTGGTCGGCGTACTGCCCGAGGAGGCGCGCAAGGTGGTGGCCGATGCCGCCGCCGAACTGGGCGACGCGGAGCTCGACGGCCTCGTCCGCGAGGTCGACAAGCAGGATCTGTGGGAGCTGGTGCTGCCGCTCGTCGAGCTGATGGAGGAGGCGGGGAAGGAACGGATCTTCGCCCTGCCCGCCTTCCAAGAGCAGGAGTAGGGGGAGCGGGGGATCGGGGGAGCGAAGGGGGGCGTCCGCGGTGCGGTGCGGCCCTCCCGTCAACAGGTGAGCGCGGGCTCTCGTGCCTCAGCGTCAACCCCGAGGCCTTCTGGTAACAGTGGGTCACATGCTCCCCTCCCACATGATGTTGAGCTGCCTGCTGGGCGCCGCGCTGCTCGCCCCCGTCCCCCTCGGGGCCGCCGACGGTCCCACCTCCGACGGCCGCACCTCCGACGGCCGCACCGTCGACTACCGCGGGCTGCGCCTCACCGTCCCCGCCGACTGGCGGGTCGTCGACCTCGACCGGAACCCCGACGCCTGCCTGCGCCTCGACCTGCCCACCCTCTACCTCGGGCACGCCGGCACCCAGGGCGAATGCGGAGCAGCCCGAGCCGCCGCCCCCCGCTCCGACACCCTGCACCTGGAGCCCCTCGACGGGGCCCCGCCGCGCGCCGACGTCCCCACCGTCGGAGGCGATGAGGGCGACCCCCTGCTCAAGGTCCGGGGCGACAGCAACGAGATCCGCTACGCCCTGCGCCGCGCCGGGGTGATGGCCACCGTCTCCTACGGGTCCACCCCCGAGGCCGTCCGCGCGCTCCTCACCCGGGCCCGCGCCCTCGCACCCCCGGCCGCCCCCGGCCCGGTCCCCGTCGATCCGGTCGGCGTCGTCGGCGGGGGTCCCCGTACCACCGTCCAGGGGCCCTTCACCGGCGAGGGCTTCGACGCGTGCACGGCCCCCACCCAGCGCACCATGAACGCCTGGCGGGCCGACTCGCCCTTCGGCGCCGTCGGCGTCTACATCGGCGGCCGCGCCCGCGCCTGCGCCCAGCCGCAGCTCACCGCCGGATGGATGAGCCGGCAGGCCGAGGCGGGCTGGCACCTCATGCCGATCTGGGTCGGCCCCCAGCCCTGGAACAGCTCCTCCACGGGTCTCTCCACCGACCCCTCGGAGGCCAACGAGCAGGGCCGGGCCGAGGCCGAGGGCGCGGCCCACGCGGCCGCGGCACTGGGCCTGGCCGAGGGCACGCTCCTCTACAACGACCTGGAGCACTACACGGACCGGGCCACCTGGGACGCCCCGGTCGTCGCCTACCTCACCGCCTGGACGGTCCGCCTGCACGAACTGGGCTACGGCGCCGCCGCCTACGTCGCGGCGAGCTCCGGGGCCAAGGCGCTGAGCGCCCACTACGCCCAGGCCCCGGATGCCATGCCCGACGTGCTGTGGGTGGCCCGCTGGAACGGCGCGGCCTCCGTGACCGACGCCGACCTGGGGCTGCCCGCCGGTACGAGCCAGTGGACGGGGGGCCGCCGCGCCCACCAGTTCCGGGGTGACCACGACGCCACGTACGGGGGCGTGACGCTCAACATCGACCGGAGCTGGGTGGACGTCGCCGCCCAGACCCCGGCCCAGACCCCGGACGGGGCCCCGAAGGCACCGAAGGCCCCCGGCAAGGCACAGAAGGCTCCCGCCAAGTCGCCCGCCAAGTCCCCCGCGAAGTCCCCGGCCAAGGCGCCCGCCAAGGTGCCGGCGGTCCTCCCGGCGAAGACCCCGGCCAGGGTCTAGCTCAGCCCGCCGCAGGCTCCTCGCGGGCCGGCTCGTCGTCATTGCCCCGGCGCAGGGTGCGCAGTCCGTGCTCCGGGGTCCACGAGCGGATCACCAGGTCGTCGCCCTCGACGCCGACGTGGACCACCTCCGTCAGCTCGGCGCGGAACAGGTCGAAGGGGTGCGGGGTGTCGTTCTCCTCGGCCTCCTCCGCGTACCGGTGGAGCTCGGGCTGTTCCACGATCTCCACCGCCCGCCCGGAGATCCGTACGTCCCCGTCGGGCATCGTCTCGCCCGCGCCCGGGTTGGTGTGGAGGGCGAAGCGCGGATCGCGCCGCAGGTCCTTGCCCTTCATCGAGCCCGGCATCATGCCCAGCCACAGCTCACCGCCGCGGATCTCGACGTTCAGCCCGGTCGCACGCGGCGAGCCGTCCTTGCGAAGGGTCGCCAGGACGTGGTGCGGGAACTGTGCGAAGCGGGCCTGCACGGCCGCCGCGAATCCCGGTTCCGCCTTTTCGAATACGGCCCAGTTGTTCGTCGTCATACGTCCATCCCTTATCTTGCGTGGATACCCCCGGCTTCGGTGGGGGAGGAAAGCTCATCCTAAGAGCTCGTAACACGATTATGAGTCGGGCTTGTTGAGGCGTCGCCAGCAGATGAGGCTGCAGGCGAGGGAGACGAAGGCGTCGTGGAGTTCGGTGCGGCGTTCCCATCGGACGCCAGTCGTTTGAACTGGTGGAGCAGGGCGAAGGTCTGTTCCACGACGTAGCGGAGCTTGCCCATGCCCTTGATGTTCGGGGCTCCTTTGCGGGAGATGACGGGCAGGATACGGCATTTGCGCAGCTCATCGCGGTTGGGGTTGGAGTCGTAACCCTTGTCTCCGAGCAGGGCCTCGGGCCTCCGGCGGGGCCGGCCGGGACGGCCTGCCACGGGTGGGATGCCGTCGACCAGGGCGAGGGTCTGGGTGACGTCGTTGACGTTCGCCGCTGTCGTGATGACTTTGAGCGGGGTGCCGCGTCCGTCGCAGATCAGGTGGTGCTTGCTGCCCGTCTTCCGCCGGTCGACCGGCGACGGACCGGTGTCGGCGCCCCCTTTTTCGCCCGGATGTGGGAGCCGTCCACGCAGGCTCTGGACCAGTCGAGGCGGCCGGCCGCGTGCAGCTCCGCGAGCAGGATGCGGTGCAGTTGTTCGAAAACCCCGGCCTGCTGCCACCGCTCCAGTCTTCTCCAGCACGTCTGCCCGGACCCGAACCCCAACTCAGGCGGCAGAAGTTGCCAGGCGATGTCGTTGCAGAGCACGTACAGGATGCCCTGCAGGCACAGCCGGTCAGCCACCGGCCGCGGCCCTGGTGACCTCGTCGGCCAGGGCGGCAGCAGCGGCTCGATCAGCGCCCACAAGTCGTCGTCCACGATCCACGGCCGAGTGCTCACACCATCACGAACGGTCGAATCGTCACACCGGTCACGCCCGACCAGGACTTCTCATCAAGATCCTGTTACGAGCTCTAAGAACTCCTAACGGAATGAGGCTGAGGCCGGGCCAGCCGGGTTGTGACTCAACAGCTCGGCGCAGAGGTTCTCATCGCGAGCAGCTTCGTCAACGGTCGCCTTGACACGTCCCTGTTCCTTTCCTCCTTAAACTTCTCGCACACCTCCCGAATGACCTCCTCGCATCGCTTGAGCGTGGCGTTATCGAAGGCATTGCTCCGGTATTTGGTGACGAATGCCAAGTGTGCGTGAAGGGTGCAGTCGACGTGGCCGCCGGTGTGAATATCGGAGTGTTTGGTTCCCGGGGTGGTGGCATACCCCAAGCGCAGTATGCTCACCGAGCTGACCAGTAATGGGGGTGGGCCCGGTGATCCGTGCGTACAAATTCCTCATGCGGCCCACCGTGGGCCAGGCGATCGCGCTCGGCGAGATGCTGGCCGATCACTGCTCGCTCTACAACGGAGCCTTGCAGGAACGCCGTGACGCCTACCGGCACGTGTCGAAGACGAGCGTCAAATACGGGCAGCAGTCCGCGCAGCTCAAAGAAATCCGGGCGTTCGACACGGAACGGCAAGGGCGCTGGTCGTTCTCCAGCCAGCAGTCCACCTTGCGCCGTCTCGACAAGGCGTTCGCCGCGTTCTTCCGACGGATCAAGTCCGGCGACGCCCCGGGATACCCTCGCTTCCGGGGTGTCAACTGGTTCGACACGGTCGACTTCCCCAAGGACGGCGACGGCTGCCGCTGGGACTCCACCCCACACGACCGGGTCACCCGCGTCCGCTTCCAAGGCGTCGGGCACGTCAAGGTCAACCAGCACCGGCCGGTCGTCGGCAAGGTTAAAACCGTCTCCGTCAAGCGCGAGGGCAAGCGGTGGTACGTGATCCTGACCGCCGTGCAGACCGATCCGGATCCGCTGCCCGTGACCGGCAGCATGGTCGGCATCGACATGGGCCTAGCCAGCTTCCTCGCCGACTCCAACGGCGAGTTCGTGGCCAACCCCCGCCATGGACGGCGCGCCGCAGCAAAGCTCGAAGCCGCGCAACAAGCGCTCTCCGGGTTCCCGCGCTGCCACCGGGACAAGCGCACGAAGAATCACCAGCGGTCCGTCGAAAGGATTGCCGATCTTCACCGTAAGGTCCGACGCCAGCGTCTGGAGCACGCACACAAGACCGCCTTGGACCTGGTCCGGCAGCACGACTTCATCGCGCATGAAGACCTCAAGATCCGCAACATGGTCAAGACCCCCGCGTCGAAGCCCGACCCCGAGACGCCGGGAGGCTTCCTGCCCAACGGGGCCGCCGCGAAGGCCGGACTCAACCGCTCGATCTCGGATGCCGGATGGGGGGTGTTCCTGACGATCCTGCACGCCAAGGCTGAGAGCGCCGGACGGGAAGTGATTGCCGTGGACCCCCGCAACACCTCCCGCACATGCCCCGAATGCGGGCATGTCGGCAAGGAGAACCGGCCTACCCAGGAGAAGTTCCACTGCCAATCCTGCGGCCACTCGGCGCAGGCGGACACGGTGGGCGCCCTGAACGTTCTACGGGCCGGGCTGGTCCGTCGCGAAGCCCAACCGGCATAGCGAGAAGCCCCAGGCAGTCGGGGGAGGAGTCACCAAAGCGCGAGGTGCTGACACCCGCCGCTCAGGCGCGCACGATTCCCGCCGCCCGGGCCGCCGCCAGCCACATCGGGAACTCCCCGACCAGCCGGTCGTACAGCTCCGAATCGGGGACGGTCCGCGGGTCCAGGCCGGCGTGGAAGTAGCCGGCATTGTCCACGACCCGCTTGGCCGGGACGGGCAGTTCGTCCAGCCGCCGCAGGAAGTCGAACTGCGAGCTCCGGGTGTTGCCGAAGCCGACGAACTGCCAGAAGAGGGGCAGCCGGGCCGCTTTGCACAGGTACCTCTCGGCGGCCGGCTTACTGGTGGGACCGCCGTCGGTCTGGAAGACGACGAGCGCCGGGGCGGTCGACCCCGAGTCCAGGTAATGGTCGATCACCGCGTCCATCGCCGCGTGGTAGGCCGTCTTGCCCATGTGGCCGAGACCGGCGGCGATCGCCGTGACCCGCCCCTCGTGGCCGGCGAGTGAGATCTCCTCCAGCGCGTCGACCTCCGTGGAGAAGAACACGACGGGTACGCGGGCGTCGTCGTCCAGGTGCGCAGACAGCCCCAGCACCCGGTCGGCGAGGGCTTGCACGCTGCCGTCCTCGTAGTACGGGCGCATCGAGCCGGAGTAGTCGAGGACGAGGTAGACCGCGGCGCGTCCGCCCTCCAGGCCGTGTTTGCGGAGTGAGACCCCGGCGCTTTTGTAGAGGCTCACAAGCGCCGGAGCGGTCCGTTCGATCTTCCGGAGGTCTATCGCGCTGCCGGTCATTGGCCGAGGGTACGACAGTCCGCGGTCCCCACGCCGTCGTTCGGGAGGAACCCCAGCCGGGCCGCCAGCCGTTCACGGTGGGCGGCGGGGGAACCGAAGAGCAGGGCAGAGCCGTGCGCCCGTTTGAAGTACTCGTGCGCTTCGTGCTCCCAGGTGATTCCGATGCCGCCGTGCAGCTGGATCATCTCGCCCGCCACGTACGCGTAGGCCTCCGAGCAGGCCGACTTGGCGGCGGCCGCCGGCTCCGGGGCCGCGTCGGCGGCGGCCGCCGCGAGGGCGAGCGAGCGGGCTCCCTCCACCGCGGTGTGCAGGTCGGCGAGCCGGTGCTTCACCGCCTGGAAGGAGCCGATGGGCCGCCCGAACTGCACCCGCTGCTTCGCGTACCGGACCGTCGCCTCCAGTGCCCGCGCCGCCGCCCCCGTCTGCTCGGCGGCGAGGGCCGTGCAGGCCAGGTCCCGGACCCGGGCGAGGACCCCGGCGCCGTCGGCCGAGAGCAGCCGGGCCGGGGTGCGGTCCAGGGTCAGCTCCGCGAGCGGGCGGGTGCGGTCCATCGTGGACCGTACGGTGAAGGCCGCCGGCGCGGCGAGGAGCTCGAAGAGGCCGAGCGGGCCATGGCCCTGGCCGGGCTCGGTACCGGGTCCGGGGGCTGCGCCCGGGGCCGGGTCCATCCTGGCGAAGGCCAGCAGCAGGGACGGTTGCGCCGGCCCGGCCAGGACGTACCGCTTGCTGCCCGTGAGCAGCCAGTCGGCCCCTGCCGGCTCGGCCCGGGCCGCGAGCTCGTGGGCCTCCCAGCCCCCGCGCGGGACGCCGGACGCGGGCGCCGGCCCGTCGTCCGCGGCCTCCGCCCAGGCCAGGGCGCCCACGACCGTGCCCTCCGCCAGGTCCGGCAGGTGCTTCGCGCAGGCCTCCCGGTCGCCGGACGCGAGCAGGGCCCCCGCGGTCAGCACCGCCGAGCCCAGGTACGGTACGGGGCTCAGTGCGCGCCCCAGTTCCGCCATGACCACCCCGACTTCGCCCTGCCCGCAGCCCAGCCCGCCGTACTCCTCGGGGACCGCCAGCGCGGCCGCGCCGATCTGCGCCGTCAGCGGAGCCCAGGCCGTGTGGCCGGGGTGGCGGGCCAGGACCGCCCGTACCGCGTCCCGGAGTTCCTCCTGCTCGCGCGTCAGCTCCAGCGGCCTCACGCCGACTCCCCTCGCGCCGTGCGGCGCAGCTCCGTCTTCAGCAGCTTGCCGCCCGCGTTGCGCGGGAGCTCCTCCAGCCGGGTGAACCGGCGCGGCACCTTGAAGTTGGCCAGCCGTTCCCGGGTCCAGGCGGTCAGCTCCTCGGAGGTGACCGGCCCGGTGGTGACGACGTAGGCCACGCCGACCTCGCCGAGCCGCTCGTCGGGGGCGCCGACGACCGCCGCGTCGGTGATGGCGGGATGGGTGAGCAGCACGTTCTCCACTTCCGCCGGGTAGGCGTTGAACCCGCCGACCACGTACATGTCCTTCAGCCGGTCGGTGATGGCGAGGTAGCCCCGCCCGTCGAGCACGCCGATGTCCCCGGTGCGCAGCCAGCCGCCGGGCAGCACGGCTTCGGCGGTGCTCGCCGGGTCGTCCAGGTAGCCGGGGGTGACGTGGTAGCCGCGGACCTGCACCTCGCCCGGTTCCCCGGCGGGCAGCACCGCGCCGAGCGGGTCGGTGATCCGTACCTCGGTGTCCGGCAGCGGCACGCCCACGGTGTGCGCGAGGGTCCAGGCGTCGGCGTCGGTGGGACAGACGGACACGACGCCGCCGGACTCGGTGAGTCCGTACGCGGTGAACACGTCGGGCGCCCCCAGCTCGCCGCGGATCTCCTCGACGAGGGAGGTGGGCACCGAGGCGGCTCCGGTACCGGCGAGGCGCAGCGCGGACAGGTCGTGCGCGGCCCGCGCCGGGTGGCGGATCAGGCCGTGGAAGACGGTCGGCGGGCCCATCAGGCAGGTGACGCGCTCGGCGGCCATGCGGTGCAGGATGCGGTCGGTGTCGTAGACGGCCTCGGGGAGCATGGTGACCCCGCGCAGCAGGCAGGCGAGCACCCCGGCCTTGTAGCCGAAGGTGTGGAAGAAGGGGTTCACCAGCAGGTACCGGTCGCCGGGGCGCAGGGTGACGAGGCCGGACCAGGAGGCGTAGAGCCGGACGGTCTGGCCGTGCGTGGTCATGACGCCCTTGGAGCGGCCGGTGGTGCCGGAGGTGTAGAGGATGTCGCTGAGGTCCTCGGGACGCACGGCGGCCGCCCGGGCGGCGCGCTCCGCGTCGGGAACGGCCTCGCCGGCGTGCAGGTACGCCTCCCAGGAGACACCCGCGCCGTCGTCACCCGGGCCGCGCTCCTCGCGCCCGTCCCGCAGGATCACCGTCGAGGCGAGCGCCCCGAGGTCCTCGCCGGAGGCGTGCAGGTCACGGGCGTAGTCGGTACCGAGGAACCCGCGCTCGGTGAACAGAACGCGGGCGCCGCTGCGCCGGATGATGTCGGCCGCCTCGGCGGGCTTGTAGCGGGTGTTGACCGGTACGAGGACCGCTCCGGCGCCGACCGCGCCGAGGGCGGCGGTGATCCACCGGCGGCTGTTGGGGGCCCAGATCGCGACCCGGTCGCCGGGGCGGATGCCGTGGGCGATGGCGGCGCGGGCGGCCGCGGCGATCTCGGCGGCGAGGCGGGCGAAGGTCCAGCGGACCTCTCCGTCGGCGAGCGCCTCGCGGTCCCCGTACGCGGCGGCGGCGTACTCGGGGAGCCGGGCGAGCGTGGCGGGCGGCTGGGGCTGCGGCTTCCGCTGTGGCTGTGGCTGTGGCTGAGGCGGGGGTGGTGGTGGCATCGGACCCTCCCTACTTGACGAGCGAGCGTGGGCGGTATCCAATCACAGGTGTTTCGGTTAGGCATATACCTAGTAGAAATAATCAGGGAGGGTTCTCATGAGGGAGGAAGCCATGTCCGACATGAAGTCGGTCCTGTCCAGCTTCTGCACCGGCGTCGCCGTCATCACGGCACGCGGAGCCGACGGCCGTCCCGTGGGGATGGCCGTCCAGTCCTTCTCGTCCGTGTCCCTGGACCCGCCGCTGGTCTGCTTCTGCCCGGCGCGCACGTCCACCACCTGGCCCCGGATCCAGGCGGCGGGGTCCTTCGCCGTCAACATCCTCGCCGCCGACCAGCAGGGGCTGTGCCGTCGGTTCGCCGTCACCGGCGGCGACAAGTTCGCCGGCGTCCCCTGGCGGGCCGGCGGCAACGGCGCGCCCCTGCTCGACGGGGTCCTCGCCACCGTCGAGTGCGATCTGGAGGCGGTCCTGGACGGCGGCGACCACGCCATCGCGCTGGGCAGGGTCACCGCCCTGACGGCGCACCGCGAAGGCGAGCCGCTGCTCTACTTCCGGCGCACCTACGGGCGCTTGCCCGGCGCCGGCTCGGAGTCGGAGTCCGGTCCCGGGGTCGCGCCGCGCCTGCTCTCCCGTGCCGTGACCTCGGCGAGGTCGTCGAGCATGGCCGCGGCCAGGTCGCGCTCGGAGGCGTAGTACCGCTCCGCCCACTTGAGGGTGAGCGTCGGGTACGCCCACGAGGCCTCTTCCTTGGCCCCGTCCGCGTCGGCCACCGCGCGCCGCCGCATCTTCTCCGCGAACTCCTGGTGCTGCACGAGGACTTCGCGCATCTGCTCCGGCTCCAGCAGGTGGCCGAGCCACAGCCGCAGCATCGGCCCGTGCTTGAGCACCGGCGGGTCGACGGGCGCCTCGCGCGCCCAGCGCCGTACGGCCGTCATGCCCTCGTCCGTGATCCGGTACACCCGCTTGTCGCGGCTGCCGGTCTCCTGGGCGACCATCCGCGAAGAGGCGTAGCCGGCCTTCTCCAGCCGCTTGAGCTCGCTGTAGATCTGGCTGAAGGACGGGCTCCAGTAGAAGAAGCGCAGTGACCAGTCCGACCACTTCTTCAGGTCGTAACCGGAGAGCTCCTCTCCGAAGGAGAGCAGCCCGAGCACCGCCCAGCTGGTCGCGGGGAGCGTGCGCCCGTTCGTCTCTTCTGCCGCCTCGTTGGTCACGCAGCGCAGTCTACGACCGGTCTTCGGGGCGGCCCTTCCCTCGGCGGGGTATGACTGCTAGAAGTATTCCTATTCGAAATACATGTCGAAATACATCACCGACGTGCCGTGCGCAGCGCACGGCTGGGAGGTTCCCCGTGAAGTTCTCGATGATCTTCGAGGCGCAGCTCGTCGACCCGACGCCCGAACGCGAGCGCCAGGTCATCCACGACTGCGTCGAACAGGCCGTGTACGCCGAGGAGATGGGCTTCGACCGGATCTGGGCCGTGGAACACCACGCCCTCACCCAGTACGCCCACATGAGCGCCTCCGAGATCTTCCTGACCTGGGTCGCCGCCCGGACCGAGAAGATCCGCATCGGCCACGGCGTCGTCACCATGCCCTTCGGCTACCAGCACCCCGTGCGCGTGGCCGAACGCGCCGCCATGCTCGACGTGCTCTCCGGCGGTCGCGTGGACATCGGCGCCGGCCGCGGCGCCACCCGCCAGGAGATGTCCATGTACGGGGTCCGCCCCGAGGACACCTACCCGCAGATGGAGGAGGCGCTGCGGATCTTCTCCTCCGCGTGGCGCGAGGAGAAGTTCGAGTGGCACGGCTCCATCGACATCGGCCCCGGCGCGATCCTGCCCCGCCCGGTCCAGGACCCGCACCCGCCGCTCTTCATGGCCTGCTCCAAGCACGACACCCTCAAGCTCGCCGCCGAACTGGGCATCGGAGCCCTCGTGATGGGCTTCGCCGGCGCCGACGACGTCCGCACCATGCGCAAGGTCTACGACGAGGCCATCGCCACCCGCAGCGGCGACCGCTTCGTCTCCACCGAGGTCAACGACCACCTCTCCGCGCTCTGCCCCACCATCGTCCTCGACGACGCCGAACGCGCCCTGCGCCTGGGCACCCGGGGCCAGCGCTTCTTCGCCGAGTCCATCGCCCACTGGTACGGCAACGCCCCAGAGCCGACCGGCTACTCCGAGGACGAGACCGCCGAGCAGCACGTGGCCGCGCTGGACAAGGGCCGCGAGGAACTGGTCGCCAAGCTCCACGAGGCGAACATCCCGGCCCGCCCCGTAGACACCGGCACCTACAACGCCGAGCATGCCTACGGCAACGCCCAGACGGCCATCGCCTACGTCGAGCAGCTGCGCGAGATCGGCGTCGACGAGGTCATGTGCCTGATCCAGATGGGCACCGTCCCGCAGGAGGCCTGCATGGAGACCATCCGCCAGTGGGGCGAGAGCGTCATCCCGCACTTCCGCGCCCTGGAGGGCTGATCGGTGAACCCCTCCCTCAACGGCAAGGTCCTCGACGGCAAGGTCGTCGTCATCACCGGCGCCGGACGCGGCCAGGGCGCGGCCGAGGCCAGGCTGTGCGCCGAGGCCGGAGCGCGGGTCGTGGTCACCGACATCCGGGAGGAGGAGGGCCGCGCCGTCGCCGCCTCCCTCGGCGACCAGGGAATCTACGTACGCCACGACGTGGCCGACGCCGACAGCTGGGCGGAGGTGGTCCGCGAGGCCGTACGCGCCTTCGGCACGGTCTCCGCCCTGGTCAACAACGCCGCGCTGTGGCGCACGGCCCACGTCGAGCGCCAGGGCCTCGACGACTTCGAAGCCCTGCTCCGGGTCAATCTGCTCGGCCCGTTCCTCGGCATCCAGGCGGTGGCCCCGGTGCTGCGCGCCGGCGGAGGCGGCTCGATCGTCAACGTCTCCTCCACGGCCGGGCTGGTCGGCATCCCGGGCCACGCGGCGTACGGATCCAGCAAGTTCGCCCTGCGCGGGCTGACGAAGTCGGCCGCACTGGACCTGGCGGGGGACCGGATCAGGATCAACTCCGTGCATCCCGGGGCGATCGACACCCCGATGGTCAGCGAGGCCGTCGCGGGACGGGACTGGTCGCACCTGCCGCTGGGGCGGATCGGGCGGCCCGAGGAGGTCGGGGAGCTGGTCCTCTTCCTCTGCTCGGAGGGGTCCTCGTACATCACGGGCGCGGAGTTCACGGTCGACGGCGGGATGACGGCGCGATGAGCGGTACCGGTACCGGTTCCCTGTCCCCGGCGGCCCGCGGGCTGTGCGACGCGATGTCGGCCTTCTTCCCCGGCCCGGGGGACCTGGCCGCGCTGCGGGCGGCCGCCTCCGGCTCCCCGGGCGGCGGCGTGGAGGTGGCCTCCGTACGGGACGTGGACGCGGACGGAGTCCCCGTCCGGATCTACGACCCGGCGCCGGGCACCGGGGGCCGCCCTCTGACGGTGTTCTTCCACGGCGGGGGCTGGGTGATGTGCGGCCTGGACACCCACGACGCGCTGTGCCGGGCGCTGGCCGTGGCCTCGGGCGCGGTGGTGGTCTCCGCGGACTACCGCCTCGCGCCCGAACACCCGTGGCCGGCGGCGCCCGACGACGCGCTGACGGTGCTGCTGTGGGCCCGGGCGCGGGCGGCCGGACTGGGCTGCGACCCCGCGCGGCTGGTCGTCGCCGGAGACTCCAGCGGAGGCAACCTCGCAGCCGTGACGGCCCTGCGGGCCCCCGAGCTCGTCGCCGGCCAACTCCTCTTCTACCCGCCGCTGGACGCCTCGATGGAGCAGCCCTCGGTGACGGAGTTCGGAGAGGGGTACTTCCACACGGCCGCGCACATGGCCTGGTACTGGGACCAGTACGGCGCCGACCCGGCCCACCCGCACGTCTCCCCGCTGCGGGCCCCCGACCTCGCGGGGCTGCCGCGCACGCTGCTGGTCCTGGCCGACTGCGACGTCCTGCGGGACGAGGGCCTGGTCTACGGGCGCCGGTTGGGCGAAGCGGGAGTCGACTGCGGGATCCACCTGGTCCCCGGGGTCTTCCACGGCTTCCTCGGCCTGCCGCTGCCCGCGGCTGCGTCGGCGATCGGGGCGGCGGGGGCGTGGGTGGCGGCGACGGGTACGCCGTAGAGGAGAGGGGGCGGGGCGGCCGGATTCGAACCGGCGTCCTCCTGAGCTGGGTCAGGTGCGCTGCCTCTGTGCTACGGCCCCGCCCTGCGGCGGATCATAGGTGCGGCCCCGCCGGACGCGCACGCGAATATCCCCGGCATGATGTGCGCATGTCGATATCGGTCCCGGGGGCGTTGGCGCGCAACTCCCTCGCCCTCGCCGCGGAGTTCGCCGCCGCCCTGCTGATGCGCGGCTCCCAGCCGCACTGGCTGCCGGTCATGCTGGCGTTGGTCGCCCTCGTGTCCGGACTCCCGCACGGCACGGACGCCGGCTTCGTCCACCGGATCGTGCTCGCGCTCGGCGCGGTGGCGATCGCCCTGTCCGCGGCCCAGGCCCTGGACGCCCCCGACCCGCTCCTCTGGCAGGCCCTGACCGGAGCCCTCGCCCTGCCCCAGACGGTCTCCCTGACCCGCCTATCCCGCCGCACCGCAGCCCGCGGCCCCGCCTAGTGCTGTGACCGGAAAGGTTCACCGGGTCGCGACGCCCGGCACGGCACCTCGCCGCGTTGTCGGACCACGCCGGTACGTCCAGTACGAGGCGCGGTCCTCCGCCTTGCGATGCGTCCCCTCGGCCCTTCGGGCCTGGGGAGACCCCATGCACCGAACGCCGCGACCCGGCAAACCTTTCCGGCCACAGCACTAGCGCTTGACCTGGTCGCCGATTCCGGGCTGCCCGAAGGTCTCCGGGACCGGCAGTGCCGCCCAGCGGGTGACGGGCCAGCCGACGACGACGGCGCGGCCGACGACGTCCTCGACCGGCACGAATCCGTGGGTCTTCGGGTCGTCCAGGTGATAGCGGGAGTCGGATGACTTCTGCCGGTGGTCCCCCATGACCCAGAGCTTTCCCTCGGGCACGGTGACAGGCCCGAACGGCTTGTCGTCGCAAGGGGTGTTCCCCTTGAACACGTACGGCTCGTCCAGGGCCTTGCCGTTGACCTCGACCGGTCCGTTCAGGCGGCATTCGACCGTGTCGCCGCCGACCGCGATGACGCGTTTGATCAGGTCCTTCTCATCGGCCGAGGGCATCAGGCCGATGGTGCCGAGGAAGTTCTGGACGACGTTGCGCTCCGGGGTGGGCTCGCCTTCCAGCCAGTTGCTCGGGTCGTGGAAGACGACGACCTCGCCGCGTTCGGGCTCCGAGCCGAACCAGGGGGTGAGCTTGTCGACCAGGACCCGGTCCCCGCGCTGGAGGGTGTTCTGCATCGAGACGGAAGGGATGGAGAATGCCTGGAACAGAAAGGTCTTGATCAAGAACGCCAGCACGAGGGCGATGGCGACGAGCAGCGGCAGCTCCTTCCAGAGGGGGCGCTGCCTGGACCCGGACTCGGTCCCTTCGCCCGCGGTCAGCGTGCTGGCGGCGCCCGGATCCCGGGAACCGCCCCGCGCGTCGGCTGGGTCGCTCATGTGGGCCTCCGATGATTTCTCGACTAGGCCCAAGAATCACCATGAGGCGGTTTGCCGGCGGTAAAGACGGCTCCCCGGGAGCAGTGCCCCCGGGGGCCGGGCTCCGCCGGAGGCTACAGCCGCTCGATGATCGTGACGTTGGCCTGGCCGCCGCCCTCGCACATGGTCTGGAGGCCGAAGCGGCCGCCCGTGCGCTCCAGTTCGTGGAGGAGGGTGGTCATGAGTTTGACGCCCGTCGCGCCCAGGGGGTGGCCCAGGGCGATCGCGCCGCCGTTGACGTTGACGCGCTCCGGGTCCGCGCCCGTCTCCTTGAGCCAGGCCAGGGCCACCGGGGCGAAGGCCTCGTTGATCTCGACCAGGTCGATGTCCGCCAGGGACATGCCCGTCTTCTTCAGCGCGTACGCCGTCGCCGGGATCGGCGCCGACAGCATGCGGATCGGGTCCTCACCGCGCACCGACAGGTGGTGGATGCGGGCCCGCGGGCGCAGCCCGTGTTCCCGTACCGCCCGCTCCGAGGCCAGGAGCATCGCCGCCGCGCCGTCCGAGACCTGCGAGGAGACTGCCGCCGTGATCGTGCCGCCCTCCATGACCGGCTTGAGGCGTGCCATCTTCTCCAGGGAGGTGTCCCGGCGCGGGCCCTCGTCCACCGACACCGACCCGTACGGCACGATCTCCCGCTCGAAGCGGCCCTCGTCGATCGCGCGCAGCGCCCGCTGGTGGGAGCGCAGGGCGAACTCCTCCATGTCGAGGCGGGAGATGCCCCACTTCTCGGCGATCAGCTGGGCCCCGTAGAACTGGTTGACGGGGGAGTCCCCGTACCGGGCCCGCCACCCCGCCGAGCCCAGGTAGGGGCCCTCGGTGAAGCCCAGCGGTTCCGCCGCCTGCCGCGAGGCGAAGGCGATCGGGATCATCGACATGTTCTGGGTGCCGCCCGCGACCACCAGGTCCTGCGTGCCGGACATGACGCCCTGCGCCGCGAAGTGCACGGCCTGCTGTGAGGATCCGCACTGGCGGTCGATGGTGACGCCCGGGACCTCCTCGGGGAGCCCCGCCGCCAGCCAGGCCGTCCGGGCGATGTCGCCGGCCTGCGGCCCCACCGTGTCGAGGCAGCCGAAGACCACGTCCTCCACGGCCGACGGGTCGATCCCGGACCGTTCGACGAGGGCCCCCAGGACGTGCGCGCCCAGGTCGGCCGGGTGGACCTCGGACAGGCCCCCCTTGCGCCGCCCCACGGGGGTGCGTACCGCTTCGACTATGTAGGCCTCGGGCATCGGAACTCCTCAGGGATATCCAGGCATGTGCCGGGGATGTGCGGGATTACGTTCGTGTGGCGATGCCGTCCAGGACCATCGACAGGTACTGGCGGGCGATCTCCTCGGGGCTGTGCTGGCCGCCCGGCCGGTACCAGGACGCCGCCACCCACACCGTGTCGCGCACGAAGCGGTAGGTGAGGCGGATGTCCAGGTCGGCGCGGAAGACCCCGTCCGCGACCCCGCGCTCCAGCGTCCCCAGCCAGGCCTTCTCGAACTTGACCTGCGAGTCGGAGAGGTAGTGGAAGCGGGGCTGGACCGACAGGTGCCGGGACTCCTTCTGGTAGATGGCGACCGCGGCGCGGTGCCGGTCGATCTCCCGGAACGATTCGGTGACGAGGGCCTCGATGGTCTCCCTGGGGCCGAGACCGGAGGCGAGGACGGTGTCGTACCCCTCCCACAGCTCGGTCAGGAAGGCGGAGAGGATCTCGTCGAGCATCGATTCCTTGGAATCGAAGTGGTAGTAGAGGCTGCCGGCGAGCATGCCGGCGGCGTCGGCGATCTTGCGGACGGTGGTGGCGTTGTAGCCCTGCGCGGCGAAGACCTCGGCGGCGGTGTCGAGGAGTTCGCGGCGGCGTTCGGGCGACGCCGTCACCTGGGGCTTCTTCTTGGCCGTCGGTGCGATCGGCTTGTTCGTTGGCACGCGTCCATTCTGGTCCCACGCCGGCCGGTCATCCGACGGCCTACGCGTGCTGACTGCTGACCGACACGGTCTCGCCCGTCATGTACGACGAGTAGCCGCTGGCCAGGAACACGATGACGTTGGCGACCTCCCAGGGCTCGGCGTACCGGCCGAAGGCCTCGCGGGCGGTGAGTTCGGCGAGCAGCTCCTCGCTGGTGACCTTCACCAGGTGCGGGTGCATCGCCAGGCTCGGCGCGACCGCGTTGATCCGTACGCCGAACTCCGCGGCCTCCAGCGCCGCGCAGCGGGTCAGCGCCATCACCCCGGCCTTGGCGGCGGCGTAGTGGGCCTGCCCGGTCTGGGCGCGCCAGCCGATGACGGAGGCGTTGTTGACGATCACCCCGCCCCTCCCCGAGGCCTGCATCGAGCGCATCGCGGCGCGGGTGCAGCGGAAGGTGCCGTTCAGCGTGACGTCGAGGACGCGGGACCACTGGTCGTCGGTCATGTCGACGAGGTTCGCCGTGCCGCCGAGCCCGGCGTTGTTGACGACGAGGTCGAGGCGGCCGTGGAGCCGTTCGGCGAGCGCGAAGAAGGCGCCCACCTGCTCCTCGTCGGTGACGTCGCAGGGCAGGGAGGCGACCCGGTCCGCGCCGAACTCCGCGGCCAGCGCCTCCTCGCTCTCCTTGAGCCGCCGCGCGTGCGCGTCGCCTATGAGGACGCGCGCGCCCTCCTCCAGGAAGCGCCGTGCGGTCGCCCCGCCGATACCGGCCCCGGCGGCCGCGGTGATCACGGCGCTCCGGCCGGTCAGCAGTCCGTGCCCCGCCACGTACTCGGGTGCGTTGCGGAGCACGTTGCCGGACCGGTCTTCCGGTGCGTTCATGCCCGGACCTCCTTGGGAAGGCCGAGGATGCGCTCGGCGACGATGGTGCGCTGGATCTCGTCGGAGCCCGCGTAGATGGTGTCGGAGCGGGAGAAGAGGAAGAGCCGCTGCCAGTCGTCGAGGTCGTACGGGTCCCCGTGCGCCCCCGCCGCCAGGAGCGAGGCGGCTCCGCAGACGTCCATGGCGAGCTCGCCGAGGTCCCGGTGCCAGCGGGCCCAGTACAGCTTGGCCGTGGACGGGGCGACCCCGGGCCGCAGCGCGGAGGCGCGCATGGTCTCCAGGCCGATCCAGGCCCGGACGAGCCGGTCGCGGATCAGCGGATCGGCCATCGTGCCGCCCAGCCTCGCCAGCGCGGCCAGCTCTTCGAGCTCGCGGCGGAAGCCGACCTGCTGGCCGAGGGTGGAGACGCCGCGCTCGAAGCCGAGGGTGGCCATGGCGACGGCCCAGCCCTCGCCGGGCGCGCCGACCACGTGGGCGGCGTCGGTGCGGGCCCCGTCGAAGAAGACCTCGTTGAACTCGGAGGTTCCGGTCAGCTGCACGATGGGCCGGACCTCCACCCCGGGCTGGTCCATCGGGACCAGGAGGTAGGACAGCCCCGCGTGGCGGCGGGAGCCCGGCTCGGTGCGGGCGACGACGAAGCACCACTGCGAGGCGTGGGCCAGGGAGGTCCAGATCTTCTGGCCGTCCACCACCCACGCGCCGTCCACCAGCGCGGCCCGGGTGCGGATGTTGGCCAGGTCCGAGCCGGCGTCGGGCTCGCTGTAGCCCTGGCACCACAGCTCCTCCACGGCCCGGATGGGCGGCAGGAAGCGCCGCCGCTGCTCCTCGATGCCGTGCGCGATGAGGGTGGGGCCGAGGAGCTGCTCGCCTATGTGGTTCACGCGCGCGGGCGCGTCGGCCAGCGCGTACTCCTCGTGGAAGGCGATCTGCTGCTCGGTGCTCGCACCGCGGCCGCCGTACTCGACGGGCCAGCCCACGCAGGTCCAGCCGTGCGCCGCCATGTGCCGCTCCCACGCGAGGCGTTCGGCGAAGGCCTCGTGCTCCCGGCCCGGTCCGCCGCGGCCCTTGAGGGCGGCGAACTCACCGGTGAGGTGGGTCCGTAGCCAACTCCGAACCTCGGTGCGGAACTCCTCGACGCTGCTCATGGCCGTACGTTAACCTACCAAACACTTGTTAGGGAAGGATCCAGGGAATGCCCGATGACACCCCCGTGCTCTATGAGCGCCGCGGCCCGGTCGCGTACGTGACCATGAACCGCCCCCGGTACCGCAACGCCCAGAACAGCGCGATGACCTACGCCCTCGACGACGCCTTCTACCGGGCCGCCGACGACCCCGCGGTCAAGGTCGTCGTCCTGGCCGGGGCCGGTGAGCACTTCTCGGCGGGCCACGACATCGGCACCCCCGAGCGCGACGCCCACCTGCCCTTCGAACGCCGGGCGGGCCTGTGGTGGGACCACTCCCAGCGCTCCGGCGCCGAATCCCGCTTCGCCCGCGAATCCGAGGTCTACCTCGGCATGTGCCGGCGCTGGCGCGAACTGCCCAAGCCCGTCATCGCCTCCGTCCACGGCGCGTGCGTGGCCGGCGGGCTGATGCTCGCCTGGGTCTGCGACCTGATCGTGGCCAGCGAGGACGCCTTCTTCGCCGACCCCGTCGTCCGCATGGGCATCCCGGGCGTCGAGTACTTCGCCCACCCGTGGGCCATGCCCCCGCGCATCGCCAAGGAATTCCTCTACACCGGCGACCGGATGCCGGCCCGCCGCGCCTACGAGATCGGCATGGTCAACCGGGTCGTCGAGCGGGCCGAACTGGCCGGAACCACCGACCGGCTCGCCCTGCGGATCGCCGAGATGCCCTCCTTCGGCCTCGCCCTCACCAAGCGGGCCGTCAACCAGGCCGAGGACCTCCAGGGCCTGCACACCGGCATGGACTCCGTCTTCGGCCTGCACCACCTCGCCCACGCCCACAACGCCGAGACGACGGCGGACTCGCTCGGCGGCATGGACATATCGGGAATGAAAGGTGCCGCGATGAAGGGCGCCGCGATGAAGGAGGCGAACAGCCGATGGACCTGAACCATGCGGCGGACGTGGAGGCCTTCCGGGCCGAGGCACGCGACTGGCTGGCCGCCCACGTGCCCGCCACCCCCCTGCCCTCCCTGGAGACCCGCGAGGGCTTCGCCGCCCACCGGGAATGGGAGGCGCTCCTGCACTCCGCCCGCTGGGCGGTGGTGTCCTGGCCCCAGGAGTACGGCGGCCGCGGCGTGGACATCGAGCACTGGCTGGTCTTCGAGGAGGAGTACTGGGCCGCCGGCGCGCCCGGCCGGGTCTCGCAGAACGGCATCAACCTGCTCGCCCCCACCCTCTTCGACCACGCCACCGACGAACAGCGCGCCCGCGTCCTGCCCTCCATGGCGAGCGGCGAGACGATCTGGGCCCAGGCCTGGTCAGAGCCCGAATCCGGCTCCGACCTCGCCTCCCTGAAGTCCCGCGCCGTGCGCACCGAAGGCGGCTGGCTGCTGTCCGGGCAGAAGACCTGGTCCTCCCGGGCCGCCTTCGCCGACCGCGCCTTCGGCATCTTCCGCACCGACCCCGAAGCCCCCAAACCCCACCAGGGCCTCACCTACCTGATGTTCGACCTGCACGCCCCCGGGGTCACCGTGCGGCCCATCGGCCGCCTCGACGGCAAGCCCGCCTTCGCGGAGCTCTTCCTCGACGAGGTCTTCGTCCCCGACGCGGACGTCATCGGGGAGCCCGGACAGGGCTGGCGGATCGCCATGTCCACCACCGGCAACGAACGCGGGCTCACCCTGCGCGCCCCCGGCCGCTTCCTCGCCGCCGCCGACCGCCTCGTGGAGCTGTGGCAGAGCCACGGGGACCCCGCCGACACCGCCCTGCGCGACCGGGTCGCCGACGCGGTCGTCGGAGCCCGCGCCTACCAGCTGTTCACCTGGGCCAACGCCTCCCGCTTCGCCGCCGGAGAGACGATCGGCGCCGAGTCCAGCCTGAACAAGGTGTTCTGGTCCCAGTACGACATCGCCCTGCACGAGAGCGCCCTCGACCTGCTGGGCCCCGACGCGGAACTCGCCGACGGTGAATGGGCCGAGCCGTGGATCTTCTCCCTCGCCGGTCCCATCTACGCGGGGACCAACGAGATCCAGCGCGACATCATCGCCGAGCGGCTGCTCGGCCTCCCGAAGGGCCGCCGCTGATGCGCTTCCTGCCGACCGAAGAACAGTCGGACTTCGCCCGCACCCTGCACGGCCTGCTCGCCGCCTCGGACGTCCCGGCGGCGGTACGGGCCTGGGGCGCGGGCGACCACACGCCGGGCAAGACCCTGTGGGCGCGGCTCGCCGCCACCGGGCTGTTCGCCCTCGCGGCCGACGAGGCCCACCAGGGCATGGGCCTGATGCCGCTGGAGATGGCGGGCGGTTTCGTGGAGCTGGGCCGCGCCGGGGTCCCGGGCCCGGTGGTGGAGACGGCCGCCGCGGCGGTACTCCTCACCCGGCTCGGCGACGAGGCACTGGCCAAGCGGTTCCTCCCCGGACTGGCGGCGGGGGAGACCTCGGCCACCCTCACCCTGCCCGGCGGGAGCCCGTACGCCCTGGACGCCGACGCGGCCACCCACCTCTTCACGGTGTCCCAGGCCGGGGAGCTCCGCCTGGCCGTCGGCTCCGGCGCCGGACCGCTCCGCACCTCCACCGACCCCGCCCGCCGCCTGGCCCTCCCGGGCGGCGACGGCGAACTCCTCGCCGCCGGCCCGGCGGTCACCGCGGCGGCCCGGGACGCCGCGGACTGGGCCCGGCTGCTGACCGCCGCCCAGTGCCTCGGGGTCGGCGAGGCCCTCCTCGCGCGCACGGTGGAGTACGCGAAGCAGCGCACCCAGTTCGGCACGGCGATCGGCGGCTTCCAGGCGGTGAAGCACCGGCTGGCCGACACCCTGATCGGCCTGGAGTTCGCCCGGCCGCTGCTGTGGGCGGCCGCGCTCTCCCTGGCCCCCGGCGAGGTCGCCGCGGCGAAGCTGACCGCGGGCGAGGCGGCGTACGCGGCCGCCATGACCGCGCTCCAGCTGCACGGCGCCGTCGGCTACACCGAGGAACTCGACCTCTCCCTGTGGCTGCGCAAGGCCCGCCCGCTGCGCGACGCGTGGGGGAGCCCCGCGCAGTGCCGGGCGGCGGTGCTCCGGGGGCGGGAGCGGGCGTTGTAGATCCGAAGCGGGGAGGCCGGGCCCGGGGCGGAGCGGTCCGCTCCGCGGCGGGCCGTCTCACATGACGGCCACGCTGACGGTCACCACGTAGGGCTCCTGCACCATCCCGTCCGGAAAGAGCGGGTTCAGCCGCTCCCGCTCGGCGTCCAGGAACTCCCGCGTCCCCGCCTCGCCCAGCAGCAGGAACGCGGAGTGGCTGGCCAGGTTCGCCAGGTGCGCCTCCAGCGGGATCCGCCGGGACCAGGGGACGGTCCGCGTGGCGAAACCGGAATCGAGGCCGCGCGGGAGCGTGCGGTAGCCCAGGGCCCGGGCGGTCCCGCCGACCGCGCCGGCCCCGCCGCCGACCGGGCCGCCGCCCTCGAAGAAGGCACGGATCCGCTCGCCCTGGGCGGCGACCCAGCCGGCCGACTCGTCCAGGTCGTTCCACCAGATCGCGAGCGCCCCGCCGGGCTTCAGCACCCGGTGGGCCTCGGGCACGGACCGTGCCGGATCCGTCCAGTGCCAGGCCTGGGCGTACGTCAGGAAGTCGAAGGCGGCCCCGGCCAGCGGCAGCCGGTCCCCGTCCCCGCGCACGATCGGGATCCCCGGCCGGGTGCGCCGGAACTTGGCGGCCATCCCGTCCCCGGGCTCCACCGCCACCACCTCGGCTCCCCGGGCGCGCATCGGCGCCGTCCCGATCCCGGTCCCCGCGCCCACGTCGGCCACCCGGGCCCCGGCGAACCGGCGCCCGGCCAGCTCCTCGACGGCGTCGTACAGCGCCTCGGGATAGCCGGGGCGGTGCTGCCCGTAGAGAGCGGCGGCGCTGTCGAAGGACCGGGCCCGGGATCGGGGAGTCGTCGTCATGGCGCCATTGTTTTCGATCACGCCCGTCCCGGCCAGCCCTCGCAGCTCCTTCCGGGCAGTGCTCACGCGGCGCGGACCAGCCCCGCTTCGTAGGCGAGGATCGCGGCCTGGGTCCGGTTCGAGAGGTCGAGCTGCGTCAGGATCCGCGAGACGTAGGTCTTCACGCTCGCCGGGGACAGGTGCAGCGCCTCCGCTATCTGCAGGTTCGTCCGCCCCTCGCCGACCAGCGCGAGGACGTCCCGCTCGCCGGGGGACAGGGTGGAGAGCTGCTCCGCGTGGTCGGGCGCCTCGGTGCGGGTGTCCGCCCGTTCCAGCAGCACCCGCATCACCCCGGGAGCCAGGGCGCTGCCGCCCGCCGCGACCGTGCGGATACCGGCGAAGAGCTCCTCGGGGCGCAGGTCCTTCAGCAGGAACCCGGCGGCTCCGGCCCGCAGCGCGTCCAGGACCAGGTCGTCCGCCGTGTAGCCGGTGAGGACGAGGACGCGCGGCGGGTCGGGCAGCCGCAGCACCTGCAAGGTCGCCTGCAAGCCGTCGACCTTCGGCATGACCAGGTCCATCAGCACCACATCGGGCCGGTGCGTCCGCGCCAGCGGCACGGCCTCCGCCCCGTCGGCGGCTTCCGCGACGACCTCGATGTCGGGCGCGCTCGCGAGCAGGGTCACCAGGCCCGACCGTATGAGGCTCTGGTCGTCGACCACCATCACGCGGATCGTCATGTGACCCACCTCCCCTGAATCCCCGTCTTATTGCGGACATTACCGGCATATAAGGACTTAAGTCCGCCCAACCTTCCCTTCCCAGTCCCCTTTTGCTGTCCCGCTTGTCCTCTTTCGGCGACTTCGGGGACCCCCCGTCCTCCCGGACGGTGGTTACCGAGGCAGAACGCACCACCGCTTCACCGGGTGCACCGGCCTCCGCAATGTCCCCGAAGTCAGGAACTCCGCATGTCTTTCCCGTCTGCTCGTACCCTCGCCGGTCTCGTTGTCGCCGGTATCGCCGCACCCGCCGCCGTGGGTCTCGTGGCACAGCCCGCGTCCGCCGCGTCGGTCGGCACGTGGGACAAGGTCGCCCAGTGTGAGTCGACCAACGACTGGAGCATCAACACCGGCAACGGCTATTACGGCGGCCTGCAGTTCTCCTCCAGCACGTGGGCGGAGTTCGGCGGCCGGCAGTACGCCCCCCAGGCCGACCAGGCCACCAAGGCGCAGCAGATCGCCGTCGCCGAGAAGGTCCTGGCGACCCAGGGCCCCGGCGCCTGGCCCTCCTGCGGCAAGCTCGCCGGCCTGCAGCGCGGCGGACCGGCCCCCGAGGCCCCCGCCCGGGGCACCGGCACCTCGACCGCGGACAAGCACATCGAGGCCCCGGCGACCCCGGCCGCCCCGAAGCGCGCCCAGGGCGGCGACAGCTACACCGTGGTCAGCGGCGACACCCTCGGTACCATCGGTTCCGAACTGGGCGTCAGCTGGCAGACCCTCTACTCCGAGAACCGCTCGGTGATCGGGTCCGACCCGGACATGATCCTCCCGGGCCAGCGCCTCGCGTACGGCTCCGGTTCCGGCGGCTCCTCCGACTCCGGCAGCAGCACCCCGGCCGCACCGAAGTCCTCCAGCTCCTCCAACTCGTCGAGCTCGTCCAGCTCCTCCAGCTCGTCCGACTCCTCGGAGTCCTCCGACTCTTCCGACTCCTCCGAGAGCAGCTCCCGCAGCAGCGCCGAGGGTGCCCTGCCCGTCTCGGGCGGCAGCATCTCCGCGCGCTACCACCAGGCGGGCGGCTGGGCCGCCGGCTACCACACCGGCATCGACTTCGCGGTGTCCACCGGAACCCCGGTCCGGGCCGCGGCCGCGGGCACCGTCGTCTCCTCCGGCTGGCAGGGCGCGTACGGCAACGCCGTGGTCATCAAGCACGACGACGGCCGCTACACCCTGTCCGCCCACCTCTCCTCGGCGACCGCCTCCGAAGGCGAGCGCGTCTCCGCCGGTGAACAGATCGGCCGCTCCGGCAACACCGGCAACTCCACCGGCCCGCACCTCCACTTCGAGGTCCGCTCCAGCAACAGCTACGGCGCCGACGTCAACCCGGTCACCTGGCTGAACGGGCTCGGCGTCTCCCTGTAACGACGAGCCGGTTCACCACAAGCCGGTTCACCACAAGCCGGTTCACCAAGACCGGTTGACCAAGAACGTGTCCCCCCGGGATGCCCCTTCGGCGGAAGAAGGGCAACCTGGGGGGACGTTTTGGCATGTTCTGCGCACTTCTGTGCGCCGGTGGGGGGTGGTGGAGTCATGCAGGCCGTGCCCGGTCGCGCCGGACAGCTACTGGAGCGGGGTCTGCGGGCCCTGACCGGGGAGAGCGGCGGGGCGCCGGACCCGGTGCGCGCCCGCCGCACCGACGTCTGGCTCGCCCTGGTCTGCGGACTGCTCACCACCCTCAACCTCCACGACGTCCACCGCTTCGGCCTCGTTGCCGACTACCCCACGAGCCTGGCCGCCGGCTGGCTCGCGGCCCTCTCCCTGCTCTGGCGCCGCTCCCACCCCTGGATCCCGGCCCTCGCGGCCACCGCCGCCACCGTGATCTCCGACGACCGCGGCCCCCTCGTCTTCGCCGCCTACGCCCTGGCCGCGTACGGCCGCACCCACCGCTGGGGCGGGGTCCTGCTGATGGCCGTCGTCTACGCCGCCACCCGCGACCTGTTCCTGCCGCTCGGCTACGCCGGGCGCGACCCCGCCTCCTTCGTCCTCGGCTCCATCCTCGTGCCCGCCCTGTACGGGGAGACCGTGCGCCGCAACCGGCACGTGATGACCGCGCTGCGCGAGCGGGCCCGCCAGGCCCACGCCGCCGTGGACCAGGCGGCCGACCTGGCCGTCGTCCAGGAGCGCACCCGTTTGGCCCAGCGCACCCACGACGGCCTCGGCCACCGCCTCACCGCCCTCACGATGCAGGCCGCCGCCCTGCGCCTGGACGCCGAGGCGGACCCCCGGGTCCGGGAGGCCGCCGGCGCCGTGGAGGAATCGGCGCGGGCCGCGATGGCCGAGGTCAGGGAGGTGCTGGACATGCTGACCGACCCCGCGGGCAGCCGTGCGTACACCTCGCCCGTGGACGTGGGCCGCTTCCTCGGCTCCCTGGCCCGGAACATGCGGGCCACCGGCATGGAGATCGCCCACCACACCCAGCCCGGCCTGGGATCCTTCCCGGCTGCCGACGGGCGGCTGCTGCTGCGGATCGCCCGCGAGGGGCTCACCAACGCGGCGAAGTACGCCCCCGGCTCCGCCGTTCGGATGAATCTTTACGCCGAGGACGGGGAGGTTCGCCTCGATGTGGTCAACACCGCCCCGGAGGGGGAACGGATCGTCCTCGACTCCGGCGGGATGGGCATTCCGGGGCTCCGGAGCGCCCTCGCGGAGGTGGGCGGGAAGCTGCGCGCCGGACCCACTCGGGACGGAGGTCACATGCTCGCGGCGACACTCCCCGACCGACGTGTGCTAGCTTAGAGCTCGTTGCAGTTGTGGTACCCATGAACTTTATGTGCGCCTGACGGGAATGCTCCGACAGGCGCTTTTATTGTTTTGCCGGAATCTCCGGATGGGGCCCTTTGCCGCCTATTCAGGAGATTCAAAAATGGCACTTGGCACCGTGAAGTGGTTCAACTCGGAAAAGGGCTTCGGCTTCATCGAGCAGGACGGTGGCGGCCCGGACGTCTTCGCCCACTACTCGAACATCGCCACCCAGGGCTTCCGTGAGCTCAACGAGGGCCAGCGCGTGTCCTTCGACGTCACCCAGGGCCAGAAGGGCCCCCAGGCGGAGAACATCCTCCCCGCCTAAGGCAGTCAGCACGCCGGGGTCCGCACCGAGTAGGTGCGGGCCCCGGCTTGTCTGCTGTTTCGAACCATTTGATGGCAGTGCCGTTTGTGTAATACCTGCCGGTTTCAGGAGGGCTTTCTCGCATGACCAGCTCCAGCTCCGCACGACCCAGCCGCCGCCCCACCCGGGGTCGAGGTGCGGCCCAGGGACGTCCGAAGGCTGGCGCGGGACGGCAGAAGTCCGCCCCCGTAGCCAGGCCCCAAGAATTCACCATGCCCGAACCGCTGACCCCGGCCCTGCCGCCGGTGGACTCGTTCGGGGACATGGACATGCCCGAGGCGCTGCTGAAGACCCTCGCCGCCCAGGGCGTCACCGAGCCGTTCCCGATCCAGGCCGCGACCCTGCCGAACTCGCTCGTCGGCCGTGACCTGCTCGGCCGTGGCCGTACCGGCTCCGGCAAGACGCTGGCCTTCGGCCTGGCCCTGCTGGCCCGCACCGCCGGCCGCCGCGCACAGCCGAAGCAGCCGCTCGCACTGGTCCTCGTACCGACCCGTGAGCTCGCGCAGCAGGTCACCGACGCGATGGCCCCGTACGCCACGGCCGTCAACCTGCGGATCACGACCGTCGTCGGCGGCATGTCGATCAACCGGCAGTCCGGCGCCCTGCGCCGCGGCGCCGAGGTGCTCGTCGCCACCCCCGGCCGCCTGAAGGACCTCATCGACCGCGGTGACGCGGACCTCTCCCAGGTCTCCATCACGGTCCTCGACGAGGCCGACCAGATGACCGACATGGGCTTCATGCCGCAGGTCACCGCCCTGCTCAAGCAGGTCCAGCCCGAGGGCCAGACCATGCTGTTCTCGGCGACCCTCGACAAGAACATCGACAAGCTCGTCAAGATGTTCCTCACCGACCCGGTCGCCTTCTCCGTCGACCCGTCCGCCGGTGCGGTCAGCACGATGGAGCACCACGTCCTGTACGTCATGGACGAGACCGACAAGAAGGCCGTGGCCACGCGCATAGCCGCTCGCGACGGCCGGGTGATCATGTTCGTCGACACCAAGCGCGGGGTCGACCGCATGGTCAAGAAGCTCCTCGCCGACGGCGTCCGCGCCTCCGGCCTGCACGGCGGCCGCTCGCAGCCGCAGCGCAACCGGACCCTCGACTGGTTCAAGACGGGCGAGGTCACCGCGCTGGTCGCCACCAACGTGGCCGCGCGAGGCATCCACATCGACGACCTCGACCTCGTCGTCAACGTGGACCCGCCGGTCGACCACAAGGACTACCTGCACCGCGGCGGCCGTACCGCCCGCGCCGGCGAGTCCGGCAGCGTCGTCACCCTGGTCCTGCCCGACCAGAAGCGCGAGATGACCCGCCTGATGTCGGACGCCGGGATCTCCCCGCACACCGCGCAGATCAAGTCCTCCGACGAGGAGCTCACCCGCATCACCGGCGCCAAGGAGCCCTCGGGCATCCCGGTCGTCATGGAGGTGCCGCAGGCGACCCCGCCGCGTCAGCGTTCCGCCGGCCAGGCCGGCGGGGGCTCGGGCTCCGGCGCGCGCCGCCGCTCGGGCGGACCGCGTACGGGCTCCGGCACGGGCGCGGCTCCGGCCGCCGGGGGCGGCCGCGGCCGTCGCACCGGTGGCGGCGCCGCCGGGCAGGCTCCGGCCTCCGGCTCCGGCCAGGCCCGCCGTGGCCAGGGCGGACAGGGCGGCTCCACGGGCGGCTCCGGCGAGCGCGGCCGGCGTACCGGAGGCGCTCCCTCCGGTGGTGCCGCCGCCGCTTCGGCCCGCAGCCGCGTGGGTGGCGCCGGCCAGGGCCGTCGCCGCTCCGCCTGATCCGGAGAATCACTGCACGTAACAACCACTGCATGTAACAACCACTGCACGTGACAACCACTGCACGTGACAACCACTGCACGTGACAACCACTGCGCCGGGCGGCATCTGCCGCCCGGCGCAGTGGTGTTTTCCGAGGCCGGAGGCCCGGCCGGTGCCTAGCGGACCATCTTCACCTGGAGCTTCGCCAGGGTTCTCAGGTCCAGGCCGAGGCCGTCGGTGAGGTAGCCGTAGAGGCTGCCGTAGTCAGCCTCCATCTGCGTGGTCGCCGCGTCCAGGTAGTCCTGGCGGACCTCCTGGAGCGGGATCAGCAGATCGGGGTTCTGCATCCGGCCGGATGCCTTGACGCCCGCCCGCACCTGGGCGTCGTACGCCGCGCGGAAGGTGTTCGAGGCCAGGTAGTCGCGCTCGGCCGTGGCCTTCGGGACGGCCAGGGCGTTCAGCAGGACGTAGCTCATCCAGCCCGTCCGGTCCTTGCCCGAGGTGCAGTGGTACAGCAGCGGGCCCTGGTTGCCGTCGGCGATCTCGCGGAGGGTGGTCGCGAACTGCGCCCGGTTCTCGGGATTGGTCACGAACGCGCGGTAGACGTCGCGCATGTACGCCTCGGCGCGGCCGCCGCCGAGCATCTGCTCCTGCTTCACGGGATCACTGCTGCCTATCGCCGACATCAGCAGCCCGTACAGGCCGTTGTCGTTGACCGGGCGTGCGGTGGAGGTCAGACCGGCGGGCAGCTTGTCGGCCCCGTCGTACTGGACCTCCATGGGGATGCGGAAATCGAGGACCTTCGTGAGGCCCAGACCGCCCACGGTGGTGATGTCCGAGGCGGTCAGCTTGCCCAGTGCGTCCGAGCGGTAGACCAGTCCCTGGCGAACGTGGCCTCCCGTCCAGGTGCGGTAGCCACCGAGGTCGCGGACGTTGACCGCGCCCTGCAGGGGGATCTGGCGGATCGTTTCCGTCGACTGCGCGGGCCAGTGGTGACGCGAGGCGGCGGCACTGTCGGCCGGCGCGGCGTACGCGGCGGCGGGCAGGGTCCCGATGGCGAGGGCGGAAGCGAGCACCGCGGTCGCCAGGCGGATTCGGGCACGGCTCATCTGGGGCAACTCCTGTAACGGAGAAGGGGAATCACCCTGGTGGTGGCAGGGTGCCGAGCGGGTGCGGTGGGAGGGGGAGATGCTGTGGGGGAGTGAGGCCGTGCAGCCGGTCCAGCACCGCGTGTGCCTCGGCCATGACACGGGTGACGAGCTCCGCACAGGACGGAAGGTCCTCGATCACGCCCGCGACCTGGCCCGATGCCATGACGCCGAGGTCCGTACGGCCCTCGACCATGGACGCCTTGAGGAGCATGGGGGTGTTCGCGGCGAGCAGCACCTGGCTCCAGGACAGGTCCTTGCCGTGTTTCATCGCGAGGCCGTCCCGGACCATCTCCGTCCAGGTCAGACCCGAAAGCTTCTTGAAGCCGGCCGCGTGCCGCACCGCCTTGGCCAGCGCCTTCGTCCGCCCGGCCCGCTCCAGGGCAGAGACCAGCTCGCTGCGCAGCATCCGGTGCGGGAGCCCGTCCACGGCCGTGGTGACCGTGACGTCCTTCACCGTCGCCTTCAGGTACTCGGCCTTCACCGCGTCCGGGACCGTCGAGTCGGAGGTCAGCAGGAACCGGGTGCCCATGGCGATGCCCGCAGCCCCGTAGGCGAGGGCCGCCACCAGACCGCGGCCGTCGCTGAACCCGCCCGCCGCGATCACCGGGATGTCCACCGCGTCGACCACCTGCGGCAGCAGCACGGTCGTGGCCACGTCACCGGTGTGCCCGCCGCCCTCGCCGCCCTGCACGATCACCGCGTCGGCGCCCCACGCCGCGACCTTCTCGGCGTGCCGGCGAGCCCCGATCGAGGGGATCACGACCACGCCCGCGTCCTTGAGCCGCGCGATCAGCTCCTTGGACGGGGCCAGCGCGAAGGAGGCCACCCGGACGCCCTCGTCGATGATCAGCTGCGCCCGCTCGGCCGCGTCCCCGGCGTCCGCGCGCAGATTGACCCCGAAGGGGGCATCCGTGCGGGACTTGACCTCGTGGACCGCCGCCCGCAGCTGCTCCATCGTCATGGTCGCCGAGGCCAGGATGCCCAGCGCGCCCGCGTTGGCCGCCCCCGACACCAGGCGCGGACCGGCCACCCAGCCCATGCCCGTCTGCACGATCGGATGCTCGACCCCGACCAGCTTGGTGAATGCCGTCTCCATCGGCTCAGACCCGCACTTCCCGGTCGCGCAGCCCCTTGGGGTCGATGACCTCGCGGATCAGCCGCAGCTCCTCCGCCGTCGGCTCCCGCGTGTACGGGACCTCCTCGGGCAGGTCCAGCTCGAAGCCGGTCGCCGCCCGGACCTGCTCCACCGTGACCCCCGGGTGCAGCGAGACCAGGCGCATGGCGTGGGCGGGGCCGCTGAAGTCGAAGACGCCGAGATCGCTGACCACGCGGGGGAGCCGGTGGAACCGGGTCACCCCGGCCGCCTCCGCACGGTCGTAGCCCACGCCGCTCACCATGTCGACGCGCTCGACGAACACCCGGGTGGAGTGCTTGGGGATCCAGTAGCTCACCGGATTGTTCAGGGTGTTCACCGGGGCGCCGCGCACCCCGAGGAGCTGGCGGACCGGCTGCTCCCAGTCCCCGATGCAGGAGATGTTCTGGTTGCCGAACCGGTCGATCTGGCTGGCGCCCATCATCACGTGCCGGCGGCCCCCGGTGACCATCGTCAGGTGCCGGCGGTACGGGAGCCAGCCCTCGGCCGAGCCGTCGAGCCCGACCAGCATGGCTTCGCCGTCGGTCAGCAGCAGGTCGGGCGAGAAGGTCCGCTTCGCCAGCCGGGCCCCGAAGGAGGGCACCAGGCCCATCGGGCTGGCCAGCACCTCGCCGTTGTCCCGCCAGGCCTCGGCGCAGGCGATCACGCAGTACTCGGCGCGGGTGACCGCGGCCGTGGTCGTCGTGGAGGGCGTGCTCATTTCTGCTCCTCGTGCCAGGCCTGGACGGCCGACTGGTAGGCGTGCTCGCTGCCGCCCGAGAGGAAGCGCTCGGCGAACTCGGGCCAGGGGGTGGTCGCGTACAGCTTCTGGAAGGCCTCGTCGCGGTCGTAGTCCGGGGCGCAGGAGGTGAAGTGCGCGCCGTTCGGGGTCTCCACGACCCCGGTGACCGAGTGCCGGCTGACGAGCAGGGACTGCGGCGGCCCGGACTTGGCGAGCTCCGCGGTCTCCACGAGCTGCTCGCAGGAGACGTAGGCGGCGTCGGCGGCCTCGCAGAAGAGGTCGTCGAAATACGGGTCGGGGCCCAGGTACTGGGCGTTGCCGAGCCGGTCGGCCCGGCCCAGGTGGACCAGCGCGGCGTCCATGCGCAGCGCGGGGACCGCGACGAACTCCTCGCCGTCGGCGTACGGGGAGGTGACCGTGCGCAGCTCGGGGTTGACGCGCATGACGTCGGAGCCGAGGCCGGCGCGGACGGGCAGGAAGGGCATCCGGTTGGCGGCTGCCTGCAGTCCCCACATGAACATGGCCTCGTCGAGCTCGGTGAGCGCGAAGGCGCGGCTCTCGCGGGCGGCCCGGTAGTGCGGCTCCAGCGGGATGGAGTCGAGGGTGACGAAGGGGGTGACCAGCTTGCGGATCCGGCCGGCAGCGGCGAGCAGGCCGACGTCGGGGCCGCCGTACGAGATCACGGTGAGATCGGTGATCTCGGAGCGGAGCAGTGCGCGCACCAGGGCCATGGGCTTGCGGCGCGAACCCCAGCCGCCGATGCCGATGGTCATCCCGCTGCTCAGCCGGCCGACCGCCTCTTCGGGGGTCATGCTCTTGTCGGTCATGCCGATTCCGCCTTTGCTCCGCTGGTTGTGCCGGTCCCGTTGCCGCCGAAGGTGTCGCGGACCCGGTCGGCCACGCCGCTGAGGTTGGCCTCGAAGGTGAAGCCCTGCTCGAAGCGGTAGCTGCGGCGCACGTCCACGGGGTCGATTCCGTTGATGGCCGCTTTGGCGAGCCGGATGAGGTAGCCGTCCTTCTTCGCGATCTCGGCGGCCAGCTCCAGGGCGGCCGCCCGCAGTTCGCCCCGCGGGACCACCTTCCACACCGAGCCGTGCGCGTGCAGTTCGGCGGCGGTGGCGGTGCGCGAGGTGTAGTACAGGGTCCGCATGAGGTGTTGCGGGACGAGCCGGGCCAGGTGGGTGGCGGCCCCGAGGGCGCCCCGGTCCAGCTCCGGCAGTCCGAAGGTCGCGTCTTCGGAGGCGACGATGGCGTCGGCGTTGCCGACCAGGCCGATCCCGCCGCCGAGGCAGAAGCCGTTCACGGCCGCCACGACCGGGACCTCGCACTCGTAGACGGCGGCGAAGGCCTCGTAGCAGCCTCGGTTGGCGCCGATGAGCGAGGCGTGGCCGGTGTCGCGCTGCATCTCCTTGATGTCGACGCCGGCGTTGAAGCCGCGGCCCTCGGCGGCCAGGACCACGCACCGGACCTCCGGGTCGCGGCCGGCCGCGCGCAGGGCGTCGGCCAGGTCGTACCAGCCCTGCACGGGTAGTGCGTTGACCGGCGGGTAGTCGACTGTGACGAGTGCGATGCCCTTGTCGGGGCTTGAGGTGGAGACACCCATGAGCGGATCAGCTACCTTTCCACCAAACATTTGTTAGGTGAGGAAGGTAGCAGTCGATGGAGCTCAACGGGAGGGTTGTCGTCGTCACCGGCGGAACCCGGGGCGTCGGCGCCGGGATCGCGCGGTCGTTCCTCGCGGCGGGGGCCGAAGTCGTCGTCTGCGCACGCCGGCCACCGGAGGAACCGGTCGCGGCGGCGGGCCGCACTGCGGGCTTCACCGCCCTGGACCTGCGCGATCCGGCCGCCGTACAGGAGTTCTTCGCATCGGTCGCCGCACGCCACGGGCGCCTCGACGCTCTGGTGAACAACGCCGGCGGGACCCCGTACCGGCTGCTGGGGGAAGGCGAGGCCGAGCGCCACGCGCGCGTCGTCGAGCTCAACCTGATCGCCCCGATGACCGCCTCGGTCGCCGCGTACCCCTGGCTCCGGGAGACCCGGGGCTCGATCGTGATGATCGGCAGCGTCAGCGGGACCCGGCCCTCGCCGGGCACCGCGGCCTACGGGGCGGCGAAGGCGGGCCTGGAGAACCTGGCCCGTTCCATGGCCGTGGAATGGGCCCCCGAGGTACGGGTCAACTCGCTGGTCCTGGGCATGGTGCGGACCGAGCTGTCGCACCTGCACTACGGCGACGAGAGCGGGATCGCGGCGGTCGGCGCGACCGTACCGCTGGGACGGCTGGCGGAGCCCTCGGACGTGGGCGAGGCGGCCGTCTTCCTGGCCTCCGACCGGGCCGGGTACGTGAGCGGGGCGAGCCTGCTCGTGCACGGGGGCGGCGAGCGGCCGGCGTTTTTGGATGCGGCAACTGCGAACAAGTCGAACAAGGAGAGCTGACATGGGACTTGCCGAAGGCCGTGTGGTCATCGTGACGGGCGCCGGGCGGGGGCTGGGCCGGGCCCACGCGCTGGCCTTCGCCGAGGAAGGGGCGCGGGTCGTCGTGAACGACCTCGGCGTCGGCCTCGACGGGCTGCCGGGGCCGGAAAGCCCGGCGGCTCAGGTCGTCGCCGAGATCCGGGCAATGGGCGGGGAGGCCGTCGCGCACGGCGGTGACATCGCGACGACGGAGGGCGCGGCGTCACTGGTCGAGACGGCCGTCTCGGCCTTCGGGCGGCTGGACACCCTCGTCAACAACGCGGGGTTCCTGCGCGACCGGATGCTCGTGAACCTGGACGAGGACGACTGGGACGCCGTGATACGGGTCCACCTGAAGGGGCACTTCCTGCCGCTGAAGCACGCTGCGGCCTACTGGCGGGCCGAGGCGAAGGAGGGCCGGCAGGTCGCCGCCCGGGTCGTCAACACCTCCTCGGGGGCGGGGCTGCTCGGGTCCGTGGGCCAGGGCAACTACAGCGCGGCCAAGGCCGGGATCCTGGGGCTGACCCTGGTGTCGGCGGCGGAGATGGGCCGCTACGGGGTCCAGGTCAACGCGATCGCCCCCGCGGCGCGGACCCGGATGACGGAGCAGACCTTCGCCGACACCATGGCCGCCCCGGAAGCCGGGGCCTTCGACGCGATGGCCCCGGAGAACGTGTCCCCGCTGGTGGTGTGGCTCGGCTCCGACGCCTCGGCCGGAGTCACGGGCCGCGTCTTCGAGACGGAGGGCGGCCGCATCACGGTCATGGAGGGCTGGCGGCCCGGCCCCACGGCCGACTGCGCAGCACGGTGGACTCCGTCGGACGCGGGGGAGGCTACGACGAAGCTCCTGGCCCAGTCGGAGCCGCCGCAGCCGGTGTACGGGGCGCGGTAGCGCGCGGGGCGGGGTCGGTCCCTGATCACCGCGCTCGGGGAAGCCGCCGCGGGGACGATCTGGTACCCCCCAGTGATGCGCCGCGGAAGTTCCGCTTTGACGCCCCGCCGCGCGGGCATGGTCCTCAGGACCTACGGAAAGATCAGCCGCGCGGGGTAGGGGCCCCATCCTCACGGCGGACGTTCGCTGCGGCGGGTCCGGGGAATCTGGGTGTGCCCAGGTTTCCCCGCCCGCGCCCGCACGGAGACGACCATGACCCTCCTGACCGCCCGGACCCCCGCCCCTGCCCCCGCCCCCTGGACCGTCCGGGCGGCTCATGCCGTGCCGTTATGCGTGCTGCCGTCCGCGCTGTGGCGGATCCCCCTGGTTCTGGGGTGGTTCCCGGCCCTGTACTCGAACAACACCCTGGAGCCGTGGGAGCACCCATACATCCTCTCCCTCACCGTGGTCTCGGAGTGCCTCGCGCTGCTCACGCTCGGCCTGGTCCGGCCCTGGGGCGAGGTGGTGCCGCGCTGGGTTCCGGTCGCCGGCGCAAAGCCCGTCCCGGTTCTCGCGGCCGTGATCCCCGCCGCGTTCGGCGCCTGCGCGGTCACCGCTCTCAATCTCTACGCCTGGCTCAACCAGATCTTCCACTTCGTACCCCCGCTGGAAGAGCCGAACACGACGGAGCCCGCGACCACCCTGCAAACGGCGTGGCTGCTCGTCTGCTACGTCCCGCTCATCGCCTGGGGGCCGCTGCTCGCGGTGGTGACCCTCGCCTACTACCGCCGCCGCACCGGCGGCAGCGCCCCGGCGGGGCGGCTCGCCGAAGAGGCCGACGGCGCTGCGCACGCCCTCGGGAGAGGTCGCCGGCGCGCTGACCGGGAGGACCTCGACTGATCGCCCCACCACCTTCGCAGCCCTTGTCGGAGCACGGTGGGCGCCGGCAGTACACGCGGGCCGGGACCCGGAAAGGTCCCGGCCCGCACCCATTCCCGCTCAGCGGGAACACGGCCTCCCATCCGCGCCCGGCTCCCGCCTACCGTCTGCCGCACCACACACCACCGCAGCCGGGAGGACCCCATGCTGAACGACCGGCGCCGGCGCGAAGCCGCCGAAGTGCTGCGCGCGGCGGAACTGCGGCGGGCCCCCGTACGGCCGCTGACCGAGCTCTGCGAGGGCATCGACGTACGGGACGCGTACGAGATCCAGCTCCTCAACATCCGCCACCGCCTCGCGGCCGGCGACCGCGTCACCGGGCACAAGGTCGGGCTGTCGTCCCCCGTCATGCAGGCCATGATGGGCGTCGGCGAACCCGACTACGGGCACCTGCTGCACTCCATGGAGCTGCGCGAGGACACCCCGGTCCCCGCAGCCGCGTACTGCGCGCCGCGCATCGAGGTCGAGGTCGGCTTCGTGCTCGGCGATGACCTCCCCGGAGAGGGCTGCACCGTCGCCGACGTACTGGCCGCCACCGAGCGGGTCGTCCCGGCCCTGGAGCTCATCGACAGCCGGATAGCCGACTGGCGGATCACCATCGCCGACACCATCGCCGACAACGCCTCCTCCGCCGGATACGTCATCGGCGAGGGCCGGTGCCCCCGCGAGCTGGACCTGAAGGCCGTCGACGCCACCCTGACCAGCGGATCCGACACTCTGGCGAGCGGCCGCAGCGACGCCGTGCTCGGCGATCCGGCCGCCTCCGTCGCCTGGCTGGCCCGCACCGTCGCCCGCTTCGGGGTCCAGCTCCGCAAGGGGCACCTGATCCTGCCCGGGTCCTGCACCCGCGCCGTGGACGTGGCCGCCGGGCGGACGTACACCGCCGACTTCACCGGGCTCGGCCCGGTGTCCCTCTCCTTCTCCTGAGGTGATCACGATCAGTATCGAGTCGAAGTCGAAGTCGACGTCGAAGGCGAAGCCCAAGACGAAAAAAGCGACCGCTGCCATCGTCGGCTCCGGGAACATCGGGACCGACCTGCTCTACAAGCTCCTGCGCTCCCCGCACATAGAACCCCGCTGGATGATCGGCGTGGACCCCGCCAGCGAGGGCCTCGCCCGCGCCCGCCGCGCCGGAGTCGAAGCCTCCCACGCGGGCGTGGACTGGCTGCTGGCCCAGGACGAGCTGCCGGACCTGGTCTTCGAGGCCACCTCCGCCTACGTGCACCGCGCCAACGCCCCGCGCTACGCCGAACTCGGCATCAAGGCCGTCGACCTGACCCCCGCCGCCGTCGGCCCCGCCGTCGTCCCGCCCGCGAACCTGACCGCCCACCTCGACCGGGCCAACGTCAACATGATCACCTGCGGCGGCCAGGCCACCATCCCCATGGTGTACGCCGTCTCCCGCGTGGTCCCCGTCGCCTACGCGGAGATCGTCGCCTCGGTCGCCTCCGCCTCGGCCGGCCCCGGCACCCGCGCCAACATCGACGAGTTCACCCGTACCACCGCCCGTGGCATCGAGGAGATCGGCGGCGCCGCCCGCGGCAAGGCCATCATCATCCTCAACCCCGCCGATCCATCGGTGATCATGCGCGACACCGTCTTCTGCGCGATCCCGGCCGACGCCGACCGCGAGGCCATCACCGCCTCCGTCAAGCAGGTCGCCGAGGACGTGGCCTCGTACGTACCCGGCTACCGGCTGCGCACCGAGCCGCAGTTCGACGACCCCTCCCCGCTCAACGGGGGCATGGCCCGGGTCGCGATCTTCCTGGAGGTGGAGGGCGCCGGCGACTACCTGCCGCCCTACGCCGGAAACCTCGACATCATGACCGCCGCCGCCACCAAGGTCGGCGAGGAGTTCGCGAAGGGACTGCAGAAATGACGGACCACTCGAGCCACTCGAGCCACCCGAGCTACTCCGACACCCTCGACATCCGGATCACCGACTCCTCCCTGCGCGACGGCTCGCACGCCAAGCGCCACCAGTTCACGGGCGAGGACGTACGGTCGATCGTCTCCGCGCTCGACGGCGCGGGAGTCCCCGTCATCGAGGTCACGCACGGCGACGGACTCGGCGGGTCCTCCTTCAACTACGGCTTCTCCAAGACCCCCGAGCAGGAGCTCATCAAGATCGCCGCCGATACGGCGCGCCACGCGAAGATCGCCTTCCTGATGCTTCCGGGCCTCGGCGTGAAGGACGACATCCGCGCCGCCCACGGCAACGGCGGACAGATCTGCCGGATCGCCACCCACTGCACCGAGGCGGACATCTCCGTCCAGCACTTCGGGCTCGCCCGCGAGATGGGCCTGGAGACCGTCGGCTTCCTGATGATGGCCCACTCCACCACCCCCGAGAACCTGGCCCGCCAAGCCCGGATCATGGCCGACGCCGGCTGCCAGTGCGTGTACGTCGTCGACTCCGCGGGCGCCATGGTCATGGACGAGGTCACCGACCGGGTCGCCGCGCTCGTCGCCGAGCTGGGCTCCGATGCCCAGGTCGGCTTCCACGGACACGAGAACCTCGGCCTGGGCGTGGGCAATTCGGTCGCCGCCGTCCGCGCGGGCGCCCTCCAGATCGACGGTTCCACCCGGCGCCTCGGCGCGGGCGCCGGGAACACGCCCGTCGAGGCCTTCGCCGCCGTCTGTCAGAAGATGGGCATCCGTACCGGCATCGACGTCCTGAAGATCATCGACGCGGCCGAGGACGTGGTGCGCCCCGTCATGGAAGACGAGTGCACCCTCGACCGCATGGCCCTGCTCATGGGACACGCCGGCGTCTACTCCAGCTTCCTCAAGCACGCCTACCGGCAGGCCGAGCGCTACGGGGTCTCCGGCGCGCAGATCCTCCTGCGCGCGGGCGAACGCCGCCTCGTCGGCGGCCAGGAGGACCAGCTCATCGACATCGCGATCGAGCTCGCCGGCGAAGCCCGCTAGTCACTCCCCATCCCAGCGCAGCACACCCACAACGAAGTGGAGGGCCACCCCGTGACCGCAATCGAAGAAGAAGCCCGTGTCATCGAAGCCGCCGCCGTGCCCGCGAGGTTCGCCCGCGGCTGGCACTGCCTGGGACTCGCCGCCCCGTTCCGGGACGGAACCCCGCACGAGATCGCGGCCTTCGGTACGAAACTCGTCGTCTTCCAGGGGGCCGACAACGGAGAGCTGAGCGTCCTGAACGCCTACTGCCCCCACATGGGCGGCAACCTCGCCCACGGCACCGTCAAGGGCGACACCGTCGCCTGCCCCTTCCACGACTGGCGCTGGTCCGCAGACGGCCGCTGCGCCGCCATCCCCTACGCCCGCCGCGTCCCGCCGCGCGCCAGGACCCGCGCCTGGACCACCCTGGAGCGCAATGGCCAGCTCTACGTCTGGCACGACCCGGAGGGCAACCCGCCGCCGCCCGAGGTCACGATCCCCGTCATCGAGGGCGTCGGCGACCCCGAGTGGAGCGACTGGAGCTGGAACTTCCTGCGCGTCGAGAACTCCAACTGCCGCGAGATCGTCGACAACGTCGTCGACATGGCGCACTTCTACTACGTGCACTACGCCTTCCCGCACTACTTCAAGAACGTCTTCGACGGCCACGTCGCCACCCAGTACATGGAGTCCACCCCGCGCGGCGACGTGGACCTCGGCACCCTCTCCACCGGCGGCGGCCTGCGCTCGGACGCCTCGTACTACGGCCCCTCGTACATGATCGACAAGCTGTGGAGCGACATCGGCGGCGGCGTCGAACTGGAATCGGTCCTCATCAACTGCCATTACCCGATCGACGAGAACAGCTTCATGCTCATGTACGGGACCATCGTCAAGAAGCTCCCCGGCATGAGCGACGAACAGGCCGCCGAAGCGGCCCGCCTCACCTCCGAGGGCCTCGCCGTCGGCTTCGAGCAGGACGTAGAGATCTGGAAGAACAAGACCCGCATCGACAACCCCCTCCTCACCGAGGAGGACGGCCCCGTCTACCAGCTCCGCCGCTGGTACGAGCAGTTCTACGTGGACGCCGCCGACGTCAAGGACGAGATGGTCCACCGCTTCGAGTTCGAGATCGACACCGCCCGCGCCACCGCCGCCTGGAAGGCAGAGGTCGCCGAGAACCTCGCCCGCCGCGCGGCCGGGACCCCGTGATGACCCCCGTGGTGTGCGGGGAGTGCGGCACGCAGGTGCTGTGCGAGAAGTTCAGCCCCGCCCACACCCAGGTCCAGTGGACCGAGGAGGCGGCCGCGGCCTGCCCGCGCATCGCCGCCGAGACCGGGGCGGCCCGCCCCAGCGCCCGCGTCCGCTCCTGCGAGGCCCTGCGCGCGGGCATCGAGGCCGCCGTCCTGGCGGGCCGCCTGGAGGTGCCGGCCGATGTCTGACACCGACAGCCGTACGAAGGACCGCGCCGCGGGGGTACGGAGCCCGGCCCCGGCTGCCGCCCGGGGCGGAGCCACCGGCAGGCTGCTGGTCCGCGTCACGGACCGGATCCAGGAGACCCCCGAGGCGGTCTCCCTCGTACTCGACGCGGAACTCCCGTACCGCCCCGGACAGTTCCTCACCCTCCGGCTTCCCCCATCGACCGGGGCCGGCGGCGCGGCCCGCTGCTACTCGCTGGCCGGCTCCCCGCACGCCGGGGACCCGCTGCGCATCACCGTCAAACGGGTCCCCGGCGGCGTCGCCTCCGGCTGGCTGTGCCAGGACGTGGCCATCGGCGACGAACTGGAGATCCTGCCCCCCGCGGGCACCTTCACCCCGCCCGACCTGGACCGGGACCTGCTGCTGGTGGCGGGCGGCAGCGGCATCACCCCGGTGCTCTCCGTCGCGAAGTCGGCGCTCGTGGCGGGCGGGGGCCACGTCGCCCTGGTGTACGCCAACCGCGACCCCGGCTCGGTGATCTTCCGCGACGAGCTGTGGGGGCTCGCCGAGGAACACCCCGGGCGGCTCACCGTCGTGCACTGGCTGGAGACCCTCCAGGGACTGCCGACCGCCCCGCAGCTGGCCCCGCTCGTGGCCCCGTACGCGGGCCGCGAGGCCTACCTGTGCGGGCCCGCTCCGCTGATGGACGCGGCGGAGGCGGCCGTCCGCTCCACGGGGGGACAGGGCCGGTCGATCCACCGGGAGCGGTACTTCTCGCTGAGCGGCGACGTCTTCGCCCGGACGGCCCCCGACCCGGCTCCCGCCGCGACCGGGGCGGGCGACGCCACCGCCGAAGTGGAGTTCGAGGGGGCCGTGCACACCGTGGACTGGCCCGCCGGAACCCCGCTGCTCGACGCCCTGCTCGCCTCAGGAGTCCCCGCCCCGTACTCCTGCCGCGAAGGCGCCTGCAGCGCCTGCTGCTGCCGGGTGGTGGAGGGCGAGGTCACGATGGTCCGCAACGAGGTCCTGGACCGCGAGGACGTGGCCGACGGCTACGTCCTGGCCTGCCAGGCCCTGCCGCTCGGCGACCGGATCCGCATCAGCTACGACGGCTGAACGAGGCCGCCGGGCCCGCCGTACGACTCCGGGCCCGGCCCCCTGGCGGGGGGTCGGGCCCGGACTCGTTCACTCGTGCGTTGGGGTACCACTACCCACTACATCCACTCGCTGAACCGCAGCCATCCCATCATGTTGTCCATCGCCTGCGCCGAGACCGCCGGCTCCAGGTCCCGCGCCGGCGCGGCCGCGGCCCGCCCCGGCCGGCCCGGCCCGTACAGCTCGCGCCACACCGATCGCGCGCAGGCCAGTACCGCCGGCGCGAGGCGGGCCGTCTCCCGGTCGCCCCGGCAGGAGGACACCGAGACCGCGGCCACGGCCCGCCCGGCGCCCCGCAGCGGAGCGGCCACGCAGCAGATGCCCCGGAAGCTCTCCTCCCGGTCGTACGCCAGCCCGCGCTCGCGGACCGCCGCGAGCTCCGAACGCAGAGCGAGCGGCCGGATCAGGGTGCGCGCGGTGCGCGGCCGCAGCCCCTGCGCGAGGACGTGTTCCACCGCGGCGGGATCACTGAACGCGAGGATCGCCTTGCCGGCGGCCGTGCAGTACGCCGGCATCCGGCCGCCGACCCGCGAGGGCACCGTGGTGGCCTCCGAACCGCCGATCCGCTCCAGGCACACCACCTCGGCCCCGTCGAGCACCGACAGGTGCACCACCCGGCCCGTCTGCTCGTGCAGCGCGTGCAGCAGCGGCAGCGCGGCCCGGCGCAGCCGGTTGTGGTGGGAGGCGAGCGCGCCCAGCTCCAGCATGCGCATGCCCATGCGATAGTCCCGGCCCTCGCGGTCCAGCCAGCGCAGCTGCACCAGCTGGTCGAGGATCCGGTGGGCGGAAGAACGTGGGATTCCGGAGCGGCGTACGACCTCGGTGAGCGACAGCCGCGGCTGTGGACCCTCGAAGGCGCCCAGCACTTTCGCGGCCTTCTCCAGCAGCGAAAGCGGTGCGAGCCCGGTCTCCGCGACCTGCTCCATGGCCTGGTCAAGCACGAGAAAACCCCCTGCGTGAGGCGTTGGGGCGACACTGCCACGCGCCCCCGGCCGGAGGGAAGCACCCGGAGGGGGCTATTTCGTTCAGTAATACTTCAAGTAGTCGTTTCGAGGAGTTCTGAAGAGTTTCCGAGGAGTTCCGAGGAGCTTCCCGCTCAGCGGGAACAGCTCGTTCCGCGCCCCGGACCACCCGGCGTACGTTCCTCGCCATCGATCCCGAACACCCGAAGATCCTTGATCTGAGAAGGGGACACCATGAGTGACGAAGAGGTCCTCGCAGCGGTCCGCGCCCTCGCCCCCGCCCTCCGCGAGCGCAGCGCAGAGGCCGAAAGCCAGCGCAAAGTCCCCGAGGCGAGCATCAAGGAACTCGCCGCCACCGGCTTCTTCCGGCTGCTCCAGCCCAAGGCCCACGGCGGGTACGCCGCCGACCCCGCCCTCTTCTACGCCGCCGTCAAGGACATCGCCAAGGCCTGCGGCTCCACCGGCTGGGTCGCCTCCGTCGTCGGCGTCCACCCCTGGCACGTCGCCCTCTACGACCCCCGCGCCCAGGAAGAGGTCTGGGGCCAGGACCGCGACACGCGGATCTGCTCCTCCTACGCCCCCACCGGCAAGGTCACCCCGGTCGACGGAGGCTTCACCCTCAGCGGCCGCTGGCACTTCTCCTCCGGCTGCGACCACGCCGACTGGGCCCTGCTCGGCGGACTGGTCACCGACGCCGAAGGCCGCCCCGTCGACATGCGGACCTTCCTGATCCCGCGCTCCCAGTACCGCATCGACGAGGTCTGGGACACCGTCGGCCTGCGAGGCTCCGGCTCCAACGACATCGTCGTCGAGGAGGTGTTCGTCCCCGAACACCGCGCCCTCAGCTTCGGCCCCGTCACCGCCCTCCAGGTACCCGGCCACCGCCTCAACCCCGAGCCGCTCTACCGGCTCCCCTACGCCTCCGTCTTCACCACCACCATCTCCACCCCCATCGTCGGCATCGCCGAAGGCGCCTACGAGGACTACGTCGCCGCGACCCGCGAGCGCTTCCGCATCTCCTACGGCCAGCAGGTCGCCGAAGACCCCTTCGCCCAGGTCCGCATCGCCCGCGCCGCCAGCGACATCGACGCCTCCTGGCTCCAGCTCCAGCGCAACATCTCCGAGCTCTACGCCCTCGCCGAACGCGGCGAGGAACTCCCCACGCCGCTGCGCACCCGGGCCCGCCGCGACCAGGTCCTCGCCACCGAGCGCTGCGTCGCCGCCGTCGACCTCCTCATGGAGAACGCGGGCGGCAGCGCCATGCGCACCGGCCCCCACCCCGTCCAGCGCGCCTGGCGCGACGTCCACACCGGCCGCGGCCACGCCGCCAACGACCCGGAGCGGGCCCTGGTCCTGTTCGGGCAGGGCGCACTCGGCCTCGACATCCAGGACACGATGTTGTGAGCGCGCAGGTACTCACGTACGAGAACACCTCCCGCACCGCCAAGGCCGGCGCCCTGCACCTGCACTACCACGTGGCAGGTCCCCTGGACGCGCCCGTCGTGATCATGCTGCACGGCGGCGGTCCCGGCGCCTCCGGCTGGTCCAACTTCGGCGGCAACCTGCCCCACTTCGCCGAGCGCTTCCGCACCTTGCTCGTCGACCAGCCCTGCTACGGCCGCTCCGACAAGCCGGAACCCGACCGCGACTACTTCAGCTTCAGCGCGAACGCCGTCCTCGCCCTCATGGACGAACTCGGCATCGAGCGGGCGCACTTCATCGGCAACTCCCTCGGCGGAGGCACCGCCACCCGGCTCGTCCTGGACCACCCCGAACGCGTCGACAAGCTCCTGCTCATGGGCCCCGGCGGGATCTCGCTCAACCTCTTCTCCGCCGACCCCACCGAAGGCATCAAGCGGCTCTTCGAGTTCAGCCTCGCCCCCGAGCCCACCCGCGAGCAGATGCGGATCTTCCTCACCACCCTCGCCCACGACCCGGCGATCGTCACCGACGCCCTCGTCGAGGAGCGCTACACCCAGGCCACCGACCCCGAAGCCAGGCTCGGCAACGCCCGCATGGGCGCCTCCTTCGCCAAGTGGCCCGAGGCCGCCATGCTCTGGCGCGAAGCGCACCGCATCAGCCGCCCCGTCCTGCTGACCTGGGGCCGCGAGGACCGCGTCAACCCGGTCGACGGCGCCTTCCTCGCGCTGAAGACCATCCCCGACGCCCGCCTGCACGTCTTCCCGCACTGCGGGCACTGGGCGCAGACCGAGGCCGCCGACGAGTTCAACCGCCTCGCCACCGACTTCTTCCTCCACTGATGCCACCACTGATCCCACCGAGGAGTTCCCCCATGGACATCCGCGCACTCGGCTACCTCCGCATCGAGACCGCAGACCTCGCCGCCTGGCGCACCTACGTCCTCGACATCCTCGGCATGGCCGAAGCCGCCGGCACCACGGACACCCGTCTCAATGTCCGCATCGACGACCGCACGCACCGCTTCCAGTTCGTCGCCGGCACCCAGGACCGCCTCCTCGCCGCCGGCTTCGAAGTCGCCAACGCCCGCGCCCTCGAAGACGCCGCCGCCGAGCTGGAGAGCGCCGGACACCCCGTCAAGCAGGGCGACGCCGAAACCCTCGCCGACCGCCGCGTCCAGGGCCTGATCCACTGCGAGGACCCCAGCGGAAACCCCCTGGAGATCTACTGGGGCCAGGCCCAGGACCACACCCCGCTCGCAGCCCGCTACGGCAACCGGTTCGTCACCGGCGGCCGCGAAGGCGGCCTCGGCCTCGGCCACGTCGTCCTGCCCGCCGCCGACACCGAGGCCACCCTCGACTTCTACGAGAACCTCCTCGGCTTCCAGCTGCGCGACTCGATGCGGCTGCCCCCGGTCGCCGTCCCCACCGGCAAGCCCGGCCAGGACTTCTACTGGATGCACTTCCTCAGCCCCAACCGCCGCCACCACAGCCTCGGGCTCTACCCCGGCGCGCTGCCGCCCGGCATCGTCCACTTCATGGTCGAGCTGGAGACCCTCGACGACGTCGGCTACTGCCTCGACCGCATGAACGAGGCGGGCATCCCCATCGCCTCCACCCTCGGCCGGCACTCCAACGACCACATGGTCTCCTTCTACGCCCAGGCCCCCGGCGGCTTCCAGGTCGAGTACGGCTGGGACGGCCTGCTCGTCGACCCCGCCACCTGGACCGCGAAGGAGATCACCGCGGACAGCTTCTGGGGCCACCAGTGGAACGGCTGACCGGCCCCGCCGCGGGCGTCGGCGCGGTCGCCCCAGCAGTCCCGGTCGACCCCGCAGTCCCGGTCGCCCCTGGAGTCCCGGTCGACCCCGCCCGGTTCCGCGAGGTCCTCGGCGCCTTCGCCTCCGGCATCACCGTCGTCGCGGCCGTCGCGGACGACGGCCGCCCGGCCGGACTGGCCTGCCAGTCCTTCGCCTCCCTCTCCGTCGACCCGCCGCTGGTCCTGCTCTGCGTGGGCAAGGGCTCCTCCAGCTGGCCCAAGGTGCGGGCCGCCGGCCGCTTCGGCGTCAGCATCCTCGCCGAGGAGCAGCGCGCCGTGTGCGAGGCACTCGGCCGCCGCGGCGAGGACAAGTTCGCGGGCGTCGACTGGGAACGCTCCGCCCACGGAGCCGTCCGCGTCACCGGCGCCCTCGCCACCGTCGACTGCGCCCTGGAAGAGGTCCACGAGGCGGGCGACCACTACCTCGTCACCGCCCGGGTCCTCGAACTGAACGCCCGCGACGGCGGATCACCCCTGCTGTACTACCGCAGCGACTACGCCACGGGAGCCTTCGGATGACAACCGAGCACACCGCCGAGCACACCGCCGAGCACGTCACCGAGTACGCCTACGACGTGGTGGTCGTCGGCTCCGGCGCCGCCGGATTCGCCGCCGCCGTCACCGCCCGGCTCCGGGGGCTGAGCGTCCTCGTCGTGGAGAAGGCCGACGTCTACGGGGGTTCCACCGCCCTGTCCGGCGGTGCGATCTGGGTCCCCGGCAACTTCCACCTCGACCGCGCCGGCCTCGCCGACACCCGCGAGAAGGCCCGTGCCTACCTCGACGCCACCGTCGGCGACCGGGTCCCGGCCGCGCGCAAGGACGCGTACCTGCACCACGGGCCGCGCATGGTCAGGGAGTTCCACGACCGCACCGAGATCCGCTTCATGTACACCCCCGGCTACTCGGACTACTTCCCCGAAGCCCAGGGCGGCATGGCGCAGGGCCGCTCCATCGAGCCGTGCATCGTCGACTTCAAACGGCTCGGCGGGCTCGGCGCCTCCATGCGCCGGGCCGGACTGCCCACGTACGGGCTGACGATGACCTCGTACGACTTCCGCTTCCTGAACATGGTCAGCCGCACCTGGGCGGGCAAGAAGACCTCCGTCAAGGTCGGCCTGCGCGCGGTCAAGGCCCTGGCCACCCGCCGCAAGCTGCTCTCCCTCGGCGAGGCGCTCATCGCCCGCATGCGGCTCTCCCTGGACGCGCTCGGCGGCGAACTGTGGCTGTCGGCGCCCCTGACCGGCCTGATCACGGACCCGGCCGGCCGGGTGACGGGCGTACGGGTCCTGCGCGCCGGGCGCGAAGTGACCGTAGCGGCGCGGGGCGGGGTGGTGCTGGCCTCGGGCGGGTTCTCGCACGACCAGGCCCTGCGCGAGAAGCACCTGCCCGCACCCACGTCCACGGCCTGGACGCACGCCTCGCAGGGTCAGACCGGCGACGCCCTGACGCTCGGTGAGGAACTGGGGGCCGCCACCGATCTGCTGGACAAGGTCTGGGGCGCGCCGTCGGTGTGCCCGCCGGGGGAGAAGCCCTTCTTCCTCGTCGCCGACCGGGGCATCCCCGGCATGGTCATCGTCAACGAGGCGGGGGAGCGCTACGCCAACGAGGCCCTGCCGTACCACGCGTTCGTGGACCGGATGTACGCCGCCGACCGGCCCGGGGCGTCGACCGTGCCGTCCTGGCTGATCCTGGACGCCCGCTCCAAGGCCCGGTACATCTTCGCCGGCCTCTTCCCCGGCCAGCCCTTCCCCAAGACGTGGCTGGAGAGCGGCTTCCTGAAGAAGGCCGACACCGTGGAGGAACTGGCCCGGCAGATCTCCGCGCCCCGCCTGCCCGCCGCGATCGCCCGCTTCAACTCCTTCGCCGAGGTGGGCACCGACAAGGACTACGGGCGCGGCGAGAGCGTCTACGACCGCTACTACGGCGACCCGACGCTGCCCAACCCGAACCTGGCGCCGATCGAGAAGGGCCCCTTCTACGCGGTCCCCGTGCACCCGGGGGACATCGGCACCAAGGGCGGCCTCGTCACCGACACCGACGGCAGGGTGCTCCGCGAGGACTCCACGCCGATCCCGGGGCTCTACGCCTCCGGCAACTGCTCGGCGGCGGTGATGGGGGAGACCTACCCCGGACCGGGCGCGACGATCGGCCCCGCCATGGCCTTCAGCTGGGCCGCCGTCAACGCGATCGCCGCCGGGCTGGACTAGCGTCCTCGACCGGCGGGCCGGACTAGGAGAGCTTGCCGTCGTAGTCCGGCAGCTTGACGGTGCGCTCGGCGTGGCCGCCGACCAGGTCGCTCTGGTTGTTGCCGATGTTGGCGATGATCGTGTAGCCGCGCGCTTCGATCTCCGCCCGCTTGGCCGTCTTGTAGGCGCTGACCTCGCCGAACAGTGCGGGCAGGTCGCGGACGTAGAGGCCCGAGACCGGGTAGCCGACCGCCTTGAGGTTGCGCTCCGTGAGGGAGTAGATGATCCCCGGGCGGGCGGTGACGAAGAAGATGGCGACTCCGCGGTCGTTCGCGTATCGGGTCAGGTCGCGGACCTGGGCGATCGCGGGGGTCGGGAAGGTCCAGAACCAGTGGAAGTCCGTCTCCAGCGACGAGTTGTCGATGTCGAGGACGATCGCCGGCTTCTCACCGGCCGGCGAGGCGGCGATGCGCTGCTCGATCCCGGGGCGGGCCGCGTCGATGACGGCGGACACGTCGCGCTGCCAGGTGGCGTAGTCGATGCCGAGGAACACCGCGTTGCCGCCGGGGGCGGACGCGGTGACGGCCGTGGCGGCGGTGACGGCCTGGGAGGCCTTGGCAGGGGCCGCCGTGGCGGCGGTGGCCGGAACCAGGGCCAGTACGGCTGCGGCTACGGCCACTGCGGCCGCAGTGGTACGAGTACGGGTGCGGGTGCGGGTGCTGCGCATGGGGGACGCTCCTCGATCACGTGTTGGCATGTACGTGACCAGGCTGGAGATCGTCCGCCCTCATGTCTACTGGCTGGTAAGTAACTTTTCATGGCGGTGCGGTGAACCTCCGTCACGCGGCGCGTCAGGTGTCGCAGTCCAGCACCGTGCGGCACAGCCCGCACCGGGCCCGGACCGGCCCGCGACCGGCAGGCAGCCGCAGCCGCTGTCCGCACACCGGGCACGGGAAGCTCACCCGCAGCCCGCCCGGGTGCTCCTCGAAGCCGTACGGGACCCCGGGCGGGGCGGCCCCGCTCCGGCGGGCCGCCGCGTACCGGAGCCGCTCCGGGCGGCCCGCGGCCGCGAGGGGGGCCCGGCGCAGGTCCCGGTCGGCCAGGGCGCGGCCGCGCACGTACGCCTCGTAGGCCTGCGGACTGGTGAACCACGCGGAGAGGTCCTCGCCGCCGAGGAACCGGCCGCGCTTGGCGAGGACGTAGCCGAACTCCTCCGGGGTGAGGTAGCCGAGCTTCTGGTGGGTGAGCTCGTCCTCCCGGTAGGCGTCGAGCAGCAGCCAGCCGGCGCCCAGCCAGGCGGCGGCGGTGTCGGTGAGGATCTCGTTGTCGGCGGTGGTGGAGAAGTGCAGGTCCAGGCGGTGCAGCAGCACGTGCGTGACCTCGTGGGCGAGGGCGGCCGCCAGGTCGCGGCGGTGGACGCGGAAACGGTCGTTGACCTCGACGAAGTACTCGGGACCGGCGGCCAGTTCCACGGTGGCCGCCTCCTCCATCGCCCGGAAGCCCACGATCAGGCGCGCGTCCGGCAGCCGCAGCGCGCGGACCATCGCGGAAGCCACCCGGTGGGCGCCGAGGTGGAGGTCCTCGGAGGCGGGGAAGGCCGCGTCGGCGGGGGCGAAGGCGGTGTCGTAGGCGCGGATCCCGTCGGCGGACAGCCGCCGGAACAGGGCGGTGACGGCCACGCGGACCGTCTCCAGATGAGGAAATCCGTGCTCGATGGGGCTGTTCCGCCGACCGTTTTGCGTCACGGGGCGCCTCCGGCGGGAAGTTGTCCGAAAACGCGTTCTTGATGGGCCCGGCGCGACCGGTGTGTCATGTCCCCGTCACCCATGCGGTCTGTCCCACCCGTCATGCGGTGACGCGCACGGCCCAACCCCCCACGAAAGGCAGTGTGTCGACTGTGTCCAGCCTCGTCACCACCCTCAAGCGCGCCCTCGCCGTCGGAGCCGTGGCCCTCGCGGCCGTCAGCCTCCAGCCCGGCACCGCCACCGCCGGCACGGCGCCCGTCGTCGGCGGAACGCGCGCCGCCCAGGGCGAGTTCCCCTTCATGGTCCGGCTCTCCATGGGCTGCGGCGGCGCCCTCTACACCCAGCAGATCGTCCTCACCGCCGCCCACTGCGTGAGCGGCTCCGGCAACAACACCACCATCACCGCCACCGCCGGAGTCGTCGATCTGCGCAGCTCCAGCGCCATCAAGGTCAAGTCCACCAAGGTCCTCCAGGCCCCCGGCTACAACGGCACGGGCAAGGACTGGGCGCTGATCAAGCTCGCGCAGCCCATCAACCTGCCCACCCTCAAGATCGCCGAGACCAAGGCCTACGACAACGGCACCTTCACCGTCGCCGGCTGGGGCGCCACCCGGGAAGGCGGCAGCCAGCAGCGCCACCTGTACAAGGCCACCGTCCCCTTCGTCTCCGACGCCTCCTGCCAGGAGTCCTACGGCAGCTCGCTCGTGCCCGCCGAAGAGATCTGCGCCGGATTCGACGCGGGTGGCGTCGACACCTGCCAGGGCGACTCCGGCGGCCCCATGTTCCGCCGGGACGACACCAACGCCTGGATCCAGGTCGGCATAGTCAGCTGGGGCGAGGGCTGCGCCCGCCCCGACTACCCCGGCGTCTACACGGAGGTCTCCACCTTCGCGGCGGCGATCAAGAGCGCGGCCGCCACGCTCTGACCGCCCCCCGCTCCCGTCGCCCTCCTCCTCCCGGCCCATCCGACAGGGGCCGGAAGAATGAGGCGCAATGCCCCACATGTCCGTAAGGTCGACCGCACTACCGTGAGGCCGGAACGACGCCGTTCCGGCCTTGCGGCATGCTCCCGGCGGTCTGCTGTGCGGTTGCGGGCCGAGGCGCCCGCAGGTCCCATGGAGAGATCCCGCCGGGTGGGAATGCCGGGGAAACCGGGACGGCACAGGCAACGGGCGACAGTGGGGCAGGCGGCGCATGACGATCAGAGTGATCATCGCGGACGACCAGGAGATGGTCAGGACCGGCTTCCGGATGATCCTCGAAAGCCAGCCGGACATCGAGGTGGTCGCCGACGTCGTCGACGGCGAAGCGGCCCTCGCGGCCGTCGCCGAACACCGGCCCGACGTCCTGCTCCTCGACATCCGCATGCCCAAGCTCGACGGGCTCGAAGTCACCCGCCGGCTCTCCGGCCGCGGAACCCCCCGCATCGTCATCGTCACCACCTTCGACCTCGACGAGTACGTCCACGCGGCGCTCCGGGGCGGAGCGTCCGGCTTCCTCCTCAAGGACGCGAGCCCGGCCATGCTGGTTGAAGCGGTGCGGGCGGCAGCCGTCGGGGACTCCCTCGTCTCACCCGCCATCACCGTACGGTTGCTGCGCGAAATGGCCCACCGCACCCCGGCGGCCGCCGCGGCCGCCCGCCGCCCGGCGGAGCCCCTGACGGACCGGGAACGCGAAGTCGTACGCTGCCTCGCGCGCGGGCTGACCAACGCCGAGATCGCGGGAGAGCTCTTCGTCTCCCTCTCCACGGTCAAGACCCACCTGGCCAACGTCCAGGCCAAACTGGACGCCCGCAACCGCGTGGAAATCGCCGCCTGGGCCTGGGAAAGCGGCCTGGCAGGCACCCCGGCGTGAGCTGCCCCGCCGGGCGATATCAGCCCCGCCGGCGTTCGAGGCGCGGGGCCCGGGGCAGCGCCCCCGAGGCCAACCGGTGAGCCCCCTGGGGTCATGGGCCCGCCGTCACCCCTACGCCGCGGACTGGATCCGCATCACCCTCTCCGTCACCCTCCTCGCCCTCGTCACCTTCGAAGGCGTCGTCCTCGCCCGCCAGCCCAGCACCCCGCACGCCGCCGTCTGGGTGTCCGGCATCCTCGTCTGCCTCAGCGCCGTGCCCTGGCCGGGCATCCCGCTCCTCGTCCGCGCCTGGTTCGCCGCCGCCGTCACCTGGACCGTCACCCTCTCCCTGATCTTCGGCAACCACCCCCTCGTCGTCTGGGGCGGCGGCGAAGCCATCGCCCTGCTCGTCCTGCTCGCCCAGGTCCTGCTCCGCGCCCCCGCCCGCACCGCCGCCGTCCTCGGCCCCCTCCTCGCCCTCGGCTGCATGTCGGTGCCCGTGCGCGACGCGGACCCGGGCCGCTTCACGCTGCTCTTCTCCGTGCTCGCCGCCGTCGTCACCGCGTACTCCCTGCTCCTGCGCCTGCAGTCCGTCCAGCGCGTCCGCGAGCTGCGCGCCGTACGCAGCGCCGAGCGCCTGGAGCTGGCACGCGAGCTGCACGACCTCGTCGCCCACCACGTGACGGGGATCGTCGTCGAGGCGCGCGCCGCCCGCTACACCAAGGTCTCCGCCGAACGCGCCGCCGAGATCTTCGGCCGCATCGAGACCGCCGGGGACGAGGCACTCGGCTCCATGCGCCGCCTGGTCAAGATCCTCCGCGAGGGCGCCGCGGACACCCACCCGGAGACGGGCAAGGGCACCGGCAAGGGCGCAGGCATGGGCGCAGGCAAGGGCGCCGGCCAGGCAGGCGGCTCCGCCGGCACGGCCCCCGTCGCCGGCCTCCGGGAGATCCGCGAGCTGACGGAACGGTTCGCCGCCACCGGCCCGCCCGTCGTCCTCTACGTGGAGGAGGGCCTGGAGGCCCGGCTCCCCGCCGACATCGCCGCCACCGCCCACCGCATCGTCCTTGAAGCCCTCACCAACATCGGCAAGCACGCCGCCACCGCCACCGCCGTCCGGGTCGGCCTGCGCACCGTCCCGGCCGGCCTGGAAGTCCGGATCGCCGACGACGGCGGCCGCCCCGCGAAACTCTCCGAGAACGCCCGCGGCGGCGGCTACGGCCTCGTCGGCATGGCCGAACGCGCCGAAGCCCTCGGCGGCTCCCTCGCCGCCGGCCCCGCCCCCGAGGGCGGCTGGCTGGTCACGGCGCTCCTCCCTCTCTGACCTCTCCGACCCTCACCCACTTGTCGATTATCGATATGGTCCGCTAGGCTCGGGCATATCGAAAATCGATAGGGGGACATGCGGTGAACACGCGATTCACGAAGATTCTGGCCACGCTGACCTTTGGGCTGGCGATGCTCTGGGGGCTCACCTTCATCGGCACGGCCGTCTCGCACCTGACCGACGACGGGGCGGTCTGCGTGCAAACCGGCTTCTGGGCCAACGCCACGCTGGAAGGCGGCCTGCCGGTCGGCCAGGGTGTCGACGCCTCCAGCACCACCGCGCGGCTCTGCCAGAACGACCCCTCGGCGGCGCAGCGCGCCGCCGACCTCGGAGGCCGGCTGCCCTGGATGCTGTTCGCCTCGCTCGCCCTGCTGCTCTTCTCCCGGCTGCTCGATGCCGTCGTGTCCCAAGGGCCGTTCACCGACAAGGTGGCGCGACGGCTCACCGTCCTCGGCTGGTTCGTCACGGCCGGCACACCGCTCGCGGGCCTCGTCGCAGGCTGGTCGCAATCCTGGCTCGCCGCCAGCATGGTGCCCATGCTGGACTCCGGGCCGACGGTCGCCGAGCCGCAGGTACTCATCCTCGCCGGCCTCGCAGCCGTCATCATGGGGAAGATCATGCGCGAGGGCGTGCGCATGCGAGAGGACCTCGAAGGGACCATCTGATGCCCGAAGAGGAAATCCACGCGATCCGGATCCACCTCGACCGGGTCCTCGCCGAGCGCGGCATGACGCTCACCGAACTGTCCGCGCAGGTGGGCATCACCGTCGTCAACCTGTCCGTGCTCAAGAACGGCCGGGCCAAGGCCATCCGCTTCTCCACCCTGTCCAGGATCTGCGACGTCCTCCAGTGCCAGCCGGGAGACCTGATCACCCACGACCCCGCCGCCGAGCCCGCCGAGCCCGCCGAGGGCGACCCAGACCGGCCCGGGTCCGCCGTCTCAGTGGGCGATCGGCCGAAGAATCGACGACGTGCGCCACGTATTCTCGATGACCATGAACACCAGGGACATCGATGAGAACGTCACCGCCGAGCTGGCCCGGCTCAGGGACAGCATCGACAACATCGACGCGGCCGTGGTCCACATGCTCGCCGAGCGGTTCAAGTGCACGCAGCAGGTCGGCCACCTCAAGGCCCGCCACCAGCTGCCCCCGGCCGACCCGGGCCGCGAGGCCAGCCAGATCGCCCGGCTGCGCCAGCTCGCGGAGAACGCCAAACTCGACCCCGCCTTCGCCGAGAAGCTCCTCAACTTCATCATCGCCGAGGTCATCCGCCACCACGAGACGATCGCCGCAGGCGAGGGCGACGACGCAGGCGAGGGCGACGACGCAGGCGAGGAATAGGAGCTGGGGCCCGGCGCCGCCATCCGGCAGCATGGGCCCCATGTCCGCACTGACGCGCAACGAAGCGCAGCTCCGAGCCCGGCTCCTCGACGTCCGGCACTACGAGGTCGCCCTCGACCTCACCACCGGCGACGAGACCTTCGAGTCCACGACCGTCATCCGGTTCACCGCCCGCGCCGCCGGCGACACCTTCGTCGAGCTGAAGCCGGACGAACTGCGCTCCGCCGCCCTCGACGGACACCCCCTGGACCCGGCCGCCCTCACCGACGGCCGCCTCCCCCTCACCGGCCTCACCCAGGGCCCCCACGAGCTCCGCATCGCCGCCCGCATGCGCTACTCCCGCACCGGCGAAGGCCTGCACCGCTTCACCGACCCCGCGGACGGGGAGACGTACGTCTACACCCAGATGTTCCTCGACGACGTCCAGCGCGTCTTCCCGGCCTTCGACCAGCCCGACCTCAAGGCCGTGTTCGCGTTCACCGTCACCGCCCCCGCGCACTGGACCGTCCTCGCCAACGGCATCACCACCCGCATCGGCGAACGCCTCGGCGACAGCGGCGGCGGCTCGGGCGACGGCTCCGCCTCCGAGGCCGGCATCTGGGCATCGGCCCCCACGCCCGTCATCTCCACCTACCTCGCCGCCGTCGCCGCAGGCCCCTGGCACAGCATCCGCACCGAACACGCCGGCCTCCCCTTCGGCATCCACTGCCGCCGCTCCCTCGCCCCCCACCTCGACGCCGACGCCAAGGAGATCCTCGACCTCACCACCGCCTGCTACGACCGCTTCCACCAGAAGTTCACCGAGCCCTACCCCTTCGACTCCTACGACCAGGCCTTCGTACCCGAGTTCAACGCCGGCGCCATGGAGAACCCGGGACTCGTCACCTTCCGCGACGACTACGTCTTCCGCTCCGCCGTCACCGACGCCGAACGCCAGCGCCGCGCCGTCACCATCGCGCACGAGATGGCCCACATGTGGTTCGGCGACCTCGTCACCCTCAGCTGGTGGGACGACATCTGGCTGAACGAATCCTTCGCCGAGTTCATGGGCTACCAGACCCTCATCGAAGCCACCCGCTTCACCGAGACCTGGACCGGATTCGCCATGGAACGCAAACCCTGGGGCTACGACGCCGACCAGCGCCCCTCCACCCACCCCGTCGCCCCGGACGCCACATCCGTCCCCGACACCGCCTCCGCCCTCCTCAACTTCGACGGCATCTCCTACGCCAAGGGCGCCTCCGCCCTGCGCCAACTCGTCGCCTGGCTCGGCGAAAAGGACTTCCTGGCCGGCATCAACACCCACTTCGCCCGCCACAAGTTCGCCAACGCCTCCCTCGCCGACTTCGTGGACTCCCTCGCCGCCCACACCGACCGCGACGTCCACACCTGGGCCGAGACCTGGCTGCGCACCACCGGCGTCGACACCCTCACCCCCCGCCTCGAAGAGAGCCACGGAGGCTGGACCCTCACCGTCGACCGCACCGGCAACCGCCCCCACCACATCGCCGTCGGCCTCTACGACCGCGCCCCGGACCGCGCCATCGAACCCCGCGAGGTCCTCGCCCTCGACGTCCCCTCCGACGAGGTCCTCTCCGTGAGCGGCCCGCGCCCCGCCCTCCTCGTCCTCAACGACGGCGACCTCACCTACGCCAAGGTCCGCCTCGACGACACCTCACTCGAAACCGCCCTGCGCGGCATCTCCCGCATCCCCGACCCGCTCACCCGCGCCGTCGTCTGGAACTCCCTGCGCGACATGGTCCGCGACGGCGAACTGGCCGCCGCCGACTACCTGGCGACCGCCGAAGCCCACGTCCCCGACGAAACCGACCTCGCGATCGTCCAGGGCGTCCTCGGCTTCACCCGCGCCCAGATCGCCGACCGGTACGTCACCCCCGACCGCCGCACCGACGCCCTCACCACCCTCACCACCATCGCCCGCGGCCTGCTGCGGCGCACCGAGGAGGGCTCCGACCCCGGCCTGCGGCTCGTCGCCGTCCGCACCCTCGTCGACAGCGCCACCCAGCCCGACACCATCGCCGGCTGGCTCGCCGACGGCACCGTCCCCGGCGGCCCCGCACTCGACCCCGAACTGCGCTGGCGCATCCTGGCCCGCCTGTCCGTCCTCGGCGCGGCCGGCGAAACCGAGATCGACGAAGCCCTCGCAGCCGACCCCAGCGCCACCGGCCGCGAAGGCGCCGCCCGCTGCCGGGCCGCCCTCCCGACGGCCGCGGCCAAGGCCGCCGCCTGGGAGCGCCTCTTCCACGACGACTCCCTGTCCAACTACCTCTTCACCGCCACCGCCCAAGGCTTCTGGCAGCCCGAACAGACCGACCTGCTCCGCGACTACGTACCCCGCGCCTACTCCGAGGCCGTCACCCTCGCAGCCCGCCGCGGCCCCGCCATCGCCGACGCCGCAGGCCGCTGGGCCCTCCCCGGACACGAAATCACCGAAGCCAACCTCCAGTCCGGCCACGAAGCCCTGACCGCCCCCGACATCACCCCGCTCCTCCACCGCAAACTCGTAGACCACCTCGACGACCTGACCCGAGCCCAGCGCGCCCGCCGCTGAACCCGCCTCCAGGCCGTGACGGCCCCACCCCACGGTTCGGCCGGGGGGCGGGGCCGCCACGTGCCGACGTAAACCGGCTGTCTTCCGGTGACGCGGATCGGCGGACCGAATTCAGCTCTTCTGCCGCCGGTACGCACCGGGCGGCGTCCCGTACGCGCGCTTGAACGCGCCGGCGAACGCGAACTCCGAGGCGTAGCCCACCTGGGCGGCGATGGACCTCAACGAGGCATCCGAAGCCCGCAGCAGACGCGCCGCCGTGGCCATCCGCCACCAGGTCAGATAGCCGAGGGGCGGCCGGCCCACCAGCGCCGCGAAGCGCCTGGCGAACGGCGCCCGGGAGAGCCCCCCTTCGGAGGCGAGTTTCGCCACGGTCCAGGGCGCCGCCGGGTCCCGGTGGACGGCATCGAGAGCGGCGGTGACATACGGGTCGTTGAGCGCGGCCGCCCAGCCCGTGGTGTTGCCCAGGGCGGGCTGTTCGCTGAACCAGATGCGCAGGATGTACAGCAGCAGCGTGTCCAGGAGCGCGGGGACCACCGCGTCCGTACCCGGACGCGGATCGTCCAGCTCGGCGGCCAGCAGCTCCACGGCCGCGCGCAGTTCCCGGTGGCGGCCCGCCTGCGCGGGCAGGCGGATCCGGCCCGGCAGGTCGCGCAACAGCGGGTGGGCGCGGTGCGGGTCGAGCTCGTAGGTCCCGCAGAGCACCGTGGTGACCGGCCCGTCGCCGCCGGTCCGGTCGACGCTGTCGGACGCGTAGGCCTGCGGCGACCGGAGGTCATCGGGGCCGCAGGCCGGCGCGATCACCGGCGTGTGGGGGCTGTCGGCCAGGGTGTGCCCGCTGCCGTGCGGCATGAACAGCACGTCGCCGGGGTGGAGTTGGACGGGCTCTTCGCCGGGAGGGAGCAGCCAGCAGGAGCCCCGCAACACCACCTGGAACCCCGCGGACCCCGGGACGGCGGCGAACTCCTGGCCCCACGGCGCATGCCACCGCACATGGGCCGACCGGGGCCGGCCGGTCCGCATCACGGCGATGACGTCACTGAGTACATCCACACCGAGAGTGTACGCAGGCGAGACGATCGAGTAGGAATCAGGTTCTTTGACACATGGATCGTCTCTGTGCGCGGGCCTAGATTCACGGCATGACGAAGACGACGACGAAGACGACGACGACGGCCATGACGAAGACGCTGATGAAGAGCGCACGCATCCACGAGTTCGGAGACGCGTCCGTCATCCGCTACGAGGACGCTCCCCGGCCGCTGCCGGGCCCCGGCGAGGCCCTGATCCAGGTCGCCGCGACCTCGTTCAATCCCTCCGAGACCGCCCTGCGCGGCGGGCTGTTGCAAGTCTTCCTGCCCGTGGAACTGCCCTACGTGCTCGGATGGGACGTCGCCGGGACGGTCACCGAGGTCGGCGCGGGCGTCACGGAGTTCGCCGTCGGCGACCGGGTCATCGGCCGGCTCGACGGCGCGGGCGGGGCCGCACAGTACGTACGGGCACCCGTCGCCGAACTGGTCACGGCACCCGCCGCCATCCCCCTCGCGCACGCCGCCGCCCTTCCCGTGGCCGGACTCTCCGCCTGGCAGGCGGTGTTCGAACACGGCAAGGTGGCCGCCGGCCAGCGTGTGCTGGTCAACGGCGCCGGCGGAGGCGTCGGAGGCTTCGTGACGCAGCTCGCCAAGTACGCCGGAGCCGAGGTGATCGCCACCGCCAGCGCCCGCAGCACCGAAGCCGTCCGGCTCCATGGGGCCGACCAGGTGATCGACTACACCCTCGCGCCGGTGAGCCACGCCCTCGACGGCCCGGTAGACGTCCTGCTGAACCTGGTCGCGCTCAGCCCGCACGCAGCAGCGGACCTGGCGGGGCTCGTGCGGCCGGGCGGGCGGATCGTCTCCATCGCAACCCCGGTCGAACCGCCCTCCGACGCCGAAGTGACCGCGATGCACATGGTCGCCCGCAACGACGTGGCGCACCTGGCCGCGCTCGTCGAACTCGTCGACGCGGGCGCGGTCACCGTGGACATCAGCGCGTCACGGCCGCTGTCCGAACTCGCGGACGTCCACCGCCTCGGCGAGGCCGGCCGGACCCGGGGCAAGATCGTCATCATTCCCTGACTCCCTGACTCCCTGACTCCCTGACTCCCTGACGCCCCGGCGGCGCCTTGGGCTCCGCCGGGCGGACACCTCCCCACGAGTGAGGAGGCCCGGTTCAGCGCCCGGCCAGGGCGAAGACGGCTGGAAACCGACCCTCCATAAACCCGGGCGGTTACCCCATTCGGGTCGGATCGTTGTACCGCCCGGGTGCCCGACCCCGCCAGTGCGGCAACGCCCGCCGCCGAACAGTTCCGTGAGGACAACCGCGCAACGGGATCCCCTTCCTGAAGGAGGGGACCTTCAGCTGTCCTGCTTGCGGACCGCCGTTACCAGCACCAGCCAACAGTCCATGTGTGGAGGTGAACGAAGTTGGCTAAAAGACCCACACGCTGGACGCTCTGTGCGTCGGCCACCTCGTCGCTGTCACCCGTACCCCGGCCCGGGTCCTCGCCGCCGCCGCGACCGGGCGCGGCGCCTACACCCTCACCCGTACCGATAAGTACGGCTTCCCCCCTCCGCGTTTGCCCAGGCAGAAGCAGTTCTCCGGCACTCCCCGTCTCCGGCCCAAGGATTCGTTTCCTCCCCCGGCTAAAGCAGCGGTCACCACGAAGGACGTCCGATGACAGCGCCCCCCGGCACAGGCAGACGCGACACCGCCCCGCTCGCCGGCGGACCCCACGGCCCCGACGCCCTGCAACCCCTTCTCGCCACCGTCCTCGACGCCCTGCGCACCGGAGCCCGCGCCCGCGGCGGACCGCTCCCGGCCGGCGGACCCGAGGCCGTCACCGCCCGCGTCACCGCCGCACTCGGCAACGTGCTCCCCGACCACGGGCACGGCGACCACGAAGCACTACGGACCCTCGTCCACACCCTCACCACCGGCGCGGCCGACCCCGCCGACCCCCTGTGCGCAGCCCACCTGCACTGCCCACCCCTCGCCGTCGCGGCCGCCGCCGACCTCGCCGCCAGCGCCCTCAACGCCTCCCTCGACTCCTGGGACCAGGCCCCCGCCGCCTCCGCCCTCGAAGCCCTCCTCACCCGCACGCTCGCCGCGGAGTTCCACGACACCCCCCACCCCGACGCCGTCCTCACCACCGGCGGCACCGAGGCCAACCACCTCGCCCTCCTCCTCGCCCGCGAACGCCACGGCCCCCACCTCACCGTCCTGCACGGCGCCAACGCCCACCACTCCATCCCGCGCGCCGCCTGGCTCCTCGGCCTGCCCCCCGCCCGCAGCCTCCCCACCCCCACCGGAACCCTCACCCCCGCCACCCTCGCCGAGGCCCTCGCCACCACCACCGGCCCCGTCCTCGTCACCGCCACCGCCGGCACCACCGACGCCGGACTCATCGACCCCCTCGACGCCCTCGCCGACCTCTGCGACCACCACGGCGCCGACCTCCACATCGACGCCGCCTACGGCGGCCTCCTCCACCTCAGCCCCCGCCACCGCCCCAAACTCGCCGGCCTGCACCGCGCCCGGTCGATCACCATCGACCTCCACAAACTCGGCTGGCAACCCATCGCCGCCGGACTCCTCACCGTCCCCGACACCACCCTGCTCGCCCCCCTCACCCACCAGGCCGACTACCTCAACGCCCCCGACGACACCCAAGCCGGCCTCCCCGACCTCCTCGGCCGCTCCCTGCGCACCACCCGCCGCGCAGACGCCCTCAAGATCGCCGCCACCCTGCGCTCCCTCGGCCGAGACGGCCTCATCCACCTCATCGACCGCACCTGCGCCCACGCCGACCAGCTCGCCCGACTCCTCGAAGCACACCCCGCCTTCGAACTCCACGCGGCGCCCACCATCAGCACCGTCCTGTTCCGGCCCACCCACGCCGACGACACCGCACTCGCCACCCTGCGCCGCACCCTCCTCCAGGGCGGCACCGCCGTACTGGGCCGGGCCACCGCCGACGGCCGCCTCTGGCTCAAGGCCACCCTGCTCAACCCCCACACCACGGCGGGGGACCTGGACGCCCTCGTGAACCTCCTGGAAGGCAGCACCCACCGATGACCGCCCAGCACGATGCACCCCACGACCTCGTCGGAATCGGCATCGGCCCCTTCAACCTCTCCCTCGCGGCCCTCGCCCACGGCCTGCCCCAACAAGGCGCCGGAGAACTCGCCACCGCCTTCTACGACCAGCGCCGCGACTTCCGCTGGCACCCCGGACTCCTCATCGACGGAGCCACCCTCCAAGTCCCCTTCCTCGCCGACCTCGTCACCCTCGCCGACCCCACCAGCCCCTGGTCATTCCTCAGCTACCTCAAGCACAAGGAACGCCTCTTCCCCTTCTACTTCGCCGAGAGCTTCCACATCCAGCGCGCCGAATACGACGCCTACTGCCGCTGGGTCGCCGGCCGCCTGCCCGGACTCCACTTCGGCCACCAGGTCGACGCCGTCCGCTGGAACCCCGAACGCAACCTCTTCGAAGTCGACTTCACCCAAGTCGACGCCGACGGCGAAGCCGAAGCCCTCGGCCGCACCTACACCCGCAACCTCGCCCTCGGCATCGGCACCGCCCCCTACGTCCCCGAACCGCTGCGCCCCCTCGCCGAAGCACCCACCGTCCCGGTGATCCACTCCTCCGAGTACCTCGACAACCGGCAGCGCATCCTCGGCGCCGACCACGTCACCGTCATCGGATCGGGCCAGTCCGGAGCCGAGGTCTTCCTCGACCTGCTCCGCTCCCGCCCCGCCGGCCGCGAACGCCTCACCTGGCTCGCCCGCACCGCCTCCTTCGCCCCCATGGAGTACTCCAAGCTCGGCCTGGAACACTTCACCCCCGACTACACCCGCTACTTCCACTCCCTCCCCGAACCGGTACGCGACCGCCTCGTCCCCGCCCAATGGCAACTCCACAAGGGCATCGACGCCGCCACCATCGCCGCCATCCACGAGGAGCTCTACCGCCGCACCCTCGACGGAGGCTGGCCCGACGCCGTCCTCACCCCCGGAGTCAGCGTCCGCACCGCCGGCCGCGTCGCCACCACCAAGGTCGAACTCCACCTCGAACACGTGGACCAAGGCGCCCGCTCCCGCCTCACCACCGACGCCGTCGTCCTCGCCACCGGCTACCGCGAACGCCCCCTCGCCCGCCTCCTCGCCGGACTCGACCCCTACCTGCGCAAGGACTCCTCCGGCCGCCCCCGCATCGACGACCGCTACCGGATGATCACCGACCCCGCCGTCACCGGCAGCATCTTCGTCCAGAACGGCGAACGCCACACCCACGGCGTCGGAGCCCCCGACCTCGGCCTCGCCGCCTGGCGCAGCGCCGCCATCCTGAACACCCTGACGGGCAAAGAGCCCTACCCCCAGCCCACCCGCACGGCCTTCACCACCTTCGGCCTCGAACAGCGGGAGCACACCCGGCCCCAACCCGCCGGCGAACTGCTCCCACTGGTCGAGCACCCGTAAGGAGAAACGTTTAGAGCACCATCGGCTAGAAGACAGGTGCCCCGGCGCGGGTCAGCCGCCAGTCCACGGACGCGAACTGCGCCGGGTCCACCGTCCCCTTCGCCTTCACCCACTGGATGATCGTGTTGCGTATTTCATCCGAGTTCGCCCACAACTGCTTCGACTGCGGCACGTGCGGGAAGTTCCCGCCACCCGCAGCCCGGTAGTTGTTCACCGCCAGCACGAACTGCGCCGCCGGATCCACCGGCTTCCCCTGGAACGACAGCCCCGAGATCCGCGAACCCACCGGCTCGGAGACATCGATGTCGTACGTCAACCCGTACACGGCGTCGTAGTTGTAGTCCGGCGTAGCCTCCGCGTTCGTCAGCTTCGCCGGATCCACCACCTCACCGGGCGCCGTCCGCACGTAGTACTTCGCCGAATACTCCAGGTAGTCCTTGATCTGCGCGCCCGTCAGCAGCCGCGCCTCCAGCGTGTTCTCGAACGGATACAGACCCGCCGCATCCCTGATCGTCACCTGCCCGGCCGGAATCGCCGCCGTCCGCGAGAAGCACGAAGCCTGCGACAGCACCGGCAGCGCCCCCCACTCCGTCCCCGCCAGCGCACCCTTCACCGTCTCCGCCTGCACGTGATTGATCAGGTCGATGATCGCCACGTCCTTGACCGGACCGTCCACCGAGGACATCGCCTGCGTCGACGTACCGATCACCTGGTTCACATACGCCACGACCTTGCGGTGCTCGTCCGACAGCAGCCCCACTATCTCCGGGTCCTCCACCGCCGTATTCGAATTCAGCACCCGGGCCGACACCTTCGACACCGACCAGCAGCCCTTCGCCCACGTCAGCTCGAAGTCGAACAGCGTCAGCCGCTGCCCCCACTTCAGCGGCTCGGACAACACCACGTCCTTGCCCGTCGCCTTGTTCCGCACCCGGTACTCCGGGATCTCCGTATGCGCGTGCCCCACCAGGATCGCGTCGATCCCCGGCACCTGCTCCGCCACCAGACCCGCCGCGTTCTCGATGTACGGCAGCTGGTCCCCGTAACTCGACGTACCGCTCGAACCCGAATGCGCCGACACGATCACCACATCCGCACCCAGCGACCGCAGCCGCGGCACGTACTTCGCCGCCTGCTCCTCAAGGCCCGGGAACGTCATCTTCCCCTGCACGTTCGCCTTGTCCCAGATCGCGATCCCCGGATTCGTCAGACCCAGCACCGCGACCTTCACGTCCCGCCCGTGCGGAGTACGCAGACGGTGCATGCTGTACGGCGGGAACGCCGGCCGCAGCGTCTTCGCATCCAGCGCGTTCGCCCCCAGCAGCGGGAACTCGCACTGCTCCTCGAACTTCCGCAGCACCGGAATGCCGTAATTGAACTCGTGGTTCCCCAGCGCCGCGGCGTCATAACCGATCGCGTTCATCGCCTGCGCCATCGGATGAACCGGACCACGCCGCGCGGTGATCGGATCCACCTTCGCGTAGTAGTACGAAAGCTGCGTCCCCTGAATGGTGTCCCCGGCATCGATCAGCAGCGTGTTATGCCGCCCCTTCTCCTCCCGCACCTGGTTCACCAGCGTGGAGATCTTCGCCAGACCGACGTCGTTGTGCGCCTTGTCGTCGAACTCCTTGTCCGTGAAGTAGTCCCAGTTGAAGACGTTCCCGTGCAGGTCCGTCGTCCCCATCACCGTGAACGCGTACGTCTTCGCCCCCGCGGCCGAAGCGCCGCCGGCCACCGCCTCGGCCGCGGCGGCCGGGGTGCTCGTCGCCCCCGCCAACGCCACGGCCGCACCCGTCGCAGCCGAAGTGCCCAGGAATGTCCTACGGTCCAAAGCCATGCCATCTCCCCTTGTGAGGTGCGTGCGCAGATAAGCAACGCGCGTAGATTCTGACCCAGCAGTAACAAGCCGCAACACCCCCACCAGGTTTCGATCCGATGACCACCCCCGTACGAGCAGCAGTGCGAGAGTGAATCCATGACCCACGACGCATCGCACCAGCCCTACGGAACCCCCGAAGTCCCCCGCGTCGCAGTCCGCGGCGAAGCCACCCTCGAAGTCGACCCCGAAATCGCCCGCATCGGCATCACCGTCAGCGCCCGCGGCACCGACCGGCGCACCGCCCTCGAAGACCTCACCCGCCGCAACAACGCCGTCCTCGACCTCGTCAAAAGCTACGGCGACCCCGTCGAAAAACTCGAAACCGGCGCCTTCTCCATCACCCCCGAACTCACCCGCCACGGCCGCGGCGAACGCATCCGCGCCTACCACGGACGCGTCCACCTCACCGCCGAACTCAACGACTTCACCACCCTCGGCGAACTCACCACCCGCCTCGCCGACCTCGAACTCACCCAAGTCGACGGACCCTGGTGGGCCCTGCGCCCCACCTCACCCGCCCACGGCGAAGCCCGCCGCCAAGCCGTACTCGAAGCCGTCCAGCGCGCCCGCGAATACGCCGCCGCCCTCGGAGCCGACCTCGCCGCCCTCGTCGAACTCGCCGACCTCGGAGCCGAGAACGCACCCGCCCCCTTCCAGACAGCCGGCGCCGGCATGCGCACCATGGCCTTCAGCACCGCCGAAGACGCAGGCGCCCCCGCCCTCGACCTCGAACCCCAGCGCCAGACCGTCTACGCGCAGGTGAACGCACGCTTCACGATGACCCCTCCCCAGCTCTGAAAACCCGAACTTTCGCCGCCCCGGGGGTGCTCATCAGAGCACCCCCATGCACATTCAACAATTGTCAACAACCTTTTGCTCAAAGGTTGTTGAGTGGACACTCGGAACCAATTTCCTACTCCCTGGTAGGGGCATACGCTCGCCTCATGCGCCGAGCGAAAATCGTATGTACCCTGGGCCCCGCCACCGACTCATACGACCAGATCAAAGCCCTGGTCGAAGCCGGAATGGACATCGCCCGCTTCAATCTCAGCCACGGCACCTACGCCGAACACGAGGACCGCTACCAGCGCGTCCGCAAGGCTGCCGACGAAACCGGCCGCAGCGTCGGCATCCTCGCGGACCTTCAAGGCCCGAAGATCCGCCTGGGCCGCTTCCGCGAAGGCCCCGTACTCCTTGAACGCGGCGACGAATTCACCATCACCGTCGAAGACCACCAAGGCGACCGCCACACCTGCGGCACCACCTACAAGGGCCTCGCCGCCGACGTCACCACCGGCGAACGCATCCTCGTCGACGACGGCCGCGTCACCCTCGAAGTCACCGCCGTCGACGGCCCCCGCGTCCACACCCGCGTCATCGAAGGCGGCATGGTCTCCGACAACAAGGGACTCAACCTCCCCGGCGTCGCAGTCTCCGTACCCGCCCTCTCCGAAAAAGACATCGAAGACCTCCGCTGGGCCCTGCGCATCGGCGCCGACATCATCGCCCTCTCCTTCGTCCGCAGCGGAAGCGACATCGAAGACGTCCACCGCATCATGGACGAAGAAGGCCGACGCCTCCCCGTCATCGCCAAGGTCGAAAAGCCCCAGGCAGTCGAAAACATCGACGACATCGTCGCCGCCTTCGACGGCATCATGGTCGCCCGCGGAGACCTCGGCGTCGAAATGCCCCTCGAGCAGGTCCCCATCGTCCAGAAGCGCGCCGTCAAACTCGCCAAGCGCAACGCCAAGCCCGTCATCGTCGCAACCCAAATGCTCGACTCGATGATCGACAACTCCCGGCCCACCCGCGCCGAAGCCTCCGACGTCGCCAACGCCGTCATCGACGGCACCGACGCCGTCATGCTCTCCGGCGAAACCAGCGTCGGCAAATACGCCATCGAAACCGTCCGCACCATGGCCCGCATCGTCGAAGCCGCCGAAGAAGACATCCTCGCCAAGGGCCTCCCCCCGCTCACCGACCGCAACAAGCCCCGCACCCAAGGCGGAGCAGTCGCCCGCGCCGCCGCCGAAATGGGCGACTTCCTCGGCGCGAAATTCCTCGTCGCCTTCACCCAGAGCGGAGACACCGTCCGCCGGCTCTCCCGCTACCGCTCACCCATCCCCCTCCTCGCCTTCACCCCCGACCCCGCCACCCGCTCCCAACTCAACCTCACCTGGGGCGTGGAAACCTTCCTCGGCCCCCACGTCGACTCCACCGACGCCATGGTCGCCCAAGTCGAAGAAGAACTCCTGCGCATCGGCCGCTGCGTACCCGGCGACGTCGTCGTCATCACCGCCGGCTCACCCCCCGGCGTCAGCGGATCCACCAACCTCGTCCGCATCCACCACATCGGCGACGCAGTCCGCTGACACCGCCCGCAGGCGACTACAGCACCTCACGTATAAGACGCACCGCGTCGGGCAACACCAACCGGCTCTCACCCGTACTAGGGAAGTGCCCGCCCGACGCGGTCACCCGCGCCTCGGCGCCCAGCTCCCGCACGAACCGCAACACGTGCTCACCCGTCGCCTCCCCGGTCACCGGGTCATCCGCCGCATGCAGCACACGGAACTCCCGCGCAGCCTTGCGGATCCGCTGCCAGTCGAACTCCGGCGAGAAGAACGGCGCCAACGCGTCATACCCCACCTCGCCGGACATCGACGCCACGAACACCACCCCCGCGAACGCCCCCTCGGCCTCCGTTTCGTGCTCCTGCAGCAGCCGCAGCACATTCACCCCGCCCAGACTGTGACCCACCAGCACCGTCTCACCGGCCGGCGCACCCACCGTCTCCTCCCGCAGCCCCTTCAGCCACGCATCGGGCTCCGGAGCGAACGGCTCGGGGAAATTCGGGATCCGCACCTCGTGCCCCTCGGCAGCGAACTCCTCACCCGTCGCCGTGTACCAGTGCTCCCCGGCGCTCATCCCGTACCCGTGCGCGATCACGATCTTGCCCATGGCTCCACCCCTCGCATCCCTCGACCCCTCGGTCGACCCTTCAATCGAAACGCTACGCCGCGTTTCGATAAAACGCTAGGGCTATCGTGAAGCCGTGTCAATCACTCCTTCGAGCAACTCTTCGAGCACCCCGCCCCGCACCGGCGGCCGCCTCCGCAACGAAGACGCCCACCACTCCGTCCTCGAAGCCACCGCCGCACTCCTCGTCGAGAACGGCTACGGCGCCCTCACCATCGAAGGCGTCGCCAAACGCGCCAACGTCGCCAAGAGCACCGTCTACCGCTGGTGGAAGTCCAAGCCCGCCCTCGTCATGGACGCCTACGCCCATGAAACCGCCGCCCGCGTCCCCGAACCCGACACCGGCACCCTCACCGGCGACCTCACCGCCTTCGTCACCGACCTCTACCGCATCGGCCGCGACCCCGTCCGCGCGAAGGCCCTGACCGGGCTGATGGCCGAAGCCCAGCTCGACCCCGCCTTCGCGGAGCCCTTCCGCGCCTGGGTCGCCACCCGCCGCGAGGTCGTTGCCACTCTCTTGACGCGGGCGGTAACCCGCGAGGAGCTCCCCGCCGGCACGGACCTCGACCACGCGGTCGATCTGGTCTTCGGCCCGTTCTGGTACCGCCTCCTCATCGCCCACGCCGCCCTCGACCCCGCCGACGCGGAAGCCCACGTGAGGACCGTCTTGCACGGCCTGGCGGGCCCTGAGTGAGGCGCCGACGCGGTGACCTGCTGGGCTAGTGCTTCGGCCCGATGTGCTCGTCCATGAGCGCGACGGACGCCTTGCGGGCGATGGACACGTTGAAGGGGTCGCTGCCGCGCGCGAGGATCGTCCACTGGACGCCGACCTTGGCGAGGGTGTCCGTACAGAGCTTCCGGATGTCGTCGGACTTGTTCGTGAAGAAGTACCGCGGGTACTCGTAGCGCTTGCCGTTGCGGACGGTCCAGTTGGTGACCCGGCACCCATCGGAGTGGATCAGCCCCCGGATGAACTCCCACGGGTGGGCGTCGACGATGGCCTGCTGCCAGTCCTCGAGGGCGATGCGCCGCTCATGCTTTTTCCCAGGCCCGTGCTGCGGAAACAGACACTTCAGGTGCTTCGAGTACACCTTGACGTCGTGGCACCCGACCTTCCTTGCCCGGCACACCCGGTTGAAGGGGAACACGCGCCGTATTGACTGTTCCGCGCAGTTCATGAGGCCGGGCCACTTGTTGTCGCAGGTGATCCTGAGGCTTGGAACGCGGTGACCCGCATAGTGACTTATGTGGCCGTCGCCGAGATAGACACCCAGCAGGTACGAGTAGGCCTGTGGGTCGAGCGCGCTTCCGTCGCATCGGGGACACTCCGGATTGTGAGCCCTGGGGTATTCGCCCTGCTTTGCGCGGGCCGCGTGCTTCCAAGAGCTGATCGTGCCGACGGGCACGTTCAAGCGCCGAGCCACTTCGGCGTTGCGCGTTCCCACGCGCAGCAGAGAGAGGGCTGTCTGTCGCACTTCGGGGCTGTGAAACTTCATGGCCCCACCCTGGGTGACGGGCCATGGCGGTACGTAGCAAAAAGCGAACGTTCACACGAAAGTGAACGTTCGCTTTTCGGATTTTGTGCCGGGTATGGGATTCGAACCCACATGCCCTTTCGGGCAGAGGTGTTTGAGACCTCCGCGTCAGCCAATTGCGCCAACCCGGCTAGGTTGCACGTCAGGAGTGTACCGGGTGACCATGCTGCGCCGCTGCTAGGTAGGCTCATCTAAGCAGCACAGCCCCGCAAAGAGGAGCCGCAGTGACCGCCGAGCACGAGTCGACGCCCACGCCCGACGCCGACCAGTCGCACGTTCCGCCGCTGACGACGCGCGTCGTCATCGCCGAGGACGAGGCGCTCATCCGTCTCGACCTCAAGGAGATGCTCGAAGAGGAGGGCTACGCCGTCGTCGGTGAGGCCGGAGACGGCCAGACCGCCGTCGAGCTGGCCCGGGAGCACCGTCCCGACCTGGTGATCCTTGATGTGAAGATGCCCGTACTGGATGGCATCTCCGCCGCCGAGAAGATCGCGGAGGAGTCCATCGCCCCCGTGCTGATGCTCACCGCGTTCTCGCAGCGGGATCTCGTCGAGCGCGCCCGCGACGCCGGGGCCATGGCGTACCTCGTGAAGCCCTTCAGCAAGAGCGATGTCGTCCCCGCCATCGAAATGGCCGTGTCGCGCTTCGCCGAGCTCCGCGCGCTGGAGAAGGAGGTCGCCGACCTCTCCCTCCGTCTGGAGACGCGCAAGCTCGTGGACCGGGCCAAGAGCATCCTGCAGACGCAGTACGGGCTCTCCGAGCCGGCCGCCTTCCGGTGGATCCAGAAGACCTCCATGGACCGCCGCATGTCCATGCAGCAGGTCGCCGAGGCCGTCATCGAGGACGCCGAGGAGAAGAAGGCCGCCGCCGGCAAGGGCGAGTAAGACGCAGCAGGGAACGAACGAGGCCCGCCTCCGGATCCAGGATCCGGAGGCGGGCCTCACTCGTAAAAAGAGGGCTTAGTCCTCGCCGAGGTACGCCTTGCGGACGTCCTCGTTGACCAGGAGCTCGCGGCCCGGGCCCGACAGGACGACCTTGCCGATCTCCATCACGTGGCCCTGGTCGGCCAGGGAGAGCGCCGCCTGGGCGTTCTGCTCGACCAGCAGGATGGTGGTGCCCTGTGACTTGAGCTCGGCGATGGTCGCCATGATCTTCTGCATCATGATCGGCGAGAGGCCCATGGAGGGCTCGTCGAGCATCAGCAGCTTCGGGCGGGACATGAGCGCGCGGCCCATGGCGAGCATCTGCTGCTCGCCGCCCGAGAGGGTGCCGGCGGCCTGCTTGCGGCGCTCTCCCAGGATCGGGAAGAGGTCGTAGGCGCGCTGGACGTCCTTCTGGATGCCGTCCTTGTCCTTGCGGAGGAAGGCGCCCAGGAGGAGGTTGTCCTCGATGGTCATGCGCGGGAAGATGTGCCGCCCCTCGGGGGAGTGGGCGAGTCCGAGCGCGACGATGTCGTGCGCGGGGATCTTCTTGAGGGACTTGCCCTGGAACTTGATCTGGCCGCCGCGCGGCTTGATCAGGCCCGACAGGGTGCGCAGGGTCGTCGTCTTGCCGGCGCCGTTGGTGCCGATGAGGGTGACGATCTGGCCGGCGTCGACGCTGAACGAGATGCCCTTGACGGCTTCGATCTTGCCGTAGGCGACGCGGAGGTCCTCGACCTCCAGGAGTGCGGTCACCGGTCTTCTCCGTCCGTGCTGGTCGTGCTGTCCGTCGCCTCGTCGTGTGCGGCTTCGCTGTGTGCTTCGGCTGCTTCGACTTCGGCGAGTTCTTCGGCGCCGGGGGCGCCTTCGAAGGGTTCGCCGAGGTAGGCGGCGATGACGCGCTCGTCGCCCTGGACTTCGGCGGCGGTGCCTTCGATGAGCTTTTCGCCCTGGACGAGGCAGGCGACGCGGTCGCAGAGGTTGAAGATGAAGCGCATGTCGTGCTCGATGACGAGGACGGCGATGCCCTGGTCCCGGATGGCGAAGATGAGCTCTTCGGTGGCGCGGGTCTCCTGCGGGTTCATGCCGGCGGTGGGCTCGTCCAGGAGGATGAGGCCGGGGTCGCTGGCGAGCGCGCGGGCGATTTCGAGCTTGCGCTGCTCTCCGTAGGGGAGGTTGCGGGCGAGGTGTTCGGCCTTGTGGGCGAGGCCGATGAACTCGAGGAGTTCCATGGCCTTCTCGCGGCTCGCCGCTTCTTCCCGGCCGAAGCTGGGGAGGCGCAGGAGGGAGGCCCAGAGGCCGACCTTGGTGCGGGTGTGGCGTCCGACGAGGACGTTTTCCAGGACCGTCATGTTGTTGAACAGACGGATGTTCTGGAAGGTACGGGCGACGCCGGCGGCGGTGACCTTGTACGACTTGGGGGGCAGGACCTTGTCCTTGTACCGGACTTCACCCTCGGTGGGGATGTAGAGGCCGGTGAGGCAGTTGAAGAAGGTGGTCTTGCCAGCGCCGTTGGGGCCGATGAGGCCGACGATCTCGCCGCTGCGCACGGTGAGGTCGACGTTCTTGACGGCGGTGAGGCCGCCGAAGCGCATCGTGACGCCGCGTGCGTCGAGGACGGTCTCCGCCGTGGTGGCGGGGGGCGTGTCGGTGGTGGTGGTCGTCATGGGTTCAGACCCCTGCCTTGCCGAGGACCGTGGGCGCTTCCATGTCCTCGTGGAGTTCGAGCTGGTTGCGCCGGTTGGGGATGATGCCTTCGGGGCGCAGGCGCATCAGGACGATGAGGGCGAAGCCGAAGACGAGGAGCTGGTATTCGCCGAGGAACTGGAGCTTGTTGGGGATCAGGAAGAGCAGTGATCCGCCGACGAGGGGTCCGGCGATGGTGCCCATGCCGCCGAGGACGACCGCGGCGAGCAGGAACGCGGAGTTCGGGGGCACGGCGTTGGCGAAGGTGTACTGGTCGGGGGTGACCGTGTAGCTGACGTGTGCCTGGACGGCTCCGGCGAGGCCGGCGAGGGTGGCGCCGAGGGCGAAGGCGATGAGTTTGACGCGGAAGCCGTTGATGCCCATGGCTTCGGCGGCGGTCTCGTCCTCGCGGATGGCGACCCAGGCGCGGCCGATGCGGGATTCCGCGCTGCGGCGGAAGACGAGGATCACGATGAGGGTGATCAGCAGCATCAGCAGGAAGTAGTTGGCGAAGCGGCCGATGGTGAATCCGGCGATGGTGTGTGTGGCGCCGAAGTCGAATCCGAAGAGGTTGACGTTCGGGATGCCCGCGATGCCGTTGGGGCCGTTGGTGATGTCGGGGCCGGAGGTGCCGTCGAGGTTGTTCATGGAGATGCGGAAGATCTCACCGAAGCCGAGCGTCACGATGGCGAGGTAGTCGCCGCGCAGGCGCAGGGTGGGTGCTCCGATGAGGACACCGAAGACCATGGAGGCGGCGGCGCCGAGCAGGAGTGCGGCCCAGAAGGGGAAGTGCACGCCGAAGGGGGAGTTGGGGGAGCCGGAGACCAGGGCCGCGGTGTAGGCGCCGACGCCGAGGAAGGCGACGTAGCCGAGGTCGAGGAGGCCGGTGAGGCCGACGACGATGTTCAGGCCGAGTGCGACGGTGGCGAAGATCAGGATGTTGACGCCGAGGTTCGCGTACTGGTCGTCGGTCTGGGTGAGGGGGAAGGCGGCCGCGGCGGCGAAGGCGCCGACGAGGGCGACGTTGCGGTGGCGGGTGGTGAGGGCGGTGACGCGGGCGAAGAGGCCCGCCTTGTTGAGCGCTGCGGCACCGAATGAGGTGGTGATCAGGAAGCCGACGAAGAGTTCCTGGTACGCGGTGGTGATGCCGTAGGTGAAGACGGTGAGCGCGAGGCCGAGGACGGCGGCGATCAGGAGGATCTCGGCCCAGGCCGGGAGGGTGCGGGCGGGCTTGACGGGGCCGGAGGCGAAGGCGGCCTTGAAGGTCGTCCAGCGGTTGCCGGCTTCGTGCTTGAACTTCTCGAAGCTGGTGTCGTCGGGGTCGGGGCCTTCGAGCGCGGGGCGCTTGAAGGGGAGTCCGAAGGCGCCGATGACGGCGAGGAGGCTGACCAGGGCGGCGATGCCGGCTCCGGGTTCGAGGTCTACGAGGAGTCCGAGTTTGAGGACGATCGAGACGACGGTGTACCAGGTGGTGGCGAACGCGGCGAGGGCGGCGAGTTTGATCGCTGCGTCGGCGCCGGCGGGGGTGAGCCAGCGCAGGCCCTTGGTGCCGTAGGAGGCGAGGCCGAAGAGGGCTGTGAGGGCGCCGCCGATGAGGACGAGCCACTGGAGGCCGGCGGGGGAGCCGTAGTAGGTGAGGTCCCCGGGGAAGGCGGTGCTCCAGGTCCAGGAGAGGAACGCGGAGACGACGGTGAGTGCGCCGCCGGCGGTGGCGAGGGCGCGGGCCGTCTTCTCGGGGAGGGGGATGAGTCCCTTGGCCGGTGCGGTGGTGGTCTTCACGGGGGTCGCGGTGTCCGCGGTGATGTTCGTCATGGAGGTCACACCCTGTCCGCCACGCGCTGGCCCAGCAGGCCTTGTGGCCGGAAGAGGAGCACGAGGATGAGAAGTACGAACGCCCAGGTGTTACCCCAGGACTGGCCGCCGAGCTGTTCGAAGCCGGGGATGTCGGCTACGTAGACGGTGGTCAGGGTTTCGGCGAGGCCGAGGACGAGGCCGCCGACCATGGCGCCGTAGATGTTGCCGATGCCTCCGAGGACGGCGGCGGTGAAGGCCTTGAGGCCGAGGAGGAAGCCCATCTTGAACTGGACTTCGCCGTACTTGAGGCCGTAGGCGACGGCTCCGATGGCGGCGAAGACGGCTCCGAGCGCGAACGCGGTGGTGATGATGCGGTCGGTGTTGATGCCCATGAGCTTGGCGGTGTCGGGGTCCTGGGCGGTTGCCTGCATGCCGCGGCCGGTGCGGGTCTTCTTGACGAAGAAGCCGAGGAAGGCCATGGAGATGGGGGCTGCGATCAGGAGGAAGACGTCACCGGTCTGGATGGTGACGCTGCCGATGTTGAAGGGTCCGCCGGGGATCTCGGGGAAGATCAGGGAGGATTCCGCTCCGGGGTACCAGGCCCATACCGCCTGCTGGAGGGCGATGGAGAGGCCGATGGCGGTGATGAGCGGGGCGAGCCTGGGAGCGTTGCGCAGGGGTCGGTAGGCGAAGCGTTCGGCACCGACGGCGATGAGGGTGGCGACGACTATCGCGCCAATGATCATGAGCGGAAGGGCGATCCACATGGTGGTGCCCCCGGGGAGCATCAGCCAGACGGTGAGCGCTCCGAATCCTCCGGTCATGAAGATCTCGCCATGCGCGAAGTTGATGAGCTGGACGATGCCATAGACCATCGTGTAGCCGATGGCGACGAGCCCGTACATGGATCCCAGTAGCAGGCCGTTGACCAGCTGTTGCGGCAGTTCGTGCACCGCAGGTCCTCCGAGTCTTTCGACGGATGTGACTCCGCGCGGGGCGCTTTTTGTGCGCGCCCCGCGCGGCAGGTTGGTGGTGCTCCGGTGGCCGGCCGTTCGAGCGGACTACCGGCTACCGGTGGGTGGCTGGTGGAGATCAGCCGCCGAAGGTGCCGGACTCGACGGACTTCCAGTCGGTGCCCTCGACCTTGTAGACGGTGAGCTGCTTGTTGGTGGCGTCACCGAACTCGTCGAAGGAGACCTTGCCGGTCACACCGTCGAAGGAGACGCCCTGGACGGCCGCGAGGACCTTGGCGCGGGCGTCGGTGGGGAGCTTGCCGTTGTTGGCGTCGACGGCGGCCTTGACGGCCTCGATGATCGCCCAGGCGGAGTCGTAGGAGTAGCCGCCGTAGGCAGCGAAGGGCTCCTTGTATCCGGCCTTGGTGTAGTTGGCGACGAAGTCCTTGGCGGAGGGCAGGCTCTCCACCGGGGCGCCGACCGAGGTGGCGAGGTCGCCCACGGACTCGGCGCCGGCGAGCTCGACGAACTTCTTGTCGTAGATGCCGTCGCCGCCGACGAGCGGGATCTTGGTGCCGGAGGCCTTGATCTGCTTGCTGAGCGGGCCGGCCGCCGGGTACTCGCCGCCGTAGTAGACCACGTCGGCGCCGGAGCTCTTGACCTCGGTCACGATCGCGGAGAAGTCCTTGCTCTCCGGGTCGATGTGGCCTTCGCCGACGACCTGGCCGCCGAGCTTGGTGAACTCGCCCTTGAAGGTGCCGGCGAGGCCTGCGCCGTAGGTCTTCTTGTCGTCGATCAGGAAGACCTTCTTCTTGCCCGCCTTGTTGAAGAGGTACTGCGCCGCGAACGGGCCCTGGATGGCGTCCGTGGTGGCGGTGCGGAAGTAGCTCTTGTAGGTGCGGACCTTCTCGCCGGTGGCCCACTTCGGCCCCTGGGTGAGGGAGGGGCTGGTGTTGGCCGGGGAGATCTGGGCGAGCTTGGCGTCGTCGAAGACCTTCTGCATGGACTCCGAGACGGAGGAGTTCAGCGGGCCGACGACACCGAGGACGTCCTTGTCGGCGACGAGCTTGGTGGCGTTCTGCTGGCCGGAGGAGGCCTGTGCCTGGTCGTCGAGGGCCTGGATCTTGAAGGTGACGCCCTTGACGTACTTCTTCTCGTTGGCCGTCTTGGCGGCGAGGTCGGCGGAGTTCTTGATGCCGAGGCCGAGGGCGGAGAGGTCGCCGGTCAGCGGGGCGTCGACGCCGATGACCACCGTGGTGTCGCCGCTGCCGGCGTCGTTGGTCTTTTCTCCGCGCGATCCGCAGGCGGTGAGAGTGAGGGCGCCCGCGGCGAGCGCGGCGGTCACGGCAATGAGAGAACGCTGACGCACGATCAGTCCTTTCCTGGCACTGCGTCCCCCGTGGGACGCACCGTGTCGAACGCGGGGTACCGAACTGAAGGAATCCGGCTGGTCGCGGTGACTGGCCGTGACTCTAAGCGGGTCTTGGGACGTTATGGAGGGCTGAGGCCAATGATGTGACTCTCTTGTTATGCCACGGCGTAATACATAGCGGATCTCTGCGGGTGGAAAGGGGGAAATCCGGCCGGTTCGTCTTGTCCGCATGCTGAGATCGGTGAGGACCGTCGGGTGGTTTGAGTACTGTCGCGCCAGGACTCTGGGGCCTTTTGGTCATGACGGCGCAGGAGTGGTCGCGTCTCGATCTTCGGGACAGGCCCTGGTCAGGGCGGTGGAGAGATCGGCCGCATAACGGTCACCGGGGATGTAGCTGTGATCCTCTTTCTCAAACCCATTACTTAGGGTTACTTCGAGGAAAGGGAGTCCGGAATTCCGTGCCACATGCACGCAGTCTGTGACCCGAATCCGTACGGCGAGGTCACGGGCTTCGCCCGGGGCGAGAGTGGCCGGAAGTGGTGGCTGGACCTCCACCGCCAGAGCCCGCGAGGGCTGCGTCAGCCGCTCCAGAGTGATGGCCGGACCGGACGCGGCGCGCACACGGACGGTGAACGCGAAGGCCGTGCCGGAGGGGGCCTGCTCGGCCGGACCGGCGTAGACGAAGGAGAACACCTGCGAGGGCGCGGGCGGCGTGTAGGGGGCGGGGCGCGGCCGGGCCGCGTACAGCGCGGCCCCACCGGCGATCACGGCGGACGCGCAGGTCAGAGCCCCGAGGGCCAGGACGGCCCGCCGGTGGCCCTCGTAGGCCTCGCGGACCCTGCGGACGGCCGGGGGCGTACGGGGGGCGGGGCGCGGGTCCTCGTGGGCCTCCGTGCCCTCCCCGGGCTCGACGGGGCCGATGCCCGCGCTCACTGCCAGGGCCCGCCGGTCGGGGCGCCGGAGCGGTAGCGCTCGGCGCAGCGGCGCTCGGCCTCGCGGGCGGTGAGCTCGCGGGCGGCGGCCGGGCCCTTGGCGGCCTGCTCGGTGCGGGCGTCGGCGAGGACGGCGCGCAGGATGTCGTTCTGGCCGCCGGACAGGCCCATGGACTGGTAGTCGAGGCGGACGGCGTCCTGGCCCTCGCCGGCGTCGAGGATCACGCCGGCCCAGTGGGTGATCAGGCGGGTGCAGAGCTGCTGGGGCGGGACGGACTCCGGTGCGGCCGACGGCGTGGTCGCCGGTGAGGCCGGTGCTCCCGGGGAGGTGGCCGCGGAGGGGGCGCCGGAGGAGCAGCCGAGCAGTGCGGCGGTCAGCAGTGCCGTCGCCGTCACCGCCGCGGCCGAGGCGCGCCGCGGCGCCGGTCCGGATCCCATGCGGGAACGCTAGACCGGCGCCGCTGCGAGGGCAACGGCTAAGAGGCGTTCCGTAATTCCGCTAGGATCGCCAAGTCCCGTAAGGGTAGGGCGAGAAGACGCCCTGTGGGAGTCAACCGCATCGTGTCCGTCCCCGGCTTGCCGGTACGGATCACGCGGCAGCGCGACGTTTGAGCTGTGCCTCTGCTCCCCGAATGCCGGACCAGCGCCCTGAGCGACCCCGGATGAGCCGCCCCCGGGCGACCACGCCGGACAGCCCAGGAACCGCCCCGGCTGCAATCCGTCATCCCCACCGGATACGGATCAAGTCTTAGTTGTTGCCGTCCTGTTGCTGCGGGTTAACGTCGCGCAGCAGGCAGGTGAGGCGGGCCGTGCAGACCCGGCGGTCCTGGTCGTCGCTGATGACGACCTCGTAGGTGGCGGTGGAGCGGCCCCGGTGCACGGGGGTCGCGACGCCGGTGACCAGGCCGGAGCGGGCGCCGCGGTGGTGGGTGCAGTTCAGGTCGACGCCGACGGCGACCTTGGTGATGCCGCCGTGCATCATCGCGCCGACCGAGCCGAGGGTCTCGGCGAGCACGGCGGAGGCGCCGCCGTGGAGGAGTCCGTAGGGCTGGGTGTTGCCCTCGACGGGCATGGTGGCCACGACGCGCTCGGCGGAGGCCTCCAGGATGCGGATGTCCATCCGCTTGCCGAGGTCGCCCGCCGAGAACAGCGCGGGCAGGTCGATGCCCAGGGCCGTGTACTCGTCGAGGACCTCTTGCGGGAACTTCACCGCGTGCTGCTGCTCGCCCATGGGTCGACTCCGTTCGTCAACGCTCGTTAACCATCTTGTCCTCGAGTCGTTCTATCAGGCCGGCTCGAAGCGCACGACGACGGACTTGCTCGCCGGTGTATTGCTGGTGTCCGCCGTGGAGTCGAGGGGGACCAGCACGTTGGTCTCGGGGTAGTAGGCGGCGGCGCAGCCGCGGGCGGTCGGATAGTGGACGACGCGGAAGCCGGGGGCGCGCCGCTCCACGCCGTCGCGCCACTCGCCGACGAGGTCGGTGTACGAGCCGTCGGCGAGCCCGAGCTCGGCGGCGTCCTCGGGGTTGACCATGACGACGCGGCGGCCGCCGGTGATCCCGCGGTAGCGGTCGTCGAGGCCGTAGATGGTGGTGTTGTACTGGTCGTGGCTGCGCAGGGTCTGCAGGAGCAGGCGTCCCGGCGGGAGGTGCGGGTACTCCACGGGCGCGGCGGTGAAGTTCGCCTTGCCGGTCTTGGTGGGGAAGCGGCGCTCGTCGCGCGGGGCGTGCGGGAGCTGGAAGCCGCCGGGGCGGGCGACGCGGGCGTTGAAGTCCTCGAAGCCGGGGACGACGCGGGAGATTCGGTCGCGGATGGCCGCGTAGTCGCGTTCGAACTGCTCCCACGGGGTCGCGGAGGCCTCGCCGAGGACGGCGCGGGCCATGCGGGCCACGATCGCGGGCTCGGAGAGCAGGTGCGGGGAGGCGGGGGCGAGGTTGCCGCGGGAGGAGTGGACCATGCCCATGGAGTCCTCGACGGTCACGAACTGCGCTGTGCCCTTTTTACCGAGACCGGTGGCCTGGACGTCCTTGTCGGTGCGGCCGAGGGTGGGCAGGATCAGGGCGCGCTTGCCGGTGACCGCGTGCGAGCGGTTGAGCTTGGTGGAGACGTGCACGGTCAGGGAGGCGCGGCGGATCGCGGCCTCGGTGACCTCGGTGTCGGGGGTGGCGCCGACGAAGTTGCCGCCCATGGCGAAGAGGACCTTGGCCTCGCCGTCGCGCAGGGCCTGGATGGAGCGGACCACGTCGAAGCCGTGCTCGCGGGGCGAGGTGATGCCGAATTCCTTGTCGAGGGCGTCGAGGAAGGCGGGCGCGGGGCGCTCGAAGATCCCCATGGTGCGGTCGCCCTGCACGTTGGAGTGGCCGCGGACGGGGCAGACGCCGGCGCCGGGGCGGCCGATGTTGCCGCGCAGGAGCAGCAGGTTGACGACCTCGCGGATCGTGGCGACGGAGTGCTTGTGCTGGGTCAGGCCCATGGCCCAGCAGATGATGGTGCGCTTCGAGGCCAGGATCATGGCCAGCGCGCGCTCGATGTCGGGGCGGGTCAGGCCGGTGGCGGTGAGGGTCTCGTCCCAGTCGGTGTCCTTGGCGGCGGCCGCGAACTGCTCGTAGCCGTGGGTGTGTTCGCGGATGAACTCCTCGTCGGTGGCGCCGCCCGCCTCGATGACCAGTTTGTTCAGGAGGCGGAAGAGGGCCTGGTCGCCGCCGATGCGGATCTGGAGGAACAGGTCGTTGAGGGCGGTGCCCTTGAGCATGCCGAGGGGCGTCTGCGGGTTCTTGAACCGCTCCATGCCGGCCTCGGGCAGCGGATTCACCGAGATGATCTTCGCGCCGGCGGACTTGGCCTTCTCCAGGGCGGAGAGCATGCGCGGGTGGTTGGTGCCCGGGTTCTGCCCGGCGACGATGATCAGGTCGGCCTGGTGGAGGTCTTCGAGGGAGACGCTGCCCTTGCCGATGCCGATCGTCTCGTTCAGTGCGGAGCCCGAGGACTCGTGGCACATGTTCGAGCAGTCGGGGAGGTTGTTGGTGCCGAACTCGCGGACGAACAGCTGGAAGAGGAAGGCCGCTTCGTTGCTGGTGCGGCCCGAGGTGTAGAAGAGGGCCTCGTCGGGGGAGTCCAGGGCGCGCAGCTCCTGCGCGATGATCTCGAAGGCGCGCTCCCAGCTGACCGGCTCGTAGCGGTCGCCGCCCGCCTCCATGAGCATCGGCTGGGTGATCCGCCCCTGCTGGCCCAGCCAGTAGCCGGAGCGGCCTGCGAGGTCGGCCAGCGGGTGCGCGGCGAAGAACGCGGGGGTGACCCGGCGCAGGGTGGCTTCCTCGGCGACGGCCTTGGCGCCGTTCTCGCAGAACTCGGCGGTGTGCCGCTTGTCGCCCTCGGGCCAGGCGCAGCCCGGGCAGTCGAAGCCGTTCTTCTGGTTGACCTTGAGGAGGGTGCGGGCGGTACGGGCCAGGCCCATCTGCTCCTGCGCGATCTTCAGGGTGTGCCCGATCGCGGGCAGGCCGGCGGCCGCGTGCTGGGGAGGCGCTACCTGTGGAGCGTCCTGTACCGGATCACCTGTGGGCGGCTTGGTGGCCATGTCGCTCCCCTTTGAGCAGTCTTCTTCGTACGCATCCGATCCTGTCACGCCCCGTCCGCGGCGCCGACCCCGGATTTTGACCGGCGCTCCGGGCGGCCGGTGCGAGGGGCGCTCCGGCCGGCCTCCCCGCCCGGCCGCGCAGCCCGTCCGGATTTGTCATTGGGGGCGCCTAGGATCGGGGGCGTGGCAGATTCAGCATCGAAGAAGACCGACCAGCCGACCGCAGCGGACCGCCCCCGCCTGATGCTCATGGACGGGCACTCCCTGGCGTACCGGGCGTTCTTCGCGCTGCCCGCGGAGAATTTCACCACCGCGACGGGGCAGCCGACCAACGCCATCTACGGGTTCGCGTCGATGCTGGCGAACACGCTGCGCGACGAGGCGCCCACGCACTTCGCGGTGGCGTTCGACGTGTCCCGCAAGACGTGGCGCTCGGCGGAGTTCCCCGAGTACAAGGCGAACCGCTCCAAGACCCCCGACGAGTTCAAGGGGCAGGTGGAGCTGATCGGCGAGCTCCTCGACGCGATGAGCGTGCCGCGCTTCGCGGTCGACGGCTTCGAGGCCGACGACGTGATCGCGACGCTCGCCACGCAGGCCGAGGCCCTCGGCTTCGACGTGCTGATCGTCACCGGTGACCGCGACTCCTTCCAGCTCGTCTCCGAGCACACCACCGTGCTCTACCCGACCAAGGGCGTCTCCGAGCTGACCCGCTTCACCCCCGAGAAGGTCGAGGAGAAGTACGGGCTCACCCCCCAGCAGTACCCGGACTTCGCGGCGCTGCGCGGCGACCCGTCCGACAACCTCCCCGGCATCCCGGGCGTCGGCGAGAAGACCGCAGCCAAGTGGATCACCCAGTTCGGGTCGTTCGCGGAGCTCGTGGAGCGCGCCGAGGAGGTCAAGGGCAAGGCCGGGCAGAACTTCCGCGACCACCTGGACGCCGTGAAGCTCAACCGGGTCCTGACCGAGATGGTCAAGGACGTCGCCCTGCCCAAGACCCCCGCCGACCTGGCCCGAGCCCCCTACGACCGGAGCGCCGTCACCGGTGTCCTGGACGTACTGGAGATCCGCAACGCCTCCCTGCGCGAGCGGCTGCTCGCCGTGGACCCGGGCGCCGCCGAGGAAGAGGCCCCCGCACCGGCCGCGGCCGCCGTCGAGCTGGACGGCTCCGTGCTGGGCGCCGGCGAGCTCGCGCCGTGGCTGGCGAGCCACGCGGGCAGCCCGCTCGGCATCTCCACCGTCGACAGCTGGGCGCTGGGCACCGGCAACGTCTCCGAGATCGCGCTGGCCTCGGCCGGGGGAGCCGCCGCCTGGTTCGAGCCGTCCGCGCTGGACGAGGCCGACGAGCAGGCCTTCGCCGCCTGGGCCGCCGACGCCGCGAAGCCCAAGGTGGTGCACAACGCCAAGGCCCTGATGCGGGTCTTCCCCGAGCACGGCTGGACCCTGGCCGGGGTCGCCACGGACACCGCGCTCGCCGCCTACCTGATCAAGCCGGGCCGCCGCTCCTTCGCGCTGGACGTGCTCTCCCAGGAGTACCTGCACCGGGAGCTGGCGCCCGCCGCCGCCGACGGGCAGCTCGCCTTCGGCGCCGACGACACCGCCGAGGCCGAAGCCCTGATGGCGCAGGCCCGCGCCGTCCTGGACCTCGGCGACGCCTTCGCGGTGAAGCTGCCCGAGGTGGGCGCGGCCGAGCTGCTCCACGACATGGAGCTGCCCACCTCCGAGCTGCTGGCCCGCCTGGAGCGGGCCGGCATCGCCGTCGACCGGAGCCACCTGGAGGGCATGGAGCTGCAGTTCGCGGGCGCCGTGCAGCAGGCGGTGAAGGAGGCGCACGCGGCGGTGGGCCACGAGTTCAACCTCGGCTCGCCCAAGCAGCTCCAGGAGGTCTTCTTCGGCGAGCTGGACCTGCCGAAGACGAAGAAGACCAAGACCGGCTACACCACGGACGCCGACGCGCTCGCCTGGCTGGCCACCCAGACCGACCACGAACTGCCCGTGATCATGCTCCGTCACCGGGAGCAGGCCAAGCTGCGCGTCACCGTCGAGGGCCTGGTCAAGATGATCGCCGCCGACGGCCGGGTGCACACCAGCTTCAGCCAGACCGTCGCCGCGACCGGACGGCTGTCCTCCACCGACCCCAACCTGCAGAACGTGCCGGTGCGCACCGACGAGGGCCGGGCCATCCGCCGCGGCTTCGTCGTCGGCGAGGGCTACGAATCCCTCATGACCGCGGACTACAGCCAGATCGAGCTGCGCGTCATGGCCCACCTCTCCGAGGACGAGGGCCTGCTCGAAGCCTTCCAGTCGGGCGAGGACCTGCACACCACCGTCGCCTCCCAGGTGTTCGGCGTCGAGCGCTCCGAGGTCGACGCCGAGATGCGGCGCAAGATCAAGGCCATGTCCTACGGTCTTGCCTACGGGCTCTCCGCGTTCGGCCTCGCCCAGCAGCTGAACATCGAGCCCGGTGAGGCCCGCGGCCTGATGGAGACCTTCTTCGAGCGCTTCGGCGGAGTCCGGGACTACCTGGGCCGCGTCGTCGAGGAGGCCCGCGCCACCGGCTACACGGCCACGATCCTCGGCCGCCGCCGCTACCTCCCGGACCTCAACAGCGACAACCGCCAGCGCCGCGAGGCCGCCGAGCGGATGGCCCTGAACGCGCCGATCCAGGGCACCGCCGCCGACATCGTCAAGGTCGCGATGCTGCGCGTGGACAAGGCGATCACCGGGGCCGGGCTGACCTCGCGGATGCTGCTCCAGGTCCACGACGAAATCGTGCTGGAGATCGCGCCCGGAGAGCGAGAGCAGGTGGAGGAGCTGGTGCGCCGCGAGATGGCCGCCGCCGTCGACCTGCGGGCCCCGCTGGACGTGTCCGTGGGCGTCGGTCCCGACTGGGAGTCCGCCGCGCACTGACCGCCCGAGCCTGTGGTCCGGGCAGCGCCCGTCCCCGCCTACGCGGTGGGGACGGGCGTTCTCGCGTCCTCCTCCGAGCGGTCGCGGACCCGCCGGTGGAGCAGGCGCACGAGGACCCCGTACAGCAGCAGCCCCACGGCGAGTCCGCCGCCCGCGCCGAAACAGACGGTCGGGATGATGTCGAGCGGAGTGCGGATCCGGTCGAAGAAGGTGAAGAAGCGCAGCACGCGCAGGGTGACCCCGACCGTCACGCACACGAGGACCAGGGCGAGCGCGCCCCACACCTCCGCCCGGCCGAGCACCGGGACGGACGCGGGGGCCGGCGAGTCCGGCAGCCGGCGCAGCGCGGTCGCCGTGAACCAGACCAGGCAGTAGGCCGCGAGCGCCGAAGTCCCGTACTGCAGGTACGAGTAGAGGGGCAGCCCGAGGGCGAGCGGCTCGCCCAGCTCCGGCAGGGTGCGCGTTCCGAAGCGGTCGACGTGCGTGAAGGCGTCCCACACCACGTGCGTGAGGGAGCCGATGACCGCCGAGAGGTAGAACCAGAGGGCCAGTGCGGGCAGTCGGCGCCCGCGCCACTCCTCGCCTCGGACGAAGGCGTGCACCCTGCCGCGGCGGCCGCGGGGCAGGAGCGCGAGCAGCGGTTCGCGCAGCAGCAGCCAGCACGCTGCGAGGACGGCGGTCAAGGCCGCGTCGGCGGTCAGGACGCCGGGCAGGGAATGCGTGAAGGTGCCGTACGGCTTGAGGCCCGAGACCACCGTGTCGGCGAAGTAGAAGGTGTCCGGAGCGAACGACCCGAGGACCAGGGCCGATCCGACGAGGGGGCCCCGCGCACGACCGGACCGGCGGACGGCCGGAAGCACGGCGGCCGCGTGGCTGAGAGTGAACGGCATGGGACCTTGTCTCGGGGGCTCGGCTCATCGACCGGTGCGGTCCGGTGCGATCGGGTGCCTCCAGTATCGGTGGCCTGGGAACTCGTGAGGACATGAGGAAATCGTGAATTCCCGCCCACGATGCGTGCCCTGTTCAGCCAGTTGACGTAGGGTCACGCGGACGTCTAGGGGGAGGGGGGTCCGGCTCATGACGGCTCGGATTCGGATACCGGCACGCGCGGCCGCGGGGATATCGACCCGGTTCGGCCGGGTGGTGCGCAAGGGCGGGGCCGCCGTGTTCGTCTCCGCTCTCGTGGCCGCCGTGCTGACCGCCTCGCAGGGACCGGTCGCGGCCGGCACGGACGCGGCTGCGGGGCCCGCGCCCGTGCCCGACGGCTCCGCGGGGGACGGCTCCTACTACACCGCGCTGCCGCCGCTGGTGAGCCCCGAGCCGCCGGCCGTGCTGCTGCCCGAGGACGGGGCGGCGCCGCCCGTGGTGCCGGCCGCCGCGGATCCGGGGCCGCGCACCGAACCCGTGGCCACGGGCGGGGCCGAGGGCGCGCAGGGCATACCGGCGACCGTGCTCGCCGCGTACCGGGGTGCGGAGCAGGCGGTCGGCAGGAACGACCCCGGATGCGGACTGCGCTGGCAGCTCCTCGCGGCGATCGGCAAGGTCGAGTCCGGGCAGGCGCGCGGCGGCCAGGTCGACGCCTCCGGTACGACGCTGCGGCCGATCCGGGGGCCCGTGCTCGACGGCAACGGCTTCGCGAACATCTCGGACACCGACGGCGGGGTCTTCGACGGGGACTCCCGCTACGACCGTGCGGTCGGGCCGATGCAGTTCATCCCGTCCACGTGGGCCTCGTGGGGCCAGGACGCCAACGGCGACGGCCGGCGCGACCCCAACAACGTGCACGACGCCGCGCTCGCGGCGGGCCGCTACCTGTGCGCCGGTACGCGTGACCTGCGGGTGGACGCGGATCTGGACCGGGCCGTGCTGTCGTACAACCACTCCTCCGCGTACCTGCGGACGGTCCGGTCGTGGTTCACGTACTACCTCAAGGGCGCGCACGAGGTCCCGGACGGCCGTGGCGGTGGTGCCGGTACGGGTACGGGTACCGGTGGCAGTGGCGACCCGGTGGTGACACCCCCGAAGCCGAGCCCGAGCCCGACGCCGACTCCGACGCCTAAGCCCACGCCTTCGCCGAAGCCGACACCTACGCCTACGCCGAGCCCGACGCCGCCCCCCAGCCCGACTCCGACGCCGACGCCGAGCCCGAAGCCGACGCCTACCCCGAGCCCCACACCTACTCCGACTCCGACGCCGAGCCCGACGCCGAGCCCGACTCCGACGCCGAGCCCGACTCCTACGCCGAGCCCGACTCCTACGCCTAGCCCCACCCCGAGCCCGAAGCCCACCCCGAGCCCGACGCCGACCACGTCGACGACGCCCGAGCCCGCTCCGAAGCCCACGGCTTCGGCCTCCCCGTCGCCGCAGCCCAAGCCGTCGCCCAAGCCGTCGCCCAAGCCGTCACCGTCCGCGTCCGCCGCCGCTCCGGCGCCCACGCCGGCCCCCTGACGCCCCTGGCACGCCGGGGCCCCGCCCCCTGAACGGGGGCGGGGCCCCGGCGTGCCCCCGTGCGGTCCGGGTCCCCGCGCGAGCAGTGGCGCAAACGGTTCTCATCTGTCACCCGCATTGCTACGGTGCCACCGCCCTGACGACCAATCAGATTCCGGAGGCCCGGCATGCGCGCATTCGTCGCCGCCGCCAGCGGTCTCGTCCTCGCGGTGCTCCTCGTCTTCGCCATCACGGCGACGGGTGCGCCGGAAGGCAAGACCTCACCGAAGCCCCTGCTCACCATCGCGCCCGCCGCGCCCGGAAAGTAGAGGAGGGCCCGGCCATGCGACGCAGAGCAAGCCTCGTCCTGCTAGCCGTAGCCGTGTTCTGTGCAGCCCTCGCACCGCTGCTGCGCTGGTACGCGTACCCCAGGCTCGCGAAGATCCCGCCGAGCCAGTATCAGGAGATGGTGCTGGAGGCGAAGGACGCGACCCTCGTCGACTACTCCACCCTGCAGCCGAAGAAGGTCGACAAGGTCACCATCATCCAGACCCTCAAGGGCAACGTCGAGGCCTCGAAGTCGATCGAGGCCAGCGCCGGCAAGGACGTCGTGGTCTGGGACACGCTGACCTACATCATGGGACCGGACGGGAAGATGGTCTCCCAGATCCCCGAGCGCTACATCTTCGACGCCCACAGCCAGGACCCGGTGCACGCCACCGGCGAGGCCGTGGACGGCGACCCGGTCAAGCGCGAGGGCATCGAGTTCAAGTGGCCGTTCTTCACCGAGCCGCGCGACTACCTCTACTTCGACGCACAGACCCGCACCTCCTCGCCCATCCACTACGTCGGGCCGCGCAAGTTCAAGGGCATGGACGTCTACTACTTCGAGCAGACCGTGCCGTGGACGAAGGTCGGGCTGCCGAAGAAGATGCCGATCGAGGCCATCGACCCGGCGACGTTCGAGCAGACCACCGGAACCAGCCTCTGGTACACGACCAAGGCGATGTTCTGGGTCGACCCGGTGACCGGGGCTCCCGTCAACGCCGAGCAGGAGATCCAGCAGGAGATGCGCGGCGGGAGCATCGCGGGCAGCGCGCCCGACGGGAAGCTCACCGTCTTCGCCGGGCACGTGAAGATCCGCGAGGACTACAGCGACTACACCGTCGACCTGGTCAAGTCGAACCGGATCATGGTCCTGGCGCTGCACACGTACGCCCCGATCGGGCTCGCGGCCGGCGGGCTCGCGCTCTTCGGACTGGCCCTGCTGCTCGAGGCGCGCAGCCGGCGCCCCGAGCGGGAGGGGCCGCTCAGCGCTTGAGCCGGGCGTTGGTGTGCCGGGTGGGCTCGGCGGTCGCCGGGTCCTCGGGCCACGGGTGCTTGGGGTAGCGGCCGCGGAGCTCGGCGCGGACGGCGCGGTAGCCGCCCCGCCAGAAGGAAGCCAGGTCGGCGGTGACGGCGGCGGGCCGGCCGGCGGGCGACAGGAGATGGACGAGTACGGGGACCCCCGCGACCCGGGGGGTCTCGGCCAGCCCGAACAGTTCCTGCAGCTTGACCGCGAGGACGGGCTGCCCGTGCTCGGCGGCGTAGTCGACGCGGATCCGGGATCCGCTGGGGACCTCGATGCGCTCCGGGGCCAGCTCGTCGAGCCGGGCGGCCTCCCCGGTGGCCCAGGGGAGCAGCCGGTTCAGCGCCTGCCCCGCATCGATCCGCGCGAGGTCGCCGCGGCGGCGGGCCCGCGACAGCTCGGGCTCCAGCCAGTCGTCGGCCCGCTCCAGCAGCTCCCCGTCGTCCGCTACGCCGGGCCAGGGCGGGCCGAGCGTGCGGTGCAGGAAGCCGAGCCGGGCCCGGAGTGCCTGCGAGTCCGGGGTCCAGCGCAGGAGCCCCAGCCCCTCGGTCCGGAGTCCGTCGAGGAGCGCGGCCCTGACGAGGTCCCGGTCGGGGTCGCGCAGGGGGCGTGCGGCGAGCTCGATGGCACCGAGCCGGGTGACCCTGCGGGCCACGAGGTCGCCGTCCTCCCAGTGCACCTCTTCGCCCTCGCGGAACAGGTGGCCCGCCGCCGCTCGGGCGGTGTCCTCGTCGAGGAGGGCCCCGAGGCGGATGCGGGCGGACGCGGAGTGCGGGGGCCTGTCGGCGACGGCGATCGCCAGCCAGGGCGCGCTGCGCAGCCCCGAACTCTCGCCGAGCTCGGCCCCGGTGCCGGAGGCCATGAGGAAGGCCCCTTGGCCCTTGGCCTTGGCGACCCGTTCCGGGAACGCGAGCGCGGAGACCAGTCCGGCGGCGGCGTCGTGGGGGACGGGCCCTGCGGGGCCTTCCCCCACCCCGCCCCTTCCCGAAACCGGGGCTCGGCCCCGGGCCCCATACGTGCGCTGCGCGCCCGTGCCCTCAAACGCCGGGCGGGCTGGATCTTCCAGCCTCGCCGGCGTTTGAGGCGCGGGGTCTGGGGCGGAGCCCCAGGAATCGGGAAGGGGCGGGGTGGGGGAATGCCCCGCAGGGCCGCCTTCCGTCGCGGCGCGCTCCAGGCGCCTGGCCTCCGCGCGCCAGCGCGATGCGTACGGGTCGCCGCCCGCCAGGGCCCGCCGCCAGGCCGCGGCCAGGTCGTCCCCGTACTCCCGCGGCGGCTCTTCGCTCAGCAGGGCCACCAGTTCCGCCGCCCGCCGGGGCCCCAGCGCGGCGGAGCCGTCGAGCAGCGCCCGGGCGAGGCGCGGGTGCAGGCCCAGCCGGGCCATCCGAAGCCCCCGCGGGGTCGGCCGCCCCGCCGGGGACACCGCGCCCACCGCGAGCAGCACCTCCCGGGCCGCGGCCATCGCTCCGGCCGGCGGCGGATCGAGCAGGGCCAGGCCGGTCGCGTCCGGGTCGCCCCAGCAGGCGGCCTGGAGGGCGAACTGCGCGAGGTCCGCGATCCGGATCTCGGGGGAGGGGTAGGCGGGCAGCCGCCCGTCCTCCGCTTCGGCCCAGCAGCGGTACACCGTGCCCGGGGCCTCGCGCCCGGCCCGGCCCGCGCGCTGACGGCCGGCCGCACGGGACGCCCGTACGGTGGCCAGCGCCCCCAGGCCCCGGGCGTGGTCGACCCGGGGTTCGCGGGCCAGCCCCGAGTCCACGACGATCCGTACGCCGGGCACGGTCAGGCTGGATTCCGCGACGGCGGTGGAGAGGATGACCCGGCGGTGCGGCGCGGGGGACAGCGCCGCGTCCTGGACGGAGGCCGGGGCCCGGCCGTGTATCTGGAGGACCTCCGCGTCGGCCGCGCCGAGCTGCCCGGCGACCCGGGCGATCTCGCCGACGCCGGGCAGGAAGCAGAGGATGTCGCCGGAACGTTCCGCCAGCGCCCGCCGCACCACCGAGGCCACGTGCGTGAGCTGCGCCGGGTCCACCCGCATCCCGTGCGGCGGCCGTACCGGGCGGGCCGGCGGGGCCCACACCGTCTCCACCGGGTAGGAGACGCCGGCCGCCTCCACGACCGGGGCGCCGCCGAGGAGCCGTGCCCAGCCGTCGGCGTCGGTGGTCGCCGAGGCCGCGAGGAGCCGTAGCTCCGGGCGCAGGGTCTCCCGTACGTCCAGGAGGAAGGCGGCGACCGTGTCGGCGTCGAGGTGCCGCTCGTGGCACTCGTCCAGGATCACCAGATCGGTCCCGGACAGCTCCTGGTCGCGCTGGAGCCGCTGGAGCAGCACCCCGGTGGTGACCACCTCGACCACGGTGGACGGCCCCACCACCCGCTCCCCGCGCACCGTGAAGCCCACGGACGCGCCGACCTGCTCGCCGAGCAGCCAGGCCATTCGCCGGGCCGCCGCGCGGGCGGCGATCCGGCGGGGTTCGGCGACCACGACCCGGCGGCGCGGCCCACCCCCCACCAGCCCCGCCAGCACCAGAGGCACCAGCGTGGTCTTGCCGGTGCCGGGCGGGGCGCACAGCACGGCGGCGCCGTGGGCGTCCAGCGCCGAGACGAGCGCGGGCAGGGCTTCCCGTACGGGAAGGGCGTCGAGCTCGGCCGTACGGATCACGCGCTGTCCCGTCACCGGCTCAGTCCCGCTCGCACACGAAGATCGCCGTACCGGGGATGAGGTTGCCGCGCAGCGGGGACCAGCCGCCCCACTCCTGGCTGTTCCAGGCGGGCCACTCCGGCTCGACCAGGTCGACGAGGCGGAAGCCGCCCGCGACCACGTCCCGTACCCGGTCGCCGAGGGTGCGGTGGTGCTCCACGTACACGGCGCGGCCCTCCTCGTCCTGCTCCACGTAAGGGGTGCGGTCGAAGTAGGAGGCGGCGACGGAGAGCCCCTCGGGACCGGGTTCGTCGGGGAAGGCCCAGCGGATCGGGTGGGTGACGGAGAAGACCCAGCGGCCGCCGGGGCGCAGGACTCGGCGGACCTCGCGCATGACGTTCACGGGGTCGGCGACGAAGGGGACGGCGCCGTAGGCGGAGCAGGCGAGGTCGAAGGAGCCGTCGCGGAAAGGGAGGCGCCCGGCGTCGGCCTCGACCAGCGGGACGTCATCGCCGATCCGCAGGGCGTGCTGGAGCTGGCGGTGGGAGAGGTCCAGGGCGACGGGGCGGGCGCCCCGGGCGGCCAGCCAGCGCGAGCACTGGGCGGCGCCGGCGCCGATCTCCAGGACGTCCTTGCCCTTGAGGGCGGCGACGGGCCCGAGGAGGGCCGCCTCCGCCTCGTCCAGGCCCTCGGGTCCCCAGACGAAGCGGTCGTCGCCGAGGAAGGCGCCGTGCTCGCTCTGGTACTCGTCGGCGTTGCGGTCCCACCAGCCCCGGCTCGCCCGGCTGCTCTCCGCTTCCCCCGCGTCACGCCGCGTGGCCTCGGAATCGTCTTCGGCGGCCGATCCGGCTTCGTACGCCTCTTCGGGGGCGTAGTCCTCTTGGTTCATGGGGCCCGTCGTCGTAGTCTGCGAATGTCTGCGGAAAGCGGGCGGGAAGGGCCATTGGCGCCTGCCTGCCCACTAATTGTGCCGGTTGTGCGGTGATCCGCCCGGGGTGTGCGCCTTCGCGCATTGACCCTGTCCGGCTGCCCCCGTATGCTACAAGTTGCGCTGCGAGCCTGTGCTCCTCAGACCTAGCAGGCTGCGCTTGTATCTGTTGATGACCCCTCGGTTTTCGAGGCCCCCACCCCGCACTTCGCGGAACTGGGGCTTCCTTGGCTGTCCGGCTTCTTCGGCAGATGCCGATAAGGGCTCCCGGCGTAGCAGTACCTACGACTTTCTGTCCGTAACCGGAGCCCTTACCCACATGACGAGCAGCACCGAGACCACCGCCACCACCCCGCAGGTTGCGGTCAACGACATCGGTGACGAGGCAGCGTTCCTCGCCGCGATCGACGAGACGATCAAGTACTTCAACGACGGCGACATCGTCGACGGCGTCATCGTGAAGGTCGACCGTGACGAGGTCCTCCTCGACATCGGTTACAAGACCGAGGGCGTCATCCCGAGCCGCGAGCTCTCGATCAAGCACGATGTCGACCCGAACGACGTCGTCAAGGTCGGCGACGAGATCGAGGCCCTTGTTCTCCAGAAGGAGGACAAGGAAGGCCGTCTGATCCTGTCCAAGAAGCGTGCGCAGTACGAGCGCGCCTGGGGCACGATCGAGAAGATCAAGGAAGAAGACGGCATCGTCACCGGTACCGTCATCGAGGTCGTCAAGGGTGGACTCATCCTCGACATCGGCCTCCGTGGCTTCCTGCCGGCCTCCCTCGTCGAGATGCGTCGCGTCCGCGACCTCCAGCCCTACGTGGGCAAGGAGCTCGAGGCGAAGATCATCGAGCTGGACAAGAACCGCAACAACGTGGTCCTGTCCCGCCGTGCCTGGCTCGAGCAGACCCAGTCCGAGGTTCGCCAGACGTTCCTCACCACCCTGCAGAAGGGTCAGGTCCGCTCCGGCGTCGTTTCCTCGATCGTCAACTTCGGTGCCTTCGTGGACCTGGGTGGCGTCGACGGTCTCGTCCACGTCTCCGAGCTGTCCTGGAAGCACATCGACCACCCGTCCGAGGTTGTCGAGGTCGGCCAGGAAGTCACCGTCGAGGTCCTCGACGTCGACATGGACCGCGAGCGTGTCTCCCTGTCGCTGAAGGCGACGCAGGAAGACCCGTGGCAGCAGTTCGCCCGGACGCACCAGATCGGTCAGGTCGTCCCGGGTAAGGTCACCAAGCTGGTTCCGTTCGGTGCGTTCGTCCGTGTGGACGAGGGCATCGAGGGTCTGGTCCACATCTCCGAGCTGGCCGAGCGCCACGTGGAGATCCCGGAGCAGGTCGTCCAGGTCAACGACGAGATCTTCGTCAAGGTCATCGACATCGACCTCGAGCGTCGCCGGATCTCGCTGTCCCTGAAGCAGGCCAACGAGTCCTTCGGTGCCGACCCGGCCTCGGTCGAGTTCGACCCGACCCTCTACGGTATGGCTGCCTCGTACGACGACGCGGGCAACTACATCTACCCCGAGGGCTTCGACCCCGAGACCAACGACTGGCTCGAGGGCTTCGACAAGCAGCGCGAAGCCTGGGAGGGCCAGTACGCCGAGGCGCAGACGCGCTTCGAGCAGCACCAGGCTCAGGTCATCAAGAGCCGCGAGGCCGACGAGGCCGCCGCTGCCGAGGGTGCGGCCGCTCCGGCCGCGGGCAGCAGCAGCAGCGCCGGTGCGGGCATCTCGGGCGGTTCGTACTCCTCCGAGGGTGCGGACGAGACCTCTGGCGCCCTGGCGTCGGACGAGGCCCTGGCCGCGCTCCGCGAGAAGCTGGCCGGCGGCCAGAGCTGATCGCAGCAGCACAGCGTGAGCTGAGCTGATCTTCACCGGTAAGGCCCGTCCCCTCAGGGGGGCGGGCCTTACCGCGTTGTGCGGCCGTGCCGCCGTGCCGCCGTTTCCTGTGAACACCGCCTCGTGAAAACCGTCAACTGGGGAATGGTCACGAGTCCTTGGACGTTCTTGCCAGAGAACGCGGCGGAGGAGGAGTGGTGGCGGTGCTTGATCCACAGGGGTTGTACGAATGGGACGCCAAGGGCCTGGCGGTGGCCGACCTGGCGCTTGCCCAGGACTCGGCCGGGCTGGTCATGCTCTACCACTTCGAGGGGTACATAGACGCGGGTGAAACCGGCGAGCAGATCGTCGAGCGGCTGCTCGACACGCTGCCCCACCAGGTCGTGGCCCGGTTCGACGCGGACCGCCTGGTGGACTACCGGGCGCGCCGTCCGCTGCTGACCTTCCAGCGCGACCACTGGACGGAGTTCGAGGAGCCCCTGCTCGAGGTGCGCCTCGTCCAGGACGCCACGGGCGCGCCGTTCCTGCTGCTGTCCGGCCCCGAGCCGGACGTGGAGTGGGAGCGCTTCTGCGTCGCCGTCCGGCAGATCGTCGAGCGCCTGGGCGTGCGGCTCTCCGTCAACTTCCACGGCATCCCCATGGGCGTCCCGCACACCCGGCCCGTCGGGATCACCCCGCACGGCAACCGGACCGACCTCATGCCGGGACACCGCAGCCCCTTCGACGAGGCCCAGGTACCCGGCAGCGCCGAGTCACTGGTCGAGTTCCGCCTCGGCCAGGCCGGGCACGACGTGCTGGGCGTCGCCGCCCACGTACCGCACTACGTGGCGCGCTCCCCGTATCCCGACGCCGCGCTGACCGCCCTGGAGGCGATCACCGCCGCGACGGGGCTGGTCCTGCCGTCGGTCGCGCACGCGCTGCGCACCGAGGCGCACCGCACGCAGACGGAGATCGACCGGCAGATCCGGGAGGGCGACGAGGAGCTGGTCAGCCTGGTGCAGGGGCTGGAGCACCAGTACGACGCGGCGGCTGGGGCCGAGACCCGGGGCAACATGATCGCGGAGCCCGCGGAGATTCCGTCGGCGGACGAGATCGGCCTCGAATTCGAGCGGTTCCTGGCGGAGCGCGAGGGCGAAGGCTGAGGGGCTGGGAGCCGAGGGGCTGAGGCCGAGGAGCCGAGGAGCCGAGGAACCGCCTCAGGCCGGGGGTCTGTACGGGGCCCAGGACGCGGGGGCTAGTCTGCCGAGCATGTTGAAAGTTGGCCTGACAGGCGGAATCGGCGCCGGCAAGAGCGAGGTCTCGCGGCTGCTGGCGGGGTACGGAGCGGTCGTCGTGGACGCCGACCGGATCGCGCGGGAGGTCGTGGAGCCGGGTACGCCCGGGCTCGCGGCGGTGGTGGAGGCCTTCGGGGAGTCGGTACTGAATCCGCAGGGCGGGCTGGACCGGCCGAAGCTGGGGTCGATCGTGTTCGCCGACCCGGCGAAGCTGCGGATCCTCAACGCGATCGTGCACCCGCTGGTCGGGGCCCGGTCCGCGGAACTGGAAGCGGCCGCGGGGCCCGACGCGATCGTGGTGCACGACGTACCGCTGCTCGCGGAGAACGGGCTCGCTCCGCTGTACGACCTGGTCGTCGTCGTGGACGCGGCGCCGGCCACCCAGCTCGCCCGGCTCACGGGGCTGCGGGGCATGGAGGAGTCGGAGGCCCGGGCCCGGATGGCGGCGCAGGCCACACGGGAACAGCGGCTGGCCGTGGCCACGCTCGTGATCGACAACGACGGGCCGCTGGAGGCGCTGGAGCCGCAGGTGCGCAAGGTGTGGGAGGAACTCACGGCGCGGGCGGCGGGCGGCGGGGCCTGACGGGTGCTTGCGTGAGGCTGATCGTGACGGGTGACGGGTGACGGGTGACGGGTGACCGAGCGCATGTCCCTGGGCCGCCTCAGGTCCTGCGCGGGGCTCGGCACGCGGGGGAGGTGCCGGGCAGGTTCCGTTTCCCGCCCGCCCGCGAGGGCAGGGTGGCCGCTGCTCGTCGGCCGGACTCCGGTGGCGGCATCCGCGGTGTGACCGCACGATGCGAGACACGGAGCCGAACCGCCGCTCCCTCGAGCGCTTTGGGCACGTCCCGCCGAAGAAGGGTGCCGCGCATGCCCGTCGACCCGTCCATCGCCGCCGTGCTCGAGCAGGTCAACGCTCACCCGGCCCCCCGGGTCAGCGACACCGATCCCGAGGTGCTGCGCGAGCTGAACCGCCGGATGGGCGCAGGCCTCGCGCCGCCGGAGCCGATCGAGGTCGGCTCGGTGCAGGACACCGCCGTCCCCGGACCCGCCGGGCGGATCCCCGTCCGCGTCTACCGGCCCGACAGGGGCGGACCCGTTCCCACGGTGGTCTTCTTCCACGGCGGCGGCTGGCTCACCGGCGACCTCGACACCCATGACGACGTCACCCGGCGGATGTGCCGCGACGTGCACGCCGTGGTCGTGGCCGTCGACTACCGTCTGGCTCCCGAGCACCCCTTCCCCGCCGCCTACGACGACTGTCTCGCCGTCGCCCACCACGTCGTCGACCACATCGACGACTACGGCGGCCGACGCGACCGCCTCGCCGTGGCCGGTGACAGTGCCGGAGGCAACCTGGCCGCCGTCGTCGCCCTCACCTTCCGCGACGAAGGCCGACCGCTCGCCGCGCAACTCCTGGTCTACCCCGCCACCGACTTCGTCGGCGACCACTCCTCACGCACCGAGAACGCCACCGGCTACGTCCTCAGCGCCCAGGACGTCCTGGACCTCCAACACCTCTACGCGGGCGACGACCCCGCCGTCCGCGGCTCCTTCCGGGTCTCCCCGCTGCGCGCCGAGAGGTTCACCGACCTCGCCCCCGCGGTCATCGGCACCGCCCAGTACGACCCCCTGCGCGACGAGGGCAACGCCTACGCCGAAGCCCTCACCGACGCCGGCGTGGACGTCTTCGCCCGTACCTACGACGGACTGATCCACACCTTCCTCAACCTCTTCCCCGTCTCGCCGGCCGCCGACGCCGCCGTCACCGAGCTGTACGGCCAGCTCAAGGAGCGACTCGGCTGACGGAATAGCGGGCGGTGCGCGGGGCGTTGAACGCGCCTGTAGAGGGAAGGAACAGACCGTGTCCGATACCACGCCGCAGCTCCCGCCGCCCCCTCGGTCCGCCTCGCCCGAGACGCACGTGATCGACTACCGGGCCGCTGAGCAGCTCCTCGCCGCGCGCGACCCGCGCGGTGCGGTGAAGCTGCTCGACTCGGTCATAGCCGCCCACCCGGAGAACACGGCGGCCCGGCTGCTGCGCGCCCGGGCCTTCTTCGCCGCCGCCCAGTTGCGGCCGGCGGAGCTGGAGTTCGAGATCGTGCTGGAGCGGGAGCCGGACAACGCGTTCGCCCACTTCGCGCTGGCCCGCACCTACGAGCGCGCCGGCCGGCCGGACCGGGCCCGCAAGCACTTCCGCCTCGCGGCCGCCCTGGACCCCCAGCCGGACTACCTGGCGGCGGCCCGCTTCGAGAAGTAGCCCGGCCGGGCCCCAGGCCGGGCAAGATCCGCGAGGCCGCCCTTCGGGCGACGACGGGAGTTTGACGACAGCCCTAGTGGCCCGGGGGCTCGTACGGGGGGACGTCGCGGCCCGGCTGGTAGTGCGGGCCCTGGTGGATGTGGCGGAGCACCACGGCCAGGTCCACGGCCGTGAGCACGGCGACGGCGGCGCAGGCCGCCGCCCACCCGGGCCGGGCGGCGAGCGAGAACGCCGCCGCCCCGGCACCGGACCAGATCAGGCCCCACAGGCTCAGCCAGAAGCGCAGCCGCAGCGCGCTGCGGGCGGTCACCGGCTCGTTTCCGCTGCGCATGGCCATCGCCGCCTCGACGTCGTCGCCCGCCCCGGCTCCCCTGTCCCTTCCATGGTCCCACCGGGGTCTCGTGGCGCGTCGCGCGTCAGGGGTTGAGCTTGTTCACGGCCCTGACGGTCGTCTTCTTGAAGGCCGGGACGGGCGCCTCGTGCAGGTACCCCATCTGCCCCCACCTCACGAACGTCACCGTGGAGCCGTCGCGCCCGATGCCGAAGAGGTGGACGCCGGGCTCGGATTCCGGCATGGAGGTGTGCACCCCGTAGACGTGCGCGCCCTCCTCGACGCTGAGCTTCCCGTAGTCCTGCCAGGAGGCCGTACCGCCCGGGGTCTTGCGCAGCCAGTCGGCGGCGCAGGCCGCCACCTTGCGCTCCAGGGCCGCCTTGAGGTTGATGGCCGCGGTGCTGGAGGACGTGCGTACGGACACCTGTACCGCGTTCGTGTCGAACTCGGTGCCGAAGTCGCGGTACCAGCTCCCGGTGGCGGGGAGCACGCCGTCCGCGCAGAACGGCGGGAACTCGGGCAGCCCCTTGGTGACCTTCCCGGCGTACCAGGCGGAGGTGGGGTGCGGGGGCAGGTCGGTACCGGACAGGAAACCGGGTGCGGTGACGGCGGCCGTGGAGGTGGTGGAGGCGGCGAGGACGAGGGCGGTGGCGGCGGCCGCGGTGGCCGCGAGGACGGCGGTGGTCCGGGCGGTCGTGGCGGATCGGGTGGATCGGGCGGTGCGTCGGAACATGGTCGCTTCTCCCCGTGTGGTCCGTGATGGTGCGGCGGTGTCTCTGGAGAAGGCTGTACCCCGGCTCCGGCCCACACCGACGGTTCGGGACGAATTCGGGACGGTGGAACGGCCGTACGCACCGTCAGCTGCGGGAACATCCTTGGCATGGAACGGAACTCCGGGACGGGGAGATCGGCCGAGGCGCAGGCGTTCGCGCGGTCGATGAGGGAACTGAAGGAGCGGAGCGGGCGGAGCTACGGGGCGCTCGCGCGAGGGCTCCACACGAGCACGTCGACCCTGCACCGGTACTGCAGCGGTGAGGCGCTGCCCGCGGAGTTCGTGGTGGTCGACCGCTTCGCGCGGGCCTGCGGGGCGACGCCGGCGGAGGCGGTGGAACTGCACCGGGCCTGGCTGCTGGCGGACGCGCGGCGGCGGGCGGTCTCGGTGGTGGAGGCGTCGCCCGTGGGCGAGGGGGGCGGCCGGGCGGCCCCGGAAACCGAGCCGGAGGCGGCGGCCCCGGATCCCGATGTTCCGGGGGCGCCGCTGCCGCGCCGGTCCGGGCGCCGGCTGCTGCTGGCCGGGGCGGTGGCGGCCGCGGTCGTGGCCCTCGCGGTGGGCGTCGGATGGCTTGCGCAGACGGGTCAGGACCACCGGGCAGCACCCCAGGCCGGACCGACGGCGCCGGTGGCGGCCACGGGTACGGCAGGGCCGTCTCCGTCGGCGACCGCGCCGGGAGGCACCCGGCCCGCGGCGACGCCGACGGGCCCGGCGGCGGGCGCCTCTACGGGTGCTCCCACGGGCGCTTCGACGGGCGCGACGGGATCGCCGACCGGACCCGCGGCGACGGGCGGCCCCTCACCGGCCTCCCCGCCCCTGCGCGCGGCCGTACGGTCGCACGTGTGGGCGGCGGCCTGCGACCACGCGTACCTCGCCGAGCCGGCGCCCTCGGCGGTGCCCCCGCCGCCGGTGGAGGCGGACGCACCCGCGTGGGCGGCGGGGCGCGGGGCCGTCCACGCGGGGACGCAGATCGTGGAGGTCACCCTGCTGGGCACGGGTCCGGACGCGGTGGTCCTGGAGGACTTGGAGGTACGGGTGGCCGGGCGGCGGTCCCCGCTGCCGTGGAACGTCTACGAGATGTCGCAGGGCTGCGGCGGAGGGCTCACCCCGGCCGGTTTCGCGGTCAACCTGGACGCGCCGCGCCCACTCGCCCGGCCGGTGGCCGGCAACAACGAGGGGGAGGAGATCGCGGCACCCGCCTTCCCGCTCCGTGTCTCGGCCACCGAACCGGCCGTCCTGCGGGTGGTGGCGAGCAGCACCGGATGCGACTGCGACTGGTCCCTGGATCTCCGCTGGAGCGGCCCCACCGGCTCCGGCACCCTCCGCCTGGACGAGGGCGGCCGGCCCTGGCGCATCTCCGCCGTCTCCTCGGACCGTCCGGTCTACGGCTACGCCCACGAGCGGGGCCGCTGGGCCCGGTGAACGCCGAGCCGCCGAGTGCCGGGCCGCGGCAGCACCGTACCGCCGTGCTGCCCTGCCGCCGGGCTCCGAGGCTGCCCGGCCGCCGTACCGCCGTACCGCCGGCCACCGGGCTGCGAGGTGCCGTACCGCCGGGCCACGGGGGTGCGGGCCACCGGGCCGCCAGCCGCCGGGCTGCGAGGTGCCGTAGCGCCGCACCAGGGGGACGTCGGGGTGCGGGGCTGCCCGGCACCCGTGCCGCCGGGCCGGTGGGTTCCTGGTTCTCCGGATCGCCGGATCTCCGGGGAACGCGCAGCTCAGCGGCATTGTCAGTGCTCCCGCCTAGACTCGACGGCAGACGGGATCCGTCTGACCGCGAAGGTGACGACGGAGACCGCGCAGAGCGCGAGAGGGGGGACACGATGGCCACGCCGACGACGCGGCACGCACCGGCGCAGCCGCCCGCGCCCGGGTCCGCCCTGCCGCGGCACGCCGCCGTGTTCCTCCCCGCCGCCGTGCCCCGCGAGAGCCGCATCGCGTTCTGGGCCCCCGACGGGGACCCCCTGCCCACCGAAGGCACGCCGGCCACGCTCCAGGTGGTCCGCCCCCATGGCGAGGGCGGCATCCGTACCCGCACGGTGCCCGCCGTCACCCTGACGGTCACCGCGGCACTGCCCGTGCTCGTCCGCGCGGTCCGCAGACCCGCCACGCATCCCGCGACCCGCGCCTGGGGGACCGCCGCCGTCCAGGCGCTGTCCCTCGTCGCGCGGGGCCGGCTGCTCCCGGGGGTGACCCCTGAGGGTGTCGACGCCTGGCGGGCCGGGCCCCTGGACGCCGAGGACATCGGGCACCTGCGCGCGGTCGCCGCCGCCCTGCCCCACGAGGGGTACGCCACCCCGCTCGCCGGACGCCGCCCGCTCCACCTGCCCGAACCGGAGGCGCTGGTCAGGGCGTTCCTCGACGCCGTCGCCGACAGCCTGCCCCGGACTCCGGCGGCGCCCTTCGCCGCGGGCCGGCCGTTCGCCGCCCGCGAGCCGCAGCAGGTCCCGGGGATACGGGACTGGGCCGCGCAGGTCGCCTCGGGCGCGGACACCGGAGTCGGGATCTCGCTCCGCCTCGACCTGTCCTCCTTCCGCCTCTTCGACGAGGCCGAGACCGGTACGGAACCGGGGGAGGACGTGCGCCGCGCCGGTGCCGCCGTCGTCCAGGTGCACAGCCTCGCCGACCCGACCCTGATCACGGACGCCGCGATGCTCTGGGCGGGTGCCGCCGCGGCCGGCTTCGGACCCCGCGCCCGGATCGACGCCGTCCTCGCGCTGCGCCGGGCGGCCCGGGTCTGGCCGCCGCTGCTGCGGCTGCTGGACCAGCCGGTCCCCGATGTCCTGGCCCTGTCGGACCCCGAGCTCGAAGACCTGCTGGGCCGGGCCGCCACGAGGCTGGGGGAGGCCGGAGTCCTGGTCCACTGGCCGCGCGAGCTGGCTCGTACGCTGTCCGCGACCGCGGTCGTACGGTCCACCGCGCCCGGTTCCGCCACCGACGGCACCGCCTTCTTCGACGCCGAGCACCTCTTCGCCTTCTCCTGGGAGCTGGCGCTCGGCGGGGACCGGCTCACCCCGGGGGAGATGGACGCGCTCGCGCAGGCCCACCGGCCCGTGGTGCGGCTGCGCGACCAGTGGGTGCGGGTCGATCCGGAGCTGGTGCGCAAGGCGCGCAAGCGGGAGCTCGGTCTGCTCGACCCGGTGGACGCGCTGGCCGCCGTACTGACGGGGACGGCCGAGGTCGAGGGGGAGCCGGTGGCCGCGGTGCCCGTGGGGGCGCTGGCCGCCCTGCGGGACCGGCTGACCGGGGAGCTGGCGCCGTTGCCCCAGCCGGCCGGGCTCAAGGCCACCCTGCGCGACTACCAGGCCCGCGGGCTCGCCTGGCTGGACCTGATGACCTCGCTCGGACTCGGCGGCTGCCTCGCCGACGACATGGGCCTGGGCAAGACCGTCACCCTGATCGCGCTTCACCTGCACCGCGACCGTCCCGAGCCGACGCTGGTGGTCTGCCCGGCCTCGCTGCTGGGCAACTGGCAGCGGGAGATCGAGAGGTTCGCCCCCGGCACGCCGGTGCGCCGCTTCCACGGCGCCGGCCGCAGCCTCGAAGGGCTGGCCGACCAGCCCGCCGGGGGATTCGTCCTCACCACCTACGGAACCATGCGGGCGGGAGCGGCCCGGCTGGCGGAGCAGCCCTGGGGCATGGTCGTCGCGGACGAGGCCCAGCACGTCAAGAACCCGCACTCGGCGACCGCGAAGGCGCTGCGCACGATCCCGGCGCCCGCCCGGGTGGCACTGACCGGCACCCCGGTGGAGAACAACCTCTCCGAGCTGTGGGCGCTCCTCGACTGGACCACGCCCGGACTGCTCGGCCCGCTCACCGCGTTCCGGGCCCGGCACGCCCGGCCCGTGGAGCACCAGACGGAGGAGGACGGGGGCAACGAGGCGGCGGTCGCCCGACTGGCCGCGCTGGTGCGGCCCTTCCTGCTGCGGCGCAAGAAGTCCGATCCCGGTATCGCGCCCGAGCTGCCGCCGAAGACGGAGACCGACCACCCCGTGTCCCTCACCCGCGAACAGGCCTCCCTCTACCAGGCGGCGGTCGACGAGGCGATGGCCGTGATCGGCGCGAGCGAGGGCATCGAGCGGCGCGGCATGATCATGAAGCTGCTGGCCTCGCTCAAGCAGATCTGCAACCACCCGGCGCAGTATCTGAAGGAAGAAGAGCCGCGGATCGCGCACCGCTCCGGGAAGCTGGCCCTCCTCGACGAGCTGCTCGACACGATCCTGGCCGAGGGCGGCTCGGTGCTGGTCTTCACGCAGTACGTGACGATGGCCCGGCTCCTGGAGCGCCACCTGACGGCGCGCGGGATCTCCCACCAACTGCTGCACGGGGGCACGCCCGTTCCGCGCCGCGAGGAGCTCGTGGACCGCTTCCAGGCGGGCGAGGTCCCCGTGTTCCTGCTCTCCCTCAAGGCCGCCGGCACCGGCCTCAACCTCACCCGCGCCGGCCACGTCATCCACTACGACCGCTGGTGGAACCCGGCCGTCGAGGAACAGGCCACCGACCGCGCCTACCGGATCGGCCAGACCCAGCCCGTCCAGGTCCACCGCATCATCGCCGAAGGCACCGTCGAGGACCGGATCGCCGAAATGCTGGAGGCGAAGCGGGCGCTGGCCGATGCCGTGCTCGGCTCCGGCGAGACGGCGCTGACCGAGCTCACCGACCGCGAGCTGGCCGATCTCGTCTCCCTGCGCAGGCCCGTATGATCACCGCGCGCGACGACCGCCGCCGCACCTTCGAGACCGTGCCGCCGGGGGTGGAAGCCGTCAGCTGGTGGGGCCGGGCCTGGGTGTCCGCCCTGGAGACGGTGGCCCGCGACGGAGCCCGTCTGACCCGGGGGCGGACGTATGCCGCCGAGGGCCACGTCGACGCCGTCACCATCACCCCTGGCCGGATCGTGGCCTACGTACGGGGCAGCCGGCCGCGGCCCTACCGCACCGAGCTGTCCCTGCCCGCCTTCTCGGACACCGAGTGGAGCGAGCTGCTGGAATCGGTGGTGGCCGATCCGACGGCGCTCGCCGCGCTGCTGGAGCGGGAGGTTCCGGAGTCCCTCGCCGAGTCGGTGCTGCCCGGTGCGGGAGAGCTCGTGCCGCGCTGCTCCTGCCCCGACGTCGCCCGCCCGCCCTGCAAGCACGCCGCCGCCCTGTGCTACCGCGCGGCCCGGCTCCTGGACTCCGACCCCTTCGTCCTGCTCCTGCTGCGCGGCCGCGGCGAGCGGGAGCTGCTGGAGGAGCTCACCCGCCGCAATGCCGCCCACGCCGCGCGCGAACAGCCCGACGGGACACCGGACTTCCCCGGCGTACCGGCCCGTGGCGCGCTCGCCCGTACCGTCCTGCCGCCGCTGCCCGCTCCCCTGGCGGCGCCCTCCGCCGTCGGGCTGCCGCCCGCGTATCCGGCCGACCCGGCGGCACCGGACCCGCTCGCCCTGGACCAGCTCGCCGGGGACGCGGCCGCCCGCGCCCTGGCTCTGCTGCGCACCGCCGAGGATCCGATGGCCGGGCTGAGCCGCTGGCAGGACGCCGTCCGGCTGGCCTCGGCCCACCCCACGGCCGGGCTCACCGGCGCCGCCCGCGCCCTCTACCGGGAGCTGGCCCGCGCCACGGGGCGCAGCACGACCGACCTGGCGCGGGGCGCGGCCGCCTGGAGGCAGGGCGGTCTGCCCGCCCTGCTCGCCCTCGAAGAGCCGTGGGACCCGCCCGCCGGCCCCTTCGACCGGGCCCGCCCTGCGCTCCTCGCCGCCGCCCAGGGCTCTTTCCGCCCCGACCGCAACCGGCTCACCGGTTCCTACCGCCAGCTCCGGCTCGGCCGGGACGGCCTCTGGTACGCGTACGAGAACCGCCTGGGCGACGACGACTGGTGGCCAACGGGCCGCCGCCCCTCCCCGGACCCGGTCACGGCCCTGCTGGACTGAGCCCGGCCGCCCAGCGGTCGAGGGTGGCGAAGTCCTGGGGGCGCAGCCCGTGGCGGGGGTGGATGCGCAGGAGCAGGGCAGGGGCCGGGTGGTGGGCGGCGACCCAGGAGCGGTCCCGGGGCGTGATCAAGTCGTCGACCCAGGCGAAGGGGCGGCCGGCCGCCCATTCCACGAGCGGGCGGGTCTTCCAGAAGAGGCCGTCGGGGTCGCGGGTGAAGAGTTCCGGCCACTCGATGACAGGAAGATCAGCGGGTAGTCCGATGTGCGGGGAGATCAGCGTGTTGGCCTCGTGCGTCCAGGCCGTGGCCCAGGCGAGTTCGTAGGGCAGGGCCAGCAGCCGGGCGCCGTGGGCCGGGTGCAGGCGTACCCGCAGACCGCGCCTGGTGCTGCGGGATTCCGGTGCGCGGTAGGACAGCCAGATGCTCGGACACATCCGGTGACTGGTGTATCCGCGGAGACCTGCGAGGCGGGACCGGAACGGATTGAGGGGGCCGTCCACGTCGAGGAGGAGCAGCGGGCGAGTCATGAAGTAGGGATTACCCAGTACACGATGGAGTGAAATGCATACCGGCCCTATAACCCGAATGGGGTTACGGCGTTGTTTCCGGTACGGGTGCAAGGCCCGTGGACCCTTCCGGAAGGCAGGAAAACTGATGCGTCACAGTCGTCGGAATGGCTTGATCGCTGCGGTGGTTGCGGGGGGTGGACTCGCGGTCGCGGGTGTGGGCGGCTTCGCCTACGCCTACGCCGACGCGGAGGCGGGCGGGCAGGCCGTGCGTTCGCCGGGGGTGCTGTCGGGGAATCTGCTGCAACTGCCGGTGAGCGCCCCGGTGAACGTGTGCGGGAACACCGTGAGCGTGGTCGGCGTGCTCAACTCGGCGGCCGGTAACCGGTGCGTCAACGCGGACCAGGGCGGTGGGAGGCCGGGCGAGCCGGGGCATCACGGGCCGCGGCCGTCCGACCTCTCGCACCCTTCGAAACCCGGCGCCGGAAACGGTGCGGGGAACGGCGGGCAGAGCGGCCACGACCGAGACGGCGGGCACGGCGGGCCCGGCCGGGGTGCGGTGGCCGATGGGCGCGGAAAGGATTCTCCGGGGCTGCTGTCCGGCAACGGGCTCCAGCTCCCGGTCGAGGTGCCGGTCAACATCAGCGGCAACGCGGTGAGCGTCGTCGGCGTCGGCAACTCCTCCGTGGGCAACACCTCCGTCAACGGCCCGGCCCCGGTCGTCGGCAAGCCCGTCCAGCCGCCCGCGGCCGTGCGGCCGGTCACCCCGCCGGCCCCGCCGCGCAGCCACCCCTCGGCGCTCGCCCACACCGGGGCCGAGAACGTCGGCTACCTGCTGTCCGGCGGCGGCGCCATGCTGCTCGGCGGAGTGCTGCTCTACCGCCGGTTCCGGCTCAACTAGCCTGCGCGGGTGCCTGGGAAGCCGCCCGCCAGCCGTCCAGGATCGCGTCGATCCGGGGCGCCAGCCGGGCCCGGGCCGCGAACCGGGGCAGGCCGCCCATCAGCAGGGAGTCGTACTCGGTGTCGAGGTGCCGCACGGCCGCCCGTACCGCCGCGTACACGGCCGGCGGGTCCAGGGCCCGGCCGGCCGCGCTGCGGCCCACCCGGCCGCTGCCGCGCACCGAGGCGTGCGCGGCGATGGCCTGGGCCCGGCCGGCGGGGCACCCGGGGAACAGCCGCAGGATCTCGGCGGCGAAGGCCGCCGTGAACTGGGTGTCCTCGGCCGCGCGGCGCAGCCGGTCGCGCTCCCGGCGGCGGGCCCGCGCCTCGGCGTCCGCGAGGCAGGCCCGCTCGGCGCGGGCCAGGGCCGCGTCCTCGACGAGGATCCCCAGGCGCTCGTAGCGGCGGCGGCGCCGGTGGAAGCGGACGACGACGGCGGACAGCGAACTGGCCTCGTGGGCCCGCCGGGTGAGGGCCGTGTCGCCGCGCGGCAGGTAGACGAGGTGTCCGAGGTCGGCGCAGTCCAGGCAACGGGGCACACCGGCCTCGCGGACGAGGCGGCGCAGCGGGCCCTGCCTGCACTCCGCGCAGTGGATCTGCTTCGTCGACTCGAAAACGACCAGGCTCATGTCGAAGTGATACCGCCGTTCAGGCCGTATATCACCTTGTACGTATGGGCACTTGCGGTTTCACAGAGTCTTCCCTGACCTCATGGTGTCCTCCTACCGTGAGTCGAGTGGGCCGCGTCCGGTCCATGGAGGAGGGAAACATGGCTGGACGGCAGGCGACGGCCGGGCGCCCGAGGGTTGCGGGCCGGCGTCCGAAAGCGGAGGTGGCCTCCGACCTCGTGGTGAGAGAGGTCGAGATAGAGCCCGGAGGCTGCACCGGCTGGCACTACCACCGCGTCCCGCTGATAGCGGTGGTCAAGTCCGGCACCCTGACCCGGATCCTGCGCGACGGCACGGTCGAGGTGCATCACACCGGCACCAGCTTCGTCGAGCCCGCCGGCCGCCGCCACGTCCACCTCGGCCGCAACCTCGGAACCGAGACGGTCGTGCTCTGCGTGACCGCCGCCCTCGCCGAGGGCGACCCCTTCGCGCTGCCCGCCGAGGCCCCGCCCGGGGCCATGTCCTGCGCGTGCCCCACGCGGACGCGGTGAGCTCCGGCCCGTCGACCTCGCCCCCGTCGACCTTGCCCCCGTCGACCTCGCCCCCGTGAAGCTTCCGGTTACCGCTCAGACGAGTCGGCGGATCTCCCCGCGCACGCGGTAGAAGCCCCCGGCCGCCGGGTGCAGGCCGTCCACCACGTACCGGGCGCCGGCCTCCCGTATCCCGCGCGGGAACTGCACGTTCCAGGAGGGCTCGAACCCGCCCGACACCACCTGTACGCGCATCCGCTGGCCCTGCTGCACGCACTCCACGACCACACCGCCCGCGGGCATCGAGGACACGGACACCGTCGCCACCGCGGCGGGGGTGGCGGCCGGGGTGAAGACGGGCAGGGCGGCCGCAGACTTCACGTCCACGGGTGTCGGCACCGACCCCTCCCGGGCGGCCGCGATCGCAGCCTCGCTCGCGTCCACGCACACCAGCGAACCGTCCGTGGTCACCAAGTACAGCCGCTCGTCCAGATACTGCATGGACAGCGCGGCCCCGCTGCCGGTGCCCAGCTTCCACAGCCGCCGCCCGTCGGCGTCGAAGCAGTACACGGACGACGCCAGGTCGCCGGCGAAGACGTGCCGGCCGTCCGGCGAGGTCGCGCACGAGTAGACCGCCGCGTCGCACCGGTACGTGGCCTCCAGCGCGCCCGTCGCCTTCGACAGCCGCTGCACGGTGTTGCGGCCGGTCCCCGCGTACACCGCGTGGTCCTCCTGCCAGCCGAACAGCACCGCCCCGTCGGTCTGCGTGTGCCACAACTCCCGCCCGCCGTCCGGGGCGTAGGCCGTGACCCCCTTGCCGTGGCCGTGGTAGACCGCCCGCTCGTCCGCGCGCACCATCCACGCGTTCGTACCGGCCGAGCGCCGCGACCACTGGAACTCGTCCTCGTGGTCGATGACCGTCAGCCCGCCGTTGCGGTCGGACACGTTCAGCACGCCCTCGCGGATGTCGAGCCAGAAGATGTCCACGTCGGCCGCGATGTCGTACGCCCCGAACGGCACCTTCGAGGACAGGTCGTAGACCGTGCCGTCGTCACAGCCCGCGTAGATCCAGAAATCGTCCGCCACCAGGCACTTCACCCCGTCCGGCAGCGAGTACCGGGCCAGCACCTCACCGTCGTGGCTCACCGTGTAGACGTCTCCGGCCTGGTTGCCGACCCAGCAGCGGTCCTCGTCCACGTGGATCCCGAAGGCGGAGGAGCCCGTACGCAGCCGCCACAGCACGGGGGCCGTCGCGCGTGCGGTGGACGGGGTCGCGGTCACCTGGCGGCGCGTCACCGACCGGGCCGCGCGAGCCCCTTGCACCGCCGGGGCGTAGCCCTTGCGGACCTTCTCCCCGACCTTCTTGGCGGCGGCCGCCCGCGCCTTCTCGGCGGTCGGGAAGGAGGAGTTCTGCAGCTGGCCGTCCGCGCCGATGCGTCCGTACCGCACCGAGACGGCGGTGCCGTCGACGGTGACCTCGTAGAACTTGTGGGCTCCGCCGTCCTCCTGGGACAGCTCCAGATACGTCGTCTCCCGAGCCATGACAGACCCCTCCCCAAGGCCGGGCCACCGGCCCCCTGTGCGCCGGTGATCCCTCCTGAAAAACGTTAGGGGCCACCACTGACAATGGGCTGGTGCAGCTGGAAGCGATCACATGGCAGCGGATGGCCGAGCGGCTCGCCGGTCACCTCGACGACGACGAGAAGGGCAGCGGCGAGAGCGGGAGCGGGAGCGAGACCGGTCCGGAGGACCGATGGCAGCGCGTGGGCATCGACGGGGCGCCCGCCGCCCGCACCGGCGTCCTCGCGGCGGAGCTCGCCGACGCGCTGCGCCTGCGCGGGCGTTCGGTCCTGGTGGTGGCGGCCGAGGGCTTCCTGCGCCCGGCCTCCCTGCGCTTCGAGTTCGGCCGTGAGGACGTGGACTCCTACCTCGACGGCTGGTACGACACGGCGGCGCTCTGGCGGGAGGTCTTCGGCCCGACCGATCCCGGCGGCACCGGCCGGGTGCTGCCCGACCTCTGGGACCCTGCCACCGACCGGGCGACCCGCAGCCCCTACGCCGAACTCCCGCCCGGCGGCGTGCTCATCGTGCACGGCCCGCTGCTGCTGGGCCACTGGTTCCCCTTCGACCTCAGCGTCCACATCGGCCTGTCCCCGGGCGCGCTCGCCCGCCGCACCGAGGAGTCCGCCCGCTGGACCCTCCCCGCCTTCGCGCGCTACGAGGCCGAGACCGCCCCGGCGGACCGGGCCGACGCCCTGGTCCGCGCCGACGATCCGCGCCACCCGGCCTGGACGGGCCTGCGCGCGGGACGCACCGGCTGACTCCGCGGGGGCCGCCGCGCGTACGTCCGCGTACCCCCGCCCCGTCACGGAGGTCCGGGAACCGCAACAGGAGGATTCCGGCACGGTGACGATCGGTTCCGGCCATCGCTCCGGCCGGAACCGCACGCTACGTTGACGGCACGCTTCGACGGCGGCCACCCCGGTGGCGCCTTGGCAGAGGGAGAAGGCGATGCGCGGACACGGCACGGCGGTTCGGGGCGCGAGACGGGTGCGCACGCAGGCGGCGCTCGCCGCGCTGGCCCTGTGCGGGACCCTGGCCCTCACGGCTTGCAACGGCGACGAGGAGGCCGGCGCGCCGGGAACCCCCGCGAGCCCCGCCACCAGCGCGGCGGCCACGGGCACCGCCTCGCCGTCGGCCTCGCCGTCGCCCTCCTCGGCCCCGTCGAAGAAGCCCACCCCGGCCGCCACTTCGACCGTCACCCCGGCCGGCACGAAGAAGGCGCCGACGCCCGGTCCCACTTGCGACCACAAGATGCCGATCTCGCCCGACGAGGTCGCCGTCTACCGCTACACCCCCGAGGGCGGGGTCCACAGCCTGATCGTCAAGCACGGCAACTGGGGCTGCGCCGCTCCCGGCAAGGACGCCGCCCCCTTCGAGACCACCGGCAAGGAAACCTTCCTCAACATCGCCGAGGACGCCAAGATCACGGCCGTCACTCCCATCATCGCCAGCCCGGTGAGCAAGCCGATCACGCTCCAGCAGCTCATCGACTGGCTGATCGCCCACCCGAACCAGGGCCGTGTCTTCCGCTACCACCTGGACAGCGCGGGCGTGATCGACTGGATGGACCAGCAGTACACGTCGTAACACCCACAGGCGCGGCCGTACGGTCTTCCCCGTTCTCCCTACGGCCGCCCGCCCAGCCGGGTCACCGCCAGCGCGGCCGCCCGGCAGCCGGCCCCCGCGGCCCACGCCGAACCCGCTCCGGCCAGCCGGGCCGCGAGGAACGCGCCCGTGAAGGCGTCCCCGGCGCCCGTGGAATCCACCGCCTCGGCGCTCTCCGCGGCGACCTCGGCCGTCACCCGGCCGTCCTCGGCGATGAGCGCCCCGGCCCCGCCCCGGGTGACCACCACCAACGGCACCCGCCGGCTCAGCTCCGCCGCCGCCCGCGCGACCGCGGCCGCCCCGGTCGCCCCATCAGTCCCACCCGCCCCGTGCGGCCCCGCGAGCAGCAGTGCCTCGTCCTCGTTCGGCAGCAGTACGCCGGCCCCCGCCGCGGCGGCCAGGAAGCGCTCCGGACCCAGCGCGGCCAGGAACCCCGCCGAGGCCGGATCCACGCTCACCGGTACGTTCCGGGCACGGGCCGCCCGTAGCGCGATCAGGGCCAGCTCCCGGCTCGCGTCGGCGAAGAACAGGTAGCCCGACAGGTGGAGATGGGCGACCCCGTCCAGCAGTCCGGGCTCCCAGTCGGCGGCGGAGAGCCGCAGCGAGGCCCCGCTGTCGGTCAGGAAGGTCCGCTCCGCGTCCTCGCCGACCAGCGCGACCACCGTCCCGGTCGGCTCGACGGGATCGACCACCAGTCTCGGCCGCACCCCCGCGTCGAGCAGCGCCCGCTCGTGCCACCCGGCCGAGTCGGCGCCGACCCGCGCGAGGAGGCGTACCTCCGCGGCGCCCGCATGGGCGGCCCAGCAGGCCGCGTTGGCCCCGGCGCCGCCCGGCAGGGTGCGGATCCGGGCCGGGGTATCGGTACCCGGAGCCAATGGCTCCGCATGCACCGCCACGACATCCGTCACCACGTCCCCCACGACGAGCAGCGCCCCCGGCCCGGCGGGAGCGGCCGGCGCCGCGGTCACGGCCGCGCCGCCCAGGCCCGCGCGATCCGGGCCCCGAGGCGCACGTTGCCCCGTACCGCCGCGAGGTTGGCCTCCAGGGAGGCGCCGCCCGTCGCGCGCACCAGGAACCCCAGCAGGAACGGCGTCACCGCCTGTCCCGTGATGCCCCGCTCCCGGCACTCCGACAGCGCCTCGGCCAGGACCCGGTCGTGGAGCTCCGGATCGAGCTGGTGCTCCCGCGCGACCGGGTTGGCGACGAGCAGCGCCGACTCCGCGCCGCCGAGGAGGTCCTGAGCGGCCATCACGGCCGCGACCTCCTCCGGGCGGTGCACCGTCCAGTCGACCGGCTCGCCGGAATCGGCCAGGTAGAACCCGGGGAAACGATCCGTCCCGTAGCCGAGGACCGCCACCCCCAGCGTCTCCAGCCGCTGGAGCGTCGCGGGCACGTCCAGGATCGACTTCACCCCCGCGCACACCACGGTGATCCGGGTCCGGGCCAGCAGCGCGAGGTCCGCCGACTCGTCCTGCGATCGCGTCCAGTCCCGGTGGACGCCGCCCAGCCCGCCGGTGGCGAAGACCCGCAGTCCCGCCCGCGCGGCGAGGAAGGCCGTGGCCGAGACCGTGGTCGCGCCCGTCGCCCCCGTGGCGAGGGCGGGGGCCAGATCCCGGTGGCCGAGCTTGCGCACGCCCTGGCCGCCGGCGATCCGCTCCAGCCGGGCCTTGTCCAGCCCGGCGTGGGCCACCCCGTCGATGACCGCGATCGTCGCCGGGACGGCTCCCTCCGCCCGGACCAGCTCCTCCAGTTCCAGACCGACCGCCAGGTTGCGGGGGCGGGGCAGGCCGTGGGCGAGGATCGTGGACTCCAGCGCCACGACGGGCTGCCGGCGCTCCAGCGCCTCACGCACCTCCTCCGACAGGACCGGGACCGCGGCCGGGAGGGGGGACGGCGCCGTGTGCTCAGATGCTGTGTGCTGTGGCATGTCCCCATCCCTGGCACGCGATCCGGCACCCCAAACGCCCGGACATCGCACCGGCGCGAACCCGCCCCGGTAGCGTGCCTGCATGAGCCCTCAGGACGCACCCGCCTCCCGGGACCCGCGCGCCTTCTACGACGAACTCGCCGACCGCTACGACCTGCTGTACGCCGACTGGCGCGCGAGCACCGCCCGCCAGGGCCGCGCCCTGGACGCCCTGATCGGCGCCGCCCTCGGCCCCGGACCCCACCGGGTCCTCGACACTGCCTGCGGCATCGGCACCCAGGCCCTGGGGCTGGCCGCCCTGGGGCACCGGGTCACCGGCACCGACCTGAGCCCCGGCTCCGCCTCCCGCGCCGCCCGCGAGGCGGGTGCGCGCGGACTCGTCCTGCCCGTGGCCGCCGCCGACATGCGGGCGCTGCCGTTCCCCGACGGCTCCTTCGACGCGGTGGTCTGCGCCGACAACGCCCTGCCGCACCTGCTGACGGCCGCGGACGTACGGGCCGCCCTGGCCGAGATGCTGCGGGTGCTGCGCCCCGGCGGCCTGCTCCTCCTGTCCACCCGGCCGTACGGGGAACTGCGCGCGGCGCGGCCGCTGAGCGAGGCCCCGCACGTGCACGAGGGCCCCGAGGGGCGGACCATCACCTTCCAGCTGTGGCACTGGCACCCCGACGGGACCCGCTACGACCTGGAGTTCTTCCAGCTGCTGCCCACCGGGGACACCTGGACGACCCGGGTCGCGCGCACCACGTATTGGGCGATGGCGGAGGAGGAGACGGCCGCCTTCGCGGCGGCCGCCGGTTTCACCGGGACGGTGTGGCACGCCCCGGCGGACACCGGGTTCCACCAGCCGGTGCTCGCCGCGCGGCGCCGCTCGACAGGGTGACGGGTGGGGCGGGCGCGCGCTGGACGCTCTGGTCACCCCGGCGCGCCGGGCGCCCCGATTAGGCTCCCGGAGCATGAGCACAAGTGATCACCGTGATGCCCCCGCCCCCGCCCCCGCCTCCTTCGCCGTCTCCGTCCCCGACTTCCCCGACTCCGAGCTGGAAGTGGACGAGCTCGACCCCGCGCAGATCGTCTCCGGGAACCCCGTCGTGACGGGCAAGGTGCTGTGGGAGGCGCCGGACGGCTCGCAGGTCCGCGGGATCTGGCAGATCACCCCGGGCGTGGTCACCGACACCGAGGCGAACGAGCTGTTCGTGGTGGTGAGCGGCCGCGCCACCGTCGAGGTGGAGGGCGGCGAGACCCTGGAGGTCGGCCCCGGCTCCGCTTGCGTCCTGCGGGAGGGCGACAAGACCACCTGGACTGTCCACGAGACCCTCCGCAAGGCCTACCACATCAGCTACTGATCGGTAGGGGAGGCCTTCGCCGAACGGCGGCGCGAAGTGAACAGGGCGAGCGCCGCCATCGGCAGCAGCAGCGCGGCGGCGGCCGCGTTGAGCCAGCCGTAGCCCGCCTGGGACATGACCAGCCCGGCGGCGGCGCCGCCGACCCCGGCGGCCGTGTTCATGGTGAGGTCGCCCAGCCCCTGTACGGCGGCACGCGCGGGCTGCGGCACCGAGTCGGTCAGCAGCGCCGAGCCGGACACCATGCCGGCGGACCAGCCCAGGCCGAGCAGGAAGAGGCCGACGCCGCTCTGCGTGTGGTTCCCGTCGGCGGTGCCGGCGAGCAGCGCGGCGATGGACAGCAGCCCGGCGGCGAGCCCGATGACGGACAGCCGGCCGATCCGGTCCGCGAGCCAGCCCATCACCGGCGAGAAGCCGAACATGCCGGCGATGTGCCCGCTGATGACGAGCCCGATGAGCTGGAGCCCGGCTCCGTGGTGCCCGAGGTCGACCGGGGTCATCACCATGATCGAGACCATGGTGGTGTGTGACACCGCGATGGTGAGCAGCGCGAGCCGGGCCCGGGGGGAGGCCTTGACGGCCGCGAACCCGGCGCGCAGCGAACGCCCGGCGCGGGTCTGGTCCTCGGCCGGGGCGAGCGCGCGGGCCGTCAGCAGCGGGTCCGGGCGCAGGAGTACGCCGATCAGCGTGGCGGTGAGCAGGAAGACGGCGCCGGCCCATATGAAGGGCCCCGCCGTCGGGGGTATCGAGGTGCCGGTGAAGCTGCGGCTGGCCGGGGCGGAGAGGTTGGGGCCGAGCACGGCGCCGATGGTGGAGGCCCAGACGACGACGGAGATCGCCCGTGCCCGGTGGTCCGGCTCGGCGAGGTCGGCGGCGGCGAAGCGGGCCTGGAGGTTGGCGGAGGAGGCGGCTCCGAAGGCGGCCATGCCGAGCATCAGCAGCGGGAAGCTCTTGATCGAGGCGGCGAGGACGACGAGGGCGGCACCGGCCGCGCCGATGACGTAGGCCACGACCAGGCCGGGCCGGCGGCCGCGCGCGGTCATCAGCGCGGCGAGCGGCAGGGAGACGGCCGCGGTGCCGATCACGGAGGCGGTAGAGGCGAAGCCGGAGAGCGACTCCGTGCCGCTGACCTCGGTGGCCAGGACCGGGGCCAGGGCGATGCTGATGGGCACGCCGATCCCGCCCAGCACCTGGCCGGCGATCAGGACCCCGGAGGTGCGGCGCCGCAGTCTGGGCAGGTCGGCGGCGGTGAAGGTGACGGCGGGCCGGGCGGTGCCGGGCGCGGTGCTCACGCCGTCCACCTCCGACACGGGTGCGGAGGGGCTGCGGGTGCGGCGCAAGGTATGGTCACCGCCGCAGTTTCGCACCCCTGACCGGACGGGCGGAACAGGGTTTCAGGGAGCAGGGGGAGCACCGGGAGCACGGCCAGGCCCTAGGGCCTGTCGTCAAACTCCCGTCTGCCTCGCGACGCCTGGCACGCGCTCTCGCCGCACCGGGCGAAAGCCCGAGTACGTCCAGTACGCGTACTTTCGCCCGGCGCGCCGAGAGCACGCACCAGACGCCGCGCGGCCGCCCTTCGGGCGACGACGGGAGTTTGACGACAGGCCCTAGAACAGCGGCTGGGGGAGTACCCCCTCCAGGGCCAGGAGGCGGCGCTTGGTCTCCACGCCGCCGCCGAAGCCGCCGATGCCCCCGTCGTTCTCCACGACCCGGTGGCAGGCCACCACCAGGGGCAGCGGGTTCGAGCCCATGGCGTTGCCGACGGCCTGGGCCGCGCCCGGGGCCCCGGCCCGGGCGGCCAGCTCGCCGTACCCCACGACCGCCCCGTAGGGCACGGTGCGGTCCAGCTCCAGCAGGACCTGCCGGTTGAAGCCGGAGCTCAGCCGCCAGTCCAGCGGCAGCTCGAAGCGGCGCAGCGTACCGGCGAAGTAGGCGTCCAGCTGGCGTATCGGCTCGGCCAGCAGGACCTCCTCGCCCGGCGGCGGGCGCCGTGCGTCGGCGCCGAGGCGGGAGATCAGCGCCCCGATCATCTTCTCGGCCCGGTCCGGTCCGGCATGGAACTCGACCTTGACCAGGCCCTCGGGGGTGGCGGCGAGGAGCAGCGGCCCGATGTCGCTGTCGACGACGGTCCATTCGAGGTACGGCCCGCGGGGCTCAGGAGTGTCCACCCCTTCACGGTACGGCGCCCCACTGACGACGCCGACAACGCTGACAACGCCGTCAGCGCTGGCAGCCCCGCCCGTCAGTAGCCGCCGACCGCTTCCCGTACGACGTCGGGATTGTCGGTGATGATCCCGTCCACGCCCATGTCCTGGACCTTCCGGGCGGTCGTGGCGTCGTCCACGATCCAGGTGTCCACTTCCAGCGCCTTGCCGTGGGCGCCGAGCAGCCCGTGCACCGCGGCGACCCAGTCGCTGTTGATGGTGGTGTGCCAGGGGTTGATCCGGTCGGTGAACTCGGCGTACCGCGGCAGGTCGGCGAGGGCCGGGGTGCCGAGGAAGGCCGTGACCAGGTCGGGGCGCAGTTCGTGCACGGTGCGGACCGAGGTGGCGCTGAAGCTCTGGACCACCAGCCGGCGGGCCACGTGGTCCTCTTCGAGCCAGCCGGTCTCGCCCAGCACGTCCAGGATCTGCCCCTCGATCCCCGGGTAGAGCTCCGGCTTCTTGATCTCCAGGAGCAGCCGCTGCCGGTTGCGGTGGACCCGGTTCATGTACACCCGCAGGGTCGGTACGCGGGCGCCCGCGAACTCCTGTCCGAACCAGCTGCCCGCGTCCAGCCGGGCGATCTCCGCCGCGGTGAAGTCCTTCACCCGCCAGGGCTTGCGGTCGGGGAACGCCTCCTCGACGTCGGTCGTCCGGGTCAGGGTCTCGTCGTGGATGACCACGAGCTCCCCGTCCTTGGTGCGCTGGACGTCGTTCTCCACCCAGTCGAACCCCATCTCCATGGCGAGGTCGATCGCCTCCAGGGTGTTCTCCGGGGCGTACGCCGAAGCCCCCCGGTGGGCGTACACGATCGGGTTGGACAGCCAGTCCGGACCGGATGCGGCCGAGGCGGAGCCCGCAGCGCACACGGTCAGGGTGAGTCCAAGGAAGGCGGCGGTGGCCGCGGCGGCGGATCGGACGTACATGCGCGTTCTCCTCGGGTCATGGGCCCTGCTCCTGCCGTCAAACGGGCGCGGAGCGGCATTCGTTGCGGCGAGGCACTGGCGGCGTGCGTTTCCGACGCACTTTCAGGGAGAGCCGCGTACGGCGATCATGGGGTTGACGATCACCGGGCCGCCACCGAACTACGACAAACGGACCAGGCCCGCACGGCTCCGCCCGGGGCGGGCGGGCCTCGCGTGTCAGTGGGTGGTCGTACGGTTGACCCATGCGGCCCGTATCGAAGATCGAACGCACGGTGGCGCCTTTCGAGGTCGTCAGCTCCTACACGCCCAGCGGCGACCAACCGGCGGCCATCGCCGAGCTGGAGAAGCGCATCCGTGCAGGTGAGAAGGATGTCGTGCTGCTCGGCGCGACCGGAACCGGCAAGTCGGCGACGACCGCCTGGATGATCGAGAAGCTCCAGCGGCCCACCCTGGTGATGGCGCCGAACAAGACGCTCGCCGCCCAGCTGGCGAACGAGTTCCGCGAGCTCCTGCCGAACAACGCGGTCGAGTACTTCGTCTCGTACTACGACTACTACCAGCCCGAGGCGTACGTACCGCAGTCGGACACCTACATCGAGAAGGACTCCTCGATCAACGAGGAGGTGGAGCGGCTGCGCCACTCCGCGACCAATTCCCTCCTCACCCGGCGCGACGTCATCGTCGTCGCCTCCGTGTCCTGCATCTACGGCCTCGGCACCCCGCAGGAGTACGTGGACCGGATGGTCCCCCTCAAGGTCGGTGAGGAGATGGACCGGGACCAGCTCCTGCGCCGCTTCGTCGACATCCAGTACACCCGCAACGACGTGGCCTTCACCCGGGGCACCTTCCGCGTGCGCGGCGACACCATCGAGATCTTCCCGGTCTACGAGGAACTGGCCGTCCGCATCGAGATGTTCGGCGACGAGATCGAGGCCCTGTCCACCCTGCACCCGCTGACCGGCGAGGTGATCAGCGAGGACCGCGAGCTCTACGTCTTCCCCGCCAGCCACTACGTCGCCGGCCCCGAGCGCATGGAGAAGGCGGTCCGCGGCATCGAGGCCGAGCTCGCCGAGCGCCTCGCCGAGCTGGAGAAGCAGGGCAAGATGCTGGAGGCGCAGCGCCTGCGCATGCGCACCACCTACGACCTGGAGATGATGCGCCAGATCGGCTCCTGCTCCGGCATCGAGAACTACTCGCTGCACATGGACGACCGGGAGCGCGGCTCCGCCCCGAACACCCTCATCGACTACTTCCCCGAGGACTTCCTCCTCGTCATCGACGAATCGCACGTCACCGTGCCCCAGATCGGCGCGATGTACGAGGGCGACGCCTCCCGCAAGCGGACCCTGGTCGACCACGGCTTCCGGCTCCCGTCGGCCCTCGACAACCGGCCGCTGAAGTGGGAGGAGTTCCAGGAGCGGATCGGCCAGACCGTCTACCTGTCGGCCACTCCGGGGAAGTACGAGCTCTCGCGCGGCGACGGCTTCGTCGAGCAGATCATCCGCCCGACCGGTCTCATCGACCCGGAGGTCGTGGTCAAGCCCACCGAGGGCCAGATCGACGACCTGGTGCACGAGATCCGCCAGAGGGTGGAGAAGGACGAGCGGGTCCTGGTCACCACCCTCACCAAGAAGATGGCCGAGGACCTGACCGACTACTTCCTGGAGCTCGGCATCCAGGTCCGCTACCTGCACAGCGACGTGGACACCCTGCGCCGCATCGAGCTGCTGCGCGAGCTGCGGGCCGGCGAGTACGACGTCCTGGTCGGCATCAACCTGCTCCGCGAAGGCCTCGACCTGCCCGAGGTGTCGCTGGTGGCCATCCTCGACGCCGACAAGCAGGGCTTCCTGAGGTCGGGAACCTCGCTGATCCAGACCATCGGCCGCGCGGCGCGCAACGTCTCCGGCCAAGTCCACATGTACGCGGACGTCATCACCCCGGCGATGGCCCAGGCGATCGACGAGACGAACCGGCGCCGCGAGAAGCAGGTCGCCTACAACACGGCCCACGGGATCGACCCGCAGCCGCTGCGCAAGAAGATCAACGACATCGTGGCCACGATCGCCCGCGAGGAGCTCGACACCGAGGAGCTCCTCGGCACCGGCTACCGGCAGACGAAGGACGGCAAGGCCCTCAAGGCACCCGTCCCGGCGCTGGGCGGCAAGGCATTGCAGGCCGCGTCGGGCGGCAAGGCCGGGGCCAAGGGCGCCAAGGGAGCGAAGGGCCCCGTGGTCGCGACCGACCGTCCCGCCGCCGAACTGGCAGCACTCATCGAGCAGATGACCGAACGGATGCGGGGCGCGGCCGCGGAGCTGCAGTTCGAGGTCGCGGCCCGGATCCGGGACGAGGTCGGCGAGCTGAAGAAGGAGCTGCGACAGATGAAGGAAGCGGGCCTCGCCTGACCCGGAGGCGGTCAGTAGGGTTGGCACCAGCCGCAGGTACACGCTGCGCACCCCCATCGGGGGAGGGCTATGGAGAGGGGACAGCGCGTGACGGTCAACATGACCAAGGGTCAGGCCATCAATCTGCAGAAGGCGGACGGAGGCACGCTGACCGCGGTCCGGATGGGCCTCGGCTGGCAGGCGGCCAAGCGCCGTGGGCTGTTCGGCTCGCGGACCCGGGAGATCGACCTCGACGCTTCGGCGGTGCTCTTCGCCGACAAGCAGCCCGTGGACGTGGTTTTCTTCCGGCACCTGCAGAGCGACGACGGCTCGGTCAAGCACACCGGTGACAACCTCGTCGGCGGCGTCGGCCAGGGCGGGGACGACGAGTCGATCCTCGTCGACCTGCAGCGCGTGCCGGTGCACATCGACCAGATCGTCTTCACGGTGAACTCCTTCACCGGTCAGACGTTCCAGGAGGTGGAGAACGCCTTCTGCCGCATCGTCGACGAGACCAACGGCCAGGAGCTGGCCCGCTACACGCTGGACGGTGGCGGCCAGTACACCGCTCAGATCATGGCGAAGGTGTCGCGCGTCGGCGCCGGCTGGCAGATGACGGCCCTCGGGAACCCGGCCAACGGCCGTACCTTCCAGGACCTGATGCCGTCGATCCTGCCGCACCTGTAAGCAGGACCGGCGGCTCGTCAGAGCACGGCAGCACGGCAAAACAGCAGCACAGCACAGCACAGCACGACCGGGCACGATCGAGGGCCCGGCGGAAGAACGGGTACGGGGGAGGGGCTGCACGATGACGGCCGAACTGGTCCGGGGGCAGAACCACCCCTTGTCCCGGAGCCGGGTGGAGGTCAGGGTCTCGGCGGGCACACCCGTGCTCGCCCTGGCCCAGCTCGGCGACGACGCGGGCCGGCTCGCCGGCCCCGGTGCGGTCGCCCACCCGGGCGCCCGCACCCTCCCCGGGCTGGAAGTGCCCGGGGCGGCCTCCGGGCAGCACCGCATTGCGGTCGACCTCGACGCGGTCGCACCGGCCGTCCACCGGGTCGGCTTCGTCCTGGTCCTGCCGCCCGGCGGACCGGGGCACTTCGGCGCGGTCCCCGCCTCCTACGTGTCCGTGGCCGACCCGGAGGGCGCGGAGCTCGCCGGGTACACGCTGACCGGACTGGAGACGGAGACCGCCGTCGTGGCCCTGGAGCTGTACCGGCGCCAGGGCGCCTGGAAGGTGCGCGCCGTCGGCCAGGGGTACGCCGCCGGCCTCGGCGCGCTCCTGGCCGACGCCGGGCTGCCCGCCCCGGCCGCAGCCGAGCTGGCCGCCGCCGCCCTGGGCACGGCGCCGGCCGGGGACATCAACCTGGCCGCCCTGCCCGGCGGTCCGGCCCCGACCGTCCCGCGCGGGCTCCGGGCTCCCGCCCCGGCGCCGGCGCCGGCGCCGACTCCGGCCCCGCAGGACGTTCCGCCCGCGCCGGCCGCCGCCACGCCCCCGGAGCCGGTCGTCCCCGTCTCCGGAGCCCCGTACGCCGGTAGCCCGGGCCCCGTGCCCGCTCAGGGCGCCGACACCGCGGGCGGCCCGCCCACCATCAGCTACGCCCACCCGCGCCGCCGCACCAGCACCGAGCCGCCCGAGCCCGCGCCGCGCCCGGCCGCGCCGACGGGGCCGGGCGAGGCGCCCCGCCCCGTCGCCGGGGACGCGAGCGGCTGGTCCATGGAGGAGCGGCTCTACAACCAGGTCTGGGGCATGTTCGAGGACCTGGCCCGCGCCGTCGCCGCCTACCGCGGCGCCGTCGAGTTCGCCGACTCCCGGATGGACCGCGAGCTCGACGAGGCGCTGTCCGACCCCCGCCACCGGCTCGGCGGCTCCGGCAACGCCGCGCGGGACGCGGCCCGGGCCCGCCGCGAGGAACTGGTCGCGCGGGCGCAGGAAGTCCTCGACCGGGACCTGGTCCAGCTCACTGCCGAGTCCGAGGTGGTCGAGCCCGCGCTGCCCGCCGCGTACGCGCGCTGGGACAACCCGGTCTGGCAAGCGCACTCCGTGCCCGCCGAGGCGCCCCTCGCCCTGCGCCTGGGCGACCTCCACCTGCCCGAGCGGCCCGGCCTGCGCATCCCCATGCTGGTCCGGGTCCCGCTGGAGCGCGGGCTGTGGATCGACAACGGCCGTACCGGCTCCGAAGCGGCCATGGCGATGGACACCGACCGGCTGCGCCGGGCCGCCATGGACATGGCCGTCGCGCACGCGGCGCGGATGCTGGCCGCCCACCCCGCCGACCGGTTCGCCGTCCACGTCATCGACGCGGCCGGAGCCGGAGCCGCGTCGCTGGCACCGCTGGTGCGCGCCGGAGTGCTGGCCGGGGCGCCCGCCGCCGGGGCCGCGGGGGTCACCGAGACCCTGGAGCGGCTGACCCGCAGGGTGGACCTCGTACAGATGGCGGTGCGGGCCGGGGCTCCCGAGGACCTGCCGCCCGATGTGGACACCTCCGACCAGCTGCTGATCGTGCACGACTTCCCGCACGGCTTCGACGACCGCGCCGTCACCCGTTTGCGCTACCTCGCCGACGAGGGTCCGGCGGTCGGCGTGCACCTCCTGATGGTCGCGGACCGTGACGAGGCCTCGGCCTACGGGCCGCTGCTGGATCCGCTGTGGCGCTCGCTGATGCGGCTGTCGCCGGTACCGGACAACCACCTCGCCGACCCCTGGGTCCACCACGCCTGGATCTTCGAGCCGGACGTGCCCCCGCAGGGCAGCCGGGTCCTCGACCAGGCGCTGGAGCGGGTCGCGGCGGCCCGGGGCGGCGCGCGGTAGCGGCGGCGGGGCGGTCCGCCGCCCGCCCTCGATGACCGGCCGCTGACCAGCTCTTGGGGTCCCCTTTACCTAAAGCGCCTACGACGGGTACCCTGATGAGTGCGGAGGGGAGTATTCCTGCTTTCCTGCTACGGCGTGCCCGTCAATACGGACTGCAATCGGTCCCGGGGCGCCGGCCCGTGGCCTCCTGGCCGTCCGGGTGGAAGAGACCTCCGGCAGCGATGACGCTGACAAAGTTCTGAGCCATCTGCCGGAGGCGTGTTAATAGTGGACGTTTCGTTGACCCTCTGGGTGCTGACCATTCTTGGTCTGGGCATCCTCATCGGCGCCGATTTCTTCATCGGCCGCAAGCCGCACGACGTCTCCATGAAGGAAGCGGGCATCTGGACGGTCGTCTGGATCGTCCTCGCGGTGCTCTTCGGCCTCGGCCTGCTGGTGTTCGGAAACGGCCAGGCCTCGCAGGAGTTCTTCGCCGGCTTCATCACCGAGAAGTCCCTGAGCGTGGACAACCTCTTCGTCTTCGTCCTGATCATGGCGAAGTTCGCGGTCCCCTCACAGCTCCAGCAGCGCGTCCTGCTGATCGGCGTACTGATCGCCCTGGTCCTGCGCGCCATCTTCATCGCCGCCGGCGCCGCGATCATCACCAACTTCTCGTGGGTCTTCTACATCTTCGGCGCGTTCCTCATCTACACCGCGTGGAAGCTGATCCAGGAAGCCCGCAAGGACGAGGACGACGAGGAGTTCGAGGAGAACCGTCTCCTCAAGTCCATCGAGAAGAAGTTCGGCGTCGCCGACCGCTACCACGGCACCAAGCTCTTCATCCAGAACAACGGCAAGCGCGTCCTGACCCCGCTGATGGTCGTCATGCTCGCCATCGGCACCACCGACGTGCTGTTCGCCCTGGACTCGATCCCCGCGATCTTCGGCCTCACCCAGGACCCGTACATCGTCTTCACCGCGAACGCCTTCGCGCTGATGGGTCTGCGCCAGCTGTACTTCCTCATCGGCGGCCTGCTCAAGAAGCTGGTCCACCTCAGCTACGGCCTCTCCGTCATCCTCGGCTTCATCGGCATCAAGCTCGTGCTGCACGCCCTGCACGAGTCGGGCCTGCACGTCCCGCAGATCTCCATCCCGGTCTCCCTGGGCGTCATCTGCGGTGTCCTGGTGATCACCACGATCACCAGCCTGATCGCCTCGAAGAAGCAGGCCGAGGCCGAGGCCGCCGCCGGCCCGGAGCGCATCGACGCCTGATCCTGTGTCACCCCGGTCGCCGCGCGACCGGGGTGACCCGGGCCTAGGCTGAGGATGTTGCCTTGGCCGTCGTACGACAGGAGGCCCTGCAATGAGGGCGACCCGAATACGCATGCGCAGGGCCTGTGTGGCCGTCTCGGCCGCAGGCGCACTCCTGGTCCCGGTCGTCGTGGGTACCGCCTACGGGGCCACTGCCCCGGCGCGGTCCGTGTCCGCCGCTCCGTCCCCGGACGGCGAATTCCCCCAGCTCACGCCGGCCGTCGCGGCCCGACTGGACGCGGCCGTGCGTGAGGTGATGGACCTGGCGAAGGTGCCGGGCGTGACCGTGGGCCTGTGGGCTCCCGGCAAGGGCAGCTACGTGAAGTCCTTCGGCGTGGCCGACAAGGCGACCGGCGCGCCCATGAAGCCCGGTCTCGGGGTCCGGATCGGCAGCGAGACCAAGACGTTCACGGTCACCGCCCTCCTCCAGTTGGTCGACCAGGGCAAGCTCGCCCTGGACGACCCGATCGGCAAGTACATCAGCGGCGTCCCGAACGGGGACCGCATCACCCTGCGCGAACTCGCGGGCATGCGCAGCGGGCTCTTCAACTACAGCGAGGACCCGGGGTTCGACAAGGAGCTCTCCGGCACGTCCACCTTCACGCCGCAGCAGCTGCTCGACATCTCCTTCAAGCACCCGGTGAACTTCGAGCCGGGCGCGCAGTTCGAGTACTCCAACACCAACCTGATCCTGCTCGGCCTGCTGGTGGAGAAGATCACCGGCCGGCCGATCCATGAGGTCATCGGGCAGAACGTGGTGAAGCCCGCCGGGCTGAGCAGCCGCACGCTCTTCCCCGTCGGCAAGGAGTTCCCCGAGCCGCACGCGCACGGCTACACCAACGACCTGCCCGGCGGGGAGATCGTGGACGCGACCGACTTCGACCCGTCCTGGGCCTGGGCCGCCGGAGCGATGGTCTCCGACCTGGAGGACCTGCGCAGCTGGGCGAAGACGCTCGCCACCGGCACCCTGCTGACCCCCGCGACCCAGGCCGAGCGGCTGAAGACCCAGCCGATCGGCATCATCCCCGGCGCGGGCTACGGGCTCGGCATCTTCAACGTCCAGGGCTGGATCGGCCACAACGGCTCGCTGCCCGGGTACGAGACGCTGACCGTCTACCTGCCGCAGGAGCAGGCCACGATGGTCATCGTGCTGAACACCGACGACCTGTACAAGGGCCAGGAGCCCAGCACCCTCTTCGGGGAGGCCGTCACCAGCATCGTGACCCCCAGCCACGTGTACCCGGGACACAAGCCGACCGTGGACAAGAGAGGCTGAGCGGTTGCGCGGCTAGGCCGTCTCTTTCGGGTCTAGACGGGGGCGGCCGCTTCGGCCGCCCCCTTCTCGGACTCCGCGTCCGCGCCCGTCCGCTGCCGTACGACCACCGGGTTGGTCTCCGGCAGCAGCGCGAAGCAGGCCAGCGAGACCAGGGAGATCGCCGTCAGATACACGGCGACGGCCCACGGCGGGCCGGAGCCGTCAGCCAGCGCCGTCGCCACGATCGGGGTCAGCGCACCGCCCAGCACCCCGCCGAGGTTGTAGCCCACGGCCGCGCCCGTGCAGCGGATCCGCGGGGCGTACAGCTCGGGCAGGTAGGCACCCACCACCGCGAACATCGTCACCATGCCGAGCAGGGCGCCGAACAGGCCCACCGTCATCAGCAGCGGGTCCGCGGTGCGCAGCAGCGCCACGAACGGGAACATCCACAGCGCGGACGCCGCGCAGCCGGCCAGGCACAGCGGGCGCCGGCCGTAGCGGTCGCCGAGCACCGCGATCACCGGGGTGGCCACCCCCTTGAGGGCGACGGCCACCATGATGCAGGCCAGCATGACGGAGCGGTGCACACCGAGGTGCTCGGTGGCGTACGCGAGGGACCAGGTGGTGACCGCGTAGAAGACGGCGTAGCCCACGGCCAGGGCCCCGCCGGTCAGCAGGAGCAGGCGCCAGTGGCCCCGTAGGACCTCGGCCAGGGGAGCGTCGGCCCGGTGGCCGGTCTCGGCCAGCGCACGGAACTGCGGGGTCTCCTCCACCGAGCGGCGCAGCCACAGCCCGGTCAGGGTCAGCAGCCCCGCCACCCAGAACGGCACCCGCCAGCCCCACGCGGCGAACTGCCCGTCGGACAGCGTGCTCGACAGGGTCAGCATCAGGCCGTTGGCCAGCAGGAACCCCACCGCCGGGCCCATCTGCGGGAAGCTCGACCACAGTCCGCGCCGCCCCTCGGGCGCGTGCTCCGAGGTCAGCAGCACCGCGCCGCCCCACTCACCGCCGAGGCCGAGGCCCTGGAGGAAGCGCAGCAGGACCAGCAGGACCGGCGCGGCCATCCCGATGGAGGCGTACGAGGGCACGCAGCCCACCGCCACCGTGGCCAGGCCGGTGAGCAGCAGCGAGGCCAGCAGCACCGGGCGGCGGCCGTACCGGTCGCCGATGTGGCCGAAGACGGCGGAGCCGAGGGGCCGGGCGAGGAAGCCGACGCCGAAGGTGCCGAAGGCGGCGAGGGTCCCGGCGAGCGGGGAGAAGGAGGGGAAGAAGAGCGGGCCGAGCACCAGGGCGGCGGCGGTGCCGTAGACGAAGAAGTCGTAGAACTCGATGGCGGTGCCGACGAGGGAGGCCGCGGCGAGCCGGAGCATCGAGGGGGAGGAGGGGGAAGGGGCCGGGGCGGCGTCGGCCGGAACGGCCTTGGCCTGGGGGAGGGGAGCGGGGGAGGGGTCCTGTTGCATGGTGCAGCAATTACCCCGCCCCGCCCCCTCAGGACGTGCGTTCGGCCATCAACGACCGGAAGGGAGTGCGGTCCGGCGTGAGGTTGACGGGCCGGCGCCCCCTTCGCCGCCCGCTACCAGCCGCGCTCGCGCCATTCGGCCAGGTGGGGGCGCTCGGCGCCGAGCGTGGTGTCGTTGCCGTGGCCGGGGTAGACCCAGGTCTCGTCCGGCAGCTGGTCGAAGAGCTTGTGCTCCACGTCGTCGACGAGCTGGGCGAAGGCCTTCGGGTCGCCCCAGGTGTTGCCGACGCCGCCGGGGAAGAGGCAGTCGCCGGTGAACACGTGCGGGTGGCCGTGCGGGTCGTCGTAGACCAGCGCGATCGAGCCGGGGGTGTGGCCGACCAGGTGGCGGGCGGTCAGCGTGACCCGGCCGACCGTGATCGTGTCGCCGTCCTCGACGGGCACGTCGGTCGGGACCGGGATGCCCTCCGCGTCGTAGCGGCCCGCGTACGTCCGCGCGCCGGTCGCCTGGACCACGTCCGCCAGCGCGCCCCAGTGGTCGCCGTGCTGGTGGGTGGTGACCACGGAGGCGATGCCGCCGTCGCCGATCAGGCTCAGCAGGGTCTGCGGCTCCGCGGCCGCGTCGATGAGCAGCTGCTCGTCGGTGGCCCGGCAGCGCAGCAGGTAGGCGTTGTTGTTCATGCCGCCCACCGCGACTTTGGAAATCATCAGGTCCGAGAGTTCGTGCACGTCGGCCGGACCGCCGACCTTGACCGCTCCGCTGTACGTCATGATTCGATCCTAGGCCTTCCGTATTTCCGGTACGCTCGCCAAGTCCCGCAAGGGGTAGGGCGAGAAGACGCCCTGTGGGAGTCAACCGCATCGTGTCCGTCCCCGGCTTGCCGGTACGGATCACGCGGCAGTACAGCGTCTGCGTTGTGCCTCTGCTCCCCGAATGCCGGACCAGCGCCCTGAGCGACCCCGGATGAGCCGCCCCCGGGCGACCACGCCGGACGGCCCAGGAACCGCCCCGGCTGCAATCCGCCATCCCCACGGGAATAACGGATCAAGTCTTAGAGCGGAGGGAGGGCGGGCAGTGGTTCGCCCTCGGTGGTCAGTGAGGCCCCCTTGTCGCCGCGGCCGGCCAGCCAGCCCAGCAGTGCGGCGGCGGTCCCGGTCACGGTGACGACCGGGGCGCCCGCCGAGCCGGTCCGCCAGTGGCGCCCGTCGGTGGCGGACAGGGTGGTGGGCGGCACCTCCGGGCGTCCCGACCAGCGGTCCGCCAGGAACTCGATCTCCCGGCCGGTGAACTCCTCGGGGAGGTCGGAGAGCTCGTACCCGATGTTCAGGTCGACGTGGTGCAGCTCGACCTCGATCAGGCGCCGGAAGGGGATGCGGGCGGCCGTGTCGGTGACCCCGTTGCGCAGTTCCACGGTGCGGGTCCAGTCCTGCGGGCGTTCGGCGACGGCCTGCCAGCGGTCCGCGGAATTCCGGACGTCCTCCAGCTGTTCCAGCAGAGGACGCCCCGCATCGCGCTCGATGTCGGAGTCCCGGGAGGTGGCGCTCTCGTACATCGGGCGGCCCTCGAAGACCTCGACCAGGGCGTCCGCGTTCCGGGCGAGGTGGGCCAGGACGTGCCCGCGGCTCCAGCCGGGGAGACGTGACTCGTCGGCCAGGGACGCGTTGTCCAGCTTCGCGGTCGCGGTCAGCAGCCGATCGGTGGCCTCACGTACGGAGCGCAGGTCGTGCGCATGATCAATCATGCGGCTGAGCCTAGTGGTTGAGGGGCCCTCGCCACACGATCGGGTGAAGAGGGCTGCGGAGTGCCGAAAATCGAATGCACGTGCTATACGCTCGGAGTCCACTCTCCCACTCCACCGCAGAGGCGCCCCCCAATACCCTGGGACGGGGGCCAGTGCCCCCGCTCTCTCAAGAAAGGTGCGGACCGGCGTGACCGACCGTCTCATCGTTCGTGGCGCTCGCGAGCACAACCTCAAGAACGTCTCTCTTGACCTGCCGCGCGACTCGCTCATCGTCTTCACCGGACTCTCCGGGTCGGGCAAGTCCTCCCTGGCCTTCGACACGATCTTCGCCGAGGGCCAGCGCCGCTACGTCGAGTCGCTCTCCTCGTACGCCCGCCAGTTCCTCGGGCAGATGGACAAGCCCGACGTCGACTTCATCGAGGGCCTCTCCCCGGCCGTCTCCATCGACCAGAAGTCCACCTCGCGAAACCCCCGCTCCACCGTCGGCACCATCACCGAGGTCTACGACTACCTCCGCCTGCTCTTCGCGCGCATCGGCAAGCCCCACTGCCCCGAGTGCCGTCGGCCGATCTCGCGGCAGTCGCCGCAGGCGATCGTCGACAAGGTGCTCGCGCTGCCCGAGGGCAGCCGCTTCCAGGTGCTCTCGCCGCTGGTTCGCGAGCGCAAGGGCGAGTTCGTCGACCTCTTCGCCGACCTCCAGACCAAGGGCTACAGCCGGGCCCGGGTGGACGGGGAGACGATCCAGCTCTCCGAACCGCCCACGCTGAAGAAGCAGGAGAAGCACACCATCGAGGTGGTCATCGACCGCCTCACCGTCAAGGACAGCGCCAAGCGCCGGCTGACGGACTCCGTGGAGACCGCCCTCGGGCTGTCGGGCGGCATGGTGATCCTGGACTTCGTCGACCTCGCCGAGGACGACCCCGAGCGTGAGCGGATGTACTCCGAGCACCTCTACTGCCCGTACGACGACCTCTCCTTCGAGGAGCTGGAGCCGCGCTCCTTCTCCTTCAACTCGCCCTTCGGCGCCTGCCCCGAGTGCACCGGCATCGGTACGCGCATGGAGGTGGACCCGGAGCTGATCGTCCCGGACGAGGACAAGTCCCTGGACGAGGGCGCGGTCTCGCCGTGGTCGCTCGGCCACACCAAGGACTACTTCCAGCGGCTGGTCGGCGCGCTCGCCGGGGAGCTCGGCTTCCGCACCGACATCGCGTGGGCCGGGCTGCCGCTGCGGGCGAAGAAGGCCCTGCTGTACGGCCACAAGACGCAGATCGAGGTCCGCTACCGCAACCGGTACGGGCGCGAGCGGGCCTACACCACGGCCTTCGAGGGCGCGGTGCCGTTCGTGAAGCGGCGCCACTCGGAGTCCGAGAGCGACGCCAGCCGCGAGCGCTTCGAGGGCTACATGCGCGAGGTGCCCTGTCCCACCTGCCAGGGCACCCGGCTCAAGCCGATCGTGCTCGCGGTGACGGTGATGGACCGCTCGATCGCGGATGTCGCCGCGATGTCGATCAGCGAGTGCGCGGACTTCCTCGGGCGCCTCAAGCTCGACGCCCGCGACAAGAAGATCGCCGAGCGGGTCCTCAAGGAGGTCAACGAGCGGCTGCGCTTCCTCGTCGACGTCGGCCTGGACTACCTCTCCCTCAACCGCGCCGCCGGCACCCTCTCGGGCGGCGAGGCCCAGCGCATCCGCCTCGCCACGCAGATCGGCTCCGGCCTGGTGGGCGTGCTGTACGTGCTGGACGAGCCCTCCATCGGCCTGCACCAGCGGGACAACCACCGTCTGATCGAGACCCTCGTCCGGCTGCGGGACATGGGCAACACGCTCATCGTCGTCGAGCACGACGAGGACACCATCAAGGTGGCCGACTGGGTCGTGGACATCGGCCCGGGCGCCGGCGAGCACGGCGGCAAGGTTGTGCACAGCGGCTCGCTGAAGGACCTGCTGAAGAACCCCGAGTCGATCACCGGCCAGTACCTGTCCGGCAAGCGGTCCATCCCGCTCCCGGACGTACGCCGTCCCGTGGACCCGTCGCGCAAGCTCACGGTCCACGGCGCCAAGGAGAACAACCTGCGGGACATCGATGTGTCCTTCCCGCTGGGCGTGCTCACCGCGGTGACGGGCGTATCGGGCTCCGGCAAGTCGACGCTGGTCAACGACATCCTGTACACGCACCTCGCCCGCGAGCTCAACGGCGCGCGTTCGGTGCCGGGGCGGCACACCCGGGTGGACGGCGACGACCTCGTCGACAAGGTCGTGCACGTGGACCAGTCGCCGATCGGCCGGACCCCCCGGTCCAACCCGGCCACCTACACCGGTGTCTTCGACCACGTCCGCAAGCTCTTCGCGGAGACGATGGAGGCGAAGGTGCGCGGCTATCTGCCGGGCCGCTTCTCCTTCAACGTGAAGGGCGGCCGGTGCGAGAACTGCTCCGGCGACGGCACGATCAAGATCGAGATGAACTTCCTGCCGGACGTGTACGTCCCGTGCGAGGTCTGCCACGGCGACCGGTACAACCGGGAGACGCTGGAGGTCCACTACAAGGGCAAGTCCATCGCCGAGGTCCTGAACATGCCGATCGAGGAGGCCGCGAGCTTCTTCGAGGCCGTCCCCACGATCTCGCGGCACCTGAAGACGCTGAACGAGGTGGGGCTCGGGTACGTCCGCCTCGGCCAGTCGGCGCCGACGCTGTCGGGCGGCGAGGCGCAGCGCGTGAAGCTGGCCTCGGAGCTCCAGAAGCGGTCGACGGGGCGGACGGTGTACGTCCTGGACGAGCCGACGACGGGTCTGCACTTCGAGGACATCTCGAAGCTGATCACGGTGCTGTCGGGGCTCGTCGACAAGGGCAACACGGTCATCGTCATCGAGCACAACCTCGACGTCGTCAAGACCGCGGACTGGGTCGTGGACATGGGCCCCGAGGGCGGGTACGGAGGCGGCCTGGTCGTCGCCGAGGGCACGCCGGAGCAGGTCGCCTCGGTGGGCGCGAGCCACACGGGCAAGTTCCTGCGGGACATCCTGGGCGCGGACCGCATCTCCGACGCGGCGTCCGAGCCGGCCCGGCCGGTGAAGAAGGCAGCCGCGCGGAAGAAGGCGGCGGCCCCGGCCAAGAAGGCGGCCGCCCCGGCCGCCGCGAAGAAGGCCACGCGGACCCGCAAGGCGTAGCCCTCCCGCCGGCGGGGCTGGATCCACGCCGATGTCGGCCGGGATCCAGCCCCGTCGGCGTGTGAGGCGCGGGGTCCGGGGGAGGGCGGAAGGGCGGGTAAGGGGACACGCCCCGCGCAGCGGCACGCCCGGCCGGGGGCTACGCGGCGACGCCGATGGCGTGGCCCGAGGTCGAGGGGTCGGACAGGGTGGTCAGGAGCGCGTCGGCGACGTCCGCCCGGCCGATCACCTTGCCGCCCGGAACGTTGGCGTCGACCGCCCGCCGGTACGTCCCCGTGAACGGCCGGTTCAGCAGCCTCGGCGGCCGGATCACCGTCCACTGCGTACGGCTGGCGGCGATCGCCTCCTCCATGACCGCAAGGTCCGCGTACAGGTCCCGCAGGGCCCTGCGCAGGATCGGGTAGACCAGCACCCGGACGAGCGCGCCGTCCTCCGGCCCGTCCGGGGCCACCGGCGCCGCACTGACCGCCGACAGGCGGCTCACGCCGGCCCGGTCCATCGCGGAGACGATCGACCGCAGGGCCGGGCCCGCGATCGGGGTCAGCCTGGCCTGCTTGTTGCTCGCCGCGCCAAGCGCGGAGACCACCGCCTCCTGCCCCTCCAGCACCGACATGAGCGCGTCCTCGTCGGACAGGTCCCGCACCACCGCCACCCGCAGCCGTCTCTGCGCCGCCACGTCCAGCCGCGCCGGGTCGCGGACGACCGCCGTCACCTGGTGACCTGCTGCGAGTGCCTGGCGGACCACCTCGTGGCCGACCCCGCCCGTGGCTCCGAACACCGTGAGTTTCATGTGGCTGTGCTCCCGTATTCATGTGACGCATGACGTATGGCGCATGACGTGTGGCGCATGACCGAAACAGGGTGGGTGAGTGCTCACTCACCCTCGCTTCCGTTATGGTGAGTGAATGCTCACCCCAAAGTCAAGCCGGTCCACCCCGGAACGCCTGCTCGATGCCGCCGAGACCCTGATGCGCACCACCGGACTGGCCAACGCCACCACGAAGGCCATCGCCCGGGAGGCGGGCTGCTCGGAGGCCGCGCTCTACAAGTACTTCGCGAACAAGGAAGAGCTGTTCGTCCGCGTGCTGATGGAGCGCCGCCCCAACGCCGGCGCGATGATGGCGGCGCTGACCGGCGACCCGGGGGACCAGCCGGTCGAGGAGCGGCTGACGGAGATCGCCCGGTACGCCTCGCTCTTCTACGCCGAAGCCATGCCCATGTCCGCCTCGCTCTTCGCCGACCCCGTCCTGCTCACCCGCCACCGCGAGGGCGTGCGGAGCATCGGCGCGGGTCCGCACGTGGTGCTGGAGGCCCTCACCGGCCATCTGTTCCGCGAGCTCGAACGCGGCAGGCTGCGCCCCGACGCCGACCCGGCCGCCGCCGCCGCGCTGCTGCTCGGCGCCTGCTTCCAGCGGGCCTTCTTCCTGCACTTCTCCGGGCCCGACACGATCGCGCCGGTCGAGGAGTTCGCCCCGGCGGTGGCCGCTACGGTGTGGGCCGCGCTCCGCTGAGCTCGCGGGCGTACGGAGGCTCCGCGCCCGCCCGGGTACAGGTCAGCGCGGCCGCCGCGGCGGCGTACGAGAGCACCTCGGGCCAGTCCACCGGGCCCGGGCCGCCCGCGCCGCCCGCGAGCCGGTGCAGCAGGGCCGCGTTCACGGTGTCGCCCGCGCCGATGGTGTCCACCACCGCGACCCGGCGTGCGGGCACCGAGTGCTCCGCTCCCTCCCGCGTCCACACCGTCAGGCCGCCGGCGCCCCGGGTGAGCACCACCGCCGACGGTCCCGCCGCCAGCCAGTCACCGGCGCGGCCGCCCAGCCACGCCGCGTCCTCCTCCGACAGCTTGAGCACGCCGACGTGCGGCAGCCAGGACAGGAAGCGGGCCCGGTAGGCCGCCGGGTCGGCGATCAGCGCCGGACGGATGTTGGGGTCGAGCAGGGTCAGCAGCCCGCGCCCGGACTCCCGGCGCAGCAGGGTCTCGTAGGCACTGGCCCCCGGCTCCAGCACCAGCGAGCAGGTGCCGAGCGCGAGGGCCCGTACCCCCTCGGGGAGCGCCGGCGGCAGCCGGAACAGCCGGTCGGCCGTGCCCTCGACGTAGAAGCCGTACGCCGCCGAGCCGTCCGGGGCCAGCGAGGGCACCGCCAGCGTGGTCGGCTCCGGGCCGCGCTGGACCAGGGAGAGGTCCACCCCGGCCGCGCGCAGCCCGTCGAGCAGTGAGGCGCCGAAGCCGTCCGTCGAGATCCGGGAACAGAAGGCGGTCCGCACGCCGAGCCGGCCCAGCGCGAGCGCGGTGTTGTACGGTCCGCCGCCCGGCCGCGGCAGCAGGGCCCCCGGCGGCTGCGCCACGGGCACCAGGTCGATCAGGGCTTCTCCACCGACGACGATCACGCGGGGGAAGGTATCCCATCGGGCGCGGGTATCGTCGGGTGGGCCCGCCCGGGCCCGGCCAGGCCGATCCCGGCCCGCCGCAGCCTCAACCCATCCTCACTTCCGGGAGAACCGCATGTCCGCCTCGCAGTCCGCCGCCCGTCGTACCGTCCTCAAGGGCGCCGCCGCGATCGTCGGAGCCGTCGGCGGCGGTGCTGCGCTCACGGCCTGCTCCACCGAGACCAACAGCGGCTACGGCTCTCCGGCGGTCCCCGCCGAGCCCGTCGAGCTGGGTGCGGCGGCCGAGGTGCCGGTCGGCGGCGCGAAGCTGTTCCGGGAGAAGAAGCTCGTGGTCAGCTGCGCGGAGGCGGGCCAGTACAAGGCCTTCAGTGCCCAGTGCACCCACCAGGGCTGCGTCCTGGACAAGATCGTCGAGGGCGAGGGCAACTGCCCCTGCCACGGCAGCCGGTTCGACGTGACCACCGGCAAGGTGCTGCGCGGCCCGGCCACCGCCCCGCTGCCGGAGGTCCCGGTGAAGGTCGAGGGCGGCAAGCTCGTCGCGGGCTGACCGCCACCGCGGCCACCGGCCGCCGCCCCCTCATTCCCAGTCCCACCCGATCCCCAGGATCCCGCGCCGCACCCCCTGCTCCACCAGGTGCACGGCCCGGTGCGGCCCGCTCGGGTTCAGGTCCGCGAGCCGCCCGCGCGGCGCGCCCGGCCCGCTGCGCGTGAAGCGGCGCCAGCGCACCGGCAGCGCGGCCTCGTCGAAGCGGACCTGGAGCACGTACTGGCCGCCGGTGTAGCTGAAGCCGCGCACGTACTCGCTGCTGCGGCCCGCGGTGCCGTCCTCGAAGCCGTAGCCGAAGACGTAGGTGTCCCCGGCGCGCAGCCGGGCGTCGAAGAGCAGCTCGGCGACGACCAGCTCCGCTTCGGGGTGGCGGCGGATCCGCCCGGTCCGGCAGTTCTCGTCGGCCCGGACCCGGATCCGCTCCGGATCGCAGCCGGGGTCGCCGTGGTGGACCGCGATGTACCGGTCGACCCCGTCGCGGTGGGCCCGTACGACGTGCTGTGATTCGCGGCCGAGCAGCTCCCCGGCGGGCCCGATCCGCACCCGCTCGTGCTGGCCGACCGTGTGCAGGCCGCCGTCGGCGGGCAGTCCCATGCCGGCCAGCAGCTCCTCCACGGCCGCGCCCACGCTGAACAGTGCCCGGTACGAACGCGAGGGCGGCCGGGCCGCGGCGGCCGGGGCGGGATCCGGCGCGGCCAGCAGCCGCAGCAGGGAGCCCTCGGGCAGTTCCAGGATCTGCTCCAGGGCCCGTACGGCCTTCAGGGACTCGGGGCGGCCCGGGCGCCGGGCGCCCTGCTGCCAGTAGCTGAGGCTGGTCACCCCGAGCTTGATGCCGCGGGCGGCGAGCCGGTGCTGCACCCGGTGCAGGGGCAGGCCGCGGGAGGTGAGGGCGGCGCGGAGCGCGAGGTGGAAGGGGCCGTCGCGCAGCAGGTGCGGCAGGTCCCGGGCGCTCTCCGAGGAGGTGCCGTTCACGCTCGACCGCATGGCGGCTCCTCCTGTGAACGTTCACGCGACGGGGTGCGGGCGGTCCGGCGGGTGACGCCCGGGGTCCCGGCGGGCCCAGGTGGGGTGACGGCGGACGTTCACACTCTGGCCCCACCGTTCACACCGCGATGTCACGCCGTATTGAAGCGTGTTGACCTGTTCCCGACAACACCCTGATGCTCCTCCACAGCGTCCGGACGCGCTCCTCCACCCCCACTCCCCCCATTGGGAGGAACGCGATGCGCCACAGAAGCCGGCGGCTCACCCTCGCCGCCGTCATCACCGCCCTGCTCCTCGCCCTGCCCACCGCTGCCGCCACCGCCGCCGATGCCGCCGCCGGTACGGGCACCACGACCGCCGCCTCCGCCATGGCCGCCGCACCCGCCGAGAGCGCGGCCCTGGCGTCCAAGCGGCTGAACATCACCATGCAGGCCCAGCAGAAGACCAACTGGTGCTGGGCCGCCGGCGGCAACACCATCGCCACCTGGTTCGGCCGCAGCTACACCCAGAACCAGTTCTGCAACGCGGCCTTCAACCGCCAGCAGGGCTACGACTGCCCCAACAACCAGGCCACCCTCGGCAATGTGCAGACCGCCCTGCGCTGGGCCGGCATCAACTCCGGCTCCTACGTGAACGGCTGGCTCCAGTACTCCACCGTGCAGACCGAGATCAACGCCAACCGCCCGGTCGAGACCCGCATCCAGTGGTCCAACGGCGGTGGCCACATGCACGTGATCTACGGCTACGACACCGCGAACAGCTGGGTGTACTGGGGAGACCCGTGGCCCTCCAGCGACCGCTACAACTGGGCCTCCCACGCCTGGTACGTGGACAACAGCACCTTCTCCTGGACCCACTCGCTCTACCGGATCGGGGCGTGACCTCATGGCTCCCCGCCTCATGAATGGCCGCCTCGCCGCCGCGGCCGTCGCCGCGACCGCCGTACTGGCCCTGGCCCCCACCCAGGCATCCGCTGCCCCCGTTCCCCAGCCCCAGAACGCCACCGCCGAAAACCTGGCCGCCGCGGGACGAAGGGCGGCGGCCCCCGACACCCTCGCCACCCTGTCCCGCTTCTTCGCCCGCGAGGGCAAGGTCTCCCTCGCCGCCGCGCAGCCCCGCATCGAGGGCGAGACGGTTCCCGTGCACCACCTCTCGCCGGAGTTCGTCGCCGGGAAGGCGGGCGCGAGCGTGGCCCGCCTGGAGTTCCTCGCCAGCAAGGCCGTCTCCTCGGACGGACAGCAGGCCGCCCTGTGGACCGCGCGGACCGAAGCGGGCTGGCAGGTGGTGAACATCGCCACCGGCGACGACGAGTTCCGCTACGCACGGCTCGGCGCGGCGAAACTCCCCGGCGGGACCGTGTTCCGCGAACCGCAGATCGACGCCTGGTACGTGGCCGGCGGCGAGCGGGTGCTGCCCCTGGACGAGGACGCGACGACGGCCGTGGGCGCGCAGGGCACGAGCCTGGCCGCCTACCGGACGCGGGTCGTGAAGGCCTACGGGGACAAGCTGCCGGGCTCCGCCTACGGCAAGTCCGGGAAGGCCGGTGGCTTCGCCCCCACGGAAACCACGGCCACGGCCACGGCCACGACCGGGTCCGCCTCCGCCGGACTCCCGATGGCCGCCGGAGCCGTGGCTCTGGCGCTGGGCGCGGCCGGCGCGGTGGCCGCCCGGCGCGCCCGCCGCCGGCGGGTGGTGCGGGCGTAGCCACCCGAGGGCCCGGCCGCCCGGCCGCCTGCCGGGCGGCCGGGCCCTGCGGCGCTGAGCCCGCTTGTCGGCGGGCGACAGTAGGGTGGTTGGCATGGCCGACCCTTCCAGCTACCGCCCCGAGCCGGGACAGATCCCGGACTCCCCGGGGGTCTACAAGTTCCGCGACGAGCACCGCCGGGTGATCTACGTCGGGAAGGCCAAGAGCCTGCGCCAACGGCTGGCCAGCTACTTCCAGGACCTCGCCGGGCTGCACCCCCGTACCGCCACCATGGTGACCACGGCCGCCTCCGTCGAGTGGACCGTGGTCTCCACCGAGGTCGAGGCGCTCCAGCTCGAATACTCCTGGATCAAGGAGTTCGACCCCCGGTTCAACGTCAAGTACCGGGACGACAAGAGCTACCCCTCCCTCGCCGTCACCATGAACGAGGAGTATCCGCGGGTCCAGGTCATGCGCGGACCCAAGAAGAAGGGCGTGCGCTACTTCGGCCCGTACGGGCACGCCTGGGCCATCCGCGAGACCGTCGACCTGATGCTCCGGGTCTTCCCCGTCCGCACCTGCTCCGCCGGGGTGTTCAAGCGGTCCGCCCAGATCGGCCGCCCCTGCCTGCTCGGCTACATCGGCAAGTGCTCGGCGCCCTGCGTCGGCCGGGTCACCCCCGAGGAGCACCGCGAACTCGCCGAGGACTTCTGCGACTTCATGGCCGGCCGCACCGGCACCTACCTCACCCGCCTCGAACAGCAGATGCACGAGGCCGCGGAGGAGATGGAGTACGAGAAGGCCGCCCGGCTGCGCGACGACATAGGGGCCCTGCGCCGCGCGATGGAGAAGAACGCCGTCGTGCTCGCCGACGCCACCGACGCCGACCTCTTCGCGGTCGCCGAGGACGAGCTCGAAGCGGCCGTGCAGATCTTCCACGTCCGCGGCGGCCGGGTCCGGGGCCAGCGCGGCTGGGTCACCGACAAGGTCGAGGCCGTCGACACCGCCGGGCTGGTCGAGCACGCGCTCCAGCAGCTGTACGGCGAGGAGAAGGGCGAGGCCGTCCCCAAGGAGGTGCTGGTCCCGGCCCTCCCCGAGGACACCCCGGCCCTGAGCCAGTGGCTCGCCGAGCGGCGCGGGTCGCAGGTGAGCCTGCGCATCCCGCAGCGCGGGGACAAGAAGGCGCTGATGGAGACCGTCCACCGCAACGCCCAGCAGTCCCTCGCCCTGCACAAGACCAAGCGCGCCGCCGACCTCACCACCCGCTCGCGGGCCCTGGAGGAGATCGCCGAGGCGCTGGAGCTGGACGGCGCGCCGCTGCGCATCGAGTGCTTCGACATCTCCCACCTGCAGGGCGACGACGTCGTGGCCTCGATGGTCGTCTTCGAGGACGGGCTGGCGCGCAAGGGCGAGTACCGGCGCTTCCAGATCAAGTCCTTCGAGGGGCAGGACGACGTCCGCTCCATGCACGAGGTCGTCTCCCGGCGCTTCCGCCGCTACCTCCAGGAGAAGCTGAAGACGGGGGAGTGGTCGCCCGAGTCCGCCGGGGCCGCCGCGGGCGGGGAAGTCGAACAGGACGCGCCCGAGGACGACGGACGCCCCAGGCGCTTCGCCTACCCGCCGCAGCTCGTCGTGGTCGACGGCGGGCAGCCCCAGGTGGCCGCCGCCAAGCGGGCCCTGGAGGAGCTGGGGATCGACGACGTCGCCGTGTGCGGCCTCGCCAAGCGCCTGGAGGAGGTCTGGCTGCCCGGGGAGGACGACCCGGTGGTGCTGCCCCGCAGCAGCGAGGGCCTGTACCTGCTCCAGCGGGTCCGTGACGAAGCCCACCGGTTCGCCATCCAGTACCAGCGCAACAAGCGCGGCAAACGCCTGAAGGCCGGCCCCCTCGACGAGGTCCCCGGGCTCGGCGAGAGCCGCAGGCTGGCCCTGATCAAGCACTTCGGTTCGGTGAAAAAGCTGAGACAGGCGACAATCGACCAGATCTGCGAGGTCCCGGGCATAGGCCGCAAGACGGCCGAGACCGTGGCCGTGGCCCTCGCACAGGCGGTTCCCGCCGGTCCCGCCGTCAATACGGCGACCGGGGAGATCATTGAGGATGAGACCCCCGCGTCCGCGGGAGCAGCATCCGATCGGGGGACCGAGCAATGACCGAGCGCGAAACCCGGCACGACCGAGGATCCGAGCAGGATCCCGGAAGTGGCATCGCATCCGAGTACGACCGAGACGGAGCACAGGTGAGTACGGGCACGACAGTGGAGCCCGGAGATACCGCCGAGGCGGCCATCCCCGAGCTGGTGATCATCTCCGGTATGTCCGGGGCCGGGCGCAGTACGGCGGCCAAGTGCCTCGAGGACCTCGGCTGGTTCGTCGTCGACAACCTCCCGCCCGCGCTGATCACCACCATGGTGGAACTCGGCGCCCGCTCGCAGGGCAACGTGGCGCGCATCGCCGTCGTCGTCGACGTCCGCGGCCGCCAGTTCTTCGACGCGCTGCGCGAATCCCTCGCCGACCTGGAGACCCGCGGGGTCACCCGGCGGATCGTCTTCCTGGAGTCCTCGGACGACGCCCTCGTCCGCCGCTTCGAGTCGGTCCGCCGCCCGCACCCGCTCCAGGGCGACGGCCGCATCGTCGACGGCATCGCCGCCGAGCGCGACCTGCTGCGCGAGCTGCGCGGCGACGCCGACCTGGTCATCGACACCTCCAGCCTGAACGTGCACGAGCTGCGCGCCAAGATGGACGCCCAGTTCGCCGGCGACGAGGAGCCCGAGCTGCGGGCCACCGTCATGTCCTTCGGCTACAAGTACGGGCTCCCCGTCGACGCCGACCTCGTCGTCGACTGCCGCTTCATCCCCAACCCGCACTGGGTCCCGGAGCTGCGCCCCTTCACCGGCCTGAACGAGGAGGTGTCGGGCTACGTCTTCAGCCAGCCCGGCGCCAAGGAGTTCCTCGACCGCTACACCGAGCTGCTCCAGCTCATCGCCACCGGCTACCGCCGCGAGGGCAAGCGGTACGTGACCATCGCGGTCGGCTGTACCGGCGGAAAGCACCGCAGCGTCGCCATGTCGGAGAAGCTCGCCGCCCGCCTCGCCTCCGAAGGAGTCGAGACCGTCGTCGTCCACAGGGACATGGGGCGCGAGTGACCGGACGTACCATGCGGCTCCGCCGCCTGCGCCGGCTCACCACCGGCAAGGGCGAGGACGGCGCGGGCCGCACGGGCCTGCGCCGGGGCGAGGCCCCCGAGGTGGTCTCGCCCAAGGTCGTGGCGCTCGGCGGCGGCATGGGCCTCTCGGCCTCGCTGACCGCCCTGCGCCGGATCACCGGCGAGCTGACCGCCGTCGTCACCGTCGCCGACGACGGCGGCTCCAGCGGCAGGCTGCGCGAGGAGCTCGGCGTCCTGCCGCCCGGCGACCTGCGCAAGGCGCTGGCCGCGCTGTGCGGTGACGACGACTGGGGCCAGACCTGGTCGCGGGTCATCCAGCACCGCTTCCAGTCCCAGGGCGACCTGCACGAGCACGCGGTCGGCAATCTGCTGATCGTCGCCCTGTGGGAACAGCTCGGCGACCCGGTCCAGGCCCTGGACCTCGTCGGCAAGTTGCTCGGCGCCCAGGGCCGGGTGCTGCCGATGTCGGCGGTCCCGCTGGAGCTCCAGGCCCTCGTCAAGGGCCACGATCCGGCCCGCCCCGAGGACGTGGACACCGTACGGGGCCAGGCCACCGTGGCGCTGACCCCCGGCGAGGTGCTCTCCGTGCAGGTGGTGCCGAGCGACCCGCCGGCGGTGCCGGAAGCGGTCGCCGCGGTGCTCGACGCGGACTGGGTCGTGCTCGGTCCGGGGTCCTGGTTCTCGTCCGTGATTCCGCACCTGCTGGTGCCCGAACTGCTCGATGCGCTGGTCGAGACGAAGGCGCGAAAGGTGCTCTCGCTGAACCTCGCACCACAACCCGGCGAAACAGAGGGCTTCTCTCCGCAGCGTCATTTGGAGGTTTTGGCCCGACACGCCCCTAAACTCGCCCTGGACGTGGTGCTGGCCGATCAGGCTGCCGTGCCCGATCGCGAGTCCCTCGCCGATGCCGCAAAACGGTTCGGCGCCGCGGTCGAGCTGGCGCCGGTTGCCAGGCAGGACGGCTCTCCGAAGCATGATCCGGAGCTGCTCGCCGCCGCGTACGACCGTATTTTTCGGATGCATGGAAGGATCGGCCCATGGCGATGACGCCCGCGGTGAAGGATGAGATCGCCCGCCTGCCTGTCACCCGCACCTGCTGCAGGAAGGCGGAGGTCTCGGCGATCCTTCGGTTCGCGGGCGGGTTGCACCTGGTGAGCGGCCGGATCGTCATCGAGGCGGAACTGGACGCGGGGATCGCGGCCCGCCGCCTGCGCAAGGACATCCTGGAGATCTTCGGACACTCCTCGGATCTGGTGATCATGGCCCCGGGCGGTCTGCGCCGGGGCAACCGGTACGTGGTCCGGGTGGTCGCCGGCGGCGACCAGCTCGCCCGTCAGACCGGCCTCGTGGACGGCCGCGGCCGTCCGATCCGGGGTCTGCCCCCGCAGGTGGTCTCCGGGGCCACCTGTGACGCCGAGGCGGCCTGGCGCGGGGCCTTCCTGGCCCACGGCTCGCTGACCGAGCCGGGACGCTCCTCGTCCCTGGAGGTCACCTGCCCCGGTCCGGAGGCCGCCCTGGCCCTGGTCGGCGCCGCCCGCCGGCTCTCCATCGCCGCGAAGGCCCGTGAGGTCCGCGGCGTGGACCGGGTCGTCGTACGGGACGGGGACGCCATCGGCGCCCTGTTGACCCGGCTCGGCGCCCACGACTCGGTGCTGGCCTGGGAGGAGCGGCGGATGCGGCGCGAGGTTCGCGCCACCGCGAACCGCCTCGCCAACTTCGACGACGCCAACCTGCGCCGCTCGGCGCGGGCCGCGGTGGCCGCCGGAGCCCGGGTCCAGCGGGCCCTGGAGATCCTCGCCGAGGAGGTCCCCGAGCACCTCGCCGCGGCCGGCCGGCTGCGCATGGAGCACAAGCAGGCCTCCCTGGAGGAGCTGGGCGCGCTCGCCGACCCGCCGCTGACCAAGGACGCGGTCGCGGGCCGGATCCGCCGCCTGCTGGCGATGGCCGACAAGCGGGCCCAGGACCTCGGGATCCCGGGCACCGAGTCGAACCTCGACCTCAGCGACAGCGAGGAGCTGGCCGACAACATGGCCGGCTGAGGTTTTGGCCGGCTGAGGATTACGGGAAAGAGGCCCGCACGAGTGATCGTGCGGGCCTCTTTCGGTAGGCCCCATTGACATGAGCATGGGCTGATCGTGAGCCTGTCGTCCGAAGCTTTCGTGGCAGACGGGAGCTTTCGTGGCAGACGACGCCCAGGGGGGCACATGAGGCACCGCGCGAGATCGATCCTCGCCGCAAGCGCATTCGTCTTTGGCACCACACTCGCCGCACTACCCGCAGCGGCCCAGGCCCATCCCGGTCCGGCGGACACGTCCGCCGCCGACGAGGTACGGGTCTACGAGGCCGACATCACCAAGGAGCAGGTCCCGCTGGTCCTGGCGGCCGGCCAGGACGCGCACGAGCTCTCCGAACGCGCCCCGGAGACCGGGACCGCCAAGGTCGAGCTCTTCCTCACCGGCGATCAGGCCAAGGAACTCGCGGCGCAGGGGATCAAGCTCGCCGAGCGCAAGGTCGCGGCCAAGGCCGCGGCGCGCACTCTGGCGGCCGGCGACGGGGTGTTCCGCCCGTACAGCGGCAAGGGCGGGCTCCAGGAGGAGATCCTGCGCACGGCCCAGGAGAACCCCGGCCTCACCAAGGTCGTCTCCATCGGCAAGACCGTGCAGGGCAAGGACATCCTCGCCCTGAAGGTCACCAAGAACGCCAAGAAGTCCAGGGACGGCGCCAAGCCCTCCACGCTGTTGATGTCGAACCAGCACGCCCGTGAGTGGATCACCCCCGAGATGACCCGGCGGCTGATGCACCACACCCTCGACAACTACGGCAAGGACCCGCGGATCACCAAGCTGGTGGACTCCACCGAGCTGTGGTTCCTGCTCTCCGCCAACCCCGACGGCTACGACTACACCTTCGCCCCCGACGGGCAGCGGCTGTGGCGCAAGAACCTGCGCGACAACAACGCCGACGGCAAGATCACCACGGGCGACGGCGTCGACCTCAACCGCAACTTCACCTACAAGTGGGGCTACGACAACGAGGGCTCCTCGCCCAACCCATCGAGCGAGACCTACCGCGGTGCCACGGCCTCCTCGGAGCCCGAGACCGTCGCCCTCGACACGTTCCAGAAGCGCATCGGCTTCGAATACGGCATCAACTACCACTCCGCGGCCGAACTGATCCTGTACGGCGTGGGCTGGCAGGTGGCCACCCCCACCCCCGACGACGTCGCCTACAAGGCGCTCGCCGGCACCCCGGAGAACCCCGCGGTCCCCGGCTACTACCCGCAGGTCTCCTCCGAGCTCTACACCACCAACGGCGAGGCCGACGGCCATGCCGCCAACGCCAACGGCATGATGATGTTCACGCCGGAGATGACCACCTGCCAGACGGCCTCCGCGATCGACCCGGACGACCAGTGGAAGCCCGAGGACTGCGCCTCCGGCTTCAACTTCCCGGACGACGAGAAGCTCATCCAGGCCGAGTTCGCCAAGAACATCAACTTCGCGCTCTCCGTGGCCGAGAGCGCCGCGCGTCCGGACCAGCCGAAGTCCTCCCTGGGCCTGACCGCCGCGGACTTCACCCTCGACCCCTTCACCACCTCCTACGCGGCCCGCGGCGAGGACCAGAAGGTCGCCGTCACGGCCCGCAAGGCGCTGAAGGACAAGGAGCTCAACTACCGGATCAACGGGGGCCGCACCCACGACGAGGACCTCGAAGCCTGGAAGGGCGGTGAGGTCTACGGCGGCAAGGACAACCACTGGTTCGACGAGTACCGGGCCGAGGTCGAGGGCACCAAGCCCGGCGACAAGGTCGAGGTCTGGTTCACCGGCCGCGACGGCGGCAAGCAGGTCTCCAGCGAGCACTTCACCTACACGGTGGCCCAGCGGCCCCGCGCCGACGTGCTGGTGATCGCCGAGGAGGGCGCCCCGGCGCAGCACGCGCAGACCTACGTCGACGCCCTGCGCGCCAACGGCAAGAGCGCGGCGGTCTGGGACGTGGCCGTCCAGGGCGCCCCGCACCACCTCGGAGCCCTCTCCCACTTCCGTACGGCCGTCCACTACACCGGGGCCAAGTCCCCGGGCGGCGACACCCAGCTGGCAGTGCGCGACTTCCTCAACGAGGGCGGCAAGCTGATCGAGGCCGGCGAGCTGGCGGGCGGCAACGCCCAGGTCGGCCGCGCCGTGACCAACGACTTCAGCCAGTACTACCTCGGCGCCTACGGCCGCGCCGGGGTCACCGGCCCCACCGGCTTCACCGGAGCCGGCTCCCTGACCGGGGCCAACGGCGCCCTCGGCGACGCCACGGGCAACCCGCTCGACCGCCCGGGCTCCTACACGGTCACCTCCGACACCCTGCCCGCGGCGCAGTTCCCGCAGTTCAAGAGCGCGCAGTCGGGCCAGTACGCCGGAGTCGTGAACCCGTACGCCCCCTACGCCGGCGCCTCGATGGCCTCGGCCACGCACGCGGACGACGACTGGAAGCGCCTCACCCGCACCATCGACCTCACCGGGGTCACCGCGGCCGACCAGCCGAAGCTCAAGATGGCGCTGAACTGGAACACCGAGGAGGGCTACGACCACGCGGTCCTGGAGTCCCGTACCGCGGGCGGCGACGACTGGACCACGCTGCCCGAGGCAAGCGGCCTGACCACCACCACCGTTCCGGAGGAGTGCGGGGCCGGGTTCTTCATCAACGGCCACCCGTTCCTGCGCCGCTACCTCACCCTCGACGCCGGCGGCTGCACCCCGCAGGGCACCAGCGGCATGTGGAACTCCTTCACCGCCTCCTCCGGCGGCTGGAAGCAGGTCTCCTTCGACCTGAGCGCCTACGCGGGCAAGACCGTCGAGGTCTCCCTCGCCTACATCACCGACCCGGGCTCGGGCGGCCGCGGAGTCTTCGCGGACGAGGCCCGCGTATCGATCGGCGGCGCCGACCAGGCGATCGAGGGCTTCGAGTCCTCGTTCGGCGTCTGGACCGCCCAGGGCGCACCTGCCGGAAGCCCCGATGTTCCGGGCGATTGGTCCCGGTCGGGCGAGCTGTTCAAGTCCTACGCCTCCGTCACTACGCGTGACACCGTGCTCCTGGGCTTCGGTCTGGAACACGTGCCGGCCGCGGCCGACCGCGCCGTACTCGTCGGTAAGGCACTCCGCTCGCTGAACCACTGATCAGAGGCCCCGACCGGGCTCACCGTGAGTGACCGGGCACAAAGTCCCCGAGGTCCCGTACTCGTCTTGGAGCGCGGGGCTTCGGGGCGTGTCACAGGATGGCCGATGTCACTCCGAAGCTCACGGAGAGGTAGTGTCGTAAGCGGTCGGGGACATCCCATACAGCTCGCTGGCGGACAGGCCGGCGCACCAACGAGGAGATCGGTTCGTGACGATCCGCGTAGGCATCAATGGTTTTGGCCGAATTGGCCGCAACTACTTTCGGGCGCTCCTGGAGCAGGGAGCGGACATCGAGATCGTCGGTGTCAACGACCTGACTGACAACGCAACCCTGGTTCACCTCCTCAAGTACGACACGATCCTGGGCCGTCTCAAGGCCGAGGTCAGCCACACCGACGACACCATCACCGTCGGCGGCAACACCTTCAAGACCTTTGCCGAGCGCGACCCCGCGAACCTCCCCTGGGGTGAGCTGGGCGCCGACATCGTCATCGAGTCGACCGGCATCTTCACGAAGAAGGCCGACGCCGCCAAGCACATCGCGGCCGGCGCGAAGAAGGTCCTCATCTCGGCTCCGGCCAAGGACGAGGACATCACGATCGTGATGGGCGTCAACCAGGAGAAGTACGACGCGGCCAACCACCACGTCATCTCCAACGCCTCCTGCACCACCAACTGCGTGGCGCCGATGGCCAAGGTCCTCCTGGAGAACTTCGGCATCGTCAAGGGCATGATGACGACGGTCCACGCGTACACGAACGACCAGCGGATCCTGGACTTCCCGCACTCGGACCTGCGCCGTGCGCGCGCCGCCGCCGAGAACATCATCCCGACCACCACGGGTGCCGCCAAGGCCACCGCGCTGGTCATCCCGGAGCTGGCGGGCAAGCTCGACGGCATCGCGATGCGCGTCCCGGTCCCCACCGGTTCCGTGACCGACCTCGTCATCGAGCTCGAGCGCGAAGTCACCAAGGACGAGGTCAACTCGGCCTTCCAGAAGGCCTCTCAGGGCCAGCTCAAGGGCATCCTGGACTACACCGAGGACGCGATCGTCTCTTCCGACATCGTGAACTGGCCGTACTCCTGCACCTTCGACTCCTCCCTGACGATGGTCCAGGGCAAGAGCGTCAAGGTCATCGGCTGGTACGACAACGAGTGGGGCTACTCCAACCGCCTCGTCGACCTGACCGTGTTCGTCGGCGGTCAGCTCTAAGCACCAAGGCAGGCACCACGATGTGAGCACCGGGGCTCGGGCAGCGCGATGAAGCGCTGTACGGGCCCTGTTGCTTGCCTCGTACCCCTCTCGTCCCGCACGGGTAAAGTCCTGGGCTGGGAAAAGGAGTAGAAAACAGCATGAAGACGATCGACGAACTTCTCGCCGAGGGCGTGTCCGGCAAGCGTGTCTTCGTACGCGCCGACCTGAACGTGCCGCTCTCGAACGGTGAGATCACCGACGACGGCCGCATCCGCGCCGTGCAGCCCACCATCGCGAAGCTCGCCGAGGCCGGCGCCCGCGTGGTCGTGGCCTCGCACCTGGGCCGCCCCAAGGGCGCCCCGGACCCGGCCTTCTCGCTGGCGCCCGCCGCCGCCCGCCTCGGCGAGCTGCTGGCCGTGGACGTCGCGTTCGCCACCGACACCGTGGGCGCCTCCGCCAAGGAGACCGTCGCGGCCCTCGCCGACGGCCAGGTCGCCGTCATCGAGAACCTGCGCTTCAACGCCGGTGAGACCGCCAAGGACGACGCCGAGCGCGGCGCCTTCGCGGACCAGCTCGCCGAGCTGGCCGACGTCTACGTCGGCGACGGCTTCGGCGCTGTCCACCGCAAGCACGCCTCGGTCTTCGACCTCCCCGCGCGCCTCCCGCACGCGGCCGGCTACCTCATCGCCACCGAGGTCGGCGTCCTGAAGAAGCTGACCGCCGAGGTCAAGCGCCCGTACGTGGTCATCCTCGGCGGCGCCAAGGTCTCCGACAAGCTCGCCGTCATCGACGAGCTGCTCGGCAAGGCCGACCGCCTGCTCATCGGCGGCGGCATGGCCTACACCTTCCTCTACGCCAAGGGCTACGAGGTCGGCATCTCCCTGCTCCAGAAGGACCAGGTGGACGTCGTCAAGGAGTACATGGAGCGCGCCGAGAAGAACGGTGTCGAGCTGGTCCTCCCCGTCGACATCCTCGCCTCCAAGGACTTCCCGGACCTGAAGACCAAGGCCCCGGCGGACTTCATCACCGTCGACGCGGACAAGATCCCCGCCGACCAGGAGGGTCTGGACATCGGTCCCAGGACCCGCGAGCTGTACGCCTCGAAGATCGCCGACGCCGAGACCGTCTTCTGGAACGGCCCCGTGGGCGTCTTCGAGCACCCCGACTACGCCGGCGGCACCCGCGCCATCGCGCAGGCCCTCGTCGACAGCAACGCCTTCACCGTCGTCGGCGGTGGCGACTCGGCCGCCGCCGTGCGCACGCTCGGCTTCGACGAGAACGCTTTCGGCCACATTTCGACCGGTGGCGGCGCCTCCCTCGAGTACCTCGAGGGCAAGACGCTCCCCGGCCTCGCCGCACTGGAGGTCTGAACCCTGATGACTGAGAACACCGCCGGCCGTACCCCGCTGATGGCGGGCAACTGGAAGATGAACCTCAACCACCTCGAGGCCATCGCCCACGTCCAGAAGCTCGCCTTCGCCCTGGCCGACAAGGACTACGACTTCGTCGAGGTCGCGGTCCTGCCGCCCTTCGTCGACCTCCGTTCGGTCCAGACCCTGGTCGACGGCGACAAGCTGAAGATCAAGTACGGCGCCCAGGACATCTCGGCGCACGACTCCGGTGCCTACACCGGCGAGATCTCCGGCCCGATGCTCTCGAAGCTGAAGTGCACGTTCGTGGCCGTCGGCCACAGCGAGCGCCGCCAGTACCACGGCGAGAACGACGAGATCTGCAACGCCAAGGTCAAGGCCGCCTACAAGCACGGGATCACCCCGATCCTGTGCGTCGGCGAGGGCCTGGACATCCGCAAGGCCGGCCAGCAGGTCCAGTACACGCTGAACCAGCTCGACGGCGGCCTCAAGGACATCCCGGCCGAGCAGGTCGAGTCCATCGTGATCGCGTACGAGCCCGTCTGGGCGATCGGGACCGGCGAGGTCGCCACCCCCGAGGACGCGCAGGAGGTCTGCGGCGCGATCCGCGGCCGTCTCGCGGAGCTGTACTCGCAGGAGCTGGCCGACAAGGTCCGCATCCAGTACGGCGGCTCGGTCAAGTCCGGCAACATCGCCGCGATCATGGCCCAGCCCGACGTCGACGGCGCCCTGATCGGCGGCGCGGCGCTGGACGCGGACGAGTTCGTGAAGATCGTCCGGTTCCGCGACCAGTGACGTTCATCGTGAGTATGCCGTAGGGCGGATCCGTCGTACCCTTGCGGGGGCCAGCAGGCTGAACCAGCTGCTGGCCCCCGTGCTCGTAATCGGCAATGCGGGAAAGCCGGAAAGCCAGTAAGCCCAGAAAGTAGGAATCAGCCGTGATTTTGGGGTTCGAGATCGCCTTGGTCGTCTTCAGCGCCCTGCTGATGCTGCTCGTGCTGATGCACAAGGGCAAGGGCGGCGGTCTTTCCGACATGTTCGGCGGCGGTATGCAGTCGTCGGTCGGCGGCTCCTCGGTCGCGGAGCGCAACCTCGACCGCATCACCGTGGTGATCGGTCTGCTTTGGTTCGCCTGCATCGTCGCGCTCGGCCTGCTCATGAAGACCAGCAGCTGAACCGTTCTGGCCATTCCGGCCGTCCGGTCGGCTCCCCCCGGCCTATCATGAGGTCCGGCGTTCTTGTCTGGAATGGGTAACTCCACTCCTGGACGGGCGCCCGCCTTACGTAGACTTGGGCGCCCGCGACGGAATCCACTCACGTTTCGCGGCACCATCACGCAGGGAGTTACGACCGTGGCAAGTGGCAACGCGATCCGTGGTAGTCGGGTCGGAGCGGGGCCGATGGGTGAGGCCGAGCGCGGCGAGTCCGCGCCCCGCCTGCGCATCTCCTTCTGGTGCTCGAACGGGCACGAGACGCAGCCGAGCTTCGCCAGCGACGCGCAGGTGCCGGATACCTGGGACTGCCCGCGCTGCGGGTTCCCGGCCGGCCAGGACCGGGACAACCCGCCCGCGCCGCCGCGCACGGAGCCGTACAAGACGCACCTGGCGTACGTGCGGGAGCGGCGGACGGACGCCGACGGCGAGGCGATCCTCGCCGAGGCGCTCGCCAAACTGCGCGGCGAGATCTGACGCGTCCCACCGAACAACCGACGTGGCATCAGGCCCGGCCCGCAGGAGTCTTCTCTCCTGCGGGCCGGGCCGCTTTGTGTCGGTTGTGCCGCTTCCCATCCCTTAGGTTGGAACCGGCGGGGCACGACAGGACAGGAAGTGGGTTGATGTCCGAGATGAACGCAGACAGCCGTACGAGGCTCAACCGGACGCCCGAGTGGCACGCACTCGGCAAGCACCGGGACGAGTTGGGGCAGACGCATCTGCGGGAGCTGTTCGAGGCGAATCCGGGCCGGGGCGCCGGCTACACCCTGCGGGTCGCAGACCTGCACATCGATTACTCGAAGCACCTCGTGACCGACGAGACGCTGACACTGCTGCGCGAACTGGCCGCGGCGACCGGCGTGGCCGGGCTGCGCGAGGCCATGTTCCGCGGCGAGAAGATCAACACGACCGAGGACCGGGCGGTCCTGCACACCGCGCTCCGCGCACCGGCCGACGCGGTCGTCGAAGTGGACGGGGAGAACGTCGTACCCGGCGTCCACGCGGTCCTCGACAAGATGGCCGCCTTCGCCGGCCGCATCCGGTCGGGGGAGTGGACCGGCTCCACCGGCAAGCGCATCAAGAACGTCGTCAACATCGGCATCGGCGGCTCCGACCTGGGACCGGCGATGGCGTACGAGGCGCTGCGCGCCTTCTCCGACCGGGGCCTGACCCTGCGTTTCGTGTCCAACGTGGACGGCGCCGACCTGCACGAGGCCGTGCGGGACCTGGACCCCCACGAGACGCTCTTCATCGTCGCCTCGAAGACCTTCACGACGATCGAGACCATCACCAACGCCACCTCGGCGCGCGCGTGGCTGCTCGCGGGCGTCGGCGGCGACCAGGCGGCCGTGGCACGGCACTTCGTGGCGCTCTCCACCAACGAGGAGAAGGTCTCCGAGTTCGGCATCGACACGGCCAACATGTTCGAGTTCTGGGACTGGGTCGGCGGGCGCTACTCCTTCGACTCCGCGATCGGGCTGTCCCTGATGATCGCGATCGGCCCGGACGCGTTCCGGGAACTGCTCGGCGGATTCCACACGATGGACGAGCACTTCCGCACGGCGCCCCCCGAGGAGAACGCCCCGCTGCTGCTGGGCCTGTTGGGGATCTGGTACGGGGCGTTCTTCGACGCCCAGTCCCACGCCGTGCTCCCGTACAGCCACTACCTCTCCCGGTTCACCGCGTACCTGCAGCAGTTGGACATGGAGTCCAACGGCAAGTCGGTGGACCGCGAGGGCAACCCGGTGGACTGGCAGACCGGACCGGTGGTGTGGGGCACGCCCGGCACCAACGGCCAGCACGCCTACTACCAGTTGCTCCACCAGGGCACCCGGGTGATCCCGGCGGACTTCATCGGCTTCGCGCGGCCGGTCGGCGAACTGCTCCCGGCGCTGGCGGCCCAGCACGACCTGCTGATGGCGAACTTCTTCGCGCAGACGCAGGCACTGGCCTTCGGCAAGACGGCGGACGAGGTCCGGGCGGAGGGCGTCGCCGAACCGCTGGTCCCGCACAAGACCTTCGCGGGCAACCACCCGACGACCACGATCCTGGCGACCGAGCTGACTCCGGCGGTGCTCGGACAGCTGATCGCCCTCTACGAGCACAAGGTGTTCGTCCAGGGCGCGGTGTGGAACATCGACTCCTTCGACCAGTGGGGCGTGGAGCTCGGGAAGGTGCTGGCCAAGCGGATCGAGCCGGCGCTCACCGAAGGCGCGGAGGTGCCCGGCCTGGACGCGTCGACGCGGGCGCTGGTGGCCACGTACCGCTCGCTGCGCGGTCGCTGACCCCGGATCACCCGACGCCGAAGGGCCCGCTCTCCGTGGGGAGGGCGGGCCCTTTCGCGTCGTACGGTCGTACGGGATCAGGCGGAGGCCGGGGGGTACATGGCCGGCGGGAGCTTCGCGGCCGCCGCTCGGTCGAGGAGCCACAGGGTGCGGGCGCGGCCGTACGCGGCGGCCGCCGGTGCCTGGACCTCGCCCGCTCCGCCCAGCGCGATCGCCACCGCTCCGGCCTTGTCCTCGCCGGCCGCGAGGAGCCAGACCTCGCGGGCCGCCCGGATCGCCGGGAGGGTGAGCGAGATGCGGGTCGGCGGCGGCTTCGGCGCGCCGTGGACGCCGACGACCGAGCGCTCGGTCTCGCGGGACGCCGGGTGCTCCGGGAACAGCGAGGCCACGTGCGTGTCCGGGCCGACGCCGAGCATCAGGACGTCGAAGCGGGGGACCGGGCCGTGGTCCTCGGGGCCGGAGGCCTTCTGGAGCTCCGCCGCGTAGGAGGCGGCCGCCGCGTCCACGTCGAGCCCGTACGGGCCGTCGGAGGCGGGCATGGCGTGGACCCGCGCGGGGTCCACCGGGACGGAGTCCAGCAGGGCCTCACGGGCCTGGACGTGGTTGCGCTCGGGGTCGTCGGCGGGCACGTAGCGCTCGTCGCCCCACCACAGGTCGATCCGGGACCAGTCGATGGCGTCCCGGGCCGGGGCCGCGGCCAGCGCGGCGAGCAGGCCGTTGCCGTTGCGGCCGCCGGTGAGGACCACGGACGCGGTGCCGCGGGCGGCCTGTGCGTCCACGATCTTCGTGATCAGCCGGGCGGCTGCGGCCTGGGCCATCAGCTCCTTGTCCCGGTGGACGACGACCTGGGGAGTCGTCATACCCATGTGCTGCCGCCTTGTCGGTAGTTCGGAGTCTTGTGGTGCGGGTACGGACGCCGCTGCGCGGAGCTGCTCCCCGCCCCGCCCTTTCACCGTTTCCCGGGGCTGTGCCCCGGCCCCCGTACGTGCGCTCCGCGCCCGTGCCCTCAAACGCCGGGCGGGCTGGATTTTGCCGTGCAGCGGCAAATCCAGCCCCGCCGGCGTTTGAGGGCACGGGGTCTGGGGCGGAGCCCCAGGGAACGGGCGAAGGGGGGAGGGGACTGCCCCGCGCAGCGGCCCGCGTGTACTACTTCGCCGCGGCCTTCTTGGCCGGCTTCGCCGGAGCCGGCTTCGAGGCCGGAGCCTCAGCCTTGGCCGGGGTCTCCGGCTTGGCGGGAGTCGGCTTCGCGGGCGCCGGCCCGGCCGTGGGGGACAGGCGGGACACGCCGAACTTCAGCGAGGCCTCGTAGGTGTTGTCCGGGTCCAGGCGGCGGAGTTCCTCCGCCAGGAGCTCGGCCGTGTCGCGGCGCTTCAGCGCCACCGCACGGTCGGGCTGCCCCGGCATGCACAGCGTGGCCAGTGCCCCGTCCGCCCGGTCCAGGACGATCTCGCCGTCCTTGGTCTCCAGGCGCACCGCGGTGAGCCCGGGGCCCGCCGAGGAGGTGCGCTTGACGGGGACCCCCAGCCGGTCCGCGAGCCACATCGCCAGCAGTTCGCAGCTCGGGTTGTCGTCCTCGCCGTCGACCGTCGCCGAGGACACCGAGTGGACCTGCTGGTCGAGCGCCGCCGCCAGCATGGAGCGCCACGGGGTGATCCGGGTCCAGGACAGGTCCGTGTCCCCGGGCGCGTAGGCCGCCGCCCGGCTGCCGAGGGCCTCGATCGGGTCCTCGGTGGAGTAGGTGTCCGTGATCCGGCGCTGGCCGAGCGCCCCCAGGGGGTCGCCCGCCAGGTCCTGCGGAGCGCCCTCCGGCCACCAGACGACGACGGGCGCGTCCGGGAGGAGCAGCGGGAGGACCACCGACTGGGCGTGGTCGACCAGTTCGCCGTGCAGGCGGAGCACGACCGTCTCGCCGGTGCCGGAGTCCGTCCCCACGCGGACTTCCGCGTCGAGACGGGCATCGCGGCGGCTGCGCGGCGAGCGGCTGACCCGCTTGATGACCACGACGATCCGCGAGGGGTGTTCGCGGGAGGCGTCGTTCGCCGACTTGAGCGCGTCGTACGCGTTCTCCTCGTCGGTCACGATCACCAGCGTGAGCACCATCCCGATGGCAGGCGTGCCGATGTCCCGGCGCGCCTGCACCAACGAGGCGTTGATCTTGCTGGAGTTGGTCTCCGTGAGATCGATCTTCATGGCCGGCGCCAGCTCCGTCCGTCTCGTGCGAGCATCTCGTCCGCCTCGACCGGTCCCCAGGTGCCCGACGGGTACTGGGCGGGCTTGCCGTGCGTGTCCCAGTACCGCTCGATCGGGTCGAGGATGTTCCAGGACAGCTCGACCTCCTGGTGGCGCGGGAACAGGTTCGCGTCACCCAGCAGCACGTCGAGGATCAGCCGCTCGTAGGCCTCGGGGCTCGACTCCGTGAAGGACTCGCCGTAGGCGAAGTCCATCGTCACGTCCCGGACCTCCATGGAGGTGCCCGGAACCTTGGAGCCGAAGCGCACCGTCACGCCCTCGTCCGGCTGGACCCGGATGACCAGGGCGTTCTGCCCCAGCTCCTCGGTCGCGCCCGATTCGAACGGCAGGTACGGGGCCCGCTTGAAGACGACCGCGATCTCGGTCACCCGGCGGCCCAGGCGCTTGCCCGTCCGCAGGTAGAACGGGACGCCCGCCCAGCGGCGGTTGTTGATCTCCAGGCGGATCGCCGCGTAGGTGTCGGTCTTCGACTTGGGGTCGATGCCGTCCTCTTCGAGGTACCCGACGACCTTCTCGCCGCCCTGCCACGCAGCCGAGTACTGGCCGCGCACGGTGTGCTTGCCCAGGTCCTCGGGCAGCTCCACGGCGGTCAGCACCTTGAGCTTCTCGGCCACCAGCGCCTTCGGGTGGAAGGAGCCGGGCTCCTCCATCGCCGTGAGCGCCAGCAGCTGGAGCAGGTGGTTCTGGATGACGTCGCGGGCCGCGCCGATGCCGTCGTAGTAGCCGGCCCGGCCGCCGATGCCGATGTCCTCGGCCATGGTGATCTGCACGTGGTCGACGTACGACCGGTTCCAGATCGGCTCGAACATCGTGTTCGCGAAGCGGAGCGCCAGGATGTTCTGGACGGTCTCCTTGCCCAGGTAGTGGTCGATCCGGAAGACCTCGTTGGGCGGGAAGACGTCGTGCACGAGCTGGTTGAGCTCCTGCGCACTGGTCAGGTCGTGCCCGAACGGCTTCTCGATGACCGCGCGCCGCCAGGAGCCTTCCTTCTGCGCCAGCCCGTGCTTCTTGAGCTGGGCGACGACCTTGGGGAAGAACTTCGGCGGGACGGACAGGTAGAAGGCGAAGTTGCCGCCGGTGCCCTGCGCCTTGTCCAGCTCCTCGATCGTCGACTTCAGCGTCTCGAACGCCTGGTCGTCGTCGAAGTCGCCCTGGACGAAGCGGCAGCCCTGGACGAGCTGCTGCCAGACCTCTTCACGGAAGGGGGTGCGCGCGTGCTGCTTGACCGCGTCGTGAACCTCCTGCGCGAAGTCCTCGTCCTGCCACTCGCGCCGGGCGAAGCCGATCAGGGAGAAGCCCGGCGGGAGCAGGCCGCGGTTGGCGAGGTCGTAGACGGCAGGCATCAGCTTCTTGCGCGACAGGTCACCCGTAACGCCGAAAATGACCAGGCCGGACGGCCCCGCGATGCGCGGGAGCCGCCGGTCCTGTGCGTCACGAAGCGGGTTCGCTCCGTTTACAGACAAAGTGTTCAGGCCTCCGTGGGGGCGAGGCGCTCAAGCTCCGCCTCGGTCGACTTCAGCAGGTCGTTCCAGGACACCGCGAACTTCTCGACGCCCTCTTCCTCGAGCAGCTGCACCACATCGTCGTACGAAATGCCCAGCTTCGCGACCGCGGTGAGCTCGGCGCGCGCCTGCTCGTACGTGCCGCGGATGGTGTCGCCCTCGACCACGCCGTGGTCGGCGGTGGCCTCGAGGGTGCCCTCGGGCATGGTGTTCACGGTGCCGGGGGCGACCAGGTCCACCACGTACAGGGTGTCCTTGTAGGCCGGGTCCTTGACGCCGGTCGAGGCCCAGAGCGGACGCTGCTTGTTGGCGTGCGCCTTGTCCAGGGCGGCCCAGCGCTCGGTGGAGAAGACCTCTTCGAAGGCCTCGTAGGCCAGACGGGCGTTCGCGAGCGCCGCCTTGCCCTTGAGGGCCTTCGCCTCGTCGGTGCCGACGCCGTCAAGGCGCTTGTCGATCTCGGAGTCCACGCGGGACACGAAGAAGGAGGCGACCGAGTGGATCTTGGAGAGGTCCAGGCCCGCGGCCTTCGCCTTCTCCAGGCCCGCCAGGTACGCGTCCATGACCTCGCGGTAACGCTCCAGCGAGAAGATCAGCGTGACGTTGACGCTGATGCCCTTGCCGATGACCTCGGTGATCGCCGGCAGGCCGGCCTTGGTCGCCGGGATCTTGATGAGCGTGTTCGGACGGTCCACCAGCCACGCGAGCTGCTTGGCCTCGGCGATGGTCGCCGCGGTGTTGTGGGCCAGACGGGGGTCGACCTCGATCGAGACCCGGCCGTCCTGGCCCTCGGTCGAGTCGTAGACCGGGCGCAGGATGTCGGCGGCGTCGCGGACGTCCGCCGTGGTGATCATGCGGATCGCCTCTTCGACGGTGACCTTGCGGGCGGCCAGGTCGGCGAGCTGCTGCCCGTACCCCTCGCCGCCGCTGATCGCCTTCTGGAAGATCGCCGGGTTGGTGGTGACACCCACCACGTGCTGCTGGTCGATGAGCTCGGCCAGGTTGCCGGACGTGATCCGCTTGCGGGACAGGTCGTCCAGCCAGATCGCCACGCCCTCGTCGGAAAGGCGCTTCAGTGCGTCTGTCATGGGAATTGCATCTCCTACTGGTCTGGGTGCGGGAGTCAGCGCGCGGCGGCGGCGAGCGAGTCGCGTGCGGCGGCGGTCACGGCTTCGGCCGTCAGGCCGAACTCGCGGTACAGCACGGCGCCGTCGGCCGAGGCGCCGAAGTGCTCCAGCGAGACGATCCGGCCCGCGTCGCCGACGTAGCGGTGCCAGGTCAGACCGATGCCGGCCTCGACCGCGACGCGCGCCTTGACCGAAGGCGGCAGGACGCTGTCCTTGTACTCCTGGGACTGCTCCTCGAACCACTCGACGGACGGCATCGAGACGACCCGCGCCGGGACGCCCTCGGCCTGCAGCGCCTCGCGCGCGGCCACGGCGAGCTGGACCTCGGAGCCGGTGCCGATGAGCACGACCTCGGCGGGACCGCCTTCGGCCTCGAAGAGCACGTATCCGCCCTTGGCGGCGTCCTCGTTGCGCTCGTAGGTCGGCACGCCCTGGCGGGTCAGCGCCAGTCCGTGCGGGGCGCCCTTGCCGAAGACCTTGGTGTGGCGCTTCAGGATCTCGCGCCAGGCGACGGCGGTCTCGTTCGCGTCGGCCGGACGGACCACGTTCAGGCCCGGGATGGCGCGCAGCGCGGCGACGTGCTCGACCGGCTGGTGCGTCGGGCCGTCCTCGCCGAGGCCGATGGAGTCGTGCGTCCACACGTAGGTGACCGGCACGTGCATCAGGGCGGAGAGGCGCACGGCGTTGCGCATGTAGTCGGAGAACACCAGGAAGGTGCCGCCGTAGATGCGGGTGTGGCCGTGCAGCGCGATGCCGTTCATGGCCGCGGCCATGGCGTGCTCGCGGATGCCGAAGTGGATGGTGCGGCCGTACGGGTCGGCCTCCGGCAGCGGGTTGCCCACCGGCAGGAACGAGGAGTTCTTGTCGATGGTGGTGTTGTTGGAGCCGGCCAGGTCGGCCGAGCCGCCCCACAGCTCCGGGATGACCGCGCCGAGCGCTTCGAGGACCTTGCCCGAGGCGGCGCGGGTGGCGACGCCCTTGCCGGCCTCGAAGACGGGGAGCTTGTCCTCCCAGCCCGCGGGCAGCTCGTTGGCGTTGATGCGGTCGAACTCGGCGGCGCGCTCCGGGTTGGCGGTGCGCCAGGCGGAGAACTCCTTCTCCCAGGCGGCGCGGGCCTCGCGGCCCCGGTCACCGAGGGAGCGGGTGTGCGCGATGACCTCGTCGGAGACCTCGAAGGTCTGCTCCGGGTCGAAGCCGAGCACGCGCTTGGTGGCGGCGACCTCGTCGTTGCCGAGGGCCGAGCCGTGCGAGGCCTCGGTGCCCTGGGCGTGCGGCGCCGGCCAGGCGATGATCGAGCGGGCCGCGATGAAGGAGGGGCGCTCCGTCTCGGCCTTGGCGGCCTGGAAGGCGGCGAACAGCGCCTTCGGGTCGAGGTCGCCGTTGGCCTGCGCGGCGACGCGCTGGACGTGCCAGCCGTACGCCTCGTAGCGCTTGAGGGTGTCCTCGGAGACGGCCGTCTCCGTGTCGCCCTCGATGGAGATGTGGTTGTCGTCCCACAGCAGCACCAGGTTGCCGAGCTTCTGGTGGCCCGCCAGCGCGGACGCCTCGTGGGAGATGCCCTCCTGGAGGCAGCCGTCGCCCGCGATCGCGTAGATCATGTGGTCGAACGGGGACGCGCCCACGGCGGCCTCGGGGTCGAACAGGCCGCGCTCGTAGCGGGCGGCCATGGCCATGCCCACCGCGTTGGCGATGCCCTGGCCCAGCGGGCCGGTGGTGGTCTCGACGGCCGCGGTGTGGCCGTACTCCGGGTGGCCCGGGGTCTTCGAACCCCAGGTGCGGAAGGCCTTCAGGTCGTCCAGCTCGAGCCCGAACCCGCCGAGGTACAGCTGGGTGTAGAGGGTCAGCGAGGAGTGACCCGCGGAGAGCACGAAACGGTCGCGACCGACCCACTCCGGGTCCGCCGGGTCGTGCCGCATCACCTTCTGGAAGAGGGTGTACGCGGCGGGGGCCAGGCTCATCGCCGTACCGGGGTGGCCGTTACCGACCTTCTGGACCGCGTCGGCGGCCAGGATCCGGGCGGTGTCGACAGCACGCTGGTCCAGTTCGGTCCAGTCGAGCTCTGTGGTCGTCGGCTTGGTGCTCAACGTGGGTCAGGGCTCCTCTCCACATGTCTAGTCCCGGTGACGAACGGTGCACCGGCGCGATTCCGAGCCTACCCCCGCAACGGCGTGCAGCTATTCGAGTGCCCACGGTCCGTCACCGGTTGTTCAGCTCCGTTCGGGCCAACACGACGCGACCCCCGCGCGGGGCGACGTAAGACCAACGTCTAGAGTGGCGTGGTACGTGCAAGCCTTACGGTGCTTGCTGGTTTCTCTCTCAGGGGTGCGTGTGACGGCCGTCGAATCCCGTCCAGCGGGGGTGCTCGGGACGAGCCCCGTTCACCGGCCGTTCGGGGCCCGGGTCATGGCTTTCGTGGCTTTGACCAAGCCGCGGATCATCGAACTTCTGCTGATCACCACAGTGCCGGTGATGTTCCTCGCCGAGCAGGGCGTGCCCTCGCTGTGGCTGGTCCTCGCCACCTGCTTCGGCGGTTACCTGTCCGCGGGCGGCGCCAACGCGCTGAACATGTACATCGACCGCGACATCGACGCGCTGATGGACCGGACCTCGGGACGCCCGCTGGTGACCGGCATGGTCAGCCCGCGCGAGTGCCTGGTCTTCGGCATCACCCTCGGGATCGCGTCCACCCTGTTCTTCGGGCTGCTGATCAACTGGCTCTCGGCCGCGCTCGCGCTCGGCGCGCTCCTCTTCTATGTCGTCGTCTACACGATGCTGTTGAAGCGGCGCACCTCGCAGAACATCGTCTGGGGCGGCATCGCGGGCTGCATGCCGGTGCTCATCGGCTGGTCGGCAGTGAAGAACGAGGTCTCCTGGGCCGCGGTCATCCTCTTCCTCGTCATCTTCTTCTGGACGCCGCCGCACTACTGGCCGCTGTCGATGAAGGTGAAGGACGACTACGCGCGGGTCGGCGTGCCGATGCTGCCGGTCGTGGCGGGCAACAAGGCCGTGGCCAAGCAGATCGTCCTCTACAGCTGGGTGATGGTGGCGGTCTCGCTGCTGCTGACCCCGCTGGGGTACACCGGCTGGTTCTACACCTCGGTCGCACTGGTGGCCGGCGGCTGGTGGCTGTGGGAGGCGCACGGGCTCAACGCGCGCGCCAAGTCGGGCGTGACGGGCGCGAAGCTCAAGGAGATGCGGCTGTTCCACTGGTCGATCACCTATGTGTCGCTGCTCTTCGTCGCCGTCGCCGTGGATCCCTTCCTCCGCTGACGCTTCCCCCGCCGGCGCTTCCTCCGGTCATGCACTCCTCGGTGATGCTTCCTTCCTTCATTACCCGCCGGTAGCATGCTGCCCATGGCAGACACCGAGGAGACCGCCGCCACGGCGGACAAGAAGCAGGACCGTACGGCCGCGAAGCTGGCCAAGCAGATCGGCGCGTTCGCCAAGCAGCACGGCGGCGCCGAGGGCCACCTCTCGCACATCGGCCAGGCGGGCACCCGGATCGTCCTCGTCGGCACCGACGGAGGCTGGGGCGACCTGGTGGCCCCGGCGTACGACACCGCGCGGCTCGCGGCCGAGAAGGCCGGGCTGACCCTCCACGAGGAGTTCGACGGCGAGTTCGCCGCGCGGGTGCGGACGGGGCCGTACGAGTGGTCCCGGATGGCCGGCATGCAGCTCGGCGGAACCGCGAATCCGGCGGCCTGACCCGGTTGATCTTGGCTTGATCATTGGCTTGATCGTTTCTGCGTCGCCCGCTCGGTCAACAGCGCGAGCAACACCTCACACCCCGCTCACCCGTTAGGACGTGTGGAAGCCCCTTCCTCACGTCCGCAACGGGATGCCCGGATGATCGAAACGCCGCCCCTGGTGGACCAGTACTGCCAGGGAGTGCTCCGCACGGAGCTCGGCCTCGCCACCTTCGAGGCCCAGCTCGTCCCCTCGGCCGGCCCGCCCGCCGCCGGCACCACCTTCTTCGACACCCAGACCGGCTTCGCGGTGCGCCGCTGGTGCCCGCCGCTGCTCGGGCTCGAACCGCACTGCGCCCCCGCCCGCTACCTCGCCCGGCGGCGCGAGCTGGGCGCCGCCGAGTCGGCCCGCCGACTGCTGCGCGGCTGCGGGGTCGGCGCCCGGCTCGTCGACACCGGGGCGCCCGGGGATCTGACGGGCCCCAAGGAACTGGCTCTGGCCGGCGAGGCGGAGGCCTTCGAGCTGGTGCGGCCCGAGCTGCTGGCCGAGCAGGCGGCGGACACCTCCGGGACCGTGGCCGCCTTCCTGGCCAACCTCTCGGGGGCGGTCCACCACGCCGCCGCCGGGGCCGTGGCCTTCACCTGCGGGGCCGGGGCCGAGGCCGGCGCCGGGGCCGGCGCCGGGGCGGGCCGTGCGGCCCGGGCCTGGGGAGCCGCCCTCGAAGCCGCGCCCGAGCCGCCCGGTCCGGGCGAGGTGCGGGGCGCGGCCGGGCGCTGGCTGGCCGCGCGGGCCAAGGGCGAAGCCGTACGGGATCCCGTACTCCTGCGGCACCTGGCGTGGAGCGCGGTGTCCGCCGGCCTGCCGCTCCAGCTGCACACGGGCGGGGAGTCGGGGGATCCGGAGCGGCTGACCGGGTTCCTGCGGGCGACCGAAGGCCCGGGGGCGCGGCTGGTGCTGCTCGGCGGGTACCCCCACCACCGGCAGGCCGCGCGGCTGACCGCGGCCTTTCCGCACGTACACGCCGACCTCGGCGCGGCGCTGGGGTCCACGGGAGCGCGGGCGGCCGCCGTACTGGCGGAGTGCCTGGAGACCGCGCCGTTCGGAAAGCTGATGTTCTCCGGCGGCGGACGCCGGCTGCCGGAACTGCACGCGGTGGGCGCGCTGGTCTTCCGGGAGGCGCTCGGCCGGGTGCTCGGCGGCTGGGTCGCCGACGGCTCCTGGTCCTGGCGGGACGCGGAGCGGGTGGCGGCGATGGTCGCGGCGGGCAACGCCCGCCGCGTCTACCGGCTGGACGAACGGGGCTGACGAGCGGGGCCGACGCGCGAGTCAGGCCCCCGGAGGGAACGCGGGCGGTCAGACCGCAGCGAGCCGGGCGTCGTCCTGGGCCGGGATCCCGGCCTGCTCGGACGACGGACGCTCGCGCAGGCTCAGCGCCACCCGGACCACCGAGATCCACACCAGGCAGGAGCCGAGCATGTGGGCCGCCACGAGGGCCTCGGGCACGTCGGTGAAGTACTGGACGTAGCCGATGGCGCCCTGGGAGAGCAGCACGATCAGCAGGTCACGGGCGCGCGCCCGGGTGTCCACGGGGGCATCGACCACGCGCAGCACCAGCCACATCGCGACGGCGAGCGCGCAGACCACCCACGCGGAGATCGCGTGGACGTGGGCGACGGCCGACCAGTCGAAGGGCATCCGCTTGATCTCGCTGCTGTCACCGGCGTGCGGGCCGGAACCGGTGACCACGGTGCCCGCCGCGATCAGTACGGCGGTGGCCGCGAGCAGCGCCCACGCGAGCTTGCTCACCGGAGCGGGCACGCGCGGCCGGGCCGGGCCGTCGCCCTCGCGGGTCCGCTGCCAGGTGATCACCGTCACGGTGATCAGCGAGGTGGCGAGCAGGAAGTGCCCGGCCACGCTGTAGGGATTGAGGCCGGTCAGGACGGTGATGCCGCCGAGGACCGCGTTGCCCATCACGATGGCGAACTGGAGCCAGCCGAGCCGGGTCAGCGAGCGGCGCCACGGCGTGGCGCAGCGGGCGGTGGTGATCGCCCAGCCAACGGCCGCGCTGAGCACGTACGTCAGCATGCGGTTGCCGAACTCGATGGCGCCGTGGAAGCCCTGTTCCTGGGTCACGATCAGGCTGTCGCTCGTGCACTTGGGCCAGGTGTCGCAGCCGAGACCGGATCCGGTCAGCCGCACCGCGCCGCCGGTGACGACGATGGCGACGCTCATGAGCACCGCTGCGAACGCGGCCCGCCGGACGGTCCGGGGTGACGGAGTCCAGCGGCTGGCGAGATATGCGAAGGGGGTCAACACGGCCCTTATCGTACGCGGACACTTGTGCAAAGTTTCACGAGGGGGTGGCGGTCGCGCCGTCAGGCCCGATGACCAGCCGGAACCGGGCCCCGGCGGGGTCGCCTTCCGCGTGCCACCACACACGGATCCGCCAATGCGCGCCCTCGCCCGGGTAGTCGGCCGAGGTCGCGAAGCCGCGTACCAATTCGGCTCCTACGTCCTCGGCTGTCCTATTCCTCACTTCCGCCCCGCTGTGCCAGGGATGTAACTGTACGTTCCACAGCCCGTCGGAGCCGCGGACCTCGACGCGCCACACCGCGACCCAGGGGGTCACCTCCAGCATCGTGTGGACCTGGTCGGCCTCCAGGCCCAGCCGGGCGGCGATCTCCGCCTCGGGGACGCCCTGGACGCGGGCGGCCACCACGGCCTGGGGCAGCAGTCGTTCGGGCAGCAGCCCGCGCGTGCGCAGGCCGGCCAGGGAGGCGAAGGACAGGAAGCGCAGCCGCAGTTCGAGCTGGCGGCCGATGTGGTCCAGGGCCTCCTCGGCACCCTGTGACTCCTCGGAGCCGGGATCGGCGAGCAGCAGCCGCCGGAAGGAGCCCTCCGCGTCGACGGCCCAGGCCACGGACTCCTCGGCCAGACCCAGCTCCGCGAGCCGGTCGCCCAGGAACACCTTCGCCTGCGCGAGGCCCCGCTGATTGACCGGATCCTCCTGGTCCAGCGCCGCCCAGACCTCCACCGCGCCGCGCGTCAGGTCCCGGGCCCGCTCCCCGGCGGCCCGTTCCATGGCGCTCGGGCCGCTCTCGGAGCCGGGGCCCAGCGGGTGCTTCGGCAGCCGCTCCCCGTCGCTGAGGGGCCAGGACAGCCAGACCCCCTGGTTGATCAGGCCCCGGGCGTACCAGCGGGCGTACTCGGCTGCGTGCCCGGCCGCCTGCTGCGAGAACCGCAGCCCCTCCTCGATGGCGGCCAGCGCCCCGGCCCGGTCCCCGCCGGCGAACCGGCGGGCCGCCAGGTCGCCGAGGCGCAGACCCAGCCGGGCCGCGCACTCGGCGTCGGTGCGGGCCGGCTCGCGCAGGGCTCCGATCAGCTCGGCCAGCAGGGCGTCGGCCTCCGCGGGCTCCGCGTGCGCCGCGCCCGACCGGATCCGTGCCCACTGCTCGTCCAGCCGCAGAACGGCCTCCTGCTGCGCCATGTCAGCCCCCCGGCTCCATGCGTGAAGGTGCCCATCCTCCTGGAAACGCCCGGCCGGCCGGGAGTGTTCCGATCAAACACCTAGGGGCATTCGAGTGATGGTACGGTGACACTGCGTAACCGGGCGGGTCTCAACCCGGCTGGCATTGATCGCGTAAGCCTTGCCCGTCCGCTGGACGGGCGAGCAGGGTGAGCCAGGAAGTTCCCCCGCCTGCGGGGGAGCGGGGTCAATCCCAGCGGAACAGGCGCGCAGCAGCGCCCAGGCCGAGTACGGCCCAGCAGGTAAGCACGGCCGCGTCGCCCCAGGGCAGCGCGGCCCCGTGCTGGAGCACCTCGCGCAGTCCGTCGGAGAGCGCCGAGATCGGGAGCAGGCCGAGGGCGGACTGCACCGCTCCGGGGAACTTGTCCAGCGGCACGATCACCCCGCCGCCGACCAGGAGCAGCAGGAAGACCAGGTTGGCGGCGGCCAGGGTGGCCTCCGCCTTGAGGGTGCCCGCCATCAGCAGGCCGAGCCCGGAGAAGGCGGCGGTGCCGAGCAGGATCAGCACGGCGACGGACAGCGGGTTGCCGTGCGGGGACCAGCCCAGGGCGAAGGCGATCACCGTCAGCAGCGCGATCTGCAGCACCTCGGTGACCAGCACGGACAGCGTCTTGGCCGCCATCAGGGCCCAGCGCGGCAGCGGGGAGGCCCCGAGCCGCTTGAGGACCCCGTAGCGCCGGTCGAAGCCGGTGGCGATGGCCTGGCCGGTGAAGGCGGTGGACATCACGGCCAGCGCCAGGATGCCGGGGGCGAGGAAGTCCACGGACTTGCCCGTGCCCACATCGATGATGTCGACCGCCGAGAACAGCACCAGCAGCAGCGCCGGGATGATCACGGTCAGCAGGAGCTGCTCGCCGTTGCGCAGCAGCATCCGGGTTTCCAGCGCGGTCTGCGCCAGGATCATGCGGGACACGGGCGCGGCCCCCGGGCGGGGGGTGAACGTACCGGCGCTCATGCGCGCAGCTCCTTACCGGTCAGTTCGAGGCTGTGTCTTCCCGGGGGACAACCCCCGGACCCCCGGCGAGGGTCGGTGGCGATCGGCGTCATGAACGCAGCTCCTTACCGGTGAGCTCCAGAAAAACGTCTTCGAGGGTGTGCCGCTCCACCGAGAGGCTGTCGGGCATCACCCCGTGCTGCGCGCACCAGGAGGCGACGGTGGCCAGCAGCTGGGGGTCCACGTCGCCGGTGACCCGGTAGACGCCGGGGAGGAGCTCGGCGGCCTGGGTGCCGTCGGGCAGCGCCTTCAGCAGGGATCCGACGTCGAGCGCGGGGCGGCCGGTGAAGCGCAGGGTGTTCTCGGCTCCGCCGCGGCACAGCGCGTCGGGGGTGCCGTGGGCGATGACCTTGCCGGCGTCGACGATGGCGACCTCGTCCGCGAGCTGCTCGGCCTCGTCCATGTGGTGCGTGGTGAGGACGACCGAGACCCCGTCGGCGCGCAGTTCCCGTACGAGTTCCCAGGTCGCGCGGCGGGCCTGCGGGTCGAGGCCGGCGGTCGGCTCGTCCAGGAAGACCAGCTCGGGGCGGCCGACGACGGCCATGGCGAGGGCCAGGCGCTGCTGCTGGCCGCCGGAGAGCCGGCGGTAGGCGGTGCGGCCGCAGCCGCCGAGGCCGAGGCGTTCCACCAGGGTGGGGACGTCCAGGGGGTCGGCGTAGAGCTTGGCCATGTGGCGCAGCATCTCGACGGCCCGGGCGCCGGAGTAGACGCCGCCGGACTGGAGCATCACGCCGATGCGCGGGCGCAGGGAGTCGGCCTGCGCGACGGGGTCGAGGCCGAGGACGCGGACGGATCCGGCGTCGGGGCGGCGGTAGCCCTCGCAGGTTTCCACAGTGGTCGTTTTGCCCGCGCCGTTGGGACCGAGGACTGCGGTGACCGAGGCCCTCCGGACGGTGAGGTCCAGGCCGTCCACCGCGGTTTTGGGGCCGTACCGCTTCACCAGTCCGCGGATTTCCACGGCGGGGTCGTTGCTCATGGGGAGTGAGTCTACGGAGCCGTGGGAGGTGACCGGGGTGGGGCCGTAGGTCCCGCCCTCCAAGGGTCACGGACCTGCGTATTCGTGACCTTATCGTCCGCCCGGGGATGCGGCCGGACCCTACCGTCGGAGGGTGAACAGCATCGCTCAGAACGTCGAAGCCACCTCGGGGCAGGCCGAGCACAAGGCCCATGACCTCGGGCACCCGCCGCGCTACTTCGTGTCGGCGATGCTCGCGGGCGCCTACATCGCCATCGGCGAGGTGCTGCTCCTGGTCGCGATCTCGCCGTTCGTGGCCAAGGGCTCGCCGGCCGTGAAGCTGCTGGAGGGCGCGGTCTTCCCGATCGCCCTGACCATCGTGATGTTCGCCGGCGCCCAGCTCTTCACCAGCAATGTGATGGTGATGCTGGTCGGCGCGCTGTCCGGGCGGACCGGGCCCAGGGACCTGATCCTGTCCTGGGTGCTCTCGCTGGCGGGGAACCTGGCCGGTGCCTTCGCCTTCGGCGCCATGGTGCACGCGTCGGGCGTGGTCTCCTCGGCCTCGGCGCGATCCATGCTCACCGAGATGGTGCACGGGAAGATGGCGCTGAGCGGCGGGCAGCTGTTCTGGCGCGCGGTGCTCTGCAACATGCTGGTCTGTCTGGCGATCTGGATGTTCACCCGGGCGCGCGGCGATGCCGCCAAGATTTTCGTCTTGTGGCTGCCGGTTGCTGTTTTTGTCGCCGTCGGATTCGAACACTGTGTAGCGAACATGGCTGTTTTCAGCCTCGCGATCCTGGATGGCTCAGCCGGGTTCGGTGATCTTTTCCGCAATTTGATGTTCACCGTGCCCGGGAACATCGTGGGCGGGGGATTGCTGGTGGGAGCCGTGTACTGGTTCACCGGCGGGGCCCTGCGGGAAGCCGGAGAGTCCACTTCCGCTTAACGCTCCGTAGATAGATAAGGTAACCCTTAGTGATGGAGGCCACCAGAGGTGGTCTCCATCACGGCTTGTCGGGGCCCGGCTAATTACGCAACAATGGCGTTGTGAAATACGGCGAACGGATGAGCGAGGCCCACCAGGGCGAACTCGTGACCGGGGAGCGGTCAACCCGCAACCGGGTCGCGCGGTCGATCCTGGACCACGGTCCCTCCACCGTCGCCGACCTCGCCCAGCGCCTCGGCCTCACCCAGGCCGCCGTTCGCCGCCACCTCGACACGCTCGTCGCCGACGACGTGGTCGAACCCCGTGAGCAGCGTGTGTACGGTGCGCGGACCCGAGGGCGGCCCGCCAAGGTCTTCGCGCTGACCGACTGCGGCCGGGACGCCTTCGACCAGTCCTACGACTCGCTCGCCGCCGACGCCATGCGCTGGATCGCGCAGGCCGCCGGGGGTGGGCAGCAGGGCGAGGCGGCCGTGGCCGCCTTCGCGAAGGCCAGGCTGACGGCGCAGGCGGAGACCTACCGCGAGGCCGTGGAAGCGGCCGACCCCGCGGAGCGCACCGAGGCCCTTGCCAAGGCGTTGACCGGAGACGGGTACGCTGCTACGGCGAAGAGCGCTCCCGGTCCGCACAGCGGTGAACAGCTCTGCCAGCACCACTGCCCGGTCGCACACGTCGCCGAGCAGTTCCCGCAGCTTTGCGAGGCGGAGACCGAGGTCTTCTCCCGCCTGCTCGGGACGCACGTGCAGCGTCTCGCCACGATCGCCCACGGCGACGGGGTGTGCACGACGTTCATTCCACGTAGTGGGAACGGCGTCGGTGCCACAGGCGCCACACAGACCGACACATCAGTATCTGCAAGTACGGCCGGGAGGAACCCCGCATGACCACGGAGACTGCTCACCCTGAGCTCGATGGCCTGGGCACCTACGAATACGGATGGGTCGACTCCGACGCGGCCGGTGCGGTCGCCAAGCGAGGCCTGTCCGAAGAGGTCGTCCGCGACATCTCGGCGAAGAAGTCCGAGCCGGAGTGGATGCTGAACCTCCGTCTCAAGGGCCTCAAGCTGTTCGGCAAGAAGCCCATGCCCAACTGGGGTTCCGACCTCTCGGGCATCGACTTCGACAACATCAAGTACTTCGTGCGCTCCACCGAGAAGCAGGCCGCTTCGTGGGAGGACCTGCCGGAGGACATCAAGAACACGTACGACAGGCTCGGCATCCCGGAGGCGGAGAAGCAGCGCCTCGTCGCCGGTGTCGCCGCCCAGTACGAGTCCGAGGTCGTCTACCACCAGATCCGTGAGGACCTGGAGGAGCAGGGCGTCATCTTCCTCGACACGGACACCGCGCTCAAGGAGCACCCGGAGCTCTTCCAGGAGTACTTCGGCACGGTCATCCCGGTCGGCGACAACAAGTTCGCCTCGCTGAACACCGCCGTGTGGTCGGGCGGCTCGTTCATCTACGTCCCCAAGGGCGTCAAGGTCGACATCCCGCTCCAGGCCTACTTCCGTATCAACACGGAGAACATGGGCCAGTTCGAGCGGACGCTGATCATCGTCGACGAGGACGCCTACGTCCACTACGTCGAGGGCTGCACCGCCCCGATCTACTCCTCGGACTCGCTGCACAGCGCCGTGGTCGAGATCATCGTGAAGAAGGGCGGCCGCTGCCGCTACACGACGATCCAGAACTGGTCGAACAACGTCTACAACCTGGTCACCAAGCGCGCCGTGGCGTACGAGGGCGCGACCATGGAGTGGATCGACGGCAACATCGGTTCCAAGGTCACCATGAAGTACCCGGCCGTCTACCTGATGGGCGAGCACGCCAAGGGCGAGACCCTCTCCATCGCCTTCGCGGGCGAGGGCCAGCACCAGGACGCCGGCTCCAAGATGGTCCACATGGCGCCGAACACCTCCTCCAACATCGTCTCGAAGTCGGTGGCCCGAGGCGGCGGCCGCACCTCGTACCGCGGTCTGGTCGAGATCGGCGAAGGCGCCCACGGCTCCAAGTCCAACGTGCTGTGCGACGCGCTCCTGGTCGACACCATCTCCCGCTCGGACACCTACCCCTACGTGGACGTCCGCGAGGACGACGTGTCCATGGGCCACGAGGCGACCGTCTCCAAGGTCTCCGACGACCAGCTCTTCTACCTGATGAGCCGCGGTCTGACGGAGTTCGAGGCCATGGCGATGATCGTGCGCGGCTTCGTCGAGCCGATCGCCCGTGAGCTGCCGATGGAGTACGCGCTGGAGCTGAACCGGCTGATCGAGCTGCAGATGGAAGGCTCGGTCGGTTAGTCCCGGCCCGCCCGACGTCCCGCAGCAGATTCTTTAAGGAAGAGAGCAACACGACAGCCATGGCTGAGGCTCAGAACATTCCGGCGGGTTCGACCACCGCCGGCGCGATCGCGGTGGCCGCCGAGTCCACCGTCGCCACCCGGATGAGTGCCCCCCCGTCCTTCGACGTGGCGGACTTCCCCGTGCCCAACGGCCGCGAGGAGGAGTGGCGCTTCACGCCGCTCGCCCGCCTCAAGGGTCTGCACGACGGCACCGCGGTCGCCAACGGCACCATGAAGGCCCAGATCGACGCGCCCGACGTGGTCACGATCGAGTCCGTGGAGCGCGGCGACGCGCGCATCGGCAAGGCCGGCACCCCGGTGGACCGGATCGCCGCGCAGGCGTTCTCGTCCTTCGCCAAGGCCACGGTCGTGACCGTGCCCAAGGAGGCGGTGCTCACCGAGCCCGTGCGCGTCTCGCTGCACGGCGAGGGCGGCACCACCTTCGGCCACACCGTCTTCGACGTGCAGGCCTTCGCCGAGGCCGTCATCGTCATCGACCACACCGGTGACGGCGTGCGCGCCGCCAACGTCGACTTCCTCGTCGGCGACGGCGCCAAGCTCACCGTCGTCTCCGTGCAGGACTGGGACGACACCGCCGTCCACTGCTCCCAGCACAACGCCCTGATCGGCCGCGACGCGACCTTCAAGTCGATCGTGGTCACCTTCGGCGGCGACGTCGTACGCCTGCACCCCCGCGTGAACTACGCGGGCCCCGGCGGCGAGGCCGAGCTCCTCGGCCTGTACTTCACGGACGCCGGCCAGCACCAGGAGCACCGCCTCCTGGTCGACCACAAGGCCCCGCACTGCAAGTCGCACGTGGTCTACAAGGGCGCGCTCCAGGGCCAGGACGCCCACGCCGTCTGGATCGGTGACGTGCTCATCGAGAAGACCGCCGAGGGCACCGACACCTACGAGATGAACCGCAACCTCGTCCTCACGGACGGCGCGCGGGTCGACTCGGTGCCGAACCTGGAGATCGAGACCGGCGAGATCGTCGGCGCCGGCCACGCCTCCGCGACCGGCCGCTTCGACGACGAGCAGCTCTTCTACCTCCAGTCCCGCGGCATCCCGGCCGACACGGCCCGCCGTCTGGTCGTGCGCGGCTTCTTCGCCGAGCTCGTGCAGCAGATCGGTGTCCCCGACATCGAAGAGCGGCTGCTCGCGAAGATCGAAACCGAGCTGCAGGCGTCCGTCTGATGACCTACGTCAAGGCCTGTGCGATGAGCGAGCTGGAGGAGAACACCCCCAAGCGGGTGGAACTCGACGGCACGCCGGTGTCCATCATCTCCACCGAGGGCGAGGTGTTCGCGATCAACGACATCTGCTCGCACGCGAACGTCTCCCTCTCGGAGGGCGAGGTCGAGGACTGCCAGATCGAGTGCTGGCTGCACGGGTCGGCCTTCGACCTGCGCACCGGCAAGCCCTCCGGTCTGCCCGCGACACGCCCCGTACCCGTATACCCCGTAAAGATCGAAGGGGACGACGTGCTCGTCTCCCTCACCCAGGAGTCCTGAGGTATCCATGGCAACGCTTGAAATCCACGACCTGCACGTCTCCGTCGAGGCCGAGAACGGCGCCCGCGAGATCCTCAAGGGCGTCGACCTCACCGTCAAGCAGGGTGAGACGCACGCCATCATGGGTCCGAACGGCTCCGGCAAGTCCACGCTGGCGTACTCGCTCGCCGGTCACCCGAAGTACACGATCACCGGTGGCACCGTCACCCTCGACGGCGAAGACGTCCTGGAGATGTCCGTCGACGAGCGCGCCCGCGCCGGCGTCTTCCTCGCCATGCAGTACCCGGTCGAGGTCCCCGGCGTCTCGGTCTCCAACTTCCTGCGCACCTCGGCCACCGCCATCCGCGGCGAGGCGCCGAAGCTGCGTACCTGGGTGAAGGAGGTCAAGGCCGCGATGGAGCAGCTCCAGATGGACCCGGCCTTCGCCGAGCGCAACGTCAACGAGGGCTTCTCCGGCGGTGAGAAGAAGCGCCACGAGATCCTGCAGCTGGAGCTCCTGAAGCCGAAGATCGCGATCCTCGACGAGACCGACTCCGGCCTGGACGTCGACGCCCTGCGTCAGGTCTCCGAAGGCGTCAACCGCGTCCGCGCGACCGGCGAGACCGGCACCCTGCTGATCACGCACTACACGCGGATCCTCCGCTACATCAAGCCCGACTTCGTCCACGTCTTCTCCGAGGGCCGCATCGCCGAGTCCGGCGGCGCCGAGCTCGCCGACAAGCTGGAGGCCGAAGGCTACGAGTCGTACAGCACGAAGGGTGGCGCGACCGCGTGACACAGCTGCCTGGCCTCCTCGACATCGAGGCGATCCGCAAGGACTTCCCCCTTCTGGATCGTGTGGTCCACGACGGGAAGAAGATCGTTTACCTGGACAACGCGGCGACTTCGCAGAAGCCGCGCCAGGTGCTCGACGCGCTGAACGAGTACTACGAGCAGCACAACGCCAACGTCCACCGCGGCGTGCACGTGCTCGCCGAGGAGGCCACGGCACTGTACGAGGGTGCTCGCGACAAGGTCGCCGCCTTCATCAACGCTCCGAGCCGCAACGAGGTGATCTTCACCAAGAACGCCTCGGAGTCGCTCAACCTGGTCGCGAACATGCTCGGCTGGGCGGACGAGCCCTACCGGGTCGACCGCGAGACCGAGATCGCCATCACGGAGATGGAGCACCACTCCAACATCGTGCCGTGGCAGCTGCTCTCGCAGCGCACCGGCGCGAAGCTGAAGTGGTTCGGCCTCACCGACGACGGCCGGCTCGACCTGTCCAACATCGAAGAGGTCATCACGGAGAAGACGAAGATCGTCTCCTTCACGCTGGTCTCCAACATCATGGGCACGGTCAACCCGACCGAGGCGATCGTCCGGCGCGCGCAGGAGGTCGGCGCGCTGGTGCTGATCGACGCGTCGCAGGCCGCTCCGCACATGCCGCTCGACGTGCAGGCGCTCGGCGCCGACTTCGTGGCCTTCACCGGTCACAAGATGTGCGGCCCGACCGGCATCGGCGTCCTCTGGGGCCGCCAGGAGCTGCTCGAGGACCTGCCGCCCTTCCTGGGCGGCGGCGAGATGATCGAAACCGTCTCGATGCACTCCTCGACGTACGCCCCGGCACCCCACAAATTCGAGGCCGGTACGCCCCCGATCGCCCAGGCCGTCGGCCTCGGTGCGGCCGTGGACTACCTGACCGCGATCGGCATGGACAAGATCGCCGCGCACGAGCACGCGATCACGGAGTACGCGATCAAGCGCCTCGCGGAGGTCCCGGACCTGCGCATCATCGGCCCGACCACGGCCGAGGACCGCGGCGCCGCGATTTCGTTCGTGCTCGGTGACATCCACCCGCACGACGTCGGCCAGGTACTGGACGAGCAGGGCATCGCGGTCCGCGTGGGACACCACTGCGCCCGCCCGGTCTGCCTCCGGTACGGAATTCCGGCGACGACGCGAGCGTCTTTCTATCTGTACTCCTCTCCGGCCGAGGTCGACGCACTGATCGACGGGCTGGAGCACGTACGGAACTTCTTCGGATAAGACGAAGCGACGAGGGCGACGAGGGCGCAGTGAAGCTGGAATCGATGTACCAGGAACTGATCCTGGACCACTACAAGCACCCGCGCGGGCGAGGCCTGCGCGACGGCGACGCCGAGGTGCACCACGTCAACCCGACGTGCGGTGACGAGATCACCCTGCGCGTGAAGTACGACGGCGAGACGCTCACCGACATCTCGTACGAGGGCCAGGGCTGCTCCATCAGCCAGGCCGGCGCGTCGATACTGAACGAGCTGCTCGTCGGCAAGGAGCTGGGCGAGGCGCGGAAGATCCAGGAAGTCTTCCTGGAGCTGATGCAGTCCAAGGGCAAGATCGAGCCCGACGAGGCCATGGAGGAGGTGCTGGAGGACGCGGTCGCGTTCGCCGGCGTCTCCAAGTACCCGGCCCGGGTGAAGTGTGCTCTGCTGAGCTGGATGGCCTGGAAGGACGCGACCGCCCAGGCACTGGGCGACGCCGAGAGGAAGACGGCATGACCGAGAACGCGACGCCCGAGGCGTCCATCAAGCCGGCCACCGAGGAAGAGGTCCGCGAGGCCCTCTACGACGTGGTCGACCCCGAGCTGGGCATCGACGTCGTCAACCTGGGCCTGATCTACGGCATCCACGTCGACGACGCGAACATCGCGACCCTCGACATGACCCTCACCTCGGCGGCCTGCCCGCTGACGGACGTCATCGAGGACCAGGCGAAGTCGGCTACGGACGGCATCGTCAGCGAACTGCGCATCAACTGGGTGTGGATGCCGCCGTGGGGCCCGGACAAGATCACGGACGACGGCCGCGAGCAGCTGCGCGCGCTCGGTTTCAACGTCTGACCGAGGCCCGGCCCGAGAACGACGGCCGTCCTACGGCCGAGTGAACAGACGACCCCCGGCACGGGTGTGCCGGGGGTCCGCTGTTTTCCCGGCGGACGGGCCGCGTGCACCGGGAGTTGGCCACGGTGGCCGAATCTTCTCGACGGCCGTCACGACGTGACGGCGCAGACGAGAGGACCTCCGTTGACCGTTCGCCCTTCGCCGGCACGCCGCCTCGGTGCCGTGGGAGCCGCCGGGGCCGCCGCCCTGCTCGCCGCCGGACTGACGGCGCCCGCCCACGCCGCCCAGGAAACCGCCGCCGAACCGACCATCGCGCTCTCCGCCGGGTACCTGTCCGGGGCAGTCGGCGCGGTCGGCGACCCGGGCGTCAGCGTGGACATCGCGCAGGAGGGGATACCCGCCGCCTTCCTCAAGGTCGACGTCCTCTCCTCCAGCAATCCGGCGGTCGCAGCACCCGGCGACGTGCGCATCGACCGGACCGGGCACGGCGACCGCGAGCTGACCGTCCGCCCGCAGGCCCAGGGCTACACCGACCTCACGCTCCGGGTGACCGGCCGCGGCGGCAAGACGGCCACGGCCACCCTCTCCTACGCCGCTTCGGCGCGGGTGGGCACCGGCGCCTTCTCCACCCGCTACCTCACGGGCTCCGCCGACTCCTCGGCCGCCGTGGACGTCGGCGACGGCTACGCGCTGGTGGCCGACGACGAGACCAACGTGCTGCGCCTGTACGACCGTTTCCGCTCGGGCGCCCCGGTGAAGACCTGGGACCTCGGCCCCGCGCTCGGCATCAAGAAGGAAGCCGACATCGAGGCGGCCGCCCGGGTCGGCGACACGGTGTACTGGACGGGCTCGCTCGGCAACAACAAGGACGGCAAGTACAAGGCCGAGCGCAACACCGTCTTCGCCACCCGGCTCACCGGGACGGGCGCCGACACCGAGATCGTCTTCGGCTCCGCGTACAAGGGCCTGCGCGAGGACCTGATCGCCTGGGACACGGCGAACGGGAACCGCTACGGCTTCGCGGCGGGCACGGCGGCCGGCAAGATCCCGAAGAGCATCGACGGCTTCAACGTGGAGGGCCTGGAGTTCGCCCCGGGTTCCACGACCACCGCCTACCTGGGCTTCCGCGCCCCGCTGGCGCCCGCCGTGCCCGGCGGCAAGGCACTGGTCGTGCCCGTCACCAACATCGACCAGGTCGTGGCCGGCGCGGCCAAGCCGGTCTTCGGAGAGCCGATCGAGATGGACCTCGGCGGGCTCGCGATCCGTGACATCCGCAAGAACGCCGCCGACCAGTACCTGCTCCTGGCCGGCTCCTGGGCGGCGGACGACAACTCCGACCCGTACGCCCTGTACCAGTGGGACGGCGTCCCGGGCCACGCCCCGGTCAAGCGGACCGACCTGCCGACCACCGACCCCGGCGGCTGGGAAGCCGTGGTCTGCGTACCCGACCTGCGGTTCCCCGGCGCCCGCGTCCAGCTGATCACCGACAGCGGCTCCGCCGACCTGTACGGGGACGGCACCGAAGCCAAGGACCTCGACCACCCGGAGTGGAAGAAGTCCCGGTCCGGATGGTTCACGCTCGGCCCGATGCGCGGAGACCACCGATGAAGACGCAGCATGGGAAGAAGGTGAAGACGACGTACCTCGGGGCCGCCGGCATCGCCGCACTGCTGCTGGCCGCCACGGCCATGCCCGCGCAGGCGGTGACCTACGGGACGCCCACCATCTCGCTGTCCGCCTCCTACCTGTCCGGGGCCGTCGGCGCGACGGGCGACCCGACGGTGAACGTGACCGTGGCGCAGAGCGGCGCGGACGTCTCCGCGCTCACCGTCAGTGCCTCGACGTCCAGCAAGGCCACAGTCGCCGGGACCGGCGACGTGAGCGTCACCGGGACCGGTGCGGTCCGCAAGCTGGCGGTCGCCGCGCGCGGCCGCGGCTACACGAACCTGACCGTCAAGGTGACGGGGCTGGGCGGCAAGACCGCCACCAAGACGCTGTACTTCGCCGCTTCCTCCGCGGTCCAGAACCCGGCCGACGCGCGCTACTTCACCGGCGCTTCGGACTCCTCGGCCGCCGTGGACGTCGGCGGCGGCTACACCGTCGTCGCCGACGACGAGAGCAACGTGCTGCGTCTGTACGACCGCGCCAACTCGGCGGCTCCGGTCAGGACCTGGGACTTCAGCTCGCAGCTCGGCGTCACCAAGGAGGTGGACATCGAGGGCGCGACCCTGATCGGCAACACCATCTGCTGGACGGGCTCGCTCGGCAACAACAAGGACGGCGAGTACAAGGCTCCCCGCAACACGGTGTTCACCACCACGCTGAGCGGCTCCGGATCCACCGCGCAGCTCGCGTACGGGCGCTCGTACAAGAAGCTCCGCGAGGACCTGGTCGGCTGGGACACGGCGAACGGGAACCGCTACGGCTTCGCGGCCGGTACGGCCGCCGGTGAGGCGCCGAAGCAGATCGACGGCTTCAACGTGGAGGGCCTGGAGTTCGCCCCGGGTTCGGCCACCACCGCCTACCTGGGCTTCCGTGCCCCGCTGGCCCCGGCGGTGATCGGCGGCAAGGCGCTGGTCGTGCCGGTGACCAACTTCGACGAGGTGCTCTCCAGCGGGATCAAGGCCACCTTCGGCGCGGGCATCGAGCTCGACCTCGGCGGGCTCGCGATCCGCGACATCCGCAAGAACGCCGCCGACCAGTACCTGATCCTGGCCGGCTCCTGGGCGGCGGACGACAACTCCGACCCGTACGCCCTGTACCAGTGGGACGGCGTCCCGGGCCACGCCCCGGTCAAGCGGACCGACCTGCCGACCACCGACCCCGGCGGCTGGGAGGCCATCGTGGCGGTTCCCGACCTGTCGGTCACGGGCGCGCGGGTGCAGCTGATCACCGACAGCGGCTCCGCGGACCTGTACGGGGACGGCATCGAGGCCAAGAGCCTCACGCACCCGGAGTGGAAGAAGTCCCGCGCGGCCTGGTTCACGCTGAACTGAGCTCCCCGGACTGCCTGGTGAGCTCCGTGACCAGGTCCTCGCGGCGGATCCGCCGGTCTGCGTAGAGCAGGCCGGCGGTGAGCTGCGGGAAGCAGAACAGCAGGGTCTGCGCGGCCATCCCGCCGAGTGCGGTGAGGACCGCGTGCACGAGGCCGCCGTCTACCGCCGGGATCAGGCCGAGCGCCCCGGCGAAGGCGAAGGGGTGCACGGCGTACGCCGCCAGGGCGGCGATCGCGGCGGCGAAGGCGGTGAGGCCGAGCGTGCGCCACCAGGCCCCGCGCACCAGGCGGGCCGAGCGGCGCAGGGCCCGGAGCGGGCCCAGACCCTCGCAGGCGGCGACCGTGGGCGCGAGCGCGAACAGGACCCCGAGTCCGAGTGCGGCCGGCAAGGTGGCCGCCGCCGTCAGTGGGGGCAGCCCGGCGGCCAGGACGGCGGCTCCCGGTCCGGCCACGGCGCCGAGGACCAGGAGCTGGGTGCCGAGGACGGCGGCGAAGCGGGGCCGGGCGGCGCGCAGCAGCGTACGGGCGGTGGCGGGGCGGCCGAGTACCGCCGGGCGGAGCACGGCTCCCGTCAGGGCGGAGGCCAGGGCGCAGGTCAGCAGGGTGGCCAGGGCCGCGGCGGGAACCAGGGCGGCGACCGGCCGGACGTCCAGCGCGAGCGCCGCCGCGGCGGCCGCGGCGACCAGCAGCAGTGCGCCGAGCTGGCCGGGCAGCATGGCGGTGGCGAGGCGGCCCCCGTACCGGGCGAGGGCGGCGAAGGCGCCGCCGAGTATCTCGCCGGGGGTGAGTGGCCGCAGGGATATCACGCCGGGCCGGGGAGGCTGCGGGGGAAGCCAGCCGCCGCCCCATGTCGTCCATGGCCCCGTCGACCGCCCTGCCGGCAGCCGGGTCCCGTGCTGCGTCCCGTGTCCCGTCTCGCGCCGCGTCCCGTGCTGGGCCATGCGGATCTCCCGTCCCCCGGTGCGCGTGCCTCGGTGCCGCGGCGCGGACACCGTAGCGGCCGGGGCCGGGAAAGTCCCGGGGACACGCGGATATGTACGGTCGTCCATAACGATGTGTACAGTCGTACGTATGCCCTACATACTGCTCGCCGCCGCCATCGCCGCAGAGGTCGCCGGTACCACTGCCATGAAGTTCAGCGAGGGCTTCACGAAGCTGTGGCCCTCGCTGATCACGCTGGTGGGCTACGTCATCGCCTTCACGCTGCTCGCGCAGACGCTGAAGTCGATGTCGGTCGGGACGGCGTACGCGATCTGGGCCGGCGTGGGTACGGCCGCGATCGCCGCGATCGGCATGATCTTCATGGGGGAGGCGGCGACGGCCGCGAAGATCGGCGGCATCGCGCTGGTGATCGCCGGTGTCGTGCTGCTGAACCTCGGGGGGACCACGCGCTGATGCCCCGCCGGGGCGGCGGTGGGCGCCGCCGCACGGCGGCGCGCGGCCGACCGTGCGCGGCCGTGTGTACTGTCGTACGCATGCCTTGTCAGTCGCCCGCTGCCGCCGCCGCTGCCGCCGCTGCCGCTGCCGCTGCCGCTGCCGCCGCCGTGACGGGAGCCGCCCGCTGATGGCCGGCTCGGTGCGCCGCTACGACCCGGACCGGCGGGACCGGATCATCGACGCGGCGATCCGGGTGGTGGGCGCCCGGGGCATCGCGGGGCTCAGCCACCGCAGCGTGGCCGCGGAGGCCGACGTACCGCTCGGCTCCACGACGTACCACTTCAAGAGCCTGGACGACCTGCTGATCGCGGCGCTGCGGCAGGCCAACGCGGGCTTCGCCCGGGCGGTGGCGGACTCGGCGGCGCTGGCCGATCCGGGCGCGGACCTGGCGGGCGCCCTGGCCGTGCTGCTGGGCGAGTTCCTGGGGGCGGACCGGGCGCGGGCGGAGCTGGAGTACGAGCTCTACCTGGCCGCCCTGCGCCGCCCCGCGCTGCGCCCGGTGGCGGCCGAATGGTGCGAGGCCGTCTCCGCGGCGCTGTCGGACCGGGTGGACCCGGCGACGGCGCGGGCGCTGGTGGCGGTGATGGACGGGATCAGCCTGCAGGTCCTGCTGACGGGGGCGGAGTACGACGAGGCGTACGCCTGCGAGATCCTGCGGCGGGTGCTGCGGGCCTGACGGCGGCCTTGACTGCGGCCTTGCCGGCGGCCGGGCCGGGGTGTGCCCCCCGGCCGTGCGGCCGGGAGGTGGCCCCGGCGGGCGGTCGGGCCAGGGGGTGAGGTCGCGGCGATCCGCGGCCGCACCCTACGCGCCGCGGACCGCCGCGAGGGCGGCGGCCACGCTCGCCTCGATGTCCCGGACCGGATAGAAGACCTCGCGGACGGTCCGGTCGCGGTCCACGACCAGCGTCAGGCGCTTCAGCCGGGTGATGCCCCCCGCCCGGAACGTCGGCAGCCGCAGCGCCGTCACGAGCCCGAGCTCCGCGTCGGAGAGCAGGGGGAAGCGGAGCCCCTCGGCCTCCGCGAACTCCCGCTGCTCGTCCGGCCGCTGGGTCGATACCCCGTGGACCGTCGCGCCCGCCGCCGTGAACTCCCCGAGCTGGTCCCGGTACGTGCACGATTCGAGGGTGCACCCCCGTGCCCCGGGGATCCCGGCCCACCCCGGCGGGTAGGACTCGGACCGGGCGAACGCGCCCGGGAAGCAGTACAGGACGGTGAACGGGGTGTCCGCCACCGGGTCGCGGAGCTCGCCGAAACGGTCCGGCAGCGACAGCTCCGGCAGCCGGGTGCCGCGCAGCGCGTGGACCCGTACGGCCTCGCGCGAGGTTTCGTGTGTCGTCGCCGTCATCTCTCCCTCTCCCAGAATCCAGGTGTCCCCCCAGTCCTGGAGGGCGACCAGCACCGGCAGCAGCCCGCGCCCGCGCGGGGTCAGCCGGTATGCGTAGCGCACCGGGCGGTCCTGGTACGGCTCGCGGGTCAGCACGTCCGCCTCGACCAGCAGTTTCAGCCGTTCCGTCAGGACCTTGCGGGACATGCCCAGTTCGCGCTGGAACTCGTCGAAGCGGTGCACGCCGCGTGCCGCGTCGCGCACGATCAGCAGCGTCCACCAGTCGCCCACGACGTCGAGGGCCTGGGCGATGGAGCAGTCCGCGTCGTCGAGGTGCGTGCGCTGGGCCATGGGCACTCCTTTGTCCGTTGACCCGAGGCTGTCATGATGGCATGGTGAGTTCCCAAAGGGAACTTACTGGATGACGCAACGGGAACGCGGGGGAAAAGGTGTGCTGCAGGGATTCAAGGACGTACCGAGGGTCGTGTGGCTGCTGGCTGCGGGGATCCTGGTCAACGCCGTCGTCAGCTTCACCTTCGTCTTCGTCTTCCTCTACCTGACCGGCCCGCGCGGCCTCGGCGCCGCCCAGGCGGGCCTGATCGTCGGCATCGGCGGCGTCGGACTGGTCGCCGGGAACTTCACCGGCGGCTGGTACGGCGACCGCTTCGGCCACCGCCGGGTGCTGCTCACCGCCTCCGCGCTCGGCGGGGTCGCCCTCGTCGTCCTGCCGACGGTCTCCACCGGCCTGCTGGCCCTCGTCCTGACGCTCGCGCAGTACGCCTCCGGGGTGATCCGCGCTGCCAACTCCGCGCTGGTCGCCGTCACCGTGCCGGAAGGCTCCCGGCGCCAGGCCTTCGCGCTCACCCGCTTCATGTCCAACGCCGGCTTCGCGGTGGGCTCACCGATCGGGGCCCTGATCGCGACCGGGCTCTCCTACGACTGGCTCTTCGTCGCGGACGGCCTCGGCACCCTCTTCTTCGCCCTCTGGACCGCCCGGGTCGTCCCGGCCCGGGCAGCCACCGCGCCTCCCGCGGCCCCGGACGGGGGTCGGGGCCGCGGGGGCCTGTGGCGGGAGCTGCGCGCGCGGCCCGCCGTGCTCGTCCTGCTCGGCGCGATCGTCGTCATCGACATCGTCTACAGGCAGCACTACACGACCTTCCCCGTCGTCCTCGCCGAGCACGGTCTGGACACCCGTGCCTACGGACTGCTCATCGCGGTCAACGGCGGTGTGATCATGCTCCTGGAGATCCCCGCCGCCCTCGCCCTGCGCCGGTGTTCCCCGCTGCACATCATCGGCACCGGGCTCGTACTGGTGGGCGGCGGCTACGCGATGCTGGCACTCGGAGTGGGCGCTGCGAGCGCCGTCGCGATGATGCTGCTGCTGACCCTCGGCGAGATCCTCTACAAGACCACCGCCACGGCGTACGTCGCGGACGAGTCGCCCGAGCACGCCATCGGCCGGTTCCAGAGCCTGTACGCGGGCGTCTCCGTCAGCGGTGTCGTCCTCGCCGCGCCCCTCGGCGGAGCCTTGTACGACGCCGCGCCCGGCCTGCTGTGGCCACTGTGCGCGATACTCGGCGCAGCCGCGGGCGGGACCGTCCTGGTCATGGGTTCGCGCGGGACGCGGCGACGCGAGCGCCCGGCACATGAGACCGGTTCGCGACCGCGGGCCGTCGCCGGTTAGGTTTCGGGCATGACTGCTACGCGTACCACCGGCGCCGTCGCCGCCGGACTTGCCACCATCACCGCCGACGGCACCGTCCTCGACACCTGGTTCCCCGCCCCCCAGCTGGTCGCCGAGCCCGGCCCGGCCGGCACCGAGCGCCTCACCGCCGAACAGGCCGTGGAGCTGCTGGGGGCCACCGCGCCCAAGGCGATCCGCCAGGACGCGGTCCGCGGCGTCGAGGTCGTAGCCGTCCGCACCGTGATCGCCTCCCTGGAGGACAAGCCGCTGGACGCGCACGACGCGTACCTGCGCCTGCACCTGCTCAGCCACCGCCTGGTCAAGCCGCACGGCCAGAACCTGGACGGCGTCTTCGGCCTGCTGGCCAACGTCGCCTGGACCTCGCTGGGCCCGGTCGCGATCGACCAGGTCGAGACGGTCCGCCTGAACGCGCGCGCCGAGGGCCTGCACCTCCAGGTCACCTCGATCGACAAGTTCCCGCGGATGACGGACTACGTCGCCCCCAAGGGCGTGCGCATCGCCGACGCGGACCGCGTCCGCCTCGGCGCGCACCTCGCCGAGGGCACCACCGTCATGCACGAGGGCTTCGTCAACTTCAACGCCGGCACCCTGGGCACCTCCATGGTCGAGGGCCGGATCTCCGCGGGCGTCGTGGTCGGCGACGGCTCCGACATCGGCGGCGGCGCGTCCACCATGGGCACCCTGTCGGGCGGCGGCAAGCAGATCATCTCGATCGGCGAGCGCACCCTGATCGGCGCCGAGGCGGGCGTCGGCATCGCGCTGGGCGACGAGTGCGTCGTCGAGGCGGGCCTGTACGTGACCGCGGGCACCCGCGTCACCCTGCCGGACGGCCAGATCGTCAAGGCCCTGGAGCTCTCGGGCGCCAACAACATCCTCTTCCGCCGCAACTCGGTCACCGGCGCCGTCGAGGCCCGCCCGTACAAGGCGGCCTGGGGCGGCCTGAACGAGGTCCTCCACAGCCACAACTGACCGACCCCGGTCCCGTCGTCACGTGCCGGTGCCCTCCCACCCCGTCGGGGTGGGAGGGCACCGTTCGTGGTGAGCCCCCTCCCGCCCCGAGCGGGGGAGGGGGCTCCACTGTGCGGGTCAGCGCAGGGGGATCGTGCGGACCAGGCCGGCGAACGCCTGCTGCTCCGCCTCGGTCAGTTCCACCGACTCCATCGGGTGGACGGAGATGCCGCGCTGGGCCGGGATGACCGAGAGGCCTTCGAAAGTCCCTGGTTCCGGGTGGTGGAAACGGCTGTCCCACAGCATGTGGCCGAGGCCGATCAGCCAGACGGCGGCGGCCACGAGCAGGACGGCGATGCCGATTTCCTGAGCGAGGGAGATGGAGGGGAACACGCGGTCCTCCAAAGGAGTGCTGGAGTGCGGTACAAGATCGGGCGTGGGGACACTCAACACCAGAACCGCCCGAATGGGTAGGGATGTGCCGAGCGTCACGCCAGGGCCAAAGGTCCCGTCCTTGGGTTCCGCCCGTCCCCACCGGCTGTCCCCGCCGCCCGCCGCCCGCCGCCCGCCGCCCGTCCCGGTCAGGCCAGCGGCAGCTTGAAGCCCTCGTGGCTCCGGGCGTAGCCCAGCCGCTCGTAGAAGCGGTGCGCGGCGGTGCGCCGCTTGTTGCTGGTGAGCTGCATCAGGCCGCAGCCGCGCTCGCGGGCCCGGTCCGCCGCCAGCTGCATCAGGCGGGCCCCGAGCCCCCCGCCCCGCCGGTCGGCGCGGATCCGTACCGCCTCCACGAGGGCCCGCTCCCGCCCGCCCTGGCCGAGACCCGGGATGTACGTCAGCTGCAGGCAGCCGACGAGGTCCCCGTCCTCCTCCAGGACCAGCATCTCGTTGCGCGGGTCCGCCTCGATCGCGGCGAAGGCCAGCTCGTGGGCCTCGGTGACCGGCTCGGGGGCCCCGGCCCCCACCCCGGCCTCGGCCCCGGCAGGGTCCTCGCCCTGGGCCAGCAGGGCGAGTACGGCGGGCAGGTCCTGACGCGTTGCGGTGCGGAAGATCATGCGGGGATCATGCCAAAGGGGCCGGGCGGCGGTGCGGCCCGGCCCCTTCGGCGGCGCCGCTACGGGCGGAAGCGCACGACCTGCGGGTCGTGGTCGCTGTTCTGGTCCGCGAACTCCGCGTTGATGTGCACGCTGTCGTACGTGAACTTCTTGATCCCCGGGCTCGTCAGGATCTGGTCCAGCACCTGTGCGTTGCCCTGGTAGACGTACGAGTACCGCTCCGACTTCGGCAGCGACTTGATCGCCGGGTACAGTGCCCCGCCGTCCGCCAGCGCGTTCGTCGTCGCCGAGAACTCGAAGTCGTTGATGTCACCGACGACGAGGACGTTCGCGTTCTTCTCGGCTGCCAGGATGTCCTTGACGAAGCCGTTCACCGCCTGCGCCTGGAGCAGCCGCTTCTCCTCCGACTTGCGCACCGGCGGCTGGTGGTGCGAGGTCAGGCCCTCGTCGCCACCCTTCGACCCGAAGTGGTTGGCGATCACGAAGACCGTCTTGCCGCGGAAGACGAACTCGCCGGCCAGCGGCTTGCGGCTGTCCGCCCACGCCGGGTTCGCCGGGTCGATCCGGCCGGGGGAGTGGGTCAGGGCGGCCTTGCCGTCCTCGTTCTTCACCACACCGGTCGCCGTCACGGCGTCGCCCGGGGCGCGCTCGGTGAAGGAGACCCGCTCCGGGTTGAAGAGGAAGACCTGGCGGATGTTGCCGCCGGGCTCGCCGCCGTCCTTCTTGTCCTCCGGGTTGATGGTCCGCCACTGGTAGGCCGGGCCGCCCGCGGCGGCGATCGCCGTGGTGAACTTCGTCAGCGTGGCATCGGCCGAGACCGTGCCGTCGTTCTTGGCGCCGTTGTCGTCCTGGATCTCCTCCAGGGCGAGGATGTCGGGGGAGGCGAGGTTCTCGACGACCGCCTTCGCCAGGTTGTCGAACTTCTCCTGCGGGTCGGACGGGTCGAGGTTCTCGACGTTGTACGTGGCCACCGCGAGCTCGCCCGCGGCCTGCGCCTTGGTCGTCTCCGGCGCGAGGGTGCCCGCCGTGACCGTGCCGAGCGTACGGGCCACCAGGGTGTAGCCGCCGAACTGGTTGAAGTCCAGCGGGCCTTCGGTGGGGCCGGTCAGCTTGTCGCCGACGTTGGCCACCGGGAACGGCTGCTGCGCGAGGGGCGCGAGCTGCTGGATCTGGAGGCGGCCGGTGTTCTGGGAGTCGTACGAACCGTAGACCGTGCCGCCGCGCCGGGCGGTGTTCTCCCAGCCCTTCACCGTCACCCACAGCTCCGCGTACGGGTCGGTGGCGCCGACCACGCGGGAGGTGCCGATCGCGATGTTCATGCCCTCCAGCGACTCGTAGTAGTCCAGGGCGTAGCGCGAGGGCTCCAGGGTCAGGCCGTTGATGCTGCCGGCGGCGGCCGGGTCGCCGTCCGGGGCGTACGCGCAGGGGACCGAGTACTCGTTGACGGCGGTGGCCGCGGGCACCGCGTTGCCGGAGGAGACCACGGTCACGACGGGCTTGGAGATCTGGGTGACCGACTGGTTGCCGGAGTTCAGGCCGCCGGGGATGTACTCGCCGACCAGGCCGGAGACCGTGACGGCGTCGCCGACCGCGACGGTCGGGACCGAGCCGGTGAAGACGAACACGCCCTCGCTGGTGGCGTCGTCGTCGTCCGTGTCGGGGTCCTGGATCCAGAAGCCGCGCGAACCGTACGTACGAACGCCCGTGACGACGCCCGCCACATCGGCGACCTGCTTGCCGACCAGCGGGGATATCCGAGTGGTGCCCTGGATGTCGTGGATGCGTATCGGATCGGCGGACACGGCGCCTTCGGCCGCGTCGGCGGTGCCCGCGAGCAGGCCGGTGGCCAGCGCGGTGGCGACGAGGGCCGCGACGGCGGCGGAACGGGGATGCGAGGAGCGCATGGGCGGGAACTCCGGTGTGTGGAGGAGGGAGCAGATATCTACGCGCGTCAATTTCCTTCGTGACCGGCAAAGTTGTCAAGCCCTACAGGGGATACACAGGTTGACTGTGGGATGAACCAAAGGAGAGGGGCCGTCGGGTGCGCCCGAAATGCGTCTACTCTGGGGCGCCGTACGACCCGTACCCGAACCACCCGTGCCCGCGAGGAGAACCGCCCCATGTCCGCAGACTCGCACCCCACGCTGCCGCCGGTACGGCTGCTCCCCGACGCGGAACTGGCCCGCGACGCCCTGGCCGCCCCGCTGTTCGCCCGCGCCGTGCGCCTCGCCCGCTGGGCCGGACCGGACACCCGCGTGGACACCGGGGGCGAGCTCGTCGCCGGGCAGCTGCCCGAGGCCGTGGCCCTGCTGGGCCTCGACCCCGCCGACGAGGACTCCGCCGCCCACGCGAGCCAGGCCTGGCGGGTGGCCGTCGACACCGGCCTCGTCGACGTCACCGAACCGGAGGAGGACGGCTCCGCCCTCGGGGAAGAGGCCGAGGAGGAGCGGGAGTTCGGCACCGCCGAGCCCGGCGAGGACCTGGCACTGGTGACCGGCGGAACCCCGGGCGACGTGCTCGACCTGTGGCTGGCCGCCCTGGACACCGTCCTCGCCGACGCGGCGGTGCCCGCCCTGGACGACCTCGTCGACGCCCTCGACGCGGGAGGCGAGATCGACTTCGACCAGCTCGACTGGAACCCGCGCCGCGCGGCCGACTTCCTCGACGGGGTCCTCGCCAACCTCTACCTGCTCGCGGTCACCGAAGGCGGCACGGCCGACGGCCCGGTGCCGCTCCCGGTGCTGGCCGCCTCGATGGTGGTGCCGGACGACATGGGTGATCCCACCGACGCCGTACTGGAGCAGGTGTCGGACGCGATGATGCGCCTCGACGACCAGTTCCGGCAGCTGGAGCCGATCGGGCTGGTCGAGTTCCGCCCCGTCGACGAGGACCTGATGGCGGAGGCCGAGGACGAGGAGTTCCTCGCGAGCGCGAGCGCGAGCTCGGGCGCCGCCCCCGACGAGGAGGACGTCGCCCGGTACGGGCTGGTACGGCTGACCCCGCTCGGGCTGTACGGGATCCGCGCCCGCATGCTGGAAGCGGGCGTCGAGGCCCCGGCCGTCGGCGAACTGGCGGGCAAGGGCGCGGACGTGCTGCTCGACGTGGTCTCCCACTACTCCGAGGCCGCCGCCCAGGCCGAGATCGAACAGTGGCTGGCCGGCCGCCCCGTACCCGAAGCCGCCACAGAACTGCTCGCCGCGGCGCGCGGCGCCGATGCCGGCGGCCCGCTGCGCCGGCTGCGCTGCCAGCAGGCCCTGGCGCCGGCCGGAGCGGAGGCCGAGCCGGCCGTCCGCGCGGTCCTGGACGACGCGGAGCTCGGCGGACTCGCCCGGGTCTGGCTGGCCGAGCGCGGGGTGGCCGACGTACCGGCGCCGGACCAGGAGATGGTGTTCTGGCTGACGATCGACACGATCGCGGCGCAGCTCGCCACGGGCGGCGGGAGCGGCGGAAGCGGCGGGAGCCGCGGGAGCCGCGGGGGAGCCGAGGGCGGGGAGGGCGTCGAGGAGGAGCTGCCGCTCCTGATCGAATCGCTGACCGCCCATCACGCCGGGTTCTTCGAGCAGGCCTGGCGGGTGGAGCACCCCGCGACGGCCCACGTGCTGGAGGCGATGGGGCGGCTGCACCCCGACAGGAAGGCCGCCAAGGAGGCCCGGAAGGCCGCGTTCAAGGCGCGTTCCCGCGGCGTATGAGGCGGTGGTAACCAGCCGTTCCCGAAAGGGACTCGGCCAACGCGGACACCGGTCAAGGGGTCGCTTCATTTTACCGGGTAGTTCAGTCGGCGTTCACGTGCGGGCGGGAGCGTGTGCGCCGACGACCGCACGACAGGCGCACCACCTCCCCACCCCTGGAGACCCGATGCCGCTCAGCCGCAGAGATTTCACCACCCGCACCGCACTCGCGGGTGCCGGAGTCGCGCTCACCGGAACGGTCGGCGCCCTCGCCACCGCCCCCGGGGCCCTCGCCGCGGACGACGGCGCGCTGCAGGACGCGGGCCGCGAAGAGGGGCAGGGCGACCACGGCCACGGTCATGGCCACGGCTACGGCCCGCTCGTGCCCGACCCGGCCGGCATCCTGGCCCTCCCCGCCGGATTCGCGTACCGCGTGATCACGCACAGCGGTGTCACCCTGCTCGAATCGGGCGAGAGCACCCCGTCCAACCACGACGGCACGGCCGCCTTCGAGGGCCACCGGGGAGTCACCCTCCTCGTCAACAACCACGAGCTGAAGGGCCCGCGCACGAACTGGACGCACCCCGTCCCGCTCACCGAGGGCCTCGTCTACGACCCGGCCGCGGCCGGTGGCTGCACGGTCGTCGAGGTCCGGCGCGGCGGCGAGGTCGCCGAATGGGTGGGCATCTCCGGTACGTCCACCAACTGCGCGGGCGGCTCCACCCCCTGGAACACCTGGCTGACCTGCGAGGAGAATTCGGACCTCGCCGGCAAGAACGGGATGACCAAGGACCACGGCTACGTCTTCGAGGTCGACCCGCACGACCGCCGCGCCAACCTCGACCCGAAGCCGGTCAAGGCGTTCGGGCGCTATGACCACGAGGCCGTGGTCATCGACCCGCGCCAGGGCCACGCCTACCTCACCGAGGACGCCTCCAACCCCAACGGGCTGCTCTTCCGCTGGACCCCGCCGAGCGGCTTTTGCCACGGGCGCGGCAAGCTCCGTACCCTCGCCGACGACGCCGGTGTGCTGGCGGCCGCCAAGTGCTTCGACAGTGCGGGGCTGTTCGTCGACGACCTCTCGCGGGCGACGAAGATCGGGACCACCTACGGGGTGGACTGGGTGCCGGTCCCGGACCGCGACGGGCGCACCGTGGCGGTGCGCAAGCAGTTCGGCGAGGCGGCCGTGACCCGCGCGCGCAAGCTGGAGGGCATGTGGTGGGCCGACGGCGGCGCGTACTTCGTCTCCTCCTACGCCCGTGCGGAGAGCCCGGGCGCGGCGCACGACGGCCAGGTGTGGTTCTACGACCCCAAGCGGCGCACGGTGCGGCTGCAGGTCCTGCTCGGGGTGAACGCCGACCCGTCGGTGGACGGCGGGTACGACGGCCCGGACAACATCACGGTTTCCCCGTACGGCGGTCTGATCATCGCCGAGGACGGCTCTGGGCTGCAGCACCTGTTCGGGGCGACCGAGTCGGGGCGCACGTACCCGCTGGCCCGCAACGAGATGAACTTGGGGACGGCCGAGGAGCCGGAGTACTCGGAGTTCACGGGCGTCTGCTTCTCGCCGGACGGGCGGACGCTGTTCGCCAACATCCAGGACCCGGGCATCATGCTGGCCGTCACGGGGCCGTGGCGGCGCGGGCGCTGACCCGCCGGCCGCGGACATGAGCGGCGGACATGAGAAGAGCCGCCGGGCCTTCGGGCCCGGCGGCTCTTCTCGTTGTCTCACCTGTTCGTCTGTTCGTCTGTTCGTTTACTGAGCTTCGGCGCGGCTGGCCGCGGCCCACTCTTCGAGGAGGAACTCGTACGCCTCGGAGGGCCACTCGCCGTCCACCCGGCTCTCGACGAGCTGCCGGATCGCCTCGTTCGCCTCGGCGGCGGACGGGCGCGCGGGGCCCGCGGGCTGGAGTGTCTGGTGCATGGTTCCAAGGCTACGGGCGGGCACTGACAGCCACCTCCGTATTAAGGGTGGAACAGATCACCCGGGGAGGGCGTCCGTCGCTCCATGTGCCCGCTCACCTGCTCAGAGTGCCTGCGCGGCCGGTTTGACCATGCCCCGCACTGTGCGCGACTTCACAAACTCGCCCATGGCCGTCATCTCCCATTCGCCGGAGAACTGCTTGATCAGCTTGGCCATCATCACGCCGGTCTGCGGCTCGGCGCTGGTGAGGTCGAAGCGGACCAGCTCCTCGTTGGTCGCGGCGTCGATGAGGCGGCAGTAGGCCTTCGCCACCTCGGTGAACTTCTGGCCGGAGAAGGAGTTGACCGTGAAGACGAGGCCCGTCGCGTCCGCGGGGAGCCGGCCGAGGTCCACGACGATCACCTCGTCGTCGCCCGCGCCCTCGCCGGTGAGGTTGTCGCCCGAGTGCTTGACCGACCCGCCCAGGATGGACAGCTTGCCGAAGTAGCAGCTGTCGATGTGGTTGCGCTGAGGGCCGTACGCGATGACCGAGGCGTCCAGGTCGATGTCCCGGCCGCGGAACGCGGGCTCCCAGCCGAGGCCCATCTTGACCTGGGAGAGCAGCGGGCGGCCGCCCTTGACCAGCGACACGGTCTGGTTCTTCTGGAGGCTGACCCGGCCCTTGTCGAGGTTGATCTTCCCGGCGCCGGGGGCGGCAGCCGCGACCGGTGCGGGGGCGACCGGCGCGGGGGTGACCGGTGCGGGCGCCGGGGTCGCCCCGGGTGCGCCGCTGGTGAGCCAGGGCGAGGCCGCGTACGTGGGCGGCGCCGGGGGAGCCGGGGGCGCGGGAGGCGCGGGCGGGGCGACGGGGGCCGGGGCGGCGGCCACCGGAGCCGGCTCCTCCTCCACCGAGACGCCGAAGTCGGTCGCGATGCCGGCGAGGCCGTTCGCGTACCCCTGGCCGACCGCGCGCACCTTCCACACGCCGCCGCGCTGGTAGACCTCGACGACCACCAGGGCGGTCTCCGTGCCGAGCTGCGGCGGCGTGAAGGCGGAGATCACCGCTCCGCTGCCGGCGTCCCGGACGGTGGCGGTGGGCTCGATGCCCTGGAAGGTCTGGCCCGCGGCGTCCGGGCTGGCGGTGATGACGATCCGCTCGATGCCGGGCGGGACCGAACCGGTGTCCACGGTGATCGAGTCCGGTGCCGTGCCGCCGCCCGAGCGGTAGGTGACGCCGGGGCCGGACGGCTGGTTGAAGAAGATGAAATCGGCGTCGGAACGCACCTTGCCGTCGGCGGCGAGGAGCAGTGCGGACACGTCGAGCCGCACCGGGGCAGCCACGTCGACCGTCACGCGGACGGCATTGAGCGGCAGGTTGGAACCAGGGGTCATAGCGGTCATGCCGGGAGAACGACCGAGGTGGCTTTGCCGTTCCCTTACTTTCACCCGGTTTCCCGCTTCTTCACTCTCGCCCCGCCCGCGCCGTCAGACGCGGCCCCGGTTGCGGGGGTGGTTCCTGGCGGTCCGCTCGTTGCCGAACTTGTAGGAGCCGGTCCAGCGCGCCATGACGAGCTGGGCGTCACCGCCTTCGACCTCGGCCAGGAACGCGGCGGCCCGCCCGCCCCGGAGAGTGGCCGCGGACCGGCCCTGGTGGTTTATGACGACACTCTGATCGCCGCGCTGTTCGTACGAGAATCCGTGAGGTTTCGGCATGGGCCGAGGGTGCCGTCCCCGGTCGGCGGCCTGCAACGCAATTCCTCGACCCGCCTCGCGATGCGGGGTCAGCCCTGCCGAGTGAGATCCCTTTTGCGGTGATTTCATGCGCTACGGAAGAGGTTTGCTCATGCCTGCTGGTGCAGCTCTTACGGCGGAATCGATCGGCCCGGTGGACGTCGCCGTGGTCACCTTCGACGGCAACCGGTTCAACGGCGATGTCGCCCCGGCCCTGCGCGAACTCCAGGAGAGCGGAGTGGTGCGCATCCTCGACCTCACGTTCGTCCGCAAGGAGCGGGACGGCGCGGTGTCCGTGGTGGAGCTCGCCGACTCCGAGGTGGCCGATCAGTTCGAGCGGGTCCTCGGCGAGGAGTTCGACCTGCTGAGCGACGAGGATCTGGAGACCATGGCGCTGGGCCTCGCCCCGGAGTCCTCCGCGCTGGTGGTGGTGTGGGAGAACGCCTGGGCCACGCGCCTGGCCTCGGCGGTACGGGAGTCCAACGGGCAGGTGCTCTTCATGGAACGCATTCCGCGGGACGGCGTCGAACGAGCCGTCGCCGCACTGACCGAGAAGTAGGGGAGGAGAGACATGCGTCGACGCATGGGGCGCCCGGGACTGCTGGGAGCGATGGCCCGCACCGCGGTGGTGGCGGGTACGGCCACCGCGGTCTCCGGCCGGATGCAGCGCGGCCAGGCCGAGCGCAGCGCGCAGCAGCAGGCCGCGGCGGACGTCGAGCAGCAGGCCCTCGTCAACCAGGCGGCGGCCCAGGCGGCCGCGCAGCAGCAGGCCTGGCAGCAGACGCAGCAGGCCCAGCAGTCGGCCGCCGCGCCGGCTCCCGCGGTCGACCGGGTCGGCCAGCTCACCGCGCTGGCCGAACTGAAGGCCCAGGGCCTGCTCACCGGCGAGGAGTTCGCGGCGGAGAAGGCCCGGGTCCTGAGCGCCTGACCCCGCCGCGCCTGCTCGGCAAGATCCGAAAGAGACGGCCTAGCCTCCCGTGACCCGTCGCGGGAGGTTCAGGGGGTTGGCCTCGCGGAGTTCCGCCGGGAGCAGGGCGTCCGGCACCGACTGGTAGGCCACCGGGCGCAGCCAGCGCTCGATCGCGGTGCCGCCGACCGAGGTGGAGTGGGAGGTCGCCGCCGGGTAGGGGCCGCCGTGGTGCTGGGCCGGGGCCACCGCGACACCGGTCGGCCAGCCGTTGACCACGACCCGGCCCGCCAGCGTCGTGACCTGGGAGATCAGCTCCGCCGCCGGACCCGGGCCGCCGTCCGCCTCGGCGGCCGACAGCTGCAGGGTCGCGGTGAGGTTCCCGGGGAGCCGCCCGAGCAGGGCGGCGGCCTCGTCCTGGCCGGCGTACCGGGCCACCACGGTGACGGGGCCGAAGCACTCCTCCAGGAGCACCTCGTAGGGCCCGCCCTCCAGCAGGGTCCGCGCGGGCACGCTCAGGAAGCCCGCGCCGACGGTGTGCTCTCCGCCCGCGCCGGGGGTGACGGGCGCGTCGACCCCGGGCAGCGCGGCGCGTTCGCGGACCCCGGCGACGAAGTTCTCCCGCATCCGGTGGTCGAGGAGCACCCCGGGCTCGGTCTCGCCGAGCGCCTTGGTCAGCGCACCCGCGAGCCGGTCCCCGTCCGCGCCCTCGGGTACGAGGACCAGGCCGGGCTTGACGCAGAACTGGCCGACGCCGAGCGTGACCGAGCCGGCCAGCCCGCCGCCGATCTCCTCGGCGCGTTCGGCGGCGGCCGCCGGGGTGACCACGACCGGGTTCAGGGAACCGAGCTCCCCGTGGAAGGGGATCGGTACGGGCCGTGCGGCGGCGGCGTCGAACAGGGCCCGCCCGCCCCGGATGGACCCGGTGAACCCGGCGGCGCTGACCAGCGGGTGCCGGATCAGCTCCAGGCCCGCGTCGAAGCCGTGGACCACGGCGACGACCTCGGCCGGCAGCCCGGCGGCGACGGCGGCCCGGCGCAGCAGCGAGGCGCACAGCTCGGAGGTGGCCGGGTGGTCGGGGTGCGCCTTGACCACGACCGGGCAGCCCGCGGCCAGCGCACTGGCGGTGTCGCCGCCGGGCACAGAGAAGGCGAGGGGGAAGTTGGAGGCGGCGTAGACCGCGACCACGCCCAGCGGCACCTTGTAGCGGCGCAGCTCGGGGCGGGGCGGAGCGGTGGTGGGATCGGCGCGGTCGATGCGGACGTCGAGGTAGGAGCCCTCGTCCACGGCGTCGGCGAAGGCGCGGAACTGGCCCGTGGTGCGGGCGAGCTCGCCGGTGAGCCGGCCGGGGCCGAGCGCCGTCTCGGCGTCGGCGGCCTCGATGACGTGGGCGGCCGCCTCGTCGAGCAGATCGGCGGCGGCACGCAGGAAGGCCGCGCGCCGCGCGGCGTCGGCCAGCGAGCCGCGGGCGGCGTGGGCCGCGCGCACGGCTTCGTCCACCTCCCGGGGTGTGGCCTCCACCGCAACCTGCTCGCGGTGCTTCCCGGTGCGGGGGTCCACACTCCAGACTGGTGTTGCTGCCATGGCGAACTGCCTCCTGGATCTACGCTGACCCGCGCGGATGCGTTCAGTATTGTGAACGCTGTTCCGTTGGATGAATGATCACATCCACCGTGGACTCTATTTCCGTGTCTTCCGGGTTGACAAGTGACAGCAAGAGACAGAGGGGCACGAAGGCGGATGACCACCACAGCTGAGTCGGGGGGCTCGGGAGCGCCGGCGGCCGTCAAGTCGGCGGTACGCACGGTCCAGTTGCTGGAGCACTTCGCCTCCCGGCCGGGGCTGCACAGCCTGGCCGACATCCAGAGCGACCTCTCCCTGCCCAAATCCAGCCTCTACATGCTGCTGCGCACCCTGGTGAACCTGGGCTGGGTGGAGACGGACGCGACAGGCACGAGGTACGGCATCGGCGTACGGGCGCTGCTCGTCGGCAGCTCGTACATCGACGGGGACGAGGTGGTCGCCGCGGCGCGGCCCACGCTGGACCGGCTCTCCGACGACACGACGGAGACGATCCACCTGGCCCGCATGGACGGGACGAGCGTGGTCTACCTGGCGACCCGGCAGTCCCAGCACTACCTGCGGCCCTTCACCCGCGTCGGGCGGCGGCTCCCCGTGCACTCGACGGCGCTCGGCAAGGCGCTGCTGGCCACGCACACGGACGCAGAGGTACGCGCACTGCTGCCGCGGCGGCTCGAAGCCGTCACCGAGCACACCATCACCGACCGGGAGCGGCTCATCGAGGACCTGGCACTGGTGCGGGAGCAGGGGTACGCGGTGGACCGGGAGGAGAACACGCTCGGACTGCGCTGCTTCGGGGTGGCGGTGCCGTACCGGACGCCGGCGCGGGACGCGGTGAGCTGTTCGGTGCCGGTGGCGCGGCTGACGCCTGGGCACGAACGGGACATCAAGGCGGCGCTGTTCGCGGCGCGCGACCGGCTGTCCGTGGTGACGCGGCGGATGTAGCCGCGGGCGGTGTGGTGGAGGGTGCGGTTCCTCCCCCGGGTGGGGGAGACGGTTCCCCTTCAAGGGGGAGGTGGCGGGGGCGCGGAACGGGGACCGTTGAGCCATGACCACACGAGCGGCTCATCGGAGTGATACGGCGGACGACGCGAAGTCGTCGGTCCCCGCACTGGGGACCGGACGGCAGATCCTGCGGGCAGTGGCCCTGGCCTCCACCGTCCCGTACCTGACCCTGAAGGGCGCCTGGCTGGGCGGGAGCAGGATCGGCATACCGGACGGCAGCGCGCTCCTCGACGGCGGGCTGTTCCTCACCGTGGCGAATGCGGTCTCGGTGGTCCTGGACGCCACCGTGATCGTGCTCGTGCTGGTGCTCACCCGACCCTGGGGCATGCGGGTGCCGTCCTGGCTGCTGGTCGTCCCCGTGTTCGTCGCGACCGGGCTGCTGACACCGATCCTCACTGCGTTCCCCGGCCAGATACTCGTCAAGGCGCTGGGCATGGGGGCGGGTGAAGCGGAGCGGGCGGCCCAGGAACCCTTCCTCGACCCCTGGGTGTTCAACGTCGTCTACGGCGGCTTCATGCTCCAAGGGCTCGCCCTGGCCGGGCTGTTCGTGCCCTATGCGCGCAAGCGCTGGGGCACGCGCTGGCAGGGCGTGCTGGGGAAGGCGCTCCCGTCACCCACGGGGGTGGTGGCGGGAGCCTCGGCGGCGCTGGCCCTGGTGGTGGCCGCGGTCCACCTGTACTGGGCTTTCGGAGGTGCGGCCGGGCTGGATGCGGGGCAGACCGCGGTGCACTCCGCGGAGACGGGCGTGGTCAACCTGGTCCACGCGATGTGCGCGCTCGCAGGCGCCGCCGGGGCGGTGCTGCTGGCCCGGGGCGGACAGCGCCCGGCGCGGTGGCCGCTGGCTCTCGCCTGGATCGGGTCGGCGGCGGCGATGAGCTGGGGGGCGTGGCTCCTGATAGCCGCGCTGGCCCCGGACTCCGTGTTCGAACGGCCTTCCGCGATGATCTACCTGGCCTACGCTGGCCAGATGCTCACCGGAATACTCGGCGCGGTCGTCCTCACCCGGTTCCTCGCCTCCCGCCGTACGGCCTAAGGCGGGTGGGGTTGCAGGTGGGGGCGGAGGCGGAGGCGGAGGTGCGGGTGAGGGCGAGGGGCAGGTCCGGTCTGGGCCGGGTGCCGGGGGTGCGGGCCAGGATGCGCTGGGTCCATCTGATCCTCGGCGGGGCCCTGCTGATGCCGTACTTCCTGCTCGCGGAGGTGGCGGTCGGCGTCCTCGCCGGTGGGAGGGACGCGGGAGCCTCGCTGCCGCTCAGCCTCGCCGCCTACGCCGCCGCCCTGCCGCTCGTCGCCGTGACCGGGCTCCTGCGACTGGTCCGGCCGATGTCGGTGACCGCCGCCCGGGCCCTGTGCGGGGTGCGGGGGGAGCGGTTCGCCGAGGGGCCGGCCCGGAGCTGGGCGGCCCGGGGGCGGGCCTCGGCCTGGTGGACCCTGCACCTGGGGGTCGGGGCGCTGGTCAGCGGGATGAGCCTGGCGGTGCCGCCGATGGCGGTGGTGCTGCTCGCCCTGCCGTTCGTGAGCGCGCTGCGGGAGTTCCCGGTCGGGATCGGCCCGTTCGACGCACAGGCCGAGCCGTACGTGGCGCCCCTGCTCGGGATCGTGCTGCTGGCCGGGCTCGTGCTGTGCGCAGCCGGGGCGGGGGCACTGCTGGCCCGGCTGGCGCCCGTACTGCTCGGGCCGACGGCGGCGGACCGGCTGGCTGCCGCCGAGGAGCGCGCCGCGGATCTGGCGGTCCGCAACCGGCTGGCCCGGGAACTGCACGACGCCGTCGGGCACGCCCTGAGCGCGGTGACCCTCCAGGCGAGCGCCGCCCGGCGAGTGCTCGACAGCGACCCCGGCTTCGTACGGGAGGCGCTGGCCGCGATCGAGGACACCACCCGGCGCACGGTGGGCGAACTGGACGCCGTGCTCGGGCTGCTGCGCGAGGGCGACGGAGCGGGCGCCGGGGGGACCGGCCTGCCGGCCGCTCCGACGCTCGCCGCCGACCTCGACGGGCTGCTGGCCCGCAGCCGGGCCTCCGGGACCTTGATCACCGCCCGCCAGGACCCGGGAGCGGCCGGTGACTGGGGATGGCTTCCGGCGATCGCCTCCCGCGAGGCGTACCGGATCGTGCAGGAGGGGCTGAGCAACGCGCTGCGGCACGGGACGGGCCCGGTCGATCTGCGGATCCTCGTACGGGTGCGCGGCGGACACGGGAAATCCGGTGGACGGGGGAATTCCGGTGGACAGGGGGAATTCGGTGGGCACAAGGAGCACGGTGGATACGAGGAACTGGAGATCACCATGACGAACGATCCGGCGGCCGCTCCGGGGGCCCGCACCACCGGGGGCCGGGGGCTGCACGGCGCCGCCGAGCGGGCTTCGCTCCTCGGCGGGCGGGTCGAGGCCGGGCCGCACGAGGGCCGGTGGCGACTGCGGGCCGTCCTCCCGCTCGGCGAGGGCACCCGATGACACAGCCGCCGGCCCCGCCGCACACCGCGCCGCCGGCCCCGCAGACGTCGCCGCCGGCAGCCGCGCCCGCTGTCCCGGAGACGACCGTGCCGGACCGCCCGCCGCTGCGCCTGGTCGTGGCCGACGACGAGCGGATGGTCCGTACCGCCCTGCGGGTCATCCTCGACGCCGAGCCCGACCTGGAAGTCGTCGGGGAGGCGGCCACCGGAGCCGAGGCCGTGGCCGTGGTGCGGGCGCTCGCCCCCGACGTGGTGCTGATGGATGTGCGGATGCCGGAGATCGACGGCATCCGGGCAACCGAGCGGATCCTCGCCACCATGGCCGAGCCGCCCCGGATCGTGGTGGTCACCACCTTCGAGAACGACGCCTACGTGTACGACGCGCTGCGCGCGGGAGCCGCCGGGTTCCTCCTCAAGCGGGCCGCCCCCGACGAGCTGACCGCCGCGGTCCGGCTCGTGGCGCGAGGGGACTCGCTGCTCTTCCCGGCGGCCGTCCGCTCCCTGGCCGCCGCCCACACCGCGCCCGGGGCCGGCCCGGCCGCCTCGCCCTGGGTCGCCCGGCTCACGGACCGGGAGGCCGACGTACTGCGGCTGATGGCCAACGGGCTCTCCAACCACGAGGTGAGCGAGCGGCTCGGAGTCGGCCCGCAGACGGTCAAGACGCACGTGGCCGCGGTCCTGGCCAAGACCGGCTCCCGGGACCGGACCCAGGCGGTCATCGCGGCGTACGAGGGGGGCTTCCTCATGAAGAAAGGCTGAGAACTCCGCCACAATCGGGGCAGAGCGGAACGGCTGGGGTGGGCGGGACGTCCTTCTGGGGGATGAACAAGACGATCAGGCGTGCGTCGGTCTTCTGTCTGCTTCTGGTGCTGGCCCTTTTGGTGCGGGTCACCTGGGTGCAGGCGTACCAAGGCCAGGCCCTCGCAGACGACACCAACAACCGGCGCAACCTCATCGGGAAGTACGAGAACCCGTTGGGGAACATCATCGTGGGCGGGGAGGCGATCACCGGTTCCAAGGACACGGGCGGCAAGGACTTCCGGTACAAGCGGACCTACACCGACGGACCGCTGTACGCGCCGATCACCGGCTACAGTTCCCAGGCCTTCGGGTCGAGCATGCTGGAGGGCGTCTACAAGAACATCCTCAACGGCACGGACAACCGGCTCAAGACGATCATGGACACGCTCACCAACAAGCGGGCCGCCCCGGGCAACGTGCTGACCACGATCGACAAGGACGTCCAGAAGGCGGGCTGGGACGCGCTCCAGGGCAAGCAGGGCTCGGCCGTCGCGATCGACCCGGCGACGGGGGAGATCCTGGCCGTCGTGAACAACCCCTCCTTCGACCCCGGCAGCATCGCCGGCGCCGGTGACGCGGAGCAGAAGGCGTGGGACGCACTCAGCGCCGACAAGGGCAAGGCCATGGAGAACACGGCCCTGCGCAAGCCGCAGGCGCCCGGATCCACCTTCAAGCTGGTCACCCTGGCGGCGGCCATCGAGAACGGCCTGGTCACCGACATCGATACGCCGACCGGGACCCCCGGCGACTACACGATCCCCGGGACGCGGACCAAGCTGCGCAGCGAGGTCGACGACTCGCGCTGCAACAACGTTTCCCCCCGGACCGCGCTGAAGCTGTCCTGCAACAACGTCTTCGCGGAGTTCGCCCACAAGCTCGGCCAGGACAAGATGCGCGCCATGGCGGAGAAGCTCGGCTTCAACGTGGTGCAGAAGACGCCCGTCTGGACCACCCCGTCCAGCAAGTACCCGACGAAGAAGATGTCGGTCGACCAGGTCGCCCAGACCGGTATCGGCCAGTTCGACGTCCAGGCCACCCCGCTCCAGATGGCCATGGTGACGGCCGCGATCGAGAACGGCGGCAAGCTGGTCTCCCCGCACGAGGTCTCCGAGGTCACCGACTCCAACGGCAACGTGCTGGAGAGCTTCAAGAACCCGAAGTCCGAGCAGGTGATGAGCGCGAAGACCGCCTCGATGGTCCAGGACGCCATGCGGACGGTCGCCACCGAAGGCGGCGGCAAGAACGTTCAGATCCCGGGCGTCGAGTCGGGCGCCAAGACCGGTACCGCCCAGCGCGGCGTGAACAACAGCCTGCCGCCGCTGGCCTGGTACACCACGTACGGAAAGTCGAACGGCAAGCAGATCGTGGTCACCGTGGTGATCGAGAACTCGGACACCGACCGTTCCGAGATCGGCGGCGGCAAGCTGGCCGCCCCGGTGGCGCAGAAGATGATGCAGGCCTGGCTGAAGAAGTAACCCCAGTAGCCCGCGTAGCCCGCGCCGGGAACCGGCAGGATTCCCGGCGCGTTCTCCTTCCCATGATCAGGACCGCGCAGCCCGAAGACCTCGACGCCATCGCCGCCCTCCACACCCGGGCCCGCGCCACCTACTACCGGGGCCGGATGGCGGAGGAGGCCTACGGCGGCGCCGCCGAACTGGCGCGCACCCGCGAGGGCTGGTCCCGGGCCGTGGCCCGGGCCGCGGCCGACGGCAGGGTGCTCTGCGCCGAGAGCGGCGGCGAGCTCACCGGGGTGGCGGCCTTCCGCACCGCAGACGGCGAGACCACCCTCACCCAGCTGCACGTGGACCCCGTCCACTGGCGCCGCGGCACCGGGGCGGCCCTGCACGCCGCCTGCCTCGACGCCTGGCGCCGCGCGGGCGTCCGCAGGGTCCGCCTGGAGGTCTACGAGCACAACCTCCGCGCCCAGGCCTTCTACGCCGCCCACGGCTGGCTCCCGGACCCCGTCGGCGCCCGGGCCGCGGGCTCCCACCGCATCCTGTGGCTCACGGTGGACACGGCCGGGGGCCCGTCCGGCGAGTGGCCCGTCCCGCGAGTGGCCCGTCCCGGGAGTGACCCGTCCGGGGAATGAGACGCACGGGCAGATGGTTGAAGACGGAACAGTTGATTCCGTGGAGGGAAGAGGGAACATGCGCGTCGAGATCTGGAGCGACATCGCCTGCCCGTGGTGCTACATCGGCAAGGCCCGGTTCGCCAAGGGGCTGGCCGGCTTCGCGCACCGCGAGGAGGTCGAGGTGGTCTACCGCTCCTTCGAGCTCGACCCGAACGGCCCCAAGGGCCAGGTGGCCCCGGTCGTGGAGATGCTGGCCAAGAAGTACGGCCGCACCCTCGAGGAGGCCCGCGGGATGGAGGAGCACGTCGCCGCGAGCGCCCGCGCCGAGGGGCTGACGTACCGCACCGAGGGCCGTGACCACGGCAACACCTTCGACATCCACCGCCTGCTGCACCTGGCCGCCGACCGCGGCCGCCAGGAAGAGCTGCTCGACCTCGCCTACCGCGCCAACTTCGGCGAGGAGCGCTCCGTCTTCGCACCCGAGGTCCTCGTCGCGCTCGCCGTCGAGGCCGGACTGGACGAGGCGGAGGCCCGCGCGGTGCTGGCCGACGAATCCGCCTACGCCGCCGAGGTGCGGGCCGACGAGCGCGAAGCGTCCGAGCTGGGCGCGAACGCCGTACCGTTCTTCGTGCTCGACCGCCGCTTCGGGATCTCCGGGGGCCAGCCCGCCGAGGTGTTCACGCAGGCGCTGGAGCAGGCCTGGGCGGGCCGTGAAGTCCTCGCGCCCGCCGCCCCCGAGGGCGAGGCGTGCGAGCCCGACGGCGCGTGCGCGGTGCCGCGCCCGTAAGGCTCCCTCATAAGTAATTCTTTGGTGTGGTGCGTGAAACGCGCCAATGGACTGTGGGATGGTCCTGGCGCAGAGTGACGGGCATGGACTTCTCTGCGCCCGAAGCCGTCCGCGACGAGTTCGCGCACTCCACCACCTATCTCAACACCGCCAACTGCGGGATCCTCCCGCGAGCCGCCGTCGCCGAGGTGCGGCGGCTCGCCGAGGCGGCCGGGGCCGGACTCCCGGCCGGCTTCGGCGACTTCGGCCGCGTCGAACGGGTCCGGGAGGCGTTCGCCCGCCTCGTCGGGGTCCAGGCGGACCGCGTGGCCGTCGGCTCGGCCGTCTCCACCCACGTCGGCCTGGTCTCCGCCTCCCTCCCGGCCGGATCGGAAGTCCTGTGCCCGGAGGGTGAGTTCGCCTCGGTCATCAACCCCTTCGTGGTGCGTGACGACCTCAAGGTCCGCTTCGCCCCGCTGGAGTCCCTCGCCGAAGCCGTCGGCCCGGACACCGCACTGGTCTCGCTGAGCGCCGTACAGTCCGCCGACGGGCGTACGGCGGACCTGGCGGCCGTACGCGCCGCGACCACCGCGCACGGGGCGCGGATGCTGGTCGACGCCTCGCAGGCGGCGGGCTGGCTGCCCTTCGATGCGAGCCCCTACGACTACACGGTCACCGCCGGGTACAAGTGGCTGCTCGCCGCGCGCGGGGTCTCGTGCCTCACGGTCTCTGAGGAGGCCCAGGAGACCCTGACGCCGCTGCACGCCGGCTGGGTGGCGCTCGCCGACATGTGGGACGCCATCTACGGCCCGCTGCGGGAACTGGCCCACGGAGCACGGCGCTTCGACGAGTCCCCGGCCTTCCTGGCCTACCACGCCGCCGAGTCCTCGCTGGCCCTGCTGGAGCGGATCGGCATCGACGCCGTCCACGCCCACGACACCGCCCTGGCCGCCCGCTACCGCGCGGGCCTCGCCCGCCTGGGCCACGAGCCCGTCCCGGGCGGATCCCCGATCGTCTCGGTGCCGGGCCTGGCCGACCGTCAGGCCTCCCTGCTCGCCGCCGGTGTGGTCACGTCCGCCCGCGCGGGCCATCTGCGGGCCTCCTTCCACCTCTACAACACCGAGGCGGAAGTGGACCGGCTGCTGAACCTCCTGGAGGGCTGACCGGATCAGGCGGTGGGCGGGGCCGCCGCCGACCAGGCGGAGCCCGCCGCCGCGAGAGCCCCGGCCGGGTCCACCGACAGGGCCGCGGCCAGGGCCGTCAGGCAGGCGCCGACGGTGTCCAGGGAGGCCGCCGTGCCGTAGTGGTTGACCCGGACCATCTCCCGGGCCAGCGCGCCGCCGCCCGCCGCGAGGGGGGCCGCCGGATCCGCCGCCAGGGCCTTCGCCACCACCAGGGAGGCCTCCGGGACCCGCAGGGTGGTGGCCACCGGGGCCGCCGCCGCGTCCCGGCCGACGTACAGGGCGATGCCCAGGGCCACCGCGCCCGCGCGGGTCGCCGCCGCCGCGGCAGCGTGGCGGGCCGTCACCGCAGGCAGCCCCTCGGCCGCGATCCGGTCCAGGCAGGCCTCCAGCGCCAGCATCTCCAACTGCGCCGGCGCGTGCGGCAGGACCTTGCGCCCGCCGTCGATCCAGCGCTCCTTCCAGTCCAGCAGGGAGAGGTACGAGCGGCGCGGCGCCGAGGCGTTCTCCGCGAAGCGGGCCCACGCGCGGTCGGAGACCGACACCGCGGAGACGCCCGCCGGTCCGCCCATCGCCTTCTGCGCGCCGATCACGCACAGGTCCACGCCCCACGCGTCCGGCAACAGCGGCTCCGCGCCCACCGAGGCCACCGCGTCCAGCATGAACAGCGCCCCGTGGGCCCGTACGGCCTCGCCGATCTCCGCCACCGGGTTGGTGTTCCCGGTGGCCGCCTCCGCGTGGACCAGGGAGACGAAGTCGATCTCCGGGTGCTCCGACAGGGCCCGGTCCACCTGAGCCGCCGACACGGCCGTGTCGAAGGGGACCTCCAGGTCCACGACGCTCGCCCCGCAGTCGCGCAGCCAGGTGCCGAAGGTGGTGCCGTAGGGGCCGGTGACCACGTTCAGCGCGGTCGAACCGGGCCGCGCGCCCGACCGGATGCACCCCTCCAGCGGCAGCAGGGCCTCGCCCTGGGTGATCACCACGTCGGCCCGGGTCCCGAGCAGCTCCGCGACCCCCCGCTCGATCGACGCGAAGCGTGCGGCGGTCAGGGGCGGAAGGTCCAGGAGGGGGTGGGTCACGGCGCCGCTCTCTTCGTTCTCTCGGTCTGGGGTCGTGCTCCGGGGTCCTGGACCGCTCGTGCGGTCCTGGGCCGTTCGTCCGGAAAGTCCGGACCGGCCTGGAGAGCCTACCGAGCCCGCGCATAGAGTGCCGCCATGAGCGACGAGGTCAACGGTGACAGCGCGAGTCCGGTGCTGCCGCACGTCACAGGGCGGGTACTGCACGTCAAGGGGCGGGTACTGGTCGGGCCCGAGGAGGTCCAGGACGAGCTCTGGGTGGTGGGCGGCCGGATCTCCTACGAGCGTCCGCGCGGTGCCCGGGAGGTCACCGAGGTCACCGGGTGGGTGCTGCCCGGCCTGGTCGACGCGCACTGCCACGTGGGGCTCGACGCCCACGGGCCGGTGGACGCGGACACCGCCGAACAGCAGGCCCTGACCGACCGGGACGCCGGCACCCTCCTCATCCGCGATGCCGGATCCCCGTCCGACACGCGCTGGATCGACGGCCGCGAGGACCTGCCGAAGATCATCCGGGCGGGCCGGCACATCGCCCGCACCCGCCGCTACATCCGCAACTTCGCCCACGAGATCGAGCCCGCCGACCTCGTCGAGTACGTCGGCCGCGAGGCGCGGCGCGGCGACGGCTGGGTCAAGCTGGTCGGGGACTGGATCGACCGCGAGGCCGGGGACCTGACGGCCTGCTGGCCGCGCGCCGAGGTCGAAGCCGCCATCGCCGAGGCCCACCGCCTCGGGGCGCGCGTCACCGCGCACTGCTTCGCCGAGGACTCCCTGCGGGACCTGGTCGAGGCGGGCATCGACTGCATCGAGCACGCCACGGGGCTGACGGAGGACACCATCCCGCTGTTCGCGGAGCGCGGGGTGGCCATCGTGCCGACCCTCGTGAACATCGCGACCTTCCCGAAGATGGCCGCGGGCGGCGAGGCGAAGTTCCCGCGGTGGTCGGCGCACATGCGCCGGCTGCACGAGCGGCGCTACGACACCGTCCGCTCCGCCTACGACGCCGGCGTCGGGGTCTACGTCGGGACGGACGCGGGGGGTTCCCTGCCGCACGGCCTGGTCGCGGCCGAGGTCGGCGAGCTCGTCAAGGCCGGGATCCCGCCGCTGCAGGCCCTCTCGGCGACGGCCTGGGGCGCGCGCGAGTGGCTCGGCAGGCCCGGCCTGACCGAGGGTGCGCCGGCCGACCTGGTCGTCTACGAGGCCGATCCGCGGGCCGACGTACGGGCGCTGGCGGAGCCGCTGCGGGTGGTGGTGAACGGCACGGTGGTGGCCTGAGGGCCGCGGGGTCGATGGGTCGCGGGGCCGATGGGGCGCGAGGGTGCCGGAGTTGACGGGGCGTGACGTCGGCGGCCGCGCGGTCGTTGTGTACGCCCGGCGCGGGTCTCCGCAGCCGGGAATCCCGGGACGAGAGGGAACTCCCGTTCCGGGTGAGGCGTATTGATTCGAACCTATGCCTGGAAACCACCCTTTGGGGTGAACTCACGCCGGGTTCACCCCCGTTCACTCTCAGTGCGTAAAGATTCCGGGGTCGAGGCCGTCGGCGCGCGCAATGTCCCCCATTGGCGGCGCGACGGCTCCCATCTCCCTGGGGGTTCCACCACCTTGAACAGCAACACCTTCCGCATGCCCGTGGCCGCGCTCGTCGCCACGGGAGCGGTAGCCCTGCTCGCCGCCCCGCCCGCCTTCGCCACCGGCTCCGCCGGTTCCACCGGATCCCACCCGGGCGAAGGCAAGGCCAGCGCCGTCGTCCTGCGCACCACGCTGGACGTGGGCCTGCTCAACAAGACCGTGCACGTCCCGCTGAAGGCGACCCTCAACGAGGTCAGCGCCCCGGCGGACGCCGAGAAGACGGCGCTGACCGTCACCCTCGACGGGGTCGAGGGAGGGAGGCCGGTGACCATCCTGCGCGCCGACGTCGCCACCTCCAAGGCCACCACCGACTCCCACCGGGCCGCGGCGGAGGCCAACCTCGCCAAGGCCCGGGTCCACGTACCGGGCCTGCCCCTGCTGTCCCTGATCCAGGTGGAGAAGGTCAGCTCCAAGGCCGTCTGCGAGGCGGGCAAGAAGCCGGTCGCCGCCTCCAACGTCCTGGGCGCCGTGACCGTCCTGGGCAAGAAGGTCACCCTCTCGGCGGGCGGCCCCACCAAGGTCGAGGTCCCCAAGGTCGGCCTGGTCAGCCTGGAGCTCTCCGCCGCCGAGACCACCTCCACCACGGCCGCCGCGGCCGCGCTGCGGCTCAAGGTCTCGGTGAACCCCCTCGATCTGAACGTCGCCGAGGTCGAGGGCGAGATCGTGCTCGCCGAGGCCCGCTGCGAGTCCCCGGCCGCCCCCGCCCCCAGCGCCAGTGCTTCGAAGCTGCCCGGAAACATCAAGCCCCAGACGGGGACCGCGGGTGGCTCCGGGTCCCAGGCGGGCCTCGCCGAGACCGGAGGCGGCTCGCTCACCCCGTTCGTGACGGGCGGTGCGCTGCTCCTGCTCGGCTTCGGCGCCGCCGCGCTGGTCGTGACCCGGCGGGGCAGGGCCTCGTAGGCCGGGGGAGTGTCCTTCGGGGCGAGCCGGGCCCGCACCGCCCGCCGCCGGGCCCTACTTCGTCGCGCGCGTCAGTCCCTGCTCCCCGGCGCCGCGTGACATCACGGCCTTCGTGACCTCGCGGTCGGCGGCGGCGTACGTGCCGTCGGCGGAGGCGGCGGCGGCCTCGCAGGAGGTGCAGACGACGCGGAACGGCGGCCGCATGTCCGAGAACTGGGTGAGGTACTCGGCCTTCACCACCTCCCAGCGGCCCGGATGCGCGGCCGCCGGGGCGAAGGTGAAGCGGGGGACCGAGGACATGTTGCCGCGGGCCTTCTCGGCCTCGTAGAAGCTGGCCACCTGGTCGCCCATGCCGTACACCACCCAGGTGCCGTTGACCTTCTCGTACGGCTGCGGCACGTGGTTGTGGGTGCCGAGGATCAGGTCGATGTCGGGGAGGCCGTCCGCCCCGCGCGAGGCGGTCAGTGCCCGGGCCAGGTCCAGTTGCTGCTGGTCCGGGGCGGTCTGCCACTCGGAGCCCCAGTGGACGCTGAGGACGACGACGTTCGCGCCGGCCGCGCGCGCGGCGCGGGCGTCGGCGATGATCCGCGCCGGGTCGATCAGGTTCACGGCCCAGGGCTTGCCGTCGGGGAGCGGGATGCCGTTCGTCCCGTACGTGTAGTCCAGTTGCGCGACCTTGGCCCCGCCGGCTTCGAGCCGGGCCGGGGCCTTGGCCTCCTCGGCGCCGCGGGCCGAGCCGACGTGGCGGATGCCGACGCGGTCGAGGTGGTCGAGGACGCGGACGAGGCCGTCGTACCCGTCGTCCAGGGTGTGGTTCGAGGCGGTCGAGCAGCTGTCGTAGCCGGTGTCCTTGAGGGCGTCGGCCAGTTGGTGCGGGGCCTTGAAGAGGGGGTATCCGGTGTAGGGGCCGCCGGGCCGGCCGTACGGTATCTCGTGGTGGCATATCGCCAGGTCGGCGGCGGAGACGATGGGCTTGACCCCGGCGAGTATCTTCCGGAAGTCGTATCCGCCCTTCTCCGCGGAGTCGTCGGCGGCCCGCTGGATGATCGACGGGTACGGGATGATGTCGCCGGTGCCGACGAGGGTGAACGGCTTCCCGTCGGGCACTGCCGTGGCCGTGGCTCCGGCTGTGGCCGTGGCTCCGGCCGCGGCGTCGCGGCCCGGACTGGCCGCGGCCCCCGGCTTCGCCCCCAGACGCTGTTCGGCCGACCCGCCGCCGTCCTGGCCGGCCAGGTACGTCACGCCGTAGGCGGCGCCTCCCACCACGGCCAGTGCGGCCACGGCCGCACCTATCTTGCCGACTGTCTTCATCCCCGTACCCCCGGTGTCGCGCGGTCACTGCCTGCGGAAATAGTCGCGCACTGGTGGGGGCGTCCCCGTGCGCGACTCACGCAAACGCACCATCGGGGTGAAGCCCGCGCGGGCGAGGGCGGGGCCCACCCCGGTGGTGTGCCTTCAGCGCGTGGTCAGCGTGCCCGCGAGGGCCAGGTCGAGGGCCTGGAGGAGGCGGCCCGTCGTCGCGCGGTCGCGGACCGCCAGCCGCAGCCAGGACCGGTCCAGGCCCGGGAAGGTGTCCCCGCGGCGCACGGCGAAGCCCAGCGCGCGCAGGCGGGTGCGGATCTCCGCCGCGCCCTCGACCCGGATCAGCACGAACGGCCCCGTCGCCGTCCCCGCCACGGATATCTCCTCGAACTCCGCGAGCCCCGCGAGCAGATGCTCCCGGTCCACCGCGATCTGCCGGGCCGCGGCCTCCGCCTCGGCCAGCGCCGCGGGGGCCACGCACGCCTCGGCCGCCACCAGTGCGGGCGTGGACACCGGCCACAGCGGTTGCGCCGCCGCCAGCTTCGCGATCACCCCGGGCTCGGCCAGGACGTAGCCGATGCGCAGCCCGGCCAGGCCCCAGGTCTTGGTCAGGCTCCGCAGCACCACCAGGCCCGGTACGTCCGTCCGCCCGGCCAGCGCCTCGCGTTCGCCGGGGACCGCGTCCATGAAGGCCTCGTCGACCACCAGGATCCGCCCGGGCCGGGCCAGCGCCGCCAGGGTCGCCGCCGGGTGCAGCACCGAGGTCGGGTTGGTCGGGTTCCCGACCACCACGAGGTCGGCCTCCTCCGGTACCGCCGCCGGGTCCAGCCGGAAGCCGTCCGCGGCCCGCAGCACCACCCGCTCCACCCGGTGCCCCGCGTCGCGCAGGGCCGCCTCCGGCTCGGTGAACTGCGGATGCACCACCACGGGCCGTACGGCGCCCAGCGCCCGCGCGATCAGGACGAACGCCTCCGCGGCGCCCGCGGTCAGCAGCACCCGCTCGACCGGCAGCCCGTGGCGAAGGGCCACGGCCGCGCGGGCGGGTCGGCCGTCGGGGTACGCGGACAGGACGTCGAGCGAAGCTGCGATCCGGTCCTTCAGCCACTGCGGCGGGGTGTGGGACCGTACGTTCACCGCGAGATCGACGAGCCCCGCGCCCCCGTCCGAGACCTCCGCGTCCCCGTGGTGGCGCAGGTCGTGGGTGTGGGCCGTGGCGACGGCGCAGGTCGCCGCCACCGACCGGCGCTTGGGTACGAGGAGTTCCCCGCCGCCGGCGAGCGCGGCGGCCTCCGCCACCGACGCGGTGCCGGCGGCCTCGCGGGCGGCGTCCGAGGGGTGCGGCACCGGGATCGCGGCCAGCCGCTCGGCGGGGTAGCTCAGCAGGGGCACGCCGAAACGTTCCGCCGCACCCGCGATCCCCGCCTCCAGCACCTTCCCCTCCACCGTGGCCAGGGCCGTCACCGACTCCGACGTCAGCCCGGCGCCGCGCAGGGTCTCCTCCACCAGCGCGCACACCTCCGCCACGGACACGCCCGCGCGGCCGCCGACCCCGACGACCAGTTGCGTCGCGTACTCGCCCAACAGGTTCACCCGTTCTCCGTCGTCGTGTTCGTGGTGCTGCTCGTGCTTGCGCTCGTGCTCGTGCTCGTGGACCGCGTGCCCGGGTACGTCGTGCCCGGGTACGTCGTGCGCAGGTACGCCGTGGGCGGGGACACCGCGTACGGCCGGCCCGTCAACCCTCCGTGGTCCGCCACCCGGGCGCGGAAGTGCGCGGGCGGCGCGGAGTCGGTATGCAGGGGCACATGGCCGTGATCGTGGCGCTGGGTGCGTTCCTGATGACCCTGGCAGGCGGATGGACGGCGCAGCGCGTCACCGACCGCCGCCACCTCGTGCTGGGCGTGGCCGGCGGGCTGATGCTCGGCGTCGTGGGCCTCGACCTGCTCCCGGAGGCCATGCACGCGGCCGGCGACGAACTGTTCGGAGTCCCGCTCGCCCTGCTGCTCTTCGTCGGCGGGTTCCTCGCCGCGCACTGCGTGGAACGCCTCCTGGCCGTCCGCCAGGCCTCCCACGGGGCCACGAACGGCGACGGGCACCCGGACCACGGCAAGAGGGTCCCCCAGGTCGGCCTGACGGCCGCCGCCGCCATGGTCGCCCACAGCCTCGCCGACGGGGTGGCCCTCGGCGCCGCGTTCCAGGTCGGCGGGGGGATGGGCGTGGCCGTGGCGCTGGCCGTCATCACCCATGACTTCGCCGACGGGTTCAACACGTACACCCTCACCCGGCTGTACGGGAACGCCCGCCGCAAGGCCCTGCTCATGCTCTTCGCGGACGCGGTGGCCCCCGTCGTGGGCGCCGCGTCCACTCTGCTGTTCACCCTTCCGGAGGAACCGCTCGGGGCCTACCTCGGCTTCTTCGGCGGCGTCCTGCTGTACTTGGCCGCCGCCGAGATCCTGCCCGAGGCCCACCACAAGCACCCCGCGCTGTCCACCCTGATGTGCACCGTGGGCGGGGTGGCGGGGATCTGGCTGGTCGTGGGCCTGGCGGAGTGACCGGGCCGGCCCCGGGCGTCTGCGGTTCACCGATGCGCTGCCGCGGCCTCGGCGAACCGCAGGGCCACGGAGGGCTCCGCCGCCCAGTGCGTGTGCAGGTAGCTGGCGTGTACCCCGCCCGCCACGAATCCCTCGACCCGGCGCTCCGGATGCGTGAACCCCCACGCCGGTGCGGCGCCGGCGCCCGGCTCGATCACCGTCCGGTGGAACTCGTGCCCGCGCAGCCGGGTCCCGGCCGGTGCGAGGACGCTGTCGGAGACGGCGACCGCCTCGCGGTAGCCGAGCGTGAGCCGCTCCGACATCCGCGCGTCGGCGTCGAGCACCCCGCACATGGGCTTCCCGTCCAGCGAACGGGCCAGGTACAGCAGCCCCGCGCACTCCGCGGCCAACGGACCGCCGGCCGCAGCGAACGCGGCGACGGCCTTGCGGAGCGGCTCGTTGGCGGACAGCTCCGGGGCGTACACCTCGGGGAACCCGCCGCCGATCACCAGGCCGGTGGTGCGGTCGGGGAGCTTCTCGTCCCGGAGCGGGTCGAAGGTGACCACCTCCGCGCCAGCGGCGGTGAGCAGCTCTGCGTGCTCGGCGTAGGAAAAGGTGAACGCGGCTCCGCCCGCGACGGCAATGACGGGTCCCCCACCCCGCCCCTTCCCGAAACCGGGCTCCACCCGGACCCGGTCCTCAAACGCCGGACGGGCTGGAAAATCCAGCCCCGCCGGCGTTTGAGGCGCGGGGTTCGGGGCGGAGCCCCGAGTACCCGCCAGGGCACGCTCCGGAGCCCAGGCTTCGCAGGCCAGCGGCGGGGCCGTGCGGGCCAGGGCCATCAGGGCCTCCAGGTCGCAGCCCGCCCGGACCTGCTCGGCCAGCGCGGCCACGGACGACACCGCATCCGCCCGCCGCTCGGCGACGGGCACCAGCCCCAGGTGCCGCGAGGGCGCGGCCACCTGGGGAGCGCGCCGCAGGACGCCGAGCACCGGCATCCCCGCTTCCTCCAGCGCCTCCCGCAGCATCACCTCGTGCCGGTCGGAGCCGACCTTGTTCAGGATCACGCCGCCGAGGCGCACCTGCGGGTCGAAGGAGGCGAAGCCGTGCACCAGCGCGGCCACCGACCGCGACTGCGAGGACGCGTCGACGACCAGCACCACCGGCGCCCGGAGCAGCTTCGCGACCTGCGCCGTCGACGCCAGTTCGCCCCGCCCCGCGGCCCCGTCGTAGAGCCCCATCACGCCTTCGATGACGGCCAGATCGCATCCGGCGGCCCCGTGCGCGAACAGCGGGGCCACCAGATCCGGCCCGCACATGAAGGCGTCCAGGTTGCGCCCCGGCCGGCCGGTGGCCAGCGCGTGGTAGCCCGGGTCGATGTAGTCGGGCCCGGCCTTGTGCGGGGACACGGCGAGGCCGCGCTCCGAGAAGGCCGCCATCAGGCCCGTCGCGACGGTGGTCTTGCCGCTGCCGGAGGACGGCGCGGCGATGACCAGTCTCGGTACGTTGAACGAGGTCACCACTCGATGCCCTTCTGGCCCTTCTGGCCGGCGTCCATCGGGTGCTTCACCTTGGTCATCTCGGTGACGAGGTCCGCGAACTCCACCAGCTTCTCCGGCGCGTTGCGTCCGGTGATCACCACGTGCTGGGTGCCGGGACGGCTGCGCAGCACCTCGATGACCTCGTCGACGTCGATCCAGCCCCAGTGCATCGGGTACGCGAACTCGTCCAGCACGTACAGCTTGTGCGTCTCGGCGGCCAGATCGCGCTTGACCTGCTCCCAGCCCTCCTTGGCCGCCTGCTCGTTGTCGAGCTGCGCGTCGCGCTGGACCCAGGACCAGCCCTCGCCCATCTTGTGCCAGACGACGGAGCCGCCCTCGCCGGAGGCGCCGAGCACCTTCAGCGCGTTCTCCTCGCCGACCTTCCACTTCGCCGACTTGACGAACTGGAACACTCCGATCGGCCAGCCTTGGTTCCAGGCGCGCAGCGCCAGGCCGAAGGCCGCCGTCGACTTGCCCTTGCCCGGCCCCGTGTGGACGAAGACGAGCGGGCGGTTGCGGCGCTGACGCGTCGTGAGTCCGTCGTCCGGAACGACGGACGGCTGTCCCTGCGGCATTACGCGGCCCTCCTGAGGGTCGGGGATGGGGTACGTACGCTTTTTACGAGCCCGGCCAGCGAATCGGCCCGCAGCCCGTCGAGGGTGACGGCCGGGCCGCCCAGATCGGCGGCCAGTACGCCGGCCAGCCCGAGCCGGACCGGCCCCGACTCGCAGTCCACGACCACGGAGGCGACCCCGCCGGCCGCCAGCAGCCGGGCGCTGCGCGCCGACAGCTCGCGCGGCGTGTCATGGTGCGGGCCGCCGACGGCGCCGGCCGAGGTGGCCCGTCCGTCGGTGACGACCACGAGCAGCGGGCGCCGGCTCGGGTCCCGCAGCCGTTCGATCCGCAACACCTCGTGGGCCTTGAGCAGCCCGGCGGCGAGCGGGGTGCGGCCGCCGGTCGGCAGCTTCTCCAGCCGGGCCGCGGCGGCGTCGACGGAGGAGGTGGGCGGCAGGGCCAGTTCGGCCGTGGAGCCCCGGAAGGTGATCAGGCCGACCTTGTCCCGGCGCTGGTAGGCGTCGAGCAGCAGGGACAGCACGGCCCCCTTGACCGCGCTCATGCGCTGCCGGGCGGCCATCGAGCCGGAGGCGTCGACGAGGAACAGGACGAGGTTGCCCTCGCGGCCCTCGCGGGTCGCCTGCCGCAGATCGTCCTTGCGGACGACCAGCCCGCGCCCCGTGCGCCCGCGCGCCTTCTGGTGCGGGGCCGCGGCGTGGACGGTCGCCGACAGGTGCAGTTTGGTCAGCTGGCCGCGGGGGCGCTGGGCGCCGGTGGTGCGGCCGTGCGCGGTGCGGGCCCGCGAACGCCGGCCGGACGCGCCCTCGCCGAGACCCGGGACGCTGAGCATCTTGGTGCGGAACGGCTCGGCCGCCCGTACGGGCGCCTGCTCGGCCGGACCGGCCGCCGCCTCGTTCTCCTGGGCGGAGGGCTGCGTCTCGGGCTGCTGCTCGGGCTGTTGCTCGGGCGCGTCCGGGGCCTCCGCTTCGGCTTCGGGCGCGTCCGGCCCGGATCCCTGCGGGGGTACGCCGCCCCCGCCGTCGGGGCCGCCACCGTCCGGGCCGTCGTCCTGCGGACCCTCACCCGGCCCTTCCGGCTCCGGCTCCGGCTCCGGCTCCGGCTCGGGCTCGGGCTCCGGCTCGTCGTCGGGGAACCCGTCCAGGATCCGGTCCAGCTTCTCCTCGTCGAGACCGGGCGCGTCGAAGGGGTTGCGGCGGCGCCGGTGGGGGAGCGCCAGCAGGGCGGCCTGCCGCACGTCCTCCTTGTGCACCTCGGTCCGCCCGGCCCAGGCGGCGAGCGCGGTCGCGGTACGGGCCATCACGATGTCGGCGCGCATGCCGTCGACCTCGAAACCGGCGCAGGTCGCCGCGATCTGCAGCAGCGAGGTGTCACCGAGGCGCACCTGCGGGAGCAGCGCCCGCGCGGCCACCACCCGGGCGCGCACCTCTTCCTCGTCCCCGGACCAGCGGCCCGCGAAGCCCGCGGGGTCGTCCTCGTAGGCGAGGCGGCGACGCACCACCTCGACCCGCTGGAGGGGCTCCCGGGAGGCGGCGACCTCGACGGTCAGCCCGAACCGGTCGAGCAACTGCGGGCGGAGCTCGCCCTCCTCGGGGTTCATCGTGCCGACGAGGAGGAAGCGGGCGGCGTGCCGTACGGACACGCCCTCGCGCTCGACGTAGGAGGCGCCCATCGCGGCGGCGTCGAGGAGCAGGTCGATGAGGTGGTCGTGAAGCAGGTTGACCTCGTCGACGTACAGGATCCCGCGGTGCGCGTCGGCCAGCAGGCCGGGCTCGAAGGCCTTCACGCCCTCGGCGAGGGCGCGTTCGATGTCGAGGGCGCCGACGAGCCGGTCCTCGGAGGCACCGACGGGCAGCTCCACCATGCGGGCGGGCCGTGCGGCCGCCGGTCCCGGCTCGTGGGGGCCGTCGGGGCAGGCGGGGTCCGGGGCGGTGGGCGCGCAGCTGAACCGGCAGCCGGGCACCACGTCCACCTGCGGCAGCAGGGTGGACAGGGCGCGGACGGCGGTGGACTTGGCGGTCCCCTTCTCGCCGCGCACGAGGACACCGCCGACCGCGGGGCTCACCGCGTTGAGCAGCAGCGCGAGGCGCAGGTCGCTCTGGCCGACCAGTGCGGTGAACGGGTAGGGCGTGCTCATGCGGTGGCCCCTTCTTGTATGCGGGTACGGATACGCGTGCGCGGGCGGGTGTGGACGGCGGGGCGGGGCTGCGGGTGTGCCGCTGCGCGGGGCGGAGTTCCCCTACCCGCCCTTTGCCCATCCCCCAGACTCCGTCCGGGGGGACCCCCAGCCGGGGCTGCGCCCCAGACCCCGCGCCTCAAACGCCGGCGAGGCTGGATGATGCCGCACAGCGGCAATTCCAGCCCGTCCGGCGTTTGAGGACCGGGTCCGGGCAGAGCCCGGGGAACGGAGGAAGGGCGGGTAGGGGACTGGCCCCGCAGGGCTGCGCCGCTCACGGCGCGCCCGGGGGGAGGAAGGGGAGGCCCGACGGGGCTCCGATCTCGATCAGGCGGAGCAGGGCGTCCGTGTCCGCGTGCTCCTCGATCAGGTCGCCGAGCAGGTCGAGCTGCTCCTCCCGCAGGGAGGAGAACGAGGTGTCCGGGGAAGGGACGAAACGGCGGCCGGCCGCGGCCGCGACCTCGCGGAGGAACGCCCGGCGGAAGCCGTCCGACTCCAGCGAGCCGTGCCAGTGCGTGCCCCACACCTCCCCGACCCGGCACCCGTCCAGGAAGGGGGTCCCGCCCAGGACTTCGGCCACGCCGTGGTGGATCTCGTACCCCTCCACCGGCTCGCCCAGCGCCGAACCCACCGGCCGCGCCAGGGTCTTCTCCCGCTCGAAGCGGACCCGTACGGGAAGCAGCCCGAGCCCGGGCACGGAGCCGGCCTTCGACTCGACCTCGTCCTCGATGTGTTCGCCCAGGAGCTGGAACCCGCCGCAGATGCCCAGGACCGGCCGGCCCTCGGCGGCCCGCCGGGCCAGCGCGTCCGCCAGGCCCCGCTCGCGCAGCCAGGCCAGCGCCTTGACCGTGCCACGGGTGCCGGGGACGACGACCAGGTCCGCGTCGGCCAGTTCCTCGGCCCGGTCCACGAACCGCACCACCACGCCCGGCTCCGCCGCCAGCGCGTCGACGTCCGTGAAGTTGGACATCAGCGGCACCGCGCAGACCGCGACCCGCAGCACGTCCTCGCCGACGGGCGGGGCGACCGCGGATTCCCGTCCCGCGCCCCGCAGGGAGACCCGCAGGCCGTCCTCCTCGTCGATGCCCAGCCCGTGCTGGAAGGGGAGCACGCCGTAGGTAGCGCGCCCGGTGAGGCCGCGCAGCATCTCCATGCCCGGTTCCAGCAGGGTGACGTCGCCGCGGAACTTGTTGACCAGGTAGCCCGCGATCAGCGACTGGTCCTCGGGAGAGAGCAGGGCCGTCGTACCGAAGAAGGACGCGAAGACGCCGCCCCGGTCGATGTCGCCGACGACGACCACCGGGAACCGCGCGGCCCGCGCGATGCCCATGTTCACGATGTCGGTCCGGCGCAGGTTGATCTCGGCCGGGCTGCCCGCCCCCTCGCAGATCACGGCGTCATACGTGCCCCGCAACTGCTCCAGACAGTCCGTGACGATGCCGAGCAACTGCTCCTGACGCCCCCCGTGGTAGCCGCGCGCGCTCATCTCGCCCACCGGCTTGCCCAGCAGCACCACCTGGCTGCTCCGGTCGCTGCCGGGCTTCAGCAGCACGGGGTTCATCAGCGCGGTCGGCTCCACGCGGGCAGCCTGGGCCTGCATGGCCTGCGCACGGCCGATCTCGGCGCCCTCCCTCGTCACGAAGGAGTTCAGCGACATGTTCTGCGCCTTGAACGGGGCCACCTTCACGCCCTGCCGGGCCAGCCACCGGCAGATGCCCGCCGTGACCACGCTCTTGCCCGCGTCCGAGGTCGTACCGGCGACGAGGAGACCCCCGCCGCGCTTCGCGCCGCCGCTCATGCGGGCCGCCCCTTCTTCTTCGTGTGCGCCATACGGGAGACCAGCGTCCGGGCGACCAGCGTCCGGGCGGCCACACAGGCCCCCAGCGCCACCCACGTCACCTGGCGCGACAGCCGCACCGCCCGTTCGATGTCGGCGACCTCCACGGGCCGCCCGGCCGCACCGTTGAGCACGGCCCGGTGCTCGACCCTGCCCGCGTACGCCAGCGTCCCGCCCAGCCGTACGCCCAGCGCCCCGGCGAAGGAGGACTCCACGGGCCCCGCGTTGGGGCTCGGGTGCTTGGCGGCGTCCGCGCGCCAGGCCCGTACGGCTCCCCGCCGGTCGGGCCCGGCCAGTACGGCGGCCAGGGCCGTCAGCCGGGCGCCCGGCCAGCCGGCCACGTCGTCGAGCCGGGCGGAGGCCCAGCCGTAGCGCAGGTGGCGGGGGGACTTGTGGCCGACCATCGCGTCCAGGGTGTTCACGGCGCGGAAGGCGAGCAGCCCGGGGACGCCCGCGACGGCGCCCCACACGAGGGCGCTGACCACGGCGTCGGAGGTGTTCTCGGCGACCGATTCGACGACCGCGCGGGCCATCTGCTGCTCGTCCAGCGCCTGCGGGTCGCGCCCGCAGAGGTGGGGCAGCCGCTCGCGGGCCACTTCGGCGTCCCCGGCGGCGAGCGCCCCGCCGATGGCACGGGCCTCCCGTCCCAGCGAGGTGCCGCCGACGACGGCCCAAGTGGCGGCGGCGGTGAGCGCGATACGGGCGGCCGCGGGCCCGGAGCGCACGGCGCGGGCGCCCAGCGCGCCGACGGCGGCCGCGCCTCCGGCGCACAGCAGGGTGTGCAGGGCGCCCCGCGCGCGGTCGTCGCGCCACAGGGCGCGTTCGACGGCGGCGGCGGCTCGTCCGAAGGCGGCCACGGGGTGCCCTCGGCGAGGATCCCCGAGGATCCGGTCGCCGATCAGGCCCGCCGTGACGCCGTACGCGAAGACGCGATCGGCACGCATGGTGGCAGGTATGTCCTCACTCAGGGTCCGCGCCCTGGTTCGACGTGTCCGGCGGCGAGAGTTCCTGGCTCCCGGCCGCACACGGCCAGAGGTCCGCGTGCGCCGGTGACAGTGGCGGGACCGCGCCGGATTCGCACCGGACTTCCTCTCCATGCCGCCGTAATGGCTCGGGCAGTCCACCACGCAGCGCGAAGGCCCGTCAACTCGCCGTTGACCTGCGATGGGGTGGCGGGGGGAGGAGGGGCCAGGGCATGCGAAAGCTCCCTCCGGTACGAACCCGGAGGGAGCCTTCGTACGTGCCGTCCCGCGCCTCAGGCGACGATCAGGTAGATCCCGTAGGCCACGGCCGCCGCGCAGAGCGCGAAGCAGGCGTACGCACCGCTACGGGCCAGGGTGGCGGCGCCGCCCTGTTCGGTGGCGGCCTCGTGCTTGGAGAGCCCCATCAGACCCAGGGTGAACAGGGTCACCAGGACGACGGTGGCGGAGAGGCTGACCCCGAAGACGGAGCCGAGTGCTTCCCAGTCGATCTTCATACCGCTGAATCCTCTGTCGTTCTCGGGGTCAGACGGCCGCGGCCGGAGACTGCGGACTTGTCGGGGCGGCCGTCACGGCCGGGATGGTGGCCTTGAGTTCCTCGTCCGTCACCGCGGCGGTGCTGCCGACGGCGGCGACTGCCGCGAGATCGGGCTGCGGGACGCTGACGGCCGCGATGGCCGTGGTGACGACACCCGGCTCCTCGGCGGCGGCCGTCTCGACCTCGTTGACGTTGGTGTGGTCGACGACCTGGCGGCGGGAGATCAGCCAGATGGCGACGCAGGAACCGATCAGGAAGACCGTGACGCCGGCGATGCCGATGTCCCCGGTGCGCATGACCAGCTCGGCGCCGGCGGCCACCAGGGCCGCGGCCGGGAGGGTCAGGCCCCAGGCGATGAACATGCGGGTGGCGGTGGACCAGCGGACCACGCCGCCCTTGCGTCCCAGACCCGAACCCATGACGGCGCCGGAGCACGCGTGGGTGGTGGAGAGGGAGAAGCCGATGGAGGAGGAGGCCAGGATGACGCTGGCGGCCGAGGTCTGGGCGGCGAAGCCCTGCTGCGGCTGCAGGTCGGTCAGGCCCTTGCCCATGGTGCGGATGATGCGCCAGCCGCCCAGGTAGGTGCCCATCGCGATGGCCATGCCGGCGGAGACGATGACCCAGACCGGCGGGTTGGACCCGGGCGCGAGGGCGCCGCCGGCGACGAGCGCCAGGGTGATGATGCCCATCGTCTTCTGCGCGTCGTTGGTGCCGTGCGCCAGCGAGACGAGACTCGCGGAAGCGATCTGGCCCGCGCGGTAGCCCTTGGCCGAGGTCTTCTCGCCCATCCCCTTGCCGACCTTGTACGTGACCTTCGTGGCCAGGTACGCGGCGAAGCCGGCGACCAGCGGCGCGGCGATCGCGGGGATCAGCACCTTGGTGACGACGACGCTGCCGTTGACGGCGCCCATGCCGGCGGAGGCCACGGCCGCACCGATCAGGCCGCCCATCAGGGCGTGCGAGGAGCTGGAGGGCAGTCCGACCAGCCAGGTGACGAGGTTCCAGAGGATCGCGCCGACCAAGGCGGCGAAGATGACCTCCGGCTGGATGCCTTCCTCGTTGACCAGTCCCTTGGAGATCGTCTTGGCGACCTCCACGGACATGAAGGCGCCGACGAGGTTGAGCACGGCGGACATCGCCACCGCGGTCTTGGGCTTGAGGGCGCCGGTCGAGATGGTGGTGGCCATCGCGTTGGCCGTGTCGTGAAAACCGTTCGTGAAATCGAACACGAGAGCGGTGATGATCACGATCCCGAGGAGAAGCGTTATGTGCTCCATTTACCCAGGCTTCTGTTTGACGTCAGTGGTTCGTGGACCGTAGATAACCTGGATGAACGGAAGGTGAACTGACAGGGTTCATGCGGTGTATCGGTACGGCACTCGATCGGGACCTTCGTCCCGAGAAGTGCGTTGATATGTCGATTAATGCACGTCACGGCAGGGGTGTACGCACGGTTCGGGGCAGGACTTCCGGTAGCCCGCCCGCACGCCCGGGACCCCCGAAGAGACCTAGATCACCCTCCGTGCCACCCCTCCGGGGTGCCGGCCGGAGCCGTTCCCTCCGGTGGCCCGCCGAACCGTCCGCCTCGACACTGGAACGGTGCGTACCGCTACAGCGACGGCAGCGGCCGTCACCACGACCCTGCTCGGCGCCGGCGCGGCCGCCGTCACCGCCGTCACCGCCGCCGCGCTCGCCGGCCGGTACGCCGCCGACGCGGCCCTGCGGACCGAGCCCGGCCGTCCGCTCCCCGGCAGCCCCCGGCTCAGCGTCCACTCCGCCGCGGACGGCCGGGTCGAGCTGACCCGCTCGCTCGCCTCCCTGCGACCCGGGACCTACGGGCTCACCGCGCCCGGGGTGCACGCCGTGGTCGGGCCCGTCCTCCCCGACGCCCCGCACGACCCCGACACCGTGGTGCGCCGGCTCCTCGCCGTCACCCACGGCAGCCTCGACCCCGGAACCCGCGTCACCCTCACCCCGCAGGTCCACCTGGGCAACCCGCGCACGGCCCTCGGACTGGACCACGCCGACGTGGACGTCCCCGGGGAGCTCGGGGCGCTGCCCGCCTGGTTCGTGCCCGCGGCCCGCGACACCTGGGTGATCACCGTGCACGGGCTCGGCGCCACCCGCGAGCACCCGATGGTGGTCATGCCCTTCCTCCACCGCAACAAGCTCCCCGTCCTGGACCTCGGGTACCGGGGCGACCTCGGAGCCCCCGAGTCACCGGACGGCCTCGGCCACCTCGGCGAGTCCGAATGGCGCGATCTCGACGCCGCCATCCGCTACGCCCTGCGCTACGGCGCCCGCCGTGTGATCCTGCACGGCTGGTCGACCGGCGCCGCCATGGCCCTGCACGCCGCCCGGCGCTCGGCGCTGGCCGACCGGATCTCCGGACTGGTCCTCGACTCGCCCGTACTGGACTGGCACGCCACCCTGCGCGCCCTCGCCGCCGCGCGCCGCACCCCGGCCCCGCTCCTCCCGTTCGCGGTCAAGGCCGCGGAGGGCCGTGCGGGGCTGCGCGCCGACCGGCGGGCCCCGGGGTCGGATCCGGCCGCGCTGAAGGTGCCCGTACTGATCTTCCACGGCCCCGACGACGCGCTCGCCCCCTGGGAGCCCTCCCGCCGGCTCGCCGCGGCCCGCCCCGACCTCGTCACCCTGCACTCCGTTTCCGACGCCGCCCACGGGGCGATGTGGAACGCCGATCCCGCCGCGTACGAAGAGGCGCTGCGCCGCTTCCTGACCCCTTTGATGTGACGGGCCGGGTGACGGACCGTCGGACGAGTTGTCCGAAGACTGCGGGGCGGACGGGACGGGGAGGGAGGATTGTCCCGTTCTGTACCAGCGGGGCCTTGTGACAATGGCTGGTTCCGTTTGGGCTTTCGGCCAGTGACGGGCGAGACTGCTCACGTGACGTCCCGAAAGCCTGATGAGCAGTTGGCTCGCGACTCCAGACTCCGACTCGTCGCCCCGCGGTCCGTGGCCACGGCCCGCAAGGCGGTGACCGACCGGCGCACCCGGACCGCCCCGCGGCCTCCGGCGGGCACACCTGCCACGGCCGACCTGGCGAACAGGGCCCGAGCCTCCCTCGCCGACGCGGTACGGCTCGCCCGCTGGGCCGAACTGCACCTAGGCGGCGCGGACGGCGCCGGGCCCGCCCCGGCGGGCGCCCTGCCCGCCGCCGAAACCGAACGCGCCGCAGCCCAGCTGAGCCTGACGCCGGGCCAGATCCGGGTCGGCTGGGACCGCGCCCGGCTCGCCGGCCTGATCGAGATGCACGGCGGGCACGCCCGCCCGGGCTGGCGCCTGCGCGCCTGGAACCGTGACGACACCGCCGTCCTGCGCGGCTGGGTCGCCCTCTTCGACGCCTGGTCACTGGTCCACCCGGCCCCCGCCGACATCGCCCCCGCGGCCGTCGCCGAGGTGGTCGAGGCCATGCCCCAGCTGCTCTCCCTGCTCCAGCTCTCCGCCGGTCCCGTGACCGTCCCCGATCTGCTGGACCTGCTCGGACAGCGCGTCGACGAACTGCGCGACGAGCGGTGCGAGGTCCCCTACGAGTCCACGGCGCAGGCCGTCGGGACCCCGCAGGCCGGTCCCGCGCCGGCCGCAGCGCCCGTCCCGCTCGCCCGGCTGCTGCGCTGGGCGCTGGGCGGGCTCGCCGCCGTGGATGCCGTCACCCTCGGCCCCGCCCGGGCCACCCTCACCCCGCTCGGGAGCTGGGCCGTCTGGGTCAAGCTGGAGCAGATCTGCGTCGCCGCGCAGAGCCCCGCCGGGAACATCGAACAGTCCGCCGCCGCCATGCTGCACGGCTGCGCGCGGCTCACCCCCGGCCCGGCCCGCGCCGAATACCAGGCCTGGCTCGCCGCCCGGCCCGTCGGCCACGCGGTCTCCGAACTGCTGCACGCGGCCCGCGGCGAGGACGCCCTGTTGCGCGGGCTCGCCTTCGAAGCCCTGCGCGTCGTCGGAGCCCCGGCCGAACCCGACGTGCGGGCGGCCTCCCGGGAGCCCGCGCTGCGCCCCTACGCCCTGCTCTGGCTCGCCGAGCACGACGGGGTCGACCCCGACGAGGCGCAGGACGTGCTCACCGCCGAGGAGCAGACCTGGCTCTGGGTGGACACCGCGGCCGCCATCGCCGACCACGGCGAGGCCGAACTGCTGGCCCGCCACCTGGACTCGGCGGTGCGGACCACGGTTCCGCGGCTGCTGGACGAGGTCCGCGCGGTCGGGCACCCGCGCACGGTGCAGGTGCTGGTCGCGCTGGCCGCCGCCCATCCCGATCCCGCCCTGGCCAAGGCGGTGCGCCGGGCCGCCTTCCAGGTGCACACCGGCGGCGCGTAGCGCCCGTAGCGCAAGCGCGTACGCGCGGCAGGTCCTAGACCTGCGGCGCGTACGTCCCGAAGCTCCACACGTTGCCCTCGGCGTCGCGGGCCATGTAGTCCCGCGAGCCGTAGTCCTGGTCGGTCGGCTCCATCAGGATCTCCACACCGTGCTCGACGGCCCGGCGGTGGTGGGCGTCCACGTCGTCGACGCGCACGTAGACCCCGGCCGGGCCGGCCGTCTCCATCGCCTTGTCGAAGGCACCGCCGGTGCCCTTGCTGCCCAGCATCACCATGCCGTTCCCGTAGGACAGCTCGGCGTGCGCCACCGCGCCGTCCTCGCCCTCGTACGCCGCGACCTGGGTGAAGCCGAAGGCTTCCGTGAGCAGCTGGATGGCGGCCTTGGCGTCGGTGTACAGCAGCGTCGGACAGATGGACGGAACGCCTGCCATGACGATCACTCCCTCTCGTACCGTGGGTGGACAGTCCGTGGATGGACAGTGAGCCACGTCACAGCATGGCAGGCGCCGCGAGAAGTCAGCGGAAGGTGTTGCACTGGGCCATGTCGCCCGTGCGGTAGCCCTGGTAGAACCACTGCTGGCGCTGTTCGGCCGAGCCGTGCGTCCAGGACTCCGGGGTCACCCGGCCCTGGAACTTCTCCTGGATCCGGTCGTCGCCGACCGCCGCCGCCGCGTCCAGGCCGTCCTTGATGTCCTCGTCGGTGAGGCTGGTGATCAGGGGCTTGCCCGTGGACTCGTCCGGGGTCTTCGTCGCGTTGTGGGCCCAGACCCCGGCGTAGCAGTCGGCCTGCAGCTCGACCCGTACCGCGTTGCTGGTCGCGCCCTGCCGGCCGTCCTGGGCCTTCTGCAGGGTGCCGGTCAGGTTCTGGATGTGGTGGCCGTACTCGTGGGCCACCACGTACGCCTGGGCGAAGGGGCCGCCGCTCGCGCCGAACTTGGTGCGGAGCTCGTTGAAGAAGCCCAGGTCCAGATAGACCTGCCGGTCACCGGGGCAGTAGAAGGGGCCGACCGCCGAGGTGGCCGCCCCGCAGGCGGTGCCCACCTTGCCGGTGAAGAACACCGTCTGCGCCGGGCTGTACTGGGCGCCGCGCCTGGCGAACTCCTGCTTCCAGAAGTCCTGGGTGCTGTTGATCACCGCCACCAGCCGGCAGTCCTCCTTGGTGTTCGCGTCCGCGCCGGTCTTGCAGCTCTGCTGCACCTGGGCGGCGGAGGAGGCGGTCGACGCGGGCTCGGGGCTTGCGTCGGACAGGCCCAGCTGTTCCGGGCCCACCCCGAACAGCAGGCCCATGATCAGTGCGATGAGTCCGATGATGCCGCCGCCGACCGTGGCCTTTCCGCCCGGGATGCGGCTGCCGCGCACGTCCTTGACCTCGGAAGTGTCCAGATTGGCGTTGTCGTCGAACTGCATCCCGCACCGCCCTCCATTCCTGCCAAGGGGGGTACGAGTACACCCCTGCGGTGAGTATCAACCCGTTCATCCTCATACGCCCCCTGGTGAGGAGGCGTGCTCCCTGGGCCGAACGGGGGACACGGGGGCGGGGGTGGCGCCGGTCCCGCCAGGGGCGGGCGGGCCCGAAAGTAGTTGCGGACCCCCGGTAGAATGACTCCCATGGCAAATCTCCTCGCGGATTAGCGGCGTCGAAGCATCGCGTCCTGCCCCCCTTCCGCCGTCCCGACCCGCCCTGGAGTATTTCCGTGATCACCGCCACCGGCATCGAGCTGCGCGCCGGCGCCCGCATCCTCATCGAGAACGCCTCCTTCCGCATCGCCAAGGGCGACCGCATCGGCCTCGTCGGCCGCAACGGAGCCGGCAAGACCACCCTCACCAAGTGCCTCGCGGGCGAGGGAACGCCGGCCGGCGGCAGCATCGCCCGCTCGGGCGAGGTCGGCTACCTCCCGCAGGACCCGCGCACCGGCGACCTCGACGTGCTGGCCAGCGACCGGATCCTGTCCGCCCGCGGACTCGACGTGCTGCTCAAGAAGATGCGGATGAACGAGGAGCGCATCTCCTCCGGCTCCGGCGCCACCCGCGAGAAGGCGATGCGCCAGTACGAGCGCCAGGAGACCGAGTTCCTCACCAAGGGCGGTTACGCCGCCGAGTCCGAGGCCGCGACCATCTCCGCCGCCCTCGGCCTGCCCGACCGGGTGCTCGGCCAGCCGCTGCACACCCTCTCCGGTGGTCAGCGCCGCCGCGTCGAGCTCGCGCGGATCCTCTTCTCGGACGCCGACACCCTCCTCCTCGACGAGCCGACCAACCACCTCGACGCCGACTCGATCGTGTGGCTGCGCGACTACCTGAAGACCTACCGCGGCGGCTTCATCGTCATCTCCCACGACGTGGACCTGGTCGAGACGGTCGTCAACAAGGTGTTCTACCTGGACGCCAACCGCTCCCAGATCGACGTCTACAACATGGGCTGGAAGCTCTACCAGCAGCAGCGCGAGGCCGACGAGAAGCGCCGCAAGCGCGAGCGCCAGAACGCCGAGAAGAAGGCCGCGGCGCTGAACTCGCAGGCCGACAAGATGCGCGCGAAGGCCACCAAGACCGTCGCCGCCCAGAACATGGCCAAGCGCGCCGACCGGCTGCTCGCGGGCCTGGACGCCGTCCGCGTCTCCGACAAGGTCGCCAAGCTGCGCTTCCCGGACCCGGCGCCCTGCGGCAAGACCCCGCTGACCGCCGAGGGCCTGTCGAAGTCCTACGGCTCGCTGGAGATCTTCACCGACGTCGACCTGGCCATCGACAAGGGCTCCCGCGTGGTCATCCTCGGCCTCAACGGCGCCGGCAAGACCACGCTCCTGCGCCTGCTGTCGGGCACCGAGAAGCCCGACACCGGCACGGTCGTCCCCGGCCACGGCCTCAAGCTCGGCTACTACGCCCAGGAGCACGAGACCCTGGACCCGGAGCGCTCGGTCCTGGAGAACATGCGCTCCTCGGCGCCGGACCTGGACCTGGTCTCCGTGCGCAAGACGCTCGGCTCCTTCCTCTTCTCCGGCGACGACGTGGACAAGCCCGCGGGCGTCCTGTCCGGCGGTGAGAAGACCCGCCTCGCCCTGGCGACGCTGGTCGTCTCCTCGGCCAACGTGCTGCTGCTCGACGAGCCCACCAACAACCTCGACCCGGCCAGCCGCGAGGAGATCCTGGGCGCCCTGCGCACGTACAAGGGCGCCGTCATCCTCGTCACCCACGACGAGGGCGCGGTCGAGGCGCTCGAGCCGGAGCGGATCATCCTGCTCCCGGACGGCGTCGAGGACCTCTGGGGTCCGGACTACCGGGACCTGGTGTCGCTCGCCTGAGGCCCTTCCGCTTCCGTGATCCTTTGCTTATGGATCATTCGGCTCAGACGTGATCCATCATCTGAGTGAGACGGTCTCATACCGCTCCGTGCCCGACGAAGGCCCCGGCCGCACCTCCCAGGAGGTGCGGCCGGGGCCCTTCCGTTTTTCCGCTCCGGCCCCTGACCTGGCCATTCATGCCGGGGGAGCGGAAATGTGACGGAGGTTATGCAGCGGAAGAGAAGATTCCGTTCTGCTCGTGCGTCCATGCCTGAAGAAATGCCGCCGTACCGACCTTGCTGAATGGGTGGCCAGGAAGCCGGGGAGGGGTGATCATGAGAAGTCCAGAGCGCACTTCCCATAGAGGAGGCACGGGTGGCCGAAACTCTGAAGAAGGGCAGCCGGGTAACCGGCGCCGCGCGTGACAAGCTCGCGGCAGACCTGAAGAAACAGTACGACTCCGGTGCGAGTATCCGGGCGCTGGCCGAATCGACTGGCCGGTCCTACGGATTCGTCCATCGGATGCTCAGCGAGTCCGGAGTGACGCTGCGTGGTCGCGGTGGCGCGACGCGTGGCAAGAAGGCGGCTACGGCCTGACCATTTGGTTCCCCTTGGTTCCAACGGTTTTCCGTATTCAGCTTCACGGTTCCAGTTCCACCGTCCTTCGGTGACCCCCGGTCGGCTCCATGGCCGGCCGGGTGGTTACTGTGCAGTCACTTAGGCCGAGATCGCGGCCGAACGACGGCACAACCACCGGAGGCACACAGATGGCTCTGCTCGACAAGGACGGCGTACGGCTCACCGTCGACGACACGGTCGCCACGGTGACACTGACCAATCCAGCCAAGCGAAACGCTCAATCCCCCGCGCTCTGGCGGGCGTTGACGGAGGCTGGAAGGTCGTTGCCGGGCACCGTCCGGGTCGTCGTGCTGCGCGGCGAAGGGCAGTCCTTCTCCGCAGGGCTCGACCGGCAGGCGTTCACCCCCGAAGGCTTCGAGGGCGAGCCGTCCTTCCTTGACCTGGCGCGCGGTTCGGAGGAACTGCTCGACTCCACCATCGCCGAGTACCAGGAGGCGTTCACCTGGTGGCGGCGCAACGACATCATCTCCGTCGCCGCCGTTCAGGGGCACGCGATCGGTGCCGGTTTCCAGCTTGCCCTCGCGTGCGATCTGCGCGTCGTCGCGGACGACGTGCAGTTCGCCATGCGCGAGACCGGGCTGGGCCTGGTGCCCGACCTCGGCGGCACGCAGCCGCTGACCTCGGCGGTCGGCTATGCCCGCGCGCTCGAAATCTGCGCGACGGGACGCTTCGTCCACGCCGAGGAGGCGGAACGGATCGGCCTCGCGAACCTGGTCGTCCCCGCGGGCGAACTCGACGCGGCCGTCCAGGACCTCACCACCGCGCTGCTGGCTCCGCCGCGGGATGCGGTGGTCGAGACGAAGGCGCTGCTGCGGGGCGCTGGGTCGCGCCCCTACGACGACCAGCGCGCCGCCGAGCGCGCCGCCCAGGCCCGCCGCCTGCGGGACCTGGCGGGCCTCTCCGACTAGCCGCGGCGCCGTTCCCGGGGACCAGCCCCCGGACCCCCGCTCCTCAAACGCCGGAGGGGCTGGATTTGCCCGGCGTTCGAGGATCGGGGTCCGGGCAGCGCCCGGGGAACGGTGGAAGGCCGGGGCGGGGACTTTGCCCCGCAGGGCCGATCACCCGCAGCCGCGTCGGGACGGGCAGCGGAGCCGGTCCCGACTTACGGTGGTCGGGAGCCCACCGTGCGAAGGGATCACCCATGACCGAATCCGCCGCCACAGGCGGCAGCAACACCGCCAAGCCCCCCGCCGACCGCGGGAAGACGAGCATCGCCGACGGCGTGGTCGAGAAGATCGCCGGCCTGGCCGCCCGCGAGGTGGTCGGCGTCCACGCCATGGGCAGCGGCAGCGGCCTCTCCCGTACCTTCGGCGCCGTCCGCGACCGCGTCCCCGGCGGGGCCAAGTCCACCGTCAGCCGGGGCGTGAAGGCGGAGGTCGGCGAGGTGCAGACCGCCCTCGACCTGGAGATCGTCGTGGATTACGGCGTGTCGATCAGGGACGTGGCCCGGGCCGTCCGTGAGAACGTCGTCTCGGCGGTGGAGCGGATGACCGGCCTCGAGGTCGTGGAGGTCAACATCGCGGTCAGCGACGTCAAGCTGCCGGACGAGGACGACGAGGAGCCGGAGTCCCGACTGCAGTAGAGGAGTCCGCATGAGCATGGCGGTCGTCGGCCTGGTGGCCGGCATGGCACTGGGGTTCGCCGGGTACTTCGGCGGCTTCGGGGCCTTCCTGCTGGTGGCCGCGCTCGGCGCCATCGGCTTCGTCGTGGGCCGGTTCCTCGACGGGGACCTGGAACCGGGGGACTTCTTCCGTCCCCGGGGCCGCCCCGGGGACCGTGATCGCGATCAGGACCGGGGGGACCGGGACCGATGAGCACGCCCCGTCCCACCCCGCCCCGGGTGCCCGCCGCCGAGCGGGGAGCCACCCGGATCGCCGACCGGGTCGTGGCGAAGATCGCCGCCCAGGCCGCCCGGGAGGCGCTGACCCGGCCCGCTCCGGACGCGGCCCCGCCGCACGCCACCGTCACCGTGCACCACGACATCGCCCGCGTACGGGTGGTCCTGGAGCTCCCCTACCCCTCGGACCTCGCCGCCCAGTGCGCAGCCGTACGCCGCCACGTCGCCCTGCGCGTCGAGGAGTGCGCGGACATGGCCGTACCCGAGGTGGACGTGGACATCGAGCACCTGCGCCCCGCGCGGCCCGCCGCCGGGCGGGACCGGCGGGTCCGGTGAGCGCCCGCTTCCGGTCGCCCCGGCGGTTGCCGGCGGCCGTCGGGGCGTTCGCCGTCCTCGGGGTGGCGGGGCTGTTCCTGTACGACCTGGCGGCGGTACGGGCCCACCGCCCGGGGATGCGCTGGCGCGACGAGCTCTCCCGGGCGCTGGAGCGGCACACCCCGGCCGACCCCGGCGTGCTGATCGGCGGCGGAGTCCTGGCCGCGGCCGGGGCCGCGCTGCTGCTGTACGCACTCACCCCGGGCCTGCGCGGGATCCTCCCGATGACCTCGGGGCACCCGGAGGTCCGCGGCGGACTGGAACGCAAGGCCGCCGCGCAGGTGCTGCGCGACCGGGTCATGGAGGTGGCCGGGGTCCGGTCGGTGCGGGTCAGCGTGGGCCGCGCCCGCATCGGTGTCCGGGCCGTGTCCCACTTCCGCGAACTGGACGACGTACGGGCCGATCTGGACGCGGTGCTGGCCGTCGGCCTCGACGAGCTGGGCCTGGCCCACGCGCTGCGGCCGAGGGTACGGGTGAACCGCCGGTGACCCTCGGGACGGTGAACCGGGTCCTGCTCGCCCTGATCGGACTGCTCCTGCTGGCGGCGGGGGCGTCGGTGCTGACCGCGTCCGGCCCGTTCGAGGGCCGCCACGAACCGCTGCTGGCGCCGCACGGGCGGGGCTGGCCGGCGCCCTGGTGGGTGCTGCTCGCCGCACTCGGGGTCTGCGTCCTGCTGGCGCTGTGGTGGCTGCTGTCCCAACTGCGGCGGGCCCGGCTCGCGGAGGTGCTCGTGGACACCGGGGACGGGGCGTTCGCGGTGCTGCGCGGGCGGGCGCTGGAGGAGGCCGTCGAGGCCGACGTCCAGGAGGCCGTGGAGGGCGTGGCCCGGTGCCGGGTCACGCTGCGGGGGCGGCGCGGGGCCCCGGCCCTGCGGGTCGCCCTGGAGCTGGAGCCGCACGCGGTGCCGGCCGACGTGCTGGCGGCCCTCGCCGGCCCGGTGCTGGGCCGGGCCCGCGCCTCGGCGGCGCTCCCGGCCCTCCCGACGGAGGCCCGCCTCCACGTCACCCCCCGCCGGGCGCGACGGGTGACCTAGTGCTGTGACCGTCAGAAGCCGTGCCGGGAGCCGCCGTCCACCGGGAGCATGACGCCGGTCAGGTAGGAAGCTGCCGGGGAGAGCAGGAACGCCGCCGAGCGGCCGAACTCCTCCGGGGTGCCGTACCGCCGCAGCGGGATCCCCGCCTCGTTGCGGGTGCGGGCGAGGTCCGCGTCCCCGGACAGGGCGTCGAGCTCGCGGACCCGGTCGGTGTCGATGCGGGCGGGCAGCAGGCCGACCACCCGGATGCCGCGCGGGCCGAGCTCCACGGAGAGGGACTTCGCGAAGCCGGCCAGCCCGGGGCGCAGGCCGTTGGAAATGGTGAGGCCCGGGATCGGCTCGTGCACGGAGCCCGACAGGACGAAGCCGATGACCCCGCCGTCGGAGAGCTCGGCGGCCGCCGCCCGCGCGAGGCGGACCGCGCCCAGGAAGACCGACTCGAAGGCCGCCGTCCACTGCTCGTCGGAGTTGTCCGCCGCCGAACCGGGCGCGGGGCCGCCGACGCTGATGAGGATGCCGTCGAGGCGGCCGAAGTGCTCGCGGGCCGCGGCGACGAGCCGGGAGGCGGCCGCGGGGTCGGAGTTGTCGGCGGCCACACCGACCGCGTTCGGGCCCAGCGCCTTGGCCGCGGCCTCGGCGCGCCCCGCGTCCCGGCCGGTCAGCACCACCTTGGCGCCGTCGGCGGTCAGTTCGCGGGCGGAAGCGTAGCCGAGGCCCCTGGTGGCGCCGGTGACGACGTAGACACGGTCCTTCAGTCCAAGATCCATGCCCGACACGCTACGCGGTCGCCACCGGCTCCCGCTCGGAGGCGGCGGCCGAGGCGGCGGCGGCCGCCTCGCGGTCGCGCTTCTCGCGCCGTACGAGCACGGTCCAGCCCACCGGCACCGCGAAGGTGAACAGCCACCACTGCACGGCGTACGCCATGTGCGGCCCGATCGAGTCGTGGTCGGGCTCGGCGATCACCTCGGGCTTGCCGTCGGCCGGGACCGGCGCGGTGAGTTCCAGGTAGCCGCCGAGGACGGGCTTGCCCACGTACTGCGCCTGCCGGGCGCTGTTGATCAGCATCACCTGGCGGTCCGGCAGGCCCTTGCGGTCCTTGATGCCGCTGCCGCCGCTGGTCTCGTCGGCCTTCAGCCGCCCGGTGACCGTGACCTCGCCGGTGGGCGCGGCCGGCACCGGCGGGTAGGCGCGCGGGTCGTCGCCGCCCGCGACCCAGCCGCGGTTGACGAGTACGACCCGGCCGTCGGCCAGGACCAGCGGGGTGAGGACGTGGAAGCCGACCTTGTCGTCGTTGTCGGTGCGCATGCGCACGACGACCTCGTGCGCGGAGTCGTACGTCCCGGTGGCGGTCACGGCCCGCCAGTAGTCGGCGCGCGGGACCACATGGCCGGGGGAGGTGACCTCGGTCATGGGGACCGGCTTCGCCCGCAGGTTCGCGTCGATCAGCTCGTTCTGCGCGATCCGGTGCTCGTGACGATGGAACTGCCAGAACCCCAGCTTGATCATCGCGGGGATCAGGGCGAGGCCGATGAGGGTGAGGCACACCCACTGCCGGGTCAGCACAAAGCGGTACACGCCCACGACGGTACCCCCAGCGGCGAGGACCCCGGCGGCCGGGTGGCCGTCCGGGGTCGTGGCGCAGGAGAGGGGAGAGGAGAGGAGAGGGAAGGGGAAGGGGAAAGGGGCCGTGGGGACGGGACGGGAGTCAGACGCGGTCGGTGATGCCCACCTTCCCCTCCGCGCGGGCGCAGTGCCCTCCGCAGAACCACTGTCCCTCGACCTCGACGCCCTGCCCGATGATCTGGACCCGGCAGTGCTCGCAGATGGGCGCCATGCGGTGAATGGCGCAGGAGAAGCAGTCGAAGACGTGCACAGCACCCTGTGCGTGTACTTCGAAGGACATGCCGTAATCGTTCCCGCAGACTTCGCAACGTGCCATGCGCGGCATGCTGCGCAGGGCGGACCGCCGGAACAAGATCCACCGGGGTGAGTCGCCGAGCCTGCACCCGGCCGGCCCAACGGCCGGCCCAACGGCCGGCCCAACGGCCGGCCCAACGGCCGGCCCAACGGCCGGCCCAACGGCCGGCCCAACGGCCGGCCCAACGGCCGGCCCCCGGACCTCCCCGCGGTCAGTCCTGCGCCGGAGCCACGTCCCGCAGCAGCTGGGTGAAGGCCGCCTCGTCGACGACGGGGGTTCCGAAGGACTTCGCCTTCACCGTCTTGGAGGTCGAGGAGTCCGGGTCGTTCGTCACGAGCAGGCTCGTGAGCCGGGACAGGCTCGTCGCGATGTGCAGGCCCGCCTCCACAGCGCGGTCCTCCAGCAGCTCCCGGTCCACCGAGGTGTCGCCGGAGAACGCGATCCGCATGCCCTGCTTGAGCGGGGTGCCGTCCGCCCACCGGCCCGGGTTCGGGTACGGGCACGGCGGCCGCTTGCGCGAGGCCCGCCAGCTCGACCCGGCATTCCCGCCGCCCGCCCCATACGAGGCCTGGTACCCGACGCGCGGGGCGGCGGGGGTGTCCGACCACTCCGTCAGCGGCCGGCATTCCAGCAGGGGCAGCCGTACGTTGTCCCGCGCGGCCGCGTGCAGGGACGGACGGAACGCCTCCGCGAGGACCCGGGCGTCGTCGAGCGCGTGGTGGGCGCGCTGCTGGACCACGCCGAAGTGCGCGGCGAGCGACTCCAGCTTGTGGTTGGGCAGCGGGAGGTTCAGTTCCTTCGACAGGGCGATGGTGCACAGCCGCTGACGCACAGGGGCGGTGGCCTCGGCCCGCGCGTACTCACGGGCGATCATCTGCCAGTCGAAGATCGCGTTGTGCGCGACCAGCACCCGGTCGGCGAGCCGGCCCGCGAACTCCTCGGCGATGTCCTTGAAGAGCGGCGCGTCCTGAAGCATGTCGCTGGTCAGACCGTGGATCCACACGGGCCCGGGGTCCCGGAGCGGGTTGACCAGCGTGTACCAGTGGTCCTCGACGTTGCCCTGAGCGTCGAGCCGGTAGACGGCGGCGGAGATTATCCGGTCGTCGCGAGCGAGCCCGGTGGTCTCCACGTCGACGACCGCGTACCCCTGTGGGTACGCGGTCGGCCACATCGTCTCTGCGGTCGTACGGTCGGCGAGCATGGTCACAGAGGATATCGGCCCGCGCCGACACTCGAAGCCCTACGGCCCTTCAGCCCAGCTCCGTCACGAGGTCCCCGGCCGTCACCCGGGCGAAGGACCCGGGTACTTCGGCGGGCCCGGGGAAGAGCAGGCAGGCCGTTCCCGAACCGCCTTCCAGGGCCACGCCCGCACGGGTCAGCGCCAGGAACGCGCGCTTCCCCGCGGCCAGTTCGGTGGCCTGCGCCTCCGCGTCCGCGCGGGTCCGGCGCTCCTCGGGCGGCTCCAGGGCGGCGATCCGCGCGGCGAAGGAGGCCGGTTCCTCGCCGGCCGCGGCCCGGTACAGCCACACCTCGTCGGAGACCGAACTCTCGTCGGCCCGCCGGATCACCGCCACCTCCCGGGTGCGGGCCGCCGCCCGCCACACGGTGAGGTCCCACAGGGTGGTGCGCGCACCGGAGGTGAAGTGCGCCCACACGTCCGAGGCCACGGCCGCGACCCGGTCGCCGCGCGGGGTGACGCTCTCGAAGGGGTCCGAGGGCGGCAGGCGAAGGTCCGCCCACAGCGCCCGCCGTGCGGCCAGGTCCACGACCATCGCCGCCCGGGCCCGCGTCGCGGGGCCGCTCAGGTCGAAGCGCCGCCCGGTCGTGCGCGGGCCACCCGGGGGCAGGCGCGGGCCGTCCGCCGGCCGGGCCGTGAACCCGGTGAAGGCCCGTGCCAGCTCCTCGAACGGCACCCCGCTGTAGCCGGACACCAGTGGCACCGCGTACGCGTCCCCGTGCCCGGCGAGCCTCGCCAGGTCCAGGTCGACGTACTCCGTGTCCCCCTCACCTGCCGGTACCGGTGCCGGTGCCCAGCCGTGGCCGCCCGAGTGCACGGCGCCGGCCGCGGACTTCCCGTACACCGGGCGGTCGCGGTCGCACAGGCCGGTGAACTTCCAGTCGGCGTTGAAGAAGGCCACTGCCAGGTCCAGGTGCGCCACCTGGTTCCGGGCCCCGGTCCAGTGGAGGAACAGCCGCAGCGCCTCGCCCGCGGGCAGCGCCAGGAAGCTACCCCGGGGCACCGCGGCCGCGGACCCGGCGCGGGCCTGCTCCCCGGAGGGCGCGGGCAGTTCCGCGAGCCCGGAGTCCAGGACGGCCAGCTCGTACGGTTCCCCCTCGGCGAGGGCGAACCGGCGCAGCACCTCCGCCTCCAGCAGGGCCGTTGCCGCCGCGACGAGCGGGCCCGGAAGCGGCGGGCGGTCCTCCGGCACGGACCGGATGTGGCCGTCCGCGCCCTTGGGGAAGAACACGCGCCGCGAGCCCGTCAGGTCCGAGGTGCGCCCGCGCAGGGCCCCGAGGGCGGCCAGCAGCGGGCCCGCGCCGACGGCGGGCAGTCCGCGGGCCAGCTCCCGGGCCAGCTCCGGGACCAGGCGGTCGCCGGTGTGCAGGCGCAGCAGGTGGTCGAGGCGCAGGACGAGCTCCCCGGGGCGCTCCCCGGCCACCGTCGAGGCGGCCCCGGGGTCTGCCTCGGCCAGGGCCTGCTCCAGTCGCCCGGTCCAGGTCACGGGCCGGACCCGGTTCCCCTCCACGCGTACGGCGTCCGGATGCGCGGCGGCGCTCTCCCGCAGGGCCGCGCCCAGGGCGCCGGACAGGACGGTGCCCCGCAGCGCGGCGAAGGCCAGGGCTGCCCGGGGATGGCGGGCGTACCCCTCGAAGGGGTGCAGGGTCTCGGCGGCCCGCTTCCAGGCCGTCGGATGCCGCAGCAGATCCTCGACGAGGCCGGGGGCGGGCAGCGCGTCGAGTACGCCGAGCAGTGCGCGGCGCAGCGGCCGGGCGGGGGAGCGGAACCGGGACGGCCCGGGCGCGAGCAGCCCCGGATCCCCGCCGGACAGCGCGGTGAGGAGCCGCAGCACGTCGGTGGCGCTGGTCAATAGCCCGGGGAGCAGCGGCCGTACGGCGTCCCACGGGGCGGGGCCGGTCAGCAGACGGGCCAGGACCAGCGCGAGGGTCTGCGGTACGGGGATCCGCGCGGGCAGCCAGTCGGGCCCGGCCGGGGCCAGCCGAAGCAGCAGCGACAGGTCGGCGTGGTCCTCGGGGGACAGCGGGGCCGGCCGGGCGAGCATCGGGGTCAGCACCCGGGCGGCGTCGGCCGCGGGGTCGGTGCCGAGCCGCAGCAGCCGGAGCGGGCCGGGCGGGATCCCGCTCTCGTCGCTGTCGGGCGCGCGGTGCTCCGTAACAGGGCGGTCCTCGCCGGAAGGACGGACCTCCGCGGAAGCGGAAACGGAAGCGGAAGCGGAAACGGAGAGGAAGGGCCCGGCCGGGTCGAGGGGGCGCAGGCAGACGGGGCAGCCGGTGTGGTCGGCGCCCTCCCAGCAGGCGCCGCAGACGAGGTGGGCGCACGGGGAGAGGGGACGCACCGGACGGGTCTCGGCGCAGAGCGCGCACGGCCGGGCCGGGTCCCGGCGCAGCAGGGCCAGGACGCGGTCGGTGTACCAGCGCTCGGTGTCGCGCGGGATGGAGAAGGGGAAGCGGCGGAAGGCCGGTCGGCGCCCCCGGTCGGCGCTCGCGAGCCCGTCGGCCAGGTCCAGCAGGTGTGAGCGCTCCTCGGCGAGGTCGGTCGGTGCGAGGACGGCCAGGGCGGCGTACAACTCCCGGCTCAGGGCGTGGCCGCGTTCCAGGAGTTCGCCCTCCAGCGGGCGGACCCCCTCGGTGCCGGGCGAAGCGGCGGCCGACGGGCGGTCGACGTAGACGGTCTGGAGCCGGCGCAGCATGAGCTCTTCGACGGATCGGGTGACGGGCACGGTCCTGATTTCCCTCCGCGAACGAAAAACGGGGGCGGAGAGAGGGCGCGCGGACTTTCCGTGAAAGGGAGAGGATGCACGCCGGGGAGCCGCCCCCGTGGAGCAGATCCCATCACGGGCGGCCGCGCGGCGGCAAGCCGCTACCCGGCCGATGGCGCCAGCAGGGCCTTCACCAGGGCCCTCAGGGACAGTTGGAACAGCCGTTCCGGATCCACCGGTCGTGCCAGCGCACGGGCCAGTGCCGGGTCGTGCGGGGCGTCGGCCGGGTCCCAGAGCTCGCTCTCGGCGGGGGACTGGGCGGGGGAGCGTTCGCGATTGCGCTCGACCAGCACGAAGCCGATGATCTGGAACTGGATCGCGCGCACCGCGTCCGCGGCCCGGGTCCCGCGTAGACCTGCCGCGTGCACCTCGTGGACCAGGGCCTGCTGGGCGGGCAGGAACATCCGGTCGGTGAGGCCGCGCTCGTGGACCATCGCGATCAGGTGCGGCCGCTCGCGCAGCTCCCGGCGCAGTATCCGGGCGACCGAGAGGATGCGGTCGCCGGGGTTGCGGCCGGCCGGCCGGATGGCGCCCACTTCCTCCACGGTCCGCTCCACGAGGGCGTCGAGCAGTGATTCGCGGTTGCCGACGTGCCAGTAGATGGAGGTCACCGCGGTGCCCAGCTCGGCGGCGAGCTTGCGCATGGTGAGGGCGGCCGGGCCGTGCTGCTTGACCAGGGACGCGGCGGCGTCCAGTACCTCCGCGCGGGTCAGCGTGGTTCTGGCCATCGTGTCCGTCCCAACTTTCTGTCGATCCGTCAGATCGGTTACGTGCAAGGGTCTTTACCCTTCATCGGTGGCGGTGTAACTGTGTTACAGAACCGACTGCCTCAGAACCGACTGCGTCCTAGACGAAGGATGGTGCGATAGATGGCACGCGTACGGTACGGAGCGCGCACCGAGGCCGAGATCGCCGCTTCGCGCGAGAAGAGTTCCAAGCTCCCCGACATCTGGTCCACCGGTGTGGTGGCCGTCTGGGAGACCGACCCGGACGTGGTGGCGGCGGTCCTCCCGCCGCCACTGAAGCCCACGGAGCGGCCCCTGGTGCGGGCCAACATCAGCAAGGTGGACCTGCCCGGCTACCCGCTCGGCGCCGGGTCGGTGGCCGTCGCCGCCCAGCACGACGGGGTCGAGGGCTGGTACCCGCTGGTCATGCCGATGAGCATGGAGCGCGCCCTGATCGGAGGCCGCGAGGTCTTCGGCGAGCCGAAGAAGCTCGGCGAGATCACCGTCGAGCGCGACGGCCTGGTCGTCCGGGCCTCCCTCGCCCGGCACGGGATCGCCTTCGTGGAGGTGCGCGGGGCGGTGGACCGCGAGCTGCCGCTGCCCGAGCCCACCGTGAAGACCGACTTCTACTTCAAGTTCCTCCCCGCGGTGGACGGTTCGGGCTTCGACGCCGATCCGGTGCTGGTGCACTGCACCCGCAACGAGAAGGTCCGCAAGCTGGAGCACCTCACCGGCGACGTGGTGCTCCGCGAGTCGATGTTCGACCCGGTGGCCGACCTGCCCGTACGCCGCCTCGTCGAGCTCACCATCGGCGAGAAGACCACCGACCAGCGTGGCCGGGTCGTCGAGCGGGTCAGCGCGCAGGCCCTGCTCCCGTACATCCACCAGCGCTACGACGACCCGATGCAGATCCTCGACGGACCGCCCGAGGGGAGCGTCTGATGCGACTCGAACCGGGACAGGTGGCCGTGGTCACCGGAGCCGCCAGCGGCATCGGCCTCGCCATGGCCCGCCGCTTCGCCGCCGAGGGGCTGAAGGTGGTCCTCGCCGACGTGGAGGAGGGCGCCCTGCGCAAGGCCGCCGACGAACTCGCCGCCGACGGCGCCGAGGTGCTCGCCAAGATCGTCGACGTCAGCGACCGCGACTCCGTGGTCTCGCTGGCCGAAGCGGCGTACGAGACCTTCGGCGCCGTGCACGTGCTCTGCAACAACGCGGGCGTCGGCTCCGGCGCCGAGGGCCGGATGTGGGAGCACGAGCCCAACGACTGGAAGTGGGCCTTCTCCGTCAACGTCTGGGGCGTCTTCCACGGCATCCAGGCCTTCGTCCCCCGCATGATCGCGGCCGGCGGCCCCGGGCACATCGTCAACACCTCCTCCGGAGACGGCGGCATCGCCCCGCTGCCCACGGCCTCCGTCTACGCGGTCACCAAGGCGGCCGTGGTCACCATGACCGAGTCGCTCTACGCCCACCTCAAGGCGGAGGGCGCGGCCATCGGCGCCTCCGTGCTCTTCCCCGGACCGCACATGCTGCGCACCGGCCTGTGGGAGTCGCACCGCAACCGGCCCGACCGGTACGCCAAGGAGCGCCCGCGCAAGTCCCCGTACCGCAGCCTCGACCAGTACGAGGCCGCCATGAAGCAGGCCGGCCACGAGGTGAACTTCACCCCGGTCGAGGACGTCGCGGACCACGTCGTGGACGGCATCCGCGCCGACCGCTTCTGGATGCTGCCCGACAGCGAGCACAGCGACCGGCAGATCCGCGCCCGGTCGCAGTCGATGCTCGACCGCGCCAACCCCGCTTACCTGGAAAGCTTCATCCTCGACTGAGGAGCCTCAATCGTGAGTGCGTACGAAGACCCGTACCTGATCATCTCCTCCGACTGCCACGCGGGGCTGCCCACCGAGCAGTACCGCCCCTATCTTGACAGTGCCTTCCACCCGCAGTTCGATGAGTTCCTCGGCGAGCGCGACGCCCGCCGCGCCGAGGCCACCAAGCTGGGCGTGCGCAACGAGGCCTTCGCCGAGAAGTGGTTCCACGACCACGAGGAAGGCCTCAAGGGCGGCTGGGACGTCACGCAGCGGCTGAAGGAACTCGACGGCGACGGCGTGGCCGCCGAAGTCGTCTTCCCCGACGCCGACGCCGTGGACAGCCAGACCGCCGCCCCCTTCGGGGTGGGCCTCGGCCTCTCCGGCGACCAGGACCCCGAGCTCGGCATGGCCGGCGCCCAGGCGCACAACCGCTGGCTCGCCGAGTTCGTCTCGGAGCACCCCGAACGGCACTGCGGGGTCGCCCTGCTGCCCATCACCGGCGATCCGGACAAGGTCGTCGCCGAGATATACCGCGCCAAGGCATCCGGGCTCGGCGCCCTGATGATCCCGGCCATGTGGGTGGACAAGGCCCCGTACCACGACCGCCGTTACGACCCGGTGTGGGCGGCGGCGGCCGAGACGCAGATGCCGATCGTCACCCACTCGGGGTCTTCGCCGCGCCACGAGTACGGGGACCACCTGGGCATCTTCGTCTCCGAGGTCACCTGGTGGCCGGCCCGCCCGCTGTGGTTCCTGCTCTGGTCCGGGGTCTTCGAGCGGCACCCGGGGCTCAAGTTCGGCGTCGCCGAATCGGGCTGCTGGTGGCTGCCGAACCAGCTCTGGTTCATGGACCGGCTCTACCTCGGCGCACACGGCGGCAAGAAGCTCTCGCCGTTCGAGGAGCTGAAGCGGCCGCCGAGCGAGTACCTGGACCGGCAGGTGTTCATCTGCGCCACCAACACCAAGCGGCGCGAGCTGGCCCAGCGCTACGAGATCGGCGTGGACAACATCCTGTGGGGCTCGGACTTCCCGCACCCCGAGGGGACCTGGCCGAACACCCGGAACTGGCTGAAGAACACCTTCCACGACATCCCCGTCGAGGAGACCCGCCGGATGCTGGGCCTGGCCGCGGCGGAGGTCTTCGGCTTCGACACCGGGAAGCTGGCGCCGATCGCCCGCCGCATCGGCCCCACCCCGGCCGAGCTCGGACAGAGCCGGGACCAGGAGGCCGTCGAAGCCTCCTGGTCGCGCTCGCGCGACGTGGGCCGGCACTGGCTGACCGACAACGACTTCCCGGTGCTGGGGGTGAACCCGTGAGCTCCGAGGACCGTTACACGGTCATCTCCGCCGACTGTCACGCGGGCGCCGACCTGCTGGACTACAAGCCGTACCTGGAGAAGCGGTACCACGAGGAGTTCGACGCCTGGGCCGCCGGCTACGTGAACCCGTACGAGGACCTCCTCGCGGACACGGCCGACCGGAACTGGAACTCCCAGCGCCGGCTGGCGGAGCTGGAGGCCGACGGGATCGTCGCGGAGGTGCTCTTCCCGAACACCATCCCGCCGTTCTTCCCCAAGGCCTCGCTGATGGCACAGCCCCCGACGGCGGCCGAGTACGAGATGCGCTGGGCCGGGCTCCAGGCCCACAACCGGTGGCTGGCGGACTTCTGCGCGGACGCGCCGGGCCGTCGGGCGGGCGTGGTCCAGATCCTCCTGAACGACGTGGACGCGGCAGTCGCGGAGATCCGCCGCACCCGCAACGCGGGCCTGACCGGCGGCATCCTGCTGCCCGGCGTCCCGCCCGGCTCCACCGTTCCCGAGCTCTACTCGCAGGTCTACGACCCGATCTGGGCCGTCTGCGACGAGCTGGACGTGCCGGTCAACCACCACGGCGGCTCCGCCTCGCCGCCGCTGGGCGACGAGCCGGCGGCGCGGGCCGTCTTCATGGTGGAGACCACCTGGTTCTCCCACCGGGCCCTGTGGCACCTCATCTTCGGCGGGGCCTTCCGCCGCAACCCCGGGCTGAAACTGGTCCTCACGGAGCAGGGCTCCGGCTGGATCCCGGGCGTGATCGAGATGCTGGACTACTACCACGGCCGCCTGGTCGCGGCCTCGGCCACCGCCGAGGCCAAGTTCGGGGCGGGGCTGGCGGAGTCCATGGGCAAGGGGCCGGGCGAGGTCTGGCGGGACAACTGCTTCGTGGGAGCGAGCTTCATGCGCCCCCACGAGGTCCCGCTGCGGGACCGGATCGGCCTCGACAAGATCATGTGGGGCAGCGACTACCCGCACGACGAGGGCACGACCCCCTACTCCCGCGAGGGACTGCGCATCGCCTACGCGGGCCTGCCCCGCGAGGAGGTCGCCGCCATGGTCGGCGGCAACGCCGCCCGGGTGTACGGCTTCGACCTCGCCCTCCTCGACGCGGTGGCCGCCAAGCACGGCCCCCTCGTCTCGGAGGTCGCGCAGCCCCTGACGGAGGTCCCGGCGGGAGCCACCAGCCCGGCCTTCGCCCGCGGGGGCTCGGTCCGGGTCTGGTGACGCGGAGCGCGCAGACGCCCCGTAGCCGCGCGGCCGCCTGACCCGGCGGCCGGCGGCTCCGGGCGGCCGCGCCGGTCCCGCTCGAGCGGCTCAGTCCCTGCGGACGAGCCGCTCCGGCGGGATCAGCTCCGCCCCGGTGACGTGCGTGCCCTGGCGCAGCTCGATCACCAGGTCCTCCAGAGGGGCCAGCGGCGACAGGTCCACGGTCCCGAGGCATTCGCTCAGCACCAGCCGGCGCAGCGCCGGGAGATCGCGCAGCGCCTCCAGGCCGCCCTCCAGTGCGCACCGGATCAGCACGAGCCGGCCGAGGCGCTCGTACGGCAGGAGCGCCCCGGCCGATACGGGCGCGGCGTGCCGGATCTGCAGGGCGGTCAGCCCCCTGAGGGGCAGCGAGCGCACCAGCTGCCGGTACTGGCCGCTCCCGGCGACCGTCAGCTTCTCCACCCGCGGCCAGCGCTCGATCCCGTCGAGCGTCATCCGGCGGGCGCCCTGCCACAAGTGCAGTGCGGTCAGCGAGTCCGCGGCGGGGACGTCCCCGATCCGCCGCTGCTCCGGCTCGAACCCGATGACCAGCGAGCGCAGGCCGGCCGCGCCCGCCAGCGGGGCGAGCGAGAGGTCGTCCCGCAGGTAGCCGAAGGCGAGGCTGTCCGCCCGGAGTTCGCGGACCACCTCGATGCCGGTGACCTTCGGACAGTCCAGCACGCCCAGGTGCCGCAGCTCCGTCCGCCCGGCCAGCGGGGACAGGTCGGCCAGCCGCGCGTTGCGGTGCAGGATCAGTGACTCCAGGTCCCGCCGCCCGGAGATCTCCCGCGGCACCGGCCCGTCCCAGGTGACGTGCAGCCGGTGGATGTGCGGGAGCCGGTCCAGGGCCCGCAGCTGTCCGGCGGTGCGCACGTGCAGGTGGGCCGCGCGCATGGGGGCGTCCGCGAGCACCGTGTCCACGTAGGCGTCCACGGGGAACCGCCCCCAGGCGTCGGACAGTTCGCGGCCCACCTCGTAGCGGTCGTCGGTCCGGAAGCCCGCGATCACCTGGAGGGCGCGGTCGCCGCCGACCAGCGCCGCGGTACGGATGGTCGCGGCGGCCTCGTCCTCGGTGAGCCCGGCCGGCTCCGGCAGCAGCTCCAGGACCAGCTCGCCGGCCTTGGCCAGCTCCCCGGCCTGGCTCGGGGAGCGCGGCGGCAGCAGCCGGGCCGTACGGGCCTCCACCTCGCGCCAGACCTCCGGGTCCAGCTCCGGCGCGTGCTCCAGGCAGGCGGCCGCGAGCAGCACCAGGCGGCTGCGGTCGGCTTCGACCTGGTCGGCGCGGTGCAGCAACTGCCGTAGCAGCGAGGCGCGTTCGTCGGGGCGGGCGTGGCCCACGGCCATCCGGACCACGTTGTCCCAGGTGTCCTCGTGGGCGTTGCGGACCAAAACGCCGAAGTCCCGTGCCTCCACGGCCGCCTTGGCGCCGAGGTAGTCCTGGAAGGTGCGGTGGACGAACAGCACCGAGCCCGGTACCGGCTCCCGGAGCAGCCCGCTGCGGATCAGCAGGTGCCGGAACACCGTCTGCGCGCTGCCCTGCGCCTTGACCTGTGGCATGGCGTCGAGCGATTCGGCGATCATCCTGACCGCTTCCTCGGCGGAGGCCTCCACCTGCCCGTTGCGGATCAGCCAGTACGCGAGCCGCTGGAGCAGCAGGGTCTGCTCGTCCCGGCTGAGGTAGACGCCCTCGACCCCGGAGATGTCCCGCTCGCTGTCGCGGCGGATCAGCAGCATGTCCAGCGCCGCGTCGTAGAGCTCCTTGCGGGCCCGGGGCAGGTGCATCCGGCGGTCCCGGTTCAGGGCGCAGAGCAGGGCGCACATCAGGGGGTTCGTCGCGAGCCGGCCCAGGTCCCGGCGGGTGGCGACGGCCTGCAGGAGCGCCTTCTCGTACCGGTCGAGCAGCTCGCGCTCCCGCTCCCGGCCGACGCCCTCGCCGTCGGCCTCCGCGCGGGCGGAGTCGTGCCAGTGCGTGATGAAGGCGCCGACGTCGTCGCGTTCCATCGGCAGCAGGGCGAGGGAGGAGAAGCCCTGGGCGGTGAGCCAGTCCTCCGGTACGGCCGAGGGGCGGGTGGTGACCACGAAACGCGCCGCCGGGTACGCGGTGAGCAGCTCCCGGAGCCAGGACTCGGTCCGGCTGCGCAGGCGCGGCGGCACTTCGTCGACCCCGTCGACCAGCACCAGCGCCCGCCCGGCGGCGAGGAGCTGCTCGACCCAGCCCTCCGGGGCCGTCAGCGGGACCCCGGTCGCGGTCAGCCAGTCCCCGGGCCGCGGGAGCCCGGCGGGGGAGTTGAAGGAGCGCAGCGGCAGGACGAAGGGGACCAGGGTGTTCCAGTCGCGCAGCTGGGGGCCGAAGCTGCTGCGGGCGGCGTTCAGGGCCAGCCACTGGACGAGGGTGCTCTTGCCCGAGCCGGCCGGGCCGCGCAGCAGGACCCGCTCCGCGGCGTTCAGGGCCACCTCGGCCTTGACCGGGGTCTGCGGGCCGGGCTCCTCCAGGAGCTGCGCGCCGCTGACGGCGAGGCTGATGTAGGCGAGGTCCAGGGGCCAGTCCTGGCGGTCCTGGCTGAAGGTCAGCCCGAACAGCTGGACCCGCGCCTGGGCCCGGGCCACGTGGTGCGCGTACTCCTCCTCGAACCGCGCCGCCCGGTCGGCCGCGCCCCCGCTTCCGCCGGCCGCGCCCTCGCCGGCTGCGCTCCCGCTTCCCGCGCTTCCGCTTCCCGCGCTTCCGCTCCCGCCCGCCTGGTCCTGCGTCCCGTTCCCGCCCGCCGCGCGGCACAGGGCGAACAGCTCCCGGTAGGCGGCCGCCGCGGCACGGCTCAGGGAGGCGTTCGCCGGGGGATCGTCCGCGAGCTCCGGGCCGGGGTCCGCCGCGAAGAGGGCCCGGGCCTCCCTGGGGGCCAGCGCGGCGAACACCTCGCCGACGGCGGTCACCGCCGCCAGCCGGTCGGGCTCGGTGAGTTCCGCGAGTCCCGCGGGCTCGGCGAGCGCCGCGGCCAGCCGGCCCGCCAGCTCGTGCGCGAGGCGTCGTACCGCGGGATCGCCCGGCTTCGCCGGCCTGAGCCGGCGCGCCGGCCCCGGCCGGGACCTCGCCAGGGCCAGCGCCACCGCCTCGGCGGTCCTTAAGACCGCCGTCCCGAAACCCGCCCCTGAGTCCGTCATCCCCATGCCCTCCCCTTGCCCGGACACCCTCACCCGGAAGCATCCCGTGAACCGTCGGTAACACCGATGGATACCGATCGGTAACAACCTCTAGCCGAGCCCCCGAACCCGCCTCTATGGTGCGGACATGTCGAACCTGCCCGATGTCGTGCTGTGGTCCATACCCGCCTTCGTCCTGCTCACCGTCGTAGAGCTCGTGAGCTACCGCATCCACCCCGACGAGGACGCCGCCGGGTACGAGACCAAGGACGCCGTCACCAGCCTCGGCATGGGGATCGGCAGCCTCGGCTTCGACTTCCTCTGGAAGATCCCGATCCTCGCGATCTACACCGCGGTCTACGAGCTCACCCCGCTCCGCGTCCCCGTCCTGTGGTGGACGATCCCGCTGATGCTGCTCGCCCAGGACTTCCTCTACTACTGGCAGCACCGCGGCCACCACGTCATCCGGATCCTGTGGGCCTGCCACGTCGTCCACCACAGCAGCCGCAAGTTCAACCTCACCACCGCCCTGCGCCAGCCCTGGACCAGCGCCACCTCCTGGCCGTTCTACCTCCCGATGATCGCGCTGGGCGTGCACCCGGCCGCCATCGCCTTCTGCTACTCGGTCAACCTCGTCTACCAGTTCTGGATCCACACCGAGCGCATCGACAAGCTGCCCCGGCCGGTCGAGTACGTCTTCAACTCGCCCTCCCACCACCGCGTCCACCACGCCTCCCAAGGCGGCTACCTGGACCGGAACTTCGGCGGCATCCTGATCGTCTGGGACCGGATGTTCGGCTCCTGGGTCGGTGAGACCGACAAGCCCGTGTTCGGCCTCACCAAGAACATCGAGACCTACAACCCGCTGCGCGTCGCCACCCACGAGTACGCCTCCATCGCCCGGGACGTACGCGGGGCCACCACCTGGCGCGAGCGCGCCGGACGCGTGTTCCGCGGCCCCGGCTGGCAGCCCGCGCAGGCATCGCAGGCCGCACAGGCCGCACAGCCCGCGCAGGCCGCCCCGGCCGAGACGCCGTCGCCCGCCCCGGAGCACGCCGCGTGAGCGCCACCGGATCCACCGAGCGCGCGTGGTCCCGTACGCCGGCCTGGGCGCGCCCCGCCGTCCCCCCGGGCTCCGGCCCCGCCACCAGGGCGCTGCTCGTCGCCTTCGCCGCTGCCACCGCCCTGGACCTCGGGTCGCTGCTGGCGGGCTGGCACACCGGGCACCTCATCGCCAAGCCGCTGCTGATGCCACTGCTCGTCGCCTACGTCGTCACCCTGCGCGCCCCCCGGCTGCTGATCGCGGCCCTGCTGTTCGGCTGGGGCGGCGACCTGGCCCTACTCTTCGACGCCGATGTCGCCTTCCTGATCGGCATGGGCTCCTTCGCCGCCGGGCACGTCTGTTACCTCACGCTTTTCACCAGGCACAGCCTGTTCGGCCGCCGCCGCACGGGCCCCGCGCTCGGGGCCGCGTACGCCGCCGCGCTGCTGTCCACCGTCACGCTGCTCTGGAGCGACCTGCCCGCGGAACTGCGGATCCCGGTCGCCGGGTACAGCCTGCTGCTCACCGCCATGGCCTACCGCTCCAGCGCCCTGGGGTGGCGGGCCGGGCTCGGCGGGGCGCTGTTCCTGCTCTCCGACACGCTCATCGCCACCGGGGTCGCCGAGTGGCCCCAGCTGCCCCGCGCGGACTTCTGGGTCATGGCCACCTACGTGGCGGCCCAGTACCTGCTGGCCACGGGAGCACTCGCGTCGCAGCGGGCGTACGGTAGGGAGGCTGCCCCACAGGGCTCCACCACTTCCTAACCGGAGGACTGCACCACCATGCGCGCCACCGTCATCCACGCCCCGCACGACATCCGCGTGGAGGAGGTGCCCGACGCTGCGATCCAGCGCCCCGAGGACGCCGTCGTCCGCGTCCTGCGTGCCTGCATCTGCGGCAGCGACCTCTGGGCCTACCGCGGCGAGGCCAAGCGCCAGCCGGGCCAGCGGATCGGCCACGAGTTCCTCGGCGTCGTCGAGGAGACCGGCTCCGCCGTCTCGGACCTGCGCGCCGGAGACCTCGTCGTCGCCCCCTTCATGTGGTCCGACGGCACCTGCGCCTACTGCTCCGAGGGCCTCTACACCTCCTGCGAGCACGGCGGCTTCTGGGGCTCGGTCGGCCACGACGGCGGCCAGGGCGAGGCCGTCCGGGTCCCGCACGCCGACGGCACGCTGGTGAAGCTGCCCGCCGACGCGGTCTCCGACGACCACCTGCTGACCGCGCTGCTCGCGCTGTCCGACGTCATGGGGACCGGCCACCACGCCGCGCTCGGCGCGGGGGTCCGCAAGGGCTCCACGGTCGCCGTCGTCGGCGACGGCGCGGTCGGCCTGTGCGGGGTCCTCGCGGCCAAGCGCCTGGGCGCCGACCGGATCATCGCACTGGGCCGGCACGCCGTCCGTACGGACATCGCCAAGCTCTTCGGGGCCACCGACGTGGTCGCCGAGCGCGGCGAGGCCGCAGAGGCGGCCGTGCGCGAGCTCACCGGCGGCCAGGGCGCCCACTCGGTCATCGAGGCGGTCGGCACCGAACAGTCCATGCGCACCGCCGTCAACATCGCCCGCGACGGCGGGGCCATCGGCTACGTCGGCGTCCCGCACGGCAGCGGCACCGGCCTCGACCTCGGGGTCATGTTCGACCGCAACCTCACCCTGCGCGGCGGGGTCGCGCCGGTCCGCGCGTACATCCCCGAGCTGCTCGCGGACGTGCTCAGCGGTGCGATCGACCCGTCGCCGGTCTTCGACCGGGCCGTCACCCTGGACGAGGTCCCGGCCGGCTACCGGGCGATGGACGACCGCAGCGCGCTGAAGGTCATGATCAAGCCCTGACCGCAGGGCCGCAGCACCGTAGGAACGCAAGGAAGGGCCGGGCGGGATGTTCCCCGCCCGGCCCTTCCCCGTATCAGCCGGTTACTTGACGGCCTTCAGCGCGTCGACCACGCCGTAGCCGTAGTAGCCCGTCTGGCCCCAGCCGCTCTCGCAGGTGGTGGCGTCGATCAGGGTGCCCGCAGCATTGAAGATCTGCGACGGGCAGGCCGTCTTGGTGGCCTGGCCCTTGAGCATCGCCTGGATCATCGCGGGCGAGGCGTACGGGTGGGCGCTCTTGAGGAGCGCCGCGACACCGGCGACGTGCGGGGCGGCCATCGAGGTGCCCTGCTTGTAGCCGTAGCCGCCGCCCGGGACCGTCGACAGCACGCGGCCGTTGGCGTCCGGGGTGGCCGGGATCTGCCACTTGTCGCCGCCGGGGGCGGCGACGTCCACGACTCCGAGGCCGTAGCTGGAGTAGTACGAGCGCAGGCCCTGGTCACCGGTCGCCGACACGGTGACCACGCCCGGGAGCTGGGTGGGCAGGTCGAAGCAGACGCTCGGGTCGATGGTGCGCGGCACCGGGGTGGTGTCGTTCGGGCTGGTGTCGTCGAGGATCGAGTCGCCGGCCAGGTCGTGGTTGGAGTTGCCGGCCGAGGCCACGTGCAGCGTGCCCTTGCGCTCGGCGTACTTGGTGGCCCGGCCGATGGCCTCCACCAGCGCCTTCTGGTCGTCGTCCGCCTTGCAGTTGTAGAGCCAGGGGTCGACGTAGTAGCTGTTGTTGGTCACCTCGATCCCCTTCTCGGCGGCGAACATGAAGCCGCAGACGACCGCCTCGGTGTAGAAGAGGCTGGTGCCGGGCTCGCTCACCTTGATGCCGGCGACCTTGACGCCCGGCGCGACACCGCTGATGCCGAGGCCGTTGCGCGGGGCCGCGATGGTGCCGGCCACGTGCGTGCCGTGGTCGCTGCCGTCCGCGTACGGACGCCAGGCGCCCTCGCTGGTGTCCGCGACGCCGCCGACACAGTTGGCCGACTGCTCCTTGGAGAAGTTCGGCGCGATGTCGGGGTGAGTGTCGTCGACACCCGTGTCGATGACGCCCACAGTGACGTCCTGGCTGCCATCGTTGATCTTGTGAGCCTGATCGGCCTTGATCGTCCGCAGGTCCCACTGGTTGGACTCCAGCGGTTCCTGACCCTCCTGGGCCGCCGCTGCGGCCTTGGCGGCGTCCGCCGCGCTCAGCTGCTGCGTCGCGCCCTCGTCGGTGGTCTGCACCGGCGAGAGGGGGGCCGTACGGGTGGCGCCGACCGAGTCGAACAGGGCGCGGTTGGCGCGCAGCTGCTTGGCGAAGTCCGGGTTCTGCGAGTGTGCGACGACGACCCCGATCTGCTCATAGGCCGTCACCACCGTTCCACCGGCCCGCTCGATGGCCTTCTTCGCCGCCGTCACCGTGGCATAGGTCTTCAGGTTCGCCACGTACGACAGCTTCGGGCCGGTCATCTCGGCCGTAGAGGTCGTAGCCGCGTCCGCCGTGCCGCTCAGCGGTGCGGCTGAGGCCGCGACCGAGGGCAGGAAGGCGAGCGAGGCGGTGAGCGCCAGGCCGACCGGTATGGCGAGGGCACGCCGGCGGCCGGATCCCAGATGAGCCATGGGTTCTCCAGATCATCTTTGAAAAGCCGTCCGGGCGCGGTCGCGACGGACGGGTTCATGACAGGCGAACTTAGCGTTTCTGTTCCCCTCTACGCCATTAGTTCGAGGAATCAGTTCCCAAAGAAACAAACAGGTGTTGAACCACCCCGACGCGCCGGACGTGCCGTTGACAGGGGGATCGGCACCACCGTCCCCCACACGGAGGTTGTTTTGTCCGTCACCCCCACCGCACCCGCGTCACAAGGAGAGTCCCCCGTGACCACCGAAGCAGCGCCGCCCCCGGGCAGCGCGGGAACGCCGCCGGCCCCGGCGCCCCCCGGGCCCCAAGAGTTCGTACGCGTCCAGCAGAGCGAGGAATTCGCCGAACTGCGCCGCGCCCACCGCTCCTTCGCCTTCCCGCTCACCGTGGCGTTCATCGCCTGGTACCTGCTCTACGTCTTGCTCTCCAACTACGCGGGCGGCTTCATGGGGACGAAGCTCTTCGGCAACATCAACGTGGCCCTCGTCCTGGGCCTCGGCCAGTTCGCGACGACCTTCCTCATCGCCTGGCTGTACTCGCGCCACGCGGCGGCCCAGCTCGACCCCAAGGCCTCGGCCATCAAGGCAAGGATGGAGGCGGGCGAATGAGCGCCCCGCTCTACGTCGCGGTCGCCGGGGCGGCCACGGCGGGTACGACCACCGCCGCCGGCGCCTCCGAGCACCGCCCGCTGATCATCACCCTGTTCGGGCTGTTCGTCGTCGCCACCCTGGCCATCACGGTCTGGGCCGGGCGCCAGACCAAGGACGCCGCCGACTTCTACGCGGGCGGCCGCCAGTTCACCGGATTCCAGAACGGCCTGGCCATCTCCGGCGACTACATGTCCGCCGCGTCCTTCCTCGGCATCGCCGGAGCCATCGCGCTCTTCGGCTACGACGGCTTCCTCTACTCGATCGGCTTCCTCGTCGCCTGGCTGGTGGCCCTGCTCCTGGTCGCCGAGCCGCTGCGCAACTCCGGCCGCTACACGATGGGCGACGTGCTCGCGTACCGGATGCGCCAGCGCCCCGTACGGACCGCCGCCGGCACCTCCACCATCGTGGTCTCGATCTTCTACCTGCTCGCCCAGATGGCCGGCGCCGGCGTGCTCGTCTCGCTGCTCCTCGGCATCACCAGCGACTTCGGCAAGGTCGTGATCGTCTCGCTGGTCGGCATCCTGATGATCCTCTACGTCACCATCGGCGGGATGAAGGGCACCACCTGGGTGCAGATGATCAAGGCCGTGCTGCTGATCGCGGGCACGCTGCTGATCACCTTCCTGGTGCTGCTCAAGTTCAACTTCAACATCTCGGACCTGCTGGGCCAGGCCGCCGACAACAGCGGCCAGGGGGTGAAGTTCCTGGAGCCGGGCCTGAAGTACGGCAAGGACTCGCTCTCGAAGCTGGACTTCCTCTCGCTGGGCCTCGCCCTGGTGCTGGGCACCGCCGGCCTGCCGCACATCCTGATCCGCTTCTACACGGTCCCCACGGCCAAGGCCGCCCGTAAGTCGGTCAACTGGGCCATCGGCATCATCGGCGCCTTCTACCTGATGACGATCGTCCTCGGCTTCGGCGCCGCGGCCCTGCTCAAGCGGGCCGACATCATCGCCTCCAACAAGGCCGGCACCACCGCGGCCCCGCTGCTCGCCCAGGAGATCGGCGGCGGCTCGGGCTCCACCGGCGGCGCCGTCCTGCTCGCCGTGATCTCGGCGGTGGCCTTCGCCACGATCCTCGCGGTCGTCGCGGGCCTGACCCTGGCCTCCTCCTCGTCCTTCGCCCACGACATCTACGTGAACGTGATCCGCAAGGGCAAGGCCACCGAGAAGGAAGAGGTACGGGCGGCCCGCTGGTCCACCGTGGTCATCGGAGCCGTGGCCATCGGTCTCGGCGCCCTGGCCCGCGACCTCAACGTGGCCGGTCTCGTCGCCCTCGCCTTCGCGGTCGCCGCCTCCGCCAACCTGCCGACGATCCTCTACAGCCTCTTCTGGAAGCGCTTCACCACCCAGGGCGCCCTGTGGTCCATCTACGGCGGCCTGGTCTCCTCGGTCGTCCTGGTGCTCTTCTCCCCGGTGGTCTCGGGCAAGCCCACCTCGATGTTCAAGGGCGCCGACTTCTACTGGTTCCCCCTGGAGAACCCCGGCATCATCTCCATCCCCCTCGGCTTCCTGCTGGGGTGGCTGGGAACCGTCCTCTCCAAGGAGAAGGCAGACCCGCAGAAGTTCGCCGAGCTCGAAGTCCGGTCGCTCACCGGCACCGGCGCGCACTGAGACCCTGCACCTCAGCGCCAGTACACCTGAAGCGAGCGTCCGAACACCCAGCGTGGCCGTGTCGTATTTCCCTACGACACGGCCACGCCTCGTCTCGTTCATTCGGGCACCCCTACAAATCACGGGTGTCGCGTAGGCTCGTTGATAGCGCTCGTAGTCTCATCCATCACGGCGCAAACCTCTACAAACCGGACAGGGGAGGGGGCTTACAGTGCTTCTCGACACCTACGGCCGCGTAGCCACTGACCTGCGCGTCTCACTCACCGACCGGTGCAATCTGCGCTGTACGTACTGCATGCCCGAGGAGGGTCTGCAGTGGCTCGGCAAATCGGATCTGCTCAGTGACGACGAGATCGTCCGGCTGATCCGCATCGCGGTCACCCAGCTCGGGATCAAGGAAGTCCGCTTCACGGGCGGCGAGCCGCTGCTGCGCCCCGGCCTCGTCGGGATCGTCGAGCAGTGCGCGGCCCTGGAGCCCCGCCCCAAGATGTCGCTGACCACCAACGGCATCGGCCTCAAGCGCACCGCGCAGGCCCTCAAGGCCGCCGGCCTGGACCGGGTGAACGTTTCCCTGGACACGCTGCGGCCCGAGGTCTTCAAGACCCTGACCCGGCGCGACCGCCACAAGGACGTCATCGAGGGCATGGCCGCCGCCCGCGACGCCGGCCTCACCCCCGTCAAGGTCAACGCGGTCCTGATGCCCGGACTCAACGACGACGAGGCCCCCGACCTGCTGGCCTGGGCCGTGGAGAACGAGTACGAGCTCCGCTTCATCGAGCAGATGCCGCTCGACGCCCAGCACGGCTGGAAGCGCGACGGCATGATCACCGCCGGTGACATCCTGGAATCCCTGCGCACCCGCTTCACGCTCACCGAGGAAGGGTCCGAGGAGCGCGGCTCCGCCCCGGCCGAGCGCTGGGTCGTCGACGGCGGCTCGGCCACCGTCGGCGTCATCGCCTCGGTCACCCGCCCGTTCTGCGGCGCCTGCGACCGTACGCGCCTCACGGCCGACGGCCAGATCCGTACCTGCCTCTTCGCCACCGAGGAGTCCGACCTGCGCGCCGCCCTGCGCTCGGGCGCCCCGGACGAGGAGATCGCCCGCCTGTGGAAGGTGGCGATGTGGGGCAAGAAGGCCGGGTCCGGCCTCGACGACCCGACCTTCCTGCAGCCCGACCGCCCGATGTCGGCGATCGGCGGCTGACCTCCGCGCGTCGGCGACGGTACGGAGCGACCCCGAGGGCTCGCAGTGGCTACGGCCGCTGCGAGCCCTCGGGCGCTTCCCACTCGTCGAGCTTCACGACGTCCTTGAGGAAACCGCGGACCCCCAGGAACTGGGACAGGTGCTCGCGGTGCTCCTCGCACGCCAGCCAGGTCTTGCGGCGCTCGGGGGTGTGCAGCTTCGGGTTGTTCCACGCCAGGACCCAGGCGGCCGCCGCGCGGCAGCCCTTGGCGGAGCAGGTGGGTGCGTCGGCGGACGGTGCGTCGTCACCGGAAGCGTCGTTCAGAGGTGCGTCTAGGGGAGTCACGGCTCAACCCTAAGACGGAATGGCGACGCCGAGCAGCCACGGGGGGAGCTGCCCGGCGTCGGTCCGTCGCTCCGACGGGGGATGCGGAGCGCGTAGGCAGTATGTCACGCAGGACCCGGTGCGGTGCACTGGAACTTCATGATTGATCTGAGGTTTTCTTGAGGTTTCCCTCACCCAGGGCGGGGGGCACGGGCGCCGGCATGAAGTGGGACGGCAGGGACGGCGTCGATTCGCGTCCCGCGTTGGCGATGACCACCGCGATGTACGGCAGCAGCGCCCCCGCGGCGAGCGTCACGATGGCCACGGGCCGCTGCACGTTCCACAGGACGACCGTCGCGACGACCGACAGGGTTCTGATCAGCATCGAGATCACGTACCGGCGCTGGCGTCCCCGTACGTCCTCGGCGAGGCTCATGCGCGCTCCCGTGATCCGGAAGACCTCGGACCCGTTCCGCTTCGTCCGCTCCACAACCCACCACCCGATCGACCGCCGGACACTCCCCGGCCCGGACGTCTCCACGGTACGCCGCCCGCCCGGAGCCGGGCAGAGGGGGTGTCCCCCGAATGGCTCCGCCCGAAATGCGCGGTAGGCCGGACGGGTCGAGACTGGGCCCACATGCGCACAACGCGCCAGGAGGAGGCTCGACATGGGTTGGTTGTGGGCGATCATCGTCGGCTTTGTACTGGGACTGATAGCCCGGGCGATCCTGCCGGGCAAGCAGCACCAGCCCCTTTGGCTGACCACGGTCTTCGGCATCATCGGCGCCGTCCTCGGCAACGCCGTGGCCTCGTGGATCGGTGTCGAGGAAACGCGCGGCATCGACTGGATCCGGCACTTGCTGCAGCTTGCCGGAGCCGTCGTGGTCGTCGGTCTCGGTGACCTGGTCTACAGCTCCTTCCGCGGCGGCAAGAAGCAGATGACCTGAGGGCTCCGGCCCGCCCCACGGCGGAGCACGACGCAGGGGCCGGCCCGGACAGTGCGTCCGGACCGGCCCCTGCGTCGTGCTCCCGAGGCGACGGCCTAGCCGGTGACCTCGACCGCCGCCAGGTTCTTCTTGCCGCGGCGCAGCACCAGCCAGCGCCCGTGCAGCAGGTCCTCCTTGGCGGGGACCGCGTCCTCGGAGGCGACCTTCACGTTGTTCACGTAGGCGCCGCCCTCCTTCACGGTCCGGCGCGCGGCCGACTTGCTGGCCACCAGCCCGGTCTCCGCCAGCAGGTCTACGACCAGGCCCGGCTCCGCCACCTTCGCGTGCGGCAGCTCGGACAGGGCCGCGGCCAGCGTGGCCTCGTCCAGGTCCGCCAGCTCGCCCTGGCCGAACAGCGCCTTGGACGCCGCGATCACGGCGGCGCACTGGTCGGCGCCGTGCACCAGCGTGGTCAGCTCCTGCGCCAGCGCCCGCTGGGCGGCACGCGCCTGCGGCCGCTCGGCGGTCTGCGCCTCCAGCGCTTCCAGCTCCTCACGGGTCTGGAAGGACAGGATGCGCATGTAGGTGGAGACGTCCCGGTCGTCCACGTTCAGCCAGAACTGGTAGAACGCGTACGGGGTGGTCATCTCCGGGTCGAGCCAGACGGCGCCGCTCTCGGACTTGCCGAACTTGGTGCCGTCGGCCTTGACCATCAGCGGGGTCGCGATGGCGTGGACGTGCGCGTCCGGCTCCACCCGGTGGATCAGGTCGAGACCGGCCGTCAGGTTGCCCCACTGGTCGGACCCGCCCTGCTGGAGCACGCAGCCGTGCCGGCGGTACAGCTCCAGGAAGTCCATGCCCTGGAGCAGCTGGTAGCTGAACTCCGTGTAGCTGATGCCCTGGTCGGACTCCAGCCGCTTGGCGACCGAGTCCTTCGTCAGCATCTTGTTGACGCGGAAGTGCTTGCCGATGTCCCGGAGGAACTCGATGGCGGACATGCCCGCCGTCCAGTCCAGGTTGTTGACCATGACCGCCGCGTTCTCGCCCTCGAAGGACAGGAACGGCTCGATCTGGGTGCGCAGGCGCGTCACCCAGTTCGCGACGGTCTCCGGGTCGTTCAGGGTGCGCTCGGCGGTCGGCCGCGGGTCGCCGATCTGACCCGTGGCCCCGCCGACCAGCGCCAGCGGACGGTGGCCCGCCTGCTGGAGCCGGCGCACGGTGAGGACCTGCACCAGGTGACCCACGTGCAGCGAGGCCGCCGTCGGGTCGAAGCCGCAATAGAACGTGACGGGACCGTCCGCGAACGCCTTGCGCAGCGCTTCTTCGTCGGTGGACTGGGCGAAGAGCCCGCGCCACTTCAGTTCGTCGACGATGTCCGTCACGGTTCTGGGTCTCCTTGGACGAGGTGGAACAGAGAGCTGGGGGATTCCCCGCCAGTCTAGGCGGGGAAGGCCCGCACCTCTGACGCTTTGTTGATCAGACGCCGCTGATCAGACGCCGTCGATCAGACGCCCTTGCTGACCGAGCTCATGTTGAAGTCCGGGATGCGCAGCGCCGGCATCGCGGTCCTGGTGAACCAGTCGTTCCATTCGCGCGGCAGGGTCTTCTCGGTCCGGCCGGCCTCCGAGGCCCGCGACAGCAGGTCCACGGGGGACTCGTTGAACCGGAAGTTGTTGACCTCGCCGACGACCTGGCCGTCCTCCACCAGGTAGACGCCGTCCCGGGTCAGCCCGGTGAGCAGCAGTGTCGCCGGGTCCACCTCGCGGATGTACCAGAGGCAGGTCAGCAGCAGTCCGCGCTCGGTGGCGGCGACCATCTCCTCCAGGGACTTCTCGCCGCCCGCGTCCAGGATCAGGTTCCCGAACGAGGGGGAGACCGGCAGGCCGGTCAGCTCGGCGGTGTGCCGGGTCGTGGTCAGCCGGGCCAGCTCGCCGTCCTTGATCCACTCGGTCGCCGGGACCGGCAGGCCGTTGTCGAAGACGGAGGCGTCGTCGCCGGAGCTGTGCGCGATCACGAACGGCGCGGACTCCAGGCCCGGTGCGTTCGGGTCGCTGCGCAGGTTCAGCGGCAGCGGGGAGAGCCGCTCGCCGAGCCGGGTGCCGCCGCCGGGCTTGGAGAAGACGGTCCGGCCCTCCACCGCGTCCCGGGCCGCCGCCGACCACATCTGGTAGATCACCAGGTCGGCCACCGCCGTGGGGGGCAGCAGCGTCTCGTACCGCCCGGCCGGAAGGTCGATCTTCCGCTCCGCCCAGCCGAGCCGGACGGCCAGCTCCGCGTCCAGGGCGGTCGGGTCCACGTCCTTGAAGTCCCGGGTCGCGCGGCCGGCCCAGGCCGAGCGCTGGCGGTCCGGGGACTTGGCGTTGACCTCCAGGGTGCCCTTGGGCTGGTCGTGGCGCAGGCGCAGCCCCGTAGAGGTGCCCACGTACGTGGAGACCAGCTCGTGGTTGGCGAAGCCGTACAGCTCGCGCCCGCCCGCGCGGGCCCGGGCGAAGGCCTCGCCGAGGGCCGGGGCGAAGTCCGCGAACACCGCCGAGGTGGTCTCGGCCGGGGCGTCGGCGAAGTCCGGCGAGGACGGGGTGCCGGTGACCAGCGGCCGCGCGTCCTCCGCCGGTCCTGCGCCGCGGGCGGCCGCCTCGGCGGCCCGGACCAGCGGCTCCAGCTCCGCGGCCGTGACGGCGGAGCGCGAGACGACCCCCGAGGCCGTGCCCTCCTTGCCGTCGACGGTGGCGATGACCGTGAGGGTCCGGCCGCGGGTGACCCCGTTGGTGGTCAGGGCGTTGCCCGCCCAGCGCAGGTTCGCGCTCGACTCCTCGTCGGCGATGACGACGCAGCCGTCGGCGGTGGACAGCTCCAGCGCCCGCTCGACGATCTCGTGGGGCTTGGTGGTGCGACTCGACGAGGTCATCGTCCGGCCTCCTGCGTGGTGTTCAAGATGTTCACGTCGCGGAACAGCGCGGACGGGCAGCCGTGCGAGACCGCGGCGACCTGGCCCGGCTGGGCCTTGCCGCAGTTGAAGGCGCCGCCCAGGACGTAGGTCTGCGGGCCGCCGACCTTCTCCATCGAGCCCCAGAACTCCGTGGTCGTGGCCTGGTAGGCGACGTCGCGGAGCTGTCCGGCGAGCTGTCCGTTCTCGATGCGGAAGAAGCGCTGCCCGGTGAACTGGAAGTTGTAGCGCTGCATGTCGATGGACCAGGAGCGGTCGCCGACCACGTAGATCCCGCGTTCCACCCCGCCGATCAGGTCCTCGGTGGAGAGCCCGCCCGGATCCGGCTGGAGCGAGACGTTGGCCATGCGCTGGACGGGCACGTGCCCGGGGGAGTCGGCGTAGGCGCAGCCGTTGGAGCGGCCGAGGCCGGTCAGCTTCGCGATCCGCCGGTCCGTCTGGTAGCCGGCCAGGGTGCCGTCCTTGACCAGGTCCCAGCTCTGGGCCTCGACGCCCTCGTCGTCGTACCCGATGGTGGCCAGCCCGTGCTCGGCCGTCCGGTCGCCCGTCACGTTCATGACCGGGGAGCCGTAGGCGAGCTTGCCGAGCTGGTCGAAGGTGGCGAAGGAAGTCCCGGCGTACGCGGCCTCGTAGCCCAGCGCCCGGTCCAGCTCGGTGGCGTGGCCGATGGACTCGTGGATGGTGAGCCACAGGTTGGAGGGGTCCACGACCAGGTCGTAGCGTCCGGCCTCGACGCTCGGCGCCCGCATCTTGTCGGCGAGCAGCCCGGGGATCGCCTCCAGCTCGGCGTTCCAGTCCCAGCCGGTGCCGGTCAGGTACTCCCAGCCGCGCCCGGCCGGCGGGGCGATGGTGCGCATCGAGTCGAACTCGCCGGTGGCGCCGTTCACGGCGACGGCGGTGAGCTGCGGGTGGATCCGCACCCGCTGCTGGGTGGTGGAGGTGCCCGCGGTGTCGGCGTAGAACTTGTTCTCGTGGACCGCGAGCAGCGAGGCGTCCACGTGGGCCACCCCGTCGGCCGCCAGGAGGCGCGCGCTGAAGTCGGCGAGCAGCGCGGCCTTCTCGGTGTCCGGCACCTCGAAGGGGTTCACGTCGTAGGCGGAGATCCAGGTCTTGTCGGCGTGGACCGGCTCGTCGGCGAGCTCGACCCGCTCGTCCGATCCGGCCGCCCTGATGATCTGGGCGGACAGCTTCGCCATGGCCACGGCCTGCGAGGCCACCTTGGCGGCGGCGTCCATGGTCAGGTCCACACCGGAGGCGAAGCCCCAGCTGCCTCCGTGCACCACGCGGACCGCGTAGCCGAGGTCGGTGGTGTCGGACCCGCCGGAGGGCTTGGCGTCACGCAGCCGCCAGGAGGCGCTGCGGATCCGTTCCAGTCGGAAATCGGCATGATCGGCGCCCAGCGCGCGGGCCCGCGCGAGCGCCGCGTCGGCGAGCGCCCGCAAGGGCAGCGCGGTGAAGGCCGCGTCGATGGAATGGGGCACGGAGGTCCTCCCGGGGGTCTGGGCAGCTGGCACGATCATGTCGCGTCGCGGCTCGCCGTGCCTACATCTTTCTGTAGGGACTCGACAGAGCCCGCACCGAGGCCCTGTCGGAGCCGGATTCTCCGGATGGGGTAGTTGACCTATAGGTTTTTGGTATTCAGACCGCTAGTCGAAAGGGTGATCCGTTGAGCCGCTCGGTTCTCGTCACCGGAGGTAACCGGGGCATCGGCCTCGCCATCGCCCGAGCTTTCGCGGAAGCGGGGGACAAGGTCGCGATCACGTTCCGGTCGGGCGAGCCCCCGGCTGAGCTCACGGCCCTGGGCGTGCTGGCGGTCCGCTGCGACATCACCGACTCCGACCAGGTCGACCTGGCGTACAAGCAGGTCGAAGACGCCCACGGCGCGGTCGAGGTCCTCGTGGCCAATGCGGGCATCACCAAGGACACGCTGCTGATGCGCATGTCCGAGGACGATTTCGCCTCGGTCGTCGACACCAACCTCACCGGCACCTTCCGGGTCGTCAAGCGCGCGAACCGCGGCATGCTCCGTGCCAAGAAGGGCCGCGTCGTCCTGATCTCCTCGGTCGTCGGCCTGCTCGGTTCGGCCGGCCAGGCCAACTACGCCGCCTCCAAGGCGGCGCTGGTCGGCTTCGCCCGCTCGCTCGCCCGTGAGCTGGGCTCCCGCAACATCACCTTCAACGTCGTCGCCCCGGGCTTCGTGGACACCGACATGACGAAGGTGCTCACGGACGAGCAGCGGGCCGGCATCGTCGGCCAGGTGCCCCTGGGCCGCTACGCGCAGCCCGAGGAGATCGCGGCCGCGGTCAGCTTCCTGGCGTCCGACAACGCCGCGTACATCACTGGTGCCGTCATTCCCGTTGACGGCGGATTGGGCATGGGTCACTGATCACCATGAGCGGAATTCTCGACGGCAAGCGCCTCCTCGTCTCCGGGGTGCTGATGGAGTCCTCCATCGCCTTCCACGTCGCCAAGCTGGCCCAGGAGCAGGGCGCCGAGGTCATCCTCACCGCCTTCCCGCGGCCGACGCTGACCGAGCGCATCGCCCGCAAGCTGCCCAAGCCCGTCAAGGTGATCGAGCTCGACGTCACGAACGACGAGCACCTGGCGCGCGTGGAGGAGCTCGTCCGCGCGGAGCTCGGCGGCCTCGACGGCGTCGTCCACTCCATCGGCTTCGCGCCGCAGGACGCGCTCGGCGGCAACTTCCTGAACACCCCGTTCGAGTCGGTCGCCACCGCCATGCACGTCTCGGCGTTCTCGCTGAAGTCGCTGACCATGGCCTGCAAGCCGCTCTTCCCGGAGAACGAGGGTGCCTCGGTCGTCGGCCTCACCTTCGACGCGCAGTTCGCGTGGCCGCAGTACGACTGGATGGGCCCGGCCAAGGCCGCGCTGGAGGCCACCAGCCGCTACCTCGCCCGTGACCTGGGCAAGGAGAAGATCCGCTGCAACCTGATCTCCGCCGGTCCGCTCGGCTCGATGGCCGCGAAGTCCATCCCGGGCTTCTCCGACCTGGCGGACGTCTGGAACCACCGCTCCCCGATGGAGTGGGACATGTCGAACCCGGAGCCCGCCGCCAAGGGCGTCGTCGCCCTGCTGTCGGACTGGTTCCCCAGCACCACCGGCGAGATCATCCACGTCGACGGCGGCCTGCACGCGATGGGTGCCTGACCTCACCGGCCCCGACCCCGTTCCATCCGTACGGCGGCGGCCGCGTCTTCCCTTCCGGGAGGCGCGGCCGCCGCCGTTTCGGTGCGCGCCGTGAGGACCGTACGGGGCGGCTCGATCAGATGTCCGCCCTCGGGCCGGATCTTCCCGAGTCGAAAATCGGGACATTTGCCTGCAAACTGGGCCCGTCGGGATCTTCCCGGCTCCTGCGGGGAGGAGGTACGGGAGTGCGCGCGAGGCGGAGCCGAGCGGTATCCCTGCTGATCACCTCCGTGATCCTGACCGGATTCCTGCTCCCGGGGGCCGTCGCGCAGGACGAGGAGGGGCCCGCCCCGGCACCCGGTACGGACGTCCAGGCCCCGGCCGTGGTCGACCTGGCCCAGATCCCCGCCGAACCGCCCCTGCAGCCCGCGCGGCCCGCCGCCCGGGAGCTCTTCGGGGCCGACTGCGACACCGAGATCAACGGCTCGCAGGTGGTGGCCTTCTGCCACAACAGCTACCCGCAGACCGACCTGGTCCGCCTGCACGTGGAGTGCGACCGCTGGTGGGACGTGGACGGGGACGGCGCCGCCGTGGCCGTCGGCCCGGCCGGCCGGGTGGAGCTCTCCGGCCGCTGCTGGAAGGAAGTCCGCTCCGCCTGGGTCAGCCACCAGCGGCAGTGAACCCCGCGGAGCGCCCTTCCTCGGCCAGGCAGACGAACGGATAGCCGGCCGCCTCCGAGGCCGCCGCGTCCCCGTCCCCGCGCCGGATCGCCTCGATCAGCCGGGCGTGGTCCAGGTGTGAGGCGGGATCGAGCTCCGTGCCCACGTCGGTGCGCAGCCAGTCGGCCACCAGATCGCCGAGGTCCGCGTACAGCTCGATGAGCACGTCGTTGTGCGAGGCCGCCACCACCGCCATGTGCAGGGCCACGTCCGCCGCGACGAACGGCTCCGCGTCCCCGGCCGACCACGCCTCCTCGCGCCGCGCCAGCAGCGCGTCCAGCTGTACGAGGTCCCGCGCCGTGCGCCGCTCCGCCGCGAGGCGGGCAGCCGAGGACTCCAGCGTCGAGCGCAGCTCCGCGATGTGCCGCGGGTCGGCGCCGGCGAAGCGGCGGTGCATGACCCCGGCCAGCTCGCTGGTGGCGATGACGTAGGTCCCCGAGCCCTGGCGGATGTCGAGGAGGCCGTTGTGCGCGAGGGCCCGGACGGCCTCCCGCACGGTGTTGCGGGCGACGCCCATCAGCTCCACGAGCTCCGGCTCGGTGGGGATGCGGGCGCCCACGGGCCATTCGCCGGTGGTGATCTGGTTCCTGAGCTGGGCGATCACCTGGTCGACGAGCGCGGATCGCCGGGGCGAGGTCAGCGGCATGCGGTCGGGGTTCCTCTCGGGGCGGGCGCGATGGGGGTGACGCGAACGATACGGCTGCGGGGTGGACAACCAATCATCCCATGATTCTATGATGCTGGAATGTCCGACGACGAAGTCCAGATCCTGAACCGGCCCCGGGCCGCGAGCACGGCATCCCCGCAACCCCTTCCCGCCCCCGCCGCCACCCCGCAGCCGGCGTGGCTCGGACCCGTGCTCCTCGTCGGCATCGTGCTGGCCGCCCTCAACCTGCGGCCCGCCATCACCAGCCTCGGCGCCCTGTTCGAGGAGACCCGCGAGGGCCTCGGCATGAGCGGGACCGTCGCCGGACTCATCACCTCCGTACCCGCCCTCTGCTTCGCCGTCTTCGGCGTCACCGCGCCCCGGCTCTCCCGCCGCTTCGGCCCGGCCGCGGTCGTCTGCGCCGGCATGGCCGCCGTTGCCGCGGGCCTGGTGATCCGGCCCTTCGCCACCAACGCCGCCGGGTTCCTCGCGGCCAGCGCCCTGACCCTGGCGGGCATAGCCCTGACCAACGTGCTGCTGCCGGTGATCGTCAAGCGCTGGTTCCCCGACCGGGTCGGCACGATGACGGGGCTCTACTCCATGGCCCTGGCCGCGGGCACCTCACTGGCCGCGGCGGCGACGGTCCCGATGACCCGGGCCCTCGGGGGCAGCTGGCGCACCGGCCTGCTGATCTGGGCCTTCCTCGCCGTGGCGGCCGTGCTGCCCTGGCTGGCCATCGCGGCGGCGGCCCGCAAGGAGAGGGCCGCGGCCGCGGCCGGGGCGGCACCGGCCACCACCCCCGACGCAGGGCCCAGCGTCGTGCGCAGCCGCACCGCGTGGGCCCTCGCCTGCTACTTCGGACTCCAGGCCACGGGCGCGTACATCACCATGGGCTGGCTCCCGCAGATCTTCCGCGACGCCGGGGTCTCCGCCTCCACCGCGGGGGTCCTGCTCGCCGTCACCATGGTCATGGGCGTCCCGCTCGCCTTCATCATCCCCGGCCTGGCGGGCCGGATGAAGAACCAGGGCCCCATCGCGGTGGTCCTCGGCCTCTTCGGCCTCGCCGGCTACCTCGGCCTCTCCTTCGCCCCCGCCGCCGGGGCCTGGGTCTGGGTCCTGATGCTCGGCGTCTCCAACTGCGCCTTCCCGCTCGTCATCACGTTGATCGGACTGCGCGCCAAGTCCCCGGCGGGCGTGGTCAAGCTCTCCGCCTTCGCCCAGAGCACCGGGTACCTCATCTCCATCCCCGGACCGCTCGTCGTCGGGGTCCTCTATCAGCACAGCGGCGGCTGGGACCTGCCCCTCGCTCTGATGGCCGCTCTGCTCGTTCCGCAGATCGTGCTCGGCGTGCTGGCGGGCCGGGACCGCACGATCGAGGACGAATGCGGCATGCGAGACTGATCGGCATGTCGCCCGTACTTGAACCGAACCCCCAGAACGGCCACCGGAAGCTCGGCCTCGTGCTGGGCGCGATGCTGCTGGTGACCGTGGTCATCGCCGTCGTCGCGACCCTCGCCTCGCCGTAAGGGGTGGGGTTAACCCCCCACCCCCTAGGGGGTCAGGCTCAGGGACATCTGGGGTGCGTCCCGGATGGGAACCGCCTGCTCGAATCCTTAGATTCGAAGAGCAAGAGCGAGCCCGTCCGACCACCCCACGGAGGCGGCCATGTCGGCCCCCACACACCTGGCCCCCGGCCGCCCGTCCGCTCCCCGCGCCGCCGGGGCCGACGCCCGGCTGCCGTGGTGGGCGCTCGCCCTGCCCGCCCTCGCCTTCGGTCTCCTGCTCATACTCCTCGCCGGATCCGGCCAGGCCCACGCCGCCTCGGGCGACGGCTCCACCCTCGTCCACGTCACCGAACGGCTGCTGAGCGCCGTCGGCTGACGAAGCGCCAGCCACCAGGAGCCCACCCGCGCCGCCGTGCGCCCGGGCGCGCCCCACACCCCCACACCTGGGGGTGATGACGGCCCCAACAGCCTGCGCCCCGTGGCTCGATTCATGCGAAGCTGGGAGCCATGAGCGCCGACACACCCCGCAGGATCGTCCTCCTCCGGCACGCCAAGGCCGAATGGTCGGACGGCACGGACCACGACCGCCCCCTGGCGGAGCGCGGCCGGCACGACGCCCCGGCCGCGGGCCAGAAACTGGCCCAGACCGGCATCACCTTCGACCTGGCCCTCTGCTCCAGCGCGGCCCGGACCAGGGAGACCTGGAAGCTGGCCGTCCAGGAGCTGCCGCACCGGCCGAAGACCACGTACGAGGAACGGCTCTACGAGGCCTCGCTGGGCGAGCTCATCGCCCTGGTCAACGAGACCTCCGACGAAGTGAAGAACCTCCTGGTCATCGGCCACAACCCCGGCATGCACGCCCTGGCCGACGCCCTCGCGGGCAGCGCGCAGGGCGACGTGCTCACCCGGATGAACCGCAGCGGCTTCCCGACCTCCGGGATCGCCGTCGTCTCCTTCACCGGCCCGTGGAAGTCCGTGGAGCACGGCGTGGGCAGCCTGCTGGACTTCTGGACCCCGCACAGCTGACGCGCACACCCCGACGACTACGCCGACGGAGCGGGCCCCGACACTTCCATCGTGCCGGGGCCCGCTCCGTCGTCGTAGGGGCGTCGTGGTGCAGACGGGTCCGTCAGGCCAGGTCGGCGGCCTCGACCTCTTCGCGGGTGATTCCGAGCAGGTACAGCACGGCGTCCAGGAAGGGCACGTTCACGGCGGTGTGCGCGGCCTGGCGGACGACCGGCTTGGCGCAGAAGGCCACGCCCAGCCCGGCCGCGTTCAGCATGTCCAGGTCGTTGGCGCCGTCACCGATGGCCACGGTCTGGGCCAGCGGTACGCCGGCCTCCGCGGCGAAGCGGCGCAGCAGCCGGGCCTTGCCCGCCCGGTCCACGATCTCGCCGGTGACCTTGCCCGTCAGCTTGCCGTCGACGATCTCCAGGGTGTTGGCGGAGGCGAAGTCCAGCCCGAGCCGCTCCCGCAGATCGTCCGTCACCTGCGTGAACCCGCCGGAGACCACGCCCACCTGGTACCCGAGCCGCTTGAGGGTGCGGATCAGGGTCCGGGCGCCCGGGGTGAGGCGCACCTCGGAGCGGACCTTGTCCACCACGGAGGCGTCCAGCCCGGCCAGCAGCGCGACCCGGGCGTGCAGCGACTGCTCGAAGTCCAGTTCCCCGCGCATGGCCCGCTCGGTCACCTCGGCGACCTCGGCCTCACAGCCGGCGTGCGCGGCGAAGAGCTCGATGACCTCGTCCTGGATCAGGGTCGAGTCCACGTCCATGACGACGAGGCGCTGGGCCCGCCGGTGCAGCCCGGCCGAGACCACGGCCACGTCGACGCCGATCTGGGCGGCGGCGGTGGCCAGCGCGGTGCGCAGGGGCTCGGTCGGGGTGCCGGAGACGGCGAACTCCACGGCCGTCACCGGATACTTCGCCAGCCGGAAGATGCGGTCGATGTTGCCGCCGGTCGCGGTGATCCGCGCGGCGATGGCAGCCGTGGACTCGGCGGTGAGCGGATGCCCGAGCACGGTGACGTGCGAACGGCCACTGCCGCGCGGCCGGTTGTCACCGGTGCCGGAGAGGATCTCGGCCTGCAGCTTGAGGGACTCGGCCCAGCTGTGGACGGTGGCCCGCAGCTCGCCCTCGGTGCCGGCGGTCGGGTGGGTGACGAGGGCGCACAGGACGATGCGGCCTCGGGTGACGACCTGCTCGATGTCGACGACGTCGACGGAGTAGGCCGCGAGGGTGTCGAACAGCCCGGCGGTGATCCCGGGACGGTCCTTGCCGAAGATCTTGACGAGGAGGGTGGGGACGTCGGAGGTCTGCGAAGCGCTCATGGTGCCTTCACCGTATCTCCCCGGCCTGCGCGCACGGAGCCCCGTCCCACCTGGCGGAACCGTTTCGCTCCGTACGGACGTGCGGGGGCCATGCGGCGGACGTGTGGAGGTCGTGCGGTGGCCATGGGCGGGCCATGGAGCGGGCGCGTGGAGATCCGGCGACGGGGTGCGCCGGACGGCCGGAGGCCGCGCGCGGAACGGGGGGCGAGGGCGGGGTGCACGCCCGCCCGACGGGACGAAGCGACGCCCCGGCCCAGCCGGAGGGATGCCGGAGCGTCCCGAAACGCACCTTCCAGTCCCCTTTCGACCCCCTCGGCGGGCCCCTCCCGGACGCCGCCGAGTGGCCCGGATTCCCCTTGTGGCCCTGCGCCTGAAATAGTTCCCCCGGATGTTCGCCATCCCTAGACTCCCTGACGTCATGGGGGATTCTCGGGGGACTTAAGTGGGGCTGGAGTGCCGGAACTCGTACTGGAATTGAATGGAAGGACCTGGACGCTCGATCCGTCCAGGTCGTACTCGCTGGGGCGCGACCCCCAGGGAGACGTGGTGATCGATGACGCCCGGGTGTCGTGGCGGCACGCCACCATCGCCTGGAACGGGCGAGGTTGGGGAATCGAGGACCACGGCAGCACCAACGGCACCTACGTGCGCGGGGCGAGGGTCCAGCAGGCCGAGCTCGTACCCGGTACGCCGGTGCACCTGGGCAACGCCACCGACGGGCCGCGGCTGAATCCCGTCGCCGGCGCGGCCGCGGCCGCCCCGGCGCCGCAGCCGGCCGTGGCGCAGCAGGCGCCCGCACAGGCGTACGCGCAGCAGCCGCAGGCACAGCCTCAGCCGCAGGCACCGCAGCAGCCCTGGGAACAGCAGGTCCAGCAGGCCCCGCCGTTCCCGCAGCAGCAGGCCCAGCAGCCGCACCAGGCGCAGCCTTTCCCGCAGCAGCAGCAGCAGCACCAGCTGCAGCAGCACCAGCAGCAGCCGGGCGGCGGCGGTACCCCGGGCTACGGCGACCACCGCAGCCCGACGACGTTCCACCAGCTCGCGCTGGGCCACGTCATGCGCATCGGCCGTGCGCTGGAGAACGAGCTGGTGGTCTCCGACCTCCAGGTCTCCCGCCATCACGCGGAATTCCACTCGATGCCGGGCGGCCGCTTCGAGATCCGCGACCTCGGCAGCCACAACGGCACCTACGTCAACGGCCAGCCGCTGGCGAAGTCGGGCACCGCGCTGCTCGGCCCGAACGACATCGTCGGCGTCGGCCACTCGACCTTCCGGATCGTCGGCGACCGCCTCGAAGAGTTCGTCGACACCGGTGACGTGTCCTTCTCGGCCCGCCACCTCACGGTCACGGTCGACGGCGGCAAGCAGATCCTCAAGGACGTCACCTTCGGTGTCCCGGAGAAGTCGCTGATCGGTGTCATCGGCCCCTCCGGCTCCGGCAAGTCGACGCTCCTCAAGGCGCTGACCGGCTACCGCCCGGCCAACGAGGGCGATGTCCTCTACGACAACCGCAACCTGTACAAGCAGTTCGCGGAGCTCCGCCAGCGCATCGGCCTGGTCCCGCAGGACGACATCCTGCACAAGGAGCTGCGGGTCCGCACGGCTCTGAAGTACGCGGCCAAGCTCCGCTTCCCGGGCGACACCGCGGAGTCCGAGCGCGCCGCCCGCATCGACGAGGTGCTGCGCGAGCTCAAGCTCGACATCCACAAGGACAAGAAGATCACCGCGCTCTCGGGCGGTCAGCGCAAGCGCGTGTCCGTGGCCCTGGAGCTGCTGACCAAGCCCTCGCTGATCTTCCTGGACGAGCCCACCTCGGGCCTCGACCCGGGGATGGACCGCGATGTCATGCAGCTGCTGCGCGGCCTCGCCGACGACGGCCGCACGGTCCTCGTCGTCACGCACTCGGTCGCCGAGCTGGCCATCTGCGACAAGCTGCTGGTCATGGCCCCGGGCGGCTCGGTCGCGTACTTCGGCCCGCCGGACGAGGCGCTGAACTTCTTCGGCTACACCACCTGGGCCGACGTGTTCTCCGCCTTCGAGAGCTACCGCGACTACGACTGGGCCGGCCGCTGGAAGGGCTCGCAGCACTACCAGCTCTACGCCGCCGACATCGACGCGGTCGCCCCGCAGTCGGTGCAGCCCGCCGTGCAGCAGACCCGGCCGCCGAAGCCGCAGGGCTGGGGCTCCCAGCTCTGGACGCTGATGCGCCGCTACATGTCGGTCATCGCGTCCGACAAGGGCTTCATCGGGCTGATGCTGATCCTCCCGGCGGTCCTCGGCGTGGTCTCCGTCGTCATCCCCGCGAAGTTCGGACTCGCGCCGCCCGTGGCGCCGTCCCGCTTCAACGGCGACGCCGGCACGATCATGCTGATCCTCGCGGTCGGCATGTGCTTCTCCGGCGCGGCGAACTCGGTCCGCGAGCTGATCAAGGAACGCGTGATCTACGAGCGCGAGCGCGCGACCGGCCTGTCCCGGTCGGCGTACCTCGCGTCGAAGGTGATCGTCCTCGGGTTCATCACGGCCATTCAGGGCGTGATCATCTGCGCGATCGGCTTCTACCCGCGCGACCTGCCCGCCGAGGGCCTGCTGATGCCGCCGGCCGTGGAGATCTGCCTGTCGGTCATCGCGCTCGGCTTCACCTCCATGATGTTCGGCCTGGTGATCTCCTCGCTGGTGAAGACCGCCGAGAAGACCATGCCGCTGCTCGTCATGTTCGCGATCGTCCAGGTCGTCTTCACCGGCATCCTCTTCCAGGTCTACGACTCTCCGGGCCTGGAGCAGTTCGCCTGGCTGATGCCGTCCCGCTGGGCGATCGCCGCCGCCGGCACCACGCTGAACCTCGGCGTGCTCATGCCGCCGTGGGACGCGGAGAACCCGACCAACACCGACCCGCTCTGGGACGCCACGGCCGGCCAGTGGAGCCTGAACATCACGATCCTGCTGCTCCTCGGCGTCGCGTGCGGCTTCGCCGTGCAGCGCCTGCTGCGCCGCCACGAGCCCGAGGTCATGCGCGCGGGCAAGTAGCGGGCGAGCAAGCACCAGGGCCGCGTACGCCCGCGGACCACGCACGAACGCCTCAGGGCGGCTCCGGAACACCGGGGCCGCCCTGAGGCGCATGGGGGGACTGGGAGGACGCCAGAGGCCTAGTAGGCGCTGTTGACGTTGTCCATGGAGCCGTACCGGTCGGCCGCGTAGTTGCAGGCCGCGACGATGTTGGCGACCGGGTCGTACTGGTCGAACTTGGTGCCCTTGACGTGGTACGCCTTGAAGGTCGGGGCGATGACCTGGAGCAGGCCCTTGCTGGGGATGCCGTTCTGGGCGTTGATGTCCCAGTTGTTGATCGCCATCGGGTTGCCGCTGGACTCGCGCATGATGTTCTTGTGGATCCCGGCGTACGTGCCCGGAATGCCCTCCCTCTTCATGATGAAGAGGGCTTCCTTGATCCAGCCGTCCAGGTTGTTCGCGAAGACCGGCACGCGGTTCGCGGAACGGCTGGCGGCCGCCTTCTGCTCGCGGTCCTTCTTCGCGTCCGCCGCGGCCTTGGCCTTGGCGGCCGCGTCCTTGGCGTCCTTCGCGACCTTGGCGTCCTTCGCGACCTTGGCCTGCTGGTCCGCGACGACCTGCTGAACGGTGAGGTGCTGCTGCACGGCCTGCGTCTGCGCGCCGTCGACGACCTTCGACCAGGCGACGGGCGCCGTGGCGACGGCCGTCTGCGTCTCGCCGGCACCGGCCGGGACGAGGGAGAAGGCGAGGGCGGCAGCGCCCAGGGTGGCTACACCGGCGACGGAAAGCTTGTAGGCCTTCGTCAGACGACGACTGTGGCCGGGAGTGTTGGTCTCGGACATGCGTAGCAACCTCTTCGAATAGCGGGGGCCGCAGGAAAGCGCCTGCCGGATCCGGGATCCGCGGCGCTGTGCGGCGAGAGCAATTCTTAGCGGTGGCAAAATCCTGTGGCAAAGGTGTGACGTACGATCCCGCTTAGTGGATCAGGGGCCGGGGCCGAGCCCGAAATTCGGGGCTCAGCGCCCGCGAGCCAGCGTTAACAGCGCCCTTATCCGTCCACTAGGGAGCTTCGTAAGTGATGTGCGTCCTATGTGCGGGCTCACATCGGCCAGGTATCAATCTCACCAACCGTTGCGGCAGCAATCCACTCAGTGACCGTTCTCATCCTTGAGTAGCAGGAGAACGTCCCCGTAGTCATGCCAAAGGCACAGCTTCGCTACGGCCGAGCGGTACCCGCGCGGTACGCCCTCCCCTGCGCGGCGGGAGCCCGGGCCGCAAGACCCGGCGGAATGTCCCTTATATACAGTCCTTTCTTCCGTACCCCCCGAGCACCCTCCAGCCCCCGGCCCGAGACCTACGCCGCACCTGCGCGAGGCCTACGCCCCCGGCCCGATCCGCCTGCCCCGCCGCCGCGAGTACCGTGAGGCCATGCCCACCGGACCCCGAAGCCCCCGCGGCGGCGGCCTGGCCGCTGTGAGCACCGCCCTGCTCGCCATGAGCCGCCGGCTGGAGGTCCGCGACGTGCTGCGCACGATCGTCGTCTCGGCCCGCGAGCTGCTCGACGCCGAGTACGCGGCCCTGGGCGTCCCGGACGATCACGGCGGCTTCGCCCGGTTCGTCGTGGACGGCATCAGCGAGGAGCAGTGGCGGGCGATCGGCCCGCTGCCCCGCCAGCACGGCATCCTCGCCGCGATGCTCCACCAGGACGGCCCCGAGCGGCTGGCCGACGTACGCGAGGACCCCCGCTTCGAGGGCTGGCCCGCCGCCCACCCCGACATGTCCGACTTCCTCGGGCTGCCCATCCGGGACGGAGAGGAGACCCTCGGCGCCCTCTTCCTCGCGAACAAGCGGAGCGTCCCGGGTGACAAGCAGGGCTTCACCGACGAGGACGAGGAGCTCCTCTCCCTCCTCGCCCAGCACGCGGCGATCGCCCTCACCAACGCCCGCCTCTACGAGCGCAGCCGCGAGCTGACCATCGCCGAGGAGCGCTCCCGCCTGGCCCACGAGCTGCACGACGCGGTCAGCCAGAAGCTCTTCTCGCTCCGCCTGACCGCGCAGGCCGCCGCCGCCCTGGTCGACCGGGACCCGGCCCGCGCCAAGGATGAGCTCCAGCAGGTCGCCGTCCTCGCGGCCGAGGCCGCCGACGAACTGCGCGCGGCCGTCACCGAACTCCGCCCCGCCGCCCTGGACGAGGACGGCCTGGTCGCCACCCTGCGCAACCAGGTCCGTGTCCTGGACCGGGCCCACGCCGCGCACGTCACCTTCACCTGCGACGGCGTACGGGCCCTGCCCGCGGCCCAGGAGGAGGCGGTCCTGCGCGTGGCCCAGGAGGCCCTGCACAACGCCCTGCGCCACTCGGCGGGCGACCGGATCGAGGTCACCCTGACCCGCCGGGAGACCGGGGGAGCCCTTCTCCGGGTGACCGACGACGGAACCGGCTTCTCCCCTCCCACCGTCCGCCGGGCCGGCCGGCACCTCGGCCTGGTCTCCATGCGGGACCGCGCCGCCGGCGTCGGCGGCCGGCTGACCGTGCGCTCCGAGCCCGGCACCGGCACGGGCACCACGATCGAACTGGAGGTACCCGGTGGCTGACACGCCGGGCCGTAGCGGCCGCGTCAGGGTCTTGCTCGTGGACGACCACCAGGTGGTCCGGCGGGGTCTGCGCACCTTCCTGGAGGTCCAGGACGACATCGAGGTGGTCGGCGAGGCCTCCGACGGCGAGGAGGGCATCGACCGCGCCGAGGAACTGCGCCCCGACGTCATCCTGATGGACATCAAGATGCCGGGCACCGACGGCATCGAGGCACTGCGCAGGCTGCGCACGCTCGCGAACCCCGCGCGCGTGCTGATCGTCACGAGCTTCACCGAGCAGCGCACGGTGGTCCCCGCCCTGCGCGCGGGCGCGGCCGGCTACGTGTACAAGGACATCGACCCCGACGCCCTCGCCGCCGCCATCCGCTCGGTGCACGCGGGCCACGTCCTCCTCCAGCCCGAGGTCGCCGGAGCCCTGCTCACTGAGGAGGGCCCCGCCCCGTCATCCGGCCGCGGCGGCAACCTGACGGACCGCGAGCGCGAGGTGCTGCACCACATAGCGGACGGGCGTTCGAACCGGGAGATCGCCCGCGCGCTGGTCCTCTCTGAAAAGACGGTCAAAACGCACGTCTCGAACATCCTGATGAAGCTGGACGTCGCCGACCGCACGCAGGCGGCGCTGTGGGCGGTCAGACACGGCATCGCGCAGTGACGGATACGGGCAGTGATTCACACGGTCGGGTGCATGTAGCCCACATGGCGCATCCCGTTCGTCGGATGAGCGTTCTTCATGACGTGCCGCGGCGGCTGGCCGCGGCAGACGTACTGGAGGACGAGAACGTGAAGAACTTCAAGAAGGCCACTGCCGTCACCATGATCGCGGGCGGCCTCCTCGCCGCCGGCGCGGGTGTCTCGTCGGCGCACGGTGGTGCGTCGGCGGAGGGCGAGGCCCTGAACTCGCCCGGCGTGGCCGCGGGGAACCAGCTCCAGCTCCCCGTCCACATCCCCGCGAACGTGGTGGGCAACTCGGTCAACGTGATCGGCCTGCTGAACGGCGCCTGGGGCAACACGGGCGTGAACAACTAGCCCCACCCAAGCCTTCTCAAGGCGGCGCTCGCACTGCTCCGCAGGCTTCGCCCCGCTGCGCCGGCCTCCGACCGGCGGCGCAGTCGGGCCGCCGCAGCGGCCAAGCACTTCGGCCCCGCTTCCCCCCTCTCCCTGGGAAGCGGGGCCGAGCCGTTCTCCGGCGCGGCACGGGCACTCCTCCGCGGGCTCCGCCCCGCAGGGGCTGTCGGTCCCGCACCCTCGATGAGCCGGGCACGCTTGCCCGCGCAGCGTCGGCCCGGTGGCGCAGCCGTCCAAATCCAGCCTCGCCGGCGTTTGAGGGGTCCGGGGCGGCGCCCCGGAAAGCCCGGCGCAGCCGGGGACGCTCGCGGGGCGGCGCCGCACGGGTCCCCGCACCCCGCGGCTAGCGGTACCGCTCCTCAACGGCCGAGTTGTACGCCGCGACCAGCGCCCGCCGAGCGACCCGCTCCACCGGCCGCAAAGCCTCCGCCCGCGCGGCCATCTCCGACGCGGCCACCGCCGCCCCGTGCCCCCGCTCGGTCGCCAGCGACACCATCAGGTCCACCCGCTGCGCCAGCGACAGGACCCGTACCGCCCGCGCCGGATACCCCGGCGCCAGCGCGTCCCGCCCGGCCTCCGTCCGCGCCCGGTACGCGGACAGCGCCGCCTCCGCGACCGGCCCGGATCCCGCCACGTCCAGCCGGGTCAGCACCACCGTGGCCTCGATCAGCGCCTCCGCCAGTTCCCGCTCCGCCTCACTCAGCGACGGCACGTCCGCCGGCGGGGCCTCCCGTACCGGCAGGCAGTGCCAGGTCACCGACACGTGCACATCACCCGCGGGCCCGGCCTCGTGCACCTCCGGCACCAGCCCGACCGCCGCGCCCACCGCGACGACCGCCTCCTCGGCGTCCAGCGCCCTCGCGTTGAACTCCGCCGGCCCGCTCAGCCCCAGCGGATGCCCCGGCGCCGGGAGCGCGATCCGCAGCCCGGTCACCCCCAGCACCCGCAGCCGGCCCAGCGCCAGGGTGAGCCCCACCGGGCCGGATTCCCCGGGCAGTCCCTCCACCCGGTGCACGGAGTCCTCGCCCACGATCGACAACACGGCCTCGTCGGGCGAGACGAGACCGGCCAGCAGAGCGTTCCCCCAGGCGGCCAGCCGCCCGGAACGCGGTTCGAAAAGCATCCCCCTACTTTACGGACGGCCCCCCGGACCCGGGCCCGCGCCCGGAGCCCTCTCCGAGTGGCGTAGGTTTTCCCCTGGGGCTGCGCCCACGGACGGGGCGGCGCACAGACGAACCAAGACTGCAAGGGGAGACAACACGCTCATGAGCGATGTTCTGGAGCTGGTGGACGTATCCGTGGTCCGCGAGGGCCGGGCTCTGGTGGACCAGGTCTCCTGGTCGGTCAAGGAGGGGGAGCGCTGGGTGATCCTCGGCCCCAACGGCGCCGGCAAGACCACGCTGCTGAACCTCGCCTCCAGCTACCTCTTCCCCACCAAGGGCTCCGCCACCATCCTCGGCAGCACCCTCGGCAAGGTGGACGTCTTCGAGCTGCGGCCCCGCATCGGCATGGCCGGCATCGCGATGGCCGACAAGCTGCCCAGGCGCCAGAGCGTCCTGGAGACCGTCCTCACCGCCGCGTACGGGATGACGGCCACCTGGCAGGAGGAGTACGAGGAGATCGACGAGCAGCGCGCCCGCGCCTTCCTCGACCGCCTCGGCATGACGCCCTACCTCGACCGGAAGTTCGGCACGCTCTCCGAGGGCGAGCGCAAGCGCACCCTGATCGCCCGCGCGCTGATGACCGACCCCGAGCTGCTGCTGCTCGACGAGCCCGCCGCGGGTCTCGACCTCGGCGGCCGCGAGGACCTCGTACGCCGCCTCGGCCGCCTCGCCCGCGATCCGCTCGCCCCGTCGATGATCATGGTCACGCACCACGTCGAGGAGATCGCACCCGGCTTCACCCACGTCCTGATGATCCGTCAGGGCAAGGTGGTCGCGGCCGGCCCCATCGAGCTCGAACTGACCTCCCGCAACCTCTCCCTCTGCTTCGGCCTGCCGCTCGTCGTCGAGCGCAACGAGAGCGACCGCTGGACCGCCCAGGGCCTGCCCCTGCGGTAGGCCGCGCTCCGGGCCCCCCGCACCCTGTCCGGACCGCGCCCACCCGACCTACCATGACCACGTGGACATCGACGCGTGGGTGTGGTGGCTCATCGGCGCGGTCGGACTGGGCATCCCCCTGGTCCTGACCGCGATGCCCGAGTTCGGCATGTTCGCCGCCGGAGCGGTGGCGGCCGCCGTGACGGCGGCCCTCGGCGGGGGAGTGGTCGCCCAAGTCCTGGTCTTCGTGATCGTGTCGGTCGCGCTCATCGCCGTCGTCCGCCCGATCGCCAACCGGCACCGCAACCAGAAACCCCAACACCGCAGCGGAATCGACGCGTTGAGGGGCCGCAGCGCCGTGGTCCTGGAACGCGTGGACGCGGGCGGCGGGGGCAGGATCAAGCTCGCCGGCGAGATCTGGTCGGCGCGCTCCCTGGACGCGGACATCACCTTCGAACCGGGCCAGTCCGTCGACGTGGTGGAGATCGACGGGGCGACCGCCGTCGTCATGTGACGGACCAGCCGTTAAACAACTCACCTGTGTGCGAGCCACATGTGGGCAAGCAGCCGACCCGCGGCCCCGGGGTCTGCGAGACTCCGCTGAACGGGGCAGCACAGACAGCCGGAAGGGCACGGGGAACCGCATGCAACCGATCATCATCGTTCTGATCATTCTGGTGGTTCTGGTCTTCATCGCACTGGTCAAGACGATCCAGGTGATCCCGCAGGCCAGCGCCGCCATCGTCGAGCGATTCGGCCGCTACACCCGCACCCTCAACGCGGGCCTCAACATCGTCGTCCCGTTCATCGACTCGATCCGCAACCGGATCGACCTCCGCGAGCAGGTCGTCCCCTTCCCGCCGCAGCCCGTCATCACCCAGGACAACCTCGTCGTCAACATCGACACGGTCATCTACTACCAGGTGACCGACGCCCGCGCCGCGACGTACGAGGTGGCCAGCTACATCCAGGCCATCGAGCAGCTCACCGTCACCACGCTCCGCAACATCATCGGCGGCATGGACCTGGAGCGGACCCTGACCTCCCGCGAGGAGATCAACGCGGCCCTGCGCGGGGTCCTCGACGAGGCCACCGGCAAGTGGGGCATCCGCGTCAACCGCGTCGAGCTCAAGGCCATCGAGCCGCCGACCTCCATCCAGGACTCGATGGAGAAGCAGATGCGTGCCGACCGCGACAAGCGCGCCGCGATCCTCCAGGCCGAAGGTGTCCGCCAGTCCGAGATCCTGCGCGCCGAAGGCGAGAAGCAGTCCTCCATCCTGCGCGCCGAAGGTGACGCCAAGGCCGCGGCCCTGCGCGCCGAGGGCGAGGCGCAGGCCATCCGTACGGTCTTCGAGTCCATCCACGCCGGCGACGCCGACCAGAAGCTCCTCGCCTACCAGTACCTCCAGATGCTCCCGAAGCTCGCCGAAGGCGACGCCAACAAGCTCTGGATCGTCCCGAGCGAGATCGGCGACGCCCTCAAGGGCCTCTCCGGAGCGATGGGCAACTTCGGCCCGATGGGCGCCGCCTCCGGCTTCAACCCGCAGAACGCCGGCAAGGACGTGGGCAGCGGCGGCGGCATCCCCGCCGCCCGCGACAAGGACGCCGCGGAACGCCGCGAACAGCCCCCCATCGACTGAACGAACTGATCGAACCGAACGGACAGAAACGGGCTGAACGGCCCGTCCCCTGCTGCATGATCAGTGAGGCCCCTCGACCTTCATGGCGGGGAGGCGACTCACTCACGCAAAGGGGACGGCTTTGTCTGCCTTCTCGATGTCTCTCTGGGAATCCCTGGCGGTCTTCGCCGCCGGGATCGGCGCCGGCACCATCAACACCATCGTCGGGTCCGGCACCCTGATCACCTTCCCGGTGCTGCTGGCCACGGGGCTGCCGCCGGTCACGGCCAACGTCTCCAACACCCTCGGCCTCGTGCCCGGTTCCATCAGCGGAGCCATCGGCTACCGCAAGGAGCTCCAGGGCCAGCGCGCCCGCATCATCCGGCTCGGCGCCGTCTCCCTGGTCGGCGGACTCGCCGGCGCGGTCCTGCTCCTCACCCTGCCGTCGGACTCCTTCGACACGATCGTGCCCGTCCTGATCGGCCTGGCCCTCGTCCTCGTCGTCTTCCAGCCCCGGCTCGCCGCGGTCCTGCGCCGACGCCAGGAGGCCGCGGGAGGAGACACCGGCCACCCCGACGGCGGCCCGCTCCTGTTGTCGGGCATGCTGCTCTCCAGCGTGTACGGGGGCTACTTCGGCGCCGCCCAGGGCGTGCTCTACCTCGGCCTCATGGGCCTGCTGCTCCGCGAGGACCTCCAGCGGATCAACGCGGTGAAGAACGTGGTCGCGGCGATAGTCAACGGCATCGCGGCCGCCTTCTTCCTCTTCGTCGCCGAGTTCGACTGGACGGCCGTCCTGCTCATCGCCGTCGGCTCCACCATCGGCGGCCAGATCGGCGCCAAGGTCGGCCGCCGCCTGCCACCCACCGTGCTGCGCGCCGTCATCGTGACCGTCGGGATCATCGCGATCGTCCAGCTGCTGATCCGCTGAGCGACGTAGAAGAACTACGTCGCCCAGCGCATCCGGCTACCCGACAGGACGAGCTTGCCCTACGTGCTGGCCTCGCGGTGAGTCCGCGACCTAGGCGGAACGCTCCAGCCACTCCGGCAGCGCCTCCCGCCCGCCCACCCCCAGCGCGAGCAGCATGGCGTCCGCCGGTGAGGGAACGAAGGGCTTGCGCAGGAGCGGCATCCCCGCCTCCTCCGGTGTCCGCGCCGCCTTGCGGTGGTTGTCCTCGGAGCAGGAGGCCACCGTGTTCAGCCAGGTGTCCCCACCCCCCTGCGCCCGCGGAAGCACGTGGTCCACGGTCGTCGCGCGCTTCCCGCAGTACGCGCACCGGTGTTGGTCCCGGATCAACACCCCCCTCCGTGACCAGGGAGCATGTCTCCGGAAGGGCACCCGCACGTACCTGCAGAGTCTGATCACCCGCGGCAGCGGAAGCTCCATCGTCGCCGCGCGCACACGGAACTCGGGATGCGCCTGTTCGACCACGGCCTTGTCCTGGAGCACCAGGACCACAGCCCGGTTCATCGTCACCGTCGACAGCGGCTCGAAGCTCGCGTTCAGCACCAGCGTGTCCCGCATCTCGCCCACCTCCCGTGTGCAGGCCCGCGACCACCCTGGCGGCGAGGCCCGCGACCCACTCTGGTCGCGCGCGCCACGCGGGACAACGCAATAAAAATGCCCGGTCCTGGCCTTCTTTAGACCAGGACCGGGCAAACGCTCGGAGAACGAAGAGCGGAACGCTCAGCCCGCGGGAGCCTCGTACTCACCGACGAGCTGCGCACGCCCCAGCGTGTGGAACCGCAGATTGAACCCGACGACGGCCGGGGAAACGTCCGCGCCGGGACCGAGCTTCTCCTTGTCCACCGCGTACACGGTGAACACGTAACGGTGCCGCTCCCCGGCCGGGGGAGCCGCCCCGCCGAAGTCCTGGGTGCCGTAGTCGTTGCGCACGTGCACGGCTCCGGCGGGCAGCCCCTCGAACGTGGCCGAGCCCGCCCCCGCCGGCAGCTCGGTGACCGAGACCGGCAGATCGAAGAGCACCCAGTGCCAGAACCCGCTCCCCGTCGGCGCGTCCGGGTCGAAGCAGGTCACGGCGAAGCTCTTCGTCCCCTCCGGGAACCCCTCCCACCGCAGGTGCGGCGACACGTTCCCACCGGACAGCACCTGGTCGGGCCCCAGATCGGCCCCGGGCTCCAGGTCCGCACTGCTCACGGTGAATTCGTGCACCGGGGGATGGAAATCGTGGGGGAGCGGCGCCCTGCTCTGCTCGGCCACTGCGGAACCTCCTGCTGGGTTGAGTCGACGCTGACAGGTACCGGTGCCGGCACCGGTACCTGTACCTGTACCGGCACCGAGCCTAGATCCGCTCAGAGCCAGTTGCGCTGCGAACCCACCGACGAGATCCACTGGTTCAGGTAGGCAGCCCAGTCGGTGTCCTGGTAGGACTGCAGCCCCACCTGGAAGCACCGGAAGGTGTCGCTGCCCTCGCTGAACAGACCCGGCTTCTTGTCCATCTCCAGGACGACGTCCATCTCGCGCCCGTCGGAGACGAAGGTCAGCTCGACCTGGTTCAGCCCCCGGTACTGCGACGGCGGCAGGAACTCGATCTCCTGGTAGAACGGCAGCGTCTGCCGCGTCCCCCGGATGTGCCCGCGCTCCATGTCCGCACTGCGGAAGGAGAAGCCCAGCTGGGTGAAGGCGTCGAGGATCGCCTGCTGCGCCGGCACCGGGTGCACGTTGATCGCGTCGAGGTCGCCGGCGTCCACCGCGCGCGCGATCTCCAGCTCGGTGCTGACCCCGATGTTCATCCCGTGCAGCTGACGCCCGCCGAAGTGGGTGATCGGCGTCTCCCAGGGGATCTCCAGCCCGAACGGAACCACGTGCAGAGCGCCCGCCTGGACCTGGAAGGCACCGCCGAGACGCTGCTTGCTGAAGACCACGTCCTGCTTGTACTCCTGGTCGTTGCCCTCGACCTCCACCCGCGCCTGGAGCCCGACGGACAGCCCCTCGATCTGCTGCTCCACGGACCCGCCCTGGATCCGGACCTCGCCCTGGACGATCCCGCCCGGCACGACGTTCGGCTCGGTGATGACGGTGTCGACCGAAGCACCACCGGCACCCAGGCTCGCGAACAGCTTCCTGAACCCCATGCTCTGACTCCCCTTATACGACGTGCTCGAAAATGTTCTGCTCGACAAGACCCGCGCGACCACGCGGGCACTACCTCTGCATACCTCTACAAACGCGGAACCTTAGGCCCCGGTTGCAGGAGTGCGCAGTCCACTACGCTCGACTGGATGAGCGCGCGCCCCGACCGTACGCCCCTGCCCCGGTCCTTCTTCGACCGCCCGGTCCTCACCGTGGCCCCGGACCTCCTCGGCCGCACCCTGGTCCGCCGCACCCCGGACGGCCCCATGGAAATGCGCATCACGGAGGTGGAGGCGTACGAGGGGGAAGCCGACCCGGGCTCCCACGCCTACCGCGGCCGGACGGCGCGCAACGCGTCGATGTTCGGTCCACCCGGACACGCGTACGTCTACTTCATCTACGGCATGTGGTTCAGCCTCAACTTGGTCTGCGGCCCGCCGGGCCACGCGAGCGGCGTCTTGCTCCGGGCCGGGGAGATCACCGTGGGTGCGGATCTTGCCCGCAAACGCCGAGTTTCAGCCAGAACCGACCGAGAACTGGCCAAAGGCCCGGCCCGCCTGGCCACCGCCCTGGCTGTGGACCGTTCCCTCGACGGCACGGACCTCTGCGGGGGCCCGGATTCCCCCTTGTCCCTACTGGCGGGCACCCCCACCTCGCCGGATCTGCGGAGCCATGGCCCCCGCACCGGGGTGGGCGGCGCCGGCGCGGCCCACCCGTACCGCTACTGGCTCACCCACGACCCGACGGTGAGCCCGTACCGAGCCCACGCGCCACGCCGCCGCTCAACTTGACTCGGCCCCGGCGGACGCCTAACGTAGCCCGAGCCGCTTGAACGGGGCACTGCTATCAGCAGACCCCCAGAGCGGCCAACCCACTACCTACGACTTACCCCTGGCGGGGTCCTATTCGGCATGTCCGAATTCGATTCCGAACGGCCGATTATGAGCCACACGGGATAAGCGCTAATGTGGTGGAGCGCCGAAAGGCACAGACCCCCAACGGTCACCGAATTCAAATCCAAACCGACTGCGACTTTCGAGAAGCAGGGCGCGGAAATGATCTGGTAGAGTTGGAAACGAAGGAAGCGCCCGGAGGGCCTGGAAACAGGAACAAAGGAAGCGTCCGTTCCTTGAGAACTCAACAGCGTGCCAAAAATCAACGCCAAAAAGTTGATACCCCGTCCATTTCGGTGGATGAGGTTCCTTTGAAAAAGACCTGTGAGGTCGCGGCTTCGGCCCTGACACTTGCAGGCAATTACACAGCGAGGACGCAGTGGACGGTCGGTCTTATTCCGACATGACTGTCCCGCTCTAAGTGCGTGTGCACCGGATAACCGGTAAACATTCATGGAGAGTTTGATCCTGGCTCAGGACGAACGCTGGCGGCGTGCTTAACACATGCAAGTCGAACGATGAAGCCCTTCGGGGTGGATTAGTGGCGAACGGGTGAGTAACACGTGGGCAATCTGCCCTTCACTCTGGGACAAGCCCTGGAAACGGGGTCTAATACCGGATAACACTCCTGCCTGCATGGGCGGGGGTTAAAAGCTCCGGCGGTGAAGGATGAGCCCGCGGCCTATCAGCTTGTTGGTGGGGTAATGGCCCACCAAGGCGACGACGGGTAGCCGGCCTGAGAGGGCGACCGGCCACACTGGGACTGAGACACGGCCCAGACTCCTACGGGAGGCAGCAGTGGGGAATATTGCACAATGGGCGAAAGCCTGATGCAGCGACGCCGCGTGAGGGATGACGGCCTTCGGGTTGTAAACCTCTTTCAGCAGGGAAGAAGCGAAAGTGACGGTACCTGCAGAAGAAGCGCCGGCTAACTACGTGCCAGCAGCCGCGGTAATACGTAGGGCGCAAGCGTTGTCCGGAATTATTGGGCGTAAAGAGCTCGTAGGCGGCTTGTCACGTCGGATGTGAAAGCCCGAGGCTTAACCTCGGGTCTGCATTCGATACGGGCTAGCTAGAGTGTGGTAGGGGAGATCGGAATTCCTGGTGTAGCGGTGAAATGCGCAGATATCAGGAGGAACACCGGTGGCGAAGGCGGATCTCTGGGCCATTACTGACGCTGAGGAGCGAAAGCGTGGGGAGCGAACAGGATTAGATACCCTGGTAGTCCACGCCGTAAACGTTGGGAACTAGGTGTTGGCGACATTCCACGTCGTCGGTGCCGCAGCTAACGCATTAAGTTCCCCGCCTGGGGAGTACGGCCGCAAGGCTAAAACTCAAAGGAATTGACGGGGGCCCGCACAAGCAGCGGAGCATGTGGCTTAATTCGACGCAACGCGAAGAACCTTACCAAGGCTTGACATATACCGGAAAGCATTAGAGATAGTGCCCCCCTTGTGGTCGGTATACAGGTGGTGCATGGCTGTCGTCAGCTCGTGTCGTGAGATGTTGGGTTAAGTCCCGCAACGAGCGCAACCCTTGTCCTGTGTTGCCAGCATGCCCTTCGGGGTGATGGGGACTCACAGGAGACCGCCGGGGTCAACTCGGAGGAAGGTGGGGACGACGTCAAGTCATCATGCCCCTTATGTCTTGGGCTGCACACGTGCTACAATGGCCGGTACAATGAGCTGCGATACCGTGAGGTGGAGCGAATCTCAAAAAGCCGGTCTCAGTTCGGATTGGGGTCTGCAACTCGACCCCATGAAGTCGGAGTTGCTAGTAATCGCAGATCAGCATTGCTGCGGTGAATACGTTCCCGGGCCTTGTACACACCGCCCGTCACGTCACGAAAGTCGGTAACACCCGAAGCCGGTGGCCCAACCCGTAAGGGAGGGAGCTGTCGAAGGTGGGACTGGCGATTGGGACGAAGTCGTAACAAGGTAGCCGTACCGGAAGGTGCGGCTGGATCACCTCCTTTCTAAGGAGCACAGTACCGATTGCAGACAAACGTTCTGCACGGTCAGCTCAGGGTGGAACGTTGATTAGTTGGCACGGTTTCCTGGATGGATCACAAGTACTGCTTCGGCGTGGAAAGTGACTCACTGACGGGGGATCGTGCTTGGCACGTTGTTGGGTATCTGAGGGTACGGCCGTAAGGCTTTATCTTCGTGATGCCGGCCCCAGTGAACTCGCCAGCTTGTCTGGTGGGGTGATGGGTGGCTGGTCGTTGCTTGAGAACTACACAGTGGACGCGAGCATCTGTAGGCCAAGTTTTTAAGGGCGCACGGTGGATGCCTTGGCACCAGGAACCGATGAAGGACGTGAGAGGCCGCGATAGGCCCCGGGGAGCTGCCAACTGAGCTTTGATCCGGGGGTGTCCGAATGGGGAAACCCGGCAGTCGTCATGGGCTGTCACCCACTGCTGAACACATAGGCAGTGTGGAGGGAACGCGGGGAAGTGAAACATCTCAGTACCCGCAGGAAGAGAAAACAACCGTGATTCCGGGAGTAGTGGCGAGCGAAACCGGATGAGGCCAAACCGTATGCGTGTGATACCCGGCAGGGGTTGCGCATGCGGGGTTGTGGGAATTCTTTTGATCGGTCTGCCGGCCGGTCGGCGAGTCAGAAACCGTTGATGTAGTCGAAGGACATGCGAAAGGTCCGGCGTAGAGGGTAAGACCCCCGTAGACGAAACATCAGCGGCTTGCTTAAGAATCTCCCAAGTAGCACGGGGCCCGAGAAATCCCGTGTGAATCTGGCGGGACCACCCGCTAAGCCTAAATATTCCCTGGTGACCGATAGCGGATAGTACCGTGAGGGAATGGTGAAAAGTACCGCGGGAGCGGAGTGAAATAGTACCTGAAACCGTGTGCCTACAAGCCGTGGGAGCGTCGCCGTTATTCTTCGGAATAACGGTCGTGACTGCGTGCCTTTTGAAGAATGAGCCTGCGAGTTAGCGGTGTGTAGCGAGGTTAACCCGTGTGGGGAAGCCGTAGCGAAAGCGAGTCCGAATAGGGCGATTGAGTTGCACGCTCTAGACCCGAAGCGGAGTGATCTAGCCATGGGCAGGTTGAAGCGGAGGTAAGACTTCGTGGAGGACCGAACCCACCAGGGTTGAAAACCTGGGGGATGACCTGTGGTTAGGGGTGAAAGGCCAATCAAACTCCGTGATAGCTGGTTCTCCCCGAAATGCATTTAGGTGCAGCGTCACGTGTTTCTTGCCGGAGGTAGAGCACTGGATAGGCGATGGGCCCTACCGGGTTACTGACCTTAGCCAAACTCCGAATGCCGGTAAGTGAGAGCGTGGCAGTGAGACTGTGGGGGATAAGCTCCATGGTCGAGAGGGAAACAGCCCAGAGCATCGACTAAGGCCCCTAAGCGTACGCTAAGTGGGAAAGGATGTGGAGTCGCAGAGACAACCAGGAGGTTGGCTTAGAAGCAGCCACCCTTGAAAGAGTGCGTAATAGCTCACTGGTCAAGTGATTCCGCGCCGACAATGTAGCGGGGCTCAAGCGTACCGCCGAAGTCGTGTCATTGCAGCAATAGGGCCAACGCCCGCTGTGATGGGTAGGGGAGCGTCGTGTGCCGGGTGAAGCAGCAGCGGAAGCTAGTTGTGGACGGTTCACGAGTGAGAATGCAGGCATGAGTAGCGATACACACGTGAGAAACGTGTGCGCCGATTGACTAAGGGTTCCTGGGTCAAGCTGATCTGCCCAGGGTAAGTCGGGACCTAAGGCGAGGCCGACAGGCGTAGTCGATGGACAACCGGTTGATATTCCGGTACCCGCTTTGAAACGCCCAATATCGAATCAGGCGATGCTAAGCCCGTGAAGCCGTTCCGGACCCTTCGGGGAAAGGAAAGTGGTGGAGCCGGTGACCCAGACTTGTAGTAGGTAAGCGATGGGGTGACGCAGGAAGGTAGTCCAGCCCGGGCGGTGGTAGTCCCGGGGTAAGGGTGTAGGCCGAGGGGTAGGCAAATCCGTCCCTCATATAAGGCTGAGACCTGATGCCGAGCCGATTGTGGTGAAGTGGATGATCCTATGCTGTCGAGAAAAGCCTCTAGCGAGTTTCATGGCGGCCCGTACCCTAAACCGACTCAGGTGGTCAGGTAGAGAATACCGAGGCGTTCGGGTGAACTATGGTTAAGGAACTCGGCAAAATGCCCCCGTAACTTCGGGAGAAGGGGGGCCATCACTGGTGATCGGATTTACTCCGTGAGCTGGGGGTGGCCGCAGAGACCAGCGAGAAGCGACTGTTTACTAAAAACACAGGTCCGTGCGAAGCCGTAAGGCGATGTATACGGACTGACGCCTGCCCGGTGCTGGAACGTTAAGGGGACCGGTTAGTCACATTTCGGTGTGGCGAAGCTGAGAACTTAAGCGCCAGTAAACGGCGGTGGTAACTATAACCATCCTAAGGTAGCGAAATTCCTTGTCGGGTAAGTTCCGACCTGCACGAATGGCGTAACGACTTCTCGACTGTCTCAACCATAGGCCCGGTGAAATTGCACTACGAGTAAAGATGCTCGTTTCGCGCAGCAGGACGGAAAGACCCCGGGACCTTTACTATAGTTTGATATTGGTGTTCGGTTCGGCTTGTGTAGGATAGGTGGGAGACTTTGAAGCGGCCACGCCAGTGGTTGTGGAGTCGTCGTTGAAATACCACTCTGGTCGTGCTGGATGTCTAACCTCGGTCCGTGATCCGGATCAGGGACAGTGTCTGATGGGTAGTTTAACTGGGGCGGTTGCCTCCCAAAAAGTAACGGAGGCGCCCAAAGGTTCCCTCAGCCTGGTTGGCAATCAGGTGTTGAGTGTAAGTGCACAAGGGAGCTTGACTGTGAGACCGACGGGTCGAGCAGGGACGAAAGTCGGGACTAGTGATCCGGCGGTGGCTTGTGGAAGCGCCGTCGCTCAACGGATAAAAGGTACCCCGGGGATAACAGGCTGATCTTCCCCAAGAGTCCATATCGACGGGATGGTTTGGCACCTCGATGTCGGCTCGTCGCATCCTGGGGCTGGAGTCGGTCCCAAGGGTTGGGCTGTTCGCCCATTAAAGCGGTACGCGAGCTGGGTTTAGAACGTCGTGAGACAGTTCGGTCCCTATCCGCTGTGCGCGTAGGAATATTGAGAAGGGCTGTCCCTAGTACGAGAGGACCGGGACGGACGAACCTCTGGTGTGCCAGTTGTCCTGCCAAGGGCATGGCTGGTTGGCTACGTTCGGGAGGGATAACCGCTGAAAGCATCTAAGCGGGAAGCCTGCTTCAAGATGAGTATTCCCACCTCCTTGAGAGGGTAAGGCTCCCAGTAGACGACTGGGTTGATAGGCCAGATGTGGAAGCCCGGTAACGGGTGGAGCTGACTGGTACTAATAGGCCGAGGGCTTGTCCTCAGTTGCTCGCGTCCACTGTGTTAGTTCTGAAGCAACGAACGGTTGCTGGTTTCTAGAGCTAGAACATAACTACAAAGTGTGCTTGTTCGCTCGAAACCGATTAGGGTTTCGGTGGTCATAGCGTTAGGGAAACGCCCGGTTACATTCCGAACCCGGAAGCTAAGCCTTTCAGCGCCGATGGTACTGCAGGGGGGACCCTGTGGGAGAGTAGGACACCGCCGAACAATTTTTCAAAGGACCCCTGGTCCAGCGTTCAACGCTGGAGCAGGGGTCTTTTTTGTTTTCCAGATCTTTACGCCGAAGCGCGGCCATGGGTTGGTTGCGCGAGAATGACTAGCGGTACCCCGAAGACAGGAGTCACACCCATGTCCAACTCTCCCGACGATCGTCCGGAGCGCGAGCCTCGGCGCAACGACGGCGGTGACAGGGGCGGCTACCGTGGGGGCCGTGACGACCGTGGCGGCGAGCGTCCGCCGTTCCGTCGCGATGACCGTCCCTCCGGTGGTGGCGACCGTCCCTCCGGTGGTGGCTTCCGCCGTGACGACCGTGGCGGCCGTCCGGCCGGCGGCGGCGACCGTCCGTCCTACCCGCGTCGCGATGACCGTGGTGGGGACCGCCCCTCCGGTGGCGGCGACCGTCCCTCCGGTGGTGGCTTCCGCCGTGACGACCGTGGCGGCCGTCCGGCCGGCGGCGGCGACCGTCCGTCCTACCCGCGTCGCGATGACCGTGGTGGGGACCGCCCCTCCGGTGGCGGCGACCGTCCCTCCGGTGGTGGCTTCCGCCGTGACGACCGTGGCGGCCGTCCGGCCGGCGGCGGCGACCGTCCGTCCTTCCCGCGCCGCGACGACCGTGGTGGGGACCGTCCCTCCGGTGGCGGTTTCCGTGGCAACGACCGCGGTGACCGTCCCTCCGGTGGCGGTTTCCGCCGTGACGACCGCCCCTCCGGTGGCGACCGTCCGTCCTACCCGCGTCGCGATGACGACCGTGGTGGCTTCCGTGGCGGTCGTGACGACCGTGGCGGCGACCGTCCCTCCTTCCCGCGTCGCGACGACCGTGGTGGGGACCGTCCCTCCGGTGGCGGTTTCCGTGGCAACGACCGGGGTGACCGTCCCTCGTACCCGCGTCGTGACGACCGACCCTCCGGTGGCGACCGTCCGTCCTACCCCCGTCGGGACGACGACCGTGGTGGCTTCCGTGGCGGTCGTGACGACCGTGGCGGCGACCGTCCCTCCTTCCCGCGCCGCGACGACCGTGGTGGCGACCGTCCCTCGTACCCGCGTCGCGACGACCGCCCCTCTGGTGGCGACCGTCCCTCGTACCCGCGTCGCGACGACCGCCCCTCCGGTGGCGGTTTCCGTGGCAACGACCGCGGTGACCGTCCCTCCGGTGGTGGCTTCCGCCGTGACGACCGCCCCTCCGGTGGCGACCGTCCGTCCTACCCCCGTCGGGACGATGACCGTGGTGGCTTCCGTGGCGGTCGTGACGACCGTGGCGGCGACCGTCCCTCCTTCCCGCGCCGCGACGACCGTGGTGGGGACCGCCCCTCCGGCGGCGGCTTCCGTGGCAACGACCGCGGCGACCGTCCCTCGTACCCGCGTCGTGACGACCGCCCCTCCGGTGGCGACCGTCCGTCCTACCCCCGTCGCGACGACGACCGTGGTGGATTCCGCGGGAACGACCGCGGCGACCGTCCTTCGTACCCGCGTCGTGACGACCGTCCCTCCGGTGGCGACCGTCCGTCCTACCCGCGTCGGGATGACGACCGTGGTGGATTCCGTGGCGGTCGTGACGACCGTGGCGGCGACCGTCCTTCGTACCCGCGTCGTGACGACCGTCCCTCCGGTGGCGACCGTCCGTCGTACCCGCGTCGCGATGACGACCGTGGTGGCTTCCGCGGCGGTCGTGACGACCGTGGCGGCGACCGTCCCTCGTACCCGCGTCGCGATGACCGGGGTGGCGACCGCGGTGGGTTCCGCGGTCGTGACGACCGGGGTGGCGACCGTGACTTCCGTGCGGACCGGGACCCGGTCAAGCGACTTCCGATCGACGACGACGTCACCGGTTTCGAGATCGACTCCGACGTTCGCCAGGAGCTGCTGAGCCTGCCCAAGGGGCTGGCCGAGGAAGTCTCCAAGAACCTGGTCATGGTGGCCCGGCTGATCGACGAGGACCCGGAGCAGGCGTACGCGTACTCGCGCATCGCCCTGCGTCTGGCCTCCCGTGTCGCCGCCGTGCGCGAGGCCGCCGGCTTCGCCGCGTACGCCAACCAGAAGTACGCCGAGGCGATCGCGGAGTTCCGCGCCGCCAAGCGGATGACCGGTTCGGTGGAGCTGTGGCCCGTCATCGCCGACTGCGAGCGCGGCCTCGGCCGTCCGGAGCGGGCGCTGACCATGGCCGGCGAGCCCGAGGTGCAGAAGCTGGACAAGGCCGGACAGGTCGAGATGCGTCTCGTCGCGGCCGGTGCCCGCCGGGACATGGACCAGCTCGACGCCGCCATCGTGACCCTGCAGAGCCCGGAGCTGGCCTCCAGCTCGGTGCAGCCGTGGACCGCGCGCCTGCGGTATGCCTACGCCGACGCCCTGCTGGCGGCCGGTCGTGAGGACGAGGCACGCGAGTGGTTCGCCAAGACCCTTGAGGCCGACAAGGACGGGGCCACGGACGCCTCGGACCGTCTCGCCGAGCTGGACGGTGTCGAGTTCGTCGACGCCTCCGCCGACGACTCGGACGACGTGGATGTCGAGGTCGAGGACGACTTCGACGACGAGGACGAGGACGAGGACGACGACGACCCGGAGGTCGCGGCGGCCGAGCGTGCCTCCGACCAGGCCGAGTACTACGACGAGGACGACGACGAGTACGAAGGCGAGGCCGACGCGGATGTTGACGACGTCGACGTCACCGACGAGATCGTCGTTCTCGACGAGGACGAGGACGACGACGACGAGCGTCGTGACGCCGGAGTCCGCGACGAGGGCTGAGTGAGCTGAGAAAGGGCGGTACCCCCGATGGGGGTACCGCCCTTTTTTCGTTGGTCGGGGTCCGTCAGTCCACGCTGCGCAGGACCAGGCCGGTGGCCGGCTTCGGGCCGAAGGAGGTGGACTTGCGGGGCATCGTCACGCCCTGGCGGGCCAGTTCCCGTACGACCGACTCGCGTACCGGGTGCAGCAGGACGGCCGTGCCGCCGAGGCGCTCCGCCATCTCGACGGTGGCCTCGGTGTCGTGGATGTACGAGATCTGGTCGGGGGCGTCGGGAACGGCCCAGAGGGTGTCCAGCAGGGTCGCGTGGAGGACCGTGGCGTCCAGTCGGCGCCAGGCCTCGGGGCGGTCGCCGCGGACCGTGCGCTCGATCAGTGCCGGCTCGGGGTCGGTGACCAGATGGAAGGTGCCGTCGCCGGTGAGCAGGAAGGCGTTGCCGAGCTCCGCGGCCTCGGCCAGGGCGGCCATGGCGGCCGACAGCGGTCCGTCGACGGTGCGGACCTGGAAGCGGCCGTCGAGGGCGGCCAGGGCGTCGGCGGGGGGCAGGCGCCGGAGCAGCCGGTGGATCGCGCGGACCTGGAGCGGATAGCGGGCGGTGTCGACGAGGAGGACCAGGCCGAAGTCCCAGGGGGTGGGGGAGCCGTGCTCCTCCTGGAGGCGCAGGTACGTCGCCCAGCGGTGGTGGCCGTCGGCGATGAGGGCCTGACGGTCGCCCAGATCGGCGGTGATCGCCGCCAGGTCGGCGGGGGCCGTGATGGCCCACAGCCGGTGCTGGAAGCCGTCCTCCGTGGTGGTGGAGAACAGCGGGGTGGAGTGGGCGGTGCGCTCGACGACCGCTGCCGCGCCCGCGGCCGGATCGTCGCCCAGGTAGGTCAGGAGGAGCGGTTCGAGGTTGGCCGAAGTGGCGCGCATCAGGCCGGCGCGGTCGGTGACCACGTGGGGCATGACGTCCTCGTGGGGGAGGACGATCCCCTCGTCGGCGGTGGAGAGGGCGAGGGCCCCGATGACCCCGCGCTGGAGCAGCTCGCCCCTGCGCTGCTCGTAGACGTAGAGCGCGGGCACCGGGTCGGCGCTGAGGATGCCGTCCGCGAGCCAGTCGCGCAGCGTGTGCGCGGCCTGCTGGTTGCGGGCGGCGGGGGTGTCGGCCTGCGGGAGGATCAGGCGGACGATGTTGTGGGGGTCGGCGGACTCCAGGTGGTTGAGTCCGTCGGGGCGCACGACCACGTCGTACGGCGGCGAGGTGACGGCGGCCAGGCTGCCGACACGCTCCGGGACATAGCGCAGGCCGTGGAACGGGATCAGGCGCAGTCCATGGTCCGCGGTGCCAGATGTGGTCATTGGAGAATCGTAAGACCCGTCTCGCCATGCGGGATGATCGGGGGAGTACGGAAACCGGACAAGATCGATCTCCCCCAGCCGCCGCTGGGAGGGGCCCCAGGAGGAGCGGACACCATGACCCGGCAGAGCAGGACCCTTCCCGCGGGCAGTGAGCGGAGTCTGCACCAGGCGTACGACACGGCCCTGCTGGACCTTGACGGCGTGGTGTACGCGGGCGGGGAGGCCATCGTGCACGCCGTGGACTCGCTCGCCGCGGCGCGGGCCGACGGGATGCACCTGGCGTACGTGACGAACAACGCGCTGCGCACCCCGGACGCGGTCGCCGAGCACCTGAGCGAGCTGGGGATCCCGACGGAGGCCGGCGAGGTGATCACCTCCGCGCAGGCGGTGGCCCGTCTCATCGCCGAGCAGGTGGAGCCCGGCTCGAAGGTGCTGGTGATCGGCGGCGAGGGCCTGCGGGTCGCGCTGCGCGAACGCGGGCTGGTGCCGGTGGACTCCGCCGAGGAGGAGGGGCTCGTCGCCGTGGTCCAGGGGTACGGGGGACCCGATCTGCCGTGGGGGCGGTTCGCGGAGGCCTCGTACGCGATCAACCGCGGGGTGCCGTGGTACGCCTCGAACACCGACCTGACGATTCCGGGGGCGCGGGGGATCGCGCCGGGCAACGGGGCCGCCGTGGAGGTCGTACGGATCGCCACGGGCGCCGAACCCCAGGTGGCGGGCAAGCCGCTGCCCCCGATGCACCGCGAGACCGTGCTGCGGACCGGGGCGAAGCGGCCGCTGGTGGTCGGGGACCGGCTGGACACCGACATCGAGGGCGCCTTCAACGGGGACGTGGACTCGCTGCTCGTGCTGACCGGGGTGACGGACGGGGCGCAGCTGCTGCGGGCCGAGCCGAAGTACCGGCCGACGTACGTGGACCGGGACCTGCGCGGGCTGTTGACCGGGCAGCCGGAGGTGGTGGCGGCCGACGGGGGCGGGTTCCGCTGTGGGAGCTGGACGGCGGTGGCGCTGGACGGCGTACTGGAGCTGCGCGGTGAGGACGGCGGACCGGCCGGCGCCGACGGGCTGCGGGCGCTGTGCGCGGCGGCCTGGACCCAGGCGGGCGACGGCTCGTGCGGGCTGGACGCGGGCAAGGCACTGGCCAGGCTGGGGCTGTAAGGGCTGCAAGGGGCTGTGATCTGTACCGGCCGCACGCGCCGGCGGAGCCGGGCCGCCGGTGCGGGTTTCGCCGGGTCCTGGCAGGTCAGGGCCGGTCGGGGCCTGGTCCGAGGACCCGGCGGGAGGGCCGTTCGGGGGACCCGGGCAAGGGGGAAGGTAGGTTAGCCTAACTTTCGTGTTGGTCGAGAGTCCCCCCGAACCGAGCGCGGCGCCGGCCGCTGCCACCCGCTCGCGCCACGGTGCGCGAGCCGCCGGTCTGCTCGCCGCCTTCGGCGTGCTCGCGCTGATCGTGGTGGCGAGCATCGCCGTCGGCGCCAAGCAGATGCCCCTCCACGAGGTCTGGCACGGCCTGTTCCACTACTCGGGGACGACCTCCGACGTCGTCGTGCGGGACCTGCGGGTCCCGCGCACCCTCCTCGGCGTCCTCGTCGGCCTCGGCCTCGGACTGTCCGGCGCCGTGATGCAGGCCCTGACCCGCAACCCGCTGGCCGAGCCGGGCAACCTCGGCGTCAACGCGGGAGCCGCGGCGGCCGTCGTATCGGCCATCAGCTTCTTCGGGGCGTCCTCGCTCAGCGAGTTCGTGTGGTGGGCCTTCCTGGGCGCCGCCGTCGTCTCCGTGGCCGTGTACGTGCTCGGCGGCAGCCGCAGCGCCACGCCCGTGCGCTTGGCCCTCGCCGGTACGGCGGCCACCGCCGCCCTCGTCGGGTACATCAACGCCGTGCAGCTGATGGACAGCAAGGCGCTGGACAAGCTCCGCTTCTGGACGGTGGGCTCGCTGGCCTCCGCGAACATGGAGACCGTCCGGCAAGTGGCACCCTTCCTGCTGGTCGGCGCCGTCCTCGCGCTCAGCCTGGGCCGGCCGCTCAACGCCATGGCCATGGGTGACGACACCGCGCGGGCGCTCGGCGCGCACCTGACGCGGACCCGGATCGGCGCGATGATCGCCATCACCCTGCTGTGCGGGGCCGCGACCGCCGCCTGCGGGCCGATCGTCTTCGTCGGCCTGATGATCCCGCACCTCGTGCGGTTCTTCACCGGCCCGGACATGCGCTGGGTGCTCGCGTACTCGGCCGTCTTCTCGCCCGTCCTGCTGCTCGGCGCCGACGTCATCGGCCGGGTCGTCACCCGGCCCGCCGAACTCCAGGTCGGCATCGTCACGGCGCTCATCGGCGGACCCGTCTTCATCTACCTCGTCCGGCGCAAGAGGATGGCCCAGCTGTGACAGTGACCGACGCACGCGGCAAGGCGCGCGGGGGCCGGACCGGGCCCCGGCCGGTGCACCTGCCCGGCGGGATATCGCTGCGGGTGGAGCGGCGCGCGCTCGGCGTGGGGGCGCTGCTCCTCGTGCTCACGCTGGCGATGGCCGTCCTGCTCATCGGCACCGGCGACTTCGACATCGCCCCCTGGGACGTCGTACAGACCCTGCTGGGCAACGGCACGCCCGCGCACGAGTTCATCGTCAACGACCTGCGGCTGCCGCGGGTCCTGGTCGGCGTCCTGGTGGGCGCCGCCCTCGGGATGGCCGGAGCCGTCTTCCAGTCCGTCTCGCGCAACCCGCTCGGCTCGCCGGACGTGCTCGGCTTCGGCTATGGATCGGCCGTCGGCGCGCTGCTGGTCATCGTGCTGTTCCACGGCGGCGCCGGCGAGGTGGCCGTCGGGGCCCTCGTGGGCGGGCTGGTGGCCGGAATCGCCGTGTACCTGCTCGCGTACAAGCAGGGCGTCCACGGCTACCGGCTGGTCCTCGTCGGCATCGGCGCCTCCGCGATGCTCACCGCCGTCATCCAGTACCTGCTGACGAAGGCGCAGCTCGTCGAGGCCACGCGCGCGATGGTCTGGCTGACCGGCTCGCTGGCCGGCCGGGACTGGGCGCAGGTCTGGCCGCTGCTCGCGACCTGCGCGGTGCTGTTTCCGCTGGTCCTCGGCCAGAGCCGGGCCCTGCGGATGATCGAGATGGGCGACGACGCGGCGTACGCCGTCGGGGTGCGGGTGGAGCGGACCCGGCTGCTGCTGATGGTGGCGGCGATCCTGCTCACCACCGCGGCCAGCGCCGGGGCCGGACCGATCAGCTTCGTCGCGCTGGCCGCGCCGCAGCTCGCGCGCCGGCTGACCCGCTCGCCCGGGGCGAGCCTGCTGACCGGCGCGCTGATGGGCGCCCTCCTCCTGCTGGTGTCCGACTGGGCCTCGCAGCGGGCCTTCGGCGCCGACCAGTTGCCGGTGGGGGTGGTGACCGGCCTGGTCGGCGGCTGCTACGTGCTCTGGCTGCTCGTCACCGAGCGCAAGGCGGGCCGCATATGAGGAACCAGAGGGGCCAGAGGGGCATGAGTAACCAGAGGAGCAGGCAAGTGCAGCGGCTGACCGCGGAGAACGTGACCCTCGGCTACGACCAGCGGGTCATCGCCGAGAACCTGTCGGTGGAGATCCCCGACCACTCCTTCACCGTGATCGTCGGGCCGAATGCCTGCGGCAAGTCCACGCTGCTGCGGGCCCTTTCGCGGATGCTGAAGCCGACGGTGGGGCGGGTGCTGCTGGACGGGCAGGCCATCGGGTCGATGCCGGCGAAGAAGGTCGCCAAGACACTGGGGCTGCTGCCGCAGTCCTCGATCGCCCCGGACGGGATCACGGTGTCGGACCTGGTTTCCCGGGGCCGCTATCCGCACCAGGGGCTGCTGCGGCAGTGGTCGGGCGAGGACGAGCGGATCGTGGGGGAGTCGATGGCCTCCACCGGGGTTGCCGAGCTCGCGGACCGGGCGGTGGACGAGCTCTCGGGCGGGCAGCGCCAGCGGGTGTGGATCGCGATGGCGCTGGCGCAGCAGACGCCGCTGCTGCTGCTGGACGAGCCGACGACCTACCTGGACATCCAGCACCAGATAGAGGTGCTGAACCTCTGCGCGGAGCTCCACGAGGAGCAGGGGCGGACGCTGGTCGCGGTGCTGCACGATCTGAACCACGCGGCGCGCTACGCCACCCACCTGATCGCGATGCGGGACGGGAAGGTCGTGGCGGAGGGGCCGCCGGCCGAGGTGGTCACGGCGGAGCTGGTGGAGCGGGTGTTCGGGCTGCGGTGCCAAGTCATTTCGGACCCGGAGACGGGGACGCCGCTGGTGATTCCCGCGGCGCGAGCCCGTTCGGTGGCTCGCGCCGAGTAGTCGCGGATGCGGCCGCGTTGCCGGGGGCCAGCCCCCGGACCCCTGCTCCTCAAACGCCGGAGGGGCTGAAAGATCGGGGCTCCGCCCCGGACCCCGCGCCTCAAACGCCGGCGGGGCTGATTTTGGCTGAGGGCCGGATTCCGCTAGAGCAGGCTCTTGAGGCGGAGGAGGTCGCGGAAGCCTGCTTCCAGGCGGATGCGGCCCGAGGCCCAGGCCTTGGGGAACTTCAGGTCGCCGGCGACCAGGGCGAGCAGATCGTCGCCGGTCATCGCGAGCCGGATCTCGGCCTTGGCGGACGGCGGGCCGGGGGCCACCGCGTCCACGCGGATCCGGCCTCCGTCGAGGCGGCCCGTGAAGGTCCGCTCCAGGTCGGTGATGTGGCAGCTCAGCGAGCGGTCGAGCGCGGTCGCACCGCGCACGTCGCCTTCTGCCCGCGCCAGGTTGTCGGAGAGTTGGTCGAGTGCCGCACGGCACTCCTCGATCGTAGCCATCGTGGTCCCGACCGTACCGCAGAGCCGTGCGTGGTCACGGGCGCCCTACGCGGTAGCGTCGGGGGCATGAGCGAAGAAGTGCCCGACGCGGCCCAGGAACCGCACGAAGCCCCGGCCGCGCCCGCCGGGCCGGCCGCGCTGGGCGTCGTACGCACCCCCACCGGGCACGCCGGAGCGGACGCCGCGCTGGAGCGGCTGGCGGACGTGGACCACCTCCCGGCGGACGGACACGTCGAGGTGTACGAGGATGTGCACAGGGGGCTGCGCTCCGCGCTGACCGCGCTGGACGCGACCGAAGGCCCCCGTCCGCACGAAAACAGGAGCTGAACCGATCGTGGCAGGAGTGGCACGCCGCCGCCTGGACGCCGAACTGGTACGCCGCAGCATGGCCCGCTCGCGCGAGCACGCCGCGCAGCTGATCGCCGCCGGCCGGGTGACCGTGGGCGGCAACACGGCGACGAAGCCGGCCACCCAGGTCGAGACCAGCGCGGCCCTCGTCGTCCTCAAGGACGACAGCGACCCCGACTACGTCTCCCGGGGCGGACACAAGCTGGCGGGGGCCCTCGCGGCCTTCCAGCCCCAGGGGCTGCGGGTGGAGGGCCGCCGGGCGCTGGACGCGGGCGCCTCGACCGGCGGGTTCACCGACGTGCTGCTGCGCGCCGGGGTGGACCACGTGATGGCCGTCGACGTCGGCTACGGGCAGCTCGCCTGGTCCCTGCAGAGCGACGACCGGGTCACCGTGAAGGACCGCACCAACGTGCGCGAACTGACGGTGGAGCTGATCGACGGGGTGCCCGTGGACCTGGTCGTCGGTGATCTGTCCTTCATCTCCATCGGGCTGGTGCTGCCCGCGCTCGTACGCTGCTGCGCGCCCGACGCGGATCTGGTGCTGATGGTCAAGCCGCAGTTCGAGGTCGGCAAGGACCGGCTCGGCAGTGGTGGCGTGGTGCGCAGTACGGAGCTGCGCGCCGAGGCCGTGCGGGACGTCGCGGCGCAGGCGTGGAAGCTGGGCCTGGGCGTGCTCGGGGTGACCGCGAGCCCGCTCCCGGGCCCCTCGGGCAACGTCGAGTATTTTCTGTGGCTGAGGGCGGGGGCACCGGTACTCGACCCGGCGGATGTTGACCGTGCAGTGGCGGAGGGGCCGCAGTGAGTGATCTTTCGGGGGACCCGGCACAGCCGGGGAAGTCAGGGACGTCAGGAAACTCAGGAAACTCGGGGAAGCCGGGGAAGCGGACCGTCTTCCTGCTCGCGCACACCGGGCGGCCGGCGGCCATCCGCAGCGCCGAGCTGGTGGTGCAGGGTCTGCTGCGCAGCGGGCTGGGCGTACGGGTGCTGCGGCACGAGGCGGTGGACCTGCCGCTGCCTCCCGAGGTGGAGTTGGTGGCCGAGTCCGAGTGCACCCCGGAGGTGCTCGACGGGTGCGAGCTGCTGATCGTGCTGGGCGGCGACGGGACGCTGCTGCGCGGCGCGGAGTTCGCGCGCGGCTCGGGGGTGCCGATGCTCGGCGTCAACCTGGGCCGGGTCGGCTTCCTCGCGGAGGCGGAACGGGACGACCTGGACAAGGTCGTGGACCGGGTCGTGACGCGGGATTACGAGGTCGAGGAGCGGATGACCCTCGATGTGATCGTGCGGACCAACGGGGACGTGGTGCACCGGGACTGGGCGCTGAACGAGGCGGCCGTCCAGAAGGTGTCCCCGGAGCGGATGCTGGAGGTGGTCCTGGAGATCGACGGACGCCCGGTGTCCGGCTTCGGCTGCGACGGGATCGTCTGCGCGACGCCGACGGGCTCGACGGCGTACGCCTTCTCGGCCGGCGGGCCGGTGGTCTGGCCGGAGGTGGAGGCGCTGCTGATGGTGCCGATCAGCGCGCACGCGCTGTTCGCGAAGCCGCTGGTGACCTCGCCGGACTCGGTGCTGGCCGTGGAGGTGCAGACCGGGACCCCGCACGGGGTGCTGTGGTGCGACGGGCGGCGGACGGTGGAGCTGCCGTCCGGGGCCCGCGTGGAGGTCCGGCGGGGGGCGGTGCCGGTGCGGCTCGCCCGGCTGCACCACGCGTCGTTCACCGACCGGCTCGTCGCGAAGTTCGCGCTGCCGGTTTCGGGATGGCGCGGGGCACCGCACTAGGGCCTGTCGTCAAACTCCTGTCGTCGCCCGAGGCAGACAGGAGTTTGACGACAGGCCCTAGGCCGCGGGTGGGGGCGCAGTACCGGCTCCGTACGGGTTCTGTGCACCGCGCGTACGTAAATAGCATGATTGTTCGAGCCGGTTCGGGCGGGTGACGTCACATGGCACCCATGAAACCTCGGTATCGTCGTCCCGTGCTTGAGGAGATGCGGATACGGTCGCTCGGGGTCATCGACGACGCTGTGGTCGAGCTGTCACCCGGTTTCACCGCGGTGACCGGCGAGACCGGCGCGGGCAAGACCATGGTCGTCACCAGCCTCGGGCTGTTGCTCGGCGGGCGCGCCGACCCCGCCCTGGTGCGGATCGGGGCCAAGGCGGCGGTCGTCGAAGGGCGCATCGTCATGCGCCCCGACGCCCCCGCGGCGCTGCGCGCCGAGGAGGCCGGCGCCGAGCTCGACGACGGCGCGCTGCTGATCAGCCGGACCGTTTCCGCCGAGGGGCGCTCGCGCGCCCACGTCGGCGGCCGCTCCGTGCCCGTCGGCCTGCTCGCCGAACTCGCCGACGACCTCGTCGCCGTCCACGGCCAGACCGACCAGCAGGGACTGCTCCGGCCCGCCCGGCAGCGCCAGGCCCTCGACCGGTACGCGGGCGACGCCGTCGCCGTCCCGCTGGAGAAGTACGCCGCCGCCCACCGCAGGCTGCGCGCCGTCGCCGGAGAGCTGGAGGAGATCACCACCCGGGCCCGGGAACGCGCCCAGGAGGCCGATCTGCTGCGCTTCGGGCTCGACGAGATCGCCGCCGTGGAACCGCTCTCGGGCGAGGACACCGAGCTGGCGGCGGAGGCGGAGCGCCTCGGGCACGCCGAATCCCTGTCCTCGGCCGCCCAGGTCGCGCACGCGGCCCTCGCCGGCAACGTCGAGGACCCGGAGGGCGTCGACGCGGGCGCGCTCGTCGCCGGGGCGCACCGCGCACTGGAATCCGTACGCTCCCACGACCCGGCGCTCGCCGCGCTCGCCGAGCGGATCGGGGAACTGGGCATCCTGCTCGGGGACGTGGCCGGGGAACTCGCCGGGTACGCGGACGACTTGGACGCCGATCCGCTGCGGCTGGCGGCCGTGGAGGAGCGGCGGGCGGCGCTGACCCAGCTGATCCGGAAGTACGGATCCACCGAGAACGGCGTGGACTCCGTCCTGGAGTGGGCCGAACGGGGCTCCGTACGGCTGCTGGAGCTGGACGGCGACGACGAGCGGATCGACGAGCTGACCGCCGAGCGTGACGGGCTGCGGCTGGAACTCTCCGCACTGGCCCAGGCGTTGACCGACGCACGGAACGAGGCGGCGACCCGCTTCGCGTCCGCGGTCACCGAAGAGCTGGCTTCCCTGGCGATGCCGCACGCGCGGGTCACCATCGACGTCCGGCAGACCGAGGACCCCGAGGGGGTCGAGGTCGGCGGCCGGCTCGTCGCGTACGGCCCCTCGGGCGTCGACGAGGTCGAACTGCTGCTGGCCCCGCACCCCGGCGCCCAGCCGCGGCCGATCGCCAAGGGCGCCTCGGGCGGTGAGCTGTCCCGGGTGATGCTCGCCGTCGAGGTCGTCTTCGCGGGCTCCGACCCGGTGCCCACGTACCTCTTCGACGAGGTCGACGCGGGCGTCGGCGGCAAGGCGGCCGTGGAGGTCGGACGGCGGCTCGCGAAGCTGGCCAAGTCGGCGCAGGTGGTGGTCGTGACGCACCTGCCGCAGGTGGCGGCCTTCGCGGACCGGCAGCTGCTGGTCGAGAAGACCAGCGACGGGTCCGTGACCCGCAGTGGCGTCACCGTCCTGGAGGGCGAGGCCCGGATCCGCGAGCTGTCGCGGATGCTGGCCGGCCACGAGGACTCGGCGTCGGCGCGGGCGCACGCGGAGGAGCTGCTCGCGGCGGCCCGGAGCCCGGAGTAGGGCTGCTTCCCGCTGTCTTCGGTGTCGGCAGGGTCATCGGGCTGACGTCCGGCTAGCCCGTGTGGGTGAGGATCGGGGGGTCCGGGCGGTAACTCACACGGGATCCGCACCCGTATGGTCCCGGAACGCGCGTGCGGACTGGCATTCTGGGCGACGTCCCTGCCTTCCTCCCTCCCTCACCCAGGAGCTTCGGCCCGTGAGCAGCTCCCCGGTCCCGGTCCCCGTCCTTCGCACCGTCCAAGTACTCGGCGGCGCCGGCGGTGGTGCGCACGTGCGGTCGCTGGCCACCGGGCTCGCCGCGCGCGGCGTACGGGTCACCGTGTGCGCGCCCGTCGAGGCGGAGGGGGAGTACGACTTCACCGGCGCCGGCGCGCGGTTCACCCCGGACGCGGTGAGCGCGCTGCGCGCCGCCTGCGTCGAGGCCGACGTGGTGCACGCGCACGGCGTACGGGCCGGCATGCGCGCGGCGCTGGCCCTGCGCGGGCGGCGGGTCCCCCTGGTCGTGAGCTGGCACGGCGGCGGCCCCGGCAGCGGCCGCCTGAGCCTGCTGCTCGAACGGCACGTCGCGCGGGCCGCGGCGATCGTCCTCGGCGCCTCCTCGGCGCAGGTGGACCTGGCCCGGCTGCGGGGGGCGCGGGACGCGCGGCTGGCGGCGGTGGCGGTGCCTTCGGGGACCTCCGGGCCGTCCGGTGCTTCGGATGCTCCGGACCCGGGGAAGGTGCGGGCGGAACTCGGCGCGGTCGAGCGGCCGTTGCTGATCGCGGTCGGGAGTCTGGTGCCGCGGCGCGGGTACTCCGTCCTGCTGGACGCGGCGCGGGAGTGGCGGACGCTGGACCCGGTGCCGCTGCTGGTGATCGCGGGCGAGGGCCCGATGCGGGCGGAGCTCGCGCGGCGCATCCAGGCGGAGCAGCTGCCGGTACGGCTGCTCGGGCGGCGGCGGGATGCCGCGCGGCTGCTGGCGGCGGCCGATGTCGCGGTGCTGCCGAGCCGGTGGGAGGCGCGGTCGCCACTCGCGCAGGAGGCTCTGCGGATGGGCGTGCCGTTGGTGGCGACGGCGGTGGGCGGGGTGCCGGAGCTGGTGGGGTCGGCGGGCGTGCTGGTGCCCTACGGGGAGGCGGGGGCGCTGGCCGCTGCCGTAGCCGGGCTGCTGGCCGATCCCGCGCGGCGCGGCGCGCTCGCGGCGGCCGGGCGGGCTCAGGCCCTGACGTGGCCGTCGGAGGACGACACCGTGGCACAGGTCCTGTCGGTCTACGACGAACTGACGTCGCGCCGACGGTAGCCCTGGCCAGGCGCGGAGCCCGTGTCGGTTGCGGCGGCGTGCCGCCGAGCGTGCCGCTGCGCGGCGCCGAGTCCCCTACCCGCCCTTCGCCCGTTCCCCGGAGCTCCGCCCCGGACCCGTTGCCACGTGCGGCGCCGTTGCCGGGGACCAGTCCCCGGACCCCTGCGCCTCAAACGCCGGCGGGGCTGGATTGGTCGGCGTCGGCCTGCCTGTGCGGCGCCGTTGCCGGGGACCAGTTCCCGGACCCCTGCGCCTCAAACGCCGGCGGGGCTGGATTTTGGCCGGCGTCGGCCTGGTCGCCGTGCGGCGAATCCCAGCCTCGCCGGCGTTTGAGGCGCGGGGTCTGGGGCGGAGCCCCCTGGGGGTCCCCCCGGACGGAGTCTGGGGGATGGGTCCGGGCGGAGCCCGGCTGGGGGTCGCCCCGGACGGAGTCTGGGGGATGGTGGAAGGGCGGCTAGGGGACTTCGCCCCGCAGGGCCGACCACCTGCACCCGCCCGCCGGGCCCGCGCAGGGACGGCGGTGGCGAGCACCCCGACCGGCCACCGACGGACGGAGTCCGGCGCAGCGGCGCGAAGCCCGGGAGGCCCGCCAGGGCCGAGTGGTGCGAGGGGTGCGTCAGGGAAGGTGCCGCGCGTTAAGAAGGTGTGGTGTGGCGGCGGGCGCGGAGGGCCAGGCTCAGGGAGAGGACGGTTTCCGGGTCGTCCAGGTCCGCGCCCAGGAGCTCGGAGATGCGGGCCAGGCGGTTGTACAGGGTCTGGCGGTTCAGGTGGAGCTCGCGCGCGGTCTCCGCCTTGCGGCCCGCGTGGGCCAGGTACGTCTCCAGGGTGGGCAGGAGCGGCGGGCGGGACTGGGTGTCGTGGACGCGCAGGGCGCCGATCGCGCGGTCCACGAAGGCCGCCAGGTCGGGGTGTTCGCGAAGGCGCCACAGGAGCAGGTCGATGTCGAGGCGACGGGCGTCGTACCAGGGCCGGGAGGGCAGCCCGGCCGCGGCGGTGGCCGTCTCCGCCGCGTGGCGCAGGCCCGCCGAGGCCGCCGCCCAGCTTCCGCAGACGCCGACGACCACCGCGGGCGCGGCCCCCGCACGGTCCAGGCCCGCCCGCTCCACGCCGGCCCGCAGCGCCGCCGCGACCCGGTCGGCGACCGTCGTGCGCTCGGCGTCGGAGCGGAGGGAGACGAGGAGGGGGACCCGGCCCTCGACCGGGCGGACGCCGAGGAGCACCGGGACGCCCACCGAGGCGAGTTCCTCCAGGACGGCCCGGGCCAGGACCGCCCAGTTCCCTGACGGGGCCAGGTCCGATGACAGCCGCATGACGATGGGCAGGAGCGGCCCGGCGCCCGGTTTGAAGCCCAGGACGCGGGCCTGGGCGGGGGCGTCCTCCGCGGAGATCCGCCCCTCCGCCAGGTCGGTGAGGAAGTCGCCGCGGCCGCGCGCCGCCAGCTCGTCCTCCTGCCGGGCCTGCATCAGCACGACGGCCAGTACGCCGGCCGTCCGTTCCGCCGCCATCCGGTGCACGGGCAGCAGGGGGGCGGACACCCCCAGCAGGACCAGTCGGGCCCGCACCGAGCCCGTGCCGCGGCCGCCGCCCGGGACGTCGACGACCACGGCGTTGCCGGACGGCTCGGCCGGGCGCTGGCCCCGTAGGCCCTCCCAGACCTGGAGCGGGTCCGCCGCGGCCTCCCCGGCGACCGGGCCCGCCGCGTACAGCAACTGGCCGTCGGGGGTTTCCAGGAAGACCGGGTTCGCCGTGAAGTCCGCCAGGATGTGGAGGACTTGGGGGATCCCGCCGCCGTCGAGCAGGGCTTCCGTGCAGCGCCGGTGGACTTCCTCGGCTCGCTGGAGCAGGGCGTAGTGCCCGTTGACGATCTCGGTGTGGACCTCCTCCGTGACCGTCACGAAGGGGACCTCCCGGTGCAGCTGGACCAGGGGGAGGCCGACCGCCCGCGCCGTCTCCACCAGGGTCGCCGGGAGCCGGGTGAAGCGGGGCCCCAGTTCGACGACCAGGGCGGCGATGCCGCGGTCCGCGAGGCGGCGTACGAAGGCGCGCTGCTCGGCGGGGCGGGTGCCGAGGCCGAGGCCGGTGGTCAGCAGCAGTTCGCCGCCCTTGAGCAGGGAGGCGATGTTGGGGACCTCGCCGGCGTGCACCCAGCGCACGGTCCGGCCGAGCCGGTCGGCGCAGGCCATCACCTCCGGGAGCCCGCCGCGCAGCCCCGGCAGCTCAAGTGCCCGCTGAACCGTGATCCCGCCCTGATTGTCCATATGGCGGACGCTACCGGGGCTCTTGTTCCGTGCACATCACCGAGCGGTTACGGGGTCCCATCTACCCCCGTCCGGCCCGACAACTCGTCGCCCCGTGAAGGAGATTATCGGACTGCATGCCGATTGTGGCGTACGTCACGCGGGGAGAGAGTGAGCGCCCTCACGACAGGAACGAGGAGCCATGAGCACGGATAGCAGCACCGGCGGCGGCGCACCCCAGGTCCAACGGCTGAAAGCCAATTCGGTGGGCCTGGTCGGTGTCGTCTTCATGGCCGTCGCCACCGCCGCCCCCATCACCGCGATGACCGGCAACCTTCCCATCGCCGTCGGCTTCGGAAACGGCATCGGCGCTCCCGCCGGATACCTGTTCGCGACCGCCGTCCTGACCGTCTTCGCCGTCGGCTACGTGGCCATGGCCAAGCGGATCACCGCCGCCGGAGCCTTCTACGGATACATCTCGCACGGCCTCGGCCGGATCGCCGGCATGGCCTCCGGCATGCTCGCGGTCCTCGCCTACATCGTCTTCGAGGCCTCGATCGTCGGCGTCTTCTCCTACTTCACCAAGACCACCGTCCACGACCAGCTCGGCATCGACCTGCCCTGGATCGTCTACGCGGTCGCCATGCTCGCGATCACCGCCGCCCTCGCGCACTTCGACATCAACCTCACGGCCAAGGCCCTGGGCGTGATGCTCATCGCCGAGATCGCCGTGCTCTTCGCCGTCGCCACCGCCGTACTGATCGCGGGCGGCGGCCCCGACGGCATCCCGGTCGAACCCCTGAACCCCAAGAACGCCTTCACCGGCACCTCCGCCGGACTCGGCCTCTTCTTCGCCTTCTGGTCCTGGGTCGGCTTCGAGTCCACCGCCATGTACGGGGAGGAGTCCAAGAACCCGAAGAAGGTCATCCCCAAGGCCACCCTGATCTCCGTCGTCGGCGTCGGCCTCTTCTACATCTACGTCTCCTGGATGACCATCGCGGGCAACGGACTCACCAAGTCCGTGGAGCTCTCCGCCTCCGCCAGCCCGCTCGACCTGTTCTTCGCCCCCACCCAGACCTTCATCGGCGCCTGGGCCGTCGACGCCTTCCAGTGGCTGCTGCTCACCGGCTCCTTCGCCTGCGGCATGGCCTTCCACCAGTGCGCCGCCCGCTACCTCTACGCCATCGGCCGCGAGGGCTTCCTGCACCCGGCCCTGGGCCGTACGCACGCCAAGCACGGCTCCCCGTACATCTCCTCCATGGTGCAGACGGCCATCGCCACCGGCCTGGTCGCGCTGTTCTGGCTGACCGGGCAGGACCCGTACATCCACCTGTACACGCTGCTCGCGATCCTCGGCACCATGGCGATCCTCATCGTCCAGACCCTGTGCTCCTTCGCGGTGATCGGCTACTTCCGCAAGAACCACCCCGAGGACCGGCACTGGTTCCGCACCTTCACGGCCCCGCTGATCGGCGGCATCGCCATGGCCGCCGTGGTCGTCCTGCTGCTGGTCAACATGAAGACGGCGGCCGGGCTGGCCGCCGACTCGTTCTTCTTCACCCTGATCCCGTGGATCGTCGGGGTCGTCTTCTTCGGCGGGCTCGGCCTCGGCCTGTGGCTGAAGTTCAAGGCCCCCGCCCGCTACGAGATCATCGGCCGCGTCGTCCTGGAGGACGCCGCCGAGCGCACCGACGAGTCCACCGATGAGCCCTCCCCGTCCGCCGCGAACGTCTGAGAAGGAGCCACCGCCATGGCCCGTACGCCACTGATGCACGCGCTCCGTCAGTTCGCCGAGGAACACGCCGCCGCCCGCCGGCTCGGCCTGCCCGTCGCCGAGGTCCGCGGCTCCTCCCGCCGCCAGCTCCTGGCACGCGCCGCCGCGCTCGGACTCGGCACCGCCGTCGCCTCGGCCGCCGCCCCGGCGCTCGCCCACGCCGTGGAGACCACCCCCGACAAGAAGCCGGTCACCCCCGCCCGCGTCGCCATCGTCGGCGCCGGCATCTCGGGGCTGACCGCCGCCCTCACCCTCAAGGACGCGGGGGTCCCCTTCACCCTCTACGAGGCCAACCCGAGCCGCGTAGGCGGCCGGATGTGGACCCAGCGCTCCCTGTGGGCCTACGGGCAGACCTCCGAGATCGGCGGCGAGCTGATCGACACCAGCCACAAGAAGATCCTCGAGCTCTGCCGCCGCTTCAACCTCCCCGTCGAGGACTTCCTCGGCGGCGGCCCCAACGGGGCGGAGGAGGTCCTCTGGTTCAACGGGACCTACTACCCGCGCGAGCACGCCGACGAGGACTTCAACGCCGTCTACCAGGCGCTGCACCGCGACCTCCAGGAGTCCGGCGAGGTCGCGTGGAACTCCTCGACCCCGGCCGGCACGGCCCTCGACAACATGACCATCCACGAGTGGATCGAGACCAGGATCCCCGGCGGACACGGCTCCCAGCTCGGCCGCTTCATCGACGTGGCGTACAACGTCGAGTACGGGGCCGACACCGATCAGCAGTCCGCCCTCGCGCTGGTCCTGCTGATGGGCTACCAGCCCAACCCGGGCAACTTCAACGTCTGGGGCCTGTCCAACGAGCGCTACCACATCACCGGCGGCAACGACCAGCTGCCGAACGCCATCGCCCAGGCCCTGCCCGCCGGTTCGCTTCTCATGGGCCGCGAGCTGGTCGCCGTACGCGTCTCCGCCGACGGCACCCAGACGCTGACCTTCAACGACGCGGGAGCCACCCGGACGGTCGTCGCCGACCACACGATCCTGTGCCTGCCGCTGCCGATCCTCCAGCGGATCGACATCACCGGCGCCGGCTTCGACCCGCTGATGACGAACCTCCTGCGCGACGCCCGCATGGGCTACTGCACCAAGCTCAACATGCAGTTCACCAGCCGCCCCTGGCGCGGCACCGGCCCCTGGCCGGGGGTCTCCGCCGGGGACTGCTTCACCGACAGCGAGGTCCAGCAGACCTGGGACACCACCAAGGTCCAGCCGGGCAACGGCGGCATCCTGCTCCAGTACGGCGGCGGCACCCTGGCCGCCGCGATCACCCCGGCGACCCCCTTCGCCACCGACTCCGACCCCTACGTACGCGCCCTCGCGGGCCGGATGCTCACCGGGATCGACGCCTTCTTCCCCGGCACCAAGGCGGCCTGGAACGGCAAGGCGCAGATATCGGCCTGGCACCGCAACCCGTACGCGCTCGGCGCGTACTCGTACTGGCCGACCGGCTACCTGCACAAGTACGCCAAGTACGAGGGCACCGCACAGGGCCGGATCCACATCGGCGGAGAGCACTGCAGCTACGACTTCCAGGGCTTCATGGAAGGCGGGGCGACCGAGGGGGAGCGGGCGGCGAAGGAGGTGATCACCGCCCTGACGTAAGCCTCAGGCGGGCGTGATGTTGTGGTTGAAGCGGAAGACGTTGTCCGGGTCGTACTCCCGCTTCAACCGGCCCAGCCGCCGCATGTTCTCGGGGCCGAGACCGGCCACCACCCGGTCTCCGCCTTCGTCACCGGTGAAGTTGAGGTAGACCGCGCCCGTGCTCCACGGCTGGACGTCGGCGCGGACGTCCTTGACCCACTGGCGGCAGCGGTCGTCGTCGGCCGGGTCCTCCCAGGCGCCGAACGGGTGCACCGCCCAGGGCGCGTCGCGGAACGACACCGGGTAGTCGGCCGGGCCCTCGGCGATCGCGCCGCCCTGGGGCCACAGCACGTGCTGGGTGCCGCTCGGCACCGGCATCGAGTCCGCGCGGGCGCAGAACACGTCCACCAACGCGTCGGGCACCCCGGTCAGATACTCCGCCGACCAGTAGTTCCGCATGCCCGGCGGATCGTCGAGCATGCACTGGAGGTCCGGGTAGGGGATGGCGGTCACCATCTCCACCTCGTGCGGGATCGCCAGCAGCGGCGCCACGAGCCTGCGCAGCGCCTCCTCGGGGCCCGCATAGGTGACCAGCGCGCCCGCCAGCAGCGCGCCCACCAGGTGCGGCGGGACGAACTCCTCGGGCGGGCCGGTCAGGTAGATGGCGCCGCCGCCGGCCTCGCGCGGCCCGTCCTCCATGAGGTCCCGGTACGCACGGACCATCTCGGGCCCGTGCTCCGGCAGGTACAGCAGCAACGCGAGGGACATGACCGGCAGCTCGTGGAGCCGCAGGGTCAGCGAGGTCGCGATGCCGAAGTTGCCGCCGCCGCCGTGCAGCCCCCAGAACAGCTCGGGGTGGTCCTCCGCGGTCGCCGTCACCATCTCCCCGTCGGCCGTCACCAGGTCCACGGCGAGCAGGTTGTCCACCGCCAGGCCGAACTTGCGGTCCAGCCACCCGGTGCCGCCGCCCAGCACGAAGCCGCCCACCCCGGTGGTGGAGACGCGGCCGCCGGTGGTCGCCAGTGCGTACCGCTCGCAGGCCCGGTCCAGATGGCTCATCGTGGCGCCGCCCTCGACGCGGACGGACGAGGCCCGGGGATGGACCGTCACCTCCTGCATGCGGCGCAGGTCCACGACCACGCCGCCGTCGTTCAGGGACATCCCGGCCACGCTGTGGCCGCCGCCGCGCACCGCGATCGGCAGGTCGAGCCGCCGTGCGAAACGCACGGCGGTCACCACGTCCACCGGACTCTCGCACTGCGCGATGACGGCCGGCCGGCGGTCGATCATCCCGTTGTAGAGGCTGCGGGCCTCGTCGTACCCCGGATCGTCCGGGACCAGGACGGCGCCGGACAGGTCCTCGCGGAGCTCGGCAAGCGCCGTGCCCGCCTTCGAGAGGGGAGCCATGGCTACCCCCTTCCGGGAGAGGCGGAAGGTGCGGAAGGGCGAACGCCCCCTCCAGGTTAGTCAGCCTCCGTACGCCCCGCTCGCCGTCAGCCGCAGGGCCGTGTCGATCAGGGGGACGTGGCTGAAGGCCTGGGGGAAGTTCCCGACCTGGCGCTGGAGCTTCGGATCCCATTCCTCCGCCAGCAGGCCCAGGTCGTTGCGGAGCGCGAGCAGCTTCTCGAAGAGGCGGCGGGCCTCGTCGACCCGGCCGATCATCGCCAGGTCGTCCGCCATCCAGAACGAGCACGCCAGGAAGGCCCCCTCGTCGCCCTCCAGACCGTCCACGCCCGCCTCCTCACCCGACGTCGGGTAGCGCAGGATGAAGCCGTCCGGGGTCGACAGCTCGCGCTGGATCGCCTCGATCGTGCCGATCACCCGCTTGTCGTCCGGCGGCAGGAAGCCCATCTGCGGGATCAGCAGGAGGGACGCGTCCAGCTCCTTGGACCCGTAGGACTGCGTGAAGGTGTTGCGTTCCTTGTCGTAGCCCTTCTCGCAGACGTCCTGGTGGATCTCGTCGCGCAGCTCCCGCCACCGCTCCAGCGGCCCGTCCGCGTCCCCGCTCTCGATCAGCTTGATCGTGCGGTCCACGGCCACCCACGCCATCACCTTCGAGTGCACGAAGTGCCGGCGCGGGCCGCGCACCTCCCAGATGCCCTCGTCGGGCTGGTCCCAGTGGGTCTCCAGGTAGCGGATCAGCTTGAGCTGGAGCAGCGAGGCGTAGTCGTTGCGCGCCAGGCCGGTCATGTGGCCCAGGTGCAGGGCCTCGGTGACCTCCCCGTACACGTCGAGCTGCAGCTGGCCCGCGGCGCCGTTGCCGACCCGGACCGGCCGGGAGTTCTCGTACCCGGGCAGCCAGTCGAGCTCGGTCTCGCCGAGCTCCCGCTCGCCCGCGATCCCGTACATGATCTGCAGGTTCTCCGGGTCGCCGGCCACCGCCCGCAGCAGCCACTCGCGCCAGGCGCGGGCCTCCTCGCGGTACCCGGTGCGCAGCAGCGAGGACAGGGTGATGGCGGCGTCGCGGAGCCAGGTGTAGCGGTAGTCCCAGTTGCGGACCCCGCCGATCTCCTCCGGGAGGGAGGTGGTGGGCGCGGCGACGATCCCGCCCGTGGGGGCGTAGGTGAGCGCCTTGAGGGTGATCAGGGAGCGGATCACCGCCTCCCGGTAGGGGCCGTGGTACGTGCACTGCTCGACCCAGTCGCGCCAGAAGTCGGTGGTGGCCTCCAGGGCCTCCTCGGCCTCGGGCGGCTGCGGCGGCTCCTTGTGCGAGGGCTGCCAGCTGATGCAGAAGGCCATCCGGTCGCCCGGCCCGACGGTGAAGTCGGAGTACGTGGTCAGGTCCTTGCCGTAGGTCTGGGCCTCGGTGTCCAGCCAGACGGAGTCGGGGCCCGCGACGGCCACGGTCCGGTCGTCGACCCGGTGCACCCAGGGCACCACCCGGCCGTAGCTGAAGCGCATGCGCAGCGCGGAGCGCATGGGGACGCGCCCGCTGATGCCCTCCACGATGCGGATGAGCTGCGGTGCGTGGTCCTCGCGGGGCGGCATGAAGTCGATCACGCGGACCGTGCCGCGCGGGGTGTCCCACTCGGATTCCAGGACCAGCGAGTCGCCGCGGTAGCGGCGCCGGGTGGCACGCGGGGCCTCGCCGTCGGCCGGGAACGCCGGGCCGATCCGCCAGAACCCGTGTTCCTCGGTGCCGAGAATGCTCGCGAAGACGGCATGGGAATCGAAACGTGGCAGGCACAGCCAGTCCACCGCCCCGTCCCGGCAGACCAAAGCCGCGGTCTGCATGTCGCCGATCAGTGCGTAATCCTCGATGCGCCCGGACACGTTGCATCTCCAGTCGAACAGCCACGTCCGCCCCGAAGGGCGCTTGCATTGCGCGATGCCGCGGATTCTCCGGTGATGTGGATGGCCGCGTCCAGCCCATGATTCCGGAACCGGACGGGTTACGCCGTTCGCGGGGCCGCTCGGCGGGGATGTGATCGAGATCCGAGCAGGACAAGACGGCACCCTAGTGATCCCCGTCAGCTTGGGGACAATGAGTTCGGCCGAACGGGTGAGCGGCGGCGATACCGCCGTGACCGACCCCGCGGACGCCCCGGCGGACGCCCCGGCGGAGGCCCCGGCGGAGGCCCCCGCCGCGTGGCCGGAGGCGGACCGGCCCGGGCGCTGATAGGCTGGTATCCCGTGGACCGGTGGTCTGCCTGTGCGAATCAGGAGCCCCGAAACCGCAGCTTCGGCGCCCCCTGAGACCTTCCGGTTCGATGGTGGCCGGCGCCGAACGCACCTCACCTTCGCGACCACGGGAGCCCCCTCTTGGCGATGCCGCCCAAATCCATGACGACCAAGCACATCTTCGTCACCGGGGGTGTCGCTTCCTCCCTCGGCAAGGGCCTGACGGCCTCCAGCCTGGGTGCGCTGCTGAAGGCGCGCGGTCTTCGGGTCACGATGCAGAAGCTCGACCCGTACCTGAACGTCGACCCCGGCACGATGAACCCGTTCCAGCACGGCGAGGTGTTCGTCACCAACGACGGCGCCGAGACCGACCTGGACATCGGTCACTACGAGCGCTTCCTCGACGTCGACCTCGACGGCTCGGCCAACGTCACCACCGGCCAGGTCTACTCGCAGGTCATCGCCAAGGAGCGGCGCGGCGAGTACCTCGGTGACACCGTGCAGGTCATCCCGCACATCACCAACGAGATCAAGCACCGCATCCGGCGCATGGCGACCGACGACGTCGACGTCGTCATCACCGAGGTCGGCGGCACCGTCGGAGACATCGAGTCGCTTCCGTTCCTGGAGACCGTCCGCCAGGTCCGCCACGAGGTCGGCCGCGACAACGTCTTCGTCGTGCACATCTCGCTGCTGCCCTACATCGGCCCCTCCGGCGAGCTGAAGACCAAGCCGACCCAGCACTCGGTCGCGGCGCTGCGCAACATCGGCATCCAGCCCGACGCCATCGTGCTGCGCGCCGACCGCGAGGTCCCGACCTCCATCAAGCGCAAGATCTCGCTGATGTGCGACGTCGACGAGGAGGCCGTGGTCGCCGCGATCGACGCCAAGTCGATCTACGACATCCCCAAGGTGCTGCACACCGAGGGCCTGGACGCGTACGTCGTGCGCAAGCTCGACCTGCCCTTCCGCGACGTCAACTGGACCGTCTGGGAGGACCTGCTGGACCGGGTCCACAACCCCGACCACGAGGTCAAGGTCGCGCTCGTCGGCAAGTACATCGACCTGCCGGACGCCTACCTGTCGGTGACCGAGGCGCTGCGCGCCGGCGGCTTCGCCAACAAGGCCCGCGTCGAGATCAAGTGGGTCACCTCCGACGACTGCAAGACCCCGGCCGGTGCCGCTGCGGTGCTCGGCGACGTGGACGCGATCTGCGTCCCCGGCGGCTTCGGCGACCGCGGTGTCAACGGCAAGGTCGGCGCTATCACCTACGCCCGCGAGAACAAGATCCCGCTGCTCGGTCTGTGCCTGGGTCTGCAGTGCGTGGTCATCGAGGCCGCGCGCAACCTGGCGGGCATCGAGGACGCGAACTCCACCGAGTTCGACGCCTCCACCCCGAACCCGGTGATCTCCACGATGGAGGAGCAGCTGGCCTTCGTCGAGGGCGCGGGCGACCTGGGCGGCACCATGCGCCTGGGCATGTACCCGGCGAAGCTCGCCGAGGGATCCATCGTGCGCGAGGTCTACGGCGACCAGGCGTACGTGGACGAGCGCCACCGCCACCGCTACGAGGTCAACAACGCCTACCGCGGCGAGCTGGAGAAGAAGGCCGGTCTGGTCTTCTCCGGCACCTCCCCGGACAACAAGCTCGTCGAGTACGTCGAGTACCCGCGCGAGGTCCACCCCTACCTGGTGGCCACCCAGGCCCACCCGGAGCTGCGCTCGCGCCCGACGCGCCCGCACCCGCTGTTCGCGGGTCTGGTCAAGGCGGCCGTGGAGCGGCAGCAGGCCGCGAAGTAGCCGCACGACCGCATAACGTTGGCAGCCGGGGTACGGAGATCCGTACCCCGGCTGTCGCGCGTTGTGGAGGGCTTCGGGCATGGAGATCAAGGACACGGCGGAATCCTGGGAGACGGTGTCGGCACAGCGGCCGTTCCAGGGCGCGAAGACGGCGGTGGCCTCCGACGAGGTGCGGATGCCGGACGGGACCGTGGCCCGCCGCGACTACCAGGTGCACCCCGGGTCGGTGTGCGTGCTCGCCCTGGACGACGAGGGACGGGTGCTGGTGCTGAGCCAGTACCGCCACCCGGTGCGGCGGCGGCTGTGGGAGCTTCCGGCGGGCCTGCTGGACATCGTGGGGGAGAACCCGTTGCACGGGGCGCAGCGGGAACTGCAGGAGGAGGCGCACGTCAAGGCCGAGGACTGGCGGGTGCTGGCCGACTTCTACGCGTCCCCCGGCGGCTCGGACGAGGCGATCCGGATCTTCCTGGCCCGGGGGGTCGCCGTCGCGGACGGCGAACGCTATGCGGAGTCCGGCTCGGAGGAGGCGGACATGGAGCTGGCCTGGGTGCCGCTGCCCGAGCTGGTACGGGGCGTCCTGGCGGGCGAGCTGGGCAATCCCGGGCTCGTGACGGGAGTCCTGGCGTTGTCGGCCGCCCTCGCCGCCGACCCGTCCCTGTCCTCGCTCCGCCCGGCGGACGCCTCCTGGCAGGCCCGGCCGTACGAGGCGTAGCCCTGGCGTGTCCGTGTCCGCCGTGCGGCGCCGTTGCCGGGGACCAGTCCCCGGGCCCCTGCGCCTCAAACGCCGGCGGGGCTGGGTTTTGGCTGGCGTCGTGGCTGGCTGCGGGGGCCGGTGCCGGGGGCGGGGTGGGGTGTCGGCCTGGACTGCATGATTTAGGCGCCCTGGCCTGTGCCTTCGACAGTGATGCCGCGTAGTGCGCCACAAATCACGCTTTACGTCCCGGCCAACACCCCACCCCGCCCCCGTCCCCGGCCCGGCGCCCACGTCCCGACCCCGGCCGGGGCTTGGTCCTTCCGGCGCGCCCGCGCCATTTCAGCCGTCCGGCGTTTGAGGACCGGGGTCCGGGCAGAGCCCGGGGAACGGTGGAAGGGCGGGTAGGGGACCCCGCCCCGCAGGGCCGGACCAGCCGCACCCGCCCACCGGGCCCCACGCCGGGACGGCGGTGGCGAGCACCCCGCCCGGCCACCGCCGGACGGAGTCCGGCGCAGCGGCGCGAAGCCGGGGAGGCCCGCCAGGGCCGAGCCGTGCGAGCGGCGCGTCAAGAAGGAGTGTAAGTGTGCCCATCCGCTGATCCGATCGGGCGATTTGTCCGCCGCGCTCCACCCTGTCCGTCGCTCTGCGTGAACTACGCTCGCAATCCGAAGGCAGCGAGAGGAGCGGATCCGTGACGGATTTCGTCGGGCGGCGGCGTGAGCTCAAGGAGCTCCGCGAGGACATCGCGCGAACCGGGCTCGACACCCTCTCCGGCCGCAAGGCCAAGTCCCCGCGCGCCCGGGTGCTCCTCGTCGCGGGGCGACCCGGCTCCGGCCGGACCGCCCTCGCCGAAGCGCTGGTCCGCGAGATCGCCGACGACTATCCCGACGGGGTGCTGAGGGTCCGTCTCACCGCTCCCACGGGCGAGACCGTCGCCACCGAGCGTGCCGTCCGCACCCTCCTGGAGGGACTCGGGCAGCCCACCCCGCCCGGCGCCGCCGAGGACGATCTCAGTTCGGCCCTGCGCACGGCCCTGACCGGCCGCCGCATGGTCCTCCTCGTCGACGACGCGTCCGATCCGCACCAGGTCGACGCCCTGCTGCCGGACACCCCCGAGTGCCTGGTCGTCGTCACCGCCGAGGGCCCCCTGACCGGGATTCCGGATGTCCGCCCCTGCACCCTCGGCGGCCTCGACACCCCCTCGGCCGTCCGCATGCTCGTCCACCGCATCGGCGACATCCGCGTCGCCAACGACCCGCGCGCCGCCGAAGCCCTCGCCGAGGAGTGCGGCGGCCAGCCCGCCGCGCTCGCCCTGGCCGGCGGCTGGCTCGCCGCGCGCCCCAAAGCCTCGGTGGCGGACGTGGGCAAGCAGCTGCACGACATGCCCGCCGGTGTCGGCGGACCGCTGGCCAAGGCCTTCAGGCTCGTCTACGAATCCCTCCCGCAGCCCGCCCAGCGGACCCTGCGGCTGCTTCCGCTTGCCCCTGCCGGTCTCGTCGACTCCCACGTCGCCTCCGCCCTCGCCGGCTGCTCCGTGGCCGCCGCGCAGTCGACCCTGGAGGATTTCGCCGCGCTGGGCCTGCTGAGGTCGGCCCACGACGGGCTGTTCCTGCTGCCCGGCTGCCTCGCGCCGCTGCTCCAGGCCCTGTTGGAGGCCAAGGAGCGGCCCGCCGAGGTCCAGCTCGCGCGGGCCCGGATGCTGGAGCGCACCGTACGGCTGCTGCTCTCCTGCCGGGCCATGGCGGAGCCGTACGAAGACGGACTCGGCGGACTCGACGGGCCGGGCGGGGCCGTCGGGGTGCCGGAGAAGCTCGACGGGGTGCCGCGCGCGCTGCGCTTCGCCGACCGGCGGGCGGCGCAGACCTGGCTGGACACCCGGCTGCCCGCGCTGCTGGCCGCCGCCTCGCTGGCCGTGGCCGACGGGGAGCTGGACACCCTGGCGCGCAGGTTCGTAGCGGCGCTGGCGCGGGCCCTGTCCGAGCACCGCGGCACCGCCGGGGCCGCGCCCGAGCTGTACGGGCTGCACCGGCTCGTCCTGGACGTGGCCGAGCGGCGCGATCTGCACCGGGAACAGGCGGCCGCGCTGCTGAACCTGGCCGATCTGGACGCCGAGACCGGCCGGACGCGGGAGGCGCTGGACCGGTACCGGGCCGCGCTGGACGCGGGAAAGGCGGCAAACGACCCGTACGCGTCGGGCCGCGCGATGGAATCCGTAGGTGGCGCGCACCAGGAGCTGGGCGACTGGCACCGGGCCTCCGACTGGTTCGGCCGGGCCCTGTCCCACGCCCTCGCGCGGGGGGAGCGTGCGGACGAGGCGCGGCTCTACGGGCGGCTGGGGAACGTGCACACGTACGCGGGCCGGTACGGGGACGCGCTGCGGAGCTGGCGGGCGGCCTCGGCCGGCTACCGCAAGCTGGCCGATGTCCCGGGCCAGGCGAAGGCGTTGAGCGAGATGGCGCGGATCCAGGAGTACGCGGGGCGGCCCGAGGAATCGCTGCACACCTGCCGGGAGGCGGTCGAGCTCGCGCGGAAGGCCGGGGACCTGCGGCTTCAGGCCGCGCTCCAGGTGCGGCTGGCCGACACGCTCGACCGGCTCGGCGATCCCGCGGCTGCCAGGCTGCACAGGTCCGCGGCCGACAGATTGCTGGGAGATGACCCCGCAGCCTGCGAAATCCGCAGCGTTTCCGACTGAGATTATTGCTTTGCAAGGCTAGACAGCCGCTCATCCTTCATTAGACTGGCTTCACCAGGTCATCCTCTGGTGCATCCCGTTGCGCGTTCTTGTGGACGGGTTTGTATTGAAGTAGCCCGAAACATCCCCTGAGCCAAGGACCGTGAGCCACGATGAAGGTCGGCATCCCCCGCGAGGTCAAGAACAACGAGTTCCGGGTCGCCATCACGCCTGCCGGTGTGCATGAGCTGGTCCGTAACGGCCACCAGGTCTTCATCGAGCAGAACGCCGGTGTGGGCTCCTCGATCACGGACGCGGAGTACGTGTCCGCCGGCGCCGAGATCCTCGGCACCGCCGACGAGGTCTGGGCGACCGCCGACCTGCTGCTGAAGGTCAAGGAGCCCATCGCCGAGGAGTACCACCGCCTCCGCAAGGACCAGACCCTCTTCACCTACCTGCACCTCGCGGCCTCCCGCGAGTGCACGGACGCCCTGCTGGAGTCCGGCACCACGGCCATTGCGTACGAGACGGTCGAGACGGCGAACCGCGCCCTCCCGCTGCTCGCCCCGATGTCCGAGGTCGCGGGCCGCCTGGCCCCGCAGGTCGGCGCCTACCACCTGATGCGCTCGGTCGGCGGCCGCGGCGTGCTCCCCGGCGGCGTCCCCGGCACCCACGCCGGCGAGTGCGTGGTCATCGGTGGCGGCGTCTCCGGCTGGAACGCCGTGCAGATCGCCGTCGGCATGGGCTTCCACGTGACCCTGCTGGACCGCGACATCAACAAGCTCCGCGAGGCCGACAAGATCTTCGGCACGAAGATCAAGACGATCGTCTCCAACGCCTTCGAGCTGGAGAAGGCCGTCGTCGAGGCCGACCTCGTCATCGGCGCGGTGCTGATCCCGGGTGCGAAGGCCCCGAAGCTGGTCACCAACGAGCTCGTCGCCAAGATGAAGCCCGGAAGTGTCCTTGTCGACATTGCGATCGACCAGGGCGGCTGCTTCGAGGACTCCCGCGCGACCACTCACGCCGAGCCGACCTTCCAGGTCCACAACTCGGTCTTCTACTGCGTCGCCAACATGCCGGGCGCGGTGCCGAACACCTCCACGTACGCGCTGACCAACGCCACGCTGCCCTACATCGTGCAGCTCGCGAACCTCGGCTGGGTCGAGGCGCTGCGTCGTGACCCCGCGCTCGCGCTGGGCCTCAACACCCATGATGGCCAGGTCGTTTACCGTGAGGTCGCCGAGGCCCACGGTCTCGAGACCCTCGAGCTGAGCACGCTGCTCGGCTGAGTCGTCAACGACTGACGTCAATCTCACGTATCCGGCCGGACCTTGCTCGCGAGGTCCGGCCGGAGGCGTTCTCGGGGTCGTCGCAGGGGCCGCTCAACTCGCCTCGAACGTAACCCTTTAACCCTTTCGCACACCCGCGAAACTTCCCGGCGACAGCTCGTACGCCCTTGACAGAGTGGTGTTCGGTTGCCGACACATCGCGGTGGGTCCGGCGGATTGTGTTGCCGCTGAGTGGTGACACGCCATAGAGTCGCCAACCGTCGGCATGGTGCCACGCTGACCTATCGATAAGTGTCCTGGTCACGTCCGAGGAGGTAAGACGACTTGTGAATGAGTCGACATTTGCTCCTGGAGGTGGTCGAGCAGGAGGGCCTGCGCGGGGCCAGGGTCCTGCCGGAATCGAAGCCGTGGGATCCGTAGCGGTCCGCACCTTCGCAAACCACCAGCACATGACGACGCCCCAAAAGAGCATGGACGGCCTAGACGTGAACTCCAGGGCCGGCGACCCGAGCGGCGACAAGCCCGTGGGTTTCGCCGACTACGAACAGGTGCCCGAGGGGCATTTCTACGACCCGGACGCGGAGTACGAGCCCGACCCCGAGTACGCGGCCACTCTCGCCCCCGACGCTGCCCGCCAGCGCCGTGAGCGGATCGGCCCGACCGGACGGCCGCTGCCGTACTTCCCGATCCCGGGTCCGCTGACCGATCACGGTCCGGCGACCATCATCGCGATGTGCAACCAGAAGGGCGGCGTGGGCAAGACCACGTCGACCATCAACCTGGGTGCGGCGCTCGCGGAGTACGGACGCCGGGTGCTGCTCGTCGACTTCGACCCGCAGGGCGCGCTGTCGGTCGGCCTCGGGGTCAACCCGATGGAACTCGACCTGACGGTCTACAACCTGCTCATGGAGCGGGGCATGTCGGCCGACGAGGTGCTGCTGAAGACGGCGGTCCCCAACATGGACCTGCTGCCGAGCAACATCGACCTGTCGGCCGCCGAAGTGCAGTTGGTCAGCGAGGTCGCGCGCGAGTCGACGCTGCAGCGGGCCCTGAAGCCCCTGCTGCCCGACTACGACTACATCGTGATCGACTGTCAGCCCTCGCTCGGTCTGCTGACCGTGAACGCCCTGACGGCGGCTCACAAGGTCATCGTGCCGCTCGAGTGCGAGTTCTTCGCGCTCCGTGGTGTGGCGCTGCTGACCGAGACCATCGAGAAGGTGCAGGAGCGGCTCAACCCGGAGTTGGAGCTCGACGGCATCCTCGCCACGATGTACGACTCCCGTACGGTGCACAGCCGTGAGGTGCTGGCGCGTGTGGTCGAGGCCTTCGACGACCACGTCTACCACACGGTCATCGGCCGTACGGTGCGGTTCCCGGAGACCACGGTCGCCGGCGAGCCGATCACCACGTACGCCTCCAACTCCGTCGGCGCCGCCGCCTATCGCCAGCTGGCCAGGGAGGTGCTCGCCCGGTGTCCCGCCGAGTGAGTCTGCCCGGAGCCGACGAACTGTTCCGTACGACCGGGGGGATGGCGCTGACGTCCTCCTCGCCGAACTCGGCGCGGGGCGTGGAGCACGCGGCCGCGGCCGCGGAGGGCACGGCGGGAGAAGGCCGCAGCCGGGAGGCTGGGGCCGGCACGGAGCCGGGCGTCGGCCCGCAGCGGCGGCCGCAGGAAGGTTCCGGTAACGCCGTCCCCGCCCCCACCCCCGGTCGGGGCAAGGGGCAGGGCCGCGGCGCGAACCGGAGGCCCAGCGGGCGCGAGCGGCACGACGAGAAGATCACGGTCTACGTCTCCGCCGAGGAGCTCATGGACCTGGAACACGCGCGGCTGGTGCTGCGCGGGGAGCACGGTCTGGCCGTCGACCGCGGCCGGATCGTGCGCGAGGCCGTCGCGGTGGTCCTGGCGGACCTGGAGTCCCGCGGCGACGCGAGCATCCTGGTCCGGCGGCTCCGGGGGCGCTGACCCCCTGTGGGGGGCTGGGGTGGGGTCGTCCGTCGCCCCCCCCGTGCGGTGCGGGCCCCCCGGGGCGGGGCCGGAGGTCGTTGGCGCGCCGCCTGCGCGGGGGCGTGGTTCCCCTACCCGCCCTTCGCCGTTCCCCGGGCTCTGCCCGGACCCGGTCCTCAAGCGCCGGACGGCTGGATGGTCCTGGGCTCTGCCCCTTACCCGGGTTCGTGGATGCCGGTCGGCCGGATGGTCATGGGGCTCCGCCCCGGACCCCGATCCGTAGACGTCGAACGGCCGGATTTGCCCGGGTCCCCGCTGCTCTCGTGTGGTGGCGCGTGGGAGCCTTGGGCACCGGGCCCCGGCCCGATCCGCCGCTCTCTCCGTACCCGTACCACCCTGGACCGCGATGCCCTCTCCCGCCGAACCCGGCCCCCCGCCCCGCCGCTCGCTGGGCCGCGGCCCGGGTGCCTCCGTGCCGGTGGAGGAGGAGTTCCCCGATCCCGCCCCTTCCCGAAACCGGGGGGAGACCCCCGGACCCCCTGCTGCGGCCGTACCGGCCCCGGAGGAGCCAGAGGCCCCAGAGCTCCAGGGCGGGGCCCAGAGGGCCGTACCGGCCCTGCAGGGCCCTGGTGGCGCTCAGGGGGCGGCAGCGGCTCCGCAGGGGCCTGGTGGCGCTCAGGGGGCGGCAGCGGTCCCGCAGGGCCCTGGTGGCGCTCAGAGGGCGGTAGCGGCTCCGCAGGGGCCTGGTGGCGCGCAGGGGGCGGTAGCGGCTCTGCCGGCCTCGGGCGAGGGGGTGGGGGACGGGCGGTTCACCGTGCGGCTCGTGAACTTCGAGGGGCCCTTCGATCTGCTGCTGCAGTTGATCTCCCGGCACAAGATGGACGTCACCGAGGTCGCGCTGTCGGAGGTCACCAACGAGTTCATGGCGTACATCCGTGCCATGGGGCCAGACTGGGACCTCGACCAGACGACCGAGTTCCTCGTCGTCGCCGCCACCCTGCTCGACCTGAAGGCGGCCCGGCTGCTGCCCGTCGCCGAGGTCGAGGACGAGGCGGACCTCGCGCTGCTGGAGGCCCGGGACCTGCTGTTCGCGCGGCTGCTGCAGTACCGGGCGTACAAACGGATCGCCGAGATCTTCCAGGACCGCGCCGAGATCGAGGGCAAGCGCTACCCGCGCACCGTGGGGCTGGAACCCCACCTCGCCGAGCTGCTCCCCGAGGTGGTCATCAGCATCGGCGGCGAGGGGCTGGCGAGGCTCGCGGTCAAGGCCATGCAGCCCCGGGCGAAGCCGCAGGTGTACGTGGACCACATCCACGCGCCCCTGGTGAGCGTCCGGGAGCAGGCCGGGCTGGTCGTGGCGCTGCTCAAGGCGCGGGGCGAGGCCACCTTCCAGGAGCTCACCGAGGACGCCGCCGACACCCTGACCGTCGTGGCGCGCTTCCTGGCCCTCCTGGAGCTCTACCGGGAGAAGGCGGTGGTCCTGGACCAGGAGGAGGCCCTGCAGACGCTCACCGTGCGCTGGAGCGGCGGGGACGGGGACGGGATGCCGACGGTGACGGACGAGTTCGACCAGATCGTGGAGGTCAAGGAATGAGTGACGTGACGACCCCCGTGGCCGGGCTGGCGCTGAAGCCTGCCCTGGAGGCCGTCCTCATGGTCGTGGACGAGCCGGCGACCGAGGCGCACCTGGCCAAGGTGCTGGAGCGGACCCCCCGCGAGGTCGCGCAGGCGCTGCGCGAGCTGGTGGACGAGTACGAGGTCCAGGGCCGCGGATTCGAATTGCGGCTCGTCGCCGGGGGCTGGCGGTTCTACAGCCGGGCGGACTACGCGCCGGCGGTGGAGGCCTTCGTCCTGGACGGCCAGCAGGCCCGCCTCACCCAGGCGGCGCTGGAGACGATGGCCGTCGTGGCGTACCGCCAGCCGGTCAGCCGCTCGCGGGTCTCGGCGGTCCGTGGAGTCAACTGCGACGGGGTCATGCGGACCCTCCTCCAGCGGGGTCTGGTGGAGGAGGCGGGGACGGAACCCGAAACAGGTGCGATCCTGTACAGGACGACGAACTACTTTCTGGAGCGGATGGGCCTGCGTGGCCTGGACGAGCTCCCGGAGCTCGCGCCCTTCCTCCCCGAGGCGGACGCGATCGAAGCCGAGACGCAAGAGGGTGTTCCGTCGTTCGATCCGGACTCTCCGGATACCGATGAAGACGACAAGACGACGGAACTTTGATGCGAAGCAGCGGCAACGGCAACGGTGGCGGCAACAGGAACAGCGGCGGCGGTGGCGGCGGGCGCGGTAGCGCCCCCCGCGGCGGCTCCGGCGGTGGTGGTGGCTCCCGCGGTGGCAGCTCGGGCGGCGGCTACCAGGGTGGTGGCTCCCGCGGCGGCTCCTCCGGTGGCGGCTACCAGGGCGGCGGCAGCTCCGGCGGCGGCTCCCGCGGCGGCAGCTCTGGTGGTGGCTACCAGGGTGGTGGCAGCTCGGGCGGCTCCCGCGGTGGCTCCTCCGGTGGTGGCTACCAGGGCGGCGGCAGCTCCGGCGGCGGCTCCCGTGGCGGCAGCTCTGGTGGTGGCTACCAGGGGGGTGGCTCCCGTGGCGGCAGCTCCGGCGGCGGCTACCAGGGTGGCGGCGCCCGCGGTGGCAGCTCCTCCGGCGGCTACCGCAGCGGCGGCAGCTCCAGCGGTGGCGGCTACCAGGGCGGCGGCTCCGACCGCGACCGCGACCGCGAGCAGGCCCCCCGCATCCGCAACCCCCGCCCCGAGGAGCGTCGCTACGACGTGGGCCCCGAGGGTGAGCGCAACGGCCGTGGCGGCGCCAAGGCGGGCGGCGGCGGTGCCCGCGGCGCGGCCGACGGCAACCGCGGTGGCGGTGCACGCGGTGCTGCGGCCCGCGGTGGCGCCAAGGGCGGCCCGAAGGTCTCCAGGACCCCCGGCATCGGCGGCGCGGGCGGCCCGCGCATCGGCCCCGGCAGCCGCAGCGGCCAGTCCAAGCCGCGCGAGCTGGAGGCGCGGATCGAGGAGCGCGTGCGCGACCGGTACGCCGACAAGCCCGTGATCAAGACCCCGAAGACCTTCCCGGGCGCCGAGGAGGAGGGTGAGCGTCTGCAGAAGGTGCTCGCCCGTGCCGGCATGGGTTCGCGCCGTGCGTGCGAGGAGCTCATCGAGCAGGCGCGCGTCGAGGTCAACGGCGAGATCGTCCTCGAGCAGGGCAAGCGCGTGAAGCCCTCGGACGAGATCAAGGTGGACGGCCTGACCGTCGCCACCCAGTCGCACCTGTTCTTCGCGCTGAACAAGCCGGCCGGCGTCGTCTCCACCATGGAGGACCCGGACGGCCGCCAGTGCCTCGGCGACTACGTCACCAACCGTGAGACGCGTCTCTTCCACGTCGGCCGGCTCGACACCGAGACCGAGGGCATCATCCTGCTCACCAACCACGGTGAGCTGGCCCACCGCCTCACGCACCCGAAGTACGGCGTGAAGAAGACCTACGTCGCCGCGATCACCGGTCCGCTGCCGCGCGACATCGGCAAGCGCCTCAAGGACGGCATCGAGCTGGAGGACGGCTACGCCCGCGCCGACCACTTCCGCGTCGTCGACCAGCTCGGCAAGAACTACCTGGTCGAGGTGACCCTCCACGAGGGCCGCAAGCACATCGTCCGCCGCATGCTGGCCGAGGCCGGCTTCCCGGTCGAGAAGCTCGTGCGGACCTCCTTCGGCCCGATCGAGCTCGGCGACCAGAAGTCCGGCTGGCTGCGCCGCCTGACCAACACCGAGGTCGGCATGCTCATGCGCGAGGTCGGTCTGTAGGACCCCCGGCCTCCCGTAGGCCTCCAGAACCCGCGGCGCCCTTGGGCGCCGCGGGTTTTTTGGTTGTGCGGAGCCCCGGACCCTGTTTATAGTCAACCTGACTATAAACAGATGGGGGGCGTCATGGGATGGCAGACGAGCTGGACCGAGATCCTCGGTTTCGTCACGGGGGCCGTGTGCGTCTGGCTGGTCGCCCGGCAGCACATCGCCAACTGGCCGATCGGCATCGCCAACAACGTCTTCTTCATCGTGCTCTTCGCCCAGGCGGGCCTTTACGCCGACGCCGGGCTGCAGATCGTCTTCATCGCCCTCGCCGCGTACGGCTGGTGGTCCTGGACCCACGGGGGTGGACCAGGGACGGCCGATGCCCTCCCGGCACGGCTGCCGGTGCGCCGCACCACGGCCGCCGAGTGGGCCGTGCTGGCCGCGGCGGGAGCGGTGGGGGTGCTCGGCCTGACCCTCCTGCTGAGCCGGGTCACCGACTCCACCGTCCCGTTCTGGGACGCGGCTACGACCGGGCTCTCGCTCGCGGCCACCTACGGGCAGTGCCGCAAGCTCGTCGAGTCCTGGTGGCTGTGGATCGCCGCCGACCTCGTGTACATCCCGCTGTACGCGTACAAGGGGCTGTACCTGACCTCCCTGCTCTACGCCGGCTTCCTCGCCCTGTGCGTGGCCGGGCTGCTCGGCTGGCGCCGGGCGCTCCCGGCCCGCGAGGCGCCTGCGGTGACGGCGGTGACGGCGTGAAGCGCCACGGCCACGGGCTGGTCCTCGGCAAGTTCTATCCGCCGCACGCCGGCCACCACCACCTGGTGCGCACCGCGCAGGACCAGTGCGAGCGGCTGACCGTACTGGTCTGCGCGGCCTCGGTGGAGTCGGTACCGCTCGCCGACCGGGTCGCCTGGATGCGCGAGGCGCACCCGGGGGCCGAGGTGGTCGGCGCGGTCGACGACATCCCGGTCGACCTCCAGGACCCGGCGATCTGGGAGGCGCACATGGCGGTCTTCCGGGGTGCGGTGGGCCGCCCGGTCGACGCCGTCTTCACCTCCGAGGCCTACGGGGCCGAGCTCGCGCGGCGGTTCGGGGCCGAGGAGGTCTGCGTGGACCGGGACCGCACCCTGTTCCCGGTGTCCGGCACGGCCGTACGGGCCGACCCCGTCGGGAACTGGGAGTTCCTGGGGCCCGCCGTACGGGCGGCGCTGACCCGGCGGATCGTCGTACTCGGCGCCGAGTCCACCGGTACGACCACGCTGTCCCGGGCCCTGGCCGAGCACTGGCGGGGCCGCGGCGGGGTGTGGGCGAAGACGGGCTGGGTGGCGGAGTACGGCCGCCGCTACAGCGAGGAGCGGCTCGCGGCGGCGCGCACCGCGGACCCGGCGGCGACCTGGGCCGGGGTGAGCTTCGCCTCGGCGGAGTTCCCGGTGATCGCGCGGCGGCAGGACGCGGAGGAGGAGCGGGCGGCCCGGCTGGGATCACCGGTGCTCTTCTGCGATACCGACTCCTTCGCCACCGGGATCTGGCACGAGCGGTACACGGGCGCACGCAGTGCGGAGGTCGAGCGGATCGCCGCCGGGACGCGGCGGGACCTGTACCTGCTCACCGACCACGAAGGCGTGCCCTTCGAGGACGACGGGCTGCGCGACGGAGCGGAGCTCCGGCCGTGGATGACCGGGCGGTTCCTGGAGGAGCTGGAACGGACCGGGAAGCGCTTCCTGGTGGTCCGCGGGGACCGCGGGGCGCGGCTGGCGGCCGCGGTGGCGGCCGTCGACGGACTCCTGGCGGAGGGCTGGCAGTTCGCGGATCCGCTGCCGGAGCGGGTGGCCGGGCGGGTGGCCGAGCGGACGGGGGAGCGGAGCCGATGAGTGACAACGGACGCGGACCCGGACCCGGACCCGGACCCGGGCACGGGTACGGGTACGACCCGCACGCCTTCGCACCCTTCGCGGTGACCGTCGACCTCGCCGTCTTCACCGTGCGCGGCGGGACCCTGCACGTGCTGCTGATCCGGCGCGGGCAGGAACCGTACGCGGGAGCCTGGGCGCTGCCCGGCGGCTTCCTGCTGCCCCGGGAATCCGCGGAGACGGCGGCCCGGCGCGAACTGGCCGAGGAGACCGGCCTGTCGGCGCAGGTGATCGACGCCCTGCACCTGGACCAGTTGCGCACCTACAGCGAACCGGACCGCGACCCCCGCATGCGGGTGGTCTCGGTGGCCTTCACCGCGCTCGTCCCCGATCTGCCGGAACCGGTGGCCGGGGGCGGCACAGACGCGGACCGCGCCCGCTGGGTGCCGGTGGGGGAGGCCTGCGAGCCGGCCTTCGGACTGGCCTTCGACCACGCGGAGATCCTCGCGGACGCCAGGTCCCGTGTCGGCTCGAAGCTCGAGTACAGCTGCCTGGCCACCGCCTTCTGCCCGCCCGAGTTCACCCTCGGCGAGCTCCAGGCCGTCTACGAGACCGTCTGGGACACCGCCCTGGACCGCCCCAACTTCCGCCGCAAGGTCCTGGCCACGCCCGGCTTCGTCGAGGCCGTGCCGGGAGCCGCCCGGCTCACCGGCGGCCGCGGCAAACCGGCGGCGCTCTACCGGCCCGGACCCGCGAACACCCTGCACCCGCCCCTGCTGCGCCCCTCGGAAGGACACACACGATGACGACGATGACGACGCCGCCGACGCACACGAAGCGGGCCGCCACGGGCTCCCTGATCGGACTGGCCCTGGGAGACGCCCTCGGCTTCCCGACGGAGTTCAACGACGTGCCCCGGATCCTGGCGAAGACCGGCCCGTGGCGGCAGATGGACCTGCCCCGGCCGGCGATCGTCACGGACGACACCCAGATGACGCTGGCCCTCGCCCGGGGCATGCGGACGGCGATGGACCGCCGGGTCGGCCCGCTGCGCCTCGCCCGCCCGGTCCGGGAGGAGTTCGTCGACTGGTACCACTCCCCGGAGAACAACCGGGCCCCGGGCAACACCTGCCTGAAGGCCTGCAGCCTCCTGAACCTGCCCGAGCGGGACTGGCGCGATGCCAGCCAGCTCGGCTCCAAGGGCTGCGGGGCGAACATGCGGGTGGCTCCCGTGGGGCTGGTACCGGGCTGGACGCAGGAGGAGCGGGCCGGCGCGGCCCAGCTCCAGTCGGCCCTCACCCACGGCCACCCGACGGCACTGGCCGCCTCCGACCTCACGGCGCGGGCGGTGTTCCTGCTGGCGCAGGGCACGGAGGTAACCGGTCTGGTCGGGCAGCTGCGCTCGTACGCCCTGGAGAACCGCACCCGCTACCACGAGCGCTGGCTCGGCGACCTCTGGACGCGGACGCCGTCCGACGCCTCCGCCGAGTCCTTCATGGCGCGCGGCTGGGACGAGTGCCTGGAGGTCCTGGACCGCCTCGCGGCGGCCCTGCGCACCCCGTCCCCGGAAACGGACCCCTGCCTCACGACCGGCGAAGGCTGGATCGCCGAGGAGGCCCTGGCCACCGCCCTCCAGTGCTTCCTGCTCTTCCCGGAGGAACCGCTCCTGGCCCTGCGCCGCGCGGCCTGCACGGCGGGCGACTCCGACTCCATCGCCTGCCTGGCCGGCGCCTTCGCGGGCGCCCACCTCGGCGCCGACGCCTGGCCCCGCGACTGGGAGGGCCGCATCGAATACCGCGCCGAACTCCTGTCCTTCGGCGCCCTCTGGGACTAGGCCGACGCCCGGCGGGTGCGCAGGAGGAAGTCCTCTACGCGGGGGAGGTCCGGGGATTCGGGGAGGGGGGTCGTCGCGAGGGCGGCTTCGGTTTCCTCGGTCAGGAGGGTCATCCAGGCGTCGACCTCCTCCCAGGTGAGCTCGCCGCGGCGGACCGCGAGGAGGCGGTCGCGGTAGGGGGTCGCGTCGATGACCAGGCGGCCCGTGCGCAGCAGGTCGCGGCAGGACAGGAGCAGGCGCAGCAGGTGCATGGCGTGCTTCCAGCGCGGGGCTCCGTGGTTGCGGAGGTCGCCGAGGAGTTTGCCGCGCTGGGAGACGGCGTACCGGCTGAAGCTGGTGTGGGCCCGGCGGGAGAGGAACGCCTCGCGGAGCGAGAGCAGTTCCTCGCCGACCGGGGTGAGGTCCTCCACGAGGGGGGAGTGGAGGACCTCCAGGATGTTCGGGTTGGCGCGCAGGGCGAGTTCGCACGTGCGCTCCAGCTCCCACGAGAACTCCTCGTCCCGGGGCCCGTCCACATGTGTCGGCGGCTTCTCGAAGCGCCAGAACAGCGGCGTAGGGGCGAGGTAGACACCGCGCCGGTCGGTGTCGCTCGCCTCCGTCGCCAGGCCGAACGCCCTCGAACCGATCACGCAGGAGTAGACCGTGTGGTCCCTGACCAGCGTGAGTTCGAGCGGCTCGGGCGTCGGTTCGTTCTCGTTGGCCTCGTTCATCCGGCGAGGCTAGTGCCGGGGTCTGCGGCTAGGCGAGCGAGATTTCGCCCGCCGGGGAGACGGTGATCTTCTTCTCCGCCAGCGGCTTGGTGGCCGGGCCCTTGGCCACCGCGCCGTCCGCGACCTTGAACTTGCTGCCGTGGCACGGGCAGTCGATGGTGCCGGCCTCCACCTTGGTCACGAGGCAGCCCTGGTGGGTGCAGACCGCCGTGAAGCAGCGGAAGGAGCCCGCCGTCGGCTGGGTGACGACCAGCTTCTCGTCCTTGAGGACCGTGCCGCCGCCGACCGGCACCTCCGAGGACTTGAGCAGGGCCTTGGTGTTGCCGGGCGGAGTGGAGGACGAGGCGGACGCGGAGTCCGCCGCCGTGGGGGCGCTGCCGCCCTCGGACGACGGCTTCGTGTCGTCGGCTCCGCCGCAGGCGGTCAGCACGCCGCCTGCCAGGACGCTCGCGCCGGCCGCCAGTACCGTGCGCCGTGCGGCGCGGGTGGGGTCGCTCATGACTTCTCCTCGGTGATCGCCGGGATGGCGAGAGGCATCCTGGCGTGTGACGGGCCCCGGCAACACCCCGCCACGCCTTGACTCAGCCTTCCGTCGGCCAGGGAACGAGCTCCGCCGGCGCACCGGGGGCGCGTACCACCTCCCACACGCGTACCACCGCGTCCCGGTTCAGCGGTCCGTGGACGTGCGGGAAACGGAGGCCTCCGGGTTCACCCTCCCGGCGGACCTCGGAGGTGAGGGCGCGCTCGTCGAGTTCCACGGCGAGCAGGGTTCCCGGTACGCCGCCGTAGTGCGAGGCGGCGATCGCCAGCGCCGTCTCGGGATCCGCCGAACAGTGCACGAAACCCTCGGAGTCGAGGGAGGGCGGGGCGTACGGGCGTGCGGGATCGGCGGTCCAGTCGGCGAGCGGTGCGAGGTGGAAGATCATGCCGATCGTTCTACCGCAGTCGGTGCGCGGCTCTGCGCCAAGTGGCAGACGCGCCCGGGTTGGGTGACATTGTCCGTATCTCGAAGCCGGGTACGCCGATTTCCGCGTGCCCGGTCCCTCTTCGAAAGGCATCACCATGGCGGGCAACGACCTCGGCTCCCTTCTCGGCGGCCTTCTCGGCGGCGGCAGCGGCGGACAGGGCGGCAGTGGCGGCGGCAACATCCTGGGCTCCCTCCTCGGCGCCCTCATGGGCGGTGGCGGTGCCGGCGGCGCCCAGGCGGCCGGAGGCGCGGGGAACAACCCGCTCGGCGGGCTGCTGGACATGCTGACCAAGTCGGGCCTCGTCGACCAGGCCCAGTCCTGGGTCGGCACCGGCGAGAACCAGCCGGTCAGCGGCGCGGAGATCGCCAAGGCCCTGCCGGACGAGACCCTGGCCAAGGTCGCCGCGCAGGCGGGCGTCACCCCCGAGGCCGCCGCCGACCAGATCGCGCAGGAGCTCCCGCAGGCCGTGGACAAGCTGACCCCCGAGGGCTCGATCCCGAGCGGCTCGCTGGAGGACATCATCAGGCGGCAGAACCTCTGACCGGCCCCGGTCCTTGCGAGGACGGTTCCCGAGGGCCCGGCGTCCCGTCCCAACGGACGGGACGCCGGGCCCTCGCGCCGTTCCCGCTGGCTACCCTGAGGCAGGCACCCGCCGTCACATCCCCTGTACACCTGGAGAGCACCCCGTGAGAACCGCCGTCGTCATCGGAACCGGACTGATCGGCACCTCCGCGGCGCTCGCCCTCGCCGCCCGCGGCATCGCCGTCCACCTGTCCGACCGCGACCAGGGGCAGGCCCGTACGGCCGCCGCGCTGGGCGCCGGCACGGAGGAGCCCTACCAGGGCAAGGCCGACCTCGCGGTCATCGCCGTACCGCCCGCCCACGTGGCCGCCACCCTCGCCGACGCCATAGGCCGCGACCTGGCCCGCGCCTACGTGGACGTGGCCAGCGTCAAGGGCGGCCCGCGCCGGGAGCTGGACGCGCTGGGCGTGGACACCACGGCGTACATCGGCACCCACCCGATGGCGGGCAAGGAGCAGTCCGGACCGCTCGCCGCCTCCGCCGACCTCTTCGAGGGCCGCCCCTGGGTGCTCACGCCGACCCGGGAGACCGACCACGAGGTGCTGAACCTCGCACTGGAACTGGTGGCCCTGTGCCGGGCCGTCCCGGTGGTCATGGACGCCGACGCGCACGACCGGGCCGTCGCACTCGTCTCCCACACCCCGCAGCTCGTCTCCAGCATGGTCGCGGCCCGGCTGGAGGAGGCCGACGAAACCGCGGTGCGGCTGTGCGGACAGGGCATCCGCGACGTGACCCGGATCGCCGCCTCCGACCCCCGGATGTGGGTGGAGATCCTCTCCGCCAACCCGGGACCCGTGGCGGACGTGCTCTCCGGGATCGCCGCCGACCTGGAGGAGACCGTGGAAGCCCTACGGGGCCTGCAGTCGGCCGACGAGGACAAGCGCCGCGACGGGGCGGCCGGCATCGAGGACGTGCTGCGCCGCGGCAACGCGGGCCGGGTCCGGGTGCCGGGCAAGCACGGCGCCGCGCCGACCGTCTACGAGACGGTGGCCGTCCTCATCTCCGACCAGCCGGGCGAGCTCGCCCGGATCTTCGCCGACGCCGGCCGGGCCGGGGTCAACATCGAGGACGTGCGGATCGAGCACGCGACGGGGCAGCAGGCGGGCCTGGTCCAGCTGATGGTCGAACCCCGGGCCGTGGCCGGCCTCCAGGCCGAGCTGCGCGAACGCGGCTGGGCCCTGCGCCAGCCGTAGGCGAGGCCCCCGCCTCCAGGGCCGGGCCGAGGCCGGGCCGAGGCCTGCCGGGGGCAGGCCCCGGGCCCACCCCGCCGCCGCCCGCCGACGCCCCGGCGGGCGGCGGCGAAAAGCCCGGTAACCTGGAGGAGGGGCGCTATTGGCGCGCCCGGACACGTACGCGCAACCAGGAAGGTGCCCGCACCGTGGAAACCGCAGCTCCGACCGCCGTGATCGTCGCCATCGACGGTCCCTCCGGCACGGGCAAGTCCAGCACTTCCAAGGCCGTGGCCGCCAAACTCGGGCTGCGCTACCTGGACACCGGTGCCCAGTACCGGGCCATCACCTGGTGGATGATCACCAACGGCATCGACATCGAGGACCCGCAGGCGATCGCCCTCGCGGCGGGCAAGCCCGTGATCGTGTCCGGCACCGATCCGTCCGCCCCCACCATCACCGTCGACGGCCAGGACGCCTCCGGCCCGATCCGGACCCAGGAGGTCACCTCGAAGGTCAGCGCCGTGAGCGCCGTCCCCGAGGTGCGCACCCTGATCACCGATCTCCAGCGGTCCATCACCGCAGAGGCGCTCGAAGAGGCCGAGGGCATCGTCGTCGAGGGCCGGGACATCGGCACCACCGTCCTGCCCGGCGCCGACCTGAAGGTCTTCCTCACGGCCTCCCCCGAGGCCCGCGCGGCCCGCCGCAGCGGTGAGCTCCGCGGCAAGGAGGCCGCGGACCTCGCGGCCACCAAGGAGGCGTTGATCAAGCGCGACAACGCCGACTCCGGCCGCCACACCTCCCCGCTGGCCAAGGCCGGCGACGCGGTCGAGGTGGACACCACCGAGCTCACGCTCGACCAGGTCATCGAGTGTGTCGTGACCTTGGTGGAAGAGAAGCGGGGCCGCGCGTGAGCGATACGCCCTCCCTCAAGGGTGCGGCGGTCGGCCGGAGGATCGGCATCGGGCTCATGTACGGCCTCTGGAAGCCGCGCGTGCTGGGGGCCTGGAAGGTCCCCGCCACCGGCCCCGTCATCCTGGCCGTGAACCACTCGCACATCATCGACGGTCCCATGCTCATGGGCACCGCGCCCCGGCCGCTGCACTTCCTGATCAAGAAGGAGGCGTACGTCGGTCCGCTCGGCCCCTTCCTCGAAGGGATCGGGCAGGTCAAGGTGGACCGCTCCGGCACCGACCGGAGCGCCGTCAGCCGTGCGCTGGGCGTCCTGGAGAACGGCGGGGCCCTGGGGATCTTCCCCGAGGGCACCCGGGGCGAAGGTGACTTCGCCTCGCTGCGCGCGGGCCTCGCGTACTTCGCGGTCCGTGCCGGCGCGCCCATCGTGCCGGTCGCCGTCTTCGCGAGCACCGAGCGGCGCAGCAGGGTCGTCAAGGCGCTGCCGCCGCTGAAGAGCAGGGTCGACATCGTCTTCGGCGATGCCTTCGACGCCGGGGACGGCAGTGGCCGCCGGACCCGTACCGCGCTGGACCTGGCCACCGTACGCATCCAGGACCGGCTGACCGCCCACCTGGCCGACGCCAAGCGCCTCACCGGGCGCTGAGCGAGACTTGACCTAGTAGTGGAACCGCGCTGCGCGGGCCCCACCGATCACCACGAACGACGAGGAACGGACTTCATGAACGACCAGCAAGACCACGGAGCACTTGGCGATGCCGAGTACGCGGAGTTCATGGAGCTCGCCGCGGAAGAGGGCTTCGACATCGAGGACGTCGAGGGCGCGCTCCAGGAAGCCGGCCACGGCCCGCTCCCGGTCCTCGCCGTCGTCGGCCGCCCGAACGTCGGCAAGTCGACCCTGGTGAACCGGATCATCGGCCGCCGCGAGGCGGTCGTCGAGGACAAGCCCGGCGTCACCCGCGACCGCGTCACCTACGAGGCCGAGTGGGCCGGCCGCCGCTTCAAGGTCGTCGACACCGGCGGCTGGGAGCAGGACGTCCTCGGCATCGACGCCTCCGTCGCCGCCCAGGCCGAGTACGCCATCGAGGCCTGCGACGCGGTCGTCTTCGTCGTGGACGCCAAGGTCGGCGCCACCGACACCGACGAGGCCGTCGTCCGCCTGCTGCGCAAGGCCGGCAAGCCCGTCGTCCTGTGCGCCAACAAGGTCGACGGCCAGAGCGGCGAGTCCGACGCGGCCTCGCTGTGGTCGCTGGGCCTCGGCTACCCGCACCCGGTCTCCTCCCTGCACGGCCGCGGCACCGGCGACATGCTCGACGCCGTCCTGGAGGCCCTGCCCGAGGCCCCCGAGCAGACCTTCGGCACCGCCGTCGGTGGTCCGCGCCGGATCGCGCTCATCGGCCGCCCGAACGTCGGCAAGTCCTCCCTCCTGAACAAGGTCGCGAAGGAGGACCGCGTCGTCGTCAACGAGATGGCCGGCACCACCCGCGACCCGGTCGACGAGCTGATCCAGCTCGGCGGGGTCACCTGGAAGTTCATCGACACCGCGGGCATCCGCAAGAAGGTCCACCTCCAGCAGGGCGCGGACTACTACGCCTCGCTGCGCACGGCCGCCGCCGTGGAGAAGGCGGAGGTCGCGGTCATCCTGATCGACACGACCGAGCAGATCTCCGTCCAGGACCAGCGCATCATCACCATGGCCGTCGAGGCCGGCCGCGCGATCGTGATCGCGTACAACAAGTGGGACGACCTCGACGAGGAGCGCCGCTACTACCTCGAGCGCGAGATCGAGACCGAGATGCAGCAGGTCGCCTGGGCGCCCCGGGTGAACGTCTCCGCGCTCACCGGCCGCCACATGGAGAAGCTGGTCCCGGCCATCGAGGCCGCGCTGGCGGGCTGGGAGACGCGCATCCCGACCGGCCGTCTGAACGCCTTCCTCGGCGAGGTCGTCGCCGCCCACCCGCACCCGATCCGTGGCGGCAAGCAGCCGCGCATCCTGTTCGGTACGCAGGCGGGCAGCAAGCCGCCGCGGTTCGTCCTGTTCGCCTCGGGCTTCCTCGAGCACGGCTACCGCCGCTTCATCGAGCGCCGCCTGCGCGAGGAGTTCGGCTTCGAGGGGACCCCGATCCACATCTCGGTCCGCGTCCGCGAGAAGCGCGGTGCGCAGCACAAGCGCAAGATGTAGCGGAAGCGGAACTCCGCCGGGCTAGTAGCCCCGGCGCGGAGCGGGCGGCAGGGCCGCCGGGATGTGCTGCATCCCGGTCTGGTGCTGCTGCCCGTTCGCGTATCCGGCGCCGGCGTACGAGTACTGCGGCTGTGGAGCGGGGGAGGGCTGCCAGGCGTCCGCATGCCGTGCCGCGTGCTGTCCCGTCGGCTGCCATGCGGAACCGTTCCAGCCGCTCCCGTAGGAACTCGTGGAGCCCGCGGCGGACCCGCTGCTGTACGTGCCCGCGCCGTTGCCGTACGCGCTGCTGTAGGGGCCCCCGTACGAGAACGCCGTGAAGCCGAGGTCCTCCTCGCCCGTGCGGTCGCCGGGCAGGGCACGGAAGGCGCGCAGGTACTCCGAGTACAGCGTGTCGTAGATGGGGGTGTGCGAGGCGGCCGGAGAGCTCCCCAGCTCCCGTACGGGGCGCATCGGGGGGACGCTGCTCGGATAGGACGGGGCGCGGGAGACATCGTAGGAATGCACGTATCAGCCAACGAAACCGGCGGCCCGCGGATGCGGGGTGGCGGGGCGGAAAACGCAGATCGCCGGGGGTGCGCGGGACGGACCGCGCACCCCCGGCGCACGCCGCCCGCCCCCCTGGGCGGGGGTCGGACGGCCGTTTCGGGGATGGAAGGCAGAGCGGCGAGCGGGAGCCCGGGCAGGTCCCGGGAGCCGGGGCGCCTCAGGCGCCCGGGGTACCCGCCAGCGGCATCGAGGCGGCGACCAGCTTGCCGTTGCGGGCGGCCTTGTCCAGGGCGTCGCGCAGCAGGTCCTCGCGGGGCTGCTGGCCGATGGTGCCGACGGGGGCGGCGTACACCAGGACGCGCTGCGTCTTGTTGACGGCGGCCCTCCAGCCGTCGGTGACCGACAGCGGCCGGTGCGCCTGCCACCAGGCGATCTGACCGGGCTGGAGCACCGAGTGCAGCTGGCCCGCGGCGAGCAGGATCGACCAGCCGGTCAGGGCCTGCGGGACCTCCTCGGTGTCGGTCATGGGGATGAAGCCCTGCTCGATGAGGAGCGGGAGGAAGTCGTCGCCGGGACCGGTGGTGCCGGGGCGCGCGATGGGCGCGGTCGGCTCCACCACGAGGGCGGGGTGCAGCTCCCCGTTGATCAGGATCAGGCCGCTGGTGATGCCGAGGACGGCCTGGCCGCCGGGCACGGACTGCGGCACGTCGCCGGCGGGGGAGGCCGCCGGCGCGGGGCTGTCGCCCGTGATGGAGCGGACGGCGCCCTGGAGGTCCGCCTCGGGGACGGAGACGACCTGCGAGGGGATGCAGCCGGCGTGGGCGAAGGCCAGGACGGCCGTCTCGTCGCCGACGAACAGCACCGTGCTCGTCTGCTCGCGCTCGGAGTCGCCGGGGGTGCGGCAGGAAGTGCAGTCGTAGCTGCCCGGGGATCCGTCACCTGCGAGCAGCCGCTCGGCCTCCTCGTCGCCGATCTCGGCACGTACCTCATCACTGACTTCGAGCATGCGCGGCACGGGGTGGCTCCTCGGACTAGGCGTGCGGGGCCGGGGGGTTCCGGCTCGCCGGGCTCAACGGGGGAGTGGCGGCCGGGGTCACGCCGTTGGAGGGAACGGAATCGAACCGGACCCCCGAAGGAGTGAACGGTCCGACCGGGCCGTTGTTTTCGTTCCAACTCTTTTTTGGTTGTGCGCAGTTGATGGTCGGTGCTGGCCGTTTGGGCCGTGGGCCGAGCGGGTGGGGGCGCGCGGGGCGCGGTGTGGCGCGCGCGGGGGGCGGTACGGGGCTGCGTAGCGTGACGCGATGCGCAACTTCGGGGTTCCGGGTGGGGTGGGCGCGGTGGCGCTGCTGCTCCTCGTGCTCGCGTCGGCGTCGGCGTCGGCGTCGTCGGGGGCGGGGGCGGCGGCGACGGTCGCGGCGCCGCCCCCGCCCCGGCCGGGGGCGCCCGGCCGGTCGGTGGACTGCGGGCCCGACGGGCAGTGGCCCTGGGACTGCGTGGCCGACTGCGAGAGCGGGGGCCGCTGGTCGGTGAACACGGGGAACGGTTTCTACGGCGGACTGCAGTTCTGGCAGCCGACGTGGGAGGAGAACGGGGGGCTGGCCTTCGCGCCGCGGGCGGACCTCGCCACGCGGGAGCAGCAGATCCGGGTGGGAGAGCAGTTGCTGGGGAGCCAGGGCTGGGAGGCGTGGCCCGTGTGCGCGAAGCGGTACGGGCTGGCGGGCCGGATGCACGTGGTGCGGCGGGGGGACACGCTGGTGGCGATCGCGCGCAGGCATCGGGTGCGGGGTGGCTGGCCGGCGCTCTACGCGGCGAACCGGGCGGTGATCGGGCCGCGGCCGGAGGTGCTGCGGATCGGCACGATGCTGACGCTGCCGCCGGCGGGTCGGGAGGCTCCCGCACCCGCGACACCGCCGGTCTCGCCGGCCCCGGCCGTACCGCCCCCGGCCGTGCCGGCCGTACCGCCCCCGGGACCATCGGCTGCGCCGACCCGGCCGGAGCCGTCCGCGAGTCCGGGCCCGGTGGGATCGCGGGCGTAGGGGGCCGGGCGCCGGTGCGCTGCCCTGCGGGGCGGAGTTCCCCTACCCGCCCTTCGCCCGTTCCCCGGGCCAGCCCGGACCCGGTCCTCAAACGCCGGACGGGCTGGGAAGGGGTACCGGGCTGCACCCGGACCCCCTGGGGCTCCGCCCCAGACCCCGGTCCTCAAGTGCCGGACGGGCTGGAAGAAGCCGCGCTGCGGCAAAAAACCAGCCTCGCCGGCGTTTGAGGCGCGGGGGTCCGGGGGCTGGCACCTGGCAACGGACCTACGGGGTCAGGCCGGGTGGCCGAGGGCCGGGTCGTGGTCGGGGGTGGGTTGGGACGGGATGCGGGCTGTGGTCGGGGTCGGCCCGGGGCCCGGCTGGGCGGGGAGGCGGACCTGGGACGGCTCGGAGTCCGCGCACTCCATCGTGCGCGGGAGCTTCAGGGCCATCGCCGCGCCCGCCAGCAGCAGCGCCGCGCTCACCAGCAGCGTGACGTGCAGTCCGTGGACGAAGGAGTGCCGGGCGGCCGAGAACAGGGACTCGCCCGCCGGTCCGCCGAGCCGCGCCGCGATCTGGTAGGCCTCGCCCAGCGAGTGCGAGGCGCCGGCGGAGTCGGCCGCCGACACCCCCGGAACCACCGCCAGGCCGGGCGCGTAGGCCGCGTTCATCACGCTGCCCAGCAGGGCGATGCCCATCCCCGCGCCGAGCTGGTAGGAGGTCTCCCCGATCGAGGCGGCGCCGCCGGCCGTCGCGGCCGGAGCCTCGCTCAGCATGGACTCGTAGGCCGCGAAGAGGGTGGTCTGGAGGCCGAAGCCGAGCAGGACGAAGCCGACCGTCAGCAGGACCGGCCGGTCGTGCTGTCCCATGAAGGTCAGCAGCAGCACCGCGCCGGCGGTCAGTACGAAGCCCAGCGAGACCATCCTGCGCGGCCCGGTCCGGGCCAGCGTGTAGGAGCCGGTTGCGCCCGCCGCCATCGCGGCGAAGGTGAGCGGCAGCAGGCGCAGCCCGGTCTCGAGCGGGCTCAGGTGCAGCACGAGCTGGAGGTACTGGACGGCGATCAGTTCGAGTCCGACCAGCGCCAGCATGGCCAGCACGATGCAGCCCACGGAGGTGGTGAAGGCCGGCCGCGAGAACATCCGCATGTCGATCAGCGGGTGCGCGCGGCGCTTCTGACGCCGTACGAAGAGCACCAGCAGCCCGGCCCCGATCAGGAGCGGGACCAGTGCCTGCGGGTCGGCGAGATGGCGCTCCGCGCCCAGCCGCTTGACCCCGAGGACCGCGCCGAGCACGCCGCCGGCGGCCATGAGCGCGCCGAGCACGTCCCAGGGGCCGCCGGAGGTGCCCTTCGACTCGGGCAGCAGCCACCGGCCCAGCGGCAGGATCATGATCATGAGCGGGATGTTGATGAGGAAGACCGAGCCCCACCAGAAGTGCTGGACCAGGAAACCGCCGAGCACCGGACCACTGGCCGCGCCGATGGCGGCCACGGCGGTCCAGATGCCGATGGCGAGGGCCCGCTCGCGCCGGTCGGGGAAGACCTGGCGCAGGATCGACAGGGTGGCCGGCATGATCATCGCGCCGCCGACGCCCAGCAGGGCGCGGGCCGCGATCAGGACCTGGGCGTTGTCGGCGAGGGCGGCCAGGGCCGAGGCCGCGCCGAAGAGCCCGTAGCCCAGGAGCAGGACGCGGCGGCGGCCCACGCGGTCACCGAGGGTGCCGAAGAGGATGAGGAGGGCGGCGCACACGAGCGGGTAGGCGTCGACGATCCACAGCAGCTCCATCGGACCGGGCCGCAGGTCTTCGGTGACGGAGGGAACGGCGACGTGCAGGATCGTCGCGTCGAGCGCGACGAGCACCAGGCTCACGCAGAGGACCGCGAGCACGGCCCAGCGGTTGGCCCCGCCGCAGGCCGCGCCGAGTCGCCGCAGTCGCTGCCAGGGGGAAGGGTTCCTGTCGCCGGTCACGTTCGTCCCCGACATGCATGTACCTCCCAGGTGATCCCTCGCACTCGGCGGACCAGCGTCTTTCGGGGCCACGGATGGGGAGGGTGGCGTCCTACGGGGTCCGGCGTCGACATGCGAGTGAAGAGTCAGCGTACGCGAGTTCGGCCGTCCGACACGTGGTCAAGCTCTCATCCCGCCGCCGGCTGCGCTGTGGTGTGCGCCACTCGCCCACCTCGGCCCTCCTCTCCGGGCGGGGCCGCCCCGGACCTCGATAATCATGCCCGTGAAGGATCTTGGATTTCGTCGGGCCGCGCCCGCTCTGGCCGTGTTCGTGGCGGTGCGGCTGCTGGGGCTGACCGTGCTCGCGGTGTGGGGGGCGGTGGCGGGCAGCAGCGCGCACACCCTGCTCTCGGCCCGCTGGGACTCCCTCTGGTACGCCCGGATCGCCGCCGAGGGGTACGGGTACGAGGTGGCGCTCCCGAACGGCGACGTCCACTCCAACCTGGCCTTCTTCCCGCTGCTGCCCTGGCTGGAGCGGCTGGTCTCGGCCGTCACCGGGCTCGGCCACGGATCCGCGGGCCTGGTGGTGTCGGCGCTCGCCGGGCTCGCCGCGGCCTGGGGGATCTTCGCGGTCGCCGAGTTCCTGCACGGCCGCCGGGCCGGGGTGTTCGCCGTCGCGGTCTGGGCCGCGCTGCCCGTCGGGATCGTCCAGTCCATGGCGTACAGCGAGTCGCTGTTCACCGCGCTGGCCGCCTGGAGCCTCTACGGGGTCCTGCGCGGGCACTGGCTCACCGCCGGCCTGCTCGCGGCCGGGGCGGGGCTGACCCGCCCGGTCGGAGCCGCCGTGGTCGCGGCGGTGTGGGTGGCCGCCGCCCTGGCCCTGCGCGGCCGGGAGCGTTCCTGGCGGCCGGTGGCGGGGGCGCTGTTGGCCCCGCTCGGCGCCGCGGCGTACGTGCTGTGGGTGGGCGCGCGCACCGGCGGCGGCCCGACCGGGTACCTCGACGTGCAGGGCGGCTGGGGCAACGGCTTCGACGGCGGCCGGGCGTTCGCCCGGTTCATCGGGGAGCGGCTGGCCTCGCCGGCCTTCCCCGCGGGGATCGGGCTGATCGCCGGGGTCGCGCTGGTGCTGTGGCTGTACGCGCTCTGCGTGCGGCGGCGCCAGCCCCTGCCGCTGCTGGTGTACGCCGGGATCGTGGTGGCGCTGGCCCTGTGCGCCTCCGGGTACTTCGGCTCCAAGCCCCGGCTGTTGCTGCCCGCCTTCCCGCTCGTGTTCCCGCCGGCGGTGGCGCTGGCCCGGTGGCGGACGGGCCGGGCGGCCGCGGTCCTGGGCGCGGCGGCCGCCGCCTCGGCCGCGTACGGGGCCTTCTGGCTGAACGGTTCGGGGCCGCCGTAGGCCGCCCGGGGACGGTCCCGGTGGCCCGAGATCACGGAATGGAGCGTTCCACTCCATCTTTGGGCAAAGCAATTGGCCGGGGCCGATAAATGCGGCATAAGTGTGCAAGAAATAAGCCGGAGGAAGGGATCTCCTCCGCTCCAACCAAAGGCTGAATGTCGGGAATTAAGTCCCGCGTGAGACCAACTCCACATCACATGGTCATCACAAAGCGTGCGATTCGACCGGGCGGCCCATCGGCGCGCGGTAACGTCGATTGAGTGCGTACCGACCAAATCCTGCCCAGACTGGAGCGGGTGTTCGCCCGGCTGGACCGGGAACCAGAGCGACCGGCTCATCTGCAAACACCGGGGATGAGCCGGCACCGCGTCGTGCTCCTCGGCGCGAGCCTCGCCTTCTACCTGGTGATCGTCGTCGCGGTCCTGACCACGTCCTGGCTCGTCCGCCTCGACTGGCAGATCATGTTCTTCCGGCCGTACGAGCAGTGGCCGCAGCTCCACGCCTTCCTCGACTACCTCGTCGTCCTGGGCCAGCGCGGCCCCACCGCGGTCATGGTCGCCGCCTGGCTCGGCTGGCGGTCCTGGCGGCAGCACACCCTCCGCCCGCTGATCACCCTCGGCGTCGCGCTGCTGCTGCTCAACATCACCGTGGGCGCCGTCAAACTCGGCCTGGGCAGGCTCGGTCCGCACTACGCCACCGAGATCGGCTCCGCCGAGCTCTTCGCCGGCGGCGATATATTTCCTTCCGGCCACACCGCCAACGCCGTGGTGACCTGGGGAATCCTGGCCTACCTGGCGTCCACGGTGGTCACCCGACGGGTGCTCTCCCTGGTCTCCGCCGTGGTCTCCCTGAGCGTCGGCGCCACCACCGTCTACCTCGGCACCCACTGGGTCAGCGACGTCCTGCTCGGCTGGCTCGCCGGCCTGCTCGTGCTGCTGGCGCTGCCGTGGTTCGAGCCGTTCATCGCCTGGGTCGAGGCCTACGTCTTCGACGTGCGCGCACGGCTGCGCAGCCTCGTGGAGGCCGGGCAGGTGCCCGAGGCCCTCACCGGGCCGCTCGTGCCGCTGCTCTCGGCCGGAGGCAAGTGGCAGCTCCAACGGACCGCCGCCGAGCCGTCCGAGCGGCCGACGGTGCAGCCCGTGCCGTCCGTGCAGCCCGTGGTCGTCCTGCGGCGGCCCGAGCCCGCCGAGCCCGCGCAGGTCCCGGTCCCGGCGTCGGCTTCCGCCTCCGCTTCCGCCCAGGCCGTGGGGCACCAGCCGGCCGCCCGGCCCGCCGTCCACCTCTCGGGCCGTCCGCACCTGATCCGTTCCGAGCGGACCCCGCTCACCCCGGGGGGCAGTCGCCGCCCGGCCCACGCCGACCGCGCCCCGGGGCGCGGCGCGGCGCCCCACCCGGCCACCGGCGGCTGAGCCGGACGGTACGCACCCCTTCGGCTCGCGCACACCACGGCGGGCCCCGGTCGACGACCGGGGCCCGCCGTGGTGTTTCGGGGTCCGCCGCCGGGCGTCCCGGCCGGAGGCGGTCACGGAAGGGCCCGCAACGTCAGCGGCGCGCCCGGACGTTCCTCCATACCGGGTCACGCTTGTGTCACGGATTGTCGACAGTCTCCCACGGGGGAGTTTGTCTGGACCTTTTATTTCCCGTCCCGCGACACGCCCGGGGGGAATTCTGTTTCGAATTCCTCCGGAACTCCCCGGAATTGTGGCCGGAGTGCGCTCCGGCCCCCCTCCGCTTCCTTACAAATCCTTCACTTCTCCGGCTGGTTCACGCGGTTCCAGGGACCTGTCGAGCCGATCTCGAGCGGCCCGGATCCGGTCCGTCAGTTCAGCCGGTTCGACGACCTCGAACTCACACCCGATCAGCATGATGTGAATGACCATGACATCGAGGTTGACCGCCCCGGTGCGCAGGATGCAGCTCTGCTCGTCGAGCGGCTCCAGGGTCCCGTCGGCCGGTCCGACGATCCGCGCCGCCTCCTGCGCGGGCACCCGCAGCCGGACGACCGCGCGCGCCGCGTACACCCGTTGGGAGATGCCCCGGGAGACGTACGCGGCGAGGTCCTCGGCGGGCGGCGGGCGCGGGGTGAAGCGCGGACCGTGCGGGGGCCTGGGCTCGATCCGGTCCACCCTGAAGGTCCGCCAGTCCTCCTTGTCCAGATCCCAGGCGACGAGGTACCAGCGGCGCTCGCTGCACACCAGCCGGTGCGGCTCGACGGTCCTGCGGGTGACGGTGCCCCCGTGGTCCCGGTACCCGAAGCGCAGCCGCTCGGCGTCGCGGCAGACGCCGGCCAGTTCGGTGAGCACGGAGGAGTCGACCGTGGACGCTCCCGCACCGCGGAGCATGGGCACGGTGAACCGGTTCAGCGCGGACACCCGGGCCCGCAGCCGCGACGGCAGCACCTGTTCCAGCTTCGCCAGCGCCCGTACCGAGGCCTCGCCGATGCCCTCCACGCCGTTCCCGGCGGCGGTGCGCAGCCCCACGGCCACGGCGACGGCCTCGTCGTCGTCGAGCAGGAGCGGCGGCAGTTCGGCACCGGCCCCCAACTGGTACCCGCCGCCGGTGCCCGGACTGGCGTTCACCGGGTAACCGAGCTCCCGCAGCCGGTCCACGTCCCGGCGCACGGTCCGCGGCGTGACGCCGAGCCGGCCGGCCAGGTCGGCCCCGGTCCATTCCCGGTGGGCCTGCAACAGGGACAACAGGCGCAGCAGTCGCGCGGAAGTATCAAGCATGTCCGCAGTCTGCCCCGCGGGACCGGGACGGCAGGACCCGCACCCGGGACGGCAGGACCCGGGACCGGGGCCACAGGACCGCGGCCACAGGACCGGGGTCACACCCGAAGCGGGTGGACCGCGGACCGGCGGGGCGACAAACTTGCGGCGCTAGGTTTTGAGATCCGGCCTGCCAGGAGGCGCAGTGTCCTTCGTTCCCACCGACCCGCTCGGGCTCGACGAACTCCTCACGCCCGAGGACCTCGCGATCCGGGACACCGTCCGCGGCTGGGCCGCCGACCGGGTCCTGCCGCACATCGCCGAGTGGTACGAGAACGGCGAACTGCCCGGGATCCGGGAGATCGCCAAGGAGCTCGGCGCCCTCGGGGCGCTCGGCATGTCGCTCGAGGGGTACGGCTGCGCGGGCGCGAGCGCCGTCCAGTACGGGCTCGCCTGCCTGGAACTGGAGGCCGCCGACTCCGGAATCCGCTCGCTGGTCTCCGTACAGGGCTCCCTCGCGATGTACGCGATCTGGAAGTACGGCTCCGAGGAGCAGAAGCAGCGGTGGCTGCCCGGCATGGCCGCAGGAGAGCTCATCGGCTGCTTCGGGCTGACCGAGCCGGACGTCGGGTCGGATCCCGGCGCGATGCGCACCCACGCCAAGCGGGACGGCTCCGACTGGGTGCTCAGCGGCCGCAAGATGTGGATCACCAACGGCTCGGTGGCCGCCGTGGCCGTCGTCTGGGCGCAGACCGAGGAGGGGATCCGCGGGTTCGCCGTCCCCACGGACAGCGCAGGCTTCTCCGCCCCGGAGATCAAGCACAAGTGGTCCCTGCGCGCCTCGGTGACCAGCGAGCTGATCCTGGACGACGTACGGCTGCCCGCCGACTCGGTGCTTCCGGGCGTCACCGGGCTCAAGGGGCCGCTCGGCTGTCTCAGCCACGCGCGGTACGGGATCGTCTGGGGATCCATGGGCGCGGCGCGCGCCAGCTTCGAGTCGGCGCTGGACTACTCGAAGACGCGCGAGCAGTTCGGCAGGCCCATCGGCGGCTTCCAGCTCACGCAGGCCAAGCTCGCGGACATGGCGCTGGAGCTCCACAAGGGGATCCTGCTCGCCCACCACCTGGGCCGCCGGATGGACGCGGGGACCCTGCGGCCGGAGCAGATCAGCTTCGGCAAGCTCAACAACGTCCGCGAGGCCATCGAGATCTGTCGCACCGCGCGGACCATCCTCGGTGCCAACGGGATCTCTCTCGAATACCCCGTCATGCGGCACGCCACCAACCTCGAATCGGTCCTCACCTACGAGGGCACCGTCGAGATGCACCAACTCGTGCTGGGCAAGGCGCTCACCGGGCTCGACGCCTTCCGCTAGGCCGGGTGCGGCCACAGGATGCCGGGAGGGCCGGAAGGAACCGGAGGCGGCCGGTGAAGGCCTTGCTCAGCTCTGGTTGAAGAAGTCGCGCGAGCGGCCGCCGGGCTCGCCGCTCACGATCTGGGTGTCGGCCGGGGTCAGCAGGAAGACCCTGGTCGCCACCCGCTCGATCGAGCCGCGCAGACCGAAGGTCAGACCGGCCGCGAAGTCGACCACGCGCTTCGCGTCGCCCGGGTCCATCGAGGACAGGTTCACGATGACCGGGACACCGTCGCGGAACAGCTCGCCGATGCCGCGGGCGTCGCGGAAACCGTCCGGGGTGACCGTCGCGATGCGGCGGCCCTGATCGACGGCGGACTCCGACGCCACCTTGACGCGCGGGTCCGTGACCCACTGCTCGCCGGGGCCGACCACCGAACCCCCCTGCGGGGCCTCCGCGTAGTCGTCGTCGTAGTAACGCTCGTCGTCGCTGTCCTCTACGAGACCCAGCCAGGCACTCGCCTTGCGCACCGAACCCATGGACGCCTCCTTTCATCGCGGTCAGTTCTGTCTTCTCTTCCGCGTCCCTATCGTCGTCCATGATGCTGACAACGCGCCAAGTGGATAGTCGCCGCGCAGGGGTTTCGTGACGGTACTGGTGCAGAACATCCGTTGCACGGTCAAGGATCCCGGCGGGTACCGCTGCTGACTGAGTGAAAATACGACCAGTGCGGCCGTACGGGTGAGCGATGAGGGCGTACGGGTGACGCGCGGTCTCGCTACGATGCCCGTCGAGCACGCGCAAGCACACGGGGGAATCGTTTTGTTCGGCATCGTCAGACCCTGCACGCACCGCCTCGGGGAACGGTTCAAGGCGGAGTGGATGGCCCATCTCTGCGGACTGTGCCTGGCACTTCGGGGGGATCACGGCCAGTTCGCGAGGATCGTGACCAACTATGACGGGCTGCTCGTCTCCGTCCTGACGGAGGCTCAGTCCGGACCCGCCCCGGGCTCCCGGCGCACTGCCGGACCCTGTCCACTGCGCGGGATGCGTACCGCCGCCGTGGCCAACGGCGAGGGGGCGCGGCTCGCGGCCGCCGTGTCGCTCGTCCTGGCCTCCGCGAAGGTGCGCGACCACGTGGCCGACCGGGACGGCCTGTTGGCCCGCGCGCCGATCGCCCTCGCGGCGCGCCGGGTGGCCCGGGGCTGGGACCGGGCGGGCGCCCGTACCGGGGCCTCGCTCGGCTTCGACACGGCCGTGCTCGTCGACGCCGTGGACCGGCAGGCGGGCATCGAGACCCTGGCCGGAGCCGGCACTCCGGTGCTCGTGGTGACCGAGCCGACCGAGACCGCCACGGCCGCCGCCTTCGCCCATACCGCGACCCTCGCCGGGCGGCCAGGCAACGCTCCCGCGCTCGCCGAGGCGGGACGCTACTTCGGGCGGCTCGCGCACCTGCTGGACGCCGTCGAGGACCAGGCGGCGGACGCGGCGGCGGGTGCCTGGAACCCGCTGACCGCCACCGGGACCCCCCGGACCGAGGCGCGCAGGCTGTGCGACGACGCCCTGCGGGGCATCCGGCTGGCGCTGCGGGAGGTGGAGTTCGCCGACGCGGGGCTCGCCCACCGGCTGCTCGTGCACGAGCTGCGCACCTCGGTGGACCGGGCCTTCGGGACGGCAGGCTGCGCCCACACGGCGACGGGCCCGGCCCCCGAGGGCTCCTTCGGCCCGCCCCCGGTGGACTTCGGCCCGCCGCCGCCCCCGCTCAAGCCCCGCCGCGGCCTGCTCGCGGGCTGCGCCGTGGCCGTCGGGCTGTTCTGCACCTGCCAGCTGTGCTGCACGGACCACGAGGGTCCGTGGTCCCGCAAGAAGAGGGACGCGTGGTGCGACAACTGTGACTGCGGTCCGAACTGCAACTGTGACTGCGGCGGGTGCGGCGACTGCTGCTGCTGTCCCTGCGACGGCTGCTGAGGACGTGCGGGCTCCGCTTCGGCTCCGGCTTGGCCGCGACTTGGTTCCGGGTTGGTCCGGGCTTGGCCCGACCCTTCGCACCGACGATCCGGCAGGGTGATTTCCAGCCGTTCCGGGAATCGGTGCGCAACGGGTGACGGCATGGCTTGGGCTGCGGCAAGGGAGTGCCTCGGCCGCGCCGGTCGATCATGAGCGGACAGTGGCTGGAAATTGCCCTTGCCCCGCGTGTCTGGCGATGGAAATCCTTCGATAGCATTTACGGGGTTTGTCAGGGGCACGGCGAACGACGATCTTGTCGGCCGTGGTTCCTGGTGACTGCACAAGCTCGGGCATCGCACCATCTGCACCGGGCTTCGATTCCCTTCGGGAGGACAATAAGTGACGAACAAGCGCAACTTCCGTTCCCGGCTCATCGCCGTGGCCGCCGGTCTGACCGCCGTGGCCACCATCGCGGTTCCCGCGTCGGCGTCCGAGGCCCCGAGCGGCGGCAGCGTCAACGCCGAGCGCCTCGCGGCGGTGGAGGCCTCGCTCCTGCGGGCCGACGTCGCCGGCACCGCCTGGGGCACGGACCCGGCCACGGGGGCCCTCGTGGTCACCGCGGACTCCACCGTCTCGGACGCGAACATAGAGAAGATCAAGAAGGAGGCCGGGGCGAACGCCTCGGCGGTGCGCATCGAGCGGACCCACGGCAAGCTGTCGAAGCTGATCACCGGCGGCAGCGGCATCTGGACCTCCCAGTGGCGCTGCTCCGCGGGCTTCAACGTGCGCAACGGCAGCACGTACTACATCGTGACCGCGGGCCACTGCACCGAGGGCAGCACCAACTGGTACGCCAACGCGACGAGGTCGACCTGGATCGGCCCGAAGCGTGGCTCCAGCTTCCCGGTCAACGACTACGGTCTGGTCCGTTACGACAACAAGGGCCTCTCGCACCCCGGCCGTGTGGGCAGCCAGGACATCACCAGTGCCGCCAGCGCCACCGTCGGCATGTACGCCAAGCGTCGCGGCAACACCACCGGTACCCACAGCGGCAAGGTGACCGGCCTGAACTACACCGTGAACTACGGCAACGGTGAGGTCGTCTACGGTCTGATCCGGACCAACATCTGCGCCGAGCCCGGCGACAGCGGCGGCCCGCTGTACTCGGGCACCCGCGCCCTCGGCCTCACCTCCGGCGGCAACGGCAACTGCACCACGGGCGGTACCACCTACTTCCAGCCCGTCAAGGAAGCCCTCAGCCGCTATGGCGTGAGCGTCTACTAGGCCCTAAGCCCTAGGCTCACATGGCGTGAGCGTCTGCTGAACCGACGCGCACACCGCTGCATCCCTGGACCTCCTCCCGCTCGCCGGGGGGAGGTCCTTTGCGTCCGGGTGTGCGTGCGTTCGTGGTGCTTCGTGAGCCTTCCGGTTTCGGGCCGGGCCGGTGTGGAAGGGTTGAGCGGCATGAGCGCAGAAGATCCGGCCACGGCCTGGAAGCAATGGCGCGAGCGTCGGGTGGCCACCGTGTCCGCCCCCTACGGGCCGCTCGCGCTGGACGGCACTTCCTCTGGCCGGCCGACCACCCGGAAGGTCGAATTCCGGCCGTTCCTCCCCGGCCGCCGACGGCTCCGTCGCCGTGGACCTCAACCGGTCCAGCTCCCGCGGTGCGCCTTCGCGGACCACTTCCTCTGCCCCTTCCCGCCTCCGCCGGACGGAGTCCGGCGCAGCGGCGCGAAGCCCGGGATGCCCGCCAGGGCCGAGTGGTGCGAGTGCCGCGTCAATAAGGGAGCGGCGGCTGAAAGGCGCCCTTGCTAGCGGTATCCGACACCAGGAGACTCCCGTCAGCGTCTCTCGGGGCTTGTCAGGGGCACGTCGAACGGTATCCCGTTCCGCCGTGCCCCAGGCCGCCCTCCACGGGCTCCGGCACCACCCACCTCGCCGGGCCTCCGAACCCCACTCGGGAGGACGACAAGTGACGATCAAGAGCATCATCCGTTCCAGGCTCTTCGCCGTGGCCACCGGCATGGCCGCGGTGGCCGCCCTCGCGGCGCCCACCGCCGCGCACGCCGACGGCGGCTTCAGCGCCGACCGGCTCGCCTCCGCCGGCGCCTCGGTCCTGCGCGCCGACGTCGCCGGTACCGCCTGGCACACCGACCCCGCCACCGGCACCCTCGTGGTCACCGCCGACTCCACGGTCTCGGCGGCCTCGATCGCCAAGATCCGCAGCGAGGCCGGAGCGAACGCGGCCGCCCTGCGCATCGAACGCACACCGGGCAAGCTCACGAAGCTGGTTTCCGGAGGCGACGCCATCTACGCCACCGGCTGGCGCTGTTCCGCCGGCTTCAACGTGCGCAGCGGAACCACCTACTACATCCTCACCGCCGGACACTGCACCGACGGCGCGGGCACCTGGTGGACCAACTCCGCCCGCACCACCGTCATCGGCCCGACCGTGGGCTCCAGCTTCCCGAACAACGACTACGGCCTGATCCGCTACGACAACACCTCCCTCAGCCACCCCGGCACCGTCGGCAGCCAGGACATCACCAGCGCCGTCAACGCCACCACCGGCATGTCCGTCACCCGGCGCGGCTCCACCACCGGCATCCACAGCGGCTCGGTGACCGGGCTCAACGCCACCGTGAACTACGGCGGCGGCGACATCGTCTACGGCATGATCCGGACCAACGTCTGCGCCGAGCCCGGTGACAGCGGCGGTCCGCTCTACTCGGGCACCCGCGCGGTCGGCCTCACCTCCGGCGGCAGCGGCAACTGCTCCTCGGGCGGCACCACGTTCTTCCAGCCCGTCGTCGAGGCGCTCAACGCGTACGGCGTGAGCGTGTACTAAGACTTGATCCGCAGTTCACCCGAGGGTGAGCTGCGGGTTGCGGCCGGGGCGGTGTCCGGGCTTTCCGGCGTGGTCACGCACGGGGCGTGGCTCATCCGGGGTTGCTCGGGACCGCCGTCCGGCGGTTCGGGGAGCAGAGGTCCCACGGCGTTGCCGTGGGACTGCCGCATGACCAGCACCACGAGGCGTGGTGGTCTGGCTCGGTGCGGTTGACTCCCGCAGGGCTTCTTCCAGCCCATCTGCGAAGGTGATCTGTGCGTTCCGGGACGCCGTGGTGTCCAGGTACGCGGTCTTGGGGTCGTCCACATCGGTGAAGCGGACGAAGGAGGCCAGGGCGGCGGATAAGAGGTCTCGCTTTCCGGCGAGTCCGCACGCGATGCACTTGTGCTCGCGGTCCCGCAGGGTCTTGGTCACACGCTTGCCGCACAGACAGTGCTGTGACAGCGCGGTGGACCAGCTGGAGGCCCGCACGAGGCGGCCGCCCGCAGCATGGCACTCACCCTCAAGGGCCGTGATGAGCAGGCCGGGGGTGGTCTGGGACAGGCGCTTGCCCCACAGCCGGTACCAGGTGCGGATGTCGCAGTCCTCCACCACCAGCGTGGGGCCGTGGGCTGCGATGATCTGCCGGGCGACCTGGCGGGCACGGAAGCGGCGGTGCTCTGCCATCGAGGCGGCGTGTTCGGTGAGGCGGGCACGCTGTTCCCGGTAGTTCACCGACAGCCGGTCGCGGCGGAACGCTTGCTTCGGCACCCCATCGACGCGGGCAGCGCGGGCACCGCCGGGAACGGTGACGGTCTTGGGCGTCAGGCCCTTGGACGCCCGGCGCTCGGCGTGTCGGGCCTGCTTCTTCGACAGTCCGTACTGTGCCGTGTTGGTGGCCCGGCGGGAGCGCTCCAAAGCCCGGGCACGACCGCGCCGCTTCTTCGCTTCCCGCTCCAGCAGCGCTCGTTCCTCGGGGGTGAGGGTGATCTCGATGGAGGCCGGGGCGCCGTCGGCGGGGTCAAGACTGGCAGGGAAAGAGGCGACGGAGACGTTGGAGACGTTGCCGTCCACGCCGCCGATCCGGCCCAGTGCGGCCGCCTGCTCGCGCATGGCTCGTACGGCGGGGGCGGTGTAGCCGGGGCCGAGGATCATCAGGTGCGCTTCGTACACCCAGCCACCCGGCGCAGTGGCTTTGCGGCGTCGTACGGGTGCAGTCGTGCCAGCGGCCCGTCTTGGGGCGGCCGAAGCGGTGGCCGGTGGCGTCGGGGAACAGGTGGCGCTGGACGCCGTTCCACACCTCATCAGCCATGTGCATGGCCAGGGCCTTCGAGGCGTGATGCTTCAAGTGCCCAGACGCTTCGAGATGCTTGTACGCGCACCTTTCCAGGGCCTCACGGGACAGGCCGAGGCGCTGCCGTACGGCCTTCGCGCCGTCGCGGTCGCGCTTGTGCTTCGCGGCCCAGTAGGCATCGACCTTGGCGCGGGCATCGCGTTGGGCGGCGCGCTTGATCGACCACATTGCCCCGAACAGCTTCTCCAGCCGGGCGAGGTCGCCGGGGTCGGTGACGGCCAGCGGCAGCACCATCACCGACACCTGCCCGTCGTCGGGCTTCTTCCACTTCGGGGCCTTGTTCTTCCCCCGGAACCTGCGCGTCTGAGCAGCCCACACCTCTGTCACCCCCCGTCACAGATTTGCCGACTGTCGGCACGCTACGCGACTACTGGCTAACTCCTTGTAGAGCACTGCGAGCCCTGGGTGCTCATGCTCGCCCGCCGCGTACTCCTCGCGGCCATCACTTGGCGCACCAGCCTGACTCACCGACAGTTCGCCTGAATTACGGAACAAGTCCCGGACCCGTGCGCCCCCACCGAACCCCTGGACGTCCTCCCGCCTTCTGGGAGGATGTCCAGGGCGTTCGTGTCCACGGGGGGAGCGGGTTTCCGCATGAAGCGAATCGGCGTGACCGGGCACCGGTCGATTCCGGACGAGCTGCTCGGCCATGTGGAGGACGGCCTGCGGGCCGTACTCGGGGGCCACGAGGGGCCGTTGGAGGCCCTCTCCAGCCTCGCCGAGGGAGCGGACCAGCTCTTCGCCGCCATCGCGCTGGAATACGGCGCGGACCTCACCGTGGTCATCCCCAGCGGGGACTACGAGGAGGGCTTCGAGGACACCGGATCGCTGGACCGGTACCTGGGGCTCAAGCGCCGGGCCTTCCAGGAGGTCCGGATGGACTTCGCCCGCTCCACCGACGAGGCCTACTACGCGGCCGGCACCTACATCGCCGACTCCTGCGACCGGCTCGTCGCCGTCTGGGACGGCCTGCCCGCCCGCGGGCACGGCGGCACCGCCGAGATCGTCGCCTACGCCCGCGCGCTCGGGAAGCCCGTCACCGTGATCTGGCGCGAGGGCGTGGCCCGGGACTGAATCCGGGCCGCGCCCTCGCCGGCCGTCAACTGCTGTGCCGGGCCAGCCAGTCCGTGTGCTGCGGGGACACGTACCGCTCGGTCTCGTAGACCGAGGTCGGCCACTGCGTCTCGGTGATCGTGGTCTGCATCACGACCATCATCGCGGAGAGGTCCTGCTCGATCAGGGTGTGCGCCTCGATCAGCGGGTGGTGGCGCCGCACCTCGTTCCAGGCGATGCCGGCCGTCGCCGCCGCGCTCAGCAGCCCGGTCAGCGCCGGCCCCGGCCCCGAACCGAACGCCCCGAAGAGGGCGAACAGAAGCGCCAGCAGGGTCAGCAGCACGATCGACCACGACCACAGGGCCGTCGCGCGCCGGGACACCTCCGTCTTGCGCTGGTACCAGTTGCGCTGCTCGATCAGCCGGTCACGGACGTACGTCTCCCTGCGGACCTGGTAGTCCAGCCCCCGCAGCCGGAACATCGCACCGGTGATCTCCCCGCCCTCCGGCACCAGCCCGGCGGTCCGCGGATCCTCCCAGCCCATCTTCCGCAGCTCGTTCAGCCCCGCCTCCAGCCGGGTCCGGTACGCCTCCTCGACGCCCGGGACATCGCTGCCGAAGGGAGCGCCGTGGACGGCGTACCGCCAGGCCAGCGACTTGATGAACTCCGCGGCGCTGCGGTTCAGCTGCCACTGCGGGCGGGCCCGGCGCCGGGTGGCCCGTAGGCCCACGCCCAGCACCCCGGCGTAGGCCAGCACGCTGAGGAGCCCGGACAGGTACGCGGAGCCGAGCTTCGGCCCCTCGGGCAGGGCGGCGATCACGGCGGCCACGACGAGCAGCATCAGCTGGACGCGGGTGGCCTGGGTGGACTCCCGCTGCCGGGAGATCGCCGCCTGGTCGGTGTGGTGGAAGAGGGCCGGCAGGTCCTCGTTGCGAAAGGTCATGCTGTCACTCACAGCGAACCCCCCAGTCTGCTGGTTCAGCGTTCTGCGTCTATCGGGAGGGGAGGTGCGGGGGCGGCTCCCGGCGGGAGCCGCCCCCGCGGATCACACCGCCAGCGGCTCCAGGTCCCGGTGGACCCGGCGCTCGTCGCGGGCGTACCGCGTCAGCCCGTGGTCCTCGCCGAGGAGCCGGGTCAGCTCGGCCACCGACTCGGCCCGTACCCGGTTCGCCTCCTCCTTGCGGCCCATCATGTCCAGGCTGACCGCCATGTTGGAGGAGCTCGCCAGGGTCTCCGGGTGGTGTACGCCCAGCGCCTCGCGCAGCCGCATCACCGCGAGCCGCTCCAGCTCCAGGGCGCCCTCCGGATCGCCCAGGTCGGCCCGGGCGTTGGCCAGGTTGAGGTTGGCGAAGATGGTGTGCGGGTGGTTGTCGCCCAGCACCTCGCGCATGTGGTGGATGGTCTGGCGCAGCATCGGATCGGCGGTCTCCGCCGCCCCCGTGCCCCAGTGGAACACCGCGAGGTTGTTGACCGCGGCCAGGGTGTAGGGGTGCCGCTCGCCCGGCACCTTCACGTACTCGTCGACCACCTCCTGGGCCAGGTCCCGCGCCCCGCCCGGGTCCCCGGTCGCGAACAGGTCCGCGGCCAGGTTCAGTTCGCAGGCCAGGAGGTCCGGGTTGACCGAGGTGTACTTGGCCCGGTACCGGTTGCGGGTCGCCGTCGTCAGCCGCAGCGCGTCCTCCACGTCGCCCGCCCTGCGCAGCGAGACCGCCAGGTTCTTGGCCGCCGACAGGGTGCCGGGGAAGGCCCGGCCCAGGGTCCGCTTGTAGATCTCGTACGTCCGGCTCAGCAGCTGCACCGAGTCGTCGTACCGGCCCACCTCGCGCAGGTCGCGCGCCAGGTTCTGCGCCGAGGACAGGGTGTACGGGTGGTCCGTGCCCAGCACCTCGGTGCGCCGGTCGAAGACCTCCTGGTCGATCTCCCTGGCCCGCGCGTACTGCCCGATCATGCGCAGGTTCAGCGCGAGGTTGTTCGCGGCGGCCAGGGTCCGCGGGTGGGCCTCGTGGAAGATCTGCCCGAAGCCCTCGTGCGCGGCGTTGGCCAGCTCCATCGCCTCCCCGTAGCGGCCGAGCGCGCCCAGGTCCATCGCCAGACCACTGGTGGTCATGTACGTGTGCGGGTGCGAGACGCCCAGCGCCGCCTGCTGGCGCTCCAGCGTGCCCTCGTCCAGTTCCATCGCCTCCACGAACCGGCCCTGCGAGCGCAGGATGTTGGAGAGGTGGAAGCGCAGGTACAGGTACTGCAGGTCGTCGCCGCCCAGCGTCTCGCGCCAGGTTTCGCGCAGCTCCTCGCCCAGTGCGTACGCGGCCTTGAAGTCGCCGCGCTTCCAGAGGTACCGCACGCGGTCGATCAGCAGCCGGCGGGTCTCCGGCTCCTTGCAGAAACGGGCCTCGGAGGGGGTCAGGTGCGGCCAGATGGTGTTGAACCGCGGCCAGGTCTCCGGGTTGTCTATCGGCTCGTCGTCGTCCGGCCGGGCGCCCGCCAGGATCCGGTGCACCGCGTGCCGGGCCTCGCGCTGCTCCTCCTCGGAGAGCTGCGCCCGGATCACGGCCTGCACCAGGCGGTGCACCTGGATGCTGTTGCTGACCTGGTCGACCTTGGCGAGCGCGAACCGGCCGATCTCCCGGATCACGCGGCCCAGGACGAGCTTCTCCTGGAGGGAGGAGTCGTACGGCTTGAGGGCGTCGATCATCTCCTTGCTGTACAGCAGGTTCGCCGAGATCGGCTCGGGCGCGAAGAAGGCGCACAGCTGGAGCAGCCGCACCGCCGCGGGGGAGCGGGACTGGAGCCGCTCTATGGAGACGTTCCAGGTGGCGGCCACCGGCTCCGGGTAGCCGGGCGGCTGGTTCAGGGCCAGTACGCGGGCGGCCTGCTGGGCCAGCTGCTCGATGTACGCGGACACCGGGGTCGCGGTCTCCGCGATCCAGGCGCCCGCCTGCTCGACGGCCAGCGGCAGGTCGCCGACCGCGACGGCCACCTGCTCGGCGTCCTCCTTGCTCAGCCCGGGGGCCCGGCGCTGGAGGTGCTCGATGGACTCCTCGCGCAGGAACACGTCCACCGGGAGGGCGTCGCCGTACTGGGACCAGGACTGGTTGCGGGAGGTGACCAGCACGTGCCCCGGGCCGCCCGGCGGGAAGTACCGCTTGAGCGTCTCGGGATCGTCGGCGTTGTCGAAGACCAGCAGCCAGCGCGAGGAGGGAACCCCGCGCCGCAGCAGGTCGATCGCCTCCTGGGAGGCGGCCGACATGTCCTCGCCGGTCTGCGCGCCCAGGCGTACGGCCAGTTCCGCGAGGGCGGCGACCACGTCGTCGGTCTGCTCCGCGGAGATCCACCACACCAGGTCGTAGTCGGCCATGAACCGGTGCACGTACTCCAGCGCCACCTGGGTCTTGCCGACGCCGCCGAGCCCGAACAGGGTCTGGGGCTGCGGCAGCACCACGGATATGCCGCCGCCGAGCTGGTCGCGCATCCGCTCCAGCACGATGGAGCGGCCGGTGAAACCGGGGTTGCGGGGCGGCGCGTTCCAGATCTTCGGGACCGTCCCCGGGAAGCGGGGGCCGGGCGCGGAGGCGCTGGCCACGGTGTCGGGCAGGGCCATCGGCCGTTCCACCGCGCGCAGCAGCGCGGTCGTGGCGTGCACCTCGTCGAGGCGGAACAGGTCCACCGGATTGCGGTCGATGTACGGGGTGGACAGGCGTACGTCGCCCACCCGCAGCGGCACCAGCTGGCGCCGGCCCCCGGTCGGGTCCTCGGCGGCGGCCCGCTCCCACACGTCCACCGCGCGGGCGGACTTGAGGTAGGCGCTGGAGAGCAGCACCACGGTCCGGGCGGCGGTGTCGACGCTGATCCCCGTACCGCCAAGCGTGTCCCCGCCGGCGGCGGCCGGGGTCCGTTCGGCGGAGACGTCCCGGGGGACGACCCGGAAGCCGGCCCGGGTGAGCACCGATTCGATCCAGTCGGCCCACATGCGGTTCTCGGCGACGTAGGAGAGGAAGAGGTCCGCGGGCAGGGCGGGACGGCGCCGGGTGAAGGCGTCCCGGATGCGCAGGCGCACCTCCTCGCCGATGGCGGGCATCGAGGTGACGTCGCCCTCGGTGACGACCGTGGTGAGCCGTTCGAAGGCGGAGAGCAGGGAGTTGGTGAGCCCTGCCTCGTCCCCGAAGGTGGCCAGGGTCTCCTCGTAGGCATAGTAGGGGCGGTACGGGATCTCCACCGCGCCCCAGTACGAGGTGAGGTCGTCCCCGATCAGCCCGTTGGGGAAGCGGTCGAACTTGATCCGGGCCAGGGCGCGGCCGGCGTCGGCCTTCTCCTTCTCTCCCTCGTCGATGCGCATCGGGACGGGGTAGATCTTGATGCCGCGGTCGTTGAAGCGCTCGTCGATCTGCCGGGCCACGGAGGCCGCGCCGTCGATGGACTGGTCGGACAGGGTGAAGCAGTCGACCAGGACGTCGGGCAGGTGGACCGTGCAGATGTCGGCTATGTCGGAGAGGCCGGTGCGGCTGTCGATCAGGACGTAGTCGTAGTTCCGCTTCATGTCCGCCCGTAAGGCGTCGAAGAAGAGCCCGCCGCCGAGGCGGTCGTAGAAGTTGTCCCAGTCGAAGGTGGAGACGGTCGCGGAGTACTCGCGGTTCTGCCGGCCCGCCGAGACGAAGTCGAGGGTCCCGCCGTCGGGGAACTCCCAGCCGAGGTTCTCGGGGGTGAGCGAGACGGCGTGCGGCTGGATCCGCGCGTAGTCCTTGTGCCAGTCGTCGGCGCGCTGCACCGGGCTGGTGGCCGCCCACGCGTACTCGCTGATCAGGTCGATGACACCGGTGGTGGCGCCGAGGGTGGAGGGGTCCAGGAACGGGTGGAAGAAGCGGTGCAGGCCGGGAGCCTCCAGGTCCCAGTCCACGGCGAGGACCCGCTTGCCGTTGGCCGCGAGGATCCAGGCGGTGTTGGCCAGCGCCATCGTGCGGCCCGTGCCGCCCTTGTACGAGTAGAAGGTGACGATGCGCCCCTCGCGGTGCTCGTCACGGCTGTGGAGCTGGTTGCTGTCACGACTCTGGCTGTCACGACTCGATGTCATCCGCGTCCCCCCGGTCGTTGTCGGTGTTGTTTTCGGGCCTGCCGGGCCTGCCGGGCCCGGTGTACCCGTCGCCCGTATCGCCCACGGTGGGCGGGAAGGGGGCGGGCGGTGGTCCCGGCGGTCCGTTCATCCCCATGGGACCGAGCAGCCGGGGCCGTTCGGCGCCGGCCACGGGGCTGCCGGCCGGGGGGTAGACCTGGGCGTGTCTGAGGAACTGCTGGGCGGCGGCCTCCACCACCTGCGGCAGGATCTGCCCGAGCGTCTCCATGTTGGCCACGCCGTTGGCGGCGGCCCGGCAGGCGGCCCGGCCCTGGCTCATCTTGACGGGCATGGTGTCCTCGAGCCGGTGGGCCAACTCGCTCTCCTTCGCGCGGCTCTGGTGGTCGTACCGGTTCCACGGCACGACCACGTTGATCCACGGCCGGGACTCCTGGTCGAAGGCGGCCAGGCGCTGGCGGCGCTGCTCGTCCTCGACCGCCCACCGGTCCACGATGAGGATCTCGGGCCGGGTCGGCGGCTGTTTGGAGTCGAAGTGCCCGGCCTCGTCGTCGAACGACCCCACCGTCGTCTGGTAGTTGAGGTTGCGGACCAGGTCCTCGGCCACGTAGGCGATGGGCCGCTGGGAGACCGGGTGGTACGGGTTCCAGTCCAGCGCGCTGTCCCCGTAGTACTCGGGGCTGCGGCCCTCGGGCAGATCGTGCCGGGAGGCGGCGGCCACGGTGACGTGCAGCGTGCGGGCCGTGCTGCTGTGGGCGCCGCCCGGGGAACCGAAGGCGCTGGGCACCAGTCGGTAGTCGAGGGGCCGGATCGGATCGAGCCGGACGGTCTCGGCGACCCGGACGATCCTTTTGGCGAGTTCGTACACGGCGCTCTCGTACTGCTCGGCGTAGCCCCGCAGTTTGATCAGTCCGTAGAGCCCGTCGGTGACGTACCGCTCGCCGAAGGTGTTGTGGTTGAACTGCAACCGCTCGGCCGGAAGCGGTAGTTGGGAGGGCGGCACCGGTACCCATAACGCGGGCACGATGGCATCGGCCGGCTGGTTGCTGAGCGCCACGTGGTGGATGGTGCGCTGCGCGAAGGCGAACCACTCCTTGCCGCACATTTCGCTGGCGAAGTAGCGCGGCGAGAACAGGGGGACGAAGACCCGGCAGGTGGCGAGCGCCGCCCCGAGCCGTTCCGACCAGCCCTCACCGCTGCGTATCTCCCGGTCCATGAAGCCGGCCTCGGCTCCCGCGGGCAGATTCGTCAGCGCCATGACATGGCTGCAGAGATCGCGGAAAAGCCGCTCCACCCACATGTCCGGGTCCGGTCCTCCCGCCCCGAACCTCGGTGTATGCGCATAACTGAGAAAAAAGTACGGCTGCACTGATGCGGGCACACGACCCCCGTCCCGAAGATGCGAGCGAAGAAACATCATTCCGGAGCTGCTCCGCCACATCCCCTCATCGTTCAGTCAATCAGCGTCTGTTTTCGGTCATCCATTCAAGCGCGTGATCGACGGCATGCGGAAGGGCGAAGAGCATGGTCGATGCCCCGCCGATCCTCCCCCGGCGTATCCGGTCTTCCGGGAACGCCCTGCCGATCTCGGCGAAATCGCTGTCATCCAGCGCGATGTCCTCGTACGCGGTCCACCCTTCCCCCTCGGGCCTCGCGGGCTGCCGCCCCGGAAGGCCCGGATGCTTCACCTTCACCACACACTCGTACATGCGCAAGGGGGGCTTCGGAATTCGATACTCCGCGAGATGAAAAGCGGTACAGACGGAGAATCCCACATTGATCATGAGTACCTCCCATCCCTTGCCGCACATCTTTCCCAGGGGTGATTCCTCGCCCAAATGGCTGGTCAGCGGATGTTCCGCACACAGTTCCCGGGCCCCTGCGCCGACCGCGGCGAAAGAGGTCTGCGGATGCCCGCTGCGCACCGCTCCCGGGGCGGTGCGCACCGCCTCGGCGAGGACCCCCATGCCGTGGCTCGGGGTGCACGCCGGGTCGAAGGCGGGCATCCGCGCGCGGAAGTCCCGTACGCCCTCCTCGGAGAGGCCCGCGATCCGCGCCAGGTGCGCGGTGGAGGTCTTGGAGTTCTGCGGGGTGAAGGCGGGCGCCGCGAGGGTGCCGCGCGGCCCGACGGCGGCGAGCAGGGCGTCGCGCAGCTCCTCGGCGCGCAGGCCCGTGCCGCCGAGCGAGGCGTGCACCAGCAGGCGCATGCCGGGGCGGACGCCGAGCGCGTGGAGGGGGCCGGCGGGACCGGCCGGGCCGCCGGCGGCGGGGCGGGGGAGCCGGCCGGCTTCCCCGGGGCCCGGCGGGCCGGTCATGCGTCGACCGCCTTCAGTTCCCAGCGGAGCTGCTCCACGAGCCGCTTTCCGGTGATCGTCAGCTCCGCCGCCCCCGACAGCCGGTCCAGGGCCCGGTTGATGCGGTCCAGCCCGCCCGGCTCCGCGGCGTCGGTCGCCCGCCGGTAGGCCTCCACGGCCACCCGCTCGTGGACGTCGGCCAGCAGCCGGGACACCGGGACCGGGCGCTCCCGCCAGGGCGAGGGGTGCTGCCACTCCCCGTCCAGCGCGTACAGGTCGGCCACCTCGGTCAGCGCTTGGAGCCCGGCCCGCCGCCGCCCGGTCAGCAGCGCGAGCGCGGTCTGTGCCACCCCGGCCGCGTACGGCACTCCGAGCGCGCCCGGACCGTGCCGCCCGGCCTCGCCCCAGCCGCCGGCCCGGGGACCGCCCGCGAGCGGGGTCAGCGTGGTCAGCCCGGTGGCGGCCGCCCGCGCGAACTCGGGCACCGAGGCGTGCAGCAGCGCCCACGCCGCGTCGAGGCGCTCCCGCCACTCCTCGGCCTCCCCGGCGCCGAGCCGCAGCCGGGGCGGGCGGGCGAAGCAGTTGCGGTGCGGATCCAGGTCCTCCAGCGCCACCGGGGCCTCGCCCGGCCCCGGCGACCAGGTGCGTACGGGCTGCCAGCGCGCGTCACCCGCCGCGGGGCCGAAGCGGTGCTCGGGGCGGCCCTCCTCGCGGACGGCGTACCCCCCGTCGGTGGCGTGCAGCGTGGCCCGGCCGTCCGTGCCGGGATCGCCCAGGCGCAGCAGGCCGAGCGTCGGCAGGTACACCTCGCCGTCCCGGTAGACGACCTCGGCGGGCAGGTCGAGCCCGCCGCGCAGGACGGCGGCCGCGGCCAGCGCGGTCAGCCGGCGGGCCGCCTGCGGGGCATCGGGGCGCTCCTGCGCCGTGGGGTCGAGGCAGGCCATGACCCAGGTCCGGGTGAAGGGGTGGGCCAGTACGGCGTCCAGCGCGTCCGCGCCGGCCTGCCCGGCCCGCTCCACGGCGCCCAGCACCCGCCAGGCCCGCTCCCAGTCGGAATCACCCGTCCGGCGGTCGTTCAAGAGGGCGAGCAGGTCCCGGGTGAGCTGCTCCTGGGAGCCGGCCAGCTCGGTGGGGTCGGACAGTTCCGGCGCGCTCGCGCGGGTGCTCGTACGCCCCTCCACGCCGTCGACCAGCTCGCGCAGGTCGGTGCAGTAGACCGAGGGGTTGTCGAAATCGCCGATGGCTTCCGAGCCGGAGAGGTCCTCGGGACCGGCCTTGTAGCGGTGCGTGTAGAGCCCGCCTCCGCACGAACGTACGACGGGGCAGCGACGGCACGTGTCGCTGACGCCGGCCAGGCCCAATTGCCGGGCGCGGACCCCGGGATGGGACGCGACCAGGTCGAAGGCGTGGTCGAAGACGTTGAACCCGGTGGCGGCGGCCCCCTCGAAGGCGCTCTTCAGGGAGTCGACCTGCTCCAGGTTCCCGTCGGTTTCCACCACGACGAGATCGGTGGGCGCGAGGCCGAGGGACTCGGTGAGGCTTGGGCCGCCGGCCAGGGTGGAGAACAGCGAGTCGAAGAGCCGTACGGGGACCGGACGGCCGAGGCGCTCCCAGTGGTCGAAGACCCGCAGCAGCCAGCGCGCGTAGGTGTCGGGGGCCTCGTCGGGGCGGACCGGGGGGGTCTGCCAGGTGGCGTGCGGGAGGAGGAAGTCCACGCGCGGCGGGGCCAGTTCGACGAGGGCGTCGAGGACGGCCACGGGATCGTTGGCCACGTCGATGGTGCAGAGCAGGCCCTGGTAGAGGTGGCGGTAGGGCTCGGTGCGCAGGAGGTCCACGGCGGCCAGGACCAGGGGGTGGCTGGTGCGTCCGTCGGCGAAGCGGCGGTGGCGGTCGTTGGCCGCGCGGTCCCCGTCGAGGGAGACGCTGACGCTGACGCAGAACTCCGCGAAGAGGTCCAGGTAACGGCGGCTGAGCTGAAGGCCGTTGGTGTGCATGCGCAGGTCGAGGGCGGCGACGCCGTCGAGGGCGCGGGTGAATTCCTCGCACACGAGCCGGAGGCGGGCGGTGCCCGCGAGAAGCGGTTCCCCTCCGTGAAGGATGACCGTGACGGAGGGGAGTGCGTGTGCTCTTGCGTGTTCAGCGAGCCGCGACGCGGTCTGGGAGATCACCTCGGGGGAGATCACCTTCGGCCGCGCGCGCCAGCTCTGATCTGCGTGTTCGTACACATAGCAATGATCACAAGCAAGATCGCATCTGCTGTGAACTTTCAGGACGATCTCGCGAAAAGCGATCAGACCGGTCATTCCACCAGTCTAAGACTTGATCCGTTATTCCTGTGGGGGATGACGGATTGCAGCCGGGGCGGTTCCTGGGCTGTCCGGCGTGGTCGCCCGGGGGCGGCTCATCCGGGGTCGCTCAGGGCGCTGGTCCGGCGTTCGGGGAGCAGAGGCACAGTTCAGCTGTTGTGCTGCCGCGTGATCCGTACCGGCAAGCCGGGGACGGACACGATGCGGTTGACTCCCACAGGGCGTCTTCTCGCCCTATCCCTTGCGGGACTTGCCGATCGTACCGGAAATGCGGGACGCCTCTTAGCGCATAGAGCGCGGACTTCGGGGTCAGAGTGCGGAGTTGAAGATCGGCGCCTGAACCTTCCGGCCGGATTCCGTCGGGAGGACGCGACCCAGGGTCGCGGCCGCGCGCGCACCGCGGACATCGATCCGGTCGAGCGGGACGCGGGTGGCCGTGACGGTGCTGGCCGGGTGGGTTGCGGAGGTGTTCATGACGCCGTCCTCGGGGAGGTCATGGGGAATGGGAGGGGTTGACATTGACGAGAAGCCAGTGTCTGGCGCGGACTTTACCTCCCCGGCCACTGATCGGCGTGCCGAACTGCCCAGGTCGTTGCTACAGAGTGATGTCCTGTGCAGGGCCGATCGGGCGGCTCTGGTAAACATGATCGAATTCCCTCGGACCCGGTATTCGCCCGTTTGCCTTACGGCAAGATCCTTTCCATTTACGGGCCCGCCGCGGCCGTCGAACCCCACCCCGGACCGGGCAGTGATCGCCGGCCAGCGCGCATCGGACTCGCCGCACGCCTGGACGGCGTACGTCGTTTCAGGTGAGCGGAGTTGGGAATCGCAGGGTCAGGCCCCGCACCGGCCGCCTACGCCGGCTGCTGCTCGTTGACGGGAGGTGCGGGCACCTCCCTGAGCAGCCATGTCAGTACGTCGGGCAGGGCGCGCAGCGCCGCGAAGTGCGCGGCGGCCGGGTCGATGTTCGTGGTGGCGCCCGGGATGCGGCCGGCCAGCCAGCGGGAGTGGCCCACGGGGGAGAACACGTCGAGCTCGCCGTGCCAGATCAGCACCGGGCAGCGGATGTCGGCCGGGTCGAAGCCCCAGGGGCTGCTGAAGGAGATGGCGTCGTCGATCCAGCCGTAGGCGGAGGTGCGGACCCCCTCGCGGTAATTGCGCAGCAGCATGGCCCGCAGCCCCGCGTCCGCGACGATCATGCGGTCGCTCTCGGTGAGCTCGCGGCGCAGCTCGTCCAGGAGCCGGCCGGGGTCCTCGGCGATCCCGGCGGCGCGCGGGATCAGCCGGGCGGCGAGCTCCTCTGGGTCCCGGCCCGCGGTGGAATGCTCCCGGACGTTCGAGGGGGACATGCCCTCGAACCAGTCCAGGTTCTCCGCGTCCCGGGGGGCCAGGGAGACCAGCGCGGCGGTCCGGGTGACCCGGTCGGGGAGCAGGGCGGCGCAGGCCAGCGCGCCGGGGGCGCCGCCGGAGCGGCCGGCCACGGCGAAGTTGTCCAGGCCCAGGGAGTCGGCGATCGCGGCCACCTCCGTGGCGACGTCGGCGACGGTGCGGCCCGGATGGCGGTCGGAGCCCCCGTAGCCGGGGCGGTCGTAGGCGATGAGCTGCATCCGGCGCTGGTAGAGGACCATGCCCCGGGGGGCGGGGCCCAGCCGGCTGCCGGGCATTCCGTGAAGCAGGAAAACGGGTTTGCCGTCCGGGTCGCCCCAGCGCTCCACCGTCAGATTCCGTCCGTCCGCGACGCGCACCTGACTGCGCACGCGCTCCCTCCCTCACGGTCGACGCGACTCGTCACGGTGATTGTGCTCGCTGGGGGAGGAGCGCGGTAGGGCGCACTTCGCGCGAAATTCTTGTGAAAGTTTTCACAAGCGCACAGGGGTCTTAGGTCCTTGGATATGTGTGCAGGTCAGATGGGTGATGGAGAGGCTGTGAACGAGTGTGAACGGCCCTTCGGCCCGGTGGATAAGGGCTTTTTCGGCGGCACGGCTTCCGCTTTTGGGTGTCGAATTGAGTCATCAGGAAAGCGGTTCGGGTTGAGTCGAAATGAAGGAGTTCCTGCCATGCAGGCGAACGAGATGGTGGATGGACTGGTCCAGGGGGCGCTCACGGCGCTCGACCAGTTCTCGTCGTTCAACCAGGAGCAGGTCGACCACATCGTCAAGAAGGCCTCGCTGGCCGCGCTGAGCCAGCACGGCGAGCTCGCCCGGCTCGCGGTCGAGGAGACCGGCCGCGGCCTCTTCGAGGACAAGGCCGTCAAGAACCTCTTCGCCTGCGAGCACGTCGTGAACTCGATGCGCGGGCTCAAGACCGCCGGCGTCATCCGCCGCGACGAGCTGAACGGCATCACGGAGATCGCCGAGCCGGTCGGCGTCGTCTGCGCGATGACCCCGGTCACCAACCCGACCTCCACCACGATCTTCAAGGCCCTGATCGCCCTGAAGACCCGCAACCCGATCATCTTCGCCTTCCACCCCTCCGCGCAGAACTGCTCGGCCGAGGCCGCCCGCATCGTCCGCGACGCCGCCGTCGCCGCCGGTGCTCCCGCCGACTGTGTCCAGTGGGTCACCGCCCCCTCGATGGAGGCCACCGGCGCCCTCATGAACCACCCGGGCGTCTCCACGATCCTCGCGACCGGCGGAAACGCCATGGTCAAGGCCGCCTACTCGTGCGGCAAGCCGGCCCTGGGCGTCGGCGCGGGCAACGTCCCGGCGTACGTCCACAAGAGCGCCAAGCTCGGCCGCGCGATCCACGACATCGTGCTGTCCAAGGCCTTCGACAACGGCATGATCTGCGCCTCCGAGCAGGCCGTCATCCTCGACGCCGAGATCTACGAGAAGGGCCTCGCCGAGTTCAAGCGGCTCGGTGCCCACGTCGTCTCCGCCGCCGAGAAGACCAAGCTCGAGCAGTTCGTCTTCGGCACCACCGCCTACGCGGCCGACGTCAACGGCGCCAAGCTGAACCCGGCGGTCGTCGGCAAGTCCCCGCAGTGGATCGCCGAGCAGGCCGGCTTCACCGTCCCCGCCGACGCCTCCATCCTCCTCGCGGAGTGCAACGAGGTCGGCGAGAACGAGCCGCTGACCCGCGAGAAGCTGTCCCCGGTCCTGGCCGCCCTGAAGGCCTCCGACACCGAGCACGGCCTCGAACTGGCCGCCGCGATGGTCGAGTTCCACGGTCTGGGCCACAGCGCCGCCATCCACGCCGAGGACGAGGAGCTCGTCGAGGAGTTCGGCAGGAAGGTCAAGGCGATCCGCGTCATCGCCAACTCGCCCTCCACCTTCGGCGGCATCGGCGACGTCTACAACGCCTTCCTCCCCTCGCTCACCCTCGGCTGCGGCTCGTACGGACACAACTCGGTGTCGAACAACGTCACCGCGGTCAACCTGATCAACGTCAAGCGGATCGGACGGCGCAACACCAACATGCAGTGGTTCAAGGTACCGCCGAAGATCTACTTCGAGCGCAACTCCATCCGCTACCTCGGTGAGATGGACGGCATCAGCCGCGTCTCGATCGTCACCGACAAGACGATGGTCGCCATCGGCTTCGTGCAGAAGGTCGTCGACATCCTGCAGGCCCGCGAGGGCGCCGTGTCGATCCAGATCATCGACGACGTCGAGCCCAACCCGGAGCTCGCCACCGTCCAGGCCGGCGCCGCGATGATGCGCGACTTCAAGCCCGACACGATCATCGGCCTCGGCGGCGGCTCGCCGATGGACGCCGCGAAGATCATGTGGCTGATGTACGAGCGCCCGGAGGTGGAGTTCGCCGACACGAAGGAGAAGTTCTTCGACGTCCGCAAGCGCGCCTACACGTTCCCCTCGCTGGGCGAGAAGGCCAAGATGGTCGCCATCCCGACCACCTCCGGCACGGGCTCCGAGGTCACCCCGTTCGCCGTCATCTCCGACCCGGCCGCGGCCCAGAAGTACCCGCTCGCCGACTACGCGCTGACCCCGAACGTCGCCATCGTCGACCCGATGCTGCCGATGGGCCTCCCGCCCAAGGTGACCGCCGACTCCGGCTTCGACGCCCTGACGCACGCCACCGAGGCCTACGTCTCGGCGTACTCGAACGACTACACCGACGGTCTGTGCCTCCAGGCCATCAAGCTCATCTTCGAAAACCTGCAGCGCTGCGTGGTCGACGGTCCGAACGACCCCGAGGCCCGCGAGAAGATGCACAACGCCTCCACGGTGGCGGGCATGGCCTTCGCCAACGCCTTCCTGGGCATGGTCCACGCCATGGCGCACACCCTGGGCAACACCTTCCACGTCGCCCACGGCCGCACCAACGCCCTGCTCCTGCCGCACGTGATCCGCCACAACGGCACGGTCACCCACAAGGCCACCCCGTGGCCCAAGGCCGAGGTCTACCGGGCGCCGGAGCGCTTCCAGGAGATCGCCAAGATGCTGGGCCTGCCGGCCGCCACGGCCGCCGAGGGCGTCGAGTCCTACGCCAAGGCCGTCGAGGAGCTCCGCAGCAAGTGCGGGATCACCTCCTCCTTCGCCGAGGAGGGCGTGGACGAGCAGGCCTTCATCGAGGCCCTGCCGACCCAGGCCATGAACGCCTACGCCGACCAGTGCGCCCCCGCCAACCCGCGGATGCCGATGATCGACGACCTGAAGCAGCTCATGCGCCAGGCGTACTACGGCAACGCCGAGGGCGCCCCGGCCAAGAAGGCCGCCGCCAAGAAGAAGTAACCGCCAAGGAGAAGTGACCCTTCTTCCTCCGAAGAACCTCCGCTAAGAGCGTCCGCCAGTAGGCGGGTGAAGTGGTGCAGGCACGGTCCCCGATCATGGAGTTCTCACGCTTCATGATCACTCGGGGTGTCCGTGCCTGCTGTCCCATCATGCCTGCTCAAACCGGTTCGCGACCAGTTCCTGGCGCTGCTGCCTGACCGTGAGGAGCGTCATCCGCTGGGCTGTCACAACCCGCGGATAGCCGACGGGATTGTCTTCGACCGCCTGGTCCAGGTCCTCGTCTTCGGCTGCGGATACGAACGCGCGGCCGACGAGTACTGCTCCGCCACGACGCTGCGGCGCCGTCGGGACGAGTGGATCAAGCTGGGAGTCATGGAGGAGCTGCGGCTGCTGGTCCTGAACGCCTACGACCGTGTGATCGGCCTGGATCTGGACCACCTCGTCGCGGACGGCTGCATCACGAAGGCCCCCTCTGGTGGTGAGTGCGCCGGCAGGAGCCCCGTCGACCGCGGTAAACAAGGCCTCAAACGCTCGCAGTTGACCGAAGCCCGCGGCATACCCCTGATCACCGAGCCTGCACCCGCGAACATCCGCGACCACACTCTCCTGCCCGCCACCCTGGACGCGTACAGCCATCTTGAGAAGGCCCTGGGGCCGTTGCCGGAGCGCCCGCGGCTGGGCCTGGACGCCGGCTACGACTACCGCCCCGTCCACGACGATCTGGCCGAACGCGGCATCGACGCACAGATCACCCCACGCGGAGAGAAAGTCCCGATCCAGGCGGGAGGCCGGTGGGTCGTCGAGCGCACGAACTCCTGGATGAACAACTTCGGGAAACTCCGACGCTGCACCGAGCGACGAAAGAGTGCCATCAAGTTCTACATCGCCCTGGCCTGCGTATTCGTCACCGTCCGCCACCTGATCCGCCAGGCATGGACCCGCTACCGCTGGAACACACGACCCCGCACACCCCGCATCCGATGACCTACTGGCGGACGCTCTAAGGAGCGGAAAGCCCTCCCGGGACGCTAAGGCCCGGGCGGGCTTTCCACGTGTCCGGGTGCGGCCGGGCTCAGGTGTGCGGGATCAGCAGGGCCGCGGCCGAGCGGGCGCGCTCCAGGGAGGTGGCCCGGTCCGCGCCCCGCTCGCCCAGCACCACCCGGGTGCTCAGGCCGTCCAGCAGGGCGAGCAGCTCCGAGGCGCGGGCGGGGACGTCCAGGCCGGCGGCGAAGCGGCCCTGTTCCACGCCCTTGGCGAGGAGCGCCTCCAGGTCCCGCTGCCAGTCGTCGTCGATCTCCTGCTGGGCGGCGCGCAGCGGCTCGTTCGAGGGGATGCGGGCCCACAGCTCGATCCAGAGCGTCCAGCGCGGATCGCGGGGGCCGCGGGGCAGGTAGAGCTCCAGGAAGAGCGCGAGCTTGCGGTGTGCGGTGAGCCGGCGGCCCAGCAACGCGGAGCGTTCCCCGGTCAGTTGCTGCTCGCTCCAGCGCAGGGCGGCCAGCAGCAGCCGGTCCTTGCTGCCGAAGTAGTACAGGATGTGGCCGCCGCTGGTGCCGAGCCGTTCGGCGAGCGCGGACATGGTGAGCGTCGCCAGCCCGTCCTCGGCGATCGCCGCCATGGCCTCTTCCAGCATCCGCTCCTGGGCGATCTGCCCGTCGCGCCGCCGTGCCGCTCCCGCCGCTCCTGCCACCCGTACCGCCTTCCCGATCTTCGTGGGCCGACCTTATCCCGGACAGGGTCTTGACGGGGTCCGGGTCGGCAGCGCATCTTGAATGCCATTCAAGAACTTAGAACGCCGTTCAAGGTCTGTTCACGGTTCACGGTTCACCGCCGAAGGTCAGGGGCAGACGCATGGCACACCAGGAGACGACGGCCGCCGTCGACGAGGTCTTCAGAGTCGAGACGCACGGCATCGACCCCATCCCGGACGCCGAGCGCCACGGCGGGGCCAAGGACCTCTTCTGGCTCTGGTTCGGCTCCAACCTGACCTTCACCTACGTGATCAACGGGGCCCTCGCCGTCGCCTTCGGCCTCAGCTTCTGGCAGGCCACCGCGGTGGTCGTGGTCAGCGGGCTGTCCTTCTTCGCGATCAGCGCCGCCGGACTCAGCGGCATCCGCACCGGCACCGCCACCCTGGTCATCTCCCGGGCCGCCTTCGGCGTACGGGGCAACTGGCCGGCGGGCGTACTGAACTGGGTGGTGAGCATCGGCTACACCATCGTCAACACCGTCGTCGGCACCCTGGCGCTGGAGGTCTTCTTCGCCGAGATCGGCCTGGGCGAAGGCACCCTGGTCCGGGCCGCCGCGCTCGGCATCACCCTCGCGCTCACCTTCGCCGTCGCCATGTGGGGCCACGCCACCGTGCAGTTCGCCGAGCGCTGGATGGCCTACGTCCTGGCCGTCGGCTTCGGCGCCCTGCTGGTCTTCGTCCTGCCCGGCGCCGAGACCACCGCCCCGGCCGACGCCCTGGCCCCGGGCCTGTCCGGCTGGAGCCTGGCCTTCGTCGTGATGCTCGCCGGGCCGTTCTCGTACCTGCCGATGCCCGCCGACTACACCCGCTACCTGCCCCGCACGACCTCGCTGAAGTCGATCACCTGGATGGGCGCGCTCGGCGGGTTCCTCTCCTCCGTCGCCCTCGGGATCGCCGGCGTGGCCGCCGCCACCCAGACCGACATGACCGACGCCGTCGCCGGGGCCGAGAGCCTGCTGCCCGGCTGGTTCCAGCCGCTGTTCCTGGCCCTGGTCCTGGGCGGCTCCGTCACCAACTCGATCATCACGCTCTACTCCTCCAGCCTGAACCTCCAGGTCCTCGGCATCCCGTGGAGCCGGGCCCGGGCCATCGTGGTCAGCGCCGCCGTGACCGCCGCCGGATCGCTGGCCGCGCTCTTCCTCACCGACTTCACCACCTCGCTGCTGTCCTTCCTCTCCCTCCTGATCATCGTGTTCGCCCCCTGGGGCGGCGTCTTCCTCGCCGACATGCTGCTGCGCCGCTGCCGCTACGACTCCGACGCGCTGCACGCCGGGAGCGCGGGCGCCTACTGGTACCGCTCCGGCTACCACCCGGCCGGCATGACCGCCCTGCTCGCCGGCATGGCCTTCGCCGCCCTGACCTGCGACTCCGAGCTGTGGACCGGGCCGCTCGTGGCCCCGCTCGGCGGCGCCGACCTCACCCTGCTCGGCTCGGTGGTCTCCGGGCTCACGTACTGGGCCCTCGCCCGCCGGGTGCCCGCGTACGCCCCGGCCGCCTGAGGGGCCCCTCCGGCCCTCCCGGCTCTCCCAGCTCTCCCAGCTCTCCCAGCCCTCCCGGCTCTCCAGCCCACCGGCCGTCTGGGGGGCCTGGGGCCCGGGGGGCCTTCCCGGCCCTCCCGGCCGCCTGGGACCCCCTCCCCGCCGCTCGCCTCCCCGACACCCACTTCCCCGTACGGCCTCTGCACAGGAGCACCACCCCATGTCACACCGCGCCCCCGCCGACCTGCTCCTCACCGGAGCCCGCATCCACACCGTCGACCCCGAGCTGCCCGAGGCCGAAGCCCTGGCCGTGCGCGACGGGCGGATCGTGTGGGTGGGCCCGGACGCGGAGGCCGCCGACTGGGCGGGCCCGGACACCGAGCGGATCGACGCGGGCGGCCGGCTCGTGCTGCCGGGGTTCATCGACGCCCACAACCACGTCCGGCTCGGCTCCGACGACGCGTGCGTGCAGCTCGCCGGGGTGCGCACGCTCGAAGCCATCCTCGACCGGATCGGCGAGTGGCGGGAGGCCAACCCCGACGCCGAGTGGATCGAAGCCGAGGCCTTCGACTACTCCGCGATCCCGGGCGGCCGCATGCCCACCGCCGCCGACCTGGACCCGGTCACCGGGGACACCCCCGCGATCGTGCTCTCGTACGACGTCCACACGGCCTGGCTGAACACGGCGGCCATGCGCCGCCTCGGCGTCGCGAAGGACCGTACCGACCTGCCCTTCGGCACGGCCGCCGTGGACCCGGAGACCGGTGAACCCACCGGATTTGTCAAGGACTTCGCCATCAAGGGACTCTCCCGCGACGGCCATCGCGCCCTGCGCGACCTGGGCGTGCCGTGGGCCTCCCCGGACCGCCAGTACGGACGCCTCGCCAAGAGCCTCGACGACGCGATCGGCTTCGGCATCACCACCGTCGTGGAGCCGCAGAACTCCCTCGACGACCTGGAGCTGTACGACCGGGCGCGCGCCGAGGGCCGGCTGCGCTCGCGGATCGTCGCCGCGCTGTTCCACCCGCGCGGTACGACCGAGGAGGACCTCGACCTCTTCGAGGCGGCGGCCAGGGTGCACGCGGGGGACCGCTTCCGGGTGGGTCCCCTCAAGCTCTACATCGACGACGTGGTGGAGCCGCGCACGGCCGCGCTGCTGGAGCCGTACACCGGCTGCGGGGCGCACCGGGGCGAGACCTTCTACCCGGCGGAGGAGTTCGCCGGTCTCCTCGCCCGGCTGGACGCGCGCGGGTTCCAGTGCTTCGTCCACGCCACGGGCGACCGGGGCATCCGCACCGTCCTGGACGCCGTCGAGCACGCACGGGCGGTGAACGGCCCGCGCGACGCCCGCCACCAGGTGGTGCACGTGGAATGCCTGGATCCGCAGGACGTACCGCGCTTCGAGCAGCTCGGCGTGGTGGCCTGCATGCAGCCCCGGCACTGCGCGCCGGAGATCGCCGGTCCGGGTCAGGACTGGGCGGAGAACGTGGGGGAGGACCGCTGGCACAAGGCGTGGCCGATGCGGAGCCTCTCCGAGGCGGGCGCCGTCCTGGCCTTCTCCAGCGACTGGAACGTCGCCGAGATGGACCCGATGGTCGGCATCTACACGGCGCTGACCCGGCGCCCGCTCGGCGGCGGCGACCCGTGGCAGGAGCAGGAGACGGTGGACGCCCGGACGGCGGTGTACGGCTACACGATGGGTTCCGCGTACGCCAACTTCCTCGAGCACGACCGGGGTTCACTGACGGTCGGCAAGGCGGCCGACTTCGTGGTCCTGTCCCGGGACATCCTCGCCGTGGCCCCGGAACAGATCCCCGGGACGGTGGCCGAAACGGTGGTGGTCGCGGGCGAGGTGGTCCACCGGGCCGGGTAGCTCGACCCGCCCCGGCCCCGCCGCCGCCGCACGTAACGCGATCATGGCGGGCGTACGACAGGTTCGTGGCCGAACGGGCCTGGAGGAAAAGGGCTGTTGTGCGGCCGAGTGATCGATGGCTAGCGTCGGTGCATGGCTACGAAGGCTCCCGTTCTGATCAAGCGGCGCGCGATCGATTTCCTGCGCGTCACCGGTGCAATGTGCCGGTGAGCGGCCCATCGGGCCGCCCGACCCGTCCGTCCCGAAGCCTTTCGCCTGTCAGGAGTGTTCGTGAAGCCGTCCCGCTCTGCCCTGCTCTCCCTCGGGTCCGCCCTGGTGCTGTCCGTCACGGTCGCGCTCCCGTCCGCGGCCCAGGCCGCGCCCGCGCCCGCCGACGGCGGGGCCGTCGTCCGTGAGTGGTACGACCTCACCGCGCAGACCGTCGCCACCGCCGGTGCGGCCACCCAGGTGACCAACAGTCGCACCTGGGCCATCAGTTGGCTCGCGGCCGCCCGGGCCGGCCGGGAAGCCCCCGGCGGCCGCGACCGGGCGGCCTTCCAGGACGCCGCCGTCGCCTCGGCCGTGCACGACGCCCTGGTGGACCTCGCCCCGGGCCGCGCGGCCGTACTGGACGCCGCGCTCGCCGAGAGCCTGCGCCGGATCCCCGACGGCCGCGCCGAGGACCGTGGCGTCGCCGCCGGAGCCCGGCAGGCCAAGCTCGCCCTCGCGGACCGCCGCGGCGACGGCCTCGACCCGGCCTCCGTGAACGCGTCCTTCACCGTCCCCGCCGCCGCCCCCGGCGTCTGGCAGCCCACGCCCGACGGCTACGCCCCCGCCGCGCAGTACGGCAACCGCGTGGCCAGGCCCTTCCTGCTCGACTCCCCGGACCAGTACCGGATCGGCCCGCCGCCCGCGCTGGACTCCCGCCGCTACCGGGCCGACCTGGCCGAGGTGCGCGCGTACGGCGCGGCCGGCTCCACCGCCCGCACCGCACGCCAGACGGAGACCGCCACCTTCTGGTACGGCTCCTCGCTGACCCTGTACACCGAGCCGCTGCGCGTCGCCGTCACCCGCTCGCACGGGTCCGCCGCCGAACGGGCCGCGCTGGTCGGCCTGTTCCACGCGGCGCTGGTCGACACGCAGATCGCCACCTCCGACAGCAAGTACGCGTACACGCGCTGGCGCCCGGTCACCGCGATCCGCACCGGCGCCATCGCCCCCGACCAGACCTGGACCCCGCTCCACCAGACCCCGGCCCACCCGGACTACCCCAGCGGCCACACCACCTACTCCGGCGCCGCCGAGGTGATCCTGGACGCCCTCGCGGGCCCCCGTACCGCTCCCTTCGCCCTCACCAGCCCGACCGCCCCCGGCGTCCGGCGGACGTACACCGGCTGGGGGCAGCTGACCCGCGACAACGTCGACGCGCGGATCTTCTCGGGCATCCACACCCGCTCCGCCGACGAGGCGGGAGTGACCCTCGGCAAGGCGGTCGGCCGCCACGCCCTGCACGACGCGGGCGCCCTGCTCGCCCCGCTGGGCTGAGCCCCGGCGCGGGGGCGGGCCGGCGGGCCGCGCTACCGCTTCGGCCAGTACCAGAGGGGTTCGTCCAGGGGGCGGGCGGGCGCGGGGTCAGCAGGGCGGCCGTCCACAGCAGGTAGCGCAGCGTCCCGTCCGAGAGCTCCGCCGCGCCCAGCGGGCGCAGCAGCCCGTGCTGGTGCAGCTCCAGCTCGAAGCGGCCGTCCCGTTCCGCGACCGCCACGGTGCTGCCCGGGAAAGCCACCTCGACGGCCGTGTCGAGCGCCGCGTGGTCGCCGGTCTCCCGGATCATCTGGAGCGCGGCCGGCAGGTCGGAGCCGTCCGCCGCGAGTACTGGCGTACGGGTTCCGACGCGCGGCGTGCGGGCCGGGGCGTCGGCGTCCGTGCGGACGTGGTCGTAGAACCGCCAGGAGCGGATCAGATCGCGCAGGGCCAGCAGGTCGGGGGCCAGCCTGGGTTTCGTGGGCGGTCCGTTGATCTGTTGATCGCAGCTTCGGCCGTGTCCTGGTGGCTGGGCTCTCGTTGTACGGGCAGAACGGCCTGCGGTATGGAATGCGGGCCCATGAGAATCCGCCCCGTGCCCAGGAAGCGACGCGGGGTCCCCGCCCCGCCCGGGTCCATACCGGGCGGAAAGCGTCCGGCGGGGCGGTTGCTGTAGCCACCGAATCGCCACACCCAGTGGCGGCACAGGCGGCAGGCACCGCACACGATGAGGACCGAGCCGCACCCAGCGGCACCGGCACGCGGCACACCACAGGCGTCCACACCCTGCCCTGCACCACACGCCGCCTTCCACCCGGACCTGAATTCGCAAGGCCCGGCCAGGAAACCTAAGCTCATCAGAGACGCTCACCGGTTCGGAGCGGACCCCGTCCCTCCCGCACGGCCCGCCCGGTCTTCTCCGGTCCGGCCCACAGCGTGGAGGGCAGTCCGGCCTCCCGGGCCAGCGCCGCGAGGGCGCCGCCCCGCGCGGAGTCGGCCAGCAGCCGCAGTCATGGGCCCGTCACGTCTCCGGGTGCTCCTCGGGCGCGAGGAAGCGGCCCATCGGAAGCACCTGGCGGCCCCAGGTGCTCGCCATGATCTGCCCGGCGAGCAGGTACGTGGCTCCGAGCGCGGCCAGCAGCCCGCTCCAGCCGGTGATCTGGTTCCAGATCACCGAGCCCGTGAACCCGCTGATCGTCATGGCCACGAAGACCACCAGCACGCAGGTGAAGGTGGACAGCAGCACCAGGTGGATCCGCCAGCTGCCGATCCACAGCACGAACACCACGAACACCCACGGCAGCGTGAACAGCCCGCTCACGTCCCCGCGCAGCGCCGGATCGGTGGCGGGCAGCACCCACTGGATCAGGAGGGCCTTGGACATCCAGAACAGTCCGAAGCCGCCGAAGACCGTGGCGTGCCAGGTGTCGCCGCGCTGCGCCTGGAAGAGCCCGGCCAGCAGTTGGGCGAGCCCGCCGATGAAGAAGCCGACCAGCGGCAGCACGGAGTGGCCGAGCTTCTCGGGGAAGACGCCCGCGTCGATGCCGGTGGCGATGGTGGTGACGACGATGAACCCGGTGAGGCCGAGGGGGCCCAGCTGCGCCTGCGCGCTGGGCTCCATCCGCTTGACGGAGACGGCCTGTTCGGCCGGTCCCATGCGGTTGCGGAGCTGGACGGGGTTGTTCATCGCACGGCTTCCCGCTCCGGCAGGGCGTCCGGTCCCTCGGGGAGCCCGCTGCCCACCGCAGCTCCGGCCTTGCCCCTGCGGCCCGCCGCGCAGGCCAGCGTGATCGCCGAGCCGAGCACCGCCCAGCCGCTCAGGACCAGCAGCGGCCCGGTGATGTCATTGCCCTTGAAGTACGCGATCGAGCGCGCGGCGTACGTGCCCGCGCCCGGCGGCAGCCACGGGCCGATGGCCTTCCAGAACGGCGGCAGCAGCGGGTAGGGATAGGCGCCGCCGGCGCTCGGGTTGCCGAGCACCACCACCAGCAGGATCGCGAGGCCGATGCCGACCACGCCGGCGAGTCCCTGGAAGGCCAGGGTGATCGCGCCGACGGCGAAGACGACGAGGGTGCCGAGCCCCCACAGGGCCCAGATGCTGCCGGGCAGCGCGCCCAGGACCGGGTCGGCGATCACCGCGCCGAGCAGCCCGGCCGCGATGGAGTACACCAGCAGGGCGCCGAGCCGGATGATCGCACGGTGGACGTTCGCGGGCCGGGCGCCCGCACTGATCGCGAGGATCGCGGCGCACAGGTATCCGCCCACGCACCAGCCCACGACCAGGTAGAAGGAGCTCAGGCCGCGCGCGTCGCCGGCGGCCGCCGGGGCCACGTCCACGACGCGGACGCTGCGTCCCTGGGTCTTCTCGACGACGCCGACGATCTCCTCGACGGCCTGGGACAGGGAGGCCCCGGCGCCGCTCGCGACCAGCAGCTTGTCGGTCGTGCCGGCCGGGTCGATGATCAGCGCGCCGTCCACGTCCCGGTTCTGGATCTGCCGCAGCGCCGTCGCCTCGTCCTGTACGGCGCGGGGATCGAGCGGCTTGCCCGGCAGCGCGGCGAGTTGTTTCGCCGTCTGCTCGGCGATCGGTGCGGCGGGCGCGGCCACCGCGATCGGGATCTCGCTGGGCGCGGGGTGATGGAAGGCCCCGACGTACGAGGTGATGAAGGCGAGCTGGAGCGCCAGTACGCCCAGGACCAGGAGAGCGGCCCGGGTGGTGACGGCGTCCTTGATCTCGGCGAGGAAGCCGCCGGACTGCCCTGGGTCTGTGTGGGTGGGCTGGGTCATGTCTCACACGCTCGGCGTACCGGGCGCGGGGCGCAGCAGGGGAGGGCCGAATGGATGACGGCCGGCGGGGTGGACCGGCGGGGTGGAGCGGTGGGGCGGACCGGCGGGACGACCGCGGATTTTTTACCGCCGCGTAACTTCCCAGTTTTACTACTCGCCCGTAATTTAGCGGCTGCAGCACCCCCTTGTGATCCGGATCACGGGATGCACCCCCACGCACTTCCCGCGCCGTCCCTCGTTACTCCCCTGAACCGCGAGGAGATCACACGATGCTGCCCTGGAGACGCCTGCTCCGCCCGCTGGCCGTCCTCACCCTGACCGCTGCCGCGCTCGTCGCCCCCACCGGAGCGGCCCAGGCCGCCTCGGCGCCGAGCAGCGGCTGGAACAACTGGTCCTGCAAACCGTCCGCCGCCCACCCCCGGCCCGTCGTCCTGGTCCACGGAACCTTCGGGAACTCCGTCGACAACTGGCTCGGCTTCGCGCCGTACCTCGTCCACCGGGGCTACTGCGTCTACTCCCTCGACTACGGGCAGCTGCCCGGCGTCCCCTTCTTCAACGGGCTCGGCCCCATCGACGCGTCCGCCGGACAGCTCGACGTCTTCGTGGACAAGGTGCTCGCCTCCACGGGAGCGGCCGAAACGGACATCGTCGGCCACTCCCAGGGCGGCATGATGCCGCGCTACTACCTGAAGTTCCTCGGCGGCGCCGCCAAGGTCAACGCCCTGGTCGGGCTCGCCCCCGACAACCACGGGACGACCCTGCTCGGCCTCACCAAGCTCCTCCCGTACTTCCCCGGAGCCGGGGACCTGATCAGCGCGGCCACCCCGGGCCTCGCCGACCAGATCGCCGGATCGGCCTTCCAGAACAAGCTGAACGAGGGCGGGGACACCGTCCCCGGAGTCGCGTACACGGTGATCGCCACCCGCTACGACGAGGTGGTCACCCCGTACCGGAGCCAGTTCCTCACCGGGCCGAACGTCCGCAACGTGCTGCTCCAGGACCTGTGCGCGGTGGACCTCTCGGAGCACGTGGCCATCGGGCTCACCGACCGGATCGCCTGGCACGAGGCGGAGAACGCCCTCGACCCGGCGCACGCCGACCGGACCACCTGCGCGTCGGTCTTCTCCTGACGGCGGCGGGCGGCCCGCCCGGCGGGCCGCCCGCACTCGGCCGGCGGTAACCGGCCACCGGTCGGCAGTCGGCCGGTGGCCGTCAGCCGTCACCGGTGGTCCGTAGCAGGTCAGCGGCCGTGGCGGCCCGGGGTCGCCCGGCGGCGGGCCAGCGCGAACAGCACGGCCGCGCCGACGGCCAGGACACCGGCCCCGCCGATCGCGATGGCCGGGGTGGCGCTGCTGCCGCCCGTCTCGGCGAGGTCGCTCCCGCCCTTCGAGGGGACCGGGGACGGGGTGCCGCCGCCGTTCGTCTTCGGGTCGTTGTCCCCGTGCCCGTTGTGCTCCACCGTGGACTTGCCGGCGCCCTCGGAGATCTGCTGGTCGGTGGGGGCCGAAGGCCGCTGCGACGGCTGCTCCGCGGGCGGCTCCGAGGGCGTGGAACTCGGCTTCGCGCTGGGCTTCGAGCTCGGCTTGGCGCTGGGCTTGCCCCCGTTGCCCCCGTTGCCGCCCGTACCGGTCCCGCCGTTGTCCTTCCCGAAGACCACGTCCGAGCAGGTGTAGAAGGCCTCCGGGCTGTCCGAGCGCTGCCAGACGCTGTAGATCAGGTGACGGCCGGTCTTGTTCGGGACGGTGCCCGAGAAGACGTAGTCGCCGTTCTGCATTCCCGGGTCCGTGACCTTCGCGAAGGGCGCCGCCTCCAGGTCGGACCACTTCAGCGGCTTCGACGGGTCGTAGCCGTCCTTGGTCACGTACAGCTCGAAGGAGCCCTTGTGCGGGGCGGTCCCCTTGTAGCGGAAGGTGTGCGCGCCCGCGGCCATCGGGCTCGCCGGCCAGTCGGCGCGCGCCAGGTCCAGCCCCCGGTACTTGTCGTTGCCCGCCGAGCACAGCTGCCCGTCCGGGATCAGCGCCTTGCTCTGACCGGCCGCGTTGGCGATGTTCACCGCGTTCCAGTCGTAGAACGCCTGCGCCCCGCTCGCCGCGACCGCCGCCTTGCAGGCCGCCGACTCGGGGGACTCCGGCCCCTCCGCGTAGCACGCCGCCACCCGGCTGACCGGGTCCGTCATCGAACCGTGGGCCGCCGCGGGAACGGCGGCGTACGCGGCCACCGCGAGCGGGGCGAGGCCGGCGGCGGCGATACGGGCGGCGGTACGGCGTGCGGGCATGGTGGATCTCCTCTGGGCACGGCACAGGGCTGCGCGAGTCGTGGGTGCGCCGGAAGGCCGAGGCTGGGCGGCGCCGCCCCTCACGGGTTCGCGGCGCCGCCTCCGGCCCTCCCTGGCCCAGCCAAACTAACCGCCCGCAGCCGCCGTTCCACCGGCTCGGGGGCCCAGGAGCCGATCCTTAGGCTCTGCTTAAGGCAGGGGTAAGAAGGGCCTCAGGAAGCGGCGTTGCGGACCCCTGGCCCCGCGCCTCACGCGTCCGCCCACTCCCGCAGGAGGGCTTCGCGCTCGGGTGGTGCCGGTGAGGCGCCGAGGTGGTCCCGGCTCCACGTCGTGAGGGTCCGGGGGTCGGACGTGCCCTCCCGGTAGCGCGCCAGCAGGCGCTGGGACAGGGCGATCTCCCGAGCGGTGTAACCCGAGGTCGCCGCCGGCACCCACAGCTCCTCCGTGCCGTCCTCCGTCGCGAGGGCCAGGAGCATCTGCGGTGGGTCCTCGTGTCCGTAGCTCGGTTCCATGGTCAGCACCGCTTCCAGCACCGCGGCCAGGACGCGGCCCGCGCGCTTCGCCGTGGTCCGCACGGGCACGGCCTCCACGACCGCCGATCGCAGGCCCGGCCACGGCCACGACCGGACGCCGTCCGGGCCGTGCGCCCGCACGCCTTCGGAAGTGAGGCAGACGCAGTGGCCCTCCGCGTTCGGCGGAGAACCCACGTACACCGCGTCCTCGGTGATCCAGAACAGCCCTACCATCGCCATGGCCGACCCCTGTCGTACGTGCCCGTCCCCACCGGGCTGCTTCCCTCGGTCCCGGGCGCCCACGGCACCCGGTTCCAGTAGGCCGCGCCCGTGCCGGGCGGCGCACGCCCCTGCATTTCGGGGCTTGACAGTCCGCGGATCAGGCCAGCAGCGCGGCCAGTCCGGCCACCGAGCGGGCTTGGGCGTCCAGGGCGTCGAGGGCCCGTACCGCCTCGGCGGCCGCTTCGGGATCGGTGTCGGCGAGCCCGCTCTCGGCGAACTCGTCCTCGTCGAGCCGCAGGACCGAGCTCCCGTCGGCCGACACCCACAGGTCGAGGTCCAGGTCCTCGATCAGGATCACCCCGTCCTCCACCGATGCCGGGCGGGTGACGTCGCAGTACCAGCCCTTGAGGACGCCCTCGCCCGTCCGCACCTCCTTGACCGCGTACCAGCGGTCGCGCCAGAAGTGCTCGGTGAACACGTCGCCCGGCTCGAAGCGGACGAAGCCGAAGTCCCGGACTCCGGGGGCCGCCCAGGGGGCCCGTACGGTGATCCGGGTGCCCGTGTCGGCCACCAGCTCGGCCGGGTAACGGATCTTCGTACGGCCCGCCTTGGTGAGGGTGACGGTCAACTGCTCGGTCGTCCGGTCGGTCATCAGGGATGTCTCCGCTTCTCTCGGCCTGTCTCGGCCGGTCTCGGTTTCGTTCAATGGTCCGATGTGGGAAGCCGCTTGGCGAAGCGGGTCTCGGTCGCGCACACCTCGTACCCGAACCGGGTGTTGATCGCGAGCATCGGGGCGTTGGCGGTGTCGTTGCCGGTGAACGCCTCCGTGTAGCCCGCCGCGCGGGCCCGCAGCAGCGAATCGGTCTTGGCGGCCCCGGCCAGCCCCAGCCCGCGGAACGGACGCAGGGTGCCGGTCATCGCGGAGGAGTAGCGGGTGGCGCCGTCCGTGTGGACGGCGGTGAAGGCGGCTACCGCGCCGTCGACCAGGACCACGGTGGTGAGGTCCAGGTCGAGGTAGGGGTGGTTCCAGGTGTGCCGCAGCCAGTCCTCGTAGTCGTCGAAGTCCTGCGGTACGTCTCCCGGTTCGTCGGAGCTCGCCGCCGCGTCGGCCTCGAAGAGGGGCCGCGGGTCGGCGGCGAAGTCCGAGCCGGCGCGCAGTTCGGCCCCGGCCGGCAGGTTCCCGGGGAGGGCGGGCAGGGCGGCCGTGGTGAGGTCCAGGCGCAGGAAGTGCGCGGAGCGGGAGGCGTGGTAGCCGTGCCGCTCGGCGAAGGCGCGGTGCGGCGGCTCGTCGAGGACCCAGGCGTACGCGTCCTTCGCGCGCTCGGCCCCCAGGTGCTCCTCGGCCGCGCCCAGCAGGGCGGATCCGGCGCCGAGTCCGCGGTGGGCGGGGTCGACGTAGGCGTTGACGAACCCCTGGCCCGGTTCGGGGCTGTCGTACACGATCCCGACCTGGGCCGTGCCGACGACGAGGCCGTCGGCGTTCTCGGCGACCAGGAGGCGGTAGCGCTTGTCGGGGTGGGCGGAGGCCAGTTCGAAGGCCACCCCGCGAGCGGTGCTGATCATGAAGGGGAGCGCGGCGCGGCGCACCCGCACGACGGACTCGGCGTCGTCGAGGTCGTTCGGGCGCAGGTCCCGGATGGTGGTGATCACCTGTCCGACCGTAGGGGCGGCAGGGGCCGAGCGCCTGCGAATTTCCCGGCGGATGGGGGACAATCGGCCGCGTGACCTCGACTTCTCCGCACCTGAAGATCCGCATCGACGGCGCGGCGGGCGCCGCCGCCCCGTACGAGCAACTGCGCGCCCAGATCGCCTCCGGAGCGCGGGCCGGCCGGCTGCCCGCCGGATTCAAACTGCCGACGGTCCGCGCGCTCGCGGAGGAACTCGGGCTGGCGCCGAACACGGTCGCGAAGGCGTACCGGGCGCTGGAGTCGGACGGCGTGATCGAGACGCGCGGCCGGGCGGGAAGCTTCGTGGCGGCGGCCGGCGACGGGCCCGCCCGCGAGGCGGCCACCGCCGCGCAGGCCTACGCGGAGCGGGCGCGGCGGCTGGGCCTGACCTTCGACGAGGCGACCGCGGCGGCCCTGGACGCGCTGCGCGCGCGGTACGCGGGCTGACAGCCGGGAGGCGCGGCCCGGCCCGCGCCGCGCGTGGGGCCTTGCTCTGCGTGGACAGCCCTGCCCTGCGTGGACGGCCCCGAGCCCTGGACGGCCCTGCCCTGGGTGGCAGCCCCCACCCGGCGGGACCCCGCCGGGCGGCGCCCCCGCCGGTCAGTCCTTGCGCGGGCTCAGCCGGGCCTGGAGGTGGTGCGTCATGGGCTGGCCCACCGCGGCCATCTCCTGCACGATCGTCAGCTCGCCGTCCTGGAGCGCGTACCGGCGCGTCATGCCGGTGACCTCCTTGGCCCGCGGGGTCAGCCCCACCGTGTCGGTGGCCATCTCGATCTCCGTACCGGAGACCTGGCCGACGTACGTCTCGACGATGCCCGTCGGGTGGGCGAGCGTGACCTCGACCGAGGCGTCCGGGAGGATGCGCCACCACCCGGTCTCCCGCCCCGCGGGGCGCAGGGCGGTGCCGGCGTCGTCGATGAGCCACGCGCGGGACTCGTAGCAGAGGAAGGGCCGGCCGTCGTGGCTGAAGGTGATCTCCTGCTCGTACCGGAACCCGTGCTCCAGCGTCGGGTACTCGCCGCTGCCCCGGCCGTGCCAGCGTCCGATGAGGCCGAGCACCGGCTGGAGCTGCGGGTGCGGCTCGGGGCCCTCGCCGAGGACGTGGCTGTCGGGGAAGGGGTTCTCCTGCGCCGGTTCGAGCACGGTGCGTTCTCCTGTTCGTGGGTCCCCCGAGGGTGCGCGCGGCCGGTGGGGGCCTTCGGCCGCGCCCTCATTGTCCCCGCCGTGCGCGCCGGACCCGTGCGCGCCCCGCGCGGTGGGACCCGCAGGCCGGGCCGCCACACGGGCGCGCCCCGCACCTACAAGTACATTCCGGCCTCGGTGTCGTGGCCCTGCGGCGGCAGCAGGGCGGCGGGGCCCGACGCGCCGCGGCGCAGGGCGTAGAGCTCCGCCAGCGTCGCGCCCTCGCGGGAGATGCCCTCGTCGGTGCCGAGCCAGTCCACCGCCTCCCGGTGCGTCAGCCGGCCGATCTCGATGCGGGCGAGGCAGCGCCCCGGGCGGACCACCGCCGGGTGGAGCCGCTCCAGGTCCTCGTTGGTCGTGACGCCCACCAGGACGTTGCGGCCCTGGCCGAGGAGGCCGTCGGTGAGGTTCAGCAGCCGTGACAGCGCCTGCCCGGCGGTGTGCCGGGCCTCGCCGCGGATCAACTCGTCGCAGTCCTCCAGCAGCAGCAGCCGCCAGCGGCTCTTCGCGGTGCCCTCGTCCTCGCCGATCGCGATGTCCATCAGGTAGCCGATGTCGTTGAACAGCCGCTCCGGGTCCAGTACGCAGTCCACCTGGCACCAGTCCCGCCAGGACCGGGCCAGCGTGCGCAGGGCGGAGGTCTTCCCGGTGCCCGGAGGGCCGTGCAGCAGGAGCAGCCGGCCGGCGATGTCGTCCGGGGTGACCTTCATCAGCCGGTCCATCGCCCCGGCCACCGGAGCCGTGTAGTTGGGCCGCACCTCTTCCCAGGTGCCGGCCGCGATCTGCCGGGTCGTGCGGTACGGGCCGCGGCGCGGGGAGACGTACCAGAACCCCATCGCGACGTTTTCCGGCTGCGGTTCGGGCTCGTCCTGCGCGCCTTCCGTGGCCTCGCCGAGCACCCCGGCGGCGAGTTCCTCGCTGACCGCCGTCACCGTGACGTCCGCGCCCCGGCTCCAGCGCGAGACGAGCATGGTCCAGCCCTCGCCCTCGGCGAGCGTGGCGCTGCGGTCGCTGTCGCGGGCGGAGCGCAACACCGTTGCTCCGGACGGCAGCAGGGTCACTCCCGGCTTGACCCGGTCGATCGACACGCTGTGTGAGTGGGGCTGCTCGCCGGACGCGAAGCGGCCGAGGAACAGCGCGTCGACGACGTCCGACGGGGAGTCGCTGTCGTCGACGTTGAGCCGGATCGGCAGTGCGTCTTGAGGGTTGGCTGGCATGGCGCCCATGATCCGGCACGAACTGACCTCCTGCACCCGTGTTTCGCCGGATCGGGTGGCGGGATTCCCTCTTCAAACGCCGTGCGGGTGAAGATTCGCGCCGCGTGTCTGCCCCGAACATTCTTGGCATGGACACTTCCAGCGGACCTCGGTTCCTTGTACCACGGACTCAGGAGTAACTCCGGAGTAACCCCCCACGAGGAGCCGCACACATGAGCATGAGAATGCCTCGTTTCGCCGCCTTGGCCTCGGCCCTGTTACTCGCCGCGGGCGCAGCCCTGTTCGGAGCCGGTCAGGCAACCGCCGCCGCCGACTTCGGCTACGTCGCCCTCGGTGACTCCTATTCCTCCGGCGTCGGCGCCGGCAACTACGACAGCGCCAGCGGGAACTGCAAGCGCACCACCCGCGCCTACCCGGCCCTCTGGGCCGCCGCACACGCCCCCCAGACCTTCTCCTTCGTCGCCTGCTCGGGCGCCCGTACGGGTGATGTGATGAGCGGTCAGCTCACCCCGCTGAACGCCGGCACCGACCTCGTCAGCATCACCATCGGCGGCAACGACGCCGGGTTCGCCGACGTCATGACCACCTGTGTCCTCCAGTCCGAATCCACCTGCGTGAGCCGCGTCAACCAGGCCAAGGCCTACGTCGACTCCACCCTCCCCGGCCAGCTCGACCAGGTCTACAACGCCATCCACAGCCGGTCCCCGGGCGCCCGCGTGGTCGTCATCGGCTACCCCCGCTTCTACCAGCTGAACGGCACCTGCGTGGCCGGGCTGTCGGAGGGCGAGCGCACGGCCATCAACGGCGCCTCCGACTACCTCAACGCCGCCATCGCCAAACGCGCCGCCAACCACGGCTTCGCCTTCGCCCCGGTCGCCGGCGCCTTCACCGGGCACGAGATCTGCTCCGGCAGCGCGTGGCTGCACAGCCTCAACTGGCTGAACATCGGCGAGTCCTACCACCCGACCGCCGCCGGACAGTCCGGCGGCTACCTGCCCGTCTTCACCAGCGCGGCCTGACGCGTCACGGACTGGCCGTCGGACCCGGGTTCGGCGACGGGGAGCCGGTCGGTCCGGACGTGCTCGGGGAGGAGGCCCCGCCCGTCGGGGTCTCCTCCTCGCACGTCACCGAGAACTCCAGCCACGCCGAAGCCGCTTCCGACGGCGCCCGGATCTCCAGCCGCACCGCGTCCTCGAAGGCCGCGTCCGGGTCGTGCGTCAGCTCCGTGTGGTCCAGCCGTACGCTCCCCGGTCCGCCCGCCGGGTACGCGAGGGTCCGCCAGCCGGGGCCCGTGGTCCGCCCGCTGCGCGTGGCCCAGCGGTACTCCACCACCGCCGGCGTGCGGTCCACCGCGACGGTGGCGGTGAAGGCGGGCGCCTCGGCGGAGGGCGCCGGGCAGTCGCCGAGATAGGTGTCCCGGACGGCCCGGACGGCGGACAGGGTGATGCCGGGCGGCGGCGTGGCCGAAGGGGAGGCAGGGGGGCTGGGGGAAGGTGAGGGCGAGGCGCTCGGCGAGGGGGTCGGGGAGGGCGAAGGGCTCTGAGTGACGGTCGGGGTGGGCGTCGCCCCGTCCGCGCCGTCGCCGCCCGTACCGCGGTCCTTCAGCAGCAGCCACCCCAGCAGGACCACCACCGCGAGCAGCGCCACGATCCCGACGGTCAGCACCAGCCCGGCCCCGTTGCGCTCGGGCTCCGGGGGATACGTCCGCACCGGCCCGGTCCCGGGTGCGGGCGCGGGCAGCGGCGGGGTGGGGTGGCCGTAGCGGTGCTGCGCCACGGAGGTCGGGCTGTCCGCCCCCGGCGGCGGGCCCGGCACCGGACCCGCGGCGGGACCCGGCACCGGGCCGCGGGAGGCCCGTACGGTGGTCCCGCCCGCGCCGACGATGCGCAGCATCCGGGCCGCCTCCGCCGCGGACAGCCGCTCCTCGGGATCCTTGACCAGCAGCCCCTCCAGGACGGGCGTCAGCGGCCCCGCCCGCAGCGGCGGCGGGAACTCCTCCTCCACCACGGCCCGCAGCGTGGCCACCGGGGACTCCCGGTGGAAGGGTGAGACGCCCTCCACGGCCAGGTACAGCGTCACGCCGAGCGCCCACAGGTCCGACCCGGGGCCCGGCTCGTGCCCCAACGCCCGCTCGGGCGGAAGGAATTCGGGTGAGCCGACCACCTCGCCCGTCATGGTGATGGCGGTGGAGCCCTCCAGGCTCGCGATCCCGAAGTCGCCGAGCACCACCCGGCCGTCGTTGGCGATCAGCACGTTGCCCGGCTTGACGTCGCGGTGCAGTACCCCAGCCTCGTGCGCGGAGCTCAGTGCGGCCAGCACCTGTTCGCCGATGTGTGCGGTCCGCTGCGGGCTGAGCGGCCCGTCGCCCTCCAGGACCTCCGCGAGCGAGAGTCCTCGTACGATCTCCATCACGATCCAGGGCCGGCCGTCCTCGGTGGCCACGTCGTAGACCGTGACCACGCCCCGGTGCGAGACGCGGGCCGCGGCCCAGGCCTCCCGCTCCAGCCGCCGGTACATGCGGGCCACCTCGGCCTCGTCCATCCCGGCCGGTGCGCGCACTTCCTTGATGGCGACCTCGCGCCCCAGGACCTCGTCCCGGGCTCGCCACACCATGCCCATCCCGCCGCGGCCGAGCAGGCCCAGCAGGCGGTAGCGTCCGGCGATGACGCGGTCGCCCCCGCCTCCGTTCGCCGCGGACTCAGTCACCGAAAGCCTCATTCACGCGCGCCCCCAAGAGCGTTACCGGACGATCACTCCAAGTTAGCGCAGAGCGTGCGCCGTGGCTCCGGTCGCGACAGGAGTCACGCACGCGGCGCCGATCCGGTTCCATGTCCCGCACACCCCGCCGGATTTCGCGGAGAGTGACGATCGACTCCGCTGAGTAATCGTCAACTCCCGCTCGCCACACGGGCAATTCACACCACCGGGATACCCGTGCACGACGTGGGGACGATAGGGTTACCCTGCCCGGTGGGCCGGGTGCCCTCGTACGGGTGGGGAGAGACATGGAACAGATAGCAATGCGCAGCAGGCCGCCTCGCGTGCCTGCCATCACTTGCGGGAGCGGTGCGACCAGTTCGCGCCTCGACCGCCACCTCGCCGTGCTGGGCGGTCCCGCCGTCCCGCACCGCGAGACCGCCGAGGCGACGCTGCTCATGCGTGAGCTGACCTCGCGCGACCACACGCACCGGCTGCGGAGCCGGAGCGCGCGCGTATCGCTCTTCGCGCCGCTGCGGAGGCTGCGGCGCACCCTCTTCGGCAGCCGCCGCTCGTAACCGTCCGCTTTCGGGGCGTACCCGCCCCCGCAGCGCCGCCGCTCCGTCCCCGGCCTGATCAACCCTGCCCAGTCAGCGAACCACACCGTCCCGGCGCAGCGCCGTGATCTGTTCGCCCGTCATCCCCAGGGCGTGCAGCAGGGATTCGGTGTGTTCGCCGAGCGCGGGCACCGCACCCATGTGCGGTGCCGCGCCGCCGGGCAGCCCGATCGGCGGCAGCAGGGCCCGCAGCGGGCCCGCAGGCGAGCCCACCTCCCGCCAGCGGGCCCGGGCCTCCAGCTGCGGGTGCACGGCGAGCTGCGCCACCGAGTTCAGTCGTGCGCATGCGATGCCCGCGGCTTCCAGCCGCTCGATCGCCGCGCCCGCGCCGAGCCGGCCCAGTGCTTCGGCGACCACCGCGTCGGTCTTCTCCCGGTTCACGGTGCGCGCGGCGTTCGTGGCGAACCCCGGGTCGTCGGCCAACTCCGGGCGCTCCAAGAGCTGTTCGGCCAGCCGCCGCCACTCCCGGTCGTTCTGCACCGACAGCAGCACCCGGTCCCCGTCCGCCGTCGCGTAGGCGTCGTAGGGCGCGATCACGGCGTGCGCGAGGCCCGTCCGCACCGGCTGCTCGCCGCCGTGCATGGTGTGGTGCAGCGGATGCCCCATCCACTCGGCGAGCGCGTCCAGCATCGACACCTCCACCCTGCCGCCGCGCCCGGTGGTGCCGCGCCGCAGCAGGGCCGCGAGCACGCCCGAGAAGGCGTACATGGCGGCCGCGATGTCCGCCGCCGGGATCCCCGCCTTGACCGGCTGCTCCGGGGTGCCGGTCACCGAGACCAGGCCGGCCTCGCACTGGACGAGCATGTCGTAGGCGCGCTTGTGGGCGTACGGGCCTTCGGGCCCGTAGCCGGAGACGTCCACGGCGACCAGCCGGGGGTAACGGGCGCACAGCGCGGCGGAGTCGAGCCCGAGCCGGGCCGCGGCCCCCTGGGCCAGGTTCTGCACGAACACGTCGGCCCCGTCGAGCAACCCGTGCAGGACCTCCCGGCCGCGCGGGTCCTTGAGGTCGAGCGCGATCGACTCCTTCCCCCGGTTGGCCCACACGAAATGCGAGGCGAGACCGTGCGCGGCCGTGTCGTAGCCGCGCGCGAAGTCACCCCCGTCGGGCCGCTCGACCTTGATCACCCGGGCGCCGAGGTCGGCGAGCTGACGGGTGGCGAAGGGCGCGGAGACGGCCTGCTCGACGGAGACGACGGTGATGCCGTCGAGGGGGAGGGGCTCGGTAGCGTGCGTGTCGCTGTCGTGACTGTCGGGTGTCATGACGGTCTGCCTACCGGCCTGGAGGGGGATCTGTCACCACGCAGGGTGCCGACATCCCACATTCATGCTGGTTTGTCTGCGTATGGTATGGCGCGTCGTTCACCGACTCGCACCGAAGGGTTGCCCATGAGACGCCCGACCGCACTCGATCCGCGCTCCCCGATCAGGCGGTTGGCGGTCGTGGTGATAGCTCTGATTGCCGGGCTCGCGCTGGCGGCCGGTCCTGCGCCCGCCGCGGGCCTAGCCCCGACGCCGCTGAACATGTCCGTCTCCCACACCAACGGGATGGTGACGAGCCTGGCTCCGGACTGCACGAGCGGACCGCTCACCGAGACCCGGCGCATCACCGGCAGCCAGTCGGTGCCCGCCGGGCTGTTGTCCTCGCTGCCCAGCCAGCTCGCCTTCGACCTCCCGGTCAACGTGGGCGGTACCCAGGCGGCGCTGCGGGGCGACGACGGGCGCGTCACGCTGACCAACGCGCGCGGCACCCTGACCCTGGCCCTGAACAGCGGAAACTGTGCCGCGCCGACCCTCGCCTACAACGGGAGCGTGATCTCCGGGTCCGGCACCTGGAGGGTCGTCGGTGACACTGCAGCGGGCAACTCCTATCGCCAGGCCCTCGGTTCGGGCACCTTCAGCATCGTCAACACGGGGATCACCGTCGGCGGCGGCCGGCCGTGGACGCTGAACCTGACGGGCTCGGTGGATCCCCTCCAGCCCACGATCGCTGTGACCCACCGCGCCTTCTGGGGCGGCCCGTTCGCCTACCTCTCCCGGACCCTGAGCGTGGAGTACCGGATCCGGAACACCGGGCCCGGGGACGCCTTCGGCGTGGTCCTGAACGACGCGGCCACGACCTCCCCCGGGGTCACCCGGATCGGCCCGGTGCCGCAGGCGGTCGGCTCGGTGCCCGCCGGTTCCGAGCGGAGCGTCGTGGTCCGCTACCGGGTGTGCGGCATCGCCTCGATCGGCTGTCGCTTCACCGCCAACGTCCAGCTGACCGTGGTGGACGCCCTCGACGCTGGTGGCCCCGCGTCCTTCCAGCGGACCGTCCAGGTGCCGATCTCCCCGGTGCCGTAGAGGCGGGCTCGTGCTTCAGCTGCGGCCACGCGCGAACCGGCGCGTGGCCAGCGGTACGAAGAGGGCCAACAGGAGCAGGGACCACAGCAACGCCCCGGCGACCGGGTGCGCGACCGGCCAGGCGGCGCCGGCGGCTGCCTCACCGCCCGCGTTCCCGCAGAGCGAGCGCACAGCCGTGGCGACCGCGCTGATCGGGTTCCACTCGGCGGCCGTGCGCAGCCAGCCGGGCAGCCCGGCCGTCGGCAGGTACGCGCTGGAGAGCAGCGGCAGGATGAAGGTGGCGCCCCCGAGCTGACCCGCCGCCTCCTCGCTCCTGCTCAGCAGGCCTAGGTACGTCCCCACCCACGCGGTGGCGAAGCGGAACAGCAGCAGGACGCCGAAGGCTCCGAGCACCCCCGGGAGCCCGTTCTCCGCCCGCCAGCCCATGGCCAGCCCCACCAGGATCAGCGGCACCATCGAGACGCCGGTCGTCAACAGATCCGCGGCCGTCTGCCCGAGCGGCACCGCGCTCCGGCTCATCGGCAGGGTCCGGAAGCGGTCCGTCACCCCGCGGTGCGCGTCCTGCGCGGCCGTGAACATGCCGGCCATCAGGCCGTTCGCGGCGGTGGCGGCGAGCAGCCCCGGGACCAGGAACTGCCGGTACTCGGAAGCGGGCATGGCGAGCGCGCTGCCGAAGACGTAGCCGAAGAACAGCAGCATGGTGACCGGCATGGTCTGCGTGAGGATCAGCAGGCCCGGGGCGTGCCGGGCCTTCTGCAGCTGGCGGGTGAGGACGGCGCCGCCGTCGGACAGCAGGGTGCTCATGCGGCGTTCTCCTTGGGTGCGGGTGCGGGTGCGGGTGCGGGTGCGGGTGCGGGTCCGGGTCCGGGTTCGGGTGTGCGTGCGGGTGCAGTGGCGGGTGCGCGTGTGGGTGCGGTGGCGGGACGGGCTCCGGTGAGGCGCAGGAACACCTCGTCGAGGGTGGGCGGGCGCAGGCTCGCGTCGGTAACGGCGATGCCGGCCGCGTCGAGCGCCCGGACGATCTGCGGCAGCGTGAGGGTGGGGTCGAGGACGGTCGCGCCGACGGTGAGGCGCTCCCGGTCCAGGGCGGGCAGGCCCCCCGTCAGGTGGTCGAGTACGGCGGCCGCACCCTCGAGGGCCCCGGCCCCGCCGACGCATACCTCGGCGTAGGCGCCGATCCGGGCCTTGAGCTCGGCCGGGGTTCCGGTGGCGGCTGCCCGGCCGTGGTCCACGACCACGATGTCGTCGGCGATCCGGTCGGCCTCCTCCAGGTACTGGGTGGTGAGCAGCACGGCGGTCCCCTCGCGTGCGAGGTCTCGAACGGCCCTCCAGATCTGCTCGCGGGCCGCTGGGTCGAGGCCGGTGGTGGGCTCGTCGAGGAACAGCACGCGGGGCCGGGTGACCAGCCCGGCGGCCAGGTCGAGACGCCGGCGCATCCCGCCGGACCAGGTACCCGCCACCCGGTCGGCGGCCTCGGCGAGGCCGAAGCCGTCCAGCAGTTCGTCGGCGCGGGCGCGGACGGCCCGGCCGCGCAGTCCGGCGAGCCGGGCGAAGAGCCGGAGGTTCTCGGCTCCGGTCAAATCCCCGTCGACCGAGGCGAATTGGCCGGTGGCCCCGATGGCGCGACGGACGGCGGCCGGGTCCCGGGTGACGTCGTGGCCCGCGACGAGGGCGCGGCCGGCCGTGGGCGTGGTGAGGGTGCTGAGGATCCGGACGGCGGTGGTCTTGCCCGCGCCGTTGGGGCCGAGGAGGCCGCACACCGTGCCCGGCGGGACGGCGAGGTCGAGGCCGCGCAGGGCGTGGACCTTGCCGTAGTTCTTCTCCAGACCCTCACTAAGTACAGCGTACGTAGTCGTCATGCGGTGCACCTTATCTGACTACGTACGCCGTACGTAACTAAGATGGCGAGGATGGACGAGGTGATGAGCGATGACACCCAGCGGCCGCTCCGCTGAACCCGAAGTGATCTGGGCCCGCCCGCCGCGGGCGGGCCGCGGCCCCCGGCCCGCCCACAGCCGCGACTCGATCGCCGCCGAGGCGGTGCGGATCGCCGACGAGGAGGGGATCGACGCCGTCTCGATGCGGCGCGTGGCGGCCGGGATCGGCGCCGGGACCATGTCCCTCTACAACTACGTGCCGCGCAAGGAGGACCTGTACGAGCTGATGGTCGACGCGGTCAGCGGGGAGTACGCCCTCGCGCCGCCGGCCGGCGACTGGCGGGCCGACCAGCTCGCGCTGGCCCGCCAGACCCGGGCCATCATGCACCGGCACCCCTGGCTGCCCCGGCTGCTGAGTCCGGTCCACGGATTCGGCCCGAACGCCCTGCGGTACCTGGAGCACAGCCTGGCCTGCCTGGCGCCGCTCGACGCTCCGGGCGGGGAGAAGCTGGAACTGATCGCGGCGGTCAACGGCACGGTCGCAGCCTTCGTGGCGGGCGAGCTGGCCCTGGCGGAGCGGGCCCGCCAGCTCCCCTGGAGCGAGGCCGAAGAACAGGCCGTACGGGCGGCCTGGCTCGGCTCCCGGCTGGCGACGGGGGAGTACCCGCTGCTGGCGGGCGTGCTCGCGGCTGCGCCGGGGGTGCCGGGTGAACTGGCTGACCCCGCCGAGGTGTTCGACCGCTCGGTGTCACGGCTGCTGGGGGCGTGGGTGCCACGGGGGGCCTGACGGGCCGCGGCACCGTTGCCGGGGACCAGCCCCCGGACCCCCGCGCCTCAAACGCCGGCGGGGCTGGTTTTTGGCTGGCGTCGGCTTGTACGTGGCCGTGGCTGGGTGGGGGCTGCGGGTGGGCCGGTGCCGGGGACGGGGTGGGGTGTCGGCCTGGACTGCATGATTTAGGCGCCCTCTGCTTTGCTGCGACAGGGGGCGGGGTGTACCTGCGCCACAAATCACGCTTTACGTCCCGGCCAACACCCCACCCCGCCCCCGTCCCCGGCCCGGCGGCCCCCCCCGTCCCCGGCCGGGTGAGCTTGTCCCCGGCCCGGTGGGTCTGTCCCCGGCCCGGCGGCCCCCGTCCCCGGCCCGGGGGGCCTGCCCCCGGCGGGCAGATTTCAGTCCCACCGGGGTTTGATCTTTCAGCCGTCCGGCGTTTGAGGACCGGGGTCTGGGGCGGAGCCCCAGGGGTCCGGGCGCAGCCCGGGACCCTTCCAGCCGGTCCGGCGTTTGAGGACCGGGTCTGGGGTGCGGACCCCAGCCCCGCCGGTGTTTGAGGTGGTCCGGGCGGAGCCTGGGGTGCGGACCCCAGCTCCGTCGGTGTTTGAGGTGGTCCGGGCGGAGCCTGGGGTGCGGACCCCAGCTCCGTCGGTGTTTGAGGTGGTCCGGGCGGAGCCTGGGGTGCGGACCCCAGCTCCGTCGGTGTTTGAGGCGGTCCGGGCGGAGCCTGGGGTGCGGACCCCAGGCTCCGCCGGCGTTTGAGGTGCGGGTCCGGGCGGGGCCCGGGGAACGGTGGAAGGGTGGGTAGGGGACTTCGCCCCGCAGGGCCGAACAGGCCGCACCGCCGCGCCCGCGTCCGCCAGGGTGCGGCACGCCGCAGGACGGGCCCCGCCCAGGTGGGCTCTGTTCCGTGGCGGCCCCCGCCCGGGCAGGCACCGCGGAGCAGGCCCCGCCCGGGCAGGCTCCGGGGGGCAGCCCCCGCCCAGGCGGGCCCCGCAACACACAGGGCCCCGCCCACGCAGGCCGCCCCCGCGAGGCCCCGTCGCTCAGAGCAGGGCGAACTGTCCGCCCGGTCCCTCCTCCTGGTGGTCCAGGACCGAGGCCGGCCGCCGGGCCCAGCCGGGGGGCGGCAGGACCCCCGCCGCGCGCAGCTCGGCGGCGTCCAGCACCGGTCCCGGCTCGAAAGCGGTCCGCTCCGGCTCCAGTTCGGCCAGCAGGGCCAGGGTCGTCACCAGGGCGAGCAGTTCCGAGGTCCAGCCCTGCGGCCACTCGGCCGGGCCCACCGCGTCCAGCCCCTCGGCCTGCGGGTCCCGGTGGGCGAGCCGTGCGGCGAACCAGGACTCCAGGACGCGGACGCCCTGGACCTCGTACTCCCACGCCCCGGCCGGTACGGGCGACACGGTGCCCATGCCGGTGTCCCCGCCGTCCCCGACGGTCAGGGTCTCGCTCCCCGGGTCGTACGAGAGCTCGCGCGGCCACGCCGGCAGCGCCGAGCGGACGTACGGCCGGCGCCCGCCGGGCAGCCGGGGCGCCTCGCCGCCGCGGGCCCCGCGCAGCCGGACGGAGAGCAGCCGGTGGCCCAGCTCCAGCCCGGCCCGCCAGCGCGTGGCGTCGGAGGTGAGGGGGACCTCGTACCCCCGGGGGCCGGGGCGGCCGGCGGCGAGGATCCAGCAGAGCACGTCCTCGGGGGTGACCCAGGTGCCGTAGCGCTCGCCGAGCAGGTGCTGCAGCCCGGGGGCGAGATTGGGCTCGGCGCCGCCCGGGCGGCGGTGCAGCGGGCGGATCCGGCCGAGCCGCCCGGCCGGCAGGTGCGCGGTGACCAGGAGCGCCGCCGGCTGCGCGGGCTCCACGACGAACAGCTGGTGCTCGTCCAGCACCCGCCACAGCTCCGGGCGGGCCAGGTCGATGAGCCGCTGGTCGGGCAGCAGCCACTGCTCGTCGAAGGGCTCGCGCAGGATCCGTACGGGGTCGGGTCGGGGCCCGGGCACGTCCGCGAAGCGGGCCGTGGAACCCGCGCGCTGGCCCGGCAGCGCCGCCGCCCCGGCGCCCGTGGTCCGCGCCCGGGTCGGGCGGAACAACCGTTCCCGCTCGGGGCCCTCGGCGGCGGCCAGGGCGGCCCACCGGGCGCGCAGGGTGGCCGGATCGGGGGCCGCGACCCAGGCCCGGCCCAGGCGCAGGGAGCTCACGGCCCAGGGCATCAGATCGTCCAGCAGCGGGTCCCGCGGGGATGCGTCAGCGCTCACCCGGCCGATGGTAGCGACGCCACCCGGTGACCGGGCCGCGTCCAGGCCGGAGAGTTAGGCTCGCTATGTAGGGATCTGCCCGGATCCGGACGGAGCCGGGCCGAACCAGGCGACCCGACCAGGGAGGCGGACATGAGTCAGTACGACGAGTACTCGACCCCGTCGCAGGCCGAGGGGGAACGGCTCGACGAGGACCTGGACGAGAAGCAGAAGAAGCTCCGCCACGCCCAGACGCAGCGGACCACGCCGTCCCAGGCCGAAGGCGAGCGCGGAACGGAGGACGACGACCAGAAGTAGTCGCACCAGTGTGCGTCGACGTCAGTGTGCGTCGACGGTCACGGTGAAGGAGAACCGGTCCCCGCGGTACCGGATCCGCGCCACGTCGACCACCCGGCCGGAGCTGTCGTACGTGACGCCCGTGTAGTGCAGGATCGGGCTCAGCAAGGGCACTTGGAGCAGACCGGCCGTGAGCGGGTCGGCGAGCCGCGCCTCCACGGTGTCGGTGATTCGGCTGATGTCCACCTTCACGATGTCCCGCAGGACCTTCGTCATCGGCCAACGCTCCAGATCCGCCAGGTCGATGGAGTCGGCGAGCTCCGGACGCACCGCGTTCTCCGCCCAGTTGGTCGGCTCGCCGCTCTCGCTGTCGTGGCGGAGCCTGCGGTACGTGACCACCTCGGCGGTGTCCGGGAAGTGCTCCAGCAGCTCCCCGGACACCGCCGTCCGCTCGTGCCCGAGGATCGTCGTACGGTCGCCCGACTGCTGCGCCACGATCGCGTCGACCGAGCCGAGCAGCCGGACCGGGGCCCCGCGCAGCGCCGCCGGCTCGATGAAGGTCCCGCGCCGCCGGTGGCGGCTGATGAGGCCCTCGGTCTCCAGTTCCTTGAGCGCCTGCCGCATGGTCAGCACGCTGACCCCGTAGTGCTCGGCGAGCTGCTCCTCGGTGGGCAGGCGCAGCGAGGCGTCCGCGGTGCGCCCGAGTATGGAGGCGCGCAGCGACTGGGAGACCTGGTACCAGAGCGGCAGCTTCCGGTTCAGTACCAGCGAGTCGGGGGCGAAGGCGGTCACGGGTGGTTCTCCGTAGGACGGGGTGGGCGCGGCGGCGGCGCCGCGCGGCGTGCTCGTGATGTTAGGCGCGGAAGTGGCGCTGGAGCCCCTGCCAGACGTCGTCGTATCCGCCCTGGAGGTGGTCCGCGCCGGCCGCCTGGGCGGTGGCGGTGATCGGCCAGCGGGTCTCGAACATGAAGGCCAGGCCGTCGTCGATCTTCTGCGGCTTCAGTTCGGCGGCGCTCGCCCGGTCGAAGGTCTCCCGGTCGGGACCGTGCGCGGACATCATGTTGTGCAGGGAGCCGCCGCCGGGCACGAAACCCTCCGCCTTGGCGTCGTAGGCGCCGTCGATGAGCCCCATGTACTCGCTCATCACGTTCCGGTGGAAGTACGGCGGGCGGAAGGTGTCCTCGCCGACCAGCCAGCGCGGCGCGAAGACCACGAAGTCCACGCCCGCCAGGCCAGCCGTGTCGGAGGGCGAGGTCAGCACCGTGAAGATGGACGGGTCGGGGTGGTCGTAGCTGATGGAGCCCAGGACGTTGAAACTGCGCAGGTCGTAGACGTACGGGACGTGCGTGCCGTGCCAGGCGACCACGTCGAGCGGGGAGTGGTCGTAGGTGGCCGTCCAGAGGTTGCCGCAGAACTTGTTGACGACTTCGGTCGGACGCTCGGCGTCCTCGTACGAGGCCACCGGCGCCCGGAAATCGCGGGCGGCGGCGAGCCCGTTGGCGCCGATGGGGCCCAGGTCGGGGAGCTCGAAGGGCCGGCCGTAGTTCTCGCAGACGTACCCGCGGGCGGTCTCGTCCTGGAGCTCCACGCGGAAGCGGACCCCGCGCGGGATCAGCGCCATCTCGCCCGGGCGGGCGCTCAGCAGGCCGAACTCGGTGCGCAGGAGCAGGCCGCCGCGCTCGGGGACGATCAGCAGCTCGCCGTCGGAGTCGCTGAACACCCGGTCCGTCATGGAGGCGTTCGCGGAGTAGAGGTGGATGGCCATGCCGGAGCGCTGGGTGGCGTCGCCGTTGCCGCCGAGGGTCCACAGGCCCGCCAGGAAGTCGGTACCCGGGGCCGGGTCGGGCAGCGGGTTCCAGCGGAGCCGGTTGGGGTCGGCCGGGGCCTCCGTGAAGGGCGCGCTGCGCAGGGCGCCGTTGCCGGTCCGGGTGAAGGGAGGGTGCGCGGCCGAGGGGCGGATCCGGTAGAGCCAGGAGCGGCGGTTGTGGGAGCGCGGCTCGGTGAACGCGCTGCCGCTGAGCTGCTCCGGGTAGAGGCCGAGGGGGGAGCGCTGGGGCGAGTTCCGCCCGATCGGCAGCGCACCGGGGACCGCCTCCGAGCTGTGCTCATTGCCGAAGCCGGTGAGGTACTCGAGCGCCTCCGCCGTCTTCCTGGCCTGCTCGCTGCCGCCGCTCATTGCACGCTCCCGGTCTGCCGAAGGAATCCTATGCCTGACAGTAGGATTCCTGGGCCCGTGCGTCAACGGGAGATTCCTGTCAGTCGACCGACAGGTGAGGGCGTGGCGCGGGTGGGGCGAGGGGGTGGCGCGCGCGGGGCGGCGCGCGGGGCGGGTGCCCGGTTACGAATTGGCCTGTCAGAGGTCTATTCCTGCGCGAGGGGATCCCAAAAGATGAACATTCCTCTACTCTCACGCGCATGTCGTGGACCCGCAGGTTTCCTGCCGTGCCGGCGGCGCTCCTCGCCGCCCTCCTAGCGCTTCTGTCACTCCTCGTCGCCGCGCCCGCCGCGAGCGCGCACGAGGAGCGCCCCGTCGAGCTCCCCGACGGCACCGGCTCCGTACCCGCCTACCGCGCGGGCGAGCCGGACCTGATCGTCTGCAAGACCGACCGGCCCGCCTTCGAACGCCGGATATCCGCCTTCCCCGACACCCTCGAGCAGCGCAACCTCGTCCTCTACGAACGCTGCGAGAAGAACGGCTTCCGCGACCTCCAGGCGGCCGTCGACGCCGTGGACCGCCCGGGCATGAACATCGCGATCCTCCCCGGCCTCTACGAGGAGGAGCCCTCGCTCACCAAGCCCACCGGGGAGTGCGCCTCGCTCAAAGCGCCCAACTCCTCGCTCGGCTACCAGATCCTGACCTACGAACAGCAGATGGCCTGCCGCCACAACCAGAACCTGGTCGCCATCCTCGGCAAGACCGACCTTCAGATCGAAGGCACCGGAGCCTCCCGCCAGGACGTCGTCATCGACGCCAAGTACCAGAAGCTGAACGCGATCCGCGCGGACAAGTCCAACGGCATCTACTTCCGCAACTTCACCGCCCAGCGCACCACCTTCAACTCGCTGTACGTCCTGGCGGGTGACGGATTCGTCATCGACGACGTGCTGACCCGCTGGAACGACGAGTACGGCTTCCTGACCTTCGCCAGCGACCACGGGCTGTACAAGAACTGCGAGTCGTACGGCAACGGCGACTCCGGCATCTACCCCGGCAGCGCCTCCGACATCAACGAGGGCCGCGGCTACGACGTCCGCCGCTACTCCATCGAGATCACCGGCTGCCGCAGCCACCACAACATGGTCGGCTACTCCGGCACCGCGGGCGACTCCGTGTACGTGCACGACAACGAGTTCGACCAGAACATGGGCGGCGCCTCGATGGACAGCGCCTTCCCCGGCCACCCCGGCCTCCCGCAGAACCACGCCCGCTTCGAACGCAACCTGATCCACGACAACAACGCCGACTACTACCACTACGTGGCGGACGGCACCTGCGCCAAACCGCCCGTCGAGCGCGGCTACGAGCAGGGCGTGGTCTGCCCGCAGATCTCCATGCCCCCCGGCACCGGCATCATCACCGCCGGCGGCAACTGGAACCTCTACGAGAACAACTGGGTGTACGGGCACCAGCGCGCGGGCTTCTTCCTCTCGGCCGTGCCCGCCTTCATCCGCGGCGAGGAGGCGCTCTCCAAGCAGACCGACACCTCCCACCACAACCGCTACGCCGGCAACATCCTGGGCAAGGACAAGTCCGGCGCCTCCCGCCCCAACGGCATGGACGTGTGGTGGGACGGCCAGGGCCGGGGCAACTGCTGGCAGCAGGGCCCGGACGGCTCCACCCCGGGAACGCTCCCGCAGTGCGGCGAGCGGCGCGGCGCGGTCTCCGGCGCCTCGGCCCGGCTGGCCGGCGAACCGGTGAAGCTGGCCCAGCTCCTCGTCTGCGCCGACTACAGCGTCCAGGCGCGCAAACTTCCGGCCGGCTGCGACTGGTACGGCTCCCGGGGCCTCCAGCGGGTGGAGACCCAGCTCGCCCTCGCCGTCGCGGCGGTCCTCCTCCTGGTCGGCGGCCTCCTGTGGTGGCGCCGCCTGCGCGACTCACGCCTGGCCGGCGTGGCCGCCGTGCTCGGCCTCGCGGGCCTGGCCCTGGACGTGGCCGGCTCCACGATGGGCCTGATCGGCACCTTCGTCCCGGCACTGGCCCTGCTCTGCCTCGGCCTGTGGTGGACCGGCACCGGCCTCGCCCTGCGCCCCGGCCGGCCCTGGCTGGCCCGCCTGACCCTGCTGCTGGGTGCGCTCACCCTCCTCGACGCCTTCGACAAGGCCGTCCTGATGATCCCCTGGGTCCCGCTCAGCCCCGCCTGGATCCGGTCCCTCGTCGCGGTGGTCTGGATCCTCTGGGCCGTCATCGCCGCCGCCCGCCCGGGCGGTGCCCCGGCCCGCCCGGCAGGCCCGGGCGGCGACCCGGCAGGCGACCGGGTCCGCGTCCCCGCAGGCCCGGCCCTGATCCGCAGCGCCGAAGCCGAAGCCGTTGCCGAGGGCGGTCCTGGCCACGGCTCCGGCGCCCGTCCCGGCGCCGGAACGGAGCGGGGCGCTGCCGGGGGAGACCGGCCGTGACGGGGCACCCTGGCGGCGACCGCACCGCACGGCGGACCTGGTGCGACGTCTGCGGCACGCCGCCCCGCAGGTCCCGCCGGACGGGCCGCGCGGCGGCGCTGCTCGCCCTGGCCCTGCTCCTGGCCGGCGGCGCGGCGACGGGCTGCGGGGGGCGGGCCACCACCCACCACAAGCCCGGCACCACCCACGAGCAGGCCTCCGGCAAGGCCGGCACCCTGCTCACCGCCGACGACGGCGCGGGCCACCGGCTCCGCGAGGTCCCGGCCGAGGGCGCGCCGGAGGTCCGGCTCGCCTCCCGGCCGGACTCCGAGGACGGCTGGAACCTCCAGCTGACGGTGACGAACTTCCACTTCACCCCCGACAGCACCGGCGGCGCCGCCCTCCCGGGTGCCGGGCACGCGCACCTGGAGCTGGACGGCCGCAAACTGGCCCGCCTGTACGGCCCTTGGTTCCACCTGCCCGCCACGCAGGTGCCCGAGGGCGGCACGCACACCCTGACCGTCCGCCTCTACGCGGACGACCACACGGCCTGGGCGGTGGCGGGAAAGCCGGTCGAAGCAACCCTCCAACTCGCCGCGGAATCCGGCCAGTCCACCCACTCCCATTCCCCGGCCGCACCGTCTCCCACGCCCCCGGAGGCGGCGCAGGCCGACCGTACGGTGACCATCACCGTGCGGGACGGCAAGGTCAGCCCGGCCCCGGGCCGGGTGGAGGTGACGCGCGGCGAACGCGTGGCTCTACGGGTCACCAGCGACCGCGCGGACACCCTGCACGTGCACGGCATCGACAAGGAACTCGCCCTGCCGGCAGGTCAGGAGGCCACCCTGATCCTGAATGCCGACCGCACGGGCCTCTTCGAGGTCGAGACCCACGAGTCCAACCTCGTCCTGACCCAACTCGTCGTCCGATGACCCCAGCACCCCGGCTCACGGAATCGACCCGGATCCCGGCCGGAGCCCCGGCTCCGACCGGCGCGCCGGCCCTGACACCGACCTGTGCCCCGGCCTGCGCCCCGGCCCTGACCCACATCCTGCCCCTGCCCCTGGCTCTGCCCCTGCCCCTGGCCACGGCCCCGGCGGTCCGGCGGTGACCGGGTCCGGGCCGGAGATGGTCCCGTACGGGGTGTCCGGTGGCGGGTCCGGCCAGGGCGTGGTCCTTCACCCGGCCGATCCGCTCACCGTGTTCGCGCACGGCATCGGCTCGCAGCACGATCTGCCGATCTCTCCCTTCTATGCCTTCGCCGGTGCCTTCACCGCACTCTTCGTCTCCTTCCTCGCACTGGGTCTCCTCTGGTCCGCCTCCCGCTTCCGCGGCGACCGCTCCGGCCTCGCGCTGCCCGCCGGGTTCCAGCGGGTGGCCGACGCGCCGGCCACCCGCACCGCCCTGCGTGGGCTCGGCCTCGCGGCCGCGCTCGCCGTTCTCCTGTACCTCCTCCTCGGTCCCGACGACCCCGCCCGCAACCCCGCTCCCGGCGCCGTCTACGTCCTGCTCTGGGTCGGCCTCGTCCCCGCCTCCCTCCTCTTCGGTCCCGTCTGGCGCCTCCTCAGCCCGCTCCGTGCCCTGCACCGCCTGCTCGCCCGGCTGTCGGGGAAGCTCCGTACGGCCGGCCCCTCAGCCCCAGTTGCCGCCGGAGCCGCCGCCGCGCGCTCCTCCCGGAGCCCACGCCTCCCGGCACCACACCTCGCCGTGGTGCCAAAGGCCCCTGACCCGGGGCCCCCGGGCCCGTCGTCCCCGCGTCCGGAGCCCCGGACGTACCGCCGGCTCCCCGCCCGGCTGGGGCAGTGGCCGGCCGCCGCAGGGCTCTTCGCCTTCACCTGGCTCGAACTCGTCTCTCCCGATCCCGCCTCCACCACCACCCTCCTGATCGCCCTGACCGGCTACGCCGCCGTCCAGCTCCTGCTCGCCGCCCGCTACGGCGAGCGCTGGTTCGCCGACGGAGACGCCTTCGAGGTGTACTCCGCCCTCCTGGCCCGGCTCTCCCCCCTCGGCCGTCGCAGCGACGGCCGCCTCGTTCTCCGTAACCCCTTCCACGGACTCGACGCGACACCCGAGCAGCCCGGACTCGTCGCCACCGTCTGCGTCCTGCTCGGATCCACCGCCTACGACGGCTTCTCCGACAACCCCTCGTGGATCAATGCGATCCAGACCTCCCCCCTCGGCCGCACGGCTGCGGCCACCCTCGGACTCATCGGAGCCGTCGCCCTCGTCGCCGCCCTCTACTGCCTCTGCGCGGCGGTCACCCGCCTCGTCTGCGGCCCGCACCCCGGCCCGCTGACCGCCTTCGCGCACTCACTCGTACCGATCGCCCTCGGCTATCTCGTCGCCCACTACTTCTCCCTCCTGGTAGTCGAAGGACCACGCACAGTCATCATGGCATTGGGCACTGACAACGTCCCCGAACCCTTGTCTCCCTTGGGTCCCGGCGGCCTCGCCGCACTCCAGGTGATCGCCGTCGTCACCGGCCACGTCCTCGGCGTGATCGCCGCGCACGACCGCTCCGTACGCCTCTTTCCGCCCGCCAAAGCCGTCGCCGGGCAACTGCCGCTGCTCGCGCTGATGATCACGTACACGGTGGGCGGCCTCAGCCTGCTGCTGAACTGAGGCGGCCGAACCGGTACCGCCGCCGACCCGTGAACCCAGGAGCGGCATGATGGACCCCGTGCCCCCAGCCCACCCCCTGCGCCGGACGCCGATCCAGCAGCGCAGCGCCGACCGCCTCGCCCGGATCCTCGACGCCTGCGCGGAGCTCCTCGACGAGACCGGGTACGAGAACCTCAGCACCCGCGCCGTGGCCCTGCGGGCCGGCGTGCCGATCGGTTCGGTCTACCGGTTCTTCGGCAACAAACGGGCCATGGCCATCGCCCTGGCCCACCGCAACCTCGACCGCTACGCCGACGGCATCGAGCAGCGGCTCGCGGACCTCCCGGACACCGACTGGCGCCCGGTCGTCGACGCGGTGCTGGACGAGTACCTCGTCATGAAGCGCAGCGTGCCCGGCTTCGCCCTCGTCGACTTCGGGGTGCCGGCGCCGCCGTCCGAGGGGCCCGCCTCCGACCCCAACCACCTGGTCGCCGTCCGCCTCACCGAACTCCTCGGCGCCCACCTCACCCTCACTCCGGACGCCGCCTTGGAGCGGGCCGTCCTGGTCGCGGTCGAGGCCACCGACGCCCTGATCCAGCTGGCCTTCCGCAACGACCCGGCAGGCGACCCCGACATCGTCGCCGAAACCCGCGCGATGATGCACGCCTACCTCGCGCGCGTCCTGGACTGACCGGGCGGAGCACGCGCGTCGGATGGTGATGGCGGCCCCCGCGCCGGGAGACCGCCACCGCCTTACGCGCCGCCGGGCCGGCGCCACACCTCCCCGCCCGTCACCGACCGGACGGGTCAGCCGCCCGGTCCGGCGGTCTGGCCCAGCGGCCGCGCGACGCCTTGGAGGCGGCCGGTCACCACCAGGTTGCCGTCCGGCGTGCGTCGCGCCAGGGCACCGGTGCGCACGTAGCCGTCGGGGGTGAAGGAGCGTGCGTTGAGGCCGGGCGAACGGTAGTAGCCGCGGGCGGTGTAGGGGCCGCGGGCCAGGAGTTCGCCCGGCTCCCCGTCGGGGACTTCCGTGCCGTCGGCGTCGACGACGCGGATCTGGTCGTCGGGGGAGAGCGGACGGCCCTGCGTCGTGAGCACCGTCTCGTCGGGATCGTCGGTCCGCGTGAGGGTGAGCAGCCCTTCGTCCGTACCGAAGACCTGCTGGAGGCGGCAGCCCCCTTCGGAGCTCACCCGTTCGGCGGTCGCGCGGTCCAAGGGCGGGGTGCGGCCACCGATCTGCACGAGGCGCAGGCTGCTCACATCGGCCCGGACGGCGGGACGCGCGTCGAGCCAGAGCCGGGCGGTGTCCGGCGTCAGCGAGGCGACGGTGACCCGCTCGCGCTCGATGGCAGCCAGGAACGCGGCGGGTTCCGGGTCCTCGACCAGGACGACGGTGCCGCCGACGGTGAGCGTGCCGATGATGCCGGGGCCGCCGAAGGCGATATTGAGGTCGGCGGGCAGCGCGGCGAGGTACACGTCGTCCTGGGTGAGCGACACCAGCTCGGCAGCGGCCCGCGCCTGGTACGCGTAGTCGTTGTGGGTGCGCGGAACCAGGCGGCGGTCGGCGCGGCTTGGTGGTCCTGGCGGCAGGGATGCTTTTCGGCATCATCTGACCCCGTACGCCCCTGGCGCACACAAAACTACCGGCGCTAGTTTGTAGGGTGTTGGCGACGTCGGGTCAGATACGGCGACCGCACGTCACGCGTCATCGTTCACAGGTCCAGACGTCCAGACGTCCACAGGTCCACGCGCCCGCGCGCGCTCGGGAGGATTGCCATGAAGGCCCACGACGGGATGTACATCGGCGGCGAGTGGCGGGCCGCCCTCGGCCACGGCCGCATCGAGGTCCTCAACCCGGCCGACGAGCGGCCCATCGCCTCGGTCCCGGCCGGAACGCCCGAGGACGTGGACGAGGCCGTACGCGCGGCCCGCGCGGCCTTCCCGGCCTGGGCGGCCACTGCTCCGGCCGAGCGGGCCGCCCTCATCGGGTCCCTGCGTGACGTGCTGGTCGCCCGCAAGGGGGAGATAGCCGAGACGATCACCGCCGAGCTGGGCTCGCCGCTGGGGTTCTCGGAGATGGTCCACGTCGGGGCGCCGATCGCCGTGGCCTCCTCCTACGCCGAGCTCGGGGCCTCGTACGCCTTCGAGGAGCGGATCGGGAACTCGACCGTACTGCTGGAGCCGGTCGGCGTCGTCGGGGCGATCACCCCCTGGAACTACCCGCTGCACCAGATCGTTGCCAAGGTGGCACCCGCTCTCGCCGCAGGCTGCACCCTCGTCCTCAAGCCCGCCGAGGACACCCCGCTGACCGCACAGCTCTTCGCCGAAGCCGTGCACGAGGCGGGGATCCCCGCCGGGGTCTTCAACCTGGTGACCGGCACCGGCCCGGTCGCCGGCCAGGCCCTGGCCGCGCACGAGGGAGTCGACCTCGTCTCCTTCACCGGATCCACCGCCGTCGGCAAGCAGATCGGCGCCACGGCCGGCGCCGCTGTCAAGCGGGTCGCCCTGGAACTGGGCGGAAAATCGGCCAATGTCATCCTGCCCGGCGCCGACCTCGCCAAGGCCGTCGCCGCGGGCGTCGGCCACGTCATGAACAACTCCGGCCAGAGCTGCAACGCGCTCACCCGCATGCTCGTCCACCGGGACGACTACGAGGAGGCGGTCTCCCTCGCGGCCGCCGCCGCGGGCAAGTACACCTCCGGCGACCCCCTCGACCCGGGCACCCGCCTCGGCCCGGTCGTCAGCGCCAAGCAGCGCGACCGCGTCCGCGGCTTCATCACCAAGGGCGTGGAGGAGGGCGCGCGCCTCGTCGCGGGCGGGCCCGAGGCGCCGCACGCGCAGGGGTACTTCATCGCCCCGACCGTGTTCGCCGACGTCACGCCCGACATGACCATCGCCCAGGAGGAGATCTTCGGCCCGGTGCTGTCGATCCTTCCCTACGGAGACCAGGACGAGGCCCTGGCCATCGCGAACGGCACCGACTACGGGCTGGGCGGGGCGGTCTGGGCGGCGGACGAGGCGACGGCCGTGGCCTTCGCACGCCTGATGGACACCGGCCAGGTGGACATCAACGGCGGTCGCTTCAACCCGCTCGCGCCCTTCGGCGGGTACAAGAAGTCGGGCGTGGGCCGCGAGCTGGGCCCGCACGGCCTCGCCGAGTACCTGCAGACCAAGTCCCTGCAGTTCTAGCCTCGCGGCCTCGCGGCCTCGCGGCCTCGCGGCCTCGCGGCCTCGCGGCCTCGCAGGCCGGCAGCCCCGCGGGCCGGCAGCCCAGAGGCCCGCCGGCCCGCCCGTAGCGCCACGGCCCACAGCCTCGCGCCCTCACAGCCCCACGACCCCGCACACACGGAGACGACGATCATGGTCCGCGCCGCCATCCTGCCCGCCGTCGGAGCCCCCCTTGAGATACGGGACATCGTGCTGCCCGAACCCGGGCCCGGCCAGGTCCGGGTGCGGCTCGCCGCCGCCGGGGTCTGCCACTCCGACCTCTCCCTCACCAACGGCACCATGCGGGTCCCCGTACCCGCCGTCCTCGGCCACGAGGGCGCGGGCACGGTCCTGGCCGTCGGCGAAGGGGTCACCCACGTCGCGCCCGGCGACGGGGTGGTGCTCAACTGGGCCCCGTCCTGCGGGCAGTGCCACCACTGCGCGATCGGCGAGGTCTGGCTCTGCGCCAAGGCGCTCACCGGGGTCGGAGCGGTGTACGCCCACGATGCCCGGGGCGTCGAGCTGCACCCCGGGCTGAACGTGGCCGCCTTCGCCGAGGAGACGGTCGTCGCGGCCAACTGCGTCCTGCCCGCCCCCGCCGGGATCCCGCTCCCCGAGGCCGCACTGCTCGGCTGCGCGGTCCTCACCGGCTACGGAGCCGTCCACCACAGCGCCCAGGTCCGCCCCGGCGAGTCGGTGGCCGTCTTCGGAGTCGGCGGCGTGGGTCTGGCCGCCCTCCAGGCGGCCCGGATCGCGACGGCCGGCCCGATCGTGGCCGTGGACGTCTCCCCGGACAAGGAGGAACTGGCCCGGGCGGCCGGCGCCACGGAGTTCCTGCTCGCCTCCGAGACCACCGCCAAGGACATCCGCGCCCTCACCGGCGGTCACGGCGCGGACGTGGCCGTCGAGTGCGCCGGCCGGGCCGCGAGCATCCGCGGCGCCTGGGAGTCCACCCGGCGCGGCGGCCGTACGACGGTCGTCGGCATCGGGGGCAAGGAGCAGCAGGTCACCTTCAACGCCCTGGAGATCTTCCACTTCGCCCGCACCCTCACCGGCTGCGTCTACGGCAACAGCGACCCCGCCCGCGACCTCCCGGTGATCGCCGCCCACGTCCGCGCGGGCCGGCTCGACCTCGGAGCCCTGGTCACCGACCGGATTACGCTCGACGGCATCCCGGCGGCCTTCGACGCGATGCTGGCGGGCAAGGGCGGCCGCTCACTGGTGATCTTCTAGCGGCCCGCCCCTCCACCTGCCTGCCCGCCTGTCCGCCCGCTCGTCCGTCCGTCCGGGAGGCCCGCTCTCTGCGGGCCTCCCCTCAGGCCGAGTCAGGCCGAGTCAGGCCGAGTCCGGCAGAATCCGGCGGCGCCGGACGGCGTCAGGCCGTCTCCCGCAGGGCCGCGTACTGGAGGGCCAGGCCGTCCAGCAGCGCCGCCAGGCCCGTCTCGAAGGCGCCCTCGTCGACCTCGTGCTGGCGCTCCGCCAGCAGGTGGGCCTGGCCCAGGTGCGGGTAGTCCGACGGGTCGTATGCCGTCTCGTCGTCCACGAAACCCCGGGCGAAGGAACCCACCGCCGAGCCGAGGATGAAGTACCGCATCAGCGCCCCGATCCGGGTCGCCTGCGCGGGCGGCCAGCCGGCCGCGGTCATCGCGCCGAAGACGGCGTCGGCCACCCGCAGCCCGGCGGGCCTGCGGCCCGGTCCGCGCGCCAGCACCGGCACGATGTTCGGATGGTCGGACAGCGCGGCCCGGTAGGAGTGTGCCCAGTCGCGCAGCGCGACCTGCCACTCCCGGCCGTCCCCCGCCTCGAACATCGACAAGTCGACCCGCGCGCTCACCGCGTCCGCAACCGCGTCCAGGATCTCGTCCTTCGTGCGGAAGTGGTTGTACAGCGAGGGCCCACTGACCCCCAGCGCCGCCGCCAGCCGCCGCGTCGAGACGGCCTCCAGCCCCTCGCCGTCCACCAGCGCGCCCGCCGCCTCGACGATGAGCGATCTGCTGAGGAGGGGCTTGCGCGGTCTGGCCATGCGTCACATAGTAAGGCCTGCCGCATTTAAACTAGCGGTGGTAATTAACGCGCCGTCGTGCCTGCTCACGCCCCGTCCGCTCGTGCCCCGACCGATCCCCGCCCCGTCCGATCCCGTCCGATCCCGCCCCGCCCGGAGGTGCCCGGTGAATCTGGAACTCAGCGAGGAACAGTCCGCCGTCCGTGATCTCGCCCGCGCGTTCACCGAGCGCGAGATCGCTCCGTACGCCGCCGAGTGGGACCGCGCCGAGAGCGTGGACCGGGCCGTCGTGAAGAAGCTCGGCTCCGTCGGCTTCCTCGGCCTGACCGTCCCCGAGGAGTACGGCGGTTCCGGCGGAGACCACCTCTCCTACGTCCTGGTCACCGAGGAACTCGGCCGCGGGGACTCCGCCGTGCGCGGCATCGTCTCCGTCTCCCTGGGCCTGGTCGCCAAGACCGTCGCCGCCTGGGGGAGCGAGGAGCAGAAGCGCGCCTGGCTGCCCCGCCTGTGCTCCGGCGAAGCCCTCGGCTGCTTCGGGCTCACCGAGCCGGGCACCGGCTCCGACGCCGCCGCCCTCACCACCCGCGCCCGGCGCGAGGGCGACTCGTACGTGATCAGCGGCAGCAAGATGTTCATCACCAACGGCACCTGGGCCGACGTGGTCCTGCTCTTCGCCCGCACGAACGAGGAGCCCGGCCACCGCGGAATCTCCGCGTTCCTCGTGCCCGCCGACGCCCCGGGCCTGACCCGCCGCGAGATCCACGGCAAGCTGGGCCTGCGCGGCCAGGCCACCGCCGAACTCGCCCTCGACGGCGTGCGCGTGCCCGCCTCCGCGATGCTCGGCCCCGAGGGGAAGGGCTTCTCCGTCGCCATGTCGGCCCTCGCCAAGGGCCGGATGTCCGTCGCCGCGGGCTGTGTCGGCATCGCCCAGGCCGCGCTGGACGCGGCCGTCTCCTACGCGGCCGAGCGCGAGCAGTTCGGCAAGCCGATCGCCCACCACCAGCTGGTCCAGGAGCTGATCGCCGACATCTCCGTCGACGTGGACGCGGCGCGGCTGCTGACCTGGCGGGTCGCCGATCTGATCGACCGCGGACTGCCCTTCGCCACCGAGTCCTCCACCGCCAAGCTCTTCGCCTCCGAGGCCGCAGTCCGCGCCGCGAGCAACGCCCTGCAGGTGCACGGCGGTTACGGCTACATCGACGAGTACCCGGCCGGCAAGCTGCTGCGCGACGCCCGCGTGATGACCCTGTACGAGGGCACCAGCCAGATCCAGAAGCTCCTCATCGGCCGTGCCCGTACAGGGGTTTCGGCATTCTGAGGCCCCGAAGTTTCTAAGTACGTACGTGAGTACGCGCACGGATGTGCCGGTGCCCGGCCCGCCCGAAGCTGGACCCATGAACGAGACACAGGTCAAGCAGCAGAACACGGGGGCCTACTACGGCCAGGCCGTCGCCTCCTTCGGCGTCGCCATCGGTGCGGTCTCCCTGGGGATCTACAACATGGAGGCCGACGGCTGGGTCCGCGCCTTCCTCGGCATCGCGGTCCTCTACCTCACCACCTCGGCCTTCACCCTCGCCAAGGTGATCCGTGACCGCCAGGAGGTCACCCAGATAGTCAGCCGGGTCGACCAGGCCCGGATGGAGAAGATCATGACGAGCTACGACCCCTTCGCCACCCCGAATCAGCCCGCTCCCCAGGATCGCTAAGCGCTTGCTCACCCTCCGGTAGGCTGTTCATTCCGAGGTGTTCATTCCTACGGGCCGAAGAGGGGAGCGAGCGATGGACAGCGCGGAGGAGATCGGCGGCTACCGGCCGTGGTCGGAGGTCACTCCCGACGCCGCGCGGCGGCTGCTCGTCGCCGCCGTGGAGGCCTTCGCGGAGCGCGGGTACCACGCCACCACCACGCGGGACATCGCGGGGCGGGCCGGCATGAGCCCGGCCGCGCTCTACATCCACTACAAGACCAAGGAAGAGCTGCTCCACCGGATCAGCAGGATCGGCCACGACAAGGCCCTGGAGATCCTGGACACCGCCGCCTCCGGCCCCGGCAGCGCCGCCGAGCGGCTCGACGCGGCCGTACGGTCCTTCGTGCGGTGGCACGCGGCGCATCACACCACCGCGCGCGTGGTCCAGTACGAGCTCGATGCTCTCGCTCCGGAGCACCGCTCCGACATCGTGGCCCTGCGCCGGCAGAGTGACGCGGCCATCCGCCGCATCCTCGCCGACGGCGTCGCGGCCGGGGAGTTCTTCGTCCCGGACGTCCCCGGTACCACGCTCGCCGTGCTGTCGCTCTGCATCGACGTGGCCCGCTGGTTCAGCGCGGACGGCCGCCGCACCCCCGACGAGGTCGGCGCGCTCTACGCCGGCCTCGTGCTCCGCATGGTGGGCGCGGGCCCCGACGAGGCCGCCGCCGCGCGTGCGTCGGGCGGCGGCACGCCTCGGACGTAGGTCAGAAGTAGTAGCGGGACACCGACTCCGCCACGCACACGGGCTTCTCGCCGCCCTCGCGCTCGACGGTCACGGTGGCGGACACCTGGACGCCGCCGCCCGCCTCCACGACCTCGGTGATCAGTGCGGTCGCGCGCAGCCGCGACCCGACCGGCACCGGCGCCGGGAAACGCACCTTGTCGACCCCGTAGTTGATGCCCATCCGCATGCCCTCGACCCGCATGATCTGCGGCACCAAACTCGGCAGCAGCGACAGCGTGAGGTATCCGTGCGCGATCGTGGAACCGAAGGGCCCGGACGCCGCCCGCTCCGGGTCCACGTGGATCCACTGGTGGTCCCCGGTGGCGTCCGCGAAGAGGTCGATCCGCTTCTGGTCCACCTCCAGCCAGTCGCTCGGGCCGAGCGGTGCGCCGATTCCGGCGGTGAGCTCCTCGGCGGACGTGAAGATCCTCGGCTCGGACATACCCGTACCTCTCCCTGGCGAATAAGCGCTTGCTCAGCATGCTGGGGCCGTCATGGATCTGTCAACGACTGTCAATGGCTGCCAGCGACTGCCGGCGGCTGCCGATGACTGCCAACGACCGTCGACGACGTGCCCGGCTCCGAATCCCGGCCCCGCCGATTACCCTCGGCGGTGTGCCGCAGATTCCCGAGAAGGTCCATGAGCTCACCGTCGGCCAGCTGTCCGCCCGCAGTGGCGCGGCCGTCTCCGCACTCCACTTCTACGAGGCCAAGGGCCTGATCAGCAGCCGCCGCACCTCCGGCAACCAGCGCCGCTACACCCGCGACGCACTGCGCCGCGTGGCGTTCGTACGGGCCGCCCAGCGCGTCGGCATCCCCCTCGCCAGCATCCGCGACGCACTCGCCCAGTTGCCCGAGGGCCGCACCCCCAACCGCGAGGACTGGGCCCGGCTTTCCGAGAGCTGGCGCGCCGAGCTCGATCACCGCATAGCCCAACTCGGCCGCCTGCGCGATCATTTGACCGACTGCATCGGCTGCGGATGCCTCTCCCTGGAGAACTGCGCGCTCTCCAACCCGGACGACGTCTTCGGCGAACGCCTCACCGGTTCCCGTTTGTGACCTCCCGCGCGCGGGCCGCCGCCGCGACCAGTTCGGCGTTCGACCGCGCGGCCCGCCCGTCCGGCAGGTGCAGCACGTCCCCTACGCCGATCCGCGCCCCGGCGCCGTACCGCGCGGCCAGCCGCAGCGCCGGCCAGGCCGCCGCCTCCCGCCCGAACAGCAGCACCGGCACCGGCGGCAGCCGGCGCAGCAGCTCGGCGACCGGCCCCGGGTCGGCGGAGCCCAGCTCGGCCACGAGCCGGACCCGCGAGGGGTCCCGCACCGGCCAGGCGAGGAACCGCGCGAGCGGGCCCGCCGCCCCGCCGACCGGGACCGCCCCGCCGACCGGGACCTCCGCGTCCACCGGGACAGCCCCGTCCACCGGGACAGCCCCGCCCACCGGGACAGCCCCGCCCACCGGGACAGCCCCGCCCACCGGGACCTCCGCGTCCACCGCCGGCCCGCGCTCCAGCAGCGCCTCGGCGAGCTCCCGCGCGCCCGGCTCCGCGAACCGCACCAACGCCCGGTCGGGCAGCACCGTCCAGCTCCGCACCCGCGCCAGCCGACCCGCGTGATCCGGCTCGGCCCCCACGCCCACGGCCACGGCCACGGAGGCCGCCACCCCGCCGCCGGGTCCGGGACCGCCCCGGACCCCGCCACCGCCCCCGAGGCCCGCGTCGCGCAGAGCCTCCAGCAGCGGCCCGACCACCCGGGGCGAGAGGCTCTCGCGCCCGCACGGGGTGCGTGGATGGACCAGCACCTCCCGGGCCCCGGCGGCCACCGCCGCCAGCGCGGCGTCCACCAGGTCCTCGGGGCTCATCGGGACGGCCGCGCCGTCGGCGGCGCCCCGGGAACCGTTCAGCGACACCACCAGAGTGGGCTCCCCTCCCGCCCCCACCCGGCTCGCGCCGCCCGCCACCCCGCTCACGCCGCCCCCGCCAAATCGGCCCCCTGCAATGCCGTGTCCGCGAGCGCCGGTCTCGGCACCACGATTCCGCAGCCCGCGCACACCGGCCCGTCCCACGCCCACCCGGCGCCGGCCGAGGCCCCGGCGGTCCCGCCGCCGATCCCACCGGTCCCACCGGTCCCACCGATCCCACTGGTCCCGCCAGTCCCACCGGTCCCGGCGCCGGTCCCACCGATCCCGCCAGTCCCACCGGCCCCAGCCGCCCGGCCGCCCGGCCCCACGGTCGAATCCCGGGCCGCCGCCGCCGCAGCAGCAGCAGCCGCAGCCGCAGCGGCAGCCCCAGCATCCGCCCGCACCGGCCAGTGCAGCTCCCGGGCCCCGCACACCGGACACCCCGTCCCCGGCTCCGACTCCAGCGCCTCCACCAGCCGTCTGAGCACCTCGCCCAGTGCTCCCTGCGGCCGCACGCCCGGATCGGCGCACCGCACGACCGCGTCCCCGCTGCCGCTCCACGCCCACTCGGGCCGGCGCAGCCCGTCGTGCTTCTCGCGCCGCCGGCGCTCCGCGAACTGCCGCTCGTACTCCAGCCAGACCGCCCGCGCCTCCTCCAGCTCCTCCAGCGCGGCCACCAGCCGCGACGGGTCCGCCGCCCGGTCCTCGGGGCCGATGCCGTGCCGGTCGCACAGGTGCCACCAGGTCGCGCGGTGCCCGTACGGGGCGAACCGCTCCAGGCAGCGGCGCAGAGAATGGCGCCGCAGGGCCCCGTCGTTGCGTGCGTCGCGCACCTGATGGGCCAGACTCCGGAATCCCGCCATCACACCTTCACCTCCGCCGAGCGCCCAGCACCGGGCGCCGTGCCCGCCGCGCTGTGTTCCCCACAGGACCGGCGCCGTGTGCCCAACATGCCCGGCCCGGTGCGGGCGCATGCGGGGGCGGTCGAGGCGTGCGGGTGGCACATGGCCGGAACTCAGCGCCCCATGCGCCCCGCGACCACCACCAGCCGGGCCAGCTCCTCGTGGCAGATGTCGCTGTGCGCCCCCGAGGGGGCCCCGCCGCGCCGGACCACGGAGCCCGCGTCCACGCTCACGCAGCCCGCGGCGGGCAGGCCGCCCCGCAGCGCCGCGTCCAGGGTCAGCCGCGGGGTTCCCGGTACGCCCCGCACCCCGTCGTGCCCGATCGCGCCCCACCGCTCGTCGAAACCCAGCAGACCGGCCGAATCACCGGCCATCCGGGAGGCCAGCGGATAGAACACCTTGAGGGAGGAGTCGTAGGGGGAGTGGCAGGCCGTCAGCGGCCCGTCGATCCTGCCCTGCAGTCCGCGCAGGGCGCCCCCGCGCCCTCGGTCGTGCGGCAGGCTGTCGGCGAACGCGTAGTGGGAGAAGGCCCCTTGGAGGATGGTCAGGGACTTCACGTTCCGCGCCCCGGACGGCAGCCCGCGCAGTGCGAAGGAGACCACCCGGCCGCCGAAGCTGTGCCCGACCAGGTGCACCCGCAGGGCCGGGCGGCGGCCGGCCAGCTCCGCCAGCAGCGGCCCGAGGCCGTGCTCGCCGACCACCCCGGCCCGCGCCTTCATCTGGTAGTACGTGGCCTGGCGCAGCACCTCCTTGGCGCCGTTCCACAGCGTCCGCATCCCCCCGCCGGCCGAGAAGCCGGGGGAGCCCCCGGCGCCCGGAGGTTCCCCGGGGAACGTGGCGCCCGCCTCGGCCAGGGCGTCGGTGAACTCCCGGCACACCCGCAGCACGTCCCCGCTGAGGAAGTCCGGCACCTCGCGCGGGGCGAAGGCCGCCGCCAGGTCGTCGCCGGTGCCCACCCCGTCCACCCCGGCCAGCTCCCGTACGAGCGCGCCGAACTCGGTGAAGTCCCCCTCCCGCGTGGGCCGTTCCTCCAGCAGCTCGGCGATCCGGTCCAGCTCCGCCGCCCGGCCCGGCCAGAAGGCGCCGAGGGCCTGCCGGGTGGCCGGGTCCAGGGCCGTTCCGTGGCCCGGCTCCGCGGCACCGCCTCCGGCACCCTCCACAGCGCCCCGGGGCTCGAAGTCGGGTATCGGCTCGTCCGCGAACCGGATCGAGGGCCACACCACCCCCACGTACCCCAGCCGTACCCCGGTCCCCACCAGATCCGCGAAGGGGGCGTAGAACCGGTCGAAGAGCCGGATCGCAGTGGACCGGTCGGAGTTCCATCCGTGGGCGAAGACCAGCAGGTCCGTGGCCTCGATCCCGAAGACCGTCTCCCGCACCCCCGGGCCCGCGTCGCCCTGCGCGTCGTAGGTCAGCTCCACGTACGGCCGGGCCCCGATCCCCACCGCCGTCCCCGTCGCTCCCGCAGGCACCGCCCCGCCGATGTGCACCATGACGCCCCCCTCCACGCCGTGTCCCTGTTCCGCAGCATCCTGCGGAACAGGCCGCCCGGCCAGCCCCTGCGCACCGGCCGGTTCACGGGTACAGCAGGTACTCCTCCCGAACCGCCGCGAACTCCGCCAGCCCCGCCGCCCAGTCGCCCGCGATCTCCTCCACACCCGCCCCCGCGTCGACCATCCGCCGGACCCGGTCCGAGCCCGTCAGCCGGTCGATCCACTGGTCGGAGCGCCAGGCGAAGCCGCTCCACACCCGCCGCGCGGTGACCAGCAGCCCGATCCCGGCCCGTACCGGATCGAAGGCCTCCCGGTCGTGGACGAGCAGCCGGACCCCGCCGCAGGTCTTCCCGGCGTGCTTGGAGAAGGACGGCGTGAAATAGGCCTCCCGGAACCACACCCCGGGCAGCTCCAGCGCGTTCGCGGCCTGTGCCCACCGCCGGTCCACGCCCTCCGCGCCGACCAGCTCGAAGGGGGTGGTGGTGCCGCGCCCCTCCGACAGGTTCGTCCCCTCGAACAGGCAGGTCCCGGCGTACGCCAGGGCCGTGCCCGGCGTCGGCATGTTCGGGCTCGGCGGCACCCAGGGCAGCCCGGTCTCCTCGAAGAAGGACTCCCGCCGCCACCCGGCCATCCGCACCACCTCCAGCCGCGGGGCGGCGCGGCTTCCCCGCAAGAACTCGCCCGCGAAGAGCCCGGCCAGCTCGCCCGCCGTCATCCCGTGCGCCAGCGCGATCGGCTCCCGGCCCACGAAGCTCGCGTACGGGCGCTGCAGGACGGGCCCGGCCGCCCGCCGGGCACCGACCGGGTTGGGGCGGTCCAGCACCACCACCGCCTTGCCGGCGAGCGCGGCCGCGCGCATGCAGTCGTAGAGGGTCCAGATGTAGGTGTAGAAGCGGGCGCCGACGTCCTGGATGTCGAAGACGACGGTGTCGACGCCGGCCGCCGTGAAGACGTCCGCGAGCCGCTGCCCGCTCTTGTCGTACGTGTCGTACACGGGCAGCCCGGTCGCCGGATCCCGCCCGGCCCCCTCCGAACCGCCCGCCTGGGCCGTACCCCGGAAGCCGTGCTCGGGGCCGAACACCGCGACCAGGTCCACGCGCGGGTCCGCGTGCAGTACGTCGACCAGGTGGCGGGCGTCAGCGGTGATCCCCGTCGGGTTGGTGACCACCCCGACCCGCTGCCCGGCCACTACGGCGTACCCGTCCGCGGCGAGCCGCTCGAACCCGGTCCGCACCCGGCCGACGGGCGCGACCGTCGCCTGCGCCCCCGCGGCTCCCGCCTCTGGGGCTCCCACTCCCGGGGCCCCCGCCCCCAGGGCGCCCGCGGCGCCCGCCGCCCCGGCCAGACCCAGCAACCCGCGTCGCGACAGCGTCATCGCGCCAAAGTAGGGCTCCGCACCCTTCCACCCGGACATACCGACTGGTTAGTCTGCCCGTGATCCGGCAGGCGGCTCAGGCACCCGGGACGCCAGGCACCCAGGGCGCCAGGGCGCCAGGGCAACCAAGGCACCACCACACGAAGGGCGGACCCGTGAACGTGTTCCAGGACCAGCGAGTCGTCGTCACCGGCGCGGGCGGCGGCATCGGAGCCGCCCTCGCCCACCGCTTCGCCGCCGAGGGGGCGACCGTCGCGGTCAACGACCTCGACCCCGCCAAGGCCGCCTCCGTCGCGGACGCGATCGGCGCCCGCGCCGTCGCGGTGCCCGGCGACGCCTCGGCCGTGGTCGCGGAGGCCCGCGAGGCGCTCGGCGGCACCGTGGACGTCTACTGCGCCAACGCGGGCCTCGCCTCCGGCGGCGACGCCTTCGCCGACGAGGCCGTCTGGGAGGCGGCCTGGGACACCAACGTCATGGCCCACGTCCGCGCCGCCCGGCTGCTGCTGCCCGACTGGCTGGAGCGCGGGAGCGGCCGCTTCGTGTCCACCGTCTCGGCCGCAGGGCTGCTGACCATGATCGGAGCGGCCCCGTACAGTGTCACCAAGCACGGCGCGCTCGCCTTCGCGGAATGGCTCTCGCTGACCTACCGCCACCGCGGGCTCCAGGTCCACGCCATCTGCCCGCAGGGGGTCCGGACCGACATGCTCACCGCCGCCGGATCGGCGGGCGAGCTGGTCCTCGCACCGACCGCGATCACACCGGAAGCGGTCGCGGACGCACTGTTCGACGGCATGGAGAAGGGCCGGTTCTTGATCCTCCCGCACCCCGAGGTCGCGGACTTCTACGCGTCCCGCGCCACCGACCCGGACCGCTGGCTGAGCGGCATGAACCACCTCCAGCGCAAGTGGGAGACCCGGTGACCGCAGACACGACGCCCCCGGCCCCGCCGCAGTCCCCGGCCCCGCAGCAGCCCGCGCCCCCGCCCTCCCGCTACGCCGCCAAGCCCTGGCTCGGCCTGCTCAGCCCGGTCCAGCGGGCCCCGATCGCGCCCCCGCCCAGCGTGCTGCACGCCTTCCGCGCCGCCGTCGCCCGCGCCCCCGGACGCACCGCGCTCGCCTACTTCGACGGCCGCCTCACCTACGCCGAGGCCGACGCGCTCTCCGACTCCCTCGCCGGCCACCTCGCCGCCCACGGCACCCGCCGCGGGGACCGGGTCGCGGTCATGCTCCAGAACACGCCGCACTTCGTGCTCGCCGTCCTGGCCGCCTGGAAGGCCGGGGCGGTCGTGGTCCCGCTCAACCCCATGTACAAGTCCGGCGAGGTCGGCCACATCCTGCGCGACTCCGGGGCCACCGCCCTGGTCTGCGAGGCCCGCGCCTGGTCCGCGTACCTGCGCGGGGCCGCGCAGGGGACCGCCGTACGCACCGTCCTGACCGCCTGCGACCTGGACTTCCAGACCCGCGACGACATACGGGTCCTCGCGCCGGGCCGCCCGGAGCAGGCGGCCGACGCCGCCGATCTCCACGCCGTGGCCCGCCGGGGCCACCCCGCCCCGCCCGACCCGGAGCTCACGGCCGCCGACACCGCCCTCATCAGCTACACCTCGGGCACCAGCGGCACCCCCAAGGGCGCCATGAACCCGCACGGCGCGCTCACCCACAACGCCGTGCGCCAGGTGACCGGCCACCCCCTCCCCGAAGGCGCCGGCTACTTCGCGCTCGCCCCGCTCTTCCACATCACCGGCATGGTGTGCGAGCTCGCCGCCTGCGTCACCAACGCCGGCACCCTGGTCCTCGCCCACCGCTTCGAGGCCGGAGCCGTCCTCGACGCCTTCCTCGAACACCGCCCCGCCTACACCGTGGGCCCGGCCACCGCCTTCATGGCGCTCGCCGCCCACCCCGGGGCCACCCCGGACCACTTCGCCTCCTTCCAGGTGGTCTCCTCCGGCGGCGCCCCGCTGCCGCCCGCCCTGGTCGAACGCCTGCGCGCCGCCTACGGCTTCTACCTGCGCAACGGCTACGGCCTCACCGAATGCACCGCCCCCTGCGCCTCCGTGCCCGTGCACCGCGAAGCCCCCGTCGACCCGGCCTCGGGCACCCTCTCCGTGGGCGTGCCCGGCGCCGACACCCTCGTACGGATCCTCGACGAGAGCGGCGCCGAGGTCCCCTTCGGGGAGACCGGGGAGATAGCCGTACGCGGACCCCAGGTCGTACCCGGCTACTGGGGCCTGCCCGCCGACACGGCCAAGGCCTTCCCGGACGGCGAACTGCGCACCGGAGACGTCGGGTTCATGGATCCCGAGGGCTGGCTCTACGTGGTCGACCGCAAGAAGGACATGATCAACGCCTCCGGCTTCAAGGTCTGGCCGCGCGAGGTGGAGGACGTGCTCTACACCCACCCCGCCGTGCGCGAGGCGGCCGTCGTCGGCATCCCCGACCCCTACCGCGGGGAGAGCGTGAAGGCCTACGTCAGCCTGCGCCCCGGGGCCGAGGCCGACCCGGCGGAACTGTCCGCGTACTGCGCCGAGCGCCTCGCCGCGTACAAATACCCGCGCCGGGTGGAGATCCTGCCTGTCCTTCCGAAGACGACCAGTGGCAAGATCCTGCGACGGGAACTGCGGACACGCGACCACGGCTGAAAACGGCCGGACCGCGTCCGCACGGAGCCGCACACGCCAGGAACACGAAAGGGAGGCGACAGCCATGGCCGCCAGGACCACGACGGAGACCGTCGGGGCGCACGAGGCCCCGGTACCGCGCCGGCTGCTCGCCGTCGCGACCAGGCTGTTCGCCGAGCGGGGCTTCGAGCGGACCTCGGTCCAGGAGATCGTCGAGGCGGCCGGGGTCACCAAGGGCGCGCTCTACCACTACTTCGGTTCCAAGGACGATCTGCTGCACGAGGTGTACGCGCGCATGCTGCGGCTCCAGCAGCAGCGGCTCGACGCGGTGGCCGATTCCGACGCCCCGGTGGAGGAGCGGCTGCGCGCCGCGGCCGCCGACGTGGTGGTCACCACGATCGAGAACTTGGACGACGCGGCGATCTTCTTCCGCTCCATGCACCAGCTGAGCCCGGAGAAGTACAAGCAGGTCAGGGCGGAGCGCCGGCGCTACCACGAGCGCTTCCGCGCCCTGGTCGAGGAGGGGCAGGCCGCCGGGGTCTTCTCCGACGCCACCCCGGCCGACCTGGTGGTGGACTACCACTTCGGCTCCGTCCACCACCTGTCGACCTGGTACCGCGAGGACGGCCCGCTCACGCCGCAGCAGGTAGCCGACCACCTCGCGGACCTGCTGATGCGGGCGCTGCGTCCCTAGGGGCCGGGAGCGCGGGGTAGTCGGTGTAGCCCTCCGGCCCGGACACGTACATCAGGAACTCCGGCCGGAGCGCGTTGAGCGGGGCGCCGGTGCGCAGCCGCTCCACGAAGTCGGGGTTGGCGAGGAAGCCCCGCCCGAGCGCGACCAGGTCGGCGCCGCCGGCCAGGAGCGCCTCGCCCCGCGGCCTGCCGCCGTCGGAGGCGACCTCCTCGTGGGACAGCCGGGGGTTGGCGATCAGGGTGCCGGGCCAGGCCGCGCGGATCTTCCGGAAGAGGGGCTGGTCCGGGTCGGCGTGGACCAGGTGCAGATAGACCGGCCCGATCTGCGCCAGGGCCTCGACCAGCGCCGGGTAGATCTCCTCGGTGTCGCCCTCCTCGACGCCGTTGACGTTGACTCCGGGGGAGATCCGTACGCCGACCCGCTCGGGGCCGATCGCCTCGGCGACGGCCCGTACCACCTCGGTGGTGAACCGGATCCGGCCCGCCACCGGCCCGCCCCACCCATCCGTGCGCCGGTTGGTGTTCCGCGCCAGGAACTGGTGGAGCAGGTGGCCGTTCGCGGAGTGCACCTCCACCCCGGCGAAGCCCGCCTCGACGGCATTGCGGGCGGCGTTCGCGAAGTCCGCGACGGTCGCCTCGATGTCCTCGGGCGTCATCTCCCGCGGGTCGACGGCCTCCTGGAGCCCGCCGGGGGTCTGCAGCGGTTCAAGGAAGCGCACCGCCGAGGGGGCGAGCGGGACGTGCCCGCTGGTGTCGGGGTGACCGACCCGGCCGCCGTGCTGAAGCTGGAGGAACATCCGCCCGCCGGCGGCGTGCACGGCGTCGGTGACGCGGCGCCAGCCGGCGATCTGCGCCGGACTGTGGATGCCGGGGATGTTCGGGTAGGTCTGCCCGACGGCGCTCGGGGTGGTGCCCTCGGCGATGATCAGACCGGCCGAGGCGCGCTGGGCGTAGTAGGTGGCCATGAGGGACCCGGGGACCCCGTCGGCCCCGGCCCGGTTGCGGGTCAGGGGCGCCATGACCAGGCGGCTGGGGAGCTCCAGGCCGCCGAGGCGGGCGGATTCGAAGAGCGGGGATGCGGTGGGGACCTGCTGTGTCTGCGTCATGCCGGTACCGTAAAACCTGACGTTGATGTCAGATTCAAGTCGGGACGCGGGGCGGAGTGCACATGCGGATCGGGGAGTTGGCGGCGCGCACCGGGGTCAGCGAGCGTTCGCTGCGGTACTACGAGACGCAGGGACTGCTGGTCTCCGACCGGACGCCGGGCGGCCACCGCGACTACACGGAGCGGGCGGTGGACCGGGTCATCCGGATCCAGGAGCTCTACGCGGCCGGACTGCACAGCGCGAAGATCGGGCAGATCCTGCCCTGCATGCGCGATACGGACGGCGGGCCGAACGTACGGGCCACGCCCGCGCTCGTCGCCGAGCTGACAGCGGAACGGGACCGGATCGACCGGCTGATCGCCGATCTGCTCCGGTCCCGTGAGGTGCTGGACGAGGTCATCGAGACGGCGGCGGGCCACCCCGCCACCACCACCGTCGTCACCGCCACCGTCGCCGCTGCCAGCATCGCTGCCGCGCCGACGGCCGTGGAGACGTCCTAACCCAGCGGTGCGACCTCGCGGCCCCAGGTCTCCTTGGCGACGACCGCGAAGGAGATGTACCAGGCGACGCCCGCGGTGAAGAGGCCGAGGAAGCCGCCGGTGTGGCCCAGTGCCGTGCTCTGCGCCAGGTCGCCGAGGGCGAGGAACAGGAAGGTCAGCGCCAGCGAGACGAACAGCACCCGGTGTGCGAGGTCCAGCTTCATGGCGGCGATCGACATGTACGCGGTGAAGAGGAACCAGGCCACGAGGAACCAGCCGGTCGCCACGTGCGCCTGGTCGGCCGGCAGCGTCGGGACGACGAACTTCACGTAGCCCGCGAAGGACATCCAGAACGCGCCGTACGAGACGAACGCCGTGGTCCCGAAGGTGTTGCCGCGGCGGAACTCCATCACGCCCGCGACGAACTGCGCGAGGCCGCCGTAGAACAGCGCCAGCGGCAGGACGACGGCGCTGAGCGTGGCGTTCGAGATCAGCCCCGAGTTGAAGAGGCTGAGCACGAAGGTGGTGAGGGCGAACGCCGCCAGGCCGAGCGGGCCGGGGTTGGCCATGGCCTGCGGCGCGGTGACGGGGGAGGCCGTGGCGTGCGGCGCGGAGGCGGGGGCCAGGGTGGAGCTGGGCATGGCGAAGGGCACTTTCAGTGGGGGACATCCCGAATATATCGGACTTCCCCCGGTGGTCTGGACCATTAAAGGTCCACTCCCGCGGGACCGAAGTCCCCCGCCACGCCCGCCGGAGGCTACCGGTACCGCTTCAGCTCCCGGTGCGCCAGCGAGCGCTGGTGCACCTCGTCCGGCCCGTCCGCCAGCCGCAGCGTCCGCGCCGCCGCCCACAGCTCGGCCAGCGGGAAGTCCTGGCTCACCCCGCCCGCGCCGTGCAACTGCACCGCGTCGTCCAGGATCCGCACCACCGCCCGCGGGGTCGCGATCTTGATGGCCTGGATCTCGGTGTGCGCCCCCCGGTTGCCGGCCGTGTCCATCAGCCAGGCCGTCTTGAGCACCAGCAGCCGCAGCTGCTCCACGCTCACCCGGGCGTCCGCGATCCAGTTCTGTACGACGCCCTGCGCGGCCAGCTCCTTGCCGAAGGCGGTACGTCCCACCGCGCGCCGGCACATCAGCTCGATGGCCCGCTCCGCCATGCCGATGAGCCGCATGCAGTGGTGGATCCGCCCCGGCCCGAGGCGGGCCTGGGCGATGGCGAAGCCGCCGCCCTCCTCGCCGATCAGGTTCCCCGCCGGGACCCGGGCTCCGTCGAAGACGACCTCGGCGTGACCGCCGTGGTCGTGGTCCTCGTACCCGTACACCGTCATCGCACGCCGGATCTCGACCCCCGGAGTGTCCCGGGGGACCAGGACCATCGACTGCTGGCGGCGCGGGTCGGCGCTCCCGGGGTCGGTCTTGCCCATGACGATGAAGACCTTGCAGTCCGGGTTCATGGCCCCGGAGATGAACCACTTGCGGCCGGTGATCACATACTCGTCGCCGCTCGCGGACCGCTCGATCCGGGTCTCGATGTTCGTGGCGTCCGAGGAGGCCACCTCCGGCTCGGTCATCGCGAACGCGGACCGGATCTCCCCGGCCAGCAGCGGCTCCAGCCACTGCTTCTTCTGCTCCTCGTTCCCGAACTGCGCGAGCAGCTCCATGTTCCCGGTGTCCGGAGCCGCGCAGTTCGTCGCCGTCGGCGCCAGGTGCGGGCTGCGGCCGGTGATCTCGGCGAGCGGGGCGTACTGGAGGTTGGTCAGCCCGGCGCCGTGCTCCGCGTTCGGAAGGAAGAGGTTCCAGAGTCCCTGACGGCGCGCCTCGGCCTTCAGTTCACCGAACACGGCCGGGGTGTCCCAGGGCGAGGCCAGCCGCGCGCGCTGCTCGGCGGCGACGGGTTCCGCCGGGTAGACGTACTCCTCCATGAACGTGAGGAGCCGTCCGCGGAGTTCCTCGGTGCGGGCGTCGAATGCGAAATCCATGGGGGTTCCTCAGCCTTCCTGGAGGGTGGTCAGACCGTGCTCGATGAACACCGGGACGAGCTCGCCGATCCGGTCGAAGCCCGAGCCGACGGTCTGCCCGAGCGTGAAGCGGTAGTGGATGCCCTCGAGGATCACCGCGAGCTTGAACCAGGCGAAGGCCGTGTACCAGGCCACCTGCGAGGTGTCCCGGCCCGAGCGGGCCGCGTACCGCTCGATCAGCTCGGCGGGCGCCGGATGACCGGGAGCGCCGCTGGTCGTGCTGACCGGGGAATCGGTCAGGCCCAGGTCGGAGCTGTACATCACCAGCAGCCCGAGGTCCGTCAGCGGATCGCCGAGCGTGGACATCTCCCAGTCCAGCACCGCCCGGATCCGGTCCGTGCCGTCGTCGCCGTCCCCGGAGCCGCCGATCAGCACGTTGTCCAGCCGGAAGTCACCGTGCACCACCGTGGGCGCGGGGGAGTCGGGCAGGGCGCGCCCGAGGGAGCCGTGCAGCTCGTCGATCCCGGCGAGCTCCCGCCCCCGGGAGGCCGCGAGCTGCTTGCCCCAGCGGCGCAGCTGCCGGTCCAGGAAGCCCTCGGGCCGGCCGAAATCGCCCAGGCCCACGGCCTCCGGGTCCACCGCGTGCAGGTCGACCAGGGTGTCCACCAGGCCCAGCACCGCCCGCCGGGTCCGCTCGGGGCCGAGCGCCGCGAGCTGGCCGGCCGTCCGGTACGGCACCCCGTCCACGTACTCCATCACGTAGAACGGCGCCCCCAGCACGGCCTCGTCCTCGCACAGCAGCAGCGGCTCGGGCACCGGTACCGCGGTGCCGTGCAGCGCCGCGATGACCCGGTGCTCGCGCCGCATGTCGTGCGCGGTGGCCAGTACGTGTCCCAGCGGCGGCCGGCGCACCACCCACCGGGAGGTCCCGTCGCCCACCTCGTACGTGAGGTTCGAGCGGCCGCCTTCGATCAGCCGGCCGGTCAGCGGCCCGGCCACGAGGCCCGGCCGCGCCCGGTCGAGATGACTCCGCAGCCGCTCCAGATCGAGGCCCCGCGGGCCGGAGGGGGCCGCGGAGGGGCCGGGGGAGGGATCCGGGGAGGGGGCCGGGCCCGGGGCTGAGGTCATGGTGCGCGCCTCCGTACGGAGTTGACGACGACGGAACGATCGCGACCCATGATGCCGACCAGTCGGTATGTCGTCCAGTGCCCGAGCCGAAGAGACCTCCGCCCTGCCTCGCCCCGCCGCCCCGTCCCGCCCCGCCGCCCCGCCGCCCCGTCCGGTCAGGCGTGGCAGAGGATCGGCGTCCCGCCGTTCATCACCGTCATGTCCCGCAGCACCGCGAGGATGTCCAGCGGGACCCCCTCGGGCTCCCCGGCCAGTTCCGCGTAGGCCCGGTGCAGGTTGGCCACCAGCCGCTCGCTCTCCCGCCAGGCCGCGAACTCCCCGAGGTCGGCCTGCCGGGCCGCCTCCAGCGGGGTCAGCCCCTTCGTGCGGCCCTCCCGGGCCAGCTCGGCCACGTACCGCAGATAGCGCTCGGTGGCCTCGTACGCGCCGGGATCCGTCAGCGGCCCGTGTCCCGGGACCACCTTCTCCGCGCCGAGCGAGCGCAGCAGCTCCAGGGCCCGCAGCGAACCGGCCAGCGAGCCCATCGCCAGGAAGGGCGTGCCCTCCGCGAAGACCAGGTCGCCGGTGAAGACGATCCGCTGCTCGGGCAGCCACACGAGGGAATCGCCCGTCGTGTGCGCGACGCCCGGGTGGAGGACCCGCACCTCGGTCTCCCCGACGTACAGCGTCATCCGGTCGCCGTACGTCAGATCGGGCGCGGTGATCTCCAGCGCCCCGAAGTCGTTCACCGGCCAGATCAGCTCCAGCTGGTGCCCGGCGGCGAGCTGCTCGGAGCGCGCGTTCTCGTGCCCCAGGATCAGCGCCTCCGGGGCGAACACGCCGTTGCCGTAGGTGTGGTCGCCGTGGTGGTGGGTGTTGACCACCGTGCGGGGGAGCGGCGCCCCGGCGGCCAGTACCGCCGCGCGCAGGGCCAGGGCCCGCCGCTCGGTGGCCGCCGTATCGACGAGGAGCGTCCGGCCGCCGCCGGTCACGAAGCCGGCGTTGTTGAGGCACCAGCCGCCGTCCGGCTGCACGTAGGCGTACACCCCTGGCGCGGGCTGGACGAGGTACGGGTCTTCGGCGGGCATCCGTGCTCTCCCCGGGTCGCTGTGACGGGCCTTCGGCATCCTGCCAGTCGCGGCGGCCCGGGGGAGAGAGAACTCCGTCAACGGCCGTCAGCGGCCGTCAGCAACCTCGGCGGCCCTCAGTGGCCCCGAGGGGCCGTCAGTGGTCGTCGTAGTGGCCGTCGTGCGCCGCGTGCCGGTGCCCGTCGTGCAGGTAGTCGACGTGGTCCCCGTGCGGGACCGAGTCGTGACCGCAGTCCGTGCCGTGGGCGTGCTCGTGGGCGGTGTGCGGGGCGTGCCCGGCGGGCTCGCATTCGTCCCAGTGGCCGGCGTGCTCGCGGTGCAGATGGCCGTCGTGGGCGTAGTCGACGTGGTCGCCGTGTTCGACCACCCGGTGGCCGCAGTCGGGACCGTGGGCGTGGGCGTGCTCCTGCGCGGGGTGTTCCTGGTGCAGAGTCGTCATGAGGCCGACGCTAGTGCGGATCGTCCCGGATCGCCCTTTGTGCCGCTTGCGCGCCGGAGTGGCACCACAAGGCGGACCATCGGTTCGTAGCCTCACACGATGAGCGCCATCGCGAACACGGCCAGGCCCACCGTGCACGCCGTCACGGCCAGCGCCGCACCCGCCGAGAGCCCGGCCGGCCGCGCCGCCTCCATCTCCTTCACCCGCCGGTGCGCCGCCCACAGGAACGCCAGCCAGAACAGCACGATCACCGCCGCCCCGGCGACGCCCGCCGGGGTGCCGCCGTTTCCGTGCAGCGCCTGGCGCACCGCCAGTACCGCCACCACCGCGCACGACAGCGTCGTACGCCGCCACGCGAGCCGGGTCCGCTCGGGCTGCAGCCCCGGGTCGCGGCCGCCGGGGTCCTCGCGGTCGGCGGCGCCGGCCGGGGTGCTCACCGCCCCTTCGTCCAGCCCAGCAGGACCACCACCATCATCGCCACCGCGACCAGCCCCACCCCCAGACTCAGCACCACCGGGAACCGGGACACCGGCAGGTCCTCGCCGCGCCGCATGGCCCGGTCGCACTGCACCCAGTGGTTCACCGCGCGCAGCGCACAGGCCGCGCCCACCGCGAGCAGCGCGATGGCCATCCCCACGCGCACCGCCCACCGCAGGTCGGGCAGGAACTGGTCCACGGCGAACCCGCCGCCGATCAGGGCCAGGGCGGTCCTGATCCAGGCCAGGAAGGTCCGCTCGTTGGCCAGCGAGAAGCGGTAGTCGGGGGTCACGCCCTCGTCTCTCACCCGAGCCGGCGCGAACCACAGCCGCACGTCCTTGACGAAGTCGATCACCCGCCCAATCTACTGGCGACCCGTCCTAGGGAGTGTCTTCAAAGGGGTTTTAGCCAGAGGAACAGGGACGCGATGGTGACGGCTGCCTGGTAGGACTCGCGGGTTTTGTCATAGCGAGTGGCGATCGCGCGGAACTGCTTAAGGCGATTGAAGCAGCGCTCGACCACGTTGCGCTTCTTGTAAAGCAGCCTGTCGAAGGCACACGGTCTGCCTCCGGCACGGCCTCGACGGGATCGGTTGGCGCGCTGGTCACGGCGTTCCGGGATCGTGTGGCCGATGCCGCGTTTACGCAGGTAGGCGCGTATTTTGCGGGAGCTGTAGCCCTTGTCGCCCAGAACATGGTCAGGGCGGGTTCGAGGTCGGCCGGGCCCGGCCCGGCCGACCTTGATGGTGCGCATGACTTCCTCGAAGCGCGTGCAGTCGGCGGCGTTGCCGCCGGTGAGGACGAAGCCGAGCGGACGGCCGCGACCGTCGCAGGCGAGGTGGATCTTCGTGGTCAGTCCGCCTCGGGATCGACCGAGGGCGTGATCACACACTTCGTCCCCCCGCCCTGCCCCTTTTTGCGGGCACCGGCGGCATGCTGATGGGCCCGCGCGACCGTGGAGTCGACCGATACCAGCCAGTCGATGTCACCGGCCGCATCTCTCTCTGCCTGGACCGCGGCCAGCATCCGCGTGAACGTTCCGTCCAGCGCCCACCTGCGGAAACGTGTGTACAGAGTCTGCCAAGACCCATACCGTGCCGGCACATCACGCCACGCCGTACCCGTCCGAAGCTTCCACACGATCCCGTTCAGCACCCGCCGGTCATCCAGCCGCGGCCGCCCCGACGACGACCGCGGCAACAGCGCGGACAACGCTTCCCACTCCAGATCCGACAGCTCATGACGACGCACCATGCAACACATGATCCCCCATCAGAACCCTTTGAAGACAGTCCCTAGTGCTGTGACCGGAAAGGTTCACCGTGTCGCGGCGCCCGGCACGGCACCTCGCCGCGTTGTCGGACCGTGCAAGTACGTCCAGTACGAGGCACGGCCCTCCGCCTTGCGAGGCACCGCACCGAACACCGCGACCCGGCAAACCTTTCCGGCCACAGCACTAGGGCCTGTCGTCAAACTCCCGTCTGCCGCGCGACGCCTGGCACGCGCTCTCGCCGCACCGGGCGAAAGCCCGAGTACGTCCAGTACGCGGACTTTCGCCCGGCGCGCCGAGAGCACGCACCAGACGCCGCGCGGCCGCCCTTCGGGCGACGACGGGAGTTTGACGACAGGCCCTAGCGGCTCCCCGAGCGGAACTCCAGCAGCCTGCGGTACGCCTCCAGCCCGTCCGGCACCCACGGCCAGGATCCGTCCCCGACCCGCCGCTCCACCTCCTCCCCGGGCAGCCACGCGTACCAGGCAACCTCCGAGGCCTGCGGCCGGACGGGCAGCTCGCAGCGGACCTCGTGCACGTAGCTCCACCAGGCACCGCCCGGGCCCTCGTACAGGAACTTGAACAGCGGCTCGGGCTGCCCCAGCCCCGCCACCCCCAGCTCCTCCTCGGCCTCCCGCAGGGCGGCCTCCGCGTAGCTCTCGCCGGCGCCGACCACCCCGCCCACGAACATGTCGTAGAACGAGGGGAAGACCAGCTTCGAATCCGTCCGCCGGTGCGTGAAGATCCGCCCCTGCCCGTCCGTGGCCAGCACGAACACGCAGCGGTGGATCAGCCCGGCCGCGTACACCTCGCCCCGCGGGGCGCGCCCCGTCACCCGGTCCTCCCGGTCCACCACGTCCAGTACCTCGTCGGCCGCGCTCATGCCGTGATCCCTCCGCTCCTGTTGACTGGTTACCGCTCCGTAGCAAAGGATCGCCCCACCACCGACGGAGGACGGGTTCCACATGACGTACGACGCAGACGTGATCGTGATCGGGGCCGGGCTCGCGGGCCTCGTGGCCACCGCCGAGCTCGTCGACGCCGGCCGCAAGGTCATCCTGCTCGACCAGGAGCCCGAACAGTCCATGGGAGGCCAGGCCCACTGGTCCTTCGGCGGCCTGTTCTTCGTCGACTCGCCCGAGCAGCGCCGCATGCGGATCAAGGACACCCGCGAGCTGGCCCTCCAGGACTGGTCCGGCACCGCCGGCTTCGACCGCGAGGAGGACGCCTGGCCGCGCCGCTGGGCCGAGGCCTACGTGGACTTCGCCGCCGGCGAGAAGCGCCCCTGGCTGCACGCCCAGGGCGTCCGCTTCTTCCCCGTCGTCGGCTGGGCGGAACGCGGCGGCTACGACGCCAACGGCCACGGCAACTCCGTCCCCCGCTTCCACATCACCTGGGGCACCGGCCCCGGCCTCGTGGAACCCTTCGAGCGCCGCGTACGGGCCGGGGTGGCCCGCGGACTGGTCCAGCTGAAGTTCCGCCACCGGGTCACCGGGCTCTCCCGTACGGCGGGCACCCTCGACACCGTGACCGGCGAGGTCCTGGCCCCCTCCGGCGCCGTACGCGGCACCGCGAGCAGCCGCGAGGCCACCGGCGAGTTCTCCCTGCGCGCCCAGGCCGTGATCGTGACCAGCGGCGGCATCGGCGGCAACCACGACCTCGTACGGGCCCAGTGGCCGGCCCGCCTGGGCACGCCGCCCGCACGGATGCTCTCCGGGGTCCCGGCCCACGTGGACGGCCTGATGCTGGGCATCGCGGAAGGGGCCGGCGCCAGCCACATCAACAAGGACCGGATGTGGCACTACACCGAGGGCATAGAGAACTGGAACCCGATCTGGTCCCGGCACGGCATCCGCATCCTGCCCGGCCCGTCCTCGCTCTGGCTGGACGCCACCGGCAAGCGACTGCCCGTACCGCTCTTCCCGGGCTTCGACACCCTCGGCACGCTCGACCACATCATGAAGACCGGCCACGACCACACGTGGTTCGTCCTCAACCAGCGCATCATCGGCAAGGAGTTCGGGCTCTCCGGGTCCGAGCAGAACCCGGACCTCACGGGCAAGTCCGTCCGCGGGGTCATCGACCGGGCCCGCCAGGCGGTCCCCGGACCGGTGCAGGCCTTCATGGACAACGGCGCCGACTTCGTGGTCGAGAAGGACCTCTCCGCGCTGGTGCGCGGCATGAACGCGATCACCAAGGACGGACTCCTCGACGAGGAGACCGTCCGGCGCGAGGTCGTCTCCCGCGACCGCGAGATCGCCAACCCCTTCACCAAGGACCTCCAGGTCACGGCGATCCACGGCGCCCGCAAGTACCTCGGTGACAAGCTGATCCGCACCGCCGCCCCGCACCGGATCCTGGATCCCGCGGCGGGCCCGCTGATCGCCGTCCGGCTCTCGATCCTGACCCGCAAGTCCCTGGGCGGCCTGGAGACCGACCTCTCCTCCCGCGTCCTGACCGCCACGGGAGAACCCCTCCCGGGTCTCTACGCGGCGGGCGAGGCGGCCGGCTTCGGCGGCGGCGGCGTCCACGGCTACCGGGCCCTGGAGGGCACCTTCCTCGGCGGCTGCATCTTCTCGGGCCGGGCGGCGGGCCGCGCGGCGTCCGCGGCCGTCTCCTGAACCCGTCTCCTGCAATCCGTCTCCTGGACGCGTCTCCTGACCGCGTCTCCTGACCCCGGCTGCTTAGGGCAGCCGGGTTACCAGGCGGAACCGCTCCGCCACGACCGGGGTGTCGTCGTCGACCGTGAAGTCCGGGTCGCCGACGGCCTCCCGCATCTGCGGCCCGTGCCAGAACTCCTCGTGCCCGGCGCGCCATTCGGCCACGGACGTGAACCCCTCGCCCTCGTCCAGCGCGTGCCGCAGGTCCACGTCCGCCAGCCGCAGCACCCGTACGTCCGTCACCTCCAGGACACCCACCGGACGCTCGGCGGAGTCCACGATCACCATCATCTCGCCCGCCACGGGCAGCGGGTCCCCCGCTGCCTCGTAGTCCGCCAGGACGCCCGTGGTCGTGGTCTTGGCGCCGCTCAGGACGGCCGCCACCAGCTTGTCGCGCAGCGGCCCCGGGAAGGCGAACTCGACAGGCGGGAGATCTTCGTAGGCAGTCATGGACCCACCCTACGATCCTGCGGGCGACCCCGCCCGGGTAGGTGTGCGCCCTGTCGGCAACGTGCCGACAACCTGCCGACAACCTGCCACGAACCGGAACAACCGCATCAACTCGTCGTTTCGAACGACCAGTTGAAACGAGCCAGGCGGTGGACTGGACCTTGACGCGGAGCTGTGCGTACCGCTTTGCTGTGCGTGATCTTCCAGCCACACCGTCCAACCGCCCGCGTCCTGGAGGGAATCCCGCGGATGTCGCCGCCTCCGCCGCCCCTCGGCCGCGCCCGCAAGCGGGACGCCCAGCTCTTCGACCCCGCGCTCTGCGACAGCGAACTCGTCGACGTCCGCGCGCAGTTCACCCAGGGCCGCTGGGTCAAGGCCCGCACCCTCCTCGTCGCCACCGGCGACGACTGGGACCGCCGCGGGCACCGCCTCGTCGTCCTCGCCGAAACCCCGGCCGCCACCGCCTGGGCTCGCGAGTGGCTCCTCGCCGAACCGGAGAGCGCCGACGCCGTCACCCTCCTCGCCTGCGCGGCCGTCTTCGGCGCCCTGCGCCGCAAGGGCACCCCCGAGGCCGCCGAGGAGGCCTGCCGCCGCGCCGCGGCCCTGCTCCCGGCCGACCCCACCCCCTGGCTCGGCCTGCTGCTCCTCACCCGCGCCTTCGGCACCGAAGAGGAGTTCAGCCGCCACTTCGACCAGGTCCGGGCCCGCCACCGCGAACACCACCACGCCCACCACCTGATGGTCTCCCGACTGGCCGAACGGGCCCCCGCCGCCGGCCGCGACCCGCTCCACGAGGTCTACGACTTCGCCGCCTGGGCCGCCGAGGAATCCCCTGCCGACTCCCCGCTCGCCGTCCTCCCCGTCATCGCCCACGCAGAGCGCTACCGCGTCCTCGCCGCCGCGCAGGGCCATGGCCCGGACGCCGGAGTCGAGCACTGGTCCGGCCGCCGCGCCCGCCAGGTGCTGCGCTCCGCCTTCGACTGGTGGCTGGAGTGGGAGCGCGAGGACCACCCCCGCAACCGGGTGGACCTCAACTTCCTCGCCCACGCCAAGCTCTGCGAGGGCCGCCCCGCCGAGGCCGCCGCCCTCTTCCAGCGCATCGGCAGCCACGCCACCCAGGCCCCGTGGTCCTACCCGGACCTCGACCCGCACAAGGCCTTCCTCGCCGCACGCAGCGCCGCGCTCGGCACCGCCTGACCCAGACCGGCCGGCACCACCCGGCCGGCACCGCTCAGCAAGTACCGCCCAGCAAGTACCCGCTCAGCCGCTCAGCCAGAAACGCCAGCCAGTACCGCTCAGCCAGACCGCTCAGTCCCCACGCCGAAAGGACACCCCGCCATGCCGACGGGCAGATCCACCACGCTCACCGACCCGGCCGGCCAGGCCGAGATCCGTACGTACAAGGGCCAGGACCGCGCCCTGCGCGCCGACCGCCTCGGCACCGCCGGTCTGCTGCTCTCCGTGCTCGCCGCGAGCGCGCCCCTGATGGTCGTCGCGGGTGTCATGCCCACCACCTTCGGGGTCATGGGCATCGTCGGACAGCCCCTGCTGTTCGTGATCCTCGGCGCCGTCCTCGCCCTCTTCAGCGTCGGCTACGCCGAGATGAGCCGGCACGTCCACAACGCCGGCGCCTTCTACGCCTACATCGCGCGCGGACTCGGCCCCACCGCCGGCGCCGGCGCCTCGCTCGTCGCCCTCGTCGCCTACAGCGCCATGCAGGTCGGCGTCTACGGCATCCTCGGCTTCGAGATCTCCGGCCTCTTCGCGACCTACCTCGACACCGAACTCGCCTGGTGGATACCGGCCCTGGCCGCCGTCGCCCTCACCGGCGCCCTCGGCTGGCTCAAGATCGACCTCAACGCCAAGGTCCTCGGCGTCCTCCTGCTCATCGAGGTCCTCCTCGTCGTCGTCTTCGACGTCGCCGCCCTCGGCGAGCCCGGCCCTGAAGGCCTCTCCCTGCACGCCTTCAACCCTGAGACCCTCACCGGCGCGGGCCTCGGCACCGCCCTGTGCTTCTGCATCGCCGCCTTCGTCGGCTTCGAGCAGTCCCCGGTGTACGCCGAGGAGACCAGCAAGCCGCACATCGTCGTCTCCCGGGTGATGTTCCTCGCCGTCGGGTTCGTCGCCCTCTTCTTCGCCCTCAGCGCCTGGGCCCTCAGCGTCGCCACCGGCCCCGGCGAGGTGGTCAAGGCCTCCGCCGAGGCCGGCCCCGGCCTGCTCTTCCAGCTCACCGAGAGCCGCCTGGGCGCCACCTTCACCGACGTCCTGCACATCCTGTTCGTGACCGGCATGTTCGCGGCGATGCTCAGCTTCCACAACGTCGTCTCCCGCTACGCCTTCGCCATGGGCCGCGAGGGCCTGCTCCCGGTCGCCTTCGGCCGCACCAACGCCGGCACCGGCGCGCCCGCCACCGGCTCGCTCCTGCAGACCGTGATCTCCGTCGTGGTCGTCCTGGCCTTCGCCTTCACCGACGACACGCCGACCGGCGACCCCACCGTGCCCGTCCTGCACCTGTTCACCTGGATGGGCAGCGTCGGCGCCCTCGGCGTGACCCTCCTCATGGCCACCGCCTCCTTCGCGGTCATCGCCTTCTTCGTCCGCCGCGGCACCGCCGGCGCCCAGCTCTGGCGGCTCGGCGCGGCGGGCCTCGCAGGCCTCGCGCTGCTCGCCATCGCCGTCTACACGGTCAAGGACTTCGGCGTCCTGGTCGGCGCCGAGGAGGGCTCCGCGCTGAGCTGGGCCCTGCCCGGCATCATCGCCGCCGCCGCCCTCGTGGGCCTGGCGTACGGGCTCTTCCTGCGCTCCGCCCGCCCCGTGGTGCACGCCCGCATCGGCCTGGGCAACGAGGCCTTCCGTCTCGACCAGGCGGCGGAGTCGGAGTCGGCCGGGACCGCGATCCCGGGCCCGCGCGCCTGATCCGCACCGGACACACGAAGAGGGGCCCCGCCGTGGCGGGGCCCCTCTTCGTACGCGGAGCGGAGCTCAGGCCTTCTTGACCACGCTGGACTTCAGCTGCATGGCCCCGAAGCCGTCGATCTTGCAGTCGATGTCGTGCCCGTCGACCCCGTCGATGAGGCGGATGTTGCGCACCTTGGTACCGGCCTTGATCCCCGAGGGGCTGCCCTTGACCTTGAGCGCCTTGACGACGGTCACGGTGTCGCCGTCGCTCAGCACGTTCCCGACGGCGTCCTTCACGACCTGCTCCCCGGCGTTCGCGCCGGTCTCGGCGTCGTTCTCGGCGGGCACCCACTCGTGCCCGCACTCGGGGCACACCACGAGGGCGTTCATCTCGTAGGTGTACTCGCAGGAGCATTTCGGACAGGGGGGAAGGTTCTCGTTCACCGGCCCAGAATATCCCGAACCCGCCCTGCACGGCTCGCCGCGCGATGCCCGCCCCAAACGCAGAAAACCCCACGTGAAGTGGGGTTTTCGCTTGGTGTCCGAGGGGGGACTTGAACCCCCACGCCCGATAAAGGGCACTAGCACCTCAAGCTAGCGCGTCTGCCATTCCGCCACCCGGACAAGGTGTCTGTCTCGCGTCCCTCGCGGGCCGTTCCGACGTGGAAAACATTACCAAACATTCCGGGGTCCTCGATCACACCCCCCGACGGCCGGGGATCGCCCTTGGGGGAAGCGGCCCGGGGCGCGAGGATGGAGTCAGTTCGGTACTGATCAGTGGGAGGAAGCAGCGTGAGCGAATCGGGCGCGGGCAGGACCGTCTCCGGCGAGGACGAGGTCGTCGACCTCTGCCGGGACCTCATCCGGATCGACACCAGCAACTACGGGGACCACTCCGGGCCCGGCGAGCGCAAGGCGGCCGAGTGGGTCGCCGAGCAGCTCGCCGAGGTCGGGCTGGAGCCGAAGATCTTCGAATCGCACAAGGGGCGGGCCTCGACCGTGGCGCGGATCGAGGGCGAGGACCCCTCGCGGCCGGCGCTGCTCATCCACGGGCACACCGACGTGGTCCCGGCCAACGCCGCCGACTGGACCTACGACCCCTTCGCCGGCGAGATCGCCGACGGCTGCGTGTGGGGCCGCGGAGCGGTCGACATGAAGGACATGGACGCGATGACGCTGGCCGTCGTACGCGACCGCATGCGCAGCGGCCGCAAGCCCCCGCGCGACATCGTGCTGGCCTTCCTCGCCGACGAGGAGGCGGGCGGCACCTACGGCGCCCGGTACCTCGTCGACAAGCACCCCGACCTCTTCGAGGGGGTCACGGAGGCGATCGGCGAGGTCGGCGGCTTCTCCTTCACCGTGAACGAGAACCTGCGGCTGTACCTGGTGGAGACCGCCCAGAAGGGCATGCACTGGATGCGCCTGACGGTGGAGGGCACCGCCGGCCACGGGTCCATGACCAACAACGACAACGCCATCACGGAGCTCTGCGAGGCCGTAGGCCGCCTGGGCCGCCACACGTGGCCCGTACGCGTCACCAAGACCGTCCGGCACTTCCTGGACGAGCTCTCGGACGCGCTGGGCACCCCGCTCGACCCGGACGACATGGACGCCACGCTCGCCAAGCTCGGCGGCATCGCCAAGATGGTCGGCGCGACCCTGCGCAACTCCGCCGCCCCGACCATGCTCGGCGCCGGCTACAAGGTCAACGTCATCCCCGGCCAGGCCACCGCCCACGTGGACGGCCGCTTCCTGCCGGGCTACGAGGACGAGTTCTTCGCCGACCTCGACCGGATCCTCGGGCCGCGCGTGAAGCGCGAGGACGTCCACGCGGACAAGGCGCTGGAGACGGGCTTCGACGGCAAGCTCGTGGACGCCATGCAGACCGCCCTGAAGGCGCACGACCCGATCGCCCGCGCGGTCCCGTACATGCTCTCCGGCGGTACGGACGCCAAGTCCTTCGACGACCTCGGCATCCGCTGCTTCGGCTTCGCCCCGCTCCAGCTTCCGCCGGAGCTGGACTTCGCCGGGATGTTCCACGGCGTGGACGAGCGGGTGCCGGTGGAGGGCCTGAAGTTCGGCGTACGGGTGCTCGACCGGTTCATCGACGAGTCCTGAGACGGGCGTTGGACGGTTGCGGGACGGGCGGAGACCGAACGGGGCGTAGCTAACGCCCGGGAATCGGGAAGGTGTGCGAAATCCACTGAGAAGAGTGAATGCGCTCATACGCTCGTAGCCCCGGTGATCCCTCCTCGTTACAGGTGGTGCGGTCCGCGGCTGGGACCGCGCTTGCCTACTAGGAGGAACAATGCTCAAGAAGGTTGCCGCCGCTGCGGCTGTCACCGGTGGTCTGGTTCTCGCGGGTGCGGGTCTGGCTGTCGCCGACGCGGGTGCCCAGGGTGCGGCCATCGGTTCGCCCGGTGTCCTGTCCGGCAACGTCGTCCAGGTTCCGGTCCACGTTCCCGTGAACGTCTGCGGTAACACGGTCTCCGTGATCGGCCTGCTGAACCCGGCTTTCGGCAACACCTGCGTCAACGCCTGACGTATCTGAAGTTCTCGGCCCCGGAGCGCATTCCAGCGCTCCGGGGCTGCCGGGCTTTACGGGCCCGATGACGATCTTTTCGGCGCACCAGGCGGGGGAGCCTGTGCGGCCTGTGCGCCGACCGGGCGTGCACGTGTGTGAGCGTGCACGACGCACACACCAGGGGACGAAGTACAGATGCGACGACAGGTACAGGTCACCGGCAGGAAGACCTTGATCACCATGGCGGCCGCGGGGGGTCTGCTCGCGCTCGGAGGGGGTTACGCACACGCGGACTCCGGCGCTTCCGGCCGCGCCGCGCACTCACCGGGACTGCTGTCCGGGAACGCCCTCGAGGCACCCGTGGACGCGCCGCTGAACGCCTGCGGGAACACGGTGACGGTGGTGGGGGCCCTGAACCCGGCCTTCGGAAACCACTGCGCGAACCTCCCGGGCCGGACCGGACACCCGCAGCACCCGAGCCACCCCGAACACCCGGGCGAGCCGCACCAACCGCACGAACCGTGCGACGAGGACACGGGCCCGGGGCACCCGGAACACCCGGGCGGTCCCGGGGGCGACGGCAACCCGGGCGGCCCCGGGGGCCCTGAGAACCCCGGCGGTCCGGGCGGCCACGGGAACCCGGGCGGTCCCGGCGGTGATGGCAACCCCGGTGGTCCCGGCGGCCACGGCGCTCCCGGCGGTCCGGGTGCCGGGCAGCAGCAGCCCGGGACTCCCGCCGGACCCGGCGCGGGTACCGGTACGGGGCCCGGCACCGGATCGGTGACGCCGGTGACGCACCCCGCCCAGGGGAGCGGCGCCGGTGGCAGTGCCGGGTCGACCCCGGCCGGGGTACTCGCCGCCACGGGCTCCGGTGACGTCCTCACCGCCGGAGTGCCCCTGGCCGCGGGCATGCTGCTGGCGGGCGCCGTGCTCTACCGCCGGGCGCGCAGCGCGGCCTGACGGTCCCTCAGGACGCGGGTCCCGCCCCGGGGGCCCGCGTCACCAGGTCGCGCGGACCTGGCGGATGATCCGGCGGCGCAGTCGCACGCGGCGACTGCCGTCCCGAAGCAGGGTCAGCCGGTCGAGCTCCCAGTGCCCGTACTCGGCGTGTTCTGTCAGCAGGCGGGTCGTTTCCTGACGTGGAACCCCGCGGGGCACGTACAAGTCGACAAATTCGTATTCCGGCATCGCATCTATTGTGCCGTGAGAGCCCCTCTACGGATAGCGTCTGCACTATGTCTGATGCCGCTCTGCCCACTGTTGCCGAGGTACGCGCCGCCGCCGAGGCGGTCAAGGCCGCGCTCGACCGTCACCTCGCCGCGGTCGAGAGCAGGATCGGGGACGATGATCCGGACGTATACGCCGCGTTCAACGAACTCGCCGCCGCCGCCGAGGAGTACGACGAGCTCCTCTACGACCGCTACGACGAGGTCACCCCGTTCGAGATCCCCACTCCCGAGGACGGGCTCCCGTACACCGGCCCCGCCGAACCCGCCGCCTTCAGCGTGCTCATCCGCCGCGACTACGCCGTCGTCGAGCCGGCGCGCCTGCTCGCCCAGGCCGAACGCGTCGTCGCACACGACCGCGAGGCCGAACTCGACCACGACGGCGGCACCGCCGACGCGCTCGGCGTGCTCTTCGGCGAGTACGAGCCGGACGAAATCGCCTCCCGCGCCAAGGACTTCGGGCTCGAGGAGGGCGATTCCACGCTGTGGATCGCCGCTGCGGAGGAGATCGCGGAACCGGGGGAGTGGCTCGGCTCGCCCTTCGCGCACATCGATCCGCAGGACGTGATGCACCGGTTCGACGTCAGCTCGGTCTTCGACGAGGAAGACGACGACGGTGAGGACGCCGAGGGCGGCGAAGCGGCCGAAGACGGCGAGCCGGCCGAGCGGGGTCTGACCCCGGCCTGACCCCGGCCCGGCCCCGCCCCGCGCGACACCTCGTACGGAACGCACCGCGGCCCCCGTCCCACCCGGGACGGGGGCCGCGGTGCGTTCCATCAGCGGGGCTCCGCCGCCGCCGACGCCACGAGCGCCCGCAGCAGACCCGTCAGCCGGGTCGTGCGGGGCTTCGCCGGTACTTCCGCGACCGCGCGCGGCAGCGCCTGGTCGACCCCGTGCACCACCGACAGGTGCCGCTCGGCCCGGCCGAACGCCGTGTACACCCAGTCCCGCGACAGGGCCTGAGCCGCGTCCCCGGGCAGGACGACGACCGCCGCGGGCCAGCGCGAGCCGACGGCCTGGTGCGCCGTCACGGCCCAGCCGTGCCGCACCTGCGACTCCACCCGCTCCTTCGGTACGACGATCCGCGCGCCCGCGGCTCCGGCCAGGTGCAGCCCCTGTGCGTCGGCCGACACCACGCGGGCCGGCAGCGCCCGCCCGGCGGAGGGCACGTGGACCACCCGGTCGCCGGGGTCGAAGCCGCCGAACCGGCCGGGGCCCGGGTTCAGCCGCTCCTTGAGGGCCGCGTTGAGCGCGCGGGTGCCCGCCGGGCCGCCGTGGCCCGGGGTGATCACCTGGACGGCGTCCGCCGGGATCCCGAAGGCGCGGGGCACCGACTCGGCGACCAGCTGCACGGTGCGGTGCACCGCCTCCCCGGCGTCGCGGACCGGGACGATGACGACCTCCTTGCCGGGGGCCTCGACCTGGTTGAGCTCCCCGACGCCGACCCCCGAGACCAGCTCGCCGATCGGGCCCGGGTCCGGGATCCGGGAGACGAGCTGCGGGCAGGCGCGGGCCGCGAGCACATCGGCGAAGACCCGGCCGGGACCGGCCGAGCCGAGCACCGCGGGGTCGCCGGACAGCACCAGGCGGGCCCCGTCGGGGACCGACTCCACCAGCGCGGCGGCCGTCTCCACGTCCAGCTGCGGGGCGTCCAGGACGATGAGCAGGTCCAGCGCGAACTGCCCGTCCGCGTCCCGCCCCGGGCCCTCGGCGCCGGCCAGCAGGCCCGCCACGGTGACTGCCTCCCCGGCCGGGGCGTGCGCGGCCAGGCAGACCCGCAGACCGAACTCCCGGGCGGCCGCGAGCAGGGCGCGGGGTTCGGCGCGGGCGGCCTCGCCGCCGGTGTGGGTGACCAGGCCGTGCCCGGCGGCGGCGCGGATCAGCTCGGCGCCGGTGCCGGTGGCGGCCTTGTCCCAGTCGGCGGGGTCCGTGAAGGTGTTGGCGAGCCGGGCCAGGCCCTCGGCGAGGCTCTCCTCGGCCATGGCGGAGCCCTCCAGGCCCACCAGGATGCGTACGGGCTGCTCCTCGTCCTCGGCTACGGGAGGCCCGACCGGCTCCTCGAAAGCCAGCGCGGTGCCCTCGCCGACGGCCGCCTCCAGGGCCTCCGCCGGGTCCGGTACGCCGTACTGGGCGAGGGCCGACTCCAGGGTGGGGGCCTCCAGCACGGTGTGGCCCTTGGCGGCGGCCTGCGCCAGCAGCCAGCCCACCAGGGCGGCGGCCCGCCGCTCGTCCCCGGGACCGGTCGCCTCGGCGCCGAGCAGGGCGCGGGCGAAGCCGTCGGCCTGCGTCGGGCGGACCCCGGCGACGGCCAGCAGCCGCCAGGGGGATTCGGCGAGCTGCTCGGCGGCGTCCTCGCCGAGCGCGGCGGCGGTCTGCGGGGCGAGGGCCTCGGGGGCTCCGCCCCTGGCCAGGACGGCACGGATCGCCTGGACGGCGTCGGGGGAGGGGGCGTCCGCCTGCGGCGCGGGGGCGGGTGCGGGAGTGCGCGCCGGGGCGGGCGCTGGAGCGGGCTCCGGCCGGCGGGGCGCCGGGGGCGCCTCGAACCGGGCCGGGGGCTTGCCGCCGCCCTCGACGGCCCGTACGGCGGCCAGCAGGTCGGCGGCGGTGCCGCTGAGCTTGGCGCCGGCTTCGATGGGGGCTTCGCGCTCCGCCTTGCGGCGGGCGATGCGCTCCCGCTCGATCTTCTGCGCGGCCAGCTCCGCCGCGGCTTCGCTGAGCTGGGGCTTGGCCTCGGCGGTTCCGTCCGCGGCGGCGTCTCCGTCCGGGTCGGCGGCTTCGCCGGACCCGTCCGTGACGGCCGCGTCTCCGTCCAGGTCCGCGGCCTCGCCCTCGTCGGAGGCGTCCGCGGCTGCGCCCTCGCCGGGGGCGTCGTCTGCGGTCTCCGGGTCGGTCGGGTCCGGTTCCGCGGCGGGGGTGGCCGGGGCTTCCGGGGCGGTGGCTGCGGCGGGCGCCGGGGCCTCCGCGGCAGCGGCGTCGGCGTCGGCGGTGTCGCTCACAAGGTGCTCCAGTCGTGATCGGGGTAGCGGTGGACGGGCGCCGAGACGTCGTCCAGTGCTTGGCGGATCTCCTCCGGAAGACTAAGGGCCTCCACCGACAGGGCCGCCCCGAGCTGCGCCGACGTGCGCGCGCCGACGATCGGCGCGGCCACCCCGGGGCGGTCCCGGACCCAGGCCAGGGCCACTTGGAGCGGGGTCACCGCCAGGCCGTGCGCGGCCGTCGCCACCGCGTCCACGATCCGGCTCGCCGGCTCGTCCAGGTACGGGTCCACGAAGGCCGCCAGGGTTTCCGACGCGCCCCGGGAGTCCGCCGGGGTGCCGGACCGGTACTTGCCCGTCAGGACGCCCCGGCCCAGCGGGGAGGAGGGGAGGAGGGAGACCCCCAGATCCAGCGCGGCCGGGACCACCTCCCGTTCCACGCCGCGCTGGAGCAGTGAGTACTCCATCTGTGTCGACGCCAGCCGGGTCCGTACCCCCGGCGCCGCGACCTGCCAGGTCGCCGCCTTCGCGAGCTGCCAGCCGCTGAAGTTCGACACGCCCGCATACCGCGCCCGGCCGCTGCTCACCGCGATGTCCAGCGCCTGGAGGGTCTCCTCCAGCGGGGTCCAGGGGTCGAAGGCGTGCACCTGCCAGAGGTCGACGTAGTCCGTGTCCAGGCGGGACAGGGAGTCGTCCAGTGCGGCGAGGAGGTGGCCGCGCGAGGCGTCGAAGCGGCGGTCCGGGTCCGCGACCCCGCCCGCCTTCGTCGCGATCACCAGATCGCGCCGCGGGACGACGGAACCGATCAACTGCCCGAGGAGGTACTCCGCTTCCCCGCCCCCGTACACGTCGGCCGTGTCCACGAGCGTGCCGCCCGCGTTCCAGAACGTCTTCAACTGCGCGGCTGCTTCCGCCTCGTCCGGTCCGTCCGCCGACCGGCCCCAGGTCAGTGTGCCGAGACCGATCCGGGAGACGCGCAGTCCGGTGCGGCCGAGATGCCTCTGCTCCATGAGGGCTGAGACTACTGCGGCGCTGACGCGGGGCACCCGGGCGCGCTACAGTCCCCGCAGACCCACGTTACTGATCGGTAAACAGGCAAGGGGACCACACATGCGGCTCGGCATCAATCTCGGCTACTGGGGCGCTGGCATGGACGCCGACAACCTGGCCGTCGCGCAGGAGGCCGACCGCCTCGGCTACGACGTCTGCTGGGCCGCGGAGGCCTACGGCTCCGACGCGCCGACCGTGCTCGCCTGGGTCGCCGCCCAGACCGAGCGCATCGACGTCGGGTCCGCGATCCTCCAGATCCCGGCCCGCCAGCCCGCCATGACGGCCATGACCGCCGCCACCCTCGACTCCCTCACCAAGGGCCGCTTCCGGCTCGGGCTCGGCGTCTCCGGCCCCCAGGTCTCCGAGGGCTGGTACGGGGTGAAGTTCGACAAGCCGCTCGCGCGGACCCGCGAGTACGTGGAGATCGTCCGCAAGGCGATGACCCGCGAGCGGCTGTCCTACGAGGGCGAGCACTGGACGCTGCCGCTGCCCGGGGGGCCGGGCAAGCCGCTCAAGCTGACCGTGCACCCCGAGCGCGAGCACATCCCGCTCTACATCGCCGCGATCGGGCCGAAGAACCTGGAGCAGACCGGCGAGATCGCCGACGGCGCCCTGCTGATCTTCCCGGCCGCCGAGCACCTGGAGGCCACCGCCCTCACCCACATCCGGGCGGGCCGCGAGAAGGCCGGGCTGACGATGGACGGCTTCGACGTCTGCCCGACCGTGCCGCTGGCCCTCGGCGAGGACGTGGCCGGGCTCGCGGACATGTTCCGCCCGTACACCGCCCTGTACGTGGGCGGCATGGGCAGCCGCAAGCAGAACTTCTACAACCAGCTGGCCCAGCGCATGGGCTACGAGAAGGAAGCCGCCGAGATCCAGGACAAGTACCTGGCGGGCGACAAGCAGGGCGCGGCCGCCGCGGTCCCGCACTCGCTGATCGACTCCACCACCCTGCTCGGCTCCGTCGAGCGCATCGCCGACGGGATGCGGGCCTACGCGGAGGCCGGGGTCACCACCCTCACGCTCGCCCCCGCCGGCTTCACCCTCGACGAGCGGATCGCCGCCCTGCGGGCCGGCACCGAGGCCATGGAGCTGGCCGGCCTGGCCTGAGCCGCCGCCGGACGGAGTCCGGCGCAGCCGCCCGAAGCCTGCGGAGCAGTGCGAGGGCGGCGTGGAAAAGGCGTGGTCTGCGGCCGTGGTGGGGGCTCGGGGGGTCTTCCCCGCCACGGCCGACACAGCCAACAACGCGCCGGGCGGCCCGCGGGTTACGCGGCGCGGGCCATCTCGGGACTTCGTTCATTCGGACGAGTAGCGCGCCCCGCGGGTTGCCCGCCCGGGCGCGCGGAGTTTGACTCGGTGCATGCTCTCTGCCCGCAGCCTGTTCCAGGAGATCGTCGAGAATGACGACTCCTTCCAGCTGTTCTGCTCCATCGCCGCCAGCGGGGAGTCCCAGGGCGGCTGGGAGAACGCCCGGATCGCGGCCCTGGTCCCCGACGGCATGCGCGACCTCGCGCCCAAGATCACCCGGCACGGCGCCGACGAGGACAAACACGGCCGGATCTTCAACGCCCTGCTGCGCAAGCGCGGCCTGCCGCCGGTCCCGGTCCCGCCCGAGACCGACTACACGATGCTGCTGGAGCGGCGCGGCATCGGCCTCGCGCACGACAAGCTCCGCCGCGACGAACCCCTGACCGAGCGCGACATCGTCGTCTACCTGGCGCACAGCCGGGTCACCGAACAGCGCGCCGCCGACCAGATGGTCATGCTGGTCACGTACTTCGGCGACCACCCCGAGGTCGGCAGGGCCATCCGCATGATCAGCCACGACGAGGACAACCACCTCTCCTACTGCCACGAGGAGTTGCTGCGCCTCGCCCGCGAGGGCTACGGGCCGGTCATCCACCGGGTCCTGCGCGAGAGCGCCCTCGCCGAGATCGCCGTCTACCGCGACGTCAGCCTCGCCGTCATGGACCACATGGGCCGGCTGCTGCGCTGGCCCGCCCCGAAGGCGGCCGCGCTCGCCGCCGGGATCCGCGGGATGTACGCGTACGAGCGGTTCAGCGGCTGGCACCGGATGATCGACCTGCGCATGCCGGAGCGGCGCGATGCCCTCGGCGGCGCCCCGACGCCCGAATTCGCCTGAGCCCGGGGCCGGGCGAGCCATCCGCCGGCCGGCCCGCCCGACCGGCCCCCCGGTCACGGCCTAGAGCCAGCCGCGGCGCTTGAACATCCGGTGCAGGCCCACGCAGATGACCGCCATCACCAGCAGCACCATCGGATAGCCCCAGCGGTGCTTGAGCTCCGGCATGTGCTCGAAGTTCATCCCGTAGATCCCCGCCACCATCGTCGGGACCGCCGCCATGGCCGCCCAGGCGGAGATCTTGCGCATGTCGTCGTTCTGCCGGACGCCCATCTGCGCCAGGTGCGCGGCCAGCGCGTCCGACAGCAGCCGGTCCAGGCCCTCGATGTACTCGTTCGCCTTCGTCAGGTGGTCGGCGACGTCGCGGAAGAACGGCTGGGCGCGCTCGTGCACGAAGGGCACGTTCCCGAAGGCGAGCCGGTCCATCGGCTGCAGCAGCGGACTCGTGGCCCGGCGGAACTCCAGGACCTGCCGCTTGAACCCGTAGATCCGGGCGGCGGTGTTCTTGCTGTCCGCGGGATTCGGCGAGAACACCTCCGCCTCCAGCTCCTCCAGATCCGCCTGGAGCTCGGCGGCCACCTCGATGTAGTGGTCCACCACCGCGTCCGAGACCGCGTACAGCACCGCCGTCGGGCCGTGCCCCAGCACCTCGGGATCCTGCTCCAGACGGTGGCGCACGGCGGCCAGCGCGGCCCCTTCGCCGTGCCGGACCGTGACGACGAAGGAGTCGCCGATGAACACCATCAGCTCGCCCGTGCTCACCGTGTCCGAGGCATCGTCGTACATCACCGGCTTGAGGACCACGAACAGCGAATCGTCGTAGACCTCCATCTTCGGCCGCTGGTGCGCGGTCAGCGCGTCCTCCACCGCCAGCGGGTGCAGCCCGAACTCCTGGCTGACGTGCTCGAACTCCTTCTCCGTCGGCTCGTACATGCCCACCCAGAGGAAGGCGTCGCCGGTGGCCCGCGCCTCGTCGAGGGCATCGGAGAAGTCGTCGGGCGCCTCGGAGCGGCGGCCTTCGCGGTACATGGCGCAGTCCACAATCACTCGCGCATTGTTCCCTGCCCGGGCCCCGACCGCACGCCGGCGTCACCGCTTACCCTTCTGCCATGGCCACGCTGATCCTCGTACGACACGGGCGGTCCACCGCCAACACCGCAGGGCTGCTCGCCGGATGGACCCCGGGGGTGACCCTCGACGAGCACGGAGCCGCACAGGCCGCCGCGCTGCCCGGGCGGCTCGCCGCCGTGCCCCTCGCCGCCGCCGTCACCAGCCCGCTGGAGCGGTGCGCCGAGACCCTGGCCCCGCTCCTGGCGGCCCGGCCCGGTCTCGCGCTCCACACCGACGAGCGGATCGGCGAGTGCCACTACGGCGACTGGTCGGGCCGCAAACTCTCCGAATTGTCCGAAGAACCGCTGATGCGCATCGTCCAGCAGCACCCCTCGGCCGCCGCCTTCCCCGGCGGCGAGTCCATGCGGGCCATGCAGGCCCGCGCCGTGGACGCCGTCCGCGACTGGAACGCGCGGATCGAGGAGGAACACGGCACGGACGCCGTGTTCCTGATGTGCTCGCACGGCGACATCATCAAGTCCCTTGTCGCGGACGCCCTCGGCATGCACCTGGACCTCTTCCAGCGGATCCACGTCGACCCCTGCTCCGTCACCGCCATCCGCTACACGCCGACCCGGCCCTTCCTCCTCCGGCTCGGCGACACCGGCGACTTCGCCTCCTTCGCGCCCCGCGAAAGCGCCTCCCCGGACGCGGCGACGGCCCAGGACGCCGCGGAAGCGGGCGGCGAGGCCGTCGTAGGAGGTGGTGCGGGCGCGGTGTGATCGAACGGCGCAGTAGGGTGGACGGGCCAACCCATGGGCGCAGCCCTGCCCCTGCCTCCCCCAGACTCCGTCTGGGGGCACCCCCGGACGCTTGGAGACTGGACGTGCCCCGTCAGGTGTTCCTCTACGACCCACCGGACCGTTTCGTGGCCGGCACGGTCGGCCTGCCTGGACGCCGTACGTTCTTCCTGCAGGCCTCCACCGGCCCCCGCGTCACCTCCGTCTCCCTGGAGAAGACCCAGGTGGCGGCGCTGGCGGAGCGGATGGAAGAACTGCTGGACGAGGTCGTACGGCGCACCGGGGGCAATGCCCCCGTCCCGGCCGTGGCCCCCGCCGAAGCGACCGACACCGCACCCCTGGACGTCCCCGTCGAGGAGGAGTTCCGCGTCGGCACCATGGCCCTGGCCTGGGACGGCGAGGACCAGCGCATGATCGTCGAGGCGCAGGCCCTGGTGGAGCTCGACGCCGACTCGGAGGAGGACCTCGCCGAGGCGGAGGAGCGGCTGCTCCAGGACGAGGAGAACGGGCCGCCGATGCTGCGCGTCCGCCTCACAGGCGCCCAGGCCCGGGCCTTCACCAAGCGGGCCCTGGACGTGGTCAACGCGGGCCGGCCGCCCTGCCCGCTGTGCAGCCTCCCGCTGGACCCCGAAGGGCACGTCTGCCCGCGCCAGAACGGCTACCGGCGCCAGGCGTGAACGCCACGGGGGAGCTGGAGGAGCTGCTGGCCCACGGGGAACTCACCGTCGTCGGCCGGATCCGGGAGGCGTCCAACGCCGTCCTGCTGTGCCGTGTCACGCACGGGGGCGCGAGCACCGACTGCGTGTACAAACCGGTCAAGGGCGAGCGCCCGCTGTGGGACTTCCCCGACGGGAACCTCGCCCAGCGGGAGGTCGCCGCGTACCTGGTCTCCGAGGCCACCGGCTGGGGGCTGGTGCCCCCGACCGTGCTGCGCGACGGACCGTACGGCGAGGGCATGGTCCAGCAGTGGATCGAGACGGGGGAGTCCCCGGAAGCGGAACTGCTCGCGCTCGTGGACGGCGAGGAGGCGGGGGAGGGCTGGAAACCCGTCGCCTTCGCCGAGGTCGGCGAGGGCCGCACCGCGCTCCTCGTGCACGCCGACGACGAACGGCTGCGCCGGATGTCCGTCCTCGACGCGGTGATCAACAACGGCGACCGCAAGGGCGGCCACCTGCTGCCCGCCCCCGACGGACGGCTCTACGGCATCGACCACGGAGTGACCTTCCACACCGAGGACAAACTGCGCACCCTGCTGTGGGGCTGGGCGGGGGAGCCGCTGACGGAGGAAGCCGGGTCCGTGCTGACCGCCCTGGAGGCCGGCCTGGCCACCGGACAGCCCCTGGCCACCCGACTGGCCGAACTGCTCACCACCGCCGAGCTGGCCGCCGTACGGGCCCGCGTGGCCCTGCTGCTGCGCACCGGGAGGCATCCCCAGCCCTCGGGCCAGTGGCCGGCGATCCCGTGGCCGCCGGTCTGACCTCGCCGAGGGCCGCAGCGGAACGCAACGCATAGATCCGGCCATGGCGCAAGAGTGCCGATCCGGACAACAGTGCAGGTCCGGTTCGTTTGAGGAACACCCGTCCGGTTAGTCTCGAGTCATGCATGCCTGGCCCGCTTCTGAGGTCCCCGCCCTGCCTGGCAAGGGCCGCGACCTCCAGATCCACGACACCGCGACCCAAGGGACGATCACCCTCGCCCCCGGTCCCGTCGCCCGTATCTACGTCTGCGGGATCACCCCGTACGACGCGACGCACATCGGTCACGCGGCGACCTACAACGCGTTCGACCTCGTGCAGCGCGTGTGGCTCGACACCAAGCGGCAGGTCATCTACGTCCAGAACGTCACGGACGTCGACGATCCACTGCTGGAGCGTGCCCTGCGTGACAACAAGGACTGGACCGAGCTCGCCGAAAGCGAGACCGCTCTCTTCCGCGAGGACATGACCGCCCTGCGGATGCTGCCGCCGCAGCACTACATCGGCGCCGTCGAGGCCATACCCGGCATCGTGCCGCTGGTCGAGCGGCTGCGGGACGCGGGCGCCGCCTACGAGCTGGACGGCGACGTCTACTTCTCGGTGGAGTCCGACCCGAACTTCGGCAAGGTGTCCAACCTGGACGCCGAGGCGATGCGGCTGCTGTCGGCCGAGCGGGGCGGCGACCCGGACCGGGCGGGCAAGAAGAACCCGCTCGACCCGATGCTGTGGATGGCGGCCCGCCCGGGCGAGCCGAGCTGGGACGGCGGCTCGCTGGGCCGCGGCCGGCCCGGCTGGCACATCGAATGCGTGGCCATCGCCCTGGACCACCTGGGGATGACCTTCGACATCCAGGGCGGCGGCTCCGACCTGGCCTTCCCGCACCACGAGATGGGCGCCTCGCACGCCCAGGTGCTGACGGGCGAGTTCCCGATGGCCAAGGCGTACGTACACGCCGGGATGGTCGCGCTGCACGGCGAGAAGATGTCGAAGTCCAAGGGCAACCTGGTCTTCGTATCGGCCCTGCGGCGGGCCGGAGTGGACCCGGCGGCGATCCGCCTGGCCCTGCTCTCGCACCACTACCGCGCGGACTGGGAGTGGACCGACGCGGTCCTCGCGGAGGCGGTGGCCCGCCTGGAGCGCTGGCGCGCGGCCGTCTCCCGCCCGGACGGCATCGCGGCGGATGCCCTGGTCGAGGAGGTCCGCGAGGCCCTCTCCAACGACCTCAACGCCCCTGCGGCACTGGCGGCCGTGGACCGCTGGGTCGATCGTCAGCTCGTCTCCGACGGCGACGACGAGTCGGCGCCGGGTCTCGTGTCCCGCACGGTCGACGCGCTCCTGGGCGTAGCCCTGTAAGCAACCTGCGGCGCCGTTTCCGGGGGCGCTGCCCCCGGACCCCCGCGCCTAAAACGCCGGCGAGGCTGGATTTTGCCCGGCGGGGCTGGATTGCCGTCAGGCAATTCCAGCCCCGCCGGCGTTTGAGGAGCGGGGTCCGGGGCGGAGCCCCGGGAAACGGCGAAAGGGCGGGGCGGGGAGAAATCTCCCCGCCCCAGCACCGGGCTACGCCTCCGGAGGCGTCTCGTCCTCGTCCGGCGAGGCCGCCGGAGAGGCCGGGGGCTCCTCGGAACCGGACGGATCCGGCTTCCGCTTAGGGGGCCGCGTCAGCCCACTGGACGTGTCCCGCAAATAGGACCCGTCACCCGGCTCCGCACCCGCGGAAGGATCCCGCCGCCGCAGGTACCGCTCGAACTCCCGGGCAATGGCATCGCCCGAAGCCTCCGGCAGATCCGCGGTGTCCCGCGCCTCCTCCAGCGTCTGGACGTACTCCGCCACCTCGCTGTCCTCGGCGGCCAGTTGGTCCACGCCCAGCTGCCACGCCCGCGCGTCCTCGGGGAGTTCGCCCAGCGGGATCCGGATGTCGATCAGATCCTCCAGCCGGTTGAGCAGCGCGAGGGTCGCCTTCGGGTTCGGCGGCTGGGACACGTAGTGCGGCACCGCCGCCCACAGGGACACTGCCGGCACCCCGGCATGGGTGCAGGCCTCCTGGAGGATGCCCACGATCCCGGTCGGGCCCTCGTACTTGGTCTCCTCCAGGTCCATCGTCCGCGCCAGATCCGCGTCCGAGGTCACCCCGCTGACCGGCACCGGGCGGGTGTGCGGGGTGTCGCCCAGCAGCGCCCCCAGGATGACGACCATCTCCACGCCGAGCTCGTGGGCGAAGCCCAGGATCTCGTTGCAGAACGAACGCCACCGCATGGACGGTTCGATGCCCCGCACCAGCACCAGGTCGCGCGGTTTGGTCCCGCCGATCCGGACCACCGACAACCGGGTCGTCGGCCACGTGATCTTCCGTACCCCGTTGTCCAGCCACACCGTCGGCCGGTTGACCTGGAAGTCGTAGTAGTCCTCGGCGTCCAGAGCCGCGAAGACCTCGCCCTTCCACTCCCGGTCCAGGTGTGCGACCGCACCGGAGGCCGCGTCACCCGCGTCGTTCCAGCCCTCGAACGCGGCCACCATGACCGGGTCGATCAGCTCGGGCACGCCCTCAAGCTCGATCACCCAGGTCTCCTTCCGAAGTTCCCTTGTGTACGTGGGTCAGCCTAAGCCTTGATGAGGCACCGGCCACAGCCCACGACAGAGGGGCGGTTCCCCCTGGAACCGCCCCTCTGCCCGTTCACGCCACCGCTTATGCCTTGTCGGCCAGCATCTCCTCGACCCGGCCGCGCACTTCGGCGGTGTCCAGACCGCGGACCGTCACCGTCGTACGGCGGCGCAGCACGTCGTCGGCCGTCTCGGCCCACTCGTTGTCGCGGGCGTAGGCGACCTGCGCCCAGATCTCCGGACCGTCCGGGTGGATGCGCTCGGCCAGCGCCGGGTCCTCGTTGGCGAGCCGCGCGATGTCGAAGGCCAGCGAGCCGTAGTGCGAGGCCAGGTGCCGCGCGGTCAGCGGGTCCATCCGGGAGCCCGGCTCGCGGTCCACGAGCAGCCGGTGCGCCACCGCGTTCGGGTTGGCGACACCGGGCAGCGCGATCCGTCGTACGAGGGACTTCACCGGCTCCATGTCCTCGGTCAGCGGGCTGCCAGGAAGCTTGGCCAGCTTGTTCATGACCACGCGGCCGATGTGCCGGTACGTGGTCCACTTGCCGCCGGCCACCGACAGCATGCCGCCCGCGCCCTCGGAGACGACCGTCTCGCGCTTGGCCTTCTCCACCCCGCCCGGGCCGCCGGGCAGCACGCGCAGGCCCGCGAAGGCGTACGTCATCAGCGAGCGGTCCAGATCGGCGTCCTTCACCGAGAAGGCCGCCTCGTCCAGGATCTGCTGGATGTCGCCCTCGGTGGCCCGCACGTCCGCCGGGTCGCCCTCGTACACCTCGTCGGTGGTGCCCAGCAGGAGCTGGTCCTCCCACGGCAGGGCGAAGGTGATGCGGTACTTGTCGATCGGGGTGGCCATGGCGGCCTTCCACGGCGACTTGCGCTTCATCACGATGTGCGCGCCCTTGGAAAGGCGGATCGACGGCATGGAGTGCTTGTCCTCCATGCGCCGCAGGTGGTCCACCCACGGGCCGGTGGCGTTCAGCACGACGCGGGCGTCCACACCGAACTCGGTGCCGTCCAGGCGGTCCTTGAGCTCGGCGCCCGAGACCCGGCCGCGCGTCATGCGCAGACCGGTGACCTCGGCGTGGTTCAGGACGACCGCACCCGACTCGACGGCCGCGCGGACCGTCATGACGGCGACGCGCGAATCGTTCATCTGGTGGTCGTAGTAGACCGCGACGGCCTTGAGGTTGTCCGTCTTCAGACCCGGGTTGTCGGCGGCGGCACGGGCCGGAGAAATGATCTTGCCCATGCCGTCGCCGAAACCGGAGAGCGCCGAGTACGCGAACACGCCCGCGCCCAGCTTCGCCGCGCCCACCGGACCGCCCTTGTACACCGGGAGGTAGAAGGTGAGCGGGTTGACCAGGTGCGGGGCCACGTCCTTGGCCAGCACCCGGCGCTCGTGGTGGTTCTCGGCGACCAGCTTGACCGAACCGGTCTGCAGGTAGCGCAGGCCGCCGTGGACGAGCTTGGAGGAGGCCGAGGAGGTGGCGCCGGCGAAGTCGCCGGCGTCCACCATGGCGACCCGCAGACCCGACTGCGCGGCGTGCCAGGCCACCGAGGTGCCCAGGATCCCACCGCCGATGACCAGCAGGTCGTACGTGGCCTTCGCCAGCTGCTCACGGGTCTCGGCGCGGCTCGCGTTCGAACCGGCGGTCGGGTGCGTACCCAGGGTGGGAACGCTCTGCAGGGTGCTCATGTCCGTTGACTCCTACTTGCTCGTCGATTGCGCCGCTGTGCGGTCAGCTGGCGTCTTCGTCGTCGACCCAGCCCATGGACCGCTCCACGGCCTTGAGCCAGCTCTTGTACTCGCGCTCCCGCTGCTCGGCGGGCATCCGCGGGGTCCACTCCGCCGCGCGGCGCCAGTTGGCGCGCAGGGCGTCGGTGTCGGGCCAGAAGCCGACGGCCAGGCCGGCGGCGTAGGCGGCGCCGAGGCAGGTGGTCTCGGCGACCATCGGGCGCACCACGGGGGCGTCCACGAAGTCGGAGAGGGTCTGCATCAGCAGGTTGTTGGAGGTCATGCCGCCGTCGACCTTGAGGGCGGCGAGCTCGACGCCCGAGTCCTTGGTCATGGCGTCGGTGATCTCGCGGGTCTGCCAGGCGGTGGCCTCCAGGACGGCACGGGCGATGTGCGCCTTGGTGACGTACCGGGTGAGGCCGGCGATCACACCGCGGGCGTCGGAGCGCCAGTACGGGGCGAACAGGCCGGAGAAGGCGGGCACGAAGTACGCGCCGCCGTTGTCCTCGACGGACGAGGCCAGGGTCTCGATCTCGGCCGCGGTCTTGATCATGCCCATCTGGTCGCGCATCCACTGGACGAGCGAGCCGGTGACGGCGATGGAGCCTTCCAGCGCGTAGACCGGCTGCTGGTCGCCGATCTGGTAGCCGACGGTGGTCAGCAGGCCGCTGTAAGAGTTGATGATCTTGTCGCCGGTGTTCATCAGCATGAACGTTCCGGTGCCGTACGTGGACTTCGCCTCGCCCTCGGCGAAACAGGTCTGGCCGAACAGCGCGGCCTGCTGGTCGCCGAGCGCCGAGGCGACCGGGACGCCCGCGAGGACGCCCTCCTTGACGTGGCCGTAGACCTCGGCGGAGGACTTGATCTCCGGGAGGACGTTGAGGGGCACGTCCATGGACTCGGCGATCTTCTCGTCCCAGGCCAGGGTGTGCAGGTTCATCAGCATGGTGCGCGAGGCGTTGGTGACGTCGGTGACGTGCACACCGCCCTGGGCGCCGCCGGTGAGGTTCCAGATGACCCAGGAGTCCATGGTGCCGAAGAGGATGTCCCCGGCCGCGGCGCGCTCGCGCAGGCCCTCGACGTTGTCGAGCAGCCAGCGCACCTTGGGGCCGGCGAAGTAGCTCGCCAGCGGCAGGCCGGTCTCGCGGCGGAAGCGGTCCTGGCCGACGTTGCGGCCGAGCTCCTTGCACAGGGCGTCGGTGCGGGTGTCCTGCCAGACCAGCGCGTTGTGGACCGGCTCGCCGGTGTGGCGGTCCCACAGCAGGGTGGTCTCGCGCTGGTTGGTGATGCCGACGGCCTTGACGTCGGCGGAGGTGAAGCCCGGAATGCCTTGGGCGGCCTTGGCCATGGCCCCGGCGACGACCTCCTGGACGTTGGTCCAGATCTCGGCGGCGTCGTGCTCGACCCAGCCCGGCTTCGGGAAGATCTGCTCGTGCTCCTTCTGGTCGACGGCGACGATGCGCCCGTCACGGTCGAAGACGATGCAGCGGGAGGAGGTGGTGCCCTGGTCGATCGCGGCGATGAAGGGGCCGGTGCTGGTGGTCATGGTGGCTGCTCCTGGCAGGTGTCGAAGTAGGCGGAATCAGAATGGCGGTGCGGATGGTGCCGTGGTGCCGATTGCTGATCAGGCGAACGCGATGTTGTACAGACCGCCGGCGAGCGCGGCACCCGCGAGGGGGCCGAGGACCGGGATCCAGGAGTAGCTCCAGTCCGAGCCGCCCTTGTTGGGCAGCGGCAGCAGGGAGTGGACGATGCGCGGGCCGAGGTCGCGGACCGGGTTGATGGCGTAGCCGGTGGGGCCGCCCAGCGAGAGGCCGATGCCGACGACGACGAACGAGGTGATCAGGACGCCGATGACGCCGAGGCCCTTGCCGTCGTCCTGGAGGCCCTGGGTCAGGATGGCCAGGACCAGGACGGCGGTGCCGATGATCTCGGTCGTCAGGTTCTGGACGACGTTGCGGATCTCGGGGCCCGTGGAGAAGATCCCGAGCACCGGGCCGGCCACGTCGTGCGGGTGCGGGTCCTCGGGGCCGAGCTTGGCGTCACGGATGTGCTCCGGGTCGGACAGGTGCGCCCGGAACTGGCCGTAGTAGGCGAGCCACATCAGGACCGAGCCGATCATGGCGCCGAGCAGCTGGCCGGCGACGTAGACCGGGACGTCGCCCCAGGCGCCGTCCTTGATCGCGATGCCGACGGTGACGGCCGGGTTGAGGTGCGCACCGGAGAGCGGCGCGGAGACGTAGGCGGCGATCAGGACGGCGAAACCCCAGCCGAAGGTGATCGCGAGCCAGCCGGCGCCGCGGGCCTTGGAGCTCTTGAGTGTCAGCGCGGCGCACACGCCGCCGCCGAGCAGGGTGAGCAGGGCGGTACCGATGGTCTCGCCGATGAAGATGTCGGAGCTGGACACCCGCGACTCCTTTGTCGTTCAGGGGTGGTGGCCGCCGGGTCCCTCCGGCGGTCCACGCACTCGGTGAGTGCTGCACCGGTCCTTGGCCTTGCCACACCCTAACGCGTATTGCCGGTAGGTGTTCGGCAATGCCGACCGATGAACGGCAGTTTTCCGCCCAGGTGAAGCGGGCGTCAAGGGTTGACCAGGCCAATGAGCCGGATCGTTACCGGTCGGTGTGATCGAACGAATCGCGCCAATAAGTGATCATCAAACGCCAAAAACCACCCAAATGCCACTTTGACGTGGCTCTTGGGTGGTCAGGGCAGAGTGATGGGCCTCAGGCCAAGGTCAGAACCGGCCCGCCCCGAGATCGCGCGAAACCGCCCGCGCGCAGTCCCGTACGGACGCCACGAGGGACGGCAGGGGCTCCCCGGACTCCCCGCACACCCGCTCCACGGCGCCCGCGACGGCGACCGCGCCGACCGGCATCCTGCGCCGGTCGTGGATGGGGGCCGCCACCGAGGCGAGCCCGTCCCACGTCTCCTCGACGTCACTGGCCCAGCCGCGCGCCCGGGTCAGCTCCAAGATGCCCTCGAAGGCGGTGCCGTCGGTGACGGTGCGGGGGGTGAACGCCTCCCGCTCCACCTCGTGGGCCTGCGTGTGCGCCACCGGGTCGTACGCCGACAGGACCTTGCCCAGGGCCGTGGAGTGCAGCGGCTGCATGGCCCCCACCTCCAGCACCTGACGGCTGTCGTCGGGCCGGAACACGTGGTGCATGATCAGCACCCCGCTCTTGTGCAGCACCCCCACGTACACGCTCTCCCCGCTCGCGCGGGCCAGATCGTCCGTCCACACCAGAGCGCGCGCCCGCAGCTCGTGGACGTCCAGATAGCTGTTGCCCAGGCGCAGCAGCTCCGCACCGAGCTGGTAGCGGCCCGAGGCCGGGTCCTGCTCCACGAAGCCCTCGGCCTGCAGCGTGCGCAGGATCCCGTGGGCCGTGCCCTTGGCCAGGCCCAGGGAAGAGGCCACGTCCGAGAGCCCCAGCCGGCGCTCGCCGCCCGCCAGGAGCCGCAGCATCGCAGCGGCTCGTTCGAGCGACTGGATGTTCCGTGCCATCGCGCAGCCTCCTGCTGACGTAGTTCGACAATGCTGAACAGTATCGGTCGATGTCGACTTCGTGCATGACGAGGACGACACTCCGGGGCCGAGTCGTCCAGCGCGTCATCCAGGAGGGCCCGGCCGAAAGCCGCCACCATCCCCCGGGCACAGAATGCAGTCCGCCACGTGGGACGCCCTCACCGGGGCCGGGTGTCCACCGTTACCCTGGCCGCGTGCACCCTTGACACAGAGGGGGTGCAAAGCCGACAGCCGTCGCATCCCAGGGAGCTCAACCATGGCCTCGTTGCCGAACCCGCCCGCTGACACCCAGACCCGGGCCGATGCCCTCCGCCGGGCACTGGCGACCCGCGTGGTCGTCGCCGACGGAGCCATGGGAACCATGCTCCAGGCCCAGGACCCCACCCTGGACGACTTCGAACAGCTCGAAGGCTGCAACGAGGTCCTCAACGTCACCCGCCCCGACATCGTGGCCAACGTGCACCGCGAGTACTTCGAGGCCGGCGTCGACTGCGTCGAGACCAACACCTTCGGCACCAACTACGCCGCCCTCGCCGAGTACGACATCGCCGACCGCAACCACGAGCTGTCGGTCGCCGGCGCCCGGATCGCCCGCGAGATCGCCGACGAGTTCACCGCCTCCACCGGACAGCAGCGCTGGGTCCTCGGCTCGATGGGCCCCGGCACCAAGCTGCCCACCCTGGGCCACATCGACTACGGCACCATCCGCGACGCCTACCAGATCAACGCCGAGGGCCTGATCACCGGCGGCGCCGACGCGCTCCTCGTGGAAACCACCCAGGACCTCCTGCAGACCAAGTCCTCCATCGTCGGCGCCCGCCGCGCCATGGAGGCCCTCGGCGTCTCCATCCCGCTGATCTGCTCCGTGACCGTGGAGACCACCGGCACGATGCTGCTGGGCTCGGAGATCGGCGCCGCGCTCACCGCGCTGGAGCCCCTGGGCATCGACATGATCGGCCTGAACTGCGCCACCGGCCCCGCCGAGATGAGCGAGCACCTGCGCTACCTCGCGCGCAACTCCCGCATCCCGCTCTCCTGCATGCCCAACGCGGGCCTGCCGGTCCTCGGCAAGAACGGTGCCCACTACCCGCTGTCCGCGAGCGAGCTCGCCGACGCCCAGGAGACCTTCGTCCGCGAGTACGGCCTCTCCCTCGTCGGCGGCTGCTGCGGCACCACCCCCGAGCACCTGCGCCAGGTCGTGGAGCGGGTCCGCGGCCTGAACCCGGCCGTCCGCGACCCGCGCCCCGAGCCCGGCGCGTCCTCGCTCTACCAGACCGTCCCGTTCCGCCAGGACATCTCGTACATGGCGATCGGCGAGCGCACGAACGCGAACGGGTCGAAGAAGTTCCGCGACGCCATGCTCGAAGCCCGCTGGGACGACTGCGTGGAGATGGTCCGCGACCAGATCCGCGAAGGCGCCCACATGCTCGACCTGTGCGTCGACTACGTCGGCCGCGACGGCGTCGCCGACATGCGGGAGCTCGCCGGACGCTTCGCGACCGCCTCCACCCTGCCCATCGTCCTGGACTCCACCGAGGTCCCCGTCCTCCAGGCCGGCCTGGAGAAGCTCGGCGGCCGCGCCGTCATCAACTCCGTGAACTACGAGGACGGCGACGGCCCCGAGTCCCGCTTCGCGAAGGTCACCCGCCTCGCCCGCGAACACGGCGCCGCGCTCATCGCGCTGACCATCGACGAGGAGGGCCAGGCCCGCACCGTCGAGCACAAGGTCGCCATCGCCGAGCGCCTCATCGAGGACCTCACCGGGAACTGGGGGATCCTCGAGTCGGACATCCTCATCGACACCCTGACCTTCACCATCTGCACCGGCCAGGAAGAGTCCCGCAAGGACGGCATCGCCACGATCGAGTCGATCCGCGAGCTCAAGCGCCGCCACCCCGACGTCCAGACCACGCTCGGCCTCTCCAACATCTCCTTCGGCCTCAACCCGGCCGCCCGCGTCCTGCTGAACTCCGTCTTCCTCGACGAGTGCGTCAAGGCCGGCCTGGACTCCGCGATCGTCCACGCGTCCAAGATCCTGCCGATCGCCCGGTTCGACGACGAGCAGGTCACCACCGCCCTCGACCTGATCTACGACCGGCGCGCGGAGGGCTACGACCCCCTGCAGAAGCTGATGGCCCTCTTCGAAGGCGTCAACACCAAGTCGATGAAGGCCGGCCGCGCCGAGGAGCTCCTCGCCCTGCCGCTCGACGAGCGCCTGCAGCGCCGCATCATCGACGGCGAGAAGAACGGCCTGGACGCCGACCTCGACGAGGCCCTCCAGACCCGCCCCGCCCTGGACATCGTCAACGACACCCTCCTGGAGGGCATGAAGGTCGTCGGCGAACTCTTCGGCTCCGGCCAGATGCAGCTCCCCTTCGTGCTCCAGTCCGCCGAGGTCATGAAGACCGCGGTGGCCCACCTGGAACCCCACATGGAGAAGACCGACGACGAGGGCAAGGGCACCATCGTCCTGGCCACCGTCCGCGGCGACGTCCACGACATCGGCAAGAACCTCGTCGACATCATCCTGACCAACAACGGCTACACCGTCGTCAACATCGGCATCAAGCAGCCGGTCTCCGCGATCCTCGAAGCCGCACAGGAACACAAGGCCGACGTCATCGGCATGTCCGGCCTGCTGGTCAAGTCCACGGTGATCATGAAGGAGAACCTGGAGGAGCTCAACCAGCGCAAGCTGGCCGCCGACTTCCCGGTCATCCTCGGCGGCGCCGCCCTCACCCGCGCCTACGTCGAACAGGACCTCCACGAGATCTACGAGGGCGAAGTCCGCTACGCCCGCGACGCCTTCGAGGGCCTGCGCCTGATGGACGCCCTCATCGCCGTCAAGCGCGGCGTCCCCGGCGCCAGCCTCCCCGAACTCAAGCAGCGCCGCGTCGCCAAGCGCACGGGAACATCAGCGGCTGGCGCCGCGGGTGCGGCCCTCGTCGAGGAGACCGAAGAGCCCGGCGGCCGCTCCGACACCTCCACCGACAACCCCGTGCCCACCCCGCCGTTCTGGGGCACCCGCGTCGTCAAGGGCATCCCGCTCAAGGACTACGCCTCCTGGCTCGACGAAGGCGCCCTCTTCAAGGGCCAGTGGGGCCTCAAGCAGGCCCGCGCCGGCGGAGCCACCTACGAGGAACTCGTCGAGAGCGAAGGCCGCCCGCGCCTGCGCGGCCTCCTCGACAAGCTGCACACCGAGAACCTCCTCGAAGCCGCAGTCGTCTACGGCTACTTCCCCTGCGTCTCCAAGGGCGAGGACCTGATCATCCTCGACGACGCCGGCAACGAGCGGACCCGCTTCACCTTCCCGCGCCAGCGCCGCGGCCGCCGCCTGTGCCTCGCCGACTTCTTCCGCCCCGAAGAATCCGGCGAAACCGACGTCGTCGGCCTCCAGGTCGTCACCGTCGGCTCCAAGATCGGCGAAGCCACCGCCAAGCTGTTCGAGTCCGACTCCTACCGCGACTACCTGGAGCTCCACGGCCTCTCCGTCCAGCTCGCCGAGGCCATGGCCGAGTACTGGCACGCCCGCGTCCGCGCCGAGCTCGGCTTCGGCGGCGAGGACCCCGCCAAGGTCGAGGACATGTTCGACCTGAAGTACCGCGGAGCCCGCTTCTCCCTCGGCTACGGCGCCTGCCCCGACCTCGAGGACCGCGCCAAGATCGCCGACCTCCTCCAGCCCGAGCGCATCGGCGTCCACCTCTCGGAGGAGTTCCAGCTCCACCCCGAGCAGTCCACCGACGCCATCGTCATCCACCACCCCGAAGCCAAGTACTTCAACGCACGCTGAGACGTAATTCAACGCACGCCGCCACGGACCGGCGTACACTAGTCGGTCCCATACAGGCCGGTCACCTGTTCCCCCGGGCACACCCCCGGGGGTGAGGTGACCGGCCTTCTCGTCCCCAACGGACCCCCGGAAAGGTGCGCGCATGACGAGCACAGTCCCCGCCCCCGTCGCCCGTACGGCCGACGGACACGCCCTGCAGGCGGTGCTGCTCGACATGGACGGCACCCTCGTCGACACCGAAGGCTTCTGGTGGGAGATCGAAGTCGGCGTCTTCGGCGAACTCGGCCACCGCCTCGACGAATCCTGGCGGGACATCGTCGTCGGCGGCCCCATGACCCGCAGCGCCGGCTTCCTCATCGAATCCACCGGCGCCGACATCGGCCTCGCCGAGCTCACCGTCCTGCTCAACGAGCGCTTCGAAGCCCGCATCGCCGACCGCGTACCCCTCATGCCCGGCGCCGAACGCCTCCTCAGCGAACTGGCCCGGCACAACGTCCCCACCGCCCTGGTCTCCGCCTCCCACCGACGCGTCATCGACCAGGTCCTGCTCACCCTCGGCCGCGACCGCTTCACCATGACCGTCGCCGGCGACGAGGTCACGCGCACCAAGCCCCACCCCGACCCCTACCTCCTCGCCGCCCACACCCTCGGCGCCCACCCCTCCCGCTGCGCCGTCATCGAGGACACCGCCACCGGCGTCGCCGCCGCCGAAGCCGCCGGATGCAGGGTCGTCGCCATCCCCTCCGTAGGCCTGATCGCACCCGCCCCGGGCCGCACCATCGTCGGCTCCCTCGAAGACGTCGACCTGCCCTTCCTGCGCTCCCTCATCACTCCGCTGAACTGACCGCGCACGCTCTGTACGGGACGATCCGCCCCAGGACCAAAGTCCCGCGGGCAGATCTCCCGCGCACTTCCCCGGGGGCCGAAATTCCATCCCTACCGGGTGAGTTGTCCCGGGTGACCTTTGTCACCCGCAAAGCCCCCTTCGCACCACTGCGCGCCCTCCCACACCATCCCTTGTGTCCCCATTGATCAGCACCTGACCGACTCTGCGCACCACCCCGCGTACACCCCCGGTCAACTCCCGCAACGGAGCGACAACACCCCCGCTCCACACCGTTCAAGCCACCCCTCCGCAGGCCACTAATGTCGATCCGGGCACTGCGCCGCACCTCAGCCGTCCCGGACACACACCCCTGTTTCCGGAACCGCGTGGACCGATCGTCACACCACCGGCCCGATCGTTCCGCCCAGAACGGGCGACCGTCGCGATGCCCTCCACGCCAGCTTTGAACAAGTGCCGGGTCGAGGGAGTACTTCCAGCATGAACCGCAAGACCATGGCGCTGACGGCAGCCGCCGGACTGCTCACCCCCGCGCTGACCGCCTGCGGCAGCACCAGCGGCGCAGGAGCGGGATCCGGAGCGATCGTCGTCGGAACCACCGACCGGTTCGAGGCAGCCGACTACGCCCCCGCCCCGCTCGACCCCGCCTACGCCTACGACGCCGGCACCTGGAACATCCTCCGCCAGACCGTCCAGACCCTGATGCACACCCCGCGCGGCGGCGGCCGGCCCGTCCCCGAAGCAGCCACCGAATGCCGCTTCACCGACACCGGCAACGATGGCTACCGCTGCATCCTGCGCCCCGGCCTCACCTTCGCCGACGGCAGCCCCCTCACCGCGCAGGACGTCAAGTTCTCCATCGAACGCGTCCTCGCCATCAAGGACGAGAACGGCCCCTCCTCGCTGCTCTCCACCATCGACACCGTCGAAACCAAGGGCGCCGACACCGTCGTCTTCCAGCTGAAGACCGCCGACGCCACCTTCCCGTACAAACTCTCCACCCCCGCCGCCGGCATCATCAGCTCCAAGAAGTACGACGCCAAGAAGCTCCGCGCAGGCTTCGCCGTCGACGGCTCCGGCCCCTACACCATGAAGGCCGAAGTCAAGGGGAACCGCCTCGTCCGCGCCGTCTTCAACAAGAACCCGAACTACCGCGGTGATCTGAAGCTTCAGAACGACAAGGCCGAACTGCGCACCTTCGACGACTCCGACGCCATGGGCAAGGCCCTGGAACGCGGCACCGTCCACATGGTCTCCCGCACCCTGTCGCCCGCCCAGATCACCGAACTCTCCGCCAATCCCCCCAAGGGCATCAAGCTCGTCCCCATGCCCGGCCTGGAGATCCGCTACCTCGGCTTCAACACCGACGCCCCCGGAGTCAAGGACAAGGCCGTGCGCCAGGCCCTCGCCGCCGCCGTCGACCGCAACGCCCTCATCGCCAAGGTCTACGGCACGTCCGCGCAGCCCTTGTACTCCCTGGTCCCCACCACCCTGAGCGGACACGTCAACTCCTTCTTCAACAAGTACGGCGAAGCCAACACCGCCAAGGCCGCCGACCTGCTGAAGAGCGCCGGGATCAAAACCCCGGTCAAGCTGACCCTCCACTACACCAACGACCACTACGGCGACGGCACCGCGGCCGAGTTCGAAGCCCTCAAGGCCCAGCTGAACTCCACCCAGCTCTTCGACATCACCGTCCAGGGCGCCGACTGGGCCGACTTCAGGCCCGCGCAGAAGAAGGGCGACTACGCCGCCTACGGGCTCGGCTGGTTCCCCGACTACCCCGACGCCGACAACTTCCTCGCCCCCTTCCTGGAGCAGGACAACTTCCTGGGCACGCCGTACGCCAACACCACGGTGCGCACCAAGCTCATCCCCGAATCCCGCCGCGCCGTCGACCGGGGCGTCGCCGGCCCCGCGATCGCGGAGATGCAGGACATCGTCGCCGAGGACGTACCCGTCCTGCCCCTGTGGCAGGGCAAGCAGTACGTCGCCGCACGCGACGGGATCACCGGAGTGGAGTGGTCGGTCAACGCCATCTCCGACCTCCAGCTGTGGGAACTCGGCCGCGGAGTCAGCGGCTGACACCCCGGCACCAGGCCCCGGCACCAGGCCCCGGCACCGGGCCCCGGCACCAGGCCACAGCCCCACCCCACCCGGCCCGTGACCCCACCACGGGCCGGAGCACCACCCAGACAGAACCAGACGAGCCAGTAAGACTGAGAAGGACGTTCACGTGAAGACACGCAACCAGTGGTTGGCCGCCCCGCTCGGAGCGGCCACCGCCGCCGCGCTGCTGAGCGGTTGCGGTGCGACGGACGGCTCCAACGCCGGCAGCGGCAAGGGCGTCGTCATGGGCATATCCGACGAGGTGAAGGCCACCGACCCCGCCTCGGGCTACGACCCCGGCTCCTGGCTGCTCTTCAACAACGTCTTCCAGTCCCTGCTCAGCTTCCCCAAGGGCGGCACCACCCCCGAACCCGACGCCGCACAGGCCTGCGCGTTCGAGGGCAGCGAGAGCAAGACCTACGTGTGCACCCTGCGCGGCGGCCTGAAGTTCAGCAACGGCAACAGCCTCACCTCCAAGGACGTCAAGTACTCCTTCGAGCGCACGCTCAAGATCAACGACGAGAACGGCCCCGCCGTCATGCTCGCGTCGATCGGCACCATCGACACCCCCGACGACAAGACCGTGGTCTTCCGCCTCAAGACCCCCGACGCGACCTTCCCCAGCAAGATCGCATCCGGCGCCGGCTCCATCGTCGACCACACCGAGTACCCCGCGGACAAACTCCGCACCGACGGCAAGGCCTTCGGCTCCGGCGTCTACAAGCTGGACTCGATCAACGACAAGAGCGCCGCCTTCTCCGTCAACGACAGCTACAGCGGCAAGGCCAAGCCGAAGAACAGCGGCGTCACCATGAAGCTCTTCAACGAGGACCAGGCCGCCCTCAAGAAGGTCCTCGAAAGCGGAGACGTCGACTTCGCCTTCCGCGGCCTCGCCGCCAAGGACATCGCCGGCCTCGCCTCCCAGGCCGGAGACCAGAAGGTCGAGGTCGTCCAGGGCGCCGGCGCCGAAGTCGAACACCTCGTCTTCAACACGAGCGACCCCGTCGCCGGAAAGCTCCCCGTCCGCAAGGCCATCGCCTACCTCGTCGACCGCGAAGCCCTCGTCAAAGAGGTCTACGACGGCACCGCCACCCCGCTCTACTCCATCGTCCCGGCCGGGATCGCCTCCCACACCACCCCCTTCTTCGACCGCTACGGCGGCACCCCCCAGCCCGAGAAGGCCAAGGCCGTCCTCCGCGCAGCCGGCATCAAGGACAAGGTGAAGCTCACCCTGTACTCGACGCCCTCCCGCTACGGCCCCTCGACCGACGAGGAATTCCGCCTCATCGCCAAGCAGCTGAACGACAGCGGCCTGTTCGAAGCCGACGTCAAGTCCGTGGAGTTCGAGCAGTACGAGAAGGACATCCAGGCGGGCAAGTACGGCGTCTACGTCAAGGGATGGGTCCCCGACTACCCCGACGCCGACAACTTCACGCAGCCCTTCTTCGGCCCGGACAACGTCCTGCACAACAACTACGAAAACAAGGAGATCACCGGGACGATCATCCCGTCGACCTCCGCGAAGTCCGACCGCGGCACCGCCAGCAACGACTACGCCCGCCTCCAGGACATCGTCGCCGAGGAGATTCCGCTCCTCCCGCTCTGGCAGGGCAAGCAGTACGCCGTCACCCGCCCGAACGTGACCGGCCTGCAGTGGTCCCTGGACGCCTCCACCGTCTTCCGCTTCTGGGAGATCAGCAAGGGCTGAGCCGCCCCGCTCAGGGCAGCACCCGCAACGGCAACGGGCCCGCCTCCGCACCAAGCGGAAGCGGGCCCGTACGCGTGTACCCGTACCCGTACCCGTACTCGTACCTGCGACCTCAGCGAGAGCGGCCCGAGCCGCCTACTGACCGGCCCCCGGACGCACAAGACCACTCTCGTACGCGTACACCGCCGCCTGCACCCGGTCGCGCAGACCCAGCTTCGTCAGCACATGACCCACGTGCGTCTTCACCGTCGTCTCGCTCACGAACAGATCCGCCGCGATCTCCGCGTTCGACAACCCCCGGGCCACCAGCTTCAGCACCTCGACCTCCCGCTCCGTCAACGAAGCGATCATGTCCGGAACGCTGTCCTCACCCGACGGCAGATGCCCCGCGTACTTGTCCAGCAGCCGCCGCGTGATGCTCGGCGCCAGCATCGCCTCGCCACCCGCCACCACCCGGATCGCCTGGATCAACTCCGCCGCCGGCGCATCCTTCAGCAAGAACCCACTGGCCCCCGCCCGCAGCGCCTCCACCACGTACTCGTCCAGGTCGAACGTCGTCAGCACCAGCACCTTCGCCGGACCGTCCCGCCCCGGACCCGTGATCTGCCGCGTCGCCTCCACCCCGTCCATCCGCGGCATCCGGATGTCCATCAGCACCACATCGGGCTGCAAAGCCCGCACCTGGTCCAACGCCTGCAGACCGTCCCCGGCCTCACCGACCACCGCCACATCCTGTTCGGCCTCAAGGATCATCCGGAAACCGGTACGCAGCAGCGGCTGATCGTCGACCAGCAGTACGCGGATCGCCACGGGGTCTACCTCGTATTCATCGGGTCCGTTCGGACAGCAACGGGGAACCCGGCCCATTCTGCCCTGACCCCAAGATCACGATTCGCCGCGGCCGGCCGACGGCAACGCCAGCGGATACACCGGGGGAGTACCCCCGAACTCCGGACACACCGCCTGATGATCACACCAGCCGCACAGCTTCGACTGCCGCGGCCGCCAGTCACCCGTCTCCGTCGCCTCCCGGATCGCCTCCCACAGCGCCAGCAGCTTGCGCTCCATCCGCTCCAGATCCTCGATCACCGGGTCGTACGTCACCACGTCCCCACTGCCCAGATACACCAGCTGCAGCCGCCGCGGCACCACCCGCTTCAGCCGCCACACCACCAGCGCGTAGAACTTCATCTGGAACAGCGCACCCTCGGCATACTCCGGCCGCGGCGCCTTCCCCGTCTTGTAATCGACGATCCGCACCTCACCCGTCGGCGCCACGTCCACCCGGTCGATGATCCCGCGCAGCCGAAGCCCCGACTCCAGCTCCGTCTCCACGAAGAACTCCCGCTCCACCGGCTCCAGCAGCGTCGGGTCCTCCAACGTGAACCACCGGTCCACCAACGCCTCGGCCTCGCCCAGCCAGCGCGCCAGCCCCGCCCCCTCATCACCCCCCGGGAACAGCTCCAACAACTCCGGCTTCGACTCCACCAGCCGGTCCCACTGCCCCGGAATCAACGCCTTCGCCCGCGGCGCCGTCCGCTCCGGCGCCGGATGATCGAAAAGCCGCTCCAGCACCGCGTGCACCAACGTCCCCCGCGTCGCCGCCGCACTCGGCTTCTCCGGCAACTTGTCGATCACCCGGAACCGGTACAACAACGGACACCGCATGAAATCACTCGCCCGCGAAGGCGACAGCGAGGAAGGCGCCACCGCCACCGCCTGCGCAGGCACCGAAGCGGGCACCGAGCCGGGCACGGAGCCGGGCACGGAACTGGTCACTGCATCGTCCGGACCGCTGCCGGGGCTCGTCGTCATGGACAAAACCCTACGACCCGCCACCGACAGCACGCGCATACCATCGACGCCGACCCCCCTCGCACTGCATGATCGGAGCATCACACCGCGCAACGGCGCACCCCGACACCACGGGAAAAACCACCGGAACACCGGCGCACCACCGCACCGGACAGCAGCGAACGAAGGACAACCGTGGCAGACACCGACGAAACCGGCGAGCGCGCTGGCCGGCGCTCAGGACCGGGCGGCGGACTCCTCATGGGCCGCCCCTTCGGCGTGCCCGTCTACGTCTCGCCCAGCTGGTTCCTCGTCGCCGCCCTCATCACCTGGGTCTTCGGCGACCAGCTCGACCGGATCCTGCCCGACCTCGGCACCCTGCGCTACCTCGTGGCCCTCTTCTTCGCCGTCGCCTTCTACGCCTCGGTCCTCGTCCACGAACTCGCCCACACCATCGCCGCCCTCCGCTTCAAACTCCCCGTACGCCGCATCCAGCTCCAGTTCTTCGGCGGCGTCTCCGAGATCGAGAAGGAATCCGAAACCCCCGGCCGCGAATTCGTCCTCGCCTTCGTCGGCCCCCTCCTCTCCCTCCTCCTCGCCGGCGCCTTCTACCTCGGCATGAAAACCGTCGAACCCGCCAGCGTCCCCGGCGTCCTCCTCGCCGGCCTCATGATCTCCAACCTCCTCGTCGCCGCCTTCAACCTCCTCCCCGGCCTCCCCCTCGACGGCGGCCGCATGCTCCGCGCCGTCATCTGGGGCATCACCGGCAAACCCATGACCGGCACCATCGCCGCCGCCTGGGCCGGCCGCGCCCTCGCCGTCGCCGTCCTCCTCGGCCTGCCCCTCCTGAACTACACCGGGACCCTCGGCAACCCCACCGACGACATCGGCGGCATGGACACCGTCATGGACGCCCTCCTCGCCGCCATCCTCGCCGCCATCATCTGGACCGGCGCCGGCAACAGCCTCCGCGTCGCCCGCCTGCGCGAACACCTCCCGGAACTCCACGCCCGCAAACTCACCCGCCGCGCCATCCCCGTCGAGAACGCCACCCCCCTCTCCGAAGCCCTCCGCCGCGCCAACGAAGCAGGCGCCCGCGCCCTCGTCATCGTCGACGGACTCGGAGACCCCACCGGCATCGTCCGCGAGAGCGCCATCGCCTCCGTCCCCGAACACCGCCGCCCCTGGGTCTCGGCCGGCACCCTCGCCCAAGACCTCACCGACGGCATGAAGGTTTCAGCGGACCTCGGCGGCGAAGAACTCCTCGACCACCTCCGCGCCACCCCCGCCAGCGAATACCTCGTCCTCCAGGCCGACGGCACCATCTACGGCGTCCTCTCCACCCTCGACGTGGAAAAGGCCTTCGTGAAGGCCATGGCGCGGCCCCAGTCCTGAAGCCAATACACTGGTCACATGTCCGAACCGACCGGTGCCGCCCGCCGACGCGGGCCCTTCGAGGTCGGGGACCAGGTACAGCTCACCGACCCCAAGGGCCGCCACTACACGTTCACGCTCGAAGCCGGGAAGAATTTCCACACCCACAAGGGTTCCTTCCCGCACGACGAGCTGATCGGCTCCCCCGAGGGAAGCGTTGTCCGTACCACGGGCAACGTCGCCTACCTCGCGCTGCGACCCCTGCTCCCCGACTATGTCCTGTCCATGCCCCGCGGTGCCGCCGTGGTCTACCCCAAGGACGCAGGCCAGATCCTGGCCTTCGCCGACATCTTCCCCGGCGCCCGCGTCGTCGAAGCAGGCGTCGGCTCCGGCTCCCTGAGCAGCTTCCTGCTGCGCGCCATCGGCGACCAGGGCATGCTCCACAGCTACGAGCGCCGCCCGGACTTCGCCGAGATCGCCACGGCCAACGTCGAGCGCTACTTCGGCGGCCCGCACCCCGCGTGGCAGCTGACCGTGGGCGACCTCCAGGACAACCTGTCCGACACGGACGTCGACCGCGTGATCCTCGACATGCTCGCCCCCTGGGAGTGCCTGGAGGCCGTCTCCAAGGCGCTGGTCCCCGGCGGCATCCTCTGCTGCTACGTGGCCACCACCACCCAGCTCTCCCGGACCGTCGAATCCATCCGCGAGTTCGGCTGCTACGCCGAACCGCAGCCCTGGGAATCGATGATCCGCAACTGGCACGTCGAGGGCCTCGCCGTCCGCCCGGACCACCGGATGATCGGCCACACCGGCTTCCTCGTCACCGCCCGCCGCCTCGCCGACGGCGTCGAAGCCCCCATGCGCCGCCGCCGCCCCTCCAAGGGCGCCTACGGCGAGGACTACGACGGCCCCGGCAGCCAGTCCGCCGCCAAGACCGCGGAGACGGCCGCCACGGCCACGGCCGCAGCCGACACCGGCGACGGCGTCTGAGCAGCCTGAGCCGCTGAGGGCCGCAAGACGACCCCCGCCACCCGGCAGGCGCCCCGCACCACCAACACGAAGACGCTGTGCCGCAGTTCCCCCGCACCATCCGGGAACTGCGCCACAGCGTCTTTTCGTTGTCCCACGGGACGGACCCGCGCGAGCGCCACCGCCGGCCCGGACCCACCCGTTCCACCCCGATGTGAGGTGTGGCACGATGCTGGCTCCCCGTCACCCTTCGCACAGGAGACACCCCGCGTGCCGCACAGCCCCGCCGAGCCGGCGCCGAGCACCCCCACACCGGCGCACCACCAGGCCCGGCCAGTCCACTGGCTCGCCACCGCCTCGGCCCTGGCCGCCGTCATAGCCGGCGCCGGACTCCTGCAGCCCGACCGCGCCACCGGAGCCTCCGCGCAGCCAGTAGGACCGGCGGGCCCCACGCAGTCCACGAGCCCCGCGGGCGGCCCCGAGACGGTCGCTCCCGATGCGCACGCGCTCACGTACCCCCTGGACTGCAAAGGCGCCCCACACGCCGTCACGGCCACCGCCGAAGGCGACCTCGACGGCGACGGCCGCCCCGAAACCGTCGCGGCCGTCCGCTGCGACGCCGGCTCGGGCACCCCGCCGCACGCGATCTACGTCCTCACCCGGGACCCCGCGAACACAGCGAAGCCCCGCGTCGTCGCCACACTCCTCGAAGCCGGCCGCAATCAGACCGCGACCGATCTCACCGTCCGCGACGGGCTCGTCACCGCGACGCTCCTCGGATACTCATCGCCCGAAGTGCCCCGCTACAGCCCCGATACAGAACAGCTCGCCAAGTGGCGGTGGACCGGCGGAAAATTCCGCCAGGAGCTTACGGATCCGACCCCCACAGGAGTTTGAACCGTCACTCCGCGTCGGGACCGAAGACTTCCACCCTGTCCGAAACCCGCCTTACGTGGATGCAATCCCCGGGACATTCCTTCGCGGAATCCACCACGTCCTGAAGCAGCACCAGCGGAACCGGAGTGGTCGCCCCCGCCTCCACGAGCAACTCGTCGGCAGGGCTCTTCACGTACGCCAGACCATCGATGTCCAGCTCGAACACCTCCGGTGCGTACTGCACACAGATGCCGTCGCCAGTGCAGAGGTCCTGGTCGATCCAGACCTCGAGCGGCTCTCCGGCCTCGCCGGAACCCCCCGCGGAAACCTCCTGCTGCACGGTCATATCTCCTGCCGTTCCCTGCCTCGAGTGATCCATCCCGGTCAGATACTCGCGGCAAGTCGCACGAGCTCGGACGGGTGTTGAACAGTTCGACCTTACAACCGGCCGCTTCCCGAGTTTGATGGGTGGGTATTTCCTTGACGGGAGGGAGTACGCAAGGGTGAAGATCGGACACACCCCTACCGTCTTTGTGATCTAGGGGTTTCAATCACCACCAGCCCAGGTAGGGTCAGAAAGCGTCCAGCTCCCCTTGGAGGAGGTGAGGACCGTGGCAGCCCACGACGACGACATCAACCGCGGCATCCGGCCCGGGCGAGGGTCTGAGGACCCCGCCGGCCAGGTTGCCTATCTCGAGCAGGAAATCGCCGTCCTGCGACGTAAGCTCGCCGACTCTCCGCGACACACGAGGATTCTCGAAGAGCGGATCGTCGAGCTCCAGACAAACCTGGCAGGCGTCTCCGCACAGAACGAGCGGCTGGCGAACACCCTGCGCGAGGCCCGCGACCAGATCGTGGCCCTCAAGGAAGAAGTCGACCGGCTCGCACAGCCGCCGGCCGGCTTCGGAGTCTTCCTGCAGTCGAACGAAGACGGAACCGTCGACATCTTCACCGGCGGCCGAAAGCTCCGAGTGAACGTGAGCCCCAGCGTCGAACCGGAAGACCTCCGGCGCGGCCAGGAGGTCATGCTCAACGAGGCCCTCAACGTGGTCGAGGCCATGCAGTACGAGCGGGCCGGGGACATCGTCACCCTCAAGGAAATCCTCGAGGACGGCGAGCGCGCCCTGGTGGTCGGGCACACCGACGAGGAAAGGGTGGTGAGGCTCGCCGAGCCGCTCCTGGACGTCACCATCCGCCCCGGCGACTCCCTGCTGCTCGAACCCCGCTCCGGCTACGTCTACGAGATCGTCCCCAAGAGCGAGGTCGAAGACCTCGTCCTCGAAGAGGTCCCGGACATCGACTACGACAAGATCGGCGGCCTGGGCGACCAGATCGAGCTGATCCGCGACGCCGTCGAGCTCCCCTACCTCTACCCCGACCTCTTCAAGGAACACGAACTGCGGCCCCCGAAGGGCATCCTGCTCTACGGCCCTCCCGGCTGTGGCAAGACGCTCATCGCCAAGGCAGTGGCCAACTCCCTTGCCAAGAAGGTCGCCGAAGTCACCGGCCAGCCCACCGGGAAGTCCTACTTCCTGAACATCAAGGGCCCCGAACTCCTCAACAAGTACGTCGGCGAGACCGAGCGGCACATCCGCCTCGTCTTCCAGCGTGCGAGGGAGAAGGCGAGCGAGGGCACCCCCGTCATCGTCTTCTTCGACGAGATGGAATCCCTCTTCCGCACCCGCGGATCCGGAGTCAGCTCGGACGTGGAGAACACCATCGTCCCCCAGCTGCTCGCCGAGATCGACGGCGTGGAAGGCCTGGAGAACGTCATCGTCATCGGCGCCTCCAACCGCGAGGACATGATCGACCCGGCCATCCTGCGCCCCGGCCGGCTCGACGTGAAGATCAAGATCGAGCGCCCCGGCGCCGAGGCCGCCAAGGACATCTTCGCGAAGTACCTCAAGGCCACCCTGCCCCTGCACACCGACGACCTCGGCGAGCACCAGGGCTCCACCGCCGAAACCGTCCACAGCATGATCCAGACCGTCGTCGAGCAGATGTACGCCGAAACCGAGGAAAACCGCTTCCTCGAGGTCACGTACGCCAACGGCGACAAGGAAGTCCTCTACTTCAAGGACTTCAACTCGGGCGCGATGATCCAGAACATCGTGGACCGTGCGAAGAAGATGGCCATCAAGGCCTTCCTCGAGCACAACCAGAAGGGCCTTCGCGTCGCCCATCTCCTCCAGGCTTGCGTGGACGAGTTCAAGGAGAACGAAGACCTGCCCAACACCACCAACCCCGACGACTGGGCCCGAATCTCCGGAAAGAAGGGCGAGCGGATCGTATTCATCCGAACCCTCGTCACCGGAAAGCAAGGCGCGGACACCGGACGCTCCATCGACACGGTGGCCAACACCGGTCAGTACCTCTGACAAACCGGGCCGGCTGCGGATGCCCGGCAAGGGCATCCGCAGCCGACTGCTTTACCTACTGCTCTTTTCAGCCGGTGACAGGGCAAAGTCAATGACTGAAATGATCTCCCCACCAGCGCGGAGTGGTTCTAGGCTCTTCCATACCGCAGGTCGCGCAGTGCGGGGACGGGCACCGCACACGACGCACCGGAGCACCAGCGGTACTTGAGCGCCGCTCCCGAACGGGAGCGCCGCCGGGCAAGGAGGGCCGCATGACCGTACGGCGAGTAATGGGGATCGAGACGGAGTACGGGATCTCCGTCCCGGGGCACCCGAACGCCAATGCCATGCTCACCTCGTCCCAGATCGTCAACGCCTACGCGGCGGCGATGCACCGGGCGCGACGCGCCCGCTGGGACTTCGAGGAAGAGAACCCGCTGCGGGACGCCCGCGGCTTCGACCTCGCCCGCGAGGCCGCCGACAACAGCCAGCTCACCGACGAGGACATCGGCCTCGCCAACGTCATCCTCACCAACGGCGCACGCCTCTACGTGGACCACGCACACCCCGAATACAGCTCCCCGGAGATCACCAACCCGCTCGACGCCGTCCTCTGGGACAAGGCCGGCGAGCGGATCATGGCCGAGGCGGCCGTCAGGGCCGCCCAGCTCCCCGGGGCCCAGCCCATCCACCTCTACAAGAACAACACCGACAACAAGGGCGCCTCCTACGGCACGCACGAGAACTACCTGATGAAGCGGGAAACCCCCTTCTCGGACATCGTGCGCCACCTCACCCCCTTCTTCGTCTCCCGCCTCGTCTTCACCGGCGCCGGCCGCGTCGGCATCGGCCAGGACGGCCGCGAACACGGCTTCCAGATCAGCCAGCGCGCCGACTACTTCGAAGTCGAGGTCGGCCTGGAGACCACCCTCAAGCGCCCCATCATCAACACCCGGGACGAGCCGCACTCGGACGCCGAGAAGTACCGCCGGCTCCACGTGATCATCGGCGACGCCAACCTCTCCGAGATCTCCACCTACCTCAAGCTCGGCACCACCGCACTGGTCCTGTCCATGATCGAAGACGGCTACATCAACGTCGACCTCGCCGTGGACCAGCCCGTACGCACCCTCCACCAGGTCTCCCACGACCCCGACCTGCAGCACCTGATCACGCTGCGCAGCGGGCGGACGCTGACCGCCGTACAGCTCCAGATGGAGTACTACGAGCTGGCCAGGAAGTACGTGGAGGAGCGTTTCGGCTCCGACGCGGACGAGCAGACCAAGGATGTGCTGGCCCGCTGGGAGGACGTACTGGGCCGGCTGGAAACCGACCCGATGAGCCTGTCGGGGGAGCTCGACTGGATCGCGAAGCGGGAGCTCCTGGAGGGCTACCGGCGCCGGGACGGCCTCGGCTGGGACGCTGCCCGCCTCCACCTCGTGGACCTCCAGTACGCGGACGTACGGCCCGACAAGGGGCTGTACAACCGCCTGGTGGCCCGCGGCAAGATGAAGCGGCTCCTGGACGAGACGGCGGTGGAACGGGCGCAGAGCAAGCCGCCGGAGGACACCCGGGCGTACTTCCGGGGGCGGTGCCTCGAGCAGTACGCGGACGACGTGGCGGCGGCCTCGTGGGACTCGGTGATCTTCGACCTGCCGGGTCACGACTCCCTCCAGCGGGTCCCGACCCTGGAACCCCTGCGGGGCACCCGTGCCCACGTGAAGGAGCTCCTGGACCGCTGCCGCACGGCGGAGGACCTGGTCCGGGTGCTGTCGGGGCGCTGAGGCCTTTCCGGTACCCGGCGCGGGGGCTGAAAGGCCCCCGGCCCGGGAATCATGAACACATCCGGACGTTATGAAAGTACCGGGACGGATGTCGGACCCTCCTTGTAGGGTCCGACGTAGAGTCTGATCTTGAGGGATCCCGAATTCGCGGGGTCTTTCGACGTGAGCGTGCGAACCGAGCGGGGTGAGCTAGACATGGCGACCAAGGACACCGGCGGCGGACAGCAGAAGGCGCAGCGCTCGACCGAGGAGGTCGAGGAGGCCGCGGTCGAAGAATCGACCGACCTCAAGGAGCGACAGGAAAAGCTCTCCGACGACGTCGACTCCGTACTCGACGAAATCGATGACGTCTTGGAGGAGAACGCCGAGGATTTCGTGAGGTCATTCGTGCAAAAGGGTGGCGAGTGAAGGTCCTGGGCTAGCTAAGCCTTCAGATCGAAGGCGCGGGGGGTTGCGTGGCCGAGGCGGCGCCTGAAGGAACGAAGCGTTGCTCGCGCTGTAAGCGTGTTCAACCATTCGAGGCTTTCGCGAGTAATCGCGCGATGCGGGACGGCTTTCAGGCGTACTGCCGTGAGTGCCAGGCTGATCACTACAAACAGCGGCAAGAAGCGAAGGGGCGGACGGTGCGGGAGAAGATTCCCGTGCCGTCGGGCCACAAACGGTGTCCCCAATGCGGGGAGATCAAGTCCCACTCGGAGTGGGAGCGGAACAAGACGAGCTCGGACGGGTGGGCCAGCTACTGCCGCGAGTGCCGCGCGCAACGGAACCGGGCCTCGTACTTCAAGCGGCACTACGGCATTACCGAGGCCGAGCGTGACGAGATGATCGCCGCCCAGGGCGGGGTCTGCGTGATCTGCCAAGAGGCTCCGGCGGAGCATGTTGATCACGATCATCGGACGGGTAAGGTCCGAGGCGTACTTTGCTTCGGCTGCAACGCAGGAATCGGGCAACTCAAGGATCGGCCGGACGTCTTGAGGCGTGCAGCCGCTTACGTGGAAGGAAACCTGTGGAACCCAACACTCGTAGCACAGGGCGTCTACCGGCAGCCTTCCTGACGCCGGGGTCGTCGTCCTTCATGGACTTCTTGGGCGCGCACCAGCCCGAGATGCTTCCGGGCAACCGCAAGCTGCCCGAGGGCGTCATCGAGGCGCCGCACGGGACGACCATCGTGGCCGCCACCTTCCCCGGCGGGGTGGTCCTCGCCGGTGACCGGCGGGCGACCATGGGGAACATGATCGCGCAGCGGGACATCGAGAAGGTGTTCCCTGCGGACGAGTACTCCGCCGTCGGCATCGCCGGCACCGCGGGTCTGGCCGTGGAGATGGTGAAGCTGTTCCAGTTGGAACTGGAGCACTTCGAGAAGGTCGAAGGGGCGACCCTGAGCCTTGAAGGTAAGGCGAACCGGCTCTCCACTATGATCCGGAGCAATCTGGGCATGGCCATGCAGGGTCTGGCCGTCGTTCCGCTCTTCGCGGGGTACGACGAGGCCAAGGAGAGGGGCCGGATCTTCTCCTACGACGTGACCGGCGGCCGCTCCGAGGAGCACGGCTACGCCGCCACCGGGTCCGGCTCGATCTTCGCTCGTGGGTCGATGAAGAAGCTGTACCACTCCAAGCTGACGGAGGAGGAGGCCACGACGCTCGTCGTTCAGGCGTTGTACGACGCCGCCGACGACGACTCGGCGACCGGCGGCCCGGACCTCTACCGCCACATCTACCCCATCGTCACCGTCATGACCGACGAGGGATTCCGCAGGCTGACCGACGAGGAGTCCTCGGAGCTGGCCCGCAAGATCACGAACCGTCGGCTGGAGCAGCCCGACGGTCCGCGCGCCGCCCTGCTCTGACCCTCTGACCTCCTCGTCGTCCAGAAGAAAGGGACGGAAAGCCGGTGTCGACTCCGTTCTATGTGTCACCCCAGCAGGCCATGGCCGACCGGGCGGAATACGCCCGCAAGGGCATTGCCCGCGGTCGCAGCCTTGTTGTGATCCAGTACGCCGACGGCATCGTGTTCGTCGGTGAGAACCCGTCCCGTGCGCTGCACAAGTTCAGCGAGATCTACGACCGGATCGGCTTCGCGGCCGCCGGCAAGTACAACGAGTACGAGAACCTGCGCATCGGCGGTGTGCGGTACGCCGATCTGCGTGGATACACCTACGACCGTGACGATGTGACGGCCCGTGGGCTGGCGAACGTCTACGCGCAGACGCTGGGCACGATCTTCTCGAGTGCGGGGGAGAAGCCGTACGAGGTGGAGCTGGTCGTGGCGGAGGTCGGTGCGACCGCCGCGGGCGATCAGATCTATCGCCTGCCGCACGACGGGTCGATCGTCGACGAGCACGGTTCGGTCGCGGTCGGCGGCAACGCCGAGCAGATCAGCACCTTCCTCGATCAGCGGCATCAGGACGGGATGACCCTGCCCGACGCGCTGAAGCTGGCGGTGCAGGCGCTGTCGAGTCAGGCGAACGGTGCGGACAAGTCGATTCCGGCGGAGCGGCTGGAGGTGGCGGTGCTGGACCGTACGCGGGCCCAGCAGCGCAAGTTCAAGCGGATTCGTGGCCGGCAGCTGTCGCGGCTGCTGGAGGCGGACGTTCCGGCGGCGGCCCAGGCGGACGCCGTGTCGAACGACGAGGCTCCCGAAGAGGAAGCCGAGTAGAGCAGTCTGTAGTGCGTGGGAGCGCCCCTGGCCTTTGGCCGGGGGCGCTTTCGCGTTCCTGGCTCTCAGATGCCGGGTGCGGGTCCGGAGGAGTCGCGGACGACGAGGTGGACCGGGATGTCGACGGGGGTCCAGGGGGTGCCTTCTAGGACGGCGAGGAGGGCGGTCATGCCCTGTTCGCCGACGCGTTCGGCGGGGAGGTGGACGGTGGTGAGTTCCGGTTCGACGGCGGTGGCGAGGGCGAGGTCGTCGAAGCCGGTGACGGAGAGGTCTTCGGGGATGCGCAGGCCGAGGCGGCGGGCGGCTTTGCAGGCGCCGGCGGCGAGGATGTCGTCGTCGCAGACGACGGCGGTGGGGCGGCGGTCCGCGGGGGTGTCCAGGGCGCTCTCCATGGCCGTACGGGCGGCTTCCACGCTGAGGTGGGCCCGTACGGTGCGCAGCTCCGTGGTGGGCGGCAGGAGGGCGGCCAGGGCGTTGGCTCGGACGTCGAAGGTCCAGGAGTCGATGGCGGAGGCGAGGTGGAGGAAGCGGTGGTGGCCGTGGTTGAGGAGGTGTTCGGCGGTTTGGCGCATGCCGTCGGCGATGGCGAGGTTGACGTGGGCGTGGGCGGTGTCGGCGGTGGGGTCGCTGTCGAGCATGACGAGGGGGAGTGCGTCGCCGCCGAGGGCGTGGAGGGCGTCGGCGGCCATGGAGGAGGCGATGACTCCGTCGAGGGCGGCGCGGGCGGAGGCGAAGGGGTTGCGGGCGGGGCCGGTGCCGTCGGGGGAGGGGTAGAGGACGACGCCGAAGCCGTGTTCGGCGGCGATGCGGGCGGCGCCGGTGTAGACGCGGGCGAAGAATTCGTTGGTGAGGGCGGGGACGACGAGGAGGGCGGTGCGGGTGGAGCCGAGGCGGAGGTTGCGGGCGGCGAGGTTGGGGCGGTAGCCGAGTTCGGTGGCGGTGTGGCGGACGTGGTCGGCGGTGCGTTCGGAGACGCGGCCGCGCCATTTGTCGCCGAGGACGAGGGAGACGGTGGCCTGGGAGACTCCGGCGGCGGTGGCCACGTCGCGGCTGGTGGGTCTCGTCACACGGTGCTCCTGTAGCGCGAGGTCACGGGGGTGTGGGGGTCGGGTGGGTGGACCGTCCGACTGTGGTCATGGTACGTATGACCGGTCACGTTATACGTATTACTTGGGTGGTGCCCGGCTGGGTCCGGGCGGAAGAGGGGGCGGACATGGCCGCGGGTTACGCGGAGCTGCTCAGGACCCGGCATGCCGCGAGGCTGCTGGTGGGCACGCTCATAGGCCGGCTGCCGAACGGGACGGGGCCGATCGCGATCGTGCTGTTCACCCGGGCGGAGGGGGGCAGCTACAGCCTGGCGGGGGCCCTGGCGGCCGTGTACGGGGTGTCGAACGCGGTGGGGCAGCCGTTGCTGGGGCGGGCGGTGGACCTGTTCGGGCAGCCGCGGGTGCAGTTGCCGGCGGCTGTGGTGTCGGCGCTGGGCATGGTGTGGCTGGCGTTGGCCGGTACCGGGTCGGTGGTGGTGGCGTACGCGGCGGTGGTGGTCGCGGGGCTGTTCACGCCGCCGCTGGAGGGCGGGCTGCGGGCGCTGTGGCCGAGCGTGCTGGGCGGCAAGGAGGAGCGGGTGCACGCGGCGTACGCGATGGACGCGGTGGCCCAGGAGGTCATGTTCACGGTGGGGCCGCTGCTGGTGACCTTGTGTGTGGCGCTGTGGGATCCGGCGGCGGCGCTGTTGGTGATCAACGGGATCGGGGTGCTGGGGGCGCTGTCGGTCGTGGTGTCGGAGCCTTCGCGTACGTGGCGTTCGGCGCCGCGGGAGGCGCACTGGCTGGGGGCGTTGCGTTCGCGGGGTCTGCTGGCGTTGCTGGGGGCGTTCTTCTTCGTGGGGACGGCGCTGGGGTCGATCACGGTGGCGGGTGTGGCGTACGCGGACGAGCACGGTGGTCAGGCGGTGTACGGCTGGCTGATGGCGGCGCTGGGTCTGGGTGCGCTGTTCGGTGGTGTGCTGTACGGGGCGCGGCAGTGGGCGGGGGCGCCGGAGCGGCGGCTCTGGTTGCTGCTGGCGTTGCTGGCGGTGTGTTACCTGCCGCTGATGCTGGTGCCGGGTGTGGTGGCGATGACGGTGTTCGCGGCGCTGGCGGGTGTGTTCCTGGCTCCGGCTCTGGCGTGTGCGTTCATCGTGGTGGACCGGCATGCTCCGGCGGGCACGGTGACGGAGGCGTTCTCGTGGCTGGTGACGTTCTTCGGGGTGGGTGCGGCGATCGGTACGGCGGCGGCGGGTCCTTCGGTGGAGGCGGGGGGTACGGCGGCGGGTTTCGCGGTGGCGGGCGTGGCGGGGTTCGCGGCGCTGCTGGTGCTGACGGTCACTCAGCGGGTGCTGGCGCGTCCGGGTGGGAGTCGTGCGGTGGCGGGTTCTGGGCAGGGGTCGGTGGCGGGGCGGCCGGCGGGTGGCTCGGCGGGGCCGTTGGAGGGTTCTGCGGAGGCCTCGGTGACGGGGTCTCAGCCGGGCCGGTGAGGGGCCCGGTGGCGGGCCGGTGGGCGGCGGGTGGTCGGCCGGTTGGCGGGCTTCGGGGTGGTCTCTCGGGAAAATGATCGAAACGGCGCCTGCGAACTCGGTTTCAGAACAGAGCAGAAGGCGTAATGTTCAGTCATGGACCGCCGCATTTTCGGGCTGGAGAACGAGTACGGCGTCACGTGCACGTTCAGGGGACAGCGCCGACTGTCTCCTGACGAAGTGGCGCGCTACCTCTTCCGCCGTGTTGTGTCATGGGGCCGCAGCAGCAATGTCTTCCTGCGGAACGGCGCCCGCCTCTACCTCGACGTGGGTTCGCATCCGGAGTATGCAACTCCCGAATGCGACAACCTGATCGAACTGGTCACCCACGACAAGGCCGGCGAGCGCATTCTCGAAGGCCTTCTCGTCGACGCCGAACGCCGCCTGCACGAGGAGGGAATCGCGGGCGACGTCTATCTGTTCAAGAACAACACCGACTCGGCGGGAAACTCGTACGGCTGCCATGAGAACTACCTGGTGGCCCGGCACGGGGAATTCTCCCGGCTGGCGGACATTCTGATCCCGTTCCTCGTCACGCGGCAGCTGATCTGCGGTGCGGGCAAGGTGCTGCAGACGCCCCGGGGCGCGGTCTACTGCGTGAGTCAGCGGGCCGAGCACATCTGGGAGGGCGTCAGTTCCGCCACGACGCGTTCGCGGCCGATCATCAACACGCGGGACGAGCCGCACGCGGACGCGGAGCGTTACCGGCGTCTGCACGTGATCGTGGGCGACTCGAACATGTCCGAGACGACCATGCTGCTGAAGGTCGGGGCGACCGATCTGGTGCTGCGCATGATCGAGGCGGGCACGGTGATGCGGGACCTGACGCTGGAGAACCCGATCCGGGCGATCCGGGAGGTCAGTCACGACATCACGGGTCAGCGCAAGGTGCGCCTCGCGAGCGGCCGGGAGGCCTCCGCGCTGGAGATCCAGCGGGAGTACTACGACAAGGCGGTGGACTTCGCGGAGCGCCGGGGCATCCGTACGGGTGTCGTGGACCAGGTGCTGGAGCTGTGGGGCCGGACGCTGGACGCGATCGACGCGGAGGACCTGGACCGGATCGGGACCGAGATCGACTGGGTGATGAAGTACCAGCTGATCGAGCGGTACCGGGCGAAGCACAACATGACGATGTCGAATCCGCGGGTGGCTCAGATAGACCTCGCGTACCACGACATCCACCGCAGGCGCGGGCTGTACTACCTGCTGGAGCGCAAGGGGCAGGCGGCGCGGATCTGCAACGACCTGAAGATCTTCGAGGGCAAGTCGGTGCCTCCGCAGACGACGAGGGCGAGGCTGCGGGGTGACTTCATCCGTCGTGCGCAGGAGCAGCGGCGGGACTTCACGGTCGACTGGGTGCATCTGAAGCTGAACGACCAGGCGCAGCGCACGGTGCTGTGCAAGGACCCGTTCCGGTCGGTGGACGACCGGGTGGAGAAGCTGATCGCGGGGATGTGAGGGCAGGCAGGTCGCTGCCTGGCGTCGTGTGACATCGCACTGATCTTGGCCAGGGCCTCGTACGGATCTCGTACGGGGCCCTGTCCACGCCTTAGAGTGGCGACGACCTATGTGCCGTCTGAGATCTGAGGAACACGTGCGCCGACTTGCCGGCCTGCTTGTCGTACCCCTTCTGCTGCTGTCGACAGCGGCCTGTGGCGACAGCGGCTCCGACTCCGCCGAGATGAAGAACGGGGCGCCCGCGATCACGAAGGGCGCCAAGTTCGGGGAGACCCCCACCCTGTCGAAGGGGAAGGGCACCCCGCCGAAGGAACTGAAGGTGGTGACCATCAGCGAGGGTGACGGCCCGGCGCTGAAGAAGGGCGACATCGCCCAGGTCAACTACCTCGGCCAGGTCTGGGACGGCAAGGAGCCGTTCGACCAGAGCTTCGGCAAGGGCAAGCCGTTCGACGTGACCATCGGTGCGGGTCAGGTCATCAAGGGCTGGGACCAGGGCCTGGAGGGCAAGAAGGTCGGCAGCCGTCTGGAGCTCGTGATTCCGCCGGACCTCGGTTACGGCGACCAGGGCTCGGGCGACAAGATCAAGGCGAACGCCACGCTGGTCTTCGTCGTGGACATCGTCAAGGGCACCTCCGTCCCGGTTTCGGCCAAGGGCAAGGAGGTCCCGCAGACGGACGCCGCCCTGCCGAAGGTCGGTACGAACACGGACGGCAAGGAAGTCTCCGTGGCCATCCCGAAGGACGTCGCGCCGCCGACGAAGCTCGTGTCGAACTACGTCCTGGAGAGCGACGGGGCCGTCGTGAAGGACACCGACAGCGTCGTCGTCAAGTTCAACGGCAAGACGTGGAAGGACGACAAGTCCTTCGAGAGCACGTACGCCACCGACACGACGGTGACGTGGCCGCTGGCGGAGCTCCAGGTCAAGGGTCTGAAGGACGGGATCGTCGGCAAGAAGGCCGGCAGCCGCATCCTGCTGGTCATCCCGGCGGACCAGGGTTTCGGTGACAAGGAGCAGGGCACCATCCCGGCCAACTCGACGCTGGTCTTCAGCCTCGACATCCTCGCCGTGGTGTAAGACTGTCCGGGTTGTACCCCCTGTAGTTAAGTTTTTGAGGAGCAGTTCCGTGAGCAACGAGCTCAAGAAGCCCGAGATCGACTTCCCCGAGGGCCCGGCCCCCACCGACCTCGTGATCGAGGACATCTGGGTCGGCGACGGCGCCGAGGCCAAGGCCGGTGCCATGGTCTCCGTCCACTACGTGGGCGTGGCCTTCTCCACCGGTGAGGAGTTCGACGCTTCGTGGAACCGCGGTTCCGCGCTGCAGTTCCCGCTCGGTGCCGGCCGCGTCATCGCGGGCTGGGACCAGGGCGTCCAGGGCATGAAGGTCGGCGGCCGTCGCAAGCTGACGATCCCGGCCCACCTGGCGTACGGCGACCGTGGCGCCGGCGGTGCCATCGCCCCGGGCGAGACGCTGATCTTCGTGTGCGACCTGATGGCCGCCTGATCGGTCCGCTGTGAAGCATGTGGGCCCCTGCCTCGAAGGCAGGGGCCCTCGCTTTTGCCCTGGACCATCGGGGCGGTACGGTCAGCGGTCACGAGGGTGTACCGGGGACACGACTCGAAGGTCTGGAAGGGCGGATGGGCGTCGATGGCGATTGCCAAGGCCGAGCGGCTGATGAATCTGGCGCTGTGTCTGCTGGGGACGCGGCGGCCGCTCAGCAAGCGGGAACTGCGCGGTTCCATCGAGGCCTACATGGAAGCCGGGAACGACGAGTCCTTCAACCGCATGTTCGAGCGGGACAAGGATGATCTGCGGGAGCTCGGGCTGGTCATCGAGACCGTCGAGAACCTGGAGGGCGACACGGGCTACCTGGCCCGGCGCGATTCCAACCGGCTGCCGCCCGTGGCGCTGGACGCCGAGGAGGCCGCGGCCCTCGGGCTCGCCGCCAAGGTCTGGCAGCAGGCCCGGCTCGCCGGGGCGGCCAGCGGCGCCCTGCAGAAGCTGCGCGCCGGCGGCATGCCGGAGGCATCGGACCCGTACGAGGGCCAGCACAGTGCCATCGAGCCGCGGATCCCGGTGCACGAGGCGGCCTTCGAGCCGCTGATGCTCGCCTGCCGCGACCGCCGTCCCGTCGTCTTCGACTACCGCAAGTCCACCGCCGCCCGGCCCGAGACCCGCCAGGTCGAGCCGTGGGCGCTGGAGTGCTGGCGCGGCCACTGGTACCTGGCGGGCTTCGACCGCGACCGCGGGGCGGAGCGGGTGTTCCGGCTCTCCCGGATCACGGGCAAGGTCCGCTCGCGCGCCGCCAAGTACACCGCCGAGGTCCCGGACGTGGTGACCGTACGGGAGACCGTGGCGAGCTGGGCCGGGGAGAGCGCGGAGCGCTCCGCATTGATCCGGCTGCGTGCGGGGGCGGGCTATCCGTTGCGGGCCAAGGCCACGGCGGTGCGCGAGGGGGCCGGCGGGGCGGACTGGGACGAGCTGGAGATCCCCTACGGGCACGGGCTGGACGCCTGGCTGGTGGAGTTCGGCCCCGATGTCGTGGTGCTGGAGCCGGCCGACCTGCGGGCCGATGTGGTGGACCGGCTGCGGGCCGTGGCCAAGGGCTGACCCGGACCGCGCGCAGCCGCGCGCGGGGGTTGGGTGGGCCGGGTGACCGGGCAAGATCAGTGAGCAACGCCCTGAGGGGGAGACGTACCAGCATGGCTGCCAACGCCATCGACCAGACGCGCCGGATGCTGTCCCTGGTGACGTACCTGCGCGAGCGCCCGGGTGCGCACGTCGCGGACGTGGCCCGGGCCTTCGGGATCACCGAGGACGAGCTGATTTCGGACCTCGACGTGCTGCCCATGTGCGGGACCAGCTTCCGGGGCGGTGACCTGCTCGACATCGACACCGACGGGGAGCGCATCTGGTGGCGCAACCCCGATGCGTCGGGGGAGTCCACGGCCGAGCCGCTGCGGCTGGCCGCCGACGAGGCGACGGCGCTGCTGGTGGCGGCACGGGCCGTGGCCACGCTGCCGGGGCTGCGCGAGGGGGACCGCCAGGCCCTGCTGCGGGCCACCGCCAAGCTGGAGGCGGCCGCGGGCGAGGCGGCCGGGGCCAGTTCCCGGCTCTCGGTGACCTTCGAGTCCGAGGGCGGGGTCTTCGCCGACGTGGACCGGGCCATCTCCGAGCAGCGCCGGCTGTGGCTGCGCTACTACTCGCCGGCGCGCGACGAGCTCACCGAGCGCACGGTGGACCCGATCCGGCTGTTCGCCGTCGGGCACACCTACATGGAGGGGTGGTGTCACCTCTCCGAGGCCCGGCGCACCTTCCGTCTGGACCGGGTGGCCGAGATCCGGCTGCTCGACGAGCGGGCCGATCCGCCCGCCATCGAGCCCCGTGATCTGTCCGAGGGGCTGGTCCAGCCGGCCGCCGAGGACCCGGAGGTCGTGGTCGAGGTCGGTCCGGGCGGGCGCTGGGTGGCCGAGTACTACCCGCACGACAGCGCCGAGGAGCTGCCGGAGGGGGGCCTGCGGATCACCTTGCGCACCCCCGACCCGGGCTCGCTGCGGCGCCTCGCGCTGCGGCTGGGCCGTGAGGGGCGGATCGTGGCCCCCGTGGAGCTGGCGGACAGCGCCCGCCGGGCGGCCCGGGAGGCGCTCGCCGCGTATGAGGGCGGGGAACAGGGCTGAGGGGCCGAGGGGGATCCGCGCGATGTCGGTCGCGTTCAAGGCGTCCTGTCCCGACTGCCGGGCCCGCTTCGAGCTGGACGCAGGCTCCCTGCGGCTGGCCATCGGCGGCAGTCGGCGCACGACCTTCTACTCCTTCACCTGTCCCGAGTGTGGGGCGCCGGTACGCAAACCGGCCGGTGAGCGCATCGTGGAACTGCTGACCGGTGGCGGCGTGAGCACCCTGCGCAGCGTGTGAGGCGGCCGGTGGCCTAGGCTCGTCGCATGCTGTGGCCGATGTTCGCAATCGCTCTGGGCTTCCTCGGGCTCGCCGTCCTCGCCGTGCTCGCCGTGCGGGTCTTCGTGGAGGTGCGCAGGCTCTCGGTCCAGGTCGCGGACGCCGGGCGCCGGATCGCGGAGGCCTCCGCTGAGCTGGAGCAGGCCGCGACGGGCCTGGCCAGGGCCGGGCGCTCCGTGCGGCCGTAGCCATCGTCGGGCAACCGTCGTACTGTCTGACCACGCAAGCGGTGATGCCCCAGGGGATTGCCTGGCGTTAACCCCCGGGGGTTACGATCCATGTCAGAACGGCTCGCCGATCTCGGTCCGGGCCGTCTTGACTACCACAACCAGCCGTTTCGGTGAGAAGGAAGACACACATGATCGGCAACCTGAAGCCCCTCGAAATCCTCCTGATCGTCGCCGTGATCTTCCTGCTGTTCGGTGCCAAGAAGCTTCCCGACATGGCCCGCTCGCTCGGCAAGTCCGCCCGCATCCTCAAGAGCGAGGCGAAGGCGATGAAGAAGGAGGGGGAGGCGGAGGACGCCGCCACCGCCGCTTCCGTCGCCGACCCGGCGCCCCAGCAGCAGGCCACGGCCCCGCGCACGATCCAGGCCTCGCCCGGTGACGTCACCAGCGCGCGCCCCGTGAACGAGCCCAACCACACCACGCAGGGCTGACGGCGGCCGCCTCGCCGGTCGCGCTCGCACCAGTCAACTGCAACGAGACAAGGGACGTGGGTTGCTCAAGTCTGCCCGCAAGCAGGAGAAGCAGGACCAGAAGGCACGGGACGCCGAAGGGCGGATGCCTCTCGTCGAGCACCTGCGTGAGCTGAGAAACCGGCTGATGAAGGCGGTCCTCGGGGTTCTTGTGGTCACCATCGTGGCCGCGTTCTTCTACAAGGACCTCATCGACTTCATGATGAAGCCGATCCTGGACTCCGTCGGCTGTGCCAACGGCGTGGTCGTGCAGCGCAACGGGAATCCCTGCGCCGCCATGACGGTCAACGGCCTCATCGCTCCGTTCTCCATCGCCCTGAAGGTCTCGCTCACCGCCGGTGTGGTGCTCTCCGCGCCGGTGTGGCTGTACCAGCTGTGGGCCTTCGTGGCCCCGGGGCTGCACAACCACGAGAAGAAGTACGCCGTGGCCTTCGTGGCGGTCGGCGCGCCGCTGTTCGGCGCCGGCGCGGTCCTCGCGTACAACGTCCTGCCGCAGACCGCGGTGATCCTGCTGGAGTTCACCCCCGACAACGCGAGCAACCTGCTGCCGGTCGACGACTACCTCGACCTGGTCACGCGCATGATCGTGGTCTTCGGCCTGGCCTTCGAGCTGCCGCTGCTGCTGATCCTGCTCAACGTCACCGGGGTGCTGACCGCGAAGCGGCTCGCGAGCTGGTGGCGGGCCATGGTGCTGGGCATCACGCTCTTCGCGGCCTTCGCGACGCCCTCCGGTGACCCGCTGACGATGCTGGCGCTGGCCGCGCCGATCGTCGCCCTGTACTTCATCGCGCTCTTCGTCTGTTACCTCAACGACCGCAGGCGGGCGCGGAAGAACCCCGACGCGGGCCTCGACGACGACGAGGCCTCCGAGGTGGACCTGACCCCGGCGCAGGTGGGTGCGGTCGAGCCCGTGGCCGCCCCGGGCGCCCTGCCCGAGCAGGCCGACGGCGGACGCCAGCGGATCAACGGCTACGACGACGCCACCTGATCGACGCGGGCCGGACCTGGCGGGTACATTCCCGCGGGTGAGTGCTGAGATCACCCTCTTCGTCAATCCCACCGCAGGAAGCGGCCGGGCCGCGCACGCCGCGCAGCCGGCCGCTTCCGCGCTTCGCGAGGCCGGTTTCTCGGTGCGGACCGTCGTCGGCGCCGATGCCCCGGACGCCCTGGCCCGGCTGCGCACCGCGGTGCGCGAGGGCACCGGAGCGGTGATCGCGGTCGGCGGTGACGGGATGGTCTCCCTCGCGCTGCAGGCGCTGGCGGGCACCCTGGTGCCGCTCGGGGTGGTCGCGGTGGGCACCGGGAACGATTTCGCGCGCGCGATGGGACTGCCCGTACGGGACCCGGCGCGGGCGGGCCGGCTGGCCGCCGAGGCGCTCAAGGAGGGCCGGGTCCGCGAGATCGACCTCGGCAGGGTGACAGGGACCGGGGCCGGGGCCGGCGCCGGGGACGGCGCTGGTGGTACCTGGTACGGGACCGTGCTGTGCTCCGGTTTCGACTCGCGGGTCAACGACCGGGGCAACCGGATGCGGCTGCCGGCCGGCCGGTTCAAGTACGACCTGGCGATGGCTCTGGAGCTGGCCGCCTTCCGGCCCTTTCCGTACCGGATCACCCTGGACGGCGGCCCGGTGCTGGAGACCGAGGCCACGCTGGTGGCCGTCGGCAACGGCTCCTCCTACGGCGGCGGGATGCGCATCTGCGCGGACGCGGTCCCCGACGACGGGCTGTTCGACGTCACCGTCGTCGGCGACTGCAGCCGGGCCACCCTGCTGAAGGTCTTCCCGCGGGTCTACAAGGGCACTCACCTCGACCATCCGAAGGTCACCGTCCACCGGGCCGCGAAGGTGACCCTGGAGGCGGCCGGCATCACGGCCTACGCGGACGGCGAGCCGCTGGGTCCGCTCCCGGTGAGCGCGAGTTGCGTCCCGGCGGCCCTGCGGCTCCTGACGTAGGACGTCCGGGCCCGGACGGGCCCGTCCGGGCCCGCGCAAAAGACCGCGACTGTTGTCAGAGGCGGCGGGTAGGCTCGATGACAAGATGACCGAAGAACTTTCTCCCGCCGAGCGGTACGCCGCTGCCCGGATTCGCGCCGCCGAAGAGGCGACCGCTCTGTGGCCCTTCCGCGAGATGTACGAATTCGACCTGGACCCCTACCAGATCGAGGCCTGCAAGGCACTGGAGGCCGGCAAGGGCGTCCTCGTCGCCGCCCCGACCGGCTCGGGCAAGACCATCGTCGGCGAGTTCGCCGTGCACCTGGCCCTCCAGCAGGGCCGCAAGTGCTTCTACACCACGCCCATCAAGGCCCTGTCGAACCAGAAGTACGCCGACCTCGCCAAGCGCTACGGCGCCGACAAGGTCGGCCTGCTCACCGGCGACAACAGCGTCAACGCCAATGCCCCGGTGGTCGTCATGACCACCGAGGTGCTCCGCAACATGCTGTACGCGGGCTCGCAGGCGCTCATCGGTCTGGGCTACGTGGTGATGGACGAGGTGCACTACCTCTCCGACCGGTTCCGCGGAGCCGTCTGGGAGGAAGTGATCATCCACCTCCCCGAGTCGGTGACCCTGGTCTCGCTCTCCGCCACCGTCTCCAACGCCGAGGAGTTCGGCGACTGGCTCGACACCGTGCGCGGCGACACCCAGGTGATCGTCTCCGAGGAGCGGCCCGTACCGCTGTGGCAGCACGTCATGGCCGGCCGGCGGATCTACGACCTCTTCGAGGAGGAGTCCGACCACGGCGGCCGCGGCTCCGCGCGCCGCGAGGTCAACCCCGACCTGCTGCGGATGGCGCGCGAGGAGAACAGCAGCCGGTACACCCCGAAGGACCGGCGGCGCGGAAAGATGGTCCGCGAGGCCGACCGCGAGCGCGAGCGGCGCTCCCGCGGCCGGATCTGGACCCCCTCGCGTCCCGAGGTCATCGCCCGGCTGGACGGCGACGGACTGCTGCCCGCCATCAACTTCATCTTCAGCCGGGCCGGCTGCGAGGCCGCCGTCCAGCAGTGCCTGTACGCGGGGCTGCGGCTCAACGACGACACCGCGCGCCTCAAGGTGCGCGAGATCGTCGAGGAGCGGACCGCCTCCATCCCCACCGAGGACCTGCACGTCCTGGGGTACTACGAATGGCTCGAAGGCCTGGAGCGCGGCATCGCCGCGCACCACGCCGGCATGCTGCCGACCTTCAAGGAGGTCGTCGAGGAGCTGTTCGTACGGGGTCTGGTGAAGGCCGTCTTCGCCACCGAGACCCTGGCGCTGGGCATCAACATGCCGGCGCGCACGGTCATCCTGGAGAAGCTCGTCAAGTGGAACGGCGAACAGCACGCCGACATCACCCCCGGCGAGTACACGCAGCTCACGGGGCGGGCCGGGCGGCGCGGCATCGACGTCGAGGGCCACGCGGTGGTGCTGTGGCAGCGGGGCATGGACCCGGCGGGCCTGGCCGGGCTCGCGGGTACCCGGACCTATCCGCTGCGCTCCAGCTTCAAGCCCTCGTACAACATGGCCGTCAACCTGGTTCAGCAGTTCGGGCGGCACCGTTCGCGCGAGCTGCTGGAGACCTCCTTCGCGCAGTTCCAGGCCGACCGCTCGGTCGTCGGGATCTCCCGGCAGGTGCAGCGCAACGAGGAGGGCCTGGACGGCTACCGGGAGGGCATGACCTGCCACCTCGGTGACTTCGAGGAGTACGCGCGGCTGCGCCGCGACCTCAAGGACCGCGAGAACGACCTGGCCAAGCAGGGTGCGTCCCAGCGGCGGGCGCAGGCGGCAGCGTCGCTGGAGAAGCTCAAGCCGGGCGACGTCATCCACGTCCCGACGGGCAAGTTCGCCGGGCTGGCCCTGGTGCTGGACCCGGGGGTCCCGGCCGGGCGGTCCAACGGGCACCGCGGGCACGAGTACACCGAGGGCCCGCGCCCGCTGGTGCTCACCGTGGAGCGGCAGGTCAAGCGGCTCGCCGGGATCGACTTCCCGGTCCCCGTCGAGGCCATCGAGCGGATGCGGATCCCCAAGACGTTCAACGCCCGCTCCCCGCAGTCCCGTCGGGACCTGGCGTCCCAGCTGCGGAGCAAGGCCGGGCACATCACCGTGGAGCGCCACGCGCGCGGGCGGGCGGCCGCGGCCGACGACCGGGAGATCACGCGGCTGCGCACCGCACTGCGGGCACACCCGTGCCACGGCTGCGACGAGCGCGAGGACCACGCCCGTTGGGCGGAGCGGTACCACCGGCTCCAGCGGGACACGCGGCAGCTGGAGCAGCGCATCGAGGGCCGGACGAACACCATCGCCCGCACCTTCGACAGGATCCACGCGCTGCTGACGGACCTGGACTACCTGCGCGAGGACGAGGTGACCCCGCACGGGCGCCGGCTCGCCCGGCTCTACGGAGAGCTCGACCTGCTGGCGTCGGAATGCCTGCGGGCCGGCATCTGGGAGGGACTGAGCCCGGCCGAACTGGCCGCCTGTGTCTCGGCGCTGGTCTTCGAGGCGCGGCAGTCCGACGACGCGGTGGCGCCGAAGGTTCCGGGCGGTGCGGCGAAGGCCGCGCTCGGCGAGATGGTCCACATCTGGGGCCGGCTCGACGCGCTGGAGGAGGAGCACGGCATCAACCAGGCGGAGGGCGTGGGCCAGCGCGAGCCGGACCTCGGCTTCGCGTGGGCGGTGTACCAGTGGGCTTCCGACAAGAGCCTGGACGAGGTGCTGCGCGAGGCGGAGATGCCGGCCGGTGACTTCGTGCGCTGGTGCAAGCAGGTCATCGACGTACTGGGGCAGGTGGCCGCCGCGGCGCCCTCCTCCTCCGCGCCTCCCTCTTCGGAGGGCGGCAGTACGGTGGCCCGCAATGCCCGCAAGGCGGTGGACGCGCTGCTGCGGGGTGTGGTGGCCTACAGCTCGGTGGGGTAGTCGGACTTGTAGGTTCCTCCAAGAGTGGTCATGGCTGGATCTCATCTCTTGCCATGATCACTTCGGTGTGTCCTGTGGGAAAATCAGGCCATGACTGGTGGAACGGATGACGGGCCGAGACGGGTCGGTCGGCCACGCGCCGATCAGCTGAGACCGGCGAGCGGGCGGCCGCCGCGCGAGGAACTTCTCTACGCGGCGGCCGAATTGTTCACGGTGAAGGGGTATGCGGCCACCACCACGCGGTCGGTCGCCGAACGGGCCGGAATGCGCCAGGCCACGATGTACCACTACTTCGGCGGCAAGGAGGAACTCCTCGCCGAACTCCTGGAGTCCACGGTCGCGCCCTCCCTGGAGCTGGCCGGCCGCCTGGTCCGGGAAGCGGACCGGCCCGCCGCCCGCCGGCTCTGGGAGCTGTGCCGCTCGGACGTGATGCTGCTGTGCGGGGGGCCGTACAACCTGGGCGCGCTCTACCTGTTGCCCGAGGTCTCCGGTGCGCGCTTCGCCCGCTTCCGCCGGATGCGTCAGGAACTCAAGGACATCTACCGGGAGTTGCTCGACGGAACCTGTGTCGGAGTCGAACTCGCCGGTGACCGGGCTGGGTTGATGCTCCGCAACGATCTCGTCTTCGGTCTCATCGAAGGCGTGATGCTGATCCACCGCTCCGATCCGGCGCGCCCGGTGGCCGCCTTCGCGGAGGCCACCGCCGACGCGGCGCTGCGGATCGCGGACGTCGGCCGCTAGGGACTCAGGCCCGCAGGCCTTCAGGCCCGGTCTTCGGATCCCGCTTCCCAGCCGGGCCGGTCCTCCCAGGCCCGCAGGGTGCGGCGGCTCTCGATCCGGTGCGCGATCCCGGTGACCGGGTCGGTGAACTCCAGGGTGCGGGCCAGGAGCTGGAGCGGACGCCGGTAGTCGTCGGGCGCCGGGTCGCGGACCACCGGATAGACCGGGTCGCCCAGGATCGGCAGGCCCAGGCTGTTCATGTGCACGCGCAGCTGGTGGGTGCGCCCGGTGTGCGGGGTCAGCCGGTAGCGCCCGGTGTCCCCCTTGACCGCGAGGAGTTCGGCCCGGGTCTCGGCGTTGGGCTCGGCGCCCGCGACCTCCGTCGCCGCCATCACCCCGCGCACCTTCTCGATGTGGCTGCGCAGGGTCAGGGGGAACTCCACCGCCGGGTCGTGGGGCGCGAGCGCCTCGTACTCCTTGCTGATCCGCCGCTCCTGGAACATCAGCTGGTAGGCGCCCCGGTCCTCGGGGTGGATGCTGAACAGCACCAGCCCGGCGGTCATCCGGTCCAGCCGGTGCGCGGGGCTCAGCGCGGGCAGGCCGAGCTCCACCCGGAGCCGGGCCAGGGCCGTCTGGAAGACGTGGCTGCCGCGCGGGGTGGTGGCCAGGAAGTGCGGTTTGTCGGCCACCAGCAGGTGCTCGTCGCGGTACACGACCCCGATGGGGAAGGGCACCACGGGCTCGGGCGGCATGTCCCGGTGGAACCACAGGAAGCCGCCGGGCTCGTACGGGTCCTGCGGCCGCAGCACCCGGCCGCCGGGGCCCAGCACCCGGCCGTCCCGCAGCAGGCGGGCCATGGACTCGGCGCCGCGCGTGCCCTCGTAGCGTGCCGTGAGGTAGGAGCCGAGGTCCGGCCAGGTCCCGTCCGGGTCGGGGGGCAGCCGCATGCGGACCGGGTCGATGCCGGAGACCTGGGGCAGGGGCGCGTCGGGGATGTGGGATCTGCGCTTCACCGGGTACAGGCTATGCGGCCCGCGACGGCCTACCGGCCGGTGAAGGTTCCCAGGTGGTCGGCGTCCAGGTACTCGATGCGGACCGTGCGGTCGGCGGGGGAGAAGAACACCCCGGTGCGGCCGACCGCGTTCTCCCCGGCGGTCTCGTAGCTGAAGGTGTTCCCGTCGTAGTGGGTGAGCGGGAAGACCATCGGCTCCGGGCCGAGGGACAGGGTCAGCTTGCCCTCGCTCGTGGCGGCCACGGTGGCCTTGCCGTAGTAGGGGTTCTCGTAGGTACCGGTGTACGCGGAGTCCTCCGCGGCCGGCTTCGCCCCGGTGGGCGGGTGGGCGTAGTCGGTGGGCGAGCGGCCCTCGGCGTTGAGCTGGGCGTAGAGGGCGCCCGTCAGGGCCAGCCAGTCGGTGGTGGCCTTCCCGTGTTCGGCGGTGTCGAAGAAGTCGGCCGCGACGGCGTCGGGGAGGCCGACGGGGGCACCGTTGGTGAGGACGACGATGCCGAGCTTCTCCAGCGGGAGCATGCCGACGCTGGTGTTGGCGCCGAGCTCGAAGGCGCCGGAGTGGCTCAGGCGCAGCCGGCCGGCGTCGTCGTAGTTGACGTTCCAGCCCAGCCCGTAGAAGCCGGTGCGGCCGGTGGGGGAGGCGGGCGGCTGCGACACGATCTCGGGGAGGTGGGTGCGGGCCAGGGTGTCGGCGGGGATGATCCGCTTGCCGTCGAGGGTGCCGCCGGAGAGCTGGAGCCGCAGCCAGCGGGACATGTCGCGGGCCGTGCTGCTCACCCCGCCGGCCGGGGCCTGGGCGTCGGGATCGCGGACGTAGCGGGGGCTCCAGGTGCCGCCGTCAGGGTTCTTCACGTGGGTGGCGGCGTGGTCGGGGGCGTCGACGAAGGCCTGGAACTCGGTGCTGGTGTGCGTCATCCCGGCGGGCTTGAAGAGGGTGTCGGCGCTGAGTTTCTGCCAGGTGGCGCCCTGGGCGCGGGCGATCGCCTCGGCGGCGGCCGTGAACCCGTAGTTGGTGTAGGCGTAGCTCGCGCGGAAGGGGGTCAGGGGCGCCAGGCGCAGGTGGTCGAGGATGTACGCCTGGTCGTAGCCGAGGTCTTCGAGGAGGTCGCCGGCGTGATCGGGCAGGCCGCTGCGGTGGGAGAGCAGGTCGGCGGCGGTGACGTGGGAGGTCACCCACGGGTCCTTGAGGGCGAAGCCGGGCAGCTCCGTGTGCCGGTCGAAGTCGGCGGGGGCCTTGAGGACCCCGGCCACGACGGTCGAGGAGATCGGCTTCGAGAGCGAGGCGACCTGGAAGACGGTGTCGGGGCCCACCGTGGCCGGGTCGCCGACGCGGCGCAGGCCGAAGCCCTTGAGGTAGACCACCTTGTCGTCGTGGACGACGGCGACGGAGACGCCCGGGACCCCGGTGCGGCGCATCATCTCGGCGACCGTCGCATCGAGGCGCGCCACCGCCGTGGCGACTTGGGCGTCGGTGAGCTGGGCGGTGGGCGCGGGCGGCGGGCTCGGAGCGGCGGTCGCGGTCCCGGCCGTGGCCAGGAGGGCGGCTGCTCCGGCTGCCGTGAATGCGCGGAGCGTACGCATGCGACCCATTGTGCCGCCGAACGGGTGATGCCGCCTCGCGGGGCCGCTCGCCGCGGGATTCCGCGTCAGGACGCGGCGCCGGCCAGGGTCCGTTCCTGCTCGGCTTCGACTTCCGCGTTCCAGTCCCGCTTGATCGCGCGCCAGCCCTCGTCCGTCTGGCCCAGGCGCCAGTAGCCGGAGATGGACAGGCGCTCGCTCGGGATGCCCCGGTCGATGCGCAGGTGGCGGCGCAGGGATCTGACGAAGCCGGCTTCGCCGTGCACGAAGGCGTGTACGTCGGTGGAGGGGAAGTGCAGGGCATGGACGGCCTCGTTCAGCGCCTCCCCGACCGGGCGGGAGCCGCGGTGGATCCAGACCGGGACGATGCCGTCGGGGGTGGTGATCTTCAGTTCGTCGTCCGGGCCCTGGACCTCCACGAGCGCGTGGACCCGCGCCCCGACCGGCATCCGCTCCATCGCCGCGCCGATCGCCGGCAGGGCGCTCTCGTCGCCGACCAGCAGGTGCCAGCCGGCGGCCGGGTCCGGGGCGTAGGCCCCGCCCGGGCCGAGGAAGCGTACGAGTTCACCCGGCTGGACGCGGGCCGCCCAGGGGCCGGCCAGCCCCTCGTCGCCGTGGACCACGAAGTCGAGGGTCAGCTCCAGGCGGGCCGGGTCCCAGGCGCGCACCGTGTACGCGCGCTGGCGCGGCCATTCCTCGCGGGGGTGGGCCGCGCGGATCCGGTCCAGGTCCCAGGGGGTGGTGTAGGTGACGCCCGTCGGTGCGAAGAGCAGTTTCACGTAGTGGTCGGTGTAACTGCCCGCACCGAATCCGGCCAGTCCCGCACCGCCCAGCACGATCCGCACCATGTGCGGACTCAGCCGCTCGGTCCGCACGACCACTGCGGTGCCGACCTTGCGGGCGCGTCCTTCTGCCACGACGTCTCCCTGACTTTCCGACCCTGACTCCGTGAAGCTTAGGATTACCTAAGTTAGCACCTCAGGGGCGCAGTGCGCTGCTCAGACGTTCAACTGCTCCACTGAGGCCCCATCGGTGGGCCAGGGCCGCGACCAGATCCGGCTGGGCCGGGGCGGCCGGGAGCGCCGGGTCGAACGGCGGAAGAGGAACGTCCGAGGCGACCTGGACCACCTTCGGGGCGACCGCCAGATATGGCCTGGATTCGTCCAGCCGCTTGCGCTGGGTGGGGGTCAGCTTCGACGTGGGGTCCTCGATCGCGGCGATGATCCCGGCCAGGTCTCCGTAGGCGTCCAGCAGCTTCGCCGCCGTCTTCTCGCCGATGCCGGGGACGCCCGGCAGACCGTCGCTCGGGTCCCCGCGCAGGAGCGCCAGGTCGGCGTAGCCGGGGCCGTCCACCCCGTACTTCTCGCGGAGCCACGCCTCGTCGGTCACCTGGAGCGTGCCCACGCCCTTCAGCGGGTAGAGCACCCGGCGCTGCTTCGCGTCGTCGACCAGCTGGTACAGGTCCCGGTCGCCCGTGACGATGTCCACCGGGCCGGTGGCGCGGCCGGTCAGGGTGCCGATCACGTCGTCGGCCTCGTATCCGGCGACCCCCACACGGGCGATGCCGAAGGCGTCCAGGGCCGCCTCGATGATCGGGACCTGCGGGGCCAGGGTGTCCGGGGTCTCCTCGACGTCCGGGCCGACCGCGGTCTCCTGCGCGACCCGGTGGGCCTTGTAGGACGGGATCAGCTCCACCCGCCAGTGGGGCCGCCAGTCGGCGTCCATGCAGGCGACCAGGTCGTCGGGCCGGTGGTCCTGCACGAGGCGGCCGATGAAGTCGAGCAGGCCGCGCACGGCGTTGACCGGGGTTCCGTCGGGGGCCTTCACGGAATCCGGCACGCCGAAGTACGCGCGGTAGTAGAGGGAAGCGGTGTCCAGGAGCATCAGGCGTCGTGTCGTCGTCACGATCACGATGATGCACCGGGGGGAAACGGAAAGTGGCGCGGGTACGACCTCCTCTGCCCTTGAGCGCGAAACCGGAGCCGGTTGCTGCGTAAGGTGCTTACAGCACACCGATGTGCGTGGTGCGACGGAACGGAACACCGGAAACAAGGGGAGGGCAGCCCCGCCATGGACGACAGGGACGGCACCGACGGCAAGAACGGACGCGGAGCGACCACCGGCGCGGACGACAAGGAGCGGGACCGGGACAAGGACTCCAGGGAACCGCTCCGGGTGGGCGTGGCGGTGCGCAAGAGGCGCCGGGCCCTGCACCTGACCCTGGCCGCCGTGTCCGCGCGCAGCGGACTGTCGGTTCCCTTCCTGAGTCAGATAGAGAACGAGCGGGCCCGGCCCAGCATGCGGTCCCTGGAGCGGGTCGCCGACGCGCTGGAGACCACGGCCGTCGACCTGCTGGCCGCATCCGACACCGCGCGCACCGTGGACCTCGTACGGGCCGGCGACGACTCGGCGCTGACCCCCGTTCCCGGCGTACGGCCCCTCGTGCGCGGGCACCACCAGTTGCACGCGCTGGAGTTCACCGGGGACCAGGACGCGGGCCGCGAGTACCAGCACCGCAACGACGAGCTGATGTACGTGGTCTCGGGCGCCTGCCAGGTGGAGGCCGAGGGGCGGGCGTACCGGCTGGAGAACGGCGACGCGCTGTTCCTGTCCGGCGGGGTGCGCCACCGCTGGCGGGCCGTCACCGAGGACACCCGGATCCTGATCGTCGCGGTCGGCGAACACATCCACGCGACCTCCGAGCCGCCCTCGCCGGGGCGCTGACCGGATGCGGGTCGTCTCGCTGGTGCCGTCCCTGACCGAGGCGGTGGCCGTGAGCGCGCCCGGGGCGCTGGCCGGGGTGACCGACTGGTGCACGCACCCGGCCGCGCTGGGGGACGTGGCGCGCATCGGGGGGACGAAGAACCCCGACGTGCGGGCGATCGTAGAGCTGCGCCCGGATCTGGTCCTCGCCAACGAGGAGGAGAACCGGGCGCCGGACCTGGCGGCGCTGCGGGCGGCCGGGCTGGAGGTCCTGGTCACCGAGGTACGGGACCTGCCGCAGGCGTTCACCGAACTGGACCGGGTGCTGGTGGGGGCCATGGGGCTGGAGCGGCCCCGGTGGCTGGCGGAAGCGGAGGCCGCGTGGGCCCGCGTGGAGCCCGCCGGAGAGCCGAGGACGGCCTTCGTGCCCATCTGGCGCCGCCCCTGGATGGTGCTGGGCCGCGACACCTTCGCGGGGGACCTGCTGGCCCGCCTCGGCGTGCGCAACGCCTACGCCGGGCACGCGGAGCGGTACCCGAGGATCCCGGCGGCCGAGCTGGCCGCCGCCGGCTGCGAGCTCGTGGTGTTCCCCGACGAGCCGTACCGCTTCACCGCCGGGGACGGGCCCGAGGCCTTCCCCGGTATCCCGGCGGCGTTCGTCGACGGCCGCCACCTGACCTGGTACGGGCCCTCGCTGGCCGAGGCCCCGGCGGTGCTGGGGGCGGCCCTGCGGGCTGCGCTCTAGCGGGCCTTCCTCCAGCTCTAGCGGGGCGCGGCGAGCAGGCGGCCGGTGGCGAGGCCGCGCAGGGTGTTCGCGGCGGCCAGGAGCCAGGCGGTCAGCAGGGCGAGGAAGAGGGCCGCGGCCAGCCAGGAGAAGGCGGTGAGGCCGGTGTGGCGGGCCAGTCCGGCGGCGCCGGTGACGCAGGTGCCGACGGGGAAGGTCAGCGCCCACCAGGTCATGGCGAACCCCATGCCGTTGCGGGCGGCCCGCAGCAGCATCGCCGCGGCCAGCGCCAGCCACAGCAGGGCGAATCCCATCACGGGGACCCCGTAGACGACCGCGAAGGCGGAGAAGGCGCCGGAGTAGGGGCCGGGCATCGACTGGGGAGCCATGTCGGCGAGGGAGTTCACCGCGGTGGTGGACTGGCCGAGGGGGCCCAGGACCAGGAACAGGGTGGGGGTCAGGGCCAGGGGGAGGGGGCCGCTGACGATCAGCCGGCCGAAGATCAGGGGGAGCAGCAGCAGGGTGGCGAGCAGGCTCAGGCCGAACATCGCGTAGCAGCCGAGCAGCATGGCCTCGCGGGCCTGGCCGGCGGGGAGGTGGGGGATGAGCAGGGGGCCCAGCGCGGCGGAGACCATGGGGGCGACCACGGGGAGCAGCCAGACGGGGGTGGCCTGGTGGGCCTCCACCTTGTGGCGGACCACCATCAGGTAGGGGACGGCGACGGCCGCGAGGAGGCCTATCGCGGTGCCGGCGGTGAACAGGACCGTGTCCACGGCCACGGCGGCGGGGACGCCGATGATGTCCTTGCCGACGATGAGCGCGCCGCCGCCGACGGCCAGCAGGGCCATCGAGAGGCAGCCGTAGAAGGGGGCCACGGCGGGGTCCAGGAGGTGGGCGCGGGCCTGGTCGCGGTGGTGGAGCCAGTGGCCGGACCGGGCGGTCAGCAAGGCCGCGAGGGCGGTGGCGGCCAGCACCCAGAAGATCTGGCAGACCACGCGCTGGCCGGGGAGCTGGTACGGGAGGGTCGCGCCGGCATTGGCGATGATCGCCGTGCCCATGACGGAGGCGTACCAGTTGGGGCCGAGGTGCCGCAGGAAGGGGGCCTTGTGGGCTGCGGCGCCGAGGCTTGCGGGGGCCCCGGGGGCGGCGGGGGTCCCGGGGGTGGTGGGACCGGGGCGTACGAGGGTGGTGGCCATGGGTCCAGCGTCCCGCCGGGCGGGGCCGGACGGCAGAGGGTCTCTTCCTATGAGGGCATAAACTGAAGTTATGGGTAATGGGCGCGGTAACGAGGAGTGGGTCGAGGGGCAGCTTCCGCTGGCCCACCGGGTCCCGGACCTGGGGGCCATGGAACTGCTGCTCGCCGTGGCACGCGTGGGCAGTCTGAGCGCCGCCGCGCGGCGGCTCGGGATCACCCAGCCCGCCGCCAGCAGCCGGATCCGGGCGATGGAGACCCGGCTCGGGGTCGCGCTCGTGGACCGCTCCCCGCGCGGATCGACGCTGACGGCGGAGGGTGCGCTGGTCACGGACTGGGCCCGGCGGGTGGTGGAGGCGGCCGAGGCCTTCGACGCGGGCGCGCAGGCGCTACGGGGCCGCCGCGACTCCCGGCTGCGGGTCGCGGCCAGCATGACCATCGCGGAGTACCTGCTGCCCGGCTGGCTGATCGCGCTGCGCGGGCAGCGGCCCGACACGGCGGTGTCGCTGCACGCGGGGAACTCGGCGGTGGTGGCGGAGCGGGTGCTGGCGCACGAGGCGGACCTCGGCTTCGTGGAGGGGCTGAGGGTGCCGGAGGGACTGGACTCGGTGGTCATCGCGCAGGACCGCCTCGTGGTGGCGGTGGCCCCCGGGCACCCCTGGGCCCGGCGCACGCGCGGGGTGGAGCCGGCGGAGCTGGCGGCGACCCCGCTGATCCTGCGGGAGCGGGGGTCGGGGACCCGGCAGGTCCTGGACGCGGCGCTGGCCGGGTGCGGGGGGCTGGCGGAGCCGCTGCTGGAACTGGCCTCCACCACCGCGGTGAAGGCTGCGGCGGTGAGCGGGGCCGGGCCGTGCGTGCTGTCGGAACTGGCGGTCGGGGACGAGCTGGCGGGGCGGCGGCTGGTGTGCGTGCCGGTGCTCGGGGCGGGACTGGAGCGGGAGCTGCGGGCGGTGTGGCCCGCGGGAGCCCGCCCGGCCGGTCCGGCCCGGGACCTCCTCTCGCTGACCCGACGCTGACCCCCGGCCCGGCCCGGCCCGGCCCGTGGAAGAGCCAGGGCGGCCGTCCTGGTCAGGGGCGGGTTGGGCTGGATGCCGCTGTGATCAGGGCTGACATGACGCGGGTGTCCTTGTCCTGTTCCGGGTGCCATTGGACGCCCAGGGTCCAGGGGGAGGGTGCGGGGAGTTCGATGGACTCCACCGTGCCGTCGGTGGCGTGGGAGGAGGCCATCAGGCCCCGGCCCAGGCGGTCGACGGCCTGGTGGTGGTAGGTCGGGACCTCCGACTCCTCCGGGACCAGCGCCGCGTACCGCGTGCCGGGGACCGGGCGGACCGGGTGCCAGGACATCACGCCCGGGCCCGCGACGTGGCCGTCGATGTGCTGGATCAGGGTGCCGCCCAGGGCCACGTTCAGCGCCTGCATGCCACGGCAGACGCCGAGCAGGGGCATGCCCGCGGCCAGGGCGGCGGAGGTCAGGGCGAGCTCCCACGAGTCGCGCAGGGTCGCCGCCGGTCCGGTACGGGGATCGCGCGGAGCCCCGTACCGGACCGGGTCCATGTCCGGGCCGCCCGCGACGACCAGGCCGTCCACCCGGCTGAGCACCTCCGCCGCCGCCTCCGGTTCGTCCGGCGGGAGCAGCACGGCGATGCCGCCCGAGGCCTGGACGAGCTCGTAGTACCCGGTGGGGGTGAGGGCCGTCGGAATGTCCCACACCCCGTAGCGGGTGGATTGCTCGACGTAGGTGGTGATGCCGATGAGCGGCCTGGGCAAGGGGGGTACCTCCGGAGGACGGCGGGTGGGGATCAGTCGCGGGAGAGCTCGGCCTCGGCTTCCGCCAGCGCCGCGAACTCCTCCTCGGGCGCGGAGGCCACCAGGTGGTGCCGACTGTAGAACGCGAAGTAGGCGAGGGCGACGGCGTACACGGCCAGCGCGATGAACGCCGCGTCCTTGTCCACCAGGAAGGTGGCGACCAGGGCCGAGAGGGCGAGGACGAAGGCCACCGTGGAGGTCGCGATGCCGCCCGGAGTGCGGTACGGGCGCTCCAGGCCGGGCTCGCGGCGCCTCAGCACGATGTGGGAGAGGGCCATCAGCGCGTAGGAGATGGTCGCCCCGAACACCGCCATGTTCAGCATGCGCGGCCCGTTGCCGGTGGCGGCGGCCAGTGCGAAGCCGATGGCGCCGGGGATGAGCAGGCCCAGGTACGGGGCCTTGCGCTTCGAGGTCAGGGACAGGAAGCGCGGGAGGTAGCCCGCCCGGGACAGGGCGAAGAGCTGGCGGGATCCGGCGTAGATGAGGGAGAAGAAGGAGGCCACCAGCCCGGCCAGGCCCGCGTAGTTGACGAAGGTCTTCAGCCAGGACAGGCCGGGGTCGCCTTCCAGGGCGACGACGAGCGGGTTGCCCGCGTCCTTGATGGCGTCGGCTCCGCGCGCACCGGTGGAGGCGAGGAAGGTGACCAGGGCCAGCAGCACCAGGATGCCCATGGAGATCGACAGGGCGCGCGGTACCGAGCGGACCGGGTCCTTGGCCTCCTCGGCGGCCAGCGGCACGCCCTCGACGCCGAGGAAGAACCACATGCCGAAGGGGAAGGCGGCCCAGATGCCGAGGATGCCCAGCGGCAGCCAGGAGCTCGCGCCGGCGGCGGTGGTGTCGACGGCGATGTCGTCGAGGTTCCCGGGGTCGAACTGGGTGAAGGCGCCGACGGCGAAGACGACCAGCGCGATCACGGCGATGGCGGTGACGACGAGCGAGAAGCTCAGGGCCTCGCCCACGCCCCACAGGTGGATGCCTATGAAGACGACGAAGCAGGCGAGGTAGACCGGCCAGCCCGAGGTCAGGCCGAAGAGGTTCAGGGATTCCACGTAGTCGCCGATGAAGATGGCGATGGCGGCCGGGGCGAGGATGTACTCGATGAGGATCGCGGTGCCGGTGAGGAAGCCGCCCCAGGTGCCGAGCGCCCGGCGTGCGAAGCCGTAACCGCCGCCGGCGGTGGGCAGGATCGCCGACAGCTCGGCGAGGGAGTAGACCAGGCAGGCGTACATGACGCCCATCAGGACGGTGGCGATGGCGAGGCCGCCGAAGCCGCCCTGGGCGAGGCCGATGTTCCAGCCGGAGAAGTCGCCGGAGACCACGTACGCGACGCCCAGACCGGTCAGCAGCAGCCAGCCGGCGCTGCCGCGGCGCAGGGTGCGGCGCTCCAGGTAGCCGTCGGTGCCGTTCCCGGGGGCGGGGGTTTGGGGGACAGCGGCCTCGGGGGACGGGGTGGGTTCGGGCACGGCTGCCAGCCGTGCGCCGGTGTCGTCGGCCATGTGCGCTCCTGCCTAGGGCAATGGTTGTGGGGCGTACCTTTGCTGCTCGGGCGTGGCGGGCGCAAGACCCCTGCGTTAAACGGGGGTTACGAATGCCTCTCGGCCGGATCTCCGGTCGGCTTTCCGGCCGGGTCTTCGGCCGGGTCTTCGGCCGGCTTTCCGGCCGGGTCTCCGGTCGACTCCCCGGCCGACCTCCGGCCGGGTCCGGGTCAGGTCAGGAACCCCCGCAGCAGCGCCGCCGTGCCGCAGCAGTGCTCGCGCATCACCGCGCGCGCCGCCTCCGGGTCCCGCTCCAGCACCGCCTCCACGAGCGTGCTGTGCTGCTGCTGGGAGTGCTCCAGATTGCGCACCAGCAGCGGGATGCAGTCCAGCAGGTCGTTCACGGTGGCCCGGACGGCCGCGTACTGGGCCGTCAGGGTGGCGGATCCGGCGAGTTCGCACAGGGTGAGGTGGAAGAGCGTGTCCTGGCGGCGGTAGTCCGGCAGCGGGGCGTCGTGGGTGGCGGTCAGCGCCCCGAGCAGCCGGTCGGTCTCCTGCTCCGAGAGTCCCTGGGAGGCGCACAGGCCCGCCGCTCCCACCTCCAAGACCTCGCGGAAGCGCAGGACGTCCTCGATGTCCACGCCCGCGACCCGGCGCCGCAGCTCCTCCTCGGTGCCCCCGGCCGGCGTGTCGGGGCGGGGCAGCACAAACGTTCCGCCGTACCGCCCGCGCCGGGCCTCCACCAGGCCCTGGTCCTGGAGTACCTTCAGCACCTCGCGGAGCGTCACCCGGCTGATCCCCATCCGCTCGGCCAACTCGCGCTCCGGCGGCAGCCGTTCCCCGCCCGGTACCAGTCCGAGCCGGACCACCTGGAGGATCTGCTCCAGCGCCTCCTCGAAACCGTTGCCCGCCCGCACCTGCCGCAGTACGGGATTGAGCCGCCGGGCGGCCTCGTCCTCGCTCGCCGTATTGGTCATCTCGCCTCCTCCCCTTCCCAAGCAATGGTTCTATTCAATACCTTAGGCCTACTCGGCTCACCGAAGGAGAAAATCCCGTGGTAGACCGCAAGCCGCCGCTTTCGCCCGAGGAGCTCCGCGCTCTCGTGGCCAGCGGTGAAATCGACACAGTGGTCCTGGCCTTCCCCGACATGCAGGGGCGCCTCCAGGGCAAGCGGTTCGCCGCACAGTTCTTCCTCGACGAGGTCCTCGCGCACGGCACCGAGGGCTGCAACTACCTCCTCGCCGTCGACACGGACATGAACACCGTCGACGGGTACGAGATGTCCTCCTGGGACCGGGGCTACGGCGACTTCGCCATGCACCCCGACCTCGCCACCCTGCGCCGGATCCCCTGGAACCCGGGCAGCGCCTTCGTCCTCGCCGACCTCGCCTGGAACGACGGCTCGCCCGTGGTCGCAGCGCCCCGGCAGATCCTGCGCCGCCAGCTCGAGCGCCTCGGCGAACACGGCTACACCGCGATGGTGGGCACCGAGCTGGAGTTCATGGTCTTCCTGGACACCTACGAGCAGGCCTGGAACTCCGACTACCGCGGCCTGACCCCCGCCAACCAGTACAACACCGACTACTCCATCCTCGGGACCGGCCGCGTCGAACCCCTGCTGCGCCGCATCCGCAACGAGATGCAGGCCGCCGGCCTGGTCGTCGAGTCGGCCAAGGGCGAGTGCAACCTCGGCCAGCACGAGATCGTCTTCCGCTACGACGAGGCGCTGACCACCTGTGACCAGCACTCCGTCTACAAGACGGGGGCCAAGGAGATCGCGGCCCAGGAGGGTGTCTCGCTCACCTTCATGGCCAAGTTCGACGAGCGCGAGGGCAACTCCTGTCACATCCACCTCTCGCTCAACGATGCCGACGGGCGCAGCGCGATGGCCGGTGAGGGCCCGGACGCGGACGACCACAGCGGTATGTCACCCGTGATGCGCCACTTCCTGGCCGGCCAGCTCGCCGCCCTGCGCGACTTCTCCCTTCTCTACGCCCCCAACATCAACTCCTACAAGCGTTTCCGGCCGGGATCCTTCGCGCCGACCGCCGTCGCCTGGGGCGTGGACAACCGGACCTGCGCACTGCGCGTGGTCGGCCACGGCCGCTCCATGCGCTTCGAGAACCGCCTGCCCGGCGGCGACGTCAATCCGTACCTCGCCGTCGCCGGCCTGGTCGCGGCCGGGATCTACGGCATCGAGAACCGCCTGGAGCTGCCCGAGGCCTGCGCCGGCAACGCCTACACCGCCGACTTCGCGCACGTTCCCACCACCTTGCGCGAGGCCGCCGAGCTCTGGGAGAACAGCGAGATCGCCAAGGCCGCCTTCGGCCCCGAGGTCGTCGCCCACTACCGGAACATGGCCCGCGTCGAACTGGACGCGTACGACTCCGCCGTGACCGACTGGGAGCTGCGCCGCTCCTTCGAACGCCTCTAGGGCCGGAGCCGTCCCGTAGGGCCGGAACCGTCCCGGCATCCGCCGCCCCGCCGCACCGCATTACCGGACCCACCGCACCCACCGCACCCGAACGTCTGAAAGGCCACCACGTGTCCGATGCGCTGGAAGTCTTGAATCCGGCCACCGAGGAACTCGTCGCCGTCGTCCCGGCCGCCACACGGGACGACGTCGACGCCGCCGTCGTACGGGCCACCGCGGCCCAGCGGGCCTGGGCGGCCGCCGCGCCCGCAGACCGGGCCAGGCTGCTGCGCCGCTTCGCCGCGGTCGTCGACGGGCACATCGAGGAACTGGCACAGCTGGAGGTCCGGGAAGCGGGCCACACCATCGGCAACGCCCGCTGGGAAGCCGGCAACGTCCGTGACGTGCTCGACTTCGCCGCCGGGGGAGTGGAACGGCTCTCCGGCCGCCAGATCCCCGTCGCCGGCGGCATCGACGTCACCTTCCTCGAACCCCTCGGCGTCATCGGCGTGATCGCGCCGTGGAACTTCCCCATGCCGATCGCCGCCTGGGGCCTCGCCCCGGCACTGGCCGCCGGCAACGCGGTCATCCTCAAGCCCGCCGAGACCACCCCGCTCACCGCGCTGCGCCTCGCCGAGCTCGCCCTGGAGGCCGGACTCCCCGAGCACCTCTTCCAGGTGCTGCCCGGCCGGGGCGAGGTGGCGGGCGACGCCCTCGTCGAGCACCCGGGGGTGGCCAAGATCGTGTTCACCGGCTCCACCCGGATCGGCAAGCGGATCATGGCCAAGTGCGCCGACCGGGTGAAGCGCCTCACCCTCGAACTCGGCGGCAAGAACCCCAACATCGTCTTCGCCGACGCGGACCTGGAGGCGGCGGCGGCCTCGGCCCCGATGTCCTTCCTGGACAACACCGGGCAGGACTGCTGCGCCCGCACGCGGATCCTCGTACAGCGCTCCGCGTACGACCGGTTCATGGAACTGCTCGTCCCCGCCGTCGAGAAGGTGGTCGTCGGAGACCCGTACGACGAGAACACGCAGCTGGGGCCGCTGATCTCGCGGGCGCAGCTGGACCGCGTACGGTCCTACGTCACCGATGACCTCGACGTCGTCCGGGGCACCGCGCCCGAGGGCCCCGGCTTCTGGTACCCCCCGACCCTCGTCACCGGCGTCGACCCCACCGCCGCCGTGGCCACCGAGGAGGTCTTCGGACCGGTCGCCGTCGTCCTGCCCTTCGAGGACGAGGAGGACGCCGTACGCCTGGCCAACGCCACCGACTACGGCCTCGCGGGCTCCCTGTGGACCCGCGACGTGGGCCGCGCGCTGCGCGTCTCGCGCGCCGTCGCCGCCGGCAACCTGTCGGTCAACTCGCACAGCAGCGTCCGCTACTGGACCCCCTTCGGCGGCTACAAGCAGTCCGGACTCGGGCGCGAGCTCGGACCCGACTCCCTCACCGCTTTCACCGAGACCAAGAACGTCTTCATCAGCACGGAGGCCTGAAGAACATGAGCATCGAGCCCACCGAAGAGATCGTCTGCCGCCGCCTGGTCGGCCGTACCGCCGTCATCACCGGAGCCGGCAGCGGCATCGGCCTCGCCACCGCCCGCCGGCTGGCCTCCGAAGGCGCCAACGTCGTCTGCGGCGACATCGACGAGACCGCAGGCAAGGCCGCGGCCGAGGAGGTCGGCGGCACCTTCGTGAAGGTCGACGTCACCAGCCCGGAGGAGGTCGAGGCCCTGTTCAAGACCGCCTTCGACACCTACGGCTCCGTGGACATCGCCTTCAACAACGCCGGCATCTCGCCCCCGGACGACGACTCGATCCTCACCACGGGCCTGGAGGCCTGGAAGCGGGTCCAGGACGTCAACCTCACCTCCGTCTACCTGTGCTGCAAGGCCGCCCTGCCCTACATGCAGCGCCAGGGCCGGGGCTCCATCATCAACACCGCCTCCTTCGTGGCCCGGATGGGCGCCGCCACCTCGCAGATCTCCTACACCGCCTCCAAGGGCGGCGTGCTCGCCATGTCCCGCGAGCTCGGCGTGCAGTTCGCCCGCGAGGGCATCCGCGTCAACGCGCTCTGCCCGGGGCCCGTCAACACCCCGCTCCTGCAGGAGCTGTTCGCCAAGGACCCGGAGCGGGCAGCCCGCCGGATCGTGCACATCCCGCTGGGCCGGTTCGCCGAACCCACCGAGATCGCCGCCGCCGTCGCCTTCCTCGCGAGCGACGACTCCTCCTTCATCAACGCCACCGACTTCCTGGTCGACGGCGGGATCTCCGGCGCGTACGTCACCCCTCTCTAAACGCTCACCCCCCACCACTACCCACCCGGCAGCCGGGCGTCGCACGACGCCCGGCTGTCGTGCTCCTCCGTCCGCGACGCTGTTGACCGTGATGATCCTTCTGAGAACCAGGAGAACCCACCTCAGTGACCCGACCCAGCTCGATGCGGCGGCTCCAGGCCGTCGGCGCCGCCGTCGCGATAGCCGCCGGCACCCTCGTGGCCGCCGCGCCCGCCGCCGAGGCCCACCCCGGCGGCCCCTGCACCGCCCCCCAGCTCACGGCAGCCTGGTACGGGGACAACCAGGCCCGGCTGCAGCAGCTCATCGACGACTACGGGACGTGCAACCCGTACCGGCCGAACCGCAACAAGCCCGTCGCCGTCTTCGACTGGGACAACACCGTCGTCAAGAACGACGTGGGCGACGCGCAGATGTTCTGGCTGCTGCGCAACGGCAAGATCCGCCAGCCCGCGGCGGGCGACTGGAGCGGCACCAGCCGCCACCTGACCCCGGCCGCCGCCCAGGCCCTGGCCGAGGCCTGCGGCACCCTCGCGGAGCCCGGCGCGCCGCTGCCCACCGGAAGCCCCGAGGGCGCCGGCTGCGCCGACGAGATCAACGCCGTCTACGGCACCGCCGCCACCCGCGCGGCCGCCCCCGCCTTCGCCGGCTGGGACCGCCGTACGACCGAGCCCGCCTACGCCTGGCTGCCGCAGCTCATGCAGGGCTGGACCGCGCGCGAGATCCGCGGCTTCACGGCAGCCGCGCGGGCCGAGAACCTGGCCGCCCCGGTCGACGCCAAGCAGCAGGTCGGCAGCACCACCGCCACCGGCTGGGTGCGCTACTACGACCAGCAGAAGGAGCTGATCGGCGCGCTGCAGAAGGCCGGCTTCGACGTCTGGATCAGCTCGGCCTCGCCGCAGCCGGTCGTCGAGGTGTGGGCCGAGGGCGTGGGCATCGACGCCGGGCACGTGATCGGCATCCGCAACACCACGACGTACGACGGGAAGTTCACCTCCCACCTGCAGGGCTGCGGGTCCGTCGCGGACGGCGCCGACACGATGATCACGTACATCGACGGCAAGCGCTGCTGGATCAACAAGGAGATCTTCGGGGTGCGCGGCGCCGCGGCCGAGAAGGTCCAGCCGGCCGCCCGCCGCCAGGTGTTCGCCGCGGGCGACTCCGACACCGACATCTCGTTCCTGCGGGACGCGACCGTGCTGCGGCTCGTCGTCAACCGCAACAAGAACGAGCTGATGTGCCGCGCCTACGACAACAGCGACGGCAATTGGATCGTGAATCCGATGTTCATCCAGCCCAAGAAGCAGAAGGCCACGCCGTACCCGTGCGCGACCACCGGCTTCACCGGCCGCGACGGCACCCCGGGGCCCGTGCTCCGGGGTGACGCCGGCATCATCCCGGACCAGACGGACTCCGTCTTCTAACAGGGCCAGGAAAGATCCGAAAGAGACGACCTAAAGGAAGGTGTGGCCCTCGCCCCGGTAGGTCGGGGCGGTGGCCGTCACCCGGTCGCCCTGGACCAGGTGCAACGTGTCGAAGCGCTCGCACAGTTCACCGGCCTTCGCGTGCCGGAACCAGACCCGGTCGCCGATCAGTAGATCGTCGGCCGGACTGCCGAGCAGCGGGGTCTGTACCTCGCCGGCCCCCTCCTGCGGGTCGTAGCGCAGCCCCTCGGGGAGGTACGGAACCGGCAGCCGGTCCGCGCCGGGCGCCCCGGAGGCCGGGTACCCGCCGCCGAGCACGGTGACCACCCCGACCCCGGGCCGGCGGACCACCGGCTGGGCGAAGAGCGCCGCCGGGCGGCCGCTGAACGAGGTGTAGTTGTCGAACAGTCGCGGTACGTACAGCCCCGACCCGGCGGCGATCTCGGTGACCGCGTCCTCGGCGGCGGTCTGCTGGACGCTGCCGGTGCCGCCGCCGTTGACGAACTCCAGGTCCGGGACCACCGCGCGCACGGCCCGTACGGCCTCGGCCCGGCGGGCGGCCAGCTCCTTGCGGGCCGCACCCTGCATCAGCCGGATGGCGCGCGACCTGAGCGGACGCCCCGCGAGCGCGTCGCCGACCCCGGCCACGTGGCCCTCGTAGCCCATCAGCCCGACCACCCGGAAGCCGGGCCGGGCGCTCACCGCGCGGGCCAGCTCGGCGAGCTGGGCGGGCTCGCGCAGCGGGGAGCGGCGGGCGCCGACGCGCACCCTGCCGCCGAAGAGGTGCAGGGCGGTGTCCAGTTCCAGGCAGACCCGGATCTCCTGGGTGCCGCCGTCGCGGGCCCGGTCCACGAGTTCGAGCTGCGCGAGGTCGTCGACCATCACGGTGACCGCGCCGGCCAGCTTCGGATCGGCGGCGAGCTCGGCGAAGCCGGCCCGGTCGGCGGACGGGTAGGCGAGCAGCACGTCCTCGAAGCCCGAGCGGGCCAGCCAGATGGACTCGGCGAGGGTGTAGGACATGATCCCGGCGAACCCGGGCCGCGCCAGGACCCGTTCGAGCAGGGCACGGCACCGTACGGACTTGCTCGCCACCCGGACCGGCTTCCCGCCGGCGCGACGCACGAGATCGTCGGCGTTGGCGTCGAACGCGTCAAGATCCACGAGGGCGAGCGGAGCGTCGAGATGGGCGGTGGCCCGGTCGTAACGGGCCCGGTCGGCGGCGGGGGAGTTCATGGGCGGCAGCCTGCCAGATGGGTTTACCCGTGGGTAGGGGGTTCGCGCGGGCCGCGGACGCCCTGCCAGGTCAGAGGCCCGGGAGGGCGCTCCGGTCACATCTCGGTCTCGACCTCGGGATGCCCCTTTTGGTCATTGAGACGGCAGTTCGAATGTGTTTACTGTCGCTCCTCCCCGGCCGACGTTTCAGGCGCTGACGGGCGCGTAAAGTAAGGGCAGGCAGCCGACGGGAACGGGGGGCTGAGCCGCCGGATGAGTACGTCCACACCGCACGGCGGGGTCCTGACCACGCCCGACCAGATCCCGGTACCGCCACGGCGGCGCCCGGGAACGGTCCTCGCCGCCGCCCTGTGCGGCCTCCTCGGCCTCGGTCTCACCGGTGCGGCCGGGTACAAGGCCGTCTCCGACCACCAGGCCGCACACCGGCCCGTGGACCCCGCCAAGGCCTACCGCAAGGCCGCGTCCCTCTGGCACAGCACCCCCGTCGACACCCTGTTCCCGCTCGTCCTCGACGGCCAGGACGCCGGGCCGGGCGGCGCCGACCGCACCTGGACCCGGATCACCCCCGCCGCCGACGCCGGCTGCTCCGAGGCGCTCGGGGCCGACTGGCGGGCCCTGTTCGCCACGACCGGGTGCACCCGCGTGCTCCGCGCCACCTACACCGACGCCACCCGCAGTTCCCTGGTCACCGTCGGCATGGTCTTCACCCCCGCCGAGGCCGCCGTCATGGACTCGCTGCGCGGCCGGCTGACCGCCCCGACCGGCTATGGGTTCCGCGACAACCGCCGCGGCGCCTGGACCGCCTCGGTGCTCGCCGAAGCCCCGGTCGTCGTCTACGCCGTCTCCGCCTTCGCCGACGGCCGCCGCCTGAACGCCCCCAGCCCCGCAGAGGACAAGATGGCCGAGGACGCCCGCGGACGCGTGGCCCAGGCGGGCCTCGGCCACGAGACCAAGGCCGTCGCCGATCTGGTCGAACGCACCCTGCGCAGCCTCGCGACGTCCCCGCCGGGCCGGCCGCCCGCGCAGCCGACGCGGAACCCGCAGGATCCGCAGACCTCGCAGGATCCGCAGACCTCGCAGCCGTCACAGGCCCCGACGGCGACCCCGGAGGCCGCCCGGTGACCCGCCGCGCCCTGTTCCCGGCGGCCCTCGCGCTCGGAGCCCTGTTCACCGTCACCGCCGCGCCGCCGGCGGCCGCCGACGCCATCCGCGACCGCCAGTGGGGGCTGACCGCCCTGCGCGCCGAGGAGGCCTGGGGCACCACGCGGGGCGACGGGGTCACCGTGGCCGTCCTGGACACCGGGGTCGACCCGACCCACCCCGACCTGGCCGGCCAGGTCCTGGAGGGCGCCGACCTCGTCGGGATGGGCGCCGTACGGGGCGACCGTGCCTGGGCCCGTCACGGCACCGCCATGGCCGGGATCATCGCCGGGCACGGCCACGGCTTCGAGAGCGGGAAGGGCATCCTGGGCATCGCCCCCGGGGCGAAGATCCTCCCGGTCCGGGTGATCCTGGAGGAGCGCGACCCCGGCCGGGACAAGGCCCGCGACAGCAAGGGCGGCGCCCTCGCCGAGGGCATCCGCTGGGCCGCCGACCACGGCGCGGACGTGATCAACCTCTCGCTCGGCGACGACAGCAGCTCCGCCCACCACGAGGCCGCCGAGGACGAGGCCGTCCAGTACGCCCTGGCCAAGGGCGTGGTCGTCGTCGCCTCCGCCGGCAACGGCGGCAAGGAGGGGGACCGCATCTCCTACCCGGCCGCCTATCCCGGGGTCATCGCCGTCACGGCCGTCGACAAGAAGAACCGGAAGGCGTCCTTCTCCACCCGCAGCTGGTACGCGACCGTCAGCGCCCCGGGCGTCGGCGTGGTCATCGCCGACCCCGACCGCTCCTACTACGAGGGCTGGGGCACCAGCGCCGCCTCCGCCTTCGTCTCCGGCGCCGTCGCCCTGGTCAAGGCGGCCCACCCGGACCTGTCCCCGGCGCAGATCAAGAACCTGCTGGAAGACACGGCCTCCAGTTCCCCGCCCGGCGGCCGCGACGACTCCCGCGGCTTCGGCCTGGTGGACCCGGTCGCCGCCCTCCAGGCCGCCGACGAGGTGCCCCCCGAGCCGGTGCTGCCCGCACCCGTCGCGGCCGGGAGCCCCTACTTCGGCCCCGGTCCCGACCCGGTGCGCGACGCCGGCCTCTGGGCCCGTCTCGGGGCCCCGGCGGGCGTCGCGGCGGGGCTTGCCCTGCTCGCGGCGGCCGGCGTACTGGTCCGGCGGCCCCGGGCCGGACGGCAGGATCCCGACGCGGGATAGGCTCGGGGAACTGTGCTGAACGAAGCTGAGTTGGACAAGGCCGTGCTGAACAAGAACATCCCCGACCCCGGTTTCTCCGACGACGACGGCTCCGCCGACCCCCGGCTGGGCGCGGCCCTGGCCGCCTGGGCCGAGGACAGAGCCAAGGAGCCGGAGGTACTGGCGGCCCTCAAGGACGCCCGCCTGCTGGTTCCCGTCGTCGCGGTCCTCGGCGAGGTCGAGACCGACCCCGAGACGGGGCTCAAGCGCGAGAAGACCAGCGACATGGCCGTCCCCACCCTGCGGGCGGGGGACCGGCGGGCGCTGCCCGCCTTCACCTCCATCGCCTCGCTGGCCCTGTGGGACCCGGCCGCCCGCCCGGTGGCGGTGCCGCTGCACCAGGCGCTGGCCGCCGCCGCGCACGAGAAGGCCGACACCATCGTCCTCGACCTGTCCGGGCCGGTCCCGTACCAGCTGGCGGGCTCCGCGCTGCTCGCCCTCGCCGAGGGCCGCACGGACGCCGGCCCGCTCGCCGACCCCGCCGTGCGCGAGGCGGTACGGGCCGTCGTGAGCGCCGAGCCGGCCGTACTCGGCGCCCACCTCGGCCCGGGCGGCGCGGACGCCGACGGAACCCTGGCGATCGTGCTGGCGGCCGGTCCGCAGGCCGCGGCGGCGGCCCGCCGGGTGGCCGAGGCCCTGGCGGCCGACGAGACCCTGCGCGCACGCCTCGTAGGCGGCCTGGACCTGGCGCTGCTCCCCGAGGGGGCCCCGGTCCCGCCGGGCGAGCCGCTCTTCACGCGCTGAACGACCCGGAACGCCGAAGGACCACACCGTGACGTCGCGGTGTGGTCCTTCGGCGTCGCGCTTCCGCGGTGACGCGTTGGGCGGTTACGCGTACACGGGACCCGTGAACTTCTCGCCCGGGCCCTGCCCCGGCTCGTCCTGCACCAGCGAGGCCTCGCGGAAGGCCAGCTGGAGGGACTTCAGGCCGTCGCGCAGCGGGGCGGCGTGGAAGGAGCTGATCTCGGTGGCGCTCGCGGTGACCAGGCCCGCCAGGGCGGTGATCAGCTTGCGGGCCTCGTCGAGGTCCTTGTACTCGGAGTCCGGCTTGTCCAGGCCCAGGTTGACCGCCGCCGCGCTGAGCAGGTGGACGGCCACCGTGGTGATGACCTCGACGGCCGGCACGTCCGCGATGTCGCGGGTCAGGTCGTCGTAGTCGGGGGCGGAGTCAGGAGTGGAACCGGAGGGCGTCGCGTCAGTCATGTGCCACACGATATGCCGTGCGGCGGGCTTGCAACGCGGGTGGTAGTATGTACTTCGACCGGCCGGACACTTATGTGCCCGGCCCACAAGTGGAGGCTCCGATTCTCCCACCCAGCCGCCCTCACGGGAGGCGGGTCACCGGTCAGGCGGTATCCATCGTTCCGTACGGACGATGGAAAGCTGCCCGATTTTGCGCCCCGCGGTTCGCACGCGACGGTGCTCCGGTTGTATTGGAGCCCTCGCCTGTGCCCGGCGGGGCTTTTTTGATTCTCCGCCGCGGTCGGTCTGACGGAAAAACGTCAGCGGCTGTCCTCCAGGCAGCCGTGTGGTGCTACCGAGGAGGATCCATCAGCACCGAGCCCCGCATCAACGACCGGATTCGCGTTCCCGAGGTACGACTCGTCGGCCCGAGTGGCGAGCAGGTCGGCATCGTGCCGCTTGCCAAGGCGCTTGAGCTCGCGCAGGAGTACGACCTCGACCTGGTCGAGGTCGCGGCGTCCGCACGCCCGCCGGTCTGCAAGCTCATGGACTACGGCAAGTTCAAGTACGAGTCGGCCATGAAGGCCCGTGAGGCGCGCAAGAACCAGGCGCACACGGTCATCAAGGAAATGAAGCTCCGGCCGAAGATCGACCCGCACGACTATGACACCAAGAAGGGTCACGTCGTTCGGTTCCTCAAGCAGGGCGACAAGGTCAAGATCACGATCATGTTCCGCGGTCGCGAGCAGTCCAGGCCGGAACTCGGCTACCGACTGCTGCAGCGTCTGGCTTCGGACGTCGAGGACCTCGGGTTCATCGAGTCGAACCCGAAGCAGGACGGCCGAAACATGATCATGGTTCTCGGTCCGCACAAGAAGAAGACCGAGGCGATGGCCGAAGCCCGCGAGGCGCAGGCCGCCCGCAAGGCCGAGCGCCAGGGTGTTGCGCACAGCGACGAGAGTGGTGACGAGGCCCTGGCCGCCGACGCCGCGCTCGAGGCCGAGAACGCCGCACTCGAAGCCGAGGACGTGGACGCCGAGGACGCTTCCGACGAAGCGGCCGACGCGACCGAGGCCGGCACCGACGAGGCAGTTGCCTCCGACGAGGCTTCTGACCAGGCCTGATTCCGAGGCAGCCCGTCTCGGATCACCGATACAACATGACGCTCCCGTGAGCCGGCCCCCACCAGGGCCGGTGGGGGCGCCACCGACGAGGAGATAACGGCGCTATGCCGAAGAACAAGACGCACTCCGGGACCAAGAAGCGCTTCAAGATCACCGGCTCCGGCAAGGTGCTCCGCGAGCGCGCCGGCAAGCGCCACCTGCTCGAGCACAAGTCGTCCCGTGTCACCCGCCGCCTGACCGGCACCGCGGAGATGGCCCCCGGCGACGCCAAGAAGATCAAGAAGCTTCTCGGCAAGTGACGTCCTCCGCTCCCCTTCCGGGAGCGGGAGCACGTCAAGACCGGGACCCCATCGAATTCGGGCCGTGTGAGGACTTCCACGGCCCCGCTACAAGGAGTACACAGTGGCACGCGTCAAGCGGGCAGTAAACGCGCACAAGAAGCGTCGGGCAATCCTCGAGGCTGCGAAGGGTTACCGCGGTCAGCGTTCGCGCCTGTACCGCAAGGCCAAGGAGCAGGTCACCCACTCCCTGGTCTACAACTTCAACGACCGCAAGAAGCGCAAGGGCGACTTCCGTCGTCTCTGGATCCAGCGCATCAACGCGGCTGCCCGTCAGAACGGCATGACGTACAACCGCCTCATCCAGGGTCTGAACGCCGCCAACATCGAGGTGGACCGCAAGATCCTCGCCGAGCTGGCCGTCAACGACGCCAACGCGTTCGCCGCGCTGGTCGAGGTCGCGCAGAAGGCCCTCCCGGCCGACGTCAACGCCCCGAAGGTCGCTGCCTAAGCAGCACGCCCTCAAGGCTGCAGTAACTTGCCCGGACCCGCAGGCCTCGCGCCTGCGGGTCCGGTGCGTTGACCCACCATTTCCCTCGATCAGGGCAGCCACCCGCTGTACGTACGGAAGCGAGCCGACCGCCATGGGCACCCCCGCCGAGCTGATCTCCCCCCGGTCCACCCGGGTGGCCGCCGCCAGGCGACTGGCGCGACGCAATTTCCGTACCAAGGAGCGCCGCTTCATCGCCGAGGGCCCGCAGGCCGTCCGCGAGGCCGTGGAGCACCGCGGCGCCGGGGGCGAGTCCACGCTGATCGAGCTGTTCGCGACCGTGGAGGCCGCCGAGCGCTACGCCGACATCGTCGACGCCGCCCACGCCGCCGGAGCCCGCGTCCACTACGCCTCCGACGAGGTGCTCGCGGAGGTCTCCCAGACGGTCACCCCGCAGGGCCTGGTCGGCGTCTGCCACTTCCTGGACTCCCCGTTCGAGGAGATCCTGAAGGCCCGGCCCAAGCTCGTCGCCGTCCTCGCGCACGTCCGCGACCCCGGCAACGCCGGTACGGTGCTGCGCTGCGCGGACGCCGCCGGAGCCGACGCGGTCGTGCTGACCGACGCCTCCGTCGACCTGTACAACCCCAAGTCGGTACGCGCCTCCGTGGGCTCCCTCTTCCACCTCCCGGTGGCCGTCGGCGTGCCCGTGGAGCAGGCCGTCGAGGGGCTGCGCGCGGCCGGCGTACGGATCCTCGCCGCCGACGGGGCCGGCACCGACGACCTCGACGCCGAGCTCGACGCGGGCACCATGGGCACCCCCTCGGCCTGGATCTTCGGCAACGAGGCCTGGGGTCTGCCCGAGGAGACCAGGGCGCTCGCCGACGCCGTCGTACGGGTTCCGATCCACGGAAAGGCCGAGAGCCTGAACCTCGCCACGGCCGCCGCGGTGTGCCTGTACGCCTCCGCGCGTGCACAGCGGGCGCCCGGAGGGTGCCGCTCCGTGACCCCCAGCTAGTAATGTGGCGGCCCGGGGGGCCCACTGCGCTACTCGGAGATGTGGGGTACGGGGACATGACCGTCGGTACGAACAGCTCGCCAGCTGCCGCCAAGGCGGCCGGTGCACCGGTCCTGGCGACCGTGCCCCCGCCGGCCGCGCCCGCCGCCCGGGTGCCCGTACAGCAGCCCCAGGGTGCCTCGGCCCCGCAGCCCCGGCCCGCGCCCGCGAGCCCCGTAGGCCCCGCAGCGGGTCCGGGGCCGGACGCGCCGGAGGATCCGGACGGGCTCGGCGGCGAATACGCCGCGCTGGGGATCGACCCCGACGACCTGCCCGACGGGCTGGTGATCGCCGACGCCACCGGCCGGGTCATCTGCTTCAACTCCGCCGCCGCCCGGATCACCGCACTCGTGGCGGGCGAGGCCCTGGGCCTGGGGATCGAGCGCGCACTCCCGCTGGAGGACCTCGAAGGCCGCCGCTGGTGGGCGCTGACCGACCCCTACGGAGGCCTCGCCACCCGGCGCGGACAGCCCGAGCGCAACCTGCTGCTCCCCGGCGGCCGCGAGGTGCTCGTCTCCGCCCGGTACGTGCGCACCCACCCCAAGGGCCCGGTGCGCCGGCTCGTGGTCACCCTGCGGGGCACCGAGGCCCGGCGGCGCACCGAGCGCAGCCACGCCGAGCTGATCGCCACCGTCGCGCACGAACTGCGCTCCCCGCTGACCTCCGTGAAGGGGTTCACGGCGACCCTGCTGGCCAAGTGGGAGCGGTTCACCGACGACCAGAAGCGACTGATGCTGGAGACCGTCGACGCCGACGCGAACCGCGTCACCCGGCTCATCGCCGAGCTCCTGGACATCTCCCGCATCGACTCGGGCCGCCTGGAGGTGCGCCGCCAGCCGGTCGACATCTCCACCGCCGTGGGCCGCCACGTCCAGGCGCTCACCGCGAACGGGCAGGCCCCGGAGCGGTTCCTGGTCAGCGTGAGCCGGCCGCTGCCCGATTGCTGGGCGGACCCCGACAAGATCGACCAGATCCTCGGCAACCTGCTCGAAAATGCGGTGCGGCACGGCGAGGGAACCGTCACCATCGACGTGACGCCGACCAGCTTCGCGAACGCCGCGGGGAAGACCGAGAAGGGAACCGCCGTCACCGTGACCGATGAAGGCCCTGGTATCCCCGAGGAGTCGATGGGCCGCGTCTTCACCCGTTTCTGGCGGGGCAGCAAGCGCGGCGGCACCGGTCTGGGCCTCTACATCGTCAAGGGCATCGTGGAAGCCCACGGCGGCACCATCAAGGTCGGCCGCGGCCCCGGCGGCGGCGCCGAGTTCCGATTTATCCTGCCCGTCGGCGCCCCGGCGTACCTCACGCAGTAGCCCTGCGGAGCGTCTCGCCAGGCGGCCCACGGGCCCCTTCACCCCCAGCGACCTTTAGACTCGACCTTTGGCACCTTTGTGTCCTAGTGCCGAGCGCGTCCTGCGCGTCGCGCGGGGGACCACCAGCCAGCCATCGGAAGTACGGGAAGAGATGTCGGCACCGAACAAGTCCTACGACCCTGTCGAGGTCGAGGCACTGAAACCGGAAGAGATCGAGCGCATGCGGGACGAGGCGCTCGCCGCCTTCGCCGCCGCAGGCGACCTCGACGAACTTCGCGAGGCGAAGACCGCGCACATGGGCGACCGCTCGCCCCTGGCGCTCGCCAACCGAGAGATCGGCGCGCTGCCCCCGCAGGCCAAGGCCACCGCGGGCAAGCTCGTGGGCCAGGCCCGCGGCGCCGTGAACAAGGCCTTCGGGGCCCGCACGGTCGCGCTCGAAGCCGAGCGCGACGAGCGGGTGCTGGTCGAGGAGGCAGTGGACGTCACGCTGCCCTACGACCGGGTTCCGGCCGGCGCCCGGCACCCCCTGACCACGCTGATGGACCGCATCGCGGACATCTTCGTGGCCATGGGGTACGAGGTCGCGGAGGGCCCCGAGGTCGAGGCGGAGTGGTTCAACTTCGACGCCCTCAACTTCACGCCCGACCACCCCGCGCGCCAGATGCAGGACACCTTCTTCGTCCGGGGGCCGGAAGGCACCGAGGGCGACGAGTCCGGTGTCGTGCTGCGTACTCACACCTCCCCGGTGCAGGCGCGCTCGCTGCTGGAGCGCAAGCCCCCCGTCTACATCGTGTGCCCGGGGCGGGTGTACCGCACCGACGAGCTCGACGCGACGCACACCCCGGTCTTCCACCAGGTCGAGCTGCTCGCCGTGGACGAGGGCCTGACCATGGCGGACCTCAAGGGCACCATGGACCACATGGTGCAGGAGCTGTTCGGCGAGGGCACCACCACGCGCCTGCGCCCGCACTTCTTCCCCTTCACCGAGCCGTCCGCCGAGATGGACATGCAGTGCTACGTGTGCCGCGGCGAGTCGGTGGGCAACCCCGACCGGCCGTGCCGCACCTGCTCCAGCGAGGGCTGGATCGAGCTCGGCGGCTGCGGCATGGTCAACCCGAAGGTGCTCACCGCCTGCGGTGTGGACCCGGAGAAGTACAGCGGGTTCGCCTTCGGCTTCGGCATCGATCGGATGCTGATGTTCCGCCACAACGTTGAAGACATGCGAGACATGGTCGAGGGTGACATCCGTTTCACCCGGCCGTTCGGGATGGAGATCTGATGCGGGTCCCGCTTTCTTGGCTGCGGGAGTACGTCGACCTCCCCGCGGGTGAAACCGGTCGCGACGTGGCCCACAAGCTCGTCGACGCCGGCCTCGAGGTCGAAACCGTCGAGCAGCTCGGCGGTGGGCTCAAGGGCCCGCTCGTCGTCGGCCAGGTGCTGACCATCGAGGAGCTCGAGGGCTTCCGCAAGCCGATCCGCTTCTGCACGGTGGACGTCGGCCAGGCCAACGGAACCGGCCTGCCGCAGGAGATCGTCTGCGGCGCCCGGAACTTCTCCGTCGGCGACAAGGTCGTCGTGGTCCTGCCCGGCGCGGTCCTGCCCGGCGACTTCGCGATCGCCGCGCGCGAGACGTACGGCCGCACCTCGCACGGCATGATCTGCTCCGGCGACGAGCTGGGCATGGGCGACGACGGCACGCACGGCATCATCGTGCTGCCGCACGAGCACGAGGTCGGCACCGACGCGATCAAGCTCCTGGAGCTCGTCGACGAGGTCCTCGACATCGACATCACCCCGGACCGCGGCTACTGCATGTCCATGCGCGGGGTGGCCCGCGAGGCCGCCACCGCCTACGGCCTGCCGCTGCGCGACCCGGCGCTGCTCGACGTGCCCGCGCCGAACTCGTACGGCTACGCCGTCAAGATCGACGACCCGCAGGGCTGCGACCGCTTCACCGCGCGCACGGTGACCGGCCTCGACCCCGAGGCGCGCTCCCCGATCTGGCTCACGCGCCGCCTCCAGAAGGCGGGCATGCGCCCGATCTCGCTCGCCGTCGACATCACCAACTACGTGATGCTCGAACTCGGCCAGCCGCTGCACGCCTACGACCGCTCGCGGATCGACGGCACCATCGGCGTCCGCCGGGCCGAGCAGGGCGAGAAGTTCACCACCCTGGACGGCGTCAAGCGCACGCTCGACGCCGAGGACCTGGTGATCACCGACAACAGCGGCCCGATCGGGCTCGCCGGTGTCATGGGCGGCGCCAACACCGAGATCGCGGACTCCGTCACCGACCCGCAGACCGGAGCCGTCAGCGGCACCACCGACGTGGTCGTCGAGGCCGCGCACTTCGACTCCGTGTCGATCTCGCGCACCGCCCGCCGCCTCAAGCTGTCCTCCGAGGCCTCCAAGCGCTTCGAGCGCGGCGTCGACCCGCAGGCCGCCGCCGCTGCCGCGCAGCGCACCGTCGACCTGCTCGTGCTGCTCGCGGGCGGCACCGCCGAGGCCGGCGTCACCGAGCTCACCGCCCCGGGCGCCCCGCGCACCATCGCGATGAGCGCGGACCACCCCGACAAGGTCGCGGGCATGGAGTACGGCCGGGAGACCGTCGTACGCCGCCTGCAGGAGGTCGGCTGCGACGTCTACGGCCAGGACGAGCTCGTCGTCACGGCGCCCTCGTGGCGGCCCGACCTCGCCGAGCCCAACGACCTCGCCGAGGAAGTCATCCGGCTGGAGGGCTACGGGAACCTCCCCTCCACCCTCCCGCAGGTGCCCTCCGGCCGCGGTCTGACCGCCCGGCAGCAGCTGCACCGCCGGGTCGGCCGCGCGCTGGCCGGCGCGGGCTACGTCGAGGCGCTCAGCTACCCCTTCCTGGGCGAGGGCGTCTTCGACCAGCTCCAGCTGCCCGCCCACGACGCCTCCCGCCAGGTCGTCAAGCTGGTCAACCCGATCTCCGACGAGGAGCCGGCGCTGCGCACCACGCTGCTGCCGGGTCTGCTCGGCGCGCTGCGCCGCAACGACAGCCGGGGCAGCCACGACCTCGCCCTCTTCGAGACCGGCTCGGTCTTCCGGGCCGCCGCGCAGCCGGGCGTCGCCGTACGCCTCGGCGTCGACCGGCGTCCCACCGACGAGGAGATCGCCACCCTGAACGCGGCCCTGCCCGCGCAGCCGCGCTACGCCGCGGTCGTGCTCGCCGGTGCCCGTGAGCAGGCCGGCTGGTGGGGCAAGGGCCGTCCGGCCGACTGGGCCGACGCGGTCCAGGCGGCGCGCTCGCTGGCCGTCGAGGCCGGTGCGGAGCTCGTCATCCGCCAGGGCCAGTACGGCCCCTGGCACCCGGGCCGCTGCGCCGAGCTGCTCGTCACCCTGGACGGGGTGGAGACGGTCATCGGCCACGCCGGTGAGCTGCACCCGCGCGTGGTCAAGGCGATGGGCCTGCCGGCCCGCACCAGCGCCATGGAGCTCGACCTGGACCGCCTCGCGGCGGCCGGCGGCGAGGCCCTCCAGGCGCCCCGGATCTCCTCCTTCCCGGTGGCGACCCAGGACGTCGCGCTGATCGTGGACGCGTCGGTGCCGGCTTCGGCCGTCGAGGACGCGCTGCACAAGGGCGCCGGTGAACTGCTGGAGTCCCTGCGGCTGTTCGACGTGTTCGAGGGCGAGCAGGTGGGCGAGGGCAAGAAGTCCCTCGCGTACGCGCTGCGCTTCCGCGCGACCGACCGGACGCTGACCGCCGAGGAGTCCACGGCGGCCCGTGACGCGGCGGTCGCCCTCGCGGGCGAGCGTACGGGGGCGGTGCTGCGCGGCGCGTAGCCGCTGCCGCTCTGTGCTGAGGGGGTGCATCCCGGTTCCGGGGTGTGCCCCCTCACCCGTACCCGGGCTGCGCAGGGTGGTGGGCCGGCCCTGCGGGGCTTGTCCCCTACCCGCCCTTCGCCCGTTCCCCGGGCTGCGCCCGGACCCCCTCGGGGCTCCGCCCCGGACCCCGCGCCTCAAACGCCGGCGGGGCTGGATTGAGCCTGCCCGGCGTTTGAGGGCAACGGGGGGCTGGGGGCAGCGCCCCCAGGTTCGGGAAGGGGCGGGGTGGGGAAGCCGCCCGCAGGGCTTCGTGGTCGGGCCGGGGCGCGGACGTCCGTGCGGCTGGGGCGCGGACGTCCGGGCCGGAATCGGGGACCACGCGGGCCGGGCCCGGTGGGTGGGCCCGGCGCGCGCTCGGTCCGGCTCGGCCGGGGCCCGGCGACCAACCAGGCCCCGGCGGAGCCGAAGCGCGCCGCCCGCCTGCCGTGGAGTGTCGGGCAGACAACAGGACGGGCGGCGCGGTTGACGGGTCGTCGCACTGTACGAGGGGGAGCCGACGACCCGAGCTACCTCTTGGCGAGGCCCTTAAGTGAAGCGCTCGGACGGACCTCCGCGGCAGGGTGCGTATCGCATTTATGCGCGTACAGCGTTCACACCCCGTGTGAACCCCGCACCCACTAGCGTCTCGGATGAGCTTAGGTTTTCCCGGGTGGGGCTGGATGTTCGGCCCCTTGGGACAAGAGTCTCGGGTCGCGCCGTGGCCGCTGTTTGGGCGGGGTGGCGTGGGTGTGCAGGTGGAAGCCTGCGCCGAGTCTGGCCCCGGTCGGCTGGTGCCGGTGGGGGGTGCTCATCGTGTGCGGTGCCTGCCGCCCACGTCGCCGCTGGGTGCGGTGGGTGGGTTGCTGGGGCGGTCGCCCCGCCGGACGCTTTCCACCCGGGCCGGTCGATGCCGGTGTTGCGGGTGGGGCGGGGACCCTGCGTCGTTGCCTGGGCACAGGGCGGTCTCTGGTCCGGCCCGCCTTCGTCCGGTCCGCGCAGGAGTCCTGCGGCCCGGAGGGGGACGGGTCGGGGTGGGTTGGCTCGGGGTGCTGGACGGGTTGGTCCAGTTCCGGGAAGGTGCGGCGGATCAGATAGGTGCCACTCGCACGGTCCAGGACGGTCAGGTGCTGATGTTGTAGCCCGCGGGCGCCGATGCGCTGCCAGGCGGCGACGTCCCGGTCCGCGCTGTAACCACAGTCGGGGTTGGGGCAGGTGGCCCATTTCCAGCCAGGCCGGGTGTTGTCGGGGGCGGCGTAGTGACGGAAGGCGGTCAGACAGCGGGGGCAGTATGTGGAGGTGCCGCGTGCGGGGACGATGACCACGGCGATGCCGTGCCGGGCGGCCTGATGACGCACATCAGCCACGATCTGCCCGCGCACCGAGCCGGAGAGGCGGGTGTTGAGCGTGCGGCCCTTCCCGCGGGACTCCAAGTCCCGCAGGTCCTCCAGATAGATCACCGACGCCCCCCAGCCGCGGGCGTGATCCACCATGAACCGTGCGGCCCCCTTGGCGATCTGCGAATTCAGGCGTTCACGACGCCTGCTGACCCGGGCGTGCTCGGTGCGCAGCACCGCGAGCTTGACGACGGTCTGCGGGTCGGGGCGTCGATCGAGGGCATGTTGGCCGTCGAGGAGTGTCTGGAGGTGGGTGGTTTTGGTCCAGAGGTGTTCGGCGTGGGTGCGGAGTCGGTCGGCTTTGGCCAGTGCCCCGTTCATGCGGAGGAAGACGGGCTGTCCGTCGGTCAGGACGGCCGGTTGGACGCCGCCGGTCAGGGTGAGGGTGCCGCCGGTGAGCAGGGTGTTCAGTCCGTAGTCGAAGGCCACCGCCTGACCGTGCCCGGAGCGCAGCGTCCTGGGCACGGCAGTGGTGTGGGCGACATCCAGGCGCAGCCGCCCGGCGCGCAGGCGCAGGGTCGGGGTGTGCAGCGCTGCGGCGGCGTCGACGGTGGGCGGCAGGCGGAGCCGGATCCGTACCGGACGCCAGTCGGCACGGGTGCGCGGGTCGGGGCGTACCGGGAGCCGCACGGTCAACACCGCATGGTGGGTGGGGTCGTCCTCGCACCGAGTCAGGGTGGCGAGCTGTTTGTCGGCGGCCGCCAGCACCACCTGATGGCCGCCGCCCGGGGCCGCCTCCAGCTCACACAGACCAATCGGCAGACGACGGTGTTGGGTGGCGAAGCGCTGTACCTGCCGGGTACGGGAACGGAAGACAGAAGCGGGCACCGCAGCTCCGTCCGGGCAGGCGTCCCGCAGTGCCGTCCATTCCTCCTCGGTGCGTTTCATCGGGTCACCGCCGGCAGGCCAGGTGGTCAGGACCGCGTCCACCAGCCCGGCCCGCCATTCGGCCGAGCGCAGTACCCGCCCGGCCTGCTCCTCCGCGACCCGCCGGACCCGGTCAGGCACATACAGGCCCTCCAGCACGGTCGCGGTCCAGCCCAGCGTCCGCAACGCCATCCACGCGTTCGACGGCAACCGCTCACCCGACGGCCCGACACCCGAAGCAAGCAGGGCCAGCTCCGCCCGAGACCAGTGCCCGCCGATCACCCCGGCGGCCATCGACTCCACCAATGCCGTCAGCCAGCCCACCCGCTCACCCAGCGCGGCGGTATTCAGCACCTCACCAGAAACGGTGTCCAGGCCCCGGAACGCCGTCGCGGACGCGCACGCCACCCGGCCCGTCTCCCCTTCACCCAGCGCGATCTTCCGCCGCACACCCACACCCCCGCCCCGCCCGCGACCTACTGTCCGATCATCGGACCCACATGCGAAACGAGCCCAACCCGACAAGGACACGCAACACGACAAGATCCCGTCCAACACCCAGGAAAACCAGACCAACCCAACGACTGCGTGCGACCCTGGATCCGACGAGCCCTTGGAGCGGCCCATGCAGCCCAATGCCCTGCTCGACGCCCTCCTCGCCGAGGCGGGCATGTCCCACGCAGGACTCGCCGCGTACGTGAACCAGGCGGGACGCTCCCGCGGACTCGCCCTGCGCTACGAACACACCGCCGTGGCACGGTGGTTGAAGGGCCAGCGCCCGCGCGGCCAGGTACCGGACCTGATCTGTGAGGTGATCGGGGGCCGGCTGCGGCGGCCGCTCACCCTCGACGACATCGGCCTCGGCGTTCCCGGACAGCCCGCCGAACCGCACGGGTCTGCGCTCAGCGGCTTCGTCGACCGCGCCGCCGCCCTGTGGCGCTCCGACGGCAACGGCCGGCAGCCCCTCGACGCCGGGGCCCTCACCGGCACCCCCGCGGTGATGCCCGTGTGGGAGTGGGAGAACCCGCCGGAGGACGCCGACGTGTCCCGCGAGGGGCCGACCCGCGTCGGACCCGAGCACGTGGAGATCCTGAAGGCCGCCCGCGCCCACTACGAGCTGATGTACCGCCGGGCCGGCGGCGTGGCCACCCGCGACCGGGTCGTCCGCTTCCTCGGCACCGAGACCGCCCCCATGCTGCGCGGCAGTTACTCCGATGGACTCGGCCGCAGCCTGCACCGGGCCGGAGGTTCCCTGGTGGCCGTGGCGGGGATCTGCGCGTACGACTCGGACGCGCACGGGCTGGCCCAGCGCTACTTCCACCAGGCGCTGAGGCTGGCCAAGGCGAGCGGGGACCGCGGGCTCGGGGCCTATGTGATCGCGCTGATCGTCAACCAGTGCCTGCACCTACGGGAGTTCCGCCAGGCCGTGGCCTTCGCCGAGGCCGCCCTGCGCGCGGCCGGCCCGCACACCACCCCGGCCCTGGCCGCGGACCTGTACGCCATGCAGGCCAAGGCGTACGCCCAACTCGGCGATACGAGAGCCGCGTTGGCCTGCATCCTCAAGGCGGAGGCGGCGGCGGAGCGGATCCATCCCGGCACGGAGCCGGACGAGACGGGGTACGTACAGCCCGGGCTGGTCAACGTACAGGTGGCGGAGGCGCTGCTCGGTCTGGGGGATCTGCGGGCGGCCCGGGAGCAGGCTTCGGCCGCGGTCGGGACTCCCGCGCACGACCGGGGCCGGGTGCACCGGCTCGCGATGCTGTGCGAGATCCAGCTGCGCCAGGGCGAGGCCGATCAGGCGGTGGCCTCGGCGGCCGAAATGGCCGAGCGGGCCAAGGGGATGGAGTCCCTGCGCCTGCGCGACCGGCTGCGCGCGGTCCGGGAACAGCTGCTGACCAGTGGTTGTTCGGGGGCCGAGGGTGCGGCCGAGCTCATCGACGGGGCGCTGCGCGTTCCGCTGTGACATCCCCGCGGCGTTCTCTGCGCCGCCCTTTGCGCGTTCCCCTGGGCGGGGGTGAACTGCTGCCATGTTGCCACCTACTCGATCGGAAGGTGGCAGAACCGTGCAGTGGACGAACCTGAGTGAGCAAACCGTGTACACGAACCGCTGGTTCGACGTGAATCTCGCCGATGTGGAGCTCCCCGACGGCCGGCACCTGGACCACTTCGTCATCCGGCTGCGCCCGGTCGCCGTCGCCACGGCCGTCAACGAGGCCAACGAGGTGCTGCTGCTGTGGCGCCACCGCTTCATCACCGACAGCTGGGGCTGGGAACTGCCCGCCGGGGTCGTCGAGGACGGGGAGTCCGTGGAGCGCGCGGCCGCCCGCGAGATGGAGGAGGAGTCGGGCTGGCGGCCCGGCCCCCTGCACCACCTGATGACCGTCGAGCCGTCCAACGGGCTGACCGACGCCCGCCACCACCTCTACTGGGCGGACGGGGCCACGTACACGGGCCACCCCGAGGACGACTTCGAGTCCTCGCGCCGCGAGTGGGTACCGCTCAAGCTGGTCCCCGACATGATCGCGCGAGGCGAGATCCCGGCCGCCAACATGGCGGCCGGGCTGTTGCTGCTGCACCACCTGCGGCTCGGCTGAGCCGCAGGTGGGCGCCCGTACGGGGTCAGCTGTACGGGTAGAAGCCCGAGCCGGTCTTGCGGCCGAGGCGGCCGGCGTCGACCATGCGCTGGAGCAGCGGGGGAGCCGCGTACAGGGGCTCCTTGAACTCCGCGTACATCGAGTCGGCCACCGAGGCCACCGTGTCCAGACCGATGAGGTCCGCGAGCTTCAGCGGGCCCATCGGGTGGGCGCAGCCCAGCTCCATGCCGTTGTCGATGTCCTCGCGGCTCGCGATGCCCGACTCGAACATCCGGATCGCGGACAGCAGGTACGGGATGAGGAGCGCGTTGACGACGAAGCCGGAACGGTCCTGGGCGCGGATCGCGTGCTTGCCCAGCGCGCCGCCGACCAGGGCCTCGGCGCGCTTGATCGTCTCGTCGCTCGTGGTCAGCGCCGGGATCAGCTCGACGAGCTGCTGCACCGGGGCCGGGTTGAAGAAGTGGATGCCGATGACCTGGTCGGGACGCGAGGTCGCGACGGCCAGCTTGACCAGCGGGATCGAGGAGGTGTTGGAGGCCAGGATCGCGTCCGGGCGGGTGACCACCTGGTCGAGGACCTGGAAGATCTCCGTCTTGACCTGCTCGTTCTCGACGACCGCCTCGATGACGAGGTCGCGGTCGGCGAACTCGCCGAGGTCGGTGGTGAACGAGAGGCGGGCCAGCGTCGCGTCCCGCTCCTCCTCGCTGATCTTGCCGCGTTCGGCGGCCCTGGTCAGAGAGGTGTGCAGCCGGGTCCGCCCGAGTTCGAGGGCCTCGCCGGTGGTTTCGGCGACCATCACCTCGAGCCCGCTCCGGGCGAACACCTCCGCGATGCCCGCGCCCATCTGGCCGCAACCCACTACGCCGACGCGTGCGATGTCGTCTGGGAGGTCCGTCACATCGTGCCTTTCGCTGCTCTCCATCGCGGGTCCCCCGTACTCGTGCAGTGGTAACTGCGTTCCGGCGCCCGCCACGCCCCCCGACGTTACCCCCGTCCTTGCCCGGCGTGGCGGGCCGGGGCGGGCATGCTGGGCGGACACGGGGCAATGTCACGGAGCGGAACGGAGTCGTCACATGGCGTCCATCGGAAGGCGGAGCATGCTCGCGGTCGCGGCCGGGGTGCTGGCGGCGGTGGCGACGGCGGCCCCGGCGAGAGCGGGGCGGCCGTCGGAGGCGGGCGAGGGGGAGCGGGTGCGCGGCGCGGGCGAGGCAGCGTTCCGCGGGATGTGGGTCGCCTCCGTGCAGAACGTGGACTGGCCGTCGCAGAGCGGGCTCTCCGCGCGGGAGCAGCGCGCCGAACTGCTGGCGCTCCTCGACACCGCCGTCGCCCGCCGCCTCAACGCGGTGATCCTCCAGGTCCGGCCGACCGCCGACGCGATGTGGCCCTCGGCGCGCGAGCCCTGGTCGCAGTGGCTGACCGGCGAGCAGGGGGTCGACCCCGGCTGGGACCCGCTCGGCACGGCGGTCGCCGAAGCGCACGCCCGGGGGCTGGAACTGCACGCCTGGTTCAACCCGTACCGGGTGGCCAACCACACCGACCGGAGCCTGCTGGCACCCGGGCACCCGGCCCGCCGCAACCGGGGCTGGACCGTGCCCTACGGCGGCAAGCTGTACTACAACCCCGGACTTCCGGAAGTCCGCCGCTTCGTGCAGGACGCCATGCTCGACGCCGTCGCCCGCTACCCCCTCGACGGGGTCCACTGGGACGACTACTTCTACCCCTACCCCGTCGAGGGCCGAGACTTCGACGACGACGCCGCCTACGAGCAGTACGGCCGGGCCTTCGCGACCCGCGCCGCCTGGCGCCGCCACAACACCGACACCCTGGTCCGCGAGATGTCCGAGCGGCTGCGGGCGCTGCGCCCCCGGGCGCGCTTCGGCATCAGCCCCTTCGCCGTCTGGCGCAACTCCGACCGTGATCCGCTCGGTTCGCCGACGCGGGCGGGCGTCGCCACGTACGACGACCTGTACGCGGACACCCGCAAGTGGGTGCGCGAGGGCTGGATCGACTACATCGTGCCGCAGGCGTACTGGCAGCTGGGGCATCCGGCCGCCGACTACGCCGCCATCGTCCCCTGGTGGGCGCGCACGGTCGCGGGCACCCGCGTGCAGCTCTACGTGGGGGAGGCGCTGTACCGCTGCGATGCGCAGAGCTCCACCGCCGCCTGGCGCGATCCGCGCGAGCTGTCCCGGCACCTGCGGTTCGCCGCCGGATACCCGGAGGTCCGCGGCCACGCCTACTTCTCCGCGAAGCAGGTGGTCGCGGACCCCAACGGGGCGTTGGCCCAGGTGGTCGCCGACCACTATCCGACGGTGGTGGCGGTGCCACCGCGCTGACCCGGCTCTGTTCGGGGAGCCCTCAGGGGCGGCCCGTCAGTCGTCGTGGTCGGCGGGGTGCTTCACGACGCAGTCGGGGCCGGGGGACATGACGGCCTCGTGTCCGTCCGTGAAGCGGACGCGGTAGGGAGGGGTGCCGTTCTCTCCCAGGACCTGGGTGATCTCACCGACCTTGTCGTGCTGGCCCACGATCCTGCCGTGCTGAACCAGCTGGTCGCCCTCGGTCGCGCGCATGCTGACCTCCTCGGTGGCGGTCCGATCCGGTGCTAGCAGTTTAGGTCGTGTCGCCCCTTTTTGGCCCATCGGGCCGCTGCGTCACCGCGATGCAGACGAGCACAGCGCAGGCGGCGACGGGCGCGGCCGGGGACAGGCGTTCGCCGAGCAGCAGCACCGACCACAGCAGGGTCAGCAGCGGCTGCGCGAGCTGGAGCTGGCTGGCGCGGGCCGCGCCGATCTCGGCCATGCCCCGGTACCAGACGAAGAGGCCGAGGAAGGAGGAGCCGACCGCCACCCAGACGAGCCCGGCCACCCCGCGGCCGGTCGGATCGGCCGGTTCGCAGGCGAGCCCGAGCACGGAACCGGCCACGCCGATGGGCAGGCACAGCACCAGCGCCCAGGCGATCACCTGCCAGCCGGGCAGCAGCCGGGCCAGGCGCCCGCCCTCGGTGTACCCGGCGGCGCACACCAGCAGTGCGGCGAAGAGGAAGGCGTCGCCGGCCGAGAGGGCGCCGCCGCTCTGGGCCACGGTGAAGCCGAGGACGACGACCGCGCCGGCGACGGCCGCGGCCCAGAACCGCCGGGAGGGCCGGGCTCCGGTGCGCAGTGAGGAGACGACCGCGGTGGTCAGCGGCAGCAGGCCGACCACCACGGCGGCGTGCGAGGTGGTGGAGGTCTGCAGGGCGAGGGTGGTCAGCAGGGGGAAGCCGACGACCACACCGCCCGCGACGACCGCCAGCCCCGCCCAGTGAGCGCGGGCGGGCACCGGGACGCGCAGGGCCAGCAGGAAGGCTCCGGCCGTCAGGCCCGCGAGCAGACAGCGCAGGCCGAAGAGCGACCACGGGCCGAAGCTCTCCAGGCCCCATGCGGCGCCGGGGAAGGTCAGCGAGAACGTGACGACGCCGGCCGCCGCGAGGGTGGTGCCCCCGAGGACGGGGCGGGGCCGACGTGCCGCGGTACCTCGAACTGCTATCGCGTTGCGGAGAGTAGCGCTATTCTGTGCTGTCATGTACGAGCGTAGCAGCGTGGCAGAACTGGCGGAATCCCTTCGGGTCGAGCTCGACCGCTACTCGGTGGGTGGAAAGCTCCCGTCGAGCCGGGCCCTGGTCGAGCGGTACCGGGTCAGTCCCGTCACCGTCTCCCGGGCCCTCGCCCAGCTCGCCGCCGAAGGCCTGGTGGTCACCCGCCCCGGCGCCGGGGTCTACCGCGCGCAGCCCCGTACGCAGGCCCCCGCGCCCGGCGACACCTCCTGGCAGGCCGTCGCCCTGAGCGCCGAGGACTCCGACGAGGTGGTGCCGCGCTCCGTCGACGCCTCCGGGGTGCTGGTCACCCTGGCCGCCCCGCCCGCCGGGGTCATCGAACTGCACAGCGGCTACCTGCACTCGGCGCTCCAGCCCGAGCGGGCCATGGCGGCGGCCCTCGCCCGGGCCGGCCGGCGGCCCGGAGTGTGGGGGCGGCCGCCCGTGGAGGGCCTGGCGGAACTGCGGGACTGGTTCGCCCGCGAGATCGGTGGCCCGATCGCGGCCGGGGACGTGCTGGTGACCGCGGGCGGCCAGAGCGCGCTCGCCACCGCACTGCGGGCGCTCGCCCCGCCCGGGGCGCCGATCCTCGTCGAATCCCCGACCTACCCGGGGCTGCTGGCCCTCGCGCGGGCCGCCGGCTGCCGGCCGGTGCCCGTCCCGGTGGACGCGGACGGGGTTCGGCCGGAGCTGCTGGCGGCCGCCTTCGAAGCGACCGGGGCGCGGGTGTTCGTATGCCAGCCGCTGTTCCAGAACCCGACCGGGGCCGTACTGTCCGGCGAGCGGCGGGGAGAGGTCCTGCGGATCGCGCGCGCCGCAGGGGCGTTCGTACTGGAGGACGACTACGCGCGGTCCCTGGCCCACGAGGACTCGGGCCCGCTGCCCGCGCCGCTCGCCGCCGAGGACCCGGACGGGGTGGTCGTCCACGTGCGGTCGCTGACCAAGGTCACCTCGCCCAGCCTGCGGGTGGGCGCCCTGGCGGCCCGGGGCCCCGTCTTCGACCGGCTGCGCGCCATCCAGGTCGTGGACACCTTCTTCGTGCCCCGGCCGCTCCAGGAGGCCGCCCTGGAACTGGTCGGCGCGCCCGCCTGGCCGCGCCACCTCAAGGCCGTCGCCTCCGAGCTGCGCCACCGCCGGGACGTGCTCACGGGGGCGCTGCGGCGGGAACTGCCGGAGCTGGAGGTGCCCCATCCGCCGCGCGGCGGCTACCAGTTGTGGGCGCGGCCCGGCGGGGGCGGCGACGACGCGGCCTTCGTGGCGGCCGCCCTGCGGGCCGGGGTCGCGGTCGCGCCGGGACGGCCGTACTTCTGCGCGGAACCGCCCGGTCCGTATCTCCGGCTGAGCTTCGCCGGGGTGTCCGGCGCGGGCGAGCTGACGGAGGCCGTCCGGCGGCTGCGGACGGCCGGCCTGGGAGGCGCCGGCGGCGGGGGCTGAGGCGGGCCCTGAGAGGCGCTGAGGCGGCGGCCGAGCCGGGGGCCCGGGATCCCGGCCGGGGCGGGCTTCGTCTCGATGCTTGACCTCGTGCGACACGCGGATCACCATCGCCGCATGCATGTTCGGGTTTCGCTAGTCGCAGCAGCCCGTGGTACCTCGCTGCTCGCCGAGCGCTTCGACGACGACCGCCCCCTCGACGTGGACGGCTGGCGCGCGGTGGAATCCGCCGCGCGCGGGCTCGTGCCGCTGGGCTCGGCCGAGCTCCGCTACTGTTCGCCGACCTCGCGCAGCCGGGCCACCGGGGCCGCCCTCGGCTACGCCCCGATGGCACAGCCCGCGCTGCGGGAGTGCGACATGGGCTACTGGCGCGGACTCACCCTGGCCGAGGTGGCGGCCCGGGACCCCGCGGCCGTGGACCTCTGGCTCACCGATCCGCACGCCGCCCCGCACGGCGGGGAGTCCCTCCTCGCCTTCATCGCCCGGATCGGCGGCTGGCTCGACACCCGGCCGGCCGACGACGGGGGAGCGATCGTGGCGGTGGCCGAGCCGTCGGTGGTCCGGGCGGCCCTCGTGTACGCCCTGAACGCCCCGCCGCTGACGTACTGGAACGTGGACGTCCGCCCCCTGTCCACGCTCACCCTCGCCGGCCGGCCGCGGAGCTGGCACCTCTCCCTCCAGGCGCCCGTCTGAACCGTCTGAACCGTCTGAACCGGCTAAATCGGTTGAGGCGCACGAGGGGCGTGCCTAGCCTGCGGGCATGGACGACATCACCGACGCGGGCGCCCGGGGCATCCGGATCACCACGCTCGCGGAGCGGCCCGAACTGGCGGCCCGGCTCTGGGACATGAAGGACTCGTGGCCCGAGTTCGCCCAGCACGACGCGCTGGCCTGGCTGCTGTATCCGCGGATGGTGGCCGAGTTCCCGGAGTACGTCCTGATCGCCACGGACGGCGACGCGGTGGTCGCCCGGGGCTTCAGCGTGCCCTTCGCGCAGCACGCGCCGGGCCGCGACGGGGCGCTGCCCGCACAGGGCTGGGACCGGATCCTGATGTGGGCCTTCTCCGACCAGCGGCGCGGGGTCGAGGCCGACACCGTGAGCGCGATCGAGATCAGCGTCGCCACCGACCGGCAGGGCGAGGGCCTGTCCGGCCGGATGCTCGCCGCGATGCGGGAGACCGCCCGGGCGCGCGGTTTCGCCGAGGTGGTGGCACCGGTCAGGCCCAGCGGAAAGCCGGCCGAGCCGGACACCTCGATCCACGCGTACGCGTACCGCATCCGCGAGGACGACCTCCGATCCGTGGATCGAAGGCGCGGAGCGCCGGAGTTCGCTAGAGTCACTGATGACCTCAGTGATAACCAAGCTGAAGTCGCTGAGGTGCAGCATGACTTGAGCGAGTCTCGTACTTGCTCCGGCGGCCGGGAGGGTCGTCGCCGGACAGGCGTGACCTGTCAAACCTGCCAGGGCAACCTAGGGGGGAATCTCCCGGCTTCAGCCGGGAGAGAGCTTCAAGTGGAGCCGAACGTCTGGGTCCGGCGCGAGCTGGACCCCGTCTCCTAGAGCGGCGCGATGGGCGCGGTGGCGGAGGAGGGGAGGTAGATCCCTCCGATGCCCGCGTAGGTAGCCCGGTAGCCGCGCAGGATTTCGTCCAGCGGGATCGTCAGCCGGGCCGGGGTGTCGCACCGGGCGGCTCCGAACTGGTCGGTGACGGCGGTGCAGAGCGTCCGGCCGCCGACGGTGGTGAAGGTGACCGGTACGCCGTCCAGCCCGGCCGGAGCGTCCGCGATCCGCACGGTGGTGCTGAGGTTCTTGACCCCGAAGAGCAGCCCGTTCAGCTTCGCCGGACCGGCCGTGGTGACCGTGGCCACCGCGGGCCGGACCAGCTCGGGGGCCTCGCAGAGCTGCGCGCCGGGGGAGTAGACCTGCCCGGCGGGGCAGGCCACGACGGTGGCGACCCCGCCCGCGCACTGGACGTAGAACCGGTGGTCCTGCAGTCGCGGCAGCCGCCCGGTGGCGCCGCCGGCGCACGAGCCCTCGGCGGCGCTCGCGGGCGCGGCGGCCACGCCCAGGGCGAGGACCGCCCCGGCGGCCAGTGCGGCGAGCGAGGCCCGTCCCTTGCCGGCCAGCCCCTTGAAGGCCGGTCCCTCGAAGGCCAGTCCCTTGCCGATACGTAACACCCTTGCCCCAAGCTCACCCAGTGTGACGAAATGAATACGAAGTGACTATAGGGACGGCCGTGTGGCGGGCGCAACGCCCTCAGGGCATCGCCAGGGAGTGCGAATATCCGCTAGCTTGAACGCGTTCAAGTCGACCGGGCCGGGCAGAGGAGGCGGGCATGGCGGGGATCGTGTCGCCCGAGCGGGGCGCGGCGCGCGGCGGCGTCGCGATGCGCCGGGCGCGGGCCGCCCACCCGTGGCAGCGGGGGATCGCGCTGGCCGCGCTGATCATCCCGGTGCCACTCGTGCTGGAGATGCTCGGGGCGGGGCTGTCGCCCTTCGCGCTGATCGCCCCGCTCCTCCTGCTCGCGGCGCCGCCGGCCCTGCGCGCGAACCGGGCCCGGTTCATGACCTCGTGCGTGGCCCTCGCGGTGGTGCTGCTGGGGTGGTCGGTCTTCGGCGTGCTGGAGGGTGGGTGGGTATTCCTGCCCTCGTCGCTGCTCCTGCTCTGCGCGAACTTCGCCGACCCGCGTGCGTACCCGACCCCGGCCACGGTGTTCACGTTCGCCGCCGTGGTCATCGGGGTAGTGCCGGCCGTCGGCTCGCTGGCCGCCGCTGTCCACCTGCTCGGCGGCTGAGCCCGGGCAGGCGATCACGCGCCCGAAAGGGGCCGCCTAGCGGCCGCGGGGCTTGCCGCGCTTGCCGGTGGACTTGGCCGTGGCCTTGCCGCCCTTGGGGGCGCCGGACCGCGGGTTCCGGGCGGTCGGCTTGCCCCCTGCCTTGGGCGCCGGCTTCCGCGCAGGCTTCGCCTTCTTCTGCTCGGGCTCGGGCTGCGTACGGCCGCGCCCGCGCGAGCTGTTGACGGTCCGCCCGCGCACGATCCCGATGAACTCCTCGACCAGGTCGGGAGTGGCGTCGGCCTCGGGCCACGACAGCGCCACACGCGACTCGGGGGCGTCCAGCAGGGTCCGGTAGGTGAGGTCCTTGCGGTGGTGCAGCCGCGCGAGCGACTGGGGCACGACCAGGAGCCCGATGCCCGCCGCCACCAGCTCGATCGCGTCGGCCGTGGTCTCCGGGCGCTGGAGCGCGGCCTTGCCCGGCAGCTGCTCCCACTCGAGGGTGTCGTCCAGCGGGTGGAGCACGATGTCGTCGGCCAGCTCCGCGAGGGACAGCTCCTCGACGGCGGCCATGATGTGGTCCTTGGGGATCACGACGACCGTGGTCTCGGTGTAGAGCGGGATCGCGCTGAGGCCCGTACGGTCGATCGGCAGCCGGACGAACCCGGCGTCGGCGCCGCCGCCGCGCAGCAGGGCGGGGGCTTCGGCCGGAGCGACCGGGACGAGGGTCAGCGGAACGTCGGGCAGACGCTCCTTCCAGATCCGGACCCACTTCGTGGGAGTCACCCCGGGGACGTATGCGAGCTGGAACGACGGGGGTGTCCGGGAGTCTGTCACCCGGCCAGATTACCGGCCGTGGTCGGAGGTGGCGCACATGCTCGATACCCTTGACCCCATGACGTCGCACCAGACCACCCAGACCATGAAGCCCGCTACTGCGGCGAAGAAGCTGGGTGTGTACCTCGAGGCCACCCCCGCAGAGTTCCAGGAGGGTGTCGTCTCGCGCACCGAGCTGACCGCCCTCCAGGCCGAGCCGCCCCAGTGGCTGCAGGACCTCCGCAACAACGGCCCGCACCCCCGTCCCGTGGTCGCGGCGAAGCTCGGCGTCTCCATCGCCGGTCTGGCGCGCGGCGGTGTCACCGAGGCGCTCACCACGGAGCAGATCGAGGCCCTGAAGCAGGAGATGCCGGAGTGGCTCGCGAAGGAGCGCGCCACCCAGGCCGACGTCCGCAAGGAGACCGTCCGCATCAAGCAGATGCAGGCGGAGAAGGCCGCGAAGACCGAGAAGACCGAGAAGTAGCCGGCAGGCAGGCGGCCGGGTGGCAGCCGGGAGGCCGACGCGCATGACGATCGAGGACCTGGTGCGGCTGCGGCGCGCCCGGGACGTGATGGACCGGGACTACGCCGAGCCGCTGGACGTACCGGCACTGGCGGGCGTCGCCCTCATGTCGCCCGGACATTTCTCCCGCAGCTTCCGGGCGGCCTTCGGTGAGACCCCGTACAGCTATCTGATGACCCGCCGCGTCGAGCGGGCGAAGGCGCTGCTGCGCCGGGGTGACCTGAGCGTGACCGAGGTCTGCTTCGCGGTCGGATGCACCTCGCTGGGGTCGTTCAGCTCGCGCTTCACGGAGCTGGTCGGTGAGACCCCCAGCGCCTACCGGGCCCGGCGGCACGAGGCCGGCGCCGCCATCCCGGCCTGTGTCGCCAAGGTCTTCACCCGGCCCGTCCGCAACTCCGCGGGCTCCGGGAGAGCGGGATCCGCGACCGCGTCGTAGCGTTCGAGACATGGCCATCAAGCTCTCGCAGTGCTTCATCGCCGTCGACGACCACGACAAGGCCCTCGCCTTCTATCGCGACGCCCTCGGCATGGAAGTCCGCAACGACGTTGCGTTCGAGGGGATGCGCTGGGTGACCGTCGCCTCGCCCGAGCAGCCCGACGTGGAGATCGTCCTCGAACCGCCGCTCGCCGATCCCGGCGCCTCGCCGGCCGACCGGCAGGCGGTGGCGGAACTGCTGGCCAAGGGGATGCTCCGCGGGGTGATCTTCTCGACGGACGACGTGGACGCCACCTTCGAGCGGATCCGGGCCGCCGGCGCCGAGGTGCTCCAGGAGCCCGTCGACCAGCCGTACGGGGTCCGCGACTGCGCCTTCCGCGACCCGGCCGGCAACATGCTCCGCTTCAACCAGCCCCGTACCCCGCGCACCCCGCGAACCGGCTGACCGTGCTCAGCCGGCGGCGCCCCACCCGGGGATCGTCGGCAGCACCTGCTCGGCCACGCGCAGCACCACCGCGTCGTCGGGCACCGCGCCGTCGGAGCGCCACAGGTGCAGCTCGTAGGCGCCGCTGCCGCCGTCCTTCGTGTCCCGGGCCACCACGAGGGCGCGGGCCGGGACGCCGGAGCCGGTGCTGGCATCGCTGCCGTCCAGGCGGGAGCTGAAGCTGAGGGTGCGGTCCGAGTAGAAGGTGGCCGGGTGGCCCAGAACCGTCTGCGGCAGCGTGCCGTCCCCCAGGAGCTTGGCCACGGTGGCGACCGTCAGCGGCCCGTCGGAGACCCTCAGGTGCACGGTGTAGGTCTCGAACTCGATCGTGGCCGTGGGGGTGTGGATCTCCTTGTCGCTGCCGAAGGGCTTGGAGGTGCTGCCGCCCCCGTTCGCGTTCTTCACTGCCTCCCCCGGAGTGCCCAGCAGATCGGGGAGATCGGGACGGTGCAGCGCCGCGCACAACTGGGCCCCGGAGATGTTTTCGGACTCGGCCGCGGCGTCGGCCCCCGGCTGCGCGGGCGTCTTCCCCGGCGTCTTCGTGGGCTCCCCGTTCGAGCAGGTGACGGGCTTGCGCTCGCCGCTCGAATTCACCGACTGCCCGGCCACCCAGAGGCCGGCCCCCATGGCCCCGATCAAGGCCACGGCCAGGATGCCCTGGCCTATCGCCGCGCGCGCTGTGATCGTGCCGACCTCTTCGGTCATGTCCCCCACCTGCTGTGATCCCCCGATATGTGCCCCGGGACACTAACCCGGTGATCATCAGGCGGACAAGGGAGTGACACTGGGGAGTGAGGCCGGGTCATCAGGCCGGGTCACTGCTTTGCATAAACGTGCGGTCGTACGTATAGTCATGCCATCGAGGAGGAGGGTCCGATGGTGGTACGTGTAGCGGTGGCCGGTGCGAGCGGATACGCGGGCGGGGAAGTGCTGCGCCTGCTCCTGGCCCACCCCGAGGTCGAGATCGGCGCGCTGACCGCGAACTCCAACGCTGGGCAGCCGCTCGGGGCGCTCCAGCCCCACTTGGTGCCGCTGGCCGGACGCATCCTGGAGCCGACCACGCCCGAGGTGCTCTCCGGTCATGATGTCGTCTTCCTGGCCCTTCCGCACGGGCAGTCCGCCGCCGTGGCCGCCCAGCTGGGCGAGGAGGTCCTCGTCGTCGACATGGGCGCCGACCACCGGCTCCAGGACTCCGCCGACTGGGACAAGTTCTACGGCGCTCCGCACGCCGGGACCTGGCCCTACGGCCTCCCCGAGCTGCCCGGCGCCCGCGCCGCCCTGGCCGGCACCAAGCGCATCGCCGTCCCCGGCTGCTACCCGACCGCCGTCTCGCTCGCACTGTTCCCGGCCTACGCCGCTCAGCTCGCCGAGCCCGAGGCCGTGATCGTCGCCGCCTCCGGCACCTCCGGCGCCGGCAAGGCCCTCAAGCCGAACCTGCTCGGCTCCGAGGTCATGGGCTCCATGAGCCCGTACGGGGTCGGCGGCGGCCACCGCCACACGCCCGAGATGGTGCAAAACCTCAGCCCCCTCGCCGGTCAGCGGGTCTCCGTCTCCTTCACGCCCACGCTGGCGCCGATGCCCCGCGGCATCCTGGCCACCTGCAGCGCCAAGGCGCTGCCGGGCACCACGGCCGACGCGGTCCGCGCCGCGTACGAGAAGGCGTACGCGGACGAGCCCTTCGTGCACCTGCTGCCCGAGGGCCAGTGGCCCGCGACGGCGTCCGTCTACGGTTCCAACGCCGTTCAGATCCAGGTCGCGTACGACGAGGCCGCGCAGCGGATCATCGCGATCAGCGCCATCGACAACCTCACCAAGGGCACCGCCGGCGGCGCGGTCCAGAGCATGAACATCGCCCTGGGGCTCCACGAGAGCCTGGGTCTTTCCACGATCGGAGTCGCACCGTGAGCGTCACGGCAGCACAGGGGTTCACGGCGGCGGGCATCGCCGCCGGGATCAAGGCGAACGGCAATCCCGATCTGGCCCTCGTGGTCAACAACGGGCCGCGCCTGGCCGCAGCGGGCGTCTTCACCTCCAACCGGGTCAAGGCCGCGCCCGTCCACTGGTCCGAGCAGGTCCTGCGCGGCGCCACCGTCAGCGCGGTGGTCCTCAACTCGGGCGGCGCCAACGCGTGCACCGGCCCCAAGGGCTTCCAGGACACCCACGCCACGGCCGAGAAGGTCGCCGAGGCCCTGGGCGGCGAGGTCAACGCCGGCGAGGTCGCCGTCGCGTCCACCGGCCTGATCGGCGTCCTGCTCCCCATGGACAAGCTGCTCCCCGGCATCGAGACCGCGGCCGCCGCGCTCTCCGCCGACGGCGGCGAGGCCGCCGCGATCGCCATCAAGACCACCGACACCGTGCACAAGACGGCCACCGTCTCCCAGGACGGCTGGACGGTCGGCGGCATGGCCAAGGGCGCGGGCATGCTCGCCCCGGGCCTGGCCACCATGCTCGTCGTCCTCACCACCGACGCCGACGTGGACAGCGCCACCCTCGACAAGGCGCTGCGCGCCGCGACCCGCACGACCTTCGACCGGGTCGACTCCGACGGGTGCATGTCCACCAACGACACGGTGCTGCTGCTCGCCTCGGGCGCGTCCGGCCAGGTGCCGGCGTACGAGGCGTTCGCGGAGGCCGTGCGCACGGTCTGCGACGACCTGGCCCGCCAGCTCATCGGTGACGCCGAGGGCGCCAGCAAGGACATCCGCATCGAGGTGATCGGCGCGGCCACCGAGGAGGACGCGGTCGAGGTCGGCCGGTCCATCGCCCGGAACAACCTGCTCAAGTGCGCCATCCACGGCGAGGACCCGAACTGGGGCCGCGTCCTGTCCGCGATCGGCACCACGAAGGCCGCCTTCGACCCGGACCGGCTGAACGTCGCCATCAACGACGTCTGGGTCTGCAAGAACGGCTCCGTCGGCGAGGACCGCGAGCTGGTGAGCATGAAGGGCCGCGAGGTGCGCATCACCGCCGACCTGTCCACCGGTTCCGAGTCCGCGGTCATCTGGGCCAACGACCTGACCGCCGAGTACGTCCACGAGAACAGCGCGTACTCGTCATGAGCACTGCACGCAGGCACACCGCACTGCCCAAGGCCGAGATCCTCATCGAGGCCCTGCCCTGGCTGACGCGGCACAACGGCAAGGTCGTCGTGATCAAGTTCGGCGGCAACGCCATGATCGACGAGGACCTGAAGGCCGCCTTCGCCCAGGACGTCGTCTTCCTGCGCCAGGCCGGCCTGAAGCCGGTCGTCGTGCACGGCGGCGGCCCGCAGATCAACGCCCAGCTCGACAAGCAGGGCCTGGTCAGCGAGTTCAAGGCGGGCCTGCGCGTCACCACGCCCGAGGCGATGGACGTCGTACGGATGGTCCTGGCCGGGCAGGTCCAGCGCGAGCTGGTCGGGCTGCTCAACCAGCACGGGCCGCTGGCCGTCGGCATGACCGGCGAGGACGCCCACACCATCACCGCCACCAAGCACACCCCCGAGATCGACGGCGAGAGCGTCGACATCGGGCGGGTCGGCGAGATCACCGCCATCGACACCGGCGCGATCGAAGCGCTGCTGGCGGACGGCCGGATCCCGGTCATCTCCTCCATCGCGCGCAGCGCCGACGACCACCACGTGTACAACGTGAACGCCGACACGGCCGCCGCGGCGCTCGCCGCCGCACTCGGCGCCGAGACGCTGATGGTCCTCACCGACGTCGAGGGGCTCTACGCGGACTGGCCCAACAGCGACGAGGTCATCAGCAGGCTCACCGTCAGCCAGCTGGAGAAGCTGCTGCCCGAGCTGTCCAGCGGCATGGTCCCGAAGATGGAGGGCTGCCTGCACGCCGTCCGCAACGGGGTGACCACCGCCCGCGTGATCGACGGGCGGGTCCAGCACTCGATCCTGCTGGAGATCTTCACGGACGAGGGAATCGGCACGATGGTCGTGCCCGACGCACAGGCAGTCACCCAGGCAGTCGACACCCAGGGAGGGGACCCCGCATGACCGGCAACCAGGAGTTCGCCGCCCGCTGGCAGGGCGCGCTGACCAATAATTACGGCACCCCCGCGCTGGCCCTCGTACGCGGCGCCGGCGCCCAGGTCTGGGACGCGGACGGCAAGCAGTACACCGACTTCGTCGGCGGCATCGCGGTCAACGCCCTCGGCCACGCCCACCCGGCCATCGTCTCCGCGGTGACCGAGCAGATCTCCACCCTGGGCCACGTCTCCAACCTCTACGCCTCCGAGCCGGTCCTCGCGCTCGGCGAGCGGCTGCTCCAGCTCTTCGGCCGCCCCGGCAAGGTTTTCTTCTGCAACTCCGGTGCCGAGGCCGTCGAGGCCGCCTTCAAGATCGGCCGGCTGACCGGGCGGACCCACATGGTCGCCACCGACGGCGGGTTCCACGGCCGCACCATGGGCGCCCTGGCGCTCACGGGCCAGCCCAAGAAGCAGGGCCCGTTCCTGCCGCTGCCCGGAGATGTCACGCACGTTCCCTACGGGGATGTGGAGGCCCTGCGGGCCGCCGTCACCGAAGAGACCGCGTTCGTGATCATCGAGCCGATCCAGGGCGAGAACGGCGTGATCGTTCCCCCGGCCGGGTACCTGACGGCCGCCCGCGAGATCACCCGGGCCACCGGCACCCTGCTCGTCCTCGACGAGGTGCAGACCGGCATCGGGCGCTGCGGCCAGTGGTTCGAGCACCAGGCCCACGAGGGCGTGGAGCCCGATGTCGTCACACTCGCGAAGGGTCTCGGCGGCGGTCTGCCGATCGGCGCCGTCGCCGCCTTCGGCCCCGTGGCCGACTTGCTCCAGCCCGGCCAGCACGGCACCACCTTCGGCGGCAACCCGGTCGCGTGCGCCGCCGGCCTCGCGGTGATCGACACCATCGCCGCCGACGGACTCCTCGACCAGGTCAAGGAGCGCGGCGAGCGCTTGCGGGGCGGAATCGAAGGATTCGCACACCCGCTCGTCTCGCACGTCCGCGGCGCGGGCCTTCTGCTGGGTATCGTGCTGACCGAGCCGCTCGCACCGCAGGTGCAGCGCGCGGCTCAGGACGCCGGCTTCCTGGTCAACGCGCCCGCCCCCGACGTCGTACGGCTCATGCCTCCGTACGTGCTTTCCGAGGCCGAGGTGGACGCGTTCCTGCAGGCCCTGCCCGGCGTGCTGGACGCGGCGAAGTCCGCCGCGGACGTGGACGGATGATCAATCGGGGAATGGGACGACGATGAGTCAGGCGCAGGAACACGAGTCGAACGGGCAGTCCGTCCCGCAGACCCGCACCGCCCGCCACCGCCGGATCGTGGACATCCTCAACCGGCAGCCGGTCCGCTCCCAGAGCCAGCTGGCCAAGCTGCTCGCCGACGACGGGCTGAGCGTCACCCAGGCGACGCTCAGCCGCGACCTCGACGAGCTCGGCGCGGTGAAGATCCGCAACACGGGCGGCGAGCTGATCTACGCGGTCCCCAGCGAGGGCGGCTTCCGCACTCCGCAGGCGCCGCTCGGCGAGTCGGCGAAGGAGGAGCGCATGCGGCGCCTCTCCGGCGAACTGCTGATCTCGGCGGAGGCCTCCGCGAACCTCGTGGTCCTGCGCACCCCGCCGGGTGCGGCCCAGTTCCTCGCCTCCGCGATCGACCAGGCCGAACTCCAGGCCATCCTCGGCACGATCGCGGGCGACGACACGCTGATGCTGATCAGCCGCGACCCGGCGGGCGGCCAGGCCCTCGCCGACCACCTGCTGAGGCTGGCCCAGAAGGAAGGCTGACCGGCAGGTCGGTACCGGGTGACGGCCGTCAGTACCGGGTGACGGCCAGGTCGCCGGACTCCGTGCCGATCGCGATGTGCGGCTGCCTGTGCGGGTTCGCCCAGCGCAGCACCGCGCGCATCGCGTCCTCGGGGACCGAGACGCAGCCGGCCGTCGCGCCCTTGCCGTTCACGTGCAGGAAGATGCCCGCGCCCCGGCCCCGTACCGGATGCTCGTAGTTGAAGGCGATGACCAGCGCGTGCGCGTACTGCTTCGTGTACGAGACCAGGTGCTCCGCCTCGCCCGGCGCGCAGTCCGCGGGCAGTGGCTCCACCCAGCGGTTGTAGCTCTCCGAGGCATTGTCCTGGCACCACCAGGAGCCGGGGGTCACCCGGCGGTAGCGGTACGCCGTACCGGCCGGGGCGTGCGCGATGCCGAAGGCGTAGGGGAGTGCGTACAGGCCGGCCGGGGTGGTGTCCGTGCCCTGGATCCGGGTCGCGCCGTCGGCCAGCCCGTTCGCGCCGAACCGGGCCGGAGCGCTCCCCGCCGCGTACCAGCGCCCCGCCCACCGGTCCCACCAGGTCAGGCGCCCGGTCGTCGAGCCGGGAGCCGGAGCGACGGCGGTGATCAGTTGACTGCCGCCGCCGGTGTCGGCGAGCAGCGCGGGCAGCGCGTGTAGCGGCGGGTCACCGTGGGGGCCCTGTCCCAGCAGGCTGGTGACGATCAGTGAGGCGGCGAGGAGCGTGGTACGCAGCACATGTCAGACGGTACGGGGCGGAAGGGGCAGAGGCAGCGCAGGCAGGCCGTCGACGCTCACCCCGATGAACTCCTTCTTCTCGCAGTACTCGTTGAACTCCTCGTCCGTCTTGCGGCCGAAGTACTCCGCGTGGAGCGTGCGCTCGCCCTGGTACTCCATGAAGGGGATGGCGTACCCGCACACGTCCGCGATCCGGCGGGCCTTGACGAGGATGACCGCGCGCGCCGCGGGCCCATCGGCCTCCCCGAACAGTTCGACGAGCCCGTCCCAGCGCGGGTCGTCACGGAAGACGGCCTCGCCGTCGCCGTGGATGCGCACGATGTTCGGCGGCCCGCTGAACGCGCACCACATCAGCGTGATGCGGCCGTTCTCGCGGACGTGCGCGATGGTCTCGGCGCCGCTGCCGCCGAAGTCCAGGTAGGCGAGGGTCGTTTCGTCGATGACGACGAGCGTCCCGGCGCGGCCCTTGGGGGAGAGGTTGATGTGGCCGTCGCCGGACAGTGGGGCGGTGGCGGTGAAGAAGATCGGCTGCTCTTCGATGAAAGTGCGGAGCCTGCCGTCAATGCGATCGTAGAGCTTTCCCATGAGCGGATTATCGCCCCACGGGTGCACGGCCCGGGCAGTGGGTTCCGGCGGATGTCACCGGGTGAGACCGAGACGCCTGCGGCGCTGCCACAGGCCGTACTCGGGGAACAGGTGCGCCGACCGGGTGAGCAGCCCGTCCAGTTCGGGCAGGTCCGCGTCTCCCGCGCGCAAGGTGGACTGCCAGTCCCAGCCGGTCACGATCGCCCCGGCAGTCGAGCGCAGCCTGGGGTCGGGATCCTGCGACAGGGCCACCGCGGCCCGTAGTTCGTGGATCCCGCCCCGTGCGCGCAGCAGCCGGAAGGCGGCCCGGCGCACGTGCGGGGGGTGTACGAGCCCGAGGCGCTCGGCGAGGTGGCGGTGGTCCAGCCGTCCCGCCACCGGGAGCAGGCTCAACGAGGCCTCGCGGGCCACCGGAGCCGACGGGTCGTCCAGCAGGGGGAGCAGGAACGCGTCGTCAGTGGCGTCGTCCAGCCGGCGCAGCCCGGCCACGGCGGCGGCCCGTACCGCACTGGTGGGGTGGTCCAGCAAGGGCCACAGCAGCGGCGCGTCCGCCCGCTTCGCGCATTCGGAGAAGCCGGTCACCGCGTACGGGGAGATCACGTACTCGGGGACGCTGAGCAGGGCGCTGTAGCGGACGGCCGGGTCGGCGCCGTCCTGCGCGAAGAGCCAGCGCGCGCAGGCCCGTACGAGGGCCGAGCGGTCGGCGAGGAACAGGGCGGCGTCGTACGCCCGCCCGGCGGCGCGCAGCGCGGTGACCCCGGCCGCCCGGACCATGGGGCCGTGCCCGGCGAGCAGGGTGTCGATCGCGGTGTCGTCCGGCCCGTCGTCGGCCATGGCGCGCAGCGCGGCATCGGTCCACAGCCGCGCCGTGGCCGGGTCCGGCTCCGCGGCGGCCCGCAGCGCGAGTTCCCGTATGCCGGTCCCGCCGATCTCCAGGGACAGGCGGGCGGCGAACCGGCGGGTCGGCGGGTCGGCGTGCCGGCGCAGGCGGCCCAGGATGTCTTCGCGCTGCGCGGGGGTCAGCGAGTTCCAGCTCCATGTGGTCGAGGGCCGGCCGGGACGCCACCAGGCGGCGAGCAGCGAGTACCGGCCGGTCAGGGCGGCCTCCAGCTGCTCCGCCGCCCAGGCGCCGTGCTCGCGCCGGCCCAGCCGCAGGACGAGCGGGGCGATCCGGACCAGCGCGTAGACAGGGTCCCGGGCCACGATCCGGGCGAGTACCCGCCGGGCGCGCCCGCGTACGGGCGGCGCCCAGTCGGCGCACCGGATCAGCACGAGCTCGAGCGGCGGGTACTGGGCCGCGGCCCGGTCGAACGCGCGCCGGTAGCGCCCCCGCAGCGGCGGGAACCAGGAGACGAAGTTGAGCAGGACGAATTCGAGCGGCGGGGTCGGCGACGCGCGGAGGGCGGACGCGCGGATCCGCCCGTCCGGGTCGCAGAGCCGGGCCTCGATCCGTCGCCCGCGCAGCGGCTCGTAGGAGCGGCGGCCGATGCGGCGCACTTCCTCGTCGAAGGCGGTCCAGGCATCGGGCCCGCTCCCGGCGAGCATGCCGGTGACCGGGGTGGTCAGGCGTCCCCACAGCACATCCAGAGCTGCCCCCTGGCCCGTCCATACGTCCTGCCGTGCACCGGCTCCCATATGCCCTCCCCGAGTCGTCCGCCGATGGTAAGCGGTCGCTTGCGGCCGGTGCCTTCGATATTCGTGCTGGTCAGAGAGATCGGATCTCGGCTCGATTGACGAAACATACGGACCAGTGCATAGTTATGCCTAGCTGTTGGAAGCAACGGCGGATGCACATGTAAGGAGAACCCCGTGGCCGAGCGCGTCGTACTCGCCTATTCAGGCGGTCTGGACACCTCCGTCGCCATCGGCTGGATCGCCGAGGAGACGGGCGCCGAGGTCATCGCCGTCGCGGTGGACGTCGGTCAGGGCGGCGAGGACCTGGACGTCATCCGCAAGCGGGCGCTCGCCTGCGGTGCGGTCGAGGCCGAGGTCGCCGACGCCAGGGGCGAGTTCGCCGACGAGTACTGCCTCCCGGCGATCAAGGCGAACGCCCTCTACATGGACCGCTACCCGCTGGTCTCCGCCCTCTCGCGGCCGGCCATCGTGAAGCACCTCGTCGCCGCCGCCCGCAAGCACGGCGCGACGACCGTCGCCCACGGCTGCACCGGCAAGGGCAACGACCAGGTCCGCTTCGAGGCCGGCATCGCCGCCCTCGGCCCCGACCTCACGTGCATCGCCCCGGTCCGCGACTACGCGATGACCCGCGACAAGGCCATCGCCTTCGCCGAGAAGGCCAACCTGCCGATCGCGACCACCAAGAAGTCCCCGTACTCCATCGACCAGAACGTCTTCGGGCGCGCCGTCGAGACGGGGTTCCTGGAGGACATCTGGAACGCTCCGATCGAGGACATCTACGAGTACACCGCGGACCCGGCCCTCCCGCGCGAGGCCGACGAGGTCGTCATCTCCTTCAAGGAGGGCGTCCCGGTCGCCATCGACGGCAAGCCCGTCACGGTCCTCCAGGCCATCCAGCAGCTCAACGAGCGCGCCGGAGCCCAGGGCATCGGCCGGATCGACATCGTCGAGGACCGTCTCGTGGGCATCAAGTCCCGCGAGGTGTACGAGGCCCCGGGCGCGATCGCGCTGATTTCCGCCCACCAGGAGCTGGAGAACGTCACCGTCGAGCGCGAGCTGGCCCGCTACAAGCGGCAGGTCGAGCAGCGCTGGGGCGAGATGGTCTACGACGGCCTGTGGTTCTCCCCGCTGAAGCGGGCGCTGGACGGCTTCATCAACGCGGCCAACCAGCACGTCAGCGGCGACATCCGGATGACCCTGCACGGCGGCCGCGCGGTCGTCACCGGCCGGAAGTCGGACGAGTCGCTGTACGACTTCAACCTCGCGACCTACGACTCGGGCGACACCTTCGACCAGTCGAAGGCCCAGGGCTTCATCGAGATCTTCGGCCTGTCCTCGAAGATCGCGGCCCGTCGCGACCTCGCCTGACCCGCCGTCCCGATCCCAACCCGCCGTACAGGCCGTCTCCCCGTTACCTCCGCGACGGGGAGGCGGTTGCACATCCGAAGCCATGCACGTTCTTGAGGAGCAGTAGCTGTGAGCAGCAACAACGGTGGTGACGTCCGGCTCTGGGGCGCCCGGTTCGCCGACGGTCCCGCCGAGGCCCTCGCGAAGCTGTCCGCGTCGGTCCACTTCGACTGGCGCCTGGCCCCGTACGACATCGCGGGCTCCAAGGCCCATGCCCGCGCGCTCGCCACGGCGGGTCTGCTCACAGCCGACGAGCTCGGCCGCATGACCGCAGGCCTGGACCAGCTCGCGGTCGACGTGGAGAACGGCTCCTTCACCGGCACCATCGCCGACGAGGACGTCCACACCGCGCTGGAGCGGGGCCTGCTGGAGCGGCTCGGCGCCGACCTCGGCGGCAAGCTGCGCGCCGGCCGCTCGCGCAACGACCAGATCGCCACCCTCTTCCGCATGTACCTGCGCGACCACGCCCGGATCATCGGCGGCCTGATCGCCGACCTCCAGGACGCGTTGGTCGGCCTCGCCGAGGCGCACGCCGACGTGGCCATGCCGGGGCGGACCCACCTGCAGCACGCGCAGCCGGTGCTCTTCGCCCACCACGTACTGGCCCACGTGCAGTCCCTGTCCCGGGACGCGGAGCGGCTGCGCCAGTGGGACACCCGGACCGCGGTGTCCCCGTACGGCTCGGGCGCCCTGGCGGGCTCCTCGCTCGGCCTGGACCCGGAGGCGGTCGCCGCCGACCTGGGCTTCGAGCGGGGTTCGGTCGGCAACTCCATCGACGGCACGGCCTCGCGCGACTTCGTCGCAGAGTTCGCCTTCGTCACCGCGATGATCGGCATCAACCTGTCGCGGATCGCGGAGGAGATCATCATCTGGAACACGAAGGAGTTCTCCTTCGTGACCCTGCACGACGCCTTCTCCACGGGCTCGTCGATCATGCCGCAGAAGAAGAACCCGGACATCGCCGAGCTGGCGCGCGGCAAGTCGGGCCGCCTCATCGGCAACCTGACGGGCCTGCTCGCCACCCTGAAGGCCCTTCCCCTGGCCTACAACCGGGACCTCCAGGAGGACAAGGAGCCGGTCTTCGACTCCTGCGACACCCTCGAAGTCCTGCTGCCGGCCTTCACCGGGATGATGGCCACCCTCACGATCAATCGGGAGCGGATGGAGGAGCTGGCCCCGGCCGGCTTCTCGCTCGCCACCGACATCGCGGAGTGGCTGGTCAAGCAGGGCGTCCCGTTCCGGGTGGCGCACGAGGTGGCCGGCGGCTGCGTCAAGGAGTGCGAGGGGCTCGGCATCGAGCTCGACGAGCTGACGGACGAACAGTTCGCGAAGATCTCGGAGCACCTGACGCCGGAGGTCCGTACGGTCCTCAACGTCAAGGGCGCGCTGGCCTCCCGCGACGGCCGCGGCGGCACCGCCCCGTCGGCGGTCGCGATCCAGCTCACGGAGCTGAAGGCCGACCTGGTCATCCAGCACGCCTGGGCCGTCCACAAGCTGTAGCCATGCACGAGCTGTAACCGCCCACAAGCAGCAGCCACCCACAAGCAGTAGCCATCCACAAGCAGTAACCGCCGTACCCGCAGGGGCGGCCGGAGCCTTCGGGCCCCGGCTGCCCCTGCGGCGTTACGCCGCCCACCCCGCCAGCGCGTCGAAGTCGGCCCGGACCAGCCCGATCCGCTCGTCGATCCGCAGCAGCAGCGCGTGCGTGGGGTGGTGCTGCTCCACGTATGCGCGGTCCATGTCCGTGATGTCGTCGTCGATCCAGGCGAAGGGCCGCTCGCCCGCGTACTTCAGGATGTACTGGGTCTTCCAGAACGTCCCGCGCGGCGCGCGCCCGTGCATCTGCGGCCAGTCGATCCAGGGGAGCTCCGGCAGGCCCAGGTGCGGGCCTATCCACTCGTTCGCCTCCCCCTTCCAGGTGGTCGCCCAGACCAGCTCGTACGTGTCCGCGAGCGCGAGCAGCCCCGCCCCGTGGTCCGGATTCAGCCAGACCCGCAGCGGCTTCGCACTCTCCGCCCCGGTCCAGCCCGTGGGGCGCATCCGGTGGGTGCGGTAGCCCTCGGGGCGTCGCTGGGGCTTGGCCGCGTAGGGGTTCAGCGGGCCGTCCACGTCGATCAGCAGCAGGGGTTTCGGGTTCATCTCGGCATGCTTCCTTCCGGTGTCCGAGGGGGCACCTCATTTATTCGATGAGACGTCAACGTCTCATTTGGGTTATGGTTGTCTCATGGCCATGGATCGTGATCAGGTGCTCCGCGCCGCCGCCGCCCTGCTCTCCCGCAAATCGACCGCCACGATGGATGAGGTCGCGAGGGCCGCCGGCATCGGCCGCGCGACCCTCCACCGGCACTTCGCCGGGCGCGACGCCCTCGTGCGGGCGCTCGAAGAGCTCGGGATCCGGGAGTTCGAGGTGGCCTTCGACAACGCCCGCCTCGACGAGGGCACGGCGATCGACGCGCTCCGCAGGCTCGTCGCCGAAGCGGAGCCCAACGCCGAGCTGCTGGCCTTCCTCGTCACCGAGAACCAGCTCTTCGAGGGAGACCAGGTCAACGAGGGCTGGGCCCGCCTCGACGCCCGCGTCGGCGACCTCTTCCGGCGCGGTCAGCACGAGGGCGACATCCGGATCGACCTGAGCCCCGCCTGGCTCACCGAGGCCCTCTACGGGCTCATCGGCACCTGCGCCTGGGCCGTCATGGACGGCCGGGTCGCGGCCAAGGACTTTCAGTACATGATCATCGAGCTGTTGCTCGGTGGCGCCCGACGGAGTGTGGAGAAATGAGCCGTACCGAACAGCTGACCCGGACGAAGGGGGCCGAGGGCCGGAGCCCCGGGCGCTGGCTCGCGCTCTCCGTGCTCGTCCTGGCCGTCCTGCTGGTCGCCGTAGACGCCACCGTACTCGGTCTCGCCACGCCCGCCCTCAGTGAGGACCTGAAGCCGTCGGGCACCCAGCTCCTGTGGATCGGCGACATCTACTCCTTCGTCATCGCCGGCCTGCTCGTCTCCATGGGCTCCCTCGGCGACCGGATCGGCCGCAAGAAGCTCCTCCTCGTCGGCGCGACCGCCTTCGGCGCCGTCTCGGTCCTCAACGCCTACGCCACCAGCCCCGAGATGATGATCGTCGCCAGGGCCCTGCTCGGCGTGGCCGGCGCGACCCTGATGCCCTCCACCCTCGCCCTGATCCGCAACATCTTCCACGACCCCAAGGAGCGCAGCCTCGCCATCGGCATCTGGGGCGCCACCGCCTCGGCCGGCGCGGCCGTCGGCCCCGTGGTCGGCGGAGCCCTGCTCCAGCACTTCTGGTGGGGCTCCGTCTTCCTCATCAACCTCCCCGTGATGATCGTCCTGGTCATCGTCGGCATCAAGCTGCTGCCCGAGTCCAAGAACCCGGTCGCCGGCCCCTGGGACCTGTTCAGCGTGGGCCTCTCCCTCGTCGGCATCATCGGCGTGGTCTACGCCGTCAAGCAGGTCGCCACCCACGGCATGGGCTGGGAGGTCTGGGCGGCCGCCGTCATCGGAGCGGGCGCGCTCCACACCTTCGTACGCCGCCAGTTCACGCTGCCGGCCCCGCTCCTCGACATGCGGCTGTTCAAGCACCGCGGGTTCTCCGGTGCGGTTCTCGCGGACCTGCTCACCGTCTTCGGCCTGTCCGGACTGGTCTTCTTCCTCTCCCAGTTCCTCCAGCTCGTCCAGGGCCGCGAGCCGCTCGAAGCGGGCCTCGCCGAACTGCCCGCCGCCGTCGGCGCGGTGGTCACCGGCCTGGTCGCGGGCACGTACGCCCGCAAGTACGGGGTACGGGCCATCGTGACCGGAGGCCTCGCCGCCATCGGCATCGCGCTGGCCGCGCTGACCGTGATCCACAAGGAGACCGGCTACCCGCTGCTCGGCGCCGCCCTGCTCATCGTCGGCCTCGGCGCCGGCTTCTCCTTCACCGTCACCGCCGACGTGATCCTCTCCAGCGTGCCCAAGGAGCAGGCCGGTTCCGCCTCGGCCGTCTCCGAGACCGCCTACGAGCTGGGCGCGGCCCTCGGCATCGCCCTGCTCGGCTCGGTCGTCACCGGCGTCTACCAGGGCTTCACCGCCCCGGCCTCCGTCGCCGGACCCGTCGCCGACGCCGCCCACGAATCGCTCGGCGGCGCCGTCGAAGCCGCCAGGTCACTGGACCCGCAGACCGCCCAGCAGATGGTCGGCGCAGCCCAGGAGGCCTTCGTGGACGGCCTGCGGCTGGCCTCCGGAGTGGGCGCGGCCGTCCTGCTGGCCACCGCCGTGGCCGCCTGGTTCCTGCTCAAGGGACAAGAGCTCCAGGACGGCATCGAGCACTGACCCCGCGTGGCGGCTCGTCAGGGGGCGGTGTCCTGCACGGAGTTGACAGTCCGTGGAACCGCGGGACACCATCCCGGCGATGGAGATCAACGACTTGACCCCGGCGGAGCGCCGCGTATGGGACGCCTTTCCCCGTGGGGAAGGCGTCGACTTCCGGGAGGACCGCAGCGAGGAGGCCACCGACGGCGCCTCGTGGGGGCCCGACCGGACCGTACGCGCCGAAGTCCTCGCCCACCTGCTGCTGCGCGGCGCGGTCCCGCTCGACGGACAGGTCCCCGGCCTGAACGTCCGGGGCGCCCGGATCACCGGCAAGCTCAACCTCAAGTACGCCGACATCGAGCACGCGATCCGGCTGCGGGCCTGCTGGTTCGAGCGCAAACCCCTCCTCTACGGGGCCCGGCTGAGGATCGTGTCGCTGAGCGACTCGGCCCTGCCCGGCCTGACCGCCTCCACCGTCAGCGTCGACATCGCGCTCAAGCTGTCCTGCTGCCGCATCACCGGGCCGGTACGCCTCGCGGGTGCCCGTATAGCGGGCGGACTCTTCCTCCGGAAGGCGGTCATCGGCATCGCGGGCCCGGCCGAGGAGGGCCAGGAGGCGGCCCTCCAGTTCAACCACGCCGACATCGGAACCGACGTCATCGCCATGGAACTCACCGTCCACGGCCAGACCCGCATCAACGGCGCCACCGTCGGCGGCCAGATCAACTTCGACGACGCCCGGCTCCTCGCCCCCGGCGGGACCGCCCTGCACGCCGAGATCCTCAACGTCGGCACCGACCTGCGCGCCATGCGGCTGGAGGCCCGGGGCCGGGTCAACCTCACCGGCTCCCGGATACCGGGACAGCTGAACCTCGCCTACGCCCGCCTCATCAACCCCGGCGGGGTCGCCCTGCGCGCCTCCAGCTGTGTCGCCGGCGAGGTGTGGCTGCGCAACTGCCCGACCGTCCAGGGCGGCGTGAACCTGCGCCGCTCCCAGTTCGACCTGCTCCACATCGCGCCCGAGACCTGGCCGGGTCAGATCCGCATCGCGGGACTCGCCTACCGCGCCCTCAGCCCGCACGTTCCCGCCGAGCAGCGACTGCCCGTTCTGGAGCGCGAGGAGTCGGGCTACCTTCCGCACGCCTACGAACAGCTCGCCACGGCTTACCGGACGGCGGGCGACGAGGCGGGCGCGCGGACCGTCCTGCTCGCCAAACTGCGGCGGCACCGCCGCACCCTGCCCCGGGCCGCCAGGGTCTGGGGCCTCCTCCAGGACGCCACCGTGGGCTACGGGTTCCGGCCGCTGCGCGCCGCGGGCTGGCTGCTGGCGCTGCTGATCACGGGGACCGTCGCGTACGGGCTCCACCCGCCCCGGGAGCTGAAGCAGGGGGAGGCGCCGGACTTCAACCCGGTCTTCTACACGATCGACCTGATGCTGCCGATCATCGGCTTCGGGCAGGAGGCGCCCTTCGCGCCGGACGGCGCGTACCAGTGGCTGTCGTACCTGCTGATCGTGACCGGCTGGGTCCTCGCCACGACGACCGCGGCGGGTGTCAGCCGGTCACTGCAACGGCAGTAGCCGACGGCAGGACGGCTACGCGGCCTTGGCCTTGGTCGCGTACATGTCCACGTACTCCTGGCCGGAGAGCCGCATGACCTCGGCCATCACCGAGTCGGTGACGGCGCGCAGCACGTAGCGGTCGCGGTCCATGCCCTCGTACCGGGAGAACTCCATCGCCTCGCCGAACCGGACCGTGACCCGGCCCGGTCGCGGCATGCCGGCGCCGCCGGGCTGGAGCTTGTCGGTGCCGATCATCGCGAAGGGGACGACGGGCGCGCCGGTCATCAGGGTCAGGCGGGCGATGCCGGTGCGGCCCCGGTAGAGGCGGCCGTCGGGGGAGCGGGTGCCCTCGGGGTAGATGCCGAAGATCTTGCCCTCTTCGAGGATCCTGCGACCGGTCATCAGGGCGGCGACCCCGCCGTTGGCCCCGTCGCGGTCCACGGGGATCATGCCGGCGCCGGTGAAGAACCAGGCCATGGCCCGGCCCTTGACGCCCTTGCCGGTCACGTACTCGTCCTTGCCGATGAAGTGGACCGTGCGGTCGCACACCAGCGGCAGGATCATCGAGTCGATGAAGGTGAGGTGGTTGCCCGCGAGGATCACCGGCCCGGTGCCCGGAATGTTCTCGATGCCCTCGACGCGGGTGCGGAACATCAGGCGCATGACGGGTCCGACAGTGGCTTTGATCAGGCGCGTACGGAACAACGTGGGCCCTCCGGCATCGAAAAGCAAGGTTCTCGCACCCACCACACGCGGCGGTAGTGCAGGTGAGGACGATACTCGCGGGTCCACTCTGATCGCACATCGGGTTCACGAGGTGGATACGCAGTGTTGACGCACGTTTCCGCCACGTTCCGCCCGCGCACCCCCGCCGGCCATCGACGCTTGCCTACCATCGGCACGCGGATTCGGGCCGTAGGCCCCGGAGATCCCGGGACGCCCGGCCCTTGTCCGATGGGGAGTGGCACTGATGACACAGGGTGGGGCAGCGCGGCGCACGGTACTGGGTGCGGCCGTCGTCGCGGCGGGCGGAGCCTTCGGCGGACTCGCGGCGGGCGGCGGTTCGGCCGCGGCGGCGGAGAGCGGCCACGGGGGAGGCACGGGAAGCGGTCAGGGCGGCGGCTACCGGGACCTGCCGGTGCCCACGGTCATCGGGCACCGGGGGGCCAGCGGCTACCGGCCCGAGCACACGCTCGGGTCCTATCAGCTCGCGCTCGACCTCGGCGCCGACGTCGTCGAGCAGGACCTCGTGCCCACCAAGGACGGCCACCTGGTGTGCCGCCACGAGAACGAGATCGGCGGCACGACGGACGTCGCCGACCACCCCGGCTTCGCGTCCCGCAAGACGACCAAGACGATCGACGGGGTCGCGGTCACGGGCTGGTTCACCGAGGACTTCACCCTCGCCGAGCTGAAGACCCTGCGCGCGAAGGAGCGCATCCCCGCCCTCCGGCAGCGCAACACGCTCTACGACGGCCGCTGGGACGTCCCCACCTTCGAAGAGGTGCTCCGCTGGGCCGACCGCGAGGGCCGGCGGCGCGGAAAGCGCGTGTGGCTGCACGTGGAGACCAAGCACCCCAGCTACTTCCGCGGCCTGGGCCTCGGCCTCGAGGAGCCCCTCGCCAAGCTGCTGCGCCGCTACGGGCGTGACGGCCGGGGCGCCCCGGTCTTCCTGCAGTCCTTCGAGCCCTCCAGCATCCAGCGGCTCTCCCGGCTGGTCTCCAGCCCGCGCGTGGTGCTCTTCTCGGCGGCGGGCACCCGCCCGTGGGACTTCGAGCTGGCCAAGGACCCCCGGACGGTCGCCGATCTGGTCAAGCCCGAGGGGCTGCGGTGGATCGCCGGCTTCGCCCAGGGCATCGGGCCGACCATGGACCTGATCCTGCCGCGCGATGCCACCGGCAAGCTCGGCGCCCCGACCACCCTGGTCGCCGACGCCCACGCGCAGGGGCTGATCCTGCACCCCTACACCGCGCGGAACGAGAACAACTTCCTGCCGGCCGACTACCGCAAGGGCACCGACCCGACGGCCTACGGGGACGCCTTCGGCGCCTTCAAGACCTACTTCGAACAGGGCATCGACGGCATCTTCACCGACCATCCCGACACCGGGCTGCTCGCGGCGGAGGCCTTCCGCCCGGGCCGCGGCGTCAACGCCTGACCGGAGCTTCTCGTACGAGTGGGCCGTGCCCGGCGGGGAAACCGCCCGGCACGGCCTTCGCGTCCCGCCCGGCATGGACCTGCTGAAGGCTGATCTCCCCGACCTGTACGAAACGCTCCGCCCGCTGCTCTCGGCCGAAGCGGCCGCCGAGACCGCGGGCACCGGGGTGGACGCCGCCGATCTGGAACAAGCCGTCTGGGTCAGGCTGCTGGAGCACCGCCGCATCCCCGCCGAACCCGCCGACTGGCTGCGCCGGGCGGTGCGCGGGGAGGCCCGCCGGGCGCGGCGCCGGGCCCGGCGCGAAGTCCCGTACGACTCCCGTCATCACTCCGCGGACGGCCGGCCCCCGGTGCACGGCGGGCCCGGCGCGGGGAGCCGTAGCAGTACGGGAGCGGAACCGGAAGACGCCCTCCTGCACGGAGAGGAGAACCGGGCACTGCGATCGGCGGTCGCCCGATTGCCCGGAAGGTGTCCGGAGCTCATGAGGGCACTTCTTTCGCCCAGGGACCTCACCTACCGTGAAATCGCAGGAGAGTTGGGTATCTCACAAGGAAGTTTGGGGCCCGTCCGTTCCCGATGCCTGGGATGTCTGCGCAGAATGCTGGCCGTAGAGGTTGCGGCTCCCGCCCTGCGGGGAATGGAGCGGTAGACCAACAGGCCACCAGGTGAGCGGGAGGCATGCGCACATGGGCATGAGCGTGACCATTTCGGCGGCAACTGCCGAGGATGCCGAGCAGATCATCAAGCTGCAGTATCTGGCGTTCCAGACCGAGGCCGAGCTGTACGGCAACTACCGCATCCAGCCGCTCACCCAGTCCCTGGACTCCCTCAAGGCCGAGCTGGCCTCGGACACCGTTCTGGTCGCCCGGCTCGGTGAGGAGATCGTCGGAGCCGTTCGCGGCACCGTCGACGAAGCGGGCACCGGCAAGATCACCAAGCTCTGCGTGCACCCCCGGCTCCAGGGCCACGGCCTCGGCGCCCGGCTGCTCAGCGCGGTCGAGGCGGCGCTGTCCGGCCACGACGGAACCACCCGCTTCCGGCTGTTCACCGGACACAAGAGCGAGTCGAACCTGCGGCTCTACCGCAAGGCCGGCTACACCCAGGTCGGCGGGCGCACCGCGTCCGACGGCGTGCGCCTGGTGATCCTGGAGAAGGAGGCCAAGGAGGCCACCGACTTCGCGGTCAGCGCCTGAGGCTTAGCCGTAACGGCTAACGGCTAACGCCCAACGCCTAGCGCTTCGCGCGGAGCCAGAGCATCCCGGTGATCGGCAGGATCACCGGGATGAACAGGTAGCCCATCCCGAAGTCCGACCACACGGTCGCGTCGGGGAAGGCCTCGGGCCGCGCCAGGGTCCAGGTGCCCACGACGAGGACGCCGGCCAGCTCGGCGGCGCAGCAGATCCGCGCCGCCTTGCGGGCCGTCTCCCCGCCGCGCACCAGCGAGTACGTGATGAAGGCATAGACCAGCGCGGCCGCGGCCGACAGCGAGTACGCGAGCGGCGCCCGGTCGAACTCGGTGGAGATCTGGTAGGCCGAGCGCGAGACCGCGCCGACGGTGATCACCCCGTAGAACCAGACCAGCAGCACCCCCGGCCCGGTGACCAGACGCTTGTGCCCGCCCGGCGGGGTCGCGGTGGCCGTGGCGTCCGTGTCGGTATCAGGCACCGGTGTTTCCCCAGATGTCGTAGAGCCGTACTTCGAGCACGGCGAGGACGACCGCTCCCGCGGCCACCGTCACCGAACCCCATTTGGTCCGCTCGCTCAGCGAGAGCAGCCCCGCCGCCGGGATGGTCGCGAAGGCCCCCACCAGATAGGCCAGGAAGAGCACCGTGCCCTGGCCGGGCTTCTCGCCGCGGGCGAGCTGGACCAGGCCGATCACCAGCTGGGCCAGGACCAGTACGGTCACCACGGCCATGCCGATGAAGTGCCAGTCCTTGGTCGGCTGGTCCCGCCAGGCGGCGAAACCGCACCAGGCGGCGAGGGCGAGTGCGGCCACGCCGATGGCGACCGTCAGGGCGTCGAGCATGCAGCGAGGGTATTACGGGCCGAAAGACCCGATGCGCTCACCCCTGCCCCGGGGCTTTCCTTGAAGACATGAAGCTGCTGCTGCACGGGAAGCTCGGTCCGCAATGCGCCACCGTGGCCTTGACCACAACGCACCCGGCCGCCGAACTCGACGCGGACGTGGTCGTACGGGACCTCGCGGCCGTGTCCGTGCTGGTCGGAGCCGATGGCGTGACGATCGAGACGGACGATCGGCCCTGACCGGTGTTGTCCGGTATGTGGTCGAAATCCGTCCGCTATTCGGACGCCTTTGATCGGTCACGGGGAACGTCTGGTTTACTGGGCCCATGACCACGACGAGCAGCCGCACCCTTGCGACCGAGGCGACGATGACGCCCGGTGCTCGTTGTATGTGTCGAATGCGCGCCTTCTGAGGGCCCCTTCCCCAGGTCTCACGCCCCGAAGCGAGACCGGCCGAGCCGCTCCCGGCACCTCCGTGTGAACCCGGACCGCTCCTGCCCCGCGCATGCGCCGAAGCCGTCGTTTTCCGATGGTTCGCCCCGTATCGCGTCCCAGATGTTTGCCCCGTGCCCGGCACCCGCTGCGCCGCGCACTCGACAGCGACGGAAATCCTGTGATCACCACATCGGGCCTCACGAAGGTCTACCAGTCCCGTGGCCGCGAGGTCACCGCCCTGGACGGCGTCGACCTGCACGTCCGCCAGGGCGAGGTCTACGGAGTCATCGGCCAGAGCGGCGCCGGAAAGTCCTCCCTGATCCGCTGCGTGAACCTGCTGGAGCGCCCCACCACCGGCACCGTGTCCGTGGACGGGGTCGACCTCACCGCCCTCGCCGGCCGGGGCCGCCGCGCCGGCAAGGAACTCCGCGAGGCCCGCAGCCGCATCGGCATGGTCTTCCAGCACTTCAACCTGCTGTCCTCGCGCACCGTCCAGGGCAACATCGAACTGCCCCTGGAGATCCTCGGGGTCTCCGGCCGCGAGCGCTCCCGCAAGGCCGCCGAACTGCTCGACCTCGTCGGACTCGCCGACAAGGCCAAGTCCTACCCCGGCCAGCTCTCAGGCGGCCAGAAGCAGCGCGTCGGCATCGCCCGCGCCCTGGCCGGCGACCCCAAGGTGCTGCTCTCCGACGAGGCAACCAGCGCCCTGGACCCCGAGACCACCCGCCAGATCCTCCAGCTGCTGCGCGACCTCAACCGCCAGCTGGGCCTGACCGTCCTGCTCATCACGCACGAGATGGACGTGGTCAAGTCCGTCTGCGACTCGGCCGCCCTCATGCGGCAGGGCCGGATCGTCGAGGCCGGCAAGGTCACCGAGCTGCTGGCCACCCCCGGCTCCGAGCTCGCCCACGAACTGTTCCCGCTGACCGGGTCCGCGACCACCGCGGAGCACACGGTCATCGACGTCACCTTCCACGGCGATACCGCGACCCAGCCGGTCATCTCCCAGCTGGCCCGGACCTACAACATCGACATATCGATCCTCGGCGCCGCGATGGACACCGTCGCAGGCCGGCAGATCGGCCGCATGCGCATCGAACTGCCCGGCCGCTACGAGGACAACGTCGTACCCGTCGGCTTCCTGCGCGAGCAGGGCCTGCAGGTGGACGTCGTGGAAGCGGATGCGGATGCGGAAGCGGATGTGGAAGCCGACATAGCAGCGGATGTCGACGGCGAACTGGCCGAGCTGGTCAAGGACGGTGCGAAGTGACCTGGTCCGAAATGCAGCCGCTGCTCACGCAGGGCACCTTCGACACCCTCTACATGGTGTTGTGGTCCGCCCTGGTGACGATCCTGGGCGGACTGCCCATCGGCATCCTGCTCGTCCTCACCGACAAGGGCGGCATGCTCCAGAACCGCGCGGTCAACAAGATCCTCGGCGTGATCGTGAACATGGGCCGCTCGCTCCCGTTCATCATCCTGCTGATCTTCCTTATCCCGGTCACCACGGCGATCGTCGGCACCTTCATCGGCCCCACCGCCATGATCGTGCCGCTCGCCATCGGCGCCGTCCCCTTCTTCGCCCGGCTCGTCGAGACCGCCGTCCGCGAGGTGGACCACGGCCTGATCGAAGCCGTCGAGTCCATGGGCGGCGGCATCCCGACCCTGGTCGGCAAGGTGCTCCTCCCGCAGGCGCTGCCCTCCCTGATCGCGGCCGTCACCACCACCGTGATCACCCTGATCGGCTACTCGGCCATGGCCGGCGCGGTCGGCGGCGAAGGCCTCGGCTCCAAGGCCATCACCTACGGCTTCCAGCGCTTCGAGACGGGCTTCATGGTCGCCACCGTCGTGGTGCTGATCGTGCTCGTCACGGTGATCCAGCTCATCGGCGACGGCGTGGTACGCCTCCTCGCCCGGCGCGGTCGGACAGCCTGAATCCCGCCGAGCGGGACATTCATCTACTTTTCCCAAGAAAGCCCGCACTTGTCGTGCTTGGGCCGTCATTCACACAGCAAGACGCAAGAAAGGCACTCTTCGTGCGCAAGAACATCAAGCTCACCGCCCTCGCCGCCACCGTCTCGGCGCTCGCCCTCGGCCTCAGCGCCTGCGGCAGCTCCTCGGACCCGTCCTCCACCAAGGCCGACGGCGGCAAGACCGACGAGAGCAAGCCCCTGGTCGTCGCGGCGTCCCCGTCCCCGCACGCCGACATCCTGAATTTCGTGAAGGACAACCTCGCGGCCAAGGACGGCCTCAAGCTGGAGGTGAAGGAGTTCACGGACTACGTCCTGCCGAACACCGCCACCCAGCAGGGCCAGGTCGACGCCAACTACTTCCAGCACAAGCCGTACCTCGACGACTTCAACAAGAAGAACGGCACCGACCTCGTGCCCGTCGTGAACGTGCACCTGGAGCCCCTGGGCCTGTACTCCAAGAAGGTCAAGGCCCTCACCGACATCAAGGCCGGCCAGACCATCGCCGTCCCCAACGACCCCACCAACGAGGGCCGCGCGCTCCAGCTGCTCGCAGCGAACAACCTCATCACCCTCAAGGAGGGTGTCGGCACCGCCGCCAAGCTGTCCGACATCACCGACAAGAAGGGCCTGGAGTTCAAGGAGCTGGAGGCCGCCACGGTCCCGCGCGCCCTGAGCGACGTGGACGCCGCCGTCATCAACGGCAACTACGCCATCGAGGCCAAGCTCGTCCCGGCCAAGGACGCGCTCGTCCTGGAGAAGGCCGAGAGCAACCCGTACGCCAACATCCTCGTGGTCAAGAACGGCAACCAGGACGACCCGCGGGTCCAGAAGCTCGCCAAGCTCCTGAACTCCGACGAGGTCAAGAAGTTCATCGACGACAAGTACGAGGGCTCGGTCATCCCGGCCTTCGGCAAGCCCGCCGCCTAGATCCGGCCGGTGACACCCGGCCGGCCCGATCCGGCCCGCCCGCCCGGCCCCGTACACCCCACCGGTGTACGGGGCCGGGCGCTGCCCGCTTCCGGGCACCAGCCCGGCCCTGCACATCACCAGGCCGATGCTGCATGCTGTGGCCTACGACCCGCGGCTGCGGCCCGTAGACACGGACCCGCGCCACGGTCGCCTCGCACCACGGTCGCACCACGGTCTCAGGCTTGGAGCTGCGCATGACTACCACCTTCCCGGACGTCACCATCAGCACGGACCGGCTGGTGCTGCGCCCCTTCGAGGAAGAAGACGTCACCGCGCTCGCCGAGATGATGAACGACGAACACGTCACCGCCTGGACCTCCGTCCCGCACCCCTACACCTACGCCGACGCGGTCACCTGGGCCACGCGGACCGCCCACACGGAGCGCACCGAGGGCCGCGGCATCGTCTTCGCCGTCACCGAGTTCCTCACCCAGCGGCTCGTCGGCATCGTCCACCTGCAGGACACCGACTGGCGGACCCGCACCACCGAGGTCGGCTACGTCACCGCCCCCTGGGCCCGGGGCGAGGGCTACGCCAGCGAGTCCGTCCGCGCCGTGGCCCGCTGGCTCTTCACCGACCAGCGCTTCGAACGCCTCGAACTGCGCACCGCCGCCGACAACACCGCCTCCCAGCAAGTGGCCCAGAAGACCGGTTGCATCAGTGAAGGCGTCCTGCGCAACGCGTGCATAGTGCGCACCCAGAACCCCGACGGCTCCTGGGCCGACACCCGCAGCGACCTCATCGTCTGGGGCCTGGTCCCCGAGGACCTCGACGAGGACGCCGACGGATATTCCGGCTACTCCGACGACTACAGCGACGGCTACGGGGACGGATACTCCGACGGCTACTCCGTGGGCTACGCGGACCCCCGCGACGAAGCGCAGGGCAGCTACCGACTCCTGCCCTCCAACGCCAACGCCCACGCGAACGACGCGAACGGCTACCCCGTCTTCTCGGACCGGAACTGACCTGACGACCGGGTAGTCTCACCAGGCCCGCCCCCTCGACGAAGCTTCGCCCTGCCCCCGGCCACCGCCGGGAAGGGCCCCCTCCCACACCAGGAGACTGACGACGATGGCCGACCGGGTCACGGTGATCGGCTGGGACGGCTCCCCCCTGACCGCGGCAGCCCGGTCCGCGCTCTCCGCCGCCACTCTGGTGGCCGGCGCCGCCCACCACCTCGCACTCCCCGAAGTCCCGCCCACCGCCGAACGCGTGCGCCTGGGCAGCCTGCCCCTCGCCGCCCGCCGGATCGCCGGCCACCGCGGCACCGCCGTCGTCCTCGCCGACGGGGACCCCGGCTTCTTCGGCGTCGTACGGGCCCTGCGCGCCCCGGAGCACGGCCTGGAGGTGGAGGTCGTACCGGCCGTCTCCGCCGTCGCCGCCGCCTTCGCCCGCGCCGGGATGCCCTGGGACGACGCCCAGGTCGTCGTCGCCCACCGCCGCACCCTGCGCCGGGCCGTCAACGTCTGCCGCGCCCACTCCAAGGTCGCCGTCATCACCTCGCCCGGCGCCGGACCCGCCGAACTCGCCCTGCTGCTCGAAGGCGTCCACCGCACCTTCGTCATCTGCGAGGAACTCGGCACCGACAAGGAACAGGTCACCGTCCTCACCTCCGACAAGGCCGCCGACCACAGCTGGCGCGACCCCAATGTGGTCATCGTCATCGGCGGCACCGGACCCGTAGCGGCCGCCGCCGAACCGGCCTGGCTGCTCGGCCGCAGCACGGCCCCGGCCGCCGGACGGGGCTGGGCCCGCCCTCAGATCGACGTGGGAGAAGGGGAGTCCACGCAGCTGCGCGCGGCGCAGCTCGCCCGGCTCGGCCCGCGCACCGGGGACCTCGTCTGGGACATCGGCTCCGGCTCCGGAGCCCTCGCCGTTGACGCCGCCGCGCTCGGCGCCGCCGTCATCGCCGTCGACGCCGACCGGCACGCTTGCGAACGCACAACAGCCGCCGCCCGCGCCCGGGGTGTGCAGCTCCAGGTCGTGACCGGCCGCGCCCCGCACGTCCTGGAAACCCTGCCCGAACCCGACGTCGTCCGCGTCGGCGGCGGCGGGGCCGCGGTGGTCGCCGCCGTCGCCGACCGGCGCCCCGAACGGATCGTCAGCCACGCCTCCACGCGCGACGAGGCGGAGGCCATCGGCCGGGTCCTGACCGAGGGCGGGTACGCCGTCGAGTGCGCGCTGCTCCAGTCCGTCGGCCTGGACACCCGTACCTGGACCGAACAACAGCGCTCCGTGGTGTTCCTGCTGGCCGCCGAACGCCCCGTTAACCGCCCGGACCGTACCTAGCCACGAGCCCGGGGTAGGCTGGCCGATCGTCGCACCGCCCGGACGATTCGGGCACGCGGCTCCGGCTGGACGCGCGACGTGGCGCAGTCCACAGAGGACCGTGCCGGTTATGGCCGACACGGTGGCGAACGGGCAGGACAATACTTACTGGTTGTCGTGCGGGCGTACGTGAGGCCTCGTGGGCGACCGGGCAGTCGAAGAGGCAACACCGATGGGCGAGGGGTACGCATGACTGACACCGGCCAGGTTCCGGGCGAGGGTCTCCCGGACAGCACGGGCATGGTGGATCAGCAGGGCGTCCCCGCCCCGGTTCCCCTGTCCTCCCCGGCGACCGGGAGCTACGCCTTCCAGGACCTCGTGGACAACCCGGCCGAGCCGGAGGACGAGGAACTGCTGCTGATGCCGAGCAGCCAGGGCGCGTGGAGCGACCCCCAGGTCGTCCCGCCGGTGCCCGCCTTCCCCGACTTCCCCGAGCCCTCCGCGTACGCGGACGCCCCGTACGCCGATTTCGGCGGGGCCCCCCAGTACCAGCAGCCCCACCCGGTCCAGCTTCCGGTCCCCGGGGCGCCGCTCGGCTACGAGCCCGCCGGTTACCCGCAGCAGTCCTTCGACGGGCAGCCGTTCGACGGGCAGCCCTTCGCGGAGCAGCCGTCCTTCGCCGACGCTTCCTACGCCGACGCCTCTTACGGCGCCGGTGTGCACGAGGCCGGCGGCCGGGATTCCGGCGCGCTGGACCTCGGCGGCCTGGTGGCCCCGCAGTCCATGTCCCAGCCCCAGCCCCCGATGGCCCCCGTCGCGGCGGTCCCGGTGCGGCGGCCGCTGCACATGGGCCCGGCCGTGCCCGAGGCCACCGGCGGAGTCGTACGCTCCCTCGCGGACCGCGGCCCGGCCGCGGCGCCGGCGCCCGCCGCCACCCCCGTGCAGGCCCAAGCCCCGCTGACGCCGGCCGCGCCCGTTCCCGTACCGGTCGTCTCCGTACCGGTCGCCTCCGCGCCTTCCGCCTCCGAGCCCGTGGCCCCGGATCTGAGCACCCCGGCGGTGCCCGTCCCGGTGCGCCAGTCCGGGCCGCCGACCACGGGGCCCGAGTACCTGGACTTCACGGAGGCCGAGGCCGAGCACGTGCCGGGCCCGGTGCAGCAGCCGGTCGAGATCCCGGTCCAGGCGGGAACGCCGTGGACTGTGGAGCCGGCTTCGGAAGCCTCGGCGGAACCCGTCGTGGAGGCCGTGGCCGAGCCTGTCGCGGAGCCGGTCGCCGAGCCCGTCGCGGACCCCGTCGTCTTCGCCCAGCCCGAGCCGGTCCTCGTGGCCGAGCCGGAGTCCGTGCCCGCGGCGGAGCCGGTGCCGGTCGCCGTCGCCGTCGCCGAGCCGGTCTTCGTGGAGCCCGTCGCCGAGCCCGTCGTCTTCGTGGAGCCCGAGGCCGCCGTCGTACCGGCGCCCGAGCCCGTCGCGGTTCCCGAGGCCGAGGCTGTCGTTGTCGCCGCCGTCGAGGCGGAGGCCGAGCCGGTCGTGGAGCCCGAGCCGCAGCCCGCGGAAACGCTGGTTCAGGCCGAGGAGCCGCAGCCCCTGCCCGAGCCCGCCGCCGTCGTGGTCCCCGAGCCCGAGCCGGTCGCCGTCGCGCACGCCGACGTACCGCTGGAGGCCGGACCGGCCCCCGAGGCCGGAACCGAGCCGCAGCCCGAGCCGGAAGCAGTGCCGGAAGCCGAGCCCGAGCTCCCCGTCACCGAGGCGGCCCCCGGATACGCCGACGCCGAGCGCGAGGCCGTCCTGCGCGTCATGCGCGAGCGCCGTGACATCCGCAAGGGCTTCCGCCGCGACCCCATCCCGCACGAGGTGCTGCTGCGCGTCCTGGAGGCGGCCCACACCGCGCCCAGCGTCGGCCACTCCCAGCCGTGGGACTTCGTCGTCATCAAGTCCGCCGAGACCCGCCGGACGATGCACGAGCTCGCCGAGCGCCAGCGCGAGGCCTATGCGAAGTCGCTGCCCAAGGGCCGGGCCAAGCAGTTCAAGGAACTCAAGATCGAGGCCATCCTCGACACCCCGGTGAACATCGTGGTCACCGCCGACCCGACCCGGGGCGGACGCCACACCCTGGGCCGGCACACCCAGCCGCAGATGGCCCCGTACTCCTCGGCCCTCGCCGTGGAGAACCTCTGGCTCGCGGCGCGTGCCGAAGGCCTCGGGGTCGGCTGGGTCAGCTTCTTCGACGAGCGCGAGATGGTCCGTGCGCTCGGTCTTCCGGAGCACCTGGAGGTCGTCGCGTACCTGTGCGTCGGGTACGTGGACGAGTTCCCCGCCGAGCCCGAGCTCGCGCAGGCCGGCTGGTCGCAGCGCCGCCCGCTGGCATGGGTCGTGCACGAGGAGACGTACGGGCGGCGCGCGCTGCCCGGCGAGGAGCCGCACGACCTGCTCTCCGAGACGGTCGCCAGCATCCGCCCGCTCGACGCGAAGGCACTCGGCGAGGCCTGGGAGCGGCAGAAGCGCATGACCAAGCCCGCCGGGGCCCTGGGCATGCTCGAAATCATCTCGGCCCAGCTGTCCGGCCTCTCGCGGGTCTGCCCGCCGCCGATCCCGGAGCCCGCCGCGGTGGCGATCTTCGCGGGTGACCACGGCGTGCACGCCCAGGGGGTCACCCCGTGGCCCCAGGAGGTCACCATGCAGATGGTGGCCAACTTCCTGGGCGGCGGCGCGGTGTGCAACGCGTTCGCCAACCAGGTGGGCGCCGAGGTCTGCGTGATCGACGTGGGTGTCGCCGGCGACCTCCCGGCCACGCCCGGCCTGCTGCCGCGCAAGGTCCGCCCGGGTACGGCCGACCTGTCGGTCGGCCCGGCGATGACCCGCGAGGAGGCTGTCGCGGCCATCGAGGTGGGCATCGAGACGGCCCGCGACCTGGTCGCGGCGGGGAACAAGGCTCTCCTCACGGGAGAGATGGGCATCGCGAACACCACGGTGTCGGCGGCGCTGATCTCGGTCTTCACCGGGGTGGACCCGGGCGAGGTCACCGGGCGGGGTACGGGCATCAACGACGAGACGCACGCCCGCAAGGTCGAGGTCGTGCGCCGCGCGCTGGAGCTCCACCAGCCCGACCCGGCGGACCCGATCGGCGTCCTGGCGGCCATCGGCGGCCTGGAGCACGCGGCGATCGTGGGGCTCCTCCTCGGCGGAGCCTCCCTGCGCACCCCGGTGATCCTGGACGGCGTCAGCGCCGGCGCGGCCGCGCTGGTGGCCCGTGCGATCGCCCCGGAGTCGCTGTCGGCGTGCATTGCCGGACACCGCAGCGCGGAGCCGGGCCACGTGGCCGCCCTGAACAAGCTCGGGCTGCGCCCGCTGGTCGACCTGGACCTGCGCCTCGGCGAGGGCACCGGCGCGCTGCTGGCGCTGCCGCTGGTGCAGAGTGCTGCGCGGGCGATGCACGAGGTGGCTACGTTCGACTCGGCGGGTGTCACGGAGAAGTAGCCCGCTCGCTGCGGGGGCCGGTGCCGGGGACGGGGTGGGGTGTCGTCCGGGACTCATGATTTATGGCGCCCTGTGCACGCTGCGTCCCTGATGGGCTTCTCTCGCGCCAACAAATCACGTTTTACGTCCCGGACGACACCCCACCCCGTCCCCGTCCCCGGCGGGCCAAATCCAGCCCCTCCGGCGTTTGAGGAGCGGGGGTCCGGGGGCGGAGCCCCCGAACGGGTCCGGGGCGGAGCCCCGGTTTCGGGAAGGGGCGGGGTGGGGAAAGCCCCGCAGGGCCCGGATTGGGCCGCGTCGGCCCGCAGCCTCGCAGTCACCCCCGGGCGGAGCCCGCCGGGTGATCATGGGGCGGGAGCCCCGTGGCCTGGGGCGGAGCCAGGGGTGGGTCGGGTAACCGCCCGGCCAGGGCAATGGCCCCCGAGGCGACCACCGCGCAGGTGGGTCGTATCGTGGACCCCGGACGGGCCACCGCACGTCACCGCCCGATCAGCCGCTCCAGCGACGCAGCGGCCCGCCGTCACCGCCGCATCAGGAGCCGCAACCGCCATGGGACACCCGGCACACCCCGCCTACCCCGTCGGACTCCGCCTCACGGGCCGCCGCGTCGTCGTGATCGGCGGTGGCCAGGTCGCCCAGCGCCGGCTGCCCTCGCTCATCGCGGCCGGCGCAGACATCGTCCTGATCTCGCCCTCCGCGACCCCCTCCGTGGACGCCATGGCGGAGGCCGGCGAGATCCGCTGGGAGCGCCGCCGCTACGAGGACGGCGACCTGGCCGGCGCCTGGTACGCACTGGTCGCCACCCGGGACCGCGCCGCCAATGACACCGCCTCCGCCGAAGCCGAGCGCGAGCGGATCTGGTGCGTCCGCGCCGACGACGCCGAGGCCGCGAGCGCCTGGACCCCGGCCACCGGCCGGGTGGAGGGCGTCACCGTCGCCGTACTGAGCGGCAACGACCCCCGCCGCTCCGCGGCCGTCCGCGACGCGGTCGTCGAGGGGCTGCGGGACGGCTCCCTGACCGCCGCCCGCCCGCACACTCCCGGCGTGTCCCTCGTCGGCGGCGGTCCCGGCGACCCGGACCTGATCACGGTCCGCGGCCGCCGCCTGCTCGCCGAGGCCGACGTGGTCATCGCCGACCGGCTGGGCCCCCGCGACCTCCTCGACGAGCTCCCGCCGCACGTCGAGGTCATCGACGCCGCGAAGATCCCGTACGGCCGTTTCATGGCCCAGGAGGCCATCAACGACGCCCTCATCACGCACGCCAAGGCCGGCAAGGCCGTGGTCCGGCTCAAGGGCGGGGACCCGTACGTCTTCGGCCGCGGCATGGAGGAGCTCCAGGCCCTCGCCGAGGCGGGCATCCCCTGCACGGTCGTGCCCGGCATCTCCAGCTCCATCTCGGTGCCCGGCGCGGCCGGCATCCCGGTCACCCACCGGGGCGTGGCCCACGAGTTCACCGTGGTCAGCGGCCACGTCGGCCCCGACGACCCGCGTTCGCTGGTGGACTGGGCCTCGCTGGCCAAGCTCACCGGCACCCTGGTCATCCTGATGGGCGTCGACAAGATCGGTCTGATCGCCGAGGCGCTGGTCCGTCACGGCCGCCCCGCCGACACCGCCGTCGCCGTCATCCAGGAGGGCACGACCGCCTCCCAGCGCCGGGTGGACGCCACCCTGGCCACGGTCGGGGAGACCGTCAAGGCCCAGGAGGTCAGGCCGCCCGCCGTCATCGTGATCGGCGACGTGGTGAAGGTCCACCGGCCCGTGGCCGAGTGACACCCCCGCAATCCCGCAACCCGGCAGAGCCGTTGGCACCGCACCCAGGACAAGGCAGTATCACCCTGTGGCTGATCTCATCACCGTCGAGGACCCCGACGACCCGCGCCTGCGCGACTACACGGGCCTGACCGACGTAGAACTCCGGCGCAGGCGCGAGCCCGCGGAAGGTCTCTTCATCGCCGAAGGCGAGAAGGTGATCAGACGCGCCAAGGACGCCGGGTACGAGATGCGCTCGATGCTGCTCTCCGCCAAGTGGGTCGACGTCATGCGCGACGTCATCGACGAGCTCCCGGCCCCGGTCTACGCCGTCAGCCCGGAGCTCGCCGAGCGCGTCACCGGCTACCACGTGCACCGCGGCGCCCTCGCCTCCATGCAGCGCAAGCCGCTGCCCACGGCCGAGGAACTGCTCGCCACCACCCGGCGCGTGGTCATCATGGAAGCGGTGAACGACCACACCAACATCGGCGCCATCTTCCGCAGCGCTGCCGCCCTCGGCATGGACGCGGTACTGCTCTCGCCCGACTGCGCGGACCCGCTGTACCGGCGCTCCGTCAAGGTCTCCATGGGCGCTGTGTTCTCCGTCCCGTACGCCCGGCTGGAGGCCTGGCCCAAGAGCCTGGACTCGGTGCGCGAGGCGGGCTTCAAGCTGCTCGCCCTCACCCCGCACCAGAAGGCCTCGCCGATCGACGTGGCCGCCCCGCAGACGCTGGAGCGGGTCGCGCTGATGCTGGGCGCGGAGGGGGACGGGCTGTCGACGCAGGCACTGGTCGCGGCCGACGAGTGGGTACGGATCCCGATGGCGCACGGCGTGGACTCGCTGAACGTGGGCGCGGCCGCGGCCGTCGCCTTCTACGCGGTGGCCAGCGGCCGCCCGTAGCCCGTAGGCCCGTGGGCCCAGAGGCTAGAGCTTCTGGGCCAGCGCGATGCCCAGCGCCACGAGCAACGTCACCACGACGAAGACGATCAGGCGCTGGCGCATCAGCTTGGGGTCCGGCCGTGACGGCCGCCGCCCCGTGCCCGTCGTACGGGGAGCCGGACGGCCGCCCGTACGCCCGGCGGTGGAGCCGGGGCCCCGCGAGCCGGTGCCCCGGGCCGAGGAGGGCCGCGAGTCCGGCCCGCCGCGCGGTCCCTGACCCTTGACCGGTGCCTTCCCCTGACCCGCTCCGGTTCCCGTACCCGGACGTCCCGGAAGGGGAGTGCCGGCGCTACGGCGCTCCGTGCGCTGCTCGGCGTACCCCGCTGTGTCCTCGGCGTAGCCCTCGGGTAGCCGGCCCGTCGGCCGCTCGGTCCGCGCGCGTTGCGCCGGCGGGCGGCTGTCGCCCATCCCGTGCGCCTCGCGGGCCGCGATCTCCTTGAGCCGCATCGACAGCTGGAGCGTGCTGGGGCGCTCCTCGGGATCCTTCGCCAGGCAGGCCCGTACGAGGGGCGCGAGCGCGTCCGGAACACCCTGGAGGTGGGGCTCCTCGTGCACCACGCGGTAGAGCATGACCTCGGAACTGCCGTGCCCGAAGGGCGAGTCGGCCGTGGCCGCGTAGGCGAGGGTGGCGCCCAGCGAGAAGACGTCGGTGGCGGGGGTGACGGCGGCTCCGCGCACCTGCTCGGGTGCCAGGAAGCCGGGGGAGCCGACGGCCGTTCCCACGTGGGTGAGGGTGCTGGCGCCGGTGGCCCAGGCGATGCCGAAGTCGATGATGCGCGGGCCCTTGGGCGACAGCAGGATGTTCGAGGGCTTGAGGTCGCGGTGGACCACCCCGGCCTCGTGTACGGCGACCAGTCCCTCGGAGAGCGCGGCGCCGATGGCGGCGATGGCCGCGGCCGTCAGGGGGCCTTCCTCGGCCACCTTGTCGTGGAGGGAGGGGCCGGGCACGTACTGCGTGGCGAACCAGGGGCGCTCCGCCTCCAGGTCCGCGGCGACCAGGCGCGCGGTGCACCCGCCGCGGATCCGCCGGGCGGCGGAGACCTCGCGGGCGAAGCGCGAGCGGAACTCCTGGTCCTCGGCCAGGTCCGGCCGGATCACCTTGAGCGCGACGCGCTGTCCGCGCCGGTCGGAGCCCAGATAGACGACGCCCATGCCGCCGGCGCCGAGGCGCCGGTGCAGCCTGAACGAGCCGACGACACGCGGGTCCTCGCGCCGGAGCCGCATCATCGCCATGTCCACCCCGCTGACCGGTCGTCCTGTTGACGTGGCACAGCTTACGGACCATCCGGCATGCGCGCTCAGAGGCCGCGCCCTCGCCGGGGGATTCGATTGTCAGTGCGGGGCAGTCCACTTGGGGAATCACCGGACCACCGCTAGGACGCATGTACGGGGATGGGCGGTTCGGTCAAGCCGGGCCAGGGCCAAGGGAATTGGGGTCAAGGGCGGGAAATCGGGGTAGAGACGCCCCCCGTGGGGGCCGGGTCGGTTCGGTTGATCTTGGGATGACCTGGTCGGCGGCAGGGCGTGTGTGGGCAGTGACAGGAGTGAGCGAAGTCACCGGGAACCACCGGGGCCGGTCGCCCCTCAGCCCGGGAGGAGGCTGACTCCTGCGAAGCAGGAGGTCTACCAGCGCCTTTGTCCCGAGGTCCAAACACTGCTGGGTAAGGTCCGTGTCGTGCGTTGCGAGAACCAAGCGCGTGCAAGGTGCCGAGCGAGAACCAAGCCGGCATGGCAGGGTCTGACAACTTCATACATCCGGGCTGGTTTCAACCCGGCTGGTGTTGATCGTGGAAGCCTTGGTCGCTTGCTGAGCGTCCGAGCGGCGTGAGCCAGGAATCCCCTTGCTTCGGCTTGGGGAGGATTCAATACGCTCCGGTGGTCCCCTCCGGGAAGACCCTCAGAACGGAGGGGCAGGTCTCCACCCAGGGGAGTACACGGGAGGTGGACTCGTCATCCTCCTGGAGGCCAGGCAATGGGTACGAAGGCATGAGGCCAGGAGCCCTTCCCGCGCCTAGTGTTGAAGACAAGCGGCGGGTGGATCACTCGTCCCCCGAGGTCACAACCCGCCGCTGCCAAACGACAGGGAGAGGACCATGGCGGACATCGCACGGCAGGGACGCAAGGCATTCGCGTTCAACAGCCATGAGTCCGGCCGTCGCCACCCACTGGTGGCCGCGGCCATGGTGCTCCCCCTGGCCGCCCTCCTGCTCTTCCTCTTCGGAGGCTTCGACCAGGTGGCGGCGCAGGCGTCGTCCGTAAGCGTGATGCTGGGGCGCTGAGCGGCGCCCCGGGCCCAGGAGAGCGGCCTGGGCCGGGACTGTCACCGGCCGAACCCCGTGGGGACGGGGGAGCGGTCGACGGACGGCAGGTGAAGGGTGCTGCGCGTACGGCTGGGGAGCCGGACGCGCAGCACCCTTTTTCACGCCCGCACGCACCCCTTTTTCACGCACCCCTCGCACCGCTCAGCGCCGGCGCGCTTCCCGGGCTTCGGGCTGCTGCGCCGGACTCCGCCCGGCGGTGGCCGGGCGGCGGTGGTGCCCCTGTCGTCCGGCCTGCGGGACCGGTGGGTGGGTGCGGCTGGTCCGGCTTGCGGGGGAAACCTTCCGTCGCGGGACGGCGCGGGCCCGGCCCGACCCGAGGCGCACCCCAAGTGGTCCCTGTGCTGCGTACCCTCGTCCCGAGGAGCACCCGCCCGGGGTGCGGAGCACGGGGAGAGCCGAGGCGTGGTTCCGCTGGAGCGAGTGAGCGCGGCCGAGCTCGCCGCCTATGCGGGCGCGGCGGAGTACGTACTCCTCGCGGACCGCGACGACGGCACCGTGGTCCGCTGCGGGGACGTCGTGGCCAAGGCGCACGCGGGCGACAGCGATCCCGACGCCCTGGCGGTACGGATCCGCGTGGCCGGGGACCCGGCCCTGGCCGGGGTACTGCTGCCCCCGCTGCGCACCGGGCTCGGCCTGGTCGGATCCCGGCCCGTCTCCCTGTGGCCCTACGGTGCTCCGGTCGCTCCGGACCGCCCCGAGGAGGCCCCCTGGGAGCCGGCCGCCGAGCTCCTGGCCGCCCTCCACCGGACCCCGCTCCACCACCTCCCGTACCCGCTCCCGCCGATGCGCGGCCCGGCGAAACTCGCCCGCGCCCTCCACCGCCTCGACGCGGCGCACCCGCCCGCGGCCCCGGTCGCCGCGGGGCGCGCCGTGCCGGGACGCCCCGCGCCTGCGGGCACGGAAGCCGACGACCCGAGCGGCGCGCTGCTCGGGTGCCTGGCCGGGGAACACTCCGCCGGCCAGGGCCATGGCCAGGGCCATGGCCAGGGCCATGGCCAGGGCCATGGCCACGACTGCGGCTCCGGGGGCAGGCCGACCCGGGCCGGGGCGGTCGCCACCCTCCCCGCCGAGCCGCCCTCCGGCCGAGCGGGCCGCGCCCGCCGCGCCGTTCTGTCCATCCCCGCCGGGCAGGCGGCCCCGGCCGGACCGGCGGGCTCGGACGCCGACGCCGCGGAGTTGGCACGGCTCGTACGGGCCGCCGCGGCCACGCTCCCCGGGTGGGTCCGGGGGGAGGGGCCGGCGCCGTCCGGCGGGGCGCTCTGCCACGGCGACCTGCACCTCGGGCAGCTGGTCCGGAGCCCGGCCGGGGGCTGGCGGCTGATCGACGTGGACGACCTGGGGCTCGGCGCGCCCGCGTGGGACCTCGCCCGGCCCGCGGCCTGGTACGCCGCCGGGCTGCTGGACACGGAGACCTGGCTGCGCTTCCTCGACGCCTACCGCGCCGCGGGCGGCCCCGCGGCCGGTCCGCCCGGCAGCGATCCCTGGCCGGAACTCGACCTCGCCGCCCGGGCGCTCACCGTGCAGACGGCCGCGCTGGCCCTCGCCAAGGCGGCCCGCGAGCGGCGCCGACTCGACGACGTGGAGCGGCTGATGGTGGAAGCCTGTGCCCGAATTGCCTCCCTCCCGCCCGACTTGGAGCCGAAGGCTCCGTCGTAGGGTGAGCCTCACGCCGCCGGGTACGCATCCGGTGTCGAAGCGAACGGCGAGGAGTTGATCCGGTCATGCAGTGTCCGAAGTGTCACGCGATCATGCACACCTACAACCGCAACGGTGTCCAGATAGAGCAGTGCAGCGGCTGCCGCGGCATCTTCCTCGACTACGGCGAGCTGGAGGCGCTGACCCGCCTGGAGGGTCAGTACACCGCGCAGTACGGCCAGGTCCCGCCCCCGGCCGCGCCGCCGGCCCCGGCCCCTGCCGCGTACCCGCAGCAGCACGCCGCCCCCGCGCCCGCCTGGGGCGCCCCGCAGCACGGCGGCTACGGCCACGGCCACGGCCACCGCAAGGGCGGCTTCGGCCGGATGCTCTTCTCCTCCTGAGCCGGAGGGAGGTGGGGTGGGGGACCGGCGCCGACCGGCACCCACCCTCCCTCCCGCCCGGGGTCCAAGGCCCCACGGAGGACCGCACGCGCGAAACACGTGGAACACGGGAAACACGCGAAAGCCCCGGCCGTATGAACGGCCGGGGCTTTCGGATAACTGGTGCGCGATACTGGGATTGAACCAGTGACCTCTTCCGTGTCAGGGAAGCGCTCTCCCGCTGAGCTAATCGCGCGGGACCACGTTCACGGTGCGAACACCGCAGGTGGCGAGTGTGAAGCATACTGCGTGCGCGATACTGGGATTGAACCAGTGACCTCTTCCGTGTCAGGGAAGCGCTCTCCCGCTGAGCTAATCGCGCGGGGATCCTTGCGGACCAGTGGACGATACTGGGATTGAACCAGTGACCTCTTCCGTGTCAGGGAAGCGCTCTCCCGCTGAGCTAATCGTCCTTGGAGGTGGAGACGGGATTTGAACCCGTGTAGACGGCTTTGCAGGCCGTTGCCTCGCCTCTCGGCCACTCCACCATGGAGCAAGCAGGGGGTCCTCGGGAAGATGATCCCCCACCTTTGAGCGGACGACGAGACTCGAACTCGCGACATCCACCTTGGCAAGGTGGTGCTCTACCAACTGAGCTACGTCCGCAGGTCGCCGTGTTCGCTCCGGGGTTTTTCCCCTTCGCTCCCTGGCGACGTGTTGAACTCTAGCGGATTCCCGGGCCAGCTCAAAAACGCGTTTCCGCAGCGTGCTGCCGCCCGATCACCGCCGGTCACCCGGCGGACGCCTCACCGGCGCCCGGGCGTCACCGGTCATAGACTCGCAGCCGTGCACGACCTGCCTCCCCTCGCCCGCTTCGGCGGCCTCCTCGCAACCGACCTCCGAGATGTCACCAGTGATCCCGCCGCCCTGGACTCCACCGGCTTCTGGGCGGTGACGGCCGATTTCGAAGGCCGTCTCGTCTGCGCGCGCTTCGGGGACATACGCCCCGACCCGGTGCCGGCACCCGTCCCCGGAGCATGGCGCGGCCCCGACGCCGACGCGTGGACCTCCTCCCTCGACCGCGCCGCGTACACCGCGGGCGTACGCCGCATCCGCGAGCACATCGAGGCGGGCGAGGTCTATCAGGCCAACCTCTGCCGCGTGATGTCCGCGCTGCTTCCCGATCCGGCGGGCGCCGATGTGGACGCCCTGACCGCGCGGCTCGCGCGCGGCAACCCGGCCCCGTATGCAGGAACGATTCGGCTGCCGGCCCACGGCGTCGAGATCGCCACCGCGTCCCCCGAGCTCTACCTGCGCCGCAGCGGCCGCCACGTCGAGTCCGGCCCGATCAAGGGCACCGGCCGCACCGCCGCCGATCTGCTGCCCAAGGACCACGCCGAGAACGTGATGATCGTGGACCTCGTACGCAACGACCTCGGCCGGGTCTGCGCCACGGGCTCCGTGACCGTCCCCGAACTGTGCGCGCTCGAAGAGCACCCGGGCCTCGTCCACCTCGTGTCCACCGTCGCCGGGGACCTCGCCGACGGCGCCGGCTGGCCCGAGCTGTTCGCCGCCACCTTCCCGCCCGGCTCCGTCACCGGAGCCCCCAAGTCCTCGGCCCTGCGGATCATCGAGGCCCTGGAGACCGCCCCGCGCGGCCCCTACTGCGGGGGCATCGGCTGGGTCGACGCCGACCGGGGCACGGCCGAGCTCGCCGTCGGCATCCGGACCTTCTGGATCGACCGCACGGCCCCCGGCGGCCCCCGGCTGCTCTTCGGAACCGGCGCCGGGATCACCTGGGGCTCCGACCCCGACCGCGAGTGGGCGGAGACCGAGCTGAAGGCCGCCCGACTGCTGCGGGTAGCGTCGGGGGCGATCGAAGCGAACGCGACCGGCGCGAGCGGGGCGATCAGCCCAGTCGGCCCGGTCAGCCCGGTCAGCCCGACCGGCGCGGTCGATACACAGACGGACGAAAGCGGGAGGACCGTACGGTGAGGATCTGGCTCGACGGAGCACTGCGGGACGCGGACGAAGCGAAGGTGTCCGTGTTCGACCACGGCCTCACCGTCGGCGACGGGGTCTTCGAGACGCTCAAGGCGGAGCGCGGGACGACCTTCGCACTCACCCGGCACCTGGAGCGGCTGACCCGCTCGGCCCGCGGCCTCGGCCTGCCGGACCCCGACCTGGACGAGGTGCGCCGCGCCTGCGCCGCCGTACTGGAGGCCAACCCGCTGCCGCTCGGCCGGCTGCGCGTCACCTACACCGGGGGCGTGTCCCCGCTCGGCTCCGACCGCGGCGAGGCCGGCCCGACGCTGATCGTCGCCCTCGCCGGGGCCACCCGCCGCCCCGACACCACCGCCGTGGTCACCGTGCCGTGGGTGCGCAACGAGCGGTCCGCCGTGGCGGGGCTGAAGACCACCTCGTACGCCGAGAACGTGGTCGCGCTCGCCGCCGCCCACCGGGCGGACGCCTCCGAGGCCCTCTTCGCCAACACCGTCGGGCGGCTCTGCGAGGGCACCGGCTCCAATGTGTTCGTCGTCCTCGACGGGCAGCTGCACACCCCGCCCGTGGCCTCCGGCTGCCTCGCGGGCATCACCCGCGCCCTCGTCGCCGAGTGGTGCGGGGCCAAGGAGACCGACCTGCCCTTCGAAGCGCTGGAACAGGCGGAAGAGGTCTTCCTGACCTCCTCCCTGCGCGACGTCCAGGCCGTCGTACGGATCGACGGGCGCGACCTGGGCTCCGCCCCCGGCCCCGTCACGGCCGAGGCCATGCGGATCTTCGACGCCCGCTCCGCCGAGGACACCGACCCGCGCTCCTGACCGGGACCGGACAAATCTGCTGTGCTTCGGGCCGCAGGGCGGGTAGAACTCGACTGATGACCACCACCCTGCGGCCGAGCGGGCCGCTTCAGCAGAGCACCGGCGGGGCGCGCTCGCGCCCGTACGAGATCCGCGTCAACAGCAGGCGCGTCGGCGCCCTGCTGCTCGCCGCCGACACCCCCTTCGGGCCGACGGTCGCCGAGATCCGCGAACTCGCCGTCGAGGAGCCCGACCGGCGGCGCGGCCGCGCCACGGTCGCCGCGCTCGCCGCCGAGGAAGTGCTGCGCGGCTGGGGCTGCCGGCGGGTCCGCGTCTCGGTCCCGGCCGGATCGGCGGGCGGCCTGCGCCTGGCCGCCGCCCTCGGGTACGCCGAGTACAGCCGCAACATGGCCAAGGACATCCCCGCCGAGCCGCCCGCCCTGTCCGAGGGGGTGGCCGGCCGCCCGATGACCGGGACCGAGTTCGAGACCTGGCTCGCCGCGGCGCTGGAGGGCTACGCGCAGAGCTGGATCAGCCGCGGCATGCCGGAGGCGGCCGCACGCGCGAAATCGGTGGCCGACCACGAATCCCAGCTGCCCGGGGGGCTGGCCACCCCGGGCGTCAGCTTCGGCGTCCTGGAGGCGGCCGGCGTCTCCGTCGGCACGGTGTGGGTCGCCCCGAGCGGCGAGGACGCGTACGTCTACGACGTCGCGGTCGCCGAGGAGCACCGCGGCCGCGGCTACGGCCGGGACCTGATGCTCCTCGCGGAACGCACCGCCCTCGCGGCCGGCCACCAGGTGCTCGCGCTGCACGTCTTCACCGACAACGTCCCGGCCCTGCGGCTCTACGAGTCCCTCGGCTACCGGACGACCGACTTCAACTACGCCAAGGATTTGATCTAAGACTTGATCCGTTGTTCCCGCAGGGATGACGGATTGCAGCCGGGGCGGTTCCTGGGCTGTCCGGCGTGGTCGCCCGGGGGCGGCTCATCCGGGGTCGCTCAGGGCGCTGGTCCGGCATTCGGGGAGCAGAGGCACAGCGCAGACGTTGTGCTGCCGCGTGATCCGGACCGGAAAACCGGGGACAGACACGATGCGGTTGACTCCCACAGGGCGTCTTCTCGCCCTATCCCTTACGGGACTTGGGCATCGTAGCGGAATTACGGTACGCCTCTCAGGCTTCCGCGGCGAGCAGCCGGTCGGCGATCTCCTCGATGCGCTCGCGCAGGCCCTCCTGGCTCTTTCCGCCGTCGAGGCGCTGTCCGTCGATCACGTACGTCGGGGTGCCGGTCACGCCGATCGCCTTGCCCTCGGCCTGGTCGGCGTCCACGATCAGGATGTGCCGGCCGTCGATCAGGGCGGTGTCGAACTCCTCGGCGTCCAGGCCCAGTTCACGCGCGACCTCGATGAGTACCGGTTCGCCGGCCTTGCCGAGTTCCGCGGTGCGGGCCAGGACGGCCTCCACGTAGGGCCAGCCCTGCCCCTGCTCGGCGGCCTCCTCGGCGGCCTGCGCGGCGGCGAAGGAGTGCTTGTGCTTCTCCAGCGGGAAGTGGCGCAGCCGGATGTCCAGCCGGTCGCCGTAGCGGGCCCGCAGGGCGCGCACGTCGTCCAGAGCGCTGTGGCAGTCCGGGCACTGAAGTTCGCACCAGACGTCGAGGATCACGGAATCGGTCATACGGACAGTCTCCCAGCCCGCGGGGAGGAGCACGGACCGGGACCTCGGGAGGAGACCGGACCCGGAGATGTCCCGGAGATCCGCCCGCGGGGGGCTCGGGCCGTGGCCAGGGCGAGGGTCGCCGGTGCAGGATGGATGGGGACAGAACGCCCGGCCCGCCGGCCGGGTCCGACCGACCGATCCGCCCCTGGAGGCCCCGCATGCTCGCCGAGACCATTTGCTCCGCGGTGTCCGCGGCGGGCCTGGGCATCGCCGCGCTGACCGCCTACCGCAAGCGATTCCTCGCGGCCACGCGGATCGCGGCGTACTCGCTGGTGCCCGTCGGCCTGGTGATGACGGGCGTCGTGGCCTGGGCGACCGGAATCGTCTTCAAGCCGACCGTCTGGGCCGGGTTCGCCGTGCTGGGACTGGCCTGGCTGCTCTTCACGACCACCCGCGCGATAGAGCGGCGCGCAGGGGGTGCGGGAGAGGGGGAAGGGACGGGGAAGCAGAAGAAGGCGAAGGCCGCCAAGGGCCGCCCGGCCCGGGAGGCCGTCGCCCCGGCCGCCTCCGCGCCCTCGCTGGGTGACGGTGCCCGCCCGCGGCCGACTCCGGCCGCCGCCCCGGCCCCCGCCGAGGACTTCTCCGACATCGAGGCGATCCTCAAGAAGCACGGCATCTGACCGCGCGGTCGCCGGGACGCCGCCGCCGGGACTCCGGCCGCCGGGACAGCGGCCTGTGGCACCGGTCGTAGCGGGACCGGCCGCCGTGGCGTCGGCCGCCCCGGCGATCCGGGACGGGAACCACCTGATCTGACGGGATCCGGTGAACTCGCGCGTTCCGTCTGGCGTGTTGAGCGGCGCGCGCGGGTCCGCTGGGCCATCATCGGCCCGACATGCTCGACACATCACCGGGTGAGCCGGCCGTTCCCGCGCCGGCCACCGTCCCCGTCGCCGAGGAGCCGAGAGGCTGCCTCTTCGCGCTCTCCCAGCCGCCCCTGATGATCTTCCTAGGTGTGATCGGGGGCTTGCTGCTGCTCGCCGCCCTGCACGATCTCTTCCTGCTCTGAGCCCGGCTCCGTGCCCAGCTCCGATTTGCGCCGGGCCCGGTACGCCGCCACGTGCAGCCGGTTCCCGCAGGTACGGCTGTCGCAGTAGCGCCGGGAGCGGTTGCGGGACAGGTCGACGAAGGCCCGCCGGCAGTCCGGGGCCTCGCACCGGCGCAGCCGTTCCTGCTCGCCCGAGACCACGATGAAGGCCAGCGCCATGCCGCCGTCGGCCGCCAGGTGGTCGCCCACCGAGGCGCCCGGGGCGAAGTAGTGCACGTGCCAGTCATAGCCGTCGTGGTTGGTCAGCTGCGGGGTGGTGCCGGCCGTCGCGACCAGGTCGTTGATCAGCACGGAGGCGATGCGGGAGTTCGGCGCCGCGAAGACCTGGGCGAATTTGCCGCGCACCGTGCGCACGCCGGCGAGGTCGCGGGCGCTGAGCTCGCCGACGTCGCTGATCGCGTACTCGTGGACGAAGGCGCGCAGTGCGTTCACGTCCGCCAGTGCGTCGGGCTGCTGCGTCTCGGCCGAGGTGTTCACCAGCGCGACGACGACGTCGAGCGCGCGACGGGTGTCGTGGGGGATCTGCACGGGGTCTCCCTGGAGGGCCGGGCCTGCGGTGACGGTCTGCTGCCGCCGCCGCTGGCCGACTCTAGCGGGTCGCCCCCCAAGCGCACCGGCGCCGTCCGCGCGGGTGGCTTCCGCGTGAACAGCGCCGGCACTTCCGTATGTGGTTGTCCGCCGTGCACCGTCGCCCCGAGTCGGACGGTGTCGTACGGCCCCCGGACTCAGCCGGGGGAGGGTTCCCTCTGTAGGCCTGGCTCAGGATTCGGCCAGGATGTGGGAGAGCTCCTTGTCGAGGTCGAAGTGCCGGTGTTCGGTTCCTGGTGGAACCGCGGCGTCCGTCCGCTTGAGGAACGACTCCAGTGCTCGGGCGGGTGCTTCGAGCAGCGCTTCTCCCTCCGGTGAGCTCAGGGCGATGCAGACGACTCCCTGACCGTGACTGCGGGACGGCCAGACACGGACGTCGCCGGTACCGGTGGGCCGGTGAAGACCCTCGGCGAGGAGGTCGCGGGCGAATACCCATTCGACCGTCTCCTCGGCGCCGGTGTGGAAGGTGGCGTGCACGGCGTAGGGATCGGCCGTGTCATACCGCAGGCCCGCGGGAACAGGCAGTGAGGACTCGCTCGACACAACGAGGCGCAGGTGCAGCTCGCAGCTGACCGTGGTGTTCATAAGCGCCAGGGCCTTTCGCTCAGTGTGCGCTCGGGGATTCGCACGTCGGCGAAATCGACATGCCACCTACGGTGCCGTTGTAAACCCCTCTGACCGTTTTGCGGACCTCTGGGTCCCTCGGACGGCGGATCCAAACGACCATTCACGTGTGCTGGGACCTCCGGTAGATTCGACCTCATGAACACGGGGAGTGACCGCGAGACCAACGAGTCCGCATCCGAGTCCGCAGCCGAATCCACCACCGGGGCGGCGTCCGAATCCGCGACGGGGCCCAACGCCGCCGAGGAGGCGCCGCACGTCTCCAAGGCACCGGCCTTCATCAAGGCCCGCCGGAGCCTGCACCTGAGCTGGCAGGTCGGCGTCTTCGTCGTCGGCCTCGCCGTCATCGGCGCAGGCGTCGCCATGCTGGTCCTGCCCGGGCCGGGCTGGGTGGCGATCTTCGCGGGCCTCGCGATCTGGGCCACGGAATTCGCCTGGGCCCACTTCGCCCTGCGCTGGACCAAGCGCAAGGTCAGCGAAGCCGCCCAGAAGGCCCTGGACCCGAAGGTCCGCCGCCGCAACATCACCCTGACCAGCGTCGGGCTCGTGATCGCGGGCGTCCTGATCGGCTTCTACCTGTGGAAGTACGGGCTCGTGCTGCCCTGGAACCGCGAGGTGGAGTGAGCCCGCCCGACCATGGCGGAGAGCACCGCTGACATGCGGTAATGTTTGCGGTGCGTCCGGGCGATTAGCTCAGTGGGAGAGCACTTCGTTCACACCGAAGGGGTCACTGGTTCGAACCCAGTATCGCCCACCCGGACCAGAGGCCCGGAGACTTTCAGTCTCCGGGCCTCTGGCGTTTCCCGGCTTTTTTCACCTGTCCGGCCCCCGGCCCCCGGCTCCGGCTCCGGCTCCGGCCCGCCGGGCTACCTCAGCCGGCCGATGGCCTCCCGCAGCCGGCGGGCGTCGCGCAGCCGCTTCTCGTAGGTGGCCCCCACCACCAGCAGCAGCACCCCCGCCAGGGCCGGCGGCAGCCAGCGCGGCAGCGCGTCCACCACCTGGACGACGTACGGTGTGAGCTCGTGCAGGGCCACCGCCGCCAGCGTCGCCCCGCCCAGCAGCAGCGGCGCGCTGAGCCGGCCGCGGGCACCGGCCAGGGTCACCCCGAGCGCGGCCGTCCCCAGCAGCAGCGGCCGCAGCCAGTGCGGATCGCCCCACACTGCGAGGGTGCTCGGCAGCAGGGTCGCCGCCAGACCCGGCCCGTACGCCGTCCAGGACCCGGCCAGCGGATCGCGGCGCCGCCGCAGGAATCCCACGGCCAGCGCCGCCGCCGTCACCGGCAGGGTGTACGCCTCGGGCACCGTCACCTCCGAAGCCGCGAGCCGTACCCAGGTCGCCGCGAGGAACAGCGCCCCGGCGGGCCAGCCCGCCGCCGACCGGCGCTCGGGCCGCAGCGCCGCCGCCGCGCACACCACCCCGGCCAGCGCCAGGACCAGGGAGAGCACCGGCGCGTCCCCGGTGGCCAGGGCCACCGCGAGGAGGCCCGCCGCGGCCGCCGCCGTCTCCGCCGGGATCCTTACGAGGCCGAGGCGCGGCCCGAGCGCCGCCACCGCCGCCGGGACCACCAGCACCGCCGGCGCCCACCAGGCCACCGGCCGCTCCAGCAGTGCGCCCAGCGCCACCGCGAGCAGCGCCGCGTACCCGACGGCGAGCGCCGCCGCCCCCGCGCGGGCCCACGCCGGAGCGGGCCGGTACGCCGCCCCCGCCGCGCCGGCGGCCCCCAGCAGGCCGAGCACCCCGAAGGTGGCCAGTCGGCCGTCCAGGGCCGCCACGGACACGCTCAGGGCCCCTGCCAGCGCGCAGGCGCCCGCGGCGATCCCCACGAGGCCGCGACCGGCGTCCGCGGGGGTGCCGTCGCCGCCGGGTGTCGTGCCCGTCGGGCTGCCGCCGCCCACGGAGGCACCGGCCGCCGCCGCCCCTGACCGCAGCGCGAGCGCACCCGCCGCCAGCGTCACCGCGAGCTGGGCCGCGAAGACCGCGCCCGGGGCAAGGTCCAGCACCGCGGGCGCCGTGAACAGCGCCGCCCATCCCAGGACCACCGCCGCCACCCCCGGCTCCCGGCGCCCCGGGAGCACCCGGACCAGCCACCACGCGGCCCCGGCCGTCAGCAGCAGCGCCACCAGCGGAGCGAGCCCCGGGCCGTTCCCGGCCGCCGCAGCGGGAGTCGCAGCGGGGGTCGTCGCCGACCAGATCTCCTCCAGCACCCGCAGCCGGCCGACCAGCACCGTCGCCACCCATGTCACCGCGGTCACCGCCTCCAGGACGGCCACCCCCGCACCGGCCAGGGCGAGGCCGCGCCGGACCGGCTCCGGGAGCGCGGAGACCCGTAGCGCCCCCAGCAGGAGCAGGGCCACCACCAGGTACCCGACCGCGGCCCAGGGCGGGCGCAGCTCCGGAGCGGCCAGGCCACCCAGCGCCGCCACCGCCGCGAGGGCACCCGCCACGGCGAACGCCACCGGCATCCGGGCGCTGCGCCAGGCCACCGCCAGCGCCACCACGGCGACCGCCGCCAGCAGCGCCGACGGGCTCAGTGCCGCCCCCGCCGATTCCGCCGCCACCGACTCCGCCAGACCCGTCAGCAGCGCAGCCCCGCCCGCCACCGAGCCCGCAGCCGCCGCCCAGGAGGACCAGCGCCCCGGCCGGAGCAGCGCGAGCCCCGCGTCCAGGGCGGCCGTCACCAGCAGCGCCCAGCCCAGCTCCGGCCCCGTCGCCCCGCCGGCCAGCGCCGCCAGCGGCAACGGGAGCTGCGCCGTCAGCAGCGCCGCGGGCAAGGGGGCCCGCAGCGCCCGCGCGGCCGGCGTCCAGCCGTACGCGGCCCACCCCGCGGCCAGTACCGCCGCCGCACCCGCCGCGTACGCCGTGCCGTCCACCTCCGGCATGCGAGAGGCGTACAGCGCGTACGCGTCCAGCACCGTCAGCAACAGGCCGACGGCGGCCACCGCCTCGGCGGTCGAGCGCAGCCCCCGGCGCAGCAGCGCCACCGGAGCGCCCAGCGCCGCCGCCGTCACCACGGCGAGCACCGCGCTGCGCCCGGCGATCCCGAGGGAGCCCCAGCTGACCAGCGTGAACGCCAGCGCCGCGACCGCCAGCAGCACCGCGCCCAGGGCCAGCAGTACGTTCTGCGCACTCGGGGCCGAGGCCTCCGTGGCCTGCGCGGACGCCTTCGGCCGGGCCGTCGAACCCCACGCGTGGGGGGCCTGAGCGGCCAGCAGCCATGCGCGGCGCGTCAGCAGGAAGTGGCGCCGGGCGTCGAGTTGGATCAGTTCGCGGTCGATGAGCACGAGCTCCTCGGCCGGCGGCAGGGGGTTGTTCATGGTTCGGAGTGTGGTGCCCGTCACCCCGTCAGGACATGGGTGCGCGTACTCATCTCCGGGTGAGCTCCGGCTGAGTACCCGGTGTGCGCCCCCGCCGCGCGCAAGACTGGAGACATGGACCGAAGCAGCCGCAGCGCCGCGCCGGGCAGCAGCCGTGCCGCCCGCGCCAACCCCGGTGACCGGTGGACCCGTTACCGCTTCCGCAGCGTGTGGGACCTCGACGCGGAGCCCGACCGCGTCTACGCCGCCCTGGAACGCCCCGAGTCCTACCCCCTGTGGTGGCCCCAGATCCGCGCCGTCGCCCCCGCCGCCGACGGGAGCAGCGGCACCGCCGTCATCCGCTCCGCCCTCCCGTACACCCTGCGCGTGAGCGCGGCCGAACTCCTGCGGGACCCCGCGCGCGGCATCCTGGAGGTCGCCCTGCTCGGCGACCTGGAGGGCTGGGCGCGCTGGACCGTACGACCGCGGTCCGGCGGCACGCGGGCCCTGTACGAGCAGGAGGTCGAGGTGCACCGCCCGCTCATGCGGCTGCTCGCGTTCCCCGGGCGGCCGGTGTTCCGGCTCAACCACACCCTGATGATGCGGGCCGGACGGCGCGGGCTCGCCGCACATCTGGCGGTCCGGCCGGAAGCGGTTTGAACCAGCCCCGGGCCTTCTGTATTGTTCACACCGTTCCCGGGCGATTAGCTCAGCGGGAGAGCACTTCGTTCACACCGAAGGGGTCACTGGTTCGATCCCAGTATCGCCCACCGGGACAGGCCGGTCCGTCTTATGACGGACCGGCCTTCCGCATGTACGGACCCCGTCCGCACCGGGACCGGCTCACGCCGCCGCGGGCAGCTCCGGCCGCAGCGGCCAGTGCGGATCCACCGGCTCCGGCGTGCCCTGCCGGGCGAACCACGCCTGCAGTCCCCGCGCCTGGGCCGCGTGCCACACCTGCTGGAGCGTGTGCAGCTCCGCCGGCGACAGCCGCTCCAGCCGGGCCGCGAACCGGCGCCCCACGGCCCGTACGAGCTCCAGGGACGCCAGCGCGTCCGCACCCGCGTCATGGGCGCCCTCCAGCTCTATCCCGTAGTGCGCGCACAGATCCGTCAGCGTCCGGCGCCCCTTGCGGTAGCGGTCCAGATGCTTGTCCAGCACCCGCGGATCCAGCACCGTCAGCGGCCGGTTGTCCAGGTACCGGGCCAGTGAGGACGCCCGGTGCCGGCGCAACTCCCGGTCCAGCAGCGTCAGATCGAACGGCGCGTTCATCACCACCACCGGCCGGCCCGCCAGCTGCTGCTCACCGAGCGCGCGGGCTATCTCCTCCACCACCGGCGCGGGCCACCGCCCGTTGCGCTGGAGGTGATCGTCGGTCAGACCGTGCACTTCCGTGGCCCCCGGGGGTACCGGGATGCCGGGATTGACCAGCCAGCGCGTCGAACGGATCCGGCCGCCCGCGCACTCCTGCACGATGAGCGCGGCGGACACGATGCGGTCCCGTTCCACGTCCACCCCGGTCGTCTCCGTGTCGAATGCGGCCAGCGGGCCCTCGTACCAGCGTGTCATGGCGAACTCCTCGTCACCCGTCGGCAGATGGCCCCACCCGGGCACCGCGCCCCAGGCCCCGCCACCCTTGCCCGAAACGGTGATACCCGGGCTCTTTGCCCCGTACGCCGTTTGCGGGCCGCCGACTGCGGAGACAACTCAACTGGGGGACCGCACACATGACCGGTCGTCAACCCCGACACCCTGACACGCACCTGACGCGGCCTGACACGGCCGCGTGAAACGGGGACAGCCCGGAAGGCATGGGGAGCCGGCCATGGCGCTCGCGCAGCCCGAACCGGGCGGGGTGCTCGCGGGGCAGATCGATCCGCGGACCGACCCGCGGAGCGGACCGCTGCGCGGCACGCTCGCCACCACCGCCTGCATGGAGACCCTCCAGGTGGGATACCTGCACGCCGTCGTCGCCGCGGCGGGCTGCTCGCTGTCCCAGCCCTTTCCCGACAACGGCATCGACTGGCACGTCAGCCACGGCGCCCCCGAGCACGTCGTCGACGACGAGGTGACCATCAAGGTCCAGCTCAAGGCGACCTACCAGATACCGCCCAGACCGGCCGGGCCCACCTTCGGCTTCACCCTCGACAACGAGCACCTGGTGAAGCTGGCCCGCACCCCGGTCGCCGTGCACAAGATCCTCGTCGTGATGCTCGTACCGCGGGAACGCGACCAATGGCTGAGCGCCGGGCACGACCGGCTCGACCTGCGGCACTGCTGCTACTGGACCAATCTCGCCGGGCACCCCGTGACCGGCCGGCGCCGGACCACCGTACGGATCCCGACCACGCGGATCTTCGACGACCGGGCGCTCTGCGAGATCATGACCCGGGTCGGGTCGGGAGGGACACCTTGATGAACTGGCAGTCACCGCACCTGGAGCCGCTCTCCCCACCGGAGTTCGCCGCGGGCACCCCCGATCCCGCGCAGGTCGATCCGCTTGTGCTCGGCGCCCTGCTGCACCGGCACGGCTGGCTGCGCCGCGGCGGCGCCGCCGGACGGTACGGGCGCTGGACGCCGCCCGCCCCGTACGCCACCGGCAGCGGCGGCACCAGCCTCCTCGTCCCCGAGAGCCGGGCCTTCCCCGACTGCGCCGACCTGCTCGAAGAGGCGCTCACCGCGCTCTCGCGCAGCGCGCTGCCGTCGGCCCGCGAGGTGCTGTACGGGCTCAGCGTGCCGAGCGACGAGATCCGCTGGGACCGCGAGATCCCGCGCGGGGCCTACGGACTCCACGGCGAGGCCGACTGGACGGTCCAGGAACAGCTCCGCTCGGCCGCCCGCCAGCTGCTCCTCGCCGGGGCCCTGGCCGACCGGGCACGGGCCGGCTACTACGGAGCCCGGCACCGCGGCCAGGCGGAGCGGGCGCTGGACGGGGTCCTGGTCGGCCCGGCTCCGGGCGGCCGGCGGCTGACCGCGTACGTCCCCGTCGACGGGGGCCGGGGCACCGTGACCCGGCTCCACCACGCGCTGCACGCCGCCCGCGAGGCCGTGGACTACCAGCGGGCCACCGGCGGCATGGAAGCCTTCGACGCGGCGGTCGAGGCCGGGGTCAGCCGGGAGCTGGCCGAGGCGCTCATCTCGCTGGTCCACGGCTCGGAGGGAGCCCGGGTGGCCCTCGCGTGGGCCCCGGCGGCGGGGGTCCCGGCGGGGTGCGCGGCCCGGCCGGAGCCGGTGGAGTTCTCGCCCGGCGACCTCCCGGTGCTCCGGGAGGCGGCCGCGCGCTACACGCGGGACGAGCCGGCGGTCCCGGTCCGGGTGGCGGGCTCGGTGGTCCGGATGCGCCGCTCGGCCCCGGGCGGCGGGGGCACGGTCCGGCTGCGGGTCCTCGCCGGGGCGGAGATCCCGTACGTCCGCGTGGTGCTCGACGAGGAGTCGTACCGGGTGGCGGGCCACGCACACCTGGTCGGACTCCCGATCCGGGTCAGCGGCAGCCTCCAGCGCCGCGGGGGTTTCCGTCGCCTGACGGACGCCGCGGATGTCCGGCCGGTGCCGCTGGACGAGGTCGAGCGGGACCGGTTGATGAAGTCACTGGACGAGTCCCTCGACGCCGGGGACGTACTGCCGTCGGACGACTGACGGGCCGCCGCGTGGACGGCTCCGCAGGGTCGGGTCGGGCCCGCGCCCGCGCGGCCCGGCGGGGGCCGGCCTTAACCGTTTAGCAGCGCAGCCCATCCGCTCGGTACGATTCAGGCGCGCAGTGTTCGCTCGCGCACCCCCTGAGTCAGGAGAGACCGGTGTCAGACGTCCGTGTGTTCATCCAACGCGATTCCGAGCGGGACGAGCGCGTGGTGGCCACGGGCACTACGGCGGCAGAGCTCTTCGCCGGCGAGCGCACCATCGTCGCCGCGCGCATCGCAGGTGAGCTGAAGGACCTCGCGTACGAGGTGCAGGACGGCGAGACCGTCGAGCCCGTGGAGATCTCCTCCCCGGACGGCCTGGACATCCTGCGCCACTCGACCGCCCACGTCATGGCGCAGGCCGTGCAGGAGCTGTTCCCCGAGGCCAAGCTGGGCATCGGCCCGCCGGTCCGCGACGGCTTCTACTACGACTTCGACGTCGCGAGGCCCTTCACCCCCGATGACCTCAAGGCCATCGAGAAGAAGATGCAGGAGATCCAGAAGCGCGGCCAGCGCTTCGCCCGCCGCGTCGTCACCGACGAGGCCGCCCGCGAGGAGCTCGCGGACGAGCCCTACAAGCTGGAACTCATCGGCATCAAGGGTTCGGCGTCGACCGACGACGGCGCGAACGTCGAGGTGGGCGGCGGCGAGCTGACCATCTACGACAACTTCGACGCCAAGACCGGCGACCTGTGCTGGAAGGACCTCTGCCGCGGTCCCCACCTGCCCACCACCCGCAACATCCCCGCGTTCAAGCTCATGCGCAACGCCGCCGCCTACTGGCGCGGCAGCGAGAAGAACCCGATGCTCCAGCGCATCTACGGCACCGCGTGGCCGTCGAAGGAGGAGCTGAAGGCCCACCTCGACTTCCTCGTGGAGGCCGAGAAGCGCGACCACCGCAAGCTCGGCACCGAGCTCGACCTGTTCTCCGTACAGGACGAGATCGGCTCCGGCCTGGCCGTTTTCCACCCGCGCGGCGGCGTCATCCGCCGCACGATGGAGGACTACAGCCGCAAGCGGCACGAGGAAGAGGGCTACGAGTTCGTCTACACCCCGCACGCCACCAAGGGCACCCTCTTCGAGAAGAGCGGCCACCTGGACTGGTACGCGGAGGGCATGTACCCCCCCATGCAGCTCGACGGTGGTACCGACTACTACCTCAAGCCCATGAACTGCCCGATGCACAACCTGATCTTCGATGCGCGAGGCCGCTCCTACCGCGAACTGCCGCTGCGCCTCTTCGAGTTCGGAACCGTGTACCGGTACGAGAAGTCCGGCGTGGTGCACGGCCTGACCCGCTCGCGCGGTTTCACCCAGGACGACGCGCACATCTACTGCACCAAGGAGCAGATGGCGGAGGAGCTCGACCGCACGCTGACCTTCGTGCTGAACCTGCTCCGTGACTACGGCCTGACCGACTTCTACCTGGAGCTGTCGACCAAGGACCCGGAGAAGTTCGTCGGCTCGGACGAGATCTGGGAGGAGGCCACCGCCACCCTCCAGCAGGTCGCCGAGAAGCAGGGTCTGCCCCTGGTCCCGGACCCGGGCGGCGCCGCGTTCTACGGCCCGAAGATCTCGGTCCAGTGCCGTGACGCGATCGGCCGCACCTGGCAGATGTCGACCGTGCAGCTCGACTTCAACCTGCCGGAGCGCTTCAACCTGGAGTACACCGGCCCGGACGGCACCAAGCAGCGGCCGGTCATGATCCACCGTGCGCTGTTCGGTTCCATCGAGCGGTTCTTCGCCGTCCTGCTGGAGCACTACGCGGGCGTCATGCCGCCGTGGCTCGCCCCGGTCCAGGCGGTCGGCATCCCGATCGGCGACTCGCACATCGAGTACCTGCAGGAGTTCGCCGCCGAGGCGAAGAAGAAGGGCCTGCGCGTCGAGGTGGACGCCTCCTCCGACCGGATGCAGAAGAAGATCCGCAACCAGCAGAAGCTGAAGGTCCCCTTCATGATCATCGTCGGTGACGAGGACATGGCCGCGGGAACCGTCTCCTTCCGCTACCGCGACGGCTCGCAGGAGAACGGCGTCCCGCGCGACCAGGCGCTGGCGAAGCTCGTGGACGTCGTGGAGCGCCGCGTCCAGGTGTGACCGCGACGGCGGCCGTGACCGTCGTGACCACCGTGACCGTCTGACTGCGGTGACCGCCGCGTGACGGCCCGGAGTCCCCGGGGACCTCAGGTCCCCGGGGGTTCCTCCTCGTCCTGGCGCCGGAACACCTGGAGCATCCAGGAGGAGAACGAGCCCGTCACCGCGCCCAGCAGCGCCAGACCGCCCGCCTGGCCACGTAGTCCACGATGAAGCAGACCCAGGTCAGCGCGATCAGGCCGAGGCCGATGTCCCGCCACAGCGGGTGGGCCCGGTAGGCCGGCACGGAGGTCGCGTAGCCGACGAGGAAGAGCAGGGAGGCGTAGAACAGCGGCAGCTCGGTCCGGCGCTCCCAGGCCTGATCACCGGTCTCGGGTGCATCGTTCATGGGCTCAGCATCGCGTCCCGCCCACCGGTGTTCGCCCCGGCGACACGCCGCTCGGGGACAAGGTCATATGCTGCATCCCATGACGATTGAGCCGGAGCAGCAGATCGGTGTGGGCACGCAGGACGCGTTCCAGCGTCTGTGGACGCCCCACCGGATGGCCTACATCCAGGGGGAGAACAAGCCGACCGGGCCGGAGGCCGGGGACGGCTGTCCCTTCTGCGGGATTCCGGAGATGTCGGACCAGGACGGGCTGGTCGTGGCCCGGGGCAAGCACGTGTACGCCGTGCTGAACCTCTACCCGTACAACGGCGGCCACCTGATGGTCGTGCCGTACCGGCACGTCGCCGATTACACGGACCTGGACGGCGCCGAGACCCTTGAACTCGCCGACCTCACGAAGCGGGCGATGGTCGCGCTGCGCAAGGCCTCCGGTGCGCACGGGTTCAACATCGGCATGAACCAGGGCCAGGCCGCCGGCGCGGGCATCGCCGCGCACCTGCACCAGCACATCGTGCCCCGCTGGGGCGGGGACACGAACTTCATGCCGGTCGTCGGTCACACCAAGGTGCTGCCCCAACTGCTCGCGGACACCCGCCAGATGCTCGCCGATTCCTGGCCCACCGGCTGAGACCACCGGCTGAGACCACCGGCTGATTTCCACCGGCCGGAGCCTGCTGGGCCCCGGCCGGTGGGCCGGGGCCCAGGCCGTCGCCTAGGCGTCGTAGACGTCCGCCTTGCGCGGTGCGGCGTCCTGGACCAGACCGCTGACGATCATCGAGCGGTTGGTGAAGCGTTCGGTGTCGACCCCGTTCTCCTCCAGGACCCGCATCGCGGCGGTGTGCACCGCCCGCAGGACCGGGGTCGCGGCGCGCATCGCGTCGTCCGCCATGAAGCGGTGGCGCCACGGCTGGCCGGCCCAGACGTGGCGGACGCCGAAGGGCTCCGGGAGGACGAGCTTGCCGCCCAGGAAGTCCAGGAGCGGCGGGTACCAGGTGAAGGGCGCGCGCACGGTGAGGCGTACGACCTCGCTCGTGTCGACCACGGGCCGCTTGAGCTCCACGGTTTCCCAGAAGCGTACGGATTTGGCGACCTCGTCCACCGGCGCCGCCGATTTGGTGGTGAACAGGCCGTGCACCGGGCCGAGCGCGTGCCCGGTGACCTCCACGCGCAGGGTCTTGTAGAGCACGGTGACCGTGACCAGCATGGTGATCACGAGCTGGCCGTCCCAGAGCGGGTACTGGATGCCGAGGTAGTGCCGGTTGCCGGCGCTGAACTGCTGCTCGTTGCAGATCCGGGTGATCTCGTGCGTCTTGACCAGGAAGGTGTCCACGTCCGCTCCGCTGGGGCGGGTCACTTCCTTGGCGCCCTCGCCGACCGGGGAGACGACCCAGTGCTGGATCGAGGCGGGCGGGAGGCCGCCGGTGTGCAGGGGACCGCGCTCCAGCTTGCGCAGCTGGGTGTCGATGGCGCGTATGACGTCCCAGCTGCGGAACGGGTGGATCTCTGAGCCCTCGTTCTTGGGGGCGAGCTCCTCGGCCATCTGCCAGCTGCCCCAGCGCGTGCCCATGCCGAGTATGCCCTTGGGGCCCGCGTAGAAGACGGCATTGCTGCGGTCCTCGGCGGTGAGCTTGGCCAGGGAGTGGCGCAGGTCCTCGCGGGCCTTCTCGTCGGGGTTGCCGGGGACGGCCTCCGGGATCTTGGCGGCCACCCCGCCGCCGCCCGCGAGGAGCCCGTCCCAGCGGGAGCGCAGGTCTTCGGCGGTGGCCTCACAGAGCCGGCGGGCGAGGAACCAGCCGGCGACCGGGGCGATGACCATGGCGCGGACGTAGATGCCGAGGACGCCGGTCACCGGGAGCCGGAACATGAGGACGGCGACCACCACGCCCACGCCGACCAGGAGCGCCGTGCCCATCCAGGAAGCCCGCTTGGCCTCCGAGGCCGCCAGGGCCTTGCGGGCCCAGAACAGGCCGAGCCACAGCAGCAGGCCGGGGAGGAACACGACCCCGCAGACGAGCATGATCAGACGGAGCTTGCGGTCGCGCTCCTTGCGGATGCGGGAGGCGGCCAGGCAGTGCTCGACGACGGTCTGCGGGTCGGCGCCGAAGGACTGGATGAGGGGCTTGCGGGTGGGCGGGATGGTGCGGGCCTCGACGGCGCGGCAGAAGGCCTCGCCGAGGTTGGGGGCGAGCAGGGACACCTTGGCCGGTTTGACGACGGACTCGTGATACTCGTTGTTGGCCTTGAGTATCTCTTCCAGCTTGGTGTCGCGGCCGCCGTCCCGGTAGGCGGCGGAGGCGAGGGCGTTGGTCGCGGCGGTCTGGCCGCCGCCGCCCTGGAGTGGGATCTGTGCCCCGGGCCTGAAGTCGAATCCGTCGTCCGCCACCGCTGCCCCCATCGCTGTGCGTCGTACTCGTGTGCCTCGTGTGCGGGCCTGCCCGCGATGCCGCCCGCTCCGGGTGGTGTTCCCGGTGCGGCGGTCCCGCCCCGCGCGCTTGGCCTGCCCGCTCGGTCTGTCCGTTCGGTCTGTCCGTTCGGTCCGTTCGGCTTACCTGCTTGGTCTACCCGTTCGGTCTGCCCGCCTCACGCGCGGACGAGCCTATCGGCCGATTCCTCCCCGTGGTCATGGGACAGGTAAATGCCGCCCACCGCAAGCGGGTTGGATGGGCGGCCGGAGTGACGCTATGTCAGTTGACTTCCCTTCTCGATCTGTTCGCGTAGCTTGTCCGCTATCTGTGGCGGCATCGGCTCGTGGCGCGCGTACGTACGGCTGAACAGCCCCGTGCCGTGCGACACGGAGCGCAGCTCGACGGCGTACCGGCCGATCTCGATCTCGGGGATCTCGGCGAGGACCCGGGTGCGGCCGGTGCCCGCCGCGTCGGTGCCGACGACGCGGCCCCGGCGGCCGGCGAGGTCGCTCATGACGGGGCCGACGTACTCGTCGGGAACCAGTACGGCGAGCTCGGCGACCGGCTCGAGGAGCCGGACCGAGGCCCCGGCGGCGGCTTCGCGCAGTGCGAGGGCGCCCGCGGTCTGGAAGGCGGCGTCGGAGGAGTCCACCGAGTGGGCCTTGCCGTCGAGCAGGGTGATGCGTACGTCGACCAGCGGGTAGCCGGCGGCGAGCCCCCGGGCGGCCTGCGCGCGGACCCCCTTCTCCACGGACGGGATGAACTGGCGCGGCACGGCTCCGCCGACGACCTTGTCGACGAACTCGATGCCGCTGCCGGGGGGCAGCGGCTCGACCTCGATCTCGCAGATGGCGAACTGGCCGTGCCCGCCGGACTGTTTGACGTGCCGCCCGCGGCCGCCGGCCTTGGCGCCGAAGGTCTCGCGGAGGCTGACCTTGTGCGGAACCGGGTCGACCTGGACCCCGTACCGGGTGCGCAGCCGTTCGAGGGCGAGGTCCTGATGGGCCTCGCCGAGGCACCACAGGACGAGCTGGCGGGTGTGCGGGTTCTGTTCGAGCCGCATGGTCGGGTCCTCGGCGACCAGCCGCGCCAGGCCCTGGGAGAGCTTGTCCTCGTCGGGCTTGCTGTGGGCCTCGATGGCGAGGGGGAGCAGCGGGTCGGGCATGGACCAGGCCTCCATCAGGAGGGGGCCGTCCTTGGCGGAGAGGGTGTCGCCGGTCTCGGCGCGGGTGAGTTTGGCCACGCAGGCCAGGTCGCCGGCGATGCAGTGGGAGAGGGTGCGCTGCTGTTTGCCGAAGGGGGAGGTCAGGGCGCCGATGCGCTCGTCGACGTCATGGTCCTCATGTCCCCGGTCGGTCAGCCCGTGCCCGCTCACGTGGACGGTCTCGTCGGGGCGCAGGGTGCCGGAGAAGACGCGGACGAGCGAGACGCGGCCGACGTAGGGGTCGGAGGAGGTCTTCACCACCTCGGCGACGAGCGGCCCGTCGGGATCGCAGGTGACCGCGGGGCGGGCCTCGCCGTCGGGGGTGGTGACGCCGACGGGCGCGCGCTCCAGGGGGGTGGGGAAGCCCCCGGTGATCAGTTCGAGGAGCTCTACGGTGCCCAGGCCCTTGCGGGCGCCGTCGGCGGCGGGAGCCGCCATCAGGACGGGGTGGAAGGTGCCGCGGGCCACGGCGCGCTCCAGGTCGTCGACCAGGGTCTTGAGGTCGATGTCCTCGCCGCCGAGATAGCGGTCCATGAGGGTCTCGTCCTCGCTCTCGGCGATGATCCCCTCGATCAGCCGGGCGCGGGCGTCGGTGATCAGGGCGAGCTCGCCGGGGTCCGGGTCGCGTTCGACGCGGTCGCCGGAGGTGTAGTCGTAGACGCGCTGGGAGAGCAGCCCGAGCAGTCCGGCCACCGGGGCGTGGCCGGCGGGGCCGGCGGGGCCGTGCAGGGGCAGGTAGAGCGGGCGCACGGCGTCGGGGTCGTCCGCTCCGAAGGCGTCGCCGCACACCGTGGTCATCTGCGTGTAGTCGGCGCGGGCGGCTTCCAGGTGGGTCACGACGATGGCGCGCGGCATGCCGACGGCGGCGCATTCGTCCCAGACCATCCTGGTGGCTCCGGAGAGCCCGTCGCCGTCCTCGGCCGCCGAGACCACGAAGAGGGCCGCGTCGGCGGCGCGCAGTCCGGCCCGGAGCTCTCCGACGAAGTCGGCGTAACCGGGGGTGTCCAAGATGTTGATCTTGATTCCGGCCCACTCCACGGGGACCAGGGAGAGCTGGATGGAGCGCTGGCGGCGGTGCTCGATCTCGTCGTAGTCGGAGACGGTGGCGCCGTCCTCGACGCGCCCGGCCCGGTTCACGGCGCCGGCGGTCAGGGCCAGTGCTTCGACCAGAGTGGTCTTGCCTGATCCGCTGTGGCCGACCAGCACGACGTTCCGTACGGAGGCCGGGCGGTCGGCCGTCGGTGCTCTGCCGGCGGCTCCGGATTGGTGTGATGCGGCTCCCACGATGCTCGTGCCTCCCGATTGGAGGGGAAATGGGCTCCTTCGAGCTTTGCACTGCCGTCACACCGCGTCCATACGTCGTACCGGAGGCGCCGGGGGAGGCGGCCGGAAGCGGGCCGGGGGACGGCGCCCGGGAAGCTGTCCGGAAACGTGCCCGGAAACATGCCCGGAAACGGGCCCGGGGGAGGCCTCCGGAACGTGGCGAACGGCCCGAGAACGGCCCGCGTCGTGTGAACCGGTGGGTGCGCGGCGCCGATGGCCCGGGGCCCTGGCTACGATGGGCCAGCCGGTGGCCGTGGTGGCCGTGCGGCCCAGCGACCCTCCGGGAAGGCCATGCTGAACAAGTACGCGCGTGCATTCTTCACGCGTGTTCTCACGCCATTCGCCGCTTTTCTGCTCCGGATGGGAGTGAGTCCCGACGCGGTCACCCTCATCGGCACGGCCGGAGTGGTGGCCGGAGCCCTGGTCTTCTTCCCCATGGGCGAGCTCTTCTGGGGCACGATCACCATCACGCTCTTCGTCTTCTCCGACCTGGTGGACGGGAACATGGCCCGCCAGGCCGGCGTCTCCAGCCGGTGGGGCGCGTTCCTCGACTCCACCCTCGACCGGGTGGCGGACGCGGCGATCTTCGGCGGACTCGCGCTCTGGTACGCGGGTTCCGGGAACAACAACGCGCTCTGCGCGGTCGCCATCTTCTGCCTGGCCAGCGGCCAGGTGGTCTCGTACACCAAGGCCCGCGGCGAGTCGATCGGACTGCCGGTGGCCGTCAACGGGCTCATCGAGCGCGCCGAACGCCTGGTGATCACGCTGGTCGCGGCCGGTCTGTCCGGCCTGGAGACCTTCGGCGTCCCCTCGTGGATCGGCCTGCTGCTGCCGATCGCGCTGTGGGTGGTCGCGGCGGGCTCGCTCGTGACCCTGATCCAGCGCGTGGTGACCGTACGGCGCGAATCGGCCGAGGCCGACGCCGCCGCTGCCGCGGGTGCTCCCTCCGAAGGCGGTACGCCCTGATGGGCAAGGCACAGGACAAGCTGGTCGACGGGCTCTACGGGCTCGGCTGGGCCGGGGTCAAGAAGCTGCCCGAGCCGGCCGCGGCGGCCCTCGGGCGGCGGATCGCGGACTTCGCCTGGAAGCGGCGCGGCAAGAGCGTGCTGCGCCTGGAGTCGAACCTGGCCCGGGTGGTGCCGGACGCGACGCCCGAGCGGCTGCGCGAGCTGTCGCACGAGGGCATGCGCTCCTACATGCGGTACTGGATGGAGTCCTTCCGCCTGCCGACCATGGCCAAGGAACGCTTCAGCGCCGACGTGCAGATGAAGGACGACCACATCCTGCGCGAGGCCCTGGCCTCCGGCCGCGGAGTGGTGGTGGCCCTCCCGCACCTGGCCAACTGGGACCTCGCCGGTGCCTGGGCCGTCACCCACATCGGAGTCCCCTTCACCACGGTCGCCGAGCGGCTCAAGCCGGAGACCCTCTACGACCGCTTCGTCGCCTACCGCGAGAGCCTGGGCATGGAGGTCCTCCCGCACAACGGCGGCGCCGCCTTCGGCACGCTCGCGCGGCGGCTGCGCTCCGGCGGGCTGGTCTGCCTGGTCGCGGACCGGGACCTGTCGGAATCCGGGGTGGAAGTGGACTTCTTCGGCTCGGCCGCACGGATGCCCGCCGGGCCCGCCCTGCTGGCCCAGCAGACGGGCGCGGTCCTGCTCCCGGCCACCCTGTACTACGGGGACGCGCCGAAGATGTACGGCCGGATCCACGGCCCGGTGGAAGTGCCCGGGACGGGCACCCGGCAGGAGAAGACCGCCGTCATGACGCAGGCGCTCGCCGACGCCTTCGCCGAGGGCATCGCCGCACACCCGCAGGACTGGCACATGCTCCAGCGGCTGTGGATCGACGATCTGGAGACCGCCGGCCGGCCCGAGGAGCACCCCGCGTGAAGATCGGCATCGTCTGCCCGTACTCCTGGGACGTCCCCGGCGGGGTCCAGTTCCACATCCGGGACCTCGCGGAACACCTGATCGGCCTCGGCCACGAGGTGTCCGTCCTGGCCCCGTCGGACGACGACACCGGCCTGCCCCCCTACGTGGTGTCGGCGGGGCGGGCGGTGCCGGTGCCGTACAACGGCTCGGTGGCCCGGCTCAACTTCGGCTTCCTGTCGGCGGCCCGCGTACGGCGCTGGCTGCACGACGGGGTCTTCGACGTGGTCCACATCCACGAGCCGACCGCCCCCTCGCTGGGCCTGCTGACCTGCTGGGCGGCGCAGGGCCCGATCGTGGCCACCTTCCACACCTCCAACCCGCGCTCCCGGGCGATGCTCGCGGCGTACCCGATCCTGCAGCCGGCGCTGGAGAAGATCAGCGCCCGGATCGCGGTGAGCGAGTACGCGCGGCGCACGCTGGTCGAGCACCTAGGCGGGGACGCGGTGGTCATCCCGAACGGCGTGGACGTGGACTTCTTCGCCAAGGCCGACCCGAACCCGGCCTGGTCGGGCCAGACGCTCGGCTTCATCGGGCGGATCGACGAACCGCGCAAGGGCCTGCCGGTCCTGATGGCGGCCTTCCCCCGCATCGTGGCGGAATGCCCGGACGTACGCCTCCTCGTGGCGGGCCGCGGCGACGAGGAGGAGGCGGTCGCCTCCCTGCCGCCCGAACTCCGCTCGCGGGTCGAGTTCCTCGGCATGGTCTCGGACGAGGACAAGGCGCGGCTGCTGCGCAGCGTCGACGTGTACGTGGCCCCGAACACGGGCGGCGAGAGCTTCGGCATCATCCTGGTCGAGGCACTCTCGGCCGGGGCGGCCGTCCTGGCCGCCGACCTCGACGCCTTCGCGCAGGTCCTGGACCAGGGGGCGGCGGGGGAGCTGTTCTCGAACGAGGACCCCGACTCCCTGGCGGCATCGGCGATCGCCCTCCTGCGCGACCCCGCACGGCGCGCGGAACTGAGCACCCGCGGCTCGGCCCACGTACGCCGCTTCGACTGGTCGACGGTGGCGGCGGACATCCTGGCCGTCTACGAAACGGTCACGGACGGCGCGACGGCGGTAGCCGAGGACGAGCGGATCGGCCTCCGGGCGCGCCTGGGCCTGACTCGCGGCTAGCCGGGACCGGGCGGCGCCCCGCCGGTCCCGGCGCCAGTCTTCCGCCGTGCCGAACGAACTCAGGTGCGAGACAAGGCTGTTCGGTGTGCAAAGCCGCCCGGTATGTGCTCGCGGAGTGTGGGTAATCTCGCCTCGGTACCGCAGGGGTATCAGGGGGAGTCGCCATGTCCATCAGGCCACGTTACCGACGGGTTTCGGCATTACAGCGGCAGTTCTTCAATCGTGAGGGACTTCTCGCCACGTACGACGAGGAGCTGCGGGGGATTTCCTCGCGGCCCCGGATCCTCAACCTCGTAGGCGTCGGGGGGATCGGGAAATCGCGGCTGCTCCAGGAGCTGCGCCAGCGCACGCCGGATTCCTTCCGGACGGCCAGGCTGGATCTGCAGCTGCCCACGCTCCGGCAGCAGGAGGACGCCCTGGCCGTCCTGCGCACGGAGTTCGGGGCGCAGGGCGTGAAGTTCGACCGCTTCGACATCGCCTACGCGGTCCTCTGGCAGCGCGTGCACCCTCAACTGCAGATGGACCGGGGGAACACGCCCTTCGCCGAGGAGAGCGAGATCCTGTCGCAGGTCCTGGACGAGGCGATGGGCCTGCCGGTCATCGGTACGGCTGCGGGGCTCGTTCGGCTCACAGGACGGGCGATGGCCAACCGGCAGCGCCGGCACCGGATCGAGGCGGACCAGACCCTCCGGGAGCTCGACGGCCTTTCGAACGCCGAACTGGGCCACGCGGTGACGTACCTGTTCGCGGAGGAGATGGGCGAGTCGGCCGTGGACCGGCGGTACGTCCTGTACGTGGACGCCTACGAGGCCATGGTGCCCACACCGCTGCCGGGAGGACGCAGTTTCGCCACCGATGCCTGGGTGCGCGATCTGCTCGGGCAGCTGCACGGCGGGCTGACCGTGCTGGCGAGCAGGGAGGCTCTGCCCTGGGCGGCCTATGACAGGGAGTGGGAGACCGTGATCCGCAAGGCCCGGGTCGGGGGCCTGCCGATGGCGGCCCGGCTCGACCTGCTGGCCCAGGCGGGGATCACCGAACTCCCGCGGCAGCGGTCCATAGCCGAGGCCAGCGCGGGGGTTCCCTTCTACCTCCATCTCGCCGTGGACACCCACGTGCAGAACTCCGGCCGGATGGAGGACGCGGGGACGTCGGAGGAGATCGTCCAGCGGTTCCTCCAGCACGTGGCACCCGACGAGGTCCGGATCCTGGAGCTGCTCAGCATCGCGCGGACCTTCGACCTGGAAGTGTTCCGGACCATCGGCCGCGACTTCGATCTGCCGACGAACCTACTGACCTGGGAATCGCTGACCGCCTACTCCTTCGCGTATCCACTGTCACAGGGCTGGTTCCGGCTGCATCAGCTGATGATCGCGGCGCTTCAGGGGCATCTTTCCCCGGCGGTCAAGCGTCATGTCCACGCCGTACTGCGGCACCATTGGGAGGGCCTTGCCGATCGGATGGAGGCTGGCGTGGAGAGCGTGGGTGTCGCCCGCTCCTCCCCCCTGCGCGAGGCGGCCTACCACGGCCTGCACGCCGGGAACCTGTCCCCCGAGCAGATCCTCAAGCATGCCGACCGCGCCATCGGCATGAGCAGTCGGCAGGCGGTCGACGGCATGGTCAAGGATCTGAGGGACTACCTGGGGGCAGCCGACGGCGTGTACACGGCCCCGGAGACCCTCGCCGGCATCAGGGACGCCGCCGACTGCCTCGACGCCGAGTCCAGGCTGGAGCTCGGAGACACGAGCGCGGCGATAGCTCTCACGCCGGTGCGTGAGGTCCCCCTGCGGTCGGTGGTCTCGGCGCGGCTGGCGCTGGCCGGGGCCAACGCACGGCGCATTGCAGGCGAGAGCCGCCTGGCCGCGAGCATCTTCGAGAAGGTCTGGGAGGAACACGACGGTGAGGCACGGACCTCCGCGGGCCTGTGCGTGGCGGACATCCGGATGTGGCAAGGCGACTTCGAGGGGGCCTTCGCCCTGGCCGAGGAGGTCCACGGGAGGTCCTCCCCCGACGAGCGGGTGCTCCGGGGCGACCTGAAGCGCCTGATGCACCTCGGACACCGGTTCCTGATGGACTTCGGCCGCGCGGAGGAGCTCATGGCCCAGGCGGAGGCGGAGTACCGGGCCGGCGGTGCCGTCATGGGCCTGGCCAACATCCGCACGAACCGGGCGGAGCTGCTCGCCTTCACGGATCCCGAGGCGGCCGTCAGGGAGGCGGGCGCGGCCCTCGAGGTGCAACGCGACCTCGGCGCCCAACACGAGATCGGGAAGGTCTACACGGCCATGGGCATCGCTCAGATCCGACTGGGTCAGCTGGACAGGGCGCACCACTCCTTCATGAACGCCAACGCCGCCCTCGACCGGGCCGGCTACCGGTCCGGCCGGGCCAGGGCCGACATGTTCCGGGCGTTCCTGCTTCTGCAGCAGGGGGAGCGCGAGGCGACACGGGAGCTCCTGCTCCACGCGGCCCGCGAGTTCGAGGCCTGTCAGGTCTATCCTTCGCTGATCCTGGCCATCCATCGCGTATCCGAACGGATCGGCCTGGCGAACCAGGAGATCGCGGCGCTGGCCGAGCGGGCCCGCCCCACACTCCAGCTGCCGGGTACGGCGGCGGAACTCGAACAGCGGACGGAGGACGTCCTGTCGATGTTCATTGAGGTGGCCTCGTGACGTGGCTGGAGCTCTACGACCGCGCGCTCGCGGCGACGGAGTCCGCTGCCGGGTACTACAACCGGAACGTGGGTGTGCGGACGCCCGACGGCAAGGTCAACGTGCGCATTCCGCTGGCGGCCGCCGACGTCATGGACCTGCGTCTGTGGCGGGAGGAGGAGGTCCTCAACTCCATCCGCCCCTACGTGGGCAGGGTGCCGGAGCTGAGGCACGTGTCCGAGGACCCCCGCTTCCAGGTGCACCACTTCATCGAGGGTCCCGTTCTGGACAGCTTCTCGCCCCGGGGGAGTTCCGTCCCCGTCAACGTCCTGGACGACGTGGTCACGCTGATGGACCAGCTGGCGCGCATCCCTCAGGAGAAGGCGCCCAAGGTACCCGCCCACTGGCCCGTGTCGGGCGACAGCCCCGGATTCGGACGCCTGCTGGCCGGTCTCACACAGGAGGTCCACTCGACGTACGTGAGCGAGTACGGGGACGTATTCGCGGAACTCGGCATTCCAGATGATCCGCTGGCGGTGGTCGAACCGCTGTGGGGCACTCTCACACCGCGCCCGTTCGCCGTGCTCCACGCCGATCTCCACCGTAAGAACATGATCGTGGCCGACGGGGCAACCTGGTTCCTCGACTGGGAACTCGCCCTGTGGGGAGACCCGATGTACGAGATCGGGATCCACTTCCACAAGATGGACTACCCCGAGGACCAGCGGGCCGCGGTGCTCGCCCGATGGCGGGACAGACTGCAGCCGCGGTTCACTGATGGACCGCTCGACGACCTCGATCTCTACGTGGCGCACGAGAGGATCAAGTCGGCGATCGTCGACACGGTCCGCTACTCGAAGCAGCTCAGGGCGGCAGCCCAACCCGAGCGGGACTTCCTCATCGGCCGCCTGGCCAAGAAGGTGAACGCGGCCCGCCGGGTATGGGGATCGCCTCCGGATCTGACCCCCGAGCGGGTTGCGCTCAGCCTGGCCGCCTGGTGGGAGGGATAGTGATGGACGCCGTCGCCCTGTACGAAGAGGCCCGTACGTGGGGTACCGCCCTGTCCGGGTACTACAACCGGAACGTGCGGGTGGAGACCGATACCGGTCCCGTCATCGTCCGGATCAAGGCGGGCGACTCCGATGCCATGGACCTGACGCTCTGGCCGGAGGCTGAGGTGCTGGAGGCGATCGGCCCTCGTGTGCCGTCCGCCCCGCGCCTGCTCTACGCGGGAACCGACCCCGATTTCCAGATCCACGGCTTCGTCGCGGGCTGCAGGGCGGACGAAATCGCCCCGGACGGCGAGCCGCTTCCCGAGGTCGTCCTGAAGCGCGTCGAAGGGTTCTTCGCGGAGCTGCTGCGCGTACCGCAGTCCTCGCTGCCCGCCCTACCCCCGGACTGGCCGTCGGACCGGGATTCGAGGGGTTTCGCCGAGCGTCTGCTCGCCCTGGTGCGTGAGATCCGGAGCAGGGGGGGCGAGGGACTCCAGGGCTTGTACGAGGAGCTCGGGGTCCCCCGGGACCCCTGCGGCCCACTCGGCGACCGGGCAAGGGAGATGGCCGGGCGCAGCTTCCGGCTGCTGCACGCGGACATCCACCGGAAGAACATGATCCTTACCGACGAAGGGCGGGTGGTCTTTCTGGACTGGGAGCTCGCCCTGTGGGGCGATCCCGTGTACGACCTCGCCGACCACCTGCACAAGATGTCCTACACACCCGCCGAGCGGCGCACGGTGACGGAGGGATGGGAGCGGTCGGCGCCGGCCGAGTGCCGTACCAGGTGGCGGGCCGATCTCGACTACTACGCCGCCTACGAGGCGGTGAAGTCCGCAGTGGTCGACACGGCGCGCTGGGGTCAGCGCATCGCCACGACGCAGGACGATGACGAGCGGCGCACGCTCAGCCGGGAGCTGGCCGACAAACTGGCGGCCGGGTGCGCATCCTGGAGCACCGGGACACCCCGGGTGCCCGAGCCGTGGGAGATCGAGAAGGCGGTCGACCGCTGGCTCGTGCGAGGGAGGAGGCCGGGGGCGATTGGTTGAGAGGTAAAGTCGCCGCCCGTGATCGAAACCCTTGTCTGGATTGCCCTCGGCCTCGGCCTCGTCGGGGTGTACCTCAGTTGGACCGCCGGCCGTCTCGACCGGTTGCACTCCCGGATGGACGCCGCCCGCGCCGGCCTCGACGCGCAGCTCGTCCGCAGGGCCTCCGTGGTGGTGGAGGTCGCGACCTCCGGGGTGCTGGACCCCGCCTCGGCCCTCGTCCTGTACGAGGCCGCGCACGCGGCGCGCCAGGCGGAGGAGGAGCACCGCGAGGTCGCCGAGAGCGAGCTCAGCCAGGCGCTGCGCGCCGTCTTCGCCGACGTGGAACAGGTCGACGTGCTCAAGGCCGCCCCGGGTGGCGCGGAGGCCGCCGAGGAGCTCGCTGCGGCGGTCCGCCGGGTACCGATGGCACGGCGGTTCCTCAACGACGCCGTACGCGCGGCCCGGGCCCTGCGCCGGCACCGCAAGGTCCGCTGGTTCCGGCTTGCGGGCCACGCGCCGTTCCCGCTGGCCTTCGAGATGGACGACGAGCCTCCGGTGGATCTGGCCGAGCGGCCGTAACTTGTACCCAATGGCCAAATCGCAAGGAGCCACCGGCTGCACATTGGCCCTTGCCGTGGACTGGTCCAGAAGGTTTCCTCGGTCCAGTACCACCAGGTCGTAAATCCAGGTCGCCCTGGCGGTCGCCAGTAGCGCCTGAATCTTCCTTTCGAGTGAGGTCAATCCGTGAGCACGCTTCCCTCCACCCCGCAGTCCGCTGAGTCGGCGATCGGCACCTCCCGCGTCAAGCGCGGCATGGCCGAGCAGCTCAAGGGCGGCGTGATCATGGATGTGGTCAACGCCGAGCAGGCGAAGATCGCCGAGGACGCCGGCGCCGTGGCCGTCATGGCCCTGGAGCGGGTTCCCGCCGACATCCGCAAGGACGGCGGCGTCGCCCGGATGTCCGACCCGAACATGATCGAAGAGATCATCGAGGCCGTCTCCATCCCGGTCATGGCGAAGTCCCGCATCGGCCACTTCGTCGAGGCCCAGGTGCTCCAGTCCCTCGGCGTCGACTACATCGACGAGTCCGAGGTCCTGACCCCGGCCGACGAGGTCAACCACTCCGACAAGTGGGCGTTCACCACCCCCTTCGTCTGTGGCGCCACCAACCTGGGCGAGGCCCTGCGCCGCATCGCCGAGGGCGCGGCCATGATCCGCTCGAAGGGCGAGGCCGGCACGGGCAACGTGGTCGAGGCCGTCCGCCACCTGCGTCAGATCAAGAACGAGATCGCCCGCCTGCGCGGCTACGACAACAACGAGCTGTTCGCCGCCGCCAAGGAGCTGCGCGCCCCGTACGAGCTCGTCAAGGAAGTCGCCGAGCTCGGCAAGCTCCCGGTCGTGCTGTTCTCCGCCGGTGGCGTCGCCACCCCGGCCGACGCCGCGCTGATGCGCCAGCTCGGTGCCGAGGGCGTCTTCGTCGGCTCCGGCATCTTCAAGTCGGGCGACCCGGCCAAGCGCGCCGCCGCCATCGTGAAGGCCACCACCTTCTACGACGACCCGAAGATCATCGCGGACGCTTCCCGCAACCTGGGCGAGGCCATGGTCGGCATCAACTGCGACACCCTCCCCGAGTCCGAGCGCTACGCCAACCGCGGCTGGTAGTCATCACCATGACCACCCCCGTGATTGGTGTCCTGGCACTGCAGGGCGACGTACGGGAGCACCTGATCGCCCTGGCCTCGGCTGACGCCGTGGCCAGGCCGGTCCGGCGTCCCGAGGAGCTCGCCGAGGTCGACGCCCTGGTGATCCCCGGCGGCGAGTCCACGACCATGTCGAAGCTCGCCGTGCTGTTCGGCATGCTGGAGCCGCTGCGCGAGCGCGTGCGGGCCGGGATGCCGGTCTACGGCACCTGCGCCGGCATGATCATGCTCGCCGACAAGCTGCTGGACGGCCGTGAGGACCAGGAGACCCTGGGCGGCATCGACATGATCGTGCGCCGCAACGCCTTCGGCCGGCAGAACGAGTCCTTCGAGGCGCAGGTCGACTTCGCGGGCATCGAGGGCGGCCCCGTCGAGGGCGTCTTCATCCGCGCTCCCTGGGTCGAGTCCGTCGGCGGCGCCGTCGAGGTGCTCGCCACGTACGACGGCCACACCGTCGCCGTACGCCAGGGCAATGTCCTCGCCACCTCCTTCCACCCGGAGCTCACGGGCGACGACCGGGTCCACGCGTACTTCGTCGACATGGTGCGCGCGGGGCTGTAACGGCGTCCCGGTAGGATCTGAGGCGAACATTGTTGGTGACGCGAAGGAGACAGGCAGATGTCCGGCCACTCTAAATGGGCTACGACGAAGCACAAGAAGGCCGTGGTTGACGCCAAGCGCGGCAAGCTCTTCGCGAAGCTGATCAAGAACATCGAGGTCGCGGCCCGTATGGGCGGCGCCGACATCGATGGCAACCCGACCCTTTTCGACGCCATCCAGAAGGCGAAGAAGAGCTCGGTCCCGAACAAGAACATCGACTCCGCGGTCAAGCGCGGCGGCGGCCTCGAGGCCGGCGGCGCCGACTACGAGACGATCATGTACGAAGGCTACGGTCCGAACGGCGTCGCGGTGCTCATCGAGTGCCTCACCGACAACCGCAACCGTGCCGCGTCCGACGTGCGTGTCGCCATGACCCGCAACGGCGGTTCGATGGCCGACCCGGGCTCGGTCTCGTACCTGTTCAACCGCAAGGGCGTCGTCCTGCTGCCCAAGGGCGAGCTGTCCGAGGACGACGTGCTCGAGACGGTGCTGGAGGCGGGCGCCGAGGAGGTCAACGACCTCGGCGAGCAGTTCGAGATCATCAGCGAGGCCACCGACATGGTCGCGGTCCGTACCGCGCTCCAGCAGGCGGGCATCGACTACGACTCGGCCGACTCCAACTTCCTGCCGACCATGCAGGTCGAGCTGGACGAAGAGGGCGCGCGCAAGATCTTCAAGCTGATCGACGCGCTGGAGGACAGCGACGACGTGCAGAACGTCTTCGCCAACTTCGAGGTCTCGGACGAGGTCATGGAGAAGGTCGACGCCTGAAGGGCGTAGACCACGCACGGCTTTGAGCAGCGGGCCGACGGGAACACACCCCGTCGGCCCGCTGCTTTGTCAGTGCCACCCGATAGCCTGCGAAACTGCACGTACAGGAGATCGAGCAAGGGGGCGCGGTGCGGGTTCTCGGTGTTGACCCGGGGCTGACGCGGTGCGGCGTCGGTGTGGTCGAGGGGGTGGCGGGCCGCCCCCTGACGATGCTGGGCGTGGGGGTCGTACGGACGCCCGCGGACGCCGAGTTGGGCGACCGGCTCGTCGCGATCGAGCAGGGCATCGAGGAATGGCTCGACGAGCACCGGCCCGAAGTCGTCGCCGTGGAGCGGGTCTTCAGTCAGCACAACGTCAGCACGGTGATGGGCACGGCCCAGGCCAGTGCCGTCGCCATGCTGTGCGCCGCGCGCCGCGGCATACCGGTCGCGCTGCACACCCCGAGCGAGGTCAAGGCCGCCGTCACCGGCAGCGGTCGCGCCGACAAGGCGCAGGTCGGAGCCATGGTCACCCGGCTGCTCCGGCTGTCCGCCCCGCCCAAGCCCGCCGACGCCGCGGACGCCCTCGCCCTCGCCATCTGCCACATCTGGCGCGCCCCCGCGCAGAACCGCCTCCAGCAGGCCGTCAACCGGCATGCCAGCGCCCTGAAAGGCCGCACCACATGATCGCCTTCGTCAGCGGCCCGGTCGCCGCCCTCGCCCCCACCCTGGCCGTCATCGAGGTCGGGGGAGTGGGCATGGCCGTGCACTGCGCGCCCAACACCATCGCGGGCCTGCGGACCGGCGAGCCAGCCCGGCTGGCGACGTCCCTGGTCGTACGGGAGGACTCGCTGACGCTGTACGGCTTCGCCGACGACGACGAGCGCCAGGTCTTCGAGCTCCTGCAGACCGCGAGCGGGGTCGGGCCGAAGCTCGCGCAGGCGATGCTGGCGGTGCACAGCCCGGACGCGTTGCGCATCGCCGTCTCCGTGGGGGACGAGAAGGCGCTGATGGCCGTCTCCGGCATCGGGAAGAAGGGCGCGCAGAAGCTGCTGCTGGACCTGAAGGACAAGTTGGGCGCTCCGCTGGGGTCGAGCGGGATGGTCGGCGCGCAGCGGGCCGCCGCCTCCGGGCCCGCCCCGTGGTCGGAGCAGCTCTCCGCCGCCCTGATCGGCCTCGGCTACGCGCCCCGCGACGCGGAGGACGCGGTCTCGGCCGTGACCCCGCAGGCGGAGGCCGCGATCGCCGCCGGCGGCTCGGCCCCCGTCCCGCAGCTCCTGCGGGCGGCCCTCCAGTCCCTGAACCGGGCCAGGTGAGTCCGGCGCGGCGCCGTTGCCGGGGCTCCGCCCCGGGCCCCGCGCAGCAAACGCCGACGGGGCCGAAAGGTCGCCTCAAGCGCCGACGGGGCTGAGTCTGGCCGACGTCCGGCCGCACGTGCGCGCAGCGCCGGGCGTGCCCGGCGGGCTGGGATCGCCCCGCAGGGCACGCTCCAGCCCCGCCCGGGGGCCCCTCCCAGCGGTGGCTGGGGGAGTTCGAGACGAGGGTCGGGGCGGAGCCCGGGAAACGGAGAAGGGGCGGGGCGGGGAGAATGCCCCGCAGGGCTGCCCGCACACGACAGACCACCGCACCACCGAGAAGGCAGACTGACACCGTGAACTGGGATGACGAGAGCGACGACCGGATCGTCGCAGCCGCGGCGGACGGCGAGGACACCGCCGTCGAGGCGGCCCTGAGGCCCAAGGACCTCGGTGAGTTCGTCGGGCAGGAGAAGGTCCGCCAGCAGTTGGACCTCGTCCTGAAGGCGGCCCGCCAGCGCGGCGCCACCGCCGATCACGTGCTGCTGTCGGGCGCCCCGGGCCTGGGGAAGACCACCCTGTCCATGATCATCGCGGCCGAGATGGGCGCCCCCATCCGGATCACCTCCGGCCCCGCCATCCAGCACGCGGGCGACCTCGCCGCCATCCTCTCCTCCCTCCAGGAGGGCGAGGTCCTCTTCCTCGACGAGATCCACCGCATGTCCCGGCCCGCCGAGGAAATGCTCTACATGGCCATGGAGGACTTCCGCGTCGACGTGATCGTGGGCAAGGGCCCGGGAGCCACCGCCATCCCGCTGGAACTGCCCCCGTTCACCCTCGTCGGGGCCACGACCCGGGCCGGCCTGCTCCCGCCTCCGCTGCGCGACCGCTTCGGCTTCACCGGGCACATGGAGTTCTACGCCCCCGAGGAGCTGGAGCGCGTCATCCACCGCTCCGCACGGCTCCTCGACGTGGAGATCGACACCGCGGGCGCCGCCGAGATCGCCGGCCGCTCGCGCGGAACTCCCCGTATCGCCAACCGGCTGCTGCGCCGCGTCCGCGACTACGCCCAGGTCAGGGCCGACGGCGTGATCAACCGCGAGGTCGCCGGCACCGCCCTGAAGGTCTACGAGGTCGACGAGCGCGGGCTCGACCGGCTGGACCGGGCCGTCCTGGAGGCGCTCCTGAAGCTCTTCGGCGGGGGACCCGTCGGCCTGTCGACGCTCGCCGTCGCCGTCGGCGAGGAGCGGGAGACCGTGGAGGAAGTGGCCGAGCCGTTCCTCGTCAGGGAGGGGCTCCTGGCCAGGACCCCGCGGGGACGGGTCGCGACCCCGGCCGCATGGGCTCACCTGGGACTTGTTCCGCCACAGCAGGGCGGGAACGGACCAAGCGGACAACAGGGCCTCTTCGGGACCTGACGGCGCGGAGGTTCGCCCCCTCAGGAACTGCGGTGACATGCTGGGCGTTGTTCCATCGGTGCGGACTCGCCTAGACTCCGCCGATGCCGACCCTTACGGTCGGCGTACCCACCCCCCGTACAAAGGCCGCGCGCTCGTGCGGTCGATGCGAAGGACCTGCGTCCCATGAGTATCATGTCCCTCCTTCCGTTCGTGCTGATCATCGGGGCGATGTTCCTGCTGACCCGCAGCCAGAAGAAGAAGCAGCAGCAGGCCGTGCAGATGCGAGACCAGCTGACCGCCGGCACCGGCGTCCGCACCATCGGCGGCATGTACGCCACGGTGAAGGAAATCGGCGAAGACACCGTCACGCTCGAGGTGGCCCCCGGCGTCCACGCGATCTACGCGAAGAACGCCATCGGCGCCGTGCTGGAGGACGAGGAGTACAACCGCATCGTCCACGGCATCACCGATGATCTGACGATCGACACGCCGGTCGTCCCGGACGACGCGTCCTCCCTGACCGAGGACGAGGCCCCCAAGCTCGACCTGGGCAAGAAGGACGAGCCCAAGGCCGACGAGCCCGCGGCGGAGGAGCCCAAGGGCGACGAGCCCAAGGACGGCAAGACCGACGGCGAGGCCGGCGCGAAGTAGCGCTGGGCCGGGGACCGTGTGGGGCGCCTGACCGGCAGCCCCGGCGGCCCCCGCCAGTGACCCTTCTGCGGGGGGCAGGGGTCCCCACACACATTTCGTGGCCGTCCACGCGCTGACCCGGCGCGGGACGGTTGGACAGGGAGATACGACAAGGTGGCAGCACCGAAGAAGGGCCGGCGGCCCACGGGGGCTCAGGGGAGGCCGGGGCGTGCCCTGGCCATCATCCTGATCGCGATGGTGGCGCTCACCGCGGGGATGTTCCTCACGAAGCAGACGACGCCGCGACTCGGCATCGACCTCGCCGGCGGTACGAGCATCACGCTCAAGGCCAAGAGCGAGCCCGGCAAGCCGGACGCGATCAACGAGACCAACATGAACACGGCGGTCGGCATCATCGAGCGCCGCGTCAACGGTCTCGGCGTGTCGGAGGCCGAGGTCCAGACCCAGGGCCGCGACCACATCATCGTGAACATCCCCAAGGGGACGAACGAGCAGCAGGCGCGCGACCAGGTCGGTACCACCGCCCAGCTGTACTTCCGCCCCGTGCTCGCCACGGCGGAGGGTGCCCCGGCAGCCCCCGAGGCCAAGCCGAGCGGCTCCCCGAGCGGCTCTCCGAGCGCCGCCCCGAGCGGCTCCGGCAAGCCGTCTGCCAGTGCGCCCACCCCGTCGTCCAGCGCCACTTCCCAGGGCCGTGCGGTCAGTGAGGCCCTCAAGGCCCCGAACGCACCCTCCCCCTCGCCCTCGGCGAGCGGGTCGAAGAAGGCAGACGACAAGGCCGCCCCGTCCACGTCGCCGTCCGCGCCGACCGCCGACCAGGCCGCAGCCGCGGACCTGCAGGCGAAGTTCGCCGCGCTGGACTGCAGCAACGAGGCGCAGCGCACCGCCGTCAGCAAGAACGTCAAGCCCGAGGACCCGACGCTCGCCTGCGGCAAGCGCGACGGCGTCTGGTTCAAGTGGGTGCTCGGCCCGGCGCAGGTCAACGGCCAGGACGTGAAGGATGCCAAGGGCATCATCGACACGCAGCGTGGCATGTGGATCGTCACGATGCAGTTCACCGACAGGGGCGCCGACAAGTTCGCCAAGATCACCGGTGAGCTGGCGGCCAAGCAGAGCCCGCAGAACCAGTTCGCCATCGTGCTCGACGGCGAGGTCATCTCCGACCCGTCCGTCAGCCAGGCGCTGACCGGTGGCAACGCGGAGATCTCCGGCGGCTTCACCCAGCAGTCCGCGCAGGACCTGGGCAACATGCTCTCGTACGGCGCCCTGCCGCTGTCCTTCCAGGAGGACAGCGTCACCACCGTCACCGCCGCGCTCGGCAGCGAGCAGCTGAAGGCCGGCCTCATCGCCGGTGCCATCGGCCTCGCCCTCGTGGTGATCTACCTGCTGGCGTACTACCGGGGCCTGGCGTTCGTCGCCATCATCAGCCTCATCGTCTCGGGCATCCTCACCTACACGATCATGGTGCTGCTCGGTAAGGGCATCGGCTTCGCGCTGAACCTGCCGGCCGTCTGTGGTGCGATCGTCGCGATCGGCATCACCGCGGACTCGTTCATCGTGTACTTCGAACGCATCCGGGACGAGATCCGCGAGGGCCGCACCCTGCGTCCGGCCGTCGAGCGCGCCTGGCCGCGTGCCCGTCGCACCATCCTGGTCTCCGACTTCGTGTCGTTCCTGGCCGCCGCGGTGCTGTTCATCGTCACCGTCGGCAAGGTGCAGGGCTTCGCCTTCACCCTCGGTCTGACCACCCTGCTCGACGTGGTCGTGGTGTTCCTCTTCACCAAGCCCGTCATGACGCTGCTGGCCCGGACGGACTTCTTCGCCAGCGGTCACCCGTGGTCCGGGCTGGACCCGAAGCGACTGGGCGCGAAGCCGCCGCTGCGACGCTCGCGTCGTACCGGCTCCGACGCGGCCGCCGCGACCGTCTCCGTTCCCGTCGACGCAAAGGAGGCGTGAGAGATGTCGAAGCTCGGAGATCTCGGCGCCAAGCTGTACCGGGGTGAGGTCGGCTACGACTTCGTCGGCAAGCGCTTCGTCTGGTACGGCGTTTCCATCCTGATCACCATCACGGCGATCGTGGCCGTGGCCGTCTCGGGCCTGAACATGGGCATCGAGTTCAAGGGCGGTGCCGTCTTCACCACCCCGAAGACCTCCGTCACGGAGACCCAGGCCCGCGAGGACGCGGAGAAGGCCTCCGGTCACGACGCGATCGTCCAGAAGCTCGGCACCGGCGGTCTGCGCATCCAGATCTCGGAACTGGACACCGCCGCCGCGGCCGACGTGAAGGCCAAGCTCGCCACCGACCTCAAGGTCGACGCGGCCGACATCAACGCGGACCTGGTCGGCCCCAGCTGGGGCGAGCAGATCGCCAACAAGGCCTGGACGGGCCTCGGCGTCTTCATGGTCCTCGTGGTGATCTACCTGGCCATCGCCTTCGAGTGGCGGATGGCGGTCGCGGCGCTGATCGCGCTGATCCACGACCTCACGATCACCGTCGGCGTGTACGCGCTCGTCGGCTTCGAGGTCACCCCGGGTACGGTCATCGGTCTGCTGACCATCCTCGGTTACTCCCTCTACGACACCGTCGTCGTCTTCGACGGTCTCAAGGAGGGCTCGAAGGACATCACCAAGCAGACCCGCTGGACGTACAGCGAGGTCGCCAACCGCAGCATCAACGGCACCCTGGTCCGCTCGATCAACACCACCGTCGTGGCACTGCTCCCGGTCGGGGCGCTGCTCTTCATCGGTGGCGGCATCCTCGACGCCGGCATGCTCAACGACATCTCGCTGTCGCTGTTCGTCGGCCTCGCGGCCGGTGCCTACTCGTCGATCTTCATCGCGACTCCGCTGGTCGTGGACCTGAAGGAGCGCGAGCCGGCGATGAAGGCCCTGAAGAAGCGGGTGCTCGCGAAGCGGGCGTCGGCCGAGGCCAGGGGCGAATCGCCCGAGGACGGGACCGAAGGCGCGCCCGAGGTAGTGGCGCAGGGCCGCTCGGGACGGCGCCGGTGACCGCGGAGCTGACCTCCGGCGTACGGGACCTGCTGCTCAGCCGGATCACGGACGTGGCGGACTACCCGAAGCCGGGCGTGATGTTCAAGGACATCACCCCGCTGCTGGCCGACCCGAAGGCGTTCGGCGCCCTCACGGACGCGCTGGTGGCCCTGGCCGGGCAGTACGGAGCGACGAAGATCGTCGGGCTGGAGGCGCGGGGATTCATCCTGGCGGCTCCGGTGGCCGTGCAGGCGGGCATCGGCTTCGTGCCGGTCCGCAAGGCCGGGAAGCTGCCCGGGGCGACGCTCCTGCAGTCCTACGACCTGGAGTACGGGTCGGCGGAGATCGAGATCCACGCGGAGGCGCTGTGCGCCGACGACCGGGTCATGGTCATCGACGACGTGCTGGCCACCGGTGGCACCGCGGCCGCCTCGCTGGAGCTGATCCGGCGGGCCGGGGCGGAGGTCGCCGGGGTCGCGGTCCTGATGGAACTCTCGTTCCTGCCGGGCCGTGAGCGGCTGGCCGGTGCCCTTGCGGGGGCTCCGCTGGACGCGCTGATCGTCGTCTGACGACGCTGACTGTGAAGCGGGCGTGCACCGGGAAGTCCCGGAGCACGCCCGCTTCGGCGTGTGCGGGCCGCTGAGCGGGAGTCTGTCCCCTACCCGCCCTTCGCCCGTTCCCCGGGGCTCCGCCCCGGACCCCGGTCCTCAAACGCCGGACGGGCTGGATAGGGCCGGGTGCGGTACGGATCGGGGTGGACTCGGGGAACGGGGTGGCGGAACCCTCGCTACGATGGGTTATCCGGACCGGACACGGGCACCGGATCCGCTGAGGAGCGCTCTTGCCAGACGAGGTCCAGCCAATCTCCGCCGCGCAGCCCGACCCGGAGGCCCAGCAGCCGGCCGCGGCGGCCGCCGCCACGCCCCAGCCGCCGGCTCCGCCGGCCCCGCCGGTCAAGCCCGCGCCCGCGAAGTCGGCCGGGTCCTCCAATCGGGTGCGCGCCCGGCTGGCCCGCCTCGGCGGTCAGCGTTCCAACCCGTACAACCCGGTCCTGGAACCGTTGCTCCGCATAGTCCGCAGCAACGACCCGAAGATCGAGACGACCACGCTGCGCCAGATCGAGCAGGCGTACCAGGTCGCCGAGCGCTGGCACCGGGGCCAGAAGCGCAAGAGCGGCGACCCGTACATCACCCACCCGCTCGCGGTGACCACGATCCTCGCCGAGCTGGGCATGGACCCGGCGACGCTGATGGCGGGGCTCCTCCACGACACCGTGGAGGACACCGAGTACGGGCTGGAGGACCTGCGGCGCGACTTCGGCGACGCGGTGACCCTGCTCGTCGACGGAGTCACCAAGCTCGACCGCGTCAAGTTCGGCGAGGCCGCCCAGGCCGAGACCGTCCGCAAGATGGTCGTGGCCATGGCCAAGGACCCCCGGGTCCTGGTCATCAAGCTCGCCGACCGGCTGCACAACATGCGCACCATGCGCTATCTCAAGCGGGAGAAGCAGGAGAAGAAGGCCCGCGAGACCCTTGAGATCTACGCCCCGCTGGCGCACCGGCTCGGCATGAACACCATCAAGTGGGAGCTGGAGGACCTCGCCTTCGCGATCCTCTACCCCAAGATGTACGACGAGATCGTGCGGCTGGTGGCCGAAAGGGCACCCAAGCGCGACGAGTACCTCACCGTCGTCACCGACGAGGTGCAGGCAGACCTCCGGGCCGCCCGCATCAAGGCCACCGTCACCGGGCGCCCCAAGCACTACTACAGCGTCTACCAGAAGATGATCGTGCGCGGCCGCGACTTCGCCGAGATCTACGACCTGGTCGGCATCCGGGTCCTCGTCGACACCGTCCGGGACTGCTACGCCGCCCTCGGCACCGTGCACGCGCGATGGAACCCGGTCCCCGGCCGGTTCAAGGACTACATCGCGATGCCGAAGTTCAACATGTACCAGTCGCTCCACACGACGGTCATCGGCCCCAGCGGCAAGCCCGTGGAGCTCCAGATCCGTACCTTCGACATGCACCGCCGTGCCGAGTACGGCATCGCCGCGCACTGGAAGTACAAGCAGCAGACCGTCGCCGGCACCTCGAAGGTACGCACCGACGTGCCGCAGGCGGCCAAGGGCAGCGCGGGCCACGACACCGTCAACGACATGGCGTGGCTGCGCCAGCTGCTGGACTGGCAGAAGGAGACCGAGGACCCGAGCGAGTTCCTCGACTCGCTGCGCTTCGACCTCTCGCGCAACGAGGTCTTCGTCTTCACGCCCAAGGGCGACGTCATCGCCCTGCCGGCCGGCGCCACCCCCGTCGACTTCGCGTACGCCGTCCACACCGAGGTCGGCCACCGGACCATAGGAGCGCGGGTCAACGGGCGGCTCGTACCGCTCGAATCGACCCTCGACAACGGCGACCTGGTCGAGGTCTTCACCTCCAAGGCCGAGGGCGCCGGCCCGTCCCGCGACTGGCTGGGCTTCGTCAAGTCCCCCCGGGCCCGCAACAAGATCCGCGCCTGGTTCTCCAAGGAGCGCCGCGACGAGGCGATCGAACACGGCAAGGACGCCATCGCGCGGGCCATGCGCAAGCAGAACCTGCCGATCCAGCGCATCCTGACCGGGGACTCCCTCGTCACCCTCGCGCACGAGATGCGCTACCCCGACATCTCCTCGCTCTACGCGGCGATCGGCGAGGGCCACGTCACCGCGCAGAACGTGGTCCAGAAGCTGGTCCAGGCCCTCGGCGGCGAGGACGCGGCCAACGAGGACATCGAGGACACCATCCCGCCGGCCCGCGGCCGCAGCTCGCGCCGCGGCAAGGCCGACCCCGGTGTGGTGGTCAAGGGCGTCGAGGACGTGTGGGTCAAGCTGGCCCGCTGCTGCACCCCGGTGCCGGGCGACCCCATCATCGGGTTCGTCACCCGCGGCAGTGGCGTATCGGTCCACCGTGCCGACTGCGTCAACGTGGACTCCCTCTCGCAGCAGCCCGAGCGGATGCTGGAGGTCGAGTGGGCGCCCACCCAGTCCTCCGTCTTCCTGGTCGCCATCCAGGTCGAGGCACTGGACCGGTCCCGGCTGCTCTCGGACGTCACCAGGGTCCTGTCGGACCAGCACGTGAACATCCTGTCGGCGGCCGTGCAGACCTCCCGCGACCGGGTGGCCACCTCCCGGTTCACCTTCGAGATGGGCGACCCGAAGCACCTGGGCCACGTCCTGAAGGCCGTACGGGGCGTCGAGGGCGTCTACGACGTCTACCGCGTGACCTCGGCCCGCCGGCCGTAGTACTGCACACGTGAAAGGGCCCCGGTACGCAGTGCGTACCGGGGCCCTTTCACGTGCCGGGCGTCCGGGGCATCAGCCGCCGAACTCCTCCAGGCCCTTCAGCGCCTGGTCCAGCAGAGCCTGACGGCCCTCCAGCTCCCGGGACAGCTTGTCGGCCTTGGAGTTGTTGCCCTGCGCGCGCGCCGCGTCGATCTGGCCGCGCAGCTTGTCGACCGCAGCCTGCAGCTGACCCGTCAGACCGGCCGCACGGGCCCGCGCCTCCGGGTTCGTACGGCGCCACTCGCCTTCCTCGGCCTCCTGGATGGCCCGCTCGATGGTGTGCATCCGGCCCTCGACCTTGGGACGCGCGTCCCGCGGTACGTGGCCGATGGCCTCCCAGCGCTCGTTCAGGGAGCGGAACGCGGCACGGGCCGCCTTCAGGTCCGCGATCGGGACGAGCTTCTCGGCCTCGTCGGCCAGCTCCTCCTTCAGCTTCAGGTTCTCCACCTGCTCGGCGTCGCGCTCCGCGAAGACCTCGCTGCGCGCCGCGAAGAACACGTCCTGGGCGCCGCGGAAACGGTTCCACAGGTCGTCCTCGGACTCGCGCTGCGCGCGGCCCGCGGCCTTCCAGTTCTCCATCAGCTCGCGGTAGCGCGCGGCCGTCGGACCCCAGTCGGTCGACTTCGACAGCGACTCGGCCTCCGCGACCAGCTTCTCCTTGACCTTGCGGGCGTCCTCGCGCTGCGCGTCCAGCGAGGCGAAGTGGGCCTTGCGGCGCTTGGAGAAGGCGGAGCGGGCGTGCGAGAAGCGGTGCCACAGCTCGTCGTCCGACTTGCGGTCGAGGCGGGGCAGACCCTTCCAGATGTCCACCAGGGCCCGCAGCCGCTCGCCGGCGCTGCGCCACTGGTCGCTCTGCGCCAGCTCCTCGGCCTCGGCCACCAGCGCGTCCTTGGCCGTACGGGCCTCGTCCGTCTGCTTGGCCTTCTGGACCTTGCGCTCCTCGCGGCGCGAGTCGACGGTCGACACCAGCTTGTCCAGCCGGATGCGCAGGGCGTCGAGGTCGCCGACGGCGTGGTGCTCGTCCACCTGCGTGCGCAGGTGCTCGATGGCCGTCTGAGCGTCCTTGGCGGCCAGATCGGTGGTCCGCACCCGTCGTTCGAGGAGGCCGATCTCGACCACCAGGCCCTCGTACTTGCGCTCGAAGTAGGCCAGGGCCTCCTCCGGGGTGCCGGCCTGCCACGAGCCGACGACCTTCTCGCCATCGGCAGTACGCACGTACACGGTGCCGGTCTCGTCGACTCGGCCCCACGGGTCGCTGCTCACAGCGCCTCCTCCACCTGATGCCTTGCGAGGGGTTCACCCCCTGGGCATCGTCCACAGTTTCCTGGGGCGGGCCGCGCCCGCCCTCCACCACGCCAACATAGGCGACCGCCGGGCCGGCTGTCCGCATCCAGCACGACGGAATATCGCCGTACCGGAGTGCCGTCGAGGAAATCGAGGAGACAGCCGGGGCCCGGGGCGCCCGGTCCCGGTCAGTTCTGGGTGACGGTGCCCTTCTCGATGGTCACGGGGGTCTTGGGGGCCCCGTCCTGGCCGCCGTCGGCCGTACCGGCCTTGGCCACCTCTTCGAGCACCTTCAGACCGGCCGCGTCGATCTTGCCGAAGGGCGTGTACGAGGGGGCGAGCGGGCTGTCCTTGTAGACCAGGAAGAACTGGCTGCCGCCCGAGCCGGGCTGGCCGGTGTTGGCCATCGCCACCGTGCCGGCCGGGTAGACGACCTGGCCCGTCGCGTTGGGCTTGCCCAGCGAGTCGAGGTTCTCGTCGGCGATGGTGTAGCCGGGGCCGCCCATGCCGGTGCCCTGCGGGTCACCGCACTGGAGCACGAAGATCCCGCCCGTCGTCAGGCGGTGGCACTTGGTGTTGTCGAAGAAGTTCTTGTCGGCGAGCGACTTGAACGAGTTGACCGTCTGCGGGGTCTTCGCCGCGTCCATCTCGAACTTGACGTCGCCCGCGCTGGTCTTCAGGTCGAAGGTGTACTTCGCCTTGGCGTCGATCGCCATCGCCGGGGAGGGGGACTGCTTCGGGGTGGGCGAGGCCGAGGGGGTGGCGGCCGGGTCGGCCGCCTCGTCCTTCTTGTCCTTGTCGAACACGCCGCCGGCCACCAGGCCGACCAGCGCGGCGACGACCACGGCCACCGCCGCGCCGATCACGGCGAGCCGCTTGCGCGACTTCTGCCGCGCCTCGGCACGCCGCTGCTGCTGGCGTTCGTACTTTTCCCTGGCGAGCTGGCGCCGCCGCTGATCGCTCGTGACCACCGGGTCGTCTCCTTGTGCGTATCTGGTACCACTGTCCGGGCTGGGTTAGGCCGTACCGTATATGGGTTCGCTGTGTAATGAGCGGCGCCGGTACCCTCTGAGCAGCAGCATTCCGATCTGCAGCCTCCCGCCGGACGACGATTGAGGACGAACGTGCTGATTGCCGGATTCCCCGCCGGGGCCTGGGGGACCAACTGTTACGTGGTCGCCCCCGCCGCCGGTGAGGAGTGCGTCATCATCGACCCGGGCCACCAGGCCACCCAGGGTGTCGAAGAGACGTTGAAGAAGCATCGGCTCAAGCCCGTCGCGGTCGTCCTCACCCATGGCCACATCGATCATGTGGCCTCGGTGGTCCCGGTGTGCGGAGCACACGACGTACCGGCCTGGATCCACCCCGAAGACCGCTTCATGATGAGCGACCCGGAGAAGGCCCTCGGCCGTTCCCTCGGAGCCCAGCTCATGGGCGAGCTCACGGTGGGGGAGCCCTCCGACGTCAGGGAGCTGACCGACGGCGCGCGGCTCGCCCTCGCCGGGATGGAGCTCACCGTGTCGCACGCCCCCGGCCATACCGGGGGGTCGGTGACCTTCGGGATGCCCGCGGCGGCGGACATCCCGCCGCTGCTGTTCTCGGGCGACCTGCTCTTCGCCGGCTCCATCGGGCGTACCGACCTCCCCGGCGGCAGCCACGCCGACATCCTCGAATCGCTGGCCCGCGTGTGCCTGCCGCTCGACGATTCGACCGTGGTGCTGCCCGGACACAACGAGCACACGACCATTGGCCGTGAGCGAGCCACCAACCCGTACCTGCGGCAGGTGGCCGCCGGCCTGGGAGACGGCCTCACGTCTCCACGACGAGGAATGTGACGAGAGTTTCGTGAGTACTTTTCAGGCCCCCAAGGGCACGTACGACCTGCTGCCGCCCCGCTCCGCCACCTTTCTGGCGGTGCGCGAGGCGATCTCCGCGCCCCTGAAGAACTCCGGCTACGGGTATGTCGAGACCCCCGGCTTCGAGAACGTCGAGCTGTTCTCGCGCGGCGTCGGCGAGTCCACCGACATCGTCAGCAAGGAGATGTACACCCTCACCACGAAGGGCGGGGACCAGCTCGCCCTGCGCCCCGAGGGCACCGCCTCCGTGCTCCGAGCCGCCCTGCAGGGCAACCTGCACAAGCTCGGCGGCCTGCCCGTCAAGCTCTGGTACTCCGGCTCCTACTACCGCTACGAGCGGGCGCAGGCGGGCCGCTACCGCCACTTCTCCCAGGTCGGCGCCGAGGCGATCGGAGCCGAGGACCCGGCGCTGGACGCCGAGCTGATCATCCTGGCCGACCAGGCGTACCGCTCGCTGGGCCTGCGCAACTTCCGCATCCTGCTGAACTCGCTCGGCGACAAGGAGTGCCGCCCGGTGTACCGGGAGGCCCTCCAGGACTTCCTGCGCGGGCTCGACCTCGACGCGGAGACCGTGCGCCGGGCCGAGATCAACCCGCTGCGCGTGCTCGACGACAAGCGGGCTGACGTGCAGAAGCAGCTCGTCGGCGCCCCGATGCTGCGCGACTACCTCTGCGACGCCTGCAAGGCGTACCACGAGGAGGTGCGGGCGCTGGTGACGGCGGCCGGCGTCGCCTTCGAGGACGACGAGAAGCTCGTGCGCGGCCTGGACTACTACACCCGCACCACCTTCGAGTTCGTCCACGACGGTCTGGGATCGCAGTCCGCAGTCGGCGGCGGCGGCCGCTACGACGGCCTCTCCGAGATGATCGGCGGGCCGGCGCTGCCTTCGGTGGGCTGGGCGCTGGGCGTGGACCGTACGGTGCTGGCGCTCGAAGCGGAGGGCGTCGAACTGGACATTCCGTCCGCGACCTCCGTCTTCGCGGTGGCGCTCGGCGCGGCGAAGCCGGTGCTGTTCGGTCTGGTGACCGAGCTGCGGCGGGCCGGTGTGGCCGCGGACATCTCCTACGGGGGCAAGGGCCTCAAGGGTGCGATGAAGGACGCGAACCGGAGCGGGGCCCGCTTCGCGGTGGTGGCGGGGGACCGTGACCTGGAGGAGGGCGTGGTCCAGCTGAAGGACATGCAGTCCGGGGAGCAGACCCCGGTGGCCCTGGCCGACGTGGTCGCCACCGTCCAGGCCCGCCTGGCCTGACCGGTCCCGCCGATGGGCGGGGTGGGGTGGGTGCCGCTGCGCGGAGCTCTCCCCGCCCCGCCCTTTCGCCGTTTCCTGGGGGCTCCGCCCCCAGACCCCCGCGCCTCAAACGCCGGCGAGGCTGGATTTTCAGCCCGTCCGGCGTTTGAGGACACGTGCGCGGAGCGCACGTACGGGTCCGGGCGGAGCCCGGTTTCGGGAAGGGGCGGGGTGGGGGAAGGCGCGCGCAGCGCCCGCGGTCACAGCAAGCCGTGCCGCATGGCCGTCGTCACCGCCGCCGTGCGGTCCGCGACCTCCAGCTTCCCGAAGATCCGCAGCATGTGCGTCTTGACCGTGGACTCCGCCACGAACAGCCGACGGCCGATCTCGGCATTGGTCGCGCCCTCGGCGACCAGGCGCAGGACCGCGACCTCGCGCTCCGAGAGCCGCGGCAGCGAGGGGCGGCTGCGGAGCCGGTCCACCAGTCGGCCAGCCACCGTCGGGGCGAGGACCGTCTCGCCGCGCACGGCCGCCCGGATCGCGGCGGCCAGCTCCGCCCGCGCCATGTCCTTCAGCAGGTAGCCCGCAGCTCCGGCCTCCACCGCGCGCAGGATGTCCCGGTCCTCCTCGTACGTGGTGAGCACCACCACCCGTACCGGCAGCTGGGCCGCGGTGATGCGGGCGATCGATTCGACCCCGTCGCCGCCCGGCATCCGTAGGTCCATCAGGATCAGGTCCAGGCCGCCTCCGGGGGCCAGCCGCGCGGCCAGCGCCTCCGCCTCCGGGCCGTTCGAGGCCTCCGCGACGACCTCCAGGTCCGGTTCGGCGCCGAGCATGCCGCGCAGCCCCTCCCGTACCACCGGGTGGTCGTCGGCCAGCAGGATGCGGATCATGTCGTACGGCTCCTCAGCGGATCAGTGGATCAGCGGATCAGCGGATCGGAAGGGTGACGGTGATGGTGGTACCGGCCGAGGCGGCGCTGTCGACCGCCGCCGTGCCGCCCACCTCGGCCGCGCGGGCGAACAGCCCCCGCAGTCCGTAGCCCGGTGCGGGGGCCGCCGGGTCGAAGCCCCGCCCGGTGTCCCGGACGGTGAGGGTCAGCTCGCAGGCGCCGTAGGTGAGGGACACCGCGCAACGCGCCTGCGGCCCGGCGTGCTTGGCCGCGTTCGACAGGGACTCCTGGCAGGACCGCAGGGCCACCACCTCCAGGACCGCGGTCAGCGGTCGGACCTCCCCGGTCACCGAGACGGCCGCCGGCGGATCGTGCCGGGCCGCGAGCCGTCGTACCGCGTCGGGCAGCGAACCGCCGTCGAGGTCGGCGGGCGCGCCGCCCGCGACCAGGGCGCGGGCCTCGGCCAGGTTCTGTCGGGCGGTGACGGCCATCAGCTCCAGATGGTGCCTGGCCCGCTCCGGGTCGGTGTCCAGCTCCGACTGCACGGCCTGTACGAGCATGAGCAGACTGGTGAAGCCCTGGGCGAGGGTGTCGTGGATCTCGCGGGACATGCGTTCCCTTTCGGCGTGGGCTCCGCGTTCGGCGGAGAGCCGGGCCACCTCCTCCCGGCTGGCGTCGAGTTCCGCGATGAGGGAGGCCCGGTGGCCGCTCTGCTCGATGATCCGGACGATCCAGGCACCGAAGAAGGCGGAGAAGAGGAAGGTGACGAGCGCGCCGAGCCCGCTCGCGATGACGGAGTGCGCCTCCGGCCGCCACACCAGCGCCCAGCCCGCCACCGGCAGCAGGCACAGCAGGCCCACCGCGCCGACCGCGCGCCGCAGGGGCAGCAGCATGAAGCACTGCGGGGCGAGGGCGAAGGTGATCAGCCGGGCCTCGCCGGCCAGGGAGGCGGCGGGCAGGAAGAGGGCCAGCGCCACGCCCACGTAGCGGGCGGAGCGCCGGGGTGCGGCGCCCGGCGCCAGCAGGAGCAGCCGGCGTCCGGCGCCGAGGTAGCAGGGGACCAGGAGGACGAGCAGGGCGACGGCGGTGATCCGGTACGCCGGCCCGGGGGAGTCCGCGCCGAGGACGAAGGCCGCCGTCGCGATCCACACCACGCCGAAGTAGAGGTCCCACGGGCCGAACGCGCGGTCCCAGACGTGGGACTCGCGCGCACCGGCCGCCTCGGCGAAGGCGCTCAGCCGTCGCGCCGGTTCTTCCACTTGAAGGTCAGCAGACACAGCACCAGCCCCCCGAGCACCCACGCGCCCAGGACCAGGGCGACCCGCCCATACTCCCAGGCACCGGCCTGTTCGAAAACGGCCGCCGACTCGGGAAGGAACACCCCGCGCAGTCCCTGGCACATCCACTTGAGCGGGAACAGCGCCCCGATGTTCAGCAGCCAGTCGGGGATCTGGTGGACCGGGATGAACACCCCGGAGATGAACTGCAGGATCAGGAACGGCAGGACCACGACCGAGCTGGCGCTCTTGCCGGACTTGGGCAGGCTGCTGATCGCGATGCCGAGCAGGGCGCAGCCGGCCAGGCCCAGGACGAAGATCCAGGCGAACGTCAGCCACTTCGAGGCGGACGTCGGCAGATCGAGGTCGAACAGGGTGGAGCCGACCAGCAGCAGGATCGCGGTCTCGGCGAGGCCGGTGGCCAGCACCATCCACACCTTGCCGAGGAAGTACGCCGCCGGAGGCATCGGGGTTCCGCGCAGCCGGCGCAGCACCTTCTCGTCGCGTTCGACGGCGATGGAGATGCCGAGGGACTGGAAGCTGGTGGACATGATGCCGGCGGCGACCATGCCGGCCGCGTACATCTGGGAGGCGGTGACCCCGCTGCCCTCCATGCCTTCGCTGAAGATCGAGGCGAAGAGCGCGAGGAAGACGATGGGGAAGGCGAAGGTGAAGATCACCGCGTCGCGCTGGCGGACGAACTGCCTGATCTCCAGCGCCCCGCGGCTCACACCGAGGGACCAGGCGCCGGGCAGCGCCCCGGCCCCGCCCGCGCCCGTCCCCGTACGCGTGCCCATGGCCTTGCCCGTACCGGTACCCGTACCCGTACCCGTCTCCGTGCTCATCGGGACTCCTCCAGTCGCGTCGTGTTCCGGTCGAGCTGGCCCGTGAGGCGCAGGTACACGTCCTCCAGGGTGGGGCGGGTGATCCTCAGGTCCGGGACCTCCCCGTCGAAGCGGGCCGCCAGTTCGGCGACCGTACGGGTGGGCGTGTCGGTGGAGGTGCTGCGCGGGCTGCCGTCCCGGTCGGTCCACTCGACGGTGGCGCCGGTCCCGAGGCGGGCGCGCAGTGCGGCCGGTTCGCCCTCGGCCACGACCTTGCCGCGGGCGATGACCGCGAGCCGGTCGGCGAGCGCCTCGGCCTCCTCCAGGTAGTGGGTGGTGAGCACGATGGTGGTGCCCGACTCGGACAGCAGCCGGATCAGGTCCCAGAACTGCCGCCGGGCCGCCGGGTCGAAGCCGGTCGTCGGCTCGTCCAGGAGCAGCAGCTCGGGGTCGCCGATGACCCCGAGCGCCACGTCGAGGCGGCGCCGCTGCCCGCCGGAGAGGGTCTTGAGCCGGTGCCCGCGCTTGTCCTCCAGGCCGACCAGCGCGATCACCTCGGCCGGGTCGCGCGGGGCCGGGTAGTAGCGGGCGAAGTGCTCGACCGTCTCCCGTACCGTCAGTTCGGCGGGCGCCGACTCGTCCTGCCAGACGATGCCGACGCGCGAGCGCCAGGCCCGGCCGGCGGTCGCGGGGTCCGCGCCGAGGACGAGCACCTCGCCGCCGTCCCGCTCCCGGTGCCCCTGGAGTATTTCCACCGTCGTGCTCTTGCCGGCGCCGTTGGGCCCCAGGAGGCCGAAGACCTCGCCCTGCCGGATCGTCAGGTCCAGTCCGTCCACCGCGGTGACTTCGCCGTACTGCTTGCGGAGCCCCCGTACTTCCACCGCGTTCTGTGTCATGTTTCCCATGGTGTGGCGGAAGCCCGCCCACCGGTCCCCCCGTGCGTACCTCCTCCTGTCCGTCGAACGATGGACAGTGGAGAGTGGACGGTCCGGCCGGGTACGGCACAATGGCCGGTGCTTGTTGACCTTGCAGATGTGGAGCGGGCCGGATGACGACACGAGGGACCGATACGGACACCGCCGAGCCGCGGACGGCCGTCGGCGGCAGCCGGGCGCTCGCCCTGCTGCTGGTGATCACGGGAGCCGCGGGACTGCTCGCCGCCTGGGTCATCACGATCGACAAGTTCAAGCTGCTCGAGGACCCGGACTTCGTTCCGGGCTGCAGCCTCAACCCGATCGTCTCCTGCGGCAACATCATGAAGAGCGACCAGGCGTCGGTCTTCGGCTTCCCGAACCCGATGCTGGGGCTGGTCGCCTACGGCATGGTCGTCTGCGTCGGCATGAGCCTGCTCGCCCGGGCGCGCTTCCCGCGCTGGTACTGGCTCACCCTGAACGCCGGGATGCTCTTCGGCGTCGGCTTCTGCACCTGGCTGATGTACCAGTCGCTCTACACGATCAACTCCCTGTGCCTGTGGTGCTGCCTGGCCTGGGTCGCCACCATCGTCATGTTCTGGTACGTCACCTCGCACAACGTCCGGGGCCGCCTGCTGCCGGCCCCCGGCTGGCTGCGCGCCCTCTTCGACGAGTTCACCTGGGTGCTGCCCGTCCTGCACATCGGGATCATCGGGATGCTGATCCTGACCCGCTGGTGGGACTTCTGGACCTCCTGAGCCCGGCCGAGGTGACGGCCGGGCCTGTCGGTGGCCTCGCATAGGCTTCCGGTGTGGAACCAGATCTCTTCACCGCCGCCGCCGAAGACCGCCAGGCGAAGGACCCCTCCAGTTCTCCGCTCGCCGTCCGGATGCGCCCGCGCACCCTGGACGAGGTCGTCGGCCAGCAGCACCTGCTGAAGCCCGGCTCCCCGCTGCGGCGGCTCGTCGGGGACGGGGCGGGCGGTCCCGCCGGTGCCTCCTCGGTGATCCTCTGGGGCCCGCCGGGCATCGGGAAGACCACGCTCGCGTACGTGGTGAGCCAGGCGACGAAGAAGCGGTTCGTCGAGCTGTCCGCGATCACCGCCGGTGTGAAGGAAGTACGGGCCGTCATCGAGGGCGCCAAGCGGGCGGCCGGCGGGTACGGCAAGGACACCGTCCTCTTCCTCGACGAGATCCACCGCTTCAGCAAGGCGCAGCAGGACTCGCTGCTGCCGGCCGTGGAGAACCGCTGGGTCACGCTGATCGCCGCGACCACGGAGAACCCGTACTTCTCGATCATCTCCCCGCTGCTGTCCCGCTCGCTGCTCCTGACGCTGGAACCGCTGACGGACGAGGACCTGAGCGCCCTGATGCACCGGGCGCTGACGGAGGAGCGGGGCCTCGGCGGCGCGGTCACCCTGCCCGCGGACGCGGAGGCGCACCTGCTGCGGATCGCCGGCGGAGACGCGCGGCGCGCGCTGACGGCTCTGGAAGCGGGCGCCGGCTCGGCGATCGCCAAGGGCGAGCCGGAGATCACCCTCCAGACGGTGGAGGAGGCCGTCGACCGGGCCGCGGTGAAGTACGACCGGGACGGCGACCAGCACTACGACGTGGCGAGCGCGCTGATCAAGTCGATCCGGGGCTCGGACGTGGACGCGGCGCTGCACTATCTGGCGCGCATGATCGAAGCGGGGGAGGACCCCCGGTTCATCGCGCGCCGGCTGATGATCTCGGCGAGCGAGGACATCGGGCTGGCCGACCCGACGGCGCTGCCGCTCGCGGTGGCCGCCGCCCAGGCGGTGGCGATGATCGGCTTCCCGGAGGCCTCGCTCACGCTGTCGCACGTGACGATCGCGCTGGCGCTGGCCCCGAAGTCGAACACCGCGACGACGGCGATCGGGGCCGCGCTGGCCGACGTCCGGGCGGGGCTGGCGGGGTCCGTGCCGGCGCACTTGCGTGACGGGCACTACAAGGGGGCGGCGAAGCTGGGGCACGCGGTGGGGTACGTGTACCCGCACGACGTGCCCGGAGCGATTGCTGCGCAGCAGTACGCGCCGGATGCCGTGCACGGCAAGCGGTACTACGAACCGACCCGGTACGGGGCGGAGGCCCGCTACGCGGACGTGGTGGAGAAGGTCCGCGAGCGGCTCCGCGGCGCCGGGTCCTGACCTGCGGCGCCGTTCCCGGGGGCGCCGCCCCCGGCCCCCCGCGCCTCAAACGCCGGCGGGGCTGAAGGTGGCCTCAAACGCCGGCCGGGCTGGATTTGGCCGGCGTCCGCCCGTACGTGCGCGCAGCGTCCGGCGAGCTGGATTGCCCGCAGGGCAATTCCAGCCCCGCCGGCGTTTGAGGCGCGGGTCTGGGCGGAGCCCAGGGAAGGGTGGAAGGGCGGGTAGGGGACGGCCCCGCGCAGCGGCGTCGTGTCTTCCCCGCGGGGCGGGGAAGCCGGGCCTAGGCTCCGGAGCATGGGACGTCCCGCTCCGCTCATCGCTGTCGCAGCCGTGCTGCTGCTCAGTGGGTGTCACCACGGAGACGGCGAAAGGGCGCAGGCCAGCGCCCCCGCACTCGTCGCCCAGATCCCCCTCGCGAGCGCCGGGTTCCCGCCCGCCGCGGCAGCCGCCAAGACCGAGCTGGGCAGGCTCAGGGTCGAGTGGGGCAAGAACTGGGAGACGTACAAGCGCGAGAACTTCGGCAAGTACTGGTCCGACGAGCCGACGCCATCGGCGGCCGCAACGGCTGCGACACCCGCGACGACGTCCTGCGCAGGGACCTGCGGGAGCTGCGCGAGGGCGACAGGAACCCCTGCGTCGTGCTGTCCGGGGTGCTGAAGGACCCGTACACGGGGAAGGAGCTCCCCTATACGTACCGCCGCGCCTCGCAGATCCAGACCGACCACGTCGTTGCCCTCGGCGCCGCCTGGCGCGGGGGCGCGTACGCCTGGACCCCGCAGCGGCGCCTGGAGTACGCCAACGACCTGGACGTGCTGCTCGCCGTGGACAAGCAGACGAACTACGAGAAGAGCAGCAAGACCGCGGACAAGTGGAAGCCGCCCCAGAAGGGCTACTGGTGCGAGTACGCGCGGCGGTACACCGGGATCAAGGCGAAGTACGGGCTCTCCGTGACCCCGCCCGAGAAGCAGGCCCTGCAGGAGATGCTCGGCACCTGCCCGTAGCCCCTGGCCCCCTAGCCGGCGAACAGCGTGCTCATCGCCCGGCGCAGGCCGCAGACGTCCGTCACCGGCTCCGGGAAGTCGAAGCGGGCGTCGAAGGCGGTGGCGCCGCGGGTGAAGCGCACCCGCAGGCCCAGCCGGTCCAGCGCGAGGGGGACCGCCGTCAGGTCCGCGGTCTCCCGGGTGCCCAGCAGGGCGCACAGGTCACCCATCCGGTCTCCGTGCGAGGAGGCCAGGTGCTGGAGGAGCTCCGTCTCGTGGGCCACCATCGGGTCGGGCTCGGCCCCGGCCAGCAGCTCCGGATCCACGTGCTCGGCGCCCCACAGGTCGTCCACCGAGATCTCGCCGACCTCCAGGCGCAGCAGCATCCACGCGGGCCGGCCGGCGGGCGGGGCGTCGAGCGACTCGGTCAGGCCGAGGAGCTCTCCGACCGGATGCCGCTCGGCCAGCAGGGCCGCGCAGGCCGCCCGGTCGGCGGCCCCGCGCACCGGGGTGAGCCACCCGGCGAGCCAGGCGCGGCCTCGGATACGATGGGGCACGGACACCGGCGCCACATCCGTGATCTCGATCACGGCGGTGAGGTCGTCGTCCTGGGCGTGAGCGGCTGCCCTGGCAGCCGCGGATTCCCCTGATACCAGGAGAATCACGTCCCCGTCCGGGGTGACGGTCCTAGCGGCCGGCATCCCTGTCCCGAGCTCCTCCCGGTCATAAGCACCCGGGAGCGTGAGGGATACTGAGGCGTTGGACTCTACGAGGGTTCGTACGCGTTCGGCTCCGGTGAGCTGCCGAACGCCTTCCCTGGGACGCGGCTGACCTTGCTTATCGTCGCCGAAAGCAGATCCTGTTTCGTTTGGATCTGAACTTCGGTGCGCACTGGGCAGGGGGATCCCATGTGGTCGAGACATTACGTCCTCCTCGCTAAGGTAAGCCTCACCTAACTTACATGGAGGTAGGTTCCACGTGAACCAGAAGCGACCCAAGGTCAAGAAGTCGCGTGCCCTCGGCATTGCGCTGACCCCGAAGGCCGTCAAGTACTTCGAGGCCCGCCCCTACCCGCCGGGCGAGCACGGCCGTGGCCGCAAGCAGAACTCGGACTACAAGGTTCGTCTGCTGGAGAAGCAGCGTCTGCGCGCTCAGTACGACATCTCTGAGCGTCAGATGGCCCGCGCGTACGACCGCGCCAAGAAGGCCGAAGGCAAGACGGGCGAGGCGCTGGTCGTCGAGCTCGAGCGTCGCCTCGACGCCCTGGTCCTGCGTTCGGGCATCGCCCGCACCATCTACCAGGCTCGCCAGATGGTCGTTCACGGCCACATCGAGGTCAACGGCGACAAGGTCGACAAGCCGTCGTTCCGCGTCCGTCCGGACGACGTCATCACGGTGCGCGAGCGCAGCCGCGAGAAGGTTCCGTTCCAGGTTGCCCGTGAGGGTGGCTACGCAGGCGAGGGCGAGACCCCCCGTTACCTGCAGGTCAACCTGAAGGCCCTGGCCTTCCGCCTGGACCGCGACCCGAACCGCAAGGAAATCCCGGTCATCTGCGACGAGCAGCTCGTCGTCGAGTACTACGCCCGCTGATCAAGCTCCACCAGCGGACGTAGCCCTCACAGGCTGGTCAGCCCGCCGGTTCCCCCTCGGGGGAGCCGGCGGGTTTCCTGCTTTTCGCCCCCGGGTGCGCCATCGGCCGCTCCGCCCGCCCGTCCCCGCCGCGCGGCCTCGGCAGCGGCCCCGCGGGCACGGGCGCCGGCTCCGGGCCCCGCAGGGCCCGCTCCACCAGAACGTCCAGGGGCAGGGTCCGGCCGTGCCGGGCGCAGGAGTCGTACCGCTCGGCGCCCAGCAGCTCGCCCGCCCGCTCCTGGCACATCAGCCGCGGGGCGTTGAAGTACCCCGAGCCGAACAGCCGCATCCCCACCCCGTCCCACAGGGGCTCCGCCGCGCCCTGCAGGACGGCCGCCTCCGCCGGATGCCCCTCGGCCACCGTGACCAGCGCCAGCAGCTCCACCGCCAGCACCAGCCCCACCAGATCGCGGAACGTGTGGTTGATGGCCACGCACTCGGCCAGCAGCCGCCGCGCCTCGGCCGTGCCCCCGGCGTCCAGCGCCGCGTACGCCAGGACGTACAGGGCGTACGCCTTGGTCCAGCGTTCCCCGCGCTCCTCGCAGATGTCCCGGACCTCCCGGCACAAGGTGAGCGCGCCCGCCAGCTCCCCCTGGAAGGCCAGCGTCATCGCCAGCTCCACCTGGCACATCAGGACGTTGCTGTTGAGCTCCCCGGCCTCCCGGTAGCGCTCCAGCGCCGAGCCCAGCAGCTCGCCGGCGCGGGCCATGTCGTCCGAGATCAGTGCCAGGCAGCCCATCCGGTGCACGGCGTACGCCCCCGCCACCGGGTTCTCGCTCCGTGCGGCCCCGTCCCGGCACTCGTACAGCGCGCTCATCGAGGCCACCGAGTCGCCCTGCAGCGCCGCGACGTACCCGAGCACCCACAGCGCCTTCAGCCGGGAGCTCTCGTACTCCGCTCCCACGAGCCCCAGGTCGCCCTCCAGGGTCCGGTCCAGCCAGTGCCGGCCCTCGGTGAGCCGGCCGCAGCCCGCCCAGTAGAACCAGAGGGTGCCCGCCAGGTACTGGCCCAGGTGGATCTCCTCGGGCTCGTCCAGGCAGCACTCCAGCGCGAGCCGCAAGTTCGCCAGCTCCGCCTCCACCAGCGCGGCCACCTCTTCCTGGCGCGGGCTGAACCAGTCCAGCTCGCACCAGGTCGCCAGGCCCATGTACCAGTCCCGGTGCCGGCGCCGCAGCCGCCGGGCGTCGCCCAGCGACTCCAGCCAGCCCGCCCCGTAGATCCGTACGCTCTCCAGCATCCGGTAGCGGACCCCGGCCGCCGTCTCCTCCCGGACCAGCAGGGACTGCCCCAGCAGCTCCCCGACCAGGTCCAGCACCGAATCCACCGGCAGGTCCGGCCCCGCGCACACGTACTCGGCGGCGTCCAGGTCGAACTGCCCGGCGAACACCGAGAGCCGCGCCCACAGCAGCCGCTCCCCGGACGTGCACAGCTCGTGGCTCCAGCCGATCGCCGTGCGCAGCGCCCGGTGCCGGGGCAGCGCGCCGCGCGAGCCGCCCGTCAGCAGGGCGAAGCGGTCCTCCAGCCGGGACAGCACCTGCTCCGGCGACAGCGTGCGCAGCCGGCCCGCCGCCAGCTCCAGCGCCAGCGGCAGGCCGTCGAGGCGGGCGCACAGCTCGGCCAGCGCCGCCCGGTTGGCCTCCGTCAGGGCGAAGGCCGGAACGGCCGCCGAGGTCCGCTCGATCAGCAGGGCCAGGGCCTCCTCCGGACCCAGCGGGGCCAGCGGCCAGGACAGCTCGCCGTCGAGGGTCAGCGGGCGCCGGCCCGCGGCGAGCACGCGCAGGCCGGGGGAGCGGCGCAGGAGGTCCCGTACCAGGTCGGCGGTCTCGTCGACCAGTTGCTCGAAGCCGTCCAGGACCAGCAGCAGCCGCCGCTCGGCCAGGTGTTCGGCCAGTACCGTCCGGGGCGGACGGGTGGTGTGGTCGGTAAGCCCGAGCGCCTCGGCGAGCGTCAGCTCCAGCAGCGCCGGATCCCGTACGGAGGCCAGCTCGGCCAGCCACACACCGTCGCAGTAGCGTTCCTGCGCCGGATCGGCGGGGCAGCCCACCTCGGCGGCACGGGCGGGACCGGCCGCCGCGTCGGCGGCCGCCCTGGCCGCCGCTAGTACGAGGCGGGTCTTGCCCACGCCCCCCGCGCCGGTCACCGTGACCAGCCGCGAGGCGCCCAGGAGCCGCCGCAGCTCGGAAAGTTCCCCGCCCCGCCCGACAAAGCCGCTCAGGTCCGAGGGAAGATTGCCCGGCGTCCTTCGTGGAATGGGTCTTTGTCGCATGGGACACGGAGCGTACTGGTCCGCATGCGCTGCGTACAAGGCGGGTCGGTTCCGGGCGCCCGGCAGGCGCGGCGCCCCGGAATTCCGGTACTGCGGCGGATCTCCGGCGCGATAGGGTCGGAGGACGACTTTTTCGCTTGGTGATCAATCTGTAGAGAGCGGTGTGAACGTGTCCGGTGGAGAGGTGGCCGGGATCCTCGTGGCCGTCTTCTGGGCCATCCTGGTCTCCTTCCTCGCCGTGGTGCTGGTGAGGCTGGCCCAGGTGCTCAGGGCGACCACCAAGCTGGTGGCCGACGTGACCGAGCAGGCCGTCCCGCTGCTCGCGGACGCCTCCACCACCGTCCGCTCCGCCCGCACCCAGCTCGACCGGGTCGACGCCATCGCGAGCGACGTACAGGAAGTCACCTCCAACGCCTCCGCGCTGTCCTCCACCGTCGCGTCCACCTTCGGCGGCCCGCTCGTCAAGGTCGCGGCCTTCGGCTACGGCGTCCGCAAGGCGCTGGGCAAGGGCGGCGCGAACGCGCAGGACGCGCCGGGCAAGACCTCCCGACGGACCGTGATCGTCGGCCGTACGGTGCCGGCGGCCCGGCGCCGGAAGCAGAAGGGCTGAGATCTCCGATGTTCCGCCGAGCCTTCTGGTTCACCGCCGGCGCGGCCGCCGGCGTGTGGGCCACCACCAAGGTCAACCGGCAGCTCAAGAAGCTGACGCCGGAGAGCCTCGCCGCCCAGGCCGCCGACAAGGCGATCGAGGCGGGCCACCGCCTCAAGGACTTCGCCCTCGACGTCAAGTCGGGCATGTCGCAGCGCGAGGACGAACTGAACGACGCACTGGGACTCCACCAGGATCCCGACCTGCCCGGCAACGTCACCGCCCTTCCCGGGCCGCGGCGGCGCAGGGCCATCGAGCACGACCAGACCACACAGTTTTCGTACAACCGGAATGAGGACCACTGATGGAGTCGGCTGAAATCCGCCGCCGCTGGCTGAGCTTCTTCGAGGAGCGCGGTCACACCGTTGTCCCTTCGGCGTCGCTCATCGCGGACGACCCGACTCTGCTGCTGGTCAACGCGGGCATGGTGCCGTTCAAGCCGTACTTCCTCGGCGAGGTCAAGCCCCCGGCCCCCCGCGCCACCAGCGTGCAGAAGTGCGTCCGTACCCCGGACATCGAAGAGGTCGGCAAGACCACCCGCCACGGCACGTTCTTCCAGATGTGCGGCAACTTCTCCTTCGGGGACTACTTCAAGGAAGGCGCCATCAAGTACGCCTGGGAGCTGCTGACCAGCTCCGTGGCGGACGGCGGCTACGGCCTGGAGGCCGAGAAGCTCTGGATCACGGTCTACCTCGACGACGACGAGGCCGAGACGATCTGGCGTGACGTCATCGGCGTCCCCGCCGAGCGCATCCAGCGGCTGGGCAAGAAGGACAACTTCTGGTCCATGGGCGTCCCGGGTCCCTGCGGCCCGTGCTCGGAGATCAACTACGACCGCGGCCCCGAGTTCGGCGTCGAGGGCGGCCCCGCCGTCAACGACGAGCGCTACGTGGAGATCTGGAACCTGGTCTTCATGCAGTACGAGCGCGGCGCCGGCGACGGGAAGGAAGACTTCCCGATCCTCGGCGACCTGCCGTCGAAGAACATCGACACCGGTCTCGGTCTTGAGCGTCTCGCCATGATCCTGCAGGGCGTGCAGAACATGTACGAGACCGACACCCTGCAGGTGGTGATGGACAAGGCCACCGAGCTGACCGGCGTGCGGTACGGCGCCGCGAAGGACACCGACGTCTCGATGCGCGTGGTCGCCGACCACATCCGCACGTCCGTCATGCTCATCGGTGACGGTGTCACCCCCGGCAACGAGGGCCGCGGCTACGTGCTGCGCCGCATCATGCGCCGTGCCATCCGCAACATGCGCCTCATGGGCGCCACGGGTCCGGTCGTGCAGGAGCTCGTCGATGTCGTGATCAACACGATGGGGCAGCAGTACCCGGAGCTGGTCACCGACCGCAAGCGCATCGAGACGGTCGCGCTCGCCGAAGAGGCCGCCTTCGTGAAGGCCCTGCGCGGCGGCACGAACATCCTCGACACCGCCATCACCGAGACCAAGGCCACCGGTGGCACGGTCCTGGCCGGCGACAAGGCGTTCCTGCTCCACGACACCTGGGGCTTCCCGATCGACCTGACCCTGGAGATGGCCGCCGAACAGGGCCTCTCCGTGGACCAGGACGGCTTCCGCCGCCTGATGCAGGAGCAGCGCGACACGGCCAAGGCCGACGCCAAGGCGAAGAAGACCGGCCACGCGGACATGTCCGCCTACCGGGAGATCGCCGACGGCTCCGGCGCCACCGAGTTCACCGGCTACGCCACCAACCAGGGCGAGTCCACCATCGTCGGCCTCCTGGTCAACGGCGTCTCCGCGCCCGCCGCCTCCGAGGGCGACGAGGTCGAGGTCGTCCTGGACCGCACCCCCTTCTACGCCGAGGGCGGCGGCCAGCTCGCCGACCAGGGCCGCATCAAGCTCGACTCGGGCGCCGTCATCGTCGTCCGCGACGTGCAGCAGCCGGTCCCGGGCGTCTCCGTGCACAAGGGCTCCGTCCAGGTCGGCGAGGTGACGGTGGGCGCCTCCGCGTACGCCGCCATCGACATCCAGCGCCGCCGGGCCATCGCCCGCGCCCACTCGGCCACGCACCTGACGCACCAGGCCCTGCGCGACGCGCTCGGCCCGACGGCCGCCCAGGCCGGTTCCGAGAACTCGCCCGGCCGCTTCCGCTTCGACTTCGGCTCGCCGAACGCCGTGCCCGGCTCGGTGCTCACCGACGTCGAGCACAAGATCAACGACGTGCTCTCCCGCGAGCTCGACGTCACCGCCGAGATCATGAGCATCGACGAGGCGAAGAAGCAGGGCGCCATCGCCGAGTTCGGCGAGAAGTACGGCGAGCGCGTGCGCGTCGTGACCATCGGCGACTTCTCCAAGGAGCTGTGCGGCGGCACGCACGTCGGCAACACCAGCCAGCTCGGTCTGGTGAAGCTGCTCGGCGAGTCCTCCATCGGCTCCGGCGTGCGCCGCGTCGAGGCTCTGGTCGGCGTGGACGCGTACAACTTCCTCGCCAGGGAGCACACGGTCGTCGCCCAGCTCCAGGAGCTGGTCAAGGGCCGTCCGGAGGAGCTGCCGGAGAAGATCGCCTCCATGCTCGGCAAGCTGAAGGACGCCGAGAAGGAGATCGAGAAGTTCCGCGCGGAGAAGGTCCTGCAGGCCGCCGCCGGTCTCGCCCAGAACGCCCAGGACATCCACGGCGTCGCCCTCGTCGTGGGCACCGTCCCGGACGGCACCGGCGCCGACGACCTGCGCAAGCTGGTCCTCGACGTCCGCGGCCGCATCCAGGGGGACCGCCCGGCCGTCGTGGCCCTGTTCACCACGGCGAACGACCGTCCGCTGACCGTCATCGCCACCAACGAGGCCGCCCGCGAGCGCGGTCTCAAGGCCGGCGACCTGGTCCGTACGGCCGCCAAGACCCTCGGCGGTGGCGGTGGCGGCAAGCCGGACGTGGCCCAGGGCGGTGGCCAGAACCCGGCCGCCATCCCCGAGGCCATCGCCGCGGTCGAGCGCCTCGTCGTAGAGACGGCCTGAAGATGACACTGCGCCGCGGCCGCCGTCTGGCCATCGATGTCGGTGACGCCCGGATCGGGGTCGCCTCGTGCGACCCCGACGGGGTGCTGGCCACACCGGTGGAAACCGTTCCGGGCCGGGACATCCCCTTCGCCCACCGGCGGCTGCGGCAGCTCGTCGCGGAGTACGAGCCCATCGAGGTGGTGGTCGGTCTGCCCCGCTCGCTCAGCGGGCGGGAAGGGCCGGCCGCGGCCAAGTGCCGTGCCTTCGCCACGGAACTGGCGAAGGGCATCAAGCCCGTGACGGTGCGTCTGGTGGACGAGCGGATGACGACGGTCACCGCCGCCCAGGGCCTGCGGGCCTCCGGGAAGAACGCGAAGAAGAGCCGGTCGGTCATCGATCAGGCGGCCGCCGTGGTCATCCTGCAGAACGCTCTTGAGACCGAACGGGTATCAGGTAATCCTCCCGGTGAGTGCGTCGAAGTGGTTGTCTGATCGCGATACGGTAACGTTCCGCGCGATGTGACGGCATTCGAACAGCCGTCGCCCATCAGAAGAGGCGGCACCGTGTGCCGCGGCGGACGGAGCCGCGGCCAACGCCCTGCGGCGCGCTAGGGGATCGATGACTGAGTATGGCCGGGGCCCTGGTCCCGAACCGTGGCATCCCGAGGACCCGCAGTACGGGGACCAGGGGTGGAACGGGCACGAGGCCCAGCAGGGTCAGATGCCCTACGTCGGAGGCCCGCAGCAGTACCAGCAGGAGCCTCAGCCTCAGCAGGCCTACTACGCGCAGCAGCAGGGCCAGTACCCCCAGGCCCAGCAGATGCCGTACCAGCAGCAGCAGGTGCAGTATCCGCAGCATCCGCAGCAGCAGCATCCGCAGCAGCAGCAACATCCGCAGCACCAGTACCAGCAGCAGCACCAGCACCAGCAGGCGTACGGGGGCCAGGGCCAGGTCTGGGACACCGGTCAGGGCCAGGTCTGGGACACGGGCCAGGGTCAGTACGCCCCGGCCCCGCAGGCCGCCGACCCGTACGCGGGGGCGGATCCGTACGCGCAGCAGCAGGCGAGCGGCTACCCCGGCGAGACCCCCGACCTCTACGGCACGCCGGAGGCCTTTCCGCCGCCGCGGCCGCCGAGCATGAGGCACCTGCAGACCGAGGAGCTGCCCTGGCAGGAGGAAGAGGACGCCGCGGCCGACTCCTTCCTCGCGGGCGGCGGCAGCAGCGGTGACGACGGCGACGACGGTGACGGCGACGACGGCGGGCGCGGCGGCCGCCGGTCGGGCCGCTCCGGCGGCAAACCGAAGAAGCGCAGCGGCATGGCCTGCCTCATCGCGGCCGTGGTCATCGTCGGCGTGGTCGGCGGTGGCGGCTACTACGGCTACAACTACCTCAAGGACAAGTTCTCCGCAGCCGAGGACTTCGCGGGCGACGGCAGCGACGAGACCGTCGACGTGGAGATCCCCAAGGGCGCGAGCCTGGGCCAGATGGGCCGCATCCTGAAGGCGGCGGGCGTGGTCGCGAGCGCCCAGGCCTTCGTGGAAGCCGCGAGCAGCGCCAACGGCAGGTCGATCCAGCCCGGCATCTACCCGCTCAAGAAGAAGATGTCCGCCGCGGCCGCCGTCGAGGTCATGACCGACCCCTCCAAGCTGCACGTCCTCACCATCGCCGAGGGCATGCGGAACAGCACGGTCTACGACGCGATCGACAGGAAGCTCCAGAAGCCGGCCGGCACCACCAAGGACATCGCCTTCAAGCAGGCCAAGACCCTTGGCCTGCCGGCCTGGGCGAACAACGACAAGAACATCATGGATCCCCTCGAGGGCTTCCTGTACCCGATGCGCTACGACCTGACCAAGGACAGCACTCCCGAGTCCCTGCTCAAGCAGATGGTCAAGAACGCGACCGACAAGTACGCGGAGCTCGGGGTCGAGGGCAAGGCCAAGGAGCTGGGCCTGGACAACCCGCTCCAGGTGATCACGGTCGCCAGCCTCGTCAACGCCGAGGGCAAGAACCACGACGACTTCCGGAAGATGTCCGAAGTGGTTTACAACCGCCTGAAGAAGACCAACGACGTCACGAACCGGAAGATCGAGTTCGACTCGACGTACAACTACGTCAAGGGCACGAGCGAGATCAACTTCAACGCCGCGGAAGCCAAGGCCTTCGTCCACCCCTACAACACGCACAACGTGGCGGGACTACCCCCCGGCCCGATCGGGAACCCGGGTCTGGACGCGGTGACCGCTACGCTCAGCCCGGACCACGGTGGCTGGATGTTCTTCGTGTCGGTCGACGGCGACAAGACGACCTTCACCAAGACGTTCGACGAGCACCTCAAGCTCGTGGCCGAGTTCCAGGAACGGCAGAAGCAGAAGAACGGCGGGTAGCAGGACATGTCACGGATACGGGCCGCGGTGCTGGGTTCGCCCATCGAGCACTCCCTCTCGCCGGTGCTGCACCGCGCCGCGTACCAGGAGCTCGGCCTCGGAGACCGGTCGTACGACCGGTTCGAGATCGACGAGGCCGCGCTCCCCGGTTTCATCGCGCAGCTCGGCCCCGAGTGGGCCGGGCTGTCGCTGACCATGCCGCTCAAGCGGGCGGTCATCCCGCTGCTCGACGAGATCAGCGACACGGCCGCCTCCGTGGAGACGGTCAACACCGTCGTCTTCACCGAGGACGGCCGCAAGGTCGGCGACAACACCGACATCCCCGGCCTGCTCGCGGCGCTGAGCGAGCAGGGCGTCGGGAAGGTGGAGTCCGCAGCCGTCCTCGGCGCGGGCGCCACCGCCTCCTCGGCGCTCGCCGCGCTGGCCCGGATCTGCACCGGCGAGGTGACCGCGTACGTACGCTCCGAGGCCCGGGCCGCGGAGATGCGCGCGTGGGGCGAGCGGCTCGGCGTGGACGTCCGTACGGCCGACTGGTCGCGGGCGGCCGAGGCGCTGGCCGCGCCGCTGGTCATCGCCACCACCCCGGCCGGTGCCACGGACGAGCTGGCCGCCTCCGTGCCCGCCGCTCCGGGCACCCTCTTCGACGTCCTGTACGACCCTTGGCCCACGCCCCTGGCGGCGGCCTGGACGCACGGCGGCGGAAAGCTCCTCGGCGGCCTCGACCTCCTGGTCCACCAGGCGGTCCTCCAGGTCGAGCTGATGACCGGCTGCCCCACCGCTCCGCTCGGGGCCATGCGCGCTGCGGGCGAGGCGGCGCTGCGGGCCCGCCACTGAGCCGGAGCCGAGCCGTTTCTAGATCCACATGTCGCCCCGGGCAGAGGTGCGCCGCCGTCCGATAGCTGGACCGGAGGCGGTGTACCGGCCCGGACATGGGAGGATCGGGTGAAGGCGGGTCAGGGCCGCGCACCCGATCGCGCCATCGATGGATCAGGCGCGAGCACGAGGAGCATCGTTGAGCAGGTTGCGTTGGCTGACGGCCGGGGAATCGCACGGACCGGCGCTGGTAGCGACGCTGGAGGGGCTTCCCGCCGGCGTTCCGGTCACCACCGCACTGGTGGCCGACCACCTCGCCCGGCGCCGGCTCGGCTACGGCCGCGGTGCCCGGATGAAGTTCGAGCAGGACGAGGTGACACTTCTCGGCGGTGTTCGCCACGGACTTTCCCTCGGCTCCCCGGTCGCCGTGATGGTGGGCAACAGCGAGTGGCCCAAGTGGGAGACCGTCATGTCGGCCGACCCGGTCGACCCCTCGCTGCTCAAGGACACCGGCCGCAACGCGCCGCTGACCCGGCCCCGCCCCGGCCACGCCGACCTGGCCGGCATGCAGAAGTACGGCTTCGACGAGGCCCGGCCGATCCTGGAGCGCGCCAGCGCCCGTGAGACCGCCGCCCGCGTGGCCCTCGGTGCCATCGCCCGGTCCTTCATCAAGGAGGTCGCCGGCATCGAGATCGTCTCCCACGTCGTGGAGCTGGCGGCCGCCAAGGCCCCGTACGGCGTCTACCCGACCCCCGCCGACGTCGAGAAGCTCGACGCCGACCCGGTGCGCTGCCTCGACGCCGACGCGTCGAAGGCGATGGTCGCGGAGATCGACCAGGCCCACAAGGACGGCGACACCCTCGGCGGCGTCGTCGAGGTCCTCGCCTACGGCGTGCCCGTCGGCCTCGGCTCGCACGTGCACTGGGACCGTCGCCTCGACGCGCGCCTCGCGGCCGCGCTCATGGGCATCCAGGCCATCAAGGGCGTCGAGGTCGGCGACGGCTTCGACCTCGCCCGCGTGCCCGGCTCGCAGGCCCACGACGAGATCGTCTCCACCCCCGAGGGCATCCGGCGCACCTCCGGCCGCTCCGGCGGCACCGAGGGCGGTCTGACCACCGGCGAACTGCTGCGCGTGCGCGCCGCGATGAAGCCCATCGCGACCGTGCCGAAGGCCCTCGCCACCGTGGACGTCGCCACCGGCGAAGCCACCGTCGCGCACCACCAGCGCTCCGACGTCTGTGCGGTGCCCGCCGCGGGCATCGTCGCCGAGGCCATGGTCGCGCTGGTGCTGGCCGACGCCGTCGTGGAGAAGTTCGGCGGCGACTCCGTCCCCGAGACCCGCCGCAACGTCCGGTCGTACCTCGACAACCTGCAGATCCGGTGACCGGCGGCAGCGCGACCGGACCCCTGGTGGTCCTCGTCGGCCCCATGGGGTCCGGCAAGTCCACCGTCGGCGAGCTGATCGCCCAACGGCTCGGCGTCTCCTACCGGGACACCGACGCCGACATCGTCGCGGCCCAGGGCCGGGAGATCTCAGACATCTTCGTGGACGAGGGCGAACCGTACTTCCGCGAGCTGGAGCGGGCCGCGGTCGCCGCGGCCCTCGCCGGCCACGAGGGCGTCCTCGCCCTCGGCGGCGGCGCCGTCCTCGACGAGAAGACGCGCGAGCTGCTGACCGGGCTGCCCGTCGCCTACCTCTCGATGGACGTCGAGGAAGCGGTCAAGCGCGTGGGCCTCGGCGCCGCGCGCCCGCTGCTCGCCGTCAACCCGCGCCGCCAGTGGCGCGAGCTGATGGACGCCCGGCGCCCCCTGTACACCGAAGTCGCGCGCGTCGTGGTGGCCACCGACGAGCGCACGCCCGAAGAGGTCGCCCAGGCGGTCCTCGACGCTCTGGAGTTGAAGAACGCATGACGGACAAGGTGACGCGGATCAAGGTCGGCGCGAGCGCCGGGCACGACGCGTACGAGGTGCTGGTCGGCCGGCAGCTGCTCGGCGAGCTCGGCTCCCTGATCGGTACGAAGGCCCAGCGGGTCGCCGTCATCCACCCCGAGGCCCTCGCCTCGACCGGTGAGGCCCTGCGGGACGACCTTGCCGCGCAGGGGTACGAGGCCGTCGCCATCCAGGTGCCGAACGCCGAAGAGGCCAAGACGGCCGAGGTGGCGGCGTACTGCTGGAAGGCGCTGGGCCAGTCCGGCTTCACCCGCAGCGACGCCATCGTCGGCGTCGGCGGGGGATCCACCACCGACCTCGCGGGCTTCGTCGCGGCCTCCTGGCTGCGCGGGGTGCGCTGGATCGCCGTCCCGACCACCATCCTGGCGATGGTGGACGCGGCAGTCGGCGGCAAGACCGGCATCAACACCGCCGAGGGCAAGAACCTCGTCGGCGCCTTCCACCCGCCGGCCGGCGTGCTCTGCGACCTGGCGGCGCTGGAATCGCTGCCGGTCAACGACTACGTCAGCGGTCTCGCCGAGATCATCAAGGCCGGATTCATCTCCGACCCGGTGATCCTCGACCTGATCGAGGCGGACCCCGAGGCGGCGCGCACGCCCGCCGGCCCGCACACGGCCGAGCTGATCTGCCGCTCCATCCAGGTCAAGGCCGACGTGGTCTCCAGCGACCTCAAGGAGTCGGGCCTGCGGGAGATCCTCAACTACGGGCACACCCTCGCGCATGCCATCGAGAAGAACGAGCGCTACAAGTGGCGCCACGGCGCGGCCGTCTCGGTCGGCATGGTCTTCGCCGCAGAGCTCGGCCGGCTCGCGGGCCGGCTCGACGACGCGACGGCCGACCGGCACAAGGCCGTCCTCGCCTCCGTGGGGCTGCCGCTGACCTACCGCGGCGACCAGTGGCCCAAGCTGCTGGAGACCATGAAGCTCGACAAGAAGTCCCGGGGCGACCTGCTGCGCTTCATCGTCCTGGACGGGCTGGCGAAGCCGACCGTCCTGGAGGGTCCCGACCCGGCCGTCCTCGTGGCAGCCTTCGGCGAGGTCACGGCCTGAGCAGTGCATCTCGCGACCGCGTGACCCGGTGAGCCTCCGGGGTCATATAACGTTCTCGTATCAGTCGTGGTGGAACGAGACGGAGTGGCAGCGGATGCAGCAGGGAGTGGGAGGCGGGGGCTGGGAGCCGCCGGGGAGTCAGCACCCGGCGGCGCCCCCGCAGCCGCCGGTAGCGCCGGTGGCGGGCTGGCCCATGCCTCCCGTGCCCTCCGGGCACGCCCCGCCCCTGGCCATGCCGGGGCCCCCGGACGGGTTCACCGGGCACGTCCCGCTGCCGCCCGCCGCTCCCGGCACCGGCGGCGCCACCCTCGCGGTCCTGCTGATCGGCCCCGCGGGCGCCGGCAAGACCACGGTGGCCCGCCACTGGGCCGGCACCCGGCCCGTCCCCACCGCGCACATCAGCCTGGACGACGTACGCGAATGGGTCTGCTCGGGCTTCGCGGACCCGCAGGCCGGCTGGAACGACCACTCCGAGGCGCAGTACCGCCTCGCCCGCCGCACCTGCGGGTTCGCCGCCCGGAACTTCCTGGCCAACGGAATCTCCTGCATCCTCGACGACGCCGTGTTCCCGGACCGGCCGGTGGTGGGCCTCGGCGGCTGGAAGCGCCATGTCGGGCCCGCGCTGCTGCCGGTCGTCCTGCTGCCCGGCCTGGAGATCGTCCTGGAGCGCAACGCCGCCCGCTCCGGGAACAGGCGGCTCTCCGACGAGGAGGTCGCGCGGATCCACGGCCGGATGGCCGGCTGGTACGGATCCGGGCTGCCGATCATCGACAACTCCCACCTGGACGTCGAGGGCACCGCCCGCGCCCTGGACGAGACCCTGGCCCGCGTCATCTCCCAGCCGGTCTACTGAACAGCCGGCCTGCTTCAACCCCCGCCCGCGGCGCCCGCCGGGCCGGGCCCGGCCCCCGTACGGCTGCGCTCACCAGGCCGGATGCGCGCCGCGCTCGTAGGCTCGGAAACATGTCAGACGTGTACGCGGCCCGCCGGGGCCTGCTTCGCGACCGCTGTGCGGCCGCCGGAAACGCCGCCGCACTCATCACGCGTCCGGCGAACGTCCGCTACCTCTCCGGGGCGTCGCCGCTGGGCGCGGTCCTGCTGCTCGGCCCGGGCGGTGCGGACATGCTGTTCTGCGCCGACCAGCCCACGGGGGAGGCCGACGAGGGACGGCTCGACGAGAACCTACGGCTCTCCGTGCTGGCCGGCCCCGGAGCGGATCCCGCCGTCGCGGCGGCCGACGCGGCCTCCGCGGCCCGCGCCGAATCCCTCGCCGTCGAGGAACACCACCTCACCGTCGGCAGGCACCGTGCCCTCGGCTCGGTGGCGCCCGGGCTGCGCCTGGCCGATCTGGGGACCGCGGTGGAACAGCAGCGCCTCGTCAAGGACGAGGAGGAGATCGCCTGCCTGCGGATCGCCGCCGAGATCGCCGACCAGGCCCTCGGAGAGCTGCTGGAATCGATCCTGGTGGGCCGCACCGAACGGCACCTCGCGCTGGAGCTGGAACGCCGGCTCGTGGACCACGGGGCCGACGGCCCGGCCTTCCCGACCTCCGTCGGCACCGGCCCGCACTCCGGCCGCTCCCGGCACCGGCCCTCCGACCGGCGGGTCGAGGAGGGTGATTTCCTGTCCGTCTGCCTCGGAGCGAACTACCGGGGCTACCGCTGCGAGATCGGTCGTACCTTCGTGATCGGCACGACCCCCGCCGACTGGCAGATCGAGCTGTACGAGCTCGTCTTCGCCGCCCAGCGGGCGGGCCGGGAGGCCCTGCGGCCCGGGGCCGCGTACCGCGATGTGGATCACGCGGCCCGCTCCGTACTCGACTCCGCAGGTCATGGCGAGGCCCTCGCGGCGTGGACCGGACACGGTGTCGGTCTCGAAATCGACGAGGACCCGCAGCTTGCACCTACCGCCATGGGTAAACTGGACGCTTGCGTGCCGGTCACCGTCGAACCGGGGGTTCACCTCCCTGGCCGGGGTGGTGTCCGGATCGATGACACGCTCGTCGTACGCCCCGAGGCGGACGGCGGTCCCGAGCTACTCACCATTACGACCAAGGAGCTGCTCGCGCTCTAGCCCGCGTCGCCGGGCTGGGCGCGCACCCGTGGTCTTCCAGTGCAGGAGATTCCCACACCGTGGCTTCCACGAACGACCTCAAGAACGGCATGGTGCTGAAGCTCGACGGGGGCCAGCTCTGGTCCGTCGTCGAGTTCCAGCACGTCAAGCCCGGCAAGGGCCCGGCCTTCGTGCGCACCAAGCTGAAGAGCGTCATGTCCGGCAAGGTCGTCGACAAGACGTTCAACGCCGGCACCAAGGTCGAGACGGCCACCATCGACCGCCGCGACATGCAGTTCTCCTACATGGACGGCGAGTACTTCGTCTTCATGGACATGGAGGACTTCGACCAGCTGATGGTCGACAAGAAGGCCGTCGGCGATGCCGCCAACTTCCTGATCGAGGGCTTCACCGCCTCTGTGGCCCGCCACGAGGGCGAGGTGCTCTACGTCGAGCTCCCGGCCGCCGTCGAGCTGACGATCGAGCACACCGACCCGGGCGTCCAGGGCGACCGCTCCACCGGTGGCACCAAGCCGGCGACGCTGGAGACGGGCCACGAGATCCAGGTCCCGCTCTTCATCAACACCGGCGAGAAGATCAAGGTCGACACCCGCACCAGCGACTACCTCGGCCGGGTGAACAGCTAACCGTGGCTGCCCGGAGCAACGCGCGCAAGCGCGCTTTCCAGATCCTGTTCGAGGCCGACCAGCGCGGGGTCTCCGTGCGCGAGGTCCTCGCGGACTGGGTCCGCCACTCGCGGTCGGACACCGACCGCCAGCCCGCGGTGAACGAGTTCACCATGGAACTCGTCGAGGGGTACGCCGACAAGGTGGACCGCATCGACGATCTGATCGCCACCTACGCCGTGGACTGGGACCTCGACCGCATGCCGGTCGTCGACCGGAACATCGTGCGTCTCGGTGCCTACGAGCTGATCTGGTTCGACGGAACCCCGGACGCCGTGGCCATCGACGAGGCCGTCCAGCTGGCCAAGGAGTTCTCCACGGACGAGTCGCCCTCGTTCGTGAACGGACTGCTCGGCCGCTTCAAGGACCTCAAGCCGAAGCTGCGCCGCAGCGAGAGCTGACCGGCGCCGCCGGTACGGCGTGAACGGAGGGCCCGCAGCGCACACGCGCTGCGGGCCCTCCGTCGTATGCCCGGCGGCCCCGGCGCGGGCATGAGAAAACCGGTGGGTGCCGGGAGCCTGTCGGCTCCCGGCACCCACCGGTAAACGTTTCTGCTGAGGCTTGGGGGACTAGATGTCCTCGTGTGCCACCGCGCGACGCGCGTCCGCGTCCAGAACGCCCCAGCTGATGAGCTGCTCGGTCAGGACCGAGGGCGACTGGTCGTAGATGACGGCGAGGGTGCGCAGGTCGTCCTGGCGGATCGACAGCACCTTGCCGTTGTAGTCGCCGCGCTGGCTCTGGATGGTCGCCGCGTAACGCTGCAGCGGACCGGCCTTCTCGGCCGGCACGTGGGCCAGGCGCTCCAGGTCCAGGCGCAGCTTCGGCGGCGGCTCGGCCGCTCCGCCGGGGGTCGTACCCGGCAGCAGTTCCTGCACCGGAACCCCGTAGAAGTCCGCCAGCTCGGCGAGACGCTGAACGGTCACGGCACGGTCTCCGCGCTCGTAAGAACCGACCACCACGGCCTTCCATCGGCCCTGGGACTTCTCCTCGACACCATGGAGGGAAAGGCCCTGCTGGGTGCGGATGGCGCGGAGCTTGGCCCCGAGCTGTTTGGCGTATTCGCTGGACATAACGCTCCCGGACGCTGTGACGACATGACCACGTGCGGCTCCGCCGCGCGGCTGGTAACTCACTGTGAGGTTACGCAGCGTTACTTGGATGCGTCAAGCCGAATGGTCTCCAACGCCCACGTAAGAGGGGTCCTGGTCTGCCCCGATGCCAGGTCGCGGCCATCCCCCTGGTACCGTGGAACGCGTACATCCGACGTCCTTTAAGGTCCGTCCCGTGAGGCGGAGAAGGAGGTCCTTTTCATGGACACCCAGCAGGACCAGCAGGACCGGCAAACAGCTGCCGACGTCATGCGCCCCGTTCTCGAAGCGCAGGACATCGCCCGTGTTCTGACCCGCATCGCCCACGAAATCGTCGAACGCGCCAAAGGCGCCGACGATGTGGTGCTCCTCGGCATTCCCACCCGCGGCGTCTTCCTCGCCCGCCGGCTGGCCGCCAAGCTCGAAGAGATCACCGGTGCGAAGATCCCGGTCGGCTCCCTCGACATCACCATGTACCGCGACGATCTGCGGATGAAGCCGGCCCGGGCGATCGGCCGCACCGAGATTCCCGGCGACGACATCGACGGCCGCCTGGTCGTCCTCGTCGACGACGTTCTCTTCTCCGGCCGCACCATCCGCGCCGCCCTCGACGCACTCGGCGACCTCGGCCGCCCCCGCGCGGTGCAGCTCGCGGTCCTCGTCGACCGCGGCCACCGCGAACTGCCGATCCGCGCCGACTACGTCGGCAAGAACCTCCCCACGTCGCTGCGGGAGAACGTCCAGGTCCAGGTCCAGGAGGAGGACGGCCGCGACGCCGTGCTGCTCGGCCAGCGGACCGACCGGGCAGCCGGGCAGTAGCCCCTGACGACGGCCGGGCCCCTCGGGGTCCGCGCCGGAGCCTGCCCTGCCCGCACCCCAGCCCGTCTGCCCTCCCCACGGCTTTGACCTCACCACGGCTTTGACCTCACCACGGCTTTGACTCACCGACTTACGGAGCACCCGGATGAAGCGCCACCTCATCTCGGCCGCCGATCTCACGCGCGACGATGCCGTCCTGATCCTCGACACCGCCGAGGAGATGGCCCGCGTCGCGGACCGGCCGATCAAGAAGCTGCCCACCCTGCGCGGCCGCACGATCTGCAACCTCTTCTTCGAGGACTCGACCCGGACCCGGATCTCCTTCGAGGCCGCCGAGAAGCGCCTTTCCGCCGATGTCATCAACTTCGCGGCGAAGGGCTCCAGCGTCTCCAAGGGCGAGTCCCTCAAGGACACCGCCCAGACCCTGGAGGCCATGGGCGTCGACGCGGTCGTCATCCGCCACCACGCGTCCGGCGCCCCCTACCGCCTCGCCACCTCCGGCTGGATCGACGCCCCGGTGATCAACGCCGGCGACGGCACCCACGAGCACCCCACCCAGGCCCTGCTCGACGCCTTCACCATGCGCCGCCGCCTCGTCGGCAAGGACGCCGGGCTCGGCAAGGACCTGAACGGCCGCCGGATCACCATCGTCGGCGACATCCTGCACAGCCGGGTGGCCCGCTCCAACGTCCACCTGCTGCACACCCTCGGCGCCCAGGTCACCCTGGTGGCCCCGCCCACCCTGGTGCCCGTCGGCGTCGAGGCCTGGCCGTGCGAGATCTCGTACAGCCTGGACGAGGTGCTGCCGAAGTCCGACGCCGTGATGATGCTGCGCGTGCAGCGCGAGCGGATGAACGCGGCCTTCTTCCCGACCGAGCGCGAGTACTCCCGCCGCTACGGCCTGGACGGCGCCAGGATGGCCCGTATGCCCGAGCACGCCATCGTGATGCACCCCGGCCCGATGGTCCGCGGCATGGAGATCACCGCCGAGGTCGCCGACTCCGACCGCTGCACGGTCATCGAGCAGGTCACCAACGGTGTCTCGATCCGCATGGCCGTCCTGTACCTGCTGCTCGGAGGCTCCGAGCCGGCCGTCACCACCACCACCAGCACGCCCCGCACCGAGGAGAGCAAGTAAAGATGAGCAAGATCCTTATCCGTGGCGCGAAGGTACTCGGTGGCGACGTCCAGGACGTCCTGATCGACGGCGAGACCATCGCCGCCGTGGGCACGGACCTCGACGCCGGCGACGCGACCGTCATCGAGGCCGCGGGCCAGGTCCTCCTCCCCGGCCTCGTCGACCTCCACACCCACCTGCGCGAGCCGGGCCGCGAGGACTCCGAGACCGTCCTCACCGGCACCCGCGCCGCCGCCTCCGGCGGCTACACCGCCGTCTTCGCCATGGCCAACACCTTCCCCGTCGCCGACACCGCCGGCGTCGTCGAGCAGGTGTGGCGCCTGGGCAAGGAGTCCGGCTACTGCGACGTACAGCCGATCGGCGCCGTCACCGTGGGCCTGGAGGGCAAGCAGCTCTCCGAGCTGGGCGCCATGCACGAGTCCGCCGCCCGCGTCACCGTCTTCTCCGACGACGGCAAGTGCGTGGACGACGCCGTGATCATGCGCCGCGCCCTGGAGTACGTGAAGGCCTTCGGCGGCGTCGTCGCCCAGCACGCCCAGGAGCCCCGCCTCACCGAGGGCGCCCAGATGAACGAGGGCATCGTCTCCGCCGAGCTCGGCCTCGGCGGCTGGCCGGCCGTCGCCGAGGAATCGGTCATCGCCCGCGACGTCCTGCTCGCCGAGCACGTCGGCTCCCGCGTCCACATCTGCCACCTCTCCACCGCCGGCTCCGTCGAGATCATCCGCTGGGCCAAGTCCCGCGGCATCGACGTCACCGCCGAGGTCACCCCGCACCACCTGCTCCTCACCGACGAGCTCGTGCGCTCGTACAACCCGGTCTACAAGGTCAACCCGCCGCTGCGCACCGAGGCCGACGTCCTGGCCCTGCGCGAGGCGCTCGCCGACGGCACGATCGACATCGTCGCCACCGACCACGCCCCGCACCCGCACGAGGACAAGGACTGCGAGTGGGCCGCCGCCGCCATGGGCATGGTGGGCCTGGAGACCGCGCTCTCCGTCGTCCAGCAGACGATGGTGGAGACCGGACTGCTCGACTGGGCGGGCGTCGCCGAGCGGATGTCCTTCGCCCCGGCGCGCATCGGCAGCCTTCCGAACCACGGACGCCCCGTCTCGGCAGGTGAACCCGCGAACCTGACCTTGGTCGATACCTCGTACCGTGGTGTCGTGGACCCCGCACACTTCGCCTCCCGCAGCCGCAACACGCCTTACGAGGGCCGTGAGCTGCCGGGGCGCGTCACTCACACCTTCCTGCGGGGCCGGGCAACGGTCGTGGACGGGACGCTGGCGTGACACCTGCAGTAATCCAACTGGCCGCCGAGGCGACACAGAAGTCGGCGGAGGTGACGGACTGGGGCGCCCGCATCGCGTGGGTGATCGGTCTGCTCGTCTTCATCGCGTTCGTGTACTGGCTGATGCGGCAGGGCTGGAAATGGCGCGGCACCCTGCAGAGCGATCTGCTGGAGCTGCCCGCCGCCCCCGGCGGTCTCCCCGAGCACCGGCTGGCCCTGACCGGCCGGTACCACGGGTCCACCACCGCCGGGCAGTGGCTCGACCGGATCGTCGCCCACGGACTGGGTGTCCGCAGCCGGGTCGAGCTCACGCTCACCGATGCGGGCCTCGACGTGGTCCGTCCGGGTGCCACCGACTTCTTCGTACCGGCCGCGCAGCTGCGCGGCGCCCGCCTCGACAAGGGAATCGCGGGCAAGGTACTCACCGAGGGCGGTCTCCTCGTCGTCACATGGGCGCACGGCGACAGGCTGATCGACTCCGGATTCCGCTCCGACCGCGCGGCGGAACACGCCGCCTGGGTCGAAGCGATCAACCTCATGAACCACTCAATCACCACGACGGAAGGCGCCGAACGATGACGACCTCCACCAGGGGAGCAGCCAAAGCTCCCGCCGTACTCGTCCTGGAGGACGGTCGGATCTTCCGCGGCCGCGCCTACGGCGCTGTGGGGGAGACCTTCGGCGAGGCCGTGTTCTCCACCGGCATGACCGGCTACCAGGAGACCCTCACCGACCCGTCGTACCACCGGCAGGTCGTCGTGATGACCGCCCCGCACGTGGGCAACACCGGCGTCAACGACGAGGACCCCGAGTCCTCCCGCATCTGGGTCGCCGGGTACGTCGTACGCGACCCCGCCCGCGTCCCCTCCAACTGGCGCTCGGTGCGCTCGCTGGACGAGGAACTCGTCAAGCAGGGCGTCGTCGGGATCTCCGGCATCGACACCCGCGCCCTGACCCGCCACCTGCGCGAGCGCGGTGCCATGCGCGTCGGCATCTTCTCGGGCGAGGCCTGGGAGGGCGTGCGCGACGAGGCGCTGCTGGCCAAGGTCCAGGCCGCCCCGCAGATGAAGGGCGCCGACCTCTCCGCCGAGGTCTCCACCAAGGAGACGTACGTCGTCCCCGCGATCGGTGAGAAGAAGTTCACCGTCGCCGCCGTGGACCTCGGCATCAAGGGCATGACCCCGCACCGGATGGCCGAGCGCGGCATCGAGGTGCACGTGCTCCCCGCCACCGCCACCGTCGAGGACGTGTACGCGGTCAACCCCGACGGCGTGTTCTTCTCCAACGGCCCGGGCGACCCGGCCACCGCCGACCACGCGGTCTCCGTCATGCAGGGCGTCCTCGCCCGCAAGACCCCGCTGTTCGGCATCTGCTTCGGCAACCAGATCCTGGGCCGCGCGCTCGGCTTCGGCACCTACAAGCTGAAGTACGGCCACCGCGGCATCAACCAGCCGGTGCAGGACCGCACCACCGGCAAGGTCGAGATCACCGCGCACAACCACGGCTTCGCCGTGGACGCGCCCCTCGACAAGGTCTCGGAGACCGCCTACGGCCGCGCCGAGGTCTCCCACGTCTGCCTGAACGACAACGTCGTGGAAGGCCTCCAGCTGCTCGACCAGCCGGCCTTCTCCGTCCAGTACCACCCCGAAGCCGCCGCCGGCCCGCACGACGCCGCGTACCTCTTCGACCGCTTCACGTCTTTGATGAACACCGCCCAGATGGAGGCCGATCGTGCCTAAGCGCACCGATATCCAGTCCGTCCTGGTCATCGGCTCCGGCCCGATCGTCATCGGCCAGGCCGCCGAGTTCGACTACTCCGGGACCCAGGCCTGCCGCATCCTCAAGGCCGAGGGCCTGCGGGTGATCCTGGTGAACTCCAACCCCGCCACGATCATGACCGACCCGGAGATCGCCGACGCCACGTACGTCGAGCCGATCACCCCCGAATTCGTCGAGAAGATCATCGCGAAGGAGCGCCCCGACGCGCTGCTCCCGACCCTCGGCGGCCAGACCGCGCTGAACACCGCCATCTCCATGCACGAGCAGGGTGTGCTGGAGAAGTACGGCGTCGAGCTCATCGGCGCCAACGTCGAGGCGATCAACAAGGGCGAGGACCGCGACCTCTTCAAGGGCGTCGTCGAAGCCGTCCGCGCCAAGATCGGCTACGGCGAGTCCGCCCGCTCGGTCATCTGCCACACGATGGACGACATCATCCAGGGCGTCGACACCCTCGGCGGCTACCCCGTCGTCGTGCGCCCCTCCTTCACCATGGGCGGCGCCGGTTCCGGCTTCGCCCACAACGAGGAAGAGCTGCGCCGCATCGCCGGCCAGGGCCTCATGCTCTCCCCGACCACCGAGGTGCTCCTGGAGGAGTCCATCCTCGGCTGGAAGGAGTACGAGCTGGAGCTGATGCGCGACACCAAGGACAACGTCGTCGTCGTCTGCTCCATCGAGAACTTCGACCCGATGGGCGTCCACACCGGTGACTCGATCACCGTCGCCCCGGCGATGACGCTCACCGACCGCGAGTACCAGCGGCTCCGCGACATCGGCATCGCGATCATCCGCGAGGTCGGCGTCGACACCGGCGGCTGCAACATCCAGTTCGCGATCGACCCGGTCGACGGCCGCGTCATCGTCATCGAGATGAACCCGCGCGTCTCGCGCTCCTCGGCGCTCGCGTCGAAGGCCACCGGCTTCCCGATCGCCAAGATCGCCGCCAAGCTGGCCATCGGCTACACGCTCGACGAGGTCCCCAACGACATCACCGAGAAGACGCCGGCCTCCTTCGAGCCGTCCCTCGACTACGTCGTCGTCAAGGCCCCGCGCTTCGCCTTCGAGAAGTTCCCGCTGGCCGACGCCACCCTCACCACCACCATGAAGTCGGTGGGCGAGGCCATGGCCATCGGCCGCAACTTCACCGAGGCCCTGCAGAAGGCCCTGCGCTCGCTGGAGAAGAAGGGCTCGCAGTTCACCTTCGTCGGCCCCACCGGCGACAAGGAGGAGCTCCTCGCCACCGCGGTCCGCCCCACCGACGGCCGCATCAACACCGTCATGCAGGCCATCCGCGCCGGCGCCACCCAGGAAGAGGTCTTCGAGTACACGAAGATCGACCCCTGGTTCGTCGACCAGCTCTTCCTCATCAAGGAGACCGCGGACGAGCTGGCCGCCGCCGACAAGCTCCACCCCGAGCTGCTCGCCGAGGCCAAGCGCCACGGCTTCTCCGACAGCCAGATCGCCGAGATCCGCGGCCTGCGCGAGGACGTCGTCCGCGAGGTCCGCCACGCGCTGGGCATCCGCCCGGTCTACAAGACGGTCGACACCTGCGCCGCCGAGTTCGCCGCGAAGACCCCGTACTTCTACTCCTCGTACGACGAGGAGTCCGAGGTCGCCCCGCGCGAGAAGCCCGCGGTCATCATCCTGGGCTCCGGCCCGAACCGCATCGGCCAGGGCATCGAGTTCGACTACTCCTGCGTCCACGCCTCCTTCGCCCTCAGCGACGCCGGCTACGAGACCGTGATGGTCAACTGCAACCCGGAGACCGTCTCCACCGACTACGACACCTCCGACCGCCTGTACTTCGAGCCGCTGACGCTCGAAGACGTGCTGGAGATCGTCCACGCCGAATCGCTGGCCGGCCCCATCGCCGGTGTCATCGTCCAGCTCGGCGGCCAGACCCCCCTGGGCCTCGCCCAGGCGCTCAAGGACAACGGCGTCCCCGTCGTCGGCACCCCGCCGGAGGCCATCCACGCCGCCGAGGACCGCGGCGCCTTCGGTCAGGTCCTCGCCGAGGCCGGCCTGCCCGCCCCCAAGCACGGCACCGCCACCACCTTCGCCGGCGCCAAGGCCATCGCCGACGAGATCGGCTACCCCGTCCTCGTACGCCCCTCGTACGTGCTCGGCGGCCGCGGCATGGAGATCGTCTACGACGAGGACCGGCTGTCCTCGTACATCGCCGAGTCCACCGAGATCTCGCCGACCCGCCCCGTGCTGGTCGACCGCTTCCTCGACGACGCGATCGAGATCGACGTCGACGCCCTCTACGACGGCACCGAGCTCTACCTCGGCGGCGTCATGGAGCACATCGAGGAAGCCGGCATCCACTCCGGCGACTCGGCCTGCGCCCTGCCCCCGATCACGCTCGGCGGCTACGACATCAAGCGGCTGCGCGCCTCCACCGAGGCCATCGCCAAGGGCGTCGGCGTCCGCGGCCTGATCAACATCCAGTTCGCGATGGCGGGTGACATCCTCTACGTCCTGGAGGCCAACCCGCGCGCCTCCCGGACCGTCCCCTTCACCTCGAAGGCGACCGCCGTACCGCTCGCGAAGGCCGCCGCCCGCATCTCGCTCGGCACCACCATCGCCGAGCTCCGCGAAGAGGGCATGCTCCCGAAGACCGGCGACGGCGGCACCCTGCCGCTCGACGCGCCGATCTCCGTCAAGGAGGCCGTCATGCCGTGGTCGCGCTTCCGCGACATCCACGGCCGCGGCGTCGACACCGTCCTCGGCCCGGAGATGCGCTCCACCGGCGAGGTCATGGGCATCGACTCCGTCTTCGGCACGGCGTACGCCAAGTCGCAGGCCGGCGCCTACGGCCCGCTGCCCACCAAGGGCCGCGCCTTCATCTCGGTCGCCAACCGCGACAAGCGCACGATGATCTTCCCGGCGCGCGAGCTCGTCGCCCACGGCTTCGAGCTGATGGCCACCTCCGGCACCGCCGAGGTCCTGCGCCGCAACGGCATCAACGCCACCGTCGTGCGCAAGCTCAGCGAGGGCGAGGGCCCGGACGGCGAGAAGACCATCGTCCAGCTCATCCACGACGGCCAGGTCGACCTGATCGTCAACACCCCGTACGGCACCGGTGGCCGCCTCGACGGCTACGAGATCCGTACGGCCGCCGTGGCGCGCGGAGTCCCGTGCCTCACCACGGTCCAGGCGCTCGCCGCGGCCGTCCAGGGCATCGACGCGCTCAACCGCGGGGACGTGGGCGTCCGCTCGCTCCAGGAGCACGCGCAGCGGCTGACGGCGGCCCGCGACTAGGTCCCCGCCAGGGATCCAACAGCCCGTACGGCCCGTAGAGGGGAGGGGGACACCGTCCAGCGCGATGCGCGACGGTCGTCCCCCTCTTCATGAGCTTCATGAGCGGACAAGGGAACTCCTGCACGATGTACAAAACCTTCTTCAACCTGGTCTTCAAGCGCATGGACCCGGAGCAGGCCCACTACATGGCCTTCCGCTGGATCCGCCTCGCGGCCCGCACCCCGGTCCTGCGCACCTTCGTCGCCGCCTACCTGGCACCCCGGTACGCGGCCCTGCGCACCGAGGCCCTCGGACTGCGGATGCACGGCCCCTTCGGGCTCGCGGCCGGCTTCGACAAGAACGCCGTCGCCATCGACGGCATGTCGATGCTCGGCTTCGACCACATCGAGATCGGCACCGTCACCGCCGAGCCCCAGCCCGGCAACCCGAAGAAGCGGCTGTTCCGGCTGGTCCCGGACCGCGCGCTGATCAACCGCATGGGCTTCAACAACGAGGGCTCGGCGGCCGTGGCGGACCGCCTGGCGGCCCGAGTGCCGGTCTTCAAGACCGTCGTCGGCGTCAACATCGGCAAGACCAAGGTCGTCCCCGAGGAGGAGGCCGTCGCGGACTACGTCGCCTCCACCGAGCGCCTCGCCCGCCACGCGGACTACCTCGTCGTCAACGTCTCCTCCCCGAACACCCCGGGCCTGCGCAACCTCCAGGCCACGGAGTCGCTGCGGCCCCTGCTGAGCGCCGTGCGCGAGGCCGCGGACCGCGTCGTCACCGACCGGCGGGTCCCGCTGCTCGTCAAGATCGCGCCGGACCTCGCGGACGAGGACGTGGACGCGGTCGCCGACCTGGCCCTGGAGCTGGGCCTGGACGGCATCATCGCGACGAACACGACGATCGCCCGCGAGGGCCTGGGCCTGAAGTCCGACCCCTCGCTCATCAAGGAGACCGGCGGCCTGTCCGGCGCCCCGGTCAAGGAGCGCTCCCTGGAGGTCCTGCGCCGGCTGTACGCCCGCGTCGGCGACCGGCTGGTCCTGGTCGGCGTCGGAGGCGTCGAGAACGCCGAGGACGCCTGGCAGCGGATCCTGGCCGGCGCGACCCTGGTCCAGGGCTACAGCGCCTTCATCTACGAGGGCCCCTGCTACGCCCGCGCCATCCACAAGGGCCTGGCCGCGCGCCTGGCCGCCAGCCCGTACGCGACGCTCGCCGAAGCGGTGGGCGCGGAAACCCGAAAGGCCGCCCTGTGACCTCTGCGACTCCTGTGATCCCCTTCGGTACGCGGCTGCGCGAGGCGATGGACACCCGCGGGCCGCTCTGCGTGGGCATCGACCCGCACGCGGCGCTGCTCGCCTCCTGGGGCCTGAACGACGACATCGCGGGCCTGGAGAAGTTCTCCCGCACGGTCGTCGAGGCGCTCGCCGACTCGGTCGCGGTCTTCAAGCCGCAGGCGGCGTTCTTCGAGCGGTTCGGCTCGCGCGGGATCGCGGTACTGGAGCAGACGGTGGCCGACGCCCGTGCGGCGGGCGCGCTGGTCGTCATGGACGCGAAGCGGGGTGACATCGGCTCGACGATGGCCGCGTACGCGGAGACCTTCCTCTCGCCCTCCTCGCCGCTCTTCTCCGACGCGCTGACGGTCTCCCCGTACCTCGGCTACGGCTCGCTCGCCCCCGCGGTGGAGCTGGCGCGGGAGTCGGGAGCCGGTCTGTTCGTCCTGGCCCTGACCTCCAATCCGGAGGGTGCGGAGGTGCAGCGGGCGGTGCGGTCGGACGGCCGGTCGATCGGCGCGACGATGCTGGCGCACCTGGCGGCGGAGAACGCGGGCGCCTCCCCGATGGGCTCCTTCGGAGCCGTGGTCGGGGCGACCCTCGGGGACCTGTCCTCCTTCGACCTGGACATCAACGGGCCGCTGCTGGCCCCCGGCATCGGGGCGCAGGGCGCTACCGCGGCGGACCTCCCGGCGGTGTTCGGCTCGGCCGTCCGCAATGTCGTCCCGAACGTGTCGCGGGGCGTCCTGAAGCACGGGCCGGACGCGGCTGCGCTCAGGGCTGCCGCCCGGACCTTCGCGGACGAGATCCGCACCGCCGTGGCGGCGTAGCAGACACCCCGCTGCGCGGGGCTGGTCCCCTACCCGCCCTTCCACCGTTCCCCGGAGCTCCGCCCCGGACCCGCTGCCGCGTGCGGCGCCGTTGCCGGGGGCCAACCCCCGGACCCCCGCTCCTCAAACGCCGGAGGGGCTGGATTTTGGCCGGCGTCAGCCTCTGCGCGCACGCCATGGCGGGCTGGATTGCCCGCAGGGCAATTCCAGCCCCGCCGGCGTTTGAGGCGCGGGGTCCGGGCGCAGCCCGGCACCCTTCCAGCCCGTCCGGCGCTTGAGGACCGGGGTCCGGGCAGAGCCCGGCTGGGGGTCCCCCCGGACGGAGTCTGGGGGATGGTGGAAGGGCGGGGCGGGGACTCTGCCCCGCGCAGTGGGAGTCCGTGGCGCGGGCCGGGGGCAGGGCGTACGGCCCGGAGGGTCAGGGCTTCGGACCGGTGTGGTGCGGGGTGGGCCCGGACGATCATGGGGTGGGGGGTCACGGCCCCTACCCCGGACGGAGCGCCCCGCGTGCCCCCAGTACAGACCGTCGCCACGATCCGGCGGATCACGCCCGTCGGGGCCTACCACCACCTGGTCCTCGACGCCCCCGGCGTCACCGGTGTCCGCCCCGGCCACTTCGGCGCCCTCGCCATCGGCGGCCGGGATGCGAGCACACTGCTCCGCCGCGCCTTCTCCATCCACCGCGCCGACCCCGACACCGGCACCGTCGAGTTCGTCTTCGCCGAGGCAGGCCGCGGGACCAGGGCGCTCGCAGCGCACCGGCCCGGGGACACCGTCGACCTGATCGCCCCCCTCGGCACCCCCTTCCCGCTCCCCGACGGCCCGGTCGGCGCGGTCCTCGTCGCCGGCGGCTACGGCAGCGCCCCGATGTTCGCCCTCGCCGAGGAGATCCTCGGGCGCGGCGGCCGGGTCGCCTTCGTCCTCGGCGCGGCCACCGAGGACCGGCTGTTCGGGGTCGACCGGGCCGAGGCCCTCGCCGAGCACGTGTACGTGGTCACCGACGACGGTTCGGCGGGACGACGGGGACGGGTCACCGACGTGCTCCCCGAGGCCATCACGGTGACCGGAGCCACCGAGGTCCACTCCTGCGGCCCGATGGGCATGCTCAAGGCCGTCACGGAGATCGCCACCGCCGCCGGAGCCGCCAGCCACACCGCCGTCGAGGAGGCCATGGCCTGCGGGATCGGGATCTGCATGAGCTGCGTCCTGCCCGTCACCGGCCCGGGTGGCGTCACCCGTTTCCTTCGCTCCTGCACATCCGGACCCGTCTTCGACGGCACCACCGTCCGCTGGGACGCCGCCGGAACCCTGCCCGACGACCTCGAAGGCGCTGCCGCCATGACCCCGAAGGCGAGCGACCGGTGAATCCTCTGAACCCGGAGGACGTGGACATGTCCGCACCCCTCGGCGGCGACGTCACCCTCCCCAACCCCGTCTCCACCGCCTCCGGATGCGCCGGCTACGGTCGGGAGCTGCACCGCTTCACGCCCCTGCACGAGCTCGGCACCATCACCACGAAGACGGTGATGCCGTACGTCCGCTCCGGCCGGGCCACTCCGCGGATGGCCGAGACCCCCAGCGGGATGCTGAACTCCATCGGACTCCAGGGCTCCGGCATCGACCACTTCGTCGAGCACGAGCTGCCCTGGCTGGCCGAGCGCGGGGCACGGGTGCTCGTATCGGTCGCGGGGGAGCGGACGGAGGAGTTCGCCGAGGCGGCCGCCCGGCTGACCGGGCAGCCCGGCGTGGTCGGTATCGAGGCGAACATCTCCTGCCCGAACGTCGCGGACCGCGGCCTCGTCTTCGCCTGCGACGCCGACGCCTCCTTCGAGGTGGTCACGGCGGTCAAGGCGGCGGCCGACCCCGCACTGCCCGTCTACGCCAAGCTGACCCCCGATGTGACGCGGATCACCGACATCGCGGCCGCCTGTACGGAAGCGGGCGCCGACGGGCTCTCGGTGATCAACACCGTCCTCGGGATGGCCATCGACACCGACACCATGCGCCCGGCCCTCGCCGGGGTCACCGGAGGCCTCTCGGGTCCGGCGATCCGGCCCGTCGCCGTCCGCTGCGTCCATCAGGTCCACGGCGCGATGCTGGCCGGGGCCGTCCGGCGGGTCCCCATCCTCGGGATGGGCGGGATCGCCTCCGGCCGGGACGCGCTCGAATTCGTGCTCGCCGGTGCTTCGGGCGTGGCGGTGGGGACCGCCTTGTTCAACGACCCGTCCGCGCCCCTGCGGATCCGCGACGACCTGCGCGCGGCACTCGCCGCACGCGGTTTCGGGGCGTTCGAGGACGCCGTCGGAGTGGCTCATCGCACTCTCTGACGAAATTCGAACGTCTTTCACCGGACAAATCCGGGGTGGTTTGTCCGTGATGTACCGTTCAGCGGAGGCTGACCAGGACTTTTCGTCCGTTCTCGCTGACTGGAGCGGTCATGGCCGCTAGTCTCCGAGCAGAGTCAACGAGCAGCGATCGAGCACCACCGCTGTTCGGGCGCTCGCCTGGTGTGATGCCTTCAGGCATTCCACTGGTCCGTATCCGACAGTTCGACATCCGAGGTGACGTAGGCGTGGCTCTTCCGCCCCTTACCCCTGAACAGCGCGCAGCAGCGCTCGAAAAGGCCGCCGCGGCTCGCCGGGAGCGGGCCGAGGTGAAGAATCGACTCAAGCACTCCGGCGCCTCCCTGCACGACGTCATCAAGCTGGGGCAGGAGAACGACGTCATCGGCAAGATGAAGGTTTCCGCTCTCCTGGAGTCCCTGCCTGGCGTCGGCAAGGTGCGAGCCAAGCAGCTGATGGAGCGCCTCGGCATCTCCGAGTCCCGGCGTGTCCGAGGTCTCGGTTCCAACCAGATCGCCTCTCTGGAGCGTGAGTTCGGGGGCAACGCCGCCTAAGGCGTCGTCCGAAGTTCTCCCGGCGTTCTCAGGCAGTCCCGAGAAGCTGGATAATCGCTCTATGGCAGCAGAGGTTCGTCCGCGGCTGACCGTGCTCTCCGGCCCTTCGGGGGTCGGCAAGAGCACGGTCGTCGCGCATATGCGCAAGGTTCACCCCGAGGTCTGGCTCTCGGTGTCGGCCACCACCCGCAAGCCGCGGCCCGGTGAGCGACACGGAGTCCACTACTTCTTCGTCAACGACGACGAGTTCGACAAGCTGATCGCCAATGGCGAGCTGCTGGAGTGGGCCGAGTTCGCGGGCAACCGCTACGGCACACCGCGCGGCGCAGTGCTGGAACGCCTGGAGAACGGCGAGCCGGTCCTGCTGGAGATCGACCTCCAGGGCGCACGGCTCGTACGCGAGTCCATGTCCGAGGCACAGCTGGTCTTCCTGGCTCCTCCGAGCTGGGACGAGCTGGTCCGCCGGCTCACCGGCCGGGGCACCGAAACCGCGGAGGTCGTCGAGCGTCGGCTCGGCGCCGCCAAGATCGAACTGGCTGCCGAATCCGAGTTCGACACCACCCTGGTCAACACCTCGGTCGAGGACGTGGCGCGCGAGCTGCTAACGTTGATGAATGTCGTCTGATCGTTGACCGGTGTTCAACCGGTCTGGACGGTCTGAATCCGACACTTTTAGGTCTTACCCCATCTTCGGAAGGTAGAGCGTGTCCTCTTCCATTACTGCGCCCGAGGGCATCATCAACCCGCCGATCGACGAGCTGCTCGAGGCCACGGACTCGAAGTACAGCCTCGTGATCTACGCGGCCAAGCGCGCGCGTCAGATCAACGCGTACTACTCGCAGCTCGGTGAGGGCCTGCTCGAGTACGTCGGCCCGCTGGTGGACACCCACGTCCACGAGAAGCCGCTTTCGATCGCGCTGCGCGAGATCAACGCGGGTCTGCTGACCTCCGAGGCCATCGAGGCCCCGGCTCAGTAAGGCACGAGTTTCCTTTCACCACAGGCCCGGCAGAACATCTGCCGGGCCTGTGGTGTGTCATAGGTGTCATAGGTGTCGTGCAGGTGTGACTGCGGTCATCAGCCGAAGGGGCGTGTGTGGTGGGTAAGCCGAAGGTCGTGCTCGGAGTCAGCGGCGGGATCGCCGCTTACAAGGCGTGCGAGCTGCTGCGCCGGCTGACCGAGTCCGGGCACGACGTACGCGTGGTGCCGACGGCGGCGTCGCTGAACTTCGTCGGGGAGGCCACCTGGGCCGCCCTTTCCGGGAACCCGGCCTCCACCGAGGTCTGGGAGAGCGTCCACGAGGTGCCGCACGTACGCATCGGGCAGGGCGCCGATCTCGTCGTCGTGGCCCCGGCCACCGCCGACATGCTGGCCAAGGCCGCCCACGGGCTGGCCGACGACCTGCTCACCAACACGCTGCTCACCGCGCGCTGCCCCGTGGTGTTCGCACCCGCGATGCACACCGAGATGTGGGAGCACCCGGCCACCCGGGAGAACGTGGCCACGCTGCGCCGGCGCGGCGCCGTGGTCATCGAGCCGGCCGTCGGCCGCCTCACCGGCAAGGACACCGGCAAGGGACGGCTGCCCGACCCCGAAGAGATCTTCGAAGTGTGCGTGAACGTATTGAGAAGGCACGGCCTTGCCCGTGGGGTGGTCGAGCCCGACCTCGCCGGCCGGCACGTGGTGATCAGCGCGGGCGGTACGCGCGAACCGCTGGACCCGGTTCGCTTCCTCGGCAACCGCTCCTCCGGCAAGCAGGGCTACGCCCTCGCCCGTACCGCGGTCGCCCGCGGGGCCCGGGTCACCCTGATCTCCGCCAACACCGCGCTCGCGGACCCGGCCGGGGTGGACCTCGTACGGGTCGGGACGGCCCTGCAGCTGCGCGAGGCCGTGCTCAAGGCGGCCGCGGACGCCGACGCGGTGGTGATGGCCGCGGCCGTGGCCGACTTCCGGCCGGCCGAGTACGCGGGCGGGAAGATCAAGAAGAAGGACGGGCAGGAGCCCGCTCCCGTCGCCCTCGTACGCAATCCGGACGTTCTCGCGGAGATTTCCGCCGACCGCGCCCGGGAGGGTCAGGTCGTGGTCGGTTTCGCCGCCGAGACCGACGACGTACTCGCCAACGGGCGGAGCAAGCTCCTCCGCAAGGGGTGTGATCTTCTCGTCGTCAATGAGGTGGGTGAGGCGAAGACCTTTGGTTCCGAGGAGAACGAAGCGGTCATCCTGTCCTCCGATGGGAGTGAGCTCGCCGTCCCCTACGGTCCGAAGGAATCGCTCGCAGACGTGATTTGGGATCAGGTGGCACCGCGCATCGGCGCGCGACGCGCCTGAGCGGAGGCCCTTTCCGCAGGCTGATCCTTGGGTAAGAATGGAGTGTCGCAGGTCACACGGCTCCCACAGGGCGAGACGGGTGGTCCGGCGAACGGTGGCGACCGATAAACTGCAGCCGGAACGTGATCGGGCGCAGCCTCCGATGTGGTTCCACCAATATTTCAGCCAGCAGCCGCTGCAACCCCAGGGAGCGTTGTGTCCCGTCGTCTCTTCACCTCGGAGTCTGTGACCGAGGGTCACCCCGACAAGATCGCTGACCAGATCAGCGACACCATTCTCGACGCGCTCCTCACCGAGGACCCGACCTCGCGCGTCGCCGTGGAGACCCTCATCACCACCGGTCTCGTCCACATCGCGGGAGAGGTGACGACGAAGGCGTACGCCCCGATCGCGCAGCTCGTCCGCGACAAGATCCTCGAGATCGGCTACGACTCCTCGAAGAAGGGCTTCGACGGCGCCTCCTGTGGCGTCTCGGTGTCCATCGGCGCGCAGTCCCCGGACATCGCGCAGGGCGTCGACACCGCCTACGAGAAGCGCGTCGAGGGCGACGAGGACGAGCTCGACAAGCAGGGTGCCGGCGACCAGGGCCTGATGTTCGGGTACGCCTGCGACGAGACCCCCGAGCTCATGCCGCTCCCGATCCACATCGCGCACCGCCTCTCCAAGCGGCTGTCCGAGGTCCGCAAGAACGGGACCATCCCGTACCTGCGTCCCGACGGCAAGACCCAGGTCACCATCGAGTACGACGGCGACAAGGCCGTCCGCCTCGACACGGTCGTCGTGTCCTCGCAGCACGCGGCGGACATCGACCTGGACTCGCTGCTCGCCCCGGACATCCGCGAGTTCGTCGTCGAGCACGTGCTGAACCAGCTCGTCGAGGACGGCATCAAGCTCGACACCGAGGGCTACCGCCTGCTGGTCAACCCCACCGGCCGCTTCGAGATCGGCGGCCCGATGGGCGACGCCGGCCTGACCGGCCGCAAGATCATCATCGACACCTACGGCGGCATGGCCCGTCACGGCGGCGGCGCCTTCTCGGGCAAGGACCCGTCCAAGGTCGACCGCAGCGCCGCGTACGCCATGCGCTGGGTCGCCAAGAACGTGGTCGCCGCCGGTCTGGCCTCGCGCTGCGAGGTCCAGGTCGCGTACGCGATCGGCAAGGCCGAGCCCGTCGGTCTGTTCGTGGAGACCTTCGGCACGCACAAGGTGGACGTCGAGAAGATCGAGAATGCCATCGGCCAGGTCTTCGACCTGCGCCCGGCCGCGATCATCCGCGACCTCGACCTGCTGCGCCCGATCTACGCCCAGACCGCCGCCTACGGCCACTTCGGCCGCGAGCTGCCGGACTTCACCTGGGAGCGCACCGACCGCGTGGACGCCCTGCGTACCGCTGTCGGCCTGTAGGACCCGCCTGATCGACGGACGGCCCCTGACCCTCGTGGTCCGGGGCCGTCCGCGTGCGGCGCCCCGTCCGCCGTTGTCGGTGGGGTTTGGTAAGAATGCGGGTGTGAGCAGCACCGATGACATGGGGGAGCGGAGCGCGCCGGGCGGTCCGCCGGAGCAGCTCGCGCTGATGCGGGAGATGGTCGCCGAGGCGAAGGCCAAGGCGCCCAAGGCCAAGCCGCGGACCTGGCGCGGGGCTTCCGTGGCCGAGGAACTGCCCGTGGCCCGGGTCCTCGTCAACAAGGGCGTGCTCCACCTCGACCGGCTCTTCGACTACGCCGTCCCCGCCGAACTCTCCGAGTCCGCCCAGCCCGGTGTCCGCGTCCGGGTCCGTTTCGGCGCGGGCTCCCACCGGGTGCACGGCGGCCGCCGCGAGGGCGGCGGGCTCATCGACGGCTTCGTCATCGAGCGCCGCGCCGAGTCCGACTACAACGGAGCCCTCGCGGCCCTCGCCCAGGTCGTCTCGCCCGAGGTCGTGCTCGGCCCCCGCATGCTCGCCCTCGCCCGCGCCGTCGCCGACCGGTACGCCGGCAGCCTCGCCGACGTGCTCCAGCTCGCGCTGCCCGCGCGCAGCGCCCGCGCCGAGGCCAAACCGTCCCCCGACCCGCTGCCCCCGCCCGCCGCGCCCGAGCCCGCCGGCTGGGAGCGGTACGGAGCCGGCCCCGGCTTCCTGCGGGCCTTGGCGGGCGGCGGAACCCCGCGCGCCGTGTGGACGGCCCTGCCCGGCCCCGGCTGGGCCGACGAGCTGGCCCGCGCCATGGCCGCCACCCTCGCCTCCGGACGCGGCGCCCTCGCGGTGGTCCCCGACGGGCGCACCGCCGCCCGTGTCGACGCGGCGCTCACCGCCCTGCTCGGCGAGGGGCGGCACGCCCTGCTCACCGCCGAGTCCGGGCCGGAGAAGCGCTACCGCCAGTGGCTGGCCGTCAGCCGGGGCTCGGTGCGGGCCGTGGTCGGCACCCGGGCGGCGATGTTCGCTCCCGTACGGGACCTCGGGCTCGTCGCCGTCTGGGACGACGGCGACTCCAGCCACAGCGACGTCCACGCCCCCTTCCCGCACGTGCGGGAGGTACTGGAACTGCGCGCGGTCACCGACGGCTGCGCCTTCCTGGTGGGCAGCACCAGCTGCACGGTGGAGGCCGCGCAGCTCGTCGAGTCCGGCTGGGCCCGGCCGCTGGTCGCCGACCGCGAGACGGTACGCACGTACGCGCCCCGGATCCGGACCGTCGGCGACGAGCTGCTGGCCCGGGACGGGGCCGCGCGGGCCGCCCGGCTGCCGAGCCTCGCGTGGGAGACCGTACGGGAGGGCCTGAAGACCGGGCCCGTGCTCGTCCAAGTGCCCCGGCGCGGCTACGTGCCCCGGCTGGCGTGCGAGCGGTGCCGGACGCCGGCGCGGTGCACGGCCTGCGCGGGGCCGCTGGAGGCGCCCGACGCGCGGGACCTGCACTGCGGGTGGTGCGGGCGGGCCGAGCCGGCCTGGCACTGCGAAGAGTGCGGATCGTTCCGGCTGCGGGCCCAGGTGGTGGGCGCGCGGCGGACCGCCGAGGAGCTGGGGCGGGCCTTCCCCGCCGTCCCCGTACGGACCTCCGGGCGCGACCACATCCTGGACGAGGTGCCGGACGGGCCCGCGCTGGTGGTGTCCACGCCCGGCGCCGAGCCGGTCGCGGCGGGCGCCGGGTACGCGGCGGCGCTGCTGCTGGACGGCTGGGCCATGCTCAGCCGGCCCGACCTGCGGGCGAGCGAGGACGCGCTGCGGCGGTGGCTCGCGGCGGCCTCGCTGGTACGGGGGGACGGGCAGGTGGTGGTCGTCGCCGAGCCGACGCTGCGGCCCGTCCAGGCGCTGGTGCGGTGGGATCCCGTCGGGCACGCGGTACGGGAGCTCGCGGAGCGGGCGCAGCTCGGGTTCCCGCCGGTTTCCCGGATGGCGGCGGTCGCCGCGGGCAGCGCCGAGGCCGTCGAAGCCTTCCTGGCGGGGGCCGGACTGCCGCCGGACGCGGAGGTGCTGGGGCCGGTGCCGCTGCCCGGGCGGCGGGGGGAGCCGTCCGCGGGGGAGCGGGCGCTGGTCCGGGTCCCGCCGGGCAGTGGGGCTGCGCTGGCAGCTGCGCTGAAGGGTGCGCAGGTGGCCCGGATGGCGCGGGGGGTTCCGGCGGCGGAGGCGGTCCGGATCCGGATCGATCCGTTGGACATCGGCTGAGCCTGCCTCGCGTGGCGCGGCCGGGCCGGCTTCGTCCGCCCTGGGCGGGTCCGGGCGGATGGGCCTGCGGGGCGGAGTCCCCGCTGCGACCCTTGCCGCTGCGCGGGGCAGAAGTCCCCTCCCCGCCCTTCCACCATCCCCCCAGACTCCGTCCGGGGGGACCCCCAGCCGGGCGTTGCCCGGACCCCGGTCCTCAGCGCCGGACGGGCTGGAAGGGGTACCGGGCTGCGCCCGGACCCCCTGGGGCTCCGCCCCAGACCCCGGTCCTCAGACGCCGGACGGCTGAATTGGCTGCGCCCGGACCCCCTGGGGCTGCGCCCAGACCCCGGTCCTCAGACGCCGGACGGCTGAATTGGCTGCGCCCGAGGACCGGGGTCCGGGCGGAGCCCGGGGAACGGGCGAGGGCGGGTAGGGGAACTCCATCTGTTCCTCCCGGTTCCTTCCCTGTGCCGGGAACGACGGAGCCCCCGGCGGGGCGGCCCTGGGGGCGCTCCGCCGGGGGCCGGCCGTCGGGGGTCGGCGTCCCGGCGGCGGTGGGTCAGCCGTTGCGGGGGCCGGGGAAGGCGGCGGGGCGGGACGCGCCCGCCTCCTCGCGCACCGGCTGCGGCGGCACCGAGCGCGCTGCCGGGACGGTGGGCAGGGGCCCCAGGGTCCGGGTCGTCGTGCCCTCGGTCAGCGGCTCCCGCTCGGCGCTGCCGGGCTCGGCGCTCTGCGCCCGGCGGGCCCCGTAGCGCCGGTGGACGGCCTGCTTGGTGACGCCGAGCGCCGAGCCGACCGCGTCCCACGAGAAGCCGAGCGAGCGGTCGAAGTCCACCGCGGCGGTGACCAGCGTCTCGACGCTGTCCCGCAGCTCCTGGGCGAGGCGGACGGTGGGCGCGGGTGCCCGGCCGTAGACGACGAAGCCCGTGGAAGGGCCTGAGCGGCGCGGGCGGTAGACGTTGCCGAGCTGGGCGGTGAGCGTACGCAGAGCATCCACCTGCCGGCGAACCCGCTCGATGTCCCGCACCAGGAGGTGCAGGCTGGCCCGTGCTTGGGCGTCGTGGGTGGCGTGGTCGGCCATGAAGAAGCCTCTCGAACCGGTGCTGAAGAGCGGATAGGGCCGCAGACACCGTTCTGTTTCGCGGCCCGTTTCGGTCAATCTCTCTTGACCAACGCGCTACCCGGTGGGCAGGTCACGCTGTGGGGGCGTGTCGGCATATGCGAGGAGCGCGCGTGTGTGCGTACGCCCCCTCGGGCGGGCAACTCGGCGCAGGTGGGACCGTGGGCGGACAGACCATAGACTGATGTGCTGCTGACAGCCGAGATAGCGAGGTAGACCCCAGTGAAGCTCGTCTTCGCAGGCACCCCCGAGGTCGCCGTGCCCGCCCTGGACGCTCTGATCGCCTCCGGGCGCCACGAGGTCGCCGCCGTCGTCACCCGGCCCGACGCGCCCGCCGGCCGAGGCCGTCGCCTCGTCGCCAGCCCCGTGGCCGAGCGCGCCGAGGAAGCCGGCATCGAGGTGCTCAAGCCCGCCCGGCCGCGCGACCCGGACTTCCAGGCCCGATTGAGGGAGATCGGGCCCGACTGCTGTCCGGTGGTCGCGTACGGTGCGCTGATTCCCAAGGGCGCGTTGGACATTCCGAAGCACGGCTGGGTCAACCTGCACTTCTCGCTGCTGCCCGCGTGGCGCGGTGCCGCGCCCGTGCAGCAGTCGATCATGGCGGGGGACCAGGTCACCGGTGCCTCCACCTTCCGGATCGAGGAGGGGCTGGACACCGGCCCGGTCTTCGGGATCCTCACCGAGGAGATCCGGCCCACCGACACCAGCGGCGACCTGCTGACCCGCCTCGCCTTCGCCGGCTCAGGGCTGCTGGTCGCCACGATGGACGGCATCGAGGACGGCACCCTGCGCGCGGTGGAGCAGCCCGCCGACGGGATCTCGCTCGCGCCGAAGATCACCGTCGAGGACGCCCGGGTCGACTGGAACGCGCCCGCGATGCGCGTCGACCGGCTGGTGCGCGGCTGCACCCCGGCGCCGGGCGCCTGGACGGTGTTCCGGGGGGAGCGGCTCAAGCTGGTCTCGGTCGGGCTCGTCGCGGACCGGACCGACCTGAAGCCGGGCGACCTGAGCGTGGCCAAGAACAACGTCTACGTCGGCACCGGCTCGCACGCCGTGGAGCTGCTCTGGGTGCAGCCGCAGGGCAAGAAGCCGATGAAGGCCGCCGACTGGGCGCGCGGGGTGCGGATCGCTCCTGGTGAGCGCTTGGGCGGCGGGGTCGACGTAGGCTGATTTTCGTAGTTATTCGCGTTTCCTCTCCTTCCTCTCTTTCCTCTTTTGTTCTTGCAGTTCTTCCCGTAACCCCCGGAGCACCTTTCACGTGAGCGAGCAGCCTCGTAGCAAGCCGGCCAAGACGGCCAAGCCGTATCGCAGGCCCAAGAAGGACCCCGTCCGGATGCTGGCCTTCGAGGTGCTGCGGGCGGTGGACGAGCGTGACGCGTACGCGAACCTCGTGCTGCCGCCGCTGCTGAAGAAGGCCCGCAAGGACGAGACCTTCCAGGCGCGGGACGCGGCGCTGGCCACCGAGCTCGTGTACGGGACCCTGCGCCGCCAGGGCACGTACGACGCGGTCATCAAGGCCTGCATCGACCGGCCGCTGCGCGAGGTCGACCCGCCGGTGCTCGACGTGCTCTCGCTCGGCGCGCACCAGCTGCTCGGGACCCGGATCCCCACCCACGCGGCGGTGTCCGCGAGCGTGGAGCTGGCCCGGGTGGTGCTCGGGGACGGGCGGGCGAAGTTCGTCAACGCGGTGCTGCGCAAGATCTCCGCGCACGACCTGGAGGGGTGGCTGGAGAAGGTCGCCCCGGCGTACGAGGACGACGCCGAGGAACACCTCGCGGTCTTCCACTCGCACCCGAGGTGGGTCGTCAGCGCCCTGTGGGACTCGCTGGGCGGCGGCCGCGCCGGGATCGAGGACCTGCTGGAGGCCGACAACGAGCGGCCCGAGGTCACGCTCGTGGCGAGGCCAGGGCGGTCCACGGCGCAGGAGCTGCTGGAAGCGGTGGGCGAGGACTCGGCGCTGCCCGGGCGCTGGTCCCCGTACGCGGTCAGGATGGCCGAGGGTGGCGAACCGGGTGCACTGGAGGCGGTGCGCGAGGGCCGCGCCGGTGTTCAGGACGAAGGCAGCCAGCTGGTGGCGATGGCCCTGGCGGCCGTCCCGGTCGAGGGCCGCGACGAGCGCTGGCTGGACGGCTGCGCGGGCCCGGGCGGCAAGGCGGCGCTGCTCGCGGCGCTCGCCGCTCAGCGCGGGGCGTTCCTGCTGGCCTCCGAGAAGCAGCCCCACCGGGCCCGCCTGGTCGAGCGGGCGCTCGCCGGCAACCCCGGCCCGTACCAGGTCATCACCGCCGACGGAACGCGCCCACCGTGGCTGCCGGGTTCCTTCGACCGCGTCCTGATGGACGTGCCCTGCTCCGGCCTGGGCGCACTGCGCCGCCGGCCGGAGGCGCGCTGGCGCCGCCGGCCGGAGGACCTGGAGAGCTTCGCGCCGCTCCAGCGCGGGCTGCTGCGCGAGGCCCTGTCGGCCGTCCGGGTGGGCGGCGTCGTGGGCTACGCGACCTGCTCTCCGCACCTGGCGGAGACCCGGGTGGTCGTGGAGGACGTCCTCAAGGGACGGGGCGCGGGTGCGGCCCCGATCGCGGCGGAACTGATCGACGCGCGACCGTACATGCAGGAGGTCCCGGCGCTGGGCGACGGCCCGGACGTGCAGCTGTGGCCGCACTTGCACGGGACGGACGCGATGTATCTGGCGCTGATCCGCCGGACCGGGTAGCGGGACGGGTACGGGACTGGGTGGGGGCCGGGTAGGGGAGGCCGCGCGGTTGCGTCAGGCGACGGCGGTCCCCTCCAGCTCCACCAGCTGGCCGGGGATCGCCAGCCGTGTCACGCCGAGCATCGTGGTGGTCGGCGCCACCCCGGCGGCTCCCAGCCGCCCTGCCAGCTCGCCGTAGTGCCGGAAGAGCAGGTCGACGTCGGTCGTGTAGACGTTGAGGCGGATGAGGTTCGCCAGGGACATGCCGGCCTCGACGAGCACGGCCTCCACGTTGTCGATGCTCAGCGCCAGCTGCGCCGCCATGTCACCGTCGTGCTCGGGCTTTCCGTCGGCGTTCATCGCGGTCTGCCCCGAGAGGTACAAGGTCCGGGTGTGGCCGGAGACGACCTCGCCCTGGTTGAAGCCCATCTCGACCGACCATGTCACCGGGTTGACTGCGGTTCGCTGCGTTGCCATGTCGGGTCTCCATCGGGGTGGTGGGTGCGTGGTGTGTGGGCTCGATTGCCGCCGCTTGTTCTGTTGACGAGCCTCGCAAGGAATCACGACACCCTCTGTCGTGTATTCCGATAAAGTTTTTGCATGCGCGCAGACCGGTTGGTCTCGCTGGTGCTGCTGTTGCGTCAGCGCGGTCGGCTGACGGCGGACACGCTGGCCCGCGAGCTGGAGGTATCCACCCGTACGGTGCTGCGCGACATCGAGGGCTTGTCGGCAGCCGGGGTCCCGGTCTACGCGGAACGCGGCCGGCACGGTGGTTTCGTGCTGTCTCCCGGATTCCGGACCGAGCTCACCGGCCTGAACCACGAAGAGACCCTTGCCCTGCTGGCCGCCGGATCGGGGCGCGGTGAGCAGGTGTTCGGCCTGGGCTCGGCGCTCGCCTCGGCGATGCGGAAAGTGGTCGACGCGCTGCCCGAAAGCCACCGGGCCACGGCGAGCGACGCGGCCCAGCGATTTCTCGTCGACCCGGAGGGCGACCTGCTCTCGCGCCGGCTGGTCGCCGAAGAGGTGCCCGGATCCACGATGATCGAGGTCCGGCGCGCGGTGCTCGCCGGACGCAAGCTGCGGATCCACTACGCGGCCACGGGCGGGACGCCGCAGTGGCGCACGGTGGACCCGATCGGGCTGGTCACCGTACGGGACCGGGGCTATCTGCTGGCCACGAGAGCCGGCGAGGACCGCACCTACCGGTTGTCGCGCGTGCTGGCCGCCGAGGAACTCCCCGAAGCGGCGCAGCGACCGAACCGGGTCGATCTGGACCGGATCTGGCGGGAACGCTCCGCGCAGTTCCTCTCCGGCGGCGATCACATCGCCGTGCTGGTCCGGGTGAACCCGGCGCGGCGGGAAGACCTGCTGAACACCGCACTGGCGGTCCGCGCGGAAGAGCCCGACGCCGACGCAGACGGCTGGCTGCGCCTGGAGGTGACCTTCCAGGATTCACGACATGCCCAATGGGCCCTGTGGCAGCTCGGCATGGATGGGGAGGCGTTGGCTCCGCAGTCGTTGCGCACGCTGCTGCGCGACCGGGCGGCGGCGGTTGCGGCGCGGTATGGGGACCCGTCGTGAGGGGTGGGGGCGGGGGTGGGCTGGTGGCCCGGACCGCCCCTCCCGTAGCCACTGAAACCCGTCCCCCGTCCCCACTTCTGGGGTAGTGGCCGGAAGGCGTTGGCGGCATGGCACGCTTGGGGCATGGCCGTTCAGATCAATCCCAGCATCTTGTCCGCCGACTTCGCCCGGCTCGCCGAGGAGGCGAAGGCCGTTCAGGGGGCAGACTGGCTGCATGTCGACGTCATGGACAATCACTTTGTCCCGAACCTCACCCTCGGCGTGCCGATCGTGGAGTCGTTGAGCCGGGCGACGGACATTCCGCTCGACCTGCACCTCATGATCGAGGACCCCGACCGCTGGGCCCCTGAGTACATCGAGGCGGGTGCGGGCTCCGTGACGTTCCATGCCGAGGCCGCCGCTGCGCCCGTGCGGCTCGCGCGGGAGATCCGGGCCAAGGGGGCGCGGGCGGCCATGGCGCTGAAGCCCGCGACGCCGATCGAGCAGTACGAGGACATCCTTCCCGAGCTCGACATGCTGTTGATCATGACCGTGGAGCCCGGCTTCGGCGGCCAGCCCTTTCTCGACATCATGCTGCCCAAGATCCGCCGCACCCGGGAGCTGATCTCCAAGCACGGTCTGGAGCTGTGGCTGCAGGTCGACGGAGGCGTCTCCGCCACGACCATCGAGCGGTGCGCGGAGGCCGGCGCGGACGTCTTCGTGGCGGGCAGTGCGGTCTACGGAGCGGTCGATCCGGCGGCAGCCGTACGCACGCTGCGTGACCAGGCGGGTGCGGCGATCGCCGCCGCGCCCTGGGCTTGCAACCACTGAACCAAGGCTTGGTGAACAGCTCGGTGAACGGGAGCTGTCCAGGCTGATCAACGGCCGTCGGATCTGACAGGATGAACGGCGAGTCGAGAGTGTGAACAGCAGTGAGGAGAACGCGGTGTCTGCAATGTCGGCGGGACGGTCAGCCCTGCGGATGGGACCCGCGGAGCTGGTGCAGGCGGCGGCCATGGCGCGCCGCTTCTACCTGGAGGGGAAGTCCAAGATCCAGATCGCCGAGGAGTTCGGCGTGAGCCGCTTCAAGGTGGCCCGGGTCCTGGAGACCGCTCTGGAGCGCGACCTCGTACGCATCGAGATCCGCGTGCCGGCCGAGCTGGACGCGGAGCGCTCCGACGCGCTGCGCGCCCGGTACGGGCTGCGGCACGCCGTGGTCGTGGAGTCCCCCGCCGATGCCACCGAGGACGCGCCGGACCCGGAGAACCTGGGTGCCGTAGCCGCCGATCTGCTGGGTGAGCTCGTCAACGAGGGGGATGTGCTCGGCCTCGCGTGGGGGCGGTCGACCATCCACATGGCCGCCTCCCTGCACCGGCTGCCTCCGTGCACCGTCGTCCAGCTGACGGGGGTGTACGACGCCGGTACGGCCGAGCGCGGGTCCGTGGAGGCCGTGCGCAGGGCCGCGCAGGTGTCCGGCGGAGACGCCCACCCGATCTACGCGCCGATGCTGCTGCCGGATCCGGCCACCGCGGCCGCCCTGCGGAGCCAGACGGGGATCGCGCGGGCCTTCGAGTACTTCGACAAGGTGACGGTCGCCGCCGTCTCCATCGGGTCCTGGGAGCCGGGCATCTCGACCGTCCACGACATGCTGAGCGACGAGGAGCGGGCGCACTACGCCTCGCTGGGTGTCGCGGCTGAAATGTCCGCCCATTTGTTTGATTCCGAGGGGCGCCGGGTCGGGCGGGACCTCGGCGAGCGGTGCATCACCGTGGAGGCGGACCGGCTGCGCCGGATCCCCGAGGTCGTCGCCATCGCCGGCGGGCTGCGCAAGGCGTCCGCGATCGGGGCCGTGCTGCGCTCGGGGCTCGTGACCAGTCTGGTCACCGACACCGCCGTCGCGGACTACCTGCTGACCGAATCGGAGCCCGGCCGCAGGCCCGCACTGGAGCGGGCCGACCCCGACGAGTGATTGTTCGGATTGGTCCGATTGTCCGGGCGAATGCCGGTCAAACGCGGGCGCGTGAGGTTCGCCGATGCGGATGGTGCCGGAATTGAGATCCGAACGGCGGACCGTTCGACGGCCTGCTGGGCGCATACTGGGTGCAATGACAAAGTCCGCAGTACCTCGCCGCCATCTGCCGTCCAGCCCGTTCAAGGCCCCCGTGGAAGCGCCGCTCCGGCACTTCAGCGTCGGCGACCGGGTTTCTCACGATGAGCACGGCCTCGGCCGTGTCGTCGCCGTTGAGGAGGGGATCGCTGTCCTCGTTGAATTCGGGCCTGAGGTCCGCAAGCGCATTCTGAGCCCGTACACCAAGATGTCCGCCCTCTGAAGACACCGCGCGATTCGCGGGCGAATCGGATATTTGGCACGATCGGTGCATGATCTTTTGGAACGTGCCCCGATCGTTGCTGCGTGTGCTGGGGGCCGTGTTCCTCTGCGCGGCGCTGGTCGGTGCGGTGGGTTGCAGCGGGAAGAAACCCGCGCCTGCCGCGGCCACCAGTACGAGCGCGAGCGCCGGCTCCGGCGTTGACGTTGCCCCGAGCGGGGCGGCGAGTTCCGCCGTGCCGACGCCCGGATGGGCGAAGGGCATGGCGACGGTACGGGCCGCGGCATTGCCGCAGCAGGCCCGGGACGTGTTCGCGCTGATCGACAAGGGCGGGCCGTACCAGTACCGGCAGGACGGGACCGTCTTCGGCAATTTCGAGAAGGTCCTGCCGCAGAAGAAGCGCGGCTACTACCACGAGTTCACCGTGAAGACGCCCGGTGAGCGGGACCGTGGGGCCCGGCGGATCGTGACCGGTGGGGGCGGGGAGTTCTTCTACACGGACGACCACTACAAGACCTTCGAGGCGGTTCTCCGATGACCTTGGACCCGCGGCCCCTGGCCCCCGTGCTCGAAGCGGCCGAGGCCGCCGGCTGGGCGACCGTACGGCTGGATCTGGACGGCGTACGGAGCAAAGCGGAGCTGATGCGCGTGTGTGGGAGCGCGCTAGGGGTTCCCGAGTACTTCGGGGGGAACTGGGATGCGCTGGCCGATGCGATGAGGGATCTGTCGTGGTTGCCGGCTGCGCCGGGGCGGCTGATTGCCGTGACCTCTTGGCGTGGGTATGCGGAGGCTCGGCCTGCGGACTGGGAGACGTTGCGGGAGATCCTGGAGGAGGCCGTCGATTTCTGGCGGGCGGAGTCCGAGTCCGGGGGCGAGGTTGATGCGCCGGGGCTGACGGTGCTGCTCGCCGAGTCCGGCCCGGGGCCGGCTGCCGGGGCTCCGCCCCGGGCCCCGCGCCTCAAGCGCCGGCGAGGCTGAGATTTGCCCCGGTGGGGTCGGATGGTGCGGCGGGATGGGCCCGCCGGGCTGGGAGGGGCCTGCCCCGGCTGGGATGGGTTCGCAGAGCTGGAGGGGCCCGGCGGAGCGCGGGGGCTCCGCCGGGGAAGCCGGGTCAGGGCTTCGGGATCCAGGGTGGGGTTTGGCCCCAGGACCAAACCGGGATGTCGGCCGCGTCGACCGGGGGTGGGTTGGGGCCCGAGTAGATCAGGGCCATGCGGGTGCCCCATTCGATGTAGTACGCGAAGACCGCGCGGAACTCGGGGTCCGTGGGCAGGCCCACCTCGTCGGCGGTGTCCGTCAGGAGGTCCACCCAGCGGCGGCGCTGCTGTTCGGTGATGCCGCGGCCCAGGTGCTTGGTGGCCATGTGCTGGTGGCCGCCGTGGGCCGCCGTGTACTGCTTCGGGCCGCCGAAGACTTCCGCCAGCCAGACCGCTACGTGCTGGGGGTGCTCCGCGTCCATGCCCGCGAAGACCGGGGCCAGGATCTCGTCCCGCAGGGCGTGGGCGTAGAAGACGTCCGTGAGGCGGTTCATCGCCTCCTCGCCGCCCATCCATGCGTAGATGGTGGGCGTGGTGCCGGGCGTCGTGTCCGGTGTGGTCTCTGGTGTGGTGCTCATGACGGGGTGGAAGCCTTTCCGGGGCCGGCCACCTTGGTGACGAGGTAGTGCTGCATTTCCTCGATGGCCGTGACGTACGGGCGGATCGCGCTGAAGAACGCGGGGAAGTGCTCGCCCTTGCGGAAGCCGTTCAGGTGGGCGTCGGTCGAGGTCCAGCGGATGCGGAGGATGTAGCGCTCGGGCTCTTCCTCGCAGCGGGCGAGTTCGTAGTCGATGCACTCCGGCGAGGCGGCCAGGGCCTCGGAGGCCCTGACGTACGCGTCTTCGAAAGCCGGCTGGTCGTCCAATGCGATCCGGTAGCGGATGTATTCGACGGTGGTCGTCATGGTGCGGGCCTCTCCCTGGGGTCGGGCGTTGATCGCCGGTGGTCCGTGCCAGGCTCGCGCGATCTTGCGGGCGCGGGGAGATCTTTCGCCGTTATGACCCGGACTTCTGGGAGTCGGCGAGGTCCGGACCCTCGGCGCGGACCTGCTGGACCCGGTCCAGGGACTCGCGCAGGTCCGTCAGCCAGGTGTCGGTGTTGCGTCCGACCAGGCGGACGCACCAGGCGAGGGCGTCGGCGCGGCTGCGGGCGACGCCGCCCGCGACCAGGGTGTCGAGGACCTGGCGCTCGGGCTGGCGCAGGCGGGTCATGACCGGGACCGCGAGGTGGGTGAAGAGGGTCTGCTCCTCGCCGGACCGGGCGGCCCAGGACACCTTGCGGCGGTAGAGCTCCTCCGCCTCCCGGGCGACTTCCATGCGCTGTTCGCGGGTGCGCTCGCGGAAGGCGGCGACCGATTCGGTCTCGGGGATCGCGCCGACGACGGTGATCTCCTCCCGGTCGACCGTGACCGAGAGGAGCGAGGTGTAGACGTCCACCGGCAGGTGCTCGGCGAACCAGGTGCGGAGCTGTTCGTTCTGCTCGGATGTAATCATGTAATCAACGGTGCGTCGGGGTGGAGCTTGATCGCAAGTGGGCCCGGGCGGTGTTCGCTCTCAGCCCAGAGAGTTCAGCCCGGAGAGTTCAGCCCGGAGGGCTCAGCCCATCGAGCGGTAGCGGTGGATCAGGGAGACCGCCATCGCTCCCTCGCCCACGCCCGAGGCGACCCGTTTGACCGAGTGGGCCCGTACGTCCCCCGCCGCGAAGACGCCGGGAACGCTGGTCTCCAGCGGGTACGGGGCGCGCTCCAGGCTCCACTCCTCCGGGAGTTCGCCGCCGTTGGAGATCAGGTCCGAGCCGGTGAGGACGAAGCCGTACTCGTCCCGCTCGACCACCCCGGCCAGCCAGCTCGTGTGCGGGCGGGCGCCGATGAAGGTGAACATGAAGCGGGCCGGGATCTCCTTGTCCTCGCCGGTCTCGGAGTTGTGGAGGGTCAGGCGTTCGAGGTGGTCCTCGCCGTGCAGGCTGACGACCGTCGTGCGGACCCGCACCTCGATGTTGGGAGTGCGCTCGATCTCGTCGATCAGGTAGCGGGACATGCTGTCGTCGAGCGAGGCGGCGCGGACCAGGATGGTGACCCGGGCGGCGTACTTGGCGAAGTGCACGGCGGCCTGGCCGGCCGAGTTGGCACCGCCCACGATGAACACGTGCTGCGAGATGCACGCCGAGCTCTCCGTGGTCGCCGCGCCGTAGTAGAGCCCGGCGCCCTCGAAGCGGTCGGCGCCGGGGGCGTCCAGGCGGTTGTACGAGACGCCGGTCGCCAGGAGCACCGTCTCGGCGCTGATCTCCGTACCGTCCGCCAGGGTCAGGATCTTCGCCGGGTCGTCACGGGTCAGCGAGGTCACCTCCACCGGGTGCAGGATCTCCGCTCCGAAGCGGGAGGCCTGGATGGTGGCGCGGCGGGTCAGGTCGCCGCCGGAGAGGCCCGAGGGGAAGCCGAGGTAGTTCTCGATCAGGCTGGAGGTGCCGGCCTGGCCGCCCGGGGCGCGGGAGTCCAGCATGAGCGTGGACAGGCCCTCGGAGGCCGAGTAGACCCCCGCCGCGAGGCCCGCGGGGCCCGCGCCGACGATGACGCACTCGTAGTGCGGGCGCGAGGCGGTGGTGGCCAGCCCCAGGCGCTGGGCCAGCTGCGTGTCCGTCGGCGCGGAGAGCACCGAGCCGTCGGGGAAGCGGACCAGGGGCAGCGCGGCGTCGGGCTGGGCGGCGGCTATCACGGTCAGCGCCTCGGGGTCCCGCTCGACGTTGAGGAAGCGGAAGGGCTGGCCGTTGCGGGTGAAGAAGTCCCGGACGGCGTGGGTGCCGGGGGAGACCAGGTGACCCGCGACGATGATCCCGTCGTACGCCGGGCGGTAGGTGGCGAGCCAGTCGGACAGGAGGTCGTCCAGGACCGGGAAGAGCCGCTCGTGCGGCGGGTCCCAGGGCTTGAGCAGGTAGTAGTCCAGGCGGACCCGGTTGATGGCGGTGATCGCCGCGTCCGTCTCGGCGTACGCGGTGAGGAGCACGCGGCGGGCGTCGGGGAAGCGGCTGACGGCCTCCAGCAGGAACTCGACCCCGGTGACGTCCGGCATCCGCTGGTCGACGAGGAAGAGCGCCGGGTCGTGGCCGCGCTCGTCGAGGGAGTCCAGGATCTTGAGCGCGTCGGCGGCCGAGGAGGCGCCGAGCACCCGGTAGCGGTCGCCGTACGCGCTGCGCAGGTCGCGGCGGACGGCGCGCAGCACCTGCGGGTCGTCGTCCACGGCCAGGATGACGGGCTTGCGGTTCTCCGCGCGCGCCGCGGCTTCGGCGGTCGCGGCCGCCGTCGTGCCGGGGGCGCCCGTGGTGCCGGTTGTGCCGGTCGTGCTCGCGGCGGTGGTGCTCGTGGGCGCCGTGGCGCTCTCCGGGGCGGCGCTCACGCCGGGTCCAGCATCAGCTTGTCGGTGTAGCACCAGGCCCAGTCCTCGCCGGGCTCGTGGGAGGCCGCGATGGGGTGCGCGGTGGTCCCGTAGTGCCTGGTGGCGTGACGGTTCTTCGAGGAGTCGCAGCAGCCGACGTGCCCGCAGCTCAGGCACATCCGCAGGTGCACCCAGGCGTCACCGGAGACGAGGCACTCCTCGCAGCCCTCGGTGCCCGGTTTCACCGGACGTATCGACTCGATGTGGGTGCACAACAGGTCCATCGTCATCGTCCCCGTCCCTCTCTCGCGCTCCCGCGCTGTCGCGCTTCGCGCCCGTGATATGCAGCGCGCCCGTGATTCCGGCGCGTCCAGACCATAAGGCGGGTCCCCGGCGACGGTTCAGGGATTCGGACGAAGTCAGGAAGTCCGGAAGCTACTTCATGACATCGCCGGACGACTTCCTGAGGTGCCCCCACGGCCTGGGCGACTACCTCACGAAGTCGCACACCAGCGCTTTGACGGGAACCCCGGGCGCGGCCAGTGTGGGGGACGCCAACGACAACAGGCGGCGCCTGGAGGAATCCGTGAGCAGAAAGATTCTGGTCATTGTCTCCGAACACGGTTACTGGGCCGAGGAACTGATCGGCCCCGTATCGCAGTTCGACGAGCAGGGCTATGAAGTCGTATTCGCCACGCCGACCGGAAAGCGTGCCCACGCTCTCCCGCCGAGCCTCGACGCGAACTACATCGATCCTCCGCTGGGACGCTCGGTCACCACCGAGGAGAACGCCCGGCTGGGCCGGGAGTTCGAGCAGTCGAGCCGGCTCGACTCCCCCCTCGACATCGAAGCGTGGGCCCCCGAGCGCCCGTACACGAGCGACTCGGCCTATCTGCCCAAGCTGGAGCAGTACCACCGCGATCTGGACAAGCTCCAGACCGACATCGCCGGTTTCGACGCGGTCCTCATCGTGGGCGGCAGCGGTCCGATCGTCGACCTCGCCAACAACGAGCGCGTGCACGCCCTGATCCTCGCCTTCAAGAACGCGGGCAAGGTCGTCGCGGCCGAGTGCTACGGCGTCGCCTGCCTGGCCTTCGCCCGGGACTGGGGCGACCGCCGCAGCATCATCTGGGGCAAGCACGTGACCGGCCACTGCAAGGAGTACGACTACAAGGACGGCACCGGATTCCTCGGCACCGATTTCAACATGGGGCCGCCGCCGTATCCGCTGGAGTACATCCTGCGCGATGCGACCGGGCCGCGCGGTGCGTACCACGGGAATTTCGGCCACCCGCTCTCGGTGATCGTCGACTTCCCGTTCGTGACCGGTCGTTCGACCCCCGATTCGTATCTCACGGGGCAGAAGATCGTGGAAGTCCTGGAGAACGGTCTCACCCGGTACGGCTGGTAATTCCGGTCCGACGCTGCGAAAAGGAGGGGGAGTTCGATGAGTTCTGGAGCCACTCCCGGACGGGAAAGGCTGATCGACCAGTTCAAGGCCGACGGCCTGAACGTCATGTTCGGAAATCCGGGGACGGTGGAACAGGGATTCCTCGACGCCGTCGACGCGGCGGAGGACTTCCACTACGTCCTCGCCCTCCAGGAGACCGTGGCCGCCGGCATCGCCGACGGCTACGCCCGGGCCACCGGCGGGGCGGCGCTGCTCCAGCTGCACTCCGGGGTGGGTCTGGGCAACGGCATCGGCATGCTCTACCAGTCGCTGCGCGGCCACACCCCGCTCGTCGTGGTCGCCGGCGACGCCGGGGTTCGCTACGACGCCATGGACGCGCAGATGGCGTCCGACCTGGTGGCGATGGCGAAGCCGGTGACCAAGTACGCGACCCGGGTCACCGACCGGCACTCCGTGCTGCGCACGATCCGCCGGGCGGTGAAGATCGCCCTGACCCCGCCGCGCGGCCCGGTGTTCGTGGCCCTGCCGATGGACGTGCTGGACGAGCTCAACTCCGAGCTCGTCCTGCCCGCCACGGTCCCCCTCACGGACGTGGCCCCTTCGGCCGCCTCGGTGGGGCGGGCGGCCGAGCTGCTGGCCTCCGCCGAGCGGCCGGTCGTCCTCGTCGGGGACGGGGTCTCGCTCTCCGGGGCGCAGCGCGAACTCGTCGCCGTCGCCGAGCTGCTCGGCGCCGACGTGTACGAGGTCGACTCCTCCGAGGTGAACATCGCGGCCTCGCACCCGCTGCGCCGCGGTCAGACGGGCCACATGTTCGGCCCGCACAGCAAGGAGCTGATCGGGGACGCGGACGGGGTGCTGATCGTCGGCACCTACGTCTTCCCCGAGGTGTTCCCGGAGCTGGAGAGCCCCTTCCGGGCCGGCGCGCGGGTCGTGCACATCGACCTGAACGCCTACGAGATCGCCAAGAACCACCCGGTGGACCTCGGGCTCGCCGCCGATCCCCGGCAGGCGCTGCGCGCGCTGGCCGGCGTACTGGAGCACGTGCTCACCCCCGCACAGCGGGCGGCGGCGGCCGGGCGGCTGGACGCGCGGACCCGGGAGCGGGTGCGGGCGGGCCAGGCCGAGCGGGAGGCCAAGGATGCGGACGGTTCGCCGATGGCGGTCTTCCTGCGGACCCTGGCCGAGCGCACGGGCGGGGACCTGATCGTCTTCGACGAGGCGCTGACCACCTCCCCGCTGGTCACCCGGTACCTGCCGCCGGAGCGGCCGGGCGACTACCACCTCACCCGGGGCGGCTCGCTGGGCGTGGGCTTCCCGGGCGCGGTCGGCGTGAAGCTGGCCCGGCCGGAGCGGCTCGTCGTCGGCTTCGCCGGCGACGGCGGCTCGATGTACACCTACCAGGCGCTGTGGACCGCGGCCCGGCACGGCATCGAGGCCAAGTTCGTGGTCTGCAACAACCGCAAGTACCGGCTGCTGGACGACAACATCGCCCAGTACTGGCGGGAGCGGGACATCCCGCAGCACGGCTTCCCGGGCTCCTTCGACCTCTCGCACCCCGAGATCGACTTCGCCGCCCTGGCCCGGTCGCTCGGGGCGGGCGGGATGCGGGTGGAGAAGCCCGACGAGGCGATCGCCGCGGTGGGCCGGATGCTCGCCCACCCCGGGCCGTTCTTGGTCGACGTCCAGATATGACGCCGCCAGATGTGAGCACCGCCCGATGTGAGCACCGCCAGATCTGACGCATCACACCCGCACGGACAGACAGGAGGAGACCGCATGCCCGCCGAGCGGCTGACCGAGGACGCGATCCGCGCCTTCGCCGAGAAGTGGTACGTGGCCCTGGACCAGCACGTCGAGCCGGACCAGGTGCTGGCCCTGATCACCGAGGACCTGGAGTTCAAGGTCCCGGAGGACACCTTCCTCGGCCACCAGGGCTTCGGCCGCTGGTACGAGGCGGTCACGAACCGCTTCTTCGACGAGGTGCACACGGTCACGAAGGTGGAGCCCGTCATCGAGGGCGACCGGGCGATCGTCCGGGTCCTCGTCAACTGGCAGGCCAAGATCTGGGACCCGCCGTCCGCCCGCAGCGTGTGGCTGGGCTTCGACGCGGACCAGACCTGGACCGTGGTCGCCGGCCCCGACGGGCCGCTGATCCGGCAGTACACCGTCAACGAACTGGCGCCCATGCCCGGTTCCGCCTCCCTCTAGTGCTGTGACCGGGAAGGAGCAACGATGACCGAAGTGACACGGGAGCGGGTCGAGGCGGCCTACCGCGCCCTCGGCTCCGGCGACCGGGCCAGGATCCTGGAGTACTACGCAGAGGACCTGCGCTGGCAGGTCCCCGGCAACCACCCGCTCGCCGGCTGGTACGAGAGCCTGGACGCCTTCCTGGAGCTGATGGGCCAGACCCACAAGCTCACGGGCGGCACCTTCCGCATGGACATCGAGGCGGTCCTCGTCGGCGAGGACTGCAGCGCGGACGTCTGCCGCAACGTCGCGGTGCGCGGCGGCGCCGACGAGTCGAGCCGCTCCCCGTACGAGCGGATGGACTACCCGGTCTTCCACTTCATGCGCTGGCGCGACGGCCGGATCGTCGAGGGCCACGACGGCCTCTTCGGCGACACGGCCACCGCCTTCAGCCAGTTCTGGGCGCCCTTCGCGCCCGACGGAACCCGCAGGGACCAGTAGGGGGTTGAGCGCCATGGACGCGCGGCAGATCTTGCAGAAGTACTACGAGTACGCCAACGCCGGTGACTGGGACAGCTGGTGCGACCTGTTCGCCGAGGACCAGGTCATGGACGAGCAGCTCGCCGGCCACATCGAGGGCCTGGAGACGCTGCGGTCGATGATGAAGGGCATGGGGACGATGTACCGGGTCTTCCGCAACGAGCCCGTGCACTTCCTCGTCGACGGTGAGAAGGCCGCGGCCGTCTCCCACCTGACCGCGGTCACCCCCTCCGGGGAGGAGATCGAGGCCGAGGTCATGAACTTCTTCCGGATCGTGGACGGAAAGATCGCCTACATGGCGAACTACCACGACACGGTTCCCTTCCAGGTGCTCGGCCAGGGCTGAGGGGGCGCGCGATGGCCGTGGATGAGTACGACTACATCGTCGTGGGATCCGGCACCGCCGGCAGCGTCCTCGCGAACCGCCTCTCCGAGGACCCGGACGTCACCGTCCTGGTCCTGGAGGCGGGAGCGGGCCGCATCCCTCCCGAGGTGGACGATCCGTCCTCCTGGTACAAGCTGCTCGGCGGGCCCGTCGACTGGGGTTACACCAGCGTCCCGCAGCCCGGCCTGGACGGCCGCCGCACGTACGAACCGCGCGGCAAGGCCCCCGGCGGCAGCAGCAACCTCTACATCATGATGCACATCCGGGGCCACGCCTCGGACTTCGACAACTGGGCCTACCAGGGCGCGGCCGGCTGGGCGTACGAGGACGTACTGCCCTACTTCTCGCTGCTGGAGGGCCAGGAGGACGCCACCGCGCCGACCACCGGCACCCGCGGGCCGCAGCGGATCACCCACGCCGGGCGGCACGGCCCCAATCCGGTCTCCCGCGCCTTCATCGACGCCGCCGTCGAGCTCGGCCACGAGGAGATCGCCGACTTCAACACCGACGGACCGCGGCGCGGCCTCTTCGGGACCGGCTGGCACCACATCGACGTGGCCGACGGCCGCCGCCAGGGCGTCCTCGCCGCCTACCTGGAGCCGGCCCTCGACCGCTCCAACCTGACCCTGCGCACCAGTGCGCAGAGCACCCGGCTGCTCTTCGACGGGGACACGTGCACGGGAGTGGAGTACGTCCAGCTCCAGGCCCCCGCCACGCTTTCGGACAGCGACGTCCGGGGGCGGACCGTGCGCGACGGCCACAGCGCGGCGTCCGAGCCCGGGCTGCACACCGTACGGGCCCGCCGGGAGGTGATCGTGGCCGCCGGGGCGATCGAATCGCCGAAGCTGCTGCTGCTCTCCGGGATCGGGCACCCCGAGCAGCTGCGCGAACACGGCATCGGAGCCGTCGCGGCGCTGCCCGGGGTCGGCGAGAACTTCCACAACCACGTACTGACCGGGCTGATGGCCGAGGTCACCCAGGAACTCCCGCCGCCCGCACAGAACTTGTCGGAGAGCGCGCTGTTCCTCTCGTCCCGGCCCGGACTGCCGGCGCCGGACCTGCAGATCGCCTTCGTGCACGTGCCGTTCGACGTGATCGTCGGACAGGACCACCCCAACACGGTGTCCATCCTGCCCGGTGTCGTCCGTCCCGTCTCGCGCGGCTGGATCAAGCTGGCGAGCGCCGATCCGCTGGCCCACCCGCTGATCCACCCGAACTACCTGGGCGACCGCTGGGACTTGGAGCGGATGGTCCAGGGCGTCAAGACCGCCCGGGAGCTCTTCGCGACCTCCGCCTTCTCGCCCTGGTACAAGCAGGAGCTCCAGCCCGGACCCGGCTACGTGTCCGACGAGGACCTGCGGACCTTCGTGAAGCAGAAGTCGGAGAGCTACCACCACCAGGCCGGCTCCTGCCGCATGGGCATCGACGACCTCTCCGTCGTCGACCCGGAACTGCGGGTGCACGGCGTACGGAACCTGCGCGTCGTCGACGCGAGCGTGATGCCCGCCGTCCCGTCGGGCAACTGCCACACCGCCATCGCGATGATCGCCGAGCGCGCGGCGGACTTCCTGAAGGGGGTGTCCCGTGCCTGACGTGGTCCTGCGCGAGGGAGCGCTGTCCGGGACGCGGATCGCGGTCCTGGTCGAGAGCGACTTCTACGAGCCCGAGATCTTCTACTATCAGCACCGGTTCGCCGAGGAGGGCGCCGAGGTCGACTTCCTGACCCGGCTGTGGGGCAACGACTCCATCACCTTCTCCGGGCACGAGTACCGGGCGCCGTTCACCGCGACACAGTCCCTGGAGGGGCTGAGCGACGAGGACCTGCGACGCTACGCGGCGATCATCGTGCCTTCCGGCATGGTGGCCGACCGGCTGCGCTACACCGAGGACGTGGACGTACTGGCCCCGGCGACGGAGCTGCTGCGCCGGGCCTTCGAGGAGCCGACGGTCCTCAAGGGGATCATCTGCCACGGCATGTGGCTGGCCGCCTCGATCCCGGACAAGGTGCGCGGCCGCAAGGTCGTCTGCCACAACAACCTCATCGGCGACGTCCGCAACATGGGCGGCGAGTACGTGGACGAGGACGTGGTCGTCGACGGCGACCTGGTCACCGGCCGCACCGGGGCCCACCACCACCTGTTCGCCCGCCGGATCATCGAGCTGATCGCCGCCGACCGGGGTGCGCGGGGCGCGCGCGGCACGGGGGGCGCACCGGGCGCCCGGGGCGCCGGCTGATGGCCCCGATGGTCTGGTCGCACGTGGGCCTGAACTGCGCCGACCAGAAGACCACCGAGGACTTCTACACCCGGTACTTCGGCTTCACCCGGGCCCGGGTGGTCGACCTCGGGGACGCACAGATCATCTTCCTCCGCCAGGGGGACGTGTATCTGGAGCTCTTCGCGGCGGACACCGAGCCGGCCGCGTCGGCCCAGCACGACGGGCCGGCGGCGCCGGGCCGGATGCGCCACCTGGCCTTCCAGACCGACAGCGTGGACGGCTTCCTGGCCACGCTCGGCGACGAGGCCGAAGTGACCCTGGGACCACTGGACTTCGACGATTTCATCTGCGGGTGGCGGACCGTGTGGGTGCGCGATCCCGACGGGGTGATCGTCGAGGTCAGCCAGGGATTCGAGGACGAGCACGGCCACGAGCAAGGCCACGACCACGAAGAAAAGGACGGTGTATGACATGGCGGACGCCGTGAGCTTCTCCTTCTCCGACACGATCGCCGGCTACGTCGGCCGCTTCGACTCCGAGTCCCGGCTGCTGCGGCTGAAGACCTCGGACGGCCGCGAGTTCGACGTCTCCCTGGCCGGGGACCCCAGCGCCGAGCTGGTCCGCAACCTGGACGAGCCGTACATCGACGCCTCCGGGCACATCGACGAGATGCTCTCGCCGGGACGGTTCCTCTACGTCTACGGGGTGCACTACCCCGAGCAGGGCGGCCGCTTCGAGGCCAAGCGCCTGGTGTTCCTGGGCCGCGGGGCCGAGGACTACCGCTTCGAGGAGCCCAGCTGGTGGATCAAGCAGATCGAATCGCTGGCCGACTTCTACAAGCGGGCGCAGTTCGGCGACGGGCCGGTGGACTTCACCGAGTACCGCACCGAGATCCGGCTCGGCGGTGACAAGACCGCCAGCCACGTCCAGGAGACCGACACGATCTCCCGCCTGGTCTACGGCATGGCCTCGGCCTACCTGCTGACCGGCAAGGACGAGTACCTCGAGGTCGCCGAGCGCGGCACCGAGTACCTGCGCAAGCACATGCGCGTCGTGGACAGCGAGGAGGACGTGGTCTTCTGGTACCACGGCATCAGCGTCGACGGGGACAGCGAACGCAAGCTGTTCACCTCGGAGTTCTCCGACGACTACGACGCGATCCCGATGTACGAGCAGATCTACGCGCTGGCCGGCCCGATCCAGACCTACCGGGTCACCGGCGACATCCGGATCAAGAACGACGCGGACGCCACCATCCGGCTGTTCGACAAGTTCTTCAAGGACCCGGAGCAGGGCGGCTACTACTCGCACATCGACCCGATCCTCTTCAGCGCCGACCACGAGTCCCTCGGGGAGAACGCGGAGCGCAAGAACTGGAACTCGGTCGGCGACCACGCGCCCGCGTACCTGATCAACCTGTACCTGGCGACCGGGGAGCAGCGCTACGCGGACTTCCTCGAGTACACCTTCGACACGATCGCGGACAAGTTCCCGGACTACAAGAACAGCCCCTTCGTCCAGGAGCGCTTCTTCCGCGACTGGTCCCACGACACCGCGCACAGCTGGCAGCAGAACCGCGCGGTCGTCGGCCACAACCTCAAGATCGCCTGGAACCTGATGCGGATGAACTCGCTGAAGGCCAAGCCGGCCTACGAGGAGCTCGCCCGCAAGATCGGCGAGATCATGCCGGCCGTCGGCAGCGACGTGCAGCGCGGCGGCTGGTACGACGTGGTCGAGCGCGTCAAGTCGGGGGACGAGGAGACGTATCGTTTCGCCTGGCACGACCGCAAGGCCTGGTGGCAGCAGGAGCAGGCGATCCTCGCCTACCTCATCCTGAACGGCACCGTCGGCGGTGACGGCTTCCTGCGCGAGGCCCGCCAGGCGGAGGCCTTCTACAACACCTTCTTCCTCGACCACGACGAGGGTGCCGTCTACTTCAACGTCCTCGCGAGCGGGACCCCGTACCTGCTCGGGACCGAGCGGCTCAAGGGCAGCCACTCGATGTCCATGTACCACTCGGCGGAGCTCTGCTACCTGTCCGCCGTCTACAACAACCTGCTCATCAACGGCCGGGAGATGGACTTCCACTTCCAGCCCGACCCGACGAACCTGCCCGACCGCGTGCTGCGCGTCTCGCCCGACCTGCTCCCCGCCGGCTCGGTGCGGATCGCGTCCGTCGAGATCGACGAGAAGCCGTACACGGACTTCGACGCCGACGCCCTCACCGTCCGGCTGCCCGACGTCCAGGGCCGGGTCAAGGTCAAGGTCCGGCTGCGCCCGACCGCCCAGTAGCGCTCAACGGGGGCGCCCCACTCAGAGGGGAAAGCAATGACCCTGAACGTGAAGGAACGCCGCAACAAGACGGGCACCGTGCTCGTCGCCACCGGCGAGATCAACAGTGAGACCTCCGGATCGCTGCTGCAGAGCCTGCTGCCGCTGGTCCGCGAGGGCCGGCCGCTGCGCATCGACCTGACGGCCGTCACCTACGTCTCCAGCGCCGGGCTGCGCACCCTGCTCGTCGTCTACCGCGAGGCCCAGCACGCCGGGGTCGCCGTCACCCTCTACGGGGTGAGCGAGGAAGTCCGGTTCGTCATGTCGGCCACCGGCTTCCTCGATTTCTTCTCCACCGGCGAGGCCGAGGCGGCCGCCGCCAAAGCCGCCGCCAAGACGGCCGCCAAGGCCGCACGATGAGCGAGCCGGCGTCCGAACAGGTGCTGCGCGTCGACGCGTACCCGACCCACGAGGTGGGCGGGTACCGCGTCCGCGCCGGCAAACCGTTCCCCTTCGGGGCCAACGTGGTCCCCGGCGGGGTCAGCTTCTCCGTCTTCTCCGACCAGGCCACCTCTATGACCCTGGTGATCTACAAGCGCGGAGAGCCCGAGCCGATGGCCGAGCTGGAGTTCCCCCAGGAATTCCGCACCGGCAGCGTCTTCGCCATGACGGTCTTCGGCCTCGACCACGAGAACATCGAGTACGGGTACCGGGCCGACGGGCCCTACGACCCCGTCACCGGCCACCGCTTCGACGCCCGCCAGGTGCTCTCCGACCCGTACGCCCGGCTGATCGCCGGCCGCGACGTGTGGGGCGTGGAGCCGGACCGCAGCCGCGGCTACCAGTACCGCTCCCGCGTCTGCCTCCAGGACTTCGACTGGGGCGACGACACCCCGCTGGGCATCCCCGCCGAGGACCTCGTCGTGTACGAGACCCACGTGCGCGGCTTCACCCGGCACCCCTCCTCGCAGGTCACCGCCCCCGGCACCTTCGCGGGGCTGCGGGAGAAGATCCCGTACCTGAAGGAGCTCGGGATCAACTGCATCGAGCTGCTGCCGGTGTTCGAGTTCGACGAGAGCGACAACCCGCGCACCAACCCGGAGACGGGCGAGCAGCTCTTCGACTACTGGGGCTACAACACCGTCTCCTTCTTCGCCCCCAAGGCCGGCTACGCGGCCACCGGACGCTACGGCATGCAGGGCGACGAGTTCCGCACCCTGATCAAGGACCTGCACGCGGCCGGCATCGAGGTCATCCTCGACGTCGTCTTCAACCACACGGCCGAGGGCAACGAGCAGGGCCCCACCATCTCCTTCAAGGGGCTCGACAACGCCACGTACTACATGCTCACGCCCGAGGGGTACTACTTCAACTTCAGCGGCACCGGCAACACCGTCAACTGCAACCACCCCGTCGTGCGCAACTTCGTCCTCGACTGCCTGCGCCACTGGGTCGCCGACTACCACATCGACGGTTTCCGCTTCGACCTCGCGGCCATCCTCGGCCGCTCCCCGGACGGCACGCCGCTGCCCAACCCGCCGCTGCTGGAACTGCTCGCCTACGACCCGGTGCTGCGGCACACCAAGCTCATCGCCGAGGCCTGGGACGCCGGCGGCCTCTACGAGGTCGGCAACTTCCCGGCGTACGGCCGCTGGGCGGAGTGGAACGGCAAGTACCGCGACACCGTGCGCAGCTTCCTCAAGGGCGACCCCGGGGTCACCGGGGAGCTCGCCACCCGGCTCGCCGGCTCGCCCGACCTCTACTCCAGCCGCGGGACCTCGGCGTCGGTCAACTTCCTGACCGCGCACGACGGTTTCAGCCTGGCCGACCTGGTCTCGTACAACGACAAGCACAACGAGGCCAACGGCGAGGGCAACAACGACGGCGGCAACGACAACGCGAGCTGGAACTGCGGAGCCGAGGGGCCGACCGACGATCCCGAGGTGGGCGCGCTGCGGCTGCGCCAGATGAAGAACGCCCTGGCCATCCTCTTCACCAGCCAGGGCATCCCGATGCTGCTGTCCGGCGACGAGGTGGCACGCACCCAGCAGGGCAACAACAACACGTACTGCCAGGACAACGAGCTGTCCTGGTTCGACTGGAGCCAGGTCGACGAGAACTCCGAACTGCTCCGCTTCACACGGGAGATGATTGCCTTCCGCAAGCACCACCGCGAACTGCGCTCCACCTCCCACCCCACCGGTCAGCTCCGCGACAGCCTCGGGCTGCCCGACATCAGCTGGCACGGGGAGCGGGCCTGGCAGCCCGACTGGTCGGCGGAGAGCCGGCTGCTGGCGGTGGCCCGCTGCGGCACCGGTGACGACGACGTGGTGTACGCGGCCATGAACTCCCACTGGGAGGCGCACGACCTGGAACTGCCCGCCCTCCCGGGCGGCCGCAGCTGGCACCTGTTCGCGGACACCGGGGCCGAGGCCCCGCACGACATCCGCACCCCCGGCGCCGAACTCGAACTGGAGAACGCCGGCAAGTACCTGATCGGTCCGCGGTCGGTCGTGATCCTGGTCGGCCGCACGCCCGACGCCGAGCTCTAGCCCGAGCTCTAGCCCGAGCTCTAGCCCGAGCTCTAGCCCGAGCTCTAGCCCGAGCTCTAGCCCGAGCTCTAGCCCGAGCTCTAGCCCACGCACCGAAGGAGACCTGACATGCCGCTTTCCGTGTCCCTGAGCATCGAGGGCGACACCACCGTGATCGAGCTGGAGGGCGAACTGGACGCCAAGACCGCGCCGGACTTCCACCAGACCATCGAGAAGGCCGCCGGCCACGGCACCAGCACCGTCGAGATCCGCATGGCCGGAGTCGGCTACATGGCCAGCGCCGGACTGCGCTCCCTGGTCTTCGCCCAGCAGAAGGTGGGGGAGCACGTCACCATCAAGGTGGTCGGCGCCAACGAGCCCGTGTCCCGGACCATCCGGACGGCCGGACTCGACCGCAGCATCGTGCTCTGCGACGACTGAGTCCCGATGGACGAGGCGGTCAAGACGGCGAGGATGTCCGCCGAGATGCACGTGCCCGCCACCCTGGGGGCATTGGACGACATCGCCGCGCTCGTGATGCGGCTGGCCGGCCGGGCGGGCCTGAGCAAGGGCGCCTCGTACCGGATCCGGCTGGCCGTGGACGAGCTGGCCACCAACATCGTGATGCACGGGTACCGGGGCGGCGACGGACGGATCACCGTCCGGGGCCGCTCCGGGCCGGGCCGGGTGCAGATCTCCATAGAGGACCGCGCCCCGGCCTTCGACCCCGTCCGGGGGCGACTGCCGCCCGACCCGCACACCGCTCCCGACCGGCGCCGGATCGGCGGACTCGGCATCCACCTCGCACTGACCAGCGTGGACGAGTTCGACTACGTACGCAGGGACGGCCGCAACATCAGCACGCTGACTGTGATGGCTGAGGGGACGGACCCATGCCCTCCACGACCGTGATCATCCTCGACGAGTACCCGCCACCGCCCCTCGAACTCCTCGGAGCACTGGAGGAGATGGGCGCGGCACTCGTCCCGCGCACGCTGGCCGACCTGCTGGCCGGCCCACTGGAGGAGCTGCCCGAAGCGGACGTACTGCTCGCCCCGGCCCAGGCCGACGGGGAGTCCGTACGGGCCGTCGTACGCAGACTGCGCCGCTGGGGCGGTGCCCCCATCGTGGTCGTCTGGACCGTGACGGAATTCGCCGCCCTGGAGGAACACGTCCGGATCGGCCACGACTACCTCGTACCCCCCTTCCTGCCCGCCCTCGTCGGGGCCCGGCTGCACAGCTGCTCGGAGCGCGCCGGACTCGGCCGCACCCTGCGCGAAGCCGACGCCCGCGCCGAACTGATGGGCTACGAGAAGGAACTGGAGATCGGCCGCGAGATCCAGGCCGGGTTCCTGCCGGAATCACTGCCGGTCCCCGAGGGCTGGGAGATCGACGTGTGCTTCCGGCCCGCCCGGCAGGTCGCCGGGGACTTCTACGACGTCTTCGAGCTCTCCCGCGGCCGGCGCCTGGCCTTCGTCGTCGCCGACGTCTGCGACAAGGGGGTCGGAGCCGCGCTCTTCATGGCGCTCATCCGCTCCCTGCTGCGGCACACCGCCGAGAACAGCGGCCTGCAGCACCTGGTGGCCGCCGGCCGCACCGGCAACAGCCGGCGCATTCCCGTGGTGGGCGCCACGCCGCTGCTCAACGCGGTCACCGCCACCAACGGCTACCTGACCCGCAACCACCTGCGGCAGGGCTACTTCGCCACCCTCTTCTTCGGGGTGCTCGACCCGCTCACCGGATCCCTCGTCTACATCAACGGCGGCCACAACCCGCCGCTGCTGCTGGACGCGGAGGGCGGCGAGCCGCGCACGCTGGAGGTCACCGGCCCCGCCGTCGGGGTGCTCCCCGACTGTGTGTACACGCTCGGCTACGCCCAGTTGAACCCGGGAGACACGCTCTTCGTGTTCACCGACGGAGTGCCCGAGGCGCGCTGCCCCAGCGGCAGCTTCCTCGGCGACGAGCGGATGCTGGAGCTGCTGTCCGGCCCCCCGGTCAGCGGCAGGGAGGTGGTCGACCGGATGGACACGGCCGTACGCGAACACACCGGAACAGCCGAACAGCACGACGACGTCACCATGCTGGCCCTGCACCGGCCACGCGCGGCGCGGGGGCCGCACGCGGGCGGCGCCGATTGCCAGGTCGTGGCCTGATGACCCGGACCATCGTGGTGCACTCGTACCGCGGCGGTACCGGAAAGTCCTCGGTACTGGCGAACCTGGCCCTGCTCCTCGCGGGCGAGGGGCGCCGGGTGGGGGTGATCGACACGGACATCCAGTCGCCCACCCTGGACCTGCTCTTCCGGCTCGGCCCCGGACCCTCGCTCGCCGACTACCTGCTCGGCCGGTGCGAGATCGAGGCCGCCGCCCAGGAGGTCACCACCGGGTGCGGCCGCGGGAGCCTGTACGTCGTGCCGGCGCGGACCGGGACGGCGGCCCTGCGGGAACTCATGACCACCGGCTACGACGTGGGGCTGCTGCCCGAGGGCTTCGACCGGCTGGCCGTGCACCACGCCCTGGACGTCCTGCTGCTCGACACCCATGCCGGGCTCAACAACGAGTCGGTCACCGCGATGGCGAGCGCCGACGTACTGCTGATCATGGCCCGGGCCGACCGGATCGACCTCCTCGGCGTCGAGGAGACCATCGCCCTGACCGGCCGGCTCGCCTGCCGTCGGACCCTGGTGATGAGCATGGCGCCCGAGGGCATCGACCGGGAGGCCGCCCGGCGGCGGGCCGAGGAGGTCTACCGCACCCCCCTGGCCGGAATCCTTCCCTACGTTCCGGAAATGGCCGCGCTCTACGGAGAACGCATATTCTCCGAAGCCCATCCCGACCACCCCCTGGTCGGTGAATTCCGCACCATCATCTCGGCGTTGGACGCACGTGACGAAGTATCGCGTGCCTGACGTCTCCCCCTTACGCCCCTAGCGGGGGGCGTGTTGAATCGGCAGCGAATCCAGACAGACCAAGGAGAAGAGTCATGAAGATTCTCGTCGTCATGACGGCCAAGGCCACGCTTCATCTGCTGGACGGGGAACAACACCCCTCGGGTTTCTGGGCCGAGGAATTCGCCGTTCCCTACACCCTCTTCAAGGACGCGGGCCACACCGTGGACGTGGCGACGATCGGCGGCCGGGCCCCGACGGTCGACCAGACCAGCATCGACCCCCAGTTCCTCCAGTGGGTCCGCCCCCAGGGCTCCGCGGACACGGACGCCGCCAGCGCCCTGGAGTACGGCCGCGTCATAGAGGGCGCCCCGCAGCTGAGAAACCCGATCGCCCTGGAGACCCTCGGCGAGAAGGACGTCGCCGGCTACGACGGCATCTACATCAGCGGCGGCCACGGGGCCATCGGCGACCTGCCCAAGTCCGACGAGCTCGCGCAGATCCTGCGCTGGGCCATCGCCCAGGACAAGCCCCTGGCCACCGTCTGCCACGGGCACACCGCCCTGCTGGCCCTGCGCGACGGCGAGGGCCAGTGGCCCTTCGCGGGTTACCGGATGACCGCCTTCTCGCACAGCGAGGAGCTCGTCACCAACATGGCCGGCCGCCTCCCGCTGATCCTGGAGGCCGAACTCACCCGGCTCGGAGCCCGCTACGAGAAGGCCGACGCGATCTGGGACTCGCACGTGGTGGTGGACCGCAAGCTCACCACCGGCCAGAACCCCTACTCCTCCAAGGCCCTCGCGGAGACGTTCTTACGTCAGCTCGCGCAGGGCTAAGCGAAGCGCCCTGCCCCTCGCACCCGAAACCGGAAGGCAGCCACAGCCATGACCAAGCGCGCGCTCAGCGACCAGCCCTTGGCCAACCCCGGGAAACTGTTCATCGGCGGCACCTGGGTCCCCGCCCGGGACGGCCGTACCGAACCGGACATCAGCCCCGTGGACGGCCAGGAGATCGTACCGGTGGCCCAGGCGGCCGCCGCCGACGCGGACGCGGCCGTGGCCGCCGCCCGCACGGCGTACGAGGAAGGTCCCTGGAGCAGACTGTCCGCCCAGGAACGCGCGCTGCGGCTGAACCGGGTCGGGGAGCTCATCGAGCGCGACCTGGAGGAGATCGCCCTGCTGGAGACGGTGGACATGGGCAAGCCGTTCGCCTTCTCCTCCACGGTCGACGCCCCCATGGCCGCCCAGCTCATGCACTACTACGCCGGCGCCGTGACCCGGGTCGACGGCTCCTCCCGGGCCCCGGCCGGCGGGCAGCTCGCGTACACCCTGCGCGAACCGCTGGGCGTGGTCTGCGCCATCACCCCGTTCAACTTCCCGCTGCTCCTGTCGATGACGAAGATCGCCCCGGCCCTCGCGGCCGGCAACACGGTGGTCCACAAGCCCTCGCCCGCCACCCCGCTCACCGCCCTGAAGATCGCCGAGCTGTTCCAGGAGGCGGAAATCCCGGACGGCGTGCTGAACGTCATCACCGGTCCGGGCGTGGAACTGGGGGAGACCCTCACCGGCCACCCCGGCATCGACAAGATCGCCTTCACCGGCTCCACCTCGGTCGGCCAGTCGATCATCCGCAGGGCGGCCGGCACCCTGAAGAAGGTGACGATGGAGCTCGGCGGCAAGTCCGCCAACATCGTCTTCGCCGACGCCGACCTCGACGCCGCCGAGGAACTCGCCTTCTTCGGCATCTACTACAACAAGGGCGAGATCTGCACCGCCGGCTCCCGGCTGCTGCTGCACCGCCCGATCCACGACGAGATGGTCGAACGGCTCGTGGCCCGCGCGGCCGCCCTGCTGCCCGGAGACCCGCGCGACCCGGCCACCCTCTTCGGACCGCTCGCCCACCGCGGCCAGTTCGACAAGGTCAGCTCGTACATCGAGGTCGGCGAGAAGGAGGGCGCCGTCCTGCGCACCGGCGGCACCGGCTGGACCCCCGAAGGGGCCTCGTCCGAAGGCCTGTACTTCCTGCCGACCATCTTCACCGGCGTCGACAACGGCATGCGGATCGCCCAGGAGGAGATCTTCGGACCCGTCCTGTCGATCATTCCCTTCGACACCGAGGAGGACGCCGTACGCATCGCCAACGACAGCGCGTACGGCCTCGCCGCCGGCGTCCACACCAAGGACCTGCGGCGCGCCCACCGGGTCGCCTCGCAGATCAAGGCCGGCACGGTCTGGGTCAATTGCTACAACCAGTACGACCCCTCCGTGCCCTACGGCGGCTACAAGGCCTCCGGCTACGGGCGCGAGTGCGGCCCCGAGTCCCTGGAGAGCTACACCCAGACCAAGTCGGTCTGGATCGGAATGGACTGACATCTCCCGCTCGCACCGAGACCACCTGAGGAGCCCCCATGCGGATCGGCATCATCGGCACAGGCCGGATCGGATCGACCCTGGCCAGGATCCTCGTGGCGGCGGACCACCAGGTCGTGCTCGCCAACGCCCGGGGCCCGCAGAGCCTCGCGGCCCTGCTGGCCGAACTGGGCCCCGCGGCCTCGGCGGCGCACCCCGCCGAGGCCGCGGCCCGGTCCGAAGTCCTCGTACTCATGGTGCCGTTCGACAGCGTCCAGGGGCTGCTGGCGCAGGACGCCGTACGGGACACCGTGCTGGTGGACGCCACCAACGCGTTCAGCGCCCCGGGCACCGCACCTCAATCGGGAGGGCGCCGGGACCTCGGCGGCCGGGGCTCCAGCGAACTGGTCGCCGAATGGTATCCGGGGACCCGGGTCGTCAAATCCCTGAACACCATGCATTTCGAGACGCTAGCCGTCGCCGGAACCGCCTCCGGGCCGCGTCTGGCCCATTTCACGGCGGGCGACGACGGGAAAGCCAAAGAAATAGTCGCGGGAATCATCACGGATCTCGGATTCGCTCCCGTGGACACCGGTCCGCTGCACTCCGGAGGAATTCTCCAGCAGCCCGGCGGACCCCTCTTCAACCGGCCGCTCACGGAAGCGCAGGCGCTGGCATGGACCTCTCACTGAACGTCAACGGAAGACCCGAGCAGTTCGCGGCGCAGCCGAACGAACTGCTCGTGGAACGGCTCCGCGACGGCCTCGGACTGACCGGTACCAAGGTCGGCTGCGACACCGGACAGTGCGGAACCTGCGTCGTCCAGCTCGACGGCCGCTCCGTCAAGAGCTGCCTGATCCTCACCGCGGCAGCCGCCGGCTCCGCGGTGACCACCATCGAGGGGGTCACCACCCCCGGCGGTGAACTCACCGGCCTCCAGGAGGCGCTGCGCGAGGAACACGGCACCCAGTGCGGCTTCTGCACCCCCGGGATGGTCATGGCCCTGGGTGAGCTCGTGGAGAACACCGAGCACCGCGAGCCGCCGACCGAGCCCGAGATCCGCGAGTGGCTCACCGGCAACCTGTGCCGCTGCACGGGCTACCACAGCGTCGTACGGGGAGTGCAGCGCGCCTGCTCCGCGGCCCGCGCGCAGGTGCCCGTGGAGCAGGGCACCGCGCAGCCGGCCACCGCCGCGTCCGGACAGGAGGGGTGAGGGAGATGACCGCAGTCACGGGGGAGACCCCGCTCCAGGGCAACGGCCTGCTCGGACAGCCGCTGGACAGCCGCGAGGACCCGCAGCTCCTGCGCGGAGAAGCCACGTACGTCGGGGACATCGACCTGCCGGGCACCGCCCACATGGCGATCCTCGGCAGCCCCGTGGCCCACGCGAAGGTCCTCTCCATCGACACCAAGGCCGCCGAGCAGCTGCCGGGTGTACTGAAGGTGGCCACCGCGGCCGACTTCACCGACGTCATGCCGCTGCCCTGCATCTGGATACCCGGCGGGGTCGAGAGCCACTTCCCGCCCCACCCCTACGGACTTCCCGGCTCCCGCCCGGTGCTCTCCGGCGACACCGTGCGCCACGTCGGCGACCCCGTCGCCGTGGTCGTCGCCGAGACCCCGCGCCAGGCCGCCGCCGCGCTCGCCGCGATCTGCGTCGAGTACGAGCCGCTGCCCGTGGTGACCCGCGCCGACGAGGCCCTCGCCGAAGGCGCCCCCCAGCTCCACGAGGCCGTCCCCGGCAACCTGAACGCGTACTGGACCTGCGGCGACAAGGACCGCACCGACGCGGCCATCGCCGCGGCCGAGGTCACCGTCGAGCTCGACCTGGTCAACCAGCGCACCATCAACAGCCCCATCGAGCCGCGCGGCGCGGTCGGCGACTACAACGCCGCCACCGGCGAGTACACCCTGTACGCCTCCACCCAGGGCCCGCACAACCACCGCTTCCTGCTCTCCGCGCTGGTCCTCGGCATCCCCTTCAACAAGCTCCGCGTCATCGCCCCGACCGTCGGCGGCAGCTTCGGCACCAAGGGGTACCTGTACCCCGACATGCCGCTGGTCCTGCTGCTCTCCAAGGCGCTCGGCCGGCCCGTGAAATGGGTCGACACCCGCACCGGCCTGATGAACTCCACCGTCCAGGGCCGCGACCACCGCCAGCACGTCACCCTGGCCGGCACCCGCGACGGCCGGATCACCGCCGTGCGCTGCACGAGCTACGCCAACCTCGGCGCCTACCCCTCCACCATCGGCCCCGGCGTCGCCACCGCCCTGATGGGCCGCTCCATCAGCGGCATGTACGACATCGACGCCGCCTTCTGCGAGGTGTACGCCGCCTTCACCAACACCGTCTCGCTCGGCGCCCAGCGCGGCAGCGGGCGCGCCGAGGCCGCGTTCCTGATGGAGCGCCTCGTGGACCGCTACGCCTCCGAGATCGGCATGGACCCGGCGGCGGTGCGCCGCAAGAACCTGGTGCCGAAGGAGAAGTTCCCGTACGACAACGGCCTGGGCTGGACGTACGACTCGGGCGACTACCAGCTCAACTTCGACCGGGCCATCGAGCTCTCGGGCTACGCCGACATGCCGGCCCGCAAGACCGAGGCCCGCGCCCGCGGCAAGCGGCTCGGCGTCGGCATCGCCTCGTACGTGGCGATCTGCGGGGTCGGCCCCTCCACCCGGATGTCCAAGGAGGGCATGCTCGGCGGCACCTGGGAGAGCGCGAACATCCGCGTCCACCCCACCGGCGAGGTCACCGTCACCGTCGGCTCCGCCTCCACCGGCCAGAGTCACGGCACCGTCTTCGCGCAGGTCGCCGCCGACGAGCTCGGCATCGACCCGGCGCAGGTCCAGGTGTTCGAGGGGGACACGCAGAAGGCCCCGTACGGGCAGGGCACTTACGGCTCGCGCTCCTACAGCATGGCCGCGCCGGCCATCGCGCTCACGGCCCGGAAGATCAAGAGCAAGCTGGTCAAGGCCGGGGCCGTCTTCCTCGGCGTCCCCGAGGACAAGGTCGTCTACGCGGACGGCAAGGTCTTCGAAGTGGGCAACGAGGAGAACGCCAAGACCTTCGCCGAGCTGGCGATGGCCATGTGGTACGGCTGGGGGCTGCCGCCCGAGATCGAGCCCGCCCTCGACGAGACCACCCACTTCGACCCGCCGGACTTCAACTACCCCTTCGGGACGCACGTGGCGGTCGTCGAGATCGACGAACTGACCGGCGAGACCGAGGTGGTGGCCTACACCGCCGTCGATGACGCCGGAAACATCGGCAATCCGAAGATCGTGCTCGGCCAGATCGAGGGCAGCATCCTGCACGGCCTCGGCCAGGCCCTCATGGAGCACGCCGAGTACGACCCGGACGGGCAGCTCGTCAGCCGCGACCTCAATCACTACGCACTGCCGCGCGCCATCGACGCGCCCTTCTTCACCCTGGACAAGACGGTCACCCCCTCCCCGCACAACCCGCTGGGAGCCAAGGGCGCGGGCGAGATCGCCACCGTGCCGCCCGCCGCGGCCGTCGTCAACGCCGTCGTCGACGCCCTGTCCGACCTGGGCGTCCAGCACATCGACATGCCCGTCACCCCCGAGAAGGTCTGGCGCCGCCTGAGAGGGGAAGCCCAGTGATCCTCACCGAGTTCGACTACGTACGCCCCGTCGGCCTCGACGAGGCCCTGACCCTGCTGGCCGGCCGCCCCGGCGCCCGGGTGCTGGCCGGCGGGCAGAGCCTGCTGCCCGGCCTGCGCACGGGGGAGGAGCGGGCCTCCCTGCTCGTCGACCTGCGCCGACTGGAAGAGCTCCGGGGGGTCGAGCCGGTGCCCGGGGGGCTGCGGATCGGGGCGCTGACCACCCTGGCCGAGCTGGCCACGGACCCCCTGGTGCTGGCCGGGGCGCCGGAGATCGCCGCCGCGGCCCGTGCCAACGGCGACCCCCAGGTCCGCAACCTCGGCACGGCCGGGGGCAACCTCGCCGCCACCGGCCGGGCCACGGACCTGCCCGTCGCCGCCATCGCCGCCGGAGCCACAGTCGAACTGGCCGGTCCCGGCGGGGTGTCGACGCTCACCGCCGAGGAGCTGGCCGCCTCCGGGGTTCCGGCGGGCACCGTCATCACCGCCCTGCTCGTCCCGGTGCTCGCCGGCGGCGGCGCCGCCTTCGAGAAGACCGCCGACCGGGCGACCCGCTACCCGGTCTGCGCAGCCGCCGTACGGATCACCCCCGACGGGCCGCGCATCGCGGTCACCGGGGCCACCGCCCGCGCCCTGCGGCTGCGCGGGGTCGAAGAACGGCTCGGCGGGGGCCCGTACACGACGGAGAGCGTGCTCGCGGCCTTCCGCGCCGAACCCCGGGAGCTGTTCGTCCCGGGGCGCGGCACCTCGGCCGAGTACCTCGGCCACCTCGCGGGCGTACTCACCGCCCGCGCGCTCACGAGGGCCGTGCAGGCACCCGCCTGACCGCCCACGACGGGGGAGTTGAAAGCAGTGGAACCGTTGCCCACGACAGCGCGGACCGCGCCGTCCGCGACCACCACGGGGGACCCCTTGCGTCCAGCCGCCGGCTCCGCAGGCGCACCGGGAAGCTCCGGCTTCTGGGTCGTGGGCGCGGTCCTCGTCCTGCTGATGCTCTCCTCCTCCGTCCCCTCCGCCCTCTACGTGCTCTACCAGCAGGAGTGGGGCCTGTCCTCCGGCACGATCACGGTGGTCTTCGCCCTGTACGCCGTCACCGTGCTCGCCGGACTCCTGCTGTTCGGCTCGCTGTCCGACACCCTGGGCCGGCGGCCCGTACTCGCCGCGGGCCTGGTCCTGGCGATCGTCTCCATGGTCCTGTTCGCCTCGGCTCAGGGCCTCGGCCTGCTGCTCGCCGCCCGCGCCGTGCAGGGGCTGGCGGTGGGCCTGGCCACCGGAGCCATGGGCGCCGCCCTGCTGGAACTCAGCCCCCGCTCCCGGCCCGCGCTCGGCGCCCAGGTCAACAGCGCCGGCCCGACCGTCGGCATCGGCCTCGGCGGCATCGGGGCCGGGCTGCTGGTGCAGTACGCGCCCGCTCCGACCGTCCTGACCTACCTGCTGCTCGTGGGGGCCTTCGCCGTCTGTCTGGCCGCCGTGGCCCGGATGGCGGAGAGCGCCCCGGGGCGGTCGGGGGGCGGGAGCGGCGGACGGCTGAAGATCGCCCCGCACCGGATCCACATCCCGGCCGCCGCGCGCGGCCGCTTCGCCGTGCTGATCCTGACCATCGTGGCCGTCTGGTCGGTCGGCGGCTTCTACCTCTCGCTCGGCCCGCACCTGGCCCTCTCCCTGCTCCGGAGCACCAACTACCTCGTCGGCGGAGCCACCGTCGCCCTCCTGGCCGGCGCCGCCACCGCCGCCCAGCTCCTGCTGGGCCGCACCGAGGCCCTGCGCACCGCCGTCCTCGGGCTGCTCGGCCTGCTCGGCGGGCTCGCCCTGGTGCTCCTCGCACTCGGGCTCGGCTCGGCCCCCGTGTTCCTCGTGGCCACCGCCGTCCTCGGAGCCGGCTGGGGCGCCGCCTTCCTTGGCTCCTTCCGTGCGCTGAGCGCACTGGCCGAGCCCGCCCACCGGGGCGAACTGACCGCCGCCGTCTACGTGTTCGCCTACCTCGCGATGAGCGTGCCGGCGGTGCTCGCCGGACTGCTCACCAACATCCACGGGCTGCACCGCACCTCGGTCGGCTTCATGGCCACCGTCGCCGCGGTGTGCGCGCTCGCCCTGCTGGCCACCCTGAGGCTGGCGGCCCGGAGCAGGACCGAAGGGAGCACCGGATGAGCGTTGCCCCGGGTACCGCCGCGCTGCGCACCGCACTGCGCGGGCTGGAGATCTTCGAGGGCCTCACCGAGGAGCAGCTGGACTGGCTGGTCTCGGTCTCCGAACCCCGGGTGCTCGCCGACGGGGAGATCCTCTTCCGCGACGGGGAGGAGGCCACGGGCTTCCACGTCCTGCTCTGCGGCGGCCTCGTGGTGACCAAGGTCGTCGACGGCCGCGAGGAGGTCCTGACCCGGCACTCCACGGAGGAGGAGAGCGCGGCCGCCGAGGACCACGACGGCAAGCCCTCGGCCGCGCACCGGTTCACCGGCGAACTGCCGCTGCTGACGGACGGGTCGTACGTGGCCACGGCCGCGGCGAGCGGGCCGGCCACGACCGTGGTGGCGTACGCGAAGCCGGTCTTCTTCGAGATGCTGACCCGCTGCCACGGGGTGGCCGCCGTCCTGATCCCCGTGCTGGCCTGGCGCATCAAGTCCTCGGAGGTCCAGGCCCGCAAACGGGCCACCGTGGAGGCCCTGGGCACCCTGGCGGCGGGCCTCGCGCACGAGCTGAACAACCCGGCCGCCGCCGTGGCCCGCGCCGCGCAGGAACTGGCGCCCGCCCTGGACCAGCTCACGCGCACCGCCCAGGCCTGGGGCGCGGCCGCCACGGACGCCGAGCGCTCCGTGTTCGACCAGCTCGCCGAGGAACTGGACAAGGTGGCGCCGCCGTTGGTCACCGATCCGCTGGACCAGGCGGACGCGGAGGAGCAGATCGCCGACTGGGCCGAGGAAGCCGGCGCGGAGCGGGCGGGGCTGCTCGGCTCGGGGGTCTCCGACCTCGGACTGGACCTGGGCGGGCTGCTCGAGCGGCTGGAGGGGGTCGGCGAGCCGGCCCTGCCCGCCGCCCTGGACCATCTGGCGGCCCTTCTGGAGATCCGCTCGCTGGCCGCCGAGCTGCGGGCGGCCGGTCCGCGGATCTCGCACCTGGTCTCGGCCACCCGGGATTACGCCAATCTCGACCGGGCCCCCGAGCAGCGCTTCGCGGTCACCGACGGGCTGGAGAACACGCTGGTCGTGCTGCGTGCCAAGCTCGCCGGGATCGGGATCGTGCGCGCGTACGAACCGGACCTGCCCGAACTGACGGGCTATCCGAGCGAGCTGAACCAGGTGTGGACCAACCTGGTCGACAACGCGGCGGCCGCCATGGAAGGTGCCGGAACCCTCACCCTGCGCGCCCGGGTCGAAGGCGTCTGCCTGGTGGTGGAGATCGCCGACACCGGCTCGGGGATACCCGAGGAATCCCTGCCGAGGATCTTCGAACCCTTCTACACGACCAAGGACGTGGGGAAGGGAACCGGTCTCGGTCTGCACCTCAGCTACCGCATCGTGACCCAGCGCCACCACGGTTCGATCACGGCCCGCTCGCGCCCGGGGGAGACCCGGATGACCGTACGGCTGCCGCTGTCCGGGACCGACCCGTCCTGCGCCGTGCCGGCCGACCCCACAGTTCCCACCGCTCCAACCCCATCGAAGAGTTGAAAAGGGAGTCGACATGCCCAAGTACGACATCTCCACGCTGCACCCGGTGTTCGTCCGGCAGATGGACGCGCTGGCCGCCCTGGACATCGAGGCGGTCATGAAGAACTACACCGACGACGCGGTGCTGTTGCGCTTCGAGGGCGTCTCCGTCGGCATCGACGCGGTGCGCGAGACGTTCACCGGGTACCTGACGGTGAAGCCCACCCTCGTGGAACTGCAGGAGTACGTCGAGACCGACGACACCATCTTCTACCGGGCGATCATGAACCTGAACGGTGAGCCGGAGCACGCGTTCGGGACACTTGTCGTCCGTGATGGCCGGATCTGGCGACAGACTGCCGGCTTTGGCGGCTGATTGCCGAAATCTGGGTAGCGTGTGCGGGGAGGGTGGGGAACTGCACCCTCCCCGCATGTGCGACAGCCGTAGATATATGCAAGAAGCGTGAAGGGGAGGCCATGGAAACGGAAACCGGCCGGGTCGAGGCATTCAGCGACGGAGTATTCGCGGTCATCATCACGATCCTCGTCCTGGAATTGAAAGTTCCGGAAGAAACCGGATCCGACTTCTGGCACGGAGTGCGGGAGCAGTGGCCGCACTACGCCGCCTATGTGGTGAGTTTCCTCATCATCGGCGTGATGTGGGTGAACCACCACACCATCTTCAGTCACATCAAGCGGGTCGACCGCCCTTTGCTGTTCCTGAACCTCCTGGTGCTGATGGTGGTGTCGGTGGTCCCGTACACGACCAATGTGCTCGCCGAACACCTCATGGAAGAAGGGGGATCGGCCAACGCCGCGGCCGTCCTCTACAGTCTGCTCACCGTGGCCTACGCCTTGGCGTTCCTGGCCTTCTGGTGGTACGTCACCCGGGTCGGGCACCTCTTCCACGACCAGGTGGACAAGGCCGGCGCCCGGGCCACCAGGGTCCGCTTCGGCCTGGGTGCCATCGCCTACCCCTTGACCGTCGTACTGGCCTTCGTGTCCGCTCCGCTCACTCTCGTCGCGCACTTCCTGATCGCGCTCTACTATGCGGCGAACCAGATCCCCATCCCCCTCGTGGTAGAAGAAGAGCGGCTCGAATCTGCCAGCGACCTCAGGAAGTAGCCGTCGGGACCTACGGCCGTTCTCCGCGGTCAAGTAGGGTAATGGATCTAGCTGGTCGCGGGGGAGGCCCAGATGGCTCGCGTAGTCCTGCCGGAGGAATCCACGAAGGAAATCTCCGAATTGATCGACGTTCTGATCTCGCTCTTCTTCGAGTCGTTACCCCGGCGGGACCAGCGAAACTGGGCCCGCGTATACCTCAACGGCCTGGTGCGGACCAACGGAAAGAAAACAATTCGTAACATCGCCGGAACCGGAGCCAGTTCCGTCGAGCAGAGCCTGCAGCAGTTCATCAGTAAATCCCCCTGGGACTGGACCCCCGTCCGCCGCTCCCTCGCCCAGCACCTGGAACGCACCGCGCAGCGCCCGCTGGCCTGGGTGGTGCAGCCCATGGTCATCGAGAAGGCCGGCGACCGATCGGTCGGCGTGGGACGGCAGTTCGTCCCCCAGCTGGGCCGCACCGCCAACTGTCAGCAGGCCAGTGGGATCTGGCTCACCTCCAGCGATGCCGGCTTCCCCGTCGAATGGACCCTCACCCTCCCCGGGCCCTGGACGGCGGAACTCCTGCGACGCCGGCGGGCCGGGATCCCCGACACGGCCCGCTCGCTCACCCCCGCGCAGGACGCGATACACGCGGTCCAGCGGATGGCCGCCACCTGGCAACTCCAGCGCAGGCCCGTGGTGATGGAAGTCTCCAACAGCGAACTGCCGCAGTGCATCGAATCGTTCGCGATGCAGGACATCCCCTTCGTATTCAAAGTGGACGGCACCCTGCCCGTCTCCTTCGGCGGGGCCGGCCGGCACAAACCCGGACCGCACACCGCGCCGGCCCGCGAGCTCATCGACTCCCTGCGCTCCCAGCGGCGCGTCGTCGAATGGACCCGGCACGGCCGCGCCGAGGGGGCGGTCACCCTGCTCACCTCGGCCGCCATCTTCGCCACCCCCGGCGAGGACCGCCTCGTACCGGCCCCGCCCACCCCTCTGCTGCTCGTCGGGGCCTGGACCGAGGCCGCCCTGCTGCCCTCGGAGTTCTGGATCACCAACATCGGAGACCGGCCGCTCGCGCAGCTGTTCCTCCTCGCCAAACTCACCGACCGGGTCGCGCTCGACTTCACCGAGGTCTGCGAACCCGCCGGAATCCGGGATTTCGAGGGCCGCTCCTTCCGCGGCTGGCACCACCACGCCACCCTCGCCAGCGTCGCCCACGCCGCGATGCTGCTGGGCGCGCGCGGACGGGGACCCCACCCGTCACAGCCCGAGCCGTACCCCGGCCCGGCCCGCAGCGCCGCCCCCGTCCGTACGGTCGCCGCCGCGCGCACCCCCGGACCCCCCGCGCTGCAGCCGAGACCGGTCATCCCCGGGCAGAGCCCGCGCCGCGAGTACATCCGCTGATGCTCGACATCGCCGAAGAGCTACGCGCGTGGTGCGCCGCAGGACGGGACTTCGCCGTGGCCACGGTGGTCGCCGTCAGCGGCAGCGCACCGCGCGGCCCGGGCGCCTCACTGGCCGTCGACACCGGGGGCACCGCGCTCGGCTCCCTCTCCGGGGGCTGCGTGGAATCCGCCGTGCACGAGCTGTGCCTGGAGGCCATCGCCTCCGGGCACGGCGGCGTGCACCGGTTCGGATACAGCGACGACGACGCCTTCGCGGTGGGGCTGACCTGCGGGGGAGTCCTCGACGTCCTGATCACGCCGGTCCGCCGACACGACGCCGTGCGGCCCGTCATCGGCGCGGTGCTCGACGCGGCCTGCTCCGGTGCCCGCTCCGCGCTGGGCCGGGTGGTCTGCGGGCCGCCGGAGCAGGTGGGCATGGCCATCGCCGTGCACTCCGACGGTTCCTACGAGGGCCGCCTCGGCGGGGGCGCCGAGCTGGACCGGGCCGCCGCCGAGCGGGTCCGGGACTGGCTCGCGGCCGGCCGCACCGGCACCGCCGAGCTGGGCACGGCGGGCGGCCTGTGCGGGCAGCCCCTGACCCTGCTGGTCGAATCGGCCGCCGAGCCGCCCCGACTGCTGGTCTACGGGGCCATCGACTTCGCCGCCGCCCTGGCCCGGATCGGTGCCTTCCTGGGCTACCGGGTCACCGTCTGCGACGCCCGGCCCGTCTTCGTCACGGCCGCCCGGTTCCCCGACGCCGACGAGGTGGTCGTGGACTGGCCGCACCGGCACCTGGCCGCGGAATGGGAGGCGGGCCGCCTGGATTCCCGTACGACGGTGTGCGTCCTGACCCACGACGCCAAGTTCGACGTCCCGCTGCTGACGCTCGCGCTGCGGCTGCCGCTCGGGTACGTGGGCGCCATGGGCTCTCGGCGCACCCACGAGGACCGGGCCCGGCGGCTGCGGGGGGAGGGGGTGGAGGCGGCCGCGCTAGCCCGGCTGCGCTCACCGATCGGCCTGGACCTCGGCGGGGGAACCCCCGAGGAGACCGCGCTCGCCATCGCCGCCGAGTTCACGGCCGTCCGGTACGGCGGAACGATTCTCCCGCTGGCCTGGAACCAGGGCCCCGTCCATCGCCGGGCGGACCCGCCGGTGCCCGGCCGCAGGACCAAGGTCCCGTAGGAAGAGACCATTCGGCCCCACATGTCCTGGACGATCGGCCGGGGCGGTGTGAACTGCAGGTCGTGTGAGAATGAAGTACGTGCGTTCCTCGACTGCCCTGTCGGGGTCACCTCCGAACGACTGGGATGTTCAGCACGTGCGTTTTCTCAATGACCTGAAGCCGCCGTACGACCTGACGTACGACGACGTATTCATGGTGCCGAGCCGCTCCGCGGTCGGTTCCCGCCAGGGCGTCGACCTGTCCGCGCCTGACGGCACCGGCACCACCATTCCGCTGGTCGTGGCCAACATGACCGCCATCGCCGGCCGCCGGATGGCCGAGACGGTCGCCCGCCGCGGCGGCATCGTCGTCATCCCGCAGGACATCCCGATCGACGTCGTCACCGACGTGATCTCCTGGGTGAAGACCCGCCACCTCGTGCTCGACACCCCGATCACGCTGGCACCCACCCAGACCGTCGCCGACGCGCTGTCGCTGCTGCCCAAGCGCGCGCACGGCGCCGGCGTGGTCGTCGACGCGGACGGCCGCCCGGTGGGCGTCGTCACCGACCACGACCTGACCGGCGTGGACCGCTTCACCCAGCTCTCCGAGGTCATGTCGAAGGAGCTCCTGCTCATCGACGCCGACATCGACCCCCGCGAGGCCTTCACCAAGCTCGACGCCGGCCACCGCAAGCTGGCCCCCGCCGTCGACCAGGACGGCAAGCTCGTCGGCATCCTCACCCGTAAGGCCGCGCTGCGCGCGACCCTGTACACCCCCGCCACCGACGCCAACGGCAAGCTGCGCATCGCCGCCGCCGTCGGCATCAACGGCGACTTCGTGGCCAAGGCCAAGCAGCTGCTCGACGCGGGCGTGGACACGCTCGTCATCGACACCGCGCACGGCCACCAGGAATCGATGATCAGCGCGATCAAGGCCGTCCGCGCCCTTGACCCGAAGGTCCCGATCGTGGCCGGCAACATCGTCGCCGCCGAGGGCGTCAAGGACCTGATCGACGCCGGCGCCGACATCATCAAGGTCGGTGTGGGCCCGGGCGCCATGTGCACCACCCGCATGATGACCGGTGTGGGCCGCCCGCAGTTCTCCGCGGTGCTGGAGTGTGCGGCCGAGGCGAAGAAGTACAACAAGCACGTGTGGGCCGACGGCGGCGTCCGTCACCCGCGCGACGTGGCGATGGCGCTGGCCGCCGGCGCCTCCAACGTCATGATCGGCTCCTGGTTCGCCGGTACGTACGAGTCCCCGGGCGACCTGCAGCAGTCGGCCGACGGCCGCCTGTACAAGGAGTCCTTCGGCATGGCCTCCGCGCGCGCGGTCCAGAACCGCACCTCGGAGGAGTCCTCCTACGACCGTGCCCGCAAGGGTCTCTTCGAGGAGGGCATCTCCACCTCGCGGATGTTCCTGGACCCGGCCCGCCCCGGCGTCGAGGACCTGATCGACTCGATCATCGCGGGCGTCCGCTCCTCCTGCACCTACGCCGGTGCGGCCTCCCTCGCGGAGTTCGAGGAGAAGGCCGTCGTCGGCATCCAGTCCGCCGCGGGCTACGCCGAGGGCAAGCCGCTGCACGCCAGCTGGAGCTAGTTCCTCTTCACCACTGCGCCGGGGTCCCCGTGGGGGCTCCGGCGCAGTGCTGTCCGGGCCCGGCTTCCCCGCCGGTGGGGGCAACCGCGCCCCATCGCGCTCCCGGGGCCGCGCCCGCGGAACCGACGGGCGGAGGCTGGTGTCCGGTGCCACGCTGGTCGTACTCGATCCGCGAAAGGCAGTCGTCATGATCACCACTGACTTCGTCCCCGGCTCCCCCTGCTGGCTCGACCTCGGCGCACCCGACGTGCCCGCCGCCGCGGCCTTCTACGGCGCCGTCCTCGGGTGGGACTACGAGTCCATGGGCGAGGGGGAGGACATGGAAGGGGGCATGTTCCGGAAGGACGGCAAGATCGTCGCGGGGCTGGGCAAGCTCACCGAGGAGGGTGCCCGACCGGCCTGGATGATCTACTACAGCGTCCCCGACGCCGAGGCCACGACCCGCGCCGTCCGGAGCGCCGGCGGCACCGTACGGGTGGAGCCGCGCAAGCTCGACGAGTGGGGCACGATGGCGCAGTACAGCGACCCGCTCGGGGGCCAGTTCGCCGTCTGGCAGCCCGGGGAGAACAAGGGCGCCGACCTCGTGGACCAGCCGGGCTCGCTGTCCTGGACCGAGCTGTACACGAGCGACGCCGCGGCCGCCCGGGAGTTCTACGGGGGTGTCTTCGGCTGGCAGTTCAGTGACATGCCGATGCCGGGCGGCGAGGGCACGTACACCCTGATCACCCCGGCCGGACTGCCCGAGGGACGCATGCAGGGCGGCCTCATGGAGCTCTCGGCGGAAGACCTCGCGGTGGCGGGCGGAAGGCCCTACTGGCACCCGGTCTTCCACGTCACCGACTGTGACGCGGCGGTCGCCGAGGTCACCGCGCGCGGCGGCAGCGTGCAGATGGGGCCCGCGGACGCCGAGGGCGTCGGCCGGCTGGCGGTCTGCCTCGACCCGTCGAACGCCGACTTCGTGGTGCTGCACCCCTCCCGGGACTGAGTCCCCGCCCCGGGCCCTGACCTCCGTCTTTCCCCCCTCCAGCCCCCTCCTTCCCCCAGGCCCCGTCGCCGTCCAACCGGACGGCGACGGGGCCTGCCGCCTGCCGCCCGCCGGGGCGTCCCGGGACGACCGTTCACCGACAGGGGCGACCGGTGGGCGCAGGCCACGGCGGGATACGTCAACTCCGCGTGCACGGTCCGGCACGCTCAGGGCAGTATCCCGACCCGGAAGGGGAAGCCCATGCCGCCCATGTCCGCGAACGCAGGCACCGTCACGGTCACCGGCCGCCGCACCGACGCGCACGCCCTCGCCCGGCTGGAGAGGGAACACGGCAAGGCGCTCTACGGATTCCTCCTCGGCCTCACCTTCGGTGACCGCCACCGGGCCGAGGACCTCGTCCAGGAGACCCTGTTCCGGGCCTGGAAGCACCCCGAGGCTCTGGAGAGCGGCGCCCACGCCTCCATGCGGCCGTGGCTCTACACCGTCGCCCGTCGCGTGGCCATCGACGCCCGCCGGGCCCGCCTGTCGCGCCCCGCCGAGATCGGGCCCGACGGGCTGGAGCATTCGCCGGCCGACGAGGACCGCACCGAGCGGTCCGTCGCCGTCCTCGACGTCCGCGAGGCCCTGCGATTACTCAGCCCCGGTCACCGGGCCGTACTCGTCCAGATCTACTTCCACGGGGCCAGCGTCTGCGAGGCCGCCGAAGCGCTCGGGGTGCCCGCCGGAACCGTCAAGTCCCGTACCTACTACGCCCTGCGGGCCCTGCGCGACCTCCTGCCCGGCTACGGGCACGGCCACCGCCTGCCGTGAACGCCGAAGGGGCCACCGGCGGCGTGCCGGTGGCCCCTTCAGGTTGCGCGCAGGCGACGGTCTACTCGCCCAGAAGGGTGAACAGGCCTTCCCAACGGCTCACGATCCGGTCGGTCGAGTAGCGCTGGATGTTCTCGCGGGCAGCCTCGCCCATGCGGTCCCGCAGCTCCTTGTCCGCCAGCAACCTCCCGAGCTGCCGGGCCAGTTCGGCGGTGTTGCCGGGTGACGCGAGCAGTCCGTCCTCGCCGTCGGTGATGATCTCCCGGACTCCCGGGGCGACGTCGAAGGCGACACACGGCACGGCGGTGGCCATGGCCTCCATGGGAGCGAGGGGGAAGCCCTCACCACGGGAACTCAGGACGAATACGGAACCGTCGCGCAGAGCCCCCGGGACGTCGCTGGTACGGCCCATCCACTCAACGGAGGACTCGATGCCCAGCGCAGCGCTCTGCTTGTGCAGCGCCTCCTGCTCCTCGCCCGCGCCGTAAATGCGCAGCGTCCAGTCCTCGTGGTCCGGTGCGACCTGGGACCAGGCGTCGAGGAGCAGGTCGACGCCCTTCTCCTCGTGCAGACGGCCGATGCTCACCACCGTCTTGGCCTCGCGCTTGGACGGCTCGTCGGGGAAGAACGGCAGGGGGTTGGGCATGAAGCCGACGTTGTCGAACCGCTGGCGTATCCAGAGGTCCGCGTCCTCGCGCGTGAGGGTGAGCATGCGGTCCACGTCCTTGTAGAACCGCTTCACGCGCTGGAAGCGCGAAGAGCTGCGGCAGGTCGTGAAGGACTCGTGGCTCATGCCGATCACGGTGAGCCCGGAGGTGTCGGCGAGCGACACCCATTCCATGGCCCAGACCTGGGTGACGATGACGATCCCACCGGGGCGGGCGGCCCGGAACAGTTCCGTGAGCTTCGCGGCCTGCTCACGCATGCCGGCGTCACGGGCGGCCTGCCGGCGCTGTTCGGCGAGGTTCAGCTTGCCCTTGAGCCCGCGAAGGGGCTTCGGGCTCGGAGGGTGCACGTCGTAGAGCGTGGTGGTCCGGTAGGGCAGGTGGTCGCCGAGTTCCTGGCTGCGCCCCTCGGGCGGCGGTGTGACGCCCAGGACGTGGACCCGGTGGCCCCGCGCGCTGAAGAGGCGGGCCATCTGGTGGGACCAGCTGGTGATGCCTCCCAGCTCGTTCACGCTGTTGGAGACGAAGAAGATGTCCCGGGTCGTGGCTGCGGTCTGCTGGGTCATTAACGCCTCCAGTGCGCGAAGAACTGATCGATGATGCTCCGGCTGGCATTGCCCTGGTCGTACTCGCCGAACCGCGCGCCGAACTGCTCCCGCTTCGAGGCGTACTCGGATGCCTGGGCGTCCAGAGAGCTCACGGCCTCGTGGAACTCGTCCTCGGTGTTGAACACCGGACCGGGCGCGTGCTCCAGCAGGTCGAAGTAGGTGCCGCGGTCCTCGTGGACGTACGCCTCGTAGTCGTACGTGAAGAAGAGCATCGGCCGGTCGAGCAGCGCGTAGTCGAACATCACGGAGGAGTAGTCCGTGATCATCGCGTCGGCCAGGTTCAGCAGGGGCGTCACGTCGTGGTGCGCGGAGACGTCGATGACCCGGCCGCGCACGGTGGGCGGCAGAACCACGTGGTTGAGGTAGTGCGCTCGGACGAGGAGCACGTAACGGTCACCGAACTCGTCGGCGAAGCGCTCCACGTCGAAGGGGAGCTCGAAGTGGGCCTGCCCACCTCCCGCCTTGCGGAAGGTGGGGGCGTAGAGCAGGACCTTCTTGTCGGCGGGGATGCCCAGCTCGGCCGCGAGCGGGCCCCGCTCGCGTGCTCCGCCGTCGGCCTCGCGCTGACGGGCCTGCGCCAGCGCGTCGTTGCGCGGATAGCCCACCCGCAGCAGGGCCTTCTCCGGCAGGCGGAACGCCTTGGCCAGGGTCTGCACGTCGTGTTCGGACCTGATCAGGAAGCGGTCGAAGCGGTCCAGGCCGGCCTGCTGTGCTTCCTGCCGGGCTCGTGTGGCGGCCTTGAGCTCGGGCAGGTCGAAGCCCATGCGCTTGAGCGCCGAGCCGTGCCAGGTCTGGATGTAGGTGGTCTCGGGACGCTTCGTCAGCTTGAGCGGGAAGCTCTGGTTGTCCACCCAGAACTCGGCCTGCGCGAGTGCCTTGAGGTAGGGCAGCGACCAGGCGCGCACCAGGGTGGCGTCCTTGGGGAACCCCTTCGGGCTGCCGCGGTAGGACCAGATCGCTTCGAATTCGAGGCCCTGGCGCCGCATCTCCTCGTAGATGGCGCGCGGGCTGTCGCTGTACTGCCGGCCGATCATGCTTTCGAAGACGACCGTGCGCTTCTTGATGGGCAGCCGGCTGAAGACCTCGTGGTACAGACGGAGCTTGGTCTCGGTGGACGTGAGGGTCTTGCGCACCGACTTCGCCTTGCGGTACCCCGACTTGGCCAGGGCTCCCGGCTTGCCCCGCACGCCGCGCTCGATCAGTTCGAGGACGCGCTCGTTCGTCTGGTTCTCGGTGACGAGGCGGAAGGCGAGGTGCCCCTTCGCGGAGGCGTGGGGCTCGAGGTGATCGGCCACCATGCGGGTCAGGCGGGGTCGCACGGGCAGCACGCCGCCGGACAGGTCGACGTCGCCCACGGTGAGCCGTGTCGTCGTACGGGTCCCGTCCACGTCCATGGCGAGGCGCACGTCCCACACGGTGTCGATGATCCCCAGCGGGCGCAGGTCCTTGGTGAGGTCCGCCTCCGCCTCCCAGTGGACCGACTCGCCGTCGTGCCGCAGGACCCGCACGGGGAACGCGAAGGACTGCAGGCTGCGGCGCCGGGCGCTGAACAGCAGCTCGCCCTCCAGGCGGGCGCCGGCCGCGATCACGCCCAGGGGATTGGTGATACGGCCGGTCATCCGGAGCGTGGTGCCCTCGGCGGTGAGCGTGGAGATCTCATTGCGCAGGAACATCTGGCCGACCGGCTTCTGGTGGTAACCGAGGTCGGTCACGTCCAGGACGCTGCGGGCGAAGTCGTCGTCGAGGTACTGGTCGCACCAGTAGATCCGGCCCTCGCGCTCGGCCAGGGGGGAGGAGATCTTGACGCGGTTCGTGAGGCTGTCGACCGCCGGGATCAGGCGCTCCCAGTCGCCCTGGCTGAGCAGGTAGGCGCAGATGGCCTGGATGGGCTGGACCTTCGCGTAGGCCTCCGGGGCGATGCCCGCGAGGTACTCCTGGGAGTGCTTGGCGAACTCCAGGCGGTAGGCCTCGTCGCGGAACGGCAGGTCGCGCAGGTGCAGCACCAGGTCGTGCTTGAGGAACTTGACGTCCTTGGCGAGCTTGAGGTCGCTCAGCCCGTGCCGCTCCAGCAGGGCGTCGATGCGACGGTGTATCTCCAGCCGGTGGACGTAGTTGGCCATCTCGTGCCGGCTGTTGGTCACCGACTTCTCTGCGGCCTGTTCGTGGACGTGCCAGAAATAGACCTGGTTGGGGATCAGCGTGATGCGCTTGGCCGCCAGGTACGCGTCGGCGATGAACATCAGGTCCTCGTAGAGCATCCCCTTGGGGAAGCGGAGATCGTTCTCGAGGAGGAAGTCACGGCGATAGCACTTGTTCGTCGACAGGGTGTCCCAGACGAACAGGTCGGGAAACTCGGTGACGGATTCCAGCGTGCGCGTGGTCGAGTAGATCCACGAGTACCACTCGTCGCGCTTCTGGTTCCGGGTGTCCTTGTGCAGCCGGACGCACAGTCCGGACACGATGTCGGACTGGGTCTCCTCCGCCGACTCGAACAGGTTCCTGCACGCGTTGCGCTCCAGGACGTCGTCGCTGTCGAGGAACATGACGTAACGGCCCGTGGCGTGCTGGATGCCGAGGTTGCGCGGCTCGCCGCCGGCGCCGCTGTTCTCCGGGAGCTGGAAGGCACGGACTTTCCCGGGGTGCGCTGCGGCCAGCTCCTGGGCTACCTCGAACGAGCGGTCGGAACTGCAGTCGTCGACGATCACGACCTCGACGCTCTGCAGCGTCTGCTCCAGTACGGACTGGACCGCAGCCGGCAGCCGGTCGGCATCGTTAAATACGATCACGACCACGGATATGTCCGGCACAGCAACCTCAACCTTCTCCTCGACGGCATTGCCCTCAAACATATCTCCCCATCAGTCACACAATGGTCACAGGAGGGCGTGTCGGTGGCTGGCGATGCGCGATTGCATTTCTGGGCAAGTCGGTTCGTTAGGGAAACGTGATGGACCAGCCGGTCTTCCGGCTGGTCCTGGCAGCGGCGCGGTCCGGGCCGGGTGTCGTCATGGCCTGTTCTGCTCGGGCCATGACGACGGGAACCGCGCTCAGCGGCGGTGGATCCGGTCGATGCCGTACCACTTCGAGACGCAGGCGGAGACCCAGTCACGCTGGTAGTTCTTGGTGTAGAAGGGCTCGGCCAGGTTCCCGATGGGCAGGGGGCGGTACCCGACGTCGGAGGCGCCCTGCCGGGCTTCCTTCTGGATGCGGGCGTTCTGGGCGTCCCAGGCCACCGACCGGGTGACCGTGGTGGTGGTGAGCTTCTGGAGGCTCGGGACGAGCGCGGCCATCGAAGCCAGGACCAGGGCGCCCGCGGCCACGACCGCGACCGACGCGTACCGGGTCGTGGTCGCCCGGCTCGCCAGGAGCCGGCCGGCCCACTGTCCGAGCAGGGCCCCGTAGAGGCAGAGCGCCAGCACCATCGGGACCAGGTAGTTCGTCCAGGTCCGGGCGTAGGTCCACCCGGTCGGGCCGTAGCCGCTGCGCAGGCCCGCCGCCACGGCGAAGGAGCCCAGTACCACCACGAGCACCGGGAGCAGCCACAGGGCGATCCGTGTCATCCGCGGGACGGCACGGAGGCCCTCCGGCTGACCGGAAGCGGAAGCGGAAGCGGAAGGGGAGGTGCGCAGACCGACCGCGAGGCCGATCAGGATGCCGACGGCGGCGGCTCCGAGATAGGCCCACTGGCCGGTCACGGAGTCCCACATCAGCAGCCAGTCGTGGGTGGTGGCCCGGAGTCCCTCCGGGGAGAGCAGGGACTCCTTGGACGGGTTCTGGGCGCGGCGCCAGCGGGCGCCGGGGGAGGTGTAGAGCAGGACCAGACCGCTGAGGAGTCCGAAGCACCAGGCCAGGCACCAGGTGAAGGGGCGCCAGGTCCGCGCGAGCCCGAAGCGGGGCACTGCCAGCAGTCCGGCGCCGGCCCCGAGGAGACCGGTGACCAGCGTGAACGGCTCGCTCAGGGTGCCGAGCGCGGCTGCGATGAGGAACGTCGCCACGAACCCGGCCGTCCGGGTACGCCCGCCGGGCCGGCGGACGGTCCAGATTCCGAGCAGGAGCGCCCACACTCCGATGACGCTCGGAATGGTGTGGGAAACGGTGGCGGGGGCCCACAGCAGTGCCTGGTAGCTACGGGTTCCGGCGAAGTAGAGGAGGGCCTGGAGGACCAGGGCGGCGGCGATCAGGAGCAGCAGCCGGGGCCTGGCGCCGAGGAACCTCATGAACTGGCTGCCGAGCAGGACCAGGCCGAGCGTGAAGGTGACGGCGATGACGGTCGGCAGGATCTTGGTGCCGATGAGTCCGTCGCCGTAGATGACGCCGCTCAGGAAGGCGTTGGCGACCCGGCCGTTCTGGGTCATGTAGAAGTCGGACGTGATGCCGAAGACTCCCATGTCGCGGGATTTCCAGGCGGCGCACCAGTCGTCCGAGGTGGGACGCACGTAGAGCCCGAGAAAGCACCCGATGGCGACCATGGCCCCGGATATGGCCACGAGGATCCCGGAGGTGCCGAGCATGAGTCCGCGCGCGAACGCGCGCCGGTCGCTGCCACGGCCCGCTGCGGGGGAAGAACCGGGGGAATCCGCCCGAGGGCTTTCCTCCTGGGGCACGTCAGTCCTCATTCACCAATCCTTAACAGCGGCGCCGGTCGGGCCGTCGGCCGATCGCGCCTGCCGTAGAGGTCAGCGCAGGGTGGGCCCGGTCGCATCGATGTGCACGGTGCGCGCCCACCGGCATCCGGAGGTCGCGCGGGACCTGTGAGCCTCCGTCCACACCATGGAACTTACTCCATATGAGTGAGCGAGACCCCATTGGGCCCTTCGGCCGCCGGGCGGCGGGCCCGTCCTGGCGGGCTCCGCACGTCCCGTCCGAGATGGGCGGAGATGGGTGTGGATGGGTCACGGACGTCGGGGGAAGTGGCCGGGTGGGGTCGAGCTGTGTACGCCCGCGCGGTACTTGGGGATCCGCACCGTTATCTTCATGCCCGCGCCCACGCCCGTTTCGATGACGAGCCCGTGGCCGTCCCCGTAGACCTGGCGCAGCCGCTCGTCCACATTGGGCAGCCCGATGCCCGAGGAGGAGCCCGGCTGCTCCCCGGCCAGGATCCGGCGCAGCAGCGCCGGGTCCATCCCGACGCCGTTGTCCTCGATGGTGATCAGCGCCTCGGCGCCCGCGTCCCGGGCCGCGATGGTGATCTTGCATTCCTCGGTGGAGTCCTCCAGCCCGTGCTTGACCGCGTTCTCCACCAGCGGCTGCAGGCACAGGAACGGCAGCGCCACCGGCAGCACCTCGGGCGCCACCTGCAAGGTCAGCTTGAGCCGCTCCCCGAACCGGGCCCCGGCCAGCGCCAGGTACTGCTCGATGGACCGCAGCTCCTCGGCCAGCGTGGTGAACTCCCCGTGCCGCCTGAAGGAGTAGCGGGTGAAGTCCGCGAACTCCAGCAGCAGGTCCCGTGCCCGCTCCGGATCGGTGCGCACGAACGAGGCGATCGCCGCCAGGGAATTGAAGATGAAGTGCGGGGAGATCTGCGCGCGCAGCGCCTTGATCTCGGCCTCCATCAGCCGGGTCCGCGAGCGGTCCAGCTCGGACAGCTCCAGCTGTACGGACACCCAGCGCGCGACCTCGGTGGCGGCCCGCACCAGCACCGCCGACTCCCGCGACCCGTAGGCCACCAGCGCGCCCAGCATCCCGTCCTCGCCGGTCAGCGGGGCCACCACGGCCCACTTCAGCGGGCAGTCGGGCCGCTCGCACTCGGTGCGCACGCTCTGGCTGCGCCCCGAGTCCAGCATCACCGCGACCCGGGCCATCACGCGGTGCTCGTGGTGGTCGGCGCCCGGGCCGTCCCAGGCGAGGACGTGCCCGCGGTCCGTGAGGCACAGGGCCTCGGTGCCGAGGAGGGAGCGCAGGCGCCGGGCGGCCTTGCGGGCGGCGTCCTCGGTGAGGCCGGCGCGCAGCGGGGGAGCGGCGAGGGAGGCGGTGTGCAGGGTGTGGAAGGTGGCCCGTTCGACGGGGGTGCCGAGGTCGAGGCCGAGGGCACGCTCGCTCCGCCGGGCCTGCCGGAGCCCCGCCAGCCAGCCGGCGCCCAGCAGCAGCACCCCGCCGGCCACGGCGAGTACCGAGAGCAGTGCTCCGGTCATGGTGCGCCGCCCTTCGTCGAGAGCGGTGCTCCGCCCACCGCGGGGGCCGCCTCCGCCACGCCCTCCGGGAGGTGCAGCCGGGCCAGCGTCGCCGCCGTGCCCGGCGGGATCCTCCCGCGCGTACCCAGCGACACCGCCACCATCGTCAGGAAGCCCAGCGGGACCGACCACACCGCCGGCCACGCCAGCAGCGTGTTCGCCCACCCCGCCGGGGCCAGCCCGGCCCGCGTCGCCAGCACCGCGCCGAGCGCCGCTCCGCCCCCCGTCACCAGCCCGGCCACCGCCCCCGGCGGCGTCAGCCCGCGCCACCAGATCCCCAGCACCAGCAGCGGACAGAACGAGGACGCCGACACCGCGAAGGCCAGCCCCACCGCGTCCGCCACCGGCACCGCCGTCACCAGCGCGCTCCCGGCCAGCGGCACCAGGATCGCCACCAGCACCGCGACCCGGAAGCTGCGCACCCCGCGCGAAGGCAGCACGTCCTGGTGCAGCACCCCCGCCACCGCCATCGTCAGCCCCGAAGCCGTGGACAGGAACGCCGCGAACGCGCCTCCCGCCAGCAGCGCCCCCAGCAGTTCCCCGGCGAGCCCGCCCACCATCCGGGCCGGCAGCACGAGCACCACCGCGTCCGCCTCCCCGGTCAGGGCCAGCTCAGGGGCGTAGATCCGGCCCAGCGTCCCGTACACGGGCGGCAGCAGGTAGAAGGCGCCGACCAGGCCGAGCACCACCAGCGTGGTGCGCCGCGCCGCCCGCCCGTTCGGGCTCGTGTAGAAGCGCACCGCCACGTGCGGCAGCCCCATGGTCCCGAGGAAGGTGGCCAGGATCAGCCCGTACGTCGCGTACAGCCGCAGCTCGGGCCGGTCGCCGGACAGCGGCTCCGACCAGCTCGACACGCCCGGTCCGGCCTCCGCCCGGCCCTGCGGCACCGCGGAGTCCGGGGCGAACTCCAGCCGCGCGTGCGCCCGTACGGAATGCTCCCCGGCGCCGAGGGTCACGGGCTGCCCCGCGTACGCGTGCCCGTCCACCTGCCCGGTCACCGTCACCGTCAGCGGCGCGTCCAGGGACAGCCGTACGTCCTCGGCGAGCGTGACGGCGGTGTGCTCGCGGAACACCGCCGGGGCGTCGAAGGAGGCGCGCGGAGCGCCGTCCCCCGCCCAGGCGGCCAACAGGAAGAACGCGGGCACCAGCAGGGCGGTGAGCTTCAGCCAGTACTGGAAGGCCTGCACGAAGGTGATGGACCGCATCCCGCCGGCCGCCACCGCCGCCGTCACCACACAGGCGACGACCACCCCGCCCACCCAGCGCGGGGCCCCGGTCAGGATCTCCAGGGTCAGCCCCGCGCCCTGGAGCTGCGGCAGCAGGTACAGCCAGCCGACGCCGAGCACGAACAGCACCGCGATCCGGCGCACCGCCTGCGATTCGAGCCGGGCCTCGGCGAAGTCGGGCAGCGTGTACGCGCCCGAGCGCCGCAGCGGGGCCGCGACCAGGACCAGCAGCACCAGGTACCCGGCGGTGTAGCCCACCGGGTACCAGAGCATCTGCGGCCCCTGGAGCAGCACCAGCCCGGCCACGCCGAGGAAGGAGGCCGCCGAGAGGTACTCGCCGCCGATGGCCGCCGCGTTGAGGCGCGGGCCGACCGTGCGCGAAGCCACGTAGAAGTCCGAGGTGGTCCTTGATATCCGCAGGCCCAGCGCGCCGACCAGCACCGTGACCAGGACGACGACGGCGACCGCGGTCAGCGCGTACGTCTGGTTCACCGGCGGGTCCTTCGGCTGCGGCGCGGGCGCGGCCCTGCGCGGGTGCCGGGTCCCCGGTCGTGCGTCGGGTCCCGGTCGTCTGTCGGGGTCCCGGGAGTCTATGCACGCGTCCGGACCGGGCGACAGGCCCTGTCGCAGGTCAGGCCGGATCCCGCTCAGCGGGCGGGATCGCGGTGCTCCGCGCAGTCCCGCAGGGCGATCTCCAGCTCCACGTACGATTCCTCGGCGCGCCGGAAGGCCAGCGTCAGCGCCGCCTCGGCCCGGGGCGGCAGGTGTCCGTGCGCGCCCTCGTGGGCCTCGTACAGTACGTCGGCCCAGCGCGCGGCCGCGCTCCGCAGGCGGGCCAGCAGCACTTCGGCCTCGGCGGGAGAGGCCGGGCGGGTGCGGGGCAGTCCGGTCAGTGCGGCGAGCAGCGCCTGGATTTCGGACATCTGCTTCCTCCCAGGGCCGAAAATCCACGATACCCGCGGGGGTCCGCCCGGGCGGCCGGCCCGGGCGGCGCTGCGGCCGACGGTCCGGGCGGATCGCCGTACGCCCCTGCCCGCACGGTGAACGGTCCGTCGCCGCGCCGGACGGTCGGCGGTCGGCGCGCGCCGCGGGGGCCGCTTCCGCTCGGGGCCGCGCCCCGGACCCGGGGGTGGTTCAGCTCATCGCCTGGCGCATCAGGAGGTCGCGGAGCTCCCGTGTGTGCCTGCGGCTCACCTGGAGCTCGGCCGAACCGACGCGGACCGTGGTCGTCCCGGAGTCCAGGCGCAGTTCGTCGATGCGGGCCAGGGCCACCAGGTGGCGCCGGTGGATGCGGACGAACCCGCGCGCCGCCCACCGCTCCTCCAGCGTGGCCAGCGGGATCCGTATTAGATGGCTGGCGCCCTCGTCGGTGTGCAGCCGGGCGTAGTCGCCCTGGGCCTCCACGTACGCGATGTCCGCGATCGCCACGAAGCGGGTCACGCCGCCCAGTTCGACGGCTATCTGGTCGGGGGCGCGGTCGGGGGCCCGGTCCGCGCCGCGCGCGGCGGCGGCCGCCGCCACGGGGGCTCCGGGGGACTCGGTGGCGGCCGCGCGGGCCGCCGGTACGGCGGGCACGGCCTCGGTGGCGGCCGCCGCGGGCTGCTCCCCGAACCGGCCGGACTGCGCGCAGGCCCGCCGCACGGCCTCGGCCAGCCGCTCCGGCCGCACGGGCTTGAGCACGTAGTCCACGGCCTTCAGGTCGAAGGCCTGTACGGCGAACCCCTCGTGCGCGGTGACGAACACGATCAGCGGCGGCCGCGCGAACCCGGCCAGCAGCCGGGCGATGTCCAGCCCGGTCAGCCCCGCCATGTGGATGTCGAGGAAGACCACGTCGATGGCGTCGGCCCCGTCCGGGCCGCTCTCCAGCGCCCTGGTGATCCGGCGCAGCGCCTCGGTGGCGTCCGAGGCGCCCTCGGCGCTGTGCACCCGGGGGTCCGAGCGCAGCAAGTAGAGGAGCTCTTCGAGCAGGGGCTTCTCGTCGTCGACGGCCAGTACGCGCAGCATGGTGCGGAGTCTAGGTTCCGCCCGGCCGGGGCGAAACGGTGCGCGGCCCCCGCCCTCGGGGGAGGAGAGCGGGGGCCGCGCGGCCTGTTGGTCTACGGGACCGGTCTACTGGACCGTGATGAGCTTGCCGTCGGGGGCCACCGCGTACCAGGTGCCGCCGATGCCCTGCCCGTTGATGTCGCCGGCCTTCTTGTCACCGGTGAAGGTGTAGACGGGCCAGCAGTTCACCGTCTGCTGCTTCTTGCCGTCGGGGCGGTCGAGCACCAGGTAGTTCTTCTCGATGATCCCCTTGGTGTTCGCCTGGTCCACCGGCGGGACGACCGGCCACTTGGCCACGCAGCCGCCCTCGCACTTGGAGACCATGGGCCACGCGGTGTCGGGCTTGAAGCGGTAGACCGTCATCCCGTTGCCGTCGACGATGTGGTCGCCGAGCTTCGGGTCCTTGGCCACGGTCAGCGCGCCGGAGGTCTGGCCGGCGCCGCCGGGCGCGGGAGCCGCCTTCGCCGCCTTCTTGCCGTCGGGAGCCGCCGCGAACCACGTGCCGCCGACGCCCTGCCCGTTCGTGTCGCCCGCCTTGGTGTCCTTGCTGTACCGGTACACGGGCCAGCCCGCCACCGTCAGCTGCTTGCTGCCGTCGGTACGGACCACCTCGCCCAGCAGCGCCGGGTCCATGCCCGCCGCGGCGGTGGCGTCGCCGGCCGCGACCACCGGCCAGACCTTCGCGCAGTCGCCGTCGCAGGAGGACTTGGACGGCTTCGCGGTGTCCTTGTCGAAGCGGTAGAGGGTGAAGCCGGCGCTGTCGGCGAGGACGGAGCCGAGCTTCTCGTCCTGGGCGATGGCCAGTTGACCGGCGGGCTTCGCGTCGCCGGCCGCGGCCGCGGCGGCGTCGGAGCCGGATCCGTAGCCGTCTCCCGAGGAGGGGGCCTGGGAGGGAGCGGCGACGGCTCCGGCCGGCTTGGCGGCGTCGCCCGCCGAGTCGCTCCCGCCGCACGCGGTCGCGGTGAGTGCGACGACGACCGCCACGGCCGCCAGGGTGGTTCCGCGCTTGATGCCCATCTTGATCTCTCCCACGTGTGTGTCCCTGCCTGCGCCGCCGCGTCCGTCCGTCCGAGCGGAGTGGAGCGGCGGCAACTGTGTGCAGGACACGCCCTGTCGGAGCCGATCTGTTCAATTCCTCCGATGTGGGCTGTTTCACTCACCCCGCGCCGAACCCGGCCCGCTTCATGGCCGTGGCCACAGCGAGGCCGAGCGTGCGGTGTCCGGCGTCGTTGGGGTGCAGACCGTCCGCCAGGTGCTCGGGGCCGAGCACCTCCCGCCCCGGCAGCAGGACGAGGCGTTCGTCCCCGGCGGCGATCCGCTCCCGGGTGGCACGCTCCATCGCGTCGCGCAGGGCGCCCAGGGTGGCGCCCAGCTTGTTCGGGGTGCGCTCCGCGTCGGGGCGCAGCACCGGGGAGAGGAGGAGCAGCGGGGTCCGGGGGTGGCCCTGGCGGACCAGTTCGATGAACGCGCGGGTGGTCTCGTACAGGAGCGGGGCCGAAAAGGGCACGCGGGACCAGCAGTTGGTGCCGAAGGCGAGGGTGAGGGCGTCGGCGGGGAGCCCGGCGAGCTGCTCGGCGCAGGCCAGTTCCCCGCGCGCGGCGCCCGCGTAGCCGAGGTTGACGGTGTCCCAGCCGAGGGCCCGCCCGGCCACCGAGGGCCAGCCGTGCGCGGGCCGGGTGGACCACCAGCCCTCGGTGATGGAGTCGCCGTGCACCACCCAGCGGGTGGCGGGCGGAGCGGGGGCGAGCGGGCCGCCGATCCCGCGCAGGCCGAGGATCAGCGGGGACTGGGTCTCGGGCGGGTGGATGGTGAACGGGCCGGAGCCGCCCGGCAGTTCGAGGCGCACGACGGCCTCGGCGGCCGGCTCGGTGTACAGCTCGCCCACCACCCCGTGCCGGTCCCACAGGGCGAACCCGTGCGCGAGGTCGCGGAGCGCGTCGGTGGGGCCGGGCACGGTCGCCCGGTAGTGGATCTCCACCGCCCGGGCGCCGGGCGCGGTGAACTCCAGACGCACCCCGATGGGCAGCGTGGCCCGCTCGCCGGTGTCCCAGGGCAGCCGCATGGTGTCGGCCGGGTCGGCCCGCACGGGGCGTCCCCCGTCCAGCCAGGCCACGCCGCGGAGGAAGGGTGCCGGGTCCAGCCACGGCCCGGCGTGCGCGTCCGCGCTCGCGTTGGCGTTGGCGTTCGCATGGTCGGACGCGCCCAGGCCTGGGTCCGCGCCTGCACCTGCACCTGCACCTACACCTGCACCTGCGTTCGGTCCGGCTTCCCGTGTGCTCATCGTGCGCCTCCGACCGTCGGGTACGGGAACTTCACGCCGACGCCGCCGTCCACGACCAGCGTCTGGCCCGTCATGTACGAGGACTGCGGCGAAGCCAGGAAGTACAGCGCGGCCGCGATGTCCCGGGTCTCCGCGACCCGGCCCAGCGGGGCGTTCTCCGCGTTGAGCCGCCGCCCCTCGGGGCCCAGCAGGGCGGCGACCCGCGGGGTCCACACCACCCCCGGTGCCACCGCGTTGACCCGTACCCCGCGCGGGCCCAGCTCTACCGCCGCCGAGCGCACCAAGGACATCAGGCCGGCCTTCGCGGCCCCGTACGCGGCGTGCAGCGGGGCCGCGGTGAGCCCGGAGACGGAGGCGACGAAGACCAGCGGTCCGCCGCCGGCCGCGGCGACGGCCTCGCCGCCGTACTGGACGGCCAGCCAGGCGTGCCGCAGCACCAGATCGAAGTGCCAGTCCCAGCCCTCGTCGTCCAGTTCGGGCAGCGCGGCGTACCGGGCCATGCCGACGATGTCGACGACCCCGCCGACCGGGCGGCCGCCGAGCAGCTCCGGCGCCGCGGCGAAGAGCTCCCGTACGGCCTCGCGGCGCGTGACGTCGGCGGCGTACGGGACGCCCCCGGTCTCGGCGGCGACCGCGCGGGCCCGCTCCTCGTCCAGGTCCACGCACAGCACGTGGGCGCCGCCCGCGGCCAGCGCGTGCGCGGTCTGGCGGCCGATGCCGTTGCCCGCGCCGAGCAGGACGAGGGCGCGGCCGTCGAGGCGGTGCAGGGCGGCGTAGTCGGGGACGGGGGAGGTGTCGGGGACGAGGGAGGTGTCGGGGCCGCCGCTCACGCGGAGGCCTTCCGGGGCGTGTAGCGGGCCAGCTCCGGGATGACTTCCTTGCCCAGGATCTCCAGGGTCCGTAGGATCTCGCGGTGTTCCAGGTATCCCCACTGGACGTAGCAGATGAGCTGGTCGACGCCGAGGTCCGCGTACCGCTTGGCCTTGGTGACGATCGTCTCCGCGTCCCCGATGAGGATCATGTCCCCGTCGTTGAACTCCCTTACGGGTACGTTCCCTTCGAGGATCGGTGTGAGCAGCGGGAAGGTCCGCTCCCGTTCCTCGGGGCTCAGGTGCGGCAGCTCCCACTCCAGGGTGAACTGCGCCAGGTTGGAGTACCACCAGGCGACCGACTCCCAGACCCGCGGCCCCGGGTCGGTCCGCGGCGGGGTGGCGTGCACCAGGGTGTAGGCGGCGACCCGGTCCGTGGTGACGTCCGTGAGCGGTCGCGGGGCGGCGGCCGCCGCCCGGTAGGCGGCCACCTGGGCGGCCATCGCCTCCAGCGGCTGCATGATCGAGAAGGACAGCAGTCCGAGGCCGTGCGCGCCCGCGACCTCCGCGGAGCCGGGGGAGGTGGCCGCCATCCAGGCGGGCGGGTGCGGATCCTGCACCGGCTTGGGGGTGACCATGCGGCGCGGGAAGGCGAAACGCTCCGACTCGTACGCGAAGTACTCCTCGCGCCACATTCCGGTCACGATCTCGATGGCCTCGCGCCAGTCGTCGCGGGACTTCTCCCGGTCCACCCCGAAGGCCGCCTGCTCCATGGGCGTCGACCGCCCAGTGCCCCATTCCACCCGGCCGCCGGAGAGCACGTCGACGGTGGCGACCTTCTCCGCGATGCGCTGCGGCGGGGTGAAGGCGAAGGGGGTCAGGGTCACGCCGAAGCCCAGCCGGATCCGCTCGGTGAGCCCGGCCAGGTGTCCGAGGAGGACCTCGGGGGCCGGGCAGTGGGAGCGGCCCTCGCGGAAATGGTGTTCGACCGCCCATACGGTACGGAAGCCCATCCGGTCGGCGAGCCGGATCTGCTCCACCGCCTCCCGGTAAGCGCGCTGCTCAGCGGCCCGCTGGCCGTGCGGGTGGGCTCCCCGCCAGGGCCGCGGCACGTCGATCTCGTAGAGCACGTCCAGGTCCATGGCGGCACGCTGCGGCAGATCTGACGAAGTGTCAAGAATGCGGGTCGGGATCGCTTGCGCACTGATCGATCATCCCCGCGCAACAAAGGACCATCCAGGACAGATCCGCGCAACGATCAGTCGCCAATGTGCAAGGATGGTGCATTACGGGCGGTATCACTCAGCTCGTAGGCTCACTCGCTGTACGTGGAGTGGCGTGGACCGCCTGCTCGGCGGTCCCCCATGCCCAGGCCCTTCTCGGCTTGCTCCTGCTCCGGACCGCTGCGGTCGACGCCTGAAACCCCACCCGCAGTGACAAAGGAGTCCCCTCGTGCTCGATCACGGCCAGGCACCACCGCTCACCCCCGAGCGCCCCAAGGCGGTCCACCCCCTGCTGCGCCGCAAGCCGGTGGAGCAGCTGGTCGCCGAAGGCGGCCAGGGCGAGGGCGGCTCGCTGCGCCGCTCGCTCACCATGTGGCAGCTCACGATGATCAGCATCGGCGCCACGCTGGGCACGGGCATCTTCGTCGTCCTCGGCACCGCGGCCCCCAAGGCCGGCCCCGCCGTCACGATCTCCTTCGTCATCGCGGGCCTGACCGCGCTGTTCTCGGCGCTCTCCTACGCGGAGCTGGCGGGATCGGTGCCGGTCTCCGGGTCCTCGTACTCGTACTCCTACGCCACCATGGGCGAGCTCGTCGCCTGGGTCTGCGGCTGGTGCCTGGTCCTGGAGTACGGAGTCTCCGTCGCGGCGGTCGCCGTCGGCTGGGGCGAGTACCTCAACGAACTCCTCGACGGCACGATAGGGGTCACCATCCCCGAAGGCGTCTCGGCGCCGCTGGGCGAGGGCGGGTTCATCAACCTGCCGGCACTGGTCGTCGTCCTGCTCGCCATGGTCTTCCTGATGCGCGGCGCCAAGGAGAGCGCCCGGATCAACTCGATCATGGTCGCGGTGAAGATCGTCACCCTGCTGCTCTTCATCGGCATCGGCTTCATGGGCATCAAGGCCGGCAACTACGCCCCGCTCGCCCCGCTCGGCATCACCGGCATCAGCGCCGGCGCCGCCACGCTCTTCTTCTCGTACATCGGCTTCGACGCCGCCTCCACCGCCGGTGAAGAGGCCAAGAACCCCAAGCGCGACCTGCCCCGCGCGATCATGCTCTCGCTGCTGATCGTGACGGTGCTCTACGTCCTGGTCGCCTTCGTCGCCGTCGGCGCCATGCCGTGGCAGGACTTCGAGGGCACCGAGGCCGCGCTCGCCCAGATCATGACCGACGTCTCCGGCCACACCTTCTGGGGCGTCGTCCTCGCCGCCGGCGCCGTCGTCGCCATCGCCTCCGTGGTCTTCGCCGTCCTCTACGGCCAGACCCGCATCCTCTTCGCCATGTCCCGCGACGGCCTCGTCCCCAAGGTCTTCGCCAAGGTCGACGCGAAGAGCGGCGCCCCCCGCGCCAACGTGGTGATCGTCTCCCTCTTCTGCGGAACGCTCGCGGCCTTCATCCCGCTCGGCAAGCTGGCGGACGCCACCAGCATCGGCACCCTCTTCGCCTTCGGCCTGGTCAACGTCGCCGTCGTGATCCTGCGCAAGACCCGCCCGGACATGCCGCGCACCTTCAAGGTGGCGCTCTTCCCCGTCACGCCGATCCTGGGCCTGCTCGCCTGCGGCTACATGATGTTCAGCCTGGACACCGCCACCTGGATCGTCTTCGGTGGCTGGATGGCCGTTGGCCTCGTGGTCTACTTCCAGTACGGCATCCGCCGCTCCCGACTGGCCGCAGCCCAGCCGACCGCTACACAGTCGGCCGCAGTAGAGAAGTGATCCACCCGTAGTGCGACTGAACGATCTCGACGAACGCATCGTGCACGCCCTGGCCAAGGACGCCCGCCGCTCCTTCGCGGACATCGGCTCCGAGGTCGGACTCTCGGCCCCCGCCGTCAAACGGCGTGTGGACCGGCTGCGCGCCGAAGGAGCCATCACCGGCTTCACCGTCCGCGTGGACCCCGCCTCGATGGGCTGGGAGACCGAGGGCTTCATCGAGATGTACTGCCGTCACAACACCTCGCCGGACGACATCCGGCGGGGCCTGGAGCGCTACCCCGAGGTGGTGTCCGCGTCGACCGTCACCGGCGACGCGGACGCCCTCGTCCAGATCTTCGCCTCCGACATGCGGCACTTCGAGCGGGTCCTGGAGCGGATCGCGGGCGAGCCCTTCGTGGAGCGCACCAAGTCCGTGCTCGTCCTCTCCCCGCTCCTGCGCCGCTTCACCTCGGGCGCACCGGCGTAGCACCCCTGGTGCCACGCCGGGCGCACGAGGCGGAGCGGGCGGTGTACGGCCTCAGGCGTGCTGCGGGACCTCGTCCTTCATCAGGCCGCGCAGCTGCTCGCGGAACTCCGGGGTGTCCGTGTGGCTGTGCACGTCGACGGCGTGCTGCACGGAGGCGCGCAGGACTTCCTCTTCCTCACCCGCGATGGTGAGGGAGCAGTTCATCTCGCTCGGGTACTCCCTGCAGTCCAGAACCTTGCGCATGATGTACCTCCCTGGCCCGGCAGACGCCGGTGGACTCACCTCCCACCATCCTCTTCCCGGGCCCGGGGCGAAAGCCGGGGGCTCACCCCCGCCGGGCCCACTCCCCGGCCAGCAGCCGGTACGAGCGCACGCGGTCGGCGTGCGCGTGCGTGATCGTGGTGATCAGCAGCTCGTCCGCGCCGGTCGCGTCCCGCAGCCGTTCCAGCTGGTCCGCGACGGTGGCCGGCGAACCGGCGAACTGTGTCTCCACCCGGTCCGCGACCAGCTCGTGGTCCGCCGCCGACCAGCCCCGGGTCAGCCCACGGGCCTCCTCGGGCGACGGGAAGGGGATCGCGCCCTCGCCGGTCCGGATGCTGTGCACCCAGGGCGCGTACCCGGCGGCCAGCTCCCGCGCCCCGGCGTCGTCCGGGGCCACCACGACATCCGCGGACACGGTCAGGTGCGGCCGGTCCAGCCCGCCCGGCCCGGCCGAGGGCTTGAAGGCCGCCCGGTAGGCCTCGGCGGCTTCCAGCACGCTCGCCGGGCTGACGTGGTAGTTCGCCGCGAACCGCAGCCCGTTCGCGCCGGCCGTCTCCGCGCTCACACCCGCGCTGCTGCCCAGGACCCACACCTGGACCTCGGCGCCCTCCCCGGGCACGGCATGCGCCTCCACCCCGTCCGGCGAGCGGTACTCCCCGCGCAACAGGGCCAGTACGTCGCCCACTTGCCCGGGGTACTCCTGCGGGGTGGCCCCCGGCAGCTGCAGCAGCCGCTGCTGGAGCGCGATGCGCGGGTGATCGCGCAGGTGGGCGAAGGAGAAGGGCTTCGGGATGCGCAGCCCGTTCGCCGTGGTGTACGCCACCGGCGGCTCGGCCCCGCCGCGGCGCGCCGGCGGCCCGCCCGCCGAGCGCCCCAGACCCAGGTCGATCCGCCCCGGGTGCACCGCGTCCAGCAGGCCGAACTCCTCGACCGTCGACAGCGCGGTGCGGTGCCCGAGCTGGACCGCGCCCGAGCCGATCCGGATCGTGGACGTGGCCGAGGCCGTCAGCGCCAGCACGACGGCGGGCGAGGTCCCCGCGACACCCGGATTCAGGTGGTGCTCGGCGAACCAGTAGCGGGCGTAGCCGAACCGCTCGCTCTGCCGGGCGAGGTCGACGCTGTTACGGAGTGCTTCGGCGGCCGTGGAGCCGGACGCGATCGGTGCGAGGTCGAGGACCCCGAGCGGGATACCGGGCATGGTGTCCCCCCTTCTTCGGTGGCGGGCTTTCTTCGGTGGCGGGCTTCGGATGAGGTCGTGCGGTGGTCAGCCGCGCGCGGGGGCGAGGGCGCGCGGCGCCGCCAGCCCGAGGTGATCGCGCAGCGTCGGGCCTTCGTAATCGCGGCGGAACACCCCGCGCTCCTGGAGCAGCGGGACGACGGTGTCCGCGAAGGCGTCGAGCCCGCCGGGCGTCAGGTGCGGGACCAGGATGAAGCCGTCGGCCGCGTCCGCCTGGACCAGGGCGTCGATGCCCTGGGCGACGGTGAGGGGCGAGCCGACGAAGGACTGCCGCTCGGTCGTCTCGATCACCAGCTCCCGGATCGACAGACCCCCGGCGGCGGCCCGCTCCCGCCACTCGCGGGCCACGGCCACCGGATCCCGGTGCATGCGCACGCTCGCCCGTCCCAGCGCGATGGTGTTCTCCCCGGGCACCGGATCGACGTCCGGCAGCGGCCCGTCCGGGTCGTACCCCGACAGGTCCCGGTTCCACACGTGCTCCAGGCGCTTGATCGCGGTCGCCCCGCTGACCTGCTGGAGCCGCACCTCGCGGGCCAGCTCCCGCGCCTCGGCGTCCGTGTCGCCGAGCACGAAGGTCGCCGCCGGCAGGATCTTCAGCTCGTCGGGGGTGCGCCCGTACCGGCCCAGGCGCCCCTTGACGTCCGCGTAGAACGCGCGGCCCTCCTCCAGCGTGCCGTACCGCCCGAAGATGGCGTCCGCGGCGGCCGCCGCGAACTCCCGGCCCTCGTCCGAATCGCCCGCCTGGAAGATCACCGGCCGCCCCTGGGGGCTGCGCGGCACGTTGAAGTTCCCGGAGATGTCGAACTGCTCGCCCCGGTGGGCGAAGGCGCCGGGGCCCGCGTTCCGCAGGAACTCCCCGGAGACCGGGTCGGCGAGGATCTCGTCGCCGTCCCACGCGTCGAAGAGCTCGCGTGCGGTGTCCAGGAACTCCCTTGCCCGCTCGTAGCGTTCCTCGCGCGGCAGGAAGCCGCCGCGCCGGAAGTTCTCCCCGGTGAAGGCGTCCCAGGAGGTGACCACGTTCCAGGCGGCCCGGCCCCCCGACAGATGGTCGAGGGAGGCGAACTGGCGGGCCACCTCGTACGGCTCGTTGAAGGTGGAGTTGATGGTGCCGGCCAGTCCGAGGTGCTCGGTGACGGCGGCGAGCGCCGCCAGCACGGTGAAGGTGTCGGGGCGGCCCACCACGTCCAGATCGTAGATCTCACCGCCCTGTTCGCGCAGGCGCAGGCCCTCGGCGAGGAAGAGGAAGTCGAATTTCGCGCGCTCGGCGGTCCGCGCGAAATGGACGAAGGAATCGAAGTCGATCTGGCTCCCGGCGGCCGGGTCGCTCCACACGGTGGTGCTGTTGACCCCCGGGAAGTGCGCCGCGAGATGGATCTGCTTGAGCGGCTTGCTCATGGCTGCTGTCGGTCCTTCCTGGGGGATCAGGCGGCGGGGGAAGCGGTGGCGGCGGGAGCCGCCGGGGCGGCGGCGTACCGGCTCGCCGGGCGCGGCAGCCCCAGCAGGCCGCGGAGCGAGGAGGCCTCGTAGGCCCGCCGGAACGCCCCGCGCCGCCGGAGCTCCGGGACCAGGCCGCGGGTGATCGCCGGCAGGTCGTGGGCGAGCACCCCCGGCCGCAGCCGGAAGCCGGTCAGCCCGGCCTCCCGCCACTCCAGCAGCAGGTCGGCGAGGTCCGCCACGGTCCCCGCGAAGACGCGGGCGTCACTCGTGTACGCGGCCCCGTGCGCGGCGTCCAGCCGCTGGAGCCGTCGCTCCGCCGTCGCCGGCTTGTCGTCGAGGAACACCGTCAGCTCGCCGAACAGGTGCGGGATGCCGGGGAGCGCGGCGACGGCGGCGCGGACCTCGCCGGCATCCCGCGCGCTCACGTAGCCGATGTCGGCCGACCGCGCGAGGAAGGGGTACACGGCGGCGTCGGAGGCCAGCGCGCTGACTGGGGGCAGGCCCTGGGGCGGCCTGGGGGTGATGGACGGGCCCTTCACGCTGAAACGGGGGCCCTCGAAGTCGATGTAGTGCAGCTTGGTGCGGTCGATGAACCGTCCGGTGGCGGCGTCGCGGATCTCGGCGTCGTCCTCCCAGCTGTCCCACAGCCGCCGCACCACCTCGATGTGATCGGCGGCCTCCCCGTACAGCCCGGCCGGGTCCAGGGGCGCCGTGCGGCGCCCGAAGTGGCGTACTTCGTCCGGCCGTTCGGAGATCTGGATGCGCAGCCCCGCGCGCCCCCGGCTCACGTAGTCCAGGGTGGCGAGCGCCTTGGAGACGTGGAAGGGCTCGGTGTGGGTGGCCACCACGCTCGGCACCAGCCCGATGTGCCGGCTCAGCGGCGCCACCCGGGCGGCGACCAGCACCGCGTCGAGCCGGCCCCGCACCAGGTCGGTGCGGCCGTCGGGCCCCGCCGGATCGGTGGACTGCAGGCTCAGCGAGTCCTCGAAGGTGACGAAGTCCAGCAGCCCGGCCTCGGCCTCGGCGACGAGGGCGGCCCAGTAGGCGGCGGTGAACAACCGGTCGGCGTCCGCGCCCGGTTCGCGCCAGGCGGCGGGGTGCCAGCCCGCCCCGTCGAGGGCCACGGCGAGGTGGAGCGCGGAGGAGGGAGCGAGGGAGGGGGAAGGGTGCACGGGCATGGCGGAACGGCCTCCTGATCGGGCGGCGCGGCGAAGGGCGGAGCAGCTCGCGGAACGCGGGTCGCGGAACGCTGATCAGGAACGACAGAGGGAGCCGGCGACGCGCAGGAGGTCGATGTGCACGCGGGCGTACAGGTGGACGGCACGGCGCGGGACGAGCGCGTCACCGGCGGTTCGTACGGTCATGCCGGGCCACCCCCTTCACCTCGTGCCGTGCTCCGGTCGTCCTTCCGACGCTAGATCAGAGGGCACCGGGCCACAACGGATGGAATGTCAATCCGTGTTAATGCTTCGTGTCGGGCGTGCGAAGCCGCTGGAGGCCGGCTCGAGGCGAGCGCGCACTCGTGCGGGCGGTCTTGACGGCCCCTGGCGGTGCCACGAGACTGCGGACGCCAGCGTCATGAGGGTCGCGGACAGGAAGGGGGCCCGGTGGACCAGCTCACCGCCCCATCCGCCGCCACCACCCCGCTGCGCCGCTCCTGGCTCACCCGCCGGCTGCACATAGATCTCCTCCGCGTCTGCAGTGCCACGGCCCCGGCCTCCTGAGGCCCCGCCGAGCACGCCGCACGTACGCACACAGACCGAGGAGAGCCATGCCCCAGATCCATGTCCAGCCCTTTGTCCAGCCTCACGTCCAGCCTCACGTCCAGCCTCACGTCCAGGCGCCTGCCCAGCGGCCTGCCCAGGCACCCGCCCAGGCACCCGCCCAGAGCCGCATCGAGGCCCAGGCTCATGCCCCCGCCCAGGCCCCTGCCCAGACGCCCGCCCCGGCCCCGGCTCCCGCGCCCGTGACCGCCCGACCCCGGCCGCGGCCGCCCAAGGTCCTCCGGGGCCGCATCGGGACCGGGTTCTCGCCCGAACCGCACCGGTACCGGGTCTACGTCGCCGCCGACGACTGTCCGCACTGCCTCGGCGTGACCGCCGCCTTCGCCGACCTGGGCCTCCGGGACACCGTGGCCCTGACCGTCCTGCGGCCCGGCTCCGACCCCACGGGGCACGACGCGCTCCGCCGGGCCTACGAGGCCACCGGGCAGGACCACGACGGCACGCTCACCGTTCCCGCCCTCTGCGACGGCTGGAGCGGCCGGGTGGTCTCCAACCACGCTCCCGACATCCTGGAGGACCTGCGCAGGCTGAGCGTGCACCCGGCCTTCGGCCCGGCCTCGTAGGGGAGCCGCACGACAGCCGCACGACAGCCGCACGACAGCCCCGGGAGGGCCTCCGCAGGCCGAACGAAAGGGACCTCCGGATCGAGGGGTCGAAGGGCGCCCGCGGCGCATACAGAGGGCATGTGGAGCCCTCGCGCAACGAATCGCCGCGTACGACCGCCAAGACGCAACGAATCGATGCGCGGCGCGCAACGGTCACGGCTTGTCCCGGTCGAACGCGCGAACGTACCGTCTAAGGACCCCCACCCCTCCTGCCACAGAGGTACGCCCATGCCCCCGCTGCGCACCGCCCTCCTCCAGAGTTCCGGACGGCTCGGCGACACCGCCGACAACCTGAAGGCGCTCGAAGAGGCCGCGACGCGCGCCGCACAGGCGGGGGCCGGGCTCCTCGTGACCTCGGAGATGTTCCTGACCGGCTACGCGCTGGAGATCGAGGACATCGCCCGGCTCGCCGAACCGGCCGACGGCATGTCCGCCCGTGCCATCGGCGAGATCGCCCGCCGCCACGGGCTGGCCGTGCTCTACGGCTACCCCGAGCGGGACGGCGACGCCGTCTACAACGCGGCGCAGCTCGTCGGCCCCGACGGGGAGCGGCTCGCGAACTACCGCAAGACCCACCTCTTCGGCTGCTTCGAGCGGGCGGCCTTCACCCCCGGCGACACCCCGGTGGTCCAGGCGGACCTCGGCGGCCTCCGCGTAGGCGTCATGATCTGCTACGACGTGGAGTTCCCCGAGAACGTCCGGGCGCACGCGCTCGCCGGCACCGACCTCCTCCTGGTGCCGACCGCGCAGATGCACCCCTTCCAGTTCGTCGCCGAACAGCTGGTCCCCGTACGGGCCTTCGAGAACCAGATGTACATCGCGTACGTCAACCGCACCGGTCCGGAAGGCGAGTTCGAGTTCGTCGGCCTCAGCTGCCTGGCCAGTCCCGACGGGGTCACCCGGACCCGGGCCGGCCGCGGCGAGGAGCTGGTGTTCGGCGAGGCCGACCCCGAGCTGCTGCGCGTCTCGCGCGAGACCAACCCGTACCTGCGCGACCGCCGCCCCGGTCTGTACGCCTCGCTCGTCTGACCGCGGTCCGCGCACCGCGGTCACCCTCCCCCCGGCTTGCCCTTCCCCCCTGCCCCACCCCGCTAGGAGTCGTACCCCATGACGTCCACGGTGCCCACCACCGCCGTCCCGCACAGCGACGGCTCGATGCCGATCACGATGTTCGGCCCGGACTTCCCCTACGCGTACGACGACTTCCTCGCCCACCCGGCGGGCCTCGGGCAGATACCGGCGACCGAGCACGGCACCGAGGTCGCCGTCATCGGCGGCGGGCTGTCCGGCATCATCTCCGCGTACGAGCTGATGAAGATGGGCCTCAAGCCCGTCATCTACGAGGCCGACCAGATCGGCGGCCGGCTGCGCACGGTGGGCTTCGAGGGCGCGGGCACCGAGGAGCTGACCGCGGAGATGGGCGCCATGCGCTTCCCGCCGTCCTCCACGGCCCTCCAGCACTACATCGACCTCGTCGGCCTGGTCACCGAGCCCTTCCCGAACCCGCTCGCCGAGGCCACCCCCTCGACGGTGGTCGACCTCAAGGGCGAGACCCACTACGCCGAGACCATCGCCGACCTCCCGCAGGTCTACCGCGACGTGTCCGCCGCGTGGAACGCCTGCCTGGACGAGGGCGCCGACTTCTCCGACATGAACACCGCGATGCGCGAGCGGGACGTCCCGCGCATCCGGGAGATCTGGGCGAAGCTCGTCGAGAAGCTCGACGACGAGACCTTCTACGGGTTCCTCTGCAAGTCCGAGGCCTTCAAGTCCTTCCGCAAGCGCGAGATCTTCGGCCAGGTCGGCTTCGGCACGGGCGGCTGGGACACCGACTTCCCGAACTCGATCCTCGAGATCCTGCGGGTCGTCTACACCGAGGCCGACGACCACCACCGCGGCATCGTGGGCGGCTCGCAGCAGCTCCCGCTGCGCATGTGGGACCGCGAGCCCGAGAAGATCGTGCACTGGGCGCAGGGCACCTCCCTCTCCTCCCTGCACGGGGGCGCCCCGCGCCCGGCGGTCACCCGCCTGCACCGCACGGCGGGCAACCGCATCACGGTCACGGACGCCACCGGCGACATCCGCACGTACCGCGCCGCGATCTTCACGGCCCAGTCCTGGATGCTCCTGTCGAAGATCGCGTGCGACGACACGCTCTTCCCGATCGACCACTGGACGGCGATCGAGCGCACCCACTACATGGAGAGCTCGAAGCTCTTCATCCCGGTCGACCGCCCCTTCTGGCTCGACAAGGACGAGGAGACGGGCCGCGACGTCATGTCGATGACCCTGACCGACCGCATGACCCGCGGCACGTACCTCCTGGACAACGGCCCCGACAAGCCGGCCGTCATCTGCCTCTCCTACACCTGGTGCGACGACAGCCTGAAGTGGCTGCCGCTCTCCGCGAACGAGCGGATGGAGGTCATGCTGAAGTCCCTCGGTGAGATCTACCCGAAGGTCGACATCCGCCGCCACATCATCGGCAACCCGGTGACGGTGTCCTGGGAGAACGAGCCCTACTTCATGGGCGCGTTCAAGGCCAACCTGCCGGGCCACTACCGCTACCAGCGCCGCCTGTTCACCCACTTCATGCAGGACCGCCTCCCCGAGGACAAGCGCGGCATCTTCCTCGCGGGCGACGACATCTCCTGGACGGCGGGCTGGGCGGAGGGCGCGGTCCAGACGGCCCTCAACGCCGTCTGGGGCGTCATGCACCACCTCGGCGGCTCCACCGACTCCACGAACCCCGGCCCGGGCGACGTCTACGACGAGATAGCCCCGGTCGAACTCCCGGAGGACTGACCGCTCCAGGCCCTTCCGGCCCCCTGACACGGGCCGCCCCCGCGCGCGCGAGCGCGGAGGCGGCCCGTTCTCATGGCCGCACCCTGGCCGTGGGCCGCGCCGACGCGAGCGCTCTGCCGGGCCCTGGCCGTGCGGCCCCGCCCGACGGGGCTGCGATGGGTTTCCGCTGCGCGGGGCCTGTCCCCTACCCGCCCTTCCCCCGTTCCCCGGGGCTCCGCCCCGGACCCCGCGCCTCAAACGCCGGCGAGGCTGGAAGTGCCCTCCGGGCAGAATCCAGCCCCGGCCATGCAAAATCCACCCCCGCCGGGCAGAATCCAGCCCCTCCGGCGTTTGAGGAGCGGGGGTCCGGGGGCTGGCCCCCGGGTACGGCGCCGCACACGGCAGCGGGTCCGGGCGGAGCCCGGGGAACGGGGGAAGGGCGGGTAGGGGACAGCCCCGCAGGGCCCGCCCCCGGGGAGCGAGGCAGAGGGGGCCGCGCCCCGTCACCCCGACATGGGGCGACCCGGCGGGGCAGGCCGCACCCGGCAGCTGCGCCGACTCCGCAGGACGGCTCCGCGCAGCGGGGTCAGCCCGTAGGCGTGAGCAGGCAGCGGCCGACCAGGCCGACGCCCGCGTCGAGGGACTCGGTGAACTCCTCCGCGAGATCGGGGGAGCGGCGCAGCGACCAGAGCAGGCGGGCCGAGGCCCAGGCCCCCGCGCGGGCCCGCTCCAGGCTCCAGGCGCCGAGCAGATGCGTGAGCGGGTCCGCGATCTCCAGCAGGTCCGGGCCCGGCATCAGGTCCTCCCGGATGTGCTCCTCCAGGGAGACCAGGGTGTCACCGACCCGGTCGAAGTCCGCTTCGAGCGCGGCCGGCTCGCAGTCCAGCGAGCGGCAGGTGGAGACCACCGCCAGCGCCAGGTCGTGGCCGATGTGCGCGTTGATCCCGGCCAGCGCGTGCTGGAGCGGCCGGATCCCGGGATGGCGGCGGTACTGGAGGAGCGGCCGCCAGCAGGCCGGGGCCCGGTCGGCCTCCACCGCCGTCAGGTAGCGCTCGGCGAAGCGGACGCTGAGGGCTTCCGCCCGGCGGGGCGAGGGGAACGCGCCGTGCGTGATGCCCTCGTGCAGGGACTGCGTCACCGTGAGGTACACCCGGTTGAAGACGGCGACGCCGTCCCGCTCGGGGAGCCGCTCGTCCAGGGCGCGCATCCGCGCCAGCACCGCTTCCATGGGGACCATGGGACGCAGCGTCGCAGCCGCGGGCCGGGATCAGGGGAACTTGGCCGTACGCTTCCCCGGTTCGGGCGAAACTCCGTCAACCCCGCTTGTCCCCGGGCTCCCCGGCGGCGCTCCGCACCGTCCCGCCGTCCGCCTCGCCGTCTGCCTCGCCGTCCGTGTCGTCGTACGCCGACGTGCCCGCGTCCAGCAGCGGTTCCTGCTGCTTCAGGTGGGCCGGCGCGAAGTACCGCAGCGCGTGGTAGCCCGTGATCACGACGATCGTGCCGAGCGCGATCCCGCCCAGCTCGAAGCTGTCGCTGATGTTCAGCTCGACCCCGCCCACGCCGATGATGATGCCCGCCGCGGCCGGCACCAGGTTCAGCGGATTGCGCAGGTCCACCCGGCCGTTGATCCAGATCTGGGCGCCGAGCAGGCCGATCATCCCGTACAGGATCACGGTGATCCCGCCCAGCACCCCGCCGGGGATCGCGGCGACGACCGCGCCGAACTTGGGGCACAGGCCGAAGAGGAGGGCGAAGCCGGCCGCCGCCCAGTAGGCCGCCGTGGAGTAGACGCGGGTGGCGGCCATGACGCCGATGTTCTCGGAGTACGTGGTGTTCGGCGGGCCGCCCACCGCCGTGGACAGCATCGACGCGGCGCCGTCGGCGGCGATGGCCGTGCCGAGCTTGTCGTCGAGCGGGTCGCCCGTCATCTCGCCGACGGCCTTGATGTGACCGGCGTTCTCCGCGATCAGCGCGATGACCACCGGCAGCGCGATCAGGATCGCCGACCACTCGAAGGCCGGTGCGTGGAAGGTCGGCAGCCCGACCCAGTCGGCCTTGGCGACCCCCGACAGGTCGAGCCGCCAGTGGTCGACGGCCTCGGGGCCGCCCACCGTCGAGTGGATCTTGCCGAAGACGAGGTCGAAGACCCAGGAGATCCCGTACCCGAAGATCAGGCCGAGGAAGATCGCGATCCGCGACCAGAAGCCCCGCAGGCAGACCACGGCCAGCCCGGTGAACAGCATCGTCAGCAGCGCGGTCCACTGGTCCTGCGGCCAGTACGTGGAGGCCGTCACGGGCGCCAGGTTGAACCCGATCAGCATCACGACCGCGCCCGTCACCACCGGCGGCATCGCCGCGTGGATGATCCGCGCCCCGAACCGCCGGACCGCCAGCCCCGCCAGGAACAGCGCAGCGCCGACGACGAAGACCGCGCCCGTGACGACCGCGCTGTCCCCGCCGCCCGCCCGGATCGCGGCCGCGACGCCCACGAAGGAGAGTGAGCAGCCCAGGTACGAGGGGACCCGGCCGCGGGTCGCCAGCAGGAAGATGACGGTGGCGACACCGGACATCATGATGGCGAGGTTCGGGTCCAGTCCCATCAGGACCGGCGCCACGAAGCTCGCCCCGAACATCGCCACGACGTGCTGGGCGCCCAGCCCGGCGGTCCGCGGCCACGACAGCCGCTCGTCCGGCCGCACCACCGCGCCGGGGGCGGGGGTCCGCCCGTCTCCGTGCAGGGTCCAGCGCACGCCGAGGCCCATGTTCCACCGCATTTCGTTCGTTCTTCGTTCTTCGTCGCTCGTCGGGAGCGTGGTCACCTACGAGGCCGTAGGTGACCAGGCGACATGTTACGGCCGGATGGGTGCATGTTCGTCCCGGTTGGCGGGTGAGGCCCCCGCCGCCACCGGCCGCTGCCGCAGTACGGTCGCCCCCACGATCAGGGCGAACGACAGCAGCGTGACCAGCCCGAACGACACCACCAGCGAGGTCGCGTCGGCCACCGCGCCGATCGCCGACGGGGCGATCAGCCCCGAGGTGTACGTGATCGTCGCGACACCGGCGATGGCCTGCGCCGGGGCCGGACCGCTGCGCGCTGCCGCCGCGAAGGCCAGCGGGACCACGACCGCGATGCCGAGGCCGATCAGCCCGAACCCGGCCAGAGCCGCGGCCGGATGGTGGACGGCGACCACGAGCAGCCCGCCCGCGGTGGCCAGTGCGCCGCCCACGCGGACGGTGCGTACGGCTCCGAACCGGTCCACGACCTTGTCCCCGGCCAGCCGGGCGAGCGCCATCGTCAGCGCGAAGGCGGTGGTCGAGGCGGCCGCGAGGCCGGCGTCCGTGTGCAGCACGTCCCGCAGGTACACCGCGGACCAGTCCAGGCTCGCGCCCTCCGCGAAGACCGCGCAGAACCCGATCGCCCCGATGAACAGCGCGGACTTCGGGGGCAGCGCGAAGTGCGGCGGCGCCTCCCCGTCGGTGTCGGTGCGCAGGTCCAGGACGCCCCGTACGGCGACCAGCCCGGCCAGCGTCAGGGCGAGCGCGGCGATCAGGTGGTGCACCCGGGCGTCGGTACCGGTGTGCGCGGCGAGCGTGCCGAGGGCCGAGCCGATCAGGGCGCCCACGCTCCACATGCCGTGCAGCGAGGACATGATCGAGCGCTTCAGCCGGTTCTCGGTCTCCACGCCCAGCGCGTTCATCGCCACGTCCGACATGCCGGCGGTGGCCCCGTAGACGAAGAGCACGAAGCAGAGCGTCCACAGGTTCGGGGCGAGGCTCGGCAGGATGAGGGCGAGCGTCCACAGGCTCAGCAGCATCCGCAGGGCGGTGCGCGCGCCGAACCGGTGGTTGATGCGGCCGGCCAGGGGCATCGTGAGCGCCGCGCCGAGCGCGGGGAAGGCGAGGGCCAGGCCCAGGGTGCCGGCGCTGAGCTGCGCGTGGTCCTGGATCCAGGGGATGCGGGTGGCGAAGGAGCCGGTGACCGCGCCGTGTGCGCAGAAGACGCCGGCGATGGCGAAGCGGGCATGGCGCAGTCGCGCCGGGCTGAGGTCGGTTTCCCCGGTCATGACTCGTAAACTATCAGGGACCCTGCCTGATAGTTAGCCCCCGGAACTCCTAGGATGGGCGCCGTGACTCCTGCCAAGGCCCTGACCTCCACCACCCGCGCCGCCTCGCCCGCTCCGTCCCCCGCCTCGCCGAGCACGGCCCGGGCCATCAACGACCGGCTCGCCCTCCAGCTCCTCCAGGAGGAGGGCCCGCTGACGGCCCCCCAGCTCAAGGAGCTGACCGGCCTGTCCCGCCCCTCCGTCGCGGACCTCGTGGAACGGCTCACCGGAGCCGGACTGATCGAGGTCGTCGGGGAGTCCGGCGAACAGCGGCGCGGACCCAACGCCAAGCTCTACGGGATCGTCGCGCGGCGGGCCTACCTCGCGGCGCTCGACGTACGGACGGACAGCGCCACGGCGGTCGTCGCCGACCTCCTCGGCCGGCCGCTGGCACAGGCGGCCCTGCCGGTGGACGCCGTGGACGAGGCGGTGGACCGACTGGAGGAGCTCGTCCGGGAGGCGGGCGCCGACCGGCTCCACACGGTGGTGATCGGAGCGCCGGGGCTGGTGGCCCCGGGCACCGGAGAGCTCCGCGACACCGCCGGACTGCCCGCCTGGCACCGGGACCTGGTGGCGGCGGTGCAGCGGCGGCTGCCGGCGGTGGTCGTGGTGGAGAACGAGACCAACCTGGCGGCCCTCGCCGAGCAGCGGGTCGGCGCGGCCCGGGACCTGGAGTCCTTCGTGCTGCTGTGGCTCGGCGAAGGGGTCGGCGCCGCGGTGGTCCTGGACGGGCGGCTGCGCCGGGGCGCCTCCGGCGGGGCGGGGGAGATCGGCTTCCTGCCGGTGCCCGGGACGGGCGGCCTGCCGTCGGCCACGAACTGCGACGGCGGCTTCCACGAGCTGGCCGGGCGGGCCGGGGTGGCCGCGCTCGCCGCGGCCCACGGCTTCGACGGGCCGCTCGAGGAGGCCGTCGCGGGCGCCGCCGGACCGGCCTTCCTCGACGCCCTGGCCGACCGGCTGGCCCTCGGGGCGGCGGCCGTCGCGGCGGTCCTGGACCCCGGCTGCGTCGTGCTCGGCGGGGAACTCGGCCGCGCGGGCGGACCCGCCCTGGCGGCCCGGGTGGCCGGCCGCCTCACCACCCTGAGCCCGGTCCCGACCGAGGTCCGCGCCAGTACCCTCGGCGACCCGGCGGTGCTCACGGGGGCGCGGCTCGCCGCCCGCGAATCGGCGCAGTCCACCCTCTTCACGGCCTGAGGGTCACGGAAAGGCGAGGACCCGGTGGCCGCCGGGCCACCGGGTCCTCACATCTCTTCGCCTACGCGGTCACCCCGTGGGGTGTCAGCAGGCGCCCTGGTCCTTCCAGACGCCCCACTCGCCGGTGGTGCCGGGCTCCTCGTTCTGCGTCCACCACTGGGCCTTCCAGTTGTGGCCCTTGTGGGAGACGAGGTTGCCGCTGTTGTAGACCGTGCCCGCCACGTACGCCGGGTTGGTGCACGCACCGCCCGTCGGAGGAGTGGTGGTGGGAGGGGTCGTGGTCGGCGGGGTCGTCGTGGGCGGGGTCGTGGTCGGCGGGGTGGTGGTCGGCGGGGTGGTGGTGCCGCCCGGCTGGACCACGGTGACGCCGCGCGCCAGGTCACCGGCGAGCGCGTACGTCGTGCCGGAGATGTTCACCGTCCAGTTGGAGGGCGTGGACACCGGCAGGTAGTAGTTGAAGGCCAGGTCGACCGAGGCGCCCGGGGCGAGCGTCTGCCACGCCGGGAGCTTCAGCGAGACCCGGTGGAAGTCGCCTTTCAGGCCGCCGATGTTGCTGCCGGTGTGGTCGCTCTTGATCACCGTGGTGCCGAAGCCCGACTGGTCCGAGGCGTTGGCCGGGGACGAGGTCGAGTAGTCGAACTGGAACTCCGTGCCACCCGGCAGCGTGGCCGTGGTGTTGTTGGTGATCTTGAGCTTCGGGGTGATCGGGTAGTTCGAGTCGCCGAGCTTGAACTCGGTGAACTCCGTCTTGATGTCCACGGCCTGCGTCGGCAGCGCGGTGTTGGACTTCTTGGCGCCGTACGGAGAGGCGGCCTTGAACTTGTCGTACATCAGGGAGGTGAGCGTGTCGCCCATCTCGTACTGGCCCTTGGCGGCGTTCCAGCCGTAGTCGCCCGCCATCTCCCAGACCATGGTGCCGCCGATGCCGCGGTTGACCACGTAGTCGGCCTTGGCCGCCACCGACTGCTCGTCCTCCGTGGAGAGGAAGACCTTCGTCTGCGCGTTCCACAGCCACGGCGCGACCAGGGTCGAGTCGTACTTGCGGGCGTAGGTGCCGGTCAGCGTGGTGTTCGCCGGGAAGCCGTACTTGGTGACGTAGTCGCCGACGATCCCCTTTTCGAGGTTCTTGGCGTGCCACATCGGGTTGGAACCGGCCGGCGACTCGACGCCGTTGGTGTCCTTGTCGTGCCACAGGTTGTCGATGCCGACCGCGCCGTCACCGCACTTGGTCAGGCCCGCGCCGGCCGGGCAGGTGGTCGCGGAGGCCTTGCCCCACAGACCGTCGGTGCCGCCCTGGACGTTCTTGTGGCCGCGGGTGTAGTACGGCAGGCCGATGTTGATGCGGCCGGCCGGCATGGAGCCGCGGAAGTAGTGGTAGGCCCAGTCGGTGTTGAGGTAGCCGATGTTCCCGTACTGGGAGCTGCCGTACACGTTCGCGGCGGCCAGCTCGGCGTCCTTGCCGTCGTCGAAGAGCGAGGCGTTGGGGCCGACGTACTCGTTCCAGGCGCCGTGCAGGTCGTAGGACATGATGTTGACGTAGTCCAGATACTTCTGCATCTGGAAGGTCTCCATGCCGCGCAGCAGGTAGCCGGAGGAGGGGGCGGCGACGGTCACCAGGTAGTGCTTGCCGTCGGCGGCGCCGGCCCGGTCCAGCTTCTCGCGCAGGGACTTCATCAGGGCGTCGTAGCCCTTGACCAGACCGGCGCGGCGGGCATTGGCCAGCTGCCAGTCCAGCGGGTTGCCCGCGTCCTTCATGGTGGTGGGGTACTCGTAGTCGATGTCGACGCCGTTGAACCCGTACTTGCGGATGAACTCGACCGAGGAGTCCGCGAAGGTGTCGATGCCGGCCTGGTTGACCGAGCCGTCGGCGTTGGTGGCCATCGAGTAGAAGCCGCCCGACGCGACGCGGTTGCCGTCGTCGCCGAAGTAGCCGCCGGTCTCCGCCCAGCCGCCGACCGAGATCAGCGTCTTGACGTTCGGGTACTGCTTCTTGAATTTGTTCAGCAGATTGAAATTGCCCTTGTAAGGGAGCGCGGGGTCCATCTCGGCACCCGCGACACCCGGCCAGGTCATCCCGGTCGCGGAGTTGTTCGCGTTGTCGGCGCCGACGGAGATCTTGTTGTCGCTGCCCACGTGGGCGAAGGCGTAGTTCAGGTGCGTGACCTTGGACCACGGGATGTTGTGGGGCAGGTAGGCGGGCGCGCCGTCCTTGCCCGTGCGCCAGCCCGTGAAGTAGCCGATGACGCGGCGCTGGTGGTCGGCGCCCATCTTCTCGCGGCCCTCGGTGTCGTAGACCGAGCAGTACGGGACGTCCACGCCCGCGGTCTTGTACAGACCGTCGGGGCGACAGGACTCGTTGTCGGCGGCGTGCGAGACGCCCGCCGAGAGCCCGGCCACCAGCAGACCGGCGATTGCGGCGCCGGACGTCAGGAGCATGGCTCTCGTCTTGGTGGGGGACAGCATTGTGCCTCCTGGGGAGGGGAGGATGGCAGGACACAACAGGCTGGAACGTGGTGCGTGTTGGCCCGTGACGTGCGCACATCTGACGGGCTGTCTCCCGGGGAAGATGAAGGGAACGTTAAGAGGACTAGACCAACCCGTCAATAGGTCTGGACCAAAGTGCCGATCCGGCAGGGTCCGGCGCGGGCTCGTCAAGGCGTGCGTCAAGGCGCGTGTCAAGGCTCGCGTCAAGGACTTCCGGTAGAAATCCGACGGGGATCGAGTGCGGATCCGGTAGCTGTCGGGCCGGGATCAGGCGGGGCTGGATGGCGCAATCGGCGCGCTCGAGAATGACCGAATGTGTGACCCAGGCCACGTTGACTCACCCGCATGGCCGCCGATCACCCGTGGCACACTGGCTTCAGTACCAGTAGCAGCGCACTCCGGGGTCGGTGTAATTCCGAACCGGCGGTTATAGTCCGCGACCCGTCCGCAGCCAGCGGCCGGTTGACCAGGTGAAATTCCTGGACCGACGGTTAAAGTCCGGATGGGAGGCAGTGCGCGGCGGGCCAGTCACCGGTACGCCGCCGTCGGCGGTCCATCTGCACATCCCTCGGGACGTGCTTCGAACGGACCGTGTTTCCGGCCTCGGCGTCCCCGCGTGTGCTACCCGCTTCATCTGTCGTATCCCGACAGGCCCCGGAGTCCGTGCCCGATGAGGCAGGAGGACCCGGTGGCGACACACGCCGCGCACGCAGCACCCGACGCGGGCACCCGCGCCATGCGCCGAGCCATCGAGCTCGCCGCCCGCGGACTCGGCTCCACCAGCCCCAACCCGGTCGTCGGCTGCGTCATCACCGACGCCTCGGGCGCCGTCGTGGGCGAAGGCTGGCACGAGCGGGCCGGCGGCCCGCACGCCGAGATCCACGCCCTGAACGCGGCAGGCCCGGCGGCCCGCGGCGGCACCGCCTACGTCACCCTCGAACCCTGCAACCACACCGGGCGTACGGGACCCTGCGCGCAGGCCCTCATCGCCGCCGGGATCACCCGCGTGTTCTACGCGGTCTCCGACCCGAACCCGCAGGCCAGCGGCGGCGGCGCCACCCTGCGCGCCGCCGGGATCGACGCCGGCGGCGGACTGCTCGCCGAGGAGGCCGAGGCGGGCAACGCCGCCTGGCTGACCTCCGTACGCCTGGGCCGCCCGTACATCCTGTGGAAGTACGCCGCGACCCTCGACGGCCGCATCGCGGCCGCCGACGGCACCAGCCGCTGGATCAGCTCTCCCGAGTCCCGCGCCGACGTCCACCGGCTGCGCGCCGAGTCCGACGCCGTGGTCGTGGGCTCCGGCACCCTGCGCGCCGACGACCCGCACCTCGCGGTCCGGGGGATCGACGGCTTCACCGCCGCCGACCAGCCCCTGCGCGTGGTCCTGGACACCCACGCCACGATCCGGCCCACCGCCCGGGTCCTGGACGAGGCCGCGCCCACCCTGATCGCCGTCGCCGAGGACGCCGACACCCGCCACCTCGCCGGAGCGGAGCTGGCCCGGCTCCCGTACGACAAGTACGGGATCTCCGTGGACGCCCTGCTGCGCGAGCTGTACGGGCGCGGCATCCGCTCCGTCCTCCTCGAAGGCGGCCCCACCCTGGCCGGCGCCTTCGTCGCCGCCGGGGCCGTCGACAAGGTGATCGGCTACCTCGCCCCCGTCCTCCTCGGCGCGGGCCCCGCGGTCCTCGCCGACGCCGGCATCGGCACCCTCGCCGACGCGCTCCGGCTCCGGATCACCGAAACCGTCCGCATCGGCACCGACATCCGCGTCACCGCCGTCCCCGCACCGGCCCCCTCCGCCCCCACAGCCCTCAAGGAGCACTGAGTGTTCACCGGAATCGTCGAAGAACTGGGCGAGGTCGTCGCCGTCGAGGAGCTCGCCGAAGCCTCCCGCTTCCGCCTGCGCGGCCCGGTCGTCACCGAGGACGCCAAGCACGGCGACTCCATCGCCGTGAACGGCGTCTGCCTGACGGTCGTGGAGACCGGTGACGGCGAGTTCACCGCCGACGTCATGCAGGAGACCCTGAACCGCTCCAGCCTCGGCGCCCTCACCCAGGGCTCCCGGGTCAACCTGGAGCGCCCGATGGAGCTCGGCGGACGGCTCGGCGGCCACCTGGTCCAGGGGCACGTGGACGGAACCGGCGAGATCATTTCGCGGACCCCCTCCGAGCACTGGGAGATCGTCAAGGTCGCCCTCCCGGAGAACCTCTCCCGCTACGTGGTCGAGAAGGGCTCCATCACGGTCGACGGCGTCAGCCTCACCGTGGTCGAGGCCGCCGCCGACTGGTTCACCATCAGCCTCATCCCCACCACCCTCGCGCTGACCACCCTGGGCATCAAGAAGCCCGGCGACCCGGTCAACCTCGAGGTCGACGTCCTGGCCAAGTACGTGGAGCGGCTGCTGGCCGCCGGCGTCACCCCCCTGGCCCCGAACGTGCTGCACCGTGCGGGGGAGTCGCAGTGAACGCCCTGACCTGGCTCAACACCGAGGCCTTCGAGGTCTTCGGTCAGAAGGTCATCTGGTCCGACATGATCGGCAACCTGGTCGGCCTGGGCGCCCTCGCGCTCGGCTGGCGGCGCTCCATATGGACCTGGCCCGCCCAGCTCCTCTCCGGCCTGATCCTCGTCGGCGCCTACGCCTCCGCGCACCTCTCCGGCGGGGTCGGCAAGCAGCTCCTCGTCATCGGCGTGGCCGTGTGGGGCTGGCGCGCCTGGCAGCGCGGCAAGCAGGACGCCCAGGACGGCTCCATCGCCGTCCGCACCGCCTCCTGGAAGGAGCGCGGCCTCCTCCTGGCCGGCGCGGTCGCCGGGACCCTGGCCGTCGGCGGACTGTTCACCCTCTACCCGAGCCTGTCGTGGAGCCCGTGGGCCGACGCCTACATCTTCGTCGGCACCATCGTCGCGATGGTCGCCCAGGCCCGCGGCCTGGTCGAGTTCTGGTTCGCCTGGCTCCTCGTCGACCTGGTCGGCGTACCCCTCGCCTTCAACAGCGGACTGGCCTTCTCCGGCCTCGTCTACGTCGTGTACTTCGCCCTCGTCCTCTGGGGCGCCTACGACTGGTACCAGCGCTCGCGCACCACCACCGCCCCGGCTCTGGAAGGAGCAACGGCATGACCTCCCCGAACCCCGTCCTGAAGCCCGTGCCCGACGTCGAGCTGGAGACGTTCCGGCTCGACCCCGTCGAGCAGGCCATCCGCGACATCGCGGCCGGCCGTCCCGTGGTCGTCGTCGACGACGAGGACCGCGAGAACGAGGGCGACCTCGTCATCGCGGCCGAGAAGGCCACCCCCGAGATCATCGCGTTCATGATGAGCGAGTGCCGCGGCCTGATCTGCGCCCCGCTGGAGGGCGACGAGCTGGAGCGGCTCGAACTCCCGCAGATGGTCCAGCACAACACCGAGTCGATGCAGACCGCCTTCACCGTCTCCGTCGACGCGAGCGCGGCCCACGGGGTCACCACCGGCATCTCGGCCGCCGACCGCGCCACCACCCTGCGGCTGCTCGCCGACGGGGTCTCGGGCCCCGCAGACTTCGTCCGCCCCGGCCACGTCTTCCCGCTGCGCGCGAAGCCCGGCGGCGTCCTGGTCCGCAACGGCCACACCGAGGCCGCCGTCGACCTCGCCCGCCTCGCGGGCCTGCGCCCGGCCGGCGCCATCGTGGAGATCGCCGGCGAGGACGGGGTGATGCTGCGACTGCCCGAGCTGATCCCCTTCGCCCGCAAGCACGGCCTGACGATCATCTCCATCGAGGACCTGATCGCCTACCGCCGCTCCGCCGAGCCGACCGTACGCCGCGAGGCCCAGGTCAGCCTGCCGACCTCCTTCGGCCACTTCACCGCGTACGGGTTCCGCTCCACCGTGGACGGCGTCGAGCACGTCGCCCTCGTCCACGGCGAGATCGGCGACGGCGAGGACGTCCTGGTCCGGATGCACTCGGAGTGCCTGACCGGGGACATCTTCCAGTCGCAGCGCTGCGACTGCGGCCCCCAGCTGCACACCGCCATGGAGCGGGTCCAGGCGGCCGGCCGCGGTGTGATCGTCTACCTGCGCGGCCACGAGGGCCGCGGCATCGGCCTGCTGTCGAAGCTGCGGGCGTACGAGCTCCAGGAGCGCGGCCGCGACACCCTCGACGCCAACCTGGAGCTGGGCCTGCCCGCCGACGCCCGCGACTACGGGGCCGGCGCGCAGATGCTCGCCGACCTCGGCGTCCACAGCGTCCGGCTGCTCACCAACAACCCCGAGAAGTCGGCGGCGCTCATCAGCCACGGCATCAAGGTTTCCGACCGGGAGCCGATGCCCATGGAGGCGGGCGAGCACAACCTGCGCTACCTGCGCACCAAGCGGGACCGGATGGGCCACGACCTGCCCTGGCTGGACGGGGCCACGACCACGTCCGCCTGCGGCAACCAGTAACACCACCCGAGCACCACCCCGAGCACCACCCCCGAGCACCACCCCACACCACACGAATCGCACCGAGGAGCAGAGCTGTGAGCGGCAAGGGCGCACCCGAACTGAGCGTGAAGAACTGCGGAGACCTCCGCGTCGCCGTGATCGCGGCCCAGTGGCACGAAAAGGTCATGGACGGCCTGGTGGACGGCGCCCTGCGGGCCCTGCACGAGCTGGGGATCGACGAGCCCACCCTGCTGCGCGTCCCGGGCAGCTTCGAGCTCCCGGTCGTGGCGAAGGTACTGGCCGGTCGCGGTTACGATGCCATCGTCGCCCTCGGCGTGGTCATCCGCGGCGGCACCCCGCACTTCGACTACGTGTGCCAGGGCGTCACCCAGGGCCTGGTGCAGGTGTCCATCGACACCGGAGTCCCCGTCGGCTTCGGCGTACTGACCTGCGACAACGACGAGCAGGCGCTGGACCGTGCCGGGCTCGAGGGGTCGAACGAGGACAAGGGGCACGAAGCGGTCACCGCCGCCGTCTCCACCGCCATGATCCTGCGGGCCGTCACGAACCCTGGCGCCAGCAGGTAGCCGCCGACCCCGTATTCTGAGGACCATCATGGCGAACAAACCCCCCAAGAGCTTCGAAGAGCTCTTCACCGAGCTCCAGCTCAAGGCCGCCAACGGCGACCCCAGCACCTCCCGTACCGCCGAGCTGGTCGGCAAGGGTGTCCATGCCATCGGCAAGAAGGTCGTCGAAGAGGCCGCCGAGGTCTGGATGGCCGCCGAGTACGAGGGCAAGGAAGCCGCCGCCGAGGAGATCTCCCAGCTGCTCTACCACGTCCAGGTGATGATGGTGGCGCGCGGGATCTCCCTCGAAGACGTCTACGCGCACCTCTAGGCCGCAGCAGCTCTCAGGCCGCGGCAGTTCCGCGCGGGCCCCGGCACACACTGCCGGGGCGTCCGCGCGTCCACCACCCGTACCAGCACACCCTTTCGCACCTACGCACCAAAGGAAGCCCCATGCTGCGCATCGCCGTCCCCAACAAGGGTTCACTCTCCGGACCGGCGTCGGCGATGCTCCATGAGGCCGGCTACCGGATGCGCAAGGAGTCCAAGGAGCTCGTGGTCGTCGACCCCGACAACGAGGTGGAGTTCTTCTACCTCCGCCCCAAGGACATCGCGATCTACGTGTCCTCCGGCAAGCTCGACATCGGCATCACCGGCCGCGACCTGCTGCTCGACTCCGGCGCCAGCGCCGAGGAGATCCTGCCGCTGAACTTCGGCCGCTCCACCTTCCGCTACGCCACCATCCCCGGCACCGCGAAGGGCCCCGAGGACTTCCACGGGATGACCATCGCGACCTCGTACGAGGGAATCGTCGCGAAGCACCTCGCCGACAAGGGCATCGAGGCCTCCGTCGTCCACCTCGACGGCGCGGTCGAGACCGCCATCCAGCTCGGCGTCGCCCAGATCATCGCCGACGTCGTCGAGACCGGCACCAGCCTGCGCAACGCCGGACTCGAGGTCATCGGCGAGCCGATCATGACCTCCGAGGCCGTCGTCATCCGCGGCAACGGCACCGACCCCGAGGACCCGCAGGCCCAGCAGTTCCTGCGCCGCCTCCAGGGCGTCCTGGTCGCCCGCAGCTACGTGATGATGGACTACGACTGCCGCGCCGAGCACCTGGAGCGCGCGGTCGCCCTCACCCCGGGCCTGGAGTCGCCGACCGTCTCCCCGCTGCACAACGAGGGCTGGGTCGCCGTCCGCGCCATGGTCCCCGCCAAGGAGGCGCAGCGGATCATGGACGACCTGTACGAGCTCGGCGCGCGCGCGATCCTCACCACCTCGATCCACGCCTGCCGCCTCTGACGGGTCCGCCGGCGCTCCGCCGCGCGGCTTCCCCTCACGATCCGGCTCACCGTCCGGCTCACCATCCGGCACCACCCGAAGGCACCCGAAGAACATGGCCGACGCCACCGCCCAGCCCGCACCGCCCGCCCTGCCGGTCACCTTCCGGCCGACCCGCACCCGGGCCGTCCTGCTGGGCGTGGGCGCCGCCATGTTCGTCACGATCACCGCGATCGCGCTGATCCTCGAAACCCTGCACCCCGGTGAGCGGATCGCCTTCGTCTTCACCGCGGCCCTGCTCTCCTCCGTCCTCGTCCTGCTCAGCCGCCCCAAGGTGGTCGCCGACGAAACCGGAGTCACGGTCGTCAACCTCACCACCACCCGCCGCCTGGAGTGGGCGCAGATCCTGCGCGTCAACCTCCGCCCCGGCGACGCCTGGGTGTTCCTCGACCTGAGCGACGGCACCAGCCTGCCCGCCCTCGGCATCCAGCCCGGGGTCGCCAAGGCCCAGGCGATCGCCGACGCCCGCGCCCTGCGCGCCCTGGCCGAAGTCCGCGGATCCGGCTCAAAGAACGACTGACCCCGGCCGACCTCGTCGCTGCGTCCCATTGCGGCGGCGATCTCAATGACTAATCTGGTGTGGGGGCGCGATCGTGCGCCCTCCCACCGGCCCCGGGACCCCGAGGCCCGTGGGCACCTGCGACTCGAGGAGTGACTCCCTCCAGCAATGGACGGATCGTCCGGTAGTACACGCGCCGCCCTCCCCACGGAGGCGGCGGCATGACCATCCCGCTACTCCTGCTCGTGGCGGCATTCGCCCTGATCCTCGCCAACGGCTTCTTCGTGGCAGCCGAATTCGGCCTCGTCACCGTCGAGAGACCCGAGGCCGAACGCGCCGCGGCCGAGGGCGACCGCCGTGCCCGCACGGTCGTCGCAGCCCTGCGGGAGCTGTCCTTCCAGCTCTCCGGCACCCAGCTCGGCATCACCATCACCTCCCTCGTGGTCGGCATGCTCGCCGAGCCCGCCCTCGCCGCCCTGCTGGCCGGGCCGCTCGAAGCGACCGGCCTCCCCAAGGGCGTCGTACCCGGCGTGGCCGTCGTCATCGGCATGCTGCTCGCCTCCGCCGTCCAGATGGTCGTCGGCGAGCTCGTCCCGAAGAACTGGGCCGTCTCCCGGCCGCTCCAAGTGGCCCGTTTCGTGGCCGGACCGCAGCACGTCTTCTCCCGGGTCTTCCGGCCGGTCATCGCGGGCCTCAACGCCGTCGCCAACCGGCTCGTCCGGGCGCTCGGCGTGGAGCCCACCGAAGAGATGGCCTCCGCCCGCACCCCCGGCGAACTGGTCTCCCTGGTCCGCCATTCGGCCCAGGCCGGCGCCCTGGAACAGGACACCGCCGACCTCTTCGTACGGACCCTCTCGCTGGGCGAGCTCACGGCGCAGCTGGTCATGACCCCCCGGGTCAAGGTCAGCGCGCTCCAGGACACGGCCACCGCCGCCGACGTGCTCAACCTGACCCGCGCCACGGGCCTGTCCCGTTTCCCGGTCTACCGCGAGCGCATCGACGAGATCACCGGGGTCGTCCACCTCAAGGACGCCCTCGCGGTGCCCGAGGCCGAGCGCGCCCGCACCAGCGTCAGCGGGATCTGCGTCGCCCCGCTGCTGGTGCCCGGATCCCTGCCGGTGCAGCCGCTCCTGGAACGGCTGCGCAGCGAACAGCCGATGGCCGTGGTCGTCGACGAGTACGGCGGCACCGCCGGCGTCGTCACCCTGGAGGACATCGTGGAGGAGCTCGTCGGCGAAGTCCGTGACGAGCACGACCTCGCGGAGGACGGCAGCCCCGAACTGGCCGCCGTACCCGCCGAGGACGGCCGCCCCTCCTGGGAGGCCGACGGCAGCTGCCGCGTGCAGACCCTGCGCCGCATAGGCCTGGAGGTCCCCGAAGGCCCGTACGAGACCGTCGCCGGGCTCGTCGCCGACCTGCTCGGCCGCATCCCCGCCCCCGGGGACCGCGCCGAACTGCCCGGCTGGAAGCTCTCCGTGCGCCAGGTCCACCGCTACCGTGCCGAGCGGGTCCGCCTCGTGCGCACCGCTCCCGTGGGCCCCGGCGCTCCGGGCGGCCGCGGCTTCGACGGGCTCGCCCCGGCACCGTCCGCCCCCGCCGAGCTGGCACAGGTGGGTGGCCGGTGAACGCGCTCCAACTGCTGTTCGCCCTGCTCCTCGTCCTGGCCAACGGCTTCTTCGTCGGCGCCGAGTTCGCCCTCGTCTCCGTCCGCCGCAGCCAGATCGAACCCCTCGCGGCCGGCTCCAAGCGGGCCCGCCAGGTGCTCCACGGCCTGGAGAACCTGCCGCGCATGATGGCCGCCGCGCAGTTCGGCATCACCATGTGCTCGCTCACCCTCGGAGCCGTCGCCGAGCCCACCGTGGCCCGGCTCCTGGAGCCCGTCTTCCACGCCGCACACGTGCCCGAAGGCCTGATCCACCCGCTGGGCTACGCGGTGGCCCTCACCGCGGTGATCTTCCTGCACCTGGTCATCGGCGAGATGGTCCCCAAGAACCTCGCCATGGCCGCCCCCGAGAAGACCGCCCTGTGGTTCAGCCCCGGACTGGTCGCCTTCGCACGGGTCTGCGGACCGGTCACCACGGCGCTGGGCGCCTGCGCCACGCTGATCCTGAGGCTCTTCAAGGTGGAGCCCAAGGACGAGGTCGAGGCCGTCTACACCTCCGCCCAGCTCGGCCGCCTGCTGATGGACTCCCGGCAGGCCGGTCTTCTGGAGCCGGTCGAACAGGAGCGCCTGGAGGACGCGCTGGAACTGGGCAGCCGCCCGGTCACCGACGTCCTCCTCGCCCCGGCCCGGCTGGTCACGGTTGGTCCGGCGGTCACCCCGCGCCAGATCGAGCAGCTCACGGTCCGCACCGGGTACTCCCGCTTCCCCGTCCGCGCCGACAGCGGTGCCTTCATGGGCTACCTGCACGTGAAGGACGTCCTGGACCTGGAGGACCGCGAACGGGCCGTGCCCCAGCGGGTCTGGCGCCGCATGACCACGATCTGCTCGACGCTCCCGCTGGACGACGCCCTGACGGTCATGCGCCGCGACGCCACCCACTTGGCGCAGGTCGCGGACCCCTCCGGCCGGGTGCTCGGCCTGGTCGCCATGGAGGACGTCCTGGAGACGTTGGTCGGCGAGGTCCGCGACCCGGCCCACCGGGGGTACGCGAGGAGCGCGTAGCGGCCCCGGACCGTCCTCAAACGCCGGCGAATCCAGCCTCGCCGGCGTTTGAGGCGCGGGGTCTGGGGCGGAGCCCCAGAGAACGGGCGAAGGGCGGGTAGGGGACTTCGCGCCGCGCAGCGGCTACAGCGGCGGCGGCTCCGGCCGCTCCTGGGGGCCGCGGCCCGACAGGACCTCGCCGTAGGCCTGCATCAGGTCCGCCAGCCGCAGCGTGGAGAGGTCCTCCCGGGAGGGATCACCGGTGAAACCGGACAGCCGGAGGTCCCGGTACGCGCAGCTCTTCTCGTACAGCGTGCGCAGGAACCGCCCGTTCCCCAGCTCGTCGATCCACCCCTGCTCCACCACGTGCCCGCTGATGCTCCGCAGCTCCTCCAGGGCTTCCTCGTCCCACCGGTCCCCGTTCGCGTCCGCCAGCACCCCGCCGATCGAGGTGAGTTCCAGCGGCCGGTAGCTCGGGAAGTCCACCCGCGTGGTGAACCGCGAGGACAGCCCCGGATTCGTGGCGAGCAGCCGGTCCATCCCCGCCGGATAGCCCGCCAGGATCACCACCAGGTGGTCGCGGTTGTCCTCCGCCCGCTTCAGCAGCACCTGAAGGGCCTCGTCGCCGTACGCATCGCCCTTGCTGTAGCCGGAGTTGGAGAGGCTGTACGCCTCGTCCACGAACAGCACCCCGCCGATCGCCGAGTCGATCAGCTCGTTCGCCTTCACGGCGGTCTGCCCGAGGAACTCGCCGACCAGGTCCGCGCGCCCGGCCTCCACGAGGTGGTCGCCGCCGAGCAGGCCCAGCGCGTAGAAGACCCGGCCCAGGATCCGCGCCACCGTGGTCTTGCCCGTGCCCGACGGTCCGGAGAAGACGAAGTGCCGTTTCGGCGGCTGCACCGGAAGCCCCTGCCCCGTCCGCAGCCTGGCCATGTGCAGTTGCGCGGAGAGCGCCTTCACCTGCCGTTTGACCGGCTCCAGGCCCACCATCCGCTCCAGCTCCGCGAGCGCCTCGGCCAGCGCCGCCGGATCCGCCGGCCCGGCCGGCAGCCCCACGGGTCCCGGCTGCGCGGGCAGCGATGCCTTGCGCCGTACGCCGGACGGCAGTCCCGCGCCGGGCCCCGGCGCTCCCGGGCCGTGCCGCGGCTCCGGCGGGTCGGCCGCCGCGAGCGGGTCCGGATCCGGCTGCCCGTCCGCGGCGATCCCCTGGACCGGACCGCCGCCCAGCGCCACTGCCGCGAAGTCCCCGCCCGACGGGGTGGGTCCGTGCCCGCCGAAGGCCTCGTAGCCGGCGCCGCTCGCGTACCCGGCCAGGCCGTCGGCGTCCTCGCTGTCCTCGATGGCCGTCAGCCGGGCCGCCGTGTCCATGAACGCCGGGTCCACCCGGTGCACCGCCCGGTACAGCGGCAGCGCCGCCGCGCTGCGCCCGGTCCCCTCGTGCGCCCGCGCCAGCCAGTAGCGCAGCTCCTTGCGCTGGGGCTGCTCGCTGCGGCAGCGCATCAGCGAGGCCGCCAGCAGCGGCTCGGCCTGCCCGTACATCTCCAGCCGGACCCGGGCCATCCCGCCGAACAGGCCCGCTTCGATGCCCAGGAGCGGATCGTCGACCAGCGATTCGGTGGAGCGGACCAACTGCTCCCAGTCCTTGACCAGGTACGCCCGGCAGGCGTGCAGGAAGCGGACGTGCGGGTCGGTGTCCACGGGCGGCAGGGCCGCGAGCGCTTGGTCCAGCTCGGGGACGTGGCGCCCGTCCAGCCAGTGCGAGGCGTGCGCCAGCAGCAGGTCCCGTCTGGTCTCCAGTACGGGCTGCACCCACCAGCCCAGCCAGTACCAGGAGTTCAGCGTCCGCCGGTGACGGGCCCGCTGTTCCCCGAAGCGGTCCCGGTGGGCGTACATGCGCAGTAACGCGTTCGTGGTGTCGACGCGGAGCGCGTGCAGGCCCAGCCAGGCATCCGCCATCGCGGGGTCGAGTCGTACGGCCGTCCGGAACTCCTCCTCGGCCTGCGGGTAGGCGCCGATCGTGCAGGCGTCCACTCCTCGCAGCCAGGCGAGTTCGGCCGGGGCGTGCGCGCTGCTGCCGTGCGCGGCGAAGTCCATCACATCCCCCACAAGCGTCTCTAGAACTCTGTGTGTGCCTGAGTGGTTCAGGTTTTTCGGGCGCGGCGTGGCCGTGTGCGGTCGCCACTTCGGGGTCCGAACCTCGGGGTGAGGTGGTGGACCTGGGTGGCGTGCAGGTGGTGGAAGCCGGTCCGCTCGACGGCGCTGGTGCGTCGTCGACAGGTTCTGCGTGAGAGCCGTACCCGGCCGGCCGGGAGGTAGCTTTCCGGCTGGTCGGATACGGGTACTCCATGACCTGATACCGGCCCGAATGCTGCTGGTGTCTGGGTGTCATGCCCCGCCGGACGCTGTACCGACCCCTGGGGGCTGGTGGCGGGGACCGTACGCACGTCGGGCATACGGCGGGAAGTCCTCGGGCCCGGAGGCTGTCCGGCGGCGCGCCGGGCGCCCGGGCCACGAGGACCGGACGGCCTGCTGCGAGTGGGACGCCCCTTGCCCAGGGTGCTCCTGGTCCCGCGCGGCCGGGGCAAGGGGTTGTCCGCGCGGCGCTCCCGGCGCAGGTGGCGGGTGGTCTGCTTCGGGCGGCGCACACCGCGCACGGTGCCGTCGACGGTGGTGCGGATGGTCCGGGTGCCGGTAGCGCGTTCGGTGACGGTGTAGGTCTGGGCGAGCAGGCCGCGCGAGACGATCCGGCGGGCGGCTGTGTGGTCGCGGTCCATGGACAGTCCGCAGCCGGTGCAGTGGGCCCACTTCCAGCCCCGCTCACCCAGCCGGTCAGGGGCCGGATGGTGGGTGAGGGCGCCCAGGCACCCGGGACAACGGGCGGAGGTGCCGCGGGCGGGGACGGTGACCACCGCGATCCCGGCCTTCGCCCCCAGGTGCCGGATGGCTTCGGCGATGGTGCCGCGGACCTGCCCGGACAGGCGGGCGTTACCGCGCCGGTGGCCGCGTGCTTCCAGGGTGGCGAGGTGTTCGCGGTGGGTGCGCAGCCGATGGAGTTTCGCGCTGACCGTGGTGGCGCCGAAGATCAGGGGGCGGCCGTCGGTCACCACCCGCCGCGTCTGGCCCCGCCCGGTCAGGCGGCCGACCGTGCCGGTGAGGAGGGTGTTGAAACCCCAGTCGAAACCCACTGCCACCTCGTGCCCGCTCGCCTTGGTGGCGGGGGCGGGCCGTGAGTGCGGCAGGTCCACCGCGACACGGCCGCTGCTGGTGGGGCGCAGGGTGGGTGTGTGCAGCACCGAGTCCGCCCCTACGGTGCCTGGCAGCCGGATGCCGATCACATGCCAGGCCCACTCCCTGCCCGAGACGGGGGCCGCGCACAGCGGGAGTTTGACCCGCAAGCGGGCCGTCACCTCATCCACCCGCTCCATAGTGACCTGCTGGCGGTCCATCGCGGCGAGAAGAACCTGCGGGGCGATCCGGGGCGGGTCCTCCAGTACGCACAGCCCGAGCGGAAGGCGCCGGTTCTCAGCCACATAGGCCCGGATCTGGCGGGTGCGGTTACGGAACTCCGCACCACTCACCCCAGCAGGCAGGAGGGTTCGCAGCGCCGTCCAATCCGCCTCGCTACGCCGCCCCGGATCGGCCGGCCAGGTCGCCAGGACCGCCGCCACCAAACTCCGCCGGTGCAAAGCCAGGCGCAGAGTACGCGCCGCGTACTCCTCGGCCGCCCGGCGCACCCGGTCCGACACATACACGCCCTCGCCCTCGGCGGCGGCCTTCGGCCAGTGAAGGCGGCGCATCGCCATCCACCCCTTGGACGGCAGCACCTCGCCCCGCCCGTCCACACCGGCGGCCAGCACATCCAGCGACGCCTCATCCCACCGCGAGGCCACCAGCAGCTGGGTCAACTCCTGGCACAGGGAAGCCAGAAACCCCACCCGCTCCCACAGCATCCGTCGTCCGACCAGCTCGCTGCCGCCCTCGACCACGGCACGGAAGGCAGTACACGTCGCCGTCGCCATCAACCTCGCCACGCCCACCACCCCTCCCCGCGATCCCGGACCCGCCAAAGCCGGCGCCCACCCGTATCCGATCGGCCTAACGACCGACCATCGCACAAAGACACCCATCACCACAGCAATTGGCTACCGATGGCTACAGGCCCCGTCACGCAGCATCCACGGACCCCTAAGCGAAGTGCCCAACAGTTGGAGACGCCGCCCCCGTGGTGCCCAGCAACCCCCGCGATGCGTACGCGAGTTGTTCCTGCGCCGATGAAATCAGGGGTGCATCGTACCTGCGGTTACGCACCTTACGTAGGGTGCGTCGAAGACCTGCCGGGTGCGCATACGGGCGGCCGGCAGTGACACAGGGTGAGAAATCGGCCGCGATGTGCCCCGTGCGACGCCGCGACGGAGGAGTGCCGGGCGGGATTCGGCGGGGGGCCGGATGGCGGCACGAAGCCCCCGATCACGGGGGAACGATCGGGGGCTCCGAGTCCTCGGCGGCCGGTGAGGGCCGCTTCTTCAGAACGTAAGGCCGTCCCGGCCCCCCGGTCAAGCGGCCTGGAGGCGCCCGCGAAAAGGGTCTTTCCGTGACCCCTCAGCCCTGGGGGGCCTCATCACCTTCAGTCACCCGAGCGGCGATTCCAGCCGCCCCAGCCGCCCCGGAAGTCCACTCGTATCCCGTACCGCTCTGCCGCACCAGGGTGTCCGCGAAGGGGCGCGAAGGATCATCCGAGAAGTGCGCGAGCTCCGCGCGCTCCCATTCGTCCCAGAAGTCGGACAGTTCACGCCCGTCCCGGTCGCGCCCGCGCCCCCAGGACTTGGCGCGCGGAGTCTCCATCCACAGCAGCCGCGCCAGGTGCGGGCGCAGGGCGCGCCGTCCGGCGCCGACCCCCTCCACGAGCAGCACCGGCCCCGGCTCCAGCACCCGCCCGGGACCGAACCGCCGCTCGATCCAGTCGTACGCGGCCCAGTGCGCGGCCCGCCCCGCGGCGAGCGGCTCCAGCACCTGCGCGCGCAGCCGCCCCACCCAGCCGAACAGCTCCTCATGGGTGGCCACATCGTCGAGCCGCAACACGGGAGCCCCGCCCAACGCCTCGGCGAGCGCCCCCGCGAAGGTGCTCTTCCCGGACCCGGCGTGCCCGTCGATCCCGACGAGGCGGACGGGCCCGAGGGAGGGCGGCAGCGCGAGAATCTCGCGCGCGAGGGCCTGAAGTGACGCCTGATGTTCCACGCCCCCACCGTATGACCTCCGCCCCCGCGATGACCTCCGGCCCGGACCTGCCCTGCGGGGCCGTCCCCGACCCGGCCTTCCACCATCCCCCAGACTCCGTCCGGGGGGACCCCCAGCCGGACGCTGCCCGGACCCCGGTCCTCAATCGCGGGACGGGCTGAAAGCGGGGCCCCGAGCTGCGCCCGGACCCCCTGGGGCTCGGCCCCGGACCTCGCGCCTCAAACGCCGGCGGGGCTGGATTTCGCTCGGCGTGGGCTGGATTGCCCGTAGGGCAATGTCAGCCCCTCCGGCGTTTGAGGAGCGGGGGTCCGGGGGCTGGCCCCCGGGTACGGCGCCGCACACGGCAGCGGGTCCGGGCGGAGCCCGGGGAACGGGGGAAGGGCGGGTAGGGGACAGCCCCGCAGGGCCCGCCCCCGGGGGAGCGGGGCAGAGGGGGCCGCGCCCCGTCACCCCGACACGGCCCCCGGCTTCACGGCCCCGCAGGCGGGAACTGGAAGGGTGGGCGGGAGCCGACCCGCCGCACCGACCCCTGGGGGCCACGCCGATGACCGCAGCACCCACACCCCGCCGCGCCCTACTGGCGGTAGCCCTGGCGGCAGCCGCCGCGACCATCCCCGGCGGCCACGCCTCCGCGGCCGGGCCGAAGCCCGCCCCCCGGGGCCCGGGGCAGGCCCCGACCACCCCGCCCCCGGCCGGAGCCACCGCCGGAGCCACCGCGGAAGCCACCGCCGAAGCCACCCGCAAGACGGTCGACAACCGCTTCTGGTACTCGTACGCCCACTGGACCGCCGGCCTCCACCAGGGCACCACCGCCATCGGCGGCGCCCGCCCCGGCCTGGAGTTCAAGACCCCGACGGGCCGCACCGAGTACAAGGACCCGCACACCGCCAAGAAGAGCACCTGGGAGTACGCCACCTGGACCTCCCCGGTCCACACCTCCACCGTGCCCGCGACCGAGGCCATCGCCTCGTGGAACGCCCGCACCCCGGCCGGCACCTGGATCCAGGCGGAACTGCGCGGCACCTACACCGACGGCGCCGCCACCCCCTGGTACGTGATGGGCCGCTGGGCCTCCGGCGACGGCGACATCCGCCGCACCTCCGTGGACGGGCAGACCGACGGCAAGTCCACCGTCTGGACGGACACCCTGGCCGTGGACGCCCCCGCGAGCGGGCTGCGGATCAAGGACTGGCGGCTGCGCCTGACCCTGTACCGCAAGCCCGGCACGAGCCGCGGCCCCACGGTGTGGCTGGCCGGAGCCATGGCCTCGGACGTCCCGGACCGGTTCACCGTCCCCGCCTCCGTCCCCGCCGCCTCCGGCGGGGCCCACGAGCTGAAGGTGCCGAGGTACTCGCAGGAGACGCACGCCGGCCAGTACCCCGAGTACGACAACGGCGGTGAGGCCTGGTGCAGCCCCACCTCCTCGCAGATGATCATCGAGTTCTGGGGCCGCAGGGCCAGCGCCACCTCCGTGGCCTGGGTCAAGAAGGGCTACGCGGACCCCCAGGTCTGCCACGCCGCCCGCTCCACCTACGACGCCGCGTACAAGGGCTGCGGCAACTGGCCCTTCAACGCGGCCTACGCCGCCACCTACCGGCAGCTCGCCGGCGTGGTCACCCGCCTCTGCTCCCTCACCGACCTGGAGACCCTGGTCCGGGCCGGCATCCCGGTCATCACCTCCCAGTCCTTCACGGCCGAGGAGCTCACGGGCGCGGGCTACGGCACGGCCGGCCACCTGATGACCGTCATCGGCTTCACCGCCGCCGGCGATGTGATCGCCAACGACCCGAACTCGGCCGACAACGCCGCCGTGCGCCGCGTCTACCGGCGCCGGCAGTTCGAGAACAACTGGCTGCGGACCAAGCGGCACAACGCGGCCGGCAAGGTCGTCTCCGGCACCGGAGGCGTCTGTTATCTCTACGGTCCGATCCGCCCGAACCCGGCCCAGGTCCTCGCGCTGCGGGCGGTCGGAGTGCTCTGAGATTTCGCGTTGCCCCGGACGGCATGTAAGTGGAATATAAAGGGCAAAAGGGCAATAGGAGCTTCTCTAGGAGGCAGCCCGCCATGACCACCCAACCGAGAATGGAACACCACCCCGACCTCGCTGAGATGCGCTCGCGGTTCGAGCGGGTCACCAGCACCCCGAGTGCGCAGGCCGTCGAGGCGCTGGCCCTGATGACGGGCCTGTACATCGCCGCCTCGCCGTGGATCGCCGGATTCAGCGGGCTCAGCTCGCTGGCGATCAACAACCTGATCGCGGGCCTGGCGTACTGCCTGTGCATGAGCGGACTCGGCTCCGCTTACGAACGCACCCACGCCATGGCCTGGACGGCGGTCGGTCTCGCCGCCTGGACGATCGTCGCTCCCTTCGTCATCTCCGGCGACGTCAGCACCACCCGCACGGTGTGGAGCAACGTCCTCGCCGGCGGTATCGCCTTGTGCCTGGCCCTGGCCATGGCGGGCATGGCGGGCCGCGACCGCACCACCTGATCCGGCACGCACCACCCCTCACGCCCCCGGTCCGCACCACGCGGCCGGGGGCGTGAGACATGCCACCCGTGACCATCGTCTCTACCGCGAGGGCCGCCCCCGCTGTCACATTGGAGGGCATGACCGCACACAGCGCCGCCCTGACCGCCCGTGCCCGCAACCTGGTCCGCACCGGGGGGCCCGAGGACGATTCCTCCTCCTGGCTGGAGCACGTGCTCGGCTGGACCCTGGTCGTGGTCGTGGCCATGTTCGTCACTCAGGTGGGCTGGTTCTTCTAACCGCCGCTCCTTCTCACCTCCGCGGTCCCGCCCCGGGCCGCTGATCCGGCCCCGGCCCCTTTCCCCTCCCCGGGTTCGGCCTCCGGCTCCACCCGCCAGTGCCGGTCCGGCACGCCCACCAGCCCGTACAGCGCCCGCACGGGCGAGCGCGCCGGCAGCAGCACGACCCCGGCCAGCAGGGCGAACGCGCCGACCCCGGCCCACCACCCCAGCAGCCGGACGAGGACGCTCGCGCCCACCGCCCCCGCGAAGGGCAGCCCGTAGACCCCCGACCCGGCGATCGCCACCGCGACCACCCGGGGCACCTTGAGGTCCGCCGCGGCGCCCGGCAGCCGCCAGCCCTCCACCAGCCAGCCGATCTCGGCCAGCAGCATCGTGCCGATGACGGCCGTCCCGAAGGTCAGCACGGCGAGGAAGGTGCCCGAGGTCGCGAAGGCCAGGCACTGGTTGACCACCGATTCACCGGCGGGGCCGTCCGCGGACCAGCCGGCGAAGGCCCGCGGATCGGCGCTCAGCAGCCGCTCGTACCCCGTGCCGTCCCATCCGTGGATCAGGGTGAAGAACAGCAGGAAGTACCCGGCCACCGCCTGCAGGTACCCCCAGTACCCGGCCCCGACCAGGACGAACAGTCGCGCCGCCAGGAACCCGAGCAGCGCGCCGGCCACCACCGAGGCCCCGTAGAAGAGGGCGAAGCCGGCCCACACCCCCTCGTGGTCGCGGGCCACGTGCATAGTCGACCAGGCCGGGTTCTGCCAGAGCAGGTAGATCCCGGTCGGGGCGGGCAGCAGGGCCGCGTAGAGCAGGGTGAGCGTCAGGTACGGATTGGCCGCGCGGCTCCTCGTACGACGGGCCCAAAAGGGAGGGGCCTCGCCCCGGACCGACCGCTCCCACCACTGGAGCTGGCGCCCGGCGGCCACCGCGAAGGTGGCGCCGATGCCGTACGCCCACAGCGGCGCGGCCTGGGCGGGGATCACGAGGCCACCAGCCGCAGGTCATCGGTCTTGATCACGTCGGAGGTGACGAGTGCCTGCTCCGCGCTGACCCGGGTCATGAAGACGAACGGCGGGATGACCGGGGGAGCGGGCAGCCCGTCCGGGCTGAAGGTCACGCAGAGCAGCCCCTCGATGCACCCGCTGAACCTCGTCAGGTACAAGGTCACGTCGCCGCTCAGGTCGAGCCTCTTGGCGGCGAGCCCGTACTCCTCGCGGCCGTCGCGGCTGCGCAGCTCGTAATCGGTGAGCGTCGCCGCCCGCATCCGCAGCACCAGCACCTTCAGCGGCCCGTCCACGGTGGGCACGTGGGTGACCCCCGCGAAGGCGAACCCCTGGGGGGCGAAGAGCGAGGTGGCCACGGTCGGGGGAGTGCGCGCGGCCATCGGCGGACCGGCCTGGGCGGCCCTCGCCTCACCGGTGCCCGCCACCAGCGAGGCGAGCAGCACCACCGGCAGCGCGGCCGCCAGCGTGCGCGGCCCGCTGCCGTCCAGGCTCGGGATGTACGGTCCCTCCTCGCCCGCCTCGGGATCGGGCAGCGGGGTCCATCCGAAGGCCAGTGCGCTGCCCGCGATGCCGAGCAGCATGCCGAGGAGGAAGCCCCCGAGGTTGGTCGCCACGAAGGACAGCACCGAGAGCAGCAGCGCGTGGACGGAGACGTAGGCCCGGGCCTGCGGCAGCAGCCACAGGAACAGGCCGGCGGCGATCAGCGCGAGGCCGATCCCGATGGCGGCGATCCCGCCGAGGCCCAGGCTGACCAGCACGGTGAGCGGGGACAGCGGGACCAGCAGCAGCTCGGTCCCGCCCAGGATCACCAGCAGCCCGCCCCAGAAGGGGCGGGTGCGGCGCCAGGCGCGCAGCCGCCGCCGGGGGCCGGGCAGCGGGAGCCGCCGCTCCAGCCACCCGCTGCCCGGCCCGGCGGCCCCGCGCAGGCCTAGAAGCACTTCGTGCCGTCCAGGCTGACGTTCAGCTTCAGGCCCTTGAGGTGGAAGTTGCCGCCGGTCGCCGACCAGGCGTGCGACTTCACGTCCACGACCTCGATGTCCCCGGCCTGGAGGCCGAACTTGCCGGCCTCGCCCTTGATCCCGCCGACCTGGTCGAGGGTGGAGGCGTCACGGCCGATCTGGGCCGTCCCGAAGACGGCGTCGCCGGCCAGGTCCTCGCCGTCGATGACGAGATTGCTGGCGGTGACGTTGCCGGCCGGGCCGCCGGCGGTCAGCTTGAAGACCACCTTGCCCACCGGGGTGTCCACTTCGGCGGCCTGGCAGATGTCCGTGAGGGTGGCCTCGCCGATGCCGAGCAGCGCGACGGGATGCCCCTTGCCGTCGACGGAGCGGTCGGTGTGCACGTAGGAGGCCAGGCCCTTGCTGCTCAGCTTGGACGAGGAGACCTGGAAACTGGTCCCCGAGACGGCGAAGGAGGCGGCGAGCGCGCCCTGCGCCATGACCATCGCCATCGCCCCGACCGCGACGACCGCGGGCATCGCGACGGCGGCCGTCTTCTTCCAGTTGACCCGGCCCTCGGATGTCTTTCTCGTCGTGTGCGTCCTGCCGTTGCCCATGAGGTGTTCCTCCCGTACGTCGTCCGGTGCGCAGGGGGAGTGCAGAGGGGGGTGCACAGGGGTCTGCCATACTGCGGGCTTCCTGTGGCAGTTCGAGGCTAGGGCTGAATTTGAATAATAGTCAACAGCGCGGAACGAGCGGACGTTCGCAGGTTCGGCGGGCCGAACTCATAGCGATCGGCCGCAAGTTGTTCGCCGACACCTCGTACGACGCGCTCTCCATGGACGACATCGCCAAGCACGCAGGCGTCGCCAAGGGCCTCATCTACTACTACTTCAAGAGCAAACGCGGCTATTACCTGGCCATCGTCGAGGACTCGGTGGCCGAGCTCGTGGCCCGCGCCGCCGGCGAGAGCGAGCTGCCCAGCGCGCAGCGGGTGCGCACCACCATCGACGGCTACCTGTACTACGCCGAGCACCACCAGGCCGCGTACCGCACCATCGTCACCGGCGGCGTCGGCTCCGACTCCGAGGTCCTCGCCATCCGCGACGCCGTCCGCGAGGAACTCATCGCGACCATCGCCGACGGCGCGTACGGCCACCGCGAGATCCCGCCGATCGCCCGGCTGGCACTGGTCGGCTGGCTGGCGGGCGTCGAGGGCAGCACGCTCGACTGGATCGGCCCGGCGGAGCCTGCGGCGCAGGTCCCGGCGCAGGCCTCTGCGCAGGCCTGCGACGCGACCTCTGGCGAGACCTCTGGCGAGACGCCTGGCGAGGCCCCTGACGAGACCGCTGGCCGAGCCTCCGCCCAGACCCCTGCCCCGACCCTTGCCCAGCCCTCTGACGAGACCCTTGCCCAGACCCTTGCCCAGACCCCTGACGAGACCCTTGAGCAAGGCCTCACCCAGGCCCGGGAGGGCCGTGGACCCGGGGCTTCCGGGCGCCGCGGACACCCCGACCGGACCGAGTTCGGCGCCCTGCTGGTGCGCACGCTGCGCGCCACTCTGACGGTGATCGAGGAGTTCGCCCCCGAGTGCCCGGCCCCGCCCGTCCCCGAGGAGGATCCCGTGCCCGTGACGGGAAGCCCCTGATCGGGCATACTCAACCGCCGCAGCCCCTTGAACTGGACCTTCCCGCGATCCGGGAGGGCACCATCGGTTGTGAGCCCCGAGACCCGGCGACGCGTACCACCCTCACGCGCCGCCCCGTGCTTGACGAGTGAGGAGAGCGCTGCCATGACCGACCGCGCGCCGCAGGTGGACCGATCGCTGCCGACCGAGGAGTCCCGAGACCTGCTCGCGCTCGTACGCGAGATCGCGCAGCGGGAGATCCGCCCCCGGGCCGCCGAGGAGGAGGACGCCGGCCGTTTCCCCCGTGAGGTCTTCGCACTGCTCTCCGAGGCCGGACTGCTCGGGCTCCCGTACGCCGGTGATTTCGGCGGCGGCGACCAGCCGTACGAGGTCTACCTCCAGGTGCTGGAGGAGCTGGCCGCGGCCCGCCTGACCGTCGGGCTCGGCGTCAGCGTGCACTCGCTGGCCTGCCACGGCCTGGCCGGCTACGGAACCAAGGAACAGCAGACCGCGCACCTGCCCGCCATGCTCGGCGGCGGACTGCTCGGCGCGTACTGCCTCTCCGAGCCCGCCTCGGGCTCGGACGCGGCCTCCCTGACCACCAAGGCGGTCCGGGACGGCGACGACTGGCTGATCAGCGGCACGAAGGCCTGGATCACCCACGGCGGCGTCGCCGACTTCTACACGGTGCTGGCCCGCACCGGCGTGGACGGCCCGAAGGGCATCACGGCCTTCCTGGTCCCGGGCGACGCGGAAGGCCTCACGGCCGCGGTCCCCGAGAAGAAGATGGGCATGAGGGGCTCGCCCACCGCCCAGCTGCACTTCGACGGCGTGCGGGTCCCCGACGCGCGCCGCATCGGCGAGGAGGGCCAGGGCTTCACCATCGCCCTGGCCGCCCTGGACGCGGGCCGCCTCGGCATCGCCGCCTGCGCGATCGGCGTGGCGCAAGCCGCCCTGGACGAGGCCCTGGCCTACGCCCTGGACCGCAAGCAGTTCGGACACCCCATCGCGGACTTCCAGGGCCTGCGGTTCATGCTGGCCGACATGGCGACGAAGATCGAGGCGGGCCGCGCGCTGTACCTGGCGGCGGCCCGGCTGCGGGACGCGGGCAAGCCCTTCTCCCGCCAGGCGGCGATGGCCAAGCTCTTCTGCACCGACGCGGCGATGGCCGTCACGACGGACGCGGTCCAGGTACTGGGCGGCTACGGCTACACGGCGGACTTCCCGGTCGAGCGGCTGATGCGCGAAGCGAAGGTCCTCCAGATCGTGGAGGGCACGAACCAGATCCAGCGCATGGTCATCGCCCGCCACCTGGCGGGCCCGGAATCCCGTTGACCGGCCGGCCCGGGGCGGAGCTGACCGTACGGGAGGCCCTGTCCGACGCCGAGCTGAACGGACTGTTCTCCGCGTCCTGGCCGGGGCACCGGGACACGTCCTTCGCGCCGGTCCTGGCCCGCAGCCTGACCTGGATCACGGCGCGCAGCGGCGGGCGGCTCGTCGGCTACGTCAACGTGGCCTGGGACGGGGGCGTGCACGCCTTCGTCCTCGACACCACGGTGCACCCGGACGAGCGCCGCCACGGGCTCGGAGTGCGCCTGGTCCGGGCGGCCGCCGAGGCGGCGCGGGGCGCGGGCGCGCAGTGGTTGCACGTGGACTACGAGCCGCACCTCGGCGGGTTCTACGCCCGGTGTGGTTTCCGCCCGACGGCGGCGGGCCTGCTCGCCCTGTGAGCGGTCAGGCGCCGAAGAGGGGGCCGGTCGGCCAGATGGGGGAGGAGGCGATCCGGGACCACTCCGGATCGCGCTGCCCCGGCACGGTCCGGCCGTCCTCCTCCCACCGGGTGAGCAGCGCACGGTAGATGGGCGGGTCGGGGGCCTGCCGAACCGATTCTTCGTACCCTGCGGCGGGCGCCCGCCGCCGACGCCCCACCCTCGGCGTGGAAGTCTCCATCGTGGTCATACCGGGCCAACGCGCCACCGGACCCACGGGTAACCCCGCCCATCCGTTCGACCCTTCCCCACACCCCGGCACGGCTCAGCCAAATTCCAGCCTCGCCGGCGCTTGAGGCGCGGGGGCCCCGGGCGCCGGCCCCCGGCAACGGCGCCGCACCCGGCAACGGGTCCGGGCGGAGCCCGGGGAGGGGTCCGGGCGGAGCCCGGAGAAGTTGCCGGGGTGCCGCATCCGGCGAAGCGTCCGGGCGGGGCCCGGGGGAGGGGTCCGGGCGGAGTCCGGAGAAGTTGCCGGGGTGCCGCATCCGGCGAAGGGTCCGGGCGGGGCCCGGGGGAGGGGTCCGGGCGGAGTCCGGAGAAGTTGCCGGGGCGCCGCACCCAGCAACGGGTCCGGGCGGGGCCCGGGGAGGGGTCCGGGCGGAGTCCGGGGAAGTTGCCGGGAACGGCGCCGCACCCGGCAACGGGTCCGGGCGGAGCCCGGGGAACGGTGGAAGGGCGGGTAGGGGACAGCCCCGCAGGGCCCCGCCCCTCCAGCAGGAGCCGGATCAGCGCCAACCGGAAAGCATCCCGCACGCTCGGCCGGAGCCCCCGGAGCCCCCGGAGCCCCCGGAGCCCCCGGAGCCCCCGGAGCCCCCGGAGCCCCCGGAGCCCCCGGAGCCCCCGGAGCCCCCCGAGCGCCCAGGCGAGCGCACCCCACCCCCGCCGACGGCCCGGCCCCAACCGGGCCCCCGCACGACGTGTCTCCCTGCCAGTTCGTGCCACAACCCTGGCCCCCACCCAGCAATCTGACGTACCGTCATCTCCGCCCAGGTGTCACCCCTCGCACCCGTATCCGGAGGTTCGTCATGCCCGCCGACCGGCCCGTACCGCTCGATGAATACCCCATCCACCAGGCCCCGTTGTCGATGAAGCACCTCGTCACCGGCGACCGCAACGCCTACGACCGCTGCATCTTCCACGTCTTCGACCACGCGGGCCGCGCCGTCCTGATCCTCGGCCTCGGGGTCTACCCCAACGCCGGTGTCATCGACGCCTACGCCACCCTCCGCGTCGGCGACGAACTCCTCGCGGTCCGCGCCTCCGACGCCCTCACCGACGACCGCATGAACCTCTCCGTCGGCCCGCTCCGCATCACCGTCGACGAACCCCTCCAGCGGCTCACCCTCTCCTGCGCCGCCGACCCCGAGGACCCCGACGGGCTCTCGTACGACATCACCTGGACCGCGGAGTTCCCCGCCGTGTGGGAGCCGCACCACACCCAGCGCCGGGGCGACCGCCTCATCCTCGAAGGCCGCCGATTCGTCCAGGCGGGCGGCGTCACCGGCACCATCCGCGCCAAGGGCGAGGAGTTCACCCTCGACGCCGACTGGACCGGCACCCGCGACCGGAGCTGGGGCGTGCGCCCGATCCCCGGCGAGGAGGGCGGCCGCGCCGCCGAGGAGCACCGGCCCGAGGGCTTCCACTGGCTCTGGATCCCCGTCCGGTTCGAGGACCGCTTCCTGATGGTCATCACCCAGGAGGACGCCGACGGCCACCGGGCCCTCAGCGAGGCCGTCCAGGTCTTCCCCGAGGGCAGCGGCCGCCACGACGTACAGCTCGGCTGGCCGCACACCGACATCCGCTACCGTCCGGGCGGTCGCCACCCCGAGAGCGCCGTCGTGCACCTCACCGACCCGGCCGGCCGCAAACCCCTGGAGCTCGGCGTGGAGATCCTGAACTCCTCCCCGCTCGCCGTCGGGGCCGGCTACCCGCCCGCCTCCGACTGGCAGCACGGCACCTGGCAGGGCCGCGCCTGGACCGACCGCCGCACCTACGACCTCTCCGACCCCGCGGCCCACCCCATGGCCGCCTTCGGGGTCACCGACCACTCGGCCCGCTTCACCCTGGAAGGCCGCACCGGCTACGGCATCTTCGAGCACGGCAGCTTCGGCCGCCACGACCCCAGCGGCTTCGTCGACTACAGCTCGGTGGCCCCGTAGTCCCGGCCCACCGGACGGAACGACCGGCACCTCGACCTCAGCCTCAACAGCCAAGCCAGAGAAGGGGTTTCCCATGGCAGGACCGGCACCGCGCCCCCGTACCTCCACCCGCGAACCCGAGGAGCTGGGCCGGCGCCTCGCCGCCTGGCTCGACACCGAGCTCCCCGGTGCGAAGGTCACCAACATCTCCGTCCCCGGCTCCAACGGGATGTCCAGCGAGACCCTGCTCTTCGACATAGAGCACCCCGACGCGCCGATCCGGGCCTGCGCCCTGCGCCTCGCCGCCGACCCGGCCGCCTACACGGTCTTCCCCACCTACGACATGCCCCGCCAGCACCGGGTGATGAGCCTGGTCGCCACCCACACCGACCTACCGGTCCCGCGCGTGCAGTGGCTGGAAGAGGACCCCGGCCCGCTCGGGGCCCCGTTCTTCGTGATGGCCCGCGCCGAAGGGCGCGTACCGCCCGACGTGATGCCCTACACCTACGAGGGGAACTGGCTGCACGCCGCGACCGACGCGCAGCGCGCCGTACTCCAGGAGTCGAGCATCGCGCTCCTCGCCCGGCTGCACGACCAGTTCCCGCCCGAGGAGGCGCGGTTCCTCCTCCCGGAGGGCGACGGGAGCCCGCTGCGCCGTCACGTCGAGTCCCAACGCGCCTACTACAACTGGGTGGTGGCGGGGAAGTCCCGATCACCGCTGCTGGAGCGGGCGTTCGCCCGCCTCGAAGAGCTCTGGCCGGACGACGAGGGCGGCCCGGCCGTCCTCAACTGGGGCGACGCGCGCATCGGCAACGTCATCTACGAGGCCGACGGCTTTGAACCCGTGGCCGTACTCGACTGGGAGATGGCGGCCTGCGCCCCGCGCGAGGTCGACCTCGGCTGGACCGTCTACCTGCACTGCTTCTTCCAGGACCTGACCGTCGGTTTCGGCCAGCCGGGCCTGCCGGGCTTCCTGCGCCGCGAGGACATAGAACGCCGGTACGCCGAACTCACCGGGCACAGGCCGCGGGACATGGAGTTCCACACGCTCTACGCCGCCCTGCGGCACGGGATCGTGATGCTGCGCATCGCCTACCGGCAGGCGCACTTCGGCGAGGTGGAGATCCCGGCGGATCCCGACAGCTTGATCCTGCACCATGCCAGTCTCACCGCCATGGTGCAGGGAACGTACTGGTAAACGCCCTGGCAGCCGCCCGGCCCGCGGCTCAGGCGGCCTGCGCGTGCTGGCGCATCTGCGGCATCGCCGCGGGCTCGGGCATCCGCACGGGACGTGAGCCGGGGCCGCCGACGTGCGAGAAGGGCTGTGTACGCCAGTCCAGCCCCTGCGGCAGCGCCAGGTGGACGACGGGCTCCAGCTCGAGCTCCTGGGCGAGCTCGTCGTCACCGAGGCCGAGGGTGGGCAGCGCGTCGGAGGCCGGCCGCCCGGTGCCCGCGCACACCGTGAGCCCGAAGGGGTTCCACGGGGTCAGGCACAGGGCGTGCTCCGGCAGGAACTCCTCGTCCGCGACGAGGGCGATCGACTGGCCGCAGTCGGGGCAGGTGGCGTGGTGGATCTCGAAGCCCTCGGCGTATTCGAGGTAGTCGTCGTCGGCGGCGTAACCGCTCTCGACGATTTCCAGGGGCTCCGGTTCGGTACGACCGGCGCGCTTGGTGTTCAGCATGGATGTACTCCCCCTTGGGTGGGCCGGGCGGGCAGGTTCTTCGGCCACGGCCACTCCAAGCACTTCCCGTCGCGCGGCACGAGTAACCACATCCGGCCGCCGTACGCCCGCATACGCCTGTGGCCTTGGTCACATGCCTGCCGCAGGTGCCACCTCAATCCGTGGACACGGCTGGGCCAGAACGGATCGGGGCCGTAAGTTGTGCGGCTATGAGCGCAATGGAGGAGCTGGACCGTCAGATCGTGGATCTGCTCGTGCGGGACGGGCGGATGAGCTACACGGACCTGGGCAAGGCCACCGGGCTGTCCACGTCGGCGGTCCATCAGCGAGTTCGCCGGCTGGAGCAGCGCGGGGTCATCCGCGGTTACGCGGCGGTCGTCGACCCCGAGGCCGTCGGCCTTCCCCTGACGGCCTTCATCTCGGTCAAGCCCTTCGATCCGAGCTCACCCGACGACATCGCGGACCGGCTGGCCGGGGTTCCCGAGATCGAGGCCTGCCACAGCGTCGCGGGCGACGAGAACTACATCCTCAAGGTCCGCGTGGCCACCCCGCTGGAGCTGGAAGACCTCCTGGGCCGCCTGCGCGCCCTGGCCCACGTCTCCACCCGCACGACGGTCGTCCTCTCCACCCCGTACGAGGCCCGCCCGCCCCGCGTGTAGATCCAGCCTCGCCGGCCAACTCCAGCTCCTCCGGCGTTTGAGGAGCGGGGGCCCGGGGGCCGGCCCCCGGCAACGGCGCCGCACGCGGCAACGGGTCCGGGGCGCAGCCCCGGGGAACGGGCGAAGGGCCAGTAGGGGAATCGCCCCCAGCCCCCCACAGAGGGGCAGTGTTCCGGGAGGCGGACGGCACCCGCCAGACTGTCGGCATGACAGACCGCACCACCGCCGACTCCGCCACAGCCGCCGGAGCCCCCACCCCCACCGCCGGAGGCCCCCGCACGGTCCTCCTCCGCGGCGGCGAGGTCCACAGCCCCGCCGATCCCTTCGCCACCGCGATGGTCGTGGAGCGCGGCCACGTCGCCTGGGTCGGCTCCGAGGGCGCCGCGGACGCCTTCGCGCAGGGCGTGGACGAGGTCGTCGACCTCGACGGGGCGCTCGTCACCCCCGCCTTCACCGACGCCCACGTGCACACCACCTCCGCCGGCCTCGCCCTGACCGGCCTGGACCTGTCCACGGCCGGCTCCCTCGCCGAAGCCCTCCAGCGCGTGCGCGCGTACGCGGACGGCCGCCCCGCCGACCGGGTCCTGCTCGGCCACGGCTGGGACGCCGCCCGCTGGCCCGAACGCCGTGCGCCCCGCAGGCAGGAGCTCGACGAGGCCACCGGCGGCCGCCCGCTCTACCTCAGCCGCATCGACGCGCACTCCGCCGTGGTGACCACGGCGCTGCTCCGGCTCGTCCCCGAAGTCCGCGAGGCCGCCGACGAGCCGCTGACCCAGGGCGCCCACCACGCCGTACGCCGCGCCGCGCTCGGCGCCCTCACCCCGGCCCAGCGCGCCGAGGCCCAGCGGGCCGCCCTCGACCGGGCCGCTTCCCTCGGGATCGGCTCCGTCCACGAGTGCGGCGGCCCGGAGATCTCCTCCCCGGAGGACTTCACCGCCCTCCTGGAGCTCGCGCAGACCCACCCCGGGCCCCGGGTCTTCGGCTACTGGGCCGACCGGGACCTCGCCCGGGTCAAGGAACTCGGCGCCGTCGGGGCGGCCGGCGACCTCTTCGTCGACGGAGCCCTCGGCTCGCACACCGCCTGCCTGCACGCCCCGTACGCCGACGCGGACCACACGGGCATCGACTACCTCGACGCGCGGGCCGTCGCCGAACACGTCGCCGACTGCACCGCGGCGGGCCTCCAGGCGGGCTTCCACGCCATCGGAGACGCCGCGATCACCGCCGTGGTCACCGGGGTGCGGGCCGCCGCCGACATGGTCGGCCTGGACCGCGTCCGGGCCGCGCGGCACCGCGTCGAGCACGCCGAGATGATGACCCCGGCCACCATCGCGGCCTTCGCCGAGCTCGGCCTCACGGCCTCCGTGCAGCCCGCCTTCGACGCGCTGTGGGGCGGCGAGGAGGGCATGTACGCCGACCGGCTCGGCAGCGAGCGCGCCCGCACCCTCAACCCGTACGCGGCCATGCTCAAGGCGGGCGTCCCGCTCGCCTTCGGCTCCGACGCCCCGGTCACCCCGCTCGACCCCTGGGGCACCGTCCGGGCGGCCGCCTTCCACCACACCCCCGCCCACCGCATCTCCGCACGGGCCGCCTTCGCAGCCCACACCCGCGGCGGCTGGCGGGCCCTGGGACGCGACGACGCGGGCATCCTCGTCCCCGGCGCACCGGCCGACTACGCGGTCTGGGACACGGCCGAACTGGTGGTGCAGGCCCCCGACGACCGGGTCGCCCGCTGGTCCACGGACCCCCGCTCGGGCACCCCCGGACTGCCGGACCTGACCCCCGGCGGCGAGCTGCCGGTCTGCCTGGCCACCGTGGTCGGCGGCCGGGAGGTATTCGTACGGCCACAGGGGTGATCCGGGTGGCCGTGGTTCGGTGAGGGCGGCCGGACCCGGATAGGTTCGGCCGGGTCCACCACCGGACGTCCGAACCGGGCGGAGCCGATCGCACAGCCGCGCCCGCGCCTCGGGGGCGAGGGAAGGTTTCACCGCAAGGGTGTCCCCCCTGCTTCGCAGGGAGTTGGGGGCGGGTGGCCTCAGGTCGGGACCCGCGGTCCAGTAGACAACGGTCAGGCGGCCCGCAGCCAGCGGGAAGCCGGTCCGGCCCGAAGGACCGCGGGCCCCGATCGCTGTTCTAAAATCATCCTCTGCGACACGACGTACAGGATGTACGAGAACGCAAAAGGGGAATCAGTGAGCGACGGCGGACAGCGAAGCTACGGACCGCTCGGCACGGCCTTGGTGATCATTCCGACCTACAACGAGGCGGAGAACATCGGGCTGATCGTCGGCCGCGTCCGCGCGGCTGTACCCGGGGCCCACGTCCTGGTCGCCGACGACAACAGCCCGGACGGCACCGGAAAGCTCGCCGACGAGCTGGCGGCCGCGGACGACCAGGTCCACGTCCTGCACCGCAAGGGCAAGGAAGGCCTCGGGGCGGCCTACCTGGCCGGCTTCGGCTGGGGCCTGGAGAACGGCTACGGCGTCATCATCGAGATGGACGCCGACGGCTCCCACCAGCCCGAGGAGCTGCCCAGGCTGCTCACCGCCCTGGAGGGCGCCGACCTGGTGCTGGGCTCCCGCTGGGTGCCGGGCGGCCGGGTGGTCAACTGGCCCAAGAGCCGGGAGTTCCTCTCCCGGGGCGGGTCCACGTACTCACGGCTGATGCTGGGCGTCCCGATCCGCGACGTGACCGGCGGCTACCGCGCCTTCCGCCGCGAGACCCTCGAAGGGCTGGGCCTGTCCGACGTGGCCTCCGCCGGCTACTGCTTCCAGGTCGACCTGGCCCGCCGGGCCGTGCGGAAGGGCTTCCGCGTGGTCGAGGTGCCCATCACCTTCGTCGAGCGCGAGTTCGGCGACAGCAAGATGAGCAAGGACATCGTGGTGGAGGCCCTCTGGCGGGTCACCCAGTGGGGCATCAAGGAGCACGCCGGCAAGCTCTCGGGCAAGGTGTCGGACAAGCTGACGGGCAAGGCCCGGGACAAGTAGGCAGCCCGCGCCCGAGGCGGCCCGCCCTCCTGTCCGCCCCCCTAGGGGATGTCCGGTACCTCCGGCTGAGGACGTCTTTACACCCGCCCAGGCACACTGGGGGTATGACGACCGGAGTTCCGACCTCTACGGCCCCCCGGCGGCGTTCGCCCGCCCGTACGTACCTTCCCCTGGCCATCGCGGCCTGGTTGATCCTGGAGATCTGGCTGCTCGGCCAGGTCGCGGGAGTGATCGGCGGCGGGGGTGTCGCCCTGCTGCTCGCGGGCGGCCTGGTGCTGGGTGCGGTGGTCATCAAGCGGGCCGGGCGACGTGCCTTCAAGAACCTGACAGACACCTTCCAGCAGGCCCAGGAGGGCCGTCAGCCGACTCCGCAGCAGTCCGGCAGGCCCGGCACCGGAAACGGCATGACCATGCTGGCCGGCCTGCTCCTGATGATGCCCGGCCTGATCTCCGACGCGGCCGGGCTGCTGCTCCTGCTCCCGCCCGTCCGCGCCTTGATCGGCCGCCGGGCCGCCCGTTCCCTGGAGCGCAAGATGGCCTCCGCGGCGGCGGGCTCCTTCGGCGACGCCTTCCAGCAGGCCCGGATCCACTACCCGGACGGCAAGGTCGTCCCGGGCGAGGTCATCCACGGCGAGGTCATCCGCGAGGACGCCCCGCAGCGGCCCGACAATGGCTACCGGCCGCCGCTGACCCCCTGACCGGAGAAGCACGAATCAGACCGGACAGCAGACCGGACAGCGCGAAGCAGAGGGGCCCACCACACACTGTGTGGTGGGCCCCTCTGCTTCGTGCTGTCTTGCTGTGCCGCTGTGGCGTCCGGCTGTCAGGCGGACTTGCGGCTGTCCCGCGGATGCACGGCAATGTTCATGGCGCCGGAACGAAGGACCGCGAGCCTCTCGGCAAGCACTTCCTCCAGCTCCTCGCGGGTGCGCCGCTCCATGAGCATGTCCCAGTGCGTTCGCGCAGGCTTGCCCTTCTTCTCTTCGGGCCCATCCCCGTCAACCAGGAGTGCCATGGCGCCACACGCCTTGCACTCCCACTCCGGCGGAATTTCTGCCTCAACCGAGAACGGCATCTCAAATCGATGTCCGTTCTGGCATGCGTACTCCACCGCCTGGCGCGGGGCCAGATCGATGCCGCGGTCCGTCTCGTAGCTGGTAACCACGAGCCGCGTACCGCGGAGAGCTCGCTCACTCATGAATCGTGCCTCCCGGGCTTGTCGCCCACAGGACAGGTGTCGCTGTCGTCGTCATCCGGTCAACGTCCGGTCGGCGGTATAGATTCCCGCTCCGGGTCATGCGTCGCCCGTCGTACCGCCCCTTGTTGTACCCACCAGTGCCCGTTTTGTCACATCTGGCAGCAGATGTCACCCAACGTCTTCGCTTCATCAGCGCGCAGTAACGGTCCGCCTGGCAGGCCAAAGGCGTACACTACCGGCCCTTAGCGTGAACGTCGAAATTCGTTCCGAATTCGCGCGGCTGAAGTCTGCCGGATCCGGCGGAACCGCCGGATCCGCCGGATCCCCGGTCAGATCCGTTCGGGTACAGGATTCCCCGCCGCCTCCACCGCGCGCCGCACCGGCACTCGGGCGAGCAGCACGAAACCCAGTGCGAAGAAGACCACCAACGAGATGATCGCGTCCCGGTAGCTGCCCGTGACCTGGTACGTGAGCCCGAAAACGAGCGGCCCCACCCAGCTCAGCCCCCGGTCGCTCATCTCGTACGCCGAGAAGTACTCGGCCTCCTTGCCCGCCGGAACCAGGTGCGAGAACAGCGAGCGCGACAGCGCCTGGCTGCCGCCGAGCACCAGCCCGATCATCGCGGCGAGTGCGAAGAACCACACCGGGGTCCGGGCAGGCAGGAAGTATCCGGCGGCCAGCGTCACGCCCCAGGCCGCCAGCGATCCGAGAATCGTCCGCTTGGCGCCGTACCGGAGGGCCAGCCGGCCCATCCCCAGTGCACCGGCCACCGCCAGGACCTGTACGAGCAGGATCGCTCCGATGAGGGTGGACTGCTCCAGTTTCAGCTCCTCCGACCCGTAGATCGAGGCCTGGGAGATCACCGTCTGCACGCCGTCGTTGTAGATCAGGTACGCCAGCAGGAACGACAGGGTCAGCGGGTAGCGCCGCATGTCCTTCAGGGTGGCGATGAGCTGCTTCCAGCCGCTGACGGCCGGGGCGGCTCCCGGCTCCCGGACCACGGCGCGGTCCCGCAGCCGGCGCAGCGGGATCAGTGCGAAGGCCCCCCACCACAGGCCCGCGGAGGCCAGGCAGATGCGGATCGCCATGCCCTCGGTGAGACCGAAGGAGTCGTGGCCCATGTAGAGCGCCAGGTTCATCACGAGCATCAGCGAGCCCGAGGTGTATCCGAAGGCCCAGCCGCGCGAGGAGACCGTGTCCCGCTCGTCGGGTGTGGAGATCTGCGGCAGATAGGCGTTGTACAGCACCATCGAGACCGACAGCGAGGCGTTCGCGACGATCAGGAGCAGTCCGCCCAGCAGGTAGCGCTCACCGGCCAGGAAGAACATGCCGGCGGTCGCCGCGGCTCCCGTGTACGCGGCCACGGCCAGCAGCGGCTTCTTGCGGCCGGTCCGGTCGGCGACGGCCCCCGCCAGCGGCATGAGCAGCACCGCGAGGATCACCGAGGCCGACACCGTGTAGGCGAAGAAGGAGCCGGCCCGCACCGGGATGCCCAGTGGATGCACGAAGCCCTCGGCGTCCGCCGCGGCCTTGGCGATCGACGTGAGGTACGGCCCGAGGAACACGGTGAGCACGCTCGCCGAGTACACGGACACCGCGAAGTCGTAGAAGTACCAGCCGCGCTGCTCGCGCTTGCGGGCAGCCGTCGCCGCAGCCACTGCTGCGGCGGTGGTGGATCTGCCGTCCTCGGAACCCGGTTCCGCTTCGTCCGTCGTCTGCGCGCTCATGGCGGCCCCCTCGCTGGTCCCCGTAACGCCTCGCTGCCTCATGCCGGCGCGGGGCTGCGGGCACTGTCAGGCCCAGGCTCCGCGCCGGTCCAGCACCGTGCGCAAGATGTCGATCCGGTCGGTCATGATGCCATCGACTCCCAGGTCCAGGAGAGCCTCCATGCGTTCCGGTTCGTTCACGGTCCACACGTGAACCTGGAGTCCCCGCTCGTGGGCCGTCCGCACGAACCTCCGGTCCACCACGCGGATGCCCGCCTGGGTCTCCGGCACCTGCGCCGCCACCGCGCCCGCGCGCAGCGCGGCGGGGATCGCGTAGGACCGCAGCCGCAGCCCGAGCACCCCCGCCACCCCGTACGAGGTCGCCAGGCGCGGGCCGGCGATCCTCTGGGCCCGGGCGACCCGGCGCTCGGAGAAGGAGCCCACGCACACCCGGTCCCAGACCCCGGTCCGCGCGATCAGGCCGACCAGCGGGTGCACGGCGGACTCGTCCTTGATGTCCACGTTCCACCGGGCGTCGGGGAACTCCTCCAGCAGGTCCTCGAAGAGCGCGAGGGGCTCGCTCCCGCCGGCCCGGACCTCGCTGATCCGGCTCCACGGCAGTTCCCGGATGCGGCCCTGCCCGTCGGTGACCCGGTCCAGGGTGGCGTCGTGGAAGGCGACCAGCTTCCCGTCGGCGCTGGCGTGCACATCGGTCTCGAAGTACCGGTAGCCCGCGGCGGCGGCCCGCCGGAAGGCGGCGGCGGTGTTCTCCAGCCCGTCCAAGGACCCGCCGCGGTGTGCGAAGGGGATCGGACCCGGGTGGTCGAGATAGGGGTGGGGGAGGCGTACGTGTGTCACCGCGGCAGTATGCCCCCTGCTCCCGCCGGGCCGGGAGCGCCCCCGTGTCCGGCCGGTGAACGCCCGCCCTCCGCCCCCTGGATCCCCCTGCGCCCCGGTGGCACCCCTGGGGCCGGCCTCGCACCGGTCCCGTGGCACTCTGGACCGCAAGGATCGATCCAATGCCGCCCCCAAGAGGCCGGCAGGGGCCAATTTCGCGAAGGTGGACCGGAACTCATGGCGCAGTGGACCTCGGCCGTCGGTGCCGCACAGCTCGGCCGGCTCATCACCTCCCAGCAGGGCCGGACCGCCGTGCCCGGCGGGCGCAAGCTGCCCGCGTACCGCACGCTCGCCGACGGCATCCGCCTGCTCGTCCTCGAAGGCCGCATCCCCGTGGCCGCCCGGCTCCCCGCCGAGCGGGAGCTCGCCGTCGCGCTCGCCGTCAGCCGCACCACCGTCGCCGCCGCCTACGAGGCGCTGCGCGGCGAGGGGTTCCTCGAATCCCGCCGGGGCGCGGGCAGCTGGACCTCGGTGCCCGCCGGCAACCCCATGCCGGCCCGCGGCCTGGAGCCCCTGCCCCCCGAGTCCCTCGGCTCGATGATCGACCTCGGCTGCGCGGCCCTCCCGGCCCCCGAGCCCTGGCTCACCAAGGCCGTCCAGGGCGCGCTGGAGGAACTCCCGCCGTACGCCCACACCCACGGGGACTACCCGGCCGGCCTGCCCGCGCTGCGCCGCACGCTCGCCGACCGCTACACCGAGCGCGGCATCCCGACCATGCCCGAGCAGATCATGGTCACCACGGGCGCGATGGGCGCCATCGACGCCATCTGCAGCCTCTTCGCGGGGCGCGGCGAGCGGATCGCCGTCGAATCCCCGTCCTACGCCAACATCCTCCAGCTCATGCGCGCCGCCGGCGTCCGCCTCGTACCCGTGGCCATGGGGGAGGGGCTGACCGGCTGGGACATGGACGTCTGGCGCCAGGTGCTGCGCGACTCGGCCCCCCGCCTGGCCTACGTGGTCGCCGACTTCCACAATCCGACCGGGGCCCTGGCCTCGGACGAGCAGCGCCGCGCGATGGTCGAGGCGGCCCGCTCGGCCGGCACCGTCCTCGTCGCCGACGAGACGATGGTCGAGCTCCAGCTCGATCCGGCGATGGAGATGCCCCGCCCCGTCTGCTCCTTCGACCCGGCCGGCTCCACCGTCATCACCGTCGGCTCCGCCAGCAAGGCCTTCTGGGCCGGCATGCGCATCGGCTGGGTCCGCGCGGCCCCCGATGTCATCCGCAGCCTGGTGGCGGCCCGCGCCTACGCCGACCTGGGCACGCCCGTGCTGGAACAGCTCGCGGTGGACTGGCTGATGCGGACCGGAGGCTGGGCGCAGGCCGTGGAGATCCGCCGCGACCAGGCCCGGGAGAACCGGGACGCCCTGGTGGCGGCCGTCCGCCGGGAGCTGCCGGACTGGGAGTTCCGGGTCCCGCTCGGCGGCCTGACCCTGTGGGCCCGCGCGGGCGGGCTCTCCGGTTCCCGGCTGGCCGAGGTGGGGGAGCGGGTGGGCGTACGGGTCCCCTCGGGGCCCCGGTTCGGTGTCGACGGGGCCTTCGAGGGGTACGTCCGGCTCCCCTTCACCGTCGGCGGCCCGGTGGCCGAGGAAGCGGCGGCCCGGCTGGCCGCCGCGGCCCGGCTGGTGGCCACCGGAGCGGGCGGCGGCGGGGCGGAGCCGCCGCGCACCTTCGTCGCGTAGGACCGGCCCGATCCGGGAGGAAGCGCCCTGGGGCAGACGGGAGTTTGACGACAGGCCCTACGGGGCGTCCGCCGGCACCTCGGGGATCTCCGAGGCGTCGATCGCCGGGCCCTGCGCCTGGGCGGGCGGCTGGACGATGTGCAGCGGCTTGACCGGCGTGACGTGGTCGGGGACGGGCTTGGGCGGCGCCTGCCGCTCGGGCAGCAGGTCCAGTACGGCCTGCCGGTGTCCCGGGTGCGTGGCCTCGTCGTACGGGTCCGGCGTGGCCGGCACCTGGAGCCGGTGCACGGGACCGGCGCCGAGCCGGGCGTACCCGCGCCCCGGCGGCAGTACGGCCGTCGGCGTGGTGTGCGGGGGCAGCCCCAGCACATCGGCGATCTGCTGGATCGTGGCGGCTCCGAGCACCACGCGGGCCCTGGTGTGCTGCCAGACGGAGTCGTTCAGGAGCTCCAGGTGGTCGAACTGCTCGGCCACCACCACGGTGACGTGCGCGGCGCGCCCGTGCCGCAGCGGCACCTGGACCTGCGCGATCGGATCGGGGGCGCCCTCGGCGACGGCCAGGTGGGCCAGCACGCTGGGCCGGTCGAGCAGGATCCACAGCGGACGGCGGGTGTCCTCGGGTGCGGGCCGGCCGGCTTCGCGGGCCCGGTGGGTGGCGATCAGGCGCCGCTCGGTCTCGCGGGCGGCCCATTCCAGGGTGGCCAGCGCCCCGGTCGGCCCGCACTCCACGGCGAGGACGCCGACGCGGCCGGAGAGGCAGGAGTACTCGCCGGTGCCGCCGCCCTCCACGATCAGTACGTCGCCCCCGTGCCGCAGGGCCTGCAGGGCGATGGAGCGCAGCAGCGTGGACGTGCCGCTGCCGGGCTGGCCCACGGCCAGCAGGTGGGGCTCGGCGGAACGGGAGCCGGTGCGCCAGATGACCGGCGGCATGTCCCGGGGCTCGTCGCCGTCCAGGACGGGCAGGGTGCGCTGCACGCTGCCGGGGTCGGTGAATCCGAGCACGGTCTCACCGGGGGAGGTGACGAAGGGCTGGGCGGCGATACCTGTCGGCAGCGCCGCCAGCACGCTCAGGTCGAGCTGGTTTCCCTCCTCGTCCCAGTCGAAGAGATACTCCCGTCCGCGCCCGGACTTGGCGTGCAGCAGTGCCTCGATCCGGGCCCTCGATGCGGCCTCGCCGTCGGTGAAGTAGGCCGGGTAGCGGATGTGGAGCCGGGTGACGCGGCCCGCCTCGTCGAACTCGTAGCCGCTGAAGGCCTTGTCCCATTCCCCGCCGTGGGCGAAGAGGGGGCTCGGGTCCTCCGGGATGGAGAAGTACGGCACGAGGGCTTCGTAGAGGGAGCCGAGCCGTTCGGTCTCGGCATCGCTGGGCCCGGTCTTCACCGGGGTGCGGTCGCGTCCCCGCCAGGCCGCCGCCGCCATGAGGGTGATCAGGGCGGTGAGGGGGCCGTAGGGGACGAGCGCGACCACGAGGACGCAGGCGGCTCCCAGGAACAGCGCGGGACCACGCTTGTCCTTGGGGGTGTCGCACCACTTGCGCCGTCCGGCCGAGGCCAGCACGCGCAAGCCCCGTCCGATGGTGAGGAGCGGATGGAGGACGTCCGTGGCGCTGTCGGCGGCCGTGCGAGCGAAGTCGCGGCCCCGGGTCAGCGACACGGTGCCGCTGCTGAGGATGCGGGGAAGTGGGCGCCGGGCCACGGGCGTCTCCTGGAGTTGTGGATGCTTCGGGTGGGTGCCGGGGCCGGGCGCTAGAGCTTGATCCCGCCGAGAAGGCTCGCGAGGCTCGCCGTACTCGCCGTGATGCTGGGGGCGATGGCGGAGCCGGCGAGGAAGAAGCCGAAGAGTGAGCACACGAACGCGTGCGTCAGCTTCATGCCGTCCTTCTTGAAGAACAGGAAGCAGATGATGCCGAGCAGGACGACACCTGAGATGGACAGGACCATGAGTCAGTTCTCCTGGTGGGTGGGGACAGTCACCATCAGTTCTTCCAGGCTCACAGGAAGTATCAATGCGATAAAAGGTGCATATGGGTGAATCCAGTAATTTTTCACTTGACCGGCCCATCCCGGCTGGCGCGCCTGGCGGGATGGGGGGACGGGGGCCGCAGGGTGATCATTGCCTCGGCCCGCGCCTCTCATGTGCAGGTCCGGGCGCTACTCTGACGCTTCACCCGTACGGATGCAGTGCCGTGCGCAGCCCTGCCCGCGAAAGGCGGTACGACCGATGAGTGAGCACGTCGAGAACGGCTCCCAGGACTCCCAGGACTCCCGGAATTCCCAGGGCTCCCAGGACGCGCCGGACGCGCTGGACTCTCCGGGCGTTCCCGACGAGGACGTCGTCGAGCTGGCCACCAAGATCTTCGACCTCGCCCGCCGGGGCGAGACCGAGACCCTCGCCGCGTACGTCGACGCGGGCGTCCCGGCGAACCTCACCAACGACCGCGGCGACACCCTCGTCATGCTCGCCGCCTACCACGGCCACGCCGAAGCCGTCACGGCCCTGCTGGCCCGCGGAGCCGAGGCCGACCGCGCCAACGACCGCGGCCAGACCCCGCTCGCCGGGGCGGTCTTCAAGGGCGAGGAGGCCGTCATCCGCGCGCTGCTCGCCGGCGGAGCCGACCCGAACGCCGGAACGCCGTCCGCCGTGGACACCGCCCGCATGTTCGCCAAGGCCGACCTGCTGGAACTTTTCGGAGCCAACTAGTCCGGTTCTGGCCGTTCCCTGGCCGGTTCCAGGCCGGTCCAGACCTCACGGGTTGGTCACGGAGGCCTTAAATGTGGTCGCGGCGCACAAACCGCCTGGGTCATCATGGCGTCGGATTCGATTCGCGGACAGGGCGGACGGGCAGGAGCGGGCAGGACACAACGGGTGTCCGGCCCCCGCTCCTGGCCGGGTGGGGACCGCCGCCCTGGCCGAGAACACCGACGAGAGTGAGAAGGCAATGGTCTACATCGAGCGGAACCAGACGGCGGACGTCCTCACATGCTGTTACGCGGCCCTGTGAATTCCGATTCCCGGTTGCGTCCCCAGCTTGATTTGAGGCCATTCCCATGTTCGAACCAGTCATAGCGCCGAGCGGCACCCTGCTCGGGCTCCTCCAGCGGGGCCGCGGCGACGGCACGCTGCACGCACTCGCGGCGCCCAGGGCCGAGGCCCTCGCGGCGCTCAACCACTGCGTGGCCGGCGATCCGCGCCAGGACTGGCAGGTCGAGAACCGCTCCCTGTACTACGCACGCCTGTACCTGGACCTCGACGGCCCCCTGGGCGAGATCGAGGCCCACCTCTTCAGCGTCGACGACCTCGTCGACGAGGACGACCGCCGCACGGGCCTCGCCCTGTCCGTCCTGGGCCACCTGGCCTCGTACGGCCGCGACGACGCGCTCATGCTGCTGCGCCGGTACGCCGCCACGGGCGCCAACTGGGCCTGGGCCCTCGACGAACTCGCCCTGCGCGACGACGACGGGGGACTGCGCTCCCTGGCCGCCCCCGTCCTCGCCCGCTTCCCCGCCACCGCCGAGGGCGAGGCGCGGCTCGCCGCCGCCGTCCGCGACGCCTACGAGCCCAGGCCCTGGCGCCTGTGGGAAGAGGACCCCGGAGCCCCCGCCTACGCCGAGCGGCTGCGCGTCGCCCGCCAACAGGGCTCCTTCGACCGCTGGCAGCGCCAGCTCACCCCGCGCGGCCCCCAGCCCGGCTGGGGCGTCCAGGCCGTCTTCGACTGGGCCGCCGACGGACTGCGCCGGGGCACCCCCCTGCACGTCCCGGCCGCCCGCTGCCTCGCCGCCGTGGCCACCCCCGAGGACCGCTCCGCCATCCTGGCGGCCGCCGCCGGCGCCTCCGGAGAGGCCGCCCGCGCCACCGCGCTGCACCACCTGGTCCTCGCCGAGCCGGAGAACCCGGCCGTACTGGACCTCATCGAAGCCGCCGGCGACGAGCCGGCCGTAGCCGCCTACGAGCGCATGTGCGGCCCCGCCGCCGTCGAGCGGGCCCGACGCTGGGTCCAGCGCCCCGACGCCCTCGGAACGGCCGCAGGAGCCCTCCTGGCCGCCCGGGGCGGAGCAGAGGACGCCACCCTGGTCCTCGGAGCCCTGCGCTCCACCGTCCGCGGCTCGGGCCCGGACTCGACGCCGCTGTTCACCCTGGTCGACGGAGCGGGCCGGCTCCGCATCGGCTGCGCGGCGCCCGTACTGCGCCACATCTACCGCGAGACGTCCTCCTCCCACCTGCGGGGCCGCGCCGCGCGCGCCCTGGCCGCTACGGACCCCTCCTTCGCTGCGGGCTTCGCCGTCGAGTGCCTCTGGGACTGCGAGGAGACGACCCGCGAAGTGGCCGCCCGCCACGCGGAGACGGCCGACGCCCGAGTGGCCCCGCGCCTGCGCCGCCTGGCGGCGGACCCGGCGGAGGAAGAGGACGTCCAGTCGGCGGTCCGGAGCCGGATCGCCCCGGAGTCGGCCGTGTAGCCGCGTAGCCGCGCACCCCTCCGGAACGCACCGCGCCCCCGGTCCAAGGAACGGACCGGGGGCGCGCTGTCGGTTGCCGACCGTCGGGCTACGGCTTGCGCGGAGAGCTCGGCGACGGGTTCGCCGTGGCGGATCCGCCCGTCCGGGCCTCCTTCTCCCGTTCCTCCTGTGCGAGCCGCTGCTTGTCCTTGAGCACCGCGGCCTCCTTCGGGCTCAGGGTCCGCTTGGGGGCCTTGGCCGGGTCGGCGTAGACGGGCACGCAGGACGGCACCTTCGACGTCTCGACGGCGCCGAAGCCGATCGGGTGGATGTCCGAGGCGTCCACGGGCGTGCTCACCACCAGCGTGTGGCCCGGCGGCACCGTCTCCGGGGTGATCATCATCTGTGCGGACTCGTCCTGGGCGCCGGCGAACTCGCCCCCGCCCTCCCCGGGAGTGAGCCCCTGCGGGTAGGCCACGCTCGACGGGCACTGCTCCGACGGTTTGCGCGGCACCACCGCCACCGTGATCCCCAGCTCCCGCAGCTCGCGGACCGTCCCATCGAGCCCGTCCGGGTGGTAGATGTGAACCGAGATGGTGCCGTCGTCGTTTCGGGACACGGCGTACGCGGGCGACGTACCGCCGCCGTCGCCGAGCACCGGCAGGGCCACCAGACCCGCGACCGCCGCCGCCACCACGCCGAGGCCGATCGGGATCCGGTAGCGCCGGGCGGTTGACCGGGAAGGGGCGGCGGCGGGGGGCTGGTCCGCGGCGATGGCCATGAGCTCGGCCTTGAGCCGCTCCTCGAACGCGTTGGGCCTGCTGCTCATCGGACTACCTCCAGGTGCGGTTCCGGGGTGGGAAACGGGGCGGGTTCGGCGGCGCGCAGGGCGCGGCGGGCACGGTGCAGGCGGACGCGGACCGTCGTCGTGGTGACGCCCAGGGCCTGCGCCGCCTCCGCCGGCGTGAGGCCGTCGACGACGACCAGATCGAGCGCCGCGCGCAGCGGCTCGGACAGGGCGGCGTGCCGCTCGGCGACGGCCCGGAAGGCCCGCTCCGCGTCGATCCGCTCCTCCAGCGCGGCCACGTCCTCGTCGTCGAGGAGGCGGCGGCCGCTGAGCCGGGCCAGTGCGCCGCTCTCGCGGGCCAGGCCACGGGCGTGGCCCGACAGGACGTTGCGGGCGATGCCGAACAGCCAGGCGACCGGCACGCCCCGATCGGGCCGGTAGCCGCCGGCCGACCCCATCGCCGCGAGGAAGACGTCCGCCGTCAGGTCCGCCGCCACGTGCGGATCGGCTGTCCGGCGGGTGACGAACCCGAGGACCGCGTCGACGTGCTCCTCGTAGAACCTGCCGAACCCCTCGGGCGTGGTGAGATCCGGTGGCCCGGCCTCCCGTGATGGGTTGCGCACCCGTTTCCTCCCCGGTGTGCGGGGCCCCTGCGGCCCCGTTCACCCGTACTTGGCACCCGGCGCGCGAAGCGTTTCATCGGCCGCGCACCGCGGGTGCTCACAGGCCCCGCGGGACCTCAGCGGCTCCGTACGAACCGGACGGGGACCCCCGGCCGGGCCTGGGCCGCCGCGTCGAGCGCGGGGCCCGGCGGGACGACGCCGACGACCGGATAGCCGCCGGTCACCGGGTGGTCGGCCAGGAAGACCACCGGCTGCCCGTCCGGCGGAACCTGGACCGCGCCGAGCACCATCCCCTCGCTCGGCAGCTCACCACCCCGGGCCCGGACCAGCGGCGGTCCCTCCGTGCGCAGCCCGATGCGGTTCGAAGCGGCCGAGACCCGGTACGTCGCCCGCAGCAGCCGCCCCGTCACCGACTCCGCCGTGAACCAGTCTGCCCGCGGCCCCAGCCGCAGCGGAAGCACCAGTTCCGGGGGCGGGCCCGGCGCCGCCGGGGCATCCGCCCCGGCCACCGGATCCGGACCGGGCTCGCCCACCGGCAGCAGCGCCCCCGCCGACAGGACCGGCGGGCCGAGGCCCGACAGCAGATCGGTCGAGCGACTGCCCAGCACCGGCTCGACCGCGAAACCTCCCCGCACCGCGACGTAGCCGCGCACCCCCGACTCCGCCCGGCCCACCTCCAGCTCCGCCCCGGCGCGCAGCCATACCGGGGCTCCCCAGGCCACCGGGCGCCCGCAGGCCCGTACCGCACACGGCGCCCCCGTGACCGCCACCGTCACCGGGCCGCCCACCGCCCGCAGCCCCACGCCGTCCAGGGTCGTCTCCAGGACGGCCGCCCCCGGCGGATTGCCCAGCAGCCGGTTCGCCAGCGCGTGCGCCCCCGCGTCGAGGGCCCCCGAACGGGGGACACCGAGGTGGGCGTACCCGGGCCGGCCCAGGTCCTGGAGGGTGGTCAGCGCGCCCGCCCGTACGACCTCCAGCCCCCTCACAGCTCCGCCTCCGCCGCGGCGAACCGCACCCGTACCCCCGGCGCGAACAGCGCGGCCGGCTCGCGCGCCGGGTCCCACAGCACCGCGTCGGTGGACCCGATCAGCTGCCAGCCTCCGGGGGAGGAGCGCGGATAGACCCCGGCGTACTCGCCCGCGAGGGCCAGCGAGCCCGCCGGTACCGCCGTACGGGGCGTCGCGCGCCGGGGCAGGTGGAGGCGGGCGGGCAGGCCCGTCAGGTAGCCGAAGCCCGGGGCGAACCCGCAGAAGGCCACCCGGAAGGTGATCGCGCCGACGATGCCGGGCACCTCCTCGGGGGACACCTCCCACCGTGCGGCCACCTCCGCGAGGTCCGGGCCGTCGTAGCGCACCGCGACCGTCACCGGGGGCGGCCCGTCGGCCGGCGCCAGGGGGGCGACCCGCCAGCGTGCGATCCGGGCCGCGAGGGCGCGCGGCTCCCGTACCCCGTCCAGCAGGACGGTCCGGGCCGCGGGCACGATGTCCCGTACGCCGCCCAGCTCGCCCGCGTCCCGGCGGCGCAGCAGCTCCGCGTGGAGCGCGGCCACCTCCTCGGTGGAGTCCACCTCCAACAGCAGCGCCCCGGCGCCGGCCTCCAGGGCCCTCACGCGAAGGCCTCCACCCGGACCCCGGCCCCATCCAGCGCCCCGCGCACGCGCAGGGCCAGGCCCGCCGCCCCGGGGGTGTCGCCGTGCAGGCACAGGGACCGGGCGGCCACCGGGATCCGGGAGCCGTCCGCGGCCGTCACCGCGTGCCCGGCGGCCATGTCCACCGCGCGGGCCACCACCGCGTCCGGGTCGTGGACCACGGCGCCCGGCTCGCCTCGCGGTACGAGCGTGCCCGCAGGGGTGTAGGCGCGGTCGGCGAAGGCCTCCGGGACGGCCGGCAGCCCGGCCCGCCCGGCGGCGTCGAGCAGCAGGGAACCGGGCAGCCCGAGCACCGGGAGTCCGCCGGGACCGGCCGCGAGCAGCACGCCGGCCACCACGGCGGCGGCCTGGCCCGCGTCGTGCACGGTGCGGTTGTAGAGCGCGCCGTGCGGTTTCACGTACGACACCCGGGAACCGGCCGCCCGCGCGAAGACCTCCAGCGCCCCGATCTGGTAGGCCACCTCGTCGGCCAGCTCACCGGCCGGCACGTCCATGGAACGGCGGCCGAAGCCCGCCAGGTCCCGGTACGAGACCTGCGCGCCGATCCGCACCCCGCGCGCGGCCGCCAGCTCGCAGACGCGCCGCATGATGGACGGGTCGCCGGCGTGGAAGCCGCAGGCGACGTTGGCGCTCGTGACGACGGACAGCAGGGCCTCGTCGTCGGTCAGCGTCCACCGCCCGAAGCCTTCGCCGAGGTCGGCGTTGAGATCGATCACCGGGCCGGGCGCCGGGGTGTCCGGCGTGATCATGGAAGCCATGCGGTGAGCGTAGAACAGGGTGCGGGCCGCGCTCTCGCCGACGGCGGGAGGATCGGGCGAACCATCCCGTTTGGGCTGTTGTCAGGGTCAGCGCCTAGTCTTTGCCCGTGACTCTCCCTGCCCCGGCGAAGACCCTTCCCTCCCCGGCGTCGGGCCCGGCCGCCGACGAGGGCCTGGCCCGGCGGCTGCGCGCGCTCGCCTGCACCGCCCCGCTGCACGACCTCGACGTACGCAAGGCCAATCTGGCCGGTGAGTACGGGGTCTACGCGATGGCGGAGGTCGCGCTCGCCGCGATCGACCTGGTCACGCTCAACATGGACTTCGACACCGGCGCGGACCACGAGCAGATAGTGGCCCGCCTGCTGCCGCGCGTCGCCGCCCAGGCACCTGCGCGCCCCGCGGCCGAGCACGAGCGGGTGGCCCGCTGGGTGCTGGAGAACCTGATCAACGTCGGCAGCGTCGACCGCGGATTCCGCGCGATCTACGGCACGTTCGGCCCGGACGGGGTGTACGTCCGCCGCGACTACGACTTCAAGCTCATCGAGGAAGTCCCGGGCTACGGCGGCGCGGTGTACCTGCGCACCACGGACGAGGCCGTCAACGTCCTGGTCGGCGCCCTCGACACGGACGTCACCAGCGCGCAGATCGCCGCCGAGGTCAAGCTGGAGGTCCTGATCAGCCGGGGCCGCCTCGCCGACGCCCAGCTCGCCGCCGAACAGGCCCGCTACCGCACCGTCCAGTACGCCGAGACCCTGCGCCGCACGCTCGACGCGACCCGGCGCAACGTGCGGGCCGTGGACTGGCTGGTGACCGTCCCCGACATGATCGCGGAGGCCCTGGACCACGTCGCCGACCGCTACCGCCACGAGAACGCGATCCTGACCAACATCCGCAAGGCCCGCGACGAGGCGGAGGAGCCGGACAACAAGCGCCGCGCCGCCGAACTGGTCGACATCGTCAAGGACTGCATCCGCCGTCACACCCAGCTCCAGTCCCGGCTGCTCGACGCCGGACCGCTCTTCCGCGCCGAACAGGACCGCCAGGCCTTCGCGGCCCCCGCCCGGCGCTCCGGGATCGACCTGTACGGGCAGCTGGTAGCCCCCACGCTGCCGCTCCCGGTCGCGCAGGCCATCCGGGTCACGGACGCCTTCTTCGCGTCGGGCGCCGGCCTGCGCACCCCCGTCTCCGTCCGCGTCGCGGACCTGGTGGAGATCCTGCTGACCCCACCGGTGGAGCGCGAACACCTCGGTGTGGAGATGCCGGAGCCGGACCTGATCGCCACCCCGGACGACAGCCGCTTCAGCGAGGAGCAGCTCGCCGCCGCGATGGCCCTCCTGGAACTCCCGCACGACGCCCCGCGCCGCCTGTCCGGCCTCCTGGCGGAGGCCCGCCGCTCCGACCCCGACCTCCCCTACCTGGTCGCCCTGCTGGCGGTCCACGCGGCGAGCCCGGCGGTGGGCACGGCGTACCGCCAGGGCGAGGAGCGGCTCCTCTTCGCGGTCGACGACGGCACGGAACTCGAGGACCCCGAATTCGGCGGCGCGGACCTGATCGTCGGCACCGCCCTCCTGGACGCGGCAGCCATGACGGCGGACCGCACGGAGGCGGCATGACCCCACCCCACCCCCCGGCCCCCACGCCAGGCCGTCCCACCCACCCGGGGCCGGACCCCGCGCCCTCCCCCGCCGGGGGAGCACTGACGGGCCCCGCACCCTCGCGCGGCCGTGCCACCCCCCTCGGGTCGGACCCCGCGCCTGCGCCCGGCCGTGCCGCCGACCCCGTGTCGGACCCCGCGCTCGCGCGCGGCTGGGCTGAGCGCCCCGGGTCGGTCCCTACGCCCTCGCACGGCGGGGGAGCACTGACGGGCCCCGCACCCTCGCGCGGCCGTCCCACCCGCCTCGGGTCGGGCCCCGCGCTCGCGCGCGGCCGTGCCGCCCACCCCGGGTCGGGCCCCACGCCCGTGCGTGGCGGTGTCGTCGGCTCGGGCGGGCCCGCAGGCTCCGTCACCGGGGCGGAGCCCCTGGTGGCGCGGTCCCACCCGGGGGTGTGGGGGCTTGCCCCTGCTTTCGGGAAGGGGCGGGGTGGGGGAAGAACCGCCCCCGCAGCGGGCCCCGCTGCCACTGCCGCTGTCGCGGTGGCCACCGGATCCGCCACCGCCGACGGTCCGGCCGGCCCCGCCGCCGCACGGCCACCCGCGCACGCCCGGACGCGAGCCGCCGTCCCGCACACCGCAGGTGCCCGGCACACGCGCATCCGGCACACCCGCACCAGCCCCAGCACGAGTACCAGCACCCGCACCGCCGAGGAGACCCACCCGTGAGCGACCACCACGCCGAGCCCCCCGCGTGGAGCGAGCCCGACGCCCAGTCGGCCTCACCCTCGGCACCGGCCACGACCACGGCACCGGCACCGGCCACACCGGGCGGCCCCACTCCCGTGACCCCGGCGGACGCCGCAGACGCGGCCCGGCTCGTCGCGTTCGGGCTCCAGCCCAAGCTGCTGCCCGCCCGCGACGCCGAGTACGCCGAGCTGCTGCGCCGCTACCGCGAGGACCCCGCCTTCGCCCGGCTCGCCGACGCCGTCGCCACCGGCCTCGGCCTCGTCGTCCTGGAGGTGTCCCCCCGCGCAGGCATGGCCGTGGCCGCCGGTGAGGACTCCGTCTTCGCCGTCCGCATGGGCGACTACGCACGCCGCACCACCGCCGACTCCGCGGACCGCTTCCTGCACGGCCTCGCCCACCTCGCCGTGGCGGCCCTGGCCTTCCCCCGCCCCGAGGACCTCGCCGACGACGGCTACATCGGCCGGATCACCGTCAACGGCGTCGACGCCTTCGTCCGGCAGACCTGCCGCCGCCTGGAGGAGCGCGCCGAGGAACTCGGCGAGAACACCGACCCGGCCTCTGACGCCCCCGGCCTGGAGGCCGCCTGGCGGGTCTACACCCGCCGCAGTGCGACCGGCGCCACCAAGGACGCCCGCCGGCTGGCCGGTTCGACCACCGGCATCGTCGGCAAGGCCGCCGCCTTCCTCACCGACTCCGGCTTCCTCCAGCGCACCGGGGACGACGCCGGAGGCACGTACCGCACCACCCCCCGCTACCAGCTCCAGGTCCGCGACATGGCGGGCAGCGCGGCCATGGCAGAGCTCCTCGACCTGGGCGTGGTCCCCGTCAGCGACGGCTCCGCCAGCCTGCTGCCGCCGCCCGAGGGCGACGACCTGGAGCTCGCCGCCGACGCGGGCCTGCCCTTCCACGCCTGAGCCACCCCACCCGCCCGGGCCACCCGGCCGCCCGCCACCCGTCCCCGTACGACCTACGAAAGACCACGAGAGTCCGCCGCCATGTACGAGCTGTCCCGGATCCGCCTCTACTCCATCGGGCCCGCCGGCGCGCGCTACGCCGACACCGTGCTCGACCTGCGCGGAGTCGGCGAGCCGGTGCCCCACCCGGCGCCCGCCCAGGCGGAGTTCTTCGAGGACGAGCCCACCGGCCCGCCCCGCCGCCCCGCGCCCGCCGGCGTGCTCTTCCTGGAGAACGGCGGCGGCAAGTCCGTCCTGCTCAAGCTGATCTTCTCGGTGATGCTGCCCGGCCACCGCAACACCCTCGGCGGCGCGAGCTCCGGCGTCCTGCGCAAGTTCCTGCTGGCCGACGACTGCGGACACGTGGCGCTGGAATGGCAGCACACCCAGACCGGCGAGTGCGTGGTCGTCGGCAAGGTCAGCGAATGGCGCGGCCGCCAAGTCTCCAACGACCCGCGCAAGTTCGCCGAGGCCTGGTACTCCTTCCGCCCCGGACCGGGCCTCAGCCTGGACAACCTTCCGGTGGCCGAGGCCACTTCGGTGCGTCCGCCCGTGGAAGGCGCCTCCGGCGCCCAGGGCCGGCGCCGCACCATGAAGGGCTTCCGCGACGCCCTGACCGAAGCCGGCAAGGCGTACCCGCACCTGGAGGTGTACTTCGAGGAGATCCACGACCGCTGGAACGAGCACCTCACCGAGGTCGGCCTCGACCCCGAACTCTTCCGCTACCAGCGCGAGATGAACGCCGACGAGGGTGAGGCCGCCGGCCTCTTCGCGGTCAAGAAGGACTCCGACTTCACCGATCTGCTGCTGCGCGCCGTCACCGACACCCGGGACACGGACGGCCTCGCCGACCTCGTCCACGGCTTCGGCAACAAGCTCGGCCGCCGCGCCGAGCTGATGGCCGAACGGGACTTCACCGCGGGCTCCGTCGACCTCCTCACCAAGATCGTCGAGGCCGCCGCGGCCCGTTCCCGGCTGCGCGACGTCCACGCCGGCGCAGAACGCCGTACGCGCACCCTCGTCCGGCGCCTGTCCGCCCGCGCCGGCGAGGAGCGCGGCCGCGCCGCCGACCTCGCGCAGCGCGTCACCGGCGCCGCCCACCAGGTCACCGCCGCCGAATCCGCGCGCGCCCGCAGCGACGCCGTCTCGGCCGAACTCGCCTACCGGCACGCCTCGCTGGCCCTGACCGTCGCCGACAAGGCCGCCGCCGCGCAGCGCCGCGAACTCCTCGAAGCCCGCACCCTGCACTCCGCCTGGCAGGCCGCCGAGCACGTGCTGCGCCACCGCTCCGCCGCCGACCGCTCCGCCCGGGTCGCCGTCGCGATCCTGGAAGCCGAGCGGGACGCCGCCCCGGCGCTCGCCGCCCGGGCCACCGCCGCCACCGAGCTCGTACGGGCCCTGCACGCCGCCGCCGAGCAGGGCGAGCGCGCCGCCAACGAGGAGGAGGAGCGCTCCGCCGTCCTCCAGGAGACCGGCGAGGCCTCCCACCGCGCCGCCACCGCCGCCGCCACGGCCGCCCAGCGGGCCCGCAGCGAGGCCGAGCACCTGCGCGCCCGCCTCGCCGAGGTCCAGCAGGAGACCGCCGAGGCCGTCCGGGCCGGCTGGCTCGACGACTCCGCCCCCGACGCCGACCCGGCGCGCGCCGCCCTGGCCGCCGCCGACGCGGAGAAGACGGCCGTGGCCGCCTGGGACGAGTCCCGCGAGGCCTCCCGCGCAGCCGCCGAGGCCGCCCGCGAGGCCGCCGCGGCGGAATCCCGCGCGGAACTCACCGCCGCCCGCGCGGCGGACGCCGCCGACGCGGCCGAGGCGGCCCACGACGCCGAGCACCGGGCCGCCGAGTCCCTCGCCGGGGCCCCGCGCCTGGCCGCCCTCCTGGGCCTCCCGGACGCCCGGGGAGCGACCGGGACGGGCGATGACCCCCGGGGCTCCGCAGGGTCCCCCGCCCCGACCGGCACCGAGGCCGCCGGCCTCACGGTCGCCGACCTCGACCGGGGCGCCGACGAGCTGCGCGAACTGCTGACCCGTGGAGTCGCGACCGCCGAACGCCAGCTCTTCGACCTGCGCACCGCCGCCGCCGACGACTCCCGCATCCTCGGCGCCCTCGGCGACGGCGGCCTGCTGCCGCCCGGCCCCGACGTCCTCGCCACCGTCGAGTTCCTCGGCGAACACGGCATCCCGGCCCTCCCCGGCTGGCGCTACCTCGCCCAGTCCGTGGACCCGGCCGACCACGCCGCCGTCCTCGCCGCCCGCCCCGAACTCGTCGACGGCGTGGTCATCACCGACCCCGACACCCACTCCAGGGCCCGCGAGGTCCTCTCCGGCGCCGCTCTGCTGCCCCGCTCCACCGTCGCCGTCGGCACCGCCGCCGCCCTGCTGGCGCCGGTTCCCCCGGCCGGGGACGCCGCCGGGTCCGGCATCTTCATCGTCCCGCCGAACCCGGCCATGCACGACGAGCACGCCGCCGACGAGGAGCGCCAGGCGCTGCGCGCCCGCGCCACCGCCCGCGACACCGAGATCCGCGAGCTCGCCGCCCGCCTCTCCGGCGACCGCGAGCTCGCCGCCCGGCTGCTGTCCTGGCGCACCGGCTGCCCGCCCGGCCGCCTCGCCGAGCTCGCGGAGCAGGCGGCCGCCGCCCGCGGCTTCGCCGAGGAGACCGACGCCGAGCTCGCGGAGGCCCGTACGGTACGCGCCGAGGCCGACGAGGCCGCCGCCGACGCCGCCCGTGTCCGCGACGAGCGCCAGGACACCGCCCAACGCGCCCGCCGCGTCGCGGACGCCCTCGCCGGTCTCGCGTACCGGCTGCGCGAACGCGCCGGCTGGCAGACCAAACTGCGCGAACTCGCCGACGACGCCGCCGAGTCCGAGGCCCGCGCCGAGGTCTGCCTCGACCGGGCACGCGCCGCCGACGAGGACCGCCGCGCCGCCCAGCGCGCCGCCGACGACGCCCGCCGCACCGCCCGCGCCCTGCGCGCCGAGCGCGCCGAGATCGCCGGGGCACCCGATCCGCTGCCCGAGGGCGACGGCACGGCCAAGGCGCCGCTCCCGGCACTGCGCGAGGCCTACCGCGCCGCCTCCCAGCTCTACGAGAAGGTCGGCGTCGGCGCCGACCTGCGCTCCGAACAGGCCCGCGCCGAGAGCGACGAGTCCGTGGCCCTCGCCGAACTGGACCGCCTCACCAACAAGGTCCGTACCCGCGCCGCCCAGCTCCTCGAAGGCACCGACGGAGCCGACGGCCCCTCCCGGCAGGCCGCTTCAGCCCGCGCCGAAGCCCTCGTACAGATGCTGGAGACCCGCGCGTCCACCGCGAGCGAGCAGCTCGGGCGGCTGCGCGGCGAGGCCGAACGGCACGCCCCCGCCGAGGGCGGAGCACACACCGAGCTGCCCGAGGAGCTGATCCCCGACAACGTCGAGGAGGCCCAGGCCAGGCTCCGCACGGCCACCGCCCAACTCGCCGCCCACACCGCCGCCGTGGAGTCCGCCCGCGCGGCCCACGCCGACCTGCTGCGCGCCCACCGCACCGCCGAGGAGGGCGCGGGCGGTTTCGACGAGACCGCGGCCATGCTCCGGGACCTCCTGCGCGACCACACCCACCCGGAGGACGAGCAGGAGCCGGTGGCCCACCCCGGCAGCCTGGAGGAGGCCCGCCAGTCGGCCACCGAGGCCCGCCGCTCGCTACGGGCCTGCGCCGCCGACCTGTCGGCCGCCGAGGCCGCCGTCCGCGAGGCGAGCGACATCCTGGTCCGGCACGCCAACGCCAACCGCTACGAGCAGGTACGCACCCCCGCACGCCAGCAGATCCGCGAACTGCCCGCCTCCGCCCTGCCCGAGCACGCCGCGGCCTGGGCCGTGGCCTTCGCCCCCCGGCTGCGCGTCCTCACCGACGAGCTGGCGCAGCTGGAGCGCAACCGGGACAGCATCGTGGACCGGCTGCGCGGCCTCGTGGAGTCGGCCCTGGCCACCCTGCGCTCCGCCCAGCGGCTCTCCCAGCTCCCCGAGGGACTGGGCGAGTGGTCGGGCCAGGAGTTCCTGCGCATCCGCTTCGAGGAGCCCGACCAGGCCACCCTCACCGAGCGGCTCGGCGAGGTCATCGACGAGGCGACCCGCGGCGCCCTGAAGAAGAACAGCACCGCGACCTTCGGCGAAGGCCGCCGGGACGGCATGTCGCTGCTGCTGCACGGGGTCTCCGCGGCCCTGGAGCCCAAGGGCATCGCGGTGGAGATCCTCAAGCCCGACGCGGTGCTGCGCGCCGAGCGGGTCCCGGTCGGCCAGATGGGCGACGTGTTCTCCGGCGGCCAGCTGCTCACCGCCGCGATCGCGCTGTACTGCACGATGGCGGCGCTGCGCAGCAACGACCGGGGCCGCGACAAGCACCGGCACGCGGGCACGCTCTTCCTCGACAACCCGATCGGGCGCGCGAACGCCACGTACCTGCTGGAGCTCCAGCGGGCCGTCTCGGACGCCCTCGGCGTCCAGCTGCTGTACACCACGGGCCTGTTCGACACCACGGCCCTCGCCGAGTTCCCGCTGGTCATCCGGCTGCGCAACGACGCCGACCTGCGCGCGGGGCTCAAATACATCAGCGTCGAGGAACACCTGCGCCCGGGCCTGCCCCAGCAGTTCGCGGACGGGGAGACGATCCACGGAGAGATCACGGCGACCCGCATGTACCGGCGGAGCTAGGCCGTCGGCGGCCCGCCTCAGCCCCGCCCCGTGCCCGTCTGCGGCGGCCAGATGCCGGTCGCCTCGCCGCGCACGGGTATGCGGGGCGGCAGGGGAGGCGCCGAGCGGGCCTCCCGGCGCGCCTTGCGCCGCTCGCGCCGCCGGCCCCGCGCCGTACTGCTGGGCTCCGAGAGCACCCCGTAGCGCTGGTTCCACGTCTGCCGGGTGATCAGCACGTCGAGCACGCCCCACGTGGCCACGACCACCCCCGCTATCGCGCACAGCGACAGCGGAAGCGCCAGCCAGGAGCCGGTGACCGTCAGGAAGAAGGCGATCGTCGCGTCCGTCAGCGTCACCGCGACGATCAGCACCGCCCGCACGGCGGATCTCCGCACCGGGTCCGGCATGCGCCTGCGCCCCGCCGGCTGGTCCACCCACAGGGCCCGTCCCCGCGGCGCCCCGGGCCCCGCAGCGCCGTCCGCGTCGTCGTGGCCCTCGTAGCCCTCGTACCTCTTCGCCATGGTCGGCTCCCTCCCCTCCACGCGGCCGCTCATGCCCGCCCCGAACAGGTAGACGCGCGGAGGGGCCGATAGATTCCCGGATCCCGGACGCACCGGGCGCCCGGAAGTATCGCGGAACGAAGAATTCCAGCCATCCATTCCGCTACGGGAACCGAGGCCCCACCAAGTGTCATCTGCCACATATCGGGCCGCACTTCACGGGAACTATCGGACAACTCGTGATCTTCGCCCAGGCCTCAGGCCGAAAACGTCCGGACAGGCCTTCGAAGGTTCGCTGTGGCAGTAGTAGGCTCACGCCGTTTAAATGACGGAACACCAACCCCCGGTAACGGGGTTGAGCTGGGGAGGCTGGGGAGGCCATGCGCTTTCGCGGGAAGTCCATCCGCCGGAAGATCGTGGCGTTGCTCCTTGTGCCGCTCATCTCCCTGACCGCCCTCTGGGGCTTCGCAACGGTGATCACCGGCCGGCAGGCCGTCCAACTGCTCGGTGTCGCCTACGTCATCGACAAGGTCGGCTACCCCGTGGAGGACGTCGTCCGCGTCATCCAGAAGGAGCGCCGCCAGACCCTCGTGGTCATCGGCGACCCGCGCGCCGCCACCGCCAACACCGAGCTGCTCAAGAGCCGTGCGGCCACGGACGAGGCGGTCGAGAGGATCTCCGCCGACGCCAAGGACCCCGAGGTCGCCGACGAACTCGACCCGGACTCCGCCCAGCACCTGAGCTCCATCCTCGAAGCCTTCCGCAGCATCGGAGCGCTGCGCGGCGCGGTGGACGGGGGCTCCCTCGACACCAACCAGGCGCTGGAGCTCTACAACCGGCTCGTGGACCCCTGCTACGAGTTCCTCATGAACCTCCACGCGCTCCAGGACGTGGAGATGGACAAGCAGGGCCGCGCCCTCGTCGGCATCACCCGCGCCCGCGAGACGCTCTCGCGCGAGGACGCCCTGATCGCCGGGGCCCTCGCCGCCCGCAACGTCAGCCAGGCGGACATCCGGCACGTCTCCGACTACGTGGCGAACCGCAAGCTGCTCTACGAGTTCAACCTCGCGATCCTCCCGGCCGCCGACCGGGAGCAGTTCGAGCAGTACTGGAACAACCCGGAGAGCCGCTCCCTGCGCGAGGCAGAGGAACGATTCCTCGTCCAGGGCCCGACCCACAGCCCGCGCAACGTGACCGCCGCCGCGTGGGACGCGGCCTCCGGCAAGGTGCTCGAAGACCTCGCCGTCATGGGCACCGGCGCGGGCGACCGCTACCAGAAGCGCGTCGAACCCGTCGCCATGGACGTCCTGATCCAGGCCGCCCTCGCCGGAGTGCTCGGGTTCATCGCCCTCATCGTCTCCCTCGTCCTGTCGATGCGCATCGGCCGCGACCTGATCCGCGACCTGTCCCGGCTCCGCAAGGAAGCCCACGAGGTCTCCGGCATCCGCCTCCCCGGCGTGATGCGCCGCCTCGCCGCGGGCGAGCACGTGGACGTGGAGACCGAGGCCCCCCGCCTGGAGTACGAGAAGGACGAGGTCGGCCAGGTCGGTCAGGCCCTCAACTCCCTCCAGCGCGCGGCCATCGAGGCCGCGGTCAAGCAGGCCGAGCTCCGTCGCGGTGTTTCCGAAGTGTTCGTCAACCTGGCCCGCCGCAACCAGGTGCTGCTGCACCGCCAGCTCACCCTGCTCGACACCATGGAGCGGCGCACCGAGGACACCGAGGAGCTCGCCGACCTCTTCCGCCTCGACCACATGACCACCCGCATGCGCCGCCACGCCGAGGGCCTGGTGATCCTCTCCGGCGCGGCGCCCTCCCGCCAGTGGCGCAAGCCCATCCAGCTGATGGACGTCGTACGGGCGGCCGTCGCCGAGGTGGAGGACTACGAGCGCATCGAGGTGCGCCGGCTGCCGCGCCTGGGCATCGCCGGCCCGGCCGTCGCCGACGTCACCCACCTCATCGCCGAACTCCTGGAGAACGCCACCGTCTTCTCCCCGCCGCACACGGCGGTCCAGGTCCTCGGCGAGCGCGTGGCCAACGGTTTCACCCTGGAGATCCACGACCGCGGCCTCGGCATGACCCCCGAGGCGCTCTTCGACGCCAACCTCCGGCTCAGCGAGACCTCCGAGTTCGAACTCTCCGACACCGACCGGCTCGGCCTGTTCGTCGTCAGCCGGCTCGCGCACCGGCGCGATGTCAAGGTCCGCCTCCAGATCAGCCCCTACGGAGGCACCACCGCGGTGGTGTTCCTCCCGGTGGCCCTGCTGACGGAAGCTCCCGAGACCAACGGCACCGGCATCCGGCTGGACGGCGGCAAGGCGCTCGGCGCGCCGGTCGGCGCCACCCGCCAGAGGGCCGTCGCGGAGAGCAACGCCGCCGGGCGTCGGCTCCCGGCCGGCGCCGAACTGCGCGGGCCCGTCGAGCTGGAGGCCCCGATCGGCGTGCTGGGGCTGGACGAGCCCGTCACGGCCGCCGAGGACGCCCCCACCGGCCTCGCGGGCCCCGTCGGAGCCACCGGGCTCATTGGGGTCTCCGGAGCCAAGGGCCGGCCCGCCATGGCCACCCTCGACGACGAGACCCCGCCGAACGGCATCTCGCGCAACTCCCTGCTCGGCCTGCGCCCGGGCGCCCGCCCGCACACGGACCGGCACACCGAACGGGGCGGCCCCCGCAAGGGCGACCGCATCTCGGACCGTATGGGCGAGCGGGGCGCGGACGGCTCCGGCGACCGCGCGGGCCTCTGGAAGGGCGACCGGTCCGCCGACGCCCCCGCCGAGCGGGGCGGCGCCCGGCTCACCGAGCGCGACGCGGGCCGGGACGGCCTCCGCGACCGCGACCGGAGCCACGACCGGGACCGCGACCGCAGCCGCGACCGCAGCAGCCGTGACCGCCGCGACCGCGAGCGGGAGCCCCTGCCGCCCACCGGCCCGGTCCGGCTGGAGCCGGCCCGCGCGGAGTCGAACCGCCCCGACGGCCCGCGCTCCCCGGGCGCCGTCCCGCTCCCGCGCCGCCGGCCCACCCCGACCCTGGTCGCCGAGCACGGCCGGCGTGTGGAGCCCCGCCCGGTCTCGGCTGTCCCGGACCCAGCCCAGGAGGCGCTGGCCCCGACCGGACCGACGCACTCTGCCTCGGTCCCGTCCGGCCCGGTCCCGTCCGGCCCGGTCCCGTCCGGCCCGGGCAGTGCCGGCCGGGAGACATCCCCCCCGGGCACGGCCACGACCCTGCCCCGCCGGATCCGCCAGGCCAGCCTCGCGCCCCAGCTCAAGGACGCCCCCTCCCCGGGCCCCGCCGAAGCCGCCGCCGATCCGGGGGCCGACCGCGACGCCGAGGACGTACGCCGGCGCATGTCCTCGCTCCAGCGCGGCTGGACCGCGGGCCGCGACCACCACGCGCGGCAGCAGGCGGAGCAGGCCGACCAGACACAGCAGTCACAGGCGGCACAGCAGTCACCGGCACAGCAGTCACAGGCACGGCAAGCGCAGCAGCACGCACCACACCAGTCCGTGACCGAGGCCGGCACCCCTGCCGCCACCGGTCCCGGAAGCGAGAACGAAGGGGACGGTCGATGACCGCACCGCAGTCCGGCAACGGCAACGACACCAGGGGCCGCGGCTCCGGCCCGCTCAACTGGCTCCTCGACGAGCTCGTCGACCGGGTCGCCAGCATCCGCAAGGCCGTGGTCCTCTCCGGCGACGGCCTGCCCACCGGCAGCTCCAAGGACCTCACCCGGGAGGACAGCGAGCACCTGGCCGCCGTGGCCTCCGGCTTCCACAGCCTCGCCAAGGGGGTCGGCCGCCACTTCGACTCCGGCAGGGTCCGCCAGACCGTGGTCGAGCTGGACGAGGCGTTCCTCTTCGTCATGGCGGCCGGCGACGGGAGCTGCCTGGCGGTGCTCGCCGACGCCGACTCCGACGTCGGCCAGGTCGCGTACGAGATGACCCTCATGGTCAAGCGGGTCGGTGACCACCTGGCGACCGCCCCGCGCACCGGGCTGCCAGCCGGAGGGTGAGTCGGACGGCATGAGCGATCCAGGCCAGGACCACCCCGCCCACATCCCCGACGCCGCCTCCGACGCCGCCGGCGACCAGTGGTTCGACGACGACGCGGGTCCGGTGGTACGTCCGTACGCGATGACCCGCGGCCGGACCAGCCACGCCGGACAGCACCGCCTCGACCTGATCGCGCTGGTGGTCGCGGAAACCGCGGCCGACGACCCGGTCTGGGACACGACCCTGTCCCCGGAACACGCGGACATCCTCGGGCTCTGCCTGCTACGCCCGCAGTCCGTCGCGGAACTCGCGGCCGAACTCGACCTCGCGGTCGGGGTCGTACGCGTCCTGATCGGCGACCTCGTCGACGACGAACTGGTGCACGTGACCCGGCCGGTCCCCCCGGCCGAACTGCCCGACGAATCCATACTGCGTGAGGTGATCGATGGCCTTCGGGCGCTCTAGCCGCACCGGCGCCATGCATGCCGTGACGCCGGTCGAGCCGCTGACCCTGAAAATCCTGGTCGCGGGCGGTTTCGGGGTGGGCAAGACCACCCTGGTCAGTGCGGTGAGCGAGATCAGACCGCTCCGGACGGAGGAGCAACTCTCCGAGCCGGGCCGCGGCATCGACGACACCGGGGGAGTGGAGGGCAAGAACACCACCACGGTGGCCATGGACTTCGGGCGCATCACCCTGCGCGAAGACCTGGTGCTGTACCTGTTCGGCACCCCCGGACAGAACCGCTTCTGGTTCCTGTGGGACGAGCTGGCCCAGGGCTCGCTCGGCGCCGTCGTCCTCGCGGACACCCGACGGCTCTCCGACTGCTTCGCCGCCATCGACTACTTCGAACGGCGCGAGATCCCCTTCCTCGTCGCCGTGAACTGCTTCGACGGAGCCGACCAGCACCCCGTGGTGGCCGTACGGGAAGCCCTGGACCTCACTCCCGAGGTACCGGTGCTGCTGTGCGACGCACGCGACCGGGAGTCGGTGAAGGACGTCCTGGTGGGGGTCGTGGAGCACGCGATGACCCTGGCCAGGGCCCGCCGCCGGAGCCTGACGACGGGGGACCGCGACCCGGCCTGATCCGAAGGCCCGGCCCGGCCCGGACCGAGACATGGAGGCGGCCCGTACCCCCGCCGACTGGGGTACGGGCCGCAGCTCTCATGGGGGGATCAGGGGGCCCGGTCGCGGCGCGGGACCGTGGAGAGAGTGTGAACCCGCCACTGGGGGCCGTCAAGCATTCGGACAGCAGCCGCTGTTCAGCGGCCCACCAGGCACTGAGCGGCCCCGCCTAGCGCACGGCGACGACCGCCGAACCGTGCCCGAACAGCCCCTGGTTCGCGGTGATTCCGGCCCGCGCCCCCGCCACCTGCCGCTCCCCGGCCGTGCCCCGGAGCTGCCAGGTCAGCTCGCACACCTGGGCGATGGCCTGCGCCGGCACGGCCTCCCCGAACGACGCCAGCCCGCCACTGGTGTTGACGGGGATCCGCCCGCCGAGCGCGGTCGCGCCCTCCCGCACCAGCTTGGCCCCCTCGCCCTCCCCGCACAGGCCGATGTCCTCGTACCACTCCAGCTCCAGCGCGGTGGACAGGTCGTAGACCTCGGCGAGCGAGAGGTCGTCCGGCCCGAGCCCCGCCTCCTCGTACGCGGCCCGCGCGATCGAGGCCCGGAAGGAGCCGGGCGTCGCCGCCACGGCCGTCACCGAGTCGGTGGCGATGTCCGGCAGGTCCAGGACGGTACGGGGATAGGTGGGCGTCACCGTGGACACGGCCCGGATCCGCACCGGGTCCAGGGCGCCCCGCGAGCGCGCGAAATCCATGCTGCTCAGCACCAGGGCCGCGCCCCCGTCGGAGGTGGCGCAGATGTCGAGCAGCCGCAGGGGATCGGCGACGATCGCCGATGCGGCCACCTCCTCGGCCGTCACGGCCTTGCGGTAGCGGGCGTTCGGGTTCAGCAGCCCGGCCGCCGCGTTCTTCACCTTGACCTGCGCGAAGTCCTCACCGGTGTCCCCGTAGAGGGCCATGCGGCGCCGGGCGTACAGCGCGAAGTACGCCGGGTTCGTGGCCCCCAGGACCCGGAAGCGCAGCCAGTCCGGGTCGTCCGGCCGGTCCCCGCCCACAGGCGCGAAGAACCCCTTCGGGGCGGCGTCCGCCCCGACCACCAGCACCACGTCGGCGAGCCCGGCCAGGATCTGCGCCCGGGCCGCGCCGATGGCCTGGGCGCCGGACGCGCAGGCCGCGTACACGCTGGTCACGCGGGCACCCTGCCAGCCCAGCGCCTGCGCGAAGGTGGCTCCGGCCACGTAGCCGGGGTAGCCCGACCGCACGGTGTCGGCCCCCACGATGGACTGCACGTCGGTCCAGTCCAGCCCGGCGTCGGCGAGCGCGGCCCGCGCGGCGGCCCGCCCGTACTCGACGAAGCTGCGGCCCCACTTGCCCCACGGATGCATCCCGGCCCCGAGGACGGCGATATCGGCGACGGCGGCGCTCATCCGGCCACCACCCCCACGGGCCGGAACTGCCACGTGGTCCAGGCGGTCCCGTCCGGGCCGTCCGGGCCGTCGGGGTCCACGTTCAGCACGCCGCCGACCACCTCGACCTCCATCCCGACCGCCAGATCACCGACGCCCACCCCGGGCACCGTCTGCCCGAGCACGACCATCCCCTCGGCCTCCAGCTCCACGGCGACCAGGGTGTACGGGGTCCAGGGCACGTCGGGGTCGGACACGTACGGCGCGGGCGGCCGGTACCGCCCGTCCGTGTAGGACCAGACCCGGCCGCGCGGGGAGAGTGGGGTCTCGGCGAGCTCGCCGCCGCCCGGGCAGTGCGGATTGCGGCAGTACGCGTCCTCGCGCGGGAAGAACACGGCGGCGCAGGCGGAGCACCTGGTGCCGAGCAGACGGAACCCGCCGTCCGCATCGTCCCCGGTGAACCACCCGCTGACCACGGGTGTGCGTGTGCGTTCCAAGACCCCTCCCGAAACCGACATCTGACGAACCGTCAGGAGTCTGTCAGGGAACGAGCGGGAGCGCACCCCCGGGAACGCACTCCTCGCACGGGTTCTCGGCGAGCCACTTCCGCGCGATCTCGCCGAGCTCGGCGTCCCGACCGGCCAGCATCATCCGGATCATCTGCGCGTCCCCGCGCAGCGACCACCCCGGATTTCCGAAGCTGGCGGGGTTGTTCCGCTCGATCAGGAAGTGCGCCGGCCACGCAGTCCCGTAGCCGATCAGGGGGAGCGCGGCGAGATAGCGCTTCCGGCCGCGCGCCAGCCCGTACACGGTGAGAGCGAGGCCGGAAAGGGTGCCGGTGAGATGGATCCAGCGGGTGGCGGCGCGGGAGTGCATGGCGACGTAGTAGGGCCAGAACTCCTCGTACGAACTGAATGTCATGCGGGCACGGTACTCAGCGGTGAACGGAGGCGACAGAGACGGGAAAATCGAAATACGCGTCCGGGAACGCCTCCGGTGCGTACGTGAAATGCCACCACTCCTGGGGCAGGTTCACGAACCCCTGCGCGCCGAGCAGCCGCCCCAGCAGCTTCCGGTGCTCGCGGGCCGAGCCCGTCACCCGAGGACTGTCGGTGTGCGCGAGCGGATCGAAGAAGTCGAAGGGCGTCCCCATGTCGAGCGGCCCCCGGCCCACCTGCGTCAAGGTCACGTCGACGGTGCTGCCACGGCTGTGCCCGGACCTCTCGGCGATGTATCCCTCCGGGATCAGCCGTTCCTTGGCCACCTCCGGATAGAACTCCGCCTTGGTCCGCTGATCCGCCCCGTCCCGGGCCCACCGCACGAACCGGTCGACGGCCCGCTGCGGCCGGTAGCAGTCGTACACCAGCAGCGAATACCCACCACGCAAAGCCTCCCGCTGCGCCCGCCGCAACGCCTCGGCGGCGGGCCGGGCGAGCAGACAGACGGGCTCGTCATAGCCGTCCACGACCGCCCCGGTGAAATTCCGCGACGTGGCGTACCGCATCTCCTGCCCGATGGTCGCATCCACCTCAGCCACCACAACGAACCCCGCGCCCCGCCCCGCGAGGCCGACCCGAGGCGGGACTACCACTACCTCAGAACTGCCCACCCCCCTGGGACTGCCCGCCAACCCGGCTGCGGTCACCGACCCGAGACCGCCGGGAGCGGCCACCGACCCTGGCGATGCCCCGGCTCCCGGCGTGCCCACTACCTCGGAACTGCCCACCACTCTGGGACTGCCCGCCAACCCGGCTGCGGTCACCGAGCCGGGACCGCCGGGCGTGACCGCCGCCCCTGGCGTGACCGCCGCCCCTGGCGCGGTCACCGCTCCGGGCGCGGTCACCGCTCCGGGCGTGCCCACCCTGGAACTGCCCGCGACCCCTGGCGCGGTCACCGCTCCCGGTGTGCCGAGCACGCCAGGAGGACTGCCCACCGACGCGGGCGCCACTGTCCCGGGATTGCCCGGTGCGGCCATCGCCCCCGGCGTAACCGCCGCCAGGACTCCCAGCACGCTCACCCATCCCGCAACGACGGCCATCTGCATACCCCTTGGCATACCATCGCCGCATGCCGGCGCACCTGAAGGACTCGCACTGCTCCGCCTGTGGGGCCCTGTTCGATACGGCCGACTGGCCCCGTACCTGCCCCTCGTGCGGAGCGGTCGCCTACCGCAACCCCCTCCCGGTCGCCGTCGCCCTGCTCCCCGTCGAGGACGAGCTCGGCACCGGCCTGGTAGTCATCACCCGCACCATCGAGCCCGCTCGCGGCGGCATCGCCCTGCCCGGCGGATTCATGGACTTCGGCGAGGACTGGCGCGAGTCGGTCGTCCGCGAACTCCGCGAGGAGACCGGCATCTACGCCCCGGCGTCCGAGGTCGCCCTCGCCGACACCCTGAGCTCACCGGCCGGCCACCTGCTCGTCTTCGGCCTGCTGCCCGTCCGCCCCGCCGCCTCCCTCCCGCCGTCGGCCCCGACGGACGAAACCACCGGCTGGCACGTCCTGCGCAGCCCGGAGCCCCTGGCGTTCCCGCTCCACACGCAGGCCGCCGCCGCGTGGTTCGAAGGCCGCTACACGTGAGCACCCGCACGGCTTAGCCCGGCCCCAGTCCCGGTCCGGGCACCTGCCCGGCCCTCGGCCCCGACCCCGGCTTCGGCCCCCGGCGCAGGCCTAAGCCCTGGTACCCGGCCCCGGCCTCGGCCCCCGGCCCTGGCCTCGGCCCCCGGCCCTGGCCTCGGCCCCCGGCGCAGGCCTCGGCCCTGGCCCCCGGCCCTGGCCTCGGCCTCCGGCCCTGGCCTCGGCCCCCGGCGCAGGCCTCGGCCCCCGGCCTCGGCCCCCGGCCGCAACTCCTCCCCGCCCGCCCCCGCCGGCGGCTACCGGCTGCCCCGACGCCAGCGCCGCTCCACCCGCAGGCCCCTCAAAGCCCCCGCAGCACCACCCCCTCCACCCGCTCCCCGGCCTCGTCCTCCACCACCACCGCGTCCCCGTCCCACCGCACCACGTACCGTTCCACCTCGCCCGGCTCGAAGCCCGGCCCCGGGTCCCGGATCACCAACCCGCCGCCCGTGCGGCCCCGCGCCGGGGCCCACGCCTCCAGGCCCACCGACCCGTCGGCCACCCGCACCGGCAGCAGCGAGCCGGCCCGTGCCAGCACAGGGATCCGGTCCGCCGGGGCGTCCAGCAGGATCTGGCCCGGCCCCTCGTACGCCCGTCCCGTCGCCGTGTCGTACCACCGCCCGCGCGGCAACCGCACCGCCCGCCGGTCCGACCCGCACTCCAGTACCGGGGCCACCAGCAGGGCGTCACCCAGCAGGAACGCGTCCTCGCAGTCCCGCAGCGCCCGGTCCTCCGGCGCCCCCCACCACAGCGGCCGCACGTACGGGGCCCCGGTCCGCCGCGCCAGATGGGCCAGCGTCACGAAGTACGGCCGCAGCCGCTCCCGTTCCGCCAGCGCGGCCCGCGCGGCCCGGGTGGTCTCCTCCCCGAACTCCCACGGCTCCCGCCGCCCCGCCCAGATCGCCGCATGCGTCCGGAACAGCGGCAGGTAGGAGCCCAGTTGCAGCCACCGCAGGTACAACTCCGGTGAGGGCGAACCCCAGAAGCCGCCGATGTCCGGCCCCGAGTACGGCACCCCGCACAGCCCGAGACCCAGGACCAGCGCCAGCGAGGCCCGCAGCCCGTCCCAACTGCTCTCCACGTCACCGGACCACGTACCCCCGTACCGCTGCATCCCCGCCCACCCCGACCGGGAGAAGAGGAACGGCCGCTCCGCCGGGCGCAGCCGTACGAGCCCCTCCCAGCCCGCGCGCGCCATCGCGAGGGCGTACACGTTGTGCGCCTCCCGGTGGTCCCCGCCGGCTCCGTCCAGCGCGTGCCGCGCGGAGCGGGGGAGCGTCCGGTCCCCGAACGGGGCGAAGGAGACCGGCTCGTTCATGTCGTGCCAGACCCCGGCGAAGCCCTGCGCGAGCCGTTCCCCGTACAGCCCGCCCCACCACCGCCGCACCGCCGGATCGGTGAAGTCCGGGTACGCGCACTCGCCAGGCCACACCTCGCCCCGCACTTCCCGTCCCGCCGCGTCCCGTACGAAGGCCCCGTGCGGGCCGACCGCGAGCCCCGAGTCGTGTATCGGGTCGCCGGCCTTCACCGCCGGGTCGACGATGGAGACCAGCCGGACACCGGACTCTCCCAACTCCCGTGCCAGCCCGGGCAGATCGGGGAACCGTTCGCGGTCCACGGTGAAGACCCGGTGGCCGTCGTAGTGGTCGATGTCCAGATGGACGGCCGACAGCGGCAGCCCGTGCTCGGCGTACCCCGCCACGATCCGGCGCACCTCCACCGCACTCCCGAACCCCCACCGCGCGTGCTGGTACCCGAGCGCCCACTCCGGCGGCACGGCCGCCCCGCCCGTCAGTCCGGACCAGCCCTGCAACACCCGCCCGGGCGGCCCCACCAGCACCCAGCACCGCAAGGGGCCTCCCTCCATGCGCAGTTCGCAGGAGCCGGGCCGGTCCGCCCCCGAGCCGGCGCCCTCCTCGCCCTCCCGCAACACCACCCGCCCGTCCCAGGAGTTGTCGTGGAAGACCAGGTGCGTACCCGCGTCCGCGACCACCAGCTGCACCGGCATCGTGATGTACAGGGGTTCCTCGCCGGAACCGGATCCGAACCCACCCTCGGGATCGGTGTTCCACAGCCGGTAGCTCCCGTCCCGCAACCGCGGCCCCACCGCCCGCCCGCCCAGCCCGAACACCCGCGCGTCCGCCGCCACCTCACTACGCAACAACCACCGCCCGCCCCCGCGGCCCCCACCGCGGGCTTCCGCTCCCGCGCCGCCGACCTGCCCGCTCGCTCCGCCCCCGCGGCCGGTCCCGTCGGCTTCGCCCGCGCCACCGGCGCAACTGCCGGCTCCCGCGGCCCGGTCCGTATCGCCGGCTCGGTCGGCTCCGTCGGCACCGGCCCCGCCATCCGTTCCGCCCCCGCTCCCCGGCCCGGCCGCATCACCCCCGGACCCGGCGGAGCCCACCGGCTCCCACCACCGCGGCGGCAGATCCCGCCGCAGCACCGCCCCGCCGGGCGTGCGCACCTCCACCGCCCCGTGCCGGGACACCGCCACCGTCACCCGCTCGGACACCACCCGCCAGCCCCCGTCGGTGTCCGGCTCCAGCACGGCACGCGGATCGGGCTCCGGCCCGCTGCCGACCACCGCGTACGAGGGCGTAGGCGCCGTGCCGTCCCAGCTCCAGAACACCGCCCCGCCCACGGTGACCCGGACGAGCAGCTCCGAACGGGTGAACCGGAGCACCCCACCACCCGGCCGGGGCTCCGTACCGGTCAGCAGACCCGGCACCCGCGCCCGCTCCGCGCCCCGGGGTGCGAGCCCCGCCGCGTCCACGCGCCGGTTGCGCCACGCGGAGCGCCAAGCGCGCCGCCCCCGCTCGCCGCCGAGGTCCTTCACCGCACGCACCAGCCCACGACCGTCCATGGCGCCCACCCTGCCACCGCCACCTGGCCCAGAAGGCGCCGTTCAACTGCCGTTCACCCGCAAAAGGATCACAGCCGACCGTCGATGACGGCTCTGGTGCGGATGTCGATCACATGGCATCGTCCCTGTGAGCCCCCGTGCGCACACCCCGCGCGCGATGGCACCGTACGAACACCAGACGCCACACACCACGCCAGACCACGACACGCCCACGAGGCGCGAACCGCCGACGTGACCGGGAGCCGACGCATGACCGCAGCAGCCACCCCCTCCGAGCCCCTCTGGTCCCCGGGCCCCGACCGGATCGCCGCGGCCCGGATCACCGCCTTCCAGGCCTGGGCCGCCGAACACCACGGCGCCCCCGCGGACGGCGGCTACCCGGCCCTGCACAGCTGGTCCGTCGACGAGCTGGACACCTTCTGGCAGGCCGTCGCCGAGTGGTTCGACGTGCGCTTCACCACCCCGTACGAGGCCGTCCTCGCGAACCGGTCCATGCCGGGCGCGGCCTGGTTCCAGGGCGCCACCCTCAACTACGCCGAGCACGCCCTGCGCGCCGCCGAGGACCCGGCCCGCGCCGCCGACGCGGCCCTGCTCCACGTGGACGAGACCCACGAGCCCACCCCCGTCACCTGGGCCGAGCTCCGCCGCCAGGTCGGCGCGCTCGCCGCCGAACTGCGCGCCCTGGGCGTGCGCCCCGGCGACCGGGTCAGCGGCTACCTCCCCAACATCCCCGAGGCCGTCACCGCACTCCTCGCCACCGCCGCCGTCGGCGCCGTCTGGACCTCCTGCGCTCCCGATTTCGGGGCCCGCAGCGTCCTGGACCGCTTCCAGCAGGTGGAGCCGGTGGTCCTCTTCACCGTCGACGGCTACCGCTACGGCGGCAAGGAACACGACCGCCGCGACACGGTCGCCGAACTGCGCGCCGAGCTCCCCTCGCTGCGCGCCGTGGTCCACATCCCGCTCCTCGGTACGCCGGCCCCCGCGGGCGCGCTCGACTGGTCGGACCTCACCTCGGGCGAGACCGAGCCGGTCTTCGAACCGGTCCCCTTCGACCACCCGCTCTGGGTCCTCTACTCCTCCGGCACCACCGGCCTGCCCAAGGCCATCGTCCAGTCGCAGGGCGGCATCCTCCTCGAACACCTCAAGCAGCTCGGCCTGCACTGCGACCTGGGCCCCGAGGACCGCTTCTTCTGGTACACCTCCACCGGCTGGATGATGTGGAACTTCCTCGTCTCCGGCCTCCTCACCGGAACCACCGTCGTGCTCTACGACGGCAGCCCGGGCTACCCCGACACCGGCGCCCAATGGCGCATCGCCGAGCGGACCAAGGCGACCCTCTACGGGACCTCCGCCGCCTACGTGATGGCCTGCAGCAAGGCGGAAGTCCACCCCTCCCGCGACTTCGACCTCTCCTCGGTCAAGTGCGTGGCCACCACCGGGTCCCCGCTGCCGCCCGACGGCTTCCGCTGGCTCCACGACGAGGTGGCGGAAGACCTCTGGATCGCCTCCGTCAGCGGCGGCACCGACGTCTGCAGCTGCTTCGCCGGCGCCGTCCCCACCCTCCCGGTCCACATCGGCGAGCTCCAGGCCGCCTGCCTGGGCACGGACCTCCAGGCCTGGGACCCCTCCGGCAAGCCCGTCACCGGCGAGGTCGGCGAGCTCGTCGTCACCAACCCCATGCCGTCCATGCCGATCCGCTTCTGGAACGACCCCGACGGCAGCCGCTACCGCGACAGCTACTTCGAGATGTTCCCCGGCGTCTGGCGCCACGGAGACTGGATCACGATCACCGAGCACGGTTCCGTCGTCATCCACGGCCGCTCCGACTCCACCCTGAACCGCCAGGGCGTCCGGATGGGATCCGCGGACATCTACGAGGCCGTCGAGCGACTGCCCGAGATCAAGGAATCCCTGGTCATCGGCTTGGAGGAACCGAACGGCGGGTACTGGATGCCGCTCTTCGTCCACCTTGCGCCCGGCGCCGTCCTCGACGACGCCCTCCGCTCCCGGATCAAGGCGACGATCCGCGAGGAGCTCTCCCCGCGCCACGTCCCCGACGAGATCATCGAGGTACCGGGCATCCCGCACACCCTCACCGGCAAGCGCATCGAGGTCCCGGTCAAGCGCCTCCTCCAGGGCGCCCCCATGGCCAAGGCGGTCAACCCCGGCTCGGTCGACAACCTCGACCTCCTGCACTTCTACGAGGAGCTCGCCCGCACCCGCGGCTGACGCGAACGGCCACTGTCAGTGGTGATGATTACTCTGAGTGAGCAAGCGATCGCGTCACTCAGGGGGAACCATGCCACGCTCGAACGACACCGGAACCGCCGCCACCACGGGCCGTCCGGCCCGCACCGGCAGGCGCCGCACCCTGCGCCGCGAAGTCCCCAGCACCGTCGGCCTCCTGGCCGACGCCGGGGACTTCGCGGCCATGCGCGGGTACCGCAGCTTCGCCTTCGACGACCACCGCGACTACCTGGACCACGTGGACCGGCTGCTCCGCTCCCTCGCGGCCCAGGGCATCCACACGACCATCGCCCTCTTCGACCCGGTGGAGTACGCCGACTACTGCGCGGACCGCGGACTGGATCCGGACACCCCCGGAGCCCGCACCCGCTTCACCGCCGTACTGGGCGGCGCCACCGGCGGCCTCCCGTATGCCGGCCAGCCCATCGACGAACTGGTCCCGCTCCTCGTGGACGCGGCCGTCCGGCAGGCCACCTGGGAGTACGCGAGCTCGCTGCTGGCCGAAGTGGGCCGCTGCGCCGACTGCGGGGAGGACATCGGGACCGCCTCCTTGGAGCGCGCCACCGAGGTGCTCCGGCGCCTGGTGGCCCGGGCCGGCCCGGGCCACCACCACCTGGTGTGCAGTGTCCCGGCACAGGAGGAACAGCTCGTGGCGGTCCTGCACGCCGACACCGGCCCGGGCGGCCGGCCCCGGGTGGACGGCCGCGACGGCCTGGACTTCGTGACCGTCCTCGCCGCGGGCCTGGCCCTCGGCGGGCCCGGGGGACTGGTCCTGCGCAGCACCACCGAGGGTGACCGGGACCGCGTCCACGGCTGGCGGCTGGACCGCGGCCGCCTGGTACCCCTCTCCGCGGCGGCCGTGTTCAACGCCTACTGCACCGACGCCGACACCGGAGAGCCCGTGGGCCCCGAGCCCGGCGTCGAGTACTGCCCCGGCTACGAGGTGGACGAACCGGGCCCGCCGCACCACTGAGCCGGGCCCGCCCCGCCCACCCCGGCAACGGCCGAGGGGCCCCCGCCACCGGCGAAGGCCCCTCGAACGTCGCGCCACACCAGCCGACGCAGTGCTTACTCGTCCTGCTCGTCCTACTCGCCGGACAGCACGGCCTGAGCTGCCATCCGGGCCTCCTCGGCGCTGTCCGCGGCGCGCGCGGCGGCAGCCGCACGCTCGCACTGCGCGAGGGAGTACTTGGCCAGCGTCGCCCGCACGTAGGGAATCGAAGCGGCACCCATCGAAAGGGAGGTGACACCCAGACCCGTCAGCACACAGGCCAGCAGCGGGTCGGAGGCGGCCTCGCCACAGACGCCGCAGCTCTTGCCCTCGGCCTTGGCGGCCTCGGCCGACATGGCGATCAGGTCGAGCAGCGCGGGCTGCCACGGGTCCTGCAGCCGTGAAACGGCGCCGACCTGACGGTCGGCGGCGAAGGCGTACTGGGCCAGGTCATTGGTGCCCAGCGAGAGGAACTCGACCTCCTGGAGGATCGAGCGCGCCCGCAGCGCGGCGGAGGGGATCTCCACCATCGCACCGAACTTCGCCTTCAGACCGGCCTCGCGGCAGGCGTCCGCGAACGCCTTGGCGTCGATGCGGTCGGCCACCATCGGGGCCATGACCTCGAGGTAGACCGGCAGCCCCTCGACGGCCTTGGCCAGCGCGGTGAGCTGCGTACGCAGCACGTCCGGGTGCTCGAGCAGCGAACGCAGACCACGGACGCCCAGAGCCGGGTTCGGCTCGTCGGCCGGGGTCAGGAAGTCCAGCGGCTTGTCGGCGCCGGCATCCAGAACGCGTACGACGACACGGCCCTCGGGGAAGGCTTCGAGGACCTTGCGGTACGACTCGACCTGCTTCTCCTCGGTCGGCGCGTGCTTGCTGTCGTCCAGGAAGAGGAACTCGGTGCGGAACAGGCCCACACCCTCCGCCCCGGCATCGAGGGCAGCCGGCACGTCCGCAGGGCCGCCGATGTTGGCCAGCAGCGGCACCTTGTGACCGTCGGACGTGGCGCCCGGACCGGAAGACGCGGAGAGAGCGGCCTTGCGCTCGGCGGCCGCGGCCTCCAGCTCGGCCCGCTTCGCCGCGCTCGGCTCCACGAACAGGTCGCCGGTGCTGCCGTCGACGGCGATGACCGTACCTTCGGCGATCTCACCGGCACCGGGCAGCGCGACGATGGCCGGCACGCCCAGCGCCCGCGCGAGGATCGCGCTGTGGCTGGTCGGGCCGCCTTCCTCGGTCACGAAACCGAGGACCAGCGCCGGGTCGAGCAGAGCGGTGTCGGCGGGAGCCAGGTCCCGCGCGATCAGCACGTACGGCTCGTCACTGTCGGGCACACCCGGCATCGGCACGCCGAGCAGGCGCGCGACGATGCGGTTGCGCACGTCGTCCAGGTCGGCCACGCGGCCGGCCATGTACTCACCGGCACCGGCGAGCAGGTCACGGTAGGCGGCGAACGCGTCGTACACACCGCGCTCGGCAGTGCTGCCGACGGCGATGCGCCGGTCGACGTCCGCCATGAGCTCGGGGTCCGTGGCGATCATCGCCTGGGCCTCGAGCACGTGCTGGGCCTCGCCACCGGCCAGCTGGCCCCGGGCGATCAGGTCGGCCGATACAGCCTCCACGGCCTGACGGGCGCGCCCCTGTTCGCGCTCCGCCTCGTCCGCGGTGATCTGCCGCGCCGGCGGCTCGAGAACCGCCGTGCCCATGTGCCGAACCTCGCCGATCGCCACACCGTGGCTCACGCCGACGCCTCGCAGCGTTGTCTCCATTTCACCTGTCTCCGATTGAGCGGCGGGTCCACCCGCCGCGTTGGATGTGCCAGTGCGTCTAGAAGGCGAAGGTCACTGCCAGCCGAAGAGGGCGTCTCCGGCCTTGACGTCTCCGGCCTCGATCACGTCGGACAGGGAATCGGCAGTCGCTTCCAGCGCCACGACGGGGCAGATGGGGGACTTGCCGGCGGCCTCGACCGCGGCGGGGTCCCAACGAATGACCTCCTGGCCGCGGGTCACGGTGTCGCCCTTGTTGACGAGCAGCTCGAAGCCCTCGCCGTTGAGCTGAACGGTGTCGATGCCCAGGTGCGTGAGTACACCGTGGCCTTCGCCGTCGACTACGACGTACGCGTGCGGGTGCAGGGAGACCACTACACCGTCTACGGGGGACACGGCCGCCGAAGGCTCGCGCACGGGATCAATGGCGGTGCCCGGTCCCACCATCGCGCCGGAGAACACCGGATCGGGCACTGCCGCGAGTCCGATCGCGGTCCCGGCAAGTGGGGACGTCACGCTGGTCATGGGGGCCTCCCAGGGGTGGGGCTTCGTCGTGTCGCCGTCACTACCTGTCGCGAACGGCGTACTCTCCAGAAGGATAAGTCACAACATGTTCGGGTTCGCCCGATGTTGGTCCCGAACCGGACTGGTCCTTCGGCACGGAGACTAGTGGACTAGACCGGTGGACTAGACCATACGCCTGAATCGATTTGCTTGGGCCCTGGCGGACCTGTACTGTCGTGACTCCCGCCAGCAAGCCCCGCGTGAACATTTCGCGAACGGCCGATGGACGGGACTCCTCCTCTCTCTTGTTCTGATCTTGATCTCACCTCCTTTTCGCATGCCTATTCGGCAAAGCGGAGAGTGGTCAGAGAGAAAGAAAAGGCCTGATAGAGTCGGACTCGCCGGAAAGGGAAACGCGAAAGCGGATGACCTGGAAGGCGGAAAACAAGCGAGACAGACTCTGATAGAGTCTGAAACGCAAGAACAGAACAGAACGAAAAGCCCGGAGGAAAACCCGCGAGGGTGAGTACAAAGGAAGCGTCCGTTCCTTGAGAACTCAACAGCGTGCCAAAAATCAACGCCAAAAAGTTGATACCCCGTCCATTTCGGTGGATGAGGTTCCTTTGAAAAAAGACCTGTGAGGTCGCGGCTTCGGCCCTGACACCTGCAGGCAATTACACAGCGAGGACGCAGTGGACGGTCGGTCTTATTCCGACATGACTGTCCCGCTCTAAGTGCGTGTGCACCGGATAACCGGTAAACATTCATGGAGAGTTTGATCCTGGCTCAGGACGAACGCTGGCGGCGTGCTTAACACATGCAAGTCGAACGATGAAGCCCTTCGGGGTGGATTAGTGGCGAACGGGTGAGTAACACGTGGGCAATCTGCCCTTCACTCTGGGACAAGCCCTGGAAACGGGGTCTAATACCGGATAACACTCCTGCCTGCATGGGCGGGGGTTAAAAGCTCCGGCGGTGAAGGATGAGCCCGCGGCCTATCAGCTTGTTGGTGGGGTAATGGCCCACCAAGGCGACGACGGGTAGCCGGCCTGAGAGGGCGACCGGCCACACTGGGACTGAGACACGGCCCAGACTCCTACGGGAGGCAGCAGTGGGGAATATTGCACAATGGGCGAAAGCCTGATGCAGCGACGCCGCGTGAGGGATGACGGCCTTCGGGTTGTAAACCTCTTTCAGCAGGGAAGAAGCGAAAGTGACGGTACCTGCAGAAGAAGCGCCGGCTAACTACGTGCCAGCAGCCGCGGTAATACGTAGGGCGCAAGCGTTGTCCGGAATTATTGGGCGTAAAGAGCTCGTAGGCGGCTTGTCACGTCGGATGTGAAAGCCCGAGGCTTAACCTCGGGTCTGCATTCGATACGGGCTAGCTAGAGTGTGGTAGGGGAGATCGGAATTCCTGGTGTAGCGGTGAAATGCGCAGATATCAGGAGGAACACCGGTGGCGAAGGCGGATCTCTGGGCCATTACTGACGCTGAGGAGCGAAAGCGTGGGGAGCGAACAGGATTAGATACCCTGGTAGTCCACGCCGTAAACGTTGGGAACTAGGTGTTGGCGACATTCCACGTCGTCGGTGCCGCAGCTAACGCATTAAGTTCCCCGCCTGGGGAGTACGGCCGCAAGGCTAAAACTCAAAGGAATTGACGGGGGCCCGCACAAGCAGCGGAGCATGTGGCTTAATTCGACGCAACGCGAAGAACCTTACCAAGGCTTGACATATACCGGAAAGCATTAGAGATAGTGCCCCCCTTGTGGTCGGTATACAGGTGGTGCATGGCTGTCGTCAGCTCGTGTCGTGAGATGTTGGGTTAAGTCCCGCAACGAGCGCAACCCTTGTCCTGTGTTGCCAGCATGCCCTTCGGGGTGATGGGGACTCACAGGAGACCGCCGGGGTCAACTCGGAGGAAGGTGGGGACGACGTCAAGTCATCATGCCCCTTATGTCTTGGGCTGCACACGTGCTACAATGGCCGGTACAATGAGCTGCGATACCGTGAGGTGGAGCGAATCTCAAAAAGCCGGTCTCAGTTCGGATTGGGGTCTGCAACTCGACCCCATGAAGTCGGAGTTGCTAGTAATCGCAGATCAGCATTGCTGCGGTGAATACGTTCCCGGGCCTTGTACACACCGCCCGTCACGTCACGAAAGTCGGTAACACCCGAAGCCGGTGGCCCAACCCGTAAGGGAGGGAGCTGTCGAAGGTGGGACTGGCGATTGGGACGAAGTCGTAACAAGGTAGCCGTACCGGAAGGTGCGGCTGGATCACCTCCTTTCTAAGGAGCACAGTACCGATTGCAGACAAACGTTCTGCACGGTCAGCTCAGGGTGGAACGTTGATTAGTTGGCACGGTTTCCTGGATGGATCACAAGTACTGCTTCGGCGTGGAAAGTGACTCACTGACGGGGGATCGTGCTTGGCACGTTGTTGGGTATCTGAGGGTACGGCCGTAAGGCTTTATCTTCGTGATGCCGGCCCCAGTGAACTCGCCAGCTTGTCTGGTGGGGTGATGGGTGGCTGGTCGTTGCTTGAGAACTACACAGTGGACGCGAGCATCTGTAGGCCAAGTTTTTAAGGGCGCACGGTGGATGCCTTGGCACCAGGAACCGATGAAGGACGTGAGAGGCCGCGATAGGCCCCGGGGAGCTGCCAACTGAGCTTTGATCCGGGGGTGTCCGAATGGGGAAACCCGGCAGTCGTCATGGGCTGTCACCCACTGCTGAACACATAGGCAGTGTGGAGGGAACGCGGGGAAGTGAAACATCTCAGTACCCGCAGGAAGAGAAAACAACCGTGATTCCGGGAGTAGTGGCGAGCGAAACCGGATGAGGCCAAACCGTATGCGTGTGATACCCGGCAGGGGTTGCGCATGCGGGGTTGTGGGAATTCTTTTGATCGGTCTGCCGGCCGGTCGGCGAGTCAGAAACCGTTGATGTAGTCGAAGGACATGCGAAAGGTCCGGCGTAGAGGGTAAGACCCCCGTAGACGAAACATCAGCGGCTTGCTTAAGAATCTCCCAAGTAGCATGGGGCCCGAGAAATCCCGTGTGAATCTGGCGGGACCACCCGCTAAGCCTAAATATTCCCTGGTGACCGATAGCGGATAGTACCGTGAGGGAATGGTGAAAAGTACCGCGGGAGCGGAGTGAAATAGTACCTGAAACCGTGTGCCTACAAGCCGTGGGAGCGTCGCCGTTATTCTTCGGAATAACGGTCGTGACTGCGTGCCTTTTGAAGAATGAGCCTGCGAGTTAGCGGTGTGTAGCGAGGTTAACCCGTGTGGGGAAGCCGTAGCGAAAGCGAGTCCGAATAGGGCGATTGAGTTGCACGCTCTAGACCCGAAGCGGAGTGATCTAGCCATGGGCAGGTTGAAGCGGAGGTAAGACTTCGTGGAGGACCGAACCCACCAGGGTTGAAAACCTGGGGGATGACCTGTGGTTAGGGGTGAAAGGCCAATCAAACTCCGTGATAGCTGGTTCTCCCCGAAATGCATTTAGGTGCAGCGTCACGTGTTTCTTGCCGGAGGTAGAGCACTGGATAGGCGATGGGCCCTACCGGGTTACTGACCTTAGCCAAACTCCGAATGCCGGTAAGTGAGAGCGTGGCAGTGAGACTGTGGGGGATAAGCTCCATGGTCGAGAGGGAAACAGCCCAGAGCATCGACTAAGGCCCCTAAGCGTACGCTAAGTGGGAAAGGATGTGGAGTCGCAGAGACAACCAGGAGGTTGGCTTAGAAGCAGCCACCCTTGAAAGAGTGCGTAATAGCTCACTGGTCAAGTGATTCCGCGCCGACAATGTAGCGGGGCTCAAGCGTACCGCCGAAGTCGTGTCATTGCAGCAATAGGGCCAACGCCCGCTGTGATGGGTAGGGGAGCGTCGTGTGCCGGGTGAAGCAGCAGCGGAAGCTAGTTGTGGACGGTTCACGAGTGAGAATGCAGGCATGAGTAGCGATACACACGTGAGAAACGTGTGCGCCGATTGACTAAGGGTTCCTGGGTCAAGCTGATCTGCCCAGGGTAAGTCGGGACCTAAGGCGAGGCCGACAGGCGTAGTCGATGGACAACCGGTTGATATTCCGGTACCCGCTTTGAAACGCCCAATATCGAATCAGGCGATGCTAAGCCCGTGAAGCCGTTCCGGACCCTTCGGGGAAAGGAAAGTGGTGGAGCCGGTGACCCAGACTTGTAGTAGGTAAGCGATGGGGTGACGCAGGAAGGTAGTCCAGCCCGGGCGGTGGTAGTCCCGGGGTAAGGGTGTAGGCCGAGGGGTAGGCAAATCCGTCCCTCATATAAGGCTGAGACCTGATGCCGAGCCGATTGTGGTGAAGTGGATGATCCTATGCTGTCGAGAAAAGCCTCTAGCGAGTTTCATGGCGGCCCGTACCCTAAACCGACTCAGGTGGTCAGGTAGAGAATACCGAGGCGTTCGGGTGAACTATGGTTAAGGAACTCGGCAAAATGCCCCCGTAACTTCGGGAGAAGGGGGGCCATCACTGGTGATCGGATTTACTCCGTGAGCTGGGGGTGGCCGCAGAGACCAGCGAGAAGCGACTGTTTACTAAAAACACAGGTCCGTGCGAAGCCGTAAGGCGATGTATACGGACTGACGCCTGCCCGGTGCTGGAACGTTAAGGGGACCGGTTAGTCACATTTCGGTGTGGCGAAGCTGAGAACTTAAGCGCCAGTAAACGGCGGTGGTAACTATAACCATCCTAAGGTAGCGAAATTCCTTGTCGGGTAAGTTCCGACCTGCACGAATGGCGTAACGACTTCTCGACTGTCTCAACCATAGGCCCGGTGAAATTGCACTACGAGTAAAGATGCTCGTTTCGCGCAGCAGGACGGAAAGACCCCGGGACCTTTACTATAGTTTGATATTGGTGTTCGGTTCGGCTTGTGTAGGATAGGTGGGAGACTTTGAAGCGGCCACGCCAGTGGTTGTGGAGTCGTCGTTGAAATACCACTCTGGTCGTGCTGGATGTCTAACCTCGGTCCGTGATCCGGATCAGGGACAGTGTCTGATGGGTAGTTTAACTGGGGCGGTTGCCTCCCAAAAAGTAACGGAGGCGCCCAAAGGTTCCCTCAGCCTGGTTGGCAATCAGGTGTTGAGTGTAAGTGCACAAGGGAGCTTGACTGTGAGACCGACGGGTCGAGCAGGGACGAAAGTCGGGACTAGTGATCCGGCGGTGGCTTGTGGAAGCGCCGTCGCTCAACGGATAAAAGGTACCCCGGGGATAACAGGCTGATCTTCCCCAAGAGTCCATATCGACGGGATGGTTTGGCACCTCGATGTCGGCTCGTCGCATCCTGGGGCTGGAGTCGGTCCCAAGGGTTGGGCTGTTCGCCCATTAAAGCGGTACGCGAGCTGGGTTTAGAACGTCGTGAGACAGTTCGGTCCCTATCCGCTGTGCGCGTAGGAATATTGAGAAGGGCTGTCCCTAGTACGAGAGGACCGGGACGGACGAACCTCTGGTGTGCCAGTTGTCCTGCCAAGGGCATGGCTGGTTGGCTACGTTCGGGAGGGATAACCGCTGAAAGCATCTAAGCGGGAAGCCTGCTTCAAGATGAGTATTCCCACCTCCTTGAGAGGGTAAGGCTCCCAGTAGACGACTGGGTTGATAGGCCAGATGTGGAAGCCCGGTAACGGGTGGAGCTGACTGGTACTAATAGGCCGAGGGCTTGTCCTCAGTTGCTCGCGTCCACTGTGTTAGTTCTGAAGCAACGAACTGTGTCATATCCGGTTTGGTTAACTTCATAGTGTTTCGGTGGTCATAGCGTTAGGGAAACGCCCGGTTTACATTCCGAACCCGGAAGCTAAGCCTTTCAGCGCCGATGGTACTGCAGGGGGGACCCTGTGGGAGAGTAGGACGCCGCCGAACAATCATTGTGGGAAAGCCCCGCACCAACCCTTATAGGGTTCGGTGCGGGGCTTTTCTGCGTTTACGGACCGGTGCACGGGCTCCTGTAGGGTCAGGGGGCACCGTTCGATATTTCTACAGTCACAGTGGAGGCCCCCGGGTGGAGGTCCAGGAGACTCGGGTTCAGACTGACCGAATTTTCACCATTCCGAACATCCTGAGCATGGCGCGCCTCGCAGGCGTGCCCCTGTTCCTGTGGCTGATCCTGGCCGAGCACGACGGCTGGGCTCTTGCCGTCCTCATGCTCAGCGGGATCAGCGACTACCTCGACGGGAAGCTGGCACGGCGCTGGAATCAGATCAGCAGCCTCGGCCGGCTACTGGATCCCGCCGCGGACCGGCTGTACATCCTGTCCACCCTGTTCGGTCTCACGTACCGCGAGATTCTGCCGCTGTGGCTCACCGGGGCGCTGCTCGCGCGTGAGCTGATGCTGCTGGTCATGGTCTGGATCCTGCGCCGGCACGGCTATCCGCCGCCCCAGGTCAACTTCCTCGGCAAGGCCGCGACCTTCAACCTGATGTACGCGTTCCCCTTCCTCCTGGTGAGCACCTGGTCGGGCTGGTTGGCCTGGACGGGGTCAGTTTTCGGATGGGCGTTCGCCGGATGGGGTACAACGCTCTATTGGTGGGCAGGAGTCCTTTACGTGGTGCAAGTCCGCCGGCTCGTGAAGGCGGACGCCACGGCCGATTGAGCTCGCTCGGCGCCTGACTGACGCGGGGGAGTGGTCCAGTCACCGTCCGGGACGGGTGAGGTCGGCGATACGCCGTCTCTCAAGGAGGACTCTTCCGACATGAAGGCCGTCGTGATGGCCGGTGGCGAAGGCACTCGGCTTCGTCCCATGACCTCAAGCATGCCCAAGCCGCTCCTGCCGGTGGCGAACCGGCCGATCATGGAGCACGTGCTCAGGCTGCTCAAGCGGCATGGGCTCAGCGAGACCGTGGTCACCGTGCAGTTCCTGGCGTCACTCGTCAGGAACTATTTCGGTGACGGCGAGGAGCTCGGTATGGAGCTCACCTATGCCAACGAAGAGAAGCCACTCGGTACCGCCGGCAGCGTGAAGAACGCCGAGGAGGCTCTGAAGGACGACACGTTCCTCGTCATCTCCGGCGACGCGCTGACCGACTTCGACCTGACCGACCTGATCCGTTTCCACAAGGAGAAGGGCGGGCTCGTCACGGTGTGCCTCACCCGGGTGCCGAACCCGCTGGAATTCGGCATCACCATCGTGGACGAGGAAGGCAAGGTCGAGCGCTTCCTGGAGAAGCCGACCTGGGGCCAGGTGTTCTCGGACACCATCAACACCGGCATCTACGTCATGGAGCCGGAGATCTTCGACTACGTGGACGCGGACGTCTCGGTGGACTGGTCCGGTGACGTCTTCCCACAGCTGATGAAGGAAGGCCGGCCCATCTACGGCTACGTCGCCGAGGGCTACTGGGAGGACGTCGGCACCCATGAGAGCTACGTCAAGGCCCAGGCCGACGTACTCGAGGGCAAGGTCCAGGTCGACATGGACGGCTTCGAGATCTCCCCGGGCGTGTGGATCGCCGAAGGGGCCGAGGTGAGCCCGGACGCGGTGCTGCGCGGACCGCTGTACATCGGGGACTACGCCAAGGTCGAGGCCGGAGTGGAGATCCGCGAGCACACCGTCGTCGGATCCAACGTCGTCGTGAAGAGCGGTGCGTTCCTGCACAAGGCCGTCGTGCACGACAACGTGTACATCGGGCCGCACAGCAACCTCCGCGGCTGTGTCATCGGCAAGAACACCGACATCATGCGGGCCGCCCGGATCGAGGACGGGGCCGTCATCGGCGACGAGTGCCTCGTCGGCGAGGAATCGATCATCCAGGGGAACGTCCGGGTCTACCCCTTCAAGACGATCGAGGCGGGCGCCTTCGTCAACACCTCGGTCATCTGGGAGTCCCGGGGGCAGGCACATCTGTTCGGCGCGCGCGGGGTCACCGGAATCCTGAACGTGGAGATCACCCCGGAGCTGGTGGTCCGGCTGGCCGGTGCCTATGCGACGACCCTGAAGAAGGGGGCCACGGTCACCACGGCCCGCGACCACTCCCGCGGCGCGAGAGCGCTCAAGCGGGCCGTGATCTCGGCGCTCCAGGCCAGCGCCATCAACGTCCGGGACCTGGAGAACGTACCGCTGCCCGTGGCGCGGCAGCAGACCGCACGCGGCAGCGCCGGTGGGATCGTGCTGCGGACCTCGCCGGGAGTGCCCGACTCGGTCGACATCATGTTCCTCGACGAGCGGGGGGCGGACCTCTCCCTCCAGCAGCAGCGCAAGCTCGACCGGGTCTACGCGCGCCAGGAGTACCGGCGGGCGTTCCCCGGCGAGATCGGCGACCTGCAGTTCCCGGGAAGCGTCTTCGACGCCTACACCGGTTCGCTGCTGCGGCGCGTGGACACCACCGGGGTCGCCGACTCCGGGCTCAAGGTGGTCGTGGACGCCTCCAACGGCAGCGCAGGCCTGGTGCTGCCCAGCCTGCTGGGCCGCCTCGGAGTGGACGCCCTCACGGTCAATCCGGGGCTCGACGAGTCCCGGCCCACGGAGACGGCCGAATCCCGCCGGGCGGGCCTGGTGCGGCTCGGGGAGATCGTGGCGTCCTCACGGGCCGCCTTCGGAGTGCGGTTCGACCCGGTGGGCGAGCGGATCTCCCTGGTGGACGAGCGCGGCCGGATCATCGAGGACGACCGGGCGCTGCTGGTGCTGCTCGACCTGGTGGCCGCCGAGAAGCGCAGCGGCAAGGTGGCGCTGCCGGTGACCACGACGCGGATCGCCGAGCAAGTGGCGGCGTACCACGGGACCCAGGTGGAGTGGACGACGACCTCGCCCGACGATCTGACGCGGGTGGGCCGGGCGGAGAACACCATCTTCGGTGGTGACGGGCGGGGCGGATTCATCGTTCCCGAGTTCAGCAGCGTCTTCGACGGATCGGCCGCCTTCGTGCAGCTGATCGGGCTGGTGGCGCGGACGCAGCTCACGCTGAGCCAGATCGACGCCCGGATCCCGCGGGCGCACGTGCTCAAGCGGGACGTGCCGACGCCGTGGGCGGTGAAGGGACTCGTCATGCGGCGGGTCGTGGAGGCGGCCGGGGACCGGCAGGTGGACACCACCGACGGGGTGCGGGTCGTGGAGGCCGACGGGCGGTGGGCCCTGGTGCTGCCGGACCCGGCGGAGGCGGTCACCCACTTGTGGGCCGAGGGACCCGACGACGCGTCCGCGCAGGCGCTGCTGGACGGCTGGGCAGCGGTGGTGGACGGCGCCGGGCACTGAGCGCCCCGCGCGGGACGGCGTAGTCCGCAACGCAGCGGCGTAGGGCCGGAAGTCCGGTGGAGCGGGTGGGGCGAAGGTCCCGTCCGGTCCACCGGGCGTCCGCATTCGGTGGGAGCGGCGCCGACATGCGACGATGTGCGGCATGTCGCAGCCGCCCCACAACCGCAGTTCGCCGCCTCCGGCGCGGCCGGACGCTTCCATGTCGCTGCTGACGCACGTGATGGACCACTCCCTCGACGAGGGCTACGCGGAGGCTTCGGCCCGGCGCGAGGCCGAGGGCACGTCCGGCCTGCCGCGGACCCTGAAGGCCAAACTGGGTCTCGCCGCCGGGCTCGTGCTCGCCGCCATGGTCGTCACCCTGGGCGCCGCGCAGGCGCGGGCGACCGCGCCGGTGCTGGCGAAGGAGCGTCACGAACTCATCGACCGGGTCGAGCGGGCCGATGCGCACGCGGACGGTCTGGAGCGGGACATCGAGCGGCTGCGGGACAGCGTCGCCGGCCGGCAGCGCGAGGCCCTCAAGCAGCACGGCGGGGAGCAGGGCCAGCTGGTGGCGCTGCTGTCCGGGGCCACCGAGGTGCACGGGCCCGGGATCAAGCTCACGGTGGACGACGCGAAGGGCTCGACGACCGGAGACGGTTCGCAGCCCCGCGAGAGCGCCGGATTCTCGGACACCGGGCGGCTCCGCGACCGCGACATGCAGAAGATCGTCAACGGGCTGTGGCAGTCGGGGGCGGAAGCGATCTCGATCAACGGGCAGCGGCTGACGTCCCTCTCGGCGATCCGGGCCGCGGGTGACGCGATACTGGTCGACAACAGGCCGCTGGTGCCGCCGTACGAAGTGCTGGCGATCGGCGACAAGAAGCGCCTCGGGACCGCCTTCCAGGACTCCGCGGACGGCCAGTACCTGCACGTGCTGCAGGAGAACTACGGCATCCGCTACTCCTTGTCGTCCGAGGCCGAGATGCGCCTTCCGGCCGCGTCGAGCCTGACCGTACGTACGGCTACAGCAGCAGAGCAGCAGAAGGGTGCATCGTGATCGCGGTACTGGGCCTCGTGGTCGGAGTGGTGGTCGGACTTCTCGTCCGGCCCGAAGTGCCGGCCGTGATGGAGCCTTATCTGCCGATCGCCGTGGTCGCGGCGCTGGACGCGGTGTTCGGAGGCTTGCGCGCGATGCTGGACGGCATCTTCGTGGACAAGGTCTTCGTGGTGTCGTTCCTGTCGAACGTGGTCGTGGCGGCGCTGATCGTCTTCCTCGGCGACAAGCTGGGGGTCGGCTCTCAGCTGTCCACGGGTGTGGTCGTCGTCCTCGGCATCCGCATCTTCTCCAACGCCGCGGCCATCCGCCGGCACGTTTTCCGGGCGTGAGGCCGATGAGCACGAACGACACCCCGCCCGAGGAGCCCGGGGCCGCGGCGCAGCGGCCGAAGGCACAGCCTCCGCTGGAGCCGTCGGCAGGGCCCGTGGGCCGCGCGCCCGAGCCCGGGGCGGAGCGGGGCCGGGAGGAGACCGAAGACGCGTCGAGCGTGCACGCGCCGACCGGGTACGCGCCGACGGGGCCCGAGGAGACCGGGCCCGAGCAGACCGGTCGGCAGCGGCTGGCGGCCGGGCTGTGGCCGCCGCGGGTGAGCCGTGCCCAACTGATCGTCGCGGTGCTGCTGTTCGTCCTGGGGCTCGGCCTGGCCATCCAGGTACGGTCGAACAGCGACTCCAGCGCGCTGCGCGGCGCCCGTCAGGAGGACCTCGTACGGATCCTCGACGAGCTGGACGGGCGGACCAAGCGGCTCGAGGACGAGAAGCAGACGCTCGATGACCAGCGCCGGGAGCTGGAGAGCAGCTCCAACCAGGCCGAGGAGGCCCGGAAGCAGACCGTGGAGAAGGAACGCCAACTCGGGATCCTGGCCGGTACGGTGGCGGCGCAGGGGCCGGGCATCGTGCTGAAGATCACGGACCCCAAGGGTCAGGTGCTGTCGGACAAGCTGCTGGACACCCTCCAGGAGCTGCGGGCCGCCGGGGCCGAGGCCATCCAGATCAACGGGGTGCGGATCGTGGCGGACTCGTACTTCTCGGACGAGGAGGACGGGGTCGCGATCGACGGTAAGAAGATCACACAGCCCTACGAGTTCAAGGTGATCGGCAAGCCGCAGGACCTGGAGCCGGCGCTCAACATTCCCGGTGGCGTCGTCCAGTCGCTGGAGAAGGAGCAGGCGGTCGTCAGCGTCACACGTCCGGCGAAGATCGTCGTGGATGCCTTGCGGGCTGCGAAGCAGCCTGACTACGCTCGGTCGTCATCGTCGTGATGCGCGAGATGCGGGAGACGGGCTCACGCGGGTCAATGCCTGCGGGGGGTCGACGCGCTGAAGTCGCGGTGCGTGGTGGAAACTGTCTGATGGTTACGGACGTTGTAAGTGTGTCCGGGTCGGCAGGTGTTGCATTCGGAGTTCGTCCTGCCCCACGGGCGGGTCTGTTTCGGTCAAGGGGAATCGCCCGTGAAGTTGTTTGAGAAGTTGTTCGGCAAGAAGAACCGCGAGGAAAGCGGTGCGGCCAGGCACCGCGCGGGGCATGGAGACGTGGAAGGGCAGGGCGACCGGCCGCTCTTCCGCGACGAGGTCGCCGGGGCGGGTGACATTTCGGGCGCGCACGGCGCGTCGGCTGTTGACCCTGCCGGTACCGGACGCATAGGTTTCGGTGAACCATCAACCTCAAGTACGGGTGGAGGGTTTGCCTCCGACCCGTATGCCACCAATGCCTCCGCGGGGCAGCCGCGGCGCGAGGAGCCGTCCATGTCGGCCGAGCAGATTTGCAGCAGGTGCGGGCACCGCAGCGATGCGGCGAGCCGGTTCTGCTCCAACTGCGGGGCGCCGCTGCGGGCGGGTCTGACGCCGGAGCGTGCCTCGGAGACCACGTCCACCATCTCGATCTCGGGCCTCGAGGCCTACGAGGCCGAGGTGTCGGGACAGACGCACGTGTCGTCCTCGCTGTCCCCCGAGGCCCAGGCCGCGGTGGAAGCGCTGCCGCCGGGTTCCGCTCTGCTGATCGTGCGGCGCGGCCCGAACTCCGGCAGCCGGTTCCTCTTGGACGGTGAGCTGACGACGGCCGGCCGGCACCCGCAGAGCGACATCTTCCTGGACGACGTCACCGTCTCCCGGCGCCATGTCGAGTTCCGCAGGAGCCACGACGGTTTCACCGTCTCCGACGTCGGCAGCCTCAACGGCACGTACGTGAACCGTGAACCGATCGACTCCGTCGCCCTGCACAACGGCGACGAGGTGCAGATCGGCAAGTACCGGCTGGTCTTCTACGCGAGCCTGCGGGGGCACTGACCCTTCAAGGGAAGGTCCCATGCTGCGTATCCCGGCAGGCGGTGCCGCCAAGAGCGGCACCGCCGGTACCGCCTCCTCGGGCGTGCGGCTGGTGAGCATCGGCACGGTGCTCACGATGCTGCGTGACGAGTTCCCCGAAGTCACGATCTCGAAGATCCGTTTCCTGGAGGCGGAGGGGCTCGTCGAGCCCCGGCGCACACCTTCCGGATATCGCAAGTTCAGCACCGACGACGTGGAGCGCCTCGCCCACGTCCTGCGGCTCCAGCGTGACCACTACCTTCCGTTGAAGGTCATCCGCGAGCAGCTCGACGCGCTCGCGCGGGGTGAGCAGATCCGCATCCCGTCGCCCACGGCGCACGGGGAGTCCGTCGACCCCACGAGCCCCGTCGCCCTTTACGGCGAGGTGGGCCGGGAGCGGCCGACCGTGGCCCGGGTGGGCCGGGCCGAGCTGATCGCCGCCGCGGAGGTGGACGAGGTCCAGCTCGTGGAGTGGGAGTCCTACGGGCTCATCGCGGAGGCGCCCGGCGGCGGCTTCGACGCCGAGGCCGTCACCGTGGCCCGTCTGGTGGCCGATCTCGGCCGATTCGGTCTGGAGCCGCGTCACCTGCGGGCGATGAAGGCCGCCGCGGACCGGGAGGCCGGTCTGGTGGAGCAGGTCGTCTCGCCGCTGCGCCGGCACCGCAATCCGCAGACCAGGGCCCATGCCGAGGCCACCATGAAGGAGCTCGCGGGGCTCTCCGTACGGCTGCACGAGGCCCTCGTACAGACTGCTCTCGGGGTGCGGCTGCACTGATCCGGAGGGGTTTTCGGGCCGACTTCGGGTGTCTTCGCAGGGGCTTCGGGGCAGGCTTGGGGGAGCCCGACTACCCAAACCTGCCGGGCAGGTCCTAGGGTTGCTGTGTGAACGAGCTCGACGTTGTGGGTGTCCGGGTGGAAATGCCCTCGAACCAACCGATCGTGCTCCTGCGTGAAGTGGGAGGCGACCGGTACCTCCCCATCTGGATCGGACCAGGGGAGGCGACCGCCATTGCCTTCGCGCAGCAGGGCATGGCCCCTGCCCGGCCGCTGACACACGACCTTTTCAAGGACGTGCTGGAGGCGATCGGCGAGGAGCTCACCGAAGTCCGGATCACGGATCTGCGGGAGGGCGTTTTTTACGCGGAGCTCGTCTTCGCTAGCGGAGTCGAGGTGAGCGCGAGGCCCTCCGACGCCATAGCGCTCGCCCTGCGGACCGGGACGCCGATCTACGGCAGCGACGGCGTGCTCGACGACGCCGGAATCGCGATCCCGGACGAGCAGGAGGACGAGGTGGAGAAGTTCCGCGAGTTCCTCGACCAGATTTCGCCAGAGGACTTCGGTACCGGCCCGCAGTGAGGCGCGGGTCGCGCCGTCCTCCCGGATATTTCAGCCCATTCGAGTAGCCTTTCCCCGCAATGGGGTACGGGAAACCACTCTCAGGGTGATTATCACTCGGCGTGCCGAGTGTGGCGATCGTTGACGCACCCCTGGTGACTGCCTACCTTCGAGATGGCAGGTCAAGGACGGAGGGTCGGCGTGAGAGTCACGGGCGACGGTATGACCGGGGGCATCCCCGCACGGAGTGACGGTGGGCCGTACCCGCTGCACGGTGGTGCGGTGAACTCCGCGCGCCGTCAGCCGGAGCCCGCGCCGGTCGGTTCGGTGGGGCCGGTGGGGCCCCAGGGCGGCGAGTCCGCACCCGAGCAGGTCGGATACCGAGGGCCGACGGCGTGTGCCGCGGCCGGCATCACGTACCGGCAGCTCGACTACTGGGCGCGCACCGGGCTGGTGGAGCCCACGGTGCGTCCGGCTTACGGGTCGGGGACCCAGCGCCTCTACAGCTTCCGGGACGTGGTCGTCCTCAAGATCGTGAAGCGCTTCCTGGACACCGGGGTGGCGCTGCAGAACATCCGCACCGCCGTGCAGCATCTGCGCGACCGGGGCTTCTCGGACCTGGAGCGGATGACGCTGATGAGCGACGGCGCCACCGTCTACGAGTGCACCTCGCCCGATCAGGTCGTCAGCCTGCTCCAGGGCGGCCAGGGAGTCTTCGGCATCGCCGTGGGCGTGGTCTGGCGCGATGTCGAGAACGCGCTGTCGCAGCTGCACGGGGAGCGCGTGGACACGGGCGAGACGGTGGTCGGGCACAACCCGGCCGATGAGCTGGCCGCCCGGAGGAACCGGGCCGTCTGAGGCGCCGGGTGCGGGGCCGGGTGTGGGGTGGGGACGGGCCGGTGGTCCGTCCGGTCCCGGCCGGGCCGTCCTGGTCGCGCGCGTTTGGTCGAGCGCGGTCCTGGCGGGCCGCCCCGGCTCGCCTGGCTCGGGTTCGGGCCGATTGTCAGTGGCGTAGGGCAGCATCGGAGCTGTGAGAGCCGCGCCGACCATCCTGCACCTGGACATGGACGCCTTCTACGCATCCGTGGAGCAGGCGTCGAAGCCGAGCCTGCGCGGCAAGGCCGTCATCGTCGGTGGTCTCGGGCCGCGCGGGGTCGTCGCGACCGCCTCCTACGAGGCCAGGCGGTTCGGCGTGCATTCGGCCATGCCGATGGCCCAGGCGCGGCGGCTCTGCCCGAACGGCGCGTGCCTGATTCCGCGCTTCAGCCTGTACCGCGCGGTCAGCGACACGGTCATGGGGATGCTCCGGGAGCTCTCTCCCCTCGTGGAGCCGCTGAGCCTGGACGAGGCCTTCGTGGACCTCGAGGCGGGAGGCGTCGCCTTCGACGCGGAGGCCGCGCGGGCCGTTGGTGAGCGGCTCAGGGCCGACATCGCCGCCGCGACCGGGCTGAGCGGGTCGGTGGGGCTCGCGGGGTCCAAGATGCTGGCCAAGGTCGCCTCCGAGGAGGCCAAGCCGGCCGGGCTGCTGCTGATCGAGGTCGGCACGGAGCGGGCGCACCTCGCACCCATGTCGGTACGGACCCTGCCCGGGGTGGGGCCGGCCACCGGGGAGCACTTGCGGCGGGCCGGGATCACCACGGTGGGGGAGCTGGCGGCGGCCGGCGAGGACGAACTGGTCCGGATGGTGGGGCGCTCGCACGGGGTCGGGCTCTACCGGATGGCGCTGGGTGTGGACGAGCGGCCGGTGGTCGCCGAGCGCGATGCGAAGTCGGTGTCGGTGGAGGACACCTTCGACGTGGACCTGCACGACCGGGTACGGATCCGCAACGAGGTGCAGCGGCTCGCGGACCGGTGCGTGGAGCGGCTGCGCGGCTCGGGGCACTCGGGGCGGACCATCGTGCTCAAGGTGCGGCGGTACGACTTTTCCACGCTGACCCGTTCGGAGACCCTGCGGGGGCCCACGGACGACGCCTCGGTGGTGCGGGAGGCGGCGGCGCGGCTGCTGGAGGCCGTGGACACCACGGGCGGGGTGCGGCTGCTGGGGGTGGGTGTGACGGGGCTGGCGGACTACACGCAGGAGGACCTCTTCGCGTTCGCCGATGCGATGGCTGCGGGGGCGGGCGTGGCCGCCGCCGGGGACGGGGAGGGTGCCGTTGCCGCGGGTGCGGATCTTGCCGAGGGGGCTTCGCCGTCCGGCGGGGGTGCGGGGCGGCCGGCGGCCGGCGCTGATGGGGGGCAGGAGCCCCCGGGTCTGACCCTGGGGGAGGTTGCGGGGCCTGGGCCGGGCGAGGGTGCCGGGCAGGGCCAGGAGCGGGCCTCCGCCGCCGGGGCGGGGCCTGGCGAGCTCGCCGGGCAGGGCCATGGGCAGGCTGAGGCCGTAGGGCCGGGGCAGGGGGAGCGTTTCGGGGAGAGCCAGGCCGCTCAGCCGGGCCCGGGCCAGGGGCTGGGCCAGGGGCCTGGGGAGGGGCGGCGTGTGAGCGTTGGGCCGGGGCAGGGTGCTGGGGCGGGGCCGAGGGAGAGCGTGGGGCAGGGCCAGGCAGCTGTGCAGGAGCAGGCCGCCGAGCAGGGCCAGGCGGCAGGGTCAGGGCAGCAGGAGAGCGCTGGGCCCGGTCAGGGCGATCAGCGGGGTCAGGGTGGGGTTGCTGGGCACGTGCTGGGTGCCCAGCAGGCTCAGGGCGCTGGGCAGGGGCTCGGGGGTGCGGGGGGCGTGGGAGGTGTGGTTGAGCGGCGGTGGCCGGCCGGGAGCGATGTGCGGCATGCGGTGTACGGGCCCGGGTGGGTTCAGGGCAGCGGGGTCGGGCGGGTGACCGTACGGTTCGAGCAGCCCGGATCAGAGCCGGGCCGGGTGCGAACGTTCCTGGTGGACGACCCCGAGCTGGAGCCGTCCGATCCGATGCCGCTGGTCGGGGAACGGGCCGTGGGGGTCGGGGGCTCGACGGCTTCCACGGCTTCGACGTGAGTCTGCGAGGTCATGTCGTTTCGCCGCGCCTGGGCGCCCGGATTCCGGGGTGCGCCTGGGGAGCCGTGTGCTGCCGGGGTCCGTGGCGGCGGGCACGTACTTGATGCCTGCGGCCGGTCCACGCGGTGCCACCGGGTGCCGCATGCACGCTGCTGGATGCCGGCTGCGCAGTGTGAGGCGCTGAGTATCAGCTAACCGCTGGTAGGTGCCTGCTGCCCACTGCCCGCTACCGCTGCGCGCTGCCGTTGCCCGGAGCTGCTTGCCGCTGCCGCTGCCGCTGCCGCTGCCGCTGCCGTTGCCCGGAGCTGCTTGCCCGCTGCCCGCTGCCCGCTGCTCGCTGCCCGCTGCCGCTGCCCGGTGTCTGGGCTTGGCGCCTGCTGCCGCCGTTGCCAGGTGTCGGCCGCCGCTGCACCGTTCCCGCTGGCGGGTGTCAGTTGCCGCTGCCTCTGGTGCACCCTGCCTGCCGCCTGGGCGTACGCCGTCTGGCGCCTGGTGTGCGGTGTCCGTTGGCGGGCGTGGGTGGGGGGAGGGGGCGTGGGGGGGATTGTTTGAGGGTGTGCCCGTGGGGAGCCCGCTGCCCCGGTTCGTTGGGGGGCAGCGGGTGTGGGGGTGGTGGGGTCAGGGGGTGTCGGGGGTTTGGTGGCCGAAGTCGTGCTGGAAGTCCGACGGGAGGGCCAGGTCCAGGCCGTAGTGGTGGTAGAGCTGCAGCTCCTGTTCGGGGGAGAGGTGGCGGCCGACGCCGAAGTCGGGGGCGTCCTTGATGAGGGAGCGTTCGAAGGGCACGCGCAGGGTGTCGCCCACCATCTCGCTGGGCTCCAGCGGGACGAAGGCGTCCCGGCTGAAGAGTCCGGTGCGTACGGCGGCCCATTCCGGGACGCCCGTGGCGTCGTCGAGGTAGACCTCGTCGACGGTGCCGATCTTGGTGCCATTGCGGTCGAACGCCTTGCGGCCGATCAGGCTGCGGGGATCGATGTCGGTCTGCACGGTCCGGTCCCTCCACTTGGGCGCAACTCCTCCGTAATGACTACAAAAGTGCATTTCGGGAGAGGGGGCCACTCGAGGGAGGTGACCAGATCCTCGCTGGTAGGCTGGGTGACGGCTGTTGACCCTGTGCGGGAGAGTCCTCCGAGTGAGTGAGACGGAGGCGCCGAAGGAGCAAATCCTCCCCGGAATCTCTCAGGCATACGTACCGCACGTGGTGAGGCCACTCTGGAAAGCAGGTGTGGGTACCGGGCGCGCAGTGCCGGTCCCTCTCCTCACCGACGGTGAAAGCCGGATCTCGTGGGCGATCCCCACGCGGCCCGGTGAAGCTCTCAGGTTGTGATGACAGAGGGGGAGGCCGTCCGGGTGCCCGCGCCGTGGTGCCCCTCGCAGGTCGTACGACCAGGAGGCCTCCGTACATGACCGCCAACCGCATTTCGCTCTCCCAGCTGGAGCGAGGCATCCCCTTCGAGCAGCGCCACATCGGCCCGGATGCCGAGGCGCAGGCGAAGATGCTCGCTCAGGTGGGCTACGGCTCCCTCGACGAGCTCACCGCCGCCGCGGTGCCGGATGTGATCAAGACCACCGCCGCGCTGAACCTGCCCGAGGCGCGGACCGAGGCCGAGGTGCTCGCCGAGCTGCGTCAGCTCGCCGACCGCAACCAGGTCCTGTCGTCGATGATCGGCCTGGGTTACTACGGCACCTTCACGCCGCCGGTGATCCTGCGCAACGTCATGGAGAACCCGGCCTGGTACACGGCGTACACGCCGTACCAGCCGGAGATCTCCCAGGGCCGCCTCGAGGCCCTGCTGAACTTCCAGACCGTCGTCGCCGAGCTGACCGGCCTGCCGACCTCCGGCGCCTCCCTGCTCGACGAGGGCACGGCGGCCGCCGAGGCGATGACCCTGGCCCGCCGCGTGGGCAAGGCCAAGGGCAACGTCTTCCTCGTCGACGCCGACGCGCTGCCGCAGACCATCGCGGTGATCGAGACCCGTGCCGAGCCGATCGGCATCGAGGTCGTGGTCGCGGACCTGTCGGACGGGATTCCCGCCGAGATCGCCGAGCGCGGCGTTTATGGTGTGCTCCTCCAGTACCCCGGTGCCTCGGGCGCCGTACGGGAGATCAAGCCGGTCATCGAGCAGGCGCACGCGCTCGGCGCCATCGTCGCCGTCTCCGCCGACCTGCTCGCCCTGACCCTGCTGACCTCGCCGGGTGAGCTGGGCGCGGACATCGCGGTCGGCACCACCCAGCGCTTCGGCGTCCCGATGGGCTTCGGCGGACCGCACGCCGGCTACATGGCCGTCCAGGCCAAGCACGCCCGCTCGCTGCCTGGCCGCCTCGTCGGCGTCTCCGTGGACGCGGACGGCAACAAGGCCTACCGTCTGGCGCTGCAGACCCGTGAGCAGCACATCCGCCGCGAGAAGGCCACCAGCAACATCTGCACCGCACAGGTGCTCCTCGCCGTCATGGCCGGCATGTACGCCGTCTACCACGGCCCGGACGGGCTGCGGACGATCGCCCGCCGCACCCACCGCTACGCCGCCCTGCTCGCCGCCGGTCTGACGGCCGGCGGGGTCGAGGTCGTGCACGGCGCCTACTTCGACACCATCACGGCGCGGGTCCCGGGCCGGGCCGCCGAGGTCGTGGCCGCGGCGCGCGAGGGCGGGGTCAACCTGTACCAGGTCGACGCCGACCTGGTCTCCGCCGCCTGCGACGAGACCACCCTGCGCGCCGACGTCGACGCGGTGTGGGCGGCCTTCGGGGTCACCGCCGACCTGGAGGCGCTCGACGCCGCCACGGCCGACGCGCTTCCCGAGGGGCTGCTGCGCCAGGACGCGTACCTGACCCACCCGGTCTTCCACCAGCACCGCTCCGAGACCGCGATGCTGCGCTACCTGCGCAAGCTCGCGGACAAGGACTACGCGCTGGACCGCGGCATGATCCCGCTGGGCTCCTGCACCATGAAGCTCAACGCGACCACCGAAATGGAGTCGGTCACCTGGCCCGAGTTCGGCCAGTTGCACCCCTTCGCCCCGGTCGAGCAGGCCGAGGGGTACCTCACGCTCATCACCGAGCTGGAGGAACGTCTCTGCGAGGTCACCGGCTACGACAAGGTCTCCATTCAGCCGAACGCCGGCTCCCAGGGTGAGCTCGCCGGCCTGCTGGCCGTCCGCGCCTACCACCGGGCGAACGGCAACGAGCAGCGCACCGTCTGCCTCATCCCGTCCTCCGCGCACGGCACCAACGCCGCGAGCGCCGTGATGGCCGGCATGAAGGTGGTCGTCGTCAAGACCGCCGACGACGGCGAGGTGGACGCGGACGACCTGCGCGCCAAGATCGAGCAGTACCGCGACGAGCTCGCCGTGCTGATGATCACGTACCCCTCCACGCACGGTGTGTTCGAGGAGCACGTCGCCGACATCTGCGCCCAGGTGCACGACGCCGGCGGCCAGGTCTACGTGGACGGCGCCAACCTCAACGCCCTGGTGGGCCTGGCCAAGCCGGGTCACTTCGGCGGCGACGTCTCGCACCTGAACCTGCACAAGACCTTCTGCATCCCGCACGGCGGTGGCGGCCCGGGCGTCGGCCCGGTCGGTGTCCGGGCGCACCTGGCCCCGTACCTGCCCAACCACCCGCTCCAGCCGACCGCCGGTCCGGAGACGGGCGTCGGTCCGATCTCGGCCGCTCCGTGGGGCTCGGCCGGCATCCTGCCGATCTCCTGGTCGTACGTGCGCCTGATGGGCGGCGAGGGTCTCAAGCGCGCCACCCAGGTGGCGGTGCTCGGCGCCAACTACATCGCCAAGCGCCTGGAGCCGCACTACCCCGTGCTCTACACCGGCCCGGGCAACCTGGTCGCGCACGAGTGCATCATCGACATGCGCCCCCTGTCGAAGGCGACCGGCGTGAGCATCGACGACATCGCCAAGCGCCTGATCGACTACGGGTTCCACGCGCCGACCATGTCCTTCCCGGTCGCCGGCACGCTCATGATCGAGCCGACGGAGTCCGAGGACCTCGCCGAGATCGACCGCTTCTGCGACGCGATGATCGCCATCCGCGCCGAGATCGAGCGGGTCGCGGGCGGCGAGTGGCCGGTGGACGACAACCCGTTGGCCAACTCCCCGCACACGGCGGCGGCGCTGGGCGGCGAGTGGAACCACCCGTACACCCGCGACGAGGCCGTCTTCCCGGGCGGGGTGTCGGCCGCGGAGAAGTACTGGCCGCCGGTGCGCCGCATCGACGGTGCCTTCGGCGACCGGAACCTGGTGTGCTCCTGCCCGCCGCTGGACGAGTACGACAACTGATCGTCACCGTCACCGTCACCTGATCGACCACTGATCCGGTGACCTGACGAAGTGGCGTGGCGAAGGGGCCGGTCCGGGAATTCCCTCCTGGACCGGCCACTTTCGCTTGCGACGTCGGCTAGGCCGCCTTCATCACCTGTGTCGCCGCGAGCGCGCGGTGCGGGGCGATGATCTGGCCGTCCGGCAGCAGCTCACCGGTGTCCTCGAAGAGCAGGACGCCGTTGCACAGCAGGCTCCAGCCCTGTTCCGGGTGAACGGCCACGGGGTGTGCGGCCTCCCGGTCGGCGGAGTCGGCGGACGGGCATGCTGGCTTGTGCTGGCACATGGATGCGTTCTTTCGCTGCGGTGTGGTCTGTGTGCTGCGGCTCGATGCGTTGGTCATGGCCGCCCCCCGTATCAACGACTTGGCTCGGTCAGAGTCCCCAGTGTTCCCCCACGACCTAGTGTCCGGAGGGATTTCCCGGCAGCTGTCCTCATAGATTGATGACGCATCACCCGTGCGGGCGGTTCAGGTCAACTCCCCTGTCATTTCGGATGGTTCGCTGGGGGCCCGAGTGGGCTAGGCCGAATGGGCAGATCTGGCCAGGGGCCGGATCAGGCGGCCGGCGCGGCCATGGAGGGCGGTACCGGGGGAGCCGTCGGCGTGAGCCGATGGGTCAGCACGGGCAGCAGTTCGGACACGGGGTGCGGCCGGTACGCGGCGATGCCGGGCGGGGCGGGCGCCAACGGGATCAGGAGGTCGGCGGCGGCCGGCAGTCCGGCGGAGGCGTCGGCGCCCACCGATCCGTGCAGCCACAGGGTCAGCATGTACAGCTCCGGTACGGACAGCAGCCGCGGCTGGTAGTTCTTGCCGAGCGATTCGGCCTGGCGCAGCGCGCGTTCGGTGGCGGAGACGTAGGGGCCCTCGAAGAAGTGGGAGAAGGCCCACCCGTCCGGTGTCAGCCGGGTGTCGGCCGCCGCGACGTAGCGGTCCCCGCTGCGGATCAGGAACCGCCAGCCGGTCAGGCGGGTGCGCGGCGGCCTGCCGCCGGCGGCCAGACCGGAGACGTGCAGCCGGTCCAGTACGTGGACGGGCAGGGGCAGTTCGGCGGTCATCGGCCCCTGGAGGGCGCGCAGGGCCGGGGTGTGCGCCTCATGGACGGCGGTGGGGGAGCCGAGAGCCGCGAGGACGCTGCGCAGGGCGGGCGCGGGAGCCGGAGGGACGTGCAGCGGCATGATGGGTCGCCTCTCGCTTGGGAGACTGTGGAACGGGGCGGGTGCGGGGTGCGGACGGCGCTGTCGCATTCTGGGGTCAGAGGGGGGCTGAGGGGCAATGGCCGCGCGCCAACTCTCTGCCTCGCATGCGGAGTTTATCCGACATGTGTTCACGCAGTGTTTCGGCTAGCTGTCCCGCCTATTGCCGACAAGGCGCTTACCGGTCCCGCTGACGTGACATTCGTGCCGGGTGCGCGCAAAAATTCCGCGCTGACCTCGGAGGTTACCGGATGGGGGCTCGGCTGAAAAGCGTCGGTTATCGGTAACCGGCAAGGTCTACGCTGTATTTGCGTGGAGGCGCTTGCCAGGTGAATGTGCCAAAGCGCCCGTCGGCCAAACCGGCGCGCGCTCCCCGCCAGTCACGCCCCTTCCGCGTTATCGATCACGCCGCCGGGGCATCATCGACCGTAACGCGCGCCTGGGTGGTGGATCCATTCCACGCCGGCCAGGCCCAGTCGAGGAGGGACGCTCCGATGGGGGAGAAGGTCGTGGCGGGCGGATTCGACCTGTCCGATCGGCAACGGTACCGGAGGAAGCTTCACGAGTGCCTGGAGGTACTGGAGCGACTTCTGGAGGAGAAGAGGTTCGATCGTCCCAAGAACATGATGGGGCTGGAGATCGAGTTGAATCTCGCGGGTGCCGACGGGTTGCCGAGAATGGTGAATGCGCAGGTCCTCGAACGCATTGCGAGCAATGATTTCCAGACCGAACTGGGAATGTTCAACCTGGAGGTGAACGTCCTCCCGCACCGGCTCGGCGGCCGGGTATTCGACCAGCTCGCCGAGGAACTGAGCGCGGGTCTCGGCTATGCCCACCGGCAGGCTCAGGAGGTCGACGCCGGGGTGGTCATGATCGGAATTCTGCCGACGATCTCCCGCACCGACCTGGTCACCGCCAACCTCTCGGCGGTGGACCGCTACTCCCTGCTCAACGAGCAGATCCTGATGATGCGGGGCGAGGACTTCACGCTCGACATCGACGGGGTCGAGCGGCTGACCTGGACCTCCGGGTCGATCGTGCCGGAGGCCGCCTGCACCTCCGTACAACTGCACCTGCAGGTGACCCCGGCCCGGTTCGCGGACGTGTGGAACGCGGCCCAGGCGGTGGCGGCCGTACAGATAGCCGTCGGCGCCAACTCGCCCTTCCTGTTCGGGCGGGAGCTGTGGCGGGAGTCGCGGCCGCCGCTCTTCCAGCAGGCCACCGACACCCGGCCACCCGAGCTCCAGGCGCAGGGGGTGCGCCCGCGCACCTGGTTCGGCGAGCGGTGGGTGGACTCGGCGTACGAGCTCTTCGCCGAGAACGTCCGCTACTTCCCCGCCCTGCTGCCGATCTGCGACGAGGAGGAGCCGCTGCGGGTGCTCGCCGAGGGCGGGGTGCCGACCTTGCAGGAGCTGGTGCTGCACAACGGCACCGTCTACCGCTGGAACCGGCCCGTCTACGGGGTCGCCGACGGGGTGCCGCACCTGCGCGTGGAGAACAGGGTCCTACCCGCCGGCCCGACGGTGGCCGACGTCGTCGCCAACGCCGCCTTCTACTACGGGCTCGTACGGACGCTCGCGGACGAGCAGCGCCCGGTGTGGAGCCGGCTGCCCTTCGCGGAGGCGGAGGCCAACTTCGACGCGGCCTGTCGCTACGGCATCGACGCCCGGCTGCGCTGGCCGCGCCGGGGCCGGGGCGGTGGACTGGCGAGCGTGCCCGCGGTGCGGCTGGTGCTGGAGGAACTGCTGCCGATGGCGGCCGCCGGACTGGACGCGTGGGGCATCGAGCCCGCCGACCGGGACCACTACCTCGGCATCATCGAGGAGCGGTGCCGGCGCCGCGTGAACGGAGCCACCTGGCAGGTGGACACGTACCACCGGGCGGTCGCGGGCGGGCTGGAGCGGGACGCGGCGCTGGCCGCGACCACGCGCCGCTACAGCGAGCTGAGTCACCGGGGCGATCCCGTGCACACCTGGCCGGTGGGTCTGGGGGGTGGCGCGGCGGCAGCCGGAAGGGCGGCCGCGGACTGATTCCGGGGCCCGCCCGGTCCCGCCCGGTGATCCCCCTGCCCCGTGGAGGAGGCAGTATGGGGTGATCGGGGCGGGTCGCCCCGCGAGATGTCGCAGCGGTGGCGGGACGGGAGACGGGCGTGCGGACGGAGCCGGAACCGGTGGTCGGGGAGCTCGAACTCGGCGAGGGCCCGAGCGGGCGAAGGATGCTGCGCTCCGAGACGCTGCTCGTGCTCGCGCTGTCCCTGGGCGCGAGCGGCGTCTCGGCGCTGATCAGCTTCATCGGCTCGCTGACCAAGCCGGGCGGGCTCAAGGACCAGGCCGCCACGCTCAACGGCTCCTACGCCCCGGGGCGGCCCTGGCTGGACCTGGCCTGGCAGCTGTTCGGCATCGCGAGCGCCCTCGTCCCCGTCCTGCTCGTCGCGCACCTGCTGACCCGTGAGGGCGCGCCCGGGCTGAAGGTGCTGGGCTTCGACCGCACCCGGCCCGGGTGGGACCTGGGCCGGGGCGCGCTCGTCGCCGCCTGCATCGGCAGCGCGGGGCTGGCCTTCTACCTGGGGGCCCGGGCGACCGGCTTCAACCTCACGGTGGTGCCGGAGGCGCTGCCCGACGTGTGGTGGAAGTTCCCCGTGCTGATCCTCTCCGCGGTGCAGAACTCCGTGGTGGAGGAGGTCATCGTGCTGGCCTACCTGCTGCGCCGGCTCGACCAGCTGGGCTGGTCGCCGATGGCCGCGCTGCTCGCCAGCTCCGTGCTGCGCGGCTCGTACCACCTGTACCAGGGCATCGGCGGGTTCATCGGCAACGTGGTGATGGGCGTGGTCTTCGTCCTCGCCTACCGGCGCTGGGGCCGGGTGGGGCCGCTGGTCGTCGCGCACGCACTGCTCGACATCGTGGCCTTCGGCGGGTACGCCCTGCTGGCGGGCAAGGTGGGCTGGCTGCCCACCCCGTAGGCGCACGGCCCGGCGGGCGGCCGGCCGCCGGACGTACTGCCGGGCCGCTTACGGTGCGCTGAGCAGCTCGCCGTCGACGACCGTGACCGCGCGCCCGATCAGCAGCGTACGGTCGCCCAGCAGCCGGACCCGGACCAGGCCGGTGCGGGCTCCGCCCTGGAGGCCGACCAGCTCCGTGCGGCCCAGCCGCCGCGCCCAGAAGGGGGCCAGCGCGGTGTGGGCGCTGCCGGTGACCGGGTCCTCGTCGATGCCGAACGCGGGGAAGAAGCCGCGCGAGACGAAGTCGTAGCCGCGGGAGGGGTCCTCGGCCGCCGCGGTCACGATGATCCCGCGCCGGGAGTAGCCGCGCAGGGCGGCGTGGTCCGGCGTGAGCTCCCGTACGGTCCGCTCGTCGGCCAGCTCCACCACGAGGTCCCCGATGTGCTCGGAGGTGTCGTGGACCGACTTGACCGTGGCGCCCAGCGCGCGCTCCACGGCGGCGTCCGGTTCCACCTCGGTCAGGGAGGAGGTCGGGAAGTCCATCACCAGGGTCCCGTCCTCGGCGGCCGTGACCTTCAGGATTCCGCAGCGCGCAGCGAAGCGGACCGTCCCTGTCGCGAGGCCACTGGTGGCCAGGACGTGGGCGGTGGCCAGGGTCGCGTGGCCGCACATGTCGACCTCGGCTGCCGGGGTGAACCAGCGCAGCGCCCAGTCCGCCTCGCCGCCGGGCGGGAGCGGATGGGCGAAGGCGGTCTCGGAGAGGTTGACCTCGGCGGCGACCTGCTGGAGCCAGGCGTCCGGGGGGAACCCGCCTTCGAGGAGCAGGACCCCGGCGGGGTTGCCGCCGAAGGGGCGGTCGGTGAAGGCGTCGACGATTCGGATGCGCATGTCCTCGACCGTAGGGACGCGGCGGAGCCGCCCGCAAAGGCCAATCCGGGATCACTGGACTGGACTGGACTGGATCGGGCTGGGCTGGACCCCGGGTCGAGTTCGTTAAAGGAGTTTCCGATATATCGTTGACGCATCGCGATGGGTCAACGATAGTGGAGACATCGCAACAGCGACATCGAGATGCGAATGACGAAAGGAGCGCAGTCATGCGTTCACGCGGACAGCACGGACACGGCCACGGACATGAGCACGGACGGGGTCACGGCCACTGCGGGCCGGACCGTCGGGAGGAGTTCCAGGGGCGGCGCGCCGCCTTCGGGCCGTTCGGGCCGCCCTTCGGCGGCGGGCCCTTCGGTGGCCGCGGCGGGCGCGGCGGACCGCGCGGCCGGGCCCGGCGGGGTGATGTGCGCGCCTCCATCCTGGCGCTGCTCACCGACCGGCCCATGCACGGCTACGAGATGATCCAGGAGATCGGCGAGCGCAGCGGCGGGGCGTGGAAGCCCAGCCCGGGGTCGGTCTACCCGACCCTGCAGCTCCTGGAGGACGAGGGCCTCATCACCAGCGAGAGCGAGGGCGGCAAGAAGCTGTTCACGCTCACCGACGCCGGCCGCACCGAGGCCGAATCCGGCCCGGACGCCCCGTGGGCGGAAGTCGGGCGAGGGTTCGACTTCGAGGCGATGAACGAGGTCCGGACGGCCGGTTTCGGCCTGATGGAGGCCTTCGGCCAGGTCTTCAAGACCGGCACTCCCGCGCAGCGGGAGAAGGCCCTCGCCGTCGTCAACGACGCCCGCAAGAAGCTCTACCTGATTCTGGCCGACGAGCACTGAGTGCCGGTCGGCGGGACCTCCCGCACGCGACGGCGCGCCCCGCGAGCTTCTCGTGGGGCGCGCCGTCGTATACGTGCGTAAGTGCGTGTGCGTACGGACCTGCTCGACCGGGAGTGGTGCTCAGGCGACCAGGCCGGAGAGCTTGCGGAGCGACTCGTTCAGGGCGGCGGTGGCCGAGTCCTTGAGCTTGCCCGCCATGAGGGAGACCGCGGCGCCGGTGAACTCGCCGTCGATGCGGACCGTGGTGGCGCCGCCGTCCGGGATCAGGGTGTAGCGGGTCAGGACGGCCACACCCATCGGGCCCTTGCCGGTGATCGCGAAGACGCGCTCGGCCTCCAGCTCCGAGACCGTCCAGAGGACCTCGGCGGGGAAGCCCATCATCTTCATGTTCTCGGCGAAGGTGGAGCCCACCGCGAGGGTCTCGGGGCCGCCCTTCGGGAAGTTGGTGTGGGTCATGCTCCACTGGCCGTAAGCGTCCCAGTCGGTCAGCTGGGACCAGAGCTTCGCGGCGGACGCCTCGATGCGTGATTCCGCGGTGACTTCAGCCATGCGACCACCCCTTCTCGTCAGGTACGTGCGGCGGAAGGTAGTCCCGGCGGACGCAACATTCAAGACTGACGACCTGTCAGATATCGGGGAGCGGGGCGGGCGTGGACCCGGGCGGCGTCGGGCAGGTCTCGGGAGCGTCTCAACAGGTGTCACGGTCCCGTCACTCCTGACCGGCCCTGTCATGATGTCCGAATGCAAGCGTCAGGGAGACATGCCGGACTGGGCCTCGCCCTCGTTTCGGCGATCGCGTTCGGTGGTTCGGGTGTGGCGGCGAAGCCGCTGATCGAGGCGGGTCTGGATCCGCTCCACATGGTCTGGCTCAGGGTGGCCGGGGCGGCGCTCGTGCTGTCCCCGCTGGCCTGGCGCCATCGCGATCTCGTACGCCGCAAGCCCCTGCTGCTCGCCGGATTCGGGCTCATCGCCGTGGCCGGGGTCCAGGCCTTCTACTTCGCCTCGCTGTCCCGGATCCCGGTCGGCGTGGCCCTGCTGCTCGAGTACCTCGGCCCGGCGCTGCTGCTCGGCTGGATCCGCTTCGTGCAGCGCAGGCCCGTGACCCGGGCCGCCGCGGCCGGCGCCGCCGTGGCCGTCGTGGGTCTCGCCTGCGTGGTGCAGATCTGGGCCGGGCTCAGCCTCGACCTGCTCGGCGTGCTGCTCGGCCTCGCGGCCGCCTGCTGTCAGGCCTTCTACTTCGTCTTCGCCGACCAGGGCAGTGACGGGGACGACGTGCCGGACCCGATGGGCATGATCGCGTACGGCATGATCGTCGGCACCCTCGTGATGACCGTGATCGCCCGGCCCTGGCAGATCGACTGGCAGGTACTCGGCGGCGACGCGGCGCTCGGGGACCTGATGGTGCCCGCGCCGGTGCTGCTCGGCTGGGTGGTGCTGATCGCGACCGTCTTCGCGTACCTGACCGGTGTGGTCTCCGTGCGCAAGCTGTCGCCGCAGGTCGCCGGCGTGGTGGCCTGTCTGGAAGCGGTCGTGGCGACCGTACTGGCCTGGGTGCTCCTCGGCGAGCACCTCTCGACCTGGCAGATCATCGGCGGCGCGCTGGTACTGGGCGGAGCCTTCATCGCGCAGACCTCCCGGCAGACCGCGCCCGGGGTCGCGGAGCCGGTGGCCGCCCTGGACCGCGACCCGAGCAAGGTCTAGGCTCTCGATCATGCCGACGACCGTGCTTCCGCCTCCGGCCAGGTCCCTGGCGCGGGCGGCTGCCACCACGTAGGAGAACCCGGCCCGGGCCGTGACCCGGGCGGATTCGCGCTGCCCGCGAAGCGATGACCTGCTCCTTTCATCCTTCACGCACGCGCGGAGACCTCTCGTGTCGATCCAGTCGGACCAAACGCCCGCCACCGGGCGCAGCCTGCTCTTCCTCGTCATCGCCGGAACCGCCTGGGGTACGGCGGGGGCGGCGGCCTCGCTGCTCTACCTCGCCAGTGACCTCGGCCCGCTCGCCCTGTCGTTCTGGCGGTGCGCGGGCGGGCTGGCGGTGCTGCTCGCGGTACTCGCCGTACGCCGTCGCCCGCGGGGCGGCGCCGTCGGGGCTGGCGGCGTCCGGGCGGGCACCGTCCGGTCGGGCACCGTTCGTGCGGGCACCGTCCGGGCGCGGGCCTCGGTGGGGTCGCTGATCGGGACCGGGCTGCTGTTCACCCTCTTCCAGTCCGCGTACTTCGCCGCCGTGCGCGAGACCGGCCTGGCCGTGGCCACGGTGGTCACCCTCGGATCCGGGCCCGTGCTCATCGCGCTCGGGGCCCGGTACTGGATGGGGGAGCGGCTCGGGCGGGGCGGGATCCTCGCGGTCGGCGGGGCGCTGGCCGGACTGGCCGTACTCGTCCTCGGCAGCGGCGGCGGCGAGGTGCGGCCGCTCGGCGTCGGCTGGGCACTGCTGTCGGCCTCCGGCTACGGGGCCATGACCCTGCGGGCCAGGCTCCTCGGGCGGCGCGGGACCGGCGGGGACCCGCTGGTCACCACCGTCTGGTCGGTCGGGGTGGGCACGGTGTGCCTCTTGCCGTTCGCCCTGGTGGAGGGCCTGATGCCGCATGCCGCGGAGCCCGTCCGGGTGCTCTGGCTGCTCGCCTACATGGCCACCGTGCCGACCGCGCTGGCCTACGCGCTCTACTTCAGCGGGGCCGCCGCGGTGCGGGCCGCGACGGTGTCCGTGATCATGCTGATCGAGCCCGTCGGTGCGGCGGCGATCGCCGTCCTGGTGCTCGGGGAGCGGCTGACCGGGCCGGTCGTGCTGGGGACCGTACTCCTGCTGACGGCGGTGGGGGCCCTGATCGCCGCCGAGTCGAGGCGGCCGGCAGACGCGCAGGAGGCGGACGCACAGGAGGGCGACGCACAGGAGGGCGGGCCGGAGGTCCGGCCCGCCCTCGCCGGCCAGGCGGCCGTCAGAGTGCGGTGATGTAGTCCGGGACGGGGATGCCCGGGGCGAGGTCGGCGGCCGGGACCGGGGTCCCGTACGCCGGCGCGACCGGGACCACGCCCGACCAGAACGGCAGGTCGAGGTCTTCGGCGTCGTCGCCCGGGCCGCCGCTGCGGACCTTGGCGGACACCTCGTTCAGGTCCAGGCGGATCACGGCGGTGGCCGCGAGCTCCTTGGCGTTCGCCGGCCGGGAGTCGGCCGAGCGGCCCGGGACGACCTGGTCGACGAGGGCGTCGAGCGCGATCCGCCGCTCCTCGGGATCGGTCACCTCGTAGGCGGTGCCGTGCACGACCACCGAGCGGTAGTTGAGCGAGTGGTGGAAGGCGGAGCGGGCCAGGACCAGGCCGTCGAGGTGCGTCACGGTGAGGCAGACCGGCAGCCCCGGGTCGGCCTTGCCGGCCGCGAGGAGCGGGCGCGAACCCGTGGACCCGTGCACGTAGAGGGTCTGGCCGACGCGGCCGAAGAGGGTCGGCAGGACCACCGGAGCGCCGTCGCGGATGAAGCCGAGGTGGCAGAGGTAGGCCGCGTCCAGTATCGAGTGCACCGTCTCGTGGTCGTAGTGCGCGCGGTCGCGGTACCGGCTGGGGACGGTACGGTCGGTGGGCGCGTACCCGGCGGCCGATGCCTGCGGGGGTGCGGTTTCGGCCGCTGCCGTCGACGTCTCCGTGGTGCTCTCGGGGGCAGGCGTGACGCTCATCGTGCGGACTCCGTTGTACTAGTGCATACTTGGCTTTGTGCTAGGAGAGTATCTGATCATCGGGCGGCGCGCATCGGAAATCGCCGCGAGTGTGGAAGCGGGCGTCGCCTCGGGCGCGCTCGCGCCGGGAGCGCTGTTGCCGCCGATGCGGGAGCTCGCGGGCGTGCTGGGGGTGAACCCCAACACCGTGGCCGCCGCGTACCGCACGCTGCGCGAGCGCGGGGTCATCGAGACCGACGGGCGGCGCGGCAGCCGGGTGCGGGCCCGCCCGGCGACCGCACCGCGCGACCAGCTGCGTATGGCCGTCGCGGACGGGGTGCGCGACATCGCCTCCGGCAACCCGGACGTACGGCTGCTGCCCGCGCTGGGCGATGCCCTGGCGGGCGCGGCGCGCCGGTACGCCGCCGAGCCGACGCTCTACGGCCACGACCCGGTCGTTCCGGAGTTGGCCCGGCTCGCCAGGGCGGCCTTCGACGCGGACGGGGTGCCGGCCGGGGAACTGGCCGTGGTCTCGGGCGCGCTGGACGGCATCGAACGGGTCCTGGCCGCGCACCTGCGGCCCGGGGACGCGGTGGCGGTCGAGGATCCGGGGTGGGGGAGCGTGCTTGACCTCGTCCCGGCGCTGGGGCTGCGGGTGGTGCCGATTGCCGTGGACGACGACGGGCCGCTGCCCGACTCGGTGGAACGGGCACTGGCGCAGGGGGTGCGGGCGCTGCTCGTGACGGCCCGGGCGCAGAACCCGACCGGGGCGGTGGTGAGCGCGGAGCGGGCCGCGGAACTGCGGGCGGTGCTCGCCGGGTACCCGGACGTGCTGGTCATCGACGACGACCACGGACACGGCATCGTGGACCTGCCGCTGAACGCGCTGGGCGGGGCGACCCGCCACTGGGTGCTGATCCGCTCCACCGCGAAGGCGTACGCACCGGACCTGCGGCTCGCCGTGCTGACCGGGGACGGTGTCACGCTCGACCGGGTCCGGGGACGGCAACGGCTGGGCCCGGGCTGGGTGAGCAGGCTGCTGCAGTACACGGCGGTGGAACTGTGGAAGGCCGGGGCGGTCGACCATGCGGCGGTCGCCCGGTCCTACGGGGAGCGCCGGGACGGACTGGTCGCGGCGCTGGCCCGGCGCGGGGTGCGCGCGCAGGGGCGGAGCGGGATGAACGTGTGGGTGCCCGTCGCCGAGGAGACGGCGGTGGTGACGCGGCTGCTGGGCTCGGGCTGGGCGGTCGCTCCGGGGGCCCGCTTCCGGGTGGAATCCGGGCCGGCGGTGCGGATGACGATGTCGACGGTGTCCCTGGCGGACGTACCGGGGCTGGCGGAGGCGGTGGCGTCGGCGGTCCGCCCGGCGGCCGGGGGGCGGCTCGACTGACGGGGCCGGGGCGGGTGGCCGGGGGCGGCTCGACTGCGGGGTCCGCCCGGCCGCCGGGGGTGGCTCGACCGGCGGCCGGGGGTGGCTCGACCGGCGGCCGGGGCGGACGGAACGTGACGACGGGTCTCAGCGGCGCCGGGTCTGGGTGAGGGCCGCGCCGGCCAGGACGACGGCCGCGCCCACCGGGGTGTTCCAGTGGAGCTGTTCGTCCAGGAGCAGGACGCCCGCCGTCGTCGCGATGACCGGGATGAAGTACGTGACCATCTGCGCGGTGGTCGGGCCGATCTCCGTGACCAGGCCGTACTGCATCTGGAGGGCCATGCCCGTGCCCAGGGCCCCCAGTGCGATCACCGACAGGGTCGGCCAGAGCGGGAACGAGCTCGGGGCCGAGGTGAACAGGAGGCTGACCGCTGCCAGTTGGAGGGTGGAGACCAGGAGCTGGGCTCCGGTCAGGGCCACCGGGGAGCCCGGTGTGGAGGCCAGGGTGCGGCGTACGTAGATCCAGCCGATCGGATAGCAGAGCGCGGCCAGCAGGGCGAGTGCGGTGCCCTTGGCATCGAGACCGGAGAAGCCCTGCCAGGCGCCGAGGACGGTCAGGACGCCGAGGAAGCCCAGGCCCAGGCCGGCGAAGCGGCGGCGCGTCGGGCGGTCCTCGGAGAGCGCGACCAGGGAGAGGGCCATGCCCCACAGCGGCGAGGTGGCGTTGCAGATGCCCGCCAGGCTGGAGGGGATGCTCAGTTCCGCGTACGCGAAGAGGGAGAACGGGGCGGTGTTCAGCAGCAGCGCCGCCACCGACAGGTGGGCCCAGGTGCGCCGGCCCCGGGGGAGCGGTTCGCGGCGGATCAGGAGCACCGTGAGCAGGGCGAGCGCGCCGAAGAAGACCCGGCCGAGGGCGACCTGGAACGGGGCGTACGCCTCCGTGCCCACCTTGATCAGCAGGAAGCTGAAGCCCCAGATCACCGAGAGGATCGCGAAGCGCAGGCGCCAGTCCAGGCGGGCGGTGGCGGAGGCCTTCGCGGTGGGGCCGGGACCGGGGGTGGTCTGGGTCTGGATCCGGGTCTGGGGGGCGGCCGGGGAGAGGGGTGGGACCGGGGTGCTGGGGGCGCTCATGACAGCAACTTTGGCCCTCGCGATCTCGTAGGACAAGCGAAAGTTGTTTGGGGTGACGTCGTAGGATTGCTTACATGTTGAACTTGGAGCGGCTGCGCACCCTCGATGCCCTCGCCCGCCACGGGTCCGTCAGTGGCGCCGCCGACGGGCTCCACGTCACCACCTCCGCCGTGTCCCAGCAGATGGCCAAACTGGAACGGGAGGTCGGGCAGCCGCTGCTGGCCAAGAACGGGCGCGGGGTCCGGCTCACCGACGCTGGACGGCTCCTCGCCGAGCACGCGGCCCGGATCATCTCCCAGGTCGAGCTCGCCCAGGCCGATGTCGAGGCCCGGCGCGGGTGTGCGGTCGGCGAGCTGCGGATCGGCGCCTTCCCGACCGCCATGCGCGGGCTGCTGCCGCAGGTCCTCGCGGAGCTGCGCGCGGAGCACCCCGAACTGCGGCCCCGGGTACGGGAGCAGGAGCCGGAGGAGAGCATGACCGCCGTGGTGCGGGGCGACCTCGACATGGCCCTCGCCATCGACTGGCACAACAAGCGGATGCCCGTACCGGTCGAGCTCGCGCGGGCCCATCTCCTGGACGACTGCGTGGACATCGCGGTGCCGGCTGGGCATCCGCTGGCCGGCCGCGACGGGATCTGCCTGGCCGATCTCGGCGAGGACGACTGGATCTCCTGGACCCCGGGGCAGTTCTGCCACGAGTGGCTCGTCTCCACCCTGCGCGGTAGTGGCGTCGAGCCCCGGATCGCGCACATCGCCGAAGAACACCACACCCAACTGGCCTTCGTGGAGGCCGGGCTGGGTGTGTGCGTGGCCCCCCGGCTGGGGCGCGGACCCGTGCCGCCGGGGGTCCGGCTGCTGCCGGTGCGCGACAGCGTCCGGCGCCACGTGTACGTCGTCTGGCGGGCGGACGCCGACCGCCGGCCGTCGATCCGGGCCGCCGTCGAGGCCTTGAGGAGGGCGGCCTCGACTGTGACCGCTGCCTCGGCCGCCGCGGGGGACGGCCGGGCGGCGCGGGCCTGACCGGCAAGATCCGAAAGAGACGGCCTAGATCTTGCGGAAGTCCCAGGACACGATCGAGTCCGGTGTCAGCCGGATCCAGGCGTGCCGTCCGTCGTGCGGCATCTCCGTGATGCCGAAGTTCTTGACGGGGAAGAGCCGCTCCGGCTCTGCCAGTTCCTCGCACGGCTCGCCCGTACGGGGAGCCTCGCCGACGAAGACGGCCGTGCCGGACAGTTCCACCCCGCGCAGTTCGTCGTAGGCCTCGCCGGCGTCCACGACCACCGATATGCGGGGGTCCTTGCGGAGGTCGGACCAGCGGCGGCTGCGGGTGATCGAGTACAGCCACAGGGAGGTGCCGTCCCAGGCGAACCAGAGCGCGCCCACGTGCGGGCGCCCGTCGGGGGAGACCGTGGCCACCCGGCAGGTGCGCTGCTCGCGCAGGAAGGCGTGCGTCTCCTCGTCGGTCATCATGATGCGGCGGCCCCGCCGCTGCGCCCTGTCCGCGGGTGTCCCGTCCATAGGTGTCCCGTCCGTATGTGTCCCGTCCATGGGTGTCCTGTCCATGTGGTCCGCGCCCCTTCACATCTGACTGTGTGTCAGGAATCATGCGGGCTCTTCCGTCGCCACGCCAGGGGGAGCCATGGCCGATCTCGATCCCGCCACCACCGCACTGCTCACCGTGGAGTGTCAGAACGGTGTCGTCGGCGAGGAGAGCGCCCTGCCGGAGCTGGCGAAGGAGGCGCGGGACTCCGGCATGCTGGACCGGGTCGCCGCGCTGGTCGAGGCCGCGCGGGGGGCCGGGGTGCAGGTACTGCACGCGGTCGCCGAGCGGCGGCCGGACGGGCTCGGGGCCAACAGCAACGCCCGGCTGTTCCGGGCCGCGGGGCGGCTGCCGGTGCGTCAGCTGACCGGCAGCCCGGCGGTGGAGGTCGCCGCACCCCTCACCGTCGCCGAGCAGGACCTCGTGGTGCGCCGGCTGCACGGGCTCTCCCCGATGGCAGGCACCGACCTGGACGCTCTGCTGCGCAACCTCGGCATCCGCACCCTCGTCGTCACCGGGGTCTCTTCCAACATCGCGATCCCGAACACCGTCTTCGACGCGGTCAACCTCGGCTATCAGGTCGTGGTCCCGTCCGACGCCATCGCCGGGGTGCCCGCCGCCTGCACCGCCGAGGTGATCCGCAACTCCCTCTCCCTCGTCGCGACCATCACCACGGCCGAAGCCCTCCTGGCGCAGTGGGCCCCGGCGCGCTGATCTCCGTAACCCCCGGGGTGCGCGGCAGGGCGCGGCCTCATGCGGCTGCCGGCCGATCGCACGGCGCGGAGCGCCCGTAGGGGATCCGATGGATCCGGTGGAGGGGCCGCGCTTCCCGGCGACCGGTCGCGGCGGGCGGCCGGGACGGGCCGCAAGCGCCAGGTCCGGGCCGGGCCCCGATGTGTAGTGTGGCGACATGAAGGCGGAGACCTTGCGAGGCAACCTGGAAGGCATGCTGCTGGCCGTCCTGGAGCCCGGAGAGCAGCACGGCTATGCCGTCATCGAGGAACTCAAGCGGCGCAGCGGTGACGCGATCAACCTGCCCACGGGGACGGTCTATCCGGCCCTGCACCGGCTGGAGGCCGCGGGGCTGGTCGGCAGCGAGTGGTCGACGTTCAACGGCCGCCGCCGCCGCAACTACTTCCTCACCACGGCCGGACGCCGCGCCCTGGCCGACAAGCGCACGGCCTGGCGGGAGGTCTCCGCGGTCATCTCGGTGGTGCTCGGGGGCGGGGCGTGACCGAAGCGGCGGTACTGCGGCGCTACACCGCCCGCATCGCCGAACACCTCGTCGGGCCGTCCTCCAGGCGGTCGGAGATCCTCGACGAGGTGCTGGACGGCCTGGAGTGCGCCACCGAGAGCAATCTGGAGCTCTGCCCCGACGCCGAGGAGGCCGCGCAGCGCGCAGTCCGGGAGTGGGGTCCGCCCGCCGAGGTGGCCCGGGCCTACAACGACGCCACCCTGCGCATCAGCGCCAACCGCCTGTCCGCGCGTGCCGTCTGCGCACTGCCACTGCTCGCGGCGACCTGGGCGTCCGCCATGCTCGGGGGTCCGGCCGGCCCCTGGGTGAACCGGCATCCGCCGTTGCTGCTGCTGGGGCTGTCGGTCGTCGCGTTCGGCTGTGTGCTCTCCCTGGCGGGGGCCGTCTCCGGGCTCCGTACGGGCCGTGGCATCGAGGCGGCGGACCCCCGGCGGGACCGCGGGGTCACGACCGGGACGCTCGCGGCCCTCATCGGACTGCTCTGCGTGCTCGGTGCGCTGATCCTGCTGATGCTCCATCGCGGCCTGAGCCATCCCGAATCCCTGGACTGGCCGATGGTTTCCGTCGCGGCGGCCCTGACCCTCCTGGCCGGCGCCTACTTCGGGCTGGCCCTGCAGCGTTTCCTCTCGGTCATGCGGGGGGCCGGATCCCCGTAACGTCCCAAAACGTTCGGGCATCGCGTGTAAGGCGCGTAAGGCCGTGTAATACCGCGTAATACCGCGATCAGAGCCCCCGGCGGGGGCGGCATCCATGGACGGATGCCGCCCCGCCGGGGGCTCTTCGTGTTTCCCGGGCAGGGCCCGAGGCCCGAGGCCCGTGCAACTTCCTTGTCGGGCCGTGGCCTTGTTGCGGAGGCCACGCCCCGGCGACTACGTTGAACCCATGTGTAGCGTGGCTACACAATAGCGTCGCTACAGGAGGTGTGCCGTGGAGCGCATGACGCGATGGGTGCTCGCCTATCGACTGCCCGTGGTCCTGGTCTGGGTGGTGCTCACGCTGGTCGGGGGCGCCCTGTCCGGCAGCACGATCGAGGAGCTTTCGTTCGAGTCCCGCCTCCCGGACAAGCCGGCCCAGGTGGCGAACGACACCCTCGCCCAGCGCTTCTCCCAGACCGGCGGCAAGAACGCCCCGCTGCTCCTCGTGGTGACCGTGCCGGACGGCACGACCGCCGACAGCGAGGGCGTCCGCAAGGCCTGGGGAGACCTGATCGCCAAGGTCACCCCGCAGGGCGGCCGCAGCGTGTCCTACGCGAACACCGGCGACGACTCCCTGATCTCCCGGGACAAGCGCACCACTGTCGCGCTGCTCTACCCGCCGGCGAACCGCACCAACGTCCCCTACGAGCAGTCGCTCCCGGGGATCAAGCAGACGGTCGAGCAGGCGAAGATCGCGGGCGCTCCGGTGGAGCTGACCGGCCAGCCCGTCCTGTCCGGCCGCGACAGCGGAGCCCGGCGCAGCCCGGTCCACGAGACGCTGATCGGCGCCCTGGGAGCCCTGGTCGTGCTCGGCCTCGTCTTCACCAGCGGCCTGGCCGTCGTTCCGCTGCTGATGGCCGCAGTGGCCATCCCCACCACGTTCCTGCTGGTGCGCGGGATCACCGGGGTCACCGACGTCTCGTTCATCGTGCAGTACCTGGTGGCCCTCATCGGTCTGGGCATCGCCATCGACTACGCCCTCCTCGTCGTCACCCGCTGGCGGGAGGAACGGCAGAAGCCCGGAGCCGACGGCCCCGGTCCCGCCGCCCGCCGCGAGGCGGTCGTACGCTCCGTGGCCAGCGCGGGCCATGCCGTCGCACTGAGCGGCGCCACCGTGGCGATCTCGCTCGCCGCGCTCGTGGTCCTGCCCGTCCCCTTCCTGCGCAGCGTCGGCTACGCGGGTCTGCTGATCCCGCTCGTCAGCGTCGCGGTCGCGCTGACCTTGCTGCCCGTCCTGCTGTACTCGTGGGGCGACAGGCTCGACCGGCCGCGCCGGGCGCACCGCCCCGACAGCAGGATGTGGGGCCGGATCGCCGGGGCCACCACACGCCGTCCCGCGCTCACCGCGGTGATCAGCGGCGCGCTGCTGCTGGCGCTGGCCGCGCCCGTACTCGCCCTGCGCCTGGGGCAGCCCGCCACCGTGACGCTCGCTCAGGGCGGGCAGCCCGCGGCGGCCTTCCAGCGGATCGTCGACGCGGGCTTCGGAGAGGGCATCGCACGCCCCCTGGAAGTCATCGTGGACGCCGGCGGCAGTGACGCGATGGACAACCGGCTCGGCGGTCTCGATGGCGTCGCCGGCTCCGTGGCCCCGGCGGACTGGGAGCGCGGCGGACAGCGCATCGTCGACGTGTGGACCAAGGCCGACCCGTCCAGCGGCGACGGCCGGGACACGGTGACCGCGGTCATGGACACGGCGGGGGAGACCCGCGGCGCGCTGGTGGGCGGGGGACCCGCCCAGGACGTCGACTTCATCGACGCGGTCTACGGATCCCTCGGGCTCATCCTCGTCTTCGTCGCCCTGCTCACCTTCGTGGTGCTGGCCCGGACCCTGCGGTCGGTGGTCCTGCCCGTGAAGGCCCTGATCCTCAACGCGCTGTCGACCTGCGCGGCGTACGGCGTGGTCGTGCTCGTCTGGCAGGAGGGCTACGGCAGCGAGGCGCTGTTCGGCACACCGGCGATCGGGGCGGTGACCGTCTGGATCCCCATGGCGGTCTTCGCCTTCCTCTTCGGACTGTCGATGGACTACGAGGTGTTCATCCTCCACCGCATCCGCGAAACCCATCTGGAGCTGACCGCCGAGGGGGTGCGCGACACGGTGATCCCCTCCGTCGTGACGGGCATCAGCCGGACCGGCCGGCTCGTGACCTCCGCGGCGCTCATCCTCTTCCTGGCCTTCACCGCCCTGGCCGGCATCCCCATCACCGATGTGAAGGTGTTCGCCACCACGCTGGCGGCGGGCATCATCATCGACGCCACCGTCGTCCGGGGCCTGCTTGCCCCGGCCCTGGTCACCCTCCTCGGGCGGTCCAACTGGTGGTTCCCGCACGCCTTGGGCCGATTGCTCGTGACCTCCCCCCGGCGGGCGGCCGGCCCGAGGCAGGACCCCACCGGCGACGCGGCGTCAGAGGGCGGGGGCGGGGCGGCGACGGTGACCGCCGTACCCTCCGAGCCGACGACGGGCCCGCGCGGCCGCGGCTGAACGGGGCACATGGGGCGCCTGGGGCCCTTGGGTCGCCTGCTGAGGGTTGCCGGTCCGCCGGCCATGTCGTTGGCCATCTCGTTGGCCATCTCGTTGGCCATCTCGTTGGGCATCCGTCACGGCGGATGCCTAGCACTCGAAGCCTCCCCGCCCGATCATGACCGCACGGTCCTGCCCCGGGACGCGGCAGACGGGGATCACGGGTCATGCGAAGGCCCCGGCGCAGAGGAGTGGCACGTCATGGAAGACGAGGCGGCGGACGTGGTGGCCACGGCCACGGCGATCGTGCATGCGGCGGCGGCCAGGCGGGCGCGGCAGGAGCTGGTCGTACGGGCGGGGGCATGGCTCTCGGCCGGGGTGTTCCTGACCGGTTGCCCGTCCGGTCTGTGGTGGCGAGGGGACCGGGCGAACGTCCCGCTCGTCGGAGAGGTGCTCGCCGGCTGGGGCCCGGGCGTGATGCCCTATCCGACCGACCTGATCGGGCTGATGCTCCTGGTGTGCGCGGCCCTCTCCGGGGCGGCCGGGGCCGGCGCCCTGTGGTGCGGCGCGGCGGACATCGCCCGCCGCGTGAACCCGCTCGCGCGCTACGACCGGCCCGGGGAAAACCATGGATGGTGAACCATGATCGCCGGATAGCCTGGATAAATGCTCACAGAAGTGATCGCGACCCGCTATGTGACGCCCCTGCGTGAGGGCGGCTCGCTCCCGGGGATCGTGGAAGCCGACGACCTCGGTACGTACGTCATGAAGTTCACCGGAGCCGGTCAGGGGCGCAAGACCCTGGTCGCCGAGGTCATTTGCGGCCGGTTGGCCCAGCGCCTGGGGTTGCGCGTGCCCCGGCTGGTGCAGATGCAGCTCGATCCGGTCATCGGGCTCGGCGAGCCCGACCAGGAGGTCCAGGAGCTGCTCAAGGCGAGCGGCGGGCTGAACCTCGGGATGGACTACCTCCCCGGCTCGATCGGCTTCGACCCGCTCGCGTACCAGGTGGATCCGGTGGAGGCGGGGCGCGTGGTCTGGTTCGACGCCCTGATCAACAACGTCGACCGGTCCTGGCGCAATCCCAACATGCTGGTCTGGCACGGGGACCTCTGGCTCATCGACCACGGCGCCACCATGATCTGGCACCACAACTGGCCCACTGCCGAGAGCGCCGCCGCCAAGCCGTACAACGCCTCCGACCACGTACTGGCCCCCGTCGGCCCGGACATCGCCGCGGCGGCGGCCGCGCTCGCGCCGCTGGTCACCGAGGAACTGCTCACCGAGGTCGCGGCCGACGTGCCCGACGAGTGGCTGGTCGACGAGCCGGGCTTCGGCTCCACCGACGCGCTGCGCCGCGCCTATGTGGAGGCCCTGCTGCCGCGCGCGGCCACGATCCACGAGAGGATCACGATGGAGGCCGAGGCGAAGGTCCGGTCGGGTCCGCCCGGCTGGCTCGCCGACCGCCTCGACCCCCGTCCCCGGAAGATGAAGAGCGACAGCGAGTGATCAAGCGGGACGTCTTCGAGTACGCGCTGGTGCGCGTGGTGCCCCGGATGGAGCGCGGCGAGTGTTTCAACGCCGGCGTGATCGTCTACTGCCGGGCGCATTCCTACGTCCGTGCGCGCACCCACCTCGACGAGGCCAAGCTCCTCGCCCTGGACCCGGAGGCCGACGTGGCCGGGGTGCGGGCCGCGCTGCGCGGGGTCGAGGGAGTGTGCGCGGGCGGCGAGTCCGCGGGGCAGGCGGCCGGTGACGACGCGGGGCGGCGGTTCCGGTGGCTGATCGCGCCGCGCAGCACGGTGGTGCAGCCGGGCCCGGTGCACACCGGCCTGACGGCCGATCCTGCTGCGGAGGTGGAGCGGTTGCTGGACCTGCTGGTCCGGTAGAGGGTCGGGCGGGTCCCGCCGGTCGTTCGAGTGCGGCGCCGTTGCGGGGGCTCTGCCCCCGGACCCCCGCGCCTCAAACGCCGGCGGGGCTGGTTGGTGCCCGGCGCCGCTGGTTGTGGACCGGCGCCGCCGGTTGTGCACCGACGGGGCTGGATCTGCTCCCGTTGACACGGAGTGCCAGGGCTCCTAGCGTCTCCTCAGCTGAAGCTACTAAGCGGTTGCTCACCCCTGAGGGGCCGCTTTCCGAGGGCGAGGAGATCCAGCATGTCCACCACCGAGCAGCGCGTCGCGATCGTGACCGGGGCGGCCCGGGGCATCGGCGCGGCCACCGCCGTACGCCTGGCCGCCGAAGGACGGGCGGTCGCCGTCCTCGACCTGGACGAGGCGGCCTGCAAGGACACCGTCGAGGCGATCACGGCGGCCGGCGGCACGGCCGTCGCGATCGGCTGCGACGTCTCCGACAGCGCGCAGGTGGAGGCGGCCGTCGAGCGGGTGGTGAGCCTGCTCGGCGCCCCGACCATCCTGGTCAACAATGCGGGTGTGCTGCGGGACAACCTGCTCTTCAAGATGAGCGACACCGACTGGGACACCGTCATGAACGTGCACCTGCGCGGTGCGTTCCTGATGTCGAAGGCCTGTCAGAAGCACATGGTGGCGGCCAAGTTCGGCCGGATCGTGAGCCTCTCCAGCAGCTCCGCGCTCGGCAACCGCGGCCAGGCCAACTACTCGGCGGCCAAGGCCGGCCTGCAGGGCTTCACCAAGACCCTGGCCATCGAGCTCGGCAAGTTCGGCATCACGGCGAACGCCGTCGCCCCCGGTTTCATCGTCACCGAGATGACCGCGCACACGGCCGCCCGGGTCGGCATGGACTTCGAGGACTTCCAGGCCGCGGCCGCCACCCAGATCCCGGTGCAGCGCGTCGGGCGCCCGGACGACGTGGCCAACGCGATCGCCTTCTTCACCGGCGAGGCCGCCGGCTTCGTTTCCGGCCAGGTCATGTACGTGGCCGGCGGCCCGCTCAGCTGAGAGAAGGCAGGGTATACGTCATGACGTACGACGGAACGGACAGCGGCAAGGTCGCGCTGATCACCGGGGCGAGCCGGGGCATCGGCTACGGCATCGCCGAGGCTCTGGTGGCGCGCGGCGACCGGCTCTGCATCACCGGCCGGAACGAGGATGCCCTCAAGGAGGCCGTCGAGCAGCTCGGCGCGGACCGGGTGATCGCGGTCGCGGGCAAGGCGCACGACGAGGCCCACCAGGCGGTCGCCGTGGAGCGCACGATGGAGGCCTTCGGCCGCGTCGACTTCCTGATCAACAACGCGGGGACCAATCCGGTCTTCGGGCCGATCGCGGACCTGGACCTCGGTGTCGCGCGCAAGGTCTTCGAGACCAACGTGATCTCGGCGCTCGGCTTCGCCCAGCGGACCTGGCACGCCTGGCAGAAGGAGAACGGCGGGGCGATCGTGAACATCGCCTCGATCGCCGGTGTCTCCGCCTCGCCCTTCATCGGGGCGTACGGGATGAGCAAGGCGGCCATGGTCAACCTGACGCTCCAGCTCGCCCATGAGATGGCGCCGGGGGTCCGGGTCAACGCGATCGCGCCCGCGGTGGTGAAGACCAGGTTCGCGCAGGCGCTCTACGAGGGCCGGGAGCAGGAGGCGGCGGCGGCGTACCCGCTGGGCCGGCTCGGGGTCCCGGAGGACATCGGAGGGGCCGCCGCGTTCCTCACATCTGCACAAGCGGAATGGATCACGGGACAGACTCTCGTCGTCGACGGAGGAATGTTCCTTAATGCCGGAGTGCATTGACCGATAATCGGACGCATTTGCCTCCGAAGGGGAGGCAAATGCGTACCGAATGGGCACGTAATCGGTCAAGTGCCGCACGAAACATACCCATTGGTTTCGTGATGCTCTGCGGTAGGGTCTGCCGCACCCCTGGCTGATCGAGGAGCGTGCACGTGTTCAACCGGACCAGATGCCTGCAGATCACTGCGGCCCTTGCGTCCATATCCCTGCTCTCCGGATGCGGCCTGTTTTCGGACGACGGCGGCAATGGAGAACAGCGGATTGTCGTCGGAACGACGAGCGCACCCACGACCCTCGATCCAGCCGCGGCCTGGGACGGCTCCTGGGAGCTCTACCGGAACGTCTACCAGACCCTGCTGGCGTTCCCCACGGGTGCCACCAAGCCCCAGCCGGACGCCGCACAGAGCTGTGAGTTCACCGACTCCGGGAACGAGTCGTACCGCTGCACCGTGCGCAAGGGCCTGAAGTTCTCCGACGGCGAGCCGCTGGACGCCAAGGCCGTCAAGCACTCCCTGGACCGGATCAAGGCCATCAACGCCCCGTCCGGCCCCAAGGCCCTCTTCGGCAGCCTCGACAAGATCGAGACGCCGGACGCGCAGACGGTGGTCTTCCACCTGAACACCCCGGACGCCACCTTCCCCTTCGTGCTCGGCTCCCCGGCCGCCTCGCTGGTCTCGCCGAAGCAGTACCCGGCCGACAAGCTGCGCGAGGGCGACGAGGTCACCGGCTCCGGCCCGTACACCCTCGAGTCGTACAAGGACGGCAGCGAGGCGGTCCTGAACCGCAACGACAGCTACAACGGCTTCGCCAACCGCCGCAACGGCGGGGTCACCATCCGTTACTTCGCGGACTCCAAGAAGATGATCGCGGCCCTCAAGGGCAAGGAGATCGACGCGACCTACCGCGGCCTCTCCGCCGACGAGGTCAAGGACCTCCAGGCCCCCGCCTCGCACGACGCGGGCGTCCAGGTCGTCGAGAACGTCGGCTCGGAGATCCGCTACCTGATCTTCAACCCCGCGGACCCGCAGGTCGCGAAGGTCGAGGTGCGCCAGGCGATCGCGCAGATCGTCGACCGCGGGGCGCTCGTCTCCAAGGTCTACCAGGGCACCGCCGAGCCGCTCTACTCGATGGTCCCCAAGGGGGTCGTCGGCCACAAGACGCCGTTCTACGACTCCTACGGCCAGCCGGACGTGGCCAAGGCCAAGAAGGCCCTCAAGGACGCCGGGATCCCCACGCCGGTGAACCTGACCTTCTGGTACACCACCGACCGCTACGGCGCCTCCACCGCGGACGAGTTCACGGAGCTCAAGCGCCAGCTCGACGAGAGCGGGCTCTTCAAGATCACCCTGCGCGGGCAGCCCTGGAAGGCGTTCCAGGAGGGCTACAAGAAGGGCGAGTACCCGGTCTTCGGCCGCGGCTGGTTCCCCGACTTCCCGGACCCGGACAACTTCATCGCGCCGTTCGTCGGCAAGGAGAACGCGGTCGGCACCCCGTACGAGTCCGCCGAGATCCTGAACGTGATCCTGCCCAAGTCCCGCCGCGAGAGCGACCGTTCGGCCGGCGTCCACGAGTTCGAGAAGGCCCAGCAGATCTTCGCCGACGACGTCCGGCTGCTGCCCCTGTGGCAGGGCAAGCTGTACGTCGCCGCCCGCGACGACATCGCCGGCGCGGAGCGGGCGCTCGACCCGCAGACCGTCATGCAGGTGTGGGAGCTGTACCGCAAGACCAGCTGGTAGCAGGCCCGTAGACCGCCCCGCCCGTCCGCACCGCCCACCGGGCGGGGCGGGCGGGCGTCGCGTTGTCAGTGGCCACCGGTAAGTTCTGGACCAGTCGCGCGAAGCAGTTGCGCGAGCGCCCATGCGTGCAGACACGCAGACGTGCAGACGTGAAGTCTCGAACAACGTGTACCGGAGGTTGTCGCCGTGACCCAGATGCTGCCCGAGTCCTGGCTCCCCGTCCTCGGCGGGGAGCTGGACCAGCCCTACTTCAAAGAACTCACCGAGTTCGTCGAGAAGGAGCGGGCGAACGGGCCGGTCTACCCGCCCCGCGAACAGGTCTTCGCGGCCCTGGAGGCCACTGCCTTCGACCAGGTGAAGGTACTGGTCCTCGGCCAGGACCCGTACCACGGCGCGGGCCAGGGCCACGGACTGTGCTTCTCCGTGCAGCCCGGCGTGAAGACCCCGCCCTCGCTGCGCAACATCTACAAGGAGATGCATGCGGAGCTGGGCACCCCGATCCCGGACAACGGCTACCTGATGCCGTGGGCCGAGCAGGGCGTCCTGCTGCTCAACGCGGTGCTCACCGTCCGCGAGGCCGAGCCCAACTCGCACAAGGGCAAGGGCTGGGAGAAGTTCACCGACGCGGTGATCCGCGCCGTGGCCGAGCGCCCCGACCCGGCCGTCTTCGTCCTCTGGGGGGCGTACGCGCAGAAGAAGCTCCCGCTGATCGACGAGGAGCGGCACGCGGTCGTCAAGGGGGCCCACCCCTCCCCGCTGTCGGCCAAGAAGTTCTTCGGCTCCCGGCCCTTCACCCAGATCAACGAGGCCGTCGCCGCCCAGGGCCATGCGCCGATCGACTGGCGGATCCCGGACCTGGGCTGATGCCCGACCGCGCCTAGGCGGCATTGCCGGTGCCTCCGGCTAGCGTCTTGATGATCAGACCGGAACAGGTCTGACGGGAACAAGCCGGAGGCCGCGTTGACGGAGCAGCAGGAGGCGTCCGAGGACGCCGTCATGACCAGGATCGGCCAAGCGGTCATCCTGCTGCACGCCGGCGACCGCGAGGAGGCCCGCAACCGGCTCGGGGAGATCTGGTCCGAGATCGCCGCGGAGGGCGACTCCCTGCACCGCTGCACGCTCGCGCACTACCTGGCCGACGCGCAGGACGACCCCGCCGAGGAGCTGGCCTGGGACCTGCGCGCCCTGACCGCCGCGCACGCCGACGCCGACGGGCCCGGTCCGCCGGCGGCGGTCCGGGTCTTCTACCCGTCGCTGCACCTGAGCCTGGCCGCCGACTACGTGAAACTACGGCGCCCCGAGGCGGCCCGGATCCACCTGGCGCGGGCCCGCGCCGCCACCGGGGCCCTGGCCGACGACGGGTACGGGAACGGCGTACGGGCCGCCATCGCGCGGCTGGAGCGCCGGATCGCGGCGGAACCGGTGGAGGGGCCCCGACCGTTCCCGGAGCAGAACCAGTAGTGGGAGCGGGGGCGGGGGCCGGGAAGCGCCCGACCGGGGGTCCGGCAGGGTGGAGCCGTCAGCCGTCAGCCGTCAGCCGTCAGCCGTCAGCCGTCAGCCGCCCTGGACGCCCGCGCAGATGCGGGCCTCCGGGCTGTCCGGGTGCCAGCGCCCGTGCCGGCGGCCCAGCGCACACACGTCGGCCGGCCGCACCGGCAGCTCCCGCACCAGCTCGCGCGGCACCTCGCCGCCCTCGGAACCGGGCCGGCCGGGGTGCTGCCCGCCCGGCCGCCCGTCGGTGTGGTCGCGGTGCCCGCCGGGCTGCCGGGGCTCCGGGATGTCCGGGACCGGCGCAGCGGCCGCCGGGGCTCCGCGGGCTGCCCGCCGGCCGTCCCCCGGCGCCCGCGCGGCCGGGACTCCGGCCCGCGGGACGGCGGCCCGGCCGGAAGTGGAGGGGGCCGGCCCGGCGGGCTGTCCCGGCCCTGCCTCCACGGCCTCCAGCGCCTCCAGGGCGGGCGCCCGTACGACCACGGGCGCGGCCCCCGGCCCGCCACGGGGCTCGTGCCGGGGCGGCGCCCCCGAGGTGCCGGGGGCGGTCGCCGGCTGCAGGGGGGCCGGGGTCACGTTCACGCAGCCGGAGACGGCCGAGACCGCACAGGCGACGCCGAGCAGCAGCTTTGTCGTGGTTCGGGTTGGATGCACTCACACAACTCTGCTGTGCGAGGACCCTGTTGCGAAAACCCGGAGCCGATATTCACCCCGCACGGGTGACGGCTACTCGCCCGTGGCGCCGTCGAGGTGCTCCCGCAACAGGTCCGCGTGGCCGTTGTGGCGCGCGTACTCCTCGATCATGTGGTGGTACACCCAGCGCAGGCTGAACACCTCGCCCCGGCGGTGGCTCTCGGGCTTCGAGGCCAGGTCCAGGGAGTGGCCGGCCGCGGCCTGCCGGGCCAGCTCTATCTCCGTCTGCCACACCTGCTCGGCCTCGGCCCAGGTGTCCCCGTCGGCGAAGTGGAAGTCCCCGTCCGGGTTCTCGCGGGTGCTGTACAGCTCGGGCAGCTCCTCGTCCAGCATGATCTCCCGGAACCAGTACCGCTCCACCTCGGCCATGTGCCGCACCAGCCCCAGCAGGCTCAGTTCGGACGGCAGCAGCGGGGTCGTGCGCAGCTGCGCGTCGGACAGTCCCCCGCACTTCCAGGCCAGGGTGGAGCGGTGGTAGTCGAGCCAGCCGTCGAGCATCTCGCGCTCGTCGGCCGTGGTGGAGGGTTCGGAACGGTGGGATCCGTCGCTGATCGTCATGGGGCCCATCCTGATCGAACACGACTGTGGTCACCACCGATTAGGCTGCGTACTCCCACAAGGAACAAACCTGGAGGTCCCGGTGAAGGTCGGCTGTATCGGACTCGGAGACATCGCGCAGAAGGCGTACCTGCCCGTCCTGACCACCCGCCCGGGACTCGAACTGCACTTGCAGACCCGGACCCCGGCCACCCTCGAGCGGGTCGGCGCGCAGCACCGCCTCCCGGCCGAACGCCTGCACACCGACCTCGACTCGCTGCTCGCGCAGAAGCTCGACGCGGCCTTCGTGCACGCCCCGACCGCCGTCCACCCCGAGATCGTGGAACGGCTGCTGGAAGCGGGCGTGCCGACCTACGTCGACAAGCCGATCGCCTACGAGCTCGCGGAATCGCGCCGCCTGGTCGAACTGGCCGAAGAGCGCGGGGTCTCCCTCGCCGTCGGCTTCAACCGCCGCCACGCGCCCGGCTACGCGCAGTGCGCCGACCACGCGCGCGACCTGATCGTCATGCAGAAGAACCGGGTCGGTCTGCCCGAGGACGTACGGACCTTCGTCCTGGACGATTTCATCCACGTCGTCGACACCCTGCGCTTCCTGCTGCCCGCCGAGGCCGACCAGGTCGACGTACGGGCCGTGGTGCAGGGCGGCCTGATGAGCCAGGTGGTGCTCCAGCTGTCCGGTAGGGGCTTCACCGCGCTCGGCATCATGAACCGGCTCTCCGGTTCCACGGAGGAGGTGCTGGAGGTCTCCGGGCAGGACACCAAGCGTCAGGTCGTGAACCTCGCGGAGGTCATCGACCACAAGGGGCAGCCCACGGTCCGGCGGCGCGGGGACTGGGTGTCGGTGGCCCGCCAGCGCGGCATCGAGCAGGTCGTCGACGCCTTCCTGGAGGCCGTCGCCACTGGCACGACCCTCAGCGCGCGCGACGCCCTGCTCACCCACGAACTGTGCGAGCGGGTGGTGAGGGCCGCCCTGGAGCAGGCGTCCTGAGCGGCCGCGGCACAGACGGCTACCCGGTGGGCGTCCGCGGTGTCCCCAGGGGCGCCCCGGCGGCTTTCCCGAGCCGCACGGAGCGGGCGCCCGCCACCGCGCAGTAGACGGCCAGAGCGGTCAGCGCGGCCCCCACGGGCCAGTCCCCGAAGCGGACGTACAGGGTCGTGCCCCGTGCCAGCGGGACCTCGTACACCCGGGCCGTGCTCGCCGAGGTGGACAGCGCCGGCCCGATCCGCTCGCCGGACGGGCCGCGCACCTCGCTGATGCCGGTCAGGGTGGCGTGCACCACGGGGCGGCCGGTCTCGGCGGCGCGCAGCGCGGACAGCGAGGCGTGCTGGGCCGGGGCCCAGCTGTCCTGGAAGGTGGACGTGGCCGACTGGTCGACCAGCAGGGCGGCGCCCTCCCGGGCGAGGTGGCGGCTCATGTCCGGGAACGCCGACTCGAAGCAGACGAGCGGGCCGACCCGGACGCCGTCCCGGCCGGGCAGGTCCATCAGGACCGGCGCGCTGCCCGGGACGCGGTTCTCGTCGGCCGCCTTGCCGACCGAGGTGGCCCAGCCCATCAGTTCGCGGGCCGGCACGTACTCCCCGAAGGGCACCAGGCGCATCTTGTCGTACCGGTCACCGGTGGGGCCCCCGGGACCGACGAGCACGGCCGATTTGCGGATCCCCGGCCGGTCGGCGGCCCGCGCGTCCACGTTGACCAGCAGCGGAGCCCCCACCCGCGCCGACAGGGCGGAGAGCCGCCGGGTCAGGTCCGGGCGGGCCGTCAGGTCCTCGCCGACACTGCTCTCCCCCCACACCACCAGATCGGGCCGCCGGCCGGCCAGGGTCCCGGTCAGTTGCTCACCGATGGCGAACCGCCGCTCCGCACTGTCCGGGGAGTCCGGGAGCAGGCCCGGCTGCACGAGCGCCACGCGCAGCGAGCCCGCCAGCTCCGGGCCGGGCGCCCACATCCACACCACCCCCGTCAGCACCGCGCAGCCCGTCACCCCGGCCAGCGCCGCCGACCGGGCCCCCGGGGACGCGATCAGCAGTACCAGCGCGCAGTTCACCGCCACGACCAGCAGCCCGACCAGCCAGACCCCGCCCACCGAAGCCAGCCGCAGCGCGGGCGCCACCTGCCACTGACTGGCACCGAGCAGCCCCCACGGCCCGCCCAGCCCCTGCCAGGAACGGGCCAGCTCCGACAGCAGCCAGCCCGCCGGTACGAGGACCAGCGCGGCCGCCGCCCGCCCCGGTCCCGGAGTCCCGCCGAGGAGCTCCCGCACCAGCAGCGCCCAGGGAATCCAGAGCAGGCCCACGAGCGCCGCCACGGCGAAGAGGAACACGTGGAGGCTGGGCAGCAGCCAGTGGTGGACGGCGAAGACGAAGCCGGCGCCGCCGAGCCAGCCCTCCAGGGCCGCGCGCCGGCCGGTGGGGGCCGACCTCAGAAGCAGGATCCAGGGCACGAGGGCGACGTAGGCGAACCACCACAGCGCCGGCGCGGGGAAGGCGAGGCAGGGCAGGGCTCCCGCCGTGAACGCCGCCGGCGCACGCCACCACGGGACCCGCTTCGGGACCGTCGAGACCGTCACCATGTCGTAGGGCCTCCGCTTCCAGTGTGGAACAGCCCTGCCGGTCGAACCATCAGAACGACGTGTGCCGCCACTTCTCGTGGACGGTGACCCGCGAGAGCCGCCACCCGGAGCGGGCGGTACGGGCGACGGCGAAGGTGTAGCGCCCCGCCGCGACGAAATTGGGCGCGGTGACGGCGGGACCACCCTCGTCGGGCTCTTCCCCGGCCAGCCGCATGGGATTGAGGAAGTCGGCCCGGACCTCCGCCGTGTCACCGGGGGAGCCGCCCTGGTCCTGGATGCGGATGAGCCGGTTGACGATGAGGTGCTGGCGCACCGGGAACAGCTTCATCGTCTCGGCGAGCCAGTCCGCGACCTCCCCGGCCGGGCCCTCGATCCCGCCGGCCGAGGCGTAGTCGGCCCGCCCGCCCGGGGCGAACAGGGCGCGGTACGCGTCCCAGTCGCCGTCGTCCACGGCGATGGCGTACCCCGTGACCAGCTCGTCGATCGCCAGTCGGTCCATCACGCCCGCAAGGTCCACACGCTGCGTCATCGGGTCAGTGTGCGGGCGCGGGGCGCCAAGGCCAAGGGGCGTGCGCGGCCCGGATCTTCCGGCCCCGGGTCAGTGACCGGAACGCGCCTCCCGGGGACGGACCACCACGAGGTACGCGTCGCTGGCCAGATCCATCACCACCTCCGCCGGCACACCCTCGCGCATCCGCTGCGCCGCGTACTCCTCGGCCGGCCAGCTCCCCCTCGGACTCCCGGCCGGAAACCGCTCCAGCACCACTCGACCCATGGGACACCCCCTGCTGCTCGCCTTCAGGTCTCTCCCAGCACAACGACGCGAAGGCCGCCCGGGAACGTTCCCGGACGGCCTTCGATTCACGCGAAGCGGTGAGCGGGAGCCGAGCTCCCGCCGAAAGAGACGGCCTAGCTGTATTGATCACGAGCGTTGTTGACACTCGGCAGGTCTTGAACATGGCGAAGACCTCCGGTGTGGTGGGAGCTGTCTAGGAACTCACCGCACGGAGGCCTTCGTGTCCCACCGTAATGCCCGGCTGACCGTCTTCGGTAGGCGACTGCTCGTCGAACGTGTCTGCTCGGGTCGCCCCGTCGCGCATGTCGCGGCCGAGATGGGCATATCCAGGGCCACCGCCCACAAATGGGTCCGCCGGTGGCGGACGGAAGGCGACGCGGGTCTTCACGACCGCTCCAGCCGCCCCCGCACGACGCCCCACCGGACGCCCCCCTCACTCGAGGCCCGCGTCTGTGACCTGCGCCAGAGCCGCAAGCTCGGCCCCGCACGGATCGGCCCGATCCTCGGCCTGCCGGCCTCGACCGTGCACCGGATCCTGGCCCGTCACGGCCTGAACCGGTTGGCCTGGCTCGACCGGCCCACCGGACAGCCGATCCGCCGCTACGAACGCGACCGGCCGGGCGAACTGGTCCACGTCGACATCAAGAAACTCGGGAACATACCCGACGGCGGCGGATGGCGCGTGGTGGGCCGCACGGCCGGCGACCGCAACCGCCAGGCCACCACCACCGAACGCAAGAGCAGCACACCAGTGATCGGCTATAGCTACATCCACTCCGCCGTCGACGACCACTCCCGCCTCGCCTACAGCGAGGTCCTGGCCAACGAACGGCAGGAAACCGCGGCCGGCTTCTGGCAGCGGGCGAGCGCCTTCTTCTCGGCCCACGGCATCACCGTCGAACGCGTCCTGACCGACAACGGCTCCTGCTGCAAGTCCAAGCTCTTCACCCGGACGCTGGCCGCGGCGGGCATCGCCCACAAACGAACCCGGCCCTACCGGCCGCAGACCAACGGCAAGGTCGAACGCTTCAACCGCACCCTGCTCGAGGAGTGGGCCTACCTGCGGCCCTACTCCTCCAACGACGAGCGGACCGCCGCCCTGGCAGACTTCCTCCACACCTACAACCACCACCGCTGCCACACCGCACTGGCCGGACACCCACCCATCAGCCGAGTCAACAACCCTGCGAGTCAATACACCTAGCCGGCCGACTCGCCGGCGTGGGGGCTGAGGACACCCATGCCGATCAGGACGAACAGCAGGATGCCGAGCAGGACCCGGTAGATCACGAACGGCATGAAGCTCCTGCTGGAGATGAACTTCATGAACCAGGCGATGACCGCGTAGCCGACGAGGAAGGCGATGACCGTGGCGAAGATCGTCTGGGGCCATTCGATGTGCCCCGGGTCCTCCAGCACGTCCTTGATCTCGAACAGGCCGGAGGCCAGCACGGCCGGGATGGCGAGGAGGAAGGAGTAGCGCGCGGCCGCCTCGCGGGTGAAGCCCAGCAGCAGACCGCCGGAGAGCGTGGCACCCGACCGGGACACACCCGGGATCAGGGCCAGGGCCTGGCAGAGACCGAAGATGAGGCCGTCCTTGACGCCCAGTTCCTTCAGGGTCTTGCGCTCACGGATGGCGCGGTGCCGGCCGCCCTCCTCGTCGCGCGCGGCCAGCCGGTCGGCGAAGCCGAGCACGAGGCCCATCACGATGAGGGTGGTGGCGATCAGGCGCAGATCGCGGAACGGGCCCTCGATCTGGTCCTTGAAGGCGAGGCCGAGGACACCGATCGGAATCGAGCCGACGATCACCAGCCAGCCCATCTTGGCTTCCTGCTCGGAGCGCAGCGCCTTCGTGTACAGCGAGCGGAACCAGGTGGAGATGATCTTTGCGATGTCCTTGCGGAAGTAGATCAGTACGGCGGCTTCGGTGCCGATCTGCGTGATGGCGGTGAAGGCCGCTCCCGGATCGTGCCAGCCGGCGAACGCCGCGGTCAGCCGGAGGTGGGCGCTGGAGGAGATCGGGAGGAACTCCGTGAGTCCTTGGACGAGACCGAGGATGAGGGATTCGATCCAGTTCATGTCGGGGTGCGCTCGTCCTTGTGATCGTTGGGCAGTTCGGGTCCGATGCTAGGGCCCGTGGGGTGCCGCGGTGACCACAGGGGGGTGTACGGCCGCCAGTTCCCGCGTAGGCATGGGGCGATCGGGCCTTCGCACGGGCGCCAGCCGGTGCCGCTTGCGCCAGGCGACGACGGCAGCACCCACCGCGGAGACGGCGATGAAGCCGAAGGAGGCGAGGAACGCGGGGGAGGTCGGGGACGAGGCGCTGGCCCCCGCGATCACGTACGCGGCGGTGTTCGGGACCACGCCGATCGCGGTGGCGAGGAGGAAGGGGAGCCAGCCGCAGCGGGACAGCGCGGCGGCGTAGTTGGCCATGGCGAAGGGCAGACCGGGGAAGATCCTGACCGCCAGCATCGAGCGGAAACCGTGCCGGGCCAGCTGGTCGTCGGCCGCCTGCAGCCACCGGCCGCGGATCAGCGGACGCAGGGCGTCACGGCCCATCATCCTGCCGAGGCCGAAGGCGATCCCGGCGCCGATCACCGAGCCGCCGACCGCCGCGACCAGGCCGAACTGCGAGCCGAAGAGGGCCCCGGCGGCCAGGTTGAGCAGGGGGCGCGGCACCAGGGCGGCCGTGCACACCCCGTACGCCGCGGCGAAGAGCAGGACCGCGGTGCCCACCGGGAGCCCCGGGGGCCAGCCCTCCGACAGCAGGCGCTGGGGCTCGTACAGCACGACGCAGACGCCGGCCGCGAGGAGCAGCACGACGAGCAGCGAGAGCCGCGTCCACGGCGCGAGGAGGAGGGACATTCCGGGAGACTAACCGACCCCCCTGTCCGAGCGCCGTAATCTGGGCCTCATGCAGTCGAACGACCGGCGGCCTCCACGCGTTCCGCACAGCGACCTGGCCGACCTGTTGGTGGCGAGGCTCACGGAGTCCTACGGCGCCGCGGCCGACGCGGGGCGGGCCGGGCCCATGGCCGCGTACATGAAGGACGTCTCGCCGTTCCTCGGGATCCCCACCCCGCTGCGACGCGAGCTGTCGAGGACCGTGACCAAGGACACCCCGAAACCGTCCGAAACGGACTGCGCGGCCCTCGCGCTGCGCTGCTGGGAGCTTCCGGAGCGTGAGTACCGGTACTTCGCCGTCGACTACCTGCGCCGGCACGTCTCCCGCTGCTCCTCCGGCTTCCTGCCCGTGGTCCGGCACCTGATCGTGACGGTCCCCTGGTGGGACACCGTCGACCTGCTCGCCGCGCACACCGTCGGGCCGCTCGTGGCGGCGGACCCGGCGCTCACCGCCGTCATGGACGAGTGGATCGAGGACGAGGACCTGTGGGTGGCCCGCACCGCCCTGCTCCACCAGCTCCGGTACAAGTCCGCGACCGACGCCGAGCGGCTGTTCGCGTACTGCCGCCGCCAAAGCGGCCACCCCGACTTCTTCGTCCGCAAGGCCATCGGCTGGTGCCTGCGCGAGTACGCCAAGACGGACCCCGGCGCCGTACGCGCCTTCGTCACCGCCGAGCGGGAGTCGCTGTCCCCGCTCTCGGTGCGCGAGGCGCTCAAGAACATCGGCGGGGCGTAGGGCGGCGACCGCCTGCCGGGCGCACATCAGGCGCGCCCCGGGGCAAGTCCCCTCCGGCGCCGCGAAATTCATTGGCCCCGGCGCGCCCGGTCCGGCAGGATCGACCGCATGTCCAGGCACGCCTTCCCCGCAGCGCCGTCCGCAGTCGCGGACGCGCCGAAGGCTGCCGTCCCCGCACAGCTCGCCGCAGGCGCACCCGCATTCGGCGGCGCCCGAAGCTGACCCTTCCCGGATCGTCCGGCGGACCCCACAGGGGGAGGGTCGGATCGCTCAGGGGGTCCCGTATTTCCAGCTTCGGAACCACACGGGAAGACATCATGGCCAAGACGGCCTTCGTGCGCACCAAGCCGCACCTCAACATCGGCACCATGGGTCACGTCGACCACGGCAAGACGACACTGACCGCCGCCATCACCAAGGTCCTCGCCGAGCGCGGCGGCGCCTCCTTCGTGCCCTTCGACCGGATCGACCGGGCCCCCGAGGAGGCCCGGCGCGGCATCACCATCAACCTCACGCACGTCGAGTACGAGACCGACACCCGCCACTACGCCCACGTGGACATGCCCGGCCACGCCGACTACATCAAGAACATGGTCACCGGCGCGGCACAGCTCGACGGGGCGATCCTCGTCGTCTCCGCCCTCGACGGGGTCATGCCGCAAACCGCCGAGCACGTGCTCCTCGCCCGGCAGGTCGGCGTGAACCACATCGTCGTCGCGCTGAACAAGGCCGACGCCGGGGACCCCGAGCTCACCGACCTGGTCGAGCTGGAGGTCCGCGAGCTGCTCACCGCGAACGGCTACGGCGGGGACAGCGCCCCGGTCGTACGGGTCTCCGGGCTCGGGGCGCTGGACGGCGACCCGCGCTGGACCTCGTCGATCGAGGCCCTGCTCGACGCCGTGGACACGTACGTGCCCATGCCCGTGCGGTACACCGACGCGCCGTTCCTGATGCCGGTCGAGAACGTCCTGACCATCACCGGGCGCGGCACCGTCGTCACCGGCGCCGTCGAGCGGGGCACCGTGGCCATGGGCGACCGCGTCGCGCTGCTCGGCGGCGACGGCGCGGCCGTGGAGTCCGTGGTCACCGGGCTGGAGACCTTCGGGAAGCCGATGGAGTCCGCCGAGGCCGGGGACAACGTCGCGCTGCTGCTGCGCGGGGTGCCCCGCGACGCGGTGCGCCGCGGCGACGTGGTGGCCGCGCCCGGCAGCGTCGTACCGAGGCGCCGCTTCACGGCGCGGGTGTACGTCCTGTCCGCCCGCGAGGGCGGCCGCACCACGCCGGTGGCGACCGGCTACCGGCCCCAGTTCTACATCCGCACCGCCGACGTGGTGGGGAACGTGGACCTGGGCGAGGCGGGCGCGGCCCGGCCGGGGGACACGGTCACCATGACCGTGGAGCTCGGGCGGGACGTCCCGCTGGAGAGCGGGCTCGGCTTCGCGATCCGCGAGGGCGGGCGCACCGTCGGGGCCGGGACGGTGACCGAGGTCGGATAGCGGCCCGGTAGCGGGCGGGCGGTACCCGCTGTGGTGGCGGTGGTCGGCTTGCGCCAGACTGCCGTCACCACTGGCATGCGGGGAGGGAGCAGTTCGTGGAAGACGGCGGCATGGGCGGCGGGAGCGGCAGCGGCAGCGGGGAAGGCAAGGGCACGGCTCTGGTGCTCGGCGGCGGCGGGCTGACCGGCGTCGGCTGGGAGGCCGGCATGCTCTACGGGCTCGCCCGCGCGGGCGTCGACCTGACCGGAGCCGACCTCGTCGTCGGGACCTCGGCCGGCTCCGTCGTCGGCGCGCAGCTCACCTCCGGACTGCTCACCCCGCAGGAGCTGTACGAGCGCCAGCTCGGCGACCCCGGCGGGGAACTCCCCGCCAAGCTGGGGGCCTCCCTGATCGGGCGGTACGCCGTCGCGATGGTGCGCTCCCGCGACGCGAAGTCCTACCGGCGCCGGATCGGCGCCTTCGCGCTCGCCGCCGATACGGAGCCGGAAGAGGTGCGCCGCAAGGTGCTGGAAGCCCGGCTGGTGTCGCACGAGTGGCCCGAGCGGCGCCTCGTCGTCACGGCGGTGGACGCGATGACCGGCGAGCTCGCCGCCTTCGAGCGCGGGAGCGAGGCCGGGCTGCTCGACGCCGTCACGGCGAGCTGCGCCGTGCCGGGTGTGTGGCCGCCCGTGACCGTCGCCGGGCGGCGGTTCGTCGACGGCGGGATCCGCTCCGCGACCAACGCCGACCTCGCCTCCGGCTACGCGCGCGTGGTCATCCTCGCGCCGATGGCCGCGGGCGCCGGACTGATCCCCTCGCCCGCGGCGCAGGCCGCACGGCTGCGGGAGGCCGGGGCGAAGGTGCTGCTGATCACCCCGTCGTCGCAGGCCCGCAAGGTCTTCGGACGCAACGTACTGGACCCCGGGCGCCGCGATCCCGCCGCGCGGGCGGGGCTGGAGCAGGCCGCGCTCCACGTGGAGCAGGCGCGCGGGGTGTGGGCGGCTCCGGGGGCCTGACAATGGTCCGGTGAGTGACGAACAGATCCCGGTGATCCGGGACGTGGCCCAGGGCACCGCCAAGCTGATGCCGGACATCGACCGGGAGCGGGCCTGGCTGCTCACCGTGGACGGGGCGCCGCAGTCGTACGTGGACCTCGACGACCCGGAGCACCTGGAGTTCGAGTACGTACGCCGCCTCGCGCACGTCCTGGACTGCGTGGGCGAGCCGGGGGCCCCGCTGGACCTGCTGCACCTGGGCGGCGGCGCGCTGACCCTGCCGCGGTACGCGGCGGCGGGCCGGCCGGGGTCGCGCCAGGACGTGGTCGAGTTCGACGCCGGGCTCGTGGCGCTGGTCGGCGAGTTCCTGCCGGTGGCCGCCGGGAGCGGCATCACGGTGCACGTCGCCGACGCGCGGGCCTGGCTGGCCGGGGCGCCCGACGCGAGCGCGGACGTGGTGGTCGGGGACGTCTTCGGGGGATCCCGGGTGCCCGCTTCGCTGGCCTCGGTGGAGTACGCGCGCGAGGTGGCGCGGGTGCTGCGGCCCGGCGGGGTGTACGTGGCGAACCTCGCCGACGGGGCGCCGTTCGCGTTCCTGCGGGGCCAGCTCGCGAACTTCGGGGCGGTCTTCGGGGAGTTGGCGCTGATCGCGGAGCCGGGGGTGCTGCGCGGTCGGCGCTTCGGGAACGCGGTGCTGCTGGCTTCGGAGCGGGAGCTGCCGGTGGCGGAGCTTTCGCGGGTGTGCGCGGGGGACGCGTTTCCGGCGCGGGTGGAGGTGGGGGAGTCCCTCGCGCGGCTGATGCGGGGGGCTCTGCCGGTGGCCGACGCCGATGCGGTGGCTTCGCCGGAGCCGCCGGAGGGGGCGTTCAGCCTCGGCTGAGGGGGCTTGCGGGCCGGCCGCTGCGCGGAGCCGGGGCTCCGCCCCGGACTCCGCGCCTCACACGCCGGCGGGGCTGAGAGGTCGCCTCACACGCCGGCGGGGCTGGATTGGGCGGGGCTGGAGTCGGCCGGGCTCGGCTTGGTGAGGTCGGGGCCGATGGCGGCGGGCGGCTTGCGGGTCATGCGGCGGACGTCCGGGACCAGGAGGACGGCTGCCGTCACCACGACCACCAGGGCCGCGCAGCCCCAGAGGGCCGAGGTGCGGCCGATCGCGGTTTCGACCGGGCCGGCCATCGCCATGGCCAGCGGGAGCATCGAGAGCGAGCCGAACCAGTCGTAGGAGGAGACGCGGGAGAACATCTCCTCGGGGATCTCCTGGTGCATCGTCGTCATCCAGCTCACGCCGAACACCTCGATGGCGCCGCCGCTCACGAACATCACCGCGCACAGGCCCCACACGGGGAGCGGTACCGCCAGCCCCGCGGAGGGGAGCGCCAGCGGGAACACGCACAGGGTGCCGGCCAGCAGCAGGCGGCGAGGTTTCCAGACCATCATCAGGACGGCCCCGCCGATGGTGCCGAGGCCGAAGAAGGCCAGGGCCACGCCCCACGGAGCCGCCCCTCCCAGTTGCTCCATGGCGACCAGGGGCCCGTAGACCGCTTCGGCGGCGCCGACGACGGCCACGACGACGGAGAACTGGAGCACGATGCTCCACAGCCAGGGACGGCTCCTGAACTCCACCCAGCCCTCGCGCAGATCGGACAGCAGGCCGCCGCCGGGAGCGCGTTCGGCGATGTGGCCGACGTCGAGGAAGGCGCGCAGGGCTCCGGCTGCGGCGAAGGCGGCCGCGTCCACGGCGAGCACCCAGCCGGGGCCCAGGAAGGCGACCATGGCTCCGCCGAGGGCGGCCCCGCCGACGCCGGCGCCGTTCATCGCCATCCGGAAGAGGGCGAAGGCGCGGTTGGCCTGCGGGCCGGAGACGCTGGACATGAGCATGCCCTCGGCGGCCGGGTTGAAGAAGGCCGTACCGGTGCCGCACAGCGCCGTGAGCAGCATCATCTGCCACAGCTTCGGATCGCCGGTCAGGACGAGGGCGGCGAAGGCGCCCTGCGAGAGGCAGTTGAGGGTGTTGGCCGCGACCATGACGTGGTGGCGGGGGATCCGGTCGGCGACCGCTCCGCCGATGAGGAGGAAGAGGACGAGCGGCAGCGTACGGGCGGCGGCCACCAGGCCGAGGTCGCCGGCGGTGCCGCCTGCCTGGCCGACCGCGAAGGCGGTCGCGATGAGCGCTCCGTGGCTCCCGAGGTTCGTGATGACCGCGGCACCCGTCAGCAGGGTGTAGTTGCGGCCGGCCCACTCGGGCCTCCGGCGCGCGGAGGACGGACGGCCGGTACCGGGGGAGAGGGAGGGGGGAGAGCTCACCCCCGGACTATCCCCGTCCCGGGCCGGGAATCCAAACGGATATCCGGCCCGGGAGGCAGGGCGGGGGAGATCAGCCCGCGTTGAGGCGGACGCTGCTCAGGATCTTCTCGTAGGTCTCCTTGCTCACTTCGCCCGGGACACCGGCGGCGCCGTAGAGGACCCAGGTGCAGAGGTCACCGTTGGCGGTCAGGAAGCTGAAGGCGACGGACTTGCCGTCGGAGGAGCACTTGTTCTCCTTGGGCAGGCCGCTGACGGTCGCGGTCGCCATGTGGCCCTTGAGCCCGGAGGAGGTCGTGTACTCCTTCGCCTCGGCCACCTTGGTGGTGCCCTTCGGCGCCTTCTGCGCGTACGCGGCGAAGGCCCAGTTGCCGGCCTCGTTGTACGCGGCCTCGGCGGTGCCCTTCGCGCCCATGCCGCCCTTGGTGCCGGTGGCCGCCAGTGAGGTCGAATCCTCCTTGCCGTCCTTGTCGGAGTCGACCATGCACCACTCCTCCTTGAGGATGGCGGGCGCGCCCATCATGACGATGGCCGAGCCGTCGTTCTTGGATTCGTCCCCGAAGCCGATGGACAGGCCCGAGGACTGAACGGCCCAGTCCGGCGGGACGTCGAAGGCGGTGCCGCGCTTCGGGTTGACGACGACCTTCCAGCCGGGGATCACCGGCTTGACCTCGGGGCCGCCGCGCGGGTTGGCGCTCGGGCTCGCCGGGGCGGGAGCCGCCGAGGAAGCCGGGGCGGAGGGGGAGGAGCTCGGCTTGTCGTCCGCCTGGTTGGAGCCCTTGTCGTCCCGGGTCAGGACGAACGCCCCGGTGGCGGCGGCCGCCACGACGACGGCCGAGGCCGCGACGATGGCCACGGTCCTGGTCGCGAACGGGCTCCCGCCGCGCGGGGGCCGGGGCGGCGGGGTGCCGCCCCACTGGGGTACGGGAACGGTCGGGGGCTGCTGGCCCCACGCCTGGGGAGCGGGGGGCTGCTGCGGGTACCCGTAGCCGGGCTGCTGCTGCTCCCCGTACGCCGCGGTGGGCGGTTGCTGCTGGTACGGGTACGGGTTCGGCGTTCCCGGCTGCTGCTGGTACGGGTTCTGATGCGCGTCCTGGGGGTTCGGTTCGCCCCCGGGCGGCTGCTGCTGTCCTGGCCACATGGCCGGTAACGATAGTGGGAGTGCGGTCGGGGATCCACGGCCGCCCCCGTACGGGTATGGCCAACGCCTACTACTCGCGGGTAACATCGCGTCCCATGAGCGCTGAACAGATGAACGTGGGCGAACTGCTCGCCGCGACCGTGCCGATGGCCAAGACCCTGAACCTCCAGTTCGTGGAGACCACCCCCGAGCGTGCCGTCGTCCGGCTCCCGGACCAGCCGGACTTCCACAACCACCTCGGCGGCCCGCACGCCGGCGCCATGTTCACCCTCGCCGAGTCCGCGAGCGGCGCGATCGTCCTGGCCGCCTTCGGCGACCAGCTCTCGCGCGCCGTGCCCCTCGCGGTGAAGGCGGAGATCGGCTACAAGAAGCTCGCCAAGGGCGTCGTGACGGCCACCGCCACCCTCGGCCGCCCGGCCGCCGACGTCGTCGCCGAACTCGACGCGGGCGGCCGCCCCGAGTTCCCCGTCACCATCGCCATCCAGCGCGAGGACGAGGCCGTGACCGGCGAGATGACCGTCGTCTGGACGCTGCGCCCGAACGCCTGACCCCGCTAGTGCTGTGACCGGAAAGGTTCACCGGGTCGCGACGCCCGGCACGGCACCTCGCCGCGTTGTCGGACCACGCCGGTACGTCCAGTACGAGGCGCGGTCCTCCGCCTTGCGATGCACCGCACCGAACGCCGCGACCGGCAAACCTTTCCGGCCACAGCACTAGTGTGATGCGCCGGAAATCTCATGGCTAAGTCTGTAGCCTGTTTGCATGTCTCCGGGTCCTCGTGCTGTTGAAGTCCGCCTGTCTGATGAAGAGCGTGCGGAGTTGTTCCGTTGGGCGGGTGGGGCTGTGGCGCCGCGGTTCGCGGAGCGTGCTCGTATCGTGCTGGCCTGTGAGGGTGGGGTGCCGAACGCGCGGGTCGCCGTGGAAGTCGGTGTGACCGCGGCGACGGTGCGGAAGTGGCGTGGGAAGTTCGCGGTGGAGGGCATCGCGGGGCTTGAGGACGGGATGCGCATCGGCCGGCCGAAGCCCGACCTCGTTCTGAGCGAGTCCGAACGGGCTCAGCTGACCCGGTGGGCCAGGCGTGCGAAGACCGCCCAGTACCTGGCACTTCGCGCGAGGATCGTGCTGCGTTGCGCGGACGGTGGGACGAACAAGCAGACCGCGGCCGAGCTCGGCATCGACACCTCGACCGTTGTCCGCTGGCGTGGTCGTTTCATCGCCGAGCGTCTGGACGGCCTGGCCGATGAGCCCAGGCCGGGCCGGCCGCCCTCGATTCTCCTCGACCAGGTCGAGGAGGTGATCGTGGCGACCTTGGAGTCCACTCCGGGCCAGGACACCCACTGGTCGAGGGCCTCGATGGCAGCCCGCACGGGCCTGTCGAAATCGACGGTCGGCCGGATCTGGAAGCGGTTCGACCTGAAGCCACACCTGCAGGATTCCTTCAAGCTGTCCACCGATCCGCAGTTCGTCGCCAAGGTCGTCGACGTCGTCGGCCTCTACCACAACCCACCCGAGCGGGCCGTGGTGTTATGCGTGGACGAGAAGTCCCAGATCCAGGCGCTGGACCGCTCGCAGCCGGTGCTGCCGATGATGCCGGGCATGCCCGAGCGCCGCACCCACGACTACCTGCGGCACGGCATCACCAGCCTGTTCGCCGCCTTCAACATCGCCGACGGCACCGTGATCAGTGAACTCCACCGCCGCCACCGGGCCATCGAGTTCAAGAAGTTCCTGGTCACGATAGACAAGACAGTGCCCCACGACCTCGACGTGCATCTGGTCTGTGACAACTACGCCACCCACAACACCCCCGAGATCCGGACGTGGCTGGCCAGACACCCCCGCTTCCACGTCCACTTCACCCCCACCGGATCGTCCTGGATCAACCAGGTCGAGCGGTGGTTCGGCCTCCTGACCGACAAGCTCATCCGCCGCGGCGTCCACACCTCCGTTCAGGCTCTCGAGAGCGACATCAAGGAGTGGATCGCCACCTGGAACGAGAATCCCCGGCCGTTCACCTGGACGAAGACCGCCGACGAGATCCTCAAATCCCTCGCCGACTACCTCACCAAAATCACCCCACCAGCAAGCAGCAACCAACCACAAACTTAAGCCTGAGATTTCCGGCGCATCACACTAGAGTCCCTACTGCGACGACGGATGGAGGGGGTCCCGTGCCGGGCCGAGCCAAGATCAGCATCAGCCTCGACGCCGAGCTCGTGGTGGAGGTGATGGTCCTCGCCGGGATCGGATCGCCCCAGGACGCGGTGGAGGCCGTCGTACGGGACTATGTCGAGCGCGGCCACCGCACCGAGGCACGGGTCCAGCTCCAGGACGAGCCCCGGCGCGAGGCCGACCCGGGTGGGCAGCCGCAGGGCTGAACATCGGCGTCTGCCGGCCTTGCGAGGGAGACGCCTCGGGGTTGGACCTCGGCGTCTGCCGGTCTCTGGGGCAGCCGCAGGGCTGAACATCGGCGTGGTGGTGGCGCGCCTGAAGCGGGCCCGCGCGGCGGTCGGCGCACAGTGGGCGGCGGGAGCGGTCCGGCGCGGGCCGCTCCCGCCACCTGACGCCGATGCCCACGCCGCAGGGAGCGCCCATGAGCGAGGCCGTGTCCAGACGCCGTGCGATGCGCCTCCTCGGAGCGATGGGCGCGGCCTTCGGCGCGGCCGGCTGCGTACCGGCGCCGCCGCCCGGCACGCAGCCCCGTAAGGCCTCCGCCTCCGCGGCGTCCCCCGCCGCCGCGCCCGCGGCCGGCCGCACCGCCCGGATCGACGCCCTGCTGGAGCGGCTCACCCTGGAGGAGAAGACCGTCCTGCTGCACGGCGGCCCGGACCCGGACCCGCTCGGCCAGGCCGGCTACGTGCCCGGCATCCCGCGCCTGGGCATCCCCGCGCTCCGCCTCGCCGACGGTCCGGCCGGGGTCCGCGTCGCCAGGCCCGCCACCGCGCTGCCCGCGCCGGTCCTGCTCGCCTCCGCCTTCGACCCGGCGCTCGCCCGCGCGTACGGGCGGGTCATCGGCCGCGAAGGCCGCGCGCTCGGCATCGACGTGCTCCTGTCGCCGATGGCCAACCTGATCCGCACCCCGTACGCCGGGCGGAACTTCGAGACGTTCTCGGAGGATCCGAAGCTGACGGCCGACCTGGTCGCCGAGGTCGTCCGGGGCATCCAGGACGAGGGCCTCATCGCCACCGTCAAGCACTTCGCGCTCAACAACCAGGAGAAGGGCCGCGACACGGTCGACGTGATCGCCGCCGAACAGACCCTCCACGAGACGGAGCTACGGGGCTTCGAAGCCGCCGTGGCCGCCGGGGCTGGCGCCGTGATGGGCGCCTACAACAAGGTCAACGGGGTCTACGCCTGCGAGAGCAAGCCCCTCCTCGACGAACTGCTCCGCGGGCGCTGGGGGTTCGACGGCTGGGTGATGTCGGACTGGAACGCCACCCACAGCACCGTCGCCGCGATCGGCGCCGGCCTCGACATGGAGATGCCCGGGGGGACCCATTACGGCGCCCCGCTCCGGGAGGCGGTGCGCGGCGGCTCCGTCCACGAGGGCACCGTGGACCTCGCCGTACGCCGGATCCTGACCACCCTGGACCGCTTCGGACTGCTCGCCGAGCACCCCGCCGCCCGGCCCGCCCGGGACGCCGCGGCCGGGGCCGCGACCGCACGGCAGATCGCCACCGCCGGCGCGGTCCTGCTGCGCAACGAGCGGGCCACCCTGCCGCTGACGGGACCCGCCGCCCGCTCCATCGCCGTGATCGGCCCCACCGGGCGGATCCCCTTCGTCGGCGGCGGCGGCAGCGCCCACGTGGTGCCGGACGCGGCCGCCGCCCCCCTCGACGAGATCCGGCGGCGGGCCGGGAGCGGCTCCACGGTGGGCTACGCGCTCGGCGAGGACCTCTACGGGCGCCCGCTGCCGGCGAAACTCCTGACGCCCGGCGCGGGCCTCGACGACCGGGCGGTGGCCCCCGGGCGCACCTGGGGGTTCCAGGGGACCTTCCGGCTGGCCGCCGACGACGAGTGGACCCTGCTCGTCCACTACACCGGGAAACGGCCGTCCGTCCGGCTCGACGGGGAGGAACTCTTCCCCGTACGGCAGGGCGTGGCCGAGCAGTTCGCCGGCGGACTGCTCGGCGCCGCGCCCGACGGCCGCACCGTGCGCCGCCGCACCCTCGCGCTCAAGGCGGGCGAACACCGCCTCGCCGTCTTCGCCGAGGGCGGGCCGAAGGGGCAGCGGCTGCGGCTGCGGCACACCACGAAGGCGACCCGGGCCGCCGACGTCGCCGAGGCCGTCAAGGCGGCCAAGGCGGCCCGCAGCGTGGTGCTGTTCGCCTACGAGGACGCCACCGAGGGCAGCGACCGCACCTCCCTGGGCCTGCCCGGCGGCCAGGCGGCGCTGATCGAGGCGGTCTCCGCGGCCAACCCGCGCACGACGGTGGTGCTCAACACCTCCTCCGGTACGACCATGCCGTGGCTCTCGCGTACCGGAGCGGTCCTCCAGATGTACTACCCGGGCCAGGAGGGCGCGGCCGCCACCGCCGACGTGCTCTTCGGCGACGCGGACCCGGGCGGCCGCCTCACCCAGACCTTCCCGGCCGACGAGCGGGCGACCCCGGTCGCCGCCGACCTGATGCGCTACCCGGGGGTGGGTGGGCGCCAGGAGTACACCGAGGGGGTGCACGTGGGCCACCGCTGGTACGACCAGCAGCGGGTGGTTCCGCTGTTCGCCTTCGGGCACGGGCTCTCGTACACGACCTGGGCGTACGAGAAGCTCGCCGTCCGGCCGGGCGGCGCGCACGGGAAGCGGAGCGGGCTGCGCGTGGAGTTCACCGTCCGCAACACGGGACGCCGCACGGGCAGCGAGGTGGCCCAGGTCTACGTGGGCCCGTCCCCGGACCTGAAGCTGGACCAGCCGGTCCGGGCGCTGGCCGGGTACCGGCGCCTGACCCTCGAACCCGGCGAGGCGCGGCGGATCGTCCTGGACATCGACGCGCGCACGCTGTCGTCCTGGGATCCGGAACGGGACGCGTGGGTCGTGGGGACGGGGCGGCGCGAAGTGTTCGCGGGGCGTTCCTCGCGCGAACTGCCTCTGCGGACAAAGGCTGTGGTGGCGACCGGATAGGCTGCCCGTTCGGCCCGCCACAGGGGGCGGGCCGGGCGGAGAACTTCGGGAGGACGTACCGGTGCACATCCAGGAATGGCTGGAGACGATTCCGGCGGTCAGCATCTACCTCCTGGTGGGGCTCGTCATCGGACTGGAAAGCCTCGGCATCCCGCTGCCGGGGGAGATCGTCCTGGTCAGCTCGGCGCTGCTGGCCTCGCAGCAGGGACACATCGACCCCGTGGTACTGGGCATCTGCGCGACCACCGGGGCGATCGTGGGCGACTCGATCGGCTACGCGATCGGCCGCAGGGGCGGGAAGCCGATGCTGGAGCGGCTGGGCCGGCGCTTCCCCAAGCACTTCGGACCGGACCAGGTGGCCATGGCGGAGCGGTCCTTCGACAAGTGGGGCATGTGGGCCGTCTTCTTCGGGCGGTTCGTGGCCCTGCTGCGGATCTTCGCCGGTCCGCTGGCGGGCGTCCTGCACATGCCCTACTGGCGGTTCCTGATCGCGAACGTCCTCGGCGGGATCCTGTGGGCGGGCGGTACGACGGCCGTCATCTACTCGATCGGGATCGTCGCGGAGCCGTGGCTGAAGGGGTTCTCGTGGGTGGCCCTCGCCCTGGCCCTCGTCTGCGGGCTCGCCATGACCGTGGTGGTGCGCGGACGGATGAAGAAGGCGGCCGAGACGGCCGAGGCGGCGCGGGCCGGGGCCGCCGCGCCGGACGACGCCCAGGACACGACGCCGGTGCCGGGGCAGGCCTCGGCCGCTCCGACCGTGCTCACCGACTGAGGGGCCGGGCCCCCGCCGCTCAACGACCGGGAGGCGGCCGGGCCCCCGCCCGGCCCGAGGGCGGGTGGGGGATCACCGGCGCGCACCGGGCGCCGGTGCCCGTTACGCGCCCGGGGTCACCGAGGCGCGGTGCTGCTCGGCCAGTTCGGTGTACATGAGGGCGTTGACCTTGAGGCCCTCGCGCTCCTCCGCGGTCAGCTCGCGCCGCACCTTCGCCGGGACGCCGGCGACCAGCGAACCGGGCGGGACGATCATGCCCTGCGGGACCAGCGCCTGGGCGGCCACCAGCGAGCCGGCGCCGATCACCGCGCCGTTGAGGATCGTCGCGCCCATCCCGATCAGGCAGTCGTCCTCGACCGTGCAGCCGTGCACGACGGCGTTGTGGCCGATGGACACCCGCTCGCCGATGGAGACCGGGAATCCGGGGTCCACGTGCACGGTGCAGTTGTCCTGCACGTTGCTGTCGGCGCCGAGCGTGATCGGACCGCAGTCCGCGCGGAGCACCGCCGAGTACCAGATGCTCGACCCCGCTCCGAGGGTCACGTCCCCGACCACGACGGAGGTGGGAGCGGTGAACGCCGTCGGATCGATCACGGGGTTCTTCCCGCCGACACCCGCCACGAGTGCCTGGGCCGCCTGCTGCGTCATGTGTTCTCTTCCTCTTCCGGTACGTCGTGTCGCGCTACCGGCACCGTAGGCCACGCCGCCCGCGCCCCCGTGGATGGGGTGAAGATCACGGCGCGGCCCGGGCGCCTGGCGCGCTACGGTGGCCCGGTGGCGAAGAACCAGAACACGTTCTCTTCTCAGACGGCGCTCTCTTCCCTGACGGCGCTGCGCCGCCGGCTCGCCGGGCGCGCGGTCCACGCGGGCTGGCGCTGGATGCAGCGGGCCGGCGCGGTCACCGCCCAGACCCCCGGCGGGCTGCGCTTCGGCGCGATCGGGCACGGCACCCGGCTCGCCTTCCCGCAGGGCACGGTCTTCGGCGCGCCCTGGATCCGGCTCGGAGACCACTGCATCATCGGGGAACAGGTCACGCTCACCGCCGGGATGATGCCCGACCTCGACCTCGGCGCCGAACCGGTCCTGGTCCTCGGCAACGGCGTGGTCATCGGCCGGGACAGCCACGTCATAGCCGACACCCGGATCACGATCGGCAACGACACCTTCTGCGGTCCCGGGGTGTACATCACCTCCACGAACCACAGCTACGACGACCCGCACGAGCCCATCGGCAAGCAGTGGCCGCGCAGCGCACCCGTGGAGATCGGACCGGGCTGCTGGCTGGGGACCGGCGCGGTGATCCTGCCCGGGGCGCGGCTGGGCCGCAACGTGGTGGTGGCGGCGGGTGCCGTCGTACGGGGCGACGTGCCGGACCACGCCGTGGTGGCGGGGGCGCCCGCGCGGATCGTCCGCCGCTGGGACCCCGAGACGGGCTGGCAGCCGCCGCTGCGCACCCCGGCGCCGGTCCCGATCCCCGACGGGGTGACTCCGGAGCAGCTGCGCGCACTGGCGGACGTGACGGAGCCGGAATGAACGCGGTGCCCGCGGTGCCCGCGGCGGCTGCCGGGTCCGCCGTGCCTTCCGGGCTTGCGGTGACTGCCGGGCCTGCGGACCGGTCGCCGGGCAGGAGGGGGCGGTGGGTCAGGGGCAGGTCTCTTCGAGCTTGACCGTGTTGAACACGATCTTCGTACCGACGGCGGTCTGCGTGCCGGCGGCGGGCGCCTGCGAGCAGACCTTCCAGTTCCGGTCGAGGACCTGCATGCGACTCTGGCCGAGCGCGTCGGTGGAGCCGAGGAGGAAGAACCCCGCGGCCTGCGCGGTGTCCTGGGCGGTCTGCAGGACCTGACCGACGCCGTTGGGGACGGCGGCCCGGGCGGGGGCCGGCGCGGGGGCTGCCGGCGGCGTGGCGGGCTTGCTGCTCACCGGAGTGGGAGTGGGAGCCGGGGCGGCGGTGGTGGGTGCGGTGGTTGCTGCAGCGGACGTCGGGGAGACGGGCTTGGCGTTGGGCTCGGGCTCGCTGGTGCAGCCGGTGAGGGTGAGAAGGCCGAGGCCTGCGGCGGCGAGTGCGATGGCGGTGTGGTGAGTGCGCATCGCGCCACTCTGTCCGGGTCGCGGGCGCTGTGTGGTGCCCGTGACCGGTCTGTGACGCGCGGATGCCCCGCGCCGACACGGCTCGGGATCCCACGGAGGAGACGCCTAGTGCTGTGGCCGGAAAGGTTTGCCGGGTCGCGGTGTTCGGTGCGGTGCCTCGCAAGGCGGAGGGCCGTGCCTCGTACTGGACGTACTTGCGCGGTCCGACAACGCGGCGAGGTGCCGTGCCGGGCGCCGCGACACGGTGAACCTTTCCGGTCACAGCACTAGCCCGCCGCGAGGAGGACCGTGCCCGCCAGGGCGAGGCCCGCGCCCGCCGCCTGGACGGTGCGCAGGCGCTCCTTGAGGACGGCGAAGGCTGCCAGGGCGGTGATCACCGGGTAGAGGGAGGAGAGCACGGCGGCGGTGGTGACCGGGCCGTGCTGGGCGGCGATGGAGTAGGTGCCGTTCGCCGCGACGTCGGCGAGGCCGACGAAGGCGAGCGCCGGCAGCAGCCCCCACAGGATCCGCCGGCCGCCCGTACCCGCCGGGAGGGCCGGGACGCCGCGCCGGGTCCGCACCCACAGGGCCGTGCCGCCGACGGCGACGTTGGTGACGCGCTGGACGAACAGCGCGAGGAACAGGCCGGGCACGGTGGAGGAGGCGGGGGCGATCAGGGCCATCACCGCGCCGAAGCCGAAGGCCGCGACGAGGGTGAGGACGACGGCCTGCCGCTGTACGGGGGCGCCGCGCAGCTCGGGTCCGCCCGCGAGGACGATGCCCACGACGGCCACCGCGATCCCCGCGAGCTGGGCGGCGCCGGGCCGCTCGCCCAGGAGCAGCCCCGCGGCCATCGGTACCACCACGCCGAGGGAGCCGAGCGGGGAGACCACGCCCATCGGGCCGAGGGCGAGCGCCTTGTAGAAGCTGAGCATCGCGACCGGCCCCACCAGCCCCGCCCCCACCGCGAACCAGAGCTGCGGTCCGGCCTCCCGCCAGGCGCCGGTGCCCAGGACCACCGCTCCCAGCACGAGGACGGCGAGGATCTGGGAGGCCACGACCACCGTGAGGGCAGGTATGCGGCGGGTCAGCAGCCCACCGCCGAAGTCGGCGAGGCCCCACAGGACGGCGGTGGCCAGGGCGAACAGGGCGGTCATGACAGGCCTCGCAGTACAGTGCGTTGAACGGGGGAGTACATGGTGGAGTACACGGGGGAGTACAGCGCACGATAGTTCAGTGTAGTGAACCCTGTCATTCAAAATCTTGTACGGAGTGGACGGAACGGTGTCTGATCTCGAACAGCTCACCCAGGCACTCGGCCGCAACCTCAAGCGCTGGCGCGGGGAGCGCGGGTTCACCCTGGAGGCCCTGTCCGCCCGTGCGGGGGTGAGCCGCGGCATGATCATTCAGATCGAGCAGGCCCGTACGAACCCCAGTGTCGGCACGACGGTCAAACTGGCCGACGCGCTGGGCGTCAGCATCACCACCCTGCTCGACCAGGACCGCGGGCCGCGGGTGCAGGTGGTACTGCCGGGGCAGGGCGTGCGGATGTGGTCCACCGAGGGCGGCAGCGGCGCGAGCATGCTGCTCGGGGACGACCGGCGCGGGCCGGTGGAGATGTGGACCTACCGGCTGGAGCCGGGCGAAGGGACCGCCTCGGATCCGCATCCGCCGGGCACCTTCGAGATGCTGCACGTCACGGTCGGGGAGCTGACGCTGGTCGTCGCCGACGAGACGCACGCCGTACCGGCCGGAGGGGCCGTCTCCTTCGAGGCCGACGCTCCGCACGCCTACCGCAACGAGGGGACCGGTCCGATGGAGATGACGATGGCGGTCTCCATCCCGCCGGTGACCGCCCGGGCGTGACCGGGGCGGAGCCCGGTGCGGGGTCAGCGCCGGCTCGCGACCCCCGGGCCGCCGTCACGGCTCGTCTCGCGGCTCGCCTTCCCGGTCGTCTCCGGGGTCGCGCCCAGCACCGGGTGCGTCGCGATGAGGTCCTGGCAGACGGCCAGTACGTTGCGCCGGTCGGCCGTGATCCAGTCCCGGTCCATCGCCCAGCCCCGCAGCACCGGATCCGGTTCGAAGGCGACGGCCAGCCCGACCTGCTCGAACACTTCGGCGTCGGAGGGGGAGTTCCCGATGGCGAAGGACCTCCGGCGGTCCACGGGCCGGCCAGGCGGCTTCGGCGGCCCGCTCCACGTCGGTCCGGTCCGCGCCTTCGAGGGCCCGCGCGAGGTGGGCGTAGAAGGCGGCGGCCGTGGGGGCGTGGGCGGCCGCGTCCCCCGGATCGGCGTCCTCGTCGTGATACCCCGCTATCGCGGCGAGCGCCGCCCGTCCGGCCGCCGGTTCGCAGACCCCGCCAGCGATGAGGCAGTCCACGAAGGGGGCCGCCGGCGAGCCTTCGGCCAGGGTCCCGTCGAGGTCGAGCACGGCGATGCGGGCGTGGCTGTGGGCATGACTGATCACGGTGGGACTCCCTGGTCGGGGTCGGTCTGAGGTGCGCGGCAGACCCCGACGGGGAGGCGCGGTCTCAAGTATTCGTACCGTTTGGGCGGTTTGGATACTTGAGCCGCGTTGAAAGGGTTGAAGGCCCGGGAGGCCCGGGAGACCCCGTCTGCGTCAGAGGGCGGGGATCTCGATCGCCGGGCAGCGGTCCATGATCATGTCCAGTCCGGCGGTGCGGGTGCGGTCGAAGGCGGCCTCGTCGACCACGTTCAGCTGGAACCAGACGGCCTCCGCCCCCTTCGCGACGGCCTCGTCGGCGACCGTGCCCGCCAGCGCGCTGTTCACGAAGACGTCCACCACGTCCACCTTGAAGGGGATCGCCTCCAGCGAGGGGTATCCCTGCTCGCCGTGAACCGTCTCGGCCTTGGGGTGCACGGGGATCACGCGCTTTCCGTACCGCTGGAGGACCTCTGCCACGCGGTACGCGGCCCGGTCCTGGTTGTTGGACAGGCCCACCACGGCCCAGGTGTCGCCGAGCTCGGTGAGGATCTTGCGGATGGTTGCCGGATCGCCGTACACGTGTGCCGCCTCCTGCTGTTGCTGGGTCCTGCTGCTGTTGCTGCGCCGGACCCCTGATGGCCGTCAGCCCGATCAACAGAAAAGACGCATGTCGGATTCCCCGTAGGGTGGACGGGTGAAGGCAGACCAGTACGTGACGGTGGCCCGTGAGGGTGTGCACGAGTCCGAGATCAACCGCTCGCGGTTCCTGTGCGCGCTCGCGCCCGCGGCGACCGAGCGGGAGGCGCAGGAGTTCGTCGCACGGATCCGCAAGGAGCACCCCACCGCCTCGCACAACTGCTTCGCCTACGTCATCGGCGCCGACGCCTCCGTGCAGAAGGCCAGCGACGACGGCGAGCCCGGTGGCACTGCCGGGGTGCCGATGCTGCAGATGCTCACGCGCCGGGACATCCGGTACGCGGTCGCCGTCGTCACCCGCTACTACGGCGGCGTGAAACTCGGCGCCGGCGGGCTCATCCGGGCCTACGGAGGGGTCGTCGGGGAGGCGCTCGACGTGCTCGGCACCGTCACCCGTCACCGCTACCGGCTGGTCACCGTCACCGTCGACCACCAGCGGGCCGGCAAGACCGAGAACGACCTGCGCTCCACCGGCAGGACCGTGGTCGAGGTGCGCTACGGGGCCGCCGTGGAGATCGAGGTCGCCCTGCCGGAGGCGGACCTGCCCGCCTTCGAGGCCTGGCTCGCCGACAGCACCGCCGGGAGCGCCACCCTCACACCGGGCGGGGAGACGTACGCACCCTGAGCGGCCGAGGGCTGCCCGAGGGCTTCCCGAGGGATCAGCTCACCGGCTGCTCCGCCCCCGTCAGCCGCGGGTCCGAGAAGAAGTCGGCGGGCTTGGTGACGCCCGCGTTCACCCGGACGAAGCCGTCCATGGTGTCCTGGCTCTCGGCGACCTTGCCCAGGACCTGCTGCATCTCGGGCGGCGGAGGTTCCAGGGCCGCGAACTCGGCGGTGAACTCGTACATCTGCATGACCCGTTCGTCCCTCGCCTGCTGGTAGCCGCGCATGGCGTCGTCGAACGCCCTGCGGCCCGCGAAGGTGTCGTCCAGGGCCCCCGCGCACAACTCGGCGTCCTGGAAGGCGTCCTGGATTCCCTGGGCCGTGATGAAGTCCTTCAGGTAGCCGGCGTCGCCGACCAGCGCCCACCCCGGTCCGTAGGGGACCCGGAAATGGTTCTCGACGGCGGTGCCGACCAGCCGTCCGGTACTGGTGGCGGCGGCGATCCGGTCGGCGAAGGCCGGCACCCGGTTCAGGGTCTCGTGGTAGCCGCCCTCGATGTCGGCGCGGTTCGCCTCGAAGTCCCGCATGGGCAGTCCGCAGATCACCAGGGTCACGTCGTCGTTGGTGGGCCAGGCCGCGAAGGCGCGATCCCCGCGCATGTACGCCTCGAAGCCGCCGTGCATCGGCAGGTTCGCCCAGTAGGTGTAGTAGCTGACCTGGAGCTTCGGCTTCTCCGCGTAGCGGGGGGCGTCCACGGCGCGGGCGACCATCGAGTGGGCGCCGTCGCCGCCGATGACGACCCGGCCGTACTCGGCGGTCGCGGCCCCGTCCGGACCGTGGCCGCGGATGCCGGTCACCACGTCCCCCTCCGTGATCAGGCCCTCCACGGTGAACTTCTCGCGCACCTCGGCGCCGGCCTCCACGGCCGCGTCGACGAGGATCTTGTCGAGGACGGTCCGACGGGGCGCGTACGAGCCCTGGAGGCCCAGGCCCGCCGGCGACCCGGAGATGACGATGGGCCCCAGGTCGAAGGTGTACGTGGTGATCTCCGGGCAGCCGGTGGCGACGACCCGGTCCAGCAGGCCCCAGCGCCGCAGGGCCGCGAGCCCGGGCGGGTGGATGAGGTGGGTGGAGAGCGTGTCGCTGGGGAAGACCGCCCGGTCCACCACCAGCACCCGGTAGCCCTGGCGGGCCAGCAGCATCGCCGTGCTCGCGCCCGCGCAGCGGGCTCCCACGATCACGGCGTCGTAGGTCTTCGTGGTCATGTCGATCGCCTCCCCGAAGGGGTAGGTCTCCTTGTGTTCCACGGTAGGCGGCGGCGCTGGTCACCGCCCGCCACCGATACCGAGGTGAGTGGTGGATCGGGGGGCGGCATGCGTTAGCGTGACAGGGGTCGACTGCGAGCCCTGTGCTGGTTCGTGCTGGTTTTAGAGGGGCAGTAGGGGTAAACGTGCAGGTCGGGGCCATTCTGTGAAGTTCCTGCACACCTCCGACTGGCATCTGGGGCGGAGCTTCCACCGGGTGAACCTGCTCGGTGCCCAGGCCGCCTTCATCGACCACCTCGTCGAGACCGTCCGCGAGCACGAGGTCGACGCCGTCCTCGTCGCCGGTGACGTGTACGACCGTGCCGTGCCCCCGCTGCCCGCCGTGGAGCTGTACGACCGGGCCCTGCACCGGCTCGCCGACCTCGGTGTGCCCACCGTGATGATCTCCGGGAACCACGACTCCGCCCGCCGCCTCGGCGTCGGGGCAGGGCTGATCGGGCTGGCCGGGATCCACCTCAGGACCGACCCCGCCGGGTGCGCCGACCCCGTGGTGCTGGCCGACGTACACGGTGACGTGGTGCTGTACGGGCTGCCGTACCTGGAGCCCGCACTCGTCAAGGACGAGTTCGGCGCCGGGAAGGTGAGCCACGAGGCCGTTCTGGGCGCGGCCATGGACCGGATCCGGGCGGATCTGGCCGGGCGGGCGCCGGGGACGCGCTCCATCGTCCTTGCTCATGCCTTCGTCACCGGCGGGCAGGCCAGCGACAGCGAGCGCGACATCACCGTCGGCGGGGTCGAGGCCGTGCCGGCCTCCGTCTTCGACGGGGTCGACTATGCCGCCCTCGGCCACCTCCACGGCTGCCAGACGATCAACGAACGGGTCCGCTACTCCGGTTCCCCGCTCGCCTACTCCTTCTCCGAAGCCGATCACCGCAAGAGCATGTGGCTCGTGGACCTGGGCGGGGACGGGGAGATCGTGAGCGCCGAGCGCGTCGACACTCCCGTGCCGCGCGGCCTCGCCCGGGTTCGGGGGCCGCTGGAGGAGCTGCTGTCCGAAGGCGCGTACGCCCGGTACGAGGACTCCTGGCTGGAGGTCACCCTCACCGACCCCGTCCGGCCCGAGGACCCCATGGCCCGGCTTGCCACCCGCTTCCCGCACACCCTCAGCCTCGCCTTCGACCCCGAGGGCCGGAGCGAGGCCGCCGGCGGGTCCTATGCCCAGCGGCTGAAGGGGCGCAGCGACCGGGAGATCGCCGAGGACTTCGTCGCCCACGTGCGCGGGGGCGGCGGTTTCTCCGACGAGGCCGAACGGGACGTGCTCCAGGGCGCCTTCGACGAGGTACGGGCCGAGGACAGCCGGCAGGAGACCCACCGATGAGGCTGCACCGGCTGCGCATCACCGCCTTCGGGCCCTTCGCCGAACCCCAGGAGATCGATTTCGACACCCTCTCCGGCGCCGGGATCTTCCTGCTGCACGGTCCCACCGGCGCGGGCAAGACCTCCGTCCTGGACGCCGTCTGCTACGCCCTCTACGGGTCCGTCCCCGGCTCCCGCCAGGCCCCCGGCACCAGCCTGCGCAGCGACCACGCGGCCTCGGACACCCCGACCGAGATCACCCTCGAACTCACCGCGGGCGGGCGGCGCCTGGAGATCACCCGGCGCCCCGAACAGGACCGGCCCAAGAAGCGCGGCACCGGGACGACGAAGGACAAGGCGCAGAGTTGGCTGCGCGAGCACGACGGGGAGAAGTGGGCCGCGCTGAGCCGTTCCCACCAGGAGATCGGCGAAGAGGTCGAGCAGCTGCTCGGCATGAGCCGCGAGCAGTTCTGCCAGGTCGTGCTGTTGCCGCAGGGGGAGTTCGCGCGCTTCCTGCGGGCCGACGAGGTGGCGCGCGGCCGGCTGCTGGGCCGGCTCTTCGACACCCGCCGCTTCGCCGCCGTGGAAACCCTGCTCGGCGAGCGCCGCCGCGCCGCCGAGGCCAAGGTCCGCGCCGGTGACGAGCAGGTGCTGCACACCGCCCAGCGGCTCGCCCAGGCCGCCGGGGACGCCGCCGACCTGCGCGCCTGGCCGCTGCCCCGGCACCAGCCGGGCGACCCCGGGCTGGCCGGGGCGATCCGTGCCTGGGCCGCCGTCGCGCGCTGCTCCGCCCGGGAGCGGCTCACCGTCGCCGAGTACGCCCTCGCCGCCGTCGAGGGGCGCTACCACGCCGCCCGGCGGGCCGCCGAGGAGGCTCGGGAGCTCGACCGGCTGCAACGCCGGCACGCGGAGACCACCCGTCGGGCGGCCCTGCTCGCCGAGGCCGGTCCGGAGCGGGAGCGGGTGCGCGCCCTCCTCGACCGGGCCCGGCGCGGAGCCCTGGTCGCCCCCGCGCTGGAACTGCGCGGAGCCGCCGCCGGCGCCCACATGGCCGCCGCGCACGCGGAGTCGGTGGCCCGGGCGGAGCTGCCGCCGCAGCTCGCCGAGGCGGGGACCGAGCAGCTGGCCGCGGTCGAGCAGCGGCTGCGGGGCGACCTGGGAGCCCTCGGAGCCGCCCACCGCGCCGAGCAGCGCAGCGCCGAGATCGGCCGCGAACGGGCCGACCTGGAACGGGAGTCCCGGGCAGCCGAGGAGCAGCAGCAGGAAACCGCCGAGTGGCTGGGCCGCTGGGAGGCCACCCGGACCGAGCTGGCCGGGCGCGCGGACGCCGCCCAGCAGGCCGCGACCCTGGCCGAGCAGCTCGCCGGCAAACTGGAGCCCGCCAGGCTGCACCTGCACGCCGCCCGGCGGCGCGACGCCCTCGACGCCGACGCGGAGCGGGCCTCCGGCGAACTGCTCACCGCGCGCGAGGAGTCGGCCGCCGCCCGGGAACGCTGGCTCGAGCTCAAGGAGACCCGGCTGCGCGGCATCGCCGCCGAACTCGCCGCCGCCCTGGTGGCGGGAGAGCCCTGCACCGTGTGCGGGGCCGCGGATCACCCCGCTCCGGCCCGGCCCGCCCCCGGTCACGTCGACCGGGCCGCGGAGGAGGCGGCGCACGCCCGCTTCGAGGGGGCCGAGGAGCGCAGGGCCGGCGTCGAGCGCAGGCTCGCCGCCGTCCGGGAGGCCCGCGCCGAGGCCGCGGCCGCCGCGGGTGACGCCACCACCGCCGAGCTCCTGGAACTCACGTCCGGGCTGAGCTCCCGGCACGCCGAGGCGCACGCCGCGGCCGCCGGACTGCACACCGCCCGCGAGCGGCTGGCCCGCGCCGAGCGGGAGCACGCCGTTCGCAGCACCGAGCGCAGCGAAGCCGAGGCCCGGGCGGCGGCGCGGGCTTCGCGCCGCGAGGCCCTCGACCGGGAACAGGCCTCGCTGGAAGCGGAGCTGGCCCTCGTACGGGACGGCGCGCCCAGTGTCGCGGCCCGCGCCGGAGTCCTGGAGGACAGGGTCCGCATGGTCACGGCGGCGGCCGTTTCGCTGCGCCGGGCCGAAACCACCGCCGCCCGGCTGAAGGAGGCCGACGACCAGCTCGCCGACGCCGCCTTCAAGGCCGGCTTCGACACCACCGAGGAGGCGGCCGACGCCGTGCTCCCCGAGTACGAACGCAGCGCGCTCCAGCGCCGCACGGACGCCTGGCAGGCGGAAGAGGCCATGCTGGCCGACCGCCTCGGCGAGGCCGACACCGCCGCGGCGGCGGCCCTGCCCCCGGCCGCGCCGGAGGAGGCCCAGGCGCGTGCGGACCGGGCCGGGGCGAAGCTTCGTACGGCCGGGTCCGCCGTGGACGCGGCCCGGGTCCGGTGCAAGGACCTCGACGGGCTCTCCCTCCAGGCGGAGCGGGAGCTGCGCTCCCTGGGACCGCTGCGCGAGGCCTACGAACGGGTGGCCCGGCTCGCCGGACTCACCGCGGGCACCTCCGCGGACAACGAGCGCAAGATGCGGCTGGAGGCCTACGTGCTCGCGGCCCGGCTGGAGCAGGTCGCCGCCGCGGCCACGGTACGGCTGCTGCGCATGTCGGGCGGCCGTTACACCCTGCTGCACTCCGACGCCAAGGCGAGCGGACGCGGGCGTTCCGGGCTCGGGCTGCACGTGGTCGACGCCTGGACCGGCAGCGAGCGGGACACCGCCACGCTGTCCGGCGGCGAGACCTTCTTCGCCTCGCTCGCGCTCGCGCTGGGCCTCGCCGACGTGGTCACCGACGAGGCGGGCGGCATGCGCCTCGACACCCTGTTCATCGACGAGGGCTTCGGCAGCCTCGACGACCAGGCGCTGGACGAGGTGCTCGACGTACTGGACTCGCTGCGCGAACGCGACCGCAGCGTCGGCATCGTGAGCCACGTCGCCGACCTGCGGACCCGGGTGCAGGCCCAGCTGGAGATCGTCAAGCAGCGCGGAGGCTCGGTGGTGCGGCATCGCACGGCGGGCGGAACAGGCTGAAATGCCTGGTCAACAGGGTGAAACCGTTCCTCGGGGGACACTCGGGGACCCTCGGGGACATGTCGGTCTCCGGGGGGAGGCCCCCTCCGGAGGGTGACGACTGCGGCTGCTGACGACCGGTCCCGTACAGGGACGGACGGGACGGACGAGCAGGGACGGACGGCACTGACGGCACGGACGGAAGGGCCGGCTCCGCGAGGGGGAGCCGGCCCGTCCGTCCGTGTGTGGTGCGAGTCCGGTGATCAGAGCTTCGACAGCTCGTCCACCAGGTCGTCCAGGCCCAGCGAACCCTGGGACAGCGCCGCCATGTGCCAGGCCTTCAGGTCGAAGGAATCGCCGTGCGCGGCACGCGCGTTGTCACGGCCCAGCAGCCAGGCACGCTCGCCCAGCTTGTAGCCGATCGCCTGGCCCGGCATCGACAGGTAGCGGGTCAGCTCGCTCTCGACGAAGTCGCCCGGCCGGCCGCTGTGCAGGCCGAAGAACTCCTGCGCCAGGTCCACCGTCCAGCGCTCGCCCGGGTGGAACGGCGAGTCCGCGGGGATCTCCAGACCCAGGTGCATGCCGATGTCCACGATGACCCGCGCGGCACGCATCATCTGGCAGTCCAGGTATCCGAGCCGCTGCTCGGCGTCCTTGAGGTAGCCCAGCTCGTCCATGAGCCGCTCCGCGTACAGCGCCCAGCCCTCGGCGTTGGCGCTGACGAGACCGACACTGGCCTGGTAGCGGGAGAGCTGGTCCGCGACGTGCGTCCACTGCGCCAGCTGGAGGTGGTGGCCCGGAACGCCCTCGTGGTACCAGGTGGAGACCAGGTCGTAGACGGGGAACTTGGTCTGGCCCATCGTCGGCAGCCAGGTGCGCCCCGGACGGGAGAAGTCCTCCGAGGGGTTCGTGTAGTACGGGGCCGCAGCGCCGCCCGGAGGGGCGATCCGCGACTCCACGCGCTTGACCCGCTCGGCGAGTTCGAAGTGGGTGCCGTCGAGGTTCTCGATGGCCTCGTCCATCAGGCCCTGCAGCCAGGCCTGGACCTCGTCCACGCCCTCGATGTGGGTGCCGTGCTCGTCCAGGTGCTTCAGCACCTCCCAGGGACCGGCGTCCGGCAGGATCTTGGCGGCTTCGGTCTTCATCTCCGCCAGCAGCCGGTGGTACTCCGACCAGCCGTAGGCGTACGCCTCGTCCAGGTCCAGGTCGGTGCCGTTGAAGTAGCGCGACCAGCGGGCGTAGCGCTCGCGGCCCACCGGGTCGGGCTTGCCCTCGACCGCGGGGGCGTACACGTCCCGCATCCAGTCGCGCAGTTCCACGACGGCGGTGGTCGCGCCCGCGGCGGCGGCGTCGAGCTCGGCGCGCAGCGCCTGGGGGCCGGCGGCGGCGAACTCCGCGAAGTAGCCGTCCTTGCCCTCGCTACCGGCGCTCTCGCTCTCGCCCTCGCCCTCGCCCGCCCAGGCGGTGAGCTGCTCGATGAAGGTGGCGGTGGGGCGCGGGCTCCCGAACAGGCCGCGCTCCAGGCCGAGCGCGAGGCACTCGCGGTAGCCCGCGTAGGCGGCCGGTACGGCGCGCAGCCGCTCGGCGATCGCGGCCCAGTCCTCGTCGGTTTCGGCCGGGGTCAGGGAGAAGATCTCGCGGACCGAGTGCGCGGGGGAGTGGATGTTGCTGACCGCGCGCAGGTCCTCGTCGGCCTCGTGGACGGCGAGTTCGGCGGTGAGCCGCTCGCGCAGCAGCCGGGCGCAGCGGCGCTCGACATCGCTGTCGGCGCCCGGCTGCCGCTCGGCGGCGTCGAGGCGCGCGAGCGTGGTGCGGATGAGTTCGGCGGACGCCGCGCGGCCCGCGGGGGAGAGGTCCGGGAGCTTGCCGGAGCTCGCGGCGACACCGAGATAGGTGCCCGTGATCGGGTCGATGGCGATGAGGTCGTCAACGTAGGCATCGGCGACCTGACGGGGCAGCCGTGCCGAGCTGTCACTGGTGATGATGTCTGACATGTGGACATCTTCGTATGCGGGACGGGTCCGCGTCATCACCAAAGATCCTCAGCCTGCTGACGTAGGGGGCAGCAGCGGCCCGCAGTCCCACTCCTGGAAGATCAGCCTGGTCTCCACCCGGGCGACTTCCCGGCGCGAGGTGAACTCGTCGAGGACCAGCCGCTGGAGCGCGGGCGTCGCGTGTGACGTGGAGTTCGCCCGGCAGCTCCGCCAGGTGCGGTTCGCCACTGGCGGGGTCCTGCACCCGCCGGCCGCGTACCTGCTGCTACGAGGGCTCTCGACGCTCCCCGTACGGGTCCGGGCGGCCTCCGCCAGCGCCGCGGAGCTCGCCGGGCGGCTCGTACGGCAGCCGGGAGCTGACCGGGGTCGCGTCCAGCCGGGCCGTGATCACCAGGGTGCCCTCCTCGATCTGGTAGTCGAGGGGGAGGCCCAGACCGCGCATGGCGGCGACCATGCCGGTGTTCGAGGCCTGGGTGACGGCGTAGACGCTGTCGCATCCGGCCTCGACGGCCATCCCGATCAGGCGGCCCAGCAGCTCGGAGCCGATGCCGCGGCGCTGCCAGTCGTCCTCGATGAGCAGCGCCACCTCGGTCTCGTCGCCGTCCCAGAGCAGGTGGCCGAGGGCGACGAGCTTGCCGGAGGCGGTGGTCGCGGCGAGCGTGCGGCCGAAGCGCGGGCTCAGCAGGTGCCCGAGGTAGCGGTCGGCGTCGGCGACGGGGCCGTGGTAGCGCAGGCCGAGGGTGCGCTCCGAGCAGCGGTCGTGCATGGCACGGGCCGCGGGCAGGTCGGAGGCGTCGGCGCGGCGCACGGTGATCTCGTTGCCCTCGGGCAGGGTCAGTACGTCCCGGCTGCGGGGGACCCGCGGTCCGAGCCGGGCGTCCAGCTCGACGAGCGCGCGGGCGCGGGCGAACTCGGTCGGGGTGAAGGGCAGATAGGGCCGCTCGATGGTGATCGCACCGCCGGACGGGTCGCGCAGCCGCATGACCGTGGCCTCCAGGACGCCCTCGACGGGCGCGTCGGCGCCGGCGTTGGGGCGCCCGGAGAGGGTGGTCGCCGGGATCGAGTGGATGGTGCAGCGGCCGAGCAGCTGACGCAGGGCGAGCGGCAGCTCGGCGGCGTCCAGCGCGGTGCGGGTGGCCAGCCCCAGGACGCGGGTCGGGGTGTCGACCAGGTCGTGCGCGTCGGCGCGCTCGATCCAGGTGCTGTGGCCGCCGGCGCCGGCGATGGCCCGGGTGAGGTCGGCGGAGGGCAACTGCTGCGGGGCGCGCAGCAGGAACTCGTCCACCGTGCCGCCCTCGGGGAGCGGGTGCGTCTGCAGGGTCAGGATGTCGACCCCGCTCCGGGCGAGGGCGGTGCAGAGCGCGGCGAGGCTGCCGGGCTCGTCGCGCACGGTCGTCCGCATCCGCCACAGGGCGGAGGTCAGCGCGGTGTCCGTACCGGCTGAACCGTCCGTGGTGGCGTCCGGCCCCGTGGCGGGTTCCGTGGGCGCGGTGTCCGTGGGCGGCGGCGCATGGCTGTGGCGGCGTGCCCACCAGGTGTGGAACGCCGCCGTGACCAGGAGTGCGACGGCCGACGCCACGAGCAGGACCGGGCCGCGGGGACCGTGCACCACGAGATTGGCGATGGCGTCGGCGACCGCGACGGCGCAGAAGAGAGCGGCGAGCTCGACGACGTCGCGGCGCCAGTGGTGACGGTGGGGACGCTGGGCAGAGGCAGGAATACGCTCAGTCATGCAGACCACTGTGACGGAGGGGTGTTGCGTGATCACGAACGATCTGTGACCGACTGGTTAAGGATCCATCTGGCCGATTTCGCCCTGTTTTCCGGCCGATTTCAGATCTCGACGTGTCGCCGGGCCACCGTCGCCACCGTTGCCGCCATCGCCGGCTTCCGCCTGTTGCCGCAGCGCCGGTCCGGTCACTGCCCCACCCGTCCGGGCTGCAGGGTCCGGGTGAAGAGTACGCCGCCTCCCTGGCGCCGCAGTCGGACGGTGAGCTCGCCGCCGTCCCCGTCGATCTCGACCTCTCCGTAGTACGGGGGGTTCTCGGACGGGGACATGTTGGCGAACGGCGCGGACTGGACGTACGCCATCTCCGGGCCGAAGGTGGCGTCCAGCCGGCCCGAGGGGAAACCGCCCGCGCCGATGGGGCCGGAGACGAATTCCCAGAAGGGCGCGAAGTCGGTGAAGGCGGCCCGCTCGGGCGCGTAGTGGTTCGCGGCCGTGTAGTGCACGTCGGCCGTGAGCCACAGGGTGCCGGTGATGCGCTGGTGCTTGATGTGGCGCAGCAGCTCCGCGATCTGCAGTTCGCGCCCGAGCGGCGCGCCCGGGTCGCCCTGGGCGACGGCCTCGAAGTTCGCGGCCCCGTCGGCCACCACGATGCCCAGCGGCATGTCGGCGGCGATGACCTTCCAGGTGGCGCGGGAGCGCGACAGCTCGCGCTTGATCCAGGCCAACTGCTCGGGGCCGAGGATGCCGATGGGGTCGTCGGTCTGGCGGCCGGGGGAGTTCGCGTCGCGGTAGGTGCGCATGTCGAGGACGAACACGTCGAGCAGCGGGCCGTAGCGCATCACCCGGTACATCCGGCCTTCGTCGCGGCCGCCGCGCAGGTCGGTGACCGGGAAGTACTCACCGAAGGCCCGGCGGGCCCGGCCGGCGAGGGTGTCCACGTCCTTCACGGTGTAGCGGGGGTCGTCGAGGATCTGGCCGGGGTACCAGTTGTTGCGCACCTCGTGGTCGTCCCACTGGGCGAGGACCGGCACCTGGGCGTTGAAATCACGGAGGTTGCCGTCGAGCAGGTTGTAGCGGAAGTTGCCCCGGAACTCGGCGAGGGTCTCGGCGACCTTCGCCTTCTCCTCGGTGGTCACGTTGTGCCACAGGGTTCCGTCGCGCAGCGGTACGGAGGCCTGGATCGGCCCGTCGGCGTAGATGGTGTCCCCGCTGAAGAGGAAGAAGTCGGGGTCCAGCAGCCGCATTTCGTCGAAGACGCGGTAGCCGCCGAGCTCCGGGTTGATGCCCCAGCCCTGACCGGCGAGGTCCCCGGACCACAGGAAGCGCACGTCGCGGCGGCGGGAGGCGGGGGTGGTCCGGAAGGTGCCGTGGACCGGCTCCCCGGTGCGGCGCGGATCGTCGGGGTCGGCGAGGAGCACCCGGTAGTGGATCTGCTGTCCGGGCGGGAGTTCGCGCAGGGTGGTGGTGCCCGTGAAGTCGGTGTCCGGGCCGAGCAGGGGGCCGCGGTGGCGGCGGACGGCGTAGCGGAACGACTCGCTCGGGGAGGTCTCGACGTACATCCACGCGGGGCGGTCGGATCGCGTCCAGACGGTGGCCGAGTGGGCGGTGATCTCGCCGGACTGGACACCCCAGAAGGCGTTCGGGCGGCCCGAGCGGGCGAAGGCGGGCGCCGCCGCGTGCGCGGGAGTGGTCAGGGTGGCGCCCGTCAGGGCGCTGGACAGGGCGAGGCCCACGGGAACGGCGAGGGAACCGCCGAGAAGGGAGCGTCGGGTGTGCGGCAGAGGTGCCATCGGTGCGTCTCCAGAGGCCGGCGGGGACGGGCCGGACCAGTGTGCCGCCGTACACCGGCCGCACACCGGACCGCCCGCGTCGCGCACGCGAACCATGCGTGAACACTGATGCGGATGGCAGATGCCCCGTCAACACTCCATCAGGCGAGCTTGGTTGTGTCCAGGATGACGCGGGCGACGAGGGCCGGGTCGTCGTTCATGGGGACGTGGCCGCAGCCGGGGAGCCGTACGAGGCGTGCGCCGGGGATGGTGTGCTTCGCGCGGACGCCTTGGCGGCGCAGGAGCAGCCGGTCGCGACTGCCCCAGGCGATGGTGACGGGCAGGCCCGGCAGATCCGCGGTGAACCGTACGGAGCCGCCCGCGGCCAGGGTCTGCTCGAAGCCGGAGGCCTCGCGCAGGGCGAGGGTCTCGGCGACCACGGAGCCGGGCGAACGCCGGCCCGGGCGCGCGTAGATGCTGCCGGTGAGCGCGGCGCGTCCGGCGGCGCTGCGGGCGAGCCGTTCCACGGCGGGGCGGGGCAGAGCCCCGGCGCCGGCGCGCATCGCGCGCAGTGCGGTGAAGGCGTAGCGGCGTTCCCCCTCCGACCAGAACCCGGCGGGGGAGAGGGCGGTGACCGAGCGCGCCAGGCCGACGCGCCCCATCTCCAGGGCGAGCAGCCCGCCGAGGGAGTTGCCCGCGACGTGCGGCCGCTCTATGCCGAGCGCCCCGCAGAGCGCGCTCAGCGCCGAGGCCACGGTGCCCAGATCGTACGGAACCCCGTGCGGCAGCGGCTCCGAGACGCCGAAGCCGGGCAGGTCGACGGCGATCACGTCGTACTCGGAGGCCAGGACGTCGGTCACCGGGTGCCAGGCCTGGAGGTGGTGGCCGATGCCGTGGAGCAGCAGGATCGGCTCGCCCGCGCCCTTGCGCTCGTAGGCGGCGGTGGTGGTGCGGGGGCCCAGGGGCGAATCGATCGTGAAGGAGACCGTGGCGGTCATGCTGCTCCTCGTCGGGTTCGGGGGTTGGGGGTCGGGGGTCGGCGTCGGGCGGCTTCGGCGGCCGTGTGAGACGGCTTGTCAGTAGTGTCTCCCGGCCGGTTACCGCCCGGTAGCCCCTGGGGGCGGAATTCGACTTTCGGGGCGCTCTTCGGGGGTGTCGCTCCGGGCGTCTTCCGGGGTGGCTTTCGGGGTGACTTCCGTGACGTCTTCCGCGTGCCCTCCGCGGCGCTCGCGAACATCCCGTGAACAGCTTGACGGATATGCCCGATGTGCCCGGCAAAGGGATGAGCATTGGTCTTGACCAAGGGGATGCGCCGTCCTATCGTCGCAGGCATAGTGCAGGAACCTTTAATAAACAAAGGCGCGGAACTCCCGCTGGAACACGGCGAGTGCAGCGATAGCAGGAGGAGTCAGGGTGGGGACCACGCAGCTCGAATCGGTGCCGGAGCCGAAGTACTTGCACCTCAAGACCGTCCTCAGTGAGGCGCTCGACCAGGACTTCGCCGTGGGCGAGATCCTGCCGAACGAGCGCGAGCTCGCCGCCCGCTTCGGCGTCGCCCGGGCGACCCTGCGCCAGGCCCTGGAGCAGCTCGAGCTCGAAGGCCGCCTCCAGCGCCGCCGTGGCGTCGGCACCACCGTCGCCCCGCCGCGCGTGGGTGTCGACGTCGGCAGTGCGCAGCACAGCTGGCCCGGCGAGAGCGTCGACGGGTGGGAGCCCGTGGACGCGGCGGAGGAGGCCGTGCTGCCCCCCGCCCTCCTGAAGCTCCTCGGGACCGCCCCCGGCGAGATGGTGCTCGCGGTGCGCCGGAGCCGCGTCGAGCAGGGCCAGGTCCTCGCCGCCGAGCTGCTGTACGTGCCGGCCTCCTCGGTGCCGGGGCTCTCCGCCATTGACGCCCCGGCCGGTCCGGCGCGCGCCCGCGCCGTCATGCGCGAACTGCAGAAGCTGGTCCTCGACGGCCAGGACCGCTCGGTGGAGCTCGGCTCCGCCCGCGCCGAGGACGCGAAGGAACTGGACCGCCTGCCCGGCGCCCCGGTCCTGCTGGTCACCACCCGCTTCTTCACGGTGGCGGGCACGGCGGCCGTCTCGGTGGCCACCTACCGGGCGGACACCTGCCGGCTGACCTTCGGCGACACGGGCGACGTGCAGATCACGCACGACGCGCGGGTCGCGTCCTGACCACGCGCTGACCACCTGCTGACCGGGGCCGCCACACAGTGGTGGCCCCGCTCGGCGAACGGACGGGCTGTGAGCGGACGGCCGGGGTGGAGCTCCAGGCACGGGCGCAGCCCGGGCCCCTGCTTTCAGCCCGTCCGGCGTCTGAGGACCGGGCCCGGGGCAGAGCCGGGGGCCGGCGACGGCGCGGACCGGTATCCGTACTGCGCCCCGAGGGGGATCAGCGGCGGCGGGCGGTGACCGTCTTCTCCACTGCGAACAGTTCTTCCTCCACGTGGTCCAGCGCCAGCCGCAGCGCTCCCGTGGCCACCGCCGCCTCGCCCAGCAGGGACTGCGCCACGCGCGGCGGGCGCAGACAGTACCGCTCCAGTTCCCGGCGGAGGGGATCCAGTACCCCGTCCAGCCCGGCCGCCCAGCCGCCGACCACGACCAGCTCCGGATCCATCGCCAGGACCAGGGCGGCCACGTCGTGGACCAGTCGCTGGATGAACCGCTCCACCGCTGCCACCGACCCCGCGTCCCCGCGCTTGGCCATCGCGAAGACCTCCGCCACCGCTCGCTCGTCCAGCGGGTGCAGCGGTTCGCCGGTGGTCGAGAGTAGCTTCTCGGGTGTGACCTCGCGCCCCAGCAGGTGCAGTGCGCCGATCTCCCCGGCCGCCCCGCCGAACCCGCGGTGCAGCCGGCCCCCGATCAGGGAGCCCGCTCCGGGGCTGAGCCCGGCCATCACGAAGACCATGTCGTCGGTGTCGGTCGCGGCGCCCTTCCAGTGCTCGGCGACGGCCGCGGCGTTGGCGTCGTTCTCCACCTGTACCGGGCAGCGGAACGAACGCCGGAGCCGTTCCCCCAGCGGCAGGCCGGTCCAGCCGGGCAGGGCCGTGCCGAGGCGGACGGTGCCGTCGGCCTCCACGATCCCGGGGCTGCCCACGCCGACCGCCCGCAGGGAGTCCCGCGGTACCCCGGCACGGCGCAGCAGGTCCGCCACCGCACCGCGGACCCGTTCGAGCCGTTCGTCGGCGGAGGCCGTCTCGGCGACCTCCTTGGTGCCGGCGCCGATCACCCGGCCGTCCAGCCCGGACAGCAGCACCGCGATCCGGTGCGCGCCGATCTCCACGCCGAGCAGGTGCCCCGCCTCCGCGCGGAAACGGAACCGTCTGGCCGGGCGCCCCTGGCGCCGCGCACCCTCCTCGGCGCCCGCCTCGACGACCAGACCCGTCCCGATGAGCCCTTCGACGACCCCCTCGACAGTGGGCCGCGAGAGTCCGGTGACCCGGGTGAGGTCAGTGAGCGTCGGCGCTTCGGCCGCGCGCAGGGCCCGCAGCACCACGGCGGAGTTGATCCGCCGCAGCAGAGAGGGGTCCCCGCCGGTCAGCTGCCCCAACGTGTGTCCTCCCAGCTAGCGAGCTTGTCAGCCGGATCGTACTGCGCACCGGGCGCGGCGGCGAGAAGCAGCCCCCCATCGGCCGGAATCCGATGTTCCCCTCGTGGGCCGGTCACGCGGGAGCGACGAACCCGGACTCGTACGCGGTGATCACGGCCTGGGTCCGGTCCCGCGCCCCCAGCTTCGCCAGAATCGCGCTGACGTGGGACTTCACCGTCTCCGTGCCGACGATCAGCTCGCGGGCGATCTCGATGTTGGTCAGCCCCTTCGCCATCAGGCGGAGTACGGCCTCCTCGCGCTCGGTCAGAGCCGCCCGCTCCAGTACCGTCCGCGCAGAGCGGTTCCCGTACTCGGCGGCCAGTGAGCGGACCGCCGCGGGAAAGAGCAGCGTCTCGCCCTCCGCCACAAGGCGGACCGCGTGCACGATCTCCGACGGGCGGGCCCGCTTCAACAGGAAGCCGTCCGCGCCGGCCCGCAGCGCCTGGTAGACGTACTCGTCGTTCTCGAAGGTGGTGACCACGAGGATCTTCGGCGGCGAGTCCACGCTCCGCAGGACCGCCCGGGTCGCCTCGATCCCGTCGAGCAGCGGCATCCGCACGTCCATCGCCACCACATCGGGGCGCAGTTGCCGCACGAGCGGGACCACCGCGGCGCCGTCGGCGGCCTCGCCGATCACCTCGATGTCGGGCTGGGCGTCCAGGACGGCGCGCAGACCCGCGCGCACCAGGGGTTCGTCGTCGACGAGCAGTACGGTAACCGGCATCCGGTCAGCGTATTCGCTCCAGCGGCAGCCGCGTACGCACCCTCCAACCCCCCTTGTGCAGCCCGGTCTCGGTCTCCCCGCCGAGCAGCGCGGCCCGCTCCCGCATCCCGCGCAGTCCGGTGCCGCCGCCGGTCATGACGGAAGGCCGGTCCGGCAGTGGATTGGTCACCTCCAGGTCCAGCCGGTCGGCGACCATGCCGACCCGCACCCGTACCGGTACGGGACCGCAGTGCCGCAGCACATTGGTCAGCGCTTCCTGCAGGATCCGGTACCCCTCCTGGCTCACCGCGTCGGGCAACTGGTCGAGCGGGCCGATCAGCTGCGCATCGACGGTGGCTCCGGAGGCGCGCGCCGACTCGAACAGCCGGTCGGCCTCCGCCAGGGTCGGCCGCTGGGAGGGACGCTGACCGGACTCGCGCAGGACGCGCAGCACCCGGTCCAGGTCCTCCAGTGCGGCCCGGCCCGTCTCCTCGATCGCACTCAGCGCGCGGTCCGTGAACTCCGGATCGCCCGCCGCCCGCGCGGCCCCCGCCTGGACGACGGCCACGGTCAGGGCGTGGCCGATGGAGTCGTGCAGCTCCCGCGCGATGCGGGTGCGCTCCAACAGCTGCTCGGTGCGCACCTCCAGGGCGGTGAGCCGCTCCGCGGCCGAGGGCCCCAGGAGCCGGCGGGCGATGGCCGTGATCATGTCGCCGAGCAGGATCACGAGGACGATCAACAGGACCAGGGGCAGCGGAGCCAGGCCCCAGGCCGCCCAAGCCGGGAGGCCGGCAGGCACCAGCCGGTCGTCGGCGATCGCCCCGCCGAGGCCGGTCCTGACCAGCTGGACCGTCAGTACGGGCAGCCACACCGTGACGAACATGGCGACCAGCCCGACGAGGAGCCGTATTTCCAGCCACAGCAGGGTCCGCCACCGGTCGCTCCACCGCTTGGAGGCGACGGTGCTGAAACTCTGCTCCTCGGCCTCGCGGTCGCCCTGTCCGGTGCGCTCGTGCGGAGCGAGGAGGAACTGCGCCTGGAGTCCCTCGGCCAGGCGCATCCAAGGCAGCAGCCCCATCGGTATCACCAGCAGCATCGGCACCCACGGAGCCTCGGGATCTATGAACATCCACATGGCCAGCATCAGCATGGGCACGCACAGATGCACCCAGCGCGAGTAGGTCACTGGGCGCAGCGCGGCGCGGAACAGTCGGTGCATCCCCTCATCGTCGCAGTTCGGGGCGGTGCGGATCCTCCCCCACGTGGGGGAGAAGGAACCCTCGCATGGGGGAGGAAGAGGGGTGGGGCCGGCGGCGAACCTTGAGACATGAACAGCATCGAGATCCGAGAACTGACCAAGGAATTCGGCCGGACCCGGGCCGTGGACCACCTCACCTTCGATGTCATGCCCGGCCGCGTCACCGGCTTCCTCGGGCCCAACGGGGCCGGGAAGTCGACCACGATGAGGCTGCTGCTGGGCCTGGACCGGATCACCTCCGGGACGGCCACCGTCGGCGGCCGGCGGTTCACCGAACTTTCCGATCCCCTCCACCAGGTCGGGGCCCTGCTGGACGCGCACTCGGCGCACGGCGGCCGTACGGCCCTCGACCACCTACGCTTCCTCGCCGCGGCCAACCGCATCCCGATGAGCCGGGTGGAGGCGGTCCTGGAGCAGTCCGGAATAGCCTCGGCCGCCAAGCGGCGGATCAAGACCTTCTCCCTGGGCATGCGCCAGCGCCTGGGCATAGCGGCCGCGCTGCTCGGCGACCCCGAAGTGCTGCTCCTGGACGAGCCCACCAACGGCCTCGATCCCGAGGGCATCATCTGGATCCGCGAGCTCATGCGCGGCCTGGCCGCCGAGGGGCGCACGGTCCTCGTCTCCAGCCACCTGATGACCGAGACCGCCGCCCTCGCCGACCACCTGATCGTGCTCGGGCAGGGCAGGCTGCTGGCCGACACCTCCATAGAGGAGTTCATCGACGCCCGCAGCACCCCGAGGGTGCGGCTTCGCACCACGGACCCCGTGCGGCTCCGGGCCACGCTGGCCCGGGACGACTTCGAACTGGTCACCGCCGAGGGCGGGCGGTGGACCGTGGACGGCATGCAGGCCGAGCAGCTCGGCGTCATCGCGGCCCGCGAAGGCATCCCGATGCTGGAACTCATCGACGAGCGGGCCTCCCTGGAGCAGGCCTACCTCGATCTCACCGCGGACAGCGCCCAGTTCGCCGCCACCCTCTGACCCGTCCCTTCCAAGGAGGCCTCCCCATGAGCACCGCTCTGCCCACCGTCCCCGTCCTGCACTCGGAATGGATCAAGATACGGTCCCTGCGCGGCACCTGCGGGGCGCTGATAGCCGTCTTCGCCGCCACGGTGGGCATCCAGGTACTGACGGCCTCCCTGATCGGCACGGCAGAGGAAGGCAGCATGGGAGAAGACCCTCTCCTCGCAGCCTTCTACGGCCTCAACTTCGGTCAGATCGCCGCCTTCGCCTTCGGTGCGACCGCGCTTTCCTCCGAGTTCCACAACGGCGCCTTGCGGACGTCGCTGGCCGCGGTGCCGAACCGTACGCGTCTCTACCTGTCGAAGATGGCCATGGTGGGAGGACTCGCCTTCCTGGTCGGGCAGCTCACCGCAGTGGCCACGTTCGTCGGCGGGCAGGCGTTCATGGGTCCGTACACCCTCGAACTGGGCAGCCCCGGTACCTACCGTGCGATCTTCGGCTGCGGTGTGTACCTCGCTCTGATGGCCCTGTTGTCGGCCGGACTGACGGCGGTGCTGCGCAGTGCTTCGGCCGTCCTGAGCCTGCTCATACCCTTCGTGCTGATCCTGTCGTTCGTTCTCGGCCAGGCATCCGAAGGCGTCGCCGGGTACCTGCCGGACCGTGCCGGCCAGATGATGATGCGGCTGGACACCTCGGTGGGCCTCGCCCCCTGGGCCGGTCTCGGGGTACTTGCCCTGTGGACGCTGGTCGCGGTGACCGGCGGATGGCTGTCGGTGCGGCGGCGGGACGCCTGACATCGGACAGGCTGTCCGGCCCCGGGAAGCGGGTGGTCCGGGCAGCGCGCACCGACTCGAGCGACCGGCTCCGGGGTGGATGGCTCCCCGCCGAGCCGGTCCGTTCGGGCAGCCACGGAGGACCCGGCCGCTCGGCGGGGTCAGTGGTCGGCGAGGAGGCCGGGAAGGTCGCGCATGTCGTCGAAGACGACGGTGCCGGGGCCTTCGAGCTGCTCGGCGGGGGTCAGCCCGCCGGCGTAGCCGAAGGCCCGCATTCCGGCGGCGCGGGCCGCCTGGACGCCGGGCCGGCTGTCCTCGACGACCGCGCAAGCGGCGGGATCCACGCCCATCCGCCGGGCGGCGTACAGGAACAGGTCCGGGGCCGGCTTGCCGCGGGAGACCTCGGTGGCGCTGTGGATGCGCCCCGCGAACCGCTCGTAGAGGCCGGTGCGGCCGAGGGTGTGCCGCATCTTCTCGTGCGAGCCGCTGGAAGCGACACACGTCGGCAGGGCGATCGCGTCGAGGGCCTCCGGCAGCCCCTCGACTGGGGACAACCCGCGGTCCACCGCCTCCCGGTGACGATCCTCGAACAGGTCCCACCAGAGGGCGGCCGTCCGCGGACCGAGCCGTTCGGTGATCTGTTCGCGGATGGAGACGGAGGAGCGCCCGATGAACCGCTCGACGACCTCGGCCTCGGTGAGGGGCCAGCCGAGCTCCGCTCCGAGGGCCACTTGCACGCGGGCGGCTATCCGCTCGCTGTCGACGAGAACCCCGTCGCAGTCGAATATCACGAGCTCTACCGGCTTGATGATCATCACCGGAGAGTAGACGCCCCACCGGACCCGGAGCGAGGGTGTTCTACAGTCCGGCGTCGGCCGGCCCCAGGTGCCCGGCGGCCTCGCGGAGGCGGGCGTACTCCTGGGCCATGGAGGCGGCGGTCCAGTGGGCGTTGAGGCCGCTGGGGTTGGGGAGAGCCCAGATGCGGGTGGCACCGATGGTGCGCTCCTGAGGGCCGATCTGGGCCTTTCGCTCACCGAACGGCTACGGCCTCGGCGCTGACGGTGATGCCTGCGCTCCCCGGTCCCGCCGGTACGCGCCGCGGGGCGGTGTCAACGGACACGGGGCGTGACCCCTCGCGCCGTTCGTCGTTCATCGGGCATGACCGCACGCAGCACGGCCGCAGCATTCACTCTCGCCGCAGTTGGCATCCTTACTGCCCTCACCACGCCCGCCAGCGCAGCACCTGGGGACGAGCCGGAAATCAAGGACATCCAAGCAGCCACGCCCAGCTCTGCTTACGTTCAGGACGCCCGCGGCGTGATCGCACGCGACCCGTATGGCCTGTGCTGGCACACGGGCTACTGGACCCCGGCGGACTCGGTTCCCGGCTGTGACGGCGAGATTGTGCAGTAGCGAGACCCCCGCCCCGCAGAGCCCTCACCCCACAGGGTGGGGGCATTCGTGGTTTCTGGGCAGGTCAGGCGGCCAGGCATACCGAATGCATCACATGCAGGTTGCTGCGGCTTGCGAACGGATACCGCCTCGGCACTGACGGTGACTTTCGCGCCACCGTGTCGATTACCGGTCGTTCCGCTGAGACTCCTGGTCCGGTGGCATTCCGTCCTGCGACGCTCTGACCAGGGCGGCAGGGTGCCGACCAGTAGGGAGACAGGCGCATGTCCGACGAGCAAGTAACCCTTGAGACTGCCGAGGGCGCCGCTATTGACGGCATCCAGCAAATCCCGGCACAGGTCACCGTGACCGAGTCGCCCACCGTTGCCGTAGCTCGTGAACGGCTCGTAGAGGCCATCGGCCGCGAAGCGGTGTTCCTCGCCGACCACCGAGCCGGACAGGCATCCGAAGGGCTCGAAGCCCTTGCCCGTTCCTTCGCGCTGGTGACCGGCAGCACCGCCGCCCTCGTTGGTAACAGAGCAGACAGCGTCACGGCAGGAACCGGCCGAGTGTCCAGTTTTGCAGACTGGGCCGCTAGCGCCTGACGACACAGCCAGTAGCCCCAGCGCCGTTCCCGCCCTGGTACATGCGCCGATACTGTGCCGGGGCGGAGCTATGTCCGGGACAGCGTGCACACCTACACCGCACCCCTTCCGCTCCGTACAGGCCTGGTTAGGACCGGTGCGGGGCGGTGTCTATGTGTCGGGCGTGACCCCGACGGATAGAAGATCGTTGGCAGCGCATGAACAACACCAAGCGCGTACTTGTTGCCGTTGCCCTCGCCGGGGCTGCCTTGTCGATGGCGGGCGCTGCCCAGGCGGCAGACGACGGGAACCGGTGGGCCCTCGGGCTCGACCAGCGGACGACCGAACTCCTCGGCGGCGATGGGCACTCCGCGTATCACGCCCCGGTCGTAGACGAGGAGGGGACAGTGATCCACTCCCTTTCCCCCTCTGCCTAGCCGCTAGAACGGCGGACCAGCGGCTCCGAAGTCCTCGCGAGTCTTGAGCCGATGGCACGGACGGCAGAGCGGTTGAACGTTCCCGTCCGTGTCCGTCCCACTGAGCGCGAAGCCCTCACCGACATGGTGAGGGCTTTCGCATGTCCGCAGGTCAGGCAGCCAGCATCACATGCAGGTTGCTACGGCTTGCGAAGGCGGTGCGGTAGGCGGTGACTCCGACCACGGCCAGCCACTGGGGGCGCAGGAGTTCCACCTTGACCGTCCAGGGAGTGGCCCTCAGCGATGTCACCCCCGCTGCACTGCTGCACTTCACCCACGAGAACCGGAAGGCTCGCTGCATCTTGCAACCGGGCAGCCAGGCGTCCAACCGGCTGATCGGGCGTGGCGTCTGGAACGTCCTGCACGCCATGGGGCACTTCCCTCCGTCCACGCCCGAGTCGATGAGGGCCGCCCTGCTACGCGGGCAGCGCAGCATCGAGGAACTCGTAGACCAGTACGAGATCTCCAACCAATCCGTGCGCGGTCTGCTCATCGAGTACTTCACCCGTTGCAAGGCCGACACCGACTACTCCACCCTCAAGGACCTCATCTGCAAGCTCACCCGCCACTTCTGGAAGAACATCGAGACGATCAACCCGGACCAGGCGGACCTGCGGATCTCGCCCGAGGACTACACGACCTGGCGCCAGATGATCACCGTCAAGGACGACGGCAAGCCCCGCGTCGGCCAGGACAGCATCGTCATCGCGCTGCGCAGTGAGGGGCACCGCAGAAAACGGACTGTGCTTGCGCGAGAAACTTACGCTGCGAGCTGTATCTTCTCGTATTCGCGGTGAACCTCTTGCGGGGTCTTGTACCCAAGTCCCGAGTGCAGGCGTCTACGGTTGTAGAAGACTTCTATGTACCGCACTATCGCCTTGCGTGCGTGTTCCCGGGACGGGAAGGTAGTGCGATACACGAGTTCGTTCTTCAGGGCTCCGAAAAAAGACTCGGCCATGGCGTTGTCCCAGCAGACTCCGGTCTTGCCGACCGAGGGCCGCATTTGCATCCTTTGAAGTTTCGTTCGGAACTCTTGTGAAGTGTACTGGCTTCCTCTGTCAGAGTGAAATATGCATCCATCAGCGAGCTTGATATTGCCCGCTGCCATGTCGACGGCGTCCGAGATGAGGGATGTCTTCATGTGGTTCGCCATGGACCAGCCGACAACGGCCTTGGTGTGGCAGTCAATCACCGTCGCCAGGTAGAGGAAGCCGTCCCAGGTGTGGATGTATGTGATGTCTCCCACCAGTTTCTGTCCGGGAGCGGCGGCCGTGAAGTCGCGTCCGAGGAAGTCCCGGAGTGCCGGCTGATCATTGTCTGACACGGTCGTGATCCGCCAGGGCCTTGGCTGGCAGGGGACCAGGTCCAGGTCCCGCATCAGGAGACGCACCAGCTCGGGCCCTGCCTCGACGCCCTTGCGGCCGAGGGCGGCGTGAACTCGGCGGTATCCGTAGGTGCCATCGGATTCGTCGAAGACATGACGAATGATGAGCTTCAGTTTTTCACGCCGCTCGAAAGTGGGCGAAGCCGGTCGCATTTTCCAGGAGTAGAAACCAGAGGTGGAAACGTCAAGCCAGGTGCACATGCCCGTGATCGGGAAATTGTCCTTCTCGCCGTCGATGAACTCATACTTCTCGGTCACCGATGGTCGCGGGCAAAGAAGGCTGCCGCTTTTTTTAGGAAGTCCCGTTCGGTGGTGACCTCCTGCAATTTCTTCTCCAACTCGCGGACACGCTCGTCCGCGGCGATGGAATCTGCCATCGGTTCGCCTGCGAGGTGCCGCTTCCGGTACTGGGCGACCCAACGACTCAACGAGCTCTCGGTGACACCGAACTCCTTGGCGACATCCGCGTGGGGGCGTGATTTGTCGAGTACTTCCCGCACTACTCGCTCTTTGAGTTCTGCCGAGTACGGGGTCGTGCGCTTTGCCACTTACCTATCCTTTGGTCAAGGTAAGTATCTCTTGCATGGCGGGAGTCCGCGAACTTCGGGGCACCTCACATTGCGCTGCTGATCATCGCTCCCTCGAAGACGGACCGCGAACGGGTCATCCCGATGTCAGCCGAGCTGTTCCACGTCATCGCCTCAGTCGTCCGACGTCACACCCGCAGTGGCCGCACGTTTCCACTGGTCAGCCGGTTCGACTACCACGACAAGGTGTGGAGTGCCCCGATGCCGTTTCTCTTTCAGCGGCAGAACGGCACCACCCCGATGGTCTTCAGCAGCGCGACCTTCCAGGTCATGCTCGGCAGGCTCTGCGAACAGCTCGCCGAGACGCATCACGAGTTCCGTGGGCTCAAGTTCACGCCGCACGACTTCCGCAGGATCTTCGCCACGGAACTCGTCAACAGCGGCCTGCCGATCCACATCGGCGCTGCCCTGCTGGGTCACCTCAACATCCAGACCACGCGTGGTGACGTCGCGGTCTTCGACGAGGACGTCGTCCGCCACTACCAGGAACACCTACAGAACCGCCGCCAGATCCGACCCGACGGCGAGTACCGCCGGTCGAGCCGACGGCAACAAGCGCGAGTCAGGACAGCCAATCCATGCCGTCACGGTGATCGCCAAGTCCCACGATCGTGAACTCGTCATCGGTTCCGCCTGTCCTGATGCCGAGCTCGCGGAGTGCCTGGCAGACAGGCGTTCCTGCGGCCGGGGCCGCTTCACCTTCGACCAGGTGGAGCGGCCCCAGGGCCATGCTCCCATCGCGCCAGACAGCGGAGTTCTCTTCCCCGACGCCTCCGAAGTATTCGGATTCGACATAGGCCACGGGTCCGGCCTTCGACCACTCGGCCAGCAACTTGTCGAATCCTGCTGGGAGATTCCAGAAACCGGTACGCCGGATCTTGGACTCACCTGCGAACTCGGTCAGCAGGGCGTCAGTCATCGGCATGAGCGCCAGCCCATGACGAAGGTCCACGACCCGGGCGCCGGGCAAGTTCACCGTCGCGGCGGCCAGCAACCCACCGGCCGCGATCACTGCCTTCAGGTCGTAGCTCAACTCATTCCCCTCCACATGACACTGCTGCGCCGATCGTCGCACCGCTATTGGCGGAGGCCCGTCGGCGCTCGCGGCCAACCACCCCGTCCCCCAAGGGAGTCCGATTGCCCAATTACATACCCACCCTCACTCGATCGGGTGAAGTGCAGAGAAGGAGGACCGGCCAGAAGCGGTTGCCGGGGCGGGCGAAGTGGTGGCCCGTCGCGGCGGAGAGGAGGCCCGGGTTGATGCCGCAGAAGAGGACACGAAGACCGCCCGCGACCACGTCCGGGAGGACGCGGTCGCGGGCGGCGTGCAGCTCTTCGGGGGTCAGAGGATCGACCCGGGGGCGTAGCCCGCGGCCTCGGGGTGCTCCTTGGTGATCTCCTCGATGCGCGCGACCACCACGGCGACCTGGTCGCCCGCCGCGCCGGTGAAGGACAGCTTGTCGGCCATCAGGGCGTCCAGCTGGGCCCGGTCCAGCGGCATGCGCTCGTCGGCGGCCAGCTTGTCCAGCAGCTCGTTGCGCTCGGCGCCCTGCTCGCGCATGGCGAGGGCGGAGGCCACCGCGTGCTCCTTGATGACCTCGTGGGCCGACTCGCGGCCCACCCCGGCCCGCACGGCGCCCATCAAGACCTTGGTGGTGGCGAGGAAGGGGAGGTAGCGGTCCAGCTCGCGGGCCACGACGGCGGGGAAGGCGCCGAACTCGTCGAGGACCGTCAGGAAGGTCTCCATCAGGCCGTCGAGGGCGAAGAACGCGTCGGGCAGCGCGACCCGGCGGACCACGGAGCAGGAGACGTCGCCCTCGTTCCACTGGTCGCCGGCCAGCTCGCCGGTCATCGACGCGTAGCCGCGCAGGATGACCATCAGGCCGTTCACGCGCTCGCAGGAGCGGGTGTTCATCTTGTGCGGCATCGCGGAGGAGCCGACCTGGCCGGGCTTGAAGCCCTCGGTCACCAGCTCGTGGCCGGCCATCAGGCGGATCGTCTTGGCGATGGAGGAGGGTGCCGCGGCCAGCTGGACCAGGGCCGTGACCACGTCGTAGTCGAGCGAGCGCGGGTAGACCTGGCCGACCGAGGTGAAGGCCTGGCCGAAGCCGAGGTGGGCCGCGATCCGCTGCTCCAGGTCGGCCAGCTTCGCGGCGTCGCCGCCCAGCAGGTCGAGCATGTCCTGCGAAGTGCCGACCGGGCCCTTGATGCCGCGCAGCGGGTAGCGGGTCAGCAGGTCGTCCAGACGTCCGTACGCGACCAGCAGCTCGTCGGCGGCGGTGGCGAAGCGCTTGCCCAGGGTGGTCGCCTGAGCGGCGACGTTGTGGGAGCGGCCGGCCATGACCAGCTCGGCGTGCTCGCCGGCCAGCTTGCCGAGGCGGGCGAGGACGGCGACCGTGCGGTCCCGGGCCAGTTCCAGCGAGAGCCGGATCTGGAGCTGCTCGACGTTCTCGGTGAGGTCGCGGGAGGTCATGCCCTTGTGGACGTGCTCGTGGCCGGCGAGGGCGTTGAACTCCTCGATGCGGGCCTTCACGTCGTGCCGGGTGATCTTCTCGCGCTCGGCGATGGAGGCGAGGTCGACGGTCTCCAGGACGCGCTCGTAGTCGGCGAGGGCCTCGTCGGGGACCTCGATGCCGAGATCCTTCTGGGCGCGGAGCACGGCGAGCCACAGCCGCCGCTCCAGCGTCACCTTGTACTCGGGGGACCACAGGACGGCGAGCTCCGCGGAGGCGTAGCGGCCGGCCAGGACATTGGGGATGCGGGGCTTGGCAGTCACGTGGAGGGATTCTACTTGGGCCTCGGCTGTGCGTTTACGCAGGTAGGGGACCCCGCTGGGATTGTGCCTTGCTACGAGAGCGCGCGGGGGCGGACGAGGGGAGCGCGCGGGGCCCGCCGGCTACACGAGTCGGTCGAGCGGCGGAGCCTCGTGCGGCAGCAGTTCCGGGCGCTTGGCGGGCCGGCCGTCGCCGCTGGAGCGGCCCGTCAGACGGCGGCCGACCCAGGGGAGCAGGTGCTGCCGGGCGAAGCTGAGGTCCTGCGAGCGGCGCGCGGCCCAGCCCGGAGGCGCGGTGGGCGGCAGTTCCGCGCTCCAGTCCGCCTCGGGCGGCAGGCCCAGGGTCTGCCAGACCGCCTCCGCGACCCTGCGGTGGCCTTCGGCCGTCAGGTGCAGCCGGTCCACGTCCCACATCCGCGGATCGCCGAGCGCGGAGGACCCGTACAGGTCGACCACGAGGGCGCCGTGCCGTGCGGCGAGCTCCTCGATGATGACGAAGAGCTCCTCCATGCGCGGACGGAAACGTTCCATCACGGGGCCGTTGCGGCCCGGCGAGCGCATCAGGACCAGTGTCCCGCAGGAGGGCGCCAGCAAGCCGACGGCCTCCTCCAGGTGCCCGCGCACCCGGCCCATGTCCACCTTGGGGCGCAGGGTGTCGTTCAGCCCGCCGACCAGGGTCACCACGTCGGCGCCCATCTCGGCGGCCGCGGGCGCCTGCTCCCCGGCGATCTGCCCGATCAGCTTGCCGCGGACCGCGAGGTTCGCGTAGCGGAAGCCCGGCTCGCGGGCGGCGAGGCGGTCGGCGAGCAGATCGGCCCAGCCCCGGTAGGAGCCGTCGGGGAGCAGGTCCGACATGCCCTCGGTGAAGGAGTCGCCGACCGCGACGAAACTGGTGTAACGCGCATTCATCTCCATGGCGGGAGCGATGCTACCGCGCGGTACGCCCGAGCCGCACGAGGGGCCCGGGACGCGCCCGCGGGACCGGCGCAGCGCTTGCCACGCGCCGGCCGCGCCGCGCGTCGCGCTACGCCGAAGCGGGCCGGCCGAACAGCTCGCGCAGCACGTCCTCCATCGTGACCAGCCCCGTCATGACCCCGTCCGGTGCGAGCACCGCCGCCAGGTGCGTACGGCTGCGCCGCATCGCGGTCAGCACGTCGTCCAGCGGGGTCTCCGCCCGGACCTGCGCGATCGGCCGCAGTGCGGTGACCGGGAAGGGCTCGTCCCGCTCCGCCGCGTCCAGCGCGTCCTTGACGTGCAGGTACCCCAGGATCCGGCCCTGTGCGTCGATCATCGGGAACCGGGAGTACCCCGACGCGGCCGACAATCGCTCCAGTCCGGCCGGCGTGATGCCCTCGCGCGCCGGAACCACCCGGTCCGCCGACAGCACCACGTCGGTCACCGGCCGCCGGCCCAGTTCCAGGGCGTCGTGCAGCCGCTCGCTCGCGCGGTCGTCAATGAGTCCCGCGTCGCTGGAGTCCTTGACGATCCGGGCCAGCTCGTCGTCCGAGAAGGTGGCCCCGACCTCGCCCTTGACCTCCACGCGCAACAGGCGCAGCAGGGCGTTGGCGAAGGCGTTGATCGCGAAGATCACCGGCTTCAGCCCCCGGGTGAGGGTCACCAGCGGCGGGCCCAGCAGGAGGGCGGTCCGCACCGGCTCGGCCAGTGCCACGTTCTTCGGCAGCATCTCGCCGAAGAGCATGTGCAGGTACGTGGCCAGGGCCAGCGCCACCACGAAGGAGATCGCGTGGGTCAGCCCCGACGGCACCCCGAAGAAGTCGAACGCCGGGGTCAGCAGGTGGGCGATGGCCGGCTCGGCCACCACGCCCAGCACCAGGGTGCACAGCGTGATGCCCAGCTGGGCCGCCGCCATGAGCGCCGACACGTGCTCCAGGCCCCACAGCACGGCGCGCGCCCTGCGGTCGCCCTGCTCGGCGTACGGCTCGATCTGGCTGCGCCGCACGGAGATCATGGCGAATTCCGCGCCGACGAAGAAGGCGTTGACGACCAGGGTCGCCAGGCCGATCAGCAACTGGACGGCGGTCATCGGGTCTCCTCCACGCCATCACCGGGGGCCGGTTCGGCCGGCACGTGCAACAGCACCCGCGCGGCCCGCCGCCCACTCGCGTCCACCACGTCCAGCCGCCAGCCGTCGAGCTCCAGGCTGTCGCCGACCAGCGGGATCCGCCCCAGCTCGGTCGCTATCAGACCGGCCAGCGTCTCGTACGGGCCGTCCGGCACGCGCAGCCCGATCCGCTGGAGCTGGTCGGTGCGCGCGGAGCCGTCCGCGGAGAACAGGGCGCGCCCGGAGGCGTCCTTCCCGGCCGGGGCCAGGTCGGGGGTCTCGTGCGGGTCGTGCTCGTCGCGGACCTCGCCGACGACCTCCTCGACGATGTCCTCCAGCGTGGCCACACCGGCCGTGCCGCCGTACTCGTCGATGACCACGGCCATCGTCTGCTTCCCGGACAGCCGGTCCAGCAGCCGGTCCACGGTCAGCGATTCCGGTACGAGGAGGGGTTCGCGCAGCAGCGAGGACACGGGGTGGTGGTGGCGCTCCTCGGCGGGCAGTGCCAGTACGTCCTTGATGTGGACGGTGCCGACGACGCTGTCGAGGTTGCCCCGGTAGACGGGGAAGCGCGACAGCCCGGTGGCCAGCGTCGCGTTCGCCACGTCCTCGGCGGTGGTCTGCAGCTCCAGGGCGGTGACCTGGACCCGCGGGGTCATGACGTTCTCCGCGGTCAGGTCGGCGAGGTTCAAGGTCCGCATGAACAGTTCGGCGGTGTCCTTCTCCAGGGCGCCCGCCTTCGCGGAGTGCCGGGCCAGGGCCGCCAGCTCCTGCGGGGTGCGCGCCGAGGCGAGCTCTTCGGCGGGCTCCATGCCGAACCGGCGGACCATGTGGTTCGCCGTGGTGTTCAGATGGCTGATCAGGGGCCTGAAGGCGCGGCTGAAGACCCGCTGCGGGGTGGCGACCCGCTTGGCGACGGCCAGCGGAGAGGAGATCGCCCAGTTCTTGGGGACGAGCTCGCCCACGACCATCAGGACGACGGTCGACAGCACGGTGCCGAGGACCAGGGCGGTGGAGGACGCCGCTCCGGCGGACAGGCCCATGGCCTCGAAGGGGCCCTTGAGGAGGGCGGCGATCGAGGGCTTCGAGATCATGCCGATGACCAGGCCGGTCACCGTGATGCCGAGCTGGGCGCCGGAGAGCTGGAACGTCAGGCTGCGGACCGCGGTCAGGGCGCTCTCGGCGCCGCGCTCGCCGCGCTCGACGGCCCGTTCCAGTTCGCTGCGCTCGATGGTGGTCAGCGAGAACTCGGCCGCGACGAAGACTCCGCAGGCAAGGCAGAGCAGCAGCGCCACGACGAGCAGGAGCACTTCGGTCATCGGTCCTTCACCTCCGTCCCATGATCAGCCAGGAGGAGGGGTGTCGCGCGCTGTCGCGGACGGGAGGGGAGGGGACTGGGAGGCTCGCCCATGGACGGACGCTCACACCTTTCGATCGAGGGGAGGAGAGGACAGCTGAGTACATGGTAAAGGAAAGGCAAAGTGGCCGTGATGTCGATGCCGTCATGTAGATGCGGTGGTGAAGCCGGGATGCCGTGAGGGGGCCGTATGTGAACGATCTTCGCATCGAACCCGCGTCGGCGTCCGGGAGATGGGCGCGGGTGCGCACACCGGTACGTCTCGGTGGGCGGAAGTCGGTGGCGGGCCACCGGCCGGTCGTGCTTGGCTCCCGGCCATGACCGATCTGCACATACGGGCCGCGGTGCCGGCCGATGCCGAGACCGTGCTCGCCTTCTGGAAGGAAGCGGCGGAGGGCACGTCGATCACGGACGACGCGGCCGGAGTGACCCGGCTCGTCACCCGCGATCCCGAGGCGCTGATCCTCGCGGAATGCGACGGGGTCCTGGTCGGATCCGTGATAGCCGGCTGGGACGGCTGGCGGGCGTCCCTGTACCGGCTCGCCGTACTGCCGTCCCGTCGTCGCCAGGGGATCGCCACGGCGCTCCTGGAGGCGGCCGAACGGCGTTTCGTCGCCGTCGGGGGCCGCCGCGGTGACGCGATGGTCCTCGAATCGAACGAGCGCGCGCAGCGGGCGTGGGCCGCCGCCGGCTACCACCGCGAGGATCGCTCGCGGCGCTGGGTCAAGCCGCTGGTAGAGACGGCGTGACGACGCCCCGCACCGGCCCCCGTTCCCGCCGCCGCCCCCGCGCAGGCGCCCTTGCCCCGCCCCTGCTCCTCGCCGCCGGAGCGATCGCGCTGACCGGCTGCGGTACGAGGACCACGGGCGCCGGGGGTGCGCAGGAGCCCCCGGCGCCGTCCGTGGCTCCCTCCGTGGACTACGCGGCGCAGGCGGCCGCCGCGGTCGCGCGCCACGACAAGCTGTTCCCCGCGATCGCGGCGCGGTGCGCGGACGTGGGGACGGGCGGTGCGAGCCCCGGGGCCACGGCGCGAGAGCTGCCGACGGATCCCGAGGCACGCAAGTACGCGGAGAACCACGCCTTCAAGCAGCAGGCGCAGCTCACCCCCGGCGCCCGGTGCCGGGGTGACGCGCACGCCGCGCGGATCAAGGCGGCGGTGATGAACGGCACCGGCGGGCAGAGCGCGCCGCACACGGCCGAGGAGCTCCGTGCGGTCCTGACCGGGCTGGGGTACGGATTCGACAGCGGGGGCGTCTACGGATCCGGGGCGGTGAACGTCTCGTTCGTCCTGTCGGTCCCCGAGAGCGGCCCGTGCGTGACGGGGCGGCTGGGCCCGCCGGTGGCCGTCCAGGCCCACGGGATGTACGTCGAGGGCGGTTGCCTGGAGCCCCGCGGAGGCCACTGACGACAGGCTTCCCCCAGGGGCCGAAGCCGCCGGCTCACGTCGTGTCGGCATCGGCCCCCGCGCTGTGCCGGGTCAGGGCGAGGACCCCGGCGCAGATCAGGGAGAGGCCCAGCAGCTGCGGCAGCAACCACCAGTGGGTCCGCAGGTGTTCCTCGTACAGCAGTACTCCCAGCGCGACGCTCACGCCCGCGTCGCCGAGCGTCAGCGCGGGCTGCGAGGCGACCAGCGGGCCGCCCTGCATGGCGTGTTCGAGGAGCAGCAGGGCGCAGATGCCGGTCGCCGCGAAGGCGTAGGTCTCCCAGGTGCGCAGGAAGGCGCCGAGGCCGCCCCCGTCGAGCACGTGCATGGCCGACTTCATCAGCGCGGCGGTCAGCGCGTAGCAGACGGCGGTGGCCGCGCCGAGGCAGCCGGCCCGCATCCGGCCGGGCCGCCTTCGCAGGCCGGCCACGGCGAGCACCGCCACCGCCACGGCGCACACGGCCAGGGCCGTGACCCACCGGTCGACCGGCACATCGGTACGGTTCCCCGTCGGTGCGGCGGCCACCAGCACGATCCCGAGCCCGGCCACCACTCCTCCCACGGCGAGCCACAACGGCCCCGGCATCCGGGTCCGCGTCACCAGGGAGGCGATCAGGAGGGCGAGCGGCAGCTCGAGGACGAACAGGGGCTGTACGAGGGCCAGCGCGCCCGTGGCCAGCGCCACGGCCTGCCCGGCGCCGGCCGCGATCACGGCCAGGATGCCGCCGATCCAGAGCGGCTGCCGCAGCAGGTCGAGCACCAGCCCGAAGCGGAATCCGTCGCTCTGCGGCACGGTGAGCGCCGCCCGACGCTGGAGCACGGTCGCGAGCGCGTTGCTGAGCGCCGCGAACAGCGCGAAGAGGACCGGCACGAGGAACCCCACCCCCAGATCCTCATCCGCCCCGCCGCGACTGCCCACCACGACACCGCCGGGTGGCCGCGCGGCACCGCCCGTTCCCCCGTCCGGCCTCACGGACCGGCGGGGGGCGAGGCGCCGGACGGAGCCCCGCCCGGGGCGGTCTGCCGCGGAGGCGGGGTCAGGGCGGTCTGCCGGCGGAGGCGGGGTCAGCCGGCGGGCGCCGACCAGGTGCCGTGGAGGGGGGCGGCGAGCCATGCGGGCGCCGAGGTGCGGAACGCGGCCGGGGGGAGGGTGCCCGCCCCGGCCGGGACCGCGCCCAGGAGGGGGAGCGCGGAGACCGAGGGCAGGTCGGCCAGGTTGCAGCGGGACGCCAGGTCCGGTTCGGCCGGCCAGCTGCCGATGACCACGCCGGGGGAGGCCAGGCCCCGGGCCCGGAGGGCTTCGGCCGTCAGGGCGGTGGAGTTGAGCGTGCCGAGGCCCGCCGGAGCCACGATCAGCACCGGAGCGCCGAGCAGGCGGGCCGCGTCCGCCAGGGTGTGGCCGGCCTCGTCGAAGCGGACCAGGAGGCCGCCCGCGCCCTCGACCAGGACCAGGTCGTGGGAGAGGGCGAGCTCGCGGGCCGCCTCCGCGATCCGCTCCGGGGACACCGTCGGGAGACCCGCGCGCCGGGCCGCCGTGTCCGGGGCCAACGGCTCCGGGTAGCGGGCCAGCTCCACCGTGGTGACGGCGGGGCCGGCCAGCCGGCCGACCTCCGCCGCGTCTCCGGGCTCGTCCGGGCCGACGCCGGTCTGGGCCGGCTTCAGTACGGCCACCGAGAGACCCGCGGCGAGCGCGGCCGCCGCGACGGCCGAGGTGACGACCGTCTTGCCGATCTCGGTCCCCGTCCCCGAGACCATCAGCACCGCCACGTCAGGCCTCCTTCGCGGCCGAGACCACGGCCCGGCAGATGCGGGCCACGTCGGCGTCGCTCGTCACGTACGGCGGCATCGTGTAGATCAGGTCCCGGAACGGGCGCAGCCAGACGCCCTCCCGGACCGCCGCCGCCGTCGTGCGGGCCATGTCGACCGGGTGGTCCAGCTGGATGACGCCGATCGCGCCCAGGACCCGTACCTCCCTGACGCCCGGCAGGCCGGCGGCGGGGGCCAGGCCCTCCAGCAGGGCCGCCTCGATGCGCTTGACCTCGCCCTGCCAGTCCTGTTCGAGCAGCAAGTCGATGGAGGCCAGGGCCACCGCGGTGGCCAGCGGGTTGCCCATGAAGGTCGGCCCGTGGGCCAGGACCGGGACCTCGCCGCGCGAGATCCCGTCCGCGACCCGCTCCGTGCAGAGCGTCGCGGACAGGGTGAGGTATCCGCCGGTCAGCGCCTTGCCCAGGCACATCACGTCCGGGGTGATCCCGGCGTGGTCCGCCGCGAACAGCGCGCCCGTGCGGCCGAAGCCCGTGGCGATCTCGTCCAGGATCAGCAGCACGTCGAACTCGTCGCACAGTTCCCGCAGCACCCGGAGGTAGCCCGGGTTGTGGAAGCGCATGCCGCCCGCGCCCTGGACCACCGGCTCCACGATCACGGCCGCCAGTTCGTCCCGGTGCGCGGCGAACAGGGAGCGCAGGTGGGCGACGTAGGACTCGTCCAGAGGAGCGGAGAAGCCGCTCGGCGGGGCATCCGCGAAGAGCTGGCGCGGGAGGATGCCCGACCACAGCTCGTGCATGCCGCCCTCGGGATCGCAGACGGCCATCGGCTGCCAGGTGTCCCCGTGGTAGCCGCCGCGCCAGGTGAGCAGGCGGCTCTTCTCGGGGCGCCCCACCGAACGCCAGTACTGGAGGCACATCTTCACCGCGACCTCGACCGAGACCGAACCCGAGTCGGCGAGGAAGACGTGCTCCAGGCCGGCCGGGGTGAGCTCGACGAGCTTCGCGGCCAGCCGGACGGCGGGCTCGTGGGTGAGCCCGCCGAACATCACGTGCGACATCCGGCCGAGCTGGCCCGTGACGGCCTCGTTCAGCACCGGGTGGTTGTAGCCGTGGATCGCCGACCACCAGGAGGACATGCCGTCGACCAGCTCGTCCTGCCCCTGCGACGGTTCGGCCAGCCGGAGGCGGACCCCCGAGGCGGAGGCGATGACGAGCGGCTCCTGCCGCCCGGGCATCGGGCCGTACGGGTGCCAGACGTGCTGCCGGTCCAGCGCGAGCAGTTCGCCGGCCGGCAGTGCGTCGGGCGCGGAGCGCTGATCAGGCATTGGGCGCGAGATCCGTTCCCGCACCGCGGCGGCGTACCGCCACCAGACCCGACCGGACCTCGCCCGCCTCCGCCTGGGCCGGTACGGGGACCTCGTGCCCGGCGTGCCCCGAGCAGCCGCCGCACGCCGAACCGCAGCCGGCCTCGTCCGCCGTGGCGGAGGAGCCGCAGACCGAGGCGCCGGAGTGCGAGGCGCCGGAGTCCGAGGAGCCGCAGCCCCCGGAGGCCGCCGCGACCTCGGAGCGGTGCGCGGGAAGGGTGGACGTACCGGCGCCCTCCACCTCGAAACCGGCGTCCGCGATCATGTCGAGGTCGGCCTGGCCGGCCTGGCCCTCACTGGTCAGGTAGTCGCCGAGGAAGATCGAGTTGACCAGGTGCAGGGCGAGGGGCTGCATGCTGCGCAGGTGCACCTCGCGCCCGCCCGCGAGGCGGACCTCGACGTCGGGGCAGACGAAGCGGACCATGGCCAGGATCCGCAGGGCGCGCTGCGGGGTGAGGTTCCACTCCTTGGCCAGCGGGGTGCCCTCGAAGGGGATCAGGAAGTTGACCGGCACCGAGTCCGGGTCCAGCTCGCGCAGCGAGTAGACGACGTCGACGAGGTCCTCGTCGCTCTCGCCCATGCCCGCGATCAGGCCCGAGCAGGCCGACAGGCCGGCGGCGTGCGCCTTCTGCACGGTGTCGACCCGGTCCGCGTAGGTGTGGGTCTTGGTGATCTGGCCGTACGTGGCCTCGGACGTATTGAGGTTGTGGTTGTAGGCATCGGCGCCCGCATCCTTCAGGCGCTCGGCCTGGCCGTTCGACAGCAGACCGAGGCAGGCGCACACCTCGACGCCCTCGTTCTGCTCCTTGATGGCTTCGATCGTCTTGCCCACGCGGTCCACGTCGCGGTCCGTCGGACCGCGCCCGCTCGCCACCAGGCACACCCGCTTCGCCCCGCCGGCGACGCCCGCGGCCGCTGCCTGGGAGGCCTCTTCGGGCTTCAGCCACGTGTACTTGAGGATCTCGGCCTTCGATCCCAGCCGCTGGGAGCAGTACGAGCAGTCCTCGGGGCAGAGCCCCGACTTCAGGTTGACCAGGTAGTTCAGCTTGACCCGGCGTCCGAACCACTGTCGGCGCACCTTGCCGGCCGCGGCCACCACGTCGAGCAGTTCGTCGTCAGAGGTCGCCAGCACGGCGAGTGCCTCTTCGCGGGTCGGCAGCTCACGCCGCAGCCCCTTGTCCACGAGGGTATTCAGCAGGTCCATGATGCCGATCCTGTCCCACCCGGCCACTCCCGGCCAAGGAGAGATCGAACAACATGGCCGGAAGAGAGTGTGTGGATCGCCACACCTGACGCACGGGTCACGGGCGGTTAGGGTCGGGCAGGTCTGTGGACTGCCGACAAAAAACGCGAGGACCCGTCGATGCCCGACCAGCACACCCCCGCCCCCGTGGACGTCTTCTCCTGGATCGACGATGCGGAGCGGGCCCGCGAGCAGGCCGGACTCGTCCGGACGCTGCGGCCGCGTCCGGCGGACTCCCCGCTGCTCGATCTCGCGAGCAACGACTACCTCGGGCTGTCCCGGCACCCCGAAACGGTGCGGGGAGCGAGCGAGGCGGCCGGGCGCTGGGGCGCCGGAGCCACTGGATCACGTCTCGTCACGGGTACGACCGAACTTCATGCGGAGCTCGAGCGGGAGCTGGCGGCCTTCTGCGGGTTCGAGGCGGCGCTGGTGCTCTCCTCCGGATACGCGGCCAATCTGGCCGCCGTCACCGCGCTCAGCGACCGGGGCACCCTGGTGGTCTCCGACGCGGGAAACCACGCCTCGATCGTGGACGGCTGCCGGCTGTCGCGCGCCGAGACCGCCGTCGTCCCGCACTGCGACCCCGACGCCGCCCGCAAGACGCTCGCCGCCCACCGGGGGCGGGCGCTGCTGGTCACCGACTCGGTGTTCTCGGTCGACGGGGACGCCGCCCCGATCGCGGCCCACGCCGAGGCCTGCCGGGCCGAGGGCGCGGCCCTGCTCGTGGACGACGCGCACGGCCTCGGGGTACTGGGCGAGGGCGGCCGCGGGGCGCTGCACGCCGTCGGGCTCGCGGGGGCTCCCGGAGTGGTCGCGACGCTGACCCTCTCGAAGTCCCTGGGCAGCCAGGGCGGGGCGGTGCTCGGCCCGGCCAAGGTGATCCGGCACCTGGTCAACACGGCGCGGACCTTCATCTTCGACACCGGGCTGGCCCCGGCCGCGACGGGCGCCGCACTGGCCGCCCTGCGCCTGCTGCGGCGGGAACCGGAACGCGCGGACCGTGCCCGCGCGGTGGCCGCCGACCTGTACGGGCGGCTCACCGCGTCCGGCCTGACCGCGGCCCGGCCGGACGCGGCCGTGGTGTCGGTACGGGCCCCGTCGGCCGCGGCGGCACTGCGCTGGGCCGCCGACTGCCGCGAGGCAGGTCTGTCCGTGGGGTGCTTCCGGCCGCCGTCGGTACCGGACGGCATCTCCCGGCTGCGACTGACCGCGCGGGCGGATCTCACGGGGGTGGAGATCAGCCGTGCGGTGGAGACGATCCTGGGGACCGCTCCGGCCGGAGCCACGGACCGCTGAACGGAGCCGTTACGGGCGCTCCTGCGTCCTGCGTTTCCTGCGTTTCCTACGTCTTTCCTGCGTCCCGCCTACGTCTCGAGATCCGCACGGACGGAGACGAGGAAGCCGTCCCAGGCCGGCCCGGTGAAGAGCACGGCCGGGCCGTCCGTCCGCTTGGAGTCGCGGACGGCGAGCAGACCGCCGCCGAGGACGGCCGTTTCGACACAGTTGTTCATTCCGGTGCTGCGGCTGCTTCGCCGCCACCGCGCGCTGTTCAGAAGTCCGCCTGTGGATAAGGGGGTTGCGGACACGGGGGTGCCTCCTTACGCGTCGTCAGCGAGGGCGCTGATGAGATCCGACGAATCGCGGGGCGGGAGGGCGTGCGCCTGGATGGTGCGGAACGCGGCGCTGTACGCCTCAAGGTCTTCCTTCCGCTCCAGATAGAGGCTACTCGTCAAATGGTCGAGTACCACCACATCCAGATCGGCGATGTTCGGAAATGAGAAGATGACGAACGGTCCGGTGAGGCCGAGATGTCCCCCCACGCTGAACGGAAGTACCTGAAGCCGCACTTGGGGCAAACGCGCCACCTCCACCAGGTGCCTCAACTGTTCCTCCATCACCCCCGCCCCGCCGATCGTGCGCCGCAGCACCGCCTCGTCCAGCACGGCGCTCAGCTCCAGCGGCGGATCGGCCCGCAGTACGGACTGACGTGCCAGCCGTACGTCGACCAGCGCGTCCACCTTCGGCTCCGGCAGCCCGCCCAGCGCGGCCCGGGTCACGGCGCGCGCGTACTCCGGCGTCTGGAGCAGTCCGGGCACCACGGACAGCTCGACGGTGCGGGCCGAACGGGCGCCCGCCTCCAGGCTGATGAAGTCCCGGTACTCCTGCGGGAGCAGCCCCCGGTAGTCGTGCCACCACTGGCGGCCGCGTCCCGTGTCGGCGTCCGGCGCGGGGCCGGCCGCCGAGACCGAGAGAGCCTCCAGCAGGGCGCGCTGCTGCGCGCTCACGACGTCCTCCCCGTAGACGTCGAGCAGCAGCCGGATGTCCTCCACCTTGACGCCGCTGCGCCCCGTCTCGATACGGCTGATCTTCGACTGGTGCCAACCCGCCAGCCGGGCCGCCTCACCGCTGGTGAGTCCGGTCCGGTCGCGAAGGGCACGCAGTTCCTCGCCGAGCTTGCGTCGGCGCACCGCGGGACCATGCTGCACACCCGCCTCCTTCCACCGGCACAGCTCGCACCAGTCTGCCGTCCAAATACGCTCTTCCGTAGCAGAGTTCACCGCATTGAGGGACAGATATATGCATATCTTGGGGGATCGGCGGAAACGGCGGGACGATGGGTGGCACTCTGGCGTCCAGCGCAGATCCGGGGCGGCTTCGCCCCGGTGGGAAAGGGACCGTCGCCATGGCAGATCATCAGGAAGCATCCGTCACTCTGCCGAGCGATCCCGCCTCGGTCGCGGCCGCCCGCCGCTACGTCGCGGAGGTGCTGGGCGAGTGGGGACTGTCCGAGGGGACCGAGGCCGCCGACAGTATCCGGCTCATCGTCTCGGAACTGGCCACCAACTCCGTGCAGCACACCTTCGGGAAGTCGCCGACCTTCACCGTGGACATCCGCCTGGAGCGCGAGGAGTGGCTGCGCATCGGGGTCACCGACAGCCACCCGCGCTGGCCCAAGCGGCTCCCGGCCGCCGTCCAGCAGGACAACGGCCGGGGGATGGTCATCATCCGCTGGCTCGCCGCGGAGGCGGGCGGCCGGCTCTCGGTCAGCCCGACCGAGGCCGGCGGCAAGACCGTGTGGATCGCCCTGCCCTGGGTGGTCGCCGGCGCTCCCGCGAGGACGCCTACCGGCTGTTGAGGCCGGTCAGGACCCGGCGCGCTCCGAGACGCTGCGCTCGATGCACAGTTCGTTGCCCTCGGGGTCGGTCAGCGTGACCCAGCCCATGCCACCCTCCCGGCGGTGGTCGGCCTGCAGCTTCGCGCCGAGCGCTATGAGCCGCTCGACGTTCTCGTCGCGGGTTCCCGTCACGGGCTGGATGTCCAAGTGGACCCGGTTCTTCGCGGACTTGCCCTCGGGCACCCGGACGAAGAGCACCCCGGGCACGCCCGGCTGACCCGGGTCCAGCAGGATCTCGTCGTCCTGCGGCTCGTCGTCGGGGTGGATGGGGAAACCGGTCACGGCGGACCAGAACTGCGCCAGCCGGTACGGCTCCTGCGCGTCGAAGGTGATGTGGCGGACGGGGTTGACGAACATGCTGCTCCTCGTGGGCGGCTCCGTATACGGAAGCCGGTCTCTGCGACGCCCGGAGTTGAACCGGGTACCTGCTCGAAACGTGGGTTAACTCAGCGGAAAAGCGCGGCACCTAGCGTAACGGTCACGTTCCCTCCGCCCATGGTCACCCATGCGCCGGCAAAGCGGTGGTGGGCGGGACGGAAAGCCTTTCCCAGTGTTGGGCAAGACATGCTTGGCTCGGATATGTGCAGGTCAACTAAGTGTTGACGGCCCATAGGGTCGGCTCGGCACGATGTTGATCATGTCCCGGAAGCTTGGTGATTGCTGTGCAGCTGACCCCCCACGAGCAGGAGAGACTGCTCATCCACGTGGCCGCCGACGTGGCCGAGAGACGCAAGGCGCGGGGCGTTCTCCTCAACCATCCCGAGGCGATGGCCCTGATCACCGCACACATCCTCGAAGGAGCCCGCGACGGCCGGACGGTGGCCGAGCTGATGGCCTCCGGACGGACCGTGCTCTCCCGCGAGGAGGTCATGGAGGGGATACCCGAGATGATCCACGACGTCCAGGTCGAGGCGACCTTCCCGGACGGCACCAAGCTCGTCACGGTCCACGACCCCATCGTCGACAAGCGGGTATCCGCATGATCCCCGGCGAAATCGCCTACGGGGACGGCCCGGTGCACCTCAACGAAGGCCGGCCCGTCACCCGACTCATCGTGCTCAACGCCGCCGACCGGCCCGTCCAGGTCGGCTCGCACTACCACTTCGCCGAGGCCAACCCCGGCCTCGACTTCGACCGCGGCGCCGCCCACGGACTGCGCCTGGACATCGCCGCCGGCACCGCGGTCCGCTTCGAGCCGGGCATCCCGGTCGCCGTGACCCTCGTGCCGCTGGCCGGGCTGCGCACCGTGCCGGGACTGCGCGGGGAGACCGGAGGGCCGCTCGATGGCTGAGATATCGCGCGAGGTCTACGCCGACCTCTTCGGGCCCACCACGGGCGACCGCATCCGCCTCGCCGACACCGACCTCTTCGTCGAGATCGAGCAGGACCTCGCCGGCGGGCCCGGCCGGGCCGGCGACGAGGCCGTCTTCGGCGGCGGCAAGGTCATCCGCGAATCCATGGGCCAGGCCCGCACCACCCGTGCCGAGGGGGCCGCCGACACCGTCATCACCGGGGTGGTGATCCTCGACCACTGGGGCATCGTCAAGGCCGACGTCGGCATCCGCGACGGCCGGATCTGCGGCATCGGCAAGGCGGGCAACCCCGACACCATGGACGGCGTCGACCGCGCCCTGGTGATCGGCCCCGAGACCGAGATCATCGCGGGCAACGGGAAGATCCTCACCGCCGGCGCCGTCGACGCCCACGTGCACTTCATCTCCCCGACCGTGATCGATGCGGCCCTCGCCTCCGGCATCACCACCCTCGTCGGCGGCGGCACCGGCCCCGCGGAGGGCACCAAGGCCACCACCGTCACCCCCGGCCCCTGGCACCTGGCCCGGATGTTCGCCGCGCTGGAGGCCCACCCCGTCAACATCGGCCTGCTCGGCAAGGGCAACACCATGTCCCGCGAGGGCATGTACTCCCAACTGCGCGGCGGAGCACTCGGCTTCAAGCTCCACGAGGACTGGGGATCCACCCCGGCCGTCATCGACGCCTGCCTCACCGTCTGCGAGGAGACCGGCGCCCAGGCCGCCATCCACACCGACACCCTCAACGAGGCCGGGTTCGTCGCCGACACCCTCGCCGCCATCGGAGGGCGGACCATCCACTCGTACCACACCGAAGGCGCGGGCGGCGGGCACGCCCCCGACATCATCACCGTGGTCTCCGAGCCGAACATCCTGCCCAGCTCCACCAACCCGACCCGGCCGCACACCGTCAACACCGTCGAGGAACACCTCGACATGCTGATGGTCTGCCACCACCTCAACCCGGCCGTCCCCGAGGACCTGGCCTTCGCCGAGTCCCGGATCCGGCCCTCCACCATCGCCGCCGAGGACGTCCTGCACGACCTCGGAGCCATCTCGATCATCTCCTCCGACGCCCAGGCCATGGGCCGCGTCGGCGAGGTGATCCTGCGCACCTGGCAGACCGCCCACGTGATGAAGAAGCGCCGCGGCTCCCTGCCCGGCGACGGACCCGCCGACAACCACCGGGCCCGGCGCTACGTCGCCAAGTACACGATCAACCCCGCCGTAGCCCAGGGCCTGGCCCGCGAGATCGGCTCCGTCGAGACCGGCAAGCTCGCCGACCTGGTGCTGTGGAAGCCCGCCTTCTTCGGGGTCAAACCCGAACTGGTCATCAAGGGAGGCCAGATCGCCTATGCGCAGATGGGCGATGCCAACGCCTCCATCCCCACCCCGCAGCCGGTCCTGCCGCGCCCGATGTTCGGGGCGTACGGGCGGGCCCCCGGCCTCAACTCGGTCAACTTCACGGCCCAGGAGGCCCTCGACGACGGACTGCCCGAACGGCTCGGGCTCGGCAAGGAGTTCGTCGCCATCGAGAGCACCCGCAAGGTGACCAAGGCGGACATGCGCAACAACGACGCCATGCCGAGGGTGGAAGTCGACGCCGACACCTTCACCGTCACCATCGACGGCGAGGTGGTGGAACCGGCCCCGGCGGCGGAACTCCCCATGGCCCAGCGCTACTTCCTTTTCTGATGGGGGCCTCTTCTGACGGGAGGGCTCTGTTCCGATGAGCCTCGCCACCCTCCTCGTCCTCGCCGACGGCCGCTTCCCCGCCGGAGGGCACGCCCACTCCGGCGGGGCCGAGGCCGCCTGCAAGGCGGGCCGGATCCACGACGCCGCGACCCTGGCGGAGTTCTGCCGCGGCCGGCTGCACACCACCGGGCTCGTCGCGGCCGCTCTCGCCGCGGCGGCGGCCCTCGGGATCGACCCGGCGGCCCTCGACGAAGCCGCCGACGCCCGGACCCCGTCGCCCGCGCTGCGCACCGCTGGGCGGCGGCTCGGGCGCCAGCTGATGCGGGCCGCCCGCGCCACCTGGCCCGGCGCGGAACTGGAAGCGCTGGCCGTCGCGTTCCCGCGCGGGGCGCACCAGCCCGTCGTGCTCGGCGTCACGGCCCGGTCGGCGGGGCTCGGGCCGCTGGACGCCGCGCACGTGGCGGCGTACGAGAGCGTGAGCGGGCCGGCCACCGCCACGGTACGGCTGCTCGGCCTGGACCCCTTCGAGGCGAGCCGGGTCCTGGCCGTGCTCGCCCCCGAGCTGGACTCCGTGTCCCGGCGCGCGGAACGGGCCGCGCGACGGGCCCTCACCGACGGTACGCACACCCTGCCCGCGGCCTCCTCGCCGCTGCTGGACATCGCGGCGCAGGCCCATGCCGACTGGCCGGTACGCCTGTTCGCCTCCTGAGCCGTCCAGCACCCTCCGGCGCACACCCGCATCCCCGCTTCAGCCCAAGGAGACCCCCATGCACCTCGACCCCTCCCTCGGCGGTGGGATCTTCCCGCACCGCCACACCCACAGCGCCGAGCCGCTGCGGGCGGACGGGACCCGCCGGGCCCTGCGCATCGGCCTCGGCGGGCCCGTCGGCTCAGGCAAGACCGCCACCGTCGCCGCGCTCTGCCGAGCCCTGCGCGCGGAGCTGTCCATGGCCGTGGTCACCAACGACATCTACACCCGCGAGGACGCCGAGTTCCTGCTCCGCGAAGCCGTCCTGCCGCCCGAGCGGATCAGCGCCGTGGAGACCGGCGCCTGCCCCCACACCGCCATCCGCGACGACATCTCCGCCAACCTGGAGGCCGTCGAGGAGCTGGAGGAGGCCTTCCACGGACACGGACGGCTCGACCTGATCCTCGTGGAGTCCGGCGGCGACAACCTCACCGCCACCTTCTCCAGGGGCCTCGTCGACGCCCAGATCTTCGTCATCGACGTGGCCGGCGGCGACGACATCCCGCGCAAGGGCGGCCCCGGCGTCACCACCGCCGACCTGCTCGTCGTCAACAAGACCGACCTCGCCCCCCACGTCGGCTCGGACCTGGGCCGGATGGCCCGCGACGCCGCCGAACAGCGCGGCGAACTGCCCGTCGCCTTCCAGTCCCTGCGCGGCGAGGAGGGCGTGGCCCCGGTGGCCGCCTGGGTGCGCGAGCGGATCGCCGCCTGGACCGCCCGGTGAGCCCTACGGCGATCCCCGCGGCCCTCCCCACGGTGACGGCCGCGCCCTCCGCCCGGCCCCCGGCCCCCGCTGCGGCCGGCCTGCGCGCCACCGCCCGGATCGGGGCCGCCGCCGACGGGCGGGGCTCCACCGCCCTGCCGCTGCTGGCCGGGGAGGGGCCGCTCGCCCTGCGCCGCACCCGGGGCGGGCCCGGCGAGGCGGGCGTCATGCTGGTCGGCGCCATGAGCGCCCCCCTGGGCGGTGACCACCTCACGGTCGAGGCCACCGCCGGACCGGGCGCCCGGCTGGTGCTCCGCTCGGCGGCGGCCACGCTGGCGCTGCCCGGCCGGCACGGGGAACCCGCGCGGTACGACGTACGGCTCCGGCTCGGGGACGGAGCGGCGGTGCGCTGGCTTCCGGAGCCCCTCATCTCGGTGCGCGGCAGCGACCTGCGGGTCCGTACCCACGCCGAACTCGCCCCCACCGCCCGGCTCCTGCTGCGCGAGGAGCAGGTACTCGGCCGCACCGGGGAGGCTCCGGGCCTGCTGCGCGCCCGGCTCACCGTGACCCGGGACGGCCGCCCGCTGCTGGACCAGGAGGTGGCCTGCGGACCCGGCGCGCCGGGCGGCTGGGACGGTCCGGCGGGACTCGCGGGCCACCGGGCGCTGGGCCAGCTGCTGGTGGTGGACCCGGAGTTCGCGAAGGCCCCGCCGCAGGCCGGGATGCTGGGGGAGTTCGCGGCGCTCTCCCCGCTGGCGGGTCCGGCCGTCCTGGTCACGGCCCTGGCCCCGGACGCGTTGCGGCTCCGCGAACTGCTCGACTCCGCCTGCGCCGCCTACGGTTGGTGAACCCGGGCGGCCACCACGGCCGACCACCGCCGAACCCGGGACGAACCCGACACCGCTGAGCGGTACACCCCTTTCCGGATATCGGGTTGGCAAAGAACGGCCCCGTGCTCTGTCGCCCGCTCCCGGTCAGGCGGAAGTATCCCCTGGACATGCCGACGTGCATCCACACCGGCACGAACCACGCCGCCCACGGCGGCGGATGACGCAGGGGGAACAACTACGTGATACGCAACGCGGTGCTGGGGAGCGCCGCCACTCTGGTCACCGGCACGCTGGCGGCGAGCCTGCTGCTCGCCCCGTCGGCGTCGGCCTCCTCGGCCTTCTCGCCCGGCCCCTCCGGCCGCGACAACCCGATCGCCGAGGCGTTCGGCACCCAGATCGCCGCCGCCCGCGCGGCGCGCGCCGGGATCGACTGGAAGGACTGCCCGCCCGACTGGGGCTTCGCGGCGCCCATCCAGTGCGGCTATGTGAAGGTCCCGCTCGACTACAGCAAGCCCTTCGGCAAGACCATCGACCTCGCGGTCGACCGCGCCGTCAGCACCGGCACCAAGGAAGAGCGCCAGGGCGCCCTCGTCTACAACCCGGGCGGCCCCGGCGGCTCCGGCATGCGCTTCCCCCGCCGCATCACCACCAACAGCCCGCTGTGGGTCAACACCGCCAAGGCGTACGACTTCGTGGGCTTCGACCCGCGCGGCGTCGGCCACTCCGCGCCGATCTCCTGCATCGACCCGCAGGAGTTCGTCAAGGCACCCAAGGTCGACCCGGTGCCGGACACCCAGGCCGACAAGGACGCCCAGCGCAAGCTCGCCGAGGAGTACGCGGACGGCTGCAAGGAGCGCAGCGGCGAGATGCTGCCGTTCATGACCACGCCGAACGTCGCGCGTGACCTGGACGTCATCCGTGCCGCCCTCGGCGAGAAGAAGCTGAACTTCATCGGCGTCTCCTACGGCACCTACATCGCCGGGGTCTACGCCACCCTGTTCCCGACGCACGTGCGCCGCATGATCGCGGACAGCGTGGTGGACCCGGCCCGCGACAACATCTGGTACGAGGCCAACCTCGGCCAGGACGTCGCCTTCCAGATGCGCTGGAACGACTGGGAGGACTGGGTCGCCAAGAACGACGCCTCCTTCCACCTCGGCAAGACCCGCGCAGAGGTCGAGGCCAAGTGGCTCGAGCTGCGCGCCAAGGCCAAGGCCAACCCGCTCGGTGGGATCGTCGGCCCGGCCGAGCTCATCGGCTTCTTCCAGAGCGCCCCGTACTACGACTCCTCCTGGGTGCCCGTCGCCCAGACCTGGTCCGCGTACGCCGCCGGTGACGAGCAGGCGCTGATCGACGCCATCGCCCCCGACATGAGCGACATCCAGGGCAACGCCTCGGCGGAGAACGGCAACGCGGTCTACACCGCCGTCGAGTGCGCCGACGCCAAGTGGCCCACCAGCTGGTCCAAGTGGGACCGGGACAACACCAAGCTGCACGCCCAGTACCCCTTCATGACCTGGGCCAACGCGTGGATGAACCTGCCCTGCGCCACCTGGAAGTCCAAGCAGCACAACGCCATCGAGGTCGGGGTCGGCGCTCACCGCGGCCTGCCGCCGGTGCTGATCGTCCAGGCCGAGCGGGACGCGGCCACGCCGTACAAGGGCGGGGTCTCGCTGAACAACCGGCTCGCCGGCTCGCGTCTGATCACCGAGCAGGGCGCCGGATCGCACGGTGTCACCAACCTGGTGAACCCCTGCATCAACACCCGGGTCGACACCTACCTGCTCACCGGCAAGGTGGACGCCCAGAACGTGACGTGCGGTCCGCACGCCACTCCGGTGGCCCCGGCCCCCGTCGCCGCCAAGCTGCTCGCCCCGGCCCCGGCCGCGGACCAGCGGGCGATCGACGAGCTCCCGGCCATCCGCTAACCGGACCGGGAGGCAACGGCTCCGACCCACAGGGGAGGGGCCCGGCACGGGAGAAGGCTCAGCGCGTCCTGCGCCGGGCCTTCTTCCGTGCTTCCTCTTCCTCGGCCTTGACCTCGGCGGCGTACCGGTCCACGTACTCCTGGCCGGACAGGGCGAGGACCTCGTACATGATCTCGTCGGTGATGGCCCGCAGGACGGCCCGCTCGCCCTCCATCCCCGCGTACCGGGAGAAGTCCAGCGGTCGGCCGAAGCGGATCGTGACCCGGCGGATGCTGGGGATCTTCTGCCCGGGCGGCTGGATCTCGAAGGTCCCGACCATCGCGCACGGGACGACGGGCACCGCGGCGCCCAGCGCCATCGCGGCTACGCCGACCTTGCCCTTGTACAGCCGCCCGTCGTGCGAGCGGGTGCCCTCCGGATAGATGCCCAGCAGCTCGCCCTTGGACAGCACCCCGAGCCCCTCGCGGAGCGCGGCCTGACCGGCGTCCTTACCGGAGCGGTCGACCGGGATCTGTCCGGCGCTGCGGAAGAAGGCGGCGGTGAGCCGTCCCTTCACTCCCGGTCCGGTGAAGTACTCGGCCTTCGCGAGGAAGGTGATGCGCCGCTTGAGGATCGCGGGCATCAGGAAGTGGTCGGAGAAGGAGAGGTGGTTGCCCGCGATGATCGCGGCCCCGTCCTCGGGAATGTTCTCCAGTCCTTCGATGCGGGGCCGGAACAGGAGCCGCAGCAGCGGCCCCAGGATCACGTGCTTGAGCAAGTGGTAGAACACCAGGCGGCTCCCGTCGACGTCCCGTGGTCACGGACATCCTACGGACGGCTCGCCCGGGGACGGAGGGGGCGTCGGCTCAGGTACCGCCCGAGGCCGCCATGCCCGCGGTGAGCAGCCCCAGCACCACCCAGCCGAACCACAGCCAGCCGTTGCTTCCGAGGGCCACGGAATACGTGGCGATCGCCACCAGAGAGGCGAAGGTCATCACTGCCATCGCCTTCACGGATCCGGTCATGCCCCATGGTGGCGCCTGAAGGCGGTCCAGCGCTACTGGCCACGCGCTTGGAGCGAGGCGAGATACGAGTTGTAGGCCGCCAGCTCCTGGTCCCCGTTGCGGTCCTCGGACCGGTCGGAGCGCTTCGCGGCCCGCTGTTCCGAGTGGTACCACTGGTAGACCAGCGCGATGAGCACCAGCACCGAGGGGACCTCGCTGAAGGCCCAGGCGATGCCGCCGCCCCACTGCTGGTCGAGCAGCGGGTCGATGCCGAGGGACGCGGGCGGATTCGCGTACGTCTTGATCATCGGCTCGCTGCCCATCATCAGCGCGATGCCGAAGAAGGCGTGGAAGGGCATTCCGGCGAACAGCTCCAGCATCCGCATCACGTAGCCGGGGCGGTGCGGGCCCGGGTCCACGCCCATGATCGGCCAGAAGAAGACGAGGCCGACGGCGAGGAAGTGCACCATCATCGCGATGTGGCCGGTCTTCGACCCCATCAGGAAGTCGAAGAGCGGGGTGAAGTACAGGCCGTAGAGGCTGGCGATGAACATCGGGATGGTGAACACCGGATGGGTGATCACCTTCATGTACCGGCTGTGCAGGAGCATCAGCAGCAGCTCGCGCGGCCCCTTGTGGCCGCGGGCCGCCGGCGGCAGCGCGCGCAGCGCCAGCGTCACGGGTGCGCCCAGCAGCAGCAGGATCGGGCTGAGCATGCTGATCACCATGTGCTGGACCATGTGCACGCTGAACATGACCATGCCGTAGTCGTTCAGCTTGGTGCACATCACCAGGGCCACGCTCAGCACGCCGATGGTGAAGGCGACCGTCCGCCCGACCGGCCAGGAGTCCCCGCGCCGGCGCAGCCGCACCACGCCCCATCCGTACAGCGCGAGGCCGAGGAGCGAGCCGATCAGGAAGAAGGCGTCGAAGGAGAACTCCAGCCCGCGCCCGAGGGTGAAGGGCGGCAGGTCCATGTTCATGTCGTGCATGTCCATGGTGCCGTGCGCGAGGTAACTCAATCTCTTCACTCCCTTGACCCGTGGTGCCCCACCACAGTAATGCCGCCCCCGGACGGGAAATCGTCCGGGGGCGGCCATTACGGGAGTGACGCGCAGAAAGGGGGAAAGATCACAAAACGTTCTGCGCCTCGGCGTAGCGCTCGGACGGGACCGTCTTCAGGGTCTGCACGGCCTCGTCGAGCGGGACCATGACGATGTCCGTGCCGCGCAGCGCCGTGAGCATCCCGAACTCGCCCCGGTGGGCCGCCTCCACCGCGTGCCAGCCGAAGCGGGTCGCCAGGACCCGGTCGTACGCCGTGGGCGTGCCGCCGCGCTGCACGTGGCCCAGGATGACCGGGCGGGCCTCCTTGCCGAGGCGGTCCTCCAGCTCGACGGCGAGGCGGTTGCCGATGCCGGCGAACCGCTCGTGCCCGTACATGTCGGTGCCGCCCTCCTCCAGGGCCATCGAGCTGCCCTCGGCGGGCTTGGCGCCCTCGGCGACCACGACGATCGCGAAGCGCTTGCCCTGCTCGAAGCGTTCGCCGACGATCGCCGTCAGCTCCTCGATGTCGAAGGGACGCTCCGGTACGACGATCGCGTGCGCACCGGCCGCCATGCCCGAGTGCAGGGCGATCCAGCCGGTGTGGCGGCCCATGACCTCCACGACCATCACGCGCTGGTGGGACTCGGCGGTGGTCTTCAGCCGGTCCAGTGCCTCGGTGGCGACCCCGACGGCGGTGTCGAAGCCGAAGGTGACGTCGGTCGAGGCGATGTCGTTGTCGATCGTCTTGGGGACGCCGACGATCGGCAGACCGCCCTGCGAGAGCAGGTTGGCGGCCTTCAGGGTGCCTTCGCCGCCGATCGGGATGATGGCGTCCAGGCCGAGATCGGCGACGTGGCCGCGGGCCCGCTCCACGCCGTCGCGCAGATGGGCGGGCTGGACCCGGGAGGAGCCCAGAATCGTTCCGCCACGGGCCAGGATGCCGCTCACGGCATCCAGGTCGAGCTTGCGGTAGTCGCACTCCAGCAGGCCGCGCCAGCCGTCGTGGAAACCGATGACCTCGTCCCCGTGGTCGACGACGGCGCGGTGCACGACGGAGCGGATGACGGCATTGAGGCCGGGGCAGTCGCCTCCGGAAGTGAGCACACCTATGCGCATGGCAGGGAGGACCTTTGCAACGTGGGCCGACGACCGGACCACGTCGTCCGGTTGGAACTACCCAGCACCCTACAAGCGGATCGAGGGTGGACTGAACCATCCTCCACATGCTGGTCAGATCAGTCGTACGAAAACACGTCGGCCCGGACACCCCGAGGGGAATCCGGGCCGAACGCCGGGTATCGGCGGTGCCGGTGGCGGTGTGGCTACGTGGGCTACGCGGGCTGTGTGGCCGCCGCGATCCGCTCGGCGCGCAGCGCCTCGTACCAGCGGTCGTCGATGGGCGGCAGCGCGTTCACGTCGAGGGCCAGCTTCAGCAGCAGGTCCGCGATCTGCGGGTTGCGCGCCATCACGGGACCGTGCATGTACGTGCCGAACACCGTGTCGTTGTACGCGCCTTCGGTACCGTCACCGGTGCCGTTGCCCCGGCCGAGCCGGGTGTGGGCGAACGGCTTGGCCGTCGGGCCGAGGTGCGTGACCCCCTGGTGGTTCTCGAAGCCGGTCAGCTGCGGCAGGCCGAGCCGCGGATCGATGTCCGCCAGCACGTCGCCGACGCACCGCTCGCCCTCGCCGCGCACGGTCACCACGTCCAGCAGGCCGAGGCCCTGCTGACGCTCGCCGACGTCGTTGACGAACTCCTGCCCCAGGATCTGGTAGCCGGCGCAGACGGAGAAGACGATCGCCCCGTTCGAGACGGCGCGCTCCAGACCGCCGTCGCGCAGCAGCCGCTCCGCGGCCAGCCGCTGCGGCCGGTCCTCGCCGCCGCCGATCAGGTAGATGTCGCCCGAGGTCGGGATCGGCTGGTCGCTGCGCACGTCCACGCGCTGCACGTCCAGGCCGCGCCGGCGGGCCCGGCGCTCGACGACCAGGGCGTTGCCCTGGTCTCCGTACGTGCTGAGCAGGTCGGGGTAGACCCACACCAGACGCAGGCTGTTGTCGCTCATGCTCTTGTCCTTATGGGTACTAGTTGCCGACGCGGCGGCGCACGTCCTGGAAGGCGGTGTAGTTGGCGATCAGCTCGATCTGTCCGGGCGGCGCCAGCTGCACGGCCTCGTCGAGGGTCTCGCACACCCGGAAGTCCAGGCCCGCGACTTCCAGACGGACCGCGAGGTCCAGCTTGCGGTCGCCGATCACGAAGATCGGGTGGCCGGCCAGGCGCGGGTAGTCCACGTCCCACAGCCAGGAGGTGTCGGTGCCGTCCGCGCCGCGTGCGTTCACCGACAGGATCACCGGGGTCGGCGGCGGGTCGATCAGGGAGAAGGTCTCCAGCCAGCCGGCCGGGTTCTTCGCGAGCAGCAGGCGCAGTTCGCGGCCCTGGAAGCTCACCACGTCGTAGCGTCCGGCGACGGCCTGCACCTGGTACATCCGCTCCAGCGCCACCTGCGGCGGGACGCCGAAGACGGCTGCCACGGCGGCCGAGGTGGCCGCGTTCGCCTTGTTGGCGCGGCCCGGGAGCTGGAGGCTGATCGGCCAGGCGCTGCCGTGCGGGTCGAGCACGTGGTCACCGGAGAGCACCCAGCTCGGGGTGGGGCGCCGGAAACCGCACTCGCCGCAGAACCAGTCGTCGCCCGGACGCTGCATGACGCCACCGCAGGAGGGGCACGACCAGGCGTCGTCCTTCCACTCCTGGCCGGCCGCGACCCACACCACGTTCTGCGAGGAGGAGGCGGCCCACACGATCAGCGGGTCGTCGCAGTTCGCGACGACGACCGCCTTGGAACCCGAGAGGCCCTCGCGCCACTTCTCCGCGAGCATGCGGGTCTCGGCGGCGCGGTCCAGCTGGTCGCGGGAGAGGTTCAGCAGGGCGATCACCTTGGGGGTGACGTCCCGGGCCACTCCGGCCAGGTACTTCTCGTCCACCTCGATGACGCCGTACTTGGCGTCCGAGCCGCCCGCCAGGGCGGAGGTGATGCCCGCCGGCATGTTGGCGCCCAGGGCGTTCGAGACGACCGGGCCGCTGGCCCGCAGGGCCTCCGCGATGAGCCGGGTCGTCGTGGTCTTGCCGTTCGTCGCCGAGACGAGGACGACGTCGAGATGCTGCGCCAGCGCGCCGAGGAGATCGGGGTCGAGCTTGAGCGCGACCTTTCCTCCGATCACCGATCCGCTTCCGCGTCCCGCGGCCCGCGACACCGCCGCCGCGGCCTTGCCCGCCGTCACGGCCAGCTTGGCCCGCGGCGAAAGCGGCTCTGTGTTGCCTGCCATCGTCCCTTGTCCTCCTTGCGTCGGTCACCCCCAGCCTATCCATGACCTGCCCGCGCCCCGACCGCGGCGCCCCCGGTCTGCCGAAGATCTCCTCATATAGTCGCCCGTCGTAGTCTTACCGCCATGCGACAGCGCCCCCTCCCCGGTACCTCCGGCATCGTCCGCACCATGAGCCTGCTGGGCGACCCGGTGCTCCATTCCGCTTGCGCGGAGGTCACCGAGTTCGGCCCGGCCCTCGACCGGCTCATCGAGGACATGTTCGCCACGATGTACGCCGCCCAGGGCGTCGGCCTCGCCGCGAACCAGATCGGCGTCGGACAGCGGGTGTTCGTATACGACTGCCCCGACGACGAGGACGTCCGCCACGTCGGGCACATCGTCAACCCGCGGCTGGTGTCCGCCGACGGGGACGAGTTCCTGGGCCCCGAGGGCTGCTTGTCCCTGCCGGGGCTGGAGGCGGGGACGCTCCGCTACGACAGCGCGGTGGTGGAGGGTGTCACCTCGGACGGCGCGGCCGTACGGATCTCCGGGACCGGGTTCTTCGCGCGGTGCCTGCAGCACGAGTGCGATCACCTGGCCGGTGTGGTGTACGCGGACCGGGTGACCGGGCTGCGGGCCCGGCGCCTGCGGAGGGCCATCCGCAAGACCGACTGGGGCGCGGCGGCGCTGCGCGACTAGCTTGCGGACGGCCGGCGCCCCAGGAACCCCGGCTCCGCCGGGCGCCGGGCTCTGCCCGGACCCGCGCCTCAAACGCCGGCGAGGCTGGATTTGCCCCGGCGGCGCCGGATGTGCCCGGGTGGGCTCAGAAGCCCGGGCCGTCCGCCCGGTTGCCGGCTGTGGCCAGGCGGCCCCACAGGAGGTCGGTGAGGGCGCCGACGAGTTCCGCGCGTTCGCAGGGGCGTTCGCCGAGCCACCAGTCGCCGGCCGCGTGCATCATGCCGACGATGCCGTGGCCCCAGACCCGGGCCAGGCGTTCGCCGCCGGGGCCCAGGTCCACGCGTTCGCCGATCACCTGGGCCAGTTCCTCGCCGAGGCGGCGCAGCAGCGGGGCCGAGTGCAGGCCGACGTCGAAGCCGCGCTCGGGGGCCTGGGAGTCCTCGGCCGGGTGCATGAGGAAGCGGTAGACCTGGGGCCGGGCCTCGATCGCCGCGAGATAGGTGTCGAGGGTGGCCTCCACCCGCCTGCGACGTTCGGCGGGTGCGTCCAGCGCCGCGCGCAGCGAGTCGAGCAGGGCGTCCGTGTGCCGGACGGCCAGGGCCTGGTAGAGGCCCGCCTTGTCGCCGAAGTGGCGGTAGAGGATGGGCTTGGTGATCCCGGCCTCCGCCGCGATGGCGTTCATGGACGCCTTGGGTCCGTCTCTGAGGACGACCCGGTCGGCGGCCTCCAGCAGCTCCCGCCGCCGGCGCTCGCCCGCTCCCGGCTCGCCGGACTGCCGTGTGGTCTCCATGCCCTGTTCACTCCCCGCCCTTGCGATGTCCTGACGCCCACGCAACGTAACACCCCGCACACCCTGGTGATCTCATCGGCGGTCCGTGATCGCTGCTGCTTGACAGTGCTTACCGGCCGGTAACAGACTGGAGTCGGAGTGAGGGTTACCGCTGGTAACTCCTGTGCAGAGAAAGCTGGAGGGGACATGGCGGAGTTCACCATGGAGCTCAACGACGACCAGAAGCAGGTACGGGACTGGATCCACGGCTTCGCCGCCGACGTGATCCGCCCCGCCGCCGCGGAATGGGACGAGCGCGAAGAGACTCCGTGGCCCGTCATCCAGGAGGCCGCCAAGGTCGGCATCTACTCCCTCGACTTCTACGCCCAGCAGTTCTTCGACCCCACCGGCCTCGGCATCCCGATGGCCATGGAGGAGCTGTTCTGGGGCGACGCGGGCATCGCGCTGTCGATCGTCGGCACCGGGCTCGCCGCCATCGGCGTCGTCGCCAACGGCACCGAGGAGCAGATCGGGACCTGGATCCCGCAGATGTACGGCACCCCGGACGACGTGAAGGTCGCCGCCTTCTGCTCCTCCGAGCCCGACGCCGGCTCCGACGTCGGCGCGATGCGCACCCGCGCCGTGTACGACCAGGCGACGGACGAGTGGGTGCTCAACGGGACCAAGACCTGGGCGACCAACGGCGGCATCGCCAACGTCCACATCGTGGTGGCGGTCGTCGACCCGGAGCTGGGGACCAAGGGGCACGCCTCCTTCATCGTGCCGCCGAACACCCCGGGCCTGTCGCAGGGGCAGAAGTTCAAGAAGCACGGCATCCGCGCCTCGCACACCGCCGAGGTGGTGCTGGAGGACGTACGGATTCCCGGCTCCTGCCTGCTCGGCGGCAAGGAGAAGCTGGACGAGCGGCTCGCGCGGGCCCACGAGCGGGCCAAGGCGGGCGGCGGGGAGCGTGTGAAGAACGCGGCCATGGCCACCTTCGAGGCCTCCCGCCCGGCCGTCGGCGCCATGGCGGTCGGCACGGCGCGCGCCGCGTACGAGGTGGCGCTGGACTACGCGAAGACCCGTACGCAGTTCGGCCGGCCGATCATCGACAACCAGGGCGTCGCCTTCCAGCTCGCGGACATGCGGACCTCCATCGACGCGGCCCGGCTGCTGGTGTGGCGGGCTTCCTGGATGGCGGTCGCGGGCAAGCCCTTCACCTCGGCCGAGGGCTCGATGTCCAAGCTGTTCGCGAGCGAGACCGCCAAGAAGGTCACCGCCCAGGCGGTCCAGATCCTCGGCGGCAACGGCTTCACCCGCGAGTACCCGGTGGAGCGCATGCACCGCGACAGCGCGATCTACACCATTTTCGAGGGGACGAGTGAGATCCAGCGGCTGGTGATCGCGCGCACGCTCTCGGGCATGCCGATCCGCTAGCGCGGGGCTGGAGCGGGGAAGGTCAGGGGCCCGGGGCCGCCGTGAGGCGGCCCCGGGCCCCTGCGTGCGCCGGTGCCGCCCGGCGGCCCCTCGTGCCGCCCCGGGCCCCGAAGGCCCGGCCGTGCCGTTCAGGGGCGCAGGAGGGCTTCCAGGGCGCGGGTGAAGAAGAGGCGCGCCGCCGCTGCCACCAGGGGGTCGAAGGGGCGGCCCAGGCCGCGTACGCGCAGTTCCTCGCGCCATTCGGCCTCGCAGCCGCCCGCGGGCGAGGGGCGGAGCTCGATCTCCGCCCGGCCGCGCACCACGCGGCCGTGTTTGACGAGCCGGACCAGTCCCGCGGAGCCGCCCTGCGGGGGCTGCCAGAAGGTCACTTCCATCGGGTCGTCGAAGGTGATGCTCCCCACGCCCGTACGCATGGTGAAACGGGTTCCGGTGTGCGTGGGAGGCGGCGTTTCGACGATCGCCCGGGTGAGCGGGACGGCGGCGGCGTGGCGTTCCCAGTCCGTCAGCCTCCTCCACGCCACCTCGGTGTCGAGAAGTGTGCGGCGAATGATCCGGATAGCGGGCATGAGCGCATCGTAAGCGGGCATACACACCCTGAACTGGGCGGCGAATATGGGTTCCGCCCGGGGGTGGCGATCAGTAATACTCACCGCCACCGTGGATCGCGGATTCGACCGGGTGACCACCGGCCTTCCCGCCCCACTCTGCGAGGAGGTGCGCCATGTGCTCCCACCAGCCCCCCTGCCCGACCGCCGACAGCGTCGACCACGACGCCGCACGCACCGTGGCCTTCCACCCCGAACAGGGCTGGAACCTGCTGTGCAACGGCGCCGTCGTCTTCGATGACACAGGTGAACTGCTCCCCGACGGCCGCACGGTGGAACCCCGCCGCCCGGCCCTGGTCTGAGCGAGGAGGCAGCATGCGCCAGCAGCTGATCCGAAAGCCCGTCCCGAAGCCCGCACCCCGAGACCTGGACCTGCGTACACCGTCGGGCAGACCCCTCCCGTACTGACGGGAGCCCCGGAGTTACGCCACGGCGACATCGGCTGAGCCCACGGCGGGCGTCAGCCGGTGGAAGCCGCCGCGCCGCCCAGGAAGGCGCTCTCGTACGCCTCGTCGCCGATCGCCGCCCTGGCCTGCCGTTCGCCCTGGTCGCGCACGGCCGTGAGCGAGGGGGAGCCCATCTGCGGCCGGCCCACCGTGCGCCACCAGGCGTGCCCCGTGCCCAGTAGCCGGGCCGCCAGCTCGCCGTCTCCCAGGGCCGCCACCGCCGCCGCCAGCAGGTCGAGACCGAGCGCGATCCCGAAGCGGTCGCCCAGCAGCCGCTTGCCCGACAGCATCGCCCGCGCGTGTCGGGCCGCCTCCCCGTGGTGGCCGAGCCCGAACGCCGCCATGGCCAGGATGTAGTCCGCGTACGCCCGCAGCCAGCGCTCGCCCAGCTCCGCGCAGGCCTCGCGCAGGCCCCGCGCCTCCTGCTCGGCCTCCTCGAAGCGCCCGAGGTCGCACAGGGCGTAGCCGGTGGCCAGCCGGCACAGCAGCCAGCCCACGCCGGTGGGTCTCCCGCCGTGGCCCCCGCGCGCCCGGGGGCCGGCGAGCGCCAGGGCCCGTACGGGATCGCCCGGCATCAGCACCGACACCGCGAGCAGGTACGCGGCGCGCAGCTCCGGCTCCGGGTCGGCCAGGGTGGCCGCCGCGCCGGTGCACGCCTTGCCGAGCTCCTGGGACGTGGTCAGGTCGCCCTGGAGCAGAGCGGTGAGCCCCAGGGCCCACAGGGCCTGGACGTAGGCGGCTCCCGAGCGCGGACCCCGGCTCAGAGCCCGTTCCAGGAAGGCCCGGCCCTCGTGGACGTGGCCGCAGGAGAACCAGAAGAACCAGAGCGCGCCGGCCGTCTCCAGGGCCGCCGTGGGATCCGAGCGGAGCAGGTGCTCCAGGGCGGTACGCAGCTGCGCGTGCTCGGCGGTCATCCTGCGGTACCAGTCCACCTGGCCCGGGCCCATCCAGCCCGGGTCGGCGGCCTTCGAGAGGGCTGCGTACCAGTGGGCGTGCCGGTCGGCGACGACCCGTTCCTCGCCGAGCTCCGCCAGCCAGTCCTGGCCGTACTCGCGGATGGTGTCCAGCAGCCGGTAGCGGGCGCCCGCGCCCCGTTCCCGGCTGCACCGGACCACCGACTTGGCCACCAGGCCGGCCAGCACCCGCTCCACCCGTGCGGCGGGCAGCGGTCCGCCCGAGCACACCGCGCGCGCCGCGGCCACGTCGAAGTCCCCGGTGAACACCGAGAGTCGGGCCCACAGCAGCCGCTCGACCGGCTCGCACAGTTCGTGGCTCCAGCCGATCGCGGTGCGCATCGTCTGGTGCCGGGGGAGCGGGGCCGTGGCGGTGCCGGAGAGCAGGTCGAAGCGGCCTTCGAGGCGCTGCGCCATCTGTTCCAGGGTCCAGAGCCGCATCCGGGCGCCGGCCAGTTCGAGGGCGAGGGGAATCCCGTCCAGGCGGCGGCAGATGTCCGCGGCGAGGGCCGCCCGGTCCGGGTCGGCGAAGGCGGCCGCGGCGTGCGGGGTGGCGGCGATCGCACGGGCCCGGAACAGGGCGAGGGCGTCGCTGTCGGGTCCGTCGCTGGGCAGCGGGCTGACCTCGACCAGGTCCTCACCGGGGCTGCGGAGCGGCTCGCGGGTGGTGATGAGCACGGTCAGGCCCGGTGCGGACTGCAGGAGTTCGCCCACCAGGTGCCGGCAGGCGGCCACCAGGTGCTCGCACGTGTCGAGGACGAGCAGCAGCTCCTTGTCGGCCATCCACGCGCACAGTTCCTCGTCCAGGGGGCGCGGGGACTGGTGGGCGAGGCCGACGGCGTGCGCGACGGTGGCGGTCAGCAGTTCGGTGTCGCGCAGCGGGGAGAGCTCCACCCACCACACCCCGTCGGGCCTGCGCTGGCGGGGGTCGGCGGCGGCCCGCAGGGCCAGCCTGGACTTGCCGACGCCGCCGACGCCCGTGAGCGTCACGAGCCGTCGCTCGCGCAGCAGGTCGCAGAGGAGGCCGAGTTCACGCTCACGGCCCACGAAGCTCGCCGTTTCCGGCGGCAGGTTTCCCGGCACGGCGCCAGAGTCTGGCCCAGGATCGCCGTCCGTGGAATCTGCCTGATTGTTGTTGACCGAGTACTCACCGAACACGGGAGTATTCTGCGCGATCTTCTTTCTCCGCAGTACCGTTCGGGACAGATCGAACGAACGGGTTGTCAGGAACCGCTCCACCGCGCGGAGTTCGGGAGGCGGTTCAGGAGGCTTCAGGAGGCAAGTACGATCCGCCGTTCTGCGGAGAAGGCGCCCCAGGTGCCGTCGGGCAGCCGCGCCCGGAGCTTCACCGTCCATGCGGTTCCGGGCGGTTCGGCGACCGTGAGGCGGTGCTCCGCCCAGCCGGCCGGGACGGCGCCCCCGCCGAACTGGATGACGGTGGTGGGGCGTCCGTTGACGTAGAGCTCGTACGCGGTGGTCTCCCGGCCGGTCGCCGGGGCGGTCCAGGCGAGGGTGACCGCGCCCGGCGAGGCGACCGCCGTGAACTCGGCCGGAGCGGTGTCGGTCCGCTGTCCGGGCCCGGGCGGGGTGGTCACGTCCGCGGCGGGACCGGCCGGGGAGGAGTTGTCGGCCCCGTCCCGGGCCCGGACGGTGAAGGTGTACGCGCTGTCGGGCCGGAGGTCCTCCAGGACCGTCGTGGTGGTGCCGGGGCCGACCGTGTGGATCCGGGCGTCGCCCTGGTAGACGTCGTACGCGGTGACGCCCGTGTCGTCGGTGGCCGCGGCCCAGGTCAGTCGGGCGGAGGTGGGCGTGAGGGCCTGCCCGTCCGTACGGGGCGGGGCGGTCGGGGCCTGCCGGTCCTCGGCCGAGGCCGCGGGGGTGGTGGCCGAGGCGGCCGCAGCGGCCGGGGAGGTGTTCCCGGCGGCGTCCCGGGCGCGGACGGTGAACGCGTAGGCCGTCCGCGGGGTGAGGCCGGTGATGTCGGTCATCGTCTTGTCGGCGGGCAGTTCACGGACCAGCCGGTCCGCCTGGAAGACGAGGAAGGAGGTCACCCCGTCGGCGGGCGCGGGCGACTGCCACATGACGTGGACCGAAGTGGCGCTGCCCGCTTGGGCGGTGAGCCCGGCCGGGGCCGCCGGGGGCGTGGTGTCGGAGGCGCCGCACGCCGTCAGCGCGGCGCTCGCGAGGGCCAGGGCGGCGAGGGCGGGCGCCGTTCCCCGTACGGACGGCCACGGGGAGGCGTGCGTGGGGTGGGGCGCGGTGCGGGGTGCGGGGTGGTGCACGGCGGGCGCCCTCTTCTTCCGTTCTTCGGGTCTTCCGGTTCTCCGGTTCTTCCGGCTCCCCGGTTCTTCCGGCTCCCCGGAAAGGTCTAGACATATATGGCATGCCCCGCGGCGGCCGGGCAAGACCCCTGCGCGCCCCCTTCCCGCCGGCGGAGTCCGGTGCGGGCCTGCCGGCGGTGGGGGACGACCCCGTGCTGCTCGGCCGCTGGTGCGGGCGAACGGTCCACTGGGGCGAGATCGTCAAGGACTGAACACCGGTCACGGACCGTCAACACCCGTTTGGCGGACACGAGTTTCGCCCGAAGGGCCCTCCCACTGCGCCACCATGGCGGCGCGTAAGGAGGTGTTCCGATGGTGATCTCCCTCTCCGTCCTCGTCCTGCTCCTCGTCCTCGCATGGATCTTCATGCGCGGTGGCGGCCTCAAGCTGTCGCACGCGCTCGTCTGTGTCCTGCTCGGCTTCTACCTCGCGAGCAGCAGTCTCGCGCAGACCATCCACAACGGGGTCTCGGCCACGGCGAACGTGGTCGGAGGCTTCAAGCCCTGACCCGCGCCCGGTACCGGCGACCCGGCACCCGCCCCTCTCCGTCCGCGAGTTGATCAACTGTTGCGCCTTCGTGAATCATCCGGCTCTTCCATGGACTCCTCAGGCAGTGCGATCTAGCGTCTGGCCCCGGCGCGATGTCAGACGCAATGTCAATAAAACTGAGGACAAGGGAGGAAGTCCGGATGTTCCGAAGAGCGCTGAACTGCGCCGTGGCACCCGCTCTCGCCGCATGTGCGGTGGTGTACGGGGTCTCGCCGGCCGCCGCCGAGGAGATACCCCTGGCCCCTGGCCACCGCCTGGTCAGTCACTACGAGGGCGCCCCGGCCACGGCCGCGCCGCTGCCCGGCGAAGCCCCGCCGCAGCACCCCTTCCTCGCGCCCAACGGCCGCAGCGGCATGCACTCCGACGCGGCGGGCAGCGCCACCTCGCCCTGGTCGGGGCCGCTCGGCAAGAACCCGCAGGTGACCAGCGAGAAGATCGCCGCCCTCGGCGGCGAATGCGCCACCGCCACCTTCGACTCGGGCGGCCGGCTGGTCACGGTCTGCGGCACCTTCGGTGGCTTCAAGGTCAAACTGCTGGAGCCCCGTACGCTCGCCACGCTCGCGGAGTACCAGCTCCCGCAGCGTTCCTCGACGGTCCAGGCGATCACCTCGCTCGACTTCTCGAAGATCTTCAAGGACACCTCGGGCGGCGCCTACTTCTACCTGGACAACCAGGACCGGGCGGTGCTGGCCGACTCCCGCCAGCACGTTCTGAGGCTCTCGCACGGGCAGAAGCCGGACGGCGGCTGGGAGTTCAAGGTCGACAACGACTGGGACCTCACCGGCCAGGTCCCGCACGACTGCGTCGACTGGACCAACCTGTGGCCCACCGGAACCTGTGACCCGGTCACCTCGGTGATGCCCGACTGGAACGGCCGCATCTGGTGGGTCACCCGCCAGGGCCGCGTCGGCACCGTGGACCCGGCGACCTCGGTGATCCGCTCGGTCCGGCTGGCGGGGGAGGAGATCCAGAACTCCTTCTCGGTCGGCGAGGACGGCGTCTCCATCGTCACCGACCACGCGCTGTACAGCTTCACCGCCTCCGCAGACGGCACCCCCGTCGTGCAGTGGCGCCAGACCTACGACCGGGGTACGGGAACCAAACCCGGCTCGGTCAACCAGGGGTCGGGCACCACCCCGGACCTCTTCGGCAACGGCTACGTCGCGATCACCGACAACGCCGACGACCGGATGAACGTGCTGGTCTTCAAGCGGGGCCTGGACGTGCCCGACGGTGAGAGGCTGGTGTGCAAGGTCCCGGTCTTCGGGCCGGGCGCCTCGACCACTGACAACTCCCTGATCACCTGGGGCAACAGCATCGTCGTCGAGAACAACTACGGCTACGAGAACGTCACGTCGCTGGTCCTGGGCAAGTCGGTCGTCGGCGGCGTCAGCCGCATCGACGTCCGCGCCGACGGCAGCGGCTGCGACACGGTCTGGCAGAGCGCGATCCGCTCGCCCTCCGTGGTCCCCAAGCTCTCCACCGCGAACGGACTGCTCTACTTCTACGAGAAGGAGCCGAACGTCTGGGGGATCGACGCCTGGTACCTCACGGCTGTCGACTTCCGCACCGGTGAGCGCCGCTGGCGCCGGCTGACCGGCACCGGCCCGCTGTACGACAACAACTGGGCCCCGATCACGCTGGGCCCCGACGGGACGGCCTACGTCGGCGTCTTCAACGGCATCGTCGCGGTCCGCGACGGCGGCTGAGCCACAGCGCCGACCCACCACGCCGACCCACCACGCCGACCCACCACGCCGACCCACCGCGGGGGCCCGTCCACCGGACGGGCCCCCGCTCAGGGCAGCCGGCCGACGCGCTCGATGGCCACCATCGCCGCGTCGTCGCCCAGGAGGCCGTCCGGGGTGTGGGCGAGCAGGTCCGCGCAGAGGTGGCGCAGGAGGGCTTCCGGGCCGTCGCAGGGCCAGTCCGCGGCCCGCTCCGGCAGCGGGTAGAAGGCCCCCGATGCGTCACGGGCCTCGATGACGCCGTCCGTGTACAGCAGGACCACGTCCCCCGGCTCGAAGGAGAAGGACTGCGGGGTGAAGCCGGTGTCCACGAACTCGGAGAGACCGAGCGGCGGCGCCGGATGCTCCACCTGGAGGGGGATGGCACGGCCCCCGCGCAGCAGCAGCGGGGGTGGGTGCCCGCAGCTGACCAGCCACAGCGACGGCTCCCCGTCGGGAATGTCGAGCACCGCCGCCGTGGTGAACCCCTCCTCCGGCCGGCCGGGGCCCCCGGCGCCGTCCGCGCCCCGGTCGGGGTCGGCGGCCACGGCGGCCTCCAGGTAGCCGACCAGCCCCGGCAGGTCCGCCTCCAGGTGGGCGGCGGCCCGGAAGGCGCCGAGGACGATGGCCGCGTCGCCGACCGCCTCCAGCCCCTTGCCCCGGACATCGCCGATGATCAGCCGGGTGCCGTCGGCGGTACGGACGGCCGCGTACAGGTCGCCTCCGATCTGGGCCTCGGCGTCGGCCGACAGGTACACCGCGGCGATCCGCAGCGGGCCCATCCGGTCGCGCAGCGGTCGTAGGACCACCTGCTGCGCCGCGACCGCGACGGAACGCAGCCGGGTGAGCTGGCGCTCGTGCACTTCGCGCAAGTGTGCGAAGAAGGTGACGAAGGCCGAGATCAGGACGAGGGCGATGATCTGGAAGGTGTGGTTCAGGTCCGTCAGGGAGGTGCGCGCGATGGCCACGCCCACCTGCGCGAGGACCGCCACGGCGCCCACGAAGCCGGTCATGCGCGGCCCGGCGAACGAAGCCGTGAGGGCGGGGGCGGCCACCAGGAAGGGACCCAGGTGGACCTCCGGCGGCGCCAGCACGTCGACCACCGTGACGACGGCGATCAGGGCGAAGGGGACCGGCAGCAGCACCGCGCGTGATTCCCGGAGGCTGCTGGAGCGTGGGTGCGTCGGTGAGGGGTCCATGCCTCCTGCATACACCGCACACGGCCGGGCGGCACCCGCTCCGGCCGTGGGCCGGGGCGGGTGCCGCCCGGGTGGTGCTCAGGGTGCCGGGGGCGTCAGCTCACCTGGAGGGTGACGTCGTCCACGACGAAGGAGGTCTGCAGGGAGGCGTCCTCCACGCCCTGGAACTTCAGGGTGACGCTCTGGCCGGCGAACCGGGAGACGTCGTACGTCTTGAGCTGGTAGCCGGAGGCCGCGTTCACGTTGGACAGGGTCGTCAGCGTCTGGCCGCCCACCGAGACCGTGAAGGTGTCGTAGACCGTGTTCTCGGTCTCGGCGGTGTCGATGTGCAGGTAGAAGCCGAGCTGGTACGAGGAGCAGCCGGTCGGGATGGTCACGGACTGGGAGGCGCTGTCCGTGCGGGTCGTGCCGTAGCCGTTGAGCCAGGCCTTGTAGGTGCCGCCGTGTGGGGTCTGGCCGGCCTGGTTCGTGATGACGTTCGTGGTGGTCGTCCACGGGGTGGTGCCGCTCTCGAACCCGCCGTTGGCGACGAGCTGGCGCGGGGTGCAGGAGGGGCCGGTCCCGGTGACGGTCAGGGTGTAGGTGGTGGTGTGGCTGACCGAGCCCGTGCCGGTGACGGTCAGGGTGTACGTGCCGGGCGCGGTGCTCGCGCCGACCTGGACCGAGAGCGTCGAGGAGCTGCCCGACTGGACCGAGGCGGGGCTCAGCGAGGCGGTGGTGCCGGCCGGGGCTCCGGTCACCGACAGGGCGACGGTCTGGGCGGCGCCGCTGGTGGTGGCGGTGTTGACGGTGGAGGTGGCGGTACCGCCCTGGGCGGCGCTGCCGGTGGCCGGGGAGGCGCTGATCGAGAAGTCCGGGCCGGGGGTGGTGTCGCCGACGGCCTGGTTCCAGACGGTGTAGGCCACGCCGTCGGCGCTGCGGTCCAGGACCGTGGCGCTGATGTTGTTCGTGGTGTCGCAGGAGGCGTGGTAGCAGGGGTCGTACGCCGCGTTCGCGGTGCCGCCCCACTTGGTGGCCTGCGCCGAGGTCTTGCGGGCGCTGGCGCCGGCCGCGTAGCCGGAGGTGGGGATGCCGCCCTGCTGGAAGGAGTAGTCGTCACTGCGGCCCTGGCCCTCTGTGTTCTCCTCGGGAGCGAGGTTCAGGGAGGTCCAGTAGGCCTTGAGCGGGGCGGCCGCCGTGGAGTTGACGTTGTTGATGAAGTAGCCGCCGTTGGTCGAGCCGACCATGTCGAAGTTGTAGTAGGCCTTGATGGCCGACTTCTGGGTGCTGCTGAGCTGGTTGACGTAGAACTTCGAGCCGTTGAGGCCCTGCTCCTCGTCGGTCCACCAGGCGAAGCGCACGTGCTTGGTCATGGTGGGGTTCTTCTGGGCGAGGACGAGCGCGTTCTCCAGCAGGGTCGCGGAGCCCGAGCCGTTGTCGTTGATGCCCGGACCCGCCGAGACGCTGTCGAGGTGCGCGCCGAACATGATCGTCTGGTCGGCGGGACCGCCGGGCCAGTCGGCGATCAGGTTGTTCGACGGGTAGGTGCACGAGCTGCAGTTCTGCTCGGTCACCGTGTAGCCGGCGGCCTGCAGCTTGCCCTTGACGTACGTCACCGACGCCGTGTAACCGGCGCTGCCCGCACGGCGGTTGCCGCCGTTCTGGGAGGCGATCGTGTTGAACTGGGTCAGGTGCGCCTGGACCGCGGCCACGTCGATGTTCGGCGCGCCGGGGTTGGGAGTGGTGCCGCCGACGGTGAGCGCGTAGTCGACGGTGTGCGAGAGGCTGGTGCCCTGGCCCTTGACCACGACGGTCGAGGAGCCGGGGGCCGCGCTGGAGGAGGCGGTCAGCGTCAGCGTCGAGGACTGGCCGGACTGCACGGTGGCCGGGCTGAACGAAGCGGTGACCCCGGCCGGCAGGCCGGACGCGGTGAGGGTCACCTGCTGGGCCGTGCCCGTGGAGATCGCGGTGGCGACCGTGGTGGTGGCCGAGGCGCCCTGCTGGACGGTGCCCGAAGCCGGGTTCAGCGCCAGCGAGAAGTCGCTGTTCTGGCCGCTCGGGGTACAGGTCGGGTCAGCCGCCTGGGCGGGCACGCTGATGGCGTCCCAGGCACCCTTGGTCTTGTTGAACAGGTCGCAGGTGGTGTCCAGCGACTTGGCGGAACTGAGCGTCGCCGTGCGGTACTTCTTGTAGGACATGCTGGAGGTCTTCAGCAGCATGCCGCCGTAGAAGATCTTGCCGGCGTTCTGGACGCCCACGCCGGTCAGCGTGGACTGGTTGCAGGTGCTGCTGTTCGGCTTGCCGCCGCCCGGGCTGGTGCCCTCGGCGAGCAGGTAGAACCAGTGGTTCAGGGGGCCGGCCGCCGCGTGCACCTCGGTGCCTGGTATGGAGGAGCTGTAGCAGGCCGGGTCGTTGTTGACGGCCGCCGGGTTGTACATGTTGCGGATGGGCCCGCTGCCCACGAGGTTGATCGTCTCGCCGACGAGGTAGTCCGGAGTGTCGTACGGCGAGGGCTCGTTGATGTAGGCCTCGGTCAGCGCGCCGAAGATGTCACCGGTGCCCTCGCCGAGCCCGGCCTCCTGGCCGCTGGTGCCGCCCGGGGTGTTGGAGTCGATGGCGTGCCCGTACTCGTGGGCCACCACGTCCACGCTGGCGATCCACTCGTTCGCGTTGTTGTGGCCGATGGTGACCGTGCTGCCGTCCCAGTACGCGTTCACGTCATTGAGGCCGACCTTGCCCGGGAAGCTGCGACCGCTGCCGTTCACGCCGTTGCGGCCGAGCCACTGGCTCAGCATGTCCCACTGCTTCTGCGCCGCGAACATCAGGTCCGTGCAACCGGTCTCCTTGGAGGTCGGGTTGCCGGTGCCCCAGGAGTCGGAGGACTTCGAGAAGACCGTGCCGGAGCTGTAGTCGGCGCAGCTCAGGCCGGTCCGGTTCGGGTCGCGCAGGGAGTACGTGCCACCGGAGGCCGTGGTGTCGATGGTCAGCGGGTTCGGGCCGTTCCATTTGCTGTTGCCGCTGCCCGCGACCACCTCGTCGAAGCTGTCGACGAACTTTCCGGTGCGGGCGTCCACGAACACGTGGAGCCTGCTGGGCGCCTTGGCGGTCCGGCCGATCAGGACGGTCTCCCAGGCCAGCACCGGCTTGTCGTCCTTGATCTTGACGACGAGCCGGCTGCTCTCCACCTTGTCGGTCTTGACCTGCCGGCCGCGGGAGACGGCCTCGGCGGCCTTGGCCGAGAACGACGCGGTGGTCGACACGTCGATCACGGTCGCGGAGGCCGACTGGAGGGCGCGTACCCGGCCCTGCCCGTCGGCGAGGACGACCGCGTCGCCGCCGACGACCGGCAGGCCGCGGTAGCTGCGCTCGTACGCGACGGAGTAGAGGTCCTTCACCCAGGGGGTGACCAGGCGCCGGTCGTACTGCTGCTGCGGGGAGTTGACCAGGCTGTCGAGCCCGCTGCGCACGGCCGCGTCGGCCGCGGCGACCGCCCGTTCGGCAGCGGTGGGCGGGAGGGGATCCGCGTTCTGCGAGGCGGTGGCGGTGGTGGCCAGCGTGCCGGCGAGGCCCGTGGTCAGCACCATGGCCGTGAGGGCGGCCATCCATCTGGTGGGCTGCAAGAGTCCACTCCGATCGTGTGGGGGGGATGGGACGGGGATGCGGATGGGACGGGGATGCGGATGGGGCGGGGACGGGGTTGGGGCGGGGAAAGGCGGTCTGGCTGTTCGCGGCCGAGTATGGGCGTGTCCATGACGACATCGGGACATCCCTGCGGGCATAAGACCGGCGTTATGGCGGCGAAGGATGACGCTGCGTAAGCTGCCGGGATGCAGCTGGAGTTGAGACATCTGCAAGCCGTCTGCCAGATAGCGGAGACCGGAAGCCTGGGGGGCGCGGCGCGGATCCTCGGGGTCTCCCAGCCGGCGCTCTCCGCCCAGCTGCGCCGGATCGAGCGGGTCACCGGCGGCGAACTCTTCGTCCGGGGCCGCCTCGGTGTCGAACCCACCCCGCTCGGCGAGTTCGTCCTGGCGAAGGCCCGCCGGGTGCTCAGCGAGATGGACGCCCTCGGCTCGGAGGCGCGGGCCCGGACGGCCGACGCCCCCCTGCGCCTGGGCTGCATCCTGCTGGTGCTGATCGACGGACTGATCGCCCAGCAGGACCTGGTCCTGCCCGGCCGGGGGATCACCGTGAACATCGAGGACTCGGTGACCGCCCTGGTGCGGATGCTCGGCGCCGGCCGCTACGACGTCATCGTGTACGGCGAGGTGAACGACCACGAGGTGCCTCTGCCCGCGGGCGTGACGGCCCGCACCCTGGTCCCCAAGGAGCCCTTCTGCATCCGCATGTCGGCCCGGCACCCGCTGGCCCGGCTGGAGGCCCTCGACCTCGCGGACCTCGCCGACGAGCAGTGGATGACGCTGGTCGAGGACGACGACGGCGGCCCCGAGGCGCTGGTCGAGGCCTGCGCCAAAGCCGGCTTCGTCCCCGCGCTGCGCTACCGGATCACCGACCGCATGATGCAGTACGACCTGATCTCCGCGGGCCGCGCCGTCTCCCTCAGCCAGCCCACCGCCCCCGCCGTGGCGGGCACGGTGATGCGCCCGCTGATCGGGGCCCCGGTCACGGGCCGCATCCGGCTGGCCTGGAACCGCTCGACGGTCTCGGCCCGGCAGGCGGAGCTCTTCTACCGGTCGGCCGTCTCCGCGTACCTGGCCAATGTGGACAACAACCCCTTCCACCGGACCTGGTGGGACGAGCATCCGGAAGCCCACCCGGCCCTCGACTGAGGTCATTTCACACTCCGTACACGGAACGGGTGTGCGGATCCCCTTACGCTCCGCAGGGAAATGGCCGCCAGACGTTCACCGGAGCAACCATGTCCACCGTGTCCTCTTCGGACTCTTCCTGCTGCACCCCGGGCCACGACGTCCCGGCCGGCGCCCTCACCCTGCTCGCCGCGCCGGCGGTCCCCGCGCCCCGGCCCGTACGCGGTCTGCTCGACCTGCCCGGGGGCCGGTTCCTCATGGGCACCGAGGCCGCGGACGGATTTCCGGCGGACGGGGAGGGCCCGGTCAGGGAGGTCGCGGTGGCACCCTTCCGGATCGCACCGACCACGGTGACGAACGCCCAGTACGCCACCTTCGTCAAGGCCACCGGACACGTCACGGAAGCCGAGGACTTCGGATTCTCCTTCGTCTTCGCCGGCCTGCTCGCGGCGGAACTCGCCGACACCGCACCGGCCGTGGAGGGGGTCCCTTGGTGGCGGGCGGTGTCCGGCGCGACCTGGAAGCGGCCCGAGGGGCCCGGCTCGTCCATCGCCTCCCGGCAGAACCACCCCGTCGTGCACGTCTCGTGGAACGACGCGACGGCGTACTGCGCCTGGTCCGGCACCAGGCTGCCCACCGAGGCCGAGTGGGAGTACGCGGCCCGCGGCGGCCTGGAGCAGCGCCGCTACCCCTGGGGCGACGAACTGGCCCCGGACGGAAGGGCGATGCTGAACATCTGGCAGGGCGACTTCCCCGTCCTGCACACCGGACCCCACCTCGGAACCGTCCCCGTGAAGTCGTACCGTCCCAACGGCCACGGTCTGTACAACACGGTGGGCAACGTCTGGGAGTGGTGCTCCGACCCGTTCGCCCCGGGCCACGCCTCCCGCGCCATGCGCGGAGGTTCCTTCCTCTGCCACGACTCGTACTGCAACCGCTACCGGGTCGCGGCCCGCAGTTCGAACACCCCCGACAGCTCCACGTCCAACATCGGCTTCCGCGTGGCGGCTTGAGGGCGACCGGGCGACCCGGCGACCCGGCAGGCCGGCTCAGTCCGTGCGCACGAGACCGACCACGTGATCGGTGACCATGTCCAGGATCTCGGCGGCGGCCTTTTCGTCGCCGAGGACCAGGAAGTTCAGGGTCACCCCGTCCGTCATGGCCGCCAGATAGCGGGCCAGCACGGCCACCGGCACGCTCAGCTCGAACGGCGTGATCCGGCGCAGCTCTTCGAGCAGCTCGGTGTACGTATCGCAGTAGGACTCATACTGCTTGCGCGCCAGGTGCCCGAACTCCGGCTGGCGCAGCGCGTACTGGGTGAGCTCGTAGGTGAGCATGTGCGCCTCGGGGCCGGCCACCACGTGGTCCCAGTACGCTTGGAAGCCGGCCCGGATGGTCTCGCGCAGCGTCGGCCTCGGCACGATGGCGGCCTTCACGAGGGTGACGTAGTGCGCGGTGATGGTCTCGATGACCGACTCCAGCAGCGCCTGCTTGGAGTCGAAGCAGTAGTGGAAGACGCTCAGGGAGACGCCCGCCTCGGCGGCGATGGACCGGGTCGTGGTCCTGGACACCCCGTCGCGGGTCATCGCGCGGATCGCCGCCTCCGTCAGCTGCCTGCGCCGGTCGGTCAACGGCATCCGTGCCATGTACGGGTTCCCCTTCGCTCCGGTGCGCCCCGAGCGGGGTGTCCGCGGGCGCACCGGCCCCCGGACACCCCGCTCGACGCCGTCAGCTGCTGTATACGCCGACTTCGTACAGGGAGTAACCCCACTGGGTACCGCGTCCCGCTCCGTGGACGCGTACGTACCGGGCCGGGACCCCCGCGAACTGCGCGGTGTCCAGGCCGCCGTCACCGCTCGCCGTGGACCAGGCCGTCTGCCAGTTCGTTCCGTCCGGGGAGAGCTCGATGCGGTACGACCTTCCGTACGCGCGCTCCCATTCGAGCGTGACCCGCTTGACCAGGGACGGGGAGCCCAGGTCGAACTGCACCCACTGGTCGTCGCTCCAGTCGCTCGCCCAGCGGCTGCCCCGGTCGCCGTCCACGGCCTTGCCGGGCGCGTAGCTGATGAACGGGTTCCACTCGGCGGAGCTCGCCGAGGCGGCCCTGCCCGCCGCGAGGTTCACCCCGGCCTTGTGCTGCTCGGAGTTGCCCCAGGTGCGCAGGTAGGACTCGGCGCCCTTGAACAGGTCGTCCACCACGCCCTGGCCGCCGACGAGCCGGATGTCCTCGATCCAGTCCGGCACCAGGCCGTAGTGGGAGGCGCCGTCGGTGTTGAGGTCCCACGTGCGCTGCCCGGTGGTCTGCTTGTCGATGACCGAGCCGCCGTCGGTGCTGCGGAACGGGTACGTGACCGGGTTCGGCGTGTTCGCCCCGCGCGGGCCGGGCCAGCCGCCGACGCCGTTCATGTCGGTGCCGTAGCCGTAGCCGACGTTGTACTTCTCGCGCAGCGCGTCGGTCCGCTTGGCCTCGGCGCTGAAGCCCTCGGAGCCGCCCATGTACGCGGCGGCGAAGCCGCCGAGCTTGTAGAGCCGCTCCATCCAGCCGAGGTCCATCCAGCTGTGCGAGGAGATCACGCCCGGGTACGACTCGGTCTCGAGGATGTCGAAGGCCTGGCCGGCCGCCTTCACGCTCATGTGGTCGAGTTCGAGCATCATCTTGCGCTTCATCATGCCGCGCACCGCGTAGTCACCGAGGTCGGTGAGGCCGCGGGTGTTGCACTGGGCGTTCGAGGCGTACGAGGGCACGCTCACGCCCGCCGGCAGCTCCTTCTCGGCGGCGGCCGCCGGGGCCAGTCCGATGGGGTTGTCGTGCTGCGGGCCCGCGCACTGCTCGGTCTTCCAGAAGGTGCCGGTCGACAGGAACTGGCCGACGTTGATGGCCGTTCCCAGCGCGCCCTCGTCGAAGCGGACCCCGCACAGGGCGTTGTCGAACTTGTGGCACAGGAACATGCTGCGCACGCCGAGGTTGTACAGCTCGTCGAGGCCGCGGTCGATGTCCTGCCTGCTGCACTGGGCGACGTCCAGGATCTGCTTGCAGCCGAAGGGCTCGGAGGTCTCGACGCCGAGGACCACGGCCAGCTTGCCCTGCTTGATCACCTCGCGGGCCTGCGCGGAGTCGGTGACGATGCGGAACCAGCCCTTGCCGGCGCCGCCGTACATCTTGTCGATGTAGGCCTGCATGTCGTAGGTCTTCTGCGCCTCCAGGCGGATGGCGGTCATCTCGTCGCAGCTGCGGTCCTTGAAGAAGTAGACCGAGCAGATCACCCCGTTGGTGACGAGGTCGTTGACGAGGACGCGCTGGCCGCCGCGCCAGGCGCGCTCGATCCAGGCGTAGTAGTTCTGCTGGTGGGTCAGCGAGTCGTGGGCGGGCCAGTCCTTGAAGGTGGGCCAGCCGTCGGGGTCGTGCTTGCCGTCGCCGCCCTTGGTGATGAAGTCGAAGATCGCCAGACTGCCGTCGGGGTAGTGCTCGGGACAGTCCTTGAGCGCGTCGGCGATCCCGGCGTCGGAGAACGGCTTTCCGCAGATCAGCCGGCCGCCGAAGCCCTCGTTCGACATGATGTGGTCGTGCGCGTCGACGAAGCCCCGGACGTTGCCCTGGGCGTCGGTGCCCTTGAAGGGCTCGCCGGTCACGTTGATCTGGGAGTCGGGTGCGGGCCGTGCGGTGGGGTTCCACCAGCCGTTGTCGGCCGACGCTCCCGGTACGGGGCCGAGCGCCATGGCGAGCAGGCCGAGGAGCAGGGACAGGATCGCGATCGGCTTGCGCCGGCGGTGGGGGCGCGCCTCCGGTCGTTGCCTTCGTGGTTCTCGGGTCAGGGCCACTACTCACGTCCTCGGTCGGCGGAGGGCGCGGTCGAGGACACGGTCCACCGGAGGCGTGGCCGCCCTGGCACCTGTTTGTCATGTCCCGCGCAAGCATTGGGACGAGAATCGCTACTGCCGGGTACAGAGTCAAGAGTCCGGGTCACATGACCTGATGGATCGTCACCCTACTCGCCCGTAGGGTCGCCGTCAGCGGGATGCGGAGGATCGGGGCGCGGAGGATCGGGCGTAGCGCCCCGGGGTGGTGCCGACGACACGCTTGAAGTGCCGGGTGAAGTGCGACTGGTCGTAGAAGCCCGCCGCGACCGCCACCTCGGCGGCCGGGCGGCCGTCGAGGAGCAGCCGGCGGGCCAGGGTGACCCGGCGCGAGAGGAGGTACTGGTGCGGCGCGATGCCGAAGGCGCCGCTGAACGCACGCACCAGGTGGGCGGGATGGGCCTGGAGCAGACCGGCCGCCTCATCGAGGGACAGGCCGCCGGCCGCCCGCTCGTCGAGGAGGTCGCGGAGGTTTCGCGCGAGGCCGGGGCCGGGCGATGGGGCCTGGGCGTGGGGGAGTTCGAGGCGGGGCCGGAGCAGGGTGCGCAGCCGTTCGCCGATCAGGGCCAGCCGGCTCTCCGCCTCGAACTCGTCACCGGGGGCGGCCAGGGGCCGGTGGAGCTGTCCGACGCGCCGGCGCAGTACGGGGTCGGTCAGGTCGGGGCCGTCCACGGCGGCGCCGATGAAGCGTTCGTCCAGCAGGGTGGTGTCGAGGTAGACGACGCGCTTCTGGAACCCGTGCGGGGTCGCGGCGGAGCCGTTGTGCGGAACCTGCGGCGGGAGCAGGCTCACGGTGTCGCCCGGGGTGCCGCGCCGGTGGCGGTCCAGGTCGTAGCGGACGGCGCCGTCGTCGACGATCAGCAGGGTCCACGCGTCGTGGACGTGCATGGGGTACGCGTGCGCGGTGAAGCGGGCGTGGAAGACCTCGACGACACCCGCGACCCGCGGACGCCAGGCCGAAACCTCCTGCTGGGGCTGCACGCAAAGAACGTACAAGACCGTGCGCGGGGACGCCCGGCAGTCTCAGGGCATGAGCGACGAGATGCAGAACGAGACGCAGAGCGAGATGCAGAGCGAGACGCAGAACGAGGTGCAGAGTGAGAAGCGGAACGAGGCGGGCGAGCGGGACGTGCCCGTGCGGTTCGACACCAAGATCGCGGTGCTGCTGCGCGACGACCTGGAGACCTGGCAGCGGCTGAACGTCACCGCGTTCCTCGTCAGCGGGCTCGGAACGGCGTACCCCGAGGTGGTCGGCGAGCCGTACGAGGACGCCGACGGGACCCCCTACCTGCCGATGTTCCGCCAGCCCGTACTGGTCTTCGAGGGCGGCAAGGAGACGATGACGGTGGCGCACGAGCGGGCGGTGCGGCGCGGGCTGGCGACGGCGGTGTTCACCTCGGACCTGTTCGGCACGGGCGACGACCGGGCCAACCGGGCGGCCGTGGCGGCGGTGGGCAAGGAGCAGCTCGACCTGGTCGGGATCGCCGTCCACGGGGCGCGCAACTCCGTGGACAAGGTGCTCAAGGGTGCCCGCATGCACGGCTGACGGGCCGGCCGGGCGACGGGAAGCCCGGCGCCGGGAAGCCGTGCGGCGGGTGGCGTTTCAGCCAATCGACCTCAGCGGGCCGAGCCGGTTCACGGGGGCCGAGGGCCGCTCCCCGCGGGAGGCGGCCCCTGCTGCTCCTCCCTGCCGCGGTTGCGGGTTCCGGCTGCCGCCGGGTCGGAAAAGGGGGCCGAGGGTCCCGGCGGAGGCCTCCCGTAGTCCTGCTTCCCGCCAACTTCCGGTCGCCGCAGGCGAAACGCGCCTCCGCCGCGCGTTCACGTGTTCTCCGTTTCTGCTTCACCGATCCGTGTGCCCCAGAGTCCTACGCCCCGTGGATTGTCATGCCCGCGGCCATGGGTGGGTGGCCGGTTTCAGGCCACGCACGGCTTGTGGGGAAGGGGGGCGGTCCGGTGTCTCAGCCACGTTTTCTGTTCGTGTCCTGGGTGGACGTAGAAAGACGTCAGGCGCCTGCGCCGACGGCGGGGGGATCGCACGGAGTGTGCGGGGACGGCGGCCACGGCAGTCACGGCGGCGGGCCCGACGCCGTGACCTGGCGCCTGATCGGCTCCAACAATCACGAACTCGGCCGCAGCCCTTCCGTGTTCCGAGCGCTGGGTGCCTGCGGTGCGGCCGTGGAACGGCTCCGGGAACGGATCGGCGAGGCCGTCCCGATCGTGGCGATGTCCACGGGTGCGGTGGCCGCTGCGGGTACCCGTGGGGTGGGGGGCGCGGCCCCGGGAGGCTCCGCCTCCGGCACTGTGTCCGCCTCCGGCGCCGTGTCCGGCTTCGGCTCCGGCGCCGCCTCCGCCACCGTGTCCGGCTCCGGCATCGGCGCCTGGACCTGGCAGCTCGTCCTCGACGAACAGTGCGTGGCCGTGGCCGTCCGCACCTTCCGTCGCCAGCGCGAATGCCGGCACAGCCTCCAGCTGTTCCTGTCCGCCACCGCCGAGGCGCAGGTGGCCTCCGGCGTCACCCACACCCGGCGTCTGCGCGGTCTGCGGCTGCCCGGCGCCGGGGACGCCCCGGGGCTGGCCCTGCGCGGGGGAGGCCTGCGGTGACCGCGACCACGGTGATCCCTCCGGCCGCCCCCGAGGACGAGCACATCGCCCCGCGCGCCCTCACCAAGAGCGGCGACCCGGCCGACCGGATCTTCCGCGGCTCGGCCCGCACCGCAGGCGCCGCCGTGCTGCTCATCATGGCCCTGGTCGGCGTCTTCCTCGGCGGCCGCGCGCTGCCGGCCCTGGACGATGCCGGCTGGGCCTTCCTCACCACCTCCGCCTGGGAGCCCGACTCCCACAACTTCGGCGTGGCGGCGGTCCTGGTCGGCACCCTGCTCATCGGCGGCGTCGCGATCCTCTTCGCGCTGCCGCTGGCGATGGGCACCGCCCTCTACATCACCGAGTACGCGCCGCGCCGCATCAAGCAGACCCTGATCAGCCTGGTCGACCTGATGGCCGCGGTGCCCAGCGTGGTCTACGGCCTGTGGGGGCTGTTCCTGTTCCAGCCGAACGTGGTCGGCCTGTCCCGCTGGCTCACCACCTACCTGGGCTGGTTCCCGCCCTTCGCGGTGGCAGGTGACGACCCGAGCGATCCGCTCAACCCCAACACCGTCTACACCTCCTCCACCTTCATCGCCGGCATGGTCGTCGCCCTGATGGTCACGCCGATCGCCTGCTCGGTGATGCGCGAGGCCTTCGCCCAGGCGCCGCCCGGCGAACGCGAGGGTGCCTTCGCGCTCGGCGCCACCCAGTGGGGCGTCATCCGCTCCGTCGTCCTGCCCTTCGGCCGGGGCGGGATCATCGGCGGAACCATGCTCGGGCTCGGCCGGGCGCTGGGGGAGACCATCGCCGTCTTCCTGATCATCTCCCCGGTCTTCGTCATCCAGCCGCACATCCTCGAGAACGGCGCCATCTCCGTGTCCGCCCTGATCGCCCTGCGCTACGGCTCGGCCAGCCCCCTGGGGATGTCCGCCCTGATGGCGGCCGGCCTCACCCTCTTCCTGATGACCCTGGTGGTCAACTTCGCCGCCTCCTCGGTCGTGGCCCGCAGCCGCTCCGGAGCGGGGGCCGACGCATGACCGCCCTCACACACAGGCCGCACGGCCCGGGCGCCGCCGACGCTCCGGGTGCTCCGGGAAGTCCCGGGGCTCCGGGTGCTCCGGAGGCGCCCGTCGCCACCGTCCGTCCGCCCGTGGTGCACGACGGCGTCGGCATCCCGCCCGAACACCGGCGCAACACCGCGACCCTGCACGTCCGCGACGTCCTGGCCATGGTGGGCGCGGTCGCCTCCGCGCTCGCCGTGACCGCCCTGCTGTTCGGCCGGCTGCTGCCCTTCAACGCCCCCCTCGGCTTCACGGTCGTCCTCTACCTGGCCTTCATGGCCCTCTACGCCGTCCTCGTGTCCCTCGACGAGTCCGCCGCCACCGTGCGGGCCCGCCTCGCGCAGGTCCTCGTGCACAGCGTCGCCGCCCTGCTGCTGGCGGCCCTGGTCTTCGTCGTCGGCTACGTGCTCATGCGCGGCTGGGACGCCCTGGCCCACCTCAACTTCTTCACCGAGGACATGGCGGCCACCGGTCCGCTGGAGCCGCTGACCCAGGGCGGGGCGCTGCACGCCATCGTCGGCACCCTGCAGCAGATCGGCATCGCGCTGGCCGTGACCGTGCCGCTGGGGCTGGCCTGCGCGGTGTTCCTCAACGAAGTCCCGGGCCGCTACGCGCGGTTCGTCCGCACCATCGTCGAAGCCATGACCGCGCTGCCCTCGATCGTGGCCGGCCTGTTCGTCTACGCGACCTGGATCCTGCTGCTCCACTTCGACAAGTCCGGCTTCGCCGCCGCCCTCGCGCTGTCCGTGATGATGCTGCCGATCGTCATCAGGGCCTCCGACGTGGTGATCCGGCTGGTGCCGGGCTCGCTGAAGGAGGCCTCCTACGCCCTGGGCGCCGGCCAGTGGCGCACCGTGTGGACGGTGGTCCTGCCCACGTCCCGCTCCGGACTGACCACCGCCGTCATCCTGGGCACCGCCCGCGGCGTCGGGGAGACCTCCCCGGTGCTGCTCACCTCGGGCATCGCCAATGGGCTCAACGCCAATCCCTTCGAGGGACCGCAACTCTCGCTGCCGCTCGCGGTCTTCAGCCTGGTCCAGTCCCCGGAGAAGTCCATGATCGCCCGGGGGTTCGGCTGCGCCGCCCTGTTGATGGCCCTGGTGCTGCTGCTGTTCGTGCTCGCCCGCCTCATCGGCGGCAAGGCCCCGGGCCAGCTCAGCCGTGGTGCCCAGCACCGCCGGGTCCTCGCGTCGGCCCGTGACATGGAGCGGATGCGGGCCCGGGCCGCCGAGCGGGACCTCGCACTGACCGAAGAGGAGGCCGGGGGTCCGGAGCCACAGGGGTGACAGGCCGTACCTCCGCCCGGGGCGTAGCCCGCCCCGTTCCTCGCGGCCCGCGCCGCGTCCATTCGTACGATCTGTGACCGATCAGGAGAGTTACCCATGCCCGGACGACCCCCGGCATACCCCGTGCGTGCCCCTTCGGGCGACCGCGCACCCGCCCGGCGCGGACGCCTGCTCGTCCGCGGACTCGCGCTGCTCCTGGCGGCGCTGGCCGCCGCCTTGCCCGGCGCGGCGCCCGCCGTGGCCGAGAGCTACGTACCGGTCTCCGGCGCGGGTTCCACCTGGAGCCAGAACGCCCTCGACCAGTGGCGGGCCAACGTCAAGCAGTACGGCATGACGGTCAACTACAGCGGTACGGGATCGTCCGACGGCCGCAACCAGTTCCGCAACGGCACCGTCGACTTCGCGGTCTCCGAGATCCCCTACGGGATCAAGGACTCGGGGGTCGTCGACCCGCCGCCCGCGCGGAAGTTCGGCTACATGCCGATCGTCTCGGGCGGTACGGCCTTCATGTACAACCTCAAGATCGGCAACCGCCGGGTCACCAACCTCCGCCTGTCCGGCGAGGTCGTGGCCAAGATCTTCACCGGTGTGATCACCACCTGGAACGACCCGGCGATCAAGGCCGACAACCCGGGCCTCGCCGCCTCCCTCCCCGCCCGCAGGATCGTCCCCGTCGTGCGCTCCGACGGCTCGGGCACGACGGCCCAGCTGACCAAGTGGATGAGCACGCAGCACGGGCCCTTGTGGGACGCCTACTGCAGCAAGGCCGGCCGCTCCACCCCCTGCGGGCAGACCTCCAACTTCCCGACCGTCGCCGGCCGCGGGTTCGTCGGCCAGTCCGGCTCCAACGGCGTCTCCGGCTACGTGGCCCAAGAGGGCAACATCGGCACGATCACGTACGTGGAGTACTCCTACGCGGTCTCCACGACGGGCTTCCCGGTCGCCAAGATCCTCAACAAGTCGGGCTTCTACACCGAGCCCACCGCGCAGAACGTCGCCGTGTCGCTGGGCAAGGCGCAGATCGACCCCGTCGACCTCACGCAGAAGCTGGAAGGCGTCTACACGGGTGACGACCAGCGCACCTACCCGCTCTCCAGCTACAGCTACATGATCATCCCGACCGCGCAGGAATCGAACTTCAACCCGCAGAAGGGCAAGGCGCTGGGCGCCTTCGCCTACTACTTCCTGTGCGAGGGCCAGCGCTCCGTCGACCGCCTCGGCTACTCGCCGCTCCCCATCAACCTCGTCCAGGCCGGCCTGGAGCAGGTCCGGCGCATCCCCGGCGTGACCGTGGCCAACATCGACATCAAGAACTGCCGCAACCCCACCTTCTCGGCCGACGGCAGGAACACCCTGGCCGAGACCGCCCCGATGCCCGCCGCCTGCGACAAGCAGGGCCCCACCCAGTGCGAGACCGGCACCGGCGGCAACAAGACCCCGACCCAGACCGGCAGTTCCGGTGGCGTCGGGGCGGCGGCCTCCGGCGGCGCCGCGGCCTCCGGCGGCGGTACGGGCGGTGCCACGGGCGGCGCCGCCACGGGCGGTACGGGCTCGGGCGGAGCCACGGGCGGCTCCGCGGGCGCGGCCTCGGGCGGCACGGGCGGAGCCGACGGCGCGAGCGGCGCGGCAGCCGCCACCGGCGGTACGGGTGACGGCTCGGGCAGCGGCGGCGCGGACGGCGGGGGAGTCGACCCGGTGACCGGGCAGCCCCTCGCGGCGGGCGCGGCCGACCTGTTCGGGATCCCCGTCACCACCTCGACCGGCATCGGCGGGACCCTGCAGAGCGTCCTGATGGTGCTCGGCGCCCTGATCCTGCTGGCCGTCACGGTCGCCCCGCCGCTGCTCACCCGGCGCCTGACGCGGCGCGGCCGCACGGGAGGCGGGTCCTGATGCGCACACCGTTCCCGAAGCGCCGGATCCGGCTGCTCTTCGGCTCGCTCTGCCTGGTGCTGCTCCCCGTGGTCGCCACCTCCGGGCCCGCCGGCCTGGGCCCGCAGGCCGCGTACGCCGCCGGCGGGGAGGGCTCCGAGGTCACCGTGTCCGGGGCCGGCGACTTCGCCGACCTCAAGGTGACGGTCGGCCAGACCCGCAACCTCGTCGGCCAGGTCGTCAAGATCTCCTGGACCGGCGGAAAGCCCACCGTCTCCGACACCGCCTATAGCGCCAACTACCTGCAGATCATGCAGTGCTGGGGCGACGAGGCCACCGGGCCCGCCGTCGACCAGTGCCAGTTCGGCGGTTCCTCCGCCCTCGGAGCGGGCGCGGGCAACCAGGCCGGGGCCTACACCAACACCCGCCAGCTCAACTACGGAGCCAACCTCCAGGACGCGGAACACGAGCCGCTGCCACCTCCCACCCCGAGCGGGATCTCGTACGCACCCTTCCGCACCGTGGGCGGGGACCCGGTCAGCCCCGGCAACTGGAACGAGTTCTACGACGTCAACAGCACCAACGAGGTTCCGTACGCCCGCACCAACGCCCGCGGCGCCGGCGAGGTCTGGTTCGAGACCCAGACCGCCGTCGAAGCCCCCGGCCTCGGCTGCGGCTCCGTGGCCCCCGGCTCCCAGGGCGCCGTGACCGGACGCGGCTGCTGGCTGGTGATCGTGCCGCGCGGCGAGAAGGAGGTCGACGGCAGCCCGCACACCGCGCAGTCCAGCGGCCAGCTCCAGTCCTCCCCGCTCAGCCCGGCCAACTGGAAGCAGCGCATCGTCGTCCCGCTCGGGTTCGAACCCCTGGGCAGCTACTGCCCGATCGGCGCCGAGGAACGCGGCACCATCGGCAGCGAGATGGCCGCCGAGGCCGTCACCCGCTGGCAGCCCGCCCTCTGCCAGACCGGCGGCAAGGCCATCTACGGCTACGCCCAGGTCCCCGACGAGACGGCCCGCGTCAAGCTGCTCTCCGGCATGCCCGGACTGGTCTTCCTCGGCCGGCCCGCGCCGCCCGACCCCGACCGCAAGCCCGTCTACGCACCCGTGGCCCTCTCCGGCATCACCATCGGCTTCTTCATCGAGAGCCAGGCCGGATTCCAGGCCCCCGACGAGGTCAGGGCCCGCAACGGAACCCGGCTCGGCACCCTTCGGCTGACCCCGAGGCTGGTGGCGAAGCTGCTGACCGAGTCCTACCAGGACGGCAACTCACGCTTCGCCGAGAGCACCGCCAAGAACCCGGTGAACCTGGGCCACGACCCGGAGTTCATGCACCACAACCCCGACTACGCGGGACTGGACTTCGGCGGCAAGCTCGGTGACGCGCTGGTCCCGCAGCCGCTCGCCGACACCACCCGGCAACTGTGGGAGTGGGTGGCCCGGGACCCGGCCGCACGGGAGTTCCTCGACGGCACGCCCGACAACACGGGCGCGCACGGGGACGCCTCGTACGCCGGCATGGCCGTGAACCCGAACTACCGCGGGCTGGCGGTGCCGTTGGACACCTTCCCCAAGAGCGACCCGTACTGCCAGCCCTTCCCGGAGGAGCACCCGGAGTCCCCGCTCTGCATCCAGGACAAGCACCCCTACGCCACCGACATGCACGCCGCCGCGCGCGCCGCGAGCCGCGGGGACACCCTGGCCCGTACCTCCTGGGACGCCACGGCGACCCCGCCCACCTACAAGAAGGACCCGCCGCAACTCGCCGGTTCGCGCGCCGTGCTCGCCGTCACCGACACCGCGACCGCCGACCGGTACGGCCTGGTGCGCGCCGAACTCCTCAACGCCGGCGGCACGTTCGTCGCCCCCGAGCCGGCGGCCCTGATCGCCGCCGCGAACGCACGCAAGGCCGGGGCCGACGGGGTCAGTTCCCCCGACCCGGCGGCCGCGGACCCGGCGGCGTACCCGCTCACCGTCCTCACCTACGCCGCCACCGTGCCCGCCGACCTCACGGAGGTGGAGGGCAGGGACTACGGCGCCATGCTGGCCTACGCGGCCGCCCAGGGGCAGACGCCGGGCGTGTCCGCGGGCAGCCTGCCGCACGGCTACGCCCCGCTGCCGGAAGCCCTGCGCGCCCAGACCCGGGCGGCGGCGCAGCGGGTGAGCACCGAGGCGGGCAAGAAGCCGACACCGACGCCGGAGCCTTCGGCGCCGAGCAGCCCGGCCCCGGGCGCCGCAGGCGGTACGCCGTCGGGCCCGGGCGGCGCGGCAGCCCCCTCGGGCTCCGGCGCGGCCGGTACGGGGACCTCCGTCTCCGGAGGCTCGGCGGCGGGCGCAGGCTCCGCCGCGGGCGGCGCGGCCGCGACCGTCCCCGCCACGGCCTCACCCAGTGCCGCCGCCGCGGCCACCACCGGCGGCGCGGGGGCCACCGGCACCTCGGGCGCCGCGGCGGCCCGGGCGACGGGGACCACCCCGGACTGGGTGGTCGGAGCCATCCGCAACGTCCTGCTGATCTGCCTCGTGGTCGGGGCGCTCGCGGCCTTCGCGGGACCGGTGCTCCCGCGCTTCCTGCCCAGGGCCCTGCCGTGGCTGCGGTCGCTGCGCGGCGCGGCGGGGGGAGCGGCCGTGGCGTCCGGCGGGCCCGCGGACCTTCCGGCGGACTGGGCGACCCACAAGAAGGCGGGCCCCAGGGACTGGAGCCCGCCGGACCAGGACTGACCGAAGCGGACCAGGACTGACCGAAGCCCGCATCCCGTCCCGGCTCCACACGACGAAAGCTCCGCACGACGAAAGGAGGTGGTGCCCGGCGACAACCGTCTGACCAATCCGCGCCAACGGAACTTCATCCCACGCGCGCCGGGCACCACCCGGGGCGCAGCCTAGCTGAGGGGTCATCCCAAGTGAACAAGAAGAAGATCGTCTTCGGCGTCTCGGCCTTCGCTCTCGCGGCCACCATCGCCGGAGCCGGCCTCGCCGCCGCCGACCCGTCGGGCCCGCCGCCGTACCGCCAGCTCTCCGGCGTCGGCTCCGACACCACCCAGGACGTCATGAACGGCCTGGCCGCGGCCATCACCGTGAATGGCCAGAAGGTCATCGGCTCCTACGACTCCACCGGTTCCGCCAACATCACCACCAAGGACCCGGCGGTCAACGCGAACTGCACCATCCCCCGCCCGAACGGCTCGGGCGCCGGCCGCTCCGCGCTGCTCACCTCCCTCCAGGCGAGCAACGGCTGTCTGGACTTCGCCCGTTCCTCCTCGCTGAACCTGGCGGCGGCGGCCCCGGGCCTGACCTACGTGCCCTTCGCGGTCGACGGCGTCAGCTACGCCATCACCCCCGGTTCGGCGATCCCGCGCAAGCTGTCGCTGGCCGACCTGAAGGCGATCTACCACTGCGACCCGAACTACGTGGGCACGGGCCCCAACTACGCGATGACGGTCTACCTGCCGCAGGCCGGCTCGGGCACCCGCAGCTTCTGGGAGTCCCAGATGGGGATCACGGACCCCGACGTGGTCGCGGGCATCTACCCCTGCATCAAGGACAAGAAGGGCACCACACCGGTGCAGGAGCACGACGGCCGTCTCCTCGACGACAAGTCGATCGTGCCGTTCTCCATCGCCCAGTACCAGTCGCAGTCCTCGCAGACGATCGCGGACCTGCGCGGCCGCGCCATCCTCGGCACGGTCGACGGCACGGCGCCCACCGTCCTCAACAGCGGGTTCGGCGTGAAGCGTGACGTCTACAACGTGATCCCGACCAACAAGGTCGCCACGGCTCCGTGGAGCACGGTCTTCGTCGGCCCCAACTCCGAGATCTGCAAGCAGACCTCAGTGATCAACACCTACGGCTTCGCCACCAGCCCGAACTGTGGCGACACCACCAAGCAGACCCCGTGACCCTCCCCGTGACCCTGATCGCCGCCCGAGCTTCACATTCTGGAGACGTTGTGCTGAAGAACAGAGTTTTGCGGACCATGGCCCTGGGGGTCGCCGCCGTGACCACCGCCTTCGCGGCCGGTCTGGCCGGGGCGAGCGCCGCGTACGCCGCCCCGATCGGCACCCTGGAGATCAACCCGGCGACCGGCGCGGACACGTCCGGCATCGCGTTCACCACCTCGGCCGCCTGCCCGGCCAACGCCACCAACGTGCTGGTCACGGTGGCGGGTTCCGGCTTCCCGGCCGAGGGTCTCAACGTGGTCGGCAACTCGCCCATCGCGACCTACCCGACCGCTGCCAACGGCGGCATGGTCATCCCGCTGACCTCCACCATGCGGGACTACGCCAGCCAGGCGGGCTTCACCACCCTCCAGGGCAAGTACGACTTCACCGTGATCTGCCGGACCGCCTTCAACGGCACCAGCCTCGGCGACTACACCGGCGCGATCTGGTTCACCTCGAACACGACGTACCAGAACACCGACCCGGCGGTGAAGACCGACACCGTCACCTCGCTCGCGGTCACCCCCGCCGGCCCCGCGCAGGCGGGCACCCCGGTCACCATCACCGCGGGCGTCACCCCGGCCGGCGCCGGCGGCACCGTCCAGTTCAAGGACGGCGCGGCCGACCTGGGCACCCCGGTCACCGTGAACAACGGCACCGCGGCGCTCACCACATCCAACCTGACCGCCGGTACGCACAGCCTGACGGCCGTCTTCACGCCGGCGAGCGCCTCGTACAACGGCTCGGCCTCCTCCGCCGTCTCCTACGTGGTCACGGCGGCCGCGGCCACGACCACCACGACCGCCCTGGCCGTCTCCCCGGCCGGCACCGCGCCGCAGTACAGCCCGGTGACCCTGACCGGTACGGTCACCCCCGCGGGCGCGGCGGGCGCGGTGAAGTTCACCGACACCGTCGGCGGCTCCACCGTCACCCTGGGCACCGTCCCGGTGGCGAACGGCACCGCGGTGCTGAACACCAGCAGCCTCCCGGTGGGCGACCACTCCTTCACCGCCGTCTTCGTCCCGGCCAACGCCGGCGCCTTCACCGGCTCCGACTCGGGCGCGATCCCGTACGTGGTGGGCGCCTTCGCCGGTGTCTCCGCCTCGGAGACGATCACCACCACCGTCAACTCGGGCGCGCTGGCCATCAGCGTCGCCAACCCGCAGGTCACGCTGCCCTCGCCGGTGCTCAACGCCGACGGGGACCTGCTGACCACGGCCGGTTCCATCAACCCGGTCACCCTCACCGACACCCGCGCCGGCAACCCGGGCTGGACCGTCAGCGGCCAGGTCACCGACTTCTCCGACGGTGCCACCCACGCCATCAACGGCCAGAACCTGGGCTGGACCCCGAAGCTCGCCGACAAGGCGCCCGCGCAGACGGTGACGGCCGGTTCCGCCGTCCCCGCCGCGAACGGCGTGGCCACCGGTGACGCGGGCACGGCGGGCCTCAAGTCCGCCCGCACGCTCGCCAACGGCACCGGTCTCGGCACCGCGCACGTCGGCGCCGACCTCGCGCTGAACGTCCCGACCTCCACGGTGGCCGGTACGTACTCCGCCACCCTCACGCTCACCGCCATCTGATCCAGGCGTGAGCTCCGGGCCGGAGCGGGCCCGCGCAGTCCCGCGGCCCCGCTCCGGCCCGCCCCTGACGTCTGGATCCGTCGCAGCCGCCGCGGCTGCCCGCCCCGGCCTTCCCGCCGCAGCCCCCTCGCACTGCCCGCCCGCCCGCCGCAGCCGCCGCCCGCCGGCCCGCCGCAGCCCTTCTCCGGATCGGACGCCCGAGCCATGAACCCCACCGCCCCCGCCACCCGGCGCGGCCGCCGCCCCGGCCCGCCGGCCCCGGCCGCCCCGCTCCTCGCCCTCCTGCTCGCACTGCTCGCGCTGGTCTTCGTCGCACCGGCACAGGCCGCGGCCTCGGCCCCGGCCGCTCCCGGGGAGGACCGCAAGTCCACCTTCGGCGTGCAGCCCGCCGGGCCGAAGGGGCCCGACGCCCGGCCCCACTTCTCCTACGGGGTCACCGGCGGAGCCACGACGCGCGACCAGATCGCCATCTGGAACTACGGCGAGCAGCCGCTCACCCTCGCCGTCTACGCGAGCGACGCGGTCAACACCGTCGACGGCGGCTTCGACCTGCTCCCGGCAGGCCAGGCCCCGAAGGACGCGGGCAGCTGGATCAAGCTGGACAAGGACAAGGTGACCGTCCCGGCCAAGGGCAACGTCATCGTGCCCTTCACCGTCACCGTCCCCCGCGAGGTCACCCCCGGGGACCACACCGGCGGCATCGTCGCCTCGCTCGCCGCCGGAGCCCAGGACGCCCAGGGCAACAAGGTCAGGCTCGACCAGCGGGTCGGCGCCCGCGTCTACGTACGCGCCGCCGGGACCCTCACCCCGCGCCTGGAAGTCCAGCAGGTCACCGCCTCGTACGAAGGATCCGCGAACCCCTTCTCGGAGGGCTCGGCGACCGTCACGTACACCCTGAGCAACACCGGCAACGTGCGGCTCGGCGCCCGCCAGGCCGTACGCGTCAACGGCCTGTTCGGCACCTCCGTCACCGCGAACGGGGTCAAGGACCTGGGCGACCTGCTGCCGGGCACCTCGCTGACGATCACCGCCAAGGCCGACGGGGTGGCCCAGGTGCTGAGGTCCTCCGCCGTCGTCTCCGTCCAGCCGGTCGCCGCCCGCGACGGCGTGGACCCCAAGCTTCCGTCCCTGACCCGATCGGTGTCGCTGTGGACGGTCCCGTGGGCGCTGCTCGCGATGGTCCTCGTGATCACCGGGGGCGGGCTGTGGGTGTGGCGCCGCAGGCGCCTGGCCCGGGCCGCGGCCGCCGCGTCGGCCCGCCGGCGCGTCACCTCCCCTACGAACCAACGCCAGAACGCCAAGAAGGAGTCCATCGTGCAGTTCACCCGCCCCAGCCGGCGATTCGCGGCAGGCGCCGCGACCGCGGCCGCCGCCGCCCTCGTGGGTCTGGCCCTGACCGTGCCGACGGCGGCCCACGCCGCCCCGGCCGGCTCGGCGAAGATCAACCCGGCCACCGGCAACGACGGCAGCAGCGTCGACGTGACCACGTCGGCCGCCTGCCCGGAGCCCGCCACGAACATCATGATGACGGTGACCGGCAAGGGCTTCCCGGCCGAGGGCCTCAACGTGGTCGGCAACTCGCCCATCACCACCTACCCGACCGTGGAGTCGGGCGGCATCAGCATCCCGCTCACGATGACCATGCGGGACTACGCGAACCAGGCCGGCTTCGCCACCCTGGAAGGCCGCTATGACCTGACGGTCGTGTGCCGCAAGGCCTTCCTCTCGGAGATCTACGGGAAGTTCGAAGCCTCCCTGTGGTTCACCTCCAACACCGAGTACACGACGACGGACCCGGGGACGGGGAACCCGACGCCCACCCCCACGCCCACGCCCACCCCGACCCCGACCGCGACGCCCACGCCGACCCCCACTCCGACCGCGACGCCCACCCCGACCCCGACGCCGACCCCCTCGGAGTCGGCGTCCCCCACTCCCACCCCGTCCGAGACGCCCTCTCCGTCCGCGTCGGCCTCCGCGGGTACGACCACGAGCGGCGGCAGCGTGGGCGTCTCCACCAACGTCTCGGGCGGAGCCGCCGGCGGCTCCGGCGGACCTGGCGGAGGCCTGGCCAACACCGGCGCCAACGCCACCACGCTCGGCCTGCTGAGCGCGGGCCTCGTGATCACCGGCGGAGCGTTCGTCTGGTGGGCCCGCCGCCGCGGCCTGCTGACCTTCTCGGGCAACTGACCGGATCCGCCGCACCCGCCGCACCCCCGCAGCATCCGCATCCGCATCCGCATTCGGAGAAGACACGATGACAGCCACCTCCACCCCGCCGGTGGACGTGCGCCCCGACCCCGCCGGAGCCCCCGAGGCCCCGGCGGGGCGTACGGGCCCACCCGGCCTGTGGGCCACCGGCGCGGCCCTGGCCATCCTGGGCGCCCTGCTCCTCGGCTTCGTCGCGGAAGTGGGCCCGCTCGGACACCTCCGCCACGAACGGGACCGCCGGGTGGGGTACGCACAGCTGCGGGAACAGCTCGCCAACGCCACCGCGCCGCTCGGCCCGACCGCGCCCGGTACCCCCGTCGCCCTGCTGGAGATCCCGCAGATCGGGCTGCGCGAAGTGGTCCGCGAGGCGACCACCTCCGGGGTACTGGCCTCCGGGCCAGGCCACCGGCGCGACACGGTCCTGCCCGGCCAGCCCGGCACGAGCATCCTCATGGGCCGCCAGGCGGGCTACGGCGGCCCCTTCGCCCACATCGCGGACCTGGCGCGCGGGGAGACCTTCCTGGTCGTCACCGGCCAGGGCGAGCACACGTACAAGGTGCTGGGCGTCCGCCGCGCGGGCGACCCGCAGCCGGCCCGGCCGACCGGCGGTGCGGCCCTGCTCACGCTCATGACCGCGGACGGCACCCCGTACATGCCGCACGGCGTGGTGCACGTCGACGCCGAACTCGCCACCCCCGTCCAGCAGTCCGGCGGCCGCACCCCGGGGCGGCTGGCCGCGGACGAGGCACCGCTCGGGAGCCAGACCTCGGCCTGGTTCCCGCTGGTCCTGTGGGCGCAGGGGCTGCTGCTCGCCGCGGCGGCCCTGGCCTGGGCGCGGATCCGCTGGGGCCGCGCGCACACCTGGCTGGTCGGCTTCCCCGTACTGGCGGCCCTCGGCCTGGCGGTCGCCGACCAGGCCGCCCTCCTCCTGCCCAACCTCCTGTGAACGAGGCCGTGATGACGACGCAGACGATCCCCCTCCCGGCGCTCCCCGCAACAGGGGCGTCCACCCTCGACGCCCGCGACATCTCGGCGTGGTTCGGTGGCCGCAAGGTCCTGAACCGCGTCTCCCTGACGATGCCCGGCGGCCAGGTCACGGCCCTGATCGGCCCCTCGGGCTGCGGAAAGTCCACCTTCCTGCGGATCCTGAACCGGATGCACGAGCTGATCCCGGGCGCCGAACTGGCCGGCGAGGTCCTGCTCGACGGAGAGGACGTCTACGCCCGCGGCCGGCGCCTCACCGACGCCCGCCGGCGGATCGGCATGGTCTTCCAGAAGCCGAACCCCTTCCCGGCGATGTCGGTCTACGACAACGTCACGGCGGGCCTCAAGCTGACGGGCACCCGCGCCTCGGGGGCCGAGAAGGACGCGCTGGTGGAGGAGTGCCTGACCAAGGCCGGGCTGTGGAAGGAGGTCCAGGACCGGCTCCGCCAGCCGGGCGGCGCGCTCTCCGGCGGCCAGCAGCAGCGCCTGTGCATCGCCCGCTCCCTCGCGGTCCGGCCGCGGATCCTGCTGATGGACGAACCCTGCTCGGCCCTGGACCCCACCTCCACGCGCCGCATCGAGGAGACCGTCCGCGAGCTGGCCGACGAGGTCACCATCGTGATCGTGACGCACAACATGCAGCAGGCGGCCCGGGTTTCCGACCAGTGCGCCTTCTTCCTCGCGGAACAGGGCACGCCCGGCCAGATCGTGGAACACGGACCCACGGCTGCCATGTTCTCCACCCCCGCGGATCCGCGCACCTCGGACTACGTCCAGGGCCGCTTCGGCTGACCCCGGCGGCTCCGTCCTGTGACGGATCACTACATTGGTGCACATGCCTACGCCGCCTGTGATCCTCTTGCTGTCGGGAAGCCTGCGGGCCGGCTCCTCCAACGAGACCGTCCTGCGCACCGCGCAGGCCGCGGCCCCCTCCCGGGTGCGAACGGTCCTCTACGAGGGGCTGGCGGACCTCCCGCACTTCAACCCCGACGAAGACGCCGATCCGCTGCCCGGTCCCGTGGCCGGCCTGCGCGCGGCGATCGCCGGGGCGGCCGGGGTGCTGATCTGCACCCCGGAGTACGCCGGCACCCTGCCCGGTTCCTTCAAGAACCTGCTGGACTGGACGGTCGGCGGCACCGAGATCTGCGACAAGCCCGTCGCCTGGGTGAACGCGGCGGCCCCGGGGCGCGGCCAGGGCGCGGAGGCCACGCTGCGGACCGTGCTCGGCTACACCGGCGCCGACATCAGGGACGCGGCGTGCGCACGGATCCCCGTGGACCGCAGCACGGTCGCCGCGGACGGGACCATCACCGACGAAGCCGTACGCGCACGACTCGCTCAGATCCTCACTCTGCTGGCGGACGAGGGCTAGGGCGTCTCTTTCGGACCGGGTTTGAGGCGGCGCAGGGTGTAGCCCTCGTGCGCCGGGTCCAGGGGCTTGGTGGCCTCCTTGAAGAGGTGCTCGGCCCGCTCGTAGGACAGGCGGCGCCGGCCCGTGTCCGGGCACAGATCGGTGGGCCCGGGGGTCCGGGCCGGTCCGGGCCGCCGGTCGGAGAGGAACACCGGGCCCCGGGTCCGGCCGGCCAGCAGCAGGGGCAGGAGCCCGGCCGTACCGGAGCGCCAGCTCACCCACGTGCGGCCCGCGCGGGCCCGGCGGTCCTCCAGATCCAGGTCCTCCACGTTCAGGGACAAGGCGGCCTTCACCCCCGCAGCCGATTCGTGCAGGAGCCGCCACAACGTCTTTTCCCGCAGCGCCACTTCGGGATCGCTCCACAGGTCGTCGAGCTGCGCGGGGCCCAGCGCGGACGCCCGGGGGCGGGACTCGGTGCGCCGCTCCAGCCCGGCCGCGAGCCCGTCCAGGCCGGCCCAGGCGCCGAAGGAGCGTACGGCCGCGCGGTGCCGGTTCCAGGTCCTGGCCGCCTCAGCGCCCCAGGCGGCCGTGCACGCCCGTGCCACCTCCTCGGACGTCAGGCCGGACAGCGGCGTGCCGTCGCCGAGGTCCAGGCGCAGCCGCCGCAGGGTCTGCCCGTACGAGCGGACCGTCGCCGCGTCCAGATCCGCCCGGCCCAGGAAGCCCTCCGCGGCCCGGCCGAGGACCGGACCCGGTGCGGGACCGGCCGGGCCGCCGGTGGCGGGGACCTCCTGTGCGCGCCGGAGCAGGAAGGCGCGCTCGGCGGCGTTCCTGGCGAGGGCCGCGGCCCGGAGGAACTCCGTCCGCGCCTCCGGGCCGCGGTCCAGGCGCAGCAGCAGGTCTCCCCGGACGCTGGGCAGGAGGTGGTAGTCGCGGAGCACGGGATCGGCGACCAGGGAGTCCGCCAGGTCGAGGCCTGCCTGCGGCCCGTGCGCCATCCCGAGCGCCACCGCCCGGTTGAGCTGGACCACCGCCGTCGGCAGCAGCCGCGCCAAGGCCCCGTACAGGGCCGCGATCTGCGCCCAGTCGGTCTCCTCGGCGGTGCGTGCCTGCGCGTGGCACACGGCGATCGCCGCTTGCAGCATGTACGGGCCGGGGGCCCCGCCGGCCTCCCGCGCGCGCAGCATCGCGGTGAAGCCGCGGCGGACGAGCAACTGGTCCCAGCGCCCCCGGTTCTGCTCGTGGAGCTGGACGGGCTCGCCCGAGGGGCCGGTGCGCGCAGCCGAGCGGGAGGCCTGGATCTCCATCAGCGCGACCAGGGCGTGCACCTCGGCCTCCCGGGGGGCCAGCTCGGCCAGCAGCCGCCCCAGCCGGAGCGCTTCGAGGCAGAGTCCGGGCCGCATCAGATCGTCGCCGGAGGTGGCCGAGTAGCCCTCGTTGAAGATCAGGTAGACGACCTCCAGGACCGAGGACAGCCGCTCGGGCAGCTCCGTCTCCTCCGGCAGGTCGAAGGGCACGTGGTGCTCGGCCAGCGTGCGCTTGGCCGCGGCGATGCGCCGGGTGACGGCGCTCGCCGTGACGAGGAAGGCCCGTGCGATCTCCTCGGCCGTCAGGCCGCCCAGCAGCCGCAGGGTGAGCGCCGCACGGGCCTCGGCCGGCAGCACGGGGTGGCAGGAGAGGAACATCAGCCGCAGGACGTCGTCCTGTTCGGGTTCCTGCCGCTCCTCCAGCTCGTGGGCGAGCTGTTCCTGCTTGTCCGTCAGCAGCCGGGAGCGCCGGATGTGGTCGACCGCCCGCCGTTTGGCCGTGGTCGTCAGCCAGGCGCCGGGGTTGTCCGGGACCCCGGCGCCCGGCCACTGCTCGAGCGCGGCGACGAGCGCGTCCTGGGCCAGCTCCTCGGCCAGGCCGACATCGTGCACCATGCGCGTGAGCGTGGCGATGATCCTGGCCGATTCGAGCTTCCAGACCGCGTCGATCGTCCGCGAGGTGTCCGGCACGGATCAGGGGCCGAAGACCTGCTGGACCACGCTCTCGCCGTCACCGACGATCCTGCGGAAGCGGCGGGCCAGCTCGATCGCCTCTTCCCTGGACCGGACCTCGATCAGGGCGAAACCGGCCACGGCCTCCTTGGCCTCGGCGAACGGCCCGTCCGTCACGGTGATCTCCTCGCCGGCGGAGGCCACCAGGATGCCGCCCGGTTCCAGGCCGCCCGTGGCCAGCAGGACGCCGGCCGCCGTCAGCTCCTCGATGAACTTGCCCATTTCGGTGTACAGCCGCTCGTCGGGGGCGGTGTCGGAAGGCTTCGTCGTCATCAGGTAGCGCATGGGGACTCCTCGTCTCATGGTGCCGAGCTGCTGCCCGCACCTTGCTTACACGTCGAACGGGCGATGTGACAGGGAACGCGGCCGTTCCCTGTCACTTTTCTGATTCGACGTGTCAGCGAGAACCGAACGAGAGCCGCCTACGACGAACCCGAGAGGTACCCGCCATGAGCACCCGGACCCCCACCGCCACCGTCTCCTCCGCCACCCGCTCCTCCTCCTCTTCCTCCGCCGCCACCCGCTCCCTGCTCACCTGCGCGGTCGTGGCCTCGCCGCTGTGGGCGCTGGTCTCCCTGACCCAGGCCGCGACCCGCCAGGGCTTCGACATCACCCGCCACCCGCTGAGCGCGCTGAGCAACGGCAGCCTCGGCTGGCTCCAGATCACCAACTTCCTGCTCGCCGGAGCCCTCCTCGCCCTCGGGGCGACCGGCCTGCGCCGGGCCCTGCGCGGTACCCCGGGAGGCACCTGGGCGCCACGGCTGGTCCGGACCGCCGGCATCGGCATGATCGCCGCGGGGGCCTTCGTCATGGATCCGATCGACGGCTTCCCCCTGGGAGCCCCCTCCGCGGAGACCGCCACCCTCACCTGGCACAGCTACGCCCACTTCGCCGCCGGGTCGGTCACCTTCACCTCGCTGATCGCCGCCTGCTACGTCCTGGGCCGGCACTTCGGCCGCGCCGGGAACCGCCCGTACGCGGTCGCCTCCCGGGTCGCCGGTACCGCCCTCCTGATCGGCAACGGCTGGGCCATGGGCGGCGGCCGGGCCGGCACCCTGACCCTGGCCGTCGGAGCCGTCACGGCGCTCCTCTGGGTCTCGGTGGTCGCGTACCGCAGCCGCCGCGTCGTCTGACCCGCCGGGAGCACCGGCACCCGCTGCGGCGACAGCCGGGAACCGTCGCCGCACAAGGCCGTGGCCACGATGGCGGCGCTGCTCGCCCCACGGGCGTGCGTGTGGATCACTGGATAGACTTGCCGAGGGAGGCGCCTGATGGGCACGGCAGCGAACCAGGGCCTATATACGGGACGGGCCTCCGGCCTGATCGGGAGGCAGATCGCCGGCTACCGGATCGAGCGCATCATCGGCCGGGGCGGGATGGCCGTCGTCTACCAGGCGAAGGACCTGCGCCTGGACCGTACGGTCGCGCTCAAGCTGGTCGCCCCGGAGCGCGTCCGGGACGAGGTCTTCCGGCGCCGCTTCGCCCACGAATCCCGGGTCGCCGCGAGGATCGACCACCCGCACATCGTCCCCGTCTTCGAAGCCGGGGAGACCGACGGGGTCCTCTACATCGCCATGCGGTACGTCGTCGGGCCGGACCTGCGGGCCCTGCTGGACCGGGAGGGACCGCTGCCCGTGGCGACCGCACTGCGCATCGCCGGCCAGGTGGCATCCGCGCTCGACGCCGCCCACGAGCACGATCTGGTGCACCGGGACGTCAAACCCGCCAACATCCTGGTCGCCGAGGGCACGGACAGCGACCACCCGGAGCACGTCTACCTCACGGACTTCGGACTGACGAAGAAGTCGCTGGCGCTGACCGGGTTCACCTCGGCGGGGGAGTTCGTCGGCACGATCGACTACGTGGCGCCGGAACAGATCTCGGGGCGCCCGGTGGACGGCCGGTGCGACGTGTACAGCCTCGGCTGTGTCGTCTACGAGTCCCTCGCCGGCGAGCCGCCCTTCGTCCGGGACGACGCCCCCGCGCTGCTGTGGGCGCACCAGTACGACGAGCCGCCTCCCCTCACGGAGAAGCGGCCCGATGTCCCGCCGGCGGCCGACGGCGTACTGGCGAAGGCTCTGGCGAAGGTCCCGGAGGACCGCTACGACTCCTGCCTGGAATTCGTGGCGGCGCTGCGTGCCGCCACCGCCACCGCACCTGCCCGGCGGACGGCCCCGCAGCCCGGGGATCCGGCGAGCGGGACACCGCCCGGGGAGCCGGGGGAGTCCAGGGAGCCCCCGGACTGGGCCCGGCCGGTGTTCACAGTCCCAGGGAAACGGCCAGGCGGGTCATTTCCGCCGTGGTGTTGATGCCCAGCTTGGCGCGGATGCGGCGCAGGTAGGCGTCGACGGTGTGCTTGGAGAGTCCCATGGAGCGGGCCGTCTGCACGTAGGTGCACCCGGCGGCGATGTGGCGCAGCGCCTCCTGCTCGCGCGGGGCGAGGGCGGCTGCGGGGGCTTCGGCTTCGGTGTGCGGCGCGACCAGGGTGAGGCTCATGGGACTTCCTCCGCTTGGGCTCAGTCATCACGGCTGCTCGCACCTTTGAAAGCAGAGGACATGTCCACGAATGTGAATGTATGTCCGTGTTAAAGAGCATGTCGGGGGAAGTTCATCGACCTGTCCGTCGTCTGTCACGGGCGTGTCACAGGGAAGGGGAGAAGGTCCCGGGAAGGCCTCAGAGCTCGACGAGGGACTGCTCGGCCCAGATGGTCTTGCCGAACAGGGTGTGCCGGGTCCCCCAGCGCTGGGTGAGCTGCGCGACCAGCAGCAGGCCGCGCCCTCCCTCGTCGAAGATCCGGGCGCGGCGCATGTGCGGGGCGGTACCGCTCGCGTCCGAGACCTCGCAGATCAGCGTCGAGCCCTCGTGGATCAGCCGGAGCTGCACGGGCGCCTCGCCATAGCGGATGGCGTTGGTGACCAGCTCGCTGACCACGAGCTCGGTGACGAAGGCAGCCTCGTCGAGCCCCCAGACCGTCAGCTGGTCGGTGGCGTTGCGGCGGGCCTGCCCGACGAAGGAGGGGTCGGAGGGCAGGTCCCAGACCGCGACCTTGTCGGTGTGCAGGGCCCGGGTCCGGGCCACGAGCAGGGCCACGTCGTCGTCGGGGCGGTGGGTCAGCAGAGCCGTCAGCACCCGGTCGCAGACGGTGTCCAGGGTGGAGGCGGGCCGGACCAGGGCCGCGAGCAGGCTGTCCAGGGCCTGGTCGATGTCGTGGTCCCGGGCCTGCAGGAGGCCGTCGGTGTACAGCGCGAGGAGGCTGCCCTCGGGAAGTTCGACCTCGACGGTCTCGAAGGGCAGACCCCCCAGGCCCAGCGGCGGCCCCGCCGGGACGTCGAGGAGGTACGCGGAACCCTCGGGGGAGACCACGGCGGGCGGGGGATGACCGGCCCGGGCGGCGGTGCACCGGCGGGTCACCGGGTCGTACACCACGTAGAGGCAGGTGGTGCCGATGCCCCCGGCCGTCTCCCCGCCCGACTCGTCCCCCGACAAGTGGATGATCAGGTCGTCGAGGTGGGTGAGCAGCTCGTCGGGCGGCAGGTCGACGTCCGCCAGCGTGCGCACCGCGGTGCGCAGCCGGCCCATGGTGGCGGAGGCGCGCATGCCGTGGCCGACGACATCGCCCACGACCAGAGCCACCCGGGCTCCGGACAGCGGGATCACGTCGAACCAGTCGCCGCCCACACCGGCCTCGCCGCCGGCGGGCAGGTAGCGGGAGGCGATCTCCAGCGCCGACTGCACGGGCAGCGTGTGCGGGAGCAGGCTGCGCTGCAGCGTCATGGTGCTGGTGTGCTCCCGCACGGTCCGGCGCGCACGGTGGATGCCGGTGGCCGCCCTGGCCGCGAGCTCCTCGGCCAGCCGCAGGTCCTCCGGGTCGAAGGGCTCCCGGCCTTGGTGACGGCTGAAGAGGGCCAGGCCGACGGTGGTCCCGCCGTCGCGCAGCGGCACCAGCATCATCGAATGGGTTCCGTACTCGCTGATCCAGCCGGCCCCGGGATCCTGCGCAGCCCACCGGACGACGGCCGGGTCGGCGGCTCCGTACACGGCGCCCCGCCCTGCGGCCAGGCACTCCACGGGGGGCGACATCGCCGGGTAGACGGCTGTTTCCCCGACCGCGAACCGGGACTCCTGGCTCGCGCCGAGGACCGACCGTACGGCGCTGCGGGACACCGTGAGCGCCCCCGTCCCGGGACTCCGGGCCGGGCCCTCATCGCGCGGGGAGGGTTCCAGGAGGTCGACGACCGCGAAGTCGGCGAGCCGGGGGACGGCCCCGTCGGCGAGTTCCAGCGCGGTGCGGGCACTGTCCGGGGCGGGGCCGATGCGGGCTGCGTCAAGGTCCGGCGGGAGCGCCTGGCGCGGGGCGGCGTCACCCGTGGGGCTCTCCTGTGCGCTCAGGTACACGGCCCGTACCCGGCCGTCCGGACCCGGTACGGGAGCCAGCGAGGTCACCCAGCCGTGCGCCGCGCCCCCGGGCGGCCGGACGAAGCCGTCCACGGACTGCGGCTCGCCCGTCTCCAGCACCCGGCGCATTCCCCGCTCGGTCTCCTCGCCCACCGGGTCGGGGGAGATCTCCGACAGGCGCAGCCCGCGCATCTCGGCCTCCGTGAGGGAGAGCGCGCGGTGCATGCCCGCGTTCGCCCGCACCAGCCGCAGGTCCCCGTCGAAGACCGCCAGGACGCAGGGGGACCGGTCGAAGGCCCATTCGCCCAGGGGTCCGTCCCAGGACGCATCGGGCGCCCCCGCCACGGCGGACACGACGAACCACTCGGCCGCCCCGTCGGCGGCCGCCCTGCGGTGCGCGAGCAGTCCCGCGTCCAGTCGGCGGCCGTCCCGGTGGCGCAGCGGGACGGTGCCGCTCCACCGCGACTGCCCGGGGGCGACCGGCGGCGCGTCAGTGCCCGTACCTCCGGGTCCGTCGGACCTGGCGGACCCGTCGGACCCGGCGGACCCGGCGGACCGGTCCGCGAGCAGGTACGCGGCGGACCGCCCCAGGACCTCCGCGGGCGCGTAGCCGAGCAGCCGGCGGGCGTCCTCGCTCCACCCGGTCACGATGCCCTGCTCGCTGACGGTGGCCGTGGCCGTGTACGCCGCCGCCGGGGAGGCGTGCGTCGTCCCGGCCGGCCGCTCACCGGGTGGGGTGGGAACTTGCTCCATCGCCGCTCATCTCGCCTTCGCTGGCCAGGGGCTCCACTGACAAGCATGATCCGGCGCGGCAAGGAGCACCAACGCAGTGCGGTCACGTGTCCGGGTGCGCGTGGACGGGGGCCGGGAGCGCGTCCAGGGCCCGCCACGCCGTCGCGGGCCTACGGCCGCCAGCGGCGTGCGGTCCGCCGCGTCGAGTAGGGCGAGTACCTCGCCGATGCGCTGGTCCAGCAGCTCGGGGCCTTCGGTGCCGCGGGCGTCTGCGATGCTCCCGGCGTTCGCGCCGCGCTCCGCAAACCGGGAGCGGGAATGCGGCGGCCGAGTCCGATGGTGGCGATGTCGGTCATGGCGGGCCCGCCTTCCGTCCGGATGGCGCGTCGCGCCTGCTCTGCGCAGGACGGCCGCTTTCCACCACCCTGCCCGGAGGCGGTGCGGAGCCGTAGACCCGACTGTTCGTTACTTGACAGGTGCCGGGATCAGGGCTGCCCCGGCGCCGGGCGTGCGGCCGCCTCCTGGAGGTGGGCGGCGATCATGGCGACGTCGTCGGCGATGTCGAGGATGCCGCTCGGGTCGGTCGTCGGGGTCGAGGCGCCGGTGACGCCGGCGTAGAACACGTCGAAGCGGCCGTCGCCCTTGTCCAGGTAGCCGGCGATGGTGATGGCGCCGATGCCCAGCCTGTCGTTCAGGGCGTCCAGCCCGACGGCGGCGCCGGTCTTGGCGAACACCTTCCCGCGCGCCGGGCAGTCGCGGCAGTTCTCGGCCAGCAGGCCGTCGACCCCGAGGATCGGCAGGGCCTCGCGGAAGCGGCGCGCCTCGGGGGAGCGCAGCCAGTACGTCAGCATCTGGATCTCCGCCTGCGGCGTGGACCGGTCGACGGGGTTGCCGCCCCGCCCGTCCAGGAGCTGCACCTGGGCGCGGTCCACCTTGGCCCCGTCCAGGAAGGAGGCCAGGACGGGGAAGCCGTCCATGCACGCGCGGCTGCCGGTGGTGACCGCCATCAGGCACATGCCGAGGTTGGCGCCCAGGTTGTGGCTGACCTTGAGGATGAGCTTGGCGTAGTCGGCGAAGGGCGGTGAGGTGTACGCGGCCACTCGCGCCCGGCCCTCGTAGCCGGCGGGCAGCCGGTCCACCGGGTTCCCGCCCGCCGGATCGGCGGTCACGTCCACCCCGGCCCGTTCGAGGGCCTCGATCAGCGCGGTCCGGCCGAAGGCCGCCGGGTCGGAGATGGGGGAGACCTTCAGCACCGGTGCGGCGCCCGCCGCGATCGTGCCGGACAGCCGGATGCGGGTGCCGTCGTCCGAGGTCGTGACCGTGACGGCCGTCGGCTTGCCCGCCGCCACGGTCTTCACCGTCGAGGTGACCCGGTACGGGGCGACCTTCGGCCGCCAGTCCAGCCGGGCGGGAGCGTCGGCGCGGTCCCCGGGGGTGGTCGTCAGGTCGATGAGGTTGTCGTTGACGATCAGCGGGGTCGGGGTGGGGATCAGGACCGGCTCGGGCGCGAAGAGCCGGTCGTCGACGATCACGTTCCCGTCGACGCGGGTGATGCCGGAGTCACGCACCTGGCGCGCGAGGAGGTCGATGCCGGCGAGCGGGTTCTGCGGGGTGAGGGTGGCACCGGGGACGTCGTCGGCGTAGGTGTGGTCGAGGTCGGTGAAGGCGACCGTACCGTCGGGGCGGGTCCTGCCGCCCAGGGTCAGATCGCCTTGGGCGACCAGGGCGAGATCGCCGGTCAGGGTCGTACCGCGCCGCTCGCCGACCGCGTAGAGCGGTGTCACGAAGCGGTGGTCGGGACCGAGGGCGTGCCAGGCACCGGAGACGCTGAACAGCTTGGCGGTGGACCCGGGGATGAAGAGCTGGTCGGGGAACCGGCTGTGGACGGTCCGCCCGGTGTCCGGGTCGACCTGGAGGAGGCCCCACTGGGCGTTGCGGTACCCCGGCTTTCGCATGATCTCCGTGATCCGGGGGTCGAGCGGGTCGGAGCCGTGCGTGCGGGAGGGTGCCGGCGTGGGCGTGGGCGTGGGCGTGGGCGTCGGCGTCGCTCCGGCGGCCGTGCCCGCGGTCAGGACCACGAGCAGGAGGGCCGCGCATCCGGCGGCCGTACGCCGCCGCAGGGACCGGGGGTGCGTTCCTCTTGGCACGGCGAGCCCCGTTCGTCTCGGCGGCGGGCTCCGGAGGCGTCACCCGGTCGCGTGAATGCGGTACGCAGGGTTCAGTCAGCGTGGCACGCCCGCATCCGGCCCGCACGTCGCGCCCACGGGTGGGGGCCGCCGCGAGTGCGCGACGGCCCCCACCGGTACGGGGCGGACGGTCAGCCGGTGAAGCCGGCCGTGATGGAGGTGAACTGCCAGTCGCTCTGGGCGATGCCGGAGCAGGTCTCCTGCAGGCCGCCGCCGGGGCAGCCGCGGTCGCGGTTCACCGACCAGAAGGCGAGGCGCGCGATGTGGTGGGAGTTGGCCCAGTTGCGGATGTCGGTCCAGTTCTGGACGGTGGTGGTCTCCTGGGTGTCGCTGATGCCGTTCATGCCCGAGATGCCGATGTGGGAGTACGCGGTCGCGTCGTCCCAGCCGTAGACGGACTTCAGCTTGGCCTTGAGGCCCTCGGTGGCGCTGACGGTGCTGGCGTACATGTCCGTCGAGGCGTTGCCGAAGTCGAACGGCATGATCGTGAAGACGTCGATGCCGGTGTTCAGCGCCTTGGACTGCTCGATCAGGCGGTTGCCCCAGCTGGTCGGGCCGGTGGTGGAGGTACCGAAGGTCAGGATGGTCTTCAGGCCGGGGTTGTTCTGCTTGACGATCTTGAGCGCGCCCAGGATGCGGTCCTGGACCACCGCGTTCTCGAACTCGTCGGTGTTCTCGATGTCCACGTCGATGGCCTTGAGCCCGTAGGCGTCGATGACCTTCTGGTACGCGCCGGCCAGGGCCTCGGCGCTGGAGCAGTTGGGGCCGAGCTTGTTGCCCTGCCAGCCGCCGATGGAGGGCACGATGTCGCCGCCCGCAGCGCGGATCGAGGCGATGGTGCTCTGGTCCACGCCGCCGGTCAGCGGGCGCTGACCGTCCCAGGACGGGTTGCAGCCGCCGGAGGAGAGGATGAACGCCATGGTGAACCACTTGGTGCCGGTCGCGTTCATCACGGTGGTCGGGCTCGGCGGGTTGCCCCAGCCGAGGTAGAGGTACGGCGCGGCCTGCTTGAAGCCGGTCGGCGGCGTGGTCCCGGTGTCGGTGGTGACGTTGACCGTGTTCGAGGCGGCCGAGGTGTTCCCCGCGGCGTCGCGGGCGCGCACGGTGAACGCGTAGGCGGTGCTGGGGGTCAGGCCCGTGACGGTCGCGCTGGTGGTGCCCGACGTGGCGACCAACGCACCGCCCCGGTAGACGTCGTAGCCGTTGACGCCGACGTTGTCGGTGGACGCGGTCCAGGACAGAGAGGCCGTGGTGGAGGTCTTGCCGGTGGCGGCGAGGCTGCCGGGCACGGAGGGCGCCTGGGTGTCGACGGCGCCGCCGGGGCCGTCCAGGGTGATGTCGTCGGCGTGGTAAGTGCCCTGTCCGTACCAGCCGTTGAGGTAGACCTCGGCGCTCGTCTGGGAGGCGCCGGTGGTGAAGGCGACGGTCAGCTTGGTGTAGGTCGCGGCCGAGGGGGTCCAGGTGGAGGCGCCGCCGGTGACCCCGAGGTAGACGTAGCTGCCGCGGACCCAGGCGGAGAGCGTGTAGCTGGTGTTGGGCTGCACGGCGACGGTCTGGACGCACTTGGCGTTGTCGCTCGCACTGGCCGCGCCGGCCAGGGCCTTGCTCCCGCCGTGCACCGGTGAGCCGACCACGGAGCCCAGCCCGCCCGAACAGGTCCAGCCGGCCGTGGTGCCGGACTCGAAGTCGCCGTTCGAGAGGATGTTGGCGCCGAAGGCCGCCCCGGGAGAGGTCAGCACCGCGGCCGCGCCGAGCAGGGTGGCGCCGAGGGCGCAGGCCAGCCGGGTACGCGTTCGGTTTGGGGTACGCAAGGAAGTGCCTCCAGTGGGAATGGGGGGACGGCGTGGAGCGCGAAGCGGGGACGTGCGGCCCGCCGGGGACGCGTGGGGACGGGGCGGCGGGCCCGTGGGTGGGGGCCCTGCGGCCGGGCGGGCGTGGGGAGTTGACGTCGTATCCGCTTCGTATCGGCTTCGTATCCGCTTCGTGGCCGGGAACCTAATCCTCCGGAAGGACCGCCGTCAACAGGTCTGGACCAACTGATAGGTGGTTATCTCAATCGGAAGGTTTACTAACCGTGGTGCTTGACAAGCCTCCCGCCCCTTCGGAAGCATGTCGCGGTGCCAGCCTCCCGCCCCCACCACGTCGCCGTCCTCGTCCTCGAAGGGGCGAAACCCCTCGACGTCGGCATCCCCGCGCAGGTGTTCACGACCCGCGCGAGCATGCCCTACGAGGTCCGCGTGTGCGGCGCCGCCCCGGGGCTGGTGACCGGCGGTGACGGCCTGTCGTACTCCGTCGCCCACGGCCTCGAAGCCCTCGCCTGGGCCGACACCGTCTTCGTCCCCGGCTACCGGTTCCCCGACCGCGAGGACCCGCCGCGGGCCGTCGTCGACGCGCTGATCGCCGCCCACGAACGGGGCGCGCGGCTCGCGGCCATCTCGACGGGAGCCTTCGCGCTCGCCGCCACGGGCCTGCTCGACGGCAAGCGGGCCACCACCCACTGGCACTACGCCCGGGCGCTCGCCGCGAAGTGGCCGCTCGTCCGGGTCGACGAGAACGTCCTGTTCGTCGACGAGGGCTCCGTACTGACCTCGGCCGGAGCCGCCTCGGGCATCGACCTTTGCCTGCACGTCCTGCGCAGTGACCTCGGGGTGGCCGCCTCGAACCACACCGCCCGGCGGCTGGTCGCGGCCCCCTACCGCAGCGGCGGCCAGGCGCAGTACGTACCGCGCAGCGTGCCGGAGCCGCTCGGCCCGCGCTTCGCCGCCACCCGCGAGTGGGCGCTGCACCGGCTCGGCGAACCCCTCACCCTGGAGGTGCTCGCCCGGCACGCGGCGGTGTCCCCGCGCACGTTCTCGCGGCGGTTCGCCGAGGACACCGGGTACACGCCGATGCAGTGGGTGATGCGCGCCCGCATCGACGTGGCACGCGAACTGCTGGAGCGCTCGGAGCGGAGCGTGGAGCAGATCGCCGCGGACGTGGGCCTGGGCACCGGCGCGAACCTGCGGCTGCACTTCCAGCACATCCTGCGGACCACGCCGAGCGAGTACCGGCGCACCTTCGCCCGGGGCGAGTGACGGGGGACGGCGCGCAGCTGCCGCCGGCCAGTGCGCAGCCTCCGCCGGGCAGTGCAGAGCCGCTGCCGGCCAGTGCGCAGCCCCCGCCGGCGCGTGGCGCGATCCTTGCGGACCGTGGCGATCGCGCCGCTGTCGCAGGCGCCGCCGACCCGCGAACCTGGTGACGAACCCAAGGGACAGGGAACAGGGAGACACCATGACTCGCATCGCCATCAACGGATTCGGCCGCATCGGACGCAACGTGCTCCGCGCGCTGCTCGAACGCGACAGCACGCTCGACGTCGTCGCGGTCAACGACCTCACCGAACCCGCCACCCTCGCGCGGCTGCTCGCCTACGACACCACCTCCGGCCGACTCGGCCGGCCGGTGACCGTGGACGGTGACGTCCTCGTCGTCGACGGCCGCCGCATCAAGGTGCTCGCCGAGCGCGAGCCGGCGCAACTGCCCTGGGCCGAGCTCGGCGTGGACATCGTGCTGGAGGCCACCGGCCGGTTCGCCACCGCCAAGGCCGCCCGCGCCCACATCGACGCGGGAGCCAAGCGGGTGCTCGTCAGCGCGCCGGCGGACGGGGCCGACATCACGCTCGCGTACGGGGTGAACAGCGACTCCTACGATCCGGCCCTGCACACGATCGTCTCCAACGCCTCGTGCACGACCAACGCGCTCGCGCCGCTGGCCGCCGTCCTCGACGAACTCGCGGGCATCGAGCACGGCTTCATGACCACGGTGCACGCCTACACGCAGGAGCAGAACCTGCAGGACGGTCCGCACCGCGACCCGCGGCGCGCCCGCGCCGCCGCCGTGAACATCGTGCCCACCACGACGGGCGCCGCCAAGGCCATCGGCCTGGTCCTGCCGAACCTGGACGGCAAGCTCTCCGGCGACTCGATCCGCGTCCCGGTTCCGGTGGGGTCGATCGTCGAACTGAACACCACCGTCGCCCGCGACGTGACCCGCGAGGACGTCCTGTCCGCCTACCGCGCCGCCGCCGAAGGGCCGCTCGCCGGAGTGCTGGAGTACTCCGAGGACCCGCTCGTGTCCTCGGACATCACGGGCAACCCCGCCTCGTCGATCTTCGACTCGGCCCTCACCCGCGTCGAAGGCCGCCACATCAAGGTGGTCGCCTGGTACGACAACGAGTGGGGCTTCTCGAACCGGGTCATCGACACGCTCGAGCTCCTCGCCGGCCGCTGAGGCCACCGCCCCCGGTGAGTCGGCGCCGCGGACCGGGTTTCCGGTCCGCGGCGCGCTGCTTTTACCGTCCCTTCCCGGCCATGCGCAAGGCTTGAACCAGAAAATTCTTGATGTCGCACTAGACTGGTGGGTTGTTTGGCGCTGGACCGGAACAACCTGGGCAGACCCGGGCTCCGCCCGGCGACCCGGAGGCTTCCGGGAACACGACGCGAGGGCCGATGGCAGCCACACCAGAGCACGGTGAAGTCACTCTGCTCGACGACGGGACCGGGCTCGGCGAAGGGCCCGCGCCCGACGCCGGGGAGGGACACGAGGAGTCCGGCAAGTCGGCCCTGTTCTCCGCCGGACCCGCCGCCCCCACGCGCACCCTCGTCGACGTCTTCGAGGCCTCCGTACGGGCCCACCCCGACGAACTCGCCCTGGACGACGGGGCCACCCGGCTGACCTACCGGGCGCTCGCCGTCGAGGTGGAGCGCCGCCGTCAGGCCCTCGCGGCGGCCGGGGTGGGGCTCGGCGACCGGGTCGGCGTACGCGTCCCGTCCGGGACCAACGAGCTGTACGCGGGCATCCTGGCCGTCCTCGCGGCGGGCGCCGCCTACGTGCCCGTGGACGCCGAGGACCCGGACGAGCGGGCCGACCTGGTCTTCGGCGAGGCCGGGGTCCGGGCAGTCCTGGGCGCCGGCCAGCGCATCGAGGTCGCCGCGCCGGGCAAGGGCGCCGGCCCCGCAGGCGCCCCCGCCGCCCGCCCCGGCCCCGAACACGACGCCTGGATCATCTTCACCTCCGGCTCCACCGGCAAGCCCAAGGGCGTGGCCGTCAGCCACCGCAGCGCCGCCGCCTTCGTGGACGCCGAGGCCGCGCTGTTCCTCACCGAGGAGCCGATCGGCCCCGGCGACCGGGTCATGGCGGGACTGTCCGTAGCCTTCGACGCCTCCTGCGAGGAGATGTGGCTGGCCTGGCGCTACGGCGCCTGCCTCGTGCCCGTCCCCCGCTCCCAGGTCCGCAGCGGCGCCGACCTCGGCCCCTGGCTGGCCGAGCAGGAGATCACCGTGGTCTCCACGGTGCCGACCCTGGCCGCCCTGTGGGAGCCCGAGACCCTCAACGAGGTCCGGCTGCTGATCTTCGGCGGCGAGGCCTGCCCGCCCGAGCTCACCCAGCGCCTGGTCACCGAGGGCCGCGAGGTCTGGAACACCTACGGGCCCACCGAAGCCACCGTCGTCGCGTGCGCCTCGCTCCTGACCGGCGAGGAACCGATCCGCATCGGCCTCCCGCTGAACGGCTGGGAACTGGCCGTCGTCGACGAATCCGGCGAACCGGTCCCCATGGGCGGCAGCGGCCAGCTCGTCATCGGCGGCGTCGGCCTGGCCCGCTACCTCGACCCCGAGAAGGACGCGGAGAAGTACGCCCCGCTGGAATCCCTCGGCTGGGAGCGCGCCTACCGCAGCGGCGACCTCGTCCGCGCGGAACCCGAGGGCCTGGTCTTCCTGGGCCGCGGCGACGAGCAGATCAAGCTCGGCGGCCGCCGGATCGAGCTCGGCGAGGTGGACGCCGCCCTCCAGGCCCTGCCCGGGGTCGCCGGCGCGGCCGCCGCCGTCCGCACGGCGCGCAGCGGCAACCAGCTCCTCGTCGGCTACCTGGTCACCCAGGACGGCTGGGACCACGCGGCGGCCGTCACGCGGCTCCGCGCCGAGCTGCCCGCAGCCCTCGTACCGCTGCTCGCACCAGTGGAGGAGCTGCCCACCCGCACCTCCGGCAAGGTGGACCGGAACGCCCTGCCCTGGCCGCTCCCGGAACTGGAGACCAGCGGCCCCACCGAGCAGCTCTACGGGACCGAGGCCTGGCTCGCCGAGCAGTGGAGCGAGACCCTGGGCGTGGCCGTCACCGGCGCCGCCGACGACTTCTTCGCGATCGGCGGCAGCAGCCTCGCCGCCGCCCAGCTCACCACCCGGCTGCGCACCCGCTACCCGAGCGCGGCCGTCGTCGACATCTACCAGCAGCCCACCCTGCGAAAGCTGGCCCGGCACCTGGAGAAGTCCGCACAGGACGACGGCACCGTCCGGACCATCGCGCCCGTGCCGGTGCGGACCAGGGTGATCCAGTCCCTGCTGTTGCTTCCGCTCTTCACCCTGGTCGGCCTGCGCTGGACGGTGGCGCTGCTCGCCCTGGGCAACGTACTGCACTGGTTCGGGGCCTATCCGTGGGCGCCGGCCGCCTCCTGGTGGCTCGTCGCCGCCGGCGCCGCACTGCTCTTCAGCCCGCCCGGCCGCCTCGCGATCGCGGCAGGCGGCGCCCGGCTGCTGCTCCGCGGGGTGAAGGCGGGGCGCCACCCGCGCGGCGGAAACGTTCACCTGCGGCTGTGGACGGCCGAGCGGCTCGCCGAGTACTCCGGCGCGACCTCGCTCACCGGCTCCTGGCTGGAGCGCTACGGGCGGGCGCTCGGCGCCAAGATCGGCCCCGAGGTGGACCTGCACTCGCTGCCGCCCGTCACGGGCATGCTCAAGCTCGGCCGCGGCTGCGCCGTGGAGTCCGAGGTGGACCTCTCCGGCCACTGGCTGGACGGGGACCGGCTGGAGATCGGCGCCGTGAAGGTCGGCGCGGGCGCCGTGGTCGGCACCCGCAGCATCCTCTTCCCCGGCGCACGCGTCGGAAAGCGGGCCGAGGTGGCCCCCGGCTCCGCCGTGGTCGGCCAGATCCCGACCGGCCAGCGCTGGGCCGGAGCCCCCGCCGGCAAACTCGGCAAGGCCAAGCGGAACTGGCCCAAGGAGCGCCCGCCGCGCGGTCTGCCCTGGCGCGCCGCCTACGGGGCGGCCGGCTTCTGCCTCACCTCCCTGCCCGTGCTCGCCGCCCTGCCCGCCCTCCTCGTGGCCGGCCGCTTCGTGCCCGCCGACGCCGGAATCGGCCGGGCCCTGGCCGGAGCGCTGCTCGCCGTGGTGCCGGGGGCGCTCGCCTTTGGATTCGCGTACGCAGCTCTGATCCTGGTCTCCGTACGCCTCCTCAGCCTCGGGCTGCGCACCGGAACCCATCCGACGCACAGCAGGATCGGCTGGCAGGCCTGGACGGTCACCCAGCTGATGGACCTCTCCCGGGAGACCCTCTTCCCCCTGTACGCCGGGCTGATCACCCCGGTGTGGCTGCGGCTCCTCGGCATGAAGATCGGCCGGGGCGCCGAGGTGTCCACGGTGCTCGCGCTCCCGAGCCTCACCACCGTCGGCGAGGGCGCGTTCCTCGCCGACGACACCCTGACCGCCCCCTACGAGCTGGGCGGCGGCTGGCTGCGGATCGGCCACTCCGAGATCGGTCGCCGGGCCTTCCTCGGCAACTCCGGAATGACCGCGCCGGGCCGTTCCGTGCCGGACGACGGGCTGGTCGGCGTCCTGTCCGCCACCCCGAAGAAGGCCAAGAAGGGCAGCTCCTACCTGGGCCTGCCGCCGGTCCGGCTGCCGAGGTCAGCGGCAGACTCCGACCAGAGCCGCACCTACGATCCGCCCGCGCGGCTGCTGTGGGCGCGCGGGCTGGTGGAGCTGTGCCGGCTCGTCCCGGTGTTCTGCTCGACCGCGCTGGCCGTGGTGACCGTGGCGGCGTTCTGCGCGCTGGCCGGAGCGGACGGGCCCGGCGTGTGGGGGACCGCACTGCTGTCCGGAGCGGTCCTGCTCGCCGCCGGGGTGGCCGCTTGCGTGGTCGCGACGGCCGCGAAGTGGCTGCTGGTGGGCCGCCACCGGGTGGGCGAGCACCCGCTGTGGAGCGGCTTCGTGTGGCGCAACGAACTGGCCGACACCTTCGTCGAGGTCCTGGCCGTGCCCTGGCTGGTCGGCTCGGTGCCCGGGACGCCGGTGCTGTCCCTGTGGCTGCGCGGACTCGGTGCCCGGATCGGGCGCGGCGTATGGTGCGAGAGCTACTGGCTGCCCGAGACCGACCTGGTCACCCTGGGCGACGCGGTCAGCGTGAACCGGGGCTGCGTGTTGCAGACGCACCTCTTCCACGACCGGATCTTGAGGACGGATACTGTGGTCCTCCGTGAGGGCGCCACCCTGGGCCCGGGTGGAATCGTCCTGCCCGGGAGCACGGTCGGGGCCCGCAGCACACTGGGTCCGGCCTCCCTCGTGATGGCTGGGGAATCCGTTCCCGCCGACACCCGCTGGCTGGGCAACCCGATCGAGGCGTGGCGGTCCTGAAGGGCGGGGCCGGGCGTTCGGACCCGGGCGTACGGTCCCGGCACCACCAGCACGTCGTACGAGCACAACGCAGGGAGCGGAAGCGGCAGTGAACGGCCAGAAGACAGCGGCATCGGACCCGTACTTTCCGGCCAACGGCGACCCCCGTTACCGCGTGCACCGGTACGAACTCGCTCTGGAGTACCGTCCCGGCCCCAACCGGCTCGCCGGGACGGCCCGGCTCAGCGCGATCGCCGGGCGGGCGCCGCTCACCGAGTTCCACCTCAACCTGGCCGAGTTCAAAATAGGCCGCGTCCTGGTCAACGGCAGGGCGCCGCACTACAGCCACCGGGGCGGCAAGCTCCGGATCCGGCCGCCCAAGCCGCTGCCCGCCGGCGCCGCCTTCACCGTGGACGTGCACTGGGCGGGCAACCCCACACCGGTGCGCAGCCCCTGGGGCGGCCTCGGCTGGGAGGAACTGACCGACGGCGCGCTGGTGGCCAGCCAGCCGGTCGGCGCGCCCTCCTGGTACCCGTGCAACGACCGGCCCGCGGACAAGGCCTCGTACCAGATCTCGGTCAACACCCCCTCCGCCTACACCGTGGTGGCCGGCGGCCGCCTGCTCACGCGGACAACCCGGGCCTCCACGACGACCTGGGTGTACGAGCAGCCGGCGCCGACCTCCACCTACCTGGTCGGCCTGTCCATCGGCATGTACCAGACGGTGCTGCTCGGCGACCCCGGGCTCGGCGGGGTCCCGCAGAGCGCCCACGTACCGGCGCACCTGCTGCCCCGCTTCTCCCGCGACTTCGCGCGCCAGCCCGCCATGATGCAGCTGTTCGAGGAGCTGTTCGGCCCCTACCCCTTCGGCGAGTACGCGGTGGTCGTCGCCGACGAGGAACTGGACGTGCCGGTGGAGGCGCAGGGGCTCTCGCTGTTCGGCGCCAACCACCTGGACGGCGTACGGGGCTCCGAGCGGCTCATCGCCCACGAGCTCGCGCACCAGTGGTTCGGCAACAGCGTCACCATCGCCGACTGGCGGCACATCTGGCTCAACGAGGGCTTCGCCAAGTACGCGGAATGGCTCTGGTCGGAGCGCTCCGGCTGCCGCACCGCGCACGAACTGGCGGCCGCCGCACACCGCTTGCTGTCCGGGCAGCCGCAGGACCTCGTGCTGGCCGACCCGGGACGCAAGCTGATGTTCGACGACCGCCTCTACGAGCGCGGCGGCCTCGCCGTGCACGCGATCCGCTGCGCACTGGGGGACGGCCCGTTCTTCCGCATGCTGCGGGAGTGGGCCACCGTGAACCGCCACGGCGTGGTCACCACGGCCGGCTTCACCGCGCACGCGTCCCGCTACGCGCTCGAACCGCTGGACGGCCTGTTCACGGCCTGGCTGTCCGGGCCGGCCCTCCCGGCCCTGCCCGCGCCGGCCGCGGCCTAGAGCGGTCGTGCGGTGAGCCGGGTCAGTACCTGAGCGCGGTGCCGACGGTCGCGCGCACCTCGCCCGAGAGCTTGTGGGTGCTGCGCGCGGTCCCGTCCTTGGACTGGCCGGCGGGCACGTCGGAGACGGTGACGACCATCGTGTCCAGCGGATTGCCGGAGGCGTCCTTGTAGTCGACCTGGACGGCGAAGGACTTCGCCCCGCCGTCGGTGTTGCGGGCCGTGACGGTCACGGCGGACAGTCCGTCGCCATCGGTGCTGACGCTGCCGAGCGTCACCGCGTCCTTGGCGTCGACGCCGTCCTTGACCTCGTCCAGCTGCTTCTTCGCGGCCGCGGTGGCCGAGTCGACCGCGTCGGCGGCCTGCGACTGGACGGAGGCGGCGGCCGAGGCCGCCTTGGACACCCCGGTCGACACCTCGCCGTCGGAGTCGGAGCAGCCGGCCGTCGTGGCGAGTACCGCCACCGCGAGCAGGGCGCCGCAGACGCCGCGGATCCTCAGGGGGGTCAGGGGCATGTGACGCCGACCGAGGCCGCGACGAGGGTCTCGTCGAACTTCTGGATCTGGGGCTTCAGCTGGGTCATGGCCTGGGATCCGGTGGTGTCGCCCGGCAGGTTCCCGAAGCCGGACTTGAGGTCGCCCGCGGCGGCACCCACCGCCGACCTCTTCGCGGATTCCAGGTCCTTCAGGGAAGAGGCGACGTTGTCCCAGTCCTTCTGGATCGCGTCGACGGCGTCCTTGACCTGGTCCTTCGTCGCGGAAGCCGGGTCCAGCGCCGCCAGCTCGGCCTGGTCCGCCTTCAGCGTGGAGAGACCGGTGCAGAGCTCCGAGGCGGCCTGGGTCGCCTGCGCCTTGGGGCTCGGGTCGTCCGAGGAGCAAGCGGTGAGGAACAGGGCCGCGGCCGCGCCCAGGGCCGCGGTGATCGGGAGACGCTTCATGGAAATCCTTCCCATTTCGGAACTTCTGGGTAAAACCTGACATGCAAACTAATGAGCTGCATCCGGGGGGAGTTCGGCCCGCCCGGCCCCCCTGCGGAGACCGCCCCGTCGACGGTGCGATGGACCCCCCGGCGCGCCCAGGCGATCGCCGAGCGGGTGGCGGGCCAGCTCCCCGGCACCTCGACGAGCTTCGCGGTCTGCCGGACGACAATGGTCAGGGCCATGCCGAACAGGAAGCCCACCAGGGCCGGTCCGGCGAACACGCACGCCGCTGCGGCCCGGACCGGGGGAGAAGACCCACGGGTCCGGGCCGCAGCGGCGTATCGGTTGCTGGTTCTCAGGCCGCGAAGACCTCGCGGAGCTGCTGCTCCTGCGCGCCGGAGAGGTTGGAGCGGATCAGCTGCGCCTGCCCGCCCGGGAAGGAGCCGCGGACCCGCTCGACCACGGCGTCGGAGGAGAGCAGGAACAGTGCGGAGGTTCCGGGCTTCACCTCGGACTTCACGTCGTCGATGAACTTGTCGTCGATGCCGACGTCGGACAGCGATCCACCGTTCCTGGACGGTGTTGCTTGGCGTCCAGCACAACCCACAATCTGACAATTCACCACAATTGCCACAATCATGACTCTGTGTCATCTGTCGAGCCGTCAGCGTCATTCGCCCGTTCGGCCGTACTCGGCTGTCCGGCCGACCGGATCCGCACCAAGGGTGGGGGAGGCGTGGTGCATCGACGCCCCGCCGGACGAGCCGGACGAAGGAGTTCCCCATGGCACAGACCACATCCCCGCTGGCCCCGCCGTCCGGCTGCGGCCGGACCTGATGTGGGGTCGCGAAGGGCAACGCATCGAACTGGGCCGTTCACCCAGGACTCGAGGCGGCGTCAGTGCACCGACACGGGGGAACCGGGCTCCCTGTCCGGGGTGTTGTCGTCCTTGTCGCTGCGGCCGATGTGGTTGAAGACGAGGTTGAGGAGGACCGCGGCGACGCATCCGGTGCTGATGCCGGAGTCGAGGATGATGCGCATGCTCTCGGGGAAGCCGTGGTAGAAGCCCTCGCTGGCCATGGGGATCACGCCGATGCCGAGGCTGATGGCGACGATGAGGACGTTGTCACCGCGTTCGAGGCCGGCTTGGGCCAGGGTCTGGATGCCGCTGGCGGCCACCGTGCCGAATAGGGCGAGGCCGACGCCGCCAAGGACGGGCTGCGGCACCAGGGAGACGACCGAAGCGAGGAACGGGCACAGGCCGAGCAGGATCAGGATGCCGCCGCTCGCGGCCACGACGTAGCGGCTGCGGACCTTGGTGATGGCGACCAAGCCGACGTTCTGCGCGAAGGCGCTGGCGGCGAAGCCGTTGAAGAGCGGGCTCAGTGCGGTGCCCAGGCCGTCCGCGCGCAGCGCGGCGGCGAGGGTCTTCTCGTCCGCGGGCTTGTCGACGATCTGGCCGAGGGCGATCACGTCGGCCGTGCTCTCGGTCATGGAGACGATCATCACGATCATCATGGAGATGATCGCGGCGACGGCGAACTGCGGAGCGCCGAAGTGGAGGGGCGTGGGAAAGCCGACGATGTCGGCGTCGGTGACGGCGCTGAAGTCGGCCAGGCCGAGGGGCAGGGCGATCAGGGTGCCGGCGACGAGTCCGAGCAGGACGGATATCTGCTTGAGGAAGCCGGTGAGGACCCTGCGAAGCACCACGGTGATCAGCAGGGTCGCCGCGGCGAGGCCGATGTACTTGACGTCTCCGTAGTCCGCGGCCCGCGGGTTGCCGCCCTGGGCCCAGTTGAAGGCGACGGGCAGCAGGGACAGGCCGATCAGTGTGATGACGGTGCCGGTGACGACGGGCGGGAAGAACCGGATGAGCTTGCAGAACCAGGGGGCGAGCAGGAAGCCGAACACTCCGGCCACGATCACCGCGCCGTAGATCACGGGCAGTGCGTCATCGGGGCCCTCGGCCTTGGCGATGGCCAGCATCGGGGCCACGCCGGCGAAGGAGACGCCGTTGACGAAGGGGAGGCGCGCGCCGATGTTCCAGAAGCCGAGTGTCTGCAGCAGGGTGGCGATGCCGGCGGCGAAGAGGCTGGCGCTCATCAGGAACGCGATCTCGCTCTGGCTCAGCCCCACGCCGATGCCGACGACCAGGGGCGGGGCGACGACGCCGGCGTACATGGCCGCCACGTGCTGGAGGCCGGCGCCGAGGAGCTTTCCGAACGGCAGGGTCTGGTCGACCGGATGCTTCGTGGCGGGGGGCGTGGCCGGGTCCGGCGCGGGGGCCGGGGCGGGGATGGGTGTGGCGGTGGGCGACACGGAAGGTACCTCCAGGACTGCTGTGGCACGGCGATCGCCGGGGAGGGGCGCGCTGGGGCGCGGCCGATGCCTCGGGGGCCGTGTGGACTGGTTCGATGACGCAGTCGAGCGGGCGACAGGAGGGCCCGGGGGCATGGAGGTGCCCTGAGTAGCGGGGAACGGGGGAGTTGCCCGCACCGGGGTGCCGTGGGGTGAGCGAGCCCCGACGGCCCTGCCGAAGACTGCATGAACGGATCGTCCACGATGCGGAAAGCAGTTTCCGTATGGCTGGGTGGGTCCAGTGCCTCACGCCGAGGGGAGCGTGTCAAGAGCTGATGTCCGGGAGACGGTCGGGGTCAGGCTCCCTGCGGGCGCAGCCGCTGCCACAGCTGCTCGTCGATCCGGTCGAGGAAGGCCAGGGCCTCGCGCTCGACCGCTTCGGCGGCGGCGCCGGTCCGGCCGTGGTTGTCGATGCGCTGGTAGGCCAGGTGGAGCTGTTCCAGGGCGCGCTGGATCTCCGCCGGCTCCACGGGCACGATCTTCGCGACGGGTCGCACGTAGTTCGGCCACCACCCGGTGGCCGCCTCGCGCAGCAGCACCCGCAACTGGCCCGTCCTGCCGGACGCCCCGACGAAGCAGGCGGGTGGCGGACGGAGCACCTCGAACAGTGCCTGGGTCTGCCGCCCCGACCCGCGCCAGCGGTTGCGGCGTTCCGCCTCGGCGTAGCGGTCGCGGGTCATGCCGACCGCCACGGCCGCCTGCTCCACCGTCAGTCCGAGGAGCGTCCGGCACTGCAGGAGCGTGGCCGGTTCGCCGAGCAGATCGGCCGGTGAACACCACAACGCGGCGGCCAGCGCCTTGATCTGATGATCCGTCGGTACCTGTGTGCCCTGCTCCCAGGCCAGGAGCGTGTCGGGGTGGAGCGGGTGTCCCTGGAAGGCCGAGACGGCCCAGGCGACCTGGCCGGGGGTGAGTCCGAGCTGCTCGCGCACGGCAGCGGCGCGGCGTGGGTCCAGCGGGGGATAGGGGGATATTTCGCCCTCGGGCGGGCTGTGGAGATCGTTCTGGGATGGCATAGCCGCACACCGTAGGGCGGCGGGGCGCCCCAGCCAAGGCCTGCGGATGTCGCAGGCGCCCGGGGCGCCGGTCGACGCGCGCCGAAAGGGCCCGGTCAACGGTCGTTGTGCGTACATCCAAAGAATCCAAGGAATCGATTCGCCCCCCTGGAGGAGTTGACGACCGGGGGGCCGGTTCGTAGGGTCGCACTCGTCCACAGTGGAAAGTGAATTCCGCAATGAGGAATCTGGCCGCTCTCCCCACCCGGGAAACCGGCACGATTTCCGTATCCCTCCGGGCAAGTCCGTCCACTTGCCCGGCTCTTCCGGCCGTGCTCCACCCCGACCGTCCCCGCCGCCCGCCGGCCGGGAGGTCTCTCGGAGGGACTGTCCCTTTTGCGCTCGCCCACGCTCTTCACGCACGAACGCTCCACCCGGCCCGTCCCCGTCCATCCCGCGGACGAGGTCCTGCCCATGCGGCGGATGGTCCCCGCCGCCCTGCAGCACGTGGCCAGCATGTACGCGGGCCTCGCGGCGCCCCCGCTGATCATCGGCGGCGCCCTCGGCCTGACCGCGGCGCAGCTCACCGTGCTGCTGGCCGCGAGCCTGGTCGTCGCAGGCCTGGCCACCGTCGCCCAGACGCTGCGCTTGTGGGGTGTGGGGGCCGGGCTGCCGGTCACCAACGGCGTCTCCTTCGCCGTGGTCTCCCCGGTCCTGGCCGCTTCCGTGTCACGGGGGCAGGACACCCTGCCCCTGGTGTTCGGCGCCACGCTCGTCGCCGGGATCGCCTGCTTCCTCCTGGCGCCGGCCTTCTGCCGGCTCCTGCGCTTCTTCCCGCCCGTCGTCAGCGGCTCCGTCATCACCCTGGTCGGACTTTCGCTGCTGCCGGTGGCCGGGCAATGGGCCCGGGGCGGCGACCCCGGGTCCTCGGGTTACGGCTCACCCTCCAACCTCGCGCTCGCCGCCGGAACCCTCGCCTTCACGCTCCTCCTCCACCGGCTCCTCAGCGGACGCTTCCTGCAGCGGGTGGCCATCCTGCTCGGCCTCATCGCCGGCACGGCCGCCGCGGCGGCGATGGGCAAGGTCGACTTCCAAGCTCTCTCCCAGGCACCGCTGTTCGCGCTCCCCGAACCGTTCGCCTTCGGAGCCCCGCAGTTCGAGGCGCCGGTCATCGCCACCCTGCTCGTCGTCATGCTCGTCTCCATGACGGAATCCACCGCCTCCCTGATCGCCGTGGGATCGGTCGTCGACCGACCGGTCGACGCCCGCATCATCGCGGGCAGCCTGCGCGCCCAGGGGCTGGGCACCGCGCTGGGCGGAGTCCTGGGCGCCTTCGTGAGCACCGCCTACGCGCAGAACGTCGGCCTGGTCGCGATCAGTCGCATCCGCAGCCGGTACGCGGTCACCCTGTGCGGAGCGATCCTGGTCCTCATGGGCCTCGTGCCGGTCCTGGGCTCGCTCGTCGCGCTCGTGCCGCTGCCCGTACTCGGCGGGGCGGCGGTCGTCTTCTTCGGCTCGATCACCGTCGCCGGGATCCGGACGCTGGCCAAGGCCTCCCTGGCCACCGGACACAACGGCATCATCGTGTCCGTGACCCTCGCCCTCGGTCTCTTCCCCGTCGCCTCGGCCGACTTCTACGAACGGCTCCCCGCGCCCGTGACCATGGTGCTGGGATCGGGCATCACGGCGGGATGTCTCGTCGCCGTCCTCCTCAACCTGCTCCTGAACCACTTCGGACGGGGCAGCGAGGCCGACGAGAGCCACGTCCCCACCGCCCAGGTCAACGCCTTCGGCGGCATCGACCGCATCGGCGGCTCACGCGCGACCGGGGGCGGGGGCGGGGCCTTCCCCTCCGGGTGAGGACCGGATAGGGCCACATTCGGGGAGTCTTGATGTCCGGGTTCGGCCGGTGCTGTCGGGAAGGTGTCCACGGCCGTACACCTCGTGTCAACGGGGCTGACGCACAGCCGATTCCGGCCGCCGGATAGGGTCCTGACATGATCACGGCCCGAGCTGCATCCAGCGCGAAGCGGGCCCGCCGTCCGGCGGGCGCGCTGCGACTGCTGTGGCTGGCCGCCCTGTTGTTCGCCTTCCTCTACACGCATGCCGCCGGAGCCGACAGTGCCTCGGCGCACGTCGCCCGCGGAGCCGTCCCCGTCGCGCACCTCGATGCCATCGGGGCCGACCGAGCCGACGGCGCCGGTCCTCACGGCGCCCCGGCGCCCCGCGGGCATGACGACGACGGCGGGCACGGTCACCCCGCCGAGGCGTGCGTCTCCGGTCATCCCGAACAGGGTGCGGAGCTGCCCGCGCCGCCGCTGGTTCCCCTCGGTGATCTGTCCCCTGCCGTCGCCTCGATGCGGCCGGGCTCGTGGGCGCCGACCGTTCCGTCCGGCCTTCCGCCCTTGCGAAGCGTCCTCGGCTCCGTGGTGCAGCAGGTATAGAACCGGGTGCTTTGCCCCGTTCTATACCCGACTCTCATCGCAGACCCCGCCCGACCTCCCCTGGTCGACGGGGTGATGAGCCATGCACGCAGCACCAAAGGAACTCGTACGTGACTTCGCCCCAGCTCCTCGGCACCCGGACCGCGGACACCTCACAGGACTCTCCCGCCACGGGACGCGCCGCCCGGCGCAAGCACCACGCCGGCGCGGCCCGCAGGCGGTCCCTGACCGCCCGGTACCTCGGCTACGTCGGCTACTTCGTCGGCGCCGGCCTCATCAGCGGCGCGGTCGTCCACCACCCGCTCGACCCCGACCGCTACACCCGCATCGCCGTGTACGGCGCCCTCGTCTTCCTCGCCGCGACCGTGCTCAACGAGTTCGTGCTCACCAGGGAGCGTCCCGGGCTGCCCCGTCTGCTGCTGGTGATGGGCGCCTCGCTGCTGCTGTCCTTCGGCATCGGCATGCTCAGCGGCGGCCTTCAGCACTTCGACGACTTCCCCGCCCGAGGCGCCGTCCTGGTCCCCGCAGGACTCGTCGTCTCCTTCGTCGCCTACGTGATCAAGGACGCCGACACCCCGGCGCGCCGGATCTTCAGCCTCGTGGGCCTGGCCGTTCTCGTCACCGCCGCACTCGCCTTCATGGGCCTGCGGGAAGTCGCGGCCTCCATGGAGAGCGCGCCCGGCGGCGGTCACAGCCACGGCACTGCGGAAGAACCCGCGGCGGACGACCACGCCCCTGCCGCCACCGCCCCGGCGAGCCCGGCGGCGCCCGCCCCCGGCGCCTCGCGGACCGTAAAGCCCGCTCCGTCGGCGACGTCTCACAACGACGGTCACGCTCACTGAGTCACGGGGAGGGGCGGGCTCACCTGCCCCTCCCCGTGAGGGCTTTCGTCCGCGCGGACACGCCTCTCATCAGCCGGGCGACGCCGGCCGCGTAGGCGATGCCGAAGAGGAGCGAGGCGAGGAACGCCACGTGCCGGGAGAACCCGTCGATGAGCGGGAAGATCTGCCAGTGGGTCAGGTAGATGTAGAGGGAGCTGGTCGCGAGGAGGCCGGCCAATTGGTTGAGGCGCTCCCGGCTGGGGAGGCTGGGCACCCACACCAGCAGCACGAATCCGGCGACGATGATCGCCTCGCGCCCGGGGTCGCCGGGGAAGAAGCCCGGCACGGTGGCCAGGGCCGCGAGGGTGACCAGGAGGCGCTGTCGCACGGTGGCGGCCTTCCCCGCCGCCCAGCCGAGCGTGAACAGCCAGAAGACCGTGATGGCGTCGGGGATCTGCTCGCGCTCCGGCAGGCCGACGAGGTCGTAGCGGGTGAGGAGTCCCAGGCCCGCGAGAGCCAGGGGCAGGGCGTACGGGAACCGGCGTTCCGCCCGGTCCACCGCGGGCAGGCTCAGGAGGCCGACGGCGGCGATCAGGATGTAGACGAGGGCCTCGATGAACCAGAAGTGCATACCGGTCTTGAGGCCGTCGGGACCCATGACGCTGTCGAGCAGGAAGAGATTGGCGAGCGTGTAATCGTCGTTGAGGAGCAGGATCACCCCGATCCAGGCCATGCTCGGCAGCGCGACGCGGGCGAGGCTGGTCCAGCCCCGGCGTACGCGTACGCGCCGTTCGGCAGAAGTGAGGTGGAAGCGGGCGAAGTTGTATCCGGCGACCGCGAGCAGGATGTGCGCTCCGCCCTTGATGCCGAACACCTGGATGTGCGAGCCGACGATGCAGAAGATCGCCAGCGCGCGGAGCGCGACGCTCGTCTCCAGGGTCCGCCTGCGGGAGGTTTCCGCGTGCACGGGCGGCCTGAGGTCCCGGATCGGTGTCGTGTGCCAGCCGGCCGGCAGGTGACCGAGCCGCTCTTCGAGCTGGATCGACATCTCCACGTACGAGAGCGAATCGCCGCCCAGGCTGACGAAGGAGCTGTCGTCGGTCACGTCCGAGCGGTCGAGGACCCGCGCGTAGAGCAGGCGCAGGCTTTCGGGGGCCCCGTCCGGTGTGGCCGCGGGGCCGGCGGCGGTGTCGGCGGCGGCGATGCCGGGCGCCTGACGGGTCAGTTCGCGCACTGCCCGGTAGTCGGGCTTGCCCGTGGGGAGGCGGGGGAGGTCGGTCAGGATCCGGACGTGGACGGCGCGGGCCGGCAGACCGCAGTCGTCGGCCACCCGCCTGGCTATCCGGCGGGCTTCCAGGTCGTGGCCGCCGACGGCCGCGATGCGCAGTGCCTCGTCGTCGCCGGTGCACAGGGCCGTGACGCCGTGCCGGGCGAGCATCGCCTCGACCTGCGTGGGGTCGATGCGCAGGCCGAGGATCTTCGCGAACCGGCTGCGCCGGCCGACGATCTCGTACAGCCCGTCGGGCGAGCGGCGCGCGATGTCGCCGGTGCGGAGCTCGTGCACGGTCCGGCCCAGCGCGAGGTCGTCGGGGGAACCGGCGTAGCCGAGCATGACGTTGGGGCCCGAGTAGACCAGTTCGCCGGTGTTCTCGTCGGGGCGGTCGGGGCGGTCTGAGCGGTCCGGGCCGTCGGAGCGGTCGGGGCCGTCGGCGCTGTCGCCGCCGCCGGGCAGCGGCCGGAGGCGGAAGGAGCCGCCGGGGATCGGGATTCCCACCGCCTCGGGGCGGGATTCCGCGAGGTGTGGCGGCAGGTAGCCCATGCGGGCCGTGGCCTCGGTCTGGCCGTACATCACGAAGAGCTGCCAGCCGGCGGCGCGGCCGAGCGCGGCGTACCGCCGGACCCGGTCGGGCGCCAGGCGGCCGCCGGCCTGGGTGACGTAGCGCAGGTGGGGCAGTTCCATGGCGGCGAAGCCGACCCGGTCGAGCAGGTCGAAGGTGTACGGGACCCCGGCGAGGGACGTCCCCCGGGCGGCTTTGAACAGCTCCCAGAAGCAGGTGTCGGCGACCGACAGGTCGGTCAGGATCAGTCCGGCGCCGCGCAGGAGGTGGCTGTGTACGACGGACAGGCCGTAGCAGTAGTGCAGCGGCAGGGTGGTCGCGGCGCGGTCGGTGTCCCGGACGTCCAGGTACTGCGCGATGGACTCCGCGTTGGCCTGGAGGTTCTCGTGCGACAGCCGGACGAGCTTCGGCGATCCGGTCGAGCCCGAGGTGCTGAGCAGCAGGGCGAGGTCGGGGTGCAGCTCGTGCGCCGAGACCTCGCGCCGCTCGTCGAGCAGCATGTCCCCGCCCGCGGAGCGGGCCACGATGTCCGGGTCGTACGCGTCGATCAGGGACTGGACGGCTTCGGGGTGGTCGCCCGGCACCAGGAGGACGGGGTGCCCGGCCGCGAGGGCGGCGAGGTGGATGACGAGGGCGTCGACGGTGTTGGAACCGACCAGCAGGACGAGACGGCGTTCCCTGCCGAGACGGCGGGCCGCCCTGTCCACGCGCGCGGCCAACTCGGCATAGCTGACCGGGCCGTCGGCCGTGATGACGGCGGTCCGGTCGCCGTGCGCGGCGAGGCCGAGGGCGAACGGGACCGACGCGGTGCCGGGGAGTAGGTCGGGAAGGACTGTCACGGGCGCATCTTAGGAATGCCTTACCTCGCCCGATAGTCACAGGAAAGTCACAGATGGCTCATGGAAGATCCACAGGAAAATAAACGGTAAGGTCGGCTTCGCCGATGCGCGGGCGCGGTCGAATTGTTGTGTGCGTCACTCTTGACCTTTAGGTTAGCTTTACCTTACTTATGGGGTGCTACCCGGTTTCTGCTGCCCTTGTAGGAAGGCTTTCCATGCGACGCCCCCTGGTCCGACGCCTGACCGCGCTCTTCGCGGCGGCACTTCTCCTCCCCGCCGTCGCGGCCTGCGGCGTAGACGAGGACGACGCGGGGCTCGTCATCTACTCGGGGCGCAACGAGAAGCTGGTCAAGCCGCTCCTCGACGAGCTGGAGAAGGCCGTCGGCACCACGGTCGCCGTCCGCTACGGCGAGAGCGCCGAACTCGCCGCCCAGATCCAGGAAGAGGGCGGCAAGACCAAGGCCGGGCTGTTCTTCTCCCAGGACGCGGGCGCCCTCGGAGCCCTGTCCACCAAGGGCCTGCTGGAGAAGCTTCCGCAGGCCTCCCTCGACAAGGTGGACCCCGGCTTCCGCGGCGGCGGCGGCGACTGGGTGGGCACGTCCGGTCGGGTCCGCGTCCTCGCTTACAACCCCGGACAGGTGGCCAAGGTCCCTGACACCGTCCACGATCTGGTCAAGCCGGAGTGGAAGGGGAAGGTCGGCTACGTCCCGACCAACGCCTCCTTCCAGGCGTTCGTCACCGGCATGCGCGTCCTGGAGGGCGACGACGCCACCCGCACCTGGCTGAAGGGCCTGAAAGCCAACGAGCCCAAGGTGTACGACAACAACCTCAAGGTGCTGGAGGCGGTCGGCAAGGGCGAGGTCTCCCTCGGACTGGTCAACCACTACTACTGGTACGAGCAGGTCGCCGAGAAGGGCGAGGACAAGGTCAAGGCGAAGATCCACTTCCTTCCCGCCGGTGACCCGGGCGGCCTCGTCAACACCGCCGGTGTCGCCATCGTCAAGGGAACCGACCAGGCCCCGGTCGCCCAGAAGGCCGTCGACTTCCTGCTCTCGGAGAAGGCGCAGAAGTACTTCGCCGAGGACACCAAGGAGTACCCGCTCGCCGCCGGCGTGACCAGCACGGTCAAGGGCCTTCCGCCGCTGGCCACCCTGGATGCCCCGAAGATCGACCTCGGGAAGCTGGAATCGCTTCAGGAAACCCTGAAGATGCTCCAGGAAGCCGGGATGGTCTGACCCCCCATGCACTCCACGGATCCCGTCGCGCCGACGGATCCCGCCACTGCCCACCGCCCGGACGGCGCCACCGCGCCGACCGGGCGGTGGCGCGGCGGACACCGGCCACCCGCCATCCTGCTCGTCCCCGCGGCCGTCGCCGCGGTGTTCGCCCTGCTGCCGCTCGGCTACCTCGCGGTCCGCTCCCTGGAGCGCGGCCCGGCCTTCGCCTGGGAGGTCATCGCCGACGAGCGCACCGCCCAACTGCTCGGCCGCAGCATCGGACTGGCCGCCGTGGTCGTCTCGGCCTGCCTGGTCCTGGGCGTCTCGCTGGCGTGGCTGACCGTACGGACCGACCTGCCCGGAGCCCGCGCCTGGTCGGTGCTGGTGACCCTGCCGCTGGCCGTACCGAGCTACGTGGCCGCGTTCGCCTGGCTGTCCGCCTTCCCGGAACTGGCCGGCTTCACCGGGTCGGCCCTCGCCCTGACACTGGTCAGCTTCCCGTACGTCTACCTCCCCGTCACCGCCGCACTGCGCGGCACCGACCCGGCGCAGGAGGAGGTCGCCCGCTCGCTCGGCCACGGACCGCTGAAGACCTTCCTGCGGGTGACGCTGCCGCAGCTGCGGCCCGCGGCCGCCGGCGGGGCGGTACTCGTCGCGCTGTACGTGTTCTCCGACTTCGGCGCCGTATCGCTGATGCGGTACGACACCTTCACCCGCGGCATCTACACCTCCTACCGGGCCAGCTTCGACCGCACCCCGGCGGCCGCCCTCAGCCTCGTCCTCGTCGTGATGACGATCGCCCTGGTCGCCGCCGAGGCACGGACCCGCGGCCGGGCCGGCCACGCGCGAACGGGCGGCGGCACCGCGCGCCCCGCCGCTCCCGCGGCGCTGGGCCACTGGCGGCTACCCGCGCTGGCCTGGTGCGCGGCGGTCACCGCCGTCGCCGTCCTCACCCCGCTGGCCACCCTCGGCTACTGGCTGGCCGTCGGGAACTCCGCGACCTGGGACCCGGCGACTCTCTTCGACACGGCCGCCACCACCCTCGGGGTCGCCGCCGCGGGAGCAGCCCTCACCACCCTGCTCGCCCTGCCGGTCGGCGTCATCGCGGCCCGCCACCGCGGCCGGACGGCCCGGCTGCTGGAGCAGTCGGCGTACGCCGGCCACGCGCTCCCGGGCATCACCGTCGCGCTGTCCCTGGTCTTCTTCGCGGTCCGCTACGCCGAGCCGGTCTACCAGGAACTCCCGCTGCTGGTCTGCGCGTACGCCGTGCTCTTCCTGCCCGTCGCCGTCGCCGGGACCCGCGCCGCCGTGCTCCAGTCCCCGCCCGTCCTGGAGGACGTCGCCCGCTCGCTGGGCCGCTCCCCGCTGCGCGTGCTGCGCGAGGTGACCGTGCCGCTGGCCGCACCCGGGGTCGCCGCCGGAGCCGCGCTCACCTTCGTCGTGTGCATGAAGGAACTCCCCGCCACCCTCCTGCTGCGCCCCACGGGAATGGACACCCTGGCCACCCGCCTGTGGACGGAAACCGGCACCGGATCCTTCGCCGCCGCCGCGCCCTACGCCGCGGCGCTGATCCTGCTGGCCGCCATCCCGTCCTACCTCCTCGGAAGGCACCGCACATGACCGACCTGCAGATCGCCGGACTGGCCAAGGCGTACGGCCCCGGCGCGGCGCCGGTCCTCGACGGTCTCGACCTCACCGTCCCCGGAGGCGCGCTGACCGCCGTCCTCGGCCCCTCGGGCTGCGGCAAGACCACGATGCTGCGCATCATCGCGGGCTTCCTGCGCGCCGACGCGGGCACCGTCACCCTCGACGGACGTACGCTGACCGGCCCCGGAGTCCACCTTCCGCCCGAACGCCGCCGCATCGGCATCGTGCCCCAAGAGGGCGCGCTCTTCCCGCACTTGAGCGTGGCCCGCAATGTCGCCTTCGGCCTGACCGGCCTGGACCGGGCCGCCCGCCGGCAGCGTACGCAGGAAATGCTCGAACTCGTCGGCCTGGCCGGCTACGGCGAGCGCATGCCGCACGAGCTGTCCGGCGGCCAGCAGCAGCGCATCGCGCTGGCCCGGGCCCTGGCACCGCAGCCCGCCCTGGTCCTCCTCGACGAGCCGTTCAACGCCCTCGACGCCGCGCTGCGCACCGGCGTACGGGCCGACGTACGGGCAGCCCTGCGCGCCACCGGGGCCACCGCGCTGCTGGTCACCCACGACCAGCAGGAAGCCCTCTCCACGGCCGACCTCGTCGCCGTCGTCCGGGACGGCCGCGTGGCCCAGTGCGCCACACCGCACGAGGTGTACAGCCGTCCTGCCGACCCCTGGGTCGCCGCCTTCGTCGGTGACGCGGTACTCGTCTGCGCCACCGCGGACCGGGACGTCGCGGCCACCGCGCTCGGCCGCATCCCCCTCGCGGACCCGCCCGGCCGGCTCCGCGAGGGCGTCGTGCTGCTGCGCCCGGAGCAGCTCCGGCTGACCGACCCGGACGCGGCCCTGGCCGGCGGTACGGTGACCGACGTCCGCTTCTACGGCCACGACGCCATGGTCACCGTCGCCGTCGACGGCATGGACGAGCCGGTCGACGTCCGGGTCCCGAGCCCGGCCGCGGCCCGCCCCGGGGAGCGCACGGGCATCGAGGTGACGGGCGAGACGACCCTGCACCCCGTCGTCGGAGCGTGACCCCGGTGAGCACCGGCCGCTGCTCCGAACCGCTGCTCCGAACCGCTGCTCCGAACCGCTGCTCCGAACCGCTGCTCCGAACCGCTGCTCCGAACCGCTGCTCCGAGCCGCTGCTCTGACCACCGCTCCCGCCGGCGGTCACAGCGCAGGGGTGTTCCCCGGGGCTGCCGGGGTGACCAAGCCCGTCTCGTAGGCCGCGATCACCGCCTGGGCGCGGTCACGGAGGCGGAGCTTGGCCAGGATGCGGGCGACGTGCGTCTTGGCCGTGGCCTCGCTGACGTGGAAGCGGCCCGCCAGCTCCGCGTTGCTGAGACCGAGGGCCAGGGCTTCGAGGAACTCCAGCTCGCGCGGGGTGAGCGCGGACAGGTCCCGGTGCAGGGGAGCGGCCCGGTCGTCGGCGGAGGCGAAGCGCTCCACCAGGCGGCGGGTGATGGCCGGTGCCAGCAGGGCGTCGCCGGAGCGCACCAGACGGACCGCGGCCGCCAAGTGCTCGGGGGTGACGTCCTTCAGCAGGAAGCCGCTCGCCCCTGCGCCGAGGGCGGCGTACACGTACCGGTCGAGGTCATAGGTCGTGAGGATGACGATCCGGGGCGCCGGGCCCTCGTGCCCGAGGATGCGGCGCGTGGCCTCCAGGCCGTCGGTGCCGGGCATCCGGACGTCCATCAGGACGACGTCGGGCCGGGTGCGCCGGACCACGGCGACCGCCTCCTCGCCGTCGGCGGCCTCGCCGACCACCTCGATGCCGTCGGCGGCGAGGATCATCCGGAAGCCGGTACGGACCAGCGCCTGGTCGTCGACGATCACCACACGCGGTGCCTCGGTCACGAACCCTCCACCGGGATGACGGCGCGGACCCGGAAACCTCCGCCGGGGCGGGGGCCCGCGTGCAGGGTACCGCCGTAGAGCGCCAGTCGTTCGTGCAGACCGGCCAGGCCGCGCCCGCCGCCCGGACCCGGGGGACGCGGGCGGCCGCCGCTGTCGGTCACCTCCACCCGCAGCTCCGCGGGCGCGTACTCCACCAGGACCGACACGGCGGCGCCCGCCGCATGCGTGAGCGTGTTGGTCAGTGCCTCCTGCACGACCCGGTACGCGGCCAGGTCCACACCCCCCGGGAGCTCCGCCGGGGTGCCGCGCACCGTCAGTTCCACCGGCACGCCGCTGTCGCGTACCCGGTCGGCCAGCTCCGGCAGCCGGTCCAGACCGGGCTGCGGCGCGAGGTCCGCGTCGGCGGCCGGGTCGGGGCCGTCGGAGGTCATGGTGAGCAGGCCCATCACATGGCGCAGTTCCGACATCGCCGACCGCCCGGCGGCCTCCACCGCCAGCAGCGCCTCCCTGGCCTGGCCGGGGGCGGTGTCCAGCACCTTGCGCGCGGCGCCGGCCTGAATGGTCATCATGCTCACGTTGTGGGTGACCACGTCGTGCAGCTCCCGGGCGATCCGCGCCCGCTCCTGGTCCACAGCGCGCCGCAGCGCCGCACGCTGCTCCTCCTGGAGGGCCCGGGCGCGCTGCCTCCAGGTGTGGATGCCGTGCGCGGCGAGGCCGACCGGGAGCAGGACGAGTACGGGGACCAGCCCCTTGTCCACATCGGGGACCAGGGGGAAGACCGCGTACAGCACGGCTCCCGCAAGCAGGGACCCCGCCACGGCCTTGCGGTGGGGGCTGTACACCGCCGCGCTGTACGCCGCGATCAGGCCCGAGGCGAACGTGACCGTGGTGGCGTCCGCGGCGACCGCTCCCCGGTGCAGCAGCAGCGTCGCGCCCATCACGGCCCAGTAGGCGGCCAGCGGGTACCGGCGGCGCATCACCAGCGGCAGGGCGGTCAGGACGGCGACCAGCAGTTCCCAGGGCTCCGCGGGAGGCAGGGTGTGCTCGACGACCGGTACGGGATGCGGCACGGCGGGCGGCCCCGGTATCCGTACCGGGGGCGGCACGGCGACGTCGGGCCCCGCCTGGACCTCCACGTACGACCGGTTGAGCTCGCCGATGACCGTGTACACGGCGAGCACCAGGGCGACGACCGCGTCGAACGCCCACGACGGGCGCGACAGCCGTGGCGGCGCGCCGGCAGGCCGCAGTCCGCGGGCCCAGTGGACGAAGGCGTCTCTTGTGCGCATCGGACCAGTGTGCCCACCGGCGGGCGGCCGCGGATCAGCCGCGAGGACCGGTGGCGTCCACCTCCCGACTACACCGCGGGGATGACGCCGCGGGGCGTCGTCCGGACACGGTACCGAAGGTCCGTATCGCGACCGACGCGGCGCAGGGAGCCCCGCTCCTAGCGTCGGGGAGGCGACCGGGCAGCTGATCCGGGCGCTGCCGCAGGACGTACGGACCGTGGAGGATCCATGACCGAGAACCACCTCATCGACGTGCGCGAGGTGAGCAAGACCTACGGTGCGGGCCCGGCCGTGCTGGCCGGGCTCACCCTGCGGGTGCGGGCGGGGGAGGCGCTCGCCGTGCTCGGCCCCTCCGGCAGCGGCAAGTCCACGCTGCTCAACCTGATCGCGGGTCTGGACCGGCCGAGCGAGGGCAGCGTGAGCGTCGACGGGGTGCGCGTGGACGGGCTGACCGAAACGGCGTCCGCGAAGTACCGGCGCTCCCGGATCGGCATGGTCTTCCAGTTCTTCAACCTCCTGGACGACCTCACCGTTCTGGACAACGTGCTGCTTCCGGCCCAACTGTCCGGCGTGCCCCGCACCGAGGCCGCGGCGCGGGCCGCCGAACTGCTGGCGCACCTGGGCATCGACCGGCACGCCCAGGCCTTCCCCGGCCGGCTGTCGGGCGGTGAGCGCCAGCGCGTGGCGGTGGCACGGGCGCTGATGAACCGTCCGGCGCTGCTCCTCGCCGACGAGCCGACGGGCGCGCTGGACAGCGCGTCCGGCGCCGACGTACGCGACCTGCTGCGGGAGCTGAACGCCGACGGGCAGACGATCGTGCTGGTCACGCACGACCTGGCGCTGGCCGAAGCGTGCGCGACCCGCACCATCGAACTCGTCGACGGGCGCATCGCGCGCGATGTCGCGGCGGTGCGGCGATGAGCGGGACGGGTGCCCGGGGACGAGGTCGACGTACGTCCCCCGGGAGCGGCCGGCGGCGCGCAGGAGCCCTGGGACGGGTGGTGCGCGCGGGGGTGGCGAGACGGCGCGCGCAGACCGCCGTGATGGCCCTCACCGCGCTCATCTCGGTCGCCGCGTCGGTCCTCGCGCTCGGCCTGCTGGTCGCCTCCCGGGCGCCCTTCGACCGGGCCTTCGCCCGGCAGCAAGGGGCGCATCTCACCGTGCAGTTCGACGGTTCCGCGGTGACCGCGGCGCAGTTGGCGGACACCGCCCGGCTCCCCGGGGTCGCGGCCGCGACGGGGCCGTTCGGCGTCGCCTCCGTACGCTTCCGGCCGAAGGGTGACACGCCGCCCGGCTTCCAGCCGCCGCCGCTGGCCGTGGCGGGACGGGCGTCGGCCGGGGGCGAGGTGGACCGCGTCGCGCTGGTCGAGGGCCGGTGGGCCACCGCGCCCGGTGAGATCGTGCTGGAGGCCGGCTCGCGGCAGCCCGGGGTGCGGACCGGGACGCGCCTGGAGACCGGCGGGCCGGGGGAGACCGGCGGCACCGGGGAGACCGGCGGCACCCGGCTCACGGTGGTCGGCGTCGCCGAGTCGGTGGGCGAGAGCGCCGACGCCTGGGTCGTGCCCGCGCAGCTGAGCCGCCTCGCCGGGGAGCGGGCGGGCCACCAGATGCTGTACCGGCTCACCGACGCCGCCGACGCTGCCGCCGTCGGGCGTGTGCGCGACGCGATCGCCGCGGCCCTGCCGCCGGAGGCCGTCACCGGCGCCCAGTCCTACCTCGACATACGGCAGGCCGCCCAGGAGAACACGGCGGCCTACGTCCCCTTCGTGACCGCGTTCGCGGTACTGGGCCTGGCCATGTCGGTGCTGGTCATCGGCATCGTGGTGAGTGGCGCGGTCGGCGCCGCGACCCGGCGGATCGGCATCCTCAAGTCGCTCGGTTTCACACCGCTCCAAGTGGGCCGGGCGTACGTGGCCCAGGCGCTGATCCCCGCCGCGGCGGGCGCGGCGGCGGGCGTGGCGCTGGGCAACGGCCTTGCCGTACCGCTGATGGCGGAGGTGGCCCAGTCGTACGGGACCGGGGCCGTGCTCATCCCGCTCTGGGTGGACCTCGCGGTGCCCGCCGGCGCCCTGGCAGTGGTGGCGGTCACGGCTTCGGTGCCCGCGCTGCGGGCGGCCCGGCTGCGCACCGCGCAGGTGATCGCGATGGGCCGGGGCGCCGGGGGCGGGCGCGGACGCCGGGTGCGGCACCTGCTGGGCCGGCTGCCGCTGCCGCGTGCGGTCAGCCTCGGGCTGGCGGGCCCGTTCGCCCGCCCGGCGCGCTCGGCGACGATGGCCGCGGCCGTCACCTTCGGCGCGCTCGCGGTGACCTTCGCGGTGGGCCTGGGCAGCACGCTCATCGCGGTCCAGCAGGACGGGGACCCGGACCGGGGCGGCGAGGTGACGGTCCGTTCGCTGGCCGGGCCCGGTGAGGGACCGGCGAGCAGGCCCCCGGCGCCCGCCGACCCCGCGGCGGTCACCGAGGCGGTCGGCGCCCGGCCCGGGACCGCGTCCTGGTACCGGACCGCCAGGACACAGGTGTCGGTGGCGGGCCTGAAGGGCGGCGCGCCCCTCGTGGCGTACGAGGGCGAGGCGCCCGGCGCCGACCACACGATGGTGTCCGGCCGCTGGTTCGGCGCCCGGGGCGAGGCGGTGGCCGCCACCCGCTTCCTCCGGGCCACGGGGATCCGACTGGGGGGCACCGTGGTTCTGTCGGAGCAGGGGCGCACCGTCCGGCTGCGCATCGTAGGGGAGGTGTTCGACCTCGGCGACCAGGGGATGGCGCTGCGTACGGACGTGGATTCGGTCGCGGGTCTGGGGAGCCGGTACCTGCCGAGCGACTTCAGTGTGCGGCTGGCCCCCGGGACGGACGCCGGTCGCTATGTCGAGGCCCTGAACGCAGAGTTGAAGCCGCTGGGCGCGCGAGCCGAGGCCGCGGGGCCGGGCAAGTCGAGCGTGATCCGCGCGATGCAGGCCCTGATCGGGATGCTCACGCTGATGCTGGTGGCCGTGGCCTGCCTGGGGGTGCTCAACACCGTGGTGCTGGACACCCGGGACCGGGTGCGCGACCTCGGGGTGTTCAAGGCGCTGGGGATGACGCCCCGGCAGACGGTCGTCCAGGTACTCACCTCGGTGGGCGCGATCGGCCTTGCCGCAGGGGCGGTTGGCGTACCGCTCGGGGTGGCCCTGCACGGCTGGGTCATGCCGGAGATGGGCCGGGCCGTCGCCGCCACGATCCCGCCGGCGCACATGGACGTGTACGGCCCCGTGCTGCTGGGGTCGCTGGCGCTGGCCGGGGTGCTGATCGCGGTGGCGGGCGCGCTGCTGCCGGCGGGGTGGGCGGCGCGGACGCGGACGGCGCAGGCGCTACGGGCGGAGTGAGCCGGGCCGGCCGGGGGCGGCGGCGGGCGGCCCGGCCGGGCGCGGCTCGCTCCGGACCGGGGGCAGGACTTCGGCACGGTGTTGATGTGGTTGGTGCCGGCGCTGTAGAAGCCGTCCACTTCGCCGAAGAGTGACGTGGCCGCCAAACGCTCACCGCGGCTCCTGCCGTACCCGCGCCGCCAGCGCGGCAGGCGCCGGTCCACCGACTGACGGGGCGGAGCGGTCGTGGCCTCGTGGTCGTTCCGCCAGACTGAGTGAAGAGGGCTCCGCCGCGACGACGAGTCTGCGGGCACCAGCAGGTTCCCGCGGGTCCGTGTCCCGACGGAGACGACCGACTCATCGGGAGCAAGCCATGGGCCTCATTCACATCGAGCTGTTCGCGACCCTCGACCTCGTCGGGCAGGCGCCCGGCGGCCCCGATGAGGACCCGGTCGGGTTCCCGTTCGGCGGCTGGCAGGCACCTCTGCTGGACGAGGTGGCCGGGGCGCAGGTCGGTGCCGCGTACGAGGGTACGGACGCCCTCCTGCTCGGCCGGCGGACGTACGACATCTTCGCCGCCTACTGGCCCCACCAGAAGGGCGGCGAGGACGGCGAGATCGCCACGCTCTTCAACAGCGTCCCGAAGTACGTGGCCTCCCGTGGCAGGCCCGACCTCTCGTGGGCCGGGTCGACACAGCTCGGCCCGGACCTCGCCGACGCGGTGCGCGAGATCCGTGACCGGCACGAGCACGTGAAGGTGGTCGGGAGCCTGCATCTGGTGCAGACCCTCCTGCGCGAGAAGCTCTTCGACCGTCTCGACCTCTGGGTGCACCCGATCGTGCTCGGTGTCGGGAAGAAGGTGTTCGACGGCGGGGCGGTCCCCACGAACCTGACCCTCCTCGAACCGCCGGCAGCCGGCCCGAAGGGCACCGTCTACCTGCGCTACGGGCTCGCCCCCGGCACGCCCGCCACGGGCGACATGAGCGCACCCGATCGCGGCGTAGCGAGCGGCGTGGAAAGCGACGCCTGAGGCCACCCCCTGCTCGCCAGGGCGCTGTATCCACATTTGGCAGATATTCTGAGGAATGTGATCGAGTCTGGACGGCCGCGGCTCCACAGGCGCCCCGGCCAGGGACGACTTGTGCGGCTGTCACCGGTCATCCTGACCATCGTCATCGCCAGCCTCGCTTACACCACTCCGCCGGAAATGGCCTTCAGCCGCCTCCTGCCCGCGGCGCCGGCCCTTGCCGCCGCCATGTGGCCAGTCCTCCCCACCGTCCTGCTCGGGACGGTCTGCCTCCTTCTCATGATCGGCCTCAGCCTGGTCTTCCCCGATCTGGGGACGTGGTGGACGGCCTCGGGGATCATCGCGGTCACCGTGGCCGCCGCGTACGGGAGCCACGTCCGGCTCAAGCGGGAGCGCACGCTCTTTCAGGTACGGCTCGTCGCCGACGCCGCGCAGCAGGTGGTGCTGAGCCCCATGCCGCGCCGCATCGGCCGCATCGAGATCGAGTCGCTGTATCTCGCGGCCGCGGCGGAGGCCCGCATCGGCGGGGACTTCTACGAGGTCGTCGACACTCCGTACGGGGTCAGGCTGCTCATCGGTGACGTACGGGGCAAGGGCCTTCCGGCGGTGGGGGCCGCCGCGGCGATCGTCAACGCCTTCCGGGAGGCGGCCTACGGCGAGACCGGCTTGGTGAACGTCGCACGCAGGCTGGACGCCAGCAGCACCCGCTACAACGCCGCCTTCCCTCCGGAGGGGCCGATGGAGCGCTTCGCCACCGCCCTTCTCGTCGAGATCCCGCACGAGGGCGGACGCATCGACATCCTCAACTGCGGACACCCTCCGCCGCTGATCCTGAACCGCGGGAGACTCCGTGTCCTCGACCCGGCCAGCCCGTCCCCGCTCCTCAGCCTCGCGGAGCTGATCGGCGATCAGTACAGCGTCGACACCTTCGACTTCGCCACCAACGACGTGCTGCTCCTGTACACCGACGGGATCGCCGAAGCCCGCGCCCGCGACGGTGAGTTCTTCCCGCTGACGGCTTGGATGCGTCGACAGCCGGCGGCCCCGCCCCGCGAACTGCTCACGGCGCTCCACCGCGATCTGCTCCGCTACAGCAGGGGGCGCCTTGACGACGACATCGCCGCCCTCGCCGTACGCCTGTGTGAGCAGCAGCCCTGAGGAACGCGGGGTCAGGCCGTCTCCCCGGCCCGGGTGGCGATCCGTCCGGCTGCTTCGAGCCGGGACAGGCGCTCGTGCTCCCGGCCGGCCCAACGCCGGACGCGGTCGGGGTCCAGCGGGGCGCCGTGGCCGACGTGGAGTCGGGTGGGGTTCAGGGCGAGCATGGCGCGGAGGCTGGTGAGGTTCTGCCGCGGGTCGTCGTGGAAGGGCGGATTGGCCGGCTTGCCCGGGATGAGGCCCATGAAGGAGTTCGCCACCAGGTCGCCGGCGACGAGGTCCCCGTCGTCGGTGAGGACGGAGACCGATCCGGCGGTGTGGCCGGGGGTGGGCATGATGCGGGCTGCGATCCCGAAGTCCGCAAGGGGGGTCTCGCCGCGTATCAGGACATCGGGGTCGAGGGGCTCGGCCTGGGCGTGCAGGTCCTTGCTCCGGTCCATGATGCGGCCCATCGGGCCGGTCGGCAGGTACGGTTCGCGGACCCGGCCCGTGCGGTACGGCCCGAGGTCGGCGATGTGGCCGGCGACGGGCGCACCCGTGAGACGGTGCAATTCGGCGGCGGAGCCGAAGTGGTCGATGTGCCCGTGGGTGATGACGATCAGCGAGACGTCGCAGGGGTCCACTCCGTGCTCGCTGATCCGGTCGTAGATCTTCCGGCCGCTGCCGGGTGTCCCGGCGTCGACGATCACGGGCCGCCGGCCCAGGAGCAGGTAGGCGTTGATGGCGGTCCGGCCCATGACGGGGATGGGAATGACCTTCGTACGGGACATGGAGTCCTCCGTGACGTGACTGACGGCTGCCGCTCGTGCGGGCATGCCGGGGATCCGCCGGGCTGCCGACGGATGGTGCGGGCGATGGGCGGGCGATGGTGCGGGCGATGGGGCGGGCCGGGCAGGACCCGAAGGGGACGGCCTAGCGGAATCGGCGCCGGTATTCGGCGGGAGTGGTCCCCAGCCGGCGCTGGAAGGAGCGGTGCAAGGTCTCCACCGAGCCGAGGCCGCTGGCCGCTGCGATCTCCGGCAGGCTGCCGTCGCTCTCCTCCAGCAGCCGGCGGGCGGCTTCGAGGCGGGCGGATTCCACGTAGGCGGCAGGCGTGCCCCGGGTGCGCAGCCGGAACAGCCGGGAGAAGTGGCGCACGCTCAGGTGCAGCCGCGCGGCCAGGGCCTCTGCGCTGAGGTCCTCGGTGAGGTGGTCGGCGATCCACACGCGCAGCTCGTCGATCCGGTCGCCCGACGTGGCCGGGGCGGAGAGCGGAACGCTGAACTGGCTCTGCCCGCCGGAGCGCTTGACGTACATGACCATCATCCGTGCGGTGGCCAGGGCAAGGGCCTGGCCGTGGTCCTCGGCGACCATCGCCAGCGCCATGTCCAGCCCGGAGGTGACACCGGCGCAGGTCCACACGCTCCCGGACCGGATGAAGATCGGGTCCGGATCCACGGCGACCCGGGGATGGTCGGCGGCCAGCCGCGCGGCGGTGAGCCAGTGGGTCGTCGCGGACAGTCCGTCCAGCAGGCCCGCCGCGGCCAGCAGGTGCGCTCCCGCGCAGATCGACCCGGTCCTGCGCGCCGGAGGCGCCGCGTCGCGCAGCCAGCCGGTGACCTCGCTGTCGATCACCGGCTCCACGCCGTCGCCCACCAGGCTGACCGCGCCGGCCACGAGCAGGGTGTCGACCCTGCCGTGCACCTCGTCGAGGGCCAGGTCCGCCAGCAGCCGGACGCCGCTGGAGGTGGCCACCGGTCCGCCGTCGGCCGTGGCGATCTGGACGAGATAGCCGGGGCGGGTGGCGCCGGCTACCCGCGTGGCGACCGAGAACACCTCGGCCGGGCCGGTAACGTCCAGCAGTTCGGTGCCGGGGAAGGCCACGATGACGACTCTGTGCGGTTCGGGCATGCGCTGATCATTTCGCCCCGCCGTGATGGCCGCAATGACGAGGTTCTGTCAGATTCGGCCAGCGCCCCCGGCACCGTGGGCCGCGCCGCCGTCAGACGGCAGGCCGGTCCGTGTCCGTGTCCGTGCCCGATCCCGCCCCGCCCGTCCGGTCCGCCCTGCCCGTCCAGGCCGGATCGCGCCCGCTCAGCCCCACCGTCCGGTCCAGCAGCGGGGCGCCGTCCGCTACGGGGACCACGGCGCCGAAGATGTCCCCGCCGCGGTCCCCTGCCTTCGCCGCTTCCAGGAGGAACGCGTACGAGGTGTCCAGCGCGGCCTGATCGGGTGCGTACTCCTGGCCGGTGGCCCGAGCCAGGTCCCAGCCGTGGATGACCAGCTCGTCGACCGCCACCACACCCGCGATCTCCCCCGGCAGGTCTACGCCGCCGGCGCGGGTCATGCCGGTCCAGGCGGCCGGATCCTGCCAGGCTTCGGCCAGTTCGCCGAGGACCCGGGGCAGTTCCTCGCGCCAGCCGTCGGGGAGGGAGGGCACGGCCGAGTCGGGGGCCGTGTCCGTCGTGGTGCCCAGGTCCTTGCGGGCGGCGTCGCGGAAAGCGACGGCGAGGCCGGCGAGGTGGCCCAGCAGATTGCCGACCGTGTACTTGGGGCAAGGGGTCGGGTCGGCGAGCCGGGCGTCCGGGACGCCCGCCGCCAGGCGGGCAACGATCCGGGCTTGCGGTCCGAGGTCGAGCATCGTCGTATCGGTCATCTGCCACTCCTTCGTGATGATGGGGCTGGAGGGTAGACCGGCGGCGGAGCCCGAACTCATCGCGACGCGCCCGGGTTGTTCACCCGGAGGGACAGCTCGGCCCGGGAGGGGCGGAGAACCCCTCCCGGGCGTCGTGTGAGCCGGTCGGCGGCCCAGGGCGCGCCGCACGGTTCAGTGGGCGGCACGCTCAGGGGCAGCTGATGCGGGTGTCGCCCGGGTCGGTGGTGCAGATGTCGGAGCCCATGCCGCCGTTGGCGGTGTCGTTGGCGCTGACGCCGTCGGTGGTGGTCAGGCGGTCGTTGCCGTAGTAGCCCGTGAGGATGTCGTTGCCCGGGCCGCCGATCAGGGTGTCGTCGCCGAAGCCCCCGTCGATGCTGTCGTTGCCGGGCCCACCGTGGACGGTGTCGTTGCCGTAGCTCGCGCGGATGGTGTCGTTGCCGCTGAGGCCGCAGACGACGTCGTTGGAGTAGCCGCCGCTCAGGGTGTCCGTACCGCTGGTCCCGATGATCGTGCATCCGCGGGAGTTGTTCACCGAGGTCGACGCGCCCGCACTGTTGTTGGCCGGGTTCGGGTCCTGGGTCGTGGCGCTGGCGGAGGCGCTGTTCGTCAGGGTGCCGGTGGCACGCGGTTCGGCGGTCACCGTGACCGTGGCGCTCGCACCCGGTGCGAGGCTGCCGAGGGCGCAGCTGGCCCCGGTCGACGTGGTCGTACAGGTGCCCTGGGAGGGGACGGCCGACAGGAGGGTTCCGCCGGCTCCGGAGAGGGTGTCGGTGAGCGTCACGCCCGTCGCGGTCACGGTGGACGTCGCGGCGCTGGAGACCCGTACCGTGTACGAGGCCTGGTCGCCGATGCTCACGGCCGTGGTGCCGGTCTTCGTCACCGACAGGTCGGCGGTCGGCGGGGGCGGAGGCGGGGTGCTGCCGCCGCCTTCGTAGCGGGCGATGCCGAAGGCACCCAGCCCGGCCAGGCCCGCGGCCACGATCTTCCCGTCGGGCTGTACGAGCAGTCCCCGGATCTCCTCCCCGCCCAGCATGCCGGTGTACACCCGGCCGTCACCGTCGCCGAAGCCGGAGTCCAGGCTGCCGCTCGGCAGGTAGCGGGCGAGGGCGAAGTCGGAGGCCTCCTGGCTGTCCGGGTCGTCGGCCGTGCCGCCCACGAGGATCTTCCCGTCCTGCTGGAGCGTCATGTCGTACGCCACCGCCGTGCTGAGGGGCCAGACGGTGGCGACGCGGCCGCCGGTGCCGAAGGCGGCGTCGGGAGCGCCGCCGGAGGTGAACCGGGCCAGTGCGAAACCGGTGTTGGTCGACCCGGCGGCGACGACCGCGCCGTCGGACTGGACCGCCACGGCCCGGCCGAAGTCCGTACCGCCGAAGTCCGCGGTGGCCATGCCGTCACCGCTGAAGGACGTGTCGAGGGTGCCGTTGGACAGGTAGCGGGCCACCCCGAAGTCGAAGGCGGTACTGCCCACGTAGCCGACGGCGACGAACCTGCCGTCCGGCTGGAGTGCCAGGCCGGTGGCCTGGCCACCGCCCGCGTCCCCGGGGAAGGCGGGAGCGAAGCCCGCCACCACCGTGCCGTCCCCGCCGAAGGACGGGTCGGGACTGCCGTCGGGGTTGAGGCGGGCCAGCGCGAAGCCCGCCCCGCCACTGAGCCCCACCGCGAGGATCTTTCCGTCCGGCTGGACGACCAGGTCGGCGGCCCCCGAGGCGCTGCCGAACGCGTCGACGCGCACCAGGCCGGCCGAGCCGAAGCCCTGATCGAGCGATCCGTCGGTGTGGTAGCGGGCGAGGGAGAAGAAGCAGCAGCCGCCGCCCTCGTCCACGACCTCCGTACGGCCGGCGACCACGATCTTCCCGTCGGACGGCTGTACCGCCACCGCCTCGGCCTGGTCGTCACCCCCGAAATCGCTGGTCACCCGGCCGTCGCCACCACCGAATCCGGTATCGACACCGCCGTCGGCGTTGTACCGGATCAGAGCCATGTCGAACGGGACGCCCGGCCCCGTGACGCGGCCGGCCACGACCAGCTTGCCGTCGCCCTGCCGGGCGACGTCCAGACCCTCGGAGTAGTCCCACGGCCCGCCGTCGTCCGGGAAGTACGTCTGGACCTTGCCGGAGCCCGCGAAAGCGGGGTCCAGGTCCCCCGGAGCCGCCAGCGCGGTGCCGGGCAGCACGAGGACCATCGCCAGGGCGGCACCACCACCGTGGCCGCCCGTCCGCCGTGCCGGACGGAGCGGTGGCGCTGTTCAGGTGCTCTGGGGTGCGAGTGGGTCATGGGCGTACGGGCCTCCGAGTCGCGCCGGGGAGTGAGCAGGCAGCAGCTTGGTGCCGGACGTGCGCCGGGCGGCCGAGGCGGGGGCCGGGCTAAGCCCTCCGAGGGAGGGGATCCACCCCTGTGGGCGAACCGGGAGGGGGCGGGGAGGGTCTCCGCGCCGGCGGCACCGACGGGAGCCGTCCGTTCTGACAGAGAGGCCGGTGAGCAGCGGGCTTCCTCAGACCACGGAGATCAGGTCCACCACGAAGACGAGCGTGGAACCCGCCGGGATCAACGGCGAGGGGGACTGGTTGCCGTAGCCGAGGCGCGGGGGAATGATGATCTCGCGCCGACCGCCGACCTTCATCCCCCTGAGTCCCCGGTCCCAGCCCTTGATGACCCTGCCACCCCCCACGGCGAACTTGAACGGCTGGCCCCGGTCCCAGGAGGCGTCGAACTCCTTCCCGGACTCGAAGGTGACCCCGACGTAGTGAACCCGGACGACCCTGCCCGGCTTCGCCTCGGGCCCGTCCCCGACGACGAGGTCCCGGATGGTCAGCTCCTGAGGAGCGTCACCCCCGGGAAGTTCGATCTCGGGCTTCGTCCGTTCACTCATCGCAGCCCCATAGCTCTCCGCTTGCTCTCAGCTTTCTCGCCGCCGGAACCCCCCCGGCGGCGACGTAGCCTACCTGGCCGGGCTCGCGTCATCCGGCCAGCCGTAACCGGTGCGCGGCGGATCGGGTACGGCGCCCACCGCGGCCAGGTCCTGGTCGGCGGCGCGCATCAGCTGACCGGCCAGGTCGCGCATCGCCCGGCTCGCCGCGAGCTCGTCACCGATCTCGGGGATCTCCACGTCCTGCGGATTGCAGCGGGCCTTGCCACGGCCGACCATCGGCGTCTTCCCGTTGTCGAGCACTGCCCGGGCTTTGGTCGTGCCGTCCTCCCCGGTCAGGTGGACGCTGACCTTCCACTCTTCGGTGTGTGTCATGACGTCCTCCTCGGACTCCGGGGCCCTCTGACTCCACTGACTCCACCCGTTTCCAGAATCCCTCCGTGCGGGCTCATTCGCTTGTTGCGTACCGCGTCCTGGCCTATGCCGGCCGGGCGCCGAGGGTGAGGGTGCCGTCCGGGTCGTACGCGATGCGTGAGCCGAAGCCGCGGCTGATCCGGCCCAGGAGGTCCTGAACCCACCGGCAGTCCTTCGCCGACGCCCTCCCAAGCCGCATCCGCCGGGCATGGAAGGGCGTGATGCGCAGGTCGCGGAGCATGCCGGTGCCGGGCTCGAGCGAGGCGAGGTAGAGCAGCCTCAGATCGTCCCTGTAGTTCTCGTAGCCGGTGATGCCCTCGTAGTCGTTGACCAGGTCGCCGCAGCCGTAAACGATGAGCTTTCCCCGGTAGAGCTCAAGCGGGCGTGGATGGTGCGAGGAATGCCCGTGGACGACGTCTGCGCCTCCGTCGACGAGCGCGTGCGCGAATCGGGCCGTTCGCGGCCTCCGCCAGCTCGACGTAGGAGCGGGCGTCCCGGACGTACGTCTCCGCCAGCGCCGGGTCACCGGGGTGCGGAAGTATCTGGTCGACGCCCCGCCCGAGCATCACGTCGCCGACGAGGCACAGCGTGACCAGATCACCGTGCATCCGTCCAGGCTGGAACCCTGCCACCGGGATGTCACGGGGGCTCCGCTCCGAGGGCCGTGACGGCGGCGATCATCCGGTCCCAGAACGGGTCGGTCTCCAGACCCACCGCGACTCGGGCGTTGACCGGGCGGTCGACGTAACGCTGCAGGTCCACCACGGTGGCGCCGCGCGTGTACCGGCCGTGCAACTCCACGACGACGTTCGCGTCCACGCAGTGCACGAGCCCGGGATCGATGACGCGGGCCACCGCGACGGGGTCGTGCAACGGCGGGTGCGGGAACCCCCACAGCGTGCGGTACGTGGACGCGAAGAAGGTCAACAACTCGGCGCACATGCGTCCGAGGGGTGTCCCGAGCCCCTCGAAGCGGGCCACCACCTCGGGCGTGGCCAGTGCCTGGTGAGTGACGTTGAGACCGCACATGGTGACGGGCACGCCACTGCGGAAGACGATGTCCGCGGCCTCAGGATCCGTGAGGACGTTGAACTCGGCCGCCGGGGTCCGGTTGCCCCGCTCCGTCGACCCGCCCATCAGGACGATCTCGCGGATACGGGAAGCGTCCTCGGGAAAGCGGGTCAGCAGGAGGGCGATGTTGGTCAACGGCGCCGTCGGTACGAGGGTGACCGGCTCCGGGTGCCCGGTCAGGATCCGGTGGATGAGGTCCACCGCGTGCTCCGGGACGACGTCCACGGTGGGCTCCGGGAACATCGGCCCGTCGAGGCCGGAGGCACCGTGCACGTCGTCCGCGACGCCGAGTGCCTGGACGAGCGGCCGGGCGCAGCCCGCCGCGATGGGCACATCGGTGATCCCGGCCACCGTGCAGACGCGCCGCGCGTTCAAGGTGGTCTTCTCGACCGTCTGATTGCCCGCGACGGTGGTGATGGCCAGCAGATCGACCGCGGGATCCCCGGCCGCCAGCATGATCGCGAGGGCGTCGTCGTGTCCGGGATCGCAGTCGATGATGATCGGGACGGGCACGTCACTCCTGCCGGTGCGGGGCCGTGGACCCTTCAGTGTGCCGCCGTGCCGGTCCCGTGACCAGGAGGCGCCCGATGAGCGGCTGGGAAACGCTGCGCCCGGCTTCCGGTCGACCGTGCTACCCGGCCGCCGCCACCAGGTGCTTCGTGAACCAGTCCAGGGCAAGGCCGGCCACCTCGTCCAGTGCTCCCGGTTCCTCGAAGAGGTGTGTGGCGCCGGGGACGATGTCGAGCCGGTTCTCGCAGCGCAGCTCCCGCTGGGCCTGCTGGTTGAGGTCGAGCACCCTCGTGTCGCGGCCGCCCACGATGAGGAGCGTGGGTGCCCGTACGTCGGCGAGCCGTGGCCCGGCGAGGTCGGGGCGGCCGCCGCGGGAGACCACGGCGCCGATGTCCGCGTCGGGAGACGCGGCGGCCCGCAAGGCTGCAGCGGCTCCGGTGCTCGCTCCGAAATAGCCGATCGGGACGGCCTGGAGGTGCCGCAGCCAGCGGGTGGCGTCCGCCAGCCTCCGGCCGAGTGTTTCGGTGTCGAAGACGTTCGCGCGGTTGGCTTCCTCCGCCGGCGTGAGCAGGTCGAAGAGCAGGGTGCCCAGCCCGGCCCGGTTCAGGGCCGCCGCCACCGACCGGTTGCGCGGGCTGTGGCGGCTGCTGCCGGAGCCGTGGGCGAACATGACAACGGCCCGTGCACCCTGCGGCATGGTCAGCTCCCCGGTCAGTCTGAGGTCGCCCGCGTCCACCACCACCTCGGCGGTCCGCGCGGGCCGACGCGCCACGAGCCCGTCCGCGGCCTGTGACAGCAGGGCGACGACCTCGTCGTCGGGGGTCTGGGAGAAGTCCTGGTACCACTCGCCGACGGCGCGAAAGGCACGCGGTGTGGAGAGGCACACCACGTCGTCCGCTTCTGTGCGCAGCCGGGCGAGGGCATCCGGCGGCGCCACGGGAACGGCGAGAACCACCCGCGCCGCACCCATCGCCCGCACGACCGCGCACGCGGCCGCGGCCGTGGAGCCGGTCGCGATCCCGTCGTCCACCACGATCACCGTCCGGCCGTCGAGCGGCACGCGCGGGCGGTCGTCGCGGAACCTTCGTGCCTGGCGTACGAGCTCGGCCTCCTCGGCGTGCTCGACCGCCGCGAGGTCCTCCTTGTTGACCCGGCTCTGGCGGACGATGTCGTCGCTGATGACCCGAACGCCACCCTCGCCGATGGCGCCGAATCCCAGCTCCCGGTGGTACGGGACCCCGAGCTTGCGCACCACGATCACGTCGAGTGGGGCGCCCAGCGCCCGCGCCACCTGGAAGGCCACCGGGACGCCGCCACGGGGCAGGCCCAGGACGACGGGATTCGCCCCTGCCAGGTGACGCAGAGCTTCGGCGAGCTGCTGTCCGGCGTCCGGGCGATCAGTGAACATCATGGTGGTTCACCCCAATGAGGGGAGACGGAACCCTGTACACGCCTACTTCGACGCAACCCCATTTGCGACTTCGGCGCAAGCCGGGGACGGTCGGCGTATGGAACGAATCCGAGCGGTCCTGATCGACATCGACGGTGTGCTCACGGTGTCGTGGAAGCCGCTGCCCGGCTCCGTGGAGGCCATGCGGCAGCTCCGGGCCGAGGGAATCCCGCTGGTGCTGGTCACCAACACCACCTCACGGACCCGCGCCTCGATCGCCGCGAGGCTGGCCGCGGAGGGCTTCCCCGTAGGCGTCGACGACATCCTCACCGCACCCGCCGTCACCGCCGGATACCTGCGGGAGCACTACCCGGGCGCCCGCTGTCTGCTGGTCAACACCGGTGACGTCCGTGACGATCTCGCGGGTGTGACGCTCGTCGACGAAGCGGAATCGGATGCGGACGGCGCCGCGCCGGACGTGGTCGTCTTCGGGGGAGCGGGCGAAGCTTTCAGCTATAGGGCCCTCAACCGGGTCTTCAGACATCTGCAGCATGGGGCGCGTCTCGTCGCGATGCATCGGAATCTGTACTGGCGTACCGCCACCGGCCTCGACCTCGACACGGGGGCCTTCCTCCTGGGACTGGAACGGGCCGCCCGGGTCGAGGCGGAGATCACCGGCAAACCCGCCGAAGCGTTCTTCGCCTCCGCCCTCACGCACCTGGGCGCGACCCCGTCCGAGGCCCTCATGGTGGGCGACGACATCGAATCCGACGTGCTGGCGGCCCAGCGCAGCGCAATCACCGGCGTACTCGTCAGGACCGGAAAATACCTCCCCGAGACGCACCGGGCGGCCGACGGTACACCGGACCACGTCCTCGACTCCTTCGCTGACCTTCCCGCGCTGCTGGAACGGCTCGGGCATCGGGAGTGATGCGACGGCGCGCGCGGGTCAGCCGAGCATGGCCGGGGAGTGGGCGTCGCGTACCAGCTGACGTGGCTCGCCGGAGCCGTCGGCGGGTACGGACCACAGGTCCTTGGTGCCGTCGTCGTGCTGCTGGGCGTAGGCGAGGGTGGAGTCGTCGAGCCAGGCCGCTTGGTCGTCCACGCTGCGGGTCTCGGCCGTGGCGGTGATGCGCTGGGTGGCCAGGTCGAGTACGGAGAGCCGCCAGCCCCGGGTCGAGTCGCCGTCGATGGGTGCCTTGAAGGCGATCCTGGTCTCGTCGGGGGAGAGCGAGGGGCATTCGACCTGGTCGCGCACGGTGCGGACGGTGCGCGCGGCGAAGTCGCCCCGAACCAGGTAGCGGTGGCCCTCGGTGTACATGGTCGCGTAGAAGGTGTTGTCGTCCTTGGCGAACGTCACTCCCCAGTAGTTGACGTCGACCGACTGGTAGGGCTTGTCGTCCTTGATGACGGAGAAGGTCTCCAGTGTCTTGAACAGGGTTCCCGTCCGGGTGTCGTAGATTCCGGTGCGCGTGGCGAAGTTGAGGGTGGCGTAGCTGTCACCGCCCACGAAGGCGGTCCAGGAGACCATGCGGCCGTCGGCCGATACGCGGACCCGGTTCGGGACGCCGCTGACCGGGATGGCTTTGCGTTCCTTGAGGTCCGCGGCGAGGACGCGCATCGTGACGGTGCCGAGGACCCCGTCGGCGTAGAGGCAGGCCACCGTCCCCGAGGCGGCGTAGACACGGTCGCACTTGGTCTTCGACACCGCGCGCTTGCCGGCCGGGTCGCCCTTGTCGACGGTGGTCACCTGCCCGGTGCTCGTCAGGGTCAGCAGCCGCGGGCCCGCCGCCAGCGACACGGTCTCGACGGTGGCGGCCGTGTCGGGGGACTGGGCCGACGAGCTGTACCGGACGTAGCCGATCGCGACGGCGGCGAGTGCGAGGGTGGCGGCCACCGTGGTGCCGATGCGAGCCGTGCGCCCGGTCCGGCGCCGTGCGGGAGATGGGCTCGGCTGCGGCTCGGCTTCGGCTTCGATGGTCTGCTCGCTCATGCGGATTCCTCGGTGTCGAAAGCGGTGTCGGAAGCGGTGTCGGATCGGTTGATCAGGAGAAACGCGGTGGCCCCGAGGGCCAGGACGCCCACGGCGGCGGCGCACAGGCCGGCGGTGACCGGGCCCCACAGCTGCCAGGCGAGTCCGAACAGGACGGAGGAGGCGAGGTAGGCGAGCGCCTGCCCGGTCTGGATCAGCGCGAGGCCGGTGGTGCGCAGATGTTCGGGCAGCACCGGAGCCGCCAGCGCCACCAGTACGCCGTCGGTCGCCGCGTAGAACAAGCCGTAGAGGAACAGAACCACTGCCAGGAGCGGCCATCCGTGCAGGGGGCCGAACAGGAGCAGGTACACGAGGACCAGGGTCGTGTAGCCGCCCAGTACGACGGGCACGCGGCCGATCCGGTCGGCCAGCGCCCCGATGGGGACCGCCAGGAGGAGATAGGCCAGGCTGGTGCCGACCGCGAGCAGCGGGAAGGTGCCGACGGACAGCTCCTCGCGGCGTTGCAGGAGCAGGTAGACGAAGCCGTCCCCGATGACGGCGAAGCCGAGCAGGCACGCCGCGACGAGCAGCCGGCGCACCGGCGCGGCCCGCACCAGGGTCAGAGCCTCCCGGGGGGAGACGACGACGGCCGGTGGGCGTCGGCCCGGCCGGTCCCGGACGAACAGAACGAGGATCAGCACGCCGAGCACGGCGATGCAGAAGCTGGTGACCAGGACGGCGTCGAAGGCCTGGCCCGCGGCCGCCAGCACGGCCAGCGCGACCAGCGGCCCCAGAAAGGCGCCGAGACTGTCCATCGCCCGGTGCACTCCGAAGGCGCGGCCCAACGCGTGTGAAGGGGCCGACAGGGTGATCAGTGCGTCCCGGGGTGCGGTACGAAGGCCCTTGCCCGCCCGATCGGCCGCGATGACCAAGCCGATCGCGCCCGCCGAGCGGCCGGCCGCAAGGAATCCGAGCTTGGCCAGTGCCGATATCGCGTATCCGACGCCCGCCACCGCTTTGGGCCGACGGACCCGGTCCGCGACGTACCCGCCGACGAGCCGCAGCAGCGCGGTGGCTCCGGTGTAGAGCCCGTCGAGCATGCCGTAGGCCAGCGGGCTCATGGACAGCCCGACCACGAGGTACATCGGGAGGATGGCGCTGACCATTTCGGCGGAGATGTCGGTCAGCAGGCTGACCGTGCCGAGGGCGAACACGTTGCCGCCGACGACCGTGATCCCGCGGAGGCGGGAGCGGACCGTGGTGCGCGTGGCATCGGCCCCGGGCCTGTCGATCGAGGACAGATACATGCGGGCGGACCTTTCGGGGCGGGAGACGGAGCGGGCACGCGGCCGGGGGCAGGGTGCCCTCCCTCCCCCGAAGGGAGGGCACCCGTCGTCCGGGGTGCCGGTCAGTGACAGGCGTTGGTGCCGCTGTCGGTGAAGGTCTTGCCCGCCTCGGGGACGAACTGCCAGTCGTAGCTGTTGGAATGCAGGGTCAGCTTCAGCACGCCCCACGTGCTGCTGTTGCGGACCTGGCTGTTGGGCTGGATGGTGCCGAAGCCGCCCAGGCCGGTGCCGCCCATGCCGGCGACGAACTGCCGGATGCCGCGGGTGTTGTCCAGTCCGCCGGTGGCGTTCATCGGGGCGAACCGCTCGTAGTTGTGGTTGTGCCCGGTCACGATCGCCTCGGCGTTGTTGTCGTACAGCGCCTGGTACAGCGGCTGCACCGAGGTGTTCGGGCCGTGGCTGGAGCCCGAGGTGTAGCGCGGGTGGTGCCAGTACGCGACGGTGCACGCCTTCGTGCTGGCCGCCAGGTCGCCCCGCAGCCACTGCTCCTGCGCCGAGCCGGCCGAGCACGCCACGATCGAGCAGTTGGAGTTGAGCGCGACGACGTGCCAGTTGCCGAGGTCGAAGGAGTAGTAGCCCTTGGCCGGGTCTCCCGCCGAAGAGCCGAAGTAGTTGAAGTACCCCGAGGCACCTGAGGTGTGGTACTCGTGGTTGCCGGTGGCGGGCTTGGTGCGGGCCTTGTGCCTGCCCCACGACGGGTTGTAGCAGTTGGTGAAGTCGGCGGCCGTGCCGTCCGGGTAGGCGGTGTCTCCGATGGCCATGACGGTGCCGGTGATGCCGTCCAGCAGGTTGGCGGTGGCCTCGTCACCGCCGACGCCGCAGTTGGCGATGTCCCCGGCGCCGACCAGCACCGGGTCACCGGACGGCGGCGGCGTGGACGTCGTGGGCGTGGGCGACGGGCCGGTGCCGGTGGTGACCACCAGCTGCGGGGCGTCCGCGCCGGATTCGCGGGCGTCGTAGTACGCGCCGTCGGAACTGGCGGAGGTGCCGCCGAAGCCGAACGTGCCGTTGCCGGTCACTACCGAGGCCACGTCGATCTCGACCCACTGGTCGTTCGACACCGCGCCGAGCGACGCGAGCGTGGCGCCGTCGATGACCGGCTTGTTGTTCCACGTGACCGCGGTCTCGGACCAGGTGGTGTCGGTCATCGACTTCCAGGTGCCGCCGTTGCCGCTGTTGCCGCCGCTGGTGACGCGGATCCGCAGCTTGGCGCTGGAGACGGCCTCGGTGAGACCGCTGACGGTGAACTTCAAGAACGACCGGCGTACCGGCGAGTTGTCCACGGTGAACTGCGACGAGGTGCCGTAGTTCGTCGTCGGGGTGGTGTCCTGCACATAGGTGTCGGCGACCGGAGTGAAGGTGTTGGTGGCCGCGCTGGCTGCGGGCGCGGCCGTGAGCAGGGCCACGAGGGCGGCGGTCGATGTGGCGATCGCTGCGGTTGCTATGGATGCTCTTCGGATGTGGCGGGTGCCCATCACGTGATCCCTTCCGAGGTGAAGACTGGCGCCCCGTACGCGAGGCGATGAGGAACCTAGGGATCCGCTGTGAGCCACAACTACAGCGGCCACGTGAACGTTGGGCGTGCAGCAGGTGATGTCCTCTTCGTTGTTGAACAGGGGATGCCAACGGCCCGTTGGAGGGGTTCCGCCGACGGGCGTATCGCCATGAGTTCAACGAGGCGTCGCCATCGGGACATGAACACGACATGCGCTCCACGCCTCGGATCGCTCCACTTCCTCGGTGTGACGACATGGACTCCGCCAGGCCTCCGAGCTGCCCCCGGCCGAATGATCAGCGCGCTTCGCGTCGCGCTGGGCGGCATGGTTCTCGCGGGGATTCTGGTGTCGTTGACGGCCCCGACGGCATCGGCCCATGTCCCGACGACGGACGGCACGACCACGATCCGCCAGGAAGGGCCACTGGTTCGCAACACGCTGGAGCTGGACTACGACACGCTCACGAAGGCCGCCGGCCTCGGCGCACTGCCGCGTGACACGAAGGACGCCGAGCACGAGGCCTTTCTCCAGACCCACCGGGCACAACTCGTGGCCTACCTGGCCGACCGCCTGACCGTCGCCCTCGACGGCGCCCCCTGCCCCGCCGAACTCGACGACACGGGGATCACGAAGCGGCAGCAGTTCCTCTACGCCCGCTTGCTCCTGATCCACCGGTGTCCGGGCACGGGGGCCGGTGAATTCACCGTGCGCTACGGGGTGTTCTCCGAGACGCAGGCCATCGGGGCCGAGCACACCAACATGGTCGACTACGAACTCGGCGGTTCGGGCGGGAGCGACGTCTTCGACGCCGGCCACCGTGAACTGCGGGTCGGCCGGAGCGGCGCCGCTGACGCGGGGCGCGGGGCTTCGCACTCCGATGGCCTTGACGTCTCCTGGTCGTCGGTGGGCCGGTTCGTGTCCATGGGGCTCGAGCACATCCTGCTCGGCATCGACCATGTGCTCTTCCTGGTCCTCCTCTTGCTCGGTGCGCAAGGATGGCGCAGCGTCGTCCGGCTCGCGACCAGCTTCACCGTGGCGCACAGCGTGACGCTCGCTCTTGCCGTGCTCGGGTGGGTCGAAGTCCCCGCCGAGATCGTCGAGCCCCTGATCGCCCTGTCCATCGTCTACGTCGCAGTGGAGAACATCACGCGCGGCGAATCGCGGCACCGCGTCCTCGTCGTGTTCGGCTTCGGCCTGTTGCACGGCCTCGGCTTCGCCGGGGCCCTGAGCTTCACCGACGACTTCGCAGGCCGGCTGCTCCTCTCGCTGCTGAGCTTCAACCTGGGCATCGAACTGGGACAGCTCGCCATCGTTCTGGTGGCATTCCCGCTGTTCCTGCTGGCGCGACGCTGCTCCTGGTCGACCCTCGCCCACGCAGCCGCGGCCGCGATCGTCGGCGTCATCGGCCTGGTCTGGTTCGTCGAACGCCTCCTGCCGGCGGGCGGCGCCGCGTAGCCCCCTGTACCAGTGCTTGCCGGGAGGTGCCCGGGGGAGGGGCGGGCGCTGTCGTGCCGTCCGCCCCTCCGCCCGGGTCGACGGATCAGGCCGTCGCAGGCTGCTTCTGGGATTCGGGCAGCGGCGGCTTGAGGCGGCCGGTGCGGTGCAGCCCGTACAGCGCGGTGGAGCAGGCGAAGCCGAGGGCGGCCAGCGCGGCCCACGGCAGTGCGGACATCCCGGAAGCGCGGGCGGCGTCCAGGGCCGCACCGATCCCCAGGTTCCCCAGGGCGATGCCGATGCCGCAGATGGTGTTGTACAGCCCGTAGTGGGTGGCGACCAGGCGGTCGCCGGAGAGCCGCACGATCGTGTCCATCTCGAATGGGTAGGCGATCATCGTGCCCAGGGCCAGCAGCAGGGCGGCGAGTGTCGAGGGCACGGCCGCGAGCAGCCAGCGCCCCGCCCCGCCGTCCGGCACGGGGACGGCCGTGGCGATGAGCAGCGGGATGAACGCGGTGCCCATGGCGAGCAGTCCCCAGGTGAGTGCCCGGCCCGGCTCCGTCCGGGCCTTGCACCAGGCCGTCACCTTGGTCTGGAAGAGGATCGTGCTGAGCCCGGATACAGCGAAGAGCATGGCCGCGGCGCCCGTTCCGAACGCCCCGTCGCCGCCCAGGCGCCGGACTTCCAAGGGCAGGGCGAGATACACCTGGAACGTGAGCACGTACGAGCCGACCATGGCTACGGAGAAGAGCAGGAACGGGCGGTTGGCCAAGATGCCCCGCCATTGGCTGAGCACGCTCTCGCGCGGGGACTCCGCCCGGTCCTTCGCGTCGTTGCCCCGGCGGGCGGGCAAGGCCCGGATCTGCACGATGCTCAGCAGAGCGAAGATCGCGGCGGCCACGAGGCAGGTGATGCGGAAGTCGACCCCGGTCAGCACCATGCCCACCAAGGGGCCCAGCAGGATGCCCGCCTGGTAGAAGACGTTGAACAGGGCGAAGGCCTCGATCCGGCGGTCACCCGCGTCCGCCGCCAGGTAGGCCCGCGTGGCGGGGTTGAACAGGGCTCCGGCCAGCCCTGTCGCGGCGGAGGCGGCGATCAGTGCGGGCACGGAGCCGACCAGCCCGAGGGTCGCGAAGCCCACGATGCGCAGCGCGAGCCCGGCAATGATCATCGGCTTGTAGCCGAAGCGGTCGGCCAGCGTCCCACCGATCAGGAACATGCCCTGCTGGCTGAAGTTGCGTACGCCCAGGACGAGTCCGACGATCCAGCCCGCCAGCCCGAGCGATCCGGAGAGATGCTGAGCGAGGTACGGCATCAGCATGTAGAAGCCGAGGTTGATGGTGAATTGGTTCACCATCAACAGCTGGACGCTGTGTTCGTAGGAACGCATGTGTGCCAGGGTGCTCTTCACCGGTCGCCCTCCTCCACCGCGGTGGAGTCCGGGTTCGGCTCGGACTCATCGGCGAGGGTGAGGGGGTCGACCACGGTGGTGCACCGCGTCCAGCGAGTGACCTCCTTCTCGTCCATGCGGCCCACCGTCTCCGGTTCGACGGCGGGCGGCCCGTCGAGCAGCCCGTGGGCGGCGCAGTAGTCGTCGTCGTAGACCGTGCCCAGGTAGCGCTGCGGCCCGTCGGGAAAGACGGCGGCGATACGAGCGTCCGCGGGCAGGGTGCGGGCCAGCCACCCCGCGACCAGGGCGACCGCTCCCACGCTCCAGCCGCCGGTGGCGTAATGGGATGCCGCGAGCCGGCGGCAGGTCCACACGGCTTCGCCGGGGGAGACCCAGTGAACCTCGGAGAAGTTCTCGTACGCGACGTTGCGGGGGTAGATGCTGGAGCCGAGGCCGCGCATCAGGCGGGAGCGGGCGGGCTGGCCGAAGATCGTGGAGCCGATGGTGTCCACGCCGACGAGCTTCAATCCCGGGTAGAGCTGCTGCAGGACGCGGGAGACACCCGCGGAGTGACCGCCGGTCCCCACACTGCACACCAGGACGTCGATGTGGCCGAGTTCGGCTGCCAGCTCCAGTGCCAGCGGGGTGTACGCGGTGGTGTTGTCGGGGTTGTTGTACTGGTCGGGGCACCAAGAGCCCGGGTGCTGCTGCATCAGCTGGGTCACCCGGTCGCGGCGGGCCTGCTGCCAGCCGCCGGTCGGGTGGGGCTCCGAGACGAGGTTGACCTGTGCCCCGTACGCGGTCAGCAACCGGTTCATGGACATCTCGAGCCCGGGGTCGGTGACCAGAGTGACCGGATGGCCGTAGACCATGCCGGCCAGGGCGAGGCCGAGGCCGAGGGTGCCGCTGGTGGATTCGATGATCCGGGCGCCGGGGAGCAGCTCGCCGCGGGCACGGGCCCGCTCGACCATGTGCAGGGCCGGACGGTCCTTGATCCCGCCCGGGTTGAAGCCCTCCAGCTTCGCCCAGAAGCCGCGGCCTTCCCGGGTGAAGGGCTCGGATACATGCAGGAGCGGTGTGTTGCCGACCAGCCCGGACAGGGAGGACCGGGCGGACGGGGCGGACGGGGTGGACGGGGTGTCAGCAGTGGGAAGAGTGGTCATCTTTTCGGCTCTCATGCGTAGATGGCTGTTTGTGTGCGCATCTCGCCGACTGCTGCGGTCAGGGGTGGGAGGGAGATTCCTCCCGCGTCCCATCGGGGCAGCAACGGCGGCGGCCGGTACGGGCGGCCGCACGGATGAGCTCTAGATTCGCCACCGGCACACTCTTATGAGCGTGAAGCGCCCCGCATTGACTGCCAGACGTCGGGGAACCGGCCGGTGCCGGGCCACCGGGAAGCTGATGGTGACGCCGGTCACGGCTGGGATCGCAGCGGCAGGGGTATGAGCGGGCGCTGGTTGCCCCTCAGCCAGGGAGCGGCCGGCCGGAATGCAAAATTCGGCAGAATCCGGCACCTGGGGTGCACCGCCTGTGAATTCGGCGGTCCGGTGGTGGGGCGGCGCGAGGGTCTCGCCGTGGGAGTGTCCGGCTGCCTGAGGATGGACCAAGCAGGTGATCGAAGCGATCGTCACCGCGGCGAGAATGCAGGCGGCCAGCGTGCTCCGCATTCGGCCGGCTACACCGTAGAGAATCTTGAGCGGGTGGAACGGCACTATTCCTCCGTGCGGTGCCCCCTCTCGGTAACTCCGAAGAGGGAAGCAGACAGAGATCGATCAGGTCGGGGAGGCGCCGACGACAGTCCCGTTCAGATCTGTGAACCATAGGGGTGCGGGGGTCCGATTCCACCGGACGCACCGAAGACGGCAGCTGAGGTCAGCCGCATGGTTCAACGGGGGGAGTCGACCAGCTCGAGGAGAGCCCCAGGACCTAGATCTGCAGGACCGCCGGCCCTCTTGACGCCGCCGACGGCGGACGGTTGGCCCGGCCGTCGGCCGCGGGAACCTTGGGGGAGAAGTGATCGCAGCGCACGTCGTCACCAAGAACATCCGGACAGGTGATCTGCGGCGTGGCAGCGCCCTGCTGTGACTGTCCGGGCATGCACTGCTCGGCCGGATGCTCCGGCGTCGTCGTGGCGACTTCGTCAGCCACCGCAGTGGACTGAAAAGCGCTCTGCGAAATCTCGCCGGTATCGGCAGGCGTATGGCTGGAATTCAGCAGGGCCATGGAGGGGCCGGTGGAGTGGTGCGGCGCATTCTCGGCGCTGACGCCGTGTGCGTACACGAGGCCCAGCATCAGCAGGGTCAGCCAAAGGGCGCGCAGCGGACCGGTGGATACCTGGGCCCGCAGAACACCGATGGGTGACCGCGCCGTAATCATGTCGTGATCGTAGCCGATTCCGCGGACCTGATGGCAACCCCCCTCTGGCTGTGGCGAATTTACATAGGTGCGCATAGGGAGCATGGGGGATGTTCGGCACTGGCCGGAACATGTACATGTTCCGGCCAGTGCCGAATGTGGCGTGAATTCTCCGTGAGCATCGAACGAACCGTGAATGAGCTCGGGTGCCTGAACTCCCAGCCGGCCCCGGACGACGCCGAGGACACATCGCCGCAGCTGCCGTTGCAGGCCGCTTGCCCCCGACTACGCCTCTTGTTCGGTCTCGACCTGCGCGTGCCAGTCCCGTTTGACGGCGCTCCACGCCTCGTCGCTCTGGCCTTGGCGCCAGTAGCCGGAGAGTGAAAGGCGATCGCGCGGGACCTGCCGCTCCTGGCGGAGGTGGCGGCGAAGTTCCCTGACGAAGCCGGCCTCGCCGTGGACGAAGACGTCCGGGGTGCCTTCGGGGAAGGCGAGCGAGGAGACCGCCTCCAGCAGCGGTTCGCCGATCGGGCGCTCGCCTCGGTGGAGCCAGACCGGGACAACACCGTCGGCCGTCACGATCTTCTGTTCCTCCGCCGGGCCGGAGACCTCGATGAAGGCGTGCACGGTGGCCCCCTCCGGCATCCGCTCCATGGCCGCGGCGATGGCCGGCAGCGCGCTCTCGTCCCCGGCCAGCAGATGCCAGTCGGCATCCGGATCGGGCGCGTAGGAACCGCCCGGGCCGATGAAGTACACCCGCTCGCCCGGCTGGACCCGGGCCGCCCACGGACCGGCGAGGCCTTCCTCGCCGTGAACGACGAAGTCCACCGACAGCTCCAGCTGGTCCGGATCCCAAGTGCGCACGGTGTAGACCCGGTTGCGCGGCCATTCCTCGCGCGCAAACGCCGATCGGATGTGTCCCATGTCCCAGGGCTCCGGGTAGGTGACGCCCTCGGCCGCGAAGAGGATCTTGATGTAGTGGTCGGTGAAGCGGCCGGCCGTGAACCCGGCCAGTTCCTCACCGCCCAGGACGATCCGCACCATGTGCGGAGTCAGCTGTTCGGTGCGCACGACGCGTGCGGTACCGGTCTTGCGGGCGGGCCGTTCGGCCACGACGCCTCCTCCACTTGAAAGTTCGAGTGATCGAGGGCCTGCGGGGCCCTGGGGAGCCGCAGCCTACGGGGCGAGGGCTTCCGGGGTTCCTTGAGGGTGGAGAGAGCGGGGTCCACCTTCGGGGACCGGGGTGCCGCTCGCCTTGGCCTGGCGGATCTCGCCGAGGGCAACGATGGCGGTGGCCATGTCGAGGAGCAGCGGTGCGTGGCCCCCGGCGGGTACGGCGATGGTGAGCGGCCTGGCGGCCACGGCGGCGCCCTTGACGCCGGTGCAACCCATGTTGGGGCATGCCGGCGACGAAGCCGAAGCCGAAGCCGATGCCGAGCATGCCCTGTTCGGCGATCCTGACGGGCAACGACGTCACCTACTCCTACGGCGCCCCGGGCTCGGCGGACAACGCCGCGTCGCGGATCACCGAGGTCCGGGGCGCGGCCGGGACGATCACCCGCGGCTACGGGCCGCTGGGTGAGCTGACCAGGGAGGCGCGCACGATCAGCGCCGTCAGCGGGTCACCACGCACCTATGCGACCGCGTGGCGCTACGACACGTTCAACCGCGTGCTGCAGTTGACCTACCCCGACGGCGAGGTGCTCACCTACGCCTACGACTCCGGTGGCCAGGTCACGCGGGCGACCGGGGTCAAGGGCGGGACCGACTTCACCCACCTGGAACGGCTGGACTACGACAAGTTCGGCCAGAAGACCCTCCAGGAGACCGGCAAGGGGGTGCGCACGACCTACACCTACGACGCCAACGGCAACCTCACCGCCACGGTGAACACCGCCGCGACGGGCAAGCGCAGGCAGTTCGTGTGGGACGAGGAGAACTGCCTGGCCTGCAACCAGGACACCACGAACCCCGGTGAGACGCGGCTCACCCCGGGTGCATGGGCCCCGGGGGCAACGGCAACGGTGACATGGTGGTGTACCCGGGCACCGGCAGCAGCACCGCCGACAGCCAGCTCAGCGGGCCCCTCACCATCGGCGTGGGCTGGGGCGGGGCCGACTTCCTGGTCGGCGACGTCAACAACGACGGCCTGACCGATGTGCTCGCCACGATCCGGAACACAGGGGAGATGTACCTGTACCCGGGCACCACCGGAGACACCGGCACCTCGTCCTTCGGCGCTCCGGCCTTCGTCGGCAATGGCTGGAACGACTACGAGGCCTTCCAGTAGCGGCCACCGAGCCCCGGGCCGCCGTCCCCGAACTCTCGGGGACGGCGGCCGTTCGCTGTTCACGGCCCGGATCGAATCCCCGCGCACCGCAGCCGCATGCGTCAGTGGTGGGCCGCAGGTCAGGCGCCGTTCTCACGTGGCTCGGATCTTGGTCCGCACTCATTGGGGTGGCCGCCCAGCACCACCCGGGTCCTGTAGTCACCACTGGGACTTCTTCTTCGTGCCGGGGCGACGTCGTCGCCGTGCGTGGTTCACGCAACGCTGCTACTGCGAGAAGGGGTTCGATTCGACGGGCCCGGCACAGGTTTGGGGAGGTCCTGAGCATGCGCACCCGACAGGGCTCCTACCCGTCGAGCCAGCTCAGGGGGTCGCTCTCGGGAACCCCTGCCTCCGTAAGGCAGGTGAAGGTGACCGGAGTGCCCAGGGACGCCAACTCCGACAGGAGAGCGGGGGGCACGACCATCGTCGACCCGGTTTCCGCCGTGCCTGCGATGTCCACATGCACTGAATATCCATCTCGCTGGAGCGCCAGCAGGCTTTCCAGTCTGGGGTGGATCTGGGTAACCAGGGTGAAAGCCTGGACCTCCAGCGTATCCCTCTCGCCCTTGCTGACATTCCAGGTCCAGCGGTCCACCGTCGACTCGACGTGGGAGCCGTCAGTCAACAGCTCCGGTACCAGTTCCACGGCCGCGGCAACGCGGTGCGCGTCGACTCCTTCCTTGCCGACCACCAGCGCGACGCGTACACCTCGCCAGCTCTCACGCATGCTCAAGAGTCCTCCATTTCTTCTGCCGGGTCACCGGGAGTTCAAGTTGGGTGTGAGAGACAAGGGAACACCCAGCTGGGCAATCCTGGAAAACAGGGGAGCAGGAACCAGGAATTCTGACCCGTGGTCCGCGAAACCGTAGACCTCCAGATGCACCTCAGAGCCTTCCGCCTGCATCAAGCGCAGCTGGGAGACGCACCCTTCCGCCGCGGACTGCCCGCAGGACCACCGCCCCCAGCGTTCCGGCCGCCGCCGCGCCGCCCAGGGCGTAGAGAGCGATGAGGAATATGTCCTGGTCCCGCATCGTGTTCAGCCCTTCTCTGCAGTGGGATCGAAGCGGTAGCCCACGCCCCAGACGGTCTGGATCAGCCTGGGGTTCGCCGGGTCTTCCTCGATCTTGGTACGGAGCCGTCGCGCGTGGACGGTCACCGTGGACAGGTCGCCGAACTCCCAGTCCCATACGTCTTGCAGCAACTGTTCCCGCGTGATGGCCCGCCCCGGATTGCGCATCAGGTAGACCAGGAGGTCGAACTCGCGCAGGGTGAGGGCGAGTTCCCTCCCTCCCTGGACGGCCAGGCGGGCGGCCGGGTCAACCACCAGGTCCGCGGCCCTCAGGAGGGCTCCGGTGCGGGGCGCGGCCGAGACGGCGGCACGGCGGCGCAGTACGGACTGCACCCGCAGTACGAGTTCGCGCGGGCTGAAGGGCTTGGTGACGTAGTCGTCGGCCCCGACCTCCAGGCCGAGTACGCGGTCCTCTTCCTCTCCTCGTGCCGTGAGCATGATGACGGCGGGCGACGCCGCGTCTCCCTCGCGCAGGGCGCGGCACACATCGATGCCGTCCATTCCGGGGAGCATCAGGTCCAGGACGACGAGATCGGGCCGGCCGCGCGCGGCGCACACCAGGGCCTCGTGTCCGTCGGCGGCGGTGTCGACGAGGAAGCCGGCGTTCTTCAGGTAACCGGTGACGACCTCGGTGACCGTCGCGTCGTCATCGACGACAAGAATCCGAAGGGGTGGTTCAGGTTGCATGCGGTCAGCCTCGCACGCGGCTTCCACGAGGTCACGGCCAGTCCAGGACGATCCTGCCGACTGCCTCCGGCCCACCGCCCGTTCGTCCGGATGATCCACGTAAGCGTTCCGTAACCGCCTGGCGCCTACCGGACCGGAGTGCCGCCGGTCAACCATGAATGAGGCAAATGGCAGGGGGAATTGATGGGGGGACTGGAATGGGAACGGGAACGGGACCGGGAACGGCAGATCTGGACCGGCGGATCCCGGTCGTGGTCCACGCGGCGGATCCGATATCCCGTGCGGGGGTGGTCAGCCAGCTGCGGCAGCATCCTGTGGTCGAACTCCGTGACGAGGCGGAGGCCGGGCCCGGGGCCGTCGCGGTGCTGATCGGCGAGACGCTGGACGAGACCACGTTCACGCGCCTGCGCCGGGTGGTGCGCGGGGAAGGGGCCCGCGCCGTCCTCGTGGTGAGCGCCGTACGGGAGGCCGAACTCCTCGACGTCATCGAATGCGGTGTCGGGGCCGTCGTCTGGCGCCACGAGGCCACCGCGCACCGTCTGCTGCAAGCCGTGCTCGCGGCCTCACGGGGGGACGGAGACCTCCCCGCGGACCTGCTCGGCCGCCTGATGAGTCAGGTGGGCACGCTCCAGCGATCGGCTGTCGGACGGACCGGCGCACCGGTGACGGGACTGGCGCCGCGCGAGGTGGACGTCCTGCGGCTCGTCGCGGAGGGACTCGACACCGCCGAGATCGCCGACAAGCTCTCCTACTCCGAACGCACCGTCAAGAACGTCATGCACGGGCTGACCACCCGCCTGTACCTGCGCAACCGGGCCCATGCCGTGGCCTATGCCCTGCGGGAAGGCTACCTCTGACCTCGAGGGCAACGGCGGGTGTCCGACCGGACGCAAGGCTCCGCCCCCGCGCCGGTCCCCGAGTGCTTGCGGGCCGTCCGCGGCGCCGAGAAGGATGGAAAGCGCCCGTCCGGCGATCGCGCCGGGGCGGCGGAGCGGCACCTCAGGCAAGGCGGGAGCGCGACGATGATCCACGAGGTGGACGAGGTCCTCGAACGGCTGCTGAACGGTGGCGCACTGGCCGGCTCCGGCATCGAGGTCTCCTTCGAAGCTCCGACCCGCGACTGGGCCGCCCGCCGCAACACCACAGCTGTCAACGCCTACTTGTACGACATCCGTGAGGACGTCGGACGGCGCCACCGCGGCACCGTCCCGGTCAAGGACGACCGGGGAGCCGTGCTCAAGCGCCGACAGCCACCCCGCTGGTTCCGGCTGTCCTATCTCGTCACGGCCTGGACGAAGCAGCCCAAGGACGAACACCGGCTGCTCTCCGCGGTACTGGCCACCCTGCTGCCCCGCGAGATGCTGCCCGCCGAGGAACTGCCGGGCTCCTTGCGCGCGCTGGGACTGTCCGTGCCCGTGACGGTCGCCGGGATCCAGACCGAGGCGCGGTCCCTGGCCGAGATCTGGTCCGCGCTCGGCGGGGAACTGAAGCCCTCCCTGGACCTGGTGGTGACCGCCCCGTTCCCCGCGTTCCCCGAGTACGACGCCGGGCCGCCGGTCACCGAGGGCGCCGCCGTGCGCGTGCGCGCCGTCGACGGCAGCCTGGACGACTCGCCGGAAAGGCGGCACCAGCCGAGGCACGCCGAGGCGGCCGCCCGCCGGAGCCCGGAGCCCCGACAGCGATGACCCCGTACGCCGCCCCCGCCCACCAGGAAGACACCGTGCCGTCCTCACCCGGGCCCGTACCGGACGCGGCCCACGCGCTCCTCGCCCGGCTGGACCTGGTCCGCGACCGGGCCGCCCTGCTGGTCGAGCAGCGCAGCGCCACCGATCCCACCGCCGACGACCCGCTGCGCGGCCTGTACCTCTCCGACGAGGCCGTACGGCACCTGCTGGACCCCGGCGTACCGGATCCGTCACCGACGGCCGGCGAGGCGGGGGCGGACGCGGTGGACCGGGCGATGCGCGGGGCCGCGGCCCTCAGCGGCGACCGGCTCGCCGGGCTCGTGGACCGGCACGGACTCACGATGCTGGACGCCTGCCTGCTGCTGGTCGCCCTGGCGCCCGACGTGGACCGCACCTTCGAGTCGTTGTACGGCTACCTGAACGACGACGTCAGCCGACGCCGGGCCACCACCGGGCTCGCCCTCGACCTGTGCGCCGTGCCCGTCCACCTGGCCTGGGCCCGTGCCAGGTTCCATCCGTCGGCGCAGCTGTCCGCGCTCGGTTTCGTTGAGGTCGAGGAGCCCGAACGGCCCTTCCTCAGCCGCGTGTTGCGCGTACCAGACCGGCTGATCGCCCATCTGCTCGGCGACGACCGCCCGGACGCCGCGCTCGCCGGGCACATCCGTGCGCTGGCCACGCCCGAGGGGCCGTACGACGAGGAGTTCACCCGCAGGCTCGCCGATTGGCTGACCGTCCCCACGCGCACCCCGGCCCGCCGTTCCGTCTACCTGCGCGAACACCGCGAGGGCGACGGGCTCGCAGTCGCCGCGGCGGCCCTGCGGGCGGCCGGGCTCGACGCCCTGCACGTCACCGCCCACGGCGACGGCGGCGACGTACCGCTCCCGGAGCTGCTGCGCGAGGCACGGCTGCGGGGCTGCGCGCTCGTCGTGTCACAGGTGCCGGACGAGCCGGGCCCGCTGCTGCGGGCGCTGGCCGCGGCCGACGTCCCCGTGCTGTTCATCGGGGCGCGGCCCTACGACCCCCGGTGGTGCGCCCGCGACCCGCTGGTGCTGGACGCGCCCCGGCTGCCGGCCGGAGCCGTGGCGGCCTGGTCGGCCGCGCTCGGCGGGGCCCCGGCGTTCGACATGGCCGCGACCGTGGCCCCGTACCGGCTCGGCGGCGACGGCATCGCCCGGGCCGCGCGCGCCGCACGTGAGCTCGCCGCGTTCGACGGCACCCCGCCGACCGCCGACCACCTGCGGCTGGCCGCCCGCCAGCAGTCCGCGTCCGGCCTGGAACGGCACGCCCGCCGGATCCGGCCCGACGTCGGCTGGGAGGACCTCGTCCTGCCGGATCAGCCCCTGGCCCGGCTGCGCGAACTCGCGCTGCGCGCCCGCCACCGCGACCGGGTCCTCGGTGACTGGCGGCTCAGTGCCGGCGGAGGCCGGGGCCGCGGAGTCCTGGGGCTCCTCGCCGGCGAGTCCGGTACGGGAAAGACACTGTCGGCCGAGGTCGTCGCCGCCGAACTCGGCCTCGATCTCTACGTCGTCCAGCTCTCCTCGATCGTCGACAAGTACGTGGGCGAGACGGAGAAGAACCTGGAGCGGATCTTCACCGAGGCCGACCAGACCGACGCCGTGCTCCTCTTCGACGAGGCGGATGCCGTGTTCGGCAAGCGCTCCGAGGTCAAGGATTCGCACGACCGCTACGCCAACATGGAGAGCGCGTACCTGCTCCAGCGTCTGGAGTCCTTCGACGGCATCGCGCTGCTCACCACCAACCTGCGGGCCAACATCGACGAGGCGTTCACCCGGCGGCTGGACCTGGTGATCGACTTCCCGTTCCCGGACGCGGAGCAGAGGCTGGCGCTGTGGCGCCACAGCCTCGCCCGCGTGCCGTGCGCCGAGGGCACCGACCCGGGCGCGTGCGCCCGGGACTTCGAGCTGGCCGGCGGGTCGATCCGCAGCGCCGTCGTCACCGCCGCCTACGCCGCGGCCGGCCGCGGTGAACACGTCACCACGGCCGACCTGTTGGAAGGGGCCCGCCGCGAGTACCGCAAGGCGGGCCGCCTGGTGCCGGGCGAGGGCGGCTGGTAGCGGCGGCCGGTGGCCGGCCGCCGTGCTCAGCCCAGGGGGTGGACGATCTGCCAGTCCGGCACCGTGGGGTTGATCAGCTGCCACAGGTCCTCGCCCTTGCGGCAGTCGTTGTTCCTGAGCCTGAGCCGGGCGGGGTCATTGCTCTGGGTGGGGCCGGTCCAGTCCAGGCAGGTGTTGTTGCTGGCGAAGTTGCGGATCCAGTAGGTCTCGCTGTCCTGCTTCTCCAGCCACCACAGCTGGTTGTCGGCGGTGGTGCCGTTGCAGCCGTACGTGGACAGCGCGGTGCCGGCGGGCTTTGCGCCCACCCCCGGCAGGTCCAGGCAGAGCCCGCCCCTGACGCTGCGGATCTGGAAGAGCGCCGAGCCCCCGGGACCCATGGTCGGGTGGACCAGCTCCAGGTTCCAGCGCTCGTTGTCCTTGGGGTCCGGGTTGCAGGTGCCCACATTGGCCGGACCTCCGCGTTGCGCGTCGTCGCGGCCGGGGAGGTCGATGCACGCCTTGACGGGCCGGAGCCTCAGCAGGATGTTGTTCAGGGTCCGCGGCTCGGGCTTCTTCGGGACCGGCGGAGCCGGCGGGGGCTTGGCTGCACCGCCACCGCCCCCACCTCCGCCACCTCCGCCACCGCTTCCGCCCGTTGCGCCGCCGGCGCCCTCCGGGGGCTTGGACGGCGCCGGTTCTTCCACCGGAGGAGGGGACGGCGCTGCGAGCGGCGGGGCCGCGCTCGGCTCGGCCGGCGGGATCGTGCTCGCGCCGGCTTCCTGGAGCTGCTCCACGGCGGCGCTGCGAACCTGGGGCTTGTACGCGATCCAGAGCAGCACGAATGTGATGGCGAGCGCCAGGAAGATGCCGAGGAAGGTGGCGAGCCAGCCGGGCAGGAACCCGCGCTGGACGTACTTGCCCTCGACGTCGAGCGGGGCCACCCCCGACCGCTGCACGGTCAGCGCGTACGGTCGCTGCTGCTTCGAGCCGAACCAGATGATCTCGCGCGGCTTGAGCGTCGTCTTCACGAACGCGGCGCGGCCCGGCTGGATCTGGATGTTGCTCGGCTGGATGTCGTACGAGAGCTGGTCGCCGTTGTCGCTGCCGCTGAGGGAGGCGGTGAGCGGGGTGTTGCCGATGTTGTCCACGGCGAGCCTGGGGCGTCCGCGGAGGCGGCCCTTGACGGTGTGCGGTACCAGCTCCGTGCGTATCTCGCTGAACGGCGTGATGGTCAGATTGCCCTCGGGTACGGTCACCGCCTCGGGGTGCTCGGTCGGGGTGATGCGTACGGCGTACGGGTTCGCGCCGGCCGTCGCGTCGGGCGTGCGCGGCGGCGCGAACGTCAGCTCCACCGTCCCCGTGGTCCCGGGGTACAGCCGGAGTGCGGCCGGTTCCACGGTGGTCCACGGCGCGATGGCGCCGACCGGTTCGAAGCGGTACTCGTCGACGACATCACCGGTGTTGCGCAAGCGTAGCCGCACCGCGGTGCTGCCGCCCGGGTCCACGGTCGCGGAGGCGGGTTCCAAGGAAGTCCAAAGGCTCACGCCACGACGCTAAGACGGCGCCGTCGCGCCGGTCAGAAGCCCCGGGGCAGCCTTCCCTGCCCCTGCGGGCAACCGTGCTGCCCTCGAACAGGTACCGCAGGACGTTCCGCCGGACCGGCTCACGGCCGAGGGTGGATGCATCCCGTCCCGTACCCCGAGGAGAGCAGAGCATGCCGTCCTACCTGTCGCCGGGCGTATATGTCGAGGAGGTGGCCAGTGGCTCCCGCCCCATCGAGGGGGTGGGCACCTCGGTGGCCGCCTTCGTGGGTCTCGCGCCGGCCGGCCCCCTGCACGAGCCGACGCTGGTGACCAACTGGACCCAGTACGTGGCGTCCTTCGGTGACTTCACCGACGGCTACTACCTCGCGCACAGCGTCTACGGCTTCTTCAACAACGGTGGTTCGGCCGCCTACGTCGTCCGCGTCGGCGGCGCCCCCGGAGGCGCGCCCGTCGATTCCGCCCCGCCCGCAGCCGTGAAGGGCGCAGCGGCACCCGCCGCGCTGCCGCCCGGGGAGCCCAAGCAGCTCGGCACCTTCACGGTGGCGGCCGCGGCGCCCGGCGCCCTGAGCGTCGAGGTCGCCGACCCGGAGGGCGAGGGCCCCGGCGACCGGTTCAAGCTGATCGTCAAGGACGGCGACAGGGTCGCCGAGACCTTCGACGTGAGCGCCAAGAAGGCCGGCCGCACGTACGTGGTCACCCAGGTCAAGGAGCAGTCCAAGCTCATCACCGTGCAGGAGGCGGCCCCCGCCGGGCAGTTGGCGCGGCCCGAGAACCAGACGGTGGCGCTGGCGGCCCAGGCGCCGGCCGCGGCCCCCGCGCAGCCCGTCCCGGCCGCGGCGGCCGGCGCCCACCCCGGTCCCGCCCAGTACCTCGGCGATTCGGCCGACCGCACCGGATTCGGCGGCCTGGAGGCCGTCGACGAGGTCTCGATGGTCGCGGTTCCCGACCTGATGGCCGCCTATCAGCGCGGCGCCATCGACCTGGAGCAGGTCAAGGCCGTACAGCTGGGGCTGATCGCGCACTGCGAGCTGATGGGCGACCGCGTCGCGGTCATCGACCCGCCGCCGGGCCTCAACGCCCGCCAGATCCGCGTCTGGCGGCAGGAGACCGCCGGATACGACTCCAAGTACGCGGCCCTGTACTACCCCTGGATCAAGGCGTTCGACCCGGCCAGCGGCCAGTCCCGGCTGATCCCGCCGAGCGGTCACATCGCCGGTGTCTGGGCCCGCAACGACGCCGAGCGCGGAGTGCACAAGGCGCCGGCCAACGAGGTCGTACGCGGCGCGGTTGACCTGGAGATCCAGATCACCCGCGGTGAGCAGGACCTGCTCAACCCCGTCGGCGTCAACTGCATCCGCGCCTTCCCCGGCCGCGGCATCCGCGTCTGGGGAGCCCGCACCCTGTCCTCCGACCCGGCCTGGCGCTACCTGAACGTGCGCCGCTACTTCAACTACCTGGAGGAGTCGATCCTGATCGGCACCCAGTGGGTGGTCTTCGAGCCGAACGACCAGCACCTGTGGGCCCGGATCCGGCGCAACGTCTCCGCCTTCCTGGTCAACGAGTGGCGCAACGGCGCGCTGTTCGGCGGCCGGCCCGAAGAGGCGTACTACGTCAAGTGCGACGAGGAGACCAACCCGGCGGAGTCGGTCGACCTGGGGCGGGTCATCTGCGAGATCGGCATCGCGCCGGTCAAGCCCGCCGAGTTCGTGATCTTCCGGCTGGCCCAGTTCTCCAGCGGCAGCGGAGAGCTGGAGGAGTAGCCCCCAGAGCTCCGCCCCCTTCTCCGCTTTCTCCGTACGCAGTCAAGACCTTTCGGAAGGACACCGCGCACATGAGTCTCCAGCCGGGTGACGCCCTCACTTCACATAATTTCGGGCTCCAGATCGACGGGGTGATGGTCGAGTACCTCGCCGAGGTCAGCGGCCTCAGCCTCGAACAGGACGTCATCGAATACCAGCAGGTCTCCGCGCAGGGCAAGGCCGTGGTCAAGAAGCTGCCAGGCGTGAAGAAGGCCGGCACGTGCACCGTCGTCCGCGGTATGACGCAGTCGGCCGCCTTCAACCAGTGGATCACCGAGTCCGTCAACGGCAACATGGGCACGGCCCGCAAGAACGCCACCATCATGGTGATGGACTATCAGGACAACCCGGTCAAGCGGTACAACATGCGCAACGCCTGGTGCAGCAAGGTCGACACCAGCACCGTGAAGGCCGGCGAGGCGGCGGCGCTCACCGAGACCGTGACCATCACCTTCGAAGAACTGGTCGTCGAATAATGCGGCGCGCGGCTCCAGGGACGACCGCGGTGGCCGTCGGCGGCGATGCGGGCCCGGTCGCCGACGCCTCGGCGCAGGCCGTGGCATCGGCTGCCGCCCCGGCGGCACAACGGCTGCGTACGGAGTTCAACTTCGAGCTGCCGCGCGGATACGTCGACGAATCCGGAGCCGTGCACCGGGACGGCACCATGCGGCTCGCCACAGCCCGGGACGAGCTGATCCCACTGCGGGACATGCGGGTGCAGGAGAACCCGGCCTATCTGTCGGTGGTGCTGCTCGGCCGGGTGATCACCCGGCTGGGCAAGCTGCCGATGGTGCACGACGGGGTGGTGGAGAACATGTTCGCCTCCGACCTGGCGTTCCTGCAGGACTTCTACCGGCAGGTCAACGCCGAGGGCCACACCCGGGCGGGAGTCACCTGCCCCCACTGCGAGCAGCCGTTCGAGGTCGAACTCGGCGGGAGCCGCCTGGGGGAATCGTGACGTACGCGACCGACCGCCTGCACGAGGAGATCGCGTACATCGCCTACCACTTCCACTGGAGCCTGGAGGACATCCTGGACCTCGAACACCGTGACCGCCGCCGGTACACGGAACAGATCGCCGGGTTCGTCGCCCGCGCCTCCTCCTCGGTCGAGGGGTGACGGCGTGGGACTTCTCGGGCGGTTGAGGGATGGTTTGACGGGTGGCCGGGGGCGGCAGGCTGCGCCGGAACCGGGTGCGGGGGCCGGTGCTGAGCCGGCTGCCGGATCTTCGGTCCCGCCGGTGCCCGGTGTAGTCCGGGAGGCCGGGTGGTCCGCGCTGCCGCCGATCCAGCGCGTGACGGCTTCCGGTTCCGGCGCGGCCGCGGCGGTCGCGGACGCGGGGTTCGGCGGTCGCCTGAGCACGTGGCGGGACCCGTCCTTCCGCGGGACCTTGTCCCACGCCGTACTCGACGGTGCGCCGGGCGGCCTGGTGGAGGGGCTGCTCAGCACCTCGGCAGCACCCGGCTACGGACTCGAACTGCCGTCACTCACCCTGCCGGTGGTGCCGTACGGCGAGCCGGGCGACGGGCCCGCCGCCGCTCCGCCGGTGCAGCGGACATCCCGTCCGGTGGGTGCCGGGGTGGCCCCGGTCGCCCCGACACCCACCCGGCGGACCTCACTGACCAGGTCGAGGCGCACGCCCGCGGTGCAGCGCCGGGCGCTGCCGGTGGCCCGCCGGGCGGCTTCCGCCGGCCCGGCGGTGGCCTCCGGCGGTTCGGCGGCGGGCTCCAGCGGTCCGGCACCGGCTGCCGGTGGTTCGGCGTCCGCTTCCGCCGGGCAGGCACCGTCCTCCGGCGGCCCGGTGTCCGCTTCCGCGGGCTCGGCGCCGGATGGCGCCCGCCGGGGTTCCCCGGCGCCGGATCCCGACCGGGCGTTCCCCGGCGCCCGGAACCCGGGGCCCGGCGACGGCGTACCCCCGTCCCCGGGTACGCCGTCGACCGGTCGGGCACCCGTTCAGCGGAGCACTCCCGATGGGGCACGGCACACCCCGGCTGTGCTCGCGGCCCCCGCCCCGGCCCCCGGCCAGGGGGGAGAGCTTTCGGGCGGCCCGCGCCCGGCCCCGTCCGGCGGCGCGCCCATGTCCCCGGGCGCGCCGCCGGCCGGTCAGTCGGCTCCTGTTCAGCGGAGCACTCCCGGCAGGGCTCGGCGGTCTGGGCTCGGCGCACCGATGCCCGGTGGCCCGGCCGCGCCCGCGGCTCCGGCCTCCGGTCCGGGCGGGGAGCCGTCCACCGGCCTGCGCCCGGCTCCGGCCGGCGGTGTACCCCCGTTCCCGGGTACGCCGTCGGCTGGCCGGGCGGCTCCCGTGCAGCGCAGCGCCGCTGACGGGGTGCGGCTCTCCCCGGCCGCCCCCGCGGCCGCGGCGCCGGGGCCGGATCTGAAGCCGGCGCCGGGGCCGGATCCGGGTCCGGGTCCGGGTCCGGGTCCGGGTGTTGGGGTCTCCTCGTCCCCGGGTGTGTCCGCGGCCGGTCAGGCGGGCCCAGCAGCCCCGGCTCCCCAGCCGGTCTCCGGTCCGAACGGCGGGCCCTCAGACGGCCCGCGCCCGGCTCCGGCTGCCCGTACGTCCGCGTACCCGTCCCCGCACTCGTCTCCGGACGCGCCATCGGGCGGTCCGGCGGCACCGGTTCAGCGGAGGGCTGCGGACGGTGCGCGGCGGCTGGATGCGGGCGCGCCGGTGTCCGGCGTGCCGGTCCCGGCCGCGCCCGCGACGCCTCCGGCCGGGTCTGCCTCGGCTTCGGTGTCCCGGGGCACGCCGGTTGCTCCGGTGCAGCGGCGTACCGCCGTCAGCCCGCGGCAGCCGGGAGCGAGCCTGCCGGTGTCCACCGGCCCGGCGTCGGCTCCCATGGCCAGGTCGGCCTCCGGCGGGCCGGGCCCGGCGCCTGCCGGCGGCGTATTCCCGTCCCGCCATGTGCCGTCGGGCGGTGCGGCGGCCCCTGTTCAGCGGAGCACTCCCGTCAGGCCGAGGCGAGCAGGACTCGGCGCGCCATGGTCTGGTGGTCCAGCCGCGCCCGCGGTGTCCGTTGCGCCTCCTGCCCGGTCTGCCAACGCGCCGTCAGACGGTGCGCGGCAACCGGATCCGGGCATGCCCGTGTCCGGCGGACCGGCCCCGGCCGCGCCCGCACCGCTGTTGACCCGGTCGGCCGACGGATCCGTGTCCCGGAGCGCATCGCCGGCCGGTGGCGGGGCTCCTGTGCAGCGGAGTGCTGTCGGCGGCCCACGGCAGCCGGGGCCGAGCGTGCCCCTGCCCACCGGCCCGGCCTCGGCGGGCAAGCCGACTTCCGAGGGGCCCAGCCCGGCGGCGGCCGACGGGGTAACCCCGTCCCGGAACACGCCAGCGGCAGGCCCGGCCCCCGTTCAGCGGAAGACTTCCGGCAGGGCGCGGCGAGCGGGACTCGGCACACCGGTGGCCCCGGTGCAGCGGCATGCCGTCGGCGGAGCGCGACCGCCGGAACCGGGGGGCATGCCGGTGTCCGGCGGCCCGGCCGCGACCGGGGCCCGGACGGGCAGGCGGCCGCTGCTGGGCACGCCCCTGTCGGCCGCCCCCACGGCTGCCGGGCCCCTCACTGGCGGCGGCGCCGGTGCCGTCCTGCGCGCGGCGACGGCCGAAGCGTGGCGCAGCGATGGACACGTCGCCGGGACACCGGCTCCGGCACGGGGACCGCTGCCCGTGCCGGATCAGGCCGTTCGGCGTGCCGCCGTAGCTCCCACGGTCCAGCGCGCACCGGTCGCACCCGCGTCTTCCGCGCCGGGGCTGGGCCCGGGCCACCGGGCGGGGAGAGCCGGTGGGCGCACGCTCGGAGTCGCCGTACCCCTGCCCGTGCGGGCTCTGGCTCCCGCACGGGCGCTGACCCCCGCCGTGCCGTCCACCACGCCGCCCGTTCACCCCCGTCGCCCGCAGGCGCCGGCCTCCGCACCACCCGTACCACCCGTACCACCAGTGCAGCGCGTGCAACGGGTCCCGGCACCGGCGGGAGGGTCCGCGCCCGCTCCTGCCGTGCAGCGGATGGCCGTGGCAAGCAATCAGGAGGTGCCCCGCTCGCCGCTCGCCGTTCAGCGTCTCGCCCACCCCGAGACGGTGTCCGGGAGCGGCGGTGGCACACCGGCCCGGCCGACGGGGACCGGGACGCCCCGGCCCCCCGTCCGCACCCGGTCGGTGCCGGGGGGTGCGGCAGTCCCTGCCGGGGGCACGCCCGTGGCACGGGTCTCCGTACAGCGCGCATCGCCGCACGCCACCGCACTGGCCATGCCGGTGCAGCGGTTCCCGGCGACTCCGGCAACGCCTCTCCTGCCGCCTGTTCGTCCCGCACCCCCACCCCCTGTTGCCCACACCATCCAGCGCGCCACCGAACCCAGGACGCGCACGGCAGACAGGACAGCCACGGTGCACTCGACGCACGCACAACGGCCCACACCCACGCACCCCCCGGTCCCCGACGCCGCGTTCAACCCCCGTTCCCTGACCGAATTCCAGCTCGACGAGTTGACCCACCGCCTCATCAGCCGGATCACCCGCCAGCTCCGTACCGACCTCCGGCTCGACCGGGAGCGCATCGGCAGGCTCCGCGACCCGCGTCCCTGACCCCTCCGCCGCAGAAAGGACCACCCGATGCCCCGCGATCTCGACCCGGGCTCCACCGTCTTCTTCACCCTCACCATCGACGGCGCGAGCCTCGGCTACTTCAACGGGTGCGAGGGCCTCTCCTCCACCGTGGAGATCGAGCAGCGCCAGGAGGGCGGCAACAACGGGTTCGTCTGGCAGCTCCCGTCCCGGGTGACCTTCTCCAACATCCGGCTGACCCGGCCCCTGACCCCCGACACCGCCAAGGTCGCGGCCTGGATCTCCTCCGTGACCACGGGCGTCACCCGGCCCACCGCCCAGATCGCCGCGCTGCGCGCGGACGGTTCCGAGGTGGCCCGCTGGGGGCTGATCGACGTACTGCCGGTCAGCTGGCAGGGGCCCTCCCTCGACCCGGCCAGCCCGGCCGTGGCGACGGAGGTACTGGAGATCACGCACCACGGGTTCACGGACTGAGGGGCGGCAGCACATGGCAGCCAAGGGAGGAAGGGGCGGCGGCGGTGGCAAGGGAGGCGGTGCGGGCAAGAGCCTGGTGCGCGCCTCGCTGGCCATTCACGAGCCGCCGATCGGCCAGAGCACCACACCCGGTCCGCTGATCAGGAACTTCACCTTCGAGTTCAATCCGTCGCAGCTCGCGCTCAGCCGGCGTGCGCAGTGGAAGGCCACCCCGACCGCCGCGGTGCGCGACGGCGCCGTCCCCGAGTTCATGGGGCCCGAGCCCCGGGAGATGACGGTGGAGATCTTCCTGGACGCCTCCGGCAGTCCGGGCGGCAATACGGTGCTCAAGAACGTGGAGGCGCTCTTCTCCTGCTGCGAGGTGACGGCGAAGAGCATCGCCGCCAAGCAGCCCTCCACGCCCTGGGTGGTCTTCCAGTGGGGGTCCTTCTCGACCGCGCGCTTCACGGCGTACGTCTCCTCCGTGGACGCCGCCTACTCACTGTTCAGCACGACGGGCGTGCCCGTCCGGGCCACCTGCCAGGTGCGGATGCACGAGATCCCCAGCAAGACCAAGGGCCAGAACCCGACCTCCGGCGCGCTCACCGCGCAGCGCGTGCACCGGGTCGTCGCGGGCGACACGCTGCAGTCGCTGGCCTGGCGGGAATACGGCGACGCGAACGACTGGCGGGCGATCGCCGAGGCCAACGGCATCGACGACCCGGCACAGCTGAAGACCGGCACGGAAGTGGTGCTTCCGGCTGCCGAGGAACTGGGGGGTCACTGATGGTGCAGGCATCGTTCTCCAACGTCGTCCACGTGACGATCGGTGGCGGCAAGCTCCCCGACCACGTCGCCGACGACCTCGTCGGCGCCTGGGTCGACCTGGGGGCCGGCGTGCCCGGCGCGTTCCGCCTCACTTTCCGCGACCCGCACGGGCTTCTGCTCGGCGAGCTGAAGGTGAAGTTCGGCACGAAGGTGGTCATCGCGCCCGTCTCCGGAAGCAAGGGCGCTGCCTCGCCGTTGCTCACCGGCGAGGTGACCGGCATGGAGACCGACTACGACGGCGCCGGCACGTTCACCGTGATCCGCGGTTACGACCTGGGCCACCGGCTGATGCGTCAGCGCCGGGTTGCCGCGTACCGCAATCAGACCGCCGCCGACATGGCCCGCAAGCTGGCCGCGCAGAGCGGCATCCCGATCGGCAAGGTCCAGCCCACCAAGACGGTCTACGAGTTCATCTCCCAGGCGAACGTAACCGACTGGGACTTCCTCTCCCGGCTCGCCGACGAGAACGCGATGGTGATGTCCCTGGATCCCCAGGGCAAGTTCCAGTTCGTCCGGCCGACGCCGGCGTCCGGCGCGCCGCCGACGAGCACCGACGGTGAGAAGAGCCCGTTCGTGCTGCACGCCGGCCAGGACGTGCTGCGCTGCCGGGCCGCGGTCACCTCCGCCGACCAGATCGGCAAGGTCGAGTCGCGCGGCTGGGACGTCACCACCAAACGGCCGCTCACCGCCATGGCGCCCGCCATCCGTACCCCGGCCGTCGCCATCGGCACCACACCGGGCCAGGCAGCCTCGGCGTTCAAGCCGGGGAAACTGGTGGAGACCGAGACCCCGTACGACCGCCAGTCCGAGGTCAAGAACGCCGCCGACTCGCTCGCCGACGACATCACCTCCTCCTTCGCCGAGCTGGAGGTCACGGTGCGCGGCAATCCGAAGCTGCGCCCCGGGGTACCGGTCACGCTCCGGGACGTGGGCACCCCGTTCGAGGGCAAGTACACGGTCACCTCCGTGCGGCACGTCTTCGGCGACGACAGTCACTACCAGACCTGGGTGACCGTCAGCGGGAGGCAGTGGCGTTCCCTGTACGGGCTCGCCTCCGGCTCCGGCGGCGGGTCCGCGCCGCGGCTGCCGAGCGTGGCCAACGCCCTGGTCACCGACGTACAGGACCCGCTGAGGCAGGGCCGGGTGAAGCTGCGGTTCCCGTGGCTGGACGATGCGTACGTCAGCGACTGGACCCGTACCGTCCAGCTGGGCGGCAAGGCAGGGGGCGGGATCTTCCCGCTGGACGTCGGCGACGAGGTACTGGTCGCCTTCGACCGGGGGGCCCTGGACCACCCGTTCGTCATCGGCGGCCTCTACAACGGCGTGGACAAGCCGACCCCCGTCAATGACGTGCCGCTGCACGACGGGCTGCGGAGGAAGGCGATCCGGCACACGCTGTCCGACCGGGACGGCAACCGGGTGGACCTGCTCAGCCAGACGACCGGCCGCCGCAAGCAGGGCGTGCGGATCGCCACCGGCAACGACCGGCTCACCATCAACCTCGACCGCACGCGGACCGAGATCACCGTGGACAGCAAGGGGTCCGTCTCCATCACGGGCGGCCTGGCGGTGTCCGTGGAGGCGGGCACGGACCTGACGCTGAGCGCGCGCCGGGCCCTGACCATCAGGAGCGGCGGGCCCCTCAACATCCAGGGCGGCGGCCTGGTCAGCATGAGGGCGGCGGGCGCGGTCAACGTGAGCGCGCTGGGCGCCCTCAGCCTCAACGCGGCGGGCGCGGCAGCGATCAGCGCGGGCGGAACCGTCCAGGTCAGCGCTACCGCGAACCTCGGCTTGCGGGCCGCCAGCCTCCTGCTGCAAGGCGTGGTGCTGGTCAACAACAAGCCGTACCCGATCCCGTGACGGCCGGGGAGCGCTCGGTACGCGTCGAGCAATGGAGAAGGCAGGTGGTCTGCTGATGGCCGAGCAGTTCGTCGGGTCCGGCTGGGCGTTCCCCCTGCGCATCGGACCGACCGGAGGCATCGCCCTGGTCAGCGGGGAGCGGGAGATCGAGGAGGCCATCCGGCTGGTGCTGGCCACCTCGCCGGGCGAGCGCCCGATGCGGCCCGAGTTCGGCTGCGCCATCCACGACCTGGTGTTCGCGCCGGTCAACGAGGCCACCGCGGGCCGCATCCAGCACGAGGTGTACGTCAGCCTCGACCGCTGGGAGCCCCGGATCGAGGTGACCGACGTCGACGTCACCGCGGGCGCGGAGCAGGGCGTGCTCTTCATCGACGTCCGCTATGCCATCCGCGGCACCAACAACCCGCGCAGCCTGGTCTTCCCCTTCTACGTCATCCCGTCCCACGAGGAGCCCGGCGACGGCGACTCGGACGCCGCGGGCGCCTCCGGCGCTTCGGGCACCTACGGCACCTACAGCACCTACGGCACCTCTCCGGAAAGCGAACGCTGATGGCACTGCCCTCCCCGAACCTCGACGACCGCCGCTTCCAGCAGTTCGTCGACGACGCCAAGCGCTACATCCAGCGGCGCGCCCCCGAGTGGACCGACCACAACGTCTCCGACCCGGGCGTCACCCTCGTGGAGACGGTCGCGCACATGGCCGACCAGATCGTCTACCGGCTCAACCGGGTGCCGGAGAAGAACCATCTGGCCTTCCTCGACCTGGTCGGCATCAAGCTGTTCCCGCCGTCGGCCGCCCGTACCGAGGTCACCTTCTGGCTCTCCGCGCCGCAGGAGGAGCCGGTGCTGCTGCCCGCCGGCACCGAGGTCGCCACCGCGCGCACGGAGGGCGAGGAGGCGGTCGTCTTCGCAACCGAGCAGGAACTGGCAGTCGTACCGAGCGAGTTGCTCCATGTCATGGTGCAGCGCCAAGGCGAGCCCGTCGCCGACATGACCGCCGACCTCGCCGAGGCCAAGGACGTGATGTGCTTCGCCGAGGCCCCGCGGCCCGGCGACTGCATGCTGCTCGGGCTGAGCGCCGCCGTGCCGCACTGCGCGGTGGCGCTGGGTGTGGACAGCCGGGTCGACGGCGTCGGTGTGGATCCGCGGCAGCCGCCGCTGGTGTGGGAGGCGTGGACCGAGGACGGCTGGGCCCTCTGCGAGGTCGACCGGGACGGCACCGGCGGGCTCAACCGGCCGGGCGACGCCGTGCTGCACGTACCCGGTGGGCACGCGGTGTCCCGTACTGGCGGGCGGCAGGCCGGCTGGCTGCGCTGCCGGGTCACCGAGCCGCTGCTCGGCCAGCCCTTCTACACCACGTCGCCGACCGTGCGGTCCGCCGAGGCGTTCACCATCGGCGGCACCACCGGCGTGGTGCACGCCGAGACCGTGTACGACGAGCCCCTCGGCGAGTCCACCGGCCTGCCCGGCCAGCGGCTGCGGCTGGCCCATGCGCCCGTCGTGGCCGACGACCCGACGGTGCTGCTGCAGACCGCCGAGGACGACGGCTGGCGGGACTGGGAGGTCGTGCCGCACTTCGCCTCCTCCGGACCGCGCGACCGGCACGTCACGCTCGACGCCGCGACGGGGGAGGTCGCCTTCGGACCGGCGGTACGGGAGCCGGACGGCAGCCTGCGCCAGTACGGGGCGCTGCCAGCGCAGGGCGCGGTCATACGGGCACGCCGCTACCGCATCGGCGGGGGCCGCTCCGGGAACGTGGCCCGCGGCGCGGTCCGGGTGCTGCGCAACTCCGTCCCGTACGTCTCCGAGGTCGTCAACCGGGAGGCGGCGCGCGGCGGGGTCGACGGCGAGACGGTGGCGGAGGCGAAGGCACGTGCACCGATCACACTGCGCGCCCAGGAGCGTGCGGTGACCCTGCGCGACTACGAGGAGCTGGCCCGCCGCGCCGCGCCCGAGACGGCCCGGATCGCCTGCCTGGAGGGTGAGGAGAGCGAGCACGGGGCGTACGCGGTACGGGTGCTGGTGGTCCCGCAGGCCGTACCGGACCCGGGCGGGCGGCTGCGGTTCGAGCAACTCGTCCCCGGTGACGCCCTGTTGAGGCGCATCACGCGCTACCTCGACGACCGCAGGCTCATCGGGACGCGGCTGGCGGTGGGCCCGCCCTTCTACCAGGGCGTCACCGTCGTCGCCACTGTGCACGCCTTCGGCGGCGTGGACGCCGACCTGGTGCGGCAGAAGGCGCACGACGCCCTCTACCGCCACCTCGACCCGCTGACCGGCGGCGCCGACGGTACGGGCTGGCCCTTCGGCCGCCGGGTCCAGGCGGGCGAGATCTTCGCGGTGCTGCAGCGCGTGGCGGGCGTGGAGCTCGTCGACGAGGTGCGGCTGCACCCGGCGGACCCGCTGAGCGGCAAGCGCGGAGACGCCACGGACCGCATCGACCTCGAACCCGCTGCGCTGGTCTTCTCCTTCGACCACCGGGTGCGTGTGATCGGGGACGACGCATGAGCACGGGCACGGGCACGGGCGTGAGCGTGAGCGCGAGGGGATCCATCGACGGGCTCCGGTCCTCCGCGCCACTGGGCGAGATGCTGCCCGCGGTCTTCGCCGACGACCAGCTGGCGCAGCACTTCGTCGCAGGCCTGGACGAGGTCCTCGCGCCGATCCTGAACGTCCTGGACTGCCTGGACTCCTACTTCAACCCGGCTCTGGCCCCGCTGGACTTCACCCGCTGGCTGGGCGGCTGGGTCGGCGCCGAGACCGACGGCACGGAGCCGGAGGACCGGCTGCGCGCGGCCGTGGCCGCCGCCGCGTACCTGCACCGGGTACGGGGAACCCGGCGCGGCCTGGCGGAGGCGATCCGGCTGGCCTTCGGCGTGGAACCGGAGATCAGCGAGAGCGGAGCCGCCGACTGGAGCGCCCGGCCGCTGGGCCCGGTCCCGGGCGAGCCCCGTCCGCGCCTGCACGTCACGCTGCGGCTGCCCGACCCGGCCCCCTCGGACGAGCACCGGCTCGACAGCCTCGTGGCGGCGGCCCGCCCCGCACACATGCCCTACACGGTCCAGGTGACCGCCGCGGAAAGGAACCTTGAGAGATGACCAGCCAGACCCCCGCCACCGGGCCCCGGAGGGACGGGGCCGCGCACTGCGCCGAGTGCGGAACCCGGGCGGAACCCGGCCAGTCCTTCTGCGACTCCTGCGGCGCGGTCCTGGGCTGGGTGGAGCGCGCGGCGGACGGCGACACCTCTGCCGCCGCTGACGGGGGCGCCCCCGAGCGGGGCGCTCCGGTGGCGGCCACGACCGAGCCGGGTGACCCGGAGCGGCGCGCTCGCGCGTCGGGCAGGACCTCGCGGGACGCGCACGACGCGGGCACGGCCGCGCCGGGAGCTCCTGAGCCGGGTGCCGCCGAGCCGGGTGCCGCCGGGTCTGGTGCCGCCGGATCCGGATCCGGCGGGGACCAGGCTGCCGTCACCGCGGCGCTGCCCTCCGGGGCCTCGGAGGCAGCCCCGGTCCCGGCCGACACCGCGCGGGCCCGGTCGCTGCTCGTGCCCGTCGCCGATCCCGCGCCGCGGGAGACGGCGGCGCCGGCCGTGGTGGCCGTGCTGCCGGGGCGGCCGGTCGCGGACCGGCCGCAGGTCCGTACCCCCGGGCGGGAGGCAGGCGCCGAGGGCGGCGTGCCCTGCCCCTGGTGTGCCACGCCCAACCGGCCGGACCGGCACTTCTGCGTCCTCTGCGCCATGCCGCTGGCCGCCGGCCCCGCCGCACCCGGCGCGCGCCTCACCTGGTGGCGCCGCGTGCTGGACTTCCGCAACCGGGAGACCCCGTGGGCCGGCGACCGGCCGCGCCTGCGCCGCGGCTTCGGGTACCTGATGACCTGGGTGCTCTGGGCGCTGGCGCTGGCCCTGCTGATCACCGCCGTGGTCCAGGCCGACAACGCCTACAACGCCGTCCGCGACCACTTCGCCAAGCGCACCCCGGTCGCACCGGACAGCGTCGCGGCCTCGCGGTCCTACGAGGGGCACGAGCCCCAGCTCACCTTCGACAAACTCAACAACACCTGGTGGGGCCCGGGGATCACCCAGTCCGCCGCGGGGGAGTGGGTCGAAGCCCGCTTCGACCGGCCCACCCGGCTCCTCGACGTCATCATCACCCCGGGCACCTCCACCCGCGCGGACAAGCTGTCCCAGTCGGCCCTCCCGCACCGCGTCGAGGCCGTGATCACCACGTCCGACGGCAGGACGGTCACCCGCTTCCTCACCCTGGATCAGGGCGCCGGGGGCCAGCGCCGCACGTTCCGGGTCGGCGAGGTTACCGCCGTGCGCTTCGTCCTGCGCTCGGCCCACGCCGCCGCCGCCGACAAGCAGGTCGCCGTCGCCGAGATCGAGTTCTTCGGCCCGTCGAACGGCGGCCGGTCCCAGTAGTTCACGAAAGCCCGAGGTGAGGAAGGTCCCATGGTCTCCGCGAAGGAGAAGAACTCCGGCTCCACAGCCAAAAGCGACTCCGTGCGCCAGCGTCGTCCCGCCGCCCCCACGAGCACGGCCGATCATGGGCTGTTGGGGCTGCAGACCGCGGCGGGGAACGCCGCCGTCGTCCAGCTGCTCCGTCAGGCCGGCCATCGGTCGGCCGAGGACCGGCACCAGCACGGTGAAGGCTGCGGGCACACGCAAGAGGCGCCCGCGGTGCAACGGTCCGTCGCCCACGACGTCCTGCGGGCGTCCGGGCGGCCGATGGACGACGCCACCCGGTCCGAGATGGAATCACGTCTGGGCGCGGACTTCTCGGACGTCCGCCTCCACACCGACAGCACGGCGCGGCGGTCCGCCGCCGAACTGGGCGCCCGGGCCTACACGTCGGGCAGTCACGTGGTCATCGGAGAGGGCGGGGGCGACAAGCACACACTCGCCCACGAACTCACCCACGTCATCCAGCAGCGCCAAGGGTCCGTGTCCGGTACCGACAACGGAGCGGGCCTGCGCGTCAGCGACCCCTCGGACCGTTTCGAGCGCGCGGCCGAGGCCAATGCCACCGCCGTGATGGGCCGTCCGGCACCCTCGCCGTCGACGGATGTCCAGCGTTCCGCCGCCCCCGGGGCGCGGCACCCGGAAGCGCCGGTGCAGCGCGCAGTGGTGGTGAAGGACCGGATGTACTCCAACGCCCACCCGCAGGCGCACGAGAAGGACTCCGCGCCGCTGTGGAAGGAGATCGAGACGTTTGTCCGGAACGAACCCCCGCAGCGCCAGACCGAGTTCCGTAAGCACCAGACGGCGATGAAGTACCAGTTGGACAAGTGGGTCGATGACCTCGGGGCGGGCGAGAAGAACGCCGTGGGCGGCCCCTCCAAGCACCACCCCCTGCACGGCCGCAAGATCCGCAACCACAGCTATCCCGAAGTCGGCCAGCTCTACTCGAGCCTGTTGGGCTGGGTGCTCCAGAAGCCGGGGCGCCACCGGGAGAAGGAACTCGCCCAGGACGTGAAGGCCAATGGCGAGATCGAGGTCCACCTCGACATCCTCCTGGCGAAGGTGCACCGCTGGATCGGCGACCTCGCCAACAAGCAGCTCCAGCCGAACCAGTTCCAGTGGATCATCGAGGAGCTCCGGACCGGTCTCGTGCAGGGGAAGGAGTACGGCATCTACCGGACCCACTTCGACCTCAAGATCGGCGCGGCCAACCCCGCGGTGCGGACGGGGATCAACGGCAACATGCTCGCGGTGTTCCAGCACCCGGAGAACTACGACATGCGCGACAAGATCGTGGCCCTGCACGATGTGATGGAGTACTTCCTGGCCGTCCGCCACGGTACGGCGACCGCGGGCAGCGGCCTTCTCGACCCCCCGGCCCGGGAGAAGAAGGTGGGCACTTCGCACATCGCCCCGGACGGCCTGCGGTCCGCGGCGGTGAACAGCAAGGGGATGCACGTCGACCGCGGCGTCGGCTTCATCACCCGCGACGAGACCGACCTCACGACTGAGCTGGCCCGGGAGAACAACGTGCCCGTCTGGGTGGGCCAGTCGGAGACGACCGCGCGCATGATGAACCTCGGAGCCACGGCCGGAGCCAACACCCTTGAGCTCGGCGCCGCCGCGTGGGCGCTCTTCGCCTTCTGGCGCCTCGACTACGACCACACGGTCACCTGGGGCTACCACACCCTGCACGAAGTGCTCGACATGGCGAACAACTTCGGGGTCCAGTACAACGTCCTGGACCGGGAACAGGGACTCCAGGACTACACGCCGGGCCGCCTCTCCGGATTCCTGGACGGCCGGCAGGCCCATCTGGCGGGGGAGGTGCACAGGCTCCGGGCGGCCGTCGCGGACCACGACCACCGCGCTTCCTCGGGAGGCTTCCGCCCGCTGGCCGGCTCCCTCTCGAACCTCCAGCAGAATGTGGCCGGCCTCAGCACGCTGTCCGCCAGGTTCCGGAGCAGCGTCCGGGCGGGCCGGCGCGAGGACCAGCAGGCCGCACTGCGCGAGTACGCGCTTCTCGTCCAGGACTCCATCAAGCTGTACCGGCGCATCGCCGACGCCCTCGCGGCCGCGGCGCCGCCGGTCCCGGCCGCCGGCGGCCAGGGCGCCGCACCCGGCGCCATCCACTAGCGCGCCCCGCCACGTGGCGGCGAGGGCCGGGGCTGCTGCCCCGGCCCTCCGGCATGTCTACGGGGCGGGCGGGGGCGTGGCCGGGCTCAGGTGGTTGCCATCGTCCTTCAGCCGGTCGCCCTGAGCGGCCAGCATGCGGCGGACGACGGGCTCCGGCATGCGGATCACCACCGGGTGCGCCAGCGTCGCCTCCTTGACCGCGGTGGTCGTGCGGCCCTTGGACCGGCGGTCGGTCACGTGGGCCGTCACCCTGACGTCCAGCGTGAACTGGACCAGGACCGAGTTCATCTTCGGCTTGTGCACCGGCATCGAGCCGGAGGAGTTCACCGCGGCGTCGATCGCGCCGCCCGAACCTCCAGCGTTGGCCAGGAGCTGGTTGAGGCGGAATTCAGTGGTGTTGAGCACCCCCGCGCCGAACACCGGGCGGGCGGAACGGCTGTGGTCGGTGGAACTCTGGCCGTCCGCCTGGGTGGGGCGGGGAGCGTTCAGATGGCTCTGGCCGATCGTCTCGAAAGTCGTCTTGTCGCCGAGGCCCAGCACGCGTCCGTTCCGCAGCCGGGCGTGCAGGGAGGTCCGTAGATCCTGGCCCAGCGCGCCGGTGGCGTGCACCGGCGGCAGGTCGGCCCCGGCGGTGGTGAGCAGAGGCAGCGCGGCGATCATCCACTCGGTGGACACCGCCTCGTTCACGGCGTACGCGGCGGCCTGCCCCTTGTCCTCGAACCGGTCGCCTCCGCCCGCCTGCCGGATTGCCGAGTTCACCAGCCACCTGACCTGCGGGGCCCCTTGGAAGCCGTTGACCTGCGCCTCCATCGGCAGCCGCACGCCGGCCTCCCGCCAGGCGCCGGGTGCGACCCCGCCGCCGTCGCGACGGCCCCGCGCGGCGAGCCGTACGTCTTCCACCGGGAGCCGCACCCGGGAGAGCGCCTCCAGGTCCTTGCGCGGAAGACGATGGGTCAGCGTCACATTGCTCAGTTGGGCGAACTCCAGCCGGGTGTTGCCCTTGTACAGTTCGAGGCGCGCCGTGATCGGCATGTGCACCTTGGTCGACTGCGCGGAGCCGTCCACGACGGACTTCATGCCGAGCTGGCGGCGGCCCACGGCAGCGTTGCGCCGCGTGTCGCCGGACGCGTAGCCGAGGCCGGCCGCACCGCCCGCGCTCTTCAACGGGCCCGCCCCGCCGTCCGGTCTGCCCGATCCGGCGAGGACGCCGTCGATACCGGTCAGGGCGGCCTTGTCGTGGGAGGCGCCCTGCTGGACGACGGCCGAGGTGATGTACTCCATGTCCCGGCCGTCGTGCGCGTCGCCCGCCGATACGCCGTCGCCCGCGCGGTCCACTCTGAACACCGCCCAGTACGGGGTCTTGCGGCCGTCGAACAGCTCGACGGTGACCCCGCCGTCCATGGCCCCCGACAGCAGCCCGGCGGAGCCGTCCCGGTCCAGGACGCGCAGCAGCCGCTGCACGTTGTCGTTGCGGTCCTTGAGCTGCTGCCGGGGCAACAGGTCGTCGGCGAGGCCCCGGTGCCTGCCCCCGGAGAGGCGGGTACGCAGCTGGGTGAGCAGCGGGAGGAAATCCGGCAGCCGCTCGATCATGCCGAAGCCGAGGGCAAGGTCACGGGCGAGGTTCGGGGCGAGGGTTGCGGGGGCTCGCCGCGCGGGCGTGGACGAGCCGGCCTCCACCTGGGCGGCGGCCCGATCGGCGGCCGTCCGGGAGCTCTCCGCGCGGGTCTCACCCTGGGGGGTGGTGGAGGTGGCGGTGGCCGCGGTACGTGCGGCTTCGGCCCGCCTCACCTGGTTGCGTACGCCGGCCGGAAGCTGTGCCTCCGTCAGCCACACTCCCGCCGCGGCCGGCAGCGTCCGGACGCCCTTCGCCACGTAGGGGCCGCCGCCGGTGACCTTGACCTCCGCGACCATGGTGACCAGTACGTCGCACTGCACCAGGTACAGCGGGGCCTGCTTCGGGGTGTGGGCGTTGCGTTCGACCGTGCCGGACAGGGCGAGGGACCGGGTGTCGGTCTCGCCGGAGCTGCGGAACGCCGACACGCCCTGGCCGGTGCGCCACAGGGGGCCGCTCTCCGTGACACCGATTCCGAACTGCGTCGTGCTGCTGGAGCCCTGGCCCGACTGCCCGGCCGACTGGTGGCCGCCTTGCACGAAGGTTTCGGTGCCCGGGCCCGCCCCCTTGTGCAGGAATGTGGGGTTGGCCAGGGAGAGCCTGGTGCCGACCGCGCCGTTCAGGCCCGCGAGACGTCGCGGATAGCGGAGGTTCTTCACGACCCAGCCGGAGGAAGCGGCCTGCCGCAGCGCCCCCTGGATCGACCGCTCGCCGAACCTCTCCTCGATCGCCTGTCGCGGCGCGAGCCCTTCCGTCGCCAGCGCCGGGTCCTCGCGCACGCTCTTGTTGCGGGCCGCGGCCCGGGACAGCAGCTGGTACGCGAGGTCCCGCACGGGCTCCCCGTCGACGGCCTCCACCAGCTGCCAGTCCCGTAACAGGGCCCCGGTGGACGGCTGCGGAGCGAGCATGGCCAGATCGCCGATGCCTTCCGCGTCGACATCGTGCTCGGGAGCCGTGGCCTGCCCCAGGCGGTTCGCGGTCACCGCGTCGAGCCGGTCCTTCCCCGCCCGGTCCAGCGTGAACTCGCTGGGAGTGAGCAGCCGTACGTCCTGGGGCCCGAGGTTCATGTACGACAGCGTCTTGACCTCCGGCACCGACCGGCCCGGCGCATCGGGAGTGAGGGTCCGGGCGGTCTTGCGGGGCCGGGAGGTCCTGGTGACCTCCACGTCGAGCTGCAAGGACGCCGTGAAGGCACTCGCTGAGTCGGAGCCGTTGGCCACGACGTCCGTCCGGCCCGTGGGGCCCGCCTGGTTGCGGCGGGTGCCGGTGCTGTGGATCTCGTGGCGGGCGGTGGCGGTCAGCATGCCGGGGATCACCCGGGCCTGGCCGAGGACCAGCCCGCCGAGGGACCGCGAACTGCTGCGCCCGCTCTGCGAACCGCCGCTGACACCGGCGTGGCTGCGAACCGACCAGTCCTTGATGTCGCCTTCGTAATCGGTACCGCTCAACCGCCCTTTGACGAGGAGCTGCACGTCGTGCGCGTGCATGCTCGTCTTGCGGCGCAGCCGCACCCGGATGCCGGTGGACAGCAACTGGTCCTTGTTTACCTTGAGGTTGGTCTCCGAGAGGGTGGTCATCAGTTCGCGGTAGTTGCGCCTCTGGCTCTCGGACTCCTCTCTGCTGGTCTTCTCGAGGCCGGGCGGTGTGGCGCCGAAGTCGGGGAAGTATCCGGCCAGTCGGGGGTCGGTGGCGAACAGTTCGCGCACGGCGCGCACCAGCGGCCCGGTGTCGAGCTTGCCGAGTGCCACGCTCGACCCCTTGCCGCCGAAGGGGAGGTGCCGCTCGACGTCCACCTCGGCGCCGTTCTCATCGGTTCTCGTCGGCTTCTTGACGAAGTCCCCGGCCTGCACGCCCGGCGGTAACGGCAGGCCCAACTCCTTCGCCTCGTCGGCCCGCAGGCTGAGCCACACGTTCATCAGGTGCGAGGCCACCCGGGTCCTCGGGTCCAGGACCATCGCGGGCGAGGACAGGCCCGTGCCCTCCACGGTGAACATCACCGTTCCGAAGTAGAGCGCCTTCTCGCCGCGGACCTCCGCGCCCTGCCGGCTTGCCACGGTCTGTTCGTTCACGGTGAAGCGCGCCTTACGGGCGCCCAGGACCGGCATCGCGGTGGCCCGTACGACGGCCGCGTTGCCCAGCGCCCCGACGCCCGCTGCCGGGCCCGCTCCGCCCTGGAGGGCACGCCCCTTGCCGGCGCTCTCCGTGACCGAGGTCTGGCCGTGCTGGTGGGTGCGCAGCTGGGTCTTTCCGGTGCCCCAGGCGGGGGCAAGACTCCTGATCGCGGCCCTCAGGTGGTAACTGCTCGCCGTTTTGCCGTCCTTGGACTGAAGGTCCGCGCCGACTACACCACCGCGCAGCAGCCGGGGCAGATCCTCCAGTACGGTCGCCACGGAGGTCGCCTGGTACAGCGCGGTCCGGCCGGGCGCGCCGGGTGCGGTGGTCGCGGGGTGCAGCACGGAGGCGACCGCGTCGAACAGCCCGCCGCCGCCCTCGTGCGGCGCGGCGGTGTCGGTCGCGGCGACGGGGGCCATCGAGTCCGCGAGGGAGACGGCGCGGGCGGTTGCGGGGGTCAGGCGTCGCCGCAGTGCCGGCGTGCTGCCGTCGGCCGGTACGAGGTGCTCGGTCGGCACGCGGTGGGTGAGCGTGCCGGAGCCCTCGTAGGTGTCCGCGTTCTGCCCTCCGTGCCGCTTGATCCGCACCTCGTACCGCACCTTGCGCGGCACCTCGACCGTCCCCTTGTCACTGCGCAGCACGCGTGGTTCGGCCACGCCCTGCTGCCGGCGGGACTCGCGGGAGGACTGCCAGGGCTGGGCGCTGCCGGTCGTGGCAGCGCCCAGCCACAATCCCGGTACGACGGGCGACAGCCCGAAGGCCGCGCCTCCGACGCCCTTGCTCGACGACCCGCCGCCCGAATTACTCACGTTGGCGGCGGTGTTGCGGTGGACATCGAGCTTGGTGTCCTTGCCTTCCGGTATCTCCAGATCGTGAAAGGCGGGCGGCGCGTCGTCCTGGGCCCGGCCGATGCGGACGGTGACGTCGTACCACTCCTTGCCCGTACCCCCGCCCTTCTTGCCTTGCGCGTCGAAGGCCCGGCCCGAACCGAAGAAGCTCTCCGGCCGTCCGGTCAGCTCGTTCACGATGTCGGCGACGGTCCCGTCGCGGTACCCGAGCACCGAGGCGAGCACGTGCCCCACGAAGGAGTCCCCGGTCAGCCCGTACGTCGAGGAGAGCCCGGCCGCCTGGAGTTCCATCAAGTACGACGGCAGCTCGTACGCCGTCTCGGCGCGTTCCTCGATGTCCGCCAGCGCGGCGCGCGGGCGCTGCGGCGCCACGGTCCGGGGGCCTGCGCTCCGCGCCCGGCGGATCGCGTCCGCAGTGGCCGCGTTGCCCGCGGACTGCTGGAAGGCGAGCAAGGAGTGGGCCGCGCCGCCGGGAGCGGGCCTGGTGGGGCGGGGCGCCTGGGGCGCCTGATGAGAATCGCCGGTCCGGCCGTGCCCCGGCTGTCGCTGAGTCCGCACGTGATCACCCTAACCAGCCTCGGGGCGGAGGGGGATCCTTCCGCAACTCACCTTTCTCTTGCCGTTGTTGGGCCACCTGTCGGCAAAGTCCGGTACACGGTCTGGTCATCGGCGGCCATGGCCGTAAGGGATTCGTCATGGGCGGATGCCTACCGGCTCGAAGCCTCCCCGGCCAATCATGAAAGCCCATGCGGAGAGGAGCAGCACGTTCATGGATGACGAGGCGGCGGACGTGGTGGCAACGGCCACGATGATCGTGCGTGCGGCGGCGGCCAGACGGGCGGGGCAGGACCGGGTCGTACGGGTGGGGGCTCGGTTGTCGGCCACGGTGTTCCTGGCCGGCTGCCCGTCCGGTCTGTGGTGGAAGGGGGACCGGGCGGACATCCCGCTCGTCGGACGGGTCCTCGCAGGCTGGGGACCGGGCGGCGCGATGCCCTATCCCACCGACCTGATCGGGCTGCTGCTCTTGGTGTTCGCGGCCCTCTTCGGTGCCGCCGGGGTCGGCGCGCTGTGGTGTGGCGCCGCCGACGTGGCCCGCCGCGAGAGCCCGTTCGCCCGGTACGACCGCGACCGCTACCGGGGCGGCCGAGGGTCCGGTTCGGACAGGGTGAGGGAGCCGCCGAGGTAGCGCGCCTCCACGTGGCTGCTGCCGAGCTCACCGTGCGCGGCGAGCAGCGACGTCGCCGTGTCTTGTCGGGGGTCCAGCCCGTGACACGGGGCGTAATAGGTCTCCTGCCCAAAGGCGTTGGCAGCGAACGTGACCGGCTGCCTGTCAGAGCAAGGAGAATCCTGCCTCGGCGGCAACTCCGAACAGGCCTCCGTGCAGCTCTGCAACGGCAGCACCTCTGTGAATGCGGCTGCTGGTCTCAACCCGTACATCAGCTTCGCCGGTGACGCGAAGCAAGCCATGGAGTTCTTCAAGGAGGTCTTCGGCGGCGACCTGGCCGGCCTCACCGCCTTGACACCGATCAGGTCCAGGCGAAGAGCACCATGACGGCTCCGGCCACGAGCAGCAGCACCGCCTGCGTACGAGGGCTCGGTTGCACAACCAGTGCAGATCAGGAGTGGCCGCCGCCGGAGGCGGGGCATGGGGCCACGGGGGCGGGAGTGCGCTCAGACCGGGGCGTTGCCGCTGCGCATTTCACCAGGGCACGACGCCGGCGTCCTCGACGAACGTGCCGGTCGGGCCGTCGTCGGGCAAGGTCGCCAGCTTGATGGCGATCGCCGCGCCCTGTTCGGGGGTGCGCACGCCGCGGAAGCCGTTGAGGTCGGTCGCGACGTAGCCGGGGCAGCCCACGTTGATCAGGATGTTCGTGCCTTTCAGCTCTCGGGCGTACTGGAGGGTGACCGCATTCAGGAACGTCTTCGACGGCGAGTACGCCGCAGCCACCGGACCAATCGTCAGCTCGGTGGCGGTTCCTGACTGCCGGGTGAGGGAGCCGACACCGCTGGACATGTTCACGATCCGCGGCGAGGCGGAGCGGCGCAGCAGAGGCAGCATCGCGTTGGTGACGCGGATGACGCCGATCACATTGGTCTCCACGACCGTCCGGATGGTGGCGGGGTCGACCCGGGTTGGCTCCTGCGGCATCCCGCCGGTGATGGCGGCATTGTTGACGAGTACGTCGAGGCGCCCGGCCCGCTCCTCGATCAGCCGTGCGGCGGCGGTCACACTCGCGTCCTCGGTCACGTCCAGTGGTACGCCGAACGCGTCGACGCCGGCAGCGCGCAGTTTCTCCACCGCTGCCTCACGGCGCTGTTCGTCTCGGGCGCCGACGCCGATGCTCCAGCCGAGGGCGCCCAGGCCCGCGGCGATCTCGTAACCGATCCCCTTGTTCGCGCCGCTGACCAGCGCAATCGTTCGTTCGTTCATAGGACCATGCTGCTCTCGGAACCTGCCGGGGGTCCAAGACCGATCGAGTGGGCAGCGATACCGTCCGGGTATTGATCCGGGGTAACGTGGCTGCATGGAGACCCGGGAACTGCGGTATTTCGTCGCCGTCGCCGAAGAGCTGCACTTCGGGCGCGCAGCGCAGCGACTCGGGATCGCGCAGCCGCCCTTGTCACGGGCCATCCAGCAGCTCGAACGCCGGCTCGGGGCAGCGCTGTTGGACCGGACGAGCCGTAGCGTCACGCTGACCGAGGCCGGCTCGGTGCTGTTGGTCGAGGGCCGGGCGGCCCTCGACGCGGTCGACGCCGCCGAGCGTCGGACCCGCCGCGCCGCCCCTTCCGTGACCGGCCGTCCCGGCCTGGTCCTGGTCACCAAAGCCAACGCGTCCAGAGAACTGCTGGCGAAACTGCTCCCCGCGTACGCCGCCGAACCCGGCGCGGTCCCCGTCGAGGTCATCCTGTGCGGTCCGGCCGAGCAGGGACGACTCCTGCGCGAGGGCCGGGCCGATGTGGCGCTGCTGCACCGGCCGTTCGACTCGACGGCCGGGTTCCACACCGAAGAGCTCAGCGCGGAGGGCCAGGTCGTGGTCCTGCCGGCCGGGCACCCGCTCACCGTCCGCACCCATGTGCACATGGCCGACATCACCGACCTGCCGGGCCTGCCCCTGCCACGCTGGCCCGACCGTGACGGCACCTACCCGCCCGGCCCCGGCCCGCAGGTCCGCGACCACGCGCAGTTGTTGCAGCTCGTCGCGCTCGGTCGGACCTGTGTGGTCCTACCGGAGTCGTGCCGAGCCCAACTGCACAGTGACCTCGCCGCCGTGCCCGTGCTGGACACGCCGACAGTCACCACCGTGATTGCCTGGCCACCGCACAGTCGGTCCAGAGCCGTCGCCGACCTTGTCCGGACTGCGACACGTCTCTAGCAGCTCCAACATGCCCAGTTCCACGCGCTGCAGCGTCCCGACCAGGTCGCCGGGGTGGTCCTGTACGAGAGTGGGTCGGTCACCGGGGCCGAGTCCGGCGAGGAGATGATGCGCACGGTGTGGGAGTTCGCCGCCCCGAAGAAGGAGGCGGTTGGACCGTATGCCGCCACGGGGCACCGTGGTTCGTCCCGCTGTGCACGGCCTTTGTCCTGAGCCGTACGAGGTTGAACGCCTTGACGCCCTGCGCACCCGGTGCCGCCGCGGCAAGTCGGCCCGCCGACGAGAGGCCGCCTTCCGTCAGCAGCCGGAAGCCGGGTCCGACCGGATTGGCGCAGTCGAGCAGGACTTTCCCGCTCAGTGCCGCCTGGAGCCCCGCGATGACGACCGCCCCCACGCCGTACGGCAGCGCGGCCGGCACCACCTCACCGAAGCGCGCCGCCGCGTGCAGACTCCCGTGCCCCGCACCGCCCCCGATGCGTGCCGCAAGCCGTCGGGCCTTCCGTCCAGGCGAACTCCGTGAGCGCATCGGCGGCATCAGCCCCAAGGTCTTGACCGAGACGCTGCGGCGGCTGGAGTTCAACGGTCTGGTGGAACGACACGCCTATGCCGAAGCGCCGCCCCGCGTCGAGTACGAACTCACCACGCTGGGAAGGACATTGCTCGGCCCGATCGACGCATTCGGCGTCTGGGCCTTCGAGCACGGCGATGAGGTCATGGCTGCCCAAGACCGAAACAGTGGGTGAGTTCCAGACCGCGACCTACGCTCCGACACGCCTTCATCGCGATGAGTTCAACCGTCACCCCGTTCGCCGTCAGGCACGACGGCGCACACGTGACCACGATCGAGGGACTCGCGCGCGGCGGCCGGCTGCACCCCCTCCAGCAGGCGTTCATCGACCACGACGGGCTGCAGTGCGGGTGCTCCACGCTGGGCCGGATCGTCTCGGGGGGCGGTCTCGGGATCCAATTCCGGGCTACGGGCGGCGAAGACTGCCAATGTCTGCTGGTAAGCGCGGTGGACCGACGATCACGCTGGCCCGTGCACGGCCCGGATCTTGCTCCACCCAGGGGCGCGTCGGTCACTGCGTCCGGGTGGCGGTGCCGCGTCAGCCGAGTGCGCGGTCGAGGTTGAAGGCGGCGCTGATCAGCGAGAGGTGGGTGAAGGCCTGGGGGAAGTTGCCGAGTTGTTCGCCGGTCGGGCCGATCTCCTCGGCGAACAGACCGAGGTGGTTGGCGTAGGTGAGCATCTTCTCGAAGGCGAGCCGGGCCTCCTCCAGCCGGCCTGCGCGGGCCAGTGCCTCCACGTACCAGAAGGAGCAGATCGAGAAGGTGCCCTCCGGGCCGTGCAGGCCGTCGGGGCTGGCGGTCGGGTCGTAGCGGTAGACCAGGGAGTCGGAGACCAGGTCCGTGGTGAGCGCGTCCAGGGTGGAGAGCCATTTGGGGTCGGTGGGCGAGATGAACTTGGCCATCGGCATCATCAGCAGCGAGGCGTCCAGGACATCGCCGTCCAGGGCCTGGACGAACGCGCCCCGACGGGCCGACCAGCCGCGCTGCATGATCTGCCGGTAGATCGCGTCCCGGGACTCCCGCCAGCGGGGCAGGTCCGCCGGCAGACCGCGGCGGTTCGCCATGCGCATCGCGCGCTCCAGCGCCACCCAGCACATCAGCCGCGAGTACACGAAGTTCCGCCGGCCCCCTCTGGTCTCCCACACCCCCTCGTCGGGTTGGTCCCAGTGCTCGCACAGCCAGTCCACCACGGCACCGACCTCGTCCCAGCGGTCACTGCTGATCGGCTGCCCCCACTTGTCGTACAGGTAGATCGAGTCGATCAGCGCACCGTAGATGTCCAGCTGAAGCTGGCCGGTGGCGGCGTTGCCGACCCGGACCGGTGCGGAGCCGAGGTAGCCCTCCAGGTGCGGAAGCTCGTACTCGGGCAGATCGGTGCGCCCGTCGATGCCGTACATGATCTGCAACGGACCGCTCTCCCCCGTGCCCCGCAGGATGCCCCGCTCGGAGATGAACCCCATGAACGCCTCGGCCTCCGAGGTGAACCCCAGGCGCAGCATCGCGTAGACGCAGAAGGCGGCGTCGCGGACCCAGACGTAGCGGTAGTCCCAGTTGCGCCCGCCCCCGATCTGCTCGGGCAGGCTGGTGGTCGGCGCGGCGACGATCGCACCGGTCGGCGCGTAGGTGAGCAGCTTGAGTACCAGAGCGGAGCGGTTCACGGTTTCCCGCCACCGCCCGTGGTAGCGCGAACCGGCCAGCCAGTGACGCCAGAACCTGATCGTCGCCTCGGCCTGCTCCTGCGCCTCGGCGCGTGGACAGGACCGAGGGGCCACGTCGTCGCCGATCTGGTCGAGGGCGAACACGTTGGACTCGCCCTCGAGGAGCTTGAAGTGCGACCACACGTCCAGGCCGTCGCTCTCCAGGGGTGCGGTGGCGGTCAGCGCGAGCGTCAGGGATGGGGAGCGGAACACCGCCTGGTGGCCTTCGAGGTGCGTGGTGTGCGCTTCGGCGCCGTAGCCGAAGCGGGGGGCGATCCGCGCCCTGAAGGGGAGGGTTCCGCGGACGCAGATCACCCGCCGGATCAGCCGGTGCCGGGCCGCCTCGCGCGAGTCGTCGACCACGGGCATGAAGTCCTGTATCTCGGCCACGCCGTCTGCGGCGAAGAACCGCGTGATCAGGACGTTCGTGTCGGGGAAGTAGAACTGCCTGGTGCGTGTCGGGACCTCGGCGGCCAGCTCGAACGAGCCGCCCCGGTCGGCGTCGAGGATGGACCCGAAGACGCTGGGCGCGTCGAAGCGCGGGCAGCAGTACCAGTCGATGGTGCCGTTCGTGCCGACAAGGGCGGTCGTTCGAAGATCGCCGATCAGGCCGTGTTCGGGGATCGGTATGTAGCGGCTGCTGTCGGCCTGCTCGAAACCAGTCGTGTCGAACGCCATGACGGACTCCGTAAGTTGTTAGGCGGCCCGGGAGGGCCGGGTGTGGCTAATGACGGCTTGCCAGTCGTGGCTCGCAGGGAGTGGCCGTCCGGCTCTTCGGGGCGCCCTGGCTGCTGATTGAGATGTGCGCGCTATGTGCGGTCGCTGATTACGGAGATGACAGCGGGGTGTTCCTCGGGCCAACGGCATGCCGTGCGGCACGAGGAGGGGCAAGTGAACGAGCAACGAGACCAGGTCTGGGCCGGTATCGACGCCGGCAAGGGCCACCACTGGGCGGCGGTGGTCGACAACAGCGGCGTGACCCTGTGGTCGAAGAAGATCGACAACGACGAGACGGCGATCCTGACCGCGATGGGCGAGATCCTGGATCTGGCCGACGCAGTCCACTGGGCGGTGGACATCTCCGGCACGGTCTCGGCCCTGCTGCTGGCCCTGCTCGCGGCCCACGGGCAGAGGGCCGTCTACGTGCCTGGCCGTACCGTCAACCGCATGGCGGGGGCCTACCGGGGCGAGGCGAAGACCGACGCCCGCGATGCTTACGTCATCGCCGAGACCGCCCGCCACCGCCGGGACTTCACCGCGATCGATGTCCCGGCCCAGCTGGCCGCCGGCCTCGCGCTGCTGACCACCCACCGATCCGACCTGATGGCCGACCGAGTCCGGCTGATCAACCGGCTCCGTGACGTCCTGACCGGCATCTTCCCCGCACTGGAGCGGGCCTTCGACTACAGCAGTCACAAAGGCGCCCTTGTGCTGTTGACCGGCTACCAGACCCCGGCCGCCCTGCGGCGCCGCGGCCATGCGCGACTTACGGCCTGGCTGGCAAACCGCCACGTACGCAGTGCCGACCAGGTCGCGGCAGCCGCCCTGGAAGCGGCCCAGGCCCAGCACACCACCCTGCCCGGCGAGGACGTCGCCGCGCAGATCGTCGCCGATCTCGCCACCCAGATCCTGGCCCTGGACGACCGGATCAAGAAGATCGACCGGCAGATCCGCGACACCTTCCGCACTCATCCGCAGGCGGAGGTCATCGAGTCGCTGCCCGGTATGGGCCCCCTCCTCGGGGCCGAGTTCGTCGTCGTGGCCGGCGACCTGGCCGCCTGCACCGACGCCGGTCACCTCGCCTCGGCGGCCGGGCTCGTGCCCGTCGCCCGCGACTCCGGCCGCCGCACCGGGAACTTCCACCGGCCCAAGCGCTACAGCCGCCGCCTGCGGCGGGTCTTCTCCATGTCCGCGCAGACCAGCATCATCCGCGACGGACCGAACCGTGACTTCTACCTCAAGAAGCGCGCCGAGGGCTGCAAACACGTCCAGGCCGTCATCGCACTGGCCCGCCGACGCGCCAGTGTCCTGTGGGCACTCCTGCGTGACAACCGGGCCTTCACCTCCGCCCCGCCGGTCACGCAAGCGGCTTGACTTCGTCATTGAGACTCCCTGCCGGTGCGGCGCGGTCCTGGGGTTGAAGCCCTGCTTTTCATGCTAGATCGCTACTCGATGCGGGGGTCTGGTGAAGCTCGACGGTCCGGATCGCGTTCGTCGAAGACGTCGAGAAGGTTGCGACGCATGAGGTCGGCGACACTGCTGGTCATAGGCATTCCCTTGGGGTGAAGTCGTGGTCGTCGAACATTCCGGCGGGCTAGCGCGTCGCCGGAAAATGTCTGGCCAACTCTGCTCTGGAAGCCTCATCAAGCTGGACTCCCGCGGCGTCGAGGTTCTCGGCCAGGTGAGTGCGCGTGCGGGTTCCGGGGATGAGAAGGATGTTGGGCGCGAGGTCGATGAGCCAGGCGAGTGCGATCTGTGCGGGGGTCGCCTGCAGCCGATTGCCCAGCGCCGCGAGCGCCGGGCTCGTCAGGATCTGGTTCCGGCCGCCCCGAGGCGAGCCGAGCGGGAAGAAGGGAACGAACGCGATGCCCCGGTTCGTACACTCCTGGAGCACGTCCAGCGAGCTCTGATCGGCGAGGTTGAAGAGGTTCTGGACGCAGGCGACCTCCGTCTGCTCGAGCGCTCGCAGCAGGTGCCGCTTCGAGATGCTGCTGAGGCCGATGCCGTCGATCAAGCCCTCCTCGCGGGCCTGGATCAGGGCTGCCAGTTGGGAGTCGAACCGCGTGCCGGGTGTTGACTGGTCCATCATGCGCAGGTTCACCGCGGCCAGGTGGCTGATGCCCAGGGTGGCGAGGTTCTCTTCGATGCCCTGGCGGAGCTCGTGTGGTTCGTCGAAGGGCAGTACCGCGCCGGCGGCATCGCGACGGGCGCCCACCTTGCTGACGATCGCCAGGCCGGCCGCGTAGGGGCGCAACGCGTCGCGGATGAGCTTGTTCACCACGCCGGGGCCGTAGTACTGCGCGGTGTCGATGTGGTTCACGCCGCTGTCGACTGCGGCACGCAGCACGCGCAGCGCTTCGTCGTGGTCTCGTGGCGGGGCGAAGACGTTGTCGCCGGCCAACTGCATCGCGCCGTATCCGATCCGGCGCACGTGCCAGGGGCCGAGAGCGTACGACCCTGCGGATTCGATGACGTGCAGGTGGTCCGACATGGTTTCTCCTGCGCTGGGGTGATCGGTCAGGTCGCGCGCGGTTCTGGCTGAGCCCCGACCGTGTTCCGTAGAGCGCCGTCCGGGTCCTCTGGGGCGAGGCGAGTCAGTGGTTGCGGGTGTAGCCGCCGTCGGCTGCGATGAACTTGGCGGTGACGAAGGCGGAGTCCTCGCCGGTGAGGAAGAGCACGGTGCCGACAATGTCCTCGGGCGTGGCGCGGCGTTTGATCGCCTGCTCGGTCCGGGTCGGAAACGTCGGCGACCAACGGAACGCACGTGCCGCCGGCCTCCTGGATCTCCTCGTACGTCTGCTCGGGGGCCGACAGGTCGACCGCGGCGACGGTCGCGCCCCGGCGCGCCAGTCCGCGGGCGATGGCGGCGCCGAGGCCGCGCGCGGCACCGGTTACGACGGCGACGCGGCCTTGGTGCGTGGCCCACGGTGCGTCCTGGGCGGAGAAGCTGTTCTCTGTCATGGGGGGCCTCCTGGTCACACCCACGGCGGCCGTGACCTGCTGAGAGCTGCGGGGACCAGGCGCCGCGCGCGGGTCAGTCCCGCGAGGCAGGGCTGCCGGTGGCGCGGCGGGCTCGGATGGTCGCGGTCAGCTGCAGGTGCCGGGCCGCCATGCCCTTGAGCTTGGTGACGCCGTGGGCGTAGCGGTCCACGGTCGCGGTGGCCTCCACGGCGATCTCGTCCCCGTCGACCTGGGCCTTTGCCACGGTGAAGGTGAGGGGTGCGCGGACGCCGTGGGCGGTCAGCAGGCCCTGGAGGACCCAGGCGCCCGCCTGGTCCAGCTCCGCAGCGGTCGATGTGAAGGGGATGTCCGGGTAGGTGTCGGTGTCCAGCAGCGTCTTGGACAGGACCTGGCGGTCCCGGTTCTTGTTGCCGGTCTCGAAGCTGGTCGCGTCGACGACCGCGTCCACCCGAGAACCGGCCAACGGGTCGGCCAGCGAGACAGTGCCGCCGCGCAGCCTGAAGCTGCCGCGGACCATGCCCAGGCCGAAGAGATGCCTGGTGGTGAAGGTGATCCGGGAGCCGGGGACGTCGATGATGTACTGGCCAGGCTCCGGCGTGGCGGTGGTCATGACGACCTCCTGTGAGTTGAGCATTCAAGTCAGAATGAGCAGGAGCGCTGTGTTGTCCGGCGTGATGAGATGGCCGGCGAGCGGGTCGCGCACGGGGGTGCTGGTCAGGGGAGCGCCTTCCCGTAGCGAAACAGACGCGCCCGACGGTAGTGGCCGTCACGGTGAGCGGCGGTCACCGGATCCTGGTGATTCGCGGTGCGGGGTGAGCTTTCGGATCTCGAGCAGGTCCAGGCCGAGCGCCTCGATCTCGGCCAGTACGCCGTAGAGCGCGGACTGGTCCAGGAGCCCGGTGAGCACGGTATGCGCGCCGTGCCGCTGCGGCGTCATGGCCGGGAACGCGGACAGCACGGTGGCGCCGAGGTGCCCGTTGATCCGGATCAGGTAGGGGGCGGGTGCCGGGTCCATGACGCCATGATCACCGGTGGGAAGGTGACCCCGCACCACCCGGATCCGGTGACCTGCACAGGGGGCTGGCTAGCGCGTATGGTGCGCGGCCAGCAGCCGCAGTTCCCGGGCGCGCCGCACGGCCGAGGACCGGTTACGAACCTGGAGCTTGGCGTAAATGCTGCGCAGGTGCGTGCTGACGGTGTTCAGCGAGACGGACAGTTCGCCGGCGATCTCGGGCCGGGACAGGTTCGTCGGCAGATACCGCAGCACCCTGAGCTCGCCCGGGCTGAGCTCCGCCGCCAGCGGTGGTGAGGACTGCTCTTTGGCCGCCGGGGATGAGTTGTGCAGGACATCCAGGATGTCGGCGAGCAGCGCGCCATGTGCTGTCTGGTGCCGGGGGAGTGCCTCCAGCAATTCTTGGGAGTCCGTCATCGCGAATGGCAGGACCAGCCGGTTGGACTCCGCCAGGTCCAGCGCCTGTTCCGCCGCCTGGTTCGCCGCGCGCTGGTCACCGAGTTCACGATGGGCGAGCCCGGCGAGTAGGTGCGCCTCGATGACCGTGACGTAACCGAGGACCGGTGCCGTGCCACCGAGGACATCGTGCAACGCATCCAGGGCTCCGGCCGGATCGCCTTCCGCGAGGCAGATCGCCGCACGGGCGTTGCGGATCTCACCGGAGCCGACTCGCTCGTCATCGAGCGCCGCGAGGGCGGAGCGGGCTTCGCCGGGCAGCCCGAGGCGGGCTTGCGTGGCGAGCAGCCAGCCGGTCATCTGGGTCGCCAGCGCCCATGATCCCTCCAACCGCGATACCAGATGTTCGGCTGCGCCGAACTCATCGAGCGCCTCGCGGCGGCGGCCGCGACCGGCGTGCAGCATCGCGGCCGTCTGGTGCAGCAGCAGCCTGATGTCCGGCCCGGTGTCTGTTCGCAGAGCCCGTTCGGTGCGCCGCAACCACCGCTCGCCCTCGTCGAACTCACCCAGCCACACCATCGTGCCGGCGAGCGTCATCAGCGCGGGTGCGATCACCGGTTCCGTGCCCCAGCCGTACCGTTCGGCGAGCTCTATCGCCTCGCGGCACCGTCGCTGGGTCGTGGCGAACGCATCGATCTTCGGCATATCAGCACCATGGAAGATGTACGCGAAACTGAGCTGCGCGAGGCAGCCCACTTCCAGGTACGGCCGGCCGATCTCCCGGGCCAGCACGGCGCCCTCCCGGAGGTGGCGTACGGCGTCAGGCAACCCCAGCGACCACGCCTCGGCCGTCCCCAGATTCATCAGCGCCACCGCGCGCAGGTCGCTGCCCAAGGCGATGTCCTCGTCGGACTGCCCGGATACCGGGGAGTCGAGGAACCTGACGTTCTCGACGACACCGGCCAGGTGACCTCGCCGTCTGGCCAGTGACAGCTGCAGCGACGCGATCGCCACCCCGAGGCGGCGCCGGCGCTCCGGCGTCGTCGTCGCGGCGTACGTCTGTGCGACCGCTAGATGCGCGGCCGCCTCGTCCAGGCGCCCCTGGACCAGGTCACCCATCGCGCGCACCAGGGCCAGCTCGGGGAGGTCCTCGCCCGGTGGGAAGGCCCGCACCAGCGCCTGCATGGTCTGCGCCTGCCCGTCGAGCGTCAGGCTGAACGCATGGTCGGCCAGTAGCAGGGCCGCGTCAGCCCAGGCGCCGGCCGCCTGGGTGTGCCGGACGGCCTCGGCCACCTGGCCCTGCAAGGTGAACCATCCGGCGGCGCGCCGGTGCAGTGCGGGTACTTCTTCGGGCAGCGTCCGGCGCAACTCCAGCCTCAGGAGATCCGCGAACAGGTGGTGGTAGCGGAACCAGGTGCGCTCGGGGTTGAGCGATTCGACGAACGCGTTCGCGTCTTCGAGACTCAGCAGGACCTGTTCCGAGCCCGGGCGGCCGGTCAGCAGGTCGGCCAGCTCGCCGTTGACCCGATCCAGCAGGGAGGTGCGCAGCAGCAGATCCTGGACGTCGGGCGGCTGGCGTTCGAGCATCTCGGCGATCAGGTACTCGGCGACCGTGCGGTCGCTGCCGGAGAACTCCGCGACGAACCGCTCGGGGTCGGGATGGCCGACCAGGGAGAGCGTCGCCAGCCGCAGGCCCGCGGCCCACCCTTCGGTCCGCCGGTGCAGCAGCGCCGCTCCGGAGTCGGAGAGCGCGATGCCCGAGGCGTCGAGCAGCTCGCGGGTTTCCCGCTCGGAGAAACGCAGGTCCGCCGCGCGTATCTCGGCGAGCTCGCCCGTCAGGCGCAGCCGGTGCAGCCGCAGCCGGACATCGTGACGCATGGCCAGTATCGCGTGCGTCTGCGGGGGAAGGCCGGTCAGCAGCCGGGTGAGCTGAGCGGGGGCCTCTGGCGAGAGCAGCTCGTGGAGATCATCGATGACCAGCGTGACGCCGCCGTGGGCGTCGGCCAGCTCCGACAACACCCGGTCGACCATCGCCGACGCGTCGAAGTCGGGCGTCGCTGCGGGCAGTGCCGCGCCGCTGCCCGCGTTGCCGTCGGCGCCGGTGGCGTGACGGACCGCACCGAGCAGGGCCAGCCAAAACTGCTGGGCGTCTTGCTGGCCGCGCGGCACCTGCACGAGGGCGAGCCGACGTGGCTGACCCGGCCGGTCGGCCCAGGCGCGCAGCAGTGATGTCTTCCCGCTGCCGGCCGGAGCCGAGATGACCGTCACCTTGCCCGCCGCCGCGTGATCCAGGGCAGCGACGAGATCGTCCCGGTCGATCAGCCGGGGAGCTGTTGGAGGCACCATTAAAGGCCCGCCTTGCTATCCACGCTATCCACGCCCGACACCCTGGCGCCGGTCACCCAGCTCCGGCGCCTTTCCCGTCGGTACCAGGCTAGCGGCACCTACTGACGACTGCGCGCGAACCCCCGATCACCCGGTGTCACGCTGGCGCAGCCGGGCAATCACCGGGATCGGGTGACGGCATCTCACCCGACTGGCAGCGAGCCTGGGCCCGTAGCGAAAGCTCGCACGGCCGCCAGGGACGTGCTCCGAGATCCAGGGGAGATACCGTGACCTCGCCAGCCTCCGGCGCGGGCAGCGCCTCCGACCTGCCCGACTACGCGCCCACCACCCGGTCGGCGCGATCCGAGACCGGGCGGGCGGCCTCACCCTCCGCCCCGGCCGACGGCCGGGACCACCGCCTCGGCCTGGGTCTCCTGGTCATCGCCACCGCCCAGCTCATGGTCGTGCTCGACGCGACCATCGTGAACGTTGCCCTCCCGGACATCCAGAAGGCGCTCGGCTTCTCCGGCAGCGGCCTGGAGTGGGTGGTGAACGCCTACGCGGTCACCTTCGGCGGCCTGCTCCTGCTCGGCGGCCGCGCCGGCGACATCCTCGGCCGGCGGCGGATGTTCGTCTTCGGCCTGCTCCTGTTCTCCGCGGCGTCGCTGCTCGGCGGGTTCGCCACCAGCCAGACGTGGCTGCTCACCGCGAGGGCGGTACAGGGAGTCGGCGGCGCGGTGATCGCGCCGACCGCCCTGGCGCTGATCACCACCAACTTTCCCGAAGGCGGGGAACGCAACAGGGCGTTCGGCGTCTACGCGGCGATGGCCGGCGCCGGCAGCGCGGTGGGCCTGCTGCTGGGCGGCATACTGACGACCTACGCGTCGTGGCGGTGGGTGATGTTCGTCAATGTCCCGATCGGGATCCTGGTGGCGGCCGCGGCGCCGCGCATGCTGACCGAATCGCCCCGCCGACCGGGCCGCATCGACGTGGCCGGCGCGATCACCGGCACCGGGGGCGTCGCGCTGCTGGTCTACGGCCTGTCCAAGGCCGCCACGGGGCCCGACGGGGTATCGCATTGGGGTGACGCGCAGGTGATGGCGTCGCTGGCCGCATCCGTGGTGCTTCTCGTATCGTTCGTGCTGGTCGAGAGGCGTAGCTCGCACCCGCTGCTTCCGATGCGGGTGCTCGCCGACCGCAACAGGTCGGGTGCCTACCTGATCATGCTGTGCGTCTCCACCGGGCTCTTCGGTTTGTTCTTCTTCCTCACCCTCTTCATACAGAACGTCCTCGGCTACAGCGCGATCCGGACGGGCATCGCGTACCTGGCGTTCGCGATCGGGGTCGTGATCGCCTCCGCGCTGGCCTCGCGGCTGGTGCAGCGGTTTGGCTCACGGCCGCTGATCGTGGCCGGCACCGCTGCGGTCGCGGGTGGGATGTTCTGGTTCTCCATGCTGACCGAGCACGCCGGCTACGCCGGCCAGCTACTCGGCCCGATGCTCGTCAGCTCGCTCGGGCTCGGCCTGGTGTTCGTTCCGCTGGCCCTGGTCGCCCTGCACGAGGTTGCCGAGCAGGACTCCGGTGTCGCCTCCAGCTTGCTCAACGCCGCCCAGCAGGTCGGCGGCGCAATCGGGCTCGCTCTGCTCGGCACCGTCGCCTGGACGACCACTGCGGACAGCGTGCGGACTCAGGTCGCGCAGGCGGGCCGGCCGTTGCCGAAGCCGGGCACGCCCGCGCCTGCGTCCATCTACGACCACGCGCTGACGGTCGGCTTTTCCCGTGCGTTCTTGGTCGCCGCGGGGATCGGGCTGCTCGGCTTGCTCATCGCGATCACCACCATCCGGGTCCCGCGCCAGGAACTGTCCGGTGCCGTCCCGGCGCTGCCGGAGATGGCGCCGCAGCCCGCCGTATCGCAGCCCGTGGCACAACAGCCCGTGACTGTGCAGCGGCAGGATGACCGAGCCGCCCTCGCTGCGGCGGCCCGTCCTTGCCGGCTTTGCTAGCCGACGCGCCGCTACCACCGGAACTTCAGACGCTCGAGAGTATGAGCGCAGCATGCGATCTATCAGACAACGCGCTTCCGCGACGAAGCGCCGCAGATGAGAAGGCAAACGTCATGCTCAAGATCGGCATCATCCTCGGCAGCACCCGCCCCAACCGCAACGGCGAACAGGTGGCGAAGTGGGTGATCGACATCGCCTCGCGCCGCGTCGACGCCGCGTTCGAGCTCATCGACCTCCGCGACCACCCCCTGCCACACTTCGACGAGCCGATGCCGCCGATGTTCGGCCAGTACCAGAACGAGCACACCAGGCAGTGGGCGGCCAAGATCGCGTCGTTCGACGGGTTCGTCATCGTGACACCCGAGTACAACCACGGCATCCCCGGCGTGCTCAAGAACGCCTTCGACTTCCTCTACGCCGAGTGGAACAACAAGGCGGTCGGCTTCGTGTCCTACGGCGGGGTCGGCGGTGTCCGGGCCGTCGAGCACCTACGCGCCGTCGCCGCCGAGCTCCAGATGGCCGACGTACGCCAGCAGGTCGCACTGTCGATGATCACCGAATTCGAGAATTTCAGCGTCTTCAAGCCCGGCGAGTACAACCTGCCCGCCCTGGACACGATGCTCGACCAGGTCATCGCCTGGACCGCCGCGCTCGCACCGCTGCGCACGGCCTCGGCCGCCGTAGCCTGAACCGCCCGCCGGGCCCTGTTCACCCATGTGCGCCGAACAGGAGAGGGCCTCGAAGCGATCCTGCGGCAGTCAGCCTTCCCTGCGGCCAGCGGCGTCGATGGGCAGCGGCGCTCGCGGAACCGCGTGGCGCAAGGCAGAGCCCGCCCTGTCCCTACAGCTCAACCTCCCGGGGCATAACCCGGATCGTGAACGACAGGAGTTCGACATGAGCGAAGCACTCGACCGGAACGCGAAGACCATCGCAGAGTTCCGAGCGAACGAGGGCAGGGCCGGCGGGGTCTTCGAGGGCGCTCCGATCGTCCTCGTCCATCACCGCGGCCGCAAGAGCGGTCAGGAGCACGTCAACCCGATGATGTACCTTCCGCACGACACCGCGCCGGACATCGTCTACGTCTTCGCGACCAAGGGCGGAGCACCCACCAACCCGGACTGGTACCGCAACCTGACCGCCGCCGGTGAGGGCACCGTCGAACGTGGCACCGCGACCTATCAGGTGACCGTCCGCGAACTGACGGGCGCCGAACGCGACCGCATCTACGCCGAGCAAGCGCGGCGTTACCCCGGCTTTGCCGAGTACGAACGCCGGACTGCCGGAATCCGCATCATTCCCGTGCTCGAACTCCGGCGGGCGTAGCCCACACCCCCGTCAGCTTCAGCGAGTCGAAGGAGAGAGACCATGCCCAAGGCGGTCAGGTACGACGAGTTCGGCGGGATCGACGTGCTGCGGGTCGACGAGGTGGAACGCCCGGTGCCCGGGGACGGGCAGGTCCTCGTACGCGTGAAAGCGGCCGGCATCAACCCCAGTGAGGCGGTCATCCGCACGGGGGCGCTGGCGGACCTGTTCCCCTCGACGTTCCCGTCCGGGCAGGGCAGCGACCTCGCCGGGGTCATCGAGGAGGCCGGCGCCGGGGTTGCCGGATTCTCGCCCGGCGACGAGGTGATCGGATTCAACCAGAAGCGGGCCTCCCAGGCCGAGCTGGTCCTGGTCGAGGCCGGTGACCTCACGCGGAAGCCGGAGAAGGTCTCATGGGAGGTCGCCGGCAGCCTGTACGTCGTCGGCGTCACCGCATGGGGGGCGGTGCACGCCGTCCAGCCCAAGGAGGGCGAGACCGTCGTCATCTCCGGAGCCGCCGGGGGAGTCGGCTCGCTCGCCGTCCAGCTCGCGCGCCGTACCGGGGCCACGGTCATCGGTCTGGCGAGCGAGAGCAACCACGAGTGGCTGAAGAGCCACGACGTGATCCCGGTCGCGTACGGCGAGGGCGTCGCGGACCGCATCAGGGCCGCCGCGCCCACCGGCGTGGACGCCTTCATCGACACCTTCGGCGACGGGTACGTCGAGCTGGCCCTCGCCCTCGGCGTCGCGACCGATCGGATCGACACCATCGCCGATTTCGAGGCCGCCGAGAAGCACGGGGTGAAGACCGACGGGGGCGTCGCGGCCGGGCCGGGCGCCAAGGTACTCGCCGAGCTTGCCGGCCTGATCGCCGACGGACACCTCGAGGTGCCGATCGCGAACGTCTACGCGCTGGCGCAAGTCCGCGAGGCCTACACCGAGCTCGAACACCGCCACACCCACGGCAAGATCGTCCTCAGGCCGTAGTGCTGCTCCGCAGAAGTTCGTGGAGGCGGTCAGGCCGCTGGGCAGCACGGTGCCTCGCAGCGGTTGTGGTTGTGGTTGTGCGATGTCAGTGGTGCTGGGTCATGTGGGCGAGGGTCTGGGTGGCGCTGTCGGGGGAGAAGGCGCTGTTGATGCCTTCTGCGGCTCCTTCGGCTGCCTGGATGGAGCGGGGCAGTAGGACGGTTTCGTATGCGCGGATGGCGTCGTCGGTGGTGGGGCTTTCGATGAGCGCGTGGGCGAGGTCGGCGCCGTCGCGCATGGCGAGGTTGGCGCCCATGCCGGAGAAGGGGGACATGAGGTGGGCGGCGTCGCCGAGGAGGGTGACGCCGGGGGTGTGGGTCCAGGTGTGGGGGACGGGCAGGGCGAACAGGGGCCGGTTGGTGCAGCCGGTGTCGGTGGCGGTGATGAAGCCGAGCAGGTCGGGGCTCCAGCCGGCGAACTTCTTGAGGAGGGCGTCGCGGACGGCGGCGGTGTCGGTGAGGTCGAGGCCGGCCTGCTGGTGCCAGTCCTGTGCGGTGCGCATGCCGACGTAGACGCGGATGTGTCCGCCGCTGTTGCGCTGGGCGACGAGGCCCTGGTTGTCGTCGAGGGCCATCATGGTGCCGTTGCCGGTGAGTTCGGCGAGGCGGGGGTGGCGGGCGTCGGCGTCGTTGAGGCCGGTCTCGACGAAGGTGACGCCTGTGTAGAGGGGTGTCGCGTCGGACAGGAGGGGGCGGACCTGGGACCAGGCGCCGTCGGCTCCGATGACGAGGTCGGCGTCGGTGGTGGTGCCGTCTGCGAAGTGCAGGCGGTGGGTGCCGTTGCCGAGGGTTTCGGCGCGATTGAGCTTGTGTCCCCAGCGCACGGTGTCGGGCTTGAGGGAGTCGAGGAGGAGGTCGCGGAGTTGTCCGCGGTCGATCTCGGGGTTGCCTTCAGCAGTGTCGGCCTCAGGCGGGATCGCGTCGAACAGGATGAGGCCGTCGCGGCTGACCAGGCGCATCTGCTGGCCTTCGGGGCGGGCCTGGGCGAGGAAGTCGTCCCAGACGCCGGCCGCGCGCAGGGCGTGCTGGCCGGTATCGGGGTGCATGTCGAGGGTGCCGCCCTGGTTGCGGGCGGTGCGGGAGGCGTCCAGGTCGTAGACGGCTGCGGTGATGCCATGTTGCTGCAGGATGCGGGCGCAGGTCAGGCTGCCGGGGCCGGCGCCGATGATCGCGATGCGGTGGGTGGGCATGGCTGGTCACGCCTTTCGGGCAGAAGGGTGCATGTGGAACGGGCCGGGCTGTGCCAGGCGGCCGCGCCACTCCAGAAGAGCACATCAGCTAAATAAGTGCAACGACACAACTTTTGTAGTTGAGCAACCGGGGGTGTAGGGTCGTGGCATGACCGACACGACGAGCGGCACCGCGGCGACGGCACCGGCGGGACGCCGCGAACGCAAGAAGGCCGCCACCCGCCGAGCCCTGGCCGAGGCGGCTCTGCGTCTGTTCCTGGAGCAGGGATACGAGCAGGTCGGTATCCGTGAGATCGCGGACGCCGCTGACGTGTCCACCACCACCCTGTTCAAGCACTTCCCGGTCAAGGAAGCCCTCGTCTTCGACGAGGACGCAGACCAGGAAGCCCGTCTGCTCGCCGCCGTACGCGAGCGGCCCCAAGGCCGGTCCATCCCCGCGGCCCTGCGCGAGCATGCCCTGCGCTACCGCGTCGCAGCCGTGGACGACGGCGCCGGTTTCACCGCGTTCAGTGAGCTGGTGGAGACCACCCCGGCCCTGCGGGACTACGCCCAGCGCATGTGGTTGCGCCACGAAACCGCCCTCGCTCGCGCGATTGCCGAGGAAAGCGGACTTCCGGCCGACGACCCGGCCTGCGCCGCCCTCGCCCACTTTGCCCTGGAAGCACCCCGTGCCGCCCGCGGCAGCCAAGATCCCCGCCAGGCCGTCACGCGCGCCTTCGACCTCCTGGAGAAGGGCTGGAGCGCCGTCGCCTCCACGGGATGAGTCCACCGACGCCGACGCGGCCACGGCGCGCGTCGTCGAGGAGTTCCATGGCTTTGCCAGGAGCTTTGCCGTTTCGTACAGCCCATTCCCGACAACGACCGGCCGTCACCATCAGCTTGGAAAAGGCTCTGCGTCTTTGGCCTGGATCTTGGTCGTGGGGGAGGTGGGGGGGGGCGCCGCCTCCTCGGTTCCTCGGTCAGGTGTCGAAGCGGTGGCGAGAGGCTTCGATGTGGCCGAGGTGTCGGTGGGTCCAGTCGCACAGTCCGGCGATCGTGACGCGCAGGGCCCGGCCGGGCTCGGTGAGCGTGTACTCGACCCGTGGCGGCACGACGGGGTGGACCGTGCGCTCGATCAGGCCGTAGCGCTCGAGCATGCGCAGGTTCTGGGTGAGCATCTTGTGGCTGATGCCTTCGATCTCGCCGCGCACCTCGCTGAACCGCAGCGTGCGTTCCCCCAGCGCCTCGATGATCAGGAGCGCCCATTTGTTGGCGACGTCCGAGAAGATCTCCCGCGCCAGGGAGTCTGCGCGCCTGAGGTCCGCCTCCTCGGGCGAGCCGCTGTACTGCTTGGTCACCATCAGGTTCCCCAGTCACCGAAAAGTGCGTTCTTCCATGTCAGGAGCCACTCTCTTACGGTTCCTGAGTAACCACAAGAGAGCGCCTCTCACGGCGTCTCTCACAGCATGCGGAGGCAGGCAGCATGGCCATCACCCTGGTGAACCCCAACGGATTGCCGGAAATCCCTGTCTACCGGCAGGTGTCGGTCGCGACCGGGTCGAAGCTGGTCTTCATCGCCGGACAGGTCGCCTGGGGCCCCGATGGGGTCACGGTCGGCGAAGGGGACCTCGCCGCGCAGGTCGAGCAGTGCTACGTCAACATCGCCGCCGCCCTGGACGGCGTCGGTGCCACCCTCGAGGACCTGGCGAAGCTGACCGTCTACGTCGTCGACTGGACCCCCGACAAGATGCCCCTGCTGCTGGAGGGCATCGCACGGGCGGCCAAGAGGCTGGGCGCCGCACCGGTCCCGCCGGCGAGCATGATCGGCGTCGCGGCTCTGGACGTCCCCGAGCACCTGGTGGAGATCGAAGCCACCGCCGTTGTCGACTGAGCTCCTGTGAGGCACCCGGCAGGGTGCCGAGCCGTTGCGCTGCCAGTCCTCGCCGACCGGATCCTCGCCGAGGGCCCTCTGTCCGTGCTGGTCGACAACGTCGGGTGATGTTCGCGGACCGGCAGACTCGGTCGACGGGATCGAGGCGTCGTTCGCCGTCAACCACCTCCCTCCGTACCTGCTGACCGAACTGCTGCTGCCCGCACTCGAAGCCGGCACTCCGAGCCGGATCGTGAACGTCGCCTCAGGCGCGGTGGGTGCACGCTCGACGACCGGCCCGGCGTCCGCGGCGGCCAAGCCTTCGCCCTTCGCCGCGACCGACGCCGTGCTGAGCGGCCGGACCGGCCTCGTCATCGGCCCGCAGGTGCAACCGGTCGCCCCTTCCCGCCGGCGATCGATCCACGCACCGCCGCCGTCCTCCGCCGCCTCAGCGCGCGCCTCGCGACTCTCGCTGCGTGACGGGATGGGTGGCTCATCGGATCCCCGCACCGCCACGGCAAATGCGGATGAGTCATCCAGTTAGGCTTCTCCCATGACGACTGCCCCGCTTCGCAAGGACGCCGCCCGTAACTGGGAGCGGATCGTCGCCGTGGCCCGCGATCTGGTGGACGAAGGCACACCACTCCAGCTCAACGATGTCGCCCGGCGCGTCTCCGTGGGCGTCGGCACCGTCTACCGTCATTTCCCCACCGCCGAGGCGCTCCTGGAGACCGTCGCCACGCCCTGCCTGGAGTCACTCGTCGACCACGGCGAACGGGCACTGACCGACGACGACCCTCGGAGCGCCCTCGCCGGATTCCTGACCCGCACCATCGAAGCACAGGTCACCGACGCGTCTCTGCCCATGGTCGCCGCCGCGGCCACGGACGCCCTGCCCCGCACCACCGAACTGAAGCAATCCCTGCGGTCGGTCGGCGCACGGCTGCTGGAACGCGCCCGCGGTGCCGGGGTGGTGCGCCCGGACCTGACCTCCGACGACCTGGTCCCACTCATGTGCGGAGTCGCCTACGCGGCAAACGTCCACAGCGTCCCCGCCACTCGCGTCGATACCGCCCGCCGCTATCTGAACGCCCTTCTGGAAGGCTTGTACACCCAGAACCCGCATCACGTCCCCAGCGACAGCGGACGTTCACAGCGGCAAGACGGCACGCCTCACGGGTGACTTCGGGCCGGGCCGGGCTTGTCCCGCTGCTCGAACGGGCGGGCCGTGTCGCGTTTGCGTCGGCCGCGATCTGCCGGTCCACAGCCCTTTGGGGCGTCCGGTGGCAGGTCGCCGCGCGGCGCGGTCATGTGCGCACCGCGTTCGGGATATCTCTGGTCGCAGGCGGCGGTCGGCGTGACCGCCACGGTCCGGAAGGCAGGTGGCCGGTGAGTGTCCAGCCCGTCCCCGAGGGGTATCCGCGTGTCACGCCGTACCTCTGTATTGACGGCGCCGCGGCCGCGATCGACTTCTACGCCTCCGTGCTCGGCGCTCGGGAGCGGATGAGGATGGCCGCTCCGGGAGCCAAGATCGGCCACGCCGAGCTGGAGCTCGGAAGTTCGGTCATCATGCTCGCGGACGAGTACCCCGACATGGGCTTCCGCTCACCGAAGTCGGTGGGCGGCACGCCCGTCACCCTGCATGTGTACGTCGAAGACGTCGACGCGGTCTTCGCCAAGGCCCTGGCCGGGGGTGCCACCGAGCTGCGGCCGGTCAAGGACGAGTTCTACGGCGACCGCACCGGCCAGTTCGAGGACCCGTTCGGACATCGCTGGAACATCGCCACGCACATCGAGGACGTCCCGCCGGACGAGATGGAGAAGCGGTCCGAGGAAGCCGAGCGCGCCATGGAGTCCAAGCCGGGCGGCGAGTGAAGGATCCGCCCGTATCCCCTGCCGGTTCCTGGTACCTGCTGTTCTTGGCAGCCGCCTTGCCGGTCGGGCGGTGGGATTCACGGGGTCCGGAGTGCGGCGACGGACTGTGCGGTGAGGTGGCCGCCGTGGCCGACGTAGGCGGTGGTCGGGGTGTGGTCGGCGATGGTGCGCATGCTGTGTGCGGCGGCGTCCAGGTCGGTGGCGAACATGGGCTTGCGGGCCGTGCGGGCTCGCATCATGCCGCCGGAGAGGGCGTCGCCGGCCAGGATGCTGTGGTCGGGGAGTAGGACGCAGGTGGATCCGGGGGTGTGGCCGGGGGTGACGAAGGACCGGCCGATTCCTCCGTGGCGGGTCAGGTCCTCTTCGTCGCCGAGGATGATGTCGGGCTGGATGGCGGGGATTTTGGCCTTGGCCAGCATGACCTTCATGAGTCGGGGCATGAGGCTGGTCGGCTGGAGGTCGACCCGGCCGCCGTGGCGGAGCTGGTCGGCGTCGTCGCGGTGGATGGCGATGGGCGCTCCGGTGGCCTCGCGGAGGGCGAGTGCGGATCCGCTGTGGTCGGCGTGGTGGTGGGTGAGCAGGATGAGCTTGACGTCGGCGGGGCGCAGGCCGGCATCGGCGATCTGCTGGAGCATCGCGGGGGCGCGGCCGGCGACGCCGGTGTCCACGATCATGGCGCCGTTCTCGTCGGTGACGAGGAAGGCGGACGAGGCGATGTTCTTGACGGTGTAGACGGTGTTGACGGTCATGACTTCTCCCGGAGGTTGGTGGCGCGGTCGGAGTGCGAGGGCGTGCGGGTGAGTCAGATTGCGGGTTGGACTTCAGGCGGGTCGGATGCCTGGCGTCGGGCCGGTCAACCGGTGGTCGCGGCCTGTGGGGTGGGCTTGCCGGGCCGGGTCGTGGGGGACGCCGTGAGGTGCAGTGCGGGCAGGCCGCGGCGGCGGATCATGAATTCGGCGATGACGATGTTGGGCAGCCAGCACAGGAAGGGCAGGGGGGCGTAGGCCTGCGTCAGGATGGCGTCGAAGGGGTCCGGGCCGTGTGCGAAGGGCACTTGGGCGAAGATCAGTACCCCGAACCACAGCCGGAGGGTGACGGCCGCGTAGGTGAGGGCGAAGTTGCGGATCATCCAGGCCTGGTGGCTGCGGATGTCACGCTCGCGGATGGCCTTGTAGCCGCGCCATGCCGTCCACCCCCACAGCACCGCCAGTGAGCCGGCCACTCTGCACGGCCTCGCGGTGCTCAGCCTCCGTCAACCCCACCAGAGGTTCGGCATGGACGGAACTCCGGAAGACCTCGCGGCCGGGACCCTGTCCGCGATCTTCGGAATGTAGTCAGGTCCCGGATGGTTCGGGGCTGTTGCCGAGCACGTTGTCGATGTGGGCGGCGAGCGAGGCGCGCAGGTCTTCGGGCGCCATCTTCTGATCCTCGATCAGGTGCACCACGAGATCGGCGCGGATGGCGGCCAGAAGTGCGTGGGCGGTGAAATCCGGGTTGTGTACGCCGGGCACCTGGTCCAGTGCGGCGCGGAGGGTTCCGTGCCACCAGCCGTAGTGCTCGGCCTGGTAGGGGCTGCTGAGCCCGGCGTCCTCCGCGGCCGCCATCAGGTTCCGGTTCTCGATCTTGAAGCGCAGCGAGGCGTCGAGGAGGTCCAGCACCCGCCGGCGCGGTGATGGCCCGGCTGTCTCCGCTGCCTTCTGAGCGGCTTCCCGCAGGGGTTCGAGGCGGGAGGCGATCACGGCGCCGATCAGGCCGGCACGGTCTCCGAAGCGACGGAAGAGCGTGCGGAGCCGCCGAAGCCCAGCGCCGAAGGAACAGCCTCACCCCAGGGCCACGACCTGGCGGTCAGGAAATTGCTACCAATCAAGAACGTCATCTGCCCTGGCTGCAACAGGGCGTGCGGCCAACAAGGTCAAGCGCCCGCACGCGCACACCGGCCGGAGATCGCACCGGCTCCCAGCCTGCACGTGACAGACCCGCACCCAATGGAGAACGCATGAGCGACATGCGTACGAGCACCTTGGGTGATATCACCATCTCCCGGACCGAGGAGACGCACGGGCCGATCACGACTCCTTCCACCGAGTCCGTCGTGACCACCTGAGCACCGTGGGGGCCCGGTCCGGCGGCACCTCACGCGTACCAGGCGCTGGCGAAGACTGCCGACGCCGTCCGTGCGAGGGCTCTGTAGAACCTCACGGACGCCCGGGTCCGATACGCCTCCCGCTGAGGACGGGCGCTTCTCCGGCAGCCATCGCTTCTGCCCCGCGGTGAAGGCCGCCGACCGGCCGGGGGGCATGTGGGGGCGGTCGTCATGAGAGCAGTTACCTGGATGGCTCATCCGTATCGCGTTGGAGGGCGAACCGGATGAGCCAACCGGCACGTGAGGTGACGGGGCAACTCCGTGCCGAGCCTGCGAGAGCTCAGGGTTTCGTCACCCTGCCGTGAGGGGTGCGAGGCGCTGGCTGAGGTGGCGGACGGCCTCGGCGATGAGGGGATCGGTTGCCGAACGGAAGGGGGCGACCGGATGCGCCTGGGGTCCGATGACGATGCCGGTCCGGCCAGTGAGCGAGCCGTCGGTCGCGGCGAAGATCGAGGGCTTGGCGGCCACGGATGCCGGGCCGGAGGTGGAGCGTGAGAACTTCCGGCGGACCAGCGGCCAGAGCAGTCGCAGCCCCGGTGAGACGATCTTCGGGTCGTTCATGGTGCCGTTCGTCATGTCAGTCGCGGCGCCACCGGGATCCGCGGCGAAGACCGAGACGCCCGTACCGTCGAGCCGACCGGCCAGTTCCAGTGTGTACGCGAGGTTGGCGAGCTTGGCACGGCCGTACCAGTGGAAGCCGTAGTAGCCGCCGGGCGGCTCGACCGAGTCGAAGGCGCGCTTCGCAACGCCGACGGCGCCCGAGGTGACGTTGACGATCCGGCTCGGAGTGCCGGATCGCAGTGCGGGAAGCAGCAGTTCGGTCAGCAGATACGGGGAGAGATGGTTGACGGCGAACGTCGCCTCGATCCCGTCGGCAGAGTCCTGCCGGTCCGGGAACATCGCACCGACGTTGTTGACCAGCGCGGTCAGAGGGCCGTCGGCGCCGATCCGGTCGGCAAGCGCGCGGACCGCGTCGAGCGAGGCGAGGTCAGTGGCCAGGAACCGGGCGGGATGCGCGGGTCCCGTGGCGTTGATCCGCTCGATCGCGTGGGCGCCGCGCTCGGCGTTGCGCCCCACCACGGTCACCGCGAGGCCTGCCGCGGCCAGCCCGAAGGCGGTCTCAAAGCCTATTCCTGCTGTTCCTGCTGTGACCACCGCTGTTCGCTTCACCGTATGACCCGTTCCGTCTATGTGGATTATCTATCCGGTTAGCATCAACATAGCAGAAGCGGATGGTCTATCCGATTCGCGGGCGGCTGGTGTGGCCACGAGGCTGGCGGCCGGCGGTCGCGGGCGGCCGGGTAGGAGCGAAGGGCTACGCCGCCCCCCGATCCCCGCTCCTCAACTCCCACCGGTGCCGCCGCTGAAGGCACATGGACGGGCGTGCTGACCTGCGATTTTCTCGGCGCCTCAGCGTGGTCAGGTCGCCCGCAAGGGGGTTTCTCGCAGGAGCAGCACCGAGATCAGGGCGGTGAGTGAGAAGGGAAGCGCCGTCGCGAAGGCATTGCCCGGCGCCTTTCCGTAAGCGACCCGGAGTGCGGCCTGCGGCATGGGGCCCGGCGTGGTCGGTCCGGCCACTGCCCGGACGCCGACTGCCGTGACGGCGCCGAAGGCCGTCATGCCGACGATGGCGCCGAGCTCTCGGGCGAGCACCGAGGAGCGGTCACACCCGGATCCCGTTCCGGAACGGCGCTCCGGGTGATCAGGGCCAGGGCCTGCGTGCTCATGCCGACACAGGCGCCGCCGAAGATGGATAGGCGCAGACAAGCGGCAGCGGTGTGCCGGTCCTTACGGTGGGCGGCAGCGTGAAGCTCGTCGTCAGGAGCGTGCAACCGGTGGCCAGGTGCCGCTTCCGCAGGCCGTGTGCGGCGATCGGACGGCCGCTGGCAGCCGTCGCCTCCAGCAGCCCCAGAACGGTGGGGAGGGTCGGTAGTCGGCCGGTGTGGGCCCTGGCTCCGGGCGGTCTGGAAGTACTGACTGAGAACGGCGGGGGCGGCGAACGGTGCTTCCGAAGGAGACGCGGCGGTACGACGGGATCGGCCGTCCGGGTCTCGACCGCTCGCGCGGCCCCCACGTCCGAAGACCTGCCCGTTGCCCGTACGCGGACGATTCCGTGTGCGGAGATCCCGGTGACCTCGTGGGCTGGTCGGCGCACACATCGAGCGGCACATGTGCGGCAATTCCGCGACGTGGGCCGCCCGTTGTGTCGTTCCTCTGCGTCCGCGCCCCGTTGCCGGGACGTTTCTGGACACATCTCGCGAAGGAGAGTTCCGTGACGGTGAAGCCCGCAGCCGCGGCAGCAACCTCCCGACGTATCGAGGTTCTCGGTGCTCCGGGCCCTCGCTGAGGAGATCCTCACTCCCACGGCACGGGACTTCATCGCGCAGCTGGATGCGGCATTCGCCAAGCGACGCCTGGACATCCTCAAAGAGCGTCCCGTTCCTTGTAGAGGTCGGCGTCGTGGCTGACGGGCCGGCCGCCTTTCGCGTCCTTCTTCTTGCGATTGGCGGCCTGGTCCCGTTTTTCCGGGATGACTGCCTTGATGCCGCGTCTGCGTAGGGAGGAGCGGTTACCGCGGGATGAGTAGGCCTAATAGGCATCGAGGCCGGGCCGTTGCTAGGCCTCGGCAGGGGCCGTGCGAGACGTCTGTTCTGTAAGCCGCGCCTGGGAGTGCTTCGACAAGAGGGATGCGTGCACGGCCCCTGCCCCTGCGACCGCGGCGCCCGTAGCGTGCCGTGGGCCGAGCCGTATCCAGGGCCACCTCCCGATCAGCCGGAGCCGTGGAGCTCTTCACAAGAGCGAGGACCCTGGACATTGCTGGGGCCACGGACGGCTGATGGGGTGGTGCGCCCGCGAGCGCTTCTATTAGGTCGCCGGGTGGTCCCTGCCGCGGCTCGACGCCGACGGATTACAGACGTTTCGAGGGGAGCACGCAGTGCACGTGACCTGCGGAATCGACTGGGCCGAGGACCATCACGACATCGCGGTGGTCGACGCCGACGCCCGCCTGCTCGGCAAGCTGCGGATCGGCGACGACGCCTCGGGTTTCCAGGACCTGCTGCGGCTGCTGGTCGAGCACGGCGACAGCCCAGAAGATCCGATCCCGATCGCGATCGAGACCTCCCGAGGTCTGCTGGTGGCCTGTCTGCGGGCGGCCGGCCGACGTGTCTATGCGATCAATCCGATGGCGGTCGCCCGCTACCGAGACCGGCACGCCGTATCCCGCAAGAGGTCCGACCACCAAGATGCCGTCGTCCTGGCGAACATCCTGCGGACCGACGCTGAACTTCACCGGCCGCTGCCCGACGACTCCGACCTGGCCCGGGCGATCGCCGTCCTGGCCAGGGCCCAGCAGGACGCCGTCTGGGACCGCACCCGCGCCCACAACCGGCTCCGTTCCCACCTTCGCGAGTACTACCCGGCGATACTCGAGGCGTTCGCCGACAAACGCGAACGGCTGCTAGTGCTGTGGCCGGAAAGGTTTGCCGGGTCGCGGTGTTCGGTGTGGTGCCTCGCAAGGCGGAGGGCCGTGCCTCGTACTGGACGTACTTGCGCGGTCCGACAACGCGGCGAGGTGCCGTGCCGGGCGCCGCGACACGGTGAACCTTTCCGGTCACAGCACTAGCGCGGGAGGCCCGCTCGATCCTGGCCATCGCCCCCACGCCGGGTGAGGCCGCCCGCCTCACCCGCAGCCGACTCAAAGCCGCCGTCACCCGAGCGGGCCGCCAACGGCGGATCGACGCCGAGACCGACCGGCTCCTGGAGGTGCTCCACCGCACCCGGCTCCGCCAGCCCGACCTGGTCGAAGCCGCGATGGGACGCCAGGCCCTCGCTCTCCTCGCCCAACTCGACGCGGCCTGCCACGCCTGCGACGACCTGGCCCAGGCCACCGAAGAGCTCTTCCTCAAGCACCCCGACGCGGAGATCATCACCAGCTTCCCAGGCCTGGCCGTGCTCACCGGCGCCAGGATCCTCGCTGAGATCGGCGACGACCGCACCCGCTTCGACACCGCCCGCGACCTGAAGGCCTACGCAGGAAGCGCCCCGGTCACCCGCGAATCCGGCCGCAGCCGCCGCGTCAGCCACCGCCGAATCAAGAACAGCCGACTCGCAGCGACCGGCCGGCACTGGGCATTCGCCGCCCTGACCGCCTCACCCGGAGCCCACGCCCGCTACAACCGCCGACGCGAAACCGGCGACCGCTACTACGCAGCCCTCCGCCACCTGTTCAACCGCATGATCGGCCAACTCCACCACTGCCTGACCACCCACCAGAAATTCGACGAAGCCACCGCCTTCACCCCGCCAACGAAACCCCAACTCGCCACCGCTGCTTGACGCGATAACTGCATGGGGTGTCTTGTCCCCGGCGACCGCGCCGGGCGTCGTGCGGGGACGGCTGACCGGCAGGCGGACTCTCACCCTCGCGAGCACGGGAATGAACTGGGGACTGTCCCCGGCCTGCCCGGCGGTCAGGACCAACGCGAGCGGGCGGCACCTGCGGTCCGCGGCGAGATGAATCTTGCTGGTCAGCCCACCCCGGGACCTGCCGAGCAAAGCCTCCTTCAGGCGGAGCTTGCGCCCGCGCCGGAGGCGCTGGCGCTCGGCCTGTCCGTTCTGTTCTTCCGGTCCGCCCCCTTTTGCCGGGCCGCTTCCTGCTCCTGCACGGCTCTTCCAGGGCCTTCATGAGGTGCTTGCTGACGCGCATTCCTGCGGCGTCATGGTGGGCGCGGACCGTCGTGGAGTCCACGCTGACCAGCGACAAGTCCGCTCCCCACGCGGGCGCCCTCGGCGATCAGGCCTTCCAACAGGGCGGTGAAAACACCGGCGTCCCGCCAGACGCGGAAACGTCCGTAGACGGTGGCCCAGGGGCCGAACTCGGCAGGCATCTCCCGCCACTGGGCACTGGATCGGAACCGCCAGATCACACCCTCGAACTGCTCCCGCAACCGCTCCGGGTACGGGCCGTACCTACCGATCGGCAGGTGCGGCTCGGTGAACTTCCACTGGGGATTGGTGAGTTGCCTGGGCGCCGCCGCGGCCCTGGCCGCCACCTGTTACTTGCCGAAGACCGCCGGCTGGGCCGCGGTCGACACGCGTCACCGGCGGACCGAAGAGCGACGCGCGGTACCGGCCTGGGGCGGCGTCCGACCGCTCGCGGGTGCCCGACGCCATGCAGCGGCGTCAGTTGCGCGGCATGCGGAGTTCGGGGGTGAGACCCGAGCGGCGGTCACGGCCGCAGCGGTCGTGAGGAGAACAAGGGTCACGGCCTGGACCACCTCGGCGGTCAGCACGCTTCCGGAAGCCCCTGCGTCCAGCAGGAAGGAGGTGCTGATCAGGCGCCGGATCCGGAGGGCGAGCCCGAGGGTGGCCGGCGCGAGGGCGACGGTCGGACCGTAGGCCCGCGCGGCCGGCCGGTTGCGTAGGAGCAGCGATGTCAGGGTGGCCGCGGCGAGAGTCCAGCCCGCTGCCCCCTGGGTGTCGACCAAGACTTCGGGCCAGAGGACGATCACGGCGCCCGTCAGAACGCAACCGCCCACCAGGGCGAGTCCGTTGGGCAGGCCCGGTAGCCGGGCGGCAGGCGCCTCGGTGTGGAAGCCGCACCACACCGCCAGGGCGGTCGGCCAGGCGAAGGCGGCCGTCGCGAGGTGGATGGCGTAGAGCCCGGGGCGGAGCGGCTGGCGAGTACGTCGATGGCAGCCGCGGGGAAAGGCAGGGACTGGGTAAGTGCGGCCAGCGTCACCAGGGCTCGGACGGCACGCCGCCGTCCTGTGGGCCAGCCCCACGTAGGCCCCGCCCCAGAGCAGGGGCGGCGCCCACACCGTCGTCCACCGGGCCAGGGCCAACGGCCCGTCGCCGGTCGGCGACTCCTGCAGCAGGGTGCGGCCCTCCGGTGAGCCCCACATCCAGGTGAGGTTCAGTGCGCAGGTGCTGGTCGCGGCCGTGGAGTGGAAGAGCACGGCGAACAGCGCGAAGTACCGTGTGCCGCTGCCGCTGCCGCTGCCGCTGCCGCTGCCGCTGCCGCTGCCGCTGCCGCTGCCGCTGCCGAGCGCGGCCGGTCCAGGCGTCGAGCCCGTCGCGCCGAGCCTGCTGCGGACGGCCAGGGCGCCGATGCTGGCCAGCTCGTGCCTGACCCAGTGCTGTGTGACGCCGACTGTCTCGTCAATCGTATGGCGCTGAGGTTCCGAACGAACGTCGCGGAGGTTCAAGTGCGCGCCGTGTCGGAATTCCTAAGATTCGACGGCAGAAGGGAGACCCGGGCTGTTCCAGGACGGGTACACACCAAGGACGAGAAGCGCGTGAAACGAGAGAAGCCCAGCCGTAAGGCCGTCATCGCAGGCACCGGCGCCGGTATGGACATCCCCAACGGGGCGATCGGCCATGGCCGGACCGGGCGCGCCCGGGCCCGTCGGAGCAAGGTGATCGGTTGCCACCGGGCCGCCTCGGTGGCCGTCAGCACCAGCAGCGCGCGGCCTGCCTCCGGACAGCCCCGCTCCGCTGGAGCCCGCTCGCTGCTGATCAGCCGGTTCCACGCCTTCTGCACGCCGAGCTCGGAGGTGGCAGAACGAGGCGCAGGGCCGATCTGGCGAGAACCATTCCGGCTTCTCGGCCCCCATTTTGTGCATGCAAGCAATCAGCTTCTTGAACGCCGAGGAGCCTTTCCTGAGACCCGGTGGTCGGACAGTGCTGCCGTGGGAAGCGGAGACATGATGGGCCAGAGTCCTTATGACTATGTCGTTGTGGGAGCGGGGACGGCGGGGTGCGTGATTGCCTCCCGGCTTTCGGAACGCCCGGGCGTGCGGGTGCTGTTGCTGGAGGCGGGGGCCCGGGACGCGACCGAGGCGATGGCATCCCCTTGGGGGTTCCTGGGGTTCGACCCGTCCTCCCTCTGGCTGGGCGTCTCGACCGTGCAGGCCGGTACGGGCAGGGCCGCTGACGTGCTGCGCGGCAAGGTGCTCGGCGGATCGTCGAGCATCAATGGCCTCTACCACCTGCGGGGGCACCGCTCCGCTTACGACGAATGGCCCGGACTCGGGGCTCCGGGCTGGGGTTTCGACGATCTGCTGCCCTATCTCCGTCGCAGCGAGAGCACTCGCAGTCGTGATGCCTCCGTGCGGGGCACGGACGGGCCGGTCGCAGTCGCCCCGGTTCCGCAGCCCCATCCCCTGGCCACGGCGGGCGTCAACGCCGCGGTGCAGGCTGGGTTCACACGCGCCGATGACATCGGCGGCGGGCTGCAGACCGGGTTCGGGTGGAGCGACATGAATCTGCCCGGCGGCGCCCGCCAAAGCGCGGCCGACGCCTACATCCGTCCGTTCCTCGACCGGCCGAACCTGCACGTCGTCACGGACGCGACCGTGCGGCGGCTGCGCATCACCGTGGGCCGCTGCACTGGCGTCGAGTACACCGTGGGTGGCGAGCACCTGTCCGTCGAGAGCGCCGAGGTCATATTGACCGCAGGGGCCATCGGTTCCGCGCACCTCCTGATGCTGTCGGGGATCGGCCCAGCCCGACACCTCGGCGAACACGGCGTCGGCGTCGTCGCCGACCTGCCGGGAGTGGGATCCCATCTGCAGGACCATCCGATGGCGGCAGTGGTGTACGAGGCCTGCCAGCCCGTACCGTTCGTTCCCGCCAACCCGCCGGCCGAAATGATGGGCCTGCTGTACAGCGACCCTGCCGCGCCCCGGCCGGACCTCCAGGTCTACATCGTCGCCGCACCGCTCCCGTCGGCATGGGGCCGGCCGCCGGCCAACGGCTACTCCATCGCCTTCTCCGCGATGGCTCCGCACAGCAGCGGCACCGTGCGCCTGGCGGACGCCGATCCCGCCAGTGCTCCCGTCGTCGACCCGGGCTACCTAAGCGACGACCGTGACCTGGAGGTCATGTGCAAGGGCCTGGCAGTGGCACGCCGCATCGGCGAGGCCGACGCGTTCGCCGACTGGCGCAAGCAGGAGGCGGTGCCGGGCTCCGGGACGAGCGGCGAATCCGCAGACGAGTTCATCCGCAGGGCCACCGGCCCCTACTTCCACTTCACCGGTACCTGTCGCATGGGAACCGACGCCGATGCCGTCGTCGACCCTGCAACCCTTCGTGTACACGGGATCGCCGGGCTGCGGGTCGCCGACGCCTCCGTGATGCCGTCCATCCCCTCGGCCAACACCAACGCGACCGTCTACGCCATCGCCGAACGGGCTGCCGAACTGCTCCACTGAGCCTTCTTCCGCGCCGCGCCCACGGCGCTTCCACCATGCGCTTCATCCCCCTGTCGTGCGCCGAACGCGGGCCCGACCGACCTCATCACCCCTCCTCAGACAGGAGCACCACCATGTCCGAAACCCTCCAGACCACTGAGACCGCGTTTGAGATCTGTCAGCGGATGCGTTGCAGTGGTCGTCGTCCGGTCCGGACGACGGGCCTGCCGCGTGTGAGCCGTCGCAGTATGACGTCGGTCATGGCCCAGCGGATCATGGTTTCGGAGTGGGCCGGGCTGCGTTCGTAGTCGCAGGCCAGGCGCCGGCGCATGGTGATCCAGCTGAACGTACGCTCTACCGCCCACCGCTTGGGCTGGACCTGGAAGCCGCGCTGTCCGGGCTGTTTACGGACGATCTCCACGGTGCGGCCGAGGATCTCCTGGGCCCAGACCACGAGGCGGCCGGCGAATCCCTGGTCTGCCCAGATCAGCCGTACCGTCGGGTGGTCCAGGCGGGTCCACAGCAATGGCCGCTTGGCGCCGTCCCGGTCCTGGACACTCGCTGCAACGACGTGCACGGCCAGCAGCAGGCCGAGGGTGTCGGTGACGATGAACCGCTTGCGGCCCTTGGTCTTCTTGCCCGCGTCGTAACCGCTGGTCTCCTTCGGCACGGTGTCGGCGGCCCGCACGGACTGCGAGTCGATCAGAGCGGCCGACGGTTCCGCGTCCCGACCGTCCGCCTCGCGAACCTTTGCACGCAGCGTGTCGTGGATCTTCTCCACCGTGCCCCCGTCATGCCACCTGCTGAAGTACCAGTACACCGTCTCCCACGGGGGAAAGTCCTTCGGCAACTGCCTCCAGGAGCAGCCCGTCCGCACCACGTAGAAGATCGCGTCCACGACCCGGCGTCTGGGGTGTTTCTCCCGCCGTCCACCCTTCGGCCCGGTCCGCGGCGGCGGCAGCAACTCATCGATCAGTGCCCACTGTTCATCCGTCAGATCCGACGGGTAGCCCTCCCCGACAGCGCTCATGCACCACTCAACGAGCCAGTCCCGCCGCCGCAACGCCAGATCTCAAACGCGGTCTGAGGTCGTCACCTCCGACGCCGACCTGCTCGTCCGTACCGAGACAGCCGTGCGCGCCGCCGGTGCGGTGCTGCGCGGGCGTTTCGGCGAGGTGGTCCGCTACGAGACCCGTGAAGAGTTGATGCGTGCGCTCGCCGTCAACGACGACGCGGCCCTGGACATCCTGCGCCCCCGTCTCACGAGCCTGCGTCCGGAGGCCGGCTGGGTGGAGGACGAGCTGGACGGCGGGGCGCTGCCGTCCGGTGAGTGGTGGGTCGTGGACCCGGCCGAAGGCAATGTCAACCACCTGCACGCGCTGCCGGACTGGGCGGTGACCGCGACCCTCGTGCGTGAGAACCAGCCGGTGCTCACCGTGGTCCACCTGCCGTTGACCGGCGAGACCTACACCGCGCTCACCGGCGCCGGCGCCCACCTCGACGGCCGGCCGCTGCGCGTCTCCCCAACCGCGGACCTGGCTCTGGGCATCGTGGCCACCAGCCAGGCCCGGCCGGACGAGGACGAGAAGGTCGTACGGCGCGTCGGCTCCTCGATCACCGCGATGCTCTTCGACGCGCTCGTCGTCCGCACCGCCGTGCCCGCGACCCTGCACCTGACGAACGTGGCAGCCGGCCGGATCGACGCCTTCTGGCAGTTCGCCGGCGCCCGGGCGGACCTCCTGCCCGGGGCGCTGCTCGTCACCGAGGCCGGCGGACGGATCTCCGACGCCGAGGGCCGCCCCTGGACCCCGCAGAGCGAGAGCTTCCTGGCCACCGCGCCCGGCGTCCACGCCGCAGCCGTCGCCACGCTCTCCCGCTGACCCCGCACCCCGCACCCCGCACCCACGCAAGGACCACATCACCATGATCACGATCGCAGTTCTCGGAAACGGCCGCGTCGGCAGCAACCTGGCGAAAGCCCTCACCCAAGCAGGACACGAGGTGACCGTCGCGGACCGCGAGCCCGGCGCCGCCTCCGACGCCGCCCGCGCGGCCCGGATCGTCATCAACGCCACCCCGGGCGCCGGCGCCCTGGAACGTCTCACCGCCCTGCGCGAAGACCTGCACGGCAAGATCCTCGTGGACGTCTCCAACGCCACCGTCGACGGACCGGACGGACTGCCCGCCGGCCTGATCTACCCCGGCACAAGCCTCGCCGAGCAACTCCAGGCAGCGCTCCCCGAAACGCACGTCGTCAAGACGCTCAACACCATGCTCTTCCCCGTGATGACCGCCCCGGCCACGCTCACCCAGACGCCCACCGCCTTCCTCTCCGGCGAGGACCCCGAGGCCAAGCAGACCGTCCGTGAACTGCTCATCGACCTGGGCTGGCACAAGGAGTGGATCACCGACCTCGGCGGGATCCAGACCGCCCGCGCCACGGAGGCCGCGATCCTCTTCGTGCCCCACGTGATCCGGTCCAGCGGATTCACCCCCTTCGCCATCTCGATCACCCGCTGATTGCCGAGCCGCACAAGCCGCAGTTGACCGGAGCCGGCACCGGCACGACCGAGCGCGAGTACGACCCCTGGCGATCAGGCTGATTCAAGCCTGATCGCCAGGGGTCGTGTCGCTCCCGTCGCCGCAATGGGCGGACCGGCCACCGCGGTGCGCACTCGGGCGATCAGCTCATCTCGCCGCATCAGAAGCATCAGCCCTGAATCTCGGCCGCTGCAATGCGAGCCGTCCATAGGAAGATTGGCACGGTGGCCACATGGGTCATGGCGTCGTCCTGCGGAACACGATCACCACAGGATGGCGTTGAAGCAATGAAGTGGAGAGGATCGCAGAGGGATGCACGGTATTGGAGCGGAGGTCGACGGCGGGCGCGGGGTGTTCGCATTGGACTCGACCGCCCCGGACTCCGCACCGCGGGGGCTCGACGTCTTCCGGCGGGGGTGGCAGACGCAGGTGGGCGACGATGTCTTCCAACTGCCGGCCTTCAGCCCGGACACGATCGGTGACTTCCGGGTCAAGGGCAAGGTGGCCAAGGTGCACGGGGCGGCGATCGCCGATCTCCACGCCGCGTCGGCGACCCGGACCGCGGACGTCCCGGGCGGTGATCAGGATCTGGTTGCCATGTACGTCGTGCGGAGCGGCGCATGGACCCTGGGAGGCCCGTCCGGTTACGGCGACCAGACCGTGTCGGCCGGGCAGTTCCTCGTCCGGCACCTCGGGCGCCTGACGGCCTTCGACACGACGGCGCACCTCACGGCGAAGTTTCTCGTCCTGCCCCCCGGCGAGCTCAAACCCCTGCTCGGGAACCGGGCCATAACCGGGCCGGCGGATTCAGCCGAGATGCGCTTGCTGACGGCCCTCGCAGACATGATTCACACGACCGTGGCCGACCTCGGCCCGGCCGGTGTGGAAGCGGCCCAAGGCACCCTGATCGAGCTGACCAAGGCGGTGGTGAAGGGCCGGTTCGACGACGTGGAGCCCCGGTTGGCTCCCGCGCTCACCCAGGCGGCCAAGGACCTCGCGGACCGTCGGCTCGCTGATCCCGAACTCTCTCCGGCGACGCTCGCGCGTGAACTCAACGTCTCCGTCCGGACGCTGCACCGGGCATTCGCCGCGGTGGGCGAGCAGGTGAGCACCTACATCCGCCACCGGCGACTGCACGAGGCCCGGCTCGCCCTCGTCTCGCCGTCAGGGCGCCTGAGCATTTCGGAACTCGCCGCGCACTGGCAATTCGCGGACGGCAGTCACTTCACCCGAGCCTTCAAGAAGCACTTCGGTCAGACCCCCACCGAGTACGCCCGCTCGACCGGACCGGCCTCGCTATCGCCGAACCGGCGCCCACCTGGCAGCGGACGGGAGAGCGCGTGACCGGCATCATTCAAATAGAGGGGCGCGCCGCGCAGACCGCCTTGATCTGCGCAGCCCCGGCCGATCTTCAGAACGCCGGTTCCTGCCCGCGTGTCACGCGTCCGGCCGGGACCGGCGAGAGGGCGCTGCCGGCCCACGGCCGGGCCTGGGAGCGACGCGGGCTCGCATTCTCTGCCCCGCACGAACCGCTGCGCCCCGTGCTCCCGCGCTGATCGACGAGAAGGTCGCCTCACACCTCGACACCGCTGCCGAGCACTCCTTGGCATTCGGTCACCCCGGCGTCGTACGGCAGACCGACGGCCGAGGTTTTGTCGGATTCAGGAGGTGAGGTTAGATCTGGTACGCCGGGTGGCGGTTTGTTGGAGTTGAAGGGGGGCGATCGTGATGGGTGCGGGTCGGGCCGACGCGGGGCTGGTGGGGCGGGACGGGCCGATCGCGGTCATCACGAGTGTGCTGGCGGGGGTCGAAGGGGGTGGGGGGACCGTTCTGTTGCGGGGGGATCCCGGGATGGGGAAGACCGCGCTGCTCGGGATCGGCGAGGGTCACGGCGCGGCGGATGGGGTTCCGGGTTCTGCGGATGAGCGGCGCGCACGCGGAGTCCGGATTGCCGTTCGCCGCGCTGCATCAGGCGCTCTGGCCGCTGCTCGGCGAGGTGCGGACTCTGGATGACGCACAACAGGACTCGCTGGAGAGGGCGTTGGGCGTGCGCGACGGGGCGCCGCCCGAGGGGTTCGCGGTAGCGGGTGCTGCGCTCACGCTGCTCGCGCACGCCGCCGCGCGTCGCCCCGTCGTGCTGCTCCTGGACGACCTGCAGTGGGCGGATCCTTCGAGCGTCGCGGTGTTCGGGTACCTGTGTAGGCGGCTGAGCCCCTTGCCGGTGATTCTCATCGGCGCCACTCGGGAGAACGGTGTCGCCGACGAGTTGCCCGGACGGGTTGCTCGCCGGTGCTCGGGTGGCGCGCGGTGAGGTCCATCGCGGAGAACGCACATGACGACACCTGTCACGATCATCGGAGCAGGTCTGGGCGGCCTGACGCTGGCCCGTGTCCTGCACGTGCACGGCATCCCGGCCACGGTCTACGAGGCGGAGCCCGCGCCGGACGCCCGCCGCCAGGGCGGCCTGCTCGACCTACATCCCCGCAGCGGGCAGGCCGCTCTGGAAGCGGCCGGACTGATCGAGGAGTTCCACAAGCTGATCCTCCCGGGCCGCGAGGCCTACCGGGTCATGGACCAGGCGGGGAACGTGCTGCTCGACCTGCCTGACGATGGAACCGGCGAACGCCCGGAGGCGCCGCGCGGCGAACTGCGGCAGATGCTCCTCGACTCCCTGCCCGTCGGCACCGTCCGCTGGGGCCGCGAGGTCACCGTGGTGCGGGGCCTCGGCGACGGCCGCCACCAGGTCGACTTCGCCGACGGCGCCACCGTCGTCGCGGACCTGCTCATCGGCGCCGACGGGGCCTGGTCGCGCGTACGACCGCTGCTCTCGAAGGCCGCTCCCGAGTACTTCGGCGTCTGCAGCGTGGAGACGTTCCTTTTCGACGCAGAAACCCGCCACCGCGCTTCCGTCGAGGCGGTCGGTGCCGGCTCGCTGTTCGCGGTCGCACCGGGCAGGGGACTGCTGGCCCACCGTGAAGGCGGCGGAACCCTGCACACCTACGCGCAGCTGAAGAAGCCCCAGGACTGGTTCACTGACTTCGACACCGCCGATGCCGCAGCCCTCACCGCTCGGGTTGCGAGGGAGTTCGACGGGTGGGCTCCCGCACTCACCGCCCTGATCACCGACAGCGACACCCCGCTGGCCCTGCGTCCCATCTTCACACTGCCGGCCGGGCACCGCTGGGACCACGTGCCTGGGGTGACCCTGCTCGGCGATGCCGCCCACCTCCGGGCGCCGAACGGCGAAGGCGCCAACCTGGCCATGTTGGACGGCGCCGAGCTCGGCCGAGCCCTCGCCGCGCACCCCGGCGATGCGGAGACCGCGCTCACCACGCACGAACACGCCATGTTCGCCCGCGCCGCCGCTGTGGAAGCGGACGACGACGGCTTCTACACGCTCATGATCGACGACCGCGCGCCCCACAGCTTGCTCGCCCTGATGACCGGAGCCGAACCAAACGCGTGATCCATACTTCCCGCATCCGAGATTCGGGCCATCAGGCAACGGACGACCTGGTACGACGTCGCCCATGCCTACATCGATGAGCGATGGGACCGAACGCCAGGCACTACGCGACGCACCCTTGCTGACGCGTTGGCAACCATCACTCCGGCCCTGGTGCGACCGGGGGCGGCCTATTCCGAGCCGAGGGTTCCGGCGTGCGCTGTACTCGTGGGCGTTCAACAAGAGGGCATGGGAGGCGAGCCGCCGGACGAGTGGAAGCATGCCCTGGAATGGATACAGAAGCACTCCCTGCCCATCAGTGAGCTGCTGGAACCGGACACTGTCCGAAGGACGTTGGAGGCCCTCGGCCGAAAGCTCGACGGTAAGCCCGCCACAGCGAAGACTGCCGTGCGTAAGCGATCGGCCTTCAGCGAGGTCCTCGGAACCGCTGTCGACCAGGGGTACTTCACCGAGAATCCGCTCGCCAGGGTCAAGTGGAAGCCCCCACCAGTCAGTGAGGAGGTCGATCCGGCCTGCGTTCCCAACCCGACGCAGGTGACTCGACTCCTGTCCGCAGTCGGTGGGCAGAAAGGGCGAGGCCCCCACCTGGAGGCGTTCTTCGGCTGCATGTACTACGCGGCGATGCGGCCGGCAGAGGTCATCCACCTTCAACTCTCCCAATGCCACCTGCCGACATCAGGTTGGGGCCTGCTCAACTTGTCGGGCGGGGTTGTCGCGGCGGGCAAGGGGTGGACGGATGACGGGTCGGTCCATGAGGTGCACTCGCTGAAACGGCGAGCCCTGAAGGCCACACGGCCTGTGCCGATACCACCGGCGTTCGTGAGCACCCTGCGTGCGCACGTCGACCGTTTCGGCGTGGCGCCAGACGGCCGCCTCTTCCGTAATGCAGCGGGCAACTACGTCGAAGCGGGGGCCTACGGGATCACGTGGGCACGGGCGCGCAGGACGGCCCTGGCGGACCACGAGCAGTTGTCCTTGCTCGCCAAGAGACCCTACGACCTGCGCCATGCCGGCATCTCGTTCTGGCTGTACTCCGGCGTTGACCCTGCTGAATGTGCCCGTCGGGCCGGCCAGAGCATCCAGGTGCTCTTCCAGTTCTACGCCAAGTTCTTGGACGGCCTGCAGGAGCACTCCAACCGCCTCATCGAGGAGTCGATGCAGGAGTGGAACCGGCGCAGCGCGGAAGCTGTGGACTGATCGTGAATCTGGCCCGTGCATGGCCCGGAACAGCTGGTCAGGGGTGGGAGACGGGTGGGAGGAACTGGAAGGACCAGTGCATTTTCGCCGTCGCCGTGAACGGGGTGGCCTGGGGATCGAAGAAGGCGCCTGCCGGGCATAAGTCCAGGTCAGGCGCCTTCTTTTGTGCGCCTAGAAGAAGCCCAGCTTCTTCGGCGAGTAGGACACCAGCAGATTCTTGGTCTGCTGGTAGTGCTCCAGCATCATCTTGTGGGTCTCGCGGCCGATGCCCGACTGCTTGTAGCCGCCGAAGGCGGCGTGGGCGGGGTAGGCGTGGTAGCAGTTCGTCCAGACTCGGCCCGCCTGGATCGCGCGGCCCGCGCGGTAGGCCGTGTTGATGTCGCGGGTCCAGACGCCGGCGCCCAGGCCGTACGCCGTGTCGTTCGCGATGCGCACGGCGTCGTCGAAGTCCTGGAACGAGGTCACCGACACCACCGGGCCGAAGATCTCCTCCTGGAAGATCCGCATGCGGTTGTCGCCCTCGAAGATGGTCGGCTGGACGTAGAAGCCGCCCGCCAGTTCCCCGCCGTGCTCCACGCGCTGCCCGCCGGTCAGGAGCTTCGCGCCCTCCTGCTGCCCGATCTCCACGTACGACAGCACCTTCTTCAGCTGCTCCGCCGAGGCCTGCGCGCCGATCATCGTGTCCGTGTCCAACGGGTGCCCCGGCACGATCAGTTCGGTGCGGGCCACGGCCGCGTCGAGGAAGTCGCCGTAGCGGCCGCGCTCGATCAGGGCGCGGGAGGGGCTCGTGCACACCTCGCCCTGGTTGAGGGCGAACATCGTGAAGCCTTCGAGGGCCTTGTCCCGCAGGTCGTCGTCGGCGGTCCAGATGTCGTCGAAGAAGAGGTTGGGGCTCTTGCCGCCCAACTCCAGCGTGACCGGCTTGAGGTGCTCCGCCGCGTACTGCATGATCAGCCGCCCGGTGGATGTCTCCCCGGTGAAGGCCACCTTCGCCACGCGCGGGCTGGACGCGAGCGGCTTGCCCGCCTCCTCGCCGAAGCCGTTGACGATGTTCACCACGCCCGGCGGCAGCAGGTCGCCGATCAGACTCATCAGGTAGTGCACCGACACCGGGGTCTGCTCGGCCGGTTTCAGCACCACCGTGTTGCCCGCGGCCAGGGCCGGCGCCAGTTTCCACACGGCCATCAGGATGGGGAAGTTCCACGGGATGATCTGGGCGACCACGCCCAGCGGCTCGTGGAAGTGATAGGCCACCGTGTCTTCGTCGATCTGGCTGAGGGCCCCCTCCTGGGCGCGCAGCGCGCCCGCGAAGTAGCGGAACTGGTCGACGGCGAGCGGCATGTCGGCGGCCAGGGTCTCGCGGATCGGCTTGCCGTTCTCCCAGGTCTCCGCGACCGCGAGCGCCTCCAGGTGCTGCTCCATCCGGTCCGCGATGCGCAGCAGGATCGTGGAACGCTCGGTGATCGAGGTGCGTCCCCACGCGGGCGCGGCGGCGTGCGCCGCGTCCAGTGCGCGCTCGACGTCCTCGGCCGTACCGCGCGCGACCTCGGTGAAGGTCTCGCCGGTCACGGGGGAGGGGTTGGCGAAGTACCGTCCGAGGGCGGGCTCGACGTGCTCGCCTCCGATGAAGTGGCCGTAGCGGGACGCGTACGACATGAGCGCGCCTTCGGTACCGGGCGCAGCGTAACGAGCCATGGATGGTCCTCCCCTTGCCGGGCGCCGGCCGCCGTCGGCCGGTGCTCGCCGTGAGGCTAGGGGCGGGCAGGTTGCCGGTACGTTGCACGGCCGCGCGGTGAACGGGCCCCGGGAGGTGGTGGGGTGGTGGACCTCTCCTGCGCGGTGCGCCGGGGCCCCTGCCCGTTGCCCGGCACGTCCTGTGGTGGTACGCCGAGTTCCGCGTCGAGGGCCCGTACGCGGGCCAGCGCGGCCGTCCGGCCGGCAGCCGGGAGTACGGCCGCCAGGGCCCGCCAGACTTCGGCGTCCTCCGCGCCCCACGGGCTGCACACCCAGTCGGTCAGCAGCCCCGGGTCGGCCCGCGCGATCACGGCGGCCCGCGCCTGCTCCTCGATGCGGCGCCGGAGCCGGACGATGGCGGGCGCCGTGGAGGCGGGCAGCAGCGGGCCCGGGTAGCGGGCCAGCGCGGCCGAGACGGCGCCCGAGGCCAGGTGGCGGGTGACGGCGGTGAAATCGGCCTCCAGCGGCGCGGCCGTGCGGTACGGGCGGGAGAGCGGGGCCCGGGTCCCCAACAGGCCGCGCAGCCGTGACATTTCGGCGCGCAGGGTCACCGGCGACACCGACTCGTCCTCGTACAGGGCGATCGCCAGTTCCTCCCCCGACAGCCCCTCCGGATGGTGCGCGAGAAGCGCCATGATCTCGCTGTGCCGCCGCCCGAGCCGGACCTCACGGTCACCGCCGGTCAGCAGCGCCTCGTCGCGGCCGAGCGCGGTGAGGCGGTCCCCGGGAACCCGGGGCGCCGGATCCAGCAGCGCGAGCCGGGCCTCCGCCGCGTACGCCACGGCCCGCACGAAGGCCAGGGAGTGCGGATGGGCCAGCCAGTCGCCCCCGGTGACGTCGACGGCGCCGAGCAGCCTTCCGGTGCGCGGATCGCGGACCGGAGCCGCCGCGCAGGTCCACGGATGCACCCGACGGCTGAAGTGCTCGGCGCCGAAGACCTGGACCGGCTCCCCGACCGCCACCGCCGTGCCGGGGGCGTTGGTCCCCATCGCCGTCTCCGCCCAGCGGGCACCCGGCACGAAGCCGAGGCCCTCCGCGCGCCGCATCGTGGCGGGTTCGCCCTCCACCCAGAGCAGGCTGCCCCGCGCGTCGCACACCGCCAGCAGATGGGCCCCGTCCGAGGCGAAGGCCCCCACGAGTTCCCGGAACAGCGGCAGCACCCGGGCCAGCGGGTGCTGCTCCCGGTACGACCGCAGTTCCGCGCCGGACAGCTCCACCCGCGGCACGCACTCCGGGCTGACCCGGGCCCGGGCGCAGCGGCGCCAGGACCTCGCGATGACCGCCCGCACCGGGGCCTCGACCCGCCCGTCCTGGGTGAACGCGGCGTGGGCCCGCCGTAGTTCCCGCGTCCGCTCGGCGGGGTCGGCTCCGCCCGGCAGAGCCACCGATGGATCGCCCATGTCGCCCATGTCGCCCTCTCGCGGTGCCTCGGTACCCGGAGCGCCCCATCGTCGTACCGGCCCGGTGGGTCGGCAAGCGGTACGTCGGCCAGTACGTCGGCATGCGCCTGCCGAAACCCGACCCCGCCGAACCCGACCCTGCCGAAACCCGCCCCGGCCGAAGCCGAAACCCGCCCCGGCCGGAGCCGCGGCAGGCGGGCTCAGTGGCCCATGACCGCCGCGACGCCCCGCGCGAGGCAGGGGATGCGGTGTTCCGGGATGCCCGCGATGTTGATGCGCCCCGAGGCCGTGCCGTAAATCGCGAACTCCGTGCGCAGCCGCAGCATCTGCTGCCCGGTCAGGGGCAGCATCGAGAACATCCCCTTCTGCCGGGCGAGCGTCCGCGCCTCGCCGGCCCGGCCGAGCGCGCTGAGACCGGCGGTCAGCACGGCCCGGTTGGTGGTGATCCGGCTGCGCATCAGGTCCAGTTCCGCGCGCCAGGCGGCCCGTAGCCCGTCGTCCTCCAGGATCGCCGTGACGACGGCGGCGCCGTGCTCGGGCGGCATCGAGTACTGGGTCCGGGCGGCGTTCTGCAGGGCCGTCTCGGCGTGCCGCGCCGCCCCGGCCGAGGCGCCGAGGACGATCGCGCCGCCGACACGGTCGCTGTAGAGGCCGAAGTTCTTCGAGCAGCTGACCGCGATCAGCATCTCCGGCACGCGCGCGGCCAGCATCCGGGTGGGCACCAGGTCGGCCTCAAGGCCGTCGCCGAGCCCGTGGTAGGCGAGGTCGACGAAGGGGATCCAGCCGCCGCTGACGGCCGACTCGGCGAGTGCCTCCCAGTCGTCCAGGAGCGGGTCCACCCCGGTGGGGTTGTGGCAGCAGCCCTGGAGCAGGACCACGTCGTCGCGACCGGCGCCGGCCAGCTCCCGCAGGACGCCCTCCGTGTCGAAGCCGCCCTCGGCGTCGCGCCAGCCGTAGCCGCGCACCTTCAGCCCGGCGGCCTCCAGGATGGGCCGGTGGTTGACGTACGCCGGTTCGCTGATCCAGACGGTGGCGCCGGGGCGGGTGCGGCAGATCAGGTCGGCCAGCAGCCGCAGGGCCCCGGAGCCCGCGACGGTCTGGACGGCGGCGGCCCGTTCGGTCGGACCGCCCCGGCCGGTGCCGAGCACCATCGCGAGCAGGGCCCGGTTGAAGGCGGTGTTGCCGGAGAGCCCCCGGTACTCCTTGGACGCGGAGCGCTCGGCGAGGCGGATCTCGGCCTCACGCACGGCGGCCATGACGGGGGTGCGCCCGGTCTCGTCGCGGTAGACGCCGAGGACCAGGTTGAGCCGCTCGGGCCGCTCGTCGGCGCCGAACTCGTCGGTCAGTACCCACAGCGGGTCGGCGGGCGGCGGCGGGAGGAGCTCAAGCATCTGCGGGAACCTCGGGTCGGGGCTGGGGCTGGGGCTGGGGCTGGGGCTGGGTGTCGGGCTGTACCGGGAGCCGGGGGCGGCGGTTGGCCAGGACGACGCCGGCGGTGATGAGCGGGACGCCGACGAGGACGGCGGCGGTCGGTGACTCGCCCAGCACCGGGACGGCGAGCAGGACGACGGCGACGGGGCTGAGGCTTCCGACGACCGAGCTGCGCTCGGCGCCCAGCCTGCGGATGGCGAAGGCGTACAGCAGGCCGGCGCAGAGCCCGACCCCGAGCCCCTGCACGACGAGGAACAGCGCGATGTCGGCTCCGGCGGCCTGTGCGAGGCCCGTGGGGAGTACCCCGGTCAGGACGAGGAGTCCGATGACGGCGAACGAGGGCAGGCAGAGCAGGCCGATCGAGCCGACGGGATCGAGATCGACCTCCTTCAGCCCCACCGTGTACAGCGCCCACAGGCCGCTGGCCACCAGGAGCGTGCCTGCGCCCTCCAGTACGTCCGCGTCCACCGGGACCACGTAGCGCCAGACGAGGGCGGCCACGCCGACCGCGATCAGCGCGAGCCCGGCCGCCTGCGTGCCGCGGGGAGCGCGGTGCCCGCGGCCGACCATGAGCGCGGAGACGAACAGCGGGACCATGCCGGGCACGATCGAACCGACGAAGGCCGCGGAGGTCAGGGCACCGCCGTGCATCGCCGCCAGGAAGAACGGGACCCCCGCCCCGCAGACGATCTTGGCGGCGGCGCCCGGCCGCACCGCCGCGATGCGGCGCCGACGCCGCCACAGGGCGGGTGCCAGCACCACGAGCGGGACGCCGAAGCGCAGCAGGGCGGCGTCGGCCGGCAGCAGGGAGGAGGCGCTCAGGGCGCGGGCGCTGAGCGCGAAGGCGGCCCAGATCGCCACGGTCACCAGCAGTGCCGCCATGCCCACGCTCTGCGGGGAGAACCGGTGGGCGAGCGCTCGGCCAGGGGCCCGGGGAGGGGCCGCGGCCGGGGTGTCGATGGCGGCCAAGGAGGTTGCTCCAGCTCTGGGGCCCGGGTGGGGGCTTCCCGTACGGGGGTGCGTACGGGAAGTCCCCACGGGAAGGACGTACGGGAGGTACGCAGGGGTAGCGCGTACGGCAAGTGCGTACGGGTTTCCGTACAACCGCAACGCTAGGGCCTCGGGCGGGGCAGTCGATTGCCAGTTCTGCCTCCTGGACATACGTTTGGGGCAGAATCTGCCAAGGAGTGGCCGTGGACGCAGTCGATCTGCAGATCATCCGGGAATTGCAGGCCGATGGACGGCTGTCGAACCAGGACCTCGCCGACCGGGTCCGGCTCTCCCCCTCGCCCTGTCTGCGGCGGGTCCGGCGGCTGGAGGAGGCCGGCCTGATCCGCGGCTACACGGCCGTGGTCGACCAGGTCGCCTTCGGGCTGCCGATCACCGTCTTCGTACGGATCCGCCTGGAACGCCACACGGCGCCGGCGGTCCGCGTCTTCGAGGAGCACGTCGGGCTCATCGAGCACATCCAGGACTGCTACCTGATGGCGGGAAGCAGCGACTACCTGCTCCGGGTCGTCATCGAGGACCTGGAGGCCTACGAGTCCCTGGTGCGCGACCGCATCCACGCCATCCCCGGCATCGCCTCGATCGAGTCGAGCTTCGCCTTCGGCAGTGTCAAACAATCCCGGACGTACCCCCGCCCCACCCCGGGCACCTCGGCGCGCCGCCTCTGACACCGCGCGAGGGAGCGGCTCGGCGGCCTGCTCGCGCGGGACCGAGGGGCCCTACCACGGCACCCTTCAGTCCTCCGGGTCCAGCGCCGCCAGCGCCGACGCCGGGTCCGGGCAGGACGGGCCCGCCGGGAGCCAGTGGCCCGCCGAGCTGTGGTACGGCCACCAGCGGCCCTCCCGGCCCAGCCGGAGCTGCCGGTCGCCGCCCGGCTCCGTCCAGCGGGCGCGAACCCGGCGCAGCACGGGGGCGGGGGCCGGGTCGGCGTCGGTGTAGGCGCCCGCCCCGTCGGACCAGGCGGACGCCAGCGCGGCCCGGGCCCGGGCGAGCGACGCCCGGTCCGGGGTCCAGTCCTCCTCCAGTACCGCGACGGCCTGTGCCCCGCCGAAGCCCCAGGCGAGTACGGCCCGGTCCATGGCGGCCCGGTCCCTGTCGGCAGCCGCCGACAGGCGGGAGCGGACCCGAAGGTCGTGGGCCTGCGCCGTGAGCCGTACGGCGTCGTGCGCGATCGTGGGCTCGGGCTGCGGGGCACGCTCCGCGTGAGCCGGAGCGAGCGCCTCCGCGAGCAGCAGGTACGCCTGCGTCGCGGCCGCCTGTGCCAGGAACTCCACACCGTCCACGTCCAGGCCCGGCGGCTCCGTCCCCGTCTCCGTGTCCAGCGTCGGAGGCTGGCCCGGCGCGTCCGGCAGCCGCGCGGGCGGGGGCAGCGGGGGCAGGGCGGCAGCCTCCGCGTACACCTCGGACGCGGGGATGCCGACGTCGGCGGCGGAATGCGGAGATCCTGTTTCCGCCTCCGCCGTGCTGCGCTCCTCCAACTCCGCCATCAGGCCGGCCTCCGCGCGCCCGCGCAGCAGCAACAGCACGAAGGGGTCCTGGTCCAGCAGCCGCGCCACCTGGTAGCAGAGGGCCGCCGTGTGCGGGCAGTGGTCCCACTCGTCGCAGTCGCAGCGCGGGTCGAGGTCGCCGATCCCGGGCAGCAGCTCCACCCCGGCCGCCGCCGCGTCCTCCGTGAGCTCAGGCGGTACCTCCCGGTCGAGCAGCGCCGCGATGTGGCCGGACTCGGCGGCCGCCAGCCCGAGCAGCCGGTCCCATTGCGCTTCCGTGAACTCCTGCACCAGCACGTCCGTCCGGTGCGCCGTCCCGTCCGGGTCGCGCACCACGGCCGTCAGCCCGCCCGGCCGTACGGACACGGCTCCGACCGCGCCCGAACGCGCGTACCGCCGACCCTGCTTGACCTGCTGCCCGTCGAGCGCGCTGTCCTCCAGGGCGCGCAGCCAGGCATGGCCCCACCAGGTGCGGGCGAAGCCGCGGCCGGGGGCGGGCGGGAGCGGCGGGAAGGTCTTCTCGTACGGGTCCTTCGCGTACGCGTCCTTCTCGTACGGGTCCCCGGCGTACGGGTCCTTGGCGTTCATCCGTGTCACTCCCCGGAGGCGGTCGGGCGGAGCGCGACGAGTTCCGCCAGCTCCGCGTCGCTCAGTTCGGTCAGCGCGGCTTCTCCGCCCGCCAGCACGGCATCGGCCAGGGCCCTTTTGCGTTCCAGGAGTTCGGCGATCCGGTCCTCGACGGTGCCTTCGGCGATGATGCGGTGGACCTGGACGGGCTGGGTCTGGCCGATCCGGTAGGCGCGGTCGGTGGCCTGTTCCTCGACGGCCGGGTTCCACCAGCGGTCGTAGTGGATGACGTGGCCGGCGCGGGTGAGGTTGAGGCCGGTGCCGGCGGCCTTGAGGGAGAGCAGGAACACGGGCACCTCGCCCGCCTGGAAGCGGTCCACGAGCTCCTCGCGGCGCGGAACGGGCGTGCCCCCGTGGAGCAGTTGGGACGCGATGCCGCGCCCGACGAGATGGCGTTCGATGATGCGGGCCATCGCCACGTACTGCGTGAAGACCAGCACCGAGCCGCCCTCGGCGAGGATCGTGTCGAGCAGCTCGTCGAGGAGTTCCAGCTTGCCGGAGGCCGCCCCGGTGGCCTCCTTCGAGCCGTGCTGCTCCTTCGTGTACTGCGCGGGGTGGTTGCAGATCTGCTTGAGCGAGGTCAGCAGCTTCACGACGAGCCCGCGGCGCTCCATCCCGTCCGCCCCGGCGATCGCCGCGAGGGTCTCCCGCACGACCGCCTCGTACAGCCCGGCCTGCTCGCGGGTCAGGGACACGGCGTGGTCGGTCTCGGTCTTGGGCGGCAGTTCGGGTGCGATTCCGGGATCGGATTTCTTGCGGCGGAGCAGGAACGGTCTGACCAGCGCTCCGAGTCGGGCCGCAGCCAGCGGGTCGCGGCCGCTTTCGGCCGGCTCGGCGTAGCGCGTGCTGAAGGTGCCGAGACGGCCGAGCAGGCCGGGCGTGGTCCAGTCGAGGACGGCCCACAGCTCGGACAGGTTGTTCTCGACCGGGGTGCCGGTGAGGGCCACGCGGGCGGCCGAGGGGAGGGTGCGCAGGGCCTTGGCGGTCGAGGAGCGCGGGTTCTTGACGTGCTGGGCCTCATCCGCGACGACCATGCCCCAGTGCACGGCGGCGAGCCGGGGCGCGTCCAGGCGCATGGTTCCGTAGGTGGTGAGGACGAATCCCCCGGCGGGTCGGTCGGTCAGCCCTTCGAGGTCGCGGCCCGAGCCGTGGAAGCGGCGCACCGGCGTGCCGGGGGCGAACCTCTCGATCTCCCGCTGCCAGTTGCCCAGCAGCGAGGCCGGGCAGACCACCAGCGTCGGGCCCTCGTGCCCGTGCTCCTGGCGGTGCAGGTGGAGCGCGATCAGCGTGACGGTCTTGCCCAGACCCATGTCGTCGGCGAGGCAGGCTCCGAAGCCGAGCCCGGTCAGCCGGGCGAGCCAGCGCAGGCCGCGGAGCTGGTAGTCGCGCAGGGTGGCGCGGAGGGTGGCCGGAGCCTGTACGTCGGCCGCCGGCGCGGCGGCGGGCTCCGGGGCGGGGTGCGCGGCGTCTGCGTGCCCGCGGTCTGCGTGCCCGGGGTCCGCGGGCTCTGGGGCCGCACGCTCGGGGTCGGCGGTGAGGAGCGTGCGGAGCCGTTCCAGCGCACCGGTGGCCTCTACGTCGTACCGCGTGCCGTCGAGCTCCGCCGAGCCGGTCAGTACGGCGGCCAGCGCGTCGGCGGCCGTCACCTCGTGGTCCTGGCGGGCAAGGGCCCGGGCCCGGCGGGCCGCGGCGGGATCGATCAGGACCCACTGGTCGCGCAGCCGGACCAGGGGCCGCTTCGCCTCGGCGAGCCGGTCCAGTTCGTCGGCGGTCAGATCGCCCTGGCCGCCCAGGGCGTAGCGCCAGCCGACGGGGTGTGCGGAGGCGGTGGAGAGCGGGCCGGCCAGGCCGGGCAGACCGGAGCCGGTGGCGGGCCGGCCCACGACGGCCCGCGCGGTGAGCGTACGGGCGAGCCCGCGCGGCCAGTGCACCTGCACCCCGTCGGCCGCCAGGGCGCCGGAGGCCTCCCCGAGCAACTCCGCGACCTCCTCGTCGGCGAGGTGCACCGCGTCGGGGACGGCGGCGCCGAGCAGCGGCGCGAGCGGCGGCCACAGGCGGGCGGCCCGGCGCAGGGCCCGGAGGGCGTCCAGACGGGCGCGGGGCGGGAAGGCGGCCGCTGCGGGCCCGGAGCCGGCCCAGACGTCGGCGGCGTCCGCGACGAGGGTGGCGTCCGCGAGGCCGTGCATCTGCAGGACGGCGCGGAAGACGGGGGGTTCGGCGTCCGGGTCCACCTCGATGCGGAGCGAGACCCGTACTCCGGCGTCGTGCCCGGCCGCGACCTCCGCGGCCCAGTCGCGAAGCTCGGGGTGGAGCCGGGCCGGGCGGGCGGCGAAGGCGGGGCCGCCGGCGGCGGCGGGTGCGGCGGGGGAGCGCGGCAGGGTGTCGGCGACGGCGTCGAGGAAGGCGCGCAGCAGCGGCTCCGGGGCGGGCAGCAGCGGTGGGGCACCGGGGTCGGCGGGGGCACGGGGGTCGGCGGGTACGCCGGGGTCGACGGGTACGCAGTGCGCGTTGGGCGGCATGGCCGCCGCCAGCTCCCGGACCTCCTCCAGGTCGGCGGCGCCAAGCGGCCCGAGCCGCCAGGCGTCGTACCCGGCGGGGCTCAGTCCCGGCAGCAGCAGCCCGCGGGCGGCGAAGCGCAGGGCCAGCAGGGCGGCGGCGCCCCAGAAGGGCGCGGCGCCGGCCGATTCGGCGGCCCGGACCCGGGTGAGCAGGGGCAGGGCTTCGGCGAGGGGCAGGACGAGGGCCGTCACCGTGGTGCGCCGCAGATCGGGCGTGACGATGGTGAGCTGCTCGGCGGCGCCCTGGCCGTCCAGGTGGAGGCCCTCGGCCGGGTCCGCCCGCCAGAAGGCGACACGGCCGTCGCGGGCCGGTTCGGCGGGGAGGAAGACGGCGGAGCACGGGATGAGGCCGGAGATCGTCGGGAGCACGCATTCCTCAAACTTGACTACCGAATACAGGGTGGCCGAGGGTAACCCACCCGCGGCTGCCCCGGCTCGCGGCGACACCGTGACCCGGGTCACTTCGTCGGCGTTCGCGCGATCGGAAACGTACGGGCGGAAACGTAGGGGCGGAAACGTGCCGGGAGAAGCGCGCGAGCGGAAATGCGGGGGCGGGAACGCGGCGGCGGGAACGCGCGTTGTGTGGGGTAGTGGCCGACGGAGAAAGAGGGTGCCGCAGATGTCCACGAGCGGAAAGATCGCGGTTGCCGGTGTGGTGGCAGCCATCGTCCTGTTCTGGGCGGTCGGGTTCTGGGCCGGACTGCTGGTCCTGATCGGTGTTCCTGTGGCCGCCTACCTGCTGTTGGACTCCTCGCAGCGCCGTAGGCTGCGGGGCATATCCAGGAAGCAGATCGGCCGCTGACGGCGGCAGGGGGGCAACCATGAGCACGGCGAATACGGCGAATACGGCGAATACGGCGAATACGGCGGGCGCGGCGGGCGTGGCGCAGGTCGCGGCGGTCAGCAGCAACGGGGTCTATTCGTTCACCAAGCCCACACGCGAGAGCATCACGCTCCTCGAGGGGCTCGGGGTCGAGGGAGACGTTCACGCGGGGGTCACGGTCAAGCACCGTTCCCGCGTGGCCCAGGACCCCACGCAGCCGAACCTCCGGCAGGTGCACCTGATTCACCGGGAGCTCTTCGAGGAGGTGGCCGAGGCCGGCCACCGGGTCGAGCCGGGCCAGCTCGGGGAGAACGTCACCACCGAGGGCATAGACCTGCTCGCCCTGCCGACCGGCAGCTTGCTGCGCCTCGGTGCGGACGCGGTGGTCGAGGTGACCGGGCTGCGCAATCCGTGCCAGCAGATCGACACCTTCCAGCACGGGCTGCTCAAGCAGGTGGTGGGCCGGGACGACGAGGGCAACGTGCTCCGCAAGGCCGGAATCATGGGCGTGGTCCACCGGGGCGGCACCATCCACCCCGGCGACGCCATCGAGGTCACCCTCCCCCCGACCCCGCACATCCCCCTCGAGCGAGTCTGACCCACCGAGCCCACGGCCCGGCCGGGCCGCGTCAGGCCCGGCAAACGGGCGCCGGGTCTGTCAGCCGCTCTCGCAGCCGATCCACGCACGCAGGCGCTCGCTGAGCACCACGTCGTGGGGCAGCCGCTCCAGCTGGTGCGCAGGCACGTCCACCCCGTGCTGCCCGAGGACGCCGGCCAGATAGCCCCCGTGTCCGGCCGCCATCTGCTCCTGCGTCCTGCCGCCGAAGGGCTCGTCCGGCCCGACCACCGTCCGGGCCGTCTCCTCGATGTCCTCGGCGGAGGTCAGCGCGGGGATGCCGGACGGGCCCGAGCTGCTCCAGCCGCGATCGTCGAGCAACACCACACGGCGGCCGTCCGCGAGTTCGGCCTCCAGCCGCGCCGACACCGACAGCTGCTGTGAGCTCGTAGCGGCGACGTGCAGATCGGTGTAAGTGACCAAGCGGGTCACCACAGCCATGGCGCACTCCTGTCGGCTCGCCCAACGCCCGGCCCTGTTCGCGAGCTTCCCGTTGCGGCCTGCCGCACGTGCTCACGGAATCTCGGAGCCTACACTCGGCGCCCCGTCCCGCCCCGCGCGACTCAGTAGTAGTCGCGCATCAGCTCCGTCGCCCACTCCGGCTGGCGGTGCTCGCCGCGCGGGCCGAATTCCGTCATGTACGGCTTGAGGTCGAGCACCGGAGTGCCCGCGACCGCGTCCAGCCCTTCCACGTGCAGCTCCGGGCCGTCAGCCGCCAGCACGTCCACCTTCAGGACGCGACAGCGCGAGAGGCCCAGCCGGTTGGGGCGGTTCTTGCCGCGCTGGGCGAAGATGCCGACGAGCGGCCAGTCCGGATTGCCCCGGGGGCGCCGCGCCCCCGTCTCGATCTTGTCCTCCGGCACTCGGTCGAAGTGGAAGACCACCTCGACGTGCGAGAAGTCCTCCAGTCCGTACAGGGCCTGCGGACCGAACTGCTCCGGGTCCAGGCGGATCACCGCCGTCTCCCGCCCCCAGTCGTCGTCGACGACCGCCGCGCGGCCGCCCACCACCACGCCCACCGGGACCACTTCCACCGGATCCATCAGCACATCCTCCCCCTCGCACCCAGCTCAGACACTGCACACCGCACGCGCCTCGCCGGCGCACGGCACCCCATCCCATCCCATCCCAATCCAGCCCATCCCAATCCAGCCGAGCCAACCTCAACCCGACCAGCCCCACCCCGGCCCCGCTCAGGCCGGCCGCACCGCGACCCGGTCCAACGCCGCCAGCAGCTCCGACAGCTCCGGAAGTTCCCCGTGCGCCTCGTGCGGTACGGCCAGCACCTCGCTCGGCTCCTCGTCCAGCAGGACGAAGGCGGCCCCGCCGGTGCGGGCCACCAGCGACCACCCCGGCCCGTCGACGCGCAGCGTCCGCGCCTCGTCGCCCGCGAAGGACGACCGCACCCTGCCGGGCGGCGGCGGGCTCTGCGTGTACCCCAGGGCCTCCTCCAAGGCCCGCGCCAGCCCCGGGTGCGCGGCAGCGGCGGCCCCGCCGTCCGTGGCTACGCGTTCGCTCCAGTCGGCCCACTCCCGGGCTATCTGGTCGGCGCCCATCCGCCGCTGCACCGGACCCCAGGCCTCGGCCGACGGCGGGGCCAGCGGTACCCGCCCGGTGCCGTCCGCGCCCTGCTCGGGATCGTGCGGATCGGGGATCCCGTCGGTGGCCACCGCGAGCGCCAGCGGCCAGCCCGCCAGCGAGACCACGATGGACCGTTCGTCGGGGGACAGGTCGTACTCCATCCCGCAGTCCCACGAGGCGATGGCCATGGCCACGAGCGAGACGTCGTCGACCACGACCGTCCAGCGCGCGCCCTCCTCGTCCTGCCCCAGCACCAGGCCGTACCCGGCGGCCGCCGGCGCAACGCCGAGCAGCGAGCAGGCCTCGGGATAATCGTCACCCAGGATGCTCGGGAACTGCGCGGGGGTCAGCAGCACGGCGGTCAGCACGTACAGCGACCCGCCGTCCTCCTCTTCGGACACGTGGCCTCCCGGTCGTTCTCTCGTCGGCGCACCCTAACCAGCGAGTAACCACCGCGTCGAGAGCTGACGGGAAGCGATTTCCAAGCCCGCCACCTGCACGGAGGGCCGGCCGCCCGCCACGGAAACCGGCTCGCCGCCGACGACGGCGCGCCCAGGGGACGGCGGGACGCGTCGGCAGGGGCCACTCGCCCCGCCGCCGTCACCGGTCTGATCGTCCTGTGCCGACCGGCCGCGGGCCGCGGCGGGCAGTGCCGCGCCGGCCGGCCCCGGGCACGTGGCCGACGTAGGGCCTTCGTTGGTCAGGGGGTGCGGACCGCCAGTGCGAGGAACCGGGTGTCCTCGTCGGCGTACGAGGTCAGCTGCCAGCCCGAACCGGCCAGGAGCGGGCCGAGGTTGTGCTCGGCGCGCATGTCGTCCGGGGTCAGCTCGCGGCCGTGCCGCGCCGCGAGGGCCGCCCTGCCGATCGGGTGGAACAGCGCGAGCCCGCCGCCCGGGCGGACCACGCGGGCGAGCTCGCGCAAGTTGGCCCCGGGGTCGGGCAGATGGGCGACGAGGCCGGCGGCGAAGACGGCGTCCAGCGCTCCGTCGCGCAGCGGCAGCCGGGCCACGTCCGCCAGCAGCAGGGCGCCGTCCGCGTCCCGGCCGGCCTCGTGCGCGGCGGTCAGCATCTGCGGAGTGACGTCGGCGCCCAGCACCGTTCCCGACGGGCCGACGGCCGCGCGGAGCGCGGTCAGCGCCCGACCGGTGCCGCAGCCCGCGTCGAGCACCCGGTCCCCGGGACGCAGTCCGAACTCGCCCACGGCGGTGGCGAAGGCGGGCGCGTCCCCGGGGAACTTGCGGTCCCAGCCGGCCGCGCGCGCCCCGAAGAACTCCTGGACGTGGCCGCGGTCCCGCGACTGGTCCCGGGGCCGGTCCCGAGCCGGGTCCTGTGGCCGGTCCTGGGCGTGGTCCTGTGTGCGGTCTTCGCTCATGTGCCCATGATCCCTCACCGCGGCTCCGGCACATGCCTGCGGAACGTGTGCAAGGTGGTACGTGGCGTGATCGAAGATGAACGTATCTCTGTCATATTCCAGCAGTTCCAGTGGCTTTCGAAATGCTGCCCGTGTTCGCTCCCTCACCCGGACTAGCTTCCGTGGCCATGGGACACCTGGACCACGCCGCCTATGGCTGGCTTACCCCCGCGCTGTCATACGTGATGGCTTCGATCGGCGCCGCCCTCGGGCTGCGCTGCACCGTTCGCGCGCTCGCCGCGACGACCGGCGCCTCCCGCCGCAACTGGCTCCTCACGGCGGCCTCGGCCATCGGCACCGGGATCTGGACGATGCACTTCGTCGCCATGCTCGGATTCCACGTCACCGGGACCGAAATCCGCTACAACGTGCCGCTGACCATCCTCAGCCTCCTCGTCGCGATGATCGTCGTCGGCGCCGGAGTCTTCGCCGTCGGCTACGGGAAGGACCGCGGCCGGGCCCTCGTCCTCGGCGGCCTCACCACCGGCCTCGGCGTCGCCAGCATGCACTACCTCGGCATGGCCGCCCTGCGCCTGCACGGCTCGGTCTCCTACGCGCCGCTCACGGTCGGGCTCTCCGTCGCCATCGCGGTCGTCGCGGCCACGGCCGCACTGTGGGCGGCCCTCAACATCAAGTCCCCCGTGGCCGTCGCCGTCGCCTCGCTCGTCATGGGCGCCGCCGTCAGCAGCATGCACTACACCGGCATGCTCGCGGTCGCCGTCGAGGTCACCCCCACGGACGAGGCCCTGCCGGGCGTCACCGCCATGCAGTTCATCTTCCCGCTCGCCGTCGGCCTCGGCTCCTACCTCTTCATCACCTCCGCGTTCGTCGCCCTCTCGCCGACCGCCGACGAGCGGGAGGCCTCCGCGATGGCCTCCGCCGACCTGCGCCTGGGAGAGCGGGGTGCCACCGCCCCGACCGGCTAGGGCGCCTCCGCGACCCTGGCCGCCGCTGATGCCCGCCACCACGCCCCCGCCACCGCGCCCCCCCACCGCCACCGCCCCCGCGATCGTCACGTCCGTACGCACCGCCCGGAACGAGGAGCCCATGCGCAGACCCCGCAGAACACCGGAAGCAGCGGCGTCGCGGCCGCCCGCGCCCGCGCCGGCGGGTGGCGGCGGCAAGGGGCCGGGCCGCCGGGCACACGCCGGACCGCCCGCCGAGGAGCCGACGCAGCGCGCGGCCTCCGGCGTGCTCACGGCGATACCCGGCGCGGCCGGGGGCGGTGGCCGCGGTCCGCGCCTGCGGCTGCGCCCCGCCACCGTACGGGCGAAGATCGTCTCGCTGCTGATGGTGCCGGTGGTCTCCCTGCTCGCCCTCTGGGCCTTCGCGACCGTCGACGCGGCCCAGGACGTCGCCCGCCTCAGTCGCGCCCAGCGCGTCGACCGGGAACTGCGGGCCCCGGTCGAGACCGCCGTCACCGCCTTGCAGGCCGAACGGCGCACGGCCGTACGGCTGCTGGCCGACCCCACCAGCGGTCAGGCGGCCGCCGCCCAGGCCCCCGGCCAGGCCGCCGCACTGGACGAGCAGGCCCGCCGCACCGACGGAGCCGTACGCTCGCTGCGGCTCGGCGAGAGCAACACCGTGGCCGACTCCGGCGACTACCGCACCGAGATCGTCATCCGGCTGCGCGCCTTCGTCGCCGCCGCGGAGGGGCTGGGCCCGGCGCGCAAGGACGTCGCCGAGCACCGGGCGACCCCGGAAGCGGCCTACGAGACGTACACCCGGGTGATCGACGCGGCGCTGGAGGTCGGCGGCGCCCTCTCCGGAGGCGGCCAGGACGCCGAACTGGGCGTCGACGCCCGGGTCCTGCTGGAGTTCGCGCGGGCCGGGGAACAACTGTCGCGCGAGGACGCCCTGCTGACGGCCCCGGGGCCGCGCACCGCCGAAACGCTTCGCCGGCTGACCGGCGCCGTCGAGACCCGCCGGGCCCTGACCGCCTCCGCCGCCCGGGACCTGCCCGCCGCCCAGCAGGACGCCTGGCAGTCCGTGGCCAAGAGCGCCGCCTACGCCGACCTCACCGGGGCCGAGGACCGGGCGCTGGCCGCCGCGGCCGGTTCCGGATCCGGGCCCGCCGGCCCGCCCTCCGGCTGGGAGGCCGCGTACACCTCCGTCGCCGGCTCGATGCGGGAGATCACGGACGCCGCCCACGCGGCGTCCGCGGACCGCACCGACCCGTTCGGCGCGGGCGCGCTGAGTCCCGCCGGAGCCGCCGTCGTCCTGGGCCTGGCCGCCGTGGCCGCCTCGCTCGTCATCTCGGTCCGCATCGGCCGGGCCCTCGTCGTCGAGCTGGTCTCGCTGCGCAACACCGCGCTGGAGATCGCGCACCGCAAACTCCCGCAGGCCATGGACCGGTTGCGGGCCGGCCAGGACATCGACGTGTCCGCCGAAACCCCGCGGGGACCGGCCGCCGACGACGAGATCGCCCAGGTCGGCGAGGCCCTGGCCACGGTCCACCGGGCCGCGCTCAGCGCCGCCGTCGAACGCGCCGAACTGGCCAGCGGCGTGAGCGGGGTCTTCGTCAACCTCGCCCGGCGCAGCCAGGTCCTGGTGCACAAGCAGCTCACCCTGCTCGACTCGATGGAGCGGCGCGCCGACGACCCGAACGAACTCGGCGACCTCTTCCGCCTCGACCACCTCACCACCCGGATGCGGCGGCACGCGGAAAGCCTGATCATCCTCTCGGGCGCCGCCCCCGGGCGCGCCTGGCGGATGCCGATCCCGCTGACGAACGTCGTACGGGCCGCCGTCTCCGAGATCGAGGACTACCCGCGCGTCGAGGTCCGTCAGCTCGCCGAGGCCGCCGTCGTCGGCGGAGCCGTCGCCGACCTCACCCACCTGCTCGCCGAACTCATCGAGAACGCCACCCAGTTCTCCCCGCCCCACACCAAGGTCCGGGTCAGCGGGGAGCCCGTCGGCGCCGGCTACGTCCTGGAGGTCGAGGACCGGGGGCTCGGCATGGGCCGCGAATCCCTCCAGGAGGCCAACCGGCGCATCGAGCAGTCCGAGGCGCTCGACCTCTTCGACAGCGACCGGCTCGGGCTCTTCGTGGTCAGCCGCCTCTCGGCCCGCCACGGGGTGAAGGTGCACCTGCGCATGTCACCGTACGGCGGCACCACCGCGGTGGTGCTGCTCCCCAACTCCCTGCTCCAGGGCGCCCTCACGGCCGCCTCCCCGCAGCCCGAGGAGCAGGCACCCGCGGCCCCGGCTCCGCAGCCGGTCACCGAACCGGTCCGGGAGCGGCTGCGGGAGCCTTCCCAGGCCATCAGCGTCGTACGGGACGACGTGCGCGGGGTCCCGGTCCCGGACCGGAGCCCCGTACGGGAGGAGCCCCGGCCCTCCCCGGTGGCTCCGCTGAGGCCGCGCGGCTCCGCGGGCGCGGTTCCCCGTACGCCCGCCCCGGCGGTCGCGGCGGCTCCGGCGGCTCCCTCGGGCCCGGCCTCTTCGGGACCGGCCTCCTCGGGCCCGGCTGCCTCGGTCACCGAACTGCCGCGCCGGGTCCGGCAGGCGAGCCTCGTCCCGCAGCTGCGCGAAGCCCCCGCCCCCCAAGCCCCGGCCGGTGTCCGGGAGGCGGAGGCACCGCCCGGCCGCAGCCCCGAGCAGGCGCGCGAGCGGATGGCGGCGTACCGGGCGGGCTGGGTGCGGGGCACACAGGCGAGCGGCGAAGCCGGCGCGGACGGTCCGGGGCGTGCGGGGGGCACGGGGGGCGCGGGCGATACGGGCGGCGGCGGCACAGGCAGTACTGGCGAAGGCGAAGGAGCACGATGATGATCGAACATCAGAGGATCGACCTCGACGGCGTCCGCAGGTCGGGCGAACTCGACTGGCTCCTGGACGACCTCGTGGTCCGGGTGCGCGAGGTCCGGCACGCCGTGGTCCTGTCCAACGACGGCCTGGCGGTGGGCGCTTCCAGTGCGCTCAGCCGGGAGGACGCCGAGCACCTGGCGGCCGTGGCCTCGGGCTTCCACAGCCTGGCGAAGGGCGCGGGCCGGCACTTCCACGCCGGGGGCGTGCGCCAGACGATGGTGGAGATGGACGAGGGCTTCCTCTTCGTGGCCGCCGCCGGAGACGGCTCCTGCCTCGCCGTGCTCAGCGGGGCCGGCGCCGACATGGGGCTGATCGCCTACGAGATGGCCCGGCTGGTCAAGCGGGTCGGCGAGCACCTGTACACCCCGGCCCGGTTCGCGGCGCGGCCGCCGGCCGCCGGTTGAGGGCGGCGGCCTTGAGCACGAACGGCCGGTGGTACGACGCCGACGCGGGCCCCCTCGTCCGTCCGTACGCCATGACCGGCGGACGCACGAAGCCGGGACCCCACGGGGTCCGCTTCGACCTGATCGCGCTGGTCGTCGTGGACCCGGCGGGAACGGACGAGGCGGCCGAGTCGCTGCTGGGACCGGAACACCGCGCGCTGCTCGGCCTGTGCCGCGACGAGACCCAGTCGGTGGCCGAGCTCGCGGCGGACGCGGACCTGCCCGTGGGCGTGGTGCGCGTACTGCTGGGGGACCTGCTGGAGGCCGGGCACGTCAAGGTCAGCCGGCCGGTGCCGCCCGCACAGCTGCCGGACGAGCGGATTCTGCGTGAAGTCATCGAGGGATTGCGAGCGCTGTGATGGGACTGCACGACAACGGGCCGTCGCCGGCCGCCGAGGGCGGAGAGGAACTGGCGGCGCTCGCGCTGAAGATACTCGTGGCGGGCGGCTTCGGCGTCGGGAAGACGACCCTGGTCGGCTCGGTCAGCGAGATCCGGCCGCTGCGGACGGAGGAGCTGCTCAGCGAGGCCGGGGAGCTGGTCGACGACACGGGCGGCGTCGACCAGAAGACGACGACCACCGTGGCCATGGACTTCGGGCGGATCACGATCAGGTCGGGGCTGTCGCTCTACCTGTTCGGGACCCCGGGACAGGACCGGTTCTGGTTCCTGTGGGACGAGCTGTCGCAGGGTGCGCTGGGCGCGGTGGTCCTCGCCGACACGCGGCGGCTGGAGGACTGCTTCCCGGCGGTGGACTACTTCGAACACCGCAAGATCCCCTTCGTGGTGGCCGTCAACTGCTTCGCGAACGCGCGGCGGTACGCCTCGAACGAGGTCGCGCGGGCGCTGGACCTGGATCAGGGGACGCCGGTGGTGCTGTGCGACGCACGGGACAAGGACTCGGGGAAGGAAGTGCTGATCCGGCTGGTGGAGTACGCGGGACGGGTGCACACGGCGCGGTTGCTGGAGTCGGTGGAACCGCGGGCCGACTCGGTGTGAACCGGCCCGCGGCGAAGGGGCGGTGCGGGGGCGTGCGGGTCGTGCTTGGTCATGCGGGGTTGTGCGGGTGTTGCGGGGCGGGGCGGGAGGTGCGGTCAGTCGGCCACGCCGGCGGCCGAGATCACCTTGTCGATGCCGACCCGCACGAGGAGTTCGCCGGGGACGGCGTTGCGGCGGCCGAAGGCCTCGCCGTGCTCCTCTCCCATGTAGCGGGCGCCGATCCTGGTCGACCAGGGGAGCATCTCGTCCAGGTCCTCGCTGATCTGTGCCCGGCCCTGGAGGACGACGTAGGAGAAGGGCGGCCGGTCGTCGTCCACGCAGAGCGCTACGCGGCCGTCACGGGCCAGATTGCGCCCCTTGACGGTGTCCTTCCCGGTGTTGAACACGAAGGAATCGCCGTCGAGAACGAACCAGATGGGAGCGATGTGAGGGCTTCCGTCCTCACGGACCGTGGACAGTTTCCCGGTGCGGGTGGAGCGGGAGACGAACTCCCGCCATTCCTCTTGAGTCATCTTCTTCACCATGGGTCCATCCTCCTTGCCGGAAAGCCGCTGGTGGGGAAGGCTGGCGGCACGACTATGCGGGGTGGGGCGCGGCCGGTCCGGCCGCGTCGACGGGGAGGGACTGTATATGGCGCTGGACAAGCAGCTGGACTGGCTGCTGGACGACTTGACGCGGCGGGTGCAGCAGGTGCGGCACGCGGTGGTGCTGTCCAACGACGGCCTGGTGACGGGCGCGAGCGCGGGGCTGGCACGGGAGGACGCGGAGCACCTGGCGGCCGTCGCGGCGGGGCTGCAGAGCCTGGCGAAGGGCTCGGGGCGGCACTTCAGGGCCGGTGAGGTCCGTCAGACGATGGTCGAGTACGACGACGGGGTCCTCTTCGTCATGGCGGCGGGTGCGGGCAGCTGCCTGTGCGTGCTGAGCGCCTCCGAGGCCGACATCGGGCACGTGGCGTACGAGATGACGCTGCTGGTGAACCGGGTGGGCGAGCACCTGGGTGTCGCGGAGCGGCGGATCACCGGCGGCTGAGGCGGGCGGCGCAGTCCGCCCTTTCCGAGTTGTCCACAGGCTCTGCGCCGTGCCGTTGCTCTGAGTAACGTTCTTCACACACAGTAATCACTCTGGTGGGGAGAGCACGATGACCGCGATGATTTCGATGGCTGCGATGACCGCCATGGCCGGGATGCCACAGACGGTCCAGGCACCGCCGACGGCGATGGCGGCATCCGTGGTGGCGGGGTGTGAAGAGGCGGCCGGGCTGATGGGCGGCGGGCGGGCCGCAGGAGAACTGGGGCTGAGCCGCAGCGAGTTCGCCCGCGCCGTCCAGCTGGGCCTCGTACGGGCCGGGCCCCAAGGGGCCGCCGGGGCAGCGCGGTACACCCGGACCGAGCTCGACCGGGTCCGGTCGGCCGGGGGATTCCCGGACGTGCTGCGCGAGCGCGTGGAGACGGTCGCGGGAGCGGAGGCCGCGGCCGCCGTCCTGGGGGTCGGCCCGAGCCGGTTCACCCGGCTCGCACGCTGCGGGCACCTCACTCCGGTGGGATACCGGATCAACCGCTACCGGGCGGTGGTGTGGCTCTATCTGACCGCGGAGCTACGGGACTTCGCGGCCCGCGAGCCCGGAATGCTCCGCGGGAGCGCGCCGCCGGGGGACCGGGAGCTGATCGAGTTCAGGGCCGATCTGCGACCCCGGAAGTGGCGCGAGCGGCATGTCGGGCTCTTGCTGAGACGGACCGCCGACCCCTGGGAGCGGGCTGCCGTACTGGCCTCCGTGCTCCCCGAGGACGACGTGCGCAGGGCCGTGCCCGACGCGGCCGAGCGGATCCTGCTCGGGGTACTCGCCCCGCCCCCGCCCTACGGGCACCCGCAGGTCGCGGCAGCCGCCGAGGTGGCGGCCCGGCTGCTGAGAGCCGGGCCACCGGACGAGATCGGCTGGTACCGCACCAGCCTCGACTTCGCCCTGACCGGAGCGAGGGGTCAGTCGAAGTCGACGGGGGAGAGGGGGCCGACGTAGACCCAGGCCCCGTTCTCCCGGGCGAAGGAACTGTGCTCGTGCAGCGAGCCGGTGTGCCTGCCCTCGCGGTAGTGCGCCCGGAACTCCACCGCCCCCTCCGTCTCGAACATCCCGCCGCGCTCGGTGGCCAGGATCTCCAGCCGTTCCCAGCGCTGCCCGGGATCCAGGTCGAGCACGCCCGGCCGGGTCGACGGGTGCCAGGAGCGCAGGAGGTAGGCGGTGTCGCCGACGGCGAAGGCGCTGAAGCGGGAGCGCATCAGCAGTTCGGCGGTGGGCGCCTGCCGCTCGCCGGAGTGGAAGCGGCCGCAGCACTCCGGGTAGGCGGCGGGCAGGCCGCAGGGGCAGGGGAGGGCCGGAGCGGGAGCCGGGGTGGGCATGAAGGCACTCAGTTCTTCGGGGAGGGGAGGGACTACTACTGCGGGGACACGGCCGGCCTGGAGGCCTTGGCGCCGTAGGGACGGAAGAGCCCCTCCTGGACCACCGACACCAGCAGCCTGCCCTCGAGGTCGTAGATGCGGCCGCGGGCCAGGCCCCGGCCGCCGTGCGCGATGGGCGACTCCTGGTCGTACAGGAACCATTCGTCCGTCCGGAACGGCCGGTGGAACCACATGGCGTGGTCGAGCGAGGCCATGTCGAAACCGCGCATGCCCCACAGGGGTTCCACGGGGATGCGCACGGCGTCGAGGAGGGTCATGTCACTGGCGTAGGTGAGGGCGCAGGTGTGCACGAGCGGGTCGTCGCCCAGCGGGCCGACGGCGCGCATCCACACCGCGCTACGCGGATCGGCGCCCTTGAGATCCTCGGGGGTCCAGCGGAGCCGGTCCACGTAACGGATGTCGAAGGGCTGGCGGCGGGCCATCCGCTCCAGCGCCTCCGGCAGCGTGCCCAGGTGCTCGCGGATCTCGTCCACGACCTTCGGGAGCGTTTCCGGATGGGGGAAATGGCGAGGAGGCAGCTGGTGCTCGATGCTGCCCTCCTCCGGGTGATGGAAGGAGGCGGTCAGATTGAAGATGGTCTTGCCCTGCTGGACCGCGGTGACCCGGCGGGTGGTGAAGGAGCGCCCGTCGCGTACCCGCTCCACCTGGTACACGATCGGCACCCCGGGGATGCCGGGGCGCAGGAAGTACGAGTGGAGGGAGTGGACGGGCCGGTCGCTCTCGGTGGTGCGGCCGGCCGCCACCAGCGCCTGGCCGGCCACCTGGCCGCCGAAGACGCGCTGGAGGGACTCCTGGGGGCTTGCGCCCCGGAAGATGTTGACCTCGATCTGCTCCAGGTCGAGCAGATCGACCAGCCTCTCGGCGGGGTTCGTCATCAGAGGATCTCCACTGTCGGGCCCGGCGGCCGTGACGGCGCCGGTCGGTTGCGGGGCGGGTGTCCGCCCGGGCGGAGCCGGGAGGAGGTCAGAGCTGGCCGAGTTCGCCGACCGAGGTGACGCGCAGGACCGCACGGCCCTCCTCGTCGGAGGCGGCGAGGTCCACCTCGGCGCTGATGCCCCAGCCATGGTCCCCGTTGGGGTCGGCGAAGGTCTGCCGGACGCGCCACAGGCCGTGCGCCGGGTCCTCCTCGATCTGGAGCAGCTTGGGGCCGCGCGCGTCGGGGCCCGTGCCCAGATCGTCGTACTCGTCCCAGTAGCCGTCCATGGCATCGCCCCAGGCGTCGGCGTCCCAGCCGGAGTCGCCGTCCAGCTCGCCCAGCACGTTGACGTGGTCCAGGGCCGCCAGCTCCACGCGGCGGAACATGGCGTTGCGGACCAGGACGCGGAAGGCGCGGGCGTTCGCGGTGACCGGCTTGACCTGGTCGGCCTTCTCCTGGGCCTGCTCCGCCGTCTCCACCTCCGGGTTCGCCAGCTGCTCCCACTCGTCGAGCAGGCTGGAGTCGACCTGGCGGACCAGCTCGCCGAGCCACTCGATCAGGTCCTGGAGGTCCTCGGACTTGAGGTCGTCGGGGATGGTGTGGTCCAGAGCCTTGAAGGCGCTCGCCAGGTAGCGCAGCACGATGCCCTCGGTGCGCGCCAGTTCGTAGTACGAGGTGAACTCGGTGAAGGTCATCGCGCGTTCGTACATGTCGCGGATGATCGACTTCGGGGAGACGGGGTGGTCGCGGACCCACGGGTGGCTCTTGCTGTACACGTCGTAGGCGTGCAGGAGCAGCTCTTCGAGGGGCTTGGGATAGGTGATCTCCTGGAGCCGCTCCATCCGCTCCTCGTACTCGACCCCGTCGGCCTTCATCGCGCCCACGGCCATGCCGCGTTCCTTGTTCTGCTGGGCGGCGAGGATCTGGCGCGGGTCGTCCAGCGTGGACTCCACGACCGAGACCATGTCCAGCGCGTAGGAAGGCGACTCCGGGTCCAGCAGGTCGAAGGAGGCCAGCGCGAAGGTGGACAGCGGCTGGTTCAGGGCGAAGTCCTGCTGCAGGTCGACGGTCAGCCGGATCGTGCGGCCCTCGGCGTCCGGGGTGTCGAGCTTCTCGACGACACCGCCGTCCAGCAGGGAGCGGTAGATCGCGATGGCCCGGCGGATGTGGCGCAGCTGGGCCTTGCGCGGCTCGTGGTTGTCCTCGAGCAGGTGGCGCATCGCCTTGAAGGCGTCGCCGGGCCGGGCGATGACCGACAGGAGCATGATGTTGGTGACCTTGAAGCGCGAGGTCAGCGCCTCCGGGTCGGCGCCGATGAGCTTCTCGAAGGTGGTGTCCGACCAGGCCACGAAGCCCTCCGGGGCCTTCTTGCGGACCACCTTGCGGCGCTTCTTCGGGTCGTCGCCCGCCTTCGCCAGGGCCTTCTCGTTCTCGATGACGTGCTCGGGCGCCTGGGCCACCACATAGCCGGCGGTGTCGAAGCCGGCCCGGCCGGCCCGGCCGGCGATCTGGTGGAACTCCCGGGCGCGGAGCGTGCGGACCCGGGTGCCGTCGTACTTGGTCAGCGCCGTGAACAGCACCGTGCGGATCGGGACGTTGACGCCGACGCCGAGGGTGTCGGTGCCGCAGATGACCTTCAGCAGACCGGCCTGGGCCAGCTTCTCCACCAGACGGCGGTACTTGGGCAGCATGCCCGCGTGGTGCACGCCGATGCCGTGCCGGACGTAGCGCGAGAGGTTCTGGCCGAACTTGGTGGTGAAGCGGAAGTTGCCGATCAGCTCGGCGATCTTGTCCTTCTCCTCGCGGGTGCACATGTTGATGCTCATCAGCGACTGCGCCCGCTCGACCGCCTGGGCCTGGGTGAAGTGCACGATGTAGACCGGCGCCTGCCGGGTCTCCAGCAGCTCGGTGATGGTGTCGGTGATCGGCGTCGTGACGTACTCGTACGACAGCGGGACGGGACGGGTCACCGAGCGGACCACCGAGGTGGGCCGGCCGGTGCGCCGGGTCAGGTCCTCCTCGAACCGCTTCATGTCGCCGAGCGTCGCCGACATCAGGATGAACTGCGCCTGCGGAAGCTCCAGGATCGGGATCTGCCAGGCCCAGCCGCGGTCCGGCTCCGCGTAGAAGTGGAACTCGTCCATCACGACCTGGCCGATGTCGGCGTACTTGCCGTCGCGCAGGGCGATCGAGGCCAGCACCTCGGCGGTGCAGCAGATCACCGGGGCGTCCGAGTTCACCGAGGCGTCGCCGGTCAGCATGCCGACGTTCTCGGTGCCGAAGAGCTTGCACAGGTCGAAGAACTTCTCCGACACCAGCGCCTTGATCGGCGCGGTGTAGAAGGTGACCTTGTCCTGGGCCAGGGCGGTGAAGTGCGCGCCCGCCGCCACCAGGCTCTTGCCGGAGCCGGTCGGGGTGGACAGGATCACGTTCGCGCCCGAGACGACCTCGATCAGCGCTTCTTCCTGAGCCGGGTACAGGGTGATGCCCTGGTCCTCCGCCCACGAGGAGAAAGCCTCGAAGAGGGCGTCGGGGTCGGCGTTCGGCGGGAGCTGATCGATGAGGGTCACACCCCCCATCTTGCCTGGCTTCCCCCCGGATCAGGGAACCGGCGGACAGAAGGAAGATCATCGGCGGTACGCTGTGCCGTCGATGCGGCCCGAACGACACCGTCAACAGGGCCCGACCAGCACACCACCGGGGCGGGGAACGACCATGATGGGTCCGGCGCACTCACTGTCCGGGGCAGCGGCCTGGCTGGGGGTGGGCGCCGCGGCGGCCGCCTCGGGACACTCGATGCCCTGGCCCGTCCTCGTCGTCGGCGCGCTCATCTGCGCCGGAGCCGCCCTCGCCCCCGACCTGGACCACAAGTCGGCGACGATCTCCCGCGCCTTCGGTCCACTCTCCCGGGGCCTGTGCGAGGTGGTCGACAAGATCTCCTACGGGGTCTACAAAGCCACCCGGGCCCCGCGCGACGCCCGCCGCAGCGGAGGCCACCGCACCCTCACCCACACCTGGGTCTGGGCCGTCCTGATCGGCGCCGGCTCCTCCGCGCTCGCCGTCACCGCGGACCGCTGGGGCGTGCTCGCCCTCCTCTTCATCCACCTGGTCCTCGCCGTCGAAGGCCTGCTGTGGAAGGCAGCCCGCATGTCCAGCGACGTCCTGGTCTGGCTGCTCGGCGCGACCAGCGCATGGATACTGGCCGGCGTCCTCGACCAGCCCGGCAACGGCTCCGACTGGCTCTTCACCGCCCCCGGCCAGGAATACCTGTGGCTCGGCATCCCCATCGTGCTCGGCGCCCTGGTCCACGACATCGGCGACGCCCTGACCGTCTCCGGCTGCCCGATCCTGTGGCCCCTGCCCATCGGGGGCAAGCGCTGGTACCCGATCGGCCCGCCGAAGATGATGCGCTTCCGCGCCGGAAGCTGGGTGGAGCTCAAGGTCCTCATGCCCGTGTTCATGCTGCTGGGCGGAGTCGGCGGGGCCTCGGCCCTCGGCTTCTTCTAGGCCCTGGCGGTTCCTCTCGCGTATACCGCCCGTAGCCTGCGGGGATGGTTGCCCTACACGAGCTGTGGCCGATCGCGCCGTCCTCGGAGACCGACTGGCTGACCGAACTGTGCGGGGACGGGCTCACCGGTTTCGAACCGCCCCGCAGGCCGGACGCGGCCTGGGTGCTGAACGCGATGTACGAGCACACCGGCGGCATCCTGGGCATCTCCCACCACGAGGCGCGTCAGGCGGCTCTCGCGGCCGGCGGCATCGAACCTCACCGGATCGGTGACATCGACCTGGAAGCGGGGGTCACCACGGGCGGCGGCCTGGGACGTGCGGAGCACCCTGGGCCGCGGTACCGACGCCTGCGCTGGGCGGAGCTGTCCGCCCGGTGCGGGGACCCCGTGGTCCCGGAAGGGAAGTATCCGTCGCTGCGCTGCTTCCCCTCGATGAAGAAGGACGGGAGCTGGCCCGTCGGCATCCGGCCGCCCACCGAGGGCAGCCTTGACCGGCCGACCTGGGACCGGCTGGTCGGCCTGCTCACCGCGCACGGCCCCGGGGGCCCGGACACTCGGTGCCTGGCCTACTACAACCCGCTGACGACCGGCGACTACGACTTCGACAGCCTCCGCGTCCGGGCGGGTCGGCTCGGGGACGCGTACGCCCTCTACGGCAATCCGGAGGCGGACTTCAGCCCCGCCAACCTGTGGGCAGAGGACCGCTCCTGGATCGTGTACACCGACTACGACCTCTGGGCTACCAAGGTCTGCGGCCCCCGCACGCTCGTCGACGCGCTCCTCGCCGACCCCGAGATCGAGGCCGTCCGCCTGCCCTGGACCACCTAGACGCGTCCAGGGGCGGGCGGGGTGGCGCGGATCAGCCGTGCCAGGAGCGCCACAGGGCGGCGTACGCGCCGTCGGCCTCGACCAGGGCGTCGTGCGAGCCGAGCTCGGTGATGCGGCCGGCCTCGACCACCGCGATCACGTCCGCGTCGTGCGCGGTGTGCAGCCGGTGCGCGATCGCGATCACCGTGCGGCCGTCCAGCACCCGGGCCAGCGAGCGCTCCAAGTGCCGGGCCGCGCGCGGGTCCAGCAGCGAAGTGGCCTCGTCCAGTACGAGCGTGTGCGGATCGGCCAGCACCAGTCGGGCCAGCGCGATCTGCTGGGCCTGGGCCGGGGTCAGCGCCGCTGCCCCCGAGCCGACCTCGGTGTCCAGGCCGGCGTCCAGCGCCCGCGCCCAGTCCTGCGCGTCGACGGCGCCGAGCGCCGCCCACAGCTCGGCGTCACCGGCCTGCGTGCGCGCCAGCCTCAGGTTGTCCCGCAGGGAACCCACGAACACGTGGTGCTCCTGGTTCACCAGGGCCACGTGCTCGCGCACCCGCTCCGCCGGCATCTGTGACAGCCGCGCCCCGCCGAGGGTGATCTCACCGGTCCGCGGCGCGTAGATGCCCGCCAGGAGCCGGCCCAGCGTGGACTTGCCGGCGCCCGAAGGCCCGACCAGGGCCATCCGGGTGCCCGGCGGCACCGACATCGACACCTGGTGCAGTACGTCGACGCCCTCGCGGTACCCGAAGTGCACCTGTTCCGCCTGGACGTCCCTGCCGTCAGGGGAGACGCCCGCGTCGCCCGCATCAGGCTGGATCTCCCGCACGCCCACCAGCCGGGCCAGCGAGACCTGCGCGACCTGCAGTTCGTCGTACCAGCGCAGGATCAGGCCGATCGGATCGACCATCATCTGCGCGAGCAGGGCGCCCGTGGTCAGCTGCCCCACCGACATCCAGCCCTGGATCACGCAGTACCCGCCGATCATCAGCACCGAGCCGAGGATCGTCACGTAGGTGACGTTGACGACGGGGAAGAGGACCGTCCGCAGGAACAGCGTGTACCGCTCCCACGCCGTCCACTCCTTGATCCGCCGCTCCGAGAGCTCGATCCGGCGCCCGCCGAGACGGTGCGCCTCGATGGTGCGGCCCGCGTCCACCGTCTCGGTCAGCACGGCGGCGACCGCCGCGTACCCGGCCGCCTCGGAACGATAGGCCCGGGGCGCCCGCTTGAAGTACCAGCGGCAGCCGACCACCAGCACCGGCAGCGCCACCAGAGCGGCCAGCGCGAGCGGCGGCGCGGTCACGGCGAGCGCCCCGTAGAGCAGCCCCGCCCAGACCACGCCGATGGCCAGCTGCGGCACGGCCTCGCGCATCGCGTTGGCCAGCCGGTCGATGTCGGTGGTGATCCGCGACAGCAGGTCACCGGTTCCCGCGCGCTCCAGCACGCCCGGCGGCAGGCCCACCGACCGCACGAGGAAGTCCTCGCGCAGATCGGCCAGCATCTCCTCGCCGAGCATCGCCCCGCGCAGCCGGACCAGCCGCACGAACACGGTCTGGACGCCGAGCGCCAGGGCGAACAGGAGCCCCACCCGGCCCAGATGGAGTTCGCGGGCTCCTTCCGAGAGCCGGTCCACGACCTGGCCCAGCAGGTACGGGCCGACCATGGAGGCGATCACCGCGACGGTGTTGACGCCCACCAGGATCAGGAAGGCCCGCCGGTGGCGGCGGAACAGGCCGCGCACGTAGCCCCGTACGGTCGCGGAGCTGCCCACGGGCAGGGTCGCGGCCGTTTCCGGGGCGGCCGGATCGTACGGTGGCGGCGCCACGCCGATCATGCGGATTCCTCGATCTCTGTCAGTACGGATTCCAGCTGGGGGAGCCGCTGTTCTTCTTCGGCCCGCTGTTCTTCCTCGGTCTGGCGGGTTACGACCGCCCGGTAGCGCGGGTCGCCGTGGAGCAGCTCGCGGTGCGTGCCGCTCGCCGCCGCCTTGCCCTCGTGGATCAGGACGACCCGGTCGGCGCGGTCCAGCAGCAGTGGCGAGGAAGCCAGCACCACCGTCGTGCGCCCGGCGCGCAGGGCCGAGATCCCGTCCGCGATCCGGGCCTCGGTGTGCGAGTCGACCGCGGAGGTCGGCTCGTCCAGCACCAGCACCTCGGGATCGGTCACCAGGGACCGCGCGAGTGCCAGCCGCTGGCGCTGCCCACCGGACAGCGAGCGGCCGCGCTCGGTGATCCGGGCGTCCATCGGGTCGTCCACCCCGTCCGGGGCGGACTGCAGCAGGGCGTCCAGCACGTCCGCGCACTGGGCCGCCGCGAGCGCCGCCGACGCTTCGACCGCCCCGGACGCCGGTACGTCGAACAGCGCGCGCAGCGTCCCGGACAGCAGGACCGGATCCTTGTCCTGTACGAGGACCAGCGTGCGCGCGGTGTCGAGCGCGAGCTCGTCCAGCGCGACCCCGCCCAGCAGGACGGAGGGCCCGGCCGCGGCGTCCATCGGGTGCCCGCCCAGGCGCTCCGCGAGGCGGCCCGCCAGGTCGGGGTCCCCGCACACCACGGCGGTGAACCGGGCCGCGGGGACGAGCAGTCCGGTCTCGGGGTCGTACAGGTCGGCGCCGGGGGCCGGGGTACGCGGAACCTGGGCGGCGACCACCGGCTGCGCGCGGGCGACCGGCTCCGCGCCGGCCTCCGCCTTCGCGTCGGTCCGTGTCAGCGACAGCACCCGCGCCGCCCGCTTGGCGGAGGGGCGCGAGAAGGAGTACGCCATCGCGATCTCCTCGAAGTGCCGCAGCGGGTAGAGCATGGTGGCCACCGCGCTGAAGGCGGCGACGAGTTCGCCGACGTCCAGCCGGCCGTCCAGCACGAGCGCGGCCCCGTACCAGACCACCGTGACCAGCAGCGCGCCCGGCAGCAGCACCTGGATCGCGGAGATCAGGGCCCACATCCGGGCACTGTGCACCGCCGCTTCGCGGACCTGCTGCGAGGCCTCGCGGTAGCGGCCGAGGAAGAGTTCCTCGCCGCCGATGCCGCGCAGGACGCGCAGCCCCGCCACGGTGTCCGAGGCCAGCTCGGTGGCCCGGCCCGCCTTTTCCCGCTGGACGTCGGCGCGTCGGGTGGCGCGCGGCAGCAGCGGCAGGACGGCCAGGGCGAGCACCGGTATGCCGATGGCGACGACCACGCCGATCGTGGGCGCGTAGAAGAGCAGGACGACGCAGCCGATGACCAGGGTCAGGGCGGCGGCCAGGAAGCGGGAGACCGCCTCGACGAACCAGCCGATCTTCTCCACGTCGCCCGTGGACACGGCCACCACCTCGCCCGCCGCGACCCGCCGGGTCAGGGCGGAACCCAGCTCGGCGGTCTTGCGGGCGAGCAGCTGCTGGACCCGCGCGGCGGCGGTGATCCAGTTGGTGACGGCCGTGCGGTGCAGCATCGCGTCGCCGAGCGAGATCGCGACGCCGAGCAGCGCGATCAGACCGCCGACCCACAGCAGTCGGGCGCCGTCGCCGTCCACGACCGCGTCGATGCCCATGCCCACGGTGTACGGCAGGCCCGCGATGCCGCCGAAGTGGAGCAGCCCCCAGCACAGGCTTTTGGCCTGTCCGCCGAGTTGGCCCCGACCCAGCCACCAGAGGAAGCGGGGGCCGGAGCGAGCGTCGGGTACCCCTGGGTCCGGATACGGAAGATCGCTGATCTGCATGACGCCCCATGACTGGTCGAGTGTTCCAAACCGTGCAAGGTTCGCGTTCCGGACCGGTCCGGGGCAATCGATTTTCCGTTGGCCAAAGCTCTTCGCGGCGAGGCTGCTCACCCGGCGCGCGAGCCGGAACGCGACGCCGTCCTGCCGGGGACACCGGGCCCGCCGGGTGTCTTCTGTCAAGGCACGAATTCCCGAGACATGACGTGCGGTCTTTCGATCATGCCTAGTGGAAAGCGACCCTTCACTCCGCAGGACGGCTTGGGAGAGACACATGGCGACGAATCCTGAGATCAATACGATCGCATGCGTGCGAAAAATGGATAAGGGTTGCCCTTGCGCGCTTCGCGACACGTGCGGATCGCGGGCGTCGGCCCTGCGCGAGATCAAGCGCTGGGCAGCTGCCGACCGAATGCCGGAGGAATCCGACGGCATTTCCCTCGCCCGGTCCGTGACGGAACATGTGCGGCGGACGGGGAAGCATTTCCTTACGGATCGAGCACTTGTGCGATTGAGTGACATCAGGCGACGGCATGGGGCGAACCGCCCGATCCTCAGCGCTTTTCTCGACTGCGCCCTCGACAAACACGAGGGGCGTTTCCAGAACCGCACCTACCTCGCGCTGCCGGTCCTGGAGCTCCTCGCGGCCGACCCGCGCGCCGCGCTGAGCGTGGACCGGATGTCGACCCTGCTGATGGCCGACGTGGTCCGGTTCGAGATCGAGGCGGCCGCCGGGTCGCCCGAAGAGCCAGGGCGGGGCCGGCCGGATGCGTCGACGCTGAGTACGCGGTTGAGGCACGCCTTGCGACTCGTGTCGACGGGGCTCGGTCAGCCGGAGGCCGACGACCTTCCGTCGCGGCTGGCGCACACTCCCCAGTCCCGCCTCGAAGGCCTCGTCGACCGCCTGCCCCGGCCGCCGGCGACGGACGGCGCCCGGTGGTTCGACGTCACCGTCCAGCCCGTCTACGTCGTTCACGACGAATACTTCTTCATCCGCGCTCTCCAGGCCCACGAAATGTATTTCACCGTCATAGCGGAAGTCATGAAGAAGGTGATCGGGGCGCTGCGCGCAGGGAATCCGGAACGGGCCGTGGAGCTGATGGATCACGCGGTGGTGACGTTCGAGCGGGCCGCGACGCTCTTCCGCGTCGTGGCCACGATGAGGGCGGAGCAGTTCTCAGCCTTCCGGCAGTACACCCAGGGTGCCAGCGCCATTCAGTCCGAGCAGTACAAACGGTTCGAGAGCCTGTGCGGTGTTCCGCCCATACCGCGCCTCCAGTCGTCCGCATTCACGAGCGTGCCCGCCGTACGGGCCGAGGCGGAAGATCCGGGCCACGACACCGTCACCCGGGCCTATCTCGACCTCCGGAACGAGGGGCGTTTCGACCGGGCGCGGTGGAACCGCCTCGACATGGCGATCAGCCGTCTGGAGGGCGGGCACCAGCGGTGGAAGTCGGCACATCGCGGGCTCGCCGCACGCATGCTCGGCGACGCCCATGGTTCGGGCTACACCGACGGCGTTCCCTACCTGACGGAATGCCTGGGGAACCGACTGTTCTGGCAACTGGACACCAGCCCCTGACCGCCGAAGCCTCCGCAGCGCGCGCAGCCGCGCGTTGCCGCCGCTACGGCCGGGTGGCGCGCTCCAGTTCCAGCAGCGCCGAGTAGTAGCTGCGGCCCGTGGCCCGGTCCATGCCCACCTCGCACATCCGGTTCGCCGACAGGTGCGCGTCGAACTCCCGCGCCGTCACCTCGGCGGCCTCGCGCGCCGTCGCCGACTCCGTCAGCTCCGGGTGGAGCATGCCGCGGTCGCCCGCGAAGGCGCAGCACCCCGCGTCGTACGGGACCACCACCTCGTCGGCGCAGGCCTCGGCCACCGCCCGTAGCTGCGCCTCGTCGTCCAGGTGCCGCATCGAACAGGTGGGGTGGAGCACCGCCGAGCCCACCGTGCGCCGGACCTCCAGGTGCGGCAGCAGCTCCTCGGCGGCCCAGACGATGGAGTCGACGATCCGCAGCTCGGCGTGGAGCGAGCGGTTGTCGTCGGTCAGGTACGGGACCACCTCGTGCGCGATGCCCAGGGTGCAGGAGGACGCGTCGACCACGAGCGGCAGCCGCCCGCCAGCCGTCCAGCCCCAGGCGGCCTCCACGATCCGGTTGGCCATCACGCGGTTGCCGGCGTCGTACCCCTTGGAGTGCCAGATCGTCGCGCAGCAGGTGCCCCGGACGTCCCCGGGGATCCACACCGGCCTGCCGGCCCTCTCCGACACCGCCACCACGGCCTCGGGGAGGGAAGGCCCGGGCCGGTCTCCCGGACCGCCGAAGATCCGGTTGACGCAGGCCGGGTAGTACACCGCAGCGGCGCCCGCGCGCCGGGTGGCGGGCAGCTTGCGGGCCGCGGCGCCGGGAACCTGCGGCAGCCACGCCGGAACCAGGTCGGGCCGTACGGCCTTGCGCGCGGCCCCCGTCACGGCCTGCAGGATCCGGTCCCCGACGGCGTCGGTGATCTTGTCGGCGGCGGCCACGGCCAGCCGCGCGGCCACTTCGACCGCGCCGAAGCTCAGGGCGGCTAGCTCGGCCGCGCGCTCCTCGCGCGGGCTGTGCCGGCGGTGGCGGAAGTCCTTCATCAGGGCGCCGGTGTCGATGCCGACGGGGCAGGCGAGCTTGCAGGTGGAGTCGCCGGCGCAGGTGTCCACGGCGTCGTACCCGTACGCGTCGAGCAGACCGGCGAGCACGGGGGAGCCGGGCTGCTGGCGCATCATCTCCCGGCGCAGCACGATCCGCTGGCGCGGGGTGGTCGTCAGGTCCTCGCTGGGGCAGGTCGGTTCGCAGAACCCGCACTCGATGCAGGGATCGGCGACGGCCTCCACCTGCGGGATCGTCTTGAGGCCGCGCAGGTGCGCCTTCGGGTCGCGGTCCAGGAGGATCCGCGGGGCGAGGACCAGGTCGGGGTCGATGACCCGCTTGGTGCGCCACATCATCTCGGTCGCCCGGGGCCCCCACTCCAGTTCCAGGAAGGGGGCCATGTTGCGGCCGGTGGAGTGCTCGGCCTTCAGGGAGCCGTCGAAGCGCTCCACGGTGAGCCGGCAGAAGGCCTCCATGAACGCGGCGTACCGCTCCACGTCCGCGGGCCGGGCGGCGTCGAAGGCGAGCAGGAAGTGCAGGTTTCCGTGGGCGGCGTGACCGGCGACGGCGGCGTCGAAGCCGTGCTCCGCCTGGAGTGCGAGGAGGGCCTCGCAGGCCTCGGCCAGCCGGGACGGGGGGACCGCAAAATCCTCGGTGATCAGGGTGGTGCCGGACGCGCGGGCCCCGCCGACGGCGGTGACGAAGGCCTTGCGGGCCTTCCAGTAGCCGGAGATGGTCTTGGCGTCGCGGGTGAAGGCATTGGTCACCGAAGCCACCGGCGCCACCAGGTCCAGCCCGGCCAGCACCTCGGCGGCGCGCCGCTCGTACTCCGCGCGGCCGGCCTCGTCGGGGGCCCGGAACTCCACCAGCAGCGCGGTGGTGTCCTTGGGCAGCCGAGCCCAGTCGGCGGGGACGCCCGCGACGCTCACCGAGGCGCGCAGGGTGTTGCCGTCCATCAGCTCGACGGCCAGCGCCCCCGCCTTGTTGAAGAGCGGTACGGCGGCGGCCGCGGCGGGCAGCGAGGGGAAGAAGAGCAGGGCGCTGGTGAGCTCGCGGTCCAGCGGCAGGGTGTCGAAGACGACCTCGGCGATGAAGCCGAGCGTGCCCTCGGAGCCGACCATCAGCCCGCGCAGGATCTCCACCGGGGTGGCGCCGTCGAGGTAGGCGTCGAGGCGGTAGCCGGTGGTGTTCTTGATCTCGTACTTGGCCCGGATGCGCGCGACGAGCTCCGGATCGGCCTCGATCTCCTTCTTGATCTCCATCAGACCGTGGCACAGGGCGGGCTCGGCGTGCTTCAGCTCCTCGTCGGCGAGCGGGTCGGCGGTGTCCACGACGGTGCCGCTCGGCAGGACGAAGGTGAGGGAGGACAGGGTGCGGTACGAGTTCCTCGTGGTGCCCGCCGTCATGCCGGAGGCGTTGTTCGCGACGACTCCGCCGAGGGTGCAGGCGATGGCGCTGGCCGGGTCCGGGCCGAGGACCCGGCCGCGGCGGGCCAGCGCGGCGTTGGCGCGCACGACGGTGGTGCCGGGCTGGATCCGGGCGCGCAGGCCCTCCTCGAGCACCTCGACCCCGGCCCAGTGGCGGCGGACGTCGACGAGGATGTCCTCGCCCTGGGCCTGGCCGTTGAGCGAGGTCCCGGCGGCCCGGAAGACCACCTCGCGCTGCTTGCCGTGGGCGTAGGACAGGACGGCGGAGACGTCGTCGATGTCCTCGGCGATCACCACGACCTGCGGGATGAAGCGGTACGGGGAGGCGTCGGACGCGTAGCGGACCAGGTCGGAGATGCCCGAGAGCACCTTGTCGGCGCCCAGCAGCTCGGCCAGCTCGCTGCGCAGTACCTCGGGGGTGCCCGTCGAGGCGCGGTCCGGCACTCGGTCGGGGGCGGGGCCGCTGATGGTGCGCGGGCGCAGGGCCCCCGGCTTCGGTTCCAGCAGTGGCATGTGCAGCAGCCCCTCAACTCGCGCCGTGTCGGTCGTTCTCACTCGTTCGGCGCAGCCCCGGCCCGGTCCCGGCCGGACCGTCGCCCGTCAGCAGCCGTGCTCCGCCGGAGCGTCCGCCAGAGCGTTCAGCAGACCGCCGAGCACCTCGCGCTGATCGGCGGTCAATGGAGCCAGGATCTCCTCTGCGGCGCCGGTTCGCGCGTTGCGCAGTCGGCGCAGCGTGGCGCGGCCGGTGTCGGTGAGCTCGATCCTTATGACGCGGCGGTTCTCCGGGTCGGGCACGCGGCGGACGCAGTCGGCGCCCTCCAGGCCGTCGACCAGCGTGGTCACGGCACGGGGCACCACCTCCAGGCGGGCGGCGAGGTCCGCCATCCGGGGCGGCCGCGCCGTCGAGAGGTGGGCGACGGTGCGCAGCAGCCGGGACTGGGCCGGGGTGATGCCGAGCGGCTCCAGATGGCGCTTCTGGATGCGGTGGAGCCGCCGGGTCAGGCGGAGCAGCTGCTCGGCGAGCACGCTGTCTGTGGTGTCAGTGCCGTCGGTGCTGCCGGTGGTCTCGGTCTCGGGAGCGGTGCTCATGCTGCGGTCCTCATAATGGGAACGATATCAGGACCAGATTCATTGTGAGTATAGGTAACAATGAGCTATGCTCATTCGAGTCTCGTCACCTGTCATGAAGGAGGCCGATGCGCCCCAAAGAACCCGAGTGGGAACCATCGAAAGAATCCCTGGACCCCACCGGTCCCGCCCCGGACGAGCGGCCGCGCGAGCTGCGCCGCATCGTCGCTCTCTTCCGCCCCTACCGCGGCCGCCTCGCCGTCGTCGGCGTGCTGGTCGCCGCCTCCTCGCTGGTCGGGGTCGCCACCCCCTTCCTGCTCAAGGAGGTCCTCGACGTCGCGATCCCGCAGGGCCGTACCGGGCTGCTCAGCCTGCTCGCCCTCGGCATGATCGCGACCGCGGTCGTCACCAGCATCTTCGGCGTGCTCCAGACCCTGATATCCACCACCGTCGGCCAGCGCGTCATGCACGATCTGCGCACCGCCGTCTACGCACAGCTGCAGCGGATGCCGCTGGCCTTCTTCACCCGTACGCGGACCGGCGAGGTGCAGTCCCGCATCGCCAATGACATCGGCGGCATGCAGGCCACGGTCACCTCCACGGCGACCTCCCTCGTCTCGAACGCGACGGCCGTCATCGCCTCCGTCGTCGCCATGCTCGCGCTCGACTGGCGGCTCACGCTCGTCTCGCTCGCCCTGCTGCCCGTCTTCGTGTGGATCAGCCGCCGCGTCGGCGGGGAGCGCAAGAAGATCACCGCGCAGCGGCAGAAGCAGATGGCCGCGATGGCCGCGACGGTCACCGAGTCCCTGTCGGTCAGCGGCATCCTGCTCGGCCGCACGATGGGCCGCGCCGATTCGCTCACCACCTCCTTCGCGGAGGAGTCCGAGAAGCTCGTCGACCTCGAAGTGCGCTCCAGCATGGCCGGGCGCTGGCGGATGTCCACCATCGGCATCGTCATGGCCGCCATGCCCGCGCTCATCTACTGGGCGGCCGGCATAGCCCTGCAGACCGGAGCCCCCTCGCTCTCGGTCGGTACCCTCGTCGCCTTCGTCACCCTCCAGCAGGGGCTGTTCCGGCCCGCCGTGAGCCTGTTGTCGACCGGCGTCCAGATCCAGACCTCCCTGGCGCTCTTCGCCCGCATCTTCGAGTACCTCGACCTGCCGGTGGACATCACCGAGCGCGAGGACCCCGTCCGCCTCGACCGCGCCAAGGGTGAGGTCCGCCTGGAGGACGTCCACTTCGCCTACGAGGCCAAGAGCGGCCCCACCCTGACGGGCATCGACATCACGGTTCCGGCCGGTGGTTCCCTCGCGGTGGTCGGGCCGACCGGATCCGGCAAGAGCACGCTGAGCTACCTCGTGCCCCGGCTCTACGACGTCACCGGCGGCCGGGTCGCCCTCGACGGCGTCGACGTGCGCGACCTCGACTTCGACTCCCTGGCCCGCTCCATCGGCGTGGTCTCCCAGGAGACCTACCTCTTCCACGCCTCCGTCGCCGACAACCTGCGCTTCGCCAAGCCGGACGCCACCGACGAGGAGATAGCGGAGGCGGCCCGCGCGGCCCAGATCCACGATCACATCGAGTCCCTGCCCGACGGGTACGACACCCTGGTCGGCGAGCGCGGCTACCGGTTCTCCGGTGGAGAGAAGCAGCGCCTGGCCATCGCGCGCACCATCCTGCGCGACCCGCCGGTGCTCATCCTCGACGAGGCCACCAGTGCGCTGGACACCCGCACCGAGCACGCCGTGCAGCGTGCCATCGACAACCTCTCCCAGGGCCGCACCACCATCACCATCGCCCACCGGCTCTCCACCGTCCGCGACGCCGACCAGATCGTGGTGCTCGACGGAGGCCGGATCGCGGAGCGCGGCACCCACGAAGAACTGCTCAAGGCCGACGGCCGGTACGCCGCCCTGGTCCGGCGCGACCAGGAGAGTGCGCTCAAGCCGGAGACTCAGACGTCCGGAGGGCTCCTGTCCGGGGCACTCGGTTCCGAGATGCGCACGGCGGATCTGCTGAAGCCCGGGGCGTTCAAGCCGGACACCCTGCGCGGCACGGAGCCGACCCCGGTGAACGTGTGATCGTATGACCGGCACACGGGTGGGATGTCGGGAATCCGGCGGCTCGCGGGTTAGCGTGCCCGCATGCGTCATGAGAACCGGCCGCCGTCACCGCGCCGTTCCCGGCTCACCCGCCGGGGCAGGCTGGCGCTCTTCCTCGGAACCGTCCTGGGACTCGGGGCAGCCCTCCTGATCCCCTTGTTTCCCGGCGAGGAACCGCCCGAGAAGCCGCGCCAGTTGCTGATCCCCGAGGGCTGGCGGGCCCCGCAGGTCTACGCCGCCATCGACCGCGAACTGAAACTCCCGGCCGGCTCCGCCAAGGCCACGGCCGCCACGGCCGCCCTGCCCCTGCCCGCCGAGGCGAATGGCAATCCGGAGGGGTACCTCTTCCCGGCCACCTATCCGGTGACCTCGCGGTCCACCCCGGCCTCCCTGCTCACGTACATGGTCGAGACGGCCAACAAGAGCCTCGCCACCCAGGCCGTCGCGGACGGCGGCAAGGCCCACGGGATGACCCCGTACCAGACGGCCACCCTCGCCAGCATCATCGAGGCGGAGGCCGAGACCCGCGGGGACATGGGCAAGGTCGCCCGGGTGGTGCACAACCGGCTGGCGAAATCGATGCCGCTCCAGATGGACTCCACCATCAACTACGCGCTGAACCGCTCCACGGTGGACACCAAGCTGAGCGAGACGAAGATCGACAGCCCCTTCAACACCTACGAGCGCCAAGGACTGCCGCCCACCCCGATCGACAGCCCCGGCCTGCAGGCCATGGCGGCCGCGGTGGCCCCGACCCCCGGGAACTGGCTCTTCTTCGTCACCGTGAAGCAGGGAGACACCCGCTTCTCGGCGACGTACGAGGAACACAGGCGGCACGTGGCCGAGTTCAACCGGATCCGGGCAGCCTCGCGCGCGACCTGAGGCACTCCGCGAGGGCCGGCCGAGATCCGAAAGAGACGGCCTAGTAGTGCTTCGTTACGTCGGGTGATCTATCGCCTGGTGGTGGGCATCCTCCGGTTATGAGGCTTGGGGAGGTGGAACGGCTCCGTGGCGAGTTGGCGGAGTTCGTTGCCGATGTGTTCGCTTCGCTTCCGCGGCGGGATCAGCGCAGGTGGGGCGGGTGTTATCTGCGGGGTTTGATGCTGGACGGGCGGCGTAAGTCGATCCAGCCGATGGCCGAGCGGTTGCCGGACGGGAACATGCAGGCCTTGCAGCAGTTCGTGAATCAGTCGCCGTGGGATCCGCTGCCGGTGCGGCGGAGGATCGCCGAGCGGCTGACGGAAGCTGTCGGGCCCGAGGTGTGGGTGGTCGACGACGTGTCGTTCCCCAAGTGCGGGACGGCGTCGGCGGGAGTGGCCCGGCAGTACTGCGGCGCGTTGGGCAAGACGGCCAACTGCCAGGTCGCGGTCAGCGTCCACGCAGCGACCGACTTCGCGTCCTGCCCGTTGGAGTGGGAGTTGTTCCTGCCCGAGGACTGGGCCGGGGACGAGGGGCGGCGGCGGAGGGCCGGGGTGCCCGACGAGATCGGGCATGTCTCCAAGATCCGTCTTGCTCTGGGTCTGCTCGACCGCCTCGCCACCTGGTTGCCGCGGGTGCCGGTGATCGTGGCCGATGCCGGCTACGGCCGCAGCGTCGCGTTCCGGCTCGCGCTGGAGGAACGCGGATGGTCCTACGTGATGGCGGTCGATCCCAAAGAAGTCGCACGGCCTGCCGCCGCCGAGCCCCTCCAGCCGGCTTACGGCGGGCTGGGGCCGCCCACACTGGCCCGCTACCGCGAGGCGGCACAGTCCCTGCCAGGCTTCATCGATGCCGGCACCTGTTTCCGGGAAGTCACCTGGCGCCAGGGCAGCAAGGGTGCGATGACCTCGCGTTTCGCTGTCCTGGAAGTGCGTCCGTCGGGCAAAGAGGCCTGCCGGACCGCCCAGGAACAGGCCGGTGGACGCAACCAGTGGAACGGGGTCCTGCCGCTGCGAACCCTGCTGGTCGAACAGCCCGCAGGAGCGGACGGGCCGACCCGCTACTGGATGACCAACCTGCCCGCCACCACCCCGATCGCCGACCTGGTGCGGTGGGCGAAGATGCGCTGGCGGATCGAGCACGACTACCGCGAACTCAAGCACGGACTGGGCCTGGACCACTTCGAAGGCCGGACCTGGCGCGGCTGGCACCACCACGTCACCCTCGTCACCGCCGCCCAGGCCTTCCTCACCCTGCGACGGCTCGACCCAAAAGCGCACACGCCGGCCTGACCCTCTACCAGATCCTGGACGTGCTCCAGGACCTGCTGAGGTGCTGGACCGGCACCTGCACCACCTGCGGCCACCCCCTGCCCCGCAACAGAACCAGACCCAGAACCTAACGAAGCACTACTAGTGGATGCCGGTGCGGGTGCGGGTGAGCAGGCGGTGGATCTCGCGGACCGCGGCGCCGCCGGCGCGGTTGGCGCCGATGGTCGACGCCGAAGGACCGTAGCCGACCAAGTGGATCCGCTCGTCGCGGACCGCGCGGGTGCCGTCGAGCCGGATGCCGCCGCCCGGCTCGCGCAGGCGCAGCGGAGCCAGGTGGTCGATGACCGGGCGGAAGCCCGTCGCCCACAGGATCACGTCCGCTTCGACCCGGGTGCCGTCCGGCCAGGCGGCCCCGCTCCTGGTGAGGTGGTCGAACATCGGCCGGCGGTCCAGGACTCCCGACGCCAGCCCGCCCCGGACGGCCTCGTTCAGCGGCAGCCCGGTGACGCTGACCACGCTCCGGGGCGGCAGCCCCTGCCGTACCCGTTCCTCCACCAGGGCCACCGCCGCACGGCCCTGCGCCTCGCCGAAGCTCCCGTCGCGGAACACCGGGGGCCGACGGGTGACCCAGGTGGTCTCCGCCGCCACCTCGGCGATCTCCAGCAGGTGCTGCACCGCCGAGGTGCCGCCGCCCACCACGATGACCCGGGCTCCGGCGAACTCCGCCGGCCCCGGATAGTTCGCCGTGTGCAGCTGGCGGCCGCGGAAGAGCTCCTGCCCGGGGTAGCGCGGCCAGAACGGCCGGTCCCAGGTCCCGGTGGCGTTGATCAGTGCCCGCGCCGACCAAGTGCCGGATCCGGATTCCACCAGCAGTCGGCGGTCCGCCCCGTCGCGTACGGCGGTGACGTCGACCGGGCGGCGTACGCGCAGGTCGAAGCGGTCCTCGTAGGCGGCGAAGTACTCCGCGATCACCTCGGAGGACGGGCGCAGCGGATCGGCGCCGGTGAGTTCCATCCCGGGCAGCGCGTGCATGCCGTGGACCTTGCCGTAGGTGAGCGAGGGCCAGCGGAACTGCCAGGCGCCGCCCGGGCGCGGCGCGTGGTCCAGGACCACGTGGTCGATGCCCGCCCGCATCAGGTGGTAGGCGCCGGACAGGCCCGCCTGCCCCGCGCCCACGACGACCACGTCCACGTCCTGTACCGCGAAATCGTTCACGGTTCTACTAACTGGGGTCGGCGCCGAGATCTTCCCGGAGCCCGGATCCCCCCGCTCAGCGGGCGAGCAGGCCGCGCGCCGCGAGCTCCGGAGTCACCCCCTCGCCGAACCAGTAGGCCTCCTCCAGGTGCGGATAGCCCGACAGTACGAAGTTCTCGATCCCGAGCGCGTGGTACTCCTCGATCCGGTCCGCCACGTCCCCGTGGCTGCCGACCAGGGCGGTGCCCGCGCCCCCGCGCACCAGGCCGACCCCGGCCCACAGGTTCGGGGAGATCTCCAGCTTGTCGCGCGAGCCGCCGTGCAGGGCCAGCATTCGCTGCTGGCCGACCGACTCGCTCGCGCCCAGCGCCGCCTGCGCCGTGGCGATGGACGCGTCGTCCAGGTCTCCGAGCAGCCGGTCCACCGCTGCCCAGGCCTCCTTCGCCGAATCCCGGGAGATGGTGTGCAGCCGGATGCCGAACTTCACCGTCCGGCCGCGCTCCTCGGCCAGCGCACGGATCCAGTCGATCTTCTCCTTCACCTCCTGCGGCCGCTCGCCCCACGTCAGGTAGACGTCCGCGTGCTCGGCGGCCACCGGACCCGCCGCGGCCGAGGACCCGCCGAAGAAGATCTCCGGCAGTGGGTCGGGCGGCAGCGCCGTGAGCCCGCCGTCGATCTGGTAGTGCTCGCCGTGGAAGTCGAAGGGCTGCCCGCCCCACACGCCCCGTACGACCGAGAGGAACTCGGCCGTGCGCGCGTAGCGCAGATCGTGCCCGAGGTGGTCGCCGAACCTCCGCTGCTCCGCCGAGTCGCCGCCCGTGACCACGTTGAGCAGCAGCCGGCCGCGCGTGATCCGCTGGTACGTCGCCGCCATCTGCGCGGCGAGCGTCGGCGAGATCACCCCCGGCCGGAAGGCCACCAGGAACTTCAGCCGCTCGGTGTGCTGCGCCAGCGCCACCGTCGTCAGCCAGGCGTCCTCGCACCAGGTACCGGTCGGGGTCAGCACCGCCTCGAAGCCGAGCCGCTCGGCCGCCTTCGCGATCTGCGCGAGGTACTCGATGTCGGGCTCGCGCACCCCGGCGTCGGCGTGGTTGTTGGCGTAGGCGTGCCGGTCGACCAGGGTGCGGCCGTCGCCGCCGGTCGGCAGGAACCAGTGCAGTCGTACCGTCATCAGGAGTCCTTCCCGTACGTGCGCGCGGGGGTGGTGGAGGGCGGCAGGTCCCGGTTGAAGCGGGTGTCCACGAAGTCCTTGAAGACGACCTTGCCGGGGATCAGCTTCAGCTCGGCGAAGGTGTCGGCGATCTTCTGCTCGGAGGCCACGGCCGCATCGTCCACGGCCACCGGCACCCGGGTGCCGTTGCTCCGCTTCACCGCGTCGAAGGCCACCTCGTACGGCAGCCCGGTCTCCTTCGACCACACCTTGGCCCACTCCGCCGGGTGCTTGAACACCCACTCCTGGGCGCGCTGGAGGCGCTGGAGGTAGTCCCCGATGGCCTTGCTCTTGCCCTCGTCCGCCAGTGCGCCGGGCGCCGCCACCTGCAAGCCGAGCCCGTTGACGACCCCCTCGCCGCTGGTCAGGATGCGGGCGCCGGAGCGCAGCACCTGGGAGGTGTACGGGTCCCAGATCGCCCAGGCGTCGACCTTGCCGCTGTTGAAGGCGGCCAGCGCGTCGGCCGGCTGGAGCAGGGTGATCTGCACGTCGGCCGGGGACAGGCCGGCCTGGTGGAGGCTCGCGATGAGCTGGAAGTGCGCCGAACTGCCCTGCGCCACCGCGATCTTCTTGCCGCGCAGCTCGGCGGGGGACTGGAGGGCGGAGTCCTTGGGCACGAGGATCGCCTCGCCGGCGGAGGAGCCGTGCGTGGCCGCCACCACCGTGATCTTCGACTTGGCCGCGGCGGCGAAGACGGGCGGGGTGTTGCCGACGCCGCCTATGTCGACGGCCTTGGCGTTGACGGCCTCCAGCAGCGGCGGACCGGAGGTGAAGGTGGACCACTTGATCGCGTAGTCGAGCTGGTCCAGTTCGCCGGCGGCCCGCAGCAGCGACTCGTAACCGCCCTTCTGGTCACCCACGTTGAGGGTGACCTTGGCGCCGCTCTTGGCGCCGTCCTTCGAGCCGGAGCCGGTGTCGGCGGCCGAACTCCCGCCGCAGGCGGTCAGGACCAGCGACAGCGGAAGCAGCGCGGCGAGCAGGGGCAGGGTGTGACGTCTCATGTCGCTTCTCTTCGATCTCTCGTACGGGAACCAGGGCAGGCGAAGCAGAGGGGCAGGCCGGAGCTCAGCCGACGCCGAGCTCGGCCAGCAGCCGGGCGCGCAGCGCGGCGAAACCGGGGTCGCCGACCGAGCGCGGCCGCTCCAGCAGAACTTCGGTGTCGTGGGCGATGCGGCCCTCGTCCATCACGAGCACGCGGTCGGCCAGCAGCACCGCCTCGTCGACGTCGTGCGTGACCAGCAGCACCGCGCAGCCGCTCCGCTGCCACAACTCGGCGACGAGCCGCTGGGCGTTGATCCGGGTCAGTGCGTCGAGCGCGCCGAACGGCTCGTCCAGCAGCAGCAGATCGGGTTCGCGGACCAGGGCGCGGGCCAGTGATGCCCGCTGCGCCTCGCCGCCGGACAGGGTCTTCGGCCAGGCGTCGGTGCGGTGGTCCAGCCCCACCTCGGCCAAGGCCCGCTCCGCGCGGTCGCGTTCGGGGCGTCCGGGCAGGCCGAGCAGTACGTTGCGCCAGACCCGCTTCCAGGGCATCAGCCGGGGAGCCTGGAAGGCCACCGCCCGGCGTTCGGGCACCAGGACCTCGCCCTCGATCTCCCGGTCCAGGCCGGCGAGCACGCGCAGCAGCGTGGATTTGCCGCAGCCGCTGCGACCGAGGAGCGCGGTGAACTGACCGGCCCGCAGGGTCAGATCGAGTCCGTCGATGACGGCCCGGCCGTCGAAGGCCCGGGTCAGCCCCCGGACTCGTACGGCGGTGTCGGGCGGGGCGGCCGCTACGGAGGCGGCGGCGGTCACTGGCCGGTGAAGGTCGGTCGCCATTGCAGCAGCAGCCTTTCGAGAGCGCGGACGATGAGGTCGGCGGTGAGGCCGAGGAAGGCGTAGACGACGAGGCAGACGACGATGACGTCGGTGCGGAAGAACTCGCGGGCCTGGTTCATCAGGAAGCCGATCCCGGCGTCGGCGTTGATGGACTCCCCGAACACCAGGGCCAGCCAGGCGGTGGCGAGGGAGTAGCGCAGGCCGGTCATGAATCCGGGCAGCGCGCCCGGGAGCACCACGTGCCGCACCAGGCCCCAGCGGCCCAGCCCCAAGGCCCCGCCCGCTTCGATGAGTTGCTCATCGACCCCGCGGATCCCGGCGTACACGTTCAGGTACAGGTGGAAGGCCGTACCGAGGGCGATGAGGGCCACCTTCGGCGCCTCCCCGATGCCCATCCAGATGATGAACAGCGGGATGAGGCCCACCCAGGGCACCGTGCGCAACATCTGCACGCTCACGTCGATCAGGTCCTCGCCCAGCCGGGAGAGCCCGGACAGCAGCGCCAGCACCGTCCCCACCGCCCCGCCCAGGACGAGTCCGATCGCCACGCGCTGGAGCGACACCCCCATCGCGGCGGGCAGGGTGCCGTCCCCGATCAGGCCGGCCGCGGCGCTCGCGATGGTCGAGGGCGGAGCGAGCACGTCGGCTGGCAACCAGCCGAAGCTGCTGGCCAGTTGCCAGGCGGCGAGCAGCAGGAGCGGGCCGATCGTGCGCCGCGCCCAGCGGGGCGGGGAGCGGCGTTTCGCCGAGGCGGGTACGACTGGTACGAGCGCGGGGGCGCCACCGGTCGAGCGCGCGGATGGTGTTTTAGGCGATATATCCGGCCGTGCATGGCTGGTGAGGGTCATGGGTGCTGCTCCACGGAAGGGGAGGGGGAGGGGGTGAGGCAGGAGGAGCGCACGCCCGTCGGCCCCCACGCCGGTACGGAGACGGAGTTCGGGGGCTGCGGAGCCGCGGAGAGCCGGAACCGCGAGAACGGGGGCCGCGGAGGTCCGGGGCCACGGGGAACCGGAGCCGCGGAGGTCCGGGGCCACGGAGAACCGGAGCCGCGGAGGTCCGGGGCTCAGGGGATCAGCGGCTCAAGGAATCATCGGCTCAGGGCGTGCGAAAGGGGAGCGCGGAGCGCTCGTGCCACAGGTGAAAGGACGTCAGCAGCCGCGGCAACACGCGGCGGAGGCCACCCGCAGCAGGTCGATGTGACCGCGCGTGGTGAGCATGACTGAACGCAACATGCGGCGAAACTTAGCCATTCGCCCGCTCCCGGTCAATGGCGTCTCGCCCCCTGGGATCCCGGTGTCCCCCGTCGGGACGCGATCCGTCAGGCGCGGTGCGCGCGGAGGGTGGCCAGGACCGGGTCCCTGGGCTGGAGGGTGAGCCCCGGGAGGACCCTCGCGCGGGTGGGACCGCTGTCCAGGTGGAAGCGCTGGGCGATGACGGCCAGGACGAGGGCGGCCTCGACCAGGGCGAAGCGGGCACCCAGGCAGGCGCGCGGGCCGCCGCCGAAGGGGAACCAGGCGTGTTCCGGGATCTGGTGGGCTGCGTCCGCATCCCACCGTTCGGGGCGGAAGGCCTCCGGCTCCGGGAACCAGCGCTCGTCCCGGTGTACGGACCACGGGCTGGTCCACACCGACAGGCCGGCCGGGACCGGACGCCCGCCGAGGGTGGCGCCCTCCCTCGCCACCGCGGAGATCAGCCAGATCGGCGGGTAGATCCGCAGCGCTTCCTTGACCACCTGCTGGGTCCAGGGCAGCCGCGCGTAGTCCTCGTAGGTGGGCAGCCGGCCGCCGAGCACCCGGTCCAGCTCCTCCGTCAGCCGTTCCCGTGCCTCCGGTGCCCCCGAGAGCAGTTGCCAGGCCCAGGTCAGGGTGGTGGACGTGGTCTCGTGGCCGCCGATGTACAGGGTGATCGACTCGTCCCGCAGCTCCGTGCGCGAGAGCGGCGCGCCGTCCTCGTCGCGGGCGGAGAGGAGCCTGCCGAGCAGGTCGTCCCGCTCCTCGCCGGCCGCCGAGGCCGCCTCGTGCTCCCGGATGACGTGCTCGATCTCGCGGTCGAGGACGTCCACGGCCGCCCGCATCCGGCGCCTCCCCGGAGTCTGCACCCACGGCGGCAGGAACATCGTCACGCCCCGGAACTCGGCGCCGAGTTCGCGCTGCGCGGTGGCCATGGCCGCGCTGATCGGCGCCTCCCGGCCGGCGGCGTCGCTCCCGAACAGGGTGCGGACCGCGATCCGTTGGGTGAGTCCGGCCATCTCGCGGTGCACGTCGATCCGCGCGCCGTCGCCCCAGCCGCAGACCAGCGCGTCGGCGCATTCCACCATCGTGCCCGCGTACGCGCGCACTTGGCGCGGGCGCACCGAGGGCTGGACCAGTGCGCGCTTGCGCCGCCAGTCCTCGCCGGTGGCGACGACCACCCCGTTGCCGAGCAACTGGCGGAAGGCCCAGCCCAGTTCGGTGGGACTGAAAGTGGACTCCACGGCGCCGAGCAGTTCACCGGCGTGCTCCGGCCGCGAGACCAGGATGTTGCGCTGCGGGCCGAGCGCCCAGGGCACCCAGTCCCCGTACTCGTCGCGCAGCGACTCGAAGAAGGCCAGCGGATCGCGGGCGAAGGCGGGGAGGTTCCCCACCAGGGGCCAGCGGCGCGGTCCGCGCTCGGAGCCCGGGGGCAGCAGGGTGGCGGTCACCCGGGCATGGTGACAGCGCCGCCCCCAGGACGCCAGAGCATCCGTGGAACGCCGGGTGGCCGCAGAAGCGCCGACCCCGGGGCGTCCGGACGGCTCAGGCCGCTTGCGCGGCGGTGAGCCAGGTGTAGGCGCTCTCCGCGCTGAACTCCCGCTGCCCGGAGGGGAAGAGGAGCCCGGCCGCCGCGAAGGCCGGGTCGTCGGCGGTGGCCGCCACGTACGGGACCGCCACGCACCGCATGCCCGCCGCATGCGCGGCCAGGGCGCCCGGCGCCGCGTCCTCGACGACCACGCAGTCGGCGGGGTCCGCGCCCAGCCGGCGCGCCGCCTCCAGGAACACGTCCGGGGCGGGCTTGCCCTGCGCGACCTCCTCGGCGGAGACCACCGTGGTCAGCAGCGCGTCCAGCCCGGTGCCCGCCAGGACCGCGTCGATCGCCTCGCGCGAGGAACCGGAGGCCACCGCCATCGGGACGCCCTCGCAGTGCAGCCGCCGCACGAACGCGCGCATCTCGGGATAGGCCTCGGTGTGGGTACGGGCGAGCTCCAGGTAGGCGGCGTTCTGCTCGGCGAGCAGTTGCTCCACCGGGGCCGCGATCCCGTACTCGTCCCGGAGGATCTCCAGGGTTTCCAGGGTGCCGATGCCGATGTACCGGGAGTGCTGCTCCCAGGTGAAAGCGGGGACCCCGTGGCGCTCCAGCGTGCGCCGCCCCGACTCGTAGTAGTTCGGCTCGCTGTCCACGAGGGTGCCGTCGAGATCGAATATGACGGAGATCATCCGTAGTGCCCGTCCTGCCGGTGCCTGTCCTGTACCTGTCCGGACCATCTTGTCAGGGTTTGCGTGCGGCCCGTCCGACGGACTCGACCAGCGGGAGGAGCCGGTGCGGCACCCGCTCGCGCAGCGCGACCTCCGTCCGGGTGCGCACCACGCCGGGCAGCCGGATCAGCCTCTGGATGACGTCCTCGAGATGCGCGTTGTCCCGGGCGGCCACCCTGGTCAGCAGGTCCCCGCCGCCGGTGATGGAGAAGGCCTCGATGATCTCCGGTACGGAGGCCAGCGCGTCGCCGACTTCGTCCAGGTGCCCCTGGGTGACCTCGATGTGCACGAAGGCCAGGACGGGATGCCCGAGCGCGGCGGGGGAGAGTACGGGCCCGGTCCCGGTGATCACCCCGGTGCGCTCCAGCCGGTCCAGCCGGGCCTGGAGGGTGCCGCGCGCGACGCCGAGGATCCGGGCGTACTCCCGGATGCTGGTGCGCGGCTGCTCGATCAGCAGGCGCAGGATCCGTGTGTCGAGCTCGTCCACCGCCATGCCGCGACTGTACCAACGCGTGCCCGATACCAGCACGTACCCGATCAAACCCCCCGTGACCTGCGGCGCCCCTCGCTCGGCCATCGCGTTCCCCCCTCTTCACCCCGTCCTCCGGGGCACCCCGGCACCCCTTCTTCGGAGCCGAGGGGGGTCTTGGATGTGCCGTACGGGGGAATCCCGCATCCGATCCGGCGCGCCACGGAGAATCGCAGGGAGGGGGCGGAGGTATCGAAGAACAGTGCGCGAGGAGCGGAGACAGCCATGACGGGCAAGAACTGCCTGGTCACCGGGGCCACCGGATACATCGGCGGACGCCTCGTACCCGAACTCCTGGACGCCGGGCACCGGGTCCGCTGCCTGGCCCGCACCCCGGAAAAACTGCGCGACCACCCCTGGGCCGGGGACGCCGAGATCGTCCGGGGAGACGTCACCGACCCCTCGTCCCTCGCCGGGGCGATGGACGGCATCGACGTCGCCTACTACCTCGTGCACTCCCTCGGCACCGGATCCCGCTTCGAGGAACGCGACCGGGACGCCGCCCGGGCCTTCGCGGACGAGGCCCGCGCCGCAGGCGTCGGCCGCATCGTCTACCTCGGCGGCCTCACCCCGGCCGACATCCCCGTCCGGTCCCTCTCACCGCACCTGCGCTCCCGCGCCGAAGTCGGGGAGGTCTTCCTCGCCGGAGCCGTCCCGGCGACCGTCCTGCGCGCCGCCGTCGTCATCGGGTCCGGGTCCGCCTCCTTCGAGATGCTGCGCTACCTGACCGAACGGCTGCCCGTCATGGTCACCCCCAGCTGGGTCGGCACCCGCTGCCAGCCCATCGCCGTCCGCGACGTGCTGCGCTACCTCGTCGGCAGCGCCGGCATGCCGCCCGAGGTGAACCGGGCCTTCGACATCGGGGGGCCCGACGTGCTCTCGTACGAGGAGATGATGCGCCGCTACGCCGCCGTCGCGCGGCTCCCCGCCCGCCTGATCCTGCGGGTTCCGATGCTCACCCCGCGGCTGTCCAGCCACTGGATCGGCCTGGTCACCCCCGTGCCGAGGGCGCTGGCCCGGCCGCTCGCCGAATCCCTGCGGCACGAGGTGGTGTGCGCGGAGCACGACATCGCCGTCCACGTCCCGGACCCGCTGGGCGCGCCCATCGGCTTCGACGAGGCCCTCGCGCTGGCCCTGCGGCGGATCCGCGAGGCCCGGGTGACCACCCGCTGGTCCTCCGCCGCCGTCCCGGGCACGCCGAGCGACCCGCTGCCCACCGACCCCGACTGGGCGGGCGGCAGCCTCTACACCGACCATCGGGAGCTGACCGTCGAGGCCCCGACGGCCGCGCTGTGGCGGGTGGTGGAGGGCATCGGCGGGGAGAACGGCTGGTACTCCTTCCCGCTGGCCTGGGCCGTACGGGGCTGGCTGGACCGGCTCGTCGGCGGGGTCGGCATCCGGCGCGGCCGCCGGGACGCGGCGCGGCTGCGGGTGGGCGACTCGCTGGACTTCTGGCGGGTGGAGGAGATCGAACCGGGCCGGCTGCTGCGGCTGCGCGCCGAAATGCGGCTGCCGGGGCTGGCCTGGCTGGAACTGCACGCCGATCCGCCGTCCCCGGGGGAGGCTGGATCCCGCTACCGCCAGCGGGCCCTGTTCCATCCGCACGGCCTGCTGGGCCACCTGTACTGGTGGAGCGTGTCACCGTTCCACGCCGTCGTCTTCGGCGGCATGGCACGCAACATCGCCCGCGCGGCCGAGCGCGCGGACGACGCCGACGAGGGTGCGGTGTAACTTCGTGGGCCGGGGATCAGAGGCCGCTGGCCGCCGCGCTACGGAAGCGTGCCGCCAACGGCTCCCGGCGGGTGCGGAGGCCGGGCGGGACGAACCCGGGCCACCAAGCGGCAGCGCCATCGCCTCCGGGAGCGGGGCCGCGGGCGAAGTACCCCACGACACCCCGTACCCATGTCCCCCATCCCCCCACGCGGAGCGAAACCCATGAACGTCGCGGTGGTCCTCTACACCTCCGACCTGCGGCTGCACGACCATCCGCCGCTGCGGGCCGCCCTGTCGTCTTCCGAGCAGGTGGTGCCGCTCTTCGTGCGCGACCCGGCGGTCGCCGCCCCGCCCAACCGGCTCGCCTTCCTCGCCGACTGCCTCGCCGGTCTCGACGCCGGGCTGCGCTCCAGGGGCGGCCGTCTCGTCGTGCGGTCCGGCGACCCGGTCGCCGCAACCATGGCCCTGGTACGGGAGGCCGACGCCGACGAGGTGCACATGGCGGCCGGGGTCAGCGCCTACGCCCACGCGCGTGAGGAGCGGCTGCGGGGGGCCCTCGAAGCCGAGGGGCGGCGGTTCCACGTCCACGACGCGGTGATCACCGCGGTCGCCCCCGGGGCCGTCACCCCCGCCGGGTCCACCGCCTCCGACCACTTCGCCGTCTTCACGCCGTACCACCGCCACTGGTCGGAGTACCCCCTGCGCGCCGCCGCCCCCGCGCCCCGCGCCGTCCCGGTGCCCGATGCGATCCGCTCCGAACCCCTGCCCGAGCGGGCCGCCGTCACCGGCACCTCCCCGGGCCTCGCCGCCGGAGGGGAGCCCGAGGCGCGCCGGCTGATGACCCGGTGGCTGCGCTCCGGGATCGACCGCTACGGCGAGACCCACGACGACCTGGCCGGCGACGCCACCTCCCGGCTCTCCCCGCACCTGCACTTCGGCACGCTCTCGCCCACCGAGTCCGTCCACCGCGCCCGCGCCGCCGGCGGCCCCGGCGCGGAGGCCTTCGTACGGCAGTTGTGCTGGCGCGACTTCCACCACCAGGTGCTCGCGGCCAGGCCCGAGGCCGCCGTCGAGGACTACCGGGACCGCGGCGACCGCTGGCGCACCGGCCCCGCCGCCGAGGAGGAGACCCGGGCCTGGAAGGAGGGCCGCACCGGCTACCCGGTCGTCGACGCGGCGATGCGCCAACTGGCCCACGAGGGCTGGATGCACAACCGCGGCCGGCTGCTGGTCGCGAGCTTCCTGACCAAGACCCTGTACGTCGACTGGCGCGTCGGAGCCCGCCACTTCATGGAACTCCTCGTCGACGGGGACCTCGCCAACAACCAGCTCAACTGGCAGTGGGTGGCGGGCACGGGCACCGACACCCGACCCAACCGGGTCCTCAACCCGGTGCGCCAGGGCCTGCGTTACGACCCCGACGGAGGCTACGTCCACCACTGGGTCCCCGAACTGGCCGGTCTCCCCGCACCGCGCGTGCACGAGCCCTGGCGGCTCCCGGGCCTGGAACGGGCTCGCTACGACTACCCCGACCCGGTGGTCGGCCTCGCCGACGGCCTGGACCGCTTCCGCAGGGGCCGCGGGACAGGGACGGATTCCGCGGACGGGCCGGAGCCGGACTCCGCAGGACGCCCGGGACCGGGGTGACGGCCCGCCCCGGCCCGACCCCCGGAGGGCCCCGCGCGCTGCGCCTCGGGGACGTCCGCCCGGAGTGCAGGGGGCTCGCGCGGGCCGCCGTACGGCTGGACGCGCCGGCCGTGGAGGACCTGCTGGCGGCCGTGCTCGCGGAGCTGGGGCCGGTCACCGCCTGGGAGGAGGTGACCGAGCCGACCCTGCACGCGGTGGGCCGCAAGTGGGCCTCGGCCGGGGAGCGTTACGTCGAGGTCGAACACCTGCTGTCCTGGTACGTCTCCGCTGCCCTGCCCTGCCCTGCCCTGCCCTGCCCTGCCCTGCACCGGATCCGGCCCGCCCCGGATCCGCTCCCGGCCCCGCCCGTGCTCCTGGCCTGCGCGCCCGGGGAGCAGCACAGCCTCCCGATGGAAGCGCTGGCCGCCGCCCTCGGTGAACGGGCCCTGCCGGTGCGGATGTTCGGAGCGGCCCTGCCAGCCGACGCCCTGTGCGAGGCCGTCCGGCGGACGGGTCCGCGGGCCGTCGTCCTGTGGGCGCAGTCCCGTACGACCGCGGACGCCGCGCTGGCGAGGGCGGTGGCGGGCATCGAGTGGGGCCCGCGCGGCGCCCGCGGCCACGCGGCGCTGCTGCTAGGCACAGTCCGCCCGCACCGAGCGGCTGTTCGGACTCCGCTCGGGGCTGGCCGTCATCGAAACTGTTGCGGCACTCCGGGCTCCGGCGAATGCACCGGCGAATGCTCCAGGGAAGGGGCCAGGGAATGCCGCAGGACGTCGGCCACCTTGTGCCGGGTGATGCCGGGTGATGCCGGTCAGCCAGGCCCCGAGGCCGCCCGGCCCGGGCCGGTACCCGCCGCGGCCCCGCCACGCGGCGAGGAAGACCTGCTGGGTCACGCCGCTTGCGCATCGATTCCCGACGCGCGCACAGCGGGCGGACACACCACGGGGCGCGGCCCCTCAGGGACTGCGCCCCGATGGCGCAGGCACTAGGGTCCGAAGGGTGAGCGATCTGCTGCTGGTGAGGCACGGCGAGACCGCCTGGAGCGCGGCCGGACGGCACACGGGCCGCACCGACGTCCCGCTGACCCCGCGCGGGGTCGAGGAGGCCATCTCGCTCTTCCCGTACTTCCGCGACCGCAGCCCCGCCCTGGTCCTGACCAGCCCGCTGCGCAGGGCCGCCGCCACCGCCGAGCTCGCCGGCCTGACCGGCGCCGCGACCGACCCCGACCTGTACGAGTGGGACTACGGCGGCTACGAGGGCATCACCACGGCCGAGATCCTGCGCGAGCGCCCCGACTGGTCCCTGTGGACCGACGGGGTACCACCCGGCGACGAGGAGCACCCCGGCGAGAACGCCGCCCAGGTCGGCGCCCGCGCGGACCGGGTGCTCGCCCGGGTGGCCGAGGTACTGCGCGCCGACGGCGGCAACGTCGTCCTGGTGGCCCACGCGCACCTGCTGCGGGTGCTGACCGCCCGCTACCTCGGTCTGCCGCCCGAGGCCGGACGCCTCTTCCTGCTCCGTACGGGCACCTTCAGCATGCTGTCCACGGAGCACGGCCTGCCCGTCGTCGCGGGGTGGAACACCCGCCCCTGACGCTCGCGTGACGGCCCCGCCTCGCGCGCCGGCCGCGTCTGCGTGACGATGCGTACATGGCCCACCATGGCTCGGACGGCATGCCCCCTGAGCCCCCGGAACCGGTTCCGGCGCCGGAACCGGCAGCGAGGGCCGTCACGGACCCCGCCGACGTGGAACCGGGGCTCAAGGCCAACGCGATCGGCTTCCTCGACGCCCTCGTCATCGGCCTGAACTCGACCTCGCCCGCCTACTCCCTGGCCGCGGTCATCGGGCCGATCGTCGCGCTCGTCGGCATCTACGCGCCCGGCGTCATGCTGGCCTCCTTCGTCCCGATGCTGCTGATCGCCGCCGCCTTCTACTACCTCAACAAGGTCGACCAGGACTGCGGGACCACCTTCTCGTGGGTGACGCGCGCCATGGGCCCCTGGGCGGGCTGGCTCGGCGGCTGGGCCATCGCGATGACCGGAGTCCTCGTCATCGGCTCGCTGGCCGACGTCGCCGTCCACTTCGGACTGCTCGCCGCCGGACTCGACGGCTGGGCGGCGAACGAGGCACTGCGCCAGACCCTGACCGTCGTCGTGATCCTGGCCATGACGGCCGTCTGCGTCATCGGCACCGAGATGTCGGCCCGGCTCCAGGACGTCCTGATCCTCGCCCAGGTCTTCTGCCTGCTGGTCTTCGCCGTGGTCGCCCTCTACCGCGTCTACGCCGGCACCAGCAGCCTCGACGGCACCAGACCCGCGCTCGAGTGGCTCAACCCCTTCGGAGCCGGCGGCGCCGCCCTCACCGGCGGCCTGCTGCTGGGCGTGTTCATCTACTGGGGCTGGGAGTCGGCGGTCAACCTCACCGAGGAGGTCGAGAACTCGGCCACCGCACCGGGCAAAGCCGGCATCTGGTCCACCGTGGTCCTGCTGGTGACGTACCTGTCCGTCGGCTTCGCGGTCGTCGGCTACGCCGGGACGCAGTTCCTCGCCGAGAACGCCGGCGAGGAGGAGGCCGTCTTCGCGGTCCTCGCGCACGAGGTCATGGGCGGCTGGGACTGGGTCGTGCTGCTCGCCGTCTGCACCTCCGCGCTCGCCTCCACCCAGACCACGATCATCCCGGCCTCCCGTACCGCCCTGTCCATGGCCCGCCGGCACGCGCTGCCGCCGAACCTGTCGCACATCCACCCCCGCTTCCGGACCCCGGACGTGAGCACCTGGTGGGTGGCGGGCATCGCCATCGCCTGGTACCTCGCCGTCAACCAGATCAGCGAGAACGCCCTCCTGGACTCCCTGACCGCCCTCTCCCTGCTGATCTCCTTCTACTACGCCCTCACCGGCCTGGCCTGCGCCGTCTACTACCGGCGCCACCTGCTGGAGAGCGTGCACAACTTCCTGCTGATCGGCCTCGGCCCGGTGCTTGGCGCCGGGCTGCTGGCCTGGCTGCTCGTGCAGTCGGTCGACGACATGTCCGACCCGGAGAACTCGGCGGGCGGCGTCTCCTGGTTCGGCCTCGGCCCGCCGCTGGTCATCGGGATCGGCATCGCCGTCGTCGGCGTGCTCGTCATGTGCTTCTGGCGGATCAGGGACGGCCGCTTCTGGCAGGAGCGGCGCGGCGTCGCCGACCCGGCCCTCGTCCACGCGGCCAAGAAGCCCCGAAGACCTGACGTTCCGAAGCCCTGAACGCCGCGTTCCGCAGTTCCTCCGCCCCGCAGTTCCTCAGTTCCGCGTCCCGCATCCCGCCTCCAGCAGCCCCGCAGCACCGACCGCAGGCCGGCCGAGAGGAGCCCCGATGTCCGTCGTCCTCGGGTACGACGAGTCGCCCGGCGCCGAGCGCGCCCTGCGGGTGGCCCTGGAGGTGGCCACCGCCTTCGGCGAGCCGCTCGTCCTCGTCTACGGGGCAGCCGCCCCGGGCCCCACCGGCGAGGAGTACCGCGCACACCGGGAGGCCGTCCTGGAGGCCGGCCGCAGCGCGCTCGCCCGGGCGGTGGAAGCCGCCGACGAGGCGGGAGTGCCGTCCACGGTCGAGGTGGCCGACGCGAAACCGGCCCAGGCGCTGCTCGACGCCGCCGAACGGCACGACGCCCGGGTGATCATCGTGGGGAGCTGGGGCGACAGCCCGATCCGAGGCGCCCTGCTCGGATCCACTCCGCACAAGCTCCTGCACCTCTCCCCGGTCCCGGTGCTGTGCGTCCCGACCGAGCACGTCTCCGGGGACTGACCGCGCCGCCCGGGTCCGTTGGCCTTCCCATGGCCGAAGATCGCCGCTCCGGCCTGTGCCAATGGCCCATCCAGGGCGGGCCGAGTTGAGCCATTGCCCCTGTGGATGCTTATCTGTGTCCTATCCATGTATCTACGGCGCCACGCAGCGCCGGACGGCAACGAGGCCGCTCCGGACCGTGGCGCCTTCGCCGTGCCCGTGTGCCGCCCACCACCCCCGGGCGCGAGCGGGTCCGGCGTGCTCCATCGCAAGGGGGGCGGCACACCGCCGTGAAGAGGATGTTCGTGGCTCCGGATCCGGGGCGCGCAAGACTCAGGAACGCCGCGAGGGCCGTCATCGGCGTCGCTCTCGCCGTGGCCGTGGCCGAGCTCTGCGGGCTCTCCCTCGTCGCGTCGATCACCGGGGGACTGGCGGCCCTGCTCGCCCTCTTCACCGTGACCGACTCGACGGTGCGCGCCCAGCGGGTGACCACCGCCCTGCTGCCCGCCGCCGGATTCCCCGTGCTGGCCCTGGCCACCACCCTGCACGGCGTACCGCTCGCCCGTGACGCGGTGTTCGTCGCCGTGGTGTTCGCCGGCGTCTACGCCCGCAGGTGGGGGGTGCGCGGCCACGCCCTCGGGATCTTCGCGTTCATGAACTTCTTCGTCACGCAGTTCCTGCACGCGCGGCCCGGGCAGCTGCCCGAGCTCTACGCGGCCGTCGCACTGGCCCTCCTCTCGGCCGCCGCCGTACGGTTCGTGCTGTGGCCGATCGAGCGGCGCGTTCCGCCCGCCGCCGTACCGCCCGCGCCGCCCGGGACCGGGCTGGCCCGCCCGACCACCCGCCAGGCCTTCCAGGCCACCGCCGCCTGTGCGGTCGCGCTGGGCATCGGCCAGACCCTGTCGCAGGACCGCTGGTACTGGGCGGTCGGCACCGCCTGGTGGATCTTCGTCAACACCGCCTCGCGCGGCGAGACCCTGGTCCGAGGCTTCCGCCGGGTCCTCGGCACGGTGTTCGGGATCGGCGCGGGCCTGCTGATAGCCATCCCGCTGAACGGGGCGCCGGCGCCCACGGCCGTCCTGGTGGCTCTCTGCGTCTTCGGGATCTTCTACACCGCCGCCGTGTCCTACAGCTGGATGATGCTGGCCGTGACGGTGATGGCCGGCCTGCTCTACGGACTGCTGGGCGTACTCGATCCCGGGCTGCTCGTCCTGCGCCTGGAGCAGACGGCCGTCGGCGCGGTGTGCGCCGGGCTGGCCGTGATCCTGGTGCTCCCGGTGACCACGCACGCGACCAACGACATGTGGATCCAGCGCGCGCTGCGCTGCGTCCGCACCTGCACGGCCGAGGCCGCGGCCCGGCTCGCCGGCTCCCCGGTCGCCGACCCCGCGCCGCACGCCGCGGAGCTCGAGCTGTTCCTGGGCCGGGTACGGCTCTCCCTGGCTCCGCTCGTCCACCCGCTGAGCCCCTACCGCGGCCGCAAGGCCAGGGCCCGCCGGGTGCTCGCGCTGCTCGACGAGTGCGCCGCGGAAGTCCGCGGGCTGGTCTCCGTGGCGGCGGACCCGGACGCGAGCCACGACGCCCGGCTCGCGGCGGCGTGCTGGCGCGTGGAGGCCGCCGTGGAAGCCTTGCTGACGCCGGAAGCGGAACGCGCCACGGAGGCGGAGCACCGGTCGGCCGCCGCGGCGCTGAACCCCGCGCGGGCCGCCTCGGAGCCCGCACTGGCCCATCTGCACGGTCTGGAGCGGGTCCTCGCACAGCTCGACGGACCGCTGCGCAGTGCGACACGCCCGCCGCTGGTGGGAGCCTGACCCCGGCGGTCTCGTGCTGCCGCGGATGGTACGTCTCCCCAAGTCCCGTCCGCAGGCCGATCGATGAAGATCACACGGAGGAGTGTTCCGGGCGCGCCTTCCGCATGCCGCTGACCTGCGACGTGTACAACGGGTGATTGTTCATTGCACATTCATCCGGCATGGCGCCGCTCCACGGCGCGCGGGGTGGACCTGGTCGGACAGGGGGTAACCGCCCGGAATGGAAATACTTCAACAGCGCGCCGGCACCGCTCAGGTGTGGGAAGCGGCCGAGGAGTTCATCCGAATGTTCCACAGGGAGAACCCGCACGCGGGTGATCCGCGCGAGCGGCTCGCCGCCGTACGGGCCGAGCTCGCCGAGACGGACACGTACCGGCACACTCCCGAGGAACTGGAGCACGGCGCCCGCGTCGCGTGGCGCAACAGCAACCGCTGCATAGGCAGGCTGTACTGGAACTCGCTGCGCGTCCGCGACCGCCGCGGGCTCAGCGACGCCGACGGGATCGCGGAGGAGTGCTTCGAGCACCTGCGCGAGGCCACCAACGGCGGCCGGGTCCGGCCCACCATCACGGTCTTCGCCCCCGACGCCCCGGACCGTCCCGGCCCGGTCATCTGGAGCGAGCAACTGGTCCGGTACGCCGGCTACGGCGACCACCCCTCGATAACCGTCGGCGACGCCCGCAACGCCGAGCTCACGAGCGCGTTGCTCGCGCTGGGCTGGTCCCGCGGTCCCGGCACCCCCTTCGACCTCCTTCCGCTGGTCGTGCAGGGGGTCGACGACAAACCCCGCTGGTTCGACGTCCCCCCGGACGCGGTGCTGGAGGTGCCCATCGAGCACCCCGACGGAGCGGCGGGCGGTGACGGCTGGTCGGACTGGGGCCTGCGCTGGCACGCCGTACCCGCGATCTCCAACATGTGCCTGGAGATCGGCGGCATCCACTACCCGGCGGCGCCCTTCAACGGCTGGTACATGGGCACCGAGATCGGCGCCCGGAACCTCGCCGACACCGACCGCTACAACCTGCTGCCCGCGGTCGCCCGCCGCATGGGCCTCGACACCGCCAGCGACCGTTCCCTCTGGAAGGACCGCGCGCTCGTCGAGCTCAACCGGGCGGTGCTGCACTCCTTCGACCGGGCCAAGGTCACCATCGCCGACCACCACACGGAGTCCCGGCGCTTCTTGACCCACCTGGAGAAGGAGGAGCGCAAGGGCCGTGACGTGGGCGCGGACTGGTCCTGGATCGTGCCGCCCATCTCCGGGTCGGCGACCCCGGTCTTCCACCGCACCTACGAGGACCGGCCGAGTTCGACCGCCTACGTCCATCACCCCGGCGCCCAGGAACGGGCCCAAGGGCGGGATTTGGTCTAGACCTTCTGTTACCGTCGCTCACGAACGGATCCGGAACGGCGGAGAGGGGCCTCCCGTGGGCGACGCGGACAGTGGTGTGGGCAGTACGGACCGTACCGCCCACGGCGGCGAACACCTGGCCTGGATCGGCTCGTTCACCTCGGGGGGCGGCCGCGGTGTCACCACCGCGGCCGTGGATCCGGCCACCGGAGCGCTGACCCCGCTCTCGGTCACGGACGCCGTCGCGGACCCCTCGTACCTGGCCCACGACCCCGCCACCGGCGTGCTGTACGCCGTGAGCGAGGCAGAAGAGGGCGCCGTGGGCGCCTTCCGGACCACCGCCGCGGGGCTCGTCCCCCTCGGTTCGGCCGTCCCCGTCGGCGGCTCCGGCCCCACCCACCTCAGCGTGGCCGGGCGCCGGCTGCTGACCGCCAACTACACCTCGGGCAGCGTCAGCAGCCTCCCGCTCGCCGCCGACGGCTCGATCGGGGAGCCCGCCGCCGTACTGGCCCACCAGGGCTCCGGCCCCGACTCCGGCCGCCAGCGGGGCCCGCACGCCCACCAGGTGCTGCCCGCTCCCGGCGGCCGCTGGGTGCTCAGCGTCGACCTCGGCACCGACTCGGTACGGGTCTGCGCGCTCGACCCGGCCACCGGAGCCCCGGCCCTGCACGCCGAGGCCGCGCTGCGCGCCGGGACCGGCCCCCGGCACCTCGCCTTCCACCCCTCCGGCGAAGTGGTCTACGTACTGCACGAGCTGGAGCCGCAGCTGACCGTCTGCCGCTGGAACGGGGGGTCGGGTGAGCTGGAACCGGTCGCCGAGGTTCCGGTAGCCTCCACGGGTGCTCCAGGGGCCCCAGCGGCCTACCCCTCGGCGGTCGTGGCCTCCGCCGACGGCCGTTTCCTCTGGGCGGCCGTCCGCGGAGCCGACACCATCGCCACCCTCTCCCTCGCCGACGGCGCGGAGAAGCCGCAGCTCACGGGCACCGTGCCCTGCGGGGGCAGTTGGCCGCGCGATCTCGCCGCCGACCCGTCGGGGCGCAGGCTCTACGCGGCCAACGAGCGCTCCGGCGACGTCACCTGGTTCGACGTGGACCCCCTGACCGGCGAGCCGCACCGGGCCGGATCGGTGGCCGTACCCGCCGCCACCTGCGTGGTCTTCGGCTGAGACGTCGGCCGGCGCCGTACCGCCGTACGTACGAGGGCCCGCGCCCCGGCTCGTTCGATTCAGAACAGTCCGGGGCGCGGGCCCTCGTACGTACGGCATGAGCGGGGGGTCAGTGGGCGGCGGCGCCGTGGGTGATGCCGAGGGCGGCGGAGTACTGCGCGACGGCCAGCTTGCCGAGCGCGGGGTACGCGCCGAGCACGTCGGCGGCGCTGCAGCCGGCCTCCTTGCAAGCGGTGTCGAGGAGTCCCTCGGCGACCTCCGGGCCGATCAGGTACGGGGCCAGCGCCAGCTGCGTCGAACCCTCGCGGCGGAGCTGGTCGGCGATGGCGGCCACCGAACCCTCCTCGTCCAGCGCGGCGGCCATCACCGGCACGGCGAGACGGGCGGCCAGCAGCATGCCGGTGATGCCCGCGGCCTGCACGGCCTCCTCGCCGCCGGTGGTGGCCAGGACGATGCCGTCGGCGGCCGTGGTCACGCTGAAGAGCCTGGCCCGGTCGGCGCGGGCGAGGCCGGCCTCGGACAGTCGCACGTGCAGCGCCTCGGCGAGCAGCGGGTGCGGGCCGAGCGGGTCGGCCAGCTCGGCGGCGGCCGAGGAATCCATCAGGGCCTGGCGCACGCGGCGCAGCAGACCCCCGTCGGGGCCGGCCAGCAAGGGCACGACCACGGCGTCCGGGCCGGTCGGCGCGGGCACGTCCTGCCCGGCGGCGCGGGCGGACTCCGCGCGCGCGGCGCGGTCGCGGGCGACGGCGGTCAGCACGCCCGACAGGGACGGGAACTCGGAGGAGTCGTCACCGTCGAGGAAACCGACCCGGGCGTCCAGGCCCGGCAGCTCGGAGCGGCCGATGCTGATGATCTCTTCCGCGAGCCCCCGCGAGGCGGCCGAAGGGGCACCGGGCACGGCGAGCACCAGCGCGGGCGCGCCCTCGGGCGCCACCGCGGGCTCGGGCCGGCGGTGCCGTCCGGTCTGGCGGGGTCGCGGCATTCGTACGGGCAGGCCATTTGCGGGCCCAGTGGGGGAGCTCATGGCGCCGCATGCTACTGGTTTATCGAAACCGGGTGTTCGGGCAGGGCCTTCTCCGGCGGCATCTGTCCGTATTTATCCGCGGAATGTCAGATACGGATCAGCTCTTCGGTCACCCCGCGGAGGGAAGCCGCCAGTCCACGGGCTGCGCGCCCTGGCGGACCAGCAGGTCGTTCGTCCTGCTGAACGGCCTGGACCCGAAGAACCCGTTGTCCGCGGACATCGGGGAGGGATGCACCGACTCCACGGCCGGCAGCTCGCCCAGCAGCGGCCGGAGGTTGCGCGCCTCGCGCCCCCACAGCACCGACACCAAGGGCTTGCCACGAGCCGCGAGCGCGCGGATGGCCTGTTCGGTCACCGCCTCCCAGCCCTTGCCGCGATGGGCGTTGGGCTTGCGCGGGGCGGTGGTGAGCGAGCGGTTCAGCAACAGGACGCCCTGCCGGGTCCACGGGGTCAGGTCCCCGTTCCGGGGCTTGCCCGTGCCGAGATCGGCGTGCAGTTCGCGGAAGATGTTGTCGAGGCTCGGAGGCCACGGGCTGACCTCGGGGGCCACGGAGAAGGAGAGGCCGATCGCGTGCCCCGGCGTCGGGTACGGATCCTGCCCGACGATCAGCACCTTCACCTCGTCGAAGGGCTGCTGGAACGCGCGCAGCACGTTCGCGCCCGCGGGGACGTAGGTCCTGCCCGCCGCGATCTCCGCGCGCAGGAAGTCGCCCATCGCGGCGATCTGCGCCGCCACCGGCTCCAGAGCCCGGGCCCAGCCCGGCTCGACGATCTCGTTCAACGGTCGTGCTGCCACGATCGATCACTCTACTGGCCCAGTCCGCCGCCCGCAGCCACCGCTCGCACGCGCGGGGCACCTCGGTCAGTGCTGGGGCACCGCCCCGGTCATCGGCCGGCGCTGGAGCAGGCGGAGACGGTCGGCGGCGAAGGCCCACTCCAGGTCCTGCGTCCCGCCGAAGACCTGCTCGCAGCGGGCGGTGAGTTCCCGCAGGCTCTCCAACCGCGTCTCGTCGAGGCAGAGCCGGTGGATTCGGTCGGCGGGGACGGGGATCTGGCTCGTTCCGCCGGCCGGCGCGGGCTCCACGGCCAGGTCCTTCATGCCCGCCGTGCGCTCGATCACCCGGCCGTCGCGGCGGACCCGGTAGTGATCCGGCACGACCAAGCCGCTGACCACGGCTTCTCCCAGGCCCCAACTCGCCTCGATCACCAGGACGTCGGAGCCGTCGAGGGGGTCTCGGGAGAACAGGACTCCGGCGCACTCCGGTACCACCAACTCCTGTACCACCACTGCCACTCTGGCCCGGCCGGGCAGCCCGAGCCGCTCACGGTAGGCGAGCGCGGCGTCCGAGTGCGCAGAATCCCTCACCCTGCGGACCGCCTCCGTCAACCCGTCCGGACCCCGTACGTTGAGGCAGGTGAGGTGCTGTCCGGCGAAGCTCGCCGCAGCCGAGTCCTCGCCCAGCGCCGATGAACGCACGGCCAGAGCGCCGCCCCGCAAGTCGGCGGTCGACACGTGCAGGGCGGCGAGCGCCTCGTCGTCGCCTGCTGCGACGGCGTCGACGAACAGCCATTCCAGGGCGATTCCCTCCGGTACCGGTAGACCAGCCCGGGCGGCGACCGCGAGCTGCGAGGACTTGCCGCCGTACCGGCTCTCGTCGGTGGCCAGGCGGAGCGGCACGGGGGCGGACCACGTGCTCGGCGACAGCGGAACCGTCATCGGACCACCGCCGCCTCTCCGGCCCGGCCGTCGACCCGCACCCGGGCGCCGTCGGGTATCACCGCCGTGGCATCCGTGCATCCGACGACGCCGGGGATGGCGAACTCCCGGGCGACGATGGCTGCGTGGGAGAGCGCCCCGCCGCGATCGGTGACGATCGCGCCGAGCAGCGGCAGGACGATGTTGAAGGCCGTGGTGGTCGCGCCGGTGACCAGGACGTCGCCGGGCTGGATGCGGTCGAACTCGGGCACGCCGCTGATCACCCGTGCCGTGCCCTCGTACACGCCCGGGCTCGCGCCGAGCCCGTGTACGGTCCGCCCCTCGGTCCTGGCCGCCGGGCTGCTGAACATGGCGAGGACGACGGCCCCGAGGGCGCGTTCCAGGCGTGCCGCGGCGGGCGGCAGCCAATCGGGCGGCAGCGGGTCGCCCGGCGGCGGACCCAGCATCGGCGGCGCGTCCGCGTACCGGGCGTGGTCGCGGTAGTGCGCCCGGGCGGCGAGTTCTGCGGCGTCGGGCCCGGAGCCCGTACGGACCAGGTCGCGCAGCTCGGCGTAGCCCGCCTCGGCCAGGTGGGCGGGCGCGTGGATCCGGCCCTGCTCGGTGAGCCGTCGGCCGGCCGCCAGGATGGCGCGCCGGGTGAGGCCGATGGCCGGCAGGTCCGCGCACGACCCGCGCTCGTCGCGCAGCCGGGAGACCAGCCGCGCCTCGGCGAGCAGCTCGTCGAAGCGGGAGCGGTGCGGCGCGGGTACGGCGTCGCGAAGGTCGGCCGCCGCGTCGGCGCGCTGGTCGGTGCGGGCGTCCGCCTGGGACCTCGTCGAGGAGGAGACCGCCGAGCGAATGGCCGCGAGCACGACGGCGGGCAACTCCGCCACGCAGGGATCGCCCACGTCCTCGCCATTGACGGGGCGCCAGCCCGCCGTCTCCAGGTACTCGGCGAGGGCGGTACTCGTACGTCCCGCGACGGCTCCCAGCGCCGCCAGCAGGTCCTGGGGTCGCGCCGGGGAGGCGAGCAGCTCGCTCGCCCGGGGGTCCGCTGCTACGGCGGCGGCCAGCTCGGCCAGTGCCTCCCGGTCCGCCAGCGGGTCGGGGCTCGATCCGGCCAGCGGGGCCAGGATCTCGCCGGTGGTGCGCCCGGTCCACTCCTGGCAGTGTGCGAGCAGATCGCCCATCGGCAGCAGCGCCGGCATGTTGAACAGGTGGTGCATGTAGCCGGCTCGGCGCTGGTGCTCCCGGCACCGGTCGAGGTACGCGAGCAGACTGCCGGTATCGAGGAGACCGGGCTCGACCTGCTGCAGTTCGCGCCGCTCGCGCTGCAGCCCGGGTCTGACCTCCTCGTCCCAGCGGCGCAGGTCCTCGCGCCACAGCTTGCGCTCGAAGACGGTCGCGCTGGTCGCGAGCCTGGTGCGGATCTCGGGATGATCGGCGGCAAGGCGTTCCCAGACCTCTCTCGGCGGGTGGTCCGTGGCGTCCGGCGGGGCTCCCAGCGGCTGGGGATGGTAGTAGCAGAAGCCGTTGACGAAGGCCCAGTCCAGCCGTTCGAGCAGCGACCCGTACCGGCGGAGGCTCTCTCCGAAGCCGCGGTGCATCTCCTCGATGAAGATCTCGGCGTGGAACCTGGTCACCGGGCGGGTGAAGTGGGTCGGGTCCAGGAACCAGGTACCCGGCCCCGGTGGAGCGAACGTGCGTTCCGTGGTGATGCTCATGGCTCTCCTCCTCGCCGGTCATCCGCCCGGGTGGCGCAGCGGGCCGTCCGGGTCTCGCCGCAGCTCGTCCGTGAGCACCCGCACCGCCCAGGCGGCGGCCGTGCCGGCCTCCGCCCCGTCGAGCCCCGCCTGCAGCCGCATGGCCTGCCAGGCCGGGGCGCTCACCAGCAGGTACACCACGGCGACCGCGCGGCGGCGGGCTACCGGGTCGGCCTGCGCGGTGAGCTCGGCCAGCGCCGTCTCCACCGCGTGGAACCGGTGCCTGCGGCCTTGCTCCCGCAGCGGCCGGGCCGCCTTGGAGTTCAGCATGGCGAGGATCAGTGGCGCGTGCTCGTCGTACGAGCGGTAGAGCTCCGGCGCCACGCGGCGCAGCCCGTCCAGGGTGTCCGGGTAGGACTGCAGGAGCACGTGCAGATTCTCCTGGGCCCACCCGCTCCAGGCCGCGAAGAGCGCCTCCCTGGTCGGGAAGTGCCGGTAGACGGTGCGGACGGCGACGCCTGCGCGCTCCGCCACGAGCGGGATGGTCAGCTCCTGGACGCCTTCGTCGGCGATGGCCTCGGTGAGCGCGGCGAGGATCAGCTGCCGGGTCTGCTCAAGCTGTCCGGCACGCAGCGGACTCTCGTACGCGCGCTTCTCTTTCATGGCACGGTGACCGTACTCCAATTCACAGCAAACTGTCAAGAAACGGTATGAATACCCCCCAAGGGGGTGGGATCATCCGCTGTCGGCTGCCCGTGTCCAGCTCACGGCGTAGTACAGCAGCCGCGCGTCCTCGCCGGCCGGGAGCATGCCGGCGGCGGTCATGACGTGCTGCGAGGCCGTGTTCTCCCGGTCGGTGTCGCCCGACACCGAGACCGCCCCGTGAGCGCGGGCGTGCTCCAGCAGGGCCCGCAGGGCCTCGGCGGCGTAGCCCCGGCCCCGCACGGCGGGAACCAGCCCGTAGCCGACGGTCACTCCGCCCGCCTCGTCGGCAGGACCGTGAAACCCCGCGCCGCCGATCAGCAGTCCGTCGGACCGGCGCTGGATCTCGAACGCCCCGTACGGTGCCGGATCGCCCGTAGCGGCCAGCACCCGCAGATACCGCTCGGCCCCGGCCCGGTCCCCGTCGTCCGGATAGCCCTCGGCCCAGCGGTAGCGGTCTTGCGGCCCCGGTGGCCCGACGGCCAGCCGCCGGGCCCGATCCGCGTCCAACGGGAGAAGCGCGAGGCGTCGCGTCAGGATGGGTTCCATCCTCCAGGAGATATCAGCCCCGCTCCGCGTACCGCATCCGGATTCCGGCACGCCTCCGGCGCCTCCCCGGCCGCCCGTTGTCGCTTCGATACCTGTTCGCAACAGGTTCGATTGCTCCAACTCCCGCTCCCGGGCGTCACATTCAGCACCGATGACGTTCGAGGGAGACGGTATGGAGCCCCACGAGGACCGCACGCCCGGCGCGCCCCGCACGCCCAGTACCCCCGGCCCGTCCCGCAGGGGCCGCCCGGCCCGGCGGAGAACCTACGGCAGACTGACCGCCGCGCTCCTCGCCGGCGGCCTCCTGCTGACCGGCTGCGGAGGCGGCGGCCCGAACCGCACCGCCGACGGGGAGTGGAAGGGCGGCGACTCCAGACCGCGGCCGTCCGCCACCCGTCCCGGCGGGGAAGGCACCGAAAGCGCGGAAGGGGAGAGCGACGGGCGGCGCCCCACCACACCGCCCGCCGATTACCTCTCCACCTTCGCGCTCGACGTGGACACCGCCAGCTACGGGTACGCCCGCCGCACCCTCGCGGACGGCAAGCTCCCCGACCCCGCCACCGTGCGCCCCGAGGAGTTCGTCAACAGCTTCCGGCAGGACTACCGGGAGCCCGACGGCGACGGCTTCTCCGTCACCGTCGACGGGGCCCGCACCACCGAGGCGAACTGGTCCCTGGTCCGCGTCGGCCTCGCCACCCGGGTCGGGAACGGCGGGGCGGACGGCGCGGAGGCCCGGCCGCCCGCGGCGCTCACCTTCGTCGTGGACGTCTCCGGTTCCATGGCCGAGCCGGGCCGCCTCGACCTCGTCCGCAGCTCCATGAAGCTGATGACCGACCAGCTCCGCGAAGACGACTCGGTCGCCGTCGTCACCTTCAGCGCCGCGGCCCAGACCCGGCTGCCGATGACCCGCGTCGAGGGCCACCGCGACCGGATCCACGAGGTCGTCGCAGCGCTGCGCACCGCCGACTCGACCAACGTGGAGGCCGGGGTCGTCCGCGGGTACGAGGTCGCGGTCGAGTCGCTGCGGCCCGGGGCCACCAACCGGGTCGTCCTGCTCTCCGACGCCCTGGCCAACACCGGCGCCACCTCCGCCGACACCATCCTGAACCGGATCGGCGAAGCCCGGACCAAGCACGGCATCACCCTGTTCGGCGTGGGCGTCGGCAGCGAGTACAACGACGCCTTCATGGAACAGCTCGCCGACCGGGGCGACGGGCACACCACCTACGTCTCCGACGCGGAGGGCGCCCGCAAGGTGTTCTGCGAGGACCTCCCGGCGCAGGTGCAGCTGCGGGCCCGCGACGCCAAGGCGCAGGTGGCCTTCGATCCGCAGACCGTCGAACGGTTCCGGCTCATCGGCTACGACGACCGCCGCGTCGCCGACGGTGACTTCAGGAACGACACCGTGGACGGGGGAGAGGTCGGCTCCGGCCACACCGTGACCGCCCTGTACGCGGTGCGGCTGCGCCCCGGCGCCACCGGACACCTGGCGACGGCGACGGTGCGCTGGCTGGACCCGCGCACCCGCGCGCCGCACGAGGAGTCCGGCCGGATCGAGGCGGCGGCCCTGTCGGGCGACGTGTGGACCGGGGCGTCCACCCGCTTCCAGGTCACCGCGGTGGCGGCCTACTTCGCCTCCGCCCTGCGCGAGCGCGACGGGGGCTGGGAGCGGGTGCCGGGGGCCGTCCCGCTGGGGAGCCTGGCCGGACACGCGGACCGGCTGGCCGGGACCACCGAGGACCCGGCCGTACGCCAGCTGGCACAGGCCGTGCGCGAGTCCCGCGGTCTCACCGGCTGAGGGCCCGGCCGCTGGGCGGGCCGCCACCGCGACGGATCACGCGGCAGTACGACATCTGCGTTGTGCCTCTGCTCCCCGAATGCCGGACCAGCGCCCTGAGCGACCCCGGATGAGCCGCCCTCGGGCGGCCACGCCGGACAGCCCAGGAACCGCCCCGGCTGCAGTCCGTCATCCCTGCGGGAATAGCGGATCAAGTCTTAGCTGTTCAGTACGGCGGCCCGTACGCACAGGACGTCGGGGAGGTGCTCGGCCAGCAACTGCCAGCTGTTCCCGTCGTCCTGGCTGGCGTACAGCTCGCCGTTGCGGTTCCCGAAGTAGATGCCGGCCGGGTCCGCGTCGTCCGTGCAGAGCGCGTCCCGCAGCACCGTGCCGTAGTGGTCCCCTGCCGGCAGGCCCTTCGTCAGGGGCTCCCAGGTCGCGCCCGCGTCCTGGGTCCGGAAGACCCGGCAGCGGTGCTCCGCCGGGACGCGGTCGATGTCGGCGTTGAGCGGGAAGACGTAGGCGGTGCCGGGCCGGTGCGGGTGGGCGGCCACCGCGAAGCCGAAGTCGGAGGGCAGACCGGCGCCGATGTCCGTCCAGTGGGTCCCGGCGTCGTCGCTGCGGTACACGCCCCAGTGGTTCTGCAGGTACAGCCGGTCGGTGTCCCCCGCGTCCTGAGCGATCTTGTGCACGCACTGGCCGAACTCGGGATCCGGATCGGGCAGGAACACCGCTGAGACCCCGTGGTTGGAGGGGGCCCAGCTCGCCCCGCCGTCCGTGGTCCGGAACACCCCGGCCGTGGAGACCGCCACCGTGACCAGGTCCGGGTCGCCCGGGTCGGTGATCACCGTGTGCAGGCCCTCGCCGCCGCCGCCCGGGACCCACTTGTCCCGGGTCGGGTGCTCCCACAGGGGGCGGATCAGCTCGAAGGACTCGCCGCGGTCGGCCGAGCGGAACAGCGCGGCCGGTTCGGTCCCCGCGTAGACCACGCCGGGGGCCTCCGGGCCGGCCGGATGCAGCTGCCAGACCCGCTCCAGGGAGGCTCCGGTGTCCTCGGGGAACTTCACGGCGGCCGCGGCGGGCTCCTGCCAGGTCGTTCCCAGGTCGTCGGAGCTGAAGACGGACGGTCCCCAGTGGGTGCTGTCCCCGGCGACCAGGAGCCGGGGTGCGCCGCCGCGCCGGTCGATGGCGACGGCCGAGACCGCCTGGGCGTTGAACTGCGGCTCGCCGAACTCCCAGGTGCCGCCTGAGCCCCGGCGGCCGATGAACAGTCCCTTGCGGGTCCCCGCGAGCAGTACCACGTCGGTCATGGCCGACACCTCCGGACGTCTTTGTCCTGCACGGCAGCTTTTCCGCCAGTCTGCACCCGACCACTGACAGAGGCGGGCCGCGGCGCGCGAGCCCGCCCGGTCATACGAAGGGTCTCGTACTACGAGGGATTTCGTAGTACGGTGACTCTCGTACTTAGCGGCCGGTTCCCCGGTGCGCTTCCAGTCGCCCCTGGAGATCCCTCATGAGTGCTGCTCCCGTTTCCTTCGCCGCCCTGTTCCAGCCGTGGACCATCCGCTCGGTCACCGTCCCGAACCGGGTGTGGATGGCCGCGATGTGCCAGTACAGCGCCGCGCCCTCCGGCCCGGACGCCGGCGTGGCCCACGACTGGCACTTCGCGCACTACGCGGCCCGCGCCACCGGCGGCGCCGGCCTCATCATCCAGGAGGCCACGGCCGTCGCCCCCGAGGGGCGGATCTCGCCGTACGACCTCGGCATCTGGAACGACACCCAGGTCGAGGCGCTGCGCCGGATCACCTCCTTCGTCAAGAGCCAGGGCGCGGTCCCCGGCATCCAGCTCGGTCACGCCGGCCGCAAGGCCTCCACCGACCGCACCTGGAAGGGCGGGCAGCCCGTGGGTCCCGAGGCGCACGGCTGGCTGCCCAGCGCCCCGAGCCCCGTGCCGTTCTCCGAGGACCACCAGGTCCCGCACGAGCTGACGGCCGGTGAGATCCGGGACGTCGTGGAGCAGTTCGCGGCCGCCGCCCGGCGCTCGCTCGCCGCCGGCTACCAGGTCGTCGAGATTCACGGTGCCCACGGCTACCTGATCGGCGAGTTCCTCTCCCCGCACACCAACAAGCGCACCGACGAGTACGGCGGCTCCTTCGAGAACCGCGCCCGCCTCGCCCTCGAAGTCGTCGACGCCGTACGGGCGGTGTGGCCCGAGGAACTCCCGCTGTTCTTCCGGATCTCCGCCACCGACTGGCTGGAGGAGGACGGCTGGACCGCGGACGAGACCGTCCGGCTGGCCGGGCTGCTCGAGCAGCACGGCGTGGACCTCCTCGACGTCTCCACCGGCGGCCTCGCCCCCGGAGTGACGATCCCGGTCGGACCCGGCTACCAGGTGCCCTTCGCGGCCCGGGTCAAGACCGAGACCACCCTTCCGGTCGCCGCCGTGGGCCTGATCACCGAGCCGGAGCAGGCCGAGAAGATCCTGGCCAACGGCGAGGCCGACGCCGTCCTGCTGGGCCGCGAACTGCTGCGCGACCCGTTCTGGGCCCGCCGCGCGGCCGCCGAGCTCGGCGCGGAGATCCGTACGCCCGAGCAGTACCACCGCTCCTGGTGAACCGGTGCGGCGCGGGGACGGGGGTCCCGCGCCGCACCCGCCGTTCGGCTCCGCTCCTACGATGGTTCTCGTACGATGGAGGCGGAGACCAGGCATCACCCAGCGAGTGGAGTACGGACATGACGGAACGTGACGCGGCCCGTGTCCTCGCCCACCCCGAAGCCGCCGAGATCCGGCTCGAAGGGGTCCTGCACGCCCTCTCGGACCCGGTCCGGCTGTCCATCGTCCGCGATCTCGCGGCCACGGACGCCGAGTTGGCCTGCTCTTACTTCGAGCTCCCGGTCACCAAGTCCACGACCACGCACCACTTCCGCGTCCTGCGCGAGAGCGGGGTCGTGCGCCAGTGCTACCGCGGCACGGCCAAGCTGAACGGGCTGCGCCGCGCCGAGCTGGCGGAGCTGTTCCCCGGGCTCCTCGACGGCGTCCTCGCGGCGGCCGCCGCCGAGCAGGCGCGCGACCACGGCTGAGGCGGACCCCGGCTGAGGCGGACCCCGGCCCGGGGGGTCAGTCGGTGCCGTCCGCCGCCGCGAGCAGGCCCTCCCAGTCCGGGATCTTGACGGAGCGCCGGCCCAGGGAGCGCCCCAGTTCCGCCTCCGCCGTCTCGATGGCCAGCCACCCCGGCCACCGGACCGGTCGCAGCCCGGCCTCCCGCAGGGCCTCCAGCGGGTCCCGATCCCGGTCGCGACGGGCCAGCGCCCCCGCGTCCTGGAGCAGGGAGGAGGCCGTCTCCTTCGCGCAGGGCCGGTTGGTGCCGATGACCCCGGTCGGGCCGCGCTTGATCCAGCCCGCCACGTACTCGCCCACGGAGGCGCGGCCCTCCCGGAGCACCCGGCCCGCCGCGTGCGGGACCGTACCGCGCCGCTCGTCGAAGGGCAGGCCGGGCAGCGGCACGCCCTGGTACCCCACCGAGCGCAGGACCAACTGCGCCGGGACGTCCTCGTAGACCCCCGTGCCGGTGACCCCGCCCAGGCCGTCGGGGGCCGTCCGCTCGAACCGCATCCCGGTGACCCGGCCGTCCGGCCCGCCGAGCACCTCCACCGGGCGCAGGAAGAACCGCAGCGCGATCCGCCGCGCCCCGCCGCTAGCCGGAGCCGTCGCCCAGCCGCGCAGCACCTCCACGTTGCGCCGGTTCACCGCGGGCAGGGCCGCGCCCGGGTCCGCGTACGCCGGGTCGAGGGCCAGCTCCGCCGGGTCGGCAGTTGCGTCCACGCCCGGCAGCGTGCCCAGCTCGCGCAGCTCCTTGGTGGTGAACTTGCCCTGCGAGGGCCCGCGCCGGGCCACCATGTGGACCGCGCGCACCGCACTGTCGCCGAGCGCACCCAGGGCCGGCTGCGGCATGTCGGTGGGGGTCAGCTCCGGTACGCCCCGGGCCAGGATCCGCGTCACGTCGACCGCCACGTTCCCGGCGCCGACCACGATCGCCGAATCCACCCCGGGCAGCCCGAAGGCCTCGGCCGCGGCGTCCGGATGGCCGCTGTACCAGGCCACGAAGGCCGTGGCGGAGTGCACCCCGGCGAGGTCCTCGCCGGGGATGCCGAGCATCCGGTCCCGGGCCGCGCCGACGCAGTACACCACCGCGTGGTACAGCTCCAGGAGCCGGGCGGTGGGCAGCGCGTCCCCGCCGACCTCGACGTTCCCGAGGAAGCGGATCCGCTCGTCCTCCAGCACGGTGCGCAGGCTGCCCTGCAGGGACTTGATCTTCTCGTGGTCGGGGGCCACCCCGTAGCGCACGAGCCCGTACGGGGCCGGCAGCCGGTCGAGCACGTCGACCCGGATCCCCGGCACCTCACGCTGCTGTACGAGTGTCTGTGCGGCATAGACCCCGCTGGGGCCCGATCCGACGACGGCGATACGAAGCACGGCGGAGCTCCTCCCGCAGGTGTTCCCAGCATGACACCGGGTGCCGGGGCCGTCAGCCCATCGCGCGCATCCGGTGGATCTCGGCGCTCTGGGTGGCCGCCACCTCGTTGGCCATCTCCTCCACGGCGGTGTTGTTGCCCGAGGCCAGGACCTCGCCCGCCATCTTCAGGGCGCCCTCGTGGTGGGCGGTCATCAGAGCGAGGAAGAGCCGGTCGAAGTCGGCCCCCCTGGCCGCTGTCAGCTCCCCCAGCTGCTGCTCGGTGGCCATGCCGGGCATCGTCGCGTGGTCGTGGCCCCCCGGGCCGGCGGTGGGCGCCGGGTTGCGGGCCGCCCATCCCTCCATTGCGCCGATCTCGGGCTTCTGTGCGGCCGCGATCCGCTCGGCGAGCCGTTTGACCCCGTCGGCCGCGGCCCGGTCCGGAGCGAGGGCGCTCATGGTCAGTGCCTGCCCGTGGTGTTCGATCATGTTCCGTACGTACGCTCGGTCCGCCGCGTTGGGGGTGTCGTCGGGCAGCTCCTTCGCCGCCTGTTCGGGGGAGATGGTGCGCGCCTTCTCGCCGGGTTTGCCCGGGGCGATCACCATCGGCTTGCCGTCGGCCGCCGCGCCGTCCGTCCCACCGCCGTCGGTGCAGCCGGTGAGGGGGAGCAGGAGCCCGACGGTCAGGGCCGCTCCGACGATTCGCCCGAGTGAGACTTTCGCCATGTCCATGCAAAGGACCATACTGCCGGGGTCCACGTTCCGTTCCCACCACGGGCGGAACCGATCGGACTCATGGGAGGGCACAGTGACCTCGATGCACACCAGCAGACGGCGCGGATCCCTGGGAGTGGCCGCAGCCGCGGCCGGACTCCTCACCACGTTACTGGCGGCCGGACCCGCGGCCGCCACCCCCGACCCGGGAGACCTGCTCCCGGGCGCGGGTACGTCGCAGAGCGCCGCCACCGCGGCCGACGCGGGCCGGGAGTTGGCGCCGGGCGAGATACCGGGCCAGGACGAGATCGTCCACAGCGGGAACATCAAACCCCTGGCCAACATCCCCAGTTCCAACCCGGCCGTCATCAACTCCGACATGGCGTTCCAGGGCAAGTACGCCTACGCGGGCAGCTACAACGGCTTCACGATCTATGACATCGGCAACCCCAAGGCGCCGAAGAAGGTCACCGAAGTCCTGTGCCCCGGCGGGCAGAACGACATCTCGGTCGACGGGGACCTGCTCTTCCTGTCCACCGACTCCTCGCGCAGCGACGACTCCTGCAACAGCGTCTCGCAGCCCGCCACGGAGAAGTCCTCGTGGGAGGGCATCAAGATCTTCGACATCAAGGACAAGAAGAACCCCAAGTACATCAAGTCCGTCGAGACCCCGTGCGGCTCCCACACCCACACGCTGGTGCCGGGCGGCCGGGACGCCTACCTCTACGTCTCCTCATACAGCCCGAACGACGCCTTCCCCGACTGCAAGCCGCCGCACGACGGCATCTCGGTCGTGAAGGTCCCCAAGAAGAGCCCCACGCAGGCCGCGGTCGTGGCCTTCCCGATCCTCTTCCCGGACGGCGGCAACCCGGGCGCGCCCACCAACCCGGGCGTCTCCAAGACCACGGGCTGCCACGACATCACCGTGCTGCCCTCCAAGGACCTCGCCGCGGGCGCCTGCATGGGCGACGGCATCCTCTTCGACATCAGCAACCCCGAGGAGCCGCGCGTCATCGACCGGGTTCAGGACAACGTGAACTTCGCGTTCTGGCACTCGGCCACCTTCAACGAGCGGGCGAACAAGGTGGTGTTCACCGACGAACTGGGCGGCGGTGGCGGCGCCACCTGCAACGAGGCCACCGGCCCCAACCGGGGAGCCGACGGCATCTACGAGATCACCGGCCAGGGTGACCAGCGCAAGCTCGTCTTCAAGAGCTACTTCAAGATCCCGCGCCTGCAGGCCGACACCGAGAACTGCGTGGCCCACAACGGCTCGCTGATCCCGGTCGGCGGCGGCCGCGACATCATGGTCCAGGCCTGGTACCAGGGCGGCATCTCCGTCTGGGAGTTCACCGACTCCACCAGCCCGAAGGAGATCGCCTACTTCGAGCGGGGCCCGCTGACCACCGACAAGCTCGGCCTCGGCGGCTCCTGGTCCGCGTACTACTACAACGGGCACATCTACTCGAACGACATCGTCAAGGGCCTCGACGTGCTGAGGCTCGACGACTGGCGCACCGACAGCGCCAAGTGGGTGTGGCTGGACCGGCTCAACGTGCAGAGCCAGCCCGCCTACCACTAACGGGGCGAGGGAAACGTCCCGCCGGGCGGTCCACCGTCCGGCGGGACACCCGACTCCCAGTCCAGCCCGTACCGCTGGAACAGCTCGGCCCGCAGCCGGGCCGCCGGCATCGGCGCGCCCGGCAGCAGCACCGCCACCACCGCGCCCATCAACAGAGCCCGCAGCAGCGGGTAGTCGGTGTCCACGTTCGCCGATCCGTACCGTACGACGGTGTCCCGCAGCAGCTCCGCGAGCCGCTGCTGCTCGGCGCACTGGACGAATCCCTCCGCCTGCAGGATCCCCGCCATGTGCGTCCGCATCAGCCGGGGCTGGTCCCGGGCCAGCCCGAGGATCGCGTCGATGGCCCGGGCCAGGCGCTCCCGGCCGGCGTCGGGCCCCTCGGGCCGCGGCTCCCGCTCCAGCGCCGCCTCCAAGGTGAGGTGCATCAGCCGGTGCACGGCGGACTGTAGGAGCTGGCGCTTGCCCGGGAAGTAGTACGACACCAGGCCGCGGGCGGCTCCGGCCCGGTCGGCGATGTCCCCGAGCGTGGTGGCCTCGAAGCCGCGCTCCGCGACCAGCTCGACCGTGGCCTGCAGCAGCCGCTCCCGGGAACGCCTGCGCAATTCTTCATTGACCGATGCGCTGCGCGGGGACATGCTTGCTCCTGCGTTGACTGGCTCGCAGCCAGTATACTCAGCGCGCCGGACCGCCTGCTCTGGGCGACACGGGGGATCGCCCAGAGCAGGCACCGTCCGAGACCGTGACCGTCAGGGCCACGAGCACCGAGCCCAGCAGCCAGCCCGCCAGGACGTCCGAGAACCAGTGGACGCCGAGGTAGACCCGGGTGAAGCCGACCCCGAGGACCGAGACCGCGGCCAGCAGCATCGCCAGGGCCGGGACGGACCGCGTGAACGGATGCGCGGACGGGCGCGGGAACGGCCCTGCGGACGGGCGCGCGACCAGCCACACCAGCAGACCGCAGACCACCGTCGCCGTCAGGGCGTGTCCCGACGGATAGGCGGCGTAGTCCGCGGAGGCGACCGGATCCGGCCATACCGGCCGCTCCCGCCCCATCAAGACCTTCAGCCCCTGAGTGGCCGCCGTGGCCGCGAGGGTGGCCAGGGCGATCCGCAGCGCGCACCGGCCCTCGCCGCGCCACCACAGCCACACGCAGGCCGCGCCGGCCAGGGCCCGCATGGCCCACGGATCCCAGACCCAGTCGGTGAGCACCCGCATCAGCCGGGTGACCGCGGGATGGGAGACGGCGTAGGAGTGCAGCCCCCGGGAGATCCGGCCGTCGAAGGACAGGAGCGGGCCCCAGCTGACGGCCACCAGGACCGTCAGCACGGCCACTGCGGCGGACAGCGCGCACACCAGGGGGGTCCGCAACCGTACGTGATCGCTCCGCATCCGCCGATCCTCGCACCCGCCGCCGCCGATGCTCCGTAAGGGCGACGGCCCCGCCACATTCGGCGGGAGGCCGCCCTCAGGCCGCCTAGGCGAGCGCGCCCAGCCCCGGTCCGAACGCCACCAGCAGCGGAACCGCCGGAGCCAGCGTCGCCAGGGCCGTCAGCCGCATCCGGCGCACGGCCGACAGACGGGGCGCGGCCGCCAGCAGCCGCCGGACCCGCTCGGGAACGTGCGCGTCCGGCGCGGGGGACGGGCCGAAGACCCCGCGGTCCTCGTTCAGGCCGATCAGGGCCAGGGCGGTGGTCAGGCGCCCGTAGCGCCGCGAGGCCACGTCGTCGGCCGCCAGCTCCACCAGCCGGTGCATCTGCGCCTCGAACGCTGCGAAGACCGGGACCCGCGGGAACCCCCCGGACAGCGCCCGCGAGCAGTGCAGCAGCCAGTCGTGCCGGGCCGCCGCGTGCCCCTGTTCGTGGGCCAGTACGGCGTCCAGCTGACTCCCCTTGAGCCGGCCCAGCGCCGCCGTCGTGACCACCAGCCGCGGGGCCGGACCCGGCAGCCACCAGCTGTCGGGCCGCTGCCCCTCCAGGACCACGAGCCGGGCCCCGGAGGCCTGCTCCCCGGGCAACAGGGGGGCCCGCAGCGACAGTTCGGCGCCCTGCGCGCGGCGCCGGGCGCGGGCCCGCAGGATTTCCCGGGCCAGCATCGCGCCGGTCCACAGCCCGCCGCCCGCCAGTGCGACGGCGGTGCCCGCGGCCCAGAGCCCGCCCGCGGCGTCCAGCGCGTAGGCGTCGACCACGCCGTGCGGAGCCGCGGCGAACAGCCCGCCCCGTACGGCCTGCCAGGCGGCGGCCGCGCTCAGCAGCATGGACAGCGCGAGGCACAGCAGGACGGCGCCCACCACGCACTGCCAGGTCCACAGGGCCACGACGGGTTCACGCTCGGGCCATCGGGCCCGGGCCAGCAGGCGGGGTGCGAGCACCGCGGTCAGGGCGCCGAGCAGCAGGAGAACGGCGGGGACCATCATGGGCCTCAGCCTAGGAGCGTGCGACTACCTGCGGGTATGGTCCGGGCCAAGGGTGACGGACGACACGTTTGCCCGGCCCGCCCGCGACCTCACATCGCGAGCAGCATCGCCAACATCCCCATTCCCATGGCCAGTCGGCAGGCACGGATCACTTCCGCCGGTCCGGCGGGGGCTCCGGGGCCGCCCGAGCCGGGCGCGCCGCCCGTGCCGCCCGTCCCGCGCGCGCCGCCCGCGCCCCCGACCGTGACCAGCCGGGCGCCGCCCAGCACCACGTACCCGGCGTAGTAGACGAGCAGCAGGCCCGTGAGCAGCGGCAGCCCGGCGCCCTGCCCGTGGGCGTGGGCGTGGGCGGAGGACCCCGTCCCCGAACCAGTCCCCGCGGCCAGCGCCATGTAGACCATGGTCAGCGACCCCACCAGATGGTGCGCGTGGTGCGGTCCTCCGCGCAGCAGCCACAGTGCGTGCAGCGCCGCCCCGCAGAAGAACACGCCCAGCACGGGCGCCTGCCAGCCGCCGCCCAGCCGGAGCGGCACCGCCATCAGGGCCATGCCGAACCCCATCGCCGCCTCCCCGGCCGCCGCTCCGCCGCCGGCTCTGCCCGCGCGCCGCAGACAGTACGCGCCGCTCACCGCGCAGAGCAGGACGAGGAGCCAGGCGGAGACGGAGGTGGAGAGGGACGTGGCGGGACCGTGCACGGCGGAACCTCCCGGTTCGTCGGGTTCACCGGAAGAGATGCCCCCTTCACAGGGCCATCACGCCGGGCGGGGTTAGGCTCTGCGTGACCACCGCACGCAGCACGTCGCACGACCTCGCGCAGAACGGAGCCCTCGATGCCGAGCGCCGCCCCCCACGCCCTGACCTATCGCAGCGCCGTGGAGGCGGACATCCCGGCGCTCGTGGCGCTCGTGGAATCGGCGTACCGGGGAGACTCGAGCCGCGGGGGATGGACCACCGAGGCGGACTTCCTGGACGGGCAGCGGACCGACGCCGAGGACGTGGCCCGGATCGTCGGGCACCCCGAGGGCATGCTCCTCGTCGTGGAGCGTGCCGGCGAGATCGTCTCCTGCTGCCACCTCGAACACCGGGGAGACCACGTCTACTTCGGCATGTTCGCCGTCCGCCCCGGACAGCAGGGCGGCGGACTGGGCAAGGAGGTCATGGCGGAGGCCGAGCGCCGCGCCCGCGAGCAGTGGGCGGCCAAGGAGATGCGGATGAGCGTGATCAACGTACGGGAGGAGCTCATCGCCTTCTACGTGCGCCGTGGTTACGAGCGCACCGGCGAGATGAGCCCCTTCCCCTACGGGGACGAGCGGTTCGGCGTCCCGCTCCGCGACGACCTGGCCTTCGAGCTGCTGGTGAAGCCGCTGTAGTCGGGGGCTGGGCGGGGCTGGGCGGGGCCCACGGGTCGTCCGTGGGCCGACCGCCGACCGCTGTCCGCCGACCGCTGTCCGCTCCGCTTCGCGCGGACCGTCGTGCGCGGTCCTCAGGCGGTGAAGCGGCCCGTGGAGCGGATCTCCGGGAAGTCGGTGAGCACGCCGTCGAGTTCGAGGGCCCGCGCGAGGCGCAGCCGCTCCAGCGTGTTGACCGTCCACCCCGTCACGCGCAGTCCGGCCTCGTGCGCCGACTCCACGGTGTGCAGGGTGAGGTGGCCGATGTTGAGGGCCACCGTTTCCGCGCCCGCGAGGGCCGCCCGGGCGACGATCTCCCCGGCCTCGGCCGGGGTCTGGTTCGCGTGGAGCACGGTCCGTACGCCCGGCACCAGTCGGGCCGCCTGCACGAGCACCTCGTCGCGGACGGAGGCCACTTCCACCCGGCCGGTCAGATCGCGGCGCAGCATCAGCTCCGCGAAGGGTCCGACGGCGGCGAGGTCGTGGACCTGGATCCGCAGCGGGGCGCGGACCGCGTCGAGGACCTCGTCCAGGACCGGCACGTGCTCGCCGTCCCCGGCGTCCAGCTCGCGCAGTTCGGCCAGCGTCAGATCGGCTACGGCTCCCGAACCGTCGGTGGTCCGGTCGACCTCGGCGTCGTGCAGGACGACGAGGGCGCCGTCCTTGCTGAGCCGCACGTCCAGCGCGACGACGTCCATGCCGGAACGTTCCGCGCGGACGAACGACCGCAAGGTGTTCTCCGGTTCGACACCCATGACCCCGCGGTGCCCGATGGTGAGGAAAGTCAAGGTTCTCATCCTTCCGTCGACGGCGGCTCCCCGCGCGGTCGCGGTGTCCCGACCGGCCGCGCGCGATGTGAGGACGCATGCTAGTGCGCCCCGCGTGCGATGGAACCGCCCGTGCGGGGCCTCCGCAACGCCGTCCGGCCGCTTCCGGACGGGCCCGCCGGGGGCTGGGGAGCCCCCCGCGCGGCCCGCGCGGTCACCCGGGGGTGGGCGCGTCCCCGCCGGCTTGACGTTCCTGCCCGCCGAGGCCCTCCAGGTCCGCCAGCAGCGCCCGCGTCAGCTCCAGTTCGGCCAGGTGCTGGCGCTCGCTCCAGCGCAGGGCGAGCACCGGGAAGGCCCAGTCGGGCTCGGCGGCCGCGTGCGCCATGGCCTCCCGTACGGAGGTCAACTCCTCGGTGGTGCGCTCCAGATGCTCCGTCACCATCCCGCGCAGCCGCTCCGGCTCGGCCAGGTGGCCGAGCCAGACCCGCAGCAGCAGCCCGTGCTTGAGCACCGGGGGACCCGCCTCGGCGACGTCCGAGGCCCAGCCGGCCAGCGCCTCACGCCCGGCGGGGGTGATGCCGTAGCGGCGCTTGGCCCGCGCCTCCTCGGGCCCCGAGCGCACGGAGGCCGCGTAGCCGAGTTCCTCCAGGCGGCGCAGTTCGGCGTAGATCTGGCTGATGGCCGGGGACCAGTAGAAGAAGCGCAGCGAGGAGTCCGCCCACTTCTTCAACTCGTAGCCGGTCCGCTCCCCGGGGAAGGACAGCAGACCGAGAACCGCCCACGCGGTCGGTGGAAGCTCTTGCTTCTTCGACGTCTGACTACTAGTCATATTTCGAATAGAAGTGAGACCGGGTACGGGACGCAACCCTGGAGGCATAAGTGAAGTTCTCCGTCATCTTCGAGGCACAGCTGGCCGACCCGACCGTGGAGCGCGAGCACCAGGTCATCCGTGACTGCGTGGAGCAGGCGGTGCTCGCCGAACAGATGGGATTCGACCGGATCTGGGCCGTCGAGCACCACTCCCTGAAGTGGTACGCGCACATGTCCGCCCCGGAAATCTTTCTTAGTTTCGTCGCGGCTCGGACGAACACCATACGCATCGGGCACGGAGTCGTGTGCATGCCCTTCGCCTTCAACCACCCCGTCCGGGTCGCCGAGCGGGCCGCGATGCTCGACCTGCTGTCCGGCGGCCGGGTCGACCTCGGGGCCGGGCGGGGCGGGACCGTGCAGGAGACCTCGCTGTGCGGGGTGGACAGGGACCGCACCACGGCGGAGGTCGAGGAGGCGCTGCGGATCATCGGGAAGGCCTGGCAAGAGGAGGAGCTGGAGTACCACGGGGAGCTCATCGACATCGATCCGCACCCGATCCTGCCGCGGCCGAACCAGCGGCCCCATCCGCCGCTGTTCCTCGCATGCAGCCGCGCCGAGACCCTGGTGCAGGCCGCGGAGCTGGGCGTCGGGGCGCTCGTGATGGGATTCGCCGGGCCGGAGTCCATCGCGGGGATGCGCTCCGTCTACGACGCCGCGATCGCCGGCCGGGACGGCGGCCGCTTCGTCTCCACGGCCGTCAACGACCACTTCTCGGTGCTCTGCCCGACGATCGTGCTCGACGACCCCGAGGAGGCCCGGCGGATCGGGATCCGGGGACAGCGGTTCTTCGCGCAGTCCATCGGTCACTGGTACGGCGGGGCGGGGGTGCCGGACGAGGCGGTGGTCGCGGGCGCCGACGAGGGGGCGGAGATGCGCAGGGCGGCCGAGCAGGTGGTGGCCCGGCTGCACGAGCAGGACATCCCCGTACGGCCCACCGCCACGGACACCTTCAACGCGGACCACGCCTACGGGAGCGCGGACGAGGCGATCGCATACGTGGAGCGGCTGCGGGAGGCGGGGGCCGACGAGATCATGTGCCTGATCCAGATGGGCACCGTGCCGCAGGAGGCCTGTCTGGAGACCCTGCGGCAGTGGGGCGAGAAGTCATCCCGCACTTCGCGAACCAGCGGGCGTAGGGGCCGGCGCCGTGACGGATGTGACGTCTGGGGCTGCTGCGGCCGACGGGAGCGCTGGGGCCGCTCGGGCCGATGGGGCCGCTTGGGCCGATGGGGCCGCTTGGGTCGATGGGGCTGACCGGGTCGATGGGGCCGCCCGGGCCGACTGCCTCGACGGCCCCGCCCGCCTCGACGGCCCTGTCCGGGGTGACCGCCTCGACCCCGCCGCCCGTCCCCACGCCGACGCGCTGGCCTCCCTCTTCCCCGACCTCGGGGGCCGCGTCACCGACGCCGACGAGGCCCGCCGGATCCTCGCCGCCCTGCCCCGGGCGGCCCGGCCGGCCGTCGTGGGCGCCGTGGAGGACCGGGAGGTACCCGGGCCGGCCGGGGCGCCGCCCGTCCCCGTACGCGTCTACTACCCGGACCCGGAGCGGTGGCCGGGGCCACGGCCGACCGTGGTGTTCTGCCACGGTGGCGGCTGGGTCCTGGGTGACCTCGACAGCTACGACGCCACCGCCCGGGCGCTCTGCCGGGCCTCCGGCGCCGTCCTGGTCTCCGTGGACTACCGGCGGGCGCCCGAGGCCCGCTTCCCCGCCGCCGTCCGCGACGCGTACGCCGCCCTGTGCTGGGCCGGCACGCACCTCGACGAGCTCGGCGGGGACCCGGACGCACTGGTGGTGGCGGGCGACAGCGCCGGCGGGAACCTCGCCGCGGCCTCCTGCCTGCTGGCGCGCGACCTCGGGGGCCCCGCCGTCGCCCTACAGGCGCTGATCTACCCGTGCCTGGACGTCGCCCGGGACACCGGGTCCTACCGGAGCAACGCCGAGGGCTACTTCCTGACCGCGGCGCACCTGCGCTGGTTCTGGGAGCAGTACCTGGGCCCCGACGGCGACGGCGGCGATCCGCTGGCCTCCCCGCTCGCCGCGGACCCGACGGGGCTGCCACCCGCGTACGTGGTGGTCGCCGGCTGCGATCCGCTGCGGGACGAGGGGGAGGCGTACCACCGCCGGCTGCTCGGCGCCGGGGTCCGTTCGGCCCTCGACCTCCACCCCGGGATGTTCCACGGGTTCCTCGCGCTGGCCGGAGTGCTCCCCGAAGCCCGACAGGCCTTGGCGCGACTGGGCGAAGTCATCGACTCCACGCATAAGAACGGGAAGACTTCCGGTGAGACCAGGGGTGACGCAGGATAATTTCCCGGATCTACTCTTGAGTGGAAGAGCCTCACGCGCTTACGCTGTGCCGACGTGAGATTCTCCTGTGGAGGAAGTGACATGACGGAAACTCTTGTGCCGGGTATCGGCGGTGCCGTGATAACCGCCGGTGTACGGGTGGTGGACCACCCGGCGTGGCCCGAGCTCAAGGCCGCCGTGGAGGAGATCCGGCCCTGGCAGTCGGCCGACGGGTCCATCGACTTCGAGGTCGAGGGGCACCACGCCCGCGTCGCCGCCCCGGCCGCGGTCGAGCGCGTCATCGCGGGCATCGAGGCGCTGTCGCCGCTGCTCCCGCACGGTGAGGCATACCACCGGGCTCTCGTCGGCGACCTGCGCAAGTGGGCCGACGGCGGCTTCGGCGTGCCGGACTTCCTCGACTCCCTGCTGGCCTTCGCCCCGGCCGCCGAGCGCGCCGACGGGCTCCAGCACCTCGTGGTCTTCCCGATGTACACGCAGAACGGCAACCCGGACCGCAACCTCGAGGCCGTCGTGCTGAAGATGGTGTGGCCCGAGTGGCTCTCCGAGCTGGAGCGCACCCGGTACGACAACCCGCTCTTCCTCGGCATCACCTTCGAGGACTTCACCCCGGGCTACGACACGCACTCCGCCGTGCTCTTCCCGGAGACCATCGCGGTGCGTGAGGCCCCCGAGCGCTTCACCTGGGGCGGCATCTTCTGCGACCGCGAGGCCGCCCGCTACCGCAAGGTCACCGAGGCCGCCGTGGACATCCTGGGCATCGAGCTGCCCGAGGACATCGCCCGGATGGTCGAGGACCAGGAGCGCTGCGAGAAGGCCTTCGTCCTGTGGGACATGGTCCACGACCGCACCCACAGCCACGGCGACCTGCCGTTCGACCCCTTCATGATCAAGCAGCGCCAGCCGTTCTGGATGTACGGCCTGGAAGAGCTGCGCTGCGACCTCACCGCCTTCAAGGAGGCCGTGAAGCTGGAGTCCGAGGGCAACGAGCACGGCCGTGACGTGCAGTACGCCGTCCTCTTCGACCGGATGTTCCGCTTCCCGGTGTCCGGCGACCGCAACCGGAACTACGACGGCCTCGGCGGCCAGCTCCTCTTCGCGTACCTCCACAAGCACGACGTCGTGCGCTGGACGGACAACAAGCTGAAGATCGACTGGATGCGTGCCCCGCAGGTCACCAACCAGCTGTGCGCCGAGATCGAGGACCTCTACCGGGCCGGCATCGACCGCCCGAAGCTCGTCCACTGGTTCAAGGCCTACGACCTCGTCGCCGAGTACCTCGCCCCCCACCCGGGATCCAGGTGGGCCAAGGGTCCCGACGCCCTGGACCTGACGCAGCCGCCGCGCAAGCTCGTCGACGACGTGCTTCCGGACGAGTTTCCGCTCAGCATGTTCTATGAGGCCCTCGCCAAGAAGCTCAAGGGCGTGATCGCCTCGACCAAGGGCATCACCGCCCTCAATGGCGAGCAGGCCGAGCGGGTCGCCGCGTGACCACTCGCCCACAGGAGGCTGCACAGATGAACGGCTCCGGTAACGGGAACGGGAAGCTCCATGGAGCGGTAGTGGCAGTGGCGGGGGCCGGCGGGCCCGCCGGCCGCGCCACCCTGCTCCGCCTCGCCGAGGCGGGAGCCGTGGTCGTCGCCTCCGACGCCGACGCGGCCCGCCTCGCCGAGGCCGTGGACGCAGCGCGCTACGCCCACGGCGGCGCCACCATCACCGGTGACACCGTCGACCTGCTCGACCTGGACGCCACCAAGGCCTGGGCCGAGCAGACCGAGAAGGAGTTCGGCCGCATCGACGGCCTGGTCCACCTCGTCGGCGGCTGGCGCGGCAGCAAGACCTTCACCGACGTCGACCTCGCGGACTGGGCCTTCCTGGAGAAGCTCCTCATCCGCACCGTCCAGCACACCTCGCTCGCCTTCCACGACGGGCTGCTGCGCAGCGACCGCGGGCGCTACGTCCTGGTCAGCCAGTCCGGTGCGCACAAGCCGGTCGCCAACAACGCCGCGTACAACGCGGGCAAGGCGGCGGCCGAGGCCTGGACGCTCGCGATGGCGGATTCCTTCCGCAAGGCGGGTGGCGAGGACGGTCCGGGCGCCGCGGCTGCGATCCTGGTGATCAAGGCATTGGTGCACGACGCGATGCGCGCCGAGCGTCCCACTGCGAAGTTCGCGGGCTTCACCGACGTCAAGGAGCTGGCCGAGGCCATCGCCGGCGTCTGGGAGCGGCCCGCCACCGATGTGAACGGACAGCGCCTGTGGCTCACCCCCCAACCGTGAAGACCGGTGCCGTGAAGACCGCGATACGCAAGTCCGCGGCGAAGACCGATGCCCGCCGGCACCACGACCCGGCGGTACGCGGCTTCGCGAGCGACAACTACGCCGGGATTCACCCGGAGATCCTCGCGGCCATCGCGCTGGCCAACGGGGGCCACCAGGTCTCCTACGGCGACGACGAGTACACCGAACACCTGCAGACGGTCTTCCGCGGCCACTTCGGCCCGCACGCCGAGGCCTACCCGGTCTTCAACGGCACCGGCGCGAACGTGACGGCCCTGCAGGCACTCACCGACCGCTGGGGCGCGGTGATCTGCGCCGAGTCGGCGCACATCAACGTCGACGAGGGCGGTGCGCCCGAGCGGATGGCGGGCCTCAAGCTGCTCACCGTCCCCACGCCGGACGGCAAGCTCACCCCCGAGCTCATCGACCGGCAGGCCTGGGGCTGGGAGGACGAGCACCGGGCGATGCCGCAGGTCGTCTCGATCACGCAGAACACCGAGCTCGGCACGGTGTACACCGTGGACGAGGTCCGCGCCATCTGCGAGCACGCGCACGCCAAGGGGATGAAGGTCCACCTCGACGGCGCCCGGATAGCCAACGCCGCGGCCTCGCTCGACGTGCCGATGCGCAGCTTCACGAACGCGGTCGGCGTGGACGTGCTGTCCTACGGCGGCACCAAGAACGGGATGATGGCCGGCGAGGCCGTCGTCGTGCTGAACCCGGACTCGGTCCGGCAGATGAAGCACATCCGCAAGATGTCGATGCAGCTCGCCTCCAAGATGCGCTTCGTGTCGGTGCAGTTCGAAGCGCTCCTCGCGAAGGACCTGTGGCTGCGCAACGCCCGCCACGCCAACGCGATGGCGGAGCGGCTGGCGGCCGGGGTGCGCCAGACCGACGGGGTGGAGATCCTCTACCCGGTGCAGGCGAACGCGGTGTTCGCGCGGCTCCCGCACGAGGTCACGCGGCGGCTGCAGGAGCGCTACCGCTTCTACTTCTGGGACGAGATCGCGGGCGACGTCCGGTGGATGTGCAGCTACGACACCCAGGAGGAGGACGTGGACGGTTTCCTCCAGGCCCTCAAGGAAGAGCTGGCCCGCTAGCCCGTCCTCGAAACCGGCGTCGAATCCGAAGCCATAAATCTATAGGCATGCAGAGTGATGCATGAGTATGCTCCTGGATCATGGAATTGATCCAGGAGCATACTGACCTTGCCGCCTATCTGGCCGCCGATGAGGTGGTCGATCACGGCCATCCGCTGGTCGAAGAGACGGTCAACGCCCTGTGGACCGCCACGGGCGATGCATATTCATACGCCAAAGCGGCCTTCGAGTTCGTCCGTGACACCATCCCGCACTCCGCCGACTCCGGCGACGACCGCGTCTCGTGGCGCGCCTCCGACGTCCTGGATACGCGCAACGGGATCTGCTACGCCAAGGCCCACGCGCTGACCGCGCTGCTGCGCGCCCGGGGCATCCCGGCCGGCCTCTGTTACCAGCTCCTGGGCGACGACGACGGAGCCAACCCCGTCATCCACGGCCTCGTCGCGCTGCGCCTGCCCGGCAGTGAGGACTGGTCCCGGGTGGACCCCCGGGGCAACAAGCCGGGGGTGGACGCCCAGTTCACCCTGGACCGCGAACAACTCGCCTTCCCCGTCCGCCCGGAGCTCGGTGAGATCGACTACCCCGGGGTGTACGCGGCGGCGCATCCGGCCACGCTCAAGGCGCTCCAGGAGTCCGCGGACCGGCCGCAGTTGTGGCGGAACCTGCCGACGGGCCTGTAGCTGACGGGCCTGTAGTCGACGGGCCTGTAGTCGACGGGCCGGTGTCCGCCTCCGGGACCGCGTCAGGGACCGCGTCCCGTGCGGGGCCGCGTGCCGCCACCGCGGTGTGCAGCAGGGCCGCGGCCAGTTGCAGGGCGGCGATCGCGAGCACCAGGATCCAGGGCGGCACATCGGCCGCGAGTCCCACGAGCGCGGCGCCCGTCGACGCGGCCGTCACCTTCAGCCCGGCGCCGAGGGTGAACACCTGGGTGCGCGCCCGTGCGGGCGCGTACTCCGAGCGGATGCGCAAGGTGGCCGTCAGCAGCGGGCCGTCGCACACCCCGGCGGCCGCGAACGCCACCGCCGTGAGGGGGACGGACGGGGTGAAGGCCGCCGCCGTCAGTGCCACCCCGGTCGCCGCCATCGCCCAGCGGGCCAGTCGCCCCGGCGGCACGGACGTGATCCGGCCCAGCGTCAGGGAGCCCGTCAGGGCGCCCAGGGCGAAGGCGGTCATGAGCACCCCGCCGCCACGCGGGCTGCCCAGCGTGGTGGCCAGGAGCACCGCGGTGGTGGTGAGCGCCCCGATGCCCACGAAGGCCAGGGTCGTGGCCGAGGTGACGGCCCGCAGCTCCCGGATCCGCCACAGGGCGGCCAGTCCTGCGCCGAGCCCGGCGCGGGGTGCGCCGGGGGCGGGTCCCGGGTCCGGGTCCGCGTAGGGCAGGGTCGCCGCCAGGGCCGCCGCCAGCGCGCCGGAAGCCGCGAGCAGGGCCATCGCCGGCCCGGCCGAGCCGAAGGCCGCGACCAGACTGACGGCCGCCGGAGCGGTGACCGCGGCGCCGTTGTAGGTCGACGCGTCCCAGCCGTACGCCCGGTCGCGCTCGGGACCGGCCGGAACCAGCCCCGCCACCAGGCTCGACAGCCCGCCCGTCACCATCGGCCCGCAGGAGCCGCCGAGTACCGCCACCGCGAGCACCACCGGGGTCGGCGCCCGCCCGAGCAGGAGCGCCAGTGCCGCCATGGCCGCGGTGAATCCCGCCAGGGCCCCCACCTGGAAGAGTCGGGGCCGGCGCGACCGGGCCGCGGCGGCGCCCGCGAGCGGAGCCGCGAGCACGTGCGGGGCCAGCCAGGCGGTCAGCACGAACGCGCCGTGGGCGGCGCTCCCGGTGCGCTGGAGGGCGAGCAGCACGACGGCCATGCTCATTCCCTCGGAGGCGAAGCGCGCCGCCAGTGCGGCGGCCAAGTACCGTCCGAGCCCCGGCATCCCGGCCCCTTTCGCCAGGTGACGTGGCAGAGGGTGCGAGGTTACGCCATACGGGTGTAGGGCGAAAGCATCGCTGTTTTCGGTCAATAGGAAACTTTCCTGTCTGACATCGTTGTCAGCTTGGCATGTGCATGAGTATCTTCGGCCGCAGGAATCCCCCCACGGACCCTGATCCCCCCCCACGGACCCTCCGAAGGAAGGCGCTTCATGCGTTACGGAGTCCCCGCCGGGCTGCTCGCCTCGGCCCTCGGCCTGGTCGCGGCGCTGACCCTCGCCCCCACCTCCGCCGCCGTCACCCCCCGCACCCCCGTCGCCCCAGCTGCCGCGCCCGCGGCCTTCGCCCATCCCGGAGTCCTGAACAGCCGCGCCCAGCTGGACTTCGTACGCACCAAGGTGCAGGCGGGGCAGCAGCCGTGGAAGGCGGCGTTCGATTCCATGCTCGCGAGCCGGTACGGCTCGCTGTCGCGGACGCCCAAGCCCCGCGAGATCGTCGAATGCGGCTCCTACTCCAACCCCAACCTCGGCTGCACCGACGAGCGGGAGGACGCCATAGCCGCGTACACCGACGCGCTCGCCTGGTACATCACCGGCGACGCCCGGTACGCGAAGAAGTCGATCGAGCTGATGGACGCGTGGTCCGCGCGGATCAAGGACCACACCAACAGCAACGCCCCGCTGCAGAGCGGCTGGGCGGGCTCCACCTGGCCGCGCGCCGCCGAGATCGTCAAGCACACCTACACCGGCGGCTGGCCGAACCAGGGGCGCTTCGCCACGATGCTGCGCGAGGTCTACCTGCCCGAGGTGATCGGCGGGAGGCCGAACAGCAACGGCAACTGGGAACTGATCATGATGGACGCGGCCGTCGGCATCTCCGTCCACCTCGACGACCGCGCGAGCTACGACAAGGCGATGGCGATCTACCTCGGCCGGGTGCCCGCCTACTTCTACTTGACCTCCGACGGGCCGCAGCCCAAGTACCCGCCGCGCTCCGGCATCGACACCAGGAGCGAACTGATCGGCTACTGGCACGATCAGAGCACCTTCGTGGACGGTCTGGCGCAGGAGACCTGTCGGGACTTCGGCCACACCGGCATGGGCATCGCGGCGACGATGCACGTGGCCGAGACCTCGCGCATCCAAGGACGGGACCTGTACCCGGAGTTCAAGGACCGGTTCCGCCACGCGCTGGGCTTCCACGCCAAGTACGAACTCGGTGAGGCCGTGCCCTCCTGGCTGTGCGGCGGGAGCCTGACCAAGGGCCTGGGCCCGGCCACCGAGGTCGCCTACAACGCCCTGCACACGCGGCTCGGCGTCACGATGGAGAACACCCGCAGACTCACCGAGGGCCGCCGCCCGGCGGGAACCGAGAACCACTTCGAGGCGTGGGAGACGCTGACCCACGCCGAGAACCCGAGCTGACGCCCCCGCCCCCCGACGGCAGACCGCGGCCCCGCCATCAGGCGGGGCTGTGGTCATGCGGAAGGCTCAGGCGGGCTTCGGTGGTCCTCAGCCGGGCTTTGGTGTTCCTCAGCCTGCCTCGGCAGTGCTCAGCCGGCTTCCTTGACCTGCGCCGGGGTCGGCGCGGTGCCGCCGAGGTGGGCCGGCAGCCACCAGGAGTCCTCGGCGCCCTTGGGCTTGGCCGGGTAGGCACTCTGGGCGGCGTCGAGCAGCTCCTGCACCCGCTCGCGGAGCCGGCGGGTGATCGCCCCGGCGTACTGGTCGGTGGGCGCCTCCAGCGGCTCGCCCACCCGCATCGTCACCGGGATGTGGCTGCGCTTGAGGTCCTTGGGGCGGCCCTTGGTCCACATCCGCTGCGTTCCCCACAGCGCAACCGGGATGAGCGGGACGCCGGCTTCCTGGGCCATGCGCGCCGCACCGGACTTGAAGCTCTTGAGCGTGAAGGACTGGGAGATCGTCGCTTCCGGGAACACGCCGATGATCTCGCCGGAGCGCAGCGAGTCGAGCGCGTGCTGGTAAGCCGTCTCGCCCTGGGCGCGGTCCACCGGGATGTGCTTCATCGCGCGCATCAGCGGACCGGACACCTTGTGCCGGAACACCGACTCCTTCGCCATGAAGCGGACGAGCCGCTTCTGCGGGCGCGCGGTCAGCCCGGCGAAGATGAAGTCGAGGTAGCCGATGTGGTTCGACACCAGAACCGCCCCGCCCTGGCGCGGAATGTTCTCGGTGCCCTTCATGTCGATGCGGACGTCCAGCGCGCGGAACAGCGCGTGTGCGGCACCGACAACCGGGGGGTAGACGAGCTCAGCCATGGTGGGGAGGCCCCGCTTTCTGCCTGGAGGTGCTCCCGGCCGGAAGTTACGGCAGCGTAGGTACGCGGCCATGGGGATCGTGCCCCATACGCGAGCCGCAGGCCAGCCCAGACGGCCGTGCCCGGCGAGATTCTCGTCACGCCGGGAATGCGGCGCGCCCGCGGGGCGCTCCGATCAGCGTATGACCGTACCGGGATGATGGGCGAGTGCCCGTACGGGCACGGCGGCGGCGGACACGGTGGAGACGGGGGCGCGGGTGCGTGCGGGCGAGCGGGACGAGGGAGCGGGCGAAGGCCGGCTGGGCCGGGCCGAACTGGGCGCCGAGCCGGGGGAGCGGGCCACGCTCGTGCAGTTCTCCAGTGCCTTCTGCCAGCCTTGCCGGGCAACCCGGCGGATCCTGGACGAGGTCGCGGCCATGGTCGCGGGCGTCCGGCACATCGAGATCGACGCGGAGAAGAACCTGGACCTCGTACGGAATCTGGGCATCGAGAAGACCCCGACGGTACTGGTTCTGGACGCGGCGGGCCGGATCGTGCGGCGGGCCGCCGGAATGCCGCGCAAGGCGGACGTGATCGCCGCCCTGGGGGCCGCCGTATGACGCGGGTGCGATCCGCGGCAGGCGCGGGCGCCGGGCGCCCGGAGCGTCCGGTGAGCCGGTACATACATCCGCACGCAGCGTGACGCGCCCTACATCTGACCGTTCGGGCTTGACTGTGTACACGAGAGATCGCCAGGCTTGCGATATGCGGTATGAACTCCTGCTTTACGGACGGGGAACCCCCTCATGACGGCTCCGACGGCTCCGTCACCACGGGCCGGCGCCGGCCTGCCCGGCTCGCCCGCACTGTTGCGCTCGGTGTTCCGCCGGCACGCCGCGGGCGTCGCCGTGATCACCGCCGAGAGTGGCGGCCGGCCGGTGGGTTTCACCGCGACCTCCCTCAACTCCGTCTCGGCGGACCCCCCGCTCCTGTCGTTCACCATCGGCACCGGGTCCTCGAGCTGGCCCGGGATACGGGACTCCGAGCACCTCGGGGTCCACATACTCGGCGAGCACCAGGGTGAGCTGGCGGGCCTGTTCGCCCGCAACGGGGCCGACCGCTTCGGGCCGGCCACCGACTGGGCGCCCGGCCCGCACGGGGTTCCGGTCCTGGGCGGCGTGCTGGCCTGGCTGGTGTGCCGGATCGTGGCGCGGGTTCCGGCCGGCGAGCACCGCGTGATCATCGCGGAGGCGGTCGCCGGGGACCCGGCGGGGGACCCGGTGGGAGATCCGGCCGGTGAGGCCCGCCCGCTGCTGTACCACCAGGGGCGCTTCAACGCGTTGAGGGACTGAATCGTCCCTCCTGGGGCCGGTGCGCCGGCGTTGGCCAGATCACAGTTCGCCGGCCTTGCAACCTGGCAGAACCCGCTGTGTACTGACGAGTAACATTCCTGAACGGGGCGCGGGCCGCCCCGGCGGGAACGGCCCGAGATGGCGCCTATGCTGCCTGAACAAGGCGGTACCAGAAATGTCGATGCGGTAGGAGAGCCGGCGTGAGCCTGAGGATCGTTGTCTGTGTGAAGTACGTGCCCGACGCCACTGGCGACCGGCAGTTCACCGAAGACCTGACCGTCAACCGTGACGACGTCGACGGCCTGCTGTCGGAGCTCGACGAGTACGCCGTCGAGCAGGCGCTGCAGATCGCCGACGAGGCCGACGACGCGGAGATCACCGTCCTGACGGTGGGCCCCGAGGACGCGAAGGACGCGCTGCGCAAGGCGCTGTCGATGGGTGCCGACAAGGCCATCCACGTCGAGGACGACGACCTGCACGGCAGCGACGTCATGGCCACCTCGCTGGTGCTCGCCAAGGCGATCGAGAAGGCCGGTTACGACCTGGTCATCACGGGCATGGCCTCGACCGACGGCACCATGGGTGTCCTCCCGGCGATCCTGGCCGAGCGCCTGGGCGTCCCGCAGGTCACCCTGCTCTCCGAGGTCAAGGTCGAGGACGGTGTCGTGACCGGCCGTCGCGACGGCGACTCCGCGAGCGAGCAGCTGGAGGCCTCCCTCCCCGCGCTCGTCTCGGTGACGGACCAGTCGGGCGAGGCCCGCTACCCGTCCTTCAAGGGCATCATGGCCGCCAAGAAGAAGCCGGTGGAGTCCTGGGACCTGGAGGAGCTGGAGATCGAGTCCGACGAGGTCGGTCTCGAAGGCTCGTGGACCGCGGTCGACTCCGCGACCCAGCGTCCGGCCCGCACCGCCGGCACGATCGTCAAGGACGAGGGCGAGGGCGGCAAGTCGCTGGCCGCCTTCCTTGCGGAGCAGAAGTTCATCTAGGAACTGTCTGGCCGGCCAGAAGTTCATCTAGAGCTTCGGTCACCTCTCGATACCCCCTGACTACTTTGCATTCGCAGGAGCATCCCCATGGCTGAAGTCCTCGTCTACGTCGACCACGTCGACGGCGCCGTCCGCAAGCCCACCCTCGAACTGCTGACGCTGGCCCGCCGCATCGGCGAGCCCGTCGCCGTCGCCCTCGGCAACGGCGCCGAGGCCACCGCCGCCGTGCTCGCCGAGCACGGTGCCGTCAAGGTCCTCACCGCCGACGCCCCGGAGTTCTCCGACTACCTCGTCGTACCGAAGGTGGACGCGCTCCAGGCCGCGTACGACGCCGTCTCCCCGGCCGCCGTACTGGTCCCCTCCTCCGCGGAGGGCAAGGAGATCGCCGCCCGCCTGGCGGTCCGCATCGGCTCCGGCATCATCACCGACGCCACCGACCTGGAGGCGGGTGACGAGGGTCCGGTCGCGACGCAGGCCGCGTTCGCCGCGTCCTTCAGCGTCAAGTCCCGCGTCTCCAAGGGCACCCCGGTCATCACCGTGAAGCCGAACTCGGCCCCGGTCGAGGCCGCCCCGGCCGCCGGCACCGTCGAGGCGCTCGCCGTCACCTTCGGCGCCCTGGCCACCGGCACCAAGGTCACCTCCCGCACCCCGCGCGAGGCGACCGGCCGCCCCGAGCTGACCGAGGCCGCGATCGTCGTCTCCGGCGGCCGTGGCGTCAACGGCGCCGAGAACTTCCACATCATCGAGGCGCTCGCGGACTCCCTCGGTGCGGCCGTCGGCGCCTCGCGCGCCGCCGTCGACGCCGGCTGGTACCCGCACTCCAACCAGGTCGGCCAGACCGGCAAGTCGGTCTCCCCGCAGCTGTACATCGCCTCCGGCATCTCGGGCGCGATCCAGCACCGCGCCGGCATGCAGACCTCCAAGACGATCGTCGCGATCAACAAGGACGCCGAGGCCCCGATCTTCGACCTCGTCGACTACGGCGTGGTCGGCGACCTCTTCGCGGTCGTCCCGCAGCTGACCGACGAGATCAAGGCGCGCAAGGGCTAAAACCCTGCCGCAGGCGCTGACCTGCGGGGTAAGTGGTCTCCGGGGCCGTGTGGTGTTTCTCACCGCACGGCCCCGAGTCGTTTGTCCAGGACGGCGGGGGGACCATTGACTGAGCGGAACCCCGTGACTAAATTCTGTAATGCGGATCTAAGATTCCGTGAAGCGGAAAAGAGGAGAGTGCACGATGGGTCAGCAGGAGAAGGTGGCGACGAGCCTCGCAGGCGCGGTCAGCGAGGGCATCAGCGCTTCCCTCAAGCCGGTGGACGCGGAACTCGCGCGCCACTACCCGGGCGACCCCGGCACCCGTCAGCCCATCCACACGGTCTACGTGCCCGGTGACGTCTTCGCGGCGGACACCATCCGCAGCTGGGGCGACCAGGCCCTCGCGGCCCTGGACGAGCACGCCCCGGACGCCGCCACCTTCGCCAAGGTACTCGGCATCTCCGACGAGCTGGCCGTACCGGTCTACGACCGCGTCCGCGCCAAGCTCGCCTCCGAGCCCATCGAGGACCTCCGCGTCGACTTCGAGGACGGCTTCGGCGTCCGCTCCGACGAGGAGGAGGACCAGGCCGCGGCCCGCGCCGCCCGCCTCGTCGCCGAAGCCTTCTCCAACGGCACGAACGCCCCGTACATGGGCATCCGGATGAAGTGCATGGAGTCCAACGTCCGCGACCGCGGCATCCGGACCACCGACATCTTCCTCTCCGGCCTGCTCGCGCACGGCGGCCTGCCCGAGGGCCTGGTCCTGACCCTGCCCAAGGTCACCTACCCCGAGCAGGTCACGGCCTTCGTGCAGCTGCTGGAGGCCTTCGAGACCGCCCGCGGCCTGCGCCCGGGCCGGATCGGCTTCGAGATCCAGATCGAGACCAGCCAGTCCATCCTGGCCTCCGACGGCACCGCCGCGGTCGCCCGGATGATCGAGGCCTCCAAGGGCCGCGCCACCGGCCTGCACTACGGCACCTTCGACTACAGCGCCTGCGTCGGCGTCTCCGCCGCGTACCAGTCGAGCGACCACCCCGCCGCCGACCACGCCAAGGCGATCATGCAGGTCGCGGCCGCCGGAACCGGCGTGCGCGTCTCCGACGGCTCGACCAACGTCCTGCCGATCGGCACCACCGAGCACGTCCACGAGGCCTGGAAGCTGCACTACGGCCTCACCCGCCGCGCCCTGGCCCGTGCCTACTACCAGGGCTGGGACATGCACCCGGCGCACCTGCCGACCCGCTACGCGGCGGTCTTCGTCTTCTACCGCGAGGGCCTGGAGACGGCCGCCGCGCGCCTGAAGGCGTACGTCGCCAAGATCGAGGGCGACGTCATGGACGAGCCCGCCACCGCGAAGGCCCTGGCCGGCTACCTGGTCCGCGGCCTGGACTGCGGCGCCGTCGGCGCCGACGAGGTCACCGCCCTGACCGGCCTGACCCGCGCGGAGCTCGACGCCTTCGCCATCCCGCGCCGCTCGGCGACGATGACGGCCACCGCCTGAGGCGAGTAGCCCCTCGTACGAGGCCCGGCCGGTCTGCCCCCGGCCGGGCCTTTCGGCGTTCCCGGACGGGCCCCGGTGTTTACCGGCAGCCCCGCCCGTCCGTATGGTTTCCGCTGGTTCAGCACGGTATGAGTCTGGTTATCGCGGTTGCGGGGCCCTGGCGAAGCCTGGCGAATGTTCGGTGGAGTGCCTGCGGGGGGTCAGCCTGTTGGAGGATGCCGACGGGCGTGGAACGGCCGGGTGGGTCCGGCATCCACGTCTTCCACCCCGCCAGGCCCATTTCCTCGCGTGCTCCGGGAGAACTTCGCATGGTTGAACACTCGGGCGTCGTCCCTGAGACGACGAATGTCGTCCCCGCAGCGACATTCGCACGCGGGGCCGGAGCAGAGCGCGAACCGCTCCTGGCCTGGCGGCACCTGATGGCGCCGGGCAAGAGCGACAACGAGTTGCTCAACCGGCTGGCGGCCACGCGAGACCTGCCACGGCCGCTCGTGGCCATCGCGCAGAAGTACGACCAGATCGCTCTCGGCGTCGCGCTGGGCGAGGGGGAGGACGTTACGGAGACGGACCTGCTGGCTGCACTGCTGGTCATCAGGCAGCTCCGCGAGAAGCTCCAGGCCGACGAAGTCCGAATCCTCGGAGCTGCCCGGGGCAAGAGGATCACCTGGGCCCGGATCGCCCAGGCCTTGGGGTTGAAGTCCCGGCAGGCCGCCGAACGCCGCTACTTCCAACTGCGTTCCGACCTCGACGAGGCCAAGGGCACCCCCCTCAAGCAGTCGGAGCGGGTCGCGTACGCCCGCTCGCTGCGCGACCGGCCGGACGAGCGAGAACCAGCGGATCCGCAGGGCGGCACGGCGATCGGGCTCGCCCGGCGGCTCGCCGCTCTGTCCGACCTGGGAGAGCGGGCGGCCGCACCCTGGACGGAGCGGCTTGCGGCGGTTCTGGAGGCACTGGCCGCCTCGGAGCCCGCGGGAGCGGGGCATCGCACCTCGGCCCTGCCGGGACGCTATGCCGACGGGTGGCGGATCGAGTACACCGGCAAGCTGACCGAACTCCTCCACCAGGCCCGCGACGCGAACGTCGTCGACCTGAGCGGTCACCCCCGCCTCCTGGCGGACCTTGACGAGTTCTGCGCGGCGGCAGGTCCCGCCGGCCGGTCATGAACGCCGCGGAACCTGCCCCGGACCGGATCGACGAGCTGGCTCTCGACCTGCTGCTCTGGTTCAAAGCGTGCCGGACGGGACTCGGGTCGACGGTCTCGCTCGCCGAGTTCGTCGCCGACGAGGACCCGCGTAACGCGGCGGCGCAGGACGCGGCCCGCCTGCTGCGGAGCAGGCGTCACAGCACCCTGGAGTACACGTTCGGCGCGGCACTCGTGGGCCCGACCGCGGCCGGACTGGCCGAGGCCGACCGGGTCGCCCGGGCCCGCGGACGGGTGGACGAGCAGTTCGCTTTCGCCGTGGACGAGCTCGTCCGGCAGGCAGCCGCGGCCCCCGACGCCGTGGTCCGGCTTCGCCCCTTCATGGCCGGCACCCGGTTCCTCGGCGCGCCGTTGCGCGAAAGCATCGTCTGGCGGGCCGCCCGCTACCTGAGCGGTCACAGGCTGGCCCGCCTGTGGACGGACGATGCCGAAGCGCCGGCCCTGATGCTCACCTCGCGCGGCGAGGACTGCGCGATGTCCCTGTCCACCTCGACCGTGAGGCACCAGATGAACGACCAGCGACCCCAGGTGGCACCCGCCTTCACCATGCACGTCTACGGGGGCGCCGCCGCGCAGGGTATGTCCGTCACCCAGAACGTGGGCGGGTCGGCCGAGGAGACGGCCCTGGCCGTGGACCGGATCCGGGCCCTGGCGACCGTGCACGGCCTCGGCGGATCCGCGTTCGACGCGGATGTGGAGGTCGTCCGGGACCCGGGGCTACAGCCGGCCCGCCGGGCCCACGCCTGGCACCGGATCAAGGAGTGCCTGCTCCGGGCCGCGCCCGCGCTCGCCGGGCAGACTGCGCTCGTCGCCATCGAGCGGGGGCTGGGCCTCCTGAACGGGTAGCACGGGGCCTGACAGGACTCAGGAGGCGGGCGGGAGTTCGCCCGAGCCGCGGGGAATCAGGCGGGTGGGGAGCTCGATGCGGGCCGGAGGGAGGTCGGCGCCCGCCAGGCGCTGGAAGAGGCGGTCGGCGGCCACGCGGCCCAGGGCCGCGGCGTCCTGGGCGATCACCGTGATCCCGGGATTCAGCAGGTCGGCGAGTTCGAAGTCGTCGAAGCCGACCAGGGCCACCGGGCGGGACAGGGACGCGAGGACGCGTACGGCCGTGACCGTCACGCGGTTGTTCCCGGCGAAGAGGGCCGTGACCGGCTCCGGGCCGGACAGCATCGACCGGGCGGCGGCCGCGACGCGCTCCGGGGCCGTCGCGCCGAGGGAGACCCAGGAGCCGTCGACCGGCAGACCGGCGTCCCCCATGGCCGCGCGGTAGCCCCGCAGCCGCTCGGTCGCCGTGTGGATGTGCGGGTGGTCGCCGATGAAGCCGATCCGGCGGTGGCCGCCCGCGATCAGGTGCGCCGCCCCGTCCCGGGCCCCGCCGAAGCTGTCGGACAGTACGACGTCCGCGTCGATCCGGCCCGCCGGGCGGTCCACGAACACCGTGGCCACTCCCGCCCTGATCTCCGGCTCCAGGTAGCGGTGGTCGTTCCCGGCCGGGATCACCACGAGCCCGTCCACCCGGCGGGCGCACAGCGCGAGCGCCAACTCCCGCTCGCGCTCCGGGTCCTCGTCGCTGGAGCCGTTGATGAGCAGGGCGCCGTGGGCCCGTGCCACCTCTTCCACGGCCCGGTTGAGCGGTCCGTAGAAGGGGTCGGAGAGGTCCTCCAGGACCAGGCCGACGGTGGCGGTGCGGCCCTTGCGCAGGACGCGCGCGCTGTCGTTGCGCCGGAAACCGAGCGCGTCGATGGCCTCCTGGACCCGCTTCTCGGTGTCCGGGGTGACCCCCGGCTCGCCGTTGACCACGCGCGACACCGTTTTGAGGCCCACGCCGGCCCGGGCCGCCACGTCCTTCATGGTCGGCCGGTTGCCGTAGCGGGGCTCGGGCGGGCGGCGGGTGTGGGGCACGGTGTCGGACCTCCGGAGGGGTGGGCGCTGTGGCGGTGCGGGACCGACGCTGCGCAGAGGCCCCTGACCTTGAGGATAAGCACTCGGCGGGGCGCCGGGGTTTCCGTGGCAGGGTGGTGCGGGCAAGCCACTGGGGGCATCGGGAGAGGGGTAGACGTGATTGTCTGGATCAACGGCACTTTCAGCGCCGGGAAGAGCAGCACGGCCCGGGAACTGACCGGACTCCTGCCGGACAGCACGCTGTTCGACCCGGAGTTCATCGGTGACGCGGTCCGCGTGCTGCTGCCGCGCAAGCGCCTCACGGAGGTCTCCGACTACCAGGACCTGCCGATCTGGCGACGGCTCGTCGTGGACACGGCGGCGGCGATGCTCGCGGAGCTGGGCGGGGTGCTGGTGGTTCCGATGACGCTGCTGAGGCAGGAGTACCGGGACGAGATCTTCGGAGGGCTCGCGGCACGCAGGATCGCGGTGCGGCACGTGCTGCTGGCCCCGGCGGAAACGATACTGCGCAAGCGGATCGCGACCCGGGAGGAGCCCGGGGCGGCGGCGGAGGTGGACCTGCGGGTGCGGCAGTGGGCCTACGACCACATCCCGGCCTACCAGACCGCGCTGGGCTGGCTGACGGCCGACGCGCACGTCGTCGACAACGGGGCCCTGACCGTACGGGAGACAGCGGAGCGGATCGCCGAGGCCGTACGCACCGACACGGCCCGGGTCTGCGACATCGTGCAGACCCCCCAGCCGACGCGCGAGACGGTGGCCGCCGGAGTGCTGCTCTTCGACGACGCCGACCGGGTGCTCCTGGTGGACCCGACGTACAAGCCGGGGTGGGAGTTCCCCGGCGGAGTCGTCGAGGCCGGGGAAGCCCCGGCCTGCGCGGGGGTACGGGAGGTCGAGGAGGAACTCGGACTCGTACTGGAGCGCCTCCCGGAGCTCCTGGTCGTGGACTGGGAGCCGCCGGGGCCTCCGGCGGGCTACGGCGGCCTGCGGTTGCTGTTCGACGGCGGCCGGCTGTCGGCGGCCCAGACCGGGCGGCTGCGGCTGCCCGGCCCGGAGCTGCGGGCCTGGCGGTTCGTGACCGAGGAGGAAGCGGCGGACCTGCTGCCGCAGGTGCGGTTCGAGCGGCTCCGGTGGGCCCTGCGGGCCCGCGAACGGGGCCGGGCGGCGTACTTGGAGGCGGGGCGGGCGGTTCCGTAGCCGGGGGCCCCGGGCCTACGCTTCGGCTTCGGCTTCGGCTTCGGTCCCGGACTTGGCCCCGGCTTCCGCCTGGGCTGCCGATTCCGCTGCCGCGAGTAGGGTGGCCGCGGTGTCCGACGTCAGGGGGTCGCCGTGGCCGAAGCAGGCCACCGAAGGGGCCAGTGCGGCCAGCCGGAGCATCGACTCGACGGCCCGGGCGCGGTCCACGTTGAAGACGCCGAGCATCACCTGGACGACACCGGCGATGCAGTCACCCGTGAACAGCACCCCGTGCGCAGGGAGATGGATGCCGATGCTGCCCGGGGTGTGACCCGGAGCGTGGACGACGACCGCCCCGTCACCGAAGGGGAGCACCTCGCCGTCCTTCACCTCCCGGTCCACCCGGGTCGGCGGCGCCTCGGGGACCGTCAGTCCGTGTGCGTACAGCGGGAGTTCCCAGTCCAGCAGCACCGGCTCCGGGACCGGTTGCTCGCCGCGGACGACCGGCGCATCGAGCCCGTGCGCCAGCACCTCCGCGCCCCAGCGGGTGGCGAGTTCGCCCGCCGCGCCGACGTGGTCGCGGTGGCAGTGGGTCAGGACGATCCGCTCCAGCCGCTCCGGCAGCAGCCCGAGGGAACGTATCGCCCCTTCGATCGCGTCCGCCGAACCGGCGTGACCCGCGTCGATCAGGGTCAGGGCCGCACCGTCGCGCCAGAGGTAGGCCTGGCCGATGGGGAAGCGGAGCATGTGCAGGCGGTCGGGGATGACTTCGACGAGATCCATCACCCGAACGTACGCGGGCGAACCGCGCCCCCGGCCGAGGTTACGCCGGTAGCGTGGTTCGCCCGTAGCGGAGCGTCGTGGGGCCGCCCGCCACACCGTCAGGCGAGCTTGGACTCCGCGTAGTTGACGAGGAACAGCGCCTCCGTGACCGACAGGCGCTCCAGTTCCTCCGGGGAGACGCTCTCGTTCACCGCGTGGATCTGCGCCTCCGGCTCACTCAGGCCGATGAGCAGCATCTCCGCGTCCGGGTACAGCTCCGTCAGCGTGTTGCACAGCGGGATCGAGCCGCCCATGCCGCTGATCTGCATCTCCTGGCCGGGGTAGGCCGCCTTCATGGCCTGCGCCATCGAGGCGTACGCGGGGCTGTCCGTGTCCGCCTGGAACGGCTGTCCCTGGCCGACGACTTCGAGCTCCAGACGCGCCTTCCACGGGGTGTGCGCCACCAGGTGCGCATCCAGCAGCTTGATCGCCTCCGCGGTGTCCACACCCGGCGGCACCCGCAGGCTCAGCAGCGCGCCCGCGCTCGCGTGCACCGAGGGGGTGGCGCCGATCAGCGGCGGGGAGTCGATGGCCAGCACGGTGACGGCCGGCCGGGACCACAGCCGGTCCGCGATCGTGCCCTCGCCGATCAGCTCGACCCCGTCGAGCACCTTGGCGTCGGAGCGGAAGTCGGCCTCCGGGTACTGGAGCCCCTCCCACACCGCGTCCGAGGCCAGCCCGTCCACCGTGGTCGAACCGTCCGGCGCGCGCAGCGAGGCCAGGAGCTGGATCAGGGCGGCCATCGCGTCGGGTGCGGCCCCGCCGAACATGCCGGAGTGCAGATTGCCGCCCAGGGTGTCGATCTTGATCTTCAGCAGGCACATGCCGCGCAGGGTCGCGGTGACCGTCGGCAGGCCCGTACGGAAGTTGCCCGCGTCGCCGATCACGACGGCGTCGGCGGCCAGCAGCTCGGGGTGGGCCGTAGCGTACTGCTGGAGGCCTCCGGTGCCCTGCTCCTCCGACCCCTCGACGATCACCTTCACGCTCACCGGCACACCGCCGTTGGCCTTCAGGGCGCGCAGCGCGAGCAGGTGCATGATGAACCCGCCCTTGCAGTCGGCGGTGCCGCGGCCGTACCAGCGGCCGTTCCGCTCGGTCAGCTCGAAGGCGGGGGAGACCCAGGCCGCGTCGTCCAGCGGGGGCTGCACGTCGTAGTGCGCGTACAGCAGGACGGTCGGCGCGTCCGCCGGGCCGGGCAGGAACCCGTACACCGACTGGGTGCCGTCGGGGGTGTCGAGCAGCGCGACGTCCTGGAAGCCCTCGGCGCGCAGCGCGCCGGCCACCCAGTTCGCGGCGGCCTGGCTCTCGCTCTGGGGGAACTGGGCCCAGTCCGCCACCGACTGGAAAGCCACCAGCTCGGACAGCTCCTGCTTGGCGCGGGGCATCAGCGAGGCGACGGTCTCGGCGATCGGATGAGACGGCATGGGCACGCTCCTCTTGGGTGCGACGTTGGTGTACGTGTACGGGGTGCGTATACGTGTCCCGCATGCGCGGGGTGTGCGTATGCGGGCTACGGAAAATGACTCTTCCGATCCTCGCACAACGGGGCAGTCGATCTCGCGCCGTAGGATTTCCCCGGCATCGGAGCAACGGCATGAACCGCATGATCAGGAGCAGCAGCACATCGTGAGCAGCGACGAGAGCGACAGCGGCGACGTACGCGACGCGCAGGCAGGACAGGCCGATCAGGGGGCGGACGCGCAGACGGCCGGGGGGACCGGCGAGGTGTGGGACGTGGTCGTGGTCGGGGCCGGGCCTGCCGGGTCCTCGGCCGCGTACGCGGCGGCCGCCGCGGGGCGGCGCGTTCTGCTGTTGGAGAAGGCGGAACTGCCCCGGTACAAGACCTGTGGCGGAGGCATCATCGGCCCCTCGCGGGATGCGCTCCCGCCGGGTTTCGTGCTGCCCTTCAAGGACCGCGTGCACGCGGTCACCTTCTCGCTGGACGGGAAGTTCACCCGGACCCGGCGCTCGAAGCAGATGTTGTTCGGGCTGATCAACCGGCCCGAGTTCGACGCGGCGCTGGTCGCCGAGGCGGAGAAGGCCGGCGCCACGGTCCGTACGGGTACGGCCGTCGCGCGGGTGGAACAGCACGGGGCGTCCGTGCCCGACCGGCGGACCGTCGCAGTGATCCTCGCCGACGGCGAGACCGTCCTGGCGCGGTCCGTGGTCGGGGCGGACGGCAGCGCGAGCCGGATCGGCGCGCACGTCGGCGTCGAGATGGACCAGGTCGACCTCGGCCTGGAGGCGGAGATCCCCGTCCCGGAGACGGTCGCCGCGGACTGGAAGGGCCGGGTCCTCATCGACTGGGGACCCCTGCCGGGCAGTTACGGCTGGGTCTTCCCCAAGGGCGACACCCTCACCGTCGGGGTCATCTCGGCGAAGGGCGAAGGCGCCGCGACCAAGCGGTACCTGGACGACTTCATCGCCCGGCTGGGCCTGTCGGGTTTCGAACCGGCGCTCTCCTCCGGACACTTGACCCGTTGCCGCAAGCCCGGATCGCCGCTTTCGCGCGGGCGGGTCCTGGTCGCGGGCGACGCGGCCGGACTGCTGGAGCCGTGGACCCGGGAGGGCATCTCCTTCGCGCTGCGCTCGGGGCGGCTCGCCGGGGAGTGGGCCGTGAAGATCTCCGAGGCCCAGGACGCCGTGGACGCGCGGCGCCAGGCCCTCAACTACGCCTTCGCCGTCAAGGCCGGGCTGGGCGTGGAGATGGGCGTCGGCAAGCGGATGCTGGAACTGTTCGAGGCCAAGCCGGGCCTGCTGCACGCGGCGATCACGGGCCTTCGGCCGGCCTGGCTGGCCTTCGCCCGGATCGCCCGGGGCTCGCTGACGCTGGCCGAGATGGTGCGTACGTACCCGGTGGCGCGCAAGGCGCTGCACGTCCTCGACGCACGGCAGGCGCGGAGCCGGGGCGCGGCCGCGGGAGGAATCGGGGGCGGAACCGCGGGCGGAACCGTGGCCGAGGCCGAGGCCGGATCCGGATCCGGGGAGCAGGACGGAACCCAGGGCGGGGGCAAGGGCTGAGCCCAGGGGTGAGCCCGGAGCTGAGCCGCGGGTTGCGCCTGGGGTTGAGCCGAGGGTTGCGCCCGGGCTGGATGGAGTCGCCGCTCCCGATGGGGGAGCGGCGGCGCCGAAGTGCGGAGTGTGGCGGTCTTGCCGGGTGTGCCGGCGAGGCCGCCGCCGCGTTTCGGGGCCGGGGTGGCGACAGGCGGGCGGCAGGTTCCCCGAGGCCGCCCGGGGCGGCCGGGAGGGTCAGGGGGTGAGCGTGATGCGGAAGACCGGGTGGTCGGGGGCGGCGGCCCGGAGCTCGGACTCGGAGGACTTCGCGGTGACCCCGTTGAAGAACCGGTTGACCTCCCAGCCCCACTTCTTCAGGTATCCGCGCAGGACGACGGCCTGCTCGGCGGGGTCGGTGATCTCGGTGACGGTGAAGGTGTGCACGGTGCGGCCCAAGCGGAGCTCGCCGCCGCCCGCGGCGCGCATGTTGCGGACCCACTGGGAGTGGCCGCGGGCGGAGACCAGGTACCGGGTGCCGTCCTGGGTGTACGGGTTCACCGGGATCCGCTGCATCGTGCCGGAGGTGCGGCCGCAGACGGACAGCTCGGCGGTTCCGGCCACGCTCATGCCGAGGCGGGCGAGCTTGCCGATGAGGGCGTTGAAGCGGATGTCGAGCGGGCCGGCCTGGACGTAGTACGGCTTGGGCGCGTTCATCGTGGCCTCCGAGGAGTTTGGGAGAGCGCTGCTCTCGCTTGAGAACAGTGTGCACGGATCGGCGCTCCAAAACAAGAGCAGTGCTCTCTCAATGGATCGACGCTCTCGTTGTTGGGCGGTGCTCTGCCTGCATGGCACACTGACTCCCATGAGTACCGTGCGAGGGGCCAGGGAACGAGCCCGCATCGAAGTCACCGCCGCCATCAAGGACGAAGCGCGCCGCGCGCTCGCGGCGGAGGGCGCCGCCAAGCTCTCGCTGCGCGCCGTCGCCCGGGAGCTGGGCATGGTCTCCTCCGCCCTCTACCGCTACTTCCCCAGCCGCGACGAGCTCCTCACCGCCCTGATCGTCGACGCCTACAACAGCGTCGGCGCCGCCGCCGAAGACGCCGGCGCCCGCTCGCTCGCCGCCGGCGGCACCCCCCGCGCCCGCTGGGCCGCGGTCTGCGCGTCCGTCCGCGACTGGGCGCTGGAGCACCCGCACGAGTACGCCCTCATCTACGGCTCGCCCGTTCCCGGCTACACCGCCCCCCTCGACACCGTCGGGCCCGCCTCCCGCGTGGGCAACACCCTCATCGGCATCGTCCGTGCCGCCTACGAGGGCCGTGGCATCTCCCTCCCGCCGCTCCCCGCCGAGCTGCGCCCCGAAGCCGCCCGCATGGCCGCGGACTTCGCCGAAGGCCTGCCACCGGAGGCCGCAGCGGCCCTGGTCGCCGCCTGGGCGCAGCTCGTCGGACTGATCTCCTTCGAACTGTTCGGCCAGTTCAACCGGGTCGTCGAGGACCGTGCCGCCTTCTTCGCGCACGCCGCCGGACAGCTTGCGCACGGGGTCGGACTGCCCGCCGTATAGGACGGCACGGGCAGTGCGGGGTCCGTCCGGTACGAGCCCTGCGGGGCCGTACCGGCGGAGCGGGGAAAGTTCGCTTGTCAGTTCCTCGTACGGAAGCAGGGGAATCGGCCCTGGTGCGCCCGGCCGCCCGTCTAGTGTTCCTCGGGCCGGGCTCCCGTCCCGGCCGTCGTCCCCGGCGCCCGGCCATCGCTCCGGCGCCGCCCTGCCGTCGCCCCGAGGAGCAGTCATGACCCGCGCCGCGAAGGCCGTTTACGCCGTCCTCGCCACCCTCTTACTGGCCGCGCCGGCGCCGGCCGTCACCGCGTCGGCGAGCTCGGAGCCGAGCGGCGCCCAAGCCCCGGACCGCGCCCCGGCCCCCGATTTCAGACCGACGCCCCGGGCGGCCGGCGTACGGGGCCTGGAGATAGCCGTCCCGGCCTACGTCTGGGCCGACGACCCGATGCTCGTCGATCTCACCGCCACCAGCCCCGCCGCCTCGGTCGTGGTCCTCAACCCGGGCAACGGCGACTCCCCGTTCGACGCCCCCTGGCGGGCCCGCGCCGACGTCCTGCGCACCGGCACCACCGCCACCGGCGAGAAGACCAAGGTGCTCGGCTACGTCCACACCGACCACGGCAACCGCGACATCGCCGCGGTCAAGGCCTCCGTGGACAACTACCTGAAGACTCCCGACGGCCGCCTCCACGTGGACGGCATCTTCTTCGACGTCGTCAGCCGCGACTGCGGCCCGGCCAACGCCGTCCGTGACCACTACGCGGAACTCCGCGGCTATGTGCAGGACACCATGGAGGCCATCGCCCCCGGCACGGCGGACCTGGTCGTCAACAACCCGGGTACGGCCATCGCCGACTGCTTCCTGGAGCCCGGCCGCCGCACCGCCGACGTCTTCGTCACCTTCGAGGACACGTACGCGGCCTACACGGGCGCCGGCTGGCTCGGCGGCAACGTCTTCAACGCGCTCACCGGCTACCGCTCCGGCGCCGAAATCGACCCGAGCGGCACCGCGTTCTGGCACCTCGTACACGACGTCCCGGACGCCACCGCGATGCGCGCGACGCTTCGCACGGCCTTCGAACGTGGCGCGGGCTACGCCTACGCCACCAGCGCGAAGATGCCCAACCCCTGGAACGCGCAGCCCAGTTGGACGTACCGCGCCCAGACGTCCTACGCGTCGAACGTGGGCTGAGCCGCGCCGGTTCCCCGCACTGCCGGGAGCGTCACCAGTCGAAGGCGAGGGTGACACCGCGTGCGGCGAGGCCTTCGATGACCCGGGCGTTGTCGAATGCGGAACGGACCGGGTGCTCGTCCCCGCGGATGCGGGCGAAGCGGCGGTGGCGCAGCGTGCGCAGGGACGTGATGCGCTCCAATGGCGCGAGGTCGATCACGTCGTGGCCTTCGGCGTCGTGGCAGCCGTCGAGGGAGAGGTGCTCCAGCGGGAGGCCGCTCAGGGGGCGCAGGTCATCCACTCGCTTGGAGCCCAGCGTGAGTGAGGTCAGCGTGCGGGAGCCGGCGAGGGGCGCGAGGTCCGTCGCGTCGTCGTAGCCCCCGGTCAGGGTGAGCGCACGGAGCTGGTCGCAGGAGGCCAGGGGCGTCAGGTCGGTGACCTCGGTCAGCTCCAGATGAAGTGCTTCAAGGCCGGGCAGGGCCGTGCCCAAGCCGTCGAGTGCGCGAATGTGGAACTCCTCGCACTCGCCGCCCCACTCGCTCCAGACCAGGGCGATGGCCTTCGAGGAGGTGTGCCACCTCAGCTCCCGTACGGTGGCGCACTGGGCCTCGGTGACGGGCAGTCCGAGCAGGGCATCGGCCACGTCCTGCCGGTAGTCGAAGCTCTCGAGGCCGTCGAGCCACTCCTCGCAGACGGCATCGCACGCGTCCCCGCAGACGTGCGCGCCTTCGGACACCGGGGGCTGGAAGAGCGGCAGCGTGCCCGCTTCCATCAGCTGACTGACCACCGCCAGCCGCAGATTGGTGTCGGTGAGCGCGTTGAGGGGGACGGCGATGCGCATGCCGGGACTCTAGTGCCCGGCCCCGTGTCCCTCGCACGGCGGGACGTCGTTCTGCGGCCGCCGGGCGAAGCGCCACAGGACGTGCGTGACCCGGAGCAGGAACACCGTCGCGGCCAGGACGCCGCCCACCGTCGCCAGGGTTCGGCCCACGGCGGGGGAGAGGCCGAAGGCGAGGACCGGGCCGTACAGCGCCGCGAAGACGAGTCCGGCCGCGAAACCGCCGCTGACGAAGGCGTACACGATCTCGATGGTGACCGCGTCCCGGTCGGCCTGCCTGCGTTGCTCCATGCACGCAGTCTCTCCGCGCGGGACGCACCACCACAAGGGTTCCCGCCGGTGCGGCGGGCCGCCGCACCGGCGGTTCGCGGGCCGAGGGGTCAGATTCCGGCCGTTTCCACCCAGAGCCGGGCCAGTTCCGCGTCGCCCGTCACGCCGGGACCGGTGAGCGGCTGCCGGTTCCACAGCGCCGAGTAGAGCCAGGCGGCCTCGCCCGTCAGCGTGCAGTCGGCCTCCGCGCCGTCCGCGTCCCCGCGCACCGTGCGCGCCGGCTCCTGGGACAGGTGTACGGTCCACACCGCGCCCGTGTCGGAGGCCCGTACCCGCATCACCCGCGGCTCCGCCGTCCGGACCCGGCTCTGCGGCCGCGCGTGGAACCCGGTCAGCAGCTCGTCCACCCCGTCCTCCGCGAAGGCGGGATCCACCGGCCCGAAGGGCACGCCCAGCGCGGCTTCCGCGTCCATCCGGTGCACGGTGGTCTCGTGCGCCTGGCGCCGCGCCCAGAAGGCCAGCGGCGAAGGCGGCGCGGTCGGCAGGAAGGTCCAGCACTGCGCGTCGGCCGACGTGCCGGTCAGCGTCCGCACCAGCGTCGCGTGGCCCTCGCGGAACCAGGCCAGCAGTTCCGCGCCCACCAGCTCCGGAGCCTCCGGGAACGGCGCCCGCTCGGTCAGGCCCTGCGCCACGTACCCGGTGGCCCAGCGGTGCACGGAGCCGGTGTGGCGCAGCAGGTCGGCAACCCGCCACTGGGGGCAGGTGGGCACCAGGGCGTCCGTACCGGCCCGTTCGGCGGTGGCGGCGAGCTGCTCGCCCTCGCGGGCCACGGTCTTCACATAGCTGATGATCTCCATGCCGGGAGTCTCGCAGCAGCCCGCGGGGACGCACAACGACGGATGATGGAGGTCACGGAGGAGGTGGCGGAGGAGGTGGGAATGGTCATGGAGCACCCGGGCGGCGAGCTCTTCCCGCGCGAGCGAACCGAGATCGTGCCCGGCGCCGTGCACGTGCCCGACTGGCTGGGGCCCGGGCGGCAGCGGGAGTTGGTGGAGGCCTGCCGGGGATGGGCCCGGCCGCCGGCCGGGCTGCGGACGGTGCGCACCCCGGGCGGGGGGACGATGACCGCCCGGCAGCTGTGCCTGGGGCTGCACTGGTACCCGTACGGATACGCGGCCACGGCCGTCGACGGGGACGGCGCGCCGGTCAAGGCGATGCCCGACTGGCTCGCACGGCTGGGACGCAGCGCCGTGGCCGCCGCGTACGGGCAGGCTCCGGATCCGCTCGTCGCGTACGACATCGCCTTGGTCAACTTCTACGAGGGCGACTCCCGCATGGGCATGCACCGGGACGCCGAGGAGCGCTCCGAAGCCCCCGTGGTCTCGCTGAGCCTGGGTGATTCCTGCCTCTTCCGCTTCGGCAACACCGCCTCCCGCGGGCGTCCGTATCGGGACGTTGAGCTGCGCAGCGGGGACCTGTTCGTCTTCGGAGGACCGGTCCGACGGGCCTTTCACGGGGTGCCGAAAGTCCTGCCCGGCACCGCTCCGGCCGGCCTCGGGCTGACCGGGCGGCTGAACATCACACTGCGGGTCGGCGGGCTCGGCTAGCAGGCGGCGTCCTCGACGCTCCGATCATGCGAGGATCGCTGTCATGAACGGCAACGGGGCCCCGCGGCGGGTGGGGGATGTGACCACGGTGTCCGCTGGGACGGACGGGACAGGCGGGACGGGCGGGACGGAAGGGGCCGGCACGGCCGAGGGGTCCGACAGGGCTTCGGCCTCGGCATCTGCCTCCGCTGCGGCCTCCGCGTCCGCGGCAGCGGGCTCCGCGCGGACCAAGCTGGAGCGGGGCCGTGGCGCGCTCGGGCCGGCGCTGGAGCTCGTCCACACCGGCCGGGCCCCGACCCGCGCGGTCCTGACGGCCGAGCTCGGCGTCACGCGCGCCACCGCCGGCGCCGTCGCCGCCGAGCTGGAGGCGCTCGGCCTGATCCGCGTGGACTCCCGCCCCGGCGGGGCCGGCGGAACCCAGGGCCGCCCTTCGCACCGGCTCTCCGTGGACGAGAACGGCCCGGTGGCCCTGGCGGCGCAGGTGCACTCGGACGGGTTCCGGGCCGCCCTGGTCGGCCTCGGCGGCCGGATCGTCGCCACGGCTCCCGGCAGGGTGCCCGTGTCGGCCGACCCCGCGCAGGTGCTCGGCGCGGTCGTCGAAGCCGGGGCCGCGCTGCTCGCGCAGAGCGGCCGGCGCTGCATCGGCGCCGGCCTCGCGGTGCCCTCGGCGGTCGCGGAGCCGGAGGGCACGGCGCTGAACCCGCTGCACCTGGCCTGGCCGGCCGGCTCCCCCGTCCGGGCCATCTTCGCCGACTGCGTGAAGCAGGCCGGTATCGACGGCCCGGCGCTGACCGGCAACGACGTGAACCTCGCCGCGCTCGCCGAGCACCGCCACGGCGCAGGCCGCAGCGCCCAGCACCTGCTGTGCGTGGCCACCGGGCACCGCGGGGTCGGCGGGGCGCTCGTCCTGGACGGCCGTCTGCACAGCGGGAGTTCGGGCCTGGCCCTGGAGGTCGGCCACCTCACCGTGAATCCGGAAGGGCGCGCCTGCCACTGCGGCAGCCGCGGCTGCCTCGACGTGGAGGCCGACCCGCTGGCCTTCCTCACCGCCGCCGGACGCACCCCGGGCCCCGAGGTGTCCCTGCTCCAGCAGGCCCGCGACCTGCTGCGCGAGGAGTCCGCGGACCCGGGGGTACGGGCCGCCACCGAGGAGCTCATCGACCGGCTCGGGCTGGGCCTCGCGGGCCTGGTCAACATCCTGAATCCGGACCGCATCATCCTGGGCGGACTCCACCGCGAGCTGCTCTACGCCGACCCCGAGCGGCTGCGCGCGGTGGTCGCGGACCGCAGCCTGTGGGGGCGCAGCGGCGGCGTGCCGATCCTGCCGTGCACGCTCGACCACAACAGCCTGGTCGGCGCCGCCGAGCTGGCGTGGCAGCCGGTGCTGGACGACCCGCTCGGGACCCTGGGCGCGGCGGCCTAGGGCCTGTCGTCAAACTCCCGTCGTCGCCCGAAGGGCGGCCGCGCGGCAGACGGGAGTTTGACGACAGGCCCTAGAGAGCCTGGACGGCCCCTCCGGGCGGCTGCGGCGGCCGGAGGCTACCCGGGCCGGGCGCCGACCGAGGCGGACACCGACAGGCCGGCGGAGACCGGCTCGGGGGGTGCGGCGGCGGGCGGGGCCGGCGCGGGTTCCCGTACGGCCTTCTTCTCGGGCGGCGACGCCGGCTTCTCGGCCAGGAGCACCGGGTGGCGTTCCGGTGCGGCCGGGCCGGGGGTGGCGCGCAGGGAGAACCACACCACCTTGCCCGGGCAGTCGTCCTGCCGCCTGGCGCCCCACGCCTCGCTCAGCGCCTCCACGAGCGCGAGCCCGCGTCCGGAGGTCTCCAGGGCATCGACGGAGGCAGCATCGACAGGGACCGCATCGACAGGGGCAACGTCCGCGGGGCGAGCGGCCCCGGAAGCCCCGGCGGCCCCACAAGCCCCGGCGGCCCCGGAATCCCGGAGCATCGGGAGGCGGGGGTCGCTGTCGTAGACGGAGACCGTCAGCCGGCCGAGGCGGAGCTCGATCTCGACCGTGCAGGTCTTGTCCGGCTGCGCATGGCGGTGGACGTTGCTGAGCAGCTCCGTCACGCCGAGCGCGGCCCGGTCTATGAGCGGATCGAGCTGCCAGTGGCGCAGTTGCGCCGAAACGATTCGGCGGATCTGTCCGATCCGCAAGGGCAGGGCCTGCAGTTCGACGACGCAGTGCCTGCGGGAATGACTGATCACGGCTGCGACTCCCCGACATCAGTGTTACGGGTGCTGCACCCTCGGTGACGCCTCCCCAGGGTCACCCACTGTGGGCCGGTGTGCAACCGAACGCGATCGAAAGTGATTCGCATAGATACCCAAAGTGACCGTTTGTGCAGGTGGGCGGGGTACATTTCGAAAGCGAGCGGTGCGCAGACACGCCTTGCGCGCACTCGGAACCTCGGGAAGTACGAAGGAGCACGGCGCATGAGCACCACCACCGGTACGACCGCCACGACCATCGACGTCGACCGCAGCGACGCGGACTACCGCGCCTGGCTGAAAGAGGCCGTCCGCAAGGTGCAGGCGGACGCGAACCGCTCCGCCGACACCCACCTGCTGCGCTTCCCGCTCCCGGAGGCCTGGGGCATCGACCTCTACCTCAAGGACGAGTCCACCCACCCGACGGGCTCCCTCAAGCACCGCCTCGCCCGCTCCCTGTTCCTCTACGCCCTCTGCAACGGCTGGATCCGCCCCGGCCGCCCCGTCATCGAGGCCTCGTCCGGTTCCACCGCCGTCTCGGAGGCGTACTTCGCCAAGCTGATCGGCGTCCCGTTCATCGCCGTCATGCCGCGTACGACGAGCCCCGAGAAGTGCCGGCTCATCGAGTTCCACGGCGGCGAATGCCACTTCGTCGACGACTCGATGAAGATGTACGAGGAGTCGGCCGAGCTCGCCGCCCGCACCGGCGGCCACTACATGGACCAGTTCACGTACGCGGAGCGGGCGACGGACTGGCGCGGCAACAACAACATCGCCGAATCGATGTACCAGCAGCTGCGGTTGGAGCGTTACCCCGAGCCCGCCTGGATCGTGGCCACGGCCGGCACCGGCGGCACCTCCGCGACGATCGCGCGCTACGTGCACTACATGCAGCACGACACCCGCATCTGCGTCCCGGACCCCGAGAACTCCTGCTTCTTCGACGGCTGGACCCGGAGTGACCCGCACGCCACCAGCGACTGCGGCTCGCGCATCGAGGGCATCGGCCGGCCCCGGATGGAGCCGAGCTTCGTCCCCGGGGCCATCGACCGGATGATGCGGGTGCCGGATGCCGCGAGCGTCGCCGCGTGCCGTGAGCTGGAGAGGGTGATCGGCCGCAAGGCCGGCGGTTCCACCGGTACCGGAGTGTGGAGCGCGCTGAAGATCATCTCGGAGATGGTGGCGGAGGGCCGCACGGGCAGCGTCGTGACCCTGCTCTGCGACGGGGGCGAGCGCTACCTCGACAAGTACTACTCCGACGCGTGGCTGGCGCAGCAGGGGCTCGACATCGCCCCGTACGCGCGGACGCTCGAGACCATGCTGGCGACCGGCGTGTGGAGCGAGCCCGTCAGCTGAATCGTTTCCCCTGGCCGGTGCCGGGTCCGCTGGCTACGCTGTGCTGACTTTGGACGGGGTACGACGCGGGGTGGGGAGCCATGGCGGAGTCGGCGGACGGCGGTACGGGAACACAGGGCCAAGGCGGGGGCGGCGAGGGCTCGTTGGCCTGTCCCCGGTGCGGCCGGGAGGACCAAGTGCTGGGCGTGTCCGCCGCCTACCTGCGGGCCAAGGCCAAGCTGAGCGTGGAGAGAAAAGGCAGCGACGGCGAGGACGTCACGACCCGCGAGGAGAACTCGGCACTGGCCAAGGCCCTCGCGATCGCCCCGGACGAGCCGGACGACAGCGCCATGGGCTGCCTCGGGGCGGTGCTCGTCCTGGTGGCGATCGGCGCCTTCATCTGGGGCGGGATGGCGGGGAAGTGGTTCGAGGGCGATGCGGCCCCGCAGTTCTACGGGGGCGACGGAGACCTCCCCTTCGGAGTCGATGACCCCACGACCTACCTGGGCTGGATCTCGGCGGCCTCGGTGATCTTGGCCCCCGTGCTGATAGCCCTGTCGGGCCGGGCCGTACGGGCCTGGCGCCGCCGGACCGAACCGGGCCGGGTGGCCGCCGACCGCGTCTGGGCGGAGGCCTGGTACTGCGGCCGCTGCGGCACGGTCCACTTCCCCGGAGAACGGGCCATGACCTTGCAGGAGTTCCGCACCCGCGTCTGGTCGGCGGGCGGTTACGGGGACCTGGCGGTCCGGCACCCCGCGATCTGAACCGCGACGGGCCCGTGGCCACGACCCCGTAGGCACGGCGGCGCCGACTGCTGACGCAGCGCGCTCCTGGCGTGGGCCCCGGCCGGCTCGTCTGATCAGCCCCGTGCCGCCAGTCGCAGGTCCAGTGCGCGGACCGCCGAGCGGAACGAGTGGCCGAGGCCCGGGCGGGCCGCGGTCAGGGCGAGGCGTACGGGGGTCGGGCCGTCCGCCGCGAAGGTCCACTGGATGTGGGTGCCGGAGCCGGAGGGGGAGAGGCGCCACTCCTCCAGCAGGGCCCGTATGCCGGGGGCGTTGGTCTCGTCGACCCGGTACGCGTAGCGCCGCTCCGGATCCGCGGCCATGATCGTCTCCTGGAACCGGACCCCGCCCGCCAGTTTGATCTCGCGCCCGGCGCCCCCGTGGGTGGGCCGGGCCAGGGTGACCGCCCGGAACCAGCGCGGCCAGCCCTCGACCTCCTCCGCCAGCGCCCGGTAGACGGCCTCGGGAGCCGCCGTGGTCCGGCCGGCGAAGACCAGGCGGGTGGGGGCGACCTCGATGAAGTCCAGTCCTACGGGGCGGAGTCGACGGGCCATGGCGGCACTCCCTCGGTTGGGCGGGCGGTCGGCTGCAGTCGGTCGCAGTCGGTCGCAGCCGACGGCATCCGGCGGGCTGTCACTTTAGCTGTCGGTCCGTCAGTTGTCCGCCGCGGGGTGACGAACCCGTTTCGCGGACCGGGTCCCGGCCGGGACAATGCCGTACATGCTTATCAGAGCAGCGCACATCGACGAGCTGTCCCTCCTGCAGGACATCGAGAGGGCATCCGGGGAATGCTTCCGAACCATCGGCATGCCGGAGATCGCCGACGACGAACCGATTCCGCTGGAGGAACTCCTCGGCTACCGGCGGGCCGGACTGGCCTGGGTCGCGGCCGAGGGCGCCGGGACGGGGAACCCCGTCGGCTATCTCCTCGCCGACCGCGTCGACGGGAACCTCCACGTCGAGCAGGTGTCGGTGCACCCGGACCGCGCCCACCGCCGCATCGGCCGGTCCCTGCTGGAACACCTCGCGGAGCGGGCCCGGGCGGAGGGCGCCCCCGCGCTGACCCTCACGACCTTCACCGACGTACCGTGGAACGCCCCGTACTACGTCCGGTGCGGCTTCCGGACCCTGGACGAGAGCGGCCTCGGCCCCGGCCTGCGGGACATCCGGGACCGCGAGGCCGTGCACGGGCTCGCCCGCTGGCCCCGGGTGTGCATGCGCCGGGACCTGCTCGCGGGACGTCGAACCCCGGGGGCGGCGTCCGGTCAGAGCTCCGGAAGGTCCGCCGGGTAGAGCAGGGTGAGGTCGTCCTTGCTCGGCTCCGACAACTGCGCGACCCGCCCCGCGTGCCGCTCGACCATCGACTCGAAGGTCTGGCGCGCGGTGCGGCCGTTGCCGAAGGCGGGCCCCTTGGGCAGGTCGGTGAAGTAGGTCAGCAGTGCGTCGGAGGTCTTCTCGCCGAGCAGGTACTCGTGCTCCTCGGCCTGCTGCTCCACGATCCGCAGCAGCTCCGCCGGCCCGTAGTCCCCGAAGGTGATGGTCCGGGAGAAGCGCGAGGCCACCCCGGGGTTCACGGTGAGGAAGCGGTCCATCTCCGCCGTGTATCCGGCGACGATCACCACCACCGCGTCCCGGTGGTCCTCCATCAGCTTCACCAGCGTGTCGATCGCCTCGCGCCCGAAATCGCGGCCCGAGTCCTCGGGCGCCAGCGCGTACGCCTCGTCGATGAACAGCACCCCGCCGCGCGCCCGGTCGAAGGCCTCCTGCGTGCGGATCGCGGTGGACCCGATGTGCTCGCCGACCAAGTCGACCCGGGACACCTCCACGAGGTGGCCGCGCTCCAGCACGCCGAGGGAGGCCAGGATCTCCCCGTACAGCCGGGCCACGGTGGTCTTGCCGGTGCCGGGGGAGCCGGTGAAGACCAGGTGGCGGCGGACCGAGGCGGCCTTGAGCCCCGCCTGCTGCCGGCGCCGGCCCACCTCGATCATGTCGGTGAGCGCGCGGACCTCGCGTTTGACGCTGTCCAGCCCCACCAGCGCGTCGAGGTGTCCCAGGACCTCGACCGAACCGCGGGCCGCGGGCTGCCCGGTCGCCGCGGCGTCCGTCTCGTCGGCCGGCCGCTGGGCCGGCACCCGCTCGGCCGTGCCCGCGGCAGCTACGGATCCCGGCGCGGCCGACACCGTGCGGATCCCCGTACGCTCCCCGGCCCCCGCCACCCCTGCCCCCGAGCCGACACCCGAGCCGACACCCGAGCCGGAGCCCAGGCCGGAGCCCAGGCCGGAGGCGGACCGGGCGGCGAGGCGCGGTCCGGACTCGTCGCTCGTGCAGTCCTCGGCGGCCGGGCCGTCCTCCGCGAACTCGTAGCCCCCGCGCGCGCAGCGCTCGGTGTGGCAGCGGTGCAGGGAGGTCCGGCAGCCGTCGATGACGTGGAAACCGAAGCCCGCACTGCCCGTGACCCGGCACGCCGTGAAGGTGCCGCGCCCGCCCGCCGACACGTAGAACCCGGCTTCGGCGGGGGAACTGACCGTGCAGCGCTCCAGCGTGGGGTCCGCGCCCTTGGTGACGATCACGCCGGTCTGGACGGAGTCGATGGTGCAGTTGGCGAGCGTGCCGCCGCTGCCGTGGTCGCGGAACCAGGCCCCCGTGGCCGCCTCCCGGATCCGGCAGTCGTCCAGCTGGGCCGTCGCTCCGTCGCTCACCGAGACGGCGGTGTTGCGCACTTGGGAGATGTCGCTGTCCACGACGTCCACCCGCGAACCCCGGTCCAGTACGAACAGGGCGTCCGGTACGTCGTGCACCCGGCAGGAGTCCAGCGAGACCCCGGCCCCGTCGCTGATCCAGACGGCCGGATAGTCGCCGGTGCTGTCGTGGATCTCGCAGGAGTCGGCGACGACGCGGGTGCCGGGATCCCACACGGACAGGCCGTTGCGGCCGAAGCGGCGGACGGTGGTGCGGCTGAGGGTGAGCACGGAGCGCGAGCGCAGGTCCACCGCGTTCTCGGGGATGTCGTGGATGTCGCAGCCGGCGAGCGTGAGGACGGCGTCCGTGTCGAGGGTGACCCCGTCGGCCGAGGTGCGGTGGACCGCGCAGTCGGTGAGCACGGCCGTGGCCCGCGCGGCGATCTGCACGCCGGCGCCCTTGATCTCGTACACCTCGCAGCCCAGCGCCTCCAGGCCCGAACCGTCGCCGGTCACGGCGATGCCGGCGCCCGTGGCGTGGTGGATCCGGCAGCGCTCCAGCCGCGGGCGGCCACCGCTGCGCACGGAGACCCCGGTCTGGCCGGCGGCCACGACCTCGCAGTCGGCGAACACCCCGCCGCCGCCGTCCAGTACGGCGATGCCGGTTCCGGCGGAATTCTCCACCGTGCAGCGCCGGACCAAGGGCCGGGCGCCGCTCCCGCGGACCTCGATGCCGGCCGCCGAGCGGGTGCTCACCCGCAGGTCGGTGAGCTCGGGGGACCCGTCCTCGACGAGCAGCGCGGGCGCCGTGGGGTCCTGGCCCTCCAGGTGGAGGTCCTGGATGACCGCCGAGGCGCGGACGGTCAGCGCGACCCCGTCGAGCGGTGCGATCCGCACCGAACCGAGCGAGCCCTCCGGGCCGCGCAGGGTCACGGCGTGGTTCAGCACCAGATTCTCCCGGTAGGTGCCGGGCGCGATGGACAGGACGTCGCCGTCGCCCGCCACGGCCAGCGCGGCGGTCAGCGTCGGATAATCACCGGAGCGGCGACGCCACCGCGAGGAACCGCCGTGCGTCACCTGGACCGTGCCCTGAGCCATGGTGCTGTCGTGCCCCCACCCTCGTGTTCCGTAGAGCCGCCTGCTGATCGTCCGCGGGCCGAAACCGTCCGCGTGTCCGACCGTGTACGTGTCCTGCCGTGTACCTGTACGTGTCCTGCCGTTCGCGCCCTGCCGTTCGGGGCTCGCGCCGCCGCACCGTCCGCCCCGATCGCCCGGCCGTTTCACCGGCCCCGATCGGAGCAGCCGCTCCGGCGCTCCACCGTAGCGCGCGCGGGGCCGGTGAGTTGCCAGGTCAGCTGCCCGCGCCCGCCCGGCCCCAGTCCGGTCCCGCCGCGGCCCACGCGCGGTCCAGCCGGGTGTACCGCCGATGCATGAGCCTTCGTACGACCAGGCGGCGAAGCGTCTCCACCAGTGCGGCAATGCCCAGGGCCGCCGCGAGCCCCGCCACGCCCGCGTGGAAACTGGCGGAGGAGGGGTCGAGGGGCTGTCCGACGAGGCGGCCGTGCGTATCGGTCCATATGCGGAACCGGTCACCGGGACGCGGCGGTTCCTCGGCGGCCGGCACCGTGCCCTGGTGGTTGCTGCCGTCGGGCGCCGTCCACGACGCGACGATCTGCGTGCGCTGCGGGGTCTGGCGCTGCGCCGCCGGTTCGGTGGCCGCGCCGAGGAGCGGATCCGGTGTCGGCCGCACCACCACCGCCGGTACGAGATGGCGCTCGCTGCGCTGTTCGCGCACGGCCCGCTGCAGCGTGCCGTCCACCCGCAGGCCGGCGGCCCAGCCGATGGCCGGAGCCACCAACAGGACGCACAGCAGCGCCGCGAAGGCCACCCAGGCCTCGAATAGATCCGTCTGGCGGCGTAGCGGATTGCGCCGCCAGCGCCACACTCCCATTGCTGTCCGCACGGTCCGGCTCCCCCTACTTGTGCCAGTCTGCGCCTGCCTGCCGTCCCAGCCTCCCGCATGCCCCGGCCACCCGCATTCCGGGACGCGCGAGACGTGTGTCACCCGGTCCGGTGCTCACGTCTCGCTTGTTCCAACGGGCAGGCAGTGGCGGTTGGTTCCAGGGTGATGCCAGAGCCCCTCGAAGGTGTCAATCCGGGTGGTCTCACCGGCCCCCTGGAGGCGGCTCCGTCCCTGCGGACGCCCTCACGCCAGGACGCGCACCTCGTCGCCGACCCGCAGCGTCCCCAGCCGAACCGGCACCAGCAGCCGCCCGAAGGCCAGGGACTTCCCGATCCGCCGGTGCCTGGCCAGGGTCTGGAGCGGCTCCTTGCCCCGCACCGCCGTCGTCTGGTCGGTGGTCGTCACGACACAGCGTCCGCACTCGCGCGCCCCGCGGAAGACGGCGTCGCCGATCGCGACGCGCTCCCAGCGGTCCTCGGCCCACGCCTCGGCTCCGGACACCACCACGTTCGGGCGGAACCGGTTCATCGGGAGGGGGCCCTCGTCAGGATGGTTCCCCCGGGCGATCAGGGCGTTGAGCGCGTCCAGGGAGGCGAGGGTGGCGATCAACAGCGGATAGCCGTCGGCGAGACTCACGGTCTCGCCGGGCAGCGCGTACTCGGGATCCACCGGCCGCCGTACGGCCGGGTCGTCCAAGTGCACCAGGTGTGCCGGTACGCCCAGGTACGCGGTGAACCAGTCGGCTGCGGCTTGCGCCGCCGCCACGGTCTCGATCTTCTTGCCGAAGAGCGCCACCGGCTCCAGCGGACCCCGCTCCGGGACCTCTACCGTCAGATCCGCCATGCCCGGCGCCGAGACCTCGAACCCGCCGCCCCCCAGCGGACGGGCCCGTGCCAAGGCCAGCCTCGGCTGCTGGCGTTGGGTGATGACCGTGCCCTCCCCGTCCACCACCGCCCATCGGCGGTCGCCGGACAGACCCCAGGGCTCCACGGCCACCTCGTCGGGTGCCGTCCCCGCCACCGATTTGACGGGATGGACGTGGAGCGCCTGGACACGCAGTTTCACCATGGGGAAATTCTGCCAGCCGCCCCTCGCGGACTCCGCGGCGACCTCGTCGCAAGGGGCCGGCCGGGCGCGGCGGTCAGTAACCGCGCCCCTGCGGCTGGTACGGACGTCCGTACGGGTCCTCGAACGAGGCGGCCGGCACGGGCGCGGGCTGCGCCTGCATCGGACGCGGCGCGGCCGGGCGCATCGCCTCGTACCCGGTGCTCGTGGCGACCGGGCGGGGCTGCTGCGGCTGGGGCTGCGGGACGTAACCCGTGCGGGCCGCGAACGGCTGCGGCTGCTGCGGGACGTACGGCACCGGCGCCTGCTGGAGCGGCATCGGCATCGACATGGGCTGCGGCATCGGCGGCATCTGCTGCATGTGCGGCATCTGCTGGGGCGCGGCCTGCTGCTGGTACGGGTACCCGTACGCCGGGGCCTGCTGTTGTTGCGGGCGGGCGGGCGGCAGCGCCGCCGGCAGGGCGGGGAGCGCGGACGCGAGGGCCGGGAGGTACCCACCGCTCGAGTAGCCGGCGCTCGGCGAGTCGTAGGCGGCGGGGACCCGGATCGGGGCGATCTGCGGGGTCCCGCGTTCGGCGACGAGGGAGTCGTAGATAGGGGTGTCCGGGAAGGAGGGCGCGGAGTAGTAACCGCCGCCATAAGTGGAGCGGGGGGAGGTCATGGACCTAAGTTAAGCCCACGACTTCACCGGGTCCATAGCGAGGTGCCGTCAACACCGCCCTGACCTGCATATTCGCAGGTCAGGGCCACAGGTTTCACTTGACGTTCACGTGCACGATTTGGTCACTTCCGCCCCATCTTGCTCCTACTCGTGCTCACCGGTTGGGTGTTGCACGGATCGCGCGCCGGCCTTGTGCTGACGAAGCGTCATAAGCCACTGACCTCGGATGACGTGAATGAGAAGGGCGGAGTCCGGTTTCAGGCGTCGCCGGGGCGGGCATAGGTACGTCCCTTCCATGCCGCTCCGCGTCCGCGGTAGTGCTGCACGGCCGAGTCGACGGTCATCAGGAGGTACAGCAGCGCGGTCAGCGGGAGGAGCGGCGCGAGGACCGCCGGCTGGCGGTAGTAGCGCAGCATCGGCAGGTAGGTGCCGGCCATCAGCAGCCAGGCCAGGCCGCCGGCCCAGGCGACGGCGGGCCGGCCGGCGGCCAGGCCGGCGAGGAGCGCGGCCGGCGGCACGAGGTACACCAGGGCCAGCCCGGCCACCGTCCCGGCCAGGAGCGCGGGCCGGTGGCGCAGTTGCGCGTAGGCGCTGCGCGAGACCATCCGCCACAGGTCCGCGAGGGAGGTGTACGGGCGCACGCTGTCCACCCGCTCCGCGAGCCCGAGCCAGATCCGCCCGCCGGTGCGCTGGACCGCCCGGGCGAGCGAGACGTCGTCGATGACGGCCTGCCGGATCGACTCCGGGACCCCGGCCCGCACGGCCGCCTCGGTGCGCAGCAGGACGCACCCGCCGGCGGCGGCCGCGGTGCGGGCGGCGGGGCGGTTGATCCAGCGGAAGGGGTAGAGCTGGGCGAAGAAGTACACGAAGGCCGGGACGATCAGCCGCTCCCAGACGCTGACGGCGCGCAGCCGGGCCATCTGGGAGACCAGATCGAGGTCGGCGGCGGTCGCGGCGCAGACCAGCTCGCGCAGGCTGTCGGGTTCGTGGGCGATGTCGGCGTCGGTGAGGAGGAGGTAGTCGGGGGCGGGGCCCGGGCTGGAACCCGGGCGGGAATCCGGCCCGGAGCCCAGGACGGAGCCGGCGCCGGAGCGGGCGTGCGTGATGCCGTGCCGCAGTGCCCAGAGCTTGCCGGTCCACCCGGGGTCGGGCTCGCCGGGGGAGAGGACGGTCAGGGGCAGCCCGGGGTGCGCGTCGGCGAGCCGACGGGCGAGGTCGGCCGTGCCGTCCGTACTGCCGTCGTCGACCAGGATGACCTCGGCCTCGCCGGGATAGTCCTGCGCGAGCAGCGAGGGCAGGCTGAGCGGCAGCACCTCGGCCTCGTCCCTGGCCGGGACCACGATCGCGACGGACGGCCAGCGGGCGGGGGCGTGCCGGGGCGGGAGGCGCGTATCGGTCCGCCAGAACATGCCTTGGCCGAGGGTGAGCCAGAGCCAGACGGCGAGCGAGGCGCACGCGGCGACGAGGAGGTAACCCATCCCGGCAGTGTGCCGGGACGGGCACCCCGCGAGGTGGCGGGACACCGGGTTCGGAGGCCCGGATCGGTCCGGGGGCCGATTCGGGCCGGGCGGGTGGTGGCGGATCACCGTGGGGCACGGACGTGGGGGCCGGTGGCCTTCTGGGATGCGGCGCGGCGCGGCGCGGCGCGGTGCAGTGCAGTGCGGTCCGGTGCCGTGCCGAGGGCGGAGGTGCGGTCCCGTTGCCCCGGGTGGGGTGGGGGGATCGATTAAGGTGACCAAGTGAAGATCGCCCTCATGGACTCCGGTATCGGCCTCCTCGCAGCGGCTGCCGCGATGCGACGGCTGCGGCCGGACGCGGACCTGGTGCTGTCCTGCGACCCCGACGGCATGCCCTGGGGTCCGAGGACCCCGCAGGACCTCACCGGGCGGGCCCTCACCGTCGCGCGGGCCGCCGCGACGCACCGGCCGGACGCGCTGATCGTCGCCTGCAACACCGCCTCCGTGCACGCGCTGCCCGCGCTGCGCGCCGCGCTGGAGCCCGCGATCCCGGTCATCGGGACCGTGCCGGCGATCAAGCCCGCCGCGGCCGCCGGAGGGCGCGTGGCCATCTGGGCCACCCCCGCCACCACCGGAAGCCCCTACCAGCGCGGCCTGATCCGCGACTTCGCCGACGGGGCGCGCGTCACCGAGGTGCCCTGCCCGGGTCTGGCCGACGCCGTCGAAGCGGGCGACGGGGCCGCCGTCGTACGGGCCGTCGCCGCGGCCGCCGCTCTGACCCCGGCCGACGTCACCGACGTCGTGCTCGGCTGCACCCACTACGAGCTGGTCGAAGCCCCCATCCGGGCCGCCCTCGACCGGCGCACCGGGGGCGGCGCGTACGTCTTCCACGGCTCCGCCGAGCCCGTCGCCGTCCAGGCCCTGCGCCGGCTCGGCGCCCGCCCGGAGCCCGGTCTGCCGCACACCGGCAGCCTGACCGTCCTGCTCAGCGGCCGCCCCGGCACGCTCCCCGCGCCCGCCCTCGGGTACGCCGAAGGGCGTCTGCTGGCCGGGCTGAGCGCCGGCGCCGCCGTCGGGGAAACCGTCGGGGGATCCCTCCAGGGGTGACCTGGGATCCCTCCAGGGGTCGCGGACCTCGCCGCGCCCGCGCGGGTGCCGCCGGGTAAGTCCGGCGGTCAGCTGAACGCGCGGCGGTAGGCGTGGGGACTGACCCCGGTGGTGCGCTTGAAGCGGTCGCGGAAAGCGGTGGGCGAACCGAAGCCGACCTGGGTGCCGATGCGTTCCACGGAGTGCTGCGTGGTCTCCAGGAGGTGCTGCGCCTGGCGGATGCGGGCGCGGTGGAGCCACTGGAGCGGGGTGGTGCCGGTCTGTTCGCGGAAGCGGCGGATCAGGGTCCGCGTGCTCGTTCCGGCGCGCGCGGCGATGTCGGCGAGCGTGAGGTCGCGGGCCAGGTTCTCCTGCAGCCAGGAGAGCAGGGGTTCCAGTACGGAACCCCTGGGGGTCGGCGCGTGGTCGTGCACGATGAACTGAGCCTGCCCGCCCTCCCGCTCCAGGGGCATGACGGACAGCCGGGCCGCGTCGGCGGCGACCGCCGAGCCGTAGTCCCTGCGGATCATGTGCAGGCACAGGTCCAGGCCCGCGGCGGCGCCGGCCGAGGTGAGGATCCGGCCGTTGTCGACGTACAGGACGTCCGGGTCGACCTCGATGTCCGGATAGGTGGCGGCGAGGAGGTCGGCCGCCATCCAATGGGTTGTCGCCCGCAGGCCGTTCAGGAGCCCGGTGGCGGCCAGCGGGAACGTGCCCGAGCAGATGGAGGCGATGCGCGTGCCCCGCTCGGCCGCCGTCAGCAGCGCGGTGCGGACGGCGGGAGCGAGCGGGGCCGTGGGGACGTAGGTACCGGGCACGATGATCGTGTCCGCGCCCTGGAGTGCCTCCAGCCCCCACGGTGCGCGCAGGGTGAAGGCGCCCGCGTCGACCTCCGGCTGCTCCGCGCACACCCGGATCTGGTAGGCCGGGCGGCCGTCCGGCAGGCGGGTACGGGTGAAGACCTCGATAGGGGTGGACAGATCGAAGGGGACCACCCGGTCCAGGGCGAGGACGGCGACGGTGTGCATGGCCAGAACATAGCCGGTCACCGGGCGGGCTGAAGGGGCCAAGGATCCTCGGATCGCATCCTTCTGCAGGTCAAAGGTGCTTGTGCGGGCTGTGGCGTTATCCCGTTGGAAGGTGTCGTTAATGCCACTGGGGCAGGAGGCGCCGGACCCATAGCGTCAAGGGTGAGTCCGGACCGGCAGGGACCGGACCGGACCGCCGCACGCGGAGGAACCCTTCATGCACGCCCAGATCGTCCTGTTCGACGGATTCGATCCACTCGACGTCATCGCCCCCTACGAAGTGCTCCACGCCGGGGGCGCCGCATCCGGCGGCGCGGTGAGCGTGGAGCTGGTCTCCGCCGAAGGGCCGCGCGAGGTGGTCAGCGGTGCCGGGGGCCTGGCGCTGCGCGCCACGGGCGGCCTGGACCCCGGCCGTGCGGGCCTGGTCCTCGTTCCCGGCGCCTCGGGCCGCATCGGAGAACCCGGCGAGGTCCCGGACCTCGACACGGGCGAGGGGCCGTGGCGGCAGGACGAGTTCATCCCCGTCCTGATCGGCCGCACCCTGACCACCGAGCTGCCCGCGCTGCTCAAGGCGGCGATGGCCAACCCGCGGGTGACGGTCGCCGCGGTGTGCGGCGGCTCGCTCGTACTGGCCATGGCCGGCCTGCTGGAGGGCCGCCACGCCACCACCCACCACCTGGGCCTGGACATGCTCGACACCACCGGCGTCCACGCCGTCCGCGCCCGCGTCGTCGACGACGGCGACCTCGTCACCGGCGCCGGTGTCACCTCGGGACTCGATCTGGGCCTGTACCTGCTGGAACGCGAGGTGGGTCCGCGGATCGCGCAGGCCGTGGAGGAACTGTTCGCCCATGAACGCCGCGGCACCGTCTGGCGCGAGCGGGGCCCGGCCCCAGTCGGCTTCTGACCGGGCGCACCCGTCCAGTACCCGCGTCCGGTACCCGCCTGCAGTACCCGCGTCCCCTCTCGCCCCGCACCTCGAGGAAAGAACCACAGCATGTCCGTTGAAGGAACCTGGGACCTGGCCGTCTCCACACCCATCGGCCGGATCGACGCCGTAGTCGAGCTCCTGCGCCAGGACGCGGAGCCGCGCCCGTGACGAAGCTCTTCCTTTCCCTCCACGTCCTCGCCGCCGTACTGGCCATCGGGCCGGTCGCCGTCGCCGCGAGCATGTTCCCCGCGGCGCTGCGCCGGGCAACGGGTGAATCGGGTGCCGGTGCCCCGAGCGACCGTGCCCCGGGTGACCGCGACGCCCTCGCGAACCTGCGGATGCTGCACCGCGTCTGCCGTGTCTACGCGGCCGTCGGCACCGCGGTGCCCGTCCTCGGGTTCGCCACGGCGAGCAGCCTCGGAGTGCTCGGCAGCGGATGGCTGATCGTCTCGATCGTGCTGACCACCGCGGCGGCCGCCGTCCTCGCCCTGCTGATCCTTCCGGCCCAGGACGCCGCCCTCACCGCACTGCAGGAGCAGGCGGGACCGGGTCTCGATGCCAGCCCTGGTCCCGGTCCCGGTGCCCGGGCCGCCGCTCGCCTCGCGATGCTCACCGGGGTCTTCAACCTGCTGTGGGCCACGGTGACCGTCCTGATGGTCATCCGACCGGGCTCCACCACGGGAGGCTGACGGTTCCGCACCGCCGCCCGGGGGCCTACGCCTCCCGGGCGGCGGAGGCGGCTCCGGCCGTCGCGAGGCGCCGGGCCATGTCCCGTAGCCCGGCGGCGTCGAGCACGTGGTCCCCGTAGCCCGGCACGGGTACGTGCAGCGGTTCCGTCCAGGACTCCGGGACCGCCGCCGCGCCGTACCGTGCCCCGGCGAGGGTGCCGGTCACCGCCGCCACTGTGTCGGTGTCGCCGCCCAGGTCCACGGCGGCCCGTACGGCCTCCGCGAAGCCGGTGGTGGTGCGCAGCGCCCACACCGCCGAGCCCAGGCAGGGCCACGCCGCCCCGTTGAACTCGGTGGCCAGGCCCGGATGCCAGTCCGGGGCCAGGACCCGCGCGTACCGCTCGCGGTGGTCTGGATGCACCTGCGTCAGCGTCGAGGGGAGCGCGGCGAACGGGTCACCGCCGTCCAGGGCCACGCGTACGAAATCGTGCAGGACGGCCGTGCCTTCCCAGGCGGCCCGGTCCCCGTGGGTGAGCGCGGCGATCCGCCGGGCCGCGGCCATGGTCGACTCCCGCCCGGAGGGGGCGAAGTACACCGCCGAGGTCGAGGCGCGCATCAGGGAACCGTTGCCCGCCGCCCGCCCGCTGACCTGGAAGTGCAGCGCGGCGGCCAGGTCCCACGGGTCGCCGCTCGTCAGCACGGTCTTCGTCTGCAGTCCGATGTCCTTGGGGTCTCCGGCCGCCCAGCGCCGGAACCGGCCGAAGACGTCGGGGAGTTCCAGCCCGCCGCAGGCCAGCAGGGATTCCCCGACCAGTACCGCCATCTGCGTGTCGTCGGTGGCCTCGCCCGGATCCCAGCCGCCACCTCCGCGCATCTCCTCGCCGCGGGCGCTCAACTGCCCGGCGGGGCCGAACTCGTAGGGTGCGCCGAGTGCGTCCCCGGCCGCCGAGCCGAGCACGGCTCCGACGGCACGGTCGGTCCGGGTGGTCACCGGGTTCCCTCGTGCGGTGCGGGGCATACGCGGTCCAGCACACGGCGCGTGAAGGTGTCCAGGTCGGTGAGCCCGGCCGCGGCCAGGGTGTGCGGGGCGCCCGTCAGGAGGTGGGGGACGGCTCCGTGCAGCGTGAGGGTGAGGTCGCGGGCGTGCTCCGGGCCGGCCGGCAGTCCGGCGGCGGCCAGCAGGTGCCCGAACGCCGCGAAGTCCGCCGCCGCGATCGGGTCCAGCAGCTGCGCCAGCCACGGCCTTCGGGTCGCCTCGGCCTGGAGCTCCAAGTAGGCCACCACGCGCGGCCGCCCGGCTCCGGCGGTATCGCGGAGCAGTCCGGCGAGCAGCGCAGCGAGTGCGGCGCGGTCAGTGGGTCCGGGGCCGGCCCCCGCGAGCCGGTCGGCGAGTGCCCGGTACTGCTCCAGGCAGCGCTCGGCGACCGCGCGCAGCAGTGCGTCGCGGGTCGGGAAGTAGTTCTTGGCGGTGCCGAGCGGCACGTCCGCCGCGGCGTCGACGGCTCGGTGCGTCAGCCCCCGCCCGCCCGCCTCGGCAAGCACCGCGATGGCCGCGTCCCGCAGCCGGTCCCTTCGGTCCTGGTTCACCTTGCCAGCTTAACCACAACCGTGGTACCACAGGTGTAGCACCACAGTTGTGGTGGTCGAGTGGAAGCGACTCGAACGAGGGGTGTGCCATGGGCGTGAGCACTGGGGGCAGGGGTACCGAGAGGGGCTCGGCGGTGGTCGTCGGTGCCGGGGTCGGCGGTCTCGCCACCGCCATCGGCCTGCGCCGGGCCGGATGGGAGGTGACCGTTCTGGAGCGCCGGGCCGAGCCGGAGCGGTACGGCACCGCCTTCGGCATCCACCCCACCGCCCAGGCGGCCCTCGATCGGCTCGGCCTCGGCGGGGCGCTGCGGGAGCGCGCGGTCCCGTACCGCGACGCGCAGATCCGGTGCCCCGACGGCCGGGTCCTGGCCGCGCTCCCGCTGGAGCGGATCGAACGCAAGGCAGGTCGCCCCGAACTCCTCATCTCACGGCCCTACTTGACCGAAGCGCTGCTCGCCGAGCTCGCGCGGCTCGGCGGCACGGAGATCGCGTACGGCCGGGCCTACGAGGCTTCGGCCGCGCGGCGCGCGGACCTCCTCGTCGGCGCCGACGGGATCAACAGCGCGGTCCGCGCCGCTCACTTCGAGGGCGGGAGCCGGCCGCGCGAGCTCGCCTCCACGGCCTGGATCGGCATCGCCGGGTTCGAGACCGGCGTCTACGGCGAGACCTGGGGCCGGGGCCGCTTCTTCGGGATGACCCCGGTCGAACCCGGCCGCACCAACTGGTACGCCACCGTGCCCGAGGCCACCACGGCGGAGGAACTGCGGGCCGCCTTCGCCGACTGGCACGACCCCATCCCGCGCGTGCTCGCCGACACCGACCCGCAGACCTGGATCCGCCACCGAATGCGTCACCTCCATCCGGCGCTGCCCTCCTTCACCCGCACGGCCGGGCCCGGACCGGTCGCGCTGGTCGGCGACGCGGCGCACGCCATGACCCCGAACCTCGGCCAGGGCGCCTGCACCGCTCTCCTCGACGCGGAGGCCTTCACCCGGGCCGTGGCCGCCCACGGCGCCGGCAATCTGCCCGCCGCCCTGCGCGCGTACGACGGCGAGCGCCGCCGCAGCGCCCAGCGGGTGGCATTCGGCTCCCGGAACCTGCACCGCTTCATGACCGTCCGCCACCCGGCCCTGCGGGACGCGCTCGTCGGCCTGCTGCCCGGGTAGCCCGCCCGGTGAGCCCGTCCCGGTGAGCCCGTCCCCGGTGAGCCCGTCCTGGCTAGGCCGTCCCGGCAGAGGCGAGTCGGCGTTCCACTTCCTGCCCCGACAGGTCCTCCAGGTGGGTCAAGAAGATCCACGTGTGTCCGTACGGGTCTCGCAGGTGGGCCGTCCGGTCGCCGTGGAACTGGTCCGCGGGCTCCTGCAGCACTTCCGCGCCCGCCGCCGCGGCCGTCCGGACGAGTCCGTCCACGTCCGCGACGAACACGTGCAGCGCCACCGACGTCCCGCCCAGCGCCGTCGGCGAGGTGAACCCGCCGCCGCCGTCGGTGTCGCCCAGCATCAGCACCGCCCCGCCGATGCGGATCTCCGCGTGCAGGACGCCGCCGCCCGGTGCGTCCAGCCGGTACTCCTCCACGGCCCCGAAGGCCCGTACGTAGAAATCCAGGGCGCCGACCGCGTCGGCCACCATGATGTGCGGCACCACCGCCGTGCGATAGCGCTCCGGGATCGTCTTCCCTGACACTTCTGCCGCCTCGTTGTTCGTCATGTCCGTGACCGTAAAACCTCAAGTCCGATTGAGGTCAAGAGGGCCGGTGGCGTCCCTGCGGAACGTGAGTACGCTGCTACACATGACGGGTCACCCCCCGGGTCCGCTCTGGACGGGCCGGGCCTCCAACCGTGTGCAGTGGATCCTCGCCGGAGCCGGTGCGGCCTGTCTGGCGCTCGGAATCCAGCTCGCCGTCGACCACGCCTGGGGCGCCGGCATCGTCGCGCTGCTCATGGCGGTGATCGGCTGCCTCGCTGCGGGCCTGCTCATCCTCTTCGGCACCCTCGCCTTCGTGCACGCCGCCGTCACCGTCGACGCCGAGGCCATCGAGGTGCGCTGCGGGCACATCGGGCTGCCGCGCCGCAGGATCCGGCTCACGGAGGTGGAGGCCGCCGAGTACGTGCCCCTGATCACCCCACAGCAGTGGGGCGGCTGGGGCTACCGCTGGCGTCCCGAGCGCGGCACCGCCGTCATCGTCCGGCGAGGCGAGGGACTGGAGCTGCGGCTCGGCGACGGCAAGCTCTTCACCGTCACGGTCGACGACGCGCAGAACGCGGTCCTCGTGATCCGCGCCCATCTGCGTGCCCTGGCCCACTGACTCCGCCGCCGGCACAGGCAGGGGACGTACACTCCGCCAGATGAGCAGCAGTGCGACCCGCGCGGCCGGGAACGAAGCCGGGAACGAGTCCGGGAACGAGCCCCAAGGGCAGGGCCAGGGGCAAGACGGAGCCGGCGGGCGGCCTGCGCAGGCGCCCGAGGCCGGGGCCGTCGCGCGCCGGTGGGCCGGCCGGCTGGCGCGGCCCGGGGCCGCCGTCCTGTCCGGCGTGCTCCTCTACCTCAGCTTCCCGCCCCGCCCCCTGTGGTGGCTGGCCCCCCTCGCCCTCGCCCTGCTCGGCTGGTGCCTGTACGGGCGCCGCGCGCGGGCCGGTTTCGGCCTCGGGGTGCTGCACGGCCTCGGCTTCCTGCTGCCGCTGCTCGTCTGGACCGGCGAGGGCGTCGGCCCGGTGCCGTGGCTGGCGCTCGTCACCCTCGAATCCCTGCTGATCGGCCTCACCACCCTCGGCATCGCCCTCGTCAGCCGGCTCCCCGCCTGGCCGCTGTGGGGCGCCGCCGTCTGGATCGCCGGCGAGGCACTGCGCGCCCGGGCCCCCTTCGGCGGCTTCCCCTGGGGCAAGCTCGCCTTCGGCCAGCCCGACGGGGTCTTCCTGCCGCTCGCCGCGCTCGGCGGCACCCCGCTGCTCTCCTTCGCCGTGGCCCTGTGCGGATTCGGGCTCTACGAGGTCCTGCGCGTCGGCGCCGACACCCGCCGGGCCACCGCCGCGCTGCTCGCCGCCACCGCCGTGGCCGCCCCGCTCGCCGGGGCACTGGCAGCCCGGCCGCTGGTCTCCGACGCGGCCGAGGACGGCACCGTGGTGGCCGCCGTCATCCAGGGCAACGTCCCGCGCGCCGGGTTCGACTTCAACGCCCAGCGCCGCCAGGTCCTGGACAACCACGCCAACCGCACGATCCAGCTCGCCGAGGACATCAAGCTCGGCAAGGTCGCGAAGCCGGACTTCGTCGTCTGGCCGGAGAACTCCTCCGACATCGACCCGTACACCGAGCCCGACGCCTACGGCGTCATCGACAACGCGGTCAAGACCATCGGGGTGCCCGTCGCCATCGGCTCCGTCCTCGCCCCGGAGACCGGCCCGCTGCGCAACACGATGATCCTGTGGGACCCGGTCAAGGGCCCCGTGGACACCTACGACAAGCGCAAGATCCAGCCCTTCGGTGAGCGCATCCCGATGCGCTCCTTCGTCCGGCTCTTCAGCTCCGACGTGGACCGGGTGCGGCGCGACTTCGGCCCCGGCAAGGAGCCCGGGGTCTTCGACATGGCGGGCAGCGGAGTCGGCATGGTCACCTGCTACGAGGCCGCCTTCGACGACGCGGTCCGCTCCACCGTCCAGGCCGGCGCCCAGGTCATCGCGGTACCGAGCAACAACGCCACCTTCGGCCGCACCGAGATGACCTACCAGCAGCTCGCCATGGACCGGGTCCGGGCCGTGGAGCACAGCCGGACCGTACTGGTCCCCGTCACCAGCGGGGTCAGCGCCGTGATCCGCCCCGACGGCGAGATCGTGCAGCAGACGAAGCTGTTCACGGCCGACGCCCTGGTCGCCGAGATCCCGCTGCGCTCCACGCAGACCCCGGCCACCCGCTTCGGCCCGCTCGCCGAGTACCTCCTGCTGGCCGTCGCCGTGGCCGGACTCGGCTGGACCTTCGCACGCCGGATGCGCAAGGCCTCGTAGGGTCGGGGAATGACCACACCTGACTTCATCCGTACCCTGCGCGCCACCGCCGGTCACCAGTTGCTGCTGCTGCCCGGGGTGACCGCCGTCGTCGTCGACGAGCGGGGGCGGGTCCTGCTGGGCCGGCGCGCGGACACCGGACGGTGGTCGGTCGTCGGCGGGATCGCGGAGCCGGGGGAGCAGCCGGCCGACACGGCGGTGCGCGAGGTGTACGAGGAGACGGCGGTGCGGTGCGTACCGGACCGGGTGGTGCTGGTGCAGATGCTCCCGCCGATCACCTATCCGAACGGTGACGTCTGCCAGTTCCAGGACATCACCTTCCGCTGCCGGGCCACGGGCGGGGAGGCGCGGGTCAACGACAACGAGTCGCTGGAGGTGGCCTGGTTCGCACCGGACGCGCTGCCGGAGCCGCTGGAGTCCTTCGCGGTCGACCGGATCCGCCAGGCCCTGCGGGACGAGCCGACCTGGTTCGCGGCCCCCGCCCCGGTCGGCCCCGGCAACTGACCGCCCGGCCGAGGGCGGCGACGGCCCCGCTGCACGCGGCCCCGGCGCACACGCTCCGCCGCACACGGCCCTGGCTCAGCCGCGGTCGGAGGCCTCGCGGTAGAGCTCCACGGCCTGGTCGCCCATGACCGCGCTGTACGAGACCTCCGGGACGGTCCCGCCGCCCTCGTGGCCCCCCAGGACGCCCGCCAGGGCGCCGTCGACGAGCCAGGGGCTGCCGCTGGTGCCGCCGCTGAGGTCCGGGCACTCGACGCGGCGCTGGGTCGCGGAGAACAGGGTGGTGGCGTTGGTGCAGTACAGCGGGGACTCGTCGCGGCTCGGGTAGCCCACGACGGACACCGTGGCATCGGCCGGCTGCTCCGCCGCGACCGGGAAGCCCCCGACCACGTCCTCGATCTGCCGGCCGTTCAGCGGGTCGCCGTCCAGCCGGCGGTCGTCCAGCGGGGCCACCGTCGCGAAGGCGATGTCGGCGTCGGGCTCCGCGCCGTCCGTCCAGTCCGGGGCCACGTACGTGCCGGTCAGCTTCCACAGGCCGTACGGGGCCTCGCCGTCGCGGTAGCCCGGGGCGAAGACGGTGGTGTCCGGGCTGCCCAGGCAGTGCGCGGCGGTGACGATCACGTCGCGGTCCGCGCTGCGCACCACGGACGCGGTGCAGAAGTGGCCGCCGCCGAGCCCGCCCGCGAAGAGCGCGCCGACCCGCCCGGCCGTCTCGTCGGCGGCAGCCGTGACCGTGACGCCGAGCGGCGGTCCGGCCGACGCGTCGGGGGCGTCGACGCCCAGCAGGGCCGTCATGGTGGCCAGGGCGAGCAGGATCCGCGCAGCGCGCCGGCCACGGGCACGGGCGCGGGAGCGGCGGTCCGGTCGGGAGGGGAAGCGCTGGATCATGCTCCGAGCCTCACGGGGCAACCTGTGACCGGAGCCGGGGAATCCATATGAATCCGCTGTGAATCGGCGGGGCAGGCCGGCGCGTCCCTTCACGGGCCGCATCCCCTCCGCCGTCGGCGCGGCCGGCGCGCCGTGCGGGTCCGCCGACCGGATGGGCGCCGCCCGTTGGCCGCGGGGATGTGAGGTAGTCGGGGATAGCCATCAGGCGGCCGGGGATATCAGGCGCGGATGCCCACCGAACAGCTCAGGGATCGCGTCCTGGCACCGGCCGCACCGGTCGCGATGCTGTTCCTGCTGGTGATCTGGCTGTTGCTGTTCCTCCTCGGCTACGGGCTCCTGGAACACGGCGTCTCCGACATGCCGCTCACCGTCGCCCTGCGCGAAGCCGGCTCCTCCGTCCTCACCCTCGGCTTCGCCGGCATCAGTCACACCGCCCGTCAGCCGCGCCGCTCGTACACCGTCACCCGGCGGCCGCGGACCTCCCGGTCCTCCACCACGGTGAACTCCGCCCGCAGGACGGCCGCCTTCGTCCGGTCCGCCGCGGAGCCCGAGGGCTTGGCCGTCTTCCGCGAGTCCGTCACCAGGAGGACCCGCCGCTGTTCCCGCAGGGCCGCCGAGATCCGTGCAGGGGCGGCCTCCTCGCCCTTGAGGGTGCCCGACTCCGCGGGGCCGCGGGACAGGGCGATGTCCTTCAGGCCGGCGAACGCCCCGGGCGAGACCAGTGCGGTGTCCCGCCGGGCCGCCGGGACGAAGAGCACGGCGTCGCCGTCCCGCTTCAGCGCGGACACCTCCCCGGCCACCGCCAGGACGTCGTCCACCCGGCTGGCCGGAGACCGGTCGGCCAGCGCCACGGGCAGCAGCGCCACCGCCGAGACCGCGACCACGGCCGGCACGAGCGCGCCCGACGCCTTCGGGTACCGGGGCGCGAGGGCCCGTACGGCCGCGCCCAGCGCCGCACCGGTCAGCAGGGCCAGACCCAGCATGGAGAACAGCACGTACCGGTCCAGGAACAGCGGCTGTATCAGCGAGGCGGCGGCCAGCCCCAGCAGGGGCACCGCCAGCAGTGGCAGCCCGACCGAGGCCGCCGTCAGCCGGGCGGGGAGACCGGTGCGCGGCCCGCCCCGGAGGTCCGCCCACGCGCCCAGCGCGCCGACCGCCAGCAGGACGCCCGGGCCGATCATCATGTGCCAGGTCAGCGGTGGTATCCAGGAGACCTGGCCGGACTGCGTGCGGCTGAACAGGATCAGCGGCAGCGCCCCCGCCACGGCCGCCGCGGAGGCGAGCAGCCAGGGCGCCACGACACCGCGCCGGGCCCGCGCCCACCACAGGGTCACCGCGTGGGCGGGCAGGATCAGCAGGGAGAACCAGTTCAGCAGGGCGCAGACCAGCACGAGAGCCCCGTACGCCGTCCAGCGCGGCCGGGTCCGCCGCCCGGCCCCGGCTCCGGTCTCCGCTTCGGTTTCGGCCCCGGCCCCGGCCCCGGCCCCGGCCCCGGCTCCGGCGCTCGCGATCAGCGAGACGAGCAGCAGGGTCGACAGCCCGGCCCCGCCTGCGATCAGCGCGTAGGACCGGCCCTCCTGGAGCTGGAACTGCACGGCCGGCAGCAGCCCGAGGGCCAGCCCGCCGCCCAGCCCGGCCCACGGGCCCGCCAGCCGGCGCCCGATCAGCGCCACACAGCCGGCGGCGACCGCCACCGCCAGCACCGAGGGGAGGCGCAGGGTGGTCGTGCTCGCCCCGAACACCTCGAAGAGCATGTGCATCAGCAGGTAGTACAGGCCGTGGACCGCGTCCACGTTGCCGAGCAGGTGCCAGATCTCACCGGGCGAGCGCTCCGCCACTTGCCAGGTCGCCGCCTCGTCCCGCCACACGCTGTTCTGCCGGGAGAGCCCCCACAGCCCGAGGGACAGCGTCCAGAGGACCGGAACCAGCCACACGAGATACAGCCGTCGGATGCCGGTGGATATGTGGGAAGTCATGAAGGCTTGACGATCCTCGAGCAGCAGTTCGGGCGGAAACCACCAGTCTATGGACGATACGGAGGGTTCCCCGACCGGGTGTTGTGCACGACGGAGCGTGATCAACGGGCGGTCCGCCCCTAGCCTCGCGGCAGCAAGGTGCGCAACAGGCGCGCAGCAGGCACGCAGGAGCACGAACGAGGGGCGGTACCCGGTGAACTGGCTGATCCACGACTACCGCGAGAGCGATCTCGCGGCCGTTGTCCATCTGATCGACACCACGGCCGAACTCGGCCAGGAGTCGGTCTTCTCACTCGCCGAATGCATCAGCGCCCTCACCGACCGGCAGCCCTGCGTGGTCGCCGTCCACCAGGGCGTCCCGATCGGCGCCGCCCTCGCCTGCGTCACCGGCGAACGCGCCTGGGTCATGCGCATCGCCATCGCCGCCGGCTGGCGCGGCCGGGGCCTGGCCAGCGCGCTGCTCGTGGAGCTGGAGCGGCGGCTCATCGCCGCCCGCGTCGGGCGCATCGCCTACGTCCTGCCCGAGGAGGACCTGCTCGGCGAGGGCCTGCTCAACGCCGGCTACACCCGCCAGCCCGCCGTCGCCTACTTCGAGAAGACCGAGCCGCTGCACGGCCCGGCCGCCGGCCTCCTCGACGACCTCGGCGGCCGCTTCCTGCCGAACGACCTGTGGGCCAAGGTCGCCGGCATGGAGACGGAGAAGGACCTCATCGAGCGGCGCGTGGTGCTGCCGCTCGCCGAGCCCGAGCGGGCCGCCGCGCACGGCGTGCGGCCGCCGCGCGCCATCACCCTCTTCGGCCCGCCCGGTACCGGCAAGACCACCTTCGCCCGGGCCATCGCCTCCCGGCTCGGCTGGCCCTTCGTGGAACTGCTGCCCTCCCGCCTCGCCGACGAGGGGAACCTCGCGGCGGCGCTGCGCGACGCGTTCGCCCGCATCGCCGAGCTGGAACGCGTGCTCGTCTTCATCGACGAGGTCGAGGAGATCGCGCCCGTGCGCACCGAACCCGCCCAGCCCGGCGGGATCCACGGGGTGACCAACGAACTGCTCAAGCTGATACCCGGCTTCCGCGAGGGCGACGAACGGCTGCTGGTCTGCGCGACCAACTCCATCCGCTCCCTCGACCCGGCCTTCCTGCGCCCCGGCCGCTTCGACTACCTGATCCCGATCGGCACCCCGGACGCGGGCGCCCGCGCCGCGATCTGGGCCCGGTACACGGCGGGCCGTCCCGATGTGGACGTGGCGGCGCTGGTCGGGGCGAGCGAACTGTTCACCCCGGCCGACATCGAGCACGCGGCGCGGATCGCGGCGCAGGTGTCCTTCGAGCGGGACCTGGAGGCGGTGGGCGCACGCGGCGCGGCGGCGGCCCAGCTCGGCGCGAGCACGGAGGACTACCTGGCGGCGGTGGCGCAGTGCCGGCCGACGGTGACCCCGGCGATGACGGGGGAGTTCGCGGCGGACATCACCGCGCACGCCCGCTTCTGAAGAAGGAGCGGAGCGATCTGAGCTGCCCGCCACGGACGGGCAGGCAAGACGGCCCGCAGCCACTCCCCAAAGCGGCTGCGGGCCTCCCGCGCGGACTTGGCATCCGTGCGGGACAGCCACGTTCCGGTTGGGGTGTATCGCCGGCTGGAACGTGGCAGCAAGGGTGCCGTGAGGGCCATCCCTGATGCCCTCGCCAACACATTCGAGTCAACCAGGGGCGGGGGTGGCGGCGCCTCGGCCGCACGGCCACGATCGCCCGGCCGGAAGGACCGGTCCGGGGCCCGGGCCGTTGGCCGAAAGGAGGACCGGGGTGGGGGTCGGGGTGCAGGACCGGGATTAGGGTCGGGCCATGGCCTTCGTCGTCTTCATGACCCTCCCAGGGCTGGCTCTGCTGCTCACCGCCATCGCCTTCCTCGACCTCACGCTGGAGCGCGCGGGCCGCGCCGGTCTGCTGCCCTGGCGCTGGAACGGCCGCAAGGGGCAGATGTCCGCGACCGGCTTCGAGCAACTGCACGCGAGCTTCTCGCCGGGCAAGCAGAACGAGCTCAAGGAGCGGCAGAGCGCGCTGATCATGCGCGACGACGAGGAGGACGGCGCCCCGCCCCGTTCCCGCGTGGACCTCGACGGCGGGCTCGCGGTGATCCGCATGCCCGCTCCCTCTCCCGCTACGGGCGGCAGCGGTACGTGAACTCCGCCGCGGCCGTCCGCCGTACGGGCGAGACGAGCTCGAGCTCGGCCTTCGCGGGGTAGGTCCCCGCGCCCTGGAAGGTCCACAGCAGGTGCAGCCGGGCCTCCTTCCGGCCGCTCGGCACCCGCTCGGTGAGCTGCTCCGAGCGGGTGCCGTCACTGCGCAGCCAGCGGTACGCGAGGACCCCCGGCCGCCCGTTGGTCCGTACGACGGCCACCACGTCGGCGGTCCCGTCGCAGCCGGGACCCTTGGCCTCGGTGCTCACCACCACGTCCCCGACCTCCAGGGCCGGGCCGTAGCGCTGCCAGCCCAGGTAGCAGAGGACCCCGATCAGGACCACGGCGGCCAGGGTGTAGCGCCGCCATTCGCGGCGCCGGCGGGGGGCCGGGCCGGGGAACAGCGGGAACGGCGCGGGCAGCGCGGCCGTCACCCCCGGTCCGAAGCGCAGTACGGAGCCCTCGACCCGGTCCGGCACGGCCCCGATCGGCACGTCGAACCGCGCGGTCGCGCCGGTGCCGTCGAGCCGTTCGGTCCGCTCCGTGTCCTGGGGCGGTCCGGTGATCCAGTGGCTGCCGAGCACGGTGGCGCTGTAGTCGTCGTCGCCCTGCGGGGCGTGGGGATCGCTCATGCCGGCTTGCACCCTCGGATGTAGATGCTCTGGACGGAACTCTGGTTGGCGGCGGCCGGCTGGGTGGTGGCGCGGACGCTCCAGTAGCAGCCGGCGCCCTGCGCGAAGGTGTGTGCGAGGGTCTGCGTACCGGGGCTCCCGGCGCCGAACGCGACCGTCTGGCGACCGTCGGGCACCGTCAGGGCGCCCTTGGTGTCACCCGTGAACCATTCGACGACCAGGGTGTACGGGCCCGCGCCGTCGCTTTCGACGGAGAAGGCGGCCTCGGTGGTGCCCGGGGCCGTCTGCCGGAAGGAAGTGACGTTCACCGCGGAGATCTTGACCTTCGGGGTCGGGCTCGGGGTGGGCGTGGGGGTCGTGGACGGGGTCGGGGTCGGCGGCTTGGTCACCGTCCAGGTCGGCGTCGGTGTCGGGGTGGGTGTCGGCATCGTGTAGCTCGGGCTCGGACTCGGACTCGTGCTCGCCGACGGCGAAGCGGATGCCGACGCGGACGGTGTCGCCGAAGGCGAAGCCGACAGGCTCGGTCCGGGCGCCGGGGTGGCCGGGCCCGGCGCCGACGCGCTCGACGTGGCGAACGCGTTCAGCGCCTTCGCGCCGCCCGGCTCCGAGCCCACCGCCTGGTAGCCGAGTACGGCCACCAGCCCGAGCACGAGCGCCGCCCCCGCCGCGAGCAGCCCGCGCCCGCCCGGGGCCCAGCCCGCGGGCGGCGCCGGCAGGACCGTCGTGGCCAGGGCGGTGACGCCCTGCGCCGGTGCGCCCGCGGAGGGGAACAGCAGCGGCAGCAGGGCCGCCAGCGCGGCCAGCTTGCGCTGTCCGCGCTCCTCCCACTGGGGCCCGTACGCCGCCAGGGCCACCGCCTCCAGTTCCGCGACGAACGCGTCGGCGTCCTCGGGCCGCTGTTCGGGAGCCTTCGCCAGTCCCCGCCGGATCAGCGGGCGCACCGGCTCGGGCGCCTCGGTCTCCGGGACCGGCGCCTCGATGTGCTGGACCGCGAGCTCCGCGAAGTTCTGCCCGTCGTAGGGCTTGCGGCCGGTCAGGCATTCGAAGAAGGTCGCCGTCGCCGCGTACACGTCGGCCTCGGGCGAGGCGGGCCGGCCCTGCCACTGTTCCGGGGCCATGTAGGCAGGGGTGCCCGCCGCTCCGGGCGTGGTGCCCAGGGGGGTGGCGATTCCGAAGTCCACCAGCTTGGAGGTCCCGTTGGCCGCGACCAGGACGTTCGCCGGCTTGTAGTCCCGGTGGACCACACCGGCCCGGTGGGCGTCGGCGAGCCCCAGCAAGGAGCCCTTCAGCAGCACCAGCGCCGCCTCCGGTCCGGTCCGCCCGCACTGCTTCAGCAGGGCGTTCAGCGGGATGCCGTCCACGAGCTCCATGACGATCGCGGCGCCGCCGGGCGCCTCGACGTACTCGTACAGCCCGACCACGTACGGGGAGCGCAGGGCGCCGAGGAGTTGGGCCTCCGCCCGGAACTCCCGGACGAAGACCGGGTTCTCGAGCATCCGGTCGTTCAGGTACTTCACCGCGACGGCCGTTGCGGTGACCTCGTGGACCGCCAGGACCACGCGGCCGCTGGCGCCAGAGCCGAGCTCGCGGACTTCCGAGTAACCGGGAACCGACCACACGCCGTTCATGCCTTCCCCCCTTGCCGTGGCGTGACCGCGCCCCGGAGCCGGTCGTTCCATGGACCGGCCATCACCTGGGACACATTTCCGCCACGGCCGGTTCCCTGTCGGGGACACCTCCGCGCCGGGGGTCAGGCCGCTGCGGCCCTCGCTCCGATCATGGCGTGCAGCCGGTCGGCCGCCGCCCGCCCGAAGTCCGGATCGTTGATGTGGGTGTCGTAGTCGTGGATCCGGGCGGCGCTGCCCCGCAGCCCGTCGCGCAGCGCCGAGAACAGCGCCCCGTCGGCGTCGGGGTCGTGATAGGGCCCGCCGGGGGCGCCGAGCGTGGACAGCCCGCGCAGGGGCACGCAGACGGCCGTGGGGCCGGTGGCCGCACGGAGTTTGGCGGCGACCCGGCGGCCGAGCTCGGCGCACTCGGCCTCGGTCGTACGGATCACCGTGATCGAGGGGTTGTGGACGCGGACCCTGCGGTAGCGGACCCGTTCGGGCAGGTTCTCCATCGGGCCGAACTTCACCATGTCCAGCGCCCCCAGGCTCACCACCTGCGGGATCCCGGCCCGCCCGGCGGCGCTGAGCCGGTCGGGCCCGGCGGTCAGGATGCCGCCGCACAGTTCGTCGGCGAGCTCGCTGAGGGTGAGGTCGAGGACGCCGGCGAAGACCCCCTGGCCGGCCAGGGTCTCCAGGGTCCGGCCGCCGGCGCCGCTGACGTGGAAGACGAGTACCTCGTAGCCCAGTTCGGTCAGGCGTTCCCGTGCCGCGTCCACGCCGATCGTGGTCACGCCCGCCATGCTCGCCGCGATCAGCGGCCGGGGCCCCGAGCCCAGCCGGGCGGACCGGCGCAGCTCCATGGCGGAGCGCTCGTAGGCCTCGGCCATCCCGGCGACGGCCGCGACGGCATTGGCCAGGACCGGCGCGGAGACGCTGTTGATCCCCGCGATGTCCACGACGCTGTACATCATGGTGATGTCCGCCGATCCGACGTACGGGGCCACGTCCCCGGACGCCATCGAGGAGACCATCACCTTCGGGACGCCGAGCGGCAGTGCGCGCATCGCCCGGGTGGCGATGGAGGTCCCGCCGCTGCCGCCTATCGCGAGCACTCCGTGCAGCCGGCCTTCGGCGTGCAGGCGTAACAGGGTCGCTTCCGCGCCCAGGGCCATCGTGGTGACGGCCGCACCCCGGTCGGCGGCCGCGCGCAGTGCGGACAGTTCCGTTCCCGCGGCCCGCGCCACCGCTTCGCGCGGTACGTCGGCGGGCACGCGGGGCTCGTTCATGATTCCTGCATCGACCGTGATCACTTCGACGCCGGCGCGCAGCAGCCTCTCGCGCAACCAGCCGTACTCCACACCCTTGGTGTCCAGGGTTCCCACCAGCACGACGTTCGTCATACGTGCAATGTCCATGCAGGTAGGGTTTGTTGGCAAGTAAAGGTCAGGTCAACCCTCGTTTTCCAGAACGTCCAACAGCCGTTCCAGAAAAGGAATCTGAGACACCACCAGCTTGGTTCTGGCCACCGGGGGAGTGAACCACTCCACCCGGTCCAGCTCGGGGAACTCCGCCGTCCGCCCCGATTTCGGCGGCCACTCCATGGTGAAGGTGCCGGGCACCGCGAGGGCCGGATCCAGGTCCGCCCGCACCGCCCAGATGGTCACGAGCTTCCCGCCGATCATCCGCACCTCGCCCAGCGGCAGGTACGGACCCTCCGGCGGCGGCAGCCCGATCTCTTCCTCGAACTCCCGGCGGGCCGCGTCGCGCGGGGTCTCCTCGGGGCCGTACTCGCCCTTCGGGATCGCCCAGGCGCCCGCGTCGCGGCGCTCCCAGAGCGGGCCGCCCATGTGGCCGAGCAGGATTTCCACCCCCGCTCCGGTGTGCTGGCGGAACAGGAGGAGTCCGGCACTGCGCTTGGCGGTCATGGCCCCATGCATACCCCGTCCGGGCACGGCTCAGGCAGCGGCTCAGTGGTCGTGTGGACCCTGGCGGTGGACCGGGCCGTGGGCGTCCGAGCAGTGCGTGTCGGTCCGGTCCTCGCCGGGGCGGCCCACCGTGAGGAGGGAGTCCTGGACGTGGTCCACCTGGAGGGTGGTGTGCGTGATCCCGTACTCCTTCGCCAGCAGGGCCTCCAGGTCCCGGCGCACGGCGTGGCAGTCGCCCTCCGGGGCCACCAGCACGTGCGCGGACAGCGCGGCCTGCCCCGAGGTGATGGTCCAGATGTGCAGGTCGTGGACCTCGGTGACCGGGGGCTGCCCGACCAGGCGGTCGCCGACCGTGTCCGGGTCCACGTGGGCCGGGGCGGCCTCCAGCAGGATCCGGCCGGACTCGCGGACCAGTCCGTAGCCCGCCTTGACCATCAGGACGACCACGACGAGCGAGGCGATCGAGTCGGCCTGCCGGAAGCCGGTGGTGAGCACGATCAGACCGGCGACGGCGGTTCCGATGAAGGCGAACAGGTCGTTGAGGATGTGCTGGTAGGCGCCCTCCACCGCGAGCGAGGTGCGGTTCGCCTTCGAGATGCACCAGGCCGCCGCGATGTTGACGACGATGCCCGCGAGCGCCGTCACCAGCACCAGCCCGCCTTCCACGGGCGGCGGATCGAGCAGCCGTCGTACGGCCTCGTACGCCAGCCAGACCGCCAGCAGCAGCAGGGTGAGGCCGTTGGCCTGGGCGGAGAGTATCTCCGCGCGCTTGAGGCCGTACGTGAATCCGCCGCGCGCCGGCCGGGCCGCCAGCCGCATCGCGATCAGCGCGAGGACGATCGAGACGGCGTCCGTCAGCATGTGCGCGGCATCGGAGATCAGGGCCAGCGAGTGTGCCAGGACGCCGATGACCACCTCGATGGCCATGAAGCCCGCGATCAGGCCGAGGGCGATGCCGAGCCAGCGCCGGTCGGCGTCGGCGGCGACACCGTGGCTGTGGCCTCCGTGACCCCCGTGACCCCCGTGGCCGTGGGTCTCGTGGCCGCCGGCGTCGTGGTCGTGCGGCGCGTGATCGTGCGCGCTCATGGTGTCCCCCGTGAGTCGTGGTGTGCCGACGGCGCTTGTACGTATCCGGCGTGGTGGCGGCGTATCCGGCGGCCGCGTATCCGTATGGCCTGAAGTGAAGCGCACCTCGCCGCGATGGGCAAAGGCTGCAACGGGGACCGTTGTCATTACCTATAACGCCCGCCTGACCTGCGGTTATGCCGGGCGCGCCGGATCGTGGGAAAATCGCCCCATGGCCCAGCGTCCCGGTGTGCCGACCGCGCCAGAGCTCCTCCTGGAAACGGACAGGGGCTCCACTGCGATGAGCCCGCGCCGGACGTACCACGTCGGCCGGGACCCCCTCTGCGAGATCTGCCTCGACGACGCCCGCGTCTCCTGGCACCACGCCGTGCTGCGCCCGGACGGCGACCACTGGACGCTGGAGGACGAGGACAGCACCAACGGCACGTGGGTCGACGGCCACCGCATCCGCGAGTGGGCGGTCGGCGTCGGCAGCGAACTGCGCTTCGGCAGCGCCGCCGACGGCCCGCGCGTCCGCTTCGCCGAACCGGCCGCCACCTCCCGCCCCTCCTCGGTCTCCCGCCCGGACAGGACCAGCACCTTCCGGCAGCCGACCTCGGTCCGCCCGCTGGCCGACCGGGCCGCCGTCCGCATCGGCCGCGCCCCCGACAACGACCTCGTCATCAACGACCTCGTCGTCTCCCGCCACCACGCCGAACTGCGCACCCGCCCCGACGGCAGGTACGAGATCGCCGACCTCGGCAGCCACAACGGCACCTACCTCAACGGTGCCCGCCTCGCCGGCGCCGCCGCCATCGGCGAGGGCGACATCGTCGGCATCGGCCACTCCGCCTTCTGCCTGGTCGGGAACCAGTTGCAGGAGTACGTGGACACCGGCGAGGTCTCCCTCGACGTGCAGGACCTCGGCGTGGCCGTCGACCAGGGCCGCAAGACCCTCCTCGACCACGTCTCCTTCCCCGTCGGCGCCACCTCCCTGCTCGCGGTGGTCGGCCCCAGCGGCGCCGGCAAGTCCACCTTGCTCGGGGCGCTGACCGGCCTGCGCCCCGCCGACCACGGCACCGTCCTCTACGACGGCCGCGACCTCTACCGGGACTACGCCGAACTGCGCAGCCGCATCGGCCTCGTCCCGCAGGACGACATCCTGCACGCGCAGCTCACCGTGCGCCGCGCCCTCGTCTACGCCGCCGAGCTGCGCTTCCCGCAGGACACCGCCAAGGCCGAACGCGAGGCCCGGGTCGACGAGGTGATCGGCGAACTCGGCCTCCAGCAGCGCGCCGACCAGCCCATCCACAGCCTCTCCGGCGGCCAGCGCAAACGGGTCTCCGTCGCCCTGGAACTGCTGACCAAGCCCTCCCTGCTCTTCCTGGACGAGCCCACCTCCGGGCTCGACCCGGGCATGGACCGCTCGGTGATGAACATGCTGCGCGGGCTCGCCGACGACGGCCGCACCGTCATCGTCGTCACCCACAGCGTGCTCAACCTGAGCGTCTGCGACCGCCTCCTGGTCCTCGCGCCCGGCGGCCGCATCGCGTTCTACGGGCCTCCGGACGAGGCGCTCGGCTTCTTCGGCTTCGAGCAGTGGCCCGAGGCCTTCGAAGCCTTCGAGAACGAGCGCGAGCGCGACTGGGCCGGGGAGCACCGGACCTCACCGCTGTACAGCCGCTATGTCGACGTCGCCGGCCGGGTCCCGCTCGCGGGGGCCGGCGAACGGGCCGCGGGCATCGCGCCGAAGCCGCCGCCCAAGGCGCAGAGCTGGGGTTCGCAGCTGTCCACCCTGATCCGCCGCTACGCCGCCGTGCTCAGCGCCGACCGCACCTTCCTGATCATCATGGTCGCCCTGCCGTTCGTCATGGGCGCGATGGCCCGCGCACTGGCGGGCAGTGAACTCGGCCCGGAGACGGCGCTCAACGCCCTGTTCATCCTGTGCGTGGGCGGCGTCCTGACCGGAGCCGCCAACGCCGTCCGCGAACTGGTGAAGGAACGCGTCATCTACCAGCGCGAACGAGCCGTGGGGCTCTCCCGGTCGGCCTACCTGATGTCCAAGGTGGTGGTCCTCGGCGCCATCACCATCGCCCAGGCGGTGGTCCTCACCCTCGTCGGCCTCGCCGGAGTCAAGACGAACGCCCCCGGCGGCAAGGGCCTCTTCCTGCCCCCGCTGATCGAGATCACCTTCGTCGTCGCCCTGCTGTCCGTCACCGCCATGGTGCTCGGACTCCTGATCTCCGCCCTGGTGTCCAAGGAAGAGGTCACCATGCCGCTGCTCGTCCTGCTCACCATCGTGCAGGTCGTCTTCTGCGGCTCCCTGCTGAAACTCACCGGGGTCCCCGTCATCGAACAGTTCGCCTGGTTCGTGCCGGCCCGCTGGGCGATGGGCGCGATGTCGGCCACCATCGACCTCGGCGCCATCGTGCCCGGCAAGATCACGCAGGATCCGATGTTCGACCACAAGCCCGGTTTGTGGCTCACGGAGGTGGCGATGCTCACCGGCCTGGCCGTGCTGTTCGGTGTCCTGGTGGGCCGGGTGCTGCGCCGCCACGAGCCGGCCATCATGCGGAAGTAGCCGCGATGACCAGCCCCGGCCAAGCCGCGGAATTCCGGCCCACCCACATCGTCCCGCAGGACGGACTCCCCGCCTGGGAGACCCCGGACCTGTCCCGCCCCACGGCGGCGCTCGACGCCTTCCTCCCCGTACGGCTGCTGTCCCGGCGCGGGGAGTGGGGGGAGATCCTGTGCGCCAACGGGTGGTCCGCCTGGGTGGACGGACGCCTGCTCCTCGCCGTGCCGCAGCCCCCGCCGACCGGCGGGCACCCGCTGACACGCGTCGAGGACCCGCAGCCGCTGCTCACCCGGTCCGCCGAGGAACTGGAACGCTACCGGCGGGCCGTCACCGATCTCGCCGCCGGGCGGCTCGACCCCGAATCCTTCCGGCGCTCCGTGCGGGGACTGCGGGTCGGCGTCGTCGTCGACGGGGAGTCCGTGTGGCTCTACGACGAGACGGCGGGACGGTGGATGTACGGGGACGGGAGCCGCCTGGCCACCTACGCGGTCGTCGCGGGACCCGGTGCCCCGGCCGCGCGGGAGGCCCCGCCGGAGGAAGCCGACACCGAGGGCGGTGGCGACGTACGAGGTGTTCCGCATGTTCCGCACGAACCCACGAAGATCGTGGAGCTGCCCGGGCCCGAGGCGCGCTGATGGGCTCCGATCCGGCTGCGGAGCCGTTCCGCGGGCGTGAGTCCGACCTGCGGGGGCGGCGGATCGCCGGGTACGTGGTGGAGGCCGAGATCGGGCGCGGCGGGATGGCGGTCGTCTACCGCGCGCACGACGTACGGCTGGACCGGACGGTCGCGCTGAAACTGCTCGCGCCCGAACTCGCGCGCAACGACGTCTTCCGGCAGCGGTTCGCGCACGAGTCGAAGGTCGCGGCGGCCATCGACCACCCGCACATCGTGCCCGTCTTCGAGGCGGGGGAGACCGACGGAATGCTCTACATCGCCATGCGGTACGTGGCCGGCCAGGACCTGCGGGCCATGCTGGACCGCACGGGCCCGCTGCCCGTGGAGGCGGCGGCCCGGATCGCCGGCCAGGTCGCCTCGGCGCTGGACGCGGCGCACGCCCACGACCTGGTCCACCGGGACGTGAAGCCCGGCAACATCCTGGTCGCGGGCGGCACCGACAGCGAACACCCCGAGCACGTCTACCTGACCGACTTCGGGCTGACGAAGAAATCGCTGTCGCTGACCGGGTTCACGAGCGTCGGGCAGTTCGTCGGGACCCTGGACTACGTCGCGCCCGAGCAGATCGCCGGGAAGCCGGTCGACGGCCGGTGCGACGTCTACAGCCTGGGATGCGTGGTCTACGAAACCCTGGCCGGCGGCCCGCCCTTCGAGCGCGACGACGACATGGCGCTGCTCTGGGCCCACCAGTACGATCCGCCGCCGGCGGTGTCCTCGCGGCGGGAAGGCCTCCCGCCGGGGGTGGACGAGGTGCTGGCGCGGGCCCTCGCGAAGGCGCCCGAGGACCGGTGGGGGAGCTGCCTGGAGTTCACGGGTGCGCTGCGGCGGGCGGGTGCGGGGGAGGGCGCGAGTCCCGGCGTGGCGGCGTTCGTCCGCGCGCCCGCCCGGGCGGCCTCCGACGGGCCGCCGCCACCGCCGCCCAGGTGGGCGCTGCCGGTGTTCTAGTTCTGGTTCTGGTTCGGATCCTGGTTCTAGTCGTCGCTGTCGTGGTCCGGGGCGGGCGTGCACACCACGTGGGCCGTGACCTCGGCGTGCGCGGCCGAGGCGTACCAGCCCTTGCGGCCGTCCGCGTCGACGACGGGGTGGGAGGCCAGGACGGTGTGCCGGAGCGTGCCGTCGCGGCCGTGGTCCCAGTGGGTGGTGGAGTACCCGCCGGACTGCACGGCCGTGCCGCGCGGACAGAACACCCTGCTGACGGACACCGCCTGGGCGGAGGCGTCCTTGCGGCCGGTGTCGCCGGAGAGGTGGCGTGCACCGGGGCCGGTCGCCTGGGTGGGGAGGGCGGTGGAGAGGGTCAGGGCGAGCGCGGAGAGGGCGATCAGGCCAGCGGCGTGAAGCGGCCGGAACAGGCCTTTGGTCATGTTCACGGAGGCGAGCGTGTCATGCGGAAACGATCCCCCGATGAGCCGATTTGCGCCTGTTCACTCGAACGGCGCAACAGGTGGCCGGGGTGGGTGGCCGGGTGGCGGCCGGGTCAGCGGGCCGCGGGAGCGGCCGGCTCGGCGGGTTCCCGGCGGCCGGGTCCGCCCCGGCGGCGGGGGAGCAGGGCGCCGAGGAAGCCCGCCACCGCGCCCGCGAGGAAGGCGAGGCCGACCGTACGCCAGAGCAGCGGACTCAGCTCCACCTTGCCGCTGAGGCCGGAGACGTCGCCGATGCCCAGCAGGGAGAGGCCGAACTGGGCCTGGATCCGGGCCAGCAGGCAGACCACCAGGGTGGCCAGGGCCAGGGCGACGGCCAGGTGGAGGGCGTGCTGCCAGGGGCGGACGTGCACGGGCGAGCGGGCGGCGGCCAGCGCGCCGGCGCCGAGCAGGAGGACGACGGCCAGGACGACGAGCCACCAGGCCCGGGAGTCCTGCTCCGCGAGCGAGGCCACGTCGATGGTCGACAGGTCCGAGCCGGAGCCTTGGCCGGTGGCGCGCAGCACCTCGTCCAGGACTTTGGGGACGGGCAGCCCGAACGGCCCCTCGGCCTTGCCCTCCCAGGCCCCGCCGAAGCCGAGCGTGAGGGCGGGCCAGACCAGGTTGGGCAGGCCCAGCAGGATCACGGCCAGGGTGCGGTCCGCATGCCCCCGGGTCGCCGCCACCACCAGGCCGACGCCGATCCCGACGACCACGTACGCGAGGAGCAGCGCGACCACGGCGAACGCCGCCGGCCGCACCGCCGCGTGGAAGCGGACCAGCCCCGTGGGGAGCGGCGCGCGCCGGGACACCAGCAGGGAGATCAGCAACAGGCCCAGGATCCACAGCAGTCCGTAGCCGAGGGTGGCGGGGATCGCGGCCTCGAAGCCCACCGTCGGGCCGGCATCGAGGACTTCACCGATGTCGCCGAGGATCGAATCGCCTGTGGAGATCGCGAAGTCCTGGCGGGCCAGCAGGGCGACGCCGGTCAGCGCCACCAGCCACAGCAGCACCAAGGGCGCGGCGCGGGCGAGTAGTTCGCGCGCGCCGGCCACCGCACGGTTGTGCAGGGGGCGCAGGAAGAGCCAGCCGGTGGTCAGGGCGCCGGCCAGGCTGACGGAGAGGGGGAGTACGGACAGGCTCGCGTCGGCCCCCGCCAGGAAGCCGGCCCCGCCCGTCACGTCCACCGAGCCGCCCGCGGCCATCAGCACGACGGCGGCCACCACGTGCGGGAAGGCGCCGCCGGGCAGATCGCCGGCGCCGGCGAGGGCGAGCCCCGCGGAGGCGACGGCCGCCATGACCACGAAGCCCGCCAGGACTGCGACGAGGGCGTCGCGCCAGGCTCGCGCGGCCGGTGCCGTTGTATGGCTCACCCTGCCACCGTAGGCAGCTCCGCTTGCGGCCACCACCCGGACGGCGCACACAATGGTCGCCAGGAGTGCACTAAATCCGGAGATTTCCGCTGATGATCCGCGGAAGTTCCATAACGGAACGTCCACGGAGCACCGTCCGAAGGGTCCGAAGACCCGCAGGGTCCGCAGATCCGAAGGGTCCGAAGGGGCCGCAGGGTCCGAGTCCAGGGCCCGCAGTCCACAGGGTCCGCAGCGGAACGTCCACAGGGGACCGGAACCCCTCCGCCTGGGAAGAAGAGCCCGTGACCACTCAACCCTCCGGCCAGCAGCCGCCGTGGCCGTCACAGCCGTCGCAGCCGCCCTCGCAGCCGCCGTCGTCTTCGTCCGGGCGCCCCACGGGCCCGCCCTCCGGGCCCCTGTCAGGGGGCCGGGAAGGCCCCCCGCCACCTCCGCCGCCGGCCCCTCCCGGAGGATCCGGGAGCGGGGTGCCCCCCGGACCGCCCGAGCCCCCGCACAAGGCCTGGTGGCGCTCGGTTCCCCGGCTGGCCACCACGATCGTCGCCCTCGCCGCCGCCGTGACCCTGGCCGTCGTACTGACCAGGCCCACCGGCGGCGGGGGCACCTCGACCTCCGCGGGCAACGAGGTCTTCCTGCAGCCCGCGGCGGCGTCCGGGCCCGACCCCTTCACCGAGTCCACCGCCGCCAAGCAGGCCACGGCCCCGCCCGAGAGCCCGCCGCCCCCGACGAAGGGGACGAAGCCCGAGTCGAAGGCCCCGTCGCCCACGGGAACCACGGCGACCCGCAGTGTCAGCGGCGCCTCGCCCGAGCTGTACGGGGGCACGCCGGCCGTGCCCGCCTGCGACGTCGAGAAGCAGATCCGGGTCCTCTCGGCGCAGCCCGCCAAGAACGCGGCCTTCGCCTCGTCGCTCGGCATCGCGCCGACGGCCGTGCCGGGGTACCTGCGCTCCCTCACCCCGGTCCAGCTCCGGGTGGACACCCGGGTCACCAACCACGGCTACGTGGACGGCCGCTCCACCACCTACCAGTCCGTCCTCCAGGCCGGGACCGCCGTGCTCGTGGACGACCGCGGGGTGCCGCGGGTGCGCTGCGCCTGCGGGAACCCGCTCGGGCCGCCGGTGGCGCTGAAGGCCAACCCGAAGCGGTTCGGGCAGCCCTGGACCTCGTACCAGCCCTCGCGGGTCGTGGTCATCGCCCCGTCCGTGACCATCGTGAACAAGTTCGTGATCTACAACTACCACGACCACCGCTGGTTCGAGCGTGACCGGGGCGACCACCGCGGCCGCCACGACAGGCCGATCCCGCCGCCGGTGATCCCGACCCCGATCTTCACCACCCCGCCGCCGTCGCCGACGTTCACTTCGCCGTCCCCGACCTTCACTTCGCCGTCTCCGACGGTCACTTCCCCGTCGCCGACCTCGCCGTCTCCGACGGTGTCTCCGTCCGAGTCGCCTTCCGAGTCGCCTTCCGAGTCCCCGTCCGAGTCGCCTTCGGAGTCCGTGTCGGCGTCGGTGACCGGGTCGGAGTCTCCCTCGGAGTCCCCGTCCGAGTCGCCGTCGGTGTCCGAGTCGGCCTCCACCTCACCGTCCGCGGACCGGCGGGCGACCTCGCCGACGCCGTCCGTGTCGCCCTCGAAGAGCGCGGTGGTGCCGTCGCCCTCGCTCAGCTCGTCGGAAGCGCAGCCTCCGGCCCCGCCCAAGATCTCCTCGGCGGCGCCGGTGGTTCCCGAGCCCCCGGCGACCGAGGTGCGGCCCGTGCTGCCGCCGTCGCCCCCGCCGCCCCCGGTCACCTCGCTGATCCCGCCCCCGCCGCCTTCGCCCTCCCCGGTCGGGCCCGGAGCGGGTAACGAGGAGGGCTCGGATGGCGGTCCGGCCGCCGGTAACGGCAGCCGGTAGGGTCCCGCCGGACACGAAGACCTCCCCGAGGGCCGGTGGCCCTCGGGGAGGTCTCGTTCAGCCGTCGCGCGGGGGCGGCTGCTAGCGGACGCGCCCGTACATGTTCGGGTTGTACGCGCTGAAGCTGGAGACGCGGACCTGCCTGCCCGGGCGGGGGGCCTCGATGTACTTGCCGCCGCCGAGGTAGACGGCGACGTGGTGGATGCCCGAGGCGCTGCCGTTCGAGGTCCAGAACACCAGGTCCCCGCGGCGCAGTTGGGAGCGGGAGATCGGGGTGGTGACCCGGTACTGGTCGGAGGCCACGCGGGGGAGGGAGATCCCGGCGGAGCGGTACGCGGCCTGGACCAGGCCCGAGCAGTCCCAGCCGCGGGGGCCGTTGCCGCCCCAGACGTACGGGTCGCCGAGGTGGCGGTTGGCGAAGGAGATGGCGCCCTCCGTGCCCTGGCGGATGGGGGCGCCGGAGGAGCCCGAGGAGCCGGACGAGCCCGAGGAAGAGCCGGAGCTGGATCCGGAGCCGCCGGCGAAGCGCTCGTACTTGTCCTTGTGCTGGGTCCAGCGCCACCAGCCGGTGCCGTCCTTGTACCAGTACACGCGGTCCGTCGCGTCCCAGCCCGCGCGGCCGCGGAAGGTCGGCTCGGAGGTGCGTACGGAGGAGGCCGAGGAGGAAGAAGAGGAAGAGGAGGCGCCGGCGGAGGAACCTCCGCTGTTCGCCACGTACTTGCTGTAGTGCTGGGTCCAGCGCCACCAGCCGGTCGCGTCCTTGTACCAGTACTTCGAGCCGTCCCAGCCCGCGTGTGCCGGCGCCGGCTCGGCGGAGGCGGTGCCCACTCCGGTGCCCATCAGCAGCGTGGCGCCGACGGCCGCGACCACGGCGCCGCGCAGGGTGCAGCGGCGGCGGCGGGCCGCGGCGGCCGTCATGGCCGTCGTGCCGCGCGCGCAGCCGGTGCAGTCACAGCTGTCGGGTATTTCTTCGGTGAACTCGGGCGTGCGCATGCATGGTTCCTTATCCATCGGGGGCTTTTTTATCGGGGGTGCTTCAACGGGCGTCGGCGGCAGGGCCGCGTGCCGTGTAGAAGGCCACGGTCAAGTCCTTGACCAGGGCCTTGCGTTCGTAGTCGTCCAGGCTCACGAGCCCGCGGTCCGACATCCGGTGAACGGTGTCGTCGACGGCGTCGAGCACGGAGGTGAGGACGGAGTCCCGGTGCCGGGCGTCGATCGAGGCGACCCGGCGGCGCTGCATCGCGGCGGCGACCTCGGGGGCGTACTCGACGTGCAGCGGCCGGGCGGAGAAGACTTCGACGCCGACGGCCTTGCACTCGGCGGCGAGCAGCCGGGTCAGTTCGTCGCCGACGGCCTCGGTGTCGCGCAGGGTCTCCGGTTCGGCCGCTTCCGGGCCGAAGGAGTCGGCGGGCATCCGGGAGAGCACCCGGGCGGTCGTGGACTCCACCTGCCCGCTCAGGTACGCGGTGTGGTCGTCGACCGCGAGCAGCGCGCGGGCGGTGTCCCTGACCCGCCATACGACGAGGACCACGGCCCGCAGCGCGGTGCCCTCGGAGTCGACGACGCAGAGCGGCTCGCTGCGCCAGTGGCGCAGCCGTACGTCGACGCGGGTGTGCCGGGGCAGCGGGTTGGACCAGATGAGGCCGGTACGGCGGATCGTGCCGCGGTAGCGGCCGAAGAGGGTCAGTGACCAGGCCCGGCCGGCGCGGCCGCGCCGCAGTCCGCAGAGCGCGGCGAGCGTGAGGAGCGCGCAGCACGCGACGACGGCCAGGGGCCAGGCCTCGGTGGGGGAGGTGGAGGGGCGGAGCTCCTCGAACCGCGGGAGGACGGCGGCGCCGGCCGTGGCCAGAGCGGCGGCGAGCAGGGCCCACCAGCCCGAACAGGCCCGCGCGGGGCGTTCGGTGAGCTCGGGGTCGAGTACGGCGGGGAGGGTCCGCGGGGCGGCCGGCCATGCCGTCGCCGGTCCGGCGGGCCGGGGTATCGCCGCGTGGACGGCCGCCTGCCGGAGGGTGTCGGGCTCGGCGGGTCCGCGGCGTCCGCGGGGGTGGTCGGGGCTGCTGCCGGAAGTCCCGGCTCCGCCGGGTGCGCCGAGTCCGTGGGGTCGGCCGGGACCGGCCGGGCCGCCCGGTGTGCCGGAGCCGTCGGGGCGGACGGTGACGGTGGCCGTGGCGCGGGCGACTGGCCGTTCCTCGTCACGGAAGAGCGGGCCGAGGACGAGCGGATCCCGGTACGGCCGCACGACCAGACTCCCGCGCCCGGTGCGGGCCCCGCGGTAGCCGTCGCCGTCGCCACCGGAATCGCATTCGGGGTCGGAGTCGGAGTCGGCGAGCGAGGCGGATATTCGGCCCGGGGTCTGCGCCCCTTCCTGCGCCGCTTCCTGCGCCCTTTCCGTCCCTCCCGCCACCCGTCCCTCCGGTCCTCCTTCCACTCCTCCCTTCGGTGCTCCGGCCGGTTCTCCGGTCGTCTTCGGCGCTTGCGACAAGCCACACCCCACACAGCCATGGGCGTCAACGACCCCGTGCCCGGGGGTTCCTGACGCCAGCAAAGATGATCATGAACGGATCGATCTTCGCGAAATCGTACAAGTCGGCCATTAGGCGAAAGTCACGACAGGCCGGGACTTTGGCCCTTTTTCGTCCCGGTGTTCGGCGTCCCGGGCGGTCGCTAGCGCACGAGGGATGCGGGGCCCCGTCGACACACCGCATCCGTCCTTCGCTCACTGCGAACCCGTGTCCTCCCCGCCCCGCCCGCGGCAAGCTCCCGCAGACCGGCGCACACCGCCGAAGAGTGAGACCCTGAAGGTGTGGCCGAAAGGGGAGTGACCCCCCAGGTCGAGTGGCCTGCCCGGACGGACACGAGCCTCGCGCTCAACCGCATGGGCACCTTCGACTGGGACCTCGACAGCGGGCAGATGTTTCTGGACACCACCGCCCTCGAGGTCCTCGACTTGCGCCCCGAGGAGTTCGCGGGAACCCCCGCCGGACTGCGGATCCGCCTCGCGCCCGGCGAGGAGGCCCAGCTAGACGCGCGGGTCGCGCAGGCGCTGAAGGCCGGCCGCAGTCACTACGGGGCCTACGTGCGCAGCCGCGATCGGGAGGGAGCCCCGGGCTGGACCCATGTCCAGGGCCGCATCCTGCGGGACCCGCACGGGCGTCCGTACCGGATCATCGGGATCGTCCGCGACGCCGTCCACGACCCCGGCGAGCCCGGCGCGGCCGGTGAGCGGGACGAGGGCCGGCGCCGCATGACCGGGGTCGTCGAGCGGACCACGGCGATCCTGGCGCACGCGCGCACGGTCAACGACGTCACCGACGTCCTCAAGGACCCCGAGGCCCTCGGCCACCTCGGCGCGGTCAGCGTCATGCTCGGCGTGGTCGACGGCGGCCGGATCCACCTGGTCGCGGAGGGGCAGCTGGGCGCGTACGTACCGGAGACCGAGTACACGCGGATCGACGCGCCGCTGCCGCTGAGCGAGGCCGTACGGACGATGCGGCCGGTGTTCATCGGCTCCCGCGAGGAGTTCCAGCAGCGCTACCCGGACCTGTGGCCGTACATCGAGCCGCTGTCCGTCCGCAGCGGCGTCTACCTGCCCCTGATCGCGCAGGGCCGTCCCGTCGGCGCGCTCGGACTGCTCTACACGCGGGAGGGCGACTTCAACGCCGAGGAGCGCAACGTACTGATGGCGCTGGGCAGCGGCATCGCGCAGAGCCTCCAGCGCGCCATCCTCTTCGAGCAGGAGCACGACCTCGCCGAAGGGCTCCAGAAGGCCATGCTGCCGCGCCGGATCCCGGAGGTGGCGGGTGCGGTGATCGCCGTACGGTACCGGGCCGCCCGGATGGGGCGGGACATCGGCGGCGACTGGTACGACGTGGTCCCGCTCGGCGAGGGCCGGGTCGGCGTGATGATCGGCGACGTCGAGGGCCACGACACGGACGCCGCCGCCGTCATGGGCCAGCTGCGCATCGCCCTGCGCGCGTACATCGCCGAGGGCCACACCCCCGGCGCGGCCATGGCGCGGGCCTCGGCCTTCCTGCGGGACCTGGAGACGGAACGCTTCGCCACCTGCACGTACGCCGACATCGACCTCACCAGCGGCATGGCCCGGCTGGTCCGCGCCGGGCACCTCGACCCCGTGGTGCGGCGCGGCGACGGCAGCTGCCACCGGGTGCAGGCGGCGGGCGGGCTGCCGCTGGGCCTGCCGGCGCGCGAGCCGGGAGCGCCCGGCGCGGGTCCCTCCGGTGACCCGGGTGCTTCCGGCGCCGCCGGTACGGGATACCCGGTCACCAGCCTCGAACTGCACCCCGGGGACACCCTGCTGCTGTGCACGGACGGGCTGACCGAACGGCCCGGCCGGGATCCCGACGCCGGTCTGCGCGAGCTCATGGAGGCGGTCCGGGACGGACCGGCCGACGTGGAGGAACTCGCCGACGTGCTGTGCGACCTGGTCGGGGACTCGGGCGGCGGGGACGACATGGCCCTGCTCCTGCTGCGCCGCCGCGGCACCCCGCTCCCGCGCGGCAGCGGCCCGTTGCGCCACCGGCTCACCCCCGGGGACCCGGACGCCCCGGCGATGGCACGCCACCTGATCCGGGCGGCCGCCGCGGCGTGGGGCGCGTGGGACGTGGCCGACGAGATCGAGCTGGCGGCGGACGAGCTGATGACCAACGCGCTGGTCCACACGGACGGAGTCGGCGGGGTCAGCATGCGGCTGACCCCGGAGGGCCGGATCCGGATCGAGGTGGAGGACACCAGCAGCGCCCTGCCGCGGCGCCGGGAGGCCGACGACTTGGCGGTGTCGGGGCGCGGCCTGATGCTGGTGGACCGGCTCGCGGATGCCTGGGGAGTGGAGCCTCGGGGCGGCGGGAAGTGCGTCTGGTGCGAGTTCGCCGTCCCGACTCCCGCCCACGCGGTTCCGGCCCACCCGGCTCCGGCCGACTCGACTCCCGCTCATGCGGCTCCGGCCGACTCGGGCCCTGCCCATCCGGCTCCCGTCCCCCCGTCTCCGGAGCCCGGAGCGGTGTAGGCGCCGGGCCGCAGGGGCGGGTGGTGGAGCGGGAGCGGGAGCGGGAGCGGGAGCGGGAGCAGGAGCCGGAAACGGGTTCGCGGGCTATTCGGGTGCGGAGGGTCCCTGCGCGGCCTTGGCGAGCTGCATCGCCGTCAGCCCGCGCACGAAGCGGATCGCGAGGACGGAGGCCGCGAGCAGCACCACGCCGTACACGGCTTCGGCGGTGGCGGCGGTGGCGAGCCCGTCCGCGTCGTCGGCGCGGCCGTAGAGGGTGTCGTAGACGCGGTTGGCGAACAGTGCGGTGATCCACACCAGCCACCAGGTGGTGATGGGCGCGTGCGAGACGGGACTTTGGGCGCCGTCCGGCCCGGGCGGGAGGCTGGCGGTCCAGATCTCCTTCGCCATCTTGTACGGGATGCGGAGGAAGGCGAAGGGTACGAACCAGCCGCCGATGGCCCAGGCCGCGGACCGGGTGACCGCGTCCGGGCCGAGCACCAGGGCATTGTGGTGGACGCGGTGGAACCAGCTGACGAAGAGGACCGCAGTGATGACCAGCAGCGGAATCTCCATGAGGCGCGCCAGCGCCATCAAGGTGTCCGGCAGGGTGCCGCCGTCGTCGGTTCCCGCGTCCGGGTAGCTCCCGGCGCGCAGGGCCGAGCCGAGGTACAGGCCGGTTCCGGCCAGGAGCAGGGCGTACAGGCCGGAGAGGGCGAGCAGGACGGTCGTCGCCGTCGCGAGCCCACCGGGTGGGCGCAGCGGGCCGAGGGGCTCCGGGGTGGGAACCTGCGGGGAGGGCGCCCGGGGCGGTCTCTGCTGTGCGGGGTCGACGGGCGGCGGCGAGCCGGTCGCGCTGATGGACATGAAGTGGTACCCCCAGGAACAGGTGACATGGGCAGAAGGCCCGCCGGCCCGCCGCCATGTGATCACGGTCGAAGCTATGGCCGGGCCAAGGTCTCAGACCGCACCTTTGAACGGCTTGGATCGAGTGGACGGCTTCCCGGGACGGGTGCGGGCGAATGGCTGATACCCGCCGGACTCGCGCTGTGTTCATGTACTCATACGCATGGAGCCGGATGAGCCTGCCTGAATGTCCACCCTGCGCCCGCTGTTGCCCGTCATGCTGCCGGCCCCTGCTCACCGCGCTGCCCGTGGCCCCGGCGCCCTCGAGCGCGAGGGGATCGAGCCGGCCCGCACCGCCCGGCAGGTCGCCCCCGCCACCCGGCCGGGCCGGGCCGCCGCGTGGTCGCCGCCGTGAACGGTGACTTCTTCGACATCCGGGGTACGGGCGCCCCGCTCGGCCCGGACGGGCTGGAGCGGATCACGGCCCTGCGCGCGGGCCTCGCGGAGTCCGCCCGGGAGCCGGGCACGGGCGCGCTGGCCGTCGTAGAGCCGTACGCGTCATCACCGTCGGCGCCCCCCGCTTCGCGGCCGGCCGCGCCGAGGGCGTGCTCACCGTCGTCGCACCGCGCACCGGCCGCACCGTGATCGGCGCCTTCGCGGCGGGCGACTGGCTCTCCGTACTGCCGGCCGGCCGCCGGTGAAACCCGTCAGGAACGGAGAAGCACCGGCCGCCCACCCGCCCCTAGCGTGAAACCCATGGACGATATCAACCTTTCGCAGTGCTTCATCGCCGTCGACGACCACGAAACGGCGCTCCCCTTCTACCGGGACGTCCTCGGTCTGGAGGTCCGAAACGACGTCGGGTTCGCGGGGATGCGCTGGGTCACCCTCGGATCGCCCGCGCAGCCGGACGTGGACATCGTCCTCGAACCGCCCGTCGCGAACCCGAACGCCTCGTCCGCCGACCGGGAGGCCATGGCGGAACTGCTGGCCAAGGGCCTGCTGCGCGGTGTCATCTTCAGCACCGACGACTGCGACGCCACCTTCGAACGCATCCGGGCCGCCGGCGGTGACGTCCTCCAGGAGCCGATCGACCAGCCGTACGGGGTCCGGGACTGCGCCTTCCGCGACCCGGCCGGAAACATGATCCGGTTCCACCAGCCCCGCACGCCCTGAGATCCACCGCCTCTCCTACCTGGCGCCGCTCCCGGATGACACCGCCGATCGGGTAGACAGGGGAGCGTTGCCGCGACCGCGCAGGCGGCGCCGGCCCGACAGCGCGGCGTCAGCCCAACAGTATGGAGACACGATGAGCAAGGTCACGAGGACGGGCGCGCAGTCACCCGAGCCGCACGCCGCCGACGTCCACGACCTGATCCGCGTACACGGTGCGCGGGTGAACAACCTCAAGGACGTCAGCGTCGAGATCCCCAAGCGCCGGCTCACGGTCTTCACCGGCGTGTCCGGCTCGGGCAAGAGCTCCCTGGTGTTCGACACGATCGCCGCCGAGTCGCAGCGGCTGATCAACGAGACCTACAGCGCCTTCGTCCAGGGCTTCATGCCGACCCTGGCCCGGCCGGAGGTGGACGTCCTCGACGGACTGACCACCGTGATCACCGTCGACCAGCAGCGGATGGGCTCCGACCCCCGCTCGACGGTGGGCACCGCCACCGACGCGAACGCGATGCTGCGCATCCTCTTCAGCCGGCTCGGAAAGCCCCACATCGGATCGCCCAAGGCCTTCTCCTTCAACGTGGCCTCGATCAGCGGGGCCGGCGCGGTCACCGTGGAGCGCGCGGGGCAGACCGTGAAGGAGCAGCGCAGCTTCCGCATCACCGGCGGCATGTGCCCGCGCTGCGAGGGCCGCGGCTCGGTCAACGACATCGACCTCACCGCGCTGTACGACGACACCAAGTCGCTCGGCGAGGGCGCCCTCACCATCCCCGGCTACACGATGGACGGCTGGTACGGCCGCATCTTCAGCGGCTCCGGCTTCTTCGACATGGACAAGCCGATCCGCAAGTACACCAAGCGCGAACTGAGCGACCTGCTCCACAAGGAGCCGACCAAGATCAAGGTCGACGGGATCAACCTCACCTACGAGGGCATCATCCCGAAGCTCCAGAAGTCGATGCTGTCCAAGGACGTCGAGGCGCTGCAGCCGCACATCCGGGCGTTCGTGAAGCGCGCGGTCACCTTCACGGTCTGTCCCGACTGCGAGGGCACCCGGCTCAGCGCGGGGGCCCGGTCCTCGAAGATCAAGAAGATCAGCATCGCCGACGCCTGCGCGATGCAGATCAGCGACCTGGCCAAGTGGGTGCGCGACCTCGACGAGCCCTCGGTGGCCCCGCTCCTCGCCACGCTCCGCCAGACCCTCGACTCCTTCGTGGAGATCGGGCTCGGCTACCTCTCGCTGGACCGGCCCTCGGGCACGCTGTCGGGCGGCGAGGCCCAGCGCGTCAAGATGATCCGCCACCTCGGCTCCTCTCTCACCGACGTCACCTACGTCTTCGACGAGCCCACCGTCGGCCTGCACCCCCACGACATCCAGCAGATGAACGGTCTCCTGCTGCGGCTGCGCGACAAGGGCAACACGGTGCTCGTCGTGGAGCACAAGCCGGAGACCATCGCGATCGCCGACCACGTCGTCGACCTCGGCCCCGGCGCGGGCCAGGGGGGCGGCACCATCTGCTTCGAGGGCACCGTCGAGGGTCTGCGGGCGGGCGACACCATCACGGGCCGGCACTTCGGCGACCGCGCGAGCCTCAAGGAGGCGGTGCGCGAGCCCAACGGAAAGCTGGAGATCCGCGGCGCCACGACGCACAACCTGCGGGGCGTCGACGTCGACGTACCGCTCGGGGTGCTCGTCGTGGTCACCGGCGTCGCCGGCTCCGGCAAGAGCTCGCTCGTCCACGGCTCGCTGCCGCATCGGGCGGGGGCCGCGGGCGAGGGCGTGGTCTCGGTCGGCCAGGGCGCGATCCGCGGCTCCCGGCGCAGCAACCCGGCCACCTACACCGGCCTGCTCGACCCGATCCGCAAGGCCTTCGCCAAGGCCAACGGCGTGAAGCCGGCCCTGTTCAGCGCCAACTCCGAGGGCGCCTGCCCCGGTTGCAACGGCGCGGGGGTCGTCTACACCGACCTGGCGATGATGGCCGGCGTCTCCACCACCTGCGAGGAGTGCGAGGGCAAGCGCTTCCACGCCTCGGTGCTGGAACACCACCTCGGCGGCCGCGACATCAGCGAGGTCCTGGCGATGCCGGTCACCGAAGCCGCCGAGTTCTTCGGCGCCGGCGAGGCGCGCACCCCGGCCGCGCACAAGATCCTGGAGCGGCTGGCGGACGTGGGCCTGGGATACCTCAGCCTCGGCCAGCCGCTGACCACCCTCTCCGGCGGCGAGCGGCAGCGGCTCAAGCTGGCCACGCACATGGCGGACAAGGGCGGGATCTACGTACTCGACGAGCCGACCGCCGGCCTGCACCTCGCCGACGTCGAGCAGCTCCTCGGCCTGCTCGACCGCCTCGTCGACTCCGGCAAGTCGGTGATCGTGGTCGAACACCACCAGGCGGTCATGGCGCACGCCGACTGGATCATCGACCTCGGCCCCGGCGCCGGTCACGACGGCGGCCGGATCGTCTTCGAGGGCACCCCCGCCGCCCTGGTCGAGGGCCGTGGCACCCTCACCGGCGACCACCTGGCGACCTACGTGGGCGCCTAGGCCGTGGGCGTGTTCGCTACAGCTGTACGAGGGTGACCTCGGTCGCCTTCACGCTGGTCCACACCGCGGCGCCGTCGACGATTCCCAGTTCGGCGGCGGCCTCGGGGGTGATCTCCGCGACGAGGTCGGGCGCCTGGTCCGAGCCGACCAGCACGCGCAGGCGGCTGCCGACCGAGGTGATCTCCCGTACGGTGCCGGGCCATACGTTACGAGGGCTGCCGCCCGGGCGGTCCCGGTGCACGGACACCGCCTCGGGGGCGATGATCGCGAGGGCCCGCGCCCCCGGGGGCAGCGCCTCGGCCACCACCAGGCGGCCCCCGGCGGCGAGTTCCAGCCCGTGGGCCGAGGCCGTACCGGGCCAGGCGTTGCGCCCCAGCATCCGGGCCACCCACGGGGAGCGCGGGTGCCGGGTCACCTCGGAGGGCGCAGCGTCCTGCAGGGTCCGCCCGTCGGAGAGTACGAGGACCCGGTCGGCCAGGGACACCGCCTCGACGGGGTCGTGCGTGACGATGAGGCACACCCCGCCGAAGCCCGCCAGATGCGTGCGCAGGGTGTGCCGGACCCGGGCGCGGGTGGTCTGGTCCAGGGCGGCGAGCGGCTCGTCGAGCAGCAGCAGCCGGGGCCGGGCGGCCAGCGCGCGGGCCAGCGCCACCCGCTGGGCCTGCCCGCCGGAGAGCTGGGCGGGCTTGCGGTGGGCGAGGTGCCCGACACCGAGCCGGTCCAGCCAGGCCTGCGCCTCGGCCCGGGCCGCGGCCCGGGGCACCCGGCGGGCGCGCAGCCCGTACGAGGTGTTGGCGAGCGCGCTCAGGTGCGGGAACAGTGCGCCGTCCTGGGGGACCCAGGCGACCTGACGCCGGTGCGGGGGCAGGTCGGTCACATCGGCGTCGCCGAGCCGGAGCTCGGCGTGGGCGCGGGGGGTCAGGCCGAGCAGGGCGCGCAGCAGGGTGGTCTTGCCGGCGCCGTTCTCGCCGACGACGGCGATGGTGGTGCCGGGTTCGGCGTCGAGGGTGAGGTCGTTGAAACCGGTGACGGTGGCGTGCAGCGGCCAGTGCCCGCCCTCGGCGGAGGTCCCGGCCGACGGCTCCGTCGGCTCGGCCGGCCCCGTCGGCGAGGGCGCCGGGGACGCGGGGGAGCTCGGAGCCCCGGGCGGTACGGGGCTCACGGGATCCGGGCCGGCGGCCTCCTCGGCGACCACCGGCGCACCGGCGTCCTTGCGGGCGACGGGGGTCCCCGTCCACCTCCCGCGCAGGGCGATGAGTACGGCCATGGCGATCGCGAGGAGCAGCAGGGACACGGAGGTGGCGGCCTCGGGCTGGTCCTGGAGCAGCAGGTAGACCTGGAGCGGCAGGGTCTGGGTGGTGCCCGGCAGGTTGCCCGCGAAGGTGATGGTGGCGCCGAACTCGCCGAGCGCCCGCGCCCAGGTCAGCGCGGCTCCGGCGACCAGGCCCGGGGCCACCATCGGCAGCGTCACGGTGAAGAACACGCGCAGCGGCGTGGAACCGAGGGAGGCGGCGGTCTCCTCGTAGCTCGGCTTGAGCCCGGCGAGCGCGCCCTCCAGGCTGATCACGAGGAAGGGCATCGCGACGAAGGTGGCCGCGACGACCGCGCCGGAGGTGTGGAAGGGCAGCGTGATGCCGAAGGTGCCCTCCAGCCAGGGTCCGAGCAGCCCGCGCCGGCCGAAACCGAGCAGCAGGGCCACACCGCCGACCGTGGGCGGCAGGACCATGGGGAGCAGGACCAGCGAGCGCACCAGCGCCTTGCCCTTGAACTCGACGCGGGCCAGGAGCCAGGCGAGCGGCACCCCGAGGAGGAGGGAGAAGCCGAGCGCCCACAGGGACACGACCAGCGAGAGCCGCAGCGCCTCGACCACACCCGGGCTGGTGAGGTGCGAGCCGAGATCGCTCCACTGGGTACGGGTGAGGATGCCGACGAGCGGCATCAGCAGGAACGCCACGGCGAGCAGCGCGGGGAGCGCCAGAGCCACAGGGGGCCGGGCGCGACGGGTACGGAGTCTGCTCATGTGGGTTCCTGGCCGAAGACGTCGGGACGCCACCGGGGACGTCGGGAGGCCCGGGAGGCGTGTGAAGCGTAATGCGAAGGGCGGCAAACGAAGAGGGACTGCCCGTCCCCCCGGACCAGGCAGTCCCTCTCCGTCACCGGACCCGTCAGGCGGTCACGCCTTCTGGAAGCCCGCGTCCTGGAGGATCTTCTGGGCCTCCGGGGTGCTCAGCCAGGCCACGAACGCGGCCGCGGCCTCGGCGTTCTTGGAGCCCTTGAGCGAGGCGGCCGGGTACGAGGCCACGGCGTTCTCGGCGTCCGGGATGTCCACGACGACGACCTTGTCACCGGACTTGAGGGTGTCGGTCTTGTAGACGAGACCGGCGTCGGCCTCGCCCATCTCGACCTTGCTCAGCACGGCGCGGACGTTGGGCTCCTGGGAGACCGGCTTCACCTCGATCTTCTGGGCGTCGAGGATCTGCTTGCTGTAGCGGCCCACCGGGACCTCGGGCGCGGCCAGCACGACCTTGAGCTTGGTGTCGGCGAGGTCCTTGAGACCGGCGACCTTGAACGGGTTGCCCTTGCCGGTCGCGATGACCAGACGGTTCTTGGCGATGACCGCCGGGTCGTTGGTCTCGGCCTTCAGGCCGTCCATCGTCTTGGTGTCGGCGGTGACCAGCGCGTCGGCCGGGGCACCCTGCTTGACCTGCGCGGCGAGCTCCTGCGAACCGGCGAAGGAGAAGGTGACCTTGGTGCCCGGGTGGGCCTTCTCGTACGCGGCGCCGGCGGCCTTGAAGACGTCAGTGAGGGAGGAGGCGGCGAGCACCGTCAGGTTCGCGGCCTTGGGCTCGGCGGACCCGGAGGCGGCGTTCGGGGAGGCGGCGGCCCCGTCCTTCTTGTCGTCGCTGCTGCCGCAGGCGGCGAGCGCCGGCACCAGCAGGGCGGCGGAGAGGGTGAGTGCGGCGGTACGGCGGTTCAGCGGCAGGATCGGGGACATGAGCTGGTGCTCCTCGGTCGGGTCGGCGGCCGGCCTGGTGCCGGATCCGCGCGGTGGTGACCCCGCGCCGGGGACGGGCGGAGCGGGTGGGGACGCGTCGTACTGAGCGGTGTTGAACTGGGTGCTGCTGAGCGGGGTCAGGCGGGGTCAGGCGCGGTCGATGTGCACGCTGGTGGACTTCACGCGGGCGGTGGCCCGCATGCCGACCTGCAGCCCGAGCTCGTCGACGGCCTCCCGGGTGAGCAGGGAGACCAGGCGATGGGGACCGGCCTGGATCTCGACCTGGGCGGCCACGTCGCCGAGCTTGACGGCGGTCACGATCCCGGGGAAGGCGTTGCGCGCCGAGGTGTAGGTCTCGCCGTCCTCGGCGTGGGCCCCCTGCGCCACCTCGACGGAGAAGGCGGCCAGGGCGCGGCCGTCGATCAGCCGGCGACCGCCCTCGTCGCGGTGGGTCGCGACGCGGCCGGCGTCGGCCCAGCGGCGGGCGGTGTCCGGGCTGACGCCCAGAAGGCGCGCCGCCTGACCGATGGTGTAGGACTGCATGTGCGACAAGGTAGGGGCACGTGTGCCGCATTTGCAATTCCATTGGGATGATATCCATGGCAGATACCACCACCCTTGTTGGAACCGCCAAAAGCCATTCCGCTTCTACGGGCTCGGCCCGGCCCCGCTCGCCTCGCTACAGTCGGGGCATGGCTGAAGAGGGAACCGCAGGTGCGGGGTCGGGGTCGGCGCGGGTCGACGTGTGGATCTGGTCGGTCCGGCTGACGAAGACGCGGGCGATCGCCGCCACGGCGTGCCGGGCGGGGCACGTGCGGGTCAACGGGGAGCGCGCGAAGCCGGCGCAGGCGGTGCGGGCCGGGGACGAGGTGCGCCTCTTCCATGCGGGGCGGGAACGCATCGTGGTGGTCCGGCGCCCGGTGTCCAAGCGGGTCGGCGCCCCGGCCGCCGCGGAATGCCTGACGGACAACAGCCCGCCGCCGCCGACCCCGGTGGAGGCGGCGGTGGTCGGCATCCGCGACCGCGGCGCGGGCCGCCCGACGAAGCGCGAACGCCGCGAGATCGAAACCCTGCGCGGCGGCCGGTAGCGGCGAAGCCTCCGGGGCCGGCGCGGCCCCGGAGGCTTCGCCCGGCCCTGCGGCTCCCTGCGGCTCCCTGCGGCTCCCTGAGCTGCGGACGGCTCCCGCAGCCGTCGCCCAGTGGGCGCGCGCATCATTCATGTCGACTTATCGACGTCCTCAGGGTCCCGCTCTAGCCTGCGCGAATCCGCGTGGCGAAAATTTCTGCAAGCCATTGCGGCAGTTCTCCCCATAAAGGGTCCCTCCGGGCTGCCTGGACGTGCCCAGTGGTGAGATTTCCGGTTCACAAGGGGTTCACGTGCTGGTGACAGGTGGATAACCTCCCCGCAAAACCTTGCGGCAAATTTTCAATGCCGCGGAGCTGCAGGGCTGTTGGGCCCCGCTTCGAGGAGCAGACCTTGAGATCACGTACGCGATCACATCCCAGACGGCGGTCCACAGCCCTGGCCCTGGCCGTCGCAGGATGCCTGGCAGCCGCGCTGCCGGCCGCCGGAGCCTCTCTCGCCGAGGCAGCCGCCATGACCAACACGCCCACCGTCGCCCCCGCCGCCGCCGCCGCGACGGCGGCCGACGACGGCACGGCGACGGTCTTCTACTACACCAAGACCCGCAACTGGGCTGCGTACAACCTGCATTGGGCCCCCGATGGCGGTAGTTGGACGGCCGTCCCCGGCACCGGGATGGAAGCCGCCTGTACCGACTGGGTGAAGAAGACCGTCAGCCTCGGCTCGGCAGCAGGCCTCCAAGCCACCTTCAACAACGGCCAGGGCACCTGGGACAACAACGGGGGCAAGAACTACGCCCTGGGCACCGGGGTCATCACGGTCAAGGACGGGGTCGTGGCCCACAGCGACCCCTGCACCACCGACCCCGGTACCGGCGCGAGCGCCACCGTCTACTACGCGACGACCACGGTCGGCTGGCCGACCGTCAATCTGCACTGGGCCCCGACCGGTGGCTCCTGGACCACCGTCCCCGGCACCGGCATGGACCCGGCCTGCACGGGCTGGGTGAAGAAGACGGTCCCGCTCGGCTCGGCCGCCGGACTCGCCGCCACCTTCAACAACGGCAACGGCACTTGGGACAACAACAACGGCAGGAACTACGCCCTGGGCACGGGCCTGTCCACGGTGAAGGACACCACGGTCACCGCGAACGCCGCCGACCCGTGCGCCGCCGTCGTCCCCGACACGACCGCGCCCACCGTTCCCGCGAACCTGCGGGCCGCCGCCACCGACGTGTCCACCGTCGTGACCTGGGACGCCGCCACGGACGACCGGGGAGTGAGCGGCTACCAGGTCACCCGCTCGGGCGGCACGAAGGGCACCGTGGTCACCTCCGTCACCTCCACGGTCCTCACCGAATCCGGGCTGGAGGAGCGCACCGCCTACACCTACACGGTCAAGGCGGCGGACGCCGCCGGGAACCTCTCCGCCGCCTCCGCCGCGGCCGTCGCCACCACGGGCACCCGGCCCCCGGCCCCGGCCGGATCCGCGCCGCTGGGCGGCGACCCGCGCAGGGACCCGATCTACTTCGTGCTCACCGCCCGCTTCAACGACGGTGACAGTGCCAACAACCGGGGCGGCAGCCAGGACGTGAAGTCCGGGAACGCCGCCAACAACGACCCGATGTTCCGCGGGGACTTCAAGGGTCTGGTCGAGAAACTGGACTACGTCAAAGCCCTCGGCTTCTCCGCGATCTGGATCACCCCGGTCGTGCTGAACCGCTCCGACTACGACTACCACGGCTATCACGGCTACGACTTCTACAAGGTCGACCCGCGCCTGGAATCCGCCGGCGCCTCCTATCAGGACCTCATCAACGCCGCCCACGCCAAGGGCGTCAAGATCTATCAGGACGTGGTCTACAACCACAGCGCCCGCTGGGGAGCCAAGGGCCTGTTCACCCCCACCGTCTTCGGCGTGCGCGACGCGCAGTGGTCCTGGTACTACGACGAGAAGCAGGCCGGCTTCGAGTACGACGGCCTCACCGTGGACCCCAAGAGCGGAAAGTCGTACTACAACGGCGACTTGTGGTCGACGGCCGAGCCGGCCGGGAACACCTGCGTCAACTGGGGCGTGGCCACCCCGTACAAGAGCGCCGAGGGCTACACCATCTACAACTGCCAGTGGCCGAACCCGACCTCGGGCATGTTCCCGAAAGCCCTGTTCCACCAGTGCTGGATAGGCAACTGGGAGGGTGAGGACGCCCGTTCCTGCTGGATCCACGAGGACCTGGCGGACTTCAACACCGAGAACCCCACCGTCCAGAACTACCTCATCGGCGCGTACAACAAGTACATCGACATGGGCGTCGACGGGTTCCGCGTCGACACGGCCGTGCACATCCCCCGCGTCACCTGGAACCGGCGCTTCCTGCCCGCCATCCAGCAGCGCGTGGCCCAGCAGTTCGGCGCCCAGAAGGCCGAGGACTTCTACGTCTTCGGCGAGGTCGGCTCCTTCGTCAACGACAAGTGGAACCGCGGCTCGGCCAACCAGTCCGCGCAGTACTACACCTGGAAGGAGTCCGCGACGTACAGCGCGGACGACGCCACCGCCGCCGTCCAGCAGTACACGACCGACAACGACCCGGCCAAACAGCCGACCAGCACCAACGCCTTCCTGAGCGGCAACCTCTACCACGCCCCCGACCACAGCAAGTTCTCCGGCATGAACGTCATCGACATGCGCATGCACATGAACTTCGGGGACGCCAACAACGCCTTCCAGAACGGCAAGGACTCCGACGACAGCTACAACGACGCCACCTACAACGTCGTCTACGTCGACAGCCACGACTTCGGCCCCGGCAAATCCTCCACCCGTTACGCGGGCGGCACCGAGGCCTGGGCCGAGAACATGGCCCTGATGTGGACCTTCCGCGGTATCCCGACCCTGTACTACGGCTCCGAGACCGAGTTCCAGGCCGGCAAGCAGATCGACTGCGGCCCGACCTGCCCGCTCGCCGGCACCGGCCGCGCCTACTACGGGGACAAGATCGCGGGATCGGTCACCGCCTCCGGCTTCTCGAAGGTCGCCACCGCCACCGGGCCGGTCGCCACCACCCTCGAATCCCCGCTGGTCAAACACCTCCAGCGGCTGAACGAGATCCGCCGCGCCGTGCCCGCCCTCCAGATGGGCCAGTACTCCACGGAGGGAGTCTCGGGAGGCATGGCCTTCAAGCGCCGCTACACCGACACGGCCACCGGAGTGGACAGCTTCGCCCTGGTGACCGTCACCGGGTCCGCCACGTACACGGGCGTCCCCAACGGCACGTACAAGGACGCCGTCACCGGCGACGTGAAGACGGTCTCCAACGGCACCCTGTCCGTCCCGGCCCCCGGAAAGGGCAACCTCCGGGTCTACATCCTCGACCTGGCCGGCAGCAACGCCGCCCCCGGCAAGGTGGGCACCGCCGGCCCCTACCTCAAGTAGCCGCGCGGGAGCCCCGTCAGCGCAGGCCGCGGGAGAGACGGGTCTTGACCGTGCCCTGCGCGAGGCCGAGCCGTTCGGCGATCCCCCGGTTGCCGAGTCCGTCGGCGAGCGCGACGGATGGTGGTGGGCAGAGAAGCGGCCCATGACGGTGAAGATCACGTCGGGGCTGAGCGCAGCGCGGTGTCCGACCGCGCTGTGCACCACCTCCCCGAACGGCCCCGTCGGCATCGGCGGGGCCGCTGACCGGCCCGGCTTCGAGCCGGCCGCCCGGTGACGTTGAGCGTCGGCGTTCCGGCGGGGGCCTCCGTCGGCTCCGCCAGTACCTCCGGCAGGGCCGGGCCGTCGATCGCGGCTACGGGGAAGACGGGGGGCTTCGCGCCCCGGCGGGCGTGTCCGGTCGACGCCGGTTCGCCGGTTCGCCGGTGAGCATCCACCCCCACGTCGTCAGCGAGATCCGGTAGATCCGCGCGGACGACTTCACGCTGTCTGGTGACCCCGGTGTCGATCACACGAAGCGGTGGGCCGGGCGGGTTCAGGGAGCCGGACGCAGGCCGTCGAGGGTGACGGCGACCAGCCGGGTCACCGACGCCTGGGAGGTGAGGGTGGCCGCTGCGGTCAGGGCGTGCAGGCAGTACTGGGCGAGCTCGGCGGATGGGACGTCGGAGCGCAGGTCGCCGGCTTCGGCTGCTTCGGCGATCAGGTGCTGGAGCATGCCGTGCAGGTGCCGCTCGGCGTGGGTGACGTGCTCGCCCATCGTGCTGATCGTGGTGTTCGTGGTCGTGCACCTGGCCGGCGGCGGCATGGCGGGGCACGGGTCGTGAGCCCGTTCCCGCCGCGACTGCGCAAACTGGCCCTCACGCTCCACGTCGCCACGTCGGTCGGCTGGCTGGGCGCGGTCGCGGCGTTCCTCGCCCTCGCCGTCGCGGGGCTGACCAGTGGCGCACCCCAGACGGTGCGGGGCGCCTACCTCGCCATGGACGTGGTCGGCTGGTACGTGATCGTCCCGTTCAGCGTCGCCTGCCTGCTGACCGGCCTGGTGCAGTGCCTCGGCACGGTGTGGGGGCTGCTGCGCCACTACTGGGTCATCGCCAAGCTCCTGATCACCGTGGTGGGCGACCGTTTTGCTGCTGGTTCACATGCAGCCGGTCGGACACCTCGCGGACGCAGCCGCCCGCGCGGCCCTTACGGGCGGTGAGCTCGAGGGCATGCGCGTCCAGCTGGTCGCGGACGCCGCCGCCGCCCTGCTCGTGCTTCTCACGGCGGCCGCGCTGTCGGTGTTCAAGCCGCGCGGGATGACCCGTTACGGGCGCCGCCTCCAGCGCCGGCAGATCCCCCAGCCGCGCTGACCAGCCCCCGGTCCTGTCAGCCGAGGGCGCCGAGGAGTTCGTTGCACGCCTGCTCGCAGGAGCGGCAGGCTTCGGCGCAGAGGCGGCAGTGCTCGTGCATGTCCGCGTGGCGTCCGCATTCGTCGGCGCACGCCTTGCAGACCATGGCGCACGCGTTCAGGATCGCGGCGGTGATGTTGGCGTCGTAGCCGGTGTGGCGGGAGAGGACCGCGGCGGTGGCGGTGCAGATGTCGGCGCAGTCCATGTCGGTGCGAATGCACTTCGCCAGATCGCCCACCATGCCCTCGGACAGGCAGGCGTCCGCGCACGCCGTGCACGCCTGGGCGCAGGCGATGCATTCCTCGATGCAGCGGGTGAGCTTGGCCTGGTCGATGGCGCCGAGGTCGGCCGGGTAGGTGGCGAGCATGTCCTTGACGGTGCTGGACATCGTCGGTGCCTCCGTTCCCCGCGGGGCCGGCGGATCCGGGACGGCCGCCGTCGAAGCCCCCGGTACCTCCAGCTAACGCCCGTCCACGCGAACGCGCCCGGCCGCACCGCAAGGGTGGGGCCGGGCGCGGGTGCCGTACGAGCCGGGTCAGTGGTAGGCGTGGACGACGGCGTGGCCCTTGCCGCGGCCGATCATCCACTTGTTCACCGGGGTCGTGATCACGAAGGCGACGGCGAAGCCGCCCAGCAGCGCCGCCCAGAACAGCGTGTCCGACAGGTGGGCGTCCATCGCGCCGGGGACCAGGGCAATGATTCCGTTGTCGACGAGCTCCATCACCGCGATCGAGACGGTGTCGGCGGCCAGCGCGACCTTCACGGCCGTCTTGAAGTCCAGGCCGGCCTTGCGGACCGCGAACAGGGTGAACGAGTAGCCGAAGACGAACGCCAGCGCGATCGCCAGGATCATCGTCTGGACGTTGCCCCACATCAGGGCGGTGCCGATGACCATGCCGAGGATCTCGCCGATGGCGCATCCCGTCAGGCAGTGCAGCGTCGCCTTCGCCGCGGCCCCCCACGTCACCCCGCCCATCTGGTGCCCGGCATGACCCGTGTGCGCCTGGTGCGCGGCGTGGTCGTGCGCGGTGCTGGTGTGGTGTGCGCTGTGATCCATGACCGTCATCCCCAATCCCGTCCAGTGTGACCCCGCTCCCGCGGACTCACACCAACCGTATACCCCCCAGGGGTATTTCGCGAGGTGGTTGAGCTCAGCAAAAACGGGAGGGGTGTGCCGGGCCACGAAGGCTCGGCACACCCCTCCCGCCGCGTCAGGTCAGCTCTTGCCGAGCAGGCTGTTCATCCTGGTGATCTCAGCACTCTGCGAGGTGATGATGGCGTCGGCCATGGTCTTGGCGTCGAGGAAGGCGCCGTCCGCCTTCTCCGTCTTCGCCATCGCCACGGCGCCCTCGTGGTGCTTGATCATCATTTCCATGAAGGCGGTGTCGAACGCCTTGCCCGAGGACGCCTTCAGCTCGTCCATCTCCTCAGGCGTCATCATTCCGTCGCCGGCGCCGTGCATGGAGTGGTCCATGGCACCCTCGGCAGGGACCTGCTCGCCCCAGGAAGTCAGCCAGCCCGAGAGCGTCTTGATCTCCGGGTCCTGGGCCTTCTTGATCTCGTCGGCGAGCTTCTTCACCTCGGCGGACTCGGCCCTGGTGGGCGCGAGGTCGGCCATCTCCACGGCCTGACGGTGGTGGGGGATCATCCCCTCGGCGAACGCGACGTCGGCCGCGTTGTGCTGACCCTGCGAGGCAGGAGCGGACGAGGACGCCGAGGGCGAAGGGCTGTGGCCGTTGTGCCCGGCGGAGGTGTCGTCGCTCGACCCGCACGCGACGAGCACGAAGGAGGCGGCGCCCGCGACAGCGACGAGGGCGGTCCGGCGGATGAGGTTGTTGTTCATGATGCTGCGACTCCTTGACGCGCCGGCCCTTGGCAGGGCAGGCGCCGATACGGACATAGGACGTGCCGGAGCAGGGCATCCCCGTCGGCCGGGCCGGGCCGGGCCGGGACGGGGGGTGCCATGCGGGCGGTCCTATATCCGCAGGAGTTGCAGCTCGGCGAGATCGGGCGGAGCACGCCCGCTCTCTGGGGTCCCCGCCGCGCTACCAGGCACCATCACCGGTGCGGGCCCGGTATCGAGAGCTGCGGCCAGGGCGGGGGGCGCGTACGCAGCTCCGACACCGGTCGCCGCACACGTGCCGTCCGCGTGGTCCGCGTGGCCCATTCCGCCGTCAGTGTGCGAGCAGTCACCAGCCACCTGCCGGCCGGCCTCTTCGTGAGCCATCGCCATGGCGTGGCCCCTGACGGCCGCCGACGGCTTCGCGGGCGCCGGTCCGGGCCCCAGGCCGTGCATAGCCAGCACACCGGCCAGCACCGCCAGCACCGGCAGTACGAAGCCACGCCTGACAGGGCGCCGCCTCGACTGCATCGTGCTGGTCATGCGGTCATCGTACGATCCGCCCCCACGGCTTCGCCTCCCCCGACCGTCCGCGACCCACCGACCCCTGGCGCGGCGGGACCTGCGGGCGTTCCCGGACGTCGTCCGTGAACCGCCGGCCCGGCCGGCCACAGTGCGGGCTCCGGTCAGTGAGCGCCCATCGCTTCGTGCGATCTCCTGAACCGCCGTTCCCCGAGCTGGTGCAGAAGTGGGCCCGGAGGGTGCTTGGCGCACGATCTGACACTGATGTTCCTCAGGCCGGGCCGCTTGCCCTGCAGCGGCGGGCCGCACGTCAGCGTGCGGCGATGGTGCACACGCAGGTCACGATGAGGGCCACGGCCGTTCCGGCTGCGGTCAGTGGCGCGTTCAGGGCCGGGTGGCGGTGGACGGTGTAGCCGATGGCGGCTGCCAGGAGCAGCGTTACCAGGATCAGGAGCAGTAGTACGGCCAGGGCGATCGAGGACATGGGGTCTTCCTTTCGTCGGGGCGGGGAAGTTGGCCGGTGTCGGCTCTGTGATCGACCTTCGCGCCTAGGCTCGGTGTCCCCTCCTGGGAGCAGGTGGTTTCCCGGTGGGGAAGATTTCCGTGTGCCTTGGGGGAGCAGGAGCAGTCATGTCTGAGAGCGATGGCCGCAGCGGGAGCGGGGGCGGTTCCGGCTTGGAGGGTGCGGGGGAGCCGGGTTCCGTGGCGGCGGCGCGGGCGCTGGGTGAGCAGCTGCGGCTGCTGCGGGAGAACGCCGGTCTGTCGCAGCGGGCGATGGTCGCCCTGCACGGCGGGAGCATCACGTCGGTGTCGCGGTACGAGAACGGGGACCGGCTGCCGCGCAGTGCGTACGTGGAGGCGTTGCTGGAGGAGGCGGACCGGCGCGGGCGGGCCCCGCTCACCACCGCTGTGCGTGAGTTGGTGACGGCCCTGTACGAGCGGGCGCTGGGCCCGGTGGGCGGGCGCAACAGTGAGCGGGCCGCGCTCTACGAACAGGAGCGGGCACTGCGGGAGGTTCAGGACCGGGAGGCCGAGACCGCCCGGCTGCTGGCCGAGCTGGCCGAGCTGGCCGACCATGGGCAGGCCCCGCAGGCCGGCACCGAACCCGGGGACGGGGTGGACGCGCGGGCGGCGCAGCTGGAACGGCGCAGCGCCCACCTGGCCGTGCAGCGGCAGCGGATCCTGGGCGAGATCGACCGCCTCCTGACCCGGCTTCCCGGCGAGGACTCCACTGCACTCGTACCCCACCGTGGGATGTGGCCGTTTCCCGAGGCTGTTTCCGGCACTGGCCGCGAGGCTGTTTCCCCCTGGAGACACCGTCTCCCGCTCGCAGGTCTGGCCGCCGTCTTGTTCGCGGTGGCCGCGATCGTCTGGGGGGCGGTACTGCTCCAGCGGGGGAATCCGGCGGCGGGAGAGAGCCCGGTAGCCGATGACGGCCCGCAGCCCGTGAGCTCCGCATCGTCCCCGACCCCGCCCCCTTCACCGAGCCCCACGCCCTCGCCGACGCCGACGCCTTCCCCCACACCGTCCGCCCCGGCCTCCACCTCCCCCTCGCCGAGCCCGGCGCCCGTCCCGCCGCCGAGCCCCACCCCGCCCCCGGCGAGCGAACCCCCCACCCCGACGGTGCCTTCGGCCGTACGCGTCCGGTGGCGCGGAACGCTGACGCTGGACGACGGAAGCAAAACCGGGATCCCGACGACGGGCTGGTTCCTGGATCCCGTCCCGCCCCAGCGGGCACCGCTGGGGGACCTCGGACTGTCCTGCCAACTCAGCTGCGATCCAGGACGCTACGTCGGCAACAGGATCGTCGCCTTCAACGGTCCCGGGACACCCGGCCGCCAAACGTGCGCCGACCTCCTGAACGCAAACCTCGGCCAACGCACCGCCGACGTCCCCGCAGGCCGCTCCGCCTGCTTCGAAACCGAAGACGGCCGGGTCGGATACTTCACACCCGGCGCAGGAAACGGTGGCCAGGTCAGACTTCAAACGACCGTGTGGGAACTACCCGCCTGAACGATCAGGTCGTGACCAGCGAACACCCCGTCAAGAAGGGCGTCCGCCGGGAGTACGGCGGCGTCCTGGGCAACAGACTGGGCACGATCCTCGCCCGGATCGCAGTCATCTCCCAGTACGACTACAAGACCACCGACAACGCCTACGAGCTCGCCGACACGAGCCGGAAGATCGGCACGATCACCGCCTACTGCGAGCGGGTGGCCCGCAACAAGTACCCGAACGCGGTGAACGGGACGTGAGCGCACCACCGCCCTCCTCTCCTTCCTCCCCCGACGAGCGGTCCGCTCAGTCCGCGGCGCGCTGGGAGGGCGACGGACCGACACAGCGGCAGGCCGCGGCCACCCGGGCCCTGCTCCGCCTGACGGCCACACCTCTGGGTGGCGGCCCCGTGGTGAGGGGTGTCCTGCCGCTGCGGCACCATCGGGACCTCGTCCGTGTCGTCGTAGGGGACGGTGCCACCCCGACCGCGTCGACGGCGTACGGCGTCCCCCTGTTGGACCGCGACGGGAACGACATCCCTGCCACCGAGCTGCCGGCCGCCCTACGACAGCTCGTACGGCACGCCCCGGGGAACCGCCCCCTCGCCTCGGACGGACCCGGCATCCCCGTGGTGCCGGTGGACACCGTGCGACTCATCCTGGACGCCCACCCCGCGGAACTCGACCTCGCGGACGGCCTCCACGCGGCCGCCACCGGCATCGCGCCGAGCGCCGACACCGACAACCAGGACGGCCTCGTCCTGCTGGGCTTCCTCCTGCTCCACGACGAACGCGCACGCCTCTACCTCATCGGCGGCTTGCCTACCCGACCCCGTCGGCCTCGACGTCCGCCTCCCAGCGCCCAGCTGCCTCGCACGAGCCCGCTACCTGGTTTTGGTCTGAATCCCGGTCTTGGCGGGTCAGCGGGCGAGGGAGACGGCGAAGGGCTTGAAGCCGTGTCGGCGCAGGATGTGGGGCACGATCAGGATCATGGCTTCGGTGGCGCGGGCTGTGGTGATGTCGCCGAGGTCCTCGATCCGTTCGGGCTGCCAGCCCAGGTCGCCCAGCAGGCCGGTGACGGTCTTCTTCGCGTTCTCGTCGTCGCCCGAGAGATAGGCGGTCGGTGGGGTGCCCAGGGTTTCGGGAGCGGTCATGACCATGAACAGCATGGTGTTGAGGGTCTTGACCACACGAGTGTCAGGGAGGGCGGCCTGGAGCTTCTCGGCGAGGCTGCTGCCGGGATAGCGCAGGTCGCCGGGCAGGCCGTCAGCGGTGTCGCGGGTTGCGTTGGAGACGTCGATGAGGATCTTGCCGGAGAGCTCGGCGTGCAGGTCGGTGAGGCGGTCCAGGGAACTGTCGCCGGGCGTCGCGTTGATCACGATGTCCGCGGTGCGGGCAGTGGTGCGCTGGTCGGCCAAGGCGATCCGCGAGGCGAGTCCGGCGGTCCGGGCGGCGGTGACTTCGGGGTTCCGGCTGCCGAGGGTGACGTGGTGTCCGGCTGCGGAGAGCTTGCCGGCGAGGTTGGTGCCGACGCGGCCGGCGCCCAGGATGCCGATGTTGGTCATGCGGTGATGCTCCTTGCGGTATCGGGTGGGAAGGGCGGAGACGTCCGGTCAGGCGATCGGCGAGAGGACCTTGAGGGCGGCGGCGTGGATGCCGGGGGCGGCGGCCAGGAAGTCGCGGCTGGCCGTGTTCCAGGGTTCGCCCGCCAGGTCGGTGACGATGCCTCCGGCCTCGGAGACCAGCAGGGCGCCGGCGACCAGGCCGGAGCGGACGTCGGAGAACTGCCAGAACGCGTCCATGCGTCCGGCGGCGACGTGGATGAGCTGCATCGTGGCGGGTACGGACACGCGCACGACCAGGCCGTTGACGAGCATCGCGGTGACCGAGTCACCGATCCGCCGGAAGGTGCGCTCGTCCTCGCCGGGCTTGGCCTGGCCGGTGCCGATGAGTGCGGCGCCCAGGTCGGTCTTGGCGGACACCCTCAGGGGCCGGCCGCCCAGGCGGGCGCCGCCGCCAGCGACGGCGGTGTAGGTGTCGCCGGTCAGCGGCAGGTGGACGACGGTGAGTACCGGCTGGTTGTCGCGGACCAGGGTGGCGGTGACGGCCCAGTCGTCCATGCCGTGGACGTGGTTGATGTTGCCCTCGGCGGGGTCGACGACCCACCACTCCCCGGGCGGGAGCGCACCGCCGGCCAGCTCGTCCTCGGCCCACTGCGACCCCGGCCGGGCCCGCAGCAGGGGTTCCCGCAGCACGTCCAGCACCGCGTCGTCGTTGGCGTGGATCTCGCCGACGACCTCGTCCAGACTCACGCCCCGGGCGTGCGAGGTGTAGCGGTCGCGCAGTGTGACGCCGGCGGCCTCCACCGCGGCGGTCACGTCGGACAGAAGCGTCGTACCGGCGTCGAAAGGCATGACTGTGCTCATGGTGGGCTCCCTGGGATCGATAGAAGCGGGGCTGTTGTCCCGCCCCGCACTTCGAAGGTAGGCCGCTCGATCATTAACAACAAGTGCATGCTTTTCACTTGTAGAGTTACTGTCATGCAACTGGATTTGAACCTGCTCACGGCCCTCGATGCCCTGCTGGAGGAGGGGAGCGTCGCGGGCGCGGCCGCACGCCTCCACGTCACCTCACCGGCGATGAGCCGCTCCCTGGGCCGTATCCGCAAGGCCACCGGTGACCAGATCCTTGTCCGTACCGGTCGCAGCATGGTCCCCACCACCCGCGCGCTGGCCATGCGCGCCGAGGTCCACGCCCTGGTGCAGCAGGCCCACCAGCTTCTTTCCGCGCAACAGGAACTCGACCTGGCGGCTCTGGACCGGGTGTTCACCGTGCGCTGGCACGACGCCCTGACCTCCGCATGCGGCACCACGCTGATCACCGCCGTCCACCGCCAGGCCCCCGGCGTCCGACTGCGCCTGTCCGCCGAACCCGGGACGGACGACGCCGAGCTGCGCCGTGGTGAGGTCGACCTCGAATCGAGCTCCAGCACTCCGACGCTCCCCGACATCCGCCACCGCCTCGTGGGCAGGGACCGGCTCATCGTCGCCGTCCGACCGGGGCACCCGCTCACCGAAGGCCCGCTGAGCCTCGAGCGCTACGCAGCCGCCGAACACCTCACCGTGTCGCGGCGCGGAAGCCTGCGCGACCCGATCGACGACGCCCTGACCACACGCGGCCTCGACCGACGTGTCGCCGCCGCCGGGCCCACCGCCGCCTTCGCACTGCAACTCGCCCTCGACACCGACCTGGTCGTCACCCTCCCCGACGCGGTCACCCGCACCGCCCGGGAACAACTCGGCCTGGCCACACTGCCACCGCCACTCCCGCTGCCCGACGTCCCCCTGTACCTGCTGTGGCACCAGCGCTACGACGACGACCGCGCCCACACCTGGCTGCGAGACCTCGCCACTGAAACCGTTCAGGCACTCTTCACACCACCGACCGCTCGCAACAGCGATGCGCCATGTTGAGCCTGAGGTGAGTCTTTGCCCAGGTGTCAGCCCGCGGCCCGGTCTGCAGCTTCTCGGGTGATGTCGGCGTAGAGGCGGAAGAGGGTTGGGCGGGCTTCGCCGCCTTCTCGTTCGTGCAGGACCGCCCAGCACCGGGCGACGAGCTCCCGGGCCTCGGTGCCGGGCCAGGGCTGGGGCAGGAGCTGAGGCGGCAACAGCGGGTCGGGCTCCATCGCGCGGGTGAGTTCGGCGGCAAGCTCGACCGCGATGGTGAGGAGTTCGGACTCGCGGAGTCCGGCAGGGCCGGTGAGCCGGGTGAGGCGGGGCCGGGCGACGCGGCCGAGGCGGTGGTAGCGGTCGGCGATCTCCTGCAGGGACCACAGGCTGCGGGCGAGTTCGACAGGCTCGTGGGTGTCGCCCTTGCGCAGGTCGGTCGTGGTGAGGAGGGTGAGCGCACCATGGGCGCCGAGGCGCTGGGCCGCTTCTTCTACGTACGGTTCCCAGGCGTTGGCGCAGACGTACAGTCCGCCCTGGAGCGGGGCGCCGCCGAGGTGGACGAGCGTCTCACGCAGGGCGTCCCGGGCCGTGCGCGCCGATTCGGGCACTGCGAAGGCGGCCAGGTGCCAGACGCCGTCCCAGGGAGCGAGTCCGGCGTCCTGCTGGAACGCGTGCCGGAGGAAGTCCGCGTTGGGAGCCAGGGCGCGCGTGGTGTCCGCGGTCGCGTGCAGCTGCGCCTTGCGGCCACGGCCCTCGTGGGTGAAGCGGCCCTCGGCCACGAGGCGTTTGACGCACAGCCGCACCTGTTGGTCGCTCATGCCCAGGGTGTTGGCGACGGTGTAGAGCTCGTCCGCGCCGACGGTGCCGTCCTCGCGGATCAGCGCGTGGACGAGCATGCGGGTGGGGACCTCGACGTGGTCCGCTTCGGTGCTCACAGTTCTTTCGCCCCTCTCGTTCCGACGGCGCGCCGCATGGTGGTCACCGCGCCGAACCCCAGCAGCCCGCGCAGGTAGGGCGTGCGCTCGGTCCGCACGGCCGTGAAGCCGCGCCGCTCGTACAGGGCCCTGGCGCGCGGGTTGGTGTCGATCACATCCAGTCTGATCTCCCGGCAGTGCTGCTCCGCCGCAAGGGTGGCCACTTCCTCGATGAGCAGGCTCCCGACGCCACGCCCGCGCAGGCCCGGGTCCACGGCGATGCCGTCCATGACGAGCTGTCCGGGGGCCGGGTGGCGTTCGAGCAGAGCGAGGAGCAGGAGCCTGGGCAGCCCTCGCATGTGTCCGTACGCGCGCAGCACGGCGGCGGCCGATCCCCCGGTGAGGGCACGGCCGCCGAGCTGGTAGCCGGCGAGGCCGACGAGCCGCCCGTCGAGGAGCGCGCACACCGCGCGATCGGCGTTCAGGTGGGCGGCGATGAAGGGCACCGACTTTTCCGGCGGGTTCAGCGCGGGGCCGAGTTTGCGGCCGAAGGCGTCCCAGTACATCTCGGCCGCCCGCCGCTCGGCGCCGGCCGGAAGGCCCCGCCGGACCGTCACCGGTCCAGTACCGGTGTCCGTCGTGTCCAGTCCCAGTCCCATGCCGTGCCCTCTTCTCTCCACTGCAACCCGGAACTCAAAACTATCACTCTTCCGACGGTCGTGCTCGTAGTGATAGTTTTCGGTGGACTCACCCGAACAGAGGCGGTCAGATCCCATGCATCCAAAGCTCCAGCCACCCCGACGGCGCGGGCTCCGCGTGGCCGTGTGGTCACTCGTCACGGCCATGGTCGTGGCCGCCGGTCTCGTCGGCGTGGTGCTGTGGCAGCACTCCTACGCCATGGACGAGCAGCGGGTATCGATCCGCCACGGCGGCCACACCCTCAACGGAGTACTGGCCACTCCCAAGGACGGCCGCAAGCGCCACGGCCTGGTCGTGTACGTCCACGGCGACGGCCCCCTCGACGCCACCCACGACGACGGGTACAAGCCCCTGTGGGAAGCGAACGCCAAGGCCGGCTACGCCTCCCTGTCCTGGGACAAGCCCGGCGTCGCGGGCGCGCCCGGGAACTGGCTCGGCCAGTCCATGGACGACCGGGCGGACGAGGCGGCCGCCGCCATCGCCTGGGCCCGCGCCCGCCCGGACATCGACGGCGACCGGATCGGCCTCTGGGGCGCCAGCCAGGCGGGCTGGGTCCTGCCGAAGGTCGCCGCCAAGACGCCCGTCAGCTTCGTCATCGCCGTCTCGCCCGCGATCAACTGGCTCCGGCAGGGCCGCTACAACCTCCTTGCGGAGCTGCGCGCCGACGGCGCGTCAGCAGGCCGTACCGACGCGGCGATCGCCAAGAGCGACACGACCCGACGGCTGCTGGAACGCCACGCGGCCTTCGAGGAGTACGTCCAGGCCATGGGCGGCGACGCGGACGGCATGACCGCCGATCGCTGGGGCTTCATCTCCAAGAACTACACCGCGGACGCCACGCACGACCTTCGCGCCCTGCGCGGCGTACCGGTGCTGCTGGCCCTCGCGGGTCATGACATCAACGTGGACACCGCCGACACGGAGCGCGTCTACCGCGAGGTGCTGGACGCAGGCGGCGCATTGACGGCCAAGCACTACCCGGACGCGACCCATTCACTGCTCAAGCAGTCCCTCGAGCAGTCGGACCTCAAGCTCACGCTCACTGCGCTCTTCGCGCCCCGCTCGCTCTTCGGCGACGCATTCCTGGACGGCCAACGTCAGTTCCTCAAGGATCTCGACCGAGGCGGCCATGCCACTCCGTGAGGCAGTCCGGCAAGACCGGCCATGACGCGTGGTGCACGTTCGCGTGTACCGCCCGCGGTGCACATGGGCGACGGCCTCCAGGTCGTCGAGAACTGGAACAGCGCGAACCACGACCTGTTCTACGGCAAGCATCCGGCCTGTCGAATGGCGCCGAAGACCCCCCGGTCGATATGTCTTGGTCAGTTGGGTCAAAGACCGGGAGAATCAGATGCTGTGAGCATGGGGATCTCTGGTTTCGAACCGTCCTTCCTGATCGGGGTCGACGCGATTCGGCAGGCGCACGGATCACGTCTGGCGACACTCGCCCGTAGGCGGCTGACGGGGTGCGCACTGGTGCGGTTCGCCGAAGACGGGGACTGGTTCGCCGACTGCCCGGTGGTACTGGACTTCGACGGTCTCCAGGTGGAGGTCTGCCACTGGAAGCTCGACGAACTCTCCATCGGCTGGGACACGATCGACACCACGGCGGCCATCACCGGGTGGGAGTCGTTCGAGCTCACGCCCCAGTGGTCGCACAGCGACGAACGCATCGAACCGTTTGTCGGCCAGGAATTGTGCGAGGTCGCACTTCTCGAATGGCGACCAGCAGACCGTGACCTGGCGGCAGGAACCGTGGCAGTGGAGTTCGTCTTCGCCAACGGCCGCCTGCGCATCGTCAACGGCCTCGACGAGAACCGCATCGAGGTCGATGCGGCCCATCCGGATTACGTCCGGCACAGGCTGGGCGGCTGAGTACTACCGCTCGGTCGGTTCGATGGTCGGGGACGGTTGGTCAGTGGGACGCACCGGCCACCGGCGGCAGGTCACTCAACCGAGTCGGGGCCGCAGTGATCTCGTGAAGGCTTGATTGTCAGTGGCTCGTCGTACTCTCCGGCAGGTGAGTGGACATCCCGTAGGGGCAAGCGCCCTTGAAGCTGCGATGCGCGACGCGCGTCACGCTCTGGCCGACTACGACGGCACTGTGGAGTGGTTGCTCCGCCCCGATGCGGCCCTGGAAGGCCCGCTCGCAACGGAGGTGTGGGTGTTCGACTGCGCCTTGACCCACGTCCTGCTGGTGAGTCACCGCTGGCGAGGGTGGGTGCCGCCGGGCGGCAAGGTGGATCCCGGCGAGACGCCGCGAGAGGCGGCGCGGCGGGAGCTGTTCGAGGAAACCGGTGTGCGGGCGGAGCTGCATGCGACACCGGCGGCCGCGACGGTGCGCTCGTATCACCCCGGCTGGTCGGCCACCGCGGGCCTTTCCTACGTGGCCGTCGTCGATCAACGGACGCAGCTGGCGCCTGAACGCGGCCAGCCCGCTGCCTGGCACCGGCTGGACGAGCCATGGCAGGGATGGTTCTCCGGCGATCGGCTCCGCATGAAGCAGTGCGCCCTCTGGCTCGGAGGTGGTGGTGCCCGGCACCTGCCGCGCCGGCCCTCGGACCCGAATCGCTAGTTTGGTGCGATGGATCACGACGCCGCCGCAGGGCTGGTCGAGGAGTGGCTGGCGGGGCCGAACTCCGAGGCCAGTGGCCACTTCAGCTACCAGGCCGTCGAGCACCACCGGCCCGCGGTCCTGCACTGGCTCACCGTGGGCTGCGGTGCCGACGGGGGCCTGCCGACCCCGAGGTCCATCTCCGGCCGACCCCGGCGGCCCTGCAGGACTGTGCCGTCGGCTATGCCGGGGCGGCCCGCTCCCGTGACGCCGCCTGCGGGGCCGTACGGTCCTTCTACCGCTGGCTCGAAACCCCGGCAGGCGCGGGCGGACCGGGCCTCGTACCGGCCGGCACCGCCAAGTCACTCCAGTTCCAGCGCTGCGGGAACTTCGCCGCCGGGCTGCCCGGCCGCGAACTCTGGACCCCCGACCAGTGCCGCTGGCTCGCCCAGGCCGCCGACCGCTATTGGGGCACCCGCCGCGAAGCCCGCACCGCGCCCGGGCCCTCGTATACCTCTGCCTCAACCACTACCCGTGGGGACGCGGCTCCGAAGACGACGTCCTGCGGCCCGGGCAGATCGCCGCGATGCGCCTGAGCGGCCGCCACCAGGAACAGCACCGCACCACTTGGGACGTCCCCCAGAAGAACGCCGTCAGCGACGCGACCCGTCTCCAGCCCGTCCACCACGACGCCGTCCGCGCCATCGACGAGTACCTGCCCCACCGCGCGACCGCCCTCCCCGATACCGGTCACCTCTTCACCACCCTCAACGGCCGCCCCCTGGAACCCCAGTCCCTCCTCCGCATCCTGCGCACCGTCGCCGCCACCCACCCCGACCTCGAAGAGACGGCCCGCACCCTGTCCGCCGACGCGGTCACACACTCGCCGGCGGACCCCGCCCGGCCCCCGGCCGGTCCGTCCGGCGACGTCTCGACCGCCGGAGGCACCCGCAGATCAGGCGGCACGGCAGGCTGAACCACCTTGGGGTCAATTCGCCGCTGTGCTGCCGGAGGGGCCGGTCTACGCGGCGACTCATCCGCTGGGCTGCCACCGCCCGCGCATCACCGGCCTGATCGGCGGTCAGCCCGCGTCGGCTTCCGTCCTCCACGTGGGACGGAGTTGGGCGTCGACGTCGCCGGCCTGGCGAAGACCCGCCCGGTAGGCCGGTTCCCAGGCTTCCATGTCGCCCATGTCCGAGCCGAAGGCGCGCACCGAGGCCGGATCAGGGCTGATGGTCACCACGGTGTCTGCCCCCACGGCCGCCAGCTGCTGGTTGAGTGGCTCGCGGGGAAACAGGTGGGCCATCGGCTCGACCACGACCAGCGTGCGGGCTCCAGCAGCGAGATCGGCGTTGGGGCCCGATCGCAGCGCACCGTCCATGTACCGCCGGCCGTCGATGGCAACGGGCGGCGCGGCCCCGGGGAAGGCGCTGCTCGCCGCCACTGCGGACACCAACGGCACGCCGCTGTCGCGGTCCCACACCACGGGCTCACCGGTGGTCGCGTCCACGGCGGTGATCATCAGGCGTCGCTCCGGCCACGCGTCCGCACCGATCAAGGCGGCGCGCCCCGCGAGCAGCGCCTCATCCGCCTGGGGGTCGGTGCTGTCGAGTGCGAGCCGGCCGACGCGACGCCTGGCCTCGCCGGGCTCCAGGCTGCGGTCACCAAGTACGGCGAACACCTCGCCCATCCGCGCGGGGTCCGCGTTGAGCCGGTGAGCGGGCTGGCGATGCGAAGTCGCGAGCTGCCCCGGGTCCTGCCCGGTGGCGAGTAGTGCTCCGACGATCGCGCCGGCTGACGTGCCGACGATCAGGTCGGCTTCGCCCAGATCCACGCCGTCGCGGCGCAATCCGTAGGCCAGCCCGGCCATCCAGGCCGTGCCGACGGGACCCCCGGGGCCCAGGACGAGTGCTCGGTCGAAGGTGTGCATAGCGGTCTCCCCTCGTTAGTGAAACAGTCGTACCAGATGCTCGCTAACGCTGTTTCAATTCCGAGCCGCTGAGAGGAGATCCGCCGTGGGGGCGGCGTCTGGTCCTGGGCGGCGGTTCGGGCGTTCGTCCCAGCGGTGGGTCGTCCATGCCCTGCGGACCAGGCGCTTGCACGGCGATGATGGTGTCGGTGAGGTCGAAGAAGGCGTTGATGACGGTGGCGCGGCGCTCGTAACAGCGGGCGAGGCGGTGGAAGGCGCTCTGCCAGGCGTGGGTGCGTTCGACGTGCCACCTCTGACTTGCATGGATCGGCACCTTCTCGCTCTTGTGCGCGATGTGGCCATGCAGGAGGCCACGTTCGTCGAGGAGGGCGCGGGTCTTGTCTGAGTCCTAGCCGGCGTCCAAGTGCACGGTGATGTCGTCGGGTAGTGGTCCCAGGTCGTCCAGACGGTCCAGGGTCGGGGCGAGCAGAGGGGAGTCGTGATCGTTCGCACTCCGCCGAGCCGCCCCAGGCCCTCGTCGCGTGGGGTGCCTCCCGTTCTCACCCATTCCGTGAGAGGTAGAACGGTGGGGCAGGCGGCGGCCTTGGTGCGTGTCGTGTCGTGTCCTCGATGCCGCGGCAATTACCCCTGGGGTAATCGCACCGCCCAACACCCGCAGCTACGTTCTGGTCATCGCTAGCCCCCCGGAACGAAGGAGCCCCGTGGTGTCCGCTTATGGCTTCGCTCATCTCCGCAGCCGCCGGAATCACTCCGACATCATCGAGTACCTGGAGCGCATCCAGTCAACCCTCGACCCCTTCGCGGGCCGCTTCGTCATCCACGGTCCGCCGGCCGAAGTCGTGGAGGGGACGTGGCCCGGCAGCATGGTGCTGATCGAGTTTCCCCATCTGGCCGAAGCCCGTGCCTGGTACGACTCTCCCGGCTACCGGGCCATCCTGCGTCTGCGTACCGACCACATCGAGGGCGACTTGCTGCTGATCGATGGCGTCGGGCCGAACTACGACCCTGCCGAGCGGGCTCTCACGCTGCGAACGGAAGCCGGGCGAGCGGGCCAGTCGGGCACATAGTCCTGGCAGACATTCGGGCGCTGAGATGGGTTGTCATCACGACCTTTCCAGGGGATCCCCAGGTGTGCGGGGGCCGGCGAAGGAAGAACGTCCGGCCATCGCCCCGGGCGAGGGGGCACATCCTGTGCTCGATCGCCCGGGGCAGCCGGCCTCCCGTGAAACACACCCGGGACTGACCGCGGCCACAACAGCAAGTGCCCCCTGGCGCTGACGCTACTTGGACCCGGACCGCGCCGTCAGAGCAGCACCGCAGGGACGTGGATCAAGTACTTACGCGGCACGACCCCTTCGGATGAAAGTCTGGATGGCATCCTTGCGCGGTCCAAGATCGGCGGGGAACCTAGCGGTTCGGGTAGTAGGCCGGGAAGCACACGGCGTCGTCCGCGCCGCAGATCTCAGTCTCCGGAATCTGGCGCGAGTGCTTCTCGTAGGAGATCAGGCCCAGCTTGCGGCCCGAAGCGAAGGTCAGGACGGCGTCGTGGATCGAGCCCGCCGCTTCTGGCGTCGCCCCCCTGTAGTCATACGGGCCGTGCTCGCCCTCGACGACGGCAAGGAAGACGAACAGGCTGGGCTGCTCGCCGGGCTTCTCCTGGTACGGCTCACCCGTAGTCACCTTCAGGATGCCCTTGCGCGGCAGGCTCTCCGGCAGAGAGCCGCACTCGATCCTGGCCGGCCCCTCGCGAACGATCGCGGAGCAGTACGCACGGTCGTCCTTCATCCACAGGAGCTCACCGGCGTCCGGCGCGTCCCGCCGGATCACCGCTACGAAGTCGTCGGACGGCATCTCGTAGGACGGCATCTCGTAGGACGGCATCGACTTCATGCTCTTGCGGACCGACGCCAGCACCGGTCCGTCGGCGACCTCACGCCCGCCGTCCCCGCATCGCCACCAGTCGGTGCATCTCCTCGTCGGCCAATGCCGGGTTCGCCGCGGCCGCGTGGGCCAGTTCCTCGTCGTCGAGGAGTTCCGTCAGCCGGTGCTGTGGAAGATTCGGGTGGCGTGCCAGTGCGGCGCGCACGGTGGGGTTCGGGTCCCGGGTGAGGCGCTCTACGGTGGCCGGCGCGGTGTGGGGGTCGCGGGCGGCCAAGGCGCGGACCTCGGGGTCCTCGTGGTCGGCGAAGGCTGCCAGGCCGGCCGTAGGGAAGTTCGGCCGGGTGGTGAGGTGTGCGCGCTCGTGGCCGGTGTAGTCGAGGAAGCTGCGCAGCAGGAGTGACGCCGGGGCGTCCGGATGGTTCTGGGCCAGCAGGACGCGTACGCCGAGATCCTCGTCGGCGGCCAGGCGTTCTACGAGGTCGGGCGGCAGGGTGCGGTCCATGGCCGCCCTCTGGCGCAGGAACGGGTGGGCGGAGCTCGCGTCCCGGCGGACGTGGTGGGGGTCTCGGGGCACGAGGGGCCCGGGCCACGGTTGGAAGGAGTCGTCCACGGGGATCTCGTAGTCGATCGCGGCCCGTTCCTCCTCGCTCAGCTCGGGGTGCACGGACAGGGCGAGCCGCACCCTCGGGTCAGGGTCCACGGCGAGCGCTCGGCGCTCGGCAGGTCCGAGGTCCCTGCGGTACGCGATCCGCTCGCGCACCGCGGGGTCCGGATCGCCGGCCAGGAGGACCGCCACGTCGGCGGGCAGGCTGGGGTTGCCGGCGATCGCACCCCGTTCGTCGTCGGCGACCGGAGCGGTCAGGACGCTGTCCACGACGGTTCTGCTGAGGGCCTGGTGCATCAGCATGTCCCAGCGTGCGTGGCACGTCCGGTCGGGCAGATTGTGCTCCACCCACGCCGGATCCTGGGATTGCGCGTGCCGCTGTGCGCTTCTCTGTGCGCTCTCCCGGACGTCCTTGTCCGGATCTGCCAGCAGCGCGTCCTGGATCTCGGCGGGCAGCTGGTTCCACCTTCCGACCCCCCAGCAACGGACCTTCGCGACCGGATGGGTGGGCATGGAGAGCTGCAGCACGGGGGAGATCTGTCGGTAGATGGTGCCCTGCAGGATGTCATTGTCATACGTGCTGATCATGTGGACGATGACCTCGTCGGGCAGCGGCCTGGGCACACCGCCGACGGGCATTCTGGGAGCCTCGGCGAGGTGAGCGCGGACGAACCACTCGGGATCGTCCACCAGTTGGGCCCGTTGGGTCGGATCGACGTGGGGGTTGCGGGCGAAGAAGCTGCGGGTACGGGTGTCGGGGTGCTTGAGTACGGCGTCGACTACGGCGTCGGGCAGGATCCGGTCCCGGCACAGCACCATCCGTACGGCCGGCGGACCGTCGGCGAGCAGACGCAACAGGACATCGTCGGGAGAGGACGGATTGAGGGCCACCCCGGCGAGCCGACGCGCGGGGAGGTCGGCTGCCTCCCAGATTTCCTCAGGCGTAAGCAATTGTCGAAACCCCCGTGTGTCGGCCGGCCCCCTGGGACCACTCGCCATGACCTTACCGGCCTCGCCCGGCTCCACGCCGATCCTCTTCCCTGCGCGGTTGCGGGGCCGCCACGGGGACCCTCTCGACCCCCAGGAAGAACACGTGCGGATCGCCGTCGCGATGGCTCGTTGAGGCTTGCCCCGGGGGCGCGATCTCAGAACCCTCGTATAAATTCCCTTATACAAGGGTGATTGCCCAGGAAGGATCGTCAGGGGAGGGGTACATGAGCGAGCATCAGCAGTCCGCGGTGGAGGAGCGGGACAGCGCCGAGATCGTCGAGGCCGAGCTCGTCGAGTATGGCGAGCTACTACCGGCACCCGCGGCCAACCCGGCACGCCTTCCTCGACCCCTGGTCGACCAGCACACGATCCTCTACCCGGGGGAGGCCGTCCCCACGGAGGCGGACGCGCCGACGTACACCCGGACGGACTTCGAGGTGTCCGCGGACACGGCCCAGCGCCTGCGCGACAAGTCCGCGCCCGCCAACACCAACCGCAACTACGCCAGCCAGCGCAGGAAGTTCGCCGAGTGGTGTGAGGAGATGGGCCGGGTCGCGCGGCCCTGTACGACGGCCACGTACGTGGAGTGGGTCGCCGGGCTCATCGCCCGCGAGATGGCGCCGAACACCATCCGTACGTACATGTCGGGCGTCCGCATGTGGATGCCCGAGGACCGCCGGCCCGGGACGACCGAAGCGCGCGGCATGTTGGCGGAGTACCGCAAGGAGTGGGGCAAGCGGAACCGTGTCCGCAAGGCACCGGCCATCACCGAGGCGATGCTGCACGCCATGGTCGACACCTGCGACCTCCACACACCCGCCGGACTACGGGACCGCTGCGCGCTCCTGGTCGGCCGGGGAGCGCTGAACCGCCGCATCGAACTGGCTGACCTGGACATCGCCGACGTCGAGGTCGAGGACGGCGGAGTCGACCTGTGGATCGCCTACTCGAAGACCGACCAGGAGGGAAAGGGAGAGAGCACCTTCATCCCGTCCGACCCCTCATCCCCCCGCTACGACCCGGTCACAGCCGTAAGGGACTGGCTGAACTGCCTGCACCGTATGGGAATCCACGAGGGCACCCTCCTGCGGGCCCTCACTTCAAAAGGCCGGCTCCAGAACCGCTCAGCGGCCACCGCCCGCGGCGACTACGTCACCGGCGACGCCCTCAACGACTGGGTCCGCCACCGCGCCTACCTGGCCGGCCTCCCCACCTGGCACCTGGTCACCTCCCACGGCCTACGCCGCGGCGGAGCCCAGCAGATCGCGGACGCCGGCGCCGACCCGACCCACCAGGGCCGCTGGAAACCGGGCTCGGCCACGGTAAAGCGCGAGTACCTCGAGCGCGCCCAGTCCCGCGCCCAAAACCCCTGGCACCAGGTCCGGGGCGTGGCTGGATCGACCCCCCGATAGCGAGCGTGGACCACCCTCAACCAAACAATCGGGAGATACAAAACGGACCAAACACCCTCTTGCGGAAATAGCGACACCGCCCATATCGCGCCAGTCAGAATGTGGCGCGTACATGACAGAACATACTTGCAGAGTTTGCGTACGGGAAGAGCGACACTCATTCCAGATCGACAGCAGCATCAGAGGTCGCAATTTTTTGCCAGTGGGGCAGCAAGAAGCTCAGAAACCTATGGTAGATGGCCTGATCTTTCCGTCGGGAAGCGAGAAGATGTTGACCCAATGTATCCATTTTTGAGCCCAATACAGCCCGCAGTGACCTAATGTCAGTTTGTTGGCGCAAATTCTCTCTACCGTGATCAACGGATCATCGAATCCGCATTGAAGACCTCTTATCCAATGCTTAGTCTCTGCCGTGCGGCGCACATAGTTTCGTCGCCGTGGGGGCCGGGGAGGCCCTCATCCTTCTTCTGGGGTGGGCATGTGTCAGTAAGCCAACGGAGACGGCTTCGTCGTGCTCTAAGTACCACAATTGGTGTGGCTCTACTAGTCGGAGTTTCACCCGCTTACGGCGCTGGTGCGTCGACAACCGGACCGGAAGCGCCGCTGCCTGAGGGGCAGCAAGCATTGAAGGAGGCCGCCGAGAGCGGCCAGCGTGTAGAACTCGTGGGCGAACGCTCGGAGTTCACCACCACATACGCGAACCCCGATGGAGCATCGTTCCGTCTCGTCCAGTCGACCGTGCCTGTGCGAGTCAAGAGCGCAGATGGTGCCTGGGTAGAGCCTGATGCGACGTTGGTGACTCGGCCGGACGGAACAGTGGGGCCGAAAGCTGCCGTTGTCGGACTGAGCTTCTCGGGCGGCGGTACCGGATCAGACCTGGTGGAGATCGAGCGGGACGGTCGCACCCTCGCGCTGGGCTGGGCCAAGCCCCTGCCCAAGCCGACGCTCGAGGGAGACAGCGCCACCTACCCGGAGGTGCTGCCGGGCGTCGACCTCCGCATGACGGCCACGGTGGAGGGTTTCCGCGAGGTACTCGTCGTCAAGACTCCCCAGGCCGCGGCGAGCCCGGCGCTGAAGGAAGTCAAGTTCGCGCTCAAGGCCAACGGGCTGGAGGTCTCCGGGTCCAAGGAGAACGGACTGACAGCCTGGAACAGCGACGGTCAGACCGTCTTCAAGGCCCCGCCGGCACTGATGTGGGACTCGAGCGGCCCGGAAGACCCTGCGCCGGTTCAGTCAACGGTCAAGTCGGCCTCCACCGTGATGAACAGCATCTCCGCAGTGACTTCCGAAGAGCCGAGCCCCACGGCCGGGTCGGGCGAGGGTGATGAGTCGCCGTTCGATGGCCCTGGCCTCGGCGATCAGACGGCGAGCCTGCCCCTGGCTGTAGACGCCACGAGTCTCACCGTCGTCCCGAACGCCGAGCTCATGGCGCAGAAGGATCCCTCGGTCTTTCCTCTGTACATCGACCCGCAGGTCAACGCGGACGAAACCGTGGAGCGCCTTCTGCTGCGCGACGACGGGTACGAGTCGCATGCCTGGGGGAACGGCGAGGACAATCTCGGCAAGGGTGTGGGCCAGTGCGGGTGGTGGCACGGCATCCCCTGCGGTGAAGCTCCGGGGTACGTGCAGCGGCTCTACTTCCAGTTCACGCCGGACAACCTGCGAGGCAAGCGGGTCCTGGACGCGACCTTCACCATCACGGAGCCGTGGGCCTTCCAGTGTGAGCCGCGGAACGTGTGGCTCGTGCGTACAGCGGGCCGCTTCACCCAGTCGACGACCTGGGGATCCAGGCCCGCCTACGCGGACCTGATGGGAGACCGCTATGTGTCCGCGGGGCGGGGATCTGCATGCGATCCGAACTCGCCGGCTGCTCCGATCGAGTTCAATGACAATCCCGACGAACCGGAAGAGAACCTGACTCCCACGGTCCAGGCCTGGGCGACCGGCAGCGCACCGCTCACCCTGGAACTGCGGGCCGAGAACGAGAGCGACACCAGCGCCTGGAAGCGCTTCCGCAACGACGCCGCGCTCACCGTGGACTTCATCGGCAACCCGGCTGCCCCCACCGGCCAGACCATCGACGGAACCCCTTGCGAGAAAAGCCTCGCCGAAGCCACGACCATCTGGCACACCAAGCCTGATCTGCGCGCCACGACCAAGGTCTATCCGGGTGGCGAGCTGGAGGCACGGCTGCGCGTGGCCTTCCTCATCGAGAGGCAGGACGGGGCGAGCTGGGTCAAGGTGAACGCCGGCCCGTTCATCGACAGTCCCAACAACAGCTACTACGGGGCCAACGCCCAGGTCCGCGCCGAACCGGAACTGATGCCGACCCTCCAGGACGGCAAGACGTACCGCGTCCTCACCTGGACCAGATCCTTCGCCGCCAACGCGGCGACTGCGGGAAGCGCCTACGTCACCTGCTACTTCAAGCTGGACTCGTCAGCTCCGGGGAAGCCACGGATTTCGTCCAGCGGTCCCTACAGCAAGTGCGACTCGAGCAGCTGTACGGCCGCGGGCGCGCCAGCAGAGCTGGGCACGTTCACCTTCCGTCCGGCCGTGGGCGAGGACTCCAAGGTCGTGGGGTACATGTACAGAGTTACCGGGGACGAAGATTGGACCCCTATATCGGCTGCGGCTGGTGCGTCCATCAAGATTGCCCCGCGCTATCCAGGACTGAACAAGCTCCGGGTCAAGGCCGTGGATAACGTGGGCATCGGGCGCCCGGGGCTGGAGGAGGAGTTCCCGTTCGCCGTCGATGAGGACCCCGACCCGGTGGCGCACTGGAACTTCTACGACATGTCCGGTGACGATGCCAAGGACACCGCGACCAGGGACGTCTCACCCGATCCGGCTGACCTGCGCAACGGCGCCACCCGCCCCTCGGACGGTCGCCGCGGCTGGCTCCCCGAGCTCAATCACGAGGACACCGCTCTCAGGCTCGACGGCGTCGACGACTACGCGACGACCTCCGGATCCGTGATCAACACCCGGAAGCCCTTCACCATCGCAGGCTGGGTACGTCCCGACCGCGTTGATACCGACTTCGCCATGGCGGGCATAGCCGGCGAGTACATGAGCGCGGTCGCCATCACCCACGAGGCGGGCGGAACCTGGTCAGTCTCCCTGCCCACCACAGACGACTCCAGCGCCAGCACCACCAAGTACGTCGTGAACGCCACCACGAAGACCGTGCCAAAGGTCTGGACCCATATAGCCGTCGAGTACGACAACAACGCTGACGGCGACCCCTACAAGGAGACCAAGCGACTTCGGCTGTACGTCAACGGCAACTTCCAGGGCGGACTCGACCTGCCCTCCACCTTCACGCCCGTGGCCGCGACGGGCCCGCTGACCATCGGACGGAACAAGCACCGTAATGCTTGGGTGAACGACTTCCCCGGCCTCATCGACGAGGTGACCGTCTGGCAGGCCGCCCTGAGCCCGGACTCACTGCGGGCAGACGTGCAGATGCACGACAAGACCACCGGCAGGAACAAGGTCGAACTCTCGGCCCGCTGGAACCCTGACACCGCCGCGGGAAGCGTCCTGACGGACACCTCCGGCTACAACCGGGACCTGAACCTGTCCTCGGGCGCGACCATCGCCGGCGGGAAGCTGGTCCTCAACGGGACCACGGGCGACGGATGGGCCGCAGGACCGCTCGTCGACGAACTGGGATCGTTCACCGCTACCGCCGAAGTCGAACTCGACAAGGCAAAACTCGCCACCAAACAAGATGGTTACATCGCACAGATCCTGGGCCAGCGCGCCAGTAGTGGGACGGCCTGGGGCCTCTGGTTCAAGATGGACGGAAAAATCCCAGGCGGCCACAACCCTGACGGTGAGGAAGTGCACTTTATCGTCGGCAAGTGGTACTTCGGCCGCCTCACTTCCAGCGGTGGCACGTACTGGGTGGAGAGCGAGCAAGCAGTGCTTGACGCGTCCACGCAGATCACTGTCGTCCACGACGCTCAGGACAACCGGCTGACGTTGTACCTCGACGGCCGCCTCGTCTCTGAAAAGGAAAAATATTACGCCCCCGCGTCGGACGGCACGACCTTCGCGGTCGGCAAGGGCCTCCTCGCGAATGGCGACTGGGGCAACTACCTGCCCGGGAAGATCAACGACGTACGTCTGTGGTCCGGAGCCATGGAGAACGCCACCCAGGTGATGGACTTCACCTAGTCCAGACACCGCTGCCCTCTTGAGGGCAGTCAGGGCCCGCGCTTAGCGGCCGGGGCCGCAGAACGCGGCCCCGGCCTGCCGGCCCCTTGTCTACGCCGTGTGCCCATCACCAGTCACACGCACCTCTACCCCGCGGCTCGTCCGCTCTGGAGTTTTTTGTGTTCAAAAGAAGTCCGTTGGCGAGAACACCGATCATCGGAGTCCTCGCCCTGGCCATATCCGTGTCCGGTGCGATCGCGCCCCTCGCCAGCGCCGCAGAGGCACCTGGCCGCCCATCAAGCCCCCAGCACCGGCCTGCCAAGGTGACTTCGGTGCCGGTCGCAACTGTGGCCTCAGCCGACCTGATCGCCAAACTGAAGGCCGAGGACAAGGCCCAGGCCGAGCGAGCCAAGGCCAATCCGAAGAACACCTGGCCCCAGTCCACCACCCTCACGGGCGACGTGAACAACGCCCCGACCCGGGGCTCGCTGGTGACCCTCGGCTCTCCGGGCCGAACCGTCCGCTCGGGCGCCGCCGCCTCCGGGAAGGCCACGGTGCGGGTCCTGGACCAGCAGGCCGCTCGCAAGGCGGGTATCACCGGCGTGCTGTTTACTGCCACCGCCGCCACCCCCGGCAGCGCTCGGGTCGCAGTGAACTACGACTCCTTCGCAGCAGCCGTCGGCGGCTCCTGGTCCACCCGCCTGGGCCTAGTAGTCATGCCCGCCTGCGCGCTGACCACTCCTGACAACCCGGAGTGCCGCACGACAACACCTGTGGCCTCCAGCAACAACCTCGCCAGCCATGAGCTGTCTGCGACCGTCACCGTGTCCGGCCCCAAGCCGGCCCCCACGGGCAGTGTCTTGGTCCGGGATCAGGACGAACCCCTGAGTCCGCCATCGCTGGGTGCCGCCTCGGCCGAACCCACCGTGCTCGCGGTGATGGCCACAACCCTCGCCTCGTCCTCGGGCGGCGGCGATTACAAGGCCACCCCGCTGGCCAGCTCTTCCACATGGGAGGCCGGCGGGTCATCGGGATCGTTCACGTGGTCCTACCCGATCACGGTGCCACCTGCGGCAGCGGGCCCCGTGCCGGCCCTGTCCCTGTCGTACGACTCGGGGTCCCTCGACGGCCGCACCGCGAACACAAACAACCAGGGTTCCCAGGTCGGTGAGGGCTTCGACCTGACCTCCTCCTACATCGAGCGCAAGTACGGCTTGTGCGAGGACGACGGCCAAGCAGGCAAGGACGACCTGTGCTGGAAGTACGACAACGCCTCCCTCGTCCTGAACGGCAAGGCCAATGAACTGGTCAAGGACCCTTCGGACACGACGGGCAACACCTGGCGCCTGAAGAACGACGACGGCACGAAGGTCATACGGGGACGGGGCGCAGGCAGCACCGATGACGGTGACACCGCCACCGACCCGAAGGACAGTGATGGCGAGTTCTGGAAGGTGGTCACCGGTAACGGCACCACCTACACCTTCGGCCTGAACAAGCTCCCCGGTGCAGCCGCGGCCACCGAGACAAACTCGGTCTGGACCGTTCCTGTTTTCGGTGACGACGACGGCGAGCCCGGCTACAAGAAGAGCAGCACTTTCTCCGGGCGTGCCGTTCAGCAGGCCTGGCGCTGGAATCTGGACCTGGTCCAGGACCTGCGGGGCAACGCCTCCACGTACTGGTACACGAAGGAAGGCAACTACTACGCGAAGAATGGCGACAAGACGACGCTGGGCTCCTACACGCGTGGCGGCTATCTAAAGGAAATCAAGTACGGGCAGCGGGCCGATTCGCTCTTCACGGGCATAGCCTCCGGCAGGGTCGCCTTCGCCTATGAGGAGCGCTGCGACTCCGACTGCACCTCACTTACCCAGGACTCCGCCGACAACTGGCCCGACGTACCCTTCGACACCATCTGCGCCAGCACGGCGACGGACTGCCAGGCCACGGGGCCTTCCTTCTTCACTCGGAAACGCCTGACCGGCATCAACACGCAGGTGTGGTCCACCGCCCTCGAGCCGGACGCCTTCACCGACGTCGACAGCTACGCCCTTGACTCGGCGTACAGGCCACCGGTCGATCTCAACGCTCCGAGCGAGAAGATCCTGGCCCTCAAGTCGATCGTCCGCACCGGTAAGAACGGCACCGACCTCAAGCTGGACCCGGTCGACTTCCAATACCAGAACCTGTCCAACCGGGTCGACGTAGCGGGCGACGACGTTTTGGCGTTCAAGCGTCCCCGCATGCAGACCATCACCTCTGAGACCGGGTCAACGACCACAGTCACCCTGTCCGACCCGCAGTGTGTCCGCGGCACCAAAATGCCGACCGCGGAAGACGACAACGACGATGCCACACGCCCCTGCTACCCGGTGAAGTGGAAGGTCAACGGGGGCGACAGCGAGCTGGACTGGTTCCACAAGTACCGTGTCACCAACGTCACGACTAAGGACGCCGTCACCGCTGCGACCGTGTCCACCTCGTACGAGTACGAGAAGCCCGGCTGGCGCTACAACGACGACCCCATGACGAAGGAGGAGGACCGCACCTGGTCCAGCTGGCGCGGCTACGGCCGGGTCACCACCTACACCGGCGTCGGCTCCAACCGCTCCAAGACCACAAACGTGTACATGCAGGGCATGTACGGCGACAAGACAGCCGACCCGAACGTCACCCGCACCAACAAGGTGCCCGTCATCGACATCGACGGCACCGGCTCCATCGCGATCGCCGACTACACCGACTACGACCAGCTGGCCAGCTACCTGCGCCAGTCGGTCACCTACAACGGGGCAACCGTCCTCGCGTCCTCCCTGAACTACCCGTCATACACGAACACAGCAAAGCAGACCGTCTACAAGACGGACGATCCAGGCACACCGGTCGACAAGACCATCACCGCCTCACGGGTCCGTACCTCGCGCGCGTCCAGCTACGCCTACCTCACCGCCTCCGCCGACTTCCGTCGGACCCAGACCGACTATGTGTACGACGACTACGGCATGGTCACGCGCGTCAACGCTTGGGGCGACACTTCCAAGCCCGGCGACGAGACCTGCACCAACACCTGGTACGCCCGCAACCCGCAGGCCGGCCTGACCGACCTGGTCTCCCGTACCCGGACCGTGGGCAAGGCGTGTACCGATGCCGACGGAAACGACGTCACCGATGACAAGCTGACCCTGCCCACCTCGCTCACCAGCCGCGGCGACGTCATCTCCGACACCGCCACCGTCTACGACGACGCCACGGTCACCGGCTGGAAGGACGGGCGCGTCCCGACCAAGGGCCTGCCGACCTGGACCGGCCGGCCCAAGGCCTACCCGGCCGCCAACGGCACCACCCCGCGCACCCCGTCCGAGACGGACGGCTGGCAGAAACTGGGCAGCGCCACCTACGACATCCTCGGCCGGCCCCTGAGCGCCACCGACACGGCGGGCAACACCTCCACCACCACCTACACCCCGGCGACCGTCGGCCCTCTCACGGCCACCGTGGGCATCAAGCCCACGCTGGACTCCAACGGACAGACCCACCGGACCTACACCTACTTCGACCCCGCCCGCGGTGCGGTGATCAAAACCGAAGACGCCAACGCCAAGTTCACCAGCAGTGCCTACGACGCGCTCGGCCGCATCACCGGCAGCTGGCTCCCCAACCGCAGTCAGTCCGCCGGACACTCCCCGAACATCAAGTACGGGTACTCCCTCAAGCGCGGATCCGCACCCTGGACCTCGATAACCCGACTCAAGCACGACAACGCCACCTACCGGACCCCCGTCTACTCCATCACCGACTCCCTGCTGCGCCCGCTGCAGACCCAGAGCGCCTCGGCCAACGGCGGACGGATCCTCACCGACACCCGCTACGACTCCCGCGGCCTGGCCTACGACACGTACGCCGACGCCTGGGAAGACGACAAGGAAGACACCAAGGTAATCCCGGACGGCATCTACAAGTCCGTCAACGCCGGCGGGCCCTTCCCGCAGACCAAGACCACCTTCGACGGCGCGGGCCGGCCCACGACCACCGCGCTGTGGGTCAACGACGTCAAGAAGTGGTCCACGACCACCAGCTACACCGGCGACTCCGTAGCAACCTCCGCACCCGACGGAGGAACGGCCACCCGTACCATCACCGACGCGCTGGGACGGACGACGGAAACCCGCACCTACTCGGGCGAGCAGCCCGACGACGCCGCGTACGGCGCCACACTCGGCACCGCCTACACCAGCGTGAAGTCCACCTACACCCGCGACGGTCTGCCCGCCACGATCACCGGGCCGGACAGCGCCAAGTGGTCGTACACCTACGACCTCTACGGCCGTCAGCGCACCGCCACCGACCCGGACAGCGGCACGACCACCACGCACTACACGTCCCTGGACCAGATCTCCAGCACGGACGACGCCCGCGGCACCACGCTCCTGTACTCCTACGACGAGCACGGCCGCAAAACCGACAAGTGGCAGACCGCCCGCACGGACGCCAACAAGCTCGCCGCCTGGACCTACGACACCGTCCTGCGGGGTGCGCCGACCGCCGCCATCCGCTACGTCGGCGGCACGAGTGGCAAGGCCTACACCAAGGAGATATCCCGGTACGACTCCCTCGGCCGGCCCGCCACAACCGAGCTGACGCTGCCCTCCGATGACCCGCTGGTCACCTCGGGCGCCATCAAGGCGACCACCTCGTACGAGACGAACCTCTGGGAAGACGGCACCGTCTCCACCACAGTCGAGCCGGCAGCCGGCGGCCTCCCCTCGGAAGCCATCGAAACCGACTACAACGACCACCTGCTTCCGAACGGACTCTCCGGAACCTCCGGATACGTCCAAAGCGCCGACTACTCGCCCCTGGGACAGCTCCAGCAGCTGAAGCTCTCGCGCTCGGGCGCGCTCGGCGTCAAGGACGTCGACATCGCCAACACCTTCGAGGAGGGGACGGGCCGCCTCAAGGGAACCAAGGTCTACGAGCCCACCCACGGCCTCGTCCAGGAAACCACCTACACCCATGACGACGCCGGCAACGTCAAGTCGATCTTCGATAAGGCGACCGTCAGCGGTGCCAGCGCGGCCGACTACCAGTGCTTCGTCTACGACGGCCAGCGCCGCGTCACCGAAGCCTGGACCCCGAAGACCGACAACTGCGACAGCACCGGCCGAACCACCGCCAACCTCGGAGGCCCCGCCTCCTACTGGAAGTCCTACACCTACACCGCAGGCGGCCAGCGCGCGTCGGAAACCACGCACACCAGCTCCAGCACCACCAACCGCACCTACTGCTACGACACCACCCGCAAGCACGCCCTCGCCTCCACCACCACCGGCACCGACTGCACGGGCGTCGCGGACCAGTACACCTACGACGACATCGGCAACACCACCAAACGCCTACGCGCCCCCTCCAGCACCGACAGCCAAACCCTGACCTGGAACGGCGAGAACAAACTCAGCAAGCTCGTCGAGGGAACCGACACCACCACCTACCTGTACGACGCCGACGGCGAACTCCTCATCCGCCGCAACACCAGCGGCGAAACCGTCCTCTACGCCGGCGCCACAGAGGTCCACCTCGAAGGCACCAAGAAGTGGGCCAACCGCTACTACACCCTCGCCGGCCAGCGCGTCGCCGTCCGCAGCACCGAGACAGGCACCCCCAAGGTCTCCTTCCTCGCCGGCGACCACCACGGCACCTCCTCCGTCGCCATCGACAGCGGCGACGACCAGGCCGTCAGCAAGCGCTACATCACCCCATTCGGCGCCCCCCGCGGCGACACCCTCGGCACCTGGCCTGATGACAAACGCTTCCTCGGCAAAACTGCCGACACCAACACCGCACTCACCCACATCGGCGCACGCGAATACGACCCCTACACGGGCCAGTTCATCAACGTCGACCCGATCCTGACCCTCGACCAGCACCAGTCCCTCAACGGCTACGCCTACGCCAACAACAACCCGGTCTCGTACAGCGACCCCACCGGCCTCCAGAGGCCGGCCGACGACTGGGAAATCCCGGCCAACGAGCATCCGATAGAGGGAGGGAAGGGAGGCCAGGACGACACGCGCGGAACGAGCGGCACCGGGTCGGGACAGGAAATCGTCACCAGCACCGACAAGGGCAACTCCTTCACCGTCGTCAACGAAACGGTGATCGTCTACCCCGAAGTCACGATCCCGCTGAACTGGGACCACGCGACCGAGTTCGTCGACAAGTTCAACTCCTACATCCAGGGGAACTGCGGAGGCTTCTACGGAAAGCTCACCTGCCCTTGGACGAGCCATGAAGGACCTAGCGCGTACGCCCGGAACTACGCCGTCATGGTCACCTGTGCTCAGATCAGCGGGGAATGCGGTGACGTCGACGTCTTCCGGTGGACGAGGCTGCTGGCCGCAGGCGCGGCGGAAGGCTTGGCCTTCGGCGGAAAGGACGGCTCAGGCATAGGCAACCTGCGCATCGGCAAGCAGCCAGGCCGAGGTGGCCGAGGCGGCTGCACCCAGTGCTTCCTCGCAGGCACCGAGGTCCTGATGGCCGACGGCTCAACGAAGGACATCGAGGACGTCGAGGTCGGCGACAAGGTCCTGGCCACGGACCCCGAGTCCGGCAAGACTGCCGCCCGTGAGGTGACCCGCCTCATCAAGACCGAGGACGACAAGCACTTCAACACCCTCTCCATCGCCACCGAGAACGGCATCGAGACCCTCACCGCCACCTACGAGCACCCCTTCTGGTCGCCGTCCGCGCACGCGTGGATGAACGCCCAGGACCTAGCTCCGGGCATGACGCTGCTGACGGACGACGGCAACACCGTCATCGTCACCGCCAACAAGCCCTTCTCGAAGCACGCCACGACCTACAACCTGACCGTCAACGACCTCCACACGTACTATGTGCTGGCAGGAAAGACACCGGTTCTAGTTCACAATGCGGGCTGCGATGAGTGGGCAGCCAAGAATGCCGCCAAGAATGGCGGCGACATCTTCACATTCAGTGGTCCGGAAGGGAAGAGGCTCCCCATGGGCCCGTATCGACCCAATGGGCCTGGCACTCCAGAACTCGACGAGAGTTGGTTTCATCACACTGTGGTGGTCAGGGACGGGAAGGTCTACGACCAATGGGCGCCGAGAGGAATCAAGGTTGACGAATTCAAGAAACGCTTCGACTATGGAGACGACATTGATTTCGGATTCTAGGCATGGGTGAACCGCTGCGTGGGTTCTTTCCTGAGCTAAAAAAGCATCACGGCATCTATGTCATGCGGCGAACCTATGAAGGAACCTGCGCGTTTCTTTCGGGGTACGAGATGGGGTCAGGCCATTTTTTCCTGAAGGAATTCCACAGCTGGCTACTTCCTCGAAGGAAGGGGCGGCCGGAGCTTTTCTGGCCGCTCCTCGTGCTCTGTGAGGTTTATCGCGATGGCTCACTGCCGGACATCAGATACTTCACTCCCGAACAGGATGAACAAATGGTGGCGGTGCTTTTTGACTTGCTGGATGAGTTCTTCAACGCAGCAAATGAACCGGAAATGGCCGCAAACTGATGGCCTGTCGACTCGGAACCATGGAGAATATCCCGTAGTCGAATGATCGAAGTTGCTGCCCCGCTGAAGCCTGTTCGGCGGGGCAGCTCAGTTGGACCTCACCGTCGACGACTTCGACGACTTCGACGACGGCCAACACCCTGGAGGCCCCTGCGGCTGTCGCCTGCGGGCTCCCGGCCTGGAGATCCACTCCCTCCCGTGGGCCCGCACCGACGCTCCCCGCGAGAGCACCTCCGAGTACAAGGTCACCCTGACCGTCACCGCCCCGCCCCTGGCACCGGCGAACACAACGGAGCCACCCACCACAGGGTGGCCGTGACCGTCAGCGCAGAAGAGGAATCCCGTGCCCGACGCCCCCACCCCCATCGCCCCGTCATCAATCCGGATGCGCCCGTCCCTGTCCGGACCCTGCTGGGAAACCGCAACGCAATCCTCGCCGCCGGTCGGCAGTTCACCCCGTGGCGGCGGCGGGTCCGATCGTCCTCAAAGGCGGCCTTGCGCTCGTCGCAATGGGGCCGCCGTGGGTGCTGACCACACCATCTGACGTAGAACCTGTCCCCGGCACCATCACCGCCGGGACGGCGCACGCGGCCGCGACCCTGCACTGGCTCGCAGGCCTGTGGCCGTACGCCGGGGCCGCCGCCGTACTGCTCGCGGGTGTGAAGGCCTTCCGGTGCGTCATGTGCAGCCGCAAGCTCCGCGCCCTGGACGGGGCAGCGGACCACTACGTGCAGGACCGGGACCTCACCGAAGGCGCCCGGCATCTCCTTGCCCGCGCCCAGCAAGCCCAGAGCCCGATCATCACCTCGCAGGTCCACCGGCTCGACCTGATCGGCCGCCAGCGCAACGAAGCCGTCCTGCCGGTGCAGGTATGGGAGATCGCGAGCGCCCTGCGCGAGTACAGCCGGCTGTCCGACAGCACTCGCGGCCGCCCTTGAGCCGGATCAGTTCGTCCTGGATCGCGGGCAGGTAAGACGGGCACCCGGCGCATTGGAATCGGATCGGGCAGGCTTGGCCGCCGGCCTTCACGTTCGTCGGCTCCTCGCAGTTGCCGTACGGGACGGCGACGGACTTGCGCTCGTACCCGAGGGCGGTCCCACCCGCGCGTGGCTGGCCAGCGCGATCGAGGATAAATTTCCGCATGGTTTCGGCGACCTCACGACGGCGCTTCAGGGAGACCTTGCAGTAACCGCGAGTCACATCAAGGGTGTTGTGGTCCCTGAGCTCCATCAGGAGATGTGGCAGCTCAGCGGGCTTCGGCAGTTCCAAGTCGTGCGCTGCCTCGTCACGGGACATCGAGGTCGTTTCGGCGTAGAAGTCTCAGTCGTTGAGCCTGAATCAAACGTTCCGGCGTGCATCGATTTCGTCATGTTGAGTGATGGGGCAGGGCATCCGACGCCGGAAGACTTCCATCCAGTGGGTAACCTTCTTGACGCCGTGACGCTGGATTTTATGACAGGAGGCGAACTGCGCCTTTCGGCTCGCCCGCCTTCGCTTGCTCGGCAGCGGGAGCGCAATGCGGGGGCCTGAAATGGGTTCAAAGTGAGGCTCTGTCAATATGACATTGCGTCCGGGCGTCCCTGGATGGATTCCCTGACGGCTTGACGTCGATGGAGCTGGGGAATATAAAAACTGCTGGGGAGTGTGTCCGCACACTCCCCAGCAGTTTTCTTGTATGGGTATCAGGCGCGAGGAAACCCGGGCGTTCCCGCACGGCGGGGGCCCAGGTCGACGGCGAGGCAGCGACAGCGCAGTGGCCGGTGCGTACCTCGTGACACTTCCACACACGCCCACGAACTGGCCGAATTCTACTGACCTACGAAAACACAGATGACGGCACCTCGGCACGCACGCGTACTATGTGCTCGCAGGCGCCCCCCCGGTCCTCGCCCATAACTGCGATGTTGCGCTCGGATTGAAAGAAGAGAATAACCTGAAGAGTTTTTCCGACTCTAATGGATACGAACATTTCGTGACGCTTCACGGGCTAACGCTTTGGCATCCGTGAGGGATATTGCTCGCAGGCGGCAACCCTCACGAAGAGTGCCGTTCTCTGACGCAGCCACGCTGAATCAAACCTGTGAGGCCGGCGTTGCCTGCTTGGAGGTCTTCGACGGCATGGGCTGTGGCTGGGTAAGCCAGCAGGACCCAGGACCCTGCCAAGGCCGCCGCCCACACCATCCGTAGCGTCGAGGGCGCTGCTGAATTCCCCATCGCGCACCCCCGCTGCCGCAGGTCCTTCGTCGCTGGCCCTGACGTGGCCGGTAGGAACGTGGCGACGGCTGATCCCTTGTAGGTTCGAGATGGGTCCCGGCGTGCACTGGACACGGCAACGCCCAGACGACAGGGGAGGACATCGTGGCGACTGAGATCGTGATCGCGCAGACCACCATCGATGACGAGGAGGGGGCCAGGGATCTGGCACAGGGCGCAGTGGGTGCCCGGCTGGCCGCCTGTGCTCACATCGATGCTCCCATCACCGCGGTGTACCGCTGGGAGGGGAAGGTCGAGACCGCTTCGGAGTGGCGTGTGTCCTTCAAGACCACGGAGGACCGTCTGCCGGCCCTGGCGGAGTGGGTTGGCCGTGAGCACCGCTACGACGTGCCTGAGTGGATCGTCCTGCCGGTGAGCGGCGCTTCCGACGGCTACCGCGCGTGGGTCATGGAGGAGACCAGCCCCGAGTAGGTCCGACTGACATGTCTGCGGTGGCCAGCTGGCTATGCGGCGAATGTGCGCAGCTGCGATGCGAGCTCACTTTCATGGTCGGGCAGCTGGTCGACGATGGCGTGTGCTCGGGCGCGGCCCATGGTGTTGGGGCGAGCGATGGCTGCCGTGGCGAACTTCCGAGCGACGTGTAGGCCCTGCTCGGTGTCGCTGCCTCGCAGGAGAGCGGCGGCGAGATCGCCGAGGATGACGACGCCCGCGTCGGATAGTTCGCCGCCCAGCTTCTGTGTGGCCGCCGAGGCGACCTCGTCCAGCTCCGGGTGCGCCAGCCTGCCCAGTACCGACAGCGCGAGCGCGTCCATACGCGCGGGCGACATGAACTGCACCCAGGCCTGCTCGGCCATCGGGTCGGCGTAGTCGTATGCGACTCGGGCGCGGTCGAGTGCGCGCAAGGCGGAGGTCGAGTCCCCGATGCCGGCCATCTCCTCGGCGTGGCGGCCATGGATCCAGGCGGCGGCAGCGGCGTTGCCGGGCCCGCGTACGTGGGCGGCGGCACGGTGAGGAGTTCGATGCGACGGCTGGTGGCGGCAGCCCCATAGCTCGCGTACGTCAGGGCGAGTGCCCGAAGAGGAGGGTGCCCTGCGGCTCGGGCGCAGTCGAGTGTGACCTGGTAGTAAGAATGGGCGGCCCGATGGTCGCCCAGGTCCCACGCGATCCATCCGGCAAGTGCGGCCGTTTCCCCGGCCGCGACGCTCAGCTCCGCTTGGTGAGTGTCGGAGTACGCGAGTGCATCGGTGATGGTGTCGAGATGTGCCGCGACGTTGCGCTGCAACTGCTGCGCGGTCAGGTGGTTCTCGCTGACGTGGAGGGCTTCGGCACGCTCGGTCAGGGCGGTGACCGAGTGGGTGTCCAGCCGGGATCCCTTGGTGAGGGCGTGGGCGAGCCGTGCCCACGGTTCGCTCGCGGCAGCAGCTCCGATTGCCGGTCCCGCGAGGAGGGTGCGCCGCCTCATGTCGATGAACTCCTGTTCCTCCCGCGCCGAGGACTTCCTACGGTCCGCACGTGCGGCAGCGGCTTCTTGCTTGAGTTGGTCCGGGGGCAGGCCACAGGCGATCGCGATGTGCGTGAGCGTGTGGTTGGTCGGGATGTTCTGGCCGGTCTCGTACCGGCTGATCTCGCGGCGCGTCATGGTGTCGCGGCCGGAGACGGTGTTGATCGCGTCTGCCTGCTGTTCCTGAGTGCGTCCGGCCTGGACCCGAAGCCGGAGCAGCCGCTGGCCGAATCCATCGCCTGACACGAGTGTGGCCCCTGTCCGTCGGTGTGCCCCCATGGTGGCGCCGATTTCCCCCTCCACGTCCCCCCTTTACAGGTTTTTCCCCCTCTGGATTCCCCTGGGAAGCACGTCCCAATGCCGATGTGATGTCTTCATGACCACGGGCAGAAGGGGCGTGCCATGACGCAGACGATCACCCCGTTCCAGGCCGTGCCGGAGCAAACGGCAGGCCGGCCTCGGCGAACGAACAACCTCATGGAGTGCGAGTTCGCCGTCGAGGGTGCCGTGGGTACGGCGCCGTCCGAAGCGGATGTGCGCCGTGTCCGGCAGATGCGGACGATCGTGGGCGATCAGCTACGGGGCCTGGGGCTCTCCTGGCTTCGGGAGACCGCGGAGGTAGTCGTGAGCGAGCTGGTCACCAACGCGATCGTCTACGGAGGCGGGACGGTCAAGCTGTCCCTCCTCGTCACCCGCGCGGAGGTCCGCCTGCTCGTGCGGGACTCCGGCATCGGTTCGCCTCTCCAAGACAACCCCGCCCCGGAGGCAGAGAGCGGGCGTGGCCTCCTGATCGTGGACCTGCTCACCGCCGAACTCGGCGGGGGGTGGGGGTTCACCCCTGAAAGCAGAACCTCGTGGTGCGCGCTGCCCATCCGCCAGGCCGACTCTCAGGCCGGCCTGCCGGCCAGCGGCGGCTCACGGGCTGATGAGGAGGCCTCCAGCACACCGCCAGTCAGTCCTGCCTTGTATGTGACCCGCGCCCCGCGTCCGTCCCTGACCGATCCGCTGAATCCCCGCGACTGGCGGCCCACAGACCCCGGTCACCGCGCCGGGGCCACAGCCCCGCCATGACCGGCCCGCCTCGCCGCCCTGCGGCGGTGAGGCGAAGGAACACCCCGTCACGTTCCACCCGAACCCTGTTCCCGGAGGCATCGTGCACCACCGCTCAGACCTCACCGCCCTGTCCGGCGCCACCGTCCTGGTGACCGGCGGCGCCGGACTCATCGGCTCCCGCATCACCGCCCAGCTGCGGGACCTGGGCGCCCGCCCGGTGGCCGTGTGCACCATGAACGCCTATCCCGAGTACGTGTACGCCGACCTGTTCGACGTCCGTCCCGGCGACCCGGGGGTGGTCCTGGGGGACATCCGCGACACCGCGCTGGTGCGGAAGCTGGTCGCGGACTCGGACTACGTGATCCATGCCGCCGCCCTGGCGGACGTCGCCGCCTGCACCCGCGAACCGCTGGCCGCCATCGACACCAACGTGGCCGGCACCCAGAACATCCTGGACGCCGTCGCCGCCACGGACCGCGTCCGCCGCATGGTGTTCGTCTCCTCCGCCAGCGTCTACGGCGACGGAAACCCCGAGGAGACCGACAGCCCCGACCTCCTGGCCGTGCGCCAACTCCTGGAGTCCGTCCACGGCCGCATCCCGCCCCAGTTCCACGAGTTCACCCGCATGTGCCCGAAGTCCGTCTACGGCAACACGAAGGCCTGGGGCGAGGAGCAGACCGCGCTCGTCCTCGGGCAGGCCGGCACCTCGTACGCGATCGTCCGCTACTTCTCCGTGTACGGGGAACCCCAGACCATCAAGCCCGACTCCCACTCGTGGGTGGTGGCCTGGTTCGCGGCGCGGGCCCACCTCGGCCTCCCGCTCCACCTGAACGGCGGCGGCAGGCAGGTGCGGGACATGGTCCACGTGGACGACATCGCCGAGGGCACGCTGCGTGCCCTGGCCAGCCCTCGCGCGCACACCGATACCGTGAACATCGGTACCGGCGTCCCCACCAGCGTCAGGAATATCGCCCAGCTCGTCCAAGGCCACTACCCGAACACGCCGTTCCTGGGGACACCGCTCCCGGCCGGTGATCCGCTCGGCGGGTACGCGGCCACCCGCCGGATGGAGAACATCCTGGGCTGGAAGCCGAAGGTCACCATCACCGAGGGGGTGGCCCGCTACGTGAAGTGGCTACGGAACACCCCGGCCGCAGCCCCGGACTGGCTCAGGCAGGAGCCCGCCATCGCCTAAACGACCGGGGGCCGACCCAGCCTGGTCAGCCGCCACACCGTCCGCCAGCGCATGGGACGCCGCGGGCCGCCGCTCGTACGGACGCCTTCGGCGAATCCGGCGAACCAGGGCCGCAGGCCGGCCAGGGACCGCGTGCGCGCCACGGTCAGCAGCGTCCACACGCCCAGGTAGACCGGGACCAGCGGGGCGGGCAGGTGCCGCTTGGCCAGCCAGACCCGGTTGCGGGCCGTCATCCGGTAGTAGACGGCATGCCGGGCCGGTGAGGTCTTCGGATGCTGGAGCACCAACTGCGGTTCGTAGAGGATGTCCCAGCCGCGGTCGAGGGCCCGCCAGGCCAGATCCGTTTCCTCGTGCGTGAAGAAGAAGGCGTCCGGCCAGCTCCCGGTCTCCTCCAGCATCGGCATCGACAGGGCGTGCCCGCCGCCCAGGAACGTCGTCACCAGGCCCCGCCGCATCGGGTCACCCGCCCGCAGGCGGGGCACGTGCCGCCGCTGCGTCTCGCCCGTCTCGTCCGCGATCCGGAACGAGACGATGCCCAGCCGGCGGTCCGCCGCGTACAGGTCGGCGATCCGCCGGACGACGTCCGCCTCGATCAACAGGCCGTCGTCGTCCAGGTCCACCAGGACATCGACGTCCCCGAACTCCCGCAAGCGGCGCCAGGCGACGTTCCGGCCGCCCGACACCCCCAGGTTCTCCACGAGCTCCACTCCGGTCACACCCTCGGGCAGGCCCGGAAGGGCTGTCCCGTTCCCGACCACCACGACCCGGGCCGCCGGTTCGTCCTGCTTGGCCACCGAGGCCAGCAGGGCCAGTAGCTCAGGCATCCGGTCGCCCATCGTCAGTACGGCGACACCCACACGCGGCCGGGTCACGACCACCACCACTTCCATCCGGGGCCAGGTGAACGGCGAGCGTACCCCTGTCGAACCCTGGATCCGGACCGTACGAGAGGCCACGGCAATGGAACGGATCAACCTCGGCGACTACGTCACCGCCCCCACCCAGGGCCCCGTCGCCACGACCGTCTACGGCGGCCTGGCGAACTTCGAGCTGGCCGAGTTCCTGGCCCAGTGGCAGGGCCTCCAGCGCGAAGCCCTGGTCACACTGGGGGAGGACCAGCGCATCCACCCTTCCGCGTTCATCCACCCCACGGCGATCATCGGAGACGACGTGATCATCGGGCCGGACGTCAAGGTCCACGAATTCACCACTGTGCGAAAGGGCAGCGTCCTGTGCGCCGGCGCACAGGTCGGCTTCAACTGCGAAGTCACCGCCACCTTCGTCGGCGAAGGAGCCGTCCTCGGGCACCGGATCGGCGTCAACCGGACGATCATCGGAGCCCGGGCCCACCTCTCCGCCAACGTCACCGTGGCCGCGATCAACATGACCACGGACATGCGCAAGCCCGACCGAGAAGTGATCATGAGGACCGGCAGCGGCCTGTACCGGTCGGGCACGACCCGGTTCGGGGCCGTCATCGGGGACGACACTCAGACCGGCACCAACATCAGCATCGGCCCCGGCGTCGCCATCGGCCGCCGCTGCCAGATCACCAGCGGCGTGACCCTGGCCATCCGAACCGTGCCGAAGGACTGCACCGTCACCGCCCCGCACGCCATGGAAACCGACATCCGCCGCCGCCGGAGCACCTTCGCACGCTGAACCGAAGCGGCGCCCGGCCCAGCATGGGCGGGATGGAGATCCTGCGTACGCCGGCAGCAGCCCTGGACGCCGAGGGGCACATCCCCGCTGAGGGGGGATCCCCGCGTGTGCGGGGTCCTCCCCACGTGCGCGGGGAAACAGGCTTACTGAGCTGCCACTTTAGGGAGCGAAGAAGGTGTTCTGAAGCAATTTCACCGAAACCGACATATCTGACAGTCCCCGTTGGGGCTTCAGGGTGTCCCCGCCGGGCTGCTGCGCAGGTCACGGAGCGTGACCGCGTAGAGGGGGAGTCGGGGAAGGGTCGGCGTTCGCCGACCTTGGTGTAGTGCCAGCTCTCGTAGAGGGTCAGGAGGATCTCGTGGAGGCGGTGGGCTATGCCGGTCTTGCGCCACTCGCCGCGGACCATCAGTTCGGAGGCGGCGAAGGTGGTGCTCGGGTCGGGCGCGGGGTCGAGGTGGTCGCGCCACCATTCGCGGCCCGGGTTGGACGGGGCGCCGTACGAGAACCCGACCGGCTCGGCCGGGTCGTCGCCCTCGGAGTCGTCGTAGGCGATCACGCAGACGAAGCCGGGGTGAGCACCCCAAGTCGTAAACCAGGTCCGGCCTCGCATTCGCGGCGCGCGCGGCGCTGTACCCGACGACGCTGCCCCCGGCCGAGTTCTCTCGGCCGGGGGCAGCGGGTCGTGCGTGCGCATCCGCACGAAGTGCGGTCGCGGGGCCTACGGGTCCTGCGGGTCGGCGTCCAGGGCGCCGACGGTGTAGGTGTCGTAGACGTCGAGGAGGTCCTCTTCGGCGTCCAGCAGGATCTCCGGCGGCATCCGGCACACCAGCGCCGTGAGTCGCACCAGGGCGGTCAGCCCCGGCCCGGCCGCATCTCCGGCCAACGGCCGGGCATGCGGCCACTCGTCCGCCAGCTGCCGCAGGCAGGCGCGCCGCGCCCCGTCCTCCGCCGTGCCGGGACGATCGTCCGACACGTGCCACAGGCCTTCGGTGGGAATCGGCCGGCAGGCCCGCACCACGCGTCTGCGCAGTCCGGGGTCCGCTCCTTCCCACGATGCCGGGTGGACGAGACCGCCCAGGACGGCGGAGGCCAGGGCCTGCGCCTCGGCCAGCCGGTCCGGCGCGAACCCGACCGCGGTGAGACCGTAGGGCGGCTCACCGTGCCAGTCGAGTACGAGTACGCACACGGGCTGGGGGCGGGTCATCCGACGAAGCGGCACCGAGACCGCTAGACAAGGGCGCGGCTCGGTGGACGACGGGTTTCCGCGAGGCCCTGTGGAGAATGGCCGCGGCTGCGATGCTGTCCCCCTCCGACAGCGTCTCGCGGACGCCAACTCAGCAGGGGGAGCCGCTGATGACGGTCTTAGAAGGATGCCTTTGGGGGCTGCTGGGCGCGGCACTCATTGAGGGCCTGGACCTCTACACCGCAATCCACACCACGGACGGCTGGCCCTGGAAGAAGAAGGGCGAGCCGGCGTTGGCACCGTACGCGGTCGCCGTGATCATCAGACTGGGCGTGGGGATGGGGCTGACCGCGGCCTTCGCCGCGTCAGGGCAGGTGGCCGGGCCCCTCGCGGCCCTCACCATCGGGATCGCCGCTCCCAAGATCCTTCAGCAGCTGGCGAAGCAAGGGCTCTCCCACTCAGCGGTTAGCGCCCCGCCCATAGTGCCTGCTGCCGTGCCGGCGCCCCTTCCTCAGCAGCCGACGGCCTCGGAAATGACGACGAATTCGGGAGGGCAGATCGGTGCGCTCTGACTCCTTCGCTTCCCAGGTTCTGGGGAACATTGCCCGGACTGCTCAGCCATTCGCAGACCGTCAGTTCGGTCAGGCGGAGGACCGTATCACCGCGGAGGCGGAGCCTCGTTCCTTCTTCTCCTGGCTGCGCCATGCTCTCGCCTACGAGCCTCTGCACGACGACTCCCCGGGCCGAGACGAGATGCGCATCCGGCGTGGCGAGGAAGGGTTTCAGCCTCTGCGGCCGTACACATTGGCGCCACAGCCAAATCCCCCGGACGAGGCGGTTCCCGTTCAGCCCGAAGACCACCGCCTTCACGAGCACCAGGCGCAGGAGCCGGTGGACCAGCCGATCGCCCCCGCAGCCGCGAAGTCGGACGCCGAATGGGTGCTTGACGCGGCACGTCAGGTCTGGCTCGCGTTGGCAACCTTGGAAAGCGCGGCATCCACGGTGTCGGCGCGAGAAGTCCGTCCGGACGAGGTGGCCAGGGACCGAGTACGTCTGCTCCTCGAACTCCTCCGGACTACGGACCTCAATAGCCTTGACCCGTCCGACCCGCTGTACGCGCAATACCTGGGCGAACTGATCGCGCTGCGGGGAACTCTGGACACCGTCTTGGGCCGCTCCCAGGTCGTCCTCTCATCTCAGCGCCGTAGCCCACGGTCCGGACTTGCCGATGCTGATCTTTCCGATGAGCAGCCCCCGGACCAGCCGGCTACCCACCGGTCTTCGTCCGCCGGTTCGGGCAGGGCCCAGGAACTGGTCGAGGGCGTCGAGTTCCTCACCGTGGCCGAAGTCGCCTCGGTGATGCGCGTCACGAAGATGACCGTCCACCGCCTCGTGCACAGCGGCCACCTTCCGGCGATCAGGGTCGGCCGCTCATTCCGAGTCCCCGCCAACGCCGTCGACGAATACCTTCGAGGGAAAGCGAATGCACTCAGCCCCTCGGGGGACCAGACCGACGGGCAGTAGCAGTCGGGCAGTCGGGACCCCGGCGCTGTAGCCAGGCTGGAGGCTGCTTGCGGACGGTGTACCTCCTACCGGCAGGGGGAGCAGGCGAGGCAGCTCTCCCACAGGCGGCCGAACTCGGGGTCGGCCTCTCAGGCGGCGAGGATCTCCCGGGTGCGTTGGGCGACGGTCTCGGGCTGGATGACGGTGGTCATGGAGGTGCCCTCTACGCCGTCGGACGTGGTGCCCGTGCGCCCGCGGTCGGGCTGGTACGGCGGTGCCGGGCTGCGCACCCCGGGGTCGGGCGTCCGCCCGGGTGCGGAGCGGTCAGGGGGCCGGGCCCCAAGGGATTCGATGTTGCACACAGCGGTCGGCAGCTCGCGGCCGCCGGCCTCGGGAAGGATGTAGGCGCGACGGGTCCAGTGCGGGCCGGTGTGGGTGTCAACTTCCTCGATGACGACGGCCATCACTTCGCCCTCGGCGCCGGAGGCGACGTCGCGGACTCGGCTGCCCAGCAGCGGGTGTTCCTCGCGGCCGGGAGCGAGCTCGGCGTTCTCCTTCATGCCTCGCCCCCGTGGGTGGCGCTCTCCCGCTCCTCGTCCTGGTCGCCGAGAAGCGGGCAAAGCCACGGTCCGTGCGGGCCAGCAGCTCCGAGGAGGTGGTGCCGTAGCCGGACTGCGCCAGGGTCCACGGGGCGGGCTCCGGGCCGTTGGTGGGTGCGCTCATCAGGGGACTCCGTGCTGCCGGTGGAATCCCAACACCCTTGAAGCTAAGGATCCGGACAGAGGCACCTCAACGTTCTTGCGGGAAATTGCAGACCTTCACCCGTGCGCTGCGGCGGCAGGCCGGATCAGGGCGATGGCTCCGGCCCCGTAGACGGCGCTTGCGGCGAGGTCGGCGAAGGCCCGCTCGTAGCGCCAGGCTGTTGGCCTGTCATGCCCGAAGATATTCCGTCACGGGCAGGCACTCGGCGAGCAGGTCGACGACGTCGCGCCAGGCTCGCTGTGCGTGCTGTGGGTGGTAGCCGACGCCGGGGACCGTGGGGTGGTCGACCGGCGGGTGGTGGAAGGCGTGCAAGGCGCCGCCGTAGACCGCGAGGCGCCAGTCGACGCCCGCGGCCTGCATCTCGGCGGTGAACGCGTTCCGTTGTGCGGGCGGCATGATCGGGTCTTCCGATCCGACGCCGGCCCACACCGGGCAGCGAATGTGCGCTGCTTCGCCCGGTCGGCCCGTGGTCAGTGCGTTGACTGTCCCGATCGCGCGCAGGTTGACGCCGTCGCGCCCGAGTTCCAGCCCGACGGCGCCTCCGGTGCCGTAGCCGATGGCGGCGATCCGGTCGGGGTCGGTCCGCGGTTCGGTGCGCAACACGTCGAGCGCCGCATGCCCGATGCCCCGCATCCGGTCGGGGTCGGCGAGCAGCGGCAGGCAACGGGCAAGCATCTCCTCGGGGTCGCCCAAATAGCGCCCGCCGTGAAGGTCGAAGGCCAGCGCTACGTATCCCAGCTCGGCGAGAGCATCGGCCCGGTGGCGCTCGACGTCGCTGAGTCCCATGCCCTCTGGTCCGAGCAGCACCGCGGGCCGGCGGTCGACACCGGCCGGGAGTGCGAGGTGTCCGATCATCGTCAAGCCGTCGGCCGGGTACTCGACCGTACGCGTCGTGATCGTCGTCATGAGACTGGACTGTAGTGATCGTCGAGCCCGGTTCGGTCGGTGTTCTGCCGCTGGCAGAACAGCGTGCGTGTCCCTCGTGTCTCTCTGAAATGCGGGGGCCGAGCGCCCAGGGCTTCAAGATCATCTCGTTGCCCCTTTGGCGTGTACCTCGGTCACACCCCCGTACTGGACCCACCGCCACTTCGGCAGGCGATCCCCTCGCTACTGCGCGCGGCCTCGCCTGTGTCGGGACCAGGCGTAACGCGACCGCCACCGCGCGAACCGGGCCCTGCCCGCCCGCAGTGTGCTCGCCGGGGCCGGCCACAGCCTCGACGTCCACCTGCAGAACGTGCGCGAGGTCCTCCTCCAGGCAGTGCTGCGGCAGGACGCCTGGCCCGAGGTGTTCGCCGTCGCGGCTGCAGGCGTGGAGTCCCGGGCGGCCGACATGGTGCTCGTGTGCGTGCTGGGGGAGCGCGCCGCCGGCACCTCCTGGGAGACGATCGGGGAGCCGTTCGGCATCAGCGCGGACGCCGCCCGCAAGTGCTGGGGCCACTAGGATCTCGCCCCTGATCCCGAAGACGAGCAGGCCAGCAGCAGTTAGACCCGCTAGGTCTGACAGGTCGGGCTGAGGTCATGTTCCTCGTTGGACGCGAGCCAGATCCTGAGTCCATGGCAGGTGGGAAGCGTCGCGGTGGCGGACGAACATTCGCTCGCTGCCGTCGGTGCCGATCCGGACCACCGGGCCCAGGCGGCGCATTTGGACTTTCCCGCCGACGTCGAGGACGTCGAAGCCGTGTCCCTGGTAGGGGCTCACCTCTGGCTGGACCCCTAGAACCGGAGATTGACCCACTGCCGTGTTTCGGGATTCCATTCCACGTCGATGATCTGCCCGTCCTTGATGCTGATGGCATGCCACCTCGCGTCTTCGAGGGTGCGGAGGGTGGGAAGCCATCTAACGGTGGCGGGGACATCTCCGAGTTCGTGCACTTCGGTGAAGTCGATGCTGGGAAGCAGCGACAGCGCCTCGACTGGGGTCGCGGTCGTCAACTGGATCCGCGCTCCCCCTTCGGTCTTGACGCTGAGGATGGCGAGGATCGGGTGGTCGACCTCCTCCTCCGGCACGGCATCGCCGGCCTCCGCCTGCACCCTGCGCAACCCCATCGACCTGAAGTGGATCGCGGAACGCGGTAGGTGCCGCATGACGCGTACGGCCGCTCCTTCGATCCGCTGGCCTGCTTCAGCGGACGTGTGTAGTTCGGCGTACCGGCCCCCCCGGTCCGCCTCTATAGCGGGACACCCTGTTCTCCCTCCACGAGCCGGTCGACCTCGGGAGGACCTGACTCCCGATCCCAGCTACTGACCGTTCAGATCCTCCCCAAGGGCCGATACCGGACGTGAGTCGTTGAGGTCCAGGAAGTAGCGCCGTCGTTGATCATGGTCGCGTGCTGGGCATCCCAGTAAGTCTGGTCGGCGCCGGGGTCACCGCGCCTTGATTGGGTCGCCACTGGGCGATGAACGGGAAGATGTTGTCCACCCACAACACCCCGGCCAGGTCCGGTGGCATGTCCCAGCGCGCCGGCTTGCCGGGTTCGAAGGAAACCGGCTCGTGGACGAGGGTGTCCCCGTAGCTGAACTGGACGGTCAGTGTGTGGATGCCGTTTAGCAGGTCGTCGAGCTGGCGGACTTCGAGGCCAGTGAACTTGTGCGCGCCCGCGGCCACGATCAGCGGTAGCCCGGTCTCCGTCGCCAGGGCGCGGTACTTGCTGACCTTCTCCTCGATACCGGAGGTCAGCGGCTGGGCGGAGACCACGCCGGCCATATTGCTGGGCGGGACCAGGATGGTACTCATCCCGGGTGGCTGCATCGTTCGCCCGGTCCGCGGATCCGCCTGGAGGAGGAAGGTGTATCCCTGACTTCGGTAGACGAGTTGGTGGAGCGGGGAGAGCAGGGCGCGGCGCAGGTCCTGAGCGATCCTCTTCGCGGTGCGGGCGTCCGGGGCCTCGATGGGCCGGCTGCTGTCACCGGCAACCGTGAGGACGACGGGGACGGGGATCTGCTTGAGGCGCTCGACCAGGTTGTGCCACGCCTTCATCCGCCCGTACGTCTCCTTCGACGGGCAGTGGGTAAGCACCTCCACCAGCGCCACTGGCGTGCCGTCTACGTCTGTGACGGTCCAGTCCGGGGTCTGGTCGCCCCATCGGCGTTCGAACTCCACACCGAAGCCGCGGGCGCGTAGAGCTGCTCCAGCGGCCAGCTCGATGATGTCGGGCCAGAAGTTCTGGTCCTGCCACAGGTTCGCCGCGAAGGTGGCGGCCGTCTTGTCCGGCAGCAGTGTTAGCTGTTCGTCGAGCCAGGTCCGCCAGGGCTCGTACTCGTCTTCCGCCGCGAGGTCGTAGGACAGCATCCTGCCCTCCGGCTGACGCGAGCCGTAGCGGCGGCGTTGCTCCCCAACGAACTCCGGCCCGAAGCGTTGGACGGTGGGCTGATGCGTCTTCATGGGGAGGATTCTCAGCCCCTCCACCTTGGGTTCGCATCCGACTTGAAACATCCACAGAGTTCCTGGTAGGGCCGCTGATGTGGAAGGTAGACCAGGTGGGCTTGCGCGGCGGCGAGGTCAGGCGGGTCACGCGCTGGTCGACGACCCACATCAGGTCCCCGCCCTCGGCCGCCGCGGCCGGACTTCGACGCCACCCCGGAGAGTGAGCTGGTGCTGGCCGCGCTGTTGTCGCTGCCGGAGCTGATGGGCCGCAAGAAGGTCGGACCGGCCGAGATCGACACCGGCCTGCTGACGGGGTCGTGGCGGCGCCTGGTGCTGGCGGTCCCGCACCTGGAGCCTGGCACGGTGGACTGGAAGGCGTACACGTTCTGCGTGCTGGAGCAACTGCACCGGATGCTGGGCAGCAAAGCAGGTCTTCGCCCGCAACTCCTCCAAGTGGGGGGACCCGCGGGCGAAGCAGGTGGCCGGTGAGGCGTGGCGGCAGGCTCGGCCGACCGTGCGGCCTCGCTGAACCTGCCCGGTGAGGCGGGTGCTCGCCTTCAGGCGCGGGCCGCGCTGCTGGACGGCACCTACCGGGCCGCGAACGCCGCCCTCATCGACCACCAGGCGTCCATCGGCCTCGCACAGCGCTGGGGCGGGGGCCTGGTCGCCTCGGTAGGCGGGATGCGGTTCGTCGTCCCCGTGCCCAGCGTGTACGCGCGGCCGAACCCGAAATACTTCGGGCGCCGCGGCGGCGCGACTTGGCTCAACATGATCAACGACCAGGCGGCGGGCTGGGCGGGAAGGTCGTGGCCGGCACCCCGCGCGACTCCCTGTACGTGCTGGACGTCCTCTACGACCGCGACGGCGGCCGCCGTCCGGAGATGATCGTCACCGACACCGCGAGCTATAGCGACATCGTGTTCGGGTTGCTCACCCTGGCCGGGTTCGCCGACGCCCCGCAGCTCGCGGACCTGCCGGATCAGAAGATGTGGCGCGTCGATCGCACGGCCGACTACGGCGCGTTCCAGGGCGCGGCCCGCGGCCGGATCGACTTGGCCCGCATCGAGCGGCACTGGGAGGACATCCTGCGGATCACCGGCTCCATCCACACCGGATCCGTTCGTCCGCCACCACATCAACGTGCTGGGCCGCTACTCCTTCCAGCTCCCCGACCTGCCCGGCGGGCTGCGGCCCCTCCGCGCCCCGGACCCTGTCGACGAGTAGCGAGACGCGGCGGGCGCGTCTGGCCGCGCCCGCCGCTCGCACCGTCGTGGGAACTCTATGCATGGGCCGCCTGGACGCGGACGGCTCGGGCGCGGACCACGAAGGGCCGGGAGAAGACGGTGATGGCGATGGAGACGGCGGCCACCAAGGTGATGGCCATGCCAGAAGTGAAGTGCTGGGCAATGCCGCCGGCGATCGCGGCTCCGATACCTTGCCACGTCATCCGGCCGGCGGACTCAACTCCCTGGACCTGGCCACGGACCGGATCAGGGGTCAACTCCAGAAGCTGCTCCTGGAGCGGCAGGGTGGCAGCGAAGCCGGCACTGGCGATGAACACCGCGGCTGTCGCCATCAGCACGGGCGGGTGGACGGCGAACAGCAGGTAGGGGGCGGCGAGCAGCAGTCGCAGGGCGAATGCGTAGCGGCGCCGTTGCTCGGCGGTGAACAGCCGTCCGACCGCAAGGTCACCGAAGAGCATGCCTGCCGATCCGGCGGCCAGGAAGACACCGGCGTGATGGGGGGGCGTAGGAGATGAACAGGGCTCCGCAGCCGACGATCAGACCGTTGGGGACCCACAGGTTCAGCAGCAGCGCGCGCTGGCCGGAGTGGGAGAAGAGCTCGATGTTCGTCGTCCAGGTCTGGCGCAGTCCAGGGCGACGGGTCAGACGGATCGAACGTTCCCGGACCGTCACCGCCACCATGATCAATCCACCGCCGGTCAGGGCTGTCGCGACGGCGAAGACCTCCTGCGGGCTCAGGTACCGCAGCAGTACGGCGCCGATGGCGTAGCCGAGGATGGCCATGCCTCCCGAGGTGATGTTCATCAGCGAACGTGCCAGTGCATAGGTGGAGGTCGGCACCACCTCGGCGAGCAGGCCCATCCGTGCGCCCGTACCCAGGGACTGGAAGAACCCCAGTGCAAGGAGCAGACCGAAGCGGGCGGCGAGCGGCAGGCCTGGAACCGCCTGTGCCGCAACACCTACGAGCGAGACGCACTGGAGCGCGACGAGGATCCGGCGAGGACGGCTTCCGTCCGCGACCGACATCAGCGTCAGCGCACCGAGTACCGTCGCGAAGGCGGCGCCGTACATGCTCACAGCGGTCAGGAACGGGGACTTGGTCTGCTGGTTGACCAGCGTGCCGAGCGCGAAGCCCGACAAGGTGCTCGCAGCGACCGACAGTGTGAAGCTGGCGTACAGGCCGACGAATTCACGGTTGCGGAGCAGGTCACGGTAGGTGGTGGGAGGTGTGCCGGAGGCAGATGTGTCAGAGGGCATGAAAAAAGCCTTCGCGCGAACCCAACCTGGGGCGCTGAAGGCCGACTCGTAGATTATAGCGCGTGCCCCGGTCCCGCATCGGACCGGGGGAGACGCGGAGGCGTGCCTCGACTTCGCCATCAGCATCAGCAGGGAGGCGCCCTGCTCGCTCAGGTGGGTCAGGGCGGAATGACGGTACTCGTGCAGGTCCCAGCCCGTCCCCGGCCCGTGTACGGCGGTGTGCTCGTCGAGCAGGGCGCGGGCCTGGCGTAGGAGAGGCGGGCCAGGCCGGGCCGGGCACACGTCGCGCGGGTTGACGACCTTACCCGGCCCGGGGTGGCGGTGGGTGACGAACACTGGGCCGCAGGTGCGGGCGCACAGCAGGCGCAGCAGGCGGCAGGAGCCGGGCGGTGCCGGCATCCCAGTAGATGGTCTCCAGCACGAAGTCCTCCCGGGCCTGCCCTCGGCGTGCCTTGCTCCGGGCGCCCTTGGCCTTGACCGGGCAGCGGCGGGCGGCCAAGTCCGGGTCCTCAATGTTCACGCCGAGGACCTCCTCGGGGTGACATCCCGTCGTCCGGAGCGGGCGCGCGGCAGCAGGAGCAATCGATGCTGCTGCAGAGCGGTGACGGGGTCTCCGCGTAGGTGCCTTGGCGGGAGTCCAGCAACTGGCTCGAGGTGAAGTTGCTTCGATCAAATGCGTCGAATTTCCACTATGCCGGAATCCGCGGAAGTGACGAAAATGGCCCTATGGCCGCTATAGAGTGCCAGGTCAGTCAGTCTGCTCTCCGAGCACGGGAATGACCCCTGCTCGTGGTGGACCTGCACACGGATGGATACCTGTTGTCCCCGCGTTCACGCGGGGATGACCCCAGGGTGGCTTGCGGATCGAGGGTTCGCGAAGCTGGTGAAGGTGGTGCGGGAACGGGCCCGGTGGCGGCCGGCCCTGGTGCCTGCCGCTGCCCGACCGGGTGCTGTTGGCGGCCGTGTACTACCGCACGAACCTGACCATGCGGCAGCTCGCTCCGCTCTTCGGGATCTCCTCCGTCGCGGTGACCGCGCCAGTGAACGTCTTGGCCGTGGTGGCGCCGACCACGACGTTCTTGCCGCCGTTGACAACCGCCTTGGTGATGGCGGTGTCACCATGGCTACCGTCCGTCCGCCTGGGCGGCCGGGACGGCGAGGGCGGACAGGGCCAGGGCGCCGGAAACGGCAGCCACAGTGGTACGAACGCGCATGTACGTTCCCCATGTTCGATGCGATCCCTCCACGGCTGCCCCGGACGGAATCTCGGAGTGCTGAGCGAAGTACGCAACGGCCGCCCCAGAGCCGGTCTGGCTCGGGGGCGGCCGCCGCTTCCCCCTCGAAGGAGGGGTGCAGTGCTTACTGCACGTCGATGTAGTCACCGGCCGCGGAGACCGCGGAGGTGGTGGTCGTACCCGCGAACGAGTAGCGGTAGTAACCGTCGTACGCCGCCGTGACGGTGGTCGACAGGTCGCCGGTGCTGTTCGTGTTGATCGTCTTGACCGTGGTGTACGTGCTGGTGCCGGCCTTCTTGAACTGAAGCTTCACCGGCTGGGCGCTGTAGCCCGTGTAGGTGAAGGTGTTCCAGTTGGCGCGGGTCAGCTTGCCCGTGACCGTGATGGTCTTGCCCTTGACGACCGGCTCGGGGGAAGCGTTGGCCGTCAGCTTGGAGTAGCGCTGCAGCTTGAAGGAGGAGGCCTTGTCGACGCTGGCGTAGTCACCGTCTTTGGCGTCCACCCAGACATTGACGTACCAGGTACCGGCCATGTCGTTGGAGTAGGCCAGGTCGACCTGCGGGTCCACGGTGAAGTTGGCGGTGCAGGTCGACGTGGTGGCGCTCACGGCGGTGCAGGTCGAGGAGCCGGTCGGGGTGAGCATGCCGAAACCCGGACCCTGGAGCCAGAGCAGGTCGTCGTCGAGGCCCGCGATACCGGAGTCGTCCGTGGCGGTCACGGAGACGGAGAACGTCTTCGCGGTGCTGGTACCGACCGCAACGTTCTTGCCGCCGTTGACAACCACCTTGGTGATCTTCGTGTCGCCTTCACTGTCCGTGGCCGCCTGCGCGGACGGCACGGCGAGGGCGGACAGGGCCAGGGCGCCGGCAACGGCAGCCACAGTGGCACGAATACGCATTCTTTTCCCCTAGGGACACGGAGGCGCACGGGTGAGAAGGTCACCCATGCGCCCCAAGGGTTCTGTGGAGTCTCCTGACTCCACAGAACAGACATGCGACTCCCGTAAATGGTTGTGCACTTACGGGAAGAAGATTCTTACTGCACGTCGATGTAGTCACCGGCCGCGGAGACCGCGGGGTGGTGGTCGTACCCGCGAACGAGCAGCGGTAGTAACCGTCGTACGCCGCGGTGGTGGTCTTACGAGCCACCGCCACACCCTCGCCCACCAGATGTTCCCGGAACGCGGCCCGTGGGCCGCCCCACGGTCGGGACCGGTGCCGAGGTAGGCCAGGTCCAGGTCAACGACCCGGGCCTTGCTCGTTTCCTGACCGCCGACGTCGGCGCGGAGGCCGACGGCCCGGCGCGCATGCCACGGGTGGGTGACGTTGCTGCCGGGCCGTCAGTCACTCACGCAATCTCACTTCCCGTGCAAACCCCTGCGGCGACGTCCGCGAAGCACCAGCAAGCCGCCGACAGCGATGACCAGCAGGCCACCGAGGGCGCTGTACGTGACAACAGCGTTGCTCGCTCCGGTGGAAGCCAGGTCGCCGGACGTGCTGCTCGGGGTCGCCTGGCCGACGGGTGCGCCGATCTGCCCTTGCGCACGGGTGCCGGTCGTGCCGGAGGCGGAGACAACCGGCGCGGGGGCGGTCGGCGTGGGGGCGGGCGTCGGCTTGTCAGCGCCGGCAGTCCCCGACGCGGGCTTCAGCTGAAGAGTCGTGATCGAGTACGGCGGCAGCGTCTGTGCGACCGCCGTGCCCCGCTTCGCCGTCGTCAGGGCGGTGCCTCCCTTGGCATACGAAACGGTCGTGACCGCCCCTGCGGCCGGGGTGAACCCGGCGTACGAGAGCGACACCTGCGCCGCGTTCTGCGGGCTCTTGTTGGTCAGCATGACGTTCAGCCCGCCGTTGCTGCTCCGCACCGCGTGCACAGTGACCGACGAGTTGCCCGAGGACGACTTGACCATGGTGTCGCCAGGCTGCGCCAGTGCGGTCAGCGCGCGGATGCCCCAGTAGGTGGGGAAGGGCGTGTCGCGCGGCGGTTCGCACTTCCCCCCGGCGCAGGTTCCAGCGGAGAGAATGCCCCCGTCCTGGTAGTCGGTCTCGCCGTTGACGGTGGTGGGTGCTTCGCCCGAGCCGTTGTGCAGGTTCCACCAGTCCACGTGGGTGGCGCCTTGCTCGAACCAGGTCATGTAGGTGTCCGGCGCAAACAGGGCTGCGGCCTGACTGGTCAAGACGGGCGAGAAGACGGTGTCGGTCTCGGTGACCGCGATCTCCACCGAAGCAGCGCGCGAGCCCGCGTACTTGGCGATCAGCGAGCGCAGCGAGGACGTGACACCGGCGATCCGGGAGGGGGTGTTCAGCAGGTCGGCCGTGGTCGTGCCGCCCGGATACCAGTGGACGATGACGAAGTCGATCGAGCTTCCCGCGATGGAGAGCACCGTGTTGTTCCAGTCGGCGCTGTCACCGGGAGCCTTTTCCGCGTCCGGCCAGAAGCCGGGGGTGGTGAGCACCGCTCCGATCTTCACCTTCGGGTCCACGGCCTTCATCGCCTTCGAGTAGGCGACCAGGTTCTTTCCGTACTCCTTCGGGCTCTTGTCGGCGTGCGTGTCGGTTTCCCAGCCCTTGCCGTTGCCGTAGTGCCCGTTGCCGTAGACCTCGTTGCCGATCTCCCAGTACTTCACGCCGTAACCCTTGTCGACGTTGGCGTACTTGACCCAGTCGGCGGCTTCCTGGGGGGTGCCGGAACCGTAGTTCGCGGTCAGGATCGGCTGGGCGCCGACCTTCTTCGCGGTGGCCATGAAGCGGTCGAAGTTGGTGTTGGAGGGGATCCAGCCGCTGCCGTCGCCGGAGGTGTGGGTCTTCCAGTGGTAGTCGTCCGCGCCGGAGCCGCCGGGATACCGCAGCTGCCGAACTCCCGCGGCCTTCATCAGCGATGTCACCTTGGCGCCCCCCATGTGCTCGTCGCCGAAGCCCGTGTTGAGGCCGACACCACTGCTGGGCACCGTGCCCAAGGAGGTACCGGCATTCACACTGATGCCGACGGTCGACGCGGCGCCCGCGCTGGGCGCCAGGACGCCGACACCGGCCGAGGCGGCGAGCACCGCCACCGCCCCCGCGACAAAGCGGAGGCGCATTCGGCTACGGCGGGGCGTGCGACCCCGAGGCATCGGCTGCTCGGCGGATCTCGGGTCTTCTGATGACACGTAATGCTCCGATCGGGTGTTGACACAGAGGGCGTAGCGCCGCTGACCACGGCTTGCCCTCGTCGGTACACCCCTAAGTGGCCACTCAGAGCGGAAAGGTTGCCGGCTCAATCATTTTTCGCCGAGACACGGTCGGCGGCCGCCGCCACCGTGACGGCCCTGTTCTCGTATAGCTACCGCCAGGTGGTGTCGCCGTATTCGGCGAGCAGGTCCAGCAGGTCCAGCAGGATCTTGTAGCCGGCCGCGTCGTCGGTGATGTGCCGTTTGGCCAGGAGTTGGCCGCTGTCGTCGACGAGGGCGACGTCGTGAGTCTTCTCCGCCCAGTCCATTCCGTAGTAGATCAAGACGTTCCCTCCCCAGTGGTGCGGGTGTATGCGCGAGGACGCCGGACGTCGCCGCTCTATCTCTAGGAATCCGCTGCCCGGGGCACCACAGGCATCCGCCACGACCACGAGGCCGCCACCACTTCGCGGCAAGGCCGTCCGCACAATCTACCCAGAGGCCTCACGGACCAGGTTGGCGACAGGCGTAACGGAGCGGCCTGTCCTACCGTCACGGGTAGGGTCCGAGGGGGCCTGCGGGGCTCGGGGCTGGAGGAGCTATGGCTGCGTTGTTGGGGCAGCAGGCGTTGGATGCCGAGGTTGCGTTCAGGTCGTTCGGGTTCCAGGAATCGGACGACAGCGTGGTGCCCGTGCCGTATCCCGACGGCTTTGAGCGGGGGGTGTTCCTGCAACAGCACGTGCGTCGGTTCGACCTGTTCAGCGCAGGTCACACGCACACTGCCGCGGTAGTCACGCGTGTCTGGGACGGCGAGCCCGACGCGGAGGCTGCTGGTTGGGACGAGCAGGCCGAGGTCGACTACGAGTCGGTCACGGGCGATGTGGCGGTGTGGGGAACCGGGGCGCTCCGATCAGCTGATCCGGCTGGGGCGGGCCGGACTGTGGCGGGTCCGCGTGACCTGCGCGGGCAGAGCCGAGGTCGAGAGGGCGACACGTAGCGAAGGCACTGCGCAGGGGGGTGGAGCGGTACACGATCGACTTCTGGCCGAAGGCGACGTGAGCGGCGGGCCTGCCGCCAGGTGCTCTCGACTTCGCCACCGGCATCACCGTTCAGTTCTCCGGCGGGAACATCCGCATCCTCAACCTCGCAGACGAGATCGTCCTCGCCCACGACCAGCACCTGGGCCCGGTGGAGGCGCATCTCCACGCGGCGACGACGTACGCAGGCCCGGATCCCTCGCCCTCGGCTCTTATCTAGGGTGAATCGCCGTTGTGGCAGGTCAGAGCTTGATTGCGTGTCAGGCAAGTCGGGCAAGTCAGGAAGTTACTCGACGTTGGGTAGCGCGGCGAGCCGCCCACAGGGACCAGGCCGTCGAGGACGTCGACGACGAACTGGGACGCGGGGCATGGCTTCGAACTCGTCTCGTGAGTCGTCGTTCAGCACCGTGTGCGTATCAGGTGACGGATGCTCAGCGATGGCTGGGCCTGCCGGTCAGTCGATGCCGTCGATGATGCGGAAGTCGCGCTCGAAGCCGTCGGGGAGGGCCACCAGCGCCTTCTGGTATGCCTCGCTCTCGTATGCCGCGACGGCCTGTTCAAAGCTGTCGAACTCGATCAGAACGACGCGTTGCGTGAGTCCGGCCTCGTGGGCGACGACTCGACCGCCAAGGGACAGGAGGCGGGACAGGACGCGCCCGCCCCCAGCCTGGACAGCCGGACCGGCCAGCTTGTCGTAGGCAGTCAGCCTCTCAGGGTCGGAAATGGCGGGGTAGACACTGACCCAGTAGCCCTTGGCCATGGAAACCTCCTGTGTTCGGCCGGACACGTCTGACTTCGAATTGACACTCAGATCGATCGATCCCGGCATGCGCAGGTTAGGGCTTGATGTGCGGTCGAGGGAAAGACCGGTACGGGATAGGCTCAGAACGGATCGTTATCAATCGGCAGGGGGGCACTTGGCGCCGGATACGGTGAGCCTGCGGTACTTCCTGGTGCTGGCACAGGAGTTGAACTTCACCCGCGCGGCCGCACGGATCGGTATCGCACAGCCCGCACTCAGCGCCCGGATGCGCCGATTGGAGGCGGAACTCGGTACGGCCCTGCTGGTCCGCAACACACGTAGCGTCGTATTGACCACGGCCGGTGCGGCTTTGGCGGAGTCCGCGCCGCCCGCGCTGGCGGCGCTGGACCGGGCGTGGGACACCGCCCGGAGCGCGGCGGCCGGTGAACTGGGCACGCTGCGCATCGGATACAGCCTCAGCGCCGGGGCCGAGACGGCACCGGCCCTGGTGGACAGGTTGATTCGCGGCAACAGCGGACTCGAGGTCGGCGCGGTCCCGATGGCGACACCGGAGATCTCTCCCGCGGTCGCCGACGGCCGCATCGATGCCGGGATCACCCGCGGTGAGCAGCCGGGCCGTGGCGTGCGCCGGTTCCTGCTGCGGCGTGAGCGCATCGGGGTCCAGCTGGCGCAGCACCATCCGCTGGCCGAACGCCCGGAGATCGAGATCGCCGACGCGGCCGCGTATCCGCTGCGAATCCCGGACCGTGCGGCCAACCCCGTGATCCACGATCAGCTGTCCGCACTGTTCCAAGACACCCGACCACACCCCCGATTCCACACGCTCGCAGTCGCTTTCGACATGTCTCAGCGCGACCTGCGCGACGGGGCCACCCTCGCCCCGGCCGGAGAAACCGCGGCCCCGGCACAACCGGCCGGTCTCACCTGGCGACCGCTGCGGGGCGCGCCCAGCCTGACGTTCCATCTGGTCCTCCCACGCGAGCAGTCGCCACTACACCGCCGCATCCGTGCCGTCGCCAAGACCCTGGCGCACGAGCTGCACTGGCTGCCGGACTGACGCGCAAGAAGGCAAGCGAGACGGACGTCTGCCGTGGCGGGGCCGAAGACCCTGCGCCCGGCGGACTTCGCGATGATGACGACGACGGCGGCGGTCTTGCGGAATGTCCGACACGACCTCGCTACGCCGGCGGCCCAGCATCCGAAAGCCTGAGGACGAACGCGCCTTCGAGGTACCTGCCGAGCGGCTGTACCAAGCACTCCAACGGACCCGAGCCGACTGGGCTGCCGACTGCGCGCGATGGCACCGACACCACGAAATTGCCTAACAGACCCTTGGATATCAGTCAGGCAAGTTCGCTCCGGATTACTTGCCTGACTTGCCTTACACCTGCTGGGCACCCTGGATAAGAGTTCGAGACGAACTCGCGGGTCCACCCCTCGCAGAACTCAGGACCGTCTCGATGGCAGTCCCACAGCTTGAGCAGGCCGCTCTGGCGCGCATCTCCCATCCGTGGCCGTGCCTTGAAACTCCGGGACTGGCCATGCCACGGCAAGCAGTGCTCAACCTGGGTGGGGCATGCACTCTCGGCCAAAGAGCCAGGGAGCGGTTACGGAGAGCGCTTGCCTGGGAACCCTCGGTCGTGATGGGGTGGATGGTTACCGGCGGGCCGCCTGGGGGGTGCCTCTATGTTCTTCGTCAAGGACGTGGTGACGGGTATGCGGGTGTTTGCGGTGTTCATGCGGCGAGGCTGACGGTGGAGGTTTGAGCTGCCGGTTTCCGCCGCGGGGTGCGTGTTCGCCGTGGATCGAGGTGCCCGACGACTTGTAGGTGGGGGGCGAGGCCGGCGTATGAGGCGAGGTGGGCGGCACTTGGAAAGCCGGTCCCGTCGCCGACGGTAACCAGCAGGACGGCAGCCGTCCTGACTCCGACTCCCGGCATCGAGGTCAGGACCTGGTGAAGAGGGTGGCCCTCCAGCAGGGTGCTGATCTGGGCTTCCGGTGCCCGGCGCTGGGCATGGACCGCGGCGAGTGAGGCGGCCAGCGACGGGATCACGATGTCGAGCGTGCCCGTGCCGGGAACGACGACGGTCTGCTCGTCGAAGCGTCGAAGACCTCGTCGATCAGCCTCTGTGCCATCCGCGGGGCCTTGGATCGGATGAGTTCGACGAGTCTGCGGCGGCCTGCCTTGCGCAGCGCAGCCGGGGATCCGTAGGGCTCGAGGAGCCAGGTGACGGCGGGGTGGTCCAGTCGCGGGCCGAGCACGCGCTCCAGCGAGGGGTGGAACTGAGTGAGCAGGCCGCGTATCCGGTTGGAGGTGCGGGTGGCCTCGGCGGCGAGGTCCGGCCTGCGCCGCAGTGCTGCTGCCGTCCGCTCCGCCGCCTCACGCACTGCCCGCGCCGAGTTCCACGTGGGGTGGGGGTGGAGTGATGACCGCCCCGCACTCTCCTGCCCGTGCGTTACCGAATCGCTCCGGTGCACTGCCACGTCCTCAGTGCGAAGGCTACGGCAGAAAGGCGTACTACCTCCCCATCGCCGCCGGTGGCTTGCTCGTGTCGGGTCGACGGCGTCTGCAACACATGCCACGGCTGCGGCCGAGCTGACCACCGCCAGTGTTCGCCCCAGCGTGCCACCGACCTGGTTCGCTCCTCCCTGGGGCCGGTGTTCGGACGCAGGGGCTGACCTTGGCTGTCTCGCCTGACCCGGTCCCTTGTGTGCGAATCGGGCAAGGTCAGGCGAGATGGAGGCCGGATCTCGTGAGACGGGGCAAACGCGTCACGGGTCGTCAGGAGCAGTCAGACCAATTGCCGCTGGTGACGGAAGCCCTCGACCGATTACACGGGACATTTCGTAAGAAGAAGTGAGCGAGTCGATTTACTCGTGCAGGTGTTCGAATCGCGCGTTACGCTGGACCCATGCACGCACTCCAGGGCTCGCTCTTCGATCAAGGTGACGAGATCCGCCTCGGCCCGCTGGTGGGCGTCCGGCGTACGGAGCTGGGCGCCGGTGCCTGGGCGGATCATCTGCCGGGCTGGCTGGCGGGCGCCGATGCGCTGTTCGAGCGGCTTGCGGTCGACGTCCCGTGGCATGCCGAGCGGCGGCAGATGTACGAGCGGGAGGTGGCGGTCCCGCGCCTGCTGGCGCACTACGGCGAGGCCGACCCGCTGCCGCACCCCGTTCTTGCCGGGGCTCGGGCCGCGCTGAGCCGTCACTATGCCCCCGAGCTGGGCGAACCCTTCGTCACGGCGGGCCTGTGCCTCTACCGTGACGGCCGCGACAGCGTCGCCTGGCACGGCGACCGGACCGGGCGCTCCGCCACTGAGGACACGATGGTCGCGATTCTCTCGGTGGGTGACCCCCGCGACCTGGTTCTGCGCCCCCGCGACGGTGGCGCCACCCTGCTCCGCCTCCCCCTGGGCCACGGCGACCTGGTGGTGATGGGCGGCTCCTGCCAGCGCACGATGGAACACGCCGTCCCCAAGACGGCCCGCCCGGTCGGCCCCCGCATCAGCGTCCAGTTCCGCCCGCGCGGGGTCAGTTGAGCCGACGGGCGCGGATGTCGCTACGTCGCGTCGAGTTCCTTGGGCGTGCGGGCTGCCGAGGCCGCCGCGTGCAGGGAGCGCAGGGCCAGGAGCAGGATGCCGATGTCGTCCAGGTAGACCGGGTCCGGGATCAGGTCCACCGGGGAGATCGTGTACGCCACGGCCGCCCAGAACAGGGCCTTGTCGCGCAGGGGGATGCCCGCGTCGCGCAGGAGCCGGCGGGCCGCGAAGACCCGTACGAGGAGCACGGCCGCGGTGACCGCCAGGCCGGCCGCCACCACCGCGGCCACGATGAGCCAGAGCGTCGTCGCGTCCATCAGGCGCCTTGGGTCCGGAGCCGGCGGCTGACCTCGCCGAGCCCGTCCGCGAGCACGTCGAGCTGTTCGGGGGTGAGGACGTCCACCAGGACCTCCCGGACCGTGGTCACGTGCCCGGGTGCGGCTTCCGTCAGCCGGGCGCGGCCCGTCTCGGTGAGCACGGCGTAGATCCCCCGGACGTCGGAGGGGCAGGTGCGGCGGCGGACGAGGCCCGCCTTCTCCATCTGGGTGACCTGGTAGGTCAGGCCGCTCTTGGAGTTGACCAGTCCGTTGGCGAGCTCCGTCATGCGCAGTTCGCCCTCCGGCGCCCTGGCCAGCCGTACGAGGATCTCGTACTGCGGGTGGGAGAGTCCGGAATCGTCCTTGAGCTGCTGATCGAGGCGGCGGTTGACCAGGGCGGAAGCGGCCAGGAACCCCTCCCAGGCCCGCATCTCGCGGTCGTCCAGCCATTTCGTCTCAGCCATGGATCCAGGCTACACGTGAGGTTCCAATTTGAATCAGCGGTGGATGTGGAGCTAGGGTCGGGGAGGTTGTTTGAATTTGAACGAACCTCCTCCTTGGGCCGCCGACCGGAAGGACCCCCCATGACCAGCCCCGTGACCAGCTCGTCCGCCACCACGCCGAAGCCGCGGGCCGGTGAACCGGCCGCGCCCCTCGCGCGCACCTCGGGCGCCCTGGCCCCGTCCACCCCCGCCCACGACGTCGGCCTCCTCCTCCTGCGCGTGGTCCTCGGCCTGACCATGGCCGCCCACGGCACCCAGAAGCTCTTCGGCTGGTTCGGCGGCGGCGGTATCAGCGGCACCGGGCAGTTCTTCACCGCCAGCGGCTACCCGGCGGGTGACGCCATGGCCGTCCTCGCCGGCCTGACCGAGACCCTCGGCGGGCTCGGCCTCGTCCTCGGGCTGCTCACGCCGCTGGCGGGCGCCGCTCTGGTCGGCACCATGATCAACGCCATCGCCGTGCACGGTGCCGGCTCCTTCTTCGCCCCGCAGGGCATCGAGTACGAGCTCCTGCTCACCGCCGGCGCCGCCGCCCTCGCGCTCACCGGCCCCGGCCGGTACGCCGCCGACCGCTTCCTGCCCTTCCTGCGGGGCCACCGCCTCGCCCACGGCGCCCTCGCGGTCGGCCTCGGCGTCGTGACCGCGGGCGTGCTGCTCCTCGTACGGAACTGAGCCGTCGAGCGGGGCCGTCGAGCTGGGCCGTCGAGCTGGGTCGTAGAGCGGGGCCGTCCAGCCGAGCCGTCCCCGGGGCGGCGCGGCTCGGCGCGGCGCGGGGACCCGTACGGGCTGATTGAGTGCGGGCATTCGGGGGAAATTGCCCTAAATGACACAACCCATCGAAGACTACGCACTCATCGGCGACCTGATGACCAGTGGGCTGGTCGGCCGCGACGGGTCCATCGACTGGCTGTGCCTGCCGCGCTTCGACTCGGGCGCCTGCTTCGCCGCTCTGCTCGGCGACGAGGAGAACGGCCACTGGCGCATCGCCCCGGCCGCCGCCTCCGCTACCGCGCGCTGCACCCGCCGCGCCTACGTCGACGGCACGCTCGTCCTCGAATCCTTCTGGGAGACCGAGGACGGCGCCTCGTTCAAGGTCATCGACTTCATGCCGCAGCGCGACACCGCGCCCGACCTGATGCGGATCGTCGAAGGACTCACCGGCGAATCGACCGTGGGCAGCACCCTGCGCCTGCGCTTCGACTACGGGCACGTCGTGCCCTGGGTCCGGCGCGGCGGCAACCGCGAGGGCGACCGGGTCGCCGTCGCCGGACCCGACGCCGCGTGGCTGCGCAGCGAACCTTCCGTGCACACGTGGGGCGAGGGCATGAGCACCCGCTCCGAGTTCACGGTCGCCGCCGGCGAGCGCGTCGCCTTCGTGCTCACCTGGCACCCCTCGCACGAGCCGCGCCCGGAGCCGCTGGACCCGTACGCCGCCCTGGAGCAGAGCCTCGCCGACTGGCAGGAATGGACCGCGCAGTGCACGTACGAGGGCCCCTACCGGGAGGCGGTGGTCCGGTCCCTGATCACCCTCAAGGCCCTCACCTACGCCCCGACCGGCGGAATCGCCGCCGCTGCGACCACCTCCCTGCCGGAGGACCTCGGCGGCGTCCGCAACTGGGACTACCGCTACTGCTGGCTGCGCGACTCCACCCTCACCCTCGGCTCGCTGGTGGCCACCGGGTACCTCGACGAGGCCCGCGCCTGGCGGGAGTGGCTGCTGCGGGCCGTCGCGGGCGACCCGGCCGACCTGCAGATCATGTACGGGATCGGCGGCGAGCGGCGCATCCCGGAGACCGAGCTGCCCTGGCTGAAGGGGTACGCGGGCTCCGCGCCGGTCCGTGTCGGCAACGCGGCCGTCGACCAGCTCCAGCTCGACGTGTACGGAGAGGTCCTCGACTCCCTGTACGTGGCCCGCTCCGCCGGACTCCCCGCCGAGTGGCACTCCTGGAAGATCCAGCTCGCGCTCCTCGACTTCCTGGAGCAGAACTGGCACCGCCCCGACGAGGGGCTGTGGGAAGTGCGCGGCCCGCGCCGCCACTTCACGCACTCCAAGGTCATGGCGTGGGTCGCCGCCGACCGGGCCGTGCGCACCCTCGAACTCAACCCGAAACTGCCCGGCGACGTGCACCGCTGGCGCGCCATGAGGGAGGCGGTGCACCGCGACGTGTGCGAGAACGCCTACGACGCGGAGCGGCGCACCTTCACCCAGTACTACGGCTCCCGCGAACTGGACGCCGCCACCCTCCTCATCCCGCGCGTCGGCTTCCTGCCGCCCGACGACCCCCGTGTCACCGGCACGGTCGACGCGGTGCGCGAGGAACTGGGCCGCAGCGGCCTGCTCCGCCGCTACAGCACCGAGGGGCTCTCGGTGGACGGCCTGCCCGGCGACGAAGGCGCCTTCCTCGCCTGCTCGTTCTGGCTGACCGACGCCCTGCACCTGACCGGCCGGGAGAAGGAGGCGCGGGAGCTCTTCGATCGCCTGCTGGCCGTACGCAACGACGTGGGACTCCTCGCCGAGGAGTACGACCCCGTATCGGGACGCCAACTCGGCAACTTCCCCCAGGCGTTCAGCCACGTCGGCCTGGTGAACACCGCGCTCACCCTGGGCGGGAGCAGCCTGGTGGCGGGCCAGGTGCAAGGTCCGGGCGCGCCGGCCGGGCCGGGCGCAGTGCCCCCTACCGGCCGCGGTTGAAGGGCAGCCGGCCGAGCACCACGGCCATGCCGCAGGTGTCGGTGAGGGCGGAGAAGACCAGCCCGGCCGCGATCCCGGCGCTGAGCAGCTCGAACGCCGGGTGCACCAGCAGGCCGAGGAGCAGGCCGAGGAGGACGAGCGAGCCCGCGGTGAACCGGACCTGACGCTCCATGGCCCAGACCCGGCGGGGCCCTTGGGCGGGGTAGTCGAGCGGATGCCCGTGCGCCGACCACGAGGTGGTGCCGCCGGTCAGGCTGGTGGCCGCGATGCCGTGCCCGGCCAGGGTCCGGGCCGCGTTCTCCGAGCGGGTCCCCGAGGCGCACACCAGCAGCAGTTCCTGCTCCTGCGCGGCCAGGCGCAGCTCGGGCAGCGAGCGGCCGAGCCGGTCGAGGGGGATGTTCAGCGCGCCGGGGAGGTGGCCGGAGGCGTACTCGCCCGGAGTGCGGACATCGACGATCCGGAACTCGGCGTGACGGGCGTGGGCCTGGCTGACGTCGAGGAGGGCGGGGCTGCGGCTCATGGCGAACGGGCTCCTTCGAGAGGCGGGACCGGCGGGCCGGACGCGGAGCATAGACGAAGGGGCGGGGCGGGCGAGACACCCGTTCCACCATTCGGGACGGCGGTACGCGAAGAGGTGCGGGGCCACGGGATGTGCACCCGTGGCCCCGCACCTGCACTAGGCGCCTCTCCCAGGCACCTCTGCGTACCTCTGCCGGTCGACTGCTACACGGAGGCAGCCGGCGCCGGCGCCGGGTCGTCCTCGTCCACCGGGAGGGTGACCAGCCAGCGGGTGTCCTTGTGCGGGCGCAGGTGCAGCGCCCAGTACACGGTGGCGACGGCGGTGATCCCGCCGGTCCACAGCAGGTACTGGGTCTCCTGCTGGGTGAGGATGTACGCGAACACCAGGATCAGCACGACCGGGACGGCGGGCCAAAGCGGCATCCGCCAGGCGGCCGTCTCGCGGTGCGCCCCGCGGCGGCTGGACAGGGCGGCCACGGCGACCAGCAGGTACATGCCGGTCACCGAGACGCCGGTGACCCCGTAGAGGGTGTCCAGGTTGACGAAGCACATCGCCGCGCCGGGGATGCCGACGAGCAGGGTGGCCACCCACGGGGAGCCGAACCGGCCGAGCCGCGAGAGCGCGGAGTTGACGGGCGCGGGCCAGGCCTTGTCGCGGGCGGAGGCGAACAGCACCCGGGAGTTCTGGATGACCATGACGATGCCGGCGTTGACGATGGCGAGGGCCACGCAGAGGCTGACGAAGGTGCCGACGGCCGAGTTGGACCAGGCGGTCACCATGGTGCCGAGGTCGCCGGAGGTCAGGGCCTCCAGGTCGGGGGCGCCCAGGGTGATGGCGATGACGGGGACCAGGATCACGGCGGCGGAGATGGCGAGGGTGGCCAGCACGGTCCGCGGGACGTTGCGGCGCGGGTTCTCCAGCTCCTCCGAGAGGTAGACGGCCGTCGAGAAGCCCTGGGTGACGAAGAGGGCGATGGCGAGCCCGGAGACGACCATCATCGCGGTGACGGTGGAAGTACCGCCGCCCTCCGCCGCGACCGTGCCGTGCACGAGGGCGCCGGCGCCCCGCTCGCTGTGGGCGAAGCCGAGTACGGCGACGAGCCCGGCGGCCACGACCTCCAGGACGAGGAAGATGCCGGTGATCCAGGCGTTGGCCCGCAGGTCGAGGAGACCGGCGAGGGTGGCGAGCAGCATCACGGCGGCCCCGGCGGCCGGGGCCGGTACGTCGATGACGGGGGCGAGGTAGTCGGCGGTGCCCATGGCGATCACGGGCGGCACGATCATCACGACCAGCAGGGACAGGACGAAGACCAGCCAGCCGGCGAGCCGGCCGGACAGGGTGGACACCATCGCGTACTCGCCGCCGGCGCTGGGGATCAGGGTGCCCAGCTCCGAGTAGCAGAACGCGACCCCGATGCAGAGCAGGGAGCCGATGGCGATGGTGAGCGCGGTCCAGGTGCCGAGGCTGGAGAAGAGGTCCGGGACCACGACGAAGAGGGTCGAGGCCGGCGTCACGCACGAGAGGGTGAGCAGGGTTCCGCCGACGACGCCGATGGAACGCTTGAGCTTCTGGGGCACGGGACCGGTGGCGGGGGAGAGGGCCTGAGGGGCGCTGATCGTGTCAGACATCGGTGCGGTGTTCCGATCGGCAGATGCGGTGAGTGAGTGCGGGAGCGGTATCGCCTCCGAGGCGGTGGTGGGCACGTCTGGTTCGGGGGCTCCCGGGCCGAATGGAATCTCTGCGAGATCCGCAGGTCAAGAGCTGTTCACCTGCGGATTCCGTCGTTCGGTCGGCCCGCCGCCGACTGCATGGGCCGTTAACGCCGCGTAAACGCTGAGCGATCACGATGTGCGAGAACCGCGGGTGACCGCGGGTGACCGCAGGTAAATTTCCCTCCGCTTTGCCCATCCGCCGCGCCCCCGTGTCACGGGATGACCGAGCTGACCGCCGCCGGGATCCGCTCCAGGACGCCGCCCGCGAAGACGTCGTAGAGCGGGAGCGTCTCCAGGTGGACGTAGCCGATGTGGCAGTCGCAGACCGCCAGGGGGCAGGCGCGCGGGCGCAGGGCGGCCCGGTAGGAGCCGTCGTAGAGGTTGCCCAGCTCCGCCTTGACGAAGTGGCAGCGGCGGACCGTGCCGGCGCCGTCCACCGAGATCACCGAGGCGCCCGTGCGGCAGGGCAGGCCCGCCGAGCGGTGCGGGTGGCGGCTGAACGGGAAGAGCGGGTCCAGGGCGGTCCAGTCGGCCGCCTCCGGATCGGTGTACGCGTGCCCCTCCGCCGCGTTGACCCACAGGTACACCTCGGGCGGCAGCGCGGTGCGCAGCCGGCGGGCCTCCGCGAGGTGTTCCGGCAGCCCGACCACGCCCACGCTGAACCGCACCCCGGCGGCGGCCAGTTCCCGGCACTTGCCCAGGAAGCGGTCGTACGGGGTCTGCCCCGGGTGGTACGTGCACCAGAGCGCGAGCGTGTCCCTGTCGGCCTCGGCGGTCCATCCGGTGCGGCCGCTCAGGTTGGTCTGGATCGCGACCCGGCGCACGTGCGGCAGGTGCGACAGCTCCACCAGGGCGCGCCGGTACCAGGAGCGGACCAGGCCCTCGCCCCACGGGGTGAACAGGACGGACAGCCGGTCGCCGCTGTTCCCGGCGGCCCAGCCGGCGAACCGCTCCAGGGCGGCCCGGTCTGCCGCCAGCAGCTCCCGGCCGTCCCGCCGCTTGGCGAACGGGCAGTAGGGACAGTCGTAGTCGCAGGAGGACAGCGGGCCCCGGTAGAGCACGGTCAGGTCCATCGGCGGCCCCGAGGCCTGCGCCTGCGCCCCCGTCACTTGCGCTCGTACGCGGCCATCGTGGCCCGTACGTCCGCCGAGAACAGTGCCGGGCCCGCCGCGTCCGAGTGCGCCAGCCCCTCCGGGGTCAGCCGCAGCAGCTCCGCGTCGTCCACGAGCCAGCCGCGCTCCGCGAAGGCCGCCAGCTCCGCCGGGAAGTCCTCCCACGGACCGCTCCCGAACCGCTCCCGGTACTCGCTCACCGGCATCCCGCGCGCCTGGAGCAGGGACTGCAGCAGGTGTCGGCGCCGGGCCTCCTCCGCGTCGATCCGGCGGCCGTGCTCGGCCCGTGCGAAGTCCTCCTGGGGGCGGCTCACGTAGTCGTCGATGATGCCGCGGATCTCGCTCATGCCGACCGCGTAGTCGAAGGAGTAGTGGAGCCCGGCCGTGTACGAGCGGGCCCCGCAGCCGAGGCCGATCATGCCGTCGGTCTGGCAGGCGCCCGGCTCGATGTCCTGGTCGGCGCCCTCCGCGGGCGCGTCCGCCCGGCGGAACATCCGCATCGACACCTGCTCGTACCCGGCGGCCAGCAGGTGGTCGCGCCCGGCCCGGTACAGCCGCAGTCGCTGCTCGTCCCACCCGGCGGCCGTGGACTCGCCCGGCCTGCGCCCCAGGCCCGTCAGGGGGCGCACGTAGAGCGGGTAGAGGTAGAGCTCCTCCGGGCGCCAGGCGAGGGCCGCGTCCAGCGAGTAGCGCCAGCTCTCCTCCGTCTGCCCGTCGATGCCGTAGATCAAGTCGATGTTCAGGACCGGTATCGCCGCGTCCCGGACCCGGGCCAGCGCCGCCTCCACGTCCGCCCGCTTCTGCGGACGCACGGCCGAACGCGCCTCGGCGGGCACGAAGCTCTGCACGCCCAGGCTGAGCCGGGTCGTACCCCGGTCGGCCAGCACGGTGAGCCGGTCCGCCGTCGCCGTGGCCGGCGAGGCCTCCACGGACAGCGGCACCGCCCGCAGATCAGCGCCCGCGCGCTTCTCCGCGATGTCGCAGAGCCGCTCCAGCTCGGACGCCATCAGGAAGGTCGGCGTCCCGCCGCCGAAGGCCGCCGCCGTGAACCGCACGGGCTCCTCGTCGCCCAACGCGCCCCGGACCGCGGTCGCTTGCCGCTCCAGCGCGTCGAGATAGGCCGTGGTCAGACCCTCCGGTGCGCCGATGCGGGTGAAGAGGTTGCAGAACCCGCAGCGCACCTCGCAGAAGGGAATGTGGAGGTAGAGGGAAAGGGCGTCCTTGGGCTGCCGTGCCCACTCCCGGCTCAGCTCGGCGGGCTCGGGCAGCTCGCGGTACGCCGTCTTGTGCGGGTAGGCGTAGACGTAATTCTCGTAGGGGGTAGGGCCGTTCATAGGGGCTATAGGGGCTATAGGGGCTATGGGGGCTATGGGGGTCATCGGGGGCCGGGCTCCTCGTGGTTCAGGTGGAACTGTGCGTACGGGACCGTCCAGACCGCCTCGTGGGCGAGCCGGTGCCCCGTGTACCCGTCGTCCCCGTACGTGGTCCCGTGGTCGGAGCAGACGATCGCGAAGCAGCGGCGCCGCGACCGCATCACGTCGAAGAGCCGCCCGATGTGCCGGTCGACGTACTCCAGTGCGGCCGCGTGCGTCTCCCAGGAGTCGCCGTCCGCCGCGGTCGCCCCGGGGGAGTGGAACCAGTTGGGCTGGTGCATCGCCGACACGTTCAGGAAGAGGAACAGCCGCCGGTCCTGCGGCAGTCCGGCGACGACCTGCTCGGCGCGGGTCACCTGGGCCTCGAAGGAGGTCGGTGACGCCACCCCGAACTCCGGTTCCCAGTGCGACTCCTGGAACATCCCGGGCAGTACGGAGCCCAGCGCGGCCGCCTTGTTGAAGAAGCCGACGCCGCCCACGCACACGGTCCGGTAGCCCGCCCCGGCCAGCCCCGACACCAGATCCGGAGTGTCGAAGACCCAGGTGCGCCCGGCGGTGGTCTCGCTGCCCGGGAACCGGGCGGCGAACAGCCGCGCATGCGGGCCGGGCCCGTCGGGGGTGGGCAGGAAGCCCGCGAACATGGCCTGGTGGGAGGCGTAGGTGAAACTCCCCGGCGCGTGCCGCCGCTCCCACACCCCGCCGGGCAGGTGCGCGGCCAGGTTCGGGATCCGTCCCTCGGCGGCCAGCCGCGCGGCCACGTCGTGGCGCAGCGTGTCGAGGGTGACGAGCAGCAGGTCGTCGCGGCCGACGACCTCGTTCATGTCGGGTTCGGGTTCGGGTTCGAGGTCGGGGTCAGGCGCCCGGTCAGGGGCGGGCGGGGGCAGGTGCATGCTGCTGTTCCTGTCGTACGGCGGCCACTTGGGCCGCGTAGGTGTCCTGGCCCTCGGCGGGCGAGCCGGGCAGTCCCGTCAGCCGGGGAAGCAGGTCCCCGAAGGCGTTGACCTCGCCCACGGCGAAGCTCCGCCAGCCGAGGGCGGGCAGCAGATCGACCCCGACGCACAGCGTGCGCGGGAAGGCGGCCGCCGCCCGCTCGCAGACGGCGAGTACGTCCGTCTCCCAGCGGCCGCCCGCCGCCGTCACGGCGGCCATGGCCGCACCGAGATCACCTCTGGCACCGCCGAGGTGCAGGTTCGTGAGCGGACCGGCGGCCGTGCGGACCACCGCGTGGGTGGCCCGGCCGCCGATGACGACCACCCGCAGATCGGCCGAGCGCCCCTGCTGGGATGCCTTCGGCAGCCACCGCTCGATGTGCAGGCCGTCGGGGGCCAGGGCGTCGACGATGGCGCCGATCACCCGCTCGTCCTCGTACCGCCGCAGGCGCAGCGAGTTGTGCAGGGCCCCGGAAGGGGCCCGCTCCACGGAGGTGGTGGCGCGGATCCGGCCGCCCGCACCCGTCTCCACCGCGAGCACCCCGGAGGCCGAGGAACCGTGCGCGAGCTTCACGAAGGCCCGGCGGTAGCCGGGGAGGGCGAGTACCGCCCGGACCTCTTCCCAGCCGCGCACCGGTGCGCGGACGGCGTCCGGGCCCGACGTCGGGGAGGCCGGCAGGGGAGTTCCGGCATCCGTCAGCACCCCATGGCAGAGCCGCTTGTCGAACAGCACCGCGAGGTCGTCCGGGTCGCACGTCAGCGTGCCGCCGGCCGATCGCACGCCCTGCGCCACCGCCTGCACGGCCTCGGTGAACCGGCGGTACCAGCGTCCGGTGCCCTCGACCCGGGTGGTGTCGGCGGTCCCGCGCAGCAGCCGCTCCACCTCGGGGTCCTCGCCGGGCGAGTCGATCCGTACGCACTCGCCCGCCCGGAAGGCGGCCCGGCCGGTCAGCACGTCCCGCCACGGAACCACTCGCGCTTCGGGCAGCCCGGCGGCGCGCACGGCGTCCTGGAAGAGGGCGACCCGGCGGTTGCCCGGATTGCCGACGACGGCGAAGGACGCGGTGAGGGGCGCGGCACCGGGCGCGGCCACGGGCGCGGCGATGGGAGCGGCGAAGGCCGGGTCCACGGCGGGAGCCGTACGGCTCACTCCGCCACCGCGATGTAGCGGTACTTGGTCTTGTCGTTCCCGTTCCGGCTCTGCACGTCGCCGAGGTCGACCTCCACGCCGTGCGGGGCGAGCGCCGCGCAGAGCCGCTCGCGGAGCGGCTCGCTGACGTAGTGGTGGTGCAGGTCGAGCTTGGTGAGGTGGGTGAGCGGGCGGCCGGCCAGCAGCGCTTCGGCGCCCCGGTCGTCCAGGATCCCCATGGAGAGGTCCAGTACCTCGAGCCGCTCGACGACCGGAGCGGTGGCCAGCGCGGCGGCGACCTCGTTCTGGATCTCGCTGTTGCGCAGCGCGAGCCGGCGCAGGGACGGCAGCCGCTCACCGGTCAGGAACGGCTCCAGATCGCCGGCCTCCGCGTCGCCGCCGTAATCGGGCGTGCCGAGCCACAGGTCGAGATCGGTGAGCGCGGGCAGTTCGCTCGCGGCGATCCCGCGCACCACCTCCCGCGGCAGTCCTCCGGTTTCGACGCGGAGCACGCGCAGCGCCTCGTGACTGACGGGCGGGAAGGCCAGGCCCTCGCCGCCGCGCACCCCGAACTCCTCCAGCGCGGGATACGCCCGCAGCAGCGGGCCCACGTCCGACTGCTGGATCCAGGAGATCTCGCACTCCTCGAAGGTGATGTCACCGACGAACAGCGCCCGCAGCACGGGGAACTCCGGGGCGGCCCCGGCGAGTACCCCGACGATCCCGGCATTGGAGTCCTCGTACGCGTCGGACCAGCCACCCACGATCAGGGCCCGCACCTGCCGGGTGTCCACGGCCTCGGTGAACCGGGTGAAGGCCTGCTGCCACTCCTCCTCGGCCCCGTAGGTCTCCACCGAGATCCGCCAGGCCACGGCGCCCGGCTCGGGCAGGGCGCGGGTGTCCTTGAGCCCCGGGAAGTCGAAGACGGGCAGGCCGCCGAGCTCGCTCAGGTGGGTCCCGATGGTCATGTGCCCAGCTCCTGACGGTATGGCGGGTGGTGGTGCCCGGCCGTGCGGTGTCGTCCGACAACAGTTCTACCAAGCCCCGCCGACAAGCCCCACGGCCCACGGCCGACTGCCGACTGTGGTCGGCTCAGAGCCGCCCGGCCTCCCTCAACCACCGCATCAGCGATTCCCAGGTCTCCCAGCCCACCGGCACGTGGCGTCCGGGTCAGCGCTTGCGGTAGCCGCGCGCGTCCTCGGCGGCGGCCAGGACGGCATCGAGGTCGCCGCCGATGGCCGAGGTCAGCGTGATGGCCACGGCGCCCTCCAGGAACGGCGCGTCCACGATCCGTGCGCCGTCGGGCAGTTGCGAGGGCGCCTCGCCGAGCAGGGCGTTCACCGTCAGCACCGCACTGCCCATGTCACACAGCACGGCCACGCCCCGGCCCTCGTCCACCGACCGGGCGGCGGCCGTGATCAGCTCCGCGCTGGTGCCGATCCCGCCGTCGGGGGTGCCGCCCGCCACCGCCAGCGGAGCCGGCTCGAGCGAGCCGAGCAGCGCGCCCGCCAGTGCGGCCACGGACTCCGCGACCGCCTTGCTGTGCGAGACGAGCACCACGCCGACACGGCCGGTACGGGTCTTCGGCTCCTGCTCCTGTGCCGGCTCCTGCTCTTGCGCCTGCTTCTGCGCCGGAGCCTCGGCAGCGGCCGGCTCGTCGGTGACGAGCTCGGCCTCGGGTGCGTCGACCGCGGCGCGCAGCGCCTCCATGAGCAGGGCCACGGAGTTGGCCCCGGCGTCCTGGTGGCCGATGCTGCGCTCGCCGAGGTAACTGGCCCGGCCCTTGCGGGCTTCGAGCGGCTCGGTGGCGTCGGCGCCCGCGCGGGCCGCCCGTACGGCCTCGTCCAGGGCCTCGCGCAGCGGCCGGTCCGCCTCGGCGGCTTCGGCCAGCGCCGTCACCGCGGGAGCCAGGGCGTCCACCAGGGTGGCGTCGCCGAGCTCGGCGCCGCCCAGTTTCTGCACCGACTTCAGCCCGGCCCCGAGTGCGGCCCCCAGCTCCGCCACGGTCGGCGCCCCGGCGTCGCCGAGCACCTTGCCCGTGCGGCGCAGGGCAGTGCCGAACAGCGGGCCGGAGGCACCGCCCACGGTGTTCGTCAGGGTGGTGCCGGCCAGCGTCAGCAGCGCCCCCGGGGTGGCGGGCCGGTGCTCGGCCACGGCCGCGCCGACGGCGCCGAAGCCCCGTACGAGATTGGCCCCGTGGTCCCCGTCGCCGATGACCGCGTCCAGCTCGGTGAGGCGCGCGCTGTCCCGCCGTACGAGCCGGTTGGTCTCGGTGATCCAGCGGCGGAAGCAGGCGGTGTCCAACGTCGTGTCCGACGCCGTGTCCAGCGCGGGGGCCTGGGCGGCGGGCGGGGTCGTGGAGGTCGTCGGGGTGGCGGGCGTGGCGGTCATGGAGAGGGGCTCCTGGAGAGTGTCGGGAGGGGGAGAGCGGGCGGGGTCAGCAGCCCCAGCGCAGGGACGGGGTGTTCACCGGTGCGTCCCAGAGGCGCAGCAGCTCCTCGTCGGCGCGGCACAGGGTGAGGGTGCAGCCGGCCATGTCCAGGCTGGTGACGTAGTTCCCGACGAGGGAGCGGGCCACGGTGATCCCGCGCTCGCCGAGCACCCGCTCGACCTCCGCGCGCATGATGTACAGCTCCACGGGCGGGGTCCCGCCCAGGCCGTTGACGAGGAGGATGACGGGGGCGCCGGCCGCCTCCGGGAGGTCGTCGAGGATGGCGTCGAGCATCGCCTCGGCCGTCTCGGCGGCCGTCATGATCTTCCGGCGCTCGCGGCCGGGTTCGCCGTGGATGCCGATGCCCAGCTCGATCTCGTCCTCGCCGAGCGTGAAGTTGGGGCTGCCCTTGGCGGGGGTGGTGCAGGAGGTCAGGGCGACGCCGTAACTGCGCGCGTTCGCATTGACCTTGCGGGCGACCGCGGCCACCTCGGCGAGCGCAGCGCCCTCCTCGGCGAGCGCGCCCGCGATCTTCTCCACGAACAGGGTGGCGCCGGTGCCGCGGCGGCCCGGTCCGTGCTCGGTCCGGGCCACGGCCACGTCGTCGTCCACGACGACTTGCTCGACCTTGACGCCCTCGTCCTCGCAGTCCTCCGCCGCCATCGTGAAGTTGAGGATGTCGCCCGTGTAGTTCTTCACGATGTGCAGGACGCCCGCACCCGCGTCGACCGCGCAGGTGGCGGCCGCGATGTTGTCCGGGACCGGGGAGGTGAACACCGGGCCGGCCACGGCTGCCGCCAGCATGCCGCGCCCGACGAACCCGGCGTGCAGCGGCTCGTGCCCGCTGCCGCCGCCCGACAGCAGCGCGACCTTCCCGGCCGGCTCCCCGGCTGGCTCCCCGGCCGCTTCGGCGGCCCGCGTGACGATGCCCTTCTCCGCCTCGACGCAGAGCCCCGGGTGAGCGGCGGCCATTCCGCGCAGTGCGTCGGCGACGACACTCTCGGGGGAATTGATGAGCTTCTTCACGGGGGCCTCTTTCCTGGAAAGGGGAACGCGGAACGGGGAACTCGGCACGCCGGTCCGGGGTGGAAAGTGGAATTGCGGGACGGTATGAAGCCGGCGCCGTCGCCGATCCGCCACCGCTTCCGGGGCACTTGGCTGGAACTTTACTCTGGTGAACCTGCGGAACAGCTCGGGTCCTTGGTCCCGGATCGGGGCGCGGAAGGGCCCGTTCGCAAGGGGGACCGTGCATATCTCGGACGCAGCCGGAATCCGTGATAGGGATGAATAAGCAAGCGCAAATGAATTCGCAATGAGGAGGATTCGCGTGAAGACCGTCGGTACGCGCATGATGATCAGCCCGCCCAAGTACGTGCAGGGCGCCGGTGCGATGAACGACCTGGGCGAGCACACGGCCCGCCTCGGGACGAACGCCGTGGTCCTCGCGGACGGGGGCGTCTGGGGCTTCGTGGACACGGCCGTCACCGCTTCCCTTTCCGGAGCCGGGGTCAAGCTGACCAAGGAGGTCTTCGGCGGGCTCTGCACCCAGAAGGAGATCGACCGGGTCGCCGCGGCCGCCCAGGCCGCCGGCGCGGACGTCATCATCGGCATCGGCGGCGGCACCGCCATCGACACCGCGAAGGCCGTGGGCCACGCGCTCGGCGACATCGCCGTGGTGTCCGCGCCCACGGTGGCCTCCACCGACGCACCGACCAGCGCGCTCGCCGTGATCTACACCGAGGGCGGCGCCTTCGAGCGCTACTCCTTCTTCCAGCGCAACCCCAACCTGGTGCTCGTCGACACCGCGCTCGTCGCGGGTGCGCCGAGCCGTTTCATCGTCTCCGGCATGGGCGACGCGCTCGCCACCTGGTACGAAGCCCGGGTCTGCGTCGCCGCCAACCGGGTCGCCATGGCCGGCGGGCTCGCCACCGAGGCCTCCCTCGCGCTCGCCCGGCTGTGCTGGGAGACCCTCATGGAGTACGGCCCCCAGGCCCGGCTGGCCGCCGAGGCGCACGTGGTCACCCCGGCCCTGGAGAAGGTCACCGAGGCCAACACGCTGCTCTCCGGCCTCGGTTTCGAGTCCTGCGGCCTCGCCGCCGCGCACGGCATCCACAACGGGCTGACCGTCTCGCACAAGGTGCACGGCATGATGCACGGCGAGAAGGTCAACATCGGCACCCTCGCCCAGCTGGTCCTGGAAGGCGCCCCGACCGACGAGCTGGACACCTACCTGCGCTTCAGCCGCGCCGTCGGCCTGCCGACCACCCTCGCCGAGATCGGCCTCGGCGACCCGGACCGCGAAGAGCTCCTCGCCATCGGGCGCGCGGCCACCGCGGAGGGCGAGACCACGCACAACATGCCCTTCCCGGTGACCCCGGAGATGGTCGCCGACGCCCTGATCGCGGGCGACTCGTACGCCCGCGCCTACGCCAAGAGGTAGCGGCAGCGGGCAGGGCGCGGGCGGCTCGTGGGCAGCCCGCGTCCTACGGGGGCGTCCTACGCGGACGTCCTACGGGGGCGTCCTACGCGGACGTCCTACGCGGACGTCCTACGGGGTCGCCCTACGGGGCTCCGCCGCGCGGGCCGTCCCCCGCGCGGCGGGCCTCGTCGGGGTCGGCCCGGTCCGGGGCCGCCCGGTCCGAGTCCGCCCGGTCCGGGGTGACCACCTCCGGGGCGGACGTGCGGGACGCCAGGAGCAGGGCGATGTCGTCCGGCCGGTCGGTGGAATGCCCCGCCTCGGAGACCAGCCGGTCCGCCGTCTCGGTCAGCGGACCGGGACCGGCGGCCGCCAGCGCGGCCCGCAGCCGTTCCACTCCCACGTCGATGTCCGTGCCCGGGATCTCCACCAGCCCGTCGGTGTACAGGGCGAGCACCGCCCCCGGCTCGATCCGCAGCCGGGTCACCGGATACACGGCCCCGGCGTCGATGCCGAGGACCATCCCGCCCGGCAGGTCCAGCACCTCCGTCCGGCCGCCCGGATGCCGCAGCAGCGGCTGGGGGTGCCCGGCCCGGACGGCGAGGGCGAGGCCGGACCCCGGGTCGAGCAGGATGTAGCAACAGCTGGCGAACTGGCCCGGGTCGAGGTCGATGAGCAGCTCGTTCGTGCCGCGCATCACCTGCTCCGGTGTATTGCCGCCGAGCGTGAAAGCCCGTACGGCGCTGCGTAGTTGGCCCATCGTGGCCGCGGCCGCCACCCCGTGCCCCTGGACGTCTCCGATGACCAGGGCGAGCCGCCCGCCGCCCGCCTCGATGACGTCGTACCAGTCGCCGCCGACGTCCATCCCGGCGGTGCCTGGCAGGTACCGCGCCACCGTCGCCACGTGCTCGCGGACCGGCAGCCGGTGCGGGAGCAGCGCCGCCTGGAGCCCGCGGGCCAGCGCCGACTCGCTGTCGTAGCGGCGGGCACGCTCCAGCGCCTGCGCGATCAGCCCGGCCAGCGCCGTGAGCACCGTACGCTCCTCCGGACTGAACCCGCGCGGGGCGTCGAAGCCGAGGATGCACGAGCCGACCGGTCGGCCCGAGGCGATCAGGGGGAGGAAGGCCCGGGCGCCGACATGGGCGTCCAGCTCGATCCCCGGGTAGGCGGCGGCGAGGTGCTGCATCGACTCGAAGAACAGCGGGCGGCCCGAGGTGAGGGTCTCCACGCCGGGCAGCCGGACGTCCAGCGCCACCCCGTCGAACCGGTCGAGGAACCCCTGCGGGAAACCGGTCTCCCACGCCAGGTGCAGATGCCCCTCCCCGAGCAGGTAGATCGCCAACTGCCGTCCGCCGAAGGCAGGGAGCAGCTCGTCGGTGACCACCATCGACACCTGGCGGGCCGTCACCGCCTCGGTCAGTGCGATCGCCAGCGCCACCGGCCGGTACAGGGCCGAAGCCCGGTCGGCGGGCGAACCAAGGCCCGGCGACCCGAGCCCGGCGCCGGGCCGCATCACCGACTCGGGCGCGTACGTGGGTGGTTCGGCTTCGGCGATGGTGACGGTGATCCCGTCGATCCCGGGATGCAGGCCCACCGACAGCCACTGCGGGGAGGGTTCGGGTCCGCGCCGGCTGGCTTGGAAGTGCACCGGGGCGGGGGCGAGGAACACGGCCCGGAAGTGGTCCTCGTAGGTGGGGTGTCCGAGCCAGGGCAGCGCCTCCCAGAGCATCCGCCCGGAGAGTTCCGCCCCGTGGGAGCCGAGCAGGGTCGTGGCGGCGGAGCGGGCACGGGAGTTGGTGAAGCCGATCACGCCCTGCCGGTCCACGGACAGGACGGCCAGGTCGAGCCGGTCCACGGCGGCGCGGGCGCCGGCACCGGGAAAGTCCGCGGGGCTGCCGGCCACGCGGCTGACCGGGGGTTCGCCCGCAGCACGGTCTGCAGCATGATCCGCCGCACCGCCCGCCGGGGCCTGCACCGGGGCCGGTACCGGGGCCCGCACCGGGGCTGCCGCCGGGCCCGGACCGGGCAGGCACACCGGGTCACCCTCCCAGGTCACCGTGGCCCCGCTCGCGGAGAGCGCGGCCAGCTCCCCGGCCAGCCTGGCGGCGACCGCGCGCAGCCGCTTCCGGTCGCCGGGCCCGACGGGGACCCCGGGGGTCGCGGGGCGCAGCACCACGAGGACTCCGTAGCGCTCGCGGCCGCGGGTCACGGGCTCGTAGAGCGAGCCGAAGGGGAAGGGCAGCCCGGCCATCAGCTGGGGGAAGCGCCGCATCGCCGATTCCGCGTCGGGCAGGTGTACGGACTGGCCGGACCGGTAGGCCTCGGCGACGGGGTACGGGCGGTTCACGTGCATCCGCCACCAGGGGCGGAACAGCGGGCCCGGGATCCCGGTCAGGGCCGCCATCAGCAGCAGCCCCTCGGTGTCGGAGCGCAGGTAGACCCCGCCCGCGTACCCGCCGGCGGCCCCCACGGCATCGAGAGCGGCCCGCGCGAGCGCCTGGGCCGTGGCGTCGGTGACGGGGCCGCCGGTGTCTGGTCTCGCCGTCACCCCTTCAGAATGCGCCCGGGCCGGTGCTTCCGCACACCCCGCGGAGCCCTCCCCGCCGGCATCCCCGCTCCCATTTCGTCCGATTACCGGATGTGTGGCGCTGCCATTCGGAATTCCGTGCCCTGAATGGCGGAAGGGATCTTGCCGGGTTAGCGTCGGCTGATGATCGCTCTCGTGGCACATGACCAGAGGAAGAACGACCTACTGAATTGGGTGCGGCGCAATCACCGTGCAGTGACCCGGCACGGACTGGTGGGGACCAGTTCCACCGCACGGCTGCTCAGATCAGAACTCGGCTTGCAGATCAGGTCGGTTGAGTCCGGACCGCACGGCGGGGACCAGCAGATCGGCTCGATGGTCATTTCCGGCGACGTCACCTCGCTCGTATTCTTTTGGGACCCCCTGTGGGCCGCCCCGCACGTTCACGACGTACTCGCCCTCGTACGCATTGCAGTGCTCCGCAATATCCCCGTCGCGTTGAATCCGGCCAGCGCGGAGGCCATGTCCGAGGACGGATTCTCCTTCGACGGCCGGTCCGTCCACCCGGTCGCGGCAGGCGCCGTAGCGAGCTAGCCGGCAGCTCGGCCGATCGCCAGCTCGCCAGCTCGGCCGATGGCCGGGCGGGACCGGTGGGCTGAAAGTCCCTGCTGATCAGGGTCTTCGCCCGGCCGCCACCCCTCCTCGAACTGCTTAGGTTTGCCTTAGTGGATTCGAACAAGGAGGTCCGGTGCCGTCGCTCAACGTCAGCCGTCCAGGGACGACCGTACGCATCATGGGGATCGACCCCGGTCAGGCCGGCGGGAGCCGGCGCCGGCTGCTGGAGTTCGGCTTCGTGCCGGGCGCGGACGTCACCGTGATCGCCCGGGGCGCCACCGGAGGCTCGTCGGGCTCGGGGACACCCGGGTCGCGCTGGACACCCGGACCGCTGGCCGGCTGAGGTGCGCCGGATGAGCTGCCACGCCGCCGGGGCCGCTGCGAGCGCCACGGCGGAGCGGCGGACCGGTATGCCGTTCGTCGCCCTCGTCGGCAATCCCAACGTCGGCAAGTCGACCCTCTTCAACGCGCTCACCGGAGCCCATCAGTGCCTCGGCAACTGGCCGGGCAAGACCGTCTCCGTCGCCCAGGGCGACTGGCGCACCGCGGGCGGCCGCCCGCTGCGCGTCGCCGACCTGCCCGGCTCCTACAGCCTGCTGCCCGATTCCCCGGACGAGGCGCTGGTGCGCGACCTGCTGACCGCGCCGCCGGGGGAGCGGCCCGACTGGAACTGCCCCCGTACCGGCTGCCCACCCTGCGGGTAACCGGCGCTCAGGTCTGGCAGAAGCTCGCCGCGTTCCTGCGCACCGCCGGCGGCATCATCGTGGCGGCCGCGGCCGCCGTCTGGCTCCTCATGGCGATCCCGGCCGCGGCCGGCCACGGAGGCTTCGGCACGGTCGACGTCGAGCAGAGCGTGTTCGGTACGGTCACACGCGCCACGGCGCCCCTCGTTGACCCGGCCGGCTTCGGCGACTGGCACGCCACGGCCGCGCTCGGCACCGGCCTGATCGCCAAGGAGGGCGTGATCTCCACCCTCGCCCAGACCTACTCGGCCGAGGAGGACGGCGACCCCAAGCTCACCGCGAGCCTGCACGCCACCTTCGAGGCATCCTCCGGCGGGCACCAGCGGGCGGCCGCGCTCGCCTTCCTGGTCTTCATCCTCGCCTACACCCCCTGCTTCGCCACCCTGGCCGCGCAGCGGGCAGAGATCGGCACCCGGCTGACCGTCATCGGCTTCGGCATCCAGTTGGCGGCGGCCTGGCTGCTCGCCGTGGGCGTCTTCCAGATCGCGAGGCTGGTGTGGTGAGCGGGACCGACGCAGACACCGGACACCGGACACACGGGGGACACCGGGGGCACCGGTCCCGGCATGTTGCGCCGCCTGCTGCGCGCCTTCGAGGAGGCGGCCCCCGGCGAGGGCCTCGCGCAGATCGCCGACCGGCTGGGCATCGACCGGGCCGAGGCGGGGAACCTCGCCGCGTACTGGGTCCGCAAGGGCCGGCTGCGCCGCGAGGAGATCGGCGGCCGCGACTGCCGAGGCTGCCTGGCCGCCACCCGCGCTTGCACGGCGTGCCCCGGCGGCACCGCGCCGCCCGCTCCCACCCGGCCGGTACTGGTCGCGCTGACCCCCGTACGCCCCTCACGGTCGGGGGCCCCGCACACCTAGTGCCGGCACGTTCCTGTCACCGTGTCCGGTGATGGCGCTTCGCGTACGACCAGGTCACCGCGGTCAGCAGGGCCGGTATGGCCAGCAGCGGGGCAAAGACCAAGCCCCACACGGTCTGTGCCGTACCGCTCGACAGGTACGTATGGCTTTCGACGGTGAAGAGGACCACGAGTTGCGAAAGCGCCCCCAGGACCAGGATCCCCGAGGCGGTCCAGGCCAGGGGGGTGAGGACCCTGGGGCTCACCGGCCGCCACCGGTCGCTGACCAGCAGCAACGGTAAGAAGGCAGCCAGTTCGGCAAGGACGGACAGCCCGACGACGTAGGCGATGCCCCAGCCCGGGATGTCGAAGACCTCGCGCAGCACCTGGTCGCTGTAGCCCACGTAGACGCCGGATGCCATGGCGATGCGCCACAGGCCGGACGGGACGGCGCACAGCGCGATGGCGTGGGCGGCGCGGCGAGCCCAGACGGGCGCGGGGGCAGGTGCGGGGAGAGGAGCGGTCGCTGTCGTCATGCGGCCCATGCTGGCCCCGGAGGGGGCGGCCGCGCTTCATCCGTGACGGCGGACCGTATCCGCCCTGCGGACGAGGGCGAACCCGCCGAGGGAGGACCTGAGGAGGGGGCCATGGCCGCACGCGCCGGTGTCGCCGGATGTCTCACGGGCACAAGGGCGCAGCCCCGTCCGACGTACGGACTGATCCGAACGCCTCCCCCGTCCGGGGGAGGTACGGGGCGGGGACCGACGGCCACCGCCCAGGGGCGGGCAGGCTTGCGGACATGCGACAGCAGTACGACACGTCAACGCCCCCGCCGGCCTTCTCGGTCGCCGACGCCTTCACCCTGAGTACGGCCCTGGACGCCCTCGGCGGCGTCCGTGGCCTCGACGCCCTCGACCTGGCCTGCGGACACGGCAGCACCACCCGGCTGCTGGCGAGCGGCGGGGCCCGCCGGACGGTGGGGGTCGACAGCTGCCCCGAGCGCATCCGCCGGGCCCGGGAGACCGGTGCGGACCTCGCGCACGCCGTCGAGTACGTCGTCGCGGACGCGGCGGCCGGCATGCCGGCCCTGGGGCCGTTCGACCTGGCCACCGCCGTGTACCTGTTCAACCAGGCCCACGACCGGACAGCGCTGCACGCCATGTTCCGCGCCGTACGCGCCAACCTGCGCCCCGGCGGTCGGCTCCTGGCCATCGTGCCGAACCCGGGGGCCTTTCCCTACGCGGACTGGGAGCCGTACGGGATCAGCGTCGTCGAGCGGTCTCCCGGCGGGGACGCCCCGCTGCTGCGGGCGCGCCTGGAGACCGACCCGCCGGTCCCGTTCGAATGCCGCGAATGGGCCCACGCGGACTTCGCGGAGGCCGCCGCCGACGCCGGCTTCGCCACCGTGACCTGGCAGCCGACCCGGACTCCGCCCGCGTGCGCGGCCCGGGACGAGTCCTACTGGGCCCGCTACCGCACGGCTCCCGTCGGCTCCCTGATGAACTGCGTGGCCTGAGCCGCGGGCCGACCCTTCGGCCCAGCCCGAAACGTTGGACGTCGCCGGCACGCAGCTTCCAAGCTCGTGTCACTCGCCGGATGGCTGAGCCCATCCTTGACGGAAGGACGTCCCCGTCGTGAAGCTCTGGAAGACACTCCTCATCGGCTTACTCACCACCGTTCCGCTCACCCTGACCGGAGCGGCATCGGCCGGCACGGCCCCGGCCGGCGCCGCGCCGGCCGATCCCGCTCGCCGGGCAGCCACGGCGGCGCTGAGTGCGGCTCAGCCCCTCGAAACGGTGGACTGCTACGACAACATCACCATCAGGGGAGCGAACGGCCAGTTCGTCTCCGCCGAACTCGGGTACGCGGGAGCACGCTACGGCGAGCTGCGGGCCCGCGGCACGGCGATCGGCCCCTGGGAGCTGTTCGGCCTCTGCCGGAGCCGGGACACCGGACATACGGTCCTGTGGTCGGAGGCCAACGGCCGCATCGTCTCGGCGGAACTCGGTTACAGCGGGTCCGACTACGCGGAACTGCGTGCGCGCGCCACGGAGGTAGGTCCGTGGGAGGAGTTCTACACGTCCACCGCACCCGGTCAGGGGGACACGGCCTTCTGGTCTTACGCCAACGAGGGCTTCGTCTCCGCCGAACTCGGATACACCGGCGACGGCTACGCCAAGCTGCGAGCCCGCTCGTCGACCGCCGGTGCCTGGGAAACCTTCCGCTGGTAGTTCGCCCGCTTCACCCGAGCCGGTGGAGCTGAAGGGCCCGCGCCGGCGTGTCCGGCCCTACTCCGCGCCCCGACCCGCCCCCATGGGTCGGGGCCCGGTCCTTTTCTCGGGCCCCGAGGGTCTCACCGGGACGGTCATCGGACGGGACGGGACTGGACGGGGTGAGGGGGCCCGACGCCCCGCCCGGCGCACCGCGGCTCAGGACTCCGCCGCCGCCGCGCGGACCAGTTCCACGATCCGGTCGCGGGCCGCCCTGCCCTCCGGGACCGGCAGCAGCGGGTAGACGTGCGGCAGCCCCGGCTCCTCGATGAACTCCACCTCGGCGCCGGCCGCCCGCGCCCGGTTCAGCAGCTCGCGGCTGTCGGTCGTCAGAACGTCCCGGGTGCCCGTGAACACCGTCAGCGGTGCCAGCCCCGCGAACGACCCGTGCAGCGGGCTCACCCGGGGATCGTCGGCCGCCAGGTTGCCCGCGTACAGCCGCCCGGCCTCCCGCAGGCCGGGGCGGGCCAGCATCGGGTCGCCCGCCTCGATGGCCGCCTGGTCGGGGTGGCTCATGGACACGTCCAGCCAGGGCGAGATCAGCACGATCCGGGACGGCTGCGCCCCGTTGCGGTCGCGCAGCCGCTGCGCCGCGGCCAGCGCCAGGCCGGCGCCCGCCGAATCCCCGAGGAGCACCGTGCCGCCCGCGCCCCCGCTCGCGATCAGGCCGCTGAGCAGATCGGCGGCGACCGGGACGGTCCGGTCGGCGGTTCCGCGCGGGGCCAGTATGTAGGCCGGTACGACGACCCGGGCCTGCGCCTGCGCGACCAGGGTCCGGATCAGCGACCAGTGCGGCCGGACCAGTTCGTTGATGTACCCGCCGCCGTGCACGTACAGCACCCGGGCGGCCGGTTCCGCGCCGAGAGGCGAGACCTCGTACACCGGCCAGGCCCCGACGAAGGTCCGCGAGACCTCCGCCACCCGGCCCAGCGAACGCGGGGGAAGGTGCGACGCCGGGCGCCGCATCGATTCCGCCACCCGGGTACGGACCGCCTCCGCGCTCCCGAACCGTCTTCGCCGTCCCGCCGCGATCAGCGCGACCGAAAGCGCCCTGCTGCGCAGACTCGGCACGCCCCTCACCTCCCCATTCCCGGCCCGGACCACTCCCCGGCCCCTGCCCGTCATCCCAGGAGCATAGGCGTGAAGCTGGGCTGTGGACCCGCTTAAGAAATCCTCGATGGACTGATCACCCGCAGGTCGGCAGATTGGTGCCGTCAGAACGCTGCCCGGCCCGCACGCCCCGTAGCGCTTCCTTCCGCATGCCTGGAGCCACCCCCATGAAGGCACTCGTCAAGCACAAGGCCGAGCCCGGGCTGTGGCTGATGGACGTTCCCGAGCCCGAGTACGGCCCCGGCGACGTGCTGATCAAGGTGCTGCGCACCGGCATCTGCGGGACGGACCTGCACATCCGCTCCTGGGACGGCTGGGCGCAGGGCGCCGTCAAGACCCCCCTCGTGCTCGGCCACGAGTTCGTCGGCGAGGTCGCCGCGATCGGTGCGGGCGTGACCGAGATCGAGATCGGCGCGCTGGTCAGCGGCGAGGGCCACCTGGTGTGCGGGAAGTGCCGCAACTGCCTGGCCGGGCGCCGGCACCTGTGCCGCAGCACGATCGGGCTCGGCGTGGGACGCGACGGCGCCTTCGCCGAGTACGTGGTGCTGCCCGCGCAGAACGTGTGGGTGCACCGGACGAAGGTCGACCTGGACGTCGCGGCGATCTTCGACCCGTTCGGCAACGCCGTGCACACCGCGCTCTCCTTCCCGCTGGTCGGCGAGGACGTACTGATCACCGGCGCGGGCCCGATCGGGATCATGGCGGCGGCCGTGGCCCGGCACGCGGGAGCGCGCAACGTGGTCATCACCGACGTCAGCCCGGAGCGTCTGGAGATCGCCCGCAAGGCCGGCGCCACCCTCGCGCTCGACGTTTCGAAGGCGACCATCGCCGACGCGCAGGCCCAGCTCGGCCTGCGCGAGGGCTTCGACATCGGCCTGGAGATGTCCGGCCGCGGCGAGGCCATGCGCGACATGATCGACAACATGACGCACGGCGGCCGGATCGCCATGCTCGGCCTGCCGGCGCAGGAGTTCGCCGTCGACTGGGCCAAGGTCGTCACCTCGATGATCACGATCAAGGGCATCTACGGACGCGAGATGTTCGAAACCTGGTACGCGATGACCGTGCTGCTGGAGGGCGGGCTCGACCTCAGCCCCGTCATCACCGGCCGGTACGCCTACGGGGACTTCGAGGCCGCGTTCGACGAGGCCGCGACCGCGCGCAGCGGCAAGATCATTTTGGACTGGACCCAGGCGTAGCGATCCGGGCCCAGCGATCCGGGCCCAGCAGCCCGGGTCTAGCGGCCCGGGCGTCCAGCCCCCACAGACCATTTCCCTCCGGCCGGGCCCCGCCCCCCTCCGCGGGGCCCGGCCCCCCTCCGTCCGCCGCACCAGGAGAAAGAGAGCACCGCACATGTTCGAGACCGTCCGCGCGGACCTCCGTACGACCCTCGACGAGATCCGCGCCGCGGGTCTGCACAAGCCCGAGCGCGTCATCGGCACCCCGCAGAACGCCGCCGTCGCCGTGACCTCGGGCGGCGCCCCCGGTGAGGTCCTCAACTTCTGCGCCAACAACTACCTCGGCCTCGCCGACCACCCCGAGGTGGTCACCGCGGCGAAGGAGGCCCTGGACCGCTGGGGCTACGGCATGGCCTCCGTGCGCTTCATCTGCGGTACGCAGGAGGTGCACAAGGAGCTGGAGGCTCGGCTCTCCGCCTTCCTCGGCCAGGAGGACACGATCCTCTACTCCTCCTGCTTCGACGCCAACGGCGGAGTCTTCGAGACCATCCTCGGCCCCGAGGACGCGGTGATCTCCGACGCCCTGAACCACGCCTCGATCATCGACGGCATCCGCCTCTCGAAGGCCCGGCGCTTCCGCTACGCCAACCGCGACATGGCGGAGCTGGAGACCAGGCTCAAGGAGGCCACCGAGGGCGGTGCCCGCCGCAAGCTGATCGTCACCGACGGCGTGTTCTCCATGGACGGCTACGTCGCCCCGCTCGCCGAGATCTGCGACCTCGCGGAGCGCTACGACGCCATGGTCATGGTCGACGACTCGCACGCCGTCGGCTTCGTCGGCCCCGGCGGCCGCGGCACCCCCGAACTGCACGGGGTCATGGACCGCGTGGACATCATCACCGGCACCCTCGGCAAGGCGCTGGGCGGAGCCTCCGGCGGCTACGTCGCGGCACGCACCGAGATCGTCGAGCTGCTGCGCCAGCGCTCGCGCCCGTACCTCTTCTCCAACTCCCTCGCCCCGGTCATCGCGGCGGCCTCCCTCAAGGTCCTCGACCTGCTGGAGTCGGCCGACGACCTGCGCGAGCGGCTCGCCGCCAACACCGCGCTCTTCCGCACGAAGATGACCGAGGCCGGCTTCGAGATCCTGCCCGGTGACCACGCCATCGCCCCCGTGATGATCGGCGACGCGGCGGAGGCGGCCAGGATGGCGGAACTCCTGCTGGAGCGCGGCGTCTACGTGATCGGCTTCTCCTACCCGGTGGTGCCGATGGGTGCTGCGCGGATCCGCGTCCAGCTCTCGGCCGCGCACTCGACGGCCGACGTGGAACGCGCGATCGCGGCGTTCATCGACGCGCGGGCGGCCCTGGCGGGCGCCGAGTCCTGAGCCTGGGCCGGCCCCCGTTCGCCGGGTGCGGCGCCGTTGCCGGGGGCCGGCCCCCGGACCCCCCTCCTCAAACGCCGGAGGGGCTGGATTTGGCCGGCGTTCGAGGCGCGAGGGCTGGGGCGGAGCCCCAGGGGCCTGGGCGGAGCGCCGCCGCCCCTGGACTTCGGGTGCGGCCCGCACGGGCCCCGCGGCCTGCGAGAATGGCAGCGTGATCGACCCCCGGCGGCTGCGCATCCTGCGGGCCGTGGCGGACCACCGTACGGTGACCGCCGCGGCCGCGGCGCTGTACCTCACCCCCTCCGCTGTGTCCCAGCAGCTCGCGGCGCTGGAGCAGGAGACGGGGCACGCCCTGCTGACCCGCAGCGGCCGGGGCGTACGCCTCACCGCGGCCGGCGAGATCCTGCTCGGGCACGCCCACGAGGTCCTGGCGCAGCTCGAGCGGGCCGAAGCCGAACTCGCCGCCTACGCGGGCGGGTCGGCGGGCTCCGTCACCGTGGCGGCCTTCGCCACCGGGATCGCCGAGGTACTGGCCCCGGCCATCGCCCGGCTCGCCGTGGACCACCCGGGGATCCGGCTGCGCGTACGCGACGCGGAGGGCGACCAGAGCCTGCCGCTGCTGCTCGACGGCGAGGCTGACCTGGCCCTGGCCGTGGAGTACCGGGGCGCCCCCGGCGCCGACGACGGCCGGCTGTCCGTGCTCCCGCTGTACGCGGAACCCTTCGACGCGGTGCTGCCCGCCGGCCATCCCCTCGGTGATCTGCCCGAGGTGCCGCTGGCCGGTCTCTCGGACGCCGACTGGGTGGGCCAGTACCCCGGCAACCCCTGCCACGACGTCATGCAGCTCGCCTGCGAACTCGCGGGCTTCCAGCCCCGGCTGGTGCACTCCTCCGACGACTTCCGCGCCGTGGTCGCGCTGGTCGGCGCCGGCGCCGGGGTCGCCCTGGTGCCCCGTTCCGCCCTGCGCGGCATGGAGCTCAAGGAGGTCCAGGTCCGCCCGGTGACCGGCCCGGCGGCGACCCGGCGGGTCTTCGCGGCCACCCGGCGCGGCGCCGAGACGCATCCGCTGATCGCCCCGGTCCTGGCAGCCCTCGCCCGCGAGGCGGGGCGGCTCCCGGCGCACTGACGGATACGAGCACTCAACCTGGCGGGCATGCGGGTGGTGAATTGCTATTATCCGGCGGCCGAATTACATTCGGCCATAATTATCAATCGGACAACGGGTTGTATTGTATGGAATTCCCCGGCGGATATTTTCCGAGAGTTGTCGATATGGGCGAGAATGAAGGATTGAGTATCGGGCCGGAAATGCTCTGAGGGGGTGGGCTGTGGCATGTCAGGATTGTTTCGATCGCAAGGGGCGATTGATTGACAGTCCGAGTTCGGGGGATTTATGAAACTCCTGTCACATCGCGGCCGGGTCCGTGTCGGCATGCTGGTCACGGCCACCGCGGGCACTCTGGTCATGGGTCTGGCCAGCCCGGCCTCCGCGGCTATCGGGGTCCCGGGAGACCGGTACGGGGTCTACTTCGAGGCCAACGGCGACAAGCTCCAGGCCTGCGACAACAACCCCGACGGATGGGGCGTCTACGGCGAGCTGTGGGTGAACGGGGTCTTCAACCGTTCGGTCACCACGCAGGGCCACGCGTCTCCGTACTGCACCCCGTGGAAGACGGGCGACATCCAGGAGCCGGCCAACGTCGAGGTAAAGGCGTGGCTGCGCAAGGGCACCGACTGGGTATGGATCGGAAATGCGTACGGCCAGGCGTGATGAGGTCGGTATTCGACCCTGAGTGACGCCAATGTGGCGGCCCGGCCTCCAGAGTGAGGCCGGGCCACTTTCATTCCCCCGTGATTTCCCCTGTGATTTCCCCCGCTTGTTCCCCCGTGCCTTGGGTGATTCCCCTGTGATCACCCAAGGCTCCCCCGATTCGGTTACCCCTGGTCGTTCAGGTCAGGGGCACCTCCCATCACATGCCGGCGCGCGGCCTGCCCCGGGTGGTTGCTCACGAAGGTGCATGTGCTGCTCCCCCCTGTTGTCGACCGGGCATCCGGCCCGTGTTCGCAGTGACTCTCCTGCGCCAACCTCGGCGGCGTCCAGCGCGCTCGGCGAACGGGGTCAACGTGGGACGTCCCACGCCCTGACCTGCTGGGACGTTCCGCGCCGGGACGCTCTCGTGGGACGATGGGAGCGAAAAGGATCACGTCAAGCCGCGCGAAACGCTGAAAGCCCGGAGCCCGGGGCCGATGCTTGAGCCCGGACCGAGGGGGACGAACAAGTGGCGCGTTGGAAGGAACTGCCCGCCGTACTCGACGGGCGGGAGCAGCGGCTCATCGCAGAGCTGCGGCGACTGAAGGACCACAGCGGGCTGAGCCTGGCCGCGCTCGCGGCGAAGACCGGCTACAGCCGTTCGTCGTGGGAGCGGTACCTCAACGGGAAGCAGCCGGTGCCCCGCGAGGCCGTCGAGGAGCTCGCGGCGGTGTGCGGGGCGGAGCCCACGCGCCTGGTGGTGCTGCACGACGTAGCCGTACAGGCGCGGCGGGACACCGCCGGCCGGACGGCCGCCGCAGTGCTGGAGGGCGGGCAGCCGGAGGAGGATCGGGACGGCGTCGCGGAGGGGCCGGCGCCGGCGCTGGTCGTTCGTACGGTCTCCCTGCGCGGCTTCGTCGCGGGGATCGTCGCCTCCGTGGTCCTGGCCTTCACCGCCGGACTGCTGACCGGTGGTGTGTGGGCCGACGACGAGAAGGCGGCCGCGGACACCGGGAAGTCCGGCTACCTGCGGGGAGTGGCGTACGAGTGCGACATCGGTCGCCGGGACGGAGATCTCCGCGCGGGGCACAGCACCAACCGGGAGATCCTGCTCGACATCAACAGCACCGGTTTCGACGTCGTCGAGGTCCAGTGCCTGCTGCGCGAGCACGGCTTCGACCCGGGCACCACGGACGGCCTGTACGGCCAGACCACCAAGGACGCCGCGACGCGGTTCCAGGCGGCGCGCGGACTGGTCGCCGACGGCATCGTCGGACCGAAGACCTGGGGAGAGCTGCGCGAGTGACGACACCCGCGGAGGGTGGGCAGCTCGCCGCAGAGATGCGGGGGCTGCGGGAGCGCACGGGCCTGAGTCTCGCGGCCCTCGCCCGGCACACTCCCTACAGCAAGTCCTCGTGGGAGCGGTACCTCAATGGCAAGCAGCCCGCGCCCCGGCAGGCCGTCGAGGCGCTGTGCGCGGTCGCGCGCGAGCGGCCGACCCGGCTGCTGGCCCTGTGGGAGCTTGCCGACGCCGCCTGGAGCGACCGGGGCCGGCCGGCCGCGGAGGTACCCGACGCCGAACCTGACGCCCAACCTGTTGCCCGACCTGATACCCGGCCTGATGCCGAGCCAGCCGCTCCGGTCCGGCGGTGGGTGGCCGTGGCCGTCGGCGCGCTGTCCGTCGCCATGCTCGCGACGGCCGCGGCACTGCTGCCCCGCGGGGCCGGGCCGGGGGCGGACCCGGCCGATCCGGCGGCGGAGAAGCCCATCCGCAATCCCGGATGTCTGGCGGCTAGCTGTGCCGGCAAGGACCCGCTGAGCATGGGGTGCGGGGGAGCGGGCATGGTGACCACGGCGCTGACTGGCACGGCCCCGGGTGGTCGCCAACTGGAGCTGCGCCACGGAGAGTTGTGCCAGGCGGTGTGGGTGCGGGCCTCGGGCCTGAAGGACGGGGACCACGTCGAGCTGTCGGTGCCGGACGGTCCGCCACCCCAGGAGCTCAGGGTGACCGGCCGGGACGTCGGCAAGTACGTGGCTACCCCGATGGCGCCGGCGGTGGAGGGGCCGGCCGGCGCCCGGTTCTGTGTGACGCCGGGCAGTCCGGCGGAGGGCGGCCGGGTCTGTTTCGGCTGACCCGGCCACCACCCCTGTGCCGGGATCCCGGCCTGTCGGCCGCCCACCCCGGGAGGACCTGGCCGTGTGCTCAGGCGCGGATGACCTCCACGCCCGCCGCCTCGAAGGCCTCGGCCACCGACGGGGACAGCCCGGTGTCGGTCACCAGCACGTCCACGGCGTCGGTCGAGACGATGCGGGCGAAGGCGCGGACGCCCAGCTTGCTGGAGTCGGCCGCGATCACCACGCGGCGGGCGCGCTCGCAGAGCAGCCGGTTCATGGCGGCCTCGTCCTCGTGGCGGGTGGCGGCCCCGTCGGCCGGGTCGAAGGCGTCGACGCCGACGACGGCGGTGTCCACGGTGAGCTGCCCGAGCACCTCCATGGCGAGCGGCCCGGTGAGCTCGTAGGACTGGGGCCGGGCCACGCCGCCGGTGAGCACGATCTTGAACTGCGGTCTGATGACCAGTTCACCCGCGATGTTCAGCGCGTTGGTGACCACGGTGAGGGCGGGGGAGCCGGTGGCGAGGTCGGGGCGGGCGGCCAGTGCACGCGCCACCTCGGTGGTCGTGGTGCCGCCGGTCAGGCCGATCACCTCGCCGGGGACGATCAGCGCCGCGACGGTCTCGCTGATGCGGCTCTTCTCGGCGGCCCGGCGCGAGGTGCGGTAGCGCAGCGGGAGTTCGTAGGAGACCCCGTGCAGGACCGCTCCGCCGCGCGTGCGGACCAGCAGCTGCTGCTCGGCGAGCTGGTCGAGGTCGCGCCGGATGGTGGCGGCGGACACGCCGAGGGCCTCGGCGGCGGGCTCGACTTCCAGCTCGCCCCGCTCCACCAGCAGGTCCAGCAGTGTCTGCCAGCGTTCCTTGCGGGTCATCGGCCGCCCTTTCGGTCTCGTCTTCGATCGTGGCTTCGATCGCGCCGTCGATCGCGTCGTCGATCGCGTCTTCGGTCGTGCTCGCGGTAGTCGATTCGCCGTTCGCTTCGGCGCTCTCGCTTGGCCTATGCGTCGAGATTAACGCAGGGGATCATCCCTGAGATGCTTGAAGTTGCGTGAAAGAGCCCACTATCTTGCAGGAACACGCATTCAGGGGTGCACGCACCGCGCTAGGGAGCCGCCATGAGCCATGTCGCGTACGAGTTGGGCACGCAGCCCGCATGCTGGGAGCGGGCCGCCGAACTGGCCCCGGAACACCGGGCGGTGCTGCCGCGGCCGGGGGAGCGTACCGCGATCGTCGGATGCGGGACCTCGTACTACATGGCCCAGGCCGCCGCCGTGTTGCGCGAGGAGGCCGGACAGGGCGAAACCGACGCCTTCCCCGCCTCGGAGTTCCCCCGCCACCGGCGCTACGACCGGGTCGTCGCGCTGACCCGGTCCGGGACCACCACCGAGGTCCTCGACCTGCTGGCCGGACTGCGGGACGCGGGCGTGCCCACCACCGCCGTCATCGGGGACCCCGCCACCCCCGTCATCACCCTCGCCGACGAGCTCGTCGTACTCGACTTCGCCGACGAGCGGTCCGTCGTCCAGACCCGCTTCGCCACCACCGCCCTCACCCTGCTGCGCGCCCACGTCGGCCTGCACAGCCCGTCCGTCGTCGCCGACGGGCGAGCCGCACTGGCCGACCCGCTCCCCGCGGAGCTGGAGACCCGGGGCCAGTTCACCTTCCTCGGGCGCGGATGGAGCGTCGGACTCGCCAACGAGGCCGCGCTGAAGATGCGCGAAGCCGCCCTGGCCTGGGCCGAGTCCTACCCGGCCATGGAGTACCGGCACGGCCCCATCAGCGTCTCGGCGCCCGGCACCGCCACCTGGTCGCTCGGCGATGCGCCCGAAGGGCTCGCCGAACAGGTCCGGGGGACCGGAGCCCAGTGGGTGGCCGGGCACCTCGACCCGCTCGCCGAGCTGGTCCGCGTACACCGTCTGGCCGTCGCCGTCGCCGCCCACCAGGGGCTGGACCCGGACGCGCCGCGCAATCTGACCCGGTCCGTCATCCTCACCACGGGCGAGGAGGCCGTCCGATGAGCCTGGTCTCCGCCGGCACGCTCGTCCTGGAGGCCGCAGCCCGGGGCCGCGCCGTCGCCGCCTTCAACATCATCACGCTGGAACACGCCGAAGCGGTCGTCGCGGGCGCCGAATCGGCCGGACTGCCGGTGGTCCTCCAGCTCAGCGAGAACGCCGTCAAGTTCCGGGGCGGAGCGCTGCTGCCGATCAGCCGCGCCGCCGTAGCCATCGCCGAGGCCGCCGGGGTCCCGGTCGGACTGCACCTGGACCACGTCAAGAGCTCCGAACTGCTGCGGCAGGCCGTGGACGCCGGATTCAGCTCGGTCATGTTCGACGCCGCGCACCTCTCCTATGCCGAGAACCTGGAGGCCACCCGCTCCGCCGCCGACTGGGCCCACGTCAACGGGCTCTGGATCGAAGCCGAACTGGGCGAGGTCGGCGGGAAGAACGGGGCCGCGCCACTGGATCCGCACGCACCCGGCGCACGTACCGACCCGGACGAGGCGCGGCGGTTCGTCGCCGACTCCGGGGTCGACGCACTGGCCGTCGCCATCGGCAGCAGCCACGCCATGACCAGCCGGACCGCAGCCCTGGACCACGTGCTGCTCGGCCGCCTCGCCAAGACGGTCGACGTGCCGCTGGTGCTGCACGGTTCCTCCGGTCTGCCGGACGCGGAACTCGCCGCGGCCGTCGCCGGCGGCATCCGCAAGGTCAACATCGGCACCGCGCTCAACGTGGCGATGACCCAAGCCATCCGCACCCATCTGACCCCCGCCGATCCCCGCCCGTACTTGACCGCCGCGCGGGAGGCGATGACGGCGACGGCCGCCGCCATGATCAGCGCCCTGAACTGACGGGAACGGGTACCCGGGGGACTGGACGGGCGGAAACGGTGTGGTGGCCCGCTGACTGCCCGCCGGCCCTTCCGGATTCTTGGAACAGGTTCTAGTCTGCCCCCGCGGCGGCGGCGGACGGCCGCGCGACCTTGAGCCACGAGAGACCCGGAGGGGCCGTGCACCTCGAATACACGCCTGAGCAGCAGCGGTTGCGCACCGAGCTGCGCGCCTACTTCGCCGAACTGATTCCGGAGGACGTCCACGCCCGGTACGAGGACCCGGCCGAGCAGAAGCGCTTCTACCGGGAGACCATCCGCCGGCTCGGCGCCGACGGCTGGCTCGGGGTCGGCTGGCCCAAGGAGTACGGCGGGCGCGGGATGTCGCCCATGGACCAGTTCATCTTCTTCGACGAGGCCGCACAGGCCGTCGTACCGCTGCCGCTGATGGCCCTCAACACCGTCGGGCCGACCATCATGCAGTTCGGCACCGACGAGCAGAAGGCGTACTTCCTGCCCAAGATCCTCGCGGGCGAGATCGACTTCGCCATCGGCTACAGCGAGCCCGACGCCGGCACCGACCTCGCCGCCCTCAAGTGCAAGGCCGTCCGCGAGGGCGACGAGGAGACCGGCACCTACGTCGTCGACGGGCAGAAGATCTGGACCACCAACGGAGACACCGCCGACTGGGTCTGGCTCGCCGTCCGCACCGACCCGGACGCCCCCGCCCACAAGGGCATCACCATGCTCCTCGTGCCGACCTCAGACCCCGGATACTCCTGCACCCTCATCAACACCCTCGCCTCGCACGACACCACCGCCAGCTACTACGAGAACATCCGAGTTCCCGCGAGCCGCCGCGTCGGCCAGGAGAACAAGGGCTGGCGACTGATCACCAACCAGCTCAACCACGAGCGCGTCACCCTCGCCGCCCACGGCACCATGGCCATCCGCGCCCTGCACGACGTCCAGCGCTGGGCCGCCGAGACCAAGCTCGCCGACGGCCGCCGCGTCATCGACCTCTCCTGGGTCCGCGGCCGCCTCGCCCGCACGCACGCCCGCCTCGACGCGATGAAACTGCTGAACTGGCAGATGGTCAACGCCGTCCAGGACGGCGTCCTCACCCCGCAGGACGCCTCCGCCGTCAAGGTCTACGGCTCCGAGGCGCGCAGGGACGCGTACGCCTGGCTGATGGAGGTCGTCGGCGCGGCCGGCTCCCTGAAGGACGGCTCCGCGGGCGCGGTCCTGCACGGCGAACTGGAACGCGGCTACCGCAGCGCCGTCATCTTCACCTTCGGCGGCGGCAACAACGAGATCCAGCGCGAGATCATCTCGTGGATCGGCCTCGGCATGCCGAGGGTGCGCCGCTGAACCCCTGTCCGCAAGGCGAGCTGATGAATGTGGAACTCCCGTGACCCCGTTCGCGTCTTCGCTCGTATAGTTCTGGGACGCGAGCGGGCGGAGGTGGGGAAGTGGCGCCGGAAAACTCCCCGGAGGGTGCCGCACCCTTGCAGGTACGACAGATCCGCCAGGCGCTCGTCAGCGAGTTCGACGGCCTGATTCCGACGGGTGACGTCGAGCGGACCGGCGCCCACCGCGATCCCACGTTTCTGAACCGCGCCTTGGCCGCGAAGGCCGTGCGGATCCTCACCAACTGCAGTGCGCGGGAAGCAGCCGCCACCGTGACCGACGGGTTCGATGACTTCGGTATCGACGCCGTGGCCGTCTCCTCCGCCACCGGCGAGCTCTGGCTGGTTCAGTCCAAGTGGAGCGACCAGGGCGCCGCCCGGTTCGGGTCCACCGACACCAGCAGGCTCGTCAGCGCCTTCCGCGCCTTGGACAACGGGCAGTTCGACCGCTTCGACCCCCGGATCCAGGCTCACGCCGATGCGGTTCACCGGGTACTCGCCCATCCGCAGCCCCGGGTCCATCTCGTGGCGGCGGTCATGGGCCCGGCGAGGCCCACGGTGAGTTCCCTGCAGCTGATGCGCGAGGAGTCCGCCGATCTGGGCACCATCTCGGATTTGAGGGTGCTGGCGAGCAGCGACCTGTACGCCGCGATCCGGCGGGATCTGGCTCCGCACCCGTTGACGGTGGCCGTGACCTTCGCCGACGGCTGGTACGGGCAGGACCTGCCGTACGCCGCTTACGTCGGAACGGTCTCGGCCGAGGAAATCGCCCACTGGTACGAGCTGCACGGCGGGGACCTCTTCGCCGCCAACGTGCGCCGTTCGCTGGGGCGATCATCGGTCAACACGACGATGGACGCCAGCCTGGCAGAGAGCCCCGGCCACTTCTGGTACCTGAACAACGGCATCACCCTCCTGTGCGATTCGGCTTCGGCCGAGTACTTCGGCCCGCGGACTCGCGGGGCGCCGATGCGCCTGACCCTCATCGGAGCAGGGATCGTCAACGGTGCCCAGACCGCGGCCTCGCTGTACCGGGCCTTCGCGGACGATGCGAAGGCGCTCACGGAGGCCAAGGTCATGGTGCGGGTCATCGTTGCCGGGGAGGCTCCGGCGGGGTTCGCCGGTGCGGTCACCATTGCCACCAACACCCAGAACCACGTGGAACCGCGGGACTTCATCGCGCTGGATCCGGTGCAGGCACTCATCCGCGATGACTTCCGGCTCACCTTGGACAAGGACTACACCGTCCAGCGCGGTGACCTCGCACCGGCCCCCGAGGCGGGCTGCACGGTACTGGAAGCGGCCACCGCATTGGCCTGCGCCCATCCCGACGTGCGCATGGCCGCATCCACCCGTGCCTCCACCGACTTCCTGTGGCAGAGGTCCCCGGAGGGCGGATATACACAGCTCTTCGCCGAACCCCCCGGCGCCGTGCAGATCTGGCGTTCCGTGCAGCTCCTGCGCGCCGTGCAACAGGCTCTTCACGACCTCGCCGCCGCCTTGACGGGCCGGGCGGCGGTGATCGCCGAAAGTGGTGTGCTGCTGATCGCACACATCGTGTTCCAGTGCGTGGACACCGAGGCGATCGATGACCCGGACGCGGACTGGCAGCCCGTGCCGGCAGGGACCTCGGAACTGACCGCCCGGGTCCTGATCCACCTCGTTGCCGAGGTCGACATACAGTTCGGGCCGCGCAGCTTCGTTTCGCGGACCTTCACGCAGACTCCGGCCTGCCGGACCCTGACCGCGGGCGTCATGGCCGCGATGAGCGGGGAACATCACCGCCCCGACCTCGCGACGTACGTTCAACGCCCCGTGTCGCAGCGGACGAGGCGCCCCAGCAGTGTGCGCCTCCTCGTGGATCAGCGCCGATTGCCGGACGGTACCCAGCTCATGTACCACCCCGGGCGCCGGGAGGACGAGGCGATCGGGGACTGGCTGAACGCCGATCCGAACCGGTTCATGGCCACCTGGACGAATGACGTGGCCAAACCCCTGCGGTGGGAGGCCGATGGGGTGCGCTACTCCCTCAACGGGCTGGTCATGAAGATGTGGCGGCACGCCGCCTGGGACGGTGCTCCCGTCGCCGTCAACGCGGCCACGCAGTGGGGGCTGCCCGGTGGCCCCACCTTGAACGAGCTCGCCGAGGAGATCTGGCAGGCGAGTCAGGTGGAAGGGTCCCACGCGGACGGGACCCGCGGGGCGGCCCGGGAGGACGGCGCGAGCGGTGCCTGATCTGCGGGTCGTAGCCAAACGCTACGAGCTGCGGGAGGCGCTCGACTCAGGCGGCATGGGTCAGGTCTGGCGCGCCAATGACCGGATCCTGGGACGCGATGTCGCCGTGAAGCTCATCCTCGACAACCTTGCCGTGCGCGGTGAGGGTGAGGCCGTCATGGAGCGCTTCCGGCGGGAGGTACGAGTGACCGCCCAGCTGCGCCATGCCAACATCCCCCAGGTTTACGACGCCTTCCTGGATGGTGCCGCCGACCGCATGTTCATGGTGATGGAGCTCGTACAGGGAGACTCCCTAAGGGACTTGCTCAGCGCCTCCCGCGGATTGCCTACCGCGTGGGTGGTGTGCCTGGCCCTGCACGTGTGTGCCGCGCTGGACCACGCACACGAGGTACCGGTCGTCCATCGCGACATCAAGCCCGAGAACATCATGATCGCGCCCGACGGGGCGGTGAAGGTCTTGGACTTCGGCATCGCCATGGTGCTGGGTACCGACGCGCCCTCCCGCCTGACCAAGCGCGAGCACCTCGTCGGAAGTCCGCACTACATGGCCCCAGAGCAGTTCGATGCGGGCCACATCACACCCCGGACCGATCTGTACGCGCTCGGTGTGGTTCTGTACGAGCTCCTGGCGGGCGAGCCACCCTTCGACGGTGGCAACGTGGTCAACCTCATCTACGCACACGCCTTCCTGGAGCCTGCCTCCGTGCGCAGTATCCGTCCGGACGTCGACGCGCGACTTGACCTCCTGATCTCGAATCTGTTGGCCAAGCGCCCGGATGAACGACCCGGCAGCGCCCGCCACGTGATCGAGGAGTTGCTGCTGCACCTGCCGGACCAGCACCCCGGCTACGTGGCCTTCCCGGGGCTGCCGTCCCTGGCCGTACCCCCCGTCCTGCTTCCCGGTACCAGCGTGCCCCGGCGAGCTGACCGGCTGTCCGCCGCCCAGGCTCTCTTCGACGCGGGTGAATTGAGGGCGGCGCTGCTGTCCTACGAAGCCCTGGCCGGCGAACTCGCGCGGCTCGGCGAGGAGTCGGGGCACGACGTGCGGACCTGTCGCATCCAGGCCGCCCGCTGTCGCATCGGACTGGGGGAACATCAGCGTGCCCTGAGGGAGCTCCAGAGCGAACTGTCCCAACTGCGCGAGCAGCGGGCGGACACGGACACCTTGGCCCTGCACATCCGGCTGGAGGTCGGGCTGTTGCTCCGTGACGTGCACCGGTTCGGCGAGGCCGCCCGGGAATTGAGCAGTCTGTACAACGATCTGATGCACGCGCAGGGGCCGGACGCTGACTTGGTGGACCGGGTCCGCCAGGCCCTGATCGGCATTCGCCGCCGACCGCCGAGCGGCCGTTGATCTGTGCGGCTCCGAGACGTCCCGGCAGAGCGAACTAGCCTGCGGCGGTGACCGTTGCGGCGTGCCGGGCTTCCGTCGCGGCGATCACCCGCTGCCGGGCCAGCCGCCGGGCCTGCCTGAGCTTCATGTCGGCCAGCAGGAGGGGCGCGTACCAGACCCAGCCCCACATGCTTCGGGACAGCGTCCCGCTCAGCACCAGCGCATTGTTGGTGACCATGACCAGCACGAAAGTGGCGACGTACGCGGCCACCCGGTGACGGACCATGAGGCGCAGCGGTGCCCGCCAGGGGCCGGCCAGCAGTTCCAGTGCGGCGGCCACCTCGGCGGCCCGCAGGTCCTCGGGATGGGCGGGCGCAGCCGTGCCGCCCTGCTCCAGCGCCTCCGCGACATCGGAGCTGTGGGAGGTCAGAGCCGCCCGCTCGTCCCGCGCTTCGGCGGTCTTCTCGCGGAAGTCCTGCCAGTAGCCCCGCCCGGCCCAGCCGACCGCGGCCTCCACCTGGGCCGCCTCGGGGGACCCGGGCGGCGCCAGTTCGGCGATCCGTTCCTTGAGCCGGTCCGCCTGCTTGGCGCGCCAGGGGTACGTCCACCCGTCGGCCCGCAGGCACAGTTCCAGGTACGAGACGAGCAGTCCGAGGTCGTCGGGCCACTGGGCGAGTCCGGCCTCGTAGGCCTTCTCCGCCTCGGTGTCGTGGTCGTCCTCGTCCTCTTTGGCGTGCGCGAGGCCGAGCCACCGGTAGAGCACCGGATCGGGTCCGAGCTCGGACAGGCCGGATTCGGCCAGGCTGCGGACCTTGGAGAAACCGCCCACCGCGAAGAGTTCCTCGCAGCGTACGGCGTAGTCGTCGTGTGTCATCGTTCCCGCCCCAGTCGATCAGTAGGGTCACTTTCAGCCAAGTGAACCCGCTGGTCAAGAGAGGGCGGCGGCGGCCCCGCGGCTCAGACCTGGCCGGCTCCGCCGTCCACGAACAGTTCGATCCCGGTGATGAAGCTGCTCTCCCGCGAGGCCAGGAACAGGGCCGCCGCGGCCACCTCCTCGGGGCGTCCGGCCCGGCCGAGCGGCACTCCGGAGGTCGCCCGCTCGCGTACGTGCGCCGGGGCGCCGGCCAGGGCCGGGGTGTCGATCGGGCCCGGGCTGAGGGTGTTGACCCGGATGGAGCGCCCCGCGAGCTCCAGTGCCAGGCTGCGCGCGAGGGACCGTACGGCCGCCTTCGTGGCGGCGTACACCCCGTACCGCGTGGACGCCGAGGAGCCGGCGGCCGAGCCCAGCAGGATGACCGAGGCGCCGTCGCGCAGCAGCGGCAGGGCCCGTTGGACGGTGAAGAAGGCACCCCGGAAGTTGAGGTCCGCGGTGGCGTCGAACTGCTCCTCGGTGAACTCGGCGAGAGCGCCGGGCGGGCCGCCGCCCGCGTTCACGACCAGCACGTCGACGGCCTCGCAGCCCGCGGCCGCGACCGCCGCGTAGAGCCGGTCCAGGTCCGCGACGCGGGACGCGTCACCGCGGACGGCCACCGCGCCCGGGCCCAGGTCGCGGACCGCCGCGGCGAGTTCCTCCGGCCGCCTGCCGGTGACGAAGACCCGGGCGCCCTCCTGGACGAAGCGCCGGGCCGTCGCCAGGCCGATGCCGGACGAACCGCCCGTGACGACGGCGACCTTTCCTTCGAGCTGTCCCGTACGCATGACCGTGCCTCCGCGTCCCGAGGGGAGGCGGGTGCGGTCCGCCGGCGAGAAAGCCTAGGCGGCGTACGGGCGTGCGTGCGGACGTTCGGTGGAATGCTGGAAGGGCGAACAGAGCGCACGGGGTCCGACCCGCCCAGGTGCACCGGGGCGAGCGACAGGGCAGGAGCCGGACATGGACGAGATCGCGGGCCCCGATCCGGGGCTCTACGGCCCCGGCTCCGTGACCTGGCAGTGCCACGGCGACCCGGTCATGTGGATCGCGGGGGTCCGCGCGCTCTACCTCCAGGCCCTGCACCCGCGTGCGGTCCGCGGGGTCATGGAGAACAGCTCCGCCTTCAGCGGGGAGAACGGCGGCGGCGACGCCTGGGGACGCCTGCTGCGCACCGCCGACTTCGTCGGCACCGTCACCTACGGCACCACCGAGGCCGCCGAACGGGCCGGCGCCCGCGTCCGCAAGATCCACACCATGCTGTCGGCGACCGATCCGGCCACCGGCGCACGGTTCCGCGTGGACGAGCCCGAGCTGCTGCTCTGGATCCACTGCGCCCAGATCGACAGCTTCCTGCACGTCCTGCGCCGCTCCGGGGTCCCGCTCAGCGCCGCCCAGGCGGACCGCTACGTGGCGGAGAACCGCGTCAACGCCCGCCTCGTCGGGCTCGACCCGTCCGGGGTACCTGAGGACACCGCGGCCCTGGCCGCCTACTTCGAGCGGATCCGCCCCGAACTCGCCGCCGGCCCCGACGCCCGCGCCGTCGACGCCTTCCTGTGCGCCCCGCCCATCCACCCCCTCCTCGTCCCTGGCCGAAACCTGGTGTGGCGCCCGCTCGCCGCCCTCGCCTACGGATCCCTCCCCGGCTGGGCACACCAGCTGTACGGCCGCCCCGCACCGGCCCCGCGCAGCGTCACCCGCCGCCTGCGTCTCACCGGTAGCCTGCTGCGCAGCATTCCCGCAGGTCTGCGCTGGCAGCTGCCTCCAGGTCACATCTTGAAAGCGATGCGCCGCATGGGCCCCGGGAGCCGCCCCGCGCCGTACACACTGCGTACATCAGCGGCCATACTGGACCGGCCGGGGAGGGCGTAGCACGACACACGGGGGCGGCTTCAAGACATGACGGAGTCCAGACTGATCCAGGGCCGGTACCGGTCGCTCGACCTCATCGGTCGCGGCGGCATGGGCGAGGTGTGGCGTGCCCGCGACGAGTCGCTGGGCCGGCAGGTCGCCGTCAAGTGCCTGAAGCCCATCGGGCCCGAGCAGGACACCCACTTCACCCAGGTGCTGCGCGAGCGCTTCCGCCGCGAGGCGCGGGTCGCCGCCTCCCTCCAGCACCGGGGCGTCACCGTCGTCCACGACTTCGGCGACGACAGCGCGGCCGGCGGTCCCCTCTACCTCGTCATGGAGCTCCTCGAGGGCCGCAACCTCAGCCAGCTCCTGGAGGACAACGACGCGCGCCCGCTCCCCGTGGACGTGGTCGTCGACATCGCCGAGCAGATGGCGGCCGCCCTCGGCTACACGCACGAGCAGGGAGTCGTCCACCGCGACCTGAAGCCCGCCAACATCATGCGGCTCACCGACGGCACGGTGAAGATCTGCGACTTCGGCATCGCCCGGCTGGCCGCCGACATCGGCTTCACCGCGAAACTGACCGGCGGCGGGATCGCCATGGGCACCCCGCACTACATGTCGCCCGAGCAGATCGCCGGCGGCGAGGTCGACCACCGCAGCGACCTCTACTCCCTCGGCTGCGTCCTGTACGAGATCGCCACCGGAGCCCCGCCCTTCGACCTCGGCGACTCCTGGTCCGTGCTGGTCGGCCACCGCGACACCGCGCCCGTGCCGCCGCGCGAGCACCGCCCCGAACTGCCCGCCTCCTTCGAGCGGCTGGTGCTCGACCTGCTCGCCAAATGCCCCGAGGACCGGCCGGGCGACGCCCACCACCTGCACCGCCAGCTCGTCGAGGCCCGGCTCGGCCCCGGCGCCGCGACCGGAGCGCACCCGCCGCTGCCCGAGTGGGCGGACGGGATGACCGCCGGACGCAAGGCCGGCATCGAGGCCCGCCCCGCCAGCGGGGAGTGGGCCGTCCTCACCGGTTCCTGGACCGCCGCGCGAGCCGGCGGCGAGCACCCGGGCGGCGAGCACCCGACGGCCGCCGGAGCCGCCCCTGCTGCCACCGGCCCCGTCCCCCGGGCCACGCCGACCGTCGTACGCCCCCGTCCGTCCGAGGACCCCCGGCTCACCGCCGCCTACGGGTTCCCGCGCGGCCCCGGCCCCGCCGCGGATCCTCGGCGGGGCGTGGCCGCGCTCGACGCCGGCCACACGCGGGCCTTCGCCCTCAGCCGGGCCGGCCGTACCGAGGAGGCCCTCGCCGGGTACGCGGCCGTCGCCGAAGGACGCGCCCGGGTGCTCGGAGCCGACCACCCGGACACCCTCGCCGCGCGGCAGGAGGCGGCGTACGAGACGGGCCTGCTCGGCCGCCACCAGGAGGCGTACGAGGGCTACCGCGCGGTGCTCGCCGCCCGCGAGCGGACCGTGGGCCGGATCCACCCCGACACCCTGCGCTGCCGGCACAACCTGGCCTGCGCGCTGGGCGCCCTCGGCCGCTTCTCCGAGGCCCACGCCGCCGCCGCCGAGGTGGCCGCCGACCGGGCGGCCGTCCTGGGGGCGGAGCACGCGGACACCCTGCTGACCCGGTACGAGGTGGCGTACGCGCTGGGCCGCCTGGAACGCTGGGAGGAGGCCCTGGAGGCCTTCCGGCAGATCGCGGCCGTACGGGAGCGCGTGCTCGGCCGTGACCACCCCGACACGCTCGCCGCGCGCTACGAGGCCGGGATCGCGCTCGGCCGGACCGGGCGCTCGGCCCAGGCCCTGGAGCTGTTCCGGGACCTGGTCCGCGACCGCACCCGCGCCTACGGGGCCGCCGACCCGGAGACGCTGCGGGCCCGGCACGTCCTCGGAGTGAACCTCGGGCGCTTGGAACGCTGGGAGGAAGCGGTGGCCGAAGCCCGGGAGGTGGGCGAGGCGCGGGCCCGCACGCTGGGCGCCGAACACCCCGACACCCTGGTCAGCCGCCGCGAACTCGCCGTGGGACTGGGCCGGCTGGGCCACTGGGACCAGGCGCTGCCCGTCTACCGGGAACTCTCCGGCATCCGCGAGCGGTCGCTGGGCGACGGCCATCCGGACACGGTCGCCGCCCACGCCGACGAAGCGCACTGTCTGGAGCGGCTGGGGCAGGTGTGTTACCAAGAGCCATGACGACCTCGCGGGGCTTCGGGCACGACGTGTACGACGCGGTGATCGTGGGCGGGGGCCACAACGGCCTCGTCGCCGCCGCCTACCTGGCCCGGGCCGGCCGATCGGTCCTGGTCCTGGAGCGGCTGGGCCGCACCGGCGGGGCCGCCGTGTCCACCCGGCCGTTCCCGGGCGTCGACGCCCGCCTGTCCCGGTACTCCTACCTGGTCTCGCTGCTCCCCGAGAAGATCGTGCGCGAGCTGGGGCTGGACTTCGAGGTGCGCAGGCGCACGGTCTCCTCGTACACCCCCGTCGAGCGCGCCGGACGCCCCGGCGGCCTGCTGGTCGGCGGCGGCGAGGCACGCACCCGGGAGTCCTTCGCGCGGCTGACCGGCTCGGAGCGGGAGTACGAGAACTGGCGCGCCTTCTACGGGACCACCGGGCGGGCCGCGGAGCGCCTCTTCCCGACGCTGACCGAGCCGCTGCCCACGCGCGCGGAGCTGCGGGCGCGGCTGGATGACGAGGCGGCCTGGCGGATGCTGTTCGAGGAGCCGATCGGACGGGCCGTCGAGCGGGAGTTCGCCGACGACCTGGTGCGCGGGGTCGTCCTCACCGACGCGCTGATCGGCACCTTCGCCGACGCCCACGACCCGGGCCTGGCCCAGAACCGCTGCTTCCTCTACCACGTCATCGGAGGCGGCACCGGCGACTGGGACGTACCGGTCGGCGGCATGGGCGCGCTCACCGACGCCCTGGCGGCGTCCGCGCTGGCGGCCGGGGCGCAGATCGCCACCGGGCACGAGGCGCTGCGCATCGACACGGACGGCACGACCGCCCCGGCCGAGGTGACCTTCCGCACGGCGACGGGCGAGGGGCGGGTCGCCGGCCGGGTGGTGCTCGTCAACGCCTCGCCGCGGGCGCTGGCCGAACTGCTGGGGGAGGAACCGGCGCACCCGGCCCCCGAGGGGGCCCAGCTCAAGGTCAACATGCTGCTGCGCCGCCTGCCCCGGCTGCGGGACACCTCGGTGGACCCGCGCGAGGCCTTCGGGGGCACCTTCCACATCGCGGAGGGGTACGAACAGCTCGCCCGGGCCCACGCGGAGGCCGCCGCCGGCGAACTGCCCTCCGTACCGCCCTCGGAGATCTACTGCCACTCGCTGACGGACCCGACGATCCTGGGGCCCGAGCTGGCGGAACAGGGCTACCAGACCCTGACCCTCTTCGGACTGCACACCCCGGCGCGGCTGTTCGGGCACGACAACCAGGGGGCGCGGGAGGTGCTGCTCGCCGCCACCCTCGCCCAGCTCGACGCCCACCTGGCCGAACCGATCACCGACTGCCTGGCCTTCGACGCCGACGGCCGCCCGTGCATCGAGGCCAAGACCCCGCTCGACCTGGAGCGCGAACTGCGCCTGCCCGGCGGGCACATCTTCCACCGGGACCTGTCCTGGCCCTACTCCGAGGAGGGCGGCGGCCGCTGGGGCGTGGAGACCGCCCACCGCAATGTGCTGCTGTGCGGCGCGGGGGCGGTCCGCGGCGGCGGCGTCAGCGGGGTCCCCGGCCACAACGCGGCGATGGCGGTGCTGGGGCACTGACGCGCCCCGGCGCCCTGTCAGCCGACGGGGTCGATCACGACGATCGGGATCTCCCGGCTGGTCTTGGTCTGGTACTCGTCGTACGAGGGCCAGTGCTTCACCATCAGCGGCCAGAACCCGGCACGCTCCTCGGAGGTCGCGGTCCGCGCGACGCCCTGGACCACCTTCGGGCCGACCTGCACCCGGACCTCGGGGTGTTCGGTGAGGTTCCGGTACCAGAGCGGGTCCGCGGGGTCGCCGCCCTTGGAGGCGACGATGAGGTAACGGCCGTCGTCCTCGCCGTAGATGAGCGGGGTCCGCACCGGCTTCCCGGACTTGCGGCCGATGGTGGTAAGCAGCAGGGTCTGGGTGTTGTTCCAGTACTGCCCCTCGGTCCCGCCCGAACCGACGTAGAGCTTGACGTGATCCAGGGTCCAGCCGGGCTTGGGGTCGATCGGGTTGTCCCAGTCGATGTCGGTCATATGGACTCGCCTGCCTTCGTGTTGAACGGTCAACGAACCACAACAACGAGCGCCGACGCCACAGGGCACGGTCCTTTCGGCCTAGGTCGTCTCTTTCGGAAGCGCGAACCCGTCGAAGAGGTCGTCCAGGGCGCGCCGCGCGGCGCGGGCCGGGGTGGCACGGACGGCGAGGTCGCGGGCGGCCACAGCGAGGGGGTGCGTGAGGGCGGCGACCCGGCCCGCGCGGCGGGAGCGGATGCGCAGGGCGTCGGTGCGGGCGCAGCGGGCCGCGCTGTAGGCGGCCAGGGCGGCCGGCACGTCGGGCCCCTCCAGCAGGTGCGCGAGGACGGCGGCGTCCTCGACGGCCTGGCACCCGCCCTGACCGAGGTTGGGGGTCATGGCGTGCGCCGCGTCACCGAGCCACGCCAGCCGGCCCTGGTGGAAGACGGGGAGAGGGGCGGCGAGGTCGTACAGGTCGTGCTGGAGCACGGCCGCCGGATCGATCCGCTCCAGCAGGGCGGGGATCGGATCGTGCCAGGTGCCGTAGCGGCGCAGGAGTTCGGCGCGGACGTCGGCGGGCCGGTAGCCCTCGGGGACGACCGCGGTGGCGTACAGGTAGACGCGGCCGTCGGCGAGCGGTACGACGCCGAAGCGCTCCCCGCGGCCCCAGGTTTCTGCGGCGGCGTGCACGGGCGGGCCGCCGGCGGCGAGGACGGTCCGCCAGGCGGTCTCCCCGCTGTAGTGCAGGCCGGGATGGGCCGGGAAGTACTGGCGGCGGATCGGGCTGTGGATGCCGTCGGCGGCGATGACGACGTCGGCGGTGAGGGCCTCGGCGGTCAGAGCGCCGGCCGAGGTGTGGACGACCGGATGGCCGTCCGCGTCGTCCGCGCCGTCGACGGCGGTCACGGTCGTGCCGTACCGGAGGGCGCCCTCGGGGAGTGCGGCGGTCAGAGCGGCCGCGAGGGCCGGGCGGTGCACGGCGAGCGGGGGCCGGCCGTACCGGGCGGTCAGCGCGGCGCCGTCGGCGCGGCTGAGGCAGCGGCCGCCGGGGCGGCGCAGGTCCATCGCGGCGGGGACGGCGTGCCCCGCCGCGCGGGTGGCGTCGAAGCCGATGGCATCGAAGGCGCGCAGGGCGTTGGGGGCGAGGACGATTCCCGCGCCGACGGCGGACGGCCCCGTCGCGCGTTCGCAGACCGTGACGTCCCACCCGCGAGCGTGCAGGGCCACCGCCACGGCGAGTCCGCCGATCCCGGCACCTGCGATCACCGCACGACGTCGAGTCATGACAGTCCCTTCCCCGTTCCCCATGCCCTCTACAGCTGTAGAGGGCATGGGCGTCACTCTACACTTGTAGAGTGGGGGTATGCACTCCTCCGAGCGCGGAAACGACCGCAGAACCCTGATCGCGGACAGCGCGATCGACCTCGTGGCCTCCGCCGGGCTGCGGGGCCTGACCCACCGGGCGGTCGACGGCGCGGCCGGGCTTCCGGCGGGCAGCACCTCGTACTACTTCCGTACGAGGACGGCGCTGATCGGCGCCTGCTACGCGCGGCTGGCCGAACTGGACCTCGGAGACTTCGACGGGGACGCCGCACCCTCCGCCTCCCCGATGGACCGCGACGCCGTTGCCGCGGCGCTCGCCGCGCTGCTGTACCGATGGCTGACCTCGGGGCGTTCCCGGCAACTGGCCCGATTCGAGCTGAGCCTGGAGGCCGCGCGGAATCCGGAGCTGGCGACGGAACTGCACCGGGCCGGCCAGGGCTCGCGGGACCGGGCCGCCGGGATCCTCGCGGCACTCGGCGCGGCCCGGCCGGGCGAGTCCGCCGAACTCCTGGTCGCGTGGGCCGACGGACTCCTCTACGACCGGCTCGCGGGCGCGCTCGCCCGCACCCGCCCCGCACCGCGGCTGGACGAACTGACGGCCGTGACCCGCAGGATGATCGACGCGGCCCTCGCCTAGGTCTCCTCGGGGCGGGCTGCGGCCCTCAGTCCGCCGAGCGGGACCAGCCCGTCGCCTCGATGCGGGCCGCGTCCGCGGGGCGGTCCTCGGCGAAGAGGAGGCGGGCGGGCTCCGAGACGCGCAGGACGTCGACGTAGGCGCCGCGGCCCACGTAGCGGCCCTGGGCGGTGTGGCGGAAGCGGAGGCGGACCTCGCGGCCGGCCCAGGCGGTGAGCGGGGCTTCGAGGCGGTGCCAGAGGCGGCCCGACCAGCCGGAGACGGAGCCCTGCGGCCACTGTTCGGGGGCTCCGCCGGTGGTGCGGACGGTGCTGAAGGGGAGCGGCTCCCAGGTCTGCCCGTCGGCGGAGGCCTCCACGTGGAGCGCTCCCGCGCCCGGCACGGTGTCCCACCACAGTGCGCAGCGCAGCCGGGCGGAACCGGTGGCGGGGGTGAGGGGCGGGAGGGTCAGGGTGCCCGAGCCGCCGGTCTCCATGCCGGAGTACCAGGCCGGGCCGCCGTGCTTCGTGCGGACGGGCACGGCGCGGGCGAAGCGGTTGCCCACGGCGACGCGGGGGGCGCTGCCCGCGCGCCAGGTGCGCACGGGGTGCACGGAGTTGCCCAGGAGGATCAGGAAGGAGTCCGTGGAGGGGTCCAGGACCAGGGAGGTACCGGTGAAACCGGTGTGGCCGGCGGAGTGCGGGGTGGCCATGGCGCCCATGTACCAGTGCTGGTAGAGCTCGAAGCCCAGGCCGTGGTCGTCGCCGGGGAAGGCGGTGTTGTAGTCGGTGAAGAGGAGCTCGACGGAGGCGGGGCGCAGGATGCGCTTGCCGGCGTAGACCCCGCCGTCGAGGAGGGTGCGGGCGAGGATCGCCAGGTCCCAGGCGGTGCCGAAGACCCCGGCGTGGCCGGCGACGCCGCCCAGCGCGTGCGCGTTCTCGTCGTGGACCTCCCCCCAGACGAGCCCGCGGTCCAGTCCGGACCACGGCGGGCGCTGCACCTCGGTGGCGGCCGTGACCCGGCGCCAGGAGAGCGGTGGGTTGTAACGAGTGCGGTGCATCCCGAGAGGAGCGGTGATCTCGTCTTGGAGCAGGAGGTCCAGCGTGTGACCGGTGATCCGTTCCAAGAGCAGTTGGAGCGCGATCAGGTTGAGGTCGGAGTAGCGGTAGACCGTCCCCGGGGTTTCCTGTGGCCTCACCGACCACAGCAGCCTCAACTGACCCGCCTTGGTGGGTTCCTGGTAGAAGGGGGCCCAGGACCGGAGCCCCGAGGTGTGCGTGAGGAGCTGGCGTACGGTGATCGACTCCTTGCCCCCGCCCGTGAACTCGGGCAGGTACCGGTTCACCGGCGCCTCCAGCTCGAGGCGCCCGCGCTCCATCTGCTGCACGGCCAGCAGCGAGGTGAACAGCTTCGAGAGGGAGGCCAGGTCGAAGACCGTGTCCTCGGCCATCGCGATCCGCTGGGCGGCCGGGAACTCCCGGACCCGGTCCGTGCGGCCGTCGTAGTCGGCGTACCGGACGGCGTCGCCCATCGCCCGGTGCAGCGCCACGGTGCGGCCCCGCCCGGCGAGGACCACGGCCCCGGCGTAGTAAGGGTGTTCGGGGGAGGGGCCGAGGAAGCGCCGCGCCTCGTCCGCCACCCCTTCGAGGTGCTTCTCCACCAGCCCGGCCTGGCGGGCGGACCCGTACCGCAGTCGCAGTCCCTGGAGCGCGCGCCGTTCGGCGGGTCCTCCGGCAGCCCCGGCGGACCCGGGCAGTGCGGCCTGGAGTACGAGCACACCGCCCAGCGCCAGCAGCCGCGCCCCGAGCCGCCGCCGGGAAAGCCCGCGCCCGCTTCCGGCGTGCCCGTCCGCCCCGGGCCCGCCGCCGTCCGCCCCGGGCCCGCCGCTGCCGCCGCCGTCCGGCGCCGTCTGGCCGGTCGTGCCGGAGTCCTTCGTGTCACCGTCGTTCCCGGCTGCCCGTCGTGTCTTCATGACCGGTCCTCCCGTCCACCGTCGCGCCCTCCCGAGTATCTGCCCGCTCACGGCGCGGGCCCCGCGGCGACCGGTCGGTAAAGAATCTGACGCTGCATCAGAAAACCCCTTCCCTCGGCGGCCGGGCTGCGGCATCCTGCCGCCCATGGAGACGGAGCTGAGCAGAAAACTGGGAATCGAGCACGCCATCTTCGGCTTCACGCCCTTCCCGGCGGTGGCCGCTGCCATCACCCGCGCGGGCGGGTTCGGGGTGCTCGGGGCGGTCCGCTACACCGCCCCCGACGACCTGAAGCGCGACCTCGACTGGATGCAGGAGCACACCGACGGAAAGCCCTACGGGCTCGACGTGGTCATGCCCGCGAAGAAGGCCGTCGACGGCGTCAGCGAGGCCGACATCGAGGCGATGATCCCGGCCGCGCACCGGGAGTACGTCCGCGAAACCCTCGCCAAACACCACGTACCCGAACTCCCGGAGGGTGAGGCCTCCGGCTGGCGCATCACCGGCTGGATGGAACAGGTCGCCCGCAACCAACTCGACGTCGCCTTCGACTACCCCATCAAACTCCTGGCGAACGCGCTGGGTTCCCCGCCCGCCGACGTCATCGCGCGCGCCCACGACCACGGCGTCCTCGTCGCCGCCCTCGCCGGCAGCGCCAAGCACGCCCGCCGGCACGCCGAGGCCGGCATCGACATCGTCGTCGCCCAGGGCTACGAGGCGGGCGGACACACCGGCGACATCGCCACCATGGTCCTGGTCCCCGAGGTGGTCGACGCGGTCGCCCCGCTCCCGGTCCTCGCCGCCGGCGGCATCGGCAGCGGCGAGCAGATCGCCGCCGGGCTGGCCCTCGGCGCCCAGGGCGCCTGGCTCGGCTCCCTCTGGCTGACCACCACCGAGGCGGACATGCACTCCCGCGCCCTCACAGAGAAGCTGCTCGCCGCCGGCTCCGGGGACACCGTCCGCTCCCGCGCGCTGACCGGCAAGCCCGCCCGGCAGCTGCGCACCGAGTGGACCGACGCGTGGGACGACCCGGAGGGCCCCGGCGCCCTGCCGATGCCCCTGCAGGGCCTCCTGGTCGCGGAAGCCGTGTCCCGCATCCAGAAGTACGAGATCCAGCCGCTGCTGGGCACACCCGTCGGGCAGATCGTCGGCCGGATGAACAGCGAACGCAGCGTCCAGGCCGTCTTCGACGACCTCACCAGCGGGTTCGAGCGTGCCATCGACCGCATCACCCGCATCGCCGGCCGGGCCTGAGGATCTGAGGAGTGGACAAGATGACCGACACGCCCCCCAACGGCTTCTGGGCCCAGGCGGCCTCCGACCCCGAGCGCACCGTCCTCGTCACCCCCGAGGGCGAGACCTGGTCCGCCGCCCGGCTGCACGCCGACGTCAACCGCCTCGTGCACGGCCTGCGCGCCGCCGGCCTGGAGCGGGGCGACGTCTTCGCCGTCGTCCTCCCCAACAGCGTCGAGTTCCTCACCGCCTATCTGGCCGCCTCCCAGGCCGGCTTCTACCTCGTCCCGGTCAACCACCACCTCGTCGGCCCAGAGATCGCCTGGATCGTCTCCGACTCCGGAGCCAAGGTCCTCATCGCCCACCAACGGTTCGCCGACGCCGCCACCGCCGCGGCCGACGAGGCGGGCCTGCCCGCGAGCCACCGGTACGCGGTCGGAGCCGTCGCGGGCTTCCACCCGTACGGCGAACTGCTCGACGGGCAGCCGGACACCGTGCCCGCCGACCGCACGCTCGGCTGGGTCATGAACTACACCTCCGGCACCACCGGCCGGCCGCGCGGCATCCGCCGTCCGCTGCCCGGCAAGCTCCCGGAGGAGACGTACCTCGGCGGCTTCCTCGGCATCTTCGGCATCCGCGCCTTCGACGACAACGTCCACCTCGTGTGCTCGCCGCTGTACCACACGGCCGTCCTGCAGTTCGCCGCCGCGGCCCTGCACATCGGGCACCCGCTGGTGCTGATGGACAAGTGGACCGCCGAGGAGATGCTGCGCCTCATCGACGAGCACGCCTGCACGCACACCCACATGGTGCCGACCCAGTTCCACCGGCTCCTCGCGCTCCCGCAGGAGACCAAGGACGCGTACGACGTCTCCTCCATGCGGCACGCCATCCACGGCGCCGCGCCCTGCCCCGACCACGTCAAGCGGGCGATGATCGACTGGTGGGGCGGGTGCGTGGAGGAGTACTACGCGGCGAGCGAGGGCGGCGGCGCCTTCGCGACGGCCGAGGACTGGCTGAAGAAGCCGGGCACCGTCGGCAAGGCCTGGCCGATCAGCGAGCTCGCCATCTTCGACGACGACGGCGAGCGGCTGCCCGCCGGTGAACTCGGCACCGTCTACATCAAGATGAACACCGGCGGCTTCAGCTACCACAAGGACGAGGGCAAGACGAAGAAGAACCGCATCGGCGACTTCTTCACCGTCGGCGACCTCGGCCTGATGGACGAGGAGGGCTACCTCTTCCTGCGCGACCGGAAGATCGACATGATCATCTCGGGCGGGGTGAACATCTACCCGGCCGAGATCGAATCGGCGCTGCTCACCCATCCGGCGGTCGCGGACGCCGCCGCCTTCGGGATTCCCCACCCCTCCTGGGGCGAGGAGGTCAAGGCGGTCATCGAACCGGCCGAGGGCTTCGCGGCGAGCGACGCCCTCGCCGCGGAGATCCTGAACCACTGCGAGCGGCAACTGGCCGGGTACAAGCGGCCCAAGACCGTGGACTTCATCGAGACGATGCCGCGCGACCCCAACGGCAAGCTGTACAAGCGCCGGCTGCGCGAGCCGTACTGGGAGGGCCACGAGCGCGCGATGTGACGGCCGGTCCGGTCCTGCCGGGCGTGGGGGTCCGGCCCTGGCGGGCGTGGCGGTCCGGCCCACCGGGCCGGGCCCGCCACGCCCGGAGTTTCGTGAGAAGTGCCACGTCAGGGGTGTGAAGGCGGCTGTTCGACCGCACGGGCCAAACCGTTCTGGCAAGTTGGCTGATATGAGTACGGCTACACGTAAATCCCCCCTGGTCGACTGGACCGTCGTGGTCCCCGTGGTCGCGCTCGTCGCGCTCGTCTTCAGCTGGGGACGCGACCTGCCCTCACTCGCCGTGGCCCTGGTGGCCCTCTGCCTGGCCGGCGCCGTGCTGGCGGCGGTCCACCACGCCGAAGTCGTCGCGCACCGGGTCGGCGAGCCCTTCGGTTCGCTGGTCCTGGCCGTCGCGGTCACCGTCATCGAAGTGGCCCTCATCGTCACCCTGCTGGCAGACGGCGGGGACAAGACCTCCTCCCTCGCCCGGGACACCGTCTTCGCCGCCGTCATGATCACGTGCAACGGGATCGTCGGCCTGTCCCTGCTCGTCGGCGCCCTGCGCAACCGCGTCGCCGTCTTCAACGCCGAGGACTCGGGTGCGGCCCTGGCCACCGTCGCCACGCTCGCCGTACTCAGCCTCGTCCTGCCCACCTTCACCACCACCAAGCCCGGCCCCGAGTTCTCCACGGCCCAGCTCGCCTTCGCCGCCACCGCCTCGCTCGCTCTCTACGGCCTGTTCGTCGCCGTCCAGACGGTCCGCCACCGCGACTACTTCCTGCCCGTCGCCACCCAGCGCATCCGCAAGGAGGCCGCGCGGGCGGCCGCCGCCGCGGCCGCCGGTGAAGAGGACGAGCACGCCGAGCCGCCCACCGCCCGAGCCGCCCTGATCAGCCTCGGGCTGCTGCTCGTCGCCCTCGTCGCCGTCGTGGGAAACGCCAAGGCGGTCTCCCCGACCATCGAACGCGGAGTCGCGGACCTCGGCCTGCCCTACGCCGTGGTCGGTGTGATCATCGCCCTGCTCGTGCTGGCGCCCGAGACCCTGGCCGCCGTCCGCGCGGCCCGTCGCGACCGCGTGCAGACCAGCCTCAACCTCGCCTACGGCTCCGCCATCGCGAGCATCGGCCTGACCATCCCGGCCATCGCCCTCGCCTCGGTCTGGCTCTCCGGGCCGCTGGTCCTCGGGCTCGAACCCGTCCACATGGTGCTGCTCGCGCTGACCGTCGTCGTCAGCGCCCTCACCATCGCCCCTGGCCGCGCCACGCTGCTCCAGGGCGGCGTGCACCTCGTGCTGCTGGCCGCGTACCTCTTCCTCGCCGTCAGCCCCTGAGCGCGCCGCGACCCCGTACGACAGGCCCTGGAAGCCTGTCGTAAGGGGTCGCGCGCAGGTCAGTGCCGCTCGCGCGGCCAGACCACCTTCAGTGCGGGCGAGGTGAGGATGTCCCGCTCGCAGAACCGTGCCTTCACCCAGCGCTCCCGGGAGAAGAGCCGGGTCTGGTCGGCCGAGTGCGGGGAATCCGGGTTCGAGGACTGGCTGTACGTCAGCAGCGTGCGCGCCACGGGACAGCGCCCGCCGTCCCAGCCGACCGCCTGGATGTGGCTGGAGCCGTGCAGGACCTCCGGGTAGCCGCCGGCCGCGGCGTTCCACGGAGCCTCGATCTTGTTCCAGACGCCCAGGGCCTCCGTTCCGCCGCCCACCGGCAGCTTCTGCCCGCCGCGCACCACGAACTGGTGCTCCCCGAGCGGGGCGTCCGCAGCGATGCCCGCCTTCTTCAGCTCCGCCACCGTGTCCGCGAGGGCACGCCCGATCCCGGGCGCCGCCCGGTTGAGCGTGCGGGGCGTCCGTACCGGATCGGCCGCATCGAAGGGCACCAGCCACAGGTCCTTCGCCGCCGTGTTCGCGGTGAGCTTCCGCCAGAACCGGTCGAAGAGCAGAGCTCCGCGGCTCGACGCGTCGGCCGTGCGGTCCCAGGCCGCCAGCACCGGGCAGGCCGCCGACACGTCCACGGCGGCGCCGTCGGAGCCCGTGGCCGTCCCGCCCGGCAGGGCCGCGCAGGCCTTCGCCGCGTCGGCCGCCGCCAGATCACCGGCCGGGACCCGGTTGGCGAACTGCTGCTCCTGCAGGTCCGCCACCGTCAGCCCGCCCCGGTCGGCCATCGCGGAGACGTCCTCCAGCGCGCCCCGGGTACGCAGCGAACGCGGGGATCCGACATTGCCCCAGATGCGCTCGTAGCCGATGAGCGGCTGCTCCGCGTTGGCCAGCCAGGCGCTGTCGTTGGAGTTCTCGGCGTACGAGGCGCCGAGCAGCGTCGGCGCCCGGCCCGGGCCGAAGACCCCGGGCTGGACCGCGTCCGGGTCGGAGCCGGGCGCGCAGTCACCGCGCGAGCCGTCGAGCACCGCCAGCCCCGAGGAGGGGTACGTAGCCCTGCCCAGCGGGGTCGAGCAGCGCGCGGCGAGCTCGTCCGTGATCCGGGGGAGCACCTGGGACTGGGTGAAGAGGGTGCCGCCCGCCGCGTCGGCGGCCACCGTGTTGACCCAGGGCAGCCCCTGGGTGCGCCGCAGGGCGTCCTGGACGCCCGCGACCGAGCGGGCCCTGCCCATGGCCAGGGCCGTGTCGGAGCCCCGCATGTTCGCGGCGTTGGGGTCGGCCAGCGCGAAGGCGGTGGTCGTGGTCCAGGGCAGCGGGAGGGCGCCGCCGAGGCCGGACAGGACCGGGCCGTAGCGGGTCCACCACTGCGTCCGGGTGACCGGTGCGCCGCCCGCGACCGGAACGCTGACGATGCGCGTGGTCATCTTCTCCGGCTTGCCGTCCACCAGATAGGCGGTCGGGTCGGCCGGGTCGAGGACCAGTTGGTGGAGGTTGACGGGGGTGCCGGTGGCCACCGTGTGGCTCCAGGCGACCTTCTCGTTGAAGCCGATGTTCACCACGGTGGTGCCCAGCAGCGAGCCGCCCGAGACGTTCAGCTCGCCGGGGATGGTCTGCTGCGACTGCCAGAACCGGCGGCCGCCCTGCCACGGATAGTGCGGGTTGCCGAGGAGCAGGCCGGAGCCGGTCGCCGTGGTGGAGCCGGCGAAGGCCACCGCGTTGGACCCCATGTCGTAGCGGGTGGTGTCGAAGAACTCCCGGGCCGCCTCCGCGGCGGCCGCAGGATCGACGCCGGCCGCATCCGTGGCGGCCGGGGCTGCCGGGGCGGCTGTGGCCGGGCCCGGGGGCCGCGCCGAGGTGATGCCGTCGACGGCGCGGCCCTGGCCGCCGAGGACCGAGACGGCGAAGCCGCGGGCAGCGACGTCGGTGGCGGTGACCGGGCGCACCCACCCGGCGCCCTTGCAGGCCGGGTCGGTGATCTTGTTCTGGGCCAGCCAGGCGTTGTAGCCGGCGGCCCAGCCGCGCATCAGCTCCTTGACCTCCTTGCCCGGCCCGGCCGGCGCGGGCACGGCCAGCAGCTTCTCCACGGTGCCGGAGTCGCGCACGCCCTTGAAGAACAGGTCGCTGGAGAGGTTCCCGGCGGCGGAGGAGAGCGAACCGTCGGGCGCGGCGTCCTGGCCGAACCACCGCGACCGTTCCCCGGAGACGGTCAGGAAGCCGTCGGCGAGCACGCACACCTGGTCGGCGGCCTGCGCCCAGCCGGTGCCGAACCCGAGGTGGGCGTAGTCACGGGCCAGGATGTGCGGGATCCCGTTCTCGGTGTACCGGATGACGGCGGACAGGCCGCCGCCGGACGGGCCGCCGCCGGACGGGCCGGAGCCCTGGTCCCGGGCGGCGGCCTCGGGTATCGCCGACGCGGCGGCCAGCAGCGCGGCGGCGGTGACGGCGACACGACGGAGGAGCGGGCGGGCGCGACGGTGTCCGTGGAGTAGGCGCAACGTACCTCCCAAGTAGCCTGCGGACGGGCGCGATCGCCCGTGCGGACGGGTGGTGCTGGTGTGCCCCCACACTCATGCAGGCCACCTGACGTCATGTCAACATGCCGTTTGGTATCCCTCGATGTTCCGGCCGGGCATCCGCGGCGCCGGGGTCATTGACCCCGGCCGTACGCGCAGACGAGGATCCCACCATGATCCCGGTGCGGAAGAACACGGTCGACGGACTGCTCCACGACAGCGCGCGACGCGTCCCGGACCGGATCGCGGTCCGCTACCGCGAGCGGACCTGGACCTACGCGGAACTCGACGCGGCCGTCTCCACGGGCGCGGCCGTGCTGCGCGGGCGCCACGGGCTGGCCGAGGGGGACCGGGTCGCGACCTTCGGGCACAACTCCGACGCCTACCTCCTCGCCTTCCTCGCCTGCGCCCGCGCCGGGCTCACGCACGTCCCCGTCAACCAGAACCTCACCGGGGAGGACCTCACGTACATCCTGGAGAACTCCGGGAGCGCGCTCGTCCTCGCCGACCCGGAACTGGCCGCGCGGGTCCCCGAGGGATTCGCCGTACGCCCCCTGCGCGACGCGTCCGGCTCGTTTCTCGCCGGCGTGCAGGCCTCCGCAGAGCCCGCAGAGCCCGCCGGGCCCGAGGCCCTCGCCCGCTCCGGCGACCCGTCCCGGCTGGCGCAGCTGCTGTACACCTCCGGGACCACCGCCCTGCCGAAGGGGGCGATGATGACGCACGAGGCGCTCTGCCACGAGTACGAGAGCGCGATCGCGGCCCTGGACCTGGCGGAGGGCGATCTGCCGGTGCACTCCCTGCCGCTGTACCACTCGGCGCAGATGCACGTGTTCCTGCTGCCGTACCTGGCGGTGGGCGCGCGGAACACGATCGTGGACGCGCCGGTCGCGGAGGAGATCTTCGACCTGGTGGAGGCGGGGGAGGCGGACAGCCTGTTCGCGCCGCCGACGGTGTGGATCGCTCTGGCCAACCATCCGGACTTCGCCGACTTCGCCGTCCGTGACCTGTCCGCCCTGCGCAAGGCGTACTACGGGGCCTCGATCATGCCGGTGCCGGTCCTGGAGCGGCTGCGCGCACGACTGCCCGGACTCGGCTTCTACAACTGCTTCGGCCAGAGCGAGATCGGCCCGCTGGCCACGGTGCTGCGGCCAGAGGAGCACGAGGGGCGGATGGACTCGTGCGGGCGGCCGGTCCACCACGTGGAGGCGCGGGTCGTGGACGAGGACGGGGCCGAGGTGCCGGACGGCACGGCGGGCGAGGTGGTCTACCGCTCCCCGCAGCTCTGCCTGGGCTACTGGAACGACGCGGAAGCGACGAAGGAGGCCTTCCGGGACGGCTGGTTCCGCTCCGGCGACCTGGCGGTCCGCGACCAGGAGGGGTACTTCACGGTCGTGGACCGGGTGAAGGACGTCATCAACTCGGGCGGGGTACTGGTCGCCTCACGGCAGGTCGAGGACGTGCTGTACACCCACCCGGGCGTGGCCGAGGCGGCGGTGGTCGGCCTGCCGGACGAACGGTGGATCGAGGCCGTCACGGCGGTGGTGGTCCCGCGCGACGGGGTGACGGAGGCGGAACTGCTGGCCTACGCACGCGAGAAGCTGGCCCACTTCAAGGCCCCGAAGCGGATTCTCTTCGTGGACGCCCTGCCCCGCAACGCGAGCGGCAAGATCCTCAAGCGCACCCTGCGCGACCGCTTCTCGCCCCCGGCCTGAGCGCGGTCGGCGCCGGGGGCGGTCGCAGTCGGGGCGGTCGGCGTCAGCGCAGTTCGTCCGCGAGCAGCCCCATGGTGAACATGTCGTACCAGCGGCCGTCGCGGCGGAAGACCTGGCGCAGGCGGCCCTCCTCGACGAAGCCGACTTTCTCGTAGGCCTTGCGCGCGGCATGGTTCTCGGTGACCACGGTCAGCGTCACCTTGTGCAAACGCATGTCCTCGAAGCCGTAGCGGCAGATCGTGCGCACCGCGTCGGTGGCGTAGCCGCGGCCCCAGTACGCCTTCTCGCCCAGGTAGATGTCGAGCTGCGCGATGCCCTTCTCCGGTTCCGCGTCGTGCAGGGTGACCAGCCCGATGAGCGTGCCGTCGGCAAGCGCCTCGATGCCGAGGAGCAGGTCACCGTAGGAGTTGCGGGGGCGGTCGGCCAGCCACGTGCGGACCCGCTCCACCGTCTGGGGGTGCTGGTCGTTCATCCAGCGCATGACCTCGGGGTCGTGGTTCCAGCGCCACAGGGCCTCGGCGTCCTCGGGGCCCATCGCCCGCAGTTTCACCAGTTCTCCGAGCGCCATGCCCACCACACCTCTGGTCCATCTCGTGATCGTTTTGCGAACACGAAGTGGTACCACGGCCGGGATCGCACGCTCAATCGATTTCCGAGAGCTCCGTGTCCTGGAGGCGGCGCAGGACGAGGTGCTCGTGGAAGAGCCGGCCGACCAGAGCGCCGCCGTAGACCACGAAGCCGACGCCGACCAGCCAGGACTGGACGACCAGGAGGGTGCCGAAGGGGCCGTACGTCACGGCGTTGGAGGCGATCAGCGGGGAGAACACCAACTGCGAGAAGACCCGCAGGCCGAGGAGGCCCAGGCTGGTGGCCACGGCGCTCGGGAGCAGGGCGCGCCAGCGGACACGGCCGCCGAGGAGGAGCCGCTGGGAGATCCAGAAGAACAGGCAGGTGCCGATGAGATCGCCCGTGGCGCCCATGACCGTGCCGACCGCGCCGTCCGAGGGAGCGGGGATCTCGACCAGCAGGGCGAGGTAGCAGACCAGCAGGGCCAGCCAGACGACGTGCCGCCACATGGTGTGCCAGCGCGCCGTCGGAAGGTCCCAGGCCTTCTCGTACCCGGTCTGCACGGCGGAGCCGAAGGTCAGGCCGAAGACGGCGAGGGCGGCGAGGCCGAACCCCGTCGTCCGCTCCAGCGCGAGGTCCGCGGCCCCGAACAGCATCTCCACCCGTTCCCGGGAGAACTCCGTCACCCCGAGGGCCTGACCGAGCCAGCGGCCGAAGCCGGAGCCGCTGCCCGGCGCGGCGGCCGCGACGACGACGAGCAGCGGCACCAGGGTGAGGAAGCCGAGGGCGGCGAAGCCCATGGCCCGGTGCATCAGCTCCATCTCCCGCCCACGGCTCCATGCCAGCCCGGCATGGGAAGCCTGGAGCCGGTCGTGGAGCCGCCGGAAGGTCGAGGTCACGCCTCTCTCCCTACCCGGATGGGCCCGCCGCTTCCCGGGAGGCCCCCCGAGTGGGCCCGAAGGGGTGGATCAGGCGGCGGTCCGGCCCTCCGGCGGCGGCGCGCGTCCGTCCCGTGTGCACTTAGGCCGTCTCTTTCGGATCTTGCCGGGCCCGCGCCGCCCGGCACCGCACCTCGCCGCACTGCCGGGGCACCCGAGTACGTCCAGTACGCGGGAGCCCCGGCAGCGCGCCGAGGCACGGCACCGGACGACGCGGGCCTGACCGGCAAGATCCGAAAGAGACGACCTCGGGCTCGGGCTCAGGCTCGGTCCGCCTCCCTGAGGTCCACCAGCCGCTTGATCTTGCCGACCGACCGCTCCAGGGTCTCCGGATCCACCACCTCCACCGCGACCGAGACGCCGATCCCCTCCTTGACGGCCCGCACCACCGAAGCCGCCGCGGCCTCCCGCTGGCCGGCGTCGCTCTCGCGGCGTGCCTCCACCCGCACCGTCAGGGCGTCCAGCCGCCCCTGCCGGGTCAGCTGGAGCTGGAAGTGCGGAGCCAGGGCCGGGGTCCGCAGGATCACTTCCTCGATCTGTGTGGGGTAGAGGTTCACCCCGCGCAGGATGATCATGTCGTCGCTGCGGCCGGTGATCTTCTCCATCCGGCGGAAGGCCGGCCGGACGGTGCCGGGCAGCAGCCGGGTCAGGTCCCGGGTGCGGTAGCGGACGACGGGCATCGCCTCCTTGGTCAGCGAGGTGAAGACCAGCTCTCCCGGCTCGCCCTCCGGCAGCACGGCGCCCGTCAGCGGGTCGACCACCTCCGGATAGAAGTGGTCCTCCCATATGTGAAGGCCGTCTTTGGTCTCGGCGAATTCCGAGGCGACACCCGGGCCCATCACCTCCGAGAGCCCGTATATGTCCACCGCGTCGATGTTCAGACGCTCCTCGATCTCGCGGCGCATCTCCTGCGTCCAGGGCTCGGCGCCGAAGATCCCCGTACGAAGGGAGGTGGCGCGGGGATCGATGCCCTGGCGCTCCATCTCGTCGAGCAGGGTCAGCATGTAGGAGGGGGTCACCATGATGACCTCCGGCCGGAAGTCCTCGATCAGCCGGACCTGGCGGTCCGTCATCCCGCCCGAGGCGGGGACGACCGTACAGCCCAGGCGCTCCGCGCCGTAGTGGGCGCCCAGGCCGCCGGTGAACAGGCCGTACCCGTAGGCGATGTGGACGATCTGGCCGGGCCTTCCGCCCGCCGCGCGGATCGAGCGGGCGACGACGTCCGCCCAGGTGGACAGGTCGCCGTCCGTGTACCCGACGACGGTCGGGCGGCCCGTGGTGCCGCTCGACGCATGGATGCGGCGGACCTCGGAGCGCGGCACGGCGAACATGCCGAAGGGGTACTGGTCGCGCAGATCGGACTTCGTGGTGAAGGGGAACAGGGCGAGATCGGAGAGGGAGCGGCAGTCTTCGGGATGCAGACCGGCCTTGTCGAAGGCCTGCCGGTAGAAGGGCACCCGGTCGTACGCCCGGCGCAAGGTCGCCCGCAGCCGGGTCAACTGGAGCGCCGCCAGCTCGTCCCGGCCCATCCGCTCGCCCTCGTCCGCACCGCCGTCGTGGCCCTGCGTGTACGTACCCATGCCGCCCACCCCTTGTCCGAGTCAACCGACCGATCATTCGGTAGATTGCCGGACCTCGGCGCCCAAATCAATTACTCGAACGAGTGATCGTCTGCTGAGATTGCGTCCATGTCGACCTCCATGCCCTCCACCTGCACCTTTACCTTCACCACCTATGACGGAACCGAACTCGCGTATCACGTCCAGGGCGAAGGTGAGCCGCTCATCTGCCTCCCCGGCGGCGCCATGCGCGCCTCCGCCTACCTGGGCGACCTCGGCGGACTGTCCGCAGGGCGCCGGCTGATCCTGCTCGACCTGCGCGGCACCGGGGACTCTGTGGTCCCGGCCGATGCCTCGACGTACCGGGTCGACCACCAGGTGGCCGACGTGGAGGCGCTGCGCATCCACCTCGGCCTGGACGGCGTCGACCTGCTCGCCCACTCCGCGTCCGGCAACCTGGCCCTGCTCTATGCGGCGGCGCACCCGCGGCGGGTGCGCCGGATGGCCCTGATCACGCCGACCGGCTGGGCGGTGGACCTCGCGGAGTCCCCGGAAACCCGCCTCGCGGACGTCCGCCGGAGAGGCGGCGGCGAGCCCTACGACACGGCCATCGCGGCTTACGAGCGGGCGCTGGCCACCCTGGCCGCCGGAGGGGTCCCCGACGAGGCCGACTGGGCGGCGGCGATGCCGCTCGCCTACGGGCGCTGGGACCAGACGGCGCGCGCCCATGCGGCACTGAGCCCGGTCCAGAAGAACGCCGAAGCCTCCGCCGCCTTCGCCGGCCCGGGCGCCTTCGACCCGCCCGCCACCCGGGCCGCGCTGGGCCGCTTCACCGGAGAGGCGCTGGTCCTCGCCGGGGAGCTGGACTCCAATCCCTCCCCGGCCCTCGCCGCCCGGCTGGCGCAGCTCTTCGTGCGGGGTGTCGTCGACGTCCAGCGGGGCGGCGGGCACTTCCCGTGGCTGGACGACGCACCGTGGTTCGCGGCGCGGGTCGAGCGGTTCCTGTCCACCGGAGCCTGAGCGGCGGCCGCCCGACGGTACGTGGTCTGCCTGCCCGCTGGCCCGCCCGCCTGTACGCACGAACGGGCCGGAACCCACAGGGTCCGGCCCGCAAGCGTGCACGTACGAAAGGTCAGCCCGCCGTACTCGAGCCCGGGCCCGGCCCCGCGTCCGCGTCCGTGGCCACCGACTTCGCCCACCGGTAGTCCGCCTTGCCGCTCGGCGAGCGCTGGATGGCGGGGGCGATGACGAGCTGGCGCGGGATCTTGTAGCCCGCCAGCTTGGTGCGGCAGTGGGCCTGGATGTCGTCCAGCGTCGGCTCGGCCGCGCCTGCCCGGATCTCGACGACCGCGGCGACGTGGCTGCCCCACTTCGGGTCCGGGACCCCGGCGACCAGCGCGTCGTAGACGTCCGGGTGGGACTTCAGCGCCTGCTCGACCTCCTCCGGGTACACCTTCTCGCCGCCCGTGTTGATGCACTGGGAGCCGCGGCCGAGGACGGTGACGATGCCCTGCTCGTCCACGGTCGCCATGTCACCGAGCAGCACCCACCGCTCGGATCCCTTCTGGAAGAAGGTTTCGGCGGTCTTGACGGGGTCGTTGTAGTAGCCCAGCGGTACGTACCCGCGCTGCGCGAGCCGTCCCGGTTCGCCGACCGGCACCGGCTCGTGGGTGACCGGGTCGACGACCTGCGTACGCTCGTTGACCTCCAGCCGGAACCCCTTCTCGGGACTGGAGTCGTTCGTCGCGCGGCCGTTCGAGCCGGACTCGGACGAGCCGAAGTTGTTCAGGAGCATCACGTTCGGCACGAGCGCCTGGAACTCGGCGCGCACCGTCTCCGACATGATCGCGCCGGAGGAGGAGACGCTGAAGAGGGAGGACAGGTCGGTGCCCTTCAGCGGCCCGTTGAGGGCGTCGATGAGCGGCCGCAGCATGGCGTCGCCCACCAGCGAGACGCTGGAGACCTTCTCCTTCTCGATCGTGCGCAGCACCTCCTCGGGCGCGTACTTGCGGTGGATGACCACCCGCTGCCCGTAGTTGAAGGCGATGAAGGACGTCAGCGTGGACGTGCCGTGCATCAGCGGGGGCGCGGGGAAGAAGGTGAGCCCGGCTCCCTTCGACGCGACCCGCTCGGCCAGTTCCTCGGGCCGCTTCACCGGTTCGCCGGTCGGTTCGCCGCCGAAGAGGCCCGCGAAGAAGAGGTCCTCGGCGCGCCACATGACGCCCTTGGGCATGCCGGTCGTGCCGCCGGTGTAGATGATGAACAGGTCGTCGGGGGAGCGGGGCGGGAATCCGCGCTCCGGCGAGCCGGCCGCCTCCGCGTCGGCGTACGCGACCGGCGCGATCGAAGGCTCCGGGGCGCCCTGCGGGGTCGGCCCGACGCGGATCAGGTGACGGAGCTTCGTCGTCTGCGGGAGGGCCGCCGCGACCCGTTCGGTGAACTCGCCCTCGAAGACGAGCGCGGCGAGATCGGCGTCGTTGTAGAGGTAGACGAGCTCCTCCTCCACGTACCGGTAGTTCACGTTCACCGGTACCAGACGGGCCTTCAGGCAGGCGAGGACGGTCTGGAGGTACTCGATGCCGTTGTAGAGGTGCAGGCCCAGGTGCTCACCGGCCTTCAGGCCGCTGTCCAGCAGATGGTGCGCGATGCGGTTCGCCGCCGCGTCCAGCTCCGCGTACGTGAGGCGGCGCTCGGCGCCGGTCCCGGGGTGGTCCACGTACACGAGGGCCTCGCGGTCCGGGACCACGTCCACGACCGACTCGAACAGGTCGGCAATGTTGTACTCCACCGGTCCTCCTGACCCAGAAAATCCCATGGCTGGTCTGCTCGGCGGTCATTAGAGCGTCGCCAACCCCAACAGGGAAGGGGACCGTCCAAGAAATCTGACTGGGTGTCAGAAAACTATTGAACTGCACCCGCCCCTCCTGCAACCTGTTCTAGGTCTTGAGACGGGAGGACGGCAATGGGTGGGACAGAACACCTGACCGTGGAACGCCACGGAGCCACGCTGGTGCTCACCATGAACAGGCCCGAGGCGAAGAACGCGCTCTCGCTGCCGCTGCTGGTGGGGCTGTACGACGGCTGGCTGGAGGCCGACGCGGACGACGCGATCCGCTCGGTGGTGCTGACGGGGGCCGGCGGGGACTTCTGCGCCGGCATGGACCTGAAGGCGCTGGCCGGCAAGGGCATGGCGGGCGACCAGTACCGGGACCGGCTCAAGGCCGACCCCGACCTGCACTGGAAGGCGATGCTGCGCCACCACCGGCCGCGCAAGCCCGTCATCGCGGCGGTCGAGGGCTACTGCGTGGCCGGCGGGACGGAGATCCTCCAGGGGACCGACATCCGGGTCGCGGGCGAGGGAGCCACCTTCGGGCTGTTCGAGGTCAAGCGCGGGCTCTTCCCGATCGGCGGATCGACGGTACGGCTCCCGCGGCAGATCCCGCGGACGCACGCGCTGGAGATGCTGCTGACCGGGCGGCCGTACGCGGCCGAGGAGGCGGCGCGGATCGGGCTCATCGGGCGGGTGGTGCCGGACGGGACGGCGCTGGCCGCGGCGCTGGAGATCGCGGAGCGGATCAACGCGTGCGGGCCGCTGGCGGTGGAGGCGGTGAAGGCATCCGTCTACGAGACGGCCGAGATGACGGAGACACAGGGGCTGGCCTCCGAACTCCTCCGGGGATGGCCGGTCTTCGACACGGCCGACGCCAAGGAGGGGGCGCGGGCCTTCGCGGAGAAGCGGCCCGCGGTGTATCGGCGGGAGTAGCCGTCTGGGCTGCGCCCGTCTGTGCAGGTGTCCGTGCCGGTGCTCCGGTGGTGCCGGGCCGGTCCGGGCCGGGGCACGGGTGCGGCGCCGTTGCCGGGGGCCGGCCCCCGGACCCCCGCGCCTCAAACGCCGGCGGGGCTGGATTTCGGGGCTCCGCCCCGGACCCCGCTCCTCAAACGCCGGAGGGGCTGGATGTACGCCCGGCGGGACCGGATGTGCCCAGCGGAACGGACGCAGTCCCCGGCGCCACCGGACGTAAGCCCGGTGGCACCGGACATGCACCCGGCGGCGCCGGACGGATGTCCGGCGCCACCGGGCCGACGCCTGACGGTGCAGGGCTGACGCCCGGCTTCGGCCCACACGTTCTTGGAACCCCACACATCGGAGACCCACCCATGACAGCCGCGTCGCCACCCGAGATCCTTCGCGCACCCCTCGTCGTCGAGTTCCCCTTCACCCGCTCCCTCGGCCCCGTGCAGAGCGCCTTCCTCACCGGGCTGCGCGAAGGGGTCGTCCTCGGGGTCACGACCGCCGACGGCAAGGTGATGGTGCCGCCCGTCGAGTACGACCCCGTCACCGCCGAGGAGATCCGCGACCTGGTCGAGGTCGGCGCCACCGGGACGGTCACCACCTGGGCCTGGAACGGGTCGCCGCGACCGAACCAGCCCCTCGCCACGCCCTTCGCCTGGGTGCTCGTCCGCCTCGACGGCGCCGACACCGCCCTCCTGCACGCCCTCGACGCCCCCGGACCCGAGGCCGTCGCCACCGGCATGCGGGTCCGCGTGCGGTGGGCCGCGGAGCGGACCGGGGCCATTACCGACATCGCCTGCTTCGAGCCCGCCGAGGGCGGGGAGCCGGAGGCGCACGCGACCCCGCACAGCGGGGAGTTCACCGACGCCGTCACCGGGATCGTCGCCGAGGCCCGCCTGGACTACTCGTACAGCCCCGGCCGCGCGCAGACCGCGTACATCGCCGGGCTCTCCGAGCAGAAGACCATCGGCGAGCGCTGCCCCTCCTGCCACAAGGTGTACGTGCCCCCGCGCGGCGCCTGCCCCACCTGCGGGGTGGCGACGACCGACCGGGTCGAGGTCGGGCCGGCCGGCACCGTCACCACTTACTGCATCGTCAACATCAAGGCCAAGAATCTTGATATCGAAGTGCCGTACGTCTACGCCCACATCGCCCTGGACGGCGCCGGCCTCGCCCTCCACGGCCGGATCGGCGGAATCCCGTACGACCAGGTGCGGATGGGGCTACGGGTCGAACCGGTCTGGACCGAGGGCGGGCGCTACCCCGACCACTACCGCCCCACCGGAGAGCCGGACGCGGACTACGACGTGTACAAGGAGCTCATCTGATGGCCCGATACGCCCGTGAGGTCGCGGTGGTCGCCTTCGCACAGAGCGACCACCTGCGCCGGACCGACGAGGTCAGCGAAGTCGAAATGGTCATGCCGGTCCTGCACCAAGTGCTGGCCGCCACCGGACTGAAGGCGGGCGAGATCGGCTTCACCTGCTCCGGTTCCAGCGACTACCTCGCCGGCCGGGCCTTCTCCTTCACCATGACCCTCGACGGAGTCGGCGCCTGGCCGCCCATCTCCGAATCGCACGTCGAAATGGACGGCGCCTGGGCCCTCTACGAGGCCTGGGTCAAGATCCAGACCGGCGAGGCCGACACCGCGCTCGTCTACTCGTACGGGAAGTCCTCCCCGGGGTCGCTGCGTGACGTACTGACCCGCCAGCTCGACCCGTACTACGTGGCCCCGCTCTGGCCCGACTCGGTGGCCCTGGCCGCGCTCCAGGCCCAGGCGCTCATCGACGCGGGGGAGACCGACGAAGCCGGGCTCGCCGCGATCGGCGCCCGCAGCCGGGCCTGCGCGGGAGCCAACCCGCACGCCCAGCTCACCGGAGCCGTCGCGCAGGGCGAGTACCAGGTCGCCCCGCTGCGCACCGGCGACTGCCCGCCCATCGGCGACGGCGCGGCCGCCGTCATCCTGGCCGCCGGGGACGTGGCCCGCCGGTTGTGCGAGCGGCCCGCCTGGATCACCGGCATCGACCACCGCATCGAGGCCCACAGCCTCGGGCTGCGCGACCTCACCGACTCCCCGTCGACGCGGATCGCCGCCGAGCACGCGGGCGTGTTCGAGGCCCCGGTGGACACCGCCGAACTGCACGCGCCCTTCTCCTCCCAGGAGGTCGTGCTGCGCAAGGCCCTCGGGCTCGGCGGGGACGTCGCCGTCAACCCCTCCGGCGGAGCGCTCGCCGCCAACCCGGTCATGGCCGCCGGCCTGATCCGGATCGGCGAGGCGGCCGCCCGCATCCACCGCGGCGAGTCCGACCGGGCCGTCGCGCACGCCACCTCCGGCCCCTGCCTCCAGCAGAACCTGGTCGCCGTCCTGGAAGGGGACCGAGCATGAGCACGACGGGCAAGGAGCCGGTGGCCATCGTCGGCATCGGCCAGACCAAGCACGTGGCCGCCCGCCACGACGTCTCCATCGCGGGACTGGTACGGGAAGCCGCCGCGCGGGCGCTCGCGGACGCCGAGCTGACCTGGGCGGACATCGACGCGGTCGTCATCGGCAAGGCCCCCGACTTCTTCGAGGGCGTCATGATGCCGGAGCTGTACCTCGCGGACGCCCTCGGCGCGGTCGGCAAGCCCATGCTCCGCGTGCACACGGCCGGTTCGGTGGGCGGCTCCACGGCGCTGGTCGCCTCCAACCTGGTCGCCGCCCGGGTCCACCGCACGGTGCTGACCCTCGCCTTCGAGAAGCAGTCCGAGTCCAACGCCATGTGGGGGCTCTCGCTGCCCGTCCCCTTCCAGCAGCCGCTGCTGGCCGGGGCCGGCGGGTTCTTCGCCCCGCACGTGCGCGCGTACATGCGGCGCACCGGCGCCCCCGACACGGTGGGCTCGCTCGTCGCGTACAAGGACCGCCGCAACGCGCTGAAGAACCCGTACGCGCACCTGCACGAGCACGACATCACCCTGGAGAAGGTCCAGGCCTCGCCGATGCTGTGGGACCCGATCCGGTACTCCGAAACCTGCCCGTCCTCCGACGGCGCGTGCGCGATGATCCTCACCGACCGGGCGGGCGCGGCCCGTTCGCCGAAGCCGCCGGCCTGGGTGCACGGCGGGGCGATGCGCAGCGAGCCGACCCTCTTCGCGGGGAAGGACTTCGTGTCCCCGCAGGCGGGCAAGGACTGCGCGGCCGACGTCTACCGGCAGGCGGGGATCACCGATCCGCGCCGGGAGATCGACGCCGTGGAGATGTACGTGCCGTTCTCCTGGTACGAGCCGATGTGGCTGGAGAACCTCGGCTTCGCCGACGAGGGCGAAGGCTGGAAGCTCACCGAGGCCGGAGTCACGGAGCTCGACGGGGACCTTCCCGTCAACCCGTCGGGCGGCGTGCTGTCCACCAACCCCATCGGCGCCTCCGGCATGATCCGCTTCGCGGAAGCGGCCCTTCAGGTGCGCGGTCAGGCGGGCGAGCACCAAGTCCCGGACGCCCGGCGGGCGATGGGGCACGCGTACGGCGGCGGGGCGCAGTTCTTCGCGATGTGGCTGGTGGGAGCGCAGCCGCCGGCCTCCTGAACGGAAACGGGATTCCGGGTGGAAGTGCCGCACCGGCCACAAGTGACGCACCGTGGCCTGTGCGGCACGGCGTGCGATGGCTAACCTGGCCCCCGGACGACGAACCGGGAGTACCGGGAGGAGCACGCACGTGGCAGAGAGCATGACTTCGAAGGCGCCGGCCGGCTGGGGAAAGCCGGACCTCGATCTGACCGAGGCGGACTGGCAGTCGAGCAGCCGGGGGGCGGGTGACGTCCAGATCGCCTTCGTGGAGGGGTTCATCGCGATGCGCAACGGCGACCGCCCCGAAAGCCCCTCGCTGATCTTCGCGCCGGACGAGTGGCGCAAGTTCGTCCTGAACGCGCAGGGCGGGGAGTTCGACCTCACGTAGGTCGTCTCAGCCGGCGTCGGTACGGGTACGCGGCGCACCACCGGGGCGCGGAGCCGCCGCCCCGGTGGCCGCCGGGCCCGCCTGTGGCGCAACTCGCCAGCGCCGCGTCGGTAATTGCCTTGCCCGACCCGGAGGGTCCCGGCACCATGGCCGCCATGACGATCACCCGCCGAAAGGCCGATGCCGCGTAGACGGCCCGGCGCGCTGCGCGCCGAACGAGGAACGTACGAGGACCGGCGGCCGCCCGCCTGGGCACGGGAACTTCCGCCCGTGGACCGGCTGTCGCCCGACGCGGCCGCTGCCGCGCACTGGGCCCGGCCCGGACGGGCCTACGAGATCGTGGACCTGCTGAACCGGTACCGGACCTTCCTGAGCGGTCCCGGCATCCCTCTGCTCCTCGTCCCCTCCGAGTGCCCCGCCTGCCCCGGCTGCGCACGCGACGACGTCGCCGTCGTCCGGGACGACCTGGGCGACCTGTACCGGTCCCTGCCACCGGTCGCCCGCACCGCGCTGGGCCGCGTGCTGCGGGACCTGGACGCGCAGTTCCGCCGTCGCACGCTCCCGCACCCGCTCCCGCCCGCCGGGGAGTGGGCCGACTGGAGCGGCCGTACGCGCGCGTGGTGGCACCGGCGGCTCTACGAGGGCGACTGACCCGGCGGTGGCGCCGTACCGGTCATAACGGGATGACCGGTACGGTGGGGGCATGAGTGGAGAAAACGACCTGCGGAAGCTGCTGAGCGGAATGCGGCCCGAACTGAACGACGGGCTGTACGTGTTCTGCACCATCCCCGGCGACACCGACCCGGAAGCCCTGGCCGGCCTCACCCCCGTCGCCTCCGTCCTGGAACCCGAGGGCCTCACCCTCGTGCTGAGCCAGGAGGACGCGGACGAGGCCGGACTCCCGTACACGTACACCGCGGGCTGGATCACCCTGCGCGTCCACTCCTCCCTCGACGCCGTCGGCCTCACCGCCGCCTTCGCCACCGAACTCGCGGCACACGGCCTGAGCTGCAACGTCATCGCCGGCTACCACCACGACCACCTCTTCGTGGACGCCGCCCGGGCCACCGAGGCCGTGGCCGTCCTGGAAGCGCTCGCGGACCGCTCCGCACAGGACTGAGCCGCAGAGGAAGCACAGGGCGGCGCCCCCCGGAAGAAGATCAGCTCTATTTGTCGCACCGGGCTTCCCGTGCGCGTGCGCGGGCGTACGCTGAACCCCCGAACAGGCCTGGGGGGTACCAGCCATGACGGAACGTCGGACCCGCAAACGGCGCACGATGTTCGAACGCGACACGGAGCTCACCGCCGTCGATGAAGCCCTGGACCAGCTCACCGACCCGGGCCCCGACGCTGGCGGAGCCCTGCTGGCCTTCTCCGGACCCGCAGGTCTCGGCAAGACCACGCTCCTCGGCGAAGTCCGCCGCCGCGCCCACACCAAGGCCTGCACCGTCCTCGCGGCCCGCGGCGGCGAACAGGAGCAGAGCCAGCCCTTCCACGTCGCCCGCCAGCTCATCCAGCCCCAACTGGCCGGCACCTCCGACGCGGAACTGCGCGAGGCCCTCGGCAGCTGGTACTCCATCGTCGGCCCCGCCCTCGGCCTCTGCGCGGCCGAACAGGGCGCCCCGCCCGACCCCCAGGGCCTGCGCGACGGACTGGACTGGGTCCTCACCCACCTCGTCGTGCAGCGCGCCCCGGTCGCCCTCGTCCTGGACGACGCCCACTGGGCCGACCCCGAATCCCTCTCCTGGCTCGCCGCCTTCGCCCCGCGCGCCGAACACCTCCCGCTCCTCCTCGTCGTCGCCTACCGCCCCGACGAACTGCCCGCGCACGCCGAGGCCTTCCGTACGCTGCCCGGCCGCGCGGGACACCGCCCGCTGAGCCTCGCACCGCTCACCGCGGAGGCCGTCTCCGGCCTGGTCCGGGAAGCCGTCGGAGAACACGCCGACGAGGCGTTCTGCCGCGAGGCCTGGGCCGTCACCACCGGCAACCCCTTCGAAGCCGTCGAGCTCACCGCCAAGGTCCGGGACAAGGGCCTCGCCCCCGTCGAAGCCAGCGCCCCGCTGCTGCGCGACCTCGCCGCCGCCCAGCGCGGCAGCGGCCTCGTCGCCCGCCTGCACAGCCTCGGCTCCTCCACCGTCCGCTTCGCCTGGGCCTGCGCGGTCCTCGGCACCGACATCCCCCGGGAACTCGCCGCCCGCGTCGCCGGACTCGGCACCGAGGAAGCCGTCGACGCCACCGGGCGGCTGCGCGACGCCCGCATCCTGTCGGCCGCCGCCGAAGAGGCAGCCGCCGAGGGAGCAGCCGGGCTGGAGTTCGTCCACCCCCTGATCGCCACCGCCATATACCGCGCGATCCCCGACGCCCTGCGCGTCGCCCTGCACGGGAAGGCCGCCGCAGCCGTGGTCGACGCGGGACTCGGGCCCTCCGCCGCGGCCCGGCACCTGCTGGAGACCCATCCCGAGAACGACCCCTGGGTGGTGCGCACCCTGCGCGAGGCCGCCGGCGAGAACCTCCGGGCCGGCGCCCCCGAAGCCGCCCGCCGCCAGCTCGCACGGGCCCTGCGCGAACCCCCGGACTTCGACGAGCGGGCGGCCGTCCTGTACGAACTGGGCTGCGCCTCCCTGCTCACCGAGCCCGCCAACACCGTCAACCACCTGCGCGCCGCTCTCGCGGAGCCCTTCGAGGACCCGGCGCTGCGCCAGGGCATCGTGATCCGGCTGGCCCAGGTCCTCTCGCACAGCGACCGGCTCGCCGAGGCCTCGGAATGCCTCGCGCGCGAGATCCCGCACACCCAGGACGTACGCGGCCGGCTGCGCCTGCAGTCCGAGCAGTTCATGTGGGACGCCTTCAACGCCGCCGAGACCGACTCCCCGGCGCGTTCCCGGCGGCTCGCGAAGCTCGCGGACCGGCTGAGCGGGCGGGACCTCACCGAGCGGTACGTCATCGGGCTGCGCGCCTGGGACGCCTGCCTGCGCGGGGAGCCGGTCGACGTGGTCCTCCACCACGCCGGGCGGGTCCTGGAAACCGAGTTCAGCTGGGCGTACGCGGACCGGGGCTTCGAGGTCCCGGTGCTCGTCGCGATGGTGCACATGTACGCCGACCGGCCGGCGCGGGCGGAGGAACTGTTCGAGGCGGGCACCGCCGAGTTCGAGCGCCAGGGCTGGCGCGGGGCGCACCTGTCCTTCGCCTACAGCCTGCACGCCTACATCCGCTACCGCCGGGGGCGGCTGGCCGAAGCGGAGGAGCTGGCGCGGGCCGGACTGCGGCTCGCCGAGCGCGTCGGGCGGCGTACGCCGGTGCACTGGTACTCCATCGCGATCCTCATCACCACGCTGCTGGCGCGGGGCCGGGTGGACGAGGCCTGGGACCTGGTCCGCGAGCACGAGTACGGGGAGCCCTTCCCGTCGGCGGTCGTCTTCCCGGACTCCCAGACGGTCTACGCGGAACTGCTGCTGGCCCGCGGCCAGGCGAAGGCCGCGGCGGAGGAGCTGGAGGCGGTGGACCGGCGGCTGACCCCCAGGGGCATCCAGAACCCGTCCTGGTGCCCGTGGCGGCTCCACCTGGCCCGTGCGGTGTCCGCGGAGGACCCGGCGCGTGCGCGGGAGCTGGCCGCGGAGGCGGTACGCCGGGCCCGCGCCTTCGGGGCCGCGTCCGGCATCGGCCAGGCCCTGCGGGTGGCCGCGGAGGTGGCTTCGCCGCAGGACCGCCCGGCCCTCCTGGAGGAGGCGGTGGAGGTCCTTTCGGCTTCGCCGGCGGCCTACGAGCTGGCGCTCGCGCTGGCCGCGCTGGGGGAGGAGCGGGGGGATGCGGAGCTCTTGCTCCGGGCGGTGGCGGCGGCCCGCGCCTGCGGGGCGGATGGCCTGGCGGCCAGCGCCACGGACGCGCTGCTCGCCCGCGGCGGCACCTTCCCGTGCCTCCCCGTGCCCCCCGTGCCCGACTCCGGCTCGGCCCCGGTGCACTGACCGGGGGCCCGGTGAGCTGATGGGCTCGCCGGGACAGGGACGGGCCCTGCGGGGCGAGGTCCCCTACCCACCCTTCGCCCGTTCCCCGGGGCTCCGCCCCGGACCCCGCTCCTCAAACGCCGGAGGGGCTGGGATTTCGCCGGCGTCAGCCAAAATTAGCCTCGCCGGCGTTTGAGGCGCGGGGTCTGGGGCGGAGCCCCAGGGGGTCCGGGCGCAGCCCGGGGAACGGTGGAAGGGCGGGTAGGGGACTCTGCCCCGCGCAGCGGCAAGGGTGCTGCGGGGACTCTGCCCCGCGCAGCGGCGAGGGGTGCTGCGGGGACTTCGGGCCGCGCAGCGGCACAGCCGCAGCCGGGGCGGGGCCGGGGCCCCGGGTCGGGGGTGCAGGGCCGGGAAACGCGACGGGGCACGTACCATGGCGGCATGTCCTTCCTCCGCCGCCACCGCGCCGCCACACCCGCCGGCCCGGACTTCGACGTCCTGGCCATGGACCCGGGGGACTGGCCGGGCAATCTCGGGGCCGGGCTGCTGCCCGCGCCCGACGGCAGCTGCCAGGGTGTCTTCCTCCGCTACGACCTGTTCGGCGGTCGCGGCCCCGCAATGATCATCGGAAACCTCCCCGAGGGTTCCCCCGCGCGCGACCTCTCCGAGGGCCAGGTCCCCTTCGAGGTGGCCCAGCTCCTCGACGCCCTCGAGAACGACGAGGACGTCGAGGTCACCGGTGCCGAGGACTGCCCCGTCATGCAGGGCGACAACCTCCTCATCGTCCGGAAGGTCAAGCTCTCCGAGGGCCGGATCAGCTGCGTGCAGTTCGACCGCAGTGACAACGTGCTGGTCACCATCGCGAGCTGGGACCGGCCGATCACGGACGATCTCTACGCGCTGCTGAAGCCGCTCCCGGCCGAGCTCTTCCAGCAGGGCTAGCGAGCAGGCCAGGGCTAGCGGGCAGGCCAGGGCTAGCGGGCAGGCCCCGGCGGGGTCACGCGTCCGCGATGTCGTTGGCGGCCACGTAGCCGAACGTCATCGCGGGACCGATCGTCGAACCGGCCCCCGCATAGCTGTGCCCCATCACGGCCGCACTCGCGTTGCCCGCCGCCCACAGGCCCCGGATCACGGATCCGTCCGCGCGCAGCGCGCGCGCCCGCGCGTCCGTGACGATGCCGCCCTTCGTGCCCAGGTCACCCGGCACGATCTTGAAGGCGTAGAACGGCGGCGCCCAGATCGGGGCCAGGCAGGAGTTCGGCGTCACGCCCGGGTCCGTGTAGTAGTGGTCGTACGCGGTGTCGCCCCGGTGGAAGTCGGGGTCGGTGCCGTTCCACGCCTGCGCGTTGAACCGGTTGAGCGTGGAGCGCAGGGCGGCCGCCGGCACCCCGATCTGGTTGGCGAGAGCGTCCCACGTCCACGCCTTCTTCGCCGCGCCCGCCTGGTACCAGGAGTCGGGGAAGACGATCGTCGGCAGGATGTCCTTGAACAGGTATTTGTTGCGGTAGTTCTGATCCACGATCAGCCAGGCCGGAATGTGCGAGCCGGTGGCGTCCCGGTCCTTCTCGTACATCACGTGCACCACATCGCTGTACGGGGCCGCCTCGTTGACGAATCGGGCGCCCTTCGTGTTGACCATCAGGCCCCCGGGCAGGGTGCGTTCGGCCAGGCAGAAGTACGGCTCGGCGGGGAGCGGGATCGACGGGCCCCACCAGGCGTCGTCCATCAACGCCAGCGCCGCACCGGCCCGTTGACCCGCCCGGATCCCGTCGCCCGTGTTCTCCTTCGCGCCGACCGACCACTGGGTGCCGATCGGCTGCTGCTGGTACTGGGCCCGCATCTCGGCGTTGTGCTCGAAGCCGCCCGAGCCGATGACCACGCCCTTGCGGGCCCGCACCACGCCGCGTACGCCCTCCTTCTCCACCACGACGCCGGTGACCGCGCCACCCTCCTGGACCAGGTCGACGAGCGGGCTGTTCAGCCACACCGGGACCCCGGCCTGCACCAGCCCGGCCCGCAGACCGGCCGCCAGGGCCTGGCCCATGGTCAGCGGCTTCTGTCCGCACAGCGCGGCCGCCGTACCGCGCGCCAGGCATTCCGTGGACACCGCGAGCCCCTTGGCGCTCACGGCCGCGAGGTTGAGCCACTTGTAGTCCTGGCTGAACACCACCATTCCGGCGGGCACGGGCAGGTACGCCGGGTTCAGGTGGGCCAGTTCGGCGCCGAGGATGTTCCCGTCGATCTGGTCCGGCTCGATGGACCGGCCGTTCGGGAGCCCGCCGGGGAGATTCGGGTAGTAGTCGCTGTAGCCGTCCATGAAGCGGAAGCGCAGCGGGCTGTTGGCCATCACGAAGTCCAGCATCCGGGGCCCGTTGGCAAGGAAGGCCGCCTGCCGGTCCGCGGAGGAGCCGTCGCCGACCACGGCCGACAGGTACTGCGCCGCCTTCGCCGGGGTGTCCGGGACGCCCGCGCCCAGGATCACCGAGTTGTTGGGCAGCCAGATCCCGGCGCCGGATCGGGCGGCCGAACCGCCGAAGGTCGGGGCCTTCTCGACCACGAGCACGCTCAGGCCCCGCTTGGCCGCGTTGAGCGCGGCGGTCATCCCGGAGGCTCCGGAGCCGACCACGACGACGTCGTACTCGCCGAGCGAGGGCTCACCGGCCGCGTGAGCGGCGGCGGTCGGCAGCACGGCGGCGGCCAGCACACCGGCCCCCGCCCCGGCCATGACCGTCCGGCGGGAGGGGAAGGCGGAACTCGGATCGGAACTCGGTCCGGAACTCGCTGCGGAGGCGGTTCTCGCGGTCATGGGCAGGCTCCAGCGGAGAGGGGAGTGGGGGGACGGATCCAGCATTCTGATGCTGAGTCAGAAAAGGTCTTCGGGGGATCATGTGAAGTCAAGGCATACGCGCCAGTTGCGCTCCGGGCCCGGACGCACGAAATCCCGTGCCGCACACACCAGGTGTGTGCGGCACGGGATTTCGTGGCCGACCGCGCGGTGCGCGGCCGGTTCAGCGCGTGCCCACCGCCGCTCGGACCGCCCTGCGGGCCATGCCCGCGTCGTCGTGCAGGCGGCGCAGCAGCAGGCGCTGCTCCTCGCCCGAGGACAGGGCGCTCGCCGGCAGCGCCTGGGTCGGGGTGGCCGCCAGCATCGAGCGCTGCACGGCCGTCTCCGACATCCTGATCTCCCGGGTCAGCACCAGCATCAGGTTGACCAGGAACGCGTCCCGAGCGGCCGGTCCGGCGGCCTGCGCCAGGCGGCTGATCTGGGCGCGTGCGGCCGGGGCGTCGCCCAGTACCGTCCACAGGGTGGCGAGGTCGTAGCCCGGCCGGTACCAGCCCGCGTGCTCCCAGTCGAGGAGCACGGGACCCGTCGGGGACAGCAGCAGGTTCGACAGCAGCGCGTCGCCGTGGTTGAACTGCCAGGGGTTGCCCGACAGCTTCACGCCGTGCAGCAGCTTCTGCAGATCGCCGAAGTCACGGTCGGTCAGCAGGCCCAGCTGGTAGTCCCGGGCGATCCGCCGGTCGTAGTCCATCGGCCGCCCGAACAGCTCGTCGGCGGGCCGCCAGCCGTTCACCTGGCGCACCGCTCCCAGCGCCGCCCGCAGGTCGGCCCGCGGCGGGGCCTCCACCGGATGCCGCTGGAGCGCGGCGACCCGGCCGGCCATCCGCTCGACGATCAGTACGCAGTTCTCCGGATCGGCGGCGATCAGCCGCGGCACCCGGACCTGCGGGCGGTGCCGGACGAACGTCCGGTACGTCGCTATTTCGTGCCGGTACCGCTCGCGCCACTCGGGCGAGTGATCCAGTAATACCTTCGCGACGGCCGTCATCCGTCCGGTGGTTCCCACCAGCAGGACCGACCGGCCGCTGCGGCGCAGTACCTGGACCGGCGCGAACTCCGGACAGATGCGCTGCACGGAGGCGAGTGCGGTACGCAGCTGCGCCCCTTGGGGACCCGACAGGTCGATTCTCCCGCTGAGCGGCTGCGATCCGGTTCCCGGCATCCGCCGTGCTCTTACGGCGCCCTGCGCCGGGGCCGCGGGGCGGCCGGGTTCGAGGTAGGGGCCGCCGCCCGCGGGGAGCGTGCGGTGCGACCGGACCGGGGCTGACACGGAGGACGTGGCTGCGTACATGGCGTTACGGATCCCTTCGTGCGCCGACGAGTTGCATACGCCGCCCCGCCGGATCCCGTGCATCACCCTGGGGAGTTCCGCCGGTGACCGGGTCGGGGAGGCGCATTCCTACCTGACACCCCGGCGTGGGTGGCGGACCACATTGCGTGCCCTGGCGAACCCTGGCGAATAGTCGCTCGGCATCTGACGGGGGGTTACTGTCAACTCAGCCGAGAACCTGGGGGCTTGACGTGAGCAAAGGTCCAAACACCCGTCTGAACGACCTGTTCGGCCTGGCCGGCTGGTCGAAGGGCGAACTGGCGAGGATGGTCAACCGGCAGGCGGCCTCGATGGGTCACCACCAGCTGGCCACCGACACCTCGCGGGTGCGGCGCTGGATCGACATGGGGGAGACCCCGCGCGAACCGGTGCCCACGGTACTGGCAGCACTGTTCACCGAGCGGCTCGGTCGTGTCGTGACCATCGAGGACCTCGGGTTCGTACGACAACGGCGCACCGCCAAAAGGCAACCGGACGGGGAGCAGGAGAACCCCGACGGATTGCCCTGGGCGCCCGAACGCACAGCCGCGGTCCTCACCGAATTCACGGGAATGGACCTCATGCTCAACCGTCGCGGTCTGATGAGCGCGGGTGCCGCGCTCACCGCCGGCTCAGCCATCGGCAACGCCATGCACGACTGGCTCCACACCGACCCCGCCCGCGCGAAGGACGCGCGCCACACCGACGCCTTCCAGGCCGACTCCGCGGGCTACGACCGCTACGAGGCCGCGCCCATCGGCTCCCAGGAGATCGAGGCGCTGGAGCGTTCGGTGGACGTCTTCCGCGCCTGGGACGCCTCGAGAGGCGGCGGCCTCCAGCGCAAGGCCGTGGTCGGGCAGCTCAACGAGGTGGGCGGCATGCTCGCGTACCACCACCCCGACCACCTCCAGCGCAGGCTCTGGGGGGTGGCGGCCAACCTGGCGGTCCTGGCGGGCTGGATGTCCCACGACGTGGGCCTGGAGCCCACCGCGCAGAAGTACTTCGTCATCGCCGCGCACGCGGCCCGCGAGGGCGGCGACCGGCCGCGTGCGGGAGAGGCGCTCTCCCGCGCGGCCCGTCAGATGGTCCACCTGGGCAAGCCGAACGAGGCCCTCGACCTGATGAAGCTGGCACAGTCCGGCTCCGGCGAGCAGACCCTGCCCCGGACCCGCGCCATGCTCCACACCATCGAGGCCTGGGCGCAGGCCGCGCTTGGCAAGGGGCAGGCAATGCGCCGCACCCTGGGTGAAGCCGAGGACCTGTTCGTGTCCACCTCGGGCGACGTGCCGCCGCCGTCCTGGATGCAGCACTTCGACGAGGCCGATCTGCACGGCATGCAGGCGCTGGCCTTCCGTACCCTCGCCGACCACGATCCCTCGGCGGCGACCATCGCGCAGCAGCACGCGAAGGAGGCCCTGCGGCTGCGGGCCGACGGTCACCAGCGCTCGAAGATCTTCGACTACATCTCGATGGCCTCGGCCTGCTTCATCGCCGACGACCCGGAGCAGGCCGACCGCTACGCCCGTCTGGCGTTGGTCTCGATGAACGAGACCTCCTCGCACCGGACATGGGACCGGCTGCGCGAGATGTACCGGCTGACCGGCCACTACTCCGGATTCGCCGGCATCGAGGAACTCCGCGAGGAGATCAAGCTGGCGCTCCCGAACAGCCCCGTGGCACGGTCGGTCTGAGACCGGTGGCCGCCGGGTTCCGGGGACGGATAAGGCCGCGCCTTCCGGCGCGGCCCTGAGTCCTGCGAAACGTCTGCTGCCTGCTGCCTGCTGGCCTACCGTCTGCTGCCCGCCGCTCGCTACGAGCCGATCCGGGCCACCAGTACGCAGGCGTCGTCCTCGCGCTCGCCCTCTCCGAACTCCCCGATCACCAGGCGCACGCAGTCCTGCGCGGACCGGGCGGCGGAGAAGTGCGGCGCCAGCGCAAGCAGCCGTTCGGTCCCGTCGGCCTTGCTGAACTCGATGCTGCGCGGCGTCAGTCCGTCGGTGTGCAGGACGAGGACGTCGCCGATCTCGAGCCGCTCCTCGGCCTGGCCGTACGTGGCTCCCGAGGTCGCTCCCAGCAGGACGCCCTCGGGCGGCAGCAGCGAACGGCCCTGGCCGCGCCGGAACAGCAGCGGGGCGGGGTGGCCGGCCTGGGCCCAGGACAGCACGCGGCGCGCGGGATCGTAGCGGCAGCACACCGCGGAACCCAGCGCGGGCTGGACCGAGTTCTCCAGGAGCTGGTTGAGCCAGCCCATGAGCGGGCCCGGCTCGATGCCTGCCATGGCCATCCCGCGCAGGGCGCCGAGCATCATCGCCATGCCGGAGGTTGCGGTCACCCCGTGCCCGGTGAGGTCACCCACCGTCAGCATCGAGTGCCCGCCCGGGAGTTCCAGCGCGTCGTACCAGTCGCCGCCGATGAGCGCGCTGGTCGCGGAGGGCAGGTAGTGCGCGGCGACGTCCAGCGCCCTGGTGTTGTCGTGCGGGAACCGCAGGGAGCCGCGCCACGGGGGGAGCACGGCTTCCTGCAGCTCGACCGCCAGCCGGCGCTCGGTCTGCGCGATCTCCTGCCGGCGCTGCAGCGAGTCCCGGGACTCGCGCACCGCCCGCTGGCTCCGGCGCAGTTCACTCACGTCCCGCAGCACGGCCCACATGGAGGCCGTGCAGCCGTCGGAGTCGAGTACCGGCTCGCCCCTCATGTGCAGCGTCCGGACCCGGCCGTCGGTCCGGACGATGCGGAACTCGCCGTCGATCGGCTTGCCGTCCACCAGGCAGGCGGTCACCATCGCGGTCAGCAGCGGCTGGTCCTCGGAGAACAGGGTGGACCCCAGTTCATCGAGGGGCAGCGCGCCGGCCTCGGGGGAGCGGCCGAAGATCTGGAAGAGTTCGTCGGACCAACTGACCTCATCGGTCAGGAGGTTCCACTCGGCACTGCCGACCCTGGTCTGCTGGGCCTCGGCTCCCGTTTGAGGGGCGGCCTGCGGCAGCGCGGCCGACTCGGGCGAGGCGGGCGGCAGCCCCTCCTTGAGCTGGCCGAGGTGCGCGCGGAGGTCGTCGAGGTGGTGGACGGCGAGATCGCACAGTGCGCGCTGCCAGCGGCCCTGCGCGTCGTCGTCGTCGACGACGGTGTCGCGGCGGACGGCGTCGACTTCTCCCCGGAGCTGTCGGGTCTGCGAGATCAGCGCGTCCACCGACCCTGGCTCGGGGGGTTGCGCGGGGCGGTCCGCGTACAGGTGGGACGGCATCTGAACTCCGATACAGGCGCGGCACGGCCAAGTGTGGGGAGGACCGGTTCTGAAGGAAGGGCCGTAACGACTGTTGCACAGCCGGCGACGGCCTGTAAGGCGTTTGGCAACATCTGGGGCGGACTTGCATCGGGCATATGCCTGCGGCCTTCCGGCCCTCCTGGAGTGTGCGAACGAATCCGGTCAACCCATGCCGAGGGGCCGGCGCGCAAACCCCGCCGGCCCTTGCGGTTCCCGGGCTGTCCCGGGCCGTCAGACGGTGAGCGGCACCGGGTGGATCTCGCTGGCGGGGTGCCCCGTGCGCTCGTGGATGCGCTGGACCGCCTCCGCCGACGGCGCCTCGGAGAGGCAGTAGACCGTGCCGGACGCGGGGTCGGCCCAGGCGCGCTCGAAGTGCACGCGCTCTTCCTTCTCGATGGCCAGGTCGGCGTTGTGGGCGGCCTTCAGCTGCTCTGCGGTGATGCCGGCCATGCCGTGGTGGACATCCATGTACTTCGCCACTGCCGCACACCTCCTCCATCTGCTCGGTGTGGCACTGCCGTCCTCCTTCCATCGTCCCCCCGCGGCCGGAAACCGGCCTTTCGGACGAGGGCGATCGATCGTACGGCCGAGGTGTACGAGCCCCGCCGGTACCCCCCGAACGAAGGACCCCGTGCTCCGGCTGCTGCTGTCCGTCCCGCTGTCCGTCCTGCTCTCCGCCGCGGCCGGCGGAATGTCCGATATTCCGCCCGGCAGTTGATCCGGACTTCCCACCACACCCCTAGATCGCTACTCTACGTGCCGGTAATGAGCCGGGAAGGCTCGCTGAGGCGGGCCGCGCGCAGGGTGGGGACACAACGACATGACCGGGCAGAGCCACGGGCCGACCGACGGGCAGAGCCACGCGCCGACCGATGGGCAGAGCCACGGGCCGACCGACGGGCAGGGCCACGGGCAGAGCCGGCGGTCCTTCCTCACCTATCTGGTCGCCGCTCCGACCCTCGCCCTCGTCACGCGCGCCGGCGCCGACCTCCTCGCCCCGCAGTCCGCGCACGCCGTGATCCCGACGCTGCCCGCCATCGCGGACCTGGTGGACCTCGGCGACCTGTTCATCCTGGCCGGCGCCCCCACCTCGGCCCTGCTCGCGCTCGTCGTGGAGGCCGACGGAACGATCCGCTTCCGGCTGCCCCGCGAGGAGGTCGGCCAGGGCCTCACCACCGCCGTGGCGATGCTCGTCGCCGAGGAACTGGACGCCCCGCTGGCCGCCGTACGGGTCGACCTGGACGACGCGCGCCCCGAGCTGCTCTTCAACCAGCTCACCGGATCCTCCAACTCCATCCGCTCCCTCTACGGCCCGGTCCGCCAGTGCGCCGCCACCGCCCGGGCCCGGCTGGTCGCGGCCGCCGCCGTGCGCTGGAGCCTCCCGGCGTCCACCCTGACCACGGCGAACGGCGCCGTCCGCGCCCCCGACGGCCGCACCGCGGCCTACGGCTCCCTCGCCGCGGCCGCCGCCGACCCCACCCTCATCGTCCTGGGTGCCACCCCCAAGCCGACGGCGAAGCACGCCCTGGTCGGAAAGCCCACCAGTCGGATCGACGCCCGCGCCATGGTCACCGGGGCCCAGCGCTATACCCTCGACCTGGACGTGCCCGGGGCCAAGCCCTGCGTGGTGCGCCGCCCGCCCACGCTCGGCGGCAGCGTCCGCTCCGTCGCCAACCTGGACGCCGTCCGGGCCATGCCCGGCGTGCTGCACGTGGTCACCGTCGCCACCGGGGTCGCCGTCGTCGCCGAGACCTTCGGCCAGGCCCTCGACGCCAAGGCCGCCCTCCAGGTCACCTGGGGCCCGGGCCCGGCCGACCAACTCTCGGACGCGGCCGTGCGTACGAAGCTGCGCGCCGCCACCCCGCCGCTGCTCGTGCCGCCGCTGCTCACCGCGCACGTGGACGCCGAGTTCGACTTCGCCTTCGTCAGCCACGCCCCGATGGAGACCAACTCGGCCGTCGCCGACGTACGCGAGGACCGCGCGGAGATCTGGTCCGGGCTCAAATCGCCGATCGTGGCCCGCGAGACGATCGCCGCCGACCTCGGCCTGCCCCTCGACAAGGTCACCGTCCATGTCGTGCAAGCCGGCGGTTCCTTCGGCCGGCGGCTGTTCTTCGACGCCGCCCTGGAAGCGGCCCGGATCTCCAAGGCCTGCCGCCGCCCGGTCCGGCTGATGTGGACCAGGGTCGACGACACCCGGCACGGCCGGATGCGCCCGGCCACCCACCACAAGATCCGGGCGACGCACCTGCTGGGCGAGGTCCTCAGCTTCGAACACCGGGTCGCCGCCGCGGAGACCGACTTCCGGCACGGACTCGGCGAGATCATCACCGCCACCGCCGCCAGCCTCCCGCTCGGCATCGGCAACGCCACCCTCGCGCAGACGCTGTTCCTCACCACGATCAAGTCTCCGTACCACTTCGGGCTCACCACCCAGGCGCTCACCGAGGTCCCGACCGGGGTGCCCACCGGGTCCTGGCGGTCGGTGTACTCGGCGAACACCCGCGGCGCCGAGGAGATCGTGGTGGACGAGCTGGCCGCCGCGACCGGCCGGGACCCGTACCAGTTCCGCCGGACCTTCCTGAAGACGGCCGCCCAGCGCGCCGTACTCGACAAGGCGGCCACCGAGGGGGGCTGGGGCCGGGCCATGCCGGCCGGCTGCGCCCAGGGCATCGCCTTCCACGAGGAGTACAAGTCCCGGACGGCCTGCCTGGTCGAGATCGACACCAGGGACCCGGAGCACATCCGCGTCACGAAGGCGGTCATCGCCGTCGACGTGGGCCTGCCCGTCAATCCGCGCGGTCTGGAGGCCCAGATGATCGGCGGCCTGACCGACGCGATCTCCACCACGCTCAAGGCCGGTCTGCACCTGGACAAGGGGCTCCCGCTGGAAGGCAGTTACAGCCAGTTCCACTGGGCGCAGCAGCGCGACACCCCGAAGGACGTACGCGTCTTCGTGCTCCCGGCGACCGGAACCGAGCCCGGCGGGGCCGGCGAGCTGGGCCTGCCCGCCGCCGTGGGCGCGATCGCCAACGCCTACGCCCGGGCCACCGGCACCAAGCCGCGCAGCTTCCCCCTCGACTTCGACGTCGACTTCACCCCTTACCCGCGCTAGCCAGCCAGGAGCCGAGCCGTGCCCTCGCACACCTTCACCGTCAACGGGCAGAGCGTCACCGTGGACGCGCCCGACGATCTGCCCCTGCTGTGGGTGCTCCGCGACATGCTGGGCGTGCGCGGCCCGAAGTACGGCTGCGGAGTGGACGTCTGCAAGGCCTGCACCAGCCACCTCGACGGGGTGGACGTCCGCCCGTGCGTGGTGCCGGTCTCCGCGTGCGCGGGCAAGACGGTGACCACGATCGAGGGACTGGCCGACGGCGAGGACCTGCACCCGGTGCAGGAGGCCTGGCTCGAACAGGACGTCGCACAGTGCGGCTTCTGCCAGCCCGGCCAGATCATGGCGGCCGTCGCCCTGCTGCAGCGGACGAGCACCCCCACGGACGAGGACATCGACGCGATCGCCAACATCTGCCGCTGCGGCACGTACTTCCGCATCCGGGAGGCGATCCGCAGCGCGGCGGCGAAGATGTAGGCGGTTCACTCCATGACACAGGGTCTATATGGGGCGAATCGACACGGTTTTGGCTGATCATGCCTGAATGAGGCGTATCAATGCGAAACGTGTGCTGGTCGGCGAACCGCTCGACACCGCGCGTCTGGGCGAGACCCTGCTGCCCAAGCGGCTCGCACTCCCGATCTTCTGCAGCGACCCGCTCTCCTCCGTGGCCTACGCCACCGAGGAGATCCTGCTGATCCTCGCCCTCGGCGGGGTCGCGCTGCTCCACCTCGCCTGGTACGCGGCCGCCGCCATCGTGTTCCTGCTCGTGGTCGTCGTCGCCTCCTACCGCCAGACCTGCTACGCCTACCCGGGCGGCGGCGGCGCCTACATCGTCAGCTCCACGAACCTGGGCCCGACCGCCGGCCTCACCGCCGCGAGCGCCCTGCTCGTCGACTACGTCATGACGGTCGCCGTCTCCGTGGTCTCCGGCGTCTCCGCCATCACCTCCGCGATCCCCTCCCTCTCCGACCACGAAGTCCCCCTGTCGGTGGGTTTCGTGGTGCTGCTGACCGTCATGAACCTGCGCGGCGTACGGGAATCGGGCCGCGTCTTCGCCATCCCCACCTACGGCTTCGTCCTCGTCATCTACCTGATGTTCGCCGTGGCCGCGTACCGGCTCGCGACCGGCGACGTGATCCGCGCCGAATCCGCCGCGCTGCCGATCAGCGCGGAGGGCAACTACGCCGGCCTCGCGGTCGTGCTCCTCGCGCTCCGGGCCTTCGCCTCCGGCTGTACCGCGCTCACGGGCGTCGAGGCCATCAGCAACGGCGTGCCCGCCTTCGAGAAGCCGAAGAGCAGGAACGCGGCGACCACCCTCGCCGCGATGGGCGCGCTCGCCGTCACCATGTTCGCCGGGATCACCTTCCTCGCCATGTCCTACAAGGTGCACGTGGCGGCGGACCCGACCGAGCTGGGCCTGGCCCCCGGAACCCCGATGTCCACCGCGCTCGCGCAGATCGGCAGAGCCACCTTCGGAGACTGGCACGTCCTGTTCTACCTGCTCCAGGCCGTCACGGCCGGCGTCCTGATCCTCGCCGCGAACACCGCCTTCAACGGCTTCCCGATGCTCGCCTCGATCCTGGCCAAGGACCGGTACGTACCGCGCCAGCTCTTCAACCGCGGCGACCGGCTCGTCTACTCCAACGGCGTCGTCCTGCTGGCGCTCGCCGCCATCGCCCTGATCATCGCCTTCGACGCCCAGCTGACCCGCCTCATCCAGCTCTACATCATCGGCGTCTTCGTCTCTTTCACCCTCTCCCAGGCGGGCATGGTCAAGCACTGGCAGCAGGAGCTCGCCTCCCCGGAGGCCCGCAAGGAGGAGCGGATCCACATCCACCGCCGGCTCGCCATCAACGCGGTCGGCGCCGTCATGACCTCCGTGGTCCTGGTCATCGTCCTGATCACCAAGTTCACCCACGGGGCCTGGCTCGTCGTCATCGCCATGCCGCTGCTCTTCGTCGGGATGAAGGGCGTGCGCCGCCACTACGACACCGTGGCCTTGGAAGTCGCCGTCGCCCCCGGGGTCAAACCCCGCAAGCCCGCCCGCCACCACGTCGTCGTCCTCGTCGCCGCCGTCCACGCGCCGACCCTCAAGGCCCTCGGCTTCGCGATGGGGCTGCGCCCCGACACCCTGACGGCCCTCTCGGTGGCCGCCGACGAGGAGGACGCGAACCGGCTCCGCGCGGCCTGGGCGGACCACGACCCCGGCATCCCGCTCAAGGTGCTGCACTCCCCGTACCGCGAGGTGGTCGGGCCCGTGCTGGCCTACGTACAGGAACAGGCGGCTGCCGAGGGCACGGACATGCTCTCCGTGGTGATCCCGGAGTACGTGGTCGGGCACTGGTGGGAACAGCCCCTGCACAACCAGAACGCGCTGCGCCTCAAGGCGCGCCTGCTGTTCACGCCCGGGGTCGCGGTGATCGACGTGCCGTTCCTGCTGGAGTCCGCGAAGCCCGCGCAGGAGGGGGATCCTGGGAAGGGGGACCGGCAGGAGCGGGCGGGGGCCCGGCCTGGCGCTGGGTGACCGCGGTGTGGGCCAGCGCCAGCTCCACGACGTGCGCGGGATCGGCCAGCGAGCGGCCGGTGAGCTGCTCGAGCCGGCGCAGCCGGTTCGAGACGGTGTTGCGGTGGCAGTACAGCCGCTGCGCGGCGTACGTGGTCGAGCCCCGGCAGGTCAGCCAGGTCCCCAGGGTGGTCAGCAGGACCCTGCGGTCCTCCGGGGCCAGCGCCAGGACCGGGCCCAGTACCACCTGACGCAGCCGGCCCGCGAGTTCGGGCTCGGCGGCGACCAGCGCCGCCGGGAGCCGTTCGTCCAGCAGGGCGGTGTGCGGACCGTCGGCCCCCGGGGCGGCGCGCAGCGCGAGGACGGCCAGCCGGCGGGCCCCGGCCAGCTCGTCCGGGGTCTGAACCACCGGGCTCACCCCGGCGCGTAAGCCGAGGGGCGCGAGCAGGTCGGTCACGGAGGCGAGCGGCAGCCGGCCCAGCTCGACGAGGCCGGTCTCCCCGTCGGCCCGGATCCGCCACAGCACGCGCGGGGCGCCGCAGTCCGGGGCCGTCCACGCGCCGTCCCCGGCGTCGAGGACCACCACGGCGAACCGTCCGCGCTCGGGCAGTCCGAGCCTGCGCGCGGACTCGGCGGACCGGCCCTCCGGACCGCCGCCGTCGAACAGGGCGTCGAGCAGGGCCCCCCGCAGCTCCCGCTCGCGGTCGCCGCGTACGGCCTCGGCCCGGCGGTAGGAATCGGCGGCGGCGTCCGCCATCCGGTCGACCACGTCCCACAGGACGGGCGCCCCGGGCAGCAGCCGGGGCAGCGCCGCCCGGTCCCGGGCGGCGACGGCCTCGGCCAGGAGCTGCCACAGCAGCCGGCCGCCGAGCCGGTACACCCGCAGCAGGGAGTCGAGCGGCAGCCCCTGCCGGGCGCGGAGCTCGCCGTCGGCGCGGGCCTCGCCGAGCTCGGGCGGCAGGCCGCGGGTCTCCCGGAGAAGGCCGTCGACGGCCTGGCGCAGCAGCTGGTGGACCCGCTCGCGCAGGGCGGCCCGGCCGAGCAGGGCGACGTAGACGGCGCAGGCCGGATCCCCGTCCGGTGCCCGGTCGGCGAGCCGCTCGGCGGCCACGGCGATCCGGCGGTCCAGGTCCTCGCGTATCTCCCCGATGATCCGCTCCATGACGGGCAGGGTGGCACGTCGGAGGGGGCGCTGGGGAGGGCCTCGACGAGGCGGTGTCCGCTAGCGTGTCCGAAGCACTGCACGTGCAGTGCATATGCGGCGGTCATACCGGCAGCCAGTCCACACGGTCAGGGAACCACCCATGCGCCAGAACCCCGAGCGCCGCGCCGCGCTGCTCGACGCCGCTATCGAAGTCCTCGCCCGCGAGGGCTCACGGGGGCTGACCCTGCGCGCGGTGGACACGGAGGCCGGGGTTCCGACCGGCACCTCCTCCAACTACTTCGCCAACCGCGCCCAGCTCCTCGTGCAGATCCTGCACCGCACCCGCGAGCGGCTGACCCCCGACCCGGCGGACCTGACGGGCCCGTTCGACACGAAGGTGCTGCTGCACCGCCTCCTGGAACGCATGCGCCGCGAGCGCAGCGTCCACACCGCGATGCTGGAACTGCGCCTGGAGGCCACCCGGCGGCCCGAACTCCAGGAGGCACTGGCCGGGTTCCTGGGCGCCGAACTGGAGGCGAACATCGCCTGGCACCTGGAGGCGGGACTGCCGGGGGACCGGCAGAGCGTGGTCCTGATCTACCTGGCCATGCTCGGGCTGATCGTGGACGACCTGACCGTGCCCGGACTGCTGGACCCCCATCCCCTCCACGGGGCCGGGGGGCTCATCGACACGATGGTCGAGCGCCTCCTCCCGGAGGGGCCCGCGGACTGACTATCGTGCCGGTAGGGCTGGTTCCGGCAGGGCTGGCAGGACCGGCAGGGCTGGCAGGACTGGCAGGACCGGCAGGGCCGGCAGGACCGGCTCGCATCGCGGGGATCGTGGGGATCGCGGGAGGAACCGTGGCAATGGCGGACATCACCGGGCAGGGCGCGGGCGATGGCTCCCGCGCCTGCGACGACGGCATCCAGTGGCTCGCGGACTGGAGCGCCTGGTACGTCAGCCTCACCTTCGCCCGGGGCATCGGCCCCGAGGAACTGGCCGCCCGGCTCGGCGCCCTGCCGGACCTGCACCCCGGGCCGCTCGGGGCCATCGACGCCTGGAGCATGGTCACCGAGACGGTGGACGGCGACGGGGTGGCCCGGGTCGGGACCTGGGGCGGCTGGTCCTTCGCCGTGGAACACGGAGTGCCCGCCGGTGCGCAGCGCCTCGCGGAGGTCTCCCGCTCCGGGGTCGAGGCCGTGCACCTCGACCCGCAGCCCGATCACCCGCCCAAGCAGTTCGCGTACGCCCGGGACGGCGAGCTGGTCTGCTGCTTCGGCATCGGCGAGGAGTACTGGCGCGGCGGCCACCGGCCCGACTTCCTCCTGCCGGAGCTGGTCGAGGCCAAGATCCTCACGCCGGACGGCTGCTACGCCCGCCCCGAGGACGAACCGTACGAGGACCGCGACCGCCTCACCCTCGCCGTACTGGAACACCGCTTCGCACTGTCCCTGCCCCGCTGCCTCGTCGAGGAGACACCGCTCCCGGCCTTCGTGACCTGCACGCAGTAGGGGCGGCCGGGGATGCGCGGTTTTGGCCGGGGAGGGTGCGTCTTGTGACACTACGGGGGTGAACGCGACCGACTTGTTCCACCAGACGCTGCGCGAGCGGATCGCCCCGGCACTGCGCGACGCGGGTTTCACGGGCACGGGGCTGGAGTACCGGCTCCGCGCCGCCGAGCCCGACCACGCGCTGCTCGGCTTCCAGCGGAGCGCTTCGTCCGGGGCCGCCGAGTGCAGGTTCACCGTGAACCTGCGCGCCGTCCCGTACGAGGAACACGAGGCCCTGCGGCGGCTGCGGCCGGCGCTCGGGACCCGGCTCAGCGCCAACCGGATCGGCCCCGTCGGCTGGCACGCCAGGATCGGACGCCTCCTCGGCCATCCGCACGACCACTGGTGGACCATCACCGACGAGCGCACCGCCGCCCGCGTCGCGGACGAGGTCACGGACCTGGTGCGGCGCCACGCCGTCCCCGCGCTGTGGGGCGAGGTCACCGACCGGCCCCCGCTGCCGGGGCCCGTGGTGGATCCGGTGCCCGACTGCCTGGACCCGGTGTGCCTGCGGGCGGACAGCGGTCCGTTCCCGGTGGCGAGCGGGGTGGCCCCCCTGCCCGTGGACGTCGAGGGCACCCTCGTACTGGAGACGGGCGAACGCCGCCGGGCCTCGCCCTTCCTCACCGTCCACGACGAACGGACCGACGCGGAAGCCCGCATCGTCATCGACGCCCCCTGGCGGCTGGAGCAGCCGCTCTTCGGCTCGGTCCGGGTCGGCATCGCCGCCGACGGCGACGTCCGCGTCTCCACCAGCCCGGGCAGCTCGCTCCCCGGCCATCCGCTGGCGCTCCTCGGCGAGCTGGCCCTGTGCCGGATCAACACGGCCGAGGTCACCGGCAACGGGTCCCTGCGGCTCACCTTCGAGCAGGGCACCCCGCGCGAGGCCTGCCTCACCGTCTCCGGCACCCCGCACGCACTGACCGTCGGCGCACCCTGGCACATCGAAGGCTGGACACCGGCCCGCATCTGACGGCCCGCATCTGACGGTCGGTGTCCGGCGGCCGGTGTCCGCCGGCCCGCGGCCGGGATCAGCCGCCGAGTTGCCGTGCCAGGTGCCGGATCATCGACTCGGTCGCCGGGCTGCGGTCCCCGGTCCGGACGGTCGCATAGATGTCCCGTACGAGATGGGCCGGTTCGGCGATGTCGTGGAAGGTGATCTCCGCGCGCCGGTCCGCCGCGCTCTGCGGCACCAGTGCGACCGCGAAGTCGGCGGCGACCAGGGAGAGCAGCATCGGATAGCTGTCGGCGCGGAAGGCGATGTCCGGTTCGAAGCCGGCGGCCCGGCAGATCCCCTCGGTGACCGCCTGGAAGCCCGTGCTGGGCGTGGTCGAGGCCCAGGCGGTACGGGCGAACTCGCCGAGCCTGACCGGCCCGTCGAGCGGCGGCCTGGCGTGCGGGGGAACGGCGAGCATCAGCTTCTCCCGGCGCAGCAGCACCTGCCGCAGACCGCGCAGGTCGGGCTCCGGGAGGTGGGGGTACTGGTGGGTGACCGCCAGGTCCAGGCTGCCCGCGGCCAGCGAGGGCAGTGCCAGCTCCGGCTCCAGCTCGGTCAGGCTCACGTCGAGCCCCGGATGGGTCCGCCGGAAGGCGGCCAGCGCCGGCACCGTGAAGGGCTCCGCGGCCGAGGCGAAGGTGGCGACCCGCAACTGGCCGTCGCGCAGCCCCGCGATGTCGCGCAGCGCCTCCTCCGCGGCCTCGATCTCGGCGAGCACGCGGGTGGCGTGGGACACCAGGGTGTGCCCGGCTGCGGTCAGGCGTACGCTCCGACCGGAGCGCTCCAGCAGCGGACAACCGGCCTGGCGCTCGAGCGCGGACAGCTGCTGGGAGGCGGCGGAGGCGGTGACGTCGGCGCGCAGTGCGGCACCTGCGATGGTGCCCGTGCGCGCGACATCGACGAGGAGCTTCAGTTTCCGGGGGTCGAGCATTAGTTGATCTTATGCTCAGGTTTACGCGCGTCCGCTGGTTTTGAGGCCGGTGAGCGACTTTGATGGGTTTGCCAGGCCTCGTACCGGAGCAGGGGGACCACTCATGGGCACCGAACACAGTCCGAAGGACAGCGCGGACGGCGCGGACAGCGGGAGCGCCACCACCACCGCACCCACCCTCATCGGTTCCGTGCAGCGGGCGTTGCGGCTCGTGGAGGCGATGTACGCGGAGGGCGGGGCGACCGCCAAGCGTCTTTCCCGGCTCACCGGAATCCCGTTGCCCACCGTGTACCACCTGCTGCGCACCCTCAGCCACGAGGGCTACGTACAGCGCGAGGGCGGGTCCTTCCGGCTCTCGGACGATCTGCCGCTCGCTTCGTGACGGCAGGGCCGCGAGGCCGTGGGTTCGTGGGTTTGTGGGGGCGGTCGGGGCTCGTAACCCCAAGTAATGATCAAAATGCGTGGGGTTCCGGCCAAGCTGTCACGTGCCATCGTGCATGTTCCAGCGGAAAATGCCAGAACGCCCTTTCGCAGTGTGGAAGTTGAGTAGGTTCCCTTCTGTCGCGCCGCACGACCGTGCACCACGCACGGTCCGGCCGGGAGGGGAGCCCGCGTGCCCGGGATCGACGAATGCCTGCTCGAAGCCATGGCCCTGCCTGGTGCCAGGGGGGCCGCGCTGGTCGACTGGAGCAGCGGACTGGCCCTCGGCACCGCCGGGGAATCACCGGTGGGGGACCACGAGACCACCGCGGCCGAGACCGCCGAACTGGCCCGGGCGGCCGCCGAGTACGAGTCCTTCGCCCCGGGCGGGACCGATGCGCAGGACGCCGCCGGGCTGCCGGTGGAGGACCTGATCGTCACCACCCGGACCGGGTACCACGTGCTCCGCTTCGTGGAGACCAGCTTCGACAGCAGCGTGTTCCTGCACCTGTGGCTCGACCGGACCGACGGCAACCTCGCCCTCGCCCGGCACAGACTCCGGGCCCTGGCCGAGGAGCTGGTGCTGAAGTGACCGCCGCCGTCGCCGCCGTCTCCCCGCTGCTCACCCGGCTCGCCGCCGAGCGGGCGACCGGCGCCCTGTTCCGCGAGCGCGGCACCCTCTTCCTGGAGGACGGCCGCGTGGTGCACGCGGAGAGCCCGGCCACCCCCGGACTCGACGTCCTGCTCACCACCGGCGGGGGCCTCACCCCCGAGCGCTGGACCGACGCCGTGAACCAGGCCGGTGCCCGCCGCCAAGTCGCCCGCTTCCTCGTCGACAGCGGCGGGCTCGCGGGCGGCGAGCTGGAGATATGCCACCTCGCCGCGATCTTCGACGCCGCCTTCTTCGCGCTCTCCCCGGGCAGCGGCCCCTCCCGCTTCCGCCGCGGGGCCACCCACTGGATCGGCTCCGTCCGCTCCGTTCCGGCCGCCGCCGTCGAACGGGAGACCTGCCGCCGCCGGGAGCTCCTCGACGTGGTCTGGCCCTACCCGCTGCTGGACACCTCCCCGGTGGTGCCCCGCCCCGCCGCCCCCGGCCAGACCGTCACCGCACGCCAGCGGATCCTCCTCGACCGGGCCGACGGGGTACGGACACCGGCGGACCTCGCCTGGGTGTTGGGCCGGCCGGCCTTCCACACCCTGCTCGACGTACGACGCCTCGCGGCGGCCGGGCTGGTCGAGACCCCGCGCGCGCCGGCACCCGTCGCCGCCGCGGAGACGCCGCTGCCCGACTGGATGACGCAGGCGCAGTCCCCGGACGTGGCACTGCTGCGCCGGTTACGCGACGCACTGGAGGCAAGCCTGTGAGGCTCCCGCTGCGAGCCGCCCAGCGCGGCGACCGTTCCGAGCGGCGGCAGTCCGAAAGGAGAAGGTCCGACATGAGTACGGTGCCCGCCGAAGCCGAGGCCGAGATACTCGCGGAGCTCCGACGGCTGCGGGCCCGCGTCCCGCAGCTGGGCGGGGCCCTCGCCGCGAGCGTCGACGGTCTGGTCCTGGCCCACGACAGCGCCGCCACCGAGGCGGAATCCGTGGCCGCCCTGACCGCCGCGGCCCTCGGAGTGGCCCAGCGGCTCAGTGACTGCACCGGGCAGGGCGGGTTCCGCGAGCTGCTCGTACGCGGAGAGGACGGCTACGTCGCCACCTACGCGGCGGGCGACGCGGCCGTACTGACCCTGATCGCGGAGCCGCGCGTCAACGTCGGCCGGCTCCACCTGGAGGCCCGCCGGTCCAGCCTGCGCATAGCGGAGCTGATCGACCACAGCCTCGGCCGCCGCGGCCCGGCGCCGGGCGCGGGCCCGGGTTCCTGACCCCCTCGACCACGTACATCCGTACCGACCGAACCGTACTGCCCGAAAGCCCAGCAAACCGAAGAGAAAGAGGAACGTCATGGCCAACGTGGAGACATCGCTCAAGGAAGCCAGCACCAGCATCGACGGCGTGCTCGGCGTCGCCCTGGTCGACTGCAGCAGCGGTATGGCACTCGGCACCCTCGGCGGCGGAAAGGACCTCGACCTCACGGTCGCCGCCGCGGGCAATACCGACGTGGTGCGGGCCAAACTCCGCACGATGGAGATGCTCGGTCTGAAGGACGAGATCGAGGACATTCTCATCACCCTCGGAACCCAGTACCACCTGATCCGGCTCCTGAAGGGCCGGGGCTCCGCGGGGCTCTTCCTCTACCTCGCGCTCGACAAGACGCGGGCCAACCTCGCCATGGCCCGGCACCAGTTGAAGAAGATCGAGGCGGAGCTCGAAGTCTGATCCGATGACGGCGAGGTGGCGGGCGGCTGAACTCATTGCCGCCCGCCCCGCGGCTTCTTACGTATGTCCCGAGACGACCGATATTTACCATCTCGTGGCACAGTACGATGCTGCAATCGGCTGATCATCACGAATGCCATAAAGCTGGAGAACTCGCCCCCATGCCTCCGCGCCTGAGTATCGTCGTCCCCGTTTACAACGTCGAGCTCTATCTCGACGAGTGCCTGGAATCCATCGCGGCACAGACATTCGGTGACTTCGAAGTCGTTCTAGTCGACGACGGATCCACCGACGCCAGCGCGGCACTCGCCCAGGCATTCGTCGAGCGTGACGACCGCTTCCGGCTGGTGCTCCAGAAGAACGCGGGACTCGGTGCGGCCCGCAATGTGGGCGCCCGCCACATCAGCCCGGGCACCGAGTACCTGGCCTTCGTCGACAGCGACGACACCCTGCCGCCGGACGCCTACCGGCGCATGGTCGACGCCCTCGACGCGACCGGCTCCGACTTCGCGGCCGGCAACGTCAAGCGCTTCCGCTCCGTCGGCATGCAGCAGTCCTGGGGACACCGCGCCGCCTTCGGCGCGACCCGGCTGAAGACCCACATCTCGAAATTCCCGGCGCTGGTCACCGACCGCACCGCGTGGAACAAGGTCTACCGGCGCGGCTTCTGGGACGAGCACGCCTTCCAGTACCCGGAAGGCATCCTCTACGAGGACGCCCCCGTCTCCATCCCGGCGCACTACTTCGCCAAGAGCGTCGACGTCCTCAGGGAGTGCGTCTACCACTGGCGGGTCCGCGAAACCGGCGAGCGCTCCATCACCCAGCGCTCCACCGACCCGGTCTCGGTCATCGACCGGGTCGCCTCCGTCCGCCTGGTCCGCGAGGCCCTCCAGGGCCGGCAGGGCGCCGCCTACACCCGCTACCTGCGCGGCTACGACCACAACGTGCTGATCGAGGAACTCCCGCTCATCTACAAGTACGTCGGCGAGGCGGGCGCCGACTTCCGTGCCGCCTTCGCCAGGGAAGTCGGCGGCCTCGTCCGGGAGATCGGTCCCGGGCCGTGGCCCGACATGGCGGTCGCGGACCGGCTCAAGGCCTACCTCGCCGGGGAGGGCCGGATCGAGGAGTTCGTGGCCCTCATCCAGCACCAGCGCGACTTCGCCTTCAGCGTGCCCGTCAAGGGACTTGCCCGCCCGCAGGCCGACTACCCCTTCCTCACGGCACCGGTCCCCGCGAAGCTCCTCACGCTCGGCCAGCCCGAACGCCGCGTCGACAGTCGCGTGGAGGAGGCCCGCTGGGCCGACGGCAAACTGCTGCTGCGCGGCTACGCCGTGCCCGGACACCTGGGCGCCGAGAGCCGCCTCGGCGCGCGCAAACTGCTGGTCTTCCGGCAGAACCGCAAGGGCCGCCGGGCCATCGTCACCACCCGTACGGTCGCCTCCCCGACGGCCACGGTGAACTCCGAGCACCTCGCCCTGCGCCACGCCGACTGGGCCGGATTCACCGCCGTCGTCGACCCGGCCGCCTTCCGGACGGGAGGCACATGGAACGAAGGCGTGTGGAACACCTCCGTCGTCCTCACCGCCGCCGGAGGTCTGCACCGCGCCCGGCTCAAGGGCGGCGAGCACGACAGCGGACAGAACCCGCCGGCGCACTGGGTCGCCCCGGACGTGCGGATCGTCCCGAGCACCACCGGTACCTTCAGCGTCCGGGTCGAGATCGTCCGGGCCCGCGCCCTGGACGTCCGCCCGGCCGGAGACGAAGCCGTCGAGGTGTCGGGCGAGCTCGCCGCCGAGGTCGGCGCGGGAGCCGCCCTGCGCGCCAAGCACGCCCCCACCGGAACCGTGCTCAGCTTCCCGCTGGAGAGCGCCCCCGCCGTCACCGGCGGCCGGATCCCCTTCACCGTCCGCGTGCCGCTGGCCGCTCTGGCCGCCGTCGCGGGGGCCCCGGGCGCGCTCGGCGCGTGGACCCCCAAGCCGTGGACCCTGTCCGTCACCGGCGCCGACGGCTCCGAGCACCCGCTGGCGCACGACGAGCGCGCCGGGTTCGCCGGACTGGTCGTCGCGCTGCCCGGCGAGGAGCCCGGCCGGTCCGTCTTCGCCAAGCGCGGCAACACCGGACACCTCACCCTCTCGGTCCAGTCCTCCCCGCCGCTGATCGACACCGTAGAAGCCGAGGACGGCGCCCTGACGCTCCGGGGCCGCTTCCTCGCGCCCCTGGACGAGCCCTACGAACTGGTCCTGCACAACAACCAGGTCGGCCTGGAGTTCAGCTACCCCGTCACCCGTGACGGCGATGTATTCGAAGCCTCCTTCGAGCCGGTGCTCCCCGAGAGCCGCGCCGGCCGCACCCCGCTGCCGCAGGGCCGCTGGTGGCCCACGCTGCGTCCGGTTTCCCAGGGCGGGGTCACCGCGGGCCTGGTCGCAGTGGAGCGGGGCGCGCCGCTGCAGTTCGCTCCCACCGCCCTGCACTCGGGGCCCCACGCCGTCACCGCCCTGGGCCGGCCGATACGCGTCGAATGCCGCGTCCACGACCGTGTCGTGCTGGTCGCGGACCCGATGCTCAGCCCGCACGACCGCTCGCGCTACGCGCAGCGGATCGCGCGCGACGTGACGTACCCGGAGCAGAGCGCCCTCCCGGTCGAGGACATCGTGGTCTACGACGCCTTCCAGGGGCACGGCGCCGGTGACTCGCCCCGTGCCGTCCACGAGGAGCTCCTGCGGCGCGGCGAGAAACTCGAACACGTCTGGCTGGTGCGCGACGGCCGCGCCGAGGTCCCGCAGACCGCCCGCGCGGTCCAGTACGACAGCCGGGAATTCTGGGACGTGCTCGCGCGGGCCCGGTACTACGTGGTCAACGACAGCGTGCCGCGCGCTTTCCGCCGCCGCCCCGGCCAGACCGTCGTGCAGACGTGGCACGGTACGCCGCTGAAGCAGATCGGCCACGACTTCATGCACGACTACTACACCAGCCCCGAGGTGCTGGACGCGCTGGAGCACGACAGCGCCCAGTGGTCCCTGCTCGCCTCCCCGGGCTCGTACGCCACGCCGGTCCTGAAGCGGGCGCTCGGCTACGACGGCGAGGTCGTCGAGTCCGGCAGCCCACGCACGGACGCGCTGATACGGCCCGACGCGGAACGGATCGCGGAGGTCCGTCGGCGGCTCGGCCTGCCGGAGGGCAAGAAGGTCGTCCTGTACATGCCCACGTGGCGGGAGAACCGCCGGGGCTGGACGCTCACCTCCGGCTACAAGCTCGACCTGAAGATCGACCTGGACGCGGCCCGCCGTGAGCTCGGCGAGGACCACGTCCTGCTGATCCGCGGCCACCACAAGGTCACCGAGCAGGTGCGCGACGGCGTCCGCGACGGGTTCGTCGTCGACGTGTCGCGCTGGCCCGACCCCACCGACCTGCTGCTCGTCGCCGACGTGCTGATCTCGGACTACTCCTCCGCGATCTTCGACTTCGTGCACACCGGCCGGCCGGTCCTGCTCTTCGCGTACGACCTGGAGCACTACCGGGACACGCTCCGCGGCTTCACCTTCGACCTGGAGGAGAAGGCCCCGGGCCCGCTGCTCAGGGATTCGGCGAGCCTGATCGAGGCCGTGCGGAACGCGGACGCGGTGGGCGCGCAGTACGCGCGGGCGCGGGCGGCGTTCCGGGAGGAGTTCTGCGACCTGGACGACGGTCAGGCGGCTCGGCGGATCGTCGATCGCATGCTCGGCATGTAACCCACAGGAGTGCATTCCAGGCGGGATGCGGACCGGTCCCGGCCCCACCGATGAGTTTCGGGGCCGCGGCCGGTCTGTTCTGTATGTGCGGGACGGATTCCCCCACCCCCACGCATTCTGGAGGCAGTCATGGCGAGCAACCCCTTCACCACGTGTCTGTGGTTCGACGGCGCGGCGGAGGCCGCCGCCGACTACTACCTCTCGGTCTTCAAGGACGGCAAGCGCGGCCGCGTCGGCCTCTACCCGGAGGGCAGCCCCGGCGTCGCCGGCGAGGTCATGGTCGTCGAGTTCGAGATCAACGGCCAGAAGTTCGTCGGCCTCAACGGCGGCCCGCAGTTCCCCTTCACCGAGGCCGTCTCCTTCCAGATCCACTGCGCCGACGACGCCGAGGCGGACTACTACTACGAGGCGCTGACCGGCGACGGCGGCCAGGAATCCGCCTGCGGCTGGGTCAAGGACAAGTTCGGGCTGTCCTGGCAGGTCATCCCGGCCGGGGCCATCGAGCTGATCTCCGACCCCGACCCGGGGCGGGCCGCGCGGGCGACCGCCGCGATGATGAAGATGAAGAAGCTCGACGTGGCGGAGATGCGGCGGGCGGCCGACGCGGGCTGAGGCGGGCTGAGGCGGCCCGCCGCCGGGCCGGTGCGGCTCGGCGGCGGCCCCGCCGGGCCCGGCGAGGGCCCGGCGAAGGCCCGGCCGGCTAGGGGAGCGCGCCGGCCGCGGCGATCCGCGCCAGCAGGGCGGGGAGCGCCGTCCCGATGGGCTCGCGGATCACCTCGTCGGCGAGGGAGTCGTACGGGGTCTCCTGCGCGTTCACGATGATCAGGCGGGCCCCGGCCTCCGCGGCCATCCCGGCCAGCGAGGCCGCGGGCTGCACCTGGAGCGTCGAGCCCACGGCCACGAAGACCTGGCACCCCTTGGCCACCGCGACGGCCCGCGCCAGCACCTCGGGGTCCAGCCGCTCCCCGAACATCACGGTCGCCGCCTTCAGGATCCCGCCGCACCCGAGGCAGGCCGGATCCGGTTCCCCGGCGGTGACCCGGGCCAGCGCCTCGTCCATCCCGGTACGGGCGTGACAGGCCGTGCACACCACGGCCCGCGCCGTGCCGTGCAGTTCGAACACCTTGCGCGCGGGGGTCCCGGCGAGCTGGTGCAGCCCGTCCACGTTCTGGGTGATCACCCGCAGCGGGACTCCGGTGCGCTCCAGTTCGGCGACGGCGAGGTGCGCGGCGTTCGGCCGCGCCCCCAGGGCCCCGAGCTCGGCGCGCATCAGCCAGGACCGGCGCCGGATCTCCGGATCGGCCATGTAGTACGCGTAGGTCACGAGCTTCTCGGCGTCGGCCTCCCGGCGCCACAGCCCCTGCGGCCCCCGGTAGTCGGGAATCCCCGAATCGGTGGACATCCCGGCCCCACTGAACACTGCGACGAGCGGCTTTCCCATGCGCCGACTCTAGGCAGCCCGGACGGCGTTCACCACGGGGTTTCGGCTAGCGCGCGGACCCCGACTCCGCGTCCAGCAGTTCCTGAAGCCGGGGCCCGGCTCCGCGCGGACCTCCGTAGGGTGGCGGCATGCCGACCACCGTCCTGTACTGCTCCGATCCGCTGAACGAGCGCCTCCCCGACGCCCACTTCGCCGAGGAGGCACGCGCGGTGCGCGCCGCCGGGGGCGGCATCGGGCTCATCGACCACGACGCACTGCTCGCCGGGGACGCCGACCGGGCCGTGGCCCGGGTGCCCGCCGGGGCGGGCGCGCTCTGGTACCGGGGCTGGATGATCCCGGCGGCCCGGTACGCCGGCCTCGACGCGGCCCTGCGCGAGCGCGGATGCGCACTGCGCGTCACTCCTGACGCGTACCGGAGCGCCCATGAACTCCCGGGCTGGTACGAGGCGTTCGCCGGACTGACCCCGCCCAGCCGGTGGCTGGCGACACCTCCGGGGCAGACCCCGGAGCCGGCCCGGCTCGCGGACGCCGCCGCGGCCCTCCCGTCCCGCGCCGGGATCGTGAAGGACTACGTCAAATCCCGGAAGCACCAGTGGGCGGAGGCCTGCCACCTCCCCGACCTCGCGGACCGGGCCGCCGTCCACCGCGTGGTGAACCGCTTCGTGGAGCTCCAGGGCGAGGACCTGGCCGGCGGGGTGGTGCTGCGCGCCTTCGAAGAATTCACTGCGGCCGAGGGCGTGGCCACCGAGGTGCGGGTCTGGTGGCGGGACGCCGAACCCCGGCTGGTCACGGCCCACCCCGACAGCCCGTACGCCGAGGCCGCGGCGCCGGACCTCGGACCCGTGCGGGCCGCGGTCGCGGAGCTCGGCTGCGCCTTCGTCACCACGGACCTCGCGCTGCGCGCGGACGGGGTCTGGCGGGTCGTGGAGGTGGGCGACGGGCAGGTGAGCGATCTGCACCGGGACGCCGATCGCGCCGCGTTCGTCCGCCTCCTGACGGGCGGTTGAGCCCGGACGGGACGCCGGTCGCAGCGGGCCGCACGGCCCTTGCGGGCCCCGCGCGAGAGCGCACGGGCCGCAGGGGCGGATCTGGTACAACATCGGACATGACGGGACTGACTGGATTCGAGATCAACGATGCGAGCGCCGCCGACATGGCGCTGTTCCGGGACTGGGCCGACGAGGAGGGCTGGAACCCCGGGGACTGCGACCGGTTCGCGTTCGCCGTCGCCGATCCGGGCGGATTCCTCATCGGGAGGCTCCGCGGGAAGCCCGTCGCCTGCATCTCGGCCGTCCGCTACGGCGCCGGATTCGGCTTCATCGGTTTCTACATCGCCCGCCCCGACGTCCGCGGCCAGGGCTACGGGATCCGGCTGTGGAAGGCCGGCATGGAGCGGCTCGACGGGCGGCTCGTCGGGCTGGACGGGGTGGTCGAGCAGCAGCACAACTACCGCAAGTCCGGCTTCCGCTCGGCCTGGAACAACGTCCGCCACGAGGGGGTGCCTCGGGCAGCGGGGGAGCCCCCGCAGGAGACGGCGCCCGGGGTGCGGATCGTGGACGCGGCCACCCTGTCATTCGGTCAACTCGCGGCGTACGACCGCAGGTTCTTCCCCGCGCCGCGCGACGCCTTCCTCGCCGCCTGGGTCGGACTGCCCGGCCGTACCGCCCTCGCCGCGGTGCGGGACGGCCGGGTCGAGGGGCTCGGAGTCGTCCGGCCGGGCAGCGGCGCCTCCCGGATCGGCCCGCTCTACGCCGCCGGCCCGGCCGTCGCCGCAGCCCTTCTGCTCCGCCTCGCGGAGCGGACCCCCGACGGCCGGGTCGCCGTGGACGTACCGGACGCCCATCCGCGTGCCGCCGCCCTGCTGGGCGGACTGGGCCTGACCCCGACGTTCGAGACCGCCCGGATGTACACCGGCCAGGAGCCGGACCTCGACCTGGCCGGCATGTACGGGGTCACGAGTCTGGAGCTGGGCTGACCGGGCTGGCCGGGCTGACCGGGCTGGTCTCCGGCTTCCGGCACCGGCTCAGATGGTGAAGACCGTGCCGGTGGTGTTCCACAGGGCGCACGGGTTCGCGTAGGTGTGGGAGTAGTTCATCCGGCGGCCCTGCCACACGCCTTCGGCGGTGACGGTCACCGGGCTCCACTCCCGGGTACACGCCGCGTCGGGGCGCGGCTCGGCGAGCGCGTCCAGCTCGGGGGCGTAGGCCTGTAACTCGGCGCACGCCGCGTCCGGGTCCGGGTGGGTTCCGCCGGGCCGGGGTGCGCAGACCAGCGTGACCGCGCGCAGCACCGTACCGCTCGCCGCGTCGTCGCCGTCGGTGACGCTCAGCACGAGCGCGGACGGGGCGTACAGGCTTTCGCCGCCGGCGGGCGCGGCTCCGGCGACGCCCGAGCCGGTCAGGGCGGTGAGGGCGGTGAGCCCCATGGCGGCGGACGACAGTCCCAGGGTCCTGGTGACGGATCGCATGTCGAACACTCCTCGCGTCGTTGCGTCGGATAACGGACGCGAGTCTTGCCCATGCGGAACCGGAACGCCCGTTCGCACCTCTACTTCTCGTCACGCACCGCGCACGCATGACCGCAGACCGCAGCGGCCCGAGGTGGGCTGACCTGTGGGGGAGCGGTCGGCGGAATCGGCCCGAACCCGTCCGGATCAGCTCGCGGCGAGGCGGGGGGCGTACGTGTCGAGGAGGCGGGTGCGGGTCTGCTGCAGCCGCAGCGCGAGCACCCGCCCGACCCAGTGGCCGAGGGCGGACCCGAAGGCCGGATCGGCGTCCATGAGCATCCGTACGGCCGTGGCGTCGAACTCGTACGCGCGGACCGGCGTCATGGCCTCGGCGCCCAACTGCCACACGTACGGCGGGAACAGCCATGACCAGCCGACCAGTTCTCCGGGGCCCAGGTTCTCGATGGGGGTGGGCCGGCGGCCCGGTACCGGGATCTCCAGGGTCACCGTGCCGGAGCGCACGATCCAGAAGGATTCCGCCCGGGTGCCCTCGTCGAAGATCCGCGCGCCCTCACGGAAATTGACCTCGCGGGCGTGCGACATCAGCCGTCCACGGTGTTCTGTCGACAGGACGGCAGCGATCCGGATGGGGGAAGGTGTGCTCACGACGGCCTCCGATCGGGACCCCCCGCTCCCCCCAGTGTCGCTGACGCCGGACCGAATCCGGGGCGTCTGGCTCCGGAGAATTGTCCGATTTTCGGCGACACGAACCCTGTCCACGCCGGAAGCCCGCCCCGGCCGCTTCCCGCCGGTGCCCGGCTACTCCTCTGCGCCGGTCTCCAGGCAGGCCAGCTCCATGGCGTCGAGGACGGCCTCGTGGCTGCGCCCGCTCAGTTCGGAGACGTTCTCGATCTGTGCCGTCGCCCAGGCCGCCAGGGTCATCACCAGCACGCGGAGCCCGTCGGTGCCGTACTCGGCGAAGATCTCGTCGGCGGCGCTCATCGCCTCCTCGGGCACCTGCTCCGGTGGTTCGAGCCCGGCCAGGCCGCGGAGCAGGGTCAGGGTGCGGCGGGAGATCTCGGGGGTCATCCTCGCCAACTGCGTGTCTTCTTCGTCGCTCATTCCGCTCCGCCCCTCCGGTCCCGCGCCCGCGCCCGCGTACGTCCCCGGGCGTGCGCTCCTGCCCTCGCCTGCTGTCGTCCCCCAGGGCACCGTAGAGGGGCGAGGGCCCGGGCGGGGCGGCAATCGCGAGAACGGGCCCGGCGTCCCATGTTCCGGACGGGCGGAGGGGATGGGCGGGCGTACGGGCATGCGGGCGGGCGTACGGGCATGCGCGTCCGGGGTGCTGGTCCCCGCGGTGGCGCGCTTCAGGCCCGGCGCGCGCCCGGGCCGGCGAGTCGCTCGGCGAGGGCGGGCAGGCCCGGGCCCGACAGGAGGGGCAGGGCCGCCGTGTCGCGGCCGGTGACCAGGAGCAGGAGCGCCGAGACCGGGCCTTCGACCGTGGTGGCGGCGGTGGTGGCCGTGCCGGTGCCCGCGGCTTCACCGGTGCCGGCCGTCCAGTCGCAGTCCGTGGCCGTGAGCCGGAAGCCGGCCAGCCGGCGCCGGGCGTGGAACGGGAACCCCATCGACCAGGCCCGCTGCGCCGCGGTCGCCGCCGCCTCGGCCGGCATCGTACGGGTCCGGCCCAGCGGGACGGCGATGTCCTGCCCGTGCGCCAGGATGTCGATCAGCGGCTCCAGGTGGGTCACCCCCGGCGCCTTGCGCCGGGATCCGGCCATCGCGCGCAGCCGGGGCGCGAACTCGGCCGCCGGGCGCGCGGCCTCCCGTACGGCCGTGTCGTGGACCATGCGGTCGAAGCTGCCCCGGGCGCGGACCGCGGCGACGAGGACCGGGAAGACGCCCAGGTGGGCGAGGGTGAGGTGGGCGGCGACCTCGCGCACCCGCCATCCCGCGCACAGGGACGGGATTTCCCACTCGGAGGGGCTGAGGTCGTCGAGCAGGTCGGCCAGGGAGAGCCGCTCGCTGTCGATGGTCCGCCACACGTCGTCGGGGTTCATCCGGGCTGTTCCGGTCATATCGATCGACCTCACCTGGTATCGGTCAGTCTCTCTGACTAATATTGGTCAGAGAGACTGACCGAGTCAAGGGTGGTGCGAGATGGCCGGGGCCGAAGAGGAACTCAACCTGGGGCTGCTGTGCTTCATCGCGTACCGGGCGATGGAGACGGATGTCTTCGAGGCGCTGGCGCAGGCCGGATACGAGGACTTCACCGTGGCCCAGGGCCGGGTCTTCGCCCGGATCGGACCGGACGGCACCCGGCTCACCGACCTCGCCGACCAGGCCCGGATCACCAAGCAGACGGCCGGCTTCCTCGTCGACCAGCTGGAGCGGGCCGGCTACGTCCACCGCACCCCCGACCCGACCGACGCCCGCGCCCGGCTGGTCCGCATCGCGCCCCGGGGCGCGGCCGCCGTGGCCGTCGCGCGGGAGGCGGAGGCCCGGGTCGAGGGGGAGTGGTCCCGCCATCTCGGAGCCGAGGACACCCGACTGCTCCGCAGCGCCCTCACCCGCCTCCGCGAGATCACCGATCCCTATCGGTGAGCCGGGTCCGGGTGCGGGTCCGGCTCACCGGTAGGGATCGGCGTCGGGCCCGGGTGTGCGGGCGGGCGGTGCGCTTTGGCATCCGGTGAGTCAAGTGCGGTGAACGGAGCCGGGATTCCCCTTAGGGTGCCCGGGGCATGGTCGTGGACATCCGTACGATAGTTTCCGGCCATTCCGTGCGTCGCGCAGCACTGCGCGGCGCCGCGCACACCGAACTGGGGGGTTCATGCGTAGATCCAGAGGGCTGGCCGCCGCTCTCACCCTGGCCCTGGCCGGCACCTGCACGGCCATGGGCCTCGGCCTCGTCGAAGAGGCCGCGGCCATCACTCCGCCAGTGGCCTTCACCGCCGACGAACTGCCCACCTGGCAGGCCAACGGTGTCGTCTGGGCCCTGGCCGAGGCGGGCGACAAGGTCTTCGTCGGCGGCACCTTCTCCGCGGTGCGCCCGCCGGACGGCGCCGCCGGAACCGAGCAAGAGGCGGTGAACTTCGCGACGTTCGACGCCGCGACGGGCGCCCCGGCCTCCTGCAAGCTGTCCTTCACCGTGGGCTCCGGCACCGCCACCGTCCGCTCGCTCGTCCTCTCGCCGGACAAGGCGACCCTGTACGCCGGCGGCTACTTCGGCGGCGTCAACGGCACCGCGGTCTCCAGCCTCGCCGCCATCGACGTGGCGACCTGCACCGTGAAGACCGACTTCCGGCCCGCCTTCGCAGCCACCGTCCGGGCCCTCGCCGTCACCGGCGACACCGTGTACGCGGGCGGCGACTTCCTCACCGTCGCGGGCCAGCCCCGCGAGCGGTTCGCCGCCGTGGACGCGGCCGACGGCACGCTGAAGCCCTTCACCGCGAACGCCGACGAGCCGGGCCGGGCCATCGAGCTCACCCCCGACGGCCAACACGTGGTCCTGGGCGGCGACTTCTTCACCGTGGGCGGTACGAACAGCCACGCCCTCGCCGTCGTCGACGCGACGACCGGAGCCGTCACCAAGGCCTACCCGGGGTTCGTCGAGACCAACTCGGTGGTCAAGGACATCGCCACCGACACGACCGGCTTCTACACCGCCAACGAGGGAACGGGCGGAGGCGTCTTCGACGGCCGGATCGCGCTGAACCTGAGCGACTTCGGCCAGCGCTGGCGCGACACCTGCCTCGGCGCGACCCAGGCCGTGCTCCCCTACCAGGACGTGCTCTACAGCGCCTCTCACGCGCACGACTGCTCCAGCATCGGCGAGTTCCCGGACGGCCAGCGCCACCACCTGCTCGCCCAGCCGACCACCGCGACCGGCAAGCTGGGCTGGGCTCCCGACACCAATGACGGCATCGGCGAGGGCATCGGCCCGCGCGTCATGGCAGTCGGCTCCAAGGAGGGCGTCCAGTACCTCTGGGTGGGCGGCGAGTTCACCACCGTCAACGGTGCGGCGCAGCAGAGCCTGACGCGCTTCGCCTCCACCGGGGACACGGGTGCGCCCAGCGTCCCGGTGGCGAGCGCCGTGAGCTTCAAGCCCGGTGAGGTGCAGGTGCGCTGGCGCACCAGCCTCGACCTGGACGACGGCACGCTCACGTACAAGGTCTACCGCAACGGCGCGGCCACGCCGATCGCCACGGTCGCGGCGGACTCGCTGTTCTTCCGCCGCCCGCAGACCTCCTGGACCGACACCACCGTCACCGCGGGCCAGTCCTACACCTACCGGGTGACCGCCACCGACGCGGCCGGCAACACCAGCGCGCTGTCGGCGACGGCGAGCGTGACGGTGCCGAGCTCGCCCGACGCGTACCCCAGTGCGGTCCGCGCGGACGGCGCCCAGCTGTTCTGGCGCTATGACGAGTCGGCCCTGCCCTTCGTCGCGGACTCCTCGGACGGCGGCAACCAGAGCGGTGTGCACCTGAACGCCCCCGCCCTGCGCCAGACCCCGGGCGCGGTCTCGGGCCCGAGCACGGCCATCGGCTTCAACGGCACGGACACCCAGGTGTACGGGGACCGCCGCCAGAACGTCGGCTCCACGTACAGCATCGAGACCTGGTTCAAGACGAACACCACCACGGGCGGCAAGCTCATCGGGTTCGGCAACAACCAGTCCCGTGGCAGCAGTCAGTACGACAAGCACATCTACATGACCAACAACGGCCGGCTCGTCTACGGCGTCTACAGCGGCGGGACGCACACCGTCACGACCGCCGCCGCCTACAACGACAACCAGTGGCACCACGTCGTCGCGACCCAGGGTCCGGGCGGCATGACCCTGTACGTGGACGGCACCCAGAAGGGCACGCTGGGCTTCACCGCGCACGAGAACTTCGCCGGCTACTGGCACGTCGGCGGCGACAGCCTCGGCGGCTGGCCGGACCGTCCGGTCAGCGAGTACTGGGCGGGCCGGCTGGACGAGACCGCCGTCTACCCGACGGTCCTGAGCGCGGCCCAGGTGCAGAACCACCACGCCCTGGCCTCCGCCCCGGCCGACTCGGTCGTCGAAGTCCAGGCCGCGGAGGACACGTACGCCAACGCGGGCGCCCCGGCCACCAACTACGGGACGTCCGGCTCGCTCGCGGTGCGCGGAACCTCGTTCTACGCGAGCTACCTGCGGTTCGCCCTGCCCGCCGCGCCCGCCGGCACGGTGCTCAAGTCGGCCACGCTGAGCGTGAAGACCAGCACCATGAGCGGCGCCGGCACGACGGACACGGTGTCCGTGCTCCCGGTCACCGGCTCCTGGACGGAGGCCGGAACCACGTACGCCAACCGCCCAGCACTCGGCGGCCCGGCGCTCGGCAGCTTCGCGGGCGTCCCGGAGGGCTCGGCCGTCCACACGACCGGCCTGGACAAGACCGCTGTCGCGGGGGCGCTCGGCGGCGCCTACAGCCTGGCGCTGAGCAGCGCCGGGACGGACGCCCTGTGGCTGTGGTCCTCGGAAGCCGCGGCCAACGAGGGCTCGCCGAAGCTGACGCTCACCTTCGGCGCGCCGTAGCCGGAGCGGGTCCTGCGTGCGGCGGCCGGTGCGGTTCCCAGGCCCGGCCGCCGTGGTGGAGTCTGCGTGCCCGCGTCGGCCTCGGGATCGTCGCCGAGCTCGACGGGGAGGCCGTGCTCCCCTTCATCGCCGGCCTGAGCCGCCGCGCGAGCCGAGTCATCCGCCAGAACCTCTGGCTGAGCCTCGGCATCGTGGCGGTGCTCGTCCCGGCCACCGCCCTGGGCCTCGGCATCGGCCCGGCGGTCCTGGTCCACGAGGGCTCCACCCTCGTGGTCGTCGCGAACGTGCTGCGCCTGCTGAGCTACGCCGACTGATCCGCTGCCGTGAACGCGTAGTCGAAGGCGTACTCCACCGAGGTGTCGCCGTAGCGGTGGGCGAAGGATCCGGAGCCGTCGAGGCCGGTCAGGCCGCCGGTGCCCGAGCCGGGGACCACGGTGAACCGGCAGCGGGTACCGGTCGCGTCGAAGGTGCCGCGCTCGTCCAGGACGAAGCTGCCTTCGCGGCCGTCGACGGTGCCGGTGACCAGCTCCATGCCGGCGAAGGTGCCGGTGCTCTCCCCCGTGTAGGCCACGGTGTAGGCGCAGATCGTCGCGGGGGAGGTGAGGGCGCCGGTGAAGGAGTTGGTGACCGTGGCGCGGGCCAGCCGGGGGAAGCCGCCTTGCGGGCCGACCGGGTGCTCCTCCCAGTCCTTGAAGGTGAAGCCGTTGGCGGTGGGTGTGGCCGTGGCCGTGGCAGTGGTGGTGGGCGTGGGCACCGAGACCTCCTGGTGTGGGTTCTGCGGGCTGTCGGCCCGCCGTTGCACAGCCTGGGCGACTTACCTGACATCTCCTGTCAGGTATGCCGGACAATGGCCGCATGCGCGCCGACCGGCTCCTCTCCCTCCTCCTGCTGCTCCAGAACCGCGGCCGGATGACCGCCCGCGAGCTCGCCGCCGAGCTGGAGGTCTCCGTCCGTACCGTGTACCGGGACGTCGAGGCGCTCGGCGCCTCCGGGATCCCCGTCCACGCCGACCGCGGGCCGGCCGGCGGATTCCGCCTCGTCGACGGCTACCGGACCCGGCTCACCGGTCTGACGGACGCGCAGGCCGGCTCCCTGTTCCTCGCCGGCGCCCCCGGCCCCGCCCGGGACCTCGGCCTCAGCGCGGACCTCACCGCCGCCCAGCTGAAACTCCAGGCCGCCCTCCCCGCAGAACTCGCCGGCCGGGCCCGCCGGATCCAGCAGCGCTTCCACCTCGATGCGCCCGCCTGGTTCCGTGACGCCGACCCCGTCCCGCACCTCGCGCAGATCGCGGAGGCGGTCTGGGAGCAGCGGATCCTGAGCACCCACTACCGCCGCTGGAGCGGAGCCGTCCACCGTGCGCTGTGGCCGCTGGGCCTCGTACTCAAGGGCGGCATCTGGTACTTGGTCGCCCGGGCCGCGGAGGGGGTGAGGCCTGCGGGGTCGGCGGAGGTACCGGCGGTCCAGGAGGTACCGGCGGTCCAGGAGGTGCCGGCAGTCCAGGAGGTGCCGGCGGTCCACGAGGCTGATGAGGCCCAGGGCGCCGTGCGGACCTACCGGGTGGGGCGGTTCCTCGCCGTGGAGACGACCGGCGAGCGCTTCGAACGCCCCCAGGACTTCGAGCTCGCCGCGCACTGGGAGGAGTCCGCCCGCCGCCTGGAGGCGTCCACGCGCCGGCAGACCGCCGTCGTACGGCTCTCCCCGCACGCCCGGCGCCTGCTGCCGATGTGGTTCGGGTCGGCGGGAGTCCGAGCCCTCGCCACCGCGGGGCCGCCCGACGCGGAGGGCCGGGTGGTCGTGGAACTCGCCGTCGAGTCCGGCTCCGTGGCCGTCGGCGACCTGCTCCGTCTCGGTGCGGACGCCGAGGTGCTCGGCCCGCCGGAGCTGCGCCGGGCCCTCGCGGGCGCGGTGACCGAACTGGCCGAGCGCTACCGCTGAGAAGTCCGCGGACACCCTTCAGCGCCGAGCCGATCGTCTCGGCCGCGACGGCTTCCACGCCGTCCGGAAGCACGGCGTTCGGCCGAGGACCTGAACTGACCCACGCGACCTGCCGCGCCCGCGGCCGCGGTCACCCCGAGGGGTGCTTCAGGACACCACGGGAGCGGCGTCCACTTCGGTCAGCCTGACCGTGTACAGCCCGCCGCGCTCGCTCCTCACGTCCGTCACCTTGAGCTGCGTGCCCGGGGTGAGGATGTACTCCTCCTCCCCGGTGAAGGCGGAGAAGCGCCTGATCCCGACCGCCTGGGCCGGTGTCACCTCGAAGAGCGTCCGCTTGCCGCGGCTGCCCAGGAAGGACCGGGCCACCTTCAGCTCTGAGGTGCACGAGGAGACGCCCCACCACGTCACCGTCCGACCCACCGGATACTGCGCCCGCAGGTCCAGCGACACACCGCGCCACAGCGGCTGCGTGTGGGCGGGTAGCCCCGAGACCGCCGAGAACAGCAGCCGCAGGTACGGCAGGTAGGGAGTGACCCTCGTGCGGTCCGGGGAGCGGAGGACGGCGTTGATCTCGCGGTAGAAGGCGGACTCGCAGGTGTAGAGGTAGAGCGCGGCGATGGCGTCGGCGGACAGGCTGCCGGACATCTCGTCCGCCCGCTGCTTGCCGAAGTCGCGTGAGCGCTCTATGTGTTTGCCGAGACCGGACAGCGTCTTGGCGACTGGCGCGACGGCGTCCTGGAAGTCCATCAGCGGGGTATCGAACACGCCGGTGATCGAGGGGAGGGCCAGGCCCTCGTCCTTGACGCTGGTGAGGCGCTCCAGGTACAGCTGGTGCAGGTTCATGGTCGACTCGATGAAGGCGCCCATGCGTGCCGAGACGTCCGTCCCTCCCGCCCCGGCCGCCCCCTCGTTCCACCCCTTGCTCGGCAGCCAGTCGATCGCGTCGGCACCGAGCGAGGCGAGAGCCTCGTTCACCATGGCGAAATGGTCGCCCTCGCAGAAGATGTCACCCTGCGCCGCCGGGTTCGCGTGGTCGATGTGCCGGACCTCGACGTCCGGGTACTTCTCCTGGAGTCGCAGGACGACCCTCTTCAGCTGGCGGGCGTGCGCCCCCCACCAGGCGAACACGACCCCGCGGTCCTCCTCGTCGGCGTCCTGCTTGGCCTTGAGGATCTCCTCGACGATCCGTTCGGCGACCGGCCGCCAGAACGCCGTGTGCTGGTCGGCCCCCATCGCTCCGTCACCGCTTGCGGTGAGCGAGGCGTTCAGCAGCAGCACGCCCTGCGTGAGCATGGCCTGGAACCACTCCGGCGGCTGGACCGTCTCCCGCTCCTTCAGCAGCGCGCGGACATCGGCGATGGGCGTCTTCTTGGCGATGCCGTACTTCCACATCGCCGCCGCCTTGATGAGGCAGCGGATGCTGACGACCCTGCCGAACTGACTGTCCTTCCAGTCGTTGAAGGTGTTGTCGAACATGGCTATGCCGGTCGCGCTCTCCGGCCGCGGGTAAGGGTTCTGACCGAAGGCGACGACCTTCCACTTGTGCGGCGGGTTGGGCTTGAGAGCCTGGAAGGTCAGCTCACGGACCGGGACGACCTCGTGGCTGCGGCCCTTCCCTATGAACCGGGCGGCGTCCGGCTGGGCCTCGATGACGGGCTTCAGGAGCGGAAGCCAGGGCTCACCGCCGCCGTTGAAGAGTTCGACGAGGGCCAGCGGATCGCCGTCGCCGGCAGGGTGGCCGGTGGGAACGGGCGCAGCAGTCTTCGGCGGCACTATGCGTACCCGGTCCTCGACGGGGGCGTCTTCGATGCCGGTGAGCTGCGCGATGATCGTGGCGCGCAGCTCGTCGTCATCCTCGAACCAGTGGTCGTGGAAGAGCGTGTGCCCGGTCCACATCAAGTTGGCGCACACCCTCGCCGGGACCCGGCCGGTCTGCGCGCCCATCCCGACCAGAGCCACGGAGCGGATGCTGCCCGGCGCCTTCCGGTTCTGACGGTGGACGGCCTGGAAGGCGGCAGCGCACGCCAGAGCCACGTTCAGCGTGGCACTCACGTTCTGCGAGGACCGCACCATGGTCGGCGTCGATATCAGGTACCGGGGGACGGCCGCGCCCGACGGGACGCAGACCGCGCTGCCCACAGGGAGGGCCCCCGCGAACCGATCGCGGATCGCCCGCTTCACACGGAGCTGGATGCCGGATCCGAGGTACCGCTTGATGACGGCGTCGACCCCGCCGTCCATCCGGCCCTGGGAGTTCGTCGGGGTGACCCAGGCATCGACGTCCTCGTCGAGGATCGAGCCCCTGCGGATCTCGATGCCCGAAGTGTCCGCGAACGCCGCCCGCCATGCCTCCACCACGCGCTCGTTGACGTCTGTCAGCACCACCCTGAGCGCGGGTTCAACGCTGCTCTCGGTCATCGTCCACTCCTGTCGGGAAACAGCCCTTGCAACACCCCGAACGTATCCGCCGCCACTGACAACGCCGCTCCGGAAAGCGGATGATGGCCTACCGTCATGCCCCTGGAAGGGGCCCTGGGCTCGGTCGTCGAAGTGATCTTGCGTTGTGGCTCATGTTCGGGTGGTACGTCGCATGGACTGTCTCCGGCGGCCTCAGCGGGCCGGCGGCGGCTCGACCTCCAGGAAGCGGCGGCGGCGGGGGCCGCGGTACAGCAGGCAGACCCAGCCGAGCCGTTCGAGTGCGGCCGCGCAGGCCGTGAGGCGTTCCTGCTCCTCCTCGGCGGCGCCGCCGCCCGGCGGGCCGAGCCAGGTCACCTCGACGCGGCCGTCCCCGGACGCGGTGGGGCCCACCCGGTACCCGGTCCGGGTGCGCGGGCCGTCCGGGTCCTGCGGATCCCGCGCCGATGGCGGGATGCCCGCCGCCTCCAGGGCGAGGGCCACCGCGCGCGGCATCAGCCGGAGTTCCCAAGGGGCGGGAACTCCGGCGCCCGCCGGGCCGTTGACGAGCCGGCGGATCTGCAGCAGGCCTTCGTAGGCGGTACGCAGCTCCGCCGCCCGTCCCGCTGCGGAGGGCGCGGGGCCGTCGCCGTCCGCCGGTTCGAAGCTGCCCTGCCCGGGTGTGTTCACGTACGGCTGTCTCCTCGCCCGGTCCGATCCTGTCTGGTCCGATCCGCTTCTGAGTACCTCACACCCAACGACCTGAGTATCCGGCCCGATTCCCGGGACGGCCTCCGCTGATCGAATGGGGGCATGACCTCCTCGACCGGCACCGTTACGGCCACCGTCACCGTCACCGCCACCGCGCCCACCGCGAGCCGCCCGCGCGTGCAGCAGCACGTGGCCACCGCCGGTACGGCGCTGGCCGTGGCCCTGGTCCCGCTCGTGGTCGGGGTCCTGGTGGCCAAGGGGCTCGCCGCGGACCCACACGCACCGGTCAACGCCCTGATCACCGGCGGCGGCCAGCGCGCCGGTCTGCCGCGGGCGGAGTGGCGCCGCCGCGGGCACGCCACGATGCGCCGGCTGCACACGGCCCGGCGCGGAGCGGTGCGGGGCGCCGCACGGGGCCGTGCCTACGTGACGGGCGCCCGCTCCGCGCCGGTCGGCCATCCGGCCGGTCGCTGAGCCCGCAGCCAGGCTTCGGCGGCCTTCGGGGAGCGCAGCAGGCTCCCGGGCCAGGGTCGACTTGCCGGCTCCGCTGATGCCGACCACGAGGACGCGTTGCATCGGCGGAGCCCAACCGGTGGGGTGCCCGGCCTCAGGAGCCGAGCGGCTCCTGGAGTTCGGTGACCCACTGGTCCTTGTCCTCCGGGCAGGCCAGGGACACCTCGCGGGCGTAGCCGGCGGAGCGCTCCCCGTTCGCGTCGATCCACTGGGCCAAGGCCTGCGAGGTCGGCAGGACGGAGTCCATCGCACCCCGGTGCACGACCGTCGCCGCCCGCTCGACGGCGGGCAGCACGACGATCCGTACCTCGCCCCCGAGGTCCTCCGCACGCACGGAGGAGGCCACCGGCAGCCCGGCGTGGACCAGGACGGCGCCCGGCCGCTCCGCGTCGCCGGCGTCCTCGTAGTAGGCGATTCCCGGGGCGGTCGGCGTGACACCGGCGGCCTCGATGCGGCGGCACAGCTCGTCGTAGAGCGGGCCGATGACCGGGCCGATGTCCTGCCCCTCGTAGCTGCCCGCGATCCCGCTCAACTCGGCGAGGCGGACGGGCGGAAGGCTCTTCACGACGATGTCGATCGACGACATGGTTCCCTCGTTCTCGATGATCCGGAGCCTCGTCTCGACCTGGGTCAGCCGGGCCGCCGCAGCGGCCATGGCCGATTCCAGTTCCGCCTGCCGCAGCCGCAGCATGCCGCGCAGCTCCTCCGCGCTCACCAGCTCGTCGAGTATCGACCTCACCTGTTCCAGGCTGAAGCCGAGTTCTTTGAGCGCGATGACACGGTTGAGGCGGGCGAGCTGCCCGGCCTCGTAGGAGCGGTAGCCGCTGGCGGGGTCGACACGGGCCGGGCGCAGGAGTCCGAGGGCGTCGTAGTGACGCAGCATGCGGACCGACACCCGGCCGTGCTTGGCGAAGTCTCCGATGGTGAACATGACGCCTTCCAGTGCAGGCCCTGACACGGTGTGAGAGTCAAGCCCGCCCAGAATATGTGGCCATCGGGCCAGGTCAGCGGTTCGGTTGAGTGGCTCAGCTCGGTGGCTCAGCTCGGCGGCTCAGCTCAGTGGCCGGCCTGGCGGATGCAGAGATCCACGATGGACGGCGGCAGGGAGCCTTCCGCGGCCGCGCACAGCTCGTCCGTGCGGGGCAGCGGCGCTACGGGGTTCCGGGCGGGGCGGTCGGGCCGGGCGGCGGCCGTCTTGGGCGGGTGCGCGCGGCGCGGCGCGGCCGGCTTCGTGCGCCGTTCGGCCGCCGGGCGGGGGGCCTCGGCGGCAGGCCGGGAGGGTGTGTGTCCGCCGTCCCGGTCGGCGTCGGCACTCGCCGGGAGTGCGCCGAGGGGCAGCGGCTCGGCGGGGAGTCCGACCGGATCGGCTGCGGGGGACGCGTCGGGCGGTCGGCTGAGCTCCGGAGCGTCGGCGGGCGGTACGGAGCCACGCGCGGGCACGTCGGAATCCGGCGGGCTGCCGACCGACACGCAGCCGGCGCTCGCGAGGAGGGCGACGAGGGAGAGGGGCAGGACCCGGCGCAACTGCATCGGACCACCATGCCGCACGGGCGGGCGGGCCGGTTCCCGCGCTCCCGCGCGGGGGCACGGGAGCGTACGGACAACGGGGCGGTGAAGGCGCCGTGGGCGCCGCCGAAACGGTTCTGTGGGCGCACTGTGATCGTTTCTGCCGCGACGGGAGGTTCACCGGTCCGGGAGAACGCGCACGTGGACGGGGGTGGACCTGGCGCGGAAATCCGGACAAGGTTCGGAGGGGAACGACAGTACGGATGCCGGGGGAGGCGCGACCCCCGGTGCTCCGCGTTGCCGTGCCGGCTCCCGGACCGGCCCCGCCCGACCGGCGGGAACGCTCCGGTGGCCCGCCTGCCTGCCTGCCTGCTTGTCCGCCTGCCTGCCCCGTACGGAGTCCCGCCCCATGACCGAAGCCCCCGCGCCCGGCAACGACGCCCATTCCCCGGAGCCGAAGCTCCCGCCGAGCCCCGACCCTGACCCTGACCCTGACCCTGACCCTGGACCGTCCGCCGGGCCCGCCCCCGCGACGGGAGAGGCGGTCGCGCCGGACCAGGCCGCCGTCGCCGGGTGGCGGGGGTGGGGGGCCGTGGGGGCGGTGGCGCTCGGGATCTTCTGTCTCATCACCTCCGAGCTGCTGCCCGTAGGTCTGCTCACCCCCGTGGGCGCCGATCTCGGGGTGTCCGACGGCACCGCCGGGCTGATGGTCACCGTGCCGGGGCTGGTCGCGGGATTCTGCGCGCCCCTCGTCACCGTCGGCGCAGGCCGGCTCGACCGGCGGTGGGTGCTGGTCGTGCTGATCGCCCTGATGGCCGTCGCCAACCTGGTCGCCGCCGTGGCTCAGGGCTTCGGGGTGCTGCTGGCGGCCCGGCTGCTCGTCGGGGTCAGCGTCGGCGGGTTCTGGGCCATAGCGGGCGGCCTCGCCGTCCGCCTCGTCCCCGCGCACCACGTCGGCCGGGCCACCGCGCTCGTCTTCGGCGGAGTCCCCACCGCCTCGGTACTCGGCGTCCCTGCCGGGACCCTGCTCGGCGAACTCGGCGGCTGGCGCTTCGCCTTCGCCGCCGTGGGCGGGCTCGGAGCCCTCACTCTGGCCGCACTGCTCCTGCTGCTCCCGCCGTTGCCGCCGACCCGGACCATCACCTTCGCCCAGCTCCCCGCCCTGCTGCGGCGCAACCGGGCGGTCCGGGCCGGGGTGGCCGTCACCTTCCTGGTGGTGACGGGGCAGTTCGCCGCGTACACGTTCGTACGGCCGATCCTGCAGGACGTGTCCGGGGTCGACGCCGCCTACGTGAGCACCCTCCTCCTCGGGTACGGAGTCGCGGGCGTGGCGGGCAACTTCCTGGCAGGGGCGCGCGACCCGTACCGCACGCTGTTCACCGTCGGTGCCGCCCTCACCGTGATCCTCGCGTTGATCGCCCTGGTGCCGGGAGCGGTCGCCGGGACGGTGCTGCTCCTGGCCTGGGGGCTCGTGTACGGCGGGGTCTCGGTCAGCCTCCAGAGCTGGATGATCAAGGCCGCACCCGACGACGCGGAGGCCGCCTCCTCGCTGATGGTGGCGATGTTCAACCTGGCGATCGCCGCGGGCGCGTTGTCCGGCGGTCTCGCGGTCGACGGCATCTCGGTGCCCGCGGCCCCGCTGGCCGGAGCCGCCCTGATGGCCTTGGCCGCCGTCACCGTCCGGGTCACCTCGACTTCCCGCACGGCCGGGCGCGCAGTCACGGCTACGCACGCGGTCACGGGCGCAGTCACGGCCACGGCCAATCGCGCAGTCACGGGCGCACCGGCGGCCGTCAGCAACCGCGACGCTTCACCGGCCGACCAGCGGTAGAACGGCGGTGGATCAGAGGCGGGCCCCGGGGCAGGAGTTGACCGTCCGCAATCCGGACGGTCCACCACTAGGGCCTGTCGTCAAACTCCCGTCTGCCGCGCGACGCCTGGCACGCGCTCTCGCCGCACCGGGCGAAAGCCCGAGTACGTCCAGTACGCGGACTTTCGCCCGGCGCGCCGAGAGCACGCACCAGACGCCGCGCGGCCGCCCTTCGGGCGACGACGGGAGTTTGACGACAGACCCTAGGCCCGGCGGAGGAACCGCTCCCGACGGGCCGGTTCCGGTGGAGAGGCCCTGCCCAGACCGGGCGGATGGGGTGGATCGGACATCCGGCTTGACCTGGGGCATCTCCTGGGGAAAGAGTGCGCCGGTCGGACACCGTCAACCGGACCGACCCTGCCCGCGACGTCCGGACGTTCCGGACGCCCGGACGTCCAGCCCCACCGCACGAGCCGCACCTCGGAGATACCTCAGATGCCCCCATCCGCCCGCTCCGCCCCGCGGCGTCCGGACGGCCCCGGCGCGGGCGGTCCGGATGCGGGCTCACCCCGACCGGTGCGGGCATGACCGCGCCCCCGGGGACCGGCGGTGCCCGTGTTCCGGCCGCCGGCGCCGAGATGGTCCTGGTCGCCCGGCGGCGCAGGACCTGACCGGCCGGGTACGGGGGCCGACACCGCACCGCCGCGCCGGCCCCCGTACCCGCCGGAAGACAACCGTGTCCCCCGACCCCGATGAGAGTGGGCTCGTGCCCGACGACGATCGCTTGCTCGTACGCCCCTACGTAGCCCCCTCGGGTCCGCTGCCCGGCTCCTCCGCGCCCGCCTGGCCCGAGGACACCGGGCGGATCACCGTACCGACGCGCTTCGGGCCGCCCGCCGAGGTGCCCGGGCCTTCGCGGGTACCCGTGTGGGAACCCGGTCCCGCGCGGCAGGCCGCGCCCGCGGCGGCGCCTCCCGGCGCCCGGCGGGGCAGCCGCCTCCCGGTCCTCGGACTCGCCCTGCTCGCACTCGGGGCGGCGGGGGCCCTCGCCCTCCTCCTGCGCGGCCCCGACCCGGAGCCGCCGCGCGCCGTGGCCCCGCCGGACCTGTCCGTACCGGTCCTCCCCGCGCGCAGCCCGGGGGCGGGCGAGGAGCCCACCCCGGCCGCGGAGTCCGTACGCCCGCCCACGCCCGGACCCCCGTCCGCGACGGCTCCGACCGGCGCCGGTCAGCCCCCTGCCGGCCCGTCGGCCGGCGCGACCCGGGACCCGAAGCCGACGGGCCCGGCGGGCCCGACCGGAACGCGCCCGGCCCCGGGCGAGGGCGGGACCCTGAGGCCGGGGGACCGCGGGGCCGAGGTGCGCGCCCTGCAGGAACGGCTCCACGCGCAGGGGTTCACGTACGTCAACCTCACCGGGGTGTACGACGAGCAGACCCGGCGCGGTGTCATCCAGCTCCAGCAGAACCGGAGCATCGAGGGCGACCCGCCGGGCGTCTACGGGCCGGCCACCCGCGCGGCCTTCGCGAGCGGCTGACCGGTCGGGGCCGGGGCTCGGAGCCGGAGTCCGAGCCGGCGAGCAGTGCCCGTAAGGCGCGGATCCCGGATGGGCGGACGCCCCTCGACTCGGTGCGAGTGGCGACCGACGGACGTGGTGTGGTCGACATGGGCCGCGAGGTGCTGGGCGCCACCAATTGGCGGCCCAGCACCTGCGGTTGGCATCCCCGCCGTTCGGCCGCTGCCGGAACCGCGGCGAGGGGTGGCGGCCGTTCAGCGCCCGCCGGCGACGCGCAGGACCGTACCGGTCGTGTACGCGGCGTCCGCGGACAGCAGCCAGGCGATGGCCGCGGCCACCTCCGCCGGCTGCCCGGCCCGGCCGAGCGGGATCTCGGCGGCCGCCAGCGCCGGGCGGTCGGGGTCCCCCATGGCGGCGTGCATGTCGGTGTCGATGATGCCGGGGGCCACGGCGTTGACCCGGATCCCGTCCGGGCCCAGCTCCTTGGCGAGCCCCAGGGTCAGGGTGTCGGTGGCGGCCTTTGTCGCGGCGTAGTGGACGTAGCGGCCGGGACTGCCGAGGGTGGCGGCCGCGGAGGAGACGTTGACGATCGCCCCGCCGCCCGACGCGGCCATGTCCCGGGCGGCCCGGCGGCAACAGAGCAGGTATCCGAGGAGGTTCACGTCGAGCACGCGGCGCAGATCTTCGGTCCGGATGTCGGCGAGCCGGCCCGGGGTACCCGTCACTCCGGCGTTGTTGACCAGTCCGGTCACCGCACCGAGCTCGGCTCCGGCGATGTCGAAGAGCGACTCCACGCCGCACTCCTCGGACGTGTCACCGCGCACGGTCACACACCGCCCCCCGGCCTCCCGCACCTGCTCGGCGATGGCTTTGGCGGCCGCGTCGTCACGGAGGTAGCCGAGGGCGATGTCGTGCCCGTCGGCGGCGAGCCGGACGCACGTGGCGGCACCGATACCGCGACTGCCTCCGGTGACGATGGTGACCGGACGACGTGACATATGAGCCTCCTGTGTGACGCATTACCCCGTGTCGTGCCCACACCTGGGATCGCCGCAGGCTAACACCGCGATATCCGGCGGACCAGCGAAAACGACTCACGGAGCCGTACCGCAGGACGGTCCTCTGGACGATGCCGAGCCGTTCCGCGGCGATCCGGAACACAGGATCCGGCCGTAGCCTCAGCTTGTCGTTCGTGGTCCGGCTTCGGTGGATGAGCGGGCAGCGAAGGGCCCTCAGAACCCTCAGATCCAGTTGCCCCGTGCGATCGGCGCGGTCTGTCAGTGGGGGCCGTTAGCTTCGCCGTCATGACGACACATTCCAAGCCGCTGACCGTGCTGTTGACCGACCCCACGGGCGGAAGTCTGGGTCTCGGCCTGCCGCCGGGATCACTGGTGACCGAAACCCACGACGGTCCTTGGCCTGAGCCGCTGCTCTGGGTGGCCGACGGGGTCGCAGCACCCGGTACGTGGGCCGAGTACCTGCCGGCTCGGGAAGCGGGACTGCAGCCCGTACTCCTCCAGGACGAATCCGGTATCGAGGAGTGGTGGGACGGCACGTTGGATCCCGGCATGATGTCGGACCCCGGCGACCATCATGCCGAGGAAGTCCTCAAGGACCTCTGGGAGTCCGCGGTATCGGAAACCGAGGAGAACGAAGACGAAGACGAAGAGGGCGCGGGCGAGACCATGGCTCCGTTCACCGGTAGCTGGCCTGGGCTGGCGTCGCCGGGGAGGGCCGCGGCGGATCCGGCTATGACGGCTGCGGACGTGGCCCGGGATTTGGTCGGCGGCCGGCTCAAGAGCCCTCGGCTTGCGTTGGTTCCAGCGGGCCGGGCTGCGGACCTCCCCGCAGTGATCGGCTGGTCAGGTCCGGTCAACCATGAAAGCGATGTGGCCCGCCTGTGTTCGGTTCTCCGTTCCTGGGAGGACCGTTTCGGAGTCCGGGTGGTTGCTCTGTCGTCCGCGCGGCTGGACCTGTCCGTAGCAGCCCCACCACAGACGCTGCATGAAGCTCTCGCGGTCGCCGCGGAGCACTTCGCGTTCTGCCCTGACACCATCTGGCAGGGGTACGAGAGCATCCGGCTCTACGCGGAAGAGGCTCTGGTTGGTAACACCCACTGGACGTTCTGGTGGGACTGAAAGGATCTAAGGATCTATGGCAGATCCTTGCCGGCGGTGTCTGATCTGATCTGCCGCATCGCCCGGACTGGCGCCGCCCCGGCCCCGAGGTCGTGGCCGCGCCGCTGCGCGAGTTGGCCGCACCGCATGGCATCGCCCCGGCTCGCGGCGCATCTGGGACTCGTACACGACGCGGTGTACGAACTCACCGACTGCGTCGCCGAGTTCTGCCCGGCGCCGGCATTCGACCATGAGGCCGTGCTCTCTTCGGCGCGGCCACGCACGACATCGGCAAGGTGGCGCACACCGTCGACCTCGCTGGGCCCGGCTGCGCGCACGAGCCGGCCGGGCGCGAGTTGCTCCTCGCGCACGCGTTCGCCCGGAACGGGCCCGCTTCGCCGCCACCCACGGCCACGGCTCCCGGGCGGAGACCCGAGTACGTGTCGAGGAGTTGCTGGTCACCACTGCGGACAAGGTGTGGAATGGCAAGCGGGTTGCCGGCCTGGAAGACCTGCTCCTCGGGCACCTGGTACGGGTGTCGGAGCCGGGCACCGAGCGGCGGGAGGTCTACCTCTCACTCGACTCACTGCTCGCCCCGGATTGCCGAAGGCGCGGACACCCGCCTGGCCTTCCAGGCCGCGTACCCGGTCCGTGTTCACCCCGCACGCAATCCCCGCGGCGCCGGGTCGGGCACGGACCTCCCACCACGGGGGCGCTGCCGGACGTCGGTCCGGCCGGACCCACGGACGCGCGGGGTCCGACGGGGCGGCCTCGGAGGCCCGACGCACCTGCCCGGGTTCCTTCAGGAGCCGCACGTGCGATGCGACTGCCCTGCCCGGGTGCGACGAACCTCCACTCCGCAGACGTGGGTCGGCAGGCGGTTGATGCGGCTATCGGTGTTTGCTCCGGCCTGATGCCGCAACGGCGCGGAACGGAACGCGGAGAACCGCCGAGTCGGAGTCCAACTCGCAGCTGGGAAATGAGTCCAGGCCGCCCGGGCGGGGCTCCCACGCCCGACGACGGCGCCCGACGACGGCGGCCAGGGCTGCGGCCCTGGCCGAGCCTGGCCGTTGACAGTTGATCGGGTGCGCCGGGATCATGTGGGAGAGCGCTCTCCCAGTGTGTGGGCGGTTGGTGTGTGAGGGGTGGACATGTGCGACGGTGACGTGGAACTGCTGCTGGACAAACTGGATCCCGAGCAGCGGGTGCGGCTGTTGACCGGGGCCGATACCTGGCGGACTCGGCCCGAACCGGACGTGGGACTACGGGAGATCGTCTTCTCGGACGGTCCGTCCGGGGTCCGCGGGCCCGGCTGGAACGAGCGGTTCACCTCGGCCCTGCTGCCCTCACCCACCGCCCTCGGGGCGCTGTGGGACGAGGACCGGGTCCGCCGGCTCGGAGAACTGCTCGGAGACGAGGCCCGGCGCAAGGGCGTTCACGTCGTTCTCGCCCCCACCCTCAACCTGCACCGCAGCCCCCTCGCCGGACGCCACTTCGAGTGCTTCTCCGAGGACCCGTTGCTCGCGGGCCGTACGGGGGCGGCCCTCATCCGTGGAGTCCAGTCGCGGGGGGTGGCCGCGACGGCGAAGCACTACGTCGCCAACGACTCCGAGACGGAGCGGCTGACCGTTGACGTACGGCTCGACGAGCGTGTGCTGCGCGAGCTCTACCTCGCGCCCTTCGAGGCCGCCGTCCAGGCGGGGGTGTGGCTCGTGATGTCGGCGTACAACAAGGTCAACGGCGTGACGATGAGCGAGAGTTCCCTGCTTGCCGAGCCCTTGAAGGGGGAGTGGGGCTTCGACGGCGTGGTCGTCTCCGACTGGGGTGGTGTTCGCTCGACGGTGGCTTCGGCCGTCGCCGCGCAGGATCTGGCGATGCCGGGCCCCCGCGGTCAGTGGGGCACGGCGCTGCTGGAGGCCCTGGCGAGCGGTCGGGTCCCGGCGGAAGCGGTCGAGGACAAGGTCCGCCGCCTCCTGCGATTGGCCTCCCGGGTGGGGACCCTCATCCCAAGATGCACACCTCCGAATCCGAATCCGGAGCTGGATCCGGGGTGGGGGTCTGCCCTGCCCCCCGCCCAGGCCGAGGCCCCTTCCCGGGCCTCGGCCGCGGGCCCGTCTCAGACATCTCCGGCTCCGGCCCCGGTCCCGGATCCAGCCCTGGCCCTGGCCACGGCCCCGGCTACGGGTCCAGCCCCGGCCCTAGATCCGGTCCCGGCCTCGATCTCGGCCCTGGACCCGGTCCCGGCCTCGGCCCCGGTCCCGGCCGGGGGGCCGTCTTCGGGGCTGCCCGGCGCCTCGGTGTTGGTGCCGGCCGCGACCTCAGCACCCAGCCAGGGCCCCGCCCCCGGGCAGGCCCCCGCCCCCCACGCCATGCGTCAGGAGCTGCGGGGTGCGGCTGCTGCTAGCTTCGTGTTGCTGGAGAACCGGGGGGTGTTGCCCCTGGACGAGGGGGCGTTGGGGCGGGGGGTCGCCGTCATCGGGGTGCATGCCGATGAGCCTCGGGTCCAGGGCGGCGGGAGTTCCGAGGTGTTCCCGCAGCGTGTGGTCAGTCCGCTCGACGGGCTGCGGAGCGCGCTGGGCCCGGACGTCCGGGTCGCCTACGAAGCGGGTCCCGCGCCCGAGGGCGGCGGCGGGCAGGCTCCGTTGGGCGCGCGGTACGGCCGTGACCCGGAAGGCGGCGCCCCGGGCGTGCGGTTGCGCGTGCTGGACTCCGACGGGTCGGTGCTGTGCTCCGCCCACCAGCCCTCCGGCCGGGTACTGGAACCGGAACTGCCGCCCGGCGCCCACACCGTCGAGCTCGCCGCCGTCCTCCACCCGGACACGAGCGGGACCTGGACCCTCGGCCTCGGCGGCTTCGGCTCACTGCGCCTCTCCGTCGACGGAACGGCCGTGCTCGACGGCGAGTTCCCGCCCGAGACCGCCGATCCGGCCGTCATTCACGTCCGCCCGCCCCAGCACACCGCCCGGATCCCGCTCACCGCCGGCCACCCGGTGCACGTCGTGGCCCGGCGCGAGCTCGCCCCCGGCACGGGCCGGGCGACCGTCCTTACCGCCGCCCCGCCCCTTCCCGGCCCCGCCGAGGCGCTCGCCGCCGCCGTGGCCGCCGCCCGGGCGGCCGACGTCGCCGTCGTGGTCGTCGGCACGACCGAAGGTGGCGAGTCCGAGGGCTTCGACCGCGCCTCGCTCCGACTGCCCGCGCCCCAGGATGAGTTCGTCGCTGAGATCGTCCGCGCGAATCCCCGTACCGTCGTCGTCGTCAACTCCGGCGGCCCCGTCGAACTGCCCTGGCGCGAAGCCGCCGGAGCCGTCCTCCTCACCTGGTTCCCCGGCCAGGAGGGCGGGCACGCACTCGCCGACGTCCTCCTCGGCCGCGCCGAGCCGGGCGGCCGGCTCCCCACCACCTGGCCGGCCGCCCTCGCCGACGCCCCGGTACGCACCACGCGGCCCACCGGCGGCCGGCTCCCGTACGAGGAGGGCCTGCACATCGGTCACCGCGGCTGGCTGCGGAGGGGATCCGCCGGCCCGGCTCCCGCGTACTGGTTCGGGCACGGACTCGGCTACACCACCTGGGAGTTCGAGCGTCTCGGCGCCCCGGCACCGACCCCGGGCGGGGGCTACGAGGTCCCCGTGATCCTCCACAACACCGGCACCCGGCGGGGCCGAGAGGTCGTCCAACTCCACCTGTCGCGGCCGGACTCGGCGGCCGAGCGTCCGGTGCGCTGGCTCGCGGGCTGGGCGGCGGTGGAGGCGGAGCCGGGGGAGCGGGTGACGGCGTACGTACGGATCCCCGTGCGGGCCCTGCAGCACTGGTCCCCGCAGGCCGGGGGCTGGACGGCGGAGCCGGGGCGGTTCGCCGTCCTGGCCGGTCGCAGCGCGGGCGATCTGCCGCTCAGCGGTGCGATCGAGGTCTGAGAGCGGTCTGAGAGCGGTCTGAGAGGAGTCTGGGCGAGGTCGGATCCAGGTCCGAGAGGGGGTGAGCGCGGGCGGCTACAGTGCCGCCATGGACGCAGCGAGCACGGCCACCGGTACGGCCACGGGCACCGGCGCCGGCACGGCCCCGACCCTGGAGGACGTGGCCCGCGCCGCCGGGGTGTCCCGGGCCACGGTGTCGCGCGTGGTGAACGGGGTCCGCAATGTGGACCCCACCATCCAGCAGGCGGTCCAGCGGGCCGTCGCCGCGACCGGGTACGTGCCGAACCGTGCGGCCCGCTCCCTCGTGACCCGGCGCTCCGGTGCGGTGGCGCTGGTGGTCTCGGGCGCGGGAGCGGACACCGGCCGGGTGTTCCAGGACCCCTTCTTCGGGCGGGTGGTGAGCGGGGTCGTACGGGCCCTGCGCCCGCGCGGTGTGCATCCGGTGCTGCTGTTCGCCGACGGGGAGGCGGACCGCGCGCAGGTGCTCGCGTACCTCACGCAGGGCGGTGGCGACGGGGCCCTGCTCGTCACCACCGACGGCCGCGACCCGCTGCCCGGCCTGCTCGCGCGCGCCGGACTGCCCGCGGTGCTCTTCGCCCGCCCGGCGCCCGGCGTTCTGCTGGACTGGGTCGACCTGCGCCATCGCGAGGGCGGTGCGCTGGCCGCGCGGCACCTCCTCGCCCGGGGCTGCCGGCGGCTCGTCGCGATCGGCGGCCCGGAGGACGTGCCGGCGAGCCGGGAGCGGGTGGCGGGCTTCCGGGAGGCGCTGGACGGAACGGCGGTACGGGTGGCCGAGGCGGACTTCACGCTGGACGGCGGCGAGCAGGCGATGCGCGCGCTCCTGGCCGAACGCCCGGACCTGGACGGGGTGTTCGCGGCGAACGACCTGATGGCGCAAGGGGCTTGTCTGGTGCTGCGCGAACACGGCCGCCGGATCCCGCACGACGTGGCGGTGGTCGGCTTCGACGACTCCGGCGCGGCGTTGGCGGCCAGGCCCCGCCTGACGACGGTCCGCCAGCCGGTGGAGGAGATGGCGGCGGAGATGGTCCGGCTCCTCCTGGACCGCGTGTCCGGCACGGCGGCGCCCGCCCCGGTGGAAGTGCTCTTCGACCCGGAGCTGGTGGTCCGCGACTCTGCGTGAGCGTGAGCGTGAGGCGTGAGCGCGGGCCGAGGTCGGAGCCGAGGGCCGAGGGCCGGGCCATCGGGATGCGGCGCGGCCCGGGCCCCACGGCGCGGCCCCCGCGCGCTGGGCCGTAGGCCGGGGCAGCCGGGTGGCGCCCGGCCACCACGATGGCACCATCCGGTTGAGTTCTGCCCGGACGGACCGTCGCGGACTGGGCGTCTCACCGTGGCTGCGCCCGCGATACGGCCGACCCGTCCACCAGGAGAAGGGCACGAAGCCCCGACGGACTGGATGAGCAACGAGAACGGCAGACTGGGGCCCATGGACTCAGGACTTGCCGCACTGCTGGGCGCCGCCGTCGGTTCCGCCACCACCCTCGGGGCCGCGATCGTCAACGGCCGTGCCCAGGCACGGTCACAGCACGCCCAATGGAGCCGACAGCATCGCCGCGACGCGTACGCCGGTTACCTCGGCGCTCTCCATGACCGTGACATCGCCATGGATGCCGTACTCGACGCGTTGCGTTCGGACCAGCCCGACCTCCCCGATCTCGACGAGAAGACAGGCCGCTTCGTCACCCTGGCCCGCGAGGTCCACCGTGCAGGGGAAGTCGTCATCCTCGAAGGGCCGGCGTCCGTCGCAGACGTCGCGGATCGCGTCGCCAAAGCCTCCGGCGAACTCTCCCACGTCATGCGGCGGATGGCCGAGAACGCCCACGCGGGAAACACCACCCACAAGGCCGAGGACGGCGCCCTTGCCGCCGAACGAGGGCGAACCCTCTACCAAGCAGTCAAGGACTTCCGCCTCGCGGCAAGCAGCATCATCGGCAAGACCAACTGAGCCGGGGATTCCCGGCCCCAGCTCAGCAGTCGAAGGCCGACCAGCAGATGTCGTTGCGCAACCGCTGGTCGTCGAGCACGAGTTCGCGGATCGCATCCGGGAGCTGGTCGCGCTGCCACCGGCACTCCTGGCGCCCCGCGGCCTCGCCTCCGGCTTCCGGCGCGGCAGCGCGTGCGGCCTTGATCGCGTAGGCGGCCGCCCCGAGTTCGTGCGCGGCGACGTGGGCGACGGCCCCGGCCTGGCCCGCGGCGTACGCGGCGTGCCGTGCCGCCCCGCGCAGATCTCGGGCCGCGCCCATCGCATGGCCGCCCGCCGCGCGTGACTGCGTCATCGTGACCTCGCCGCGCACCCACGCGCGGGCGTGCTCGATCGCCTCACGCGGCCTCGGGTCCTCGGGCCGGGCCGCCTCGAACAGGTCGATGACGTGCTCCGCGCACGTGGCCGCCCAGAGTGCGAGCAGGTGATGGTCCGCGTCGGTGAGGGTCCCGCCCCGGCGGATCGTCACGAAGCGAGGGTCCCGGATCTTCGGGAGGATCATGGTCGGCACTCCTTCGGTGGCACCACCTGCCCCGGCACCCTACCCGCGCCCCCGCACCCCCACCCCCTGCCCTACCCCCGCCCCGCCGCCGAGCCTCCGCGCGTCTGGAGCGACGTCTGCCAGCCCGGGGCTTCCGCCGCGGGCTCCGGCGGGGTGCGGCGGCCGCCCGCCGCGAAGAAGGCCGACAGGGGGAGCGTGGCCGCGCCCACCGTGACCGCGTCCGGGCCCAGTGAGCCCATGTCGATGGTGACCCGGGCCGCCGGGTGGCGCAGCGAGTACCGCGTCGCGTGTTCCCGTACCGCCGGGAGGATGTGCGGGCCCAGCATCAGGCCGGCCCAGCCGCCGATCAGGATCCGCTCTGGCTGGAAGAGGTTGATGACGTCGGACAGGCCCGCGCCCAGGTACTCCGCGGTTTCGTCGAGCACGTCGAGCGCGATCGCGTCCCCGCCGCCGGCCGCCGCCAGCAGCGCGGCCAGGGCGTCCTCCTCGTCCCCGGCGACCGCCTCCCCGCCGCCGCCCCGCTCCGCCCACCGGGCCAGGAGCGATTCCGCTCCCGTGTACGCCTCCAGGCAGCCCAGCGCCCCGCAGCGGCAGCGCCGCCCGCGGACCTGCACCGTCAGGTGGCCCCACTCCAGGGGTGCGCCCCCGGCGGTGGCGCCGTCCGGGGACCCGTCGGTGATCAGGCTCGCTCCGACGCCGGAACCGAAGAGCACGACCACCGCGTCCCGGGCCCCGCGCCCTGCGCCGAACCACATCTCCGCCTGGCCGAGCGTGCGCGCGCCGTTGTCGATGATGTACGGGACCTCGGGCGGCACGGCTCCCGTGGCGCGCAGCAGTGCCTCCAGCGGGACCGCGTCCCAGCCGATGGTCTGCCCGTGGACCACGGTTCCGCCCGCCGCGTCGCGGTCGACGATGCCGGGTACGCCGATGCCGACCCCCAGGAGCCGGTCCGTCCCGACCCCCGCCCGCTCCAGGACGGTGGCGATCCCGCTCCGTACGTGGTCGACGATCGGGCCGACGTCGTAGCAGCCGCGCGGCTGCAACGGGAGCTCGGTACGCGCCAGTTCGGTGAGCGTGAGGTCGAACAGCTCGACCCTGACGCGGGTTTCGCCCACGTCGATGCCGATCATGTGCGCGCTGCCGGGCGCGACGCGCAGCAGCGTGCGCGGGCGGCCGCCGTCGGAGTCGACGATGCCGGCCTCCTCGAGCAGTCCGTCCGCGACGAGTTCACCGACCACGTTGCTCACGGATCCCGAGCTCAGCCCGGTCGCGGGGCCCAGTTCCTGCCGGCTCATGGGCCCGCCGAAGTACAACTGCTGCAGCACGGCGCTGCGGTTGCCCCTTCGCAGGTCCCGCACCGTACGTCCACTGCGCCCCGTGGTCATGTGGCTCCTTCCGCCCTGACATCGATCGCAACATACCCTTGCGCGACCCCTTGACGCGACCCTTTCCCGAGGCTTAACTCACGTCCTAAATTAAGGCCTGGAAAGAAACGGAGTCGCCGAGCACCCGGTTGGGGTCGAGCGCTCGCACCGTCCACCGGCCTTTCTCCTCCACCCTGCCGAAAGGGACCGAGCCGCCATGCGCAGAACCCGAGCCGCCGCCGTCACCGCCGTCACCGTCTCCATGCTCGCAGCCGCCACCGCCTGCGGAGGCGGATCCGCGGATGCGGAGGGCTCCAACAAGGCCCCCAAGGAGATCACCTACTGGGCCTCCAACCAGGGCCCCGACATCGCGGCGGACCAGGCGACCCTCGGCCCGGAGCTGAAGAAGTTCGAGGAGCAGACCGGCATCAAGGTCAAGCTCGAAGTGGTCCCGTGGTCGGACCTGCTCAACAGGATCCTCGCCGCCACCGCTTCCGGGCAGGGCCCCGACGTCCTGAACATCGGCAACACCTGGTCCTCCTCCCTGCAGGCCACCGGCGCCCTGCTGCCCTGGGACGCCAGGAACTTCGAGGCGATCGGCGGCAAGGACCGGTTCGTGGACTCCGCCATCGGATCGGCGGGCGCCAAGGGCCAGGACCCGGCCGCCGTCCCGCTGTACTCGATGTCGTACGCGCTCTACTACAACAAGAAGATGTTCCAGGAGGCGGGCATCGAGAAGCCCCCGGCGACCTGGGACGAGATGGTCGCCGTCGGCCAGAAGCTGTCCAAGGACGGCAAGTGGGCCCTGGGCGCCGAGGGTGCGAACCTCTCCAACAACATCCACCAGGCCTTCGTCTTCTCGCAGCAGCACGGCGCTGAGTTCTTCGACGCGAGCGGCAAGCCCACCTTCGACAGCGCGGCCAACGTCGACGCCGTCAAGCAGTACGTCGACCTGATGGCCAAGGACAAGATCATCGCCCCGGGCAACGCCGAGTACGACAAGAACCAGTCCCTCCAGGACTTCGCCAACGGCAAGACCGCGATGGTCCTGTGGCAGAACGCGGCGAGCAGCTTCAAGGCCCAGGGCATGAAGGAGGGCGACTGGGGCGTGGCACCCGCCCCCGTCCCGGCCGGCGGCGCGCCCGGCACCGGCAAGAACGTCAACTCCATGGTCGCCGGCATCAACCTGGCCGTCTTCAAGAACACCGACAACATCGACGGCTCCCTGAAGTTCGTGCAGTTCATGACCAGCGACGAGGAGCAGAAGATCCTCAACCAGACCTACGGTTCCATCCCGCCGGTCAAGGCGGCTCAGACGCACCCCGCCTTCGGTACCGAGGACCTGACGGTGCTCCGCAACACCCTCTCCACCAGCGCCGCGCCGCTCCCGCAGGTCCCCGAGGAGTCCCAGTTCGAGACCGCGGTCGGCACCGCCGTCAAGGAGCTGTTCGCCGACGCCGCGGCCGGCCGTCCGGTCACCACCGAATCGGTCAAGGCGAAGCTCACCAAGGCCCAGCAGCAGATGCAGAAGTGAGCAACCGTTCATGACCTCCGCCACGGCGGGAAGGGTGCGGCGCACCACTGCCCGGGTACGCCGCACCGGGCGCCTGCGCCGCGCCGCCCTGCCCTACCTCCTGCTCCTGCCCGCCCTGTTCTTCGAACTGCTCATCCACCTCGTCCCGATGGTGATGGGCATCGTGATGAGCTTCCGGCAGCTGACCCAGTTCTTCATCCGGGACTGGTCCAGCGCCCCCTGGTCGGGCCTCGACAACTACGAACTCGCCGTCGACATCAACAAGCCCGTCGGCGAGGCACTGCTGGGTTCCTTCTTCACCACCTGCCTGTTCACCCTCCTGTCGGTGGCCCTGTGCTGGATCCTCGGCACCGCCACCGCCGTGTTCATGCAGGAGACCTTCCGCGGCCGCGGGCTCCTGCGCGGACTGTTCCTGATCCCCTACGCACTGCCCGGCTACGCGGCCGTCATCACCTGGGCGTTCATGTTCCAGCGGGACAACGGCCTGGTGAACCACGTCATCCACGACCAACTGGGCCTCGGCGGCGCCGAGCACACCTTCTGGCTGCTGGGCGAGAACAGCTTCTGGGCCCTGCTGACCGTCTCCGTCTGGAAGGGCTGGCCGTTCGCCTTCCTCATCGTGATGGCCGCGCTGCAGAACATCCCGAAGGACCTCTACGAGGCGGCCGCGCTGGACGGGGCCGGGACCTGGCAGCAGATCCGCCGGATCACCCTGCCGTCGGTCAGCGCCGTCAACCAGGTCCTGATCCTGGTGCTGTTCCTGTGGACCTTCAACGACTTCAACACCCCGTTCGTACTGTTCGGCAAATCGGCCCCCGAAGCGGCCGACCTCATCTCCATCCACATCTACCAATCCAGCTTCGTGACCTGGAACTTCGGCACCGGCTCGGCCATGTCCGTCCTGCTGCTGCTCTTCCTGCTGCTGGTCACCGCGGTCTACCTGTTCGTCACGACACGGGGACGGAAGGAAGCCGATGCCTGACCGCAACCGCCGGGCCGCCCTGCACGGCCGCCCGCGCACGCGGCCCCGTACGAGATCACCCCTCGACCCGCCTATGTCGTTCAAGGTGATCCGGGCCGTCTTCCTCACCCTCCTCGCCGGCTTCGTCGCGCTGCCGGTCTACGTGATGGCCGCCAGCTCGCTCAAACCCCTCAAGGACGTGGCGGGAGAGTTCCGCTGGATCCCCAGCGGGCTCACCATCCGCCCTTACATCGACATCTGGCACACGGTCCCGCTCGCCAAGTACTTCGTGAATTCGCTCATCGTGGCGGGCTCGGCCACCGTCTGCTCCGTCGTGATCGCGATCTTCGCGGCGTACGGGGTCAGCCGCTACCGCTTCCGCGGCAAGCGCCTGTTCACGGTGACGGTGCTGTCCACCCAGATGTTCCCCGGGATCCTCTTCCTGCTCCCGCTGTTCCTGATCTTCGTGAACATCGGCAACACCACCGGGATCGCCCTGTACGGATCCCGCGGCGGACTGATCCTCACCTATCTCACCTTCTCCCTCCCCTTCTCCATCTGGATGCTCATCGGGTACTTCGACTCGGTGCCCCGCGAGCTCGACGAGGCCGCCACCGTGGACGGCTGCGGACCGCTCGGCGCGCTCTTCCGCGTCGTCATCCCGGCCGCCGTCCCCGGCATCGTCGCCGTCGCCGTCTACGCGTTCATGACCGCCTGGGGCGAAGTGCTCTTCGCCTCCGTCATGACGAACGACGCCACCCGGACCCTCGCCGTCGGACTGCAGGGCTACTCCACGCAGAACGACGTCTACTGGAACCAGATCATGGCCGCGTCGCTCGTCGTCAGCATCCCCATCGTCGCCGGATTCCTGCTGCTGCAGCGGTACTTGGTGGCCGGACTCACGGCAGGAGCCGTCAAATGACCCTGTACGCAGAACGTTTCAACGCAGGTCCCCACGACACGGCCCGCGACGCCATCGACCTCGCCGCCCTGCCGCGCGACTTCGTCTGGGGCACCGCCACCTCCGCCTACCAGATCGAGGGAGCCGTCGCCGAGGACGGCCGCGCCCCCTCCATCTGGGACACCTTCACCCGCGTCCCCGGCGCCATCGACGGCGGCCACGACGGGGACACCGCCTGCGACCACTACCACCGCTGGCGGGGCGACATCGACCTGATGCGGCAGCTCGGCACCAACGCCTACCGGCTCTCCGTCGCCTGGCCCCGCGTCCTGCCCGGCGGCGACGGCCCGGTCAACGCCAAGGGCCTCGACTTCTACGACCAGTTGATCGACGGCCTGCTCGCCGCCGGCATCGAACCGTCGGTCACCCTCTACCACTGGGACCTCCCGCAGGCCCTGCAGGACCGGGGCGGCTGGCCCGAGCGGGCCACCGCCGAGCACTTCGCCGCGTACGCCGGCATCGTCGCGCAGCGCCTCGGCGACCGCGTCACCCAGTGGACGACCCTCAACGAACCCCTCTGCTCGGCGTGGATCGGCCACCTCGAAGGCAAGATGGCCCCGGGCCTGACCGACCTCACCGCCGCCGTCCGCGCCTCCTACCACCTGCTGCTCGGCCACGGCCTGGCCGCACAGGCCATCCGCGACGCAGCACCCGGCGCGCAGATCGGCATCGTCAACAACCTCTCCACCGTCGAGCCCGCCACTGACAGCGACTCCGACCGCGCGGCCGCCCGCCGGATGGACGGCCACGTCAACCGCTGGTGGCTCGACCCGGTGCACGGCCGCGGCTTCCCCGCCGACATGCGGGAGGTCTACGGAGTCGACCTCCCCGAGCAGCCCGGCGACCTGGAAACCATCGCCGCCCCGCTCGACTGGATCGGCCTGAACTACTACTTCCCGCAGGTGGTCACCGCCGACCCGCACGGCGCCGCCCCCTACGCCCGGATGATCGACCGGCCCGGCGTCCCGCGCACCGGCATGGACTGGGAAGTCGACGCGGACGGCCTGGAAGCCCTCATCATGCGGCTGACCGAGGAGTACGGGGCCCGACGCATCCTCATCACCGAGAACGGCTCCTCCTACCCCGACACCGTCGCCCCCGACGGCAGCGTCCACGACCCCGAGCGCGCCGCGTACCTGACCGCCCACCTGGCCGCCTGCGCCCGCGCGGCCCGCCGCGGCGCACCGCTGGCCGGCTACTACGCCTGGTCCCTCCTCGACAACTTCGAATGGGCCTACGGCTACGACAAGCGGTTCGGACTGGTCCACGTCGACTACGAAACCCAGCAGCGCACCGTGAAGACCAGCGGACGCCACTACGCGGACGTGATCGCCGCCCACCGCGCCCTGTAGAGCCGCCCTGCAAGACAGCCCCCTCCCCCCGGAACCGCTCCGCCGCGCCGCGCCCGCCCCTCCTCCCGGGGCGGGCGCGGCTCTTCGTGGTGGGATGGGGGGCGGGGGCACGCGACCGGCTCAGGGAGAGGCGAAAGGTATGTCCGAGGACCAAGAGGGCACCATGCGGGCGATGACGTACGACAAGTACGGCGGAGTGGAGGTGCTCTCCGAAACCCGGATCCCGGTGCCCAAGGTCGGCCCCGGCGAGGTCCTCGTCCGGGTCCGGTGCGCCGCCGTCAACCCCGTCGACTGGAAGATCATGGCGGGCGGGCTCGACGGCCTGATGGACGTCGTGTACCCCGTCGTCCCCGGCTGGGACGTGGCCGGGACGGTCGAGTACGCGGGCATCGACACCCCCGAGTTCACCGCGAGCGACGAGGTGATCGCCTACGCCCGTAAGGACTACGTCCACGGCGGCACTTTCGCCGAGTTCGTCACCGTGCCCGTACGGGCCCTCGCGCCCAAGCCCGCCTCCCTGACCTGGCAGCAGGCCGCCGGGCTGCCACTCGCAGGCCTCACCGCGTACCAGCTGCTGACGCGCCTGGAAACCGGCAAGGAGGACACCGTCCTCGTGCACGGCGCCGCGGGCGGCGTCGGCTCCCTCGGCGTGCAGATCGCCCGCGCGCTCGGGGCCCGCGTCATCGGCACCGCCTCCCCGCGCAACCACGACCGGCTGCGCGAGCTGGGCTGCGAGCCCGTCGAGTACGGCGACGGCCTCGCGGACCGGGTCCGCGCCCTGGCGCCCGACGGGGTCACCGTCGTCGCCGACTTCGTCGGGGGAGTCCTCGAGACCACCCTGGCGGTACTGGCCGAGGGCGGCCGGCACGCCTCCATCGCCGACCACACCGTGCTCGGCGCCGGCGGCCAGTGGATGTGGGTGCGCCCCGTCGGCGCGGACCTCGCCGAGCTGGGCCGGATGGCCGACGCCGGGCAGCTCACCGTCCCCGTCGCCGAGACCTTCCCGCTCGCGCAGCTCCCGGCCGCCTTCGAGCTCAGCCGCGAGGGCCACACCGCCGGGAAGATCGTCCTGGAGGTCTGAGCCGGACGCAGGCTCCCGCACGCACAACCGCGCGCCGCCCGGGTCAGGTTCGGGCGGCGCGCGGGGCGTGCGGGGCGTCGGGCCAGGGATCAGGCGTAGACGCCGAAGTGGAACAGGGAGTAGCCGTAGCCGGTGCCCCGTTGGGTCAGGTCGAGGCGTACGTACCGGCCCGACGCGGAGATGCCGAAGTCGTCGATGCCGCCGTCACCGTTCGAAGTGGCGTAAGCAGTCCGCCAGTTCTGGCCGTCGTCCGACACCTTGATGGTGTACGCCTTGCCGTACGCGGTCTCCCACACGAGCTGGGCGTGCCTCAGCTGCTTCACCGACCCCAGGTCCACCTGGAGCCACTGGGCATCGGACCAAGTCGTCGCCCAGCGCGTGGTGGTGTTGCCGTCGGTGGCCAGTTGCGGACCACACGGGCAGCCGCCGTAGCCGTCGTTCTGGAAGGTCGAGGCGGTCGTGGGCCGGTTCAGCGCCACGTCCGTGCCCGAGACGGGCGGCGGGACCACCTTCACCGAGCGCTGCCCGACGCCCACGTTGCCGCGGCCGTCCTTGGCCTTCACGTAGAGCTTCCACGCGCCGGTCTTCGCGGGGGCCGTGGCTTTGAGCGTGCCGTTGCCCAGGTGGGTCGACGGCACCGAGATCAGCCCGCCGCCCCCGTCCACGTACTTGCTGCCCCAGAGCACCTCGTACGCGAGCTGGTCGCCCTCGGCGTCGGTCGCCGGGGCCTGGATGGTGATCTCCTTGCCGGCCGGGACGGCGCCCGGGTCGGGGACGGAGGGGACGGACACGGTCGGCGGGAGGTTGTCGCCCGCCGTGTTGCCCCCGTAGGCGCGCTTGACCGCGTAGTACATCGTGCGGCGCTCCCCGGCCGGGGTCAGGTTGAACCAGTGCCCGCCGAAGTCGTACTCGGTGCCGTAGTGGAACACCGTGGCGCCCAGGGCGACGCCCCCGTGCCCGGTGACGCAGTTCCAGGCGTTGGTGTAGCCGTCGGCCTTGGCCTGGTCGCCGGGCTCCAGCGGGACGCCGTTCGCGTCGTCCGGAACCTCCCACTCGCCCGCCGGACCGGTCTCCGTGATGATGTAGGGCTTGGTGTAACCACCCTGCTGCCAGGCCTGCTTGACCCCACAGGCCTCCTTGTAGGCGTTGACCGCGTAGAGGTCCAGGTCCGGGGAGTTGCGCTTGTAGTACGTCCAGGCGCCGACCCAGGCGTCGGTGGAGGTGACCGGGTGGTTGGCGTCGATGCGGTGGATGGCCTTCGCCACGTCATTCACGTACGTCGTGTACGCGTTGCGCTGGTTCTCCAGCTCGGTGCCGGAGTAGCAGTTCTGCAGGCCGAGCACCGACTCGTTGCCGACGTTCCACATCAGGACGGCCGGGTTGTCGCGGTAGGTCTGCACCCACTTGGTGAACTCGGCCAGCATGTTGTTCTTGTACGTCGTGTCCGTGACGTAGTTCGTGCAGCCGCCGCTGCCCGGACCGCCACCGGGCTGGAGCCAGAAGCCGGCCACGACCTTGATGGTGTTCGCGTTCGCGGCGTCGAAGAGCTGGGCGCTGCTGCCGTCGGTGCCCCAGGTGCGGATGGTGTTGGCGCCCAGCGACTTCACGTCGGGGAGCAGGCGCGCGGCGTCGGCCGGGGAGGGTCCCCAGGTGACGCCCTTGACGAGGTACGGAGAACCGTTCACGGTCAGCTGCCAGTTGCCCTGGGAGCCGGCCACCTTGACCACGCTGCCGGCGGCCTGGGCCGGTCCGGCGGGGACCAGGGTGACGGCGCCCGCGAGCAGGGCGGCGGTGGCCACGGTGCTGCGCATGCGGGTGAGCATGCAGGAACCTCCTCGGGAGGGAGTGGGGGAGGGAGTGAGGGGAGGGGGGAGGACTACGGGAGGCGGCCGTCGGGGCCGAGCACGGTGCCGGCCTCCGGGTGGTACTGGTCGTAGCCGCGGTTGTTGCACTGCAGGCCACCCTTGATGCACTGCTCGACCATGGCGTTCAGGGTGCGCTCGTCCCACGCGTTGAAGAAGTCGTAGTGGAAGGAGTGACCGGACCCGCTGGACAGCCTGACCTGCGACATGTCCCCGCTGACGGGGAAGGCTATCTTGAACTCGACCATCGGGACCGCGACCGGGTGGGAGGAGGGGCAGACGTTGTCGTTGTTGCCGGGCTTGGTGACCGGGTAGGCCATGTGCGCCTTGTGATCCGGTGTGTCGAGGCTCTTGCCGTCCCAGCAACTGGGCGACTGCATACGGATGTTCAGCTGGGTTCCGGCCGGGCAGTTCGCCGGGAACTCGGTGTTCTTGAAGCTGTCGCCGCACTCCCAGCCCTCGACCCAGCCCTTGTGCCCGCGGAACTCCGCCGCGGTCTGGGTCGGGCTGCCGACGAGGAACCGCAGACCCTTGGGGAAGGGGCGCACGCTCGTGTAGTCGGTGACCCCGGTCTTGTAGTAGATGACCTGGGGGCCGGTGGGCAGGACCTTCTGGCTGCCGTTGAAGAGCGTCGGCATCCAGTAGCCGGACAGGTCGCCGACCGCGGTGCAGGCCGTGCTTCCGGCGCTGAGCGAGGCGGTGGTGCTGTTGGCGTTCGTGCCGGTGTTGCCCATGAAAGTGTGGTCGTGGGAGGCGCCGGGCCGGCCCGCGTAGACGATCGGGTCGTCCGGTGCCGTCTTGGTGACCGAGCAGTTGGCCTGGAACTCGTGGAAGTAGCGGTCCGGCGGGTTGTTCCAGGACGGGGTCACGCCGGTGACCTGCGGAACGGCCAGGATGTAGCCGTCACCGTCGGGGTCGTCGCCACCGGCGAGCGGGGCCACGGCGGCGTGGTTCATGTTCATGTGGACGGCGCCGGAGTCGGGTGTGGCCTGCGCGGTGAGCGCGGTGGCGCCGAGACCGGCGGCCGCGGTCACGGCGATGGCCGCCGAGACCAGGAATGCGGACAGGGTCCGCGGTCGGAGATCCATCGTTCAGCTCCATTTGGGGGTGGGGGTGAGGCTGGGGGAGGGAGGCCCGGGTTGGGAGAGCGCTCTCTCGCGTGGCCCGGAAAACGCGGGGCGGCCGGTGGGCCGCCCCGCGAACCGGGGGTCAGGGGTGGATCAGGGGAAAGAGACCACGGTGGAGGGGATGGTGGAGGTGCCCGAGGTCGGAGCGCCCGTGTTGTTGATGACGTGCTCGTACTGGCCGTTGCCGCCGAGCGAGACGACGAGGATGTCGTGGAACTTCACGCCGGGCTTCACCGGTACCTGGAAGCCGTGGTCCTGACGGATCGTCGGGTCGACGTTGTAGAAGCAATAGCTGCCCAGGCCCCAGCCCTCGTGGGTGTTGACCGAGTCGGTGACCTTGTAGGCGGCGAACCCCTTGACCGAACCGTTCTGGATCGCGGCCTGGTTGGGGGCGTCGTACGCCTTCTCGTTCTGGAAGAAGATCGTGCGGCCGCGCTCGCCGTTCCACTCCACGTCGTACTTGTTGAAGTGCTCGACGAACAGGCCGGTGGCCAGCACGTCGTCACCGTTGACGCGGAACCCGTAGTCGGAGCGGTTGGTCTCCCAGCCCACCCCGTCGCCGTGGTCGGCGCGCCAGATCCAGGTGTGGTCGACGATCGTGTCGTGGTTGTTGATCACCATGCCGACCGTGGCCTTGCCGGCGCCGGCGCCGCCGACGCGGATGAAGACGTCCTGGACGGTCGTCGGGTTCGCCGCGTGGTCCGTGGTGGCGCCGGCCGGGCCGACCTCCAGCAGGGTGGGGGAGTTGACCAGGCCCGCGTCCACCAGGAAGCCGGCGAGCTTCACGCCGTCGACGTCGGCGACCTTCATCGCCGTCACCCCGTTGTCCGGGATGATGGTGGCGAGGCCGAGGCCCAGGACCACCGTGTCCGCACGGTTGACCTGGATGGTCTGGTCGACGTGGTAGACGCCCGGGGTGAAGAGCAGGTGCAGGCCCTGGGCCAGCGCCTGGTTCATCGTCGCGGCGCTCGTGCCGGGCTTGACCACGTAGAACCGGCTCAGCGGGACCGAAGTGCCCTGCGGCGCTCCGTTGCCCCAGGAGGTGCCGCGTGCGTTGGTGCGCTTGGCCGGGACGAACACCTTGTACTCGGAGCCGTCCAGGTAAAGGAAAGGCTTCTCGCGGGAGACCGGGGTGGTGTCGAGGGTGGTGTAGCGCGGCTCCGGGAAGCTCTGCGCGGGAGCGCCCTGGGTGCCGGAGAAGACCTGGTTCCAGACGCCGTTGGACCAGCCGCCGATGGAGCTGTCACGGGTGTACCACTGCTGCTGTGAGTAGTTGCCGACCTGGCCGTCGATCTTCGAGTCGGCGATGAAGCCGCCCGAGGACCAGCCGTAGCCGGACGGGGCGAGGTTCAGGCCGCCCTTGACGTGCATCCGGCGGAAGGGCGCGGCCTGGGAGACGGCCCACCGGTTGGTGCCGTTGACCGGGTTGAGCGCGAGGTTCTCGGCCGAACGCCAGAAGTTCTGGGTGGCGTTGCCGCCGAACCAGCCCGCGTCCACGGTCACGTCCCCGTTGATGGTGGTGTCGTCCGGACTCAGTCCGAGTCCGGAGATCGAGGTGTAGAAGCCGATCTGGGCGTTGAGGCCGTTGTAGGTACCCGGCTTGAAGAGGAACTGGTAGCGCCCGGAGCCGAACTGCGCCGACTCCTGCTGGGCGAAGACCTCGTCCAGCTTGGCCTGGATGTTCGGCGTGGACGGGTCGAAGACGATCACGTTGGGGCCGAGGTCACCGCCGCCGGGGAGGGTCGGGCCGGTGCCCCCGGTGGTTCCGTAGACCTGGAACTCCCAGAGCGAGTAGCCGTATCCGGTGGTGCGCTGGGTGCCGTACACGCGGACGTAGCGGGCGTTGCCGGTGATGTCGTGGGTCTGGACGCCGCCGGTGGAGTTGGCCGTGGAGTAGGCCGTGGACCAGTTCGCGCCGTCCGTGGACAGCTCGACGCGGTACGCCTTGGCGGCGGCGGTCTCCCAGCGAAGGACGACCTGGCTCAGCTGGGCGGCGGCGCCGAGGTCGACCTGTATCCACTGCGGATCGGCGAACTGGCTCGACCAGCGGGTCCCGTTGTTGCCGTCGACGGCCGCGGAGGCGGGGGTGCCGGCGCCCTCGATGGAGGAGGCGGTGGCGGCCTTGCCCTGCGAGAGCAGTGTGGGCGCGGCGGTCGCCGCCGTGCCCGGGAGGAGTACGAGGAGGGCCGCGACCAGGGCGGCCGCCAGGGAGGCGACGGTCAGCCGGGACGGACGCGAGGGGCGGCGCGATGGGTGGGGCGGGTGAGCGGAGAGGAGGGGCATGCGGGGCTACTCCTGACGTTGTGGATCCGGGGGGATCGAAGCGTGAGTGAACTGCCCGGCGCCGGGGCCGTCAAGGGTTTGAACGTTCATGAACTGAAGATCCAACGACGTGTCAAACACGCATCAGGCCTGTGAACTTGGGGTTTCTTCAATCCTTGTGAAAAGTATTGACGAAAAAACTTCGCAAGACTCTACTGAGGCTCTGACCGCTCCGTCTCGCCGTGCCCGCTACGGCGGGGCGGAGCTCTGGCCGAGTCTTCGCCACGTTCGGAGAGTGGGGCCCGATGGACGGCCCGGTGCTGTCGTGCGTTCGTTACTTGTCGTCAGGGCAGAGTGGGGACGGTGCCGCAGTCGGCCCAGTTGACCTCAGTGCCGGCGAGCGTCGCCGACCAGGGTGCGGTGAGGGCCGCCAGGGCGCTCGCGTCCGGCGGCGTGTGGCCGAGCCCGATCGCGTAGCGGGCCAGGGTCGGGGTCCGCTCGAAGGGCCGGGGCCAGGCGTGGGCGTCCACGAGGCCCGTCTCCGCCAGGGCGCCGAGCAGGGCACGCACCCGGCCGCGCATGCGCCCGAGGTTGTCCTCGAAGTCCCGTGGCCGGGAACCCGTCACGGTGACCACGGCCCAGGCGGCGTGCCGACGGTGCGCGGGCGCCGGGGCGGCGACGGCGACGGCGAACTGCGCCGAGGGGTCCTCCTCCAGCGTCTCCCACGCGGCGAACAGCTCCCGCGTGAACAAGTCGGCCATTCCTGCGCCGACTTGGGTGGTGCAGCTACGCACCGGGGCCGAGGGGGTCAGCACGGTGACCGCGTCCTCGCCGCTCCCGCGAGAGCTCGGGTCCGTGGCCGGGGCAAGGCTCACCGGGGCTCGCCAGTCCCAGGCGGCCCAGGTGGCGAAGAAGGTGCGCAGCAGGGGGCCGGGGGAGAGGCCGGGGGCGGAGCGGACCGTGTGGGCGGCCAGCACGGACCAGGCGAGTCCCGGCAGCCCGCCGAAGGGCGCCGAGTCCAGACCCTGGCACCGGGCCCAGGCCTTGACCTCGCGCGCCAGCCGGGCGAACGCCGCGTGCTCCGGGCCCACGAAGGCCCGTACCGCATCGGCGTCGCTCACCGCACTCAGCGCCACCGCCGCGGCCTCGCCGAGCTCCGCCCGCCGCGCGACCGCCCGGTCCGGCGGCACCGGCCCGGTGGCGATCACCACCAGGTCCACGTCCAGCCCGGCCACGCGCAGCCGCAGGCCCGGCACCCGGGCGCCCGTGACCTCGCGGAGCCGCTCCGCCTCGGGGAGGGCCGAGGCCACCCGCGCCCGTACCTCCGTCAGGGCGACGGCGCCGGGCAGGGCCGCGACCAGGTCCAGATCCGAGTCCGGCAGCGCACAGCCCATCCGACGCGAGCCTGCCACGTGCACGACCCCCTCCGGGAGTGCCGCCGCGATCCGCCCGGCGAGAGTCTCGGCGCGGGCCGTGGGGTCGGCTCCCGCATCGGTACCGGCATCGGTATCGGTATCAGTACGGACCGTGGCGTCGGCCACGGCGTCGGCGTCGGCATCGGTGCCGGTGCCGGTGCCGGCCCTGCCCCCGTCCCGCGACGACTCCGCGCCGCCCGGCCGGGCCGACGCGGGACGTGCCGCTTCCGGTGCCCAGTCGATCCTTCCGGTGCCGAGTTCGACCGTCGCCCGGACCTCCATCGGGCCGTCGCCGCGCCGCGACAGTACGGCGAGCGAGCCCACGCGCGCCGACCGGCCGCCGCCGAGGCGTGCCGCGAACTCCCTTTCCGCACGCTGGGGATCGGGGCTGCGTCCCAGCGTCAGGTGGGGCGTGAAACCCTCGGCCCGGCCCCGGCAGCCCGGGAACCGCGCCGCCAGCGTCCGCCGGAGCTCCTGCCACGGCGCGTCGCCGGCCGCCGCCGGGTCCAGCCACAGGGTCGGGCCGAAGCTGTACACGCCCTCCAGCCGGGCCGTGAACTCGGCCGACTCCGCAGCCGCTTCGGCCAGCAGGGGCAGTGCCGCCTCGAAGGAGGACTCCGGTACGAAGCCGAAGAGCAGGTTCACGTGCGCCGGCCAGCGCTCCGCCTGCGGGTCGTGTGCGCGACGGACCGCCTCCACCACCTCGTCCCGCGGCGCCAGCCAGGCCACCGCCGTCCGGGCGGTGGCCTGGACGTCCAGAACCGCGTGCCGCCCGGACCTTTCGGCGCCCTGGCCTTCGCCTCCGTCGGCGGCCGGGTCGAAGTCCAGGGTGGCCTCGACCCCGTAGTGGTCCGAGATGAACAGCCCGTCCGCTGCGGGGGAGTCGCCGCGCAGGGCGGCCCGCGCCACGGGAACTCCCGCCGACCGCAGCAGGATCCGGTCCAGGCGAGCCGCCCGACCCGACAACGACCCCACCGCCGCGAGCGGATTGGCGATCGGATCGAAGGTGGGGGTCCCGTCCTGCGCCCCGTGCACCTCGGTCCACGCGTCCCGCAGGCCCAACGCCGCGGCCGGACCCTCGGCTCCCGACCGGCCGTCGTTGAAGTCGCCGAGCAGGGCCACGTCGGCCGCCTCGATTCCCGACAACCCCTCGGAAAGCCTTGCCAGTTCGGCGGTGCGCCGGTCCGCGCCCCGCTCCGTGTGATCGCTCGTGAGATGCGTGGCCGCGACCACCAGAGGCCCGCCCGCGGTGTCCACGGTCACGGCGACGACCGCCTTGTGCGGACCCAGTACGTGAACGCCCGCCTCTCGCACCGGCAGGCGGCTCAGCACCAGCAGTCCGCTCTCCGCCACGTCCCGGCCGCGGGGGTCCGCGGCGACCGTGTACCCGGCCCGGACCCACGGCTCGGCGAGCAGCATGCCGAGCAGTTCGCGCTCCACCTCCTGGAGCGCGATCACATCGGCGTCGGCCGCCGCCAGGTCGGCCAGCAGCAAGGGCCTGCGCCGTGCGGTGGCGATGCGCGGGGCGTCGTACCGGTCCCAGAGGGTGTTCCACGTCAACAGGCGTACGCGGGAAGGCTTCAGGGCGCGGGTGTCGCCCTCGGGCGCGGCCCGCCACGCGCCGCCGCCGGACGCGTCCCACGCGTACGGGGTCCGTGCGGTGAAGAACGGCGCCCGCAGCAGCCTCGGGTCGCGGACCCGCCCGGCCGCGGTGCTGTCGATGATGTCGACGCCCGTCGCCCGGTCCCACACCAGCTCGCCGTCCGCTTCCACGAACAGCACCCGGTGCCAGGGGATGTCGCCCCCGGGCACGAAGGAGGGCAGGGGGATCCGCTTCGGCGCGGCTCCGCGCTGCAGCAGTCCCAGCGTGAACCGGGCGGGATCGAAACGGGGGTCCCAGCGGACCTGGTGGTAGAGCTCCTCGCTGGTACGCATCAGCCCTCCTCGCGGGTGGCGGTACGGGCGGCCGTACGGGCCGCCGTAGGGGCTGTGGCACGGACTGCCGTACGAGCCGGCGCACCGATCGTGCCCGCCGTGTCCTCGACCGTTCCGCCCGCCCCGATGTACCACGTGCGGTGCGCCTCACCGGGATACGGCGGAGCGAACCGGCGCAGCTGCGCGGTCAGCACCTGCTCCGGCACCGGGTGCGCGCGCGTGGAGTTGCGGCGCATCAGCTCCGCCTCCTCGACCAGCAGCACGGCGTGCGTGACCAGCGCGTCACGCCGCCGGGCGACCGCGCCGGCCAGTCCGCGCTGCTGGGCCGTGAGGGAGGTCGCGTCCCACACCACCGTGCCCCCTCGTCGCGCGGCCGAGGCGAGTGCGGAGTCCAGCCGGTCGAGGCCCTCGCGGAGCACGTCCGCGTTGACGCGCTGGTCCGCCCGGGAACCCCGGGCGCCGCGCAGGTCGTCGAGGCTGATGTAGGCCTCCACGCCGGGCAGGTTCCGGGCGTACGTGCTCTTCCCGCTGCCCGAGGGTCCGCAGAGCTGCACCAGCCGGGGGAAGGAGGCGCCGTCCCGCCAGCGCCAGGTCGCCGCGACCGCCTCCTCGGCGCCGGTCAGTTTGCCCTGGCCGTAGGCGAGGCGCGCTTCGGCCCAGCAGCGATCGGCGGCGTCGGCGTCGGTACTATCCCCGCCGTCACCTATGCCGGCTCCGGCGAGCGCCTCTCGAAGCCCGGCCCGGAGCGGCTCCAGCGGCGCGGGACCGAGCAGCCCCGCCTCCTCGGCGTGCAGCGCGGACCACTCCACGCACTCGCCGGATCCGTCGCCCCGCTCGGCTCCTTCGCCGGACCCGGGCGACCCGAGAGGGCCGCCGGACCGGGAGAGTGCCCCCGCCAGCGCGTGCAGGACCCCCAGATCGGCCGCCTCCGTCATCCGTACGAGCCCCGCCCGCCGTTCCGCGTCCGGGTAGGGGAAGGGCCTGTGGAGCGCCGGGCAGAGCCCGACCAGGTCCGCGACCCGCCGCGCGGTGGCCATCCCGAGCGGGCCCGCCGCCAGCCGGGACGCGAGCGCGGCGCGCGGTACTCCGTGCAGGGCCGCCGCCAGGACTCCGGCCAGCCGGTCCTCGCCGGACCTGCGCACGCTCAACCCGTTGATGCGGTCCGCCACTTCGGCGATCAGCCCCTCGACTCCCGCCGCCGGGGCCGCCGTGTCCGCTCCCACCGCGCGGAGCAGCCCGGCCGCGTCCGGATCCCCGCCTGACCGGGCGTCCCAGAGGGCGGCCGCCGGACCGAGCCCGTTCGCCACCACTTGGGCGTACATCCAGTGCGTGTCCGTCTGCACGTGCCCGCCCCGGACCCATTTGGCCACGCACCGCCCGAAGTCGGCGCGCTCGAAGCCGGCCGTCGTGCGGACGACGTACCCCTCCTGGCGGGCCGTATCGAGCCGGAGGCGGCGCAGTGCCCGCTCGTCGAAGACGCCGCGCCACAGGACGCGCGGTCCCGGGACACCGAGACCGCGCAGGAAGAGCACCGTCCGGTCCCAGTCCAGGCAGTGGTCGCCGTCCCACACCGAGAACCCGTAGAACCACGCGTCGAGTTCCTCGTACGCGAGCGAGTGCCGGGCGTAGACGTTCTCCCCGCACACCCGCCAACCGGCGGGAATCCCCGGGCCGATACGGCTCTGCAGGCCCTTCACCCAGGCCCGCGACGGATGGTGGCCCGAGTCGAGCGACCGCGCGTGCAGGCCGTCGGCGTAGAGGGTGGTGTTCTCGCCGTCGAGCTTCTCGGTGACCACGACCTCGCGCCCGGCGAACCCGGCCAGCATGCCGGGCCCGGTGGTCCGCACGTCGTCGGACGTCGCACCCGGAGACCAGGGCAGGTGCGGGGTCCGGGGGTAGTGCGTGCGCATGATCCGCTCCCTGCGGGCCGAGGTTGGTGCCCGGCCACTCTAGGGAGGCGGAGCCCGCCCGGACCAGCGAGTATCGGCGGCGGGGCGGGTCCGGCAGGGTCTCAGTACCCGACGGTGAACCGCTTGCCGGGGTGCGCGTCGCGCTCGATCTCGTCCAGCAGGGCCACCGCGAAGTCCTCCGTGGAGATCAGACTGTTTCCGCTCTCGTCCACGACCAGGTCGTCGAGTCCCAGCCGGTACGTGCCCGTCCGGGTGCCCGGCTCGATCGTGGCGGCGGGGCTGAGGTTGGTCCAGTGGACCTCGTCCACCGGAACGGTCCGCAGGAAGTCGAGGGCGTCCCCGTGGGCGTGCATCACGGCGATCACCGGTGCCGGGATCCCGGGCAGGTCCCAGACCATGGGTCCACCGGGGGTCCGCAGGGAGCCTGCCCCGCCGACGGTGAGCACGCGCGGCCGCGGCCCGTCCTCACCGAGGGCCTGCACGCCGCCGATCAGTGCCTTCGCCGCGCTCACGAGCGTGCCGGGATCCCCGGAGCCCGGACCGTACGCGCTGACCACCACGTCCTGCCCGGCCGCCGCCTGGGTCACGGACGCGGGGTCGAGGACATTGCCGCGGACGACGGTCACATCCGCGGAGCTGGCTTCGGACTCGGCGAAGTGCGCGGGATCGCGCACGACGGCCGTGACCTCGTGCCCGCGCCCGAGCGCTTCGTGCATGACCCGGGATCCGACGGTGCCGGTCGCGCCGAAGAGAGCGATCTTCGCCATGGCCACTCCTGGAGGTGGAGGCTGGAGGGGCCCCGGTCGGGGTCCGCCGGGCCCATCCAAGCGAATCCCGCCTCCGGCACCCGGCAGCGCCACGCGGTCAGCGTGAGGAGGTCAGTGGCACGCGGTCAATGGCACGCGGTCAGTGGACGCGGTCAATGGCACAGCGCCACGATGGCCGGGTCCACCGTCCCCCGGGCCGCCGCGCACAGCGGCGCCATGTCGTACGTACGGGTCGGCGCGGGCCGGGAGCCACGGGCCTTCGCGGCGGGTGCCGCGGGCTTCTTCGGTGCGGCCCGCCGGGGCCGCTCCGCCCGGCGGCGCGGCACGGCGGGCTTCACCCGGCTCCGCACCCGGGCGGCGGGCGCCGCGGGCTGGGCGGGGCGCGGGGCAACGGCGGCCCCGGGCAGGGCATTCGAGGGCTCCACCGGCACCGCATCCGCCTCCTGCGCGCCCTCCGGCAGCGCCCCCAGAGGCCAGGCCTCGGTCGCCGGTCCCGGCAGGCCCGTCCGTACCGCGGCCGGCGCGGGCGGTGTCCCGGGCCCGGGGACGGCCTGCGACCCGGGAACGGCACCCGGCCCGGGAACGGCCCCCGACCCGGACGGGCCCACGGTCACACATCCGCTCAGACACCCGGCCGCCACGGCCAGCGCGACAATGATCAGGGGCACCCTCGGTCCCCGGCGCGACTCCATCCGCCCACCCTGCCCGACGAACGCCGGCTCACCCGCACGCACTCACCCGAACGGGTGGTACGGGCTCCCCGACAGGAGGACTCAGCCGCAGGTCACGCTGTCCCTCGGCGTGTAACGGGTCTTCATCGTCTCCCGCTTGACCTCTTGCCCGCCCTTCACGAACACCCGGTCGACGGCGACGTCGAAGCCCTCCAGCGGGGACTGCGGTTCGCACTTCGGGCCGGTGTCAGTGCGGGTGGCGGGCGGCTTGACGTTCGTCCGCGGCCCCTTGGCCGCGCGGATCTCGTCGTACCGCTTCGTTCCCAGGAAGGTGATGGTGATCGAGGTGTCGGTCGCCTCGGCCTGGATGTACAGGGCCTTGCCCGAGTCGTTGGCGAAGCGCAGGTCCAGGCTGCCCCACGCCACGGTGGCTTCGCGGCCCTCCGGGTAGCGCTCGATGTAGAAGGAGTGCGCCCCGTACTCGACGGGCTTGACCCCCGAGAAGAACATCGCGTTGAAGACGGTGGTGGCCACGGCCGAAACACCGCCGCCCGCGGCCTTCTCGTACTGGCCGTTGTTGATGATCAGGCCGTCGACGAAGCCGTTCTCCTTCGTGCGCTCGCCGACGCGGCGGTTGAAGCTCCACGTCTCGTCGGGCAGCACGAGCGAGCCGTTGATCAGCTCAGCGGCCCGCCCGATGTTCGTCGTGCGGTACGGGGCCTTCTCGAAGTCGACCGTGAAGGAGGACACCTCCTCCTTGATGCCCAGCTGCCCGACCGTGTTCTGGGTGAGCCTCGGCCGGACCTCCTGCGTGGCGACCTCGCCCGTACGCTCCGCCGCGCCCGTCCGCGTCAGCAGCGGCAGCACGACGGCGGACAGACCCTCCTCGGCGACCCGGCGTCCGGCCCGGCCCTCCTCGGTGACGGAGACCGCCCCGGCGGAGTCCGTACGCAGCTTCGCCTCCACGGGGCCCGGCGTGGCCCGGCGCAGCGGGCCGGCCAGTTCCGGGGCGGCGAGCAGGGCCTTGGCGTCGAGGACGGGCGCGAGGCGGCCCCGGCCGTCGTCCTTGAGGGTGAGGTGCTTGGCGAGGACGGCAGGGCCGACGGGTATGCGCTTGCCCTCCACGGTGAGGGTGACCGGCGCGGACACCGCCGGTTCGGCGAACTCCCTCAGCGCCCGCTCCGTCTCCTGCTGCCCTATGCGGGGCTCCGTGCTCCGGACGGGGAGCACGACGGGCCCGGCCGCGGGCCCGGTGTAGGACGAGCGGAGCACGCCGAGGGAGCCGTCGACGTCGAGGTCGGTACCGGTGACCGGGGCCACCGCCCTGGCCTTGCCCTTCTCGAAGGAGACCGAGCCCTCCCGGGCCTCCTGTCGGGTCTTCGCGCCGAGCCCGTCCAGGGCGGCGCGGGCGGCCTTCTCGTCGAGCCGGACCACCGGTTCCACCTCGGGATCACCGGAGGAGAACAGCCGGCCGATCACGCTGACGGGGTCGGAGCCGGAGCGGGCCGCCCGGTCGACGGTGGCGCCGGTGTCCAGGGACAGGCCGAGCGTGGCGGGCTGCGCCTGCTCGGTCCGCTCACCTATCCGCAGGGCCAGCGGGGCCGCCGCGGTCGGGCCGAGAGAGCGGTTCAGGGTCTGCCGGGCCTCGGCGCGGCTCATCCCGCCTATGTCGATGCCGCGCACCTTCGTACCGGAGACCACGTCGTCGCCCGCCAGCAGCAGGCCCGCGGCGTACAGCCCACCGAAGCCGAGGACCGCGACGCCGCCGGCCACGCCGGCCACGCCCGGGACGGTCCACCGTTTGCCGGTGGTCGCCGGGGTGCCCGTACGGGGTGCGCGTCGCATGTGGGGGTCTCTCCTCGGTCCGGTGACGTGGTCGGACCGGCGGTTTTCATGCCGCCAGTCCGCCTGGGGAACGTAGCAAGATCGGTGTAACCAGGTAATAAGGAGGTATAGGGGTGGCAAAGGGGAATGTGCTGATCTTCGTAACCCGGAGGCCGTCCGAGCTGTTGCACAGCGCGCGGGTCCACCCGTGCGGAGCGCTCCCGCGAGGCCCGCGCGATGGTCCCGCGACGCCCGCGCGACGGGGCCGCACGGCGCCCCCGCGGTGCCCCTATGTGAATGGAGTCCGATGCCGCAGCTGACCGACGAGGACGTGACGCAGGACACGGGCGCATCCCCGGCCACACCCGAGGCCCAGGCCCAGGGCGACCAGGACCTGGGCCAGACCCAGGAAAGGGCCCAGGCCCAGACCCAGGAGAGGGCCCAGACCCAGCCCCAAGCCCCGGCCGCGCGTCCGGGCACGTGGATGACCCCGGAGGAGTACGGGGCCTCCCGCGCCACCCTCTGGACCGGCGCGGTCGTCCTCGTCACCGATACCGACGGGCGCGTCCTCGTCCAGAGCGTCGACTACCGCCCCGACCGGCTGCTGCCCGGCGGCGCGGTGGACGCCGGCGAGGCACCGGCCGCGGCGGCCGCCCGCGAGATGTACGAGGAGCTCGGAGTCGAGGGCCGCTACCCGCGCGGCCTCGCCGTCGACTGGATCCCGGCCGACGCGCCCGGCATGCCGCCCGGGATGGGGTTCCCCGGTGAGATCCTGCACGTCTTCGACGGCGGCACCTGGACCCGGGACCGCATCGACTCGGTCCGCCTCCCCGCGCAGGAGATCACCGGTATCCACTTCGCCGAGCCGGCCGAGCTGCCCGCCCTGATGGACGCGGGCGACGCCCGCCGCGCCCTGTCCGCGCTGCGGGCCCGGATCAACGGAGGAGGCGCCGCCCTGCTGGAAGACGGCCGCCCCACCACCCCCACCGCCCTGGACCGGCTCGGCGTCCTGCGCAGCCGCCGCGTCCCGCTGCACGGCACCTGGCACCAGGGTCCGGCCCCCGCGCACCTGACGCCACGGGATCCCGCCGGCTGGCTCTTCGCGCCCGACGGACGCGTCCTGCTGCTCATCGCCCGCGCCACCGGCGCAGCCCACCTCCCGCCCCCGACGGTCGGCCGTACCGCGGCCGCGCTCCCGCTCGGGTACCGGTACGCCGACCAGGGCGCCCACCCGCGCACCGCGGCCCGGCTGACGGCGCTGCCCCCGGGACCGGACCCGGCGTACGCCCGGCTGCTGGCCACCCCCGAACAGGTCCGCGAGCTCAGCGACTGGGGCCCGGCGGGCCACGAGGAGCTCGCCGCCGTCCACGCCGCCCGCGCCCACCTCTCCCTTCCGTCGCCGCCCCGCACCCCACCGACGGAAATCCCGGCGGAGGGCTGCCACTGGTGAGCGCAGAGCGGCTCAATCCCCGGTCCGCGGGCTCCGGTCCCGCAGCATGAGGGGATGAGCGAGACTGCGATCACCTACACCGTGTACGTCCAGGCCGACCCCGCACGGGTGTGGCAGGCCCTGACCGAGCCCGCGTTCACCCGCCGCTACTGGGGACTCGACTTCGAGACCGACTGGCGGGTGGGCTCGACGATGGACTGGGTGGAGCGCGGGGCGCGGACGAGCGATCCGGAGCAGGTGGTGCTCGAGTGCGTACCGGAGCGGCTGCTCTCCTACACCTGGCACACCTTCACCCCGCAGTGGGCCGCCTCCGTGGGCATCGGCGAGGAGCTGCGCGCCGAGCTGGCCCGCGAGCGGCGCACGAAGGTGACGTACGAGATCGAGCCGGTCGGTGACACGCTCGCGCGGCTCACCATCCTCCACGAGGGCTTCGAACCGGACGGCACCCTCATCGGCATGTGCGGGCGCGCCTGGCCGATGCTGGCGTCCAGCCTCAAGACCCTCCTGGAGACCGGCGCCCCGCTCCCCGAGCAGGGGCACGCGAACGAACGGGGCTCCGGCGGTTACGAGGCCAACGACCCGCGCGCCTGAAGGCCGCGGCGGGCTTGATGGCACCCTGACAACCTGACGTTCACCGGTGTCGTGTGCAATGGCTGCATGGGGAGAAGCGAGTACCAGATACGCCAGGGCGGCCCGACGGGCCGGACCGAGGGGACCGCGCCGACGGGCACGCCGTCCGAGCACTGGCGCTACGCCCGGCATTTGGAGTCCCTGGCCGCCGTGTCCGGCGAGCCCGCCGAGGCCGAGGCCGTGGCCGCCGTCCTGCGCGATCCGGACCTGGTGATGGCCGAGAGCGCGGTCGTCACGCACCTCGACCGGCGGGCGGTCCGGCTGCTTGCCGACGAGGACTTCCCCGCCTGGGCGCGGGCCATGGGCGAGGCCCTGGGCGGCCGCCACTTCGCTGCCCGCCGACTGCGCGAGTGGACGCTGCTGAAGGCCGTCACGCGGGGCGAACCCTGGTCCGCGGCGGAGCTCCTCGCCGCCTCCGACTGGTGCCAGCGCACGGCGGCCCAGTCCCTGCACGCCGACGAGGCCCTGCGCCTGCTCGCCGCGGGCGCCCGGACCCGCCGGGTCCGCAACGCGGCGGCGCAGCGGCTGCTGCGGCGGGCCGCTTGAACTCCTGACCCGGGATGCGCGGGAGGGCCGGAACCGCACCCGCGGTCCCGGCCCTCCCGTCGTGCGCTTCGTACCCGTCGACTACTTCGTACCCCGTCGCACCCGTGCCGCCGCGCGGGCCTCGGCGGCCTGCCGGGCCTCGATGGTCTTGCGGGACTCCTTGCCCTTGCCGGGCCGCCCGGGCCGGGTGCCGATCCCGCGGAAGCCGAGGTCCGAGCCCGAGGGCCGGCCCTTGGCGTCGGTGGCCGCGGCGCCGGCCAGCGGAACGCCGGACGGGGCCTTCGCACCGGTGATCCGGCTCAGCGCGGCCTCGCCGGAGCGGACCTGGGTGATGGTCGGCCGGATCTTGGCGTCGGCCATCAGCCGGACGATGTCGCGCCGCTGGTTCGGGGTGACCAGGGTGACGACCTTGCCGGACTCGCCGGCCCGCGCGGTGCGGCCGCCACGGTGCAGGTAGTCCTTGCTGTCGGCCGGCGGGTCCACGTTGACCACGAGGTCGAGGTCCTCGATGTGGATGCCGCGCGCGGCGACGTTGGTGGCGACCAGGACGTTCAGCAGGCCGTCCTTGAACTGCCCGAGCGTCCGGGTGCGCTGCGGCTGCGACTTCCCGCTGTGCAGCCCCTCGGCGCGTACGCCCATGGCCCGCAGGTGCTTCACGAACTGGTCGACCCCGTGCTTGGTGTCCAGGAACATCAGCACCCGGCCCTCGCGCGCCGCGATCTCGGTCGCCGCCGAGACCTTGTCGGCGGCGTGGATGTGCAGCACGTGGTGGTCCATCGTGGACACCGAAGCGGACTGCGGGTCCACGGAGTGCCCGACCGGGTCCTTCAGGTACCGCTGGACCAGCTGGTCGACGTTGCGGTCCAGGGTGGCCGAGAACAGCATCCGCTGGCCGGCGTGGTGGCACTGGTCGAGGATCTCGGTGACCTGCGGCATGAAGCCCATGTCGCACATCTGGTCGGCCTCGTCGAGGACGACGATCTTCACGCGCTCCAGGTGCACGTCGCGCCGGCCGATGAGGTCGCTGAGCCGCCCCGGGGTGGCGACCACGATCTCGGCCCCGGTGCGCAGCGCGCCCGTCTGCTTGCCGATCGACAGCCCGCCGACGACCGTGGCCATGCGCAGCTTCAGGGCCTGCGCGTACGGGGCCAGGGCCTCGGTCACCTGCTGCGCCAGCTCGCGGGTCGGTACGAGGACCAGCGCGAGCGGCCGCTTCGGATCGGCCTGCTGACCCGCGGTACGGGCGAGCATGGCCAGGCCGAAGGCCAGCGTCTTGCCCGAGCCGGTCCGCCCGCGGCCGAGGATGTCGCGGCCCGCCAGCGAGTTGGGGAGGGTCGCCGCCTGGATGGGGAACGGCTGCGCCACCCCCTGGTCGGCCATCGTCGTCACCAGCTCAGGGGGCAGACCGAGCTCCGAGAAGGACTCCACCGGCGGCAGCGCCGGCGTGGTCGTCCGGGGCATTGAGTACTCGCCCTGGGGGCCGAGGGTCCGGGGGGTCTTCCCGCCGCCCTTCGCACCGCCCTTCGGGCCTGCCTTCGCTCCGGGCTTGATGCCGAAGCGCCCATGAGGTGACGGGTTCTTCATGCAGAACCTTCCGTGAGACGCACAAGATGATCGGGAGTGCGACGCGAACGTCGCCAAAAGGCAAATTTTACCATCGGGGTTACGGGGCCACCGGCCCCAGTTCCCCGGCCCGCACCCGGTCCAGATGGGCGGTGACCTCAGCCGTCGCCCGCCCGAACCAGTCGGCGATGACGGCGATCTCGTCCGGGGTGTATTCGGCGAACACCGCGCCGAGCCGGGCGTAGAAGGGCTCGTAGACGGCGAAGATCCGCGCGGCGGCGGCCGGGTCCGCGACGACCCGCACCCGGCGCCGGTCGGCGGGATCGGGCTGCCGGCTCGCGTACCCGGCACGCTCGAGACGGTTGAGCACCCCGGTCACCGCGCCGGTGGTGAGGTTGGTCAGCTCGGCGAGGTCGCCCGCGCCGAGCGGGTCCTGACCGGCGCCCAGGATGTGGCCGAGGCAGGTCAGGTCGGTGACGTTCAGCCCCAGGAGCTGCGCCACCTCCTGCTGGCCGACGATGCCGAGGGCGACGTACCGGTCCATGCGCGTCAGCGCCTCCTGGACCGTGGCCGCGGGACGGGGCTTGCCGTGCACGCGGTTACTCCTTAGCATCTAAGTTACTTAGCTCGTGAGATAAATGGCTTTCTCGGTAAGAGAACGCCATTCGAGCCTACTGAACCGACGAAGCAGGGGAGAACGATGAGCGCTCACGGCCACGTGGACCTCGGCCACACCGTGGCGGGCTGGACCGGCACGGCGATCGCCCTGGTGGGAAGCACGGCGGCGGGTGCGGCCCTGTGCGCCTCCTGGACCCCCGGCGTCTGGATCGGCCTGGGGGTCGTCGTCGCGGCGGGCATCACCACCTGGCTGCTGCACCTGGCCGGCTGGGGCAAGCCCAGCGGGCCGCGGCCGGAGAGTCAATGGGACTGGCGGGTCCGCGACACCGTCGCGCACACCGGCCACGCCGACTGCCTCGGCTGCCGGCTCAGCGGGCCGCGGCGAGGTGTCGCAGCAGCCCCTGGGCCTCGATCCGCCGCGTCGTTGCCCGCTGCGGATAGCAGCGCATGAACATCCGGGTGAAGTGTTCCCCGTAGTGGATCACCGCGGGCCCCGTGCCGCCGTCCCCGTCCTGCTGGGACCGTGCCGGATCGAGGGGGCGGATCCGGGCGCCGAAGCGCGGCTCGTGGAAGTAGGCGAGGGCGTACCGCTCCCGGTCCGCGAGCCGCACCCGGTGCGGGGTGGACAGCAGGGCGCCGCCGGTCATGAACTGGAGGATGTCCCCGGGGAACACCGTGAGCACCCGCGCCACGGGCCGTACGAGGGTCCAGCCGGGCCGGTGCTCGGCGAAGCCCGCCGTGCTCTCGCCCGGCAGCCAGTTGCGCGGGCGCTCCTCGCCCGCCACCGGAGGCCGCACGAAGAGCCCGCCCACCTCGTCCTGGGCGGCGATCACGAGGAGCCCGTAGTCGGTGTGGGCGCCGATCCCGCGCTCCGCGGTCCGCTCCGCGGCGGGGAAGCGCAGCACCCGCATGTGGTGCCAGCCGCCGCGCGTCAGTCCCGCGAGCCGGTCGATGCCCGCCGGTCCGAGGCCGAGCCCGAGGGCCACGAGCCGCAGCAGCCGCTCGCCGAGCCCGCCGACACCCGCCAGGTAGGCCTCCATGGCCGCGCGGTAGTCGGGGTCCGGCCAGGGGACCGGTCCGTGGCAGGGCAGGCCGGCGGCCGCGTCGTCGGGGATGTCGGGGGTGATGGTGAAGATCTCCGAGGCGTCCGGCCGGCCTGCCGTCACCTCCTCACCCGAGGCGATGTACCCGCTGTACGAGGTGTCGTTGACGCACGCGGCCTTCTCCGCCGCGGGCCGGGCGAAGAACCGCCGGCTCGCCGCCAGCGCGGCCCGTGTGCGGGCCTCCTGCCGCCCGTCGGCGGCCACTTGGAAGATCCCGTCGCGCTGCCAGGCGCGGATCATCGCCCCGCCGAGCATGATGTCCGCCGCCGTTCCCGTGATCCGAGCCGGCACCCGGAACGTCGCGAGCTCGCCCATGTCCGTCCCCTTTCGAAGACTCCTTCGGAGCGCCCCGCCGAGAGCCCCTCTCAGGGCCCGTGCGAAGGCCTGCTCCCCCGTTTCACGGACGGGGCGGAGAAAAGTTCGAATATCCGGAAGCACCCCGGTTGGCCGCGCTTGGCGTGTGCTCGAGCCGATCAATGGGCAGGATCGGGTCCGGCCGCGTGTGCGGCCGGTGGAACGTTGTGAAGGATCAGTACAGATGGCAACTGGCACCGTGAAGTGGTTCAACTCGGAGAAGGGCTTCGGCTTCATCCAGCAGGACGACGGCGGCCCCGACGTGTTCGTGCACTTCTCCGCCATTCAGACCACCGGCTTCAAGGAGCTGGCGGAGGGCGCGAAGGTCGAGTACGACGTGACGCAGGGGCCGAAGGGACCCCAGGCGGAGCAGGTGGTCACCATCGGCTAGCACCGCTTCACGAGCCCAGCCCGTGACGGGGCCCCGCCGGATCTTCCGGCGGGGCTCCCGCACGTCGGGGGCGGACGGGTAGCGTGGGCCGGATGATGACCGGCACGCCGGACACCCGGCTGATCGTGCTGCGCGGCAACTCCGCCGCGGGCAAGTCCTCCGTCGCGGAGGGCATCCGCGACCGCCACGGGCGGGGCCTCGCGCTCGTGGGCCAGGACAACCTGCGCCGTGTCGTCCTGCGCGAGCGGGACACCCCCGGCGCGGCGAACATCGGGCTCATCGGCAGCGTGGCGCGCTACGCGCTGGACCACGGCTTCCACGTGATCGTCGAGGGGATCCTCTACGCGGACCGCTACGGTCCCATGCTCGACGCCCTGCGCCGGGCCCACCGCGGGCCGACGCACTTCTACTACCTCGACGTGCCCTTCGAGGAGACCCTGCGACGGCACGCGGGCAAGCCGCATGCGGGGGAGTACGGCGAGGCCGAGATGCGCGAGTGGTACCGGCCCCTCGACCTGCTGTCCGGCGACTGGGAGAGCGTCATCGAGGCGGAGCACTCGCTGGAGGACACCATCACCCGGGTCATGGCCGAGACCGGGCTGGCGGCGGAGGGGTCGTCGTGACCGCATCGAACACCTCTTCGCCCGTCATCCTGCTGGGGCGACGTGGGAGTACCGCCCGCCTCACGGACGGGGCGCTGGTGCTGCGTTCCCGGCGCGAGACCCGGCGGATACCCCTGGCGGCGATCGAGCGAATAGACCTTCCGTCCGCCGCGGAACGGGAGCTGGTGGTCGTTCTCGCCGGCCCGGCCGACGGCACGGAGCCGCCGTCCTCGCACTCCTCGTACAGGGTGACCGGCCGCAACGCGCCGGCGGTGCGTGCGTTCGCGGAGGAAGTGCGCCGCGCGCTGCCACCCCGGAAGGCCGAAGTGCTGCCCGGGGCAGGGGAGGTGAACGTGGAGCGGCACGCCTCCGACTGGCATCCGTGGATGCTGCCCCTGGCCGGGCTGGTGGGCGTCTGCTACGTCGCGGGGATCGTGCTGTTGCTGGTGCTGCCGGCGTCGGACCGTGCATCCGCGATGCCCACGGACGAGGCGGTGGCGTTCTGGGTCTTCGCGCCGGTGATGGCGGCGGTCGGACTGGCCTGCCTGCTGATGGGCTGGATGGGGGCCCGGCAATGGTGGATCCTGCGTACCCGGGGCGTCACGGTGGAGGGCAGCCTGTGGCTCCGTACCCGGGACGACGAGGGCGCCGCCGAGACGATCTACGAGTTCACCGCTGCGGATGGCACCACACACCGGAGGACGACCGCCGGGTCGGGGCCGGAGCGGATCGACATCACCTACGATCCGCGGAATCCGGAGCTGAACACGGAGCCGGACTTCACCTCCACGGTCTTCCTGCCGATCGTCCTGGCCGCCATCGGGCTGGGGACCGGTGCGGCAGCCGTGTTCTTCTGGGTCCGTTCCGGGGGCGAACTGATCGGCCGGGCGTTCTGAACCCGACGGGCGGCCGCGACCCGGACGTGGGACGGACCGCTCCGGCCGCGGGAGGTCATCCCGCCCGGTGCAGGGCTACGAGGAGGGTCCAGATCCGGTCCGCCAGCCCGGCCGGGTCCGCCAGGTCGGCGGGGAGAGCGCCGTGCAGCCAGTCCGCGAGCACGGCGGTGAAGGTGGCGGCCACGGCCGAAGCGACCAGTTCAGGGCGCGGCGCGCCCACCGCGGAGCGTTCGGCGCGGCTGCGCTCGCGCAGCTCCCGGTACAGGCGTTCGCCGAGCGGGCCGCCGCCGCCCGGCAGGAGCAGGGTGCGGTAGAGCGGGGCCCGGTCGGCCGCGCCGCCGAGGAAGGTGGCCAGCGCGCCCGGGGGGCCGGCCGGTGGAGGCGCCGCCGGGGCCGTCTGCCAGGCGTGCAGGGCGTCGACCGCCGCGTGCACGACGTCGGCGCACGCGTCCACCGCGAGCGCGGTGAGGTCCTCGTAGTGCAGGTAGAACGTGGCCCGGCCGACGCCCGCCCGGCGGACCACCGCCGAGACGCTGACCTCGGCGAGGGGCCGGTCCGCGCACTCGGCGAGGAGGCCCTCGCGCAGCCGGGCCTTGGTGCGGGCGGTGCGGGGGTCGGTACGGGAGGTCATCCGGCGAGCAGGGCCGCGCCCAGGGCGAGGGCGCCGGGCAGGGCCTGGGCGAAGAGGATGCGGCGGTTGGCGGTCGCGGCCCCGTAGACCCCGGCGACGATCACGCAGACGAGGAAGAAGATCTGTGTGGCGAGCGAGTCGATGACGAGGGACCAGACCAGGCCGGCGGCGAGGAATCCGTTGTAGAGGCCCTGGTTGGCGGCGAGCGGGGCGGTCAGGCGGGCCGTGTCGGCGTCGAAGCCGGACAGGGCGCGGCCGGGCGGCCGCTGCCACAGGAACATCTCCAGGACCAGGAAGTACGCGTGCAGTGCGGCGACGAGGCCGATGAGGATCGTTGCGACCGTCTGCACGGCCACCTCCCTGGGGGGCGGGGTGAGTGGAGGGCGGTCCCTCCGACTTCCTGGACAACTGTACAGGAAGTCCGGTCGCGGCCGACGGTCCGCGGCGCGGCTACGCTGACCGCATGACTGTGCACGTATATGAAGACTTCGCCCCCGGACGCCACCGCGAGGCCACGCTGATCCGGCACGCCCTCGGCAGCGTGCACGAAGAGGCCCTGGTCGCGGGCCTGGCGGGCGGTATCGGCTTCATGTACTTCGTGTTCGAGTACGCCGGCCGGCCGCCGATGCCGACGATCGTCGCCCAGGCCCACCCCGACCCCTGGGTCCAGGTCGCCCTCGGACGCCTGCGCATCCCGTACGAGGCCACGCGCAGCGCCAAGCCCCGCTGGAACCGGGTCGAGGCCGCACTCGACGCCGGGGCCCCGGTGTTCTGCACCGTCGACCGGTCGGCCCTGCCCTGGCACGGGCCCGCGCCGATGGACGAACTGGCCGCGGCCGATCCGTACGTGGTGGCCGTGGTCGGCTACGACGGGGACACCTACTTCGTCGACGACCCGGCGGCCGGTCTGGACGGGGCCGGGGGTGCGTACGCGATCGGCCGGGAGGAGTTCGGTGCGGCCTGGTCCGGGCACAAGAAGGGCCGCCACCAGATGGTGGTGACCACCGGGAAGCCCGCCGGAGAGCCCGACCTGGACGCGGCGATCGCCGCCACGGTCTCCCGTCTCACCGGGCCGGTGCTCGGCAACCACTTCGACGTCAACTTCGGCTTCTCCGGCATGGAGAAGTTCGCCGCGCAGCTGCGCGACACCGGCACCAAGACCGGCTGGGAGCGCCGCTTCGCCACGCCCGAGGCCTTCGCGCTGGGTACGCAGCGGCTGTACGCCTGCCTGGAGGAGGAGTGGACCGCGCCGGGCGCCACCCGGCCGCTGTACGCGGACTTCCTGGACCTCGCCGGGCACGGGGAGGCGGGAGCGCTCTTCCGCGACTCCGGGCGGCAGTGGTCGCGGCTCGCGGAGCTGGCCCGTACGGCTGACCCCGAGACGGACGCCGCGGGGCGGCGGGAGCTCTTCGACGCCTGCGCCGGGCTCGTGGACGGCGCCCTGGTGCTGGAGCGGCGGGCGGTCGCACTGCTGCCGGAGGCCGCGCCCGGGGAGTGATGCGCCCGGGGGCCCGGGGCCGCGTCTCCCGCGGCTGGACCTGTACGAGGCCATCTTCCAGCGTCTGGGCGCGGCCACCCGGCACTGAGCCGGCGGGACCGCAGGCCCTGCGCTCAGACTTCCTCGACCCTGACCGCCGGCACCGGGCGGGCGCGCACGGCCTCCCGCAGCAGTGGGCTGCCGCCGCCGTCCTCGCGGCCCGGAAGCACCGCGCCGAAGCCGGCCGGGAGTGCGGTGAGCTCGGCCGCGGCGCACGCTTGCAGGAGGGCACCACGAGGGCGGCCCGGCACAGGCAGTCACCCAGGCGCTCACGGGCTGCCGATCACGGCATGGCCGGCGACCTTCGGACAGCCGCACTGGCGTCTTACGCGGGAACGTCGCATGATCCCGCGTAGCTCGAGGGACAGGAGACATCGTGAAGGACCTCAAGTTTGAGCAGAAGGGCTCCCTGTCGCGCCTCGAGGCCGCCGATCAGCTCTCTGCGCTGGCGGAGGCGCTGAGGCAGGGCGGCAACGTCGAACTGGAATTCGGCTCCGGGACGCTGAGCCTGCAGGTCCCCGACGAAGTCAGCACGGAGATCGAGGTCGAGGTCGGCGACGGGCAGGTCGAGCTGGAGGTCGAACTCAAGTGGCCCACCGTGCAGCCCGAGGCCGCGCCGTCACGGGCGAAGCGGCCGGCCCGGACCAGGGGCAGGGCGGACCGGACGTCGTGACGTGCACGTTGCCGACGGCCGAGCGTGCCCGATGAACCCGACTGACCTGTCGTCATGACCGAGGTGGGTACGCATGGCCCGCAGCGCCGCCGATGACGCCGGGCGGCGCCGCCCCCGGCTCCCGCGACGCATCGGTACCTGGCCGGCCGTGGGAGTCACGGTGGCCGTCCTCGTCGCCGCCAACCTCGCCCTGAACCGCTGGTCGGGCCCGTGGGGCCTGGTGACGGCCGTCGTGGTCAGCGGCCTGCTCCTCGGCGTGGTCCGCTGGGCCGGCGGGACCCTCGCGGACGCGGGTCTGGCCCGGGGCACGCTGGCCCGCGGCGCCCGTTGGGCGCTGGTCCTGATCGGCCTGGTCGGCCTCGTCTACCTGGCCGGGGCCCTGCTGCCGGCCACCAGGGGCCTGTTCGAGGACCGGCGGTACGAGGCGATGGACGGGGGCGAGGTGATGCTCCGCGTGTTCGTCCTGGTGCCCGTCGGCACGGTACTGGTGGAGGAGATCGCCTTCCGCGGCGTGCTCTACGGCCTCGTGCGCCGAGCCCGCGGGGCGGTCCGGGCGACCGCCGTGTCGAGTCTGCTGTTCGGGCTGTGGCACGTGCTGCCGTCGCTGCACCTGGCGTCCGCGAAACCGGCCGTGAACTCGGTCGTCGGCGACTCCGGGCTCGGGGCCGTGCTGGCGGTGCTGGGGGCCGTGCTGTTCACGGCGGCGGCCGGCGTCCTGTTCTGCGAACTGCGCCGCCGCAGCGGCAGCCTGCTGGCTCCCATGGGCCTGCACTGGGCGGTCAACGCCTTCGGCTACCTCGTCGGGTACCTGCTGCGATGAACGGCGGCGGGGGCGGGATCAGTTCTGCGGCGAGACGATGTCCTTCAGCTCGTTCAGGTCCTGCGCGGTGAATCCGCCGGGCCGCATGATGTCGTTCCAGGCGTCGACGTACGCGGCCTTGTACGTGTGGCCGTGGCCGTCCGGTACGCCGGTCGAGAACGGCAGGTCGGCGGTGACCTGCCAGAAGGTCACGAACGGAATCCAGACCATGGCTTCGAGCACGTCCGAGCCGGGCCGCTCCCCGATCCAGTCGGGCTCGGTGAGAGCCAGGCTCGGGCTCCACCAGACGATCGGGTCGGACGGGTGCATGAGGTAGACCACCCGCGGGCCGTTCCACTGCCGGTCCTCCGGAGGGATCCCGGTGGCCGGGTCGTCGGTGAACCGGACGGTCCGCCCCTCCCGGTAGACGGGTTCGATCTCGGGACTGCCCGGGTCACGGTGGTCGCTGAACTCACGGAACAGCGTGTTGAAGTTGGGCGGCCCGACGAACACGGTGCCGGCGGTGCGGTTGCGCAGGTCGGCCTCCCCGCTGAAGGCCGTCTCGCCTCCGAACGACCCCAGGCTCTCACCGGCCACGAACAGGCGCGGGCGCTGGTCCGGGGGCAGCTTGGACCATTTGTCGTAGACCGCGTCGAAGAGATCGCGGCCGGCCTCGCGCGCCTTGGACTGGTCCACCAGGTACGACATCCACGACGGCAGGTAGGAGTACTGGATCGCCACGGTGGCCGCGTCCCCGTTGCCCAGGTACTCGAAGGAGTCCACAGCGGCGGGATCGACCCAGCCGCTGCCCGTGGTGGTCATCACGAGTAGGTTCTCGCGGGTGAAGCCACCCGCCCGTTCGAGGTCCGCGACCGCCCGGGACGCCCGGGTCTCCGTGTCGTCGGAGGTCTCCAGCCCGGCGTAGGCGCGGATGGGCTCCTGCGCCGTGCGGTGGGTGAACGCGCCGATCTCCTGGGCCGAGGGTCCGCCGTCGGCGAACGCCCGGCCCTGCCGGCCCAGGGAGTCCCAGGGCACGGTCGAGCCGGGCCCGCCCGAGCGCAGCGCCGACGTGGGCTGGTGCACGCCTTCCGGAGTCTCCGTGTCACGCAGCGAGAAGGCCTCGTTGGCCGCGGTGACGAAGCTGCTCAGCAGCAGCCCGGAGAACGCTGCCCACGCCAGGCCGGCCACCAGGAGCCAGCCGACCACCCGCGCCGCCCGCCTGCCGATCCAGCGATCGAGCAGGTCCGCGGCCCGGTGGTACAGGGCCCGGAGCCCCCGCCCGGCCAGGAGCAGGAGCAGGAAGACGACGGCGGCGACGAAGGGGCAGGCGACGGTGGCGAGGGCGTTGTAGTCGGTGACGCCCATGAGCCGGCGGATCTCGTGCTGCCAGTACTGGCCGAGCCCGAACGCGAGGCCGAAGAGCACGACCGCGGCGACGATCAGGACGAGCCACGACCGGCGCGAGGGACTGCGCGCGTCCCGGTCGGCGAAGGCGCGCCACACGTAGGCGGCGACCACGCCCAGCCCGTAGCCGATGGCGGCGCTGATGCCGCAGACCAGTCCCTGCAGTACGCCTCCGCGGGGAAGCAGCGACGGTGTGAAGGACAGACAGGCAAGCAGGAGCGCGCCCCAGCAGCCGGGCAGCGTCAGGCGGGGCAGCAGGCGGTGTGCGAGGGCCGGTCGCTCCTGTGCGGGAGAGACCGGCGGGTCCTGGCTCATGGCGTCCTCCACGGCCATCGTGCCCCTGCTCCTTCGGTCGTGCCATCCGGGGCTCGGGCCGTCATGTCGGGCCGGTGGGCGGGAGACCGTTCCCGTCGGTGCCGAGTGCGGTCCACTGTGCTCCGGTGCGCAGCCGGAAGGCGGCGACCGCGGCCTCCACGGTGGGGAAGAAGTGCCGGGGGTCGAGGGTCCGCGTGAGTTCGTAGGCCTCGATCTTCTGTCGCACCGGGTCCTTGAGTTCGGCGAACACGAGGTGTACGCCGTTCGCGTTGAGAGCCTCGTCGAGCTCTTCCAGGATGTCGGCGGCGGTGGTGTCCACGTCCGTCATCGGCTCCGCCGCGACCACGATCCAGCTCGGCCGCGGGTCCGCCCCGGCCAGCCGCCTGACCTCGTCCCGGAAGTTCTTGGCGTTGGCGAAGAAGAGCGGGGCGTCGAACCGGTAGATCACCAGGCCCGGCAACTGCTCGGCGTGCGGGTACGAGCGGATGTCGTGATAGCCCTCCAGACCCCGGACCCGCCCCAGCACGGTGTCGTACGGCCACCAGGCCCGCCGGAAGACGTTGAGTACGGACAGGGCCACGGCGATCGCGATGCCGGGCAGCACGCCGAGCAGGGCCACGCCGACGAAGGCCGCGAAGCAGAGCAGGAACTCCGCCCGGCGCTGGTGCCACAGCCGTACGGCTCCTGGTACGTCGGCCAGCGACAGCGACGCGGTGATGACCACGGCCGCGAGGGCCGGCTGGGGGAGGTCGCGGAACAGGCCCGGCACCACCACGAGCATGAGGATGATGAGCGCCGCCCCGACGACCCCGGTGAGCTGGCTCCGGGCGCCGGCCCGCTCCGCCACCGCCGTCCGGGACCCGCTGCTGCTGACGGGGAAGCCCTGGAAGAGGGCGGCCGCCAGGTTGGCCGCACCGACGCCCGCCATCTCCTGGTTGCCGCGGACCTCCTGGCCGGTGCGGGCCGCGAAGGCGGACGCGTTGGAGATCGTGTCGGCCAGCGACACCAGGGCGATGCCCAGCGCACCGCCGAGGAGCGGTGCGAGGTCGGCGAGCTCCACCCTGGGGAGCGTGAACGGCGGGAAGCCCTCGGGCAGTACGCCGACCAGGCCCACGCCGTGCTCGTCCAGGTCGAGGACGGCGGCCGCGGCGATCGCCAGGACCACCATCACCAGCACCGCGGGAACCTTCGGCAGGAAGCGCTGCAGGACCAGGATCAGAGCGATCCCGCCGAGGCCCACGGCGGCGGCGGCCGGTACCACCGCCCCGTCGGCGATCTTCCTCACGAGCCCGGCGCACTCGCCGATCAGGTTGTCCGCCTCGACCTTGAAGCCGAGCAGCTTGGGGAGCTGGCCGATGAGAATGGTCAGGGCCAGGCCGTTCATGTAGCCGATCATCGTCGGTTTGGAGATGAGGTCGGCGACGAAGCCGAGCTTCCCCACCGAGGCCAGGATCATGATGGCCGCCACCATGACCGCGAGCATCGACGCGAGCGCGACGGCCCGTTCGGGATCTCCGTCGGCCGCCACCAGGGGCAGCACGGTGGCGGCGATCATCGGGCCCAGGGAGGAGTCCGGGCCGAGCACCAGGATCCGGGAGGGCCCGAACACCGCGTACCCGAGCATGCAGAGGATCGTCGTGTAGAGGCCGGTGACGGCCGGCAGGCCCGCCAGCTCGGCGTAGGCCATGCCCTGCGGCACCAGCAGCGTGGTCAGGACGACACCTGCGACCAGGTCCTTGGGCAGCCACTCGCGCCGGTAGGACGACACCGCGCGGATCCCGGGAACTGCCCGGAAGCGGGAGAGCACCCCGTGCCCGTCGTGCCGGTTCGTCACGGGCCGGCCTTCCTCACGTAGTCCTCGACCGGCGGGCCACGAACTTGCCCAGCTCCCATACGAGCAGGAGGGCGACGGCGGCCAGCAGTGCCCAGCCGAACTGCCGCGCGTCGATCTCGGTCGTCCCGAGGATCCGCTGGAAGCCGTCCATCTGGGTGACGAGCACGGAGAGCACGAGCTGGGCCAAGGCCACCCAGTTCATCTGCTTGCTGTCGAACGTCGAGGCCGTCAGCACGGATTCCGTCTCGCTGCGGCACTCGAACGCCGCCACGATCAGGCAGAGGGAGAAGGCCGTGAACGCGATCGACTGGCCCGCCGCGACGCTGTCGTAATGGCTCTGGCCGAGCCGGATCAGCCCGAGCAGGAGAACGGTGATCGCCAGCCCGCCCAGCCCGACCGTGATGAGCACGGGCCGCGTGAGCACCGATTCCCCGCGCGGGCGCGGCCTGCGCCGCATGAGGCCGGCGCTTTCGCGGTCGAAGCCGAGCGCGAAGCCGAACGAGGCGTTGACGACGAAGTGGATCCACAGCACCTGCGGAGGGGTGAAGGGCTCACCCGCGGCGATGTTGAAGACGGTGGCCCCGAGGAACGTCAGCACGAACGTGACCAGCAGGAGCAGCACGAACCGGATGTACTTGGTGAGGTTGTCGTAGATCGTCCGGCCCTGCTCGACGGCGTAGACGATCGTGGCGAAGTTGTCGTCGGAGAGGATCATGCGTCCGGCGTTCTTCGCCACGTCCGTGCCGCTGCCCATGGCGATGCCGATGTCGGCGGCCTTGATGGCGGGCGCGTCGTTGACGCCGTCCCCGGTCATCGCCACGACCTCGCCCTTCTTCTTGAGCGTGTTCGCGAGCAGCACCTTGTGCTCCGGGGCGACCCGCCCCACCACTCCGATCCCCTCGATGCGGGCGAGCTGCTCCTCCTCGCTCATGGCGGCGAATTCGGAGCCGAGCACGGCCTCGCCGGGGATCCCGATCTGCCGGGCGATCGCCGCCCCGGTCGTGACGTCGTCGCCGGTCACCAGGCGGACCCGGATGTGCGCCGCCTGTGCGTCGGCCACTGCGGCCCCGGCCTCCTCACGGGGCGGGTCGACCATGCCGACGAGACTGGTCATCCGCAGTTCGGTGACGTACGCGAGCAGGTCGCCCTCCGGGTCGAAGCCGTCCGGGTCCAGGTCACGCGTGGCCGCGGCCATCACCCGCCGCCCCTCGCCGCCCATCCGCTCGTTCTGCGCCTCGGCACGGCGGACCAGGTCGGTGTCCCACGGGACGGTCTCGCCCGCCGCGAGCGCGGTGGCGGCCCGCCCCATCACCGCGGGGGCCGCCCCTTTGACGAAGCAGCGCACGACCTGCCGCCCGGAGGCGTCGACGGCCGAGTGGAAGGTGGCCATCAGCTTGTACTCGGGGTCGAACGGCAGCGTGGCGAGCCGGGGGAGGGCGTCCCTGGTGGCGTCGGTGTCCAGGCCGGCCTTGTGCGCGAGCACCAGCAGTGCCCCTTCGGTCGGATCGCCCACCACCTCGCCGCCCACCAGCTTGGCGTCGCTGGCCACCACGTACGGCAGGATCGCGTCCTCGATCCCCGCGGCGGACCCGGCGGCGTGGTGGATCTTGCCCTCCAGGCCGTAGCCCGTGCCCGACACCGTGTACCGGTCGGTGGGGCTCAGCACTTCGACGGCGGTCATCTGGTTCATCGTCAGGGTGCCGGTCTTGTCCGAGTTGATGGCCGACGTGAACGCCAGCGTCTCCACCGACGGCAGTTCCTTGACGATGGCGTTCCGCTTCGCCAGGTTCAGGCTCCCGACGGACAGGATCGCCTGCGTCACGGTCGGCAGGGCCTCGGGAATGGCCGCGATGGCCAGCGAGACCGCGCTGACGAACAGGACGTCCCAGGCCTGGTCCCGCTGCCGCCCCAGGGCGAACATCACGATCATGGTGAGGCCCGCCGCCCCCGTGATCCACAGGGTCAGCCGGTCGAGCTCCCTGGTCAGCGGCGGCACTTCCCTCTCGGTGGCCGACAGCATGCCGGAGATCTTGCCGAGCTCGGTGTCCGCACCGGTCGCCGTGACGATCATGACACCGCTGCCATGGGTGACCGGGGTGTTCATGAACGCGGTGTTGGTCTGGTCGCCGGGCGACCTCGCGCCGGCCGGCAGCGGGCCGGTCTCCTTCGCGGCGGGAACGCTCTCACCGGTCAGCGCCGACTCGTCGATCTGCAGGGCGCTGGCCTCGACGAGACGTCCGTCCGCCGGTACCTGGTCCCCGGCGGAGATGAGCACGACATCTCCGTCCACGAGCTGCTCGGAGGGGATCTCGGCCTCCCTGCCGTCCCTGCGCACCCGGGCCGTCGCCTTCATCATCGACTTCAGCGCGTTCATGGCGCTCTCGGCCTTGCCCTCCTGGCGCAGGCCCACCACCGCGTTCAGCAGCGTCAGTACGATCAACAGGATCGCGGTGGTCCACTCCTGGATGACCAGCGAGACGATCGCCGCCGCAACCAGGACGATCTGCATGTAACTGCGGTACTGGGCGAGGAAGCGGCGCCAGGCCGGGGGCCGCTCCTCCTCGGGCAGGGCGTTCGGGCCGTGCGCGGCCAGGAGCTCCGCGGCCCGCGCCGCCGACAGGCCGGCCGCGGGATCGACGCCGAACGCCGCCATGACCTCCTCGGGGGAGCGTGCGTACCAGCCGTCCCCGGCATCCCCGGGCTGTTCCGCGAGGGAATCCGACTGCACCGTCATGGTTGTGCCTCCGATCCGGGGCCGCGGACGCATCCGGGCCCGCCGCTCGCCGTCCGAGGGCCGCTAGCCACGCTTCTTCTTCGGCTTGCTGCTCGGCTTGCCGTGCCGGGCGGTGTACGGATCGGCCTCGGCTCCGGCCGGAGCCTCCCGCTCCAGGCTCCGCTTCGTGACCAGGAGATCCTTGCGGGCCTCCTCGCCCACATCGGGGTACTGCGGATCGATGTCCATCAGGGTGTGCGCGAGGACCGCCGCGGCGCAGATCCGTGCGAACCACTTCCGGTCCGCCGGCACGACGTACCACGGCGCCCACTTCGTGCTCGTGGCCGACAGCATCTCGGAGAACGCCTCCTGGTAGTCGTCCCACCGGCGCCGCTCCCGGACGTCGGCGGCGGAGAACTTCCAGTTCTTCTCCGGCAGGTCGATCCGTTTCAGGAAGCGGGTGCGCTGCTCCTCCTTGGACAGGTTCAGGAAGATCTTGACCACCTTGAACCCGTTGTCCGTGAGGTAATGCTCCCAGCGGTTGATCTCCCGGTAGCGCCGGTCCCAGATGCCCGGCCCGAGCACGTCCTGCGGCAGCTTCTGCCGCAGGAGGACTTCGGGGTGGACCCGTACGACGAGGACCTCCTCGTAGTGCGAGCGGTTGAAGATGGCGATCTCGCCGCGCTGGGGCAGTCGCCGGCCGTAACGCCACAGGTAGTCGTGGTCGAGCTCCTCGGAGGACGGCACCTTGAAGCTGCTGACCCGAACGCCCTGGGGGTTGACGCCGCTCATCACGTGCCGGATCGTCCCGTCCTTGCCCCCGGCGTCGAGCGCCTGGAGGCAGAGCACCACGCCGTACGTGTCCTGGGCCGCCAGCCGCTCCTGGTACTCGGCGAGCAGCGACACCCCGGTCCGCAGCAGTTCGGTCCCGTCCCGCTTCTTCATGCCGGCCTTGTAGCGGGGATCGAAGTCCCGTCCCAGACGCACCTTCGACCCTGGTCGCACTCGTAGCGGCTCGATGAAGTCCGCGATGCGTTCGGCTCTGCGGTCGGACATCAGCGCTCGTCCCTTCCCCGGCCCCCGGCGGTCACGGCCCGTCCCCCGCTGTGTCCGGGGTGCTTCCGGTGGCGGCGGCGAGCGCCTTCCGGGACCGGCGTTCCGCCAGGATCGGGACGTACTTCCTGACCCTGGCCTGCCGGAACGCGTCGTACGCGGCCTCGACCGTCGCCTCCACGGTGTCCGCGTCGACCGACGGGTAGGCCACCTTCAGCCGGGCCGCGGTCATCCGGACGGACACGAGCTCCTCCGGGGTGGGTGACCGCTCTTCCGTCGTCCGCGCCCCGGGATCCTCCCGGGCGGGCGGGGACCCGGTCCGTTCCGCGCCCTGGAGCGTTGTAGGTGCCATATCCCACGACCTTCGGATCGCCGATCCGCGCATGCCGACATCGGGTGAGGGTGTACGTCATGGCGATTCTCTGCCAAACGGGACAAGATCGCCCACTGGGTGCACGGCTGCGGGGCGCCCTGCCGTGAGTGTGGCGGCGTTCGAGCCCGAAGCGCGTAAGCCACCACAACCGATCCACCCGACCAACCGCCGCCAAGGCCGCATGGGTCGGCATGGGCCCTGGCAAAGCCGGCCCCGCCTGGCCATACGTGGGAAACGCCGACCGCCCGTGGAGGCGTGCTCAGAGGTGGGCGTCGAGGAACACCCGGAACTCCTCGGCCGTCATCGTGCCGGTCCGGGTGGCCACCGGTTCGCCGCCGGCGATGAGGACGGCCGTCGGGGCCACCGTCACCTCGTACCGCTTGGTCTGCGCAGGACAGCGGGTGATGTCCACGCGCACCGCCGTCAGCCGGGTCCCGTACTCCTGCGCCAGATCGGCGACGACCGCGTCCATCGCGCGGCAGGGCCCCAGGGCCTTGGGCCAGCTCCCGCAGAAGTAGGCGAGCACCGGCCCGTCCGTCATGCCGACGATGAAGTCGAACTCCTGGTCCTCCAGTGGCTGGTGTACCCGACGTGCCATGGATGGTGCTCCGCTTCGTGTGCCGTGCGATCCGAACGGCTCCCATCATCGCCGCTCGGCCCACCGGGGCGTTGTCAGTGCCGTCTGTGAAGCTGACCGGTATGGACGACAGGATGCTCCGGCGCCGGGTCTACGGCGCCGACCACGACGACCCCGACCCGGGTCCGCTCCCGGGGCACGCCTACGGAGAGCTCGTGGGCGGTCCCCTCGACGGACTGCTGCTCGACATCACGGGCTGGAGCGGCGCGCAGCTCGCCGAAGAGGCCCGGCTCCCCACGGAGATAGGGCGGTACGGGCCCGGCGGCCGGGCTCACTACCGCCGCCGCGCCGCCGATCCCGGTCACTGGGACTGGACCGGCGACAGCCGCTGACGCCGGGGCGGAGGGGTACCGGGGCAGCCCCGTCGGTGTGCCGGGCCATCGGGTGCCGGGCCGTCGGGCAGCCGTGTCCGGGCCTGTCCGGGTGGCCTCAGCCCGCCGCGTTCCGGCCGACCTTGCGGGCCCAGAGCACCAGCGGGACCTGGAGGGGAAGCCGGGCCAGCGCCACGGTCCGCAGGGCGGGGGAGCGGTGGCGGGCGTCGGCGGCCATCTTGACGTTGGCGGGGAACACGCCGACGAAGAACGCCGCCGTCGCCAGCGCCGCGACCCGTCGGGTGCGCGGGTGGGCCACCCCGGCCGCGAGCGCGAGCTCCACCACGCCGCTCGCGTACGTCCACTGGCGCGGGCTGCCGGGCAGTGAGCGCGGCACGGTCGCGTCGAACTGCTTGGGGGCGACCGCGTGCGCCACTGCCGCGCCCGCCAGCAGGCCGGCGAGCAGGAGCGGGGAGGAAGGTGTGCGCGGCATCGGGGATCCTCTCGGAGGGGCCTGGGGCCCGGCGATCCTACTCGCCGGTAGCCCGGCGGGGGCCGGCGCCCGGAATCCGTGCCGCCGAGCGCGCCCCGAAAATCTCCGAAGATTTTTCCGGGAAGCTGTCGATCCCGGCGTCTCCCGTTCGACGCAGGGGTGAGAGGCGGGGAACACCCCCGTCCTCCACCACCGAGGAGTCACCATGCCGCGCTTCCTTTCGCTCATCCGCATCGACGAGCAGAGCCTCACCCCCGACACCCCCTTCCCGGCCGACTTCAACGACCGCATGGGCGCGCTCATGGAGGAGATCACCAAGGCCGGGGTCATGCTCGACACCGCCGGCCTGCTCCCCACCTCCGAAGGCACCCGGGTCACCTGGTCCGGTGGGAAGCTCAGCTACACCGACGGGCCCTTCACCGAGACCAAGGAGGTCGTCGGCGGGTACGCCCTCATGCAGTGCAAGGACAAGGACGAGGCGCTGGAGTGGACCAAGCGCTTCCTGGAGATCCACCCCGAGAACTGGACGGTCGGCGCCGAGCTCCGTCAGCTCGACGGAAGCTGACGGCCGGCGCCGCGCCGCGCCATCCCGCGCCGTTTGCCCTGCCTCGTCACGGCTGCTCTGATGGGTAGCCGTGACGGCAGTGAGTACGACCCGAGCGGTCGAAGCGGTGTTCAGGATCGAGTCCGCGCGGATCATCGCGGGCGTCGCCCGGATCGTGCGCGACCTCGGCATCGCCGAGGAGATCACCCAGGACGCGCTCGTCGCGGCGCTGGAGCAGTGGCCGGCCTCCGGGGTGCCCGACAAGCCGGGGGCCTGGCTGATGGCCACCGCCAAACACCGGGCCATCGACCTCGTCCGCCGCAAGGAGACCTACGCGCGCAAGCTCGCCGAGGTGGGCCGCGCCCTGGAGGACGTCCCGCCGCCCGAGGAGGAGGGCGCGCTCGCGGACCCCGAGTCCATCGACGACGACCTGCTGCGGCTGATCTTCACCGCCTGCCACCCCGTACTCGCCACCGATGCCCGGATCGCCCTGACCCTGCGGCTGATGGGCGGCCTGACGACCCAGGAGATCGCCCGCGCCTTCCTCTGCCCCGAACCGACGGTCGCCCAGCGGATCGTCCGGGCGAAGCGGGCGCTCGCGAAGGCGGCAGTGCCCTTCGAGGTCCCGTACGGAGCCGACCGCGAAGAGCGCCTCGCCTCCGTCCTGGAGGTCATCTACCTCGTCTTCAACGAGGGCTACTCGGCCACGGCCGGCGACGACCTCGTCCGCCCCGCCCTGTGCGAGGACGCCCTGCGCCTCGCCCGGGTCCTGGCCGGCCTGATGCCCAAGGAACCCGAAGTGCACGGCCTGGCGGCGCTGCTGGAGTTCCAGGCCTCGCGGATCGCCACTCGCACCGGACCGGACGGGGAGCCGGTGCTCCTGGCCGACCAGAACCGGTCCAAGTGGAACCGCCTGCTGATCCGTCGCGGCGTCGAAGCCCTGCACCGGGCGGGCGTCGGACCCTACTCGCTCCAGGCCGCCATCGCCGGCTGTCACGCCGACGCCGTCCGCTACGAGGACACCGACTGGCCCACGATCGCCGCCCTCTACGGACGGCTCGTCCTGCTGATCCCGTCACCGGTGATCGAGCTCAACCGGGCCGTCGCCGTCTCGATGGCCGAGGGCCCGGCGGCGGCGCTCCCCCTGGTCGACGCCCTGACGGCGGAACCGGCCCTGCGCTCCTACCATTTGCTGCCGAGCGTACGGGGCGACCTGCTGGAGCGGCTCGGCCGCCCGGCGGAGGCCCGGGCGGAGTTCGAACGCGCCGCCTCGCTCACGCGCAACGCCCGGGAACAGGCCCTGCTGCGCGCCCGCGCGGCCCGCCTCTGAGACCCGCCGCCGTCAGCCGCGACCCGGGTCAGACGCGAGCCGGATCAGACGCGACCCGGATCAGCCGCGGCGGGCGAACGCCGCCACGTCGAGCGGGGTCGGCTCGGGCCTGCGCGGCGGGGTCAGCGCGATGGGGCGGCGGAGCGAGCCGTGGCGGGCGATCTCCCGGACCGTCTCGCGCAGGGCCTCCAGGAAGCCGCCCATGGTGCGGCGGGCGGCGGGGGTGTCCGAGTAGATCGAGTTCATGTGCAGCCCGTCCGCGTCCCGCTGGAACCAGGAGCAGGCGCCGTTCGCCTGGGCCGACCACACGTGGGAGGTGGGCCGCCAGTCCTCGTGCCGCTCGGCGCCCGGGCACTTGCGCATGTCGATGTACGAGAAGAAGTTCACCGGGTACGGCCAGGAGCGGGCGGCGAACTCGCGGGGCGCGAGCAGCTCCCAGGCCCGGACGAACGGTACGTCGATATGGCCGATCATCTCGTTGAAGCCGGCCCGTACCGAGGACATGACCTGCTCGAAGTCCCGGCCCGGCGAGGCGTCGAACTCGATGGGCATGGTGTTCACGAACCAGCCCACCGAGTTGCCCCACCCCGCCCGGCCGCGCTCGCTCACCGGCATGAACCCCCGGTAGACCCCCGGCCCGCCCGCCTCGCGCAGGCAGACCGCGACGGCGGCGAGTACGCCCATGAACGGCTTGCCGTCCACCGCCAGGCAGGCCTTCTCGAAGACCTCCGCCTCGGCGTCGTCCAGCAGCGGGGAGGCCTCGTTCACGATCGAGTACATCCGGCCCGGTTCGACACCCAGTTCGAGGGGGAAGCGCGGGAAGAACTCGCCACCGCCGCTCGCCATGAACTCCTTCCAGTAGCCGAGCCGTTCGTCGTCCGCCTCGATGGAGAGGTAGCGGGAGCGCTGCTCCTCGGCGAAGTCGAGATAGCTCGGCGCGGGCGCCGGGTCGGGCAACTCACCGCGGCACAGGGCCTCGTAGCCGCTCTCGACCTCCTGGACCACGATCGGCATCGACATGCCGTCGCAGACGATGTGGTCGAAGGCCAGGTAGACGGTCGCCGAATCCTCGCGCAGTACGGCGCCCATCGTGAACAGCGGCCAGGACAGCGTGTCGATGCTCCGCTTGAACCGCTCCACCAGGAAGCCGGTCAGTTCCTCGGTGCGGTCGAAGCCGGCGACCTGGACGGCGTCCAGGGTCAGTTCGGCGGCGGGGATCGGAGCGCAGGCCAACTCTCCTGCCAGGCGCCGGAATTCGCAGCGCAGTACTTCGTGGCGGCGTACGAACGCCAGCAGGGAGCCGGTCAGGGCCTCCTCGTCGAGCGGGCCCGCGACCTCGAAGGTGACGGCGATCCACGACGCGGTCGGATCGTCGGCCGCGCGGCTCTCCTCGGCGACGGTGAAGTGCTTGTCCTGGTTGAAGGAGGCCCTCCTGTCCGCCGCGCCGTCCGGGCCGGGGGACTGCACCCCGGCCGTGGACCGCAACCGCCACTCGACGACCCGGCCGGGTGCCATGTGGTGCATCTCCAGAGGAAACTGCCGCATTCCGTCATCCCTTCGACCCCCGAGTCAACCCCGAGCGCCTAACGACACCCGGGCCACGGAAGTGACGCGCGCCAGGAGGTTCACCGGGAGGCGCGCCGCGCGGACCGGGGGCACGTGCCCGGCGCCCGGTTCGGCCGGCCGGTGCCAGCCGGGTTCACCGCAGGCGGCGCAGGAGGGCGCGCAACCCCCTCGGGCGCGGGGCCTCCTGCGCATCGGGGAGACCGGGCGCACTGGGGAGACCGGGCGCACCGGGGAAAGCGGGCGCATCGGGGAGCCCGGGGTCGTCCGGGCCGATGCTCTCGTCTACGGCGTCCGCGAGGCGGGTCAGGAACGCGCGGAACTCGGCCTCGTCGTACGGGCGCCATCCCGGATACGGCTCGAACGTCGAGGCGAGCACCTCGTCGGAGGCGACGGCCGCGCGCAGGCCCGCCGCCTGCCGGCGCAGCGGTTCGTCGCTGATGGGGCTCAACCGCAGAGCGACGGCGTAGTGCCGGACCAGATCGTCGTCGAGCGCCGAACCGTCGCTGTGGAACATCGCGTTGTACAGAATGCCGTTGACCAGACAGGTCACCCACGGCTCGACCGCCATCTCAAAACCCTTCTCTCTCCCGGCCCGCACTCTGGCAGACTCGGCCCATGTCCACCGATCCCGTCGTCGTCTGCGAGGTCCCCGACGGCCTCGGTCTCATAGAAGTCACCGGGGACGACGGCGCCAGCCTGCTTCTCCTCGGGGGCCGGCCCGTCCTCCTGGAGGGTAACGACTGCTGCGGCAGCATCGGCTGGCTGGCCTCGCGCGCCACCGGCACGGACGCTCCCACCACGGCGGAGGCCAAGGCGCTCACCGCATGGCTGGCCGCCCCGGAGCTCGCCGTCGATCCGCTCACCGGGAGCTTCCTGCCGCCCGACCCGGAGCTGCTGCGGCCCCTGCTCCGCCTCCTCACCCCGGGCCGTTACACGATGACCGCCGCCCCGGCCCCACACCTGCTGCGCCTGGTCCACCCGCGCTCCGGGCACATCGAGAGCTGGTATCCGGAAGAGGAGCTCACCCTCCTCACCACCGACCGCTGGCCGCCGCCCGACAGGGACGCCGTACGCGAGTACGTGCGGCGGATCCGGGCAGGAGCCCGGCCCGCGCTGGTGGCCCTGAGCCCCGCCGAGGACTCCATCGCCGCCTACCTCCTGGACGGCCACCACAAACTGGAGGCCTACCACCAGGCCGGGATCCAGCCCTTGATCATCAGCCTGACTCCGGTCGACCCAATGCCTTTCCGGCTCCAGGACTGCGAACCCGTCCGCGAGGTCTTCCCCGGAGAGCCCCTGATCCGGATGTTCCGCTACATCCGCGAGGACGCGGACGAGGCGGCCCGGAAGCGACGCACGGGCTGAACGGGGCCCCGGGGAGACCGAACCGGGATCCCCGGGTGTCTCAGCCCGCGGCGGACTTCTGCACGCCGCCGCCGTCCGCCGTCGTGGCGGTCGCGTCGTCCGGGCGCAGCTCGATGTGGTCCGCCGCCAGGTCCACCGCCACCCGGTGTTCCATGCCCAGGGCCTCCAGGAACTTCTGCGGGAGCTGTACGCGCCCCGTGCGGTCGAGCATCACGTACTCGCGCTCGCTCACCGACTCGGCGCCGTGCTCGTCGGTGACCGTACGGCGCAGCACCTCGCTGCTGGTGCGGCCGTCGCGCATCGCCACCGTGCGCCGGACCTCGCCCGCGACGAGCGGGTCGTGGGTCACGATGACCACGGTCGCGCCCAGTTCCCGGTTGACGGTGCGGAAGGCCTCGAAGATCGCCCCGCCCGTCTCGGAGTCCAGCTCACCGGTCGGCTCGTCGGCGAGCAGCACCGCCGGATCGTTGGCCATCGCCACCGCGATGGCCACGCGCTGCTGCTGGCCGCCGGAGAGCTCGGCGGGGCGGCGGTCCGCCAGATCGCCGATCTCCAGCGCTTCGAGGAGCTCACCGGTCCGGACCGCGTGGCGCTTGGCGGCAGCGCGCCGGCCGCCCTTCAACTGCATGGGCAGGGCGATGTTCTGCGCCGCCGTCAGGAAGGGCAACAGGTTGCGGGCCGTCTGCTGCCAGACGAAACCGACCGCCTCGCGCCGGTAGCGCAGCCGGTCGCGCGCCGACATCTCCAGCAGGTCGTAGCCGCCGACGCTGGCGGTGCCGGCCGTGGGCACGTCCAGTCCCGCGAGAATGTTCAGGAGCGTGGACTTTCCGCTGCCGGACGCGCCGACCAGGGCCATCAGATCGCCCTGGGCCACGGTCAGTTCCAGCCCCTGCAGGGCCTGGACCTCGACCCCGTCCGTGCTGAAGATCCGCACCAGGCGGTCGCAGGCGATGGCCGTGTCCGCGCCGTGCCGGCGGGGCTCGGCGGCGGCCAGAGCCTGCCGCCGCAGCTCCTCGTAGGTGGGCTGATCGCTGTTCACCGCTGGTCTCCCGCTCTCAACTCGGTCGTGATCTGTCGTCTGCCGGAGATCGCCGCCTCCGCGAGCACGGCCCCCGCGACGAGGACGGCCAGGCCCAGTACCTGGGTCAGTACGGGCCTGAGGAGGACCGGCAGACCGGCCGGCACCGGCGTGCCGACCAGCGTGGACAGGTCCACGGCCGGGCCCAGCAGCGCCACGGCGCCCGCCGCGAGCAGTGCGCCGCCGAGCGCGGCGGCCAGGGCCAGGGGTACCGACTCCGCCAGGATCAGCAGGACCCCCTGCCGGGGGCGCAGCCCCATGGTGCGCAGCCGCGCCAGCAGTGCGGCCCGGTCGGGGGCGGCCCGGACCAGGGTCAGCAGGACCGCCAGCAGCGCGAAGCCCGCGGCTGCGGCCAGCGAGGCCCAGAAGAGCCGCTCGGCGGAGCGCTGGAGCGGGTCGGAGCCCAGTTCGGCGGCCACGGCACGGCTGGTGCGGACGCGGTAGTGCTCCTCGCCGGCCGCCGGGTCCGCGGTGCGGACCGCCTGCTCCAGCCGGTGCCGGTCGACCGTGCCGAGCGCGAACCAGTCGTTGGGCAGACCCATCTGCGGTACGGCGGCCAGCACTTGGGCGGCGGGCAGCACCACGGTGGCGTACTTGGCGCCGGGCCGGGCGGGGGTGCCGTCGACCACTCCGACCGTCGTGATTTTCAGCTCCCCGCCGTTTGCGAGCAACAGCCGGTAGTCGGAGGTGTCGTCGTCGGCGAGGTCCCGGCTGATCAGCGCGGGCACCGTCGCGCCCGAGGTGCCGGCGGCGCCGGTCGCCAGGAGCGCCGGATCGAACCGGCCGCTCCCGGCCGCCGCCGACAGTTTCGCGTACTCCACCGGGTCCGCGACGACCACGGAGATCTGGGAGCTGCCCGCTTTGGTGCCGTAGAGGACCACATGGTCGTCGGTCCACACCTTCACGGAGGACCGTACGCCGGGCAGCGCGGCCGCCGCCGACGTCAGGGCGTCCGGGAGGGTGCCGCGGGGCGCCGAGAGCCGCGCGTCCCCGCCGACGGCCGCGCGGGCCGCTGTGAAGCGGGCGTCGGCCATCGCGGTCAGTACCGTGGCGCCGAAGCCCCCGGTGGTGACGGCCAGCAGCATCGCGATCAGCGGCAGTACGGACGGACGGGCCCGGCCCCCGGTGCCCCGCGCGGCGCGCGCCAGCCCGAGGAAGCCGATCAGCCCCGGGCCCCGCCCGGCCGCCCGGGCCAGAGCCCCGACCAGGGCGGGCTGGACCCGGGCCAGCAGCAGGCCGCCGCAGAGCGCGAGCAGCAGCGGGGCGGCGATCAGCAGCGGATCCACCCCGGCGCCGGCCGGGGCGACCCCGCGCGAGCGGACCTCGAACACGGCGGCTGCGGTGGCCGCCAGGGCGAGCAGCTCGGTGACCAGCCGCCGCCGGGGCCCCGGCCGGCGCTTCGGCGACAGCAGCACGAAGACGCGTACCGGGACGGCCAGCAGCGCCAGGAGCGTGGCGGCCGAAGCGGCCAGCACGGTGCCCGCGGAGCGGGGGGTCGGCAGCAGGACCACGGCGAGCGCCGTCGCGAGCGCGGCGGCGGGCAGGACGGTGACGGCGTTCTCCGCGAGCAGCCGGCGCACGATGCCCGCGCGGGAACCGCCGCGGGCCAGCAGGAGCCGCAGTTCGGACTCCCGCCGGTCCCCGGCGAGCCCGGCCGCCAGGCAGAACACCACGAACGCCACTCCGGCCACCCCGGCCGGGCCCATCGCGGCGAGCGGTGCCGCGGCCTGGCGCCGGGCCTCGGCAAGGGTGAACTGCTCGGGGAGGTGAGAGGCGATCCGCAGGTCCTGCCGGTGGGTCTCCTGGGCCAGGCGTGCGGCGGTCGGGCCGGTCACGTAGGAGGCCACGGCCTTGGCCGTGGCGGTGAGTCGGTCGGTGCGCAGCATCCCGGTGTCCACCGGGATCCGCCAGAAGTCCGTACTGTGCGTCTCGCCCCATTCGGGGAGCCGGTCGAGTGCCTCCGCGCCGACGAGGGCGTCGGTGACCCAGAACGTCTCCGGAAGACCTTTCGTGGTCACGGAGAGGCAGGCACGCAGGAGGCAGCTGAAGTCGGTCCAGTAGTCCTCGGCGTCGTCGTTCGCGGCGTACAGACCGACGACCTCGGCCTTCGTCGTGGTCATGGCCTGGCCGGTCGTGGTCTCCAGCACCATGCCGACCCGGATGCCGAGGGTCTTCGCCGCGCTCTGCGACAGCGCGACGGGCACGGGACTGCCTGGTGCGGGACTGCCGGCCGCGGGACTGCCTGGCGCGGGGGCGGGCGCGCCCGGCCAGTGTCCCTCCACCAGGCGGACGTGCTCCCGGGCCGTGCGAAGGTGGTGCAGGCCCAGCCGGGGCGGGACCCCGTCGGGTGCGGTCAGACCGGGGTTGGCCAGCGGCCGGGCACCCGCGGAGGACCCGTGGACGGGTCCGGCGGGGGCGACGGCGAAACCCGGGGCGGTACGGGAGACCAGGGTCGCCAGTACCTCGTCCAGGTTCTGCGCGCTCCGCTCCCCGTGGCGGGGGCGCGCACTGACGTACAGGCTGGTCTGGCTCGGCCCGCGCGACTCCAGGAAGGATCGCAGCGCCTGGTCGGTGCCCCGGTCCGTGGCACGCGGCAGGGCCGCTGCGAGCAGGACGGCGACGAAGGCCAGGGCCGCACCGAGCAGGGCGCTCAGCGGGGTGGCGCGCAGCCGGGTCCGTACCCAGGGCGCGGGCGGCGCCAGAGCCCGGGAGGGGGACCCCTGCGGTGCCTGTGGGCCGGTCCCGCCCGGGGCGCGCCGGTCGGCGTTGGTCGCGTCCGGCCCGGTCATATGTCCTCCACGTGCCGCAGCCGGTCGGCCGGCTTCGAGCGGTTCTGATGGCGCCGGCCGCCGAAGACCGCGGACAGCAGCGGTACGGCGGCGATGGCGGCGGCGAGCAGCAGGGTCCGCACCGCGGGCAGGTCCACCAACACCCCGGGCTCCGGGCGGCCGGCGGCCGGGGTGAGCACGGTCAGCGGTACGACGAGGTGGACGATGACCACGCCCAGCCCCACCCCGACCACGGCGGCGAGCCCCACCAGCAGGCAGCTCTCGGCGGTGGCCGTCCGGGCCAGGTCCCGCCGCCGGGCACCCAGCGCCGTCAGCACCGAGAACTCCCGGGTCCGCTCACGGGCGGCGGCCGCGGCGGAGGCGGCGAAACCGATCGCCGCGAGCACCGCGCAGGCCACCGCGAGCGCGGCCAGGGCTCCCTGCGGGCCCGCGCTGAGCGGATCGTCCAGCAGGGTCGCGGCCACCTCCTCGCGCAGCCGCACCTGTTGGGAGCCGGCGCCGGAGCGCAGTTCCGCGGCGGCGCGGGCCGGGGCCCGGTCGTCGGCGGAGGCGGCCGGCAGCCACCACTCACCGGGCATCGGAAGCTCCCGGCCGCTCGCCGCGAGCAGCCCGCCCGCGGTGGCCAGGTCGACGGCGATCGCGGTGTCGCCGGCCACGGGCAGGGAGTCGATCGCGGCGGTGACCCGGACCGGCAGGGTGACCTCAGCGAGCTTGACCGGTACCAGATCGCCCACGGCCGCGCCGATGGCGGACAGGTACGCCCGGGTGGCGATCCCCGGAATCTCGGCGGCCGGAGCGGGCCCCGGCGTCAGGCCGGCCTGGACGCCGCCGAGTTCGCCGGAACCGTCCCGGTAGCGCAGCTTGACCAGGGCCGGGACACCACCCGGCGACGGCTCGGCGCCAGCGAGCAGCTCGGCGGCCGGTGACCCGTCGTTGAGCGGCGGGGCGGACAGCTTCCAGTCGGGTGCGGGCACCGCGACCGGCGCCGCCGCACCGTCCCGGGTCTGCGCGACGGCGAGGCCGCGGACGGTCAGCTCGTCGAAGATCTTGACCGTGTCGCCGGGCTTGCCGGGGCCGGGGCCGGGGCCGGCGCCCGGATCGGTACCGGGGAGCGGGCCTTCCCGGTCGTACGAGAACACGAGCCCGGCCAGGCTGAGCGGGGTGGCGGCCGACCCGATGGGGGCGCCGAGCATCGCACCGAGGTGCACCGACACGGTGGCGTCGCCGCTCTCCGGGAGCTGCACCATCGCGGCCCGGTACGTGATGCCGAACCGGTCGCGCAGCAGCAGCCCGAGGCCGGGGCGGCCGCCCGCGCCGGTGGGGCGCACGGAGACCGAGACGTCGATGCGCTGCGGCCGGCCGGGGAGGGGAATGCCGGTCAAGGGGATGCCCGTGGCGGGTGCGGGTGCGGGTGTGGGTGCGGCGGCGGCGGGGGAGGCGGCGGCCAGTGGGGTGAACAGCTCCCGCATGCCGCGTCCGTCGCGCAGGTCGGCCCGCAGGGCGAGCCGGTCGGCGGCGGCCGCCGCGTCCAGCGCCATCAGCTGGCCGGTGCGCCCGCCCGGCAGGTCCTGCCGGGTACGGAGCACCGGCAGGACGCGCTCTCCGCCGGGCAGGGCCGCGTACCGCCCGCCCCGGCCGAGCGGGGGCAGGTCGCTGTGGGATATCAGCAGGCCCCCGGCGGTGGTGAAATCGGCCTGGTCGCGCTGGGACTCGGACCACGCCGTGTGCTGACCCAGCGCCAGGACCCCGCTGGAGACCGCGAGTACGAGCAGCAGCACCGGCCCCGTGGCCCGTCCGGGCCGGCGGGCCAGCTGCCAGCCGACGAGCGCCGGACCCAGCCCCCGGCCCCGCGCGGCGACCCGCGCGCCGAGCCGCGCCGCGAAGGGCAGCAGCCGCAGCACCAGCAGGGTGCCCGCGCACAGCGCCAGCGTCGGGGCGGCGACCAGGACCGGGTCCACGCCGAACAGCCCGTCGTTGCGCGCGGCCGGGCCGGATCCGCCGGATCCGCCGGATCCGCCCGCGCCGTAGCGGGAGAGCTGCTCGTAGGCGAGTACGGCCAGGGCCACCAGCGCCAGGTCCGCGCCGGAGCGGGCGGCGCCGGCGACGAGCGCCTGGCGGCGGCCGCTCCGGTGCAGGGCGGCCGCGGCGGCGCCCCGCAGGACGACCGGGAGGGTGGTCAGGACGACGCACCCGAGGGCGCAGCCCGCGGCCACGGGCCAGAGCAGCCAGCTCCGGGTGACGGTGAACGGGACGTGCGCCAACGAGCCGTAGCCGCCGAGCAGGCGCAGCAGTGGCGGGGTCAGCAGGGGTGCGAGTAGGGCGGCGGGCAGCGCGAGCAGCAGCGACTGGGCCGCGGTGAGGACACCGAGCCGGCCACGGGAGGCGCCGCGCGCGGCGAGCAGGGCGCGCTCGCCCTCCTGGCGCGCCGTCAGCAGGTGTGAGACGAGGAGCAGCGCCGCCCCGGCGAGCACGGCCAGTTGCAGCGCGCCGACGAGCAGGGTGGAGCGGGCGACGGTCAGGCCCGACCGCAACTCCCGGAGCAGCGCCGGAAGCTCCGTGGCGTGCTCCAGCCCGGAATCGGGCCGGAGCTTCGCCAGGGCCTTGGCCGACCGACCGCGGACCGCCTCGGCCCCGGCCGCGTCCACGGCGGAGAAGTCGGCGGTGAGCAGCACGGCGCGGCTGTCCTGGACCAGCCCGCCCGCGGTGAAGGCGGAGTCGTCCACCAGCAGCGGCCCGTAGGTGGCGAATCCGGCGACCTGGAGACCGCGCGCACCGAGCGGATCGAGCCGCCAGTACGGGGAGTCCGGGTCGGCCGCCCGGTAGACGCCGGTCACCAGCACGGTCAGCGGGGAGCCGCCGAACCGGTCGGCGAGCCGCACCTGCGCGGGCAGCGCTCCCTCGGCCAGCCCGAGCCGGTCCAGCGCCGCCTTCGGCACGGCCACGGGAACCGGGGCTCCCTGAGCGGAGACCGGTCCCGCGACGGGCTGCGGCCAGGTGCCCGCGAGAAGCCGTACGCGGTCCCTCGCGAAGGCCGCCAGCAGGGTCAGATCGGCGTCCTTGCCGGGGGTGTGCGGGCCGGGCAGGCCGTACGAACGGCTGCGCGCCACGCTCTCGGCACCGGCCGGGAGGGGGCCGAACAGCTCGCGCGCGAAGGCCCGTACCGCCTCGTCGTCCTTGACGCGGTCGGCCGTCGGGTGGGAACCGGTGACCAGTACGGTGCCGCGCGCGAGACCGGGCCCCTGGAGGGCCTGGCGCAGTCCGGCATCGCCCACTGCGCGGGTGAAGGCGAAGAGCGCGGTGAGCACGGTCGTGGTGATCAAAACGGTCAGCAGCACGGCGGCTGCGAGCGGCAATCGCCCGCGCAGCCGGCGCACGACGAAGCCGAGCATGTGCCTGTTCCTCCCCCGCACCGGACTGGCGACCCCGGATACCGGACAATGTTGCCAGATTCGAACAGGCGGCGGAAGGGACTTGCGTGAGGAGCGCAACGGATGAACAAATCGTGGGGGCGGGACCGCAAGAACGCCGTTCTCGGCTTTCATCCGCTCGTCCGCTGGGAGGGGGAGCCGCAGTATGACGCAGGATCAGGATCAGCATCAGGATCAGGAACGGCGACAGGGACCGGGGCAGGGGTCGGGACCGCAGTCGCGGCAGGGGTCGGAGCAGGAGTCGGCGCAGGAGTCGGCGCAGCAGTTGGGACCGCAGTCGGGAAGCGCACCGCGGCAGGGCGCCGGGGCGCCGCCGATGGTGGTCGTGGACGACGTGCGGCGCAGTTTCGGGACGGGGCAGCAGGCGGTGCACGCCCTGCGCGGAGTGTCCTTCGAGGTCCGCCGCGGCGAACTCACCGCGCTCAAGGGGCGGTCCGGTTCCGGGAAGACCACCCTGCTGAACCTGGTCGGCGGCCTCGACACACCGACCGGCGGCAGCGTCGCCCTCGACGGCACCGATCTGGCCGGCCTCGACGAGGACGGCCGCCTCGCGCTGCGCCGCGACCGGATCGGCTTCGTGTTCCAGTCCTTCGGCCTGATCCCCGCCCTGACCGCCGCCGAGAACGTCGGGGTCCCGATGCGGCTGCGCAAGATACCGGCGAAGCAGCGCGAGGAACGGGCCCGCACCCTGCTCGCCCTCGTCGGCCTCTCCGAACACACCGAGCAGCGTCCCGGCGAACTCTCCGGCGGCCAGCAGCAGCGGGTCGCCGTCGCGCGGGCCCTCGCGAACGAGCCCGATCTGATCATCGCCGACGAGCCGACGGGCCAGCTCGACTCCGACACCGGCCGGCAGATCATGCGGCTGCTGCGCGCGGTGGTGCGCAGCGAGGGGGTCACTGCGCTGGTCGCCACGCACGACCCGGCGCTGATGGAACTGGCGGACCGGGTGGTGGAACTGCGGGACGGGCGCATCGTGGATGCTTCGCCGGAGGATGCCCCGGCTTCCGGGGAGCCGGCTGAGGCCTCGTAGGCCCCGCAGACCCCGTAGGTCCACTGGGCGATCTGGAAGAGGCGGCTACACGCAGCCGCTGCCCTCGGCCCTGCCGACCGATACCCACCAGGAGATAGCTGCCCAGGCCCCGCGGGGACTAGGTGTGCATCTGCCGGATCTTGCCGGGCGGCGCGGGCCCGGCAAGATCCGAAAGAGACGGCCTACGGGAGCTACTCGGTGTGCAGGGCCGCGGCGATGGTCATCCGGGCCGCTGAGCGGGCCGGGATCAGCGCGCCCAGGACGGCGATCGCGACCCCCGCGCACAGCATTCCGGCGAGCTGCGGTGCGTGCCAGACGTCCTTCATCGACTCGGGGAAGGCGACGATGCCCACGTTGTCCACGACGAGCCGGTGCGCGACGATCCCGAGGGGGATCCCGAGCAGCCCGCCGGCCAGGCCGATCCCGGTCACCGAGGTCACCGTCATCGCGACCACCTGGCGCGGCGTCATGCCGATCGACTTGAGCATGCCCAGGTCGCGGCGGCGGTCACGGGTGTTCAGCAGCACGGTGTTGAAGACGCCGAGCGAGGCGACGAGGGTCAGCATGACCGAGAACACCGAGGAGAAGCCGACGACCGCGGTGGTGGCGGCGTTGACCTTGGCGGAGTTCACTACCTCGGCGTGCAGTCCGGGGTCGGCCGCGTCGACGGCGTCCGCGTAGGCGCGGGTGTCCGTCCCCGGGGCGAGCCGGACGGTGTACTCGACCGCGCGGCTGTCCGGGGCGAGTTGGATGAGAGCCTCCCACGTGGATTCCAGGGAGCGTGCGTCGCTGTCGATCAGCTGGCCGACGATGGTCGCGGCCGTCCGCCTCCCGTTGGCCTCGAGGGTGACCCGGTCGCCGACCGCCAGCCCGCGTTCCGTGAGGAAGGAAGGGCCCGCCGCGATCTCGCCGGGTCCGCTGGGCGGCCGGCCTTCCACGAAGGCCTCGGCCGGGGACGGGCTGCCCCGGTAGAAGTTCCCGAACGCGGGCTGTGTGTATCCGACCAGGCCGACCTGGATCAGCCCGCGCGCCTGCACCTCCTGCGCACCGAGCGACCGCAGCCGCTCCTCGATCTGCGCGTCGCTCAGCAGCGGCTCGACAGGGTTGTCGCCGTGGCCGCCGACCTGGACGTAGACCACCGTTCCGCCGGGGCCGCGGCCGGTCTGCGCGTACGAGACCATCGTGCTGGTCAGACCAGTCGCCAGGGTCACCGTGGTGACACCGAGGACGATGGCGGCCATGGTCATGAAGGCGCGGCCGGGGCGGGCGAACGGGTGGCCGAGTCCCAGGCTGACGGAGCGCGGCAGCCGCGAGGAGGCGAGCGCACGCTGGACGCGCAGTCCGCGTCCCGTGCGGGGCGCGCCGCCCGCGCTGATGGCCTGCGCGGCCGGCAGCCGGTGGGCGCGCAGGGCCGGTACGAGCGCGGTCAGCACGACGAGGGCGGGCATCCCGGCCAGGCACGCGACGCTGAGCCAGGGCGAGACGGTCCCCACGCCCGCCATCCCCGTCTCGATGCCGGAGAACGCGATCTGCAGGATGGGCGCGGCCAGCGCGTTGCCGAGCAGCGTGCCCAAGGCGCAGCCGGCCACGGCGGGGACCGAGACCATCGTCAGGTAGACGGCGACCACCTGGTTCGGAGTGAAGCCGATGGCTTTGAGGACGCCGATGTGCCGGCTGCCGGAGACCACGGCGCCGCTGACCACGTTCGCCACGATCAGGGAGGAGACGAGTAGACCGAGGACGCCGAACAGGGCGATGAAGGGCAGATAGGCGTCCGCCCGCGCGGAGAAGGCCTTCTTCAGGGTGAGGTAGGTCTGCGCGGCCGTCACCGAGTCCGCGGGAAGTCCCTCCGTGGCCCGGGCGAGCGAGTCGCGCAGTTGGGCCCCGGTGGCCGGGTCGGTGAAGCGGTACAGCATCTGCGTGGACGTGGGATGGAGGGCCGCGGCCTGCTCGGGCGTCACCCAGGCGCCGGACGACTGGCTCATGCTCGTCGCGAAACCTACGACGGTGAGCGTCGGGAGGCCGGGTACCTGCAACTTCGTGCCGAGGAGATCGGCGTCCGGAGTGCCGTTGGTGGACCAGTTCACGACGATCTCGCCGGGCGCCTCGACCCAGCGCCCCTGCCGCATCCACACGCGGTCCACCGGCCCGGCCGGATCGGCGCGGCCCACCACCATGAGGGGGCCCGGCGGACTCCCGATCCAGTCCGTGGGCACGTCGATGACGGCCTGCGGGAACGGGCCCGCGGCGGCCGCGACCCCGGGGCGGTGCGCCGTCTGCGCGAGCTGGGCGTCGGAGACCTTCGCCGGGTCGTACGTGGCCACGGTGTGCGCGCCGCGCTGCGCGGAGTAGGCCGTGTCGAAGGGGCCCGAGGCGGCGGCCAGCAGGCCGAGCGCGAGCAGGACGGTCGTGGTGGAGCACAGGACGACGAGGCCGATGACGAACGTCTGGACCCTGCGGCGCCTCACAGCGGCCCGGGAGGCCCGCCACACGGCGCTCACGCGGAGCGCTCCAGGGTCTCGCCGTCCACGAGTTCGCCGTCCAGGGCGCGTTCGCGGGCGATGCGGCCGTCGGCCATCTCGACGAGGCGGCCGGCGCAGCGGGTCGCCAGGTGCGGGTCGTGGGTGACGATCAGGAGGGTCTGGCCTATCTGGTTGAGGTCGATCAGCAGATCCATCACCTGCTCGCCGGAGCGGCTGTCGAGGGCGCCGGTCGGCTCGTCGGCGAGGAGCAGTGCCGGACGGTTCATCAGGGCGCGGGCCACGCCGACGCGTTGGCGTTCGCCGCCGCTGAGCGTCGTCGGGTAGTTGTTGCGGCGGTCGGCGACCCCGAGCTCGTCGAGGAGTTCCAGGGCTCGGCGGCGGGCCTGGCGCGCGGAGGTGCCGGTGAGCTGGGCGGCCAGGGCGACGTTGTCGAGGGCCGGCAGGTCGTCGATGAGGTTGAAGAACTGGAAGATCATGCCGACGTCGCGGCGGCGGTAGAGGGCGAGGCCGGTCTCCGTCAGGCCGCCGAGGTCCTGGCCGTGCACGCTGATCGTTCCGGCGGTCGGCCGGTCCAGTCCGGCCACCATGTTGAGCAGCGTGGACTTCCCGCAGCCGGAAGGGCCCATCACGGCGACGGCTTCGCCCCGGCGGATCTCCAGGGACAGGGCGTCGAGGGCCAGGGTGTCGCCGTACTCCTTCGATACGCGGTCCAGCCGGACGACGACCTGGGGGGAGCTGCCGGCGCTGTCGTGATGAGGTGTCATGGCACGAACCTAGAAGGCCGGTCGGACGGGCCGCGTCACCCCCCGGATGTAGACGGGAGGCGGGGTCATCCTGGGGATGTATGCGGGACAGAACCGGGAGAGGGATGTGGACTACACGGGGTGCTTGCGAGAGTCGGGTAGGAGAATCTTGGAACGGATGACCATGGAACGATGACCGTGGGACGAGGACTACGGGTGGGGGAGGGGGAGTTGCCGTGACGACGGGATGGGCGGTCGCTGTCGTGGTGGCCGCGGTGTGCGCGGTGTCGGCCGGGTTCGGGCTGACCGTGGCGCTCCTGCGGGCCCGCGCGGCGCACCGGTCGGCGATCGAGGAGCGCGGCTGGCTGCTGGAGCGGGAGCGGGAGAGCGCGGCCCGCTCCGCGGTGGACGCGGAGCGGGCCCGGATAGCGGCGGAGCTCCACGACATAGTCAGCCACAACGTCAGCCTGATGATCGTCCAAGCGGGCGCCGCCCGCGAGGTGTTGGCGACGATGCCGGTGGAGGCTGCGGCCGCGATGGCCGCCGTGGAGAAGGCCGGGCGTACGACCATGACCGAACTGCGGCACCTGCTGGGCCTGCTCGCGCCCGCCCAGGACGGAAACGACGAACCGTACGGAGGCAGGGCCGCCGAAAGACGGGACCCGGCGGCGGAGTTGGCGCCGCAGCCGAGTCTGAGTCGGCTCAGTCCGCTCATCGACCGGATAGCCTTCGCCGGGCTGCCGGTGGAGGTCCGGATATCCGGCGAACCGCGGCCGCTGCCGGCCGGGATCGACGTCACCGCCTACCGGATCATCCAGGAGGCGCTGACCAACGCACTCAAGCACGGGGACGGGGTGAAAGCCGAGGTGACAGTGAGATACGCGGACCAGGCACTGAGGGTCGAGGTGCTCAACAGCGGTCCGAGCGTGCTGTCCGGGGACCGGATATCCGGGCCGGCGGGGAAGCCCGCCCCGGCCGTGTCCACAGCGTTCACCGCCCCGCGCCCCAAGGCCGACGGCGCGGGGCACGGGCTGGTCGGGCTGCGCGAGCGGGTCGCCGTGTACGGAGGGGACTTCGACGCGCGCCGCCGCCTCGGGGGCGGCTACCGGGTCCGCGCCCGCCTCCCGCTGGAGCGGCCGTGACCACGCCCGCCCCGGCCGTCGAGCCGGACCCGAGGGCCGCCTCGCCCCGGGTGGTCATCGCCGACGACCAGGACCTCGTCCGCACCGGTTTCCGCATGATCCTCACCGCCCGGGGGATCGATGTGGTGGGAGTGGCCGCAGACGGGGTGGAGGCCGTCTCGGCGGTACGCCGTCTGCGCCCCGACGTCGTCCTGCTCGACATACGCATGCCCCGGCTGGACGGACTTGAGGCCGCCCGGCAGATCCTCGCCGAAGCCCCGGAATGCCGGGTGATCATGCTGACCACCTTCGACCTCGACCAGTACGTCTACGCCGCCCTCGCGGCCGGAGCGAGCGGGTTCCTGCTCAAGGACGTCACCCCGGAGTACCTCGCCAACGCCGTACGGCTCGTCGACACCGGCGACGCGCTGCTCTCCCCGTCGATCACCCGCCGACTGGTGGAGCGCTGCGCCTCGGCATCGGCCGCGCGCGGCGGCGGGGCCCCGGCGGCATCCCACTCCGACCTGGACGCCCTCACTCCGCGCGAGCGGGAGGTGCTGACGCTCATGGGCCACGGCCTCTCCAATGCCGAACTGGCCCAGGAGTTCACCCTCAGCGAGGCCACCGTGAAGACCCATGTGGCCCGGATCTTCGCCAAGCTGAGCCTGCGCGACCGCGCCCAGGCGGTCGTCCTTGCCTACGAGACGGGCCTGGTCACCCCGGGCACGGCCTAGGGCCTGTCGTCAAACTCCCGTCTGCCGCGCGGCGTCTGGCACGTGCTCTCGCCGCACCGGGCGAAAGCCCGGGTACGTCCAGTACGCGGACTTTCGCCCGGCGCGCCGAGAGCACGCACCAGACGCCGCGCGGCCGCCCTTCGGGCGACGACGGGAGTTTGACGACAGACCCTAGGGAAGCCCCGAGCGGACTGCGCCGGCCCGCCTCGTGTCACGGCAACTCGCGTGTGAGCCATACATGCTCACCACGGTCGTCCGTGGCAACGCGATGCCGCTCGAAGCCGATCTTCTCAAGGACACGGAGGGAGGCTGTGTTCCATGGACCGACGGTCGACCAGAGCCGCTTCCGCCCGGTCGCGATGGCGGCATCGACCACCGCCGCGGCCGCTTCGGTGGCGTAGCCGCGCCCGTGCGTGCTCTGGAACAGCTCGTACGCGATTTCCGGCTCCTCCAGGGTGGAGCGGCCGATGATCAGCCCGCAGTAGCCGATGAAATCGCCCTCGTCGCGGCGCTGGATCGGCAGCAGGGCTATCCCCGTCGTCTCCGTCGCGGTGAGCAGCTCCGCTATGGACGTCCGGATGTCCTCGACCGCGTGGGTTCCCTTGCCGCGTTCGGCGAGGAGCTCGCAGAACGCGGCGGCGTCCGACTCGGCCCACGGCCGGAGTATCAGCCGCTCGGTCTGGAGGTGGAACGACATCGTCTCGTACGTAGTCATGCCCTCACTCTGCCCCAATGGATCACCGCGCACTACGGCCGGGAATCCAGGGCGTGTCCTGCGATCAGGCCGAGGGCGGGCCGGAGTTCGCCAGGAGGTGCAGGCGCAGGGCGAGTTGGAGCTCCAGAGCGCGGGCGGGGGAGTTCCAGTCCTCGCCCAGGAGCCGGCCGATCCGGTCGAGGCGCTGCACGACGGTGTTCACATGGATGTGCAGCGCCTCCTTGGCCTTGGAGAGGCTCGCCCCGTGGACGTAGTAGGCCTGGAGGGTGCGGACCAGCTCGGTGCCCCGCTGGGCGTCGTAGTCGATGACGGGGCCGAGCACCTGGTCGACGTACCCGCCGACATCACCGTGATCCCCGAGCAGCAGGCCGACGAAGCCCAGGTCCGGCAGGGCGGCTCCGTGGCCGGTGTGGCCCAGCGCGTGCAGGGCCCGCAGGCAGCGCACGGCCTCGGCGTACACGCCCGGCAGCCCGCCCGGGTCGCCGGCCGGCCCGGCGGAACCCACGGTGACGGGCGTGCCCACCGCCTGCCCCAGCTCCGCCGCCAGGGACCGCGCGAGGTCCCCGGGCCGTTCGGCCGGGGCGAGCAGGACGACGTGGCCCTCGTGCACGCCGGCCAGGCCGCCCCGGTCGCGGGCGCGGCGCGCCGCCTCCGCGGACAGCCGGGGCCGCAGCGCCGCGTCGCAGTGGAGCACCAGGAGGGAGTGCGGGCGCGCGAGGTCGACGCCGAGTTTGCGGGCCCGGATCGTCCGGCTGCCGGTGTCGGGCGCGTGACCCGGGCTCCGCGGGGTCAGCAGGTCGCTGAGGAGCTCACCGCGCACCCGGTCCTCGGCATGGGCCACCGAGCGGCGCAGTAGCAGGAGGAGCGCGGTGACCAGGCCGGTGCGTTCGAACAGCCGCCGGTCGCTGTCCGACAGGTCCGCCCGGCCCGTCAGGGCGATGCTGCCGAGGAGTTCGGGCCCGGCCAGGACCGCGCAGACCCACACGCCGTCGACCGGCACGGCCCGGCCGCCGGCCCGGGAGGCCGCCACCCCCTGGGCGGGCGCGCCGATCGGCTCGGTGGCGACCCGGGCCAGCTCGGCGCCGTCGGCGTCGTGCACCACGAGCCCGCCCCGCAGCAGCGCGGCGACCTCCCGGGCCACATCGGTGACGTCCCCGCCGCGCAGGACCAGATCGGTGAGCCGGTCGTGGGTCTCGGTGGCCAGCCGTGCCGCCTCGCTGTGCGCCCGGGCGGTCTCGGTGGCGGCGTTCAGCTCGACCAGTGCCGTACGGGTCTCCTCCAGCAGCCGCGCCCCGTCGATGGCGACGGCCGCGTGGTCGGCCAGCGAGGAGAGCAGCGCGACCGCGTCGGGGGTGAACTCGCGCACCGACCGGTCCGCGGCGTAGAGCACCCCGATGACCCGCGAGGCGACGCGAAGCGGCACCCCGAGGATGCCCCGAAGCCCTTCTTCGCGCACCCCGGCGTCGATGGTGCTGGTGTGCCGGAAGCGGCCATCGGTGCGGTAGTCGGCGCTGGCGTACGGCCGGGCCGTCTGCGCGACCAGCCCGCCCAGGCCCTCGCCCATGCCGAGGCGCAACTGCTGGAAGGCGGCGGAGACCGAGCCGTCGGTGACCCGCATGAACGTATCGCCCACGACGGGGTCGTTGAGCGTGAGGTAGGCGCAGTCCGTACCGAGCAGGGTCCGGGCCCGCCGCACGATGGCCCGTAGCACCGCGTCGAGGTCGCGCAGCGCCGCGAGGTCGCCGGCCGTGTCGAAGAGGGCGGTGAGCTCCGCCTCGCGCCTGCGGTGCTGGTCGAGCGTGCGCCGGATGTCGAGGGCCACCCGGGTCGCCTCCTCGACGACTGCCTGCTCGGCGGCGCCGGCACCGGCGGTACGGGCCTGCGCGCCGGGCCGCGCGAAGTGCTCGACGGGCGCGCCCTGGGCGAGCAGGTCCAGGAGCTGGCGCAACGCGGTCGCGGGCGCGGTGGGATCGTTCACGGGGGCCATGCTGGCAGCCCTTCGGTACGGGGTGGCGAGCGGGTCCGCCCGCCGGCCGTGGACACCGGCGCGGCGGGCGGCCCGTGGGGCGGTCGGGCTCAGCCGGGATCGGAGACCGCGGTGGCGTAGCCGCTTCCCGCGGCCACCCCGGCCGGCTCTGCCGCACCCGCCTTCGGGACGGACAGGTCGCGGCCCCGGGTCTCGCGGGCGAACAGGACCGTCAGAGTGGTGACGAGGGCGGCCGCGGACAGGTAGACGGAGACCGGCACGGAGGAGTCGTAGTCCTTCAGGAGCTCGACGGCGATGATCGGGGCCAGGGCCCCCGCGAAGATCGAGGCGAGCTGGGAGCCCATCGAGGCGCCCGAGTAGCGGACCTTGGTGTCGAACATCTCCGAGATGAAGGCGGCCTGCGGCCCGTACATGGCCCCGTGCAGCAGCAGCCCGGCGGTGACGGCGAGGGTGATGACGGCGAACGACTTCGAGTCCACCAGCGCGAAGAACGCGAACGCCCACAGCGCCATGCCGGCCGAACCGATCAGCGTCACCGGCCGGCGGCCGATCCGGTCCGAGAGCGCGCCCCAGGCCGGGATGGTCAGGAAGTGCACGGCCGAGCCGATCAGGAGCGCGTTGAGCGCGGTGGTCTTGGGGAGCCCGAGGTGGGTGGTGACGTAGACGAGGAGGAAGGAGGTGAGGACGTAGTACGAGATGTTCTCGCCGAAGCGGGTGCCGATGGCGGTGAGCACCTGCCGCCAGTCCTTGCGGAACACCTGGACCACGGGCGCCTTCTCCTCACCCCGGCCCGAGGCGGCCGCCTCGGCCTGCGCCGCGAGGAAGACGGGCGACTCGGAGACGGAGAGGCGGATCCACAGCCCGACCATCACGAGGACCCCGGAGAGCAGGAAGGGGATCCGCCAGCCCCAGGCGAGGAACGTCGCGTCCGACTGCACGGCGGCGAGCAGCGCCAGCACCCCAGTGGCCAGCAGATTGCCTCCGGGCGCCCCGGACTGCGGCCAGGAGGCCCAGAACCCGCGGTGCTCGGCCCCGCCGTGCTCGGACACGATCAGCACGGCCCCGCCCCACTCGCCGCCCAGCGCGAACCCCTGCACCAGGCGCAGCGCGGTCAGCAGGACCGGCGCCCAGACCCCGATGCTCGCGTGGGTGGGCAGCAGCCCCATCGCGAAGGTCGCCCCGCCCATCATCAGCAGACTCAGCACCAGCAGCTTCTTGCGCCCGACCTTGTCCCCGAAATGCCCGAAGACCACCCCGCCCAGTGGCCGGGCCAGGAACCCGATGGCGTAGGTGAGGAAGGCGATCAGGGTGCCGGTGAGCGGATCCGCGGTGGGGAAGAACAGCTTGTTGAAGACCAGGGCGGCGGCGGTCCCGTAGAGGAAGAAGTCGTACCACTCGATGGTGGTCCCGATGAGACTGGCGGCGACGATCCGTCTGATGCCGGACGGAGCCTTCGGGTCGGCTGCGGTGGAGGCCATGTGAACCACTTCCAGGGTGTCTGCGGGGACGTCGGGTGTGGCCACAACGTAGAAGTCCGCAGTTCACCGGCATATGTGGCCGGTCATCACAATCAGCCCCAGCCGGGTGTGTCCGACCGCCACACGGCCCGAACCGATCCCCTCGGAAGCCTCTTGGACGGGGTGGGAAGCCCTGCCGGAATTGTAGAGTTGTGCCTGTTTTGGGGACGCGGTGCTGGTTCCCGTGCTGGTTTGGTGCTGACCTGAAACCCCACGTCAGCACCCCTCGCCACCCACCCCGTGCTGGTTCGGTGCTGGTTACGCTGTGTTGAGCACGACGCGTTTGTGGTCGGGGTGGTGCGAAGTGGACGCGGTAGAGACAAGGTTTGGTTTCATCTCTCAGGTCTGCTTCGTGCCTGGCGTCGGCCGGTACGTCTCGGTGTCCAAACCCGAGTGCGCAAGCCACCCTGACTGACCTGCCGTGAGGTACCTGGCCTTTGCGGTGCGTCACAGGAGGGGACTGACGCTGGACCCGGACACCGAGTACGCGGCTGTGAACGAGGTCGGGCGAAGCCCACATCGACGCCGTCAGTACAGGAGATGGCACCCGGCTGTCGCCGGCTCTGGAGCCGAGGCTCGCTTGCAGACTGTTCAGCGCAGGGCGCCCAGCGGCAGTCGAGGTGCCGGCAGCGGCTTCGGGTGCCGGTCAGCCTCCTCGCGTCGCTGCTGTGCCTCGCGCAGCTGGCGGGCGTACCGCGCCGCGCTCTCCCGCCGCTCCGCTGCCTCCTCGCCGGCTTCCCGCTGGGAGTCGTTCAGCTTCTGTCGCAGGGGCGGAGGCAGCACGGCGCCATGCTGGTCCAGGTCCAACTCGCCGAGTGGTACGGCTTGCCGTTCCAGGTCGTCGAGTGGGCAGGGCGGATGGTGCAGACCGAACACCGTCGGGTCCTTCACTTCCCACCACCGGTGCACCTTCTGGTGCGCCCGGCCGAACGCCGTCCACGCTCTGCCCTTAACGACCGCCAAGAGGTTCTGATGATGTGGCGTCACCGCTTCATCACGGACGCGTGGGCCTGGGAGCTGCCCATGGGCCTGGTGGAGGCGGACGAGACGCCCGGCGAGGCTGCCGCCCGTGAAGTCCTCGAAGAGACCGGCTGGCGTCCCGGCCCGATGAAGCCGCTGATCTACGCCGAACCGGCGAACGGCATCACCGACTCCCAGCACCATCTGTTCCGCGCCGACGGCGCCACGTATGACGGGCCGCCGACCGAGAAGAACGAGTCGGACCGGATCGAGTGGATTCCGCTGGCGAACATCCGGGGCATGATCGACCGCCGCGAGATCGTCAGCAGCGGCTCTCTCGTCGGCCTCCTCTACGTCCTGATGGACGAAGGGGTTCGCTGACCCTGTGGGGGAAGCATCGCTCGTAGGCGTGCTTCGAAGGCAACCGCGGCCGGCACCTCGCGATAGGGCGCAAGCTGCTCGTAGAACTCGCGAAGGTGCCCGGTCACCCGCTCGGACGACACCGCTGCGGCGGGCACCAGGGCCTCTATCGCCGTGTGGCACGCCTGGTCGAGCTTGCCTCGCTGGAGCTGCGTACGGGCCAACCAGAAAGCGTGGAACGCCCTACCGCGCTGGTTCGCGGGGTCCTCCCGCTCCAGCGCGTCCGCGATCAACGGTTCGGCAATCGCCGCCTTGCCGAGACGGCCGTGCGCGATGCCCGTGTCCACGATGAGCTTCGGCTCGTCAAAGTACGTCACCCATGCCGGGTCCGGGTCGTCCGCCTTGATCCGGCCGTACTGACTGTGTGCCTCGGAGATCGCGGTGTGGGTCGCTGTCCGGTCACCCAAGGTCGCGTGGGCGAACGCCTCACGCATGGCCAGCATGGCCCGGACTCTCGGCGTCGTGCCGATGGCCGCTCGGGCCTGGTCTTGGGCGGCAGACACCAGCGCGAGCGCGTCCGCCGGCTTGTCCTGGTAGGTCGCTTGCAGGCTCATGCACGCCAGCACGTTGGCCATGAACGGGTGGTCGTCAATCTCCCTGGCCAATTGCAGAGCTTCCGAGAAGTACGCGCGGGCCTGGTGGTACTGCCGAGCATCGAAGTACGTCCACCCGGTCAACCTCGCCAGCTCTGCCGCGATGCCGTACAGGCCGTGATGTATCGGCATCGGCCGCTGGTCCTTCAGCAGCCCTTCGACGTATCGCAGCTGGCCGACGACGGCAGGCCGGAGCGTCTCACCCCCGTGCTCGTCGTCGCGACGCCAATAGTCCTCGATCGAAGAACGCAGGGCGTGCAGTGTGGATGGGCTCGGGTTGGTCCCGGCGCGCCCTCCCCCTCCCGTTGGGCGGGGGCGGGGGCGGGCGCGGGGTCGGTCACTCCACCCAGGGCTTCCACACGTTCTCGTTGCGCTCCACCCACTTCTTCGCCGCCTGCTGCGGCGACAGCTTCTCCTCGGCGATCATCAGGGACACCTCGTTCTGCTGCTCCTTGGTCCAGTGGAATCTCTTCAGGAAGTCGGCCGCCTTTCCGTCCGACTCCGCGAAGCGCGTGTTCAGGTACTTCTGCAGCGGCGTGTCCGGGTAGGCGCAGGCCACCTTCTGCGGATCGTCCGCGCAGCCCGCGGTGTACTCGGGGAGCTTCACCTCGGTCATCGGGACACGCTCGAAGAGCCACTGCGGCTCGTACCAGTACGTCAGGAAGGGCTTGTGCTCCTTGGCGAACTGCTTGATCTGGGTGATCTGGGCCGCCTCGGAGCCGGCGAAGACCACTTCGAAGTCCAGGCCCAGGTTCTTCACCAGTGCCTTGTCGTTCGTGATGTAGGACGGGGAGCCGTCCATCAGCTGGCCTTTCCCGCGGCTCTCGGGGGTGCGCAGCTGGTCGGCGTACTTGTCGAGGTTCTTCCAGTCGGTGACGTCGGGATGGGCCTCGGCGAAGTACGTGGGGACGAACCAGCCGATGTGGCCCGTCACGCCCAGATTCCCGCCGGGGGTGATGGTCTGCTTGTCTCTTACGTACCGCTTCTCCTGCTCGGGGTGGCCCCAGTCCTCCAGGATCGCGTCGACGCGACCCTGGCTGAGGGCGTCCCAGGCGGGGACCTCGTCGACCTGGACGGTGTCCACCCGGTAGCCCAGTTCGTGTTCGAGGAGGTAGGAGGCGACGGCGGTGTTCGCCTGGGCGCCGACCCACGACTGGACGGAGAGGGTGACGGTCTTCGCTCCCTGTGCGGCGGCGTACGGGGAGGACTGGCGGGTCATGTCGGCGGCCCCGCAGCCGGTGAGGACGGCGAGTCCGGTCGCGGCGGCGAGTACGGCCGCGGCGCGCCGGCGGTCGAGGCCGAGGCCCCGGTGGTGTGCGTGGCGCATGTCAGGCCTCCTTTACGGGCTGGGTAAGGCGGTCGAGGAGCAGGCCGAGGCAGACGATCGCGGCGCCGGCCACCAGGCCGGTGGCCAGGTCGCCCTGCGCGAGGCCGAGGACGACGTCGTAGCCGAGCGCGCCGCCGCCGACCAGGCCGCCGATGATGACGACGGCGAGGACCAGTACCACGGCCTGGTTGACGGCCAGCAGCAACGCGGGCCGGGCCAGGGGCAGTTGGACCTGCCGCAGTAGCTGTGAGCGGGTGGCTCCGAGCGAGCGGGCGGATTCCACGACGGTCGCGTCCACCTCGCGCAGGCCCTGGACGGTGATCCGGACGACGGCCGGGAGCGCGTACACCACGGCGGCCGCGGCGGCCGGTGCGCGGCCGACGCCGAACAGCGCGACCACGGGGATGAGGTAGACGAACTGCGGCAGGGTCTGGCACACGTCGAGGACGGGCCGCAGCAGCCGTTCGGCGCGGGCGCTGCGGGCGGCTCCCACGGCGATCGCGAAGCCCAGTACGAGCGTGACCGCCACGGCGGCCAGGACCTGGGCGAGCGTGTCCAGGGAGGCTTCCCACACGCCGAGCACGCCGACGGCGCCCAGGGCGAGTACCGCGGTGAGCGCGGTGCGCCAGGTGCCCGCGAGCAGGGCGAGCGCGCACGCCGCCAGCAGGAGCAGCCACCAGGGAGCGGCCTGGAGCCCGCTGCGCAGCGGGTCGAGGATCCAGCCTGTGAAGCGCGCGGCCCAGTCGGCGGTGCCGCCGACCACGGGTACGCCGGAGTAGAGGTGGTCGGTCATCCAGGCGACGGCCGAGTTCACCGGATCGGCCAGGGACACGGTCCAGGACTCGGGCCACAGGGAGCTGCCGGCGATGCGGCCCGCGACGGCGGCGGCAACCGCCGCGAGGAGGGTGAGCAGGCGGCCGTACCAGCCGGAGAACACCCGGCGGAGCAGGTGCTGTTCGTGGGTGCGCACGGGAGCGGCGCCGATCCGGCGGCCCGCGGCGTCGGCGGTGCGGTCCAGCACCACGGCGAGCAGCACGATGGGGATGCCGGCGGCCAGGGCGGCGCCGACGTCCACGGAGGCGAGGGCCTGGTAGACGCGGTCGCCGAGGCCACCCGCGCCGATCACGGAGGCGATGACGGCCATGGACAGGCCCGTCATGATGGCCTGGTTGACGCCGAGCAGGAGCTGCAGGCGCGCGAGCGGGAGCCGGGCGGTCAGCAGGCGTTGGCGTCCGGTGGCGCCGAGCGAGGCCGCGGCTTCCAGGACGCCCGGGTCGGCATCGCGCAGGCCGAGGGCGGTGAGCCGGGCCATGGGCGGGGCGGCGTAGACCACGGTGGCGAGGACGGCGGCGGGCACACCGATGCCGAAGACCAGCACCATCGGCAGCAGGTACGCGAAGGCGGGCAGGATCTGCATGGTGTCGAGTACGGGGCGCAGGACGCGGTCGGCGCGCGGGGAGAGCCCCGCGGCGAGGCCCAGCAGGGCGCCGAGTACGACGGAGGCGGCGACGGCGACGACCATCAGCGCGAGGGTCTGCATGGTCGGCACCCACATGCCGAGCAGTCCGCAGGCGGCGAAAGCGGCGGCGCAGGTCAGGGCCAGCCGGATGCCGGCGAGGCGCCAGGCGACCAGGGCGGCCAGGGCGGTGACCCCGGTCCAGCCGGCGGCGAGCAGGAGCACGTACACGGCGCGGACGGACACCACGACGGCGTTGCTGACGTGGCCGAAGAAATAGAGGAACAGCGGGTGACTGTCGCGGTGGTCGATGATCCAGTCACCGGCGCGGCCGAGCGGGCCGGACAGGTCGACCGCCAGGGCCGCGGGCCAGCTGCCGGCGCCCGGGAAGGCCACGGCGAGCGGGATCAGCAGGGCGACGGCGAGGCCCATCGGGAGGAGGACCCCGCGGCGCGCGGCGAGGGCGGCCAGGGGTCCTAGGGGGCGGTCCTGCGGAGCGGACTCGGTGCCGGAGGGACGCGGGCCGGCGGGCCGTTCGGAGGACTGCGGGGCTTCCGAAGGGGCGGCGGTGCGGGTGTCGGGCGGGGTGTGGGTCGGGGTCGCGGTCATGCGCACCACCTCCGGGCATCGGGGACGGGGGCCGTGGGACGGACCGGGCAGGTCATGCCGCCACCCCCCGTCCGGTGGTGGCCGGGAGCCCGGCCACGACGGCGAGCAGCCCCGCGTCGTCCACGACGCCCAGGCAGCGGCCGCGGTCGACGACGCGGGCCGAGCCACCATTGCGGGCTACGGCCTGGATGGCCTCGACCACGGTGGTGGCGGGGTGGAGCGCGGGTCCCTGTTCGGTCTCGTCGGCAGTGGCGGGGCGCATCGCGGTGCGGACGGTGAGCACCTGTTCGCGGGGGACGTCGCGGACGAAGTCCCGTACGTAGTCGTCGGCGGGCGAGCCGACGATCTCCTCGGGCGTGCCGAGCTGCACGATGCGGCCGTCGCGCATCAGCGCGATCCGGTCGCCCAGGCGCAGGGCCTCGGTGAGGTCGTGGGTGATGAAGACCATGGTGCGGCCCTCTTCGTGGTGGAGCCGGGCGACCTCCTCCTGCATCTCGCGGCGGATGAGGGGGTCGAGTGCGCTGAACGGCTCGTCGAACAGGAGCACTTCGGGGTCGGCGGCGAGGGCGCGGGCGAGACCGACGCGCTGCTGCTGGCCGCCCGAGAGCTGGCCGGGGCGCCGGTCCTCCAGTCCTTCGAGACCGACCTTGGCGACGAGTTCGGCGGCCTTGTGCCGGCGGTCACCGCGTCCGACGCCCTGGATCTCCAGTCCGTACGCCACGTTGTCGAGGACGGTGCGGTGCGGGAGCAGGCCGAAGTGCTGGAAGACCATGGCCGTGCGGTGGCGGCGCAGGGCGCGCAGCTGAGTGGCGTCCATGGCGAGGACGTCCTCGCCGTCGATGGACAGGCTTCCGGCGGTGGGCTCGATGAGCCGGGTGAGGCAGCGTACGAGGGTGGACTTGCCGGAGCCGGACAGGCCCATCACGACGAAGACCTCGCCCTTGCGGACGTCGAAGGTGACGTCACGGACGGCCGCTGTGCAACCGGTGCGCTCGCGCAGTTCGGTGGCGGACAGGTCGGCGTCGGCGGAGCCGGGCACCTTCGCGGCGGCCTTGTCGGGGCCGAAGACCTTCCAGAGGCCGTCCACGGAGAAGACCGGGGACTCGGCGGGGCCGGTGACGGGCGCGGCGGGGGTGGTGGTGTTCATCGGGTACCGCCTTCCCGGGCGAGCAGTTCGGCTGCCTTTTCGCCGACCATGAGCACTCCGATCATCGGGTTGACCGCGGGCATCGTCGGGAAGACGGAGGCGTCCGCGATGCGGATGCCTTCGAGCCCGCGGATCTTCAGGTCCGGGCCCACGACGGCCCCGGGGTCGTCGTCGGCGCCCATCCGGCAGGTGCCGGCCGGGTGGTAGACGGTGTGCGCGACGGAGCGGGCGTAGGCGCTCAGCTCCTCGTCGCCGGTGATCTCCGGGCCGGGGCACACCTCTCGCTTGAGCCAGCCGGCCAGGGGCTGGGTCGCGGCGATCTGCCGCGCGAGCTTGATGCCGTCGACCAGGGTCCGGCCGTCGTAGTCGTCCTCGTCCGTGAAGTAGCGGAAGTCCAGGGCTGGTTTCACCTCGGGGTCCGCGCTGGTCAGGTAGAGGCGGCCGCGGCTGCGGGGTTTGGGGATGTTGGGGGTCATCGACACGCCGTGGGCGGGGCGTTCGTAGCCGATGCGCTCAGGGTTGTCGGTGAAGGGGACCTGGTAGAAGTGGAACATCAGGTCGGGCCCGACGGAGTCGGGATCGCGCCGGACGAACAGCCCCGCATCGCTGTCCATCGCGGAGTTCTCCGGTATCGGGCCGTCGGTCTCCCAGACGATCACCGACTCGGGGTGGTCGAGCAGGTTCTCCCCAACCCCGGGCAGGTCGTGTACCGGCGGGATGCCGAGGGCTTCCAGGTCCGCGCGCGGGCCGATGCCCGAGTGCAGCAGCAGCCGTGGGGTGTCCACGGCGCCGGCGCACACCAGCACTTCGCGGCGTGCGGTGACCAGGGATTCCGTGCCGTCCGAGGCGCGTACGTGGACTCCGCGCGCACGGGTGCCGTCGAGTTCCAGGCGGTGGGCCCAGGTCTCCAGGAGGATCCGGAGGTTGGGGCGTTCGTCCATGACGGGATGAAGGTAGGCCACCGACGCGGAGGAGCGCTTGTTGTCCTCGGGGTGGTAGGCGAGGTCGAAGAAGCCGGCGCCCTCGTGGAAGGGCTTTCGGTTGAAGCCCTCGACGCGCGGGACGCCCAGGGCGCTCTGCGCGGAGTCGACGAAGTCGCGCGCGATGGCGTTGCGGTCCTTCTCGGCCACCGGGACGATGTTGTTGAGGAGCCTGTCGAAGTACGGGTCCATGGCGGCCGCGTGCCAGCCCTCGGCTCCGGACTCCGCCCACTCGTCCCAGTCGGACGGGAGCGGCTTGAAGGCGATCAGGGTGTTGTGCGAGGAGCAGCCGCCGAGGACGCGGGCGCGGCTGTGGCGGATGTGCGAGTTGCCGCGGGGCTGCTCGATGGTGGGGTAGTCGTAGTCGAGCTCGCCGCCGAGCAGGCCCATCCAGCGGCGCAGGGTGAGCACCTCGGGACGGTCGACGTCACTGGGGCCGCCCTCGATGACGGCGACGGTGACATCCGGGTCCTCGGTCAGGCGGGAGGCGATCACCGAGCCGGCGGTGCCACCGCCGACGACGACGTAGTCGTACTCCTGCTCCGTGGGGGTGTGGGTGGGGCCGTGCGTGGGGGTGGTCATGCTCTGCTCCTCCTTCAGCCCGCGAACCAGCGCACGGGGCGCGGGGCGAGGTTCTGGTACACGTGCTTGGTCTCGCGGTACTCGGCCAGGCCCGACGGGCCCAGTTCGCGCCCGATGCCGGACTTGCCGAAGCCGCCCCACTCCGCCTGCGGGAGGTAGGGGTGGAAGTCGTTGATCCAGACGGTGCCGTGGCGCAGCCGGCCGGCCACGCGGCGGCCGCGGCCCGGGTCGGAGGTCCACACCGCGCCGGCGAGGCCGAACTCGGTGTCGTTGGCGAGCGCGACGGCCTCCGCCTCGGTACGGAAGGTCTCGACGGTCAGGACCGGCCCGAAGACCTCCTCCCGTACGACGCGCATCCCGCGGTGGCAGCGGTCCAGCACGGTCGGCCGGTAGAAGTAGCCGGGCCCGTCGGGGCGTTCGCCGCCGGAGCGGAGTACGGCTCCCTCGGCGAGGGCGGAGGCCACGTACTCCTCGGTGCGTTCGCGCTGGGCGGCGGACACCAGCGGTCCGCACTCCACGGCCGGGTCGGTGCCGCGGCCGAGGCGGATCCGGTCGGCCCGGCGGGCGAGTTCGGCGACGAAGCGCTCGGCGACGCTCTCCTCGACGATGAGCCGGGAGCCGGCGGAGCAGACCTGGCCGCTGTGCATGAAGGCGGCGTTGAGAGCCTGGTCGACGGCGGTGTCGAAGCCTTCCTCGGTGGCGCAGGCGTCGGCGAAGACGACGTTGGGGTTCTTGCCGCCGAGTTCGAGGGCGACCTTCTTGACGGAGTCGGCGGCCGCGCGCATCACCTTCGTACCGCTGGTGAGACCGCCGGTGAGGGAGACGAGGTCGACGTCGGGGTGGGCGGCGAGGCGCGCGCCGACGGGGTCGCCGGGTCCGGTGACCAGGTTCGCGACGCCGGCCGGCAGTCCGGCCTCCGCCAGCAGGCCGATGAGGGCCACCGTGGACAGCGGGGTGATCTCGCTGGGCTTGAGCACGAAGGTGTTGCCCGCGGCGAGGGCAGGGGCGATCTTCCAGGAAGCCTGGAGGAGCGGGTAGTTCCACGGGGTGATCAGGGCGCAGACCCCGACGGGCTCGTGGACGACGACGCTGTGGACGTCGGGGGTGCCGGCGTCGACCACGCGGCCCGCGCTCTCGCCGGCGACGAGGTCGGCGAAGTAGCGGAAGGCGTCTGCGACGCAGTCCACGTCCACGCGGCCCTCTTCCAGGGTTTTGCCCGCGTCGCGGCTCTCCAGCAGCCCGAGGCGTTCGCGGTCGCGGTGGAGCAGGTCGGCGGTGCGGCGCAGCAGTGCGGCCCGCTCCAGGACGGGGGTCTGGGGCCACTCCCCGCCGTCGAAGGCCGCGCGGGCGGCACTGACGGCCGCGTCGGTGTCCGCGATGCCGCCCTCGGCGACGACGGCGAGGACCGTGGCGTCCGCCGGGTCGAGGACCTCTCGGGTGGCTCCTGATACCGCGGAACGCCAGGTCCCTGCGATGTGGATGGTCGTCTGCTCGGACACGACTCGGTGTACCTCCGATTTCGGCACCGCGGCTTACCCGCAGTGGTGTTGCTTGTTCCCGCTTGCCCCGGTCCATGGAAGCCATGTGCTATCCGTCACCGGAAGTGACGGGAGTCACTCCCCGTCACTCCGAGGGGGTACGGGATAGATCGGGGCATATCGAATGCCCTCGGAGGACGGGCGGCGCGTACGGCCGCGACCGGGAAACGCGGGTGGCGCCGACGGCGCCGTGGTCAAAACGCGGTGGGCCGCGTCAACGAGGCGGCCCACCAGGGCAGAGGCCGGGACCGTTTCCAGGAGGCGTCGGTGCCGAGGAAGGCTCGGTGCGCGACGGGGTTCGGTGCCGGAGCGGCCGTTTTGGGTGGGATCGGCGGAAGACGCTCGGCTGGGAAGCCCCGGCCGAGCGTTTTCGTGCGCGTGCTGCCGCTGGTGGGTTTAGTACCAGTGGTGGTTCTGCCAGAAGGTCCAGGCGCCTTCGGGGCTGCCGTAGCGGGAGTTCATGTAGTCCAGGCCCCACTTGATCTGGGTGGCCGGGTTGGTCTTCCAGTCCGAGCCCGCCGAGGCCATCTTCGAGGCTGGCAGGGCCTGGACCAGGCCGTACGCGCCGGAAGAGGAGTTCGTGGCGGTGTGGTCCCAGCCGCTCTCGCGGGACACGATGTTGTTGAACGCCGCGAACTGGGCCGGGTCCTTGATCATCTGCTGGGCGATCGCCTTGGCACTCATCGGGGCGGCCTGCGCGGGAACCGCGGCAAGCATGGAACCGGCGACGCCCAGGGCGAGGACGGTGCCCGCGAGGGTCTTCTTGGATGCGGCGATGCGGCGGATGACTGCGTTGGACACGGATGGACCTTCCGAAGGGGACAGGGGCGGTCGCAGGCATGCCGAAGACATGCGTGAGCCACTCACGCGAAGGAGAGGGGTTCGTCGGCGGGAGCGGGAGACCGGGGGTGAATCCGGGTGTGAACCCGGGGGAGTCTCCGTCCGCCCTGCGACTCATCCAGTTCTACCGGGGGTTCGAGGGCCCTGGCGACGACCCCTCTTACTAGTGGTCCTCGCAGGCGGGCCGGAACGGCCCCCCGGCGGCCGGGTCGGTATCTGGGCAGGTGGGAGGCGGTGTGAGGGGGCTGGTAGGGGCCGCTTAAGGACTACTATGCCGGTTCGTATGTGACCTGGGTCCTGTGGGGCGGGTCACCGCCGAAGGGGCCAGGTCTCACCCTCCGTGTGCGCCCGTATCTCTTTCAGGGAAAGGTTTGCGGCCGGATCCGCCCCCGGATCGAAGGAAACGGGCGCGTCGAAGGCAGCTTTCCGTATCGCCCGCCGCAGCGCCTCCAGCACCATGGCACCCGATCCCCATGACCCGCCGACGCCCGGCCGAGCGTCGGCGACCCGAGGAAATACCGCACCACCACGCCCCCACCAGCTCCTCGGCGGGGCCGGGCTCACCGACCGACTCCCTGTCACCCTCGAGCTTTCTTCGCCTGCGCCGGAACCGCGGTGGCGGCTCGGCTTGCGGCTCCCCATCCGGGCGCCATCCGAACCCGCCCGGCATGGCGCCAGAGCCCCGCGGCGACGCGCGGCGGATGCTGATCCTGACGCCTCCGACCCGGCGGGAGAGGCCCGTGAACGACCTCAGCCCTCGAGGAACCCGAAGGCCTGAATCCACCGGAGCAGGCGATGACGCCGGCGGTCAGGCCGGGGTCATCGGCATTGGGTTCAGCTCCCGCTGAGGGAACATCGTTTGCTAGGCCGTGAGGTGGTAATCGTGCTGGTCGGGGGTGGGGTAGAGATGTTCGTGTTCGTGTTCGCGGGCGAGGTGGAGGGTCCAGTACTCCTCGAAGTCGCCGTTGTCCTTGAGGGCGCGGAGCCGGATGGTGGCATCGTGGGCCGTGCGGGTCGTCAGCCGTCACGAGCGAGGGCGTGAATCGTTGCCCCGGTATGACTGACCTCATGGTGCGGATTCCAGCTGACTGGCTTGCCCGGGTGCTCCTCTCACTGCGGCGTGGCACGTCGGACGACGCGCACACCCTGTAGGCGGAACTCCAGCCGTTCACGGAGAAGCCGGGCCGGCGGGTCCCGGTGCCCAGAACGACGATCCTGCGCACCGAGCTCGCACTGCCCGGGGAACTGCGGCAGGTGACCGAAGACGAGCGGCGTCGAAGGCTCTCCGAGGAAGGCCGAGTACCTGATCAACGCCGGCCTGGGGCAATAGCAGCCACGGGCACGACACGGTCGTTGGCGACCCTCGGGGGAGGATCCGAACGGCCAGTAGCCGCAGTAGGCCGACCTTGGTTCCGGTTCGGTGACTGGCCGGCGACTGCAGGCGTGAGCGGCAAGCGGCAGCTGGACTGCCGCTGAGGGGCGGTGGAGTGCGTCGCGCGGGTGACTTTCTCCACGTGGTCTGTGCTGCGGTGATGGCCGTGGGTAACCGTTCAGGATGCGCGGCGGTGGAGGTGCTGATTCGCTGGTGGCATCCGCTCTCCCCCTTAGATCCCAGGAGCGATCATGAGCGTTGCAGGCGAGCCCGGTAGCCGTGCCCAGCAGATGCGCGAACAGGCACAGAAGTTCGAAAAGGCGGCGGAGCGGGCCACTGACCCGGCGGAGCGCCAGCGGCTGAAGGACAAGGCCCAACGGATCCTGGACCAGAGCAAGAAGGAGAGCGACCGGGGCAGCGGGGGCATCGACCCCATGTGACCGCTCCACACATCTACCGGCCGGCGGCTGCCCCTGCGATCTTCTGTGCGCGAGGGAGCGTCGGCCGGTGTTTTGCGTCCAAGCGCTCACCGTACGACCGGTGGTGACGAGCGAGTCATGGCCGGGCGACGGCGGCACGCCGTGCACGCGGCGACACGCTGATCACCGAAGCCAAAGAAGCAGGCCTCACGGAAGTCGAGATCGCACGCCTGTCCGGCCACTCACGCAACACAGTGCGCAGCATCCTCCATCGGCAGGCATGACAGGCGAGGGTGCTGAAGATGGCGACGAGGTCAATGCCTGCCGGAGGAAACGCGTGGGTCTGACCCCAAACCCAGGTGCGGCGACGGGTCTCCCGGCCCGTGGTGCGGAGCCGCCCGCCCGGCCCAGTGCCGAGCGGGACCTGCGCATCAAGATCCCGATGGTGGCGCCCAGGCCGTCGTAATTGCGGTAGAAGGGCGGTGGCCTGGTCGAATCAGAATTCCGGCTCGGCCGGGTTGCCGAACCGGGGCACGGCGTGCCAGAGGGCGGCGGGATCAGCGGATCGCAGAGTGAAGTACTTGCTCCCCCCTGTTGCGCCTCGAGGCCGAAGTGTGAGGTCCGTTGGCCGTCGCGTGCCCCGACGTAGATGGTGTGCCCGGCCTCGGTCGGGCGCCGGGCCGTCTCGTATCAGCCGGTGGGGAGCGTCATTCGGAACGTGCGGTATTCCGCGGGGCCCGTTTCGCGGCCGTGCGGTGTCCCGTGTGACCGCTACGCGGGCAGCGGGCGGTCCTGGACGACGTTCTTGGCGAAGACGAGGGCCGGCCGGCTCCCGTGCTGGTTCGCTGCTGACTGCGCAGCGTTGGACGCGACCCGTTTGGGGTGCGTGGAGCTGCCGATGTGGCCCAAATTGTCACATGTATCACGTATGGGCGGGGCAATCCGACGAGATCTTGCCACGAGTCCTAGTGGATACATCCCTTCCCCGCTTCATGGTCCTCCTTGAGGATCGGGTAGATCCGGAGGCGGTTCATCCGCTTCGTTCGACTCGGTACTGCGCGAGGACTGGACTCATGTTGGCTCTGTTCGACTCCCATGCCGTTACTGGAGCGGTGGTCCCTTGAGGTTCCGGATCGGCCGTCCAAACAGCACGTCCGCGCGCCCGTTTCCGGAGCGCCCGGTACCCATCCATGCCGCACGTATCGCACATCCCGCGGAGCCGGAGCCTGTCGAAGCGCCTTTGTCGGATCACGAAATAGATCTCATCAGGGCTTCCGTGTCGGTGGTCGAGCCCCTCGCGGCGGAGATGACGGTCTACTTCTACGCCATCCTGTTCGCCCGCTACCCCGAAGTCCGTCCGATGTTCCCGCCGGGGATGGACGCCCAGCGCGGCCGGCTCCTGCGCGCGCTGCTGCGCATCGTCGACCTGGTCGACGACCCCGAGAGTCTGGTCCGCTTCTGCGGGCACCTCGGGCGCGACCACCGCAAGTTCGGCACCCTCGCCGCGCACTTCCCGGCCGTGGGCGAGTGCCTGCTCGCCTCTCTGGCCCGCTACGCCGGCCCCGCGTGGACGGCGGACATCGCCGCCGCCTGGACGAAGGCGTACGGCGTGGTCGCCGAAGTCATGATCGGCGCGGCCGAGGAGGATGAAGCGGTCAGGCCCGCCGTGTGGCCCGCCACGGTCGTGCACCATGTCCGGCGCGGACACGGCATCGCCGAAATCACCGTACGGCCCCAGATGGCCTACGAGTACGCCGCAGGCCAGTACGTGAGCGTCCAGACCCAATGGTGGCCGAAGCGGTGGCGCTACTACTCCGCCGCCAACGCGCCCCGCGAGGACGGCACTCTCACCTTCCACGTGCGCGCCGTGCCCGGCGGATCGGTCAGCGACGCACTCGTGCACCAGGTGGTGGCGGGCGACGTACTCCAGCTGGGCGCCCCGATGGGCGACATGGTTCTGGACGCGGCCACCCACAGCGAACTGCTCTTCGTGGCCGGCGGCACCGGTCTCGCCCCGATCCGCGCACTCGTCGAAGAGGTCGCCCGCCGCGGGGGACGCCATCAGGTGGACCTGTTCCTCGGCGCCCGCACCGGCGGTGAGCTGTACGGGGTCGACGACATGCTCCGGATGTCCCAACGGCACCACTGGCTGACCATCAGGGGCGCGGTCTCCGACGAATACATCCCCGGAATCCGGGGATCCCTGCCGGAAGTCCTGGCCGAGTACGGGCCGTGGTACCAGCACGACGCCTTTCTCAGCGGCCCGGTCCAGATGGTCCGCTCCGCCGGCGAGACCCTCACCCTCGGCGGCACCCTGCCCGAACACATCCATCACGACCCGTTCGAGACTCCGGTCCTGTCCGCTCGCTGAGCCGCACCACCCCTCATCCGCCCTGCCAGGAGCCCCCCCTTGTGACCATGCCTCCGCCGTTCTTCGGGTCAGCAGGTGAACACCTGCTGCAGCAGCAACTGGGCACCGCCGAACGCGCCGCCCGCTTCTACGATCAACAGGTACGTCCCCACCTCACGCCCGAGATGCGGGAATTCATCGCCCGCCAGGCCATGGTCTTCCTGGCCACCGCGGACTCCCACGGGGAGTGCGATGCCAGCTTCCGGGCCGGGCCGCCGGGTTTCGTCCATGTGATCGACGACCACCGGCTCGCCTACCCCGAATTCCGCGGGAACGGCGTCCTCGCCAGCGCCGGCAACATGACGGAGAACCCTCACCTCGGCATGCTCTTCGTGGACTTCACCCACCATCACGTCGGTCTCCACGTCAACGGCGTGGCCCATCTCTACCGCGACGCGGACCTGCGCCACGTCCACCCCGGCCTACCGACGGACACCACACCCGGGCGCAGTCCCGAATTGTGGGTCCACCTCACCATCGAGGAGGCCTACATCCACTGCTCCAAGTTCATACCCCACCTGGAACCGGCTCCCCGTCCCCGTCCCGCCGGTCACGTCGCGGCCCGCCCCAAGGACTCGGACTATTTCACCGCGGCCCACTCGGTGTGATGAGCCTGTCACCACATGAGCCTCCTGAAGATCTGCACATCGTGTGCGTGAGCGCGTCCACCACGTTCACCATTCGTCGATACGCCGGATATGCCCCCTGTGTTTGATGTTCCCTTGTCCTGTTTTGTTCCATGCGGTCGTCAGGCCGCACGTATCTGTTACTCGATCTTGCGGAGAATTTGTCGCTATTCGGTGAATGAAGCGGGCGCATGCCCCTGAAGGGGCGTCAATCGGATTGGTGGGCAGCCCGTTCGCGTGCTTTCATCTTGCTCGCTGCGGCAGCGGAAGGATGGCTTCCGAGTTTCGGGCCGGCGGGCTGCCGCGGAATCCCCCCAACAAATGAAAGGTGCGCATAATGCGTAACGACATCGAGACCCGCGAGATCTCCGACAACGAGCTGGACGCCGTTTCCGGCGGCCTCGTCAGCATCAACGGTGGCCTCGTCGGCGCCGTGACCAGCGACGTCAGCGACGTCGTCGGCGTCGTGGGCTCCCTCGACACCGTCCAGGCGGCCACCGGCATCGTCTCCCACGTCCCCGGCCTGGTCTCGGGCATCACCGGCGTTTCGGTGAACACCGGTCGCGCCGGTCTCTGATCGAGACAGCTATCGCCATGAACCCCGGAGTATCCCCCACGGCTCCGGGGTTCATGCTTGTCCGCGTGCCCGGCCGATACGAATGCAGTTGAAGGAATAGTCCGTGCAGTTTCGTCAAAAGGCGCTTTCCAAGCTGCAATCGCCCGAGGAACTCGATCTGCCCGTACGGTTCGCGCGCCCGCAGGGCCGGCTCGTACTGGCCGTCACGGTCACCGTCATGGCCGCCGCGAGCTTCTGGGCCCTCACCGGCACCGTGTCCTCCAAGCTGAGCGCACCCGGCATCCTCACCCACGCCGAGGGCAGTTACGTGCTGCAGAGCCCGGTCGCGGGACAGGTGACCGGGGTCCTTGCCCAGGAGGGCCAGCTGTTGTCCCCGGGCGCGCCCCTGCTGACCGTCCGTACCGACCAGGGCGACCGGCCCGTACGCGCGGTGATCGGCGGGCGGCTGGCGACCCTGGTCGCCAAGGTGGGGTCGGTCGTCACGACCGGCGCGGACGTGGCGACCGTGGAACACGTGAAGGACCCACAGGACCCGCTCGTGGCCGTGCTGTACGTGCCGGCCGGCAGCGGCTCGACGATCCCGGTGGGCGCCCCGGTCGACCTGAGCGTCCAGTCCGTCCCCCGGCAGCGGTTTGGTGTGCTGCGCGGACGCGTCAAGGCGGTCGGCCGCGCGCCCCAGACGCAGGCGCAGATCAGCGGCTTCCTCGGCGACAGCGGGCTCGCCGAACAGTTCGCCCGGCAGGGCAACCCGGTCGCGGTGTTCGTGGAACTGGAGCGCTCCTCCGCCACCAAGTCCGGCTACCAGTGGTCCTCCGCCGACGGACCCCCGTACACCGTCGACTCCACGACGCCGGTCACCGGCGCCGTCCACCTCGCCGCCCAGCGCCCCGTCGACTGGCTGCTGCCGTGACCGCCCCGCGGTCGCGGGCGCCCGAGCTGCCCCCCGCCGGGCGCCGCCGCCGCCCCGAGCCCAAGGGCGGCACCCGCCGCAGGCCCGCCCCCGCCCCCAAGGGCAGGAAGCCCAGGACCGTACGCACCCCCACCGTGCTGCAGATGGAGGCGGTCGAGTGCGGCGCCGCCGCCCTGGCCATGGTGCTCGGCCACTACGGCCGCTTCGTCCCGCTGGAGGAGCTGCGCATCGCCTGCGGCGTCTCCCGCGACGGCTCCCGCGCCAGCAACCTCCTCAAGGCCGCCCGCGGTTACGGGCTGAAGGCCAAGGGCATGCAGATGGACCTGGCCGCGCTCGCCGAAGTGAGCGCCCCGGCCATCCTCTTCTGGGAGTTCAACCACTACGTCGTCTACGACGGTACGGGCCGCCGCTTCGGGCGCAGGGGCATATACGTCAACGACCCCGGGAAGGGCCGCCGGTTCGTTCCCATGGACGAGTTCGACACCAGCTTCACCGGTGTCGTACTCACCTTCGAGCCAGGCGACGGCTTTCGCCGCGGCGGCCGCAAGCCAGGCGTTCTGGGTGCCATGCCGGCCCGCCTGCGTGGCACCTCGGGCACCACGGCCGCCGTCGTGATCTCCAGCCTCCTGCTGGTGGCGGTCGGCGTGTCGGTGCCGGCCCTGAACCGTACGTACATCGACATGTTCCTCATCGGGGACCAGACGTCCCTGCTGGGCGTCCTGTTCGCGTCGATGGCCGTCACCCTGGTGCTCACCGCGACGCTCACCGCACTCCAGCAGGCCAATCTGCTGCACGGGCGGATCATCTCCTCCACCCTGGGCAGCGCCCGTTTCCTGCGGCACCTGCTCAGACTTCCGGTCGCCTTCTACTCCCAGCGCAGTCCGGCCGACCTGGTCCAGCGCCTGCAGTCCAACGACGCCGTCGCCGAGACCCTCGCCCGTGACCTGGCCGCCGCGGGCGTGGACGCCGTGGTGGTCCTGCTCTACGCGGTGCTGCTGTGGACGTACGACCCCCAGCTCACCCTCCTCGGCGTGGCCGTAGCGCTGCTCAACGTGGTGGCCATGCGGATCGTGATCCACCTGAGGGCCACCGGCACGCAGAAGCTGCGCGCCGAGAGCGCCCGGCTGACGAACACCTCGTACAGCGGTCTCCAGCTCATCGAGACGATGAAGGCCACCGGCGGCGAGAACGGCTTCTTCCGCCGCTGGGCCGGTCAGCACGCGGTCACCCTCGACGTGCAGCAGCGGCTCGGCGTGCCCAGCGCGTGGCTGGCGGTCGTCGCGCCCACGCTGGCGGCGCTCAACAGTGCGCTGATCCTGATGATCGGCGGCCTGCGGGCGGTGGAGGGGCATCTCTCCGTCGGCCTGCTCGTCGCCTTCCAGGCCCTGGTGACCAGCTTCACCGCGCCGATCTCCCGGCTGGGTGGCGTCGCCGGACGGATCCAGGACTTCGCGGCCGACGTGGCCCGCCTCAAGGACGTCGAGAACTTTCCCGTCGACCCGGTCTTCTCACGGCGCGAGCCCGCCGCCGGCACCCGTCGCCTCAAGGGCCATGTGCAGCTGGACCACGTCACCTTCGGCTACAGCCCGCTCGACGCCCCGCTGCTCAAGGACTTCTCGCTCTCGGTCGGCCCCGGACAGCAGGTCGCCCTCGTCGGCGGCTCCGGCAGTGGCAAGTCCACCGTCTCTCGGCTGATCTCCGGCCTCTACACCCCCTGGGAGGGGGCCATCCGCATCGACGGGATGCGGCTGGAGGACATTCCGCGCGGCGCGCTGGCCGCCTCCGTCTCCTTCGTCGACCAGGACGTCTTCCTCTTCGAAGGCACCGTCCGCGACAACGTCACGCTGTGGGACCCCTCCATTCCGGACGAGGCCGTCGTCGCCGCGCTGGAGGACGCCGCCGTCCACGACGTGGTCGCCCGCCGTCCCGGCGGCATCCACAGCCGCGTCGAGCAGGACGGCCGCAACTTCTCCGGTGGCCAGCGCCAGCGCCTGGAGATCGCCCGGGCGCTGGTGCGCCGCCCCAGCATCATGGTCCTCGACGAGGTGACCAGCGCCCTGGACGCGGTGACCGAGCAGGTCATCATCGACAACCTGCGCCGCCGCGGCTGCGCTTGCGTGGTCATCGCCCACCGGCTGAGCACCGTACGCGACAGCGACGAGATCGTCGTGCTCGACCGGGGCACGGTCGTGGAACGCGGGCGGCACGAGTACCTGGTGGCCGCGCAGGGCCCGTACGCCCGACTGGTCAAGGAGCACTGACGTGACGTACCCGCACCACGCCACGGCTCCCCCCGCGCACCCTGGCCGGGTCCCGGGCCAGGACGCCGACGAGGTCGTCGCCGCCTTCGGCGGACTGGGTTCGCCGGTCGACTGCACGGGCCTGCGCAGCTTGTCACTGGAGGGCCCGCTCGTGCTGTGGCTCGTCGTGCACGGCGAGCTGGACCTCTTCGCCGTCGACGCGGCGCAGGCCGGGCACTGGCACTTCCTGGGCAGGCTGGAGGTGGGCACGCTCCTGCTGGGCCCGGCCGAGGGACCCGAGCACACCCTGGTCGGCCGGCCCCTGCAGGGGTGCCTGCTGCGCCGCATCGAGCTGCGGGAGCTGCCCGGCCCGGAGTACGGCGCCCCCCACCAGCAGTGGTGGGCCGACCAAGGGGCGTACGGCGTCCCCGCGGCGCAACTGAGCCCGCTCGACGACGCCTTCGCGCGCGGCATCGGCCGCGGCCTGCGCGTGCTCTACCGGGCACCCCTCGACGGCCGCGCCACCACCGAACAGGGCAGGGCCGACGACGACATCCTGTGGATGCAGATCACCCCCGGCGCCGTCCAGTACGGAGCCGCGTACGAGACGGAGGCCGTGGGCACCCTCCTCGTCGATGCGGCGATGTGGCAGGGCATGGTCGACCAGCAGTACCGGCTGCTGTACGCCCTGGACCGCTGGATCGAGCAGCTCGAACGCGACCACGAGGACCGCACGGCCGCCGGTATCGAGGCCGGTCAGGCCGCCCGTACCCAGGCGGACCGGGCGCTGCTGGCCTCCATCGGCCGCTCCGGCGGCCGCTCCCAGCGGGGCGCGAGCGCCGACGCGACCTTCGCCGTGTGCCGTCTGGTCGCCCAGGAGGCCCGCATCACCCTGTCCGAACCGGGCGAGGCGAGCTCCGCCTCCGAGCGGATGGACCCCGTCGAGCGGATCGCGCTCGCCTCGCGGATCCGCACCCGTACGGTCAAGCTCAGCGGGCCCTGGTGGCGGGAGAACAGCGGCCCCCTGGTGGGCCGGCGCGAGAAGGACGGGACACCGGTCGCCCTGCTGTGGCGGCGTGGCCGCTACGAGGCGGTCGACCCGGCCACCGGCACGCGCGAGCGCATCGGCAAGGGCCGCGAAGCCGCCTTCGACCCGCGCGCCGTCATGTTCTACCGCCCGCTCCCCGACGGGCGCGTGGGCCTGGCGGCGCTGCTCCGCTTCAGCGTCCGCGGTACCCTCCCCGAGCTGCGCGGCCTCGTCCTGGGCGGGCTGGTGGCGGTGGTCCTGGGCGCTCTGGTGCCCATCGCCACCGGCCAGGTGCTCGGCCAGTACGTACCCGATGCCGAGAACGGCCTCATCGTGCAGACGGCCGTCGCGCTCGTCGCGACCGCCGTCGTCTCGGCCACCTTCATGCTGCTGCAGAACATCTCCATCCTGCGCATGGAGGGCCGCATCGAGGCCACCCTGCAGCCTGCGGTGTGGGACCGGCTGCTGCGGCTGCCGACGAAGTTCTTCGCCGGCCGCTCCACCGGCGAACTGGCCGGTGCGGCCATGGGCATCAGCGCCATCCGCCGCGTGCTGTCCGGCATCGGCTCGGTCTGCGCACAGGCGGGCGCGGTGGGCACGATGAACCTCGTGCTGCTGCTCGTCTACAGCGTGCCGCTGGCGATTGCCGCCCTCGCCATGCTGGCCGTCATCGCGACGGTCTTCCTGGGCCTGGGGCTGTGGCAGCTGCGCTACCAGCGACGGCTGATCAAGCTCGGCAATCGGCTCAACAACCAGGCCTTCCAGACCCTGCGGGGGCTGCCCAAGCTGCGCGTCGCCGCGGCCGAGAGCTTCGCCTACGCAGCCTGGGCGCGGGAGTTCGCCCGTACCCGCGAGCTCCAGCAGCGCATCGGCCGGATACAGAACGTCATCACGGTGCTGGGCGCGGTCTACCTTCCGCTGTGCACGCTGGTGATGTTCGTACTACTGGCCGGACCGGCCCGTGGCGCCCTGTCCGCCGCCGAGTTCCTCACCTTCAGCACCGCCCTGACGATGCTGCTGTCCTCGGTCACGCAGCTGACCGGCGCGCTCATCTCGGCTGCCGCGGTGCTGCCGATGTTCGAGCAGGTCAAGCCGCTCCTGCGGGAGGTCCCCGAGGTGGCGGGCTCCAGCACCCGGCCGGGCGAGCTGACCGGCGCCATCGAGGCCGAGAACCTGTCCTACCGCTACAGCGACGACGGCCCGCTGGTCCTGGACGACGTCAGCTTCCAAATCCGCCAGGGGGAGTTCGTCGCGATCGTCGGTCCCAGCGGCTGCGGCAAATCCACCCTCCTGCGCCTGCTGATCGGCTTCGACAAGCCGGTCTCGGGCAGCGTGCTGTACGACGGCCAGGACCTGGCGGCGCTGGACCAGGCGGCCGTGCGCCGCCAGTGCGGCGTCGTCCTGCAGAACGCCCAGCCCTTCACCGGCTCGATCCTCGACTGCATCTGCGGCACCGGGGCGTTCTCGCCGGAGGAGGCGTGGGAAGCCGCCGCGCTGGCGGGCCTGGCCGAGGACATCAAGGCCATGCCGATGGGCATGCACACGATGCTGTCCGACGGCGGCGGCACGGTGTCGGGCGGCCAGCGCCAGCGGCTGGTGATCGCCCAGGCGCTCATCAGCAAGCCGCGCATCCTGTTCTTCGACGAGGCCACCAGCGCGCTGGACAACGAGGCCCAGCGCGTGGTCATCGAATCCACCCGCTCCCTGCGCGCCACCCGTATCGTGATCGCCCACCGGCTGTCCACGATCATGGACGCCGACCGGGTGATCGTGATGTCGGACGGCCGCGTCGTCCAGCAGGGCCCACCCGCCGCGCTGCTCGCCGACGCGGCCGGCTTGTTCCACGACCTGGTCCGCCGCCAGCTGCGATGACCGCGGACGCCTCGTTCACCGCCATCGCCCAGGCCGCGGCCGACTACGGGCTGGGATGCCAGGAGACCAGCCCATCGGACATCCCCGCCTACCACCCGCTGGACAACGACCGCGCCCTGCGCGCCTGGTACCTGCCCGAGGAAGGCTTCCTCGACGCCCGGGCCTGGCTGGCCTCCCTGGACGCCGCCCTGGCCGTACTGCCGAACCTGACCCGGACCCCGGTCGGCGCGGACACCGACCCGCTGTCCGTGACGCCGGCCCGGTCGCATGTCCGCGCGATGCTCCCCACCGCGTCGTCGAAGTCGTCCTGGCGCTGACCGCCATCGGGCAACAGAGCTGAGGGACGCCGGTGGCCGGGGGCCGGCCACGGATACAAAGGTTGGTCAGTGCGGGATCGTGGAAGTGGAGACGCACAGCACGTTGGCGTAGCCGTAGTTGCGTCCGGCCAGGTGTGCGGTGAAGGCGGAGAAGCTCGCGCGGTCGTGGTTGATGACCACGGCCCGGCCTCGGTGGTGGGCGGTGAGCCGGTAGCCGTACTCCGCGGCGAGGTCGAACAGCTGGTGGGGATCGCGGCCGAGGCGGCGCAGGCCGCGGGGCCAATACTCGACGATCATGCGTGGCCGGTGCCGGGACAGCATCTCGCGGGCGCCCAGGAGCACGTCCAGGTCGGCGCCCTCGGCGTCGATCTTGCAGCGCCCTGACGTGCAGTTCCGTGAGGTTGTCAGGCTTCCCGGCACCCTCGATTGTGGAGCCTTCCCCCCTCTGCGCGGAGGGTGCCGTCCTCGTCGCTGGTGATGCGGGTGCCGAAACCGAGGCTGGTGCGGGCGAGGACCTCGTGGAGCCAGGCGGTGTCCTCCTGCGAGGCGTGGCGCAGGCGCATCCGGTGGGCCTGCAGGGGGATGATGCGCAGGTGGTCGAGCCGTCCAGTGTCCGGTTCCAGGGAGACGAGGTAGAGCAGCCGCAGGTCGTCCCTGTACCGCTCGTAGCCGCTGATGCCCTCGTAGTCGTCGATCAGGTCGCCGCAGCCGTAGAGGATCGGGCGTCCCCCGTACACCTCGATCGGGCGCGGATGGTGCGAGGAGTGCCCGTGGACGACGTCCGCGCCGCCGTCGACGAGTGCGTGCGCGAAGCGGACGTGGTCGCGCGGGACGGCGTAGCCCCAGTTGGAACCCCAGTGGATCGAGACGACCGCGAGATCCCCGGGTCCCTTCTCCCGCCGGATCCGGTCGGCCACCGCTGCCGCGGCCCGGTCCGAGGCCTCGGTCACGAAGTCGATGCCGCTGCGGTCCGCGGTGGCCGCCCAGTTGTGTGGGATGCCGCTCGATGCCATCCCCAGGGAGAAGACGAGCAGCCGCCGGTCCCCAGGGAGGGGCAGCACCGCGGGCTGCCGCGCCGTGTCGAGGTCCCGTCCGGCGCCCGCCGTCGCCAGGCCCGCGGCGGCGAGCGAGTCGAGGGTCTCGGCCAGTCCGCGCCGGCCGTAGTCCAGGACGTGGTTGTTGGCGAGGACACAGACGTCGGGACGGGCGGCCGCCAGGCAGGGCAGGTTGGCGGGGTGCATCCGGTAGTGGACCGCCTTGCCGGGGGCGGCGTCGTCGCTCCGGGTGACGGAGCTCTCCAGGTTGAGTATCCGGGCGTCGGGCCCGGCCGCGTCGAGGAGGCGCAGCGCCTCCCCCCAGGGCCAGGAGAAGGCCGCCCGCCGCGGAATCGCGCCGTTGACCGCCTCCGCAAGCTCGACGTACGTGCGGGCATCGGTGACGTACGCCTCCGCCAGGACCGGATCACCAGGGTGCGGAAGAATCTGGTCGACACCCCGGCCGAGCATCACGTCGCCGGCGAGGAACACCGTCACGAGCTCACTACTCACCCTGCCAGCGTAGGGCCTGTCGTCAAAGTGGCGTTTGCCCCGTGACGCCTGGCGCCGCGGGGCCGCCCTCCGGGCGACGACGGCACTTTGACGACAGCCCCTGGGCGCCCGGCGTGCCTGCGTGGCGTGCGCGGGCGCACCCTGGAGGCATGGCCCGCGCCAATGACCAGGTCGAGGCGATGCTCCAGGAGTACGCCGAGCTCATCGCGCTCCGCGGCGGGGAGGCCTTCAAGGCGCGCGCCTACGAGAAGGCCGCCCGCGCCGTCGGGGGCTACCCGGAGGACGTCTCGACGCTCGACGCGAAGGGCCTGCGCGAGATCCCTAACGTCGGCAGGTCGGTCGCCGACAAGGTCCTGGAGTACCTGCGGACCGGCCGCATGTCCGTCGTCGACGAGGCCAGGGCGTCCGTACCGGCCGGAGTGCGCGAGCTGATCGTGATTCCGGGTCTCGGTCCCCGCAAGGCCATGGTCCTTTACGAGGAACTGGGCATCACCTCGGTCGACCAGCTGCTCGACGCCATCCACCAGGAGCGGTTGCGTGATCTGAAGGGCTTCGGAGAGCGGACCGAGGACAACATCCTGCATGGCATCTCCGTACTCCAGAAGGCCGGCGAGGGCCGCATCCTCGTCAGCGCGGCCATGGACATCGCCGAGCAGCTCGTCGCCGAGCTGTCGGACATCCGCGGCTGCGTCCGATGCACGTACGCGGGATCCCTGCGCCGGATGAAGGAGACCATCGGGGATGTCGACATCCTGGTGGCGGCGCGCCGGTCGGCCCCGTTCATGGAGGCTCTCATCGCCCTTCCCTACACGGCCGAGGTCATCGCACACGGGGAGAAGAAGACCTCCGTACGGACCGCCACGGGTCTTCAGGTGGACCTACGAGTCCTTCCACCTGCCTCCTGGGGAGCGGGCCTGCAGTACTTCACCGGCTCCAGGGCCCACAACATCCGCACCCGCGCACTCGCGGTACGCCAGGGGCTCAAGCTCTCCGAGTACGGGCTCTTCGACGCCGAGAGCGGCGACAGCATCACCTCCGAGACCGAGGAGGCGATCTACGCCAGGCTCGGACTGCCCTGGATACCGCCGACGCTGCGCGAGGACCGCGGCGAGATCGCGGCCGGGCTGCGCGGCGAACTCCCCGACCTCGTGGCGGAGCGGGACATCCGCGGCGATCTGCACACCCACACCGACCTCACGGACGGGCTGGCCCCGCTGGAGGACATGATCGACGCCGCTGCCGCACGCGGTTACGCGTACTACGCGGTCACCGACCACGCCCCGAACCTGTACATGCAGCGCATGACCAGCGAGAAGATCCTCGCCCAGCGCGATCGGGTACGCGCACTGGACGGCGCGCACCACCGGATGCGACTGCTGCACGGCACGGAACTGAACATCGGCCCGGACGGGGACCTGGACTGGCCCGACGAGTTCCTCGCGGACTTCGACTTCTGTGTGGCCTCGGTCCACTCCCACTTCAACCAGAGCCGGCAGCAGCTCACCCGCCGTCTCATCCGCGCCTGCGAGAACCCGCACGTCGCCGTCATCGGCCACCCCACGACCCGCCGGATCGGCAAACGCCCCCGCATCGACGCCGACTTCGACGCGGTCTTCCAGGCCTGTGCACGGACGGGCACCGCACTGGAGATCAACGCGCATCCCGAGCGGCTCGACCTGTGCGACGAGGACATCCTGCGAGCGAAACGGTACGGAGTGAAGTTCGCGGTGAACTCCGACGCGCACGCCACGACGCATCTGCCGTACATGCGCTACGGGGTGGCGACGGCGCAGCGCGGCTGGCTGACGACGGACGACGTCATCAACACGTGGCCCCTGACGAAGCTGCGCCAGTTCCTGGGCAGGAAGGGCACCTGAGCGAAGCCTGTCACCGGGCCCGGGTCCGGGTCTGGGTCTGGGGTGACGCGCCACAGGCGGCGTGGCAGTTCGCCCTCCTCGCAGGCGTGCACTTCGTTCAGCGTCCAACCGTCGGACAGCGGGTCGACTCGGGCGCGGGACGGTCTAGCCGCGCGCCCGCCTGCGGCGCAGGAAGATGCCGACGGCCGCCCCGGACAGGGCCGTTGCCGCCACTCCCGCCGTTGTCCACCAGACGGCGGGGCCCGTGCCGGGTTCCGCGGGGGCCTCGGGGGCCGTCGCAGGTGTCGGCGTCGGGGTCTGCGCCTGCGTCCCGGTCGGCGCGGACGACGGGTCGGCGGGGCGGGGACCCGGGGTGCCGGTGGTCGGGGCCGGGTCCACCACCGGTACGCCGACTTCGAGTTCGCCGTGCCCGAGGGCGGGGAAGCCCACGTCCACGCTGACCTTCCAGGCACCGGGCGGCAGGGACTCGGCCGTGGTCCAGCCGGTCGGCGTCGCGGCGGGATCGCGCACCAGCCGCCAGGGCCCCAGCGTGCGGGCGCCGTCGGGGCTGACCGCGTTCACGGTGGCGGCGACCGCCTCTTCGACGGCGTCGCCGTCGTTCTCCCAGGTGACGTCCGCGGTGACGTGGCCATCCCGCTGCCCGGTGACCACCACCTTCACGGTGTCGCCGTGGGCGTGCGCCACGGCCGGGCACAGCAGGATCAGGACGACGGCGGTCAGGACGGCCTGGAAAGCGATTCGTATGCGCATCGTGGCGTGCTCCGGGTGGGGTGAGGGGCAGGCGGACGGCCGCGCGACGCGGCCGCCCGCCGGAGGGGACTTCAGAGGGCTGTCGGGGTCAGCCGACCTTCTGCACGGTCCAGACCTGCGGGGCCCGGCCATCCGCGCGCTGGAGGTCGAGCAGCCAGTTCCCGTAGTAGGGACGGCTGCTCACGGTCAGCGCGAAGCCGCCGCTCGGGTCGGTGACGCTCACCGCACCACCGCGGGTGGTCAGCTTCCAGCTCTGCGCACCGGCGCGGCCGCAGGGCTGCTGCGCGACCCACATGCCCGCGGCGGGGGTACCGCCCGGCTGCAGGCACTTGCCGGAGACCGCGGAGCGGATGCGGACCAGTCCGCTGCCCGCGTCGTCGAAGTACCACTGCTGCTGCGCATACCCGTTGGAGCGCGCCCCGACGAGCACCGTGCCGTCGGCGCCGCGCCCGCCCCACACCTCGGCGGCCATGCCGGTGCTGCCGTTCCCGAGCAGGTACCGGGTCCCGGGGGTTGTCGCGCCGCCGCCCGTGCCCTTCGTGCGGAAGGACGCGGCCTTGCCTGCTCCGCTGTCCCGGCCGGCGTTGTCGCGGACGGAGACGGCGACCGTGTAGGAGCTGTCGGGCCGGAGGTTGTAGACGCGCAGCACCGGGGACTGGACCCAGCCCAGGTGCTTGCCGTTCAGCAGGACCTGGTACCAGGCTGCTCCCTCGACCTTGGGCCAGCTCACGACGGCGGAGTCCGACTGGATCTGGCCGACCGTCACGGCCGGTCCGCCCGTGGGCTTCTTGGTCGGGCTGGGTGTCGGCTTCTTGGTCGGCGAGGGGCTCGGGCTCGGGTTCGGACCGGGGTCGGTGCCGCCGCCCTTGTTCTTCATCAGGAACTGGTTGTCGGCGATGTTCCAGTGCGTGGCCAGGTAGCTGCCGGCTTTGGGGCTGGTGTGGAAGTAGTCGTCGTGGTTGCAGTCCAGGATGTTCTCGGAGGCTTGGTTGTTGCAGATGTTGCGCATCTGCGGGTAGTACGGGGTGTCCGAGTAGCACATGACGTCGAACTCGTCGGTGCAGTGCGCGCCGCGGCTGGTGTTCGGGGCGCTGTTGTTCACCGCGCCCAGGTTGTGGCCGAGTTCGTGCGCCGCGGTGTGGCCGCCCCAGCAGCCGGAGTCCGTACGCCCGTAGGAGGGACCGAAGTTGCTCAGGTTGGCCTGGCCGCGCCGCTCGTCGCCGTTGAAGGTGCCTATGCCGCAGTAGACCTGGGTGTCCGCGAAGATCATGTACTTGCGGTCGCGGCGGTCGAGCCCCTTGCCGGCGAGGGCGGCGTTGGTCGCGCTGAACTCCGCGAGCGCGGAGTCCGGGAGCTCGATGTTGAGTACGGTCGGGGTGCAGTCGGCGGCCGTCACGTAGCGGATGTGCCGGATGCCTCCGGTCTCCTGGGCGCTGGCGGAGTAGATGAGGTCGGCGTCGGCCGCCCATTTGCGGAAGGAGGCCACGTACTCGGAGTAGCGGTCACGACCGGGGCCGTGGACGTACACGACCTGGACGCGGTTGCCTGTGCTGCCGTCTCCGTCGCACTGGACGGTCTGGCCCGCGGGGCCGGCGGCGACGGACTGGCCGGCGGCGGAGGGCGCGGGCGCGGCGGACTTGTCGGCCGCGCGGTCGGCGTCGGCTGCGGGCGCGTCCTGAGGACGCCCGCCGCCTTCGCCGGCCGCCGGGTCGTCGGCGGCGGGGCGGGCCGGGTCGGCCGCCGGTGCCGAGGTCTTGACGGCGGGCGCGATGTCTTTCGTTATGTCGACGCCCTTGGGCGGGGCGTCGGGGCCGTGGGTACACAGACCCGCGCCGGTCCGGTAGACGCCGGCACACCGGTCGCCCTTCGGGGCGGGGGCGAGGCCGTCGTAGACCATGCCGCGCGCGCTCTCGTTGGCGGGTGCTGCAGCGAGGGGTTCGGGCTCCTGATCCCGGGCGGGCGCGGCGGCCGGTGCGGCGGCCTCCGTACCGGCTTGTACGGACACGGCCTGGGCATCATCGCCCAGGCCGGAGTAGGCGATGCCGGCGGCGATCACCGCCGCCGAGGCCATGGCCGCGGTGAGGAGCATCAACCGCCGCGGCTTGCGGCGGTGTTCACGCCGTCTGCGTCGATCTGTCATGGGCACCTCAAGTGAACGTCGGATGAGTGGGTGCGCGGAAGCCTGCCAGACGAATGCGGCGGAGAATTCGGACAAAGAGGGGTGCGGTTCGAGAAATCGTTCCGTTACCTGTCCGTCAAATCTGATGAACACTCAATAAGTAGTAAAACAAGGGGAGTTACGCGCGTCGCGCGGTATTGGTCCAGGCCTTATCGAGGGCAGTCGTTATCTAATCGAGATAACAAGTAGAGCCCTATTGACGGGAATTCAGTCAAGGATTCACCTAATTACTACCAGTCGAATTCCCTTGGTCACGACCCGTGAGGAAGGCGCTGCCCGGTCGGCTCGGCGGAGCACGGAGGCCTGCTCCACGGCCCACTGACGGAACGTCCGGGCTCGCGGCGGTCCAGCGGCCGATGCGCATGGCGGGATGACTTTGGGTAAGACGGCTGTCAGCTTCCGATCGCCGCCCCGCGTGGGAGAAACCTCCGCAAGAAGATGGCCCGCGGACTTTTCCGGGAGGATGAAGCGGCCCATGTCGAGCGGTGGAGTGAATCGACATCACGGCCGAGGGACCGCAGAGCGCCGGACGCGCCACGGATGCTGGACAGCAGTTGCGCCGCGTCGGCGCGCGTCTGCACGCTGAGCGTGTAGCTCGACACCTGGCCGGTGCCCTTACTCCCCGCACGCCTACCTCGTGCGCCCCACCGCCCCCAAGCGGTGCGTGCAGGCCGCTAACGGCCCGCACGTCCAACTCAGTCCACCGTAGTGCTCCCGGCCGCACGGTCCCCGGCCTGCGCTGCGGCGGCAGTGCGGGGGATCAGCCCGATCCGCACCCGGTTCGCCTTTCACTCGCCAGTGCGCCGCTCCCGTACGGGCGTCATAGGCCCACAACTCCGAGGTGTGGTCCACCAGTACGGATTGTTCCCCGGCCAACGCCGGTGCGGAGGCGCAGCTGTTGGATTTTGTACGCCACAGCAGCTTCCCGTCGGAGGCGGCTCTTGCGGTGACATAGCCGTCGGCCTTCTTCGCTCCGTCTGCGAAGGGGTTCTGGAAGCCGGAGTCGATGGATTGCGCGGCCCGGAAGCTGTCACTGGTAGTCAGAAAAGACGGCGGACCCGCCCGGCGCCGCCTGGAGAGTCATTGTTGAATCGACCGTGTCGCTCCAGCGCCTGTCGCCCGTCACGGCGTCGTAGGAGTACACGGCCCCGGTCCCGCCCTGGCAGGCATAGACCGTACGCCCGTCGGCCGAGAGGGTGATCTGCGCGCCGATGCCCTCCGCCGACTCCTTCGGTGGCGCGGGTGACTTCCAGCGCCGCTCCCCGGTGGAAAGGTCGTACGCGGCCAGCTCGTTCGCCTTCCCGCCCGGTCGCGTACAGCAGCTTCGTCCCCAGCGCCACGCTGTCCTGCTTCGGTAACGACCAGCGCTCGTCCCCCGAATCCGCATCGAGTGCGACGAGCCGTTCGCCGCCCCGGGTCTCCGCGATCAGCTGTCCCCGGGAGCGGTCCCCGAACAGCACCCGGTTCCCCCGGCCCGCCACTTGACGCGCCCCGTGTCCGTGGCAAGACCGCACAGCACGCCCTCGATCAGGGTGCGGGTGCCACCGGCCTCGTCCGCCGATTTCTCCGTCTTCATCAGCACGCACACCGTGGAGCCGATCACCACGGGCGCCGCCGGAAAACCGCCGCCCAGCGGCTCACTCGCCCAGCGCCGGCTGCCGCCGTCGTCCGCGAAGGCGTTGACGTGTCCGCCCCTCGCCGCGACGTAGCCGGTCCCTCGGCGACCGTGACCGGCCCGAGCGCCGCCTCCTCCTGCTTGCCGCCGGTCGCTTCGGCCACCCACCGCTCGCGTCCGCTTCCGGCGTTCACCGCGTGCACGGACAGCGGGCCGTCCCGAGCACTGCCCGGCGGCCCCCTACCGGACACAGGCCCTAGGCACACCGGTCCTGCCGGTCGGGCCGGGTCAGGCGGGCTGGGCGGGCGGCCAGTCCGGGGCGGGGTCCTCGGAGAGTAGGGGGCGCAGGGCGCCGACCGCCGCGCCGATGAAGGTGTTCCGTAGCTCGGTGCGGGTGCAGGTCTCGCGCGTGAGCCAGTCCACGCACAGGACTTGGACGAACACGAGCCAGGCCTTCAGCGCCGCTGAGACAGCGGCGTGCGTGCGTTCGTCGGCGAGCGGGAGTCCGCTGAGCAGGCGTGAGCGCAGGGCGTCGAGTTCGTCCGTCATGATCGTCTGGATGACAGGATCGCCCGCCAGGACCCGGTTCGCGGCCAGGACGGCATGGCGGTTCGTGATGAAGTAGTCGAGGTGGGCGTCCAGGCCCTGGGTGAGCTGCTCGACGAGCGTGGCACTGGGATCGAAGGTGGTCGCCTCCAGCAGTCGGTCGGTCGCCTGTTGGTAGACCGCGGCGAAGAGGGCGTGTTTGCTCGGGAAGTGCTGGTAGAGCAGGGCGCGGGATACGCCGGCCTGCCGGGCGACGTCCTCCATCAGCACGTCGTCGTAGGGGGCAGCGGAGAACAACTGGGCTCCGACGGTGAGCAGTTGGGCACGGCGGTCGGCGGGGGGCAAACGTCGGCGGGGCGGCATGCACCCAGATTACTACTTGACACGCATCTACTAAGGAGGGCTACCCTCAAGCTAAGTAGACACACGTCAACTAAGAGGGTGGAATCGTGGCCAAGGCGCTCCGGGTGTTCGCATGGGTGACGGGCCTCGCCTGCACGGCGATCGGGCTGTTCCACGTGGTCGGTGGCAACGCCGCGATTCCGGGCGAGGCCGACGCCGGACCCACTCTGGACAGCTTGGGCCGGTTCTTCGGCGCGATCTTCGCCGGGTACGGGCTGGCCTGGCTGTGGGCGGCCCGGCAGGACCCCGTCCCGGCGAAGGTGGTGCGGTGGCTTGCGGCGGTGTTCCTGCTGGGCGGTGTGGGGCGGCTGATGTCCCTGGCGGTGCACGGCTGGCCGCACTGGTTCCAGGTGGCGCTGACCGCGATCGAGCTGGTTTTGCCGCCAGTCTGGGTCTGGCTGGCGGATGCCGACGAGCGGGCGTCCCGGGAGCGGCGGCCTTCGGGTGCGCCGGCCAAGGCGTCCCTTCCGGATCTTGCCTGACCCGCGCCACTGGGCACCGCACCCCGCCGTGTTGTGGAGACACCCGAGTCCGTCCAGTAATCGGGCGCCTCTCTGCCTTGCGATGCACGGCACCGGCCGACGCGGGCTCAACCGGAAAGATCCGGACGAGATGGCCTGGATCCTGGTGCGGGCCTCGGACGCCGATGGCGCCGGTGCCTTCGCCCTCCCGGCTCCGAGGCTCGGGCTGATCCTGGCGGTGGGCCTCCTTGCCGGTGTGCTGGCGGGCCTGGGCCCGGCTCGGCGCGCGGCCCGGCTCAATGTCCTGCGGGCCATCACCCAGGAGCAAGGGACCCCCATATGGCCGAACCCGTTTACCCGCCCAGGCCCCGCGCACCCGAACCGCACTCAGAACCCCCGTCCGTACCGCGATCCGCCCCATCCCCGCCCGAAATGCCGTTGGAGGCACGTGAGATGTCAGCTCAGACCACCCCATCTTTAGGTGAGCGCGAGAGGGCGGGGCTGTCCGCTCCGGCAGCCACCGGCGGCGTCATCACCATCGCGCTGTTCATCGTCCTGTTCTTCGTCAGCGCCTTCCTCAACGCCGAGATCCCCAAGCCCGACGCACCGCTGAAGGAGATCACCGACTGGCGCGGGGGCAACGGCTCCGCCATCCGGCTCGCGGGTGCCCTCTTCATCTCCTCTGCCCTGGCCTTCACCGCGTTCAGCGCCTGGCTCGCCTCGGTGGTGCGCAGCGTCGGCCGCGCCCAGGACTCCCTGATGGTCTTCGCCGGCGGTCTGTTCTCTGCGCTCGGCCTGTTCCTCAGCGGTGCGCTGCAGTGGGTCGCCGAGCGGCCCGAAACGCTCGCCAACGACCAGGCGGCGCAGCTGCTGCACGAGATGCTCTTCGTGCTCGGCGGCCCCGTCGTGGTCATCGGCAGCGCGCTGCTCGTCATCGTCGGCGCCGTCTCCCTGCTAAGGGCGAAGCTGCTGCCCACCTGGCTCGGCTGCCTCGGCGTCGTCATCGGCCTCATCGACTTGACCGCCCTGGGCTCGGTGCTGCCCGAGAGCGTCGACATGATGATCCTTCTGCCCATCGGCCGGTTCACATCGATGGCCTGGCTGCTCACGGCCGCCATCGTGGTCACGCGCAAGCTCGGCAAAGCCCGCACCTGATGTTCCGCTGCCCCGGGCACCTTTCCCGGGGCAGCGGCCGGGACCGCGGGCCCACGGCAGGGGCCCGGTGAGCCTTGGAGCGATACCACTGCCGTAACCGCCGGGCCAGCGGAACAGGCCGCACCCCGGACGTCCCGCGTCCCGGGCACCCGCATCCGCCGGACTTGCCGAAATCTACTGAAAGTTGGGCAGGTTGCTCGGCGCCAACGGGGCGGGCAAGACGACCCTGCGCCTCGTCAGTGCGCTGATACACCCCACCGACGGCACCGTCGAGATCCTGGGCCGGCCGTTCGGCGTGTGCTCCGGCGGCCAGCGGGCCCGCATCCTCATCGCTCGGGCGCTCATCGCCGACCCGTCTTTGCTGCTCCTCGACGAGCCGTTCAACGCGCTCGACCGGTCCCCGCGCGAGGACCTGATCGATGCCCTGCATCGACTCGCCGTCGGTCGCCCGGATCGGGCGACCGTCACGGCCACCCACCACGTGGAGGAACTGGCCCCGGGTACGAGCCACGCGCTGCTGCTGCGCGAGGGCCGCGTCCGTGTGGCCGGCCCGGTCGCCGCCGTCCTGACCGGCGACTTGCTCACCACGTGCTTCGGCCGCCCGATCGTGGTCAGCCGCCATGACGGCCGCTGGGTGGCACGGTCCGGGCACGCGCAACGGCCATGGAGCGCCGAGGCGCGCTGACCGGCCCATCGAGCCCTCAGCGCGCTGCGGGTCGCAGGGTCTTCCCTCGGGGTCGATACTGAAGGTCACGGTGTGTGGAGGCGACATGCGTGAACCGGAGCATCGCGGCCCGAGGCGGGCCTCGGTGCCCGTCAGTGAAACGGCAGCGGTCGTACTGGACGACGCAGGCGTGGTCCTCGCACGTTCGCAGGGGGCTGCGACGCTGCTGGAATGCTCACCGGGCCGGACCTGTGCACCCTTGCTGGAGGTGCTGCCGCGAGCCGGAACGGAGGGGGGACCGGGCGGGCACCTGGTGACCGTTCCGGGTGGTGGTGATGCGGGTCACGCGGTCTCTCTGGTCTGCACCGTCGTCCGGCTCGCAGCCCTTGCGGCTCACACTTCAGGCGGGCCCGGCGCAGGGGCGCAGTGGCTCGTGCTGGTCACCCCGGCGGAAACCGCGGTCGAGGCAGCCGAGCGAGATGCATGGCGACGCCGGAAGGGGCTGTCCCACGCCGCCGCCGCGGGCATCGGCACCTCCCTGGATGTGACCGAGACGGCCGAGACCCTGGTGAATCTGCTCGTCCCCGATTTTGCCGACCTGGCGACCGTGGACATCGCCGAGCAGGTGCTGGTCGGCGACGAGCCCCCGCACCTCGACACCAGTGGGGACGTCCGCCTGCGCCGGATCGCTGCCGCGCAGAGCCCGGAGATATCCGCCGAGGACCTCCTGGCAGTGGGAGAGGCGCTTCCTCCCGTAACGGACAATCCGCTGATGCGCCCCCTCATGAAGGGGCTGCCCGTACTGGTGCCGGACGTTGCCGTTCTGCACGCGCAGCTCGGCGTGAATCCGGAGAGCCTGCGATTGTTCGTCCCGAGCGGGGCTCATTCCTCCATAGCGGTGCCGCTCTACGCGCGCGGTCTGATCCTCGGCTGCGTCACCGTCTGGCGCAGCCGGCTGCCTTCCGCATTCGGCGAGGAGGACGCCGCCTTGCTTCAGGACGTCGTCTCCAGGGCCGCCCTGGGCGTGGACAACGCGCGCCGCTACACCAAGGAACACCGGTCGGTGCTGGCCCTTCAGCGAAGCCTGCTGCCACGCTCGGCCCTGGACTCCGCCGCCGCGGAGACGGCGGGCGTCTACCAGCCGGCGGGTGGCGGCCTGGGAGTCGGCGGGGACTGGTTCGACGTGATCCCCCTGCCGTCGTTGCGCGTCGCGTTCGTCGTCGGGGATGTCGTCGGACATGGCCTCGATGCCACTGCGGCCATGGCGCGCCTGCGGACCGCCGTGCAGACCCTCGCCGACCTCGATCTGGATCCGGGTGAACTCCTCACACACCTGGACGACCTGGTGCTCGGTCTCTCCAACGAGGAGATCGGCGATTCCCGCTCCGAGACGGCGGTGCTCGGCGCGACGTGCCTGTACGCCGTCTACGACCCGGTGACAAGGGAATGCGCCGCTGCCACAGCGGGACATCCGCCGCCGGCCGTGCTGTCGCCCGGTGCGGAGCCGGTCTTCGTCGACACGATGCCGGGACCGCCCCTGGGAGTCGGCGGAATGCCCTTCGAGGTAACGGAGTTCGACGTACAGCCCGAAAGCATGCTCGCGTTCTTCACGGACGGTCTCGTCGAGAGCCGCGGCGGCGACATCGAGGAGGGGATGGAGAAGCTGAGGAGCGCGCTCGCCGGCGCGAACCCGAGCGGGACACTGGACGAGATCGGCCGGTTCATTCTCGACAGCGTGCTGCCTCAAGAGCCTTCCGACGACGTCGCCTTGCTGCTCGCCCGCACCCACGCCCTCTCGTCCGATCAGGTCGCCGAGTGGGAGCTCGAAGCCGACCTGTCCCTCGTCGCGCAAGCCCGTGAGCTGGTGGTGGACCAGCTGTCCAGCTGGCAGTTGGACGAACTGAGCTTCGTGACCGAGCTCGTCGCGAGCGAGCTGGTCACGAACGCGATCCGCTACGCAGGGGGACCGGTCGGGCTCCGGCTGATCCGTGACAGGGTGCTCGTCTGCGAGGTGTCCGACCCCAGTAGTACTCAGCCGCGCTTGCGTCGTGCACGAGAGACGGACGAGGGCGGGCGTGGCCTGTTCCTCGTGGCCCAGCTCACCGACCGTTGGGGCTGCCGGTTCACCAGTACCGGGAAGACCATCTGGACGGAGCAGCCCATAGGCGGGCCCGTCGTCTAGGTTCCTACGGGGCCCCGAAGCGCATGGTGGTGCGCGATTTCCGGTCGTACCGGTCCCAGCGCGGCATGGCCGGGTGGTTGGGGTCGCCGGTCCGGATGAACGAGATCCATGCCCGGTGCACGGTACTGGCGAGGCCGGCCCTGATCCGGGTATCCATCCCCGCCAGGAACGGCGCGTGCGACCACTTGTCGAAATTGTCGAAGACGAACGGCAGGTCCAGGCAGTGCGGGGCACCCAGGCGGCCGTCGTGCGCGGGGGTGGGGAGAGCGAACTCGTAGGTCCAGACCGGGCGGCCTCGTGCCGCCCGCGCTTCCGCGAACGCCAGGGTGGGCTTCTTGAACAGCTCGTCGGTGGTCAGGTCGATGAGGACGTCGATCGGCCGGCCGCCCGGACGGGCGGCCTCGTATGCCGCGTACGCTTCGGCCGCGCCGTCACCGAAGCTGTCCCGTGCCCGCCGGAGCACCTGTTCCTTGGTCGTCGACGCGTACGCCTCGCTCAGCGCGAAGACGAAAGCGGACTCTTCTGCGGTCCAGCCGATGAGTACGTCGATGTCCGTGCCCGGACCGTCGAGCAGGTTCTCGACCGGTTGCCGCACCGCCGTGACGCCGTCGATCACGGGCATGAAGGGCGCGGTCCAGTGTCCCCATTCCACAGTGGCCGCGAGGAGTCCGGCGGTGGCCTCGACCAGTCGCGGCCACGGCACCGCCCGCAGCTCGTCCACGTCCTTCGCGCCGACGATCTCCATATAGGCGGCGGTGCGGGCCCGGGCCTCGGCGGGTGTGGCGAGGGGCATGGCGAGCGGGACGCTCTGGAGGATGGCCCGGCGGAAGAGCCGGTCGCCCCCGGCGTGGCCCGCGAGCACGGTCGCGGACAGGGCGCCGGCGGACTGGCCGGCGACGGTGACGTTACCGGGATCCCCGCCGAAGGCCGCGATGTTGTCCTGCACCCAACGCAGCGCCGCGAGTTGGTCGGTGAGCCAGACGTTGCCGCACTCCGCGCCGTCCTGTGAAGCGATGCACAGCAGGCCGAGCGGTCCGAGCCGGTAGTTGAGGTTTACCACCACCATGTCGCCGCCCCGCGCGAACGTCTCGCCCGAGTAGTTCGGCATCGCCCCGGAGCCGGAAATGAAGGCGCCGCCGTGGATCCAGACCAGGACGGGACGGCGGGCGTCGTCGATGCCGGGCGTCCACACGTTGAGTGTCAGACAGTCCTCGTCGAAGGGGGCGAAGCCGTGGCCGCCGAGTATCGGGTCGCCCTCGCGGACGGCCTGCGGCGAACCGGGGCCGAATGCCGTCGCGTCGAGGGTGCCGCTCCATCCCCGGTGCGGCTGCGCGGGGCGCCATCGGAGGGGCCCGACGGGCGGCGCCGCGTACGGCACGCCCTTGAACACGGCCAGGTCACCTTCGGTGACGCCGCGGATCGCGCCCGATCGCGTGTGCACGACGGGCGCGGTGCGGTCCTGAGTGAAACCCATCCAGTGCGTCCTTCCAGGCCGGGATCGAGGGATCGAGGTGTCCAGGGATCGTGAGCCACAGGTTATTGCGTATTTCTTGCGAGCGTCAATATTCGTCGATCTATCGTCAAGTGGAGGCTCGCGCCGGACCCGGTGGTGTGCACCCACCTCCACTTCGACCACATCGGGTGGAACACGCGCCTGGTCGACGGGAAGTGGGTGCCGACGTTCCCCCGTGCACGCCACCTCGTCACCCGGGTGGAATGGGACCACTCTGGGGCCGGATGTAGCCGGCCTCGCCGACACCGACGCGGCGCAGGCCGCTGCCACCCGGCGGGCATTCGTCGACCGCTACGCCGACACGGGAACGCTCGCGATCGGCACCCATTTCCCCGCCCCCACGGCCGGCCTGCTCCGGCGCGGCGGTGACGGGGGCGTGCGGTTCGTCGTGGACGGCGGCACCTCAGAATCACAGGCGGATTCACCGTGCACGACCACCGGTTCCTGATCGAAGCAGCGCCGGCATCTTCGCCCCGTTCGCCGGGCCGGACACAGCGCACCACTGACGCCGGCCCGCAGACCGGATGGTTGAGCGCGGCGCGTTTGTGGTCGAGGTGACGCGCAGCGGAAACGGCAGAGAAGCAGCGTTTGATTTCGCCTCTCAGGTCTGCTGCCTGCCTGGCGTCGCCGCAGGCTGTCTCTTCCGGCGGTCCCGTCAGGGAGCTGGGGAGTCGGTCGCGCGGGCGATGGCGTCGAGGCGGCCGTCGATCCACGCGTGTCGCGCCGCGTCGCGAGCGGCCGGGGGTGCGCCGGGGTGTCGGTTACGGGTGCGGACGTTCTCCACGACCGCCCAGCCCTTGCCGCCGTCGAAGGTCCTGAACTCGACCAGGTGGTGGTCGAGGTGTCCAGTGATCATCACTGCCATGAGGGACAGGTACTCTCCCCGGAGGTCGGGGGTGAGCTCGCCCTCCTGCGGCCCTCCCAGGAGGACCTGCTGTTCCTCGGCCAGGAGCGTGCAAGTCGTCTGGACGGCTCGGACGAGCGCCTCGAACTGCTCCCCGCCCAACCGCGTCCGTAAGAACTCCAGATGGGAGCCGAGGACGTCGGCCTCCTGGCCGCCTCCCGACCCACCGGGATCCACCTGCGCTCCAGGCCCTCCAGGGTCCGGCGGATGATTCTCGGTCATGCTTCCGCCCTTCCCCCAACGGCCGTTGCCCTGCGCAGTCTAGGCAGAGGCCCGCGCTCCGACGGCGCTCTTCGGCCACCCGGCCGGCCCCGGCTGCCTACTCTGCGGCGCCCCTGGCCCCAGGCGCCCCGAACGCAATCGACTATGCCAATTGCACATTCAAAAGGAATGCGATTTCGGCAATTCCGGGATGGATTACCCGCGTTCACTCTCCCAACGTTGACAGCGTGCTGCGTCTTGAGGGTAAATGAGTTCACAGGTGGCCTGATGTGGTCGCAGGTAGGCTGGATCAGGCCACACCGTGACCGGTTCATTCCGCCGGTCACCTGGTGTGGCCGTGGCGATGTCGCAGTAGAGGGGCGTTTGGGTCGCGGGTGTACAGCGTGGTCGTGTAGTGAGCGGGTATTGACGAATCCGATTCTTCCGTGGGGGATCAATGGCCCAGCTCAGTTCCTTTTCCGTCCCCGATTTCCACCTTCCGTTCGGAAACTCCAAGCATCCCGGGGCCGCCCGGGCGAACGCCCAGGCGACCTCGTGGGTGTTGCAACACGAGCTCGTGACCGCCGCAGCCGAGCAGTTCTCGGGCATCGGCGTGGGCCACCTGGCCGGCCGGGTGAGCGGTGACGTCCCCTACGAGCGGGTCCTCTTGCTCGCCGAGTGGATGGCCTGGTCGTTCGTCCTGGACGACCAGCACGACCACCTCATCAGAGCGGGAGAGGTCGCGGCCTGGCGGCCCGTCACCGATGCGATCACCGGCTATCTGCGAACGGGGCGGATCGAGAGGTCGGCAGCGGGCCGAAATCCGTTGGTGACGGGATTCGTCGACCTGTGCGACCGGATCCTGGCCGGCATGTCCGAGGGGACCGCGGCGCGGTATCGCACCCGTGTCCCCCTCATGCTCCAGTCCTTGGACCAGGAGGCGGGCAACCGCGCCGCCGCGCGACGCCAGGGGATCCAGGAGTACGTCCTCATGCGCCGCCACAGCTCCCAGATCCTTCCGATGATGGACATGGTGGAGGCCGGGCTCGGGATCGAACTCCCGCAGAGCGTCCGCGACCTCCCCGAGTTCCAAGCTCTCGCCGCGAGCGTGCTCGACGTCATCTCATGGGGCAACGACGTGTTCTCCCTGCCGAAGGAACACGCCTGTGGGGACACCAACAACCTCGTCTCCCTCATCTCCTTCTGGGAGAAGTGCTCCCTCCCCGACGCCGTCCAGGCGGTCGAGGGGCGCATTCAGGAGCGCATCGAGCAGTATCTGACCGAAGAAAAACGTCTGATTCAGGCCGTCAATGCGCTCCCCGGGACGGAACCGTCGCTGGTCGACGCGGTCACCCGCTGCGTGCGCAGTTACGAGGACTGGATGATCGGCGCCGATCTGTGGCAGCGTTACGAGTGCACGCGGTACAGCGACGAACGGTTCGCGGCCGGACTGGAGTCTGCGTACACCCGCCCGGATCTTGTCTCCGCGGCGTGACGGAAAGTCAGTTCATGGCATCTGAAGCGCATTCCGGTCCCGAGGTCCATGCTCCGGTCGCCCCCGGACGGTTACCGCTCCTGGGCCACGCGCTGCAACTGTGGCGCCGGCCGATCGCGTTCCTGGAGTCGCTCCGGGAACACGGCGACATCGTACGGCTCGACATCGGCACCTGGCCCGTCCACGTGCTGACGAGCCCGGAGCACGTCCACTCCGTACTGGTCCAGCAGGCGCAGCAGTTCGGCCGGGGAAGGATCTTCGACAGGCTACGCCCGGTGTTCGGCAACGGGATCGTGACCACCGACGGCGACTTTCATCGCAAGCAGCGCCGGATGATGCAACCCGCCTTCCACCGCAACCACATCGCCGAGTACGCCGAGGTGATGTGCCGACAGGCGGAGGTGATGTCCGCGTCGTGGACGGCCGGCCGTGAGATCTCCATGGTCACGGAGGCGCGCGGGTACGCGATGTCTTCGGTCGCCGAGATGATCTTCTCGGGGGACCTGAGCCGGCCCGCCGTCGACGAGGTGCACCGCTCGCTGCCCATCGTCCTGGAGGGCATGCTCGTGCGGGCGGTCATGCCCAAGTCGCTGGACCGGCTGCCCATTCCGTACAACCGGCGGTTCGACGGCGCAGCCGCCCGGCTGCGCCGGATCATCGACGAGGTGATCGAGCAGTACCGCGCCGAGGAGCCGGCCGAGCGGGGCGACCGCCACGACCTGCTCTCCTTGCTGCTGGCGGGCGTGGACTCCGAGACGGGCTCGACGATGGATGCCGGGCAGGTGCGGGACGAGGTCATCGCCATCATGCTCGCCGGCACCGAGACCTCTGCGACCACCCTGTCCTGGATCTTCCACGAGATCGGCCGGCACCCCGAGGTGGAGGCGCGCGTCCACGCCGAAGTCGACTCAGTGGTGGGATCCCGGCCCGTGCGTCCCGAAGACATACCCGCGCTGACCTACACGCACGACGTCTTCCAGGAAGCCCTGCGCCTGCATTCCCCCTTGCTCTTCACCCGCAGGGCCCTGGCCCCCCTCACCCTCGGTGGAATCTCGATCCCGGCCGGCGCGGAACTGGCCTACAGTCCGTACGCGTTGCACCGGGACCCCGTGCTTTTCCCCGACCCCGGCGTCTTCGACCCGGACCGCTGGCAGAAGGGGGCGAAGGAGCGGTCCCGTACTCACAGTTACGTCCCGTTCGGGGCCGGCCAGCACAAGTGCATCGGCGATTCCTTCGCCGTGGCGGAGATCCTGACCGCGGTGGCAACCGTCGCCTCGCGATGGCACCTGAAGCCCGCCCCGGGCATCACCGTGCGCGAACTTCCCGCAGGGATCCCGCAGCCCAGCGAACTGCCGATGATTCCCGTGGCGCGGAAGGTACAACACTCTTCTCATACGAGTGATGAGATGCCGCAATAGTGTGCTGAAACAGCAGCAACTCCTCCTCCGGCCCGTACACTCTGCCGCACGTGCTGGAGGGGGCAAAGGATGTCACAGGTCACGGAACCGAGAAGCTGGAACACTAAGCCCCTGCTGGAGCGGGAGGCGGAAGTCCTCGCGATCCAACGCGCGGTGGACGTACTCTGCGCCGTCTCGGGCAATGGCTCGGCCAACCGCAGCGGGGGTGTCCTGACCTTCGCCGGATCGGCCGGCATAGGCAAGACCACCCTGCTGAACGAGGCCCGCCGCCACGCCGCCGACCGCTCCTGCACCGTGCTCTTCGCGCGCGGCGGCGAGCAGGAGCGGCAGGTTCCGTTCCACGTGATGCGCCAGCTCATCCAGCCGGCCCTCGCCGCCATGAGCGAGGACGAACGGCGCGACGCGCTCGGCAACTGGTACGGCATCATCGCCCCCGCGCTCGGGCTGACCGCCGCCCCGAAGGGGCCGACGGGGCCCGACCCGCAGGGCGTGCGCGACGGACTCGACTGGGTGGTCACGCATTTAGCGGTACGCAGCGCCCCCGTCGTGCTGATCGTCGACGACGCGCACTGGGCGGACGCGGAGTCCCTGAGCTGGCTCACCTCCTTCGCGGCGCGCGCCGAAGAACTGGCCATGCTGATCATGGTGGCCTGCCGGCCCGACGAGATCCCCGCCGACGCCGGCACGCTGCGCGCCCTCATGGGACGCCAGGGGACGCGCCCGCACGAGCTGGCTCCCCTGACCACGAGCGCCGTCGCGCGCATCGTGCGCGACGCCCTCGGTGAGAACGCGGACAACGTGTTCTGCCGCGAATGCTGGGCGATCACCGGCGGAAACCCCTTTGAGGTGGTCGAGCTGGTCATGAAGGGCCGCGACCGGGGGTTGAAGCCGTACCAGGGCAACATCCCCCAACTGCGGGACCTGGCTTCCGCGGTCAAGGGCAGCGGCCTGATCGACCGGCTCGAACAGCTCGGCCCGTCCACCGTCCGGCTCGCGTGGGCCGCCGCCGTGCTCGGCACCGCGGTCCCCCTCGGCATCGTCGGTGGCGTGGCCGCCCTCGGTGAGGCGCAGGCCGCCGAGGCCATCGACCGGCTGCGGGCCGCACGCATCCTGACCGTCCTCACGGGCGTACGGCGCAAGGAAGTCGTGGAGTTCTTCCACCCGCTCATCGCCACCGCCGTGTACCGCTCGATTCCGCCCGGTGTACGCGTAGCCATGCACGGGATGGCCGCCCAGGCCGTGATCGACGACGGGCAGGGTTCCGCGGCCGCCGCCCGCCACCTGCTGGAGATGCACCCCGAGGGCGACCCGTGGGTCGTACAGCAGCTGCGCCAGGCCGCGCGCGAGAGCTTCTCCGCGGGCGCTCCTGATGCCGCGCGCCGCTACCTGGCACGTGCCCTGCGCGAGCCCCCGGAGGTGGAGGACCGCGCCGAGGTCCTGTTCGAACTCGGATCCGCCAACCTCCTGCACGAGCCCGCGACGACGATCAACCAGCTCAGGGCCGCGCTGGAGGAGCCCAAGACCGACCAGGCCCTGCGCGAGGCGATCACGTACCGGCTCGCCCAGGCGCTCGGCCACACGGGTCAGCTGGGTCTGGCGGCAGGGCTCCTCGCGGACGAGGCCCGGCGTGCCACGAGCTCCCGTACGCGGCTGCGCATGCAGGCTGAGCAGTTCAAATGGAACGCTGTCCGGTTCGACGAGGAGAACTCGCCCGCCCGCTCCCGGCTCCTCGCCCAGTTCGCCAAGCGGCTCACCGGTCGGGGTCTGCCCGAGCGGCACATCCTCGGTCTGCGGGCCTGGGACGCCGCGATGCGCGGCGAGTCCGCCTCCACCGCCCTGGAGTACGCGGAACAGGCGCTTGACGGGGGCATGGACTGGACCGACCAGGACTTCGGCTTCGAGGTGCCCGCCGTCCTCGCGGTCACGCTCATGTACTGCGACCAGCCCGGCCGGGCCGAGGACCTCTTCAACACCGCGATCGTCGAGTTCGAGGGGAAGGGCTGGCGCGGCGCGCACCTGTCGTTCGTCTACACCCTGCTCGGCTACGTCCGCTACCGGCGCGGGCAGCTCGCCGAGGCCGAGGACTTCGTACGCAACGGTCTGCAGATCGCCGACCGCGTCGGCACCGGGATCCCGGCGCAGTGGTACGCGATCGGTACCCTCATCGAGACCCTGCTCGCCCGGGGGAACACCGCCGAGGCCCAGCGCATCGCCAAGGCCTACAAGCTGGCGGACGGCTTCCCCCAGGCCGTGGTCTATCCCGATCCGCAGGCCGTGTGGGGCAAACTGCTCCTGGCCCAGGGCAGGATCGAGGAGGCGGAGCACCACCTCACCGCAGCCGGCCGGCGCCTGGATCTGCGCGGAACGCGCAATCCCTCGTGGAGCCCCTGGCAGCTGGACTTGGCGCTCGCGCAGGCAACGCACGCGCCCGAGCAGGCACGGGCCACGGCGGCCGAAGCGGTCGCACGGGCCCGCGCGTTCGGGACGTCCAGCGTGATCGGACACGCCCTGCGCGTCGCGGCCGCGGCCACGGACCCGTCCCAGGCGGCGGGCCTGCTGCAGGAGGCGGTGGAGCACCTCGAACAGTCTCCGGCCGCCTGCGAACTCGCGCACGCGCTCATCGACCACGGCATGGCCCTGCACGCCATCGGCGACCCGCACCAGGCGGCACAACAGACCTACCGGGGCATGGAGTTGGCCGCCGACTGCGGCGCCGACGGGCTCGTGAGCCGGGCCAGGACCCAGCTGGCCGCGGCAGGTCTGCGGCCTCGCCGTCTGCACACCTCCGAGCAGGACACCTTGACCGTCGCCGAGCTCACGGCTGCCCGCCACGCCTCGGCGGGGATGGACAACAGGGCGATCGCCGCGGCGATGCACACCAACGCCCAAGCGGTGTCCGAGCTGTTGTCCGCGGTCTTCACGAAACTGGGCACCGACCGGCTCGGACTGCACCGGGCGCTCGGAGCCTGATCGCACGGCCGGCCCGGAGGGGAGCCCGGCCCGGCATCGGTGTCCCTCGGGTGCGCCCCGCTGCGTCTCTGGTCAGCACGGCCAATACCGGTGCTGGTGGTGTTCTCGGTTGCCGCCCAGTAGACGCGCGATGCGGCGGTCTCGGGTCGTTGGTTGTACTCACACCAGACGGCGCTGGAGCATCATGGCGTCGTGGGGGATAGGTGGCTGCCGCGGGCTGCAGCCGACCGTCGCGCTGGAACTGGTCGAGCCCCGCAGCCTCGTTGACCGAGCAAGGCCAAGACGGGGACGTCGGGCGTGGCCACCTTGCTGGTTACGCTGCGTTGAGCACGACGCGTTTGTGGTCGTGGTGGTGCGAAGCGGACGCTGTAGAGACAAGGCTGGGACTGACGCTGGACCCGGACGCCGAGCCGCGGCCGCCTCCCGCCGCGCCAGCTCCTCCAAAACGAGCCCATCCCCGGCCACCTCTCACACTCCTACCGAAACGCTGGAAGACACAAGGCACCCCTGCCGGCCCCAACGGCTACCCCGGCCGGCAAAGGCCCTGGACAGGGTCGGGCGCCGGGTTGCCGGCCGGGCCCGACCCTGTGTTGGTTCAGCTCTTGCCGGTAAGGCGCCAGACCTGGTTCTTCTTGGTGGCCAGGGCACTGGCGGAGTCACAGGTCCACTGGTGGACCAGTGCTCCGACGGCGGTGGAGATCTCGCTGACGTCCACGCACTTGCCGCTGTGCACCGCGACGAGCTGGTAGTCGTTGGCGGCGACCTGCCGCAGCGTGAACTGCTGGCTCGTGCCGCCGTGGCAGGTCCACTGGTGGACCGCGGCGCCGTCGGCGGTGGAGACGCCGCGGATGTCGAGGCACTTGCCGCTGTAGCGGTTCACCAGGGAGTAGGTGTCCGCCACCCCTGGCACCGGGTGGAAGTCGAACCGCTGTTCCTCACCGGCGCCGCAGGTGGACTGCCGGTACTGAGTGCCGTCGGCGGTGCTCTGGTTGGGGTCGTCCAGGCAGTACCCGCTGTGCTGGGCGACGGCGGTTGACGAGAAGGTGGGCCGGCCGGTCGTGAACTGCCACCAGTTCATATTGAACAGGTACCCGCTGCCACCGGCGAAGCGCAGGTACAGATCGTGGGTTCCGGTCGCGCCGGTAACAGGGCACGAGACCGTGCTCCAGGTCTGCCAGCCTCCGGTGCCCGACACAGTGCATGTCCCGACCGTTGGCCCAGTAGGACTGTCCAGGTGCAGCTCAATTCGGCCGCCACTGGTGCTTGAGGCCACCCTGGCGGTGAACGAGCCGGCACCGGTGCCGAATGCTACGCCTTTGACCTTGGTGTAATCGCCGTTTTCAATCCAGCTGATGTTCATCCCGCCCTCGCTGGAGGGTTCGGTTTCGATGCCGCTGCCCCACGCGATGGTCTCGGCTTCCTGGCGGACATAAGGATCGAGCGTGCCGGCCTGCGGCGCCCCGGCCGTCGTCATATTGATCGTTGGAATGGTGCCGTCGGTGTTGTAGCTGAACTTCTCCACCGCGACCGACCGGGTGAAGCCACCGCCGCCCGGCAGAGCGCCGTTGTGGTAGAAGAAGTACGAGCCGCCGTTGAAGTCGATGACGCCGACGTGGTTGGTGAAGCTGCTGCCCTGCGCGGGCATGATGGTGCCGCGATACGTCCACGGTCCGGTCGGGCCGGGCGAGGTGGAGTAGGCGATGAACTCAGAGCAGCATTTCGCCGCGAACACCATGTAGTACAGGCCGTTTCGCTTGTAGAACCACGGGCCTTCCTCGTACAGGGTGGGCCGGTTCGCGTCTCCCGTGCGGGTGCCGAACCCCGCGGTGGTCAGCGGTATCTGCGTCGGGCTGCCGGAGTACGAGATCATGTCGGCGTTGAGCCGCACGTACCACAGACTCGGGTTGCCGTAATACAGGTAGGCTTGCCCGTCGTCGTCGATGAAGACGGTGGGGTCGATTTCGGAGTTCTGGATCAGTGGACCGCCGAGCGCGTCGCGGAACGGCCCGGTGGGGCTGTCCGAGACCCCGACTCCGATGGCTTGCGATCCGTTGGACATTCGCACCGGCACATACCAGTAGAACTTGCCGTTGCGGTAGACGGCCTGTCCCGCCCAGGCGTCCGCGCTGGCCCAGCTGAAGGTCGACAGGCTCATCGGCGAGCCGTGATCAGTCCAGTTCACCATGTCCGACGAGGACGACACCCGCCACTCGCGCATCGTGAAAGACGTCGGCGTCGCGTTGTCCTCATCGTGTCCGGTGTACAGATAGACCCGGCCGTTGTAGACCAGCGGTGCCGGGTCGGCGGTGTAAACGTGTTGCACGATCGGGTTGTCCGCCTGGGCCGCGGCCGGAAGAAATGCCATCATGCATAGAAGGCTTATCGTCAAGGCGAGGACGCGTTTCGACGACCGCTGAAGTACGAATGTCACTGTTTGAGTCCCTTATTCGGTTGGGATATGAAGCGGTGGCGCCGGCGGGGACCGCCAGAAGCCGGACCTCTAGGGCCTGTCGTCAAGCTCCCGTCGTCGCCCGAAGGGCGGCCGCGCGGCGTCTGGTGCGTGCTCTCGGCGCGCCGGGCGAAAGTCCGCGTACTGGACGTACTCGGGCTTTCGCCCGGTGCGGCGAGAGCGCGTGCCAGGCGTCGCGCGGCAGACGGGAGTTTGACGACAGGCCCTAGCGCTGCAGTGTCAGCACGCCCGGCCGGTACGGCAGGAGGCCGTAGTCCATGCCGTCGGCTGGTGGCCGTGAACGAGCGGAAGAAGCGGCCGCGCCAGTCCCGCGCCTCGACGATCACGAGGTACTGGTTCTGACCCTGAACTTCGTAGACCTCAACCACCGCGAACAGGTTGGCCGCCGTGTCGCTCATGATCTTCGTGAACAACGAACCGAAGCTGCCCGGAAACTTGCCAATGGGCATGCCGGCGCGGTGGATGCCGCTTCAAGACCCTCCACGCGGAAGGGGTCAGGCACGTCCGCGCCCGACCCCTTCCGCGTGGTTCAACCTGCGCAGGGTCTATCAGCACATCTGGGCGAAGTGGTGCTGCCGCCTTGGAGCGGCGGCACCGCTTGTACCCGTCAGGCCGGCGGCCGGGTCTGGTTCATCGGTAGCCGGCGGCGGCGATGTTCGCCTGGACCGCATTTTCGGTCGCATCCGACGGGTAGCCCGCGACCATGGCACCCTCGTAGAACGTGCCAGCGCTATCGTTGATATTGCCTACGTCGGGTGAGCAGCAGTCGCCGCCACTGCCCAAGACGATGGCGCCTTGCTTCCGCATCGGGCTGTATACGTTGGGCTCGTTGGGAAGCGCGCCGTCCCATAGGGTGTTCAGGCTTCCGGCCTGGGCATTGCTGCCCTTGAGCGCGAATCGCGACGTCCCGTTGTTCTTGAGTGTCGCCGTGACGAACTTGCTGGTGAACGCCTGCTGGTTCGGGTTCCACCTGCTGGCGCCACCTGGGAACAGGCCCCATTCGAGGTCGGCCTGCACCCAGGGTCCGGTTCCGGGGCACCCGCCGAACCAGCAGCTCGTCCCGAAGTAGATGGCGTCCATGGCACCTGGCCCGTCGGCCTTGCGGGTGGTTTCGCTGTTGCCGTAGTCGAAGCAGCAGCCGCTGTTGACATGCGTACCGCTGGTGACCATGTACATGCCCTCGGGTTCGCTGCCCGTCGGGACACCCGTCAGGTGGCCGTCGCGCCAGTAGCTGTTCCCGGGGTTGATGTAGAGCGAGTAGGCCTTGCTGCCACCGACGGTCAGCGATTCGGTGGTCGCTACGGCCGGGCGGCTCTGTGGTGAGCCTGGGACCACGCTGGAACCCTGGTACCACAGGTCGTTGCCACGCCCGGACTGATCGAACAGGACCGTGATGACACACGTGGTGTTTGCGCAGAAAGAGTCCTGGGCCGCCGCGTTGGCGACGCCCCCAGGGGTCAGTACGCCGATGTTGCGGGTTGTGTTGTCTGAGCGTCTGACCTGATACAGGTCTCCGTTGTAGGCGCTGTAGAGGGCGCGCGTCGTGCTGTGCGCCGCCACGCAGGGCGTACCACCTGCGCCGTAAATGTCGCACGGGCCGGAGCCGGTGCCCCCATCCACCTTGACGAGTTGCCACTGCTGGTTGGTGCCGCCCCAGTCGCTGTACTGTACGACGTTGGCGCCGTCGTTGGTCGCCGCGTTCTGGACCTCGACCGCCTTATTGCTGTTGCGGTTGATCAGCCGGACGTAGCCGCTGTCGGAGTCGGCCAACCGGAACTGCTGGTTGGCTCCGCCGTGGTCGGTCCACTGGTGGATGGCGGCACCGTCGGCTGTCGACCAGCTGGACACGTCGATCACCTTGCCCGAGTGCCGCGCCTTGATCTGGTAGTAGCCGCCGCCGGAGTCCACGAACTGGAACTGCTGGTTGTCGGCGTTGGTGCGGGTCCACTGGACGACGTTGGCGCCGTCGGCGGTGGAGGAGTTGTAGACGTCGAGGGCCTTGCCGCTGTTGTGGTTCACCAGTACGTACCAGGCGGTGGTGTCCACCGCGGCGGCCGACGCCGGCGTCGTGGCCACCGTGAGCGACCAGCCCACAATCGCCATGGCTGCCGCGGCGGCCACCCCCGACCGCCACCGACGACGCCACCTCGCGGCGCGCGCTAACCAAACCGACATAGCGTCTTCCTTCCATCATCTGGGATCGCCGACATGAGACGGGCCGCACCGGCGCGGACGCCGACGACACCCGCACACGGGCAACTGCCCGGGAAGTGATTTGTTAGCGCTAACATTTCCGGGAGCGAGCCGTGCGGGAATGTGTGGGGTGTATGTGTTGAGTAGCCAACCGACGGTGCGGCTGAACGCGCCACGTGTACTGTGAGCGCTAACATCGGCCGCGTCAAGATGTAACGGGAAGGTTTTCGGAGGAAGTCCCTTGTGAGACCGCGCACCGGCCAAGGGGGAGAACCTCTTCGAACCGCGGATCGGCTCGACCGCGAGGGTGATGCCGATCCGCGTCAAGGGCGGCGAGCTGAGGCTGACCCCGGACCGCGCGGTGCTCGACTCCCCGAAGGCGGTGTTCCCCGTCTGCATCGACCCCACAGTCAGCGGCGCACGCCTGAACTGGACGGCCGTCGCCAAGAGCTTCCCGAGCACCTCGTACTGGAACCACTCGTCCAACCTCGCGCGCTCGGGTTACGAGTCCGATACCAGCGGCACTTGGCGCTCCATAGGGTCGCCACGGCTAACACCTCCAGGGGCTACAACGCCAGTTGCCCCGCTGGGAACCTGGAGTTCGACACCAAGTCCGTGGCCGACCTCGCGGTCGCCCACAAGTGGCCCAATTCCACCCACGGACCGGGCCCACTGGGCGACGGCGAGGTAGGAGCGGGCACCGGCCAGGACCGCGCAGGCCGCGACCAGCAGTACCGAGGTCAGGGGGCCGCGTGTGACAGCAGGAAGCCTGCGCACAGGAGCGGTCCTTCCGTTCCGTCGAGGTCCGTTCCGGTGCGGCCGCCGACGTCGGAAACCGGCATAGGAGCGCTCCCATTCGTAGGCAAATGAAGCCGGCCCCGCCCGGTGGGCGTCAAGACACGCGTCCGAGTTCACCTTCCGTAACCGGACTTCCCCCTGCCCCACCGCGTACAGTCGATGGGCCCGTCCGGGTCGACCTCCCCATGGACACCGCCTGGTCCCTTCGGGTTCACCCCGAAGGGACCAGGCCGGCGTTTCCCAACGGCCGTGAAGCCAACGGCCCGAGCCGACCCCTGTCAGTAGCCGACGTGGAACGTGGCGTCGGCCTTCTCCGTGGTGGTGGAGATCGGGTCGATGCGCAGGACGTAGCCGGTGTGCCGGATGTAGTGCGTCGGGAAGTTGTGCGAACGGAAGGACGACCAGGCGGAGTCGGCCAGTCCGGCGGTGCTGTGGAACGTGGCGTCCGCGGCGAAGGTCGCGGTGCCGTCGTTCTCTTCCAGCCGCAGGTCGTAGTTGTAGTGCCGCAGATAGCGGGTCGGGAAGTTGACCGACTGGAAGGACACGCCCGCGCTGTCGGCCAGGCCGGGCACGAGCTTCCACTGCGAGTCGGTGTACGGGTCGAACGGGTAGACATCGATCCGGCCGACGGAGTTGGCATGACGGACGTAACGGTCGGGGTAGTTGTAGGACTTCAGCCGGTTCCAGGCGGGGCTGCCCCACTTCGCCACGAGGTTGTCGTACTCGGTCATGGTGATCGTCGCGATGGTGCAGTGCTTGGAGTTGAGCGGCTGGGTGTAGAGGCGCTGGTCGAGCGCGGTCCAGGTGCCGGCGGCGAGGTCGTTGCTCTGCCAGGCGTAGAAGACGCCGTTCGGCGTGTAGGTGTCGCCCCACAGGTACCAGGATCCGGAGGTCAGGGACTTCACCAGGGTCGGCGCCTCGGTTCCGCCGTGGGCGGCCGCCGTGCTGAAGGGCGTGAAGCTGCCCGGCTGCAGGGTGGTCGACCGCGCGCCCACGAGGGCCTGGTCCCTCCCCCTGTAGTAGAGGTAGTTGACGCCGTTCACGCCCACGGTGAGGTTGCCGTCGATGATGTCGTAGCCGGGGTCGAAGAAGACCTGCGGGGACGTCACCGTCTGGAAGTTCGTGGTGTAGTTCACCATGAGCACCTTGTGGCCGCTGGCGTTGACCGACGAGTAGATGATCCCGTACTCGCCCCGACCGGCGTCCCAGAACGCCTCGGGTGCCCAGCTGTGGGTGACCATGTCGTGCAGCTTCAGCCGGCGGTAGCCGGTGAGGGTGCGCAGGTCCGCGGAGTCCCAGACGTGGATGTACTGACTGTTGTAGCCCCAGTCGGTGCCCTTGAGGTCGGTGGCGAGTACGACGAAGGTGCCGTCCTGCTTGCGCATGATGAACGGATCACGCAGGCCGCCCGCACCCGCGGTCGGGGTCACCACGGGGTTGTTCTGGTTGAGCGGCATCCAGCGGAGGCCGTCGGTGCTGACGGCCAGGTGCAGGCCGTAGTCGGCCTCCAGCATGGTCGCGGACTCGGTGAAGTAGCCCATGACGTAGGCCGCGTCGGCGGCGTAGGCGGGTAGGGCGCCGAGCGTCAACGTTCCGGTCAGGGCCAGCGGGACGGTGGCGGCCATACCGAGGAACAGTCGGCGCGACGGGTGGGGGCCGGGGCCGGGCCCGGTTGTGGCGGTCATTTGCGCTCCAGGGTGCGTGGGGGCGGGCGGCCGTTCTAGGCAGCCACGGCATGCACCGTCGCAGTGCTGGGCGGGGGCGCCCCGGACCACGGGATGCAACGGGTCCCGCGGGTTGTCGCGGACGTTGCGCCCCGGTGCAGGAGGTTGCTGCCCGTTCCGTGGAGCCCGCCCGTCGGGGGTGTGGGGACGGAGGAAGCTGGACCGAATGTTAGCGTTAACAATTCAGTCGGCGAGGTCAGGCGTCAGATGAAGGTGGCTCGATGGCCATCACTATGGGTCAGCCCGAGTAGTGCGTCAAGGTCACGCGCAAGGTCATCCCGCGGCCCGACCGGGAATCGCGGCCCGGCCCGATCCGTCATCCCGGACGGTACGTCAGCCTCGACGAAGCCCAGCCAGCGCCAGGGGATCGCGCACCCACGACACCGCAGCCGCGCGCCTGCTGTCCGCCGTCACCGGGACCGGCCGCACCGTCACCCGGCTACGGGTCCCGCACAAGACGAACGAAATCACTGGCTTCGCCCACCTGTTGGCCCCCTTTGACCTGGTCGGCGTGGTGGTCACTGCCGATGCGCAGCACACGCAGCGTGAGCATGTCCACTTCCTCGTCGAGGAGCAGGCCGCGCACTACCTGTTCGTGGTCAAGGGCAACCAACCAGGGTTGTTCGCCACGCTGCGATCCCTGGCCTGGAGGCAGGTCGCCGCACGCCGCTACGACCGTGAAGCCGGACACGGACGGCGCGAGACCCGCTCGATCCGCGCACTCACCGTCACCGACCTCGCGCTGGACTTCCCGCACGTCGCGCAGGCAGCGAAGATCCTGCGCCACCCCACCGACGGCCTCCGCGAAATGTCCTACGCACCCTTCACCCGCCCGCTGGAGCAAGCCGGCCCGACGAGCAGGACACGCCCACTGGGGCACGTCGAGGGGGGAGCCCCCGGAACTCCGGGCGCTCCCCCTTCTACTGACAGATCGTCAAGCAAGCTTCAGACGGGACGGATCCGTCCACCCGGTCGACACGACCCGGGGCGTGCCCCAGCTGCCGCCCGTTGCCGTGACATTCCCGTTGGGCCGGGCCCGCACCTCACCGTTGCCGTCGACGCTGATGACCTCCTCAAGGCGGTCTCCGTCCAGGTCTGCGAAGAACGTGCGCGCGGGGTCCGTCCAGCCGGAGCCGATGACCACAGGCGCGGCCCAGTTGAAGTTGAGGCCGTCCGCGTTGACCCACGCGCGCAGCTGGCCGTTGGTGTCGATGCTCACCAGGTCGTCGCGGCCGTCCCCGTTGAGGTCGGCGAACCGCACCCGCGTGGGGTCCGTCCAGCCCGAGCCCACCGTGCGCTGCGCACCCCACACGTTGTCGATGCCCCGGACGTTGGGCCAGGCCTGGATCGTGCCGTCCGCGTCGATGCGGATCAGGTCGTCGCGGCCGTCCCCGTCCAGGTCGGCGAAGCGCAGCCGCGCTGGGTCCGGGAAGTACTCGCCGACCTTGCGGCCGGTGCCGTAGACGTCGTTGAGCCCGTCGATGTTGGGGTAACCGCGCAGCACGCCGTCCGTCTTGAGGTAGACGAACTCCTTCTTCCCGTCCCCGTCGAGGTCGGTGAAGAACGCCCGCGCCGGGTCGGTGGAGGTGCCGGCCGAGTACCGTTCCGGGCCCCACGCCCCGTGCACGCCGTCGATGTTGGGCGCGCCCCACAGCGAGCCGTCGGACTTGACGCGCACGATCTCCGCCCGGGAGTCTCCGTTGAGCGAGGCGCCCTTGCCTGAGACGCCGAGCCCTGCCGTCACCCGGCCGTCCCAGCTCAGCGTGCGTGTGAAGGCCGTGCCGTCGGTGGTGCGCAGCGTCCACAGGTTGGTGCGGGACGCGGAGGCCCGGTCGACCAGGATCACCTCGTCGGGGCCGGTGTTGTCGGTGTTGGCCGCCGACGGCTCCAGGACGTTCCAGTCCAGCGCGTCCGTGGAGCGCTGCACTTCGGTGGCGAAGGCATCACCGGCGACGTTGCCGTTGCTGGTGAGCGTCCAGAAGGTGGTCGAGTTGGTGCCCGCGTTGTAGAAGTGGCCCAGGTCGTCGCGACCGTCTCCGTTGAAGTCGCCCGCGACGGGCTTGAGCCGGTTCCAGTCCGAACACCCGGTGTCCTTCTGGCCGGATGTCGCCTTCGCGAACGTGCCGCGGACGGTGCCCGGCTGGCGGAAGGTGTCGACGCTCCAGTCGCAGCCGTTGCCCCAGTTGTAGAACCCGGCGATCTCCTGCTTCTTGTCGGTGGCGGAGTTGTCGAAGTCGCCGACGAGGGGCTTGATCCGGTCCCAGCAGAAGCCGCCGACGCCGCTGTCCCAGGCGGGCGGGGCGAAGAAGTTCGTAAAGCCGGTGCCGGTGGAGTAGAACACCCACAGTTTTGTGTGGCAGTTGGCGTAGCCGTAGTAGAGGCCGAGGTCGGCCTTGCCGTCGCCGTCGAAATCTCCGGCCACGGTCTTGATGTTGCTCAAGTACCAGCCGACGGCGCCCGCCGAGTCGAGCGCGGCGGCGGTCGGCGGCTGGTACGTGGTGCCGTCCGCGCGGTAGATCCATACGGTGATCCGGTCCCCGGCCTCCTGCCGGAGCATGGCGACGTCGGTGCGCTTGTCGCCGTCGAAGTCACCGCGCACGGTCTGGACGGCAGACGTGGCGTATCCGTTGTTGATCTCGGTACCGACGGGCGCGTAACTGCCCGAGGCGTTGGCGTGCCAGGTGTAGACGGAGTTCTGCGTGGCGCCGTCGGAGAAGACCGCCGTGGTGTCGGCGAGACCGTCACCGTTGGCGTCGCCGCGCCGCCCGGTCGGGGTGTTGGTGTTGTAGGCGGCTTGGATGCCGAACGACGCGGTGCCGGTGCTCTCCTGTCCGGCCCGGTTGATCGCCTTGACGTACAGCCAGGTCGGGTCGCTCGTCCACTGCGTGACGGGGACGGTCGCGGTGCCGTCCGGACCGGCCGCCACCGTCATGGTCAGCGCGCCCTGCCGGGTGCCGTACCGGTACTTGACGATGCCGGTGTCGCCGGGGGCCGGGCTGAGGGTGACGGGCCGGGCGGTACCGAGGGGCGGGCCGAACTCCCCGCACACGGACGGCTCGCACGGCGAGCTGACCAGCGGGGTGCTCGCGGCTCCCAGGTCGATCTCGAACTCGCAGCCGGGGGCGGTCGTGCCGGACCAGGCCAGACCGTCCCAGGTGGTCGCACGGTAGGTGTAGACGACCCCGGCCGAGAGCTTGCCGGCCTGCACCGGAGCCCAGGTCTGACTGCCGCCGCTGGCTACGGACAGGGCCGGATTCTGGCCGGCCGGCGGGTCGGAGTACACGACCTGGCCGTCACTCTTGCGGACGACCTCCAGCCGGCTGCCGACGGTGTCACCGTTGGGGTCGGACAGATTCGCGGTGAACTGTGGGGAGGTGGTTGTCAGGTACGTCCGCTCGGCGCCGGTCGCGCAGGGCTTGGCCGGGACCATGCCGAGGCCCGTGGGGGCGTTCGGCGTGTGGTTGTACTCGATCACCAGCCGGGTGTCGCCGGGGGTGAGCTGCTTGTAGACGTTGGCCGTGGCCGTGTTGATCCCGAAGGTGATGCCGTTGCCCCAGCGGTTGGTGGCCGCCTCCTGAACTTTCCCGCGGAAGGTGTCGTTGGAGGGGAAGTACAGCCCGTTGCTGTCACCGCAGCCGAACGCGGAGGACATCCAGCCGCCCCAGCCGGAGTTCGACCAGGTGGCGTTCTGCGGGTACTGCGAGCTGATGTGCAGGTTCATCGCAGTCGACGCGTCGCAGCTGGACGCGGAGTTGACGGCGACCTTGAGCCGCGCGCTGCGGATGTCCGCGCCGAAGACGGGGTCGATCCAGAAGCGGAAGATGCCCCGCCACTCGCGCGCGCCATCGTTGCCGACCTTGATGTTGCTGCCCTGTGTGCCCCAGTAGTTGGTGGTGGTGTGCTGGCTCTCGAACAGGTTCCAGTCCCACATGGGGCGTTCGAGGAAGGTCGGGTCGATGACGAGCGGGAAGCGGGCCTTCTCGTCGTTGAGCATCGCGGGGTCGGGTATGACGTCCATATCGGTGCCGGAAATCTTGACGCCGACCGTGGCCTGCTTCGCGCCGCCGGCGGGCACGGTGAGGACATCGGCCTTGCCGGCAGCCTCGGCCTTCGACATGGCGGGGGCCTTTTGCGTGACCTCCGCGGGCGTGTCCCACATCGCCGGCCGCGCCGAGACGAACACGGTCTTGCCGGCTGCGTCCTTCGCAGTCACGGCGCCCGAGGCATCCGTCGTGCTCGTCAGGCCCTTGCTGCCGCCGAGTCCGAAGCGGATCTTGCGCAGGGCCGGGTTCTTGGCGGCGGTGGCGTTCTTGACGACCAGCAGGTGGCTGAACCCGGTGGGCGTCGCACGCAGCACGAGGTCCGTGCCGGGCAGCACGTTCGGGTAGGTCGCCGCGTCACCGTCCAGGGACGGCTTGGGCAGCGCGGACGGCCAGCTGAGCGTGAACTCCTTGCCGTCCTTGGTCATCCGGGCCAGCGGGCCGGTGCCGCCGCCGGAGAATTGGAGGTCCGCGGCGGCCGCCTTGGGTGCGACGGTTCCGTCTGGACGGGCGGCGAGCGTGGTGTCGACCGGCGCCCAGGTGCCGTTGTCCTGTTTGACGCGGACCGCCGTCGGCGCGAACTCGGCGGTCAGGTGGCCGTCGGGGTTGGCGAAGACCTGGGCGGCCTCGGTGCGGTGGCTCAGTATCTCCACGCGGTGGTGGGCGGACTTCGCTGCCACGAGTGCGGCCGGTTCAGTGGCGGCGACAGCGACGTCGCTGCGCGGGGCGGGTGCCGCCGCGGCGGCGCTCGGCCCAACTACTAGTCCGATTAGGGATGTTGTCAGTGCCAGCCCGCTCAGGGTGGCGATTGCCGTCAGGGCTCTGGAACGGCCACGGGGTGCCCGTGGCGCATGCGGCGAACGCATGATCTGTGACTCCTTGATGTGTGACTTCACCAGTGGAAGAGGGGCTTGATCCAGGTGTAGGCCCTGCCGCTGGAGGACCCTGCCTTCACTCCGGCCCCGACACCGCCGTTCACCTGCACGGTGTAGATGGCTCGGCCGTCGGAGGCCGTCCCCTGCGAGAGCGTGCCTCCGCCGTAGAACAGGCTCCCGCCGCCCACGCTGCTGGTCGTGAACCATTCCTTCTGGTCCTCGATGTCGCCGTTGGAGAAGGCGATGCCGGATCCGAAGAATCCGCCGATGTCGGCGCCCGCGCTGTAGCCGGCCGTGCCCAGCAGGGCCACTCCGTGGCGGTCCACACCCACACAGGCCGATCCGTTGCCACCGATGATGAAGCCCACGGCCGCGGTGTACGGGCAGAAAGCGATCATGCCGTGACGGTCGTTGCTCACCGGGGCGGTGGTCGGTGTGGGAGCTGGGCCCGGGGTCGGATGCGGCGTCGGGTGAGGGACGTTGGGGGTAGGGTTCGGCTTCCCGGAACCGGCGCCGGTGTTCGACGGCGGACCGAAGCATCCCGCGCCGATTCCTGCCGTGCACGGGTCGGGCGGCCGCGGCTGCATGTAGTCCCGGCTGTAGTCCATCTGTTGGTCGGGGTCATGCGGCTCGTTGACCGGACGCCCGGTATCCGGATCGAGGGGGATCAGGCCGCTCGGGTCGCTCAGCGTGGCCGGGTTGTTGCCGGAGTAGGCGTAACCGTTCAGCTGTTGCGGGTCGTTGGTGTTCAGGACGGGGTCGCCCGAGAAGAACCGGCCCAGCGTCGTGTCGTATGCACGGGCGTCGAGATGGGTGAGGCCCGTGGAGGCGTCCCGGGACTTGTTGAGGAAGCCGTGGTCGTCGGGCCAGGCGGTCTTGGGGCCTCGCTCCTCGCCGAACGGCAGGGACCGGCGGCGGGTCACCGTCAGGGTGTCCGAGGTGAAAGCCAGGGTGGACGTGCCGTGGTGGTCGGCGGAGAGCCACGTGAGGCTGTTCGCCCCCACGCGCTCGGCGACCATCAGCGAGCCGTGCCCGTAGTAGCGGGTGCCCGTCACCGAGCCGCCGGACAGCTTCAGTTCCATGCCGCCGACGTAGAGCGTGGTGGCGGCGGGTTCCTTGCGCAGCAGGCGGGTGCCTTCCGCGTCGTAGACGAACTCCGTGGCGTTCCCGCCTGCCGTGACCTTGGCGAGGCGGCCCTCGACGTCCCAGGTGAGCTGCTGCCCGGGGCGGGAGGTGGTGCTGCCGGTCCGGTCGTAGCCGTACGTGTCCGTGCGCTGCGAGCCGTCCGGGTTGGTGGTGGTCACCGAGGAGAGCAGGTCCGGCTGCGGCTGGCCGGCGGTCGGGTAGGTGGAGGTCTGACCGGTCGTCCCCGAGCCGAGGCGCAGGGTGTGACCGGTACGGTTGCCGGCCTTGTCGTAGGCGAAGGACTCCCAGTACTTGACCGGGTCGCCGGTCGGCGGGGTCACCGGGTTGGCGCAGGTCGCCGTGGACGGCGTCCATGCTTCGGTGGTCCGGGCCAGGTAGTCGGTGCGGAAGCACTGGTGGTCGGCCGGGACACCCGTGGTGGCACCCGGCTGGTCGGAGATGGCGGTGACGTTGCCGGACGGGTCGTAGGTGTAGCGGGCGTCGCCCTGGGTCTTGCCGGTGACCTCCCGGTCGGTGATCGCCCGGGTCAGGCGGTGGGTGGCCTGGTCGTACTCGTTGGTGAGCCACACCGACCGGCCGAGGGCTCCCAGGCTGATCTGGGCGGTCTCACCGAGCGGGGTGTACAGCGTGTTGCGTACGTAGGTGGTCTGGACGGCGCCCGCGCCGTCCTTGGCCTCCAGCTTCACCGGGTTGCCGAAGGTGTCGTAGGCGTGCACCAGCTTCTCGGCCGGCAGGCCGCCCACCGCGGGCTGCTGCGAGGAGGCGATCTCGCCGGTCGGGGTGTAGGTCATCGTCACCGGGTACGTCCCGGCGAGCGCGCCCTCGGTCGCCGGTACGGTCACCGCCGTGCCCGTGGGCCGGTACGCGTTGTCGTAGCCGGTCGTCTTCAGGACGTACGCGGCCGCGCCGGCGTGGCGGGTCGTGGACGTGAGCCGTCCGAGCGCGAGGGTGTCGTACTGCCAGCTCGCACGCAGGGTGCCGGTCGGCGAGCCCTCGCGGAGCGAGGTCTTACGGCCTCCCTCGTCGTACCCGTAGTACAGCTTCCGGTTCTCCGCGTCCGTGGTGGACACCAGCTGCCCGGCGTCGTCGTACGTGTACGTGGTCGCGCCGCGGTCCGGGTCGGTCGTGCGGGTCTTGCGGCCGCGCACGTCGTACTCGGTGCCGAAGACGCGCCCGGCCGGGGTGGTGACCGAGGTGGGCCGTCCCGCGCTGTCGTAGCCGTAGCGGGTGAGGTCGGCGGCGCCGGCCGGTGTCGGGGCCTGGTGCTGGTGCAGCTCGGTGACCTGGCCGCGGGCGTCGCGGACGGTCGTGGTCGCGGTGCCGCCGGTCGGCGGGGTCACGCTCACCTTGAGGCCGTCGTGCCCGGTCAGCGTCTCCCACTTCTTGATGGCAGAACTGTAGAGCGCGGTGGCCGTGACGCGTCCGGCGCCGTCGTAGGTGGTGCGGGTCTGGCTGGGCACTGCCGAGTCGGCGGCGACGACCAGTTCGGAGCCCGCCGGTGCGCTGTTGAAGTACGCGGCGTTGGACTTCACGGCCTGGCCGCGCGAGTCGTAGACGGTATCGGTGATGGTGCGTCCGCCCGCCGGGGTCGGTGCCTGCGTCTGCCGGGAGCGGGCCAGGCCGTCGACGAGCGTGTAGGACGTGCGGTAGCTGCCGTCGGCGGCGAGGGTGCGTGTGGTGACCACGCTCGCCTTTCCGCCGTTCAGCGCGTACTGGAACTCGCTGTTGGGTCCGTCGGTGCCCTTGGTACGGCCGGGCAGCCACACCTTGCGGACGCGGCCGAGCGGGTCGTTCTCGGAGTCGGTGCGCTTGCCGTTGGCGTCGGTCTCGGCGATGGTCGCCCCGCGGGCGTCCTTCTCGACGGTGGAGGTGTGGCCCAGCGGGCTGGTGACCTTCACCCGCACCGGGCCGGTCAGGTACGCGGTGCCCGTGGTGCGGCCCAGGGCATCCGAGACCGACGTCGGGCGGCCGAGCGCATCGAAAGCCGTCCGGGCCGTGGTCACGTACGCAGGCGTCGTACCGTCCCAGCCGGACAGCGTCTCGGTGCGGGTCGCATCACCGGCCGTCGGCTGGGCGCCGAGCGTGTCGGAGCCGTCGTAGTAGGTGCGGGCGTCGGCGAGGACGTCCGCCGGGGCGGGCGTACCGGTGCAGGCGCCGGCCATGGTGACGACCCGGCTGGGCAGCTTGACCAGCCAGATCGAGGTGTTGCGCGCGTACTCGGTGCGGCTGCACCGGTCGTCGGCGGTGGTGGCGAGGTCGCCCTGGTCGAGGGATTCGAAGACGCTGCCGTACGTGGAGTCGTACGTGGACTCGGTGCCGGCGCGCCGGACGACCGTACCGGCCGCGTCCCGGACCCGGGTGCGGGTCTTCGCCAGCCCGGTCAGCCGGGCCTCGTCGGTGCCCCAAGGGCGGATGCGCGTCGCCGTCGGGGCGGAGATCCAGTGGTCGTTGACGGTGCCGCTGACCTCCTTGCCGCCGACCCCGTTGTACGTCGCCGTCTCGCGCACGGAGCCGGCCAGTGCGGCGGCGTCCGGCACGGTGGTGCCCTCGGAGTCGGTGACGGTCACCGACCGTGACCCGGACGGGAGTTTGTCGCCGTCCATGCCACGGAAGTAGGTGGTCTCGGTCAGCGAGCGGGCGCCCTCGGCGGCGTTGCCGCCGATCGTGCGCACTTTGCCGTAACCGCGCCACTGCGACCAGGTCTTGCGCGAGGCGGGCACCAGGCCGTCCTCGCTGTCGTAGTGCCAGGCGGGCTCGCCGACGTACTCGTAGGCGGTCTCCACCGGGAGGGAGAGGTCACCGGGCAGGTTGGCGTTCTGCACCACGCCCGTGACCACGTACTTGTTGAAGTACTCCAGCTTCGGCTGGCCGTCCTTCTCGTACACCGCGGGCAGGCAGCGGCGGGTGTTGGTCTCCGGGGAGGCGGGCAGGGTGCCCGCCGAGCAGTCCTTGGCCGAGTAGGTGACGGTGGTGGTGCCGCCGTACTCGTTGCGGATCGCCTTGATCCGCCACCAGTTCATCGGTGGGCCCTCTGCCTCGTTGGCCCGGTTGGGCATCTGCACGCCGTCGAAGACGATCTCCGGCATGGCGAGGGTGCCGCCGACGTGGCCGGTGTGGGTGATGCCGTCCAGCCACAGGGATGCGGGGGTGCCGTCCCCGTTGCTGGGGAAGGAGTGGCGCAGCGTCCAGGAGTCGACGTCCGCGTAGGCGCTGCCGTTCCACTTCTGGGCGACGACGCGGGCCAGCCGCTTGCGGGTCCAGAAGGACGGGCCGGTCTGGGTGCACGCGCCGGGGCCGCAGTCCAGGGTGGTGGGTGTGTCGGGCAGGACGCCGGGGGCGCTGGTGCGCTCGGCGGTCTCGAAGACGACACGGGCCGGTGCGGTGCCGACGACGCTTTCGCGGGTGCCGTAGTCGATGCGCTCCAGCTGGCCGCCCCGCACGTACTGCGTGCCGGAGGCGGTGTTGTTGTTGCGCGCGTAGTGGTTGGTCTCGGGCGTGTAGGTGTAGGCCATCGTGTTGTGGTGCGGGTCGACCACGTAGTCCAGGTTCCACTTGTAGGCCTGGGTGCAGGAGGAGTCCGCGAAGGCCGTCTTGTTGCAGGGCTCGCCGCCGTTGTTGCCGAAGACGGGCACGCTGTACAGCGACTTCGTCGTGGCGCGGGAGCCGAAGTGGTACTGGGTGCCGTCCTGCGTGGTAACGATCCAGGATTCGCCGTTGTCGTCGCCGTTGGCCGTGCCGGTCAGGCGCTGCACGCGCATTCCGTTGTCGTTCTTCAGCCGCCAGGTGGTGCCCTGGGCGTCGACGGGGATCAGCTCGCCTGCGGCGCCGTCCATGGACAGCGTCGCGTTGTCGGTGCCCCAGCACAGGTCCTGGGTCTTGGTCTGGCCGTTGTTGCCGCCGAGGTCGTCGGCGCAGCTCTTGTAGCGGCGCTCGATGCTGCCAGGTGCCAGGTCCCAGCCCTGACCGGCCCAGGAAGGCTGGTTGTTGGTGGCGGCGGTGTGGCCGTCGACGCTCTGCGAGGAGTAGCCGAGGGCGAGTTTGGGTGTGAGGCCGCCATCCACGGCGGGCACCGCCATGGGGTGGTTCCAGCTGAAGTCACCCGAGGAGCCGCCGGAGTTCCAGGTCGCGGACGCCGCGAGAGGCGTGACCGCGAAGCTTCCTGAAGGTGCGTCACCTCCCGTCGCAGCGGTCGATGCCGCCGCCACGTAGAGGTTCTCGGTGCGGAGCTTGACGGGCTTCTCCACGGTGACGCGCTTGGACACGTCCGTGTGCTGGAAGAGCTTGGCCGCACCGGGCTTGGTGACCGGCACCGACTTCGGCGCCGGCGCCTTGTGCGGTGCCAGGTCCTCCCCCGCGAGCGCGGGGGCCGTCTGTAGCACCATCGCGGGCAGGACGAGCGCCAGCACGGCTGCGCTCGTCCTCATCGGTGATCTCCGGCGTTCCGGCACCGGTTTCCTTCGTGGCAACGCATCTCCTCGAGCCAACGGACCCTCAGGGCAGGGTCCTTGGCCCCGAGGTTCGGGGAGCGGTGTTGCGCAGCCGTTGCCACAGGCTTGCGCGAGATCATGAACATGCCGCTAACGTGACGCTCGTGGAGTTCCGGCTACTGGGTGCCGTCGAAGTACTGGACGGCGATACGGGTAAGGCGCTGGCCGTCCCACGGAAACGTGAACGGCTACTGCTGGCTGTGCTGTTGCTCGAAGCGGGCCGCAGCGTCAGCGACGAGCGGCTGACGGACCTGCTGTGGGACGGTGAACCTCCGCCGGGCGCACCGGGCGCACTGCGCAGCCACGTCAGCAGGCTCCGCGCGCTGCTGCCACCGGAGATCGCCTCGCTCGACCGCCAGGGCGAGGGCTATCTGCTGCGGACCGATCCCCGGCGGGTGGACGCCCACCGCTTCCAGGCGCTGGTGCGGCGGGCGGGTTCGACTCCGGACGCCGCCGACCGGTCGGAACTGCTGGGCTCGGCACTACGGCTGTGGCGCGGCCCGGCGCTGGCCGACGCCGCCTCCGACCTGGCCCGGGCCCGGCTGTGCGCGGGGCTGGAGGAGCTGCGCATGCAGGCACTCGACCAGCGCATCGCGGCCGATCTTGCCCTCGGCCGGCACCGTGACCTCGTCGCGGAACTGACCGACCTCGTAGCGGAACATCCGGTGCAGGAGTCACTCGCGGCCCACCTCATGCTCGCGCTCTCCCTCTGCGGGCGGCAGGCGGACGCGCTGCGGGTGTTCGAGACGGCGCGACGGGCCGTCGCCGACGAGCTCGGGCTGGATCCGGGACCGGAGCTGCGAGCCATGCACGCGCATGTCCTGCGTCCCGATCCGGGCCTGGAAGCCGCGCTCCCGTCCGCGGCCCCGGCACAGTCGCAAGCGGTGTCGGCCGAGGAGGCGACGCGAGCCGCTGATCGTCCGCGGGCGTCGTCCGGGCCGTGCACGCTCCCCTACGACGTACCCGACTTCACCGGCCGCACAGCGGAGTTCGCCCGGCTGCTGTCCTGCGTCGCCGACGAGGCGCCCGCCGCGCTGGTCGTCTCCACCGTGGACGGCATGGCGGGCGTCGGCAAGACGACGCTGGCCGTCCACGCGGCCCACCACCTCGCCGCCCGCTTCCCCGACGGGCAGCTCTTCCTCGACCTCCACGCCCACACCGCGGGCCGCGGGCCGCTGGAGCCGGAGGCCGCGCTGGCGGGGCTACTGCGCACGATCGGCGTGCCGCCCGAACGCATCCCTCATTCCCCCGACGACCGGGCAGCGGTCTGGCGGGACGAACTGCGCGACCGTCGTGTCCTGCTGGTCCTGGACAACGCGGCCACCGCCGAGCAGGTGCGACTGTTACTGCCCGGCACCGCCGGGTCGCTGGTCCTGGTCACCAGCCGTCGCCGCCTCGCCGACCTGCCCGGCGCGGCCACGCTGTCCCTGGACGTGCTGCCCGAGGCCGAGGCCGTCGCGCTGTTCGCGCGGGTGGCCGGTTCCGGCCGGACGGAGGACGGGCCGGCCGAGGTTGCGGAGGTCGTGGCGCTGTGCGGCCACTTGCCGCTGGCCATCCGTCTGGCCGCGGCCCGGCTGCGCCACCGTCCGCTGTGGACCGTCGCCGATCTGGCCGGGCGCCTGCGCAGAAGTGAGCGGTTGGCCGAACTCGCGGTCGGTGACCAGCGGGTGGCGGCCGCGTTCGCGCTCTCCTACGACCAGCTCGATGCCGCCCAGCAGCGGATGTTCCGGCTGCTGGGCGTGTGCCCCGGCCCGGACGTCGACGTCTTCACGGCGGCCGCGCTCGCCGGGATTCCCGTCGCCGAGGCCGAACAGCTGCTGGAGAGCCTGCTGGACGTCCACCTGCTCACGCAACAGCTGCCGGGCCGCTACGCCTTCCACGACCTGGTCCGCGACTACGCCCACAGCTTCGCCGACGGTGACGGTGACAGCACCCGCGAGGCCGTCCACCGGCTCCTGGACTACCACCTCCACACCACCGCCCTGGCCCGGGAGGCCTTCGCCCCCGGACGGCTCGCCACCGAGCCGGCGCTGGCACATCCGCCGCACGACGTCCCCGAGTTGAACGGGGTCCGGGCGGCCATCGACTGGTGCTGCGCCGAACGCGCCAACCTCCTCTCCTCGGTGCGGATCGCCGCCGCCCAGGGCCTGCCCGCCCACGCCTGGCAGATCACCTTCAACCTGGCCGACTACCTGCGGGTCGGCGGCCACCACGACGACTCCGTCGCCGCGCACATCGCGGCCATCGACGCCGCCCGCGGGGCCGGGGACCGCGGGGCCGAGTCGTTGACGCTGCTCAACCTCGGGGTGGCGCACTGGGGTGCGGACCAACCCGGGGCCGCCCTCGACTGCGGCGAGCGCGCGCTGGCCCTCGTACGGGAACTCGGCGACCGCCGCCGGGAGATCATCACGCTGACGCGCGTGGCGCTGTTCCGGCAACGTCTCGGCGACTATCCGGCGGCCCTCGCCGGGGTGCAGCAGGCGCTCGCCGCGGTGCAGGAGGTGGACTCGCCCCGGGAGGAGGGCATCGCCCTCTGGCTGCTCGGTCACATCCGGTACATGCTGGGCGACTTCGCCGGGGCGATCGAGGCGTCGGCCGGCTCGTTGGCGATCGACCGCCGGATCGGCGACCGGTACGGCGTGCCTCTCGCCCTCATCGGCATCGGGGCGGCCGAGGGGAAGCTCGGACGGCACGACGAAGGGCACCGGCACCTCCAGGAGGCCCTGGCGGCCGCCCGGCAGCTGAACGACCCGGCCATCGAGGCGAAGGCCCTGGTGGAACTGGCCGAACTCGACCGCACGCGCGGCCGCACCGACGACGCGCTCGTCTTCCTCGGCCAGGTCTTCGACCTCCTGAACGCCGTCACCCGGCCCGAGCCGTCCAGCCTCGCACACCTCGTCGCGGGCGCCGTCCACCTCGACCGCGGCGAACCGGCACTCGCGCTCGACCACCAGACCAAGGCCCTGGAGATCGCTGCCGCCATCGACCACGGGTGCAACCAGGCGTTCGCGCTGGACGGCATCGGGCGGGCGCTGGCCGCCCTGGGCCGGGCGGACGAGGCCGCCGCGCCCTGGCGGCGGGCCCTGGACCTCTTCACCCGCATGGGCCTGCCCGAGGCCGACACCGTACGGAAGCTGCTGGAGCCACGCGTGCCCGGCACGGCGGCGCCCGTGACCCCGGCGGGACAGTACGGGTAACCGCGCGGCTGTCCGGTGGGCGGTGTCAGGCGCCTCGGGCCCGGCAAGATCCGAAATGCTTGCGACTGGCGCGGGCGCGCTGTGTCGTGGACGACTTCGACCCGATGTGTGCGGTTCACCCGTGTCGAATCCGTGCCATGGCAAAGACTTGCCCCCGTCAGGCATTCACGGAGGCGCCACCGGGCCGATAGACCCATGACATGTTCTTCCCCTCGCTCTCTTCAGCCTTCCGCCGCAGGCGTTGGCAGCTGGTCTCGGCCGCCACCGCGGTACCGCTGCTGGCATCCGGACTCGCCGCTCTGCAATCACCCGCACAAGCCGCTCCGAACAAGCCCACCGTTCCCGCCCGGTCCTCGACGACCCACAAGGTCACCCTGGTCACCGGCGACGTCGTCACGGTCACCACGATGGCCGACGGCAAGCAGACCGCCGACATCGACCGGCCGGACAGTGCCGTCGGCGGCGTGAAGATCCAGGAGATCGCGGGCGACCTGTTCGTCATCCCGGACGAGGCGGCGCCGCTGCTGGGCACGGACAAGCTGGACCGGCGGCTGTTCAACGTCACCGACCTGATCGAAATGGGCTACGACGACGCGAAGTCGGCCGCGGTACCGCTGATCGCGACGTACGCCGCGCCGAAGTCCCGCTCGGCCGCACCGCCGACGGCCCCCCGGGGCAGCAAGCTGAGTCGCGAGTTCAAGGGCATCCGCGGTGCCGCGCTCAGCACCGAGAAGCGGCAGGCCCGCACCTTCTGGACCGACGTCGCGCCGCGCGGCGGCGCGACCTTGGGCGCGGGTGTGGCGAAGCTGTGGCTCGACGGACGGGTGAAGGCCACCCTGAAGGAGAGCGTGCCGCTCATCGGCGCGCCCGAGGCATGGGCGGCCGGGTACACCGGCAAGGGCACCAAGGTCGCGGTGCTCGACACCGGCATCGACGTCAACCACCCCGACTTCGCGGGCCTGATCGACGGCACGACCAGCTTCGTGCCGGGTGAGGGCGTGACCGACGTCAACGGGCACGGCACGCACGTGGCCGGCACGATCGTCGGTTCGGGCGCCGCCTCCGGGGGCGCCGACAAGGGCGTCGCCCCCGGCGCCGACCTGTTCGTCGGCAAGGTGCTCGGCGGCCCGGAGGGGTCCGGCCAGGACTCCTGGGTCATGGCCGGCATGCAGTGGGCGGCCGACTCCGGTGCGGACGTCGTCAACATGAGCCTCGGCAACTCCTACCCGACGGACGGCAGCGACCCGATGTCGCAGATGGTCGACGCGCTGTCCGCGCAGTACGGCACGCTGTTCGTCATCGCCGCCGGCAACGCGGGCCCGGAGAGCATCTCCGCCCCGGGCGCGGCCGCCTCGGCGCTGACCGTGGCCGCCACGGACAAGCAGGACCAGCTCGCGTCCTTCTCCAGCACCGGCCCGCTCGCCTACTCCGGCGGCATGAAGCCGGACATCGCCGCGCCCGGCGTGGACATCACCGCGGCCCGCTCGCAGGAGATGACCGACGGCGGCCAGGGCCTCTACCGCACCATCAGCGGCACCTCGATGGCCACCCCGCACGTCGTCGGAGCGGCGGCGATCCTGGCACAGCAGCACCCGGACTGGACCGGCGCGCAGCTCAAGGAACACCTGATGAGCACCGCGAAGGGCCTGGACGGCGGGTACTCGCCGTACGAGGTCGGCGCCGGCCGTCTCGACGTGGCCGCCGCCGTGCGCACCACGGTCCGCGGCACCGGATCGCTCTTCTTCGGCGACTACAGGTGGCCGCACGAGCCGAGCGACGGCGCCGTCACCAAGAACCTGACCTACACGAACTCCGGTTCCGCCGACATCACCCTGAACCTGACCCTTACCGACGGCGGCGGCCCGTTCACACTGGGAGCCCCCACCGTGACCGTCCCGGCGGGCGGCGTCGCCACCGTCCCGGTGACCGGTGACCCGCGCAACGCCCCGGCCGGCCGGCACGTCGGCTACGTCGTCGCCGCCGACGCCGCCACGGGGAAGCCGGTGACCCGCACCTCCGTGGCGTTCATCAAGGAAGAAGAGCGCTACGACCTGAACATCAAGCTGGTCGGCCGGGACGGCAAGCCCGCCGCCGGCATGGTCGGGATCAACCTGGCCGGCGACAACTGGCCGTGGTCGGTCTACGTCGACGGCTCGACCACGATGCGCATGGCGCCGGGCCAGTACACCGTCACGGCGTACCTCGACGTGGCCGGTGAGCAGGGGGACCGCTCCGGTCTGGCCGTGCTGGTCGACCCGGAGACCATACTGAGGGACGGCTCCGCCGACGTGGTGCTCGACGCGAGCAAGGCCCGCCTGCTGCAGACGCAGGCGCCGCAGCGCACCGAGGACCGCCAGCGCAAGGTCGACTTCAACGTTCACTACAAGGGCTTCGACGCCTTCATGGACTACCGCAGCGCGTATGTGCTGCCTCCGTCGTACGACGACGTGTACGTCGCGCCGACCGAGGCGATGAAGCAGGGTGACTTCATGCTGGTCACCCGCTGGCGCAAGGGCGAGCCGCTGCTCGCTCTGAGCACGCCGGGCGACCGGCTCCGCTTCGAGACCATGGTGCAGGCGGGCAGCGCCCTGGGCTCCGCCACGGACACGCTGAACGCCGTCTACGCGGGCAGCGGCACGGTCGCCGAGTACGGGAAGGCCAAGGCCAAGGGCAAGGTCGTCGTCATCGAGCGCAGTGACGAGCTCTCGCCGCAGGAGCGCGCCGAGGCCGCGGCCGCGGCCGGCGCGAAGGCGCTGATCGTGGTCAACGACGGGGTCGGCGCGCTGATGGAGTACGTCGGAGAGTCGGCCATCCCGGTCGCCACCGTGCACCGCGACGCGGGCAAGACCCTCATCGCGATGGCCAAGGCCGGCAACCTCGTGCTGACCGCACGGCAGACCGAGTACACGCCCTTCGTCTACGACCTGACCCGGGACTACCCCGGCCGGGTGCCGGACCGGGCCCTGGTCTACAAGCCGGCCAAGGCCGACCTCGCCCGGATCGACGCGCGCTACTACGGCGCCGCGGGCGACCGGCAGGCGGAGGGCTACCGCTCCGACTTCACCCTCAACCCGTCGTTCAACTTCCCCGACGTCGAGTGGCACCCGGGCACCCGAACCGAGTGGGTGACCCCGGGCCAGGTCTGGCGCGAGTTCCACGCGCAGGGCGTCGACGGCGCCCTGCCGTGGACGATGGTGTCCGGCGACAATGCGTACGCCAAGGGCAGCGCCACCCGTCTGGACTGGTTCGCTCCGGTGACCCGGCCCGCCCAGAGCGAGTCCTTCGGCGTGTACAACTCCCGCTGGGGCAACTACATGACCTGGAACGTGCAGGCGTGGGCCTCCGCCAGCGACACCATGCGGCTGGGCGGCTACCTGCCGTGGGGTGAGACGCCATCCCACCTGCAGGTGTTCCAGGGCGACACGCTGATCCACGACAACCCGCTCAGCGGAGACATGCAGTGGGTGGAAGTACCGCCGGGCAACCTGCCCTACCGCACCGTCCTCGACGTGGAGCGGCCCGGTGACGTCTTCCGGCTGTCGACGCGCACCCACACCGAGTGGACGTTCATGTCGGACACCGTCGAGTCGGACTCCTTCGAGCCGTTCTCGGCGCTGAACCTGGACTACCGGCTGGAGTCGGACCTGCACGGCGACGTCAAGGCCAACGCGACCCAGCAGATCGCGCTCAAGCCGGTGTCGCTGAACCTCTCGGCGGTCCCCGGCACCATCACCACGGTGAAGCTCGACGTCTCCTACGACGACGGCGCCACGTGGCAGAAGGTGAGCCTGACCAAGGACGCCGACGGCTACTGGAAGGGTTCGTTCAGGACGGCCAAGAAGCCCGGCGGCTTCGTCTCGGTCCGCGCGAGCGCCGGGACGGACAGCGGGTTCAGCGTCAAGAACGAGATCATCCGGGCGTACGGCCTGCGATGAACCTTAACGTCGGGCCCCGGGGAGGCGACTCCCCGGGGCCCTTCCCGTCATACCTGCTCCCACCAGGGACTATTCAGGGTCTGCCGCCATGGCGCATACTCTCCCCGCTGCGACAAGCGGAAGAGAGTCGGTCGCCGATGCTGGATGTTCTGGGTCTGGAACCCGATGACGAGCGCGTCTACCGGGCGCTGCTCGGACAGCCGAACTCCACCGCGATGCCTCTGTCGGACCTGCTCGCCCTCCCGCGAGCCCACATCGACCGGGCATTGGCCCGTCTGGTCGGGTGGGGACTGGCGACCCGGTCGTCGGACGAGCGGTTCACCGCCGCGCCGCCGGCCATGGCACTCGGCGCGCTCATCACCCAGCGCCGGGACGGGCTGCGCATGGCCGAGCAGGCACTGGTGACCTTCGCCGAGGAACACCGGGCGGCGATGACCGGGAGCAGCATCAGCGATCTGATCGAGGTGGTCACGGGTGTCGACGCCATCCGCCATCGCTTCCTCCAGGTGCAGCAGGCAGCCCGCACGCAGGTCCGCAGCTTCATCACCGCACCGTTCGTCGCCCTGCCACCCGATGAGAACACGGCCGAACCCATGGCCATCGGCCGCGGCGTGCACTTCCGGGCGGTACTGGACCGGGCCGTGCTGGCAGAGCCCGGCATCATCGACGACGCGATCGCCTCGCTGAGCAACGGTGTGGAACTGCGCGTCGCCGACCAGCTGCCGATGAAACTCGTGCTGGCCGACGCCGAACTCGGCCTCGTCCCGCTCGCCGTCACGCCGGCCGGAGAACCCGGCGCCGTGCTGCTGCACCGCAGCGGCCTGTTGGACGCGATGGACGCGCTGTTCGAGACGGTGTGGCGCATAGCCCACCCCCTCGAACTGTCCGGCACCGGCGGTGAAGCCGAACCCACCGTCGAGCTCCGTGCGGAGGGTCCGACCGACCTGGACAGAAAGATCCTCGCGCTCTTGCTGGCCGGCCTGACCGACCCGATCGCCGCGACGCAGCTCGGCCTGTCGCCGCGCACGCTTCACCGACGCCTGCGCCACCTCATGGACATGGCCGGAGTCCGGACCCGGATGCAGCTCGGCGGTCACGCCGTCCGGCACGGCTGGGTTTAGCCGCACTGAACGCGTGCCGTGCCGCCCTCGGACGCGGCATCCGGGCGGGTTCACCGGAAGGGGCCGCGTCCGCTCAGGGGCGGTACCTCAACGGGTGGTCCTCCGGTACCTCGACGACTGCGATCCGCACCCCGTCCGGGTCGGCGATCCACATCTCGACCAGCCCCCACGGCTCCTTCACGGGCGCCCTCAGTACGTGTACGCCCGCCGCCACCAGCTCCTCGTGCGCGGCGCGGACGTCGGCGACCTGCAGCCACAGCCGCAGGCCCGGCGCCGGTGGCTCCTCGGCGCGGCCGGAGACCTCCAGGAAGCCGCCGCCGAGGAAGTAGACCGTGCCGCGGTCCGGTCCCGTCCCGAACTCGCGGTAGACGGCGAGGCCCAGCGCCCCGCCGTAGAAGCCGCGGGAACGTTCCGGATCCGTGGGGCGCAGCAGGATCCTGCTGCCGAGTACGTGAACCATGATCCGAATCTACGGGGTGCGGCGACCTCCGCGTACGCGCGATCGGGGGATCGTGCTGATCGCAGCCATCGACGAGTTGCTGTGACCAGCAGGGCCGCGACACCCCTTACTGGGTGGCGGGTTCACCGGAGTACCGGTCCAAGCCCGCCTTCCAGCGACGTTGCTGCGTGAGCCAGTGCACGTAGCGTGGTGAGGCGTCGCGGAGACCGATGCTGATCGGGTAAGGGTCGAACTCGTCCAGGAGCAGCTTGCGGAGGAACTCGACCATGCCGCAGGAGAACAGGGTGAAGTCCTCACGGGTGTGGCGACCGCAGACCAGGACCGGCCACCGATCAGGGTCAGGGTCGGTGGTCAGCCAGCAGAGGATGTCTGCGCCGGAGGTGACACCCCAGGCGAGGATGTGGTCCGGGTTGATGTCTAGGCCCTCCTGGCCGTCCAGCATCTCCCAGGTGTAGCGAGCGTTCTCCGTCTCCTCCTCGAAGGTCCCGGGATCCCATTGGATGTACTCCTTCGGCAAGGGCATGAGGATGCAGACGCCGTCGAACGAGCCGGCACCCCACACGGACATGAAGGCCATGTAGTCCCGCGGCAGCCGCGTGCCCCACCTCGCCTCCGCGGCCGCCCAGTCGATCTCCTCGTCAGTGCCAAGATCAGCAGGAAGAATCCTGGCCAGCGCTGCGATACCCGTCGGGTCTTCCATGGCAATCCCTTCGATCAGACCACCGAGAGCCTACGAGAATCCACTGACAACCAGCACGGTGGAGCCAGACGTTCCTGGCGTGGGCCAATACCTTCCCAACACGCCCTCAGCGCGGGCGCTTGGCAACAGCGGCGAAGCCGACGGTCATGGCTTCGTGGCCGTAACGCGGCCTGGGCGGCCTCGCTTGGCCTCACGTGCAGCCGGATCGACGGAGGCAAGAAGGGCCCTTGCGATGATCTTGGGGCTGAGCAGTGTCGTGAAGGGGCGCAGCATGTGAAAGACACTGACGAACAGGCCATGGATCCGCTGGTCGGTAACCACGAGCCGGAGAAGGCGTTCCTTGTACCAGAGGACCGGTCGCAGCCAGAGGGGCAGTGTCCTGCGCCTGATGCGGTACTGCCAGATGAGATCGTCGCTGGCGGTCGTGATCCATTGTGTCCAGGCGATACGGGCGATGTGCTGCTGGAATGGGCGTGCGACGCCGTGGACGGTGTGCGGCCGCGCTCGTCCTGCCCTGGCCATGTGGTCTGCCAGAACCTGGGCTTCGAGCACGGCGGTGGCCATGCCCTGTCCGAAGGCCGGGTTGAAGGCTGCCACGGAGTCACCGATGGCGACAAGCCCGTCAGGCCATCGGCGTAACCCCGTGTACCGGGTGAGACGGTTCTCGGTGCGCCTGAAGGCGTGGATCTTGCTACCGGGTACAGGGGTGGCGGAGGCGAGCAGCCTATCGAGGTCGGGATTCCGCAGGCTCGCGGCGAACTGCCGCCAGCCGTCAGGGTCGCTGGGCGGATGGTCCCCGCCCGCGCCGAACAGACTGACCAGCCAGTGCCCGTGCTCCAGCCGGGCGGCGAAGCCACCGCGCGGTTGCTTGGGGGTGTGGTACGGCTGGAGCAGCGCGTCGAAGTCTTGCGAGGGCGCCTCCATGGTCGTGGTCGCGTAGACCAGGCCCGCGTCGGTGACCTTCTGCGCCGGCCGTGAATGGCCTGCCTGTTCCAGCCAGTTGGAGAGTGAGGAGAAGCGCCCAGACGCATCCACGACCAGAGCCGTCTCGATGGTGTGCCCACCTTCGAGGCGAACGCCGGTCACGCGCGATGCGTCGTGGTTCCAGCGCAGCCCCTCGACCCGGCACCCATCGCGTACGTGCACGGAAGTGTCCGTCAGCACCCGGCGACGCAAGGTCCATTCCAGCAGGTCCCGGGAGAAGGCTTGCACCGTCACGTTCATCGGGGCACGCGGGAGGCGGCAGCCGCCAAGGGTCACCGATGTCCCCAGCCCGTAGTCGAACAGCGGCGCCCCGGCGGCGGACAGTTCCTCCTGCAGTCCCGGGAAGAGCCGTTGCAGCCCTTCGGCTCCGCTGACCAGCAGACCGTGCTGGTGTCGGGCCTGCGGGACGCCCCGGCGCGGTGTGGCCGCCGACGGCAAGGCCTCCGCCTCCAGCACGACGACACTCTCGAAGTGGTCAGCCAGTACCCGGGCGGCAACCAGTCCTGCGATGCCCGCGCCGATGACTGCTGCCACTCCACCGAATTTCACCTGACGGCGTTCCTGCATGTTTACGTTCCCAGTCTGGTTGGCGTGCCGCGCGCTTGTGTCCTCAGGCCCCATGGGCGTCATGGGCGGCGTGGACGCGCAGACGGAGGCCTCGGGGGCGGATGACGATGTCCTTCTCGTAGCGGACCGGCGCCGTGGACGTGGGTTCCAGGTGCCAGCGGCGGGAGAGGGCGGCGAGAGCCAGCGTGAGTTCGCCCATGCCGAGCGCGTCGCCGATGCATTTGCGGGCGCCCAGGCCGAACGGGATGAAGGAGCCGGGGACGGGTTGTCCGGTCTGGGGGGACACCCAGCGGTCAGGGTCGAACGATGCGGGGCGGGGGTGCGCGGAGGGGAGGTGCTGGACGAGGTAGGCGCTGATGACGACGGTGTCACCGGCGCGCAGGGGGTACCCGCCCAGTTCGGTGTCGCGGGTGACGGCGCGGGTCAGCAGCCAGACGGGCGGATAGTGGCGCAGCGTCTCGGTGACGACGCGGCTGGTGAGTTCCAGGCGGGGCAGCCCGCTGTGCGACAGGGGGCCGGGCGGCAGGGCGGTTGCTTCGGCGCGGACACGGCGCTGGAGTGCCGGGTCCTGGGCAAGGTGATGCGCGGCCCAGGCGAGAGCGTTTCCTGTGGTTTCCATCCCGGCGATGAAGAAGGTGATGACCTGGTCGCTGATTTCGCTGTCGGACACGGCGGGGCCCTGTGCACCCGCCTCGGTGAGGAGGGTCAGGAAGCTGCCGTGGTCGGCCGTGTGGGAGCGGTGTTCGGCGATGATCCGGCCCAGGGTGGCCCGTAGGCGCTGCTGGGCGCGGGAGTACCGACGGTGGGCGGGCAGGGGCAGTCGGGTGTACGCGGGGGGCAGGAGAGCGTGCGTGTAGATGCCGGCGGTGATGGCGGACATGTCCTCCACCATCGTGGCGACAGTGGCGGTGTCGAGGGTGCCGTCGAAGAGGGTGGCGACGATGGCGCGGGCGGTGAGGGCCTGCGCCTGGGCGGCCATGTCGACGACCTGGTCGTCCTGCCACCGGTCGATGCCGTCGGTGATCTCGCGGGCCATGAGGTCGAGGTGGGCGGGGATGCGGTCCTTGTGGAAGGCGGGCTGGAGCAGGCGGCGCTGCTTTCGGTGGTCGGTGTGGGGGCAGCTGAGCAGGCCGTTGCCCATGACGTCGCGGATACGGTCGTAGAGCGGGCCGCCCTTGTCGAAGACGTCGTCGTCGAGGAGGACCTGCCGGGTGAGGTCCGGGTCACTGACCAGGGTCGCGGTGAGGGGGCCGAGGCGGACGCGGGTCAGCGGGCCGTGGGAGGGCGCTGCGGTGAGGAAGTCCGCCGGGTCGTTCAGGAGCCGCAGGGCATGCCCGACCAGGGGGAGTGCGCCGGGCACCAGGGGCGGGGCGGAAGGGACGGCGTGGGGCGGGGCTGCGGCGGATGCGGGGGCGTGCGACACGATTCTCCTGAATGTGCTCGGAGGGGACGGGCAGGGTGAGGGGCGTGCGGGTGGGTCAGGTCCGAGTCAGGTCGTCCACCACCAGGCGGCCACTGGCGTGGTGAGGGGCTCGTCGAGACGGGCGGTATCGGCCGGCCGGGTGACGGCTGCGGGCATGTCGACCAGTGGGGCGACAGCCTGGCCGGGGTCGTTGGGGTTGTTGTACCGGCCGCTGGTGAGGTGCCAGTGCAGGCTTCCCGCCACCCAGTCCGTCAGGGCGCGCACGTACCGGGCGAGTCGGGGGCCGCTGTCGGCGGCGGTGCGCTCTGCCAGGTTCTGCAGGCGGCGCATGGCCCGGTCGTGCATCGAGGCGGCGGTGTGCAGCGCCTGCTCCGGGGTGCAGCTGTGGTGCCGGGCGAGGACGGGGACCAGGTTCATCGCCTCGGGGAAGCCGAAGTGCTGCTCGCGGAAGGCTTCCTTGTTGTAGGAGGTGATGTCGTTGTGCCAGGCGATGAGTGCGACGCTCAGGTCGTGCAGGGCGTGGACGCGCGGGTCGTGGTATTCCTCGGCTGTCAGGACGTAGTCCTGGGCGATCTCGATGAAGGCCAGCGCGGACAGCGCGGCGCTGCTGCCCTGCCACATCATGAGGTAGTCGTCCAGGCTTGCGGAGCCCGGCACTTGCCGGATGGCGGCTTCCCAGACCAGGCCGGAGAAGTAGGCGTCGACTTGGTCGGTCCACCGGTAGACCTGGGCGGGAGTGCCCTGCCGTGCGAGGTCGTGGCGGATGTCCAGGAGGGATGCCGCCCACTTGTCCTCGCGCATCACCGCCGCTCGGGGGGTGTGGAGCATGCGGCTCATGCGGGCCAGGTAGGGGGCGAGGGTGTCGGACGTGGTGCCGCCGAGGGTTTCGTCGCACAGGGCGTCGTCGAAGGCGAAGAGCCAGTTGCAGTAGTTGGTGGCGGCTTGGAGGGTGTCGGCTCGCCCGTCGGGGATGCCGAAGCCGACGAAGTCCCCGACATGGGCCCTGCGGGTGTACTCCCGATGGGGGGTGTCCTTGAAGAGGTCGAAGCCCTGCATCCAGGCGATGCTTTCGGCGCCGACGGTCTTGGCGTGCGGGGATCGACGGGGAGGGAAGGGGCAGTACAGAGGGGGGACGGCGAGCGGGGTGTAGGTGTGGGTGGCGGTGGTCATCGGCGCTCCTTGACGTCGGGCCGGGGTACGTCGGGCCGGGGTACGGCGGGCCGGGGTACGGCGGGCCGGGCACGCATGCGCCCGGCCCGTCCGGTCTGTTCAGTGCGTGGCGAGGGTCTCTGCGGCGGCGGGTGAGGGGACGTGTGCAGCTGTGGGGGCGGGACGCGGAGAGCGGATCATCATCACGCAGAGGGTCAGCGCCCACAGGGCGAATCCGACGTAGGACCCGAAGCTGCCCCAGCCCCATGGGGTGAACGGGGTGTCGTCCGTGGTCAGGACGTTGAAGAAGTACGCGAAGTGCGCCACGGCCAGGACGTGGGAGGTCCAGCCCGTCCAGCGGGGCAGGGTGGAGTTCTTGAGGATCAGGCTGCCCGCGGCGAAGGAGAACAGCGCCAGGGGCAGGGACCCGGCGTAGCCGAAGGTGACGCACAGGTCGTAACTGAGGTGCAGATAGGCGCTCTTGATGGCTTCCGGGCGCTCGGCGGCGATGGGGCCGAGGAGGAACGCGGCGTTGGACATCATCCAGCAGATGCCGACGGACAGGGCGGTGGGGACGAGGAGGTCGGCGTGCAGCGGTGCGCGCCCGGTACCGGTCAGCCAGCGCTTGAGTCCGGCGGCGAACCAGATGAAGCACAGGCCGAACGCGATGTCGATGGTGTAGCCGGAAATGGAGGGGTTCTCGGCGAACCAGGTGCCGATGCTGTCGGAGGAGTCGCTCCAGTAGGGGAAGGGGCGGCTCAGCGGGTTGCGGACGAAGGGGAGGGGGACGAGGAAGAGCGCCACCATGGCGATGCCGATCCAGCCGGCCGTCCTTGCCTCGCGGCGGTCCTCGTCGTGGAGGGTGGGCATGGGTGTGCCTTTCGGTTGGGGGAGGGGGCGCATCCCAGCGGCGTGCGGCAGGGTGCGAAGTGGAGCAGGAGGAGCCGGGGCGCCCGGGTCAGCGGGCGGAGGCCGCCCAGGGGTCGGCGGGCACCAGACCCTTCCAGGGGCGGTCCGCCGATGTGGCAAGGGCGGTGATGGCATCGTCCATGCGTCGCAGCAGGTTCTCGGCGTAGACGGCCGGGGCGTAGGCCGGGTCGAAGATGACGGCCAGGTCCAGGGCGTCACCGTTCTCTCGGGCCAGTAGGCCTAGATCGCACGGGAGTTGGAATAGGTGGCCGGTGAAGCCGGCGTCGAGCTGGTCGGTGCGGTCGGTGGCGCAGCCGGCCAGGTGCAGTCCCTTCACGGGGGGCAGGAAGTCGTAGAAGACGAACTGGGAGGCGGCGAAGAGTTCGCCGATGTGGGGATGGGCTCCCGCCAGGGTGAGCAGGGAGGCGCTGTCGTGGCGCAGGGCCTGGTGCAGGTCGTGGCCGGCGGCCTGTAGGGCCTGGCGGACCGTCAGGCCGGCGGTTTCGGGTGCGTGATGGCGTACGGGGACGGCCTGGGCGTACAGACCGGCGGTGTGGGCGGTGCCTTCGGGGCGGGCGGCGCTGACGGCGAGCAGCAGGGTTTCGTCCTGTGCGGTGTCGGCGGCCACGAGGGCGGCGAAGATGGCGTACAGGACGCTGGCCAGGGTCAGGCGCTCGGCGCGGGCCAGGGAGCGGAAGGCCGTGGTGGCGGTCGGCGGGATGCGGCGGGTGCGCAGCAGTGAGTCGTGGCCGGCGGTGTTCGCGGCCAGCTGGGCGGGTGGGACGAGGAGGGTGGGGCGGGCGCCGGTGAGCCGGTCCGCCCAGAAGGCGAGGTCCTGGGCGTGGGGCTGTTCCGGCGCGTTGAGCGCACGGTAGTCAGTGACGGGCAGCGCTGGAGCGCGCCCTGCCGAGGCGTCGTCGTAGAGGGTGGACAGCTGCTGTTCGACGATGTTGAGGGAGCAGCCGTCGGAGGTCAGGTGGTGGAACCGCAGGCCCAGCAGGTGGTCGTGCGGTCCCGCCGTGATGAGGGTGGCGGTGAAGACGCGGCCGGCGGCCGGGTCGAGGGGGTCGGCGGTGTCCAGAGCGGCCAGGCGTTCCTCGGGGCTGTCGGCCGCGGCCGGGTCGAGGGCCTGGTGGCGCAGGATGCCGGTACGGGCGGGGCGCACGACTTGGTGCAGTTGACCGAGGTCACCGGCCAGGTGTACCTCGGTGCGCAGCGCGGGCTGGTGGCGCACCAGGTGGTCGACGGCCTCCGACAGTGCGCGGATGTCGAGGGGCCCGCGGATGCGGTAGTGGCATTCGAGGGCGAAGCGCGGTGCGTGGCTGGGCAGGTGTCCGCCGGCCCGGTCGTCGTTGACCCGCAGGAACTGGTGGGTGGGGCTCGCGGCCAGCCGAACGCCGGCCGGGCCGGGGTCGAGCAGGTCGTCCCTTGAAGCGGCCCGTGGACCAGGCAGCGGAGAGACGACGGACACGGCGGCGGTGGCAGTGGTGAGGTGGGCGGCCAGGCGGGCCGGGGTGGGGTGCTCCAGCACGCTGCGGGACGGCAGGCGTAGACCGAGGGCCTCGCCGATCTGCGCGGCGGCCCGTACCGCCGTCAGCGAGTCTCCGCCCAGTTCTACGAAGTCGTCGTCCAGGCCGACCCGGTCGAGTTCCAGGACTCTTGCCAGGACTGCGGCGACGGTCTCCTCCACGGGCAGTTGCGGCGCCCGGTAGGAGGTGGCCAGGCGGGGGCGTCGGGTGGAGGGCGCGGGCAGGGCCGCACGGTCGAGCTTGCCATTGGCGCCCGTGGGCAGCGCGGTCAAGAACACGTATCGCGCCGGTCGTTCGGGCTCGGGCAGCCGCGTGACTGCCTGGTGCTGCAGCGCCGGGAGAAGGTCATCGGCCGCCCGGGCGAGGACGTGGCGGTGCAGAGGAGTGGAAGGGGTTTCACCGCCGCTGGAAGGACGGGGCCAGCGGATGGCGACAGGCGCATCCGTGCTGGTGCTGGTCTCAGGGCACGGGGATTCGACGGAGAGGAACACGGCGTCGAAGGCACCGTCGCGGTATCCGGCCGCGCGGGACAGGCGCACCGGGCGCCCCAACTCGGCTGCCAGATCCTCCAGATCGGAGGGATGGACGGCGTCGGCCTCGGCACGGGCGGCGAGGCGGCGCAGCTCGGCGGCCGTGAGATCGCCGGCGCCGTCGGCGGCGAGGGCGTCGCGTACCGCGCAGGCGCCGGCGGTCCGGCGGTTGGGTACCTGCATCAGGCCCACTGGGCCCGCTTCGGCTGTCAGCAGGGCACGGAGCAGATCTACGGTGCCGGGCCAGGGCTGCCACAGGTCCACGTCGATGAGCGCGGCGGGCTCGTCGGGAGTGAGAATCGCGTCGAAGCGGAAGTCGTTCATCTCGTTGCGGGCATGGCCCGTGCGCGGCCGGACCTCGGCTCGGGCCGCCGCGCAGCGGGTGAACCAACGAGGGTCGACCAGCAGGTTGGGGTCGAGGGCGACGCGGCGGCGCCACTGTTCGCGCAGAACGCCGATGCTCACCTCATCGGTGGCAGCCTGGAGGACCACGGAGGCGTGGAAGGCATCCTGGAGGGTGCGGTCCTTCACGTCGCCGAAGATGGCCCGGCCGCCGGGTGCGGACGCGGCCAGCGCCGCCGTCACGGTCCTGGCCAGGTGATCGGAGCTGTGCAGATAGGGCACCACGGAGTTGCAGAGGACGAGGTCCATACCGGTGTGCTCTGCGGCACTGCTCGCGTCCCCCTGCCTGAGTTCGACGTGGTGCAGCCCGCTTTCGGCCAACCGGTCGCGCAGCGCGGCCAAAGTCTCCGGGCTGGTGTCCACGCCCACAGCGCGTGACGCGGTCCCGGCGAGCCGCGTGAGGATCATGCCCGTACCGCATCCCAGGTCCAGTACGGCATCGGGGCGGCCCCCCTCGGTGGCCAGACGCACCGTGGCCGCGATCCATTCGTCCATCTCCGCGTCCGGCAGCGGCTTGCCGGTGTAGCTGCTGGTCCAGCCGCTGCGCTCGTCACGGAAGTCCAGTGCCCCGAAAAGCTGGGCCCAGTTCTCGTGGAGCTGCTTCGCGGCGCTGTCCTCGTCCCACTGCGGGACCACGTGGGCGACCAGACGGCCCTGATGGGCGCTCACCGCCACGTCCCGGACCCCCTGCACCTCCCGCAGCACACGGGCGACACCCTCGGGCTCCACCCGAAAGCCGCGCACCTTCACCTGGGTATCGTTTCTTCCCAGCAGCTCCAGCCTGCCGTGCCCGTCGATGCGGCCGAGATCACCGGTGCGGTACATCCGCTCCTGCGGATCCAGCGGGTGCGTGACGAACCGGGCCGCGGTCAGCTCCTCATCCCCGTGGTAGCCCTCCGCCAGACCGGCTCCGGTCACGCACACCTCGCCCGTCTCGCCGTCCGGGACGGGCCGTCCGTCCGCCCCGACGACGAGTACGGGGGTCCCCGGCAGGGAGGTGCCGGCCGTGACCGGATCCCCGGGGCGCAGTACGGTCGCGGCGCACCACACAGCCGCCTCGGTGGGACCGTAGGCGTTGACGAGCTCGACCCCCGGCATCCTTCGATGATGCTCGGCGGCGAGCTCGCTGGGGCAGGGCTCTCCGCCGACCAGGATCTGACGCAGATCCGGCGAGGGCCTGTCCAGGCGCGGTAGCAGCGCCCCGTACAGAGAGGGGGTGAGCAGGACGTGGCTCACCGGCCCCCGGGACAGATGCTCGGCGAGTTCCTGGAGGGAGCGCTGGGGATCGGGAGAAGTCAGCATGACCCGACCCCCCGACAACAACGTCCACCAGATTCCCGGCAGGCACGCGTCCGTCGTCATCGGTGAGACCACCGCCATGCACCGCACCGGCTCGGGAAACACCTGCGCGTACGCACGCATGGTGTGTGCGATCGCACGGTGCCCGACCACAACCGGCTTCGGCCGCCCCGACGTCCCCGAGGTGTGGATGATGTAGGCCACCGCCTCCGGTGAAGGGCCGGGCACCTCCGGACCGTCCTGATATTCGGCGACCGTTTCCCGGACTGCCGGGTCGTCCAGATCGATCCTGCCGATACCGTCGGGCAGCACCTGCCCGGACAGTCCAAGTACCCACCGCGCACCGACCCCACTGATGAGGTCCCTGAGCCTGCCCGGCGGATCATCGGCGCTCACGGGTACGTGCACCGCTCCCGCCGCGAACACGGCCAGCTGCGCCACCACCGCTCGCACGCTACGAGGGGCTGCGCACGCCACCGGATCGCCCGGGCCGACGCCACGCCCGTGCAGATACCGGGCCAACCCGCGGGCTTCAGTGACCAACTGTCCGTAAGTCAGGCTCTCTTGGGGATCGGAAACCGCTGTCGCGCCCGGCTGCTCCATGGCGCGATCACATAACAGGTCCCACAGGGTCGTATCGGGCGATGCGACCGTACGCACCGCGCTGCCCTCGCCCACACCAAGAATATCCGTCACTCATTCTCCCGGGAATGGTAATTCGCGCACCGCGCGAAGAATTGGTGGCGCCAGTCGGGCGCCTCGTAAAGGCATCTCGGATACCAATGTGCCCAATTGCCAGGCGGCGGCAGGCTCTGCCGGCCGGCCGCCAGAGCCTGCCGCCGCCTGGCCCGGCGCTCCGCGAGCGGCACGCAACAGCGCCGGTGGCCGCTCTCGGTAAGGACAGAGCGAGAGCGGCCACCGGTCGCCTCAGGTCAGTTCAGGTCAGGCCGGGCTGCCGAGGAACCGGCTTCCCGCGTCTGCCAGGTCGTCGCTGAGAAGGTACTGGGCCCAGCCTTCGTGGAACTCCTCCCGGGAGACCTGTCCATCGCCGTCGGTGTCCAGGCTCTTGCACGTCGCCCGAGCCTCCTCGGCGCTGGATCCCAAGGCCTCCAGGTAGCGCTGAAAGTCGGCCGTCGGCACCAGGCCGTCGTCGTCCCCGTCGATCGCGGAGAACTCAGCCTCCAGTACCGCCCGGCAGCCCGCGACCACTTGCTCGCGCCGTCCCAGGGTTTCGGACATGGCGGCCCTGAACTCCTCGCGGGTGATGGCGCCGTCTCCGTCAGCGTCGGCTGCTGCCGCCAGTTTGCTCCAGGCCTCCTCATAGGCGGTGCGCAAGGCGTCGGCCTTGGCGGATCCCTCGGCAAGGTTTCCCGCGCGGATCACGTCCTGGCCCATACGCCGACAGTCGGCGAATTCCAGAAGGCCGTTTCCATCGGCGTCGAGTCGATCGAAAATCAGATCGTACTTCCGGTGGATTGCTGCAGTGGTCATGGCAGTACCCCTCAACGTGTTGTCGGACGACTGACTGATTACTCCAGATGGCGGGGCCTGGGCGTCGTTTCTTTTGGTTGTGAGGAGCGGCAGTCCCTGCCGGGCGGCGATCAAGTGGATCTCCGATCCGCGGGTCGCTGCCGGTCGGACTCGATCCCGTCAGAGGCTCGTCTTTGCGGCCCGCATGCTGATGGAGTTGATCGCGCGGCCCGACCACTCCAGGTCTTCGTGGACGCCGAGTTCGTCGAGGATGACGCGGTGGAGCCTCGCCCAGACCCGGGCCCGGCTCCACTGGGCGAAGCGTCGGTATACCGTCTGCCAGCTTGGCCCGAACACCGGCGGCAGCTGCCTCCACGCGCAGCCCGAGGCTGCTACGAAGATGATCGCGGCCAATGCTTCGCGGTCACCGGATCGACGCCGACCGCCCCCCTGTGGGCGCGTGACCTCGGTCGGCGGTACCACTCGCTGAAATAGCACCCATAACTCGTTCGGCACCAGCCGCACAATCAGAGATGTCATGCACAGATCAACGAAGGGGTGCGCCATAAGAAACGGCGTCTTGATGGTGACGGTGCCGTGGTTACCCCGAACGGGTACGCCGCCGTAGGCTATCGGAGTGATCCGCTAACGCCTGAACACACCAGGACCACCGCCGCCGCGGCGAGGTCGACCTGGACTGCTCGCGGACGCGGGCGTGGACGGTCGAAGTACGCGTCAGCTGACCCGAAGACCGACCGCCAGCGTCAGTTCAAGGACCCGCTGTGGCGATGCGAGATCCGGAAACAGCTCCCGCAGCTGCGACATCCGGTACCGGACCGTCTGGGGATGGACGAACAACGCCGCCGCCACCTCGTCCCGCCTGCCCTGGTGCAGCAGCCACGCCCGCAACGTCTCCTCCAGCCGCCGTGCGGTCGCGACGGGCAAGGTCCCGAGCGGTGCGAGGGCTCGGGCACGCAGGTCTGCGAACGCGTCCGCGTCGGCGCTCAGCACCAGCTCGGGCAGGTGGTCCTCGGTGTCGCGAATATCAGAGGAGAGGGAGCGCGCGCGTACGGCTCGTGCGTACGAGGCGGACGCACGAGTCCACGGCCGGGCCGGGCCGACCACGGCGGTGCGGTCGGCTAGCTGCCGCAAGAGATGTGATCGGTCGGCATCGGGGACGAGCAGGACCCCGGTGGCATCCGGCAGATCGTCGAGGACGAGGGTGCTCGGGTCGAGCGCGCGGTAGGCAGGCCAGGCCTGGGCGGCGGGCAGCAGGATCGCGGTCAGCGAAACCGGAGGCTGCCACCCGGCCCGTTGAACAGAGGCCAGCAGCACGTCCGTGCTCGCGCCGGCGAGGAGGTCGCGGGCCAGTTGTTCCAGGTGGCGCTCGTGGGCCCTGCCCCGGGCGGCCAGCTCGTCGGCGTGGCCCGCGGCGCTCGCGGCCGAGAGCTCGTCGATGTAGGCGAAGGTCAGCTCGGCGAACTTCGCGACCTCGGCGGCGGGCAGACCTGCGGGTACGGCACCCGCTGCCAGGCATCGCCAGGCCACCCGGGCACCGACGCGGTAGGCGCTGAGCAGGGCGTCCATCGAACGGCCGTCGCGCACTTCGCCGCGGCCCAGCTCGTAAGCCGCGTCATCGCCGTCGCCGCCCGTGGCGTTCCCGCTCGCGAGGTCCAGGTAGTGCCCCAGGGCGGTGCGGACGGCTCGGCGGATGGTGCCACCCATGCGGCCCGACAGGGCGTTGGCGTAGGACGGGACCTCGTCGATGATCGCCTCTACGACCTCGTCGGCGGTGGTCTTCAGCGCGGCCCGAAGAGCTGTGACCGTCGTCTCATCCAGGGCGAGCTCGGTGGCCCTCCGGGTTGCATGGCTCATGTTTTTGTTCCTTGCGAACAATTCCGCCGACCAGATTTACATCCTGCGGACAGGACTTTACGCCCTGAGGCGCATCAAGCTGGAGCCATGACGAGTGCAGCCCTCCGCAGTAGGGCGTGGAAACTGCTGGAGATGGTCACGACGCCGCTGCTGCCGTCGGACTACCTCGACCTGGTCAGCCCGCTGCGTGCGGGCGCCGACCTGCGTGGGCGCATCGAGGCCGTGCACCCCGAGACGGGGGACGCCGCGACCATCGTGATCAGGCCGGGACGGGGCTGGCGCGGCCACACGGCCGGTCAGTACGTGCGGATCGGGGTCGACGTCGACGGGGTGCGCCTGTGGCGTGCCTACTCGCTCACTTCGCCGACGAACCGCCAGGACGGCCGCGTCACGATCACCGTGAAGGCGATCCCGGACGGAAAGGTCAGCAACCACCTGGTCCGCAAGGCGACACCGGGCACGCTGATCCAGCTCGACCAGCCGACCGGTGACTTCGTGCTGCCGCAGGCCAAGCCCGCCAAAGTGCTCTACCTGACGGCCGGCAGCGGCATCACGCCTGTGATGGGCATGCTGCGCGACGTCGAGTTCGACGACGTCGTCATGGTCCACTCCGCGCCACAGCCGCAAGACGTGATCTTCCGCAACGAGCTGCACGACCTGGTCGCGGACAAGAAGCTGCGGCTCACCGAGCTGCACACCGACACGGACGGCATGCTCGACATCGCCCGTCTCGCCGAACTCGTGCCCGACTGGGCCGAGCGCGAGACCTGGGCCTGCGGACCCGCTGGACTGCTCGACGCCGCCGAAGAGCACTGGACCGAGCACGGCGTACAAGAACGCCTGCACACCGAACGCTTCCGAGCCGGCATCGTCGTCGTCGGCGACGGCGGCGAGGTCACGTTCAGTGCCACCGGCAAGACCGTCGACGCCGACGGCGCCACGCCGTTGCTGGACATCGGCGAGGAGGCCGGCGTGCTCATGCCCTCCGGGTGCCGCATGGGCATCTGCTTCGGCTGCGTCACGCCGCTCAAGGCGGGCGCCGTCCGCGACCTGCGCACCGGCGAGATCACCGAGGCCGACCCGGGCGTCCTCATCCAGACCTGCGTGTCCGCCGCGGCGGGCCCCTGCGACATCGAACGGTAGGAGCACCTTGACCGCCATCGACCCCACCGCCCACCTGACCGCGGAGCAGATCGAGGAGCTGGGCCGCGAGCTCGACGCGATCCGCGACGAGGTGATCGCCGGCCGCGGCGAGAAAGACGCCGCCTACATCCGGAAGGTCATCTCGGCGCAGCGCAAGCTCGAGCTGGTCAGCAGGGGCGTGCTGCTGTTCTCGATCTTCCCGCCCGCGTGGCTGCTCGGCACCGCCGGGCTGTCCGTGGCGAAGATCATGGACAACATGGAGATCGGCCACAACATCCTGCACGGCCAGTGGGACTGGATGCGGGACCCGAAGATTCACTCCACCACGTGGGAGTGGGATCACGTCTCCCCGTCCGAGCAGTGGAAGCACTCGCACAACGAGCTGCACCACACGTACACCAACGTGATCGGCAAGGACAACGACCTCGGCTACGGCATCATGCGCGTCGACGAGGACCAGACGTGGCACCCGTTCCACCTCGGCCAGCCGCTGTGGAACTTCATCAACGCCTGCTTCTTCGAGTACGGCATCGCAGCGTACGACCTGGAGCTCGCCAAGAACCTGCACAAGCGCCGCCGCAAGAACCCGGAGTTCCGCGCGCGGGCCAAGGCCGTGGGTCGCAAGATCCGCAAGCAGGTGCTCAAGGACTACGTGATCCACCCGCTGCTGTCGGGCCCGTCGTTCCTCCCCACGCTCGCCGCCACGTTCACCGCGAACCTGGTCCGCAACCTCTGGACCCACTCGGTGATCATGTGCGGGCACTTCCCCGAGGGCGTGCAGGTCTTCGAGCGCCGGTCGATCAAGGGCGAGACGCGAGGCCAGTGGTACCTGCGCCAGATGATGGGCTCGGCGAACATCAGCGGCAGCAAGGCCATGCACTTCATGACCGGCAACCTGTCGCACCAGATCGAGCACCACCTGTTCCCGGACCTGCCGAGCAACCGCTACGCCGAGGTCGCGGTGAAGGTGCGCGCGCTGTTCGAAAAGTACGAGCTGGAGTACGTCACCGGGCCGCTGCCCAAGCAGGTGTTCTCCGCGTGGCACAAGGTCTTCCGGCTCTCGCTGCCGAACAAGAAGCCCAAGGTCAAGACGCCGGACCGCGAGCAGGAGCTCGTCGCGGCCTGATTCCCGGTAGGGGGTTCAGATCCTTCGGCCGTACCGGCGGCACCACCGGGCTCGGTGAGATCCGTTGCGGACGGTGGGCGGCCGCGACATCGGACCGTACGACACGGGATCCGGGCAGCCCGGTGTCCGGCTGCGCTGCTGCCGGGATGGGCGGGTGAGCCGAAGTTGTGGACAGGGTTATGTCTGTCCGCTGGCCAGGCTCGGTCCGGTGCTGATCATGTTGCGCGGACGAGGCGGGGATGCCACGTCCCGCGGTGTTTAGCCATCACCTGGGGTCAGTGTTGAGGCGAATCGTTCGAGCAGGTGGGCCAGCTGTGCCTGCTCGCCTGCGCTGAGTCCGTCGAGCAGGCGGCGCTGGTTGTCCAGGTGGACGGCGATGAGTTCGTCGGTCAGGTCGATGCCCTCTGCGGTGAGGGTGATGAGACGTCCGCGCGAATCGGTCTCGGCGACGGATCTGCTGACCAGGCCACGGGCTTCGAGCCGGTCGACCCGCTTGGTGATCGCGCCCGTGGTGACCAGGACGGTGCGGCTGAGCTCGCCCGCGGACAGGGCATGGGGCGACCCTGAACGTCGAAGCGCCGCAAGCACGTCGAAGTCGCCGGTTCCCAGACCTGCGGCGCTGAAGGGCGGACGCAGCTGTTGGTCCAGTACGTCGGTGAGGCGGAAGAGCCGCCCGATGACGAGGATCGGTGCCGCGTCGAGATCGGGCCTCTCGCGCTTCCACTGGTCGACGATGGCGGTGATGGGGTCGGGCTGCATGGCTGCACTATATCTTCTGCGGAAGGTATCTTTGCGCCGGGCCGCTCCGGACAGGCGCCATCGCACGCATGGCTTCCATTGCATCTTCCACGGATGATAATCTATCTTCCATGGAAGATAATCTTGCTCCCCAAGCCGCCTCGGCGGTTGTCTGGGGCACCTCCCGCTGGCTGCTGCCCGCGTCCCCGGCCGGTATGGGAGCATTCGCCGAGCTGAAGCGGGGACGCGGTGCACTCGACTTCCGCTGAACCCGGCGTCCGCACCCGGCGCCGGCTCATCTCCGCGAGCCTGGTCAGCTCGATCGGCGACGGCATCTACGTGCCACTGACGATGCTGTTCGTCCACTCGCTCACCGGCCTGTCGCTGACGTCGATCGGCCTGGGCCTGACCGTCGCCGGGCTCTGCGCCCTGGCGTTCATGCCCATCGCGGGCGTCCTCATCGACCGGTTCAGCGGCCGGCGGGTGCTCATCGGGGTGCTCGCGTTGCGGGCGGTCGGGTTCGCCGCGTACCCGCTCGCAGACTCCTATCCCGCTTTCCTGGCGATCGCCCTGGTGGTCGCGGTGGGGATGTGGGCCTCATCGCCCAGCCAGCACGCCCTCATCGGCGAGATCGCCCAAGGTGCCGAGCGTGACCGGCTGCTGGCATGGGACCGGAGCCTACGCAATGCCGGAATGGGATTCGGCAGCCTGGCGGCGGCGGTGATGCTGGCGTGGAACGGCAGCGCCGGTTTCATCGGCGCCGCCGTGCTGCTGGCCGCGGTCTTCGCCGTCGCCGCGGTGCTGGTGTCCCGGATCCCGGCCGTTCACGGCGGGGCCAAAGTGCCGGAAGGTACCCGGGGCGGATACCGGCAGGTACTCGCCGACCGGCCCTACCTGCTCATCACCACGGCCAACTTCCTGATCGCCTTCGGCTACACCACCCAGGCCATCGCCCTGCCCATCTTCCTCACCCGTGACGTCGGCATCCCCGACGCCCTGGCCGGAGCCGTCTTCGCGCTCAACACCATTCTGGTGGCCGCGCTCGGTGTCCCGGTCGCCCGCTTGACCCTGCGCGGCAGGCGCACCCGTACAGCCGCGTTCGGCGCGTTCATCTTCGCGCTCTCCTTCGCCGCCTTCGCGGCCCTTCCCCAGCTCTTCAGTGGCACCCGGGCCGTCGTCGCCGTCCTGGCGGTCGCGGTGCTCTACACCGCCGGCGAGCTCGTCCACTCCGCACCGTCGCAGGGCCTGTCGGTCCAGGCCGCCCCTGATCACCTGCGGGGACGGTACCTGGCGACCTATCAGCTGTCCTGGTCTGTCTGCCGCACCATCGCGCCCGTGCTGCTGGGATTCCTGCTCGACGCCGGACGGTGGCACCTGTGGACGGTTCTGGCCCTGATGGTCCTGACCGGCGCGGCAGTCCTGCTGTACGCCGAGCGCGCGCTGCCGGCACATGCCGTGAGCAACACGCGCGAAGCCACCACCCCTGCCCAGGAAGCCATGACCTGATGCACGGGCCCATACGACCAGGGCGACCAGGGCGGCCGGGGCGGCCGGGGCCGTTCAAGATCCCACCCCGATGCGCCGCTGTAAGGCGTCCGAGCGGGCTCACGAGCGTTCGTACCAAGAGGCCGTCCACCCACTCGCTGCGCCTCGCTTGCTGTCACCTGTTCGGGCGTGGAGAGGTGCCGGCTGGGAGGGCGGGGAAGAGGCTGGCCTTATGTCCGCGAAGCTGATCGTCTACCCGCCCGACGAGCGGGGCTGGCGCCGGGTGCGCTTTGACGGTGTCGCCATCGGGGTCGCGCGCCGCCCGTCCGACATCCGGGCCTTCCTCACGACTGCCGGGCTGGAGAACGCCGAGGATGTGGACCTGACCGATCCCGGCTTCGTGGAGTGGCGGGGCGCCGGCCCCGAGGCGTGGGAATCCTCTCCCTGAACCGCTCACCCGCTTCCGGTGAGGCGGGCTTGCGGACGGTCGGCGAGTAGGGGGAGGATCGGAGCGGGCCATCCCGTGCTCGCATCCGGTCGGGCGTACCTCAGCCCGTCGGTCACGGCGAGGTGAGATCACATGAACTTTCAGCTGACGGTGCGGCGCTACGGGCCGACGGTGCACCTCACCCCGACCGGTGAGCTCGACCTGCACACCACGACCGCTCTGGACGGGTTGCAGACGGCCCTCGATGGGGTCGACGTGGTGGCCTGCGACATGCGGCACCTGACGTTCGTGGACGTGAGCGGTCTGCACGGTCTGATCGCCTTCGCCCGCGGCCTCCAGGCGCGAGGGGTCGCGTTCTTCGCCTACAACTGGCAGCCGGAGCCGCAGCGTCTCCTGGATCTCGTGGACGGCCTGGACCCGCAGGCCGGCCGCAAGGGAAGCCGCGTGGGCCCTACCGGGCTGCTGCGCCGTTCCCTGCAGGACTCCGCTGTTGCCGCCCGCGCGGCAGGAGCCGTCCGGGCCCGGCAGGATGCCCTGCGCCGGGCTGTGTCCTGGTCGCGTTAGGCGTGGGGCAGAGAGCCGGAGTCGAACTCGGCACGGTCGCGTGCCCGCTGCGCGCGGTCTTGGAGGAGTCGGCGGAAGCCCGCGACGGCGTAGCGTTCCCCGGTACCTGGTCCGGGGGTGCCGGCGACGGCGGCCATGAGCTGCTGGGGCTGGGGTTGCCAGCCGACGATGAGGGCGTGCAGGCCCAGGCATTCGGTGCGCCGGTGGAGGAGCCCGTCAGCGTCCATGGCGGGCACCTGGTGCATGTCGATCATGAGGACGCGGTCGCTGTTTTCGACGGAGTCCAGGGCTCGCTGGAGAACGGCGCCGGCGTTCTGGTCGAGGGTTCCGGCGATACCGAGGAGGATCGAGGTGCCGTGATACTGGAGGTTGATGGTGATCAATGCGGGTTCCTTCCCGTCACCGGCGGGCGCCGGTGCCCGCAAGGCCCACCATCCTGGCGGTTCGCCATCGTTCGGAAGGGCAGGGAGGCACGGTGGAGCGCTCCACCGCGGATGCGTCGGTTGCGGACCGGGCAGGAGTTCCTCGGGCACTGGCCTGAGGGGAAGCCCTTCGTTCGTAGGCGGTGATCTTCATGACCACGGATGCTCCTGATCCACGAGGCCGTGAGGAGGTTCGCCCGACCGAGGGACACCTCTGCTCCCGCAGCCCGTTGTCGACCGGGCGGTGGGGATGCTGATGGCGGGCATCCCGGGCCCGGCCCGGCTCGCCGGGCAGGTGTTGTCGGCAGCAGCCGCACGCGGCGGGGTCAGCGTGGATGAGCTCGCGCGGGCGATGGTCACCACCCCGGCCGGCACCCCTCTGCCGTCCGGCATCGACCGGGCCGTGCGTGAGACGGTGGAGGCGGCGCGAGAGCCCGAGACGGCCGGCACGGAGGCTCCGGCGCCGTGGCCGCGGTTGCTGCCGAGCCGCATGGAGATGGAGCGGGCCCTGGGCCGGTTCACCGAAGCCCGCGTCCGGCTGACCGCCTGCCCAGCCGATGTGGAGGCAAGGCAGGCGGTGGAGGATGCGGTGTTCACGCTGCGTGTGCTGATGGGTCGGCCGTCCGCGTACGCGGCGGTCCGGGACGCCGCCCAGTTCACCGCTGCCTGATCGTGCTCCGTTGTGTCGTGCCGTGGCGTGCTGGCGCCGCCGTCGCCTGGAGTCAGGGACTCTCGAGGAGGGCCTGAGCCGTGATGGGGCGCTCGACGAGGGCGTCGGCGACGTCAGGGGCCCCGCTCGTGGTGGTCTTCTGGCTGTTCACGCTCGGCTGGGCGGCGGCGAAGGCCGCCACCGTGCGACAGCGCCTCCTGGTCACCCTCGCGGCCCTGGCCACCGTGCCGGGCTTCTTCCCCGGCGACCCCGGACGCGAGGCGACCATCGTGGCCGGATCGGTCGGGTGCTCGAGTTTCGGCGGGATGGCCAGGCGAGCGTCAGCCGAGGGCGCCGAGGAGTTCGTTGCACGCCTGCTCGCAGGAGCGGCAGGCTTCGGCGCAGAGGCGGCAGTGCTCGTGCATGTCCGCGTGGCGTCCGCATTCGTCGGCGCACGCCTTGCAGACCATGGCGCACGCGTTCAGGATCGCGGCGGTGATGTTGGCGTCGTAGCCGGTGTGGCGGGAGAGGACCGCGGCGGTGGCGGTGCAGATGTCGGCGCAGTCCATGTCGGTGCGAATGCACTTCGCCAGATCGCCCACCATGCCCTCGGACAGGCAGGCGTCCGCGCACGCCGTGCACGCCTGGGCGCAGGCGATGCATTCCTCGATGCAGCGGGTGAGCTTGGCCTGGTCGATGGCGCCGAGGTCGGCCGGGTAGGTGGCGAGCATGTCCTTGACGGTGCTGGACATCGTCGGTGCCTCCGTTCCCCGCGGGGCCGGCGGATCCGGGGCGGCCGCCGTCGAAGCCCCCGGTACCTTCAGCTAACGCCCGTCCACGCGAACGCGCCCGGCCGCACCGTGAGGTGCGGCCGGGCGCGGTGCCGTACGGCCACGGCTGGGTCAGTGGTAGGCGTGGACGACGGCGTGGGCGTCCATCGCCCCGGCGTCAGGGCGATGACGCCGTTGTCGACGAGCTCCATCACCGCGATGGAGACGGTGTCCGCGGCGAGCGCCACCTTGATGGCGCTCTTCCAGTCCGGGCCGGCCTTGCGGACCGCGAACTGGGTGAAGGAGTAGCCGCAGCAGGAGACGAAGGGGTACGCCGGAGCCAGCCGGCCCGCACGCCGTGGGGGTCTGGTACGAGGACTTCGCCCAGGTCCCCGACCGAGAGGTGGTCGCCATCCTGGAACGTCAACAGGCGAACCGCTGACCTCCCGAGGGCGTATGCCCCCGCAAAGAGGGTGCGGGCGGCCTCTGGGTCGGGCGCGACGAAGATGCCGTCCGCCTCTACTAGGACGGTGGAGGGGGCCTGCTAGTCGGTCGCTTGCAAGCGGGTCTCCAAAGGGGCTGGTCCCCGGTAGCGCATCTGGAGCGAGATGGTCATCCCCGGTTTGCTGCCGGCTGCGCAGCGCTGTCGGCACCGGTGACGGGGCACGCGGCGATGAACCGCACGAGTGGATCGCAGTCGGGCCCTCTGTCGGCAGTCGCTTCACGGGCCGGGTCCGGTTCCCCTTCGGGGGCACCGGACCCGGGCCGTTTCGCGTGGTCTACGCGCGGTCCCGCCCGTGGTGCGGCCGGGCTGAGACGGTGATGTCACCCTCCATCGTGCAGTCGTGCTCGACGACGAGCACGGGCCCCTCTTGGACCGGAGGGCCGGAGGAGACGCAGTTCACCGTCAGGGTTCCGCCGGCGTTCTTGAACCGTCCGGTACCGCCGGTGATCGTTACGGTGACCGTTAGCGTCGGCGGGCGGCCGGTCGTGACGAAGGTTCCCGTCAACCGGTCACCGTTGGCGGCCACGATGGTCGCGGTGCCGTCGGCATTGACGATTCCGTCCGCATCGACGGTGCTGACGCCCTGCAGGTCGACCGTGTAGTTACCGAGATGGCTGGCTTCGCCCGACTCCACTCCGGTGAAGGCGCCGGTCTCCGTATTGATGCGGAGCGCTCCTGTGCCGCTGCCCTCGATGTGCACCGTTTTGCCACAGGTGGCGTTCACGGGCGCCGAGATCAGGAGGAGAGTGGCCAGGGCGAGCCCGACGGCAAGCGCGATCGCCTTGATCTTCTTCAAGAGCGGTTCCTCTCGTTCATTACCGGATCGTCATGTTGTGTGAGCGGCTGATCGCATCCATCGTCACGGCGTGCCCATCGCTCCGCGCGCGGGCTTGCTCCAGATGCACGTGGTCGCCCCCTGCCCGCGTTCCCGCTTGGGGCAGGAACCCCGGGGCATGACAGGGCTTTCCTTCTGGCGTTGGGCGGCGTGAGGTGGCGGCGACTTCACGGTGTGGCTGACTCACTGGTCGCGCCGCGGGCGCCGCGCCGTCTGGCCCACCCGGGCTGCGCGAGGAGGCCGGGGCGGCAGGGCTGACCCACTCTCTCTCCTTGACCACCGGTAGCAGGATCAACCGGGTCTTGAGTGGAGGGTTACTCCTCTCTCGGCGGTGGGCCACCCCGGCGAGGAGATGCGTTTCCCCCTCTCCTCAGCGGTTAGGCAGTAGGCGGGAGCGGCAGCACGCTGGGCCGCTGCGCTCCATTCCGAAACGCGGCAGGTGAACGAGGACGAGCGGCGTCAAAGGCTATCCGAGGACGCCGCGTACCCGGTCAACGCCCGCTTGGGACAGTAGGTGTTGCAGGCGCCCCACGGGCGTGGGCCGCGCAGGTGACCGGGTGACCATCCTCGGACTGGCCGGCGACATGTGGCCGCTTCGCCGATCTTCACCTTTAGTGGTTGGCTCAGGAAGTCCTTTGGGGGCTGAGTCGATTCTCAAGCGGTAGCGGCTTTGAGGAGGGCTTCGGCCGCGGTGGTGCGGGCGTAGAGGACGGAGCGGCCGGCGCGGTGGGCGCTGACCAGGCCCGCGTTGCGTAGTGCGGTGAGGTATTGGGATACCCCGGCCGGGGAGAGTCCGGTGCGGTGGGCCAACTGCGTGGTGGAGGCCGGGGTATCCAGTTCGGTCAGGAGCAGGGTCCGAGAGCGGCCGAGTACGGCGGCGAGGGCGTCGGCCCGGGTGACGGGCCGCGCCTTCCATAGCGAGCCGACACCGCGCGTCGGATAGGCGAGTTGGGGTGGATCCGGCGGCGTCGTCCGGGTGCGCAGTCCCGGTCCGGTGAAGGCTGAGGGGATCAGCAGCAGCCCTGTACCTGCCGTCTTGCGGGTTAGCGGCTGCTTTCGGCGGGCCAGCCGCAGTCCATTGTCGTCCCAGCTCACCGAGGTGTGCAGGTCGTTGAACAGGCGGCCCGCGCCGTGCTCGGCGACCATGCGGGCCCGGTAGAAGATGTCTGCGTCCAGCACCTCCCGGATCTGTGCCCAGTAGGGGGCGAGTGCCAGCTCCCAGTACGTTTCGATCTCTTCGGTGACCTTGGCGAGGCGCGTCTGCGGGTCGGCGTGCAGGGTTCGCAGCCGGGGGCCGAGCGTTCCCTGGTGGCGGGCGAGGTGGTCGAGGTCCTGGCGTACTCGGTCGGCGGGCGAGGCGAGGATCGCATCCAGCTCTGCCGCCAGCGTGGGGGCCGGCACGGCGGGGGCCGGGTTGAGGAAGTCGGGGACGTAGCCGGTGGGCGGAATCAGCTCGGCGAGCCAGCCTCGGTCCAGCCCAGCGGCCACCACACGCGGCCGTACCTGGTCGACCCAGGACCGGTGGACCAGATGCGCGGCGGTGGACGTCAGCAGCCGGAAGCTGGGCGCGATCTCCCACATCGGTGAGACGGCGAACCGCACCTGCGCAAGATCGCTCGCCGAGAAAGCCAACTCTGCCACGACGACCAATCCTCAATAGATTCATTCATGTGTGAATCAATAGCGGGCCAGCGTACCGCGCGGAGACCATCCCGCTATGACTTCACAGACGATCACCGCGGCGGCATCGGGCACTTTCCAGCTCGGCGACCTGACGGTCAACCGAGTCGGTTTCGGCGCGATGCGCCTGCCCCAGCATGGCGAGGCGTTCGCAATCAACGCCGTCCCACGCGACCGCGACCAGGCGATCGATGTGCTGCGCCGCGCGGTCGAGCTCGGCGTGAACCACATCGACACCGCCGCGTTCTACTTCTCTCCGCTGCGCTCCGCCAACGAGCTGATCAACCGCGCCTTGGCCCCCTACGGGGACGATCTCGTCATCACTACCAAGGTCGGACCGGGCCGCGATCCTGCGGGCCGGTGGCTGCCGCACGCCACCCCCGCGCGGCTGCGCAGCCAGGTCGAGGAGAACCTGCGCCAGCTCGGCCGCGACCACCTCGACGTGGTGAACCTGCGCATCGTCGGCACCGATTCCATCGCCGAACGCTTCGGCGCACTCGCCGAACTGCGCGAGGCCGGACTCATCCGCCACCTGGGCCTGTCCAACATCCGCCCCCACCACCTCGCCGAGGCCCAGAGCATCGCGCCCGTGGTCTGCGTGCAGAACATGTACGGCATCGGCGCATCGCCCGAGCAGGAGGAGTTCCTGCGCATCTGCGGTGAACAAGGCATCGGGTTCGTGCCGTTCTACTCGATCGCCGGCACCGGACGCGAAGGCGGCGCGACCGCCGACGACAGCACGGAGGTGCACGCCATCGCCCTCGCCCACCAGGTGAGCACAGCCCAGATCCGGCTTGCATGGACCCTGCACCAGGGCCCCCACGTCCTGGCCATCCCCGGCACCGGAGATCCCGACCACCTTGCCCAGAACGTGGCTGCCGGCGCTCTGCGGCTTTCCGCGGACGAACTCGTCGTCCTGGACTCCCTGCACCACGAAACCGCATGAACAGAACCGGCTTGATGTCGTGATCTACCTCTGCTGATCGGCTTTCCTGCCTTGCCTGTTCCTGCCGCCTGCCCCATAGTCCTGACCGCCGCCGAGCGGCACCGGTTGAAGAAGGCGGCCCGTGGTCATTTGCTTTCGCACCGAGCCAGGGTCCGGTCACGGATCGTGCTCTTGGCGGCTCGGGGCACTTCCTCCACGTACGCGACCTCGCAGCAGCCGGCGTGCTCGCAGGCCCACTCCAGGACCTCGCCGTAGAAGATGGCGGCGTCGAAGGCGTTCCTGGTGCGCAGTTCGAGCCAGGCCGGAGCGGCCTCGCCGCCCATACCCCAGTCGGGGATGGCATCGCCCTGCCAGATCCCGAAGACCGCCCCGTCCAGGTCGGCGCAGACTACTGCCCGTCCCGTACCGAAGGACAGCGGTCCCACGGCGACGGTTCCGCTTCGTTCGAGGATCCGTGCCGCCGTGCCGCCGGCGTCGTCCACGGCGAAGTACGGGGTCCAGGCCACGGGGACCGCGAGCTCCGGGGGCCGGGAGCCGATGCCGGCCACCGGTACCCCGTCGGCGAAGCCGACTGCGAACGCCTCTCCGAGACGGCCGGGTCCGAATTCCCAGCCGAGAACCGCACCGTAGACCTTCTGCGCCGCGCCGCGCCGAGATCGCGGGTCAGCAGGCTGACCCAACAGGGTGCGCCGAACGTTTCGTGACTCGATGTCGACACGACGGTCAACCCCATCCGCTGGTGCGCCCCGGGAGCCCCTCTCACGGTACTCGCGGGCTCCACCGGGGACGGTGAGTAGGCGCGCGGGCGTGGTCCGTCAGATGTGGAGCAGGCCGGTTGAGCCGCGAATCGTCGGTGCCCTGTCGTTGAAACAGATTTCGCCTGCCGTAGTCACGGGTTGCGGAAAGGAGCATTCAGCGCAGTCGCACGCCGTAAGCGCGGTCCGCCGTTGGCGTGGCGGCCTCGGCGTCCCAGTAGTCGCGCCAGGAGCTGCCCGGGAGTGGTCGCCGGCGGTGGGCGCACCCTCGTTCCGGCAGGACTGCGCGGGAGAGGGGCGTGAGGCATGAGGTAGCGCATGCCGTCGATGTCCAGGGTGCACAAGGCCTCGCCCTCGGGTCCGGCGGGCCGGCTGAGGTACACCGTGAACGTCTTGGAGGGGTCCCCTGCCACGACTCCCTGCAGCCGTGTCAAGCCGGACCGTCGCTCGCGATCGGCGGCGACCACCTTGCCGTCGACGAGCAGCTCGACCGGCCGACCAGGGCGGCTGCACCACACAGTGATCGAGTGGCCGTCCTGATCGACGTGAAGGCGCTGGCCCATCACCACGGGGAGCCTCTTGTCCTCACCCTGGCACCATCACCATAGGACGGCCGGTTCTCCTTCAGTCAGGGGCAAGCTCGTCGCCAAGAACCCTGCACGTCAGCGGTTCAGGCCGCCGCCGCTCAGTACGCGGGAGCGTGGCTGACCGGGTGCAGGTCGCAGTGTCGGGCTCTCACCAGTCGGCAGCAGGGGTACGGGGGTCCCGCCCGCGGCGCCGGGCATGACAGGACCCGGCCGGTGACTGTGGGCCCGGCCGGGTCCTGCGTGCGTGGGCGTGACGGCTCTGACTATGGTCAGAGTTCTTCGTCGCGCATCTCGTCGCCGGCGCGCTCGCGCGTCGTGTCGTCCTCGCGGTGACGCTTCATCTCCTCGGGACTCTTTCCTCGGGCGCGCTCCGCGGATCCGGGGTGAACGGGATCCTGGCCGGTGGCCTCCAGGTCCTCTCGCTCGCGATCCTTGCCCGGCTGTTGGCGCTTGTCCTGCTGACCGCCCATGACGGCGACTCCCTCGGTGGCGCGCGAATGAAGATCCTCTGCACCACACTGACACAGACAGTGACTCATCGCACCATATGTGTGACTTTGTATGGCGATCAGGTGATATATGGGAAGGGGCCGGGCGTCGCAGTGCGGCCCGCCCCGCAAAAGCCGACGATGGGCGCCTGTGCCCCATCCGCTGCGATGTCAGGAGTACGTTCATGCTGGAGCGCATGCTGAAGAAGGACCGCACCGAGGTCACCTTCGTCCTTCCCGCCGACGCTCCGCCGGGCCCGGTCAGCGTGGTGGGCGACTTCAACGGCTGGCAGCCCGGCGTCCACACCCTCAAGACCCGCAAGGACGGCAAGCGAGCGGTCACGGTCGCGCTGCCCAGCAAGAGCGTTCACTCCTTCCGTTATCTGGCCGCCGGGGACTACTGGTTCAACGACGACACCGCCGGCGACCGGGACGGTTCCAACAGCCGCCTGCACACCTGATCCCGGTACTGCCTCAATCGGAAGACGCCGTGGCGTCGGATGCTCTGCCGGAGCACACGGTCGAGCTGCTGCGCGTCTCCCTCAGCCAGGCCCGGGCGGCGAAGGCGGCAGGTCACGACCAAGAGGCCCTCACCATCGCCAATCAGGCTCTCCAGGCGGCAGAGAACGCGTCTGGGGGCCGGTAGTACGGTGCGCGCTGGTCGCACGGCCGGACCGTCGGGTGCGGCCCGGCGGGCCCGTCGCTTCCGGGACCAAGTGACGGCCCGGCCGCCGGTCCGGGGGACACCGGAGCCCAGCCCCGCAGTTTTCGGGTGACGGGCTGAGGATTGCAGATCAGGTGAGGGGAGCGGCGAGGTATTCCAGCGCGGCCAGGACTGCACGTCTGGCCGCGCTGTCGTCCCATGAGATCGCGCAGGTCGTCGTCCAGGCCGGGGCGGGCTTTTCCGTCGGCGTCCACGACATCCTTGCCGCACCCGCCGTCACCGCCGCATACCTGCGGGAGTACCACCCCGGCGCCCACTGCCTGCTGGTCAACACCGGCGACGTCCGTGACGATCTCGCGGGCCTGACCCTTGCCATGCCTGATGTGGTCGTCTTCGGGGCGGCTGGCGCGCCCGACGCCCCGGGCGCGGTCGGCCTCGTAGCCTGGCGTGATGCGTCAGCACGATCTTGTCGTCATCGGTGCGGGATCCGGCAACGCCGTGATCGACGATTCATTCGCCGATCTGGACGTGGCCATCGTCGAGGAGAAGTGGTTCGGTGGAACCTGCCTCAACGCGGGCTGCATTCCGAGCAAGATGTTCGCCCACACCGCAGACGTTGCCCGGACGGTCGGCGAAGCCGCCACGTACGACGTGGACGCGGAGCTCCTTGCCGTGCGCTGGAGGGCGATGCGCGACCGGGTGTTCGGACGCCTGGACGCCGAGCGCGAGGAGGGTCGCCGGGGGCGCCGGGAGGCCGACTCCGTCACCGTGTACGAGGGAAGGCGACGCGGGTGTCCTGACCCTGCGGATCCCCATCGCCGAGCGCGCCAAGCCCCGCAAGATCAGCATCAGCGGCGAGTCCAGCCGCAAGCAGATCTCCAGCTGAACAAGCCGACCTCCCAGCGTGCGGAGGATGGGGCGACGATCCCCTCCGGCTCCCGTCCTCCGCGCCCGCCCGGCCGGCTCCCTTCCTCTCTCGGAGGTGATGTGATGCCGATGCGCCCGGAAGCGTTCCTGACCCAGGTCCAGGAACACGGCGAATACCGGACTCGTGAGGAGGCCGAGCGGGCGTCCCGTGTCGTCCTGGCCCTGCTCGGTGCACACCTGGCCGGAACGGTGCGAGCCGAGATCGCCGCCCGTCTTCCCGAGACGTACGCCCTCATCCTGCTCAACCCCCTGCAGGCCGCCGAACCGCTCTCCCCGGAACGCTTCGTGCGCGCGACCGCGGCCTGGATCGACGGCGCCACGGAAAAGACAGCTCTGTGGGACATCGGCGCGGTCCTGTCCACCGTCACGGCCGCCGCGGGCGACGACTTGACCCGCGAGGTGCTGCTCCAGCTCCCTCCCGGCTACGACCTCCTCTTCGGCCACCCCCAGCCCTCCTGACCACCACCGGCGCCCACGCGCCTTGACGAGAAAGGCATCCGCAGCCATGTACGACCAGCTTCGAGCGAACCCGCACCCGACGGTCATGACGTTCGACCAGATGCTGGAACGTGTTCGCTACGAAGGCGTCTACCCCACCCGCGAACGCGCCGCGGAAGTCCTCCGGACCGTCCTCGCCGCCCTCGGCCGGCAGATCACCGGCGACGAGCGCGTCGACCTCGCACACTGCCTGCCCGTCGAAGCCGCGCTCACCTTGACCGCCCAGATCCCCGACACCGAACACCTCACCGGGTGGGGCTTCGTCAAGGACCTGGCCGCATGCACCGGCGCCACCCCCGCCACCGTCCGCTGGAACGTCGGCGCCGTCCTCACCGTCGTCGGCCGCCTCGCCGGCCCTTACCTCCTCGCCCGCATCCTGCGCCGGCTTCCCGGCGGCTACGCGCTCCTCTTCGGCCAGGCCGAGCTGCGTCAGCCGCAGTCCACCGCCGCTTGACCGGTTGATCGGCCGGGGGCTGCGGCCCAGGTCAGTGCTTGAAGGTGTCCTTGTCCTTGATCTTTTCCCTCGCGTCGCGGGCATGCCACCGAGCCATCCCGCCGGCTGCGATTTCCTCCTTGCGGGGCACCCAGATTCCTCATCGAGGCGGTCACGGAAATCTATGCTCGCCGAAGTAGACATTGGGCTGTGGTCTGGTTATGGTTTCTCTCGTAGCCCAGAGAGACCGAAGAGCCTGGCAGAGACGAACTGCCGGGCAGCAGTACCCGAAGTACCTGTAGGTGCAGTTCAGTAGTGCGGTGCGGTCGTGGAGTGCTGAAGCCACAGCTTGTGCAGGATGGTGACGGGACTGACGGCCGGACCGGGTGGCCCGCAGTGATCAGGGGCCGCCGCGAGCAAATCGCAGTTGACGCAGGTGGAAGTGCCCAGCAGTGAAGTTCAGTGAGAGCGGTACCTCGGTGAAGGCGTCGGCTGCGGGCGCGCGCACCGGGAGGTTCGGCAGTGGGGTTCCAAGCCAGAGCAGACGCACGATGGGCAACGGGGCTGGCTGCCGGAGAGCGGCGCTATGACAGGCCGCTGAGCAGTTCGCATGACCCAGCCGTAGCTGTAGGTGCAGTACGCAGTACCCGTAAAAGATTGGTCCCAGAGGGAAGAACGGAGGAGCCGAGCACCATCAGGATCGCCCGGGCAGAAGCGTTGAGCCCGGGTACCGCAGGACATCGATAGTGAGGTGGTCTCCGGTCAAGCAACCGCGATCCCCGCAGGCCCGACAGCATTCCGGTCGGGCACGCGGACACAGAAGGCCGGCGCACGATCAGGGCCGGCAGATGGTGTAGCAATTCCTTCGGGGCCCTGGTGCCAATAGGCGCCAGGGCCCCTCCACGCGTTTCCGTAGAAGAGGTACACATGACAGCAGAAGATCCGACCGGTCCCCTCGGCGGCCACCTGGACGACGACGACTTCCCCGCCTACACCATGGGCCGGGCCGCAGAGATGCTCGGCACCACCCAGGGCTTCCTCCGCGCCATCGGCGAAGCCCGACTCATCACCCCGCTCCGCTCCGCCGGCGGCCACCGCCGCTACTCCCGATACCAACTGCGCGTTGCCGCCCGTGCGCGGGAGCTAGTGGACCAGGGCACCCCCATCGAATCCGCCTGCAGGATCGTGATCCTCGAGGATCAGCTCGAAGAAGCCCAGCGCATCAACGAGCAGTACCGGCGTGCCGCCGAGTCGGCGAGCTCCCGTCTTTCCGGCTGAGGCGGACGCTCCCGTCTTTCCGGCTGAGACGGACGCACCCGCAGGGGGCAGTCGGCGTCACCGTGGGCGGCCGGTTCCTGGACCTGGACGACCCGGACCGCTTCGTCTGGCTACGCAGCGGCCGGCGCGACCATGATCGACTCGGACGACGTGCTCCTACCCATGGCCTTCGCCGACCACTCCGAGCAGCACCTGCGCCCCGCTCTGGCCGCCGCCGGGACCCCCGCGCAGGCGGTGCACCTCTCCGAGCACGCGGAGAACACCTCCCCGCGCTGCCGGTCCCGGACCGGCGAGGACGCCCTGCTCTGGTTCACGGCCGGGCAGGCGCCGCGCCTGCCGGACCTCTCGCTCCCACTGAAGTCGGCTCCGCAGCAGCTCCGACTGAAGCCCGTTCGGGGTCCTGGGGCGGGACCGCCTGTCGGAGGGCGACATCGTCCGCTCCACCAGCATCCCCATCGCCACCGGCGAACGCCTCTACTCCCGCTGGGACTTCAAGAAGGTCCTCACGCAGGGGATCGCCGTGGCCCAGCCGGACCTCTCGCATGCCGGCGGGATCTCGGAGGTCCGCCGGATCGCGGCCATGGCCGAGGCGTACGACGTCTCCCTCGCCCCGCACTGTCCGCTGGGCCCGATCGCACTCGCCTCCTGCCTCCAGGTCGGCTTCGCCGCGCCCAACCTGCTGATCCAGGAGCAGAGCCTCGGCATCCACTACAACACCGGCTCCGACCTCCTCGACTACCTCGTGGACCCCGCGGTCTTCCGCTACGAGGACGGGCACGTCGCCCTGCCGATGGGCCCGGGTCTCGGCATCGAGGTCGACGAGAAGGCGGTCGAGCGGGCAGCCGAGACCGGCCACCGCTGGCGCAACCCGGCCTGGCGCCGCGACGACGGCTCCCTCGCCGAGTGGTAGGAGAACGGCGGGCGGGGGCGGGCTCACAAGAGCCCGCCCCCGCCCGCGTGTGAGGGATCAGCGGTGCGAGAGCCAGCCCGCGGCCGGCAGCAGCCTGCTGTCGTAGTCGAACAGGGCCTGGTTCTCCCAGCCGTTGCCGGAGGCGGGATCGGCCGGGTCCCACCCGTTGCCGGCTACGGCCGTCCAGGCCGGCTCCCAGTAGACGACACCGAGGCCACGGCCGTTCGGCACCGCCTCGACGACGTTCATCACGTCCCGCAGCCAGGCGGACTGCCCGGCCGCGCTCGCCGGATAGCCGGTGACCAGCTCGGCCGTGGTGTCGATGATGTTCTCGTGGGCGTCCTCGCTGTCCAGCCGGAAGGGATAGGCGGTCTCGACGACCAGCACCTTCTTGCCGTAACGGGCCGATACGTCGTCCAGGTTGGCCTGGAGCGAGGAGAGTGCGCCGTGCCAGTACCCATAGAAGGACAGTGCGATCACGTCGTAACTCACGCCCTGCGCCGCCGCGTTGTCGAACCACCAGCGGTACAGGGAGTTGTCGCCGCCGTGCGCGAGATGGAGCGCGACCTGAGTGGAGGAGGAGACCGCCTTGGCCGCCGAGGCGCCTGACTTCAGCAGCCCCGCGAGCTGCGCCCAGTTGTCGGTCGACCCCTCGGGCCAGAGCATGCCGGTGTTGGTCTCGTTGCCGATCTGCACCATGTCGGCGGTGGTGCCCTGCGCCTTCAGGGCGTTCAGAACGTCGTACGTGTGCTGGTAGACGTCCGTCGTGAGCTGGGAGTACGAGTGCCCGGACCAGGCGGCGGGCTTGGTCTGGGCGCCGGGATCGGCCCAGATGTCGGAGTAGTGGAAGTCGACGAGGAGCTTCATGCCCTGCGCCTTGATCCGCTTGGCCGTCGCGAGGACGCGGGCCTTGTCGTTGTAGCCGTCGGCCGGGTTCACCCACACCTTGAGCCGGCCGTAGTTGGCGCCGGCGGACTTCAAGATCGTCAGGGCGTCACCGGCGGCGCCGCCGCTGGTGCGGTAGACGCCGCCGAGGTCCTCGCTCTTCTTCAGGGAGGAGACGTCGACTCCCTTGACCGCGAGCCCGGTTGAGCCAGCGGTGAAGGTCAGATCGTCGACGTTGAGCCAATTGCCCGCCTTCGCGTCCGAGTTGACGCTGACCGTGCACTGGCCGCCGGTCACCGTCACCGAGGTCACGAGTCGTATCCAGGCCCCGTTGGAGGTGGACGGCAGATCGGTGCGCTGCTCGGCGGACCCGCAGTTGCGCAGGGCGAGGTAGGCGGAGTTCTGGCCCCCGCCGGAGCGCACCCAGGCACTGAGCGTGTAACTGCCGACGGCCAGTCCGGACAGGTACTGGTAGGTCTCCACTTTGTACGCGGACGAGGACCAGTGGGTGAGCCGGTATCCGCCGCTGTGGCCGCCGGACTCGGTGAAGGAGGCGGCCGTCTGGCCGGTCGCCGAGTACGCGGTCCAGCCGGCCGGAGTGGCGGTGCCGGCGCCGTCGGCCTCGAAGCCGGTATTGGCCAGCGTGGTTGCCGCCTGCGCCGGGTGCGCGGGCAGCGGGGTCAGGAGCAGAGCGCCGAGCGCGGCGACGGCGGCGGTTCGCGGCCACGCACCTCTGAGCAGGTTCAGCCCTCTCAGCAGGTTCCGCAGGGGGGTGCTTCGTACAGGGTGCATCGTCGATGTCCCTTCGACGGGCGGCGGATGGGATGGGTGGTGCGGGTGTGACCCGGGGGCGGCCGCCGGGCCGCCCCCGGGGATTCATGGGGACGCCGTCAGGCGTCCAGTCGCACGACCCGGACCGCACCGGCCGGGACGGCGAGCTTCCCGTGCACCGGCGCACCGCCGAGGAGCTCGGTTCCGGAGCCCTCCAGCGGCACCTCGGCCTCCTGGCCGGAGTGGTTGAGGGCGAAGAGGTACCGGCCGCCGTCCCCGGAGCGCAGTACGACCTCCACGTCACGGGGGAGCGCGTCGCGCGCGCCGATTCCCGCGTCCTCGCAGGCGGCGGCGACGATCGTGTCCAGCGCGGCCGCGTCGAGCCGGGTGGAGACGTACCAGGCGGTGCCCCGGCCCAGCCGGTGGCGGGTGACGGCGGGCCCGCCGGCGGCCGGTCCGTCGGTGTAGGTCCACACCGTCTCGGCCCCGCGGGGCACGACGAACTCGGTCCACACGTCGGCGGTGAGCGAGGCGCCGTCCGGCCCGCCGATCCGTACGGTCTGGTCGTCGAGCAGCGGTGACCACTCCTCGACGGTCAGCCCGAGGACCTCGCGCAGCGCGCCCGGGTAGGGCCCGGGGTGCACGGCGTCGTGCTCGTCGACGATCCCGGAGAAGTACGAGACGACGAGTGTGCCGCCGGCCTCGACGTACGCGCGCAGGTTCCGCCCGGCGGCCTCGGTGGCGAGGTAGAGCGCGGGGACGACCACCAGCGGGTAGGCCGACAGATCGGTCTCGGGGTGGGCGAAGTCGACCGTGAGGTGGCGGTCGTACAGCGTCTCGTAGAAGCTGTCGGCACGCTCGCGGGCCTCGTGGGCCTCGCTCGGGCGCCACTCCAGGCTCTGCGCCCACCAGGAGTGCCAGTCCCACACCATGGCGACGTCCGCAACCGTGCGGGTGCCGCGTACGGAGGCCAGTGAGTCGACGTCGGCGCCCAGGCGGACCACCTCGCGCCAGACGCGGGTGTCGGTGCCCCCGTGCGGAAGCATCGAGGAGTGGAACTTCTCCGCGCCGCGCCGGGACTGGCGCCACTGGAAGAACATCGCGCCCTCTGAACCCCGGGCCACGTGGGCGAGCGCGTTGCGGGCCATCTCGCCGGGGCGCTTGGCCGGGTTGCGCGGCTGCCAGTTCACTCCGGACGTGGAGTGCTCGAGCAGCAGCCAGGGCGCACCGCCCGCGACCGAGCGGGTGAGGTCGGCGGCCATGGCCAGATTGACGTGGGTGCGCCGACCGTCGGTGATCAGGTAGTGGTCGTTGGTGACGAGGTCGACCTCGCGGCCCCAGGCCCAGTAGTCGATGGAGTCGCACTGGCTGAGCGCGGTCATGAAGTTGGTGGTGACGGGGATGCCGGGCGAGAGCCGGTGCAGGATGTCCCGCTCCATCCGGAAGTTCTCGCGCAGGGTGGCGTCGGTGAAGCGGCGGTAGTCGAGCTGCTGCGCCGGGTTGGCGACGGTGGGCGTGGCGCGCGGCGGGTCGATCTGCTCGTACGCGGTGTAGCGCTGGCCCCAGAACGCGGTGCCCCAGGCCTCGTTGACCGCATCGAGGGATCCGTGCGCGCCCTCGAGCCAGCGGCGGAAATGAGCGGCGCAGCCGTCGCAGTAGCAGGCGCTGACGGGGACTCCGTACTCGTTGTGCACGTGCCAGAGCGCGAGCGCGGGGTGGCTGCCGTAGCGGCCGGCGAGCTCGGTGGTGATGCGGGCGGCGGCCTCGCGGTAGGCGGGGGAGCTGTGGCAGATCGCGCCGCGCGACCCGAAGGAGTACCGCACGCCCTTGCGGCTGACCGGCAGCGCCTCGGGGTGGGCGCGGTAGAACCAGGCGGGAGGCGCCACGGTGGGCGTGGCCAGATCGACCCGGATGCCGTGCTCGTGCAGCAGGTCGAGGAGCCGGTCGAGCCAGCCGAAGTCGTACCGGCCGGGCTCGGGCTCCAGCAGGGCCCAGGAGAAGATCCCGACGCTCACCAGGGTGACGCCGGCCTCGCGCATCAGCCGGACGTCCTCCTGCCAGACGCTTTCCGGCCACTGCTCGGGGTTGTAGTCCCCGCCGAAGGCGAGCCGGTGCAGGCCCTTCGGAGTGGTCTGCGGCATGGGTCTCTCCTGGGTGTTCGAGCTTGAAAGTTCCACCGGACTGGGAACGTTCACACATCCGGTCTCAATGCGGCAACGCAAGATAACCGCACTCGATCAACCATTGACAAGTGTCCGGGGCGTTTCTCTACTGTGAACGCTCACAGACGCATGGTCGGCCTTCCCTTCCGAGGGTGAGGCCCTTTCGGTCAGGGAGAAGTACCCCATGCCCCACACGACGTACCGCGGAGTTTCGGCCGCCCTCGCCGTCCTCCTCGGCGCCACCGCACTCACCGCCTGCGGATCCTCCGGCTCCGACTCCGGCTCCGGAGGCAAGGACGGCGCCGCGGCCGGGTCCGGCCCGGTCGCGCTCACCTACTGGGCCTGGGCGCCCAACATGGACAAGGTGGCCGCGCTCTGGAACCAGAAGCACCCGGAGGTCCAGGTCACGGTCCAGAAGCAGGCTTCCGGCGACGACCTGGTCACCAAGATCATCACCGCGGCCAAGGCGCACCAGGCTCCCGACCTGGTCCAGGCCGAGTACCAGGCACTGCCGACCCTCGTCAGCAACGACGCCCTCGCCGACATATCCAAGGAGGTCGCCGGCGCCAAGGAGGCCTTCGCCCCCGGTCTCTGGCAGCAGACCACGCTGGGCAGCGACGCCGTATACGCCGTACCCCAGGACTCCGGGCCGCTCATGTTCTTCTACCGGACCGACCTGTTCCAGGAGTACGGCCTGAAGGTGCCCACCACATGGGACGAGTTCGCCACCACCGCCAGGGCCCTCAAGGCCAAGGCCCCCGACAAGGCGCTGACCACCTTCTCCTCCAACGACTCCGGGCTCTTCGCCGGTCTCGCCCAGCAGGCCGGCGCCCAGTGGTGGACCACCGAGGGCAAGAAGTGGAAGGTCGGCATCGACGACGCGGCCACCAAGAAGGTCGCCGACTTCTGGGGCGGCCTGGTCGCGGACGGCGCCGTGGACAACCAGCCGATGTACACCCCCGCCTGGAACAAGGCCCTGAACACCGGCACACAGATCGGCTGGGTCAGCGCCGTCTGGGCCCCGGGCGTGCTGACCACCGCCGCGCCCGACACCAAGGGCAAGTGGGCCATGGCCCCGCTGCCCCAGTGGGACACCTCCAAGCCCGCCACCGGCAGCTGGGGCGGATCCACCACGGCCGTCACCACCGACTCCCAGCACAAGGCCGCCGCGGCGAAGTTCGCGACCTGGCTGAACACCGACCCGCAGGCGCTGGCCGCGCTGGTCAAGGAGAGCGGCATCTACCCGGCGGCCACCGCCGCGCAGACCGGCGGGGCGCTCGCCCAGGCCCCGGAGTTCTTCGCCGGCCAGAGCGACTTCTACACGAAGGCCGCGGAGATCGCGAAGACCACCGCCCCCGCAGCCTGGGGCCCCAACGTGAACGTGGCCTACACCTCCTTCAAGGACGAGTTCGGCAAGGCCGCCAAGGCCAAGTCGGGCTTCGGCGCGGCCCTGACCGCCATGCAGGGTGCCACCGTCGCCGACCTGAAGAAGCAGGGCTTCGAGGTCGCCCAGTGACGCAGCCCACCACGGGCGTGCGCCAGTCGTACGGGGTCAAGGCGGCCCCGTACGGCTTCCTCCTTCCGGCAGCCGTCCTGTTCGCCCTCTTCTTCGCGCTGCCCATCGGCTACGCGATCCGGCTCAGCTTCCACAAGATCGAGGTCAAGGGCCTCGGTCTGGGCAAGGGAGCCCGGAGCGAGGTCTGGGCCGGCCTGGAGAACTACACCGCGGCCCTGACCGACGCCGAGCTCGGCCACAGCGCCCTGCGGATCCTCGGCTACGGCGCGATCGTCGTCCCCCTCATGCTGGGCCTGGCCCTGCTGTTCGCGCTGCTGCTCGACTCCGAGCGGGTGCGGGCCCGCTCCTTCTCCCGGCTCGCGATCTTCCTGCCCTACGCGGTCCCCGGGGTCATCGCCGCCCTGATGTGGGGCTTCCTGTACCTGCCGGACGTCAGCCCCTTCTTCTACGTGCTCGACGCCGTCGGCCTGCCGCAGCCGGACCTGATGGACGGTGGACCGTTGTACCTGGCGATGTCGAACATCGCCGTCTGGGGCGGCACCGGATTCAACATGATCGTGATCTACACCGCGCTGCGGTCCCTTCCCGCGGAGGTGTACGAGGCGGCCAAGCTCGACGGCTGCTCGGAACTCCAGACCGCCCTGCGCATCAAGATCCCGATGGTGGCGCCCTCGCTGGTGCTGACCTTCTTCTTCTCGATCATCGCCACGCTCCAGGTCTTCAACGAGCCGACCACGCTCAGGCCGCTCACCAACGGCATCCCCACCACCTGGAGCCCCCTGATGAAGGTCTACAACGACGCCTTCACCGGCGGGAACATCCACGCGGCGTCGGCCACCGCCGTGGTCCTCGCCGCCGCGACCTTCCTGCTGTCCTTCGGCCTGCTCAAGGCCTCCAACCGCCGTACGAAGCAAGGAGCAACCCGATGACCGGGCTCGCCTCCCCGGCGCGCACGCGCAAGGCAGCCCCGGCTGCCGCCACCACCCCCGGCACCTCCCAGGGGCCGCCGCGCCCGCCCCGCCCGCCCCGCACCGCCCTGCTGCCGACGGCCGCCCTGGCCCTCGGCGCGCTCTACTGCCTGCTGCCCATCGCCTGGGTCCTGGTGGCCTCCACCAAGTCGGGCGCGGACCTCTTCGCCACGTTCACCTTCCTGCCCGGCGACTCCCTGGGAGCCAACGTCGCGGACCTGAACGCGTACCGCGACGGCCTCTACTGGCGGTGGATGGGCAACTCGGTCTTCTACGCGGGGCTGGGCGCCGTCCTGTCCACGACGGTGTCGGCGCTCGCCGGCTACGGCCTCGCCGTCTACCGCTTCCGCGGCCGCGAGACGTTCTTCAACCTGATCCTGACGGGCGTACTGATGCCCCCGGTGATCCTCGCGATTCCCCAGTACCTGCTGATGGCCGAGGCAGGCCTGACGGACACCTACCTCTCCGTCCTGCTGCCGCTGGTCCTCTCGCCGTACGGCGTCTACCTCGGCCGGATCTACGCCGAGGCCGCCATCCCGATGGAGCTCGTGGAGGCGGGACGGATGGACGGCGCGAGCGAATGGCGGATCTTCCTGAGGATCGCGGTCCCGATGATGTCCCCCGGTCTGGTCACGATCTTCCTCTTCCAGTTCGTGGCCATCTGGAACAACTTCCTGCTGCCCTTCATCATGCTGGGCGACGACGAGAAGTTCCCCGTGACCGTCGGCCTGTTCACCCTGCTGAAGCAGGGCGCGGGCCAGCCCGCGCTCTACACCCTGGTGATCACCGGCGCGCTCCTCGCGATCGTCCCGCTCATCGCCCTCTTCCTGCTCATCCAGCGGTTCTGGAGCCTCGACCTGCTCTCCGGCGCCGTAAAGTCCTGACACACTGGGGATCGAGGGGAATCACAGCATGAGCACAGCAGCGAACAGGCGTCGCCCGACGACGATCCACGACGTGGCACGCGAGGCCGGAGTCTCGCGCGGCACCGTCTCCCGTGTCCTGAACGGCGGGCACTACGTGAGCCCCGCCGCGAAGGCGGCCGTCGACGCCGCGATCCGCAGAACGGGCTACGTCGTCAACCGGCACGCCCGCTCGCTGATCACCGGCAAGTCCGGTTCCGTGGCCTTCCTGCTGACCGAGCCGCAGGAGCGCTTCTTCGAAGACCCCAACTTCAACGTGCTGCTGCGGGCCTGCACCCAGGCGCTCGCCGCCCAGGACATCCCGCTGCTGCTGATGATCGCGGGCACCGAGGACGAGCGCCGGCGCAACCTCCGGTACATCGAAGCCGGCCACGTCGACGGCGTCCTCCTGGTCTCCAGCCACGCCGGCGATCCCGTCGTAGCCCACCTGCACGAGGCCGGCGTACCCGTCGTCGCCTGCGGCAAGGTCCTCGGCCAGACCGCCAAGATCGGCTACGTCGCCGCCGACGACCGTGACGGCGCCCGCGACATGGTGCGCCACCTGTACGAGACGGGCCGCCGCCGGATCGCCACCGTCACCGGCCCCCGCGATACCCCCGGCGGTGTGGAACGCCTCGCGGGCTACCGGGAGACACTGGCCGAATACGGCCTGCCCGTCGACGACGCGCTGATCGTCACCGGCGACTACAGCCGCGCGAGCGGCGAGGTGGCGGCGCGCCTGCTCCTGGAACGCTCCCCGGACCTCGACGCCGTCTTCGTGGCCTCGGACCTGATGGCCCAGGGCGTCCTCGACACCCTGGCCCGGGCCGGCCGCCGCGTGCCCGAGGACATCGCCGTGGGAGGCTTCGACGACTCCCCGGCAGCGGTTTCCTCCCGGCCCCCGCTCACGACGATCCGCCAGCCCTGGGACCGGATCAGCACCGAGATGGTACGGATGCTCCTCGCCCGCATAGCGGGAGAGGAGCCGGCCGCGGTCATCCTGCCCACGGAGCTCGTACGCCGCGAATCGGCATAGCCGCTGCCGTCCGCCGTCAGTTCATGGTGGAGCCGATCGTCGTGGAACCGGTCGTCAGGAAGATGGTCGCCGGGAGCGAGCCGTCCGCCTTCCTGGCGCCGTACGCGGTGGTGGCGTCCCTGCTGACAAAGGCCGGGGTCGCGATTCCGGAGTCCCAGTTGTTGGCCGCCGAGACGACCGAGGAGCCCCGCTTGGCGAGCCCCGAGCCGTTGTCCACGGCCAGGTTCCGGGCCAGCCGGGCCGCCCCGGTCGCGAAGTAGTAGCCCCACTTCCCGTTGGCGTAGGCGGTCGTACGGTTGAGGACGATGGCGCCCTTGTTGCTGTTCTCGGTGAAGCCGTTGCCGGCGTTGTCCCACGCCGCGGAGTTGTTGACGACATGGGCGACGACCTCGCCGTCGCCGCCCAGCTTGTAGCCGTTGCCGTCTCCCGCGAAGGCGGAGTCCGACCAGCGGTTCTTGCCGTTTCCGTACGACCAGGTGTGTTCGATCGTCACGGGGCTGGACCAGGACCACAGGTCGATGCCGTCGTCGGAGTTGTTGAAGAGCCGCGCCCCGGTGATCAGGTTGCCGGTGCCCGAACCGAATTTGACCGCGACTCCGTCGGCGTTCTCACCGTGGTTGGCCGCATCGTAATGGCCGTAGGAATCAAGGTTCCTGACGACGTTGTTGTTCGTGTCGTTGCCGGTGAGCGTGAACCCTGAGTCGCCGCCGTTGATCGTCCTGATGCCCAGCCACTCGGTGCCGGTGCAGGAGGTGCAGACGACGGCGCTGTCGGGGGAGTTCTGGAACGTGATGCCGGAGACGGTCCAGTAGTCGGCGGTCAGTTTGAAGATCCAGGATCCGGCGGGCAGGTTCGAACCGTCGATCTTCACCGTCTCGGATCCGTAGGGCTGGAGCCGGATGCGGCTGCTCGCGGTGCCGTTGGCGGTGGACTGGAGGACGGCGGTGGGGTAGTAGATGCCGCCGCGGACCTGGATGACCGTGCCGGGCGTGGCGTTCTTGACCGCGGTGGTCAGTTCGGCCGAGGTGGCCACGACGACGGTGGCGGCATGGGCGGGCGCGGCCAGCACGCCGAGGCCGGCGGTGGTGGTGAGCAGGGCCACGGCAAGGAGAGCGCTGCGAAAGGTTGCGTTGCGAGACATGACGTGCGGGTCCTCTCGTAGGTCAGGAACAGGCGGGCACGGGACGCCAGTCGGCGAGGTAGTGATCCCGGGTGGCGAATTGGGCGTCCGGCGAGGTCAGTTGAGGGCGGTTCTGCGAGATCTGGCTCGCCGCGCCCGGACCGGTGTTGCGGTACTCCGCGAAGCGCTGGGCCTGCCACGGATGGGCGTCCCGCATGTTCGCGTACGGCTCGGCGGCGTCGATGCCCGGACCGAGCACGCTGTCGCGGACGACGAGGGACGGCCAGGCGGTCGGGTCCGAGCCTGGAACCCAGGGCCGGGCCAGCTTGTAGAAGCCGTCCGGCGCCTCGCTGGTGACCCGGCAGCGGACCGCCAGGAGACCGTACGGATTGACGCGGGCGGTCGAGGGGGCGAAGACGAAGCCGTACGGGGCGCCCGCCAGATCGGTGCGGAGCAGGGTGCGGAAGTGGCAGTGCTCGAACACCGCACGGGCCCGGCCGAAGACGAAGTCGACGTCGCCCTCGACGTAACAGTGCGCGAAGTACTGGTGGGCGACGGCCGCCAGTGTCATCGAGTCGGTGTAGAGGGTGTCCTGATGCCCGAGGAACCGGCAGTGGAAGAAGGCGGACCGGTCGCCCTGGACCTTGATCGCGACTGCCTGCGTGCCGGGATTCCCGGGCAGGTCGGTGCGCAGGAAATCGTTCGCGAAGGTGATCCACTGTGCGGTGAACCCGTCCGCCTGGACGGTTGTCGTCGCGGAGCCGGTCGTACCGTACGTGCCGCCGTCGGGCCGGACCGTACCGGCGGCGTTGTCGTACACGACGACGACGTCACGGGGGTCCTCGCTCGCGCCGATCCAGGTCATGGCGGTGCGGGCCGGGCTGACGGCGACGGTCTCCCGGTACGTGCCCGGTGCGAGGACCAGCGTCCAGCCGGGGCCGTCCGCCGCGTTCACCGCGGCCCGGACGGTGGTGTGGTCCCCGAGGCCACGCGGGTGGATGTACAGGGTGCGCTCGGTGAGCCGGGCGCCGGGCGAACCGAACCGCCCGAACGGGCCGGCCCCCACGATGGCGACAGCGGCGGCGGGACCGGCGGCCAGGGCGAGCGCGAACGCCGCTCCGGCGCCGGCGGTGAGCAGGGACCGGCGGCCGAGGACGGCTCGCGGGTGGTGCGAGGGCATGGGAGAGCTCCTTCGCTACGGAAAAGGGGGAGGCAAGGAGGGAGAGCGGGCCGGAAGGTCAGCGCAGGCGGCCCGCGCCCGCGCGGTGGCCGACGAGGCCGGGCACGGCCTGCGGCATGTCGACCCGGGTGCGCAGGGACGGCGTCCAGCCCGCGTCGGCGCGCAGGATCTCTTCGGGGAACTGGGCGTTGTGGACCGCGAGGAGGTCGAGCGGCGCACCGTTGACGAGGTTGCCCGCGGTGGTGACCGGGGCGTCCTTCCACTTCTTGAGGATCTTTCCGGGCTGGACGCCCCCGGCGAGCGTGAAGGCGTTCTTCTCCGCGACGAGCTGGGACTCGATTCCGATGCCCAGGCTGTAGGAATAGTCCGAACCGGGCACCAGGAAGTGGTTGTTGTACGCGTCGACCTTGCCGAAGCGGACCCGCGGCGCCCGCTCGACCACGTTCTTGAAGAGATTGTGGTGGAGGGTGGTGCGCAGCTTGCCGCGGTCGGTGGCGCCCGCGCTGTCGCTGTTGCCGATCATCAGGGTCTTGTCGTGGTCGGCGAAGACGTTCCAGGAGACCGTGACCAGGTCGGCGCCGCGCACGATGTCCAGCTCGCCGTCGTGCTGCTGGTAGGGCACCCCGTAGTACGAGGGCAGGGAACTGTCCGGGTGGGCCCCGTCGGTGAACGTGTTGTGGTCGATCCACACATGGGTGGAGCCGTACACGACCACGCTGTCGTACTCGGAGTTCCACGCCCCCGTCGCCCCGTCCGTCGGGTCCCACTGCGGGAAGCAGTCGAGCGGGCTCTCCACGGTCAGGTTGCGCACGATGACGTTGTCGGCGCCTTGGATCTGAAGGCTGCCGCCGGTGATGCCGGCGTTCCTGCCGACGCCGACGATCGTGGTGTTGGCGGGGACGTACGCCTTGACGGCCTTGCCCTGTGCCTTGGCGGAGGCGGCGCGCAGATCCTCCTGCTCCCCGCTGACCTCGGTGTCGTGTCCCCAGACCGCGGGGTCATAGGCGGCGAGGTACGCCTCGAAGTCGTACCCCGGGGCCTCGAAGGCCGCGCAGCCGGCGGCCGTGGCGCTCAGCGGGCCGACGACCTTGACGATCCGCGGCTCGGTGCCCGCGACCGCGAGCGCCGCGCGGAGCTCTTCCCAGGTGGTGACGGTGAAGACGCGGGAGGCAGCGGCGGCGCCGCCGCTGGTTCCCGTACCGTCCGAGGCCCAGCCGTCACCAGCCGGAAGAACCTGCCGGGCCGGGTCGGGCGCGGCCGGCCCGGCGTGCGCGGCGGAGGTGGAACCGGTGGCTCCAAGGACGAGGGCGGCGGCGCCCACCGCCCATACCCGTGTGTGTCGCATGTTCAGCTCTCCTCGGAATCGGGCCAGGTGATCCATTGCGCGGGGACTTCCTCGTCGAGGCGCCGTGTGTCGCCCGGTGCGAGCGCGAGGGTGTCCAGGAGTCCGGTGGCGACCAGCCGGGCCACGGCGATCGCACCCGGCGGGTTGAAGTGGGTGTTGTCCTGTTCGGTCGCCGTCCAGTTGAAGTACGTCTTCGTGGTCTGCGGGCCGAGCTCCTGCCAAAGGGCCAGGGACTGCTCCTGGACGTCGATGACGGCGACGCCCTCCTCGCCGGCCACCTGCCGCACAGCGGCCGGATACTCCCCGTGGGTGCGCAGAGCGGTGCCGTCGGCATCGAACCTGCGGCGCTCGACGGAGGTGGCGAGGACCGGCAGGGCTCCGCAGGCGCGCGCGCCGTCGACGAACCGGCACAGGTTGTCCTGATAGGTGGTCCAGGGCTCGGTGTAGCGCGTGGGGTCCGTGGCCTTCTGATCGTTGTGGCCGAACTGGATCAGCAGGAGGTCACCGGGCCGGATCACGTCCAGGATCGCGGTCAGCCGGCCCTCGTCGATGAAGCTCTTGGTGCTGCGGCCGTTGACCGCGTGGTTGGCGACCGTCACGTCCCTGTGCAGGAAGAAGGGCAGGGCCATGCCCCACCCGGTCTCCGGGGCGGCATCGGCGTACTTCTGCGCTGCCGTGGAGTCGCCCGCGACGTAGAGGGTTCGCACGTGCCTGTCTCCCCGGGGTACGGCCGCGGCGGGGCGCGCGGCCAGGGCGAGCGCGAGCCCTGCCCCGGCCGCGACCGCCCGACGGCGGGTGAGGGTCACTTCTTCTGCGCTTTCCACTCGGCCTGCGCCGTGTTCAGCTGCTCGGCGAGGCTGTCGAGGAACTCCTTCGACGTGGACTTGCCGAGCAGGACCTTCTGGAAGGCGGGCTCGTTGTCGGCCTTGGAGATGGTGTTCCAGTCGGGCAGGTAGTACGGCAGCTGCACGATCGTGGCCTTGCCGCTGAAGAGGGCCTCGGCGGCGAGCTTGGTGGGCTCGGCCTTCTGGATCCAGGGGTCCTGGGCCGCCTCGGTGTTGGCCGGGATCGCGCCCGCAGACTCGTTCCACTTGCTGTTGGAGGCGTGCGAGGCGGCGAACTCGATGAACTTCCAGGCCGCCGCCTTGTTCTTGCTCGACGAGAACAGGGCGAGACCGTCGACCGGGTGGGAGACCTGCACTCGGGTGCCGTCGTCGGTGGTCGGGTTGGGGACGCCGCGGAACTTCTCCGTACCGAGCGCCTTCACATGGTCCTTGTACGAGCCCAGGTTGTGGCTCACCATGCCGATCTCGCCGCTGTCCCACTGGGCGACCATCTTGGTGAAGTCGTTGTTGACGTCGGCGGCCGGGGTGTTGTTCTTGAACAGCCCCACGTACTTCTCCAACGCGGCCACGTTCTTGGGGTCGTTGACCGTGGTCTTGTCGCCGTCCCAGAAGTCGGTGACCCCGCTCTGGCCGTACATGGCGTCCAGCGCCTGGGCGATGGAGCCCGCGCCGCCGCGGATGGTGTAGCCGAACTTGTTCTCGTCCCTGCGGGTCAGCTTCTCGGCCGCCGCGTAGAACGCGGACCAGGTGTCGGGCGCCTGCAGGCCGGCCGCCGCGAACAGGTCGGTGCGGTAGTAGAGGACACCGTTGCTGGCGGACGTGGGAACGGTGAAGAGCTTGTCCTTGCCCCCCGCCGACTTCACGCTCTCGACCATGCCCGCGTTGAGCTTGCCCTTGAGCGCGCTGGAGTCGACGCGGGCGTCGAGCGGCTCCAGGGCGTTCTGCACGGCGATCCCGGCGAGCATCGCCGCTCCGACGCCGCCGACATCGGGCAGGCCGCCGCCCTGGATGGCCGTGTCGTACTTGGACTGCACCTCCGTCGAGGCGATCCCGACGTAGTTCACCTTGATCTCGGGATTCTGCTTCTCGAAGTCCTGGATGATCGCCTTCCAGACGTCGGTGCGGACACCGCCGTTGTTGTCCCAGAAGGTGATCTGTCCCTTGCCCGGACCCTCGCCGCCCTTGTCGCCCGCGGCGCCGCTGCCGTCGTCTCCGCAGGCGGTGACGGTCAGGGCGAGCACGGTGGTCAGGGCGAGGGCGCAGACGGCTCTGCGCCGCCCGTGACGGAAACTGGTCATCGTCGGCTCTCTTCTCTCAGGTTCTGTCGGGAATCTGGTGGGGTGGTGGGGGAGCACGCGGTGCGGGAGCCCGTGGGGAGCCCGTGGGGGAGCACGGTCAGGGGTGACGTGCCGCGACGGCTTCGCGCACCAGCGCCGCGGCCTCAGCCCGCCCCGGACGGCCGTCGGCCACCACGGTGACCACCCGCCGTACGACGCTCGCTCCGGTCGCGACGGTCAGGCGCCGGTCAGCGGCGAGGGAGGAACCCACGCCCGGATATTCGGCGGCGCGCAGGAACCACGGGTCGCGCCGGGTCTCCTCGGTCGCGCCGGCGAAGACGAGGGTCCAGCCCCGGCCGGCCAGCGCGACCCAGTCGGCACGGGAGCCGTGCACGGCCTCCTCGCCATCGGCGTCCGCACTGAAGACGACCGGGGGCGCCGCCTCCCTGGGGGCGCGCCAGAAAAAGCCGCCGTAGGTCGCGCCGGGTCGTCCGTTGGTGGCCGGGCTGCCGATGGACAGGTTCCGGCCCGACACCTCGGTGAGCGCGAAGGTGAAGTCCAGGGCCCAGGCCGAGTCGCTCAGCGCCGCCGTGACGACGGTCCGACGCTCGCGCAGGAGCACCCGGTCCCCGGCCGTCCAGCTCAGTTCCTCCACGAACCCGTCCTGGTCGAGGCGGCTGAAGCCGTCGTGCCGCTGCACGCCGTGGTTGTCGAGCGCGGTCGGTCCCCAGTCGCGCACGAAGGTGCGTCCGCCCCAGAAGTTGTGGCCCGCCACATCGGGCACGGCCACGCCCGCGCCGAGGTGGTGCGGGTGGTCCCCGGGCATCAGCTCGGTGACGGGGACCCCCGCCAGCGTGGTGACCGGATGCAGGCAGGGCCGGGGGGAGCGGTCCCGCGCCGGGTCCGCGTCGCCGGCCGTGTAGCGCGCGACGGGACGGCCTGCGCAGCGCAGGACGAGAGCCGCGTTCACCGGGTCCGCGCCTTGGTCGCCGGAGCCCAGGGAGCGCCCAGTTCCGAGTAGAGGCCGAGCGCGTGGGCGCTCCTGTCGACGAGTGCGTCGATCCCGTCGACGACCCGGCGCGGCGTGGTCGGGCCCGGCTCGGTGTGCCAGTACGCGTCCGGCAGTGCCACGGGGTCGGGCGCCAGCCGCACGGCCTCGACGACCCGCATGAACGCGCCGGTCTCCCCGGGCGGTACGCGCAGTGCCTCGCCGCCGGTCACGTGGCCGACGAGGTTCTGCAGGAGATCGGTCCGGCCGTGGACGGTCTCCTCCGGGCCGTGCCCCGCCCGCTGGAGCAGGACCCGGTCCTGCCGGTACCAGAGGGTGATGCGCCCCCGGCTGCCGTGGACCACCACGTACGGCTCCGAGTCCGTCTCGGCGCACAGGGTCACCGCGACGGTGAGCCGGAGGCCGGCCGGGGTCACGACGCGGACGCAGGAGGTGTCGTCGGCCTCGATGGCGTTGGCGCGCAGGAGCTCGGTCTCGACGGACTCGACGTCCTCGGCCCGAGTGCTGCCGGCGACGGCCAGGGTGGTGGCGACGGCGTGGGCCAGCGGGTTGGTCAGGGCCCCGTCGACGACGTCCGCACCGTCCAGGCGCCGGCGGCCGGCCCACGGCGCGCGTCGGAAGTACCCCTCGTCACGGATCCACGCGCCGGCCGCGCCGACGCCGAGGAGTTCGCCGATCTCACCCGCCCCGATGAGCTCCCTGATGGCCGGGATGGCGTGCGAGCCGAGGGACTGGAAGCCGATCTGGCAGGCCACGCCGGCCGCCGCCGCCGCGTCCGCGATCCGGCGGAACTCCGCGTACGAGGGTGCCGGCGGCTTCTCCAGGAGGAGGTGCGCGCCGTGGCGGGCGGCGGTCAGGGCCAGCTCGGTGTGCGTCTGGATCGGCGTACAGAGTACGGCGATCCGGGCCCCCGTGGAGGCCATCAGCGCGTCGAAGTCCGGGGACTGCTCCGGGCCCCCGAACCCGTCCAGCTCATCTGCGTCGAGCGGCCGCAGCTCGCAGACGCCGGCGAGGCGGACCAGACCGAGGCGTTCGAGCCGGCGGATGTTGATCAGGTGCGAACGGCCGTGGCCGCGGGCGCCCGCAAGGACCACGGGCAGGGGGGTGCGTGCGGTGCCGGAGGCGTTGCTCATCCCTTCACCGCCCCTGCGCTGAAACCGGTGACCAGCCACTTCTGGATGAAGGCGAACACGATCACGACGGGCACCGCCGCGATCACGCCCCCCGCGGCGAGGGCGCCCAGGTCGACGCTGTCCGCGCCCATGAGGGTGTTGAGGCCGACCGGGATGGTCTGCTTGTCCTGGCTGCTGAGGAACATCAGCGAGAAGAGGAAGTGGTTCCAGGCGTGGACGAAGGCGAAGGAGCCGACGGCGACCAGACCGGGCCGCAGCAGCGGCAGGACGACGACACGGAACGCGTTGAAGCGGTTGCAGCCGTCCACCCAGGCGGCCTCCTCCAGCGAGTACGGCACGTTCTTGATGAAGCCGCTGATGAGGATCATGGACAAGGGGAGCTGGAAGACCGTCTCCGCGATGATGACGCTGCCCAGCGAGTTGATCAACCGCAGACTGGCGAAGGTCTGGAACAGCGGTACGAGCAGCAGCGCTCCCGGGACGAACTGCGAGCACAGCAGGGCCAGCATGAAGCCCCTCTTGATCCGGAAGTCGAAGCGCGCCAGGGCGTAGCCGCCGGCGAGCGCGATCACCGTGGTCATCACCAGGGTCGCGAGGCCGATGAGCAGACTGTTCTGGAAGAAGGTGGCGAAGCCCCGCTCGGTCCACACCTTCTCGAAGTGCTCGGTGGTCATGGGCCACGGCACGAGGGAGGTGGAGCCCGCCGGCCGCAGAGCGAAGAGCAGGATCCAGTAGAAGGGGATCAGGGTGAAGAGAAGATAGATGCCGAGCGGCAAGTAGATCTGCCACCGGGGGACTTCGTCCCAAGCGCGTCGCCGTCTCACTTGCTGTCGCCTCCGAACTTGCTCAGGCGCAGATAGACCATCGAGCAGAAGAGAAGAATCACGAACGCCACCGTCGTGAGCGCGGAGGCGTATCCGAAGTTGTGTGCGTCGACACTGGTGTTGGCGATGTAGAGGGGCAGCGTGGTCGTCTCGCCCGCCGGGCCGCCGCCCGTGAGGGTGTAGAGCAGGTCCACGTTGTTGAACTCCCACACGGCCCGCAGCAGGGTGGACAGGACGATCGCGTCCCTGAGGTGCGGCAGCGTGATGTGGAGGAACTGCCGCAGCCGCCCGGCCCCGTCGACCTCGGCGGCCTCGTACAGGTCCTTCGGGACGGACTGGAGGTCGGCGAGGATGAGGATCGCGAAGAAGGGGACACCGCGCCACAGATCGGCGACGACCACCGCGGAGAAGACCGTGGAGGTGTCGGACAGCCAGGACGTGCCGTACTCGCCGATTCCCAGGTCCGCGAGGTAACGGGTGATGCCCGTCTGGGAGTTGTAGAGCAGCACCCAGATGGCTGACGTCAGCACTCCGGAGACCGCCCACGGGGAGAACACCAGCGCCCGGCCCAGGGCGCGGCCCGCGAACGTCTGGTTGACGATGAGCGCCAGGGCCAGGCCGAACAGGAGCTGCAGGCTCACCTCGACGGCGACCCACTTCGCGCTGAAGGTCAGCGTCCCCCAGAAGTGTGGATCGTCGGTGAAGATGCGCACGAAGTTGTCGAAGCCGGCGAAGCCGTTGCGCCAGGGCTTGGTGGGGTTGTAGTCCTGAAGGCTGTAGTAGAAGACGCTGAGCACGGGATAGGCGATGAATCCCAGCATCAGCAGCGCGGCGGGGGCGATCAGCAGGTACGGCAGTCGGCGGGGGGTGGCTCCCGTACGGCGGGTCACAGCTGAGGCCATGACGGTGGCTCCGTTCTCGGTGTTTCGGGCAGGCGGACGCGTCGGCCGCGCGAAGGAATCAGCCCGCGTAGGGATCGGGAGTCGCCCCGGGCCGGGCCAGGAACTCGAAGTCGCATCCCGTGTCGGCCTGGGTGATCTGCTCGGTGTAGAGCGCCCCGTAGCCGCGCTCGAAGCGGACCGGCGGCGGGGTCCACGCCTCGCGCCGACGTGCCAACTCGTCGTCGGTCAGGTGCAGATGAAGGGTGCGTGCCTCGACGTCGAGGGTGATGGTGTCGCCCGTGCGGACCAGGGCGAGCGGCCCGCCGACGTACGATTCGGGTGCGACGTGGAGCACGCACGCGCCGTAACTCGTGCCGCTCATCCGGGCGTCGGAGATCCGGACCATGTCCCGTACGCCCTGCTCCAGCAGGTACGTGGGGATCGGCAGCATCCCGTACTCCGGCATCCCCGGGCCGCCCTTCGGCCCGGCGCCCCGCAGTACGAGCACGTGAGCCGCGGTGATTCCGAGCTCCGGGTCGTCGATGGTCCGCTGCATGGTGCGGTAGTCGTCGAAGACCACCGCCGGGCCGGTGTGCTTCAGCAGGTGCGGTTCGGCGGCGATGTGCTTGATGACCGCGCCGTCCGGGCAGAGGTTCCCGCGCAGCACCGCGACCCCGCCTTCGGGTGCGAGTGGCCGTGCGCGTTCCCGGATCACCTCGTCGTTGTGCACGCGGGCGCCGTCGAGCTGCTCCCGCAGAGTGTCGTGGGAGACGGTCGGCCGGTCGAGGTGCAGCACGTCGGTGAGCCGGGAGAGGAACGCGGGCATGCCGCCGGCGAAGTGGAAGTCCTCCATGAGGAACCGCCCGCCGGGGCGGAGGTCGGCCAGCACCGGAACGGTCCGCGCGATGCGGTCGAAGTCGTCCAGAGTGAGCCGCACCCCCGAACGGCCGGCCATGGCGATCAGGTGGATGACCGCGTTCGTCGATCCGCCGAGCGCCAGGACGGCGGCGACCGCGTCTTCGTACGCCTCCGGGGTCAGGATCCGCGACAGCCGCAGGTCCTGCCGTACGAGCTCCACGATCCGCATCCCGGAGGCGGCGGCCATCCGGTCGTGCCCCGAGTCGACCGCCGGGATGGAGGACGCGCCCGGCACCGTGACGCCCAGGGTCTCGGCGGCGGCGGTGAGCGTGGAGGCCGTGCCCATCGTCATGCAGTGACCGGGGGAGCGGGCCAGCCCGCTCTCCAGCTCGGCCATTTCGCAGTCCCCGATCAGGCCCGCACGCTTGTCGTCCCAGTACTTCCACATGTCGGTGCCGGAACCGAGGGTCTCGCCCCGCCAGTGGCCCGGCAGCATCGGCCCGGCCGGCACGAAGACGGTCGGCAGGTCCACCGAGGCCGCGCCCATCAGCAGCGCCGGGGTGGACTTGTCGCAGCCGCCGAGGAGGACCGCGCCGTCGACCGGGTAGGAACGCAGCAGTTCCTCCGTCTCCATCGCGAGGAGGTTGCGGTAGAGCATCGGCGTCGGCTTCTGGAAGGTCTCGGAAAGGGTGGAGACCGGGAATTCGAGGGGGAAGCCACCGGCTTGCCACACGCCCCGCTTCACGGCCTGCGCGCGGTCGCGGAGGTGGACGTGACAGGGGTTGATGTCGGACCAGGTGTTGAGGATCGCCACCACCGGCTTGCCCAGGTGCTCCTCGGGGAGGTAGCCGAGCTGGCGGGTGCGGGCGCGGTGGCTGAACGAGCGCAGCCCCTCCGTGCCGTACCACTGGTGGCTGCGCAGTTCCTCGGGCCGCCTGCTCATGCCCGCCATCCGGCGGCTATCGCGGCGACCTCGGCGCGTGCGGACACGGGCAGTTCGCGGCTGGGCGGGCGGATGTCGCGCCGGCACAGACCGAGCGAGGCGAGGGCCTCCTTGACGACCGTGACGTTGTCGGCGCTGCCGTCGGCGGCCCGCAGCTCCTCGAAGCGGCGGATCCGTTCCCACACCTTCATCGCGGCCGGGTAGTCGCCGGCCCGCAGGGCCGACAGCATCTCCAGCGAGAGCGGCGGGCAGACGTTGACCAAGCCGGAGGTGAAGCCCGTCGCGCCGCTCGCGAAGTAGGAAGGGGCGTACGGTTCGGCGAGCCCCGCCACCCAGACGAACCGGTCGAGCCCCGCGTCACGGGCGAAGCCGGCGAACCGGGCCGCGTCCGGGACCGCGTACTTCACACCGACGACGTTCGGGCAGGCGTCGCCCAGCTCCGCGAGCCGGGCCCCGCTCAACTGCGGGTTGCGGATGTAGGGGACGACCCCGAGCTCGGGCACGGACTCGGCGATGGCCCGGTGGTAGTCGACCCAGCCGGCTTCGGAGACGTACGGATGTACTGGCTGATGCACCATCAGCATCTGTGCCCCGCAGGCGCGGGCGTGCCGGGCGGCCGCGATCGCCGTCGGCACGTCGTGGCCGACGCCGACCAGGACGGTGGCGCGCCCGCCCGCCTCGTCGATGGTCAACTCGGTGACCAGACGGCGCTCTTCGGGTGTGAGGGCGTAGAACTCGCCGGTGTTGCCATTCGGTGTGAGCGTGCGTACACCGGCCTCGATCAGGCGCCGCAGGAGAGTGCGGTGCGCTTCGGTGTCGAGCTCTCCCGACGCGGTGAAGGGTGTGACGGGGATGGCCACGACATCGGCGAGTGCGCTCTTCAGGGGCTCGAACGCCATGGTCACTCGCCGCCCCCGCCGTCCAGGGGGAAGGCGCGCTGGACGAAGGAGGCGATGTGCTTATGGACGGCCCGGCCGGCCCGCTCCGCCTCTCCCGCGGCGGCGAGCCGCAAGATCTCCTCGTGTTCGGCGGCCTCGTGCTCCCAGGAGGGGACGGCGGCCCAGGCGACGGTGGAGACGAGGGCGGCCTGGTCGCGGACCTCGTCGAGCATCCTGCCGAGCAGGGGATTGCCGCAGGGCAGGTAGAGCGCGCGGTGGAACTCGCGGTTGGCGAGCGAGCGTTCGGCCGGATCCTCGGCCCCGGCGGCCCGCGCCAGTGCCTCCCGGGCGGCCTCGAGCGGGGCGCGTGCGGCCACGGTGCGGCGGACCGCCTCGGGCTCCAGGAGTAGCCGTACGTCGTAGACCTCGCGGGCCATGTCGGCGTCGACCATGCGCACGGTGACCCCCTTGAACTGGCTCATCACCACGAGCCCGCTGCCGGCGAGGGTCTTGAGCGCCTCGCGCACCGGGGTCTTGGACACCCCGAAGCGCGAGGCGAGTTCGGTTTCGACCAGGGCCTGACCGGGGCTCAGGCCTCCGGTGAGGATGTCGTGCTTGATCGCCTCCAGGACGTACTGGGTGCGGGACGGGATGGGGCTGGGGGCGAAGGTCATGACGCACTCTCAGATCTCGTGTATCGCGTCTCATATATGACGTACGAAGTGCAATGACGAGAAGCTAAGCGGCAGTTGGTGTTTCGTCAATGCTTCGTGCACGAGTCGTGGAAAGCGCTTTCTGTTGGCCGTGTCAGTGCGGCCAGCGCGGCGGGTCGGTGCAGAAGCGGCCGCCCACGTACAGATCGTCGGGGTCGCCCTCGTCGGGAATCCCCAGCTCGGTGACGAGCCGCTCGGCGAACCGTTCTGAGTCGTCCTGCGGTTCGTAGCCGATCGCCCGGGCCGAGGAAAGGTCCCACCACAGCCGGGTGTTGGCGGAAGATCCGTACACGACGCTGTGTCCGACGTTCTCGGCGGTCAGCGCCGCGTGCAGGAGCCGAGCGCAGTCGGCGGGGCTCAGCCACAACGACAGCATCCGGACCGAGGTCGGCTCGGGGAAGCAGGAGCCGACCCGCACCGATACGGTCTCGATCCCGTGGCGGTCCCAGTAGAGCTGGGCCAGATCCTCGCCGAAGCACTTGGACAGGCCGTAGAAGCTGTCGGGCCGGCGCGGGGTGTCGACGGGGACCAGCGGGTCGTCCCCGCGGGGGCGGGGGGTGAAGCCGACGGCGTGGTTGCTGGAGGCGAAGACGACGCGGCGCACCCCCTCCTCGCGGGCGGCCTCGTAGAGGTGGTGCAGCCCGGTGACGTTGGCGGCCAGCACCTTCTCGAAGGTGGACTCCAGGGATATCCCGGCGAGATGAACGACCGCGTCGACGCCGTGGACGGCCTCCCGCAGTGCCTCGCGGTCGGCGAGATCGGCGACGATCGCGTCCGGTTCGCCGTCGACGGGTACCACGTCGAGCAGCCGGAGCCGGTAGCCGTAGCCGGGAAGCAGCTCCCGCATCAGGGTGCCGACGCCCCCGGCCGCGCCGGTGAGCAGAACGGTGTGGGGCGTACGCGTGTGTGAGGTCTCCATGCGGGAGAACGTAGTCACATACGTGAACGCGAGGAGGGGCGTTTCGAAAGATCGTCAACCGCGGGCGGCAGCTTGACGAGGTCACGAGCGAATGCCTACTGTTCGCAACGCTCATGGCCCTGGCCGGAGTTCACAGGTATGAACATGCCCGAATCCACGCACAGGCGGTGAGGTTCCGATGGTGACGGCGACCGGATACGCGTACCCCTGGGACTTCGCCGATGATCCCGCGGCCGCGGACCGGGCCCGTGAGGCCGGCGTGGAGACGGTGGCCGTCGCGGCGAACTACCACAGCACCCGCGCCGCCACCCCGCTCCACCCGCACCACCGACTGGTGGACGCCGAACACGCCGCCTGCTACCTCCCGGTCCGCCCCGCGGCCTGGCGGGGAATGAGGCTGGTGCCGCGCGTTCCCCGCTGGACCGCCCCCGACTCCTTCACCGTGGCGAGGAAGGCTCTCGTCGCGGCGGGGCTACGGGTCGCCGCATGGACCGTCCTCACCCACAACAGCGTGCTGGGGCGCGATAATCCGGACGTCGTACGGCGCAACGCCTTCGATGAGCCGTACCCCTACGCCCTGTGCCCGCAGGCGCCCCAGGTCGCCGACTACTGCGCGACCCTCGTGCACGAGGTCGCCCTGCTCGGCGAGGCCGACGGCCTGATCCTGGAGGCCGCCGGTCCGCTGGGAGTGGATCACGGCGGGCACCACGACAAGACCGAGTTCGCACAGTGGACCCCGGTCCAGCGGCAGCTGCTTTCACTGTGCTTCTGTGCCTCCTGCCGACGTGTCCAGCGGGCGTCGGGCCTCGACCCCGAACACCTCGCGGCCCAGGTCCGCGCGGCCATCGGGCCGTCGGCGCAGCCACCGAAGAGCCCCGAGGGTGCCCTCGGGGAGCAGACGGCCGCCGTGCTGCGCGAGTGCGCCGGCGCGTCCGCTTCCGCCCTGCACGCCCGCCTGGTCGCCGCCGCGCGTACCGCCGCGCCCGGCATCCGCATCACCGTGCACGGCTCCGCTTCCCCCTGGGCCACCGGGGCGTTCGCGCCACTCGGGCCGACCGTGACCGAGGGCATCGACGCGGTGGTCGCCAACTGCTGGCCGGCCGATTCCGGGTCCGAGTCCGGGCCCGGCGGAGGTCCGCTTGCCGCCCTCCGTGAGCTGGCGCCACCCGCCACCGCCGTCGGCGGCTACTTCCGTCCCGAGACCCTGCCCGCGGACGAGGAGGGCCTCGGCGCGCTGGCCGCCCGCCATGTGGCCGCGGGCCTCGGCGAGGCACACCTGTACCACCTGGGCCTGGTCCCGCGTGCGGGCCTCGACCGCTTGAGGGACCTCGTCGCCGCCCTGCGGAGCGCGTGAGGCCGCATCGGACCGGGCTCGCTCCCTGGTTGGGGCCAGCTCTCGAGGCAACTGCCGCCAAATGGCGGAGAGTTGCCCAGATACGCGAGTTGACGTGTGCATGACATCTACGTAAAGTAGTAAGCGCTTTCTATCTCTCATCGAGAGAAGCCGCATGCCATTTCCCGCGAAGGATCGCGGAGAAGCGCAAGGGCCCCTGACCGGCCTTGTTTGGCACCCTCCTGGACGCCCATGGCCAACTCTTGCGCAGCAAGCGCTTTCTGATTCTTGGTCGAGAGCCGCACCGTCATGCCTGCATGCAGGCGACTACGGAGAAGGAACCAGGCCCCCCATGAAACTGAGATCCTCCCTGTCCCTACTTGCCTGCGCCGCGCTGGCTGCCGGCGCGTTCGCGGCGCTGCCCGGTGGCACGGCCGCAGCCGCCCCTGTCCGCTACGAGGCCGAGAGCTCGCCCGCGCTCTGTACCGGCACCATCGACTCCGACTGGGCCGGCTACTCCGGCAGCGGATTCTGCAACGGCACCAACGCGGTCGGTGCCTACACGCAGTTCACGGTGAACGCCGCCACCTCGGGTACTGCGACGCTGAAGGTCCGCTTCGCCAACGGAACCACCACCGCACGGCCCGCGGCCGTCACCGTGAACGACTCGGCGGCCACATCGGCGTCGTTCGAGAGCACCAGCACATGGGCGACATGGGCGACGAAGACACTCACGGTGCCCCTCACATCGGGCAGTAACACCATCCGGCTCAGCCCCACGGCCTCCGCCGGCCTGCCCAACATCGACTCCCTCGATGTCGAAGCGGAAGCCACCACCCCGCCACCGTCGGGCGCCGCGCTGTACGTGGCGCCGAACGGCAGCGACAGTGCGGCCGGTACGCAATCGGCCCCGACGACGCTCACCTCGGCGATCGGCCGTGTCCCTGCCGGTGGAACGATCTATCTACGCGGCGGGACGTACCGCTACTCCCAGACGATCACCATCCCGCAGGGCAAGGACGGCACGTCGAGTGCCCGCACGCAGCTGTCCGCCTACCCGGGTGAGCAGCCGGTGCTGAACTTCTCGGCGATGAGCGAGGACCCGGCGAACCGAGGACTCGCTGTGAACGGGTCGTACTGGCACGTCAAGGGCATCGTCGTCGAGCGCGCCGGCGACAACGGGATCTTCGTCGGCGGCAGCAACAACGTCTTCGAGCGCACGGTGACGCGCTTCAACCGGGACACCGGGCTGCAGCTCTCGCGGATGGCCTCCACCACCCCGCGTGACCAGTGGCCCTCCAACAACCTCGTCCTGAGTGCGGAGTCGCACGACAACGCGGATTCCGATGGCGAGGACGCAGACGGCTTCGCAGCGAAGCTCACCGTCGGTCCCGGGAACGTCTTCCGCTACGCCGTGTCCCACAACAACATCGACGACGGCTGGGACCTCTACACCAAGACCGACACCGGCCCCATCGGTCCGGTCACCATCGAGGACTCCCTCGCCTACGCCAACGGCACCCTCTCCGACGGCACCGTGAACTCCAACGGTGACCGCAACGGCTACAAGCTCGGCGGCGAGGACATCAAGGTCGACCACGTCATCCGGCGCAGCATCGCCTACCGCAACGGCAAGCACGGATTCACGTACAACAGCAACCCCGGCACCATGTCGGTCTCGGACAACGTCAGCATCGACAACGCCCAGCGCAACTACTCGTTCGACGACGGCACCTCGGTGTTCCGCAACAACGTCTCGTGCCGCAGCAGCAGCAGCGGAACGAACGACAGGACCATCGGCGACGCCGACAGCTCGAACCAGTTCTGGTCCGGCTCCAACGGATCCCGGTGCTCCTCCTATGCCGGCGCGCTGAGCTGGTCCTTCGCTGCCGACGGCCGCCTCGCCGTCACCTTCGGCGGCCTGCCGGTATCTCCGTAGGCAATCGCGTCGCCGGCCTGGGCCGGACCATCCGGTTCGTGCCGGACGGACCGGCCCGGGCCGCTTCCGGCCGTATGTGATCGGCCACCCGCCCTCCGGAGATCGGGGTGCCCGGCATGCCCTACCGGGTGCACGAGATCGCCTCGGTCGCCGACCGACTGCTCCACCGCGGCCGGCCGTGTACGGAGCGGCCCACGGCCGGTCATGCCAGGCAACCCCGCGCATGCGTGCGGGAGTGTGCGCGGTGGGAAGCCGCCGGTCGGAGCGGCGCCGTCACGGTACGGGGCACCGTCTTCGGCCCGGGGCTGGACCTCGTGGCCCGCGACCGCGGACGAATGCGGCGGCGTCCTCGGCGGAGTCCTCGCCGGTGACGTCGATCCGAACGAAGCGGGCGCCGAGCTTTGAGGCCGCCTCCCGGCCGCGTTGGCCGTCGCGTGCCCCGCCGTAGAGCGTGAGCTCGGCCGCGTTCGCCGCGGTCTCGGGTTGCTGCGCCTGGCAGCCGTTGCCAAGCGGGTCGCGGGGTGTTCGTCCGGCGCGCGTGCGCAGCTGCTCCTGACGGGCCGGTGAATCCCTGCGGCGTGGTGCCCGGTGTCGTGTCCCGGGTCAGTCAGTCGCCGTCAATGCGGCGCGCGCGGCGGTGAGGATCTCCTCGGAGAGCGGGGAGCCCTTGGTGGCTCGGGCCAGGACGAGAGCGCCGAGCATGGTGCAGAGCCGGCTGATGCCGTCCTGATCCTCGGTGGCGAGCCACTCGGCGAAGTCGCTCACTCCTTCGGTGTAGACGCGGCGGGCCTCGCGATCTCCGGCTTCGCGCGCGATGTCGGTGGCGAGGGCGGCGGCGGGGCACCCGTCTGCCGCGCTGTCGCGATGCTCGACGGAGAGGTACGTGTCGATCAGCGCCTGCTGGGCGGCGTCGCGCTGTCCGGCGTGCTGGTCGAGTCCGTCATTGCGGAGCCGGGTCAGTTCATCGAACGCATGGGCGGTGGCTTCGTCGACGAGCGCCTCCTTGGAGGCGAACTGCTTGTAGAAGCCACCGTGGGTCAGGCCGGACGCCTTCATGAGGTCGGCGACGCTGACGTGGGTTCCCTGCTCCCTGAACAGCCGGGAGGCGGTTTCCACGACCCTCCGGCGGTTCTCCTCCGCCTGTGCCTGCGTTACGCGGCCCATCAGCCACCTCCCGAGTGGATGTCGTTTGACATCTATCCTACGCCAGGGTTTAGATTGTATTCGTAATCTAATTTCTGCGGGCGGCCGCTCGGCGCCCGCGACGACGCTGGGAGCAGACATGGAGCTGAAGGACGCGGTAGCGGTGGTCACCGGCGCCAACAGGGGGCTCGGGCGGCATCTGGCCGCCCAGCTCGTGGAGCGCGGGGCGAAGGTCTACGCGGCGGCCCGCCGCCCCGAGACGGTGGACCTGCCGGGCGTCACCCCTCTTCTGCTGGACGTGACGGACGAGGAGTCGATCCGGGTCGCGGCCCGCACGGCGTCCGACGCGACGCTGCTGGTGAACAACGCGGGCATCTCCACCGCCACGCCGCTGATCGCGGGCGGCCTGGATGCGGTGCGCCTGGAGATGGAAACGAACTTCTTCGGTCCGCTCACCGTGACGCGGGCTTTCGCCCCCGTCATCGAGGGCAACGGCGGCGGCGCCGTGCTCAACGTCCTGTCGGTCCTGTCCTGGCTGCACCCGGCCGGCCTCGGGTCCTACGCCGCGGCCAAAGCCGCGGCGTGGGCGCTGACCGACGCGGCCCGGGAGGAACTGGCGCCCCGCGGCATCACCGTCTCGGCTCTGCACGTGGCGTACATGGACACCGACATGGCCGCGGCCGTTCCCGCCGATCAAAAGACCGATCCCGCCGATGTTGCCGCACAGGCCCTGTACGGGATCGAGAAGGGCCTGCCCGAGATCCTCGCCGACGAGACCACCCGGTACGTCAGGCAGAGCCTGGCCGCTTCACCGAACATGGCGTGAGCGCGCCGCCCGGTCCGGGCCTCGCTCGTCCCCATCATCGGGCCGCGCAACCTCACCAGCTCGACAGTGTCTCGTACCGGGAGAAGCCCGCTACGAGACCGGGATCCCGTCCCCTCGCGGACGAGAAGAGAAGACGACGATGAAGACCTTCATGATCGAGCGGTACGGCGACAAGGCCGGCGTGCGCGCCGGCGAGATGCCCGACCCGCGGGTGGGAGCCGACGACGTCCTGGTGCGGATCGCCGCGGCGGGCGTCAACCCGCTGGACCTCAAGATCCGCGACGGGGCCTTCAAGGCGATCCTGCCGTACCGTCTCCCGCTCGTCCTGGGCAACGACCTCGCCGGGGTGGTGGTCCAGGTGGGGCCGGCCGTCACCCGGTTCGCGCTGGGTGATGAGGTCTACGCGCGCCCCGACAAGGACCGTATCGGCACCTTCGCCGAACTCATCGCCGTCCACCAGGACGACGTGGCGATCAAACCGGCCACGCTCACCATGGCGGAGGCCGCCTCCCTTCCCCTCGTCGCCCTGACCGCCTGGCAAGCGCTGGTTGAACGGGCACGAGTACAGCCGGGCCAGAAGGTCCTGATCCACGCGGGCGCCGGCGGCCTCGGCGCCATCGCCGTTCAACTGGCAAAGGTGCTGGGCGCGCACGTGGCCACCACCGCGAGCACCGCCAACGTCGACCTGGTCAAGGAGCTCGGCGCGGACGTCGTCGTCGACTACAAGCTGCAGGCGTTCGAGGCGGTCCTCGACGGCTACGACGTGGTCCTGGACACCCTCGGCGGCGAGACGCTCGAGAAGTCCCTACGGGTACTCAAGCCCGGCGGGAAAGTCATCAGCGTCGCAGGCCCTCCCGACGCGGCCTTCGCCCGCGAGTTGGGCGCGAACGCGATCCTCCGACTGGCGATGACCGCGCTCAGCTTCAAGACCCGCCGCCGCGCCAAGCGCCTGGGCGTGTCGTACTCGTTCCTGTTCATGAAGGCCAGCGGTGACCAACTGCGCCAACTCACGCCGCTCATCGACACCGGGAAGATCCGTCCCGTAGTCGACCGTGTCTTCCCGTTCGATCAGACCCGGGAGGCCATGGAGTACGTCGAGAAGGGCCGCGCGAAGGCCGGCAAGGTCGTCGTCGCGATGACGCGAGGGCAGAGCCCCACCGGAGCGAACGGTAAGACCTCCCCAGGCAACGAGAAGGTTCCCGCACCCCCCACTACCCCCAGGACCCGGTCATGAGTGCACCGCGGAATTCCCCCACCCCCACCCCGGCGTCGTACAAGAACGCGCCGACCCGCTCCGTGTCCGTGAGCGGCGTCGACTTCGTCTACCGGCAGCTCGGTCCGCAGGACGGCGTCCCGCTGGTCCTCCTCAACCATCTGGCCGCGGTCCTGGACAACTGGGATCCACGCGTCATCGACGGACTCGCCGCCCGACGCCCGGTGGTCACCTTCGACAACCGCGGAGTCGGTGCGACGGGCGGCTCCACGCCCGACACCATCGAGGCGATGGCCCACGACGCCGTGCTGTTCATCCGGGCCCTCGGGTTCGACCGGGTCGACCTGCTCGGCCTGTCGATGGGCGGCTTCCTCGCCCAGGTCATCGCTGCAGAGGAACCGCATCTCGTACGCAAGATCATTCTTGCGGGCACGGGGCCCGCCGGAGGCCCCGGCATCGACAAGGTCACGGCACTCACCATCCGAGCCACGCTGAAGGGGGCCCTGACCCGCCAGGATCCGAAGCAGTTCCTCTTCTTCACCGACACCGAGGGCGGCCGACGGGCAGGGCGCGCCTTCCTGGAACGGTTGAAGGAGCGCACAGTCAACCGCGACGAAGTCATCTCGCTGTCGTCGTTCCGCGCCCAGCTGAAGGCCATCCACCGGTGGGGCCTCCAGGCGCAGGCAGACCTGTCGCGCATTCACCATCCAGCCCTCGTGGCAAACGGTGAGAGCGACCGGATGGTGCCAAGCCACAACACCCTCGATCTGGCCGCACGTCTGCCCCAGGGCCAACTCGTACCCCTCTACCCCGACGCCGGACACGGCGGGATCTTCCAGCACCACGCCGAATTCGTGTCACAGGCCCTTGAATTCCTCTGATCCTGGTGAGGCCGGGGCTCGACACCGATCAGCGCGCGGATCTCTCACCACTTCCTTCACTCCGGCCAGGCATGGACCCGGAACCAACACCACAGCGCCCACCAGGGAGGGCATTGCCGCGAGCCGGGCGGCCGGGAGGGGATGATCGTGCCCGAGACCGGATCTGACGAGCGAAGGGTGTGGCGGGTGGGCGAAGGTGCGGGGATCACTTCGGCACAGGAGGCGGCGAACGACGAGCTGGTGCTCGCGTTCGGACGGCTGCAGGGGGCCGCGGGGCGGCTGGAGTACCTGCTCGGCGGTGCGATCGAGGAGGAGTTCGGGATCAGCCACCTGATGTACGAGGTGCTGCTGATCGTGGGCAGGGCGGGCGGCGCGGGCATGTCCATGCGGGCCATCGCGCAGGAGCGCGTCTTGACCACGGGCGGGATGACCCGCCTGGTGGACCGGATGGAGGCGGCCGGTCTGGTGGTGCGCGCCGACGACCCCGCGGACCGCAGGGGCAAGCTGGTACGGCTCACCGCCCGGGGCGAGGACATCGTGGTGCGGGCCAGCCGGCTGCACGTGGAGAACATCCGCCGCCACTTCCTGGCACCGCTGCCCGAGGAGGCGAGGGAGCAGTTCATGGAGTGCCTGCGGATCCTGTCCCACTCGGCGCGGGACGCTCTGCCCCGCCTGCGGTAGGGGCGGAAGCCCCGCGGAGAGGGGGCCTTCACCAGGCAGGAATATCTGACGCGGCAGATACTGTTGAAGCAGGTACATCGCTTCGGTGCGGAGCGAGTCCCTCTGCAAAGGCCAGGCCTCCCCATGAAACTCGTCTACGTCTTCGACGCCTACTGCGGCTGGTCCTACGGGTTCGCCCCCACCCTGGCCGAGGTCACCCTGCGTCACCCCGAACTTCCCGTCGAGGTCGTGTCGGGCGGCTTGTTCACCGGGCCGCGCGCCGTGCCGATCCGCGAGTTCGGCTACGTCCAGGGCGCCAACGCCAAGATCAGCGAGCTGACCGGTGTCGCGTTCGGGGCCGGGTACGAGCGGCTGATCGCCGACGGCTCGTTCGTCATGGACTCCCTGGACGCCGCCCGAGGCATGTCGGTGCTGCGGCAGGCGGCCCCGGAGCGGGCGGTGGAGCTGGCCATGGCCGTGCAGGCCGCGTTCTACCAGGACGGCCTGAGCCTGTCCGACCCCGACACCTTCACCCGGATCGCCGCGGCAGCCGGCCTGGACGCGCTGGAGGTCGCCGCCGCACTCGCCGCACCGGCCGCCTCCCTTGCGGCGGAGGCCGACTTCCGGCGGGCGGCAGCCCTGGGCGCGCATGCCTACCCGACCCTCCTGGCGCAGGACGGCGACCGGACCGCGGTCCTCGCCGTCGGCCACGCCGGTCCCGACAAGATCGACACACTCCTGGAGCAGTTCGGCGCCGCCCGCACCCACTCGGCCGCGTCCGGCCGCTGAATCCCGGCCGACACACCGGCACGGTCGGTGCCGCCCGAACCCGGCGGCGCGAACCTGAACCCACACGGCCGGCAACCAGCCCCCACCCCACCCCACCCCACCCCACCCCCCACGCCGATCCTGGCAAAGGACATGATGATGAGCACTCTCGACTTCAAGGTCATCGACCTGGACTTCCCCGTCGGCTCGAAGAACAAGACCGCCACCCTCATCACCGGTGAGCGCGACGCGTTCCTCATCGACACCGGATTCACCCGCGCCGACGGACACCGGCTGGCCGCCGAGATCCTCGACTCCGGCAAGAACCTCACCAAGGTCTTCGTCAGCCACGCCGACCCCGACTACTACTGGGGCGCCGAAGTCATCGCCGACGCCTTCCCCGATGCCGAGATCCTGGCGACGCCGCTGGTGATCGAGCACATCAAGGCCGCGTACGAGGGCAAGCTCAAGGCCTGGGAGCCGGTGGGCGCCAACCGCCCCACCCGTCTGGTCGAGATGGCCGAACTGACCGCCGACCTCACCTTCGAAGGCCACGTCTTTCAGCTCAAGGGCGGCCACCCGGGGCTGCCCGACCGCCACTACCTGTGGCAGGCCGAGCACCGGGCGATCGTCGGCGGCGTCCTGCTTTTCCAGAACGAGCACGTCTGGGTCGCCGACACCGGCAAGCCGCAGGACCGCGCCGTGTGGATCGAGCTGCTGGACGAGATGACGGCCCTCGACCCGGCCTTCGCCGTCCCCGGCCACCGGCTGCCCACCGCCGCCGCTCTCGACGCGAGCCCGATCGCCTACACCCGGGACTACCTCACCTCACCGCCTTCGAGGACGAGCTGGACAAGGCCGACAGCGGCGAGGCCCTGACGAACGCGCTGGTCGCCCGCTACCCCGGCTCCGGCATGCTCATCGCGGCCCAGCTCGGCGCGAAGGTCGCCAAGGGCGAAATGACCTGGGGCTGACCCACCCCGACCACGGTCCGGCCGGGGACACCGGCCGCACCGTGCCCGCCGAGCCCAGCGAGAACCCATGAGCACCACCGCCCGCGACACCTCCGACCCCATCTGAGAAGGGCCGTAACCCATGGAGACCACCGACTTCCACGCCTCCGCCGCCCCCGCCGACGTGGTGCGCCGCCAGTACATCGCCTCCGCCAACGGCGACCTCGAAGCCCTGCGGGCCACCCTGGCCGACGACGTGGAGTGGACCGAGATGGCCGGCTTCCCCCTGGCCGGCACCTACCGCACCCCCACCGGCGTCACCTCCGCCGTCATGGAGCAGCTCGGCAAGTCCTGGGACGGCTGGGCCGCCCACGACGACACTTACGTCGTCGACGGCGAGAACGTCGTCGTCCTCGCCCGCTATACCGCCACCAACAAGGCCACCAACAAGCCGCTCAACGTGCGCGTCTCCCACCACTTCGTCGTACGCGGCGGAAAGATCGTCCGCTTCGAGCAGTTCGTCGACACCGCCCTGGTCCGCGACGCCATGCACCCCGGCGCATAGCCGCACCCGCCCAGTTCCCCGCCGGACGTCCTCGACCGGGGTCTTGGGCCGGTCAGGATCCAGCGCCGGCGGCGTCGCGGGGGCGGGTGGCGAGGCGGTCACGGTGCATACGTCCTCATGGACAGCCTTCGCCGCCGCCCTCGCCACGCTCTTGGCCATGCTCGCCATCGGCGCCGCACTCTTCCTCATCTCCCTGTGGCTGCAGTACGTCCACGGCTACTCCCTCTTCGCCGCAGGCCTGCGCACCCTGCACGCCGGTTGCCGTCACGGCCGGCGTCCTGACCATCGCCATCGTGCCCCGCGGCTTCAAGGACACCAGCGCCCACTGAGAGCCCTGGGGCGGTGTGGGCGTCGAGCCGAAAGTCCTTGCTCCGTTGTCGGTCACCGGCAGAGGTCCGCTGCAGATCTGCAGATCTGCAGATCTGCAGCCATGCAGCACGGGACGAACTGCCACGACTGCGGTGACGGCCACTGCGTCGGGATGCGGTGCGGGGCATCGCCGGTAAGACTCGACATCGCAGGTCACAACGACCGGGCGGATGACGCAGCGGTCCCGGGCACCGGCCCGGACCCCGGGAGCATGGTGTGACAGGTCAGGTTCTGATGGATGGAGAGAATCACCGGTGCGTCGCGCCGGGCGCCACCCGGGCAACGGCCGTCTTGGCCGGCCCAGGGGACATTGAGGCGTGGCGGTGACCACGTCTCGGCGCCGCGACGTCACGAGGAACCACCGTGAACGAACCGGCCAACCGTGCCGAGGAGACCGGGCCCCGCACGATGCGCGCCATCGTCGTCTTTGAACCGGGCGGCACCGACGAGCTCGTCGCCACGGAGCTGCCGGTGCCCCCGGAGATGGTCCAGACCGCCTACGGCGTCCTGGCCACCGGCCTGGACCTGCGCGCCGGACAGACTCTGCTGATCCGCGGCGGCACCTCCACGGTCGGCCTGACCGCCGCCGCCACGGCCAAGGACCTGGGCGCCACCGTGCCGGCCACCACCCGCCGCCCCGACCGCGCGGACATGCTGCGCGACACCCTGCGCGCGGTCCGCCTCTGCCTGGAATCCGTCCGCGAGGCGCAGGCCGACTCGGAGTCCGGCGCGTTCCCGGGCAAGCGCGTCGTCGTACTCGACTGAAGTGATGCTCAACCACCGGACACGAAAGGCAGGTTGCCGTGATGGATGGACAGCCTCTGCAGGAGACGGCCCAGGAGCGAGGCGAGAGGCTGCCGATGGCCACACGGGAGTACCCGTTCGGCCCCGAATGGGAGGTCTTCAAGGTCCACGGCAAGGTGTTCATGCTGATGACCGAGGTGCCCGGCCGGCCGGTCGTCATCCTCAAGTCCAGCCCGGAGGAGGCCGAGGCACTGCGGGCGAGGCACACCGACATCACCCCCGGCTACCACATGAACAAGAAGCACTGGATCACCCTCGCCCCCGGCGCCTCGATCGACCCGCACCTGGTCGAGGACCTGGTCACCGACTCCTACCGGCTGGTCGTCGCCGGGCTCCCCAAGGCCAAGCAGCCCGTAAGCCCGAAGACCTTCGGCATCCGCGCGGGGGCGCGGTGACCCTCACCGGTGCCCGTATCCAGCGGACCGCGCGCCGCACGGCCGCCGGCCTCCCGGACGTCAGCCACGACCGCCCCTTCACCCCGAAGCTCGACGTCTACAAGGCGGCGGGCAAAGTATTCTTGATCGTCACCGATGCCCCCGACGAGCCTGCCAACCAGATCATCACCGTCAAGTGTGAGCCGGACCAGGGCAGTTCGCTGTGCATGTGCTACGAGAGCATCGTGCCGGGCCGCTATCTCAGCAAGGCGCACTGGATCTCGGTCGGCGCCGGCCCCGACATCACCGCCGACCTGATCGAGTACCTGGTCAGCCACTCCTACGACCTCGTCCACGGCCCACCGCCCAAGAACGCCTCGATGAGCCAGGGCATCCGATGACCCACACCGAACCCACGCTGCCCTTGTTCGGCGACGAGCCGCCGCGCCCGCTGGCCGATCGGCTGCGCCCGCGTACCCTCGACGACGTGGTCGGCCAGGACCATCTCCTGGCCTCGGATGCCCCGCTCGGCCGCATGGTGGCCGGACTGCGCCTGGTCTCCACCATCCTGTGGGGCCCGCCCGGCTGCGGAAAGACCACCATCGCCCGCCTCCTGGCAGAGCGCACCGGCCTGGCCTTCGAGCCCCTGTCGGCAACCTTCTCCGGCGTCGCCGATCTGCGCAAGGTCTTCCAGACCGCCACCCGAAGGCGCGAGATCGGCCAGGGCACCCTGCTCTTCGTCGACGAGATCCACCGCTTCAACCGCGCCCAGCAGGACAGCTTCCTGCCCTACGTCGAGGACGGCACCGTCGTCCTGGTCGGTGCGACCACCGAGAACCCCAGCTTCGAACTCAACGGCGCCCTGCTCTCCCGCTGCCAGGTCTTCGTCCTCAAGCGTCTCGACGACACTGCCCTGACCACGCTCCTCGCCCGCGCCGAGCACCTCTCCGGACGCCGGGTGCCGCTGACCGATGACGCTCGCCAGGCCCTGAGCGCCCTGGCTGACGGCGACGGCCGCTACCTCCTCAACCTGGCCGAACAACTCCTGGCCCTCCCTGAGAGCACCCCGCCCCTTGACGTCACCGCCCTCACCCAGCACATCCAGAAGCGAGCCCCGCTCTACGACAAGGCGCAGGAGGGCCACTACAACCTGATCTCCGCCCTGCACAAGGCGATGCGGGGCTCCGACCCGGACGCTGCCCTGTACTGGCTCGCCCGCATGCTCGACGGCGGCGAGGACCCGCTCTTCATCGCCCGTCGCCTCGTCCGCTTCGCCGGCGAGGACATCGGCATCGCCGACCCCCAGGCCGTCCACCAGGCCCTCGCCGCCTGGGACGTCTACGAACGCCTCGGCTCCCCGGAGGGCGAACTCGCCATCGCCCAGGCTGTCGTCTACCTGGCCACCGCCTCCAAATCCATTGCCGTCTACCGCGGATACACCGCCGCACACGCGCGCGTCCGCCGGACCGGCTCCCTCATGCCACCGGCCCACATCCTCAATGCCCCAACTCGCCTCATGAGGGACCTCGGCTACGGCAAGAACTACCAGTACGACCCCGACACCACGGACGGTTTCTCCGGCGCCGACTACTTCCCCGACGACATGGATCGCGAGACCTACTACCACCCCACCCGAAACGGGTACGAAGCCGAGATCCGCAGGCGCCTCGACCACTGGTCCGGCCTCCGAGCCCAGCGACGGCAGGACACGGACCAAGACGACCGGTGAGCCACATCAAAGCCACGTCGGGGAGGCCCCGCACATGGTCGGCCACCCCCGGAGAGAGCACATGGCGGCCGCCTCCTCAGGGTGACTTCCATCTGGCGGCTGATTTCCGTGCGGGGGATCGCCGCGAGGCGCGGCTTGCGCCGAAGGAGCAGGGGGCTCAACCTCGCCGGCGAGCCGAAGGTCGTCCTCACCACCGGCACCAACGCCTACGCCGACGGCTGCGACGTGGTGGTCGAGGGAGTGGCGGTCCGCGTCACCGATGAGACGTACGCCCTCGGATCCCGAAGCCGCCGGATCAGCTCTGCTGTTCGCTGACGTTGACCATCCACGTGATGCCGAACTTGTCCGTGCACATGCCGAAGATGTCGCCCCACATCTGCTTCTCCAGGGGGACGGCCACCGTGCCGCCGTCGGACAGCTTGTTCCAGTAGCCTCGCAGCTCGTCCATGTCGTCGCCGCTCAGGCTCACCGCGATGTTGTTCCCGGGCTTGTGTTCCGTCCCGGGCGGATTGTCGGCGCCCATCAGGGTGAATCCCCTGGTCGTCTCGAGCATGCCGTGCATGATCTTGTCGGAGTATCCGGGGGGCGCCTCGGAGCCGAATTCGCCGTAGGTGTGGACGGCCAGATCGCCGCCGAACACCTTCTTGTAGAACTCCATGGCTTGCTTCGCTTCACCGGCGAAGCTGATGTACGGGTTCAGGCGAGAGGGCACGTTCACTCCCTTTGTGGCGAATGGTCAGTGCGGGCAGCCTACGTGTGCGGCGTGCGTACGGAGGGTTCCCCCGGGCCGTCCGTCTACCTCGTGTCGTACACCCGGGCCTGCCCGGACTTGTCCCGTTGCCTGAACGCGCGGGCCCAATGCGCGTGCGCGGGCGCGGCTGCATCGGTCCGAGGGGAGAGCGGTGGTGGCAGAGTGGTGCGCATGCCGCCACTCTCGCTGCGGATCATCGGCCGTGATCTCCCGGGTCGTGAATGCGGCGCCTACCGGGACGTCCACGTCGCCGTGCAGCGAGGGCGCGAGCCGGAAGCCGCTGTCCCCGGGGATGCAGCCGAGGCGGTCTGGGAGTTCACCGTGGAGGCGGTCGCAGCGCCGGACGGCACTTGGGACTTTCGCGGCCCTTACGTCCACGGGCGACGCGGGGCCCGGTTCCTGTATCTGACGTGGGGAGAGCTGCCGCCCGGCGGCGCGTTCGCGATGTTCCGCCGCGCCAAGCTGATGCTCGACGGCCTCCCGCCACAGGCGGTCGAGCGGGGCGCCGCCGAAGCGCGGCTCGGGCTGACGGACGCTTGCGGGATGCCCGTGTGCGCTGCGGTGCGCCCGCCCGGGCTCACCTGGTGCCGACCGCTTCCACCAGCGTGACCATGACCTCGACTGCCTCGCGGTCCGTGAGCCCTTGCTCCCGGCACAGGGAACGCCACGAGGAGAACGCCGCGGCATGGCCGATCACCGCACGGCGGACCGGGTCGCCGGCCTCAGGCCAGGCATCGGCCAGCACCGCGACGTACCGCCGGGTCGTCTCCTCCCGGGCCTCGCGGATCGGCTCGGGCACGGCGTGCTCGTCGCGGATGACCAGCGTCAGCATCTGCTCGCCCGCGCGGTAGAAGCGGTAGAGGTCGGCAAGCCCGGCTGTCAGCCGCTCGACGGGGTTCTCGATCGCGCCCCATTCCTCGGGTCGGGGCAGTCTCTGCCGCGACAGCCAGTGTCCCGAGCACGCTTCGAACAACGCCGTCTCATCCGGGAAATGCCGGTAGACGGTCAGCCGCGTGACCCCGGCGCGCTCGGCGATCGCCGCGATGGTCGTCCACGCCGGGCCCGCGGTGCCGTGGAGATCCACGGCGGCCTCGACGATGCGCTGCCGCGTCCGGCCCACGTCCTCGGCGCGTTTGCGCATCTCGTAGCCACGCGGTTTCGGTGAACGCTGCTGTTCACTCAACTCTTGACATCCCGGGATCCACGGTGAAGCCTTTTAATGGAACACCAGTGTATCTCCAAATCCTGTCGAGGAGTGATCGCCATGACAGAGCCGCTGGCCCCGCCGCTCACCATCGTCCGCCCCGGCGAGGGGACCGAGGTCTTCCTCGGCTCGATCGGGGTCGTCTTCAAGCTGTGGGGTGCCGACACCGACGGCGCGGTCTCCGTCGTCGAGCACCCCTTCCCCGTCGGGGCACTGGTGCCACCGCACCTGCATACCCGGGAGGACGAGTACTCGATCGTCACCGAGGGCGAGATCGGTTTCCGTTCCGGCGACCGCGAAACCGTTCTGGGCCCCGGCGGCTACATCACCAAGCCGCGCCGGGAGCTTCACGCGATGTGGAACGCCGGCCCCGTCCCGGCCCGAATGATCGAGATCATCAGTCCGGCCGGATTCGAGCACTTCTTCCGCGAGCTGGCCGAGATGCTCGCCGACGGGCCGCCGACGGAGGACGCACTGCCAGTGCTCGCCGCCAAGTACGGGCTCGAATTCGGACGGCCCGCCTGGCTGCCCGACGTCATCTCGCGGTTCGATCTGACGCCACCCGCCGCCTGACGGGCGTCCGGCCCACCTGGCCCGAGCCGGGAGTCGAATCGAAAAGCGGGGCCAGGGAAGTCCTGATCATCGGTGCCCGTGGAAGACGTGCTGCGTGCTCGGGAGTGTGCTGCCCGAATGGCCCCGGGAGGCGGTTTCATGCCGACCGGGCAGACGATGGATCCGAGGGACCCGGTTTCCGGAGGGCCCGCCCGAGCGGCTCGGGGCCTCACGGCGACCGCGGACACATGGCCAGGAGGCTGCGGCGTTGGGTACAGGTGCCAGATGAATGAGCGCATCCCGGTCGACGAGCTGATCAGCGGCGCCGCGCAGGCTGCCGGCGGATGGCTGGGCGCGCTGCCGGTCGCGCTGGTGGCCACCAGCGCGACCGGAACGATCGTGCGCTGGAACCAGGTCGCGCAGGAACTGCTCGGCTATGCGCCGCCGCAGATGCTGGGGCGCAACATCGCAGACCTCCTCCATCCAGGATCCGATCGCAGTCTGGGCCGCTCTCTTTGGGAAGCGGCGGCCGCCGGGCGGGGCGTGATGGGCACGGTGACCGCCTGGCACCGCGACGGGCACCCACTGGAGCTGGAGATCTGGGCCTCTCCGGTGTCCGACCGCGGGCACGGCGTGGCCACGGTGCTGGTCTTCGCTGCCGATGCCCACGCAGCACGGCGTATCCGGGGATCTTCGGCGGTGTGGGACGGCTTGTTCGCCCGCTCCCCGGTCGGCATCGCGATCCTCGACTCGCAGCTGCGGTTCCTGCAGGTCAACGCCGCGCTCGAGGCCATGAACGGTCTGCCGGAATCGGCACACGTGGGACGCCGCCTGGCCCAGATCCTCCCGGAGGTGAATGCCCGCGAGATGGAGGAGGCCATGCTGCAGGTGCTGGAGACCGGGCGGCCGGTCCTTGACCGCCGCCGTGTCGGACGGACGCCGGCGGAACCGGACCACGACCGTGTGTGGTCGTGTTCCTACGTCCGGGTGGAGGATCCCGCCGGCATGTCGATCGGAGTCATCGCCTCGCTCGTCGACATCACCGAGCAGCAGCGCGACCACGTCGAAGCCGAAGCCGCACGGCGCCGCCTCGCCATGCTCAGTGAGGCCAGCATCCGGGTCGGCTCCAGCCTCGACCTGGAGCGCACCGCGCAGGAGCTCGCCGATCTCGCCGTGCCGCGCCTCGCCGATGCCGTCACCGTCGACGTCCTGGATGCGCTGGCGCACGGGGACGAGCCCGGCATGGGACTGACCGGCGGGGTCGCGCTGCGGCGCCTCGGCAAGGCTCCGCTGTCCGGATCCAAGGTGACCGATATCCTCGCCCCCCTCGGCAGGACGCTCGTCTTCCCCGTCGCCGCCCCCTACACGCAGGCCCTCGCAGCCCGGCAGTCCTTCCTGGCCGCCCGCCTCGACGAACAGGCCGTCGCTCCTGCCGCCCGGCACACGGCCAAGCCCGCCCAACTGGTCGCGGTGGGTGTGCACTCCTTGGTCATGGCACCCCTGGTTGCCCGGGAGACGGTGCTCGGCGTCGCCACGTTCTACCGCACCCGCCCGATAGGACCCTTCGGATCCGAAGACGTCACCCTCGCCGGCGAACTCGCCGCCCGCGCCGCGCTCAGCATCGACAACGCCCGCCTCTACCAGCGTGAGCACGATACTGCGGTCATCCTCCAGCGCAGCATGCTCCCCCAGCACATCACCGCGCCACCCGGCATCGCGGTAAGCCACCGCTACCTCCCCGCGAGCGACGTCAACGAGATCGGTGGTGACTGGTACGACGTCCTGGCTTTGGCCGGCGGCAAGGCCGCCCTGCTCATCGGCGACGTCATGGGGCACGGTATCGCCGCCGCCGCGGTCATGGGCCGACTGTCCGCCTCCGTGCGGGCCCTCGCACGGCTGGACCTTTCGCCCGTACGGCTGTTGCACCAGCTGGAAGCCGTCCTCGGTGATCTGGCCGAGCCGATGCTGGCCACCTTCCTGTACGTCGTCTGCGACCCGGCCACCGGACACTGCACCGTCACCAGGGCCGGACACCCGCCGCCCGCACTCGTGCTCCCCGACGGCACGGTCCGGCTCCTGGACACCCCGCCCGGTGTCCCCCTGGGGGTCGGGGGCATCGCCTTCACTCCCACCGAGATCAACCTGCCTCCCGGCAGCCTTCTCGTGCTCTACACCGACGGACTGATCGAAGCCCGGGGCCGTGACCTCGACGACCGGCTTGCCGAGCTGACGCAACTGCTTGCGGATCCACAGCGGCAGCTGGACCACCTGTGCGACTCGCTGATCACCCACCTCGTTCCGGCGGCGGCCGACGACGACGTCGCACTCATGGTCGCCCGCATCGGCGGGGTGCCGTGAGGCGCTGTCGGGCTTCCGTGGCACCCCGGCGGATGCGCCTGCGGCGTGGGGGTCACTCTCCCCGCCAGATGCTCCGGTACGCCTCTCGGTAGCCCCGCGGGTCCCAGGACGTGGCCCCGCCGCTGTTCTCGGCTGTCACCACATGAGCGGGGGCGACGTAGCCGCTGGCGGGCCGGCCGGCGAAGGCGCGGTTGAACTCGTCGACGATCTGCCACCCCTGCTGGGCCAGCGGTTCGGGGACGGTGGCGGCCTGGAAACGCCGGCTGTTGATGCGCTGGAAGGCGGAAGGATCGCCGTCGCCCGCGCCGATGTTGAAGGGCGGTCCCTCGCCGGGGCGCCCGGCGGCACGCAGCGCCGGGGCGGCGTCGGCGAAGTAGAGGTCGTTGATGGCGACGGAGTGGGTCCACCGGCTCCGGAAGCGGGACAGGAGGGAGGAGACCTGCCCGGGGGTGCGCTGACTCGCGTCCGGGATGGGGATGTTCTCGGTCGCCAGCAGCGTCACCCCCGGGCACGTCGCGAGCTGCCGTTTGATCAGCTCGGACTTGTTACGGGCGAACGGGATGGAGTCATCGGTGAAGATGACGACCCCGGCGTCGCCGTCGGACCGGGCGATGACCCAGTCAGCGCTCACCCTCGCGACCTCCTCCACCTTCGTGGTGACGTTGGTGAACAGCCGGGGACTCGTACTCGGTCCGGGGGAGTCGACCGCGTGCCAGCCGATCAGCGCAATGCCTGCGGCCGCTGCCCGCGCAGTCTGCTGCGCGGTGAGCAGGGGATCGAAGCCGCCGATGACGATGCCCGAGGGCTTGAGGGTGACCGCCTGGCTGAGCGCGGCTTGGATACCCGCGGGGGTGCCGTCCCCGTCGATCACCCGAACCTGCCAGCCGATGGCCGCTGCGGCTTCCCGGACGCCCTTGGCGACTCCGGCGACACCGGGGTTGGTCATGGTCTGGGCCACATAGACGATGACTTTGTCGGGCACCGCCTCGGGTCCGGTCGTGGGGCCGTCCCAGGAGAGGCCCGTACGCTCGGCCCGCTCGACGGCCTCCTTGGCTCGCACGAGTGCGGCCGGGCAGCCGGCGGCCGAGGGCGAGGCAGAGACCGGGGCGGCGGCCGAGTCGGAGGTCCGCGACGAGTCGCCTCCGCAGCCCGCGACGAGGGTGGCGGCGGCCGCCCAAAGGGCTGCGGCAGCGAGGACGCTGGTCCGATTCGGGTACACGGTGCTCCTGACCGGGGGTTGCTGGGTCTACCGGGCTTCGGCTGCCCGCGCCGCCGATGGCCCGGAAGGTTCGTCGGGCGGGTGGCGGTCCGCCGTGGCCCGCGTGCGCAGCCGCCGCCTGGCCGCGTAGCCGGCCAGGCCGACCGCCATCAGCAGCGTGCCCCCGTTGAACAGCGGCGTGGCCCAGAACTGGGCGCCGAGCTGGCCGATCCCGGCGAGGCCGACGGCGAGCACACTGACGGCCACGAGGGTTCCGAGTGCGTTGGCGCGGCCGGGCGTGATCGTGGTTGAGCCGAGCAATGCGCCGACGAAGGCGGGCAACAGGTAGTCCAGGCCGACGCTCGGGTTGCCGATCTGCTGCTGCGCGGCGAGCAGGACCCCCGCGATGCCCACGACCAGCCCCGATCCGGCGAAGGCGTAGACGGAGTACCTGTGGGTGGGGATGCCGATGATGGCGGCGGCGCGGGGGTTGGAGCCGACGACGTACAGGTACCGGCCGAACGGCAGCCGTTCCAGCACCACCCAGAGGACGACGGCGGCGGCGAGGACGTAGAAGGCGGGCACCGGCAGACCGAGGAACCTGGCGTCGTAGAGGCCGGTGAAGGAGGCCGGCAGGCCTTCCGGGCCGGGAACGATCCTGCTGCCGTCGGTGAGCCATCCGGTGAGGGCGTACATGATGCTGCCGGTGCCGAGCGTGGCGATGAAGGAGTCGATCCGGGCGAATTCGACGACGGCACCGTTCAGGGCGCCGACCAGGGCCCCGCCGAGCACGACGGCGAGAGCGGCGAGCGGCCAGGGCGTCCCCTCCTCGACGATGAGGTACATCACCAGCACGTGTGCCAGGCCCAGCCCGTACCCGATGGACAGGTCGAACTTGCCGGTGGCGATGGGGATCGTCGCCCCGAGTGCGAGGAGGGCGGGGATCGACTGGTTGGAGAGGATCGAGGACACGTTGTCCCGGGTGGGGAAGGTGTCCGGCAGGACGACGGAGAAGACCAGGAAGAGCAGGGCGGTCAAGGCCGGCAGGCCGTAGTTCCCGATGATGTGCCCGCGCGGGGACCAGGGGGTCACGGGGCCGTCGTGCTTCCGGTGATCGCGGGCATGGCCGAGGCGGCACGGGTGAGTTCGGCAGGTGTCAGGGCGCCGCCCGCCGGCTCGGCCACCACCGAACCGCGTACGAAGACCAGAGCGCGGTGGCAGAGGTCCGCGACCTCCTCGAAGTCGGTGGACACCAGCAGGACCGCCAGGCCCCCGGCGGCCGCCTCGTCGAGCAACCGGTGGATCGCCGCCTTGGCACCGAGGTCCACGCTCGCGGTCGGCTCTTCCAGGATCAGCAGCCGCAGCCGCCCGCGGAGCGACCGGCCCAGCACCACCCTCTGCTGATGGCCGCCGGACAGGGTGGCGATGGGCACCTCGCTGTCGAGGGGGCGCACCGAGAACCGTTCGATCAGGGCGGCGGCCTCGCGCCGCTCACGCCGGGGCCCGAGCCAGCGCCACGCCGGGACACCGGCCGCCCGGGGGTTGGCCAGGAAGTTCTCCCGGACCGTCAGATCAGGGGCGCAGCCCTCCTCCTGGCGGTTGGCGGCCACGAAGCCGACTCCCCGCCGGAGGGCGGCGGCCACGGTGCGCGGGCGGTACGGCCGGCCGTCGAGCAGTGCCCGCCCGCCGAGCAGGGGCAGCGCGCCGGCGAGGGCGCGGCCCAGGTGCATGTGGCCGGCGCCGGTCAGCCCGACCATGCCGAGGATCTCCCCGGGCGCCAGATCCAGGCTGATGGGCCGGGTCCGCTGCGTCGTCACGGCGTCGAGACTCAGCAGGGGAGGGCGGCCGGCGGGCACGGCGGCGGCAGGCCCGCGCCGGGCCGGTACGCCGCCCGCGATGTCATGGACCAGACGGGCGGGACCGTACCCGGCGAGAGGTCCACCGCTGACGAGGCGGCCGTCGCGCAGGACGGCGAAGGTGTCGGCGACCCGGTACACCTCGTCGAGCCGGTGGCTGACGTACAGGACGGCGTGCCCCCGGTCACGCAGTGTGTGCAGCACCTCGAAGAGCCGGGCGCAGTCCGCGGCGGGGAGCGTGGCGGTCGGCTCGTCGAGGACGAAGAGCTCCGTCCGACGCGCGAGGGCTCGGGCGATGGCCACCAGGGAACGCTCGGCGGGCGCGAGGTCCGCGATCCGGGCGTCGGAGTCCAGGTGTCCGGCCACGATCCGCAGGGCCTCGGCGCACTGCTCCCGGGTCCGTCGCCAGGAGATCAGGCCGTGGCGGCGCGGGTAGCCCGTCCCCAGGGCGATGTTCTCGGCGACCGTCATCCACTCGACCAGACCGAGGTCCTGGTGGATGAAGGACATCCTTCCGGAGGCGGCTTCGGACCCGAGAGGGTGCCCGGCCACCGTGACCTCGCCCTCGTCGGCCTGGTGGACCCCGGCGAGGACCTTGATGAGCGTGGACTTCCCGGAGCCGTTGGGGCCGAGGAGGGCGAGCACGCTGCCGCGGTGGAGGTCGAGGCTGACCGCGTCCAGTGCGACGGTGCCGCCGAACCGCTTGCCGAGACCGCGTATCCGCACGAGCGGTTCGCTTCCGGCGTGTCCGGACGGGCGGCTCGTCGAGGTGTCGGAAGTGTCATGGGCGTCATGCACGGACGTCTCCGGGGCCGACCTCGGATCCCCTCTCGGGAGGGTGGGACAGGGAGGATGCTAATGGGGGCCGGGGAACAATCACGTGAATGACGGTGGTTACGCCGCATCCAGCGCGCATTCGGCCCAGATGACCTTGCCGTGGGGGGTGTAGCGGGTGCCCCAGGACTGGGCCAGCTGTGCGACGAGGAACAGGCCGCGCCCGCCCTCGTCCGTGGTGGCGGCCCGCCGCATGTGCGGGGCGGTGCTGCTGCCGTCGGAGACCTCGCAGATCAGGGCGCGGTCGTGGATCAGGCGTACCTGGATCGGCTCGCTGCCGTAGCGGATGGCGTTGGTGACCAGCTCGCTGAGCAGCAGCTCGGTGGCGAACGCGAGCTCGTCCAGCCCCCAGTCGGCCAGCTGGCGGGTCGCGGCGGCACGGATGTCGGAGACCCGCGCGGGATCGGCCGGCAGGTTCCAGGCCCCGATCCGGTCGGCGGGCAGGGTGTGGGTGCGGGCGACGAGCAGGGCGATGTCGTCCGAGGGATGCGCGGGCGCCATGGCGTCCATGACCGCCCGGCAGGTGTCCTCGGGACTCCGGTCCACGTGGGCCAGGCTCTGCCGCAGCTGCTCGAGGGCGGCGTCGATGTCGCGGTGGCGGTCCTCGACGAGCCCGTCGGTGTAGAGGACGAGCGTGCTGCCCCGGGGTAGCACGATCTCGGCCGTCTCGAAGGGGAGACCGCCCAGGCCCAGCGGGGGCCCGGCGGGCAGGTCGGGGAAACTCACGCTGCCGTCGGGATGGACCAGGGCCGGCGGAAGGTGGCCGGCCCGCGCCATGGTGCACTGTCGCGAGGTGGGGTCGTAGACGGCGTACAGACAGGTGGCGCCGACGATGCCGGTGCTGCCCGCGGTGGGGTCGTCGCCCTCCTCCCGGTCCAGGCGCACCAGGAGGTTGTCCAGGTGGGTGAGGAGCTCGTCGGGGGCGAGTTCCAGTTCGGCGAAGTTGCGTGCGGCGGTCCGCAGCCGCCCCATCGTGGCGGCGGCGTGCAGTCCGTGGCCGACGACGTCGCCCACGAGCAGGGCGACGCGGGCGCCGGACAGGGGGATGACGTCGAACCAGTCGCCTCCGACTCCGGATTCGGCGGGCAGATAGCGGTGGGCGACCTCGACGGCACTCTGCTCGGGCATGCCGCGCGGGAGGAGGCTGCGCTGGAGCGCCAGGGCCAGGGTGTGTTCCCGGGTGTAGCGGCGGGCGTTGTCGATGCACAGGGCGGCGCGGGCCGCGAGTTCCTGGGCCAGCCGGCTGTCGTCGTCCCCGAAGGGGGCGGGGTCCTGCGAGCGGTAGAAGCTCGCGATGCCCAGCAGGACTCCGCGGGCGAGCAGCGGGACGGCGATGAGGGAGTGCACGCCGTGTGCCATGACCCGCCGGGCGCGCTCGGGGTCCTGGGCGATCCAGCCGGCGGCGGACTTCAGGTCGGGCTCCAGGAACGCGTGCCCTTCGGTCAGGCAGCGCATGATCGGATTCCCGGGGCGGAGCTCCACGTGCCGTCCGGCCGGGTAGAACGGGCAGTCGTCGCGGATGCCGTGGACCACCGTTCGGTAGAGATCGGTCCCGGGACTGGCGGGGTCGTCCCCGCGCAGCACCGCCTCGGGCAGGTCGATGGTGACGTAGTCGGCCAGGGCCGGGACCGCCATCTCGGCGAGCTCCCGGGCGGTGCGGCTCACGTCCAGGGTGGTGCCGATGCGGGTACTGGCCTCGGCCAGCAGTTCCAGGCGGCGCCGCGCCTCGACGGCGTACTTCCCGACTTCCGGCTCACCCACCAGCACCAGGCCGCGGACGGTGGCGGGGCGGGGCTCGGCGGTGCCGGGTGGCGGTTGGGCGGGCGGCGGTCCGACGCGGGAGGAGTCGACGTGGGAGGGGCCGACGTGGGAGGGGTCGGTGCGGGGTGAGACGGAGAGGTGGTGGACCGGCGGATTGCTGCTCCTGAGCACGGCCTCGACGACCATTCCCTCCACCCCGGAGCGGCTCGTGACCGGGCGGCTCAGCAAGGTGGCCTCCCGGCCGTGCGGGAGTGCCACGTCGACGGCCGCCTGCCGGAACGAGGAGATCAGCTCGGTAGCCCTGTCCTTGAGGATCGCCTGATCGTGCGGGTCCAGCTCGGGACCGACCAGTTCGTCCAGCTCGTCCAGTCCGGCCGACTCGGCCGGGACGGTCGGGCCGGCGAACTGCCCGTCCTGGGCGCCCCTGCCCGGCAGGGTGCGCCGTTCGGCATCGAGGTACGCCCGCAGCAGCCCGCGCTCGCGCGCCGAACGCTGTTGCGTCAGCCGCCGCTCGATCGTCGCGGCAGCCCGGCGGAGCAGGACGGCGAGGGCTGGGCGCTCGTAGGAGTGCGGGTAGCCGAAGCAGAGCACGCCCGCGATGCGCCCGCTGATCTGATCGCGGATGGGTATGGCGCAGCAGGCGTTCGACTGGGCGCGTTCGGCGAAGTGTTCCGCGCCGTAGACCTGGATGGGGCCTCGCTCGGCCAGCGCGAGGCCGATGCCGTTGGTCCCCGCGAACCGTTCGGCGAAGACGAAGCCCGGGACGCTCTGGATGGGGGGAAGGCTCCGGGCCAGGGAGGGATCGCCGAAGCGGCGTTGGAGCACCGTGCCGGTCGCGTCGGCTACGGAGATGTTCATCCGGCTGTCGGAGAACCGGGACTGCAACTGGTCGAGGACGGGTCCGGCGGCACGTACGAGTCGGCTGTCCGGGTCGAAGTCGTCCCGGTAGGGCAGCTCGGTCTGGTCCGGTGACAGTCCCAGCAGCCGACAGCGCAGCCACGAGTTCAGGATCGCAGTCCGTATCCCGGTCGCGACCGGCTCGCCCACCAGGAACCGCTCACGGGAGCGTGCGGGACCGATCTGCTCTCCCGTGACCCCCATCTGCATCACTTCCCCTTGCCGGCGCGCGTCCGAGCTGGTCTGTGCCTGTGCAGGTATGTGCAGTCCGTGCGATGAAAGTCGCATCGGTGCGTTTTGAGTATATTCCTGGCTATTCAAAGCTTTACAGGAGAGCGACTGGATTGACCGGTGATCCCGTCCCGCCGGGGACGTTGAGGGGTGTCACGACGATCATGAACTCGTATCGTCCCGCTTCGGCGCACGCGGCGGACAGCGCCTCCAGGTCCAGGTTGTCCAGCAGGGGCACACCCATGGCCGAGATGGCCAGGGCGTGGACGGGAGAGTGGAGGCCCTCGACGAGGGAGGGCCGTACGTCGCTGTCACCGTCCGCGCCGAGCAGACTGATCGCACGCTCGGCCAGCAGCGGCATCGCGTCCACGTGGAAGCCCGCGCTCGCCGCGTCGACGTCCCATGGGCCCCGTTCGCGACGGCGCCGGAACCGGCCGGAGCGCAGCAGCACCGCGCATCCGTCGTCGATCCCGACGCCGAGCGCCCGCTCGGCGGCGATGACGTCACGGGCGCGGACCGCGTGTCCGGGCTCCAGCCAGTCGGCCCCGAGGACGACGGGCAGGTCGAGGAGCACGCCCTTGGTGACGAGCGGGCCGAGCGCCGCCACCGAGCCGAAGCGGGCGCCGCCGGCGCCGATGAACTCGCGTGCCGGGTGTCCCTCGTAGAGCAGCCCTCGGTAGGCGATGTGTGACAGCGAGTCGACGTGGCTGACCCCCTTGCCGTGGTAGTCGACGGCGAGGAAGTCCTTGTGGGCGGCCGGTTCCGGGGGCTCCACATCACCGAGGTCGGACATGTAGTGCAGGGCGGGCCTGGTGTTGTCGGGGCCGGGCCGGGTGTTCCAGGGCAGCCCCATGGATACCGCCGTACCGTCCCGGACGAGGGTGGCCGCCCGTCGTACGTGGTCCGGGGTGACCCGGTTCCAGGCGCCGCGGTCAGCCGGGGTCCAGCGGCCCCACGTACGGACCGAGGCGAAGAGGGCGTCGAATTCCTGACGGGAGATCCGGGGAGCCTCCGCGGGGTTGGTGCTCATGGGGTATGCGGCGCTCCAGACTCGTCGGGCGGCGGGGGCGGCCCGCCGTGTCCGCATCCATACCCGCTGCAGGCGGCGGCCGGACGTCCGCGGGGATCGGTGAACCTGAGTGGCGGCCATCCCTCCGGGCGGGGCAGGCTGTACTCATGAGGCCCGGGGGTGGCCGGCAGGTCTGCACGAACCTCCTGGCCCTGTTCGGCCTGGGGGCCGTGGTCCGTGGTCAGGGTGTGATCGGGTGACGGGTCAGGAACCCGGCCAGGGCTTCGGCGACCGGTCGGGACCGTTCGATGTGGAGCAGGTGGCCCACGCCGTCGATGATGCACTCCTCGACGTGGGGCACGTTCGAGCGGAGGAACGCGGCGACCTCGACCCACAGTGGTTGGGTGTTGCTGCCCCGTACGGACAGCACCGGTTGGCGGATCGCTGCGGCGTTGTCGGGGCCGAACCGCCACTCGGCCAGGGCCGGGAGTTCGATCCCGAAGAGTGTGTCGGCGTCCTTGACTCCTTGTGCGACGCTGCCCGGCATGCGCTCGTCGAGCAGGGTTCGGCAGCGTTCCCAGTCCATTCCGCCGGCGAGGGACAGGAACAGTTCGAAGGCGCGTTCGGGATCGCCGTCGGCGTACGCCTCGAACGCCGGCGCGGCCTGCGCGAAGAACGCCTCGCCCGCGGGCACCGACAAGAGGGAGAGCTCCAGCAGGGCGACCGTGGTGATCCGGTCGGGGTGGTCCTGGGCGAGCTGGGCGGCGACCGCCCCGCCTGTCGAGTGCCCTGCCACGTGCACACGGTCGATGCCGAGATGGTCGAGCAGTGCGACGGCATCCGCGACGTGATCGGCTACGCCGACCGGCCCGGGGGTATGGGTGCTGCCGCTCCACCCCCGCTTGTGATAGGTGATGAGACGGTAACGCTCGGTGAGTGACGGTTCGGTGATGAGCGGGAGGAATCCGTCGGGGAGGACCGGGCTGATCAGCAGGACGGGCTCCCCGGCTCCCCGGATCTCGTGTTCCAGCCGGATGTCGTTGACTGTGACGGTGTCCATGATGTCCTCCACTGGATTTGTGGCTCACCATGGAGGCGTAAGCGCGACTGTTACCGCTGTAACCCGCCTTCCCCGGGACGGAAGGAAGACGTCCGTGGCCCATACCTCCGGCGAAGCGATCGCCCTGGGGCGGGCGCGGAACGCCGCGGCCCGTGGAGCGTGGGTGGACGCCTACGCCGCCTACCTGGAGGTCCGGGAGGCGGACGGGCTCGGCCCGGCGGAGCTCGCGGACTTCGCCGCCGTCGCCTATGCCGCAGGACACCTCGACGTCGCGATCGAGACCTGGGAGCGGCTCCACGAGGAGCTGTCCCGGCTCGGCGAGGACAACAGCGCGGCCGGAGCCGCCGTCCGGGTCGCCATGCACCTGCTGTTCGACACCGCGCTCATGGCTCCGGTACGCGGGTGGCTGCATCGCGCGGAACGCCTCCTCGACCCTGCGACGGCGACACCCGTCCACGCGTGGTTCGCCGCAGTGCGCACCTTCGAGCGACTCCTCAGCGGCGACCTCGACGCGGCACGGGACTGGGCCGACAAGGCGATCGAGACCGGCTCGCACACCGACCCGGCGGCAGCGGCGATCGGGCGTGTGGCCCAGGCCCGGCTGGTGATTCTCGACGGCGACGTCGAAAGGGGCCTGGAGCTTCTCGACGAAGCCGGCACGGCGGTGATGGCCGGCGATCTCGACGCACTGTCGACCGGAGTCGTCTACTGCGAACTGGTCTGCGCACTACAGGGCCTGGCCCAGTACGACCTCGCCGAGCAGTGGACCGAGGCGATGGAGCGGTGGGCGCGCACGAACGCGATCGGCAGCCTGCACGGCCGGTGCCGGGTGCACCGGGCCGAGATCCTGCGCCTGCGGGGCCAGTGCGCGAACGCCGAGCAGCAGGTGCTGCTGGCGTGCGACGAGCTGCGTCCCTACGTGCGGCGCGAGCTGGGCTGGCCGCTGACGGAACTGGGCCGGATCCGGCTTCGGCGCGGAGACCTTCCCGGAGCCGAAGAGGCGCTGCTCGCCGCCCATCGCCTCGGGTGGGATCCCGAACCCGGTCTTTCGCTCGTCCGGCTCGCCGGCGGCGACGCCGACATGGCGGCCGCCGCGATTCGGGAGGCGCTGGCCCGGCCACTGCCGGTGCCGTCGAAGGAACTGCCCCCCACCTCCGGGCTGCGGCGGGCACCGCTGCTGGACGCGCAGGTCAGGATCGCCGTCGCCCGCGGCGACCTGGAGACGGCGCGGGTCGCGGCCCGCGAGCTCGATGAGGTGGCCGTCCGCTTCGAAAGCACCGCACTCGCCGCATCGGCACGGCGAGCTCGGGGCGAGCTCCTGCTCGCCGAAGGTGATGCGGCCGGTGCGTCGGAGTTGTTCACTGATGCCGCTCGTGCCTGGAGCGAGGTCGGCGCCCCCTACGAGACGGCCGAGTGCCGGCTTCGGCTCGCGGACGCCCAGCGCGCCCTGGGCAATCTCCGGGCCGAGAGCCTCGAACGGTCGGCGGCGCGTACCGAGCTCGAACGGATCGCCCAGGCGCCCGCGACCGATGAGGTCCAGGCGGAAACGGCAGAGCCGGATACGTTCGTCCGGGAAGGCGACTACTGGAGGGTCGTCTTCGACGGTCGGAGCATGACCGTCCGCGACGGCAAAGGAATGCACCACCTCGCCCGGCTCTTCGCCGCGCCGGGCCGGGAGTTCCACGTCCTCGACCTGGTCGCCGCCGACAGCGATGATCCCACCGCCGCCTGCAGGCTTTCCCGCGTCGGCGACCTCGGCCCCCTGCTGGACGACCGCGCCAAGCGGATGTACCGGCGGCGGCTGGCCGAGATCGAGGAGGACATCGAAGACGCCCGCGCCGACAACGACATCGCCAGGCAGGAACAAACCGGCCTCGAACGTGAATTCCTGATCAGCGAACTCACCCGGGCCCTCGGACTCGGCGGGCGGGACCGGCACGCCGGCGCGGCCTCCGAACGGGCCCGGGCCGCCGTCACGCAGGCCGTGCGCAAGGCCATCGGCCGCCTCCGCGACGCCTGCCCGGCGCTCGGTGACCACCTCGACCGCACCATCAGCACGGGGACCTACTGCGCCTACGCCCCGGATCCGCGCGCGCCTTCCGGGTGGTCCACGTGACGAATGGGCTTACCGGCGGCCCTGCACGATCACTCCGATGTTTGACGCAGGACCAGGCAGAGAAAGCCGAAGCTGTCCCGGTACCCGCGCAGCCACTGCGAACGCGCGGCGTTGGCCGTCTCCAGTACCTGTGCTCGAGCCGGATCGGCGGGGTGGTCCAGTGCCCATGCGGCCAGGGAGCCCCAGCAGGCCCATTCGTAGGCGTCCAGCTCACCGCGGGTGCTGACGTGGCCGTGGACAGGGGTCCATCCGTCGGCGACGACGTGGTCCACCGTGGTCGCCAGGTCTGCGAGGTCACCGAACATCTCGACGGCCGCTGGTGAAGGGGCGCGGTCCCAGAACGACTCGCCGATCAGAACGCGGCCGCCGGGGGCCAGGTGCTTGCGGGCCGCCGCGAGGGTGGGGAGGAGACCGCCGAAGGCATGGGTGGCGCCGACGCTGATCACCAGGTCGAACGGCTGTGGCGAGCCGAAGCCCGCGGCCTCCTGCTGGTGGAGGACCAGGCGCTCGCCGACTCCCCGTGCGCTCGCTGCCCGGCGGGCCTGCATCAGGGAGACCTCGGAGACGTCGACGCCCTCGGCGTGCAGGTGCGGGCGCGTCGCCAGGGCGCGCAGAAGCCATTCCGCCGTGCCACATCCGAGGTCGAGCACGCGCTCGTCGCCTCGCGGGAGGCTGTGTTCGAGCAGTCGGCCGACCGAGTCGTCGTCGAGCGGAGACTTTATCGGGTGGCCTGCATGCGCAATGCCGGAGATCTGTTCGTGGCTCATCGGCGCGGCGCGGCCCGTGTCGAGGAGCAGTTCCGCGGCCACCGCCGCCCCGTCGGTGCGGATCGTGCCCGCGACGGCCTTCGCCCGCGCTTCCGTCTCGGGGGCCAGGGCCGTCCTGAGTGCGGCCGACAGGGAATCGAAGGTCGGCGTCGGGCCGTCGTGTGCCGCGCCGATGCCGAGCTCGGCCACGCGGGCCGCCCAGTGCGGCTGGTCCACGAACTGGGGCACCACCACCTGGGGTGCACCGGCCCGGGCGGCCGTGGTCGTGGTGCCCGCGCCGCCGTGGTGGACGACGGCCGCGACCCGGCGGAACAGGGACTGGTGGTTGACGTCACCGACGGCGAAGCAGTCGTCCGCGTCGTCCACCAGGCCCAGGTCCGCCCAGCCGCGGGAGACGAGCACGCGGCGGCCTTGTGCGCGGGCCGCCTCGACGGTTGTGCGGGCGATGTCGGAGGCCGTAGTCATGGGCATGCTGCCGAAGCCGACGTACACCGGTGGCGCGCCGGCGTCCAGGAACGCCTCCAGATCAGCGGGCAGGGGGCGCTCGTCGGGCAGGATCCATGCGCCGGTCTGCACGAGGTCGAGATTCGTCAGCTGCTCCCACGGGCCCAGGACCGGGTCCACCGCCAGCCACGGCCGTTCCGTGAACACGTGGTCGCGGACGTTGTCCACCGGCGCGAGGCCGATCGCCGCGCGGTGGGCGTTGAGGGGCTGGAGGTAAAGGGCGTTGACCTTCTGGGCGTCCAGGTCCCACAGGGCCTGGTTGTCGGTCATGTCGGGCGGAGCCGGCGGGCCGGGCCGCCCCGACGGCCGGTAGTGCTCGGAGGGCATCTCGAATGGATGGAAGCCCGCGTACACATAGCGGATGCCCAGCTTCTCGGCCACCGAGCGGACGCCGGCCGGCATCAGACCGCTCGCCACCAGCACGTCACAACCTTCGGCCGCCTTGCCGACCGTGTCGAAGTGCGCGGCGACCAGCTCGGCCGCGAACGCGGCCGCGTCCGACGGCGGCGCTCCCGTCCGCAGCGCGCGCACGTCCCGCCCGAAGGGCACCAGTTCCGCGCCGACACCGGCCAGCAGTTCCGCGAACTCCTCGTCCGGCGGTGCGCACACGCGTACCTCCGCGCCGAGTTTCCGCAACTGCGCAGCCAGTCCCGCCAGCGGCACGATGTCGCCGCGGGATCCGTACGCCATCAACAGCACGCGCATGTCGAGTCTCTCATTTCTTGTATCGGGTGGCATTGATGAGCGGGGGAACGCCCGGCCGCGGTTCGCCGCATCCGCACTGCCGGACGTCGGGCGGGCGCCCGCTCGGGCGGCGTGGGCGTGCCGGGGACTCGCGGGCCCGTCTCGTCTTTCTCAGCCGACGGTGTCGAGGAGCAGTCTTGCCGCCAACATCGCCCCGTCGGCGCGGACCGTGTCGGCCACGGCCTTCGCCCGGCTGCCGGTTTCCGGTTCCAGGGCCGTCTTGAGCGCGGCCGACAGGGAATCGGCGGTCGCAACCGGGCCGTCGTGGGCTACGCCGATGCCCAACTCGGCCACCCGGCCCGCCCAGTACGGCTGGTCCGCCAACTGGGGAACCACCACCTGCGGAGCGCCGACCCGAGCGGCCGTCGTCGTCGTACCCGCGCCACCGTGGTGCACGACGGCAGCCACTCGTGCGAACAACCGCTGATGGTTGACCTCGCCCACGGCGAAGCAGTCGTCCCGGTCGTCGATGACGCCCAGATCCGCCCAGCCGCGCCCTACGAGTACCCGACGACCCTGCGCGCGCACCGCCTCGATGGCCACCCGGGCCGCCTCCTCGCCTCCGCGCACGGCCATGCTGCCGAAGCCCACGTACACGGGCGGCGCGCCGGCGTCCAGGAAGGCCACCAGCTCCACCGGGAGCGGCCGCTCGTCGGGCAGCACCCACGCGCCGGTCTGTACGACGTCGAGGTCCGGCGTCTCCAGCCACGGGTCCAGCACCGGGTCGGTCGCCAGCCACGGCCGGTCGCCGAAGGCATAGTCGCGGACGTCGGTCACCGGGGGCAGGCCGATCGACGCCCGGCTGGTGTTCAGCGCGTCACCGAACAGCGCGTTGATGCTCTGGGCGTCCAGCTCCCACAAGGCCCGGTTGTCGGTCACCTCCGGCGGGAACGGCCGCCCCGGGTAGGCCAGCGGCGGGCGCTGCGGCGAGGGCAGCGTCAGCTGCTGGAAGATCACGGACACAGAGCCGATGCCCAGCTTCTCGGCCACCGACCGCGCCCCGGCGATGGCCGGCATGGCGCCCGTCGCCACCAGAACGTCGCAGCCGTCCGCCACCGAGGGAATCACCTCGAACTGACTGGCAATCAACTCGGCCGCCCGCTGCGGCAGATTGGCCTTCGACGGCGGCGGCGCCGAGGTCGTCAGTGCGCGCGCCGACTGGCCGACACCCACCACGGACACGCCGATCCCGGCCAGCCGGTCCGCGAAGTCCTCGTCCGGCGGCGCGCACACCCGCACCTCCGCGCCGAGTTCCCGCAACCGCACCGCGAGCCCCACCAGCGGTTCGACGTCCCTGCGCGACCCATACGTTGACAACAGCACACGCACTTCTTGAATCTCCTGTTTCCGTGGTTTCCTGGCCGGGCCGACCGTCCTGAGGGAGGGCCCGCGTAGCGAAATGATCTTGCCTTCCCCTGCACTTGAGACGGCGGAGGCAGTGGGCGCGATCAGCGTGTGTCTCTTGAGTTACCGAGCCCAGGGCAGTTCACGGGTGCCCTCGGTACCGGGAACGGACGCGACCCCGTCGGCGGGCATCGAGACGTGGGCCTCGGTCTGTTCCGGGGCGTGGATCCGGCGGAGGTGCCCCGGCGGCAGGATCAGGGTCTGGCCGGCCGCGACCTTCTCCGTACGGCCGAGGCAGGTCACCTCCAGTGCGCCCGCGGTGACCGTCCAGACCTGCTCACGGCTGATGGAGTGCTCGGGGCCGGTGGCGCCGGCGTCCATCGTGACCGTCCAGGTGCTGAGTTCGGTGCTGCCGCGGCTGGGGGCCGCCAGACCGGCCATGGTCGCGTTCGGAGAGATGGTGACGTGGTCGGTGGAGGGCGTGACCACGATCACGGCGCCGCTCTCGTCGTCGTCGGCCGGATCGGTGGCGTCGGCGGCGGCCGCCCATTCGACGAGCTGGACGACGACACCGTTCGGGTCGGTCATCTGGAACAGCCGCTCGCCCCAGGGCTCTTCGCGCAGCGGCATGGTGATGGGGGCGCCCGCCGCTCGTAGCCGGGCCTCCTGTGCCGCGAGGTCCGTAACGGTGAGCGCAAGGATCAGACCGGCCGCCCGCTGGTCGCGCTGCTCGGCCGGGAGGACGTCCGTGCCTCCGCGGAGCAGGACGACGTCGACGGCGGCGTCCCCGCGCGTCAGGGACACGAAGCCGTCGTCAGCCATGGCCACGCCGTAGCCAAGGTGGGTGCAAAGGAACTCGCGCGAGGCGTCCACGTCGGCGACGGTCAGCGAGAGGGTGGAGGAGGAGACGTTCATGGCAGCACCTTCGCGAAGTGAGTGATGGCGAACCCGCAGTCGAATGACCGCGTGCCGACCGGGTGGTCGATGACGGTCACCGCAGGATCGGAGCTCTTGAGCGTGCGGGAGGTCATGGTTCAGGTCGTGGGCACGTCGAGCTGGAGCTCGCACGTGCGCCGGTAGGAGCTGAATCCCAGGCGGTGGTTGACCGCCAGCATGTGGACGTTGTCGTCGGCGTTGTCCGTCTCGATCTCGACGACGCCGGGGTACTCGGCGCGCAGTTGACGCACCATGGCGGCCTTGACCCACAACCCCAGCCCGTGGCCGCGGTGTTCGGGCACGACTGCCGTGTCGTACTGCTGGGCACGAGGCCCGGAGCCCTGGGGGATCAGGATCTCGGTGTAGCCGGCCATGGTGCCGCTGTCGTGTACGGCGGCGACGGTCAGCAGGGTGTCCCCGCGGTCGGCGACCACCGCGGCCATGGCGCGAACGCGATCCGCGTCCCACGCCACACTGCCGTAGTCCAGGTCTCCGACGGGCATGTCGTTCATCGCGTTCTTGGCCGCGGCGAAAGCGGCGGCGAGTCCGTCGGGAACCGTTCCGGTCCAGCCGGTCAGCCGGTAGCCGGGGTGCTCGGCACCGGCGACCCGGAGCAGGTCGGCCCGGTCCGTCCCGTCGAGGCGCAGCATGAGGTGATTCAAGGTCAGTGCTCGGCGGAAGCCCCATCGTTCGCTGAAAGCCTGGCCCGGACTGTCGGCCGCAGCTGAGGTGATCAGGCTGCGCCGCTTCTCGGCGCGGCAGGCTGCCACGACCGCCGACAGCAGGAGGGAGCCGGTTCCCCGACGGCGGTGTGCGGGGTCGACGTGGAGTTCCAGTTCGGCCAGGTGCTCCTGGCCAGGGGAGGTGAACACCCGCAGGCCGGCGACTCCGACCGGAACGCCGTCCGCACCGGTGGCCAGCCAGGTCAGCCGGTGGCTGCCCAGAGCGGGCCGAGTGAGCTGGGAGTGGATCTGTCCGAGGTCGGGCGCCGGTACTCCGGGCAGGTCGTGGAGCGTCGAGGCCGCGACGACCTGATGCCACGCGACGGCTTCGGCGGCCGAGACGTGCTGGAGCGGATTGACGTGTACTGATGTCGGCAAGGTGATGGCCTTCGTGTTCGAGTCGGTTGTACGTCGCGATGGCGCCAGGGCGTGGTGCCGTGTCATTTGCGTTCGCGTTCCTTCAGTCGGTGTGGCGCACGAGCGGCCAGTCGACGTCGGCACGGGCGGCCGTGGCGAGGTAGTTGGTGAAGACGTTGAGAGCGACATGGGCGATGACCTCGACGATCTGCCCGTCGGACAGGCCGGCGTGCCGGGCCGCGGCCAGCTGCTCGTCGGAAACGGTTCCGCGGTCACGGACCGCCGAGGCGGCCAGCTCCAGGACGGCGGCGGCCCAGGGGCCGTCGGCTTGGCCCCGGCGAGCGCCGGCGGCCTCGGCCGCACTCAGCCCGGCCGTCCTGGTCCCGCGGAACGCGTGCAGGGACAGGCAGTAGTCGGACCCGTTCTCCTGCGCCACCAGCAACGCGATGCTCTCGCGCACGGCCGCCGACAGGGTTCCCTCCGCGCTCAGGGTGGTGACGACGGCCAAGTACCCCTTCAGTACGGCCGGGCTGTTGGCCATCACCCTGGCCAGGTTGGGGATGACCCCCAGGGCCTGGTGCGTGGCGGTGAACAGAGCTGCGGTTTCACCGGTCGCTGTCTCCGGTTCAACGGTGTGGAGTGACATGCCGGTAACCATGCGGGTTGATCTTGATACATTCGCGATGCTTCCTCGATGCACGCGCTGGTGACCCTTGGAGTGACGGCATGCGGTTCACGATCCTCGGCCCGGTGGAGGCCGTGTCTCCCGGTTCGGATGCGTCCGGCCTGGCGCCCCGTCATCGCGCGGTACTCGCCTACTTGTTGCTGCATGCCGGGGTCGCGATCAGCACGGATCGCCTGATCGACGCGATGTGGGGGCCGCTGCCGCCGGACTCCGCCCGCGCACAGATCCAGACCACGGTCGCCGCGATCCGACGGATGCTGCGCGCTTCGCAAGCCGACGGGATGCTGGCCACGCGGCCGGCCGGGTACGTGATCACCCCTGGGCCGGGGCAACTAGATCTGGACGAGTTCACCAGCCTGACCGCCAAGGCGGCGGCCGTCTCCGACGACCAGGGGGACGCCGCGGACCAGATACGTGCCGCGCTGGCGCTGTGGCGGGGAGAACCGCTGGCCGATATCACCGCCCACTACGTCCAGAGCGCCAGAGCGCGCCTGAACGGGCAGCTGCTGACCGCCGTCGAGCGCCTGGCCGAGCTGGAACTGGACCGGGGGCGGCACGATGACCTCATCGACGAACTGTCCGTCCACGCGGCCGCCAACCCCTTGCGGGAACGGCTCTGCTGCCAGCTGATGCTCGCCCTGCACCGCGCCGGACGCCAAACCGACGCGCTGGACGTGGCAAGAACCTTCAGGGCGACCCTGGCCGAACAGCAGGGACTGGACCCCGGCCACGTGTTCGGCAAGCTCGAACAGGACATCCTGCGGGACGCCCCCGATCTGCGGCCGCCGGTCACCGCGTCGGCGAAGCCCCAGGGGATCAACTTCCTGCCCTACGACGTCCCGGACTTCACCGGACGCGAGGACGAGCTCGACGGCCTGATCCACCTGTGGTCGGGCAACAAGGGCGGCGTCGTGACGATTTCGGCGATCGACGGGATGGCCGGCGTCGGCAAGACGACGCTCGCGGTCCACGCGGGGCACCGTCTCGCGGACCACTTCCCGGACGGACAGCTCTTCATCGACCTGCAGGCGCACACCGCCGGTCAGGCGCCGCTCGACGCCGGTTCCGCGCTCGAGATCCTCCTGGGACAACTCGGCGTGCCCACCCAGCAGATACCCGCATCGGTCGCCGATCGCGCCGCTCTGTGGCGGTCCGAACTCTCCGGCCGCCGCGTGCTGGCCGTATTGGACAACGCCCTCGGCGCCGACCAGGTACGCCAGTTGCTGCCCGGATCCTCCCGCGCCCTCATCCTGATCACCAGCCGCCGACGGCTGACCGACCTGGACGGGGCACATGCCCTGTCCCTGGACGTGCTGCCCGCCGCGGACGCCCTGGAGCTGTTCACGGCAATCGTCGGCGATCGGGCGGCCGCCGAACCCCTGGCCGTCCTCGATGTCCTGCAGTTGTGCGGATTCCTGCCGCTGGCCGTCCGCATCGCCGCCGCCCGCCTGCACCATCGCCCCCGCTGGACCGTCGCATACCTGGCCGACCGGCTCCGCGACCAGCGCCGCAGACTCTCCGAGCTGGCCACCTCGGAGCGAGGAGTGGCAGCGGCGTTCACGCTGTCCTACCAGCAGCTGACGCCCGATCAGCAACGCATGTTCCGGCTCCTGGGGCTCCAGCCGGGCCGTGACGTCAGCCCCGAGGCGGCTTCCGCGCTGGCCGACCTCCCGCTCGATGAGGCCGAGACGCTCCTGGAAGACCTCCTGGACGCCCACGTCCTGACCCAGCGCCAGCTCGGCCGCTACACCTTTCACGACCTGCTGCGCGAACACGCCCTCGCCACCGCGGCCGCCCAGGAACCCCTGGGCGCCCAACGCGAGGCCCTCGGTCGACTGTTCCACCACTATCTCCACACCGCGAGCACGGCCATCGACCACCTCTACCCCGAGGGCAAGAACCGCAGGCCACGCATCCCCGCGCCGGACACCCCGGCCTGGCCCCCGCAGGACGAGACCGAGGCGATCACCTGGCTGGACAGCGAACGCGCGAACCTCATGGCGTCCGCCCAGTACGCAGCCGAGCACGACTGGCTCCCGCACGTCGGCCAACTGGCCGCCACCCTGCACCGCTACCTGCTGGGCCACGCCCACCAGGCCGATGCGCTGACCCTCAACGGCCTGGCCCTGCGAGCCGCCCGCGGGAGCGGCGACGCAGCCGCCGAAGCCCGTACGCTCATCGACCGCGGCCAGGTGTACTTCTGGTGGCACGGCGACTACGAGCAAGCGGCCGAGCACTTCCGGCACGCCCTGGACCTCGCGCGTGAGATCGGCGACCAGGGCCTCGCGGCCAGCGCACTGGCGGCCCTCGGCACCGTCTCCACGCGGCGGCGGGACTACGACCGGGCCCACGACCAGTGCGCGCAGTCCCTCGCGCTCTTCCGGGAGCTCGGCGACCGCGGTGGCGAAGCCAGATGCCTGACCGACCTCGGCATCGTCCACGAACGCCAAGGACGGTACGAGGACGCCCACGAGCACCACCGGCAAGCGCTGCACGTGTACCGCGAGACGGGATCCCGCATCGGCGAGACCGTCGTGATGAACAACATCGGGCTGCTGTACCAACGGCAAGGCCGCTACGACGAGGCCCGGCACCACCACCGCGACGCCCTGGAGCTGAGCCGCAGGTTCGACTTCCCCGGAGACGAGGCCGAGTCGCTCAACGCCCTGGCGGAGGCAGCCCGGTCCATGGGCGACCTCGCCCGGGCCGCGGCCGAACACGACTCCGCGCTGACTCTCGCCCGCGAGTTCAGCTACCGGCCCGAGCAGGCACGTGCCCATGACGGCCTGGCGCACGTCCACCGGGACCTCGGTCGCATCGACCTCGCCCACGACCACGCCCGGCAGGCCCTTGACCTCTACACCGCCCTCGCCGTCCCCGAGGCCGACGAGATCCGCACCTTCCTCACCGGGCTGCCGCCGACCGCGAACGAGCCCGAACCGCCGGAGGCGCGGTAGCGCCACGCCGCTCGGCACTCAGCCGGCTTGGGCGAACTCGTTCGCGAGGCGGGGGATGTAGTCGGCGAGGGCGGGGGCCCAGCAGCCGTAGGTGTGGTCGCCCTTGCAGGTGGGTGACAGGGCGGAGCCGTTGCCGTAGTTGACGAAGCGGTTCGGGATGCCCAGTTGGTTCAGGCGGTTCGCGACGTTGGTGGAGGCGACCGCCGTCTTGCCGTCGATCAGCCCCTGGTTTCCGGTGTAGAGGGTGACCCCGGTGTTGGCGAGCTTGCCCAGATTGGCGAGCGAGGCGGGGTTGACCTCGTTCCAGATCCGGTCGTTGAAGATCGCGTACGGCGAGCCGAAGATCGCGTCGCTGTCCACCACCGGCCCGTAGCCCGTGCAGTTGCCGGTACCCGAGGTGGTGGAGGCGCACCAGGCGCCGGTCAGGTTGAGCTCCGTGGCCAGCACCGCGGCGCGGACCTCCCACAGGCCGAAGTCGATGCCCCCGGACAGGGAGGCGACGCGCCCGAACAGGTCGGGGCGGGCCTGGGCGTAGTGCAGGGCCCCGAAGCCGCCCATGGACAGGCCGACGACCGCACGGTGGCCGCGGTCGGGCAGGGTCCGCAGGTTGGCGTCGATGAAGGGGACCACCTGCAGGAGGTGGAAGGTCTCCCAGTTGGCGGCGCCCTCGGCGGTGTTCTGCATGTGCCAGTTCGCGTACCAGCCCTTCAGGCCGCCGTCCGGTACGACGGTGATCATCCGGTCGTCCCGCAGGGCCGGGGCCGCGGCGGCGTCGTTCACGTTGCCGCCACCGCCGTGCAGGAAGTACGTCACCGGCCAGCGCTTGCCCGGCTCGGCGTAGTAGCCGCTCGGCAGGAAGACGCGTACCTTGTGCCGGCCGGAGAGCTGCGGCGTGGTGACGGTGAGGGTGAAGTCGGTCTCGGAGCTCACCTCGGTGGCTCCGGCGACCTGGGTCAGACCCTGCCCGTCGGTGAAGGCCGGGATCGTGGGGGCGTCGGCGATGCCGGCGGCGTGGGCCGCGGAGCCGGCGAGGGCCGTCGCCGCGACCGTCGCCGCGGCGGCGGCGGTCAGCGCGGTGGCCCGAATCGCGGCGCGGAAGCCGGCCGCGCCGGGGAGCAGGAATCGCACGGTGGTTCTCTCTTCTGTGAGGCTGGTCTTGTGGCGGGTCGGGGTCAGGGTCAGAACCAGGGTCAGGACGGCGTCTCGCACAGGGCGCTGGTCAGGGTCTTGTACATCTGCGCGCCCGGGATGTTTGTGGCGAGATGCGCGTTGGTCATGACGGAGGCGTGCCGCCCGTCCTCGGTCACGAGCGTCTGCGAGTAGTAGCCGGGGACGGCTCCATCGTGCCCCCAGGCCGTGCCGCCGCAGGGCAGGGCGATCTTCACCATCCCGAGGCCGTAGCCGTTCCCCGAGCCGGGCTGCCCGAGCTCGAAGGTCTTCTCCATCTCGGCGAGGTTCGCGGGCGACAGCGCCGTGCCGTCGACGATCGCCTGGTAGAAGGCGGTCATGTCCCCGAGCGTGGAGATGACGGCGCCGGAGCCGTAGAAGGTGGACGGTTCGAACGCCGTCCCGTCCAACCAGAAGAAGAACGAGCCGATCCGGGTACCCCGGTAGCCGTGGATCGCCGGGCTCGGCACGGCGCGGTCCGTGGGGGCGGGGAAGCGGGTGTGGGCCAGGCCGAGCGGCTGGATCACCTGCTGGGTGACGGCCTGGTGCAGGGGCAGGCCGGTGATCTTCTCGATCAGCATGCCGAGGATCTCGTAGTTGGTGTTCGAGTAGTGGAAGGCCGCGCCCGGCTGGGAGGCCGGGGCGAAGCGCAGTCCGTCCTTCACCAGGGCCGCGAGCGTGTACGAGCCGTCCGGGCCGGCCTGTGCGAGCGGGAGGCCGTTCACCGGTATGCCGCTGGTTTGCTGGAGGAGGTGCCGGACGGTGATCCGGTTCCCGTCGTAGCCGTTCACGGAGACCACACCGGGCAGGTGCCGCTCGATGGGGTCGTCGAGGCCGATCCCGTTCGCCTCCGCGAGCTTCAGTACGGCGACGGCGGCGAAGGTCTTCGACTGGCTCCCGACGCGGTAGTACTCGTCCGGGCCGATCGGATCGTTGGTGTTGATGGTGGCCGTGCCGGTGGAGAGGTTCCACGAGGCGTCGCGGGTCCCCGCGTACACGCCCGCCCCGGGACCGCCGCCCGCCTTGAGCTCGTTCAGGGCCGCGAGCGTGGCGGAGTGGTCCGCGGTCGCCTGGGCCGGGGTCTGCGCCTGCGCCTGTGCCTGTGCGGCCGTGGGCACCGTCAGGAGCGCACCGGCCACGCCGAGGACGAGCGAGAGTCGTAACGCGGTCAGCTTCAACTTCATCGAACCTGCTCCTCGTGGAGGGAAACGTCTGCCGGAATTGCCGGAACTACCGGAACTACCGGAAGGGGAGTGGCTTCGCCGTGCTTCGACATCGGGCTCAGGACCAGCTCTGGTACGGAAGGCTGTTGCACGCCCAGGTACGGAAGCCCTGGGAGCTGTCGTCGATGCAGCGCGAGGTGTGCTGGTTCTGGAAGCGGACGGTGCCGTCGTCCCAGACCTTGATCCACCAGCTCTGCTCCGGGCTGGAGTTGCAGACCGCGGTGCGGAAGCCGCTGTTGGTGTCCTCGATGCAGCGGCCGGTGTTGATGTTCATCAGCTGACGCGTCCCGTCACCCCAGACGTGCACGCTCCACTGCTGCGGATTCGAGCCGTTGCAGCTCCAGGTGCGGAAGCCGTTGCTGGTGTCGTCCATACACTGGCTCGTGGCCTGGTTCCGGAAGGACTGGACGGCGTCGTACGTCCTCGCCTGGCCGGCAGGGCCGGAGGTGGCGGCCAGGGCGCCGGTCGCCGGGGTGAGGGGGGCGAGGGCAAGGGCCCCGCCGAGCAGAAGCGTTGTCGTGACGCGCATGTGATCCGTCGTCTCCTTCGTGTCCGTGGGACTGGCTGGGCCGCCCACCACTGTCAGTTGATCGCGGGGCCGGGGCCGTTGAGCCACGCCCACTGGGCCCAGTCGGAGAAGCCGGTCTGCCAGGTGTGGTAGACGCCCGCATGGCTGGTCCCGAAGACCTCGATGCGGCCGTCGGCGTTGGTGGCGGCGGTGATGTCCGTGCCGCCGGTGCCGATGGTGACCCAGTCGCTGAAGGGGGCGTTGATCCCGGTCTGCCAGGCGTGGACGGCGATCTCGTTGCTGATCGCGAAGACCTCCACCCGGCCGTCGGCGGTGCGCTGGCTGGTGAGGTTCGAGTTGGCCGGGCCGCCGGTTCTCACCCAGCCCGACCAGGAGGCTGGGCTTTCCTGGTATCGGTGGAAAATGGCCTCCGGTCCGGAGGCGAACACCTCGAGACGCCCGTCGGCATTGTGGTCCACCGTCAGATCGTGGCCGCCGCCTCCGAAATGTTCCCATGCGGACCAACCACCGTTGGGGGCGAGCTGGTACTGGTGCTCGAAAACCGTGCCGTTGAGAGCGAATACCTCGAGGCGTCCCTCGGGGGACTTCCCCATTTCCAGACGGGCGTCGACGGGACCACCACCGGTGAACTCCCAGCCCGACCAGCCGGCGTTCGGCGCGGTCTGGTATCTGTGGTAGACGCCCTTCGGGCCGGAAGCGAAGACCTCGATACGGCCGTCGGCATTCGTTCCGGCGGCGACATACCGACCACCGGTGCCGAATCCCTGCCAGCCGGACCAGTCCCTGGACGGGCCGGTCTGATACATGTGCTGGGCGATGTCGCCATTGATCGCCAGCAGCTCCAGCCGACCGTCGGCGTTGGGCACGATCGTCATCTGCGCGTTTCGAGGACCGCCGAGCGGCCGCCAGGCCGACCAGCCGCCGTTCACCTCGGTCTGCCAGGCGTGGTACACCCCGTCAGCTCCGGCCGCGAAGGTCTCCAGCCGGCCGTCGGCCGACCGTGCCGACACCACGCGGCCCGTCTCGGCCGGGCTGACGGCGTGGTGAGAAGGAGCCTCGACAACCCCCTTGTAGCGGTACGGACTGGCGGTGAACAGACCCCCACTCGTGGTGTAGTTGATCGGCCGCTCATATCTGACGGACCCTGCCCCGCCCATCTCCTCCATGGTGAAGAAGCGTGTGTGCTCGCGGTTGGCCCAGCCGGCGAACAGCACGACATGTCCCGCGTCGCCGCCGGTTCCCGGCCCGAGGGTGCCGACGGCGTCCCCGGGCTCCAGATCCTCCCAGGCGATCAGGTCCAGGAACTCGGGCAGGGTGACCGTACTGGGGGACCAGGACAAGTGCAGTGCCATCGAGACGAAGCCCGAGCAGTCGGTGCGGTAGTGCCTGCCTTCCAGGTCCGGGTGGGAGTCGTCCTGGTTGTAGTAGACGTTCAGATCCACCCAGTGCTGGGCACGGAGAAGGATCTCGTCGCGGGTGATCGGGCCGCCCACGTCCGACTGGATGGGCTGGGCGGAGCGGAGACCGATGCGGTTGCCGTTTCCGGCGGCACTGGCCCGGGAGCCCGTCGCGAGGACGTGTGCGCCTGCGAGGGACATCGCAGCCGAAAGTCCACCGGCGGCTCTGAGAAGCGCTCTGCGGGAGGGATGATGTGCGCTCACAACGGGCTCCTGGTCGGTCGGTAGCGGTACGAGGCGCTTGCGGAAAGGGGGACCCGCCGCGGTCGCGCTGGGTCACGTGGGATCGAGCTGAAAGCTACCGAGAGGGACACGGCCCGGGGATCCGGAGAATTACGGATGGTCACCCGCGGCCCCTCCCGCTAAGGCCCGCGATGCTTTGCCGGTCAGGCCCGTCAGCCCCGTCAGGATCACGTCGTCGATCCAGATCATTGCGGCGCGGAGGGAGTTGCCTTCACGGCATCACACGGGCCTTAGAGGACGGGAGCCGGTTCTGTCAGTCCGTAAGGTTCCGGATACTCCTCCCGGGCGGGGATCACTAGCCTCCGAACCGCCGGTGCCGCTGGGACGGCAGCCGGATCCCCAGCCAGCTCGCCCACAGGAGGTCACCTTGACCACGCAGAACCCCACCCGCCGAAGCATCCTCAAGTCCGCCGGCGGGCTCGCCGCCGCGGTGGCCCTGGGAGCCGGCGGCGTTCTCGCGTCGGCGTCGGCGGCCTCGGCGGTCGGCGACGGATTCGGCCTGCGCATCACGGAACGCGGCGAGCAGGATCACCGGATGTGGTACTACCGGTTCCAGACCTCCGCCATCGGCGGCTGGACCCCGGCCGTCAACGTGCTGCTCCCCGACGGCTACCACACCAGCGGGCGCCGCTACCCCGTTCTCTACCTGCTCCACGGTGGCCTGGAGGACTTCATCACCTTCGACGCGCACCACGACATCCGGGGTCTGACGGCCTGGAAGGACCTCATCGTCGTGATGCCCGATGGCGGGCGCGCCGGCTGGTACTCCAACGCGGTGAGCTCCAATGTCGGCGCCCGGAACTGGGAGCACTTCCACATCGCGCAGCTGATCCCGTGGATCGACGCGAACTTCCGCACCTACGCCGAGTACGACGGCCGTGCCGTCTCCGGGTTCTCCATGGGCGGCTTCGGCGCCCTGAAGTACGCGGCCAAGTACTACGGCCACTTCGCCTCGGTCAGCGCCCACTCCGGCCCGGCCAACCTGCGCGGGGGCAATGGTGACGTGGTGACCCACTGGGCCAACGCCTCCTCCGCCGCGGTGGAACTGGGCGGCGGCAGCATCTACGGCGTGCCCTTGTGGGACCAGGCACGGGTCAGCGCGGACAACCCGTGCGAGCGCGTCGAGAGCTACCGGCACAAGCGGGTCTTCCTGGTCGCCGGCACCAGCCCCCAGGACATCCAGGGTTACGCCAACGAGACCGTGGTGCTCGCCACCCAGCGGGAGTTCAAGTGGCACCTCGATCGCGCGGGCATCCCCTACGAGCAACACGAGGTGGACGGCGGCCACTGGGTCCGCCGGAATCTGCTGCAGGACGACATCAACGGCGTCATCGACCGCCTGCGCAAGGCGTGAGAGCCGCGCAGCGCGCTCGAAGGGCGCCCCACCGCGTCATTCCGTCCGCGTTCGTCTCCGTGTGTGTGGCGGCGGGAATCACGGCCGGTGTCACACAGCCGGCCTCCGCCGCCGCCGCGAGCGACCTGTGTGCGGAGGTCGGGTACAACGCGGGCTTCCGGGGCGAGAGCCTGGTGACCGCCGTCGCCGTCGCCCTGGCGGAGTCCAGCTGCAATCCGCAGGCGTACAACGTCACGAACAACACGCCCCCGTCCACCGACCGTGGTCTGTGGCAGATCAACGACTACTGGCACGCCGAAGTCAGCGACGCCTGTGCCTACGACGCGCAGTGCAATGCGAACGAGACCTTCCGGATATCCTCCCGGGGCACGGACTGGAGCCCTTGGTCCACCTACAACCAGGGCCACCATCAGCGGCACATGGACACGGCGCGCACCGCCGTGGACCGTCTTGGCCACCCCGGGCCCGGCCCCGCGCCGTTGGTGTATCCCGCGGAGTCGGGTCGTGTGGTGTCGGCGCGGTCGGTGGACGGGCGTCTTGAGGTGTTCGCGGCCGGGGCGGACGGCGTGCACCATGCCTGGCAGGAGAACATCAACGGCGCTTGGTCGTCGTGGGAGTTCATCGCGGGGCCCAAGGGGGCGGAGCTGGCGATCGGGCCGAACGCCGACGGCCGGCTTGAGGTGTTCGCGATCAACGGCCAGATCCTCCAGCACCGTTACCAGAATCAGCCCTCCGGTGGCTGGTCCGGCTGGGAGAACTTCGGTGAGGGTGGCCGTGACGTCGCTGTGGGCTCCAATGGCGACGGACGGCTGGAGGTCTTCGCCTCCGGCCCCGAGAAGGTGTTCCACCGGTTCCAGACGGCTCCCAACGGTGCCTGGTCGGGCTGGGAGGGGACTGGCGGTGGCCCGGGGGAGAGCCGAATCGAGCTGGCGAAGGCGCCGGACGGCCGGCTTGAGGTATTCGCCCTCAACGGTGAGGTCTTCCGGCATCTCTACCAGACGTCCGTGAACGGTGGTTGGTCCTCCTGGGAGGACTTCGGTATCGGTGGTCATGACCTGACCGTCGACCACAACCTGGACGGCCGGCTCGAAGTGTTCGCGTCCGGGCCGGTCGGTGTCTTCCACCGGTACCAGACCAGCCCCACCGGTTGGTCCGGCTGGCAGGAGACCGGTGGTCTCGCGAACTCGCAGTTGACGAGTCAGCGCACGGTGGACGGTCGGGTCGAGGTGTTCGCTCTCAACGGCAGCGATGCCCAGCACATGTGGCAGACCGGGGTGAACACCCCTTACCACCAGTGGGAGTCCTTCGGTGCCGGTGGCACGGAGATCACCGCCGTGGCCAACGCCGACGGCCGGATCGAGGTCTTCGGGACCAATCCCACCGGGGTCTACCACCGCTGGCAGACCGGCTTCTCCACCTGGTCCCAGTGGGGCTGGCTCAAGGACACCGCCGGACCGGCGATCAACTGACGGCAAACGTTCCTCTGGCGCCTTCTCGTGCATCCGTTCAGCAGGCGCCAGCTGCTGCGCGCGGCCGGAGCGGGAGCCCTCGCGCTCCCGCTCACGGGCCGTGCCGCAGCAGCGGCCCCCGTCCCGGGTCCGGCGTCCCAGTGGGTGGGCGCCGGTTCCTTCACCCACGTCTACGACCCCTCCACGCCAGCGCACGTCTTCGCCGTCACCACCGAAGACAGGATGCGCACCCGCGTCCAGGATCGGCCGAGCGGCGGGTGGCGGCCGTGGACGGCCTTCGGCGACCGGACGGTCGCACCCGTCGTATCGGGCCGTCCCGCACTCTGAACCCGGAGTGCGGATCGCGCCACGCGAAAGGGGCGAAAGGGCGGTTCCGCGGGGCCGTGCCGCCTCCGGGCGCGGTGACCTTCCCCACCCCGGCAGGTCCCGTACGTGACGTCCGCGACCGGGGGGCGCCAGGGCCGATCCCGCACGGCCGACCGCGGTGGCGGTATGCCCGCGCTCGCTCGCCTGCGGCACGACAACTTCCCCTGAACCGCTCGCCAGAGAGTCGAAAACGACCCCAAACCGCCATCGCCGCACGAGCGTCGGAGTGGCCGGGGACACAGAGGGGAGCCGCCCGCGAGGAGAGGGCCGGCGAGCCTCCCGGCAAGGGGCTCGGAGAGCCTCCCGGGGCAGCCGGGGCGGGCTGTCCGACCCGACGGGCCGTCCCGGCCGAAGTGGCTGAAGTGCGCCGATGAACTCCCTTGAGAGATGAGTATTGTTCAACTCGTCGGTCCGGCACGACGCGTGGAACGGGGGGAGCGGTGAGCGGGGTGGTCGTTCATCTGCCGCAGGGGTGCAGTGGCGCCGACGACGGCGAACCGCACGGCGATGCGGTGACGTTACGGCTCGGACCGGGCGAAGTCGCCCGCTTCGGACGCGGATCCGCGAAGATCCCCGTGGAGCTCCGCCTCGCCGACGCGGCGATCTCCCGGCTCGCCGGGGAGATCCGCGTGACCGACGACCACTGGCAATTGACGAACCACAGCACCACCCACAGCTACCTCGTGGAGAACCCGGAGGGCGCCGGGGAGTACCTGAGGGTCCCGCCCCGCCGGGTCGGGGCACCCGTCCCGTTCGAGTTCTCGCGCGTCGTGCTGCCCACCCGCAGCGACGTCCCCGTCTCCTTCCAGGTGTTCGCTCCCGATCACGTCTACCTGGACCCGGAGGCCATGGGCGCCCCCTGGGGCCGCCTCACGGTCACCGCCTACTCGCTGGACGAGACGGCCACCTACTTCCTGGTACTCCTCGCGCTCTGCGAACCACGCCTGCGCGACCAGTCCCGCGTCGCGGTCCCCACCACGCCCCAAATAGTCGAACGGCTCAGGGGCCACGCCGCCTGCGCCACCCTGACCGCGCGAGCAGTCAGCTCGCACATCGACTACCTCGCCGAGGAGAAGCTGCGCATCGGCGCCTCGGACCCGCGCGAACCCGGCAAGGGCGACCGCCGCAACGGCAAGCGGGAGGAGATCGTCGGGCTCGCCCTGCGGTTCGGGCTCGTGCGGGAGGAGCACCTGACGCTGCTGCCACCCCTCACGGGGGCCGGCGGGCGAGAGCGGCAGACCGCGCGATGACGACGCCCCCCACCCTGCGCGACATCACGGAATGCGACGGTACGGACCTGCTCCCGCCCGGCCACCGGGTGCGAGGCTGGACTATCACCGACCTGATCGGGGCCGGAGGCTGGTCCACGGTCTACGCCGCACGGCCCGCCGACCGGTACCCGGACCGGACCGGCCGGGCCCCCGCGAACCCGTCCGCGGCACCCGCCGACATCGCTCTCAAAATCATGCCGACCGCCGGGTATGCCCCGCGCCAGACGCGCAGGATCGTGGAGTCCGCCCGCCGGGAGGTCGAACTGGGCGGCGGGGCCGGGCACGCGCGGCTGATCCGCCTCCTGGACTCCTTCGTCCTCGATGCACCGGACCGCCCCGCTCTGGACGGCGCGATCGTGCTGGTCATGGAGCGGGCCGCGGGCAGCCTGCGGGAACTCCTCGACGCCGGGGTGGCCGAGGCCGACCGCGCCCGGCTGATCGCGGGGATCTGCGAGGGACTCGCCCACCTCCACCGCTCGGGTTGGGTCCATGCCGACCTCAAGCCGGAGAACGTCCTGCTGGACGGCAGCCGCTGCGTGAAGCTCTCGGACTTCGGGCTCGCCACCCAGATGACGGGAACGTACGGGTACGCGCCCCCCATGGGCACCTTGGACTACCTTCCGCCCGAGCGCTGGCGGGCACCCCTCGGGGAGCTGGGCGTGAAGGTCCGGCCGAGTGCCGACATCTGGGCCCTGGGCATCATCATCCACGAGGTGTTCGGCTCCGGCGCCTCCCCGTTCTCCGGCGCCACGCCCATGGCGCGCGGCGCCGCCGTCCAGGAGTACGGCGAAGGGCGCGCGCCGCTGCGCATGGACCAGGCCGTGCCGCCGTTCTGGCGCGAGCTCGCCGCCGACTGCCTCGCCCCGACCCACGCGGCGCGTGCCCCGCACACAGCCGAGAGCCTGCTCGCCCGCATCACCGCCGAACAGGAGGCGCGCGGGAGGGGCGCGGGACGGCTGTGGGGCCGGGCCCGCGCCGCGATCCTCACCACCGCGTTCTGCGGGATCGCCGGTACGACCCTGTGGTCGGACGCGGCACGGGCGAGCTCCTCCGCACTGGACGGCCTGGAGGGCGCGGCGGCCGGCACGATCCGGGTGTTCAATGCGGAGAAGGCCTGCCAGGAGCGGGCCGACCGGGACCCGCAGTGCAGTCTGGGCCTGGCGATCGACCCGATGGGCCAGTACACCGCGGACAATGTCGTACCGTCCCGGGTGTGGCACGGCGACGTCCTCGCGGTCGACTGCCAGTTGCCCGACGGCCGGGCCATCATCGACGAGGCGGACCTGCAGTCCACCCGCTGGTTCCACGTCCGTCTCCCGCCCGGCTCCACACCCCCCACCGCGTGGCTCCCCGCCGTCCGCACGAGGGACCACCCGACGCTGCAGGGGTGCCCGCACCCCGCGACCGGGCGCTGACGCTCCCGGCCGGTACCGTCACGCAGGCCTGACCGAGTGAACTCTGGGCCCGAACAGCGGTGGACGTCAGTCGAGCGGTACGGCCGCGAGGCGATCGACGACCTGGGGGTAGAGCCGGTTGCCGCGCTGGACGATCATCGTCGGGCCGTCGGGCATGTTCACGGCGCCCGCGGCGAGCGTCCACGCGACGCGGCGGGCGGCGACGTCCACCGCCACGACCGCCTGGCCGGCGCCGCCGACCGCCGCGTAGAGCTCCCCGCGGAACGGGGCGGGAGCCGCCAGCATGGAGACGTACGCGCCCGGGTCGTGGGTCCACACCTTCTTTCCGGTCGACTCGTCGAACGCCTGGAGCGCCCCGTCCGCGACGTACACCGTGCCGTTCACGCAGACGGGCGCGCTCAGCAGCTTCGGGCCCTCCGGCTCCAGCTTCCAGGCCACCGCGCCCGTCATCAGGTCCACCGCCGTGATCCGTTCCTCGAAGTCGAAGACGTGGCGGTCCGAGGCGACCGGGCGATTGATGCCTCCCGACTTGTCCGGTGACGCCGCCTCCTGGTCGGTGCGGACCCGGCAGGCCCACAGGACGCGGCCGTCGCGCAGGTCGACGGCGAAGACGCGTGCGGGATCCGAGCAGATCAACCGGCCGCCGGAGATGACCGACGACATCATGAGGGAGCCGAGCGAGTCCAGGACGGCGCCCTCGATGCGCGTGCGCCAGCGCAGTTTCCGGGCGCCCAGCTCGTAGGAGAGCAGCCACGCCTGCTCCTGCTGTTGCCGGTCGCCGGATCTGAAGTACGCCTTGAGGTAGAGGCATTCGGCGTCCGCAGCCAGGAGCTGCGTGGTCTGGGTGAGATCGCCCAGGACGGCCGGGTTGGCCGCGTCGGCGGCGAGGTGGCCGGTACGCGGGTCCAGGTATCCCGCGCTCGCGTTGCCGTCGTCGTCGAAGACGAAGCCGACGAGCTTGTCGCCAGCCACGGCCACGTCGACCTTGGCGGTCTGGGTCTCCCACAGGATCCGGCCGTCGGCGGTCGAAATGCCGCGCAGAACGTCGCTCGTGTGGATCAGGACCTCGTCGGAGGCGACGGCCGGGGCGGCGGAGAACGGGGACGGAACCGACCACAGCGGGGCAGGAGGAGTGCCGGGCGGGCGGGAGGACCGGCCGGGGCCGGGCGCCGCAGTACGGTCAGCGGAGCCCGAACGGGGGCCCGAGCCGGGGAGGTTCCCGGTGGCCCAGAGCGCCGTGGCTCCGCCCACGGTGGTGAGCGCGGCGGCCGCCGCGCCCGTGATCAGGGTGCGCCGGGAGAGCGCGCGGCGCGGGGCGGGGGCGCGCAGCGGGGCGGTGGCGACGGTGGCGACGTCCCCGATCCGGCGGGACAGGTCGGCGAGGAGCGCCTGCGGCAGCAGCTCGGCGAACTCCCCGGGGTCGAACGGCCCCCACTCGTCGCGCAGTCGGCCGGGGGCGGGCCGGCCGCCGGGCTCCTGTGACAGGCAGGCGGTGAGCGTCTCGCGCAGCCCGTCCGGCAGGCCCGTCAGGTCGGGGTCGGCGCCGTCCCGCAGCAGTTCGAGGGTGCTCTGCCGGCCGCGGGCGTCGTAGGGGCCGTGACCGGACGAGGCGAACACCAGGACCGCCGCGAGGGCGAACACGTCGCCTTCCGGTCCGGGCGTTCCCCCGCGCGCCTGCTCCGGTGACATGTACGCCGGTGTGCCCGCGAGTCCCCCGGCCTCGGTGAGTCGGGGGCTGCCCGGGGCCTGGGCGAGCCCGAAGTCGATGAGGCGAGGGCCCTCGGCGGTGATCAGTACGTTCGACGGCTTGACGTCCCGGTGGACGAGCCCGGCACGGTGCAGGGCGGCGAGGGCGGCGGCGAGCGCGGAGCCGAGTTGGCGGACGACCGGTTCGGGCAGCGGGCCCCCGGTCGTCACCGCCTCGGCCAGCGAGGGCCCGATGAGGTACGCCGTGGCCAGCCAGGGCCGCGCCGTGTCGGGGTCGGCGCCGAGGAAGGTGGCGGTGTGCTCCGCTCCCAGGGCACGCGCGGCCTCGGCCTCCAGCGTCAGCCGCTGGCGGTAGCCGGGCTGGTCCCGCAGGTCGGACCGGATGGTCTTGACCGCGGCGAGGCGGCCACCGGCGGTGCGGGCCAGGAAGACGGTCCCCATGCCGCCGCCGCCCAGCCGGCCGAGGAGGGTGTACTCCCCGAGCCGCTCGGGATCGTCGGGCAGCAGGGGCAGGAGCGTGGACATGACCGGTGGACTCCTTCGGGGCGGCGGTCGTACCTGTGCGTGCGGGTGTGCGTGCCTGTGCGTGCGTGCGGGCGTGCGTCGGCGGGCGTGCGTACGTCGGCGGGCGGGGGAGGGCGCGGGGTCAGTCCGCCGGGAGGGCGACGACGGCGGACGGCCGGGCGACGAGCAGGGTGCCGGGGACCGCGGCGAGTTGGAACGGTTCCCGGGCCTCCACCCCCGCGAGCCCGGTCTGCCACAGCCGTTTGCCCGAGGGGATGCCGGTCGCGGTGACCTGGTGCAGGGTCGCGAGGTAGAGGGTGCGTCCGGAGGCGCTCGCGGTCATGCTCCCGAGCATGTTCCACGCCAGGTTCTCGGTGAGCGTCTGCTCCCACAGCGTCCGGCCGGTGTCCGGGTCTACGGCGACGATGGGGCCCGTGCCGTCGTCGGCCAGGTACAGGGTGCCGCCGCTGAAGAAGGGCGGGGCGTTGGTCCCGGCGACCAGGGCCTGCGACTCCCACAGTCGGGTGCCGGTCTTCAGGTCGTAGGCGTGGGCGCGACCGCCGGAGAGCAGGAACAGCCGTCCGCCGCCCGCGGGGTCCACCACGGAGGCAGGGCCGCCGTGCACGTCGGGGAAGGAGCGGTTCCAGAGCATGCGTCCGCTGCTCCGCTCGAAGCCCGCGATCGCGAGGGTCCGGACGGCCGTGACGTCTCGAAACATCTGCTGGGGTACCTGTACCTCCACGACGACCGTCTCGGGGCCGACGGTGGTGGCGAGTTCCGCGTTGCCGAATCCGCTCGGCAGCGGGGTGCGCCACAGCTCCGCGCGGTGGTCCAGGTCGAACGCCGCCAGCAGGTATCCGCCCGTGGGACTCCCGTCCGCCGTGAGCAGCCACGCGGTGGCGCCGTCGGCGGCGAGCACCCCCGCGAGCTGCTCGTTGCGCTGGAGCCACTGGGTACGGCCGTCGCGCATCGAGCAGAGCGACAGTCCCTCGCGCGTGGCCGTCAGGAAGCGGCCGCCGGGCACGTGGACGGGCGGGGTGCTGCCGCCGTCGGGCAGCTGCCACACCTCCTTGCCGGTGCGCAGGTCGTGCCCGTACAGGACATCGCCGCGCGTCATCAGGCAATGGTCGGCGCTGCTCACCGGGAGGAGCCGGATGCGGGCCGTCGGGTCGTCCAGGCGCCACAGGGCGCCTGGCGGCATGCCGGGCACGCGGGGGCTCGTACCGGAACCGCCGCCCGCCGCGGACGGCCCGGTGCGGCTGTCCTCTCGGGTCAGGGCGGACCAGGCGAAGGTCCCGGAGACCCCGAGGGCCGCTCCCGCCGCGCCGGTCAGCAGGCCGGACAGCAACCGGCGGCGGGTGGGCGGGCCCGGCGCGTCGGGGGTGGGCGGGGCCGGAACCGGGCCGGGGGCCGGGGGCGTCGCCGCCGCCAGGGTGGCGGGGTGCGGGGGCTCGTGCGCATCGGCGTCCGCCGGGGCCCGGTCGTCCGCATGCCCGTCCCCGTCCCCGTCCCCGTCTCCGCTCTCGTCCCCGTTCGCGTCCGCATCGGCGATCTCCAGGTCGGCGATCGCCTGCGTGCGTACGGCCAGTGCGGCGACGACCCGGCCGGGCAGCGGGTCCGGTGTCCGCTCCGCGTCCTGCCCGCCGGGTGCCAGCGTCCGGCACAGCTCCGCGGCGGTGGGGCGGTCCGTCGGGGAGGCGGCCAGCATCGCGGCCACCACCTCGCCCAGCTCCCCCGGCAGGTCGGGCAGTTCGGGCCGGTCGTGGAGGGCGCGGTAGGCCAGCACGGGCGGCGGCCCGTCCCCGAAGGGCAGCCGCCCGGTGGCCGTGTGGAGCAACAGCACCGCCAGGGAGTACACGTCGGCGGCCGTGGAGGAGGGCCGGCCCGCGGCCACTTCCGGGGCCATGAAGGCGGCGGGCACGGTCGACACGCGGCTGTGCGGTTCGGGCCCCCCGAACCCTGCGCCGGGTCGCGGCCCGCCACCCCGGCCACGCTCCGATGCCGGTTCGCGCGGTGCCGCGGACGGCATGCGGCAGGAGTGCAGCGCCATCAGCAGCGGGCGGCCCGTGGTGAGCCAGACGCCGTCCGGTGCCACGGCGCCGTAGCTGATGCCCCGGGCGTGCAGGGCGGCCAGGGTGTCGGCGACCTCCGCGGTGAGCCGCACCGATTGTTCCAGGGGCAGGATCCCGGACGCCGGGCCGGGCCGCCGCCCCACGTCGGAGAGGGACACGGCCGGGGTGTGCGCGAGGGCCACCCACGAGGGCTCGGTCCCGGTCCCGGTCCTGGTCGCGGTCCCGGTCCGCAGGTCCAGTACGTGCGGCACTCCCGGCACGGGCTCACGGTGCAGCGCCTCGGCCGCCTCGTACGCGGCCGGGGGCAGCAGGCACACCACGGCGTGCCCGTGGTCCCGGTCGCGGCCCACGTACATCCCGTTGCGCGGCGGCACCGGCCGGGGTCCGGGCCAGCGGGCCAGCAGCCGGTACGGCCCGGCCGACCGCGGGTCCTCGGGGCGCAAGTCCTCCTCCAGACGTCCGCCCCCCATGCGTTCCCCCCTCGTCTCGTGGCCCCGCTCGGGACCGGTCACATGCCCGGCAGGGCGCGGACGGCGCTGCCGCGCTGCCAGATCACGCTGCCTCCGGCGACCGCTCCCCGCCAGGGAACGTCGGCCCGGACCTCCCCGGCCGGGGCCGGTGCGAACACGTACTGTTCGGCCGCCAGCCCGCCGTGCACCACGAGGATGCCGAGCTCGGGCGTCCGCAGCGGTGCGAAGATCCCGGATCCCGCCACCAACGGGGCCTGGTCCTGGGCCAGTTCCTCGGCGGCCAGCACGGTCCAGGCGGGGACTCCGGTCTTCGCGTCGATGCTCCGGAGCTGGCGGCCGTCGGCGACGTACACGGTGTCGCCGGCGGGCGTGGGCACGCCGAAGCCCGCGCTGTCGTCCGCGGGCAGGGTCCACAGCTGTTCGCCGTGCTCCCGGTCCAGGCAGGTCAGCGTCCGGTCTCCGGCTCCGCCCAGCAGCACTCCGCGCGCGGACAGGGCCGTCCGCGAGCCGTCGGTGCCGGCGGGGCGCCGCCACACGGAGCCGCCGTCGGCAGCGGACAGGGACACCACCCCGCCGGCGGCGGAGGCCAGGAGCACCCGCCCGTACCCGGCGGCCGCCGAGAGCACCGCGCCCGACACGGGGACGGGCACGCGCCAGCGCACCCCGCCGTCCGCCCGCTTGAGCGCGACCAGGCGGCCGTCGGCGTCGAGGACGTACACCTGGTCCTCGTCGGCGCCGAGCAGCTCGGTCACCCGGTCGCGCGCGCGGTGGCGGACCGTACCGCTGCCGGGGTCCAGGAACAGCAGGGCGCCGTCCGGGTCCAGGGCGGCGGGTCGGCGGCCACCGACGAGGTCGCGCACCACCGGTCCGCGCCAGCGCCGTTCGCCCGAGACCGGATCGTGGAGGAGGAGCTCGCCGCCGCCGTCCGCGAAGCACACCCGGCCGTCGACGTCGACCGGCCCGAAGGCCGGCCGCGCCGCGGCGCCGTCGTACGACCACAGGGGCTCCGGCACCGTGCCGGGCGGGCCGCTCCAGCGGGGGGCGGGGGTGCGGACCGGGCCGTCGTCCTCCTGGAGGGTGCGCAGGGCGGTGGCACCGGTCGCCGCGAGGAGCACGGCCGCTCCGACGGCGGTGAGCACCCTGCGCCGGGTGGGCAGCCGCGGGTCGGCGCCCAGGGCGGCTGCGGCCCGTGCGATCTCGGCGGCGTCGGCGAGCACCGTGGGCGGCAGCCAGCGGGTGGCGGCGCGCAGGGCGGCGCCCTCCGGGTCGAGTTCCGCGGCCACCTCCGCGGCGGCGGGCCGGTCTTCCGGCTGCTTTTCGAGGCAGCCGCGGACCACGGGCGTCAGCTCGGCCGGAACGTCGGTGAGGTCGGGGGCCTCGTAGGCGATGCGGAAGTCCGAGCGGACCGGGTCTCCGTCGTAGAAGGCGTGCCGGCCGGTCAGCGCGAAGACGAGCAGCGCGCCGAGGCAGAAGACGTCGCTCGGCGGTCCGAGGGGACCCTTCACCACCTGCTCGGGCGACATGTAGCCGGGCGTTCCGGGGCGCTGCCCGGTCGCGGTCAAGGTGGCGTCGCCGGTCACCCGGGCGATGCCGAAGTCGACGACGCGGGGGCGGTCGGCGCCGAGGATGACGTTCGACGGTTTCAGGTCGCGGTGTACGACTCCGGCCGCGCCCAGGGCCGTCAGGGCCCGGCCGAGCGCCCCGGCGAGGACCCGCACGGCGGGCGCGGGCAGGGGGCCGTGCCGTAGTACGGCGGCGGCGAGGGTCGCGCCGGGGACGAACTCGGCGGCGATCCAGGGCACTTGCTCGGCGGTCGAGGAGCCGAGCACGTTGGCGACGAAGGGGCTGCGGACCGCCGCCGCGGCGGCGGCCTCGCGGGTGAACCGCTCGCGCAGGTCCGCGTCGCGGAAGAGTTCGGGCCGGATGGTCTTGAGGGCGACCGGACGCCCCCGGCGGCGGGCGAGGTAGACCGTCCCCATGCCGCCGGCCCCGAGCACCCCCAGGATCCGGTGACCTCCGAGCTGCGCGGGCGTACCGCCCGGCAGCGGGGCGATCACTGGTGTCATGCCGTTGATCGTATGCGTGCGGCCGTCAAGCATCGTTGGTATCAACAAAGTTGACGTATCCCCGGCTGGGCGGGGGTGCACCTCGGCCGCGCCGGCCGCGCCGGGCGCGCGGAGGCGGGGGACCCTTGGCGATGGACCTGGTGCGGTTCGCGGCGTTGATCCGCGTCCCTGTGGCGAGGTGTGGGACCGCGAGCCGAGGCGATCGTAGTGCCTGGCTACCGGACGACATCGCTGACCGCATCGGCCCCGGGGTGTAAACCCCTGGGCCTATGCCATCGCCTGTTGTCAATCGGTGAGCCGATGCCGTGCGGGCGGGCGCGTGACAGCGTTTCCGTGTGCCCACGGATCGGCCGTAGCAGCACACTTGACGATGTGTCACCACTGGAGGACCCATGACCACCGCACCGTTCATCAGCCGCGAGGGCGTGACGCGCCGCCGCATGCTGGGAGCCGCGCTCGCCGTAGGTGCCGCCGTTCCGCTGGCTGCCACCAGCCCCGCGTGGGCCGCCCCGGCTGCGGCCGTCCACGCCTCGAAGCGGCTCACGCTGCCCGCGCCGACCGGGCCGCACCCCGTGGGTACGGTCCAGTTGCACCTCGTCGACCGGTCGCGCCCGGACGCCCTCGCGGGTCCCGGGCACTTCCGTGAGCTGATGGCCACCGTCTGGTACCCCGCCCGGGACGTCCGGCGCTACCCGGTGGCGCCCTGGATGCCGGCCGGGGCGTTTCAGGCGTTCGTCGACGACGCCGGGTTCAGCGATCTGGCCTCCCTGGGGCCGCTGACCGCCGGTCACGTGGGCGCTCCGGTGCACAGGTCGGGCCGGCGGCTGCCCGTGGTCGTGTTCTCGCACGGCGCGCACAGCCACCAGGGCGACCACACCGTCATGGTGCAGGAGCTCGCGAGTCACGGATATGTGGCTGTGACGATCGCGCACCAGTACGACACGTACACCGAGTTCCCCGACGGCCGGGTCGCCGTCCCGCTCCAGGACAGGCAGGCGCCGACGCGGCCGGGGGACTTCGCCGCCGACCTGCGCTTCGTCCTCGACTGCGTCGAGCAGATCGCCGCGGGGTGCAATCCGGACGTCGACGACACGAGGCTGCCGGCCGGGCTGCTCGGCTCCCTCGACCCGCGGCGCATGGGCGCGTTCGGCTGGTCGAAGGGCGGTACGGCCACCGCCTGCGCCACGCTCGCGGACGAGCGCATCCGGGCCGGGCTGAGCCTCGACGGCCCGATGCAGATGAACCCGCCGCTGGCCGGCGACCTGGACCGGCCGTTCATGATGATGTCCGCCGAGTTCAACCGGGCCGCGGATCCCGAAGTCGCCGCATTCTGGTCGCATCTGCGAGGCTGGCGGCTGGACATCCAAGCCGAGGGAGCCGCCCACATCTCCTACGGCGACAACGAGGCACTGTTCCCGCAAGTGGCGAAGCTGTACGGATGGACCGGGCAGCAGCTCCAGGACGTGATCGGCACCCTCGATCCCGACCAGGCGGTGAAGATCCAGCAGGCCTACCCGCTCGCGTTCTTCGACGAGCACCTGCGCCACCGTCCGGGCCACCTGCTCGACGGGCCGTCCCCAGCCTTCCCGGCAGTGACGTTCCTTCCCTGAGTTGCGCGCTCACCCTTCACTTGGTTGCTTTCAGCGCGTTCACGTCCTTGGCCAGTGCCGTCACCTTGGCGCTCAGTGCCCCCAGTTGCCTGGTCAGGGCTGCCAGGCCGTCCTGCCGGCCCGAGCTGCCGTTCTCGGCCGCACGGCTTCGTGCTCGGGCGGGCCCGGTCGGGACGCCATTGATGGAGATTTCCACCTCCTGCCAGGCCGCCAGCACGGCCGACTGTTCGGCGCTGCCGACGCCGAACAGTTCACCGGCCTTCTGGAAGGTGGTGTGGGCGAAATCCTGGAACTGGGCCTCGGCGCCGGAGACTTTGAGCGATTCGTACCAGATGGGTCCGGCCGCCTCCCATGCGAATCCTCCGATGCCTACGGCTGTCAGGAAGAACGCCTTGTTCGGAATGCCGGAGTTCAAGTGCACCCCGCCGTTGTCACCTTCCTCGGTGTCGGGAAGGTGGACGAATTTGCTCATGCGGTCGGGCTGGGGGTCCTTGCCGAACAGTGGATTGTTGTATGCGTGCCCCGGTGCCTTCATCGATCGCAGGGCGTCGGCATCGATTCCGGGGGTCCACACGTCGGCGCCGATGAGCCAGTCCGCCTCCTCGGCCGTCTGCTTCAGCGACCACTGCTTGACCAGCGACCCGAAGACGTCCGAAAGCGACTCGTTCAGGGCGCCGGACTGATTGTGGTACTCGAATCCGGAGGTGTGCTCCGTGACTCCGTGCGTCAGCTCGTGGGCGATCACGTCGAGGGATCCGGTGAGGTCGCCGAGCACCTTTCCGTCTCCATCGCCGAAGACCATTTGCCGTCCGTCCCAGAACGCGTTGTTGAACTTCACGCCGAAGTGGACGTACCCCTCCAGGCGCATCCCCCGGCCGTCTATCGAATCACGCTGGAACACGTCCTTGAAGAAGTCGCGCGTCAGGCCGAGTCCGTCGAATGCCCGGTTGGTGGACTCGTCGACGGACTCCGGTCCGTCTTCCGACCTGGCGAGGACGGCGGTGGGGAGGAAACTTCCCTCCTGGCAGTCGAAGACGGTGCGCCGGCCGTTACCGGGGGCGGCCGCGCCGGTGAAGGACGCCCGGACCTCGCGCTGACCTCGCAGGCGAGCAGTGGTCAGCATGGTGTCCAGGGCGGCCTGGCGCACCTCGACGTGTTCGCTCTCCAGGAGCCTTCTGAGGAGGTACGGGGGGATGATGCAGTTGAGTCGTGAGGTCCTGCTCATAGGACACCTCATGGAATCAGAGGGCCGACCGTTGAATGCGGCGTTGCCACAGGTCCCAGTGGGCGTGGCGGCAGCGGGAGAAGCGTCGGCGCCGACCAGCCCCGTTTCCGGAGGGGGCGGGGGCCACGCTCATGTCACCAGTCTCCGGCCGCCCGTGGCGACCGGCAAACGCAAGGCGAGGCGCACCCCTTCACCCGAGCGGACTGGCCCCCTACCCGCTTGAGCGGGCCTTCTCCAGGAGCTCCAGGTAGGGCGTCTCGGCCGTGGAGCCACGTACCGGCGAAAGACCGTACCGGTTGATGATCTCTTCGTTCGCGTAGGGCTTTTCGGGAGTACGACTCCAGCACCGCCCTGTATACCTGCATAGGCGGCGAGCACGACGGCGAACCCATCACCACGAAGTGAACGCGGAGCCGCGCTATACCCAGTTGACCTCGGCCCGCTCCAGCAGCGGGTCGTCGGTCAGCTGGAACAGCGGCACGGCGAAGTTGCCCGACCTGAACCGGCCGCCGAAGTGGAGGCCGAGCACCCGGTGGTCGGCCAGGTCGAAGACGGGGGAGCCGCTGTTGCCACCGAGCGTGGAGCAGTCGTGCGTCATGGTGAATCCCGGCCCGTCCGGGACCAGCGCCGTCGCCGTGCCCGGCTGCAGCCGCTTCACGTTGTAGATGTCCATGAAGATGCGGCTCATGGCCTCGGGTTCGTTGCGGCGGCCGTCCGCCGCCGGGTAGCCGACCACGTACACGGGCCGGCCTTGCAGGTCCGGCGGAGCGTCGGCAGCGACCGGTAGCGGCGTCGGCAGCGGCCCTCCTCCGCCCGCTGTCGGGGACACCCGGAGCAGTGCCATGTCGACGTCCCGGTGAATGCCGATGATCTCGGTGACCTTGAACTCGAACGATCCGTCCGTGGCGGGCGCGCCGAGTTCCTCGGCGGTGTCGATGCGCGCACCCATGCCCTGGCGGAAGGTGAACCCGCCCTCGCCGTCCGCACGGCTGAACTCGGCCGCGACATGGCGGTTGGTCATCACGGCGAACGGCGAGACCAGGAACCCCGTGCCCAGCCAGTCCAGTCCCGCGTGGCCGGAGACCTCCACCCGGCCGACCCGCTCGATCGACGCGCGGATGCCCGGCCGCTGCCCGTCCAGCAGGGCCCAGTCGCCCGGCTGCGAGGCGAAGTCCTGGCCCTGGACCAGGATCGCCGGGCGGCCTTCGAGCAGGACGATCGCCTCCACCCCGAAGTACTCGTCCGCGTCGACGTCGCCCCTGCGGCCCGCCGCCAGCTTCTCCAGCCCGCGCACCCCGGCCTCCAGCACCCTGGCCCGCTCCTCCCGGGCGGCGCGGCCGATCCGCGCGGCCGCCTCCTGCTCCCGGGGAAGCTCCTCGGCGGACTCGGGGATCTCGGCGTCCAGCCCCTTGCGTACGCGTGCGGCCACCTCCAGCAGATCCTCTCGGAAGACCTGCTCGGGCCCGGTCGCCACCGGTGATCCACCGCGCATCTCACACCTCCTGTGATCGGGCCCGTCGCGTCAGCGCGACTGGGCCGCAGTGATCTCGTCGTGGACCTGAGGGTTGTGTTCCCGCAAGTGCCGCATGATGGCGCTCAGTTGCGTGCCGACGTTCACGAAGGCCGTGCTCTTGCCCTGGAAGCTGACGTCCGTCACGCGCCGCGTGCCGCGGTGCAGGGCCACCACCGTCCAGTCGTCGGTCAGCACGGGCGAGCCCGAGGAGCCGCCCCGGGTGTCGGTGAAGTAGCGCACGTCCATGTCGTCCGCCTCGAAGGCGAGGTTGTTGCGCAGCGCGATCCGCTTCGGCTCCCCACCCGGGTGCTGAATGATGTTCAGTGCCACCGGGGTGTCCTTGGCCACCGCCAGCGGTGCGGTGGCGACGCGGAGGAAGGGGCGGGGCGGGGCGCCGGGCGGGACGCCGGTCAGGCGCAGCACGGCGTAGTCGAGTTCCTCGTCCCAGGCCACGAGTTCGCTCGCCTGTGTCTCCTCGGCGTTCGTGTCGTCCTCGCTCAGGTAGTCGAACCGGGAGCGTGATCCCTGGGCCTGGAGCCGGAGGTCCGACGGGTCCGCCACCTGCTGTTGGCCGTCGGTGCGCTTGCGGGCGTTGACCACGTGGTGGTTGGTGACGAGGAGGTCGGGGGCGATGAGCCAGCCCGTGCCGCTGTGGGGCAGCGCCACCGGCTGGAGCAGGGCGCCCCCCTGGTACGGCAGCACCTTGATGCGGGCGACCGAGGAGCCGGCCAGCGCTCCGCCGGTCAGGAAGCCGAAGGGCACCGTGTCGTCCCGGAAGATGACCTCTTCCTTGGTTTCCCCGGTGGGGACGTCGGGCGCCACGTCGGGCTCGCCGGCCGCGTCGCGCGCCACCCGGTCCAGTGCCTTGAGGATCACGTCCCGGGGGGCGGCGTCGGTGAGCTGGTCGGCGGCGTTGCGGAGCCAGACGGCCAGCGGAACGGTGCCGTCGACGAGCCGCTCCACGCGGTTCATCTCGTTGAGGTCCGAGTGGACCTGTTGGAGGGGCGCCGCGATGAGCGGCAGCGAGCCGATGTACTTGGGGAGGATTCCCGCGAACAGCAGTCTCCGCAGTGCCGGGTCCGTCAGTCCCGCCTCCACCGCCGTGTCCCGCAGCTGTACGACGTCGTCCTGGGAGAGATACGTGTCGCTCATGGTCGATCAGGCCGCTCGGTGGCCGTTCCCTTCGGCTGGACTCTCTGCTGAGGGGTTCGCCTCGCCCGGCTCCGAGGCGACCGGCCGCGTGCCCGTGGCTACGGCCGGGCTGGGGGCGCCGACCGGGCTGGGGGTGACGGCAGGGCCGGGGGCGCCGGCGCCCATCGCCGCTGCCACGCCCGAGGCGAGCTCGCCGCTCCGGTCGTCGAGGGCCAGGAGGCGCCCGGCGAGCCGGTCGAGCGTCCCGAGCCGGCGCGCCTCCCACAGCATGCCCTGCACCCCCTGGTGGGTGACCCCGGTCGCGGACCGAGGGACGGCAGCAGAACGGTCGGGCGAGCCGGCGGAGTCCTCGAGGAGTCGGAGCAGCGGGGCCCGCAGCTCGGGCCGGCCGGCCACCACCCGGGCGATCGCCTCACCGAGTATGTCCAGGACCCCGTCCTCGGTCTCGGGCAGGCCCACGACGTGCAGGGCGTGCTCCAGGATCCGCGGGTGGTCGTGCGAGACCTCGGCGACCGCGGCACGCACCAGGGCGGGCTGCCGGACGAGGTCCGCGTCGGGCAGCCGCCGCAGTCGCTCGGCGAGCCTGCTTCCGGCCTCCGGACCGTTTTCCTCGGTGCGGGACGCCAGCTGTGCACGGGTCAGCAGGGCGCCCAGCGCCTCGAAGTCCTTGCCCAGGCCCGTGGCGATCTCCTCGGCCTCGGCGAGGTCGTCATCGGCCTCGGCGAGGTCGCCGTCCGCCTCGGCCAGCCGCGCCGAGACGAGGAGCAGCTCCAGCTGCAGTCCGGGGAAGCCGTCCTCATCGGCGCGCTCCACGGCCGCGTCGGCCGCCGCACGGGCTTCGGTACGACGGCCCAGCCGGTCCAGGATCTCGACCCACAGCGGGTGCAACGGGCTGCCGGAGGTCCACGGGCGCCGCCCCTCGATCCGGGCGGCGGCCGCGTCGGTGTACCCCTGCGACAGCAGGTTCTCGACCTCGAGGGCTGCGATGCGCTCCCAGTCCTCCTGGTCCGCCTCCGCCATCACCTCGTCCGGGGTGTGGCCGCCGAAGCGCCCGGCGAGGTACGCGGCGGACCGCCCCGCCATGTCTTCGTCGGCGCCGACGAGGAACCGCTCGATGCCGGGCAGCCAGCGCAGCTCCACCTCGCGGGGGCTCTCGTTCAACCGCAGCCGGTGGTAGACCTCCTCGGCCCGCGGCTCCAGGCCTTCGCGTGCCGCGTAGTACGCGACGGCGCGCCGCCCGACCGCCCGCATCACGTCCGCACGGGCGCGGTCGGCCAGCCGCAGCATGATGGCCCGCAGATCGGCCCGGTGGCGTACGGTCCCCGGGCCGGCGGACTCCACCAGGTCGAGCCGGGAGAACAGCTCGAAGAGGCGCTCCGCCTCCAGGTCGCAGTCCACCGTCAGTCCGCACGGACCGGCGAGGACTTCCCTGATCAGTCCGGGGGTGATGGTCCGCAGTGCCATTCCGGCCTGCGCCAGAGCGCGGACGTCCTGGTCCCCGATGCGCCTCAGGATCCGCTCGTAGAGGGTCCCCTGGATGAGCATCTGGTCGACCTTGCGGAAGAAGTGGCGGCGCCGCCGGGGCAGGCTCTCGATCAGTTCGTTCAGCGATTCGGCCCGGTCGCCTTCCTGCTCGGCCGCCCGCGCCGCCAGCTTGAGGCTCAGGGGATTTCCGCCGACGCGGTCGGCGAGCTTCTCGGCAAGCTGTTCGTCGCTCACCCCGCAGGAGACGAGGAGGGCCACGGAGGCCTCCGGGCCGAGGTCGTTCAGCTCGATGGTCAGGGGCTCCACCAAGCGGGCCGGATGCTGCTTCAGCAGCCGCCCCGCGACGACGGTCCGCAGCCGCGGGTGCACCTTCTGGAGCGCCGACCAGAGACCCCACATGCGGCCGAGCTCCGGGGAACCGCTGTACTGGGCCTCCTCGAAGGAGTCGATCACGAGAACCAGAGGCGGTTGCTCCTCCGCGGGCACCCCCACCGCCTGCACGACGAGCGTCGCGAGCTGCGCCGCCAGCATGCCCTCGCGTGCCGAGGCCAGGGCGTGCACCCCCGACTGGGAGAGCCGCGCCATCGTCGCCCGGGTGGTGGCGAGCTCGTAGAGCTCGTCGACCGTGCCCTCCTCGGCCCGGTGGAGGCCGACGGTCTCCTCGCACGCATGCGCCAGGGCGTCGAAATCGGCCTGGTGCTCGGGGTACTGGACGCTGAGCTGCCGGGCCATCTCCGCGATCAGGGTGGCCGGTTCGTGGGCCGAGAGGGTGGGCCGTTCGAAGTCGACGTACGCGAAGGGGAACGCGGTGGGGAAGTCGCGCAGGCTGTCCCGGAGGAACGTCGCGAGCAGGGTGCTCTTGCCGACGCCGCTCAGCCCGTGGACCAGCACCGGCCGCTTCGTGCCGGCGGCGACCGCCCGGGTGAACTCGTCCTGCAACGGCGTGGGCAGTCCGATGTAGGCGCGCAGTCGGGCGAGTTCCTCGCCGCGCCCCTGGAAGGAGCTGCGTCCGAGGCGTTCGAGGGGCTGCATCAGCCGCGCCCGGTCGAGTAGCCGCTGGACCTCCGTGCTCTCGGGGATGCCGGTGATGCCCGGGATCTGTGCGAGCCACAACACCGCCTGCAGCGTGTGCGGCAGCTCGTCCAGCTTCTGGTGGGCGAGTTTCGGGGGCGTGCCGTCGAGGTAGGCCAGTGCGATGCGTTCCGGGCCCAGGCCGGGAGGGATCTGCTCCAGGTTGGCCAGCAGGGCGCGGCGGGCCCCTTGCGGACCGGCGAAGCCGCCCAGCGCCGTGTCGCGGACCTCCGACTTGAGAACCCAGGTGACGGTGTTGCGCGGGCCGACGGCCCTGCAGTCGCGCAGCAGCTCCACCCCGGCCGCCCCGGAGGGCTCCACCTCACCGGGCAGCTTCAGCCGTGCGGGCTCGAACCGGCTCATCAGGGACGCCGCTTCCCGGTAGGCCTTGCGCAGGTCCGACACGTCTGCGGGGCCGGGGGAGGCCGCGGCGGTGCTCAGCTGCTCGCTCAGGCGCGCGCCGAAGTCCTCGCCGGGGGCGAGCGCGCCGTAGAGGCGGACCGACGCCGCTGCCGCCGTGCAGATCTTGCGCATGTAGCCGTCCGGGCCGCAGGCCTCACAGGCCTGCAGAACGGCGGGGACGGCCGTTTCCACGAGGGTGGAGATCCGCTGGACGTCCGGGGGACCCGAACCCTCGGTGAAGAACTGCCGGAAGAACTCGCGCAGATCGTCCGGGCCGAACATCCGGGCGGTGTCCCTGACCTCGTTCTTGCGTATCTCGTACGGGAGCTGGCGCATCGTCGGCGAGTACCCGAGCAGTACCAGCCGGGGCGGTACGTCCGGCGGCGCCGGCCTCTGCTGGTGGATGGTCAGGGCCAGCTTGCCGATGCAGTCCCAGACGTCGGAATTGACGTCGAGCTCGTCGCAGTCGTCCAGCACCAGCCAGTACCGCCCGTGCGCGGTGGTGGCCTGGCTGACGATGCGGTGCACCGCCGCATCGATCTCAGGTAGTGGATCGTTCAATTGTGTCGGATTCAATGGCGCGAGGGGCGTGAGGGCCGGGTCCGAGAGCGTCGGTGGGACCGTGACCGGGTCCGCGACGCACTCGGTGAGTCGCTGGACGAGCTGCTCGGCGGTCGAGGTCCGGCTCAACGTCACCCGCACCGGGCGGAAATTGCAGTGCTCGCCTATGTGCCGGATCAGTTTGTAGCTGTAGGAGCGCCCGCTGCCCGGTTCTCCGTCCACCACCAGAACGGTCTTGTCGGGATTCTCGAAGAATTCGCGGAGCCGCTTCCTGAAGTCCGCCCGGTCGATGAACACCTCGCCGCCGTCGCCGAGCACGCTGCTGAGGAAGAAGTCCTGGGGCGAAATGTGCAGCCGTACGGCCTCCTCCAGCTCGCTCTTGAGACGCTTGGCCTCCTCTCCGGCCGGGAGGGTGTCGAGCGTGGCCATCCGCACGAGCGTGCTGAGGAGCAGGAGTTGGGTTTCGACGCCGCTGTTCCGCACGGCCTCGACCAGGGCGACCGAATTTTCGGCGCTCACGTAATTCAGTGGGATTCTGCTCACGAACTCGGGTGAGAATCCGAACTGGATCAGCTTGGGTCGGGGTTCGCCGGAAATGAAGAAGTGGTCCCGCACCAGATCGGTGACGAGTCCCCATTCGGTATCCTTGGGAGACATACCGCACCTGCACAGCCGCCGTAGCGGAGCGGAAAGACGGACTGCCTGATACCTGCCATGGTTTCACTCGGCCCGGTCACGCGCAACGCGGCCGAACAGGGTGCTCACCTCCTGCTGGACGGGCGCGCTGCGCAGGTACTCGGTGATGCCGTGGTGGTTGTCGCTGCCGTTCCTGACCAGGTGGTCAGTGATGAGGCCGGGCGGGTCGTACTCGGGCCGCAGCCAGTGGTCGAGCGCCACCAGGTCCCGCAGGTCCGAGACGTTGGACCAGGCGGCCACACCCGCCGGGACCGCCGTCGGGAGCGCGAGCCGGTCCTGGACCTCGGTGATGCCGAGAGGCGACCCCACACTGACGAACAGGGTGACGTCCCGTCGCTCCTCGCGGAGCACCTCGTACGCGATGACCGAGCCGAGGCTGTGCCCCAGCACGATGAGCGGCCCGTCGCGCACGTCGGCCAGCTCGCCGCGGACGACCTCGCGCATCGCCTCGCCGACGCCGCCGAAGAAGTACGCGTACACGTCCTCGAAGGTTCGCTTCACGAGCAGCTCGAAGACGGGTGCGCGCATGAAGAGGGGCAGCGGCAGCGCCTCGGCCAGGTCTGATGGGGCCGGTGCGGGCGCCGCGCCCTCGGCCCGGCCGAGGGTCTCGGCCGAGTACGTCATCTTCGCCAGCCAGTTCGCCAGTTGCTCCTCCCCGACCTGCGCCGACCGTCTCCCCGGCGCCGGACCTGCCTTCCGGCGCGCCTCGCGGAGCGTCTGTTCGATGAACTCCTCCGGAGTCCGTGGCACCCCCGCGTCCGGGAGTTCCCGGACGGGCGGCGGGCCGCCGGACAGCGGGTCGGGCTCGTCGTCGGGCAGGGGGGTGCCGTACCGGACCGGCGCCCAGTAGGCCATCCGCGACGCCGCGCCCATGTCGGCGGCGAACAGTGCCCTGTCCCACTGGGACTTGAGCAGGTCCTTGCGGACCTTGTTCCCGTTTCCGTGGACGTAGACGACGGTGGCGGCGACCATCTCAGCTGTCCAGGACCACGTCGTCGTAGCTCTCCAGTCGCTTCCAGCGCTCCGCGGGTGCGCGGGTGACGGGCATGAGGTCAGCGGCCGGCAGCGGCCCGAAGTCGAGGCCGGTGAGCTCGACGATGTCGGTGACGGGCACCTGGAACGTGCGGAACGGGCCGAGCGGTGGCGGATCGCCGGGCTTGGCGCCCGCCATCGCCCGCTCGCGGTCCCGGCTGAGGTCGGGGCTCTGGTCGAGGATGTACCCGGTCGAGGCCAGTCGGCCGTTCTGGACGAAGGCGGCCACCTTCCAGAACCGTAGCGGCACCTGGATGCCCCGGTAGGGCGGGTCGGAGTCGTGCAGTACGGGCCCGGTGAAGACGGACAGCTTGCGGTCGAACCGGGCCGCGTGGTCCAGCAGATGGTTCTCCAGTCCCTGCCACAGCTCTTTGCCCTGGTTGAAGACGTCCTGCTGCGGGGCCGCGTTGGTGAAGTGGAAGGTGTCGATGTTCGCGCGGTCGGCCTCGGCCGCGGCGCCCCAGACCGGGTCCAGGCGGCGGACCAGGTGCCCCCGGTCCAGGGAGTTGTCGCGGTAGATGTCGTTGCCGGCCTGCTGGGTCTCGGGTACGCGGGGGTCGAAGCCCCAGTTGTCGTCGCGGGGTACGTCCTCCACGAGCTGCTCGCCGTCGATGCAGACGGCGGTGGAGGCGGCCAGCCTGCGGTCGGGGCGCAGGACGACGGTGAAGTGGGTGTAGGGGAGGACCACGGTCTCGATCCCGTTCCCGGCCGGCAAGGGGAGCGGGACGACGGCACCGAGGAAGGACTCGTCGTAGCCGGTGCGATCGGCGAGGGAGTCCTGCCGTGCCTTGGCGCCCGCAGCCCGGTCGGGTGGCGTGTCAATTGCGTTCATATGATAGCAATACCGCACGCAAGTGATCATTTACGGTGCGATGCGACGGGCCACCCGAACGGCGGCCCTCCCGCCGGCTCCCCCCGACAGGCCCGATCGGGCGGCGTCCCCAACACCCCGGTTCAGGCGGCGGCCGCCGCGGAACCCATGCTGTCGACCCCCCTTTGCCCGCCACGCCCCGAGGAGTAGCCGTGCCCACTGGCCTGTCCATCCACATCGGTCTGAACAAGGTCGATCCCGCGGCGTACGACGGCTGGGACGGCAAGCTCCTGGCCTGCGAGAACGACGCCCGCGACATGGCCTCGGTGGCCCGGGCCGGCGGGTTCGACGACACCGTGATCCTGACCGGCGACGGCACGGTGGAGAACATCACCGGGGAACTGCGCAAGGCGGCCGGACGGCTCAAGAGCGGGGACATCCTGCTCTTCACCTACTCGGGCCACGGCGGCCAGATGGACAACGTCGTCGGCTCGGACGACGAGCCCGACCGGCTGGACGAGACGCTGGTGTTCTTCGACCGCCAGTTCCTCGACGACGAGCTGTACCGGGAGTTCCGACGGTTCGAGGAGGGGGTCAGGATCTTCGTCCTGCTGGACTGCTGCCACAGCGGCAGCGCCATCGAGTCCCTCCAGGGACTGCTCACCCCGGAGGCGCTGCAGTCGCAGTTCCAGACCCGTGACCCGGACAAGGTGGAGGCGGCGTCCCGGCTGATGCCGCTGCTCAAGCAGCAGGAGATCTTCGTCCGGGACCGGCCGTTCTACGAGGGCCTCCAGCGCGAACTCAAGGACGGCAACGGCGGCCGCCCGGCGCCCGGCGCCGTACTCATCGCCGCCTGCCAGGACAACCAGGTGGCGTCCGACGGAGACGTCAACGGACTGTTCACCGCGAACCTTCTCAAGGTGTGGGGGAAGGGAGCCTTCCTGGGCGACTACCGCACCTTCCACCGCGACATCCAAAAGCGCATGCCCGCCAACCAGAGCCCGAACTTCTACACGACGGGCAGCCCGTCGGACGGCTTCCTCAAGCAGAAGCCGTTCACCATCTGACACGGCTGTCGTCCGGCGGCCCCGGGGAGCCGCCGGACGAGCGGGCCTCTCAGCCGCGACCGCCTTCGGTTCCCTTCGCGGTGGCCAGGCGCCAGGGCGCGAACGCGCTGCCCGTTCGGGGCAGGAGGCCCGCCAACTCGGGGCAGTGCCGCACCACCACACTGCTCATGCCGTTGCGCTCGATCCAGTCGATGCCCAAAGGGGTGTACACCTCGGGCCTGTAGTCGACGGTGAGGAAGCGATCGCTCTGCAGGCGGCGGGTCGCCATCAGGATGAAAACGCGGAAGGCGGTGTCGCTGAAGCCGAAGCCCTGCGGCGGGTTCTCGGCGAAGAGACCGACCATGGTGTCGATGTGATCGACATCGCGGTAGACCTCCTTCAAGCGGGCGACGGTCTCCGCGTCGCCGGACACGTCCTCGAACCGCCGCACGCGCGGCTTGTGCAGACCGGACCGGAAGTCGTTGTAGCGCGGTACACCGCGACGCCGTGTGCGGACCAGATCGACCACGGACAGGTCGATGACCTCGCCGTCCCGCTCGAACGACCGCAGGGCGTGGGGGTAGTTGTTCAGCGTGATCGCGCCGGGATGAGCGATGCCGAGTGAGTACAGCGAGTTGGCCAGACCGGTCTTGCGGATGAGCGTTTCCGCAGCGGGACCCTGCACGTCGTTGAAGCCGAGGGTGTCCAGGCGCCGGCCGAGCCGGTGGTCCACGATCTCGAAGTCGTCGGGAAGTAGCGGGTGCATGCGGTAGACGGTGACGAAGTCCTCGGTGAGCGAGTACGGAGCGGCGTGGTGGTCCGGCAGGGTCTCGGGGATGCCGGTCAGTGAATGCGCCTCGAAGAGCCACAGCCCCAGTTGCTCGAGCCACTTGTCCGGCGGTCCCTGCCAGTTGGTCTTCAGGCCGACGTCGATCACTTCGGTGGCGAGGATCGCGGGAGTCCACTCCACGGTGTGGATCTTCGCGATGAGAGCCGAGACGACCAGTCGCGCCGTGTGGTAGACGCGGTCCTCGCTCAAGGCCGGGTACTCCTGCCGCAGTGCTTCGCACACGGCGTTGTGCTCGCGGGCGAAGAGGGTCTGCAGGGCGCTGAGGCCGTACCACCAGCTCTCCGCGAAGCCGGTGAGCGGGAGGCCGTCCGGCCCGGCCGGCAGATGGCCGTCCTCCAGGCGCAGCGCGGCACCGCCCCCCGGCTCGCGCAGCGACCTTCCGGTGACCTCGTTGCCGCCGTAGATTTCGGAGCCGTCCCACCAGTGGGACGCCACGTTGGCGAACAGCGTCGGCGGACCCTTGCCGTCGGCCGGGTGCAGCCCCTCGTTCTCGGCGAAGCGCATGACGTTCTCGGGAGGTCCGCCCGGAGTGTTCCTCCACGTGACACCGGGAGGGAGCGGCACCTCGACGGTCTTCGTGCCGGTGGGGTAGCGCTTGTGGTTGACCCAGTCGTGCACCTGGAACTGGATCCAGGCGGCGGCCAGGACGTTGAGGGAGCGTGCCGGAATGAAGACGTCGCGGTGCAGCAGCTCGCGACTGACGGTGACCGGGTTCGGTACGTTGAACAGGTCTGGTTGGTAGACGGGCGCGAGGTTGCGGCCGAAGGCGGACCCGACAGCGCCCATCTTCGGTGCGGACAGGTCGTTGTAGGTGCCGTCGTAGCTCCGCGCGAGCCGCATGTCTTCGTCGATGGGATCGGGTACGGGCTGGGCTCTGGGCGGAGCCTCGCGGAGCTCGGTGTCGACCAGGTTGTCCTGGCGCAACTCCTGCCGAAAGGCCAGGAGGTTCAGCAGACCGAGGCTCGTGGGCAGCCGGTGCCAGGGGACGAATCGGTTGAGGCCGCGGAAGGCGGCGCGCAACGGCACGCCCAGTACGGCGTTGCGCTGCGGCTCGACGTTGGCGAACCGGTGGCCCAGTCGGTGGGCGCTGCTGGCTTCGTAGGCGACCTTGCGCGCACGGTTGAGGTTTCCGAGGGGCCGGAAATCCTCGGTCGTGTTCCACGGGTTGAAGGCGAGCTCGTCGACCCGTGCTGCTGCGGCGCGAGCCTCGGCGGAGCAGATGTCATGGCATGGGATGGTCAGCGTTGCCACCCGCACGAGAGGCGTGTCCTCCTCCTTCCACTCGGCCGCGCCGTCTTCGATGGGCGTCCGGCGGGCATCCACGTAGCGCTGGACGAACAACTCGAAGACGACGTCCGCCTCCTTCAGCCGCCGCGCGAGTTCGTGCTCCAGGAAATCGGGGTCGGCGGCGGAGGGCGCGGGGGCCCACGGAGCGTCGTCTGCGGGGCGCAGCTGATAACGCACTGGTCCCGCGTCACCCCACAGGATTGCTCCGCGGCTCCAGTACGTCTCCAGTGCCAGGCTGCTCACCGGGCGGCTCGTACCCGCACGCACGTTGCGGCGCATGCGTGCGGCCGTGGACCATCCGACCGCGAGCGGCAGGGTGACGAACAGCGCGACGGCCTTCCGCAGTGTCGTATCGGCGCCCGCCATGGCCTTCGCGAATGCGACGAACTCGAGCGCGTTGCGCGCGTGCGAGACCGGATGGCTCGTCATCAGCAGGTCATGCGCTTCGTCGGCTCCCGCCACGACGCGCAGGGCCGCTCCGCGCAGATCGGGGGCGTGGTCGGGCCGGCGGGCGCCGTTCGCATTGGACAGCCGTACGGTGACGGGGTACTCGGCACCCGGTTGGGCGAACCCGGTCCGCAGGTCGGGGGGCAGGTCGCCGACGAAGGCCAGACGCGCGTTCTCCGCGCCGAGAACGGCCTTGGCGTGGAAGGTCCGGGCGAGTTCGGATGCGCCACTGCGCTTCCTGGACTTGAGCTGGACCCGCATGAGCTCGCGGGCGAGCCGCTCGAAGACGAGCCGTTCCACCTCGGGGTCGCCGCCCACGTAGTGCTCGTACTGCCTGGTCTCGGCCATGTGTGCCTCTTCGCCAAGGCGCACCCCGCTCTCCGGACGCAAGGCCGGCGGACGACGAGGTGACGCTCCACGGCTGCCCGGGACGGGGTCCGCGGGCACCTGGTTACACACGGCAACCCTGACTCAGTGGTGCGGCCGCGTCGCGCGGAACAACGCAGACGGGTGGCATCCGCCTCGCGCCCCGGTGGACGTCCGCCCTACGAGTTCTGCGCGCACTGTGAACGGTGACGCCGGCCCTGTCACTCGTACGGCCCACCTCATGTGCAGGAGCGGGATGTGTCCAGTACTGGCAGACTGGTTCCGCATGGGTGACTGCGCCGACACGGCCGCACCACGTGCCGCGTCGACACCGCACCCGCCGACAACACATGCGGGGGAGTGGACGAGGGAACGGCGATGAGAGTCTACGAAGCCATGGTCAAGGGCCTGGAAGACATCGGAGTCCGGGCCGCGTTCGGCGGTGCCGGAGAGAACGCCGCCGGCCTGATGCTGGCGCTGAAGCACTCGCAGCAGATCCGGCCGGTCATCACGCGGCATGAGCAGGCCGCGTCCTTCATGGCGTGCGGCCACGCGATGTACACGAACGAATTGGGCTTCTGTTTCGCAACGGCAGGTCCCGGTGCGTTCAACCTGTTCTCCGGTCTGGCTGTAGCGATGTCCGACTCCTACCCCGTCCTGGCAGTCTCGGGCTACGCCTCGAGACAATGGCAGGGATGGGGCTCCCTCAACGAAACCTCGGGCCTGAACCGGACGCCCGACTCCCGGGCCATGTTCGCCGCCACGACGAAGAAGTCCTTCCTGCTCGCCGACGCCGCCGACACGTGCGACGTGCTCGAGGAAGCCGTCAACATCGCCTTCGAAGGAAGGCCCGGGCCGGTGCACATCCACGTTCCCGAGGACCTCACCCACCGTGGTGTCGAGGTGACGAACTTCCGGCACATCCGGCTCGACGTGGCCCCGGTCGTCCCGGACCGGGCCCGCGTGGCGGAGATCGCCGCGGTGCTGGCCGACGCCCTCACACGGCGCAAGCGCATCGTGGCGCTCGTCGGGTTCGGCGCGATCCGCAGCGGAGCGGGAGCGGAGGTCCGGCGCTTCATCGAACGCTTCCAGATTCCCCTGCTCACCACGCTGGACGGCAAGGGCGTCGTCTCCGAGGCCCACCCGCTCTCGGTGGGCGTCTTCGCGGACAGCGGGCACTCCAGCGCGTGGAAGGCGTTTCGCGAGGCCGACGTCGTGCTGTGCGTCGGCAACTCCCTGAATCAGCACGCCACGTTCAACTACCGCGAAGACCTCTTCGAGAACAAGGTGCTCGTCCATGTGAACATCGCCGAGACCGAGTTCCACAAGGCCTACCGGCCCGACTACGCGCTGCTCTCCGACGCGCGCCTCGGGCTGGCCGCCCTCTACGCGGCGCTGGACGAACGGGTCGGCGACGTCCCGGCGGTCGATGTCGACGGCCGCGACTACGAAGCCCGTCACATCACGCACCTGACCGGAAAGATTCACCCCGGGGAGCTGGCCCAGGCGATCGGCAGGATGCTGCCCCCACGAGGTGTTCTGCTCGCCGACGCGGGAGCACACCTCGCCTGGCTCGGCTACTACGTCGAGCTCGAGGAGGGACAGAACTTCCGCAAGGTCGGTTCCTTCGGGCCGATGGCCGGCCATGTCAACGGCGCCATCGGAATGAAGGTCGCGCACCCGGAACGGACCGTCGTCGTCGGGTGCGGCGACGGGTGCTACTCGTTGTCCGGTTTCGAGCTGATGACCGCCGTCGAGAACGACATCCCCGTCATCTGGATCATCTTCGACGACCAGGAATTCAAGCTGATCAAACTGTTCCAGCTCGTCACCTACGGGGAGACGGGGCTCGTCGAGTTCCAGAACCCCGACTTCGCCGCGTACGCGAGGGCGTGCGGCGCCGACGGCTACCGCGTCGAGACGCTGGAGGAGTTCGAGAAGGCGTTCCGTGAAGCGCTGGCCTCCGGCCGGCCCTCCCTCATCGACGCCCGGATCACGCGATGGGCCGTACCCCACTACAGCCCCTCGCCCGACGGAGTCATCGCCGGCCTCGTCGAGACCATCGAGGCACGCCTGCGCGGCTGACGGCGCCCGTGAAGGGACAGCAGCATGAACGACCCGATGAACACCCATGGCCGTGCCGGGTTCGAGGCCCTCCTGAACCGCGCGCTGCTCACGTCGATCTGGCGTCGCCGCACCCACCGGGTCAGCCGCGGCAGCTCGGTCGAGGCCGGTTCGATGAGCTGGTCCTCCACCGCACCACGAGCCCCGCTCACCGAGCTCGAAGAGGCCGTCCTCATCGCCATCACGGGCTGCTCCGGCCTCACCATGCCGGACCGTCCCTTCGCCGACCCCCGCGACGGCAAGCCCATCATGGCCAAGCCGAACCTCAACATGGCCGGCCGGACCGCGGGCAGCCCCGACAACGCCCAAGGCACGCACTTCTTCCTGATCAACGACAGCGGCACCTACTTCCTGCGCAACCTGCCCCCTGCAGCCGACGGCGGGGCGACGGCGTTCGACGCGGAGACCCTCTGCTCGCGCGCCGCCGAGGCGAAGGTGCGGCTCCTCGACCACCGCATCGACGTACCGGAAGGAGGGCGGGACTTCCCCGCCTACCTCGACTCGAACCGGTTCCTGTCGAACCTCCCGGGCACCACCCTCCTCTTCCCGGTGGTGGACCTGTCGCGGCAGTACATCAACGGGCTGATGTACCTGCTGACCCAGCCCGAGGGTGCACGGCCGGCGATCGTCGACGACCGGAACCTCTACCGCTCGGCCGGCGTGCGCAAGTGGGTGAAGTCGGGGTTCCTGAACGAAGACATCAAGCTGCCCCTGGGCTTCATCTGGGCCATGCGCACGCAGATCGAGGCCGACCTGCTGCTCCAGAACCTCATGCTCACCGCAGACGCGATGGGTCTCGGAGCCTGGATCCACGCCTCGATCGCCCCGTCGATCATGCTGGGAGACCCGAGGTTCCGTCCCGCCTACGGTCCGATGCTCGATTTCGACTGGACCGTCCCGCGGTGGAGACCGGCGGACCTCCTGCGCTGGCAGGTGCCGCTCCCGCGCTACGCGGGCCTGAGGGCGACCGCCGTAGGCCTGCGGCACAACGGTGAACATCTCATCAAGGCGATGTGTCCGCCCAACTACGAAACCATGGGCGAGGCGGTGGACGCCGTCGTGGCGGGGAAGTTCGGGCCGACGGGCATCTACTCCGACGAGGGGTTGTTCGCGCGCATCTACCGGGGGGACTTCGGCAGGAAGTACCTGCACGAGGCCAGCGACTACTCCGCCGACGTCATCGCCTGTACGCGGGACATCTGCACCTACATCTACGAGACCCACGGGCGGTTTCCCGCCCACTGCGACACGATCCACGTACCGGGCGTGTGGCTGCAGGCCCATCACCTCGAGAACGCCTACTACGAGCGGTACTTCCGCGACGGTCTCACCGAGGCCCACCGCACTCACGACGAGTACTGGCACGGGGAAGGGTGACGTCTCCGATGGCGCGCTCCACCGGGCGGCTCTGCCACTCGTCTGGGCCGTGCTCCAGCCGCTACCGCTGAGCGCCTCCGGACCGGCGGCGCTTGCCACCGCACCTCGCCGCGTGAGCGCGGCCCACCTCCGCGGCCTTGGTGCCGAGGTGGTGTCCGAGCGCCCGGTAGGCGTCGAACTGGGCGTGGTCGAACCACTGGTCGAAGGTGGCCTGGCGGGGGAAAGCCTTCTCGCGGAGGGCGTAACTGAGCAGCTCGTACGGCATGTCGGGGGTCAGACTGGCCTTCACATAGATGATCGTCCCCAAAGCGCCGGCCGGTGTGTCCGGCGAGAACTGGATCCGTTCCGGGTACTCGATCGTGCCGCGCACCACGCACGTGGCGGAGAACCGACCGTTCAGGGAGGCCATCGGCACCTCGGGCGCGAGCGGTTTCGCGCTGCCGGGAACCAGGTTCAGCAGATTCTGCCCCTCGTCATCGAAGGTGATCGTCACTCCGAGGTCCTCATAGGCGAGGGTGATCGCCTGCGCGAGGGTGGTCGCCAGCGGCGGCGAGTCCCCCGAGGCGTCGATGACATAGACGGTCCGGCAGCGGAGCCGGAGCATCTCGACCAGACCGAGATTGTCGAAGTGCCCGCCGTCCGTGCACAGCAGCAGGGGAGTGGTGTCCGAGTACCGGCCCACCAGCTCCTGGAGTTGGTACCGCAGCCGCCGTACCCGCGGCAGCCGCGGCATGATCCGGTTGGGACCGTACGTCGCCAGTTCCGCGAGGTACAGGGGGTTGGGCACCCAGGTGCCGAGCCGCACGTTGGACAGCGCGAGCAGCCGCTCCATGAACATCGTCTGGGAGCCCATCGCGGAGGCGAAGGCCGCCCCGGATACGGCGACGGCGGACTGCACGGTCAGGTCGCGCCCGATCAGCGCCGGGGCCGTCTTCTGCAGAGTGCCGGTGCGGACCCAGCCCGTGTCGGGTCCGCCGCAGTAGTCGGACGCGAAGGTGAAGGGGACGGCGGGCCGGCCGGGCGCGGTGCGGTTGCGCAGGGAGACGGCCGCGGAGGTGGCGAAGATGACCTGGGGGAAGCCCTCCACCCGCTGCGCGTAGGGGTTGAGCGGGGTCGGCTCGTTGTTGTAGTCGTACGGCAGGGCGCCGACCGAGCCGTCCTTCAACACCGCGCGGCGCACGGCGAAGGCGCCGGCCAACCGCTGTCGGTAGAAGGGGTGCAGGCTGAATGTGGTCTGGTCGATCACGAGCGTCAGCACGATCAGGGCGATCGGCACCCCCCACTGCCACGCCGTGTGCCAGCTGCCCGCGTAGACGGCGGCCCAGGACATGAGGGCGAGGCCGAAGAACGCGACCAGGAGCAGGACCAGCCAGCACACCACGGCCTTCACCCAGCTGCTGCCGACCTGCGTGACGAGGGATGTGCCGCCTCTGGCGAACGGACCTGCCTGCTCACCGTCCGGCTTCAGCCGCTTCACCGTTTTGTGGACCGTGGTGAACCACGTACCCGCGGCGGTCGCCGCCGCGGTGATCGCTCCGAGCAGGGCCACTCCCGCCCCGCTGTCGTCCCAGTAGCCTCCCTTGCCGGCCTTGTGGGCCAGAGAGGCGAAGAACCAGATCACCGAGGGAATGACGACCGAGTACGCGGCGACCGCCAGCGCGAGGCCGGTGAGCGTGTTCACCATGCTGCGCAGCCAGGCGGGGCGGGACTCGTCGCTCCCGGCCCGCGCGAAGGCGTACCCGACGGACACCAGGCCGGCCAGGCCGAACAGGGCGAGGACGGGGAGCCAGGCGTTCGGGTACAGGTCCAGGGACGAGTCGAACCCCTCCGCTTCCGCCGCGAGGGGGCGGAGCTCGGTCAGTGGAAGGTGCGAGTAGAACAGGTGCAGGAACTGGCCTGCCACGGCGAAGACCAGCGCCAGCATGCCGAAGGAGACGGCCATCCCACGCAGTACCGCCCCCGCGGCGTGCAGCTTCTCCTTGGGTGCGTCCGCCAGGTACTTCGCGTGCCGGCGGATGTGGTCCTCCTCAGGGCTGCCCGGCGCGAACACGTCCGCGGGTGTCGCCAGACCGGGCCGCACCGAAGGGCTCCCGTCCGGGGCCCGGAGCCGGGCATCGGTCAGGGCCAGTTGGAAGGCCCCGGCGGTGTACCCGCCGCCGGACACCGACACCAGATACGCCGCCTCGAGCAGTTGCCCGCGCAGTGCCTGCAACGCGCCGAGGGTGACCGAGGCCGACCGGATGCCGCCGCCGGAGACGCAGAAGCCGACCTCCGCGGGTTGGCGACCGGGCGGCTGGTAGGCGCGGGTGCGCCAGCGGGTCGCCGCGCTGTCCTTCGGGTTCCGGGTCTCGGCCCGGTGTGGTTGCGCCGGGTCGGGGGCGGTCCACTCGGGCCGGGGTTCCCAGTCGTGGGGCGCGGCGGGCGGGAGGATCACGTCCGGGTCGCTCCACTGGCTCTCCGTGCCGTCCGTGAGCCTATGGGCGCGGGCCACGACGGGACGGGGGCGGTCCTCCCGCGCACTGCGCACGAAGGAGGGGGCCAGAACCAGGCGGCAGCAGAGGGTGACGACGATCAGAAGGCCCGCTGCCACCAGCGGGACGACGAGCGCCCATTTCACCTGGGCGAAACAGGCCGCACGCGTCAGGTCCGGTACCGGGTCGGCGGCGAGCCGGTTCAGAGCCCTCCAGAGGAAGAGGTTCTCCACGCAGTCCGCAACCACCGCCACAGGGGTGAGGGCGAGGGCGCGCCGGGCCCACAGCCGGGTGGACTCCCGATAGAGGAAGAGGTGCCCGAGCCCGAAGGTCCCCGCCAGGGCCGCCGCGTAGCCGGGAACGAGCATGCGCCAGTCGAGAACGAGGCCGTCCTGGAACAGCTTGCTGCCGTCCCCGCCTTCAACGCCCTTCACGATGGCGCGGGCCTCTTCGGCCGTCGCCGCGAACTGCAGGAGCAGTTCTCCGTTCCCTGAAGGCTTGTCAAGGAACGGCGGATCCACCATGTACCAGATGATCATGCAGAGACCGGCAGCGAGCCCGAACAGACACAGCCCCACCGCCCAGCCCGGAATCTCTCGCAGCCTCAACTGCGTCGGAGCATTCGGCATGCACGCAGAGTAGTCATCCGGACCCCGTCCGGACGTCATTGCGATCGGCGCGCGCCGTACGGGGGAACGCACAGGACCCGCTCGGCCGCGCCCGCGCCGGCGCCGGGCAGAACAGCCCGATGCCCGCAGTGGGGGCTACTCCGGCCGTTCGGACGCAGTCCGAGAACGGCCGGCATCGCTGCCCTTCCACGCCATGGTCACCGTCAGATGGCAGCCTGCACCGGTCTTGGCGATCACGGCCCCGGCGGCGACCGAGAGGTCGACGCCGAACTGGATGGAGATGTCGTCGGGGCGGGCTTTGCGCAGCTGCTCGAGGGCCACGCGCGCTGCCTCCGTGACCGGACCGAGCGCCTCCTGCAGCGTTTCCGGGAGGTCGTGGATGGCGTCGCCGATGCGGCCGCCCCTCACCGGCCCCTCGTCCGTGTCCGGAGCCTCGACCAGGACGTACCCGCCGCCTTCCAGCGGGATCCGAGCGAGAGGTGCCACGACTCCTCCTCCGTACGTACGGCGACGACCCCCTCCGGTCGTGCACAACCGGATCTCGGCCAGCCTTGCAGGGGCGGGGGCCCGCCGCATGGCACAGGGGGCCGTCTGCGTGAGGCCCTGTTCCCCGGGGTGTCCCGGTCGGCCGGTGAGCGGCCGACCGGGACATCGGGCTCAGGCGAGATCGAACCGGTCGAGGTTCATCACCTTGTCCCACGCCGCCACGAAGTCACGCACGAACTTCTCGCCGGCGTCCTGGCACGCGTAGACCTCCGAGACGGCCCGCAGCTGGGAGTGCGAACCGAAGACGAGGTCGACGGCGGTGGCTGTCCACTTGACCTGGCCCGTGGCGCGGTCCCGGCCTTCGAACACGTTCTCCGCCGAGGCCGACGCCTTCCACTCCGTACCCATGTCGAGCAGGTTGACGAAGAAGTCGTTGGTCAACGTCTCCGGCCGGTCGGTGAAGACACCGTGTGGGGACCGCTCGAAGCCGGTGTCCAAGGCCCGCATTCCGCCGGTCAGGACCGTCATCTCGGGTGCGGTCAGGGTCAACAGGCTGGCGCGGTCCAGCAGGAGGGTCTCCGGCGACAGCTTCTCTCCCGCCCGGAGGTAGTTGCGGAACCCGTCCGCCCTGGGTTCGAGCACGGCGAACGACTCCACGTCGGTCTGCTCCTGCGACGCGTCCGTGCGCCCCGGTGCGAACGGGACGGTGACGGCGTGCCCGGCGTTCCTCGCGGCCTGCTCGACGGCCGCGCACCCGCCCAGGACGATCAGGTCGGCGAGCGAAACCAACGCCCCGTCGGCCTGCGCGCCGTTGAAGTCCTGCCGGATCTGCTCGAGGGCCCGCACCGTCGCGGTCACCTCGGGCACGTCGTTGGCCTCCCAGCCCTTCTGCGGCGCGAGTCGGATCCGTGCTCCGTTGGCCCCGCCACGCTTGTCGGTGCCGCGGAAGCTCGCCGCCGACGCCCAAGCCGTGGCGACCAGTTGGGAAACGGAAGGCCCCGAGGCGAGGACCCGGGCCTTGAGGTCGGCGATCTCCGAGTCCCCGACCAGTGCGTGATCGACCTCGGGGACGGGGTCCTGCCACAGCTGCGGCCCGGGAATCCACGGGCCGAGGTACCGCGAGAGGGGGCCCATGTCACGATGCAACAGCTTGTACCAGGCCTTGGCGAACGCGTCCGCGAGCTTGTCCGGGTTCTCGTGGAAGCTTTTCGAGATCGGCGCGTAGACCGGATCCAGCTTCAGCGAGAGGTCCGTCGTCAGCATCATCGGAGCATGCCGCTTCGACCGATCGTGAGCATCGGGCACCGTGCCCTGGGCCGAGGCGTCCGTGGGGGTCCACTGCTGCGCACCTGCCGGGCTCCTCGTCAGCTCCCAGTCGTACCGGAACAGGTTGTCCAGGTAGCCGTTGTCCCACTTCGTCGGCTCCGAGGTCCACGCGCCCTCGAGCCCGCTGGTGAGTGCGTCGGCGCCCTTGCCGCTGCCGGACGAATTCATCCAGCCGATGCCCTGCTGCTCGATGGGGCAGGCCTCCGGTTCCGGACCGATGTATTCGGGGTCGACGGCGCCGTGGCACTTGCCGAAGGTGTGGCCGCCGATGATGAGCGCGACCGTCTCCTCGTCGTTCATCGCCATGCGCCCGAACGTCTCGCGAATGTCCCGGGCGGCGGCGATCGGATCCGGATTGCCGTTCGGCCCCTCCGGATTGACGTAGATCAGCCCCATCTGCACGGCGCCGAAAGGCCCCGTGAGTTCTCTGTCGCCGCTGTAACGCTCATCTCCGAGCCACGTGTCCTCCGGCCCCCAGAAGATTTGCTCGGGCTCCCAGATGTCCTCGCGTCCGAACCCGAACCCGAACGTCTTGAACCCCATGGATTCCATCGCGCAGTTGCCGGCGAAGACCAGAAGATCGGCCCATGAGATTTTCCGGCCGTACTTCTGCTTGACCGGCCAGAGCAAACGGCGTGCCTTGTCGAGGCTCGCATTGTCCGGCCAGCTGTTGAGCGGGGCGAAGCGCTGGGCGCCGGAGCCGCCACCGCCCCGGCCGTCGGCGATGCGGTACGTCCCTGCGGCATGCCAGCTCATCCGGATGAAGAGCGGCCCGTAGTGACCGTAGTCGGCAGGCCACCAGTCCTGCGACGCGGTCATCAACCCGAAGACGTCCTGCTTCAGTGCGTCGAGATCCAGGGTCGCGAACTCTGCCGCGTAGTCGAAGTCCTCACCCATCGGATCGGACCGGGGTGAATTCTGGTGGAGAACCTGAAGGTCCAGCTGATTCGGCCACCAGTCCTGGTTCGCCCTGGGGCGAGTCGACGTGGGGGCCGGGGAGGGGATTACCGGGTTCTCGCTTTCGCTGCCGGACACGTCCGTCCTTCTTCCTGTGGCGGTGTCTTCCTCTGCCGTCCGCGCTGCTCGCTCTTGAACGCGTCTGCTTTACGAGTCGAGCACTGCGACCCACGCCGCCGCCGAGGTCATATCCTCACGGACGACGCCGATCAATCGAGTGCGTACCGGCGTCCGTATGGTCGCGCACCGCGGAGCGCACCGCTACGAGAACACGCGGGGCGCGCCCGCGCGGCAAACAGGAAAAATCCCAAGGTGGCATCTTCCGATCATGGCGACCTCCCCGCCGCTGATATGAGGATCGGAAGTGGAATTGACCACCGACCGGCCCGTCACGTTATGGAGAGGTGAACCGAAATGAGCGACCTGCTGGAGCGGCTGCGAGGGCGTGGCTGGCGCATGACGTCCCAGCGGCGGGCCGTCGCGGAGGTACTCGACGGCGAGCACGTGCACCTCACGGCCGACGAGGTGCACGCCCGCGCGGTGCAGCGGCTCCCCGAGATCTCCCGGGCGACCGTCTACAACACACTCGGCGAACTGGTCTCGCTCGGTGAGGTGGTGGAGGTCTCCGCCCAGGGCCGCGCGAAGCGCTACGACCCCAACGCGCACCACCCGCACCAGCACCTGGTGTGTTCCGGCTGCGGCCTCATCCGTGACGTCCACCCGACCGGCGACCCACTGGCCGGTCTCCTGGCGGCGGAGCGGTTCGGTTTCACCGTGTCCGAGGTCGAGGTCACCTACCGCGGACTGTGCCCCACCTGTGCTCGCGGTCTGGGGTAAGCGGTCCGGGCGGCGGACCGCCGAGCCCGGAGCCCGGCGCCGGGCCGGGACCGGTGGCAGGACCACCGGTCCCGGACCTATCCGGGTGCCGGCTGGTTACATCGGGTCGGGGAAGATGTCGCTCATGCTCCAGGCGACGCTGAAGCAGGGGAAGTATTCGGCCTCCGGCTCGGTGTCCAGTGCCTGGAGCGCGAGGATCTGGCTCATGGATGCTCTCCGCTTTCTTCTCGGGGTCGTCTCGGTCGGTCACTGCATACGTCGGTCACTGCATACCTCGGCACGGAGTTGCTTGCCGCCGTGCCCAGGCGATCATGGGGCGCCCGCCCGGTGCCGTCCGTGGGGTGCCGGGATCCGGGGACGCGTGTGGTGGGGCTCCGTCAGGAGCGGGCCGGCCAGCAGGCGCTGGAGGACCAGCAGGACACCGGCCCCGCCACTGGACAGGTCGGCGGTGAACCGCTGCGAACCCGCTCCGAGGAATCGGACACCGCGCCGGTACGGGACGGCGTACTTCAGCAAGCCGGTTGCTGCGCGCACGGCGTCCCCGCGGTCGGCGTCCGTGCCGGTGAGCTCGGCGTGCTCGGTCAGGAACCAGGTCAGTCCGGCCAGCCCCCGGTACAGGCCCGCCTCCTTCGTGGCGCAGGAGACCCGGATGCCGGCGATCAGCCTCGGCAGCGCCGCGGCGCAGCGTTCGTCCGGCGCGGTGGCCACATAGCGGGTGAGTGCTGCGGCGACACCGGCCGCGCCCGTGGCCAGGTACGGCATGGCACGGGTGAGCCGCGCGGTGTCGGAGATGGACAAGGCCCCGTCGTCCAGCGGGAAGGTCCGGTCCAGCTCCTGGTGGAGCAGCGAGCGGCCCGCCTCCAGGTAGCGGGCCTCGCCGGTGGCGCGGGCCAGGCGGTGGAGGAAGAGGGCGACCCCCGAGCGGCCGTGCAGCAGGCCACGGGCGTCGTGCTCGCCGAGGGTGGCCGGCAGGTCGGGGGTGTGTAACAGGCCCTCCCCGGCCGCGGCGGCCCGCTCCAGGTGGCTGCTCTCCCCGGTCAGCCGGTGCAGGTCGAGCCAGCCCAGGCCGACCCCGGCCCGCCCGCCGGCCAGCGTGCCGCAGGAGGCGGTGAGCGGGTGGTCGTCGGCGTCCCGGAGCAGGTCGACGGCCTCGTCCCGCAGACCGAGGCCGGCCAGTACCCGGGCGATGCCGGCCGAGCCGACGAGCAGTCCGGGGGGCAGCGCGTCGCGCTGCGCCAGCGTCTCGCGGCGCAGCCGTTCGCGTATCTCCTCCGGCACCACGGCGCCGGCGCGGTGCAGGGCGTGCACCACCCCGGCCGTGCCGTAGGCCAGGCACACGGTGTTGGTGCGGAACGCCTCGGGCGAGGGCGGGAAGACCCAGTCCGGCCGGTCGGCGGCAGCCATCTCGAGCAGCCCCGCGGCCACCTCCTCGGCCAGCCGGGTGAGGCAGCCGCGCGGGTCGGTGTCCAACTCGGCGGGCGAGGGCAGGCGGTCGGGATCGGCCTGGTCCTCCGTCAGGTGGAAGGCGGTGGCCCGCTGCCACAGGTCCTGCGGCGGAGCCGCGTCCGCCAGGTCGCGGCGCAGCAGTGCGAGGTTGGCGGGTGCGTGTTCGGCGATCTCGTTGAAGGGCGCCAGGAAGGCGAACGCGACGGCCGACATGCCGTACCGGTCCTGCAGCAGCGGATCGGTGTCGGCCCGCAGCACGCCGGGCGGCGGCGTGAATCCCGGAGTGCCCATCCCGGAGGGTGCGGCGGACAGCGCCGAGGCCGCCTCGAAGTCCACCAGCCGAACCCCGCCCGAAGGCGTGACCATGACATTGCCCAGGCTGAGGTCACCGAACCGGTAGCCGACGGCGTGCAGCCGCTCGAGCGAGGCGTCCAGCGCGGCCAGCAGGCGCCGGCACGCCTCGTAGTACGCGGCGACGGACTCGGTGGTGCGGTCGGCGCGGGCCAGCGGGGAGGACCGGCTCAGCCAGCCCACCAGCGGCTGCCCGGCGACGTACTCGGTGACGAGGAAGTCGTTCTCCCACTCCGTGAAGTGGTCCAGCGGCTCCGGGCCCACCCCGGGGGCGGCCGCGTGCAGCTCGCGCAGCACGCGGTACTCGTGCCCCAGCCGCTGCTGCGCGTCGGTCCCGTCGAAGACCAGGCCGTTGTGGGCGCGGGCCTCCTTGACGAAGACGGTGCGGCCCGTCCGCCGGTCCCGGGCCTGGTAAGTGCCGCCGGCGTTGCTCAGGCGCACCGCGCGGGTCACCTCGTAGTCGCGGATCAGGATCGGGCCCGTGTGCGGCTGCTCCTCCTGCTCGACGAAGGGGTCCGTGATCCCCGCGGGCAGGTGGAAGGCGGGCAGCCGCAGGTCCACGACCTCGCGGCCGGAGCCGTCGAGTATCAGCCCCTCCCGGGTGCCGTCGGCCAGCAGCCGGCTGCGGGTCGCACGGAAGGAGCCGTAGCGGTAGTGGACCGTCCGCGAGTCGCGAAAGCGCCGGTCGGTGAGGACGTACGGCCCCACTTCCCCGTCGAGCGCGTCGCGCAGGCGGTCCAGCAGCCGGCGGGCGGTCGCCGTGTCCGGCGGGTAGACGGCGCAGAACTTGCCGGCCTGGGCCCGCCCTGCGTGTTTGTGATGGAGGAACAGGAAGAAGAGCCGGGCGCTCAGGTGCTTGAACGGCACGCCTTCAGAGAAGCAGATCCCGGCGACCGTGTCGAGCACGTGCTGCGCCCGGTCCAGCCGCGCCGACACGTGGATCTTCCAGCCCTGCTCGGCGAGCCCGGTCCGCGCAATGTCCCAGGCCGTCCAGATGCCTTGGGCAGTGCCGCAGTGGCCCGGCGGCACCTCGCTGGGAGCGAAGCGCGGTCCGGGGTCGGCCACGCTCGGCAGCGGCAGGTAGTACTCCCGGTCCGCGAGCGCTTCGCCGAAGCCTTCGAGCACGGAATCTCCTCGCAGAGTGGTAAAGGGTGGCCACAGAGGCCGTTCATGTCGGGCTCTTCCCCCCGACGCTCCTGCTCGAACGCGCGACGGGGGGTGGAGTGGCGGGGTGAGGATGGCCGGGCAGGGACCTGGTGAAGTCTCACCGTCGGCGGTCGAGCGGCGGTGGTGCGCCGGGCCAGGCACTGTCCGGCGGATCATCTGACGGTCGGATGGTCGGCACGGTCAGCCGGCCGTTGCGGACGGCTCGTTCGGCCCGCTGGTCCGGGGCTGCCGCGGCGACCAGTTCGCGGTAGCGGGCGCTTTGTTCGGCGTATTCGTCGAGGAGCTGCGCGAGCGGGAAGTCGACGGCCTGGTCATCCCGCGCAGCGTCCCTGATGGGTGCGACGGGTGTCGGGGCATTTTCCGGCGAGTCCGCCGCACCGCTCCTCCCTGGCTCGGTCCTCTTCCCTGCTGCGCCCGTCAGGGCTTCAGGCCCGCCCGCCTGAGGGCGATCTCGGACAGGTCGGCGATGACTTGCCGGTCGCCGCGGCGCCAGGCGTCGGCGAGGCCGCCTGCAGGGGTGGGGATCGAGGAGAGGGCGCGCGGCGGTCCGGTGAGGGCGCGCAGGGCGAGCAAGTCGGCGCCTCCGGGTGCGTCGAGGAGGTCCCGGATGGTGGCGCTGCGACGGATCCAGCGCACGCGCAGGGGAAGCCACAGCAGCAGGATGAAGGCCACGGGGAAGATGATCAGGGCGAGCGTGGCCAGGGTGGCCACCTGGCTGACGACGTCCTGCAGTGACTGGCCCGCGTCGGCGAGTCCGGTGCCGGCGTCAGCCGCGGACCGGAACGGTTGCCTCAGCAGGTCGCCGACGAGTGGCACGTTGGAGGCCTTGTCGCCGGCTTCGGCGAGGGCGTTGGCGAGGCTTTCGCCGGAGCTCTCGACCTTACGTCCGGGTTCGGCCAGCTGCATGATCGCGCCGTGGACGGTCAGGGCGAACGTCACCGTGGCGGCGATCAGCAGTACGGCGATCAGGTCCGCAAGGATCTGTCGGTTCCGCCGTGCCGGGGTCTGGGCGTAGAGACGCATGGGCTGCTCCTGTTCCGGTGCTGGCGGCATCGGTCGGCCGGTCACTCGACCGTATGCCGGACTCGCCCGTCACGTGGTGTCCGTCGGTATGCGGCCGTGACACGGTGCCGGGTTGGCGCAGTGCCAGTGCCGAGACGCCATCGCGGCGGCCCGGTGAGTCCCGGCTCGTCCGGAGGCCGTCGGTTCCGTACCGGCCCGGGTCAGTCCTCGCTGGGTACGGCGGCGAACACGGGGTGGCCGACGGCCCGGGCCAGGCGGTATCGCCTGAGCGACCGGTCGAAGCGGGCGCGGCTGCCCGGCAGGGCTCCGCGGAGGTCGGCGATCAGCGCGCCGTCCGGCACGCGGGCGGCGAGTTGCGCGACCACCGGGTCCGGGCTGTCACGGAGTTCGGCTGCGAGGTGCAGCGGCAGTTCGGGGCCGTCCAACTGCAGGAGGTCCCAGAAATCGTCGGCGTACGGCTGGACGCCCTCCTCGAAGCCGGTCTGCTCGACCAGTTCCTCCGCCGTGCCGATGAGCCGGTCGAGCCAGTGTGGCAGCGAGTCGGCCTCGACGTGGAGGCCGCCCTCGCGGTACTGCATCAGGACCTGGCCCCACCGGCCGTCGGCCTCGATGTCGACCCAGGTGACGCCGCCGCCCCCGTCGTCGGTGACCAGCCAGTGGGGGTGCGGCAGGCCGTGGTCGCCGGCCTGGCGGGGGTGACCGGTCAGCGTGAACTCCACCGGCGGAACGGCGAAGCCGCCGAGTCGGCCCAGCAGTTCGCGGGTCTCTGCCGGCACCGGGACGGGCCAGCGGCCGAAGTCGGCAGCCGCGACGCCGGGTTGTACCGCGAGGTCGAACGGGACTCGGGCGGCCAGCTCCCGCAGCCGCTTGAGGAGGTTGTCACCGGAGATCACCCGGCCACGCTACCGGAGCGGGTCCTGGCCGCGGGAGCCGGTGTGCCCGGCCGTGCGCCGCGCGCGGATGGTCCGGCGCGCGGGTGCTCCCTGCTCCGCGAGCGAGCGAGCGAGCGGGACGGACAGCCGGCCGGACCGGCCCGGGCCGTGTCCGGTGGGCTCCGCTCCGGGCGGCGCGGTCAGCGCGTGCCTGTGCCTGCGCCTGTGCCCGTGACGGCGCCTGTGCCCGTTCCCGAGTCCGTGCCCGGTGCGCCGGTCTGGCTTCACCTGGTCGGGTCAAGCGGGGGCGGGTGGCTGCCGCAAATGGCCCAGCATCGGCACACCGGACAGGCCGCGCATCGGATGAGATGCCTAACGTCGCTTCCAGACACATCGGTGCCCGCAGCTTGTGGAGGTGTCATGTCCCGTCGAGGCAGCCTGCTGGCGGGTGTGTGCGCGACTACGGTCGCCGTCGGCCTGCTCCTGACCGGGGGCGCCCCGGGCGCCCGGACGCCGCCGCGGCAGGACTCCGGCATGAATGCCGGGAGCGAGGTCGCGGTCGGTGCCTACCTGCACTACGGATCGCCCGGCGTCGAGCGGATGCAGGAGCTCTCGCGCTGGCTGGGGGGTACCGAGCTGCGCGCCGGGCACACCTACCTGCCGGGCGACACCTGGGCGAACATCGAGGGGGCACCCGATTCCCTGCGAACCTGGGCGCGGTGGCGCAACGCGAGAGCCGACCGGCTGTTCGTCCTGAACGTGCCCATGCAGGAGCGCAACGAGGCCGGCGTCCCCGACGCCCGAGTCGCCGAGCTGATCCGCACCGGTGCGCGGGGCGCTCACGACCACCACTTCCGGCGGCTGGCCGAGCGCCTGGTCGCCCTCGACGTGCCGGACACCGTGATCGTGCTCGGCTGGGAGATGAACGGCTTCGACTACACCCACCGGTGCCGGCCCGACCCCGAGAACTGGAAGAAGTACTGGCGGCGCATCGTGGCCGCCATGCGCTCCGTGAAGGGGCAGGATTTCCGTTTCGACTTCGCCCCCAACCGTGGCGGGGACGCGATCGCGTGGACCCGCTGCTATCCGGGTGACGACGTGGTCGACGTCGTCGGGATGGACTCCTACGACCAGGAACCCGGCCGGACCTTCGACGAGCAGGTCGACCAGCCCTATGGACTGCAGCACCAGGTCGATTTCGCCAGGGCCCACGGCAAGCAGACCTCGTACCCCGAGTGGGGGCTGTTCCGGCACGGCGACAACGCCGAGTACGTGCGGCGCATGTTGGAGTGGATCGAGGAGCACAGGCCGCTCTACCACAGCATCACGGACTTCTGCCCGCACGGAGTGTGGCAGTGCGGGCAGAATCCGCGCTCCTCGCGGGTGTTCCGGGACTTCCTCTCCGGTGGGCAGAGCCGTCGCCCCGACCCTGCAGGCAGGCGCGTCACCAGCCTGCGGTGATGGTGAACGCCAGAGGCTCGCGGCTCCGTCGTCGCCCACGCCGTCCGTCGCGACACCGACGCCGTCATCTGCCGACTGCGCTTCCGGATCACCGACGACACACGCTGACGCGCCCCTTGGCGGCGGCCCTCGTCGAGGCCGGCGAGCTGATTCCGGCCGACGGCGACGGGAGTACGCGTGCTACGCCATCGGGAGGGTGCGCGTTAAGGACGCGTCAGGATTGGCTCAAGTCCGGGCATAAGTGATCAGGCTGCGTACGCTTGCTCAGCCATCGACGTCGATGGCTGATTCTTTGCCGTACGACAGGAGCCCACCACGATGGCCACCCCTGCCCGCACGTCGCGCCTGCGGGCGTGGATGCTGGAAGGCTTGACCGCCGAGAACAGTTCGCCCGCCGCCAAGGAGGCGGCGGCCCAGCCGCACGGCCGTCCGTGGTGGCGGGTCATGTGCCTGACGGGTCTCGACTACTTCTCCACCCTCGGCTACCAGCCCGGTATCGCGGCGCTCGCGGCCGGACTGCTGTCGCCGCTGGCGACCATCGTGCTCGTCCTGCTCACGCTCTTCGGCGCACTTCCGGTCTACCGGCGGGTCGCGGAGGAGAGCCCGCACGGCGAGGGCTCGATCGCCATGCTGGAGCGGCTGCTGACGTTCTGGAAGGGGAAGCTGTTCGTCCTGACCCTGCTCGGGTTCGCGGCGACCGACTTCCTCATCACCATCACCCTCTCCGCCGCCGACGCCACCGCGCACCTGGTGGAGAACCCGCACCTCACCAGCACCCTCCACGGTCACGAAGTACTGATCACCCTGATCATGGTCGCGCTGCTCGGCGCCGTGTTCCTCAAGGGGTTCAGCGAGGCCATCGGCGTGGCCGTGATCCTGGTGGCGACCTACCTCGGCCTGAACGTCGTGGTCGTGGCCGTCGGGCTCTGGAACGTGATGACCGAACCACATGTCATCACCGACTGGACGACCGCGCTGACCACCGAGCACGGCAATCCGTTCATGATGATCGCCATCGCCCTCGTCGTGTTCCCGAAGCTCGCGCTCGGCCTCTCCGGTTTCGAGACCGGCGTGGCGGTCATGCCGCACGTCAAGGGCGACCCCTCGGACACGGTGGAGAACCCCGCCGGCCGGATCCGCGGTGCCAAGAAGCTGCTGACGACCGCCGCCATCATCATGAGCGTCTTCCTGATCTGCTCCAGCTTCATCACCACGCTGCTGATCCCGGCCGACCAGTTCGAGCCGGGAGGCGAGGCGAACGGCCGCGCCCTGGCCTACCTGGCGCACGAGTACCTCGGCTCCGCCTTCGGCACGGTCTACGACATCTCCACGATCCTGATCCTCTGGTTCGCGGGCTCTTCGGCCATGGCCGGCCTGCTCAACCTGATGCCGCGTTACCTGCCCCGCTACGGCATGGCCCCGCACTGGGCCCGCGCCCTGCGCCCGATGGTCATCGTCTTCACCCTGATCGCCTTCCTCGTGACCTGGATCTTCAACGCCGACGTCGACGCCCAGGGCGGGGCGTACGCCACCGGCGTCCTCGTCCTGATCACTTCGGCGGCCGTCGCCGTGACCATCGCGGCGCGCCGGGCCGGCGAGCGCGGCTGGACGATCGGCTTCGGCGTCATCTCGGCCGTCTTCATCTACACCACGGCCGTGAACGTCGTAGAGCGCCCGGACGGCGTGAAGATCGGCGCCTGCTTCATCGCCGGCATCATGGCCCTGTCCCTCCTCTCCCGCCTCGCCCGTGTCTTCGAGCTGCGCGTCACGGACGTGGAACTGGACGACATGGCGCAGCGCTTCATCCGCGACACGTCCAACCGCACGATCCGCTTCATCGCGAACGAGCCCGACAACCGGGACCTCGACGAGTACCGGCAGAAGAAGGAACAGATCCGCGCGGACAACGACATCCCGCCCGGCGACGACGTCATGTTCGTCGAGGTCACCGTCCTGGACGCCTCGGAGTTCGAATCCGGCATGCGGGTCCGCGGCGAAGTGCTCCACGGCCGCTACCGCGTCCTGACCCTGGAGAGCTCCAGCATCCCCAACGCCCTGGCCGCGTTCCTGCTCCACGTACGCGACGAGACCGGCCAGCGCCCCCACATCTACTTCGAGTGGACCGAGGGCAATCCGATGGCCAACTTCCTGCGCTTCTTCCTCTTCGGCCAGGGCGAAGTCGCCCCCGTCACCCGCGAGGTCATCCGCGAGGCCGAACCCGACCGGGCCCGCCGCCCGCACGTCCACGCCGGGTGACATCCGGCGATCCGGCGTCAAGAAGCAGCTAACAAAGCCCTACTAGTCGCCGATGTCGCGGATCCGGACGTCGTCCAGCGTTTCGCGCCGTACGAGCATCCGGGCCGTGCCTTCGTGGACGGCGACGACCGGGGGCCGGCCGACGATGTTGTAACCGGAGGCCATGGACAGCTGGTAGGCGCCTGCCACCGGTACGGCGAGCAGGTCGCCGGGGTGGACGTCGCCCGGCAGCTCCACGCCGCTCGCGAGGATGTCCCCGGCCTCGCAGTGCCGGCCGACTACCGTCGTCGTACGCGGGGCGGCCGTCGAGTGGCGGCCGATGAGGCGGGGCGCGTAGCGCACTCCGTACAGGGCGGGGCGGGGGTTGTCGCTCATGCCGCCGTCGACGGCGACGAAGACGGTGTCGCCCGTGTGTTTGACGGCCAGTACGCGGTACACCGCGACTCCGGCCGGTCCGACGACGGCCCGCCCCGGTTCGATGACGAGCCGGGGCACGGGCAGGCCCGCGGCGGCGCAGGCCTCGCCGAGCCCGGCGCGCATCCGGCGGGCGAGCGCGGTGAGATCGAGGGCGGGTTCGCCGGGCCGGTAGGCGATGCCGTGACCGCCGCCCATGTCCAGCTCGGGCAGGACGACGCCGTGCGCGTCACGGACCCGGGCCATCAGCCCCACCAAGCGGCGGAGCGCCACCAGGTACGGCCTCACCTCGGTGATCTGCGAGCCGATGTGGCAGTGCAGGCCGGTCAGTTCGAGCTGCGGCTGGCCGAGTACGCGCGCGATGGCGTGCTGCGCCGACCCGTCGGCGATCGAGAGGCCGAACTTCTGGTCCTCCGTACCCGTACGGATCTTGGCGTGGCCCCCGGCCGAGATGCCCGGCACGACGCGCACCATCACCTTCTGGTGTCCTGCGGGTCCGACGGCGGCCGCGATCCGGGCTATCTCGGACGGGCTGTCGATGACGATCCGGCCGACCCCGAGCCGCAGCGCCGTTTCCAGGTCACGGGGCGACTTCGCATTGCCGTGCAGCACGATCCGTCCCGGTGGGAAGCCGGCCGTGACGGCGAGCTCCAGCTCCCCGGCGGAGCACACGTCCAAGCCCAGTCCCTCCTCCTCCACCCAGCGCACCATGGCGCGGGAGAGGAACGCCTTGGCGGCGTAGAGGACTTCGGCCTCGGGGAGGGCGGCGCGGTAGGCGCGGCACCGGTCGAGCACCTCGCCCTCGTCCAGTACGTAGGCCGGTGTGTCGAAGCGGTCGGCGATCTCTGCCAGTGACACGCCACCGACGGCCAGGTCGCCGTGCGGCAGCGGGGTGGTGGACGCGGGCCACACGGACAGTTCGTGAGTGGAGGCCAGGGCGTCGGGGAGGTCGGTGATGGTCATGGTGCGGTCCCCTTCAGACGGTCCGGGCAGCGATGTCGGGACCCTGCGGTGCCGGCGCGGTGACCGAGCTGGTCGCCGTCGTCGTCGCGGTGACCGCAGGCGCGGTCAGCGTCGGATCGACGGTCAGCAGCGACGCTCCGACCGGCTCGGCCATCGCACGGAGCGCGGACTCCGAGAGCCGGATCCATGGCAGCCCGGCGCCGAGGGTGGCGGCCAGCCGCTCCGCACTCGTGAAGGCCACGGCGGTACGGGCTCCCAGCGGGGTGCGGAACAGGCGTACCACCACCTCCGCCCTTCCCGGCAGGATCGGCAGGACCGGCAGGACCGGCACGTACAGGGGCCCGGCCGGGACGCGTTCTTCAGGCTCCGGATCGTCGTCGTACTGGAACAAACACATGGGGCCCTCCCAGAGGAACCACGAGTGGCAGGTGAGGCCCCGGATGCGGGGAGGCGGTCCGGGGCACGACACCGAAGCTATCCCCGCCTCCCCATGCCGATGGCCACCCCATGACGGGACCTTGACGACGGGCGGCCAAGTCCATACGGATCACTGACGGCCCGGGGCGGAGGGCGTCAGGAACCCGCTACATCAGGGGGCCGAGCGACTCGTCGAGCGAGCCGACCGCCGGAGCGGCGGCATGGCCGCTGAGTGCGTCTCGGAGAAAATCTTCGGAGCGGTGTCGATCCGACCGAGCCCCGTTCGTCGTCATGGTGTACGGCGACTCGCCGCACGAGGCACGACAGGAAACGACAGGAAACGACAGGACCTGCCAGGGCCCGAGAAGGCCTGAGTGGACCTGAGCAGACCTGAGAGGAGCCGGATCATGAAGTACATGCTGCTGATCAACGCTGGTGCCATCGGTGAGGACGGCGGGGCCGCCGAGTGCACGGTCGAGGACTGGATGGTCTACGACAAGGAGGTCAGGGAGGCCGGAATCTGGGTGTCCGGGGAGTCGCTCGCGGACCTGGTCACCGCCACGACGGTGCGGGTCGGCCAGGACGGCAGGCGGGCCGTCACCGACGGGCCGTTCGCGGAGAGCCGCGAGGTCCTCGGCGGCTTCTACGTCATCGACGTACCGGACCTGGACGTCGCGCTCGACTGGGCCGCCCGCTGTCCCGGCGCGCGCGGCAGCGGGTCGGTCGTGGTCCGCCCGATCGCCGAGTTCGGGGTCTGACGGTGGGGGACGAGGGAATCGCCGGGCGCGGCCCGTCCACCGGGTCCTTCCCCCGGTCTTCCGCCCGGTCGTCCGTGGAGGCGGTGTTCCGGGAGGAGCGCGGCCGACTGCTCGCCTCCCTCGTCCGCCGGTTCGGTGATCTCGACCTGGCCGAAGAGGTCACCTCGGAGGCCGTCGAGGCGGCCCTGGTGCACTGGCCCGTCGAGGGCGTTCCGGCCAGGCCCGGGGCCTGGCTGCTCACCACGGCCCGGCGCAAGGCCGTCGACCGCCTGCGGCGGGACCAGGCCTACGCCGCCCGGCTCGCCATCCTCCAGGTGGAGGCGGAACGGGCCGACCCGGCCCCGCCCGCGGATGCCGACGGCGAGCTGCCCGATGAGCGCTTGCAGATGTTCTTCACCTGCGCCCACCCAGCTCTCGCGGCCGAGGACCGCACGGCGCTGACCCTGCGCTGCCTGGCCGGTCTGACGACGCCCGAGGTGGCGCGTGCCTTCCTGGTGCCGCCCGCGACGATGGCGCAGCGGATCGTACGGGCGAAGCGGAAGATCCGCGAGGCGCGCATCCCCTTCCGGGTACCCGGCGCCGACGAGCTGCCCGAGCGCCTGCCCGGGGTGCTCCAGGTCGTCTACTCGGTCTTCACCGAGGGGTACGCGGCCAGTTCGGGCCCGGAGCTCCAACGCCTCGACCTCGCCGAGGAGGCCATCCGGCTGGCACGGATCCTGCGCCGGCTGCTGCCCGCCGAGCGGGAGGCCGCCGGCCTGCTCGCGCTGATGCTCCTGATCCATGCCAGGCGCGAGGCCCGTACCGGCCCGGACGGCGAGCTCGTGCTGCTCGACGACCAGGACCGCGGCCGCTGGGACCGGTCGATGATCGAGGAGGGCCGCGGCTTGGCGGTCTCCGCGCTGACGGGCGGGCCACCCGGCCCGTACGGGGTGCAGGCCGCCATCGCCGCCCTTCACGACGAGGCCGTGGACCTCGCGACCACCGACTGGCCGCAGGTCGTCGCGCTCTACGACGTCCTGCTCGCCCTCACTCCGTCCCCCGTCGTCGCACTGAACCGGGCCGTGGCGGTGGCCATGCGCGACGGCCCGCAGGCCGGCCTGACCCTGCTCGACGACCTTGCCGGCGAGCAGCAGCTGCGCGGCCACCACCCCTACCCGGCCGCCCGAGGGGACCTGCTGCACCGGCTCGGCCGGCTGCCCGAGGCCGCGGCAGCCTACCGGGAAGCGCTCGACCTGGCCGGCACCGAACCCGAGCGCGCCCACCTGCGACGCAGGCTGAACGCTGTTCTGCCGTCCGGTCCGGACGCCGGAACCGGGACCTGACGGCGGAACGCTCAGACCGCCGTCGTACTGGCCGGCTGGCCGGCTGGCCGTGGATCGTGCCGGTGGTGTCGGGCCTACCGGGCCTACCGGGCCTTGCGGGCGTGCAGGACGTATGCCTCCAGGGGGAGGGGGCTGTGGTCGATCAGCTCCAGTCCGGCGTCGGCCAGCAGTCGGGCGTAGTGCGCGGCGCGGCGTTCGCGACCGCCGACGTTGCACATCATGTGGAGGTCCCAGGCCGTGGCCAGTGAGGGGGAACCGTCAGCGGGCAGCAGTCGTTCGATGACCAGCAGGTCTGCGTGGGCGGGCATCGCGCGGGCGCAGTGGCGCAGGATCTCCCGGCACCGGTCGTCGTCCCAGTCGTGCAGGATGCGGGAGAGGACGTACACGTCGCCGCCGTGCGGTACGTCCGCGAAGTCGCCGCTGCGATAGTCGCAGCGGGCGCCGCAGCCCGCGGCGTCGAGCGAGCGGCGGGCCGCCTCGACGGCGTGCGGGCGCTCCAGGAGCGTGCCCCGCAGAGCCGGGTGTGCGGTCAGGATGCGCCCGAGGAGCTCGCCGTTGCCGCCGGCGACGTCGACGACGGTCCGCGGGGTGGATGCCCGGGCCGCGGTGGTGATCACGGGGTGGTCGGGGAGCGGTTGGAACATGCGCGAACTGGCGGACATGGAACGGTCGAAGAGGTCGGCGAGTTCGGGGTCGCGTGCGAAGTGGTCGAAGTGGTTCTCGCCGAAGAGGTGGTCGAAGGCCGGCTGTCCGGTCCGTACGGTGTGGTCGAGGGCGGCGAAGGACTGGTAGAAGGGGCCCCCGTACATCAGGGCCAGTGGGCGCATCGTGTCCGGGGAGTCCGCGCGGAGCAGGGCTCCGAGCCGGGTGAGACGGAAGCTTTCCTCCTCCGCGGAGGCCGCAGAGGCGTCGGAGCCCGCGGTGTGTTCGGTGTGTTCGGTGTGCTCGGTGTGCTCGGCCACGACGCCGAGCATCGTGAGGTAGCGCAGCAGCGTGGCGAGGTTCTCGGGTCGGGTGTCGGTGCGTCGGGCGAGTTCCCGGGTGCCGGTGGCCGCGTGCGGGTCCATGGCGTCGGGAAGGCCCAGACGGGCGAAGGCGGCGAGTGCCTGTGTCGTCCATGCTCCGGTGAGGAGGCGCAGGAGCGTCTCGGCGGGCCGGTCCGCGTCCGGGCGCTCCTTCGGGTCCGCGCGGAGGTGGTCGTCGAGGGCGTCGCGGTGTTCACCGGGCGTGTAGAGCTCCAGGCGGCGGTAGCCGCACGCCCCGGCGGCGGGGGTGGTGAAGTAGAGGACGGTGCCGTCCTCGTGCGGGTTGTACCCGCCGCCGTCGGGGCGGGCGCCGTGTCGGGCCAGCACCGCACACAGGCCGCGCAGCACCAGTGGGTCCGGGTGCTCCAGTTCGAGGGCCAGGTGGGCCTCGTGGTCCCGGGCGCGTTCGTACGCGGCGATCGCCTCCAGGTCCGAGTGCGCGGGCACCATGAGGGCGAACACCTCCACCGCACGGCGCTCTCCGGCCGGCCCCTGGACGCGGGGACGCAGGATCCGGACGTCGAGCTCTGCCAGGTCACGGCGGTGGCGCCGGGCGAGCCGTTCCCGTACGACGACGCTGGGCCGGGACGGGGTGTCGGCGGCGAGCCCGCAGTCGTCGAGTTGGCGTCGCAGGTCCTGCGGGTCGGTGGGGAAGAGCAGCAGGCCGGCGTGGGCGAAGCGGCAGTGCGGGGCCAGGGACTCCAGTTCCGGGCCGCGCAGACCGGGCAGCAGGAGGGGCAACAGGGTGGCGGTGTCGTGTTCCCGCACGAAGGCGACGGCCGCGCGCAGGCGGGCCGTGTCGTCGGGAAGCATCGTTTCGCCCCGAAGCGGCGGGCCGGCGGGGCGCGTCGCCTGGTCGGGGAGGGTCGTCGTCATCGTGGAGGTTCCTCGGGCGGTGCTGGGGCGGGTGCTCCGGCGGAGCAGAGCATGGTGGACCGGCTGTGCGGTGGTCGAGTGAGGGGGGCGGTGCGGGGGGAAGCCCGGTGGTCACATGCCGACGTAGTTCTCGGCGAACCAGTCCTGGTGGGCGCGGGAGGTACGCAGGGAGTCGAGGCGGGCGCGCCGCAGGGAAGCCTGGAAGAGCGATCCGTCCGACTGGCCTGGGACCGGAATCGCGTGCAGCAGTCCGGTCATCCACTGGGTGAACTCCTGCGCGCGCCAGATGTGCGCCAGGCACTGCGCCGAGTAGCGGTCGAGGGCCGCGCCGTCCCCTCGGGCGAGGGTCTCGGCGAGGGCTCCGCCCAAGATCTCCGCCTCCAGTACGGCGAGGTTCGCGCCCTTCGCGGCGGCCGGCGCGGTCAGGCTCGCGGCGTCGCCGACAAGCAGGAGCGATCCGTGGCGCAGCGGTTCGACCACGTCGCACGCAAGGTCGACGACTCCGCGCTCGATGATCGGCCCCCTGCGCAGCGGACCGTGCTCCGCAGCGCGCATCCGCAGGTCGAGTTCGTCCCAGATCCGTTCCTCGGACCAGGCGTCGGCGGGGGCGCCGCGCCGGTACTGGAGGTAGTACCGCGTGACCTGCGGGCTGCGGGCCATGTGGCCGGCGAAGCCGCGGTCGTGGACGGCGTAGCCGACGGCGTCGAGGCTGGGCGGGGCTTCGGCGAGCAGGCCGAGCCAGCTCACACCGTGGTCGTGGTGGTGGCGGACCGCGTCGGGCGGCAGCGAGCGGCGGGACGCTCCGTGGCGGCCGTCGCAGCCGGCGACGTACCGGGCGTCCCATCGGGTGGGGCGGCCGTCCGGCTCCCGGGTGGTGACGTACGGCCGGTCGCCGTCGGCGTCGTGGACCGCCAGTGCCTCGGTCTCGAAGTGGATCCTGCCGCCGCCGTCGAGGTAGTGCGTCAGGAGGTCCGTCACCAGGTTCTGCTGCGGGTAGACGGTGTGCTGCTCGCCCCGGCCCAGGGAGCCGTAGTCGAGGCGGAAGCGGCCGTCCCCGGTACGGAACTCGCACGTACCGTGGGTGCGCCCGTGCCGGTGCAGGCCGTCGGCGAGGCCGTGGCGGTCCAGGATCCGTACCGTGTTCGGCGCGAGGAAGCCGGCCCGGGCCCGGGTCTGGACGTGTGAGCGGTCGGCGCGTTCGAGCACGACGCAGTCGATCCCTGCGGCGAGCAGCAGGTTGGCGAGCACCAGGCCGGCGGGGCCGGCGCCGAGCACGACCACATCGGCCGAGGCCCTTAAGCTTCGATCATTCTGGCTTTCTGTCATAGCGCGGGAATCATAAGCACGGAAAATCCAGAGGAAGATCACCGGTAACTCGTATGCAGCAAAAGGGTGATGATCGTCACGACCGCCGGTGGCCGCCGACGGTGCGAGGCGGGCTCCGGCCGGCCCGCCCAGGTGTCGGATGCGCGGGGACGCAAAATCGTGACGAAGAATCAGGCTGGTGCGCCCGCACAGGACTTCTCCTCATGGTCTGCCACATGGCTCATCCAGAGCACCACGTCACAGATCCGCAGGGCCGAAACCGTCTCCGGCACACCGGCGCCATCCCGCAGCGAGAGCAACTGCTCGTGCAGAGCACGGCCATCGGCGGCCAGCGCGTCGCGCAGCGATAACCAGAACGACGCAGGTTGTCCGACCGCACAGCGCACGACCTGGTCATAGACGGGCAGAAGATGTCGGCGATGCCTGCCCGGGTTGGTCAGGGGCGCAGGGCGTAGCAGCGGAGTACGTCAAGGTCGTGGGTGCGGACGACGGACCAGTGCGCGGTGAGGATCTCGGCCTCGGCGGGGCTGATCCCGAGGCCCTGGAGCGGGTCGGTGTCCTTCCGGCGGCCGGTGATCTCGGTGACCACCCAGAAGACCCCGCCGGGTACCAGGAGGCGACGGACTCGGTTGACGAAGGCGCCCTTGGCGTCGAGCCACCGGTAGACCAGCCGGCAGGTGATGACCGCGTACGCGTGTTCCGGCAGGCCGGTCAGGTCGTCGTCGGCGCCGATGTCGGCGCACCTCCACAGCGGTCCGGGCTCGTCCGCGCGGTCCCGGGCGGCGGCACGTGCGAGGGCGCTGGGGGAGCAGTCGATCCCGGTGGCGCGGTATCCCAGCTGATGGTGGAGGTGACGGGTCAAGGCACCGTCGCCACAGCCGATGTCGAGGGCCGGCCTTCCTCGGCCGGGTCCGATGTGCTCGTCCAGCAGCCGTGTCTCGGGGGCGTCGAGCCGGCGGTAGCGGCGGCCCTGGGCCCAGAGGGGATCCCAGTACGCGGCGGTCGATGTCATCGTCATGGAGATCCTTCGCGGGCGGGGAGGGCGCGCTGCGCGCGGCAGGGCGTGCCGACCGTGAGCGTGGTGCGTACGCCGAGGCGGGGGACCAGGGCGCCCGCACGCGCGGCGCTGGGGGACGATCCCCCGGCACGGGCATGGCGAAACGAGGCGGGGGCAGGCGCCTGCCATGGCAGAGACCTCGGGCCGGGGCTCCCACCAGCCCCGCACGGCCCCCGCCACCGCAGTCCGGGTCGACGACCCGCACCTGGGCGCCGACGCCCTAAACCTGGGCGAGGCCCCCCACATGGGCGACGAAGCCCCACACCTGGCCGACGCCCCCCACCTGGGCGCCGAATCCCCGTACCTGGACCGTGGAGTACCCGGAAGGGTTGCGGGCCCTGTCGTGTCGCCGGTCAGTTCACACAACGAGTGGGACCCGCTGGAGGAGGTCATCGTCGGGTGTGTCGGCGGTGCCACGATCCCCTCCCGTCATCCCGTCGTGGCCTGCAACATCCCCCCGTGGGCCGCGCGGCTCCAGGGCGTCGCAGCCGGTTTCGAGTACCCGCGCAGGATGGTCGAGCCGGCCCGGCACGAGCTCGACGAGTTCGTCGCTCTCCTCCAGTCGCTCGGTGTCACGGTCAGACGGCCGGACCCGGTCGGTCACAGGCAGCGCTTCGGCACCCCCGACTGGTCGTCGCGCGGTTTCTGCAACGCCAACCCGCGTGACAGCATGATCGTGATCGGTGACGAGATCATCGAGACCCCGATGGCCTGGCCGTGCCGGTACTTCGAGACCGCCGCGTACCGTTCGATCCTCAAGGACTATTTCCGGCGCGGCGCGCGCTGGACGGCGGCACCGAAACCACAGCTCACGGACGATCTGGTCGAGCCCGGTTTCCGGATCCCCGAGGCTGGCGAGCCCATCCGTCACATCCTCACCGAGTTCGAGCCGGTCTTCGACGCGGCGGATTTCATGCGGGCGGGACGCGACCTGTTCGCGACGCGGAGCAACGTCACCAACCGCATGGGGATCGAGTGGCTGCGCCGCCATCTCGGACCCGGCTACCGCATCCACGAGATCGAGAGCCGCTGCCGTACGCCGATGCACATCGACACGACGTTCGTCCTGCTCGCGCCCGGCAAGGTGCTGGTCAATCCCGAGTACATCGATGTCGACCGGCTGCCCGGCGTCCTGAGGTCGTGGGACGTGCTGATCGCACCTGATCCCGACCCCATCGACGAACGCTTGCTCAAGGTCACGTCGATGTGCGGCAAGTGGCCTTCGCGTGATCGGACGGACACGCATTCAGGGCCCGGCCCCGCGTCCACTCACCGCTTCCCTGGCTCCGGCTGGGGCTCGGTCGCGGTGAGGACACCGATCTTGTCGAGGCGGTGTTCCGGGTTGTTCTGCGCGTCGCGCCAGAAGTTGCCCGCCGCGTTGTCCTCCGGCGTCAGGCACGTGCTCACGGTGATCATGGCTCGCGTGGGGGCGGTGTCCGGAGCCCCGGGGACCGCGGCCCGCTGTGCGTCGATGGAGGCCTGCGACCGGAAGGACGTCGTCCGCGTCGTGGTGATGACGTACTCGTACCGCACTCCGTCGGCGGTCACGAACACGGATGCACCCTTCTTCAACGACGGCAGCGACCAGAGTGGTCCTCCGGCCGTGATGCGGTGGGCGGTCACGATGTAGTTCCCCACGTCTCCGGGTCCGACCCCGCCGCGGGGCCCGTACGGGCTCGATGCCACGCCGCGATCTTGGATCAGCGTGCCCGGAGCGTCATCAGGACTGCCTTCGTAGGCGATCACGGCCAGGTCGGACACCCCGATGGCGGGTATCGACAGCACGGCCTCCTGGACACCGGCGAACCCCTGACGGGGGACCTGCCCGTGATCGGCCGGAGCGGCCACCGCCGGTGCGGCGACGAGGAGGGTGAGCGTGGCGCACACGAGCGCCTTCGTCACGGTGCGGGAGGCATGGAACGGGTGCTGGGTCATGGCGGAGTCCATGCGGTTCGACCGGGTCGCGCCGGGTGCCGCGACCCGTTTCCCTTCCAGCCTCCCACGGGCCGACAGGACCGGCCAGAGCGCATGAAACCGACCTGCTGAAGGTCGCAGGCGACCACGGCTACGCCGTGGCTCACGGCAGCGATCTCAGCTCAGTGCAGGGCGTCGGCGAGAAGCCGGACCGCGAGGTCGGACGCAGCCAGAGCCGCGGTCTGATCGCCGCGGCGCAGGGCAAGCCGGGCGGCCTCGACGGCTGCGCGAGCACGGTCCGATACTTCGGCGGGGAAGACGTTCGAGTTCAGCGAGACCTCCGCTCGCCTGATGTTCCCCAGCGCCGTATCGGCAGACGAGGGGGAGTGGGTGCCGTCGTGCACGGGGGCCTCCCTTCAGCGGCCGGGCCTCGCGCCGTCGGGACCGACGCGCCGGCCAACCCGGGGCTACCCATCGTGTGGTGTCGTATGCCCGGCTCCCCGTGGTGATCGCCTTGCCGCCGCGGCAGACGTGGACGTCGAGGGGGATCGTGCACGCCGCCGGGACGGACCCCGCCCCACCCGTCTACGGCTCCTCTGTACGGGTAAGCGCATGGCATAGGACGGCGCCCCGGCGGGCCCGACGAGAGGAGAAGCCGTGCAGGGCAAGGAGAGCAAGCGCCAGGGGCCACGAAAGGCCCGCAAGGAGCAGGCGCAAGAGCACCCGGGTCCGGACCCGGTGCATCCCGAGGCCAGTCGGCCGGTCGCCGGCAAGAGCCCCGACGAACTGCGAAGGATGCAGGAGCGGAGCAAAGCCCGCGACCACGACGACGCGGGCTGACGGCGGATCGAGGCCGGTCCCCTCACACCTGCCGCGCGCGCCGGACCGTGCCGGGGGCCCGCAGCTGTGGAGACACCGGCAGGAGGGGGTGGGTGGTCACCGCGGCGGCGGGGACGACGAGACGGAGTGATCGCGTATGCGCACCACAGCGGCACGGGTCATGGGTGTGGCCACCCTCGGATACGGCCTGGCGGTCGCCTGCCGACCCGAGGTGCTGGCCCGCCCGTGCGGCCTGGCCGGACAAGGTTCCTCCTCACTGCTGATCCGCGCCCTGGGAGTCCGGGACGCCGTCATCGGCGCGGCCGTGGTCGCGGTCCCCGAGGGCAGCGGGCTGCGTACGGCCGTACTGTGCCGGGCCGCGCTCGACACCGGGGACGCACTGCTCTTCGGCACCCTTCTGCCCCACCGGACCGAGCGCGCCAAGGCGGCCTCGGCCGCGCTGGCCTGGGCGGCCCTGTGTGGCTGGACGCTGACCGGCGATGACCGCTCGGCGGCAACGCTCGTGGAGGACGCGACGAACTTCGCGGTACGGGTGGCCCAGTCCCCCACGCGCGCGCATCTCTGACGCCGGGGAACGAACCACCGTGCGTGGCTGGGCTGGGCTGGGGTGGGCTGGGCGGGGTCGGGGCGGGTAGAGGGGCGGCTCACTCCCAGCGTTACGGCTGCGTGAGGGGCGTAGAGCGTCCGTTCGGGTGGCGTTGCCCCTTCGCAGGTGGTAAGTGCGCCTGGAAGTACACCGGTCCGTGCTGTGCTGTGGCCCACGACCCGAAGACGGTCGTACGCGGGCCCGCCCGCTGTTCGCGGCAGGTCCGGCCACAACAGCGAAGGAGGACTGATGTCGTGCTACCGGAAGGACCGGAGAAGGCAGAGCAGGATCGGTCAACTGCTCGTCTTGGTCATGGTGTTGGCAGTGCCGCTCTTGGATGTCTCCGGTGCTCATGCCGCCGCGGTCCACTCCAAACAGGGCCCCGACTGGGACGCCATCGCCCGGTGTGAATCCGGAGGGAACTGGCGGGCGAACACCGGCAACGGCCATTACGGCGGATTGCAGTTCACCCGGTCGAGCTGGAAGGCGGCAGGAGGCCGCAAGTACGCACCACGCGCCGACCTCGCCACGAAGGCGGAGCAGATCGCCACAGCGAGGCGGCTCGCCAGGATCCAGGGAATGGGGGCCTGGACCTGCGCACGACGCAGCTGACGGGCACGCTCCAACAGGGCGGCCCCGCCGCCCTGTTGGAGCGGCGTCGATCGGACGTCCCGTAGGCCGATGGTTGTTGTTTCGTTCGCTGCTGACCGCCGACAGCTCGCGCCACCGGCGGGGCAGCTCGGCGAGAGAATCGGGGGCGGGCGCGGCGTTGTCGATCGGTCCGTACGAGGATCTGCCCGGCGACACCACCGGCGCCGAGGGGCGCCCCGCTCCGGCCAGGGCGACTGCGGCGGCGGGTGACGGGTAGGAGCCGGATGCGCCCAGTTCGCACCTGGGGCGCAGTCGAGGAGGGCAGAGACCGTGGCCCGGCACCTCTCTGAGTGACGGACCCCTCACGTTCCGATGCCGGGAAGACGGAAGGGGGAACCATGAGCGAGACCGGTGCCCGCGGCGACGAGGTGTATCAGCCCCAGCCGGAGGACGAACCGTCCGAACTGCAGCCTGACATGGACCAGAGTCTCGGCGAGCCGAACACGGATGCCCAGCTGGACCAGGGGTACTCACCGCCGGAGCGGCCCTACGCGTGCGAGCGGAACGACACCACCGGTGAGGGCCAGAGCAGGGGCGAGAGCCTCGACGGCCGCCTCGCCCGGGAGCTGCCCGAGGACCAGGAGTTCCTGCCCGGAGATGGAATCGGGGATCTGGCGGACGGGCACGGCGAACCCGTCGATCCGCAAGCGGGTGGCGTCCGCGCGGGGCGGCTGGCCCCGGCCACCGCCTTCCCGCACGAGAACAGCGTCCTCGCACACGACGCCGGAGTCGATGGCGGGGCGGCCACGGCCGAGGAAGCCGCCATGCACGTCATACCGGATCCCGACGAGGAAGAACCGTTCCTAGCCAGTGTGCAGGAGTGAGTCTTGGACCCACTCACGCTTACTGGGCGCATCCCGAACGGTTTTGGATGCGCTGGGTCTCCGCTTTCTCTTCCCGCTCGGCGGCGCGTCTCTGGGGGCGTGGTCCGTGGCGGGTGGGCGGTTTCCCTCACGCCTGCGGGTGCCCGCTCCGGCCTGGGCGGTCCGATGCCCCGCACGATCACTCTGGTCGTGTGGGGGCGGTGCCGTCCGTCGCCGGATCGGGTGTGCGAGGGCGCGTCGTCCGATCGCGATGCCGGCGGCATCGTGACGGGACATCTTTCGGCGGGGGGTGACCAGCGGTTTCTGCCAGTGCTGGCCTCCCCACTGGGAGGTGTAGGCGGGATCGACTGCGACGATGGCGAGGCCGTGTTCGGCGGCCATCGATACGAGGCGGGCTTTGAGCTTGCCGGTCGGGATGCCGGAGATGAGCTGCCGGAACCGTTTCCTGCCGCCGTGCTTCTCCCGTGTTTTCTCGGCGGTGAAGTCGAGGTCTTCGATCGCGATGGCGTCGACGCCCACTTGCCTGGCCCAGTGCAGCACCTGGGTGAGGGCGTGGCGGATCTGCGCATCGCGGTGGTCGGCCGATCCGCTGAGGTCGTAAGGGAAGCGGTGTGGCTCGCCGATCGGGTTGCCGTGCCGGTCGAGTCGGTAGGCGGCGAAGTGGTCGGCATTGGTATCGACACCGACCACACCCTTCGCACGTGCCGTGGCGAGCGGGACCGTCTGAACGACGGGACGTTGCCAGGATGCGGTCAGGTACCAGCGGCCGCGTGTGACGTCCAAGTGGATTCGGTAGGCCACGGCCCGATTCGCTTCGATGCGCTCAGCCCATTCCGCGCCCCGGTGCGCGAACGCGATCCGGCAGGCCAGGACGTACCGGCCATGCTTGCCATTGGCCAAGTGTGCGAGCGGAGCCGGGAGCTTGATGCTGACCTCGCCATCGGGCGTGACGCGAATCGTCTCGTTCCCAAACCGCTTACCGGACTCGCCATCAGCGGCGAGAAACCAGCGTTCGGCTTCCCAACGGGCACGCCACCGCTCCTCGGTGAGCTGGGCTGCGGCCAGGTTGTGTCGGGTGTTCGCCAACCGCTTCCCACCCCTCACCACCCGGACCCGACCCGCCCGCCAGTCTGCGAGAGCGGCCTCATGGCGGGCCTCCAGGACGACGAGACGACGGGACTTGGTGAACCACTCGCTCCTGGAGCGGTAGCCGCCCGCCGCCCGCTTGGTGCCCTTCTCCCTGATGGGCAGGGACAGGCGGTGCTTCAGTGTTCTGATGCCGGCGTCCAGGCTCTGGATGTGTGCGGCCTGGCAGCGGCGGGCGAGTGCCCACTGATCGTGGCTGGCTTTGGTGATCGCCCCGGCGATCCGCGACGAGGATTCCTTCGTCAGCCCCCGCTTGCGGGCCGCCCAGGTTTCGGTGGAGTGGTTGGGGCCGTCCGCGCACCGCTGCTTGAGGTCGCGGGAAGCCAGGGTGCCCTGATGCTCGCCGACCAGCCGCAGAACCCTCTCGTCCTCCGCGCTCAGATTCTTCAGGCGGTCGCGTATCGCCACACCGGACGGACCGAGCGCCACGAACGAGGGAGCGATGGCGCGCAACTTCTTGACCAGATCAGCCATCGACAGCCGCCACGGACAGTGCCCCGGGCGGCCGCATGCTCGCGGAGTCGCGCCCGCATAGGCGGGCACGGAACGACGTCAGCGAGCTGCCCTCACGGAACCAGCGATACACACTCCGGGGACATACACCCCGTGCCTTCGCCCGCCCCGTGAGATCCACACACCCGACCGTAACGACACCCACCCACATGGGCCATCACTCACAAGAGTGGACCAAAGAACCAACAGCCTCCTACCCCCAGAGGCCCAGAACGCCAGGTGATCGAGGAGGCCCTTGCGCCTCACCCGATTGCCCGGCACACGAACGCTCGTGAGTGCGGCGCGCCGGGGGCCTACCGCCCGGCGGGGCCGCGGACTGCCAGGGTGGGCGGGCGGCGGCGACGGTGCGGCCGCCGTGTGTCCTGTGGGGAGGCCCATGGTGGCGGTCGAGAAGGACGTGGGACCCTCCGCATTCTCCGAGGCGATCGAGATCGAGATCGAGGCCGGCGAAGGGCGGGACAGGGCTGCCGTCGGTGCGCGTGTGCAGCGTCTGCTGTCGACCACCGATCACAAGACGATCGGCTACATGTACCTCGTCACCGCGTTCGGATTCTTCCTGTTCGCAGGGGTCCTGGCGTTGTTGATGCGGGCGGAGCTGGCGCGTCCGGGGCTGCAGATCGTCTCGGCCGAGCAGTACAACCAACTGTTCACGGTGCACGGCACGATCATGATGCTGCTGTTCGCCACCCCCACGTTCACAGGCTTCGCGAACGCGGTGATGCCGCTGCAGATCGGTGCTCCCGACGTCGCGTTCCCACGCCTGAACGCCTTCACCTACTGGGTGTACCTGTTCGGCGGACTGATGGTGGTCAGCGGGTTCCTGACGGCGAACGGATCGGCGGCCTTCGGCTGGTTCGCGTACGCGCCCCTCAACGGGGCGGTCTTCTCGCCAGGCATCGGCGCCGACCTGTGGATCATGGGCCTGGTGGTGTCGGGACTGAGCACCATCCTGGGGTCGGTCAACTTCATCACCACGATCGTGTGCCTGCGCGCTCCCGGCATGACCCTCTTCCGCATGCCGATCTTCACCTGGAACGTGCTGTTCACCTCCATTCTGGCGCTGCTCGCCTTCCCCGTCCTGGCCGCGGCGCTGCTGGCCCTGGAGGCGGACCGGAAGTTCGGTGCTCACGTCTTCGACGCCGCGAACGGCGGGGCGCTGCTGTGGCAGCACCTGTTCTGGTTCTTCGGCCACCCGGAGGTCTACATCGTCGCGCTTCCGTTCTTCGGCGTTGTCAGCGAGATCCTGCCGGTGTTCAGCAGGAAGCCGATCTTCGGCTACGTCGCCCTGGTGGGCGCGACCATGGCGATCACCGGGCTGTCGGCGACGGTGTGGGCGCACCACATGTTCGCCACCGGCGCGGTGCTGCTGCCGTTCTTCTCGCTGCTCTCCTTCCTGATCGCCGTGCCGACCGGCGTGAAGTTCTTCAACTGGATCGGGACGATGTGGAACGGCTCGCTGTCGTTCGAGACGCCGATGCTGTGGTGCACGGGATTCCTCGTCACGTTCCTCCTGGGCGGGCTGACCGGGGTGCTCGTCGCGTCCCCGCCCATGGACTTCCACCTCACCGACAGCTACTTCGTCGTGGCCCACCTCCACTACGTGCTGTTCGGCACGATCGTCTTCGCCACGTTCGCGGGCTTCTACTTCTGGTGGCCCAAGTTCACCGGCCGGATGCTCGACGAGCGTCTGGGGAAGATCCATTTCTGGACGCTGTTCGCCGGCTTCCAGCTCACCTTCCTCGTCCAGCACTGGCTGGGGGAGCAGGGCATGCCACGGCGCTATGCCGACTACCTGGCGGCCGACGGATTCACCCTCCTCAACACGCTGTCCACGATCGGGTCGTTCCTGCTGGGGCTCTCCACGCTGCCCTTCCTCTTCAACGTCTGGCGCACCGCCCACCACGGCGTACGCGTGACGTCCGATGATCCCTGGGGGTGGGGGAGGTCCCTGGAATGGGCGACGAGCTGTCCGCCGCCCCGGCACAACTTCCACGCACTGCCCCGCATCCGCTCGGATTCACCGGCCTTCGACCTGCACCACCCGGAGGTGAAGCCCCGATGAGGGCGGAAGCCTGGCTGTTCACCGGCGTCGCGGTGTTCTTCGCACTGACCGGCGGCGTCTACGCTGCGACGGCCGACGATCCGGCGGGCCTTACCGCGCTGATGGTCTCGCTCCTGATGTCCGCCCTCGTAGCCGCCTTCCTGTGGCGGCAGTTCTCCCGCGACGGGCAGCGGCCCGAGGACGACGGGAACGCGGAGGTCGCCGAGGGCGGCGACCGGCGCTTCTTCTTCCCCGCCCGCAGCTACGCCCCCGTCGTCACGGCGGCGGGAGCGGCGCTGATCGGGCTCGGAGTCGCACAGGGACTGTGGCTGACCCTGATCGGCTTCGGGATCCTCGCGCCCGGCCTGTTCGGCTTCGTCTTCCGCGCCGGCGGGCCGGATTCCGCGGATACCTGAGGGTGCGCGCCCCGGGCCTCCGGTCCGGCCGGACGCCTCACCTCTGCTCCGGCCTCACCTCCGGCCTCGCCTCACCTCCGCTCCGGCCTCACCTCCGGCCTCGCCTCACCTCCGGTCGGCGCGCTCCCTGCCGGGCTCGTCCGGTCCGGAGATGATGTCCTCGGCCCGGCTGCGGTCCTCCGCCGTGAGCGGAGAACGTGTCCGGTCGGCGTAGTACCAGCGGCTCAGCACACCGCGCAGGCGGGCCGGCCACGGCGCCCGCGCCGGGTCGGATCCATCCGACTGTCCCGGCAGCGGAGCGTTCACCTCGTACAGAGCGCTGACGTGGCGCTGCTCGGCGGGCAGCGGTACGTGCACCGGCTCGAAGCCGCCTCCCATGCTCTGGCGCACCTCGCCGCTCTCGGTTCCCCGCACCAGTTGCTCGGCGTCGCGGGCCTGGAGCGCGAGGCACAGGCGCCGCGTGAGCCAGAACGCGGCCGGCGGAAGGACCACGAGGGCGCAGCGGAAGGTCCAGGTGATGAACTGCAGCGACATCTCGGTGATGAAGGCGATGAGGTCCTGGGCGCCCGCCAGCAGCAGCACCGCGTACAGCGTGAGGACGGCGACTCCCAGTGCCGTGCGGGCGGGGCGGTTGCGGGGGCGGTCGCACAGATGACGCTCACCGTGCCGCCCGGTGATCCACCGCTCGAAGAAGGGATACCCGTACAGGCCGGCGAACAGGAGACCGGGGAGGACGACGCCGGGAACCAGCGGGTTCCACATGACGGTGTGCCCCCAGATCCGGGTCTCACCCCCGGGCATCAGACGGAGCGCACCCTCCAGGAACCCGACGTACCAGTCCGGCTGCGAACCGGAGGACACCACGTCCGTACGGTAGGGGCCGTACGCCCATACCGGGTTGATCTGGGCGAGTGCGCCGAGCACGGCGAGGACGCCCGCGGTCAGGAAGAACAGCCCGGCCGACTTGGCGGCGTAGTGCGGGAAGAACGGCTTGCCCACGACGTTGCGGCCGGTGCGGCCGGGACCCGCCCACTGCGTGTGCTTCAGGTGGACCACCAGCAGCAGGTGCAGCGAGACCAGCCCGACGAGCAGACCGGGAACGAGGAGGATGTGGACCGGATAGAGGCGCGAGACGATGTCCAGCCCTGGATACTCGCCGCCGAACGCGAAGAAGGACAGGTACGTTCCGGCGACCGGCACGGACAGCATGATCCCCTGGGCGGTACGCAGCCCCGTACCGGACAGCAGGTCGTCCGGGAGGGAGTACCCGGCGAACCCTTCCACCAGTGCCAGCAGCAGCATGGTCACACCGACCAGCCAGTTCGCCTCCCTCGGCCTGCGGAAGGCGCCGGTGAAGAAGATGCGCAGCAGGTGGGCGCCGATGGCGAAGACGAACACCAGGGCCGCCCAGTGGTGCATCTGGCGGATCAGCAGCCCGCCGCGCACCTCGAAGCTGATCCGCAGGGTGGACGCGTACGCCTCGGAGACCGGCAGCCCGCGCAGCGGGGCGTACGGGCCGGTGTACACGACGTCCCGCATCGACGGCTCGAAGAAGAGTGTGAGCCAGGTCCCGGTCAGCAGCAGGACGAGCAGGCTGTACAGGGCGATCTCTCCGAGGAGGAACGACCAGTGGTCCGGAAAAGCCTTGCGCACGGCGGATCGCGCGGTCTCGGCGAGCGGAAGGCGCGCATCCAACCCGTGGAAGGAACGGTCCGCCGCCCAGCCCACCCGCCGCGCGGCGCGGACCCGTGTCCTCTTCAGCAGCACTACGGCCTCCGCCCGTCAGGTCCCTGCGCGGAGCATGCCGCCCTCCAGGGCGTTCCAGGGGGAGGCACGCGACCGGGGCGGGGGAAACCACGTGATCGGCCCCCGGAACGCGGTCCGTCACGTACCGGACGGAACCCGTCGCCGGATGCGTGCAGGCCTTCGACTGTCCTGTCCGATGCGCAGGAGTGGGCGGGCCGGATCGGGGCACACGGCTATCGGAGGTTGATCGCCATGGTTCCCCTGATTCTCGTGCTCCTTCTGATCCTGATCCTCTTCGGTGCCGGCTTCGCGGTGGACTTTCTCTGGTGGATCGCGATCGCCGTTCTCGCGATCTGGCTGATCGGTTTCGTCGCCCGCCCCCAGGGCGGCGGCGGCCGCTGGTACCGCTGGTAGCAGCAGGCGTCGCCCCGGCGCGAGGCAGGGAAACCTGCCTCGACGGGTGTGAGGAGGTCCCATGACGGCCCTGACGTGGCACGGCAAGCGGGCCGTACGCGTCGACACCGTGCGGTCAGCCCTCGACTCCGGTGGAGGTGTGCGGGGTCCCGACGGGCTTGGATTCGGGGGATCCGCGCTGGCGCAGGTACACGGACAGGATCGCCATGGCCGCCACGGCGAGCAGTTCGGACTGCCAGTTCTGCAGCGAGCGGATCCAGAACTCATCGGATTCGGTTCCGGCCTTGTACGTCAACCACCCTTCAGGGAACACCGGTAAGGCTTGTCGCCCTGCGGCTCACAGTCGGCGGCGACCTGGGTGATCCCCGCCGGTGAGGGCCCGCTCGAAGGCGGCACGCTTGCGTCCATGGCCGTCCTCCCCGGTGGCGAGCGAGTCCCCGCCGGGTACCAGCTCCACGATCCCCTGTCCCGCCGCGCGAACCGGGTTCGCGTTGTGGGACACGGAAGAGTCCGCCCGCCCGGACCAATGCCCCACGCATCACGGTGGGTTGTGCCCAGACCCGCGCCGTGCGGGATGTGGGTCGGTCTCAGGCAGGAGCCCGAGCATGTCCAACAGCAGTGCCAGTTCGCTCGCGTCGGCGGCCCGTGAGGCGACAAAGCGGCGCGCTGCCGCACGGTCCGTGGTCCCGGAACACGCCAGGAATGCCGGCTCGTCACAACCAAAGGGATCCTTCACCCGGCCGATCCCACCACGCCCACCCACTCTGCGCACGTGCATTGGGCCGCTTGATCGACCGGCTTGATCGATGGGTGAGATCCGAAGGCAACGGTTGGGGTGCAAAGCGGGGACTGGAATCCGCGGCGGCGGGTCGGCGCTGGAGCGGGGTCGGACGTCCCGTCCGCGCCGGGCCTCCGGATGGGCCGATCGGGGGAGGACGGCCCCGGGGCGGACGCCCTAGCCTGGACCGGCAGGTGTGGGAGACCGGGGGGCCGAGTCAGAAGGAAGAGCGCCTCCATGGGCATCACCCGCAGTTCCGCAAGCCGTCTTCGGGCGGGATCCGCCGTGGCGGCTGCTGCCGTCCTCGTCCTGTCGGCGGCCGCCGGCGCATCGGCCCTCGCCGCCCCGAGCGGCCCGGCCGCCTCGGCCGACGGGTCGGCGGCGGGGTCGGCGGCGGGCTGGTCATCCGCTGCGAGCGCATACGGCCCGGCTCGGGTGCCGCTGGGGATCACCCGGCTGGCGCAGGGACCGGGTCACGACATCGCCATCACCATCGACGACGGTCCGGACCCGCGCTGGACGCCCCAGGTCCTCGAGGTGCTGCGGGAGAACCACGTCAAGGCCACGTTCTGCATGATCGGAACCCGTGCGCAGCAGTACCCGGCCCTGGTGCGCACGGTCGCCGCCGAAGGGCACCGTCTCTGTGACCACTCGGTGGACCACGACGTGACCATGGACCACAAGCCCGTCGCGTACCAGCGGCAGCAGATCCTCGACGGCAAGTCCATGATCGAGCAGGCCGTGCCGGGGGTCGCCGTCAGCTACTACCGCGCTCCGGGCGGCGCCTTCACCCCCGACAGCCGTGCGATAGCCGCCGCGAGCGGGATGCGGCCGCTGGGCTGGAGCGTGGACCCCAAGGACTGGAGCAGGCCGGGCCTGCCGGCGATCGTCGCCACGGTGGAGGGAAACCTGCCCGCGCAGCCGACGGTTCTCTTCCACGACGGGGGCGGCGACCGCAGCGAGACGGTCGCAGCGCTCAAGGAATACCTGCCGTGGCTCACGGCGCGGGGCTACACCTTCACCTTTCCGAAGCTCACCACCCCGTAGGCGCGCCGCCCCGTAGGCCCGCCGCCACCCGCTCGACGAGCGCGGCGCACTGACGCCCACTGACGGGAACGCCGTCCGGTTCCTCCTCCGGGTCGTGACATGCATCACGGCCCGCATGGCGCCGTGGCGCCTTCCGCGGAGATCGTCCGCCTCTGGACATTTCACTGTATGTGCCTGTTTGGCGTTGACATGCCGTACTCCGCCAGAAACGGAAGTCGGTGCTCCTGTTTCCTCGTCTTCAACAGGGCTGACGGGGGTGGGTTCTGTCGGCGGGCCAGGTGGGTGCCGGACGGGCCGCGACGGGGCGATGCACGATCTTCCGGCCGTTTCAAGCCGCGTCCCGGACGTCCTGCGCGGCTGAGCGGCGGCGGCTTGCCAGGCCGTCGGCGGGCTTCTAAGAATGGCGATTCCTCCGGCGCCTTCGCGGTCCGGCGCCGGGAGCTTCGCGATCACCGAGTGAGGTCCCGCATGAAGAAGCACCGTAAGAAGACGCACCACAGGAAAATAGCCGTCGCTGTCGGAGCACTGGCCCTCGTGGCCGTACCCACCACGGCCATGGCCTGCCTCGACCCGCAGGGGACCGGCCCGATCCGGTCCGTCGCAGCCGAGCAGGAGAGCCGTCCCTGGTACGCCGACTCCCACGGGGACCTCTACGGCGACCCCTACAGCGATCCCGGCGCGCAGCAGCAGGCCGCGGAGGTCCCGGTCCCGGTTCAGGTCGGCGGCCCCGCCGAGACCGTCGAGCAGCCGGTCGTCCAGCCGCCCGCCGAGACCGCGCCTCCCGCACAGCCCCCGTCGCAGCAGCCGGTGGAGCCGCCCGCCGAGCCGGCCGGGACTCCCGCGCCCTCCGACTCCGCGGCACCCTCCGGTGCTCCGGCCGAGGTCCTCGCGCTCGTCAACAAGGAGCGCGCCGCGGTCGGGTGCCCCGTGCTGACCGTCAACGAGAAGCTCACGAAGGCCGCGCAGGACCACAGTGAGGACATGGCCGCCCACTCCAACATGTCCCACACCGGCTCCGACGGATCCGACCCCGGTCAGCGGATCACCCGCGCCGGGTACGAGTGGAGTACCTACGCCGAGAACGTCGCGTACGGCTACGACACCGCCGCCCAGGTCATGGAGGGCTGGATGAACAGCCCGGGGCACAAGCGGAACATCCTCGACTGCAACGTCAAGGAGATCGGCATCGGCCTCGCGCAGCCCGGCCAGTACTGGACGCAGGACTTCGGCGCCACCCGCTGATCCGCCTGCCGCACGGCCGTACACGAGCGGGTCGGGCGGGTCGAGGGAATCGAGGGAGTCGAGCGGGTCGAGCGTCGAGCAGGTCTACATGGGGTCCATGGTCCCGCTGCCCCTGCCGTTCTCCCGCTCGCTCTTCTCCCTGATGTGCAGGGCCTTGGCGGTCAGCCGCTGCCGCTCCGCGGGATCGGTTGCCCGCTGCGCCGCCTGCTCCAGTTCCTGCGCCTTGTCGCGCATCTGCCGGGCCCGTTCGCTCGGCTGGCTTTCGGTGCTCATGACCGGTCCTCGATCGGGTCGGGGGTGTGCTCCTTCAAGCCAAGCAGGAGCAGGCCGGACCCGCCACCGTGGGCCGGCCGGACCGGCCCCCAAGGAAGCGGGTTCCGCCTGCCCCGCTACGGAGAGTGGCCGCACCCCCTGAAATCCAGGCCGGTGGGGTGAGGCCCTGGTCAGTGCCGGGAGGCGCCGGCCAGGGGCGCGGTGTCGAGCCCGGCGCCGTGGCGCAGTCCCACCAGGAACTCCGCGAACGCCTCCGTGGAGGTATGGGCAGGGGCCCAGCCCAGTTCCTCACGCGCCCGGCCGGCATCGAGCAGCGGCAGCCGCAGCACCGCGTCCAGGAGCCCCGGCGCGGCAGGAACGAGGTGGAGGCGCCAGGCGGCGGCGAGCCCGGCCCGGGCCGCTGCGGCCGGCAGCCCGATCGTACGGGCGTGCAGCATGCGGGCGATCGATTCGCTGTCGAGGACCGGGTCGGCGACCAGGTTGAACGGCCCGCGTACCGGCCACACGACAGCGGCCCGGTACGCCTCGGCGGCATCGTCGGTGTGCATGGCCTGGAAGCGCAGCCCGCGTATTCCGGGCACGGCGGGCACCAGCCCGGGTCGCACCAGCCACCACGGCAGCAGAGGGCCGGCGAAGATCCGGCGCTGCTCGGAGGCGGACGCCCGCTTGAACAGGAAACACGGCCGCATCCGCACCACCCGCATCTGCGGGTGCGCCTGCTGGAAGCCGTCCAGGTACCGCTCCAGGTACGCCTTCTCCCGGGTGTACGCGGCCGCGGGCCAGCCGTGCGTGGGCCAGGACTCGTCCACCGGCCGGCCGTCGTCGGGACCGGGGGAGTAGGCCCCGACCGACGAGGCGTGCACCAGTGCGTGTACCCCGCTCCGTGCGCAGGCCTCGAAGACGCGCACCGAGCCGAGTACGTTCGTCTGCCAGGTCTCCACTGGATCGTGGGTGGGCTGGAACTTCCACGCCAGGTGCACCACGGCGTCGGCGCCGCGGAAGAGCCGGTCCAGGTCGCTGCCGCCGGGAGCGACGTCCGCCGCCTCCCAGCGCACCCCGTCCACCCGGTGGGCGGGCCGGCGGCGGGCCACACCAGTCACCTGGGACACGCCCGGATCGCCGGCCAGTGCGTGGATCACGCTGGTGCCCGCGTTGCCGGTCGCTCCTGTCACCACGACCTTCATGACGCCCACCCCGCCTTCTGCGCCCGCCCGGCGCCGTGGTGCGCAGGGGCCGGTGCCGCCCGGGGTGCGCTGCGCAGGGCGCGGCCCACGGCTGCCAGCCGCAGCGCCTCCAGGGTGTCGGCCTGGCGTTCGGCACGTGCCAGGAGCCGGCCCATGGCCTCCGCGTCCAGCAAGGGGTCCGAGCGGGCCAGTGTGTGCAGGGTCCGCCAGAGTTCCTTCTTGCCTTCCACTCCGAGCCTGATCGCCTCCAGTTCGAGGACGTCGCTCAGGGGCGAGCGTGAGAGCAGCCTGCCGTTGGCCTTCAGCCGCCCCGCCTGGGCCGCGGCGATGCCCAGGAGCATGCGGATGTTGTTCGCGGGTACGCCGAGAGCCATCATGACCTCGCGCAGGCTGTCGCGGTCCTCGGTGACTTCCTTGGCCAGGGCGGCCAAGCGCGGCCCGGCCTCGGTGTCGCGGTGGGCACGTGCCGTCCGCTTGACGAGGGCGATGCCCGCTCCCGCACCGGTGAGGTGGTCATTGAGGTAGATGCCCAGCAGATGGCGGGGGTCCGGGGCGATGCGTTTCATGGGGAGGTCTCCGATCGGTGGTGTTCCATGGCCCTGCTTCTTCTCGGCCGGTCCGCCGGCAGCACATCCCGCGTCTTCCCGTTCAGGGGCCCGGCACACGATGCGGTCTTGCCGAGGCTCAGGCCGACGCGCTCCCGGAGTGAGGCCGTCGCCTACGGGTAGGCGCACCATGCCCCCGGTTCCTACCCGGACAGCGCCCTTCCGGCAGCCCGCCGGGCCGAGGGTTACTGATCTGCCTGTTGGCTGTCGTCGTAGCGCTGTTCTTTCTCGCCCGCGTGTGGGCAGGCGCCGGGTCGGTCCGGTGGATCCGCCACGGGACCGACAGGAAACGAGGAGAGGCCATGCCTCGCGGTTCAAGTCCCAAGCGTGAACGACAGTACGAGCACATCAAGGAGAGCGCCGAGGAGCGCGGTGAGAGCACGAAGCGGGCGAAGGAGATCGCAGCCCGCACGGTCAACAAGGAACGCGCGCGTTCCGGCGAGTCGAAGACCGCGAGCCGGTCGTCGATACAGGACATGTCCTCATCGAAGCGGGGCGGGCAGCGCTCTCACAGCGGCTCGCAGGGTCCTACGAAGGAGCAGCTGTACAACGAGGCGAAGCAGCGGAACATCGAGGGCCGTTCCAAGATGGACAAGGCCGAACTCAAGCGGGCCCTCGGCCACTGACCAGGCGAAATGTCCGCCGTCAGCCCAGCTCCGTGGTCGGCCGGGAGCCGCACGGGGCGGGTGGAGCACCACGCAACGCAAGACGAGGACGGGAGAGCGGCGGTCCTTCGGCCTGAAGGGTCTCGTCGCGAGGAGGGCGTCATGACGCCCGCAGGCCGGCTGCGATGCACGAGGCGGTCCACCCATGGTCCGCGGATCGCCGGTCTGCGAGGTGATCATCATGGCGACGAGCGCTCTTGTCGTCATCGACATGCTGAACACGTACGACCACGAGGACGCCGACGCCCTCGTGCCGAGCGTCGCGCGCGCCCTGCCCGCAGTGGTGAACCTCCTCGCAGAGGCCCGTAGACGCGGCCTCCCGGTGATCTACGCCAACGACAACTTCGGGAAGTGGCGCTCCCACCACGGCGAGATCCTGGACGTCGCCCTCACCGGCCCGCACGCCGACCTCGTCGAGCCGGTGCGCCCCGACGAATCCGCGTACTTCGTCGTCAAGGCGCGCCATGCCGTCTTCTACGAGACGCCCCTCGCGTACCTGCTCGGATCGCTCGGTGTGGACCACCTCATCCTGTGCGGGCAGATCACGGAGCAGTGCGTGCTCTACTCCGCCCTCGACGCACACATCCGCCACCTCTCGGTCACGGTCGCCCGGGACGCCGTCGCGCACATCCACCGGGACCTGGCCGACGCGGCCCTGCGCATGATGGAGACGAACATGTCCGCCCGGGTCGTCCCCGCGGCCGATGCCTTCCAGGGCGCCACCGGGGCGAGGTGAGTGCACGGCCCTCGGCCGGGTAGCCGCAGGCCATGAAGACTCAAGAACGTCCGCTGGCCCTCGTCACCGGCGCCTCCAGCGGTATCGGACTGGAGCTCGCACGGGAATGCGCACGCCACGGGTACGACCTCGTGATCGCGGCCGAGAACGAACTCATCCACGAGGCCGCGGCCCAATTGGGCGTGTACGGAACCGCGGTGGACGCCGTACGTACGGATCTCGCGACCCAGGACGGCGTCGAACTGCTCACGGGCCGGCTGCGTGCCCGCGGCCGGCCCGTGAGCACCGCCGTCCTCAACGCGGGCATCGGGCGGGGCGGCGCCTTCCTGGAGACGGATCCGGAGGCCTCGGCCAGGGTGATCGACCTCAACGTCTCCTCGACCGTGCTGCTCGCCAGGACCCTGCTGGCGGACATGGCAGCGCGCGGGGAGGGACGGATGCTGATCACCTCGTCGGTCGCGGCCGAGCTGCCCGGGCCCTACAACGCCGTCTACAACGCGTCCAAGGCCTTCCTGCTGTCATTCGCCCGTGCTCTCGGCGATGAACTGCGGGGCACCGGCGTCACGGTCACCGCTCTGATGCCCGGCGCGACCGACACACGGTTCTTCGTGCGGGCGGGCATGCTGGACACCCGGCTGGGGCGTTCGAAGAAGGACGACCCCGCGCGCGTCGCGGGCCAGGCCTACCGGGCGCTCATGGCCGGTCGGCGCCGGAAGGTGGCGGGCTCCCTGCGTACCAGGACCGTGGAACTGCTCATCCGCGCACTTCCCGCCGAGGCCAAAGCCTCCCTCCACGCGTACGGGGCGCGCCCCCACGGCAGCGCGAGCCACCTGTAAGGCCGGCCTGTCCCTGCCGCCGGAATGAACCGAGACGAATCGGGCAGGCGCGGCGTAGCCGGCAGGCACTCGGGCCGGCTCGGCGGCGGCGCCACCCCGGGCGGCATGCGCCCCCGGTGACCTCTACGGCGCCCCGGGCCGCCCATGAGCTCCGCCCGGCCGGAGCGGCCCGCGGGCGCCGGGTGCACGAAGCAACACCGGGCTACCGGAAGGACACACAGCCATGGCGGTGCGCATCGGGTACACGATGATGACCGAGCAGGCAGGTCCGCGCGAGCTGGTGGCGCACGTGGTCGGAGCGGAGAAGGCCGGGTTCGACTTCTCGGTCGTCTCGGACCACTCCTTCCCCTGGCTGACATCGCAGGGGCACGCGCCGTACGCATGGAGCGTCCTGGGCGCGGCCGCGCACGCCACCTCCCGGATACCGCTCATGACGTTCGTGACCTGCCCGACGTTCCGCTACCACCCCGCGGTCGTCGCGCAGAAGGCCGCGACCATGCAACTGCTCTCCGAGGGCAGGTTCCGTCTGGGACTCGGCTCCGGCGAGAACCTCAACGAGCACATCGTCGGTGCGGGCTGGCCCGCCGCCCCTGTACGCCTGGAGATGCTCGACGAAGCCGTCGACATCATCCGGCGCATGTTCACCGGTGAGTACGTGAGCCACCACGGCGCACACTACGACGTCGAAAACGCCAAACTCTGGGACGTCCCCGACGAGCCGCCCCCGATCGGGATCGCCGTGTCCGGACCCCGCTCGTGCGAGCTGGCCGGCCGCCGCGGCGACCTCGTGATCGCCGTGGAACCGGAACGGGAGCTGCTGGAGCGGTTCGACGCCCACGGCGGAGCGGGCAAGCCGCGCGTCGGTCAACTTCCCGTCAGCTACGACACCGACCGCGGGGCGGCGCTGGCCCGGGCGCACGAGCAGTTCCGCTGGGCCCTGTGCGGCTGGAAGGTCAACACCGAACTCCCCGGCCCCGCAGGCTTCGAGCAGGCCTCGCAGCACGTTCGCCCCGAAGACGTCGCCGAGGCCATCCCCTGCGGTGATGACGTGGACGCGTTCGTCGAGGCCGTACGCCCCTACGCGGAAGCGGGGTTCACCGACGTCGCCCTCGTCCAGATCGGCGGCGACCGGCAGGAACCGTTCCTGGAGTGGGCGCGGGCCGCACTGCCGCCCGCCCTCCGCGAGCTGTGAGGAGACCGCCGCCATGACCCTCAACCGCGCCGCCCTCTTCGACGTCGACGGCACCCTCGCGGACACCAACCACCTCCACGTCATTTCCTGGTGGGAAGCGCTGCGCCAGCACGGCCACCACGTACCGATGCACGACATCCACCGGGCCGTCGGCCTGCCGGGCGAAGACCTCCTCGACCACCTCCTGGAGGACGATCGCGACCGGGGCGACGACGAACTGCTGAGCGCCGCCCACGACACCCTGTACGCCACGTACTTCGACCGGCTGCCCGCCCTGGACTCTGCGGCCGACCTCCTGCGGATCCTGTCGGAGGCGGGCTGGAAGGTCGTGCTGGTCACCTCCGCGAAGGACCGGGAACTGGACGCCCTGCGCCGGGCCATCGACGCCGACGACGCCATCACCGACACCGCGACCTCCGACGACGTCGAGCAGGGCAAGCCCGCCCCCGATCCCCTCCACCACGCACTCGAACTGGCGGGGGCGACGCCGGAGCGCGCGGTGTTCGTCGGCGACACCGTGTGGGACATGAAAGCCGCGGTACGCGCCGGGGTGACCGGGATCGGGCTGCTCTGCGGCGGCATCCCCCGCGGTGACCTGGAGGAAGCGGGAGCGGCCGCCGCCTACCGGGACCCGGCCGACCTGCTGGCCGACCTGGCCGACAGCCCGTTCTCCGCGGTGGCATCCGAGTGAACCCGGCCGTAGAAGCCGTTTGGAGGAGTGGATCATGGCCGCGATCAACGGTGAACGCCTGCTCGTGCTCGTGCGGCACGCCAAGTCCGTCCCCAAGGACGCGGCCCCCGACTTCGACCGGCCGCTGGCCGACCGCGGCCGGCGCGAGGCACCGAAGGCGGGGGAGTGGCTGGCCGAGTCCGGATGCCGGCTCGACTTCGTGCTGTGCTCGTCGGCGCGCAGGACCCGCCAGACATGGCAGCTGGTGGTGCCGGGGCTGAGCGAACCGCCCCCCGTCGTCTACGAGGGCCGCCTGTACAACGCCTCCTCGGAGACCCTGATGGCCGTACTCGGTGAGACGGACGAGTCCGTCACCGGCCTGCTGGTGGTGGGACACAACCCGGGCATCCACGAACTGGCCGTCGCCCTGTGCGGGAACGGTGGGAACGGCGGGCGGAACGAGAAGAGCCTTCTGCACCGCATCCACGAGGGATTCCCCACCGCGGCCGTCGTCGTCGTGGCCCTGCCGGGCGGCTGGCAGGAGCTCGCGCCCGGAGCGGGCCGGCCGGAGGCCTTCTGGTCTCCGCACGCCTGACGGCGGTCCGGAACGCCGTACCCGGTGGCTGCGGCAGGACGCGAGGACAGATGTTCACTGATGGGGATGGCAGGGGTGGACGTGGCGCGGCTCCAGCCGGCCTTCGGGGGCGAGCCCGAGCAGTGCGGTCCTGAGCTCGGGGAACGTGGCGGGGTCGCGGAGCTCGAAGCGGTACGTCGCCGCGTGCATGGTCTCGGCGGTGGCCTCAGCGGCGAGGGGCACCTTTATGCGTAGGGCCCTCTGGTAGTTCCGTTCCCAATTCTCGTACTCCGCCGTGCCGTTGACGGCGTAACGCTTGGCTTCGTCGTGGACGGCCCGCAGGTCCGCCTCCACGGTACGGAACCTGTCGGACGCGGTGATGCCCTCCTCCTCGCTGCCCAGATACACGATCACCCATCCGCCCCAGGGGGCATACGGAGAGCAGTAGAGGGGCCTGTCCGGATCAGGGCTGCGCCAGGCCATCGCGGTGGTCACCGTCGCGAGCACCAGGCCCATCACCAGGACCGTCCTGCGCAGCCGTCCCGGTCCGCCGCTTCCTCGTAGCCCCAACGCCGCCACCACGAACGCGGCGAGCGAGAAGGCGAGGATCCATGCCTGGCCGTCCCCGAAGGCGGCAAGCATGAGCCGCACGTGCTGATCGCCCTCCTCGATCATGCGGATGGACTCCTTCGCGGCGGCCGTGCTGGTCACCAGCAGGACAAGAGTCCATGCAGCGAGCACCGTCGTACCACCGGTCCGCACGACGTGCCGGATCCGGTCCGTGAGATGCGCCGGGGCAGCGAGGAACACGACCCGCAAGGCGAGCAGCGGAGCGGCGGTGACGAGCGCGCAGAACGCCAGGACTTCGAAGCCGCCCAGCAACAGGAGGGCGAAGGCGCCGGTACCCACGAGGGCCGCCCCCACCGCCAGCAGGAGCAGGTACCCGGCATGGGGGGCGCGTGGCGTCCGGGAAGGCGCGGACACCGCACGGGCTACGGCCCACGGCCAGCAGGTCAGCACCGCACAGCACGCGAACAGGGAGATCAGGGGCAGGGTGGCGAGGGGGATGCCCGCGGAGTCCGACCTGTAGGGGGTGAGCGCAGTGCCCAGCAGCACTCCCAGGGCGAGGAGCCCCGCTTGGCGCAGCGGCTGCGGCGGTCGTCCGGCCGCCTCGCTGTTCCAGGTGTGCCTCCACATGCCGAGCGCGGCGAAGACACCCAAGGGCGCCCCGGCGAGTGCGGCCGTCGCGAGGACGATCCCTTCCTCGGCCGGCCCGTGGCCGTACCAGACCGACAGGGCGTGGGGCGCGGTGGCCAGCAGCGCTCCTACGAAGAACCCGGCGAGGAGGGCGTACCCGGGGCTGAACCTCAGCAGCGGAGCCGGGTCGCGGATCAGGGACGCGCGCTGCTTGGACGGGCGGTGGGACGAGAAAAGGTGGGGCGCGTGCTCGAACGGACGGTTGACGGGCCGCTTGTGGCGCGGGCCGGTCCGGTCGTCGTACAGGGCCCAGGCGAGGTCCTCCGCTCCGCTCTCCCCGTACTGTGCGGCGCGCTGGTCGGCGTAGTCCTCCCGGGCCCGGTAGAACTCCAGCACCATCAGCTCGACCGCCAGCGCGAACAGCAGTGCGGCGACGGCGGAGCCGATCAGTTCCCAGCGTCCGTCGAGGATCCCGAAGACGAGGCTGACGGGTACCACGGTCAGCACCTGCACGCCATTGGCCCAGCGGACACCGGTGGCCAGGTTGTGCAGGGGGACGTCCCGGTTCCGCAGATGGGCCAGTTCGTGCCGGACGATCGCGTCGAAGCTGTTGGCGAGCTCCGGTTCCTCTTCCTCGTCCTTGCTTCCCAGGGCAAGGATCACCGGTCCCAGGGCGAGATAGGGGCGCAGGCCGAAGAGGTCCGTCCCCGATGCCATCGCGTAGGGCCGCATGCCGAAACGGTTCGACCCGGTACCCGTACCGCGGTTCTTGTCCCTGCGGCTCTCTTTGAGGAGCGTCGGAGCATTCCGTACGCCCATCTCCTTCGACAGGGCGTTGATGCGCTCGACGACACCGGGGAACCTGCCCGGGTCGAGCGGCGTGCACTTCCGGCGACGCAGGCGGTCGCGGAAGGCGAAGGTCCCGACGGCAAGGTAGTTGACCCACTGCGCGGTCAGGAGGAGATGGGCGAGGCCCCGGCCACCGGCGTGAGGGTAGGAGCCCAACGCCGATACGAAGAAGTTTCCCGAATACACCGTGGCTGCCATCAGCAGCAGCAGGAGCCGTGTGTTGAGCGGGAAGGCGAACAGGTCGAACGTCGCACGGCGCCGCGGTCGATCCGTCAGGGCGCGGTTCGGAGTGCTCTCCGGGGCCCTGCCGGGGGTCACCCGGCTTCGCCCAGGCCGTCGAGCAACTCCTCGAGGGCGTCGGCGAGCCTGGTGGCCCGTTCCTCGCTCAGCCCCGCTTCGCGGCTGAGCCGGAGGATGCCCGCACGACGTTCGGGGCCCGGCTCGACCGTCCCGGATTCCGGGGCCCCCGGCACAGCGGGGGGCTCTTCCTGCACCTTGCGGCCGAAAAGGCGGCGCACTCCCTTGACCGCGCTGTCCGTACGGCGCTCCGTCGAGTCGCTCAGCCGCTGTTTGACGCCGTCCAGAACGCCATCGCACAGGGCGACGACCACGTAGATGACCGCGGGCCCCACGACCCCCCAGACTTCGGCGGCATCGATCTCGCCCGGAGCGGTACGCCGTCGGCGCCTGCGCCCCCCACGGTGTTCGCGGGCCTCCTCGACGTACCCGGATATGCCTTCTTCGAAGGCAGCCACCTCTTCCGGTGCGACCTTCCCCAGGACCGCGAGAGCAAGGCGCTCGACATCGATGCCCTGACCGCCATGGGATTTCTGCCCGCGCTCGCTCATGAAGCCCCCACCCTCCGTACGCCCCGGCCCAACCCCTTGGCCGCCCGATCCACCCCGCGGGATCGCCGGGTCCCTACCCCGCTCCACTCCGGGGGAACCACGTCCGTGCAGCCGGGTGCCGGGCGCGGCGACCGCGCCGGCGGGCAGGGTGCTGTAGTGGCCGGCGATCCGGCGGGCAGCTCGTTGACGAACAGTCCTATTTCTAAGTCAAGTTCGGGCGTCCGGATGGACAGTGGAACGGACGAGCGGCCTCCTCCTCCAGCCGTTTCTCCAGGTCGGCCGCGTCTTCCGGTGCTTCGAGCTGCACCAACTCGGGCCGCTGAGCCGCAGGTTCCTGCCATACCCGGCCGTCACGCTCCACCAGCCGGGCGGCAAGGGCCGATCCGCCGCCGCAGGGGGGCTGCACGGGCGGGGCCCGCCCGACGTACCGACCGGCCCGCACCGTGGAGCCGGCCGGCACGTCTCCACCATGCCACCGGGGCGGCCCGAGCGGCGGCCCGGGTGCTACGCGAAGAGCCGGCGCCAGGTCTCCGGGCCCGGGTAGCCGTCCGCCTGCGCGCCGCGCCAGCCCTGGGCCCGCTGGAACGCCTCCACGTTGCGCCGGTCGCTTTCGGACCAACGGGGTCCCGGGCCTTGGGAGTAGTGCTGCCCGTAGCCGCGCTCCACGAGCCGGCGGCCCAGCTTGGCCACGTGGTCGTTGGACTGTCCGGGACGGAAGTGCTGCCGGCCCGGGAAGGCGGAGCCGGTCGCCGGTCCGTCGCCCCCGGCGGCGATGTCGCGTCCCGTGCCGCTGGTGAGGAGGGTCCAGGTGGCCGGACCGGGCATGCCGTCGGCCTCCGCGCCGCGCCACCCCTGGGCCTCCTGGAAGGCCTTGGTGGCGGCCCGGTCCGCCGAGCTCCACACAGGTCCCGGGCCGGAGGTGTAGAAACGCCCTCCGCCGCGCGCCACGAGCATCTCGCCGAGCCGGGTGACGTGCGCGTTGTTCGCCCCGGTGCCGAAGGCGCGTGTCCCGGGGAACGTGCCGGGAGTCTCCGCGCCGCCGCCTTCGCGCAGGCCCGTGTAGCGGTAGGCCACGTATCGCGAGGAGTTGTTCCAGTACGCGTACGGGGTGGTGCGCTTCAGGGTGTGCGGGCGGGTCTGCTCGTAGGCGGTGTACCGGGTCCTGGCCGAGTCGGCCCAGCCGCCGAAGAGCACCACGTGGGAGCCCGCGCCGGGGTTCGAGGGGTTGTGGAACAGCAGCATGTCGCCGGGTAGCAGCTCGGATGTGGAGATGCGCTGCCCGTACTGGTCCAGGCTGCCGGTCCACTGGTTGGAGCCGAGCCCCCAGGCCATCGACACGAAGCCGGAGCAGTCGGTCCGGTAGCCGTTCCGGTAGGCGTACATGCTGTACGGAACCTTCGCGTCCACCCACTGCTGGGCGCGGCGCATGATCTCGGCCCGGGTGACGGAGGTGGCTTCCGGGGCGTCCAGGCGCTTGGCCGGGGTCCGTGCGAGCGGGCCGGCCGGCCCCTGCGGAGTGGATGCCGTGCCGTCGGGAAAGGGGGAGCGCCCCGTTTCGACGGCCTGGGCGGCGGTGGCGGCAGGCCCGGGGAGCACGGCCAGGCCGCAGGCTCCGGCAACCGTGGCCACGGCCATGGCGCGGACCCGTCCGCGCGGGGTGTGCCGGGCGACGGCGGAGCGTCGCTCGGTTCGGCAGCCAGGGCAGGGGCAGTTCGTATCCGGCTGTATCTCGGTGAACGCTATCAGGGACATGATGGGATGAATCCCTCCGCATAGGTTGAAAAGGTCCTAACTTGATCATGATCTGCGGGCGTGCCGGGAGGGGCTCACGTCCCGCGGGGCGAAAGCCGGCGTGTCGCACGGCTCGCCCCGCGCGCGGTGATCCCGTCACCGGCTCCGGGTCTCCGCGCCCTGTGCCTGCCGTTGTCGCGAACTCGCCCTGAAAGCAGCCTGGTTACACGCCCGATGAACGGTCCGTCCGGGCGGACCGGCAGGTGAGTGGCCTCGCACCAGGCTTTTAAGAACACCCATTGGGCCGTTCGGAGGGAAGCCCGCGTCGAACTCCGGCCTCCCGTGACCGAACCGCCGGAATCACCTCTCGGTGAGAGGGTCTTGCACACCCCAGGAGGCGAACGTGGTGCTCTCTCGACGCGGTCTTGCGAAGGGAGCCGCCGCAGGCGGCCTCCTGCTCGGCTTCCCAGGACTCACCGTCCAGTACGAGGCCGTGGCGGCGCCGCCCTCCAGACCGCTGGCCGACCCGGTCGCCGGCGCTTGCGCCCGGCTCGCCGGACGCGGCTGGCGTACGCTGCTCCTCACCGCGACCCGGGGCGTACTGGACATCGGAGCCCCGGACCTGGCCGCCGAGCCGGCGAATCCGGTCCCCGGCCTGGACCGCTCGGTGCCCGGCTTCGAGGACTTCTCCCCGCCCCTGCCCGCCCGCGGCGTCGAGCCGGGGATCCCCGCCCGGAGCCTGCTCTACCACGCGTTCACCTCCCCCCACGTGACCACGGACGGCCGGGGGCCGGACCCGCGGCGGGTTCCCTAGCCTCGCCGAGATCGAAGCCGTCGAGAGCTACCCGAAGAGCCCGTTCGACTTCCATACGGAGAAGTTCCCCTTCACGATCCAGGACGAGAAGATCGCGGCCCTGCTGTCGCCGCAGTTCTGCAGCGTCGCGGCGGGCTGCGGACCGTACTGGCCGAACGCGCGGACGGGGCACAGGTGCGGATGTCCTGTCGCGTGCTGGAGCCCCTGGTCGAGGGCGGTGTCGTGTCGTGACAGGCGCCCGCATCCGGGGCCCGGGGCCGGGCACGGCGACGATCCGCGCGCGGACCGTCATCGACGCGACCGGCCGCGCCCGCTGGGCCGGCCGCACCCTGGGGCCCGCCGACGCCGGCCGGCCGCGGTACGGCTACGCGGCGGGCGGCTGCCCGGTCCGTGACGCGACGCCCGCGATCGTCGCGGACCACACCGGCTGGACCTGGACGGCCCGGGTGGGGGCCGCCCGGTACCAGTGGATGCGTGTGGACCTGGTGCCGGAGCAGAGGCGGCGCACCTGGCTGCCCGACGCGTTCGCGGGCCTGACCGCAGAAGGCCCGGCGCGGGCCGCCGACGTGACCTGGCGGCTGTGCGGGGTCCCCGCGGGGCCGGGCTGGTTCGTGGTCGGCGACGCCGGCGCGCAGCTGGACCCGGCCTCGTCCCACGGCGTGCCGAGAGCCCTGCTGTCCGGCTGGACGGCGGGCAGCCTCACGGCGGCCGTGGCGGACGGGGCAAACCCCCACCAGGCCGCGGACACGTACCGGCAGTGGTTGCACGAGGGCGCGGAGCGCGACATCCACCACCTGGCCGGCACGTACGCGAGAATGGGAGCGCAGGGCTTCGGCTGACCGGGTTAGGGTGCGACCTCATGAGTGACCACCACAGCCGGACTGGATCAGCCGACACGGCCGACGTCCCGCTCCGCATACGTGTGACCGGCCTCCTGCTGGCGGCTTCGGTGTTTCTGCTGGGCGGCTGTACGGCCGGTGACGGTCCGTCGGACAAGGCGGCGGCGACCCCTGAGCCGTCGCCGTCCGTGTCCGCCACGCCCACGCCCACGCCCACGCCGACGGAGTCGTTCAGCTCTGCGGCGTTTCCCGGTCCCGGCGCCGACGTGATCATGAGCAAGATCGCCGGGCGGTGGGGCATGGAGGTGCAGCGGACGGGCCGCTACGGGCAGGGGCCGTTGGAGGCGAAGCGGATCCTCCCGGAGGGGTAGGGAGCTGCTGGTTCTTTGGTCCACTCTTGTGAGTGATGGTCCATTTGGGTGAGTGCCGTTACGGTCGACTGCATGGATCTCAAGGAGTCGGCGAAGGCGTGGGATGCATGTCCCCCGAGCCCCTGTCGCTGGTTCCGCGAGGGCTGGGCGCTGGAGGCGGTGGCCGGCGATGGTTGAGCCGGCCAAGAAGTTGCGCGCCATCGTCCCTTCGTTTGTGGCGCTCGGTCCGTCCGGTGTTGCAATACTCGCCCGCCTGAAGTGTCTGAGTGCCGGGGACGAGGAAGTCCTGCGGCTGGTCGGCGCGCATCAGGGTGCTCTGGCTTCCGGTGACCTCAAGCAGCGTTGCGTCGACGGCCTGGACCATTGCGCCGACACGTGGGCGGCCCGTAAGCGGGGGCTGACGAAGGAATCCTCGTCGCGGATCGCGGGGGCGATCACCAAGGCCAGCCACGATCAGTGGGCCCTTGCCCGGCGTTGCCAGGCCGCGCACATCCAGAGCCTGGACGCCGGCATCAAAACACTGAAGCACCGCCTGTCCCTGCCCATCAGGGAGACGGGCAGCAAGCGGGCTGCGGGAGGCTACCGCTCCAGGAGCGAATGGTTTCGAAAGTCCCGGCGCCTCGCGGCTCTGGAAGAGCGGCATGCGGCTGCTGTGGCCGATTGGCAGGCCGGGCGGGTCCGGGTGGTGCGGGGTGGGAAGCGGCTGGCGAACACCCGGCACCACCTGGCCGAAGCCCAACTCACGGAGGAGCAGTGGCGGGCCCGCTGGGAAGCCGCACGCTGGTTTCTCGCCGCTGATGGCGAGTCCGGGAAAGGGTTCGGGAACGAGACGATCCGCGTCACCCCCGACGGCGAGATCAGCATCAAGCTCCCGGCCCCGCTCACCTACCTGGCCAACGCCAAGCACGGCCGGTACGTCCTGGCCTGCCGGATCGCGTTCGCGCACCGGGGCGTGGAATGGGCTGAGCGCATCGAAGCGAACCGGGCCGTCGCCTACCGCATCCACCTCGATGCCGCACGCGGCCGCTGGTACCTGACCGCCTCCTGGCAACGCCCCGTCATCCAGACGCTCCCACTCGCCACCGCCCGCGCGAACGGCATGATCGGTGTCGATACCAACGCCGACCACTTCGCCGCCTACCTACTCGACCGGCACGGCAATCCGATCGGTGATCCGCGCCGCTTCTCCTACGACCTGTCCGGCAATGCTGATCACCGCGACGCGCAGATCCGCCACGCCATCACCCGGCTGCTGCACTGGGCGAAGAGTGTCGGGGTCAAGGCCATCGCGATCGAAGACCTCGACTTCACCACCGAGAAGACCCGGGAGAAGCACGGCCGCAGGAAGCGATTTCGGCAGCTCATCTCCGGCATCCCGACCGGCAAGCTCAAAGCGCGCCTCGTATCGATGGCCGCCGAGCACGGCCTCGCCATCGTCGCGGTCGATCCCGCGTACACCTCCCAGTGGGGAGGCCGGCACTGGCAAAAGCCACTGGTCACCCCGCGCCGAAAGATGTCCCGTCACGATGCCGCCGGCATCGCGATCGGGCGACGCGCCCTCGGACACCCGATCCGGCGACGGACGGCACCGCCCCCACACGACCAGAGTGATCGTGTGGGGCATCGGACCGCCCAGGCCGCACCAGGCACCCGTGGACGTGAGGGAAACCGCCCACCCGAAACGGACCACGCCCCCAGAGACGTGCCGCCGAGCGGGAAGAGAAAGCGGGGACCCAGTGCATCCAAAACCGTTCGGGATGCGCCCAGTAAGCGTGAGTAGGTCCAAGACTCACTCCTGCACACTGGCTAGGAACGGTTCACGCTCAAGGTGCGGGCGAACAGCGATGCCGACGGCCGAGCGCATCGCGTCGAGTGCATGGCTCTGAACTCGACGTCGGAGAAGGTCGCGACCACCCTGGCGGAGTGCGCGGACATCGTGCTGGACGGAAAGGCGACCACTCGGCAGAAGGAGTGGATCGCCGCGCAACTCGCCATCGCCGACGCGCCGGACGGCCCGAAGGAGTCCATCGACACCCTCACCGACAACGGCTTCGCGATGCGGCTCGTCGCGCGGATCACCGGGAACATTCTGACCATCACCCCCGCTGCGTAGCCGCCGGCGGCCCGGCCTCCCCGGCCCGGCACTGCCGGGCCGGGGAGGACGTACGCGTCAGCGCAGCGGGGTGAAGTCCCGCGAGGCGACGTATCCGGGGCGGCGCACCGGGGCGGCGAAGGGCTTCGACGGGCGGTTCTCGACGCTGTTGAAGACGAGGAACACGTTGCTGCGCGGGTAGGGCGTGATGTTGTCACCCGAGCCGTGCATCGCGTTGCAGTCGAACCAGGTGGCCGAGCCCGCCTTGCCGGTGAACAGCTTGATGCCGCAGGCCGAGGCGAACTTGGTCAGTGCCTCGTCCGACGGGGTGCCCGCGTCCTGCATCTGGAGGGACTTCTTGTAGTTGTCCTTCGGCGTTGCACCGGCACAGCCCAGGAAGCTCCGGTGGGAGCCGGGCATGATCATCAGGCCGCCGTTGGTGGTGTGGTTCGGCGTCAGGGCGATGGACACCGACACGGTGCGCATGTGCGGCAGGCCGTCCTCGGCGTGCCAGGTCTCGAAGTCGGAGTGCCAGTAGAAGCCACTGGCCCCGAAACCGGGCTTGACGTTGATGCGGGACTGGTGCACGTACACCTCGGAGCCCAGGATCTGCCGCGCGCGCCCCACGACGCGCGGATCGGCGGCGAGGGCCGCGAACACCTCGCTGATCCGGTGGACTTCGAAGACGGAGCGCACTTCCCGGGACTTCGGCTCCACGACGGACCGCTCGTCGGCCAGCGTCGAGGGGTCGCGGAGCAGCCGGTCCATCTCGGCCCGGTAGACGTCCGTCTCGTCGGGGGTGATGAGTTCCTCGACGGACAGGAAACCGTCGCGCTCGTAGCTCTCCAACTCGTGGGCCCATATCGGGCCGGGCGTGCCGGGCTCGGACCAGACGACGGGGTCCGCGCGGCCGGTGAGCACCTCCTCGGAGCCCCGGGTCGGATACAGGTCGGTCACCGTGCGTGTGGATACGGAGGTCATGGTGGTGCCTGCCTCTCCTCTCTGGATCTTCTCTGGTCCGTGCGTTCTTGCGTACGTCAGCCGCGGTCGTGGTCGTGGCCGCGGCCGGGTTCGGGTTCGGGTTCGGTGAGCAGTGGGTACACGCCGTTCTCGTCGTGGTCCTCCCGGCCCGTCACGGGCGGGTTGAAGACGCACAGGCAGTGGAACTCGTGCTTCACGCGCAGGGTGTGCCGCTCGTGGCCGTCGAGGAGGTACATGGTTCCCGGCGTGATCGTGTACGTCAGACCTGTCTCCTCGTCCGTGAGCTCGGCCTCTCCCTGCGTGCAGACCACGGCCTCCACGTGGTTCGCGTACCACATGGACGTCTCGGTGCCGGCGTACAGGACGGTCTCGTGCAGGGAGAAGCCGACGCGTTCCTCGGCCAGGACGATGCGCTTGCTCTCCCAGGTGCCGGATGCCGCCCTGACGTGGCGGTCGGTTCCCTCGATGTCCCGGAACGAGCGGACGATCATGGTGGTGCTGCCCTTCGTGGTGTGTGGCGGGGTGCCGGTCAGGCGGTTTCGCGGACGGAGCGGGCGAGGATGTCGAGGCCCTCGTCGAGCTCGTCGCCGGTGATGGTGAGCGGCGGGAGCAGCTTCACCACCTCGCCCTCGGGGCCCGAGGTCTCGAGAAGGAGACCGTGCTCGAAAGCCCTGCGGCACACCGCTGCCGCGCGCTCCTTGTGGGTGAACTCGACGCCCCAGACGAGCCCGCGGCCCCGGTACGTCGCGCCCAGCCGGGCGTGTTCGCCACAGAGCTCGCGCAGTGCGCTCTCAACGTGCCCGCCGTGGACGAGGGTCCGCTCGCGCAGGACGCCGTCGCCCCAGTAGGTCTCCAGGGCGGCCGTCGCGGTGACGAAGGCCGGATTGTTGCCGCGGAAGGTGCCGTTGTGCTCGCCCGGCTCCCACAGGTCCAACTCGGGCTTGAACAGGCACAGGGACATGGGGAGTCCGTAGCCGCTGATGGACTTCGACAGCGTGACGATGTCGGGCGTGATGCCCGCCTCCTCGAAGGAGAAGAAGTCGCCGGTCCGGCCGCAGCCCATCTGGATGTCGTCGACGATCAGCAGCATGTCGCGGCGCCGGCACAGGTCCGCGAGGGCGCGGAGCCATTCGGCGCGCGCCACGTTGATCCCGCCTTCGCCCTGGATCGTCTCGACGATGACCGCCGCCGGATGGTTGAGGCCCGAGCCCTGGTCCTCCAGCAGGCGCTCGAACCAGAGGAAGTCGGGGACCCTGCCTCCGAGGTAGTTGTCGAAGGGCATCGGGGTGCCGTGGACCAGGGGGATGCCGGCGCCGGCCCGCTTGAAGGCGTTGCCCGTGACGGCGAGGGAGCCGAGTGACATGCCGTGGAAGGCGTTGGTGAAGGACACGACCGACTCGCGCCCCTTGGCCTTCCGCGCGAGCTTGAGCGCCGCCTCGACGGCGTTGGTCCCTGTGGGCCCCGGGAACATCACTTTGTAGTTCAGCGCGCGGGGTTCCAGGACGTGGGACCGGAAGGTCTCGAGGAAGGCCCTCTTCGCGGTCGTCGACATGTCGAGCCCGTGCGTGATGCCGTCCCGCTCCAGGTAGTCGAGCAGGGCCCGCTTCAGGACGGGGTGGTTGTGGCCGTAGTTCAGAGAACCGGCGCCCGCGAAGAAGTCCAGGTAGCCGGAGCCGTGTTCGTCGTACAGCCGGCTTCCCGTGGCGCGCTCGAAGACGACGGGCCAGGCGCGGCAGTAGCTGCGCACCTCGGACTCCAGGGTCTCGAAGACGGACGGGGCCGGCTCGGTCATGGTCAAGGCAACTCTCCAATGAGCGTGTGGTGTTCGGAACCGGCCGTTCGAAACCGGGTGTTCGGTACGGGGTGCGCGGACCGGGGTGTCCGGTACGGGGTGCGCGGACCGGGGTGTCCGGTACGGGGTGCGCGGACCGTGATCAGATGTGGAGCGGCCCGATGCGGTGCAGGACTTCCGGGGCGTACCCGCGGTCCGGGAACTCCTCTGCGGCGAACAGCACTTCGCGCGTGAGCGTGGCGCCGTGCCGTGCGGCGTACGAGGCGAACAGCCGCTCCGACGCGAGGTTTCCGGGGGAGATGGTGGTCTCCAGGGAGTTCAGTCCGTGTTCCGCCGCCACCCGGGCGGAGAGGCCGTCGAGCAGGGCCCCGGCGATGCCCAGGCCGCGGACGGATTCGTCGACGGCGATCTGCCAGACGAGCAGAGTTTTGGGGCTGTCGGGCCGCAGGTATCCGCTGACGAATCCGACGGCACGCCCGGACGAGTCGCGGGCGACCGCGGATGTGCCGGCGAAGTCACGGCACCAGAGGAGATAGCTGTACGCCGAGTTGAGGTCCAGCGTCCCGGAATCGCGAGCGAGGCGCCACAGGAGGCGGCCGTCACCGGGGCGGGGGCGGTCGATGTGCGTGGTCGAGGTGGTCGAGGTCGTCGGAGTGCGCGGCAGGGTCTTCCGGTAATGGGCCAGTTCTGCATGAGCGGTCATGCGGGCCGAAGCTACCCAGGCTTGGAGCGGATTGCACGGCCCCGAGGGGTTACGGGGCGGGTGCTGTTCGTGATAAGTGGAGACGCCTTCCCGGGAGCGCGAAAGCGCCGGCGTTGCGGTGGATGTTTCATGAGAAATGCCGACATCTCCACCCCACCCTCGAGTTTATAACGAGCGGATAACGTCTTTGTTCTGTCTCATGTTTTCCGCTGGGGAGTGTGATGCCACCGTCTCGGTGCGTCACGGTCCCTGTGGGGGTTTGCCCTCCGCCGCGGAGACTTCTACGAGCTCCACCTGACCCTTGGTGTTGAGGCGGAGGATCGGGACGGCCTTGTTGCGCGGGTTCCCGTTGTTCTGGAAGGAGATGAATCCGCTGGCCCCGGCCACCTGCTGCGTGCCGTCCATCTGGTGGAACATCCGGGCCACTGCGTCGCCGACCACCTGGCCCTGCCAGTGGGCTGCCATCTGGATGCCGTGGGCCGCGGCGAGGACCGCGTCGTGGCCCATCAGGGCCCCGCCGTCCTCGCGGGGGTCGTGCGGGAACCACTGGTCCAGCAGGCCGCCGGGCTGGAAGTTCTTCGCGGAGGGCGCGGACACCGCCTGGGGCGCCGCGCGGTACATGTCGGGGTGGGCGAGGCCCGTGTAGAGGACCTCGATGCCCGTCTCGGCGGCGCGGGCGAGCTGCTCGGGGCTCAGGTTGGTCGTGTCGTCCCCGGTGAACACGGTGAACTTCTGCTCGGTGCAACTGCGGTTGGCGAGTGCGTCGAGGAAGCGGGTGAGGTGCAGGCCGCGGCCCGCGAAGTAGACGATCTGCGGGCGCTGCTGGCACAACTGTCCCGGCATGTAGTGCAGTTCGTTCTGCCAGGCGCTGCTGACGGAGGAGTCGTAGGTCATGCTCTCGGAGACGAGCTTGTGTGCGCCGCCGTCCTGGAACGCCTTGGTGAAGGCGTCGCCGAGGGTGGCGGAGTAGAGGTCCTTCTCCGCCACGTCCTGGATGACCACGCCGGTGGTGACGCCGCGCCGTTTGAGGTAGCCGGCGCCCGCGTACGCCTGGTTCTCGTTCGTGGGGGCGATCCGGACGAAGCCGTTGATGTCCTTGATGTCCGAGGCGGTCATGGTGGCGCCGACCATGGCGATGCCGTTCTCGGAGAAGCGCTTTATGGCGGCGAGGTTCTCGTCGGTGCTGGGGCCGAGGCCGGCCACCGCGACGAGCCGGTCAGGGGAGTCCTTGCGGGCGATCAGTTCGTCGACGGTGTGCTTCCACTGCGTCGACTTGCTGCCCGGGTTGGCTATCAGCAGCCGGATCTTCGGAGTGGCGGCCAAGTCGCCCTGGTTGTGCCGGTACTGGGCCAGGTACGCGCCCTGGAGTTCGTGGCGGACGCCCTCGGCGGAGTTGCTGTCCTGGGCGGTGCTGGTGAACGAGGTGAAGTAGGCGACGCTGACGTACGGCTCCTTGGCAGCGTTGGCGAGGACCCGACGGTTCTCCTCCTCGATCTTCGCGCTGACGGCGTCGAGGTGCGGAGCGAAGACGTAGGAGCCGTCGCTCACTCCGACGCACTCGTCGTCCGGTCCCTGTTCGACGACGCCGTCGGCGCACCTGGCCTGGCGCTCCTGGAGCCAGCCCACACCCAGCCAGAGCGCCGCGGCGAGAGTGATGGCCGCCGCGGTGGCCAGCGCGATGCGCCGTACGACGTGCAGGGGCCATTCGAGTCTGGGCACGCGCTCAGCCCTCCCAGCCGGCGGTCTGGGGATCGCGCCAAAGCCGGTACCGTTCGGCCTCGTTGAACAGGGCCACGATGTCGTTCCTCCGCAGTTGGGACAGCTGGGTGTAGCCGTCGGCGATCAGGTTCCCCAGCCGCATGGCGGGGTCGGCCAGCGGATCGCTCCACACCCAGCGGGTGGTCACCAGGGTGTGGATCACGGACTCGGTGTCCATCACCCGCCCGGGCCGGCGCGGGACGAGCCCGGAGAGGAGCTCCAGCGGCCCGCTGCCGGAGGGGAGCCGGTTCGGAGCGGTGGTGATCGCGTCGAACTCGGAGATCCACTGCGCGGCCGGTACGGCGGTGAAGCGCCGGGTCAGATGGGTGGTGACCTCCTCGCTCCGCCCGCGGGCGAGCTGGTGGTACATCTCCTGCACCGGCTTGCCCTCGCCGCGGTAGTACTCCGCAAGGAGTTCGTGCGCGGCGTCCCACCCGTCGGGCCGCGCGGCCAGCCGCCACAAGAGCAGCCGGCGCAGCCACGGGTGGAGTACGGGTACCACGGCGACGGGTCCGGTCAGCAGCCAGCGGGCCCGGATCTCGCCGAACAGGGAGTCGTCGGGGCTGAGCAGCCGCGTGGCCACGGAGAAGTCCCGGGCGGCTGCGCATTCGGCCAGGGCCGCGCGCTGGGTCCCGTCGAAGTCGCGCAGGAGATGGCCGAGGGCGGTGTCGGCGAGGGTGGCGGAGTCCTCCCCGGTGCGCAGCGGCCGGTCGGGCAGGGTGCGCAGCCAATGGTCCTGCTGGGGGCCGGAGTCCGGGAGCGACCCGGCCTGGCGCAGTACGTCGAGCACCTGGTGGACGGCGCGCGGCAGGCCGCCGGTGAGCCGGTGCACGAAGGGGGTGAGGCGGGTCAGCGGGGCCAGGTCGCTGTTCCCGCCGAGCTGGAGCTCGATCCGGATCCGCACCTCGTCCAGATTGAGGTCGCGCAGGCGCAGCGGGTACCACCAGCTGTCCTCGCTGTCGCGGGGCGGCCGGTGGGCGTGCCAGTCGGCCAGGGAGGCCCGGTCGGGGCCGCGCAGCTGCCAGGGCCAGGAGTCCCCGGTCGCCGGACCCCAGCGGGGCAGCCAGCGGTTGGAGCTGGCGACCACGGTCAGCGGATCGCTGGCGTGCCCGGCCACGACGGTCTGGTCGTGCCGTGAGCGCAGTAACAGGTCGAGGAAGTGGCGGCCGTACTCGGTGTGGGAGTTGTCCAGGAGCAGGAGGTAGGAGCGGGGCATGAAATTGCGGGCGGTGTTGCGCCTGAGATCCTCGAGGAAGGCCGAGAAGAGGACGAGGTCGAGGCGCTCCTGCTCGTTCTCGTCGCCCTCGTGACGCCACAGATTGAGCTCCACGAGGGCTTCCATGGGGTCCGCGCTGCGGGTCATGGAGTGGCGTCCGTACCAGTGGGCCCCGGCCGTGAGCCGGCTGCCCAGCCGGCCGCCGAGCAGGCCGGGCACGGTGCGGCGGCCGCGTCGCAGGGCGTCCTGGAAGAGGGCGAGTGCGGCGCTGGATGCGCCCTCGGGCATGCCGACCGCTCCCATGCCCACTTCGAAGAAGGCCGCCAGATAGTCGCCGTGGCGGGCCTCGTTCTCCTCCTGGAACCGGTCCAGCTGGCGCTGCACCGCGCGCCGGCCCTCCGAGAGGTTGCGCATGCGCAGTTCCTGGTCGGAGGCGAGCAGGCCGAGGCTGAGCAGCGGGAAGTGGGAGCGGCCGTAGCGGGGCAGTTTGCGTTCGAGCTGGCGGGCCAGGAGCCCGAGGGCGTAGCGCGGCAGCAGGGACTGGGCCCCGCCGAAGTTGACGAAGGCGAAGGGGTAGTCGGGCCCGAAGCGCTCCATGAGCGCGCTGTGCGCCTCGCTGGCTCCACTGCCGGCCGGGCCGAGGAGCATGGTCAGGGGCCGCTCGGCAGCGCGGTCCTCCTTCAAGCAGGCGTCGACCAGCGACAGGATGCCGCTCCGGCCGCGCAGGCCCATGCCCGTACCCGGCTCCATGACGTGTGATCCCCCCCCAGGACAGCGCTTCGAGGAGTAGAGCCTGCCATCCGGAAGCGAAGTCAGACAGGGGTTTCCGCTCCTTGATTCCATTCCGGGCGGACGGACCGGACATCCGGGCCGGTGGCGGGACCGGGCATCCGAGGCGGTGGCGGGACCGGGCTTCGACGGCGGTGGGCTGAATGTGTGTCATGGACGCCCGTGGCATAGTCGCGGTAGGGCGGTGCACCGGCCGCCCGCGAAGACGGGGGCGGGCAGTGGACACAGAGGCGTACGAGGAGATCGGCACCGAGGGGGAGCTGCGCGAGCTGCTCGGCGAACCCACCGCCGTGGCCCGCGACAAGGAACGGCAGACCCTCCATGACCACCACAGGCAGTGGCTCGCCCGGTCCCCGCTCTGCCTGATCTCGACCTCCGCCGCCGACGGCACGTGCGACGTTTCACCCAAGGGCGACCCGCCCGGTTTCGCCAAGGTCCTCGACGACACCACCCTCGTGATCCCGGACCGCCCCGGGAACCGCCGTGCGGACGGCTACCACAACGTCCTGACCAACCCCCACGTCGGTCTGCTCTTCCTGATCCCGGGCCGCGGCGATTCCCTGCGCGTCAACGGCCGGGCCCGGCTGCTCCGCGAGGCGCCCTTCTTCGACGACCTCACCGTCAAGGGGCACCGCCCCACGCTCGCCCTCCTCGTGGAGGTCGAACAGGTCTACTTCCACTGCTCCCGGGCCTTCGTGCGCTCCGCCCTGTGGAAGCCGGAGACCTGGAACCCCGAGGCAGCCCCGTCCAGGGCCAGGATCTCGAAGAGCCTGGAGCGTACGCACGAGTCCCTGGAGGAGCTGGAGCGGTACTACGGGCCCTCGTACGAGGAGAGGAACATGTACGTCTGAGGGCGCCGGGCCTTCGGCGGTGCGGCCTAGTACTCCAGCTGTAGATCACTCTTGGGCTGTTGGTGCCTATGCCTTCCGTGGCTTGCGCTGCTTCCCCCAGCTGCCTTGCGGCCGGTTCCGGTCCTGGGCCAGCATCGCCGCGTCGAACTGGGCTTTGCTGGTCACTGCTCGTGGTTCAGGTACGAGCGTGGTCGCCGTCGATCGCCACGGGACGGTCGAGGCCCAACCGACCAGGGGCATGGTCTCGTCGTAGTGCGGAGCGAACTGCGCGACGGCGATGGTGGGCATCCGGTAGTTGAGGTTGCGGACGTGTTCGAGGAACGTCTGGGGCAGCGAGACGTGGTGGGTTTCCAGGTAGTTCGGGAAGTCCTTGCGCCACAACCAGGTGCCGTCGGTCACCAATGACGAGCATCCCAGAGAGTGTCGGTGGGGGCTGCCGGTGATGACGTCGTGGCCCCCTTCCATGACGTCGATCAGGAAGTGGCCGGCGTCCAGGTAGGCCACCAGGTCCGGCTCGTCCGGCTCGCCGACGGACCGGACGGCGTCACGGATCGATCCGTTCGGCTGGCCGGAGCGGATGTCGAGTTCGTCGTAGAAGCCCAGCAATCCCAGCACTGCGTCTCCTTCGACGAGCCGTTCCGTCCCGCTGGCACTGACAGGTGCGGCCACCGTTGATCATCGGTGTGTGAAGACAAACGATCAGGCGGTGGCCGCATGTCACAGCGTAGACGCTGCCCGCTGGCAGGAAGCGTTCGAGGGTCTGATGGACCGCATCGCGGGCAGGTTCTCTCGGGTCGAACCCCGACGTCGAATACGCCACCTGGTCCTGGGACTGCTCGCGGATCTGCCGCGGAAGAACTGCTGGACCATCGCCGAATGGGCCGGCGAGGCCACTCCCGACGCCATGCAGCACCTGCTCAGCCGCGCCAAGTGGGACGCCGACGCCGTCCGTGACGACCTGCGCGACTACGTGGTCGAGCACCTGCGCGACGACCAGGCGGTGCTCGTGGTCGACGAGACCGGCGATGTGAAGAAGGGCAGCCACACCGTCGGCGTCCAGCGCCAATACACCGGTACCGCGGGGAGAATCGAGAACGCCCAAGTCGCCGTCTACCTCGCCTACGCAGGTCAGCGAGGACATGCCGCACTGGACCGCGAGCTCTACATCCCACGCTCGTGGACCGACCAGCCCGACCGCTGCCGGGCCGCTGGACTCGACCCGGACACCACGTTCGCCACCAAGCCCGAACTTGCCACCCGCATGATCACTCGCTTCCTGGACTCCGGCCACCACGCCCCCTGGGTGGCCGGCGACGAGGTTTACGGCGGCAACCCCATACTGCGCGCCGCCCTGGAGGATCGGGCCGCCGGATACGTGCTCGCAGTGGCCCGCACCCACGAGGTCACCACCGGGGCGGGGAAGTTCCGCGCCGACACCTTGGCCAAGAAGCTCCCCAAGCGGGCCTGGCAGAAGCTGTCCGCTGGAGCCGGAGCCAAGGGACACCGCTTCTACGACTGGGCCCACATCGACCTGCCCAGCACTGCGTCAGGCCACCGCCACCTGCTGATCCGCCGCAACCACACCACCGGCGAACTCGCCTACTACCGCTGCTTCTCACCCGAGCCGGTACCCCTGACACCCTTGTGCGGGTCGCGGGATCCAGGTGGCGAGTCGAGGAGACGTTCCAGTCCGGAAAAGGTCTGGCCGGACTGGACGAACACCAGCTCCGCCGCTACACGTCCTGGTCCCGCTGGGTCACCCTCGCCATGCTCGCCCACGCCTTCCTGGCCGTCGTCCGCGCCGACGAGCACCGTCTCCGCCCAGGCCCCGACGGCCTGATCCCGCTAACCTGCAACGAAATCCAGCGACTCTTCATTGCCCTGGTCGGCCGACCTGTTCACGCGGCCGACCACTGGCTCCGCTGGTCCCTGAAGTTTCCCCGTGATCCTGGACACTCGATGTTTACGCTGCGAGGGCGTGCTGGTGTCGCTGCCTGGTCTCGGCCGGGGTGAGGTAGCCGAGGGTCTTGTGTTTGCGCAGGCGGCGGCGGTTGTAGAAGGTTTCGATGAAGTTGAAGACGTCGGCGCGGGCTCTGGCCCGGTCGGGCCAGATGCGGGTGCCGATCTCTTCTTTGAGGAGGGCCCAGAAGCTTTCCGCGGCGGCGTTATCGAAGCAGGATCCGGTGCGTCCGCAGCTCTGCCGCAGGTTCAACTCCGCTATCTCACTGCGGAATTCGGCTGATGTGTATTCGCTGCCGCGGTCGCTGTGTATGACGCATCCGGGGCGGAGTTCAGCCCGCCCCTGGGCCATCTTCAGGGCGTCGGTGACGAGGGAGGCCCGGTGGTGGTCGGCCATGGCGTAGCCGACGATCTCGCGGGTGGCCAGGTCCAGCCAGCAGGCGAGGTAGAGCCAGCCCTCGGCGGTGGGCAGGCAGGTGATGTCCCCGACCAGCTTGGTACCAGGGGTCTCGGCGTGGAAGTCGCGGCCGATCAGGTCCGGGGCCGGCCGGGCCTTCTTGTCCGCTCGGGTCAGTGAACGCCGCTTGCGGCGGGTGACACCCTGGATGCCGGCCTGGCGCATGATCCGGGCGACACGCTTGCGGTTCACCCGCCGGCCCCCACGCCGCAGCTCGGCGTGGATCCGCGGCACCCCGTAAGTCTTGCGGGAGGCGATGTGCAGGACGGTGATCTCGTGGGCGAGAGCGTCGTCGGCTGCCCGGCGGGCCTGGCGGCCGGCTTCGCCCTCGCACCAGGCGTAGTAAGAGGAGCGGGCGATCTTCACCGTCCGGCACAGCAGGGTCACCGGATAGCAGGCCTTCTCCGTGTGGATGAACCGGTACAGCACGCTCACCGGTCGCTCTCCTTCACGAAGAAGGCCGTCGCTTTTTTCAGGATCTCGATCGTCTGCTGCTGCTCACGGTTCTGCCTGCGCAGGCGCTTGAGTTCCTCGCGTTCGGCGCTGGTCAGCCCGCCCGGGGCGCCCTCGCCACGGTCGGCCTGATCGCGGCGGACCCAGTTGCGCAGACTCTCCGGGCTGACCCCGAGCTCCCGGGCGACCTCGGTCACCGTCCTGCCGGAAGACCGGACGAGCGCGATCGCGTCCCGCCGGTACTCCGCCGAGTACCGCTTCGTGTACTTACTTCCCACCTGGCACTACTTCCTCTGGAACCACACGTCCCAGTCTCCAGGTGTCCAAGACCAAGGGGAAGCTTCACCCACTGGCGGCGTCGCCATCAAGCCCGTTCCCGGGCCAGCCACTACAGCCGCCAAGCCGCGAGCAAAGCATGATCGTTATCTACAGCTGGAGTACTAGGCCGTGTTTTAGAAGTTGCTGATGGTCACAGCCATTCGTTGATCGCGGCTATGAGGATGGTCGCCTCGAAGCGGACCGCGAGCTTGTCGAACCGGGTGGCCACCGCCCGGTTCCGTTTCAGCCGGTTGATGCCGCACTCGACGGCGTGCCGGGCCTTGTAGTCCTCGCGGTCGAAGGCCGGAGGCCGCCCGCCCGCCGTTCCCCGACGTTTGCGGTGGCCGGACTGATCGGCAGGTTCCGGGATCGTGCAGAGAATCCCGCGCCGACGCAGATACTCACGGTTCGCGCGCGATGAATACGCCTTGTCGCCCCGCACCCGCGACGGACGAACCCGCGGTCGGCCCAGCCCGAGACGGGGAACCCGGATGGCTTCCAGCACTGCTGTGAACTGCGGGCTGTCTCCCCGCTGACCTGCTGTGACCAGCAGCGATAACGGCTTCTGCCCTTGCGCGCAGGCCAGGTGAATCTTCGTGGTCCAGCCACCGCGGGACCGGCCCAGGCCGTGGTCGTCGGGTTCGGCCCGATTGCCACCCGGCGGTTCCTTCTGGGCTCGGCTGTCCCGCCGGGCACCGGCAGCGTGCTGATGGGCCCGGCAGATCGTGGAGTCGACGTTCACGTCCCAAGTGATCAAACCGACGGCATCCGCCCGGGCCTGCAGCCCGGTCAGGACCGCCGACCAGACACCATCGCGCTGCCAGCGCCGGAAGAGCCCGTAGACCGTCTGCCACGGACCGTACTCGGGTGGCAGATCCCGCCACGGAGCACCAGTCCGCACCCACCAACGGATCCCGTCGATCAACCGCCGCCGACCGAGCGACGGCCTGCCCACCACCGTGACCGGCAACAACGGCCCCAGCACCACCCATTGGTCATCTGAAAGATCCCCTCGTCCCACACCGAGATCATCACGGCACGAGGCGAGACGTTCCAGATCTCGGCGATGTACGGGCCCGAGGCGGCGGTTGGGCAGGAGGATCTTGCAGTCCTCGGCGGCGATCTCAAAGACAGCAGCCCGCACGTTCACGGCGGAGGGGGCGTCAGCTCGACGTACCAGCGGCGTCAGCCTGGCCTTGGCCGATTGCGTCCAGCGCGCGGTCCAGGACCTCCTGGACTTGGCCCTGGGCCGAGATCGTGGTCACCAGGGCCTGGTAGTGGTCGACGACCGGCGCCGTCTCGGTGCGGTAGACCTCCAGTCGCTTACGAACGGTTGCCTCGCGGTCGTCTTCGCGCTGGTACAGCTCACCGCCGCAGAGGTCGCAGACTCCTGCCACCTCAGGCGCGCTGTAGTCGACGTGAAAGATGTGTTCGCGGTGCTGACGGCACAAACGTCGTCCAGCGATCCGTCTGACCACCTGGTCCTCGGGAATCTCCAGGTCGAGCACGGCATCCAGCCTCGATTCCGAGTCGGCCAGGATGCCGTCCAGCGCCTGCGCCTGGGCAAGATTGCGGGGGAAGCCGTCCAGCAGGAATCCGCGCTCGGTGTCCGGGCGGGCAAGGCGCTCTTTGATCACCCCGATCGTGACCTCGTCCGGTACAAGAAGGCCGGCGTGTATGTGCGTGTGGGCGTTCTGGCCAAGCTCAGTGCCCCGGTCGATGTGCTCGCGAAACAGGTCACCGGTGGAAATGTGCTGGATCGACAGATGCGCGGCAAGGCGCACTGCCTGCGTGCCCTTCCCGGCCCCGGGCGGCCCGATCAGGAGGATGCGCATCGATGAGGTACCCCTTCGTCATGCGTGACCATCGTTCGCGGGACTCGCAGCGGTGACTGAACGCTAGTGCCGTTCCCCACCGGGGCGCGATCCGGCGTACCCCAAGATCGGATCGGGGGATAACCCCCAGCGTGAGCCTTCGCCCTTTCCCCGAACGGCCCACCCAGCACACCAGCAACTTCTAAACACGGCCTAGCCGCCGCCCCTCAGAACACGCAGCTCGCGGCTGTCGGGGTGCCGACGCGCCGGGCGTCCATCCAGGCGATCGCGTCGTCCAGCGGACCGTCGCTGATGGTGTGGCCCTGGTCGGGGTAGTAGGCGAACTCCACGTTCACGCCCTTGTCGCACAGTTCCCGGGCGAGCGTCTGGTTGAGGTTGCTCAGCACGTCGTTCCCGCCCTGTGGCAACAGCACCGGGACGTCGATGGTGGCCTCGCCGGCGGCGCTGCGCTTGAGCGCGGCGTTGAGCGGTGCCAGATCGGCGCCGGGTCGCAGGATGTCCGAGGGGGGCGGGAGATCGGTGTCGGCGGCCATGCAGGGCTGGGTCCAGATGCGGTCCGCGGCGGCCAGGCCCGCGGGGGTGAGGAGGTCGGCGGGCTTGACCGCCGGGTCGGCCGCCGCGGCCCCGTTGATGAGCGTCAGCAGGATTCCGGCGTAGGGGGTGGCGGTCTCGTTCTGCTGGGCGAACAGGGCGGGCATCCACTCGAATCCGACCGCCGGCGCGTTGGCGACCACGCCCTTGAGGTCGACTTCGGGGGCGTACGAGGCGGCGTGGTGCGCGCTCCACAGCACGGCGTGCCCGCCCTGCGATCCGCCGTAGACGAGCGTGGTCGTGCCCGACCCCGGGTCGATGCCGCGGGCGGCACGCACGATGTCGAGGGTGGCGTACGCGGCGGACTCGCCGTTCAGGTAGGGGTGTCTGACCCCGGTCACCCCCAGGCCGATGTAATCGGGCTGTACGACGACGAAGCCACGCGCGAGCAGTTTCCCGACCGGACTCGCGTCCTGCAGACCGGCGAAGGCCGGGATGCGGGACGGGGCGCACGCCGAACCGATGCCCATGGTGCCGTGGTTCACGGCGGCGACGGGCCTCCCACCGGCGGGTGCGGGCCCGTCCGGAACGGTCACCAATCCGCTCGCGGCCACCGGCTTGCCGTCGGTCCCGGTGCTCAGGTACATCACCAGAAAGGTGTGCGACGGCAGCGTCAGCTCCGCCTCCGGCGGCGTGTAGGGGCGTTGGCGGATCACCGTGCCGGGCTTGCCCGGGGGCAGCGGGTCCGGCGGGTCGTAGAACGCGTCGCCCGCGGGCACGGCCGTCGACGCGGTCCGTCCCTCGGGGGCCTGGTGCTCACCGTTGCGGGTGCAGCCCGACAGGGTCAGTGCCGCGGCGATCGCACCGACGACGGCCCAGCGCGCCGCCCGGACCGGCTTCGCCGCACGACTACGGTGTCCGCCCTGCGGGCCCGGCCGCCCACGCGCCGGGATCGGGGTCGTTCGCATGGCTCCGGGGAGGCGGCTGTGTCCGTGGGTCAAGGACGGTCTCCTTTGCGTACGCGGCTGCCGTTCGGCGCCGCCGGACGGAGGCTCTGACCTGGGCGGGAGGGTCGGCAGCACGGTTCGTCAGGAGTGCGGCGGGTCGTCGGGAGGGCGGCGGCCGGTGCTCCTCGTCGGCCGGGGGCGACGCAGGGAGCTGCTGTCGGGGGCGAAACGCTAGCCGCGTTCACTTGCAACGTCTACGCTTCCCGGCCGGCGGCGCCGTCGGACACCTTCATCGGGCGACCCCGTCCGCCTCCCGGTGCGACGCCACCGGCGTGCTGTCGTTCCGAGGGGCCACGGGCTTCCCGACCCCAGAATTCTCGGAAGGAGGCATGTTCCGCGCGTACCCGACTCCGCCCGACGCACACCTGCTGCACATCCGCTGCGCCCCGGCCACGTCAGCCGCGGACGGGCCGGATCAGTCCTCGTCGGCTCCGGCCGGGGACTCCATCGCGGCGACGCGCCGCTTGACGACGACGGTGGCCGCGACCGCGCTGAGGGCGAACGCCACCACGATGACGGTGGGGCGGTCGAGCCGGTGCCGGCTGATGTGGTCGAGGGAGATGCGCCCCGGCCCCGTGATGCCGAGAGAGGCGGCGACGGTACCGAGCAGGGCCGGGTACTCGAAGCCGCCTCCTTGGGCGAAGAACCCGGCGGGGGCGTGGACCGAGACGGCCCCTGCCATGGCACCCGCCGCGGCGGCGCCCGCCGCAGGGGTGGCGAGACCCAGCGCGAGCAGGGCGCCGCCACCCGCCTCGCCGAGCCCGGCGGCGATGGCGCTCCGCCTGCCCGGAGTGAAGCCCATGTGCTCCATCGCCGTTGCCGTGCCCTCGATGCCGCCACCGCCGAACCAGCCGAAGAGCTTCTGCGTGCCGTGTGCCATCAGGACGCCGCCTGCCGCCAGGCGCAGGGAAAGCAGTCCGAGGTCCTTGCGGAGGGTGAAGTGCATGGGGCGGCCTTTCGAGAGGAGGGCAGAGAAGAGGAGGGCAGAGAAGGGGTCGGCTCGACAGAAAGGGGTCGGCGCAATGTGTTCCACACCGACCGTGCCGCCACGCCGGACCGAGGCCGGATGAGGAGGACACAGCCGATGGGGCGGGCCGGGCCCGCCGGCCACGTGCCCTTCGGGTCGATTGGGTGGGGTTTGCAATGGTCTACGGCGGTTAGATGCCCCAGGTGCAGCGCGTGCGTGCGTGCCGCGTCGTCCCCGGTCGAGTGAGGCGCCATGGTTCTCAAGACCACCCCGGCGAATCCGGCGGGTCTCCTTTCCCCTCCCGGAGGGCTGAGCCCTCCGGCTCCGCCCGATGATCCGCTGCCCGAAGACCACACCCAGACGATCCTGGAAACCACCAAGCACGTGGCGGCGCTGCTCAAACGGACGGGAAGGCCCTTCGCCCTCGCGGGCAGCGTGGCCGCCTTCGCCCATGGTCTGCCAGCCCGGTTCCAGCACGACACGGACTTCTGCGTCCGGCCCGAGGACGCCGACACGGCGATCGAAGCCTTGGAGGGCGGCGCGGAAGGCCGGCTCGTGGCGCTCTGCGAGCACTACTGCGATTTCGGCGACCTGCTGCCCATGGCCCGCATGCTGCGCGAACAGATCGACTGGGACCGGCTGGACCGCGACCACCGCGCCACCCCGCTCCCGGACGCCTTCCTCTACCTACTCGCGAGGCTCCAGGTCATCGACCGCCGCCCCGCCGGCCCCGATGAGAGCGAGGAAGCGACGTGACCGCCACCGGGATCACCGAGTACCGCATCGAGCACCTGCGCGACCGGCTGGCGCGCGAGGAGACCGCCGAACTCGGCGTACGCGTGGAAACCCACGGCTCCCGCGCCGTCCTGCGGGGCTGTGTTCCCGACGAGCAGTGCAGGACGGCAGTCCTGCGCCTCGCGGAGGAGGAGCTGACGGGCCTCGACTGGTACGAAGACCTCACCGTGAGCCGTCCCCGGCCGCCCGACCATTCCGAGGACCTGCCGTGATCCGCGTGGCGGCCGTCGGGGACATCCACCTCGGCCCGGACAGCGCCGGGCTGCTGCGGCCCGCCTTCGACACCCTCGGCGCCTGCGCGGACGTACTGCTGCTGGCCGGCGACCTCACCCGGCACGGCACCGCGCCGGAGGCCCGGGTCGTGGCCGCCGAGGTCGCCGGCCTGCCGGTGCCCGTCGTCGCGGTCCTCGGGAACCACGACTACCAGAGCGACCAGCAGGAGGCCGTCACCCGGGAGCTGAGGGCGGCGGGCGTACACGTCCTGGAGGGAGACGGGGTCGCCCTCCAGCTCGCCGGTACGACCGTGGGCGTCGCGGGGACCAAAGGCTTCTGCGGAGGCTTCGCCGGGCGCAGCGGCAGCGAGTTCGGCGAACCGGAGATGAAGGCGTTCATCCGCTATTCCCGCAGCTGCGCCGAAGGCCTCGGACGAGCACTGGCCGAGCTCCGCGCAGCGGATTGCGCGCTGCGCATCGCGCTGACGCACTTCGCGCCCGTACCCGACACCCTGGCGGGCGAGCCGCGGGAGATCTACCCCTTCCTCGGCAGCTACCTGCTCGCCGAGGCGATGGACGAGCAGGGCGCCGACCTGGCCGTCCACGGCCACGCCCACCTCGGCACCGAGCACGGGATGACGGCAGGCGGGATCAGGGTCCGCAACGTCGCCATGCCCGTCATCGAGCGGGCCTTCGCCGTCTACCACCTCGCCCCGGACGGATCGGCGGCCGCTGCGGGACCCACCCCGATCGCGGCTCGGAGGACTCTCCCGTGAGGCCCCGGCTGCTCGCGCCGCCCGGTGTCTACCGCCCGCAGGCGGACACCAGACTGCTGGACGAGGCCTTCGCCCGGGAGGAACTGCGCCCCGCGGCGACGGTGATGGAGATCGGCACCGGGACCGGCGCCCTCGCTCTGCACGCCGCGAGCCGGGGTGCCCGTGTCACCGCGGTCGACATCTCCTGGCCCGCCGTCGTCGCGACGTACGTGAACGCTCTGCGGCACGGGCTGCCGCTGCGCGTCGTGCACGGAGGACCGCGGCCTTCGCGAGGACCGCGAGATGCGCGACGAGGACAAGACGGCCCCGGAGGAGGACCGTACGGCCGCCCCCACCGGTGCGGACACGGCCGCAGGGGCTCCCGAGGGCGACTCCGAACCGCTCCTCGGCGCCTCCGACACGCAGGAGTTCCGTCAGGCGTGGACCGATGTACAGGGCCGCTTCGTGGACGATCCCCAGGGCGCGGTCAGGTCCGCGGACGCTCTGGTGGCCGAGGTCATGCAGACCCTGGCCGGCAGCTTCGCCACGCACAAGCAGGGGCTGGAGGCCCAGTGGGGCCGGGGCGAGGAAGTGGAGACGGAGGACCTGCGGCAGGCGTTGCAGCACTACCGCTCCTTCTTCAACCGCCTGCTCAACACCTGAGCGCGGCGGACCCGGAGTGTCAGAATCCGCCGCGGAGCCGCATGCGGAGGGTGCGGCCGTCGGGGTCGACCAGTGCGTGGTGCAGCGGGGTCGCGAGCAGGCGCCGGACGGGCGGCAGCCGCGGAGCGACGTAGCGGCGCAAGCGGCCCGGGGGACGCGGGCCACGGCGCCCGGCCGCGTGCCAGGCGTCCAGCGCCGCAGCGGCTTCGCCGAACCGGTCGAACGCGGTCGAGGGATCGCACAGCGCCTCCACCCCGTCCCCGTCACCGTCACCCGTGTCGAGGTGCTCGCGCATCAGCTCCAGGCGCAACTCCCGCGCGAACGGGCGGGCCCCGTCGCCCAGTCCGCCCGGGTCGTACGGCCACCTCGCATCGGCGGCCCGGTCGAGGACGGCGCAGCTCAGCTCGGAGTCGTGCGTCCACGAACGCAGGTTGACGTTGTCGGACCCGACGGAGGCCCAGACGTCGTCGATCACGCACACCTTGGCATGCACGTAGACAGGGGTCCCGGCATGGTTCTCCACGCCGTACACCGCGACCCGGTCTCCTCCGGCGCGGCGCAGTTCCTCCAGGGCGGTGATCCGTCCGATCAGGTTCATGGGCCCGGTGAGCAGGCCGTCCTGCTCCGGAACGGAGGGGATGACGGCGGCCAGCTTCAGCTGGGGACGCGCGCGCAGTGCCCGGGCGAAGCAGTCCACGACGCGCGGGGACCACAGGTACTGGTCCTCCAGGTAGATCAGCGTCCGGGCCCGCCGCAGCGCCTTGAGGTAGCCCCGGGCGATGCTGCGCTCGCCGTCTGGGGCGAAGGGATAGCCGCGCAGCAGCCGGTTCGGATAGGTGCGCAGCACTTGGACGGCGTGCGTGCCGCACGGCGGGGGGTCGGGCTCCTGCGGTGGCAGGTCGTCCGCGCTGGTGTCCTCCCGGTCCAGCCGTTCGCGCAGGCGCATCAGCGGACTGCGGCTGAGCGGCGCGGGATCCTCCCAGCGCTCGCGGAAGACGGCTTCGATGTCACCGACGACCGGCCCGCTCAGGGCGAGCTGGACGTCGTGCCACGGGGGGTGCGGACCGTACCGGGGTGCCAGGGGCAGCGATTGGCGGTCGCCGCGGTGGTCGGCGTCGTCGTTGCGGTTGTGGCAGAGGTCGATCCCGCCGACGTACGCGACATCGCGCTCGGGGCGGCCGGGGTGCCGCAGCACCACCATCTTCTGGTGGTGCGAGCCGCCGGGCCGCACCCGCAGATCGAGCAGGCACTCACCGCCCGCAGCTTCGACGTCTTCGCTGAGGGAACGGTTCTCCTCCTCGCTGAACCGGAAGCCGTCCAGGTGGGAGCGCCACATCAGGCCCTTGACGATGACACCGCGCTCGGCCGCCGCGCCCAGTACGGCCGCGATCTCCGTGCCGGGTCCGCGGAGCCGCTCGTCGGGATCGCCGCGCCAGTCGGTGAACAGGAGCAGGTCGCCGGTGTGCATCGCCCGGACCCGCGCGAGGAGCTCGGCGAAGTACTCGGCGCCGTGCACGAGCGGCCGGGCCCTGTTGCCCTCGGACCAAGCCGCCCCGTCCGCCCGGCGATGCTCAAGCCGGGTGGCGGTGTTGCCGCGTTCTCCAGGTGCCAGCAGCCAGTCCGAGGTGGGCATGGTAGGGCCTCCACTCACACGGGTACCCGCTTCCCACCCTTCCACTCGGGACGGGGGGCCGCACCGCCCGGAAGGAGACGTCGTGACGGAAACGGAACTGGACGCGTTCGCCGAGGTCCTGGACGGCCCCGTGTACGTCGTCACGGCCGCCACCGCCGGTGCCGGGGGCGGAGCCGGGGCCCCCGGCACCGGCCGGGGCGGCCCCGGCGAGCGGGCGGGCTGTCTCGTCGGCTTCGCCTCGCAGTGCTCGATCCGGCCGCCGCGCTTCATGGTGTGGCTGTCCACGGTGAACCACACCTTCCGCGTCGCGTGCAGGGCCTCGCACCTCGCGGTGCACGTGCTCGGCCGCGACCAGCTGTCGCTGGCGGAATTGTTCGGGGGTGAGACGGGCGACCGGACGGACAAGTTCGCCCGGGCCGAGTGGGCGCCCAGCGCGGACGGCGTCCCGTTGCTGACCGGCGCACCCGCATGGTTCGTGGGCCGGATCGAGACACGGGTCGACGGGGGTGACCACATGGGCTTCCTCCTGGCGCCCACCGAGGTCTCCCCGGGCCTCCCGTTCACGCCCGCTCTGCTCCGGTACGGCGACGTCAGGGCGATCGACCCCGGACACCCGGCCTGAACCGTTCCCAGGGAGCCGGTCCGGCCACACCGGTCGCGGTCCCGGGGTGCCGGTGGGCCCCGCACGGTCCAGCCTGGAGGGAGTCTCCTACGCAACGACTCGGAGGAACTCCACGGTGGACCGGCCTCTGCCCGGAGTGCGCGGATGGCTCGGGCGCGTGAAGAAGGGCGTCGCCGGGTTCGGCGAGCGCCGGGCCCGGCTCCATGCCCAACGCGAGGCGGAAGCCGCCGGAGCGTGGGAGGAAACGGCTGCGCCCCAGCCGCCGCACCGGCCCGGCACGGGAACGCGGGACCCCGCGGCCGCCGTGCCCTGGGGGGTCCGGGTGGCCGCCGAGGCCGGCTGGCGCTTCCTGGTGCTCGCCGCCACCGTGTGGGTGCTGATGCGGGTCATCGGAGCGGTGAGGCTGGTCGCCCTCGCCTTCGTCGTCGCGCTTCTGGTCACCGCGCTGCTCCAGCCGACGGTCGCACGGCTCCACCGGAGCGGACTGTCCCGGGGCGCGGCGACGGCCCTGACGGCGACCTGCGGATTCGTGATGCTCGGACTGGTCGGATGGTTCGTCGTCTGGCAGGTGCTGGACAACCTCGACAACCTCTCGGACCGGGTTCAGGAGGGCATCGGAGAACTCAAGCAATGGCTGATCGACAGTCCGCTGCACGTCACGGAACAACAGATCAACGCCATCGCCGACCGGCTGAGCGACACCATCGGCACGAGTACGAGCGAGATCACCTCCACCGGCCTCCAGGGCGTGACCGTCCTGGTGGAGGTGATCACCGGACTGCTGCTGGCCATGTTCGCCACCCTCTTCCTGCTGTACGACGGCAGGCGCATCTGGCAATGGACCCTCCGGCTCGTCCCCGCCGCGGCCCGCCCGGGGGTCGCCGGCGCCGGCCCGCGGGCCTGGCGGACCCTCACCGCCTACGTCCGCGGCACCATGATCGTCGCGATGATCGACGCGGTCTTCATCGGAGTGGGCATCTACGTCCTCGGCGTACCGCTCGCCGTTCCGATCGGCGTGGTGATCTTCCTGTCCTCCTTCGTGCCGCTCGTGGGCGCCGTCGTCTCCGGCGCACTGGCGGTCGTGGTCGCCCTCGTCACCGAAGGGGTCTTCACCGCCCTGATGGCGCTGATGGTCGTCCTCGTGGTGCAGCAGATCGAAGGACACGTACTCCAGCCGTTCATCCTGGGCAGAGCCGTGCGGGTCCACCCGCTGGCCGTCGTCCTGGCCGTCGCCACGGGGGGCACTGTCGCGGGAATCGGCGGGGCCGTCGTGGCGGTCCCGCTCGTCGCCGTGGCCAACACGGTGGTCACCTACCTCCGCGCCCACCCCGCCGGCGCCGCCACGAGCCCGGGGCCCCCGGAGCCCCCGTCCGGCGTCCCGCCGGAGGATCGGCAGGCGGAGTCAGCCGAGGAGGGCCCGGACCGCTGAGCGAGACACCCGCGGGCTTCCGTGCCGCCCCGACGGGTGCGAGCGGCAACACGAGGGGTCAACCGGGGCCGCCGCACAGGGCCGGATCGGGCGGTTGTGGCCGTGCCGCGCGCGTGTACGCGAGCCGGTGCGGCCTGCCGCCTGCTACACAGCAGGACCCCACAGACGAGGGGCGACCGAAGCGGAGGAGCGGACGGATGGACCACCCGGAACAGCAGCCCAGGACGCCCGCGGCGCCGGCCGCGCCGCCGCAACCACTGGAGGTACGGGCCACCGCCGCCCACGCTGCGGGGGTGCTGATGGCCCTCGTCCCCTGTACCGCGGCCAAGGCCCGCCGGATCCTGGCCGAGGTGGCGATGGTCACGGGCACGGAGGTGCGGGAGGCCGCCGAAGCCGTTCTCGCCGTGCGGAGCGGCGAACCCGTCGCGCCCGCCGTCGAGAGCGTGCTGCGTCACGTACTCGCCCAGGCCCGTACGCTGCCCGACCCTCCCGCCGGGTCCTGGTCGCCGCCCGAGCCGGACCTCCTGCGCCGGCACGTGAATCACCTGCGTGCCGTCCGCCGCCGCGCTCTGGCGGCCCCCGGCGACGCGAACGTGCGCAGCGAGCTGGAGGAGGCCGCGTACACCCTCTGCGTCGTGATGGGCCAGCGCAGCGCCCACGGCGCACTCCTCGCCGCGGAGCAGCTGATCGCCGTCAGCCGGCTGAAACCGGGGATGCCGGCCCGGAGCGGGTGATCCCCTCCCCGAGGTCAGGTGCGCAGGCGGCTGTTGCCCTCCTCGTGCCCGTCGGCGGCCGGCTCGTCGAACCAGTAGTCGCCGGCCGCGAGGTAGCGGAAGCTGTGGGTCGCCTTGGCGGGGAGGGCCACGGTCACGGCGCGCATTCCGTCGGTCCGGGGTTCGAGGACGTGCGCGCCGGGGTGCCAGTCGTTGAACGTGCCGACGACGCTCACCGGCCCGGGCGGGAGGTCCCCGGGGAGGACGAAGGTGACGTCGGTCGTGTGCTTCCGGCGCTTGCGCTCCAGCACGGACTGCTCCTTTTCGTAGGGCGGGCGTTACCCGCCGACCTGGCTAAGCCTGACGACCACCGCCCGGTCCGGCTCACGACCCGCCGCACGGGGACCCGCATCACCCGTCCGGAGGGGCCCGATCGCGTGACCCCGTCGGCACGGTCGGACCGGAGCCGAATGAACCTCCCCGGCCTGGGCAGACGCCGGGCCGACGGGCAGAAGGAACAACCTGTACGTGATCAAAGCTCGACATGGAGAACAGCAGCGGTGGCATCACGACGCCTGAACCCGGCCGGCGCCGCCTCAAGCGGGCCAGGTGCCGGTCAGGCGCTTGGCGGTCACCGCGCCGCCGCGGTCGATCGCGGCCTTGACGGCCGCGAACACGGCGCCCTGGAGGGCCGCGGCGATGAGGATCTCCCGCCACGAACGGTCCTCGTCGGTCGCGCTGGGCGCGTCGTCCTCGTGGCCGAGCTGCTTCCAGATCTGCTTGAAGGCCGCAGCTGCCAGCAGACCCCCTGTGGCGCCGAGCGCCAGCCCCACGGGTTTGTAGACGATCTTCGAGGTCTCCACCGCTGCCTCCGCTCCGTAGCTGCTCTGCCCGACGCCTGCCCCGAGCCGCGCGCGGCTAACACGCGGAGCCACGCGGGCAGGTTTGTCGGACGGGTATTCGGACAGACGCGGCACGTCAGACGATCGCCAACGATCGGAGTGACAGCCGTGTCGGGTGAGCAGAAGATGAAGGCCAAGAAGGAACAGGCCAAGGGCAAGGCCAAGGAAGCGATGGGCCGCACCGTGGGCAACGAGAGCCTCACCGCCGAGGGGCGCGCCGAGCAGATGAAGGGTGATGCCCGCCAGGCCAAGGGGAAGGCCAAGGACGCCCTCAAGGACTAGCTCCGCAGGGCGAGTTCACCGACGCCGAAACGTGAGCGGCCACGGCCTCCCTCCCCGGAAACGGGCGACGGAGTCCGTGGCCGTACCGGCGCCGTGGCTGTACCGGCGCCGTGGCCGAGCGGGGTAGGCAGTCAGAAGGGGGCGGAGGCGGCGGAGGAGGCTGCGATGAGCGAGAACGTACAGGACTCCGAAGGAATTGACCCCGGCGGAAGTGACCCCGGAGGCAATGACGTCGGAGGCAATGACGTCGGAGGGAAGGACCCGGCAGGGCGTGATTCCGGTGGGCACGCCGCCAAGCGCCAGCGTCCGGGGATCGGCCGCGAGGAACAGGTACGTCCGCACCACCCCCAGGGCAGCGGGCCCCAGGGAGGCCGTCGCCCCGAGCTGCTGCCGGACGAGGGCGCCATGGTCGACGAGCACGGGCGCCCGCCCGGAGTTCCGTCGCGGACGGGTACCGGGTCGAGCTCGCCACCGGCCGACCCGGAACGCGTCGAGCGAGCCGCCGCCAGGGAGGCCGAGCGGGGCGCGCCGGGCCGGTGACGCTTGCGTTCCACCGGTACGCGGGTCGACCATCGAATCAGGTCGGATCGCGCTCCTGCGCCCCGTGATCGCCGGGCGGGACCGATCACGGCGAATGAGCGTCATGGGGAATCCCTTCGGCATTGCGACGGCCTCCCACGGCCGGACCGTGCACCTGGTGCCGCAGGGCGAGCTGGACGATGAGGCGGGCGCCGCCTTCGACCGGCTTCGCCCCGTGCTCGGTGCGGATGCCGAGGTGGTCATCTGTGACATGCGCGGAGTGCCGTTCATGGACGTGTGCCGGCCTGCACCACCTGCTCGAGCTCGTGCGGACGGCGTAGGAGCGGGGCATTCAGGTCCACGCGTGGCAGTGGCAGCGCCAGCCGGCAGGCCTGCTGGCGCTGGTCGACGGCCTGCGGCCGCCCATCACCGCGGAAACCGAGGTCGGTGGCGCGTTGGGAGGGCTGCTCCGGCTGGGCGTCGACGCGAGCGCTGCCGAAGGCCGTGCCTGCGGCATGGACATCGCGCGGCCCTCGAATGCGGTGAACCTGCGTGGAGTGGGTACGCGCCTCGATGGGGACACCACCCCTTCCCGGGCGGCCGTCACCGTTGATTCCGGCGGTCGGGTCCGGGGAAATGAGACTGGAGGCCGCGGGAGCGGGGATGACTCTCCAACTGAGACAGCACAGCGATCTTGACGGCACGGCCGCGGCCGCAACCGCCCGCGACCTGACGCGGCACTTCTTCGATGACGCCTCGCGCGGAGGCCGATCCGTGGCCCCCGAGGTCAGGGACACGGCCTTGTTGCTCGTCAGTGAACTCGTCACCAACGCGATCCGGCACACGCCGGACGGCTGCGTACTGGACCTCGAACTGGAGCCCGACGAGATCGCCATCGACGTCTCCGACCACAGCCACGCGGAGCCGCGGCTGAGGGTGCCCGATCTGGAGGGCGGCGGTGGATGGGGCTGGGCCCTGGTCCATCAGCTCGGCAACGATGTACGGATCCGGCACCGGCCGGGCGGCAAGACCATCCATGCCGGTGTCCGGCTGCTCCCGCCGCAATGACCCTCACGGGGCCGGGTCGGCTCGTGTGTGCAAACCGCCTCCCCGGGTAGGCGCCGGACGTGAGCGAGGGGGTGTACGCAGACCCCGGGCCGAGGGAGAGAACCGTGAAGGGGACGCATCAGGGCCAGAGGCAGACGGCCCGCTCCGACGAGACGGCGCGCAGCTGCTGGGACGACTTCGAAGCGGTGCGCGGCCAGATGGACCGCTTGTTCCGGCAGCGGTCCCGCCGCACGCCGCACGCGGAGGGAACCGGCGCCGCGCGGGAGGACGACGGAGGGCGGCGACTCGTATGAACACGCCGATCGACACCGTGAGGCCGGGCCCCGCACGGGCCCTCGACCCGGTGTCCGAGGGGTGGCTGAAGGCCCTCGGCGCCATCGAGCGCACTTCCGGCGCGGACCGGGCCGTCCGTGCGCTCCAGCAGGGGATTCGCACCCTCCCGCTGGGCGCGGTGCGCGACGTCCTGCGCGGCAGGCAGCTCGGTCATCCCCTGCATCCCGTGCTGGTCCAAGTCCCGGTCGGCTGCTGGCTGTCCGCCGGGGTGCTGGACGCGGTGCCCGGCGGGCAGCCCGCGGCGACGATGCTCACGGCCGTCGGGCTGGCGGGGGCAGGGCCGTCGGCCGTCGCCGGCTGGGTGGACTGGGCGGAGCTGCCGCTGCCGCGGGCCCGGGTCGGACTGGCCCACGCCGTGTCGAACGTGGCCGTGATCGCCTGCTACACGCTGTCGCTCGCGGCGAGGATGCGCGGGCACACGCTCAAGGGCCGGGGCTGGTCCCTCGCCGGTCTGGCAGCCCTCGCGGTGAGCGGTGCGCTGGGCGGACACGTGGCCCACGGACCGACCGTTGAAGCGAGCCGGACATGACCGGGCGACCGATGACCGAAAAGAAGATCATCACCGTGTTCGGCGCGACCGGCATGCAGGGCGGCGGCCTCGCGCGAGCGGCCCTGGAGGACCGGGACGGCGCGTTCGCGGTCCGCGGCGTCACCCGCCGTCCGGACTCCGCGCAGGCCGCGGAGCTGAAGCGGATGGGCGCCGAGATCGTGCGGGCCGACATGGACGAGGAGGAGAGCCTCGCCCCGGCCTTCGAGCACGCCTACGGAGCCTTCCTCGTCACGAACTTCTGGGAGCACATGTCCGCCGAACGGGAGAAGACCCAGGCCCGTGCACTTGCCCGAGCGGCCTCGCACGCGGGTGTGCAGCACGCGGTCTGGTCCACACTGGACGACACTCGCACGTGCGTCCCCCTCGACGACCCCCGGATGCCGACGCTCCAAGGCCGGTACAAGGTCCCCCACTTCGACGGCAAGGCGGAAGCGGACGGCTACTTCCTCGAAGAGGGCGTGCCCACGACGTTCCTGCGCGCGACCTTCTACTGGGAGAACCTGTTGGGCCCCTTCGCCCCGCAGCGGGGCGACGACGGGGCGTTCGAGCTGACGTACCCGATGGGTGACAGCAAGCTCTCCGGGATCGCGGCGGACGACATCGGCAAGACCGCGCTGGCCGTCCTGGGACGCGGCACCGACCTCATCGCCGCCACGGTCAGCATCGCCGGCGAACACCTCAAGGTCGCCGACATGGCCGCCGCGATCGAGGAGGCCCTCGGCGAGCCGGTACGGTACCGGCCCCTGAGCCCGGACGCCTGGCGCGCGCAGCGCATGCCCGGCGCGGACGAGACGGGGAACATGTTCCAGTACTACGCCGACTGCGAGGAACGCTTCACGGCGGCGCGCGACCTCGAGGCCGTCCGCGGGCTGAACCCCGCGCTCCAGTCCTTCGCCGGCTGGCTCGCCGCGAACCGCGACCGGCTGCGGGCCGCCTGGGCCTGAGGACGGCGGGCGCGTCAGAGAAGAACGGCGGTGGTGGTGGTCATGGCGCGACCGGTGTGGGCGGGCGTCCTGAGCTTCGGCCTGGTCAGCCTGCCCGTAGGCCTGTACACGGCGACGGACAGCCACACGATCCACTTCCATCAGCTGCAGCGCGGCACCTCGGACCGGGTCCGCAACAAGCGGGTCAACGAGCGGACCGGCGAGGAAGTGCCCTTCGAAGAGATCGTCAAGGGCTTCGACGACGGCGACGCGTACGTGCTCGTCGAGCCGGAGGAGCTGGACGAGATCGCGCCGGGCCGGTCCAGATCGCTCGACATCGAGGGGTTCGTGGATCTGGCCGAAGTCGATCCGATCTTCTTCGACGCCACGTACTACCTGGCACCGAAGGGCAAGGAGTACGGGAAGATCTACAGCCTGGTCGAGCAGGCCCTCGACAAGGCCGAGAAGGCGGGGATCGCCAGATTCGTGATGCGCAGCCACGAGTACCTCGTGGCCGTGAAGGCGGAGAACGGGCTGCTCACCTGCCACACGCTGCATTGGGCCGACGAGATCCGCGATCCCCGTAAGGAGATCGACTCCCTGCCGCGCAAGGCCAAGGCCGCGCAGAAGGAACTGCGCATGGCCGAGCAGTTGGTCGAGGCGCTCAGCATGGAGTGGAAGCCCGAGGAATTCCACGACACGTTCCGGGAGAAGGTCGCCGCCCTCATCAAGGCGAAGCGGGCGGGCGAGAGCGTGGAGAAGGCGGAGCCCGCGGCCGAGTCGACGAACGTGATCGACCTCGCGGAGGCGCTGCGTGCCAGCGTCGAGCGGGCCGGCGGCTCCAAGGGGAAGCCGGGCAAGCGCACGCAGCACGCGAAGCACGGGAAGCAGCCCTCGAAACACGCGGCGAAGGGCGCCGGCGGGACGCCCGAGGAGAGGGATCCGGCGAGCCTGACCAAGGCGGAGCTCTACGAGAAGGCCGCGGCGGCGGGGATCCCCGGGCGCTCGGCCATGACGCGCGACGAACTCCGCGACGCGCTCACCGCCTCCGGCAGCGACGCCGACAGCGCCTCCGGCCGCGGCTCGCGCAGGGCGGCCTGACCAGGCCGAACGCTCCTCACCCGGGGGCCGCCGCACCGGCCCCGCGAAACATGCTGGGACCGGGCATGGAGGAGGGAGGCCAGGGCAGACGCCCGGCATGACGGCGACCGGGGAAGAGCGACGTGGGAACGAGCTCGGGTGAGGGAACTCCGTCCGGTCGCACGTCACAGGAACACACCGTCCGAGACGAGGCGGAGTCATCATGAAGAACACGACCACACCGCAGCACACACCCAGGCCAATCCCGACGCCCCTCCCGGACCCGGAGCCGATGCCCGAACCTCCGCCGGCGCCCCCGACCCGCCCGGGACGGGGCATCCGGCCGATCGAGTGCGGGCGCCGGGCGTGAGCTATGTCAGTGCCGGCAAGGAATACACCCGGGACGGGCGCTACCTCAGCACGCGGATCACCGCCGACGGGCGGGACGGCCACCGCGTCGAGCCCGGCCGCTACCGGCTGGTGGTCAGCCGGGCCTGTCCCTGGGCGAGCCGGGCGGTGATCGTGCGCCGGCTCCTCGGGCTCGAGCGGGCCCTGCCGATGGCCGTCGCCGGGCCCGTGCACGACGAGCACAGCTGGACCTTCGACCTCGATCCCGGCGGGCGTGACCCGGTGCTCGGCATCGAGCGGCTGGAGGAGGCCTACCTCGCGCGCGACCCCGGCTACGACCGGGGCATCACCGTGCCGGCGATCGTCGACGTCCCGACCGGCAAGGTGGTGACGAACGACTTCGCGCAGATGACGATCGACCTGGCGGTGGAGTGGAAGCCCTACCACCGGCCCGGGGCGCCGGAGCTCTACCCGCCCGCGCTCCGGCCGCACATCGACGCCGTCAACGAGGTGGTCTACAAGGACGTCAACAACGCGGTCTACGAGGCCGGGTTCGCCGGGACCCAGCGGGCCTACGCCGCGGCCTACGCCCGGCTGTTCGACCGCCTCGACTGGCTGTCCGTCCGGCTGGAACGCTCCCGCTACCTCGTCGGGGACACCCTCACCGAAGCGGACGTACGGCTGTTCACCACACTCGTCCGGTTCGACGCCGTCTACCACGGCCACTTCAAGTGCAACCGGCACAAGCTGACCGAACTGCCGGAGCTCTGGGCCTACGCGCGCGACCTCTTCCAGACACCCGGCTTCGGCGACACCGTCGACTTCGACCACATCAAGCGGCACTACTACCTCGTGCACACCGACATCAACCCCACGGGAATCGTCCCCGAGGGCCCCGACCCGGCGGCCTGGCTCTCTCCGCACGGCCGTGCGGCCCTGGCCGGCGCCCCTTCGGCGACGGCACCGCGCCCGGACCGCCCGCCCCGCAAGAGGCGGTCGAAGGAGCGGTGGCAGCAGAGGCCACCGGGTAGGGCGTTGGCTCACCCCGGTGCGGTCCCCGGCCGGCCGGGCTCCTCGCCGCTGTCCGCCGTCGCCGCTGCCCGGCCGGCCGCCGCCGCGTCGGTGACGTCGAGGAACACCTGGTCCAGATCCTTCCACCGGGCCCGCGCCGCGCGCCGGATCCGGACCATCGCGTCCTCCACGGTCTCGCTGTCGTACCCAGGCGTCAGGTCGATGCGCGCGGCCAGCAGCACCGAATCGGGCCCCAGCCGCATGGCCATACTCCGGCCTCCGGCCAGGGCGGACCCGCGCACCTGGAACAGGGCCCGGAGGAGGGAGCTCCCCTCGGCGACGAGGGCGACGCCGAGGATGGCCAGGCCGAGTGCGAAACCACCGTGCGACTCCGCGCCGCCGGAGCGGAACGCCTCGACGCCCTGGAACACCGAGAAGCAGCCGCCCGTCACGAAGATGCCGACGGCTGCGAGGAGGGACCAGAAGTAGCGCTCCATGCCGTAGCCGAAGGGGTGGCGCGCGTCCGCGGGGCGCCGGCTGCGGGTGAGCGAGGTCAGCAGGAAGACCTCGTTCAGGCTGTCCGCGATCGAATGAGCGGCCTCCGACAGCAGAGCCGGCGAGCCCGTGACGACTCCACCGACGGCCTTGGCCACGCAAATGACGAGATTGGCGGCCAAGGCCACCCACACCGTCCTGCGGGTCCCCGTGTCCTGCCCCGCCGCTGCCATGCGTGGGCCCTCCGCCGTGTCGCCCCCACCCGGCGCCTGCTCGGTGGCGACGGGGCCAAACATGATGCCGGGGGCCGGGGGTAGACGCCGCGGCGAGACCCTTCGAGGAGGCACCCGATGCCGAACGATACGGACCAGCGGGGGCGTGACGAGTCCCCGGAGGAACGCGCGGACCGGCAGTGGCAGGAACTCGTCCAGGAGATCCGGGTCGCCCAGACGGGCGTTCAGATCCTGTTCGGATTCCTGCTCACGGTGGTCTTCGCCCCCGTGTTCGCGGGGCTCCCGCAGACCGAGAAGTCGATCTACGTCGTCACGGTGGTCCTGGGATCCCTGTCGACCGGCGCCCTGATCGGCCCCGTGGCCTTCCACCGCATCGTGTCGGGGCGCAGGATCAAGCCCGAGGCCGTCACGTGGGCCGCGCGTCTGACCTTCACCGGCCTCCTGCTGCTCCTGGCCACGTGCACCTCGGCCCTGCTCCTCGTCCTCAGGGTCGCGACCGGCAACGCCCTCGCGACGTTGCTCGTCGGCGGGGTGTTCGCCTGGTACGTGTTGTGCTGGTTCGTGCTGCCCCTGTGGGCACGCGTCCGCTCCACCGCCAAGCGCTGACCTGAGGACCCGCTGAGGACCCCCCGAGGACCCTTGAGGCCCCCGAGGACCCCGAACGGGAGCCTTAAGCCGTGGCGGCGAGCTGTTCCTCGGCCGCGGTGATGGCTTCGAGGGCGGTGGGCCTGCCCATCAGCACGCACAGGGTGTACGCGGTGTCGTCCATGGCCCGCAGGGCCCCGGGGTCCTGGGGTGTGGCCGCGAGGCGGGCCTGGCAGCCGCGCAGCCGGGTCAGCACCTCCTCGGTCCGGGCAGGGTTCGGCGCGAGCCCGGCAGAGCGGGGACCCTGCGCCGTTCCACGGGTCCGGGCGGCTTCCACGGCGCGGCGCAGGGCGCGGTCGAGGCGCGCGGGCAGGTCGGTGCCGCACGAGGTGGCGGTCATCGCGGCCGCCAGGTCCTCGACGGGGACGTCGGCCAAGTCCGCCGCCGTCGCGAGGATGCGCAGCGCGTCGCGGGCCGAGCAGGGGGTCGTGGCCATGAGCATCCCGACGGCCCAGTTGCCCGTCGGCGCCGGCGCCGGCGCCGGGTGCCCGTGCGTCCGGGCCGCGGGGGCCTCTCGGGTCGGTGGAGTGGGTTCTCCGGGAGTCGGCACGGGGTTCCTCCGGTCCGGGTCGGTGGCGGCGGTGCGGTGGTCCGCGTAGGGAAGGTATGCCCGCCGTCTGAGCACGGGCCGCGCGGCGCGCTGGTTCAGGGCCCGAACAACTGCCATGACCCGTGCGGCCGACCGGCTCGGACCGTGCGACGCCCCCGGTGCGGGCCGGGGAACCGCCCGTGTCAGGTCCGCCCGTGCCCGTTCACGTTGCCGAAATGCTCGACGAGCGCCGCACAGAAGGCGTCGAGGTCGTCCGGTTTGCGGCTGGTGACGAGTGTCGAGGGTGCCGCTTCGCAGACGCGCAGGGGTTCGTCCACCCAGGTGCCCCCGGCGTTGCGGATGTCGGTGGCCAGGCTCGGCCACGAGGTCAGCGTGCGGCCCCGGACGACGTCCGCCTCCACCAGCAGCCACGGCGCGTGGCAGATCGCCGCGACGGGCTTGCCCGTCTCGAAGAAGCTCCGGGTGAACCCGACGGCCCGCTCGTCGAGCCGCAGGGCGTCGGGGTTGGCGAGCCCGCCGGGCAGCACGAGGGCGTCGAAGGCGTCCGAGGTGTCGCCGGCGAGGATGTGGTCGACGGGGAAGCTGCCGGCCTTGTCGAGATGGTGGTACGCGCGGACCCGGCCCGGTCCGGTCGACACCAGCTGCGGATTCCAGCCGGCCCTTTCGACGGCCTTCCAGGGCTCCGTGAGTTCGATCTCCTCCACGCCCTCGGGCGCGGTCAGAAAGGCGATGCGCACCGCAGTCGCCTCCTTCAGTCGGGGGGTTCCGGCACCACGGGCCGTTCGCCGGGCGAGGGCTGCTGTCCGGGAGCCGGTTCGGGGTCGCCGGGCTCGGGGCCGGGACGCGCGGGCACCGGATCGCGGGGCAGGGCATCCGGCCCCTCCGGTGTGGGCCCGGGCCCTTCCGGTGTGGGCCCGGGGTCCTGCGGCGCCGGTCCGGGGCCGTCGGGGCGTGGTTCGGTGGTCCGCCGCTCCATGCGCTTCACCTCCGGGTCGTTTCCCGCGCACCAGGGGCTTCCTGCGTACGGGACCCGTACGGGGCCGGGTGCCCGTCCGGCGCCTGCCCTGTACGGCGCGCCTCAATCAGCGATTCGGACCCGGCCCTGGTGGCTCGTGCCGCAGGCCTCGGCCCGCGGCACGCGCCCTCACTCCGCGGCCACGGCTTCGACGAGGCTGTCCACGACGTGGCTGAGCCGTCCGTAACGCCGGTGCGCGGCGCGCTGCCGGGCCGCCCCGGTGCCTTCGGCCCGGACCTCCTCCAGCAGGGCGTCGACGAGCTTCGAGTCGCCCGACGCCACGAGTCCGGGGGCCGCCCGGTCGCGCAGCCGCGCGATCAGGGTCCAGGCGGGCACCGGCGCGCCGTCGACCGGGTCCAGGCCGTCGCCGTGCAGGCCGTGGGCGGCCGCGAGCAGGTGGGCTTCGCGGAGCCGCGCCGAATGCGGCTCGGGGACCGGCGCTCCCTCGGCCGCCTCCGCGCGCAGGGTGGCGGCCAGGGCCCGTACGAGAACGGCCAGGAGGACGACCGTGCCGAGCCGGGCGTTCACATCGGCCACGCGGATCTCCAGCGTGGGCACGTGCTCGGACGGGCGGGCGTACCAGTAGATCATCCGGCGGTCCATCACCGTGCCGCTGCGCACGAGCTCCTCGGCGCAGTGTTCGTACGCGGCCTCGTCGAGGACCGGGGCGGGCCCGACGGTCGGCCAGCGGGCGTGCTCCACGGCTCGCCAGCTGGCGTACCCGGAATCCCTGCCCCGGTCGAAGGGGGAGTTCGCCGCGAGGGCCTGGAGCACCGGCAGCCAGGGGCGCATCCGGTTGGCGAGGTCGAGGGCCTGGGCCCGGCAGTCGACCCCGATGTGCACGTGGCAGCCGCAGACCGCCTGGTCGTAGTCGCCGAGGACCGAGGCGAAGCGCGACTCCATCCTGCGGTAGCGCTCGTCACGCGTGACCGTCAGCGGATGCTCGGGCGGTATGACGGGGGTTCCCGCGGCCAGCAGCAGGCACTCCTCGGCAGCCGCGGCGCGGATCACCTCGGCCCGGATCCGGGACAGCTCCGATCTGAGCGCCGCGGCCTTCGTGGTGGGGGTGGTGCAGACCTCCACCTGGGCGGTGAAGAACTCCTGCTGGACCAGCGGCCCGAGCGTGCGCGCGGCGGCTTCTATGACGCGGGGGCCTCGCCCCACCGGGGCCCGGCTGCCACGGTCGACGAGCAGGAACTCCTCCTCGACGCCCATCGTCAGGACGGGGACCCGTCCGGGGACGCACACGTCCTTCTCCTTGCCGGCCGAGGGTGTGGATACGGTCAGTGACATCGAAACCCCCTCTGTGGATCCGAACCGGCTGATGGAGTCCGTCTACCCCTGGGATCGCCGCCCACGCGGGGCAGACGGACGCAGAACGGGCGCCGGCACGGCCGTCAGTCGGGCACCGGGACGAAGGGCAGGTAATCCTGGTCCGGGACGGACGGGATCACCGTGTAGCTGGCCTCGGGAAGTTCGTTCCACACGCCGGGCAGGTCCCCCAGCGGCTCGGAGACCACGAGGCGCGAGTCGTCGGAGATCTCGTGGAGGAACTCCACCTCGGGGTGGAGGTGGCGGACGGTGTCCGCGCGGCTGCTGTAGAAGAGCGACCGGGAGGCGCCCTGGCTGGAGTACCGGAACGCCCAGAGCCGCTCTCCGTCGCTGATGGCCAGGGTCATCTGGACCGGTTCGGCGACGCCGTGCTCCTTGCCGAGCCGTTCCACGAACCCGGTCATCCTGGCCACCGCCCCCGGGACGTCCTGGTCGAGCCCGAAGGTCACCGCCAGGTAGAACATCACCTCGGAGTCGGTGGACCCCTCGATGGACGGGAAGAGGGCCGGGTCCACGGCCAGACAGAGGTCGCGCTGCAGCCGGTGGAAGTCCGCGATGGCCCCGTTGTGCATCCACAGCCACCGGCCGTGGCGGAACGGGTGGCAGTTGGTCTGCTGCACGGCCGAACCCGTCGAGGCGCGAATGTGTGCGAAGAAGAGCGACGAGCGCACGTGCGCGGCGAGCTCGCGCAGATTGCGGTTGTTCCAGGCCGGTGCGATGTCCCGGAAGACGGCCGGCGTGCCGTCCCCGTTTCCGCTGTACCAGCCGATCCCGAAGCCGTCGCCGTTCGTCGTCTCGACGCCCATCCGCGCATGGAGGCTCTGGTTGATCAGCGAGTGCTCAGGCCGGTATAGCACGGCGTCGAGCAGGATGGGAGAACCCGAGTAGGCGAGCCAGCGGCACATGCGAACCTCCGTTTCGCGGCCTGATCCGAGCCTAACCCCGTACGCGGCCGCGGTCCTGGGCTCCGCCGCGGTGGGTGCCGCGACGGAGCCGGAGTGGAGCCGGGGTGGGGCCGGCGAGTGGAGCTCAGCAGATCCGCGGCAGCTGCTCCCCGAGCGGCAGGTCCACCACGCGGGTGCCGCCCAGCCGGGTGCGGGCCACGACCATGCCCGGGTGGGCCTCCACGGCCTCGCCGATCACGGTCGCCCCGCGGCCCAGCGGATGCGCCCGCATCGCGTCGAGCACGGCCTCGGCGTGCCGGCGCGGTACGAAGGCCACGAGCTTGCCCTCGTTGGCCACGTAGAACGGATCCAAGCCGAGGATCGAACAGGCATTCGCGACGGCCGGCGGCACGGGCACTGTGGCCTCGTGGACGAGGACGCCGGTGCCGGAGGCCGCGGCGATCTCGTTGAGCGCGGCGGCCAGCCCGCCCCGGGTGGGGTCGCGCAGGACGTGCAGGTCCGGGGTGACGGCGAGCATGCTGCGGACCAGGCCGCTCAGGGGCGCGCAGTCGCTCTCCACGTCCACCCCGAACTCCAGGCCTTCGCGGACGCTCATGATGGCCACGCCGTGCAGCCCGATGTCACCGCTGACGATCACCACGTCGCCGGGCACGACCCGCTGCGCACGCAGGTCCACCCCCGCCGGGATGACGCCGATGCCCGCGGTGTTGATGTAGACGCCGTCCCCGTGCCCGCTCTCCACGACCTTGGTGTCCCCGGTGACCACCTCCACGCCCGCGGCCCGCGCCGCGTTGCCCATCGCCCGGGCCACCCGCGAGACGACGGACATCAGGGCGCCCTCCTCCAGGATGAACCCGCAGGAGAGGTACGCCGGTTCGGCCCCCGACATGGCCAGGTCGTTGACCGTGCCGTTGACCGCGAGGTCACCGATGCAGCCGCCCGGGAAGAACAGCGGGCGCACGACGTAGGAGTCCGTGGAGAAGGCCAGCCGCACGCCCCCGAGGGAGAGCGCGGCGGAGTCCCCGAGCTGGGCGAGGGCGGGGCCGCCGAACTCCGGGAGGAAGAGGTGCTGGACGAGCTCGGCGGACAGCGCGCCGCCTCCGCCGTGGCCCATCACCACCCGGGGATGGTCGCGCAGCGGGGCCGGGCAGGTCCAGCCGGTGATGTCCAGGGGTGCGGTCTCAGCCAACGGGGCTCGCCTCCAGCGGCGTCGTCGGGGAGGCCGGCGCGGCCTGGAGGTCGAGCCGGCGGTAGAGGTAGTACGCGGCGCAGGCGCCCTCGCTGGAGACCATCGTGGCGCCGAGGGGGTTGCGCGGCGTGCACAGCGTGCCGAAGGCCTCGCACTCGTTTGGTTTGATGAGCCCCTGGAGCACCTCGCCGCTGCGGCACTCGGCTGGCTCCCGGGTGGTGATCCCGGTGACCGAGAAGCGGTGCTCCGCGTCGAACTCCCGGTAGCGCTCGGACAGGCGCCAGCCGCTGTCCGGGATGATCCCGATCCCGCGCCAGGCCCGGTCCGTGACCTCGAAGACGTCTTCCAGCATGGCCAGGGCGGCGGGGTTGCCCTCCGGGCGGACGGCGCGCGCGTAGGCGTTCTCCACGGTGTGCTCGCCCCGTTCGAGCTGGAGCACGGTCCGCCGTACGCCTTCGAGGATGTCCAGCGGCTCGAAGCCCGTCACCACGATCGGCACCCGGTACCGTGCCGCGAGCTCGGGGTACTCCGCCATCCCCATCACGCTGCACACGTGCCCGGCGGCGAGGAAGCCCTGTACCCGGCAGCTCGGGGATCGCATGATGGCCTCGATGGCCGGGGGAACCCGTACGTGGGAGACCAGCAGGCTGAAGTTGGGGATGCCCAGCCGCTTCGCCTGATGGACCGTCATCGCGTTCGGCGGGGCCGTGGTCTCGAAGCCGATGCCGAAGAACACCACCTCCCGGTCCGGGTTCTGCCGGGCGATGGTCAGGGCGTCGAGCGGAGAGTAGACCACCCGTACGTCACCGCCCTCGCTGCGGACCCGGAACAGGTCCCGGCCGGTCCCGGGCACCCGCAGCATGTCTCCGAAGGAGCAGAAGATCACGCCCGGCCGGGAGGCGATCTCCAGCGCCTTGTCGATGACCTCCAGCGGGGTGACGCAGACGGGACAGCCCGGACCGTGAATCAACTCCACCTGATCCGGAAGGAGTTGGTCGATCCCGTGCCGGATGATGGTGTGGGTCTGGCCGCCGCACACCTCCATCAGCGCCCAGGGCCGGGTCACCGTGGAGTGGATGTCGTCCAGGAGCCGCCGCGCGAGGGCGGGATCCTGGAACTCGTCGATGTACTTCACCGCGGCCCTCCCTCGCCACCGTCGGCGGCGTCGGCCGCCAGCTCCCACGGGTCGCCGAACTCCTCCTGGAGCATGCCGAGTTCCGCGAACAGTGCGAGGGTCTGCCGGGCGGACTCCTCGTCCAGACGCTGCAGGGCGAAGCCCACGTGGACGATGGCGTACTCGCCGACCTGGAGGTCGGGCAGGTACTCCAGACACACCTCCTTCTGTACGCCGCCGAAGTCGACGGTGGCCATGCGGGTGCCGTCTTTATCCGCGATGTCAAGCACTTTTCCGGGTACCGCCAAGCACATGGGCCTCTCCTCGCTGTGGGGGGTCGGTGACGCCGCGGGCGACCGCCACCATGAGCTGACCGAGTGCCAGCCCGCCGTCGTTCGGCGGGACCTGGCGGTGCCGCAAGACGGTGAAGCCGCGCTCGCGCAGGGCGCGGGCGCAGGCCGAGGACAGCAAGGTGTTGGCGAAGACCCCGCCGGTCAGCGCCACCGTGTCCAGTCCGTGCCGCTCGCGCGCCAGGACGCACAGGCCGGCGACGAGCGCGGTGACGGCGGCGTGGAAGCGGGCCGCGATCACGGACGGATCCACCCCCGCCCGCAGGTCGGCCACCACCGAGACCAGCAGGGGCGTCGGATCCGCGGTGACGGGACCCTCACCGCCGGGAGCAGGGGAGTTCAGGGCGAAGGCGTACGGGCGGGGGCCGGGGTCCGCGTCCGGCTCCGTGTCCGCGGCCCGGTCCGCCTGCCCCGCCGCCCGCAGTGCGGCGGACTCCAGCTCCATCGCGGCCTGCGCCTCGTACCCGGAGTACTGGCAGATGCCCGTCAGGGAGGAGACGGCGTCGAAGAGCCGTCCCATGCTGGACGTGGCGGCGCAGTTCAAGCCGAGCTCCAACTGCCGGGACAGAACCCGGAGTTCCTCCTCCGGGCAGCTGCTCGCACACGGCAGGTCCGGATCCCAGGGGATGCCCGCCGCCCGCAGGTGCGACAGAGCCATGCGGTACGGCCGCTGCACCGCGGCGTCGCCGCCCGGTAGCGGCACGTACGCGAGGTGGGCGAAGCGGGTGTACCCCGCGTAGTCGGCGAGGAGCACTTCGCCGCCCCACACCGCGCCGTCGTCACCGTAGCCGGTGCCGTCGAAGGCGACGCCGATCACCCGGCGGCCGCCGTCCAGGCCGTGTTCGGCCAGCGCGGACGCGATGTGCGCGTGATGGTGCTGTACGCGCACCAGTGGCCGGCCCGCCGCGTTGCGGACCGCCCAGTGCCCCGACCGGTACCCGGGATGCCGGTCGGTGGCCAGCAGGGCGGGGGAGACCCCGGTGAGGGACTCCAGCTGCCGTTCGGCCCGCTCGAAGGCGATCTGGGTGGCCAGGTCGTCCATATCGCCGATGTGCGCCGACAGCCAGGCCCGGCGGCCCTCCCCGAGGCAGAGGGCGTTCTTCAGATCGCCCCCCGTCGCCAGCGTGGCGGGGACCGGAAACGGCAGCGGCACCGGCAGCGGGGCGTAGCCGCGCGAGCGCCGCACCAACAGTGCGGCGCCGTCGCAGACCCGGATCACCGAGTCGTCGCACGGGACGTGGATGGGCCGGTCGTGCGTGAGCCAGCCGTCGGCGAGGCCGGCCAGCCGCTCCAGGGCCTCGTCCTCCTCGGTGACGATGGGCTCTCCCGCGAGGTTCCCGCTGGTCATGACGAGCAGCGCGGCCCCCGGAGGGTCGCCGGGAAGCCCGAACAGCAGGTGGTGGAGCGGGGTGTACGGGAGCATGACGCCGAGGTCGGGGCTGCGCGGCGCGACCTGCTCGGCCGGTCCGGGGACGCCCGGCCGCCTGCGGAGCAGCACGATGGGCCGGACGCTGCCGGTGAGCAGGGCACGCTCCTCGGGGCCGATGTGTGCCAGCCGCTCCGCCTCGGCGAGGTCGCGTGCCATGACGGCGAACGGCTTGTCACCGCGGGACTTGCGCCGGCGCAGTTCCGCCACGGCCTCCGGACGGGTGGCATCGCAGGCCAGGTGGTAGCCGCCGAGTCCCTTGACCGCCAGGATCGCTCCCCGGGCCAGCAGCCGCCGGGCCTCGGCGACGGGATCCGTCCCGGTGCGCTCGTACGGGTCCCGCTCGCCGTCGGCGAGGAGCAGGCGCAGCCGGGGGCCGCAGGCGGGGCAGGCGACGGGCTGGGCGTGGAAGCGGCGGTCGGCCGGATCGGCGTACTCACGGGCACAGTCGGGGCACATCGGGAAGCCGGCCATGGTGGTGTGCGCGCGGTCGTAGGGCAGTCCGGTGACGATCGTGAAGCGGGGGCCGCAGTGCGTGCACGTGATGAAGGGGTGGCGGTGACGTCGGTCGGCCGGATCCGCCAGTTCCGCGAGGCAGGCGGCGCAGGTGGCCGTGTCCGGGGAGACCAGGGTCCGGGCGGGGCCGCCGCTCCGGGAGGCGATGATCGCGAATCCGGCGCCGCCGACCACCGGCACCTCGCAGTGGTCCACGGCGTCCACCACGGCCAGCGGCGGTGCGTCCGCCGCGAGGCGCTCGCAGAACGCCGAGACGGCGGCGGCCGCACCCTCGACCTCGGTCACCACTCCCTCCGGGGTGTTGGTGACGTGTCCGGCCAGACCGAGCCCGGTCGCGCGGGCGTAGACGTACGGCCGGAAGCCGACGCCCTGCACCACCCCCTGCACGGTGACCCGGCGGCGCTGCACGGACTCCATCAGCGGGTCTGCCCGTGGGCTCGCGCTGCCGCTGGAGTGCCGGCCGGCACCGGTGCGTGGGCCTGGCCCTGGCCCTGGCCTTGGCCTTGGCCTTGGCCCTGGTCATGACCGTGACCCTGGCCGTGCCCCTGGCCAGGCCCGTGATCGCGATCGTGCCCGTCCCCCGGCCGGTGCGGGTGTCCGTGGTCGGCGTGCCCGTGCCCGTGGCCGTGTCCGTCGCCCGCACCGGCGCTGTGCTCCGCAGCACGCGCGCGGGCCATCACCGGCGTGTGCGGCGCGGCTCCCGCCCCGACCGCCTGCGCCCGGTCCAGCAGGAGGCCGAGGCCCTCGCCGGTGCGGGCCGAGGTGAGCACGACCTCCACGCCCGGGTTGACCCGCTGGACGTTCGCCCGGAAGGCCGGCTCGTCGAACTCGACGGCCTGCGCGATGTCGGTCTTGGTGACGACGACGAGCTGGGCCAGCCCGAAGGCCGTCGGGTACTTCAGCGGCTTGTCCTCGCCCTCGGTCACGGACGCGAGGACCACGCGCAGCGACTCCCCGAGGTCGTACGAGGCCGGGCAGACCAGATTGCCGACGTTCTCGACGAAGAGCAGGCGCGTCTCCTCGGGCAGCCAGCCGTGCAGGTGGCGGCCCAGCATCGCGGCTTCCAGATGACAGAGCCCGTCGGTCAGCACCTGCTTGACCGGCGCGCCCGAACGGGCCAGCCGGACCGCGTCGTTCTCGGTGGCCAGGTCCGCGGTGAGGGCGGCGACGGCCACCCCGCGTTCCCCGGCGAGCATCAGTTCCCGCTCCAGCAGCGCGGTCTTGCCGCTGCCCGGACTGGACAGCATGTTGACCACCGTCGTGCCGCGGGCGGTGAGTTCGGCGCGCAGGGCCTGTGCGGCCCCGTCGTTCTTGGCGAGTACCGCCTGTTGCAGGTCGACCACTCGGCACATGGGTCAGGCCTCCTCGGAGATCGGGGCGCGGCAGGGGTCCAGGGCAGCCGCGGTGGCCTCGGTGGACTGCGCGTCCTCCCAGGTCACCGTGAGGATGCGCAGCTCGCGCCCTGAGAGCAGCTCCACCTCCGTGGCCCTTCCGCACGTGGGACAGCACAGTTCAGGAGGCATCCCCACGGCCCAGTCGCCCGTGCAGGCGCCGCAGCGCGCACGGGCCGCCACGGACCGGACGACGAGCTCAGCCCCCTCCAAGACAGTTCCTGCGCAGGCCAGTTCGAAGCAGAAGCCGAGTGCGTCCGGGGCCACCCCGGCCAGCTCGCCGACTTGGAGCTCCACTCGGCTCACGGTGCTGCCGGCCTCCGGGGCCGCCTCTTCCACCTGGGCCACGACGGCCATGGCGATCGACATCTCGTGCATCGGATTCGGTCTCCGTCCTGCCGGGGCTCATTACACCGGCAGGACCGGGGCGCCGTGGCCGGGCACGCCGGGAGCCCCTACGCCCCGTACTCCATTCGGAGGCCGGGGCGTACGCGTTCACATGCGGCGGATGCGCAAGTAGCGCCTGATGTCGGGCAGGACCTGCTTGAGGACGGCGACCAGGGCGGCCAGGGCGGCGGCCCCGCCGGCGACGACCTTCTTCATGGGGTACTCCTCAGTTCTCGGCGGTTCGGGTCGTCCGTCTCGGATGCGTACGGCTCCTCCTGCCCGAGCAGGTCCAGGAGGGCGCGCACGGCCTGCGGCACCGCGTCGGCCACCGGCCCGCTCAGCCCGATGCCCTCCTCCACGCAGGCGGGTTCGCAGCCGAGGACGAGGACGCGCCGGGGAGCCTCGGCGCCGGTCCCGGCGCACAGGGTGTCCAGCAGGGCGAGGACGGTGCCGGGCGACATGTCGTGGCCGTCGAGGGCGGCCCCGCCCGGGGGAGCGCCCACGTCCTCCTCGCCGGTCTCGATCAGGTACAGGGTGCCGGGGGCCCCGCCGCGCGCGGTGGCGTCGACGAGGACGACCGTGTCGTAGCCGTCCAGCAACTGGTAGGCGAGGTGGACCCCGCGGACCCCGAAGTCCACCGCCTCCACGCCCGGTGGCAGCGGGTGCGCCGACAGGGCCCGCAGGGTTTCCACGCCGAAGCCGTCGTCACCGAGGAAGACGTTGCCGATCCCCGCGATCAGGGTGCGGCCGCTCACGCCGGCCCCTCGGGGGTGACGGTGACCTCGTCCGGCTGGAAGTACAGGAACCGGCCCTGCTCCCGACGGATGTCGGCGCCCGGGTCGCCCTCCACGGTGACGGCGAGGTGCACCCCTCCGTCGACATCGTGCAGGACCGCCTCCACCTGGGCGGTGCGGCCCTGGAGGAACAGGTCCTGGGCGTCGGTCCGCCGCAGCCCCGGGCGCAGCACCACACGGCTTCCGACGCCCACCCGCACGCCGTCGACCGTCACGTGCTCGGGTACGGGCGCGGCACAGTCCGCCCCGGCCGGGTCCCACCAGGGCGTGTCGGGCCGGAACAGTGCGTCCGGGTCCGGCCCGGCGGCTGCCTCGCCGGTGATGTCGCGCAGGCCCCGTACGGCCCCGTGTAGCCGCTCCAGTACCTCGGGCGGCATCGAATCGGCCAGTTCGATTACGGCGGCCGCCCGGGGATCCGTCCCACGGGCCTCCCGCTTCTCCTGGTCGGTGAGGGCCGCGGTGCGCAGCGCCAGGATCTCGTCGATCTCCGTGGCGTCGTACATGGCCCCGACGCTCTCCGGGGCGATGGCCGGATGGTCCTCCAGGATGATGGGGGAGGACAGGACCACGTCCGCGCGGCCCGGCTCGCCCGCCAGTACCGGCCAGGTGTGGCGGTTCTCGCAGGTCGCGACCGCCCCCCTGGCCCACTCGGGCGGGTCGGTCATCGACACGAAGGAACCGGAGCTCAGCGCCAGCAGGAGATGGGCGGCGACCAGGGAGCGGGGCAGCGCCTCCTCCCGGGTCGCGGACGGATCCGCCGGGGCCCACGGGCTGGTGTTCTCCACCACGGCGGTGAGCCTCGACACCCGGTAGGGGCCTTCGAGTTCGGCGGCGCGCAGGCGCAGCAGCCCGTTGATGCGCTCCGTACGCCGCACCAGGCGGCCGACGGTGCGGCCTTCGGCGTCGAGGACCGGCTCGACCTCCTCGCGGGCGGGCCGGGCGAAGGGGAAGACGGCCTCGGCGCCCGACAGTTCGGCCACGGCGACGGACACCTCGACCCGCTCCTCGGTGCCTTCGTCCCAGGGGACCAGCACCCGGTCGGCCAGCTGGAGTTCGGCGACCTCCTCGAACGATCCGTCGGCGCGGGCCCGTTGGACCGTACGCCGCTGTGCGTGCAGGAATCGCAGCTCCACGGAGAGCGTCGACGCACCCCGGGGCTCCAGCAGGAGCTCGGTCCGCTGGAAGGAGTGCTCCGCGTGGACGGGGGCCCAGGCGGGCGGCACGAGCACGCCGAACTGCCAGCGCATCCGGTTCTTCGCCGCGGAGGCCCGGTACGGGTAGAGGACGTACCCCTCGAAGAGGACGGCGTCGGCCACCTGCCGGGCCGTGGCGAAGCGGGAGTCCGGGGCGTCGGCGAGGGTGGGGGCGGTCGGGGTCACGGCGCGGTCCTCTCGATGACGAGCGGCGGCGTCGCCCCCAGCCGGACCGGGGCGGGCGCCGGCCCGGCCGCGGTGTCCAGGAGGGTGCGCACGGTGGCCTCCCAGGAGGGGAGCGCGTGCCGCGAGCGGAAGGCGAGCAGGTCGGCCATCGTGTCGGCGGGCAGCCGCAGCCAGCCGCAGCCGGGGAAGTGCTGCTCGACCATCTCCCGCCACACTGCCACGGGCATCCGGTACGCGGCCTCGCGGTCCCAGGGCACCGGTTCGACGTGGAAGCCGCCCGCCCCGGTGAAGGCGGTCCCCGAGAACAGCATCAGCATCGGGATCTCACCGTCCTGGAGCGCGGCGAAGTAGCGGGTCGCCGCGATGTCCATGTCGTAGCTGCACGGCACGACGAGGTCGACCTCGCTCTCCCCGGTGAAGCTCGGGACCATCACCGAGACCTGTGCGAACTGCACCGGCTGGAGGGTCGACCCCCAGCGGGAGGGGTCGCCGAACAGGTCGGCCAGGCCGTCCGCCTCGGCGGGGCCGTAGCGCCGCTTGGCGGGCTCCACGCGGAGCTGGCAGCGCAGGGCGACGGCGTGCACGCGCACCCCGGGCGAGGCGGTCAGGCGCAGCCGGAACACCAGAGTGGGTCCGGCGGCGTACGGATCGGCGCGCACCCCGGTGCAGGCGAAGGCGAAGTCCGTCACGGCCGCCGCCCCGCTTCCACCGGGTCCACCGAATCCCCCGGATCCGGGGCGAGTACCCGGGCCCGCCGTTCCACCCGCTCGAAGAACACGCGCAGTGCCTCGCGGGCCTCCGCGCCCCCGTCGAAGCCCTGCCAGAGCATCCGCATCCGGCCCACCAGTTCGTAGCAGATGTCGATGGGGACCAGATGGCAGGTGGTACGGCCCTGCGCGCGGTGCAGCAGCAGGGCCTCCACGTCCGGTTCCAGCAGGCCGGCCAGCCGCCCGGCGCCGAGCACGCGCTGCCAGGTCTCGGGGTCGAGCTCGCTCTCGGTGGCCCCGGCGGGGCTCGGGTAGAGCGCGACCAGCCGGTCGAGGGCGGCGTTGCGGAACAGGAAGGCCACTCCGACGGGGATCTGCAGGGCCTCCCAGGCGCCGTCGCCGAGCGGACGCTCCGGGTCGCTGAGGTAGCGGTCCGGTACGGCGCGGAACCGTCCGGTGACCGCCCCGGGCCGGTCGAAGAGCAGCGCGCAGGCGGTACAGGCGCAGACCAGGGCCCGCCGCTCGGTCTCCACCAGGTGGCGGTGCGCCTCCTCGGCGACCGCCACCCCGCACAGTTCGCAGGTCTCGGGGCGGGGCGGGCGGGCGCCGGCGAACCGGCGCAGGCCGCGCGCGGGCGGGGCCTGCGCGCTCACCGGACCCGTGCCGGGGTCTGCGGGCGGGCGCCGATCTGCAGGAGGGCCGGGGCGGGGGCCGCCTTCTCCACCTCCACGGAGGTCACTTCGGGCGCGAAGGCCGCCAGGGCGTCCGCCACGCCCTGCGGGACACCGGAGGAGCTCGCCTGCGAACCGCAGCCGCAGCCGCCGGCGGCGGGCACGCTCAGCCGCAGGACGCCCGAGGCCGGGTCGAAGCCGAGCAGCTCCGTCGCCTCGGGAGCGGACCGCAGCGCCCGCCCGATCCGGAGGTGGACGTCCTCGGGGTTCAGGTCGTGCAGGGCCAGCAGGCTCGCGACGAGCTCGTCGTCCAGCAGCGGGGCCAGGCCGTGGTCGCCGAGCCGCTGAGTGATCCGGGCGAGCCCCGCCCCGTAGAACTCCATGAGTCCGCGGACCAGTTCCTCGGCGGCGGCGCAGGCCGCCCGGTCGCCCGTGGCGGCGAGCCGGTCGAGCACCTCGTCCACCCGGCGTCCCGCCTCCCGTGCGTCCACCGCGACGCCCGTGCGCGCGGCGCTCATCCGCCCAGTCCGCTCAGGCCGGTGGGCACGTGCATGGTCTTGACGGTCTTGCCGCCGCCGACGTACATGTGCACCCCGCACGGCAGGCACGGGTCGAAGCTGCGGACCGCCCGCATGATGTCGATGCCTTTGAAGTTCTCCGGGGTGTTCTCCTCGAAGATGGGGGTGTTCTGCACGGCGTCCTCGTACGGACCCGGAGTGCCGAAGGTGTCCCGGGTGCTCGCGTTCCACGGGGTCGGCGGATACGGGTGGTAGTTGGCGATCTTCCCGTCGCGGATGACCATGTGGTGCGACAGGACGCCCCGTACGGCCTCGGTGAAGCCGACGCCGACCGCCTGGTCCGGCACCTCGAACTTCTCCCAGGTCTGGGTGCGTCCGGCGCGGACCTCGGCCAGCCCCTTCTCGGCGCAGTGCAGCGCGATGGCCGCCGCGTACGCCTGGAAGTAGGTACGGGCCCGGTTGCGCTCCAGGGCGTTGCTCCACTTGGGGATCTGCCACTCGAAGGTCGTCTCGGGCTTGGTCATCGTCTTCGGCAGGTTGATGACGACGCTGTGCCCGGTGGCCTTGACGTAGCCGACGTCCACGAGCCCGGACAGCGCCGTGGACCAGAGCCGCGCGATGGGGCCGCCGCCGGTGTCGAGGGCCAGGTGGTCCTTGCCGTCGAACCAGCGGGGCGACATGACCCAGCTGTACTTGTCGTCGAAGTTCCGCTTCTGCGGGGCCGGGATGGTGTGCTGGTTCCACGGGTGGCGCGGGTCCACCGGGTTGCCGAGCGGATCGTGCGTGACGAACTGCTCCTGCCCCTGCCAGTCGTCGTAGTACGAGCTGCCCAGCAGGATGCGGATGCCGAGATTGATCTCGGTGAGGTCGTTGGTGACCAGTTTGCCGTCCACCACCACGCCCGGGGTGACGAACATCTTCCGTCCCCAGTCGGTCATGTTGGCGTACGTGAAGTCGCAGTACTCGGGGTCGTTGAGGGCGCCCCAACAGCCCAACAGGACGCGCCGGCGGCCCACTTCCTCGTAGCCGGGCAGGGCCTCGTAGAAGAAGTCGAACAGGTCGTCGTGCAGCGGGACGACCTTCTTCATGAACTCCACGTACCGCATCAGGCGGCTCAAGTAGTCCGTGAAGAGCTGGACCGAGGCGATGGTGCCGACGCCGCCCGGGTAGAGCGTGGAGGGGTGCACGTGGCGGCCCTCCATCAGGCAGAACATCTCCCGCGTGTAGCGGCTGACTTGGAGGGCCTCGCGGTAGAACTCGCCCTCGATGGGGTTGAGCGAGCGCATGATGTCCGCGATGGTGCGGTAGCCGTGCTCGCTCGCGTGCGGGGCCGGGGTCCGCTCGGCCAGCTCCAGGACCCCGGGGTTGGTCTCGCGGACCATCTTCTCGCAGTAGTCGACCCCGACCAGGTTCTCCTGGAAGATGTTGTGGTCGAACATGTACTCCGCGGACTCGCCGAGGTCGATGATCCATTCGGCGAGGTGCGGGGGCTTCACCCCGTAGGCCATGTTCTGCGCGTACACGGAACACGTGGCGTGGTTGTCGCCGCAGATCCCGCAGATGCGACTGGTGATGAAGTGCGCGTCACGGGGGTCCTTGCCACGCATGAAGACGCTGTAGCCCCGGAAGACCGACGAGGTGCTGTAGCACTCGGCGACCCGCTTCTGCTTGAAGTCGATCTTCGTGTGGATGCCGAGGCTGCCCACGATCCGGGTGATCGGATCCCATGCCATCTCGACCAGGCCGCTGCCGTCGCCGGCCGCCTTCGTCTTCGGTTCCATCGTGTGTGCCGTGACCCTTCGTCAGCGCGGGTGGAGGAGGTGTGCGGAGTACCGGGTGACCGCCGGGACGGGGCTCAGGGGGGGGCTCACCAGGGCGGGCGGTAGCCCGTCGTCAGCTTCTCGCCGGTGTGGCGCCACTTGGGCTCCTGGTCGACGGTGTGCAGGGTGATCGCCCGGAGCCTGCGGATCACGGCGCCGTACGCGCCGCTGGCCGTGGTGGAGACCGTGGCGCCCGGCGGCTTGTCCATGAACGGCATGAACTTGTCCGGGAAGCCCGGCATCGTGCAGGCGATGCAGATGCCGCCCACGTTCGGACAGCCGCCGATGCCGTTCATCCAGCCGCGCTTGGGCACGTTGCACTTGACCACCGGACCCCAACAGCCGATCTTCACCAGGCACTTGGGGGAGTCGTAGGTCTCCGCGAACTCGCCCTGCTCGTAGTAGCCGGCCCGGTCGCACCCCTCGTGCACCGTGTTGCCGAACAGCCAGGTGGGCCGCAGCTTGTCGTCGAGCGGGATCATCGGGGCCGAGCCGGCCGCCTGGTAGAGCAGGTACGTGAGCGTCTCCGAGAAGTTGTCCGGCTGGATCGGACAGCCCGGCACGCACACGATCGGGATCCCGGCGTGCGACTTCCAGTCCCAGCCCAGGTAGTCGGGCAGGCCCATCGCACCCGTCGGATTGCCCTCCATCGCGTGGATGCCGCCGTACGTCGCGCAGGTGCCGATGGCCACCACGGCGAGCGCCTTGGGCGCCAGCCGGTCGATCCACTCGCTGGTGGTGATGGGCTGGCCGGTCGCCGGATCATCGCCGAAACCGCACCAGTAACCCTCGGACTTGATCTTCTCGTTGGGGATGGAACCCTCGACCACCAGCACGAACGGATCGATCTCGCCCCGCTCGCCCTTGAAGAACCACTCGATGAACGTGTCCGCGCCACCGACGGGACCGCACTCGAAGTCGATCAGCGGCCAGTGCACGGCGATCCGGGGCAGCCCGGGCAGCGCCCCCGTCACGATCTCCTCGATGCTCGGCTGCATCGCGGCGGTCAGGGACACGGAGTCACCGTCACAGCTCAGGCCCGCGTTGATCCAGAGGATGTGGATCAGCGGATCGTCCGCTGCCGGGTCGTCTGCCACCGGGGCCGGAGTTGCTGCGTCCATGCGGAGGCCTCCTTGGGGAGGGGGAGGGGGAGGGGGAGGAGCGGCGGCGGGGCCCCGCGCAGGGGGCCCGTCACCGCGAGGGGCTCATCGGCCCCACCTTTCTTGCTAGCACCCGCCGGGGAACGGTGCCGCGTCATGTACACCCGGTCCGGTGACGGAGCCCGGTGACGAGCCCGGGGATGAGCCCCGTCGCGCGGACGGCGGCGCTCCGTGCCGGGCCGGTACGGAGCGCGCGAGGTGCGGCGGGGTCGCGTCCGGACGCACCTTGCCCACGAAGGCCCGGCGCAGCGCGTGGTACGGGGACTGCGGGTCGAAGAAGGTCTGCCGCATCCGCTCCAGCTCGGCCGCCCGGTAGGAGGCCAGCGGCCGCCGAGCCTCGTCCAGCTCCCGCCGTGCCTTCTTCACGGCGATCCGGGAGGTGGTGGCGGGGTGGCCGGCGAGCCGTGCGGCGAGGGCCGCGGCCCGGTCCGCGAACTCCGCGGGCGGGCAGGCGACCGTCCGGTCGACCAGGCCCAGCCGGCGGGCCGCCGCGGCGCTCAGCGGCAGGGCCTCCGCCGTCAGGCGCTCCGAGCCGGCCGAGCCGATCCGGCGCGGCAGGGTGTACGTCCAGTACTCCGATCCGTACAGGCCCATGAGCCGGTAGTGCGGATTGAGGACCACACCGGAGCGGCACCACACCTCGTCGGCGGCGAGGGCCAGCATGGCGCCTCCGGCGGCCGCGTTGCCGCCCAGCGCGGAGATCACGAGCCGGTCGGTGGTGGTCAGGACGGCCTCCACCAGGTCGTCCATGGCGTTGATGTTGGCCCAGGACTCTTCGGCGGGATCGGCGGCGGCCTCGATGACGCCCAAGTGGATCCCGTTGGAGAAGAAGTCCCGTCCACCGCCGAGCACGAGCACGGACGTGGGGCGGGCGCAGGCCGCGCGGTAGGCGTCCAGCAGGCGCCGGCAGTGGGTGGTGCTCATCGCGCCGCCGGGGAAGGAGAACGACAAGAAGCCGGCCCCGCCCTCCTCGTGGTAGTCGATGTCGGACCAGGTACGGGGCCGGGACACGTCGCCGGCTTCCGCCGGGGCCGGGAGCTCGGGCAGCCCGGGCAGCGCGTCCCCGAGCGCGAGAGTGGCGGGGAGCTTCGGTGCGGCCGGTTCCCCCGGGGCGCGGTGGGCCCGCAGCTCCGGGATCCACACGGCTCCGTCGACGGTGGCCCGGCAGATCGCCCCCGCCCTGGTGGCCAGCAGTTCACCGGGGCGGCCGCGCAGTCGGTCCTCCGGGTGGCCGCCGTGCAGGTACCAGGCGCCGCCGAGCAGCTCGTCCCGTACGCCGGGCCGGGAGTCCGCCGCGCGGAGCGTGCGCAGCACCCGCTCGGTACCGTCCCGCAGCCAGTCGATCCGGCGGTGCTCCTGGCGCAGCAGGGGGCGGGCCCGGCCCTCGGTCTGCGGCTCGGGGACGTGGCTCCCGGAGGCGAAGCGGTCCACGGCGAGCAGGACGGCCTCCAGGGCCGCGTCGGCGACCTCGCCCCGGTACCAGCGGCTCTTCGACCCGGCCCGCTCCGGCCCGGGACACTCCACCGAGGCCCACACGTCACCGGCGTCCATCTCCGCATTGGCCTGCAGGACGGTGACGCCCCACCGGGTGACCCCGTCCAGCACCGCCCGGTCGAGCGAGGAGGGACCCCGGTCCCCGACCGGACCGGGATGCACGATCAGGCAGGTGTGGGCGGACCAGACCTCCTCCGGCACGGCCGAGGTCAGCATCGGCGCGACGATCAGCTCGGGGCGGTGGCGCCGGACGGACGCCGCCAGGTCGGCCGGGGGGAGGGCCAGCTCCACGGCGACGCTGTGGCCGCGATCGCGCAGCTCGGCGTGGACCCGCTGGGTGAGACTGTTGAACGCGCTCGCGACGAGCAGGACGTGCACGGGGACTCCCTGCGACGGACCGGTGCCGCGGCACGGTGCTGCCCGGCCGGATCGGCGGTGCGGGGCCGGCGCGTGACCGGCCGCCAGAGATGTTTCGCGACGCCCGCGGGCGAGCGTGCGCACCCCGCTGCCCGTGTCACCCGTACGCGCTCCGGCACAGGGCCGCTCGGCGGCAGCGGACGAGGCCCATCCCGTGCGGGCGATCGCGGCAGCCGTGCTCGAGGGCGGGCGGCGCTGGACGGCCGCCTGGGCGGGGGCCTGGCGGTGCTCCGGGTGGTACCTCGAGTGGTGACACGCGTGTGTGACCCGTCGGGGGGTCTGCCTGGTGAGCCGGGTGGTGACGCGGGCGTGGCGCCTCCGGTGGTGACCCGCGTGGCGGCCCGGGTGTCTGCGGCTCAGGTGTCTGCCGCTCAGGTGTCTGCGACTCGGTGACGCGGGTAGGCGCGGAACGCCGGGCGGGCTGCTGCGAGGCGACCCGTGCGCGGTCGGCAGCACCGACGGTGCCTCGCCGGACGGCCTTGCAGCCGGTTTCCAGATGAAGGAGCGGAGCACATGACGACTCCGAAGAACTGCTCGCCCATCCGCCCCCAGCCGCTGCAAGGGGCGGAGGCGTCCATGGGGACGCCGCCCAATGACCCGGTTCCGCCCAGCCCGACCCCGGCGCCGGGCCCCGGCCCGGGACCGCAACCCGGCCCCCTGCCGGGCCCGGTACCGGCACCCGGGCCGGATCCGGTGCCGCCGGCGCCTCCGCAGCCCGAGCCCGACCCGCCGCCGGTGCCGCGCCCCGATCGGCATCCCCCGCCGGGGCCCCTCCCGGGCCCCGTGCCGGCACCGGAGCCCGTCACCTGAGTCGTGCGACCTCGTACGCGCCTGGACGGTGCGGCGGTCCGCCCACCTGGCCACCATCGGCGAACCGCACGCCGGTTGCGCCGTGTCCCGCTCCGTCCCGGCCCCCTCGGCCGCGGGCGGCCCGGACGGCGACAACGCCACCCTGTGCGGGCATCTGGACGCCAGGGTCCTGCGGTGGCGCGGAGGGCATCCGCCGGGCCCGGACCGAGGGCGGACACCCGTGCCCAGGGCCGTGACCAGCCGGTGTGGGTACGTGCGAGGGCGGTCCGATGTGGGCGAGGATGGGAGCGAACGGGCCCGACGGGTGGAGGTGATGGCCGTGGACCCCGCACAACCGGAGGACGAGCAGCGGTCCGCCGGCGATGGTTCCCACCCCGGCGCGGAGGCGGGCGGGCGGCTCGCGGAACTCTTCGGGGGAGCCGTACAGGGTGCCACGGGTACCGACGTGCCCGCCGCCCTGTGCCGGGCCTGCGTGGATCTGATGGACATCACGGGCGCCTCGGTGTCCCTGGCGGGCGAGGACCTGGACACGCGCACCTTGTGGTGGTCCAGCGATGACGTCGCGGGCCGCCTCGCGGAGGTCCAGTACACCCTCGGCGACGGGCCGTGCCTGACCGTGGTCACCCTTGTCGCCCCGGTGCTCGCGGGGGACCTGACGAGCGGCGCGGAGGCCGCCCGCTGGCCCGTCTTCGCCCAGCAGGCGGTCGAGCTCGGCGTACGGGCCGTCTTCTCGCTGCCGCTGGGCAGCAGCGCCATCGCGATCGGCAGCCTGGACCTCTACCGTGACCGCGCCGGCCCGCTGTCCGGACAGGACCGCTCGTTCGCGTTCGCTGCGGCGGACGCCATCACGACGGCCCTGCTCGCCCTCCAGGCGGGGGACGCCGGGGGCGGCATGGACGGTTCCTGGCTGGACGAGGCGGAGACGGACCACGAGGAGGTCCACCAGGCCACTGGAATGATCATGGTTCACCTGGGGGTGGACCCCCATCACGCACTGGCCCGCCTGAGGGCCCACGCCTTCGCCAACGGCCAGTCCGTCACCGAGGCGGCTTTCGACGTGATCGCCGGGAGAATCAGGTTCCATGACCCTGCTCTGCCGGGTCCCCACCACCCTCACCGCAGACGAGATCAGGCTGCTGCGGGCCCTGGCGGACGTCGCGACCACGTCCCTGCTCACCTGGGTCCGCGAACCGCTGGGTGTCGCCGACATCGTCACCCGCACCCAGGCGGCCCTCTCCGCCAAGGCGGTCGTGGACACCGCCTGCGGCATGCTCGCCGCCACCTCGTCCCTCGCGCCCCACGCGGCGGAACTGCACCTGCGTGCCTACGCCGCACAGCGCCGGCTCCGGGCCACCGACGTGGCCGCCCGCCTCGTACGGCGCGAGATCCTCCCCGGGGACGTACTGGTGGCGGAGGCATGGGAGGGGGAGTAGCGCACTCACGGCGGGAGGCGGTCGGCGGGCTCACATGTGGGGCTGGTTGTAGTACCGGGCGAACTGCTCCAGATAGCTGGGCCCGGTGTTGTACCCCGACTCCTCGAATTCCGGCGCGTTCTTGATCTGCTCCTTGCTCCGGTTGACGTGGACGGTCTGTGTGTCCGTGTCGATCCGGGTGATGACGCCAGCCGGAAGCAGGACGTGCTTGCCGAAGATCCACATGCCGGTGTCCACGACGATGAGGGAAGCGCCGACTGCCTCCGAGTGCTTGTCGACCTTGCCGATGCTTCCATCGGTGGCCTCGACCTTGTAGCCGACGAGGTCGATTCCCTTCCAGTAACCCGTGGTTTCCTCGGAACCCCAGATCCAGATGTCATGGGTACTCATGGTCCGGCCCTCTCCGTGTGTACCGGTGCCATCTCCGTGTGTACCGGTGGTCCTTGTCCTTCGCGCCTTCCCGGAACGGACCCCGGTACGCCTCGTCCGGCGGGCGCGCGGTTCCCGTGCGTCACGCTCGGACGACGGAGTGCGGCCCCCGTCGCAGCCATGAGGCCGAGGCCGCACCCCGCACCGGGCGCCTACCCAGCCGGCCGCGGCCGACACAGGACCGTGCGCGTGGCACCCGTTTGCGCGGTCCGGACCGGGGCAGCCGCCCGTGCGGGGCCGCCGCGGTCCGCGGGGCTCCCGTCGAGCTCGAGCGAGGAGGACGGCCATGGACGAGCAGGGTGGCGCAGGAGGAGTGCCGCTGGAGGGCGGGGGGAAACAGGAGCGGCGGCGCAAGGCGCACGCCGGCGGCAGCAACGACAAGGCGCACGCCGACCGCCGCGACGGGACCACGCCCGCGGCCGACACGGACGAGGCCAGCCGCCTGGACCGTCCGCAGCAGCCCGGAAAGCCGGGCGGGAAGCCGAGCGGGAAGGGGACGCGGTGGGTGAGCCCGCGCGATGAGTGACGCCGGACGGCACCTGGGCGGGCGGGGGGCGGGCGTGGGATGCTCAAGGGGTGAAGGGCGATGCCGCACCCGTGGGTGAGGGCGCCGCACCCGAGGTGGTGGCGCTCGCCAGGGTCGTGGCCAGACTCCGGTCGGAGGTCGTCGACCTGGAAGGCGTCGCCGCGACCACGGCCGTGGTCGAGCGGGCCAAGGGCGTACTCATGGCCCAGGCGGGGGTCTCCGCCGACGCGGCGTACGAGTTGCTCCTCGAACGGGCCGGCCGGCGCGGCCGCACCGTCCTGGAGGAGTGCTGGATCACGCTGGGGCAGGTCCGCGTGCGCCGCTCGCGGGGGACCGCACGGATCTCCCTGCCCACGGCCTCGACCGCAGGCCCGAGGAAGGAGCCGAGCACCTCGGCGTTCAGCCGTCGCCGCTATCTCGCCGGTCGCCACCACGATGACGGTGAGCTGAACGGCCTGCTGGCGCGGGTCGCCGACGGCCTGGCCGGCGCGCACGGCGGCGACGACATCGCCGAGCTGCTGGTGAGCGTGCTCGGCGCCGCCACCGACGTCGACGCGGTGATGATCTACACGGTGGCCGTCGCCGGGAGCCTGGACCTGACCGGGGGCGCCGGAATCGACGAGGCGCTGGCCGAGCAGTGGCGCCACATTCCCCCGCTGAGCGGGGTCGCCGCCCTCGAGGCGGTCGCCGGCCGCCGTGCCCTCTGGCTTGAGGACGTCGAACAGGACGCCCGGCGCTATCTGCTGATCGGGGACCCGCCGGAGCGCTGGCCGACGCGCGCCTGGGTGCCCGTTCCCGGCGACGGGTCTCCGAAGGCGGCCATCGGATTCCTGCGCACCCGGCCGGGCCCCTTCGCCGCCGACACCCGGGCGTTGCTGCGCCAGGCCACACGGCTGTGCGCGGGGCCGCTGGGAGCGCCGGAACGGGCCCGCGACACGGTGACCATGGTTGAGGGCGGCGACTACGCGGCGGCCGTCCAGCTGATCCTGGACACCATGGCCGGACCCGCGACCCTGCTCACCCCCCTGCGCTCGGAGACGGGTGCGGTGGAGGACTACCGCATCGACGCGGCGGCGCCCGAGTCCGTGGACGTGGCCGGCCGGCGCGGCAAGGAGCTCGTGGGCCGCCGGATCCTGGAGACGTACCCGACCGTGGCGGGCACCGCCCTCTGGGAGGGGTACCTCGAGACGCTCACCACCGGAACCAGGTACGAGGGGGAACCCTTCACCTACGAGGAAGTGATCGCCGGTGTCCCGCGGCAGTCCGTCTACTCGGTCCGGGCGTCCAGGCTCGGAGACCACCTGGTCGTGTCGTGGATCTGCCATGACACCAGCCAGCGCGAGACCCGCCGGCTGGCCGACATGCAGCGCCTCGGCAACCTCGGCTGGGCGGGCTGGAACCTGGTCACCGACACCGTCACCTGGTCCGAGCAGGTCTATGCGATCTTCGACCGGGATCCGGGGCGGGGGCCGATGCCCCTGGAGGAACTGCCGAGCCACGTCGTCCCCGACGACCTTCACCAGCTGGGTGCCGCCGTCGAACGGCTGCTGAGCCAGGGGGAGGCCGTCGACCAGCCGTTCCGGATCACCACCGGGCGCGGAGTCCGGCACCTGCGGATCGTCGCCGAGGCCCAGACGGACGCCGACGGCACACCCGTCGAGGTGCACGGCTTCTTCCAGGACGTGACCACACAGCACGACATCGAAGTCGCCTTGCGCGACAGCGAGCGGGCCGTCCTCCTCCAGCGGGGGATGCTCCAGGCCGAACGGGCGCTCGCCGCACGCCTCCAGGACACCCTGCTGCCGATCCCCGAACAGTCCCTGGAGCTGGCAGGTCTGTGCATCGACGTGGCCTACGTCCCCGCGGACAGCGGGGTCAACGTCGGCGGCGACTGGTACAGCGCCATCGGACTTCCCGACGAGAGCGCCCTGTTCGTCGTCGGAGACGTGGCCGGCCACGGGCTGGCCGCCGTCGGCACGATGGCCCAGCTCCGGTTCACGGCCAAGGGCATGACGGTCACCGGCTCACCCCTGCCGGACGTCCTGCGCCGGCTCAACACCCTGCTGCTGCACACCGGTTCGGACCCGTCGGGCGGTGCCACCGCGACCATGGTCATGGCCCGCTACCAGCCCTGGGACCGGCGGCTGGTCTGGGTGCGGGCGGGCCACTTGCCGCCCCTGCTGGTACGCGGCGACCGGGCGGAGTTCCTCGAACAACCCCAGGGCATCCTCCTCGGGGCGACCTTCGAAGCCTCCTACGAGCAGGCCGCCCTCAACCTGCTGCCCGGCGACCACCTGCTCTTCTACACCGACGGGCTCGTGGAGGAGCCGGGCGAGGACATCGAGACCGGCCTCGACCGCCTCGCGGAGACGGCGCTGCTACTCCTCCGGGAGGGCCGCGGTGAAACCCTCGCGCGCACGCTCGTCGCGCTGTGCACGGCCCACCGCGACGACATCTGCGTCCTGGACGTCCACGTCCCGGAAGGGGGTGTTCCGTAAAAAAAGGGGGGTCAGCGTTCCCCCGTGTGGGTATATCTCCTCGGGAAGACCACGACGGTTCCCGCCGCCCCGCTCAGGGTCGGCCGGTGCCCACCAATCCGTCGGAGGAAGCTCATGGCACCCCTTTCCAGCGACACCACGGATCCGTTCCGCATCGACCTCCGAACCGAGACGCCCGACGTCCCGGAGGATCCGCTCGCGGTCAGCACCGGCGAGGCGCGGACCCTGTCCGTCGCCCTCTTCCGGCGGCTGAAGGAGCTGAGCGAAGGAACGCCGGAATACTCGTACGTGCGCAACACGCTCGTCGAGCTCAACCTCAGCCTGGTGAAATACGCGGCACGCCGGTTCCGTAACCGCTCCGAGCCGCTGGAGGACATCGTCCAGGTCGGCACGGTGGGCCTGATCAAGGCCATCAACCGGTACGACGTCGAGCGGGGGGTGGAATTCACCACGTTCGCCATTCCGACCATCACCGGAGAGATGAAGCGGTTCTTCCGCGACACCAGCTGGTCCGTGAAGGTCCCGCGGCGCCTCCAGGAACTCCGCCTCGACATCGCCAAGACGCACGACACGCTCGAACAGAGCCTGGGACGGCACCCGACCGACCTGGAGCTGGCCGAACACCTCGGCATCACCACGGAGGCGCTGGACGAAGGCCGCCGGGCGGCCAACGGCTACCTGGCGGGATCCCTGGACGCCCCGGTGGGACCCGAGGCGGACGGCAGCACCCGGGGGTGGCCGCTGGGGGAGGAGGAGGCGGCGTACGACCGCATCGAATGCCTGGAGACGCTGAAGCCACTGCTCGCCACGCTCAGTGACCGCGACCGGCTGATCCTCTCGCTGCGCTTCGGTCAGGAGCTGAACCAGTCCGAAATCGGGGACCGGCTCGGCCTCTCCCAGATGCACGTCTCACGACTGCTGAGCCGCATCATGACCAGGCTGCGGACCGGGATGCTGGAGGATGCGCCGGACGAGGACGAGGACGAGGAGCATGCGGTTGCCGAGGGCGCGGGCCACGCGGTCAGGCCGGGTAGGCCGGGTGGGTAGACCCGCCAGGCCGCCGGGAGGGCGTCTCCCGGTTCTCCCGTAGGGTCGGCGGAGTGGCGACCTCCACCCATACGCACTTCCCGCCGTCGACCCGGTCCGCCCCCCACGCGAGGGCAAGCCGTTTCACGATGAGGAGCCCGTGGCCGCCGGGCCGGGCCGGATCGGTGGGGAACCGGTAGACCGGTACGACCGGACTGGGGTCCGTGACCTCGATCCGCAGCCTCTCGGCGGTGTAGCGCAACAGCAGCGAATTCGGCCCGCCCGCGTGCATGCAGGCGTTGGCCACCACCTCGGACACCAGGAGCAGCACGTCGTCCGCGGTTTCGGCGGTCTCGTCCTCGCTGCCGTTCCCGCTGCCGTTCCCGTACGCGAGACCGTTGCCGTTGCCGTTGACCTTGTCGCTGGCGGCTTCCGGCAGCCACTGCCACTCGGTGAGGGCCCGGCGGGTGAAATCGCGGCATCGGCCGACGACATCCGCGGTGCCGTGCAGCAGCAGACGCCGGGTCCACTCCGATGGCCGGCGCTCGCTCATCCGTGCTCCTCCGCTACGTGCGCTGGTGACTCGACAGAGCCGCCTCCACATCGGGGTGCTGCGGGAAGAGCCCGTCGGCGCCCGTGACGTGGAACATGCGTGCGACCGGCCGGTGCAGGCCGATCAGTTCGAGGGTGCCACCCGTTTCCCGGGCCGCGAGCCGGTTGTGCAGCAACACGTTGAGTCCCGTGGAATCACAGAACGCCAGCCCGCTGACATCCACCAGCAGGCGTCGACCGCCACGTGCCCGGGCGGCTTTGAGAGCCGCGCGCAAGGGCTCCGCGGTGTCGTGGTCGAGCTCTCCGGCCAAGGTCAGAACGGTGGCCCCGTCCAGGGGCCGCACGTCGACCGCGAAGCGGTCTTCGTCGGCCGAGGGCATCGCGCACCCCCTTCCACCGGTGGATCGGGTCTCGGCACCGGATACGTCTCGCGCCTACCCCGTCAGGGGTCGCCAAACCCGGGCGGGACGGTGTCGATGGGGAAGAGGGGGAGGGAGCCGGTGATCTCCAGCAGCCGCAGCATCTGGGCAGTCGGCGCGGCCAGGCGCAAGGTGTGGCCGGACTCCACGGCCTGCAGGCGGGCCCGGAGCAGCAGGTTGAGTCCGGCGGAATCGCAGAAGGTGAGACCGCTGAGGTCGACGACGACGTCGGCGGGGCCGCCCGCGCGGGTCACCGCTTCCAGCAGCACGGCGCGCACCTCGTCGACCCGGCTGATGTCCATCTCACCCGCCAGGCGGACCACGGCCGCCTCCGTGGCACGGGGAGGCGGCCCGGCAGGATCGTGCGCGCCGTGCTCGTGTGGCATGTTCAGCGCTGTCCCTTGGCCTTCTTCATCTTGTCTGCGGCGTCAGAGGTCATTTCCTCGGCCTTGCCGGCCATCTGCTCGGTGCTTCCCTCCGCCTGCATGCGCTGGTCGTCCATCGCGCTGCCGAGGTTCTCCTTGAGCTGTCCCTTGGCCTGCTTCGCCTTGCCCTTTGCCTTGCTCATGACCGGTTCTTCCTTCCTGAGGGTTACTGAGGGGTGTACTGCTGCCACCATGCGTCACAGGATGGCGGCCTGCAATTTGTGGAGAATTGCCCGCATCTTGGATGCCTGAGGCGGCAGGGCTTTGCGCGGGGAGCGGCGTCACGGGCCGATGTCGTGCGTGCGGCACCATCCGATCGCGAGCCGGATGAGCCGGACGAGGGTGAGTACCCAGACGGCGGCGAAGGCCCAGATCAGCGGGGGCGAGGACGTGGCGACGGCGTAGACGAGCAGGATCGCGCAGGCGATGCCGAGGACCCCCGTGTACAGGCCGGCCCGGTGGAGACGGATCCAGCTGCCGGGAGAGGTCCAGGGTCTGACGCCGCGTCGCAACGTACGGAGTCTGCGGTCCAGGAGCCGGTCGGCACACAGGTCCTGCTCCAGGTCCTTGAGGATCATCAGCTCCTGACGAGAGAGCTCAGGGCCGTCCATCGCGAAGCCCCTCTCCTGCCGAGTCCTTCTGCGCGGCCGCCGTCCTACGGATGTGGAGCGGCCGAAGCGAACCCGATGCATTCGACGTCGATCTGATCGGCGAGTTCGGTCAGTACGCCCGCCAAGTCGCGGACGGTCTGCTCGTCGCCGCGCATCTCACCGGTGTGCTCCGATTCCAGCCAGTCGGCCGCGAGGCTGCGCAGGAGGCCGGTGACGTGATCGGCGGGGATCAGTAGTGCGCCGTCATCCGCGGGGATCAGCGGTATAGACATCTGGATCATGGAACCGTCTCCCGGAAAGCGTCCGTGCGCGTCCGCCCTGCTGCTCTACCACGCTACCAATAGTGCCGCCGCCCTCCGACGGCGTGCCCGACGGAGCCGAGCACCCACAGGACGACCCCGATGACGACGAGGATGATCCCCAACGTCCACAGGATCGAAATGCCGAGGAGGTAGCCGATGATCAACAGGACGATGCCAAGCGCGATCATGATGTTCTCCCATCTCGCAGGCTTCTTCTGCCCCGATCCGGTGCCGGAATGCCGTGGGAGGTAGCCCAGTCCGGTGAAGAGGGCGCGGGCGCGCCGCGGCGGGCGGCGCGCACCGCCTTCCCCGATGCGAGAAGGGGTATATCTGGCCGCCGGACCACCGCCCGTCCGACGCCGGACGGGACGGATGCACAGAGGGACCGGACCGGCACAGGGACCGGACCGACGGAGGGAGGACGGCGCCGTGGCAAGCTCCCGCACCGGCCGTCGCGTTCCGTGGAGCGGCGCCGCCGAGGCCGGCGTGTGGTGGGCGCTCGCCGTCGTGCTCCAGGTGGTCTTCATCGACACGCTCTCCTGGCCCGAACTCGCGCTGGCCGCCGTCACCGGAGCCGTGGCCGCGATCGCCGCCCGTGCCGTCCGGCTCGCCTCCGGGGCCCGGACCGGCCGCGGCGCGCACCTGGCCGCGGCGCTGCTGCACTGGCCGGGCGCGCTGCTCACCGACACCGCCCGGCTCGCCGCCTGCACGGTGCGCAGCCTGCGCGGCCACCGCGTCCGCGGCCGCTTGCGCACCGTCGAGTTCCGCCCGGGAACGGGACCCGCCTGGGCCTGTGGTCTGCTGTCCGCCACACCCGGCCTCTACGTCACCGGTTCCGGCCCAGGGCGCACCGTACTGGTCCACACCCTGCCCGGTGAACGCACTGCTCTGGAAGCGGTCCTGACCGGCGGGGAACGCCCTTGAACGCCTGGTTCGCCGCCTCGGCCGTGCTGCTGGTCCTCGGCCTGCCGCCCTGCTTGTGGGCCCTGTCCCGCGGTCCGGTACCCGCGCGGCTGGCGGGCCTCAACCTGGCGGGCACCGTCGTCACCGTGCTGCTGCTGATGCTGTCCGTCGCGTTCGGACGCAGTTCCTACGCGGACCTGGTCCTCGTCCTCGCCGTGCTCGCCCCCGTCGGCATCCTCGTCTTCACCCGCCTCCTCGGACCCCGCGCGGGCGCTCACGAGGGCGATATCGAGGACGTTCACGAGGACGTGCAGGGCCACGGCGGGCGGACCTGACGTGGACCCACGACAGACCGTCACCTCCGTGCTGCTCGCCGCCGGGACAGCGGCGTTGCTGCTCAGCGCCCTCGCCCTGTGCGTGCTCCCGGGGCCGTACGCCCGGCTCCACGCGCTGGCCCCGGCGACCTCGCTCGGCGCCCCCCTGGTCGCCGCGGCCGCTGCGGTGTCCGCCGGCCCCGGGCGGGGCGCGGTGAAACTCCTGGTCATCGGCGCGCTCATCGCCTTCGGAGGGTCCCTCACCACCATGGCCATCGCCTAGCTCACCGCCCGGCACGAGGGGCGCCTCGACGAGGACCCGCCGTCATGACGGCAGCGGTCACCGATCTGCTGATCGCGGGAGTGATCTCGCTCGTCGTGGTAACCGCCACCGTCGCCGTCCTCACCCGTGATCCCGTCCGTCAGGCAATCGTCCTCAGCGCCCTCGGTCTCCAGCTCGCCCTCCTGTTCCTCCTGCTCCAAGCGCCGGACGTGGCGCTGTCGCAGCTGGCCGTGGGCACCGTGATCACCCCCCTCCTGCTGCTGACCGTGCGCAAGACCCGGCGGACCGCGAGCTCGAAGGACCGCGAGCGGTGACCCGTACCGGCCGCATCCGGATGTTCTGGGCGGCCGCGGCCGTCATCGCCGCCGGGTACGCCGGCGCCTGCGCGCGGCTGCCCGGCTTCGGCACCGGCCACCACCCCTACGGTGAGCGCGCGGTCACGGCCGCGCTGGACCGGCGTACCGCCAACGCCGTCGCCTCCGTCACCTTCGACCAGCGAGGATTCGACACGCTGGGAGAGGAGTTCACCCTGTTCGCCGCGGTCCTCGCCTGCGTCGTGCTGCTGCGCCGGGCCCGCGACGAGCGGACCACCCCTCCGCGCGCCGCGCGCGTACCGCCCACCTTCAGGGTGGCCTGCACGGTCCTGCTGCCCGTCACCCTCGTCACCGGCTTCTACGTGGTCGCCCACGGCCAGCTCACACCCGGCGGCGGATTCCAGGGCGGAGTGGTCCTCGCCACCGGCCTGCACGTCGCCTACCTCGCAGCCGACTACCGGGTGCTGCGCCGGATCAGGCCGCGCGCCGTCCTCGACGTGGCCGACGCGGTGGGAGCCGGGGCCTTCGCCGCCCTCGGCTTCGCCGGGCTGCTCCACGGCGCCGCCTACCTGGAGAACGTGCTGCCCCTGGGCACCCTGGTCGTCGACCCGGTCGCGCAGGCACTGGCCCTGACCGACGTGGTCGTCGGCGCCGCCGTCACGGCACCGCTGCTCGCCCTCGTCCTGCAGATCGGCAAGCGGCACGGCACGGTCGACCCCGACGCCCTGACCGGGCTGAAGGGCTGACCGGCTCCGTGCCCGCCCGAGACCTGCTGCCGCTGGTCCTCGTCCTGCCCATGCTGGCATCGGTCGTCCTGGTGATCGCCGGCCGGTGGCTGCCCCGGCTCGCCCTCGACGTCCTCGCCACCGGCTGCGCGGCGGCCGAAGTGGCCCTGCTCGCCCTGCTGTGGGCCCGTACCGCCGAGAGCCGCGCGGTGTCCTGGGTCGGCGGCTGGACGCCGGTCGAGGGGCACAGCGTGGGCGTCGTGCTGGCCGCCGACCGGATCGGGACCGGGCTCGCCCTGCTGGTCGGCGTGCTGGTACTGGCCGCGCTCGTCTACGCCTGGCGGTACTTCGACGAGCCGCCGAGCGGCCACGGCGGCACCTTTCCCGCACTGATCATGCTCTTCGAGGCGGGCATGTGCGGATTCGCCCTCACCGGGGACCTGTTCAACGCCTTCGTGTTCTTCGAGCTCATGGGTGCGTCCGCATACGCCCTGACCGGCTACCGGGTGGAGGACCCGCGCCCGCTCCAGGGCGCCCTGGCCTTCGCGCTCACCGGCTCGCTCGCGGGATACTGCACGCTGCTCGGCACGGGACTGCTCTACGCCCGCACGGGGGAACTCGCCTTCGCCCGCATCGGAGCCGCCCTCGGCGAACGGCCGGCCGACCTGCTGCTCGTCGTGGCCTTCGTGCTGGTGGCCACCGGAATGCTCGTCAAGGCCGCCGCCGTCCCCTTCCACTTCTGGCTACCCGACGCCCACGCCGAGGCGCCCACGCCCGTGTGCATGCTGCTGTCGGGCGCGATGGTGGAGATGGGCCTCTACGGGCTCGCGCGCCTGTACGTGACCGCCTTCTCGGGACCCGGTGGCATCCCGCCGGACTCCTTCCGGACCGTCTTCGTGACCGTTGGCGCGCTCACGGCGGTGCTCGGCGCCGTCATGTGCTGGCAGCAGCGGCACCTCAAGCGGCTGCTGGCCTTCTCCACGATCGCGCACATCGGTCTGTTCCTCGTCGGACTCGCGCAGCTCACGCCGGAGGCGACGGCGGGAACGGCGCTGTACGTCGCCGGCCACGCCGGCATCAAGGCGGCCCTGTTCGCCCTGGCCGGCGTCCTCCTGGACCGGCACGGATCCGTCGACGAACACGGGCTGTACGGCCGCGGCCGCGACCTCCCCCTCGCCGGAGCGCTGTTCGCGGCGGGCGGTCTCGCGCTGGCCGGACTGCCGCCGTTCGGGTCGGGGCTGGGCAAGGCCGTCGCGGAACACGCGGCGGGGCACGGGGCGCTGTGGCCCGTCCTCCTCTTCGTCGTGGTCTCCGCGGTCACCGGCGGCGCCGCGCTGCGGGCGGCGGGGAGGGTGTTCGGCGGGGCCGGAGCGCCGCCCCGAAGCAGCGCCGCGGGCCCCGAGACGACCGGGGACGGCGAGGAACCCGAGGTCCGCAGTCCGCTCCGCGGCATTCCGCCGTCCATGCTCGCCGTACCGGCGGTCCTCCTAGCGGCGGCGCTCGCCCTCGGGTTGGTACCCGCGGCCGGAGCGGGCCTCGGTGTGGGCGCCGCGCTGTTCCAGGACCCGGGAGGGTACGCGAACGCCGTCACCGCCGGGGTCGCGGCAGCGCCGGCCGAAGTTCCGGAGGTGCGGTGGACGGTGTCCGGCCTCCTGCTGGGGTTCCTCTCGGCCGGCCTGGCGGCGGCCCTGGCCGGGGCCGCGCTGTGGGGCCCGGCGGTGAAGGGCGGCTTCGCGCACGCCCTGTGCGGGGCCGCGGTGGCGGTGACCCGCACAGTGGTGCTCCCGCTACGCAGGCTGCACGCCGGCCGGGTGGGCGACTACACCAGTTGGCTGGCCATGGGGACGGCCCTGCTGATCGCGGCCTTCGCCGTGCGGCCGTAGGGAGTCGGGCGCAGCCTGTGGTTACGGCCCGTACCCGTAACCCGCCCCGCACCCGCACCCGGAAGTATCTTGACGTCAAGATTAATCTCCGACAGGCTTCCGCTGGTATCTCGATATCGAGATACTTTCGCGGGGGTCGGAGGCCATGGGATGCGGCGGCGCGGTACGGGGACCCGGAGGGGTCCGCAGGGGTGGCGGGGACGGCCGGGGCAGAGGCGCGAGCGGGAGCGACGGCCCGGGCTGGTGGCGCAGTTGAGGCGGCCGCCCGGGGGCCGGGACGCCCGGATCATGCTGCTCGCCCAGCTCCTCGACCGCACCGGCACGGGCGTGTGGGCCGCCTCCTCGGTCCTCTACTTCACCTTCGTCATGGGCCTGGACGCCGGCCGGATCGGCCTCCTGCTGGGAGCCGCGGCCGTGGCGGGCATCGCCGGATCGCCCCTGGCGGGGCACCTCGCGGGCCGCTTCCCGGTGCGGTCCCTGCTGATCGGCTGTCACCTGCTGCGTCTCGGAACCCTCGGCGCACTGCTCGTGGTCACCCGCTTCGACGTACTGCTGCCCCTGGTCGCGGTCACCTACCTCGGCGACCGGGCGGCCAAGGCGCTGGAGATGCTCTTCGCCACGCGGGTGGCGGGTGAGCGGCGCGGCACCTATCAGGCGCTGTCGCGCAGTACGGCGAACGCCGGATGCGCGGTGGGCGCGGGGATCGCCGCCGCAGGCCTCGCGGTCGGGACCCCGGCGGCCTACCAGGCGCTGATCCTGGGCAACGCGCTGTCGTTCCTCGGGGCCGCCGCGCTGGTCTGGCGCACCCGGGAACCGCGGGCCGAGGGGCGCGTGGCGGCGGGCACGGGGGGTGCGGCGCCCGGGGACGCGGCGCCCGGGGACGCGGCGCCCACGGGCTCGGCGCCCGGCCGGGCAGGGGCGCCGAGCCCGTGGCGGGACCGCGGCTACCTGCGCTTCGTCCTGCTCGACATCCCGATGAACCTCGACGACTCGGTCCTGGCCGTGGGCCTGCCGCTCTGGCTGGTGGTCCACACCGACGCACCGCACGCCCTGGTACCGGCCTTCCTCGTCGTCAACACCGTGCTGGTCGTCGTACTCCAGCTCCGCGTCTCGGCCAGGTTCGAGGAGCCCCGCCGGGCCGCGGCGGCGGTCTCGGTGTACGGGCTGACGATGCTCGCGTGCTGCACCCTCCTGGCCCTCACCGCCGGCGCCGGGGCCGTCGACGCGACGGTGGTACTGCTCGCCGCGTCGGTCCTGGTCACGGCGGCGGAACTGCTGCGGTCGGTGAGTTCCTGGGAGCTGGCGGTCTCGCTCGCCCCCGAGGAGGCCCGGGCGTCGTACCTGGGAGTGGCGGGCATGGCGCAGTCCGTCCAGAAGTCCGCCGGTCCCCTGCTCCTGACCGGGGTGGTGATGACGGCCGGGCCCGTGGGCTGGCTGGCCCTCGGCGCGGGGATCGCGGCCCTGTCGGTGGTCCAGCGGCGCTCCTCCCTTCGCCGCTTGGACTCCGTCCTCGCCCCGCCCGCTCCCCTCACGCCGTCGCAGTCCGCCGCGCACACGGGGTGAACCACGAGGCGGCCGTCCTCGTCGCGGGCGACGACGACACGCCTGGCGCCGGCGGGCATCCGGGCGAGGCGCTGTGCGCTGCTTCGCCCTTACCGAAGGAGGGGTGCGGTGAGCGGGAGGAGGTGGCGTTCCAGGACCGCCGCCACGCCGTCCTCGTCGTTGCCGGCGGTGATCTCGTCGGCGACCGCCTTGAGGCTGTCGTGGGCGTTGGCCATGGCGACCGAGTGGCCCGCCCAGGCGAACATGGGGATGTCGTTGGGCATGTCACCGAACGCGATGGTGCCTTCCGCCGTCGTGCCCAGCGCCTCCGCCGCCAGGGCCAGACCGGTCGCCTTCGACAGGCCGAGGGGGAGCAGCTCGACGCAGGTCGGGCCGGCCATGACCACGGTGACGAGATCGCCCACCGCCTCGCGGGCGGCCTCGGTGAGCTCGTCGTCCGTGAGGTGGGGGTGCTGGATCTGGACCTTCCCGATCGGCCGGTCCCAGAGCCGGGCGGTGTCCCGGACCTGCTCGATCCCGGTCGAGGCCATCGGCGGGAGCGGGAACCCGGGCCCCACGAGGATCGGATCGGCCAGCTCCACGGGCATCACCGCCACCGACAGCGGACCGGTACGGGCCTCCACCCGGGCCACCACGTGCGCCGCCAGCTCCCGGTCGAGGGAGACCGACGAGACGAGGGCGCCCTGCCCGGCGTCGTAGAGCTGGCCTCCCTGCCCGCAGACGGCGAGGCCCCGGTAGCCGATCTCGGCCAGGGTGGGCCTGGTCCACTGGGCGACCCGCCCGGTCACCACCACGTGTCGGGCCCCGGCCGACACGGCGGCGGCGAGGGCGGCCGTGGTGCGCGGGGAGACGGTGTGGTCGCTGCGCACGAGGGTGCCGTCGAGGTCGGTGGCGATCAACTGGTAGGGGTAGCGGGTCATGGAAGGGTCTCCTGTGTGGGGGCGCACGGGATCAGAGGGAGCCGTTGCCCTTGATCAGCTGCTGGTACCAGAAGAAGCTGTCCTTGCGGATGCGGCGGAGCTCCTTGAGGTCGAACTCGTCGCGGTCGACGTAGATGAAGCCGTAACGCTTCGCCACGCCCTGGTGGGTGGAGATCAGGTCCATGGCCGACCAGGGGTGGTAGCCGATGACGTCCACTCCGTCCGCGACCGCGAGGCGCATCTGGGCGATGTGCTCGGAGAGGTAGGCGATCCGGTAGTCGTCGTGGATCTCGCCGTCCTCGACCGTGTCGAAGCCGCCCAGCCCGTTCTCGGTGACCATGACCGGCAGCCGGTAGCGGTCGTAGACGTCGCGCAGGGTGGTGCGGAAGCCGACGGGGTCGATCTCCCACCCGAACTCGGTGGTGGCCAGGTGGGGGTTGCTCACGGCGCGGAAGACGCCGCTCTCGCCGACCGCGAGCTGCTGGTCGCCGCCCTCGTAGGTGACGGCGCCGTCGTCCAGGGGCGCGGCGACGGTGGCGGTCGTGTAGTAGTTCAGCGCCAGGTAGTCGGCGCGCCCGGCAGCCAGAACCTCCAGGTCGCCGTCGGCGATCTCGGGGGCGATGCCGCGCTCGGTCATCCAGGCCCAGGCGGTCGGGTTGTAGGTGCCGTACGCGGCCATGTCCAGGTACAGCCAGTTGCGGATGGCGTTGTAGTCGGAGGCGGCGAGGACGTCCTCGGGCTTGCTGGTGGCCGGGTAGACGACGGAGATGTTCGGCGCCGGGCCGATCTTGGCGGCCGGGAGCATGTCGTGGCACATCTTCGTCACGCGGGCCTGGGCCACCATCATGTGGTGGTTCTGCTGGTACAGCTCGCGCTTCGGGTCGTCGGAGGTGGTGGCACTGGTGCCGATGGCGGCGCCGTGCAGGATCATCATGTTCTGCTCGTTGATGGTCAGCCAGTGCGTGACCTTGCTGCGGTACTCCTCGAACAGCACCTCGCAGTAGCGGGCGAAGGCGTCGATGGTCGAGCGGGAGGTCCAGCCGCCCTTGTCCTGGAGGGCCTGCGGCAGGTCGAAGTGGTAGACGGTGACGACCGGTTCGATGCCGTGCGCGAGGAGGGCGTCGAAGAGGCGGTGGTAGAAGGCGATGCCGTCCGGGTTCACCGCGCCGTCGCCGTCCGGGACGATCCGGGTCCAGGCGATGGACAGGCGGTAGGCCTTCAGGCCCAGCTCGGAGAAGAGCTTCACGTCCTCCTCGAAGCGGTGGTAGTGGTCCGCGGCGACCTTGAAGTCGGTGGTGCCCTCGGGGTACCCGCGGGCGTCCTGGACGGACGGCCCCTTGCCGTCGGTGTCCCAGGCGCCCTCCACCTGGTAGGCGGAGGTCGCGGCGCCCCACAGGAAGTCGGGGCGGAAGGCGGCGGGGGTCTTGTGGTCCATGTGCGGATCTCCTTCGGGGGTACGGGGATCAGGGCGCGGGGCGCGGCGCGCTGTGTGCTGGGTGTGGGGGCGGCGCGCGGGGCGGGTGGTGGGGCGCGCCGGGCGGGAAGTCAGCCCACCGGGGTGAGTTCGCGCTCCGGGCCGAGGGACAGGAGCACCGTGCTGTGCTCGACTTCGGAGTGACCGGTGGTCCGTACGACGCCCGTGCCGGCCGTATCGAGGATGATCACCATCGTGGTGGTGTCGTAGCCGGCCGCTTCGACCGCGGCCAGGTCAACCTCGCCGAGCGGGTCGCCGAGCCGGACGTGGTCGCCCGGTCGGACGGCGGTGGTGAAGTGCTCCCCGCCGAGCCGCACCGTGTCGATGCCGATGTGGACGAGGACCTCCACGCCCTCGGGGGAGCGGAGCCCGTAGGCGTGCGGCAGGACGCTGACGACCGTGCCGTCGATGGGGGAGTGGACCTCGCCGGAGGTCGGGGCGACGGCCGCACCGTGACCGAGGTCGCCGGAGGCGAACACCGGGTCCAGTACGTCGGCCAGGGCGAGGACCCTGCCCGCGACGGGGGTGGCGACCTCGAAGGCCTCGCCGGCGGGCCGTTCGGAGGCGGCGCCGTCCTCTGTGGTCTGACCGGACTGGCCGGCTTCGGTGGCGTCCTCCGGGATGTCCTTGAAGCCCAGGGCCATGGTGAGGCCGAAGGACAGGGCGACGGCGACGCCGACACCGATCAGCTGGAGGGCGAAGCTGCCGACCTGCAGGTAGGCGGAGAGGGACAGCAGGCCCGGCATGATGTACGCGGTCGAGGCCGAGCCGCCCGCCGAGGCGATGCCGCCGCCGACCGCGCCGGCGATGCAGGCGTAGACGAAGGGCTTCTTCAGCCGCAGGTTGACGCCGTAGACCGCGGGCTCGGTGATGCCGGCGAGGAAGCTGCTCACCGCGGCCGGACCGGCGAGCTTCTTCAGGCTCTTGCTGCGGGTACGGAGCATGACCGCCAGTACGGCCGCGCCCTGCGCGGCGGAAGCGGCGACCAGCGGGCCGTAGAGGAGGGAGTGCCCCTGGACGGCCAGGTCGTTGGCCATCATCGGGACCAGGCCCCAGTGGATTCCGAAGACGACCATGATCTGCCAGGTGCCGCCGAGGACGGCTCCGGCGATGGCCGGGCTGAGACCGAACAGCCAGCCGATCAGGCTGGAGGCTCCCTGGCCGGCCCAGTCCGAGGCCGGGCCGATGGTGAGCAGGGTCAGCGGGACCATGACGGCGATCGTCAGCATCGGCGTGATGAAGTTGCGGATGCTGGACGGCAACGCCTTGTCGAGGCCGCGTTCCACGAAGCTCTGGACGTACACGGCGAGGATGACCGGGATGACGGAGGAGGCGTAGGCGACCATCACCATCGGGATGCCGAAGAAGGAGACCGGGTCGCCGGCCTCGTTCAGGGCGCCGATCGCGGGGTAGACCAGCGATCCCGCGATGGCCATGGCGGTCCACTGGTTGGACCCGAACCGCTTCGCCGCCGTCACCGCCAGCAGCACCGGCAGGAAGAAGAACACGCCGTCGCCGGCCGCGTTCAGGACGGTGAACTCCTGCGAGGTCTCGGCGACCAAGCCGAGCTTGGTGACCAGCACGATCGTGGCCTTGAGCAGGCCCGCACCGGCCAGCGTCCACAGGAACGGAGTGAAGATGCTGGAGATGACGTCGACCAGCCGCGTCAGCGGATTGCCGCGCGGAGCCGGATCCGCGGAGCCGGACCGCGACGCCTTGCCGTCCTTCCCCGGTGCCCGGTCGACACCGAGCCCGGAGATCCTGGTGATCTCGGCGTGGGCCTTGGCCACGTCGTTGCCGATGACCACCTGGAACTGGCCGCCGCTCTCGACGACGGTGATGACGCCGGGGGCCGCCTCGACGGCCGCTCTGTCGGCCTTCGACGCGTCTTTGAGGACGAAGCGCAAACGGGTGGCGCAGTGCCCCAGGGACTCCACGTTCGATTCGCCGCCGACGCCTTCGAGTACGGCCGGCGCCGTCTTTCCGTAATCCACGATGAGTTCTCCCTGCATCGCGTTGCCGAACCCGGAACGTCTTCGGTCCGAGGTTCCCCCAGTCTTGACGAGGTCAACGGAAGGCAAAGGAAGTAGAAAGTCCCGAAGGGGGCGACCTTTGTGCCTTGACGGCCGCGCTCCTCAACAGGGGCGGCGTCGGGAGCGGGGCTGGGCCGACACGGCGAGGGGCGGATCCCGGACGGGCTGGGGTCCGCCCCGTGACGGTGCCCTTGGAGACCCGGCCTCCGGGTGCCTCCTTTAGAACCAGGTGAGGGTGAGGGGGAAGGTGGTGGTGGCGGTGGCTCCGGTGGTGTCGGTGGCCGTGGCGGTGATCTGGATCGTTCCGGTGGCCCAGGGCTTTCCGGTGATGCGGCCGGTGGCGGCGTCGAGGGTCAGGCCCCAGGGGAGTCCGGTGGCGGCGTAGCGGACGGGGGGCTTCCCGCCCGTGGTGGTGAGCTGGATGGTGCAGCTCTGGTTGAACTTGCAGCTCTGCGGGCAGGGGTTGGCCAGCTTCAGATCACCTGGAGTGGGGGTGGGGGTGGGGGTGGGGGTGGGAGTCGGCGTGGGTGTGGGCGTGGGTGTAGGGGTGGGAGTCGGCGTCGGGGTCGGTGTGGGCGTTGGTGTGCCGCCGCAGCCCGGGGTGGCCTCCGGGGGCAGCGGGACGCGCCAGATCTGGGTGTCGTTCTCCGAGCCGACCAGCAGGCTGGTGCAGTCGGCGTAGGTCACCGTCTCGCCCTGCGACTGGGCGGGCAGGGCCACGTCCGCGAGCTTGGTGCCCGCGGTGTCGTACACCGAGGCCGTGTTGGCCCCCAGCGGTCCGCCGCTGCGCAGGGTGTAGGAGGCTCCCGAGGGGGAGAACGCGCCGTCGGTGGCGAAGACCGGGCCCGGCCGAACGGCGGTCAGGGTGCCCAGCTGCCCCGGTACCGGCGGCAGCGGAGCCTGGTACAACTGGCCTGCCGCTCCGATGAGTTTGCTCGCGATGTGGATCCGGCCGGTGACGGGATCGGCGAGCAGGGACTCCGCGTCGTGTTTGCCGTCGGCGTAGGCGAAGCGGTACGTCACGGGCGTCACCGAGGCGTTGGCGAGCTGGTCCGGCTCGGCGAAGGAGTGCACGGTGATCTCGGCGCGGCTGCCGAAGTTGTCGCCGATGTCGCCGACCAGGATCACGGGGCGTCCCGAGGGGTCCTTGCCGATGGCCAGCCCCTCCCAGTCGGTGTTGCCGACCCCGGAGACCGTGTACGTGGCCTTGAGCAGGCCGGTTGCGCCGCTGCAGTCGATGGCGAAGACCTGGTTGGTGTTCCCGCTGTCGTTGACGGCGTAGAAGACGCCGGGGTGCTTTCGGCTCATGGCGAGCCCGCTGATCTCGGCCAAGCCTCCGGGGAGGGTGCACTGGCGCTCGGGAGCGGCGGCGGCGCCGGCGGCGCCGGAAAGGGGTGCGGACGCAGGCGTGAGGGCGGATGCGTTGGCCGGCCCGGCGGCGGGTCCGGTCAGCCAGGCCGCGGCCGGCAGGACCATGGCGAGGGCCGCGGTGGCGAGGGCGGCGGCCCGCGGGGGTGTGAGGAGTAGTCGGGGCATGCCCACCATGTGAGGGGGTGTCAGGTGACGGCGCCAGGGGCAATCTCCGTCCGTTCGAGCATCGTTCAATGCCGGGCGGGCATGTCCGGCCGTCGGGAGGGGCCCTCCGGTCGGCCCGACGGGACGTACGGTCCGCCGCCCCGGGGGGCGCGGCCCGCGCGGTCACCGGGAGGGCTCGCGTACGGGTGCCTTGTGCCGGGCGTGCGCGATGAAGGCGCGGGCGGCCCGGCTCAGCGGCCGGCGGGCGTGCGCGATGCCCACCGGGCGCAGCAGGGGCGGAGTGAAGGAACGTATCTCCGCCCTGCTGCCGAAGGCCCTGGCGACCACGTCGCGGTACCAGATCAGGGAGCCGCGGCCGTCGGTCACCCCGGTCACCCAGCCGAGGCGCTCGTCCACCTCCAGGCAGGGCACCGGGCGCACGCCCAGGCAGCTGAACATGGCCTCCATCTCGGTGCGCCGGCCCGTCCCGGGGGTGGGCAGCACCATCGGCAGCCCGTCGAGTGCGCGGAACGGTAACGGGTCGGGCAGCGCGGACCCGACGGGGGAGATGAGCACCACCTCGCGCTCCTGGATGTAGTGGGTGGAGAGTTCCCCGTCGAGGGGGAGGTCCACGAGTGCCAACTCGGCCCGGGCCTGAGTGAGTTCCTGGACCACGGCCTCGCGGCTGTCGTACTGGTGGAGTCTGACGTCGAGGCCGGGGTGCCGCTCGGTGAAGGTGTGCACCAGCTCGGAGGCCAGATCGAGGGCCAGCGTGGGGGTGGTGACCACGGACAGGGCGGCCCTGGCGCCCAGTCCGTGGGGCGTGCCGATGTCGTCGATGGCCTCCACCGCGTCGAGCACGGTCCGGGCCAGCCGGACGACCCGGGCCCCTTCCGGTGTGAGGTCCACCCCCCTTCCCCGGCGGGCGAGGAGGTCGACGCCGAGGTCGCGCTCCATGGCTTGGACGGCCCGTGACAGGGCGGACTGCGCGACGAATACGGAGGCCGCCGCGCCGGTGATGGAACGGCAGTCGGCGACGGCGACGAGGTAGCGGAGCTGGGCGAGGGTGGGGGTCATGACCGGACGGTAACCGGGCGAGGGTGTACCTGTAAGACCGCGTCGGGTGAACAACCGTCAGACTCCGCAAAGGTGCCGCAAAGGTGCTCATGCCGGACCGGTGACAACTCATACCCATGCGGCATGAGGGCGAGCGGCGCAGTGGCGCCGACTGGTGGGCCGGAGACGGGTCGTCCCGACGCAACGCCGCAGGTCATGGCCCCGACGGGGGTGCGCCGACGGCGTGGCCGGGCCGCCGTTCGGGTGGCCGGAATTCCTTCGGGGCGCGAAGTGATCGGCTCCGGATGGCCGTTGACAGTGCAGGGTCGTCACCGCACGATGCATCCCGGCAACAGGGAATTTGACCACCGCTCAACCCTGCCCCCGCCGCATCGCCCGGCCGTTTCGCGCGCCGCCCACCTCGGATCCCCCGTGGGAGGGCGTCTCGTCCGCCGCCTTTCTCCCACGCCTTCCCCGGTCTTCCGTCCCGCACTGCGCCATGTCACACAGCACTGGAAGAGGAGCGTCCGTGTCCCCCCAACCCGAGCCGTCCCCCCAGCCCTCGCGTGCCCTTCCGCCCCAGCAGCCCCCGCCGGCTCCGAGTCCTGCGCTTCCTGCGCGGCCTTCACGCACCCCGCGGCCTCCGCGATCCGCACGGCCCGCACGATCCGCGACGGCCGGGCGAGCGGGGGATGGGCCGGCGCCGCTGGGGGAGCGGACAGAGGAGTCGGGCTCCGAGCGGACCGAGCCTCCGGCTTCAGGGCGGCCCGAGCGGCCCGGGGGGTCGGCCTCCGAGACGCCCGAGCGGCCTGAGGAGTCGGCTTCCGGGCGGATCGACCCGTCGGCTTCCGCGTGCCGGCCCGGGCGGCCCGGGCGGCTCCGCGCCGCCGACCGTGACCTCGTCGTCGCGGTCAGCCCGTTCGAGGAGCCCAACCCGCGGATCGTCACCGCCGCCGAGCGCGCCGGATCCCTGGGCCTGCTCGACCTCGGCCGGGACGCCGGGTCCGCGCGGCGCGCCATGGCCGAGATCGCCCGCCGCCTCGGAGCCGGCCGCTACGGGGTACGGGTGCCCGCGGGCTGCCCGATCGGGCCCGAGGAGCTGCCGGCCGAGGTGGACACCGTGCTGCTCGCAGACCCCGCGGGCCGCACGCCGGGCGGGGTGGCCGACTGGGCGGCCGCCGCCGGGCGGCCCCGGGTATGGGCCGAGATCACCGATCAGGCGCAGGCCGCGGCCGCGGTGGCCGCCGGGGCGGAAGCGCTCGTGGCCAAGGGGCACGAGGCGGGCGGCCGGGTGGGCGGGACCACCACCTTCGTCCTGCTCCAACAGCTCCTCGCCGACCCCCGGTTCGGCATGCTGCCCGTCCGGGCGTACGGCGGGATCGGGCCGCACACCGCGGCCGCGGCAGTCGCGGGCGGAGCCGCCGGCGTGCTGGTCGACGTACAACTGGCCCTCACACCCGAGGGGGAGGCCGGGCTGCCCGCCGAAGTGGCCGCGGCCGTACGGGCCATGGACGGCTCCGAAACCAGAATCGTGCGGGGCCACCGGGTGTACGCACGCCCCGACCTGACCCCGCCGCAGGGGCCGGCCGCCGCCCTGCTGGGCGCCCGGGACCTGCGGACACAGCTGCTCCCGGTCGGGCAGGACGGGGCCTCGGCGGCCCGGCTGGCCGCCCGCCACCGGACGACCGGAGGCATCCTCCGAGCCGTCCGGTCGGCCGTCGCGGGACATTTGGCGGCCGCCGTACGGGCCCGGCCGCTGGGGGGCGGCCACGGCCCGGGGCGACCGCTCCCGGTGGCGCAGGGGCCGATGACCCGGGTCAGCGACCAGGCGGCCTTCGCCGAAGCGGTGGCCGCCGGGGGCGGGGTCCCCTACCTGGCGCTCGCCGTCATGGAGGGCCCGCAGGTGCACCGGCTCCTCGCCGAGACCGCCGAGCGGCTCGGGGAGCGGCCCTGGGGCGTGGGCATGCTCGGCTTCGCCCCGGCCGAGCTGCGGGCCGAGCAACTCGCGGCCGTCGCCGAGGTGCGTCCCCCGTACGCGATCATCGCGGGCGGCACCCCGGGGCAGGCGGCCCCGCTGGAGGCCGCCGGGACCCGGACCCATCTGCACGTGCCCTCCCCGGGCCTGCTGGAGCGGTATCTCGCCGACGGGGCGCGGCGGTTCGTGTTCGAAGGGCTGGAATGCGGGGGCCACGTCGGGCCGCGCGCCTCCTTCCCGCTGTGGGAGGAGCAGATCGAGCTGCTGCTCGCCTGCCCCGAACCGGCAGCCCTGGACGTGCTGTTCGCGGGCGGAATCCACGACGCACGCTCCGCCGCGATGGCCGCCGCCGCGGCAGCCCCGCTGGCCGAACGGGGTGCCCGCATCGGGGTGCTCATGGGCACCGCCTACCTGTTCACCGAGGAGGCGGTGGCGGCGGGCGCGGTCCTGCCCCGCTTCCAGCAGGCGGCGCTGGAGTGCGCGGACACGGTACTGCTGCACACCGCGCCCGGACACGCCACCCGCTGCGCGGTCACCCCCTACGTGGACACCTTCGAGGCCACCCGGCAGCGGCTCGCGGAAGGCGGAGCAGAGCCGCGCGAGGTGTGGGAGGAACTGGAGCGGCTCAACCTGGGAAGACTCCGGATCGCCAGCAAGGGCCTGCGCCGCGGGGCCGACGGATCCGGGCTGGAAGCCGTGGGCGAGGAACAGCAGGACTCCGAGGGGCTGTTCATGCTGGGCCAGGCCGCCACCCTGCGGTCCGGGACCACCACGATCGCCGCCCTGCACACCGAAGTAACGCAGGGAGCGACCGAGTTGCTCCGGCAGCGCGCCCACGAGCTCGCCGGTCCGGACCCCGAGGATGACGCCTCGGACGCGATGGCCGCCGCCGGCGCTCCGCGGCCCGAACCGCTGGACGTCGCCGTCGTCGGCATGGCCTGCGCCTACCCCGGCGCACCGGACCTCGCCGCCTACTGGGCCCGGATCCTGGACGGGAGCGACGCCGTGACCGAGGTCCCGGCCGAACGCTGGGACCCCGCAATCCACTTCGACCCCGACCCGGCACGGGCCGGCGAACGCACCCCGTCCCGCTGGGGCGGCTTCCTCGGCCCGATGCCCTTCGACGCCCTCGCGCACGGCATCCCGCCGGCCTCGCTGGCCGGGATCGAACCGGTACAGCTGCTCGCCCTGGAGATCTCGGCGCGGGCCCTGACGGACGCCGGGTACGGCAAGGACCGGGAGTTCGACCGGTCCCGGACCTCGGTCGTGTTCGGTGCGGAAGCCGGCACCGAGCTGGCGGGCGCGTACGGGCTGCGCGCGCTGTACCCCGGGTACCTGGGCGAGATCCCTCCCGAGCTGGACGAACAACTCCCGCGGCTCACCGAGGACTCCTTCCCCGGGGTGCTCGCCAACGTCATCGCGGGCCGGGTCGCCAATCGGCTGGACCTCGGCGGCGCGAACTGCACGGTCGACGCCGCATGCGCCTCCTCGCTGGCCGCACTCGACCTCGCCTGCCGCCAACTGCGCGACAAGGACAGCGACATGGTGCTGTGCGGAGGCGCCGACGTCCACAACGGCATCAACGACTACCTGCTGTTCTCCTCCGTCCGGGCGCTCTCCGCGAACGGCCGCTGCCGGCCCTTCGACGCGGCCGCCGACGGGATCGCCCTCGGGGAGGGGGTGGGGGCGCTCGTACTGAAACGGCTCGCCGACGCGGAACGGGACGGCGACCGGGTGTACGCCGTCATCAAGGCGGTCGGAGCCGCCAGCGACGGACGCTCCCTCGGCCTGACCGCACCCCGGCCGGAGGGGCAGCGCAGAGCCCTGGACCGGGCCTACGCACGGGCCGGGATCAGCCCCGGCGACGTCGGCCTCATCGAGGCGCACGGCACCGGCACCGTGGTCGGGGACACCACCGAACTGGCCGTACTGACCTCCCTGTTCACCGAGTCGGGCGCCGCTCCCGGAGGCTGCGCGCTGGGTTCGGTGAAATCGCAAATCGGGCACACCAAGTGCGCGGCCGGGCTCGCCGGACTGATCAAGGCGGTCCGGGCGGTCCACTCGGGCGTACGTCCGCCGACCCTGCACCTCGACACACCGGTCCCCGCCTGGAACGCGGAGAGCAGCCCGTTCTCCTTCGACACCGGAGCCCGGCCGTGGGCGGTGCCCGCCGGGCGGCGGATCGCCGGGGTGAGCGCCTTCGGATTCGGCGGCACCAACTACCACGCGGTGCTGACCGGTTACGCGGGAGCCGAGGAGCCCCGGCACGGGCTGGAGGAATGGCCGGCCGAACTGTTCTGCTTCCGCGGCGAGGACCGGCGCGCGGCGGGCCGGGCGATGGCCCGACTGGCGGCCAGGCTGGAGGAGAACGACGCGGCCGGGCGCCCCTGGGCCCTGCGGGACCTCGCCGCCGAGGCCGCGGCCGGGGCGGGTGCGGTACGGGTCGCGGTCGTGGCCGCCGACCTGGACGAGCTGGCGGCCCGGCTGGAGCGGGCGCGCGCCTTCACCCCGGGCGCGGGGGTCCACGTACGGGAGGAATCGGCGGCGCCCGGACAGGTGGCCTTCCTCTTCCCCGGCCAGGGCAGTCAACGCCCCGGCATGCTGGGCGAGTTGTTCACCGCCTTCCCGTTCCTGCGGGAGCTCCTGGACGCGGCGCCGAGTGCGGTGGCCTCCGCGATGTTCCCCCCGGCGGCCTTCACCGCGCAGGGGCGGACCGCCCAGCGGGCCGCGGTCACCGACACCCGGGTGGCCCAGCCGGCCCTCGGGCTGGCGGGCTCGGCGGCGCACCTGCTGCTGGGGGAGCTGGGCGTACGGCCGGACTGCGTGGCCGGGCACTCGTACGGCGAGCTCACCGCACTGTGGGCGGCGGGGGTCTGGGACCAGGAGAGCCTGCTGCGGCTGAGTGCGCGCCGGGCCGAGGCCATCGTCGCGGCCGCCGGGACGGATCCGGGGTCGATGGCGGCGGTGACGGCCGCGCCGGAGGAAGTGCGGGAGATCGCCGCGCGTGCCGGGTGCGTGATCGCCAACCACAACGCACCCCGGCAGTGCGTGATTTCGGGGCCGTCCGCCGCCGTCGCCGAGGCGGTGGCCGCCCTGCGGGAGGCGGGCCTGACGGCGGCCCCGCTCTCCGTGGCCTGCGCGTTCCACAGCGAGGTCGTGGCGGGGGCGGCCACGGCACTGGCCGAGGAACTCGCCGGGACGGAACTGGCCGACGCCGCCGTCCCCGTCTGGTCGAACACGACGGCCGGCCCGTACCCGTTGACCGCCGACGCGCTACGGGACCTGGTGGCCCGTCAGGTGGCCGAGCCGGTCCGGTTCGTGGAGCAGGTGGAGCACATGTACGCGGCCGGAGTACGGACCTTCGTGGAAGCCGGGCCGGGCCGCGTCCTGTCCGGCCTGGTCGGCCGCATCCTGGGCGACCGGCCCCACACGGTGGTGCCGGTTGACGTGCCCGGCGAGCACGGACTGCTCCGCCTGGTCACCGCGTTGGCGGAACTGGCCGCGGCGGGCGTCCCGGTGGCGCCCGAGGCCCTCTTCCGCGGCCGCACCTCCCGGCTCCCCGAGCGCGCTCCACGCCGCCCGGGCTGGCTGGTGGACGGCCACCTGGTCCGTACCCGGGACGGCAACCCCGTCCCCGGCGGCCTCCGCCCGGCCCGCCGGGTCCACGTCGCGGTATCCGAAGGAAAGGGAGCCCATCAGATGGCGCAGCCGAAGAACGGCACCGGCCCGGCGGGGGGCTCCGCCGCGGTGGGGGCCCACGCGAACGCAGGCTCCGACCCGCTGGGGGGCCGCACGAACGGCGGCCCCGAGAGCGTGCCTGCTCCTGCCGGGGGCGGGCACTGGCTGTCGGCCGGCATCCCCGGCGAGGACGGCTCGGCCGGGCGTTCCACCCGGGAGGAGGCCCTGACACCAGGGGGCGAGGACGGCCGCTTCGCGAGCAACGGGCACGGCGCCGCCCCTGGCGGGGGTGGCCCTTGGCTGCCGGGCGGGGGGTCTGGTGCAGGTGGCTCGGGTGGGGGGTTCGACCCGGTGGGGGGTGTGATCGGAGGGCCTGTGGGCGGTGGGTCCGCGGAGCCGGGGAGGGGTGGTCCTGCCGGGGACGGGCACTGGCTGCCGGGTGGGGGTCCTGGTGTGGGTGGTTCGGGTGGAGGTTCCCGTCCGGTGGGAGGTCCGATGGGTGGGTATGCGGACGCACGCAACGGCCGGGCCGGGCTTCCGGCGGCCGAGGGGGCGTCGTTCCTCCCCGGGAGCGGTGGGCCGGCGGCCGGTTCGGTCGTGGGGGGTGCGGATGGCCGGCACATCTGGACCGAGAACGGGGGCTCCGGCACGGGCCTTGAGTCGCTGTCGGGTCCGACCGCCCGGGCGGTCGCTCGCTCCGGTCACATGGCGGAGCCCACCACACCTGCCCCGGCCGACCGCCGGGAGGAGGCGGTCCTGGAGTACCTGCGCGGTTCGCGCGAACTGGTCCAGGCGCAGCGGGACGTCATGATCGGCTACCTGGCGTCGACCGCGACGGCGCCGCCGTGGAGCGGCCCCGACCCGGCCCCGCCCGGGCACTTCGCTGTCACCGGCCCGGCCCGCGCGATCCCGCCCTCCCCCCTCGGTACCACCCGTGGGGCCGTGGACCCGCAGGACGTGGGGGCAACCCCGGACCGGGGTCCCGGACAGGGGTTCGCGGGCCCACCGGGTGCGGTGGGCGCCCCGGGGATGCTCCGGAGCGCGGCTCCGGCTGCCCTCTGGGCCGAGCCCCGGCCGGACGGCCGAGGCCTGCCCGGCGGTGTCGACGGTGCCTGGTCCGGAGCCCATGGCGAGGCCCTGGTAGGCACGGACCCCGGTGTCGGGGGGGCCGGCGCATGGCCGACGGCCCCCGCCGGCGCGGCCTCGGGGGCCGGACTGCCCGGCGGCCCGGGGGCGGCCCCGGGGATGTTCGCGGACGCAGCCTCTCTCCGTGCGCGGGCCGAGTTCCGTCCCGACGCCGGAGCCCAGCCGGGAGGCGCCGACGCGTCCTGGTCCGCCGCCCACGGCGGGGGCGCGGACCCGGGCCTCGGAGGAACCGGACCGTGGCCGGCGGCCCCCGGTGGGCCGGAGTTCGACGGCGTGGCCCCGGGCTCGGGGACGATCGGTGGCGGGTCCTCGGGCAACGGGATGCCCGGTGGCGTGGTCCCGGGTGGCGGTCTGGCCAGGGGCGACGGGCGTGGGGGCGTCGGCGGCAGCGGGGGCGCGGCTCGTGGGGGGCCGCGGTCCGCCGAGGAGGTGATGGACGTGATCGTGGAGATCGTCCACACCCGGACCGGGTACCCGCGGGACATGCTCGCTCCCGAGCTGGACCTGGAGGCGGACCTGTCCATCGACTCCATCAAGCGGGTCGAGATCATCGGCGCCCTGGCCGACCGGATCGGCCTGCCCCAGGACGCGGGCGGCTCCGCCGAGTCCGCGATCGAGGAGCTGTCCCGGATCAAGACCCTGCGCGGCATCGTGGAATGGGTCTCCGGCCACACTGCCCTCCCCGAGCCTCCGGCTGCCGAGGCCGAGGCCACGGCGACGGCCCCGCCCGCACTCGGCCGCCTCCGGGTGGAGCTGCACGCGCTGCCGCCCGCGCCGGGGGACCCGGAGGTCCTGCGGGGTCTGCGGATCGGGGTCGTCGGGGAGGCCGGGGACGGCCAGGGCGTTGTGCCCGCGGTCACCGGGGCCCTGCGAGCCCACGGGGCGGACGTCCGGCAACTGGCCGAAGGCGACGCCGGGTTCGATGCCGTCCTCGACCTGTCCGCCCTGCGGCCGGGAACGGCGCCCGTCCTGCCCGAGAGCTTTCCCGGGCTGCAGCGGGCCCTGACCGGCGGTGTGCAGCGGCTCCTGCTGGTCACCGTCCGCGGCGAGTCCGCCGGAGTGGGAGTGCACGGCTTCGCCCGCAGTGCCTCCCTCGAATACCCGGGCAGGCTGATCCGCGCCGTCGAGGTCCACTCCAAGGAAGACCCGGAGCGGATCGCGGCGCAGCTCCTGGCCGAGCTGAGCTGCGAACCGGCCGCGCCGACCGCCGCCTCCTCCGCCTCCGCCTCCGCCTCGGCGGAGGTCCCCGCCTCCGTCGCCTACACCGCCGACGGCCTACGGGTCACCCCCCGGCCGGTCCCCGCACCGCTCGCCCCCGGCAACGGGACGCCGCCCCTCGACGCCGGCTCGGTGGTCCTGCTCACCGGCGGGGCCCGCGGGATCACCGCCCGGGCCGCCCTGGCACTGGCCCGGGCCACCGGATGCCACGTAGAGCTGATGGGACGTACGCCTCAACCCGCTGCCGAAGCCGATGAGTTCGGGCACGCCACCGACCGTGTCGCCCTGCGGGCCGCACTGATCGCCACCGGACTGCGCACCCCCGCGGAGATCGAGGCCGCGGCCTCGCGGATCCTCGCCGAGCGAGAGGTGCGGGCCACCCTGGCAGCCCTCGCGAGCGTGGCCGCGTCCGTCGGCTACCACTGCGCGGACGTCACGGACGAGCAGGCGGTACGAGGCGTCGTGGCCGCCGTGCGGGCCCGCCACGGCCGGCTGGACGGGATCGTGCACGGAGCCGGGACCCTGAACGACGGACTGCTCCGCGACAAGCAACCGGCCGCCTTCGCCGAGGTGTTCGCCACGAAGGTGACCGGCGCACGCCACCTCGCCGCCGCCGCGGCAGAGCACGGCGTGGCGCCCGCGCCCCGCTTCCTCGCCCTGTTCGGCAGCGTGGCGGGCGTCTACGGAAACCGGGGGCAGACCGACTACGCCGCCGCCAACGACGCCCTCGACGGCCTCGCGCACATCTGGGCGGAGAACTTCCCGGGCCGGGTGCTGTCGCTCGACTGGGGCCCCTGGGCCGCCGAGGCGGGCGGCATGGTCAGCCCCGAACTGGCGCGCGCGTACACCCGCCGGGGCATTGCGCTCATCGACCCGGAGGCGGGCGGCGCCGCGTTCCTCGCCGAACTCGCGCACGGGGCCGACGTACAGGTGGTCCTGATGGCGGCCGACGGACACGAGGGGAGTGAGCGGCGTGCCTGACCGCCATCGACAGGGGCAGGGGCAGGGGCAGGGTCAGGGCAAGGGGCAGAGCCAAGGCAACGGACAGCGGCGGCATCACCGCGGCCCGCGGCCCACCGATGCGGCGATCGTCGGGATGGGCGCCGTGTTCCCGGGCGCCGCGGACCTCGCCGCCTACCGCCGCAACCTCCTGGCCGGCACGGACTGCATAGGCGACGTCCCGCCCGGGCGGTGGGACCCCGAGGTCTACTACGACCCGGACGGCGCCACCGGACCGGTCTCCGGCGACCGGTTCTACTGCCGGCGCGGAGGGTTCGTGGACGGGCTCGCCGCCTTCGATCCGACCCGGTTCGGCATCATGCCGGCCACCGTGGAAGGGGCCGAACCGGACCAGATGCTGGCCCTGCACGCCACGGCCGAGGCCATCGCCGACGCGGGCGGCGAGAGCCGCCTGCCGGCCGACCGCTCGCGGATCGGGGTGGTGCTGGGGCGCGGCGGCTTCATGGGCGTGGCCACCGCCCGGCTCGACCAACGGGTGCGTACCGCACACCAGTTGGCGCAGACCCTGCGGGAACTCGCGCCCGATCTGGGGGAGCGGCGGATCGCCGCGGTGCGCTCGGCCTTCCAGGAGGCCTTGGGCCCCGAACGGCCCGACGCGTCGATCGGGCTCGTGCCGAGCTTCACGGCCGCCCGGACCGCGAACCGGCTCGACTTCCACGGACCGGCCTACACCCTGGACGCGGCCTGTGCCTCCTCCCTGCTGGCGGTGGACCAGGCGGTGGGGCTGCTGGCCGGCGGGCGCTGCGACGCGGTGATCGCCGGAGCCGTGCACCACTGCCACATCGCCACCCTGTGGAGCGTGTTCACGCAGCTGCGCGCCCTGAGCCCCAGCGAGCGGATCCGGCCCTTCGACCGGCGCGCCGACGGAACCCTCCTCTCCGAGGGCACCGGGGTGGTGCTGCTGAAGCGGCTGGCCGACGCGGAGCGGGACGGCGACCGGATCTACGCGGTGATCCGCGGCACCGGCGTGGCCGGGGACGGCAGGGCGGCGAGCCTGATGAGCCCGCTCGTGGCGGGTCAGGTGAGGGCGCTGGAACGGGCCTGGCGGGAGGCGGGTCTCGATCCGCGGGCGCCCGGCGCACTGGGGCTGCTGGAGGCGCACGGTACCGGGACCCCGGTGGGGGATGCGGCCGAACTGGACACGCTGGCCCAGGTGTTCGGTCCGTACGCGGGCGGCGGGACGGGGGCCGGGGCCGTCCGCGGCACCGGACTCGACGACACGGGCCTCGGCGCCGCCTTGGAGGGGGGGCTCGACACCGGGAACGCGATCGGCTTCGGCTCGGTGAAGTCGATGCTCGGCCACACCATGCAGGCCTCCGGCATGGCCGGGCTGATCAAGGCCGCACTCGCGGTGCACGAGGGCGTGCTGCCGCCGACCCTGCACCTGGAAGAGCCGCACCCCGGCCTGGCCCGGACCCGGATGCGGCCGGTGACGGAGGCCCGGCCGTGGGAACGCGGTCCGGCGCCGCGCCGGGCCGGGGTGAACGCCTTCGGCTTCGGCGGCATCAACGCGCACGTGGTGCTGGAGGAGGCTCCCGGCGCCGCGCGCCGCGCCGCACCCTCGGGCCGGACGGCGCCCGCGCGACCGGCGGCGCCCGTGCGCCGGTTCCTGCCCCTGGGCGGCCCGGCCGCCCCGGTGGGGGCGCCCGCGCGGGAGGAGGTGCTGCTGCTGGCGGCCTCCGACGCGGCGGAGCTGTCGGCCCGGCTGGCGTCCGGCTCCCCGGTGTCCGGCGGCGACGGGCCCTGCCGGCTCGCCGTCGTGGGTCCCACGCCCCAACGGCTCGCGCTGGCCGCGAAGGTGGCGGCGCGCGGCCGGGCCTGGCGGGGGCGCGGGGAGGTGTGGTTCACGCCCGAGCCGCTGGGCGGCCGGCTGGCGTTCCTGTTCCCGGGCCTGGAGCCCGAGTTCGCCCCGGCGCTGGACGACGTGGCGGACCGGCTCGGGCTGGAGCGGCCCCGGCTGACCAGGGGTGAGGAACTGACGGAGCGGGCGCTGGACGCCATCGCGACGGGCCGGTTCCTCGCCCGGGTGCTGCCCGAACTGGGCATCCAGGCCGATGTACTGGCGGGCCACAGCCTGGGGGAGTGGGCGGCGATGGTGTCCGCCGGGATGTACCGGCAGGACGCGGCCGACACCTTCCTGGACTCGCTGCGGCCCGGTTCGGTGAAGGTGCCGGACCTGGTCTACGCGGCGCTGGGATGCGGGACCCGGCGGGCGGAGGCCGCACTGCACGGACTGGACGGGGTGGCGGTCAGCCACGACAACTGCCCCCACCAGTCCGTGGTCTGCGGGTCTCCCGCCGAAGTGGCCACCGTTCTCGAACGGTTGAAGGCCGAACGCGTCCTCGGCCAGGAACTCCCCTTCCGCTCCGGCTTCCACACACCCATGTGGGAGCCCTACCTCGGTCAGGTCCGCGCCGCCTTCGCCCGACTGCCGCTCCAGCAGGGGAGCTTGCCCCTCTGGTCGGCTACCACCTGCGCGCCGTTCCCGCCGGAGCCCGAGGCGGTGCGCGAGCTCGTGGTCCGCCACCTGCTGGAGCCGGTTCGCTTCCGCGAGCTGACGATGCGGCTGTACGAGGACGCGGGCGTCCGGGGCTTCGTCACGCTGGGCCCGGGCAGCCTGCCGGGCTTCGTCGAGGACACCCTGCGCGACCGGCCCCACTTCTCGGTGGCGGCTTCCTCGCCCCGTCTCACCGGCCTCGCCGCCCTGCGGCGCACCTGCGCCGCCCTGTGGACCGAGGGGCACTCCCCGCGCTGGGACCGCCTGGCCCCCGACGGGACGGGAGGCCCGGACCGGGCCGCCGCCGGACCTGCCGGAACACCGGCAGCACCGGCGGCCGGGCGCGGCATGCTCCTGGACCTCGGCTCGCCGCTGGTCCGCCTCGGAGCGGCCGCACGCGCCACCCTGACCGGTCTCCTGCCACAGGCCACCACCGCGGCGGCAACCGCTCCCGTCACCCCGGCCACCCCTACCCCGACCACCCCGCCGGCCCCGCAGGCGGCAGAATTCCGGCCGGTCCTGCTCTCCGCCCTCGACGAGGCCTCCGCCACCGGCGAGACCGAGCCGCAGACCGGGACGCGTTCAGGGGGCCAGCCCGGGATCCAGCCCGGGACCGAGCCCGGGATCCAGCCCGGGACCGAGCCCGGGACCCAGCCCGGGACCGAGCCCGGGACCCAGCCCGGGACCCAGCCCGGGACCGAGCCCGGGACCCAGCCCAGGAACCACACCCTGCGCCTCTCCCTCGCCACGCTGCCCTACGTACGGGACCACTGCGTCTACCTGCAGCCCGACGGATGGCCGGAGGACTCCGACCGGTTCCCCGTCGTCCCCATGACGACGATGCTGGAGCTGGCGGCCGAAGCCGCCCTGCGGGACGCACCACCCGGCCTGGCCGTCATCGGCTACGAGCGGGTCCGGGCCCTGCGCTGGCTCCCCGTGGAGCCGGCCCTCGATCTGGCGGTCACCGTACGTCCCGCCGGGTCCGGCCGTGTGCGCGTCACGCTCGGGGAGTACGCCGACGTGTTCGTCCTGCTCGGAGAGCGCTACGAGGCCCTGCCCGCCCCCGACACCACCCCGCTGCGCGAGCCCCGGCCGGCCCCCGTCAGCGCCGAGGCCCTCTACCGGGACCGGTGGATGTTCCACGGCCCCCGCTTCGCCGGGGTGCACGAGGTGCGGGCCGTCGGCTCGGACGGCATCCGGGGCGTGCTGCGGGCGCTGCCCGACCCCGGGGCGCTGCTCGACGCCGCCGGGCAGCTCTTCGGGCACTGGATGCAGTTGCGGCTCCCGGTGGACCGGCTGGTGTTCCCGGCCACCGTGGACGGCATCCGCTTCTCGGGGCCCCCGCCCGCCCCGTACGAGCTCGTCGGGGCCACGGCCCGGATCCGCGAGGTGCGCGATGTCACCGTGCGCGGCGACATCGAGCTGCTGCGGGCCGACGGCCGGGTGTGGGCCCGGATCGACGGCTGGACGTACCGCCGCTTCGGCGCCGACGAGCGGGTCTGGCCGATGAAGTTCACCCCGGAGGTCTGCGGCATCGGCGAACCGCGACCCGAGGGCTGGTGTCTGGCCCGGCGCCGCTGGACCGACCCCGCCTCGCAGGAGCTGGTCATGCGCCGCTACCTCGGCGCCGCCGAGCGCGCGGCCTACGAGCGGCTGGGGCCGCGCGTCCGGGCGCCCTGGCTGCTGGGCCGGATAGCCGCCAAGGACGCACTGCGCCACCTGCTCTGGGACGGCGGGGCCGGGCCGGTCTTCCCGGCCGAGGTGCCGATCGGCAACGACCCGGCCGGGCGGCCCTACGCCGGGGGCGCGCTGGCCGGGGGAGTCCGCCTGACGATCGCCCACAAGGACCGGATCGCGGTCGCCCTCGCCCACCCCGGCCTGCCGGTCGGCATCGATGTGGAACAGGTGACCACCGATCCGGACGCGCTCATCCGCATCGCCCTGGCGCCGGGCGAACTCGGCCTCGCGGAGCGGCTGGCGGCCCAGGAGGGCGCCGGACTCCCGGCCGCGCTCACCGCCCTGTGGTGCGCCAAGGAGGCGGCCGCCAAGGCCGCCGGAACCGGACTCGCAGGCCGCCCGCGCGACTGGCGGGCCTCCGGCGACCCGGGCTCCGGCGAGCTGCGGGTGCTCTCCCCGGACGGGCACCCGTACCCGGTCCGCACCACCCTGCTCGTGCTCGCGGACGCACCACTCGATCACGTCGTCGCCTGGACCGACCGTCCCGCGACTCCGCCCCCCGTCCCCTTCCACCTCACGGAGACCAGTCATGGCAGCTGACATCCTCGCCGAGATCACCGGCATGCTCGTGGAGATCGTCGGTGACGAGCACCTCCTCGCGGACGAGGTCACGATGAAGACGACGTTCAACGAGGACCTCGCCCTGGAGAGCATCGAGTTCGTCGCCCTCGCCGAACTCCTCCACCACCGCTACGGCGCCCAAGTCGACCTGATGGGCTTCCTGTCCGAGAAGGACATGGACGGCATCCTCGCCATGTCCGTGGGTGAACTCGTCACGCACATCGGCCGGATCACCCACGCCTCCCTCACCCACGCCTCCCTCGGCCAAGCCTCCCCGGGACGCGGACACGGCAGCCCCGCCCGTGCCTCGGCCGCCGGCCGCCCCGCCGCCGCGACCGGATCGGACGGCTGATCCCGCCATGGCCTTCGTTCCCGCGGACACCGTCCGCTTCCACGTTCAGCAGCTCCCGGCCACCCTGCACGCGGCCGGCCAGGACGCCGCAGACCGCCCCGTGGTGGTCTTCCTGCACGGGCTGGTCGTCGACAACCTCTCCTCCTTCTACTGCCCCCTGGCCGTCCCGGTGGCCCGGGCCGGGCACGAGGTGGTCCTCTACGATCTGCGCGGCCACGGCCGAACCGAGCGCCCCGCCACCGGCTACGACAGCCGCACCGCCGTACGGGACCTCTTCGCCCTGCTCGGCGCGCTCGGCCTCGGGCACCGCCCGGTGCACCTCGTGGGCAACAGCTACGGCGGCACCCTGGCCCTGCACGCCGCTCTCGCCCGGCCCGACCTGGTCGCCGGGCTCACCCTGCTCGAACCCCCGCTCAGCGGGGCCTGGGTGGACAACATGGTGGACACCCTGTCGGCAGCCGCCCTCAGCCTCGAGGACAGCGCGGTACCCGCCGAGCTGCTCACCCTGCGACTGCGCAAGGCGGCCAACCTCACGGCCATCGCCGACGACCTGCTCAACCGCACTACCCTCATCGACGACATCGCCGCCAGCCGCACCTTCACCCCTGGCGACTACGCCGGACTGCGCTGCCCCGTCCTGATCGTCTGCGGCGAGCACTCCGAACTGGTCCTGGGGGCGCTGGAACTGGCCCGCCACGCTCCGCACGTCACCGCCGTCGAGATCCTGCCGGGCCTCGGGCACGACGTGCTGAAGGAGAACAGCGGAGCGCTGCGAGCAGCCGTGCTCGCCCACCTCGACGCCACGGCCACGGCCACGGCGGGGGCACTCACACCGACATCGCCGTCGACGCCGCCGTCGACATCGCCGACGACGGTGCGACCGCGGGCAGGAGCGCTGGTCCGGTGAAGGTGCTCTTCACGGTGCCGCCGCTCGCGGGGCACGTCAATCCGACCGTGGCGGTCGGCGCCGAACTGGCCGCCCGCGGCCACGAGGTCGCCTGGACCGGCCCGCCCGGGGCGCTGGCCCGGCTGCTGCCCGACCACGCCCGGATCCTCTCCGCCGGCGCGGAGGCGGGCGGCGACTACGCGATGCTGCACGCCCGCTGGCGCGATCTGCGCGGGGTCGGGGCGCTGCGGTTCCTCTGGGAGGAGGCGTTGGTACCCCTGGCCCGGGCGATGCTCCCCGGCGTGGTCCGGGCGGTCGGCGCCTTCCAGCCGGACGTGCTCGTCGCCGATCAGCAGGCCCTGGCCGGTCCGGTCGCCGCGCGGCGGCTCGGGGTGCCCTGGGTGACCTCCGCGAGCACCTCCGCCGAACTCACCCACCCCTTCGCGGACTTCCCGAAGGTCGGGGAGTGGGTGGCCGCGCAGATCGCCGGACTGCTGACGGAGTGCGGGGCCGGTCCCGAGCCGGCCGGAGCTTCCTGGGATCCGCGGTTCTCGGAGCGGCTGGTCCTGGTGTTCTCCAGCCGCGAACTGGTGGGAGGGGACGAGAAGTTCCCGCCGCACTACGCCTTCGTCGGTCCGGCCTTCGGGTCCCGCCCCTCCGTTCCCGGATTCCCCTGGGAGCGACTGGATCCCGAGCGGCGACGGGTGCTCGTCTCCCTGGGAACCCTCAACCAGGAGGCAGGGGGCCGGTTCTACGGCGCGGTGCTGGGCGCTGCCGAACGGCTCGACAAGGACGTCCAGTTGGTCCTGGCGGCCCCCTCCCCGCTGGTCGGAGCGGTCCCCGGGAACGTACTGCTGCGCGACAGCGTCCCGCAGCTGGAGCTGCTCCGTCACCTGGACGCGGTCGTCTGCCACGGCGGCCACAACACCGTCTGCGAGGCCCTCGCACACGGGCTGCCGCTGGTGGTCGCCCCGATCCGCGACGACCAGCCGATCGTCGCCCGGCAGGTAGTGGAGGCCGGCGCCGGGGTGCGGGTGCGCTTCGGCAGGACCAGGGCCGAGGAGCTGCGCGACGCGCTGACGGCCGTACTGGACGAACCCGGCCACCGTCGGGGCGCCCGGCGGATCCAGGCCTCATTCGCCGCGGCCGGCGGGGCCGCCGCCGCGGCCGACCGGTTGGAGGAACTCGTATGACGCGCTCCCCGCTCCCTTCCCCCGTCCGGATCCCCCTTTCCGTGCCCCTCCTGCTGCCCGGCGTCCGGTGGACCTCCGCCCTCCTGCTCGCCGCCCTCGGCGCGGGCACCGTGCGCGCGGCCCGCCGGCTGCGGGCGGTCCCGGTGCTGTCCATGGCCGCGTCCACGAACGGCGGGGTGCCGCGCGCCGCCGGGTGGCGCCTGCTCACGGCCGGCGGGGTCGAGCCCGATGCGGCCACCTTCCTCGCCGCCTGCGCGCACGCCGACCGCGAGGGGCTGCGGGTACTGGACCTGCTGCCCGGGGACCTGCCCGCCGAGCGGGTGCTCAGCCTGCTGCGCCTGGTGGACCCGGCCGGCTACCGGCAGGACCGTCTCGGCGAGGGCCGCGGGGCCGGTTTCGCCGTGCTCGTCGCCGAGGAGGTGCTCGCGCGGGCCGGGGTGGACCCGGCGGGCCCGGCCGCCACTGTGGCGGAACTCATGGCGGTGATCCGGCGCGTGAAGGAGTACGCCGCCGATGCCACGGGACTGGCCATCGCACCCGCCCTGAGCTGCGGACCACCCGTCGATGCGCGCGGGCCGGCCCGGGCGGCCGAGCTGCGGGCCCAGGGCCTGCCGCCCGGGGCGCTCGCCGCAGCGCAGCTCGCCGGGCTGGCCCTGCTGGCGGGGGTCGCCGTGCGCCAGGGCCGGTGGGGGGCCGCCGCGGCGGGACTGTACTGGATCCAGCCCTACCTCGTCCTCGGCCGGCGCGGTGCACCCCTGCGCCCCGGGGACCTCGCCCGGGCCACGGCCGCCCGGCCCGTACGCTCCCTCGGCGCGGCCCTGCGCACGGCCGCCGCGACGACCCGTACGCCGCGACCCGAGGCCGCCACGGCGGCCAACGGCCCGGCCGCAGTGCCGACCAACGGCCCGGCCGCCGCGCGGGACACGGAGCAGGACGCCGTCCGGGCCGGGGCGGTCCAGGCGTACCGCGCGGACCTGGCCGCCGGGACCGAGCGGTTCCTCGAACCGCGCCGGCCCGACTGCCCCTGGTGCGGCTCCGGGCAGCTGTCCGTCCGGGTCCGGGTGCCCGACCTGCTCCAGGGCAAGCCCGGCCGGTTCACCCTGGAGCAGTGCGGAGCCTGCGGGCACGTCTTCCAGAACCCCCGACTCTCCCCGGAGGGGCTGGAGTTCTACTACCGCGACTTCTACGACGGCCGCGGCGGCGAGGGCGCCGCCACCGTCTTCGGCCGGCTCGGCGCCGCCTACCGCGGCCGGGCCGAAATGCTCCGCCCCCACACCGATCCCGTGTCATGGCTCGATGTCGGAACCGGGCACGGCCACTTCTGCAACGCGGCCCGCGCCGTCTGGCCCGACACCCGCTTCGACGGGCTGGACATGGGCGACGGGGTCCGCGAGGCCGAGCGGCGCGGCTGGGTGGAGACGGGGTACCAGGGCCAGTTCCCGGAATTCGCGGTCAAACTGGCGGGCCAGTACGAGGTGGTCAGCATGTACCACTACCTGGAGCACACCCGCGACCCGCTCACGGAACTGGACACGGCGGCCGCCGTCCTCGCCCCCGGCGGCTACCTCACCATCGAACTCCCCGACCCCGAGTCCCGGATGGCCCGACTGCTCGGCCCGGCCTGGCTGCCCTGGTTCCAGCCGCAGCACCAGCACCTGATCCCCTCCTCGAACCTGCGCGAGGCGCTGGCCGACCGGGGCTTCACCGTCCTCGCCGAGGAACACGGGCCGGCCCACCAGGGCAACGACTTCTTCGGCGCGGTGGCCCTGACCGCGACCCGGCTGGCACCCGACCCGGACCGGCCCTGGGGGCCCCCGGCCACCACCGGCCGACGCGCCCTCACCGGAGCCGTACGGCTGGCCTCGCTGCCCTGCTTCGCCGCCGCGGCGGTGCTCGACGGGCTGCGCACCGCCGCGGCCCGGCGCACGGACGGCGGCAACGCCTACCGGATGCTGGCCCGCAAGGACGAGCGGTGACGGGCCGCGGCGCGCAGACCGGCCCGGTCCCCGCCGCCACGGTCACCGCCACCGGCCCCGGCGGGGCTGCCACCGGCCCCGCCGACACCGGCCCCGAGGCCCTCGCCGGAGGCGACCTCGCCCGCCGGGCCACCGCCGACCCCCTCTTCCGCCTGGTCGCCTACGCCCTGGAAGCCGCGCACGGCCGCCCCCCGGCCGCCGTCTGGAGTGCCCCCTACACCTTCCACCTGGGCTTCCCGGGCCTCGTCGCGGCGGCGGGCTGGCCGGTGGCGGCCGCAGCTGCCCCGCGCACCGACGGCCTCGTACGGCTCAGCTCCCTGGCCCACCCCGCGGACGGCTGCGACCTACCACTGACCCTGTCCGGGCCGCCGCCCGCCACCCCGCCCTGGGCCGCCCGCCCGTACGCACTGCTGCGCGCGCTGGCCCGGGCCGGGTACGGCCGTGGCGGGACCGACCTGCACGTGCAGGGCTCCCTCACCGCAGCCGCCGGGCTGGCCACGGAGGAGGCCGCCGACTGCGCGGTGGCGCTCGCGGTGGCCGACGTCCACACGGCGGCGGGCGAGGACCCGGACCGGGTGCGGCTGGCCCGGCTGATGGGGGAGGCGCTGCCGGACGGCGACGACGCCCTGCGCCGGGGCGCCCTCTTCGCCCGGCCGGGCAGGGCCCTCCTGCTCGGCCACGGCCCGGCCCGGCCGGAGCCCCGGCGGCAACGCCAGCGGTACGTGGTCTTCGACCCCGCCGCGTCGGGGGCCCGCCTGGTGCTGCTGGCCCTGCGGCCGGACCCCGACGGCACGCAGGACCGTACGGCCGACCTGGCCCGGGCCGTCGGGTGCGCCCGCCGGGCCGGGGCCCTGAGCGCCTGGCCGCCCGGGCAGCGGCCGGGGCGGAGCGTCCTGGTCCTGCTGCCCGAGGCCCGGCTGACCGCGGTGCGGGCGGCGGTCGCGGAGGACTTCCGCGACCGGGAGCTGCCCGCCCCCCGGTTCCTGAACATCACCGTGGCCGGCGCGGCCCGCCGCGAGGCGTGACGCCCGCTCCCGACGCCGGCTCCCGGCGCCGGGACCTGACACCGGCCCCTCACCCCGCGCACCACACCACTCATCACGAGGAGGAACCACCCATGGCACTGAGTCCCCCGACCGCACCGAGCGCGAGCGCGCCCGCCCGCGCGAGACACCGGGTCCGCCGGTCCGCCCTGCTCGCCGGGATCGGCGCCCTCGGCGCCCTCGGACTGCTGGGCGCCTTCACGATCGCCAACTCCCAGGCGGCGACCAGCGGTTCCGCGGCTCCTTCGGCCACGGCCGCACTGCCCGCGTACGACCACGTGGTCGTCGTCGTGTACGAGAACAAGCAGTACGGCGAGATCATGGGCAGCGCCAACGCCCCGTACATCAACCAGCTCGCGAGCGGCGGCGCGAGCCTGACCGGCATGAAGGCGCTGACCCACCCCAGCCAGCCGAACTACTTCAACCTCTTCTCCGGCGCCACCCAGGGCATCACCGGGGACGGCTGCTACACCCCGCAGTCGATGACCGCACCCAACCTCGGCCAGGAGCTGATCGCGGCCGGCAAGACCTTCGCGACGTACAACGAGGACCTGCCGAGCGAGGGTTCCACGGCCTGCACCAACGGCCAGTACGCCCAGAAGCACAACCCGTGGTTCGCCTTCAAGAACGTGCCGCTGAACACCGGCAAGACCTGGGCGCAGTTCCCGCAGAACAACTTCGCGGCGCTGCCCAACCTGTCGTTCATCGTCCCCAACCAGTGCAACGACATGCACTCCTGCTCGGTCGGCACGGGTGACACCTGGACGAAGAACAACATCGACGCCTACGCGCAGTGGGCGAAGGCCAACAACAGCCTGCTGGTTCTGACCTGGGACGAGGACAACTTCCTCGGCTCCAACCAGATCGCCACCGTGTTCTACGGGGCGAACGTCAAGACGGGCACGTACTCCACGGCCTTCAACCACTACAACCTGCTGCGCACCTTCGAGGACCTGTTCGCCGTGGCCACGCACGCCGGGAACGCCGCCAACGTCCAGCCGATCAGCGAGGTGTTCGGCTCCACGACCCCGACCCCGACCCCGACGCCCACCTCGACCCCGACTCCCACGCCGACGCCCACGCCGACCCCCACCCCCACCCCGACCTCGGCCGATCTGAAGCTGGCCAACCCCGGCCCGCAGAGCTGCAAGTTCAACCAGAGCTGCACCATCCAGCTCACCACCACGGGCGGGAAGCCCCCCGTCCGCTACGCCGCCACCGGACTCCCCTGGGGCCTGACCCTCGACGCCGCCACCGGCCGCATCACCGGAAAGCCCTGGGCCACCGGAACGATCCAGATCACCGCCACGGCCACCGACACCACCGGAGCCACCGCCACCACCACCTTCCCCCTCACCCTCACCTGGTTCTAAAGGAGGCACCCGTGTACCTGTCGACCAGCCGTGCGGCGGACATCGCCGCAGACCCTCCGGCTCCGAAGGGCCCCCTGCGGGCCGTCCCCGGCACGGTGCTCGCCCTCGGCATGGTCAGCCTGGTCACGGACGTCTCCGCCGAGATGGTCACCGCCGTCCTGCCGCTGTACCTGGTGGCCGGACTCGGGATGTCCCCGCTCGCCTTCGGCGCTCTGGACGGGATCAACCAGGGCGCCACCGCGCTGCTGCGCCTCGTGGGCGGACGGGTCGCGGACCGCACGCAGCGCCGCAAGCTCGTCGCCGGCACCGGCTACGCGATCTCCGCCGCCTGCAAGGCGGCCCTGCTCGCGGTCACCACCCCCTGGTCGGTGGCGGCGGTGCTCGCCGCCGACCGGACCGGCAAAGGGCTGCGCACCGCCCCGCGCGATGCGCTGATCTCACTGTCCTGCCCGCCGGGGGAGCAGGGCCGCGCCTTCGGCGTGCACCGCGCGCTGGACACGGCCGGGGCCCTGCTGGGGCCGCTGGCCGCGTTCGGCGTGCTGTGGGTGGCGGTGGACGGGTACGAGGCCGTCTTCACCGTGAGCTGCTGCCTCGCGGTGCTGGGCGTCCTGGTACTGGCCCTGTTCGTACGCGAGAGCCCCGCGCCCGCACCGGCGGCCGGGACGCCTTCGGCCCGCACCCTCCTGCGGATCCCCGGCCTGCGGCGGCTCTGCCTGACCGCCGCCGTGCTCGGCCTGTTCACCGTCGGGGACGCCTTCCTCTACCTGCTGCTCCAGCGGCGCCTGGACCTGCCGGCCGCCTGGTTCCCGCTGCTGGCGGTCGGCACCGCGGCCGTGTTCCTGCTGGCCGCCGTACCCCTGGGCCGGCTCGCCGACCGGCTGGGCCGCCACCGGGTCTTCCTCGGCGGCCACCTGCTGCTGCTCGGCGCCTTCCTGCTGCTCCTGGCTCCGCTGCCGCAGGGGCCCGCGCTCGTGTGCGGGGTCCTCGGCCTGCTCGGCCTGTTCTACGCGGCCACCGACGGGGTACTGATGGCCGCGGCCGGGCCGCTGCTGCCGCCCGGGCTGCGCACCACCGGGCTGGCCGTGCTCCAGACGGCGCAGGCCCTGGCGCGGTTCGCGGGCTCCCTGCTCTTCGGCGCCGCCTGGACCCTGTGGGGACCGGGCCCGGCGCTGGCCGCGGCGGCCGGGGGACTGCTGCTGGCCCTGACCGCCACGACCGTGGCCACGTCCGCCTTCGCGGGCCGCGGCCCCGCCTCGGGGGAGGAATCCCCCGAGGGATGAGGGCGCCGGCTCAGGCCGGTGCTCCACTCGGCTGCGGCTCCTTCGCGGCCCGCTGCCGCAGGGCGTCCTCGTCGGTGTCCGCGTCGTAGGAGATCAGCTTGGGCAGCAGGGCGGCCAGCAGCGCCACCGAGGCCACGCAGGCCAGTCCGCCGCTCCAGAAGGCCGGACGGGTCCCGGTCCAGCCGGCCATCGTGCCCGCGCGGACCTGGCCCAGCTGCGGGCCGACGGTGTACGAGAGCACCTCGATGCCCGCGAGCCGGCCCCGCAGCTCCTCGGGGATCGTCTGGTTCCAGATGGTGGCGCGCCCCAGCGCGCTGAGCATGTCGCCCGCGCCGGCCACCGCGAGGCACAGCAGCACGAGCCAGATGTTCCCGGACCAGCCCGCGGCCGCGATGGCCAGCCCCCACACCCCTGCCCCGCACACCACCAGCAGCCCGTGCCGGCGTACCCGCGAGGCCCAGCCGCTGGTCAGCCCCAGCGCCAGCGAGCCCACCGCGCCCGCCGCGTACATCAGACCCAGCGCCCACACGGCGTCGAGCTCGTCGGCGAGGAAGGGGAAGACGGCGTTCGGGAAGGCGAAGAACATCGCCGCCATGTCCACGGCGTACGTGCCGAGCAGCACGGGCCGGCTCCACGCGTACCGGGCCCCCTCGGCGATCCCCCGCAGCGAGGGCCGCTCGGCGTCGCGCGCGGGCGGAGCCGGACGCAGCCGCAGGCACAGCAGCACCGACACGGAGAACCCCGCGACGGTGACCGCGTACGCGGGGACGTACCCGGCGTACGCGACGACCAGACCGGCCACCGCGGGGCCGGCGATGGCGCCGAACTGGTAGCGCAGCCCGTTCAGCGCGGCGGCGGCGGTGAGCTGGTCGTGCGGCACGATCCGCGCCATCAGCGAGTCCATGGCCGGCCGCTGCAGGCCGGTCAGTGCCGATACGCACGCCGCGACCACGTACAGCGGCCACAGCAGGGGACTCGGCAGGGCGGCGTTGACCAGGAGGACCAGGGCGAGCACCCCGAGCCCGGCCTCGGTCAGCAGGATCATCCGCCGCCGGTCCACGGCATCGGCGAGGGCACCCCCGTAGAGACCGAAGACCACCAGCGGGAGCAGTTCCACCGCGCCCATCGCACCGACCGCGAGGGGCGAGTCCGTCAGGTGCTTGATCTGGAGCGGCAGCGCGATCATCGCCATGAACGAGCCGAAGTAGGTGACCGTGCCCTGGTAGAACAGCAGCCGGAAATCGGGGCTGGACCGCAGGGGGCTGAGGTCGGGCAGTACGGAGGCGAAGCGGGATCTGCTCACGAGGGGCCATCGTCGGCGCCCGCCCGTCCCCGGGCAACTGGTTTTCGGTCGTGGACGGGTTGGGGCCTGCCGTCAGATTCCCGTCGTCGTCCGATCCTGCACAATCGGCGGATGAGCGATGAAGACCCCTACCTCTGGCTGGAAGACGTCACCGGCGAGGCCGCCCTCTCCTGGGTGCGCGAACGCAACGAAGAAACGGTGTCCGAGCTGGCCTCGGACCCCGGGTTCAAGGTGCTGGAGTCGGAGGTCCGCGAGGTCCTCGACGACGACGGCAGGATCCCGTACACACGCCGGCGGGGACGCCACCTCTACAACTTCCGGCAGGACGCCGACCACGTACGCGGTCTGTGGCGGCGCACCACCCTGGAGGAGTACCGCAAGGAGCGGCCCGACTGGGAACCGGTCCTGGACCTGGACGCGCTCGCCGAGACCGAGGGAGAGAAGTGGGCCTGGGCGGGCGCCGCCGTCCTGGCTCCCGATCACCGCCACGCCCTGGTCATGCTGTCCAGGGACGGGGCCGACGCCTGTGTGGTGCGCGAGTTCGACCTGGAGCAGCGGGAGTTCGTCACCGGCGGCTTCGAAGTCGCCGAGGCCAGGACCACCATCGGCTGGATCGACCAGGACCGGGTCTGGATCGGCACGGACTTCGGCCCCGGTTCGATGTCAGTCTCCGGCTATCCCCTCCAGGTGCGCCGGTGGCGGCGCGGCACCCCCCTCGCGGAGGCGGAAACGGTCTACGAGGGCCGGCCGACGGACCTGAACGCGTCCGGCTGGCACGATGACACGCCCGGTTTTGAACGGGACTTCGTCCACCGGCAGATCGACTTCTGGAAGCAGGAGCTGCTCCTCCTCCCCGGGGACGGAACCCCGGATCCGGCGGCCGGGCCCGAGAAGATCGACGTCCCCGACGACGCCGGCGCCTCCGTCCACCGCGAGTGGCTCCTCGTCGCGCCGAAGTCGCCGTGGCTCGGCCACGTCGCGGGCAGCCTGCTCGCCTTCGACTTCGAGGCCTTCCGGGCGGGGGAGCGGGAGGCGGCGCTGCTCTTCACCCCGGACGAGCACACCGCCCTCGCGGGCTGGAGCTGGACCCGCAACCACCTGATCCTCACCACCAGCGCCGACGTCTCCTCCCGGCTGGAGCTCCTGACCCCCGGGCCGGGCCCCGACGGCTGGAGCCGCACCCCCCTCTCCGGCGTACCGCCGCTGTCCACGGCCTCCGTGGTCGGCACCGACCCGGACGTGAGCGACGAGTTCTTCCTGGACGTCTCCGGCCACCTCCAGCCCTCCACCCTCTACCGGGGTACGGCCCCGGCCGGCGCCGAGGAGACCGTCAAGCAGGGCCCGGCCCTCTTCGACACCGCCGGCCTCGCCGTCCGCCAGTACTTCGCCCGCTCCGCGGACGGCACGAGTGTCCCGTACTTCGTCGTCGGACCCGAGGACCGCACCGGCCCCGGCCCCACCCTGCTCTACGGCTACGGCGGCTTCGAGATCTCCATGGTCCCGGGCTACAGCGCCGTCACCGGCCGTGCCTGGCTCGCGCGCGGCGGCACCTACGTGGTGGCCGGCATCCGGGGCGGGCACGAGTACGGGCCGGACTGGCACAAGGCCGCGCTCGGGGCGAACCGGGTCCGGGCCTACGAGGACTTCGCCGCCGTGGCCCGGGACCTCATCGCCCGGGACGTCACCACCCCCGCCCAGCTCGGCATCGAAGGCGGCAGCAACGGCGGGCTGCTCATGGGCGCGATGCTCACCCGCGACCCCGAGCTGTTCGGCGCGGTCGTCGCCCACGTGCCGCTGATGGACATGCTCCGCTTCCACAAGCTGCTCGCCGGAGCGAGCTGGATCGCCGAGTACGGGGACCCCGACAGCCCGGCCGACCGGCCCCACCTGGAGGGGATCTCCCCGTACCACCAGGTCCGGACGGACGGGCCCCCGTACCCCCCGCTGCTCCTGCTGACCTCGACCCGCGACGACCGGGTCCACCCCGGGCACGCCCGCAAGATGGCCGCCCGGCTGCGGGAGTCGGGGCACCCCGTGCTCTTCCACGAGCACCTCGGCGGCGGCCACTCGGGCGCCACCGACCACGGGCAGGCCGCCTTCAACGGGGCGCTGGTCCACACCTTCCTGTGGGAGCGGCTGACCCCGCCGAGGTGACCGTGCGGTGTGCGGCGCGGCCCGGGATCAGATCTGGCAGCTGATCTCGGCCGCGACGCGTTCGCCGGAGGAAACGGCCGCGTTCAGCGTGGAGTTCTCCACGTCGGTGTGCTCGCCCGCGAAGTGGATCCGGCCCTCCTGGAGCCCCTCGCACCCGGCGATCGAGGTGTACTGGCCGACCTTGTAGTAGTGGTAGGCGCCCCGCTGCCAGGGGGCGCGCGACCAGTGGTCCTCGTACGCCCTGCCGGTGTAGGCGGCCCGGGTGCCCGGGTAGACGTGCTCGATCTGCGAGAGGAACCAGTCGACGTCGGCGGCGGGCGCCGGGCCGTGCGCGGCCCGGTGAGCACGTCGCGGGCGGTGTTCCCGCCGGGGAAGTTGACCAGCAGGGCCGGTGTTCCGGTGGGGGCGCCCGCGACCGAGCCGTCCCAGGCCGTCTGATAACCGACCGGGCCGGTGTTGCTGATGCCGTTGTACCCGAGCTGCGGCCAGGTTTTGGCCGACAGCTCGGTGACGATCTTCGCGTTCTGGCCCATGCCCTGCTGCCGGACGGCGGTCAGCTTGCGGGCGGAGAGGCCGGCCCCGGAGAGTTCGACGTCGCGCAGGGTGCTGAAGGGCAGGGCCAGCACCACGTGGTCGGCCGGAACCGAGACCGTGCTGCCGCCGTGGTCGAAGACGCAGGTGTACGAGCCGTCGCTGCCCCGGCGCAGGGCGATGAGCTGGTATCCCTGGCGGACCGTGCCCGCCGGGAGCTGGGCCGCCATCCCGCTCACGAGCTGGTCGTTGCCGCCGATGAGGTGGTACTTCTCGTCGAAGCCGCGCCCGCCGGCGAAGACCGACGAGGCCCCCAGGAAGCCGATCATGCCCAGCGCGGAGGCCTCGGCGGGCTCGCCGCCCGACTGGAGCTGCAAGGCCTGGATCAGCTGGCCGAGGCGGGAGCCGGGGGCCAGCCCGATCTCGTCGAGATAGTCCAGGCATGAGAGGTGGTCCAGCCGGTACGCCTCCGCGGTGTAGCCGTCGTAGCGGGCGGTGCCGGCGGCTGCGTACGAGGCGCTGAACGCGTCGTACGCGGCGTCGATCCAGTCGTCCTGCTGCTGGAGCCCCGAGTAGGAACCCCCGTTGACCCAGCCGGCGTAGTCCCCGGCGTGCAGTTCGCCGCCGTTGGCGAGCTCCCGCTGCAGGCCGAGGCTCCGTGCCAGGTCGAGGACCGCGGTGTCGGTGGAGCTGATGAAGGACCCGCCGTGCTCGTGGACCGCGCCGCCGGAGAAGAACCCGCGCAGCGACCAGCAGCGGCCCCCAATGCGCGTGGTGTCGGCCTCGTACACCGTGGTGGCGACCGGGTTGCCCTGGTTCCACAGCCGGTGCGCGCAGCGCAGTCCCGCGAGTCCCGCACCGACGATCACGACGCGCGGGGCGGCGGCGCCGGTCGCGGCGGCGGCGCGGCGCGGGGTGAGCAGGCCGCCGGGGAGGGCGGCGGCGAGGGCCGCGGCGCCCGCGGCGCCGAGCATCCGGCGGCGGCTGGGCGTACGGCCGTCGGAGGCGGGCTGTTCCCCGGCCCGGCGGGCGCGTTCGCGGCGGGTGTCCTCGGCGCGTTCGCCGAGGACCTCGGCGACGGGCATGTCCCGGCGACGGGCTTCGGCGTGGGCGGCGAAGGCGGTGCGGAGCGGGTCGGGAAGGCCGGCGCGGTGGGCCGGCCGGTGCGCGTGCTGCATGTGATCCCTCTTCTCGGAATCCTGCGGAGACGGCAAGGAGTCGGGCTGAAGGGGAGTAGAGCGGTGGCGCAACACCGTTGTCAACGATGTTGCGCCACTTTTTGGCAGACGGATGCCCGCGGACAGGTATCCGCGGACGGGGTGAATGCGCGTGGGTGGTCCTCGGATCAGGCGGGTGGGCCTCGGATCGGGCGGGTGCTCCTCGGATCAGGCTCCGCGCAGCGCCCGGACCCGGTTCTCGATCGCGGTGATCAGCGCCTCGACCCTGGCCCGGAAGATCTGTTCGTCCGTCACCTCGGCCAGTTCGCCGCTCAGTCGGGTGATGTGGGGGAATCCGGCGGGGTCGACCAGCCGGTACTCGCGGCTCCACGAGGACTCGTCGGCAGCCCGGATCTCCGGGTCGAAGAGCAGGTAGGCGGCGCGCTGGCCGACGTAGGCGAGCAGGGAGTCGCCGACCATCCGGTAGTGGACGGCCGCCTCGGCCCCTTCGAGCCCGGCCTCCGTCACCGCGCCGAGGATCAGCTCGACGACACGGAACTCGTTGGTCCTGCGGGTGGTCCGGCTGGCCATGGTCGAGCCGACCACCGGGTACCTGAGGGCGACTTCGAGGGAGCCTTCGGCGAGCGCGCGCAGCCGGTCCTTCCAGCCGAGTCCCGCGGGGATGCTGTCGAGCACCTCGCCGAGCGTGCGGTCGGCGACGGACAGCAGCAGGTCGTCCTTGTCGCGGAAGTGCCGGTAGATCGCGGTCGGGTCGGCGCCGAGCTCCTCGCCGAGGCGCCGGACGGTGAAGGCGTCCTCGCTGCCGCGGGCCGCGATGCGCAGGCTCGCTTCGATGATCACGTCGGGTGTGAGCTGGCTGCCCGCGCGCTTGGACCGGGCGGGTGTGTCGGATGGCTTCGGCATGGTGGGGCCAGTGTAACGATGTGGAACAGAGCGAGCGCAACACCGTTGACAACACTGTTGCGCTCCCGTTCACTCCTCCTCAACGAACCAGCCGTGCGGGGCTCACCCGCCGAGCCGAAGGATGCGTCGATGGGCAAGACCAGGCAGCGTGCCGACATCGTCTTCGTAGGGGGGCGGGTCTTCACCGGGACCTCCCCGACCCCGGTCGACGCCGCCGTCGCCGTCGGAGGCGGCCGGATCATCGCCGTCGCCGACGCAGCCGCCGTACGGCTCCTCGCGGACGCCGACACCGAGGTCGTCGACCTCGCGGGAGGACTGCTCGTCCCCGGATTCCAGGACGCCCACGTGCATCCCGCGGTGGCCGGCGTCCAGATGCTCGGCTGCGACCTGAGCGAGGAGCGCACCATCGACGGCTACCTCGCCGTGGTCGCGGAATTCGCCCGGACCCACCCCGACGTGGCCTGGATCCGCGGCGGCGGCTGGTCGATGGACATCTTCCCCGGAGGCACGCCGACCCGCGCCATGCTCGACGCGGTGGTCCCGGACCGGCCCGTCCTCCTCACCAACCGGGACGGCCACGGCGCCTGGGTCAACACCCGGGCGCTGGAGATCGCCGGCGTCGACCGCACCACCCCCGATCCGGCCGACGGCCGGATCGAGCGGGAGGAAGACGGAAGCCCGGCCGGCACCCTCCAGGAGGGCGCCGTGGAGCTGGTGGCACACCACGTGCCCCTCGCAACGCCCGACGAGGCGCACGCGGGCCTGCTCGCCGCACAGGAGCACCTCTTCTCCCTCGGCGTCACCAGCTGGCAGGACGCCATGATCGGCTCCTTCCCCGGCAACCCCGACAACTACGGCGTCTACCTGCGCGCCGCCCGCGAGGGCTCCCTGCGCGCCCGCGTCGTCGGCGCCCTGTGGTGGGACCGCGAACGCGGCCTGGAACAGATACCCGACATCGAGGAGCGCCGCCGCACAGGACAGGTCGGCCGCTTCAAAGCCACCAGCGTCAAGATGATGCAGGACGGCATCGCCGAGAACTTCACCGCCGGCATGCTGGAGCCCTACCTGGACGGCTGCGGCTGCGCCACCAACAACTCCGGGCTCAGCTTCATCGATCCGAAGGTGCTCACGGCAGCAGTGTCCCTGCTCGACCGCGCGGGCTTCCAGATCCACTTCCACGCCCTGGGCGACCGGGCCGTGCGCGAGGTGCTCGACGCCCTCGCCGAGGCCCGCGAGGCCAACGGAGCCAACGACAACCGCCACCACCTCGCCCACCTCCAGCTCGTCCACCCGGAGGACATCGCCCGCTTCGCGAGCCTGGACGCGGCCGCCAACATCCAGGCGCTGTGGGCCGCGCACGAACCGCAGATGGACGAGCTCACGATCCCCTTCCTCGGACCGGAGCGGGCCCGCCTCCAGTACCCGTTCGGCGACCTCCAGCGCGCCGGCGCCCGCCTGGTCGCCGGCAGCGACTGGTCGGTCAGCAGCCCCAACCCGCTGTGGGGCATCCACGTCGCCGTCAACCGCTCCGTACCCGACGAGGCCCCCAACGCGACCGGGACCTTCGAACCGGCGCCGCCCTTCTTCCCGGAGCAGGCCCTGACCCTCTCCCAGGCCCTCACCGCCTACACCGCCGGCAGCGCGTGGGTGAACCACCTCGACGAGGTCACCGGCACCGTCGAGGTGGGCAAGTACGCGGACCTCGTCGTCCTCGACCGCGACCCCTTCGCGCACCCCCCGATGGAGATCGCCGACACCCGCGTGCTGCGCACGTACATCGACGGCGAACTGGTCTTCGCCGCGACCGACTGACCGGTCACCGCACGCACCTTCACCGGCCGGTCCGCCTCCGGCCGAGCGTCACCCACCCCACCGAGCTCATCCCTCAGGGAGTCAGACGATGTCATCAACCCGATCGGGATCCCCCCTGCACCGAGGCCGCGGCCGCGGCCACCGCATCCGCACCGGCGCCGCAGCCGCTCTCGCCGCGGCCGCCGTGCTCGTCACCAGCGCCTGCAGCGGCACCGCGAACCCCGACAAGGACACGGACCAGGCCGCCGCGTACAAGATCACGGACAAGACGCCCGCCGCCGCCGGAAACGTGGACTCCTTCACCTGGTCCGTCTACGCGGAGCCGACCACCATCGACTACGCGTACTCCTTCGACTTCCCGCCCAACCAGATCCTCGCCAACGTCTGCGAGAGCCTGCTGCGCTGGAACCCCGACCTGACGACCTCCCCGGGCCTCGCGTCCTCGTACACCAACCCCACACCCACCAGCTGGGTGTACCAGATCCGCCCCGGCGTGCACTTCCACGACGGGACGGTGCTCACCGCCGACGACGTCGTCGCCTCCCTGAGCCGCAACCTCGACCCCGAGACCGGCAGCGTCTGGGCGAACCAGTACAAGAACGTCGAGTCCATCGACAAGACCGGCCCGCTGGAAGTCACCGTCACGCTGACCAAGCCGGACTCCACCTTCAACAAGTACCTGGCCGCCAGCCCCGGCACCGTGGAGTCCGCCGCCACCCTGGCCAAGTCCGGCAAGGACTACGGCAATCCGCAGACCGGCGTGAACTGCACCGGCCCCTTCTCCTTCGCCTCCTGGACCTCCGGCCAGTCCCTCACCCTCAAGCGGTTCGACGGGTACTGGAACCAGGAGCTGAAGGCCAAGTCCGGCGAGGTGAAGTTCGTCTTCCTCGCCGATGCCACCACCCGCGTCAACGCCTTCCAGAGCGGCGAGGTCGACGGCGGCTGGATGGTCCCGCCGAACGCCTACACCCAGCTGGGCTCCACCGAAGCCGGAAAGCTCTACTTCGGCCGCAACACCACCGTCGCCGACGAGGTCGTCGCCAACCTCAAGGGCCCCCTCGGCAACCCCAAGGTCCGCCAGGCGCTCCTCATGGCCACCGACCGCAAGGGCATCGTCAAGGCCGGCGCAGGCGGGGTCGGCGAGGTCTCCGACTCCCTCGTCACCGACAGCCTGTGGGCCGACGCTCCGCCCGCGACCCGCGAAGCCCTCGTGAAGGACCTGCCGAAGTACCCGTACGACCCGGCCAAGGCCAAGGCGCTCGCCGCCGAGGCCGGAGTGAACGGGCAGGAGATCGTGATCGCGACCAGCCCGCTGGACTCGCAGACCACGATCATCACCCAGGCCATCGCCCAAGCCGCCACCGCCATCGGACTGAAGCCGCGGATCGACTCCCTCTCCGCGGAGAAGTACACGACCCTCTTCACCGACCCCGCGGCCCGCGAGGGCATCGACCTCTTCCTCACCTTCTGGTACACGTCCATCACGGACCCGCTGGACATGTTCGCCTCGCTGGAGACCGGCGCCTTCAGCAACTACGGCAACTGGTCCGACCCGGCCTTCGACGCGGCCGTGCAGAAGGCCGTCGGCGCCCACGACCCCGCCGGGCACGCGGCCGCCAACGCCGAGGCGCAGAAGATCGCCTCCCGCGAACTGCCCTGGCTGCCCCTGTACACCCTGCCCGTCAGCGTCTTCATGGGTAAGAAGATCACCGGCGTCCAGCCCTCCATCGCCTACCTCTACTACCCGTGGGCGGCCGAGATCGGAGCCAAGGGATGACGGCCGCGGCGACGGCCGCGACCACCCGCGCCGTACGGGTGCTGCGCCGCCTGGCCGGCATGGCGGCGACCCTGCTCGTCACCTCCTTCCTCGTCTTCTCCTCCCTCTTCCTGGCCCCCGGAGACCCGGCCAGCTTCCTCGTCAAGGGACGCAGCCCCAGCCCGGAGGACCTCGCCGCACTGCGCAGCCAGTACGGCTTCGACGAACCCTTCCTGGTCCGGTACTGGAACTGGCTCGAAGGGGTGCTGCACGGCGACTTCGGCCGCTCCTACCTCTTCCACCAGGACGTCTCCGCGGTCATCTGGTCGCGGCTGCCCTCCTCCATGCTGCTGATCGCCGTATCCGGCCTGATGATCGCCGTGTTCGGCATCGGCTCCGGCATCATCGGCGCGCTGCGCCGGGGTTCGCGCACCGACCGCTCCCTGATGCTCCTCGTCACGGTGGGCGCGGCCGCACCCGCCTTCGTCGCCGCCCTGCTGCTCAGGTCGGTGTTCGGGGTGCAGCTGGGCTGGTTCCCCACCATCGGCAACGGCGAAGGCCTCATGGACCGGCTGCACCACGTGATCCTCCCGGCGGCGGCCCTGTCCGTCACCTTCACCGCCCTGGTGACCCGCGTGACCCGCTCGGCCATGCTCGACGAGCTGAGCCGCGACCATGTGGAGGTCGCGCTGAGCCGCGGAGCGCCACGGCGCACCGTCATCCGGCGGCACGTCCTGCGCAACGCCCTCGGCCCGATCGTCACCGTCTCCGCGCTCCTGGTCTCCGGCATGCTGGTCAGCACCGCGATCGTCGAGACCGCCTTCGGAATGTCCGGCGTGGGCTCGCTGCTCGTGCAGTCCGTCGACCAGCTCGACTTCCAGGTCGTCCAGGCCATCGTGCTGCTGGTGGTGGCCGCCTTCGTCATCGTCAACGCCCTCGTGGACCTGCTCCACCCACTGATCGATCCGCGCACGGCCGCGGCGGGGAGCGCCCGATGAGCACCCTTCCCGAAACGGGCGTCACGACCTGTACCCCGGGCACCCCCCGTACCCCGGGCACCCCCCGTGCCCGGCGCGACCCGCTCGCCCGGCTGCGCCGCCTCGGCGGCAGCCGGCTCCAGCGGACCTGCCTGACGCTCCTGGTCCTGTTCGTGCTCGTCGCGATCCTGGGCCCCTGGATCGCCCCGTACGACCCCACCTTCGGACAGCTCGGCGACACCCTCCTGGGGCCGAGCGCCCAGCACTGGCTGGGCACCGACCAGGGCGGCCACGACACGCTCTCGGCGCTCATCGTCGGCACCCGGACCAGCCTGGCCGGCCCGCTCGCCGTCGTCCTGTTCTCCACGGTCCTCGGCGTCGCCGTCGGCCTGTTCACCGCCTGGCGCGGAGGCTGGATCGACACCGCCGTCGGCCGCGTTCTCGACGTCCTGTTCGCCTTCCCCGCGCTACTCCTCGCGATCTTGGCGGTGGCCCTGTTCGGCAAGGGGATGACGGCTCCGGTGATCGCCATGGCCATCGCCTACATGCCGTACACCGCACGCCTCGTACGGGGCCTGGCCGTCCGGGAGAAGTCCCGGCCCTACATCGCCGCCTACCAGGTGCAGGGCCACTCGCCCCTGTACGTCACCGTCCGCAGGCTGCTGCCCAACATCGCCCCGACGCTGCTCGCCCAGTCGACGGTGAACTTCGGCTACGCCCTGCTCGACCTCGCCGCCCTCTCCTTCCTCGGACTCGGCGTACAGCCGCCCACCCCCGACTGGGGAGCCATGATCAACCAGGGGCAGGCGGCCGTCCTGCAGGGCCAGCCGCTCTCCGCGATCGCGCCGGCCGTGGCGGTCGTCCTGGTCGTGGTCGCCTTCAACGTCGTCGGGGAAGACCTCGGCGACCGGCTCGCGGGGAGGGACTCCCGATGACACTGCTCGCCTACGAAGACCTGCGCGTCACGCTCCCCGCGATGGCCCGCCCCCTCCTCGACGGGGTCAGCCTCACCGTCGCGGCCGGAGAGGTCGTCGCCCTGGTCGGCGAATCCGGCTCGGGCAAGTCCGTCACCGCCCGCGCCGCCCTCGGCCTGTTCCCGCAGGGCTCCGAGACCGGCGGCCGGGTCCGCGTCGACGGCACCGACCTGGTCGGCGCCGACCCCGCGAGCCTGCGCGAGGTCCGTACCAACAAAGCGGCGATGATCTACCAGGACCCGCGGGCCGCCATCAACCCGGTACGCCGGGTCGGGGACTTCCTCACCGAACCGCTGCGCCTGGTGCACGGCTGGTCCAAGGCCCGGGCGAACGTCAGGGCCGCCGAACTGCTCGACGCGGTCGGCCTGCCCGACCCCGTCCGCCACCTGAACCAGTTCCCGCACGAGCTCTCCGGCGGCATGCTCCAGCGCGTCGTGATCGCCGCGGCCCTCACCGCCGAACCCCGGCTCCTGCTCTGCGACGAGCCGACGACCGCGCTCGACGTCAGCACCCAGGCCGAGATCCTGGCCGTCCTGGGCCGGCTCCAGCGCGAACGCGGCCTCGGGCTCCTGCTCATCACCCACGACATCGAGCTCGCCGCCTCCGTCAGCGACCGGATCTACGTCATGTACGCGGGCCGGATCGTCGAAACGGCTCCCGTGGCGGAACTCTTCGCCTCCCCCCGGCACCCCTACACCGCGGGCCTGCTCGGATCCTCCCCGCCCCTCGCGGGCCCCCTGGCCCGCCTGACCCCCATCCCCGGCGCCCCGATGGGGCTGTTGGAGTCGGCCCCCGGGTGCGCCTTCGCAGCCCGCTGCCGGTTCGCCGAACCGGGCCGCTGCGACCAGTCCCCGCCGCAGCTCCTGCCGCACGGCCCGGCCGAGGTCGCCTGCCACCGCGCCGCCGAAATCAGCCTGAAGGAGGACAGTTGAGCAACCGTCCGAGCAAGGACACCGCCCCGGACCTTCCTGCGGAACTCCTCCGGGTGAGCGGACTACGCAAGACCTACCGGACCGGCGGGACGGAGGTCGTCGCCGTCGACGACCTGTCGTTCTGCGTACGGGCCGGCGGGGCGCTCGGCATCGTGGGGGAATCCGGTTCGGGCAAGACCACCACGGCCCGGATGCTGATCGGCCTGGAACGCCCCGACGCGGGCGAGATCCTGGTCCAGGGCCGGCCGCTGGCGGCCTCCGTACGGGGGAGGCCGGCCCGGCTGGCCCGCGCCAAGGCGGTCCAGATCGTCTTCCAGGACCCCTACCTCTCCCTGGACGCGCGGATCAGCATCGGCGCGACCGTCGACGGCGTGCTCACACTGCACGGCATGTCCGACCGGACGGCCCGCGCCGCACGCGTACGGGAACTGCTGGCCCAGGTAGGCCTCGGCGACCGCGAGGCCGCCGCCCTGCCCCGCCGCCTCTCCGGCGGGCAGCGCCAACGCGCCGCGATCGCACGGGCGCTGGCAGTCGAACCCGCCGTCCTGGTGCTCGACGAAGCGGTGTCCGCCCTGGACGTGTCCGTACAGGCGCAGGTGCTCAACCTGCTCTCCGACATCCGCCGCGACACCGGGATCGGCCTGGTCTTCGTCAGCCACGACCTGGCCGTCGTCCGCTACGTCTGTGACGAGGCGCTCGTCATGTACCGCGGCCGCACGATGGAACACCGCCCGGTCACCGAGCTCCTCACCGCCCCCGAGCACCCCTACACCCGGCTGCTGCTGGCCTCCGTACCCCGTCCGGGCTGGGACCCCGACTCGATCAGCCGGCGCCGCCGCGAGCTCGCCCCCTGACAGCGCCGACGGCTCCGGCGGCGGGGAAGTGACGCCGGGGCGGGCTCCGGTGAACCCGCCCCGGCCCGACCCGCGCGAGGGGACACCGGGGCCGGTGGACCGGCGCCTGCGGGCGGCCCAGTGATCATGGCCGGATCCGCGCGGTGCGCCCCGGCGTCCCCGCAACGCATCGCCGGAGATCCCTCAACGGGCGCCGCCCGTGGCTTACGATCTCGGCGGACGGTCCCGTCCCGTGATCGCCGCTCGACCCGCACTCGTGGAGGTCAACCGTGTTCCGGACGGCCAGAGGAAACTGCACGCGAGGAAACCGCAGGCGCGCCGGCAGCCTGCGCATCCGCGTCGCCGCCGCGGCGGCGGGCGCGTTCCTCGTCGCCGGATGCTCCTCGGGAGAAGACGGCCCGGGCGAGGCCGCCGGCGGAGTGCCCGTCGTGGAGAAGGGTAAACTGACGACCTGCACCCACCTGCCCTATCCGCCGTTCCAGTTCGAGAAGGACGGCAAGGTCGTCGGTTTCGACGTGGCCCTGGTCGACCTGGTGGCGAGCCGGCTCAAGGTCGAGCAGAAGATCCTCGACACCCCCTTCGAGAACTTCAAGACCGGCGCCTTCCTGAACTCCGGCGAGTGCGACCTCGCCGCCGCCGGCATGACGATCACCGACGAGCGCAAGAAGAACGTCGACTTCTCCGTCCCCTACTTCGACGCCACACAGGCGCTGCTCGCCACCAAGAAGAGCGGCGTGACCTCGCTCGCCGACCTCAAGGCGAAGGGGAAGAAGCTGGGCGCGCAGGCCGAGACCACCGGCGAGAGCTACGCCAAGGCCCAGGGCTTCGACCCCGTCGCCTTCGAGAGCTCGGACGCGGTCATCAACGGCCTGCGCACCGGCCAGGTGGACGCCGTCGTCATCGACTACCCCGTGGTCCAGGGCTGGCTCAAGGACCCCAAAAACGCCGCCGAGTTCACCCTCGGGCAGAACATCGAGACCGGCGAGCAGTACGGCTTCTCGGTGAAGAAGGGCAACACCGCCCTCGTGGCCGCGATCGACAAGGCGATCACCGACGCCAAGGCCGACGGCACCTACAAGAAGCTCTACGAGCAGTGGATCGGCCCGCTGCCCCAGACCACCCCGTGACCTCCCGGCTGACCCGGCGCCAGCGCCGCCGGGTCTCGCAGGGCTTGCAGTACGCGCTCTTCGTCGCGGCGCTGGTGCTGATCGGCGTCTCGGCGGACTGGGAAAGGCTGCAGAACCAGTTCGCCCAGAAGGACCTGGCGCTACGGCTCTTCCCCGAGATCATCACCACGGCCCTGCGCAACACGGTGATCTACACGACCTCCGGGTTCCTCCTCGGCCTGGTCCTCGGCCTGGTCATCGCCATGATGCGACTGTCCTCCGTGGCCCCGTACCGGTGGGTCGCGAGCGTCTACATCGAGCTGTTCCGGGGCCTCCCGGCCCTGCTGATCTTCATCTTCGTCGGCGTGGCGGTGCCCCTGGCGTTCCCCGGTACGCAGATCCCGGGCGGCACGTACGGCAAGGTCGCGATCGGCCTGGGACTGGTGGCCGCCGCCTACATGGCGGAAACGATTCGGGCGGGCATCCAGGCGGTACCCAAGGGGCAGATGGAAGCCGCCCGCTCGCTGGGCTTCTCGCACGCCCGCGCCATGGTCTCGGTCGTCATCCCGCAGGCCTTCCGCATCGTCATCCCGCCCCTCACCAACGAACTGGTCCTGCTGTTCAAGGACTCCTCGCTCGTGCTGTTCCTCGGCGTGACGCTGTCGGAGCGCGAACTGACGAAGTTCGGCCGGGACCTCGCCAGCCAGACCGCCAACTCCACCCCGATTCTGGTCGCGGGCCTGTGCTACCTCCTGGTGACCGTGCCGCTGAGCTTCGTGGTGCGCCGCCTGGAAGCCCGCGCGGACAAGGCCGTGTGAGGAAGACATGCCACAGGAGGCCCCAGCGGTGGACACGACGGCCACGGACGGCCCGGAGATCGAGATCCGGGGACTGCACAAGTCCTTCGGCGCCAACCACGTCCTGCGCGGCATCGACCTGGAAGTCGCCCGCGGCGAGGTGGTGTGCGTCATCGGGCCCTCCGGCTCGGGCAAATCGACGCTGCTGCGCTGTGTGAACCTGCTCGAAGAGCCCAGCGAGGGCCGAGTCTTCGTCGGCGGAACCGAGGTCACGGACCTGGACGTCGACATCGACGCCGTACGCCGCCGCATCGGGATGGTCTTCCAGCAGTTCAACCTCTTCCCGCACGTCAGCGTGCGCGAAAACCTCACCCTGCCCCAGCGCCGCGTCCTGGGCAGGGGCAAGGCCGAGGCCGAGGCCGTGGCCCGGGAGAACCTCGCCCGCGTCGGCCTCTCCGACAAGTCCGAGGCGTACCCCGCCCAGTTGTCCGGCGGCCAGCAGCAGCGGGTGGCGATCGCCAGGGCCCTGTCGATGGGCCCGGAAGTGATGCTCTTCGACGAGCCGACCTCGGCGCTGGACCCCGAACTCGTCGGCGAGGTGCTGGCGGTGATGCGGGTCCTTGCGGGCGAGGGCATGACGATGATGGTCGTCACCCACGAGATGAGCTTCGCCCGCGAGGTCGCGGACCGGGTCGTCTTCATGGACGGCGGAGTCGTCGTCGAGCAAGGGCCGGCGGCCCAAGTGGTCGGGGATCCCCGGCAGGAGCGGACCAGGAGCTTCCTCAACCGGATCCTCGACCCGGCGGCGGCCGAGCCGCCCGGGGCCCTGGGCGACGAATCGGGCCGGGGCGGGGACGCCTGACGGCGTCGAGCCCCCGGACCGAGCACCTGACCGAGCCGTGCCCCTGACCGAGCGTTGCACCAGGCTGGCCCCACCTCGGCTCCGCGCTGCCCATGGGGCAGGATGGGACGTCCGTTCCGGATGCGTACGCATGCGCGAACGCGGCATCCAGCACGACGAACTGACAGGTGACAAGGTGACCACACCACCCCTCATCCGGCGGCCCGCAGGGCCGCCCCTCGCCTCCCCGCTCCGGCGAGGGGCGGAGGACGTCCGTTGAGCCGGGACCTCGTCCTGCACGACTGGCTCATCGCCGGCGTCGCGCTGGCCGCGGGCGGGCTCGCCGGGCTGCTCCTGCGCGCCCTCGTGCGATGGCTGTCCAAGCACGCCCTCAGGACCCGGTGGAGCGGCGACGACATCGTCGTCGACGCGCTGCGCACCCTCGCACCGGCGGCGGCCGTCATCGCGGGCGCCGCCGTGGCCGCCTCGACGCTGCCGCTCGGTCCGCGCGTCTCCGGCTGGGTGAACCACTCGCTGACCGCGCTGCTGATCCTCGTGGCCACGATCGGCGTGGCCCGCGTCGTGGCCGGCCTCGTCCAGTCCGTGGCCCAGGCGCGGACGGGAGTCGCCGGATCGGCCACCATATTCGTCAACATCACGCGCGTCCTGGTGCTCGCGATGGGTCTGCTCGTCGCCCTCGAATCCGTGGGCGTGTCCATCGCGCCCTTGCTCACCGCCCTCGGCGTGGGCGGTCTGGCGGTCGCCCTGGCGCTGCAGGACACCCTTGCCAACCTCTTCGCGGGCGTGCACATCCTCGCCTCGAAGACGGTGCAGCCCGGTGACTACATCCGCCTGACGAGCGGGGAGGAGGGCTACGTCGTCGACATCAACTGGCGCAACACCGTGGTCCGCAACCTGTCGAACAACCTGGTGATCATCCCCAACGGGCGGCTCGCGCGCACGAACATGACCAACTTCACCCAGCCCGAACAGCAGTTGTCGATCATGGTCCAGGTGGGAGTGGGCTACGAGAGCGACCTGGAGCACGTCGAGCAGGTGACCCTCGAGGTGGTCGACGGGGTGATGGCGGACATCAACGGCGCGGTCCCCGACCACGAAGGGGCCGTACGCTTCCACACCTTCGCGGACTCCAGGATCAACTTCACGGTGATCCTCGGCGTCGGCGAGTTCAGTGACCAGTACCGGATCAAGCACGAGTTCATCAAGCGGCTGCACAGCCGGTTCCGGGCGGAGGGCATTTCGATCCCCGCCCCCACGCGGACGGTCGCGCTCCAGCACGAGGACTCCCGCCCCGTACCGCTCGCCGCGGGAGCGGCGGTCTCGGCGGTGTCGCCGGCTTCGCCGGTCCCGCACCAGCGCGAGGCACCGGCCGCGGCCCTGGCGGACGGTGTGCGGTAGCGGGCCGGGCCGGCACCCCGCCCCCACGCCACCCTCTCCGGGTGGCGTGGGGGACACCGGAGGCGAGTGGCGGCGGGGCGGGTCATAGGCTGACGGCCCGGGGGGCCGCCCAGTGGTCTCCCGCACCGAGCCGCCCATCGAGAGGACCACGTCATGAGTGAGAAGGCCCGCAAGCTGTTCGATGCGCTCGACCTGAACAGCGACGGGGTTCTGACCAGGGTCGAGGTGATCACGGCCCTGCGCAGCAAGGGCCCCACCCTCGCCGCCCAGGGGGACCTCCCCTTCTGGGCCGTGGGCGACGTGGACACCTCCTCGGCCCTCTTCGACCGGGCGAACGCGGACGGCGACGACGTACTGACCTTCGAGGAGTTCGAGCGCGAAGTCGACCGCCGCTTCGGCTGGTAGCCGCGAGCGGGCCCCGGATCCATGCCGGATCGGGGCCCGCTCGGTGCCGGATCCATGCCGGCTCAGTCGCGGATCCCGTCGCAGGCGATCTGCAGGTGCCGGGGCCCGCGCAGCACCGCGTTCTGCCGGTAGGGCGGCGGATCCTCCAGCAGCCGCGGGTTCTCCAGCCGCCGGGCCAGCTCGCTCAGCGCGAGCTGCGCCTCCAGCCGTGCCAGCGGGGCGCCGAAGCAGCTGTGGATGCCGCTGCCCAGGCCCAGGTGCTGGATGTCCTTGCGGTGCGGGTCGAAGCGGTCCGGGTTCTCGAAGCGGTGGGGGTCCCGGTTGCCGGAGGCCAGGATCAGCCACATCGAGGATCCCTTGGGGATGGTCACCCCGCCCACCTCGATGTCCACCAACGGCGTGCGCTGCGGCAGCAGTTGCACCGGCGGCTCGAACCGCAGCAGCTCCTCCACCAGCGGCACGGCCAGCCGGGGTTCCTCCTTCAGATCCCGCAGTACGTCCGGGTTGCGCAGGAGCGTCAGCATGCCGTTGGTGATCAGGTTGACCGTGGTCTCGTGGCCGGCGATCAGGAGCAGGGCCGCCGTGCTCAGCAGCTCCATCGTGGACATGGACTCGTCCGGCCCGTGTCCCGCGGCCAGTTGGGAGAGCATGTCCTCGCTGGGGTCCTTGCGCCGCTGCTCGATCAGCCCGGCCAGGTACATGCCCAGCTCCATGCGGGAGTCGTGGGTCTTGCGCTGCCGTTCGGCGGGATCGGCGTCCGGATCGGGGTCCAGGCTGGCCGCGAGGGTGTCGGCCCAGACGTGGAACTTGGGCTCGTCCTCGTGCGGTACGCCGAGCAGCTGGCAGATCATCGTCACCGGGAACGGATACGCGAACTGGTCGACCAGGTCGATCTTCTCGGTGTCGCCGAGGTTGTCGATGAGACCGGTGACGATGTCCTTCAGCCCCCCGCGCATCCCGTCGACGCGGCGCGGGGAGTGCGGCGGCCCGAAGGGCCGGTTGGCCATCCGGCGCAGCCGGTCGTGCTCCGGCGGGTCCAGCTTCAGGAAGCTCGGCGGCAGCGCGGTCTCCTCGGTCTCCCCGCCCTCGGCCAGCGGGTCCCCGGCCGTGGCGGCCAGGTTGCGCGCGTCGGAGCTGAGCCGCGGATCGTGCAGCAGGCCCTGGATGTCGTAGTAGGTGCTGATGACGTACGGTCCGGTCCCGTCGTGGAAGACGGGGGTCTTGCGCAGTTCCTCGTACAGCGGGTACGGGTTCGCGCGGCTGGAATAGTCCAGGATCTGGCTCAGGATGCCGTGGGCCATGGGGGTCCTCCGGGAACGTGCGGGTCAGTGCCCGGCGGGGGTGAAGGTGGCGATCCGGCGGTCGGCCGGCGAGTACCCGCTGAGGGTGATGGTCGGGCCGTGCGTGGGCACGGAGGGGTCGGGGAAGTCGGCCGGGATCGGCCGCTGCCCGTCGGGGCGCCGGTCCACCGTGGTGAACGGGGGCGGGAAGGGCGAGCTGGCCTCGATCTGCTTCTCGTAGAACTGCAGCCAGCGCCCGTTGTCGAAGGTGACGGCCCCGATGATCCGGCCCTGGTAGCCGTAGACGGCGGTGAACCGGCGCTCGGCCCGGGAGCCCTGGGTGAACATGATCTCGGTGCCCATCGACGGAACGCCGACGGATTTGATGTTCACCCCGAACTGCGAGGACCAGAACGCCGGCACCCACAGGTGCGGCCGGCGATCGGTGCTCTCGCTCAGCATGTTGTGGGCGGCGGTCTCGGACTGGGCCACGGCGTTGCCCCAGTGCTCCAGGGAGAGGAACTGGTAGCCGAACAGCGCGTGCGGGGAGCGGGCCACGTCGCCCGCCACGTAGATGTCGTCCGTGACGATCCCGCGGAGGTCGAAGGCCCGGCAGCCCGCGTCGCAGGCGATGCCGCGCGGACCCGCGCCGAGTCCGGAGCCGGTCAGCCAGTCGGTGTTGCGCTGGGCGCCGAGCGAGACGACCACCACGTCGCATTCCAGCGTGGTGCCGTCGGAGAGGTGTGCGGCCCGCACCCGGCCGGTGGAGTCGCCCTCCAGGGCGGTCACCATGATCCCGGTCCGCAGGTCCACGCCGTTCTCCCGGTGGAGTTCTGCGGCGACCGCCCCGATCACTCCGCCCAGGGCGCCGACCAGGGGGCCGTCGCCGCGTTCGGCGACGGTCACGTCCAGCCCGCGCTCCCGGCACGCCGAGGCGATCTCGGAGCCGGTGAACCCGGCGCCGATGACCAGCACCCGGCGCGGTCCGGCCGCCAGGGCGCGGGCCAGGCCCGCCCCGTCCTCGCGGGTGCGCAGGGTGAAGACCCCGCCGAGCTCGCCCTCGGCCTCGTTCGGCCAGGGCCGGGCCCGGACGCCGGTGGCGATCAGGAGACGGTCGTACGGGACCTCCTCGCCATCGGCGAGCCTGACCGTACGGGCCGCCATGTCGAGCCCGGTGGCCGCGACGCCGAGGCGCCATTCGGCGTCGATGTCGAGGCGTCGGGGGAGCAGGGTGTGCTCGGCGTCGGCCTTGCCCAGCAGCACCTGCTTGGACAGCGGCGGACGGTCGTACGGCTCGTGGGGCTCGTCGCCGATCAGGGTCAGCGAGCCGGCGAAGCCCTTCTCCCGCATGACCTCGGCGGCGCGCAGGCCGGCCAGCGAGGCGCCGACGACCACGATCCGGCCGGAGCGCTTGAGCTGGTCCAGGGCGGTGTCAGCCATCGGAGGCCGCCCCTCCGGTGCCGGAGGCCGCGGCCGCCGCGGTGCGCGGAGCGGCGCCGCCCGGCAGGTCCAGATCGTCCACGAGGATCGCCTGCACGGGGCAGGCGGCCGCGGCCTGGGCCACGCGCTCGCGCTGGGCCTCCTCGGCCTGCGGATCGTAGAGCAGTCCCTCGTCCCCGTGCATCGCGAAGACGTCGGGGGCGAGGAAGGCGCACTGTGCGTACCCCTGGCACCGGTTGAGATCGACGACGAGCCTCAGCAAGGTGGTGTCCTTTCGGTGCCCCCCTGGGCTTCCCGGACCAGCGTGCGCGCGGTGGTGCCGGGGGGCCCGCCCGCGACGGCCATTGGAGTGAGGCCCCGGCGCCCGTCAGGGGGCCGGGCGGAGGCGGCCCCGGCCCGACCGCAGGACGTACAGGCTCACGACCAGGGCCCAGGCCGGGAAGACCAGCTCGGACCAGGGCAAGGAGGAGCCCGCCACCAGCAGCACCAGGCCGGCGAGGTATCCGGCCAGGGTCAGCGGGCGCGGGAAGGCCCCGATCCGGCGGCCGATCGTGGAGGTCGCGAACACGAACACGGCGGCCATCCGCATCCCGTACGTGGTCAGCAGGTTGTAGGCGAAGTGGCGGCCGAACTCCTGGGGCTGGTCGGCGTCCAGCACGGTCCCGGCGGCCGCCGCGGCGCCGAAGAGGCTGGCGACGAAGATCAGCCCGCTGCCCAGGAAGACCGTGGCCACGAACCGGTCCTCGGCCTCGCCGGAGTGCTCCCGCAGTGCGCCCATGAACCACAGGAAGGCGATCCCCGCGAAGGGGACGAGCTCCAGCGCCGTGGTCACCGCGTCCCGCTGCCCCGAGGTGACCTCGACCTCGGCCGCGCCGCCTCCCTCGGGCAGGCCGATCCGGGCCAGCACGATCGCCGCCGCCATGAGGACGGCGAAGAGGATCCCCGCGAGCCCCGCAGCCCTGGGGGTGCTCAGGCTCTGTCCCGGGGCCGTCCCCGGTGCTTCCGGTCCTTCTGGTCTCATGCGTCCAGCAAGCCCGGGGTGCGGCCGTGGTGCCAGCGGGGCCGCGCGCCCGGGTGACAGGGGGTCCGGGCCCCGCCTCCACGACGGGGATGTAAGGAATCATTGACACCAGGTATGAATCCTTTTACCTTCGTGATGTCAAAGTTCTTTTACACGGGAGCGGGTGCGGTCGTGGCCTTCGAAGAGAAGCGCGCATGGATCATGGGGGTGGTCGCGATCGTCGGGTACGCGGTCTACCTGGCCCTCGTGCTGGGCCGGTTCGCGACGGGCCGGTCCGGCGACGGCGTCCCCCTCACGGAGGTCCCGTACGTCGCGCCGCTGCTCTGGACGGTCGGGGGCGCCATCGCCGCCACGATCCTCCTCAACATCGCCGTGGCGGTGGCCAAGCCCGGCGAGGCCGACGTCAAGGACCAGCGGGACAAGGAGATCGGCCTCCTCGGCGAGCACGCCGGGCAGTCCCTCCTCGCCATCGGGGCCGTGACCGCACTGATCCTCTCGATGGCCGGGGCGGACCGCTTCTGGATCTCGAACGCCCTCTACCTGGGCTTCGTCCTCTCGGCGGTGCTCGGCTCGCTCGTCAAGCTCGCCGCCTACCGCCGGGGGTTCCAGTCGTGGTGAAGCCGACCGGCATCACGAACCGGATCAGGATCCTGCGCTTCGAGCACGGGGAGATGACCCAGGCGGAGCTGGCGGAGCGCATCGGCGTGACCCGCCAGACCGTCATCGCCATCGAGAAGGGCCGCTACTCGCCCTCACTGGAGACGGCGTTCAGGATCGCCCGCGTCTTCGCAGTGCCGCTCGAACAGGTATTTCAGCACGGGGACGACGCAGTCGACGCAGACGAGGAAGGGACGGCGCCGTGAAGGCGATCGTGCAGGACACGTACGGCTCCAGCGAAGTACTGGAGCTCAGGGACGTCGAAACGCCGAGACCGGGCACGGGAGAGGTGCTCATAGCCGTCCGGGCGGCCGCCCTGGACGCGGGGGTCTGGCACCTCATGAGCGGCAAGCCCTACCTGCTGCGGCTCCTCGGCTACGGGCTGCGCGCACCCAGCGTGCCCGTACGGGGCCGGGAGGTCTCCGGGCGGGTCGAGGCGGTCGGCGAGGGGGTGAGTGCCTTCCGGGCGGGGGACGAGGTGTTCGGGATTTGCGAGGGCTCCTTCGCGCAGTACGCGACCGCCCGGCAGGACAAGCTGGCGCACAAGCCTGCCGGGATGCCCCTGGCGGAGGCGGCGGCCCTCCCGATCTCCGGGCTCACCGCCCTCCAGGCGCTGCGCGACGCGGGGCGCGTACGGCCGGGGCAGCGGGTCCTGGTCATCGGCGCCGCGGGCGGGGTCGGCACCTTCGCGGTGCAACTGGCCAAGGCGTACGGGGCGCACGTCACCGGAGTGTGCAGCACCACGAAGACGGAACTGGTGCGCGGGCTCGGCGCGGACGAGGTCATCGACTACACCCGCGAGGAGTTCGCGGACGGCGTCCGCCGCTACGACCTCATCCTGGACATCGCGGGCAACCGGGCCCTGTCGCACCTGCGGCGCGCCCTCACCCCGCGCGGGACGCTCGTGATCATCGGCGGCGAGGGCGGCGGTCCCTGGCTGGGCGGCATGGGCCGGGTCCTGTGGGCCGCGCTGCTGAACCCGTTCGTGCGCCACGGCCTCAAGGGGTTCATCTCCGCCGAGCGTCAGGCCGACCTGGAGGTCCTGCGGCGGCACGTCGAGGACGGCACCCTGTCCCCGGCCGTCCACCTCACCTGCCGACTCGCCGAGGCCCCGGACGCCATCGACCGGCTCCACCGGGGCGAGGCGCGCGGAAAGATCCTGATCACGCCCGACGAGGTCGACGACCGCCCGTAGCAAGGGCTAGGTGTGTTGTCCGGCCCCGGACGGGCCGTCACCAGCGCCGGTTCACGGTCGCCTTGCCGCCGGTCACCAGGCTTGCCGGGGGAACGTCATCGGCCACGACGGCGCCGGCGGCGATCACGGCATCACGGCCGATGCTGACGCCGGGCAGGATCGTGGCACCGGCGCCGATCCACACGTTCTCCGCCACGTCGATGGGCGCGCCGGTGAGGTACAGCCGCCGCTCCTCGGGATCGACCGGGTGGCCGCTGGTGATGAAGGTGACCTTAGGACCGACCATCACGCGCTCGCCGAGCCGGATGCCGGCGTAGTCCAGGAACGTGCAGTTCTGGTTGATGAACACGCGCTCGCCGAGGTCGAGTCGCAGGCCGTGGTCCGTGTAGAAGGGGGGATAGATCGTGACTCTCGGCGGCAGTGCCTTGCCGAGGATCTGTTCGAACAGTTCCGCCTTGCCCGCTTCGTCCTCGAAGGGCAGGACGTTCAGGCGCGAGGTGAGCTCGGTGACCCGCAGGACCCTCTCGGCCATGGCCTGGAACTCGGCGCTGCGGATACGCATGAGACGGTCGCTGGACAAGCTCGCTCACTCCTTTTGGAATTGACCGCCTCGTACCATAACGGTCTTTGCCGTGAGGGCCGGGCGGATTCGGCCGGCTCCGTCAGGCGTCCGGGATGCCGGAATGCCGCCCGCCGGGTGGTGGCCGTTCGTCATGGGCGCGTCACGGAACCGCCACAGGGGTGTGTGGCGGGAACCTGCTCGGGTCAGGGGAGCGTGTCCCTGCACGCGAGTGCCGGTGCGGTGCCGGTCGTGAACCTCGGGGAGCACCCAATGCAGTACACAGCAGGCATCGGCCGGACCGCGGCAGCCCTGGCGACGGCCCTGGCGGCTGCGGCTCTGATGACGGGCTGCACGCCGACCGGCGACGGCGGCGCGGCCGTCGACCCGGCGGCGCCGCCCGCGGCCTCGCGGCCGGCCGGGCCCACCCCCACCGGCGGCGACAAGGGCGGAACGACCAGCGGCGGCGGGAGCGGAGGTTCCACGGGCGGCGCGTCGCCCTCGGGCGGCGGCCCCTCCTCCCCCTCCGCCTCTTCCGGCGGCGGTACCGGAGGCGTGACGAAGAAGCCCTGCACGGTCGCCGACATCGAGGTCTCCGAGGCGCACCAGGCCGACGTCCGCCCGTCGGGCACGGGAACCGGGGCCGCCGTCATCTCCGTCACCAACACCTCCGCGTCTTCCTGCAAGGTGTACGGGTTCCCGACGGTCGCGGCGGCGGGCAACGGCTCACCGGAGAAGAACCAGCCGCTGGCCACCACCCACACCGGCCCCGCCGCGGCCAACGTGGTGCTGGCCCCGGGCGCCCGCGCGTGGACGAAGCTCACCTTCGTCCAGGTCCAGGGCGAGGCGGACGGCTACTGCGAGTCCGGCGCGACCCCGGGCTCCTACCCGACGGTGGTCATCGGCGTACTCGGCGCCGGGAAGCATCAGATCGCCATGGACGACGGCGTGTTCGCCTTCTGCGACGGCCGGGTGACGGTCACCGCCTGGTCCTCCGTCAAGCCGTCCTAGGCGCTGGACGGCCCTACGGAGTGGGCGCCGCGCCCGTGCCGGACGACGCGGCGGCCGCGGCGGGTGTGACCGGTGCGGCCGGCGTGGTGGACGTGGTGGGTGCGGCGGAGGCCGGGGGTGCGGGCGCGGCCGGGGTCCCGGGGGAGCCCGACGGGGTCCCGGGCGTGCTAGACGGGGTCGCGCCGGGCGTGGCCGTGGGGGACTCCGGGGCGCAGATGATCTCGTCGCGCGGGGTGTAGTGCGTACGGAACGTCTCGTGGCCGACCTCGTGGCCGGCCCGGACGAAGACGCGGTCGACGGAGACGTCGAACCCTTCCAGCGGGGTCTGCGGCTCGCAGGTGGGGCCGGTGACGATGCGCTTCGCCGGCGGGGTGATGTGCGTCCGCGGGCCCTTGGTCGCGCGTATCTCGTCGTACTGCTTCGTTCCGAGCAGGGTGACGGTGACCGAGGTGGAGGTGGAGGACGCCCGGACGGTCACTGGGTGTCCCGAGTCGTTCTGCCAGCGCAGGTCGAGGGTGCCCCAGGCGACGGTGGCCTCGCGGCCTTCCGGGTACCGCTCGATGTAGAAGGAGTGGGCCCCGTGCTCCAGCGGCTTCAGGCCCGCGAAGAACATGGCGTTGTACATGGTCGTCGCGACCGCGGAGACTCCGCCGCCGGGGGATTTCACGTAGCGGCCGTCGTTGATCATGATGCCGTCGACGAAGCCGTTCTCCTCGGTCCGCTCGCCCACCGCCTGGTTGAAGCTCCAGATGTCGCCCCGCTGGACGACGGCCCCGTTGATCAGTTCCACGGCGCGCGCGATGTTGTGGGTCCGGTAGGGCGCCGCGGGATAGGCGACGGTGAAGGTGGAGAGGACCTGCTGCCCGACGGCCGCCGGGGCGGTCGCCGTGGGCGCGGAGGGCCGGTCCGGGGCGGGCGTGCCCGCGGCGGCCGCGGAACCGGCGGAGAGGCCGCAGAGGCCGAGCAGGGCAGCCGTACCGGCTGATAGCAGGGCGATCCGCGTGGTGGCCGTACGGCCGTGGGCGCGTCGCATGTCTCTCCCTGTCGCTTCGGAAACCGAACCACACAAGCTTGGTCCAAATCGGACCAAAAGGGTGAGAAATGTGCCGGGTCTCACGATACGGGCGCCGATACGGGTGCCGATACGGGTGCGGCAGAGGGTGCGGCCCACCCACGGACGCCCACGGACGCCCACGGACGCCCACGGACGCCTACAGAACCGAGCGGATGCGTCTGACCAGCAGCGATCCCGCCAGGGCCAGGGCTCCCGCCAGTGCGTACAGGGCCGTGTACCCGCCGAGGTGGGTGACGACCGGGGCCGCGATCACCGGGGCCAGCACTTGCGGCAGCGCGTTGGCGATGTTGATGACGCCCAGGTCCTTGCCCCGGTCCTCGGCGGTCGGCAGCACGTCCGTGAGCAGGGCGAAGTCCACCGCCGTGTACACGCCGAAGCCGAGGCCCAGGATGAGCGAGGCCACGATCGCGCCGGTCCAGGTCTGCCAGACGGCGAGCAGCAGCGTGGCCGCGGCGATGACCAGCCCCGACCGGATGACGTAGGACTTGCGGCGGCCGCTGCGGTCCGACCGGATGCCGCTGATCACCACCGTGGAGAGCAGCGTGAGGGCGTTGAGCGCCGTGAGGATCAGGACGCCGGTGTCCGCGTCGCCCCGGTAGCGCACGGCGTCGGTCAGGTAGTAGAGCAGGTACATCGTGCTGATGGAGTAGGAGAGGTTCATCAGGAACCGGGTCAGCCAGGCCCAGCCGAAGTCGGGATGGCGGCGCGGGTCGATCCAGAAACCGGTCAGGAAGCCGCGCCACCGGAAGGCCGGCCGGGCGGCGGGGGCGAGCACCGAGTCCCGCCGCATCAGCACGTACGGCACGGCCGCGAGGACCGAGAAGGCCGCGCAGGCCAGGTAGCCGGCGGTGATCCCGCCCGCGACGGTGGCCAGCGCCGTGCCCACCAGGATCCCGATGACCTGGGAGACGCCGAGCCAGCCGCCGACCAGCCCGCGCTGCCGGGCCGGGACCTGGTCGGGGACGGCCGCGGTGAGCGCGGCGAAGGCGGCGTTGAGGGCGAGCTGCACCAGGCACCAGCCCGCGATCACCGCGACGACGCTCTGCGCGAGCCCGAGGACCACCAGGCCCGCCGCCCCGCCCGTCACCCCGGCGACCACCCAGGGGATGCGGCGGCCCGCGCGCGCCGTCGTACGGTCGGACAGCGCTCCGAAGACGGGATTGGCGACCATCGAGACGGCCGCGCCGAGCCCCGTCACCAGAGCGAGGGTGGACGCCTTGTGGTCCGGGGTGAGGAGCTCGGCCTGGCGGGCCAGCAGCAGCTGGAGCGGGCCGAACCAGCCGACCCACACCCCGAGGTTGGCCAGGGACAGCGCGCTCACCCACCGGCCGCCGGGCGGCGTGGCGCTCTCCCTGGCCGCCTCGGCCTTCGGCCCGGCGGTCACCTGCCGCTCTTGATCAGGTCGCGGTACCAGGCGTACGACTCCTTGGGGGTCCGGGCGAGGGTCTCGTAGTCGACGTGGACCAGGCCGAACCGCTGCCGGTAGCCCTCCGCCCATTCGAAGTTGTCGAGGATCGACCAGATGAAGTAGCCGCGGACATCGGCCCCCTCGGCCATCGCCTCGTGCAGGGCGCGCACGTGGCCCTCGTGGTAGGCGATCCGGCGCGCGTCCTCGATCCGGCCCGTGCCCGGATCCGGCCCGTCCCCGTACGAGCAGCCGTTCTCGGTGATGTACAGCGGCGGCAGCCGGTCGCCGTAGCGCTCGCGCAGGGTGGCGAGCAGTTCCCGCAGCCCGTCAGGGACCACCGGCCAGTCGAAGTCCGTGCGCTCGTACCCCTCGATCTCCCGGATGCCGAAGGGGAGGCCGGAGGGGATCTCGATCCCGCCGAAGGCGGAGGTGCCGGCCGGGGTGGGGGCGCCGACGAGCATCGGGTTGTAGTAGTTGACCCCGTACCAGTCCAGCGGGGCCGAGATCGCTTTGAGGTCCTCGGCCACCGGGCCGGGCAGCAGGGACTCCAGGCCGTCCGGGTAGGCGCCGGTCAGGATCGGGTCGGCGAAGAGACGGTTGGTGAGGGTGTCGTACAACGCGGCGGCGGCCCGGTCCTCCTCGCTCTCGCCGGCGGCCCACACGGGGCTGTGCGAGGCGGCTATGCCGATGTGGCGGGCGCCCGCCGCGCGCAGCGCCTGTACGCCCAGGCCGTGGGCCAGCAGCTGGTGGTGGGCGGCGGGCAGGGCGTCGAAGACGAGCTGCTTGCCCGGGGCGTGCTCGCCGAGGCCGTAGCCGAGGAGGGTCACCTCGGCGGGCTCGTTGATGGTGATCCACATCGGCACGCGGTCGGCGAGCCGCTCCGCGACCACCGAGGCGTACGCGGCGAACCGCTCGGCGGTGTCGCGCTCCAGCCAGCCGCCCCGCTCCTCCAGGGCGAGCGGGGTGTCCCAGTGGAAGAGGGTGGGCACCGGGTCGATCCCCGCGGCACACAGCTCGTCGACGAGCCGGTCGTAGAAGTCCAGCCCCGCCCGGTTGACGGCCCCGTGACCCTCGGGCAGGACCCGGGACCAGGAGACGGAGAACCGGTAGGCGTCCACGCCCAGTCCGCCCATCAGGGCCACGTCCTCGCGGTAGCGGCGGTAGTGGTCGGTGGCCACCTCCGCGTGCGAGCCGTCCTTGACGCGCCCCTCCTCCCGGGTGAAGGCGTCCCAGGAAGAGGGTCCCCGGCCGTCGGCGGTGGGCGAGCCCTCGATCTGGAAGGCGGAGGCGGAGACCCCCCAGCGGAAACCGGCCGGGAAGCGGGGCGCGGGCGGTACGGAAGTCGTGGGCGACACGGGCGACACGGGCGGTACGGACGCGGGCATGCGGACTCGCTTCGTTCGGGGACGCACGTGATCCCCGGCACGCACGGGTACGGGGACGCGCGCCGTCGGGCGCACTGCTCACGGCACTTTCGGGTCCCCGGACCCGCCCTGTCAATGGAAAGTGAACAATTCTCAACTTTTGCGGGAGCGCGGCTTACGTCTTCCACGGCACCGTCACCACCGCAGCAATCCGCCTATGGCTCCGCCTGTGACACGCGAGACACACGGTGGTTCTAGAGTCACCCCGTGGACGTCAATAGCTGGTTCGAGGTCGAGGACCCGGAGGAGTACGGCGAGGAGCCCTGGGACTTCGGCGAGGCCGAACTCGCCTTCCTGGCAGCCCTGCGAGCCCGGGCCGCTGATTGGCGGGTGCCGTGGGCTCCCAGCCAGGTCGGACGGCCCGAAGACGAGTCGTCGTTCCTCGTCCATATCAGCCTTCTCGATGAGGCGCGCCGACTGGTGCTCGCCGAGTGGGCCGTGCACTTCTACGGCACACACGTGCTGGCCGGGAAGGTCTGCGACCAGCTCTTCAACCTTCACGAGTCGCCCGAGCAGGGCTTCTTCCGGGCCTCCGGCACGGTCGAGGAGCTCGCGGAACGGTGCGCCGGCTGGTTCGAGAGCCTGTTGAGCCGCCCTGTCGTCCGCGTCGAATGGCCGTTCAAGGACAGGAAGCACGCGACCCGCTGGGAGTTCGCCGACACAGGCGAGGTCCTGGCGACGCGCGGCTCCATACCCGCCGACGGCTCATCCCCGGCCCACCGCCTCCCGGTCCGTCTCTGATCCGCCGGACAGGACCTAAGGGGAGGGGGATTCCCGACGTTGACCGCCGCGTTGATGTCCCGGTCCAGGACGGCCCCGCAGTACCCGCACTCCCACACGGCAACCGCTTCGTTCTCACGGATGATCCGAGTGGAGAGCTGGTGGTGGAGCTCGCGCCTCGCGTCGGTCACCCGTGCCTGAGCGCGGGCGAGCTTGATGCGGGCCTTGGCCCGGTTGTTGCTGCCCTTGGCCTTGCGGGACAGGCGACACTGTTCCCGCTTGAGCTTCTTCTGGGCCCGGCGCAGGAAACGCGGGGACTCGATCTTCGTGCCGTCCGAAAGGATCGCGAAGTGTGTGAGCCCCAGATCGATGCCGACTTCCGGCGTCGCCTCGGGCAGCGTCTCATCCGGCCCGGTCTCCACGACGAACGACGCGAAGTACCTGCCGGCCGCGACCTTGACCACGGTAACCGTGGACGGGATAGACGGCAGGGTGCGGGACCATTCGACCCGCACGTCCCCGATCTTCGGCAACGACAGGTCGCCGCCGGTCGTGATCTTCCATCGGGCGTTGGCGGTGAACCGTACGGCCTGCCGGTTGTCCTTGCGTGACTTGAACCGTGGTGCCCCCATGCAGGGGCGCCTGCCCTTGAGGCCGTCGAAGAAGTTCTTGTAGGCAGTGTCCAAGCCCCTGAGGGGCTGCAAGACCACGGCGGAAACATCGCCCAGCCAGGCGCGTTCCTCGGTCTTCTTCGCCTCGGTGATCAGCAGCTTGGACAGGTCACCGGTCTTCAGGAACGCATCGCCTGATGTGCGGGCGGTCTCACGAGCGCGGATGCATCGTTGTAGATCACCCGAGAGCACCCAAAAGCCTTGGCCAGCGCGGAGCGCTGAGGACCGTTCGGGTACAGGCGGAAGCTGTACCCAAGCTGCATGTCGATCAGCGTACTAGCCTCGCCCTTTCAGTTGGAGGGTGGCGGCTGAGCGGTGATAACACCAAAGTGCCTTCCTGGCCTGGGCCGATGAACCTTGTCCAAGAAGCCGTTGCCATACCGATCATGGAGTCTGTCGATCGAACGGGAGTCTCGATCGGGTGATCGCGGGCACTGCCCAGCACGAGAGCAGGGCCTGGCGGTATGCGGGGAAAATCCAGGGGAGCGGACGGCCGCGCGCTGCTACGGTCGGGCGCTATGAGCTGGCTCCCCGATAACTTCGTCCATCCCGTCCTGGTACCGCTGCCGGGCAGTGGTCATCACCTGCGGCCGATCCGGGAGACGGACACCCCGCTCGACTATCCGGCTGTGATGGGTTCGCGCGAGCGGCTGTGGACCATCTACGGCCCAGCCTGGGGCTGGCCCGCGGCCACCATGACCTACGAGGCCGACCAGGCCGACCTGTTGCGACACGAGAAGGAGATCGCCGCACACCAGTCCTTCAACTACGCGCTGTTCGACGCGGCGGAGACGGCTCTGCTCGGCTGCGTCTACATCGACCCACCGGAAAGGGCCGGAGCGGACGGCGATATCTCCTGGTGGGTGGTGGACGAGCTGGTTGGCAGCAAGGTCGAGCAGGCCCTCGACGAGTTGGTGCCGCAGTGGATCGCCGCCGACTGGCCGTTCGAGCAGCCGCGCTTCCTCGGCCGAGAGATCTCCTGGTCGGACTGGCTCGCCCTGCCGGAGCACCCCGACGCGTAAGTAGCTTTTGTTGTAATGCTCTGGGGCTTGGTGCTGGACGGCCGTCTCGATTGGGTGGTCGTCGGGTGCTCGGCGCATGCGAGGAGGGCCGCCTGAACAGCTCGCTGGTGTCGAATCACCGAGCATCAGGAGGCTCTGGTGTCGCAGTCTTGCGTGCCGATGCCCGTGCAGTCCACCGCGGGTACTCGGGAGTGTGACTGTTTGGCTCACCGGTTCGTCTCTGCAGTCAGAGCCCGCAGCAGTGTGCAGGGCAGATTGATGCCCGGGTCCGGGTGGGTGATGAAGGTATAGGCGGCGGCTTGTCGCCTAGATGATTGATTCCAAGGGGTAGCTGAACGGACGCGAGGGTGCCCACTCTCAGTTTGTGACGACCGAGATAGACACCCTCGCAACTGCACTGTACGTGCGGGTCGATGACCTTTTGAAGGCTTCGCCGCATCTTGCTCCGTGGCGGCCGCGGGTGGGTCTGGAGCCGAAGCTCAGCGATGCGGAACTGGTCACCCTGGCGGTGATGCAGGCCCTGCTGGGCTTCGTCTCCGAGGCCCGCTGGCTGCGCCATGCCCGTGCTCACCTGCGGCATCTCTTCCCGTACCTGCCGCAGCAGCCGGGCTGGAACAAGCGGCTGCGGCGGGCGTCGGGCCTGGTCAGGCAGGTCCTGCGTGAGCTGGCCACCGACACCGCCCTGTGGGGCGATGACGTGTGGATCGTGGACTCCACACCGGTGGAGTGCGGACGCTCCCGCGAGACCGCGAAACGCTCTGACCTGGCCGGATGGGCCGAGTACGGCTACTGCGCCAGCCACTCACGGTTCTTCTGGGGCCTGCGCCTGCACCTGGTCTGCACTCTGCACGGCCTGCCCATTGCCTTCGCGCTGACCGGAGCCAAAGCCGTCGAACGCGAAGTGCTGCTGGACATCTTCCAGGTAGAACCGGGACTGCTCGCCAACCGGCCACCACCGACGCTGCTGGCGGACAGGAACTACTACGGCCGTGCCTTCGAGAGGGACCTCGCCGACCTGGGGGTCCGGCTGCTGCGGCCGGCCCGCAAGGGTGAACCCGAGCGGGCCGGAGCCGAACTGTTCAAGCCACTGCGCCAGCTGATCGAGTCGGTCAACCAGACCCTCAAGGGACAACTCGACCTCGAACGGCACGGCGGCCGCACACCCGCCGGGGTCACCGTGCGCGTCCTACAGCGACTCCTCGCCCTGACCGCCGCGATATGGCACAACCACAAGACCGGTGGACCGGTCATCCGATCACTGACCGTCTACGACCACTGAAGCCTTGGAATCAATCATCTAGTCGGGAGTTCGTCGCCCAGGAGTGTGGCTGCAAGCCGGACCTCGGCGCGGGCCATCTGGTTGGCGAACCTGGTCTCCCGGTCTGTCTGGGCCGCTCATTTGCCGCGGTCGGCTTCCCGCTCTGCGAGCCGCCGCGGCCAGCCAGTCGTGGCGGATCAGGCTGCTGAAGGGTTCGATCAGCAGCCAGTAGGGTCGGAACCGGCGTACGGACGCCTGGTCGGTCCCGAAGACCCGGGTTTCGGTGTGCAGGTAGGTCCCGGCGCCCTGGCTCGCGACCGAGAAGGCCATCAGTCCCTTGATGTGCCCCGGCTCGTCGAATTCCAGGTACTCGTCGGGCGTCAGGGTGAGCCACTTCTGCCGCAGGGACCACGGCTGTCCGACGAAGCCGACGACGAGGTCCCCGCCCGGGTCGTCCTGGAGCTGGAAGGCGCCCACCCCCTCGTACAGCCCGTCGACGACGGGCGCGGCCCGGTCCAGATACCGCTCCTTGTCGGGGGATGTGAGACGGGCCGGAATGCTGCGCACGAAGACCAGCGGCCTGAGCGCGTACATCTCCGCGGGCTGCACCTCGCGCACCGCCCGCGCGACCACCTCGGGTTCGGCTGGCACGCTCCGGCCGTGGTGGGTGCGCCACTGGTACTGCGGCAGCCAGCTGTCACAACTGGCCATCTTCGGATCTGTCCTGTGACTGCGCATGACGTCGCCTCTCGTCCCTTCCCTCGATGAGATCCGCGCTCGCCGGCTCCGGGTACACCCGGCGAAGCGCTCTCTCGTCCCGCGCGGCGGTGTATGCGGGGCGCCGGTGGGGCGTCCAGCGGCAGTTACGATACCCGAGTTCCGGAACTCGGGTATCGTAAACTTGGGTCATGCCGAACCCGACACCGCGACTAGGGCGCCCCAGAGACAGTCAGATCGACAGCACCGTGCTCCGAGCCGCGCGCGAACTGCTCGCGGAGGTCGGCTACGCCGGGGTGACCATGAACGAGATCGCCGACCGTGCAAGTGTGGGCAAAGCGGCCATCTACCGCAGGTTCGGCTCCAAGGCGGAGCTGCTCTTCGCCTCGGCCGTGCACGGCATGGACATCGAGCCGCCACCGGACACCGGCTCCCTGCGCGGCGACGTCCGCGCGATGGCGGGCCTCGCCCTTGAGCGCCTCTCGACGCCCGCGGCCCGGATGCTGACTCCCGCGCTCATGGTCGAGATGTCCCGCGACCCGGCGCTGGTCGCCCGCTTCCAGGGCACCTTCATCGCACAGGAGCGGCGCGACCTCACGGCGATACTGGAGCGCGCCGAGAAGCGGGGGGAACTGCCCGGGCCGCAGGACCCGACGGTGGCCCATCTGCTGCTGGGCGGCCCGCTGTTCCTCGCGCTGTTCGCCTTCCATCTGCCGGTGGACGAAACCCTGCTCGACGAGCTCGCCGCGGTGATCGCCGCCGGGCTCATCGCCCGCGCCCGGGGCACTGCCGGCTGATTCGGCCCCGAGCCTCCCCGTTTCAGTTGGAAGGTGGCGGCTGAGGGGTGAAAACCCGAAAGTGTCTTCCTGGCCTGGGACGATGAACCTTGCTGAGGGGTTCTGTCGGTCCATGCGGAGGGCGCTTTCTACGTGCCGGCTATCGGCTCGCGTTCCACGGTCCATGTCACGGCGGACGGTTCGGGAACGGTCGGGCATGCCGGGGCACGCCTGCTCGCAGATCTAGCCGATGCGATCGGGCTGACCTCCGCGTATACGGCCGTGCTGCGGCCGTTGCGGCCTCGCGGGACCGGACACGATCCCGGCCGGATCGCGGTGGACCTTTCGGCGATGATCGCCGATGGCGGAGAGACGATCACCGACCTCGCGGTGCTGCGGGATCAGGGCGATGTGTTCGGGCCGGTGGCCTCCACTGCCACCGCCTGGCGGCTGCTCGCCCAGATCGACGACACGGTGCTCGCCCGTCTGTGGTCGGCCCGGGAGATCGCCTGGCTGCAGGCCGCCGAGACGGGTGAAGTGGTCGCCGCCCGCGCGGGCGTGTCCCGATCGAGCGTCTCCCGCGTCGTCAACGGGGAGACCACGGTCGCGCCCGAGATCCGCGAGGTCGTCCTGCGGGCCGTGCGCGAACTGGGCTATGTACCCAACGCCGCCGCCCGCAACCTGGTCACCCGCCGGACCGACGCGGTCGCCGTGGTCGTCTCCGACCCTCCCCAGGGTGTGGTCTCCGACGACCCCCTCGGTCCGCGAATCGTCCTGAGGGAGCGCTCCCTCAGGAGGGGCGCTCCTCGGAGGAGCCCGTCACGTCCCGTACGTGCCGCAGGCCCGGCCCCGCCAGGACCTCGTGCAGCTGCTGGAAGACCTGCCGGGCGCCCACGGCGTTCCAGTCCGCGGGGAGCAGCTCGGCGGGGAGGCCCGGGTCGAGGTAGGGCAGCCGACGCCACTCGGTGAGCATCGGCACGTAGTGGCGGAAGGCCTCGGCGGCGTCGATGCCGTCCTGCAGGGCGAGCTTCGCCGCGACCGGTGCGTACGCCCCGGTGAACGTGGCGTACTGGGCCTGGATCGCCGGGAAGTCCCACCAGGAGCTGACCGCCTCCGGCAGGTCGCTGAACGCGGCGTAGTCGGCGGCGGCGAACAGGTGGACGTACTCGCTGAGGCCGAGCCGGACGAGCATGTCGCGCGCGTCCTCCAGGAGCCGGCCCGGCGCCAGCCACACGCCGGGGGCGATGTTGCCGAAGCCGAGCCAGGTCAGCCTGGTCCGCAGCTGGTAGCGGTGGGAGCGCTCGGACTCCGGTACGGAGAAGACCGCCATGGCCCAGCCGTCCGCCAGGTCCGCCGGTTCGAGGCTGGCGAAGATGCGCCGGTCGCCGGCGTCGAAGACGGGGTGGACGGCCGGGCTGAGCCGGTACCCGGTGGCTGCGCGGCGCTCCGGTTCGAGAACGCCCTTCTTCTTGAGCCGGGAGATGGCCGAGCGCACGGCCTGGCTCTCCACGCCGAGTTCCGACATGAGCGTGATCAGGTCGGCGACGGAGATCCAGCCGCCGCTCCCGCGCACGAAGGCCCCGTAGACCGTACTGATCAACGAGCTGGGCCTGAGGGGGCTGTCCGACATGATCACCTTCCCGTGGTGTGGGGTGGTGATCCTATCGAGGGGCGGCGGCCGGGCCGCCTCCGGTCACCCCGAGGCCCGCGTTCCGGGGTGCAGGGGGGCCTCCGCGTACGCGCCGGAGAGGAGGTGGCCGGCTCCGGGGGCGACGGCCGGCAGGTCGAGGGCGCGCAGCATCTGGTGGGCGGTGCAGACGGCCGCGGAGACGACCGGCTTGCCGAGCAACTGCTCGGCCTCCTCGATGGCGCCGAGCGAGGGCATCTGCACGCAGGCCGACAGGACGACCGCGTCCGCGTCGGCGTAGTCCAGGGCGCGGGCCAGGCCGGGGAGCCTGGCCGGGTCGTGGGCGGCCACGTCCAGGTTGTTCGGGATCTCCAGGGCGTGGTGGTCGAGGACCTCGATGCCCTCGTGGGTGAGGTAGTCGACGACGGTCTGCGTGAGCGGGCGCATGTACGGGGCCAGCAGGGCCACCTTCTTGGCGCCCATCGTGTGCAGCCCGTGGACCAGGGCGCCGGCGCTGGTGACCACGGGGGCGGGGGCCCCGTTCTCCACGGTGCGCGTGTGCAGGCGTTCCTCGGAGGTGCGGTGGTAGCCGAGGCCCATGCTCATGATGGCGACCAGGCAGGCGTAGCCGAGGACGTCGACCCGCGCGTCGGAGAGCTCCACGGCGCAGCGGTCGGAGTCGGCGTCCATGGCCTTGAGCTGCTCGGGCGTCACGTGGGTCATGCGCATGCGGCTGGAGTGGAAGGTGAAGCGGTCGTCGGGCGCGATCTCCATGCGGGCGCGCAGGATCGCGGGCACCTCGGTTTCCATGGTGACGTTGGAACTCGGGACGATCTGGCCGATGCGGTAGGTGCGGGGCGGCACGGGTGCTCCTCGATGGTCGGGGGCCGGGGTGGCGGTGGCCGGGGTGGAGGGGGAGTGGTGGGGCGGGGTTCAGCGGGCGTCGACGACGGGGTTGGCGAGGGTGCCGATGATCTCGACGGTGGCCTCGACGGTGTCGCCGGGCACGAGGAACTCGGGCGGGACCATGCCGGCCCCGACACCGGAGGGGGAGCCGGTCGCGATGACGTCGCCGGGCTCCAGGGTCACGCCCGAGCTGATGTCGGCGATGAGCCGGGCGATGGGGAACAGCATGTGGCGGGTATTGGACTTCTGCTTGGTGACCCCGTTCACCCGCAGTTCGAGGTCGAGGTCCATCGGGTCCGGGACCTCGTCGGCGGTGACCACGGCGGGGCCGAAGGGGGCGTAGGAATCCTGGCCCTTGGAGAAGAACCACTGGCCCGAGCGGCGCTGGTCGCGGGCGCTGATGTCGTTGACGACGCTGTAGCCGAAGATGTGGCCGTACGCCTCCTCCTCGGTCACCCGGAAGGCGGCCCGGCCGATGACCACGGCGAGCTCGCACTCCCAGTCGAGCTGAGTGGTGAGGTCGGCGTTGTGCAGGATCGGCGCCCCGGGGCCGGTGACGGCGGTGGCGGGCTTGCTGAACAGCACCGGACGCGGCGGCAGGTCCTTGTCGGTGTCCAGGCTGCGGCTGGACTCCTCCACGTGCTCCACGTAGTTCAGCCCGACCCCGATGATCTTGCCGGGGCGCAGCGGGGCGCGCAGGGTGACGTCCTCCAGGCGGTGGACGGCCCCGGCGGGCCGGTCCGCGGGGTCGCCGGCCAGCAGGCGGGCGGCCGTCTCCCGGGCGGGGGCGCCGGCCCGGACGAAGGAGAGCAGGTCGCCGGGCAGCTCGACGCCCGCGTGCCGGGCGAGGGCCGCGAGGTCGTACACCAGGCCGTCGACCTGGGCGCCGAGACGGTCGGCGGTGGCGGTCATCGGCGCGGTCGTGTAGGTCACCAGTCGCATCGGTGGCTCCTAGGGGAGAGGGAGTGGGGCGGGGAGAAGGGGCGAGGCGGGGCGGGGCGGGGGCCCGCGGGGGGTGCGCCGCCGCACCGGGACCGGTGTCAGGGCCGGCGGTCCGGTGCGGCGGCGCGGCTCAGGAGGCGGGCTGGTGCCCGCCGTTGTCCGGGTACGCCTCTTCGCGGTGGAAGCCGAGGGACCGCATGACGGGGAAATCGTTGAAGGAGAACAGGCAGGCGTCCTCGGACGGATCGAGGTTGTGGTGCTCGTGCCAGGCCCAGGACGGGACGCAGAACACGTCGCCCTGCTTCCACTCGAAGCGCTGCCCGGCGACCACCGAGACACCGCGCCCCTTGGCCGCCGTGTAGATCACCGAACCGGTGTGGCGGTGGGCCTTGGTGGCCTGGCCCGGGCGCAGCAGCTGCATGTGGGCGCTCATGGTGGGCATCACCGAGCCGCCGGTCACCGGGTTGGTGTACTCCGCGATGACCCCGTCGTACGGGGAGCCCTCGCCGGCCGAGGCCAGGCCGAGCAGGGCCTCGTAGGTCTGCTCCCAGGGGTAGGCCAGCAGGGGGGAGTAGGGCCGGGTCCACTTCTCGGAGCCGTACGGGAGCAGGTTCGCGGCGTAGGTCAGGACCGAGGAGTTCACCACCTTCCCGGGCCGCTGGTACAGCTCGGGGTGGACCTCGTAGAACCCGGCGTCCAAGGCGTTGACCAGCGGGATGTCGAGGCCGTCCTGCCAGATCACAGGGGCGTCGGAGGCGTCGTTGCCGTGCTCGTGCCAGGTGCCGTTCGGGGTGATGGCGAAGTCGCGCGGGCCGACCTTCAGCTTCTGGCCGTCCACGATCGTCCACGCCCCGGTGCCCTCGTGCACGAAGCGCAGCGCCGCGGCCTGGTGGCGGTGGGCGGTCATGGCCTCGCCGGGACCCATGATCTGCAGCCCGGTGTAGAGGAGTCCGGCGGCGGCGCTGACGTCCCTGCGGCCGGGGTTGACCAGCATTACGACGCGGCGACCCGCGTCGTCGGCCCGGACGAGGCCGAGGGCCTTGTGGACGAGGGGGCGCAGCTCCTCGTAACGCCACAGCACCGGAACGGACTTGGGCTGCGGGTACCAGGGCTCGATGTCGTTGGCCACCGTCCACAGCGCACCGGCCTCCAGGGCTTCGAGCTCGCCGTAGTAGGCGGTGAGTTCGGGGGTGTCGGAGACCCGGGCGCGGCCGAGTGCGGTGTCGTCCTGGTCGGTGGTCATGCGTCCTCCTCGGGGGTGGCGGTGGCCGGCAGGGCCATGTGCGGGACGGTGAAACTGACCGGCACGCGCGGCCGGTTGTCCACTTCGAGGCGGAACACGTCGAAGCGGTTGTAGTGCCCGGTGATGTCGTGCATCTGCTTGGGCTGGATGCACCGGTTCAGGTCGATCTCGGCGTAGACGATGCCCTCGACGTCGACGAGCGGCTCCGTGACCGGGCGGCCGTCGGGGCCGAAGATGCCCGACAGGGCGCTGCGCGGCCGGGCGAACAGGGCCCGGACCGCCTCGTCTTCACCGGCGACCGCGTCGACGATCTCGGGGGAGACCGTGGAGCAGGCGACGACCGAGAAGACCTTGCCCTCGAAGCTGTGGGCCGCGGTACGGACGGCGATGGCCTCGGCCATGTCGTAGTCGGTGGGTGCCACGGGCAGGGCGATGTAGCAGGCCGCGTGCACCAGTTCGCCCTGGGCCAGAAGCGTGAAACGGGCCAGCGTGTTGGTGTTCTCCCCGCAGGCGAGCGCGCCGACCGGGCCGACGGGGGTCTGGTGGACGCGCAGGGAACTGCCGTCACCGCCCGTCCAGGTGAGCTTCTCCGCCCAGGTGGGCACCAGCTTGCGGTGCACGCCGAGCAGTTCGCCGTCGGGGCCGATGGTCAGCAGCGTGTTGTAGAGCACGCCCAGACTGTGCGGGGCGCGCTCGTTGACGCCGATGACCAGCACGACCCCGTACTGGCGGGCCGCCGCGCGCAGGGTGTCCACGTGCGGGCCGGGGACGTCGATGGACGCCCGCTGCAGGCGCTCGAACCAGGGCGAGCCCTGGACCGGGTTCATCGTCCAGTTCCAGTACGGATAGCCGGGGACGAACGCCTCGGGGAAGACGACGAGTTCGGCGCCCTTGCCGGCGGCCTCAGCGATCAGGGCGACGGCCTTGTCGACGGTGGCGGCGGGATCGAGGTAGACGGGAGCGGCCTGGACGGCGGCCGCGGTGAAGCGGGGCAGGTCGTTCGGGGAACGGGCCTCGCGGGTCTCGCGGATCTTCATGGGGGTCGGCCGTTCCGTTCAGAGGGCCGGCGCGGCGACGCGCGGCAGCCATCGCTGGTGCACCGGTGCGGCGGGCTGCCGCAGCAGTTCGAGGCGCGGCGGCACCCGGTCGGTGCGCGCCGCCGGCGGCCGGGCGCTGCCGGCCCGCCATGACCGGGCCCACGGGGCGGCCGGTCCGCGGTACCCCTGGGCCACGGCCGCGTGCAGGGTCCACAGCGGGTCGTGGAGCTGGGCGCGGCCCACCGCGCACAGGTCGGCGCGGCCCGCCAGGATCACCGAGTTCACGTCGTCGTAGGTGGAGATCGCGCCGACGGCGATGGTGGCCACCCCGGTGGTGTTGCGGATCAGGTCGGCGTACGGGGTCTGGTAGCTGCGGCCGAAGGGCGGCCGCTCGTGGGAGACGACCTCGCCGGTCGACACGTCGATCGCGTCGGCGCCCGCCGCGGCCAGGGCGCGCGCGATGTGCACGGCGTCCGCCGCGCTCAGGCCTCCTTCGGCCCAGTCGGCGGCCGAGACGCGGACCAGGAGGGCCTTCCCGGCCGGCCACACCGCCCGTACCGCGCCCAGCACTTCGAGCGGGAACCGCAGCCGGTTCGCGACATCTCCGCCGTACTCGTCGGTGCGCAGGTTCGTCAGCGGGGAGAGGAACCCGGACATCAAATGGCCGTGCCCGTACTGGAGTTCCAGGATGTCGAAGCCGGCCCGGTCGGCGCGCTCGGCCGCGCGCACGAAGTCCCGTACGACCAGGTCCATATCGGCGCGGGTCGCCTCGCGGGGCAGCGGGCCGCCCTCGTCCCAGGGCAGCGGGGAGGCGGCCAGCAGCGGCCCCCCGGCCGCCCGGCGGCCGGCGTGGGTGAGCTGGATGCCCAGGCAGGTGTCGGACTGGCCGTGCGCGAAGGCGGTGACCCGCCGCCAGGCGGCCTCCTGCTCGTCCGTCCACAGACCCGGGCAGCCCGCGTCGGTGCGGCCGTCGGCGCTCACCGCCGTCATGCCGGCGATGACCAGGGCCGCGCCGCCGAGGGACTGGGTGCCCAGGTGGACGAGGTCGAAGTCGCCCGGAACCCCGTCGACCGCCGTGGACAGCGCCATGGGCGGTACGACGATCCGGTTGCGCAGGCGCAGACCGCCGATCCGGAAGGGCCGGAACATGGGCGGCACCGGCGCCGAGGCGTTGACGGCGGTGGTGAACTCCTCGTCGCGCACACGCAGGTTGTCGTAGGTGACCCGGCGGCTGCGGGTCAGCAGGTTGAAGGCGAACTGGTGCGGATCCTGGCCGGTGTACCGGTCGATGTTCTCGAACCACTCCAGGCTGGCCTGCGCCGCCCGCTGCGTGGACTCCACGACGGGCCTGCGCTCGTCCTCGTAGGCCGCCAGCGCACTCTCCACGTCGGGGTGCTCGTGCAGGCAGGCGGCCAGCGCGAGGGCGTCCTCCATGGCGAGCTTGGTGCCGGAGCCGATGGAGAAGTGGGCCGTGTGCGCGGCGTCCCCGAGCAGCACCGTGTTGCCGTGGCGCCAGGTCTGGTTGCGCACGGTGGTGAAGCGCAGCCACTTGGAGTTGTTGGGGATGAGCCGGTGGCCGTCCAGGTGCCCGGCGAGGACCTCCTCGCAGCGCCGGATGCCCTCCTCGTCACTGGCGCCGGGCGCCAGGTCGACGCCGGCGGACCCGGCGAAGCCGCCGCGCTGCCAGGTGTCCTCGTCCATCTCGACGATGAAGGTGGAGCGGGTGGAGTCGTACGGGTACGCGTGCACCTGGAGCGTGCCGAAGTCCCGTTCCTCGACGATGAAGGTGAAGGCCTCGAAGACCTTGTCCGTGCCGAGCCACATGTAGCGGCCCGCGCGCTCGTCGAGATCGGCGCCGAAGGTGTCGGCGTAGGCGGCCCGGGTGGCCGAGCGCACGCCGTCGCAGGCGACCACCAGGTCGTATTCGGCGGCCAGTTGCTCCGGCGGAGGGGACTGCGTGCGGTAGCGGACGTCCACCTCCAGGGCGGCGCAGCGCTCCTGGAGGATCTCCAGCAGCCGACGGCGGCCCAGAGCGGCGAAACCGTGCCCGCCGGAGGTGAGGGTCCGGCCGCGGTGGCGGACGTCGATGTCGCTCCAGCGGGCGAACTCCGCCGACATCGCGGCGTGGACGAAGGGATCGGCCTGCGCGATGCCGTCGAGGGTCTCGTCGGAGAAGACCACCCCGAAGCCGAAGGTGTCGTCGGGAGCGTTGCGCTCCCAGACGGTCACCTCCCAGTGCGGGGAGATCTGCTTGGCCAGGGCGGCGAAGTACAGGCCGCCCGGCCCGCCTCCGATGACTGCTATGCGCACGGGGCGCCTCCTCGGTTGTTCTCGATCAGTTCGGGGGCCTGCCGGCCCGCCTTCGTGAGGACCTCGCGGACCTCGTCCGGCCAGGGGGTGGTCCCGGTCGCGCGGGCGGCGGAGTGGGCGATCACCATGCGGCCGGTGGCGGCCTCCGTGCCGTCCGGGCCCTCCGTGCCGTCCGCGCCCGCCGGGGCCGGCTCGCCGCGGACGGTGAAGGCGTAGTGGAGGGAGCTCGTGCCGACCTTGGTGACCCGCAGCTCGGTCCGTACGGCCTCGCCGAACCAGAGCCGGGCCCGGTAGTCGGCCTCGAAGTGGACCCGGGGCGTACTGCCGAAGAGGTGCGACAGGCCCAGGCGGCGCAGCAGCACGGCCTCGGCCGCCTCGACCCAGCGGATCACGGTGGAGTGGTGGTAGTGGCCCGCCGCATCGGTGTCGGTCCACTCGACCCGGCGCTCGACGACCACGCTGGGCAGGTGCGGCACCTGCGCCTCGGGACACCCGGCGGCGCAGCCGCCGTCCTCCGGCGCCGGGGCAGTGGTGGTGGGGGCGGCCTCGGCCGGCTCCCCTCCCCGGGTGCGGAGTTCGGCCCGCCTGAGCTTGCCGGTTTCCGTACGGGGGAGCTCGGTGACGAACTCCACCGCACGCGGGTACTTGAAGGGGGCGATGGCCGCCTTGACGTGCTCCTGGAGCGCGCGGACGGTCTCCGGGGCGGCCGGGACGCCCGCGCGCAGCACCACGTACGCCTTGACGAGCATCCCGCGCCGTTCGTCGGGGACCCCGACCACGCCGCAGTCCGCCACGTACGGGTGGTCGGCCAGCGCCTTCTCGACCTCGGGCCCCGCGATGTTGTAGCCCGAGGAGACGATCATGTCGTCGCTGCGGGCCACGTACCAGAAGTAGCCCTCGGCGTCGCGGATGTAGGTGTCGCCCGTGATGTTCCAGCCGTCCCGGACGTACGTGGTCTGGCGCGGGTCGTCCAGGTAGCGGCAGCCGGTGGGCCCGGTGACGGCGAGGAGGCCGGGCTGCCCGTCGGGGACGGGCTCTCCGTTCGCGTCCACCACGGCGGCCCGGTAGCCGGGGACGGGCCGGCCCGTGGAGCCGGGGCGGATGTCCTCGTCGGCTGCGGAGATGAACACGTGCAGCATCTCGGTGGCGCCGATGCCGTCGATGATGCGCAGCCCGGTGGCGGCGTGGAACTCCTCCCACACGGCGGCGGGCAGGGGTTCGCCCGCCGAGACGCAGCGGCGCAGCCCGGCCAGCAAGCCGGCGGCGCCCGCGGCCAGGATCGCGCGGTAGGCCGTGGGCGCCGTGAACAGGACGGTCACCCCGTGAGCGGCCACGAGGTCGGCCAGCTGCGCCGGCGTCGCGGTCTCCAGGAGCAGGGTGGCGGCTCCGACGCGCAGCGGGAAGATGACCAGACCGCCGAGCCCGAAGGTGAACGCGAGCGGCGGGGTGCCGGTGAACACGTCGTCGGGCTCCGGCCGCAGGACGTGCCGGGAGAAGGTGTCGGCGTTCGCGAGCACGTCCCGGTGGAAGTGCAGGGTGGCCTTGGGGCGCCCGGTGGTGCCGGAGGTGAAGGCGATCAGGGCCACGTCGTCCGCGGCGGTGTCCACGGAGGTGAAGACCCCGGTCTTGGCCGAGCAGCGGACGGTGAGGTCGTCCTCGCCGGGGCCGCCGTACGCGACGACGCGTGGGGCGGTGTACTCGGCGGAGCCGTCGGCGCCGGCAGCGGCCGATTCGAGTTCCTCGAGGTAGCGGTGGTCGCACAGGGCGACGGCGGGGAGGCTGATCTCGCACAGTGCGGCGAGCTCGGTGGCGCGCAGCAGCGGCACCGTGGTGACGGCCACTCCGCCCGCCTTGAGCACGCCGAACCAGGCGGCGACGAGCCAGGGGTTGTTCGGGCCGCGCAGCAGTACGCGGTTCCCGGGGAGCAGGCCCAGGTCCTCGGTGAGCACCTGGGCGACCTGGTTGGCACGCCGCAGCAGCTCGCCGTACGTCCAGCGCTCGTCGGGGGTCAGCAGGCAGGGGCGGTCGGGTCCCCAGCGCTCGACGGCGTCGTCGAGGAGGCTGTGGGCGCAGTTGAGCCGGTCCGGGTAGTCCAACTCCGGCAGGTCGAAGTGGAGTTCGGGCCAGAGGTCGAACGGCGGGAGCCGGTCGCGGCAGAAGGTATCGGCGTGCGCCGAAGGGGAAAGCTCCATGGGGCGGCACCTCAATCAGGGAGCAGCGGGGGAGATGGGGCAAGTATCTCGATAAATTGGCGGCCGTCAATTCCTCGCCATATTTCTGTGAGGTGATCGTGCTCTCGGGCGGCTCTCCGGCGGCTTCCGGGCGGCTCTCCGGCGGGCCTCCTCCGGCCCCCTCTCGAGCCCGCGATCCGCGCCGATCCGCCTGTCAGGCGGCCGGCACGCGAACCCGTGCGGACTTGCCGAACTCATCTGCCTGGACGCTGAGTTGACCTCCAGCCTCGGTGGCCATCAGGTGCACGATCAGCAGGCCGCGCCCGTTCTCGGCGTCTAGGTCCGCCTCGCCCCGCGGGTGCGGCAGCCGTGGCAGCGAGGGGGCTCCGTCGGCGACCTCCAGCTGGAGCCATCCCCCTCGCAGGGAGATCCCGACGCGCAGGCGGCCCGCGTCGGCGGCGTGCAGGACGACGTTCCCGACCAGCTCGCTCACGGCCAGCAGCAGGACGTCCGCGATCTCGGCGGAGATTTCCCAGCCGTCGAGGACCGAGCGCACCCGGGAGCGGATCAGGGGGACGGTCGCGGCGGTGGGCTCCGCGGCCCAGTGGTCGAAGCCGCGGGCCCGGGAGGCGGCCGCGGAGGTCGGGTCGGCCAGGTCGGCCGGGGCGGCGACGGGGCGCGTGGCGGGGGGTGTGGAGGTGAGCATGGCGTGCTCCCGGAGGGGAAGGCGACGACATTCGCGCGGTGGCTCGTGTAACTGCCGGGGAAATGGGACTGCCCGTGCTCTTGTGGTCTGCGGAAATGCGTCGCTAGAGTCGTGATTACACGTGTAACACGCTAGGCCTCCTCCCCGGCTCGCGCAAGCATTTCGGACATACGTTACGAAGCCTTGTCCGTAGCGCTCCGTGCTCACTCGGCCGCGGTGTGACCCGCACCTGAACCCCCCCGGCCCCCCGGGCCGAACAGATTGGAAGGGCCGCAATGACGCAATCGCTCCCCGCCGCGATCGATCCGGCGGACATGACCTGGCCGCCCCCGCCGTTCCGGACCCCCGTGTCCGCCGTCGTGGGCGCGGACGGGGTCCGCCGCTTCGAGGGGATCACGTACGCGACCTCGCCCGGCTACCGTCCCCGCCTGCTCGACGTCCACGTACCCGCGGGCGAGGGCCCCTTCCCGGCCGTGGTGTGGATCCACGGAGGCGGCTGGCTGGACGGCGACCGGCGCTATCCGCCGCCGACCGTGCCCGTGGAGCTGCTGCACGGGTCGGTGCTGGGGGCGGGGCTGGCCCTCGTCTCGATCGACTACCGGCACAGCCTGGAGGCCCCGTTCCCGGCCCAGCTGCACGACGTGAAGGCCGCGATCCGCTACGTCCGGAAGTTCGCCTCCGTACTGGGCATCGACCCGGACCGGATCGCGGTCTGGGGCGAGTCCGCCGGTGGCCACCTCGCGGCCCTGGCCGGAGTCGTCGGCGCGGACACCCCGGACGCGGCGGAGCTGGAGGGCACGCACGGAGTGGGCGCCGGCGACACCGCCGTACGGGCCGTCGTCGACTGGTACGGGGTCTCCGACCTGCTCACCCTCGCCGAGCACCCCATGCCGGCGTTCCCGCCGATGCCCGGCGGAGCCGAGTTCCCCGACCCGTACGAAGCCCTCCTCGGCGCGTCCGTCGCCGAACGCCCCGAGCTGGCACGGGCCGCGAGCCCCGTCACGTACGCCGTCGAAGGCTCGGAGCCGCCGCCGTTCCTCCTGGTCCATGGAACCCTGGACGGACTGGTGCCCTACAGCCAGAGCGAGGAGCTCGCCGCGGCTCTGGCGAAGGCCGGGGGCGAGGTCGTCCTGACCCCCGTGGAAGGCGCCGACCACATCTTCCTCGGCTCTCCCGACATCGACCGCATCGTCACCGACAGCGTCGCCTTCCTCGCCCGCCACCTGAGCGCCTGAGGTCCCGTAGCCGGTGAAGGGACGGCGCCGGCGGTGGGCGTTTCGGCACCGGGGCGCCCGCTGCCGCCGCCGGACCGGTCGGGTCCCCCCCTACGCCCCGTAGGCGGGAGGGGGGACCCGGAGACGGCGGCCGACCGGCTCGCGGACGGCCACCCGCCGGAAGGCGCGGGCATCACGGCCCCGACGAGACGGCCCGGCTCCGGGAGGACCGTCAGTCGGTGCAGCCGGGGACCGTGCCGGTGGGGCTGCAGTTGTTCGGCTGATTGGCGCGGACGACATCGCCGTTCAGCGTGAGGACGCCGGACGCCTTGAAGATGCCGCCGCCGTCACCCGCCCGGTTGTGCCTGATGGTGTTCTCCTCCAGCGTGGTGGTGCCCAGTCCCTCGGCTCCCCCTGCGTGGTAGAGGCCGCCGCCCTGCGCGGTGCCGTTCTTCGCGGTGGCCGTGTTGCGCAGGACCTTGTTGCGCTTGGCCGTCAGCGTGCCGCCGTCGGGGTTGTCGAGGCCGCCGCCCTGAGCCGTGCCGCCCGGTGCCTCGACGGTGTTGCCGGTGATCTGGCTGTCGGTCAGGTCGAGCGTGCCGAACGGGCCCACGCGGACGCCACCACCGCGCGCGGTGCCGTTCTTCGCGATCGCCCGGTTCGCGCTGATCTTCACGTCGCTCACGGTCATCAGGGCGTTGTTCGCGATGCCCCCGCCCTGGGCGAAGCCGTGCGGAGCGTCCGAGGTGTTGTCCGTGATGGCGCCGCCGGTGACGGTCAGTCTTCCGGGCGCCGGGACGCCGTTGGAGACGGCGGCGCGCGCGAACCCGCCCGGGGCGAAGGAGCGGTTCTTGCTGATGACCGTGTTCGTGACGGTGGTCTCGGCGAAGCTGATGAGGCCGGCTCCGAAGGCGAAGCTCTTGGTGTCCTTGGTGGCGGTCGCCGTGTTCCCGGTCAGCCGGGAGTCGGTGACCGTGAGCGGACCGTCATTGGCGATCGCGGCGCCCGCGGCGCCGCCGCCGAGGTCGCTGCCGCTGTAGATGACCTGGTTTCCGGTCACCTCGGTCTCGCTCACGGTTCCGGTACCGGGGTTGTCGATTCCGCCGCCCTGGGCGAACACGTCGGACTGGGACGTGTTGCCGGTGATCTTGCTGCGGGTCACGCTCATCTTGCCGGTGTTGGAGATGCCGCCGCCGCAGGCCAGGCCCGGGGGATCGGGGAAGGCGGGGCAGTCCGTGGCGAAGCCGCCGCTGATCGTCGTGCGGGCGAGCGTGAGGTTCCCCGTCGGGCCGACGAGGAGGATCCGGAACTTCGGCACCTTGTGCCCGCGCCCGTCCCGCCGGATCGTGGACCCACGTCCGTCGATGGTGATCTCACTGGTGATCACCGGCAGCCCATTTCCGGGGTTCCCGGGGTCCGGCGCCGTCAGTTTGTACGTGCAGGTGCGCGCCAGCTGGAGGGTGTCCGGTCCGGGTGAGGCGTTCGCGGCGTTGATCGCCGCGACGAGATCGGGAACCGAGCAGCGAACCTGCACCGTGGCGGCGTGAGCGGCCGGGGCGGGGACCGCCACCAACGCGCCCGCGACGAGGCCGAGGACGGCCGGGACATGCCGACGAGACATCGGGGGACTCCTCCTTCTGCGCTGTTGGCCGGCCGTCGGGGGACCGCAACCAGCCGAGCCCAGCCGACCACGCGCGCCCCCCTTCGGCTTCCTGGCTTGATCCATACAGGCGGGCGGACAGCCCGGACGGAGCACGAAGGCGTGCGAACGGGCCAAGGAGCGCGAGGGGTTCTCAGGCTCTCAGGAGGTCTCGCGTTGGACGAGGATCGCCTCTATCTCGGGTACGGGCGCCGTGGTGCCCGTCTCGATGAGGTCGTGCACGGCGTCGGCGACCATGGCGGGCGAGGCCAGCTCCAGGCGGATGGAGGTCAGCGGGGGTTCCTGGAGCCCTGCGAGGATCAGGTCGTCGGAGCCCACGACCGCCACGTCCTGCGGGACGGAGATCCCCTCGGCCCGCAGCGCGTGGAGGAGCAGCGCGGCGTACTCGTCGTTGTACGCGAACACGGAGTCCAGCCCGAGGCTCCGCCAGCGCCGGGCCAGCGCGGTCGCGGACTCCCGGGTGTACGAGAGCTCCACTGGGGTCACGGTGGCCATGTGCCGGGCGGCGACCGATTCGGCGCCGGCGAGCCGCGGCGCGGCGAGCGTGGCGAGGCCGCGCTCCTGGGGCATGACCACGCCGATACGGGTCCGGCCGCGGGCGATCAGGTGCTCGGCGGCGGTGGCGCCGATGGCGGCGTGGTCGAAGCCGATGGTGTGCACGCCCGGTACGGGGCGGGCGGCGAAGGCGATCAGCCCCCGCACGCCGGCGCGCCGCAGCAGTTCCGCGGCCTGCGCGGTGAGGCGGTCGCCGTCGAGGGCGATGACGGCCGCCGGGCGCAGTTCGGCCCAGGCGCGGGCGGCGTCGAGGGGATCGGCGAAGCGCCCCGCGTGCAGGACCGCGGTGTAGCCGTGCCGGTCCAGCTCGCTGTGCAGTTCGTCGACCCAGTCGCTGACGAGGCGGCCGACCGCGGAGATCGACGCGGGCATCAGGACGAGATTGCTGCGGCCGGCCCGCAGGGACCGTGCCGCGGCGTGCGGTACGTAGCCGAGCTGCCGGGCGGCGTCGAGGACGCGGGCGCGGGCGGCTTCGCCGACGCGGTGGCCCTGGGTGTCGTTGAGGACGAAGGAGACCGTGGCGCGGGACACCCCGGCGAGGCGGGCCACGTCGGCGCTGGTCGGGGATGCCGGAACAGGAGTGTCTTTGGCCATGACGTCGATCGACGCTCCTTTTGATCGGCTCGATGCCTTCCATTCGAAGGTTACACGAGTTAGATCAAGGGAGCGCGGGCCCGCCCGGATGGGCGGGCCGGGGTGGGCGGGCCGGGGTGGGCAGGCCAAGGTGGGCAGGCCAGGGTGGCGGAAGCGTCACCGGGGTCGGTCGAGCGCCCCTTCGTGCAGGCGCAGGGAGTCCCCGGCGAGGTCGTCGAGCGCGGTCACCACGGAGTCGAAGCGCATCGTGGTGCGGGTGTCCGTCTCGTACGGGCTCCACGTCGGCATGCCCGGATGGTTCGGGTCGCCGGTGCGGACGAAGGCGATCCAGGACTCGTGCATGGTGTGCGCGAGTCCGTCCCGGACGGCGGGGTCGAGCCCGCCCGTCAGGGGTGCGTGGGCCCACTGGTCGAAGTTGGCGAAGGCGAAGGGCAGTTCGAGGCAGTGGGCCGCTCCGAGCCGGCCGTCGTAGGCGGCCGCGGGGAGGTCGAACTGGTAGGCCCACACCGGCCGGCCCGCCGCGGCCCGCGCTTCGGCGAGCCGGAGGGCCGGCACCCGGAAGAGCTCGTCGGTGATGAGGTCCATCAGGACGCCGGCCGGCCCGGCCCCGGGTCGGGCGTGCTCGTACGCCGCGTACACCCCGGGGGCGGCGTCGGGGCCGAAGGTGTCCGCGATCCGGTCGGTCACCTGCTCCCGGGAGGCCGCGGCGTAGACCTCGTTGAGGGCGAAACCGAAGTTGGCCTCCTCCCGGGTCCAGCCGATCATCACCTCGATGCCCGCGGCGGCGCCGTGCAGCAGGGCCTGCGCCGGGTGGCGGGGCAGGGTGACCCCGTCGATCACCGGCAGGAACGGCGTGGGCCAGTACCCCCAGCGCGTGGTCAGCGCGAAGAGCCCGCCCATGGCGCCGATCAGCTCGGGCCAGGGCACGGCGCGGAGCTCGCTCAGGGTCTTGACCCCGGCGAGTTCCAGGTACGCGGCGGTGCGCTCCCGGTAGGCGTCGGGCGCGGGGAGGTCCAGCCCGAAGGGCGGGCTCATCAGGATCACCCGTCGGATCAGCTCCTGGGCTTCGGGCAGTCCGGCGAGGGCGGCAGTGGACACGGCGCCGCCCGACTGGCCGGCGACGGTGATCGACCCGGGGTCGCCGCCGAAGGCGGAGATGTTCTCCCGTACCCAGCGCAGGGCGGCGAGCTGGTCGCTCAGCCAGTGGTTGGCGCCGGCGCCGTCCGGTTCGTCCTCGGTGCCGGTGTGGAGGTAACCGAGCGGGCCGATGCGGTAGTTGATGCTGACGACGACCAGGTCTCCGTCGCGGGAGAAGGTCGCGCCGGAGTAGTTCGGCAGCGACCCGGAGCCGGAGACGAAACCGCCTCCGTGGATCCAGACCAGCACGGGACGCCGGGCGTCGTCGACCGCGGGCGTCCAGATGTCGAGGGTCAGGCAGTCCTCGTCGAAGGGCGGCGAACCGTGCCCGCCGAGGACGGGATCGCCGCCCTCCATGTACATCTGCGGGGCGCTGGGCCCGTCGGTGGTCGCGTCCCGGGTGCCGCTCCAGCCCGGATGCGGCCGTGCGGGCCGCCAGCGCAACTCGCCGACCGGGGGTGCGGCGTAGGGCACGCCCCGGAAGGCGGCGAGCCCGTCCTCGACCGCGCCACGGAGCGGGCCCGCGGGCGGATGTGCCACGGGGTGATCGGGTCCTGGGGTGGGTGCCATGAGTCGATCCTTCCTGGGCCGCGCGCCGAACGCGCGCCGGCCCGCCAAGAGTATGGCGTGAATTCTGCGACCGTCAATGTTTCGCGATAGTTGGACTGGTTGGCGGACGGCCTTCGGGCCGGCGAGGGATAGCCGACCGCGGCCGGTCCGCACGAGAGCCGGACCGCGCGTGCGGGGCCGCAGCGCGGGCAGCCCGTCGGCGGTGCGCGCTCCGGAGGGGCGGCCCGCCCGGACGGCCCGCCATTCCCGGAAGGTCTGACCCCGGCCGCGACGGCCGCTGGACGCTCTGGGAATGCCGGACGGTCCTGACCATCGATGACCCTGTGGCCGGCCGGCCGGCCGGCCCGGCCTGGCCTGACGGCCTGGCCCGGCTCGTTCGTACGCCCAGGCCCGCTCGGCCGTCTTGTGTCGGAAGGCCTTGGCTTGGCGACTCGGCAGCGCCGGAAGGCCCGGCCTTGCTCGGAAATGCTGCTCTGGGTGAATTCCTGTGAGGGACAATGCTCGGTGTGACGACTTGAAGAGCACCGGCCGGGCGGCAGCATTGGCGGAAGGTCGGGACCTGGGCCACGCTTCTCGAGGATGGTCGACGAGCATGTGCCGCCTGCGGAACGTCCGTCTGCTCGTACCAGTACCGCGTCCATCCGCCCGAGTCCTCGATGTTCGAGCGCTGCATCGGGCTCGCCTGGTGTTCCAGTTGCAGGATCTACTCCGGCAACATGGTCCAGGTCCCGCGCAAGCGGGTCCTGGTCGACCTCTTCTCCTCTCTGCCTCCTGAGCAGCGAGACCGGGTTCTCCGTTCGGAAACGCGGGTGATCGAGTTCCTGGACCGTCAGGTTCGAGGAGGCCGAGGTTAGGGCCCGTCGGCTGGCCGCGATCCGGAGAAGCCGCGTGTGCAGCAGCCGTTTCGCTCTTCCGAGCATGCCGCGCTTGGGGGCTTTGAGACCGTTGACGCGGCCCTCGACGACGGGCCCGGACGGCCAGTCGGTGCTCATCCGTAGACGACGGCGTCCAGTTCGGTGAGCGGTCCGGGGGCGAAGCCGGCCAAGCTGCACGGCTCGTCCCCACGGACGTCGGCGATCCCGTGGCGCAGCCGGTCTCCTTCGCGGGTGGTCATGAGGGCGGCGAAGGTGCGGACGCGGCCGCCCGCAGTGGCCGTGCCCTTGGGGCAGCAACCCCACGGGGTCTTCAGCCACCGCGGTCCTTCCTGGCGTAGGCGGTCCGGGTGGCGCCCGGACGGGGCGTGCTGCACGCCGGGCTCGCGGGGGTGGCTCGTGTCGCCCCGACGCCTGGTGCCGCCGGAGCGCCCTGCGAAGGTGGCCCGTTGGCCCATCCTGGGGGCCCGGCCGGTCTGTACGGACCGCCTGGATGGTGGGACGGCCCGGTCGGGTCTGGCGGCCCGGACCCCGGCTGGCATCGTGGTCTGGCCTACCGGGTCTGACCGTCGGGGCGCTCGGAAGGCGTGGTCCTCAGGGACGGCGCTGACAGGCCACCCGCTCCCGTCGGATGAGAGCCTCGGCCGGACCGTCCCTGAGCATCGCGGAGGGCGGTCAATCCCAGAGGGTGTCGGACGCCATGCGTTCCGCCTCCGTCTCCAGCAGGGGGGCGAACGCCCGCCACAGGAGCAGGCAGGCTCCCACGGCGGCTAGGGCGCCGGCGAAGGTGTCGCTCAGCCACTGGGCGTGCTGCCAGGTGCGGCTCCACATCATGGCGCCGGTGTAGCCCGCACCGAACAGCCACCACCAGCGCCGGCCGCCCGGCGGGAACAGCACCACCGCGGCCGCGATCACCAGTGCCACCGCGCTGAAGACCTGGCCGGAGGGGTACGAGCCGTCGTTGACCAGGGTCCAGGTGTGCGGGGGCCGCGGTCGGTCGGCCAGCTGCTTGAGCGGTAGTACCAGGAGCACTTGGGCCAGGACGGCCGTGGTGAAGACGAAGAGCGCCGACCGCCAGCGTCCGTACATGCACAGGCAGCCCATCAGCAGCAGCGGCACGACCGTGCCCAGTGGCCCGCCCATACGGTCGAGGACCGTGGCGAACCCGCTGGCGGTGTCGGCGGGCGATCCCTTCAGCGAAGAGGCCCAGGCGTCGTCGAGGCCCTGGAAGAAGGGCCGTTCGTCCAGGCGAAGGAGCAGTCCCATGAGCACGGACAGCAGGGTCAGCGCCGCGCCCCAGGCAAGGGCGTGGCGGGGCGGAGCCGCGGGGACGGGCCGCCGGGGCGGTCGACTGGGGATCGGAGGTGGGGTGACGGCGTGACGGGGGAAGCCGGGGAAACCGGACATGGCGGAACCTTTCGTGGCCGCCTCCCCGGGTGACGGGGGAGCGTGGGAAGGCGGCGGACGGGCGCGAAGCGCGGGGACGGAAAGGAGCGGACGCGCCGAAGGGCGCGTGCCGAGGCGGTTCGTGGAGGTGAGCGGCGGAGGCGGCTGCGCTGGTGGCGGTGTGTGGACGCGCCCTGCGGCGGTGTGCGGAAGGGGACGGGTTGACCCGAGCAGCGGCGGAGTGAGGACGGGGATGTGCGGAGTCGAGTGGAAGTGGCGCGGGGAGGCGTGTGGAAGGAGACGGGTGCAGGTCTGTGGAAGGGGTCGACGGGGCCGGGCGGATGGGTGCCGTACGGGTCCGAGCGACCGGGACGTAGGCGGTACGGGTCCCCGCAGGTCAGCCGGGCGCGCCCCAGATGCGGAGACGAGCGGGAGGGGCCCCGTCGGGCCGGGTCGGCCGGATCGGTCCAGTCGGCGGAACCGGCAGAATCACCCGAGCGGTCCGGGGTCCCCGCGTGGGTCGAGCAGCCTGGGACGACCTAGTCGGCCCAGCGACCCGAGGCGCCGAGGGCGCCCGAGCCGGCTGAAGCTGCTCGAGCCGTCCGAGCCGCCTGACCAGTCCGAGCTGCTCGAGCCGCCTGAGCTGCCAGGGGCGCCCGGCCTGCCTTGGCTGCCGGGGGTTTCCCAGCGGCCCCGGTTGGCGGTGCCGCCGGGGCCGTGAGGGGCGCCCCAGTCACCGGAGTTGGTCGAGTCGCCCGAGTGGGCCCAAGCGGCACAGTCGCCCGAGCGGCTGGGGGTAGCCGAGCCGTCCGAGCCGTCCGAGCCGCCCGGGTTGCCCGAGCCTCCTGGGCGGCCGGGGGTGTCCGACCTGCCTTGGTTGCGGTTTCCCAGCCGTCCGAGTTGGCCGAGTTGGCCGAGCCGTCCGAGCCGTCCGAGCCGTCCGAGCCGTCCGAGCCGTCCGAGTTGGCCGAGCGGGCCCAGTCGGCCCAGCGGCCTATGCCGTCTGAGCCCCCTGAGGTAGCCGAACGACCGAGCCGCCGGGGGTAGCCCGAGGTGGCCGAGCCGCCCGAGCCCCCGGAGGGGGACCGAGCCGCCCGGGGTGGCTGAGCAGCTCGTGCCGCCGGGGGTGGTCGGAGGTAACCGAGCCGCCCCGGCCGCCCAGAGACACTCCGCCCCGGGCGTGCCGGCATCGCGGTCGGGGCGGAGAGGTGGTGGGGTCCGCCGGAGTGCGGCGGTGCGGTGCGGAGTATTGCGGAAGCGTGACCGTCGCCACAAGGGCAAGAGGGTTCTCGGTCGGGCTGGACCCGCCCGGAGGCTGCATTTGGTTGGTTACACGTGATCCACCTGGACTGCGTCTAGGGGTCACGATCTGTACGGAGACCTGTGTCACCCCTTGGCGAGACCGGGGAACGGGTGCTACACAGTGTCCAAGCACCTGAAGTGACACGTGTAACAAACTCGTGTCGGCCGCATGGCGTCACACCGCACAGCGCCGACGGTGCCACACCACACAGCACCGCAGGGCACACGCAGCACGCACCACCCACCCCACCCCGCACAGCACCACATCCCCATCGCACCGCACCGCAGGCACCGCACGCACCGCGCCGAGCAATCGCACCGCGTCAGCCGCCTCGCGTTCGGCGCGGCATTCCCCCGGCGACGCCCTCGTGCGCGACAGCACCCTCGGCGTCGCCGCCCTCCCCGCGCACCGCACCGGCGGTCCCCCCACGCCACCTCCCCGCTCCGTCCCCCGAGGAGTCGTCATGGCTACGAACGAGATCATCGACCCGCCCGTCCCGGCGGATCCCGAACCCTCCCGCGGACGCGGGCTCCTGCTCCTCCTGCTGGTCGCGAACTCCGCGATGATGGCCGTCTACATGGGCGTCGGCTCCGTCCTCCTGCCCACCCAGATCGCCGCGATCGCCGGCGACGACAAGGTGGCCGTCCTGGGCCTGATCGGCGGCATCAGCGCGATCTTCGCGACCGCGTTCAACCCGATCGCCGGCGCCCTTTCCGACCGCAGCGGCCGCCGCAACCCCTGGGTGCTGGGCGGTGCAATCGGTTCGCTCGTGGGCCTGGCCGTCCTCGGCAGCGTCAGTACCGCCCTGCTCGTCGGGATCGGCTGGTGCCTGGTCCAGGCGACCATGAACATCTACCAGGCCGCCGTCACCGCGATCGTTCCCGACCGGGTGCCCGCCGCCCGGCGCGGTACCGCGTCCGCGCTGGTGGGACTGGGCCTGCCCATCGGCGGCACGGTCGGCGTGCTGATCGCCTCCCAGACCTCGGAGCACCTGCGCACCGGCTACCTCGTCTTCGGCGGGGTCATCGCCGCAGCCGCGCTCCTGCTCACCACCTTCTGCCGGGACGTACCGAGATCCGAGCCCGCCCCGGACGCGCACGCCGCCCCCAAGGGAGCCCAGCTCAAGGCCTTCCTGTCGGCGCTCGCCAACCACGACTTCCGGTGGGCCTTCATCGGGCGCGCCCTGATGGTCCTCGGGTACTTCTCGGTGGTCGGATACCAGCTCTACATCCTGGGCGACCACATCGCGCTCCCCGCAGGGCTGACCCCGCCCGCCGCGATGGCGATACTCACCCCGGTGTCGATGGTCGCGATGGCCCTCTCCACGGTGGTCGGCGGGTTGCTGTCCGACCGCTGGAACCGCCGCAAGGTGTTCGTCGGCGTCTCGGCGGCCCTCGCCGGGCTGGTCATGGTGGTCCCCGTCGTCAGTCCGACGTGGACGGGCATGCTCGTCTTCAGCGCGCTCAACGGCCTGGCCTTCGGATGCTTCATGGCCGTCGACACCGCGCTCGTCACCCTGGTGCTGCCCCGGGCCGAGGACGCCGCCCGTGACATGGGCGTACTGAACATCGCGAACGCCGGACCCCAGATCATCGCCCCGTTCGTCGCCTCGGCCGTGGTCACCACCCTGGGCGGGTACACCCCGCTGTTCCTGGTCGGCGGCGCGCTCTCGCTGATAGGCGCCCTCGCGATCCTCCCCATCCGCAGCGTGCGCTGATACCGCCGGGTCCCGTACGGGTCCCCGCACCAATCGGGTCCCGTACGGGACCCCGCACCCACAGGTCCCGTACGGGTCCCCGCACCCCCGGGTTGCCTTCGACCTCCGGGCCGCCCCTCCCGGGCGGCGGCCCGGCCCGCACTCCGGCGGGCTCGCGCCGAGGGTCGCGAGCCCGCCGGGCATCACCCCTCCACACCCTCACCCAGCTCGCAGTTCCCCTCTCCAACCCTCTCCGAAGGAGCGTTCCGTGCAACGCAAGCGAGTTCTGCCGTTGGCCGCCCTGCTGCTCTGCGCGCCGGCCCTCGCCGGTACGGTGCCCGCCGCCGCGGCCGAGCCGCAGGGCGGGCCGGCGCCCGCACCGGTGCCCGCGGGCCCGCTGCGGATCCTGCTCACCAACGACGACGGCTACAACGCGCCCGGCATCCGGCTGGCCTTCGCGCGGCTGACCGCCGCCGGGCACGACGTCACCATCGTGGCTCCGCTGACCAACCAGAGCGGAGCCGGCACGAAGACCTCCAACGCCCCGTCCCTCACCGTCCGCCACCCCGAGCCGAAGGTATGGGCGGTCGACGGAACCCCCGGCGACTCGGTGAACTTCGGGCTCTCCGAGGTGTTCGAAGGGCGAGCGCCCGATCTCGTCGTGTCGGGCACCAACTTCGGCCCGAACGTGGCCGCGCTCGCCTCCCACTCCGGCACGGTCGGCGGAGCCATCGCCGCACTGGACGCCGGCGTGCCCGCCATCGCCCTGAGCACCGGTGGCGTCGCGGCTCCCGACCCCGTGACCACGGTCAACGCCATGGGTCCGACGCTCGACTTCGCCGTCAAGCTGATCGACCGGCTGCGCTCGCGGGCCCGTTCCGGCCCCCTGCTGCCCCAGGGCGTCGGCCTCAACGTCAACCACCCGGTCGTCGGCGCCGACGGCAAGGGCACCCCGGCCGGGGTGGCCACCACCTTCCAGGACGCGCAGGCGCTCCTGAAGGCGGACTTCACCGATGCCGGCGACGGCACCTGGAAGGTCGGCGTGCAGGTGGACCTGAAGACTCCGGCCCGGGGCAGCGACGTGGAAGCCGTGAGCGCCGGGAAGATCGCCGTCAGCCCGATGAACGCCGACTGGAACACCGGTCCGGTCGACTTCTCCGTCACCGCCGCCCTGCTCACCGGGCTCCGCCCGTAGGCCGGGTCCCGTCCCCGGGCCCCAGGCCTCGTCCGTAGGCCAGGCCTCGCCCGGGCCGGGTCCCGCCGACCACCCCAGCCGGCCTTCCGGAGGCGGGGCGGGCGTCCCGCGCCCCGTCCCGCCCCCGGATCGTCCCGAAACCAGGAGTACGGATGCAACGGCTCTCGTACCGGATCACCCGGTTTTCCACGTCAAGGCCCTTACTCGGCACGGTACTCGGCCTCACCGCGCTGATCGCCGCCGCGCTCCCGGCGGCCGCCTCCCCCGGCGGCCTCGCCGACGGCCGGCCGGGCGGCGGCCCGCCGGACGGCTCGCCCCGCCCGGTGGTCTCCGTCGCGCAGGGCGTGCTGCGCGGCCGCGTCCACGACGGGGCGCAGGAGTTCCTCGGCGTGCCCTACGCCGCCGCGCCGGTCGGCGAGAACCGGCTGCGCGCCCCGCAGGCGCCCCGGGGCTGGAACGGAGTGCGCGAGGCCGTCGAACAGGCCCCGGCCTGCCTGCAGTTCTCGCCCTTCGGGCTGCGCGATCCCTCGGCCGTCAGCGAGGACTGCCTGTACCTGGACGTGTACCGGCCGGGCCGGGCCCGCGCGGGGGCCCGGATGCCGGTGATCCTCTGGATGCACGGGGGCGCGTACAGCCAGGGCACCGGCACCCAGTTCGGCGGGCGCACGATGGCGGAGCTGACCGGCTCCGTCGTGATCAGCATCAACTACCGCCTCGGCCAGCTGGGTTATCTGGGCCTTCCCGAACTGGGCCGCGAGAACGCGCTGCGCTCCGGCTCCTTCGGGCTGATGGACCAGATCCAGGCGCTGCGCTGGACGAAGGAGAACATCGCGTCCTTCGGCGGGGATCCGGGCAACGTCACCGTCTCCGGCCAGTCCGCGGGCAGCGGTTCGGTGTGCGGACTGCTCGCCGCTCCGCCGGCGGCCGGGCTGTTCCACCGGGCCGTTCTGCAGAGCGGCCCGTGCACGCTGCTGCGTACCCCCGACGGCGCGCGGGCCGCGTCCGAGGCGCGGGCCTTCGCCGCGAGCGCGGGTTGCCCCGAGCCGGCCGGCGTCGTGGCGTGCCTGCGCGCCGCCTCCGGGCAGTCGCTCGTGGACGCGGCCCGTACGCGGGCCACTTCGGGTCCCGCGTCGGGCGACGGGCTGCTGCCGCGGGATCCGGCCGCCGCGATCTCGGCCGGGTCCTGGAACAAGGTCCCGGTCCTGATCGGGAGCACCCGCTCCGAGGCACGCTTCTTCGTCGCGCTGACCCAGCCCGCCCTGACGGCCGAGCAGTACGCGCAGCAGGTCCTCGCGGGCTTCGGCGCGGCCGGGCCTGAGGTCCTCGCCCGCTACCCGGTCGCCGCGCACGGATCCCCGTACCTGGCGCTGTCGGCGGTCATGACCGATTCGACGTTCGCCTGCGAAACCGCCCGGACGGCGCAATCGTTCGCCCGCCAGGTCCCCACCTTCGCCTACGAGTTCGACGACCCCGACTCGCCGACGCTGGCGGGCGCGCAGGTCCCCGGCCTGGACGAGTCGAACGCGCACAGCGCCGAACTCGCCTACCTGCACGACTTCACGATGGGCGAGCGGCCCCTGACCTCCGTCCAAGCCGCCCTGGCGACGCGCATGAAGCGCTACTGGGGTGCCTTCGCCCGCCACGGTGTTCCCGCGGTCGCGGGTCAGACCCCCTGGCCGGTGACCGGTCCGGGCGGCACGGTACTGACGCTGGCGCCCGCGGGGGACCGGCTCGACCGGGCGTTCGCGGCCGAACACCAATGCGGCTTCTGGCGCGACCAGCCCTCCCGGCCGCTCTGACGGGAAACGAGACCCGGTGGTCCGTACGGGGGTGATCCGCGCGCGCGTCAACGCGTGAGCGCGGAGCTCATCCTTTGGTGATCACCGAAAGACGGCGGCCCGGGGGGTGCCGCCACGCCGCCGGATGCCCCGAGGGCCACGGTCCCCACGGGCATCCGGCGGTTTCCCGCGTCCGCGGCTCGGACGCGGGCCGAGCGGCGAGGCGGGATCGCCGAGCGGAACGGGCCGCGCGCGATGCCAGCATGCCCGTTCGGGCAACGGACCAGTCGAAGCCGTTGCGCAGGCACGGGAGTTGGAAAAACGTGACCGCTCAAACGGTGGACACGGCGGCTCGCTCGACGCCCACAGGGCGCAGGAACGGGGAAGGGAGAGGGGGCGCTGCGGTGGCCATGGCCATGGCCATGGCCGTGGACGCCTTCGCGCTGCGGATCCGGGGTCCTCGACGCGCGGCGCAGCGCGCGCTGACCTGGCGCTGCCCCCTCCGGGAGGGTGAGCGAACGGGGGATGGCCGACGGCGCCGTCGGCTCACCCCCACCCGAGGGACCCGGCGGGGCCGCCGGGTCCGGCCGGTTCTAGCGGGCGCCGGCCGCGGCGTGGGCCGGCGCAGCGGTGGCCTCCGCCATCGCCGCCGACGTGGCGTGCACGGTGTCGAGCTGGGTCTCCATGTCGTCGAGCGCGCTGCGCACCGCGGCGATCCGGAGCAGGAGCTCGTCGGCGGCGTCCGGCGGCGACTGCTTCGCCAGGAGCAGGGACCGCTTCTCCTCCTTCTCGGCCTCGTCCTCCATCTCCCGCGCCTCCTCAAGGGCGTTGAGGACCACCCCGATCAGGACGTTGACCAGCACGAAGGAGCCGAAGAGGACGTAGGAGGCGTAGAAGAGGATGCTCAGCGGGGAGATGGCCAGCCCCGCGTGGACGGCGTCCCCGAGCCCCTCGAGCGTCATCAGCAGGAACAGGGTCAGCCCGGCCCGGCCGATGGACCCGTAGTGCTGCGGGTCGTGCTCGGCGAAGCAGATCCATCCGATCATCGCGTACACGTAGACGATCAGCGCGCCCACGAACAGGAAGCTGACGGTCCCGGGCAGGCTGCGGCCCACCGCGACCAGCAGGACCCGCAGCTGGGGCATGAACCGGGCGGTGCGCAGGACCCGCGCCAGCCGCAGCAGCCGCAGCAGCGTGGTGTTCTCCCTGAGGAACGGGATGAAGGCCGAGGAGACGACCAGCAGGTCGAAGACGTTCCAGGGGTCTTGGAAGAAAGCTTTCGGCCGGTCGGCGTGCGCACCGAGGCGGATCAGCATCTCCAGGGTGAAGGCGATCACGCAGAAACGCTCGGTCGCCGACAGGAGGCCGCTGTACTCGGCGGAGAGGCCGCTGTACGTCTCGGCTCCCAGAAGGGCGGCGTTGAAGAGGATCACCGCGAAAACGGTGAGCGAGAACGCGGGCGCCTCGCACACGTCACGGCAAGGCGCGGCAAGCCTTCCACGCCAGGTGTCCACCGCGGTCGGGTCGGTCATCGTGCTCCCTCGTACGGGCCACCGGCCGCCCCCGGCCCCGCACGCGCCGGCTGCGCCGCGACGGAAGACGAGGCAGCCGAGGCGATGTTCATGTTCCGGGTCGTGTAACGCCGTACTGGGGAATTCGAGACGCCCTGGAGCGCTACATCGCCCGATCGGGGACCGGCCCGCCCCGCGAGGGCCGTGAAGGGGAGGGCAGGATGGGGTGCATGACGAGTCGTGACGGTGGAACCGGGCAGGCATGGGCCGCGTTGGGCGGCCCCGAGGAGCTGGCGGGGCGGGTCGGCTACCGGGGGCCGAGCGGGCTGGGGGACGGGCCGCTGCCCGTACGGGAACTCGCGCGGGCCACGGTGGGGGTGTGCGCGCTGGCCGCCGCGGAGCTGGCCGCCGTGCGGGCCGGGGGCGGTGCGCAGGACGTGGCTCCGCTGCTGGTCGACGAAGGGGCCGTGGCCACGGCGTTCGTCAGCGAGCGCCACCTGCTGGTGGACGGCCGGCCGCCCGTGACCTTCGCGCCGCTGTCGGGCTTCTGGCGGGCCGCCGACGGGTGGGTGCGTACGCACGCCAACTACGCGCACCACGAGACCGCGTTGGTACGGGTCCTGGGCGCCGGCACCCGGGAGGGCGTGGCCGGGGCGATCGCCGAGCGCCGGGCGGTGGACGTCCAGGAGGAGGTCTACGCGGCCGGCGGGCTGGCGGTGTCCGTGATGACGCAGGGGTACGGCCCGCCGCAACCCCTCGTGGAACGGACCGGCTCGGGCGTGCGCGGACGACCCCTCCCATCGGTCGCCGAGGGCAGCGGACTGCCGATGGCGGGGGTGCGGGTGCTCGACCTGACCCGGGTCATCGCGGGGCCGGTCGCCACCAGGACCCTCGGACTGCTCGGCGCGGACGTCCTGCGGATCGACTCCCCGGGACTCCCGGAATCGGACGACGCGTACGCGGACACCGGATTCGGGAAGCGCTCCGCGCTCCTGGACCTGGGCGAGGCGGGGGACCGGGCGGTGTTCGACGGGCTGCTGGCCGGCGCGGACGTGGTGGTGACGGGCTACCGGCCGGGAGCACTGGAGCGGTACGGGCTGGGCGCGGAGGAACTGCTCGCGCGGCGGCCGGGGCTCGTGGTGGCCGAGCTGTGCGCGTGGGGGTGGCGCGGCCCCTGGGCGGGCCGCCGGGGCTTCGACTCGCTCGTGCAGGCGGGATACGGGATCTCCGCGGCCTGCGGTGACCGGCACGGCCCCGGGGTGCTGCCGGCGCAGGCACTGGACCACGGGACGGGGTACCTGGCGGCCGCCGGCGTGCTCCGGGCACTCGCGGACGGCGGTGGGCAGGCCCTGCGGTTCTCCCTGGCGGGGACGGCGTCGTGGCTGGTCCGCGAGGTCCCGGGGGCCGGCGCCGCCGTACCGGGGTACGCCCCGCAACCGTGGCTGCGCGAGACCGCGTCGGGATACGGGCCGCTGCGGTACGCGGCTTCGCCGCTCGGGGGCCGAGGCTGGGAGCGGGGCCCCTCCCGCTGGGGGACGGACCGGCCCGCCTGGCTCTGACTCGACCGGGCGGGCGGATCGGCTCAGGCCACGGGTCAGGCCACCGGCCAGGTCACGGGACCGGTCCCGGGCGCTGGCGCGAGCAGGCTGACCGAGTCCGAGTCGCGCCTGGCGGACCTCATCTGTCAGGGCGCCACCAACCAGCAGGCCGCCCAGCACATGTTCATCTCGGTCAAGACCGTCGAGGGCATGCTGAGCCGCGTCTACCGCAAACTCGGCGTCCGCTCGCGCACCCAGCTCGCGGCGGCCCGCGCCGCCGCGGCCCCGGGCCGGGACGCACGGACGCCCCCCGGGTGACCTGGGGTCACTCGGGGGGCGTCCGGTACATCCGGTCCTGCGGGGACGGGGCCTTGGGGATCAGACCGCCGGCGCCGGGTAGGTCGGGTACTCGACCCCGGAGACGTACTGGACGACCCGGACGACCTGGCAGGAGTAGCCGAACTCGTTGTCGTACCAGAGGTAGAGGATCGCGTTGTCCCCGTCGACCTTGGTGGCGCCCGCGTCGACGATCGAGGCGTGACGCGAGCCGATGAAGTCGCTGGAGACCGCGTCGGGCGCCGTGGTGAAGTCGATCTGGCGCTTGAGCGGAGAGGTCAGCGACACGTCGCGGAGGTAGTCGAGCACCTCTTCGCGGGTGGTCTCGCGGCCGAGGCGCAGGCTGAGGATCGCGATCGAGACGTCCGGGACGGGGACGCGGATCGAGCTGCCGCTGATCGGGGCCTTGAGGTCGGGCAGCGCCTTGGCGACGGCGGAGGCGGCGCCCGTCTCGGTCATGACCATGTTGAGCGGCGCGGAGCGGCCGCGGCGGTCGGCGCTGTGGTAGTTGTCCAGCAGGTTCTGGTCGTTGGTGAACGAGTGGACGGTCTCCACGTGGCCGCGCAGGACGCCGTACTCGTCCGCCATCGCCTTCAGCGGCGGGACGATCGCGTTGGTGGTGCAGGAGGCGCAGGACAGGATCTGCTCGTCCGGCTTGATCGTGTCGTGGTTGACCCCGTGCACGATGTTCGGGACGTCGCCCTTGCCCGGAGCCGTCAGGACGACCTTGTCGATACCGGGGCGCAGGTGCTTCGACAGGCCCTCGCGGTCGCGCCACTTCCCGGTGTTGTCGATCAGGATGGCGTCCTTGATGCCGTACGCCGTGTAGTCGACCTCGGACGGGTCGTTGGCGTAGATCACCTTGATCTCGTTGCCGTTGGCGATGATCGTGCTGGTCGCCTCGTCCACGGTGATCGTGCCCTGGAACTGGCCGTGGATCGAGTCGCGGCGCAGCAGCGAGGCGCGCTTGACGAGGTCCGCCTCACCGCCGCCGCGGACGACGATGGCACGCAGACGCAGGCCGTTGCCGGAACCGGTCTTCTCGATGAGCAGGCGGGCGACGAGGCGGCCGATGCGGCCGAAGCCGTAGAGGACCACGTCGCGGCCCTCGCCGCGCTCGATCTTGTTGGCACCCGTGGCGCCGGACACGGCGCCGGCGGTGAACTCCTCCACCGACAGACCGCGGTGGTCCGTCGCGTACGCCGCGGCGAGCATGCCGAGGTCGATCTGCGAGGGACCGAGGTCGAGGGTGGTGAGCGCCTGGAGGAACGGGAGGGTCTCGGTGACCGAGAGCTCCTCGCCGTCGATCTGGCGCGCGAAACGGTGGGTCTTGAGAATGCTCACCACGGACTTGTTCACCAAGGAGCGGCTGTGCAGGAGGATCGTGACGTCCCGCTCCCGGTGCAGCTTGCCGATGATCGGGATCATCGACTCCGCGATCTTCTCGCGGTTCTTCCAGTTGGTGAACGAGTCGTCATTGACAGTCACAGAATTATCTTTCGAGCTAGGCGGCGCTCATATGCTAACCCGCGCGCGGATCGCTCCTTCAAGCACCCCCTGGGCAGGCGGTCAGCCCTCCGCGCGCTGGGTCACGGGAGCGGTGCTCTCGTCACCGAGGAACTCGTACCAGCGGCGCTGGAGGCACAGGTAGCGCGTGTCCGCCTCGGCGAGCGCGAGGAAGGAATCGACCGTGTCGGCCAGCCGCTCGCGCAGGCCCGGATCGGTCAGCTCGCCGTCCTCGCCGAAGGCCGAGTGCGCCATGGCGAGGCTGAACATGTCGGGGTACACCCGGGCCCCGAGGTGTTCGAGAGGGACCCGCAGCGCCCAGAGCCCGCGGTTCCCGCCGACCATCGACGGGGAGGCGGACACCAGCAGGGTCTGCTTGTCCTTGAAGGGCTGCGGCCGGAACCGGGACACCCAGTCGACGGCGTTCTTCAGGACACCGGGCACGGAGGCGTTGTACTCGGGCGAGGCGATCACCAGGGCCTGCGCCGCCAGCAGCCGCTCGCGCAGGGCGGCCGCCCCCGCGGGCTGGCCGTCGGCCTGCTCGGCGTCGCCGTCGTACGTGGGCATCACGAAGTCCCCGATCCGGGCGACGTCCGCGACGGCGCCCGACCGCTCGACCTGACCGGCGACGAGCGCGGCCAGCCGGGCGTTCACGGAGCCCTCGCGGGAGGACCCCGCGAGGACGAGGACCCGTAGCGCGTCGGCTCCGGTGGTGACGTTCAGGGGATCCGGGGCGGCCGGATCCGTCGGGAACTTCGGGCTCTGGGGCTGATTCGCATCGGTCACGTGCGGGACCGTACGGGACCCGCCGGGGGTCCCCCCGGCGCGGCGCACGGGCTGTCACCCGGACGGGGTCAGTTGGCGCCCCAGCCGCCGTCCAGGGGGAGCGAGGTGCCCGTCACGTAGCCGGTGTGCGGACCGCACAGCCACAGGGCGGCCGCCGCGACCTCCTCGGGCTCGATGAGCCGCTTGATCGGCGACCGCGTCAGCAGCACCTCGGAGAGCACGTCACCGGCGGCGATGCCGTGGGCGGCGGCCTGGTCCAGGATCTGCCCCTCGACCAGGGGGGTGCGGACGTAGCCGGGGCTGATGCAGTTGCTGGTCACCCCGTACGGGGCCCCCTCGATCGCGGTGACCTTGCTCAGCCCCTCCAGCCCGTGCTTGGCCGTCACGTAGGCCGATTTGTACGCGCTGGCGCGCAGCCCGTGCACGCTGGAGATGTTGACCACCCGGCCCCAGCGGGCGGCGTACATGTGCGGCAGCACGTGCCGCAGCAGGAGGAAGGGCGCGGTGACCATCACCTGCTGGATCAGGGCGAAGCGCTCGGGCGGGAACTCGGTGATGGGGGCGACGTGCTGGAGCCCGGCGCTGTTGACCAGGATGTCCACGGCGGCGGGCAGCTCCCCGATGGCGGCGGGCTCGGCCAGGTCGACCACGTGGGCGTACCCGCCGACGAGGCCGGCGACGGCCTCGGCCGCCTTCGCGTCGACGTCGGCCACGTGCACCACGGCCCCGGCCTCGGCCAGGGCCACCGCGCACGCCCGGCCGATGCCGCTGGCTCCGCCCGTCACCAGGGCGACGCGCCCCCGCAGACCGGTGGGGGAAGGAAGTTCGCTCGTCATGGCTGGAAGCGTAGGGAGGGCCCGGGGCGGCGCCCACGGTGCCGCACCCCATACTCGGCGCCGCCCGTATGGAGACGATCACCATGCGGGCCGGCGGCCAGGGCGGTCGGGCGCGGTGCGCCCTCAGGTGTCGAGCGGGCAGCTGGTCAGCAGGGCCGCCGGGGTGGCCTGCGGATCCCGGGGGACGGTGTGGCCGAGCGGTGGCCGCACACCGCGGCCGATCCAGTCCTCCAGCGCCGTGAAGGCGGCGCGGTGGCAGGGGGTGAGGGGGCGCAGCCGGTCGGGGAAGGCGTCGACGAGCGAATCGACGTGCGTGCCGCCCTCGATGCGGTAGTAGCGCAGCAGCCCGTCGCGGCCGGCCCGGCGGACCATCCCGGCGTAGACGTCGGAATCCCGGGAGATGGGGAGCAGGACGTCGAGGGTGCCGTGCAGGGTGATCAGCGGCTTGCCGATCCGGCCGGTGAGCGCGATCCGCTGGACGGCGCGGCGGACCTCCGCGGGCCGCTCGGCGTACGCGTAGTCGGCGTCACAGGCCGGGGTGCCGGGCGCGCAGAAGGGGGTCCCGGCCTCGGCCGGACCGTCGAATCCCGGATCGAACTCCTCGCGGTAGATCCGCTGGGTGAGGTCCCAGTAGTAGCTGTGGTGGAAGGGCCACAGGAACTCCGAGCCGGCCGGGAAACCGGCGGCGAGCATCGCCTCGTGCGCCTGCCCGGCCCGTGGCCCGCCGGCCGCGTAGACGGGGTAGGCGGACAGCGCCGGGGGCAGGAAGGTGAGGAGACTGGGGCCGTCGGCCCGCCACAGGGTGCCCTCCCAGTCCACCCCGCCGTCGTAGAGCTCCGGATGGTTCTCCAGCTGCCAGCGCACCAGGTAGCCCCCGTTGGACATGCCCGTGGCGAGGGTGCGGTCCGGGGGCCGGTGGTAGCGCTGCGCGACGACCGCGCGGGCGGCCCGGGTCAGTTCGGTGACCCGGGAGTTCCACTCGGCGACGGCATCGCCGGGGGCCCGCCCGTCGCGGTGGAAGGCGACCCCGGTGTTCCCCTTGTCGGTGGCGGCGAAGGCGTAGCCGCGCGAGAGCACCCAGTCGCCGATGGCCCGGTCGTTGGCGTACTGCTCGCGCACGCCCGGGGACCCCGCGAGGACGAGTCCGCCGTTCCAGCGGTCGGGCAGCCGGATGACGAACTGCGCGTCGTGGTTCCAGCCGTGGTTCGTGTTGGGGACGGCGGCCGGTGCGGCGGTGTCGGGGAAGTGGCCGTCGATCTGGATGCCGGGTACACCGGTGGGAACGGCCAGGTCCTTGGGGGTGAGACCGGCCCAGTCGGCCGGATCGGTGTGCCCGGACGCCACGGTGCCGGCTGTCGTCAACTCATCCAGGCAATCGGCCTGTTGGCGATCCGCACCCGGTACGTGGAGCTGGGCGAGGCGGGCGCAGTGCGCGTCGGCCCCGCCGGCGGCGGCCGGGGGAGCGGGGAGCGCCAGCAGGGCCGGGGCCAGGAGGGCGACGGCGGCGGTGAGGGCTGCGGTTCGGATGGGCGGTGGCATGGGGAAGCCTCCAGAGGGAGCGTCGGGGTGGAGTGGAGTGGAGTGGGGGAGATGCAGGGTTGGGGGGGGCCTGGGCCGGAAGGGCGGTTCAGGGGCAGCTGGTATCGGCGATGACGAAGTAGCCGGCGGGCGCCTCCTTCAGCGTGTGCGTGACGTAGAGGTTGTAGAGGCCCAGGTTCTGCCCCGACCCCCCGGCGTACGCGTAGCTCCCGTCGGTCGTGGCCCGGCCCGCCTGTACCTGCTGGTAGTTGTTCGTCGTCCAGCACGCCGCGGGCGCACCGGTCGTAGTGGCCGTGAGCGGTGCTGAGCGGGTCCCGGCCGTTCCCGCGCCGTCGCGGGCCGCAACCGTCCAGGTGTGACCCGTACCGGGGGCGAGGCCGCTGTCGGTGTGAGCGGGTCCGGCCGGGGTGGCGATCTGGATCCCGTCCCGGTGGACGGCGTAGTCGGCGGCGCCGGGCACCTGGTTCCAGGTGAGGGTGACACTGGTGTCCCCGACGGCGGAGACGGCCAGACCGGCGGGCGCGGGCAGGGTGCCGGGGCCGGGACCGGGGCCGGGCGTGGAGCCGTCCAGACCGAAGAACTTCGCGATCCAGTGGGCGGAGCAGATCGAGGCGAGGAAGTACGCGGCCCCCGTGCGGCCGCACTGCCCGGGACCGGAGCCCGGATCGACCGGGGTGCCGTGCCCGATGCCCGGGACCCGGTCCACCTCGACGGCCACCGTGCCGTCGGCGGCCAGGTACTCCTCCTGGCGGGTCGCGTCGGGCCCGATGACGGAGGTGCGGGCGGGAGTCTGCGGGAGCCCGTGCAGCGCCGTCCACTGGTCGCGCAGCTCATCGGCGTTGCGGGGGACGACGGTGGTGTCCGCGTCGCCCTGCCAGATCGCGACCCGGGGCCGGGGGCCGGTCCACGCCGGATACGCGTCGCGGACCAACTGCGCCCAGGCGGCAGGGGACTTGTCCACCCCGGGGTTCATGCACGTGTAGGGACTTGCGCCCTTGGCGCAGTCGTAGGGCAGTCCGGCGATCACCGCCCCGGCCGCGAACACGTCCGGGTAGGCCGCGAGCATCACGGACGTCATGGCGCCGCCGGCCGACAGGCCGGTGACGAAGGTGCGGGCGGGGTCGGTGGAGTAGGCCGAGGCGGCGTGGGCGGCCATCTGCCGGACGGACGCGGCCTCGCCCTGGCCGCGCCGGTTGTCCGCGGTCTGGAACCAGTTGAAGCACGTGTTGAGGTTGTTCGCGGAGGTGGTCTCGGCGAAGACCACCAGGAACCCGTCGCGGTCGGCGAGTTCGGGCAGTCCGGAGTTGTCGGCGTAGGTCTGGGCGTTCTGCGTGCAGCCGTGCAGGGCGATCACCACGGGCGGGTCGGCCGGCAGGGAGGACGGCCGGTATACGTACATGTTGAGCTGCCCCGGATTGGCGCCGAACGCGGTGACCCGCTGGAGCGCGACGGCCGCGCGGGCGGGGGAGGCGGGCCCGGCCACCACCCCGCCCACGGCGAGCAGCACCATCGCGAGCAGCCGCACGAGGGCCCGGCGGGGGCGAACGAGGGCCCGGCGCGGGCGCCCGTACGACCACCCGGGCGGGCGCCGTCGGACGGTGGTGGTGATCCGGGTCTCGGATGATCTGCTGCGCACGGACATGGCGGCTCCGTAAGTTGTTAGGCGGCGGGAAGGACACGGGCCCGTCGTCCGGGGCCCGCGGTGCCCGCCACCGTAGGAGCGGCTGCGCCCGCTGCGGGATGGCGCGGAGCGCCATAGTCGGGCCCCCGCTTGACCGGGCCGGGAGGGTTGCGGGGGCTCCCGGCCACTGCTAGGCCGTCTGGGAGGACGGAGGGGCCGCCGCGCGACCGCCCTGCGCCACCGCCAGTTCCGCGTCCGTCGCGGTGCGGACCTCGTCCACCGTGACCCCGGGGGCCAGTTCGCGGAGCAGGAAGCCCTCCGCGGTGATGTCGAGGACCGCGAGGTCGGTGATCACCCGGTGGACGACGCCCCGCCCGGTCAGCGGCAGCGTGCACCGCTCCACGAGCTTCGGGGCGCCGTCCTTGGCGGTGTGCTCCATGAGGACGATCACCCTGCGCGCTCCGTGCACGAGGTCCATCGCACCGCCCATCCCCTTGACCACCTTCCCGGGGACCGTCCAGTTGGCCAGGTCACCCGAGGCCGACACCTGCATGGCACCCAGCACGGCCGCGTCGACGTGCCCGCCGCGGATCATGCCGAAGGACAGCGCGGAGTCGAAGAAGGAAGCCCCCGGCCGGACGGTGACCGTCTCCTTGCCCGCGTTGATCAGGTCAGGGTCCACCCCGTCGGCCGGCGGGTACTGGCCCACGCCGAGGATGCCGTTCTCCGACTGGAGCACCACCTCGACCCCCGCCGGAAGGTGCTGGGGGATCAGGGTCGGCAACCCGATCCCCAGGTTCACGTACGTACCGTCCGTCAGCTCACGGGCGGCGCGTGCCGCCATCTGCTCGCGCGTCAAAGCCATGTCACATGCCACCCTGCTGGTCGGGGAGGAGGGCCGTCCGCACCGTGCGGCGCTCGACGCGCCGCTCCGCCGCCGGATCGCCGGGACGGACGCGGACCACGCGCTGGACGAACACCCCGGGCAGATGGACGGCGTCCGGATCCAGCTCGCCCGGCTCGACCAGCTCCTCCACCTCCGCGATGGTGACGCGCCCCGCCATGGCGACGAGGGGATTGAAATTGCGGGCCGAGGAATGGAAGACGAGATTGCCGTGCCGGTCCCCGGCCGCCGCCCGCACCAAGGCGAAATCGGTGGTGATGCCCTCCTCCAGGAGGTACTCCCGGCCGCCCCAGCTGCGCAGCTCCTTGGGCGGCGAGGCCACGGCGACGCCCCCGTCGGCGTGGTAGCGCCACGGCAGTCCGCCCTCCGCGACCTGAGTTCCGGCCCCGGCCGGGGTGTAGAACGCCGGGATGCCCGCGCCGCCGGCCCTCAGCCGCTCGGCGAGGGTGCCCTGCGGGAGCAGCTCCACCTCTAGTTCGCCGCTCAGGTACTGCCGGGCGAACTCCTTGTTCTCGCCCACGTACGAGCTGGTCATCCGGGCGATCCTGCCCTCGCGCAGCAGCAGCCCCAGACCCCAGTCGTCCACCCCGCAGTTGTTCGACACGACCTCCAGGCCGTGCACCTCCGCGCGCTCCAGCAGCGCACCGATCAGCACGCCCGGCACCCCGCACAAGCCGAAGCCGCCCACCGCGAGCGAGGCCCCGGCGGGAATGTCCGCCACCGCCCCGGCCGCACTCGCGACCTCCTTGTCCAGCCCCATCGCACACCCTCCTCCGCCCGGCCCGGGACCGCCGGCCACCCGAACGGGCCGGCGCGCGGCCGGGCCGGCCCGACCGACCCTAGGAACCGCCGCCCGCCCTGGCCATGGCGGCCGGGCACACACCGGACCGTCCCGCTGTGTGGCTCCGGAGCCACGGGGAACCGGCGGAGCCCGGCACACGTCACAGCCGTACCGATACGGTCCGGTACCGGACAACCCGGTACCGGACAACGAAGAACGAGGGGGAACCGATGGTGGGTCGAAACACCGAGAGACACCTGCGCGTGGTGAAGGGGAAGGCCGGCCCGAGCGCGGGCGTGGCCCTCGCCGTGAGCATGGGGGCCGTCGCCGTGCTGCTCACCGGCTGCGGGAAGGGCGCCGTGGCCGAGCCGGTGGATCCCGGCGCGACGGCGCCTGCCCGGCCCGTGGCGGCCGCGTCGTGCCCGGTGGCCGACCCCGCCGCATCGCAGTCGCCGCCGATGATGATCGACGGCACCGCGGCCAACACCCCCGAGGGCACTCGGCTCTCACAGGCCGTCGGGGAGCAGGGCTACGGCGCCTTCGCCGACGTCTACTCCGCCCAGATAGTCGACCACCCCGCGGGCCGGGTCGCCCTCTGCGTCACCGATCTCGCCCGCGGACGGCTCCTCTTGGCGGCGGCGCACGCGGCGGATCCGGAAGCGGACCCGGCCCGGGCCGACCTGTACCTGAGCAAGTACTCGCACCGGACCCTCCAGGCCGCCGGAGACAAGCTCATCGACCTGAAGGCCGGTTTCCCGATCTACAGCGTCTCCGGCAGCCACGGCGCGGCGGTGGAGGTCACCTCCACGCAGGAGGGCGCCGCGTCGGCGGAGTTCAAGGCGAAGCTGGAGAAGGCCACGGGGGGCATCCCCGTCACCGTCACGAAGGGCGAGCAGCCCACGCCCCTGCTGGGCCCGATGACCGCCGCTCCCTGACCGGCCGGGCCCTGACGGGCCGCTCCCTGACGGGCCGCTCCCTGACGGGCCGGGCCCTGACCGGCCGGGCCCCGTCCGGCCCGGCCCCGTCCGGGCGCTCGCGGCGGTGTGTGCGAGCAGCTCCTCCCCGGGAGCCTGATCACCGCCGTGCCGTCCTGCTCAGGGCCTCCGCCAGGGCTGCCGCACCGGGATGGGGACGCCTGCGGCGCGGGGACAGCACGCCGATGTGCCGTGCGGGGGAAGGGGGTTCGACCGGTACGACGCTCACGCGGCCGGCATCCCCGGCACGATCCCCCTCCCCGCAGGCGTCCCCGTCCGCAGAGCCGTCCCCCGGTGGCAGCGCGACCCGGGGGATCAGCGCGACGCCGACGCCCGCCTCGACGAGGGAGCGCGCGAAGAAGTAGTCCGTGGTGGACGCCGCCACCCGGAGGTCGAAACCGGCCCGATCCGCGTACCTGCGCAGGTACGCCTCGGTCTTGAGGCAGCCCAGCACCCAGCGGTCGGAGGCGAGTTCGGCCGGAGCGATCGACTCGCGCCCCGCGAACCGGTGCCCCGGGGGCAGGACCAGCGCCAGCGGGTCCTCCATCAGCGGCAGCCAGTCGAGCGCGGCCGCCGGTGGCAGCGGCAGCGGCCCGTCGAAGTGGTACGTCAGCGCCAGATCGGCGGCGCCCGAACGGACCATGGGCACCGCCTCCTCCGGCTCGGCCTCCACGACCGTCAGCTCCACCTCGGGATGCGCGACGACGAACCCGGCGAGCGCGCCCGGCAGCAGCCTGCGGCCCCCGCTCACGAAGGTGGCGACCGTCAGCCGCGGCCGCTCGGCGGTCACCCGGTCGATCTCGTGGCGCACCCGGTCGAGCTCGGCCGACACCGCCTCCGCCGCCTCCACCAGCAGCCGGCCCGGCTCGGTGAGCGTGATCCCGCGCGTACTGCGCACGGCGACGGGGTGACCGAGGCCGCGCTCCAGGGCCGCGATGTGCTGGGAGACGGCCGAGGGCGTCAGGAGCAGCGCCCCGGCGGCCTTGTTGAAGCTGCCGTGCTCGGCCACGGCGCGCAGGATGCGCAGCCGCTGCACATCGATCATCAGTTTTCCTTACGACGTGAACAGTATTCCGGTAGTTCCGCTGGGGACGGTACAGCGGCAGAGTCCAGGACATGAAGAAGATCCTGGTCATCGGCGGGAGCCGCTATTTCGGAAAGCACCTGGTCACCCTGGAGCGGGACGCCGGGAACGAGGTGACCGTCCTCAACCGCGGCTCCGCCGCCCCGCCCCGGGGCGTCGGCCACCTGATCGCCGACCGGGAGGACGAAGCGGGGCTCCGCGCGGCGCTGGGGAAGCGCACCTTCGACGTGGTCTTCGACCAGGTCTGCTACACGCCCGGGCAGGCGGAGACCGCCCGCCGGGTCTTCGCCGGCCGCACCGGTCGGTACGTGATGACCTCGACGATGGAGGTCCACGACCCCGCGCCGCCCACCCCTGAAGCGCGTGCCTACGCCGAGGGCAAGCGGCGGGCCGAGGACGTCCTGGGGGCGCAGTCCGCCTTCGGCCACGTGGCCGTGCGCACCGCGCACGTACTCGGCGGCGGCCGGGCGGAGTTCACCGGCCGCCTCGCGCACTACGTCGAGCGGATCGGCGCCGGGATCCCGGTGGCCGTGCACGAAGCCCCGTACCCCACCTCCTTCATCCACCACCACGAGATCGCCCGGTTCCTGCACTGGGCCGGGGAGCGGGACTTCACCGGGCCGGTGAACGCCGCCTCGCACGGCGAGCTCGACGTGCTCGGGCTGTCCGGGGCCGTCGCCGAGCGGGTCGGGCGGGCGCCGCGCCTGCGCACCGTCGCGGCCGGTTCCGAGGCCTCGCCGTTCTCCTTCGACCGGGCCTACGCGATGGACAACGGCCGGGCCGCCGCGCTCGACTTCCGCTTCGGGCGGGTCGCGGACTGGCTCCCGGAGGCCATCGGGGAGAGCGCCGCCGCGCTCCGGGCCGGTTCTGCCTGACCTGCCGGCGGCGGCGCGCCTGACGCTCGAAGGGAGTTTCAGTATGGGGACGGCTCACACGGACAGCCCGGTGCCCGACCTCAGGCCGGCTTGCGCCACACGGAGATGTGCTTCGCGGAGTCCTGGGTGAACGGCGACCCGTCCCAGTCCGCGACGCGACGTTCCAGCTCGAGTCCGGCGATCCGTGCCATCAGGTCGAGCTCGGCCGGCCAGGCGTAGCGGTGCCGGGAGTTCTCGCGGCGGTAGCGGCCGTCGTCGGCGTCGCGGGTGAAGTGGTGCGAGACGAGGATCTGCTCGACCAGGTCGAAGGTGTCGAAGCCGAGATGCTGCTCGGAGACGTCGAACGGCACCGCGACCTGGCCGGGCGGCAGGAGCCGCAGCGGCGGCACGCCCAGCTCGATGACGAACCGGCCGCCGGGCTCCAGATGACGTGCGGCGTTGCGGAAGCACTCGACCTGCTCGTCCTGGGTGAGCAGGTTCGTGATGGTGTTGTAGACGAGGTAGACCAGGGTGAACACGCCCGGAACGACGGTGGTGGCCATGTCCCCGATGGTCACCGGGAGCGTGTCCTCGTCGATCTTGCGCCGCAGTACCGCGGCCATGTGCTCCGACAGTTCGATGCCCACCACCGGTACGCCTCGTTCCCGGAGCGGGACGCCCACGCGTCCGGTCCCGATGGCGAACTCCAGGGCCCGGCCGTCTCCGACGAGCCCGGCGAGGAAGGCGACGGTCGGTCCGAGAACGGCGGCCGACGACGTCTCGGCCTCCTCGGCGTCGTAGCGGTCGGCGGTCGCACGGGTCCACAGCTCACTGGTCGTCACGGACGGCCACTTTGCCGGGTGCCGAGGGGTGTTGTCGACGCATTTGCGTCCTGCTCGGTGCAGCGTGCAGCGTGCACCGCGCACTCGTGCGGCGTTCTCGGGCCGTCCGTCCGCCCGTCCGTCCGCCCGTCCGTGCGCAGGCCGGTCGCGGGGATTTCATTATGATCACCGGCATGCAGTCGGAGACCCGCCCGAGCCCGCGCGCCCTGCGCTGGTTTGACGACAGGCCCTAGCGGTCCCCGGCCCGGCGCTCCAAGGGTGTTGCTACTGACGAGTTGTTCACACTGAAGGTGACGCTGCCCGCCCGGTAGCGGTCGTCTGACCACTCGATGGGGCGGCCCGTCCGGGTCGCGGAGACGTGCCGCTGGCGCAAAAGCGGGCTGCCGCGGCGGATCTCCAGCAGCCGGGCGTCCTCGCTGCCGGCGGGAAGCGCGTCGATGAGGTGCTCGCCGTAGTGGGCGACGATCCTGGAGTCGTTCGCGAGTCCGTCCATCACCGAGCGGCAGTCCTCGGGCATCGCCTCGACGGCTGCCGCGACCCAGTCGGCGTAGGCCGTCCGTTCGACCATCGTCGGCTCCCCGTCGAGCAGCCGGAGCCGCAGGACGGCCAGGATCTCCGTGCCGGCCGGCAGGGCCAGCCGGTCGGCCTCCTCGGCGGTGGCCGGCCGGCGGGTACGGGACAGGAAGCGGCTCGCGGCCTGGTGGCCGACCCCCTCGGCCCACTGGGCGAAGCTGTTGAGCTCGCCGAAGCTGTGCTTGCGCTCGTGGCGCAGGACGATCCTGCGGGCCCCCTGCCGGGAACCGATCAGCCCCTCGGCGGCGAGCGTCGCCACGGCCTGGCGGATGGTCGCGCGGGAGGCCGACCAGTGTGCCGCCAGATCGCTCTCCGAGGGCAGTTGGGCGCCCACCGGGTACTGGCCGGAGAGGATCGACCGGCGCAGCGCCTCGGCGATCTCCAGATACCGCACCGTAGCCATGGTGTCCTGTTCCCCCTTGTGTGGATGTGTGCACCGGCCCTGCTGAGTGCACCGGCCCTGCCGCCCGGATCCGGTAGCGCCCGTCCGCAAGCCTAGGCCGTGCCGAGCCTCTGAAGATCATCTTTGGGGCCGTCCGTCACGGTGGAATCCGGCCAGTCTCCGGTCTTCGTCGAGACGTGCTCCAGGAGACAGCCGCCGTTCACCGTCCGTACAGCGACCCAGTGCGAACTGGAGCCAACTTGTTCAGACAAGTGAAATCCCCTCCACGCGTTCTTCATGCGTTTTCGTCTCCGGGAGAGACCGTGCTCAGTTCCTCCGCCCGTCGCGGTGCGGCCGTCCTGCTCAGTGCCGCCGTGCTCACCACGCTCAGCGCGTGCGGCGCCGCACCCGACAAGACCGCCGGCTCCGCCGGTGGCGACGGCAAGAACAAGACCCAGCTCGGCGCCGCCACCTCGGTCGCCGACTTCGGCGGCCTGGAGGGCCTCGTCGCAGCCGCCGAGAAGGAGGGCGAGCTCAACGTCATCGCGCTGCCCGCCGACTGGGCGAACTACGGCGAGATCCAGAAGGCGTTCGCGGCCAAGTACCCCAAGGTCAAGATCAACGCCGAGAACCCGGACGCCTCCAGCGCCGACGAGATCGCCGCCGTCAAGTCCCGCAAGGGCCAGACCCGCGCCCCCGACGTCCTGGACCTCGGCATCGCCTTCGCCCGCAGCGGCGCCGCCGAGAACCTCTTCGCCCCGTACAAGGTCACTGCCTGGGACCAGATCCCCGCCTCCCAGAAGGACGCGGACGCCCGCTGGTACAACGACTACGGCGGCTACGTCTCCATCGGCTGCGACGCCGCCCGCATCCCGAACTGCCCGAAGTCCTTCGCCGACCTGGCCAAGCCCGAGTACAAGGGCAAGGTCGCCCTCAACGGCAACCCGACCAAGTCCGGCTCCGCCTTCGGCGGCGTCTACGCGGCGGCCCTCGCCAACAAGGGCTCCTTCGCGGACATCCAGCCCGGCATCGACTTCTTCGGCCAGCTGAAGAAGAGCGGCAACTTCATCCCCGTCGAGTCCACCCCGGCCACCGTCGAGAAGGGCGAGACCCCCATCTCGATCGACTGGGACTACCTGAACGCCGGCTACGCCGAGCAGTTCAAGGGCAAGGGCGTCGACTGGAAGGTGGCCATCCCCACCGACGGCGTCTACGCCCAGTACTACTCGCAGGCCATCAACAAGGACGCCCCGCACCCGGCGGCCTCCCGCCTGTGGATGGAGTTCCTGTACAGCACCGAGGGCCAGAACCTGTGGCTCAAGGGCTTCGCCCGCCCCGTGCTGCTGCCCGCCATGACCCAGGCCGGCACCGTCGACAAGGAAGCCGTCACCAAGCTCCCGCAGGTCCAGGGCACCCCGGCCTTCCCGGCCTCCACCGAACTGGACAAGGCCAAGGCCACCCTCGCCGAGAAGTGGGACAAGGCCCTCAGCTGATGTCCGCCTCCTCCACCATCCCCCACTCGACGGGGACCGCCTGCGGCAGCACCACCCGCCGCCGGCGGCGCGGCCCGCGCACCTGGCTCGCCGCCCTCCCGCTCCTCGTCTTCACCGCACTGTGCTTCGGCGTCCCGCTGGGCGCCATCGCCTTCGGCGCGGTCACCCGTACGGACCCGGTGAGCGGCGCCACCGAAGCGACCGGCGAGCACCTGGCCCGCTCCCTCCAGGGGCCCTACCTCGGCTCGCTCATCGGCAGCGTCCAGCTCTCCGCCCTCACCGCACTCGTGGCCGGGGTGCTCGGCGTCCTCATCGCGCAGGCCGTCGTCACCTCCCCCTCCCGCGCCCTGCGCGGGGCGACGCTGACCGCCTCCGGCGTCCTCGCCAACTTCGGCGGAGTCCCCCTCGCCTTCGCGTTCATCGCGACCGTAGGGATCTCCGGGGTCGTCACCCAGCTCGCCGACCTCACCGACCTCGGCTGGAACCTCTACTCCTTCACCGGCCTCACCGTGGTCTACCTCTACTTCCTGACCCCGCTCATGGTGCTGGTGACCGTCCCCGCGCTCGACGGACTGCGCCCGCAGTGGCGCGAGGCCGCCCAGAGCAACGGGGCGAGCGCATGGCAGTTCTGGCGCCACGTCGGCCTGCCCGTCCTCGCGCCGTCCCTGCTCGGCGGGTTCGTGCTGCTCTTCGGCACGGCCTTCGCCGCGCACGCCACGGCCGCCGCCCTCGTCGGCGGCTCCGTCCCGCTGGTCACGCTCAAGATCGCGGACGCCCTGTCCGGGAACGTGCTGACCGGCCAGGAGAACGTGGCCCTGGCCCTCGGCCTCGACATGATCGTGATCGCCGGCCTGGTCATGGCGGTCTACCTGCCCCTCCAGCGACGGAGCGCCCGATGGCTGCGATGACCCCGACGCCCGCCCCGAACGACGAGGCCGCGTCGGCGGCCACGCCCGCCGCGCACGCCACGTCCGCCGCGGCTGCCGGTCCGGCCGTCGCCGTCGCCGCCGCGGACGGTGAGCGGGACCGGCCCGAACCCCCGGCCCGTACGCCGCGCCGGCTACGGCCCCGCTCCCGGCCCCGGGTGTGGCGCGGAGCGGTGCTCGCCCTCGCGGGCGCGTACTTCGTCCTCCCGCTCCTCGCCTCCTTCGTGTTCACCGTGCACGTCCCCGGCCAGGGCATCAGCTTCGAGGCGTACACCCAACTGCTCTCCGCCGAAGGGTTCACCGAGAGCCTGCTGCTCTCGCTCGGCCTCGCCGCCGCGACCATCGCCGCGTCGCTGCTCCTCGCCGTGCCCGCGCTGGTCGCCGTACGCATCGGCTCGCCGCGCCTGCGCCCGGTCGTGGAGGTGATGTGCATGATGCCGCTGGTGGTACCGCCGATCGCGCTGGTCACCGGTATCACCACGGTGCTGCGCTGGGGTCCCGAACACCTCTCCAGGACCCCGCTCTACCAGACCTTCCTCGCGGTCCAGAACCCGGACTTCCCCGTCGTCCTGGTCCTCGCCTACACCGTGCTCGCACTGCCCTTCGTCTACCGCTCCCTCGACGCGGGCCTGCGCGCCGTCGACGTCCCGACCCTGGTCGAGGCCGCCCGCAGCTGTGGCGCGAGCTGGCCGTACGTGGTCCTGCGCGTGATCCTGCCGAACCTGCGGGCCGCCCTCGCCGGAGCCGGATTCCTCACGCTGGCCCTCGTCCTCGGCGAGTTCACGATCGCCTCGCTGCTCGGCTTCCAGCCCTTCGCCGTGTGGATCGTGTCCATCTCCGGAGCGCACGCCCGCATGTCGGTGGCCGTCTCCGTTCTCAGCCTCCTCATCACCTGGCTGTTGCTGCTCCTCCTCTCCCGGGCCGGCACCGCTCCCGCTACCGTGTCCGGCGGACCCGCGCGCACCTCCCGTACCCCCCGCACCTCCCGTACCTCCGGCAAGGAGTCCTGACCCGCATGTCCCTCACCCTTCCCGAGGCCAGGAAGTCCGCGGATGGCGAAGCGGCCACCGGCGGAGCGCGCGTCGAATTCCGCGGCCTGCGCCGGGCGTTCGGCTCCACCGTCGCCCTCGACGGACTCGACCTCACCATCGAGCCCGGCGAACTCGTCGCCCTGCTCGGCCCGTCGGGCTGCGGAAAGACCACCGCGCTCCGCGTCGTCGCCGGCTTCGAACAGCCCGACTCCGGCGAAGTGCTCCTCGACGGACAGGACATCACCCGGATCCCGGCCAACCGCCGGGACGCCGGCATGGTGTTCCAGTCGTACAGCCTCTTCCCGAACCTCAACGCCCGCGACAACGTGGCCTTCGGCCTGCGCGTCCGCAAGGTCGGCGCGGCCGCGCGCCGCGATCGCGCCGCCGAACTGCTCGACCTGGTCGGCCTGCCCGACCACGGCGACCGCTACCCGCACCAGATGTCCGGCGGCCAGCAGCAGCGCGTCGCGCTCGCCCGCGCCCTCGCCCTGCGCCCCCGCGTCCTGCTGCTCGACGAGCCGCTCTCCGCGCTCGACGCGAAGGTGCGGGCCAGCCTGCGCGAGGAGATCCGCCGGCTCCAGCTCTCCCTGGGCATCACCACCGTGTTCGTCACGCACGACCAGGAGGAGGCCCTGTCCATGGCCGACCGGGTCGCGGTGCTGAACGCGGGCCGTCTGGAGCAGTGCGCCGCCCCCGCCGAGCTGTACGAGCGGCCCGCGACCCCCTTCGTCGCCGAGTTCGTCGGCACCATGAACCGGCTCCCCGGACGGCTGTCCGGCTCCGGCACGGTCGAAGTGGCCGGCTCCCGGCTGCCGGTGGACGGTCCGGTGCCGTCCACCCCGGACGTCGAGGTGCTCGTACGGCCCGAGAACATCACCGTGACGGCGGCCGCAGCGGGCACCGAGGGCGCGGCCACCGTCGTATCGGCCTCGTTCTTCGGGTCGGTGACCCGGCTCCACCTGGACCTGCCCGACGGCATCCGGATCAAGGCCGACCTGCCCTCGCGCGAGGCCGGAGCCCTGGTCCCGGGCGCGCGGGCGGCCGTGGGCCTGGCCGAACGCCCCGTCCTCGTCGTCGCCACCGCGGCGGCCACGGCCACCGCCACGGCCTCAGCCTCAGCCTCAGGGGAAGCCTCATGACCGGACTCGCCGCCGTCCTCTTCGACATGGACGGCACCCTCGTCGACACCGAGGTCCTGTGGTGGCAGACCACCGCGGAGATCGCCGCCGGCCTGGGCTACGCACTGACCGACGCCGACGCGCCCGAAGTGGTCGGCCGAGCGGTGGAGGACACCGCCGCGCACCTCGTACGGGTCGCCCGCGCGGGGGACGCCGAGGAGGTGGCGCGGGCCCTGACCGACAGCTTCTTCGGACGGGTGGAACAGGGCGCGCCGATGCGGCCGGGCGCACAGCGGCTGCTCACCGCCCTGGAGGCGGAAGGCCTGCCGTTCGCCCTGGTGAGCGCCTCGCCGAGGGTGGTCGTGGACTCGGTGGTGGGCGGCTCGCTGGCCCATGTCCCCTTCGCCTTCACGCTGTCCGCCGACGACACGTCCCTGACGAAGCCGCACCCGGACCCCTACCGGGCCGCCGCGGCGCGCCTCGGCGCGGAGCCGTGGAATTGCGTGGCGGTCGAGGACTCCCCGGACGGCGCGGCCTCGGCGGAGGCGGCCGGCTGCGGAGTCCTGGTGGTGCCGTCCCTGCTGGAGGTCCCCCCGTCGCCGGTACGCACCTTCGCACCCTCCCTCACCGAGGTCACCCCGGACACCCTGCGGGCCTGCCTCGTCGCTCCGCTGGGGGTGTGACCGGACGCGGACGCGGCTAAGGGTTGTCCCGTAGTCCCGCGAGGCTGAGGGTCATGCGGTGCCCGGGTCGGCGCCGACGGCACCGGCCGAGTGAAGCGAACGTCCGAGGGCGCCGGTGAGGATGCGGGGGCGCCGGCGCCACCACCACAGGTCGGGACCGGGCAGCCTGTGGAATTGGTCGAGTGCTTGGCCGTCGTCGTCGATGGTCGCGGCCCGAACAGGCCTTTGTCGGGCTATCTCTCGCAGGCCCCGGGGGCCCGGCCTGGGTCACCACGGCGCTCCACCGGGCCAGCGGAGTTACGGCCACGACCCGCTCCTCGCGCGGGTCGTACTGACCAGTCCCGACCAGCAGGCCCTGCTCCACCTCGAGCCCGAACCCGAACCGACCAGCCGGGGCGAGGTGCCCTGAGCCCCCTCTGGTCGGGTGAAGCGCCGTTTGGGCGGCCTGTTGGTCCATCCGCCGTGTCCGCGCTGCACGCGCCTCGCCGTCCCGGTTATGTGGTCGTTGCGAACCAGTTCGCGTTCGTTGACCACCAAAGGAAATGAGGTGTTAGGCATGGCGGGACGAGTCCGGGTCGCGAGTCCGGCATACCGGCTCGCGGCGGTGTCCGCGGCTGCGGTGGCGTTGTTGGCGGGGAGTGTCACGGGGGCGGAGGCGACGGGGCGGACGGCCGCGCCGGTGGGGCGGTACGTGATCGTCCTGGAGGACTCGGCCCGTGACCGGCTCGACGCGGTCGTGCGGGCGCACCGACGGGACCACGGGGTGCTGGCGGGCTTCCAGTACCGGCATGCGCTGGTCGGGTACTCGGCGGTGGTGCCAGAGTCCCAGGTGGCGGCGCTGCGGGAAGACCCGAACGTGAAGGCGGTGGCTCCCGACCTGCCGGTGCACGCTACCCAGCAGGTGCTGCCGACCGGCGTGGACCGGATCCAGGCCGACGTGAGCAGTACGGCCGCCGGGAACGGGTCGGGGACTGTCGACACTGCGGTGGCGATCCTCGACACCGGCATCGACGACCGGCACCCTGATCTCAACGTGGCCGGCGGGTTCAACTGCATGGGCCCCTCGCGGCCCGACGCGTGGCGGGACAACAACGGCCACGGCACCCACGTGGCCGGTACCGTCGCCGCCCGGGACAACGGCGACGACGTCGTCGGGGTCGTGCCCGGCGCCCGCCTCTACGCGGTGAAGGTGCTCGGCGCCAGCGGCGGCGGATTCACCTCCACCATCGTCTGCGGGCTCGACTGGCTGGCGCAGAACGCCGCCCCGCTCGGCATCAAGGTCGCGAACATGAGCCTCGGCGGCGACGGCGCCGACGACGGCAACTGCGGGTTCACCAACAACGACCCGGAGCACCAGGCGATGTGCCGTGTGGTCAACGACGCCGGCGTCACGATGGTGGTCGCCGCTGGCAACGACGGCGCCGACTTCGCCGGCCAGACACCCGCCGCCTTCGACGAGGTCCTCGCCGTGACCGCGATGGCCGACTTCAACGGGCAGCCCGGCGGCGGCGCCGCCGCGACCTGCCGGACGAGCAACGAGGACGACACCGCGGCGAACTTCTCCAGCTTCGCCGTGAGCGCCGCGGACGCCGCCCACACCATCGCCGGTCCGGGCGTGTGCATCCGGTCCACCCGCAGGAGCACCGGCACGACGGTCTACTCCGGCACCTCGATGGCCTCCCCGCACGTGGCCGGCACGGCCGCGCTGTGCCTCGCCACCGGGCAGTGCACGGACCCGTCCCCGGCCGGTGTGATCGCCAAGCTCCGTGACGACGCCGCGGCCCAGCCCACCTCGTATGGCTTCGCGGGCGACCCGAACGCGCCCGTCAGCGGGCGCTACTACGGACACCTCGTCCACGCCGGCGGCTACTGAGCACGCCCATGCCCACGGCGGAGCCCCGGGTACCGGCCCGGGGCTCCGCCGTCATGGTGGTCGGGGGCCGGCCCGTCCTCTTCGCACCGGCCGTACAGCCCCGGCCGCATCGCTCCCGCTGACCTCGCCCTCCCCCTGGAACCGCCCTCTTGTCCAACTCCTCCAGGTCCGCGCGCGGTACCACGCAGCGCACCACCAGATGCCCGATAGCGGCGGCGAACTGCCGTTGTGGTCGAAGGCCGGAGGCCGCCCGCCAGACGTCCCCCGGCGCCTTCGGTTACCGACCTGGTCGGCCGGTTCCGGGATAGTGCAGCGGATTCCGCGTCGGCGTAGGTAGGCGCGGTTAGCGCGCGAGGAATAGGCCTTGTCGGCCCGCACCCTCGACGGGCGGACCCTCAGCTGGCCCAGGCCGAGACGAGGAACCTTGATGGCTTCCAACACGGCCGTGAACTGCGGGCTGTCTCCCTGCTGTCGGGCCGTGACGAGTAGTGATAGCGGCCTTTGCCCTTGCTCGCAGGACAGGTGGATCTTTGTGGTCCAGCCCCCGCGGGACCGGCCCCAGCCGTGGTCGTCAGGTTCGGACTGGTGGCCGCCCGGCGGTTCCTTCTGGACTTGGCCGTCCCGCCGGGCACCTCCGCGTGCTGGTGGGCCGGCACATCGTGGAGTCGACGCTGACGTCCCACGCGATCAGGCCGGCGGCGTCCGCCCGCGCTTGCAGTGCGGTCAGTGTTGACGGCCAGACACCATTGCGCTGCCAGCGACGGAAGAGCCCATACACGGTCTGCCACGGGCCGTACTCCGCTGGCAGATCCCGCCACGGAGCGCCGGTCCGCACCCGCCAGCGTATCCGTCGGTCAACCGTCGCCGACACACCGATGGTCTTCCCCGGCCGGCGACCGGTAACAACGGCTCCAGCACCGTCCACTGGTCATCTGAAAGATCCCCTCGCCCCACACCGAGATCATCACGGCGCGCGGTGAGACATGGACCCCAGTTCTAAAACACGACCTAGACCGTGAGGTCGAGCAGGCTCAGGATTCCCTCCGCGTACGCGGCCGATTCGGAGCCCGGGCACCGGGCTGCCGTCTCGCGCAGTCCGGACAACCCGGAGCGGATGTGTGCGGCGCACTGGCCGTACAGGCCGGCCTCGTGCGAGGAGCCGTCGTCCTCGGCGCCGAGGAGGCGCAGCAGCGCCCACAGCAGGGCCTCGCGCGTCGACTGCCGGGGCGGGCCGGCGAACCAGACGGCCATCAGGACCCCGCACACCGCCGGGGCGGGCGGTCGCAGCACTCCGGTGTGGAAGGCGTGGCCCTCCAGGGCACGGAACGCGGCCGGGTGTCCCTCGGCCGCGTCCCACAAGGTGTCTGCGAGATGACCGGCCGGGCGGCCGCAGCCGCATTCCATGGTGTTCCAGTCGTGCCGGGCGATCTCCCGGGCCACCGCGTCGGGCACCAGCGGGCTGGTGCGGGGCTGCTTCTCCGTCGTTCTCACGGGAGAAGTATGGGATCAGGCCGGTGGCCCGTCCAGAGCGGCCCGCCCGAAGGGGACCGCGAGGTCAGCCGCCGTGCCCCTGGCAGCCGCAGCCCTTCGCCGCGGCGCGCGGCAGCTCCTCGGTGAACTCGCTCTGCGAGAACACCGCGAGGACCGTCGCCGGCTCGGTGCCGTGGTTGACCAGGGTGATCTCCTTGCCGGCCGGCAGCATCGCGAAGGTGCCCGGGGCCACCGTCTTGGCACCGCACCCGCACGAGGCCTCCACCGTCCCGGCGACGCCCGTGAGCAGCAGCTCGGACGAACCGTGCGCGTGGGCCGGGATCGTCCCGCCCGCCGGCACCTGGATCCGGACCGCCGCCAGCGAGCGGAACGTCCCGACCTCCCGGGCCCTTCGCCTCGCCCCGGCCATGACAGGCTGGGTCAGTGAACGAGGCACCGCGCGACCCAGCACCCAGGACACCGCTCTACCTGAAGGTCGCCGGGGACCTGCGGACCGCCATCACGGCAGGCGAGTACGGATCGGGCGCGCGACTGCCCGCCGAGGACGAGCTCGCCCGCCGCTACGGCGTCTCCAGGGGTACGGTGCGCCAGGCCCTCGCCGCCCTGCGCACCGACGGGCTGATCACCTCGCGGCGCGGCACCCGCCGGGTCGTCCTCGGCGGCGGCGCGGGGGAGGCCGGGGGAGTCGCGGAGCTCCGTAGCTTCACCCGGTGGGCCCGCTCGCTCGGCCAGGAGCCCGGAGGGCGGACCGTGGCCGTGGACCGCGCCGAGGCCGACGCAGAGGAGTCGGAGCAGCTACGGATCGGCGCGGGCGCCCCCGTGTACCGCGTCCTGCGGCTGCGCACCCTGTCCGGGGCCCCCGTGATGGTGGAGCGCACGACGTACCCGGAGCCGGTCGGCGCCCTGGTCGCGGACATGCCGCCGGACACGGTCTCGTACTCCGAGCAACTCGCCCGGCACGGGGTCCTCTTCGCCGACGCCCACCACACCATCGACATCGCGGTGGCCGACGCGGACGACGCGCGGCTGCTGGGCTGCCCGGCGGGCGAGGCCCTGCTGCGCGAACGGCGCCGCTCCACCGACCCGGCGGGGGTCCCGGTGGAGTGGTCGCAGGACCGCTACCTGCCGGGGACCGTCGCCTTCACCGTGCACACCTCCGCCGCCAGCGCGCTGGGCCGCCTGCTCGGCTCCTGAGCAGCTCCTGATCAGCTCGTGATCAGGCGTTCTTGATGAGCAGGGCCTCCAGGAGCGGCCGGAAGTGGTCGAAGTCCGGGGTGGCCAGCTCGGGGTCCTTGGCCTGCTCGTCCCAGCGCCGCACGGCCACCGCGTCGGCCGCCCCCGGCAGCGCCTCGAACGCCCGCACCTGCTCGGCGGTCATCGGGCCGCCCTGGACGCGCAGGGTGTGTACGGAGGCCTCCGAGAGCAGGTCGAAGTAGCCCGGCTCGGCCGTGCAGAGGTAGCGCTTGGCGGCCACGTGCAGCCGGACCGGCTCGGTCACCTCCGGCCCGAACCACCGGGCCAGCCAGTCGGCCCCGGTGTGGCTGTGACGGTTGTCCTGCCCGCCGTCCATCAGGTCGCGGCCGGTCACCGTCCCGTGGAAGTGCCCGATGTCGTGCAGCAGCGCGGCCGCCACCAGGTGGGCTGGGGCGCCGGCCGCCTCGGCGAGGGCCCCGGCCTGGAGCATGTGCCCGGCCTGGGTGACCGCCTCGCCGAAGTACTCGGCGCTGCCCTCGCCCTCGAAGAGGCGGGCCAGCGCGTCGATGGCGCCGGCGCCGGGGACGTCGTCAGGGGCGGTGGTTTCGGAGGGGTTCACGCGCAGGCTCCTTCGCGGCGCAGGACGGCAAGGGTGGAGAGCAGCCCGTCGAGGTCGGCGTAGGTCCCCTGGAGGTGGCGTCCGCCCGATTCGGCGAAGGCGGTACGGGCGTGCAGCAGACGGGTGTTGTCGAAGACCACGCAGTCGCCGGGCGCGAGCCGGAAGCCGAGCCGCAGCTCGGGCCGCTCCAGCAGCTCGCCGAAGAGGCGGTAGGCCGCGTAGAACTCCTCCAGTACGGCCGCGGGCTGGTGCAGCGTGGAGATGGAGCGGTTGTTGAAGCGGACCTCGCGGATCCGCCCGAGCGGATCCACGTCGATCAGCGGCCGGTGGGCCCGCAGTTCGCAGTGCGCGTCGGCGAAGGCGAACTCCACCGGCACCCGGGTCAGCACCTCGAAGGCCTCCGGTTCCCGCGCGCGCAGCAGCGCGGCCGCGTGGAAGCCGTCGACCAGACCGGAATCGCCACCCCGGGCCTCGTTGCGCAGGCAGTGCAGCAGCTGGAGGGTCGGCACGGGATCCCGGTAGGGATTGTCGGTGTGCGGGGTGATCAACGCGCCGGTGAAGGCCAGGTTGTTGGGGTCCGCCTCCACGCGGACCTCGAAGAGCTCCCCGTAGTTCGTCTCGCGGACGAAGCCGAAGGTGCGGGCCACGTCCAGCACCATCCGGTCCCGGCACGGGACCTCCCGAAGGAGGGCGAAGCCCAGCCGGACCACGCTGTCGAGGACCTGCTCGCGGACCTCGCGGGAGCTGATGTACGCGTCCCAGCCGGCCTCCGGGATCCGCCCGTGCAGGTCCGCCGCCGCCCACAGCTCCTTGTCCGCCTCGGTCCGCCCGTCCCCGGCCGCGCGGTACGCCGGTCCGTCCGGGGCGTGGGCGTCGAGCCACTGTGCCGGGTACACGGAGCGGTGGCCGTCCGGCTGCCACTCCACCTCCCAGCCGGGCCCGCCGTCCGGGGCGGGTGCTTCCCGCACGGCGCGGACCGCCAGGCCGGCGGGCAGCTCGGTGATCTGGAACAGCTTCTGGCCGGTGCGCGGGTCACGGCACTCGGCGCAGGGGCAGTTGTCGCGCAGCCAGGGCGCAGGTGGGCGGGTGATCGCAGGTACGGACATCGTGGCTCCTGCCAAGCTTGGGAAAGTTGTATATACAACTCTGAGGTGCCCGCAGCGTGACAGGAGGAGGTGACCGGCAGATGGCGCACAGGTGGCCGGAACCGGATCGCGGCGCCGGCCGTCTGAGACCGGGGCGGACGGTGGCGGACGGGCCCCGGAGAGGACCGGCCGGCGGGTGAACGGACCCGCGGGCGGCTGAGCGAGGAGCGTGGGGGAGACGGTGTGGACGGCAAGGGCGCGGACGGCAAGGCTGCGGACGACGAAGGTGCGGGAGGCGAAGGTGCGAACGGCGAGTGTGCGGACGGCCACGTGGATCCGGCGAAGGATCGGACTCCTGCTGTTCGCGCTGCTCGCGACCCAGGTGGGGTCCCTCGTCAGTCCGGCCTACGCCTGCGGCTGCGGGGCCATGGTCCCCGACGGAAGCTCCCGGATCGGAGTCTCCCGGGAGGCCTCCGTGGTCCGCTGGGACGGCCGGACCGAAAAGGTGGCGATGCGGTTCACGGTCGGCGGCGACGCCAAGCGGGCCGCCTGGATCATGCCGGTCCCGGGGCGGGCCACGGTGCGCCTCGGCGACGGCGGGCTGTTCTCTCAACTGGTGGACCTGACCGGACCGGAGTACCGGACCCGCGGCTACTTCTGGCCGCGCGATGGGGACTGGCCCTTCGACTCCGGCCGCGGGGACGCGGCCGGAGCGCTGCCGCCCGGCAGCGGTGAGCCGCGGGTCGGCGTCATCGGCCGGGAGCGGCTCGGCGACTTCGACGTGGCCCGCCTGACCGCCACCGACCCCGAGGCGCTGGGCGACTGGCTCGAGGTCAACGGCTTCGTGCTCCCCGACCGTCTCTCCGCCGAGCTGAAGCCGTACGTGGACCAGCGCTGGGAGTACGTCGCCGTACGCCTCGCCCCCCGGGACCCCGGCGCCACCCTGAGCGGCACCCTGGACCCGCTCCTGATCCGCTTCGAGAGCGACCGGCTCGTCTACCCGATGAGGCTGTCCCGACTGGCCGCCACCGCCCAGTCCCTGGGTCTGTACGTCCTGGCGGAGCACCGCATGGAACCCGTCTCCGCGATCGGCGGCAACGCGCCCGAGGTGACCTTCGCCGGGCGGATCACCTCGACGGGACCGGTCGCCGAATTTGCGGGCGCGGAGCCGGTGTTCCTGACGGCCATCGACCAGAGCTTCCCGGTTCCGTCCCGGATCGACGGCGACCACGAACTGCGCGCCGCCGCCGCGGACGCCCCGTACCGCCGGGTCGAGTACACCGACGAGCTGCTCACGGCCGGCGGCCTCCCGGTCTGGATCCTCGCGCTCGGGGGCCTGCTCGCGCTCACCGCCCTCGCGGCCGTCCTGACCGCGCTGCTGATGCGCCGCCACCGGCCGGCCGCCGGGCCGGGGAGCCCGCACGTGTAACGGCGCAGTCGCCCCTGCCGTCAGTGGGCGGGGGATTGCGCTTGTGCCGACCGCCGCCGACCGCGTGCACGCTCCGCGCCCCGACCGGCCTCCCGGGCCAGCGCCGGAGCGCAGAGCCACCAGGCGACCAGGCCTGCCCCCGCGCCGGCCACCGCCCCGGCGGCGGTGTCGCTGAGCCAGTGCGCGTGCAGCCAGGTGCGGCTCCACATCATCGCCAACGTGAACACCGCGCCGCCGATCCACCACGCCCGGCGCCTGGCGGCCGGGACGAGGAGCGCGCCGACGATGACGACCAGGAGCGCCGCGCCGGCCGCGTGCCCGGAGGGGAAGGATCCGTGGTCGACCCGGACCAGCGGATTCTCCGGGCGCGGCCGGTCCACCAGGTACTTGAGGCCCTGTACGACGAGCATGTTTCCGGCCATGTAGACGAGGAAGAGGAATCCCGCTGACACCCAGCGCCGCCGGACGAGCAGGAAGAGCAGCAGGGCGAGCGGGACGACGGCGCCCACCGGGCCCCCGAACCAGTTCAGCAGCGTGGCGACCACGGAGGGCAACCCCTCGTGCGGTCCGCCCATCCAGGCCAGCCAGTGGTCGTCGAGGCCCTGGAAGGGCGGCCGCGCGACGTCCCTGCGGACGACGAGCGCGAGCGCCGCGGCGGATCCGAGCAGCGCGACGCCGAGGGTGAGGGTGCCGGTGCGCCTGCTGCCGGGGTCCGTCGCGGACGCGGGTGCGCCGGCTTCGAGGGGTGGGCCGACGGGGATCGTGGACATGGCTGTGCTGCCTCTCGCGGCGGGGGAAAAGAGGGGTGACGAGGGGAACGCGGGGAACGAGGGGGTGCGGGTAGGGGGTGGCGCGTGCGGGGGCACGTGGCCCGTTGTGGTGTGGCCATACCTCGTGCTTACACGTGTAATCAGGGAATGTAGCGATGCCTTCCCCGCACCACAAGCCCCGCGGGCCCGGGACCCCGGCCGCCCGCCCGGCCGTCCGGATCGGTTCGGCGCCGAGGGCCCGCCGTCAGGCCCCCGGCCGGATGATCGTGATTCCCGGTCCCGGCGCCGAGCCCATCGCCGCCAGCGCGGCCGGCGCCCCGTCCAGCGGGATCGTGGAGGTGACCAGCAGGTCCGGCCGCAGCGCCCCGGAGCGGACCAGTTCCATCATCGGCGGGTAGGCGTGCGCAGCCATCCCGTGGCTGCCGAGGATCTCCAGCTCCCACCCGATGACCCGCTCCATGGGCAGCGCCGCGGCCCCCCGCGCCGCGGGCAGCAGCCCGACCTGTACGTGCCGCCCGCGCCGGCGCAGCCCTGACACCGACGCCGCCGCCGTGGCCGCGGAGCCGAGCGCGTCGAGCGACAGGTGCGCACCGCCGCGCGTGTACTCCCGTACGGACTCGGCCGCATCGCCCCGCCCCGGATCCACGCAGTGCGCGGCCCCGAAGGCCCGCGCCAGCTCCAGCGCCGCCGGCGCGGTGTCCACGGCCACCACCCGGGCACCCGCCGCCACCGCGATCATCACGGCCGACAGCCCCACCCCGCCGCAGCCGTGTACGGCGACCCACTCGCCCGGCGCCACCCGCCCCTGCGCGACGACGGCCCGGAAGGCCGTCGCGAACCGGCAGCCGAGCCCGGCCGCGGTGTCGTACGAGAGCTCCTCGGGCACGGCCACCAGATTGACATCGGCGTGCTCCAGCGCCACGTACTCGGCGAAGGACCCCCAGTGGGTGAATCCCGGCTGGGTCTGCCGGGCGCACACCTGGTGCTGCCCGGCGGCGCACTCGGCGCAGCTGCCGCACGCGCAGACGAAGGGCACCGTCACCCGGTCCCCGGTACGCCAGTTGGCGACTCCCGGGCCCACCGCCTCGACCACACCGGCCAGTTCGTGGCCGGGCACGTGCGGGAGCGTGATGTCCGGATCGTGGCCCATCCACCCGTGCCAGTCACTGCGGCACAGCCCCGTCGCCTTGACCCGTACGACCACCCCACCGCCGGCCGGCACCGGATCGGCCACCTCCCGCACCTCGCCGGGCTCCCCGTACCGCTCGAACACCACCGCGCGCACGCCGACCGCCTCCACTCGCCTGATCCGTCCGACCCGGGCTCCCTTGTCGGCCCCGGGCCCGGATGTGAAGCTGCCGGGACGACCACCACACACCATCAGGGGGACCCGATGACCCGCAAGACGACCCGCAGGACGACCCGCAAGCGCGCCACGGCCGCCGCCGTATCCGTCCTGCTCGCCCTCACCGTCACCGCCCTCGGCGCGAGCGCGTCGGCGTACGCGGCCGCGGGCGAGAAGAAGGTCGAGGTCATCAAGTAGCGGACCGGCTCCCGGGAGGTCTCCGTACACTGGCGGGCATGGTAAGCCGCATCAGTGAGCTGGTCATCGACTGCGCCGACCCCGAGCGCCTCGCCGCGTTCTGGAGCGAGGCCCTCGGCTACGTGGAGCTCTCCCGGGAGGGCGACGGAAGCATCGAGATCGGGCCGGCCGCCGCCGGTTTCGGAGGTCCGCAGCCCACCCTCGTCCTCAGCCCGAGCAGCGACCCGCGGCGGGGGAAGCTCCGCCTGCACATCGACGTCAACCCCGTCGACCGCGACCAGGAGGCCGAGCTGGAGCGCCTGCTCGCCCTCGGTGCCCGTCCGGTCGACATCGGCCAGACCGGCGCCGAGAGCTGGCACACCCTGTCCGACCCGGAGGGCAACGAGTTCTGCCTCCTGCACACCCGGCTCGGGCCCCTCTGACCGACCGGATCCGAAGGGCGATGTCCTAGGCCGTCTGGGCCGTCCCGGCCCGGCGCAGGGTCAGGGCTGCCAGGGCTTCGGGGGCGCCCGGCTGGTCGCGGATGCCGGGGAAGGCGTTGACGTCCACGATCAGGGGCGATCCGTCGGCCGTGGCGATGATGTCCACGCCGTAGACGTCCAGGGAGTAGACCTCGCCGGCCCGGCGGGTCAGATCGGCCCAGCCCTGCGGGAGCCGGTGCAGCGGCAGGGTCGGGCCGCGGCCCTCCGGGGAGAGTTCCGAACGGCGCAGGGCCGCGAAGACGCGGTCTCCGATCGCCCAGAGCTTGTGGTCCCAGCCGCTGTTCGGGGCGAAGTCCTGGACCACCACCGGCTCGTCGGGCCAGTCGTCCGCCAACTCCCCGAGGCGCACCGGGTCGTCGACCCGGGCCACGAGGTCCGCGCGTCGGCTGTGGCGGCTCTTGACGACCACGGGGGCGACCAGCGCCGCCCCGGCCGCCCACCGCGCGAGCGCGCCGACGGTACGGGTTCCCGCGAACGGCAGCCCGGCCCGCACCGCAAGCTCCGCCATCAGGGTGCGGTCCTGGCAGAGCGTGGTCGCGGCGGCGGAGTTGACCACCGGCGCCCCGAGCCGCTCCAGGCGCCGGGCCAGTTCCAGCCCGGGAGGGGTGTGTGCCTTGAGGAGGTACACGTCGGCCGGTGCCTCGCAGGCCGCGTCCGGCGCGCCGGGATCCAGCAGCTCCACCCCGTGTCCGGCAGCCCGGAGGAGGCCGGCCGCCGCCGAGAGCAGCGGATGCCGGGGGTTGTCCGTGATCAGGCCGATCCTCATGCCGGGTCCCCCGTGGAGGCCGGGGGGACGGCCGCGCCGCCCATGGTCGCCGTCAGACCCGTCAAGGCCGTCAAGGCCGTCAAGGCCGTGACGTCAGTGACGGCCGTGGCCGACGGTGTGCCGGCGCCGGCGCCGGCGCCCGTGCCGGCCGTGGCCTGGACCGGGATCAAGACGGCCGGGCCGGACAGGCGGGGCGGGGCGGACCCGGCCCTCGCTCCGGCCCCGGGTACGGGCCTCGGGCAGCCGCCGCCGCGCGCGAGGTCCAGTACCGCGCGGGCCACCCGGGCCGCCGCGTCGGGGACCTGACGGAAGCTCGGGAAGTCGTTCACGTCCACGACCACCGGTCCTTCGGGCCCCAGCAGCACGTCCACCCCGTACAGGTCGAGGCCGTACACCTCACCGACCCGCGCGCCGATCTCCGCGATCTCGGCGGACAGCGGGACGAGGCGCTCCGGCACGGAGGTGTCCGGATGCAGGGGGGAGCGGCGCTCGGTGGCGAAGAGCTCCCCGCCGACCGCGTACACCTTGAGGTCGGTGCCCGAGTTCGGCACGTACGGCTGGGCGACGAGCAAGCCATCGCCGGCCAGTTCGGGGAGCATCGCGGCCAGCCGCTCCGGCGAGGAGACCAGGTGCACGGCCCGTCCGGAGCTGCCGTCGGCGGGTTTGACGACCAGTGGGTACTCCGACGCCGGGATCTCGGCCAGCAGCTCCGGCCGGGCCGCCGCGTACGTCGGCGGCAGCGGCAGCCCCCGGCCGCGCCCGATGGCGGCGGCCAGCGCCTTGTCCCGTACGCCCCGGATCGCGCGGGCGTCGTTGACGGTCGTCGCACCGGCCGCCGCGGCGGCTTCGAGCAGGGTCAGCCCCGGCCCGCCGGACACCGTCTTGAGGATCCAGGCGTCGTGGGCGCCGGCATCCACCGCCTCGCTCATCCGCAGCAGCGAACCGCCGGGCCGCAGCACCTCCACCCGGTGGCCCCAGGCCTTCAGTTGCCGGACCACCTCGTTCGGCATGCCGTCGTGGCGGTAGTGCTCCTCCACCAGGAAGCAGAGCCTCATGGACCTTCCCCATATTCCCCGGACGTCCGCCGATCCCGTCCGGCGAGTTGTGACGTCACAGGATGTCATGGGCCGCAATGTGATGATCGGTCCGTGTACGCAGCACCCCGCAACGGCGCCGCCGGGGCGGGGTTCGCCGTCCGGCCGCCGCCGGCCACTGTCCGGCCACCGAGACGCGGGTGGACCGGACGGTGCGGGCTCGCGATTTCCCCCCTGTTCAAAGCGCTACAGAAGGAGACTTACCGGTCGCAGTTGAGCGGAAAACTTGTCAGGGGCTGCCCAAAGCGATCAGCAACTCTCCTATAGTGATGCCTCGTTGCCAGGAACCTTCTCCTCCATTTACGCCCGGTATGAGGCTCTGATTGATGACGGCGTCGCCCTCCCCCCTTCGCCCCTCCGCGCTGGCCCTGCTGATCACCGCAGTCGCCGGTGGCGCGCTCACCACGGCGGCGGTGGCCGCGGCCCCGTCGTCCATCGCTACCGCCCTCGGCTGGTTCGCCGGCGCGGGCGTCCTGCTGCTCGCGGTATCGGCCTTCGCCGTGACCTGGTGCGCACGCACCTCCCGGACGCAGCGCGGCCGCATCTCCGGCCTGAGCGCCGAACTGGCCGCCCGTGACGGGCACATCGCCCGGCTGATCGCCGACGCGACCCGTGACGCGGCCGCGCGCACCGCCGAACGCTCCCGTCTGACCGGCGAACACACCGCCGAACTGGAGCGGCTGACGGGTGACCACGCCGCCGCGCTGGAACACCTGGCAGGCGCGCACGCCGCCGAGCTCGACGGGCTGGCCGCCGCCCAGAACGCCTCCCGCGAGCGGCTCGGCGGTGAGCTGCGCCGCGCCGAGTCCGGCCGGGCCGCCGCCATGGCCGCGGCCGCCAACGCGGCCGGCCGGATGCAGGCCCTGGCCACGGGGATGCTCGCCGACCTGCGTGAAATGGAACACCGGCACGCCGACGAGGACGTCCTCGGCGACCTGCTCCACCTCGACCACCGCACCGCCCAGGCCGGCCGCCTCGCCGACTCCATCGCCGTACTGACCGGGGCCCGTTCGGGCCGCCGCTGGGCGAAGCCGATCGTCATGGAGTCCATCCTGCGCGGCGCGATGGGCCGCATCGGCGGCTACCAGCGCGTCAGGCTCCACTCCACCAGCGACGCGGCCGTCGCCGGGCACGCGGCCGAGGGCGTCATGCACGCCCTCGCCGAACTCCTCGACAACGCCGCCAACTTCTCCCCGCCGACCGCCGAGGTCCACGTCTACGTGGAGGAGGTGCCGTCCGGGATCGTCATCACCGTCGAGGACAGCGGCCTCGTCATGAGCGAGGTCCAGCTGCGCCGCGCCGAACAGGCCGTGACCGCCGCCTCCCTGGACCTGGCCGGACTGTCCGGCACCCGGCTCGGCCTCGCCGTGGTCGGCCGGCTCGCCCGCAAGCACGGACTGACCGTCTCCTTCCGGCCCTCCGCCCGTGGCGGTACGGGCGCGCTGATGATGCTCCCGCAGGAGCTCATCAGCCGCACCCCCGCCGAAGCCCCCGCCGCGCCGCTCGCCATCCCGGCGCAGCCGTCCGCCCGGGTCGCGCGGGAGGCTCCCGCGGCGCCCGAAGTCCCCGCCGCGGCCGAGCCCGAGGCCAGGCACGACACTGCCGTGCACGACACCGCCGCCGGTCGGGACGACACCGTCCGCGCGCAGGACCGTACGGCGGCGGACGGCGGGACCGCGGTCCCCGGCGCAGCGGACACCGGCACCGGTTCAGGCGCCGGGACCGGTACGGGCGCCGACGCCGACTCCGCGTCCGAGTCCGAATCCACCGGCGGCCACCCGCACTTCGGCGAGAGCGGCCTGCCCCAGCGCCGCCGCGGCCGGACCCTGGCAGCGGCCCACCCCGAGGGCACGGACGGTGCGGGCACCGAGACCCGTACGGCCTCGCCCACGGTCTCCACCACGGCCTCCGCGCCCGGCGGGGCGTCCCGGTCGGCCGCGCGGTTCGGCAGCTTCCGCCAGGCCGTCCGCGGCGCCGCGGCCCCGGGCGAAGCAGCCCCGGGCAGCGCCGACGCTCCCGGCGACGAGCAGCAGCCCGCGCACACCCCAGACCCGGAAGGCAACACGCGATCATGACCGGCTTCACCACCGACGAGACGCTCACCTGGCTCCTCGAAGGCCTCCTCGAGCGCACACCGGGCGCCCGCCACGCCCTGGTGCTCTCCCGGGACGGCCTCAAGCTGTGCCGCACGCCCGAGCTCTCCGTCGACCAGGCCGACCAGCTCGCCGCGATCGCCGCCGGCATCCAGAGCCTGTCCCACGGCGCGTCCGTCGAGTTCGGCGACGGCAGCGGCGGAGTCCGCTCGGCCATGGCCGAGTTCTACGGCGGGATCCTGTTCATCGTCGAGGCCGGCGAGGGGGCGCACCTCGCGCTCGTCGCGACCGAGGAAGCCGACGCCGGACTCGTCGGCCACAACATGTCCGAACTGGTCGAGCAGCTCGGCGAACACCTCATCGCCAGGCCCCGGGGATGAGCCGGCCCCGGCCGGGCCGGGACGATTCGCCGGACCGGCTCTACACCCTCACCGGTGGCCGCAGCCGCTCCGGCTCGGACGTCTTCGACCTGGTCACCCTGGTCGTCGCCGAAAGCGATCCGGTGCCCGGCATGCAGTCCGAGCACGCGGCGATCCTGCGGATGTGCCAGTTCCCGACGGCCGTGGTGGAGATCGCGGCCGAGCTCGGACTGCCGGTGTCGATCGTACGGATCCTGCTGGCCGACCTGCTCGCCACCGGACGGATCCGCGCCCGGCACCCGCGTACGGCGAACTCGGCGTACAGCTTTACCGACCCCGACATCCTGGAGCAGGTGCTCGTTGGACTCCGCAATCTCTGACGCGACGATCCCCGAAGCCGCGTCGCCGACCCCGCCCACCGAGTACCGGGCCACCGAACCGCTCCGGCCCCGCCAGGCACTGCGCAGCACCGCCGACAACGGACTGAAGATCGTCATCGTGGGCGGTTTCGGCGTCGGCAAGACCACGATGGTCCGCTCGGTCAGCGAGATCCGCCCGCTGAACACCGAAGAGACCATGACCAAGGCCGGCGAGGCCGTGGACGACACCCACGGGATCGCCGGGAAGAGCGCCACCACCGTGGCCTTCGACTTCGGACGCATCACCCTCGACGCCCGCAACGTGCTCTACCTGTTCGGCGCCCCCGGCCAGGAGCGGTTCTGGTTCCTGTGGGACCGGCTCTTCTCCGGCACCCTCGGCGCCGTCGTCCTCGTCGACACCCGGCGCCTGGCGGACTCCTGGTACGCCATCGACCGGCTCGAACACCACGGCACGCCCTTCGTCGTGGCCTGCAACGACTTCGGCGGCCCCGCGCACACCCCGGAGCAGATCCGCGCCGCCCTGGACCTGCCCGACGGCATCCCGCTGGTGTTCTGCGACGCCCGCTCCCGGGAGTCCAGCAAGCAGGTCCTGATCTCCCTCGTCCAGCACCTCCAGACGGCCGCGCTGTCGAGCACCCGGCCGATCCTCCAGCAGAGCCCCCTGTCCCAGACCCCGGAGCCCACCCCGTGACCTGCCCCGCCGCCCCCGAGCACCAGCCCCTCTACCTCGGCGGCCCCCGGTTCCAGACCGACCCCGCGGAGCTGTACCGCGAGATGCGCCGCGACCACGGCTCCGTCGCCCCCGTCGTCCTCGACGGAGACGTACCGGCCTGGCTGGTCCTCGGCTACCGCGAACTGCACCAGGTCACCAGCGACCCCGTGCTCTTCTCCCGGGACTCCGAGCTGTGGAACCAGTGGGACCGCATCCCCGCCGACTGGCCGCTGCTCCCGATGATCGGCCGCCGCCAGCCGTCGATTCTCTACACCGTCGGGGAACGCCACCGCGAGCGGGCCGCCGTCATCTCCGAGGCACTCGAAGCCGTCGACCCCTTCGAACTCAAGGGGCACGCCGAGCGGTTCGCCGACGAGCTCATCGACGAACTGTGCGGCAAGGGCTCCTGCGACATCGTCGGCGAGTACGCCATGCTGCTCCCGCTGCGCGTCCTCGCCCGCCTCTACGGGTTCTCCGACACGCAGGGCCCCGGACTCGTGCGCGCCATGAACGACATGATCAACGGGCGGGAGGGCGCCCTGGAGGGCCAGAGCCACCTCGCCGAGTCGATGTTCGCGCTGATCTCCGCCAAACTCGCCGAGCCCGGACCCGACGTGGTCTCCCGGATGCTCGCCAACCGGTCCGGCTTCACCGTGGAGGAGGTCGCCCAGGACCTCATGGTCATGATGGCCGCGGGCCACCAGCCCACGGCCGACTGGATCGGCAACTCCCTGCGCCTCATGCTCACCGACGACCGCTTCGCCGCCTCCCTCGCGGGCGGCCGGCACAGCGTCGGCGAAGCCATGAACGAGGTGCTGTGGGAGGACACCCCCACCCAGAACGTGGCCGGCCGCTGGACCTCCCGCGACACCCACCTGGGCGGCCGGCGCATCGCCGGCGGCGACCTCGTCCTGCTCGGCATCGGCGCCGCCAACACCGACCCGCACGTGCGCACCGACGCCGGAGCGCTGACCGGCGGCAACAACGCCTTCTTCTCCTTCGGGCACGGCGAACACCGCTGCCCCTTCCCCGCCCAGGAGGTCGCCGAGGTCATCGCGCGCACCGGCATCGAGGTGCTCCTCGACCGGCTGCCCGACGTGGACCTCGCCGGGCCCGCCGGGGACCTGGCCCGCCGCCCCTCGCCTTGGCTGCGCGGCCTCACCGCCCTTCCCGTGACCTACACCCCGACCCCCGCCCTTGGAGCCACCCGATGACGTGTCCGATCGACCACACCGGCCCCGCGGCCATCGTCCTGGACCCCTTCGTCGCCGACCTCGACGCCGAGAGCGCCGCGCTGCGCGCCGCGGGCCCCCTGGTTCAGGTGGTCCTCCCCGGTGACGTGGCCGTGTACGCCGTCACGCACCACGCCGAGGCCCGCAAGCTGCTCACCGATCCCCGGATCGTCAAGGACATCGACGTGTGGGGCGCCTGGCAGCGCGGCGAGATCCCGATGGACTGGCCGCTGATCGGCCTCGCCAACCCCGGCCGCTCGATGCTCACCGTGGACGGCGAGGACCACCGCCGGCTGCGCACCCTGGTCGCGCAGGCCCTGACCGTACGCCGGGTGGAGAAGCTGCGCGCCGGCATCGAGGCGCTGACCACCGGCATGCTGGACAAGCTGGCCGCGCTGCCGGCCGGCGAGAGCGTCGACCTCAAGGCGCAGTTCGCCTACCCGCTGCCGATGAACGTCATCAGTGACCTGATGGGCGTCGACGCTGAGGAACACCCGCGCCTGAAGGCCCTGTTCGAGAAGTTCTTCTCGACGCAGACCCTGCCGGAGGAGGTGCCGCAGATGATGGCGGACCTCGGCGCGCTCTTCTCCCGCATCGTCGAGGCCAAGCGCGAGAACCCGGGCGACGACCTCACCAGCGCCCTCATCGAGGCCTCGGAGGACGGCGACCACCTCACCACCGAGGAGATCACCAACACCCTCCAGCTGATCGTCGCCGCCGGCCACGAGACCACCATCAGCCTGATCGTCAACGCGGTCGTCGCGCTGGAGACCCACCCGGAGCAGCGCGCCCTCGTCCTCAAGGGCGAGGTCTCCTGGGAGAACGTCATCGAGGAGACCCTGCGCTGGTCCAGCCCCACCTCGCACGTCCTGATCCGCTTCGCCGCCGAGGACGTGGAGGTCGGCGACCGGATCCTGCCCAAGGGCGAGGGCCTGATCGTCTCCTTCGGCGCGCTCGGCCGCGACGAGGCCCAGTTCGGCGAGACGGCGGGCGAGTTCGACGCCACCCGCACCCCGAACCGGCACATCTCCTTCGGCCACGGCCCCCACGTCTGCCCCGGCGCGGCCCTCTCCCGCCTGGAAGCCCTGGTGGCCCTCCCGGCCCTCTACGCCCGCTTCCCGGACCTCACCCTGGCCGTCCCCGCGTCCGAGCTCCGCAACAAGCCGATCCTCACCCAGAACGACCTCTTCGACCTCCCGGTCCGCCTGGCCTGACCGCCGCTGCCCCGCCCTCTCGATCCAGGAGCGGCGGGGCAGCGCTTTAATCGGATGTGCTTACGGGGCACGGTTGTTAGGTTCTCCGTGTGCCGAAGCTGAATCAGATCATCGCAGTCGAAAAGGGCGTCAAGTCCAAGGCCCTCCAGGAGCTCACCCAGGCTCACCAGGACGTGCAGAAGCCCGCCCTGCTGGCCGGCATCTCCCGGACCTACCAGCCCAAGGACGAGGAGGGCGAGCAGCTCCCGCCCGAGTCCACCCGGGTCCAGATCAAGGCCGAGGACGCCCTGCGGGCGACCGCCTCGACCCTCACCCGGCTCTTCGACGTGACCGCGACGAAGGACTGGGCGAACCGGTCCGCGGTCGCGGACGTGGTGGTCGACGGCACGGTCCTGCTGCCCCAGGTGCCCGTCCCGTACCTGCTGTTCCTGGAGAAGCAGCTCACCGACCTGCACACCTTCGTGCGCAAGCTGCCGGTGCTCGATGCCTCCGAGTCGTGGAGCCTGGACCCCTCGACGGACGCGTGGAAGACGGACGCGGTGCGGACCATCCGCACGAAGAAGGTCCCGCGCAACCACGTGAAGGCCGAGGCCACGGAGAAGCACCCGGCGCAGGTCGAGGTGTACTACGAGGACGTGGCGGTCGGTTACTGGACCACCGTGAAGTTCTCCGGAGCGCTGCCCGCCCGGCGGGTCAACGAGCTCCTCGACCGGGTCGAGAAGCTCCAGCAGTCCGTCAAGTTCGCCCGAGAAGAGGCGAACAACACCGAGGTCACCGACCAGCGGATCGGCGACGCGGTATTCGGCTACCTCTTCCGGTAGCCCCACATTCGCCCCCCGTCGCGAGCGGGGGGTGCGCGATGAGCGCAAGCTGAAACTGATGTTGAAGCTGATCCAGGGGTGTCAGGTGGGGGTTCGAATCCCTCCCCCCGCACACGTGCGGGGGTGGCCCAAGTCCGGCAGAGGCGGCCCCGTCAAACTCAGATTCTCGCTCCAGTCTCAGTATTCGCCGCCGAACACCGGATCGACCGAGCGCGGGCGAACATCGACGGATGGGGGTTCAAGTCCCCCCGGCGCCTCTTCCGTGGCGCTGTAGTTCAACGGCAGAACACGTCGGTCTCAAGATGACCCGCGGCTCTTAAACGCCGCCGGTGTGCGCAAATGGGTGGCAAGCTGGAGCCCGGGAGCTGGACATGCTCCCGGGCTCCGTCACGTTGCGTGACCTCCGCCGCGCGGGGCGGCCCCGGTTCAACGCGGTGCCGGTTCAACTACGTGGGCACCGGTACGGACACGAACGCCGTGCCCGACTCGTTCTCCACCAGGACCGCCCGGACGTCCGCCGGGTCCACCGCCGCCGAGCCGTCCAGCGCCGCACCCTTGCCCTCGCCGTGCTCCGCGGCGCCCACCACCCAGCCGCCCGCCGTGGTGCGCGTGCCGTCCCGGGAGACCACGACGATCCGGCAGCGCTCGCCCGCCGGGATCCCCGTCACCGCGGCGTGCACCCGTACCCACTTGGCCGCGGGCGTCACCCGTACGGTCATCCGCGCGCCCGTGCCCGCATCCGTCGCGGAGGCCACCTTGGTCCCCGCCGTCGGCGCGGACGGTTCGGCCGAGACCGTCGGCTGCGGCCGGGCCTCGACGCCGGTGCTGCCGCCGCCCAGTTGCGTACCGGCCCAGAAGACGGCGGTCAGCGAGGCCGCCACGGCCAGTCCGGTGAACGCGGTCCGGCGCCGCCGCGCCCCGTCGACCTCCTGGCGCATCTGGCGCAGGGTGCGCTGGAGCAACAGGTCCCCGCCCTGCGGCGGACCGTCGAGGAACGCCTCGGGGGGCACCTCGCCCAGTGCCGCCTCCATCTCGCGCAAGGCCGTCACCTCCTGACGGCACTGCACGCAGCCGTCCACGTGTTCCTCGACCCGGCGGACCTCCGCGTCGTCCAGGACGCCGAGAACGTACGGGCCGAGCAGTTCCTCCTCGTGCCGCTGCCCGTTCATGCCACCACCTCCTGCAGTCCGCCGGGCCGCGGAGACGGGCCGCCCGTGCGCGTGCTTTCCCTGAAGACTTCTCTGAGCGCCTTGAGCGCGTAGTGCGAGCGCGATTTCACCGTGCCGGCCGGGATGCCGAGAGCGTCCGCCGCTTCGGCGACGCTCTGCTGGCGGTAGTACAACTCCGTCAGCACGTCCCGGTGTTCCGGTGACAGCTGGTCCAGGGCCCCCAGGACGGCCATCGTGTCCACCACGGCGTCGGCGTGGTCCGCCTCGGCCGGCGGATGGGCCGGCGATCCGGACACCTCCGTGGGCCGGGCCGCCTTAGCCCGGTACCGGTCGGTGATGATGTTGCGGGCCACCGTGAGCAGCCAGCCGCGTACGGAACCCTTCCCGTTCACCAGGACCTCGGAGTGGCGCCAGGCCCTGATCAGGGTCTCCTGGACGATGTCCTCGGCCGCGGCCCGGTCCCCGGTCAGCCGGGTCGCGTACGCGAGCAGGGCGTGACCGTGCTCCTCGTACACGGACTTGATCAGTGCCTCGTCGGTCGAGCCCCGCCGAGTGCGGGGCCACAGTGGTCCGGCCATCTCACCCTCTCCGTCTTCCTCGCTTTTTTGGTGCGGTCAGAACACGCCACGCACGGGCGCCGGGTTCACGTGACCTGCGTCACCCGGGAGTCGGTGGTTCGCGCTGCCGCTCATGTCCGGCAGGTGCGGCCCTGGTTGAGGCAGTCCACGACCTCGTCCATCCGCGGGCCGGTCATCACGTTCACGAACATCCCGTGGTCCGTCTTGGGGCTGTGCCGCTGCTCGGGGAAGGAGTCGAGCGCGATCGGCGCCCCCGCGGGCACGGCGTAGGCGAGGGAGATCCGCAGGCGCGGCACGGGGAAGGTGTCCTGGGGGCAGACCCCGTTCGCCGCCGGGAAGCGCAGGTGCGAGCGGTGGCCCGGGCTGCTGGTGTCCAGACCGTTCCAGCAGCTCGGGAAGGTGAGCGTACGGGTGAGGCGCTCGCCGTCGGGACAGCGCGGATAGCGCGTGGTGGAGCGGTCGGGGGAGCCCGAACAGCCCCAGCGGGCCCGTACGTCCTCGTCGGAGTCCGCGGTGAAGGCCACCGCGTCACCGGTCATCGCGCGCAGGAACCGGGGCATCGCCACCACCTTGCTCACCGGACTGCCGAGGAACTCCACCGACACCGCCGTCTCCGGCAGGATCGCGCCCGCGTTGCCGTGGCCCGCGGCCCCCTCGTGCGGCCGGTCGCCCGTCCGGTCCGTGCGGCGCAGCACCGGCCAGTAGTACGTGGAACGGTCCCCGCCCGCGCAGCTGGTGGCGGCCGCGTCCAGCGAGGCGTCGGTGGAGAAGGCGTCCGTGGACAGGTTCCCCACGTAGCCGTGCGTGTGGTGGGCGCCGGAGCGCAGGCCCGGGGAGACGACGAGGTTGTCCTCGTTGTAGTGGCCCGCCTCGTTGCGGCCGCAATCCACCGTCACCCGCCCCGCGGAGGCCTGCGGACCGGCCGCGGGGGGCTCGGCGGGCCCGGGCGGGACCTCCTGGATGTCCACGAAGTCGGCGGGTCCGGGACCGGCCCCGGACGCCGGCGGGTGCGGCCCGCCCGAGCGCGCGGCCCCCAGCACGGCGGCGGTCAGCCCGGCGCCCAGTACCAGGCAGATCAGCAGCGTGAGCAGTCGGCGTTCGTTCCCCATGCGGGTCACGGTTGCCGCCCGCCCCCGCCTGCGTCAACCGGGCGTCCGCAGGGCGGTCACCGCCCGGCCGGGGCGCCGCAATCCGTTGAAGGTGTCACGCACGGGCCCCGCGGCCGGAGGCCCGCAACTTATGCCCCCGTTTGGCTGTTCATACGGCAAAGCAACCACGCCGGCTCGACGGCGGCCAGGAGCGGGATGCCGCCGCCGAACTGCGCTACGCCGAAGCCCTCAACCGCGGCGTCCACTCCCCGCGCGCCGCCCGCGAGATCGGACTCCTCGGCCCGGGCGGCGCCCACCTCCGCTGAACCTCAGGCCAGCGGCGCCGCGTCGAGCTCGATCACCTCCGCGGGTCCCGCACGGAACGCGGGGCTCGCCGCGTCCGCCTCGATCATGTGAGGGGTGACGTCGTGCGCGGCGAGGGCCGCCCGCGAGGCCCACTCCTCGACGAGGACGAACCGGTCGGGCGCGCCGCTCACCCGGTGCATGTCGTAGCGGACGCAACCCTCTTCGGCCCGCACGACCGGCGCGAGGCGTTCGTAGGCGTCGATCTGCTCACGGCCGCGGCCCGGGAGGGTGGTGATGTGGATCAGGAGTCGAACTGTCGATGGCATGGGCCGAAGACTAGATCGACCGGAGCGGGCAGCGGAAAGGCTTTTCCACCCCGGCGTCCACCCCTGCAGGACCGGTTTGGTGTTCGAACCAGGACGACCGGCCATCACGACGCGAGGGTCGCGGGCCGCGGGTCGGCAGATGATTCCGTCGTGCGGGTCGTCTTGCCCGCGCCCCTCAGCCATGTGAACGAGAAGAGGGCGGCGCCGGCCATGACGATGGCCGCGCCTACGGCTGCGTAGCTCATCCCGTGTGTGAACGCGTCACCGGCGGCCGCCAGTACGGCGTCTGCGGTCCCGTCCGTCAGCTGGGCGGCGGCGGCCGTCGCACCGCCGAGCGTTTCGCGGACGGCTTCGGCCTGCGGTCCTCCCGAGGGCAGTGCTCCGGCCATGTCCCGGGTGTACACCGCTGCCCCGATGGATCCGAGGATCGCCATGCCCAGCGCGCCGCCGAGCTCCTGGCCCGACTCCAGCACGGCCGCGGCCGATCCCGCGCGCTCCGGCGGGGCCGCGCCGAGGGCGAGTTCGTTGGCGAGGGTCATGGCGGCGACCAGGCCGCCCGCGTACAGGGAGGCGCCGGCGAGGGTGAACCAGAGTGCCGAGTCGGTGCGTACCTGGGTCAGCCACAGGAATCCGCAGGCGGAGAGGAGGAAGCCGCCGCCCATGACGTACGCACGGTCCACGCGCTGTGCGAGCGCGGCTCCGGCCGGGGCCATGACGGCCACCCCGGCGGCCGGTACCAGGCTCCACAGTGCGGCGTTGAACGGGCTCAGGCCGAGGACGGACTGCAGGTACTGGGTGAGGAAGACGGCCATCCCGACCGTGGCGAACATCGCGAGGAGATTGGCGAACACCGGGCCGCCGAAGCTGCGCCGGCCGAGCAGGCCGAGGTCGATCATCGGATGCGCGAGGTGCTTCTGCCGGCGCACGAAGACGAAGCCGAGCACCAGCCCCACGCTGATGGAGAGGGTGGGCAGCGGCTCGTACCCGTGCCGGGCCCATTCCTTGATGCCGTAGATGACCAGGAGTACGGCGCCGAGTGACAGCACCGCGCTCGGCAGGTCGAAGCGTTCGCGCTTCGCCGACGTGAACTCCGGCACCAGGAACGGCACCAGCACGAGCAGCAGCACCATCGCGGGCAGGTTGATCAGGAAGACCGCGCCCCACCAGAAGTGCTCCAGCAGCAGACCGCTGACGACGGGCCCCAGCGAGATGCCCGTCGTCATGACGGCGGTCCACAGGGTCACCGCCTTGCCGCGCTGCTTCTCGTCGTGGAAGAGGTTGCGGATCAGGGCGAGGGTCGAGGGCATCAGGGCGGCGCCGCCGAGACCCAGCAGTGCGCGCACGGCGATGAGCAGTTCAGCCGTGTGCGCGTAGGCGGCCGCCACTGAGGCCGCTCCGAAGAGCACCGCTCCCGCGAGCACCAGCGTGCGCCGGCCGATCCGGTCGCCGAGCGCACCCATCGTGATGAGCAGCCCGGCGAGGACGAAGCCGTACATGTCGAGGATCCACAACTGCTGCGTCGCGCTGGGCTCCAGGTCCTGGCTGACGTAGGGAATCGCGAAGTACAGGATCGAGACGTCCATCGAGACGAGGAGCAGGGGCAGCATCAGGACGCCCAGGGCGGTCCATTCCTTGCGCCCCGCGCGGGGGCCGGGTGAGTTCTCCATGAACGGCAGGGAACCGGGAGCGTGGCGTACGCCGCAAACAGGTACCTAGTGCACCCCGCCATTGATCGGCTTTGAACAGCTGCGATGCCTTGTCGGTGCACTAGTACAGTGCGGCCATGACTGTGGAACCGCCCTACCTCCGCATCGCCGGCGACATCCGCCGGCGCATCGCCTCGGGTGAGCTTGTGCCCGGTGCCCGCATCCCTTCGACCCGGCGCATCACCCAGGAGTGGGGCGTCGCCATGGCGACCGCGACGAAGGCGCTTGCGGCCCTGAGCCAGGAGGGTCTCGTACGGGCCGTGCCCGGCGTCGGCACCGTGGTCGCCGAGTCAGGACGAGAACGGCCCTCGACTCCCCACCACGGACTCACCCGGGATCGCATCATCCGCGCCGCGATCGCCCTCGTCGACGCCGAAGGGCTCGCCGCGCTCTCCATGCGCCGGGTCGCAACCGAGTTCGGGGTCTCCACCATGGCGCTCTACCGCCACGTCCCGAGTAAGGGCGAGCTCGTACGGCTGATGTCGGAGACGGCGTTCAACGGAGAACCACCGGGGCCGCGACCAGCCGGCTGGCGCGCGCAACTGGAACGTGAGGCCCGCTGGCTGTGGCGCCTGTACCAGCGCCATCCCTGGCTGGCGCGAGCCATGGCGGCCCTCACTCGGCCGATGGCCTCACCCCACGCGATGCGGTACACCGAGCGGGTCCTCACTGCTCTGAAAGGCCTGGGGCTGACACCGACCCAGATCATCCACGTCCACCTCGCTCTTCTCGGGTACGCGCAGGGCGTCGCGGCGGCCGTCGAGCTGGAGTCGCAAGCGCGCCAGGACACCGGCATGACACCCGAGGAGTGGATGGCCTCCAACGAACCGCGGATGGAGTCGATCCAGACCGCGGGGGCCTATCCGACCCTGTCCACCCTCTTCGGCCAGGAGGGGTTCGACCTCGAACTCGACACCCTCTTCGAATTCGGTCTCGCACGGATGCTGGACGGAGTCGAAGCACTCATCGAGCAATCCTGAGCCCCGGCCCCGCACGACCGGTCGGCCCCGCATCACCGGTCGGCCCCCGCATCACCGGTCCGCCCCGGATGGCCGGTCCGGTCCTTGCCCGTTGCGGGCCGGCCGCGCAGAGTGGCCCGGTATGACACCAGAAGACCTGCTGCAGGCCCTCGCCCGTACCCGCGCCTCCCTCGACGGAACCGAGGTCACCTTCTGGTGGACGGGCGACGTCCACTCCTGGGCCCCCGGTGAGCCCTACCGGCGCCTCTTCGGATTCGAAGGCCTCAATGTGGCCCGGCTGGTGGAGGACGAGGCGCCGGGGACCTACCAGCTCCTCACCAGGGAGGCCGCGTTCTACCTGGACCCGCTGACCCGCGAGATCCTGGAGACCTGGGAGGACAAGCCCGTGGTCCACGTCTGGAACGACCCCGCGAACCAGAGGTGGCGTCCCTTCCCGGTCCCCATGACCGAACTGGGCGACCAGGTCTGCTTCAGCCTGGAGATCCCGCTCGCCTACCCCTCCCCGCTGCCCGTCGCGCAGTACCCGGCGAACTCGGCCGACGACACCTACCGGGCCCTGGAGCTCTTCCAGTTCTTCGCCCCCGCCTCGGTCCTCGCCACCGACGCGCCCAGCGTCCCGTCCACCATGTCCTGGACCCGGATGTCGCCCTGGCTCCCCTGGATGGAACAGGGCCCGCGCCCCGGCGGGCTCGTCTTCCACTGCCGGGGCCGCAAACTCGGCTCCTACGCGCAGGTCCCGGAGCGGACCCGCGCGTACATCGAGGCCCGTCACCCGGAGTTCGCCCACGCCCCGGAGAAGTGGACGGAGCCGAACGAGACCAGCTGGACGTACTTCCGTAGGCTCAACCCGCCGTCGGACCCGCCCGGCGCCTGAGCCGGGCAGCTCCGCGCAGGTCCGGTCGGGTCCCGGCGGGTCCCGGCGGCGCCTCCCCGAGGGGCTCTCAGTCGTCGGCCGCGAACCGGTCGAGGGCACCGAGCACGTGGTCGAGGGTGGCACGGCCGCCCAGGTGGCCCGCCTCCTCCACCACGGTCAACTCCACGCCGGGCCAGGCGCGGGACAGTTCCCAGGCCGTGTCGAGGGGGCTGCCCATGTCGAGCCGGCCGTGGATCAGGACTCCCGGGATCCCGGCCAGCCGGTGGGCACCGCGCAGCAGCTCGCCCTCCTCCAGCCACGCACCGTGCGAGAAGTAGTGCGAGCAGATCCGGACGAGGGCGAGCCGGGCAGCCGGCGGCCGGCCGGTGTACGGGCGGGAGGCGACGTTCGTCTCGCCGGACAGTACCGCGTCCTCCCATGCGCACCAGTCCGCCGTGGCCTTCGCCCGTACCTCCTCGTCGGGATCGGCCGCCAGGCGCGCGTAGGCCCCGACGAGGTCGCCGTCGTGCGCCGTGCCGCCGGCTCCGGCGAGGAAGCGGTCCCACTGCTCGGGGAAGTACCGGCCGACGCCGCGGTACAGCCAGTCGATCTCCGAGCGCCGGGTGGTGGTGACGGCCGCGATGACGATCTCGGAGACCCGCTCCGGGTGCCGTTCGGCGTAGGCCAGGATCAGGGTGGAGCCCCACGAGCCGCCGTACAGCAGCCAGCGGCCGATGCCGAGGTGCTCGCGCAGCCGTTCCATGTCGGCGACCAGGTGGGCGGTCGTGTTGTGCCGCATGTCGGTCGCCGGGTCGCTCGCGTGCGGGGTGCTGCGGCCGCAGCCGCGCTGGTCGAACAGGACGACCCGGTAGCGTGCCGGATCGAAGAGCCGCCGGGCGCGCTCGGTGCACCCCGACCCCGGACCGCCGTGGACCACGAGCGCGGGCTTTCCGTGCGGATTGCCGCAGATCTCCCAGTAGATGACGTTCCCGTCGCCGACGTCGAGCATTCCCTTGTCGTAGGGCTCGACCGGCGGGTGGAGCTCTGCCACGTCCCGACCTCCTCATCTCGCTCTCCCAAACGGCCGCTTGCCGGCGGCCCCTCGGGGGTCCGCCCACCCTAGGGCCTGGCGTCGCCTTCCCGTCTGCCCCGCCCTTCGGGCGACGACGGGAAGGCGACGACAGGCCCTACGGCGCCCTCACCAGGGTCCGGACAAGGGTTTTCCCCGTATCGCGTTCATCCCCGCTTTGCCTACTGTCTGCCCACCGGCGATCCTCCCCGTCCGAACAGCCCCCGCGCCCACCCCACATGGCGTGAAGCTAGAGGGTCGGTCCTTCGCCGGTGCCACCGTCGCCCGGCCCCGACGCCGCGGCAGGCGACTACGTGGTGTGCAGCAGCGGTGGCCGGGCGGGCTTGACCAGCCCGTTCCGGTCCCGCGGCCGCCGGTCAACCTCCCACACTGCACCAACCGGCCGTCCCGGCTCGTTCTGTGGCGGCCCGCGAAAGGGAACACCGTGCACGCATCCAGTCGACGCAGGCTCATATCCGTGGTGGCGATGTCCGTCACCCTGCTCGCCGGCACCGCCACCACCTCCCTGGCGCTGTCCGCCGCGGAGCCCGCCCCCGGCTCGCAGACCCTCCCCGCCGCCGGCGCCCCCGCTGCCGCCGCCCCCGTCGAGAACCTCATCGTCGGCTACAAGGCCTCGGCCGCCGAGGCGGGCTCCAACTCCGCCGCCGCCGCCGACGTGGCGGCCAAGGGCAAGAAGGCCTCGAAGAAGGCCACCTTCGAGCGCCGCCTCGGAACCGGAGCAGCCCTCGTCACCCTCGGCGCCCCCGCCGACGCGGCCGCCGTCATGGCCCAGTTCCGCGCCGACCCCGACGTCGCCTACGTCGAGGCCGACTCCCGCGCGTACGCACTCGCCGTCACCCCCAACGACACCGAGTACGCCAAGCAGTGGGACCTCTTCGAGCCCACCGCCGGCATGAACGTTCCGGCGGCCTGGGACACGACCACCGGTTCGGGCGTCACCGTGGCCGTGATCGACACCGGCTACGTCGCCCACTCCGACCTCGCCGCCAACGTGGTCGCGGGCTACGACTTCATCACCAGCTCCACCGCCGCCCGTGACGGCAACGGCCGCGACAACAACCCCGCCGACCAGGGTGACTGGAGCGCGGCCGGCGAGTGCGGCACCGGCTCCAAGGCCAGTGACTCCTCCTGGCACGGCACTCACGTCGCCGGCACCATCGCCGCCGCCACGAGCAACTCCAAGGGCGTCGCCGGCATCGCGTACGGCGCGAAGATCCAGCCCGTCCGCGTGCTCGGCAAGTGCGGCGGTGCCACCTCGGACATCGTCGACGCCATCACCTGGGCCTCCGGCGGCACCGTCTCGGGCGTCCCGGCCAACGCCACCCCGGCCAAGGTCATCAACATGAGCCTCGGCGGCTCGGGTGCCTGCACCGCCACGTACCAGAACGCCATCAACGCCGCCGTCGGCCGTGGCACGACCGTCGTCGTCGCCGCAGGCAACAGCAACTCCGACGCGGCCGGCTTCTCGCCCGCCAGCTGCAACAACGTGATCAACGTCGCCGCCAGCAACCGCACCGGCGACCGCTCCTTCTACTCGAACTACGGCGCGATCATCGACGTCGCCGCCCCGGGCGGTGAGACCCGCCGCGCCACCGACACGCCCGGCACCATCACCACGCCCGAGAACGGCATCTGGTCCACCCTGAACACCGGCGCCACCACCCCCGGCGCCGAGAACTACGAGCCCTACCAGGGCACCAGCATGGCCGCCCCGCACGTCGCGGGCCTCGCCGCCCTGCTGAAGTCGGCGAACTCCGCGCTGACCCCGGCCCAGATCGAGTCCGCGATCAAGACGAACGCCCGCCCGCTGGCCGGCACCTGCACCGGCGGCTGCGGCACCGGCCTCGCCGACGCCGGCGCGGCCGTGGCCGCCGTGACCTCGACCCCGCCCACCCCGGGCTTCGAGAACACCACGGACTTCGCGATCGGTGACAACACCACCGTGGAGAGCCCGGTCACCGTCACCGGTGTCACCGGCAACGCCCCGGCCACCCTCAAGGTCGCCGTGAACATCGTCCACACCTACATCGGTGACCTGAAGGTCGACCTGGTCGCCCCCGACGGCACCGTCTACACCGTGCACAACCGGACCGGCGGCAGCGCCGACAACATCAACCAGGTCTACACCGTCAACGCCTCCTCCGAGGTCGCGAACGGCACCTGGAAGCTGCGCGTCAACGACAACGCCGGCGGCGACACCGGCAAGATCGACTCCTGGAGCCTGACCTTCTGAGTCCGGCCCCCTGAGTCCGGCCCTCCGGGCCGGATCCCCGCCGCGGCCCAACTCGGCCTGACGGGGCGATAGTACGGACCAACAGCCCGCCCGACCTGCCGATACACCGCGTATCGACGGGCCGGGCGGGTTTTCCGGTCACGTGACTGAATTCTGCGTCACAATCCGGGCCCACCGGCCATCCGACCTCGTATTGTCGCGTCTCACAGGAAGGGCACAGGAACGGGGACCGAGAGGCTGGTGGCTGTGCGTGGTGGCAGCGACGGGGCACCCTGACACGACCGTCGGACACGGCGAACTGATCAAGGCGGTCGACCGCGCGCTGACCACGCACGGACGCGCCCTGCTCACCGGGCCCGCCGGCTCGGGCAAGACCGAGGTGCTGCGCGCCTTCACCGAGGCCGCCGCGCTGCGCCACGAGACCGTGCTCCGTCTCGCCCCCGGAGCCGCTGACCGGTGGATACCCGAGGCCGCCGCCGCCGCCCTCCTCGCCTCCGTCCCGGCCGCCGCGCTGGAATGCCTCTCCGGACCGCAGCGCGCCGCCATCGCCCTCCTGCGGCGGGAAACCGACGCATCCCGCGTCGGCCGCGACCACGTCGCCCTGCGCCTCGCCGTCGTCGAGGTGCTGCGCACCCTCGCCGCCCGCGGCCCCGTCCTGCTCGCGCTCGACAACGCCCAATGGCTCGACGCGGAGAGCACCGACCTGCTCCGCTTCGCCCTGCGCCTGACCCCGCCGCAGGTACGGGTCCTCGCGGCCGAATGCGTCCAGGGTGGAACCCCGCTCGCCGAGTCCCTCTGCGGACCGGACGCCCCCCAGATACGGGTGCCCCCGCTCGGCACCGACGAGATCGCCGAGCTGCTGGTGCGCCGGGGTCTCCCGGCCCGCCTCGCCGGCCGGATCCACCAGGCCAGCGGAGGCAACCCGCGCCTCGCCCTGGCACTGGGCCGCTCCCTCGCCGAAGCCGCCGGGTCCCGCGACGGCGGCGCCCACCACGCCGATCCGCTGCCCGTCTCCGGCCAGGCCCGCGAGGTGGCCCGCCGACTCCTCGGCGTCGTCCCCGGCCAGGCCCGACGCACCCTGCTCTACGCCGCCCTCGCCGCGCGCCCCACCACCGCGCTGCTGCGCCGGGCCGGCCGCCTGGACGCGGAGGCCGAGCTCGCCGTGGCCGAGCGGGCCGCGCTGGTCACCGTAGAAGAGGACGGCACGATCCGGTTCATGGCCGGGGCCCTGCCGACCGCGCTGGCCGCCGACGCGGGCTGGCCCGAACGCGCTGCCGGACACGCCGCGCTGGCCGCCGCCGTCGACGACCCCGTCCAGGCCGTACGCCACCGCGCGCTGGCCGTGGACGCCCCCGACCAGGCGCTCGCCGCCGAGGTGACCGAAGCGGCCGCGTCCTGCAGGCGCCGTGGCCAGCGGGCGCTGGCCGCCGAACTCGGCCTGCTCGCGGCCGACCGGACCCCCTACCACCTGCCCGGAGAGGAGCTCGCCCGGCTGGTCGCCGCCGCCGAGGACGCAGGCTGGGCCGGCCGGGCCGACCTCGCCCGCCGTGCCACCCGTGCCGTACTCGCCCGCGACGCCTCGCCCGGCGACCGGGTGCGGGCCCGCCTCGCCGTCATCGACGCCGCCGGCCAGGCCCTGGGGGCCCTCGACGAGACCTTCGCGTACGCCATGGCCGACGCCGAGGGCGACCCCGCCCTGCAGGCCGCCGTCCGGCTGCGGACCGCCTGGAAGCACAACCTCAGCGACGGCGACCCCGTCCGCTCCCGCGACGCCGCCGCGCAGGCCGGGGTACTGGCCCGCAGCGGCGGAGACCAGGTCGCCGAAGCCATGGCGCTGACCGTACGGGCCCGCATGGGCCGCATCCTCGGGGACCCGGACGCCGAGGAGATCCTTGCCGAGGCCCTGGCCCTGCCCGCCCCCGACGTACCGCTCGGCATGCGCAACGCCCCGCAGTACCTCGCCGTCCGCCACGCCCTCTTCGACGACCGGAACGCCGACGCCCGGCGCCAGTTGCTCGTGCTGCTGCCCGCCGTACGGCGCACCGGCTCCGCCGAGGACGTCTTCGAGGTGCTGCGCAGCCTGACCGAGGTGGAACTGCGCCAGGGCAGGTGCGCGGCTGCCACCGCGCGCGCCCGCGACGCCCTGGAACTGACCGTCGAGGCGGGCCTCTCGCCCGGCCCCGCCTGGTACCTGGCCGCCCTGGCTGAGGCCATGGGTGGAGGTTTCGCACGCGCCGCCGGATACGCCCGGCGCGGCATCCAGGCTTCGCAGGAGGAGCACGACCAGGTCTTCCTCTCCCGCGGCCTGTACGTGCTCGGCCTGGTCGAACTGGCCACGGGCGAGGCCGCGAAGGCCGTCACCACCCTGCGCCGCGTCGCCGAACTGGAGGCCGCGCAGCAGGTGGTGGACCCCTCGATCCTGCGCTGGCACGGGGAGCTCGCCGAGGCCCTGGTCGCCGCCGACGTACCCGAGGAGGCCGCCGAACTCCAGGCGAAGGTGCGTACGACGGCGCTCGCACTCGGCCGCACCAGCGTCATCGCCGCCCTCGACCGGGCCCGGGGCCTGTGCCTGTCGGCGCAGGGCGATGCCGATGCGGCGGTAGCCCTGCTGGAGGACACCGCGCAGCGCTTCGAGCTCCTCGAGCTCCCCCTGGAGCGGGCCCGTACGCTGCTCGCGCTCGCCCGTGTGGAACGCCGCCGCCGCCGGCGCGCACCCGCCCGCGCCGCGCTGGGGGCGGCGGCCGAGGTCTTCGCCCGGGCGGGCGCCGCTCCGTGGACCGAGCTCGCCCGGGAGCCGTCCCCGTGCCCCTCCCCGGGGGAGGGCGGCGGGGCCCGCCCCCTGGCCGCCCTCACGGAGGCCGAGACCCGCCTCGCGGTGCTGGTGGCCCAGGGCGCCAGCAACCAGGAGGCGGCCGCGAAGCTCTTCGTCAGCGTGAAGACCGTGGAGGCCCGGCTGACCCGGATCTACCAGAAGCTCGACGTCCGGTCCCGGGCCCAGCTGGCCACCACGCTGCGGCTGAGCTGACCAAGGCCGTGCCGGCCAAGGCCGTGCCGGCCCGGCTCAGCAGCTCAGGTTGTTGCCCGGGGTCACCCCGAGGAGCTGGGTGAAGGCCTGGTAGGTGTTGATCCGGCTCTGCACCTGTGCCGGGTTTCCGCCGTTGCACTCCAGGGCGCCGTTGATGGAGCGGATGGTCTCGCCGAAGCCCGCGCCGTTCACCATGGCGGCGTGGGCGGTCATCGTGCCCGGGCCGTTCTGCGTGTTCCAGTACCAGAGCGCCGTCTTCATCGCGACGGCCGGGTCCTGCTCCACCAGGTAGGGGTTGGCCAGGAGGTTGATGCCCAGGGCGTCGCCGGCCGCCTTGTAGTTGAAGTTCCAGCTCAACTGGATGGGCCCGCGCCCGTAGTAGGCGGCCTGCCCGGCAGGACAGCCGTAGGACTGGCTCGTGTCGCAGTAGTGCGGGTAGTTGGCGGTGTTCTGCTCGACGATGTGCACGAGCCCGCCGGTCTCGTGCGAGACGTTGGCCAGGAAGGCCGCCGCTTCGCGCCGCTTGACGGTGTCGTCACCGGTGGTGGCGAAGCCGGGGTAGGCCGACAGGGCCGCGACCAGGCCGCTGTAGGTGTAGAAGGGGTTCCTGTTCGGGAACATCTGGTTGAACTGGGCCTCGCTGACCACGAATCCGGACGGGTTGGGGGTGGTCGGGTCCGGGTCCGGGGTCGTTCCGCCTCCGCAGACACCCTGGTCCGACCAGACGCCCCACTGGCCGGTGGTGCCGGGGGTCTCGCCCTGGGTCCACCACTTGGCCTGCCAGTTGTGGCCGCCGTACGAGGCGTTCATGCCACCGGTGTAGACGGCCGAGGTCGCCCACGCGCCGGCGCAGGCGGGAGCCGCGGCGGCGGGGGAGGAGGGGAGGGCGATCGCGAGGCCGAGGGTGACGGCCGCGGTGGCGGCCAGCGAGAGGGCGCGGCGGCGCAGGATGGGCATCACGGAAGTTCTCCTTCAGTGGGGGGAGTTGCCGTGGGGGGCAACGGGCAACGGACAACTGCGCCCACTGAAGCGAGGATGGTCTGGACCTGTCAAGGTCTAGACCAAAATGAAGCGCCGGTGCTCCGCCCCGAAGGGCGGTGCACCGGCGCTCCGTTCTTGGGTCAGCTACCGGCGGAGAGGTTGCCGGAGAGGACCGGGATGTTGTCCAGGATGTGCGAGGCGGTCTCGTCACCCTTGGCCTGGGTGGAGTTCTCGGCGCACTGCTGGTTCTGCGGGTTGGACGCGATCGGGATGTCCTGGACGCCGACGTTGACGAAGGCCAGGATCGACTGGGCGTTGACCTTCGCGGGCAGGCCGACACAGAGCTTGTTCAGGGAGCCCTGGATGGCGGACATCTGCGGGCTCATGGAGCCGGAGGTCTCCTGGTTGCCGTAGACCTGCGAGGAGCCGTTGCCGTTGACCGTGTTGACGCCGTTGTCGTTGCCGATCGCCATCGCCGGGGAGGCTACGGCGGCACCGGCACCCAGAACGGCGGCGGTGGCGGCTGCGGTGGCCATGAACTTCTTGAGCATGTGGGAGATCCTTCTTCTGTCGCACTGTCGCATGAGATAGCTGCCCTCGGCGGGACGAGCTGCTCAACTGCCGTGGACACCGGGGGTTATCACCCATCACCCGAGTGGCCCAACCTTGCACTCCACCGGTGCGGTCGGGCGTCGGCTGATTGACCCAACGCCGACAGGCGGGCGGTTCCTCTTCCCGGGGTGCGTTCGTGCACGTGCGCCCCGGGTTATTGCCCCGTGCGCTGGGGGCCCCGTCCGGATCCGGACGAGGGGGTGCCGCCCCCGACCGGATCCGGACCCTGTGCAGGTCCCGGACCCCGTCGGGGCCGGCAGGGGCGGTGTCGCGGCAACGCGACGCCGCCGCGGTCAGCCGGTCTTGCGGCGGACCTTCTTGTTCTTGCCCCCGGGGTTGCCGCCGGCGCCCTGGATCTTCGCCCGGCTCTGGTGTGCCTGCTGCGACTGGGCATTGGCGGCGTTCCGCTCCAGGGCCTCCTTGAACTTGCGCTTGGCTTCCTCGGCCGGCGATTCGTTCTGCGGGGTGTCTGATTCGTCTGACATGCGTCCTCCTGGAATGTTCTGAAGCCGTTGCAGTCTGTCAGGTGGTGTTTCCCCTGGCCAACGCGTTCGGGCGATGCGGCTTCGGAGCGGTCTCAGGCGTCCTTCTCCAAGGTCGGCCGCAGCCGCTCCAGCAGGGTGTGGAGCGTCGCGCGCTCGGTGTCGTCCAGGACGTCGAGGGCGCCGTGCGTGGCCTGCATCTCCTCGCGCACCCGGCGGATCACCTCGCGGCCCGCATCCGTGGCCACGACGTTCTTGACGCGCCGGTCCGCGGGGTCGGCCTCGCGGCGGACCAGCTCGCGGGCCTCCAGCCGGTCCACGATGCCGGTCACGTTCGAGGCGTCGCACACCAGCAGGGTGGCGAGGCCGCGCATCGGGAGCGGGCCGTTCAGCTGGGCGAGGACCTTCGCCTGGGTGGAGGTGAGGCCGTGGTGTGCGGCGGCCGCCGCGAAATCCCGCCACTGGGCGGTGCCGATCGCGGCGAGCAGCTCCAGCAGCTCCAGCTTGGTCGGGACGGCGTGGGGGGTGGTCGTGCTCATGCTCGAAGCGTACTCAAGGTGCTTCACATTATCAACCTTTTACTTGACCACCTTAACTATTGAGGTCTACCGTCTGCTGGAGTCGAAGTACTTGATGACGTCAAACATCTGCGATCTGAAGCACTGAAAAGGTCCTCCCTGCCATGAGCCCCACCCCCTCCGCCACCACCCAGGCCGGCGGCCGCCGGAACGAGACGGTCATCGTCTTCGCCCTGAGCCTGGCCGCCATGGTCGTGTCGATGATGCAGACGCTGCCGGTCCCGATCCTGGGGCTGATCCGGAGCGATCTCGGCACCACCACCGCCAACGTCAGCTGGGTGACCACCGCCACCCTGCTGTCCGCCGCCGTCTTCACCCCGCTGCTCGGCCGCTTCGGCGACCAGCACGGCAAGAAGCCGACGCTGGTGGCCGTACTCGGCGTCATGGTCGCGGGCTCCGTCATCGCGGCGCTGGCGTCCTCGCTCCCCCTGCTCCTCCTCGGCCGGGTCCTCCAGGGCGCGGCGACCGCGATCTTCCCGCTCGCCCTCTCGGTGCTGCGCGAAGAGGTCCGCCCGCAGAAGCTCCCCGGAGCGATGGCCCTGGTCAGCGGCACCCTCGCGTTCGGCAGCGGCCTCGCGCTCGTCGCGACCGGCCTGCTCACCTCCGGTAGCGACGCCGACTACCGCAACGCCTTCTGGATGGCCACCGGCTTCGCCGTGCTCGCGCTGCTCGCCGTCGTCTTCCTCGTTCCGGCGACCCGGCACAAGACCGGCGGCCGTACGGACTTCCTCGGTGCGCTCACCCTGGGCATCGCCCTGCTGCTGCTCCTGCTGCCGATCTCCCAGGGCCACGAGTGGGGCTGGGCCTCCGGCCGCACGCTGGGCAGCTTCGCCGGCGCAGTCGTCATGACCGCCGTCTGGGTGTTCACCGAGCTCAAGGTCCGCGAGCCCCTCGTCGACATGCGGATGTTCGTCCACCGCCCGGTCCTGATGGCCAACCTGGCCGGCATCCTCGTCGGCTTCGGCATGTTCGCGAACTTCCTCGGCGTCTCCTACCTCGTCCAGATGCCCGAGGCGCTGACCGGCTACGGCTTCGACGCCTCCATCCTGCGCGCCTCCGTGGAGTTCCTGCTGCCCGGCGCGATCGTCTCGCTCCTCGCCTCGCCCATCGGCGGGCAGCTGGTCCGCCACCGCGGACCGCGCGCCGCACTGACGGTGGCCGCGGCCCTCGGCGCCGCCGGCTTCGGCTGGCTGGCCCTGGACCACGGGCACAGCGCCTCGGTGATCGGCGCCGGCCTCATCGTCGGCGCGGCCGTCAGCTTCGGCTACGCGGCCATGCCGGCCGTGATCATGGCGAGCGTCCCGCACCACCAGAGCGGCATCGCCAACGGCATCAACTCGATCTCCCGCTCCACGGGCAGCGCGATCGGCAGCGCCATCGTGACCACCATCCTGGCCTCGAAGACGATCGAGCACCTCCCGGCGGGAGTCCCCGCGCTGCCCGCCGAATCCGGCTTCACCCTCACCTTCGCCATCGGTGCCGTGGCCTTCGCCCTGGTCGCGGTGATCAGCGGAATCGGCCTGCGCGGTACACACGGCCCGCGGACGGCCGGCGCGGGTGCCCCCGCTCCGGCGGCCGCCTCGGCCGGGACCACGCCTGCGGGCACCGGGCCGGCTGCCGCCCCGGTGTCCGCCGCGAAGGCCGACGCCTGATCCGTCCGCACCGCACCGCATCGCCGGTGCGGCTCCACCACCGAGCCGCCCCCGGGTCCTGCCGCACACGCGCCAGGACCCGGGGGCGGCTTTACCCGTTCAACGGCGACGACCTCGCGGTGGGCTGAGCGCTCCGTCCGGCCCACCGCTGGATAGGGTCGACCGGGCCCGGAAAGGATCTCCCCGGGCCCGGAAGGGTGCCATGACCAGCGAAGCAGTGATCCGGATCCTGCGGGCGGCCGACCGGCCGGCCGCCCGGTGGAAGAACGGCGGGGGAGTGACCCGCGAGATCGCCGCCGGACCCGAGGGCTCGGGGATGGACGACTTCGGCTGGCGGGTCAGCCTCGCGGAGGTCACCGCCGACGGCGCCTTCTCCGTGTTCCCCGGCGTCGACCGCACGCTCACGCTCGCGGAGGGCGCGGGCATGGACCTCGAAATCGGCGGCGTACGACGCCTCGTGGACCGGCGATACGAGCCCCAGCGGTTCCCCGGCGACGAGCCGACCGGCTGCCGGCTGCTGGCCGGGCCGGTGGTGAACTTCAACGTGATGTACCGCCGGGGCGTGGTGAGCGCCGACACAGCCGTAGTACGGGGCGACCTCGCGCTCACCGTCCGGCCCGGCGAAAGCCTGCTGATCGTCGCCCTGGAAGGGACGGCCGAGGTCGTCGGCTCCACCGGACTGGGCCCGTACGACGCCGTCTTGATGACGGGAGCGCAGGAGGTCCTGCTACGGAGCTCCGGGCGCGCGGCGGTGGTCCGGCTCGCCCCGGCCCCGACGGACCCCGGCCGCATTCAGCCGGCGTAGGAGGCCTAGGAGGTCGTCCACTTCGCCAGGGTCCGGGGCGCTCCGGCGCCGAACTGCAGGTCGACGGCCGGCCCGAGTGTGATCCGAAGTCCCCTCTGTGTGCGAAGCGTTGACAAAGTCGTCATCTGCTAGAAACCTGTGGCGCCATGGCCGCATAACTGCGATCAGATCACTCAAAAAATTAATAACGGTGCGCAAGTTTGCGGCAGGCGCGGTTGCGCCGGGCCGGTCCCCTCATGGAACAGAGGACAGCATGAGATGGAAGCAAGGCGGCCGGCTGATGGTGGCCGGCACGGTGGTCGCGGGACTGATGTCGTTCGGACTCCTGCCCGTCACCCTCGCCGCCGCCGCGGGCGGACCCAACCTCGCCCTGGGCAAGTCGGTCTCCGCGAGCGGATCCCTCGGCGGGTACGGGGCTCCGGGAGTCACCGACGGCAACCAGGGCTCGTACTGGGAGGGCCCCTCGGGCACCTTCCCGACGTGGGTGCAGGTGGACCTCGGCAGCAGCGTCGCCGTCGACCAGGTGGTGCTGAAGCTGCCCGCCCCGTGGGAGACGCACACCGAGACGCTGACCGTGCAGGGCAGCGCCGACGGGAACACCTTCACCACCCTGTCCGCTTCGGCGGGACGGGTGTTCAACCCCGCCCAGTCCAACGCGGTGACCATCGGGTTCACCGCCGCGACGGTCCGCTACGTGCGGGTGAACGTCACCGCCAACACGGGCTGGCAGGCCGCGCAGATATCCGAGCTGGAGGTGTACTCCGCCGACGGCAGCGGTCCCGGCGACCCGGGTGATCCCGGGGATCCGGGTACGCCCCCCGTCGGCGTGAACCTCGCCCAGGGCAAGCCCATCGAGGCCTCCTCCACCACCCAGTCGTTCGTCGCGGCCAACGCCAACGACGACAGCGTCACCAGCTACTGGGAGGCGGGCGGCCAGCAGTCCACGCTGACCGTGAAGCTCGGCTCCAACGCCGACGTCACCGGAGTCGTCCTCAAGCTCAACCCCGACCCCGCCTGGGGCAACCGCACCCAGAGCTTCGAGATCCTGGGCCGGGAGCAGTCGGCGAGCGGGTTCACCACCCTGAAGGCCCGCGCCGACTACGCGTTCAGCCCGGCCGGCAACCAGAACACCGTGACGGTTCCCGTCACCGGCCGGCTCGCCGAGGTCCAGCTGAAATTCTCCGGCAACACCGGGGCCGTCGGCGGCCAGGCCGCCGAGTTCCAGGTCATCGGCGCCGCCGCCCCCAACCCGGACCTCACGGTCGCGGACCTCGCCTGGTCCCCGGCCGCCCCGTCCGAGAGCGACGCCGTCACGGTCAACGCGACCGTGCGCAACGCCGGTTCGGCCGCCTCCCCGGCCACCACCGTCAACGTCAGCCTCGAAGGCGCGGTCGCGGGCAGCACCCCGGTCGGCGCCCTCGCCGCCGGAGCCTCGGCCACCGTCCCGGTCTCCCTGGGCAAGCGCCCGATGGGCAGCTACACCGTCTCCGCCGTGGTCGACCCGGCCGGCAGCGTCCCCGAGCAGGACGACACCAACAACAGCCGCACGGCCGCCGCGAAGCTCGTCGTCGGCCAGGCGCCGGGCCCCGACCTGGAAGCCCTCTCCATCACCACCAGCCCGGCCAACCCGGCCGTGGGCGCCCCGGTCTCCTTCACCGTGGCCGTCCGCAACCGGGGGACCACCGCGGTGAGCGCGGGCACCGTCACCCGGCTGGTCGCCGGCGCCACCACCCTGAACGGCCCCACCCCGGCGATCGCGGCCGGTGCGACCGTCAACGTGCCGATCAACGGCACCTGGACGGCGGTCAGCGGCGGAGCCACCCTCACCGCCACCGCCGACGGGACCGGCCTCGTCGCCGAGACCAACGAGAACAACAACAGCCACTCCCGCGCCGTGGTCGTCGGCCGCGGGGCGGCGCTCCCGTACACCGAGTACGAGGCGGAGGCCGGCAGTTACACCGGCACCCTGCTGCAGAGCGACGCCCAGCGCACCTTCGGGCACACCAACTTCGCCACCGAGTCCTCAGGCCGCGAGTCGGTACGCCTCTCCTCGACCGGCCAGTACGTACAGTTCACCTCCACCAACCAGGCCAACTCCATCGTCGTGCGGGGCTCCGTACCCGACGCCGCGAACGGCGGCGGCGCCGACGCCACGATCAGCCTGTACGTCAACGGCAGCTTCGCCCAGAAGCTGACGCTCTCCTCCCGGCACAGCTGGCTCTATGGCAGCACCGACAGCCCCGAGGGCCTGACCAACACCCCCGGCGGCGACGCCCGCAGGCTCTTCGACGAGTCCCACGCCCTGCTCGCGCAGAGCTACCCGCCCGGCACCACCTTCCGCCTCCAGCGCGACGCGGGCGACACGGCCTCGTACTACGTCATCGACCTGATCGACCTGGAACAGGTGGCCCCGGCGGCGTCCAAGCCCGCCGAGTGCACCTCGATCACCGACTACGGCGCGATCCCGAACGACGGCATCGACGACACGCTCGCCCTCCAGAAGGCCGTGACGGCGGACCAGAACGGGCAGATCGCCTGCGTCTGGATCCCGCAGGGCCAGTGGCGCCAGGAACAGAAGATCCTCACCGACGACCCGCTGAACCGCGGCCAGTTCAACCAGGTGGGCATCAGCAACGTCTCCATCCGCGGTGCGGGCATGTGGCACTCCCAGCTCTACACGCTGACCCAGCCGCAGGACGCCGGCGGCATCAACCACCCGCACGAGGGCAACTTCGGCTTCGAGATCGACGACAACACGCAGATCTCCGACATCGCCATCTTCGGATCGGGCCGGATCCGCGGCGGTGACGGCAATGCCGAGGGCGGTGTGGGCCTCAACGGACGCTTCGGCAAGAACACCAAGATCACCAACGTGTGGATCGAGCACGCCAACGTCGGCGTCTGGGTCGGCCGCGACTACGACAACATCCCGGCCCTGTGGGGTCCCGGCGACGGCATCGAGTTCAGCGGCATGCGGATCCGCGACACCTACGCCGACGGCATCAACTTCGCCAACGGCACGCGCAACTCCACCGTCTTCAACTCCTCCTTCCGCACGACCGGTGACGACGCCCTCGCGGTGTGGTCCAGCAAGTACGTGAAGGACCAGTCCGTCGACATCGGCCACGACAACCACTTCCGCAACAACACCATCCAGCTGCCGTGGCGCGCCAACGGCATCGCCGTCTACGGCGGTTACGGCAACACCATCGAGAACAACCTGATCTACGACACCATGAACTACCCCGGCATCATGCTGGCGACCGACCACGACCCGCTGCCCTTCTCCGGGCAGACCCTGATCGCGGGCAACGGGCTCTTCCGGACCGGCGGCGCGTTCTGGAACGAGGACCAGGAGTTCGGCGCGATCACCCTCTTCCCGTCGAACCTGCCCATCCCGGGTGTCATCATCCGCGACACCGACATCCACGACTCCACCTACGACGGGATCCAGTTCAAGACCGGCGGCGGGGTCATGCCCGACGTCAAGATCACGAACGTGACCATCGACAAATCCAACAACGGGTCCGGAATCCTCGCCATGGGCGGAGCGCGCGGCAACGCCATCCTGTCCAACGTCACCATCACCGGATCCGCCCAGGGCAACATCCTGATCGAACCCGGATCGCAGTTCCTGATCAACGGCGGCTAGGTCGTACCCGGGCGGGGCGTCGGCCGAAGTGGCCGGCGCCCGCAGTCCGATCGTGCGGCCGCGGACGCCGGTCATCCGCAGCTCCAGCTGGCGCTGACTGGTGTTCACCGCGTGGGTGACCGTGGTCGGCGCCAGCAGCACGGCCCGCCGTACGCCGGCGGCCGCCGAGCTCTCCACCGGGAACTCCGCGTCGTGGGCGATCTCGCCCGCCGGGACCCGGTCCGGGCGCACCGGTGCAGGTAGGCGGGCTCGTAGATCTCGATCGAGCCGTCCCATCCCGTCCTTGATGTCGGGGTCGTTGGCGAACTGCTGCAGCTCGTACCCGGTGACCACGACCCGGCCGTCCGGCAGCGCCAGGGCGTTGGAGTGGTAGCCCCGCGGCAGCCGTTGGGCCGGCCCGAGCCTGCACCGGCCGTCCGCTCCCCGCAGTTCGGTCTGGCGGAACCTCAGATCGGCCTTCGGGTTGAACGGCCCGAATCCGTAATCCCTCGTGTTCCACGGCGCCCTGGGTGGCCCGGCGCAGCTCGGCGTGGGCGCGCGCGTGGCTGGCCCCGATCACGGCGGCCTCGGCCGCATCGGTTCCCCCGGTCCCGTCGGTCACCCCGCCCGCGCCGATTGACCCCGTTGCCCCGGCCCCGCCGTCCGTGCCGTGCCCCGGAGTCGCGGCGGCGGCCGGCGCGGTCGCGAGGACCAGGGCGGAGACGACCGCGGTCGCGGAGAGCAGGGCGGACCGGTGCAGGCGGCGCATGGGGCTCCTCGGCGCGGGCGGTTCCGTAGGGCGCTCAGCAGAGGAAATATCGGGAGGAATCGGATGGCGTGACGTGCCAGTCGCCCTGCCGATGAGCCGTTCGGCCCTCCCCGACCCCCTGCCAGAACGTTTCTGCGGTGAATGGGCCCGGCCATCGGAGTGAGGCCGCGCACCCGTTCCCCGATCGGCCCGGTACGGACCGCTTCCATGGCCGGGTGATCAGAACACTGCGCACCGCGCTCGGCGCCGTCCTCGTGACCGGCGGCCTCCTCGCCCTCCTGCCCGCCTCCGCCGCCGGGGCGGCGGGTGGCCCCGCGGCCCCCGCCGCGCCGGAGGACCGGGTGACCGTCGACGTCGCCACGGTCAACGGCTCGGGGTGCCGGCCGGGCAGCGCCACCGTCGCCGTGGCCGAGGACAACTCGGCCTTCACCGTCACCTACAGCGAGTACCTGGCCATGGCGGGCGGGAGCAGCGCCCCGACCGACGGCCGCAAGAACTGTCTGCTCTCCCTGCTCGTCCACGTCCCGCAGGGGTTCACCTACGCCGTCGCCCAGGTCGACTACCGGGGATTCGGCAGCCTCCAGACGGGCGCCGTCGGCACCCAGAAGGCCAGCTACTACTTCCAGGGCATGAAGCAGACCGACTCCCGCACCCACAAGTTCAACGGCAAGCTCGACGACAACTGGCAAGCCTCCGACACCACGGGCATCGAGGCCCTCGTCTTCGCCCCCTGCGGCGAACAGCGCAACTTCAACATCAACACCGAGCTGCGCGCCGAGGTCGGCACCTCGGACCCGGCGACGACCAGCTACATGGCGCTCGACTCCACCGACGGCAGCATCAACAGCGTCTACCACTTCTCCTGGAAGAAGTGCCCGGCCGGCTGACCCGGCCCGGCGCGCTCCCCACGGGCGGCCGCGCGGGACTCCCGCTCAGGAGTCCCCCCGCGCGGCCGCCTGCCGCTGCCGCTTGCTCAAGGGGGCCAGCGTGAGGTCCTGGGCCTGCGAGCGGATCCGCTTGAAGCCGTACCCGTGTTCCGTCAGCCAGGTCTCGGCGGCGAGCTCGGCATGGGCGGTCGCGTCCAGGATGTCCCCTTCGGCCTCGCCCTCGGCCAGGAAGCGGAAGGTGAAGGAGGGCCTGGCCGCCACGTCGTACGTGAGGTGCCCCTCGGGGGTGAACTCGGCCGTCAGCAGGTCGTGCCGTGCCGCGTCCGCGAGGAGCGCGGCGCGCTGGTCTTCGGTGAGGCCGTCGAAGGACCCCCGGACCGTGATGCGGAAGGTGCGGGTACTCATCCCTTCAGCCTAGGCAGCGTCCCGACCCGTCCGCACCGGGTTTTCCGGGGGCCCGCCACTCCGACGGCCCAATCGCCGCGCGCCGCGAACAACCCCGGCGTCACCCGGTCGAGGCGGCCGCGACCTGGGCTTTCGCGCAACTGCCCGGCATGCCGGGCGTGTCGCGCCCGGCTAGCGTCGGCAGCGTCCGGAGTCCTTGGATTCCGCGAGGGGGGTCCTGCTATCCGCCTGTGCGAGAGGCCGAGCCGATGCTGAAGGACGCTCCGATAGCCCAGATGACCCCGATAGCCAGCCTGCTCCGCGTGGAGAAGGGCGTGGCGGCCCCCGAGGAACTCGCCGCGATCGCGGTGGTCGTCGCCTGCTTCGCCCGCCGCAACTCCGCCGGAGCGGCAACGGGAGCGGCCCCCGCCGAAACCGCCCGTCGCAGGCGCCCCGCGCACCACGGCTCCGGCTGCTGGGCGGGCTGCTGGGCCTGCGCCTGACGCGGACCAGCAGCACCCATGAACGCCCCTGCCCCCGGCCCGCTTACGGGCCGGCGGCAGGGGGACCACTTGGCGTACGGGCCGGTCAGGCCCGGCGCAGCACCGTAGAGAGGGCCTCGGACAGTGCGGCCTCGGGATCGGCCACCGGCCCCTGCGAGCGCCACGCGACGAACCCGTCGGGCCGCACCAGAAGGGCGCCCGCCTCGGACATCGCGTGCACCTCGCTCCAGTCGGAGCCTTCCTCCTGCACCAGATCGGTGCCGGGAACGCTCGCGGACCCGATGGAAGCGGACCCGATGGAATACGCGTCGAGCTTCACCGACAGCCGCTCGGCCACCCGTTCGGCCGCCGCCTTCCACGGCGAGCCCGCGCCGCACAGCAGCACGAACGCGCGCTCGTACAGGTCCACCGTGGAGACCCGCTCGCCGTCGGCCCGCGTCAGCCACATGTGCGGGGCCCGCGTACCGACGTCGCCCTTCATGCGCATCCCCTCGGGGATGACCGGGCGGTCCGGCGACCCGCCGACGAACGCCCCGCTCGGGTACGCGTACGCCATGGCCGTCGTCAGGACCCCGCTGCCCGGTCCGCCGCCCATGGTGGGCGGAGGCGCGTACCCGGGGTGGCTGTGCTCCGCGGAACGGGCCGAGGCGCGCTCGGCGGTCGCCAGCGCCACCGGGTGCCGCTCGGCCCCGTAGGTCTCCAGCAGTCCGATGCCCGCCGAGCCGTCCAGGACCGCCGCGATCTTCCAGGCCAAGTTGTGCGCGTCCTGGATGCCGGTGTTGGAGCCGAACGCGCCGGTGGGGGACATCTCGTGGGCCGCGTCGCCGGCCAGGAACACCCGCCCGGACGAGTACCGCACGGCCACCCGTTCGGCCGCGTGCCAGGGTGCCTTCCCGCCGATCTCCACGTCCAGGTCCGGTACGCCGATCGCCTCCCGGATCTGCCGGGCGCACCGCTCCTCGGTGAAGTCCTCCAGGGTTTCCCCCTGGTCCGGGTGCCACGGCAGGTGGAAGACCCACTGGGTGTCGTTGTCCACCGGCAGCAGCGCCCCGTCCGCACCCGGCTTCATCAGGTAGCAGACGATGAACCGCAGGTCGCCCAGCACCTCCACGAGCTGCCGCGAGCGGAAGGTGACGCTGACGTTGTGGAACAGCTCGCCGCTGCCCGTCTGGGGGATGCGCAACTGCTCGCGTACGGGGCTGCGCGGGCCGTCCGCCGCGATCAGGAAGTCGGCGCGCACGGTGATGTGCTCGCCGGTCTCCCGGTCCTTGACCAGCGCGTTCACCCCGGCCTCGTCCTGGTCGAAGCTCATCAGCTCGGTCGAGAACCGCACGTCGGCGCCCTGCGCGCGGCTCTGCGCGGCGAGGATCGGCTCGATGTTGTTCTGGCTGCACACGCACCAGCCGGTCGGGCTGAACTTGCTGAGCGCCCCGGCCGGGTCGATGGCCTTGACCAGCCACTTGTGATCGCCGCCCAGCAGGGACTCCGTCTGGAGGATGCCCATGTTGTTCTCCAGCGCGGACGCCGCCTGCCGGATGGCGTTTTCCGCCCCGGCCACCCGGAACAGCTCCATGGTCCGGGCGTTGATGCCGCGCCCGCGCGGGTGGTCGGAGGTACCGGCGTGCTTCTCCACTACCAGGTGCCTGATGCCGTGACGGCTCAGGAACAGCGAGGTGGACAGACCCACGAGGGAGCCGCCCACGACGAGAACCGGTACGCGAACATCTGCCGTGTCTTCCATCAGCTGCGAGCTCCTGAATTCTGTGTGGGGGGGGGAGTGCACTCTTTTATGCCCCCGATCGCCGGCCAAGCCCAGGAGATACGCCGGTTGTCACCCGCTTGATCCGGAGATGTAGCGCTACGTCCGCACCCGGATGACGATGAGCGACAGCGGTTCCCCCGAAGACACGCCGGCCTGCCGTCCCCGCGACGGCCGCCGGTCCGGGGCGGCCACGCCGATGACGGACGAGGGTCCGTACGCGATGAACATCCCCGCCCTCACCCAGGGCCCTCACGAAGGAGTGAGCAGATGACGACCACCCTGTCCGAACGGGTGTCACAGTCCGCCTTCGACGGATCCATGCTCCGGGTCGTCCTGCTGATGGACCTCCACGAAGGAGCCCAGCAGCGGTTCTTCGAGGCGTACGAGCAACTGCGCCACGACATCGCGTCGGAACCGGGCCACATCAGCGACCAGCTGTGCCAGTCCTTCGAGAACCCCTCGCAGTGGCTCATCACCAGCGAGTGGGAGAGTGCACCGCAGTACCTCGCCTGGGTCAACAGCGAGCACCACGCCGAGCAGGTCCGCCCCCTCGGCGCCTGCGCCCGCGCCATGCGCCCGCTCAAGTACACCGTCCTGCGCGAGACCGGACGCGGCTACCAGGACGCGCAGCGGCCCACGGGTGCCCGGCTGCAGGAAGCGCCCCGGCTCGGCGCCGGCATCGTGCGCCACGCCCTGACCTTCACGGTCAAGCCCGGCAGCGAGAAGGACGTCGCCGCGATCCTCTCCAGCTACGCCTCGCCGGCGGCGGACGTCGACGGCCACACCCGGCTCCTGCGGACCTCGCTGTTCATGCACGGCAACCGGGTCGTGCGTACGGTGGAGGTCCGCGGCGACCTGATGGCCGCCCTGCGGCACGTCTCCGAACAGCCCGAGGTGCGGGCCGTCGAGGAGGCCATCAACCCCTACCTGGAGCAGGACCGCGACCTCGGCGACCCCGAGTCCGCCCGGATGTTCTTCATGCGGGCAGCCCTCCCCGCCGTCCACCACGTCGCCGCGCGCGAAGCCGGCGGCGCCGACCGCTCCGACGTACGGCGCCACGCGCTGTTCTACCCGGCCAAGCCCGGCTGCGGACCGGCACTGGCCCGGTTCCTCGCCCGGCAGGACGAGGAGGCGGCCCACCGGTCCGACGCACCGTCCGTGAGCAGCAGCATCTTCCAGCGCGACGACATCGTCGTACGCCTCATCGACGTGCGCAGCCCGCACGGCGCCGGGCTGGAAACCGCCTTCGGCGTCCGCGGACCGCGCAAGGCGGCCGTCCTCGCCCGCCTGATGGCCGGACCCGTCAGCGGGTCCGACGGGGCAGCCGCGTCCGCGGTCCGCCACACCATGAGCCTGGTCACCGACCGCAGGGCCCCCGCCGAAGGCTGACCGCGGCGGCACCCCGCCCAGCCGGCCCACCCGGCCCCCGGACTCCACATCCCCGGACCCCTCATCCCCGGACCCCTCGTCCTCGGCCCCCAACCACCAGCCCCGTCCAGGCATCCCACCGCCAGGAGGAACCCCCGCCATGACCAGACAACGCCCACCGCACATCGTGGACCTCAGCGAGACGCAGCCCAACACGAGGCGCGGCGGCGACCTGAGGGCCGTCCTCACACCCACCTCGGTGGGCTGCACCAGCGGCTTCATGGGCCTGGCCGTCATGGCGCCGGGCGAGCACATCGCCGAGCACTACCACCCGTACTCCGAGGAGTTCGTGTACGTGGTCGCCGGCGAGCTGGAGGTCGACCTCGACGGCGAGGCCCACCCGCTCCTCACCGACCAGGGGCTCCTCGTCCCGATGAACGTGCGCCACCGGTTCCGCAACGTCGGCGGTACCGAGGCCCGCATGGTCTTCCACCTCGGACCGCTCGCCCCGGACCCCAAGCTCGGGCACGTGGACACGGAGGAAGCCGTCCACCCGGAGGGCTCCGCCTGGGAGCGGCCCCCGGACCGCGCGGGAGCGGTCTCGTGACCCGCCGACGCGTGGCCGTCACCGGGGTCGGCGTCGTCGCCCCCGGCGGGATCGGCGCCTCCGCCTTCTGGGAGCTGCTCTCCAACGGGCGTACGGCGACCCGCGGCATCACCCTCTTCGACCCGACCGGCTTCCGCTCCCGGATAGCCGCGGAGGTCGACTTCGACCCCGCCGCACACGGGCTCGCCGCCGAGGAGGCGGCCCGCGCGGACCGGTACATCCAGTTCGCGCTGGTCGCCGCCGCCGAGGCGGTGCGCGACGCCGGACTCGACCTCACCACCGACGAAGCCTGGCGCACCGGAGTCTCTCTGGGCACCGCCGTGGGCGGCACCACCCGCCTGGAGCACGACTACGTGGCCGTCAGCCAGTCGGGCGACTGGTGGGACGTGGACCACCGGCTCGCCGGGGCCCACCTGCACCGTGCCTTCACGCCGGCCACCCTGGCCTCCGCCGTGGCGGAGAAGACGGGAGCGCGCGGACCGGTCCAGACCGTCTCCACCGGCTGCACCTCCGGACTCGACGCCATCGGCTACGCCTTCCACTCCATCGCCGAGGGCAAGATGGACGTCTGCATCGCCGGCGCCTCCGACTCACCCGTCTCGCCCATCACCGTGGCCTGCTTCGACGCCATCAAGGCCACCTCGCCCAACAATGACGACCCCGCCCACGCCTCCCGGCCCTTCGACGCGGACCGCGACGGCTTCGTCCTCGGCGAAGGCGGCGCCGTCCTCGTCCTGGAAGAGCTGGAACACGCGCGGGCGCGCGGCGCGACCGTCTACTGCGAGATCGGCGGCTACGCCACCTTCGGCAACGCCCACCACATGACGGGGCTGACCACCGAGGGCCTGGAGATGGCCCGCGCCATCGAAACCGCCCTCGCCCAGGCCCGGACCGACGCCCGCGAGATCGACTACGTCAACGCGCACGGCTCCGGGACCAAGCAGAACGACCGCCACGAGACCGCGGCGGTCAAGAAGGTCCTGGGAGACCACGCCTACAAAACGCCGATGACCTCCATCAAGTCCATGGTGGGGCACTCCCTCGGCGCCATCGGGGCGATCGAACTGGCCGCCTGCGTCCTGGCGATGACCCACCAGGTCGTCCCGCCCACGGCCAACTACGAGACCCCCGACCCCGAATGCGATCTGGACTACGTCCCGCGCGTCGCCCGCGAGCGCAAGCTGCGCAGTGTGCTCTCCGTCGGCAGCGGCTTCGGCGGCTTCCAGTCCGCGGTCGTCATGACCCGCCCCGACGAGCGCAAGGAGGAGGTGGTCTCGTGAACGTCCGTACGGTCATCACGGGCATCGGAGTGGTCGCGCCCAACGGCATCGGCGCCGAGGCCTTCTGGAAGGCGACCCAGTCGGGCGCCTCCGTCCTGGGCCGCGTCACCCGGGAGGGCTGCGAACACCTCCCGCTGCGCGTCGCGGGCGAGGTACGGGGCTTCGACGCGGCCTCGATGGTCGAGGAACGCTATCTCGTCCAGACCGACCGCTACACCCACCACGCCCTCGCCGCGGCCGACCTCGCCCTGGAGGACGGCCGGCTCGGCCGGGCCGACTACGAGGACGACCCCTTCTCGGTCGGCGTGGTCACCGCCGCCGGGTCGGGCGGCGGCGAGTTCGGCCAGCGCGAGCTGCAGCACCTGTGGGGCCAGGGCCCGCGCTACGTCGGCCCGTACCAGTCGATCGCCTGGTTCTACGCGGCCAGCACCGGGCAGATCTCCATCCGCCGGGGCCTCAAGGGCCCCTGCGGGGTCGTCGCCGCCGACGAGGCGGGCGGACTCGACGCCTTCGCGCACGCCGTCCGGGCCATCAACCAGGGCAGCAAGGCCATGCTGGTCGGAGCCACCGAGGCGCCCCTGGCCCCGTACTCCATCGTCTGCCAGCTCGGCTACGAGGCACTGAGCACCCACGAGGACCCGGACCGGGCCTACCGGCCCTTCACCGACAAGGCCTGCGGCTTCGTACCCGCCGAGGGCGGCGCGATGTTCCTGGTGGAGGAGGAGCGGGCGGCCCTGCGCCGCGGCGCCTCCGTACGGGCCCTCCTGGCCGGACACGCGGCGACCTTCACCGGCCCGCACCACCCCGAACGGGCCGACGCGTCCGCCGAGGGCCTGGCCCACGCCATCAAGGGCGCCCTGCGGGACGCGGGCTGCGCCCCCGAGGAGGTCGACGTGGTCTTCGCCGACGCGCTCGGCACCCCCGAAGCCGACCGGGCCGAGGCGGCCGCGATCCTCTCCGCCCTCGGAGCGCACGGGCGCAAGGTGCCGGTCACGGCGCCCAAGACCGGGACGGGCCGGGCCTATTGCGCGGCCCCCGCCCTCGACACCGCCGCCGCGGTCCTCGCCCTGGAGCACGGCATCGTCCCGCCCACGCCGAACGTGTTCGACGTGTGCCACGACCTCGACGTGGTGACGGGCGGCGCCCGCCCGGCACAGCTGCGCACCGCGCTCGTGCTGAGCCGGGGCCTCATGGGCTCCAACGCCGCGCTCGTCATCAAGATCCCCTCCTAGAGACAGAAGGAGCCGCTCATGTCCGAAAGACTGACCGTCGAGGAGCTGGCCGCGCTGATGAAGTCCGGGGCCGGCATCACCGTGGACCCGGCCGACATGAAGAACCGGCCGGACTCCCTGTTCGACGACTACGGCCTCGACTCGCTGGGCCTGCTCGGCATCGTCGGGCTGCTGGAGAACCAGCGCGGCCGCGCCCTGCCCACCGACGCGGACCGCTGCAAGACCCCCAAGGAGTTCCTCGAACTCGTCAACACCAGCCTCATGACAGGAGCTTGACATGGCAGGACACACCGAGAACGAGATCGTCGTCAAGGCGCCCATGGACACCGTCTGGGAGATGACCAACCATCTCCCCAGCTGGCCCGCGCTGTTCAGCGAGTACGCCTCGCTGGAGATCCTGGAGGAGGACGGGCCCACCACCCGCTTCCGCCTGACGATGCACCCCGACGAGAACGGCACCGTGTGGAGCTGGGTCTCCGAACGCACTCCCGACCCGGTCAGCCGCACCGTGCGCGCCCGCCGGGTCGAGACCGGCCCGTTCGAGCACATGGACATCCACTGGCAGTACTTCGAAGTCCCCGGCGGCACCCGGATGGTGTGGACCCAGGACTTCGCGATGAAGCCTCAGGCACCCGTCGACGACGCCGGGATGACCGCCCGCATCAACCAGAACTCCAAGATCCAGCTGGAGCTGATCCGGGACAAGATCGAACAACGCGAACGCGAGAACCGCACGCCCGCGGTCAGCCGCGTCTGAGACGAAAGGCAGCACACCGGATGCACCGCGCTCTCATCGTGGCCCGCATGGCGCCGCAGTCCGCCCCCGACATCGCCGAGCTCTTCGCGGCCTCGGATGCGGGCGAGCTGCCGCACCTCGTCGGAGTCACCCGCCGCAGCCTCTTCCAGTTCGGCGACGTGTACATGCACTTCATCGAATCGGACCGGCCCCCCGGCCCGGCCATCGCCGAAGTCACCGGCCACCCGGAGTTCCGGGACCTCAGCGACCGGCTCACCGCCTACGTCAGCCCGCACAACCCGGAGACCTGGCGCAGCCCGAAGGACGCCATGGCCCAGGAGTTCTACCGCTGGGAGCGCCCGGGCAGCTCCCGTACGGCTTGACCGTACGGACCGCCCCGCGCGCGAACGACAGGCCTCGGGCCCCGCACCCACCGGGTGCGGGGCCCGCCACCATGCCGCCCCTGGGTGCGATGCCCCCCTCGGCGACATCGACGTCTTCCTCGGCCTGGACGCCGGCGAGGGCGAACACCACGCCACGTCGTTCCGCAGACCTAAACCATGGTCAGGAGGTGGTCCGTGGGTCCGTAATCGATCTTCCAGTCGGGATAGATCCCCACGGCACCATCCCTCCGGCACCGCAGCCCAACCGTCACCCAGCGGACCAACCCGTCGTCGGCAAGCGAGAACGCGACTGCCACCTCGAACTCCCGGCCTCCGCAAGGGCAGCCGGCCTCGCCAGGATCCGCGTCCTCCCAAAACTCCTCACTATCCGCAATGAACGCGCGGCCGCCGCACTCAACGCACATGCGCTCGGCCCCGCCCTCGACATCGTCGAAGAGCACGAGGAACACACGCCCGCCACAACCGCCACAGACGGAAGAAACGATCATCACCGGACGGCTGTCGTCAGCGCTCCGGAGAAGCGCCGCGAGATCCGCAGAGACACCCTCGCCAACCTGATCATCAGCATGCACAAGCGCATCGTTCCAGACGCCCGAAGCAGCACCCCTCCACCGTGACCAAATAGATAGGGCACCCCCCCCGGCGACGAGCTCCGCGTACCGGCGCGCGCCGCCCTTCGGGGTGCGCTGCCGCCCCGTTCACCCGGGGCCGAAAGGGAGTCGGTCCCTCAGGCGGAGCCGCGCACCACCAGCGAGGTCGGGGTGATCACGGATCCCGGCACGCGGTGCGATGCGTGCGCCGGGTCCAGGGACCGCAGCAGCAGCCGGGCCATCAGACGTCCCATGCCCTCGATGTCCTGGCGTACGGTCGTCAGCGGCGGATCGGCACTCTCCGCCACCAGCTCGGCATCGTCGAAGCCGACCAGTGCCACGTCCCCCGGCACGGACCGGCCCCGCTCGCGCAGCACGCCCAGCGCGCCCGTCGCCATCAGGTCGTTCGCGGCGAACACCGCGTCGAGATCCGGGCAGCGCTCCAGCAGTTCGGCCATCGCCCGGGCTCCGCCCGCCGTGGTGAAGTCACCCTCGGCGATCAGTGCCGGGTCCGCGTCGAGCAGTACGTCCCGGTACCCGTCGAGGCGGTCGGTCGCCGACGTCTGGTCCAGCGGCCCGGCGATGTGCGCGATGTGCCGGCGCCCCCGGGACAGCAGGTACCGTACGGCCTCGCGCGCACCCCCGCGGTTGTCGGCGTCGACGTACGACACCGGACCGTGCACCGGCCCCGTCCAGCCGGGCCGCCCGCCGTAGACGGTGGGCATGCCGATGCGGCGCGTGATCGCGGGCAGCGGGTCGTCCGTGTGCAGCGAGAAGGCGAGCGCGCCGTCGACGTGGCCGCCCGCCAGATACCGCTCGATCCGGCCGTAGTCCCCGCGGTGCTCGACCAGGAGCAGCACCAACTGCGTGTCGTGCGCGGTCAGTTCCTTGCTGATGCCGCGGACCTGGCGGGAGAAGAAGGGGTCGGAGAAGATCCGGATCTCCGGCTCGGCGATGATCACGGCGACCGCGCCGGTGCGCCGGGTGACCAGGGTGCGGGCCGCGTGGTTCGGTACGTAGCCGAGGTCCAGGACGGCCGCGCGGACCTTGTCGACCAGGTGCGGGCGGACGCCGTCGCCGCCGTTGACGACCCGGGACGCGGTGGCCCTGGACACTCCGGCCCGCGCCGCCACCGCCTCCAGGGTGGGCCGGCCGGAGAGAACCTGTTCGGCCACGGGCGCTCCTCGTGCGTATCCGGGGGCGGCAGCCCGGGCCCCGCGGGCCCCGGCCCTGTCGGACAGCAGGGTAACCCGCACCGCCGGGAACGCTGAGAGCGCTCCCGGTCCAGGGCGACGCCCGGGCGTTCTCCAAGCTTGCCGTCCGCCCTGTCGGGCGACGGGGCGGCGCCGCAAGTGCGATTACGGCCGTTCCTCGGAAGCCTGAACTACCCAGGCCCTCTTGTGAGTTGAGCCGGACCTCCTGAGAATGCGCATGACAACCGAAGGATCTTCGGTCGCATTGTCACTCAGAGGGGAACCCCCACATGAACAAGCCTCTCGCCGGCGCCGCGTTCGCCCTGCTCCTCACCGGAGCGGTGGCCTCACCGGCCGTGGCCCAGGCACCCCTGGACACGGCCCGGCAGGCCGTCGCGGTCAACTTCGCCGGTACGGTCGCGCTCAGCAACTGCTCCGGCTCCGTCGTCCGCGTGCCGAACTCGCTGCCGAGCGACCCCGCGCTCGTGCTGTCCAACGGCCACTGCCTGGAGTCCGGCATGCCGGCGGCCGGACAGGTCGTCAAGGACAAGGCGTCCAGCCGCAGCTTCTCGCTGCTGAACGCCTCAGGCTCCAAGGTCGCGACGCTGCGCGCGAGCAAGATCTCGTACGCCACGATGACCGACACCGACATATCGATCTACCAGCTGACCAAGAGCTACGCGCAGATCAGCAGCCAGTACGGCATCAACGCGCTCACCCTGAACGACGCCCACCCGGTGCAGGGCACCGCGATCAAGGTGGTGTCCGGCTACTGGAAGCGAACGTACAACTGCAACGTCGACGGGTTCGCCTACCGCCTCAAGGAGGGCGAGTGGACCTGGAAGGACTCCCTGCGCTACACCTCGTCCTGCAACACCATCGGCGGGACCTCCGGCTCCCCGGTGATCGACACGACGACGGGCAAGGTGGTCGCCGTGAACAACACGGGCAACGAGGACGGCGGGTCCTGCACGCTGAACAACCCGTGCGAGGTGTCCGAGAGCGGCGCCGTGACGGTCCGGCAGGGCATCAACTACGCGCAGCAGACCTACATCATCGTCCCCTGCGTGGGCCCGGGTAACACGATCGACCTGAACCGCCCCGGCTGCACGCTCCCCAAGCCGTAGCGAACGCGTCGGGGCCCGCCCGGAATCCGGACGGGCCCCGACATCAGGCCGAATCAGCCCTTGGGGACCACGATGACGACGGTGCTGCACACCTTGTCGGCGAAGGTCTGCTTCTTGGCGTCCCACAGCGGCCACAGGTAGCCGATGTAGCAGGCGACGCTGTCGAGGAAGTGCGCCAGCTTGCGGACGAAGGCCATGCCGAAGCCGAGGACGCTGCCGTCGGCCTCGCGGCGCACGCTGATCCCGAGGACCTTCTTGCCGGTCGACTGGCCGGTCGCGCCTTCCTTGTAGAGCTGGAAGATGCCCATGCCGAGGGCGTAGAGCCAGCCGATCAGGAAGAAGACTCCCGGCCCGGCGGTGGCCGCGTCGTCGCTCATGGCGAGGTCGATGAAGCCGAGGGCGTACATCGGTCCCGCGATGATCAGACCGTCGAGGAGGGTCGCGCCGAGGCGCAGGCCCCAGTGCGCCAGCGGCGGCATTCCGGTGCCCGGCATGGGCGGCATGCCGCCCGGCATGCCGGCCGGCGGGTACGCGCCGTACGGCTGCTGCGGGGGGACGCCGCCGACGGGCTGCTGCGGGTAGCCGTACTGCGGGGGGACACCCTGCGGCGCCTGCTGCGGGTAGCCGGGCTGACCCTGCGGGGGCTGCTGCTGGCCGTAGGGGTTGTTCGGGTCGCCGAAGCTCATGGCGAAGTCTCTCCAGGGGTGTGGCGGGGACGAGCGGTCCGTGCGGAGGGACGTGGAACGAGCGGTTTGCCCCCCTGCGCAGCCGCGAACTTGCGGGGCCATGGTGTTAGTAACATCGGCCACTTGTCCAATCCGCTGCCCCATGTGTGGACCACGTGACGGGCCGGTGTACACGGCATGGAGTCCCGGACCCTGAGAACAGGTCCGGGACTCCCGGGGCCACTTCGCTGACCACCTTTACAACGACCGGCGCCCCTGCGGGTCACCGGTGCGGCGCCACCGCTACTTCGGCATCAGGACGGTGTCCACGATGTACACGGTGGCGTTCGCGGTCGGGACGTTGCCGCAGACCACGGTGGACGCGCCGTTGACCTTGTAGGACTCGCCCGAGCCGGTGGTGGTCACCTTCCCGGTCTCCAGCGTGGCGAAGGAGCCGTTCTCGAGCTGCTTCGGCGTCAGCTTCTGGCCGACCACGTGGTACGTGAGGATCTTGGTCAGCGTGGCCTTGTCGGCGAGGACCTTGTCGAGGTCCACCTTCGGGATCTTGGCGAATGCGTCGTTGGTCGGCGCGAACACGTGATGTCCTTGGCGTTGTTGAGCGTGTCGACGAGCCCGGCCTGCTTGACGGCCGCCACCAGGGTGGAAAGCGCCGGGTTGTTGGACGCGGCCGTCGCGACCGGGTCCTTGGCCATGCCGTCGAAGCTGCCCGCGCCCTCCTTCGGGACACCGGCGCACGCGGCGCCGAAGGGCCCCTCCACCGTCATGGGCGCCGAGGCGTCCGCGGCCGGGGAGGAGGCGTCCGCGCTCGCTTCGGCGGCCGCACCGGCGGCGGCGTCTTTGTCGGAGCCGGAGCCGGAGTCGGAGCAGGCGGCCAGCGCGAAGGGGAGTACGGCTGCGGTGGCGACGGAGAGGGCGGTACGGCGGAAACGAAGGGTGTTCATGGTGTTCTCCAGAGAAAGAGAAGGGGTTGGTGAAGAGGGAGCGAAAGGACGGAAAGTGTGTGAAGTAGTGCGAAAGCGGAGTCGCTTCGGTCAGCCGACCGTGACGAACACGCCGTGCCGGCCGCTCGCGCCGTCCGGGACGGTGCGGGTCCGCAGCTCGGTCTGGACCTCGCCCCGGCCGTCCGTGGCGCGGACGGTGAGGCGGTGGCCGCCGGACGCGGCCTTCCAGTCGAAGGACCACAGGCGCCAGGTGTCCGTGGTGGCCTGAGCCGCGAGCGAGGCCTCCTGCCACGGCCCGTCGTCGACCTGGACCTCGACCCGCTCGATGCCGCGGTGCTGGGCCCGGCCCAGCCGCGCTTGACCCAGTAGGGGTCGTAGGAGTCGAAGGTGGTGAGCTCGATCTCCCGGATCCACTTGCAGGCGGAGACGTAGCCGTAGAGACCGGGTACGACCATGCGCACCGGGAAGCCGTGTTCGAAGGGGAGCGGCTCGCCGTTCATGCCGACGGCCAGCATCGCGTCCCGGCCGTCCATGACCTCCTCGACGGGGGTGCCCAGGGTCATCGCGTCCACTGAGCGCGCGATCAGCTGGTCGGCCCGGCCGCCGCGCGACGGCGCCTGGACACCGGCCTCCCGCAACAGGTCCGACAGACGTACGCCGAGCCAGCGGGCGGAGCCGGCGTAGGGGCCGCCGACCTCGTTCGACACGCAGGTGAGGGTGATGTCGCGTTCGATCAGCGGGCGTTGGAGGAGTTCGGGATAGGAGTAGGAGCGCGGGCGGGCGACGCCCTTGCCGTGGATGCGCAGCCGCCAGGTGCCGGCGTCGACCTTGGGGACCACGAGAGCGGTGTCGACACGGTAGAACTCCTTGTTCGGTGTGGTGAAGGCGCTGACCCCGGGAAGCCGTGGGGCCGCCCCGGCCGGGACCGGCGCGGCCGGCGAAGCGGGAGCGGGCAGGCGGACGGCGGCCCGCGAGGCGGTGGCGCCCCGGCCGCGCCGGCCGGTCAGGGCCCGGCCGAGGGCGCCCGCGCCGGTGGAGGCGAGCGCGGCGATGCCGACCGCGAGGAGGAAGCCCCGGCGGTTCCAGGTGGCGGGCGGGCCGGTGTCGGTGGCTACGGCGCCGGCAGCTCCGGTGCCGGCTGCTTCGGTTCCGGCCCCGTCCAGGGTGTCTGCCTCCGCGCCGTCCCCTCCGGCGGGCCGGGCGGCGGGGCCGCCCACCTTCCCCACCAGCAGGTACAGCACCAGCGCCCCGGCCGCGGCCCCCACCAGCGAGGGCAGGACGTCCGCCGCCCCGGCCGCGTCGGGCCGGCCGAGGGCCGCCGCCGCACCGAGGACGCCGAAGGCCAGTACACCGGCCGCCGCGGTCCGGCGGTGGCGCAGGGCGAACACGCCGAGCAGGGCCGCCAGGAGACCGACGGTGGCGAGGATGCCGAGCTGGAGGCCCAGCTTGTCGTTCTCGCCGAAGGTGCGGATGGCGAAGTCCTTGAGCGCCGCCGGCGTGCGGTCGATGGCCGCCCCGCCGATCACCGTGACCGGTCCCGCCTGCGGCCGTACCAGGGACGCGGTCAGCTCGGCTGCGGCCAGAGCCGCGTAGCCCGCCGGCAGGCCGCTCGCCGCGGCGAGGGCGCCCCGCTCGACTGTCCTTCGGTTGATGCTCACGAACCTCATTCGGTGCGGGATCCCTCCCGGATGGGCCGGTCATCCGAACACGTGAAGATCCGTTGGTATGTTGACCGTTGTGCGCGGGCCGTACGGCGTCGCTCTGCAGGGCATCGCTTCGTACGGCATCGCTTCGTACGGCATCGCTCCGTACGGGCGCGCGCACCCGGGCGGCGGCGCCGACGGCCGCCGCCCGCGCGGGTCCTGCGGGGCCCGGGGGCGCTCAGAAGTGGCGACCCACTCCCCGCCGGTCCGCAGGACCACCGGCCCGCCGCCGCCCCGTAGCCAGCGGCGGACCCGAGACCGTGGTCCGTGCGATCCGTCAGGCGTTGACGCAGGTGTTGCCGAATGTGGGGTTGAGCAGCCCGATCACGCTGACCGAGTTGCCGCACGCGTTGATCGGGATGTGGATCGGGATCTGGATCAGGTTGCCCGAGCCGACCCCGGGGAGTGGGCGGCGATGCCCTGGGATCCGGCGTCGGCCGAGGCCGCCGAGGCCCCACCCACGAGAAGGGCGCCCGAAGCGAGGGCGAGTACGGCACTCTTGAGGACACGCGACACGACAGATCTCCTTGCTGGCTGTGCGGCGGCGGACTCCGGGACCCATCGGCCCCGTGACCCGCCGCGCGGCGGCCCCTGAACCGGGCCCGCAGCCCTCCTTCGGCCCGGACCCCCGGCGCGGTTGGTCCCGGGGTGCCGGTTCCCCCGAACGGATGCCCTTTCGCGTGGATTCCGGCCAATCCGGGCACGGACCGGCTCCGAAGACAGGGTGAGACAGCAAGGACCCGGCGTGCACCGCGACCTCGGCGGACGAGGAACGGGTGCGCCTGCCACGAAGGATCGTTCATGCGATGGATGGACCGGCGAGAACCACTCGCGGCCCCGGCGTGCCTGCCCGGGCCCGGCCGTATGCGGGGGCCGCTCAGGTGCCCCGAGAAGCTACGCTTCCCCGGACCGGGTCCGGGCCCCGGCCCCGGCCCAGGCCCCGGCCCCGGCACTGGCCCCGGATCGGCCGCGGCCGAACTCGCCGAGCTGATGGCGCGCGTCGCGCAGGGAGACCAGGACGCGTTCTCCGCGCTGTACGACACCGTGGCCGGAACCGTCTTCGGCATCGCCGTCAAGGTGGTGCGCGACCGCGCACAGTCGGAGGAGGTCGCCCAGGAGGTGATGATCGACGTGTGGCGCCAGGCCGCCCGCTACCGCCCCGACCATGGGAGCGTCATGGCCTGGGTGGCCACGATCGCCCACCGCCGGGCTGTCGACCGGGTCCGCTCCGTCCAGGCCTCGGCCGCCCGCGAGCACGACGTGGGCGTACGCGGCCAGGAACGGCCCTTCGACGAAGTGAGCGAGCAGGTGGAGACCCGGCTCGAGCGCGATCAGGTCAAACGCTGCCTGCGCCGGCTGACCGAGCTCCAGCGCCAGGCCGTCACCCTCGCCTACTACCAGGGGCTGACCTACCGTGAGGTCGCCGAGACCCTCCAGACTCCTCTTCCCACGATCAAGACCCGGATGCGCGACGGACTGATCCGCCTGCGCGACTGCATGGGGGTGACCACGTGAAGCACGACGAAGAACTGCACACCCTCACCGCGGCCTACGTACTGGACGCGCTCGGACCGAGTGAACAGGAGGCGTTCTCCCGGCACTTGGCCCGCTGTGCGCCGTGCTCCGGGGACGTGGCGGAGTTCTCCGCCACGGCCGCCAGGCTGGCCTCCGCGGTGGCCCTCGTGCCCCCGCCGCAGCTGAAGGCGGAGGTCCTGGCCGGCATCGAGACCGTCCGTCAGCTCCCCCCGAGGGTCGGCGTCCGCCGGGCGGCCGGATTCTTCGACCGGCTCCCGCGCAAGGCCGGTGCCTTCGTCGTCGCCGCTTCCCTCGTCGGGGCGGCCCTCTTCGGCGGGGCCGCGCTCCACGAGAGCGGGCAGGCGGACCGGGCCCGGCAGGAGGCCCGGCAGGCCGAGGTGCGCAGCCAGGAGCTGCGGGCCGTGGTCACGGCCCCGGACGCCCGTACCGTCCACGGCCGCACCAGCGGCGGAGCCGCCGCGACGGTGATCACCTCCGCGGCCCGGGACCGGGCCGTGTTCCTCGCGGACCGGCTGCCGGCTGCCGGGGAGGGGCGCACGTACCAGCTCTGGCTCGCCGACGGCGGCAGGATGCGCCCGGCCGGCTTCCTCACCGGCGACGGGGCGGCCGTGCTGGACGGCGGCCTCGGCACGGCCACGGCGGTCGGCCTGACGCTGGAGCCCGCCGGGGGATCGCCGCAGCCGACGACCAGCCCCCTGGTGCTGCTCGCCCTCCCGGCGTAGGGCGTACGGCGAACCCGGGCGGGTGGCACGGAGCGACGGCTCCGGTCACCCGCCGGCGGGGTTCACGGGCCGGCCGAGCAGCGCCGCCGCGTTCGTGTCGAGGATCGCGGCCGCCTCCCGCGGCGCCAGCCCCGACTCGGAGACGTAGGAGACCGCCCGCACGAACACCTCCCCGTCCTCGTAAGGGAAGTCCGTACCGAGGACGAGGCGGTCCGCGCCGAAGGAGGCCGCCGCCGCGACCAGCGCGGGCCCGTGGCCGTGCGCGACGGTGTCGTACCAGAGCCGTCGGGCCGCCACCGAGGGCAGCTCGGGCGTCCCCGGGGACTCGAAGGCCAGGTGGTCGTCGAGCCGGCGCAGCAGCATCGGCAGCGCGCCGCCGAGGTGGGAGGCCAGGATCCGCATCCGGGGGTAGCGCCGGGGAAGGCCCGCCAGGATGAGGTGCATGACGGCCACCGTGTCCTCGACGGGAGCTCCGACCATCCACGTCATGCGGTGCCCGCTGATCAGGGGGCTGCCGGCGCCCTCGCCCGCCGGGTGGACGTACAGCACCGAACCGCGCCGGTCGAGCTCCTCGTACAGCGGATGGAAGAGCGGATCGGCCAGGGCCCGGCCGCGCACGGTCGTGGTGACGGCCGCGCCCACCATGCCGAGCTCGTCGAGGGCGTACGCGAGCTCGCGCAGCGCCGCGTCCACGTGGGGCAGCGGCAGCGCGGCGAAGGCCAGGAAACGCCCGGGCCGGCCGGCAACCAGCTCGGCGTAGGACTCGTTCACCGCGCGGGCCAGCTCCACCGCGTCGGCCTCCCCGGCCAGGTGCGGCGACTGCGGGGGGACGGAGAGCACCTGCACGCGGATGCCCGCCCGGTCCATGAGGGCGAGGCGGTGGTCGAGGTCGGCCGGTGTGGCGTCCGCACCGATCCCGCGCTGGGTGCCCGTGTCGGTCCGGCCCAGCCGCTCCAGCCGGTCCAGGTAGGCGGGGGTCCACAGATGGGCGTGCACGTCGATCCGCGAGCCCGGCGCCGGTGTGCTCACCCTTCGATGGAACGCCCTGCCCGCGAACCCGGCCAATCGGGGCCGCGGCAGGCGCGGTGGACGTAAGCCGCTCCGGTGTCCCGTACCGCTGTCACTGTCGCTGACGGGGCGGTACGGGACACCGGGCGGGCGCCCCGCCCGGACCCGCTCAGCGGGTCGCCCCGGTGCCCTTCCCCGCGACCGTGTTGCTCGTGACCGCGCCGTCGGCGCCGGCCAGGGTCACGGCGTGCCGGACGCCGTCGGAGCCGAGGACCACCACGCGCCAGGCGCTCCCGCCGCCCTCCTGGGCGATCACGCGCAGGGCTTCGGCCTTGCCGCCGGGCACGGCGGCCTCCGCCTTCTCCAGGGCCTGGGCCGCCGGCAGCGCGGGCAGGGGTACGGGGGCCCGGTCGGGCCCGTCCGTGACGAAGCCGTCCTCGCCGTCGGGCGTCCCCGGCCGCACCAGTCCGTCCGGCGGGAAGACCCCCCGCTCGCCCTTCTGGCCCCGCAGGCCGGGTTTCCCGGGCTCGCCCGGCTTCCCGGGGCGCGCGGGAAGCGGAGCCGTCATCTCGCCGCCCCCCTCCCGCTCGACGTCGAACCGGTCCCACATCCGCTCCGCGCGCGTGCGGCGGACGTCGTGGTCCTGGTCCGCCACGGCCATCACCGCGGCCCCCGCACCGGCGGAGGCCACCACCACGAGCCCGAGCGCCACCCAGCGCCCCCGGCCCTCTCGGGCGAACCGGGTGAAGCGGGCGATCCGGGCGCCGCGCCCCGCCGCCTTGCCGGCCGGGTCGCCGCCCTCGCCGCCGCCCTCGCCGGGAACAGCTGCCGGGGGGTACTCGGGCGGCTGCGGACTGGACTGAGTCATCTGGATGCTCCTCGCGTTCTCCGGGCGACGTGCCCGGCTCGGCCGATCCTGCGAGCAGGATGCTGAAGCCCCGCTGAAGCGAGCTGAAGAACCCTTCAGCAAGCCGGCGGCGCGACCTGAGAACCTTGCCCCATGCGCGTACTGGTGGTCGAGGACGAGCGGCGGCTGGCCGCCGCCCTGCAACGTGGTCTGCGGGCCGAGGGCTTCACTGTGGACACGGCACACGACGGGCCGCAAGGCCTGTGGATGGCCGGCGAGCACGACTACGACGCCATCGTGCTCGACATCATGCTGCCCGGCCTCAACGGCTACCGGGTCTGCGCCCGGCTGCGCGCGGCCGGCTGCGAGTCCGGCATCCTCATGCTCACCGCCAAGGACGGCGAGTACGACGAGGCCGAGGCCCTGGACACCGGCGCCGACGACTTCCTCTCCAAGCCCTTCTCCTACGTGGTCCTCGTGGCCCGCCTGCGGGCCCTGATCCGGCGCACCGGCCGCCGCAGCCCGCAGGTCATGGAGTTCGGCGACCTCCTCGTCGACCCGGCCCGGCAGCGCTGCACGCGCGGCGGCGTGGAAGCCCGGCTGACCGCACGCGAGTTCGCCGTCCTGGTGCACCTGGCGCGCCGGGCCGGCGAGGTCGTACCCAAGCGGGACATCCTCGAGCACGTGTGGGACGCCGCCTACGAAGGGGACCTCAACGTCGTCGAGGTCCACGTCAGCGCCCTGCGCCGGAAGATAGACGCGCCCTTCGGCCGGGCCGCGGTGGAGACCGTCCGGGGCGCCGGCTACCGGCTGGCGGCCGACGGTGGCTGAGCCCGACCGGTCCTGCGCGCCCTCCGGGCAGCCCCACCTGCCCTACGACTTCTACGAGGACGGGGACCGCCCTCGCGCGGCGGCGTACCGTCCGCGCGAGCTCGCGTACCGGCTGCGCCGGGCCGCGTCCCGGCTCCGGCCGAGGTCCGTCCGCGCCCAGGCCACCCTCGGTGCGTCCGCCGTGGTGGCCCTGGCCCTCGGCGTGGCCTCCTTCGCCCTGCTCGGGGCCCTGGAGACCAACCTGACCATGAGCGCCCAGGAGGATGCCGAACGGCAGGCCGTCAGGGTGGCCGCGCTGGCGGCCACCGGGCAGCTGGACCCCCTGCCGCCCCCGGGCCACGGGACCGACTTCGTCCAGGTCGTGGACGCGCGGGGCCGTGTGCTCGCGGCCAGCCCCAACCTCAGCGGCCGCCCCGCCCTCGTCCCCGAACCACCCGTCGCACCCGGCACGGTCCGCGACACCTGGAAGGGCGGCCGGGCCCGCCAGGAACACCGCCAGCGCGTCGTGCAGGTCACCACCGTCACCGCGAAGGGCCTGGTCACCGTCTACGCCGGGACCTCGCTGCGGGACGCCGACACCGCCGACGCGACCATCATGGCGGTGCTGGCCGTCGTGGTCCCGCTGCTCGTCCTGGTCGTGGCCCTGATCACCTGGCGGGTCACCGGCTGGGCCCTGCGCCCCGTCGAGGCGATCCGCGCGGAGATGGCCGAGATCGGCGACCGCGAACTGCACCGCCGGGTACCCGTTCCGCCCACCCGCGACGAGGTGGCCCGGCTCGCCGTCACCATGAACGCCACCCTGGACCGGCTGGAGGCCGCCGGCATCCGCCAGCGCCGCTTCATCGCGGACGCCTCGCACGAACTGCGCAGCCCCATCACGGTGCTCCGCACCCAACTGGAGGTCGCGCAGGCCCACCCGGATCCCGAGCTGTGGGGCGAACTGGTCAGCGGCGCGCTGGAGGACACCGTACGGCTCCAGGACCTGGCGGCCGACCTGCTCCTGCTGGCCCGTCTCGACACCTCGGAGCCGCCGCCGGCCGCCGCCGTCGACCTCACGGAGGTGGCCCGCGAAGCGGCCCGTACGCGCAGGGGCGCCCGGGTCCCGGTGCACGCCGACATCACACCCGGGATCGCGGTCCGCGGCAGCACGATCTGGCTGTCGCGGCTCGTCACCAACCTGCTGGACAACGCCGGCCGCCACGCCGAGCAGCACGTCACCCTCGTCCTGCGCGTGGACGAGCCCCGGGGCGAGGCCGTCCTGGAAGTCACCGACGACGGAGCGGGCATCGCTCCCGCCGACCGCGAGCGGGTCTTCGAACGCTTCACCCGGCTCGACGACGCCCGCGCCCGCGACGAGGGCGGCACCGGACTGGGCCTGGCCATCGCCCGCGACATCGCCCTGCGCCTCGGCGGCACGCTCGCCGTCCGGGACTCCCCGAAGGGAGCCCGCCTGGTCGCCACGCTCCCGCTGGGCCCCTGACGGCGCTCGCCCGGCCGGCTCAGCACACGGGTCGGCGTCCCGCGTCCCGCGCGGCCTCCTCCTCCGCCGCGACGGGCGCGGGCAGCCCCGGTACCGGATCGGACGGGGCCACCAAGCGCCCTTCGCGGCCCGGGGGGTCGAAGAGCGCGGCGGGCTTCACGGTGACCCGGCCAGTGGAGACGGCCTCCAGGGTGCCGAGGGCCGAGACGTACGCCGGGAAGCTGTCCGTGTCCCGCCGGTGGCGGGCCGGCTCCCGGTAGTCACCGAGGGCCGGGTAGCCGTCCTGCCCGGTGAGCGTGTACGAGGTGGTCACCACGCGGTACGAGGCCTCCGGGCGCAGCGGGACACCGTCGACGAGCACGTCGCCCGGTGCCACCCGGTCCCCGACGGGCCCCGCCGCGTCGAAGGAGTACCGGACGTTGTCCGACACCGCGAGCGGGGCGTACGTCAGCACGCCGGAGGCGTCCAGCGCCCACTGCTGCTCCAGGGCGTCGTGGAGCCGGCGCCCGCTCACCTCGGCACTGACCAGCGGGCATCCGTAGCCGACGGCCCGCCAGGCCCGCTCGAAGCTGACCGGGTCGTCCAGGGCGGTACCGGCGAGCAGATCGGTGTTGATCACGCTGCGGCCCACGCGCGGGGCGACCGCGATGAGCGCCAGGTCCGCGCCCGACCGGGCGGGCCGGGGACTGGTGTCGAAGGAATCGGGCGCCTGACGGGCGCCCCACAGCGCCCAGTCGGCGACGAGGTTGCCCATGGTGGACTCCCCGGCCGGGGAGAGCCGGCGGCGGAAGGAGGCGCGCTGGCGTCCGATGACTCCCGCCCCGCGCCGCTGCGCGAAGCCCGTCCAATAATCGACGACACCCTTGAGCACCGGATCGGGGGCCACGTCGCGGCTGTTGGGGTGGTTCACCGAGGTGGTGAGCGCGCGGACGACCGTACCGGTGTCCGGGTCGAGCCGCAGGGTGATCTCGCCGATGATCTGCCCGTGGCAGCCGGCCTCGACGAACGGCCGCGGGCGCCCGAGGGGGTCCGGGAGCATCATGTTGAAGGCGCAGTGCCAGTGCCCGGTGACGATCGCGTCGATGTCCGGGGACACGCGCAGTGCCAGCTCGTACGCCGGACCGCTGGGTTCGCTGCCGGAATCGAAGTCGCCGCCCGCCACCGCCCCGTCGTGCATGCTCAGCACGATGGCGCCCACTCCGAGCGCCTTGAGCCGGGCGGCGCAGAGGTTGGCGGAGGCGAGCTGGTCGAGGGTGGTCAGGCCGGGCTGGAAGGAGTTCCCGAAGGTCTCGGCGGCGACGACCGTCAGGTGGATGAAGCCGATGGGCAGCCGCTGCCCGCCCGGCGCGTCCACCCACTCGATGTTGTACGGGGGGAGCACCGTCTCCCCGCTCGCCGCGGACACGGCGTTGGCGCTGTAGTAGCGGAAGTCGGCGCCGTGGAAGGGGGCGCCGCCCGAGTCCGGGAAGGAGTTGGTCAGTCCCGCCCCGTCGTAGGGGAGCCCTTCCTCCATGTGCCGGCGCAGGAAGCCGGGCGTGCGGTCGAACTCGTGGTTCCCGGCGGTCGCGAAGTCCAGGCCGAGCCGGTTCAGCGCCTCGATGGTCGGCTCATCGGCGAGGGTGAAGGCGGGGAACTCCCAGCCCGAGAAGAGGTCGCCCGGCGCGAAGAAGAAGGAATTGGCCCGGCCGGCCCTCAACCGGGCCAGATGGGTGGCCATGTAGGCGACCCCGCCCACCGCGTACGAACGGCCGCCCGCGCCCGTGATGAGGGAATCCCTGGCCGGGGGAGCGGACAGGTAGCCGTGCAGGTCGGTGATGTGCAGCAGCTGTACGTCCACGTACCCGGCCGCGCTGGCGGAGTCGTGCGCCGCGCCGGTGGCGGCCGCCGCGGTACCGGTGAGCGCCTTGACGCCGACGGCCCCGGCGGCACCCGCGGCCCGGGCCAGGAACCGGCGCCGGCCGAACTCTTCCACGAGCCCCCCGATTCCGCGGGCGGGTCAACTCCCGCTCCCTCCGGAGCAGTCTGTACGCACCCGGTAACCGTCCGTGGCGGGGCGCCCGTCGGCGGGGCGAAATCGCGGGAAACTTCACCCCGTCGACGAACGGCCCGCCTCCGGCGGCTGCGAAGCGCGGTAGCGGGCCGGGAAGAGGTCGACTCGACTCCATGGGGGAGTCCTTCGTGCCTGCGGGGTGACATGGGGGCGGCGGCGCGTGCCGGGAGGCAGGGTGGGAACCGGACCGTCGGTACGCACCGCCTGCCCGGCCTGCGGCGGCGAAGACTCGGCCCCTGCCCGGCCGCCGCGGGGGTCAGCCCTGCGCGGCTCTGCCCTTCTTGACGGCCTCGGTGATGTCGGCCGTGTCGGCGGCCGGCGGGACCGCGATGTCCTTCGCAACGCCGTAGGACAGGAAGTCCATCCTCACGGCGACGTCCCCGAAGGTCTGGTTCAGCCGTGAGGGCATCCCCTGGTCGTCGACCCAGACGTCCGAGACGAGCTCGGTCGCACCGCCTCCGCCCACCGCGCCGAACATCGCCTTGGCGTCGCCCAGTTTGTCCACCGGAACGGTGGCGTGATAGTGGACGGAACTCTTGCCGTTGACGTCCTCCTGGCCGACCTCGGTGACGTTCGTGGCCCACTTGAGCGACTTGAGCGCGGCCGTCGGGTCGCTGTTGCCCGCTTTCATCCCGGCTGCGCCCTGCTCGCCGAGCACGGCCGTGACCTCGACCTTCAGCCAGGTCTTGCCCACGAAGGGGCCGCTCGGCGCCGGATCGATGCCGTAGTAGTACGCCCCTTGGACGAGCCGGTACGTGACCGTGCCGTCGGACACCAGATCCTGCAGCTGGAGGTCCTCGGCCGGCATCTCGGCCTCCATCGCGAGGCCGTTGCCCCAGGAATAGGTGCCGTTCACGTGGACCGGCTTGCCGCCCGTGCCGGGCATCGTCACGCTCATCTCGACCTCGGCCGAGCCGGCCTTGGAGGCCTCGTCGGAGGCCTTCGTGAGCGTCGCGACCAGAGTCTCGGCCGAGTCCGCCGCCTTCTTGCCCACGGAGGCGCCGGCCGCACAACCGCTCAGGCCCGCCGTCACGATCACGGCCGCCGCGATGCTCGCGGTGACTGTTCCTGCCTTCATTCCCCACCCCTTGGCCGGTCGTCGTCCCGGTCCCCCCGGACGGGACCTGATCGTCGCACGCTCGCACGCTCGCACGACTCCTTGACCGGGAGGGAGGTTCTTCGGCCTCCGCCGCCCCGTCGCGATGTCCCCCGGCAGGCCCCGGGAAAACTCGCGGGCGCCCGTCCGAGCCGCCTGTATATCCTGCCCGGCATGCTGCGAATCGAACGCCTGCGGGCCGGTCACGAGGCTGCCCTGCTGGCCTTCGAGCGGGACAACCGGGCGTACTTCGCCCGCACCGTACCGGACCGTGGGGACGCGTACTTCACGGAGTTCGCCGCCCGCCACCGCGCCCTTCTCGCGGAACAGGACACGGGTGCGTGCAGGTTCCACCTCGTGATGGACACCGCCGGAGAGCTGATCGGACGCGTCAACCTGGTGGACCTCGCGGACGGCGCCGCCGACCTCGGCTACCGGATCGGCGAACGGGCGGCGGGCCGCGGCGCGGCCACCGCCGCCGTGCGGGAGGTCTGCCGGCTCGCGGCCACGGAGTACGGGCTCAGCGTCCTCACCGCCTCCGCGGCCCTGGACAACGCGGCCTCGGCGGCGGTGCTCCGGCGGAACGGATTCACGGTCGTGGGGGAGACCGTCCTGGACGGATGCCCCGCGCTGAGCTACCGGCGGTCACTGGCCGCGGAGGTCTGACCGGCCCGGACCGGCCCGACCCGGCTCGCCCGCCCCGCTCCCCTCCCGCCCGAACGGAGCGACAGCCCCGGGCCTGGTGCGTACGGGTGACGGTCCGACAGCGATGCGTCACCCCATCGGTGGCCCCGGCGCGCGCGCACGGCGTTGATCACCGAGTGTGTGGATCACTGGCAGCGTGCGCTGCCCGTCGGCCCCCGCACTGAGGAGTCCCCGGCCCCATGGCTGTCGCCGCCGTCGTTAAGTTCCGCCCAGGAGCTGGCCGTCGCGCGCAAGGGCAACCACGCCGAAGCCGGCGCGCCGATAGACCTCCACCTCGCCGCCGACCGGATGCCGGCCCCCGCCAAGGCGGAGGTGCGCGGCCTCACCGAGCAGTACGCGCACCTGGTCATCGACCGCGAGTGGCCCAGGATGCGCGAGGGCTCCACGGACGAGGAGGCCTGGGCCATGGCCTACGGGCTCTACCAACGGGTCGCCAAGGTCCCCGCGGAGACCCCGCCGAAGGCCTCCTCGGGCGTGCACCTCGACCCCGTCGCCTTCCGCGAGGCCTGCGGCGGATGGCCTTCGTGACCGCGCACGGCATGTGAGACGCCCCGATTCCCCTTCGCTTCCCTTCCCCCTTCCCTTTCCCCCACGTAAGGGTTCCCCATGGCCCGTCCCGGAGTCGCCCGCGCCCTGGTCGCCGGCACCCTCCTCGGCCTGCTCCCCGCCGGCCCCGCGGCCGCGCACGAAGGCCCGTACGATCCGGATGCCGCGCGGCCGGCGCCCTACGTCGCCCCCGAGCGGGTGCGCCGCGAGGTCAGCGCGGAGGAACGGCGCAACCTCGGCGAGGACCACGCGGAGGAGCACGCCCGTACCCGCCTCGCGCTGCGGGACGCCGCCGACTACCCCGACACCACCCGCCGCGCCCGCCTGAACGCCCTCACCGAGTCCCAGGCCGAGGCCAACGCCGGTCTGGCGCCGGAGAAGTACGGCGTGTTCAAGGAGTACTTCGACTCCCCGGACTTCGCCGCCCACATCGCGCTGCTGCCCACCGGCAAGGTGCTGCTCTTCTCCTTCGAGCGGATCGAGACCAACCCCACCAGGGAACCCGCCCCCACCAACATCATCGGCCCCACGAACGCCGGCCGCGCCTTCCTCTGGGACCCGGCCGAGGGCACCGGCGCGGCGGCGTTCACCAAGGTCACCCCGCCGGTGGTCGACATGCCCGACGGCACCCACTCACCGCGCCCCGCACCGTTCTTCTGCTCCGGGCACTCCTTCCTGCCCAACGGCATGCTCGGCGTCTTCGGAGGCAACCTCGGCTCCAACGGAGGCAGCGGCGCCAAGCTCTCGCTGGTCTTCGACCCGTGGACGGAAACCTGGAGCCGCAGCCAGGACATGGCCACCGGGCGCTGGTACCCCTCCGTGGTGACCGCCGCGGACGGCCGCCAGCTCATCATGTCCGGCCAGTCCGAGCTGGGCTGGGGCACCCCGACCACGCTCGTGGAGCGCTTCCCCGCCCTCGGGTACCCCGTACCCCGGGAGAAGACGGACGTCCCGCGCGACGCCCCGGTCGGCCCGTTCAAGGCGAAGGCCCCCTTCACCCGCGACTACCCCCACCTCTTCTCGCTCCGCGACGGCCTGGTCTACGGGCTCGGCCGGGTCCACAACGAACAGTGGGCCTTCGACCCCGTCGACGAGACCCGAACCGACCTGCCGCCCCGACCCGACGGCAGCTCCCGGACATACGGGGGAGCCGTGCCGCTGCCCGGCGGGTACCAGGGCCCGGGCGCGGCCCTGATCATCGGCGGGGACCGCACCGACCCGAACACGTACAAGCTGTCCGGGGGCCGCTGGACCGTCGACAAGCCCCGGGCCTTCGGCCGCACCCAGGACAACACCCTGCTGATGCCGAACGGAACGCTGCTGACGGCGAGCGGCGGATTCGACATCCGCGACTACGGGAACGGGGTCCTGAACCCCAACGCCGATCTGAAGTACCGGCAGTTCGAGATGCGCGACGGACAGGGGAACTGGAAGCTCGGCCCCGCCCAGCGGCTTCCCCGCGGCTACCACTCCAATGCCGTCGTCCTGCCCGACGGCCGGGTCGTGGTCACCGGCGACGAACTCCAGCAGCTCGCCAACGACGCCGACATCACCGACGAGATGAACGGCACCATCGAGATCTACGAGCCCTCCTACCTCCACCAGGGCGCCCGGCCCGCCCTCGACGAGGCGCCCACCGGCCCGGTCGGCCACAACACCCGGTTCGAGGTCGCCACGAGCACCCCCGGCCCGGTCGAGCGGGCCGTACTGCTGGCGCCCACCACCGCCACGCACGCGGTCAACACCAGCCAGCGCCACGTGGAACTGCGCATCAAGCGGCGCGCGGGAGACACCCTCACCCTGCAGGCTCCGCCGAACGCGGCCGCCGCCCCGCCCGGCTACTACATGCTCTTCCTCCTCGACGCCAAGGGAGTTCCCAGCGTCGCCCAGTGGATCAAGCTCGACTCCGGAGCGCCCGCCGCGCTGCGGCGCTGAACCAGGCCGTTCTCCGTCGTTCTTCCCCCCTCCCCCCGCCCCTCCGCCACTTGGAGCAAGCCGATGGCCCTCGCCCCGTCGCCGCCCCCGGGCTGCCCCCACACCGGACCCGCCACCGGACCCGCCCGCAGGACCGTGGTCCAGGCGGCGGCCCTCGCCGCCGCCGGAGTCACTGCCGGCCTCGCGCCCACCGCGTGGGCCGCCGAAGCCCCGGCCCGCCCGGCGGCGGGCCCGGCGGCGGGCCCGGCCGCGGAGCCCGCACGCAGGGCCACGGACCCCGAACCCCTCCCGCTGCGCACCGACCGCAACTCCCAGGGCGACATCCTCGCCGGGTTCCGCAAGGACCACGCCTGCTTCCTCTTCCTCCGCTTCCGAGACGCCGACAAGGCCCGGCACTGGCTGACGGGCCTGCTGCCCTCGATCTCCACCACTGAGGAAGTGGCCCGCTTCAACCGGGCCTTCAGCCGGGCCCGCCGACGCAGCGGCGGCATCGACCCCGACTCCATGGCCACCCTGTGGACGGGGCTGAGCCTGACGCATCCGGGGCTGCTCCTGTTCGCGGGCAAGGAGCCCTTCCCCGCGGCCCCGGCCGGCTCCAGTGCCGAGGCCTTCACCCAGGGCTCCGCCGCCCGCGCGCAGCAGCTCGGCGACACCGGAACCAGCGCCCCGCAGTCCTGGCTGTTCGGCTCTGAGGACCCCGGCCGCGAGGTGCACGCCGTCCTCACGCTCGCCGCCGACCAGCCCGAACGCCTCGCCGCCGCCGTCGCCGAACACCGCGCGGGCGCGGGCGCGGCCGGCGCGACGGTCCTCTTCCGCCAGGACGGGGCCACCCTCCCCGGCGAGCTGCGCGGGCACGAGCACTTCGGCTTCCTCGACTGCATCAGCCAGCCCGGCGTACGGGGCTTCGACGAGCCCGACCCGGCCGACGCCAACGGCGTGCTCGGCAAGCCCGGCACCCGGCTGATCCCCGCCGGCGAGTTCGTCGTCGGCGCCGAGCGGGTGGGCAAGCGCCCCACGGGCCTGCCCGCCTGGGCCACCGGCGGCGCCTTCCAGGTGGTACGCCGCCTCGCGCAGGACGTGCCCGGCTGGTGGACCCAGGTCGCCCTGCGCCTCGCCGAACTCCAGCGCGCCGGCGCCGCGCCCGCCGACGCCGGCCGGGAATGGCTCGGCGCCCGCCTGATGGGCCGCTGGCCGGGCGGGATGCCGGTCGCCCTGTGCCCCGCGGCGGAGCAACTGCCCGTGCCGGGAAAGCACCCCGACGCCAAGCTCGACTACAGCCAGGACCCGCAGGGCTGGCGGATGCCGCTGTTCGCGCACATCCGCAAGGGGAACCCACGCGACGGCCTCGTCCTCACCCCGGGCCGTCCCCCCGTAGCCCAGGCGGAGCTCGACGCGCGGCGCCTGATGCGGCGCGGAATCCCGTACGGCCCCGTCTACAAGCCCGAGCTGGGCGAGGAGCACGGGCCACAGGCCTCGCGCGGGTTGGTCTTCGTCTGCCACCAGTCGGACCTGGTGGGGCAGTTCGAGCTGGTGATGCGCAAGTGGGTGAACGAACCGGACTTCCCGGCCGGTCGCAACCCGCGCACCGGCTGCGACCCGGTGCTCGGCCCCGATTCGCCCATCGCCTTCGAGACCCCCTCCGCCGACGGCACCGGCAGCCGGGCCAACACCCTCCACTTCGGGCGGTTCGTGCGCACCGAGGGCTCCGTGTACGCCTTCAGCCCCTCCCTGCCCGTCCTGCGGGCCCTGGCCGAAGGAGAGCTCGACGACTCCATCGAGTTCCACACCGGCTCCGTACTGCGCCTCGGCGAGACCCTCGACGCGGGAACGCTCCGGCTGTCCCTCGACAGCACCGGCGACCTCGCCCTGCTCGACGCCGAGGGCCGCCGTACGTGGCACACCGACACCGCAGGCTCCGGCCACGACGCCGTCCTCACCCAGGACGGTGAACTGCTCGTGCGCAAGGCAGACGGCCGCCCGGCCTGGTCGAGCGGAACCACCGGCCACCCCGGTGCGCGCCTGCTGCTGCGCCCCGCCGGAGACATGGTGATCCTGGCCGGGGAGCAGGTGCTGTGGAAGGCGTCCGCCTCGTAGGGTGACGGCATGGCGATCACGGCACCAGTGACAGGCGACACCCGGCTGATCTACGGCTGCATGGCTCTCGGCGGGAGCTGGGAGCCCGGCCCGTACCAGGCCGAGGACATCGACGCGGCCGAGGCGGCGATCGAGGCCGCCCTCGACAGCGGCATCACGATGTTCGACCACGCCGACATCTACCGGCACGGAAAGGCGGAAGCCGTCTTCGGCGAGGTGCTCGCCCGCACCCCCGGCCTGCGCGAGCGCATCACGCTGCAGACCAAGTGCGGCATCCGCCTCGCCGAAGGCGACCGCCCCGGGATCTACGACCTGCGGGGCGCGAGCATCCTGCGCCGCGTCGAGGAGAGCCTCACCCGGCTGCGCACCGATGTCATCGACGTCCTGCTCCTGCACCGGCCCGACCCCCTGGCCGACCCGGCGGAGATCGCCGAGGCGCTCACCTCGCTGCACCGCCAGGGCCTCGTCAGGCAGTTCGGCGTCTCCAACATGAACGCCGCGCAATGCGCCGCCCTGCAACGCCACCTCGATGTCCCGCTCGTCGCCAACCAGCTGGAAATGAGCCTGCGGCGGCGGGACTGGCTGGAGGACGGGGTCCTCGTGAACACCCCGGCCGCGGCGGCCGTCGGCTTCCCGGCCGGCACCGTCGAGTACTGCACGGCCAACGGAGTCCGCCTCCAGGCCTGCGGGGCGCTGGCCCAAGGCCGCTTCACCGGGCGGGAGTCGAGCGTCGGGGAGCACGCGACCGCCGAGCACCTGCGCGACCTGGCCAAGGCCAAGGACACGACACCGGAGACGATCCTGCTGTGGTGGCTGCAACGCCACCCGGCCAGGATCGCGCCCGTCATCGGCACCGGACGCCCCGAGCGCATCCGGGCCTGCCGCGACGCCGCGCTGCGCGCCCCGGACCTCGGCCACGAGGAGTGGTACTCCCTGTGGCTCACGGCCCGGGGCGGGCCGCTTCCCTAGTGCTGTGACCGGAAAGGTTCACCGGGTCGCGACGCCCGGCACGGCACCTCGCCGCGTTGTCGGACCACGCCGGTACGTCCAGTACGAGGCGCGGTCCTCCGCCTTGCGATGCACCGCACCGAACGCCGCGACCCGGCAAACCTTTCCGGCCACAGCACTAGCCCTGCCCCGGTCGGCTAGCCCGGCGAGCCGACCGCGCACACCAGGATCGGGGTGGCGCGGTGCGGGTCGAGCGCATTGCGGACCATGTGCCAGACGTTGAGGTCGTAGGCCTCGCCGATGTGGCCCACCGGGTCGAAGGGGCAGAAGTCCTGCACGTACTGGTTCTTGACCCCCGGCTCGCGGACGAACGCCGTCTCGGTCGGGGTCACCAGCTCGTCGTAGCGCGAGGTGATGATGGTGTACGCGATCCCGGGCTGGGCCACCGGACCGTCGTTCAGCGCCAGGATCGCGGGACCGCCGGGCACCTCGTCGGCGAGCACCGGGATGCCTATGGTGGTCACGATCTTCTCCATGGCCGCCCGGCCGATCAGCTTGTCGCCCAGGTCCAGCAGCCCGGCGGCGTTCGTGCCGTGGGTCGGGGGAGCGATGGCCACGACCGCCTTGATGTGGCGCTGGATGCCCTGCATCTTGGCGAGGTAGAGGGCCTGGAGCCCGCCCTCGGAGTGGCCGACGACCGAGACCTCGGCCGCGCCGGTCGCGCCGCGCACCTTCTCCACGTACTCCTTGATCTCCAGGTTGGACACGGCCACCGGCTTGAGGCCTCCGACCAGCGGGAAGCCGTCGTAGGCGCCGTAGGTCAGGGCGAAGGTGCAGTAGCCGCGGGCGGCGAGGTCGAGCTGGAGGAAGTTGAGGTCCTCGTACCAGGTGGCAAAGGTGCCGTGGAGCAGCACCACGGGCTCGGGGTGCGCGGCGCTCGGCCGGCAGGAGAAGTCGTTGACCCCGCCTCCCGTGACGCCCTCGGTGGCGGCGTGGGCCGGGAACGCGGCGCCGAGCAGCAGGGCCAGCGGGAGAGCTGCTCTGGCGAGCAGGGTGCGGGTGCGCGACGCACGGGTACGGGGGGCCATACGACATCTCCTGACAGGGGGTCATGAACTGGTCGGACTGCACAGAATGCTCCGGCGCGCCGCCGGTGTCCCCTGGCGGTACGCGCAGAATGCTTCCTCCCGCGTTTGTGCACGGTGACAATGCGGGGATGGACGACGCGGGGATGGACGCAGCGGGCGGGACGGCGGGTGCGGGATCCGGTGGGGCGGTGGCCGGGGCGGTGGACGGGGAGTTCGCGCCCGCCCCGGGGCTCGCCGCCGCTCTGCTGCCCCGGATACCGGAGATGGCGGCCGAGACGGTCGCCCGGCTCACCGCCGACATCCCCGCCTACCGGCTGCTGCCCGACAGCGTCCTCGGCGGAGACCTCGTCGCGAACACCGAGGCCGTGCTGAGGCTGTTCTTCACCACCGTCGCCGAAGGGCGGGCGCCCACCGAGGGCGAGCTGGCCGCCCCCGTCGCCTGGGGCGCCGAGCGGGCCCGGGACGGGGTCCCCCTGGAGGCGGTGCTACGGGTCTACCCGCTCGGCGCCCGCCGGGCCTGGGAGCTCGCCGCGGCCGGCCCCGACCCCGTCGCCGACCCGTACGCCCTGGTCACGAGCCTGCTGGCGTTCCTCGGCGAGGTCATGCCCAAGGTCGCCGAGGCCTACCTGCGCGAACAGGCCGACCTCGACTGGGAGCAGCGCGAGCACGGCCGCAACCTCGCCGGGGTCCTGCTCGCCGGCCGCCCGGCCCGGCGCGCGGCCGAGCGGTACGGACGCACCCTCGCCGAACGGTACGAGGTGGTCGTGCTGCGGCTGCCCGAGGCACCCGGCGGCGCCACGAACCGCATCCTGCGCGCCCTGCGCTCCGAACTGGACGGGAACCCCGAGGTGCTGGCCACCTTCAAGGGGGAAGGCGGTGTCCTTCTGGTCCCGCTCGGCCCGGCCGGGACGGATGCGCCGGACGGCGCGACCCGGCGGCTGCTCGCCCGCCTCGACACGGCGGCCGAACTGCGGTGCACGGCGGCGGCCGCCGTCGCCGAGGACCACGGATCGATCCCGCAGGCCCAGGCGGAGGCCTCCGAAGTGCTGTCCCTGGCCGAGGACGTGGGGCGCCCGCCGGGTCTCTACCGACTGGCCGACCTCGCCGTCGAGTACCAGCTCGTGCAGCCCGGCCCCGCCCGCGACGCCCTGGCCCGGGTCCTGGCACCCCTCGAAGACCAGCCCCATCTGATCGCCACACTGCGGGAGTTCATCGCGGCCGGCTACCGGCGCAGTGAGGCCGCCGACGCCCTCACGGTCCACCGCAACACCCTGACCTACCGTCTGGGCCGCATCCGGCTGCTCACCGGTCACGACGCCACCGACCCCACCGGCGCCCGCCACCTCGCGGCCGCCCTCACGGCGTACGGCGCGGCCCGCCGCAGCGGCCCCTGAGGCGCGGTCCCGGGCGGGGCACGGACCGGACGCCGTCGGAGCCGCCGCGCCCGCCCCCGCCGGGAAGTCCGGCCGGCTCAGGTGAGGGGGAGGAGCCGGGACGGCCCGTGCGCCGACGCGGGCGCGGAGGCGGGCGACGCGAGCGGTGAATCGGTGTCGCCGCCCAGCGCGCTGCCGGCCAGCCAGGCGTCCCAGCTGAGGTTCCAGTCCCCGAACCCGTTGGCGAACGGGGCCATCGGCTCGCCGCCGCTGTTCACCACCGAGACCACGTCCCCCTCCCGCACCGTGTCGAAGAACCAGGCCGCGTCGGCCGTGCTCATGCCCGTGCAGCCGTGGCTGACGTTCTCCTCGCCCTGCGCCTCGACCGACCAGGGCGCGGCGTGCACGTACTCCCCGCTCCACGTCACCCGGGTCGCGTAGAAGACGGGCAGGTCGTAGAACTCGCTCGTTCCGCGCTTGATGCCCACGCTGTCGCCGCGCATCCGCACCTTGCGCTCCTTGCCGAGCACGACCTTGACGCCGGTGCGCGTCAGGAAGCCCGCCTTCCCGGTGGTCACCGGGATGGTCCGGACGGTCCTGCCGTTGCGCCGTACGGTCATCTCGTGCGCGGCGGCGTCCGTGAGCGCCTCGATCCGGTCCCCGATGGTGAACCGCAGGGACTCCGACGGGCCGCCGTACTGCCGTTCCCCGACCTCGACCCCGTCGAGACCGCTGACCACGTGCACCACGGCGTGGGCCGGCCAGTAGGTACGGGGCCGGTAGTGCAGGGTCGAGTCGTCGACCCAGTGCCAGGCCCCCTGTACCGCCGGCTCGGAGGTGACCTGCAAGGCCCGCTCCAGCCGGGCCCGTGCGGCCGGATCGCCGGCGGGGACGGGGTGGCTCAGGGAGGCCGTCACGATCTGCCCCGCCCCGTACGTGCCGGGCCGGGGCCCGAACTCGGCCGTGAGCCGGTCGTCCTCGGCCGCGGGCGCGGTCCGGAACATCATGGTCACGCCGACCGGGGTTCCGGCCACGTCCTGGGCGCCGACCCGCACGGTGTAGGTCTCGCCGGCCCGCAACGGCTCGGTGTTGGCCCAGTGGTGCCCCCGGGAGCCCAGGGCTCCGCCCACGTGGCGCCCGTGACCGTCGTGGACGGTGACATAGGTCAGCAGCCCCGGCCCGGCGAGGGCGATCTCCAGGGGACCGGCCGCGTCGGTGGGCAGGACGACCGTGTGCGCGGCCGCCCGGGACGCGCCGCGGGACGCGGGATCGCGCACCACGGAACCCGCTCCGCTGGAAGTGGCCCGGACCACCTGCTGTTCCAGCCCGCCGCACAGCCCGGCCCGGAAGGCGTCCATCGCGCACCGCCGGCCCCCGTCCTCCAGCACCCGGCCGACCAGCAGCTCGACGGAGCCGGGATGCTGGGCGCCGGCCTGCCGCCCGTCACCGGACCGCGACGCCGACTGCGGCGCGGCGGCGACGACGAAGACCACCCCGGCCACCGCCCCGGCCACGCTCCACGTCCTGCTCCGTCGCCGGAGTCCTCCACGGTGTGTCGATGACAGCATGCGCGCCACGCAGCCCTCCCAGATCGCCTTCGGCCGGATGGCAGCATCAAAACGATTTCCGGGCAGCCTGATGATCATGAACTCGCCTGTGGGGCCGAATGGGCACCGAAGAGGGCTCGTACGGAGTAGGGGAGGGGGGCTTCGGGCCGCAGGGGAGCCGCGCTTCAGGCCGGAACGTCGGCGAGGGCCGTGACGTTGGCGACGGCCGTGACGTTGTCGAAGAACGTGGCGAGGTTCGCGACCGTCCGCTGGATCTTCTCCTCCAGCGTGAGCGACTCGTGGAGCCGTGCGCCCGGGCCCGCGTCCTTCTTGCCCCGTACGTAGAGCGAGCAGGCGAGGTCGCCGCAGATGTAGGCGCCCACGGAGTTCCCCTGCTGCCCGGCCTTGCCCGCCTTCGGCGCGACCATCAGAGAGACGCCCCCGGTGTGGGTGGTCAGGCACAGCGAACACATGCTGCGCCGCGCTTGGGAGGGGGCGGCGGCGGAGGTGCGCAGTGCGAGGGCGACCGGGCGGCCGTCCAGTTCGGTGGCGAGGTAGGCGCGCTCGGGGGCCTTCGGGTCCCACCAGCCGAGGAAGTCCAGGTCGTCCCAGGGCCGTTCGGTCAGGTCGCGGGGTACGGACAGGCGCTTGGCTTCGCCCTTGGTGCAGTTCACGAAGGCGGTACGGATCTCTTGCTCGGTCAACGGCTTCATGAGCGGCAGGCTAATTTGCCTAAAGGTTTTAGGCAAATGCATAATGGCTATCGCCAGCTAGGAGGCACATGATGGTTCGAGCAGGACTGACCACGGAGCGGCTGACCCGGGCGGGCGCGGAGCTCGCCGACGAGGTCGGCTTCGAGCAGGTGACCGTATCGGCGCTCGCCAGGCGGTTCGACGTCAAGGTCGCGAGCCTCTACTCGCACCTGAAGAACTCCCAGGACCTCAAGACCCGGATCGCCCTGTTCGCCCTGGAGGAACTGGCCGACCGGGTCGCTGCCGCCCTCGCCGGGCGGGCCGGCAAAGACGCCCTCGCCGCCTTCGCCGACGCCTACCGGGACTACGCCCGCCAGCACCCCGGCCGCTACGACGCCGCACGGCTCCGCCTCGACCCCGAGACGGCGGCCGCCAGCGCGGGCGTCCGGCACGCCCAGATGACGCGGGCGATCCTGCGCGGCTACGACCTGACGGAACCCGACCAGACACACGCGGTCCGGATGCTCGGCAGCGTCTTCCACGGCTACGTCAGCCTGGAGCTGGGCGGCGGCTTCAGCCACACCGCCGTGGATCCGCAGGAGTCCTGGAACTGGATCGTGGACTCGCTCGACGCGATGCTGCGTAAGCCCGTAAGCCCGTAAGCCCGTAAGCCCGTAAGCCGGTAACCCCGTAACCCAGTAATTCCGACCATCACGAGGCTGAGGCGATGACCACCGACCACGACTGGATCACCACGCCCGTCACCGAGGAGCTCCTGCGCGGCGCCCTCGACGTGGAACGCACCGCGCACGGTCTGCTGCCCCACCGGCTGCCCGCCCGGGCCCGCCTGCAGATCCCCGACGACCAGCTGGCCACCGCCGAAGTCCGCCCGTCCGGCGTCCGCCTGGTCTTCCGTACCCGGGCCACCGTCATCGAACTGGACGCCCTGGCCACCAAGAGGGCCTACCGCGGCTTCCCGGCCTCGCCGGACGGCGCTTACGACCTCGTGATCGACGGCGTGCTCACGGCCCGGGCCACCGTGCCCGGAGGCAGGGTCCGCACCCTCGACCTGGCCACCCAGGCCGTCGAACTCGAAGAAGGCCCGCCCGGCACCGCCCGCTTCGCGGGTCTGTCCGGGCGCGACAAGGACGTCGAGATCTGGCTCCCGCACACCGAGATCACCGAGCTGATCGCCCTGCGCACCGACGCCCCCGTCACACCGGCGCCGGAGAGCGGGCGCAGGGTGTGGCTGCACCACGGCAGCTCCATCAGCCACGGCTCGGACGCCGAGCGTCCGACCGGCACCTGGCCGGCCCTGGCCGCGGCGCAGGGGGAGGTGGACCTGGTCAACATGGGGTTCTCCGGCAGCGCCCTGCTGGACCCCTTCACCGCGCGCGCGATGCGCGACACTCCTGCCGACCTGATCAGCGTCAAGATCGGCATCAACATCGTCAACCTGGACGTGATGCGGCTGCGCGCCTTCGCCCCCGCGGTCCACGGCTTCCTCGACACCCTCCGCGAGGGCCATCCGGCCACGCCCCTCCTGGTCGTTTCGCCCCTCCTGTGCCCGATCCAGGAAGACACCCCCGGGCCCCTCGCCACCGATTTCAGTACCGGGACCCTGCGGTTCAAGGCGCTGGGCGACCCGGCCGAACGGGCCGCCGGGCGACTGACACTGGGCGTCATCCGGGACGCCCTGGCCGAGGTCGTCGCGCAGCGGGCGGCCGAGGACCCGCACCTGCACTACCTCGACGGCCGCGACCTCTACGGCGCCACGGACCACGCGGAGCTGCCGCTGCCGGACGACCTGCACCCCGACTCCGCGGGCCACGTACGGATCGCCGGGAACTTCGCCCGCCACGCCTTCGCCGCCGGGGGCCCCTTCGCCGCCGGGCCAGCCTCCGCCCCCACGACCGGCTGAAACCGCCCGCCGCGTCCGGCGGGGCAGCCCCCTCGGGTGCCCCGCCGGACTCGCCGCCGACCCGGCGGCGCGCCACAATGACGGCACGCCCGTCCGGTGCCCGGAAGCTTCACCGGCCCGCCATTTTGCATGAACATGCATCATCGCGCATACTCATCCCATGTCAAAGGTTCTCACCTCCCTGCCCACCGGCGAGCGCGTCGGTATCGCCTTCTCCGGCGGCCTCGACACCTCCGTCGCCGTCGCCTGGATGCGCGACAAGGGTGCCGTCCCCTGCACCTACACCGCCGACATCGGCCAGTACGACGAGCCCGACATCGCGTCGGTGCCCACGCGGGCCACCGCGTACGGCGCCGAGATCGCGCGCCTCGTCGACTGCCGTGCGGCGCTCGTGGAGGAGGGCCTGGCGGCTCTCGCCTGCGGTGCGTTCCACATCCGCTCCGGCGGCCGCGCCTACTTCAACACGACGCCGCTCGGCCGCGCCGTGACCGGCACGCTGCTGGTCCGCGCGATGCTGGAAGACGACGTGCAGATCTGGGGCGACGGGTCGACCTTCAAGGGTAATGACATCGAGCGGTTCTACCGCTACGGCCTGCTCGCCAACCCGCACCTGCGCATCTACAAGCCGTGGCTCGACGCCGACTTCGTCACCGAGCTCGGTGGCCGCAAGGAGATGTCGGAGTGGCTGCTCGCCCACGAGCTGCCCTACCGCGACAGCACCGAGAAGGCCTACTCCACCGACGCCAACATCTGGGGTGCCACCCACGAGGCGAAGACCCTGGAGCACCTCGACACCGGTGTCGAGACCGTGGACCCGATCATGGGCGTCCGTTTCTGGGACCCCTCGGTCGAGATCGCCACGGAGGACGTGGCCATCGGCTTCGAGCAGGGCCGCCCGGTCACGATCAACGGCAAGGAGTTCGCCTCCGCCGTCGACCTGGTCATGGAGGCGAACGCCATCGGCGGCCGCCACGGCCTGGGCATGTCGGACCAGATCGAGAACCGCATCATCGAGGCGAAGAGCCGCGGCATCTACGAGGCTCCGGGCCTGGCCCTGCTGCACGCCGCGTACGAGCGCCTCGTGAACGCGATCCACAACGAGGACACCGTCGCCCAGTACCACAACGAGGGCCGGCGCCTCGGCCGCCTCATGTACGAGGGCCGCTGGCTGGACCCGCAGGCGCTGATGATCCGCGAGTCGCTGCAGCGCTGGGTGGGTACGGCGATCACCGGCGAGGTGACGCTGCGACTGCGGCGCGGCGAGGACTACTCGATCCTGAACACCACGGGCCCCGCGTTCAGCTACCACCCGGACAAGCTCTCCATGGAGCGCACCGAGGACTCGGCGTTCGGCCCGGTGGACCGCATCGGCCAGCTCACCATGCGCAACCTCGACATCGCCGACTCCCGCGCGAAGCTCGAGCAGTACGCCGGCCTCGGCATCGTCGGTACGACCCACCCCGCCCTGATCGGCGCCGTCGAGGCGCCGGGATCGGGCCTGATCGGCGCCATGCCCGAGGGCGGCGCCGAGGCCATCGCCTCCCGCGGCGAGGTCTCCGGCGACGACGAACTGCTGGACCGCGCCGCGATGGAGTTCGGCACCGACTAGTCGCTGCCGGCGGCAGGACGTGAAGCGCCGCCCGTGGTCCCGGTGGGGACCGCGGGCGGCGTTCTTCTTGCCGCGGTGTTCCTCCTGGTCAGGAGGCCGTGGTCATGCAGGGCGCGACCGCGCCGCTACGGACCCGGCGCACCTCAGCACGGGGTCCCGGTGGATCTCGACGAGTGCGGCAACGTCCGCCGCCCGCCAGGGACGAAGGGTGAGGGCGGGAGCGGTGGTTGTCGCAGCAGCCGTGAGCGTGATGTGAGTTGGCACCGGCAGATCTTATGCGTCGCCCCCGCTGAACAGGCCGCCGTCCTGGCAGGATCGCGGCATGGAACGGGTGCTGGGAATCGGTGGATATTTCATGAGGGCCGCGGATCCGGCGGCCCTGGGCGCGTGGTACCGGGACTGCCTGGGGCTGGACTCGGACGAGCACGGTCTGTGGCGTCAGGGAGCCGGACCGACGGTGTTCGCGCCGTTCGAGTCCGGGACCGACTACTTCGGTTCCCCCGCCCAGCAGACCATGCTCAACTTCCGGGTCCGCGACCTGGACGCGATGCTCGCGCAGTTGCGCGCCAAGGGGGCGGACGTGGCGCCGGAGACCCAGGACATGGCCGGCGTCGGCCGGTTCGGCTGGGTCACCGATCCCGAGGGCAACCGGATCGAGCTCTGGCAGCCCGCCTGATCACGCGTTCACGCGGCCCCTCAGGCGGTGGCCGTCGCGGCCGGCTCACGGGTGGCCGCTTCCGGGGTCACGTCGGGCGCGGGCGCGGGCGGGGTCGGCTGGGCCGCGTACACGGCCTCCGCCGGGAGGTGGCGTTCCAGCCGGGTCAGGGCGAGTGCGGCGCCGAGCGCGGCGACGGTCAGGAAGGCCCAGGGCAGGCGGCCGTCGAGGGCGAGCAGTCCCGTGAAGAGGGACGGGGCCAGCGCGGTGGCCAGGGAGTACGACAGCTGGTACGTGGCGAGGTAGCGGCCGCGCACGGCCTCGGGTGCGGCCGAGACCGACAGGGCGCCGCCCGAGGGGCTGTGGACCAGCTCGCCGACCGTGTAGACCACCACGATGACCAGCAGGGCGACCAGCGTCGCGGTCTGTCCGGGCCGGACGGTGCCGAGCACGATCTGCCCGACGAAGGCGGCGGCGAAGAGCAGCGCCCCGAGGGCCGCGGAGCGGGTGCGGCGGGCTCCGGAACGGCGGACCCGGCTCGCGATCAGGACGCCGATTCCCGCGCAGAGGGCGGTGTTGACGGTGAAGGCCGCACCGGTGAGGGAGTCGGGTCCGTGCAGCCACGTGGTGATGTAGAGCGGGAAGAGGACGGACAGGGCCGCGTATCCGAGCGCGGTCAGGAAGTTGGCGGCGGTCAGGCCCAGGAAGGGCCGGTCGGCGAGCACCATCCGGTAGCCCGCCGGCGGACGCTTGGCCGAGCCGGGTGCGCCGCCCGTGCCGGGCTCGCCGTTCGCGTGGTCCCGTAGCGGCTTGACGCGGCTGACGAGCAGTCCGGCGAGCGCGAAGGCGAGCGAGTTGCCCCAGGCGGTGTAGGTGAACCCGTCCGTGCCCCACAGGGCCAGTACCCCGGAGACGGCCAGGGCGCCGGCGCCCATGCCCGCGTTCTGCAGGGCCCGGATGGAGGCCTGGAGCCGGTCGCGGGCGCCGCCCCGGGCCACTTCCCCGATGAGCGACTGCTGCACGATGGGGAAGGACCGGTCGGCGAGGGCCGTGACCAGGGCGACGGCGGCGAAGGCGGGGAGCGACCCGGCGAACGGATAGAGGGCGAAGCCGAGTGCCCGGACCGCGTAGAGCAGCAGGTTGACCTTCCTGGCCCCGAACCGGTCGACGGCCGAGCCGGCGAGCGGCATGACCGCGAGTCCGGCCAGGCCGGTCGCCGTCAGCACGATGCCGACGACGGCGAAGGAGAGGCCGGTGACGTGGTGGAAGAAGACGAGCGAGAAGGGGATGTACATCCCGATCCCGATCGCGCTGATTCCCACTCCGAGGAGCAGCGACCGTTCGCCCGCCACCCGTTCCTCGCGCATGCGCAGGCCCTTGACCACGTCGATCTCTCCCCCGAATAGATTGCTGGAAAGTAGCTTAGCGCTAAGATGCTTTGGGTCAAGGGGGTTTTCTCGCGGTCGCGAGCGGAGCCGGCTACTCGTCGCCCGGGGCATCTCCGCCGCCGAGGTTCCACGCCTCGATGTCGCGGTAGTGGATCCGCCCGGGGCCACGGCCGATGTTGCTGCCGACCAGGTGCAAGCGCTCCGTCCGCCAGCGGCGCCCCGCGAACCCGGTGAGTCCGGCAGCGGCCTCCACGGCCGAGGAGGCGTCGTTGCGGCGGGCCCGCGCCAGCGTCAGATGGGGGCGCAGCGGCCGGTCCTCGAAGGGGATGCCACAGTCCTTGACCACGGCGCGCACCTCGGCGGCGAGCCGGTGCAACCCGTCGAGGTCCCCGTCGATCCCGCTCCAGAGCACCCGCTCGCCGAAGTGCCCACCCCCGCGCAGGGCCAGGCGTACGGGACTGCGCGCCGCCGCGAGCTCCGCGAGCGGCGGCCGCAGGAGGGGGACGGCCTCGACCGGCAGCTCACCGAGGAACGCCAGGGTGATGTGCCAGTCCTCGATGCGGTTCCACCGCATGTGCGGGTACGCGGCGTAGGCGGGGCCCAGCTCGCGCGCCAGTTCCTCCTTCGCGTCGTCGGGCGGGGCGAGCGCGATGAACACGCGAACGGTCGCGGGCCGGGTCTGTTCGTTCACATCGTTCACAGGAGACTTCGTACAGTGCTTCGGGCGGTCCGGTCGTTCGACGTGGTCAGGTGTAGTCCGCCGTGTTGTGCACGTCGCCGAACCGGGGAAAGATCCGCTCCACGGTGAACTCGTGCTCGTCGGCGGCGAAACCGGACATGGCGTCAGCGACGAACTCCAGCTCGTAGCCGTGGTCGCTCGCGGCCCGCGCCGTGGACTCGACCCCCATCGTGGTGACCAGTCCGGCGAGCACCAGCGTGTCCACGCCCAGCCCGCGGAGCCGCTCGTCCAGCCCGGTGTCGTGGAAGGCGCCGACGGTGTGCTTGACGATCAGGACGTCGCCCGGCCGCTCCAGCCCGTCGGCGAAGCCGCTGCCCGGCGGCTGCTCCGCGACCCCCGGCCGGTCCACTCGGACGAGCACCACCGGGCGTCCGTCCGCCCTGAACGCCTCGGCCAGCCGCAGGCAGCGGGCCAGTACCTCGTCACCGGAGTGAGGGGCGACCGGCAGGTCGATGATGCGGGGCATCAGGTCGATGAGGATCAGCGCGGAGGTCACGGGAACGATCATAGGACAGGGGGCCGTCCCGGCGCCGGAGCCATCGCACTAGGGCGTGCTCGTGAAGGAACGGCGGTAGGAGCGGGGCGGAACCCCCCTGCGCCGCACGAACTGTTCGCGCAGGACCGCCGCGCTGCCGTAGCCGACCCGGCGGGCGATCTCCTCGACGGGCAGATCCGTGCTCTCCAGGAGTTCCTCGGCGCTGCTCAGGCGCAGGTTCCGCAGCCAGGCGTGCGGGGTGGTGCCGGTCGCGGCGGTGAAGCGGCGGGCGAAGGAACGCTTGCTCATCACGGCCCGGCGGGCCAGCTCCGTCACGGGGAGCGGCTCGTGGAGGTGCTCGCGGGCCCAGGCGAGCACCTCCATGAGCCGCTCGTCCCGGCAGTCCTCGGGGACGGGCGCCGCGACGTACTGGGCCTGCCCGCCGTCGCGGTGCGAGGGCAGCACCATGTCCCGGGCGACGGCGTTGGCCATCGCGGCCCCGTGCTCCCGCCTCAGCAGGTGCAGGCACAGATCGAAGCCGGCGGCGGCTCCCGCACCCGTGACGATCCTGCCTTCGTCGATGTAAAGGGCGTCCGGTTCGACGGCCACGTCCGGATGGCGGTCGGCCAGCAGCTCGGCGAACCGCCAGTGCGTGGTGGCCCGCAGCCCGTCGAGCAGCCCGGCCTCGGCGAGCGCGAAGGTGCCGACGCAGTGGGCCGCGAGCAGGGCGCCGCCCCCGTGCGCGCAGACCAGCGCGTCGAGTACCGCCGGACCGGGCGGTGTACGGAAACCGGCCCCCGGCAGGGCGATCACCAGATCGGCGGCGGCCAGCCGGTCGAGGCCGTGCTCGATCGCGAGCGGCACGCCGATGTCGGTGGGGACCGGCCCGGGCCGCTCGGCGCACAGGGCGAAGTCGAAGCCGGGCAGCCCCTGCCCGTGCGGGCCGAAGACCTCGGTGACGATCCCGACGGCGAGCATGCCGACACCGGGCGGGACGTACGCGGCGACGGTCGCGAAAGGGGGCACGGGGGCAGTCTGCCACCGTGGCGCGCATCGTGGCACGAATCCTGCGATCACTGGCAGGTGTGCCACTCGTACGCTCCCCGTCGCCGCGGAAGGATTACAGCCATGACGAACACGACGAAGAACACGACGAAGAACGAGACGAAGAACAACACGGTCACCGCACAGGACCTCCGCACCGACGCACCCCTCGGCCGCAGCGCCGTCTACAAGGTCCTGACCACCGGCTACGTCGGCTCCACCGGCCCCGGGGTCGCCGCCACCGTCTCCTACGTATCCGACGCCGGCCGGCGCTTCATCTTCGACCCGGGCATGGTGGCGAGCCACGCGGACATCCTCGGCCCGCTCGCGGAACTGGGGCTGGGTCCCGACGACATCACCGACGTGGTGCTCAGCCACCACCACCCGGACAACACCATGAACGTGGGCCTGTTCGGCCGGGCCCGGGTGCACGACCACAAGGTGGAGTACCAGGGCGACCAGTGGACGAACCGGGACGCGGAGGGCTACGAACTCACCCCCTCCCTGCGCCTGATCCGTACCCCGGGGCACAGCCACGAGGACATCACCCTGCTGGCCGGAACGGACTCGGGCGTGGTGGCCTTCGCCGGCGACCTGTGGTGGCACGCCGAGGGCCCCGCCGACGACCCGGTCGCCCCGGACCGCGAGGTGCTGCGCGCCTCCCGGCTGCGGGTGCTCGCCGCGGCGGACGTGATCGTGCCCGGCCACGGAGGCCCCTTCGCGGCCAGTGGCACCGTGCCGCTCTAGGCCCGTCTCCGCCGGATCGCGTCGGTGGATGCGGTTTGCGTCAACTCTCCTCTGATTTGGGAGAGTTGATGCCATGCTGACCTATCTTCCATGGGGCATACCGGTTCGCCCCAGGAGGTCAGATTGCAGTCCAGGCGCTTCCTCGCCCCACCCCGCGTGCTGCGCCGGTCCAGGCTGCTGCTCATAGCCTTCGGTCTCGGCGCGCTGCTGATCGGCTTCACGCCGTGGCTCGGGGTCGCGAGCCCCGCACCCGCCCCCGCGCCCTTCGAGGAGCAGGCGGCGCAGCAGTCGCCGCACCACGGCATCGCGCCGGCGACCGCCATGGAGCCGACGGCCCCCGTCCTCGACCGGACCGGATGGACGGCCGCGGCGAGCGACGAGGAGACGGCCGGCGAGAACGGCCGCGCCGCCAACGTGCTCGACGGTGACACCGGCACCCTCTGGCACAGCAAGTGGTCGGGCACCGCAGCCCCCTTGCCGCACAGCATCACCATCGACATGCACCGTACGGCGGTCGTCTCGGCGCTCGTCTACACCCCCCGCACCAACGGGGCCAACGGACGCGTCGGCGAGTACACCCTCAGCGTCAGCGCGGACGGAGCGAACTGGCCGGCCCCGGTCGCAAGCGGCACCCTCGCGGACGACGGCAGTGCCAAGACGCTCGGGTTCGCCCCGCAGGGGGCCCGGTTCGTACGGCTGACGGCGCTCACCGAGGCAGGCGGCCGCGGCCCGTGGACCTCCGCCGCCGAGATCAACCTGCTGGGCGACCCCGGCACCCCGGAGGCCACCGTGGACCTGGCGCGGACCGGATGGACCGCCGCGGCGAGCGACGAGGAGACGGTCCGCGAGAACGGCCGCGCCGCCAACGTCCTCGACGGCGACACCGGCACCCTCTGGCACAGCAGGTGGTCGGGCACTGCGGCCCCCCTCCCGCACAGCATCACCATCGACATGCACCGCACGGCCGCCGTCTCCGCACTCGTCTACCACCCCCGCACGAACGGTCCCAACGGCCGGGCGGGCGCGTACACCGTCACCACCAGCACCGACGGCACCGCCTTCGGCACACCGGTGGCCGCGGGCACGTGGCGCGACGACGACACCGTCAAGACCGCCACCTTCACCCGCAGCGCGAACGCCCGTTTCGTCCGGCTGACCGTGACCACCGAGGCCGGCGCCCGCGGCCCGTGGACCTCCGCCGCCGAGATCCGCCTGAGCGGGCCGGCGAGCCCCGCCGTCCACGGGTCCTGGGGCCGGATCACCGGCTTCCCCCTGGTCCCCGTGGCCACCGCCGTCCTGCCGGGGGACAAGCTGCTGGCCTGGTCCGCGTACGCGGTGGACCGCTTCGGCGGCAGCAACGGCTACACCCAGACCGCGATCCTCGACCTGAAGACGGACAAGGTCACCCAGCGCCGCATCGACAACACCGGGCACGACATGTTCTGCCCGGGCATAGCCATGCTGGCCGACGGCCGCGTGCTGGTCACCGGGGGCAGCAACGCGCAGAAGGCCAGCATCTACGACCCCGCCACCGACGACTGGTCCGCCGCCGGAAACATGAACATCCCCCGCGGCTACCAGTCCATGACCCTGCTCTCCACCGGCGAGGCCTTCGTCCTGGGCGGCTCCTGGAGCGGACCCGCGGGAGACAAGGCCGGCGAGGCCTGGTCACCGGCCACCGGCACCTGGCGCGGCCTCCCGGGCATCCCCGCGCTCCAGGCCTCCACCGCCGACCCGACCGGACCGTACCGCGCCGACAACCACATGTGGCTGCACGCCACTTCGGGCGGCAAGGTGCTGCAACTGGGCCCGAGCAAGCAGATGAACTGGATCACGACCACCGGCGCGGGCAGCATCACCCCCGCCGGAACCCGCTCCGACAGCGCCGACGCCATGACGGGCAACGCCGTCGCCTACGACATCGGCAAACTCCTCACCCTGGGCGGCTCGCCCGCCTACCAGAACACCCCCGCCACCCGCCGCGCCTACACCGTGAGCATCACGGGCAGCCAGGTCGAGACCGCCCGTAGCGGAGACATGGAGTACGCCAGGGCCTTCGCCAACAGCGTGGTCCTGCCCGACGGCAAGGTGATCGTCTTCGGCGGACAGAGCTACCCGGTCCCCTTCAGCGACGCGACCTCGGTCCTGACCCCCGAACTGTGGGACCCCTCGACCGGCGCCTTCACCCCGCTCGCCACCATGGCCGTCCCGCGCAACTACCACAGCGTGGCCAACCTGTTGCCGGACGGGCGGGTCTTCTCCGGCGGCGGAGGCCTCTGCGGCGACTGCGCCACCAACCACGCCGACGGGGCGGTCTTCACACCGCCGTACCTCCTCAACCCGGACGGATCGCCGAAACCGCGCCCCGAGATCACGGGTGACGTCCCCTCGAGGACGGCCCCCGGCACCTCCCTCACGCTCTCCACCTCCACCCCGGCCGCATCCTTCGTCCTGATGCGGGCCGCGGCCGCGACCCACTCCACGGACAACGACCAACGCCGCGTCCCCCTCGCCTCAACGGCCACGGGAACCGGCACCTACACGGTGTCCATACCCACCGACCCGGGCGTGGTCCTGCCGGGCACCTACATGCTCTTCGCCTTCGACGCCCAGGGAGTGCCGAGCACGGCCCGGTTCCTCACCATCAGCCACTGATCCAGGGCCCCATGGCCCCCCCCGGGAGGCACGGCAGGCCCAGGTCGGACTGTGGGAGGATGCCGTCCATGACGTGCATTCGAAGGGGCCGTGCCGCGTAGATCACCGGCTTCGCTTCGCCCGCGGGAACGCGGTCGGGGGAGCCCCTCCGTGCGGTACCGCGATGTCCCGGGCCTGTCGGGAGGGGCGAATGCCGCCGTCCGCGTGCTCGAACGGGAGCGGCTGTCCCCGGGCGTCGTGGCCGTGGCACTGAGCGTGTGGTCCGTGCGCGTGCACGGCACCAAGCGCCGGTGGAGGCCGTGGGAGGCCGAGTTCACCTGCCCGTGCTGCGGCGAAGGCTGGGCCCGGGACAAGCTGCAAGAGGCTCTGTTCATGCTGCCGCCCAGGGCCGCGGCCGAACTCCGGGTACAGACCGAGCGCCTGGACGCGGTGCTTCTCGGGCGAACGCATCACGAGCCGATGGCGGAGGCGGAGTCGGCGTGGTGGCACCGCCGGTGCTGACCGTGCTCAGGCGTCACGCCGCACTGCCGGGCCGGCGTGCGCCCAGGGCCGGAGCGATCGAAGCGGCAGGCACACCGCCGGGTCACACCACGCCCCGGCACGGGTCCGGCCCGGCACCCGCGCGGTGCGGGGCCGGGCCGGGCCGGAGCGTCGTACGGTCGGCTCAGGGCGCGAGGAGGTAGGCGTTCGTGATCGTCTCCCGCACCGTGTTGCCGGCCTTGTCCCTGAGGTCCACCCGGAACGTCACGGCCTTGGCCGACGCCGGGTGCTTCACGGTCACCGACCGTGCGCCCTCCGGGTCCTTCGCCACCGCGAGGAGGCTCCAGGTCTTGCCCCCGTTGTAGGAGACCCGCACCGTCAGCGCGGCGACCTGCCCTTCCCCGGCGGCCGCCCCGCCCAGCACCAGCGGCACCTTCAGCGCCCCGCCGGCCGGCGCCGTCCCGCTCAGGCTCAGCTTCGGCGTGAGCCGCACCGTGGACAGGGGCAGCGCCACCCGCTGGTCCGTGCCCGGGCGGGCAGAGGTGAACGTCCAGCTCGCCCGCACCTTCGTGCTGGTGGCGGTGTCCTTGGCGGACCGGGTCGCCTCCTTGGTCAGGCGGTACACCGCGGAGCCGGCCGGGACCTCGGCGCTGATCCAGCCGTAGGGCTCGGTCTCCGCGAGGACCCGGCCGCCGGACTCCAGCCGGGTGAAGCCCCCGGTGGTGACGGACGAACCCTCGTGACCGCCGGCGTCGTTGAACAGCCCGACGTTGGCGTCCAGGTAGTCGCCGGTCCGCCACGCGCCCTGTTCCTCCCCGGCCTCCACGTCCGGTCCGACCACCGCGGTGTTGAAGTTCAGCGTGTAGCGCTTGCCAGGCTGGTAGGACGCCTCGTTCCGCGTGTAGATCATGCGCGCCTCGCCCCGGGCGTCGACCTGCGAGGCGACCCAGCTCCAGCGCACCCCGGCGGCGCTGACGTACTGCGTGCTCGCCAGCGGCAGGGTCTGCTCGGACGGGTCCGAGATGCCGGAGGTGTAGCCGTCTTCGCCGGTCGGCGTCGCGTGGATCAGGCCCTTGGCGCCGGTGACCGACGCGCCGAGGCCGAGCTTCACCTCGGCGACGTCCGCCCGGGTGAGCTTGCGGTCGAGCCCGTTGAACCAGGTGCCCTTGCGGTTGAAGGCCAGCCGGTAGTCGACGTTCTTGCCCGCCGCCCCCGGCGTCTTCCACAGGCCGTTGTACTGCGCCCGCAGGGTGGGCGCGTCCGGGCCCAAGTGCTGGGTGAGGATCCGCGTCGTGCCATCGGTGGCCCACATGTCACCCACGCCCGCGGCCTCGTCGTAGAACCCGGCGTACGCGCTCACCAGCTTCGCCGACGGATCCGGCGGGGTGACGGCGAACGGCTTGGCCTTGCGCGAGTCGAAGGTGACCGTGGTCTTCCCGGTGAGCTTCAGCACCGGCTGGACGAAGAAGCCCAGGGTGGAGTCCGGGCCCCAGACGACGCCCTCCAGCAGGTAGTCGCCCTTGGGCAGCCGCTGGACGACGGTGCCGCTCGGGTCGTACGGGACCTCGAAGCGGCCCTCCATGCCCCCACCGAGCTTCGTCACCGTGGTGTAGTACGTCGACGGGTTCGCACCGTTGACGTCCAGGTGCTTCAGGGTGACGTCATAGGACTCCACCTCACGCTCGACCACGAGGCCGGTGCGCACTGCCTGCCCGCCCCCGGAGGCCAGCACGGTGCCGCCGAAGGCGCCGTCGACACCGCCCTTGCGGGTGTCGGCGGTGACGGTGGTCTTCGCGGTGCCCCCGGCGGGGACGGCCAGCTGGGCGTCCTTGACGGTGAACATTCCGGCCGGGGCCGGGCGGCCGGACTGGTCGGTGCCGGAGGTGCTCAGCTTGAGCGTGACGGGCTGGGTGCCGTGGTTGCGGTAGGTGAGGGACTTGGTGACCGGCTTGTCGTCGGCGTGCGGCCAGGAGCGGGTCCCGAAGGCGAGGGAACCGGGCTCGGAGGTGACGACGGCCTTGACGGCCCGTGCCAGGTCGGTGCGGCCCGCGCCCTGCTGGTAGGCGTTGAGCGCCGGGTTGGGCTTCGCCGAGCCGGTCAGCAGGGCCTTGATCCGGGCCGGACTCCAGTCCGGGTGCTGCTGGCGGACCAGAGCCGCGGCGCCGGCGACGTGCGGGGTGGCCATGGACGTGCCCGACATGCTGACGTAGCCGTCGGCGGGCCCGGGCTCCGGGCTCTGCGTGGTGCTGGCAGCGGTGATCTCGACGCCCGGGGCGGTGATGTCCGGTTTGGCTACTCCGTCGGCGCTCGGGCCGCGGCTGGAGAACTCCGCGAGCTGGTCCTGCCTGTCCACCGCGCCGACCGTGAGCGCCGCGCGGGCGGTGCCGGGCGTGCGCAGCGTGCGGGCCCCGGGGCCCTCGTTCCCCGCGGCCACCACGAACAACGCCTTGCCAGAGAGCTGGGCGACCGCTTCCTCCATCGGGTCGACGCCGGGCTCGTCGGGGGAGCCCAGGCTCATGTTGACCACCGTCGCACCCTGGTCCACGGCCCACTGCATGCCGCTGACGATGCCGGAGGTGTCGCCGAAGCCGTCGTCGCCCAGGACCTTGGCGTCCAGGAGCTGCACGCCGGGCGCCACACCCTTGTACAGGCCGCCCGATCGCGTGCCCGTTCCGGCGATGGTCGAGGCCACGTGCGTGCCGTGCCCGTACCGGTCCGCGGCATCGGGCGAGCTGCTGAAGTTCCGCTGTGCCGTCTCGACGCCCTTGAGGTCGGGGTGGGTCTCGTCGACCCCCGTGTCCAGGACGGCCACCTTGACACCCTTGCCGGTGTAGCCCGCCTGGTGCATGGCGGGCGCGCCTATCTGAGCCACGCTCTTGTCCAGGCTGGCGCTCACCTTGGCGTCCAGCCACAGGTGGGCGACGGGCGGCACCGGAGCGGCGCCCGCCACGCGGGCGTTCGCCCGGCCGGTGACCGCCGCCCACAGGGCCGCCGCGTCGGCCTTCGGCGCGCTGAACGCCTCGCCGGCCACCGCGGGCAGCGGCCGGCGGTCGCGCGCGACCCGGGCGAGCGTGTCGCCCGAGGCACCGAAGGTCCCGGCGCCGGAGGCGTCCCGCCAGTAGCCGGCGATCAGGGGCAGTGCGCTGCGGTGCGCGTCGTCGTACCCGTCCTTGACCAGCTGGGCCACGTCGAACAGCCGCCGGTCCAGGACCGCGTCGGCGACCAGGCGCAGCGCGTCCTGCGGGACGACGTACGTGTGCGCGCCCTCGCGACGCACCGAGAAGGCCGTCCCCTCACGGCCCGCGCCCCGGACGAGCCGCTCGACGCTGCCGTCGCCCTTGACGACGACCCGGTCGCCGGTGATCAGGGTCACCGTCGCCGACGGCTTAGCGTCCGCCTTCGGCCTGCCCGTTGCCGCAGCCCCCGTGCCGTCCTGCGCCGGCTGGGCCCCGGCCGACACCGTTCCCGCGATCAGTGTCCCGGTCACCGCAGCGGCGAGCGCCGCCGTCCTGACCTTCCTTGCGAATCCCACCCGTGTTCCCCCGTGTTCGTGTGCATGCCGATCGTGTCGGCTACCACGCGACGCGGGTCCGCACGGTTCTCCGTGGGCCCGGAAGATCCAGGAGCGGCCGAATACTTGGCCGGATGAGGCGTCACCAGGTGACGGGGCGCTCCCGCAACCCGTAGACGATGGTGTCCCGTTGGACCACGAGCCGCTCCTCTGGGAACGGCCAGCCGCAGGCCGGGCAGCTTGCGCAGGACGGTCTCCAGCATGATCTGGAGCTCGACGCGCGCCAGGGTGTGGCCCAGACACTGGTGCGGACCGTGGCCGAAGTACAGATCGGCCGCAACGAGCAGGACCCGGTCCGCGCAGCCCGACAACAGGGCGCCGGCGGCGCTGGCGAGCCCGTACAGGAAGCCGCTGCAGGCGGCGTTCACGTCCCACGAGGCCGCACCGCCCAGACCCAGCCGGGTCGCCAGCTGCGGGGCCATGGCAGGCATGGGCCGGTCCGGGGGTGGAGGTAGCCACGAGCACGGTGTCCACCGGAGCGCCGCCCGCCACGGCCAGGGCACGGCGCCCGGCTTCGAGGGCGAGCTCGCCGGTCGACACTCCGGGGTCGGCCCGGCGCCGCTCGCGGATCCCGGTGCGGCGGTGCACCCAGGCGTCGTCGATGCCCCAGGCCGAGGGGAGTCCGGCGTTGGCGACCACCCGGGCCGGAACGTATCCGGCGATGCCCTCCAGAACCGCCGCGGGCGGGGCGGACCGGATGGCCGGAGGTGTCAACTGGTCTTCTGGACAAGGCAAGAGGGAAGTCACGCCCGTCTCTCAGGAGGGATCTCGGGGGAGCGGCACGACCTAGGGCGGGTCAAGATCACGGCGGACGCGGAGGCGTAGGGGAACGGATGTGCTGAACGCCGGGTTGGGCATCATCGCCGCAGCTCAGGGGCGTGTAGGAAGAAGCGTTACGGCCGATGGGCTATCAGGGGATCGCCCCAAAGACTGAACCGGGTACGGCTGACCAGGCGTCCCGCTGACGTCGGGGTGCAGCCGTCCTCCGGGCCATCAACCGCTTCCAGGGGCCGGGGGCAACGGCGCGGAGGGGGTGCCGCTGTTGAACGTGTTGCGCACGCACCCCTCCCGGGCCGCTCCATGGCAGACGAGACCGGGAGGGAACGGGCGGGAAGGGGGTGTCAGTCGACCTGGAGCTCGCCCATCCGGCTCCAGCCGGTCGCACCCTCGATGGTGGTGCTGACGATCTCCGGCGTCCGGGTGACCAGGGGGCGCATGGTCTCCAGGGCCGCGCGGAAGTGCCGCGAGGTGACGTGCGCCTCCGCGGCGTCGTCCTGGAACGCCTCCACCAGTAGGTACGTGTCCGGCTCTTCCAGGCTGCGGGACCACTCGAACCACAGGTTGCCCGGCTCGGCGCGGGTGGCCTGCGTGAACTCCGCGACCAGCTCGGGCCACTGGTCGACGTACTCGGACTTGACGGGGAATTTGACCACAATGAAGATCATTCGAGCATTGTAGGCGCGGGCCCGCCCGGCCCACGGTGCCCTCAGGTCTGCTCGGGAGAGGGAGCCGCCGCCCCCGTCTCCGCCCCCGGCGCCGGTGCGGGGAAGGCGACGGCGGTGAGCGTTGCCGCCAGGTCCTCCTTGCGCATCCGCTGGTCGACGTAGATCAGGGCGATGACCAGTTGCGGAAAGCTGAACTGGAACAGCGAGCTGATGACACCGCCGAGCATCATGGTGGCCCCGTAGACGAGGAACCCGAAGATCAGCGTGCTGGAGTCAGGCGAGGGATCGTCCAGCCCCGGCAGGATCGGGAAGATCGCGAACATGCCGACGAAGCCGAACGGCATCTGGATGGCGTACCCGATGGCCATCGCCACGAGGTGCCCGAGCAGCGAAACCCCGAACACCCTCCACCAGCCGTCGCGGACCAGCTGCGAGGAGCGCCGCAGGGCCGCGACGGGGCCGAGTCCTTCGCACACCGCCGCGGCGGGCGCCAGGCTGAACCGGGTCACGAGCCAGATCGAGAAGGGCACGCACAGGAGGGAGCCCAGGAGGAGCAGGCCGAAGGCGGCCGGCGGGCCGGAGCCGTCCAGGTCCGTGGACATGATGATCAGCGGGATGCAGATCGCGTACAGCAGGAGCGCCGGCCCGCCCGCGATCAGCGCGGTGAGCAGTACGGCGCCGAGCACCGACGGCAGCCGTGACCAGCTGCGGCGCCACATCGCGCCGAAGGTCGCGGGGCGGCCGAGCACCGCCTTCTGGATCAACGCGGGGCACAGGGCACTGAACATCGCGGCGCCCACCGTCATCACCACGAGCAGGACCACGCCCGCCGGTACGAAGGACAGGAAGAGGGCCGCCACGTCCGAGCCCTCGGGGTCTTGTCCCGGAGGAAGATCGAAGACGGCGGAGAACCGGTCGTGCAGGGCCACGAAGGAGATCGCGAGCGTGGCGGCCACGAGCAGGATGCCGATGCCCTGGACCACGGCCATGACGCCGATCAGGGGCTTCCAGTACCGCCGGAAGGTCCCGAAGGCCCCGTTGATCACATCGCCCGTACCGAGCGGGCGCAGGGGTATGACGCCCGGCTGCGGGGCCGGCGGTGGCATCCAGCCGCCGCCCCACTGCGGCGGTACGGGCTGACCCGGGTGGTGAGTCCACCCAGTGTGGTGCGACATCGCTGTTCCCCCTCGAATGAAGGGACACGGTAACCCGCCGGTAAAGGCCCCCTGTCAAGGACCCCCGGTCCTCAGCGAGTGTCCCCGCCCGCCTCGTCCAGGGGGACCACGAGTCCGATGGTCTCGGCCGCCACGGCGATGGCGTAGTCGAAGAAGGCGGCCTCGTCCCGGACGCTGTCGTGGGTACGGCTGAAGACCTGGAACACCAGGAGTCCGACCAGGCTGCTCCACAGCACGATCCCGCGCTCGATGACGTCCGAGAACGGAGCCGGCGGCAGGCCGCCGAAAGCCTCCACGGCGGCCGGCAGCAGCAGCGGCGGCCCGGGCACCGTGCGCCGCGGCGGGGTGAGTTCGCCGCCCGCCAGGGCCGCGCCCACGATGCCGGCGAGGACGCCGGGCGTGCGCGAGGCGGGCAGGACGGTGTCCTCGGGGGCGTGATAGCCGGGTACGGGCGAGCCGTAGATCAGCGTGAACTCGGCGGGGTGCTCGAAGGACCACCGGCGCAGCGCGCGCGTGACCGCGAGCAGCCGCGCACCCGCCGACGCGTGGACGGCAGTGGCGGCCTCGTCGGCCTGCTCCATCGCGGCGCCGGACGCGTGGTAGGCATCGATGACCAGCGCTGTCAGCAGGTCGTCCCGGTGCGGGAAGAGGGCCCGCACCTCGGCGACGGCACGACCGCAGTCGCGCGCGACGGCGTCCAGGGACACCCCTGCGCCGCCCAGCTCCACCAGGTGCAGACGCGCGGTCTTCTTGATCAACTCTGACAGGATCGCGTCGCCGGATGTCGAATTCGTTGCGTAATCGTCCATGCCGAAACCGTACCGGTGGTCGGCAACTGCCGTGCGTGCGGCCTCCGTAGGGGCGCGGACCGAGGACCCCGGCCGGTAGCGGCGCCCCAGTGCGCTGATGTCGTCGTACGCGACTCCCCTCCGGGTGCGTGAAGATCGGGCGAGAGCGACGCGAACGCCTCCGCCACGACACGCAGGCGGGTACGACCGCAGACGGAGGGCTCCATGGGATCCACGGGTACGGGTAGGGGCAGGGGTACGGGTACGGGCACGGACACCGATGCGGACCGGCCCGGCCGGGTCGAGGCCCACGGCATCGACCACGTTCCCGACCGGGAGCGCCACGGCCGCCCCCGCGAGCTGTTCCCCGTCTGGGCGGCGGCGAACGTGAACTACCTGAGCATGGTGGTCGGCGGCGCCCTGATCCTCATGGGCCTGAGCCTGGGTCAGGCCATCGCGGTCATCGTGCTGGGCAGCCTGTTCTGGGCGCCGATCGGCCTGCTCGCCGTCTCGGGACCGGCCTCCGGCACGCCGAGCGAGGTGATCGCGCGGGCGATGTACGGGGTCCGCGGCAACCGGGTGAACATCGCCGTCAACGGCTGGCTGCTCTGCATCTGCTACATCGCCCTCAACCTGGCCGCCGCCGCGGTCGCCGCCTTCGTCCTCGTGGAGAAGGCGGGCATCGACACGAACGGCGCGGTCAAGACCGCCGTCGTGGTGGTCATCGCCGCCCTCACCCTGGCCATCGGCGTCTACGGACACGCCACCATGGTGAAGCTCTACCCCCCGATCGCGATCGCCCTCACGGTCACCTTCGCCGTCGTCGCCGTCGCCGTGTGCACCCGCGCCGACCTGGGCCGACAGCCCGCCGAACCACTGACCGGCGACGCCCTGTGGGCCACCCTCGCGGCCGGTCTCACGCTCATCGCCTCGGGCCCGCTCTCCTACACCAACAGCGCGGACTTCTCCCGCTACCTGCCGCGAACGGCCTCCCCGAGGGCCGTCGCGGGCTGGACCGCGCTCGGCGGATTCCTGCCCGGCGTCCTCCTCACCTCGCTGGGCGCCCTCGCCGCGACCGTCGTGGACATGGCCGAACCGCAGGCCGGGCTGGAGAGCATCCTGCCCTCCTGGTTCTCGCCCGTGTTCCTGTTGGCGATCGTGCTCGGCACGATCGCCAACAACGCCATGACCGCCTACAGCTCCGGCCTCGCCCTCCAGGCCGCCGGCGTTCGCGTCCGCCGCTCCGTCGGCGTCCTCGTCGACGGAGCGCTCGGGGTCGTGGTGACCCTGTACGCGCTCCTCGTCTCCAACTTCCTCGACACGGTCGGCAACCTCCTCCAGCTGACCGTCGTCGTCCTGGGCCCCAGCACGGCCGTCTACGCGACCGACATCCTGCTGCGCCGCTGCCGCTACGACGGCCCCGCGCTCACCGACGAGAGCCCCGGCAGCCCCTTCTGGTACACCGGGGGCGTCAACTGGGCGGGAGCGCTGGCCCTGACGGCGGGCATCGCGGCGGCCGCCCTCTGCGTGGACACCCTGTACACCGGCCCCGTCGCCCGGGCCCTGGACGGCGTGGACCTCTCCCTGCCGGTCGGCATCGCCGTGTCGGCGTCCCTCTACGCGCTCCTGATGCACCGCTCCCTACGAGGCCGGGGCGGCGCGCCGCAGGCCTGACCGGGTACGCACCCTCTGGGACGGGGCGTGCAGCCCACCGGGCCGAGTGCTGTGCGGCTCATTTCGTGGAATGCCGTTCAGTTCAGGGCGCGGAGGTGGTTTCGCAGCCCGGTGCCGAATGGGGTGGGGGTGCCGTCGTACGAGGTGATCAGGGCAGGACCGGAGTTGCAGTTCCAGGTGTTCCAGGTCCAGCCGAGGTACGAGAGGGACCGATCGTCGAACCACTGCATGACGCGGTCGATGAACCCGTGTGCGCAGGTGTTCTCGCCGATCTCGCCCGCCACGAGGGGGACCCGGGCGGCGACCGGGGCGAGGCTGGATTCCCAACACTCCTCACTGGCACAGGTGTTGAAGTTGTAGACGTGCCAGGCCGCGGCCACATTGCCCGTCGGGTCGGCGGGGGAGTGGGTGAGCCACTGGCTCAGGTCGTTGGAGTAGGCGATGCCGGGGACCAGGAGGAGATTGCGGGCGCCGGTCGCGCGGACGGCGTCCACCAGGTCCTGCATGCCGGCGACCTCGTAGCCGATGCCCGGACAGGTACCGCCGTCGCGCCAGCAGGTCCATGCCTGGGCGATGGTGGAGGTGGCCCGGTCCGGATAGGGCTCGTTGAACAGGTCGAAGACGACCCGCCGGTCGTTCTTGAAGGTGTTCGCCACCGAGGTCCAGAACGCCGGGGTGTACTGGGCGTCCGGCATCGGCTTCTGGCAGGAGGCGTGGACGTCGGCGCATCCGGAGGAGTTGCCGGTGTACTGGCCGTACGTCCAGTGCAGTTCGACGACCGGGGTCATGCCGTGCGAGAGGACCCGGTCGACCAGGCCCTTGACGGCGTTGACGTAGTTCGCGCCCCGGTACTCGGGCTTGATGTTGTCGAGGCCGAGCCAGCACTCCTCGTTGAGGGGGATGCGGACCGTGTTGGCCTTCCAGTCGGCGATGGCGCGCACCGAGGCGTCGTCGACGGGACCGTCGAAGATGCCGTGGCCCTGGACGCACATGTACTCGGCCCCGGAGCGGTTGACGCCGAGGAGGCGGCGGGTGGCACCGTTCAGGTCGGTGAGGCGGTTGCCGGTGACGCTCAGTTCGGGCGCCCCGGAGGTCGGGTCGGTGGGTGTGGGTGTGGGTGTCGGGCCCGTGGGCGTGGGGGTGGTGGGTGTGGGCGTCGGAGTGGGTCCGGGCCCGGAGTCGGTGGTGCAGGCGGCTCCGCCCAGCGTGAACGCGCTGGGCGCCGTATTGGCGCCCGACCACGAGGCGATGAAGCCGGTCGTCACGCTCCCGCCGGTGCCGAGCGTGGCGTTCCAGGTCTCGTTCTCGGCGGTGACGGCCGACCCGGTCTGGGACCACTTGGCGCCCCAGCCCTGACTGAGGTTCTGCCCGGCCGCGAAGCCGAAGCCGAGGCTCCAGCCGTTCAATGCGGAGCTGTTGTTGGTGACGGTGACCGAACCCTGGAATCCGCCGGCCCATTGGCCGGTGACCGAGTACGTCACCGTGCAGGAGGGTGAGGCCGCGGCTCCTGCGGCCGGACCCATGACGGCGAGCGCACAACTCGCCATCGCGAGTGCTGCCGTTGTGAGCAGCGCGGACGTACGTGGGGGGTGTCGCATGAGGGAGTCCTTGCAGCGAGGGCGCGCTTCTGACGGCGCGCCGACTGACGGAATCGCTCCCACTGGTTGGGCCAGACCGTAGCTGCAACTGACGCCAAGCAAAAGAGGAGTTGGTGAAATTCCCCTGGGAACGGCTTCGACTCTTCACGGACCTTGACGGCGTGGAGTCGCGTCTGCACAGTGGGAGCGCTCCCGCTGGTTCAGAGCTTGTGCCCATCCCCTGCACGCCTTCATCACCAGACCGAGAGGAGAACCATCCCCCATGCCGAGCCGGAGCCTCAGCCCACGCGGGGCGCTTCGAGACGGGCGACGAGTTCCTCGACGAACGCCTCCAGGTGGGGCGGGCGAGAGCCGGTTCGGGTGGCGACGAACCACGTACGGGTCAGCGGCTTCGCACCCATGCGGACCAGGGCCAGATCGTGCGAGGCCGCGTAGGGGGAGGCCACCCAGTTGGGCAGGACCGCCAGCCCCTGGCCGCCCGCCACCATCTCGATCACCAGGTCGGTCACCACCGGCATGGTGGTGATGCGGGCGGGCCGCGCCCCGGCCGGGATCGGCAGTGGCATCGACGGGATGCGCTTCTGGTCGTAGAAGTCGTAGAGGACCAGGTCAGTGCCGTCGAAATCGCGGGCAGTCACGTGCGCGCGGGAGGCCCACGGGTGCCCGGCGGGCACCACCGCCACCATCTCGTCCTCGAACAGCCTGGTCAGGGACACCCGGTCCATCTGCAAGTCGGGTTTGGTCACCAGGGCCACGTCGACCAGGTCGGCGAGCAGGGCCGGGATCGGCGCGTCGTCGGCGACGGTCTCGATCCGGACCTCGATGTCCGGCTCGCGCGCCCGGAAGGAGCGCAGGACCGGCGGCAGCCACGGGAAGGTGGTGCTGCACTGCGCGGCGAACCGCACGCGCCGGTCCCGCCCGTCGCGGAGCTCCCGCAGGTCGCGCGAGGCCGATTCGAGTTCGCCGAGGACGTGGCGGGCGGCGACCAGGAGCCGGCGGCCGGCGGCGTTGGGGATCAGCCGGCGGCCCTTGCGGTCGAAGAGCGGCATCCCGAGACGGGCTTCCAGCCGGGTGAGCCGCTGGCTCAGCGCGGGCTGGCTGACGTAGAGCCGCTCGGCGGCGGCCGTCAGCGAGCCGGCCTCGGCCGTGGCCTCCAGGAGTTCCAGGTCACGCAAGTCCACATCCATAACGCTGGATTATCACATGCTCCATATTTCGTCGTGGTGTTATGGGTCGAGGGCTCCTAGGTTTCTGGTGTCGGCCACCGGGGCTCCCCGGCCGCCGCCCACGAAAGGGACACCTTCCATGAGCGTCACCAGCACCAGCACCAGCTCCACCACCACGGCCATCGTCACCGGCTCCTCCAGCGGCATGGGCCTCGACATCGCCCGCGCCTTCCTGGCGGCCGGCGCGAACGTCGTCCTCAACGGCCGCGACCCCGACCGTCTCGCCAAGGCCGCCGCCGGCCTCGGGCATCCGGAACGCACCGCGTCCGTCGCGGGCGGCACCGCCGCCCGGGAGACCGGCGAAGCGCTCGTCCGTACGGCGCTGGAGCGCTTCGGGCGGATCGACGTCCTGGTCAACAACGCCGGCACCTTCGAGCCGAAGCCCTTCACCGAGGTGACGGAGGATGAGCTCGACGGCTATCTGACGGGGAACCTCAAGGGCACCTACCTCACCACGCAGGCGGTCGTACGGGCCCTGCGTGCCCAGGGGCAGGGCGGCAGCATCGTCAACATCGGCACCGTGCTGGTGGACCACGCGCTGGCCGGCTTTCCGGCCTCGGCGCCCGTGGTCAGCAAGGGCGGTGTGCACGCGCTGACGACGAGCCTCGCGGCCGAGCTGGCCGCCGACGGGATCAGCGTCAACCTCGTCGCGCCGGGCATCATCCGCACCCCCCTGCACGCGGGCGCCGACGTGGACTCCTACGGCGGTCTCGCCCTGCAGGACCGCGTCGGCGAGGTCGCCGAGATCTCCGATGCCGTGCTGTACCTGGCGGGCGCCGGGTTCGTGACCGGCCACGCCCTGCGGGTGGACGGCGGCCACGTGACGGGCCGCCGCATCTGAGGCCCCTGCCCCACCCGAGTACGCCCCCCTGCACGTCACCGCTACAAGAAAGGGAATCCCCGTGCCGTACGTCAATGTCAAGATCACCCGTGAAGGCGCGACCGCGTCGCAGAAGGCCGAGCTCATCGCGGGCATCACCGACCTGCTGGTCAAGGTCCTCGACAAGGACCCGGCGACCACGTTCGTCCTCATCGACGAGGTCGCTCTGGAGGACTGGGGCGTGGGCGGCGTCCCGACGGACGAGTACCGCCGCCGCAACCGTCCCCGCGGCTGACCTTCGGGTCAGGTCGTGTCCGGGTCCGCAGTGCCCGGGTCCACCGTGCCCGGGTCAGGCCGTGCCTGGGTCCGCCGTGCGCAGGTCCGCCGCGCACAGGTCCGGGCCGATGAAGGGCAGCAGCCGCACCGTGGTCCCGCTGGACTCCAGCAGGCCGTCCAGGACGCCCTGATGGACGGCGCACACGACCTCGGGACGGTCCCGGGCCAGCTCCCGGTACGGGCATTCATGCAGCAGTACCCGCCGGGTGCCGGGGTCGGGCCCCGGTGCGTCCCGGGGTGCGAAGCCCATCCGGGCGGCCGCGGCGAACACCCGCTCCGCCGCCGGACCGCTCCCGGCCAGCCGGCGCCCCCAGTCGAGGCCGGCCTCGCGGGACGCGCCAGGGCCGCCCCCCACCGCCTCGGCCAGGGCCTGGGCGAGCTCCCGGAAGGGGGTGTCCGCCGGTTCCTCCCGGGGATCGGGCCGGATGGCCGCGTACCGCAGTCTGGGGCGGCCCCGGCCCGGCCCGGCCGAGGCGGTGGCCGTGACCAGGCCCGCCTTCGCCAGAGCGGCCAGGTGGTGGCGGACGGTGGCGACCGAAAGCCCCGTGGCAGCGGCCATGTCATCCACGCCCAGCAGGCCGTCCGCCTCCCGCAGCAGGGTCATCAGACGCCGACGCGACGGTGCGGCCAAGGCGTGGTGGACACGCTGGGCATCCACACCACGGGGCATTTCGGTCATGACCCAAATATAATCGATGCCCATTGACTAAAAGAGGGGGAGACCCCGGTCCCCCCTCAGTCGCGCCACCACCTCCGCCAGGCATCCGGGCGACAGCCGCAGGTCGACGAGCGGCACCTCTTGGCCTCGGCGGCTGTCCGGCATGCCGGACAGCCCGTACGTCCCCACGCCCGCCCGGGACCCAATCCGTGGACTGTTATCGTCCGCTCATGCCCGAGCTGATCACGCCCACCCCCCGTCTGTACGCCTCCTGGCTCGCCGCGCAAGAGGAATGGGGGCCCGACGCCCACATGGACGGCGCCGGGCTCGGCTCCGACGACGACGTGGACACCCCGGAGGGCTTCGCCGCCTGGACGGAGCGGCTGCGACGGTACGGGGACCGCTCGGTGCCGCTCGAACACGGACGCGTCCACGCCACGTACTGGTGGATCGCCGAAGGAGACGAGTACCTGGGCGCCATCGACCTGAGGCACTACCTGAACGGATTCCTGCTCGACGCGGGAGGCCACATCGGCTACAGCGTGCGCCCCTCGGCCCGTGGCCGGGGCCTGGCCACCTGGGCTCTGGGTGAGGTCAAGCACGAGGCCCGGCTGCTGGGGATCGACCGGGTGCTGCTCACCTGCGACCCCGGAAACCAGGCCTCGATCCGCACGATCGAGAGCAACGGTGGCGTGCTGGAAGACGTCCGCGAGACCCTGATCGGCCCCAAGCGCCGCTACTGGATCGACCTTTAGCCGACGACCGCCCCCGCCCCCGCCCCCGCCCCCGACCGGCCCGCTACCGGGCCACCGCTGCCCCGCTACCGCGCCGCCGGACGGTGCGGGAACGCCGGCGCCGCGGGAGCGGGGCCCAGCGTGGTGGTGCCGGGAGCCGCCCGATGGCCCAGGCCCGTGCGGTAGGCGTCCAGCGCCGCCTCGGTGCGGCCGGCCCGGCGCAGCAGATCACCCAGGAGTCGGCACAGGTCCGCCAGGTCGCCCGTCGCCCCGCTGCGCTCCAGCAGCGCCAGGGCCTGCACGTAGTGCTCCTCCGCGGCCTCGGGCTCGCCCCGCTCCTCGGCCATGAGGCCGAGGAGCCGGTGCGCGCCGCCCGCGTGGACGGCGCCGTGACTGTCCCCGAGAGCCAGCAGCGCCGAGAGCAGCCCGGCGGCCTCCTCGTACCGGCCGAGCCGGCGCAATACGTCGGCGAGCTCGACCTCCACCTGCGCGGTGTACAGGGCCGCCCGCCCGGCCGAGAGCATGTCCCGCGCCGTGCGCAGTTCCCGCTCGGCGGAGGCGAGGTCCCCGTCCTGGGCCTGTACGTAGCCGCGCATCCAGTGGCAGTGCGCCAGATCGGTCCGCAGCTGTAGCTGCCCGTAGATCGCCTGGGCCTTGGCCAGGGAGGCGTCGGCGTCGGCCACCCGCCCCTCGGTCAGGAACGTCCGGGCGACCTGCCGGTGCATGCCCGCCACCAGGGCCGGGTCGGTGACCCGGGGGGCCAGTGCCAGGGCGAGCTCGGCGGCATGGGCGGCCCGGGCGTGGGCGCCCATGTCGATGTACGGCCCGATGACCGCGGCGTAGAGCAGGAGCAGCGCCTCGGGGTCGGCCAGTCCGCTCGCCCCCAGCTCGTCGATGGTGGATTCGAGCAGGTAGCAGGCGTAGCGCAGTTCCCCTGCCAGCAGGTGCGCCACCGCGCGGCCGCGGATCGGGCGGGCGCGGCGGGGGAGCGGCTCGTCGGCCAGTAGTCGTTCGGCGGATTCGAAGTACCCGATGGCATCCGGGAGTTCACCGGTCTCCAGGGCGCAGTCGCCGAGTCCGAGCAGCGCCCCGACCTGCTCGTCGGTGAACCCGAGGTCCTCCGCTTCGGCGAGCAGGCGCCGGTAGTGGACGGCGGCCTCGCCCGCCGCGCCGGAGGCCAGGAGCTGCTGGGCGTCGGTGAGGGCGAGGCGCAGCTCGGTGGCCAGCCCGGCGGGGCGTCCGGTGGCCAGCTCCTCGTAAGAGGTGCCGAGCCGCCCGGCCAGGAAGCGCAGGGCTGCCTCCGAGGGGCGCACCTTCCCCGACTCCAGGGTGGAGACATAGGCCGGGGTGTACGCAGGCTCTGCCAACTTGCGCTGTGTCAGGCCGAGTTCGGTGCGCATGCGCTGAACCCTGCGGCCGATTTCGGCCGGTTCGTCCATGAGATCCCCCTGGTTGCTCGAACTGCCCAGTATTCAGGGGGAGCAGGGCATTGCGCACCCGTCGCGCGCCACCTAATTTAAGCAACCGATTCAGTGTGCTTACACATCGGTTTAACTCCCGTCATCGCAGGAGGACTTCATGCACCACGTCAGACGCCCGGCTGCCCGGGCGGTCCTGCGGGCAGCCGTCGCGGCGGCTTGCGCGACCGCCGCGTTGCTGGCCGCCGGGCCCGTCCGCGCGGCCGACGCCCCGGTCGTGCCCCGGCTGGTGGTGGAGATTCCGGGGCCGGAGCAGGGCGGTGAGGCAGGATCGGGCCACGCCCGCGTCCCCGCACGGGCCGACCGGCCGGCCGGGACGGGCGCCCGGCTCTCCGAAGCGGAGCGCGCGGCGGACGGCGAGGTGGTCAAGCTCGTCGACAACGGACCCACCGCCGACCGGCTGGACGTGGTCGTCATCGGTGACGGCTACACCGCGGCCGAGCTGGCGAAGTTCCACACCGACGCCCAGGCCAAGTGGGCCGAGGTGACGGCCGTGGAGCCGTACGCCACCTACCGGAACCTCTTCAACGTCTGGACGGTCGACGCCGTCTCCCGGGAGTCGGGCGTCTCCGGCGACCCCGACCGGGCGGCCGTCCGCGACACGGCCCTCGGCTCGTACTTCTGGTGCGAGGAGATCGAGCGGCTCCTGTGCATAGACCAGCCCAAGGTGGACTCCTACGTGGCCAGGGCGCCCGAGGCCGACCTGGTCATCGTCCTGGCCAACAGTGCCAAGTACGGCGGCGCCGGCTACAACGAGCCCAGCGCCACCCTCGGCTACGAGGGCATCTCCACCGCCTCGGCGGACAACGCCAAGTCAGGCCAGGTCGCCATCCACGAGACGGGCCACTCGCTCGGCAAACTCGCCGACGAGTACTTCTACCCCGGGGTCCCGGACTACGAGAAGTACACCGGCCCCGAGCCCGCCGAGTCCAACACCTCCAAGCTGTCCGCCGACCGGATGGCCCGCCAGCGTGCCAAGTGGTACCGCTGGCTCGGCGAGCCCTCTCCGGACGGCGGCGCCGTGGGCGCGTACGAGGGCGGCGGCTACTTCGTCACCGGGATCCACCGCCCCACCGACAATTCGCTGATGCGGGTCCTGGGCAAACCCTTCAACCTCCCCGGCGTGGAGGCGATGATCGCCGGCTTCTACCAGCACGCGAGGGCCGTCACCCCGCTCACCCCGACGGACCGCACCCTGCGCACCGCGCACACCGCGAAGGCGGCCGTGCCCCGGCTCACCGGCGCCGACGGCCGTCAGCTCCTGGTCCGCTGGTACCTCGACGGCCGCGAGGTCAAGCGCCTGGCCGGCCGGACCGACGTCACGGTCGCCGAGCTGCGGCTCCCCGACCTCCGCACCCACACCCTGTCCGTCACCGCGGAGGACCGGACCCCCTCGGTCCGCGACCCGGAGATCGCCCGCACGCTGCGCACCACCGTCGACTGGAACGTCCGCCGGTAGCCGGCGGACGGGCGGGCGCAGCACACACGACGACGACGGCGGCGGCGGCGGCGCGGGAGCCGATAGCTCCCGCGCCGCCGCCGGCCGTCTCCGGTCCTCGGCCCCCTAGGGCCTGTCGTCAAACTCCCGTCTGCCGCGCGACGCCTGGCACGCGCTCTCGCACTGGGACGGCGGCCGGAGCACCGGCCCGCTCACCGCTCCGCGGCAGGCGGCGCAGCGCAAGGGCCATGGCGGCCACCACGTACGTGCACAGCACCGCGACCCCGGCCCACCAGGGCAGCGGGAAGTACCCGGCGGAAGGCGCGTAGTGGGCGGTGACCTGCGGATACTCCACCAGGGTCTGCTGGACGGCGAAACCGGCGGCCGGAGTCACCCGGAGCAGCCACTGCGCGAAACCGTCGCTCAGCAGGGGGACGGTGCTCACGGCGTACGGGACCACGACGGCCGAGACGGCGACGAGCACCGCCAGCCGGCGGCGCTTGAACACCGCGCCGAGGGCAAGGGCGAGCACGGCCGTGAGGGCGAGCACCGCGGCGACACCGATGACCACCCGCGCCCCGGTCAGCGCGGAAAGCCCGACGACGGGAACCCCGTTGGACTTCAGGACCGCGACGCCGACCGGCACCACGATGCCCACGGCGAGCAGCCCGGTCACGAACGTCACGGCCCCCACGACGACGGCCCTCGCCCCGAGCACCGCACGGGTGAGCGGCGCGCCGTCCAGCGGCTGACGGCGGCCGGACCCGCCACCGGCGAACCGCACCGCCACCACGAGCACGATGAGCAGGGCGAGGCTCAGACCGGTCAGCATCCCCTCCACGGGGCGGCCGCCCGTGGTGGCCATGGGCCCGATGTCACCGACTCCGGTGACGGTGATCGTGCCGCCTTCCTCCACCGCGCCGGACGCCCTGTGCTGCTTCTCCCAGTCGGTGTTGTTCATCTCGCCGATCGTCTCGGCCCGCCAGCTCCCGCCCGCGGCGGCGCCCTCCAGGCCGATGCGGTCGAAGGAACCGGCGGCCTGGGTGAAGCGCACCTGCTCGGTGGAGCCGCCGAGGCCGACCGGGCGCAGGGTCAGGTCTCCGGGAGAGGTGGCGAACATCCCGACCTGCGCGGTCTCGGACAGCCCGGCGAGCTTCACCGCGGCCACCTTCACCCACCGCTCGCCGTCGGAGGACTCGTAGCCCGTGACGGTGTCGCCCGCCCGGGTCAGCCGCAGCCACCGCGGCGATTCGGCCGAGACCGCGGCGCCGTTGACGGAGCTCCCGGCGATGTCGTGGCCGTAGTCGTACTGCATCCGCACGCCGTGCTCGCCGGTGACCATCAGGGCCGCGTACGAGGATCCCCGGCCGACGCCGTCCTTGACGATGATCCCGGCCTTCGCCCACGGCACCAGGCCCGGGACGATCTGGTCGTGGTGGGGCGGCGGATAGGTGATCGTGCCCGTCATGGACGTCATCCGGACCGTGATGCTGCCCTCGCGCCCCAGATCCCGGTGCATGAAGGCGAACTGGTCACTGACCGCGGCGCCGTCCGGACCGGTCGGGTCGACCGGGCAGGTGCCGGCGCAGGACGCGTGGTTGCCGAGGGCGTAGAGCAGACCGAGGGCGAGGACCATCAGGGCCGCCGTGACCAGGGCGATCAGCCGGGCCGGACGCAGGAAGCGGGTCCACTCCTGCCGGAGGAGTTCGTTGTGTGTGAGCATGCTCCGGTTCTACGCAGCCGCCCGTAACGGGGTCCGAACCGTCGCTGTCATGACGCTGTTAGGTGCCGCGGGGCATGCTGGACCCCATCGGACGGGACGGGGAGAGAAGTCATGGCCAGACTGCGGAGCAGGACCGTCGGACGGCGGTTCACGATTCTCTACGCCACGGTGTTCCTGCTGTCCGGGGTCGGGCTGATCGCCCTGATCTACCTGCTCTCCCGCTCCGACATGACCCGGTCCGCTCCCGGCCGGCCACCGCCGGGCGAGCCGGCCACGGGGGTCGCACAGCACGTCCTCGACCTCGAACGACAGCTCGCGGAGGTGCACGCACAGCAGTCCCGGCAGCTCCTGGTCGGCTCGCTGATCGCGATCGTGGTGATGGCGGCCGTCTCGCTCCTGCTCGGCCGGATCCTCGCCGGGCACGTCCTGCGCCCGCTGCGCCTGATCACCGCGGCCACTCGGCGGATCTCCGCCGAGAACCTGGACCAACGGCTCGCCGTGGCCGGGCCCGACGACGAGGTCAAGGAGCTCGCGGACACGGTGGACGGCCTCCTGGCACGCCTCGAGGCCTCGTTCGCCGCGCAACGACGCTTCGTCGCCAACGCCTCGCACGAACTGCGCACCCCGCTGACGACGATCCGGGCCTCGCTCGACGTGGCCGTGGCCAAACCGCAGCCCGCGGCGCAGACCGTCGCGCTCGCGGGCCGGGTGCGCACCGAACTGGACCGGGTGGACCGCCTGTTGGAAGGCTTCCTCGTGCTCGCCCGGGCGCAGCACGGCGTCCTGCCCGACCGGGTCCCCGTATCGCTCGCCGAGCTGGCGGGGGAGGCACTGGCCGACCGGGCCGGCGCCATCGCCGAGAAGAACCTGACCGTCGAGGACGAGCTGACGTCGAAGGCGTGGACGTCGGGCAGCCCGGCGCTGCTGTCCCGGCTGGTGCAGAACGTGATCGACAACGCGATCGTGCACAACCAGGCGGGCGGCTGGATCCGCATCGCCACACAGGACGACGCCGGCGCGGACGGCGCACCCCGGGCCCGTCTCGTCGTCGAGACCGGCGGGAGCGTCCTGGACCAGGACCAAGTGGACCGGCTGACGCAGCCGTTCGAGCGGCTCGGCACCGACCGGACGGGATCGCAGGAGAGTTCCGGACTGGGGCTGTCGATCGTCGCCGCGATCGTCTCCGCACACGGCGGCAGCCTCGACCTCCGTGTCCGGGCGGAGGGCGGACTGAAGGTGACGGCCGCGATGCCGTCGGCGAACGCCTTCGACGGCCCGTACGGTCCGCACGGGGGGACGGCATGAGGATCCTGGTCGTCGAGGACGCGCGCTCGCTCGCGGAGGTCGTCGCCGAAGGATTGCGCGACCAGGGGATGGCCGTCGACCTCGCCTACGACGGGCTGGCCGCCGCCGCCAAGCTCGACGTCAACGCGTACGACGTGGTGGTCCTCGACCGGGACCTGCCCGGCATCCACGGCGACACGCTCTGCCGGATGATCACGGAGCGGGACGACCGCGCGATGGTGCTGATGCTGACCGCGGCCGGATCGCCCGGCGACCGGGTCAGCGGCCTCACCCTGGGCGCCGACGACTACCTCGCCAAACCCTTCCACTTCCCCGAACTGATCCTGCGCATCCGCTCCCTGGCCCGCCGCAGGCCCGCGGCCCGGCCCCGTACGCTGCGCGCCGCCGGAATCGAACTCGACCCGGTGCACCGCAACGCCCTGCGGGAAGGCACCCGCCTGGAGCTCTCGGTCAAGGAGTTCGCCGTGTTGGAGGCCCTCCTCCGGGCCAGCCCGGGCTTCCTGAGTGCCGAGGCCCTGCTCGAACAGGTCTGGGACGAGAACGCAGACCCGTTCACCAACACGGTCGCGGTCACCATGGGCCGCCTGCGCCGCAAACTGGGCGCCCCGCAGGTCATCACGACAACCCCAGGCGTGGGCTACCGCATCGCGGACCCAGCCTCCGGCTGACCCCTCATCCACCCTGGAATCTCACGATCCGGCCGCCGAACATCGAGGACATGTCCAGGAGGCGATCCGGGCCTCGCGACACGGTGTCTGCGCCCAACTGCTGAACCACCGCGACGAAGGGACCCTGCCGGAACCAGACGTAACGGCCGATCAGCTCCGGCGGTACATCGATGTCGGGGCTGCCGTCGCTGTTGAAGTAGGTCGAGTCGCCGGTACCTTCACGCCGTCGTACGTGATGCGACCCGCGGCTGTGGCCTTGTGGCATTCCGGCACCGCCTGGCAGTCCGGAACGCCAGTGGCAGGCGCGAACTCGGTTGCTTCGGCTTCGGGGAACAGCTTCGCATCCACGTCACTTCGTTCGGGGAGCGTCATGCGGATCGTGTCCGTGCTCGTGGCGGACGCCGTGACGCCGGGTTTCGCATCGCTCGCGTCGTGCTGGGCGGGAGTCCGACTGTTCGGCGCGATCGTCAAAGGGGGTCGCCAGGTGAGGCGCTCAAGCCGTCCAGAGCGGTACGACCGCGAGCGGACTGGTTCGGCCTGTCTCAGTCGTGACATTGTCGCCATGTTCGCGACACGCCGCGACGACTTCACCAGAGATCTCGGCCAGCAGGGCAGCGCCGTCCGCATGCCGCTGACGGGACGGCGAAGACAGGGACGGATAATGGCACGGCACGTAACGAGCGGAGAGTTGAAGAAGCGATGACGCTGAAAGAAGGCCGGCGGGTGAGGCTGGCGGCGGACACCTGGCTGACCGACTGGGTCGCGATGACGCAGGGCCCTTCGGCGGAGGCCGGTGCCGTCGTCGGGTCGCTGTCCCTGGCGGCGGGTACCGAGGGCACCGTGGTGCGGGTGATCGAGCACGACCTGCAGACTCCGGAGTCCCGCGAGTACGAGCGGCTCAAGTCGCTCCTCGACGCCTTCGGCGCGGGTATGCCGACGGAGAGCAGGAAGCAACTGGAGGAGAAGGTCGCCGGCCTGGAGCCCGCGTGGACCGCCTACCGGGCGGAGCCGCTGCGGGTGAGCGTCCGGGTGCGCTTCGACAACGGATTCATCCTCGACGACGCACGCGAAGACGTCTTCGACCCCGCCTGACCGGATCTACGGGGCCAGGGCCGCGTCCACCGCCGCCTCGGCGTGCAGGCGGGCGGTGGGGAAGAGCGGTACGGAGCTGTCCGCGGGGCCGATGAGGAGCTCGATCTCCGTGCACCCCAGGACGACTCCCTCGGCGCCCCCGGCGACGAGGTCCTCGACGACCCGGCGGTACGCCGCACGCGATTCCTCGCGGACGATGCCGAGGCAGAGCTCCTCGTAGATCACCCGGTGTACGAGCGCACGCCCCTCGGGATCCGGGACGCGGACGTCGAGCCCGCCCGCGGCCAGGCGGCCCCGGTAGAAGTCCTGTTCCATCGTGAACGCGGTGCCCAGGAGCCCCACCCGGCGCAGTCCGGCGCCGCGGACGGCGGCTGCCGTGGTGTCCGCGAGGTGCAGCAGCGGGACGGAGACGGCCGCCTCGACCGAGCCCGCGACCTTGTGCATGGTGTTGGTGCAGATCAGCAGGAGCTCCGCGCCCGCCGCTTCCAGCGACCGGGCGGCATCGGCCAGTGCCTCGCCGGCTTCCTCCCAGCGGCCCTGGACCTGCAAGCGCTCGATCTCCGCGAAGTCCACGGAATAGAGCACGCAGCGGGCGGAGTGGAGTCCGCCGAGGCGCTCGCGGGTCCGCTCGTTGAGGATCCGGTAGTACTCCGCCGTCGACTCCCAGCTCATACCGCCGATCAACCCGATCGTCTTCATGCGCCCACCATAAGGGAGAAGTCGTAATGCTCGCTCATCCATAAGTGGGCCTTTGGTCTTCTGTGGGCGGGACCTCCAGCTCGTCCAGGACCCGGTGCAAGGGCCGGCGCAGGGCAACGGCCACGGGCCGGGCGTCCGCGCGGGCGTAGGCGGCCAGCCCCTCGCGGGCCGCGGTCACGGCGGCCCCGGGATCGGCTCCCGACAGGGCCCGCTCGACGGCTCGGGCGGTGAGCGAGGCCAGTTCCGCAAGCCGCACCCGAGCCCGGTCGAGCTCGGGAGCGAGGTCCTCCCGGCCGGTGAACGCGGCCACCTCCCCGGCCAGGGTCGCCACGTGCACGGCGAGCCCGTCGGCGGCGGCCACGCGCTCGGCCCGCAGGCGTACGGCGCCGCGCTGACGGCGGCGCAGAGGGTTGAAGCGCAGGGCCCGTTCGGCTTCACGGGCGCGCGCGGCGCCCGCGTGCACGGCCTCGACGTGGGCGTGCACCCGGGTGAGATTGTCGCGGGCGGCGGCCGGGCCGGCGCCCAGCACCGCCGCCGTGCCGGTGAGGGAACGGCTCAGGCGCGCCCCGCAGTCCTCGGAGACGACCGCCAGGACGCGCTGGGGGTCCGGCGGCCACAGCAGCGGAGCGAGGAGGATGGTGACCGCCGCGCCCGCCGCGGTCTCCCACACACGGTCCAGTGCGTAGGAATCGGGGGAGGCGTTGGCGAAGACCAGCAGCGAGGACAGCGCGACCTGGATGTTGAGCGCGCCGCCGGCCCGCAGGACCATGCCGACGCCCAGGCCCAGGGCCACCACCAGGGCCAGGGTGAGGGTGGAGGGCCGCCACAGGTTCAGGACGGCGATCGCGATCAGCACGCCCGCCACGACCCCCAGGATCCGCTGCAGCGAGGTGCCCAGGGCCGTCATCGGATCACCGCGCAGGGCCACCAGGGGGACGATCGCCGCGAACACCGGCGGCTGGTCGGCGCCCAGCCACAACGCGGCCTGCCAGGCCACGGTCACCGTGACCACCATCCGGGCGGCCGCGGGACCCTCGTCGCGCAGGAGCTCCCGGGCGCGCCCGGCCCGCTCTGCGGGGGAGCCGGCGAGATCGGTCATCCGTTCCCTTCGGTGTGCCCCCCCGGCACGGACGGCTCAGCGGCGGTGGATCCGGTCGATGCCGTACCACTTGGACACACAGGAGGCGACCCAGTCCCGCTCGTAGGTCCGGGTGAAGAAGGGCTCGGCGAGACTGCCGATGTACAGGGGCTCGTAGGCCACGTCCGTCGCACCCCGCTCGGCTTCGGCCTGGATGCGTGCGCTCTGCGCGTCCCAGGCCACCGAGCGGGCGACCGTGGCGGTTGTGAGCCGCTGGACCTCCGGGACCAGGACGGCCAGCGAGGCCAGCGCGAGGCAGCCCGCCGCCACGGCGCCGGCCAGGAGCGCCGGGCCGGCGTTGCGGTGCTCGAGCAGCCGCCGCCCGCCCCACGCGCCCAGCAGGGCGCCGTAGCCGCAGAGCGCCAGCTCCATCGGCACCAGGTAGCTCGTCCAGGTGCGCGCGTACGTCCACCCGGTCGGCCCGTAGCCGCTGCGCAGACCCACCGCCACCGCGAACGAGCCCAGGAGCACCACCAGCACGGGGAGCAGCAGGAGGGCGGTCAGCGTGCCGCGCGGTACGGTCCGGCGCGGCTCCCGCTCCTCGGGCACGGGCCCGCCCCGGCGGGCCCTGCCCAGGACCGTCGCCAGCCCCAGCAGCACGCCGACGGCCGCGGCGCCGAGGTAGGCCGGGCGGCCGGTGACGGAGTCCCACATGCGCAGCCAGTCCTCGAAGGTGGCCCGGAGCCCGGTTCCGGACAGCAGGGACTCCTTGGCCGGCTGCTGCGCCCGGCGCCACCGGGCGCCGGGGGAGGTGTAGAGCACGATCAGGCCGATGACCAGGCCCGAGCACCAGACGAGGCACCAGGTGAAGGGACGCCAGTTCTGCGCCAGTCCGAGGCGGGGCAGGCAGACCAGCCCGACCAGCCCCGCGAGGATTCCGCTCACGAGCGCGAACGGCTCGCTCAAGGTGCCGATGGCGAAGGCGATGAGGAACGCGGCGACCATGCCGGCCACCCGGACGGCCGTACGGGGGTGGGAGGCGGTCCGCAGGGCCAGCAGGAGCGCCCACACGCCGATGACGCTGGGAACGGTGTGCGAGATCGTGGCGGGGGCCCACAGCAGGGCCTGATAGCTGCGGGGGCCCGCGAAGTAGACCAGGGCCTGGATCACCAGGGCGCAAGCGATCAGGACCGGCAGCCGCGCCCTGCCGCCCAGGAACCGGACGAATTCACGGCCCAGCAGCACGAGTCCCACGGTGAACGAGACGGCTATGACGGTGGGCAGGACCTTGGCCCCGACCAGTCCGTCGCCGTAGATGATCCCGCTCAGGAAGGCGTTGGTGATCCTGCCGTTCTGCGTCATGTAGAAGTCGGAGGTGATGCCGAAGAGCCCCATGTCGCGCGACTTCCACGCGGCGCACCAGTCGTCGGACGTGGGCCGCAGGTAGAGGCCGAGGAAGCATCCGACGGCGACCAGCGCACCGGCCGTCGCGGCCGGCACCCACCAGGTGGCCGCGAACACTCCGCGCAGGAGCGGACGCCGCCGGCCACCGGCGTCCCTCACCTTCTCCTTGTCGGTCTCGCCCTGGCACTCGACTGTGCTCATCTATCAGTCCTTCGCAGCCGAATCCGGCCGGGGGAGGCGGCCGACGCGCCCGCCGCCCGCGGTGACCGTGGGGCCCGCGGAAACCCATGATGTGCACGGCCCGAGGCACCCGGCATCCTGGGTGCGCCAGGACGGGTACGGGGCCACGAGGCCCCTGCGCACTCCCGGGTCACCCGCGCGGCGGGCCTGCCGTGGCGGCCCGCGCGGGACTCTCCCAGCATGGGGGAGCAGGGTCCGCACGCACGCGGGCCGGCGGAAGGAGCGACGATGCCCGGTGTCCGGCCCGGCCGTTGGGCGGTCGTCACGGCGGCCTTGGCGAGCGTCGCCGTACCCGTGTGCACCCCGGGCCATCCCACCGTCCGGCACCCGGGGCACGCCACCCGGTACGACGCCGGGCACGCCACCCCGCAGGAGGCAGGGCGCCCCGTGGACCGGGACATCGGGCAGCAGGACGGCGGCCCGGCGCCCCTCGCCATGCCGGTGGGCCACCGGGGCCGTTCCGACCCCGCGCCCGGACACGCCAGCCCGACGGCGCTCGAGGCCCCCACCGCCGGCCTGCTGTCCAACGCGACCGGCGCCGAAGGCGTTCCGCCGTCCCTCGCCGCGGACGCGCGCTACGTCACGGGGAGCCACGTCCTGCGGCTGGCCTCCGGCCGGTGGATGTACCTTCCCGACGCCAAGACGGCCTCGATCGTGGTCGCCGCCGGCCATCCGCCCGCCCTGCGGCAGATCGAACGCAGCCGCGCCTGGCTGGCCTCCGGCCGGGTCCCCGGCGCCTCGCCCGAACAGCGCGCGGCGGCCGAGCGTGCCCTGCTGGCCATGCGCGCCCTGCTCCGCCCCAACGGCGCCGTGGCGGCGGGCTGGAGCCACGGCTGGAAGTACTCCTGGCCGCGCGACTCCAGCTTCGCCGCGGCGGCCTTCGCGCACACCGGCCACGACGCCGAGGCCCACCGGATCCTGCGCTACAGCGCCGCGACCCAGCGCGCGGACGGGACCTGGGAAGCGCGGACGAAGCTCGACGGATCCGGGCCGCCCGACTCCAGGAGCCCGCAGCTCGACGCCAACGGCTGGGTCCCGTGGGCCACCTGGCAGTGGTACCAGGCGGCCCCCCGGGCCACCCGCCGGGCCCGGCTGGCCACCCTCTACCCGATGATCCGCAAGGCGGCCGACCATGCGGCGGGCTCCCTGCGGGCGGACGGGCTGCCCCCGGCGTCCCCCGACTACTGGGAGCTGACGACGGCCACCGCGAACATCGGTACGGCCGCACCGCTGCTCGCCGGGCTCAACGCCTCCGCAGACCTCGCCCGCGAGGCGAACCGGCCCCAGGACGCGGCCCGCTGGGCCCGCGCCGCGCGGCGGCTGTCCGCCGGCATCTCCACCCGCTTCCTCCCCCTGGGCTACCAGCGCACCGTCGACGGACGCCACGGGCACGACAGCGCGGTGGCCTTCATGGCGCCGCCCTTCAACCAAGCCCCCGCCGGCCTCGCCGGGGCACTGGACACCACGTACCGGGAACTGCTGCTGCCCAACGGCGGGCTGACGCCCGGGAACGATCCCGGGGCGCGCTGGGGCGCGTACGCCTGGACACCCAGTACGGCCTTCTTCGCGCTCGCCTGGGCCGGCACGGGCCGGCCGGAGAAGGCCGGGCGGGTCCTGGACTGGGTCCTCTCCAAGCGGAACGCGCTCGGCGAACTGCCGGAGAAGGTGGACGGGGCGGGCCGGCCCCACTCGGTCGCGCCCCTGGCGTGGACGGGTTCCATCGCCGTCCTGGCCCTCGTGGCGCTCGACGGCAAGGGGCTCCCGACCCCGCCCCTGCGCCCGTAGCGGGCAGGGCAGGCCGCCGGGCCTGCCGTACGCACACATCGTGGGGGTTCAACCGGGCTGCGTTCCCTCACCCGGCGGCTCGGCTCGGCTCGGCACGGCGCGGCGCGGACGCCGTGCCGAGCGGGGCGGGACGGTGTCAGGAGCCGGCCGCGGCCGGGACCCGACGCGGTTCGCCGTCGTCGTCGCCCGCGCCGCTCACGGCTGTCCCCCGGGACTCGCGGGGCTGTCCGGCACACCCTCCGGCGGCGGGACGGCCGGGTACCAGGGGGCGGTGGGAGGGTGGCTGCTGCGCAGCTTGGAGGCGCCACGGGGAGGGGTCGTGACGTGCAGACCGGCGTCCAGGCCGAGAACCGCGCCGACGGGCGGGCCGTCCTGGGGGGCCAGGGCAGCCGGGGCGCCCGTGTAGTACATCTGGGACTCGTACCAGGACGGTCCGCCGTCCCTGTCCGAGACGCCGACCGTGCCCGCACCCGCGCGGCCCGCGAGCAGGTCCCCGGCGACGCCGACGGAGCCGTAGCCGCCCTGGCCGCCCACCTCGGTGACCGGGGAGAACTGCGGTACGGGCCCGTCGGCGGTGGCCAGGCTCGTGGCGACGGTGCCCGCGCCGGGGCGGCGGAAGTACAGGGCGACTCCGTCGCCCTGCGCGCGCGCCGAGAGCGCCCCGGTGGTCGCCGGCAGCCTGGTCGGGACGGGGGCGCCGAGCGGGGCGTCCGGGGTGTGCTGGACCCAGGCCAGCACGCTCTGCGCCGTGGCCGCGTACACGTGGCGCCGGCCGGCCTTGTCCGTGGCGGTGACCGGGTCGCCCAGCAGGCCGGAGCCGCCCAGGGACGCCCACGCGCCGAAGGCTCCGTCGGGGGCCGACTGCGTGCTGGCGCGCAGGGTGCGCCGGGAATCGCGTACGTAGACGGTCATCCGGCCGGTACCGTCCAGGGCCACGGCCGGTGCGCTGATCGCCGAGGTGCCGGTCGTGTCGTCCGTCTCCGGGGTGCCCAGCGACAGCCACGGGCCGAAGGCGCCGTCGGGCGCAGCCTGGACGCAGTAGACGAGCTCGCGTTTGTACGCCTTGGGCGTGGCGCCCAGCGTGGTCCGGGTACCGAAGACCCCGACCCTGCCGTCGGGGAGCCGGACCGCCGTCGCCCCCGTGTCCATCCCGGTCCCGGCGAGGAACTCGGGCCCCTGCCAAGCGGCCTGGGGTCCGCTGCGCGACCAGTGGGCCATCCGGCCGTCCAGCACGGCGAAGGCCCACAGCCGGCCCGGTACGCCCTCGGTCATCCAGGAGCTGACATCGCCGCGGCTGTAGCGGATGGTCCGGGTCCAGCCGGCGCCGGTGGGCCGGGTGGCCGTCTTGCGATCGCCGCAGCCGGCGGGGCTGCCGCACCAGTTCTGGTGGTCGGTCCAGGCGTAGGTCTTGAGGTAACCGAGCTTCTCCGCGGCGGCCTGCGGGTCGAGTGCAGGCGGCAGGGGGGTGTTGGGATAGCTCATGTAGTTCTGGACGGAGAAGTGCGGCCGGTCCGTGGACTTCGCGTAGCGCTCGGCCGCGGCCTGCACGAACCGGGCACCGTATATGTGGTCCTGGTGGTCGAGGAAGTTGCCGCCGATGCGGGTCCGGCCGGGCGTCGGGTCCTGTGTCCGTATGGTGGTCGGCCGGTACATCGCGAAGATCCCCGCGAGGGCCTCGATGACCTGGTCCTTGTTGTACGAGAACCCGGGCTTGACCGGAGTCCGCAAGCTCATCTGGGCACCCAGGGCGGGGACGCGGCCGTCCCACAGTCCGCGCAGGCTGTTCGGATTGTCCCCCGAGATGCTGCCGGCCTCCCGCAGCTGCATCCACACCAGGTTCACCTCGGGCCGTGCCACGAGGACGTCCACTTCGGCGCTCCCGCCGCCGGCGGTGGGTATGGAGCGGCGCTGCCAGGCGCTGGTGCGGTCGCCGGTGGTCATCTGCGCGTAGGCGGCCCGTATGCCGTTCTGCCGGGCCTCCGCGTAGGCGGCGTGGTTGGCGGGGACGACGGGGTCCTGCAGGTGCGGGCCGTGGGCCTCGTTGTGGCCGTCGGCCTCGCCGGCGGTGAGAAAGACGGTGGTGACCTTGATGCCCGTGGATATGGAGCGGCTCAGGTCGGGGTTCATGAAGAAGAGATCGTCGTCGGGATGCGCGACGACCTGGAGGACCGTGCCCTCGGTCACACTCGGGCGGGGCGCCGCCCCGGGGGCCGCCGGCTCCGACGTGGTCCCGTACCCGTAGGCCCAGGTGGTCACCCCGGCGGCGCCGACGGTGAGCGCGGTGAGTACGACCGCGAGGCGGGTGCGGCTGGCCAGGGACATCTGCAACGCCTCGGGGATCGGTCGGTCGGGTGCGAAGTTGGGCTGCGGGGCGGGTCGGTGCCCCGTTGGCCCCACCGCTTTCCGGAGACGACCGGGTCCGATTATGCCTCGCGCGCGTGTGCCTGACACACCGTCAGGTCCTTTATCGGTCGACATCGAGTGACTTTCCCCCTATCACCCAAGTTGGGTCTTTTGTCCGTATATATCAGGCACGGACTCCCGCCCCGTGCCCCGGCGAACCGTGCCGCCCCCGTCGAAGCCGAAGGTCCGGCACATCCGGCACATCCGGCTGCTCGCGGAGCCCGTCCCCTGGTGGGCGCGGTGGCGGCCGCACCCCCGGCGCCCGACACGGGGTCGGCGGCCGGGCCGAAAAGCGTCCCCGGTGGTCGTGCGGGGAGGGTGCCTCCGGTGTGATCGGATCCACACTGCGGGGACCTCCGCGCCCGAGGTCCGCGGCGGGGCCGCTCGACGCGCCGATGCTTCCCGCCTCGAATCCGTCGCGCACTGCGCACCCCCCGCCATGATCAACATACAGGTCCGAGGGGGGCTTGCGACAAGACCCGGGGCGTGTCGAAGAATCGCCCACGGAAGCCGGAATCGACGGCTATCCGCCTCTGCCGATATGCCGATATGGGAGTCACCGAATGCGTGTGGTGTTGTCGACGTACGGGTCGCGCGGGGCCGTCGAGCCGATGGCGGGGCTGGCGGTGCGCTTGCGGGAGTTCGGTGCGCAGGTCCGCGTGTGCGCGCCGCCCGACGAGGAGTTCGCGCTGCGGCTGGCCGGGCTCGGCGTGGAGCTGGTGCCGGCGGGCAGCCCCGTGCGCCCGCTGGTGACCTCGGTGACGCCGGGATCGGCACAGGGCCTTGCGCAGCGGGCGGAGGATCTGATGGCCGCACAGTTCGACATCGTCGCCGCTGCGGCCGAAGGAGCGGACGCGCTCGTGGCGACCGGCCCCTTGCCGGTCACCGCCGCCGCGCGGTCGGTGGCCGAAAAGCTGGGCCTGCGGTACGTGCACGCGAGCCACCAGCCGGTCAGCCTGCCGTCACCCCACCGGCGGCCGCCCGCGCGGCGGGGGCAACCGCTGCCGCCGGACGCCACCGACAACCAGGCACTGTGGGACCTGGACGCCCGCATTGCGAACACCATGTTCGGTGAGACGCTCAACACCCTGCGGGAGGCGGCCGGTCTGGCACCGGTGGACTCCGTCCGTGACTACGCCTTCACCACCCGCCCGTGGCTCGCCACGGACCCCTTCCTCTCCCCGTGGCAGCCGACGGGACTCGCGGTGATGCAGACCGGAGCGTGGTGCGCACCGGACGAACGCCCGCTCCCCGTCGAACTGGTGGCGTTCCTGGACGACGGCCCACCGCCCGTCTACGTGGGCTTCGGCAGCATGCCCCCGGGCGCCGTCGAAGGGGTCGCACCGGCGGCCGTCGAAGCGATCCGTGCGGGGGGCCGCCGTACGGTCCTCTCCCGGGGCTGGGCCGAACTGACCCCGGCCGACGGCCGGGACGACTGCCTCCTCGTCGACGAGGTCAACCACCAGGCCCTCTTCCGCCGGGTGGCCGCCGTCGTACACCACGGCAGCGCGGGCACCACGACGACCGCCACCCTCGCCGGCGTGCCCCAGGTGGTGCTGGCCCAGGGAGCGGACCAGCCCTACTGGGCCGGCCGGGTCACCGACCTGGGCATCGGCGCGGCCCACGAGGGCCCGCCCCCGGCCGCCGAGTCCCTGTCGGCCGCGCTGCGTACGGCCCTGGCCCCCGAGACCCGCGCCCGGGCGGCCGCCGTGGCCGCCGCGGTACGCACCGACGGGACGACGGTGGCCGCACGGCTGCTGCTCGAAGGGGCCGCCCGGACCGCTTGACCTCGGCTCCGCCCGGGATCCCGGCGGCGCTCTCCCACGCGGTCGTCGGCGCACTGCCGGCCACCGGCCGGTGCTCCGGGCGGGGCCCCGGCCGGGCCCGCCCTCATCCGGTCGGCCCAGCCGGACGGCGGGCCGAATCCGCAGGCCGGGGCCGTACGTTCCGCATCCCGTGGGGCCCGCCGTCTATCCCGGCCCGCCCCACGGATGGGAACCTGAGGCTGCCGCTCAACCGAGCGCGGGCGCCCACACCTTCCCCCCGGACCGGGCCGTCTCTGCCGTCGACCTGCCATCAAGGGAGCTCACCGCATGCAGACCCGTTCAGCCGATGATGCGCGCAAGCGAGTGGTGTGGGGGATAGCCCTCGTCCTGATCGCGGTCACGGCGCTTCTAGGGGCCCGGCCCGGGGCCGCCACGGCGACCTCCCTGCCCGCCCCGCCCGTACCCGTACTCACCTGGGGCCCCTGTGTCGACGGCCAGGGCGACGGCTTCGAGTGCGCGACCGCCCAGGTGCCGCTGGACTACCGCCAACCCACCGGAACCACGATCCCGATGGCCGTCACCCGCCGGCTCGCGGCCGACCCGGCCCACCGCGCCGGTGTCCTGGTGCTGCACCCCGGCGGACCCGGCAACTCCGGGGTGAACTTCGCCCGCAACAGCTACGCCGCGCTCCCCGCGGCCCTCCGTGACGGCTTCGACGTCGTCGGGTACGACATGCGGGGCGTGGCACGCAGCGGCCAGGTGGAGTGCTGGAACGACGCGGAGTACTCGGCCGCCGTCGACGCCGCGCGCGGCGTCCCCGGACCCGGAGCCCTGCAGACCGCCCTGCGGCAGGGCCAGGAGTTCGCCGCCGCCTGCCGGGAACGCGCCGGTGGCCTCGTGCCGTTCATCGGCACCGGGTCCAACGCCAAGGACCTCGACCTGCTGCGCCAGGCCCTCGGCGAGGAGACGCTCACCTTCTACGGCCGCTCCTTCGGCAGCTACGTCGGCACCGTGTACGCCGCCCAGTTCCCCCGGCGCGTGCGCGCCATGGTTCTGGACGGGGCCTACGATCCGCGCCGCTACGCCGATGTGCCGTACGCCTACGACGCCACGCAGTTCACCGCCCTGGACGCGGCGGTCGGCCGGTTCCTCGACTGGTGCACGCAGAACCCCACCGCCTGCGGATTCGGCGAGGGCAAGGCCCGGGAGGCCTTCGAACAGCTCAAGCGGGACCTCGACGCCGATCCCGTCATCACCCCGAGCGGACGCCCGGCCACGGGCTACACCCTCGCCTACCGCCTGATGTTCAACATCAACTCGGGCAAGGAGATCTGGCCCTACCTGGGCGAGGCGCTGGCCGCGGCCCAGGCGCACAAGACCTCCTTCCTGCTGTCACCCCCCTCACCCGGGTCCTTCGACTTCCTCAACGTCAACCTGGCCGTCGAGTGCGCCGACCGCGTCTACCCGACGAGCCGGCTCCTCCTGGGCGGCCTGCTCAGCGCGGAGGTTGCCTCGGCGCCCCTGCTGGGACTGCCCATCGGCCTGGGACCGCCCACCTACGACCACAACCACGCGCCCGCCTGCGCGCAGTGGCAGGCGGAACGCCCGAGCCGATACGAGGGCTCCTACCGGGCGGCCGGCTCCGCCCCGATCCTGGTCCTCGGCACGACCGGTGACCCGGACACCCCGTACCGGGACGCCGTGGCCCTGGCCGGGACGCTGGACGCCGGACGGCTGCTGACCTTCGACGCCGAGGGTCACACCGCCTACAACCGGAGCGCGTGCGTCAGCGCGCTCGTCAACGACTACCTGGCCACCCTGGCCTTGCCCGCACCGGGCACCGTCTGCGCGGACGAGACGCCCCCGGAAGCGCTCGGCCGGCGCACCACCGGGCCCGTGGAAGTCGACGAGACGAACGACGTGATCCCCACCCTGCGCTGACGGCGGATCCGCCTCAGCTGCCCGCCTCAGCCGGCCGTCACGGGTGAGCCGGGGCGGGCCAGGCGGGCGAGGTAGCGGGCCAGTCCGGTCGCGTCCTCGCCCGCCCAGCCCACGTACCCGTCGGGCCGGACCAGGAAGAGCCCCTTGCCGTACGGCTCGTACGGTCCGATCCGGTGGACGCGCAGGAAGCCCGCGCTCACGGGCGGCAGTTCGGCATCCGTGCCGACGGCCAGCAGGGTGAACTGCGGCCCCCGGAACAGGTCGAAGAGCCTGCGCCCGTCCGGCAGCGGGCCGTCAGGGGCCCGGTCCCCGGCTTCCAGGGCGCCCGCGGCCCCCTCGGAGAGCGGGCCGCCCCGGTAGCCCAGGCCGAGCTGGCGGGTGGCGTCGCCGCGTTCCTCCTGGCCGCGGTGGATCCGCGTGGACAGTCCCAGTACGTGCGCGGCGACGGGCTGCCGCTCCTGCTCGTAGGTGTCCAGGAGCGCGGGGTCCGCGCCGTGGCGCAGTACCTGTCCGAGCTTCCAGCCGAGGTTGTAGGCGTCCTGCACGCTGGTGTTGAGGCCCTGGCCGCCGGCGGGGGAGTGCACGTGGGCCGCGTCGCCCGCGAGCAGCACCCGGCCGGCGCGGAACCGGTCGGCCATGGCGGCGCGGGGCCTGAAGTCGGAGGCCCACCGGACCCCGACGACGTCCTGCGCGCCCAGATGGGTCAGGGCGGCGACCGCGGCGGGGATGTCGAGATCGGCGGTCCGCGCCACGAACTGGTGCTCGTCGGTGCCGGGCAGCGGGCACAGCGCGGCGAAGCCGCCGTCCGGGCCCGGGAACAGGTGCCAGTGGTCGCGGTCCAGGGCGCCGGGGCGCAGCCGGACGTCGGCCACGACCATCGGGGCGGGATCCACGGTCTCGCCGGTCATGCCGATCTCCAGGGCCTTGCGGACCGTGGAGCGGCCGCCGTCGGCGGCGACCAGGTAGGCGGCGCGCAGCGTACTGCCGTCCGAGAGGTACGCGCTCACCCCGTCGGCGTCCTGGTCGAAGCCGGTCAGGGCGACGCCGAAGCGGACCCGGCCACCGAGCCCGGTGAGTCGCTCGAACAGGATCTCCTGGGTGCGCCACTGGGGCAGGAGGCGGACTCGCGGATGCGGTTCGGTGTCCGTGGGGCCGCCGACGTCGGCGTCTCCGAGCATGTCGTGCTCGCCCACGGGCCGGCCGTCCTGCCAGATCTGCCCGATCGGCGCGTGGGCGCTGGCCTCCCGCACCTCGTCCCCGACGCCGAGGTCGTCGAAGACCTCCAGGGTTCTGGGCTGCAGACCCTTGCCCCGTGAGCCGGGGAAGAGGTTCTCGGCGCGCTCGACGACCAGCGCGTGCACGCCGCGGCGGGTGAGGTCCAGGGCCAGGGTCAGTCCGGTGGGGCCGGCGCCGACGACGAGCACGTCGGGAGCCCCGATTTCCTTAACGTTGTTAAGTTCGGTCATGGGTACGAGAATGTGCTTAACGCTGTTAAGTTGTCAAGGTGGTGAGAGAAGAACGAGAAGCGAAACCCGAACGGGCCCGGCTCGACCGGGCGACGGTGGCCGCCACCGCCCTGCGGCTGCTCGGAGACGTGGGCCTGGAGGGCCTGACCCTGCGGGCCATCGCCAAGGAGCTGGACGTCAAGGCGCCCGCCCTGTACTGGCACTTCAAGGACAAGCAGGCCCTGCTCGACGAGATGGCCACCGAGATGTTCCGCCGGATGACGGCGGACCTGGACGCGGCCCGACCGCCCCGCGACTGGACGCAGGCACTGGAGGCCGCGATGCGGGGCCTGCGGGGGCATCTGCTGCGCTACCGGGACGGAGCCAAGGTCTACAGCGGTACGCATTTCACCGACATGAGCTACGCCGCTCCCATGGAGGCCCATCTGCGGACGCTCGTCGCGGGCGGCTTCACGGCTGCCGGAGCGGCCCGGGCCTGGTTCACCGCGTACAGCTACACCATCGGGTACGTGATCGAGGAGCAGTCGATGGGCCCGCTGCCGGGCTCGGACGGCGAGGGCTACGACCTGAAGGCCCGCGCCGACCGGCTCGCCGGCTTCCCGCTGACGGCCGAGGCGGGCCCGGAGATGTTCCGCGACCAGGACGCCGGCTTCGAAGCGGGCCTGGCGGCGGTGCTCGCGGGCATCGCCGCGACCCTCCTCCCGCCGGCCGCGCGGCCGACCCCGCAAGGCCCGCAGGCCCCGTAGGCCCCGTACGTCGCGCCGGCCCCGTCAGGGCGTCGGGGCGGCGACCGCCGCGCCCCGCACCTCGCGGCGGGGCGCGAGCGCCGGGGCCGTGACCATGACGGCGGCCGCGGCGGCGCCCAGCAGCATGATGCCAGCCGCCCACCAGAGGGCGACACCGAAGCCGTGCACCACGCCCTGGGCCTCGATCAACCGCTGCGCCGGGGACGCGGGGACGCTATGGGCCGACTCCGCCGGACCTGCGAGGTGTGCGGCGGTGTAGGCCGTCGCGGCCGTGCTCGCGATGGTGTTGAGGAGCGCCGTTCCGATCGCCCCGCCCACCTGCTGGGCCGTGTTGAGCGTGGCCGAGGTGACCCCCGAGTCGCTCCGTGCCACGCCCTGGGTGGCCGTCGACATCACGGGCATGAAGACCAGGCCCATGCCGAACCCGAGGACCAGCATGGCGGGGAGCACCTGGGACGCGTACGAGGAGTCCACTGTCAGCCGCGTGAGGAGGACCAGGGCCACGGTGGCCAGGAGCAGCCCGGGGACGATCAGTGAGCGGGGGGCGAGCCGGTCGAGGAAGCGTGCGGAGACCTGGGTCGCACCGGTGATGATCGCGAGGGTCATGGGGAGGAAGGCCAGCCCGGTCCTGACGGGGGAGTAGCCGAGCACGAGCTGGAAGTAGTAGCTCATGAACAGGAGCACGGGGAGCAGGGTGATGGTGGCCAGCGTCATGGTGACGAGGCAGCCGGCCCGCGTCCGGTCCCTGATGATGTGCGGCGGGAGCATGGGGTCGCTCGCCCGCGCCTGCCACCAGGCGAACGCGGCGAGCAGGGCGGACCCGCCGACGAGGAGGCCGGCGACCAGGCCGTCGGACCAGCCGCGCGGTTCGGCCTCGCTCAGCCCGTAGACGATGGCAAGGAGTCCGCTGCACCCGAGGACCGCTCCTGGGACGTCGAGCTTCGCTCCCGTGCGTCCCGAGTCGCGCAGGACGGCGAAGGTGCCGAGAACCGCGATCGCGGCGATGGCCACATTGACGTAGAGGCACCAGCGCCAGTTCAGGTACTCGGTGAGCAGGCCCCCGGCGATCAGGCCGACGGCCCCGCCGCCGCTCGCGATCGCCGCGAACACGCCGAAGGCCTTGGCGCGTTCCCTGGGGGTGTCGAAAGTGGTGGCCAGCAGCGACAAGGCGCACGGCGCGAGCAGCGCGGCGAAGATGCCTTGCATTGCCCGGGCCGCGAAGAGCATCCCCGGTCCGCTCGCCGCGCCGCCGAGGGCGGAAGCGAGGGCGAAGCCGCTCAGGCCGATGACGAACGCCCGCCTGCGGCCAATGAGGTCCGCGATGCGCCCGCCCAACAGGAGCAGCCCGCCGAACGCCAGCGAGTAGGCGGTGATCACCCACTGCCGGTTGCCGTCCGACATCCCGAGATCGCGCTGGGCGGAGGGGAGCGCGATGTTCACGATCGTGGCGTCGAGGACGACCATCAGCTGGGCCAGTCCGATGACGGCGAGCGCCCACCAGCGCTGGGGATCGTGAGGGCCCGCCGGTGTGCCGTCGGCGGGCCGGGGGGCGGCTTCGGACAACGGGCCGGATGAGGTGTCGCTGACGGACGTCATGTAGTCAGCCAAACACGGATCGTGACGATTAGCCCGCCTGGAGATCCGGGGGTGGGACCCTGCGTCCCCAGGCGGAACGGCCGGACGGGTGAGCGGGCCGACGGGGGCGGTCAAGGCGTCCGGGGCGGCTGGAGCGTGTGGATCGGCTGGAGCGGCCGGGCCGACCCGTCCGCACTCCCGGTCCGGCGCATCGTGCCGCCGTGTAGACGGAGTCCGCCGCGGCGTCCGGCGCGGCTACCGCCGCCCGCTGGCGGCGGACATGGAGGCGGCGCAGGGCCGCGTACAGGGCCGCGGTGGCCACGCTGGCGGCGCACCAGGCGCCGAGGATCACGAGGATCGTACTGAGGACGGCCACGGGGACTCCTCGGGGTGTGAACAACGCCGCCTGCGCGAGCCGGGCAAGGTGTGCTCGCCGTGACCGACCAGTACCCGGAGGAGACGGACTTCACGCCCGCCGCCTCCGGTGCGGACACCGCTACGGCGCGATCGGCAGCTGGCGCTTGTGCTCGGTCAGGCGGTAGCGGCGGACGATCGTCTCGAAGGCGCGCTCCCCGACCGGCTTGCCCTCCAGGAAGTCGTCGATCTCGTCGTACGTGACACCCAGCGCGTCCTCGTCGGCCTTGCCCGGGTCGAGGGTCTCCAGGTCCGCCGTGGGCGTCTTCCAGACCAGTTCGGCAGGTGCGCCCAGGGCGTCGGCGCAGGCCCGTACCCGGCGCTTGGTCAGCCCGGTCAGCGGCACCACGTCGGCCGCGCCGTCGCCGAACTTGGTGAAGAAGCCGGAGACCGCCTCGGCGGCGTGGTCGGTGCCGACGACCAGGCCGTCGTGCGCTCCGGCCACCGCGTACTGGGCGACCATGCGCTGGCGGGCCTTGATGTTGCCCTGCACGAAGTCCTGGTGGTGGGCGTCCCGGAAGACGGTCCCGCCGGCCAGGGAGGCGGACAGCGCCGCGTCGCTCGCGGGCTTCACGTCCACGGTCAGCACCCGGTCGGCATTGATGAAACCGAGGGCGAGCTGGGCGTCCCGCTCGTCGGCCTGGACCCCGTAGGGCAGGCGCATGGCGTAGAAGGCCGCCTCGTGCCCGGCCGCGCGGACCCGCTCCACGGCGAGCTGGCAGAGCCTGCCCGCCGTCGTGGAGTCGACCCCGCCGCTGATCCCGAGGACAAGGGAGCGCAGGCCGGTGGAGGTGAGCCGCTCGGCGAGGAAGGCCACCCGGCGCTCGATCTCCCGCTGGGCGTCGAAGCTCTCGGCGACCAGGAGCTCCCGGGCGATCTCCTGCTGCAGGGCGGTGGACGCCGGCTGGCTCACGGCTGCTCCTCATGATGGTTCGTCGGTTCGGAAACGATGCGCTGTCCCGCCGACCCTAACCGAGCGCGCGGGTGAGCCGCGTCTCACCCTCGTGACGGCGCTTGTCTATGCAACGAGTTGCATAGAAAGATCGGGGCATGGCACTTGAGCACGCGATCCTCGTCTCCCTGCTGGAGCAGCCGGGGTCCGGGTACGAACTGGCCCGCCGGTTCGACCGGTCCATCGGCTACTTCTGGACCGCGACCCACCAGCAGATCTACCGCGTGCTGGGCCGGATGGAGGGCGACGGCCGGCTCGACGTCCGCGAAGTGCCGCAGGTGACCCGGCCGGACAAGAAGGAGTACTCCGTCACCGCGGCCGGCCGCGCCGCCCTCTCGGCCTGGCTCCACGAGCCGATCCAGGCCGACACCGTCCGCCACGAGCTCGCCGTGAAGATCCGCGGCGCGGCCTTCGACGATCCGGCCGCCCTGATCCGCGAGGTCGAGCGGCACCACCGGACGCACGCCGACCGGCTCACGCACTACCTGGCGGGGGAGTTCCGCGATTTCACCGGACCCGAGGCCCCGGCCCAGGACCCCTGCGACGCCGGGCGGGAACTCCAGCACGTCGTCCTCCGCGGAGGCATCGCCTACGAGCGCATGCAGCTCGCCTGGCTGGAGGACGTCCTGGCCACCCTCCACCGCCTGGCGGCCCCCTGACCCGGCGCCGCCGCGCCCCTCCCTCCTTTTCTTCCCGCTCCACCCCTCATCCTCCGACGCATCCTCCGACCGGAAGGCGAACGCCCATGAGCGACCAGCTGCTGTTCAACCCGCGCACCTACGACCCCGCGCACTTCGACCCCGAGACCCGCCGGCTGCTGCGCGCGACGGTCGACTGGTTCGAGGAGCGCGGCAAGCGCCGGCTGATCGAGGACTACCGCACCCGCGCCTGGCTGGGGGACTTCCTCGCGTTCTCCGCGAAGGAGGGACTCTTCGCGACCTTCCTGACCCCGGAGCCGGCCGCCGGGCAGGACGGGCCCGACAAGCGCTGGGACACCGCGCGCATCGCCGCACTCAACGAGATCCTCGGCTTCTACGGCCTCGACTACTGGTACGCGTGGCAGGTCACCATCCTCGGTCTCGGCCCCGTCTGGCAGAGCGACAACGCCGCCGCCCGCGACCGCGCCGCTCAGCTCCTCGACGCGGGCGAGGTGTTCGCGTTCGGCCTGTCCGAGAAGACCCACGGCGCGGACATCTACAGCACCGACATGCTGCTGGAGCCCGCAGCCGACGGTGGCTTCCGGGCCACCGGCTCGAAGTACTACATCGGCAACGGCAACGCCGCCGGACTCGTCTCCGTCTTCGGCCGCCGCACCGACGTCGAGGGACCCGACGGCTACGTCTTCTTCGCGGCGGACAGCCGCCACCCCGCGTACGACGTGGTGAAGAACGTCGTCGACTCCTCCAAGTACGTCAGCGAGTTCCGCCTCACGGACTACCCGGTCGGCGCCGAGGACGTCCTGCACACCGGCGGCGCCGCCTTCGACGCCGCCCTGAACACCGTCAACGTCGGCAAGTTCAACCTCTGCACCGCCTCCATCGGCATCTGCGAGCACGCGATGTACGAGGCCGTCACCCACGCGCAGGGCCGCATCCTCTACGGCCGCCCCGTCACCGCCTTCCCGCACGTGCGCCGCGAGCTGACCGACGCCTACGTCCGGCTCGTCGGGATGAAGCAGTTCAGCGACCGCGCCGTCGACTACTTCCGCTCCGCCGGCCCCGACGACCGCCGCTACCTCCTCTTCAACCCCATGACCAAGATGAAGGTGACCACGGAGGGCGAGAAGGTCATCGACCTGATGTGGGACGTCATCGCGGCCAAGGGCTTCGAGAAGGACACCTACTTCGCCCAGGCGGCCGTCGAGATCCGCGGCCTGCCCAAGCTGGAGGGCACGGTCCACGTCAACCTGGCGCTCATCCTCAAGTTCATGCGCAACCACCTGCTGGAACCGGCCGACTACGCCCCCGTCCCGACCCGCCTCGACGCGGCCGACGACGCCTTCCTCTTCCGCCAGGGCCCGGCCCGGGGCCTGGGATCCGTACGGTTCCACGACTGGCGCCCAGCCTACGACGCGTACGCCGCCGTGCCCAACGTCGCCCGGTTCCGCGAGCAGGCCGACGCCCTCTGCACGTTCGTGGAGACCGCCGCCCCCGACGAGACGCAGAGCCGCGACCTCGACCTCCTCCTGGCGGTCGGCCAGCTCTTCGCCTTGGTCGTGCACGGCCAGCTCGTCCTGGAGCAGGCCCGCCTGACCGGCCTGGACGAGGACGTGCTCGACGAACTGTTCGGCGTCCTCGTACGGGACTTCTCCGCGCACGCCGTCGAACTGCACGGCAAGGACTCCGCCACCGCGGACCAGCAGGCCTGGGCCATGGGCGCGGTCCGCCGCCCGGCCGTGGACGCGGACCGCTCGGCGCGCGTCTGGGAGCGCGTGCAGGCTCTGGCCGGTGCGTACGAGATGGCGCCCTGACCATGACCTTCGGCCCGGGCCTCACAGCCCGGGCCACACCGTCCTTTCGGCCGGTGCGTACACGGCCCCGCGGGGTGTTGGCTGGAAGAGGAGCAGGACCAGCCGTACGCCCCCACCCCGAAAGGCCGGCCCCACGATGTCGACGTCCACGGAGCACAGGACGGAGGTGATCGCAGAGAACCGCACCCGCAAGGGTCTGCTGCCGCTGTGCCTGAGCGAAGCAGCCGAGCGGTTCTCCTTAGCGGTCCTTCTACGGAATGCGCGCGGTACTGGCGCTCTTCCTGATCGACACCGCCCACGGCCTCGGCATGTCGAAGGGCACGGCCGTCGCCCTCGTCGGCGCCTACCTGTCCGCCTGCTACTTCACCGCCCTGCCGGGCGGCTGGATCGCCGACCGGCTGTTCGGGGCCCGTAAGACCGCCCTGGCCGGCGGCATCGCCATCCTGGCCGGCCACCTCGCACTCGCCTTCGAGGCCGGAGCGGCCGGCGTCTACGCCGGCCTCGTCCTCATCGCGGTCGGCACCGGCCTGCAGAAGCCCAATATGACCGCCCTGGTCGGGAAGCTCTATGCCGAGCGCACCGACCAGGAGCGGGACGCGGCCTACAGCAAGTTCTACGCCAGCGTGAACGTGGGCGGCCTGGCCTCGACTCTCCTCGTCGGCTGGCTCGGACTCCACTTCGGCTGGAACGTCGCCTTCGCCGCGGCGGCCGTGGCCATGGCACTCAGCCTGTGCGTCTTCCAGGCCTCGGGCAGCCTCCGCGAAGCCGCCGACGCACCCGGCCGCCCGCTCACCCGCGCCGAGGCGCGCACGGTGGCCTTCCGGGCCCTGTGGTGCTTGGCCGGAGTCCTCGCGGCCGGCGCCGCGGCCCGGGCGACCGGCACGCTGACCCTGCCCCACGCACTCACCGCGTTCGCGGTCCTGGCCGTGGTCGTACCGGTCGGCTACCTCGTCACCCTGCTGCGCCGCACCGACCTCGACGAGCGGGGACGCGCGGGCATCCGCGCCTACGCGCGGCTGTTCGCCGCGGCCGTCGCCTTCTTCTGCATCTTCGACCTGGCGGCTTCCAACGTGCAGCTGTTCGCCGCGGACCACGTGGACATGATGGGCATCCCGGTCACCTGGCAGGCGGCCCTGAACCCCGTCATGACCATCGCCTTCGCCGGGGTCCTCGCCGCCGTGTGGCGCAAGGTACGCGTCTGTTCCCCGGCGAAGTTCTCCACGGGACTCGTCCTCGGCGGACTGTCCTTCTTCCTGCTCGCGCTCGCCGCGGGCCACGCCACCGGCAACGCCCACATCTCCCTGCTCTGGCTGGTCGGCCTCTACGTCCTGCTGAGCATGGGCGAACTGTTCCTCGCCCCCACCGGGCTGTCCATCAGCCACAAGCTGGCCCCGGCCGGCACCGGATCCCAGCTCGTGGGCCTCTTCTTCCTGGCCGCCGCGGCGGGCGACGCCATAGGCAGCCAGGTCGCCACCCACCTGACCGGCGCCGCCCTCTACCTCGCCCTGGGCGGCCTGGCGCTGGCAGCCGGCCTCGCGATGGCCGCCGCCACGCCGAAGCTTCGCCTCCTGACCGGCGAGTAGACCGGGGAGAAACCTGCTCGGCGAGGCCGAGGAGGCCCGGCGGTTGTTCAGCTCTTGCGGGCCAACGGCTGCCCGGCGAAGCTCACCCCTGCCAGACCATGGGCCATGAGGCTGCGAATGTTGCCGTGATCAGTGTCGTTCGGCGTCGCCAGCACGCTGCGATAGTGCTCACCGAAGGCCAACAGCGCCTCTTCGTCGCTCAGCCCTTCCAGCAGGGCCAGTCCCAGCGTCTTGCAGGAACCCTCGTTCTCACCTGCGGCATTTTCCAGTTCCCCGCTGCGGAACGCCTGCGGCTGATACGTGTAGTGCGCGGCGACGAAGGCCAAGGTGTCGGCGAACTCGTGCTCACCTGACGCAAGGCTTGCCCGCAGCGAGTTCAGATCAGTCATGTTGGTTCCCCTGGGTTGAACGGACGACCCGATTGCCGTCCGTGACCGGACGACATTACCCTCGGGTGCGCTCAGCCGCGGTGCCACGGGCCGTCTCGGCCCGCCGCTGGTCGACGCGCAGCGCACTGCGACTTTTCACCAACGGCTCTTCACACTCGTCAACCGGCATGACAGCGCCCCTCTGATCCGACATCAATATGATCTCGTTCATGGGACTGATCATCTCCTGGCGGTTCACCCGGCTGAACTGGGGTTTCCTGCGAGGCATGTCATCGCAGACGAACCACCGTCCTGCGACCGGACCAGGAGCTTCACTGTGACGACGACGACATGGGAAGGCCGCAAGGTCTACACCCGCCGCGATCTGATGACCGCGAACGGCATGGCCCTCTCCCCGCTGGAGGAGTGGTACCGCAACCGCAGTCGGACCGGCCACCCCGAAGCCGTCGGGACACTCGGTCGTGAACTGGTGTGGGACGCCGCCGAATGGGACACCTGGTACCGCGCCCGGCAGGACACCACCGGACTCGACAGCCGAGCGGACCTGGAAGCCCGTCACGGTCTGGCCCGCAGCACCCTCGAACGCCTGTGGGTCATGCGGGAGGATAACCGGCACCCCGCCCCGGTCAAGACCGTGGACCGCGTCATGTACTGGGACTCCGACACCTGGGACACCTGGTACGACGGCTACAGGAAGAGCACCCAGCGCCGCGAGATCCAGCTCGACCGCAGCGGGAACCCCGACGACCTGCTGACCCTGGCAGAGGCCGCCCGCGTTCTCGGCGTCGAGCCCACCTCCCTCACCCACTTCCCCAAACGCCCGCCCAGGGGCTGGCCGCAGCCGGTCCAGGAGGACCCGCTCCCCAGCGGCCGGCTGCGACGCTGGTACCGCCGCGCGGACATCTGGCATTACGCCGACACCCGGTCCGCCGCCGGCCCCCACCGCACCAAACACCCGAGCAGGAAGCCCAAGTCCGAGGAGGAACCGCACAAGTGACCCGACCCCAGGACGATTTCGGACCGGTCCAGCTCGCCCGCTGGCTGGGGCTCAAGGAGTCCCAGCTGCGTCGCGCGCAGAACCTGGGCCTGGTCCCGCCACCCGACATCGACGGCCGCCGCTGGTCCCAGAGCGTGGCCAGGACCCTGCCGGACCAGCTCGCGCGGATCCTCGCCCAACTCGGCGAGGAGGCCTCGGCCGCGCCCGAGCCCGCGACGAAGCCCGCGCCACCCTCCAGGACCAGGCGGGGCAAGGAAGGCTTCGGCCCGGTCCAGCTGGCCCGCCACCTCGGGCTCAAGGACTGGCAGGTCTCCCGCGCACAGCAGCGCGGCCTGATACCGGCCCCCGACCTCGAACGCGGCCGCTGGTCCGAAGCTTCGGCCGAACCCCTCACCGTCCTCGTCCCGGGAATCATCGCCGAACTCGGCGACCACCCCGGTCTCGGGTCCCAGAAGGCGGCCGAGCACCTGGCCCAGCACACCGGCCTGCCGGTCGAGCGCACCGACATCCAGGACCTGGCCGACCGAGGAGCCCTGCACCCTGTCGGCGAGTTCAAGGGCTGGCCGATGTACGGCATCGACGCACTCGAAGCACTGCCGCACGACCAGGTCGGCGCAGTGCTGGCCGAGCGCCTCACCTGGATCGAGGCCAGCCTGACCACCACCGAGGCAGCCGGCCTCCTCGGCTGGCCCATCGGCAGGTTCGAAGTCACCGCCGAACGCCACAGCCTGACACCCGGAAGGTTCGACCGCTACCGGCGCACGGACGTCGAGAAGCTGGCACACAGCGACAGCTGAACCCGCCTCCACACCGACAACACGGCCCCGCAGGCACCCGCCTGCGGGGCCGTCTCGCAGACGGCTTGAAGTGCTTGCGCTCGGCCGAACGGGTCCTGATCCGAACGTCCGAGGCCGCGGAGGTCAGCGCAGGACAAGCAGGACGGCCAGCGCGAAGAGCAGCGAGTCGATCCGGTCCAGCAAACCGCCCGAACCGGGTAGCCACCGTCCGGCGTCCTTCACCCGTGCGCCTCTCTTGATCATGGACTCAAGAAGGTCGCCGGCCGGGCCTCCGACCGCCGCCGCGATCGCCATCGGCCAACTCAGCGCGGACAGAACGCCCAGCATCCCTATGGCTGCCGCGGCCCCCACCAGGGTCCCACTCCACCGTTTGGCCGGTGACAGAGGCGACAGCCGCGGCCCGCCCACCCTTTGGCCGACGAAGTACGCCACGATGTCGGCGGCCGAGACTGCCGCGAAGAGGGCCAGCGCGCTTGCTCCGAGGGGTACCAGCGCGGCCAGGACACTGAGCCAGGCGAGGCCGAGGAGGCCGGCGGTGAGCCGACGCAGGCCGTGATCGGCGTCGCCGGCCAGGAGCGGCACGGAAGCCACCGCGAGCGCACCGATCGCAAGCGCTCGAGGTTCCTGCCCGGGGGCCCACAAAGAGGTGAGCACCACGCCAGTCACCGCCGAGGCGAGCACCGCCCGATCGACCCGGTTCATCCGCATGAGCCCGCCGAACTCCAGCACCGCGATCGCACTGACCACGACGGCAATGGCCGCGGCGCCCGGACGTCCCAGCCAGAACGCAACCGTGACCAGTGGCACTCCGACCGCCCAGGCGCACCACCGGATCATCAACTCGCGGCGCCGTGACGCTGCCACCGCGACACCGGCCAGAACGAGCGCCCCACCGAGGAAGGGCGCCAGGGAGGCTACCGTGATCACCAGGAAGAACCGGTGGCGCAGACGCTCTCAGGTATCGGGACAGGTGAAGCCGAACCCGGCCGCAACACGTCCATCGCCTGCTGGAAGGCCGACACGATGCGCGCGTTTTCGACCGTGTCCCTGACCGCGATGCGCACCGTGCGTCCTTGGTACTCGCACGACATGGGCGACAGATCTCGCAGATAGACGTCGTGACGGCGACATTCCTTCACCAGCTGCGCGGCACTCGGGCCATCGGACGGCAACGTCACGGTGAGCCAGTTGGCCACGGCTTCCTCCACCGTCACGGTCTCATCCGCCCCGACAAGATCGGCGGCCAGTTGCCGCCGCAGAGCATGGGTGCGAAGCCAGCGGCTTCTGTAGTACTCCGGGTCGCGCAGGGCGGCCACTGCGGCCAGTTGCGCGGGGAGGCTCACCGACCAGGGCGGCGTGCGTCGGCGCAACTCCCTTGCGGTGGCCGGCTCAGCGACCAGGTATGCGGCCCGCATGCCGGACAGCGCGTACATCTTGGAAAGAGAGCTGCAGACCACCACCCTCGGATCCGTAGCGGCCAAGTCGGCGAGCGACTCGTCCATGTCGACATAGCCCAGGTACGCCTCGTCGATCCACCAGCGGGTTCGCTCGGGCGCGGCGGCGATCAGGGAGCGCAGTTCAGCGGCAGGGGCATGGCACCCGGTCGGGTTGTTCGGATTGACCACCACGACGAGGTCGTAACGGCCGTGCTGGACAGCGGCGGACAACTGGCCCCAGTCGATTCGCCAGCCGTCTTCGCGACGCAACCGGAACCGGCTCACCCGGCATCCGATCACCCGCTCCGTGACATGGGCGTACTCCCCGTAGCCCGGGTCCAGCAGGAGCACCCTGCTCTGCGGGGTGAGCCACTGACCGAAAGCCCTGAAGATCAGGTCGGACGAGCCGGCTCCGGGTACGAGTGCCTCCACCGGTAGGGCCCGCACCCGGGCGATCTCCGCCAGCAGGCCCTCGGCGCCGGTCGGCGGCGAGGTCCGGGCGGCCCACTCGAGATCATCATCCGCGAGCGCCGCTCGCACGCCGGGCGCCGGTGAGAACCACGCGTCCAACACATCCGCCGCAACCACCTGATGGCGGCGGTCCAGGTCATGGAAGTCCGTACCGATGGCGGTGAACGAGACGCCTCCGTGCTCGCAACCGTCCGCTCGCGGCGCGAACGGTGCGTCCAGTCGCCAGTCCACCTGGCCCCGCAGACGGTTCAACGTCGCGCGATGGCGGTCCATCGCAACCCTCGTCAGCTCGGTCACGCTGCCGGTCAGCACCTCGAACGTCAACGCTCCACTGGAAACGGTGTGCCCGACAGGCTGCAGCCCGGCGGCCAGATACATGGCGAGCAGCTCGGTGCGCCCCATCGCCACCACCCGGCGGCCACCCCGGGAAGCGATCCAGCGCAGCGCCGCGTACATCAGCAGCGGCGCCGCCGCGGAGGCCCGCCAGCGGGGCTCGACGGTGAGAATGCGTACTTCGAACAGATCCTCCTCGTCCAGCAGCGGCAGCTCTCCGCGGGACAGGTACTTGTCCAGCGCGTACCGCTTCAACCAGGGCGGGGTCAGGCTGACGAACCCGATGCGGACCTCGCCTCGTGCCGCGACCAGGTACACGTTGTCGCCGTCCTGAAGTTGACCCCTGAACTTGGACAGCGTGTGCTTACGCTGCGGGGGTGAGGTCTTGCTGCAGCAGGGTCCGGGTTTCGAGTGGGGTGAGGTATCCGAACTCGGGGTGTTTGCGGAGCCTGGCGCGGTTGTACTCGATCTCGATGAAGCGGAAGACGTCGGCGCGGGCGGCCTCGTGGTTCTCCCAGACGGTGGTGCCGATCTCCGCTTTCATCAAGCCGAAAAAGCTCTCAGCTGCGGCGTTATCGTAACATGAGCCGGTTCGTCCCATGCTCTGCCTCAGGCCCAACTCCTGTACCGCCTGGCGGAATTCGCCCGAGGTGTACTCCGACCCGCGGTCGCTGTGCATGATGCAGCCGGGCTGGAGGTCGCCGCGGCCGGCGGCCATGCGCAGTGCGTCGGTGACCAGTCCGGCCCGGTGGTGACTGGCCATCGCGTATCCGATGATCTCGCGTGTCCCCAGGTCGAGCACGGTCGCCAGGTACCACCAGCCCTGGAGCGTCGGCAGGAACGTGATGTCCCCGACCAGCTTCACGCCCGGCTGAGGAGCGGTGAAGTCGCGTCCGACCAGGTCAGGAGCGGGTTTGGCCTTGCGGTCGGGCTTGGTCAGGCCGCGCCGCTTGCGGCGCGTGACGCCATGGATGTCACGCTCGGCCATGATCCGCACCACCTTCTTCCTGTTGACCGTCCGGCCTCGTCTGCGCAGTTCGGCGTGGATGCGTGGGGCGCCGTAGGCTCTTCGGGAGCCAGGGCCGCCGTGGATCGCCCGGATCTCGTTGGCCAGCTCGTCCTCGGAGGCCTGCCGCGCCCGGGCCGCCGGGCGCGCGGCCTTCCAGGCGTAGTACGTCGAGCGTGGCACCTCCAGCACGCGGCATAGCAGCGACAGCCCGGGTATCGGCTGGTCATCGGGGGTGTCGGGGTGGGAATCGGCTCTCTGCGCGTCGATGAAGCCGCACACTGTGGCGGTGTCTACTTCAACGTGTCCGTCGCGAAGAGAGCCGTGGCTTTTTTCAGGATGGTCACCGTCTGCTCCAGCTCGCGGTTGCGCCGACGGAGCCGTCCCAGTTCCTCCCGCTCGGCGCTGGTCAGCGCCCCGGAACTGCCCTGACCTCGGTCAACGGCCTCCTGCTTTACCCAACCCCGCAGGCCTTCGGGACTGACCCCGAGGTCGCGGGCGACCTCGGTCACCGTCTTGTCCGACGAGCGGGCCAACGCGATGGCATCCCGTTTGAACTCGGCCGTATAGCGCTTGCTGCTGTTGCTCTTCTTACTCACTACCTGGAACTGCTTCCTCCGGAACGAATCGTCCCAGTATGAGGCTGTCCAAGTTCAGGGGAGAACTTCAGTGCTGCCAGGTCGTCGAACCGTTGAGGATCGACGACTCCGTTCAGGAGCGTGTCACCCTCGGTTGGGTCCACCTCGATGCGGCACCAGCCGGTCTCGACCTCATACGACCCCCACGACGCCGATCTGGAACTCCAGCCTGCCCCAATGAACCGCTCGGCCACCGACGAAGCACTCGGGGAACCTGTGAGGCCACCACACACGTTGTTGTTGATCTCATGCCAGATGCGATCGAGCGGCTGTCCCTCATTGGATCGGTCCACAGCTGGATTATGAAGCAGACCAAAGCACAGCCCTCGATCGCACGCGCCATCGACATCAAAATTCAACGATGTTGATCACTCAACCCCGAGCCCGGGGGAGGCCGGCGATGCGGCTGAGGGGGTCGTCGGCTGGTCAGCTGCCACTGGCAGACTTCGCGGCGTGGGATTGTTCAAGCGGGCCGTCAAGTCGGAGAGCCTGCTCGGGGAGTGGATCCGGCTGACCTGAGCACGCTGCTGCAGGCGAAGGTGTGATCGACCAGCTGGCTCGGGCGTACGGGTCCTGGGGGCTGGGCTCGGCGGGCCGCTGGGGTCTGGATCAGAGGACGGGCCTCATCACCTGGACCTTCCCCGAGAAATCCGCGACAGCGCCCGCGCAGATCCTGGCCAGCTTCAACCCTTCGTCAGGCTCGTGGCTGTGGGCCTGGGCGAACGAGAGCATCCCTCCCTGAGATGAGTCGCGACGCCCGAAGCGTTCGGGACTGGGCAGAAGCACATGGCCATCATGCTCTGGCCCAACCGAGGCCGATGCCGACGAGCAGGCCGCGGCAACCCTCGCGGCTCTGGCCGTCCGGATCACCAGGGCAACCGGCTTCTTCGCAGGGCAGACACCGAAGGAGACGCCCTAGTAGTGCTTCGTTAGGTTCTGGATCTGCTTTTTGTCAGGGGGCGGCCGCAGGTGGTGCAGGTGCCGGTCCAGCACCTCAGCAGGTCTTGGAGCACGTCCAGGATCTGGTAGAGGGTCAGGCCGGCGTGTGTGCTTTTGGGTCGAGCCGCCGGAGGGTGAGGAAGGCCTGGGCGGCGGTGACGAGGGTGACGTGGTGGTGCCAGCCGCGCCAGGTGCGGCCTTCGAAGTGGTCCAGGCCCAGTCCGTGCTTGAGTTCGCGGTAGTCGTGCTCGATCCGCCAGCGCATCTTCGCCCACCGCACCAGGTCGGCGATCGGGGTGGTGGCGGGCAGGTTGGTCATCCAGTAGCGGGTCGGCTCGTCCGCTCCTGCGGGCTGTTCGACCAGCAGGGTTCGCAGCGGCAGGACCCCGTTCCACTGGTTGCGTCCACCGGCCTGTTCCTGGGCGGTCCGGCAGGCCTCTTTGCCCGACGGACGCACTTCCAGGACAGCGAAACGCGAGGTCATCGCACCCTTGCTGCCCTGGCGCCAGGTGACTTCCCGGAAACAGGTGCCGGCATCGATGAAGCCTGGCAGGGACTGTGCCGCCTCGCGGTAGCGGGGCAGTGTGGGCGGCCCCAGCCCGCCGTAAGCCGGCTGGAGGGGCTCGGCGGCGGCAGGCCGTGCGACTTCTTTGGGATCGACCGCCATCACGTAGGACCAGCCGCGTTCCTCCAGCGCGAGCCGGAAGGAGACGCTGCGGCCGTAGCCGGCATCGGCCACGATCACCGGCACCCGCGGCAACCAGGTGGCGAGGCGGTCGAGCAGACCCAGAGCAAGACGGATCTTGGAGACATGCCCGATCTCGTCGGGCACCCCGGCCCTCTGCCGCCGCCCCTCGTCCCCGGCCCAGTCCTCGGGCAGGAACAACTCCCACTCCAACGGGCAGGACGCGAGGTCTGTCGCTGCGTGGACGCTGACCGCGACCTGGCAGTTGGCCGTCTTGCCCAACGCGCCGCAGTACTGCCGGGCCACTCCCGCCGACGCCGTCCCGCACTTGGGGAACGACACGTCGTCGACCACCCACACCTCGGGCCCGACGGCTTCCGTCAGCCGTTCGGCGATCCTCCGCCGCACTGGCAGCGGATCCCACGGCGACTGATTCACGAACTGCTGCAGGGCCTGCATGTTCCCGTCCGGCAACCGCTCGGCCATCGGCTGGATCGACTTACGCCGCCCGTCCAGCATCAAACCCCGCAGATAACACCCGCCCCACCTGCGCTGATCCCGCCGCGGAAGCGAAGCGAACACATCGGCAACGAACTCCGCCAACTCGCCACGGAGCCGTTCCACCTCCCCAAGCCTCATAACCGGAGGATGCCCACCACCAGGCGATAGATCACCCGACGTAACGAAGCACTACTAGGCTGGCACACCGTGAACGACGAGGCGAACAACCTAGCGGTCGACAGCGAGCCTGAGCACATCTCACGCGATAGGGCCCTCCAGCACGCCATAGCCGGCGACATCACCTATCTGCGCAGGCTGGGGTCCCACCTCACCACTCGATACGGGGCCGCCGCCCGGGGCGCCAGGATCCACGGAAGCGACCTTTCCTACCTCAGGCGGCTCCTCGCCGCGACCCCAGGCCGCGCCAGCGTCGAGTTGCTGCTCCAGCTCCTGGGCGAACAGGAAGCCAGTGCAGGACCCATGGGACTCGAACTGCCGCTCATGGCGACGATGCTCGCCCAGCATCAACCTGCCGCAGTCCTCGTACAGACGGTCTTCGCCGACATCCCTGAGGGAGACCGGCTCCGCGAGCTGCGGACCTGCCTGTTCCACGAGTTGCTGCTCCGCGGGGTGGACCCAGACGAGTTCCCGGCCCTGCGCCCCGGCTGGCTGCCTCCCCTGGACTGGCTCCCCGACCGCCGCCGCGCCCTGGAGACTGATCCCGACTTCACGCGTCACTCCGCGAACGGCTCGGCCGGCGGCGTGAAGACGGCCCTGCCCACGCACGGCCGCCTGGATCCGCCAACCCCCCGCCCGACTGTGACGTCCCCCCTGCGGAACTCCGTGACGGTGGACGAGCACAACCTCATCGTCACGGCCCCCGAAGGGAACTGGGGCTACGCCGAGGCCTGGGTCTTCCGGCCGGACCATCCCATGACCCCCGCCCAGGTGCCCGCCCTACTCCCCACCCTGGCGATGGACTGCGTCGCGGACCTCGGCCCCGCCGGCCGCTACGAGATAGCCGCCCGCCCCGTGGGCGACATCTGGTCCCTGCTCTTCGCCACCGCCTCCATCGGGGGCTTCTACGGCAGCGGCAAGTACGGGGCGTACGGTCGGCTGCAGGCATGGCGCTCACTCGCGGGCCTGTGCGGCCTCCCGTTCCACGCGAGCGCGGGGGAGGTGGAACGCCTCGCTGAGCAGAGCACATGGTTCCACTTCCAGACCGATGCCGCGTTCTTCCACAACGAGAGCGGCGACGACTACGGCATAGCCGCCCTCTCCCCGGACGGCCTCCGCCTCGCAGTCCTGGCGGCCACGGACACCGACTAGAGGCCGGCTGCTCCTGGCCGGCTGCCTGCGCCAGGGCCTGGCCGTCGCCCGCGACTTCGAGCTGGACCTGGGCTGTCTCGCGGACTACGGCTACTTCACCGACATCGCCCACTACATGGCAGGCCTCCCGCTCCCCGCCGCCTCGACCACCCAGTGGATCGACGGCGAAGAGCCCGTACGAGCCGCCTGGCGGACCTTGGTCCGTGCCCGGTAGGCGTAGCAGGCCGTTCCGTTCCTTGGTCGGGGCTGTTCCCGCACGACGCGGCCGCGGCCCCGAACTCTGCTGCCGCAGGCTTGCTACTCCGGCCGCGCGCGGCGCCCCTCTTCGAGTTCGCGCAGGTCGTGCGTGCGGCCGGATGTCTTCAGGAGGTCAGTGAGCTCCGTCAACTTGCTCTCCCTCAACCTGCATCCCGCACCGAGCAGGACGGTGCGGGCATCGGAGTCGCGGTCCTCGCCGCGCAGGGCCGCGGCCAGATCGGCGACTCCCTGGGGAGTCCGGGCCAGGGCCGCCTCCTCCAGGAAGGCCGCGGCGTGGCCGCGCAGGGCGGCCGACACCACGAGGACGTCGGGGACCGTACCTCGCGCGGCGCCGGCGAGGAGCGTGTTGGCGAGTACCACGTGATCGTCGGCCACGAGCAGGTGGACGAGCGCGGCAAAGCCCACGGCATCGAGCCGCTCGTTGACCAGGCTGTGCAGCAGGGCCTGAACAGCGGCGGCCGGCCAGTCGTCGTTTGGGTCCTCGTCCTGTGATTCCGTGTCGCCCGAGGCTGCTACGAGCAGGTGAGCCAGGTCTGCCATCGGCATGGTGGAAAGCGACTCCTCGAGCACCTGGGTCAGGGTTACGGCGCCGGTGCGCCGGAACAGCTCGACGAAGAAGATCAGGGTGTCCGTAGGTACGGACAGCTCGGAAACCAGACCTACAGCCGTCGCGGTGCGCTCGGATTCCTCAGAAATCCCGGCGAGCACTTGGGCGGCGCGCAGCGGGTCGTCGGCCAGCGTGGGCGTGCTGGTGGGGTCGCTGAAGTCGGGAAGCCGCTGCTCTAGGGCGGCCAGCCGTTCTTCGAGGGCGAGGATCCCGGCCACCGCCTCGGCGACTGCCCGCTCCAGATCCCCTACACGCGCTTCGAGAGCAGCCAGTCGTGCGGCATCGTGGTTCGATTCCTCCCCTTCTTCCTGGAGGGTCTGCGTCGCTCTCGTGCGCAGCCTGGCCAGTTCCTCACGTGCTGAGTCGAGCAGGGTCTCCAGCTCGACTGCTCGGTCGACCTCCTGATCTCGTCTCGTGCGGGCCGCGCTGAGTGCGAAGCCTTCGCGGTCCGCCTCGAGTTCGGCTCGTCCGTGCGCTTTGCGCAGGACAGTGATCTCCTCCGCCGTCGGCGGCGTGTGAGCTGATATTTGGACGGCGGAGATCAACTTGTTGAGGACAGACCTGTCGACGCGTTGGTTCTTGTTGACCGCTTTCGACAGGGAGCTCGGGTGCAGGTGTATCTGTCCCGCCAGCCGCTTGCGCTTGACTCCCTGGAGGAACTGGAACAGACAGCTCTTGAACGCGTACATGGCGGGAGCCCCAACAAATTCTGCAGGGTCTGGCGGCATTGCGATCCGGCCTGGGCCCCGGGGCTCATCCGGCCCGTCGGGTCCACCTGGCTCATCCGGCCGGTCGGGTCCACTTGGGCCGCCCGGGCCTCCCGGGTCGCCGGGCCCGTCCGGCAGCGGTGACAGGTCGAGGTCCTCCGGAGAGTCATCGGGGTCCGGCCCCAGCCATCCGGTGAAGGATACGGGGGCCATGGGGCCCACTGGGTCCGATGCGTATGTCGGTGGCGGCGGCGGCCATGGTTCCCCTGGGGGAAGGGCCGATCCGTCGTTCCTGTCCGGCGGCTTCGGGCGCTTTGGCGGCTTCGGGCCGTTTGACGGGCTGCCCATTGATGGAGACACGCGACCCTCCGACACGGCGTTGTTGCCTCTTCGCCATCGACAACGCCAGATATTTGTTGACTCATTGAGCAACAATCCTCGCCTTGATGCCATGGAAATGCCGAGACAGGAATGCGGCACATCCACCCCGGAACAACCGGAGGCATCAAATGACCAGCACCCGCTCGACCCGCCGCGCCCCTGCGGCATCCGGCCACCGGCTTCAACGCCGCCTCGGCCGGACCGCACTCTTCGGACTGATCCGAGGCGCTGCGTACGGCTGTGGCGCAGGTCTGGCCGCGCTGCTCACCTGGTGGATCCAGACACGTGCGTGACTGGCTCGCCCACGACGAGGAGCTGTCACAGCCGATGCCTCAGGGGTAAGGCCCCCGCGGCCCACGAAATCGGGCCGGCTGCTCGCGATTCAGCGACGGCGGCCGAACGGCCACCAGCCTCGGCGCACACTCCGGGGCTGGGCGGTCGGTCGCGGGGGTGCTGCGGGCTTGGGTGCGGTTGTAGGTGTCCGGGACTGGCGCAGGGTGCGCTCGGCGAGGGACAGCGGCGGCGGGCAGGCCGGTGGGCCGCCTTGACCGGTGGCGGCTTTCGCCCGCCGACCAGGGGCTCGTGGAGGGGAGCCCGGTCCTCGGAGGCGGGGCCGTGGCAGAACACGCCCCAGCCCACCGCCGTCTTCTCGCCGGGGCGGCGAACCTTGAACCGGGCGACGACGTTGGCGTCGAAGCCGTGCTTGTGCAGGAAGCGGGCGATGACGACCGCGCTGTTGATCAACGGCGGCAGCAAGGGCCGCACGGTGGCGATGTCGACCCCGACGTAGCCGCCGGGGATGGCGGCGCCCGTGTCTATGACGGGGGTGGTGGCACCGATCTGGTTCATGACGTCGGACGGAACTAGGGCGCGTATCGAGTCGTGATCATCGGGTGGTCCTGGTGAGGTCTTTGATCCAGATCATCGAGGCGTGCAAGTGGAGACTGGCGAGGTAGCTGTCGGGAGTCTTGTCGTATCGGGTGTCTCACCTCCCAGTTCCGGCCTCCTGGTACGTCACGCTCTGGGGCGGTTGAGGCACGTGGAGCCGACGTGAGCCGACCGGTGCACTGATGTCCGGGCGGGGACCCATGGGACATGGCCCGGCACCCGGCTCAGGTTCCGGGGAGGATACGGCGCGTTTCGTAGGCCCACATCGCGATCTCGACCCGGTTGCGGGCGCCGAGTTTGGCCATCAGGCTGGCCAGATGCGTCTTCACCGTGCTGAGGCTGATGTGCAGTGCATCGGCGATCTCGGTGTTGGTCAGCCCGCGAGCGACGGCGAGGAGCACCTGCTCCTCGCGGGCGGTGACGGGGGAGACCGGCTGGGCCACGGGCCGGCCGGCGGGCAGGTCCGCGAATGCCTGTAGCAGACGGACGGTGACGCTGGGCGCGATGAGCGCCTCACCGTCGGACGCCGACCGTACGGCCTGCGCCAGAAGGTCCGGTCCCGTGTCCTTGAGGAGGAATCCGCGGGCGCCGGCACGCAGTGAGCCGTAGACGTACTCGTCGAGGTCGAACGTGGTGATGACGACCACGACCAGCGGGTCGGCGACGCCCGGGCCGGCGACCAGCCGCGTGGCCTCGAGCCCGTCGAGTACGGGCATGCGGATGTCGAACAGGCAGACGTCGGGGCGTAGTTCGCGGGCCAGACGCACCGCTTCCCGCCCGTCGGCGGCCTCGCCGACCACCTCGATGCCGGGCTGGGCGTTCAGCATGATCCGCAACCCGGTGCGGATGATCGTCTGGTCGTCAGCGACGAGGACGCGAATGGACACCGCTCTGGCTCCTCGCTCTCGGCAGTTCGGCTTCGACATGCCAGCCCCGGTCGGTACCCGGGCCGGCTTGTAGTGTGCCGCCGAGCAGGGTCGCGCGCTCGCGCAGTCCGGTAAGTCCGTATCCGTCGCGACCCCGGCCGGTGCGCCGGCCGTTGTCGCGCACGCTCACCCGTACCGTGTGCCGTTCCGCGGCGACCCGAACGACGAGCTCGGTCGCGTCGACCGCATGGCGCAGCGCGTTGGTCACCGACTCCTGCACGATCCGGTAGACGGCCGCGTCCACGGCCGGGGGCAGCGCGTCCAGTTCGCCGTCGAGCCCCAGGTCGACCCTGAGGCGACCACCCGGTGTGCGCACCAGGCGCTCCAGATCCGCGACTCCGGCAGGGGGCGCCAGCTCGGCGCCGACCCCGCGGTCGCGCAGCGCGGCGACCATGGCGCGCATTTCCTCCAGCGTGCGCGCCCCTTCCTCCTCGACCCCCTCCAGCGCCTCGACGGCGGCGGACGGGTCGGTGCCCGCGAGCACCCGGCCCACCTGGGCGATGATCACCATGGCCGACACGTGGTGGGCCACCGTGTCGTGCAGTTCCCGGGCGAGCTGCTCGCGCTCGCGGGAGCGCACCTGCTCCAACTGCCGCTCGCGAGCGGTCACCCGGAACCGCACGGCAGCCCCGACCACGCCGGGCAGCAGCAGGAAGACGAAGCCCACGACCTTTTCGAAGACCGGGGTCCCGTCCGTGACGACACAGAGCGCGCCGGCCGCGAGGATCACCGCGCCGCCCAGCACGATCTCGCGTCCCGATCCCCACCGGGTCAGCGCGTACACCAGCACGAGCACGACCGCGCCGGTGTCCAGGCCGACGGGCTCGCGCGGTGCGGCGACGAGCGAGGCCACCGGAAGCAGGATCACCGAGCCGAACGCCAGCGTCACCATCGCCAGCGGGCGGGTCCGGCGCCACAGGGGCAGCAGGCACAGCCATACGGTGAACACCACCGCCACCGGCCGCCACACGACGTTCTCGCGCAGGGTGGCCTCCAGCGCCACACCGGCAAGGCCCGCGGTGAGCAGCGCCCAGTCCCGCCGCACCCGGGCGGGCGCGTCGGGCGGCCGGGGTTCGGTCCACAGGGTTCGCAGGTCGTCTCGGAGCACGGTTCTCAGCCTAGGCACCGCGGCGTGCCGCGCATCGGCCGAAAGGACGGGTCGTCACTCCGCCCCGGGGCCGACGGATCCGCGGCCCCCGGGCCGATGCCGCGGAGCGCCGTGGCGAGGAGCCTCGGCATCGGCGGCCGTACAAGGACGGCCGACGAGGTGGTTGGAGGACCCGATGCTCTCGAAAGCCCTGTTGCGCCTGGGCGCAAGCGCCGCCCGCCATCCCTGGCGGGTGATCGCGGCATGGCTGATCGCCGCCACGCTCGCCGTCCTCGCCGCCGTAGCCTTCGGCGGGCGGACCGCGGACTCGATGACCGCTCCGGGACTGGACTCCCAACGGGCCGCGGAACTGATCGAGCGGGCAGGCACCGGCCAGGAGGGGATGACCGCCCAAGTGGTCGTCACTCCCCTCGACGACGGTGCGACGTTCTTCGACGACGACGGCGCGCGCACCGCTCTCACGCGGCTGCAGACCGAGGTGAAGCGGCTGCCGCACGTGCTCGGCACGAGCGACCCGGCGGGGGCGCTCGACACGGGCGGGGACACCGCCGTGCGCGGCGGCCTCGTTTCGGCCGACGGGCGGATCGCGGTCGTCCGGGTGCAGTACCTCGACCAGAGCCGGCTGTCGGCCGAAGACCTCGACGCCCTCGTCGATCTCGGCGACCGGCTGCGCGCCGAGCTGCCCCTGCGCATCGAGATGGGCGGGAACCTCTTCTACGCCTTCTCCGAGCCCGACGGCGGCGCGAGTGAGCTGATCGGCCTCCTCGCCGCGGCCGCGATCCTGTTCCTGGCGTTCGGGTCGCTCGTCGCCGCCGCGCTGCCGATCGGCATGGCGGTCTTCGGGCTGACCGTCGGGGTCGCCACGATGACGGTACTGGCGGGGGTGACAGAGGTCCCCACCTTCGCACCGGTCCTTGGCAGCATGGTCGGGCTCGGAGTGGGCATCGACTACGCGCTGTTCGTGCTCGCCAGGCACCGGGAGTACCTCGCGTGCGGGCTCGATCCGCAGACGGCGGCCGGACGAGCGGTGGCAACGGCGGGGCGGCCGGTGGTCTTCGCCGGCGGCACCGTCGTCGTGTCGATCCTCGGCCTGGCGGTCGCGAACGTGCCGTTCATGACGGTGGGCGGGCTCGCCGTCTCGATCGTCGTCCTGACGATGGTGCTCGCGTCGGTGACGCTGCTGCCGGCCTTCCTCGGCGCGGCGGGCCCGCGCCTGGCCCGGGCCGGCCGGATCGGCCGGGCTCTGCAGACCAGGAAGCTGGGCCGACTCGCACGGCGGCGGGACCCGGCGGCAGGCGCCACCCACGCCGCCGGGTGGCGTCGCTGGATCGGGCACGTCAGCCGGCACCCGGTGCCGTACGCGGTCGGCGCGGCGGGGCTGCTGCTGACCGCGACGCTGCCCGTGCTCGGCCTGCGCGTGGGCCTGCCCGACGACGGCTCACTGCCCCACAGCCGTACCGAGCGCCGGGCCTACGACCTCGTCGCCGAGGGGTTCGGCCCGGGAACCAACGGTCCCCTCGTCATCGCCGCGGACCCCACCGGTGATCCGGGAGTGCTGGACCGACTCGTCGAGGCGGTCGCGGCGGATCCGGGCATCGCATCCGTCGCGCCGACGCACATCGATCGGGCCACCGGCATCGCGACCCTCGTGGTGTTCCCGACCACCAGCCCTCAGGACAAGGCCACGGCCGACACCATCGCCCGGCTGCGCACCGACGTGCTGCCCACGGCGATCGGGCACGGCCCGGCAAGGGCCCACGTCGGCGGCGCCGCCGCGAGCCTGTCCGATGTGGGCCAACGCACCAGCCAACGCCTGCCGGTGGTCGTCGCCGCCGTGCTGGCGATGTCGTTCCTGCTGCTGATGCTGGTCTTCCGCTCGATACTCGTACCGCTCAAGGCGGTACTGCTGAATCTCCTGAGCATCGGCGCGGCCTACGGCATCATGGTCGCGGTCTTCCAGTGGGGCTGGGGAGGCGCACTCATCGGGCTGGAAGCGACGGTTCCGATCGTGTCGTTCATCCCGATGTTCCTCTTCGCCATCCTGTTCGGCCTGTCGATGGACTATGAGGTGTTCCTCCTCTCCCGCGTACGCGAGGAGTACCTGCGCACCGGCGACAACGGCACGGCGATCGTTGAGGGTGTCTCGCGCACCGCCCGGATCATCACCTCGGCCGCCCTCATCATGGTGGCGGTCTTCCTGTCCTTCGCCGTCGCCGAGGACCCCTCCACCAAAATGTTCGGGCTCGGCCTGGCCACCGCGATCTTCATCGACGCCACGGTCGTACGCATGGTGCTGGTACCGGCGACCATGACACTCCTCGGCCGGACCAACTGGTGGCTGCCGAAGTGGCTGGACCGGATGCTTCCCCGCGGCCCGGTCGGCACCGACGACACCGACGCCGACGCGGAATCCACGGGTGAGGCCCCCGCGTCCACGGCTGGTTGACCGTTGACTCAACTCCTGCCCGCCCTTGGCGTCCGGCACCTCAGCGCGTCACCTAGGGGCATTTCGAGTCGCGATCATCGGGTGGTCCTGGTGAGGTCCTTGCTCCAGATCATCGAGGCGCGCAGGTGGAGACCGGCGAGGTAGCTGTCGGGAGTCATGTCGTATCGGGTGGCGATGCCTCGCCATGCTTTGAGCTTGTTGATCAGGCGTCGGCGTCGTGGCTGACGGGTCGGCCGCCTCTGGAGCCCTTCTTCTTCCGGTTGGCGGCCTGGTCCTTCTTCTCCGGGATGACCGCCTTGATACGGCGTTTGCGCAGGTGGGCACGGTTTCCGCGGGACGAGTACGCCTTGTCCCCGGCGACCGCGTCCGGCCGGATGCGGGGTCGGCCGTACGGGCCCGCGTACCCGTACCTTCTTCAGGACGGGGATGAACTGCGGGCTGTCCGCTGCCTGGCCTGTGGTCAGGATGAACGCCAGCGGGCGGCACTTGCGGTCGGCGGCGAGGTGGACCTTGCTGGTCTGCCCGCCTCTGGAACGTCCGACTCACCCCGCTTCGCGGCTTCCGTGATCAGGCCCTCCAGCAGGGCCTCCAAGGCGCAGGCGTCACGCCACTGCCGGAAGCGGTTGTGGACGGTCGACCAGGCGCCGAACTCCGTCGGCATCTCCCGCCACTGCCCGCCCGTCTTGAACCGCCAGATCACGCCCTCGAACTGCTGCCGCAGTCGCTCGGGGTACGGGCCGTACTCGCCGATCGGCAGGTACGGCTCGATGAACTCCCCATCCAGATCGGTCAGTTGCAATCGCGTCACGTAAGACCGTCTATCGGACCGGACCGTGCCACGAAGGCACATCCCGCAAATTGATCACGACTCGACACGTGCCCTAGGTGCAGCTCGTCGCCGTCGACAACGGCCAACTCTGTGACCAGTCCGCACTCCATGGGGCGCTCCAACCGCCGACGCTGTCGTAGGAACAGCCTGTCGCGCGGTCACGCATCGCCAACAACGGGCGGTGCCTGCGTCGCCGCTCTGTGCCCGCGGCTGTGGAGCGCCGTGGACCACATCGGGCTGAACGACCGCGCGGACAACGCCACCGCCATCGGCCCCTACCGCAGGCTCGGCTTCACCGACATCACGGACTTCACCGAGGCCACCCACACGGCACTGGCGTAGGCGCCCGCCGACCGGCGGATCAGGCATGCCGGGGACGTCGCGTACGCCGCGTGGTGAGGGCGAGGGCGAGGGCGCTGACGGTGAGGGTCAGTAGCGTCACCGCGGTGAGGGCGATCAGCGTCTGCCGGTCCGGGTGCGCCACGGACTGGCCGCGTCGTGCCTGCCAGGTGAGTACGGCGAACAACCCCGTGTACCAGCACGCGAACGCGCCGACGATCAGGGTCCTGACGCCGTCGTCGAGCCGCCGGCGGAAGAGGGTCCCGTACAGGTGCATCACGGCGATGAGCAGCAGGAGGACGTGGATGGCGTGCATGCTGACGAGGTGGGGTACGCGGAGGTCTCCGCCGGTCAGGCTCCAGCCGGTGATCGGCATCCCTCGACCGTCGGGATCGCCGATCCCGTGAGCGCCGCTCAGCACCACCAGGTTCCCGGCCGCGTCCGGGACCGTACGGGGCTCACTGGAGAGGGTGCTGAGCCAGGCTGCCACGGCCATGCCGGCGGCAGCGAGCGTGAGCCCCGCGCCCAGGGCGACGGTGAGTGCCCGGTCGGTGCCGGACTGGAACAGCACCAGCGTTGCGATGACCAGGGTGGCCACGAGGAGCGGCATGACGCCGATCGAGAAGGCCGCGGCGACATTCCGGGCGACGGCGTCGGTGTTCTCGTTGAAGTGGCTGTAGGTGCCGTGGGCGGCGGCGTAGACGACGGCGCAGACGTCGATCAACCCGGCCACCGCGATGACGCTTCCGGTCCACCAGCCCAGCCTCCTCCCCTTGTTGAGCCTGCTCAGGAGCCAGGCGAGCGTTACTCCATAGATGCCGAAGGCCACGCCGAACTTCATCGGTTTGAACCAGAGGGATTCACCCAGGAGTTGACGGTCGTCGAGCAGCGCGGCGACGGCGCAGAGCAGCGAAATGGCACACATCAGCCCGGAGTTCAGTATGAGTGGGCGATGCCATGGTGGCAGTGGCAGTGGCAGTGGCAGTGAGCGGTTCACGGGTCCTCCAGGAGCGGGTGCGGTTCGTGCTCGCCACGCTAGGAAGGGAGCCGCCTCGGCCGCGTCCCCTGCCGGGGGCACCCGACGGACCCCGGGAGGGGTGGCTGTCCGGGGGCCGCGTACCCCACAGGGACGATGCGCACCCCGCGGTCCCCGGCTAACGTGCGGGCAACAGGGCAAAGGGGGACAGCTGGTTTCCGGATCCCGCCCCCGGCTGGAAGGACCTGGCAGCGATGCGCCGACCCGCGAACCACCTGCGCACGTGGTGGCCGCCCCGTACGTGGCGGATGCCGACGGGCCGGCCGCTGCTCGCCCACCCCGTCGCCGCGGACGGCGTACTCGCCGCGGCCTTCTTCGCCGTCATGCTCGTCGAACAATTGGGGCCGGCCGCAGGGGCGGACACGGGCACGACGCGCGCCGTCATGTTCGCCGCGGCGGTCGCCGGACCGCTGGCCTGCCGCAGGACCGCGCCGCTGGCCTCGTACCTGGTGGGTACCGCGGCCCTGTCCGTCGAAGCGCTGTGGGGCCTGGAGAACCCGCTCTCCCCGTACGCGAACCTGATCGGCCTGTACTCCCTCGGCCTGCACGCGAGCCGCACCCGGGCCTGGACCGGTCCGTTCGCCGCGTTCCTCGGCATGATCGCCTACTTCACCGGACAGCAGGAACGCGACGTCTGGTCCGTGGTGCCGGCCGGGGTGCTCTTCCTGTGGCTCCTCGTCTGGGCCATCGGCTTCGGCACCGCGCGGCGCCTGGAGGAACGCGATGCGACCCAGCTCCGGCTTCGCGAGGAGGTGATCGTGGGGGAGCGCGCCCGGATGGCGCGTGAGCTGCACGACCTCGTCGGCCACACCGTCAATGTGATGCTGATTCAGGCCGGCGCCACGCGGCGACTGCTCGACCGCGACCCGGAGCGCGCCCGCGAGGTGCTCGGGCAACTGGAAGACTCCGGCCGCGAGGCACTGGAGGAACTCGACCGGGTCCTGGGCCTGTTGCGCCGCACCGCGCCGGCCGGATTCCAGCCGAAGCTCGGCGACCTGAGCCGTCTCACGGATCGGATGGCGCAGGCCGGGATCAGCGTGGCGGCACAGGTGGAGCCGGGCCGGGACGAACTCCCCAGCAGCATCGACATGTCGGCGTACCGGATCGTGCAGGAGGCGCTCACCAACACGGTCAAGCACGCCCGCGCCGGATCCGCCGACGTGACCGTCCGCCGGGTGGGGGACCGCCTCGACATCGAGGTCAGCGACGACGGCCAGGGCGCAGGCAACGGCTACGAGCCCGGACGAGGTCTGCTCGGCATCGCCGAACGCGTGTCGATCCTGGGCGGCAGGCTCGAACACGGGCAGGGCGAGCAGGGCGGGTTCCGCCTGCACGTCTCGCTCCCGGTTCGATGACCCGGCACGCCGACGGAGCGGCCGACGACGAGCGCCGGATCAAGATCGTGGTGGCCGACGACGACGCCCTGCTCCAGGCCGGCCTCGAATTGATCCTCGGGACCGAGGACGGCCTGGAGGTGGCCGGCCGGGCAGCGGACGGCATCCAGGCCGTCCGCCTGTGCCACGAACTCGTCCCCGACGTCATCCTGATGGACGTACGGATGCCCGGCATCGACGGGGTCGAGGCAACCCGGCGGATCGTGGCCGCCGGTCTGCCGACCCGGGTGCTGGTCCTGACGACGTTCCACCACGATGAATACGTATGGAGTGCGATCCGGGTCGGCGCGAGCGGTTTCCTCCTCAAACGCGCCTCCCCGGAACGCCTCATCGACGCCGTACGGACCGTCGCGGCCGGCCAGGCCGTGCTGGATCCGGCCGTCACCCGCGACATCCTGACCCGGCTCGCGGCCCAGCCCGCTCCCACGCGCTCAGGGGGCCTGCGGGCGCCGGCCGACGCCCGCCTGGAGCGACTCACCGCCCGTGAACGCGAAGTGCTGCGGCAGGTCGCCCAAGGCCTGTCCAACACGGAAATCGCCGAGCTGCTTTCCCTCGCAGAATCCACCGTCAAGACCCATGTGAAGCGGATCCTGGCCAAGCTCGACGCCCGCGACCGAGCCCAAGCGGTGGCGATCTCGTACCAGAGCGGCCTGATGCCGACCTGAGGGCCGGCGACTGGAGGTCACCGCGGAGCGGGTCGCCTACTGGGCCGCCCGCGGCACCGCCGACGACCCCTGGCGAACCGGCCTTCCCCGAAGACGGACCGACCGTGAAGTTACCGACAGGTACTCTCGGGTGGAGCCGGAGCGGTAGCATCTGGCCCTGTGAAGGGGGAACCATGCCTCGTACGCTGACGGTGTCCGACAGCATCGTCGTCCGTGCCCGTCCCGCAGAGGTCTACCGGCGGGTGTCCGATCCCGCACGGATGGGGGAGTGGAGCCCGGAGAACTTGGGTGCCACCGTGCACGGCGGCACCCGCGAGCCGAGCGTCGGGATGGTCTTCGACGGACGCAACAAACGCGGCGCCTTCCGCTGGACCACCCGGTGCACCGTGACGGCGCTCGAGCAGGACAGGCTGTTCCGGTTCCGGGTGCATGCCATCGGTGTCACCCGGCCGCGGCTGCGGGGTCCCATCGCCACCTGGGAGTACCGCTTCGAGGCCGTACCGGAAGGGACCCTGGTGACCGAGACGTGGACCGACGACCGCCGGTCGTGGCCGGACTTCGTGGCGGACGCCTTTGACCGGGTCGCGACGCGCGGAAGCGTCTTCGCCGACTTCCAGCGCAGGAACATCGCAACGACCCTGCGCAACCTCAAGAAGGCTCTGGAAACCGGCTGAACCGCCGGGCATCGCACTCTTCCCGGTCGATCGGATCAGGTCAGGCCCGCTTCGATGGCCCGCCGGACGGCGGCCGCCCGGTCCGGGATCCTGGCTTCGGCGCACTCATGTGCCCGTGTCGCTCGCACACGGTACGGGATGCGCAGTTCCCTGCCGACCCCAGAGCCGATCGGCATGCCCTCGGGGGGAGTCACCGGGGCTCTGGCCGTCGCCCCGGGAGGAGGAGCTCCGTCGCGAGGGCGGTCCGCTGGTGCAGCATCCACCGGCCCGAGCGGTGCGAGGTGACCAGGTTGCAGCGGCGCAGGACGGCAAGGTGCTGGCTGACGGCCGCGCTGCTCACCCCCAGGTACGCGGCGAGCTGTGTGGTGGACACCGGAAGATCGAGGTGCACCAGCAGAGCCGCCCTGCTGCGGCCCATCAGCTCGGTCAGCGGCTGCGGCTGTTCGTCACCCCGGGCGGACCACAATTGGCCGATGCCGCGCGGCGAGTAGGTAAGTGTCGGTTGCTGCGGTGCGTTGTGCAGCACTAGGAGTCTGGGCCAGGCGAAGACGCAGGGCACCAGGAGCAGTCCGGCGCCGGCCGCGGAGTGCACCGCGTGGTGGCGGGGCTTGTCGATGTTCAGCTTCCCGGAGGCGTAGGTGACCTCGGGGTGGAGGTCCGCGAAGACTCGGTCCAGCCCGCCGGTGGTGAGCTGCTGTGCGCGGTGTGCGACATCGGCGTCGCTCAGGGAGCGCAGCCGCGGCCATACGGGTTCGATCGCCGCGCTCCAGTACGCGGCCATGGTTGCGGCGAGTCGCGAAAGCTCGCGCTCCGGATGTTCGTAGAGGGGGCGCAGCGAAACCGGCAGGCCCTGGCCGGCTCTCATCTCGTCGAGGGAGCGCACCACCTCTTCGGCGGGGGTGCTTGCCATCGCGTCGAGTTCGTCGGCGAAGTGCCCGGTCATCGCCTCGGGCGGGGGCGCGAGGAAGTCCGCTATGAAGCGGGGCCCCTGGGCGAGTGCTGTCAGCACGCTGAGATCGATATGGGCGACCGCGGGCAGTGCCCGGGTCCGCCAGGGCCGGTGCACCATGTGCTGACCACTCCCCGTCAGCACGGGAACGCTGTGTACGAGCTCTTCCAGAGGAGACAGGGCGAACCGTATGCGGGTCAGGTCGTCGGGCCCTAACAGGAGCTGGATCACGACTGCGAGCGTAGCTTCGCGTTGGATTAAGCAGGGGCGAAATCGTGGTACGGGGCGCTGGGTCCGGCCAAGCTCGTATTCACCAACTCGTCCCTACCAGGGGGAAACATGTCGAAGTTACGCAGCCGCGTCATGCAAGGACTGCTGACCACCGCCCTGGCGGTGGGCACGCTCGTCGCCACGCCGGCAGCGGCGTCCGCGTCAACCTGCGGGATCAACGCGGGGGGCCACCAGGGCTACTACATCTGCGAGTACGAGCCGACGCTGGTCCAGTGGCCTGACGGCCACTACCAGTGGTTCGTCGTCGGAACCGACAACCACGTCTACGACTCCCACCAGTTGAGCCCTGGCAGCTCGAGCTGGGGCCCCTGGCACGACTTGGGCGGAGTGGCGAAGAGCGGGGTGGACGTCACCTACCTGTCGTCGTCCAGGATCGACCTCAAGGTCTGGGGTACCTACAACGGCTACTGGTGCAAGCGCTGGACCGGGTCGGGTGGCTGGACCAACTGGTGGGACTGCTGAGAGGGCCTGTAGCGGGTGCGGCGATCGGACCCGGGGAGGTGCTGGTTCGCCTGTTCGAAGACATGGCGGACCGCAACCCGGGTCCGGGAGGCGCGTGGAAGGTGAAGTGCAAGCGCTCGCCCCCTGCCACGTCGGGCCTGATGCTCCCGCCGCGGGGGAGAGTCGGTAGGTTGCCTGTCATGGCTGAGCTTGGACCCGTTGTCTGGCCGCCCGCCCCCTTGCGGACCGAGCGGCTCATGCTCCGCGAGCCCGAGGCCCGGGACCGTGCGGCGTACATTGACCTGTTCGCCTCGTCAGAGGTGCGGACGTACCTCGGAGGCCCCCGACCACGTGCTGAGCTTGAGAGTGCAGTGCCTGAAGTGCCAGGGCGGCGCCCTGGCGTGTTCGTGGTCGATCACGACGGGGCGATGATCGGCATCGTCACGCTTGACCTGCGGGACGCGGAGCGTCCGGGGCACGTCCGTCCTGATGCCGGGGAGGCCGAGCTCAGCTACATGCTCCTGCCGGAGGCGTGGGGACGTGGGTACGCTCTTGAGGCATGCTCGGCGGCGCTCGGCTGGTTCGCCGACGCCTTTCCCGGTGAGCCGGTGGTGCTCTGCACCCAGGTGGCCAACGACCGCTCGGTACGTGTCGCGGAGAAACTGGGGTTCACCGAGATGGAGCGGTTCGAGGAGTTCGGCGCCGACCAGTGGTTCGGCGCGTGGTCCTCGGTCCCGCGGTCTGGTTGAGCGCGTACTCGACCAACGATCGGGGTTCCACCTCCGGTTCCTTGAGCGCGGCTTCACAGGAGCGCATGCTGCGGCGGCTCACAGCATGGTCTGTCGGAGCCGGACGTGAGGATGAGGCCCGTAGCGGTGAGGCATCCGTCGATGCTGTCGCTGAGGTACTGGATCTGGCGGAGGCCGTGTCGGAGCCGGCGGATGAGGTGGTCGGGGTCGGTGAAGGCCGTGTTGGCCTGGCTGGTCCGGCGGACGCCCGGGGCCGGGCTCACGGACACCAGGAGCTGCCGCTTTGGCTCGCCCGGGCCTCCACCATGTAGCCCTGCCCCCCGTCGAATGCCCAGGACACGGCGAGATGGGAGGTGGCGCCGTCGATCTGCTTAGTGAAGCAGAGGCCGATCCGTTCGCCGGCCGGGTCATGGCGCCAGGCGGGCTCGTCCGGCTCGGGCGGTGCCGGCAGCCAGCCGTTGCGGGCGGCGGCCGCCCGGTAGTAGGCGACGACGTCCGCTCGGTGGGCGGGCTCGGTGTACCCCCGGCCGAAGTACGCGAAGCGGTCGTCGTCGTCGCAGCCGGAGTAAGACCCGTCGTCGGCCTGTGCTCCTTGCGGGGTGCCGAGCGTCCGGACCTGGTCAGCCATCGGGTCCTGCAGTGCCGCATCCGCGGCGGTGCAGCCGTAGATCCCGCCGTTGAGGGCCCACCCTCCACCCATGACGGTGAGTACGCCGAAGACCAGTCCGCCCGCAACCAGGGACGCTCCCACCCGAAGATCGTTCACGGGCGGGAGCGTACTGGTCGGCAGCGGCGGGGAGAACCTGGGCACCCGCACCATGCGAGTTCACCGCCTTCGGGCACCGGCAACTGTTCAAAGCCGGTGTGCTGCACACCGGCCGCTGGGCCAAGCGCAACTCACGCACCGGCTGCCAGTACTACCAGGTGCCCTCGAAGCCCTAGCACAGCCAGCCCAAGCCTCTAGATGCCTCAGGCAGACGACTGATCGTCCATTACGGCAAGGCCCCTGAGCTCCTCCGCACACAGCTCTGCGAATTCAGCGGACAGGCCCACGGGCACCCCTCGGGCCTCCGCGCCGGCGCACAGGTGGTCGAGTACGCCCTCCACATCCTCAAATTCGCCCACCGGGCGGAGCAGCCACACTCGGCCCGCCGGCCGAGGTGGGATGCCGACGCGGGCCAGGTCCGCGTTGGCATCCCTTTCCTGTGTCTCCCGCTCGGCCTGGGAGACCGGGTGGCAGGCCACGTCCAGCAACCGGCAAGTCGCGTCCAGGGTGGTATCGATCTGCCACCGGGTCGACCGATCGGGCACCCAGGTACGCGCACCCGGAGGCCACACATAGGGCAAGAGCGCCCACATCGGGGCATCTGGTGCCAGCGACCAGCCCCACTGTCCCAGCTCCCGCGCCTCCGGCAACCGGTCCGGCTCTAGCTCGCTCACCCCGGACCGACGCTCCGCCAGCCGATGCGGAAGACCACTCTCATCCCATGACATACCTACGCACAGTACTCGCCAGGGCCTCGGGTCGGTTTCTCCGTGACCCCGTAGGTCAGGACCCCGGCCGAGCGGAGGCCGGTCAGGCGGGGCCAACCCGGGCTGTCAGGGACGGTGAGGTCGGCGGCCACCAGGCGGTTCCCTACCGGCGCGCGTGCACGCTCAACGACGAGGTCTTGCTCAGCCGCAGCAACAGCCACCCGGACATCATTAGCCCTGTCACGCGGTGGTCTGCCGCTGGAGCCGCGTCGGCCCTCCCGGGCGGCTGCGCCGTTCCCTTCAGGACTCCGCCGCGGCCGCCCGCGCGGCAGGTGCGGCCCGGGCCCGGCAGGATGCGTCGACGTGCTCGGGGTGGTCGCGTGCACGCTGGGCGCGGTCTTGGAGGAGCGGGCCGAAGCCGGCGACGGCGTAGCGTTCCGCGGCGGCCGCCCCCAGAACGGGGAGGGGGTCCGGCGACGGCGGCCATGAGCTGCTGGGGCGGCCTGCGCACCGTCGGGCGCACCGTCCCGCTACGCCCGGACGCGGGCCGGCAGGTTGCCGAGCATCTGGCTGCGGCCGGTCCCGACCATCCGTGAACGGGGGTGCGGTTCACCTCCGCGTGGGGCAGTCGCGACGTCCTCGACGCGACCTTGGTCAGCCCGGACCCCGTCGCGGAGGTCGGCGCCGACACCGCTATCGATCGCGGGGTGTTCCGCCACCCGCTGCGCTACGTCCGGCTGCGTCGGGAAGTCACTCCTGATGATGTGCCCCGGCTCGGGGAGGGGACGGCCGCGGCGGCCGGCTGAACGGCATGTGCCGTGTCTGTGGCCTGGGGCCCACGCGGGGCGGGTGAGGTGGGAGTTCGGCGGGGAGCGTGAGGCGATGGGCGGATCGTTCCTCCGGTGAATCCGCTCCACCGGGGGAGTGAGATGCCCTCCGCGGCAGCTGCGCGACGTAGGCCAGGGCCAGGGAGTGGTGGAGACGCACGTGGAATCCCTTTCAGGGAGAGGCACGAGAGCACTGGAAGCCCCCACGGGCGCTGAAGGCCGCGGAAACCGATGTCAGGGCCACGGCTGTACGGCACCCGGTACGACAAACTCGCGGTCCGCTACGAGACGACTGTGCTCGTCGCAGCCATCAACGAATGGCTGTGACCAGCACGTGGCCACGTCTCAAGCCCACACCGCTTTAACCACGGCATGACCTGCCGAAGCCGCCTGCCCATAGAACTCTTGGAGGCCCCGATGATGTTCGAGGTACTCCTGCCTGGCCCAGCTAAGGTCACTGAACCTGTCACCGACAACGTTCCACAGCTCGTCGAAAGAGAGAGTCGAAAGGAATCGCGCGGCCTGTGACACCCCGGTCGGCTCCAGAAGCATCAGCGGGGGATCAGAGGGGTCGGCGTCAGGGCTGTGGGGCACAGGGCGGCCGCCGTAGATCGGCAGATTCCAGGACTCGTCAGCGTCTGCATAGAGGGCATCGGCTGCGGCGTAGAGGTCGTGGACAGCGCCCCAGCTCTTGTTGATCGAGTGGGTGATGCCCGCTGCGTACTCGGCCTCGTTGTTTTCCCAAGCCTCAGACATGAACGCAGCGAGCCAGGTGTGGTCGTCCCGGATCTCGGACTCAGCCACGGCACGAAAGTGCAGGTAGATGCTCACTACGACGAATCCCTCATCTCAAATGACCCACCTGTCAGGCCGAACGGACAGAACCTACCCGAAGACACTGACAGTTAGGTGTCGGCGATATCGACTTGCGCCACCCGCGCAGGTCTTTCGATACACGGCCTAACGAGCTCGTGCATGGTTGGCGGTGACGCGTCGAAAGGCGCGGGCCGACCAGGTGGTCACTGTCGCTGACGGCCGCCGCGGGTGGCGGTCTGCTGGTGTGAGAGCAGGCTGGCGACGGCTTGGATCGTGTCGCTCAGGTGCTCGCGTCGGCCGTGGTGGCGGGCGAGGGCTCGCCAGTTCTTGAGGTGTGCGATGCCGTGCTGGACCCGGATTCTGCGTGATGAGTGCGCCTTGCGCTGGCGCCCGTAGATCTCCTCGTACCAGTCCGGCGGGTCCTTCCCCCGACAGGGATGCGTGAGCCACGTCATGGGTGGTGGTTCAAGATCTATTGCCGGATGAGGCCTTCGCCGTCACCAGTAGGTAGAGACGACGGTTCATCGTCAAGGAATGTCCATGCACGTCGTCTTCTTCGGAGCCTGTATCGGCGGAGGCCGAGACCAGCCGACTTGCGGGGTGCCGGGAGCAGCCTTCCAGCGGGCCGCCCCCGGCCAGCCCCCAGGGCGCATCCCTCGGCACCGAAGGGGAACACCGGGAGGAGTGGATCGAGGTCAGCGTGGCTGTCGGGGCCACCCACAGTTCGCCCTCGCACTCCACGACTGCGTTGATGAAGACCATCGCTGCCGTGGGCGCCGAGCAAGAGCCTGTCGTCAAGGTCTCGATCGCGAACCTCACGCCGTCGTCGACCTGCACATGGCAGACGAGACCGGCGCATGCACGACATCTTCAGGGCCACAGCCGCAGCGAAGTGGGCGGTGTCGCCGCTGCCGAATGCTCTCGTTTCCGATGGAATACCGGGGCGGTGGCGGTGGCCGCCGCCGTCGGCGGTGCGGCCTTGAACAGCAGACCCCTATGGGGCGTGGTCTGGGCCCGCAGCGGGCGGCCGCGTTCCTGGCCAGACGCTGCAGCTCGTGGACGGTGGAGATGACCGGCAAAGTCTCGCCGGTTCTCTGACCATGTGTTCAGGCGCCGGTGTGTGCTCCGTCCCCGGTGCCGAGGAGGGGGACGGCGAGCCGGCGTTCGACGGCGTTGGGCAGCGACCACAGTTCGCTGCGCCTCTTGCGGTCCTGCGCGCCTTGGCGGTCGGCTCGGCGGATCCCGGGTACAGCGAGGGCCAGGGCGGTCAGGGAAGCGGCCAGCCCGGCGCCGAGGAGTGCACCGGCGAGAACGGCCCCGTCCGCCAGGGCGAACGGAAGCGCCAACCCGAGGCAGAGCGTGCCGAGGCCGCCGAGGATGCCCAGCATCCACCACACAGGGGTGAGCGGGTGCTCGTCGCGCACGTGGTCGACCAGCTGCCGGTCTGTGGGACGCTGCCGACGGTGCTCCCCAGCTGCGGCGAACAACTCGGCACGCCCGCGCAGCGCCCAGACGGCACGTACCCCCACCCATGCGACGGGCAGCAGGAACAGCGTCACCAGTACCAGGACCGCCTGGACCGCCCGCGGCACCGGTACCCGGCCGGAAGCGTCGGCCACCACGGATGCCACGGCGGCGCCTGCGAGTACGGCACCCGCCGTGTTCGTGGCTATGAGCCATCGCCGGGCCCGGCCGACCCGAGCGCTGAGAGGGAACTCGACCGCGTCCAACGTCTTCTCCGTTCGATGACCGCAGGTACTCTACGCAGCCCCTCGGGGAATTGGAGCAGCTCATCCAGGCTGACGATCCGGGCCGCGATCAGCACTGGGCAAGCTTAAGGGGAGCCTGGGCAAGCCCTGCCGACAAGGCTTGCCCAGACGTTCCGACTAGGGGCACTCCCGCCCAGGCCCAGGCGCAGGACGTCGGCGTAGGCCCGTGCCCGCACCCTGGGCTCGCCGGGGTCCCGGCGTACCGGGCCGGCCGGACTGCGAAGGCTCAGGAGCCTGCGGGTGATGACACCTGGGGCGGCGTCCCGGGCGACAGACAGACATGCAGTCACGCGGTCGTTCTTCCTCAACGACTCAGCCACGCACACCTTCGTGCGGCGCCCCGAGCCGGGTCAGTTGGTGATTGTGACGCAGGGCAGGCCGACACTGCTGCCGTTGATGAAGCCTTCCGCGCAGAGCCGGGTACCCGCGGGGAACTGGCGCTGCGGGTAGGCCTGGTCCCGGTAGGTACGGAACGCGGCGACGTCTTCGACCTTGGTGTTGGCGCTCCAGCCATTGGCCGTCCGCTCCGCTGCATCTGACTCGAGTGATCAACGAACCGGCCTCCGACAGGTTCTGTGGCCGGGCGGACTGGCCCTACGATCGCTCGACGCCCAGCTCAACGAGCGCTGCCCGCTGCTCCTGGGTGAGCTTGTCCCTCCGGGGCTTGGTGTTGGAGATCCACACGCCGAGCTTCACGGTCACCGGCTCCGTCTCGCCGCCGACGGTGATGGGCTCGCTGTGGCCACGCGGCACCGGCCGGTCCGCGCCTTCCCGCTCTACCCACTGCGCGAGGGCCGTCAAGCCCCGCTGGAACGCCTGCTCCGCCTTGCTGGGGCTTCTTGCTCACGGCTGTACGGGTCGGCTACTGGGCCGCCCGCGGCACCGCCAACGACCTCGACACCGCACAGGCAGCCGCTCGCCTTGGCCTCGATGAAGACGCCGCACGCAAGCTCATGGCCCGGTTCGGGCGTTGGAGCACCTATCGCTGAACACAGTCAGCCCTGAGAGGTGGCGGCCCGCCCAGTCCGACCCGGGCGGGCTTCACCGACCAGCGCGCCAGCCGGCGTACGCGCACACGACGGCCACGCTGTCGCAGAGCGCGGGAACGGGAGCCCCTCGCAACGCGGAGCTCTACAGGACGCACGCTGAGACGACGGTGGTGTCCGGACAATCCTCGGCGAGCCCGAGGAGCGCTTGTACCTTTGCGTCGTTTGTAGTCAGGTCCCACCACCTGGCCGTGCGACAGCCGCACCTCCTTAGCTGGCGAGGAGCGCTATGCGAACCGTCCGGTATTCCCTGCTTCCCCGGTGCGTCTGACCCGCCCGGGCGCTGGTGTCAGCGGCCGTCGCGGCGCCACTGGTATCGCCACACCGCGTCGAGGTCGTACTCGTGCGGGTGCCGGGCGGTGCTGGGGGAAGAGCGGGCCGGGGCAGGCGGCCTTACGCGGATTCGGGAACGGAGGGGCGTGAGCGAGGTCGGCGTCCACACCGAGCGCATGCAAGGCGGCTTTGCGGCCGCCCTTGGGGGAGGGCAGGGTGGATGACGAGCTCCCTCTCACCGGCCACCTGTCCAGCCTGCGTCCGGCCCACTACCGGGGCACGTTGCCGTCCGGGAGGCAGCGCAGGGGCCGGCCTGTGAAAGGGAGTGTGGGTAAATCTTGGCGCATACCCGCCAGTAAGCGGGCGGACCGGTTGCGGATTTGATAGTTCTGGCCTGAGTCGGTGGACCGGTTGTGCCGTCGGGATAGGGGTGAGGGCCGTGCGCGAGGCTGGCCGTCCGCGGGTTGTTGTCTGCCCGCACTGCAAGGCCACGGACCAGGACGGCGAGGCGAGGACGCTGTCGGCTGCTGGCGGTGTGCTGTCGGTGACATGGCACGCCGGCGGATGTCCGCACTTGGCTGCCGACCGGATCCTCGCCGCGGTGCCCGGCCGGTGACCGGCCTGTCGAAGCGGCCGTGCGGGTCACTCCGGTCCGGCTGGAATCCTGTTCGGTCCGCGCCTACATCGACGCGGGCGCGAAGAAGATCCTCGTTCGTGCGCCGGCCGACGTCACCCTCGCGTACGGGATCAACACCGACGCCTACGACCCGGATCTGCACACGAGATCGTCTCGAACGCCTCCTGCACCACCAACGCGATCGCGCCGTTGGCCGCCGTCCTCGACGAACACGCGCCACGGCCGACCAGGGACGACAGCAGGGCCGATCCCCAGGGCCGGGCGCGGATTCCGGCGGCCGGGCGCGGGCTGCGCGCGGCGTGGAGCCTATTGGTCCCAGGGCGGCTTTCCCTCGAATGTCAGGTGGTGTACGTCGAAGAGGATGGCCGCCTCGACACCGAGCGCGGGGCCGCCCATCCGTGCCGCCCAGGTCAGGAACGGGCGGGGTTCGAAGCTCTGCGCGCCCAGCCCTGTGGTGTATTCGGCGTGGGCGGACAGTGAGGCGATGCCGCGTTCCAGGGGTTCTCCGGTGACGTCCACGGCGTGGGTGGGGCGTTCTGGGCCGGCCATGCACACCAGGCGGACGCCGCCCCAGGGCTCGAGGCCTTCGTCGGCCAGTTCCGGGAAGATCCAGCGGTTACCCGCGTCCCTCGCGGCGTCGAGGACCGCGAGGCCGACCGCGCGGTGATCGGCCTGGTTGGTGACACCGGCGATCATCCTCACGGTGAACGCGCCGGTCACCACCACCTCGGGCCGGTGCCGGCGCATCGCGCGCACGATGTCGCGGCGCAGGTCGGGGCCGTACTCCACCACGCCGTCGCGGTGGTCGAGGAACTCCACCGTGTCCACGCCGACCTCGAGGGCTCCGGCCCGCTCCTCGGCCTCGCGCAGCGGTCCGGCCTCGGTGGGGTGCAGAGCGTCGATGCCTGCTTCACCGCGCGTGGCGAGCAGGTATGTCACCCGCTTGCCCTGCGCGGTCCAGCGTGCGACGGCCGAGGCCGCACCGTACTCGATGTCGTCCGGATGCGCCGCCACGGCCAGACATCGCTCCCAGTCCTCCGGAAGCGGCGGCAGCTGGCTCTGCGGGCCGAACGCGCCCGTTTCATCTCGCTTCGTCATCCACCGATAGTGACGGTCCGTCTTCACCGATCCTTGGAGGCGCGCATCTTCGCCGATCCCCCCCGCGCGCAGGGTCGACGGTGCGCAGCCGCGAAGGGAGTTCCGGTCGACCGGAATGCCCTCGCACCGATCTGGCGTGTCCGGGCCGGGGCTGCGTCTCTCGGTTTCGGCACCGCGGGGCTGTGTGTTGATGCTGGTCAGATGCTGTTTTCAGAGCTGTGCCCGCGGTCTGCCGTGGCGGGCGAGTTTTACCGCGGAGACGAGCAGGATCACGGCGAGCACGGGGATGAGCACCAGGTCGGAGAACACCCCGAGCAGCAGGCCGCCCAGCACCGCGCCGGCGATCGAGCCCGCAGCCATGACCAGGGTGAAACGGACGTTGGCGCCGAGCACCGCGAAGCTGCCGTCACGGCTGTAGCGGGTGAAGGCGATCAGCATGGTCGGCAGCGACACGAGCAGGGACAGGCTTCCCGCCGTCGTGAGGGATGGCGCGGGGGCGTGCCGTTCCGGAGCACCGGTTGGGGGTCACGGTATGGAGTGGGGAACGTTGGTCGCCACACTGGGCGGCGGTCTGATCGCGATAGCGGGCACGGTGCTGGCCGACCGCTTGCGCACCCGCCAGGAACACCGCCGCGGCCTTCAAGCGCGCCGCCCGGGTCCGTGTGGGACGGCCGCGAGCGCTGTGCGCAGTGCGGGGAGCGCCAGGCGGTCACGGCGTCCGGGTAGCACTGACACGGCCCCGGCCGCGATCGACGGGAGCAGCTACTCCCGTACTTGTCGGGCGGGCCCGCCCGACAAGTGCATGCGGATCGGCCGTCGACCGTCTGTGCCAAGCCGAAGGCGGCGAAGGGCGGCCGTGTCGGCCTGGTGCGGTTGCTGGCCGGTGGTGGCCGCCGGCCCGTCGAATTGGCCGCACTTGCTAGGCGGGCTCGTGTCGGCCCTGCCCGTCGTCACGCTGGTCGCTCCCCCCGAGCGCCACGGTGGGCCTCTCAGCCTCGCCTGTGCTCATCCGTCGGTTTGATCTGCGGCCCGAACCACAGAGAGCCCACAACGTGGCGGTCCGTTCCCCTGCGTCAGGGGCGGAGGACTCGTGGGGTACGTCAGAACGCATTACGTATGTGTGTACGGGGGAATCGCGAACGCGGCTGTTGCAAACCTTGAACCGGTTTGGCGCAGAGGCTGCTGATGGCAAATGAGACGGGCGGAAGGCCGAATGGACACGACCGTGGGGAGGGGAGGAGGTCCGAACAGCGGGTCGGGGGTCGGGGTGGGGAACCGTTCGGCGTGATCGTGCGTGAGTTCTTGATGGGCAGTCGGCTGGGTGGAGGGGAATCTGATGAAGACGCGGGCGATGGTGAGCGTGGCAGCGGTATCGGCATGCGTGGCGCTGATGACGTGCGGGTGCGGTCCGGACGAAGCGAAGGGGAGCGGCGGCGCGAAGCCTTCGCAGTCGCCCGCGTCCACACCTGGGAACGTTCCGTCGGGCACGCCGTCCGCATCCGCCGGAACCGGGCAGCCTTCGGCCACTGTGACCGCCGGCCTGCCCGCGCCCAGGACGAAGGAGCGTGCGATCCAGCGGTACGAGCAGTATCTCCACGGCCTTGGTCGTGAGGACATCGGCACAGTCTGCGAGGTGGCCGGGCCAGGCGCGAAGAAGGCAGAGGATCAGGGGTTCGGTCCGTGCACGAAGACGTACGCGATCGTGTTCCAGATGATTTCACCCGAGCAGAAGAAGGCCCTGCGAACCGCGACGGTCGATCCGCAGCGCGTTCAGGTGCGCACCCTGGACACGATCGAGATGCCGCTCGAAGCGGTCCGGTCCTCCGCCACCTTCTCCGAGGAAGACCTCGGCAGCTACGTTCTGGAATACCTCAAGGACGACTACTACATCACCGACGGGAAGTGACTGTCCGGCCGCGGAGACCCGCCGGAGATTCCGAGGCGCAAGCCGAGGTCGAAAGGTCGGCGCCAGGTCCGGCTGGTGGTAACGCCAGCAGGTTCACGGCGTGCTGGAACATGTGGGGAATGCGGGCCGCGGCCGGGGTGATGTGCGGAACCAGCCGGGGCTGGTTTCCGCACCCACAGCAGGGCGTCGTCAGGAGCCGATAGCTGCGCCACATTCGGCACCACGTGCGTTCGTACGCTCAACCGGCCAGGGCGACGAGTCTTCGGTATTCGAGCTGGTCGGCCCGCCGGGCGGTGAGGTGGACGTGGACGTCGGCGAGGTACTCCTTCAGGGCGTTGTACCCGGCTGTGTAGGTCCCCTCCTGCTCACTGGCGTCCGGCGGCATCCAGAAGATCAGCAACTGCGCGTTCCTCCGCGTGCCCTCTGGGGTGGCGAAGGACAGCTCATGGACGACCAGCCGAGGCTCGCCCGCGGGCAGGGCCTGCACCAACTCCTCATGGGTCAGGTTTCCCTCCAACTCCGCGACCAGGACCCCGGCGACGTCGCCGTAGCGGAGAACCACGGTGTTGACCTCCCGCTTCTCCCGCAGATGCAGCAGTGCTGCAAGTGAGCTCTCCGAAAGGGCCATCGGGCTACTCACGGGCGTCTCACCTCGGTGCTGGTCACTGCCTGGGAATCAGGAAGGATTCGACGAGTGGGCGGCCGGGAAGGCGCCGGCCAGCTGGGGCGCACCGCCGGGCGGCAGGCCGAGGGGGTGGGCGGCGGGGTTCCAGTGGTTGAAGTCTCCGACGACACTGACGGGTCCGCAGGGAGTGTCCTCGAGCAGGACGAACGTGACCTGGGTACGGCCCTTGAGCTGCTTGCGTTCGAGCACGGAATGACTCCAGCCACAAAGAGGGGGAACCGGCCCGTGCATCCTCGCGCCCGTGTGCGCGTGGTGCGGCGGTACGGCGCCGTGGGCTGGGAGGAGACCACCCGGGTGGCCGCGAGGCGCACGCCGCCGGGCACAGAGGCCGCGCGAGCGGCCCCACCGCTGTCCCATGCCCGGCGCGCCTGGCCGTTGCGGGACGCCTACCGGCCGCCTGGACTCGGCGCTCCGCCGGGCTGCGCCCGCTCCTGACCGGCCCGGTGGGTCTCAGTCGTAGAGGAGGGAGGCGGAGGGGGTCGTGGGTGTCCTCGGGGCGGTGCAGGACATTCAGGACGTGCTGCTCGACGAGGTCGTGAACGGCGACGACTGTCTCGCCCAGGAGCGAGGAGAGCAGTCGCATCAGATCCGGGTCCGCGTGGAGACGCGTGATCACTGGAGAAGAGCGGGCTATGTGGTGTCCGCCGAGCGTGGTCATGTGGCGGGGGCTGTCGGCGATGGCGGGCATGCGGAAGTCCCGTCGCACTGAGTCGGCTTCCAGTCTCAGGGCTTCCGTTCCGAGCTCGGCGAGCCCTGCGGGATTGATGAGTCCGCGTAGGGCGACGTAGCCGCTGGCGGCAAACTGCTGGCGCAGCAACGTCCAGCGGCGCGAGGGCAAAGGCAACGAGAACACGGCCGATGCATCCCGCATGCCCGCAGCGCACAAGCCCACCTCGCCCACCTGGACCCCGTCTGCTCGCACACGAAAGGCGAGGCCGGCACAGTGCGCGAGACGGGGAGGGTCAGGGTGACGACGCACATCCACCGGTTGATCCCGTGCTCGCGCAGACGGCCGAGACGATCTCGCTCCCGGGCCTGCTCGCTGCCGGGGTGGCGTACGAGCAGAAGTTCGACGGTTCTCCCGACGCTTGAAGATGTCTCATTCGGCCGGCCCCGTAGAGTGGTGGCAGCCGAAAGAAGAGATCCTCCGATGGACTCCGGAATATCCCGCATACGCTCCAAGCTGGCGAAGGTCCCGTACCAGGCGCAGCGCAGCTACTCAATGGGCGCCGAGCGTCACCAGTTTCGCCTTGGCCCGCGCGTCAGCTCCGCGCAGGCGGACGCCTTTGAGAGCGAACACCACATCGAACTGCCGTCGGCCTACCGCAGGTTCCTCGTCGAACTCGGGGGCAGCGGTGCCGGCCCCTTCTACGGGTTGCTTCCGCTGGAGGAGTGCAGGCTGTTCACCATGGACCGACAGCCACCGGACGGGACCCCGCGGGGATTCCATCACGTGAACCACCCGGAAGCGCAGCAAGGGGATCTGTTCCTCCACATTGTCGAGATGGGCTGCACCGACCTGTGCCTCATAGGTGTGACCGGGCCCCTCACCGGCCGCCTGCTCACCGGCAATGCCGATGGCTTCTGGCCCGCGAACGTCTCCTCGGCCCAGGACTTCCTGAGCTGGTACGAACGGTGGCTCAACCACATGCGGGACGGCAAGGACAACGACGCGCTGGGCCTCACCTCTCCAGCGACCGTCGCAAGCGCCCCCTGGGGCCCCCGGGCCACGGTCCGCAGGACTCCGTGGCGGCACGCCGCAAAGTGCTGAGGGAGCGAGACCCGGAACCGAGGTCGCCGCACCCGGCCGGAGGGGCGCGCCGAGCCGGCGGTCACTGCGCACCATCAGCCGACCGCGCCGACACGGAGGTCGGGCCGGAGCAGCGAGGGCTGCGAGTTGGTTGCGGCGTTGTTTCTGGTTCGCGATCCACACCCCGGTCCGGTGCTCGCTGCCTTCGGGTAGGTGCTCGATGTGGGCGCACCCCAAACCTCCGGCCTCCCGCTCCTGGTACTGGGGTGATCAGGCCGGCCAGGGGCCCGCGAGCCCGGCAGGATCCGTCAGACACGCCCTGGACGTTTGGCCCGTGCCGGGGTGGCGTGAAGCCGGGGTCCGGGGCGTTGCTCCGGGCCCCGCAGGCGTGATCCGCCCTCCCTTTGGTGCTGCCGGAAGCATTGTCCGAGGCTGCCCCTAGAGTCACACCAACGTGATCGCGGCGGCGCTGCGACCGGGGGTGTGCCATGCAGTGCCATGCCCCGGACCAGGCCGTCTGACCGAGGAGACAGCACATGGGGTGGGTTCCGGCCGGCGACTACGAAGTCGCCCTCGACGACGGGAAAGTGGTCTGCCGCAATGCGGCGGGTCGCCGGCTGAAGACGGTCCCGGGGAAACTCGCGGACGACCCGGCCGTGGTCGGACTGCGCCAGCTGGTGGAGTGGCTGGATCGGCACGAACGCCAATGCGTTGCCGACGTGGAGCGCTGGATGGTGCGCTCGCTGCCCGTCCCCGTCTCGGTCATCGTCCAGGTGTGGCAGGACACGGCCTGGCGCTCCGCGTTGTACGACCTCGTCGTCACGGGCGAGGACGGCGAAGTCGCCGGATTCCTGCGTGACGCCGACCCCGTCCGGGGCCTCGGCCTGGTCGACCTCGACGGCGACACGGTGCGCATCAGCCCCGAGCTGGTCCGCATCCCGCACCCGGTGCTGCTGGCGGACCTGGAAGAACTCCGCGAGTTCGCGGTCGAACTCACCGTGGACCAGCGGGTGCAGCAGCTCTTCCGCGAGGTCTGGCACCGCCCGGCGGACCTGGACCCGGAGACCGCCTCGGTCGACGACTACGCGGGCGGCGCCTTCAAGGAACTGCGGTTCCTGCACGGGCGCACCACCCAGCTCGGCTACCGGGCACGCGGCGGCCAGGCGGTATGCCCGGTCGTCGAGGACGGCGCGACGGTCGAGGCGCGCATCTGGATCGGCGACTACGACAGCTACGAGCGGACCGAGACCGGCTCGCTGACCTGGAACGACGCCGCGGGCCGGGCACTGACCGCCGGACAGGTCGGCCCGGTCGCCTGGTCGGAAGGCATGCGCATGGCGGCGGCCCTGTACGCGGGACGCGACATCGAAGACGAGGAGCAGGCGGCATGAACACCGACGACATCACCCGGGCCGCGGCCCTGCTGGACGCCGGGGCGATCCTGCGCACCGGCACCGTCGCCCGTGACGACGCCGACACCCTCACCGCCCGCACCTACACCCACCCGGCCCTGGACGACCGGCGCGTGGTGCGCCTGGTGGCGGGCACCCTGGGCGAGGCCGAGGACCTGGCACTGGACTTCCTCGGACTCGCCCGCGAGCCCGACGCCCCCGAGGTGGGGCAGGTGCGCCGCGAGACGCTGGGCTTCCCCGCCTGGGCCCTGGTCAACGATCCGGCCAACGGCCACCACGCGCTGGCCCTGGTCAAGGACATGGAACGGCTGGCCCGCCAGGCCAAGTCCCGGGCCGGCGCCGCCAAGGACGGCTTCGAGGCACTCGCCACCCGGCTCGGCCGCGCCGTACCGCACTTCCTGCCGACGTTCTACGAGCAGGCCGCGCGCGTCTTCCTCCAGCACGACAACAGCACTTACGCCGCGACGCTCTTCGGCAAGGCGCGCGCCGCCGAGCGCGTCCACGGCCTGCCGGTCGACGAGGAGCGGCAGCGGGCCGTCTTCCTGGAGTTCGCCTTCGCCGGGGCCCTGACCGTCAAGGCGCTCAAGGACCACGCGCAGGACCTGTCGCGTCGCCTCGACCCGGCCGAGGCCTGGGCGCAGTTCCGGCAACTCGCCGTCGAACGCTGCGGTGCGGGCATGGCGCCGTACGCCGCCCTGCCGCAGGACGCCCGCGCACTCGTCAAGGCCGCGGGCCTGGACCGGGAGACCGCCGAGAGTTCCTTCGTCGGCGACCTGATCACCTCACCGAGCATCGTCCGGGCCCCCGCGTCGTTCTGGACCGCCTACCGCCCGACCCTGGTGGCGCTCGCCGCCGCACGACCGGAGATCCGCACCCGCCTGTTGGAGATCATGCCGACCGGCCTCGGCGACGACCGGAAGGCCGACGAGGCCTGGCTGTCGCTGCTCGCGGAGACGGGCGCGGACGCCCTGCTCACCGACGCGGAGAGCACGGACGGCGTCGACCCCGCGGACTGGCTCAGCCGCTGGGCCCTGCACCGCAAGCACGGCTCGTCCAGCTCGGAGCGCTGCGCGCGCACCCTCGCCCTCGTCGAGCGCATGGCCCCCCGGCTGCGCTCCGACGGCCGCCCCGCCGACCTCTTCCAGGGACGCTGGCACGCGGGCGCCGACCTGGACCTGCTTGACGCCTGCGTCGCCTGGGGGATACCCGTCACCGAACCGGCGGCGGGCGCCAACGTCCACCTGCCGCTGGAGCGCTGGATCGGCGACGACACCCCGGGCCGCCGCGACCTGACGGCCGTCGCCGGCCGTCCCCGCTTGCGCGGACTGCTGTACGACGCGCTGAACGGCATGAACGGCCATCGCTCGAAGGACTCCGTGCTCGCCGCGATCGCCGCCCACCCGGTGCTCGGCGCCGTGCTCCACGACTGGCTGCGCGATCGCGCCGCGGAACTCACCGGGGCGGCGGGATTGCCCGGTTCGCGAGCGGCGCTCCGGCGCCTGTCGTCCTTCCGTGCGGTCGCCGGCCAGGTCAACCCGGAGGCCATCGCCCGGATCGCCGCCCACGACCTGGCGCCGGTCCTCGGCGCCACCCTGCGCGCCGGCGTTCTGGACGAACTGGGCTGGCCCGCCCTGGAGGAGACCTACCGGCGGCTCGACACCGACCGGACCGACCAGCACCACTGGATGGTGGTCGCCGAGGCCTGGCCCGCCCTGGTCCTCGCCAACCGCCACACGGCCGTCGTGGTCGGCCCCGAAGGGGTGCTGCTCGAACACGAGCTGCGCCTGCCCGCCGACCTGGACCGCTGGCGGCGCCCCCGCTTCCGGTACACCGACGGCGAACTGCTGGTCATCTGGGCGGAAGACGGCAAGCAGCGCGCGTACTGGTCGGCCCGCCCCGGCGAACCCTTCACCCTCGGCGGCGAGCAACTGCCGCAGTGGTGGAACGGGCAGGAAGTCGGGTCCCCGTCGCTGCCGCTGCCCGGCGGCGGCCGCGCCACCGGCGGCCGCACCCTGCACGCGGGCGACACCACCCTGCCGTCCACCCGCCCCGTGCTGGGCGACGGCACCGGACACTGGCGCCAGGGCAAGCAGGGCCGCGACCACTGCTGGGTCGAGTACGACCCGGCGGGCGGCACCCACGGGCGTGCTTCGCTGCCCGCCTTCCTGCAGTCGGGAATCCGCGACGGCGCCCGCCTCGTGACCGAGGAATGCGAGGTCCTGCCGCTGGTCCCGGGCCTGGAGACCACGCCGTTCGGCACCGACGGCACCGTCCTGGGCCGGTGGGTGCGCTCCGAGGGACAGGACCCCGACCGACGCGTCACCTCCGGGACCCCCGACGGGCGGACCGTCACGCTGGCCGTCGCGCCTGGCCGCCGGGACCACCCGGTACCGCTGGGCGCCCTGCGGCTGCCGGGCGGAGCCGCGCCGCTCGCCGCCGTCGTCGGCGGCACCGTCGAGCTCTATCCGGCGGGCGCCGTCACCACCGACGCGCTGGGATCGGTCCCCCTGGGAGAGCAGGGCGGCGAGTACGCCGCCGGCACCCGGTACGTCCCGCCGCCCGCGTTCTGGCACGCCCTGCGCCCGCGCGACGAGCGGGGCTCGGCCGCCCTGCGCGCGGTCACCGACGCGCAGATCGCGACCCTCCTCGACGCCGTCGCCACGGCACTGGCCGGGCGGAGGGCCGCGGTCGCCGCCGACACGTCGTACAACGGCCCCTCCGCGGACGAGCTCATCGAGGCCGCCGTCGCCACGGCGCTCCCCGCGCTGACCGACGCCCGACTGCTCACCGGCGTGAGCGTGCTCGTGCGGACGGCCGCCCGCCATCGCGCCGACACCGCCGCGTACGTCGCACCCCCGCGGGACAAGCCGCACGGGAAGCGGCACGGCGACGGGATGTACGCCGACCACCGGCCCGTCCACGGGGACGACACGACCCTGACCGCCGCCGTGGACGGGATCGCCGCGCCGGGCAGATACGGCTACTGGGGGCGCGAAGCGAGGTGGAGCGGCCTCCAGCAGATCCTCTCCGTCAACCAGGTCCTGTCCGGCAAGCCCGCCGACGGCAAGCCGCTGCCCGGCCCCACCCCGTTGCCGGCCCTCGGCGACGGCTGGACGAGCGAGACCCACACCGTCCCCGGCATCGAACTGGCCTGGCTGCCGTTCCTGGACGCCCTGGGCCCCCTCGCCTACCGTGCCGCGGCCCCCACCACCACCGATGAACACCGGGAGGCTCTGCTGCTCCTGCTGGAAGCGGTCGCCACCGGCCCGCTCGCCAACCCCGCGGGCGCCCTGCGACAGGTCCTGCTGTGCGAGGAGGACAGCGAGGACCAGGTCGGCAAGAAGCAGCGGCTCGGCCAGGTGCTGCGCCGCGGCGACCGCACGGTGGTGATCCTCGGCCGGGAGCACACCCAGCGCAACGACCGCGTCCACTGGCTCGCCCTCGACCACGACCCGGAAGGGGCGTTCGGCCAGATCGCCGACTTCACCCACCACGAGGACCAGCGGTACACCCCCGCCCTCCCGCACGAGCGCCTGCTCCCGCTGATCCGCCTCGTCCGCGAGCGCGGCGCCGCGCCGTGGCGGCCCGAGGCGCCCGTCGCACTCGACGCCGCCACCGGCATCGGGCCTGCACAGGCGGCCCTCCTCGTCGCGGCGGGGACCGGTGAACTGGACGCGGCAGGGCTGGCCCTGGTGGGCCTCAAGGCCCGGCAGGCCGAACGGGCCGACGCCAGGCTGAGCGCTCTCGGCGGCACCAACCGGCTGGCACTGCTGGACGCGCTGCTGCCCGCCGACCCCGCCGACCTGTGGGAGACCGGCCCCGACACCGCGGCGGCCGCCAAGACCTGGGCGGAGCGCCTGGGATCGCTGGTCCGGCTGCCGGAGGAGCTGGGAGACGTCCTGGCCGGTGTCTCCATGGCGTCGGCGGAAGCCGTCCTCAACCCCGGCCACACCGCGTGGCTCAGCCGCACCACCCCGATGCGGCTCGACAAGGACGGCAACCTCGTCGCGGAGGACCCGGCCGCAGTCCCGGGGCGCGGCCACCTCACGAGCGCGGTGGCCGCGCTCAGCGGGCTCGCCTACGGACTGCCGTACGGCCATCCGCTGCGCGCCCACCTGCCGGCCGGACTCGCCGCGCTGCGCAGGCGCCTGGCCGACCCCGGCCTCATCCTCGACCTGGACGTGGAGTGGACGGAGAAGGGCACATCGACCGCCGTCCCGCTGCGCACCGCGTACGGACTGCCCGCGACGGGAGGGGCGGGAGCCGACGGCCTCACCCGGCTCGGGGACGCCCTCGTGCTGCGCCCCTGGTACGGCGACACCGAGATGACGTTGGTGCGTACGGCCGGGATCACCGGCGCGGACGATCCCGTCCTCGGGCTGCTCGAAGGGCTGGTCGGCCCGGGCCGCGGCCACTCCCTGGCCGCCGTACGGGCCCTGCTCGGCGACGACCTCGAACAGGCCGTCCTGGCCGGGTCGGCTCCCGGCGGCTTCACCGGCTACGCCCAGGACCCCGCCCGCTCGGTGCCGGAGCTGGTCGCCGAGGTGGCCGCGACCCACGGGCTGGGCGACGACGCGGCCGCGCTCTACCTGCAACTGCTCGCACTGCCCGACCCGACCGACCGCGACCGCGCGCGGTGGACCGGCTGGACGCCGGGCCGGTCGAAGAAGGCCAGGACCGAACTGGCCGCCACCGGCCTGGTCCTGGAGGCCAAGCGGTCCCGCGCGGGCCGGACCCTGTTCCTGCCCTGCGGCTGGCACGACTTCAAGGCCCCCGCCCTGCCGGTGGAGACCTGGAAGGAACCCCTCTACCCCCTCCGCGACCACACCCGGGCCGTGCCGCACCTGCCGGTGCCCGCCCTGTTCGCCCGCGCATGGGGCCGTGTCAAGGACGGCGACGCCCCCGCGTTCGAAGAACTCACCACCCGTGCCACCCGGAAGGGCCGCCGCCGATGACCACCGACACCACCGTTTCCGCACCCGCACCCGCACCCGCGCCCGCCCGGCAGGTCAGCCCACCCGAGGACCGCCACGCCACCGAACTGGCCTTCCTCGCCGCCTACGACAACGGCCCCCGCCCGCCCGCCTGGCTGCTGAGCCCGCGCGCCGTCGTCACCTTCGTGATGGGCAGCGCAGGCGAGGCCCTGCGGCTGCCCGAGGGCGCCGCGGCGCCCGACGGCGTCCCGCGCAAGCTGGTGGTCGAGCAGAAGTTCGTCGGCGACCGCGCCCTGGTGGAACGCTGCGTCGTCACCCTGGCCGGAGAACGCGGGCTGCTGCTCGTCGGCGAACCCGGCACCGCCAAATCGATGCTCTCCGAGCTGCTGTCCGCCGCCGTGTGCGGCACCAGCGGCCTGGTGGTGCAGGGCACCGCCGGCACCACCGAGGACCAGCTCAAGTACGGCTGGAACTACGCGCTGCTCCTGGCCCAGGGCCCCACCCGGCAGGCCCTGGTGCCCTCCCCGGTCCTCACCGCCATGACCCGTGGCGCGGTGGCCCGCATCGAGGAGATCACCCGCTGCCTGCCCGAGGTCCAGGACGCCCTGGTCTCACTCCTGTCCGAACGGCGCATCGCCGTCCCGGAACTGGCCGGCAGCGCCGACGCCCTCGCCCACGCCGCCCCCGGCTTCACCCTCATCGCGACCGCCAACCTCCGCGACAGAGGCGTCTCCGAGATGTCCGCGGCCCTCAAGCGCCGCTTCAACTTCGAGACCGTCGGCCCCATCGGCGACCTGGACGCCGAGACCGCCCTGGTACGCCGCCAGGCCCACGCGGCCGTCACCCGGGCCGGTGCCCCCTTCCAGGTGGACGATGCGATCCTCGAAGCCCTCGTGACCGCCTTCCGCGACCTGCGGGACGGGCGGTCGGCCGAAGGCTGGGAGGTCGAGCGCCCCTCCACGGTGATGAGCACCGCGGAGGCGGTGTCCGTGGCCGGTTCGCTGGCCCTGGCCGCCGCGTACTTCCCCGGCGACCGGGACGTGCTGTCCCTGCTCCCCGGCCACCTGCTGGGCGTGGTCCGCAAGGACGACCCGGCCGACGCCGCCCGGCTGCTGGGTTACTGGGACGGCGCGGTGCGCCGCCGCGCCGAGCAGGGTTCGGCGACCTGGCGCACCCTGTGGGACCTGCGCCCGGCCCTGGAGAGCTGACGCCATGACCGTTCCGTCCCCGGCCGCCGCCACCACTGCGGAAGCCTCCACCGCCCCGTCAGGGTCCACCGCCCCGTCCGACGCCACCGATCCGTCCGACTCCACCGCCCCCGCCATGACTCCGGACGAGGCGGTGGCGGCCCTGACCGACCCCACCGCCCCGTACCTCATCGGCGTGCGCCACCACGCGCCGTCGCTCGCCGCCGTCATGCCGAAGCTTCTGGACACGGCGAAGCCCGAGGTGCTACTCGTCGAGCTCCCCGCGGATCTTCAGGAGTGGCTGCCCTGGCTCGCCCACGCCGACACCCGGGCCCCCGTCGCCCTGGCGGCCGTCCCCGCCACCTCCGGCAGGGACGGCGCCGGGGACGGGCGCGGGCCCGCCTTCTACCCCTTCGCCGACTTCTCGCCCGAACTCGTCGCCCTGCGCTGGGCCGCCCGCCACGACATCCCCGTGATCGCCTGCGACCTTCCGCTGTCCGACCCGGCCCGGCACGAGCCCCGGCGCCCGGCCGGGGCGGGCCACGAAGGACCCGGGCTGCGCGAGGCGCTCACCGCCCGCCTCACCGGCCGTCCCGGCGAGGACCTGTGGGACCGCCTCGTGGAAACAACCGCCCCCGGCTCCTCGCCCGAAGCGCTGCGCCGTGCCGCCCTGCTCACGGGCTGGGCACTGCGACACGACGCCGAACGGGCCGGGGCGGTGGCCGAATCGGACCTGGCCCGCGAGCGCTGGATGCGCGCCCGGATCGAGGAGGCCACGGCCGCCGGCCGCCGGGCCGCCGTGGTGGTGGGCGCCTTCCACACCCCGGCGCTGCTGAGCCCCGGGCCCGGCACGGTGCCGGCCGAGGATGCGCTCCCCAGCGGTCCGGCCTGGACCGTTTCCCTCATCCCGTACACCTATCCGCTGCTGGACGAGCGGTCCGGCTATCCGGCCGGTATCCGCGACCCCGAATGGCAGCACCTCGTCCTGGAGGCGGCGGGCCGTCCGGCCGCCGTATACGAGGCACTGCTCACCACAGCGGTACGGATCTGCGGCGAACTGCGCGCGCAGGACCACCCCTCGGGGCCCGCGGACGCCCGCGAGATCGTCCGGCTGGCGGGCGACCTCGCCCGGCTGCGCGGCCTGCCCGCGCCCGGCCGAGGTGAACTCATCGAGGCCGTACAGACCGTACTGACCCAGGGCGAACCCCTCGGCCGCGGGCGCGCAGTCGCCCGATCGCTGGAACGGGTCCTGGTCGGCACCCGCTCCGGCCGGCCCGCGCCCGCCGCCCCGCGCAGCGGTCTGGCACCGGCCGTGGAGGACGAGGTCGCGGCCCTGGGCCTGCCCGGTCCCGCCGACACGGGACCCGCCGCCCGCGACCTGCGGCTCGACCCCTTGCGCTCGGACCTCGACCGCCGCCGCGAACTCCTGCTGCGCCGGCTGACGGTCTGCGGCATCCCCTACGCCACGTCGACGCCCGTCACGGGCGCCGGCGCCGGCGAGGCCGTGACCACCCGGTGGGAGGTGCGCTGGACCCCGGCAACCGCCGCCATGCTCACCGCCGCCGGAATCCGCGGCGTCACCCCGGCCCAGGCGGCCGAAGGCCTGCTGCGCGAACGGCGCCGCGCCGAACAGGACGACGGAGGGCCCACCGCCGCCCAGAGCATCGACGGCCTCGCGGAGGCCGCCGCCTGCGGACTGCCCGCGCTGGCCGACGAACGGCTCACGGAACTGGGCGAGGCCGTCCCGGCCACCGGCACCCTGCCCCAACTGCTGGCCGCCCTCGGCCTGCTGGACCGCATCCGGGCCGGCCACGTCGCCGGACTCGGCCCGGACCCGGACCGCGCCGCGCGGTCGGCGGCGGCAGGCGAACTGCTCACCTCGGCCGCCGTCCGCCAGGTCGACGGCCTCACCGGCTCCGACGACCCCGACGACGCCCGCGCACTGCTCGAACTCGCCCACCGCGCGGACGTCTTCGGCGGGATCCGCCTCACCGACGCCCTCACCCGGCTGGCCGCCGACGGCTCGCCGCTGATGTCCGCCGCGGCCGGAGCCGTCCGCGTCCTGCTCGGCCACGAGGACGCCCACGCCTTCGGCACCCGTACCGCGTCCTGGGTGGACGCGGCCACCGACGCCGTCACCCGGACCGCGCTGACCGCCCGCCTCACCGGCCTGCTCACCGCGGCCGCCCCGCTCCTGGAGACCATGGCCCCCGTCCTCGACCCGGTCCTGGACCGGGTCACCGACCTCGCGGACACCGCCTTCCTGGACCGTCTGCCCGCGCTGCGCGGCGGCTTCGACACCCTCAGCCCCGCCTCCCGCGACCGGCTGCTCACGGCGGTGGAAGACCGGCTCGGCGACGCGGTCGGCCTGGTCACCGACACGGACGGCATCGACCCGGCCGCGCTGGCGCTGTGGACCCGCGCCGACCTGGCCGCCCGCGAGACCCTGGCCCGGCTGGGCCTCCTGCCCCCCGCCCTCCCGGCGGGTCCCGACTGCGGACCGTCCGCGACGCCGCCGGCAGCATTCCCGGCGGCGCCCGCCGCATCCGGGCGTGCGGCCGGGAAGGCCGCACCCGCGCGGGACCGCGCCCTGGCCCCCGCCGACCGCTGGCGACTGGTGCTCGGCCGCCGCACCGACCAACTGCCCCCATCCGCAGCACCGTTGGCCACCGCGCTGGACGAGCTGTACGGCAACGGCCGCGGCGAGGGCTCCCGCGGCGATCTCGGCACGGGCAACCGTGGCGGTCGCGGCGGCCGCCAGGCGCCCTACCCCGGCGTCCGCGAATGGTCCGAGGAACTGTCCGCCCTGTTCGGCCCCGGCATCCGCGAGGAAGTCCTCGCCGCGGCCGCCGCGGCCGGCCGCCGCGACGTCCTGGGCGAACTCGACCCCGCCGGCGTCCGCCCCTCCGTCGACCTGCTGCGCACGGTCCTCCAGCATGCGGGCGGCCTCCCTGAGGCCCGGCTCGGCGCACTCCGCCCCCTGGTCCGCCGGCTCGTCGACGAACTCACCCGGCAGTTGGCCACCCGGCTGCGCCCCGCCCTGACCGGCATGACGCTGCCCCGCCCGAGCCGACGCCCCGGCGGACAGCTCGACCTGGCCCGCACCCTGCGCGCCAACCTCGCCACCGCGCGCCGGACCCCCGACGGCAGCGTCCAGGTGATCCCCGAGCACCCGGTGTTCCGCTCCCGCGCCCGGCGCGCGGCCGACTGGCGGCTGATCCTGGTCACCGACGTCTCCGGCTCCATGGAGGCCTCCACCATCTGGTCGGCCCTCACCGCCGCCGTCCTGGCCGGGGTGCCCACCGTCTCCACCCACTTCCTCGCCTTCTCCACCGAGGTCATCGACCTCACCGACCACGTGCACGACCCGCTGTCCCTGCTGTTGGAGGTACGGGTCGGCGGCGGCACCCACATCGCCGCCGGGCTGCGCCACGCCCGCACCCTGGTGACCGTGCCGTCCCGCACTCTGGTCGTCGTGATCAGCGACTTCGAGGAGGGTTATCCGATCGGAGGGCTCCTCTCCGAGGTGCGCACCCTCGTCGGAGCCGGGTGCCATGTACTCGGCTGCGCGAGTCTGGACGACGCCGGCCGCCCCCGGTACTCGACCGGCGTCGCAGGGCAGCTCGTTGCCGCAGGGATGCCGGTAGCCGCCCTCAGCCCGCTCGAACTCGCCCGCTGGGTAGGGGAGAAGATCGCATGAGCCAGCACAGCCGTCACCTGCCCGCCGTCGCGCCCGCCGTTACCGCCGAGATCGTCGGCGCACTCTCGCCCAGGCTGCGCAAGCGGCTCGATGCCGCCATCACCAAGATCGCCGACCGGCCCGTCACCCGCGACGGCGACACCGTACGGATCGCGGTCGACGACGAGACCGGCCTGGAACTCCACGCACCCGCCGGGGTGGTGGCCACGGCGGACGCGATCCGCTGCGGCTGCCTGCTCGCCCCGGGCTGCCTGCACCGGGCGGCGATCGCGTCCGCCGCGCCGGTGGCCGACCCCGTGGCTGGCCCGTCCTCCGACGCGCACGCCGGGCAATTGTCCTCCGGCGAGGACGCCGGATCCCCGGAGCCGCCGGAGGCCCAGGAGAGCGCGGCCACCCCCGAGCAGCGTGCCGCGGCCGGCCACCTGTGGGCCGCGGGCGCCGCCGTGCTCGACACGGGCATCGAAGGCGCTGGAGCCGTCCTGCAGTCCGAACTGCTGCGGGCGGCCCACACCGCCAAGCTCGGCGGCATGCCCCGCCCGGCCGTCGCCGCCGTCTCCGTCGTCACCGCGCTGCGCTCCGCCCGCTCCGCCGACCCCGCCCACCGCCTCGCCGACCTCACGGCAGCCGTCCGCGAACTGCTCGGCACCGCCCACCGGCTGCCCGACGCCACCGGCCCCGAACTGGCCGCCCTGCGCGGCACCGCCCGACAGACCTACGTACCGGACGGATCCCTGCGCCTGTACGGCCTGTTCACCGAACCCCTGATCACCGCCGGCGGCTACGCGGGCGCCATCACCTGGACCGCCGCCGCCGACGGCCGCCTCTACACCGTCTCGGACATCGCCCCGGGCGGCCCCGGCCGTGCCACGGCGGCAGCCGGGCGCACCGTACGCCTGGGCGACACCGCGCTCACCCACCGCCAGTTGTCCCACGCCGGGCTCGCCCTGTCGGGGGCCACCGTCTCGCCCACCGGTCGCCTCGGCGCGGGCGCCGGGAGCAAGGCGGTCCAGGCGGCGGGCGCGGCCTGGACGGACGAACCCATCGCCGCCCTGTGGGCCCCGCCGGCCGCCGGACAGGCCGCGCGCGCCCTGCACTCCGAGGCTCCCGGCGCCGACCTGCTCTTCCTCGACGTGACGATCCTGGGCCCCGCCCGCGAGACCGGCGGCGACTGCCTCCTCGCCGCGTGCGACGACCTGACGCTCCGCCTCACCGCGGCCCACGACCATCCCGCGCTGGCGTACCGCGACAACCTCCGGATGCTGGCGGCCCTGCCCGGCACGCGCCTGCGCGTCGTCGGCCGCCTCGTCCCGGACTCCCGGCCCAGCCTCCAGCTCCTTGCGGCCGCCCATCCGGCGGATCCCGCCCGGCGCGTCGACCTGGGCCTGGACCGGCTGCAACGTGCCGACCTCCCCTCCGCCCCGCCGCCGCCCGTCGCCCAGGTCCCCACCGGCCGTGGGGCGGACCCGGCCCCCCTCCACCTCCTGCGCCGCCGCCTCGAACAGGCCGTCGCCGCCGGACGCCCCTTCCTGGCCGTCCCCGGATCGCTGTCGGCCGACGCCGGGCAGCTGCGCCGCTCGGCCCTCCCCACCGCCGCCGATCTCCTGGCCGAACTGCAACGCACAGCCACCCGGCGCGCCCGCGACCCCTTCGGCCGCCTGCTCCCCGCCGACCCGACCGACTTCGCCCGCGCCTGGCTGGGCGCGGCCCTGTACGCAGAGGCGGCCGAGACCTCACTGTGCGCGGCGGCGTGGCAGCCGGACCCGTGAGGGACGGGACGTCGGCGTTGGCATCCGGCGCCGGGCGTCCTGGTGACTGTCGGAGCCGGAGGAAGGGTCCTCGCGCGTTTGTGATGCGGCCGGCCGAGGTCTGGCAGACCTCCAGCCGTGTATCTCCGATGAGTGGGGTGTTGGATGGGTGGAGCCGTTGCCCCGGGCGGTCGTGTGCGGGTGTCTGTCTGCGCTCGGGACTGCAGGATGAACCGGAGCAGCCACCCTGACGGCACCAACAGCCTCCTGCACACCTGATCCCTCCCGGGGGCAACGCGAGATCAAGTGATCGGTGCCCAGCAGACGGTCCTGGCGCCGCGAAGATGCGTCGGAGCGCGCTCGCTGTTGCTGCGTGCTTCATGGTTTCGCCGTGCGCGCCCGCGGCTGCTGGGACCATTCGGTGGGTAAGTGCGCGCGTTGAACCGTGGTGAGAGATCGCCCGTGCCGGCACCACAGGAGCAGACGATGGAACCGACGACACGATCCCGCCTTTCGGTAGACCTGCTTCCGTTGAAGGTTGTCTTCTGCAGGTTTTGCCGGGCTACTGCGGCCACTGGTGGAGCGCGGACTCTCAGCGCGGAGGGGGAGTTCCTGTCGGTGACCTGGCATACCCCTGACTGCCCGCACCACGTAGCCGATCTCATCCTCGCCAAGGACAACTGACGGCACGGTTTCCGGCGAACCGCCGCGCCGGGGAACGCCCCCTGAGGGCGGCCGCGCCGGCTTCGGCAGGGAGTGCTGCTCGGCCGCGACGGTGTTGGCCGGGTGAGGTTGCGACTGCGGCCATGGCGAGGCCGGTGATGAGCAGGGCCGGGCCGATGCCGAGTACGGGGACGCCGGGGCGCTTTGAAAGGCCGCGGTCGTCCTGGCTGCTGTCGTAGCGAGTCTTGCGGTGTCTGTTGTTCCGGCTGAAGCCGCGCAGTGCAAGGGATGGTCGCCCGCGCCCGGCCGGTGCCCGCGCGAGTTATGGACCACCCAGGTGCAGGGCGGCCGTGGCGCCATTGCGGGGGCATGGGGGAGGCCCTGAGACTGCACCCTCATGGACCTCATGAACCTGACACCAGTCCAGGCGACGTTGATCGCCACGGTGGTGACCACGGTGGTGACGACATCGACCGTTGCCGGGACTCATCTTCTGACCCGCACCCGCGAGCGCCGTCACCTGATCTGGAACCGTCGCATGGATGCCTACGGGGCGGCCGTCCAGTCCTGCCTTGCCCACGCGCGGATGCGCCAGGAGATAGCCGCGCGGGTGGACCGCGGGGCGGCGGGCGACGGCACTGTCCCTGACATGACGGCATTAGGCCTGGTCGGCGCCCAGGTAGAGATGTTCGGATCGCCGCACATCGCGCGTCTCTGGAGCGACTTCTTCGCGTCCGTCCACTCATGGAATAACGCGCTGGACATTGTCGAAGGCCGATATCAGGTGATATTCACGGGTCCCGCCATCGCAATCGGTGGGACCTCGGAGTACTTGCCGCCAGATTCGGTACCGCCGACTTCCGAAGAGCAGCAAGAGGCCAACCGGCAAAAGCTCTTCGAGAAGCAGGAGGCCAACTGGCAAAAGTTTTGCGCGGCAGCCCAGCGCGCGACCGCCGCGGATGCACGGCTCATCAAGGCGATCAAGCGAGAGGCCAGGTTCCAGCGGCCCAGATAGCAGGAAGCAAGCTGCAGGAGGTGTGGCAGCTGCGGAGGTGTCTGAGCAAGAGGACAGGCTGGAGACGGGGCTGCCCGAGCCCGCCGGCCGGAGGCCGGACGCGCGGCTGCGAAGGCGCGTCCATGTGTGAAGGCAGCGGCCCGCAAGGTCGAGAAGCTCCTGAGCCCAGGGGAAGGCCCGGGTGGTCTTCGCGGGGTAGGCGGGTAGGTACAGTCGGGAAGATGCTTTCAACATGGTTTGAGATGGTTATGCCTCATCAGATGCGGCTCATGTCAGCATGGTGACGAACGCTTTGCTGGTCGGAGGTCTCGCCGGCTGCAACCCGGGGGAGAGCGCCGGAGGGGACGGTAAGCCGTTCTCGTCCAGCCAGGGACAGGGCGGCGGGCAGGGTGCGCTGGGGGTGCGCGCGCCGCCGGGCTTGTCGCCGGCGACCACGGCCCGCAGCCAGCTCGCGAACGACCTCGCCCACCCCCAGCTGCTCGCGGTGTCAGCGGCAACGAACCGGGCCAAGGGCGACCAGGGCCCCGACGAATGGCAGCCCCCTGTCAAGGTCTACTGGTGCACATACGCGACCGCATGGACCAACGTGAAGAACACCTACCAGTTCACCGTCACCCGAGCGGAGAACACGAAGCTGACCGAGATGCTGGAGACGTGCCCCTCATGACCCGCCATCCAGACAACGGCCCCGCCCCCGCCGGCTCCTACGGACCTGTTCCCCTTACCTCGCATGTGAAGGCGGGGCCCGGCGGGGCGATGACCGACGAGGTCGGCGTCATCACAGGCGACGTCTCCCTGACGACCGAAGCCGACCCCGACGGCACCGTCCGGGTCCGTATCCAGTACACCGGCGCGGACGAGCGGTACACCCTGACCGGCAGTCCGGCCCCGCTCCCGCCAGAAGGCCTCGCTGTGTTCCACGCACGCGTCGTCGAAGCCGTCCAGGCAGGCGGCGCCGCCGAAGTCCCCAAGCCCTAGCGGGCCAGCGCGTCCCGGAACCCGGTCCGCACAGCGCTTGCCGCCGGCATCCGGCCCGGCAATCGGATCCACCCGCACCACACGGCCGCGCTCCGCCGTCACGGCCAGACCAACGACCATCCGAACCGAAAGCCACATGATCAACAGCTTCTATTAGGACCTCTTGCAGCCCTCAGGGCGCTGCCCGGCGCAGGGACAGGGCGAAGGCGCAGCTGGTGACGGTGAGGACGATGATCGGTGGCGGGGGCAGGAAGAGGGCGGATATCGCCAGGCCGACGAGTGAAGTGGCGAGGAGTGTCCATCCGAAGGCGGTGCGCCGTTCGATCAAGGCCGGGGAGTGGTGGGCGGCGAACAGGGCGAGGAGTGCGCAGGACATGACGAACAGGGCCATGACGGAACTCATGCCATGGACGACTTCGAGGGTGGTGCGTTCCAGCCCCAGCAGCGTCATGCTCGTTGCCCGCATGGCTGCCGACGAGGCTTCTTGCTGCGGGGTCGGATTGGCCCAGGCCGCTGCAGCGGCAAGGGCTAGGTGTCCCGTACCCAGGAGCAAGAAGCCTCCGGCCCCCACCTTGAAGGGTCGCAGCGGATCGAGCTTGTGTCTGAGGGCTGAGGGGGTGGTCGCGCTCATGATGCCTCCTGGAGGATGGTTCAGATCATCCTCTACATATGTAGAGGGCGTGGCTGAGTCGTACTCTACATCTGTAGAGGTAGCCGGGTGTGGGGAGGTTCGGATCGGCCACCCCGCGGCGCTCAGTTCACGCAACACCCGCCTGGGGAGCCGTCCGCTCCTTCTACTGACATTGAAGCTGCGTTGTCGTAGGGGCTGACGATCGGTGATCGTCGCGGTATGCGGGTGCATGAGGTATCCGCAGGGTCTGACCACGGAGAGGCAAGCCTTCCACGAGCGGATCCGGATGGAGGCAGCGGTGATGTTCGCTGCCGGGCGGGCCAGTACGGACATCGCGAAGGAGGTACGGGTCAGCGTCCGGTCGCTCCAGTGGTGGCGGCAGGCCTGGAAGGCGGCCGGCCTGATCGGGGTTCAGTCCCGCGGCCCGGCGCCAAGCCCAAGCTGAGCGACGCACAGGTTCCGTCCCGTCGTGCCGTCGAGCGCGACGAGGCAGAGGTGGCTGGCTGGGTGGAGGAGGTGCGGCCGCGGGTGGGGAAAGCGCGGCGCCGAAGCTCCGGCAGGGCGACGTCCTGGGTGGATGCGTCGCGCCAGCCGCCCAGGCAGCATGATCCCCGTCGCGCATGACCGTCATGTATAGGGCACCGCAGCACCCCTCCGCCCCGCACTCGGACCAGGCGAGACGAGCCTCGTGGGGCGTCGCGGGCGCGTGTCGGTGGGCTCGCTGTCGAGGACCTGTCGCACATCCACTGCTGCACCGCGGTGAGTTGGTTTTACCCGTGCCGGACGGAGGCGGGCCGACCGGCCGAGGTCCTCGCCTGGCGTACGACCTCGTCCGCCGTGCTCGGCAGCTTCGCCGCCGTCCGGGCGCAGCCGGAGGAAGTGGAAGCAGCGGGCCACACCGGGCACCAGGAGGCGTCGATCTCCTCCGTGTGCTCGCGTCGCTGCCGGGTCATCGCCCCCTCCGGGACTGGGGGCCGGCTATCGGAGCAGCTCCCACAGTTGCTGGACGCACAGCACCACGAACAACAGGGCGGCGGCCCCCAGCATTGCGTTGCTCAGGAGGCCGTTGCGCCAGTGGGACGGTGTGCGTGAGGAGTTGAGGAGCCACAGCAGCGTCAGGGCCAGGAAGGGCATGAAGAGCGCGCCGATCACTCCGTACACGATGATGAGCCCGAAGGGCTGGTCCAGGAAGAGCAGGCTGATGGGCGGGAAGGTGAGCCAGAGCAGATAGGCCCGGAAGGGCAGGGACTTCGCCGGGCTCGTACCAGTCCGGGCGAGGGACGGCCGGAACTTCGTGGCGAAGTCGGTGAACATCAGACTCACTCCGTGCCATACGCCGATCAGCGAGGTGAAGGATGTTGCGAAGAACCCGACCAGGAACAGTTTGGCGGTCGCCTGTCCGTAGTGTTCCTCCAGAACGGCGCTCAGGTCGAGCAGGCCTTTGTCTCCTTTCGCCAGCGCCACTCCGGACGAGTGCAGCAGTTCGGCCCCGACGATGAGCATGGCCACGACGAAGACGCCGGTAGTGAGGTAGGCGACGCGGTTGTCGAGCCGCATCACCTTGATCCAACTCGTGTTCGTCCAGCCCTTCGCGTTGACCCAGTAGCCGTACGCGGCGAGCGTGATCGTGCCGCCCACACCGCCGATCAGGCCGAGCGTATAGACCAGCGAACCGTCCGGCAGGACGGGGACCAGGCCGGCGAAGGCGGCGTCGAGGCGGGGTGTGACGCGGATCGCGAGATAGACGGTGATCAGGAACATGACGCCGACGAGGACCGTCATGACCTTTTCGAAGACGGCGTACTGGTTGAACCAGACGAAGACCAGCCCGGCCAGACCGCACAGCACGGCCCAGAGTTTCAGGTCCATGGTGTCCGGGAAGAGCGCGGCCAGCGGGAGCGCGCTGGAGGACATCGCGGCGGCCCCGTAGACGAAGCCCCAGACGGCGACGTACCCCGCGAAATAGACGGTGGTCCAAGAGCCGAGGCTGCGCCAGCCCTCGAAGAGGGTGCGCCCGGTGGCGAGATGCCAGCGGCCGGCCGCCTCGGCGAGCGAGATTTTGACAAGGCAACCGACGACCGCGGCCCACAGCAGCGTGTAGCCGAACTTGCTGCCCGCGATGAGCGTGGCAACGAGGTCGCCGGCCCCGACACCGGTCGCCGCTACTACGATTCCGGGGCCGATGGATCGCCAACTCGCTTTGCGTGGAGTGCGGTTCTCGCTCCCCATGGTGTTGGCCTGGGTGGTGTCTGCCATTGTGGCCGCCTTCCCGTTCGCCCCGTGAGTGACGGGAGTCACAAAAACGGTTTGGTGGCGGTCGCGCAAGAGGCCCTCTACGCAGAGGGCTCCGCACGATCGGAACGGGCTCGCCGCTGTGGCGCCCAGTTGGCTCGGCGCCGTCGGACTGGCTCTGGCGGTATTCATGATCTCCAGGGTCCTGGGGGCGTCTGCCAGACCGGTGGAGGTCCAGAACGTGAAGGAGCCCGTCGGAGTCCAGGGCGGCTACCCGGTGCATGTCGATCACGAGGAGGCGATCGTTGTGGCCGACCGAGTCCAGGGCGCGCGGCAGTACGGCGGGCCGCCGCCGTGGGCAGCTGACCGACCGTGAGCGCCGACGCCTGGTCCGGGTCATGCCTGGAGGCCACCATGGCCGACAGCGCGTAGAGCAAGCCTCGCGTCCCGTCGGCCACGGCCGTGTCAGTCCAGTCCGGTCACCTCTACCCACGGTGTGCGGCGGCCTCGTCGAGCTCGGAGTCGAGTGCCAGGGCGGCGGTGATGAGAGCGAGGTGGGTGAAGGCCTGGGGAAAGTTGCCGAGTTGTTCGCCGGTGGGTCCGATCTCCTCTGCGAACAGCCCTACGTGGTTGGCGTAGGTGAGCATCTTGTCGAAGGCGTAACGGGCCTGTTCGAGCCGTCCCGCTCTTGCGAGGGCGTGGACGTACAGGAAGCTGCACAGGGAGAACGTGCCTTCGGATCCCTTGAGCCCGTCGGGTGAGGCGGCGGGGTCGTAGCGGTAGACGAGGCTGTCGGAGACGAGCTCGATGTCCATGGCGTCGAGCGTGGAGAGCCAGCGCGGGTCCTTGGGGGCGATGAAGCCGACGAGGGGCATCAGCAGCAGCGAGGCGTCCAGGACGGTACTGCCGTATTGCTGCACGAAAGCCTGGCGTTCCTGGCTCCAGCCGCGGGTCATGATCTGGTCCATGACGGTGTCGCGTACTGCGGTCCAGCGGGGCAGATCCGCAGGACGGGCGGTGGCGGTGGCCTGGCGGATCCCACGGTCGAGGGCCACCCAGCACATGAGGCGGCTGTAATTGACATCCTCCCCTCCCTGAAGGGGGGATTCCTCACCCTTCAGGGCTGATCGGGGATTTCTAGCTCACGCCGCCAGATGGGACAGCGCCCCACCTGGTCTTCCACGATCAGCACTAGCCGGGTTGAGACCAGCCCGGACCAGCATCACGCGGGCGGAGTTCTTATCCCTGGGGGATACAGCTCCGCACGCGGTGCAGGCGTAGGTTCGTTCTGAGAGAGGTAGTGCGTGCTTGGTTCTCGCTCCGCACTGCGCGCAGTCCATCGTCGTGTACGCGGGGTGGATCAGGTGCACGGCACGGCCGTGCTTGCGGCCCATCTCGATCAGAGCCGTCTTAGTGGCGCTGATGGCGGCGTCGGCGGCCTTGCGGGCCATGGTGGACTTGGCGAGGAACTTCGGCCGGAAGTCCTCCACCGCCAGGGCGTCGTGGTCGCGGACCACCCGCTTGGCCCACTTACGGCCGGTGTCCTGCCGCTGCCGGGCCACCTTCTCGTACAGCTTCGCCGCCTGCCGCTTCGCCGCCTGGTATCCCTTCGACCCGGGCTTGCCCTTCGGCGGCTTACGGCGGGCCATCATCCGCTGATAGCCGGCGAGCCTGACGCCGGCCCTCTTCCCGTGCTCGGCGTGCGGCAGGTCGTGGTCGTCGGATGTGGTGGTCGCCGTCTCCTTCACACCCCAGTCGATACCGATCACACGGCCCGTCTCCGGGAGCGGCTGTACCCCGGCGGGAACAACGAAACTCGCGTACCAGTAGCCGAGGCTGTCCCGGTAGACACGCACGCTGGACGGATCGGCGGGCAGCCGGCGCGACCACACCACGGTCAAGGCGATGCCGCCCGCCAGGTGCAGGCGCCCGTCCTTCAACCGGAAGCCGCGCTGGGTGTAGTTCAGGGACGGCAGCGCCTCGCGCTTCTTCTTCCACTTGGGCATCCCGGCCCGCTGCCGCATCGGCAGGCGTTCCCGGATGTCCTTGTGCGCCTTGGCCTTGGACTTGCCGAAATCCCGGATCACCTGCTGCTGCGGAACCGAACTGCCCTCACGCAGCCACCCGTTCGTCTTCCGGGCTTCGGTCAGCATCTTGTCGAGCTGTGCCGGACCACACGTCCGCTGGTCCGCGCCTTCGGGACGGTTCTTGTTCCACACGTGGGTCTGCTTCGACTTCGCACAGCACTCGTTCCACACCCACCGGCACCGAGCCCACTCGCCCAGCAGCGCGGCGAGCGCGGTGGACGACACACGCACACGGAACGTCCACCGCGCATGCCCGGCCGCCTCCGCAATCGGTGTCATCGTCACCCCAACAACCTATCCCCGACCACTGACAACAGCCGAAAGGTCAGGTCAGACCAGGTACGAACCGAACTCCGGCGCTCCGCGCCTCCGCCCCAAGGACCCATTCCTCCCCGGGCTGAAGCCCGGGGCATCCCGGGAGAAATCAGGTGAAGTCCTTCTGACCGCCGCGGGTCTCCCAGATGCCCTCGTCGGGGCGGTCCCAGTTCTCGCACAGCCAGTCGAGCAACCCGGCGAAGCGCTGCCAGCCGTCGTAGCCCACGACATCGGTGACCTGGCCGGCCTGGGCGAGGGCGTACACGGCCTCCCCGTAGATGTCGAGTTGTAGTTGGGCGGCGGCTCCGTTGCCCGCCCGCACCGGGGCGGAGCCCCGCCAGCCTTCGAGGTGCTCCAAGACCTCTTCGGTGAGGTAGGGGTCGCCGTCGATCCGGTACATGATCTGCAGGGGTTCGCCGTTGGGGGCTCCGCCGTCCTGGAGGCGCTGTCCGAGCCAGGTGCGGAAGGCGTTCGCCTCCTCGGTGAAGCCGAGGTCGCGCATCGCGCGCACGGAAAGGGAGGCGTCGCGGACCCACGTGTAGCGGTAGTCCCAGTTGCGCTCGCCGCCCTCCTGCTCGGGCAGACCCATGGTGGGTGCGGCGATCGGCGCACCGGTGGGGGCGTAGGTGAGGAGCTTGAGGGTGATGGCGGAGCGGTTGACCATCTGCTGCCAGCGGCCTTGGTAACGGCAGCGGCTGATCCACCCATGCCAGAAGCGGCGCACCGCGCTGAACTCTTCCACCATCTCGGTGATGCTCGCGGGCGGCGGGGCCTCGCTGCCGGTGTCGCAGACCGTCAGCGTGACGGCCGCATGCTCGCCGGCCTTGAGCTCGACGCTGGCCCGTACGTCCCCCTCGTCGGCCTCCAGGAGCACCACCCCGGCGGCCTGCAGGTGCGCGGTGATTCCCGGCCCCTCGAAGCGCGCACTCGTCCCGTCCACGGAGCGATCGTGCTTGGCACGTCCGTAGTCGAAGCGCGGCCGGCAATCCAGCGTGAAGCGTACGGTTCCGCGGACCACGCGCAGGAACCGCATGACCTGGTGGCGGTTGCTGGCGGTGTGTGGGTCGGGCCGCGACGTGAATCCCAGTGCGGCGATCGTGGACTCGCAATCGGTGCGGGCTGCGGCGAACATCCCCAAGACCACGTCCGGCTGGGACGGCGGGAAGAATGTACCGGGCAGGAAACGGCACGTGGTGGTCGACTGTCTCGGCCTGGTTCTGGCGGTGCTGGTGACCGCGGCGAGTGTGCAGGACCGCCGCGCGGCCGTGCCGCTGCTGACGCGGCTGCGGGAACAGTACTTCTCTATCCGCCTCGTCTGGGCGGACTCCGGCTATGCGGGCCGCCTGGTCGGCTGGGCTGCCGAGACGCTCAAACTCACCCTTCAGATCGTGAAACGCTCCGACGACACCACCGGGTTCGTGGTGCTACCGAGACGGTGGGTGGGTTCGCCGCATGAGTGCCGACAGTGGGACCCGGTGGATACCGTCCGGGCGGTTGTGGGCGGCCGTGTGGGCTGCCCTGCTGGTGACGGGCGTGGCCGGGGCCGCGGTGGCGTGCAGCGCGGACGGCAGCGGCGGGAAGGCGGCCGGCCCGGTGTCGAGCTCCAGCCCGGCGCCGTCGCCGGTGGTTTCGGTCACGCCGTTATCGTCGGCGATGGCGCAGTGGCCGGACCTGACGGAGGCGGAGACCCACGAACGCGTGGCCGCCGAGGTACAGGTCACCGGGCACGAGGACCAGGATCTGTGCCTGACGGAGCGCGGCGCGGTCGCGGGGAGCGTCACCGTCGACCTGGCAGATCCCCGGATACCGCTGGAGGCCGACGAGCTCAACAAGCTGTGCGAGAAGCCGATCGCGGACGCGGCCGGCAGACGCTGACCTACCGCACGACGAAGGCCAGTCCCCAGGTGGGGACGGGCCTCTCGTGTGCGCAGGGACTCGGGCGACGGCCTCTACTGCGGGCCGATGGTGAAGGGGTTGATGTCGCGGATCACGGCGGTCACGTCGGTTCCGGCGCGGTATCCGGTGAGCGGCTTGGACGTAATTGTGGCGGTTCGGGTCTCGCCCGGGGCGATGGTCCCGCCGAGGGCCGCGTCGACCGCGCCGGCGAAGACGCGGACATCGCCGGCCTGGTGGACGTTCTGGTAGTTGAAGTCGACGGAGGCCTGCGTGTAGGTGTCTTGGCTGCCGGTGTTGGTGATGGCGAGGGTGATGCCGGCGGTGGTGTTCCCGGCCTGGTCGGTGTAGCAGGTGACCGGTCCGCGGGCGATCCGTATGACCCCGGAGGCGGTGGGGCTGCCGGTCGGTGTCGGCTCCGGGCGCGCCTTGTGGCATGCGCTCATGGAGGCGACCCGGTTGAAGCCGTCGGCGACGGCGGGCTGGAGCTGCTGCTCGGTCTTCCGGGCATCGTCGGTGCTCTCGCCGGCGCAGGCGGTCAGGCAGGCCCCGGCGAGGAGCAGCAGGGCGGTGGTGGCGGCTATCTGGCGGAGGGTCACGGTGTTGGCCGTTCTACGGGGTGGGCGGGTTCAGGACGAACAGGATGGTCAGCTGAGGGAGGCGGCGAACTGCCCGGCGGTCGCTTCCGATTCCGAGACGGTGAGCTTCCCCCGGTGGGACACCTCTACCTGGTACAGGCCCGCGCCGGCGGGGACGCCGTCAACGACCACGGGGAACGTGCATACGGTCGTTGTCGACGCCTTGTCTTCGGTGGCGGCACCCATGCCCAGGCTTCCCGTGGCCAGGATGCGACCGGTGTTGTCGTACACGTTGACCTGCGCTCCTCCGCGGATGTCCTTGTATCCGCCTGTGCCGGTGCATGCTCCGTCGCTCTTGTAGATGGACTTGTAGTCGCCGCTGATCTTCATGCTGCCGGTCAGCGTGAACACGGCCGCCGGCTTGGGCTTGTCGTCGCTGCTGCCGGTGGCCAGGTAGGTGACGCCGGAGCCGACCAGGAGGCCGGATACCGCGCAGGCCGCCGGGACCGCCCAGCGCGGCAGCGTACGGCGCGTGGAGGCGAGCGGGACGGCCTGCTCGGGTGCAGCCCCGACGGTGATGGTGTCGGTCGGCTGGTCGTTGGCGGGGACGGTGTTGTCGCTACTCATGGTCGTACTCCTGCTGCTCGTTGGTGTGCGTGTAGGGGGCGGGGACGGCCGCTTCGGTGTGCGGGGGCTGGTCAGCCCGTGGTGTCGAAGAGGTTGTCGTGCGCCTTGCGGGCGGTCTCCCGCAGCAGGGGGATCAGCTCGTGCCGGGTCCGGCCGTAGGTCTTGACCCGATGGCAGTTGGGACACAGGGCGATCATCTGCGCGGCGTGGTCCTCGCCGCCGGACGCCAGCTCGTCGATGTGGTCGACGTCGAGGAGGGGCTCACCGTGGTCGTTGACGTCGTCGGGGTGGCCGCCGCACCGCGGGTTTTCGCACCGTCCGCCGCTGCGGAAGATGACGGCCTCGCGGGCGGATGGAATCCGGACGGGCTTGTCACCGGACGGCCGGCGCTTGCCGCGGGTTTCTTCCTGGTGGCGCTCGGCGGTCTCGACCAGGCGGCGGTACTTCCTAGCGCGTTCGTCGTGGGTCATGGGTGCCGCGGGCTCGGGCAGCGCCGCGGGCTTTTCGGTGACCGCGGGGACGGGGGCGGCCGCGGGGATGAGGGTCCGAGGGTCCGCGCCGAGGTCGGGCGGCAACGCGAAGTGCACGGGCGGCGCGCCCGGGGCCCGTACGGTCAGCTGGGCGACTGGGAGCACGGTGCCGGGCGCGAGGCCGGCGCGCTGCTCCTCCTCCCGCTCTCGTCGCTTCCGCTCCCGCTCCGCCTTGCGTAGCGCCCTCTCTGCAAGTAGCCGTTCGTACTTCTGGATTTCGACGATCGTCTGATGGCGCCTGCGGAACATCCCGGCGGTTGCGGCGTCCTTACTGGTCACCCGCAGGCCGAGCTTCGCGTGGAGACGTACGGCCTCCACGTGCACCATCCGGTACAGGACCCGTCCGTTGACGGACTCGGGTATCAGCGCACTGATCGCCGCTGCGGACCATCCCTCGGCCTGGAGCTCCTTCGCTCTCACCCACCCGTTTTCGTAGGTGGGCTTCGGAGGCCGGGGGCTGCTGGGCAGGGGGGCGCTGGGCAGGGCTGCTCCGCCGAGGCCGTTGCGGAGGCGTTCGGCGTCCAACTGCCGCTCGTTCATGCCGCGCAGCGGCTTACGATCGCGTGTCGAGAGCGCGGCGATGTGTCTGGTTGCGCCGGGTATTGGCGGTGCTTCGCGGTGCGCGCTGCTCGCGGGGGGTCCGTAGGTGACGTTCTTTCCCATGTCGGTGTCTTTTCGGGTGGTGGGTGGGGTGGCTGGTCGGCCGAGACCACCGCCGACCGCACGGAGTTGGCGGTTGGCGATGTTGTCGAGCGGCCGAACAGTAGTGCTGGCGGGGTCTGGGTGCGGGGCGTGTCCGGGGTGCGGACACGCCCCCGTCCCCGCAGGTCAGGAGCCGTTGGGAAGGTCGTCGGACATCCAGCCCCATATGTCGTCGTCGTGGGCAGCCTGCTTGTCGTCGGCGCCTGGTCGGCGCGTGCAGTTCACCGGGCCCCGGGGGCGATGGGTTTTTGGGGTCAGGCAGTGATCCCGGCGCGTGCCGCGATCTTCGCCAATTGGAAGATCCCGGGCCGCTCGCAGGCGAGCCAGGCCCTCGGCCGGTCCCGGGGCGGGCTGACCACAAAGGTCCACCTCGCTGTCGACGGCCGGGGCCTGCCACTGTCCATCGGCTCACGCTCGGCAACGTCAACGACGCCACCGCATTCGGTCAGGTCCTCGACGCGATCCGCGTTCCGAGAGTGGGCACCGGCCGCCCGCGCACGACACCGACCCGAGTCCTGGGCGACAAGGCCTACTCCAGCCGGGCGATCCGGCACCTGCTGCGACGCCGTGGCATCGCCGTCACGATCCCCGAGCGCCGCGACCAAGCGGCCAACCGGCGGCGCCGAGGGCGCCTCGGCGGCCGGCCGCCCGCCTTCGACGAAAAGATCTACCGCGACCGCAACGTGGTCGAGCGATGCTTCGTACGCCTCAAGCAGTTCCGCGCGATCGCGACCAGGTTCGACAAGCTCGCCGACCGCTACCATGCCGGAATCGTCCTGGCCTCGCTGATCCTCTGGCTCCGCGACACCAGCCCGTGATCATTTGTCAGACACCGCCTAGCGGGATACCCACCGCATCCCGGAACCCGGTGGCAGGGGTGGCCGTGCTGTTTCGACCGCGGTGCCGTTGATCCACCCGTGGACAGGCCAGCCCTTCTGCATGAGGATGCGCCGGCTGCTGTCGGATCTGTCGGTGGTGTGGTGACGCCGCCGCGTTCGGGAGGGGATGCACGTGGAGAACAGGGCCTCGTTCGTCGGCGCCGCGGTGTGCCGGGTACGGCCCATACCTCGACCGGGACGGCGACGGCGTGGCCTGCGCCTGATATCCGCTGCCCGCGCAACGGGGCGCTGCCTCAGGGCGCCGCAACCTGGCACTCATCGCCCTGATGACCAGGCGCATCACCCGCGGTGGCAAGCCCCGCACCGACCGCTGGAACAAGAAGACCCCGCTCGCGGAGTGAGCGGGGGAGGGTGGCCAGCGCCCGGATTTGAACCGGGGTTTCCGCTGCGGGGCGAACCCGCGCGCGACGTCTTGGGCCGCTAAACGACACATGGCCAGCCAGATCTTAGCTACCCGCAAGACACGCGACCACGCGATTCTTGAGCCAGGAGGTAGCGCGACCAGCGGTCGGGCCCCCGGCGTGACGGCCGACTCGGTGGCCGAGGCGGCCCCGGCCGCCGGGCCGTGTCGCTTTCCTGCGCGGCCAGCAGGCCCACGGCGCGGCCATGGTCAAGGACCGGCGGCAGGCGTTTGCCCGGCTGCGGGAGACCGAGGACGCGCTCTCGCGCGCGGAAGGTCTGGGGCGAGCCCGGCCCGGTGCCCGTACAGCGCGGATCGGTCCCGCTGATGACGCAGGAGTTCCGCGCTGCCGTCGCCCAGACCGGCCCCTGAACCCCGCCACCCCCTCGAAGTCCGCTGACACCCCTCAGCGCGAACTTCCGCGCTTTCCCCACCCGGCCAGGGGTGGCTACGGGATCGTCGTCCTCAGGAGCGGGCGCACGACCGGACCGCGGGTGTGGGAGGGGTGTGGGGTGGACGACGAGACGTGGACGTCGGACGAGTTCGGGGCATCGCATCAGGGGCGGGTGGGTGTGCTCCTCGACGACGGGACCGTTCCGAAGCCGGTGTACTTCGACGGCTCCTCCGCCACGGGACACGACATCGCGCAATGGAGCGTCTACGACGGCGGCACCCGGCCGGAGCGCCCACGCGCCGCCGTGCTGCGCGCCGAGTGCGTATGCGGCTGGGCAGGCGAGCATCACGCCGTGAACTGGGCCGGGTTCGGCGATGTTCCGTTCCGCGAGGCCGGCATCGAGGACGCGGACCGGTGCATGGACGACTGGGACGGCCACATCGCCGACGTCGCCCGCCGCACCATCCCGCTCCCACCCGAGCTGGAGACCCTGCTGGAGTCCGTCAGCGCCGCGATCGAGACCCTGGCCGGCGACGCGCCGGTCGCCGCAATAAAGGCCGCCCGGCAGTTGGAGATCATCGCCCAGCGGACCGGGTTCTGGCCGGCGAACCAGGTCCGCGCCGAGGAACCGGAACAGGTCGCCGCGGCCCTCGGGCTGAACGTAAATCAGACGCGTTCGCTGCTGGCCCGTTTCGGGCGCTGGAGCCCCTACCACTGACCCCGGGCCACCGCGTGTGGTGGCGGCCCGCCCGGGCCGACGTGCGAAGGAGGACCCGGGCGCGCTCCACCATCCAGCCTGCCAGCACACCACGCACGGACACGACGGCCACGCTGCGCGTGGCGGGCAGGCTGGATCGTGCGGCCTACACGGCGCTCTCGTAGACGACGGCCGTGTCCGGGCAGTCCTCGGCACCCCCGACGCATGGGCTCAACGAACTTTAAGCGGTGCTGGCGGCGGCTTCCAGGGTGCTGAGTTCGGCGGCGGCTTCGAGCTGCCGGGTGTGGTTCAGCCGGACCAGGGCTTCGTGGGCGGCCGTCAGGGTTTCCCGGGCCTCCTCGTGACGGCCGAGGTGACGCAGGACGACGCCCAGCTCGAGCCGGGCGGTCTCGCTCCAGAAGGACATCGGGTTCGCCGCACGAAGGGGCAGCACCTCACGCAGCGGGGCTTCCGCCTCGCTCCACCGGCCGAGCGCGGCCAGGTCGTTGCCGACGTTCTGGCTGACCAGGGACAGGTAGGAATTGCTCACTCCGGTCGGCCGCCCCGGGATGCCCGCCCGGCAGAGCGTCTCGCTGCGGCGGTGGATGGCCAGTGCTTCCTCAGGCCGGCCGTCCATGCGCAGGACCTGGCCCAGCGCGTTGAGGGAGGTGAGTTCGGCCAGCCTGCTCGCGCCGCAGGACAGCCCGGCGAACTGGGCGACCGACGACCTCAGCCGGGCGACGGCCTCCCCGATCCGACCGAGCCGTTGGAGCACCCCCGCGCCGTACCCCAGAGCCCAGCCCACCTGGAGCTCGTCGCCCGCCTCCCGGGCCGCCCCCCAGAGCGGTGTCCGCGGCGGGCCAGCGCTCCGACGTAGTCGAGGACGCACATGTTGCGGGCCCAGGCGAGGTAGTTCAGCTGCACGGCCACCTCACGGGTGCTGCCCAGCGCCCGGGCGGAGTCGGCGGCTCGCCGGAACACCTCGGCCCACAGCTCCCAGTCCATGGTGGCGTCGGAGAACCAGTGCATCGCCTCCGCCGCGTCGACGACCTGCCGGTGACAGCCGGTCGACTGGGCGTGGCGCAGGGCCCCGAGCCACTGGGCCCGTTCCTCCTCCAGCCGGGCCCTGGCCTGGTCGCGGCCGACCGGCGCGGTGGCCGGTTCGGGGTCGTCTTCCGCGTCACCCTGGTCGGCGGCCGACCCGTACTCGGCCTCGAAGTGCAGGGCGGCGGCGGTGGCCCGGCGTAGCGTCCAGCGGGCGGCCCGGTCCTCGGCGGCGGCGGTCTCCTCGGGCCCGTCCTCCTCGGCCAACTGCTCGGCGGCGAACAGGAGCAGGAGATCGTGGTAGCGGTAGCGGTAGCGGTCAGCGCGGCCGGGACCGTGGCGGGCACGGCCCAGTCGGCCCCCTCCGTGCCGCATGAGGCGCCGAAGCAGTCGGCCCGCAGGTCCAGCAGCAGGCGGTTGCCCGCCGGGGAGGCCCAGAGGTCACCGGAGCCGCTGGCCGACCCCGTCCCTCACCGCCGCGAGGCGCTGTCGCAACCTGTGCTGGCGACGCCGTGACCTGGAGCGACAGGCCGACGAGCAGAACACCGCACCCGGACCGGACTCCGGTGCCAGGGCCTCATCACATCCTCGGCACCGACGCTGACCAACCCAGCGGAGTGCTTGCCGGTGGGGAAATTGCGGTGCGTGCCGGCACCACGCTAGGCAGACTCGCGGACATGACTGAGAAGATCACCCGCATCAACCCCGAGCAGCTGCATGAGACGCCCGGATACCACCACATCACGGTGGTAGAGGTAGGGCGTACGGCCTACCTGGCGGGTCAGTGCCCGCTTGATCGGAACGGTGACCTCGTCGGAGCCGGTTCCCTCGAGACGCAGGTTGACCAGGTGGTCGCGAACGCGCTCACTGCCCTGGCCGCGGCGAGTGCCCAGCCGCAACACGTGGTGCGGTCAGTGATCTACGTGCGGAGCGATGAGAGGGACATGCTCGGAGCCGCATGGCGGCGGCTCACCGAGTCTGCCCTGGGGCCGGCGTTCACCACCGCCAGCACGCTCTTGGGCGTTGCCCAGCTGGGCTTTCCCGGACAGCTCGTCGAGGTGGATCTCACCGTGGCGCTGCCTGACTGACTTCGAACGGCGTATCGAACTGGGTAGTCCAGCTGGGCATTCGCCGGACGCGAGGCGGCGTGCGTCTGATCATGTGCTCCGACCAAGGTGCACGTGACCACGACGAAGGCCGTGAGGGTGAGTCTGGCGCCTGATGCTGCTGTAGGGGAAGCGTTCGCGGAAGCGTCACGCCTTCGGGACGAGTTGTACGCGTGTCTGACCGTGCGGGGCGATGAGCTGTTCGAGCTGGCGGACGCGGTGCTGTGTGCTCCGGGTGCGGTGCACTCAGCGGTGGAGCTGAGGTTGCTGGCCGACCACCGGCGTGGGCATGGCGCTATGCACGACGGCCTCAACCAGGGCCGGATCGACGGCGGCCGGCTGCGGTCGCTGCTGGCAGGCCTGCCGCTGCCCCGCTTCCCGGACGGGCGCCTGGTGCTGGCGGTAGACGTCTCGCCGTGGCTGCGGTCAGACGCGCCGTGTTTGCCGGAGCGGCTGTTCTGCCACGTCTACGGCCGGGCCGAGACGGCTTCGCAGTTCATTCCGGGCTGGCCGTACTCGTTCGTCGCGGTGTTGGAGATGGGTGCCACGTCCTGGACACAGATTCTGGACGCGGTCAGGCTTGGCCCAGCCGACGATGCGACCGCGGCCACCGCCGCCCAGCTCCGCGATGTGGTCGAACGGCTCGTCGCGGCAGGCCAGTGGGCGCCGGGGAGCCGGACATCACCATCGTGACCGACGCCGGCTACGACGTCACCCGTGGGGAACCGCTCGCGAGGGTGAAGCGCGATCATCGGCCCCACGTTGTCGATGATGCGGCCGAACGGCACGCGGCAGTAGGAACCGCACACTGGTGCCCTGCTTCCCGGCCCTCGCGGGTCCGCAAGCAGGGCACCAGCTAGGCCGCTGGCATAGGTCCTGACCGCCACAAAAGCGGGAGCCGGAAGGGCGGGTGCCTGCGGGGCCGCGCAAGCTTCACCAGGCGCGGGTGCCGGGCATCTGCGAGGCGGAAAGTCAGCTCCGCGGAAGGGGAAGAGTGCAGAGCAGGTCTGTGAGATTGCCGTCGTCGAGGCAGACGCGCACGTATGCGGCTCCTCCGACGATGTCGGCCGGCACGCTGAAGCGGTAGCTCTTGGTGTTGCCGCACGCCGTCTCGGAAGGGGCGGAGCCAGCCGAGCCGATCTTGTTTTTGTGGGTGTCGTAGGTATACGCCCAGGTGCGCCGGCAGTATTCCTGACCGGCCGTGCTCACCGACTTGTGCGTCCCCGTCACCTCGATCGATCGGTTGTACCAGGTGACCGTGCCCTTCGTCCATGTGTTCCCGACGGGGACGTTGAAGGTGGTGGGCAGGCTGGCGGCGGTCTGTGCGCTGGCGGCGGATTGTGCGCCAGCGGCGGGAGCGCCCAGCAAGGTGCCCGCGATGAGCACGGCGGAACCGAGGGCGGCGGCGAGATGAGTCCTCATGCGATCTCCAGGGTGGGGTGAGCCGGTTGCGGCTTCACATCCTGGGCGGGTAGACCGCCTGTGGCCTACCTCTTAAGTCACGGCTTAAAGGGGGCGAGACGTCCGGCACGGCGCCTCGCGCACCTGGCCACCATTATCCGGTGGAGCCGTACAGGGCGGCGCGGCGCCCACCAATCCGGCGCGGCGGCACCCTCGGGGTTTCACGGTTCTCTCAGAGCGCCGGCCCGCAGCAGGGCCAGCCCGAGGGGGGTGATGAAATGCAGTACGGACCCGCCTCGGCGGCTGGTGGTGATGAGGTCCGTGTTCCGCAGCACTCTCGCGTGCTGACTGGCCGCTGCGGCCGTGACGTTGAGGCGGCGGGCCAGTTCGCTCGTCGTGCAGCCTTCGGCTGTCACACGCAGGGCGGCGGCTCGCGTGCGGCCGAGCAAAGACTCCAGGTTCCGCACGGCGGAGCCGTCGCCTTCTGCCGGTTCGCTGCCGGTCAGCGACCGGCGCAGAGCCGGCACGGTCAGTCGGGGAGGCTGGGAGGGATCGAGCGGGTCCCACAGAAAGCTCACCGGGTGTTTCGAGAAGACCGTGGGCGTGATGATCAGTCCCCTTCCCTGGAGACGCACCTCAACTCGGCGCGGGTAGGGAGCTTCGAGCACCGGTGGACGCCAGCGGACCAGCGGTGCGCAGATCGAACGCAGCAGCAGGTCGATGCCGCCCTCCAACATCAGGTTCGCGCAACGGGTGGTCAGGGCGGCCAGTTCGGACCGCCCTTGAGGCCAGTAAGGCTCCACGGTCAGTCGATGGCAGGCGCGCACGGCCTCGGCGAGCTGCTGTCGCGCCTCGCGGTCGCCGTTGGACACCTGCCTGGCCCATGGCAGGTGTCCCGGGTGGAAATCGAGACCCTCAAGCTCGCGCCGCAGCCGGGACACCGGCGCGTGCAGCAGGTTGTCCACGGCGTGGTCCAAAGAGGGCACGTCGCCCATCAGGGCCAGCAGATCAAGCCCTGGACCGCGCACCGGAACCAGGCACGTCAGGGGACGCATGTCCAGTCCCATACGGCCCGCGACCGCTGACCGCCACGTGCGGAGGTGAGGAAGCTGCCGGTTCTCCCTCAGCAGCTCCAGGCTGTAGTAGACCTCGGCTGCGACGCCGATCGTTGCGGCCACCCGGGTCCGGGCGAGGTCCTCGGCCGTAAAGTGAATGCGTAACACCAACTGGCCCCCTGCGTCGAAGTTGAGCGGGTGAGCGCACCCCCAGCATGCCCCAAGCCGCCGGGCTCGATGCGGCATTCAGGCGTAGGCCGCGCCCGTGTACGCACTGATCCCTTTCGTGCTCGCCCCACTCCTGTGTGATCGACTGGCAGTCGGTCAAGGCGGACGCCGTCGTCGGATCCGACAGCCGAGGCTTCGATGGCGGCGAACTGATCAACGGATGCAAGCGGCACGTCGTCGTCGACACGCTCGGCCAGCTGCTGGGCGTGATGGTCACCCCGGCGGACACCGGAGACCGCACCGCCGCCCAGGTCCTGTTTGCCCAAACAACCGACGCACACCACCTGCTGGAACTGGTCTGGGCTGACGGCGGCTACACCGGCAACCACCGACGGCCGGACGGGGATCGTGGTGCTGCCGAAGCAGTGGATCGTCGAACGGTTCCTCGGTCACCTGATGCGAAACCGCCGCCTGGTGCGTGACTTCGAGCGCCGCACCAGCAGCGCCGGGGCGACGGTCCAGACCCGGGCCCTGCACGCCTACCTGCGCTGGCGGAACAAGAGCGCCCGCCACCCGGACGTCCTCGCCGCCCAAGGGCGCGAACGCGCCCGCATCCGCAGCGAGAACCGCATCCGCTGGGGAGGCCGCCCCAGCACCACCGCAGCTTGAGCGGCCTGCTGGGGTGCGTTTCACGGCGGCGTGGGGGAGCCGGGACGTCCTGGACGTGGTGCTGGTCCGCCCGGAGCTGGTGGCGGAGATCAGCGCCGATCGGGCCGTTGACCGGGACGTTCTCCGCCACCCGCTCCGCTTGAAACGGCTGCGCATGGGCGTGACCGCGGACGATGTCCCGCGCTTGGGGCAAGGCCCGACTGCGGCGGCCGGCTGACCGCTGACCCAGCCGCCCGCCCTGCGCCGGCGGACGGGTTTCCCAGGGGGCGTCACCGATAGGTGGCGGCCCCCGCTTCGTGGCTTCCGCAGGAGTGAATCCGGCCCTCGCATACGCGTAGGCGGCTTGGGCGGTGTGCTCTCAACTCGCACGGAAACCGTGGTTCCGGTGTCCGGCCGGTCTGGCTGAGTAAACCCTTCGTTATTTGAGACCGTGCACCATCTGGTGTCTGCGACGGCTGTTACGGTCCGGCCATGACACGCCCCGACCACGTACTCACTGTCCTGCGCCGGAATCCTGATCTGGCGAGGCTGGCTGCGGGATCCTTCGATTTTGATCTTGACCGGGCTGAGCACGGGGAAGAGGTCCGTCTGGCGAGCGGAGCGCCGCTGAGGGCCGTGGCCGGCGACGACACCGGCGGAACCTATTTCATATGTGCCGACGGGGCTGTGCTGTACGCGAGCTCCGATGGCGAAGCCGGCCTCATCGGCGCCAGCGTGGGCGAGACCCTGGAGATCCTCTTCGGTCTGCCGGGCTGGCACGACTACATCGAACTCGACCTCGCGGCCGATGGCGAAGCGCTGGAGGCGGTGTTCAACGGGACCGAAGACGAGATTCGGGGCTCCTACGGCCCCGAGCTGGACGCCGATCGCAGCACGCTGCTCAGTGGGTTGGGTCTGCGCCGGCTCTCCAGGAGGGAGCTGTTGCACAAACTCCAGGAGTCCCTTCTGCGGACCGAGCCGGAGTTCCTGCTGCTGAACGCGGATGAAGGCTGCGCGTACGAGTTGCTGGACCGTCTTCGGCGTCCGCCGCTCTGGCAGGCGGTTCTCGCTCCCGGCCGGACCGATCTGGCCCGGATGCGGGCGGACCGCGACTGCTGGGACGCGATCGCGGGCGATCCGGTACGGCGGGCCACCGTTCTGCGCGCAGCCCAGTACGACCGGCAGCCAGGCGACCTGCAGCTTCTGCGGATACTCCTGCAGCAGGAGGCGGTCCGCCGCGGCCCCACCGAAGAACTCCGCCTCGCCGCGGTCCTGGTCGCCCTGCACGGTGAGACGGAGGACCACGCTCTGCTGCGGTCCCTGCGGGAGTCCGACCCTGATTTCCACTTCCTGCTCGGCGGTTTCCCCGATTCCGCACGCGCCCTCACCCAATGGGCGGCCGACTTCGACGAGTCGAACTACGGCCAGGATCCCCACGACGAATACGACCTCACCTGGACGGCGCTGGCCCGCCGCCAGGGGCAGACCGACCTGGCCCGCGCCGCGCTGATACGCATCCTCGACAACACAGGCCCGCGTGATGGGGCCCTGCTCGGGCCTCTCGCCAACGAGCTCGATATCCTCGGGGACCTCGGGCAGGCGATCCGGGCACGCCGCCTGCACGCGTCCCTGCAGGACGACGCCGACAAGCGCGGCTCGGCCCTCGTCGACCTCGCGTCTTTGCAACGCCGCCACGGCGAGGTAGAGGCAGCCTGGCAGTCCCTTCAGCGGGCGGTCACGCTACTTGACGGCCCGCCGCCCCTGCCGCCTCCCAATCAGCCGGCGCTCGATCTTGATCTACCGAAACCGTTCTGTCAGACCTTCACTTGGCGGGAGCTCGGCCTGGGGGTGAAGGTCGCCGAGGAATGCTTCCTCATCACACAGGACGCCGTGCCGCTCGGTCTTCACGAGGTGGCCCAGGCAGCACTCCGGTCGGGGAAAGCCATGCTCGACGGCCTTGCTCACCCCACCGAGAATCTGCGCCAGGCCGCAGAGGCTGCGGAGGTGCTTGCAGCACCCCAGTGAGGCGGAGTCCGCTTGAGAATGCCCTTGCCTACGGACGTCGGCTGGTGGGCAGCGCGATGAGGGTGCCTTGCTGCCTGAGGGCGCGGGCTCCGAGGTCCAGCGCGCGGTGGCACTGTTGGCCGCCCGGCGGGCCTGCGAGGCGGCGGGCCTGACCGGCGTTTCGTGGGTCACCAAGGCGCTCACGGCGCTGGCGGAGGGACGGCCGCTACCGCCGCCGTTCGACGACACGGACCGGATGTGGGACACCCTGAGCTCCGATCCACAGGTCCCCAGCCGGTCGGTGCTCGAGGCGATACCTCCCGAGCGACCGCCTTACCGTCCGCTGACGCTTCCGGCGGCGGCTGGGTGGACGCCGCTCCCGGCCGTGAAGCCGGGGGACAACGGGCGGCGCCTCGGCCGGGGACTGGGCGCGCTCCTACCATGGGCGCCCGCCGGCGACAGCCCGACACCGGCCGGGGGCGGGGGCCACAGTGACGTGGTGGTGCATACGTCCGGTACTCCGCGTGGCCCTCTACGGATCTCACAGCCGTACATCGCTCTTCCCGCGGTGCTTGCCGCTGCCGACCCTGACCTGCTGAAGGCGGCGCTGGACGCGGTGTGGGACGCGGTGAACACCTACGGCGAGCACTACCCGGAGCTGCTGGAGGAAATCCGGTCGGCGTGCGCTGACCGGATGGGGGAGTAGGCAGACCTGCTTCCTACCGTCGCGGGCTCCAAACAGTCGCATCGCCGCTTATGGTTCGCGATCCATGCTCCGGCCCTTTGGGACCTTGCCCTTATGAGGGGTGGGGGTCAGTGCTTGGTTCGTGTGCAGAAGGCGATGAGGGGTGCGAGGAGGCCGGTCACGACGAGGCTTCCGATCATGATCATGATGACGCCGATCATGAAGAGTCCGCTTCCGTCGTCGGACCAGTCGTAGTAGGCGGCGACGGTCAGTCCGGTGGTGGTGCCCAGGACGGCGGCCGCTTCGTATTTGTGGGATGCGGCCCAGGAGACGAGGGCCAGTAGAGTCAGTACGAGTCCGATGACCTGCCACGGCTGGTAGGGGCCGGTCGTCGATCCGTCGGGTTGCACGTCGCGGATTTGGTCCCAGCCCAGCCAGGCTGCCCATCCCGCGATCGATGTCGCGGCCAGTAGCAGGATCGCCAGCGGCTGAGGGAGCGGCTTCGGCAGTTCGATTCGCATGGCCCCAGTTTTCGGACTCATCCGAGTACCCGTCAGAGCGCATGTACTCAGCTCCGTGTGAGTAGCGCGTGCGGCATTCCGAAGGGGATCGTCCTGATGGCGACGCCACAGGGCCCCACGATGTGTCGGCTCCACTGGCCGGAACGCGATGCCACCGGACTGCGGCCTGCGCGAGCTTCGCCACCTGCGCTGAGAGCCATCGAATCTGTAGGCGCCGAGTTCGGCGGCCCAGCCCTCCAGTACGGACTCGGTCTGGCCTGCGGGATGCCGCGGGCGCCGAAGTGGGCGTCCTCAAGGACGGTGAAGTCGAACTGGGTCCCGCCGAAGTGCCCTACGGGGCTGGTGGCGAGGGTCTCGCCCTGGCCGAACCGGGGCAGCAGCCCGCGCTCGTCGAACACCTCCATGGCACGGGCGGTGAAGCCCAGGCCACGGGACTGACGTTGATCGCGAAGTTTTGTTGTCGAGCCGGCCAAGCCGGTCAGCCTGAGCGGTTGTCTGCCGGGGCCCGAAGGCGCGCGGTGGCGCGGCTGCGGGCCCCGTGGGGGTGCTGCTCAGCGGGCGATGGTCCACTGCTGGCCCTTGGAACCGTCGCAGGTCCACACGCCGAGCTTCTTGTAGTCCTCGTGGTAGGTCAGGCAGTCCTGGTCACTGATCCTGATCTGGTAGGTGTCGCCTTTGGTGGGGATGACCTCCCACTTCTGGGCGGCGCCGCCCTTCCAGGTGGTGATGGACGCGAAGTAGGTGCTCGTGTTCTCGGTGAGGACCGGACCGAGCCCGTTGGCGATCTCGTAGCGGCCACCGCCCGCCTCCTTGAACGTCCACGTGGAGTTGGTGTCACCCAGCTTCCCCGCGACCACCGTCGAGCCGGAGGCGGCGTTCGTCGCGGCAGCCCCGAGGTTGTTGACGGTCTTCAGGCGCACCGGGACTCCGACGGGCGGGCGGCCTGATCCGGAGGGCGTCGTCGCCGCGCTGTCGGCGCGGAAGCCGGGACGGGGGCCGGGCTGGGCGGGTACGCCCGGCGTCATGGGGGTGTCGCCGGGACCGGGCGTCTCGCCCTTGGGGACGCCGGGGGTCGTGGCCGGCACCATCGTGGGGCGGAAGTCGACGGTGGAGCCGTTGCGGTCCCACAGGCCGTAGAAGCCCCAGTTGATCCATCCGCCGTCGCCGTGGTTGGTGAAGCTGCCGCCGCCGGAGAAGATCCAGATCCGGTAGGTCTGGTCCTCGCGCGAGGTCGCGTCGTTGTACTCGATGTCGCCCTGGTACGCCACGTCCTTGAGGTTCGCGGTGTAGGGGTGGACGAACCAGGGGTCCCCGAAGGCGTTCTTGCCCTTGACGTCGAAAATCATGATGTTGTAATTGCCGCCGGTGTGGTTCGTCAGCATCTCGAGAAGGCCCTTGACGAACCCCTCGCGGGCCAGCTTCTTGGCCTCACCGCTCTGCTGCGCCGCCAGAATGCACCACGACAGCGCGCCGGTGCCGAAAGACCCCGGCGACACGGCGGCCGCGGCGTTGCAGTTCTCGACGGGCCCGTTGACCGAGCCGTCCGCGAGTGCGGGCTGTGCCAGCCCCCCGACCGCCACGGCACTCACACAGACAGCGGCCAGAACCGACAGTTTCCTTCTCGAACGCACGACTTCTCCCAAAGGGGTGGCGAGCACAGCTACATGCGCCAAGAGCCGTGAAAGGGGCGCCGAGGTACACCCGGTTCCGGACAAACGTCATCCGGCCACAGCGACGGGGGCCGCAACCCGAAGGGAGCGGCGGTGGATCACGAGGGTCTCGATGGTGAGGCGACGTGGCTCGCCGAGATGTGAGGTGGAGGGCCGACCTCACCATCCGGTGCGCTGTTTCGTCGAAGTGCCGAGAGCGCGGCCGCCGAGTCGGGCTCACGCCCCTTCGACGACGCGGCTGAGCTGGAGTGTCAGCCGGTCTGACCGGTCGACTCGTACGGGGTCCACCACCACAGGCGGCGGAGGGAGTACCGGCCGTCGGTGCCCGGCTCGACGACCTGACGTCCCGGCCTCCCGTAGCGCGCGTCCGCACTGAACGTCGATCAGACGCGGTCGCTGCCGGCCCGCTTCGGGTGCTGGAGCCACCACCACTGACCCTGGGCCACCGCGCGTGGTGGCGGCCCGCCCGGGCCGACGTGCGAAGGAGGAACCGGGCGAGCTCCACCCTCAAACCTGCCAGCACACCGCGCACGGACACGGCGGCCACGCTGCGCCTGGACGGGCGGTCGGCTCGTGCGGCCTACACGGCGCTCTCGTAGACGACGGTCGTTTTCGGGCAGTCCTCGGCACGCCCGAGGAGGGCCTGGACTTCGACGCCGTCAGCTGCGAGAGCCCACCTCAGCTTCGTGGCGACCCAGGTCGCGGCGCCCACGTCCGAGACGTGACGGTCGGCTCCCCTGCGTCAGGGACGGAGGACTCGTGGGGTACGTCAGAACGCATTGCGTATGTGTGTACGGAGGAATCGCGGAAGCCGCTGTTGCAGAGCCTTGAACCCGTTTGGCGCAGAGGCTGCTGATGGCAGCGGGACCGGTGGCCGGTGGGGTGGGGAGCTGCGGTCCATGTGCCTTCTGGGCGTGTAAGGAGACTGCTGCGTTCGGGGGTCAACGTGGCGTTGACGGATGCCGTGTGCAGGGGAGGGTTACAGAAATGTCCGCATTGGGCAACACCAGTCGTTTTCATGGCTTTCGGGTGCGGTTCGGGTCCAGTGTGTGGCTCCTCGGCAGGACGCCGGGAACTGTTCGAAGTCCGCCCGGCTTGCACGAGGCCGGGCTGGATTGCCTGTTGAAGGAGCCTTCCGTATGTCTGCTTCTCTCGTCACCCGCCGCACCCTTGCCGGCCTCCTCGCCGCCGGCACGCTGATCGGCGCCGCAGCGGTGCCGGCAGCCGCCGATGACCACCGGCGTGACCATTGGCGTGACCACCGCGGCCCGCACTCCTCCCTCGTCATCGGTGACGTCGAGAACGCCGGCCGCGGGCGCGACAACCGCGCCCTGAACAGCGAATGGGTCGAGGTGAAGAACGCCGGCCGCCACAGCGTGGAGCTGCGCGGCTTCACCCTCACCGACAAGCAGGGCAACCGCTACCGCTTCAACGACTTCCGCCTGGAGGGCCGCTCCAGCGTCAAGGTCCACACCGGCCATGGCCGCGACAGCCGCCGCGACGTCTACCAGGACCGCCGCCACCAGATCTGGGACGAGCGCGACACCGCCACCCTCCGCGACAACCGCGGCAACGTCATTGACACCCAGTCCTGGGGCCGCCACGGACGCCACCACGACCACTGACCCCACTAGGCAGCCACACCCACAAAGCGGGTGATCTGTCAGCTACCGCACGACCGGCGTGCCACGGCAAACCAGCCGCGGCACGCCACACCCATGCGCGACGGCCGGCGCCAACTTCGCCACGCGACTTCGGATCCAGCGCCCCGGGCCTTCGGGGTAGTGGAGTGCCGGACGGCCTGTGCGGGGTAGGCGCGGGGGTAGGGTCACGGAGCGACTTTCCACATTAAGAACGTCAAGGCCACGGGCACCCGGGCCACCATCACCGGCGGCGCCGGCGGTGATGGTGGCAACGGCGGCGATGCGGGCAGGAGCCCCAGCGGCGGCAAGGACGCCGCCGGAGCAGGCGGAAACGGGGGCCGCGGCCGGGCCGGCAACAACGGCTCCGTCACCGTGGCCCCGCCACTCAGACCGTCATCGCCGGAGGAAACCCCCGAACCGCGGGCAGGGCGGCGACCCGCTCAGCGGGCCGCCCGGAGCCGCGCTGTACTGCGGCCTGCCTCCGCGCTGCGTCGCGGCTCAGGCTCCGAGCGCGCGGGCGAGGAGCATTCTGCGGTTGTTCGTCGAGGTCTTGGCGAAGATCGACTTGAGATGGTCCTGCACGGTGTGTTCGGAGAGAAACATCTGACGGGCCACCGTGTGGCTGTCACCGCCCTTTACCAGATGGCCGAGCAGCTCCGCCTCACGGGCGCTCAGCGCGAACGCCTTGGTGAACACGGCGAGCCGCTCGGTCGGCGGAGTCTCCTCGATGGTGACGGCGATGTCTCGCCGGTCCCGCGGATCCGCATCGCCGATCCTGGCAGCGCGCAAGGTCAGCCACAGGCCGTCCGACAGGTGCACCCGGGCGCGCGGGGGGTTCGTATCGACTCCTGCCTCGACGGCCAGTAGCTGGGCGGCAACGTTGTAGGCGCTCGCGGGGACCGGCTGGCGGCCGTGCTGGGGAGGCACCAGCACGGTCAGGTATGCGTGTGTGTCCGGAGTCTGGCCGCATACGTGCAGGTCAGGGGAGAGCAACAGCACCAGAGGGCCCGGGCGTGACGCGTCGGGCGGCCGTACGACGAAGGTCCCGGCCTGGCTGCGGCGCAGCCCCGCGGTCACCGGTTCGATGAGACGGGCCAGGTACGAGGCCTCCGCGCGGGTGAAGACCCTGTCGTACCGGTACAGGTCGAGGAAACCCCAGCAGCCGAAGCGGTCCCTGAACACCATCGAGGCGATGTCCCGCACCCCGTAGTCGCACAGCAGTTCACGCCACAGCAAGCTGCGCGAGGGTCCTTGGCCTCCGCTCGCCAAGGCTACGTCCTTCAGTGACGTCCAGCGGTTGACCTGCGACTGGTACTTGAGCCGGATCAGTCGGGGCAGCTCGTGTAGGGGCAGGCCCGGGACGTCTGCGATCGGTGAGCAGCCCACCGAGGTCTCAGGGTCGGTGAGCAGGAACGCGTACGCGTCGAAGCCTGTCGTTGCTCGCAGCTCGTCGAGAAGCCGAAGACGCAGGTCACGGGAGTCACCGCCGGCCTCGCAGAGGCGGACGACACGCTCGTGTGACCGTGTGTAAGCGGCAGAGTCGGCCATAGCCCGAGCTTATGTCGGCATTCCCCACATATCTGGGATGTGCCGCGCCCCCGACGGCTGTCCAGCATGGAGGCATCAGAACAGGGAGGCAGCATGTGCACACTGCACATCGAGCATCCGATCACCGATTTCGCGGTGTGGAAGCGCGCGTTCGACCGGTTCGCGCCCATGCGGAAGGAGGCGGGCGTACAGCGGCACCGGGTCCAGCGCCCAGTGGCCGACCCGGCGTACGTGATCGTCAGCCTCGACTTCGATACCGCGGACCAGGCCGAACGGTTCCTCGGTCTTCTCCAGACCCGGATATGGGCCTCGCCCGACAACGCTCCCGCACTTGCCGGGGTACCGCGGACACGGATCCTCGAAACGGACGAGGAGATGTGAACGGGCCGACCCGACGTATTGGTCACCACGGACAGGGAGAGGGGGTGCTCCAAATGAAGATCATGAAGCTGAAGCTCAAGAAGGTCGAGGTTCGCAAGATCGAGCCCGTCAAGGCCACTGGCGGTGGCATGTGGTCCGGTTGAGAGGACGTGGGCCGGGACGACTTGACCGGCTCGCCCGCCCCGGTCCGCTCAGAGTGGTGCAAGGAGCGCCGAAATGAAGGCATCGCACCCCAGGGGGTCCAGGCGGCCCTGGCCGTCTCCCGTCGCCGGGTTCAGCCGCTCAAAGCCGCTCCTCCGGAGCGGAATGTCCTCTGGATCCTGCGCATCGCGATCGCAGCTGAATTCATCGGGCACGGAGCCTTCGGAATCATCGGAAAGGAGGCCTGGCTCGGCTATTACGCCGTGTTCGGCATTCCGTCGTCGGTGGCCTGGGTGCTGATGCCCCTGACCGGGATGGTCGACATCACGCTCGGGCTTCTCGTGTTGTTGCGCCCCACGCGTGCGCCCTTGGCCTACATGGCGTTCTGGGGACTGTTCACCGCCATGCTGCGCCCCCTGAGCGGCGAGTCTTGGTGGGAGGTCGTGGAGCGCTCCTACAACTTCGGCGTGCCTCTCGTGCTGCTCCTGCTCTGCGGCCTGGGGACTTCCCGCGGGGAGTGGTTCGAGAGGATCCGTACGATCCCTCACCTGACACGGCAGCGGGCGCGGTCGTTCGCCTGGAGCCTGCGGGCGATCACCGGCGCGTTCCTGATCGGGCACGGCGCCTACGGAGTCTTCGACCACAAGCCCGTCCTCACCGAGCAGTACCGGTCGACCGGCCTGACCTCCCTGGTGGAGGACCCCGGCGTCGTGAGTCACGCCGTGGGCTGGTTCGAGATCGCGCTCGGCGTGCTCGTGCTGGCGGCCGTGCCCACGACCGGCCTGCTCCTGTTCGTCTGCGCCTGGAAGTTCGCGACGGAGATGCTCTACGTGACGAGCGGAGCGCGCGGTGCGCCGTTCGAGGTCATAGAGCGGTCAAGCAGCTACGCTGCCCCCCTCGCGCTGATCTTCGTCATGGCGGTGCTCGCTCCCACGGCACAACAGCGATTCCGCGACGGACTGCCTGTGCGGAGCGATCCAGGTCATCGGCTGCGCAGCCGACCGGGCCGGCAGAGTCCGATCCCGGCGGGCCGGCCATGACCCCCGTGTCACGCTCGGTGCGGATGCGGGGGTCAGTGTGGTCGACGATGGCCGGGAGGTGATCGTCGGAGACGCCCAGACCGGCACGTTCGTGGCGATGCCCGCTGTCGGCGGCGTGCTGATCCGAGCCTTGCAGCGGGGAGCCACCCTGGACCAGGCCACAGACGAGGCCGAACATTCCGCCGGGGAACCGGTGGACGTTCCGGCGCTCCTCGATGATCTGCGTGCCCTCGGGTTCCTCGACCACGACAGCGCCGCACTCCCGGCGGCCACGCGCCGATCCAACAACGATGTTGGAGAAATGGCCTGCAACAGGCCACGGCCCGCCCGTTGTTCGGCAAACCCGCCTGGGCCCTCTACGCGACGGCGTTCGCCTTCAGCATCGGCTGCCTGCTGCTGCGCCCTGAGCTGCGGCCCCGCCCTCAGGATGCGTTCATCTTCGATGATGTCGCGCTGCTGCTGCTCGTCCTCGCACCGGCCCGGATTGCGCTCCACGAATGCTGGCACTGGCTGGCGGGACGGGCCGCGGGTATTTCGTCGCGATTCGGTATCGACCGGCGGTGGTACTTCCTCGTCTTCGAAACGGATCTGTCCCAGATCTGGACGTTGCCGGCCCGGCGCCGGTACGGGCCCTTGCTGGCCGGGCTGGCCATCGACTCACTTGCTTTGGCCATGCTTCTCACCGCCGAGCTGGCCGCCGAGACGGGGATGTGGTCACCACCCGAGCTCCTGGCCCGGACTCTGGCCGCCATGGTGTTCGTCACCACGGCCGGTATGGCCTGGCAGTGCCTGGTGTTCTTGCGCACCGACTTGTATGCCGTACTCGTCGTGGCCACCGGCTGCCGCAACCTGTGGCGCGTCAAGAGCCTCCTGCTGCGGCGGGCCTTAGGACGCCTCAGCCAGGCAGAAACAACCGAGCTGGCCCGTGCCGCCCCGCAGGATGTCCGGATCGGCCGATGGTTCCGCTGGGTGTGGCTGACGGGCTTTGCCGCCGCCGCAGGCTGGCTCATTGCGTTCTACTTGCCGGTTCGAGCCGCCCTCCTGGGCTGGACGATCAACGGCCTGTCCACCGGTCCGCAGAGCGTGGGTTTCTGGATCACCCTCGGAACCGCTCCGCTCCTGCTGTGGCCGGACCTGGTACTGCTCGGTCTGTTGGTTCGAGAGTCTCTCCATCGGCTACGAGCCCAGCGAGCCTGAGGCGTAGGGGTCGATACCGACGTCACGGAGCGCCTGGCGCGCGACGCACTCCTCGCGCCCCCCGCCCGGCCGGGATATCGCCGCCGCAATGGGTCGCTTCGACAGACAGACGGCGACGTGTGAGGTGTTGGAAGCGTCGGGATGGGCGCCTGGACGGAAGGTAGACACGGCCCGCTGGCGTTCCATGTTCGAAGCAGTCGGCCTTGCCATGCATGACGCTGCGGAAGCCTTCCTGCAAGAGTTCGGCGGTTTGACTGTGAACGTCAGCGGACCAGGGATCAGCTGTGCACGCATGCCGTTCGAGCTGGATGGACCCCGAGCTGGCCTGGGGCGAGGATGGCCGATTCACGGAGTGGGGCGGAGCTATCGGGCGCCATCTTTACCCGCTCGGCGAGCTGGACCACGGCCGGTTCTTCCTGGGCATCGATGAAGTGGGCGTGATCTATCTCGTCGAGGGCTGGGTTGCCAGCTTCGGACCGATGCCTCACGCCATGGAGAACTTGGTTCTCGGCGTGGCTCCTGGCCAAATCGATGAGAGGTACGAGCCAGCGGGGCAGCCGTCCTGACGCGTCGGTCACCTGTAGAGCAATACTCGCTTTCGGAGGAGCAGGAACCCGGCTCGGCCGAACATCTGCCGTTTGAGCCTCTTGATCCGGTTGAGAACTCGCCGCCCTCTCCCGCCTCGGCCGCGGACTCGACGGCCGCGTCGATGCCGAGGCCGAAGTAGATCCACCACCGTGAAACCGATCCGGTGAAGGCGATGGCGAACCAGCTGTCCGGCCGACCGTGAAGGGCCCGTCGCTGAAGGCCGTCATGGTGACCAGGATGGACTCGCCGAGGGCGGTAATCACGAACAGGTGGAAGCGCTCCAGGAAGTGCTCACCCGCCACCATCCAGGTGGCGGTGATCCCCCTGTTTCTGATCGATAGAACACTGGCGTGAGTGGCAGGGATACGCTGATCTAATGATCGAGGACGGCGCCACTGACAAGGGGAGCGTGACGACGGTGCGCCGGATCGGCGAGACGATCCGCCGGCCGGTTGGCGAGTGGACGCCTGCGGTGCATGCGTTGCTGACGCACTTGGAAACGGTGGACTTCACTCAGGCACCGCGAGCCCTTGGCACCGACGGCACCGATGAGGTGTTGTCACTGCTCCACGGTGAGCCTGCGTTCATGCCTTGGCCGTCGGCTTTGCGGTCGAGGATCGGAATCAGCGAGCTGGGGCGCTGGTTGCGGGGCTACCACGACGCTGTCCGGGATTTCCAGCCGCCGGCCGACGCGCGATGGCAGGGGCAGGAGGACGAGTGGAGGCCCGGCATGGTCATTAGGCACGGCGACCTCGGCCCATGGAACTCCATTTGGGATGGCGACCGACTGGCAGGCTTCATCGACTGGGACTTCGCAGCGCCCGGCCATGCCCTCGATGACCTCGCGCAGCTCGCCTGGTACACCGTGCCGCTGCGTCCGGCCGAGCAGCAGCGAAAAGCATCGATCGCCGGTGAGCACACCCTGCGGAGTCGCCTCGATGCCCTTTGTGCCGCATACGGGGCACGGCCGGCAGCAGTTCTCGATGCGCTGGATGCCGTCCAGTCCCGCGAGGCTGAGCGCATCGAACGGCTCGGCCGACGAGGCCGCGAGCCGTGGGTGACATTTCTCGCCCGCGGCGATGCGGCCGAGATGGTGGCCGAGCGATCCTGGCTCCGATCGGAACGCGCGGTCCTCCTCGGTGGTTCGGGCAGCTGCTGAGCACCAGCTCATCCCGGCCGACCCCAGCGGAGAACGTCCCTTCCGAAGCCATGCGACCATCACGGTCACACCCCACGCGGTGGTACACGTGACCAATCCTCAACCCTCGGTCCTCAGCCGACATTCCCCAGGGGTTCCACGGGGCCTCGGCCTACGTGGGTGCGGGCCGCGGTGGCGTCACGCCAACGTGCAGTGCGAACCTCTGACGTACCTCTGAGCGCGGCCATCTCTTTCGGCCCCTGCACGATTCGGCAGGACCCCGCGTCCTGGTCTACGAGGATGGGCCAATTCCCCCCGATCCTGATCTGGCCTCCCTGCTCGTCTTTCGCCGTGGGATACCAGGTGAAGCCGTAGATGCCCGTGACAGCCGGGGTCGCCCACAGGTCAAGCTTGAAGGCCCACTCGTCCCAGCAGTCGGTCAGGGTCCGGCCGAACTCTTCCGCGAGTCTCCGTGCTTCGCTCTCTTCCAAGAGGCCCCCTCCATCGCTCTCCAACACCTGAGAGAACTGACGTTACGGGACGGATGCAGGCCACCGAGCGGGAGCTACCGCGGTGCATACATCTCTGTACTTGGCGGTGCACACAGAGCAGAGCGCTCATTCCTCCCAGTAGCACCCCGCTAGTGCCTCGGGACCGGGAGCAGTACGCAGACAACGCACCGCCAATTTGGGTGAGGGGAGGCTCCCGTGCCCAAGATGACTAGTGGCTCGGCGAGGTCATGGCATCCGGGGATGACCACGGCCTCGAAGGAAGACATCCAGCACATGCGCCCGAAGCAGCGGAACAAGTACCGCCGCCTCGGGTTCACCTGGACAGAAATTGAGAAGATCGATCGCGCGGCCGCGGCGAGACCACCCTCACCCTCAAGACCACCGCTGGCGAGGTGACGATGGCACTTCCACCCCGATTGCGCTGACCGCAAGACATGTGCCACTTAGAGGTCCTAACAAAGGCGTTGGACGTGGCGGTGGGTGATGAGGCAGGTGGCGAGGCCGAGGAAGGCCTCGTGGATGTCGTCGCGTCGGTCCCACCGATTCGTAGCCGTCGGAAGCCGTGGAGCCAGACGATGGTCCGTTGTTCGACCCACCGGTAGACACCGAGGCCGGAGCCGTGTGGGACACCTCGGCGGGCGATCACCGGTTTGACGCCCAGCGCCCAGACGAGACGGCGGTATTTGTCGTGGTCGTAGCCGCGGTCACCGAGCAGGGTGTCGGGTCGGTTGCGTGGCCGTCCGACCAGGCCGACGACCGATGGGATCTTCTTCAGCAGGGGTATCAGCTGGGTGACGTCGTTGCGGTTCCCGCCGGTCAGCGAGACGGCGAGCGGGATCCCCTGGCCGTCGACGATGAGGTGGTGCTTGCTGCCCGGACGTGCGCGGTCGACCGGGCGCTTCGGGGCCCCGTCGAGCGGCCCGGACGTGGGAGGAGTCGATCACCGCCCTCGACCAGTCCAGCTTCTTCGCGACCCGCAGCTTCTTCAGCAGCACCAGGTGCAGCTGGTCCCAGACGCCGGCGTCGTTCCATGCCGCCAGGCGCCGCCAGCAGGGCATGCCTGATCCGAAGCCCAGCTCCTGCGGCAGGTACTCCCACTGGATCCCGGTATGCAGTACGAACAGGATCCCGCAGAGGGCCTGCCGGTCCGGCACCCGAGGGCACCCCTCCACCTGCTTCGGCCCCAACGCAGCAGCAACGGCTCGATGAGCGACCACAGTTCATCCGACACGATCCACGGCCGCGACTGACGTTTCCCCACGGCCAGACCAACGACCACCCGAACCGAAAGTCACATGATCAACAGCTTCTGTTAGGCCCTCTTATTGAGTGCAGGCGGTGACGGTGGGGTTTGAGGGATCGCAGTTTCCGGGGTTGTTGTTTTTGATGGTGGTGTGGTTGAGGGTGGTGTTTCCGCCTTCGTTGTGGAGGCCGGCGGGGGCGTGGGCTGCGGTGTTGTTTGTGATGCGGGAGTCGTTGAGGGTTGTGTCGCCTTGGTTGTGGATGCCGGCGCCGGTTCCTTGGGTGACTGCGTTTCTGTCGATGATGGTGTTGCGGGTGTTGAGTGTTCCGAAGTTGTAGATGCCGCCTCCGGAGAAGCTTGCGGTGTTGCCGCGGATGGTGGTGAGCATGTTGATGGTGAGTGTGCCGAAGTTGGCGATGCCTCCGCCGGTTCTGGCGTCGTTGCTGCGGATTTGGCTGTCGGAGATGGTGGCGGAGGAACTGTTGTTGTGGAGGGCGCCGCCCAGGCCTTTTGTTTCGTTGCCGGTGAGGATGCTCGCGGTCAGGGTGATGGGTGCGGAGATGCTGGTGTGTGAGATGGCTCCGCCGTTGCCGCCGTGGATGGGGTCGGTGGAGTTGTTGGTGAAGACGCTGAGGTCTACGCGTGTGGTGCCGCTGCTGAGGATTGCACCGCCGTGGCCGGCTTCGGTGTTGTTGCCTTTGAAGTAGGAGCCTTCGACGCGGAGGGTTCCGTTGTTGTTGTTGATGGCGCCGCCTCCGTTGCTGGAGGTGTTGCCGGTGAGGCGGGTGTTGGTGAGGGAGGCAACGGTGCCGAATCCCAGCTGGATGGCCCCGCCCTGGGCGCCTCCTCCAGCTTTGGCGTTGGTAAGGGCAACGTCTCGGAGAGTCAGGTTCCCGCGGGTGGTAGGGGGGAGATTGAAGAAGCGGAATTCGTTGTCGGTGTTGTCGCCGCGGGTGATGGTCGCATTGCGTCCGTTGATGGTGATGGGGCTGGTGATCTGGGGGAGCGCGGCCTGGCCGGGGCCGGCGGTCTGCTCGGTGTAGGTGTAGGTGCAGCCGCGGGCGAGGTTGAGGGTGTCGGAGGTGGTGGGGGTGCTGTTGGCGGTGGTGATGGCCTGGATAAGGGCAGCGGGGGAGCAGATGACGTCGATGGTGGCGGCGTGAGCGGGGGTGGCGACCAGGCCACCGAAAGTGAGAGCGAACGCGGGCGCGGCGAGCAAGGTAGCGGCCTGGCGGGGGCGGCGCAGTGGCCTCATCGTCTGACTCCTTCTTCGGGGAGACGCCGGGGGGGCGATCCGATCACTGTTTACATCAGCCCAACATCCATCCTTTTCTGGACACACCGGGCGCATGTTGTGGGTTGCTTCCCCCTGCCCTCCACCCTCCCCCTGCCTGGACCCGCTACCGCCACAGGTACGCGAGCAACCGATCCGCCCGCTGACCGCCGCGGCGGAACCCAGCGCGAACAGGTGCGGCCGTGGCACCAGCCGGGCGTCAGCCAGGACAGGACGGCTGCCCCCGCCCCTGCCCCGCCCCTGCTGCGCAGCACTGTCGATCATGACTGCCACGGGTCGACCAAGCTGCTGCGCCGGCAGGCTCTTCTCCCGCGACGACCACGAAAGTCTTCATCTGTTCAACCGGCTGACCGGTTCCTGCCCCACGGCTGGTGCCTGCTGCCGCCCTGCAGACCTGTGGCAAGGGAAATGCCTGCCTGGCTTGCTCTGTCTTCGTCACCGACGCCTCCCACCAGCCCGCGCTGGAGCGGCAGCTGGCCGAGACCGAGGACCTGATCAACAGCAGTACCACCGCATTCCAGGTACGGCACGGCGGCCCGATGCCCGAGAACCAACGTCTGGCTCCTGCAACGGCGAGCCGAGCACGCGGCCCTCACGCAGCTGCTGGGCACCATCGGCTCCAAGCCCGGCCGGGCAGTCCAGGGCGACGGCTGCGGCACCGCCCCACCGGTCCCGTCCCTCTGGCCCTTGACCTCGACCGCGACCGAAGGACCCGGCCATGACTGACGCCCGGGCGCCCGACCAGCCGGACGCGCGGGCCCGGCGCACCAGCTCGGCGCGCATGGCGGACGAGCACCCGGAGGTGGCCCAGTAGGGGTGGGAAGCCACCGCCCTGGACAGGTCGATGAGCCGGCGGCGCAGGTCGGTGGCGCCCTGCGTGGGGGTGAGCAGGGCGAGCGCCTTGTAGGCGCGGATCCACTCGTACTGGAGGCGGATCAGGTCGTGCGGGAAAAGCGGAGCCATCCCCTCAGTAGCTCACATGTTCGATTGGGGAGCCAAGGCGACACCCGTGGGCCGGATCGCGCTGCTGTGACGGAACGCGATAGATGTCACTTGAACGCTGCAGTTGTCACCAACCGCCCTGGTGGTCATTGGGTGAGCTGAGCCGGGATATCCTGTCGCATTGAAGCTGGCGGATTCTCACGAAGTCTCAAGCGATGTGTCGGGTTCTCGGTGCATCGCGGCCGGAGTGGAGTGGGTGGGCCGTGCGTCGAGTTGTCGTACGTGGACGCTGCCCGTGGGCGTCGGCGGCGTCCGCTGCTGGACTTCGTGACGACCCGGGATCAGGATCCGAGGCGTTGGCCGACATCATCCTCGTGAACCGCACTGTGGACTGGGGTGCTGACGTCGGCTTTTGCCCGGTGGGCTATGCTCTGCGGCCATGACTACCGGGACGGCATTGCGCCACACACGGATTGGTGACCCGGCGCTCTTCTGAGCGCCGTACGGGCCGGTGCGGGCCCGCTGTTCGATCGAGAATCTTGCGCTGCTGCGCGGGCTCCGCCTCCGTCGTGTTGATCACAGGCTCTACACATCAACCACGACAGGAGAATTCATGCCCATCAAGACGCTGCAGATTCCCACCACGGACGGTCAGGCCGACGCCTTCGCCGCCTTCCCCGACAACGGCGAGCAGCACCCAGGTGTACTGATGTACGCGGACGGCTTCGGCATCCGGCCCGTGCTGAGGGAGATGGCCCGCGAACTGGCCGGGCACGGGTACTACGTGCTTGTCCCCAACATCTTCTACCGGCACGGCCCGGCACCGGTGATCGACCTTCCCGAGCACATCGGAGAAGAGGTCCGGCCCGCGATCATGGCCCAGTTGATGCCGTTGATCGAGGCGCACACCGCCGAACGCGTCCTGAGTGACGCCGACACCTACCTCAGGTTCCTCACCACCCAGCCCGAGGTCGCCGCCGGGCCGGTCGCGGTGACCGGCTACTGCATAGGCGGCCTCCTGGCGATGCGCACCGCAGCGGCCCACCCCGGCAAGGTGGCCGCCGTCGCCGCATTCCACGGTCCCGTGGGCGCGGACGGGCCCGACGCCCTCGCCGAGATCACCGCCCAGGTCCACTTCGGCCACGCCGAAAGCGACCTGACAACCAAGGCCCTGGGCGAGCTCAACCGGGCACTGGACGCCACGAAGGCCGACTACACCTCCGAGATCTACCCCGGCACCGTCCACGGCTTCACCATGTCCGACACCGACGCCTTCAACCCCGCCGGACTACAGCGCCACTGGGACCGCCTGCTCCCCCTTCTCGACCGCGCACTGGCCAACAGCTGAGGCTCCGGATCGGAAACCAAACCTGAAGTACCCGGCTGCGACCAACAGACGGCGGCGGCGGGCCACACCGATCTCTGCATGGCCGTGGCCCGCCTGGCCACCTTTACCGGCGTTTCTACCTCTACCGCGAGCGCGACTTCCGCGAAAGCCGTGCCGTTTGAGAACCTGAGCGATCAGCGTTCTCAAACGACATGGCAACTCTGCAGGTCGGAGGCCCATCATCTGCCAGATGCGCTGAGACAGGACACGGGACAAGATAGGTGGAACCCGGCCAGGCATGTTGGAACTACTAGAGACGTGTCGCAGTCCGGACAAGGTCGGCGACTGCTCTGGACCGGCTGTGCGGGGGCCAGGCAATGACGGTGGTAACTGCTGGCGCGTCCAGCACGGGCACGGTGGCGAGGTCATCGTGCAGCTGGGCTCGGCACGACTCCGGTGCGACCGCGCACGCTCGGCCGAGCGCGACGAGCTGCAGCAACTGTGCTTGGTCGCGGACTTGCGGGCCGGGGCCGGGCGGGTAGGTGCCGTCGGAGTCGGGCCAGCGTGGCAGGGGTAGGCCAGGCAGGGCGGTGATGTCGGCCATGTGTACATGGGCGCGGACGGCGAGCGGGTGCCCGGCCGGCAGGACCACAACCTGGCTCTCCGTGCTGAGTTCTTCGGTGTGGAACCCGGCTGTCGAGTCGAACGGCCGGTGCAGCAGCGCCACGTCGGCCCGGCCCTCGCGCAGGAGTCGTTGCTGCTCGGCAGGGCCGCACAAAATGACGTCGACGGGGACCGCGTCGGGTTCGGCGGCGTACGCGTCGAGCAGTTTCGCCAGCAGTTCTCTGGACGCGCTGGCCTTCGTGACCAGGGCCAGGCCGGGACGGCCGGTCGCGGAAAGGCCTGCGCGGCGGGTCCGGCGCTCGGCGGCGTCGACCGCGTCGAGGGCCGCCCGGCCCTCGGCCAACAGCACCGAGCCGGCCGCGGTCAGCGCGACGCTGCGGCTGGTCCGATCCAGCAGGGCTGCCCCGAGCCGGCGTTCGAGCTGCTGGATCGCCCGTGACAGAGGCGGCTGCGCGATCCCGAGCCGTTGCGCTGCGCGCCCGAAGTGCAGCTCCTCAGCGACAGCGACGAAATACCGCAGTTCCCGGGTCTCCATGCCGCCACGGTACTCCGTATCAATACCCTGACGGTATCGCTGCCTGCCCGATCGGTCTTGGACCCCCGCCGGGGTCCAAGAGCAGCATGGTCCCCATGAGCGAACGAACGATTGCGCTGGTCACCGGCGCGAACAAGGGAATCGGCTACGAGATCGTCATGGGCCTGGGCGCCCTCGGCTGGAGCGTCGGCGTCGGCGCCCGAGACGATCAGCGCCGTGAGGCAGCGGTGGAACAACTGCGTGCGGCCGGCGTCGACGCGTTCGGCGTACCACTGGACGTGACCGACGACGCGAGCGCCACCGCCGCCGCACAGCTGATTGAGGAACAGGCGGGGCGCCTCGACGTGCTCGTCAACAACGCCGGAATCGCCGGCGGCATGCCACAGGAGCCCACCCGGGTCGATCCCGCCACCATCCGGACGGTCGTGGAGACTAACGTGATCGGCGTCATCCGCGTCACCAACGCGATGATGCCGCTGCTGCGCCGCTCTGCCTCACCGCGGATCGTGAACATGTCCAGCAGTGTCGGCTCCCTCGCCCGCCAGTCAGGACCCGCTGTTGAGCAGGCGTCGGGTCCGGTGGCCGTGGCGTACTCGCCGTCGAAGACCTTCCTGAACGCCGTCACCCTCCAGTACGCCCGGGAGCTGAGCGGCACGAACATCCTGATCAATGCCGGCTGCCCCGGCTATGTCGCGACCGACCTCAACGGCTTCCGCGGCGTGCGTACCCCCGAACAGGGCGCGGCGATCGCCATCAAACTCGCGACCCTGCCGGACGACGGCCCGACCGGCAAGTTCTTCGAAGACGCTGGCGTAGTGCCCTGGTGATGTTCACGGCGGTCATCAGCCGCCGGGTGAGGCGGCTTCGCCCGCGCGTCTCGAACCGGTGTATCGACGCGGGTTCCAACATGAATGGCAATTCACCGCAGGTTGCAAGCAGTGTGACCATGTGGTTCCAACAAGCGTGACCTGCGGGGTCCGAATCGCAAGGTCGCCACACCCTCATGGTTCCAACTACCGCGTCCCGTCACATGAGCCGTGACAGGTGAGCTTGGGCTGTGCCCCAAAATGATCAGGCGTCCGCCGCCGGAAGCTGGTAGAACCGGGTCCCGGTGGCACCTGGGCCACGAGGCCCTGGGGGCTGTATGTCGGGACCGGCGGTTGGACTGTGGCTCTTCGAGCCACGCGGGTTCGCGGACATCCTGTCTGACGCGGTCCCGTGGTTGGAGACCTTCTGCGACCCGGTGGAGACCAAGGCCAGCGGCGATGTGGATTTCTGGGTGCGAGACGGTACGGCTCTGGGCCTGCGGGCCTTCGATCCGGTCGGTGTCGGGGTGTTCTTCCTGTCAGAGGATGAGGAGATGCCTGCCGAGGACGAGGACTACTCAGCCTTCTCGCGTCCGCCGGTGCAGGGGCTGGTAGTCGGCGGCCGGCTGCTCGGGCTCGGTGAACCACGTGTTGCTCGGCCACTTGGCGCTCGCTCTCGCCCGCCGTCTCAATGCCCTAGTCGACTTCGACGGCCTCTTGAGTAGTCGTTCCAGCACGCCCAACTTCGGAGACGCTTCCGTAAGGAACTGGCCCGAGCTCACGGGTGGGCTCCGTCCCCGTCCAAGCCGCCGTGCTGCATGCCGTCGGACAACTCCACGTACTCGGCGTGCTCCACGGACACGTAGCGCAGCGGACGCCAGCGCGGCCGATACCGCGGGTGCGCTGCGAAGCGCGCCGCAGTCTCAACGAGCCTGTTCCAGTCGAAGCCGAGATCATCGCGCAGCGCCTGTACCACCCCAGGTTCCTGTGTCCGGCCCTCGGTCAGGATGTTCTGCCAGAGGACCAGCGCGTCCTCAAGGTCGCGGCAGGCGGCGTCCGTGACGGAGGCCAGCCTGTCGGCGGCCCAGCGAGCATGACTGTCGGGGGCCTGTGCAGCGGCGAGTTCGCCGAGACGAGCCGCCAGGAAGATCTGCAAGCGGCCCGATGTCCACCACGCGCACGTCGTCGGAGAACTCCAGAACGGTGGCCGGCGCGAGCAGATCGGACACGGACGTCAGGCGCATCGGATCCCCTTCACCGGGTTCGGGTAGTGCTCCACGGACGTCTTCTCTCCTCGCCGACGCCGTCACAGCCAGCCGTGTCGGGTTGTCGCATCGGACAAGAGTTCTACCGCCGCGACTCCTTGCATGGCTGCCGTTCCGCCAGGCCGGGGCATCTCACGCTCGTCCCGCCCTCAGCCGTGGAGCCCTACGACCGTGACCACGGCGTGCCGGGTAGTCCCCGCCGCGACCTCCACCACCATGGCGCCGGTCGCCTTCCGGTACGTCTCCCCGGCCTCGGTCCGGCCCGTTCCTCCCCCATCCGCGTCCTGCAGGAAGGCGGCGATCTGCCCGGCCAGCAGCGCGGTGAGCCGTTGGGAGCGAGCGACCCGGCCGTCGGGAAGAGCGACGACAAGGTGATGGGGCCGGGCCAAGGTGCCGGTGTACCCGATCACCTCGGCGTCGACGTTCTGCGAATGCCACTGGTGGAGTGTCGGTATTCGAGGGTTGCAGTATTCGCCCGCAGGGGCGAGCACTCCCACACCCGGCCCGGTCGCGTTAGCGGTGACAAGGCGTACAGCTCTGCCGCAGCGAGCGCTGTCTGCGCGAAGACGCCGGATCAAGAAGGAGACCGGCCTCTTGCGGTGAACCCGCGCCTACGGGCCTCTCTCGGCAGAGGCAATCCCGCGCGGCAGAAGGCTCACCAGGCGCTACGAGGTTCACGGCGCCGGTAGGGCGCCGATCTGCTGCATCACCCCGAGGAGGTCGGGCTGGCCCCGTTCGCCGACGATCCGGCCGTCGGCCAGGTAGTAGAAGTTCATGGCCTGCACCGAGATCTTGTTGCCGCTCGCCGGGATCCCGAAGAATTCACCGTCGTGGGTTCCCCGCATCGTGAACCGCGCGGCCACGGTGTCGCCTTCGGTGACCGTCTCCTCCAGCGTCCACTGAATGTCGGGGAAGGCGCTGCGCATCATCCCTATGACTTCCAAGTACCCATCGGGCCCCCGCAGTGGTTCCGGGTGGCTTGGCGCGTGGAACACCGCGTCCGGAGAAATGACCTCGCGGGCGAGATCCTCGTTGCCCGTGTTGATGAACTCGACGAAACGGTTCATCACTGACTCGGTGGACTGCAATGGCATCTTGCTGTGCCTCTCCAGAAACGTTTGGGCGGGTACCTACGAGCCTAACATCGAATCGATGTTCACATCGATTCGATGTTCGCGTGCGAAGATGGACTCATGCTGGAACTCGCAATACTCGGCTTCCTCGCCGAGGCCCTCTTGCCCGGACACGAGCTGCGCCGCCGCGTCTCACAGCTGACCGGTTACACGCGGCCGGTCAGTGACGGCAGCCTGTATCCGGCGATCAATCGTCTGACCAAGGCGGGCTTGATCGAGCGGCGCGCCGACCCGGCCGCCGGGGCGGCCCGGTACGTGCTCAGCCTGACCGCGGCCGGGCGCGCCGAAATGCTTCAGCGCCTGCGCAAGCCCGCCGACCACGAGATCACCGACTTCACCCGGTTCTACATCGTCCTGGCATTCCTCTCCCACCTGCCCGACGTGACCGAACAGCACGCGGTGCTGCGCAGACGGCTGGAGTTCCTGGAAGAACCGGCGAGCTTCTTCTACGACAACGAGCGGCCCCTGCGTGCCGAGGAGGTCACCGACCCCTACCGGCGGGGCATGCTGCTCACCGCCCGCGCCACCAGTCGCGCGGAGCGGACCTGGCTGCGCGAGACCCTCGGGGAGGAACCGCTCGCATTCGACACCGGATGCACCGACAGCGAACCGCACGCACCCGCCGCTCCCGCGAGCTGAATGTCCACGGAGGTACCCCCATGCTTGCTTCCTGGTACGACGACCAAGGCCCCGCCACGGATGTCCTGCACATCGGTGAACTCCCTGATCCCGTCCCCGGCCCCGGCGAGGTCCGCGTCCGTGTCACCGTCTCGGGCGTCAACCCCGGCGACACCAAGAAACGGCGCGGCTGGCTCGGCTCGTCCATGCCCTATCCCCGGGTGATCCCGCACAGCGACGCCGCCGGAGTCATCGACGCCGTGGGCGCCCAAGTCGACGCCCGCCGCGTCGGACAGCGGGTCTGGGTATACGGCGCCCAGTCCTACCGCCCCTTCGGCACAGCTGCCCAGTACACCGTCGTACCCGACCACCAAGCCGTACCTCTGCCAGACCATCTGACTGATGAGCTGGGGGCGAGCCTCGGCATCCCCGGCATCACCGCCCACCGCACCGTCTTCGCCGACGGCCCGGTCGACGGCCGACTGGTCCTGGTCCACGGAGTCCTCGGCGGCGTCGGCTCCCTCGCCGCCCAGCTCGCCCACTGGTCCGGCGCCACCGTTCTCGCCACCGTCCGCCGCACCGCGGACCTCGACCACGTCGACCCGGCCGTCGTCTCCCACGCCATCGCCCTGGATACCGGCGACCCCGCCGCGGCCATCCGCTCGTACGCGCCACGGGGGGGTCGACCGGATCATCGAGGTCGCGCTGTCCGACAACGCCGATCTCGACAACGCCGTCGCCGCCAACAACGCCGTCATCGCCGCCTACGCCACCCGCACGGACCGCACCGAGATCCCCTTCTGGCCGCTGCTGTTCAACAACGTCACCCTGCGACTGCTCGGCAGCGACGACTTCCCCGCCGAGGCCAAGCGCCAGGCCGCCCGCGACCTCACCTCCGCCGCCGCCGTCGGCGCCCTCACAGTCGCCGTCGCCGACCGTCACCCGCTGGACGACATCGCCAAGGCCCACGACCACGTCGACGCCGGCGGTGGCCACGGCCGCATCCTGCTCACCATCCCCCTCTAGCGCGGACTCGGAGCACTGCCCTGCTCAACTGCCTAAATCTGCGGGGCGGCCCGTCGCGCTGCCAAGTATTCGGACCAGTTCCCGCCGGGGAGGGTGGCCCAGCGTTCGGCTGTCTTGGGGCGGCTGGCGAGCAGGTCGGCGATGACCATGGGCGGCCGCCCGCGCACGTCGCCGATGGTGGGGTGGGCGAGCAGGTCGAAAGCCGAAGCGCGCGGGTTCGCAGAATCCTGGCGCTCGAACGTCCGGAACCCGCGCGTGGTCTTCCGTTTGGCGGGATTGGGCGTGCAAGTTCCGGGGCCGAGACCTCGCCCGGCATGTTGCGAGACGGCCTCGGGGAACGCATGACCTTGGCCCAGGGAGTACCCGCCATGCCCTCGCTATCCCGTCGGCGGCCGGGCGCGAGGCCCCCCCTCTGGGATTGGCCGTCGCGCGGGTGCCCTCTTCGCAGACCCTGGGTGGCAGCGGGAGATGCCTCCAACTCGGCGCCGACAGACCTACGCACTGCCGGGCGGAGGCTCCCTCAGCCTCGCCGAGGGCGACTGGCTTTGTTCACGAGTTCCGATTCTGGCTCAGGTTGTGTGGCGCGGGCTCCGCTGGGTGACGGCTGGGTCGTTTCGAGACATGTGACGTGGTGGGCTGCCGTCGGCAGGATCATCTGGGGGGCGGCCCGAATTCGGTCCGCCCCCCATGGGTCTCCGTACTGGTGGGCCGGTCGAGGGCCCTTCAGGTGGTGTGGCTAGAGGACGGAGACAGTGAAGGAGACGTCCACTGGCTTGTGGTTGTCGCTGTAGACGCTGTTTACCCTGAAGAATTCCGAGCCGAGGCAGTCATCCGCGCCGGATCCGTACGCCCTCACCGTGATGCTGGCGCCACCGTTGATGGCCGTGACGTGGATCGCCGCGTTAGCCAGGTCGTCGATGTCAGGGTCCGAGACCTTGAGGCAGTACGTACCTGTCTCAGGGTGCGTTACCTCGCTGATGTTCTTGGCTGCCAGGAGTGTGCCGGGGCTGTGGACTCTCGCTGCGGCGCGGGCGTACGGGGCGTACATCTCGACCGGTTCCGCTGCCGCTGTGCTGGCGACAATGGGAATCGACACGAGGGCTGCGACGGTCAGGGCGATGGCGCGGGAGCGCACGGTGGCGTTGTGGAACCCGCGAGCGCGGCCGGGTCGGCGGGCGTCCGAGCGTCGCCACCGAGGAGGTCATCCGCGCCGCACGCGATCTGCTGCGCGACCCCGGCTCGCCAAGCTGCTGGGCGTCTCGCCGGGCACTCTCTACAACCACATCCCGGACCTGCGTGAGCTGCGCGCTGGCGCCGTGCCTCGTCAGCTCGAAGCGCCGAAGAGGTAGGCCAACTCCAGCAAGATCAATCTCAGCGGCACTTTCTGTACCGCAACTACTCACACCCGGAGTGGTCGAGTGGCCGACGCGTGCCTGTCGTGTGAGGTTCGTCCTGATGGCCCAGTTCCAGATGACGGGAGTGCGACGCATGGCTGACGACCTTGCTGGTCTGGCAACGGAGGCGTGGCTGTTCGGCTATCCGCTGATGCTGATGGACACCACTCGTCGGGTGATGACGTCCGGCCCGCAGACGACTCCAATCAACAGCTTCTCTCATCTGCGGGAGTTCCCGGACGCTTCGTTCACCTCGGTGGTCTCGCCCAATGCGGACACGCTGTACTCCATCGCGTGGCTGGACCTGCGGGCTGAGCCGATGCTGGTCAGCGTCCCCGACAGCGAAGGCCGGTACTGGATGCTGCCCGTCCTGTCGGCCTGGACGGACGTCTTCGCCTCTCCTGGCAGCCGGACCACAGGAGGAGGCACCGGGGTCTTCGCGGTGTGCGGTCCAGGATGGGACGGCAGCCTCCCCGAGGGGGCCCAGCGCATCGATGCGCCCACCGCCCTGGCCTGGATGATCGGCCGGTTCAACACGGCTGGGCCGGCGGACTACCCGGCCGTGCACGCCCTGCAGGACCGGATGCGACTGGAGCCGCTGTCCCGCTTCGACCCGACGGCACCGCAGCCCTCGGCCGTCCCGCCGCTGCGCACCGACCTCCCGACCGCTCCGCCCGTCGAGTACGTCGAGGCCTTGAGCGGCGAGGCGTTCTTCACCCATTTGGCCGAACTGCTATTTGACAATCCGCCCACCGCGGACGACGCCCCGGCGATGAAACGCTTCGCCGCCCTAGGCCTGACCTCCGGACAGCCTTGGAGGCCGGACGAGTTGAGCCAGGAAGCCCGCCAGGCCGTACTCGCCGCCCCCGCCGCCGGCCGTGAAGCCCTCGGGCAGGCGAAGGCGGCACAGTTCGCCAACGCCCCTGGAGGCTGGTCCACCCTGCGGGACAACGGTGACTTCGGCACCGACTACACCCGGCGGGCCTTCGTCGCCCAGATCGGCCTGGGAGCCAACCTCGACGCCGACGCGCTCTACCCCGGCGCCCGCCACGACGACCAAGGCCGCCCCCTGACCGGCCGGCACCGCTACCGGATCCACTTCACCGCCGAGCAACTGCCCCCGGTCAACGGCTTCTGGTCACTCACCCTCTACAACGAGCACCAAGCCTTCGCCGACAACCCGCTCAACCGCTACGCCATCGGCGACCGCGACCCCCTCGCCTTCGCCGACGACGGCTCCCTCACCCTCTACATCCAGCACGACAGCCCTGGCCCCGAGCGCGAAGCGAACTGGCTGCCCACTCCCACCGAAGCCTTCAACCTCTTCTTCCGCCTCTACTGGCCCCAGGCTCCCGTCCTCGACGGCGCCTGGACCCTGCCCCCTCTTCAACGCATCGACTGACCATCGCCAGCTTTCCAAAACAGGCCCTAGCTAGGCCGCTACTACTTCACACCTCCATCCCTGCCGCCGGCGCCCTGCGCCCGCTGCGCGACCTGGACGCGCCCGAGCTGGACGAGGACGACGGGGCCGGACAGGGCTAGGAAGCCATCTCGTTTGCCTGGTCAGGCGGTGGAGCAGATCGCGGAGGCGATGACGGGGCCGGAGTGGAAGCGGGCGCCCCAGCCTGCCGCGTCGGCGGTGGGGGTGTTGGCCTCGACCAGGTCGTAAGCGGTGCCGCCGTTAGCGAAGGCGCCGTAGCCCTGGTAGCCGCCGCCGATGACCGTGCTGCCGGAGGGGCAGTTGGCGACCGCGTTCCCACCCGGCTCGGACGCAGCACTCTTCGCTACGGTGACGGGAGCCCCGGCCTGGCAGATCGCGGAGGCGATGACGCGGCCGGAGTGCAGGCGGGCGCCCCAGCCTGCCGCGTCGGCGGTGGGGGTGTTGGCCTCGACCAGGTCGTAGACGGTGCCGCCATAGGCGAAGAGGCCGTTGCCCTGGTAGCCGCCGCCGATGACCTTGCTGCCGGAGGGGCAGAGAGCGATCGCGGTCCCACCCGGCTCGGACTCAGCACTCTTCACCACCGTGATGGCCGGGGCGGTGGTTTGCGCAGTGGCGGCCCCCACGGCCGCCGCTGCGCCCACAACGAGGCCGGCTGTCGTCCAGATGAGCCGGTTCTTCGTGTTCATGGGTACCTCTCGCTCAACGCTGACGCCCAAGATCAGCAACTAACGAGACATTACACAGCGTCGCCGAATGGAAGCAAAGAGTGTTCGAAGGGAACAGGCCAGTTACTTGCTGCCGTCGGCGGGCCCGGGTTCGCGGGGCCCTTCGGGAAAGGGGGCGGCTCGCAGTGACCCTCGCGATGCTCTCTCCATCACCCTTACCTGTCGGCAAACGATCCCTTTCCGCACACCCCGCCGACACGCCCGGGGAACGGATTCCGGGACCAGTTCCGGTGTCCAACAAGGGTGTTCAGGAAGTCCCCGCGTCCAGGAACGCGGGCACCCCGGTTTCTGTACGGTGACGGCCATGAGCAGCAGCCTGGCCGACAGCGGCGACGACGTCCTCGACAACCCCGAAGGCCGCGGTTAGCGGATCCGGGGCAGGGCCTTGTCCGGGTGAGCAGCGTGTACGTACTTCACGGCGATACCGGGGTGGATGCCGAAGAGGCGGGCGAGGTGGACAGGATCGGCGGTCTCCCGGGCCTCGTCCAGGATGCGGTCGGCCCAGACCTGCCGTGGCAGCAGTCCGATCTGGTCGAACACGGCCCGCATCGCGCCGTAACTGATCTGTGGAGAGGCCGCGTGCCGGTAGGTCTGGGAGGTGACGAGCAGGTGCGGGTTGGTGGCCTGGGGCCAGCGCCGGCGGCGCTCGCGCAGCCAGTCGGCCACCAGATCTGTGCTCAGCTCGTCGAGGTAGACGAGGTGCACACCCGCGCCCCGACGCACGGCCAGTGTCCGGCGGGCGAGGTCGGGGTCGGTCAGGTCGAGGCGGGCGACCTCCGCAGCACGCACGGCGTGGATGGCGACCAGGCCGACGATGAGGCGTGCGGCGGGACCGTCCAGCCGGTCCAGGGCTCCGGCCAGCCGGTCGCTGGGCAACGGCCGCGGCAAGTGCACTCCAGCGGACAGCTGTAGCCCGGCCGTGGGGTTGAGGAAGATCAGCCGTTCCTGCTTCAGGGCCCGGAAAATGCTGCGGAGCACGCTGAGCAGCCCCCGGGCTACGTTGCCCGGATGACGGGCGAGTTCGCTCGTCATGTGCTCGGCGGTGACCTGCCGCAGATCAAGCCCGGCCGCCGTCCACGAGGACAGAGCCGGCCACGCGACGCGCAGGTCGTGGCGGATACGCCGGAAGGCGACCGGAGCGTGCCGGAAGCGGCCACTGCCGCGCAGCACCCGCACCCAGGCGCTCAGCTGGTCGGCCACCGGGGCGGGAAGCTCTGCGATCCGTGCGTGCAGGGCCTTCTCGTCGCGGTGGTCGCGCCGTTCCTGGGTCAGGTCCGGTACGCGCGGGGGTACGTGGTGCTGGATCTCGGTGAGCAGTTGGGCAGGGGTCTCGGAGAGCGCGTCTGCCTCCAGTAGCGCGTGCCTGTGGAGGAAGGTGATGACGCGGCGTGTGGCGGCGGTTCCAGCCGCGACGGTCCTGGCCAGGGAGCGTACGTCCCGCTCGGGGATCGGTGCGTGCGGGCCGAGCCGGGCCAGCAGGGTGTGCAGGATCACGGCGGCGCCGCTTGGCACGTTGCGTTTGTCGGCGAGGTGGGCCCGCGGGTAGGCGGCGGTGAAGGTGTCCAGCAGCTCCTGCGCAGGAGCGGGCAGCGGGGGTAGCGCGAGGACGGGCCCGGGGTACTCGCGCCGCCAGGTCCGCGCCATCGAGAACAGAGACAGCTGCCCCGGGATGATCGTCTGCACGTCCTGCTTCGGTGGGGCGACGGCCGTGTGGGTCCGGGCTCGTGCACGCGCGGCCGGTCCGGACCGGTTGTGGACGACGAAGCCCAGCTCCCCGGCCCGCCGCTTCAGCTGATGCGCGAGCACTCCGGCGAAGGCGAGTTGCGTGAAAGACGCCGCAGACCCGGCGCCGGCCTCGCGCACGTAGGCCAGGCACGCCCGGCACATGCCCTCCTCCGAGTGCAGAGGCAGATCGTCCCGTCGGCATCTGTGGCACCGGCCCACCCGGTAGCGCTCACGGTCGCGCCGCCATGCGTCACAGCCCGGGCATCGCGATGCCGTCACGCCCCAGCACCCGCAGTCCGCGCACGACCGCACTGGCCGCGCCACAGGAGCCGGAGTCGAGCGCCGGCTCAACAGCCCGGCCTGATCGAGCAGCTCAGCGGCGGCGGATTTCAACGGCAGCCGCACCTGATCGAGCATCTCCGGCGCGACCAGCGCCTCACCCTCCGCATCCCGGATCGCCAGCGCACACCTGATCAGTCGCAACACCATCGACGGCCACGTCCCACTCAGACCCGCAGTCGTCGCCCGATGCAAGGCGAGCTCCTGCAGCACCTCCTCCTCCGCCCACGTGCGTGCACTGATCCGCCGGGCATCGCTCCGCTCCAGGCGTCGCCGGACCAGGAACAACGTCAGTTGGCCGCGCAGGGCCGCAGGACAGATCCTCGGGTCGTCCACCAGATGCCGCACTTCGTGCGGCCCGAGACTGGGAACGGCCGAGCCACGCGGGCGCGGGAGGCTCCGCGCACCCTGTTGACCCAGACCCAGCACGTAGACGTGCAACTGGGTCGGCCCCGGGAAGACGGCATCCAGGCCGGCGCCGATCTCCTCCCGCACCGCGATCACGCACGGACGGCACAGTCCGTCATCATCAACGGTCCCGAGCCTGCAGCACCGCGGACACTGCGCCGTCTGCCGGTTCTCCAGCCAGCCGTGACAGCTCCAGCACAGCCCGTCCCGCAACCGCGTGACACCCCAGTCCAGGCAGACTCCACACTGCCGCACCATCACCGCGGCCCCCCTCAGTTCGGCGGCTGCAACCGGCGCGGACCGTCCCGACGCGGCACCGGCCGCACCGGACCCGCCTCGCCGCCGACGGCCCGCTCCTGCTCTTCCTGGCCGCCGGCAACCGCCACCGGCTCGGCCTCCAAGAGATCAGCCACCGTGCACCCCAGAGCCGCGCAGATCTTGTCCAGGTCATCCAGCCGCACCGTCACCGGCATGCCACCCCACAGAGCGGCGACCTTGCTCAGCGACGGCGTGAACCCCACCTTCGCGAACGCCGCCTGCAGGTCGACCGGCCGCCAGATATCGCACTTGGCGGCCGCCCAGCGCAGATTCCACTTCACCGCAAACTCCCCCTATCCGCGACCAGCCGCTGCCCGGCCCGCGCCGCCGACTGTCGCCAGCGATCCGCCTGCTCGGGATCGGCCTGAGCCGTTGCCAGGTAATTGACCGTTGTCGTTGTCCAGGTATGTCCGAGCAATCGCTGCACTTCCCACAACGTCATGCCGCGCTCGTAGTTGTGGGTAGCGCACGCGTGCCGCAGCAGATGCGGGAACAGCTCCGCCACCGGACCCGGCAGATACAGCCGCGACGCCACCTTCAGCGCCCGCCGGAACGTCGACGGGACGATCGCGGGCGCGACCGGAAGGTTCAGCGCCGCCACCTGCGCGGGTAACCGCTCCGAAGGAAACAGCGGCGCCCCGGGATGCTCCGGGTCGTCCTGGAAGAGGCCGCGGACTTCTTCGACGTACCACCACAGCAGCTCGCGGCCGTCCTCGAACAGGAACGCCTCGCGCGGCCTCGGGCCGGACCCGCGAGCTCCCTTGCCCTGGACGACGAACCGGCCCCAGCGGCCCGACTCCCAGTGCACGTCCCCGAGCGTCACCCCACACAGCTCCGCGGCCCGCACCCCGGACACGTAGGCGATCTTCGCCATCACGTAGTCCCGGCATGCCACCGCCTCCTTACGGGCCTGCGGCAGAGCATTCCGCCACGCGGTAAAGAACTCCCGCATCGCCCTCTGCGACGGAGGCACCCGCAGCCCGAAGTCGCCGCGGTGACGGGGCCGGTTGAACGGGTCGACCGGAGACTCCACAGCCGTGCCGAACAGACGGTGGATCTCCCCGGCGTACCGCTGCTCCAGGAACGCGAAGTACGCGTCGATCTTGTTGATCTTCGCCATGACCGTTGTCCGGGCACGCTTGCCCGGACCCGCGAAGTAGCGGTCCAGCGCAGCCGGCGTGAGCTCCCACGGCACGACGTCGTAGTGCTCGCACAGCTCGATCACCGGCTTGACCAGCTGGCTGATCGACGACGGCATCAAACCTGCCGCATCCCTCGCCCACTGGTACTCCGCCAGGGTGTCGAAGAAGTACGCCTGCGCGTCCGCCTGCCCCGAACGGCTGCGGTAGGTGTGGAGGGAGAAGACCTCCGCCAAGCCGACCGCATCTCGCCCACGTGCCATGGGACGGGTTTCGGATTCCCCCATGAACCCGCAGATTACGAGTGTCACTCGCAGAATCTGCGAGTGATTGCAGGAATCCCACACGCGTGAGGGACACCTCGAACACGGGTGTCCTACCTGCTGACTTGGCCGAGCTCACCCTCGCCTTCCACTCAGGAACCCGTGCGTACTCCAGTTGCGTACGACGCGGGCAGTGACGTGCGAGTTCACGGGCCCGGCTGGCCCCGCGCGCGCCGCGCACCGCAAAGACGACGGAACGTGGGCGGCGGCCACCGGGAAGCGGGCCCGGCCGGCCGGTCGTCGTCATCACTACTCAAGTCGCCGAGCAGTCCCTGGATGTGGACTTCGACATCGTCATCAGCGACCTCGCCCTGTTCGCGCTCCTCGCGCAGCGAGCCGGCCGCGGCCACCGCCACCAAGGCCGGACCCGCCCCCCATACGCCGAGCACGTCACCCTCCACGTCCTCACCCCCATCACCGGGAATGGAAAGCCGACCGTGCCCCGGCACTGGGGGCAGGTGTACGACGCGAGCCTCCTGCGCCGCACCCATCAACACCTCGAAACCTTGACCGGGCCCATCGCGGTCCCCGAGGAACTCCAGCACCACGTCGACGCCGTCTACAGCGACACCTACACCGCGGCGGACGGCATACGCTGCGGCGCGGATGAGAACGCCAAGCAGGCCTTCGCCGACCTCGTCGCTCTGCGCACGCACCGGACCGGCACGAACCTGCACCCCCTGACGAACTCGACGTACAGCAGCGAACTCCTCACCACTCGGCTCGGCGACCCGAGCATCCGCATCCTGCCCGTGTGGACCGACGCGGACGGCCAGCACTGGCTCCACCCCACGCACCGCACCGCACGCACCCGCCTCCCCTACCGGGTACGCCCCGGCGATCGGGCGACAATCCGGCGGCTGATGCGGGTCACCATTCCCGTCCGCCGCCAGTGGATCGCCACTCCTGCAGGCAACACCCTGATCGATGACCCCGTCACGAGCATCCCGGCCGGTTGGGAGAGGACGCCCGCTCTGCGGGACATCGCGCTCCTCCCGCATAGCGCAGCGACCGGCACCTACATCGGCGGCATGAACGCCGTCCTCGCCAACGACGTCGTCGTAGGCCTCGTCCGTACCCGTACCAGCTGACACACCGAAAGCTGCCGGGACCCGATCCGACGGGGGGTACCGGGAGCAGTGCCCAGCCAGTGCACACCGCAGCCCCCGCTGTCCGGAGACCTCCGGACAGCGGGGGCTGCGGTGTTCTCCCGGTCAGTCGACCATCCGCTCGCGTAGCTTGATCAGGGTGAGGATGTCGATGCCGAGGCCGTTGGTCAGGAAGTTGCCGAAGTTGCCGTAGTCGGCGACGGCCTGGTCCCGGAACGCGGCGAGGTACGGGCTGCGGACCTCCTGGAGCGGGATGAGCAGGTCCGGGTTCTGCATGTACCCGCCGGCCTTCACCTGATCCCGAAGGGCCTTGTCGGACGCGGCACGCAGCTGGTTGGAGAGCAGGTAGTCCTGTTCGGAGATGGTCTCCGGGACGCCGACCGCGCGCAGGATTGTGTCCGCGAGGACGCCGGTGCGGTCCTTGCCTGCGGAGCAGTGGAACGTGATCGGTTTGGTGGCGTTTGCGACGGAACGGATGGCGGCGCCGAGTGCGGAACGGTTCGCGGGGTTGGTGACGAAGCCCTGGTACAGCGCGGTCATCCGTGCTTCGGCCGCGCCGTTGCCGAGTTGGGCCTGCTGGTAGGCGGGGTCCTTGCTGCGGACGATCTGCCCGATGAACGCAAACAGGTTGGTGTCGGCGACTGGCTGGGCGATGGAGGTGACACCGGCCGGGAGGCGGTCGAGGCCGTCGGCCTGGACCTCGGGGCCGGTGCGCAGGTCGATAACGCTACCGAGCCCGAGTTGGCCGAGCGCGGTCACACCCTCCGGCGGGAGCTTCGACAGGGTCTCCGAGCGGTAGAGCACCCCCCACCGCGTTCTCTCGCCGTCGTACGTGATGTAACCGCCGGTGTCACGGAAGTTGACCGTGCCCGGTATGGCGAGGACACGGCTGGGGGTGGTGGAGCTGTAGGCGGCCCGTACAGAGGCCTGGGGTGTGGCGTGCGCGGCTACCGGGGCCAGCGGGGCGGCTAGGACCAGGGCGACTGCGGACGCGCTGAGGGCACGGAAGAGTGATCGCACGACGAGGGTTCCTTCCTCACGGAGGGACGGACCGTAACGCTCTGATCGTGGGATCTGAAGCCTTCACCCAGACCGCTTAGGCATCGAGCCATGCCCGGACCAGCATCTTTCCCGCCGAGATGGGTACGTGCGCTCTCCGATCTTGCGGTCCGGGTCCTCGGCGGTGAGTACGCCGAGCATGTTGAGGCGTGCACCGTGTCGTCCTTGTCCGTCGCGACGTACAGCTCGACGCCGGTCGGCTCGTCCTGACTGGGTGGCCGATGGCCACCTCGGCGGCGGCGCCGTGGCCGTGACCGATTCCTCGGCCTGCTCTCTGGAGCCCGCTCAGCTCCTCGCTGCGCTCCGGCCGACGGTGGGGCCGATTGCGCTGACGGATGCCGTCAGCGTGCCCTCTTTCAGCGCGCCGCCGGACGTGACCGATCGGTCTCGCCGGCTGCGTCATCGTCCATGTGATGCTTTCCGCCGTCATCCGCATCACTCGCGGACAGGTCCGCGCGACCGGGGCCGCCCCCGCGACGCCGTCGGCCGGCCCGTAAGAGATCGCCCGGGCCCGCACCGTGCGTGCGGCCGCTGTTAAAGACAGGTCTCCACGCGGGCCCGGCCGACGCCGCCGCGGATGCCCCCGCACGATGATGGTGATGGAAGCATCGATGGTCGGCGCGGACACGACCTGGATGCTGGGCTGCTCCGACCTGGGCTGGGGAGGTTTTCGGAGAGGTGCGGCCCTGGGGCGCAGCCGCAGGAATTCGTGGCGGCGGACAGAGCCCGGTGCAGTTCTGTGACCTGCGACGGGGAGGTTTGTGGTGAGGTCGCTGCCGGGCGGAATGCGCCAGCGGGGACGTGTTGGCGGCGAAGGAGGCGGAGCAGCGTCGGAAGCAGCGGGCCCGGCGGAAGCCGAAGAAGCAGGATCAGCCCCAGGTTGCTGGCCAGGAGGAGCTGCCCTCGGGAGGGGGCGGCGGCTACGGGCGGTTCAGCAGCCCTGCTCGTTGAGCACCGCTCGGGTCGCCTGGTCGAGCGGGCGCAGCGGATGAGTGCCGCCGTCCTCGGCGGGCCCCAGGCGTAGCGTCGCCCCGCCGTTTACCGGCGTCACGGTCAGCACGCCGTCTTCGACCATGGCCTGGACCATGTCGCGCTGGTAGGCACTGGCCGCGAGGCACCCGTTCGCATACTCCCGCTCGTAGCGGTCGTAGGGGCCGGCGAAGTAGTGGCTGGCGATGGGCCCTTGCCCTTGCCACACCACGAGGGCGATCAGGCCCGCTGCGATGCCGGGCACCCCGGCGTGGGGGCCGGGCGCTTTGATCAGTTTCGGTCCGTACCGGGCGACGAGCCCGACGCCCGCGCAGGCGACGAGGCCGGCCGCCAGGATCAGCAGCCGCGCGTGGGACAGCAGGTCGGCCTCCTTCCCGAAGGTCAGCGGCAGCCCGGTGCATACGAGCACCAGCCAGCCCAGTCCGGCCAGGGCCACAGCCTGGTAGGCGTTGAGCTTCGCCGGCCACTTCGCCCGGTTCGGCACCAGCTGCTGCTCGCGTCCCACCCAGCGCCCGGCACCGCGCAGGCGGCCGGGCTGGGGAGCGGCGCCGTCTGTTCGGTGCTCGATGAGGAGGGCCAGGACCGCGTCGCCGAAGGCGCGGGCTCGGGTGTCCACCGCGGACCGGTCGCGCGACAGCCGATCGAACTCCTCCTGGCGACCAGGACGGACACGCACGTCGTCGCCCTTGGGGAAGGCGCGGTTGAGGAAGTGCCCTGGGTCGGGGAACCCGGGCAGCGTGGGAGCCGACCTGCCGCGGCTATCGACGAGGTCGGTGATCGCGCTGCCGGTCGGCTCGGGGATGTACGACTCATACAGCCGGTGCACGTTCCGCTCGCCGTGGAGGCTGGCCTGCAAGGCTTCGGCCTGCTGGACGACGGCAGTAAGGAGAGCGGTGGAAGGGGCGCTGCGCATCCGCTCCAGTTCGGCGTCCCGGGGAACGGCCTGCCACACCCCGCCGCGCCGGTCTGCAGCCCGTGCCTCCCACGCGTCGCGGAAACCCGGCCAGACGCGTGCGACTGGCAGCCGTCGGGGCGGACGCCGGTCGGCGAGGTGCGCCCGCAGCAGCGTGCTCGCGCTCCGCAGGTAGTCGGTCTCGGCCACGTACGAGATTGCCTTCGCGGTCACGCGCTCCGTGCTCGGAGCGTCGTCGACGCGCTGGGCGGCTGCCCGGGCGGCGTTGCCCTGGGCGCTCAGTTCGGCGATCGCCCTGTTCTAGCTGCCGCTCACCGGCCGCCCCTCTTCCTGCCAGTTGTGGTGTCGCCCGGAGGCTACCCGAGGTCCGACACGGTACTCGTCGCGGCGAGGACCGAGGAGCTCGTAGCCCAAGGGCGGGCTGTCACCGCGGCGTGAGAGCTGGCCCGCGCGTTCCCCGTCCTCGTCTCTCGGCGGACTCGTCGCCTGGCAGCGCCCGGCATCGCTCCGCTGGCTTCGGGCACGCCCTTCACCGCGAGGGAGCCGACTTCTCGCGCAGACCACGGACTTTCCGCCGCGGGCTCGTACTTGGGTACGGAAGCGGGTGCACGGCGAATTGGTGCCCCTGAAGCCTGTACTGCCCTGACCTGCGCTGGGGAGTTTCTTGGGGAGTTCCGGGCCGTGGGTGTACTCAACGGAGTCCGGGCGGCCGTAAGGACCAGTGCGGGCCCGTGACCTGCGATGGGGAGGTTTCTGGTGAGGTTCGCTGCCGGGTGCAGCCGGGCGTGATGGGCTCGGTGTGGGCCGGCGGCTGGGACCTGGCGGGACCGGGCCGGTTCGGCCGCCGGACGCGGTAGATGAGAGGAACCGTCCCGGCCCTCCTTAGGCGCGGGCCGCGCCGCCCGCGCCGAGCGCCCGCCTCTGGGGCCGTAGGACAGCCGCGGGCGCCCGTTCCCCGTCGGGGGGCACCACCGGGCCGGGGGCGGCGAGTTCGGCTGCCAGACGGGCGCGACGCGGCGGCCCGTCCGGAGCGGGGGCCAAGCGGGGTCCGGAGCCCAACGGGCGGCGCTGCTCACTCATCCGCACATTCTCCCGCCACACCCGGCGCTCCGGAGCAGCGGTTCCTGCCGAGCCCCCAGGTGGTCCGCCGACCGCTTGTTCGCCGTCCTGGACGCGGGGACCACCGGGCCGTCGGTCAGTGCTTCCGTACGCCCTGGTCGGGCCCCGCCGGCGCGGGGACGATGGTGGGCATGGGCGAGCAAGACCAAGCCGAGGACGACGTCGCCGAACTGGAGCGGCCACCGTTGACCGGCGCGCAGGCCCGCGCGGTGACGGCGGGGCTGCGGGAGGCGATGGACGACGTCCGGCGTACGGTCGCGGTGCTCGCGGTCCGGGTCCGTGACGCGCACGCCGCTCGCGTCTGGCTCGCGCTCTCGCACCCTTCGTGGGAGGCGTACTGCGTGGGTGAGTTCGGGATCAGCCGCGCGCAGGCCTACCGGCTCCTCGATGTCGCCCGCGGCCTGGGGGCCATTCAGGCCGGGGTCGCCGCCGGCACCCCCGTGTCCCGCACGCGAGACAGCCCCCCGGTCGCTGCAGCCGCGCTGGACTACGGGCTCTCCCAACGGGCCCTGATCGCCGTTGCCGCCCGCCGCGGCGACATCACGGAACTGATTACCGGCCGCCTCGCCGCGCTCACCCGCGACGGCGCCCAGGATCTCGACGCGGCCACGGTGCGCTCCGTGGTCCACCAGGCCGTCCGCGACGTGCGCGCCACTCCACCCGAACCGCCGGATGCTCCGCCGGCGGACACCGGAGTCGCCGAGTTGCGCCGGGTTGTCGACGACCTGGCGGCCAGCGCACTCACGATGGGCGAGCTGTTCCTCGAAGTCGCCCCGGCTTACCTCTCGGACGGCGCCGCCGCCGACGTCCTGGGGCCGCTGTGCGACGCGATCGGCGAGGACCTCGACACGGGCCTCGCTGCCCGCCGCTACGCCCTCACCGGAGACCGCCGCGCCTTGCACGGCACCGTCCTTTGACCGGACACATGGGGGGAAGGGTGGGGGGGAAGTATCGGGGGAGGAATGGGGGGAAGGGTCCGGGGAGGTATGGGGGGAAGGTGCACAGGCGACGGGTTTGCATTTTGCCTGCTGAGGGGCCGTTTTCCGGCTGGTGAGTGCGCGGACTTTCTTGTGTGGGTGTAGGGGGTTGGTTCGGGATCGGGTGGCTGGGTCTGCGGGGGCGCAGGCCTGGGCGGCGAGCTGGCTGTACGTGGCTCTCGGCGCGTGGGGGGTCATTCGTCGGGGTAGTCGGGGCTGCTGCCGCGGGCGGGCTCTTGGGCGGGGCCACGGCTTCACTGGTGGGGCTGCGGGTCTTTGAACGAGGTGCGGGGTCGGGCTTCGGTGGACGGGCCCTTTGGGGATTTGCGCTGCGCGATGTGGGGCCCTGTGTGGTCCTGCGGATTGCCCAGTTGGGCCTCGGGGCGGGAGCCGGCATCTTTCGGGCGGTCGTTGAGATCCAGCGGTAGCCGGGCCCTGCAGCGGAAGGCCACCGCGTCGGCACGTTGATATGCATGTGGCCGGCGCCCACTTCCGCGTGAGCGGGTGGCAAGGGCGCCGGCCGACCGAAGAACACACCGCGGGAGAACCCACATGCGTCTCGGGACCGAGCATAGCGTTCCGAGGGTCCGGGGACACCCGGGGTGGGCTCGAAGTGCGGTACATTTTTCAATCTCGGTGCCGGAGTTCGCCGGCGACCCCTTTTCATCAGGAGGCTGGGATCGTGATCCGCGCTGGACGTACGGCTGTGGGGCGGGAGGAGCTCGCCGGTGTGCTGGGGATGAAGTGGGCTGCGTTTCGCCGGGCTAAGCCATACGCCGAGGGCGGGTTTCCCGCGCCTGTCAGCTCCGAGGGAGCGCGGATCCTTTTGTGGGACCTGGAGCAGGTGGAGGCATACCGGGACGGGCGTCCGCAGCCGTCCATCACGACGGGCGACCATGAGCAGGACCTGCTCGACCGGCGCGAAGCGGCAGCACTCCTTGGGGTGAAACCGCGGAGCGTGGACAGCTACAAGACCGATGCCGGCCTCGCCGAGCATGTTGTGGTCGTCGGCGGCGCCGAGCACTGGCCGCGAGCCGTCCTGCTCGCCTACTCGGCCGGCCGCGGTGTCATGAGCTCCCCTAGTGGCCGGCCGAAGGGTTCGGGCGACATGGTTCCCCGTGACCTGCTTCCCGGCCGCATCGCCGAACTCCTCGACGCCGAGCCCGCGGTGACGACGGCCCGCCTGGTCGAGGTCCTCGGCATCTCAGTACCTACGGCGCAGCGTCACCTGGTGCAGGAACGTGCCGCGCGCATCGTTGCGTTGATGCGTACGGAGCCGGACCTCGACGCCGAAGCGGCTGCGCAGCGGCTGGGCTACCCGGCAGCAGTCCGGCGGGGGGCCGTGAAGGCCGCTCAAGAGCTCGTTGAGGCCCCGTAGCGCCAAGCCCTGTCGAAATTCCCCTTGAGGGGGCCGCAGCCGTCCGGCTGTTGGCCCCCTCAAGACGTTCAGCCCCGCGTCGGGCGGGCCTGGCGGGTCCGCCGCCGGCGGGCCGCGGGCTGCTGGGGGTTGCCCCGACTCCGCTTCGCTGCGCCGGGGCAACCCCCAGCAGCCCGCGCTGCGGCCTGGGGTGGCAGGCGCAAAACGCAGGGGTCGCGCGCTGCGCGCGCAGAGATACCCCTGCGTTTTGCGCCTGCCACCCCAGGCCCTGCCCTCCGCGCTTCGCGCTCCGGGGCCCGCCGACACCGGCCCCGCCGTGCCCGCCCGACGCGGGGCTGTACACCCCTTGCGACCTGCGAATACATCACTCTTTCGTGTTGCGGTGGAGGGGCTGTCCCTCTACAGAATGCGCTTCTATTGCGGTAGAATTCTTTTATCGGTGAGGGGATGTGGCAAGACCCCACCGGGACCGAAGAACCCCGCATTTCAACCACAGGGAGAGCTGTGCCTACCACGGACTCGATGCCCTTCGCGCTGGTCGTGCAGACCGGCGGTCAATTCGTCCTCGCGGACTGGACGCCCGCGGCCGAGCCCCATGAACTCCTGCGGAGCGAAGGCATCCAGGCAGCGGGCTACATGCGTCCCCAGCGGGTTGATCGCACCCTGACCGTCTGGTCCGACGACGAGGCCCTGTGGCGGGACGTGCCCGTCAACCACACCGCCGAGCGCTTGCTCGCGATCCCTTACACGTTCTGCGGCCCGGTCGTCCTGACCGGCGCGATCCCGGACGGCGCGGCCATCAACGCCGATGGCCTGACACACAGCCAGGCCCTTCACCTCATCGAGCGGCTTCTCGTCGGCAAGCGCGTTCTCACCGAAAGCCTGCACATCCCCGCGCAGCGCACCCGCTGACAGCCCGTGGACGTCGGCCAGGCCCGAGCCCGGCCGACCCCGTCCCCGCCGCACCGCCCACACGGCACCGGCCTCGGAGCCCGGCGCTCACCCACTACCGGAAGGGGCCCCCATGGGCCAGGAGATCTCCCCGAGCCAGCGCGCTCACAACCTGCTAAGCAGCATCTTCGAAGCGGCCGACGAAGGCTCCTACGTCATCACAGCCAGCTCCGGCGGCCGCGCGGCAGTGATTGAGTTCTACAACGCCAGCGACCGTACCCATCTCGCTTCGGGCGTGACGCTGGCCGAGCTCGTCAGCAGCGTGCAGGCCGCGACAGCGGGCGATGTGAGCGGGGTCGTCCTGCGCCGAACCTACGACAGCGGAGCGACCCGTGCGTGGGGGTGGCGGGTCCGGGGCCTGACCGCGACCCCCCTCACCGCCGATGAACTGCGCCGCGCCTACTCCTACGACGCGCAGACGGGACAGGCCCTCGCGCCGGAGCCCGGCCTGTACTACAGCGACGCCCCTCACATCAGCCTCCGGTAACAGGCAGGGCCAGCACTGGAGAACCTTCCTGCGGGGCCGGAGTGGCACCGGCCGCGCAGGCCACCCGTCGAACACACACCCCTGGAAGGGCACCCTCATGACCAACGATGTTCCCGCACCCGAGGTGACCGATTTCAGCTCGGCCCTGCTCGCCCGCCGGACGATGAATCTGGTCCGTGCTGTTGCCCGCGCCGCCGGTGAGGGTTACCTGCACCTCACCGTTGTCGGGGTGTGGGAGGACCGCTACCGCGAGGCCGAGTGCTTCATTGATGGCCCCGTGCCGGACGAGTCCGAGCCGAACGAAGCGCTCGTGGAGACAGCCGGAGTCCTGGCCACAACCGCCATGGGCGCAAGGGCCATGCTGACGACCCGCACCATGCGTACCGACGGCGCGGTGACGTTCATGTCCTGGATGGTCAGCGACCTGAAGGCGCACCCCGCCACGGCGGACCAAAGCCGCACCGCGTACCCGCGTGTGCGAGGGGGACGGGCCCGATTCTCTCCCGGGCCCGCCATGAGCTTCGTGGATGCCCCGGCGCTTCCCTGACCTCAGGGCCATCCCCGATCCACCGCAAGAAACACGACATCCCGGCAGGGCCGCGCCCCGAATAGGGGGCGGCGCCGCCGGGCCGGGGGAGTGGCACCCCCGGCCGACCGAAACGCACACCGAACACACACCACCAAGGAGAGAACATGGCACACGAAATTGAGCAGTTCAGCGACGGCACCGCCGCGTTCGTCAGCGCCCCGCAAAAGCGCATGGCACAACCTCGGCACCGTCACGGCCGACGCGATGACTGCCGAGGACGCCATGCGCTTGGCCGCACTCGACAACTGGAACGTCCGCCTGATCGGACTCCAGGCCACCGAGCTCACGGCCGACGGCGCGACCTTGCTGGACGTGCCGAACCACCGCGCGAGCGTCCGCACCCACCCCAAGACCGGACGCCCGGAGACGCTCGGCGTGGTCGGCCCCGACTACACCCCGGTACAGAACGAGGAACACGCCGAGTTCCTGAACTACCTCGTGGACGAGTCCGGCGCGCACTTCGAGACGGCGGGATCCCTGCGGCAGGGCCGTCAGGTGTTCCTGACGATGAAGCTGCCCCAGACCCTGACCATCGGCAGCAGCGACGCGGTCGACCTGTACATCGCCGCGTTCAACGTCGACGGAAGCAGCGCGTTCCGGATCGTCGTCACGCCCGTGCGCGTCGTGTGCGCGAACACCCTGCGCGCCGCGCTGAGGGACGCGAAGAGCAGCTATACCGTCCGCCACACCTCCGGGGCGCGCGGTCGGATCGCCCAGGCCCGCCAGGCACTGGGGCTGACGTTCAAGTACGCCGAGGAGTTCGAGAAGGCGGCACAGCGGATGCTGGACGTCGAGATGTCGACGCCCGCCCTGCGCTCCGTGGTCGATGAGCTGTGGCCGGTCTCCGGTGCCGACAGCAGCCGGAAGAAGATGAACCAGGACGTCAGGTGGGGCACGATCCGCAAGCTCTTCGAGCAGGCGGACACGCAGGCCGGCATCCGGGGAACGGCCTGGGCTGGTTACAACGCGATCACCGAGTACGCCAACCACGTCGCTCCGGCACGCGGGGCGAGTCCGGAGCTGAAGAACGCTGCCCGTGCTGA